>NZ_CP090841.1:882500-5682500 GCF_001888885.2 Streptomyces viridifaciens
GGACGGGCACCGGGTGCCGTTGCTGGCCAACGTCGGTGGCCCGGCGGACGTGCCGGCCGCGCTGGAGAACGGTGCGGAGGGCGTGGGCCTGTTCCGTACCGAGTTCCTGTTCCTGGACGACTCGGCGCAGGCTCCGAGCGAGGAGAAGCAGGTCGAGGCGTACCGCAAGGTGCTGGAGGCGTTCCCGGAGGGTCGGGTCGTGGTCCGGGTGCTGGACGCGGGCGCGGACAAGCCGCTGGACTTCCTGACCCCGGTCGACGAGCCGAACCCGGCGCTGGGCGTGCGCGGTCTGCGCACCCTGCTCGAGCACCCCGAGGTGCTCGCCACCCAGCTGCGGGCGCTGGCCCGGGCCGCCGCGGGCCTGCCGGTGCACCTCGAGGTGATGGCCCCGATGGTGGCCGACCGCAAGGATGCCGGGGACTTCGCGGCCGCCTGCCGCAAGGCCGGGCTGCAGGCCAAGTTCGGCGCCATGGTGGAGATCCCGTCGGCCGCGCTGCGGGCCCGGGCGATCCTGCAGGAGGTCGAGTTCCTGTCGCTGGGCACCAACGACCTGGCGCAGTACACCTTCGCGGCCGACCGTCAGGTCGGTGCGCTGGCCCGGCTGCAGGACCCGTGGCAGCCGGCGCTGCTGGACCTGATCGCCTCGGCCGCCGAAGCGGCGCAGGTGACCGGCAAGAGCTGCGGTGTCTGCGGTGAGGCGGCCTCGGACCCGCTGCTGGCCGTGGTGCTGGCCGGTCTGGGCGTCACCAGCCTCTCCATGGGCTCGGCCTCGATCCCGTACGTGCGGAGCATGCTGGCCAAGTACACGCTGGCGCAGTGCCGTCGGGCGGCCGAGGCGGCCCGGGCCGCGGACAGTGCCGACGAGGCGCGGGCCGCGGCGCAGCAGGTGCTCTCCGGCGAGTAGGACGTGACAAGGCGTAGGAGTAGCGGAAGGGGCGCCCCCACCCATGGCGGTGGGGGCGCCCCTTCGGCGTTGCGCGGGGAGAGGGTCAGCTGCCGGTCAGGCCTGGCGGTCGACCCGGAGCTGCTCGAAGAAGCGCAGGTGGTCGAGGTTGTCGACGGAGCCGGGGTTGACGGCCTGCTCCAGCGGGGTGCCGGAGAGGATGCGCTTGACCGGGACCTCGATGCGCTTGCCGGTGAGGGTGTGCGGCAGGCCGCGGACGGCGATCACCTCGTCGGGGACGTGGCGCGGGGAGAGTTCGGTGCGCAGCGAGGTGCGGATGCGGCCGATGAGGTCCTGGTCGAGTTCGGCGCCGGGGGCGAGGACGACGAACAGCGGCATCCAGTAGCCGCCGTCGGGCTCCTCCAGGCCGATGACCAGGGATTCGGCGATCTCGGGGAGTCGCTCGACCACCTCGTAGATGTCCGAGGAGCCCATCCGCACGCCCTGGCGGTTGAGGGTGGAGTCGGAGCGGCCGTGGATGACGACGGTGCCGCGGGAGGTGACGGTGATCCAGTCGCCGTGGCGCCAGATGCCGGGGTAGGTGTCGAAGTAGCTGTCGTGGTACCGGGTGCCCTCGGGGTCGTTCCAGAAGCCGGTGGGCATGGACGGGATGGGCTTGGTGACGACGAGTTCGCCGACGGTGTCGGTGTGCGGGTGGCCCTGGACGTCCCAGGACTCGACGGCGGCGCCGAGGCAGGGGGCCTGGATCTCGCCGAGGTGCACCGGCAGGGTGGGGACGCCGCCCACGAAGCAGGAGCAGACGTCGGTGCCGCCGCTGACCGAGGCGAGCCAGACGTCCTGCTTGACCTCGTCGTAGATCCAGCGGAAGCCGTCGGGCGGGAGCGGGGAGCCGGTGGTGCCGATGCAGCGGACCGCGGAGAGGTCGAGGTCGCGGCCGGGGTGCAGTTCGGCCTTGCGGCTGGCGATGGCATAGGCGGCGGAGGTGCCGAGGACGGTGGCGCGGGTGCGGGCGGCGACCGACCACAGGGCTCCGGTGTCCGGGTGGCCGGGGCTGCCGTCGTAGGTGACGATCGTGGCTCCGACGAGGAGGCCGGCCAGCAGGAAGTTCCACATCATCCAGCCGGTGGAGGTGTACCAGAGGAAGCGGTCCTGGGGGCCGAGGTCGAGGTGGAGGCCGGCCTGCTTGAGGTGTTCGAGCAGGATGCCGCCCTGGCTCTGGACGATGGCCTTGGGCAGGCCGGTGGTGCCGGAGGAGTAGAGGACCCAGAGCGGGTGGTCGAAGGGGACGGGCTCGAAGACCGGGGTCGCGTCGTCGGCGACGAGGTCGTCCCACTGGAGGGCGCCCTCGGGGGCGGGGGCGCCGAGCAGCGGGACGTGCACGACGGTGTGCAGACTGGGGAGTTCGCGGCGCAGCTCGGCGACGACCTCGGTGCGGTCGTGGTCCTTGCCGCCGTAGTGGTAGCCGTCGATGGCGAACAGGACGGCGGGTTCGATCTGCTGGAGGCGGTCGAGGACGCTGCGGGCGCCGAAGTCGGGGGCGCAGCTGGTCCAGATGGCGCCGACGGCGGCGGTGGCGAGGAGGGCGACGGCGGCCTGCGGAATGTTGGGCAGGTAGGCGCTGACCCGGTCGCCGGGGCCGATGCCGCGGGCGCGCAGGGCGGCGGCGAGCGAGCCGACCTGGCGGCGGAGTTCGGACCAGGTCAGGGCGGCCGGCTGCTCGGTGGTCTCGTCGAGGTGGAGGATCGCCGGGCGGTCGGCGTTCGCCGGGTCGTCGGCGGCGCGAAGGGCGTGCTCGGCGTAGTTGAGGCGGGCGCCGGGGAACCAGCGGGCGCCGGGCATGGCCGGGTCGGCGAGGACTGCCTCGGGGGCCTCGGTGAAGCGGACGTCGAACCACTGGGTGACGGCCGTCCAGAAGCGGTCGAGGTCGGCGGTGGACCAGGCGTGCAGGTCGGCGTAGCGCTGGGCGGCCTGCTGGTCGTCGGCGGCCGGGGCCAGCGGGGCGGCCGGGGCGCCGTGGTGTTCGGCTGCCCAGGCCTGGAAGGCCACCAGGCTGGTGGCAGCTGCGCGAGCGGGGTTGGGGCGCCAGAGCGGCTGGTCCTGGGGTGGGGTGCTCACGGTGGTGGTCTCCCGGCCGTTGGTGGGGACGGGTGAGCTCGTGGCCAACCCGTCCGGTTGGGCTGTCGGTGCAGACCATGCCATGTGAGCGCCCGCTGCGCCAGGGTTGGCCGGTGGCTTCGCCGCTGCTCAGCTCGGGTCGAACTCGCCGCCGAACCAGCGGCGCAGGATGCCGTTGTGGAAGTCCCACACGAGCGGGGTGTCGGCGGTGGCGAGGAGCCAGCCCTCGGTCTCGTCGGTGGGGCGCGAGGGCGGGAGTTCGGCGAGCGGCCGGGCGGGGAGGAGTCCGCAGAGCATCACGAAGCGGCCGTTGGGGTCGGAGGCCATGTGGATCAGGCGGATGTCGGCGGCGTCGGCCAGGATGCCGGTCTCCTCGGCGAGTTCGCGTACGCAGGCCTGCTGCCAGCTCTCGCCGTAGTCCATGTAGCCGCCGGGGAAGGCGAGTTGGCCGTAACCGGGCTCGATGGTGCGGCGGATGACGACCAGGGCGGGGTCCGCGTCGGGCCGGGTGACGGGCAGGACGGTGACCGCGACGGGCAGCGGGTTGCGGTAGCTGATCTCGGCGCAGCCGGGGCAGGTACGCGGCCAGGCCTGGATGCCGGGCGGGTACGGGGTGCCGCAGAAGTGGCAGTGGGAGAACGGCCGGTGGATCGCTTGCATCGCTTCGTCGGTGGTCATGGCCGGATGGTAGTCCTCCCTCTCAGTGGGCCCGCTCTGCGGCCGGGGCCCTCCCGGTGGATCCGGGCCCGGCGGGTTCGGGCCCGGCGGGTTCGGTCCCGGCGGGCTCCTCGCGGCCGGGGCGCAGGAGGGCGGGGTGGAGGAGGCGGGCGTCGCCGGCGTGGTAGGTGCGGGCACGGGGCCCGCCTCGGGCGCCGCCGCGCTCGGTGGTGGTGCCGGTGCTCTCGACGAAGCCGGGGACGGAGAGCACCTTGCGGTGGAAGTTGCCGGGGTGGAGCTTCTCGTCCCAGACGGCCTCGTAGACGGCGCGAAGGTCGGGGATGGTGAAGTCGTAGGGCAGGAAGGCGGTGGCGAGCGGACTGTACTCCAGCTTGGCGCGCACCCGGTCGAGCCCGTCGGCGACGATCCGGGCGTGGTCGAAGGCCAGCGGGATCGGGCGGGGTGTGCTCCGGCTGGGACCGGTGTGCCCGTCGACGCCACCCCCGTGGGTGTCGACGGGCACACCGGTGGCTCGGGCGCGGTCGGTGGACCGCGGGGCCAGGTCGAGGTCGGCGACCGGGTGCCAGGCGGCGGCCGCCGCGTCCGTCCCGGCCTGCGGGTCGGGCAGGTCGGGGGCGAAGGCCAGGTAGGCGACGGAGACGACGTGCATCCGCGGGTCCCGCTCGGGGGCTCCGTAGGTGCCGAGCTGTTCCAGGTGCAGGCGGCAGAGGGCGGCCTCGGCCTCGGAGGCGCCCTGCAGGCCCGTCTCCTCGGCGAGCTCGCGGGCGGCGGCCTCGTCCAGCCCCTCCTCCCCCGCCCGCAGGAAGCCGCCGGGCAGCGCCCAGCAGCCCTGGAACGGCGGGGCACCGCGTTCGACCAGCAGCACGTGCAGGCGGCCGGCCCGCAGCGTGAGGGCGACGACGTCGACGGTGACGGCGATCGGGGCGTAGGCGCGCGGGTCGTACGCGGCGAGCCATTCCTGCTCGGCCGTGGGCCCGGCGGCGGGCTGGGGGGACGGTTCGTCCACTGCCATCGCCGGCTCCTCTCCGCGCCCGCCGGGGCACCTGTTGCGTCGTTCTCGGAATGAGCACAACGTAACGACTTCGTTCCCCGGCGGCAAACGGTTTTCCGGGTCCGCGGGGGCCTCCGGCTTCTAGGCTGTGACCAGGAACGACCGTGCCGAGGAGACTGCCATGCCCACTGCTCCCCCGCCGGACTTCGCCGCGGCGCTGGCGGCCGGTCCGCTCGTGCTGGACGGCGGGATGTCCAACCAGCTGGCGGCCGCGGGGCACGACCTGTCGGACGCCCTGTGGTCGGCGCGGCTGCTCGCGGACGACCCGGAGGCCGTGGTCGCGGCGCACCGGGCGTACTTCGCGGCCGGGGCCGAGGTCGCCATCACGGCGAGCTACCAGGCGAGCTTCGAGGGCTTCGCCCGGCGCGGAGTGGGTCGTGCGGCGGCCGCGCGGCTGTTGGCGAGCAGCGTGGAGCTGGCCCGGGAGGCGGTGCGGGCCGAGCCGGGCGGGCGGCGTCGCTGGGTGGCGGCGTCGGTGGGCCCGTACGGGGCGGTGCTGGCGGACGGTTCGGAGTACCGGGGCCGGTACGGGCTGAGCCACGCGGAACTGGTGGCCTTCCACCGGCCGCGGCTGGAGGTGCTGGCGGCGGCCCGGCCGGACGTGCTGGCGCTGGAGACGGTCCCGGACGCGGACGAGGCGCGGGCGCTGCTGGAGCTGGTGCGCGGGATCGGCGTGCCGGCCTGGCTGTCCTACAGCGTGGCGGACGGCCGGACCAGGGCCGGGCAGCCGCTGGCGGAGGCGTTCGCGCTGGCCGCGGAGGTGGACGAGGTGCTGGCGGTGGGCGTCAACTGCTGCACGCCGAGGGACGCGGACCTGGCGGTGGCGGTGGCCGCCGAGGTGACCGGGAAGCCGGTGGTGGTGTACCCGAACAGCGGGGAGCGGTGGGACGCGGACCGCCGGGACTGGCGCGGGGAGCCGACCTTCCGCTCGGCCCGGGTGGGCGGCTGGCTGGCGGACGGCGCCCGGCTGGTCGGCGGCTGCTGCCGGATCGGTACGGACGGGATCGCCGCGCTGGCGGCCGAGGTGGCGGTGCGGCGCGGCGTGCTCAGCGGTGTGGACGGGTAGCTCCGGCCGAGGGGCGCGGAAACCGAAGGCGCGGGAACCGGGGGCGGGGAAGCCGAGGGCGCAGAAGGTTAACACCCGGCCGAGACCGGGTTACCGAGGGGGAAGGTGCACGGACGGACGGCGGCCTGGCAGACTCGTCCCGTCACCACTGCGGTCGACAATGTCGACCGCCTGTCAGCGCGGAGGTACCCCATGCCCGGCCCGATCCAGTCGCTCTCCCGGGCCGCCGCGATCATGCGCCTGCTGGCCGGCGGTGAGCGCCGCCTGGGCCTTTCCGAGGTGGCGACCGCCCTGGACCTGGCCAAGGGCACCGCGCACGGCATCCTGCGCACGCTGCAGCAGGAGGGGTTCGTCGAACAGGACCCGGAGAGCGGCAAGTACCAGCTGGGCGCCGAGCTGTTGCGGCTCGGGCAGAGCTACCTGGACGTGCACGAGCTGCGGGCGCGGGCGCTGGTGTGGGCGGACGACCTGGCCAGGGCGGCCGGCGAGACCGTGTACCTGGGTGTGCTGCACCAGCAGGGCGTGCTGATCGTGCACCACGTCTTCCGGCCCGACGACACCCGGCAGGTGCTGGAGGTCGGTTCGATGCAGCCGCTGCACAGCACCGCGATCGGCAAGGTGCTGGTGGCCTACGACCCGGTCGCGCGGGGCGAGTTGGGTGACGGGCCGTACGAGTCGTACACCCTGCGGACGTTGACCGGGGCGGGCGAGCTGGACGCCGAGTGCGCGCTGATCCGGGAGCGCGGCTGGGCCGACTCGGTCGAGGAGACCTGGGAGGGCGTGGCCTCGATCGCCGCGCTGATCCAGGACCGCCGGCGCAACCCGGTGGGCGCGGTGTGCATCAACGGCCCGGTGGAACGGGTCTGCGAGGACGGCTTCGTGAAGCCCTCGCTGGTGGCCTCGGTGCGCAGCGCGGCGCGGGCGATCTCCCGCGACCTGGGCGCCGGGCGGTTCTGAGCACGGCGGTCGATTCGTCACGCTGAGGCGCGGACAGGCGGTGAGCCTGTCCGCGCCTTGGCGTTTTGTCCCAGTTCGGGGCGCTCCGCTGGGTAACTTCGGAGGGTCGACCGAGGGAAGGGTCACAGCTGCGTAACCCCGCCTTGACGCGGAGCCGACCTGGGGAGGAAGCTTCCGCATGACGGTCGACATTGTCGAACGATGGCCGGGAAGATCACTCCCACAGCGCGCTCACCCGCACAGGGTTCCACCGGCCACCTGCCCCCACCCGCACCTCCGGGCATTGACAAGGGAGTCTTTGTGTCCGCGTTCTCCAACGGCGACGTCTTCGTCGGCGAAACCCTCGGCACCGCCGCCCTGATACTCCTCGGCGGTGGCGTCTGCGCCGCCGTGACCCTCAAGAAGTCGAAGGCCATGAACGCCGGTTGGCTGGCGATCACCTTCGGCTGGGGCTTCGCGGTCCTGATCGCCGCCTACATGACCGGTGCCAAGTCCGGCGCCCACCTCAACCCGGCCGTCACCATCGCGCTCGCGGTCAAGAGCGGCGACTGGAGCCAGGTGCCGCTCTACATCGGCTCCCAGATGCTCGGCGCGATCATCGGCGCCGTGCTGGTCTGGCTCACCTACCTCGGCCAGTTCCAGGCCAACAAGGAACCCACCCTCGGCATCTTCTCGACCGGGCCCGAGATCCGGAACCCGATCCAGAACGTGATCACCGAGGTCATCGGCACCTTCGTGCTCTGCATGGCGATCCTGACCCTCGGCACCACCAAGGGCCTGGACAGCAGCGGCATGGGCACCCTGATCGTCGCCCTCACCGTCGTCGGCATCGGCCTCTCGCTCGGCGGCCCGACCGGCTACGCCATCAACCCGGCCCGTGACCTCGGCCCGCGCATCGTGCACGCGCTGCTGCCGATCCCGAACAAGGGCAGCTCCGACTGGTCCTACGCCTGGGTCCCGGTCGTCGGGCCGATCCTGGGCGGACTGGCGGCCGGCGGCGTCTACAACGCCCTCTTCTAAAGGACCCCCGGCAAGGGCACAGTCGAACCCGCCGAGCACGGGGACTGACCGGACGGGCGTCCACCGAACGTCCGTGTCAGGCCCACCCACCCCGTAACCCCCGAACTTGAGCCGAGGACCCTCCACATGACCTCCACTGGCAACTACATCGCCGCGATCGACCAGGGCACCACCTCCAGCCGCTGCATCATCTTCGGCGCCGACGGCCGGATCGTCGCCGTCGACCAGCAGGAGCACCGGCAGATCTTCCCCCAGCCCGGCTACGTCGAGCACGACGCCGCCGAGATCTGGACCCGGGTGCAGTCGGTCGTCCGCGGCGCGCTGGAGAAGGCCGGCCTGACCAAGGACGACATCCGCGCGATCGGCATCACCAACCAGCGCGAGACCACCGTCCTGTGGGACAAGAACACCGGCGAGCCGGTGCACAACGCCCTGGTGTGGCAGGACACCCGCACCGAGGCGCTCTGCCGCGAGCTGGGCCGCAACGTCGGCCAGGACCGCTTCCGCCGCGAGACCGGCCTCCCGCTGGCCAGCTACTTCGCCGGCCCGAAGATCCGCTGGCTGCTGGACAACGTCGAGGGCCTGCGCGAGCGCGCCGAGGCCGGCGACATCCTGTTCGGCACCATGGACACCTGGGTGATCTGGAACCTCACCGGCGGTGTCGACGGCGGCAAGCACGTCACCGACGTGACCAACGCCAGCCGCACCATGCTGATGAACCTGAAGACCCTGGCCTGGGACGAGAGCATCGCCGAGTCGATGGGCGTGCCGATGGCCGTCCTGCCGGAGATCCGCTCCTCCGCCGAGGTGTACGGCGAGGCCGTCGGCGACCTGGCCGGTGTCCCGGTCGCGTCCGCGCTCGGCGACCAGCAGGCCGCGCTGTTCGGCCAGACCTGCTTCGCGGAGGGCGAGGCCAAGTCCACCTACGGCACCGGCACCTTCCTGCTGCTGAACACCGGCGAGAAGATCGTCAACTCGTACCACGGCCTGCTGACCACGGTCGGCTACCGGATCGGCGACCAGGCCCCGGTGTACGCGCTGGAGGGCTCGATCGCCGTCACCGGCTCGCTCGTCCAGTGGCTGCGCGACCAGCTCGGCATCATCTCCACCGCCGCCGAGATCGAGACCCTCGCCAACACCGTCGAGGACAACGGCGGCGCCTACTTCGTCCCGGCCTTCTCCGGCCTGTTCGCCCCGTACTGGCGCTCCGACGCCCGCGGTGTGATCGCCGGTCTGACCCGGTACGTCACCAAGGGCCACCTGGCCCGGGCCGTCCTGGAGGCCACCGCCTGGCAGACCCGCGAGGTCGTCGACGCCATGCAGAAGGACTCCGGGGTCGAGCTCACCGCCCTCAAGGTCGACGGCGGCATGACCAGCAACAACCTGCTCATGCAGAACATCGCCGACGTCCTGGACGCCCCGGTCGAGCGCCCGTACGTGGCCGAGACCACCGCCCTCGGCGCGGCCTACGCGGCCGGACTCGCCGTCGGCTTCTGGAACGACCTCGACACCCTGCGGGCCAACTGGCACCGCGCCGCCGAGTGGACCCCGCGCATGGACGAGGCCACCCGGGAGCGTGAGTACAAGAAGTGGCTCAAGGCCGTGGAGCGCACCATGGGCTGGGTGGAGGAGGAAGAGAACAACTGACCGACAAGCCGGTCGGGGCCCCTTGCCCCGACCGGCCGGTTCCGCTCAACCGGCCCGCCGCACCGGGCCGACCGGCCCCTCCCGCAGGGGCCGCACCGCACACGAGAGGAGTAACGGCGCCGCCCGACCAGCGCGCCGTACACAACCACCATGGCAACCATCCCGACCCTGGGCGCCGAGCGCACCGCCGGCCGCACCGCCTCCCGCGCCGAGACCCGTGAGCTGCTCGGCAAGGCCACCTACGACCTGCTGGTGATCGGGGGCGGCATCCTCGGCACGGCCGTCGCCTGGACCGCGTCCCAGGCCGGCCTGAAGGTCGCCATGGTCGACGCCGGCGACTTCGCCGGTGCCACCTCCAGCGCCTCCTCCAAGCTCGTCCACGGCGGTCTGCGCTACCTGCAGACCGGCGCGGTCAAGCTGGTCGCGGAGAACCACAAGGAGCGCCGCGCGCTCTCCACCGACGTGGCCCCGCACCTGGTCAACCCGCTGACCTTCTTCGTGCCGGTCTACAAGGGCGGCCCGCACGGCGCGGCCAAGCTCGGCGCCGGCGTGTTCCTGTACTCGGCGCTGTCCGCCTTCCGCGACGGCATGGGCCGGGTCTCCACCGCCGCCCACGCCGCCCAGCAGGTGCCCGCACTGCGTACCGAGGGCCTGCGCTCGGTGGCCGTCTACGGCGACCACCAGATGAACGACTCGCGCGTCGCGGTGATGACCGTGCGCGCCGCCGTCGACGCCGGCGCCGTGGTGCTCAACCACGCCGAGGTCACCGGCCTGCGCTTCACCGGCGGCCGGGTCACCGGCGCCGAGCTGCGCGACCGCCTGGACGGCAGCGAGTTCGGCGTGAACGCCCGCCTGGTGCTCAACGCCACCGGCCCGTGGGTGGACCACCTGCGCAAGATGGAGGACGCCGGCGCCGCGCCGTCGATCCGCCTCTCCAAGGGCGCCCACGTCGTCGTCAAGCGCCGCTCGCCGTGGCGCGCCGCGCTGACCATCCCGATCGACAAGTACCGCGTCTCCTTCGCCATCCCGTGGGAGGACCACGTCCTGCTCGGGACCACCGACGAGGAGTACACCGGCGACCCGAAGGACGTCCGGGCCACCGACGCCGACATCGACCAGATCATGGGCGAGGCCGCGCACGCGATCCGCGACGAGCACCTCGACCGCGACCTGATCACCTACTCCTTCGCCGGCCTGCGGGTGCTGCCCGGCGGCCCGGGCGACACCGCCGCCGCCAAGCGCGAGACCGTCGTCACCGAGGGCCGCGGCGGCATGCTGTCGGTCTCCGGCGGCAAGTGGACCACCTACCGGCACATCGGCCGCACCGTGCTGGAGAAGCTGGCCCACGTCCCCGGCACCAGCCTCGGCGAGGACATGTCCCCGATCGCCCCGACCGTCCCGCTGCCGGGCGTCGGCGCGCCGAACGCGGTGGCGCACCGCCTGCTGATCGACCGCGAGCCGGGCTCGCGGATGGAGCCGCTGGTGGCCAAGCACCTGGCCAGCCACTACGGCACGCTCTCCTTCGAGATCGCCCGCATGATCGACGAGAACCCGGAGCTCGGCCGGCCGATCCACGAGGACGGTCCGGACGTCTGGGCGCAGGTCGCCTACGCGGCCGAGAACGAGTGGGCGTACACCGCGGACGACGTGCTGCGGCGCCGCACCACCATGACGGTGCGCGGGCTGGACACCCCGGAGATCCGGGGCGAGGTCGAGGCCTTCCTGGCGAAGCGCTCCAAGTAACCGGCGTACGGCGGACGGGCGTTCGGGGTTCCCCCCGGACGCCCGTCCGGCGTTCCCGTCAGACCGGCGTACCGGCCTTGACCACGTACCGCAGGTGCTCCTCCGGGCGGGTCAGCACGGCGAGGTCGGCCAGCGGGTCGCCGTCCACCACCAGCAGGTCGGCGTGCGCGCCCGGGGCGAGGGTGCCGATCTCCCCCTCCATCCCGAGCAGGCGGGCCGCCGTGGTGGTCGCCGAGCGGAGCACGTCGGCGACCGGCTGGACCTGGGCGCGCAGGGTGAACTCCTCCAGCTGGGCCGGGTGCAGCGGGCCGAGCAGGTCGCTTCCGTAGACCAGGTTCACGCCCGCGCGGTGGGCGCGCTCCAGCGCCTCCAGGCCCCGGTCGCGGACCTCCGCGAGCTTGCCGACGGAGGCCGGCGGCAGGCCCGAGGCAGCGCCGAGCCGGGCCGTCTGCTCGTAGGCGACCAGGGTGGGGACCAGGAAGGCGTCCTTCTCCAGCAGCAGCGCGACCGTGGTGTCGTCCAGCAGGTTGCCGTGCTCGACGCAGCGCACCCCGGCCCGCAGGGCGCGGTCGATCGCCCGCGGGTGGTAGGCGTGCACGGTGACGTAGCGGTTGTGGTTCTCCGCCTCCTCGACGGCCGCCCGGATCTCCTCCTCGCTGTACTGGACGGCGGCGATCTCGTCGTGCGGGGAGGCGACGCCGCCGGACAGCAACACCTTGAGGTGCCGGGCGCCCTTGCGGAACTCGTCCCGAGCGGCGGCGCGCACCGCGTCCACGCCGTCGGCGATCCGGCCGAAGTTCGGGCGGGCCTCGCAGCAGGGCAGGGCGTCCTCGCCGAGCGGGCGCAGGTCGCCGTGGCCGCCCGTCTGGGAGAGCGCCTTGCCGCCGTGCAGCAGGCGCGGGCCGGGCACCAGGCCCTCGGCCAGGGCGCGGGCCATGCCGTGGTCGGCACCGCCGACGTCGCGCACGGTGGTGAAGCCGCGGCGCAGCATGCGCTCGGCCTCGGCGAGGGCGCGGACGGTGGCGTAGCCGGGCGTCCAGTTCGCGAAATCGCGCAGGTCGAGCGAGGTGACCAGCAGGTGGACGTGGGCGTCGATCAGGCCGGGCAGGACGGTGCCGCCCTGCGCGTCGACGACCCGGACGCCGTCGGTGGCGGCGGGCGGGCGGCCGGTGCCGGTGGCGGTGATCCGGCCGTCGGCGGCCTCCAGCCAGCCCGGATCGGTGCGGGTGCCGTCCTCGGGGTGGAGCAGATGGGCGTTGGTGATCAGCAGGCGGTTCATGCGCCCGCCTCGCTGCGCTCGGCGGGGGCGTTCACCCGTGCGCGCCTCCTGGTGGTTCGCTCGCTTCGCTCGCTCATGCGGTGGTCCCCTCCGGTTTCAGTACGGGCCGTATTGAATACGACCTGTACTGAATACACCATGTATCGTGCTCCTGTGAACCCACCCCCCACCGACCCCGCCGCTCCCCGGCCGCCCCGTCGTCGGATCCACACCCGGGCCCGGCTGCTCGCCTCGGCGAGCGAGCTGTTCCTCACCGCCGGCTTCGCGCGGACGAGCATCGAGGACGTCTGCGCCGCGGCCGGGTACACCCGCGGCGCCTTCTACTCGAACTTCGGCAGCAAGGAGGGCCTGCTGCTGGCGCTCTTCGACGACCGGGCCGCCGAGCGGATGGCCGAGCTGGAGCGGCTCGCCGCCGGCTGCGAGGGGTTGGCGCCACGGGAGCGGGCCCGGCTGCTGGTCG
The DNA here is from genome assembly GCF_001888885.2 of Streptomyces viridifaciens. Taxonomy (NCBI): domain Bacteria; kingdom Bacillati; phylum Actinomycetota; class Actinomycetes; order Kitasatosporales; family Streptomycetaceae; genus Streptomyces; species Streptomyces viridifaciens. The sequence continues at coordinate 895,421 of NZ_CP090841.1, forward strand.
AGGCGCTGCTGCGGGTCGAGCCAGCGGAGACCGGGTGGATCCTGCTGTTCCTGGAGTTCCGGCTGGTCGCGGCCCGGTCGGCGGCACTGGCCGAGCAGGTCGCCGCGCACGACCGGACCCTGGCGCGGGCTGCGGCGGACGTCCTGGAACGGGCCCTGCCCGAGCTGGTGCCCGCGGGGGCGGACGCCCGTCAGGCGGCGGCGGTGATCCTGGCGGCACGCGAGGGACTGCTGGCCCGTACGGCGGCGGGCGGCGCGGTGGCCGAGGAACTGATGGCGGCGACGGCGGCGGTGCTTTCGGGCCTGTTGGTGCACTGACGCGAACGCCGGGGGGCGGCACCCGTACCCGTCCGGGTGCCGCCCCTGGGCGGCGGTGTGCGCGGGGCGCGCGCTAGACCAGCAGGCTCAGCGGCAGGATCAGGGCTATGGCGACGACCGAGATGATCGTCTCCATCACCGACCAGGACTTCAGCGTCTGGCCGACGCTCATCCCGAAGTACTCCTTCACCAGCCAGAAGCCGGCGTCGTTGACGTGCGAGAGGAACAGTGAACCGGCTCCGACCGCGAGCACCAGCAGGGCCGAGTGGGTCGAGGACATGTTCGCCGCGAGCGGGGAGACGATGCCGGCCGCGGTGATGGTGGCGACCGTCGCCGAACCGGTGGCCAGGCGGATCAGCACCGCGATCAGCCAGCCCAGCAGCAGCGCCGAGATGTGCCACTGGCCGGCCCAGTGGCTGACCATGTCGCCGACGCCCACGTCGATCAGGGTCTGCTTGAAGCCGCCGCCCGCGCCGACGATGAACACGATGCCCGCGATCGGGCCGAGCGCCTTGCCGACGGTGTCGGAGATCCGCGCCCTGTCGAAGCCGGCGGCCCTGCCGAGGGTCAGCATGCCGAGCAGCGTCGCCGCCAGCAGGGCGATCAGCGGGGAGCCGACGAAGTCGAGCACCCGCTGGACCATCGCCTTCGGGTCGTCGATCACGACGTCCGCCAGGGCCTTGCCGAGCATCAGCACGACCGGCAGCAGGATGGTCGCCAGCACCGCGCCGAAGGACGGAGTGTGCTCGCGCTTGACCGGCTCCTCGGGGGTGACGGCGGTCGGGGACTCCAGCGGGCCGACCCAGCGCTCGGCCACCCGGGAGAACAGCGGACCGGCGATGACCAGGGTCGGGATCGCGACCAGCAGGCCCAGCGCCAGGGTGATGCCGAGATCGGCCTTCAGCGCGTCGATCGCGACCAGCGGGCCCGGGTGCGGGGGCACCAGGCCGTGCAGCACCGACAGGCCGGCCAGGGCCGGGATGCCGACCCGCATCAGCGGCACGTTGCCGCGCCGGGCGACCAGCAGCACGATCGGGATCAGCAGGACGACGCCGACCTCGAAGAACAGCGGCAGGCCGAGCAGGGCGGCGATCAGCGCCATCGCCCAGGGCAGCGCCTTGCTGCCGGTCCGGGCCAGCACGGTGTCCGCGATGATGTTGGCGCCGCCGGAGTCGGCGAGCAGCTTGCCGAGCATCGCGCCCAGGCCGATCAGCAGGCCGACGCTGGCCACGGTGGATCCGAAGCCCGTGGAGAAGCTGTTCAGCAGCTTGTCGAAGGGGGCGCCCGCGACGACGGCCAGCAGTCCGGAGCCGAGCGTGAGGGCGAGGAAGGGGTGCAGCTTCAGCCGGGTGATCAGCAGGATGATCGCACCGATGCTGAGCAGTACCGCGACCAGCAGCTGGGTGTTGTCGCTGGTGTGCGGCAGGGCCGGTGGGGCGGCCGCCAGCAGAGTAGTGGGGGCAATGCTCACGCGAGGTCTCCATTGACGGGCCGCAGCAGCGCCACGGCCATCTCGACGAGTTCTTCGGGGGACGGGCCCACGTCCAGCACGGCGCCGTTCTCGTCCGCACCCAGGGGCTCCAAAGTGGCGTACTGGGAGTCGAGCAGCGACGTCGGCATGAAGTGGCCGGTGCGGTGCGAGAGCCGGTCTCCGACCAGCTCGTGGCCACCGCTGAGGTGCAGGAAGAAAGCGTCCGGGGCGTCCGCGCGCAGGATGTCGCGGTAGCTGTGCTTCAACGCCGAGCAGGTGACCACGCCGCCGGTGCCTGCCTCGGTGTGCGCCTTGAGCCAGGCGCCGATGGCGCGCAGCCACGGCTCACGGTCCTGGTCGTCCAGCGGGATGCCGGCGGACATCTTGGCGATGTTGGCCGGCGGGTGGAACTCGTCCGCCTCGGCGAAGGGGAGATCGAGGCGGTCGGCCAGGAGGCGGGCCAGCGTGGTCTTGCCGACACCGGAGACGCCCATCACCACGACGGTGCGGGGGGCGTCCGGGAGGGCGCGGTTCTCGACGTTGAGAGCCATGGGTGGTGCTCCTTCGTTGCAGGCCGCCACTATCGCTTCAAAGATATGACGTATTCAAGTGCCGGAAACCAAATCGTCATACTTTTACTTCCCCCGGGGAGCGGGGGTGCAGGCGGGGTGGGGTCGGTGAGTGCGCGGGCGCGAGTGAGGCGGGGGCGGGGCGGGCGGAGCCGGGGGGCGTGGGCGGAGGGTGACGTGGGGATTCCGGCGCGTGGCGTCTACGCTGGGCGGATGGAGATCCAGGGGCTGCCCGGTCGGGTGCTTGACGAGCTCGGGCCGGCGATCGCGTCGGGGGAGATCCCCGAGGGCGCGGTGCTGCGCGGGGAGGAGCTGGAGCAGCGGTTCGGGGTGTCCCGGACGGTCGTCCGGGAGGCGGTGCGCGTCCTGGAAGGGATGCGCCTGGTGGCGTCCCGGCGGCGGGTCGGGATCACCGTCCAGCCGAAGTCGCTCTGGGACGTCTTCGACCCCATGGTGATCCGCTGGCGCCTGGCCGGCGCCGACCGGCCCGCCCAGCTACGCTCGCTCGGCTCGCTGCGGGTGGCCGTCGAACCGGCCGCGGCCGCACTCGCCGCCACCCACGCCACCGACGACGACCGGCGCGAACTCAGCTCGCTGGCCGTGGAGTTGACGGTCGCCGCGCGGGAGGCCGACCTCACCACCTTCCTCGGGCACGACATCGCCTTCCACGCGCTGGTGCTCCGCGCCTCCGGGAACGAGATGTTCGCCCACCTCGGGGACACCGTGGGAGCGGTACTCACCGGCCGGACCGAGTACCATCTGATGCCCCATCAGCCGGAACCGTACGCGATCAGGCTGCACCGGGAGGTCGCCGACGCGATCTGCGGGGGCGATGCCGCCCACGCGGAACGGGCGATGCGGACGATCGTCACGGGCGCCCTGGGCGAGCTCAACCTGCAGCTGGGCTGAGCTCCGGCCGCCGCCTGCCCCGGATCACACGGTTTGGCGGCAGTTCGGTGGATTCGGACGCATGGTCCGGGTTCGGCGGGGGCAGAGTGAGGCGAGGGGGCGCGTTTCGCGTGCGCCCGTTCCGTGTCCGCCACCGGATTCGCGCCTGGGGGTCTCCCGATGTCCCTGCCACGCCGCCGTCGCCGCCTGCCCGACGAGGTGCGCCACGCCGCGGTCCGGGCCGTGCTCTGCCTCGCCTTCACCCTGGTCGGCGTGGTGGTCGCCACCCTGGCCTCGTACGCGGGCAGCTGGTTGATGACGCCCGCGCTGCTGGCGATGGGGCTCGGGGTGTTCGGCACGATGTGGTGCCTGCTGGAGATCCTGATCTCCCGCCAGGTCGCCGCCCAGCGGATGCGCGGCCCGAACTCCGCGTACCCGATGGCGGGCAGTCGGGCCGCTCCCGAGCCGCTGGCCGCCCGGCCACTCCCCCGGCCCGTCGGCGCACCGCAACAGCCGTACCAGCAGCGCCAGTCGTACCGTCCCGGGCCGCCCCAGCGCGGAGTGCCGACGCGCTAGCCGCCCGGCTCCCACGGCCGCACGGGCGGCGGGGTCGACCGTCGGCGCGCTCCCCTAGAGTCGGGATCATGAAGTTCTTCCGTGCCAAGGAAAAGCCCCAGTACGACCCCGACCTCACCAACCTGACGGTCGACCAGGCTGAGCACCTGCGCCAGTTGGTGCGCCGGTACCACGCGGACATCGGCGTACAGGTGACGGTCTCCGGGCAGACCCTCCGGCGGGCCGAGGGCACCAACAACCTGTACAACCTCGCCGAGTTCTGCCGCCGCACCGATCCGAGTGACTGGCCCGGGATCGTCGCGCGGCACTTCGGCTCCCTCACGGGCGCCGCCCGGACGGTGCCCGGCGGTGCCGACGAGACCCTGAGCCGCGTCTACCTCCGGCTCGTCGCCGACGACGCGTTCCCGGCCGAGATCGCCTCCGCGTTCAGCTACACCCGGCCGGTCGCGACCGGTCTGCTGGAGGCGCTCTCGGTCGACCTGCCCGACACCGTACGGACCTTGGACGACAAGGCCGTCGCCGAGGTCGGGCTGCAGCGGCTGCGGGCCGCCGGCCGGGCCAACCTGATCGCCGACCCGGTCGAGTACGACGTCCTCCAGGGCCCCACCGAGGGCTCGACCCTGTACGCCGTGCACGGCGACTCGATGTTCGTGGCCAGCAAGGCGCTGGTGCTGGACGACCTGGCCCGCGCGGTGACCGGGCGCGAACTCCCCGAGGAGGGCGCCCTGTTCGCCGCGCCCAGCCGGGAATACCTGTTCTTCCACCCGCTCGCCGAGGCCGGGGTCGCGGGCGCGGTCAACGATCTGGCGTCGATGGCGCTGCGCGTCCACCAGGAGAACCCGGGGCCGCTGTCGCCCCGGCTCTACTGGTGGCACAAGGGCGAGGTGACCAACCTGACGCGGATCGACGAGGCCGAGCGCTCGTTCTCCATCGAGCCGCCCGACGAACTCACGGCGGTCCTGCGCCGGTTGGCGGGGAGCTAATCGGTGACCACCCGGTAGTGGGTGGTGAGCCGGCCGCCGTCCAGGACGTGGAAGGCGAGCATCGGCGGGTGGTCGAAGAGGATGCCCTTCCCGCCCTCGCAGGGCAGCGTGATGGTGGAGACCACCCCCGGCGCGACCAGTACCGGCAAGCCCGCGAAGGTGGTCGCGGCGGACGTGTGGGCGTGGCCGCAGAGCAGCGCGGCCACCCGGGGGTGGCGGTGCAGCACCTGCGCCAGCCGTTCCTCGCCGAACTGGCGGATCCCGTCGACGAACGGGACGTGCAGTTCGACCGGCGGGTGGTGGAAGGCCACCAGAGCGGGCAACTCCTGGCGGCCGGAACCCAGTTGGGCGTCCAGCCAGTCCAGGGTGGCGTCGTCCAGCAGGCCGTCGTGCTGGTCGGGTATCGAGGAGTCGAGCATCAGCACGTCGGTGCCGGGCAGTTGGTGCAGCCGGTTGACCGGGTCGGTCGTGGGCTCCTCGCCGAGCAGCACCTGCCGGTACGGCGCCCGGCTGTCGTGGTTGCCGGGGCAGGTGAGCACCGGATGCCGCGAGGCCAGCACCTCGGCGGCCTGCCGGTACTCCTCGGGCAGGCCGTGGTCGGCGAGGTCGCCGGTGACCAGCACCGCGTCCAGCGGGCCGGGCAGGGCGTCCAGGTAGGCCATCACCTGCTCGGCCCGCCGCCGGGCCCGCTTGCCCGCGTCCCGGCGGTGGACCTGGCCGAGGTGGATGTCACTGAGGTGCGCGATCGTCAGCATGTGATCACGCTAGTGACTTCACGTCTGCGCGGGAACCTCCGCGGGGCGCTTGAACATCCGGGTGGCGGTGATCTCGCCGTGGATGGTCGGGCCGTCCGGGTCCTGCGGGGCGGGCAGGCCGGGGCGCAGGTGCTCCTCCACCGAGATGTACTTGAGGCCGGCCCGCAGGTCGGCGTCGTTGCGCAGCCGGATCACCAGTGGGAACTCGGCGAGCGCGGTGGTGTCGAACAGGCCGGTGGTGTAGATGAGCTGGACGCCGAGGGCGTCCGCCACCGCGCGCTGGAGTTCCAGCAGGTAGGTGGCGTTGGCGCGGCCGATCGGGTTGTCGAGGAACAGTGTGCCCGCGTGCCGCAGTTGGGACTGGCCGCGGTCGTTGGCGCGCAGCGCGGCCATCGTGCAGTAGAGCGCGATGGCCGCGGTGAGCAGCTGGCCGCCGGAGAAGACGTCGGACATCTGGCCGACGCCGACCCGCTCGGCGCGCAGCACCGCGTCCGGCTTGAGGATCTCGACGCTGACGCCCTTGGGTCCGATCGCGGCGGCGACGCCGCGCAGCAGCAGGGACATGCCGTCGCGGCGCAGGTCGCTGTTCTTCCGGACGGCGGCGCGGGTGGCCTCGTCGATGACCTCGCCGAGGCGTTCGACCAGGGTGGCGGGGTCCGGGTCCTCGAAGCGGATCCGCAGGAACTCCTGGCCGGACCACTCCCCTAGGCCCTCGGGCAGCCGGGACAGCCGCTGGGCGGCGCGCAGGGTGGTGAGCGAGGACTCGACCAGGCCGCGCAGCCGGTCGACGATCGAGCCGCGGTTGCGCTCCAGCTGGGCGAGCTCGTCGGTGAGCACCCGCAGCCGGGGCGCGAAGGCGGCGGCCCAGGCGGCGGCGTGCTCGGGCAGCGCGGAGGCGGGCAGTTCGCGGATCTGCTGGCGGGCCGGGGTGCGGACGGCCTCGTAGCGGGCGGCGTTGGCATGCCGGACCAGCGCGTCGGAGGCGTCACGGACGGCGAGTTCGGCGGAGGACAGCTCGCCGGCGGCCGTCCGCAGGGCGCGGCGGGCGTCGGTGCAGGCGTTGCGGGCCTCGGGCAGCGAGCCGAGGTAGGGCTCGACCGGCTGGCCGTCCTCCTCCTGCTGCTCGCGCAGGCCGTCGCGCAGCTGGCCGGCCAGCTCGTCGAAGTCGGCGGCGGCGGACTGGGCGGTGTCGAAGGTGCGCTGGAGGTCGGCGTGCGCGGTGCGGGCGGCGTCCACGGCCTCCCGGCACTCGGCGAGCCGGCTGGTGGCGGTGCGCAGCAGGGTCTGGGCGTGCTCGGGGTCGGTGGGGACGAGTTCCTCGGGCAGCTCGGTGTGCGCCTCGCCGTCGGCGGGGGCGGAGCGCTCGGCCTCGCCGCGCAGGCGGCCGAGCTGCTCGCTGGCGGTGGCGGAGCGGGCCTCGATGGTGGCGACCAGTTCCTCGGCGCGGGCGGCGGCGGCCTGGCGGGCCGGGCCGTCGGCGCCGTCGGGGCTGCCGAGGAGTTCCTCGGCGCGGGTGCGGACCTTGTTCGTGAGGCGGTCGAGTTCGGCCGCGGCGGCGGCCTCGTCGCCCTCGGCGCGGGCCTGTTCGGCGCGCAGGTCGGCGCCGACGCCGACCTTCTCGTACAGCTGGGAGGCGGACCGGTAGGCCTCGCGCAGGGCGGGCAGCGCGGCGGGGGCGATCTGCTCGGCGGGCTCGTCGGTCTGCTCGGCGGCGGGGATCTCGGCGCGTTCGGCGCGCAGGGCGCGTACCGTGCGGCGGGCGTCGTCGGCGGCGCGCTGGGCGGCCCGGCGGTCCTCGTCGCAGGTGCGGGCGCGCTCGGCGCAGACGGCCTGGCGGCGGTCGCACTCGGCGGCGTCCTCGGCGAGTTCGCGCTGGCGGCGGGCCCAGTTGGCGCGCTCGCGCAGCCGGAAGGCGAGGCCGGAGAGGGCGTCGGCGCGGCGGCGGGCGCGCTGGGCGGCCTCGCGGTGCTCCTCGTGGGCGGAGGCGGCGGCCGCGTGGTCGGCCTCGGCCTCGTCGTGGTCCGCGCGCAGGGTGGCCAGGGCGGCGGCGGCCTGCTCGGCGTGCTCGCGGGCGGCCTCGGCGGCGGCGGCGAGTTCGGCCAGGGTGCCGGGCGGGCAGCTGGCGTGCCAGGAGGCGAGGCGGGCGGCGAGGGCGCGGTCGGCGCCGAGGCGGCCGGCGAGCTCGCGGATGTGCTCCTCGCGGGCGGCGGCGCGGGCGCGCAGTTCGCGGCGCTCGCCGTCGGCGGCGGACTCGTCGTGCATGGCCGGGTTCGGCGGCACCAGGAAGAAGGCCGGCTCGTCCGTGATCGGGGCGATCAGTGAGGCGGCGGCGCCGACGGCCACGGTGGAACGCGGCAGCAGGGCGGCGGCCTGCAGGGCCTCTCGGGCGCGCTCCAGCGAGGACGGGTCGGTGACGACCACGCCGTCGACCAGTTCGGGTCGGGCGGCGAGGATCGCCTCGTGGTCGGCCGGGTCGACGGACTGGGCGAGGTAGCGCCAGCCGGGCAGGGCGGGGATGCCGTGCTCGGCGAGGTACTCGACGGTGGCCAGCACGTCGGGGCCGGGCGGCAGCAGGCCGCCGTCGCCGAGCGCGGCGAGGATGCGGGAGTCGTCTGCGGCGGCCGTCCGGAGGTCGAACAGGGTGCGTTCGGCGGTGGCGATGGCCTCGTCGAGGAGTTCGCGCAGGTACTCGGCGTTGCGGTCGAGTACGGCGGGGGTGAGGAAGCCGGCGTCCTCCTCGGCGTCCTCCTGGTAGGGCGTCAGGGAGAGCAGGTCGGCCAGGCGCTGCTCGGTGGCGAGCAGGGCGGCGGTGCGCTGCTCGGCGGCCAGCGCGCGGGCGGCGGCCTTGCGGGCGTCGCCGGCCCGCTCGGCGGCGAGTTCGGCGCGGGAGGTGGCGGCGGCGGCCTCGCGCAGCCGGGTGGCGCAGGCCTCGGCGGCGGTACGGGCCTGGGCGAGGGCCGCGGCGGCGGCCTTCTCGACGTCGGCGGCGTGCAGCGCGGCCCGGGCCGGGTCCACGTCGCCGTCGGCGTCGATGAAGCCGGCCTCGACGGCGGCCTCGGTCTCCTGCTCGACCTCGGCGAGGCGCTGGCGCAGGTGTTCGGCCTCGCTGCGGGCCTTCTGGGCGGCGGTGGCGGCCTCGGTGGCGGCGGACTGGGCCTTGCCGCCGTCCTCCTGGAGCTCGCTCGCGCGCTGTTCCTCGGTGTCGGCGCGGGATTCGGCGGCCGCGGCGGCGGCTTCCAGGGCGCGGGCGAGCGCGGTGGCGGCGCGGGCGCGGGCGGCGAGCGCGGGGGCGGCGTCCAGCTCGGCCTCGCGGATGGCGGCGGCGACCCGGGCGACCCGGTCGGCGGCGGCGCGCTGGCGCAGCACGGCCTCGGCGGCCTGCCAGGCGGAGTGCAGGGTGCGGGCGTCGATGAGTTCGCGGCGCAGCGCGGCGGCCTCGGCGGTGGCGGCGGCGAGGCTCAGGGTGGCGTGCCGGTGGGTGAGTTCGTCGGCGATGAGGCTGTGCCGGGTGCGGTCGGACTCGGCGGCGCTGACGGCGCTCGCGGCGGCGGCGACCTCGATGGCGAGGTCCTGGGCGCGGTCGCGTTCGGCGGCGGCGCGGGAGGTGAGGGCGTGGGCGAGGCGGCGGGCGCGGCGCTCGGCGGTGCGGTGGGCCTCGCGGACGCTCTCGCGGGCGGCGGTGGCGTCGACGATGCGTTCCAGCAGGTCGAGCGAGCCGGCGGTGAAGTCGCGTTCGGCGGTGAGTTCGGCGCGCAGGCCGAGCTTGGCGGCGAAGCCGTGCACCAGGTCGGCCAGGCCGTCGGTGTCCCGGGTGTCGGTGACGGCGCGCAGCAGCAGGTCGGTGAAGTCCTTGTCCTGCTTGACCGCGAAGAGGCCGGCCGCCTCGCCCTCGTCGGCGTTCATCTCGCGCTGGTAGCGGAAGAGTTCGGGGTCGAGGCCCAGTTCGCCGAGGTGTTCGGTCCAGCGGTCGTGGCCGTCCTCGAAGACCAGGTCGAGGTGGGGGTGGGCCTTGCCGGCCTCGGTGAGGGCGTCGCGGAAGCCCTTCATGGTGCGGCGGCGGCCTCGGGCCTTCTGGTCGCCGGCCAGGCTGACGCGTTCGGCGACCGGCAGGGAGTCGAGGGTGAGGCCGGGGCCGGGGCGGAAGGAGTACCAGGTCTCGGCGAACTTGCGCGGGTCGGAGGAGACCTGGCGGCCGCGCCACTCGCTGACCTTGCCGACCACGATCAGCTCGCCGGTGACGGTGTGCTGCCACTCCAGGGCGACGTGGCCGCAGTCGTCGGCGAGCAGGAACTTGCGCAGCACGCCGGAGCTGGCGCCGCCGAGGGTGTTGCGGTGGCCGGGGAGCATCACCGAGAAGATCAGCTTGAGCAGGACGGACTTGCCGCCGCCGTTCTCCAGGAAGAGCACGCCGGCCGGGGCGGGGCGGCGGACCGGGCCGTCGGTGTCCTCGCCGAACAGGCCGATCTGCTGCGGGGCCGGGTCGGCGACGGGCTCGCCGACGCCGCGCAGGTCGAGCACCGTGTCGGCGTAGCGGGCGCCGGCCGGTCCGATCGAGTAGAGGCGGACCCGGTTGAGCTCGTACATGTGCGGCGGTTCTCCGTGCGTCTTATGGGGTTGTCAGAGCGGTCAGAGCGAGTGGAACGGCAGGCCGGCGTCGGCGACCAGCTCGTCACCGGTGTCCGGCGGCAGCAGGCTGGCGGTGCCGTCGGAGACCGGGACGATGCCGAGGTCGAGCAGTTCGGCCATCGCGGCGCTGCCGGCCAGGTCGCGGACCTGGAGCTGGTAGCGGGCGGTGGTGCGGTAGGTGCCGCCGGAGTCGTCGGAGACCTTCTGCAGGAAGCCGGAGTCGACCAGGAACATGACGGCCTTGGCGACTATGCCGATGGTGGAGCCGGAGAGCCGGCGGGCGTCCTTGGTGGCGCCGGTGGCGGTGCGTCGGGCCCAGACCCGCCAGGCGGCCTCCAGGCCGGGGGCGTCGGAGGCCGGGTCGGTGTTGGCGCCGTCGGCGTCGGCCTGCTCCTCCAGGCGGCGGCAGGCCTGGCGGACGAAGGAGTCGACGCCGTTGACGGTGATCCGGCCGAGGTAGCCGTCGTCGGCGAGGTCCTCGGGGCGGGGGAAGGCCAACGCGGCGACGGCCAGGTGGGCCAGGCCGTGCAGGAAGCGGTCGGTGGACTCGGAGGCGGCGCGGCGCGAGTAGTCGCCCATCCGGACGGCGAACAGCGAGTCCTCGGCGGCGGCGACGGCCATCCCGGCCCGCGGCGAGACCTCCAGGACGACCAGGCCCATGCCGGTGGCGATGGCGTCGGCGAGGCGGGCGAACGGCGGGTCCTCGCGGTGGCGGCGGACGAGTTCGGCGTACTCGGCGTCGCGGGCGGGGAGCAGCTTGGCCTGGAGGCCGAAGGAGACCAGCCGGGCGGCGTCGGCGACGTCGGCCGGGGTGATCGGCGCGGGGGCCGCGGGTTCGGTCTCGGCCGCCCAGGACGTGTCGTGGTTGGTCGTCACGGGCGGTGCTCCTCGGGGGTGGCGCGGTGGTTACGGTTCGTCAATGTGCTGTTCCGGCGTCGGGTCAGCCGGCGTCCTTGCGGTCGGCGGCCATGCCGACCGCGTCGAGCAGGGCGCTGCCGACGATCAGGTCGGCGCCGCCGAACTCCCGGTCGCGCAGCGGGGTGCCGTCGTCCACGGCGAACAGCAGGCGCTCCTCGCCCTGGCGGTAGGCGGTGCCGACCGGCGGGCTGGCCGCGTGCACGGCCAGCAGGGCGACCAGGTACGGGAGTTCCGGGTCCCGCTTGCGGGCGTCGGCGAGCAGGCCGGAGAGCCGGCGGGGGGCGTCCGGGGGCAGGTCGAGCAGCTCCAGGGCGGATTCGAGCTGGGCCTCGGAGAAGCGGCTGTCGTCCGGGGTGGCGACGAGGTCCGGGTCGGGCAGTTCGGCGCCGAGGTGCTCGCGCTCGACGGGCGGGGTGAGCAGCAGGTCGACCAGGTCGGCGACCCGGACCGAGACGGGCGTGCGCAGGCCGGCGCCGCGGGCGAAGAAGGCGCCGGTGGGGCGGACGGCCTGCTCCACCGGCAGCCGCAGCACGGGGGCGAGCAGCTGCCCGTACAGGTCGATGCCGCTGCGGGCGCCGGGGGTGGCGAAGGCCTGCCGGTCCTGCTCGGCGCGGAACAGCGGGCCGGCCTCCAGCAGGCGGGTCTGCAGCTGGGTGTGACGGCGGATGCAGTCCTTGACGATGTCGACCAGCTCGGCGGCTCGGCGCTTGTGCTCGGGGTCCTCGGCCTCGTCGCGGGCCTTGCGGATGTTGGTGAGAATCGCGTTCTCGTGCCGGTAGCGGTCGGCGATGTGGTCCAGCGCCTCGTCGATGAGGTCCGGGACCGCCTTCATCCAGTCGACCGCGCGGACGTTGCGGCGGGTGGCGTCGAGGGCGCGGCGCAGCGTCTCGGCGTACTGGACGGTGCGGTACCGGGCCTGTTCGGCGGCCAGTTGGGCATCGGCCAGGCGGCCGCGGCGGATCAGCACCTCCAGCTTGACCTCGGCGGCGATCTGGGCCGAGGTGACGTCGGTGTCGAGCGCGCCGACCAGGACGTTGACCGCCTCGTCGGTGGTGCGCAGGTAGACGCCGCCGTCGGGGCCGGGGACCTCCTCGATCAGCTTGAAGTCGTAGTCGCGGCGGACGTACTCGCCGTCCGGCCCGAAGGTGCCGTAGACCGCGCGGAAGCCGCGGTCCACGCTGCCGACGTTGATCAGCGACTCCAGCACCCAGCGGGCGACCCGCTCGTGCTCGAGGGCGTGCCGGTGCGGGGCCTGGGCGGCGACCCTGGGCAGCATCCGGGCGAGCACCGTCTCGCGGTCGGCCCCGGTGTCGAAGTCCATGTTCAGGGTGACCAGGTCGATCGCGGCGAGGCCGACCTCGGCCATCGCGTAGCCGCCGTACTCGCCGGCCAGGTTGACCTTGCGGTTGTCCAGGTCGTGCAGCGGGGCGGTGCAGGCCAGCGCCTTGAGCCGGCGGGCGAGGCCCTCGTCGGCGGCGGGGCCGGGCGCGGGCCGCGGTGCGGGCACGGCGGCGCCGGCGGCCGGCCGGCGGCCGGTCTCGGTGGGCGGGTCAGCGATGGCGGTCACGGTGGACAAGATTAGAGGTTCGCACCGACATCGACCGAAACGGACCTTGCGGGTGGAGCGAGCCGCAGGCCGGGGGGCGTGTCCGGTGCGGATTCGGAACGCGGTTTCGACGGGATTCCGCCATTCCCGAACCGGTATTCGACAAAACCGTGAGGGCCGCGGGACGGTTCGGTGATGATCGACGCATGATCACCCGACTGGCCGCAGCGTCCCTCGGCGCCGCCCTGTCCATGACCCTCCTCATCACCGGCGCCGCGGTGGCCGCGCCGGCCGGCACGCCGTCGACCTCCGCCCAGCACGTGACCGTGTCGCAGAGCGGGAACTACCCCGGCGGCTTCTTCACCTCCGGCAACATGGCCGCGAGCTGGGTCTCCTCCGGCACCTCGGACCTCACCGGCCCGACCCACTTCACCGTCGACCTGCCGCCCGGCGTCACCACCGACGGCGCGATGTTCTACTCCACGCCGTACGACTACACCTTCACCGAGACCCTCTCCCCCGACGGCCGCCACCTGGAGGCCGTGCTCACCGGCACCCGGGTCGTCGGGAAGAGCGAGTTCATGAAGCTGAGCCTGCGCACCACTCCCGGGGTGCCGGTCGCGGGCGTGATCACGGTGACGGCCGCCAACCCGAACGACACCGACCCGACCGGGCACGTCTCCCGCTACGACCTCGGCAGCGGCAGCCAACTGCCCGCGACCGTCCAGGCCGCCCCGGCCGTCACCGGCCTGGGCACCACCACCGGCCCGGGCGCGGGCGGCACCCCGGTGACCGTCAGCGGCAGCAACCTGGCCCACGGCATGGTGCTGGTCGGCGGCGTCCCGGCGGCGGGCACCTGCACCGACACCGCCTGCACGGTGACCACGCCGGGCGGCTCGGGCAGCGCCCCGGTCAGCGTGGTGACCCCGGGCGGCACGGCCACCGCGCCGGCCGGCTTCGACTACACCGGCGCCGCACCGCCGGCGCCGCCCGCGCCGGTGGTCAGCAGCCTGACCACCACCAGCGGGCCGGTGACCGGCGGGACCGGCGTGTACGTCCAGGGCGCCAACCTGACGTACGGCTCGATCGCCTTCGGCGGGGTTCCGGCCGCGCACGTCTCCTGCGGGCCGTCCTTCTGTTCGGCCACCGCTCCGGCGGGTGCCGCGCCCGGCCCGGTTGACGTGACGGTCACCACGGCGGGCGGCACCAGCGCGCCGGTGACGTACACGTACACGGCGTAACACCTGCGCCCTCGGTGCCCGGGTGCCGCTCCGGCGCCCGGGCACCGGTGCGTCCGGGGGCGGTGCGTCCGCCATGGCACCGGTGGCGTCCGGGGTCGCCCAGGGGTGCGTTGAACATGTTCAAAAGCTGGGTCTAGAGTCGGTTCCGCGCAGGTGGGACAAGGCTCCGCCTGCACCTCGGCGTGCCCCCGCCAGGAGGCCGCTCGACATGGAGGTGTGCGAGATGGACGGCGACCCTGCGGTCATCCTGCGGCGGGTCCGGCGGTGGCTCCGGTTCTTCCTGGTCTGCCTGGTGCTGAGCGGCCTGACCGCCTTCCCCCTGGAGACCGAGACCGGCTGGCTGGTCGACTTCGCCTCCGGCCCGGCGGCGCCGCTGGCCGACCACTTCCCGGCCGCGCTCGCCTGGTTCGAACGGGTGCACACCGGCATCGTCGAGACCAACGACCGCTTCCCGTTCCTGGCGTACGGCACCGACTGGCTGGCCTTCGCCCACCTGGTGATCGGCGCCGCCTTCTGGGGGCCGCTCAAGGATCCGGTCCGCAACATCTGGGTGATCCGCTGGGCGGTGCTCGCCTGCGGCGCGGTGATCCCGCTGGCACTGGTCTGCGGACCGCTGCGGGGAATCCCGCTGGCATGGCGATTCATCGACATGTCGTTCGGTGTCTTCGGCGTCATCCCTCTGCTGATCGTGCTGCGGGCGCTGCGTCCGCTGGAACGTTCCTTCCAGCAACGCACGGCCACGCACTGAGTCGAGGGCCCTCGGCGCCGCCCCGGGGCGCGTGCACAATGGCCGCGCGCCGGAGGGCGCTGCGGGCGTCCGGGTCACGGTCACCGGGCTCCATCCCCAGGCCCTACCATCTGGCTCAACAGCTGCTGGGAGGCGGACGGGCGTGGCCGATGCGGTGATCGATCTCAATGCGGACCTCGGCGAGGGGTTCGGACGCTGGAGCCTGACCGACGACGAGGCGCTGCTGTCCGTCGTGACCAGCGCCAACGTCGCCTGCGGCTACCACGCCGGGGACCCGTCGACGATGCGCCGGGTCTGCGCGCTCGCGGCCGAACGCGGCGTCCGGATCGGCGCCCAGGTCTCCTACCACGACCTGGCCGGCTTCGGGCGCCGCGCGATGGACGTCCCGCCGGAGGAACTGGCCGACGAGATCGCCTACCAGATCGGCGCCCTCCAGGTCTTCGCCCGCGCCGCCGGCTCCCGGGTGTCCTACGTCAAACCGCACGGCGCCCTCTACAACCGGGTGGTCGGCGACTCCGAGCAGGCCGAGGCCGTGGTGGCCGGGGTGCTCCGCGCCGGAGCGGTCTGCGACGGGCCGCTGCCCGTCCTCGGACTGCCCGGCTCCCGGCTGCTCACGGTCGCCGAGGGGGTCGGGCTGCCGGTCGTCACCGAAGCCTTCGCCGACCGCGCCTACACCTGGGCCGGCACCCTCGTCCCGCGCCGCGAACCCGATGCGGTGGTGCACGACCCCGAATCGGTGATCACCCGCGCGGTCGGCATCGCCCGGGACAGCACGGTGGAGGCCGTCGGCGGCGAGCCCATCGCCGTCGAGGCCCGCTCGCTGTGCGTCCACGGCGACACCCCGGGCGCCGCCCAGCTCGCCTGGCGGATCCGCGGCGCCCTCGCCTCGGCGGGGGTCCGGGTCGAGGCGTTCACCTGACGGCGGACGGGCGGAGCCGGGGGCACCGGTGCGGGGTACCCGGCGAGCCTCCGTGGCGGTCCCGTTCAGCCTAGGGCGGCGTTCGGCCCAGTACGGCGTCCGGCCCAGTACGGGCCCGGTGCGGGTTCAGCCGACGCCCAGCGCCTTCGCGGCCGCGGCCGCGAAGGCGTCCGGGTTGTCGAGCATGATGTTGTGGCCGCAGTCCGGCACCTCCACCACCCGCACCCCCGCAGCGCGCAGTTCGTCGGCGCCCGCCGGCTCCTCGGCCTCCGGGTGGAGGAAGGTGCGCGGGAGGTCGAGCCCGAGCAGCAGCTCGCGCATGGTCGGTTCGCTCCCCCGCGCGAGGTGCACGGCGCTGCGGTACAGGCCCTCGGGCCCGGCCAGTCGCATGGTGGACCACCAGAACGCTCCGACCCGGTCGGCGACTTCCGCCCGTCCGCCGGCCAGGAACTCCGCCTCGGTGTAGCTCGCGATGCCGCTGCTGCCGATCCGCCGGCGGCCGGACTCGATCGGGTCCAGGTTGGCGTCCACCAGGAGCAGTCGCGACACCAGCCCGGGGTGCCGGTGCGCCAGGACGATCGCGATCGCTCCGCCCATGCTGTGGCCGACCACCTCGACCTGGCGCAGCCCGGCGGCCGCGACCGCCGCCGCGACCGCGTCGGCGTGCGCCTCCAGGGTGTAGGAGAAGTCGGTGGGCCGGTCACTGATCCCGAAGCCGAGCAGGTCCAGCAGCAGTGAGCGGCGCCCGGTGAGCAGCGGGTGGGCGACGGCCGCCGCGAAGTAGACCGGCGAGCTGGCGCCGAGCCCGTGCAGGTAGAGCCGGGCGGGCCCGGCGCCGGGCAGCTCGACCCAGCGGATCCGGTCGCCGTTCGCGGTGACGGGGGCTTCGCGCATGCGCACACACTCCTGTGTCGGTCGGTAGCTGCGGAGACCATACATCGAAGCCGAGGTATCGCGTAAGCGATATACCTGCGCTCCGAGACACGGATCTGAGAGAGTGGGCCCCATGCTGAAGCTCGCCATCCTCGGGTTCCTGTACGACCGGCCGCTGCACGGCTACGAGCTGCGCCGCCACCTCGCCGCGCTCACCGGCCACGTCCGCCCGATCAGCGACGGCTCGCTCTACCCGGCGATCAAGCGCCTGGAGGCCGACGGCCTGCTGGTCCGCGAGACCGAGCCCGGCAGCGCCGCCGCGCCCCGGCACACCCTGCACCTGACCGGGGCCGGCCGCACCGCGCTGCTCGACCGGCTGCGCGCACCCGAGCCGCTCGACATCAGCGACGGGAACCGCTGGACCGCCCTGGTCTCCTTCCTGCGCCACCTCGACGACCCGGCCGCCCAGGCCGCCGTGCTGCGCCGCCGGATCGCCTTTCTGTCCGAACCGGCCAGCTTCTTCTACGAGGGCGACCGCCCGCGCGCCGCAGAGGAGTTCACCGACCCGTTCCGGCGCGGCCTGCTGCTGACCGCCCGGGCCACCACCGAGGCCGAACTCTCCTGGCTGCGCGCCGCCGTCGACGAACTGTCGAGCTGACAGGCCGACAAGGCGAATCGCCCGCGTTGACCGAAAGCCGCCGAACCGCCCTTCCCTCCCCGTCCCACCCGTGTTCCGATGGCACCCATGGGCAACGACACGCATCTGCGCAACAAGCGACGCGAAGGCTACGACGGCACGGGCGCCGGCGCGATCACCCCGGACGGCTGCGCGGTCGAGGTGTGGACCCGCCTCCCGGTGGGCGACGCCCCGGACGTGATCGAGGCCGCGGTGCCGCCCGGCGCCCGGATCCTCGAACTGGGCTGCGGCGTCGGCCGGATGACCCACCCGCTGGTCGAACGCGGCTTCGCCGTCACGGCCGTGGACGAGTCCGCCGAGATGCTGGCCCGGGTGCGCGAGGGCGTCCGCACGGTGCGCAGCCCGATCGAGCGGCTGGACCTCGGCGAGCGGTTCGACGTCGTCGTGCTGGCCTCCTTCCTGGTGCACGCCGGCGATCCGGCCGTCCGCCAGGGCCTGTTGGAGACCTGCCGCCGCCACGTCGCCGAGGACGGCTGCGTGCTGGTGCAGCGCGAGGGCGAGGACTGGCACCGCAACGTGCCGCGGGAGAGCCGGATCGCCGGAACGGACGGGGTGGCCCGGATCGTCTCGGCGACACCGGTCGGTTCCGGGGTGAACTCCGTCCACGCCGAGTACGTCTTCCCGGACGGCACCTGGACGCAGACCTTCCTGTCCCGTCCGCTCAGCACGGAGGCCTTCGAGCAGGCCCTGGCGGACGCCGGCCTGCGGGTCGAGACGTACCTGACGGAGGACCGCACCTGGGTCCGGGCACGGCCCGCGGGCTAGTCCGAACCCGGCCAGGTGCGCAAAGTCCGGTCAAGGGGTGAACGAAGAATTGTCACTTTCACCCCGCGCCATCGGCCGCTCCGGGCCCGTGCGCGGCCCGGGCCGCGCGGGTCACGGTCGTCCGCATGCCGCTCCGGCCCGCGAGGACCCACCGTGCCGCAACCAGCGCCCCGCCCGCCCGATCCCACCGGCGCAAGTAGAACGGCGTTCCACGACGGCGCCCGAAAAACCAGTGGCCGGGACACCCTCGTGGTGTCCCGGCCACTGAACGTTGAGCCTCGGCCCGAAGCGGAGCCGCCAGGGCAGGCCCTCAGCGCCCGAACTCCCGGGCGGCGGTCAACCGGCCGCGTACGGCGGCGTGGACCTCGGCCTCCTCGGCCGGGTCGGCGGCGAGCCTTCGCAGCCGCTCCAGCACACGCGCGTCGCCCGTGGTGGCGACGTGGCGCGCGGCGAGCTCGCGCGTGGACTCCTCGCAGTCCCAGAGGGACTCGACGGCGGGCCCCTCGGGGAAGTGCACATCGGTCACGGCGAGCGCCCGGGCGGCGCGACCGCGCAGTTCGGAGGAGGCGGCCTCCCCGTAGATGTGGCGCAGGACCGGGACGGCGTCGGCGGCGGCCAGCCGCCCCGCACCGTCGACCAGCGATCCCAGGCCGGTACCGCTGACCCCGCGCACGGAGATCCAGCGGCGCAGTCCGGCGACCACCAGCGGCGCGTCGGCCGGTTCCCCGGCATCGGCGAGCAGGCGGACGGCCGTCTCCCCGAGCGCGCTGTCGGCTCCCCCGCTGGCCGGGTCGGCCCAGCGGCGGGCCTGGGCCAGCACCTCGGGACCGCGCATCCGCCCCAACAGCTCCAGAGCTGCCCGGACGATCCGGTCGTCCACGTCAGCTGCGGCGGCCTCGATCAGTTCGAGGGCGGCCGGATCGCGCTGGTCGACCAGGTAGCGCAGGGCGGCCCGCCGGGCGCCGGGCAGGCCGTCCCTGGCGGCCTCCAGCAGGACGGGACGGTCCTCGGGCCGGACGACGGCGGTCAGACAGCGGGCGGCCGCGGCGGCGCGGCGGTCCACGGCATCGGGGCCGGACGGGTCCTCGTCGACGCGCACCGGCTCGGGACGGCCCAGGAAGGCGTCGGCGCCGAGGTTGCCCAGGTGCCCCTGGTCGGCCCAGGCCAGGACGTCCGCGGTGGACCAGCCCGGGGTGACCCCGCTGCGGTTGATCTGGCGCTGCCAGAGGTCGAAGGGTGACTGCTCGCTGGCCGCGGCCACTCTGGGGTGGTAGGCCGCCCAGAGCCGCCAGGGCCTGGGCTCGTAGGCGTTGCGGATGAACTCGCGCAGCTCGGCGTCGCCCTCGGGGCCCGGCGGGAAGCGGTCCAGCACGGCGGTGCCGAGCAGCAGCAGGCCCCGGTCGTCGTCGCGCAGGGCGAGTTCGTCCAGGGCCCAGGCCCAGTTGGCGCCGGTGGCGGCGTACTCGCGCAGCATCAGCAGCGCGTCGCGCCGGCCGTACGCGGCGAGGTGGCCCAGGACGGAGAGGGCGAGGCCGGTGCGGCTCTCGTCGTCGCTGACGAGGTCCTCGGCGGAGTGGAGGTGGTCCTCGATCCCGTCGAGGGAGGCCTCCAGCTCCATGTAGAGGCGGGCGTAGTAGAGGGAGCGGCTCTCGACCTGCCAGTCGGCCCGCGGATCCCTGGTGACGCACTCCTCCAGCGCGGCGATGGCCTCGGCACGGTCGGCGGCCAGCGCGTGGAGCTGCCCGTCACCACGGCCTCGCTGAAGGAGGCCTAGGAGGCTGGCACTAGGTGCTATCACTGGCTCGAACATGAGGTCAGCATCCGTTGCGGCGGTCGTAGTGGCAACGGGATTTCCGTCGCCGGGGGTCTCTGGTCGGTACTGCGGTGGGCGCCCGGGCGCCGGAATCACCGAAGGTTACCGCCTCGGACCCCCTTCCGCACACAGGGCGACGAGGGCCGCCGCCACAGTGGCATATGCCAGGGGAATTTGGCCTGCGTTCTGTCCAAATCGCCCACACCGGCGTGGACGCTGTGCGACAGTCTTCTCACCACCCGACGACCCGCACGGGAGCCGCACCCAGCGATGGATCCGTCATGAACATGCCCTTTTGTGCCGCCCGCCCACCGGACACCGCCACGGTGGACGGCGCCCCGGCGGGCGATCCGGACGGCAAGGCCGAGGACGACTCCGACGGCAGGTCGGACAGCGGAACGGAGGGCGGAGTGGACGGCACGACGCAGGGGCCCTCCGGCCCCTCCCTCGACAGCGACGGCCACCCCGGCCCCCGCGACCGCGACCGCGACCGCAAGCCGGTCATCGGCTCGGCGGAGTGGGACCTGCTGACCGACGGCGTCCGCTGGAACGCGGAGACCTACCTCCTCCTCGGCTGCGATCCGGGCCACGGCCCGCTCAGCCTCGACCGGCTGCCCGACCGCCTCCCCGAGGCGGACCGGCCGCTGCTGCGCCGGATGATGACCGACGCCCTGGTGCACGGCCGTCCGGCCGCCGGCACCCTGCGGATCCGCCGCCCCGGCGGACGGCACCACAGCGTCGAGTGCGCGGGCGAACCCGTGCTCGGCGCGGACGGCACCGTCACCGCGCTGCGCATGCTGCTCCGGCCGGCCCCGGCCGCCTGAGCCGACGACCGATCCCGGCCCACACCCCGGCCCGAAGCCCCGCTCGGTGCCCGACCGGCATCCCGCCGGCCGCCCGTCTCACGACGGCCGCGGCCGGTTCTTGGCATCCGCCGCCCGCAGCTCCCGGCCGAGCTCCGCCCGCAGTTCGTCCACCACCGGCAGCCCCCGGTACCGCGCGGTCAGCCGGTACATCTCGCGCAGCCGGTCCCAGGTCCGGTGCGAGGAGTTCTGGCCGATCAGGTTCATCACCATCTTGGCCTGGAACGCCGCCGCGTCCGGCTCCCCGGTGATCCACTGCACCGAGGCCAGGGTGATCCGGTCGAACAGCGCCGAGCGCAGCTGCCCGGTGCCCTCCCGCAGGGCGATCACCCGCTCCGCGTGCCGCCGGGCCCGGGGGGCGGCCGCCTCGTCGTGCTCGGCCAGGGTGCGCAGCACCAGCCCCTGCATGCCGCGCAGTTCGGCCTCGTCGAAGACCTGCATCCAGGACGGCGCCGGCTCCGGCGACTCCTCGGCGAACAGGTCCTCCGCCTCGCCGAGCAGCCGGTAGGTGTCCTGGGAGTGCCCGATCGATGCGTGCGCCCAGGCCTCGACGGTGTTGAACATCGCACGGGTCCTGGGCAGCAGCAGACCGCCGCCCGCCTTGGCCGCCGACATCAGGTCGATCGCGTCGTCGGCCCGGCCCAGGTGGACCATCTGCCGGGCGGCCCGGGAGATCGCCTCACCGGCCCGCGGCCGGTCGCCGGCCTCCTTGGCCGCCTCGGCCGCGATCATGAAGTACCGCTGGGCGGTGGGCTCCAGACCCACGTCGTGCGACATCCAGCCCGCCAGCACCGCCAGATTGGCCGCGACCAGCCACAACCGCTGCTCCACCGCCGGTGCGTGGCGGTGGGTCAACAGGCCGCCGACCTCGTTCAGTTGACCGACCACCGCCTTGCGCTGGAGCCCGCCGCCCCGAGCGGCGTCCCAGGCCCGGAACACCTGCACCGAGCGCTCCAGCGACTCCACCTCGTCGAGCCCCACCGGGCCAGCGTCGTACACGTCCACCACCGGGCGCGGGCCGCCCCCGGTGACCACCTGGCGGGGCCCGGGCACGGAGGCCGCGTAGGCCACCGCGTCCCCGCCCAGCCAGCCCTTCAGCGAGTCGGCGATGACCGCCCCGGTCGTGAGCGCGGCTCCGGCGCCCACCAATCCACGTCGGTTCAGCATGAGGTCCATTCCCGTGAACTCGGTGAGGACCGCGGCTGTTCGATCCGGCGACCACGGCGCTGCTGCGGAGGGCTCCGCTCCGGACCTGGTGGGCCGGTGTCGTTCCAGACCGAGGTCCTCAGTGGTGACGACACGGCCGAGCCGCTCCGTGAACACGGCTGCCAGCACCCTCGGCACCGGATCGCGCGGGATCTCCCCCTGCTCGATCCACCGTCGTACCCTCGACGTGTCGGTGGACAACTGCTGCTGCCCCAGCGCGGCACCCCGACGGTTGACCAGCCGTGCCAACTCGCCCTTGGACCATCCGGTCAGGACGAACAGATCGGCGAGTCGGGTGTTGGGTTCCCTGCTCAATGAAGCCCCCAGGTTCCTCGGCACCTCGAGGCTAGAGGCTCCGGCAAGTGCCAGGCGAGCATTCGCCACCGTTCGCCAGGGCCCGCCAGACTACTAAGCCAGTGCCTGACGGGTGTGTTGTAGGGGTGCGCCACCTCGGCCCTCGGGTCGGGCGGCGTCCCACCAGGGCCGGGGCAGTCCCCCGACCGTGGCACGGGGCGCTCCCGGTCCTCACCCGAGGGGGTGGCGCGGCCGGGTGGCGCGGGGGCGCCGGGCACGGCCACGGCAGTCCGGCCGACCGCATTCCCCAGGGTGCGGACGGCCGGAGCACTGCCGAACAGGGGTTCCCGACCCCGCGTCCGTGCCCGGCGCCCGCGCTCCACCCACCGACCGCAGCAGGGCCGCCGCCGTGCCAGGAAGCACCCGGCGACGGCCCTCCCCGCCCCGCGGGGCACACCCGCCGACGGACCGGAAGGGACCACCCTCAGCCCATGTACTCCTCAGCGACGACCCCCACGCCGACCGCGACCCGCACCACGCTGCGCCCCCCCACCGCAGCCACCGGCCGTCCGGGGCCCAAGCAGGTGCCCCCGGCGAGCCGTCCGGTCGCTCCGCGCGGCACCGAGGGCCGGTCCACGGACGCCCGGGTCCCGGCCGGCCGTACGGCGCTGGGGCTGCGCACCCCCGAGACCGCTCCGCCGGTCGGCCACCGCCTCCCGCTGGCCCGTCAGGCCGACGGCCAGGTGCTGCGCGCCCGGCGGCCCGGCCAGCCGCTCGGGCCGGAGCGGATCGATCCGTCCGCTCTGCAGACCCCGGCGGTGCGGGCCGCGCTGGGCAGTGTCGCGCGGATATGTCCCGCGTTCACCCCGCGCCAGGTCCTGCGCGAGGGCAGCCGCCACATCCTGGTGGCGGGCACCATCGGGCGGGCTCCGGTGGTCGCCAAGTGCCTGGCGCCGCAGGCGGTGCGGAGTGAGTACTTCGAGCAGCTGGTGGCCGACTTCCACCACGAGGTCGCGGTCTACCGGGCGTTCGTCCGGCACCGCCCGCCGGTGCGGCTGCCCCGGCTGGTCGCGGCCGATCACGACCGGTGCGTGCTCGTCATGGAGCGCGTTCCCGGGCGGCCGGCCGCCCGGGAACGCCACCCGGTCAGCGCGCCCACCCCGGGCGAGGTGCGGGCGCTGCTCGGCGCCGTCCGGACGCTGAACCTCTGGCGGCCGCCGAGCGACGTCTTCCAGCCGCGCCTGGACTACCAGTTGGAGATCGCCCGCTACCACTCGGTGGGCCAGCTCACCGACCGGGACGCGGGCGACCTGCGCGGCCTGCTGCACGGCCTCGGCCACACCCCGCTGCAGCTGTGCCACGGCGACGCCCTGCTCAGCAACATGCTGCTGGCGCCGTCCGGCCCGGTGCTGGTCGACTGGGAGCAGGCCGGCTGGTACCTGCCGGGCTACGACCTGGCGGTTCTGTGGAGCGTGCTCTCCGGCGACACCGCAGCCCGCCGCCAGATCAGCCAACTCGCCCAGAACGGCGGCACGCTGGCCCGGGACGCGTTCCTGGTGAACCTGGTGCTGGTGCTGATGCGGGAGATCCGGCTGTACGACGTGCCGGGCGCCGGCGAGGAGCAGCGGATCATGATCCGCCGGCTCTACGACGACGCCGCGCTGGCCCGCCGCGCGGTCCGGGCCGCGGTCGGCACCCGCTGAGCCGCCGGGGTCCGGCGCTCGGGTCGGGCCCGACCCGAGCGCCGGGCCCGACCGAACCGCCGGGCCTGACGGAACCGCCGGGCCTGGGGGGCGTTGAGCCACTGGGCCGCTACGGCCGGGCGCCGCGTTCCAGGGCCGCCCGGCCGGCGGCGTCCAGGACGGCCTCCTCGGGTGCCAGGTGCACCCGGCTGCTGAGCACGTCCCGCAGGTAGCGCTCCAGCGGGTGACGCCGACTCAGTCCCGGGTTTCCGGTGAGCGCGACGGCCTGCTGGACGGCCGCGGTGGCGGCACGGGTGGCCAGCAGTTGGGCGGGGCCGGTCCGGGCCACCGCGTCCGGCTCGCCCCGGTCCACCCGGGGGGCCAGGCCGTGGAGCAGTTCCTCCGCCCCGATCAGCTGGGCCTCGATCTCGCCGAGCGCGCAGCGGTAGCGCGGCAGGGTGCCGAGCGGTTCGGTCAGATTGGCCGGAGTGCGCTGGTTCAGGAACCGGACCAGCCATGCCCCGGCGGCCCGGGCGACCCCGATCGCCACCGCGGCGAGTGCCAGGTCCTGCCACGCGCGGGCGAGTTCGGCTTCCGCGACGTCCTCCTGACCGGGTGTACGTAGACCGAGCGCGAGTTCGACCGGGACCCGCACCCCGTCGAGCACGACGTCGTGGCTGGCGCTGGCCCGCAGGCCGAGCTGGTCCCAGGTGGGGTCGATCTCCAGGCCCTCGCTCTCGCCGCGGACCAGGAACGTTCCGACCCTGGGCTCGGGTTCGTCGGTCCGCGCCGTGACGGCCATCCAGGCCAGCGCCTCCGCGCCGGTGCAGTACGTCTTCCGGCCGGTCAGCATCCAGCCGTCGCCGTCCCGCCGGGCCAGCGTCGCGGGCAGCGCGTCCGGTCGGCCGCCGGGCTCCATCCGCAGCGTGTTGACCAGCGCGGGCCCGCGCCGGGACTCGGTGAGCAGCCGCCGGTAGCCGGCCGCCGGCCAGGTCGCGCGGCGGGCCTGCTCGGCGTGCTGGAGCAGGGTGAAGGCGGTGACCACGGCCACCGAGGCGTCCCCGCGGCCGAGTTGGGTGAGCACCCGGACGGTGTCGGCGAGCGTGCCGCCCGGACCGCCGTACCGCGGGGACACGGTCAGGGTGAGCAGTCCCGCCTCGTGGACGGCCTCGATGCCCTGGTACGGGAAGGTGGCGTCGCGGTCGTGCTCCTCGGCGCGGGCGGCGAGCAGGTCGACCACCCGGGGCAGGCCGGACAGGGCGGCCTCGACCGCGGAGCGGTCGGGTGCGGACGCGGATCCGGGTGCGGACGCGGCTGCGGTGGGTCCGGTGGGTGCAGCGGGCCTGGCGGAGGCCTTGGGGCGCGCGGGCGGCGCGGACGCTGCCGGGGGCGCGGACCGGGCGGGCGGCTCGGCGGGCGCGGGCGGCTCGGGGTGGCCGGAATCCGACGGTTCGGTTCGAGGACGATCGTTCGGTGAACGATCGTTGGCGGCGAGGGTCGTCATGGGGCTGGTGCCTCCGGGCGGCAGCGTGGCTCAGCGAGTGCGGGCGGCACGCCGTACGGGCGCGCGGAACCGGCCGGCGGCCCCGACGGCCGGCACCCGACCCGTCCCCGGGATGTTTCGGCGCCGACCCGGTCCGGTCGGCCGCCCGCCGCCACGGGGGCCGAATCCCCCGTCAGCGACCCGGACAGACCGCGCTGGCGGTCCGGCGCAGGTCCAAATGCCTGCGGCGGGTCAACAGCGGGAGACGACACGGCATGTCCGCGACTGTACGAACCGGTGATCGATACCGTCAAGCAGCGTCCGAGCCCCGGGCGGGCCCGGTCAGCCCTGCTGGAACATGTCGGCCGGAAGCGGCTTCAGCAGCTGGTACAGGTCGTCCGAAATCGGTCGGTCCCAGGACGCGATGGTGACCAGCACGCCGTCGCTGCGGCCGAACTGGGCGCAGAACACGCGCTCCTCGCTGACCTTGACCTTCTTCACGATCAGCAGGTCGTCCCCGAGCATGACCGGGAAGTCCTCGGCCGAGACGAACTCGACCGGCTCGTCGTTCTCCAGCGCCGCGAGCAGCTGCCGCACCTCGAAGGGCACCTCGTCGCCGGTCTCCCGGGCGGGCGAGCCCTCGGGAAGGTTGCCGATGAACATCGCCGGGCCTCTGCCGCCGAACAGGTCGTAGCGCAGGAAGATGCCCTGGCAGGAGCCGTCCGGGCCGGTCATCATGGCCGCACCGAAGTCGCCGGGCCAGTCGCCCGGGTCCATCGCGAGCACGTCGAAGTCCGGGCCGGCGGGCTGTCCGGAGCGACGGCGGAGAAAAGACATGGGAACATCGTACGTGTCCGGCACACCGTACTCGCGAGGCGGGTGGGACCCCGACGGGGGACGGGCGGGAGGTCGACGCTCAGAGACCAATGTTGACTCTGAGCAACCGTCCGGGCTACGTTCGGTTCAGCACGACAGCCGTTCTGGGTTTCACCCTCCGGGGGGACGGCATGTCGCAACGCGGCCCTACACGCGTATCCCTCACTGTGCACTTGTCGTGCCGAACTGCCGAGCCCAGCTTCGTCATCGTCATCGCGCACAGCGCAAACACACAAGCCAACAGTTCCACTGCAGTTCCGTGCAACAAGAGCCAGATCCGCGGGGCCCCGGCCCGTCGCTCCCGTGGATCTGCTCGGGACGCCGCCGCGTGGGGGCGTGCGGGTCCCGAGCAAGAGGTGCCGTGGTCCGAGTCGCTCTCGGCTTCGGCGCCAGCCTCCCGGCGACTGCCGGCCCCTCGTGGGCCGGGACCGGCCGACGCACCCCGGTGCGCAGGGGATGACTGGGAGGTATGGCCTGGCATTGCTGCCGGGCCGCACAGCAGGCGCCGTGTCTGGCCGCGTGGGGGCGGTGGGCACGGCGTCTGCCTGTGCTCATACTCTGAGCTGCGTTTGTCTAACAGTCAACAGAAATTCTGACGGAGCACGCTCAATAGATCATCAGTTGTGATGTTCGGTACCGGAAACAAGCGTCCGCGCCCGCTGCGGAACCACCGGGGGGCGACCGGGGCCACCCCGGGACCACCCGCGGAGCGGCCCCGGGCCGCCGCACGTGTTCCTGGCAGCTCGGACCGCCCCGCGGAACGAGGCCCGCTCAGGTGAGGTCGAACTCGCCGTCCCGGGCGCCGAGCACGAAGGCTCGCCACTCGGCCGGGGTGAAGACCAGGACCGGCCCGTCCTCCTGACGGCCGTCCCGCATCCCGATGTACCCGTCCACGAACGCGATCTGGACGTCCCCGACCCCCTGGCTGCTGCACAGCCACTCGGCCCCGGTGAAGTCCACCTTCGGCTTGCCGTTCGGCGCGAGCTCCGGCTCCACCCCGGCCGCACCGGCGTTCACACCGGTGTCCGTACTGCTGTTCACTGCCACTGATCGATCTCCTCCCGACGGCGTTCCACGATCAGCCTAGCCACACCGCGCGGCCCCGGTCAGCGGGTTGACGAGGTCTCCGCCGGGGCCAGGAGGAGGGCCGGCGGAGAAGGGCCGGCGGAGGAAGGCCGGCGGAGGAGGCGGCGGAGGAGCGGTCGGGACGCGGTGGGGCGTGTCCCGACCGGCGAGGGCCCCGGGCAGCTGCCAGAGTGCTCCCCAGGACGACGCGTACGGACCCGCCCGCCGGGCAGGGGTCGGTCGGCGGTGTCGTACGGGCCCCGAGCCGTCGTCGCGCCGTCGTCGGGCGCCCTCGGGCGTCCTCCCGGCGTCCCGGGCCGCCCCGGGCCGTCCGGTACTCCGACGGTTCCCCGAAGGTCCGCCCACGACCCGCCCACGACCCGCCCACGACCCGCCCAGGACCCCCTCCTGACCCGTTCACCACCCGCCCACGACCCCGCCCTAGGGAGCAGCCGATGAGCCGCCGGGACGGCACCCGCACCCGCGCCGACGTCATCCCCATCTCCGACGCCCCCTCGGCCCACCCGCCGGCGCCCCGCACCCCGCCCTCGCCCACCCCGCTGCCCCGGCCCACCCCGGCCCGGACCGCCTTGCACGGCCGGGTCGGGATCGTCCTGGTCTCGCACAGCCAGGAACTGGCCACCGCCGTACGCTCCCTGGCGCTCACTCTGACCGGATCCGACTCCCCCGCGCCGGTCGCCGCGACGGGCGGCGACCCGGCCGACGGACCGGGCATCAGCGCGGTGCTGGTGGCCGCCGCCACCCGGCGGGTCGACCAGGGCCACGGCGTGGTGGTGCTCGCCGACCTCGGCGGCGCGGTCACCACCGTACGGACCCTGCTGTCCGACGCCGACGAGCACGGCCTGCCGTTCCCGGTCCGCTTCGCGAACGCGCCGTTCGTGGAGGGCGCGGTGGCCGCCACCGCGACCGCCACCGCGGGCGGGGACCTGGCAGCCGTGGTGGACGCGGCAGAAGAGGCCTACCGGCAGCAGAAGGGCTGAAACCGGCGCGCCCTACGGGCGCTCCTCGCCCGCCCAGGTGAAGACCGCCGGGCCGCTGCACTCCAGCGCGTGGCGCAGCCGCTCGTGCTCGAAGTCGAGCATCGGCGGCAGCTCGTCCAGCGCGAACCAGCCCACCTCCAACGACTCGTCGTCGTTCACCCGGGCCTCGCCGCCGACGGCCCGGCAGCGGAAGGTCAGCACCAGGTACTGCGTCACGTCGCCGTTCGGGTAGGTGACCGGCCGGGTGACCGTGGTCGAGGCGAGCAGCTCGGGCACGACCACCACACCGGTCTCCTCCAGGCACTCGCGCACCACGCCGTCGGCCGGCTGTTCGCCGGGGTCGAGTATTCCGCCGACCGAGGCCCACCTCCCGTCGTCGACCCGGCGGGCGAGCAGCACCCGCTCCCGGTCGTCCACGACGACGGCGCAGACGGCGCTCAGCCAGAGCGGGCGGTTGCCCACGAGGGAGCGGAGTTCGAGGAGGAAGGGGGGAATCGCCATGCGCCGCAGCCTACCGAGCCGTCGGCGGCTCCCCGCGGGAACGTATTCACGGAATAGAGGGGGGATGAAGTCGTTGTCCGGAAATGGTGAAAGACGGCAGGTGGGATTGTCGGATGAGATTAAATTCGGTCGTTCTGACCAATTTCGCTCGATCTGTTGATCAATCGCACCGGGACGGCCATTGGAGTGACCGGCGAATTTGTCGGGACGCCGTCAAAATGTGGCACCCCGGCGGCGGAGCACCCCGAAGACGATCCGGCCGAGCAGCAGCACCCCCGTCGCCAGGCAGCCGGCCACCGCCATCGCCCAGGCCGGACCGTCACCGTCCGGAACGATCACGGCCACGACGATGCCCAGCACGAGGCAGGCCACACCCGCCACGGCCAGCGGAATCCGGTGGGTGACCAGGGCTCCACCGCTGCACGCGCGGGCCCACCGGGTCGCACCGTGCAGATGGAAAGGATCACGGTCCGCATCTGCCATGAGCCCAAGGTACCCCGCACGGGCCGGCCCGGCAGCCCGCGGGGAGTGATCGTCCGCGCGCTCTGCGCGATCACCGATCAGGGGCTTCATCCGGCCGCGGACGCGTGTGCATGCTCCACAATCAGTCCACGAAAAATCCTCGGCCCCCCGGTACAACCATCCGTCCGGTGCAGCGGTCTCAATGGCATCGAGTGATCCAGGAGCCGTTCACGGGACGGGTGAGAACCCCCCACCGAGAACCGGAATACCCAGGGAGCGGAGCCGCCGCCTCCTGGAGCCGGAGGCCGGGCTCCGTCCTCCGGCGGTACCGCCACGCCGCTCGGCGACCAAGGGGGAACCGTTGCCGCAGACCCAATCCACCCCATCGACCTCCCCGGCCCGCGCCAGGCCCGTGCCCGGCGTCCGGGCACTGCCACCATCCACCGGCTGCGCGTCCGACCACCACGGCGCCGGCCGACCCCGACCGGCCGTCGAGGCGAAGCGCTTCGAGAGCACGCGACTCGATGCCAAGCGCCTCGACGCCAAACGCCTCGATGCGACGCTCCTAGACCCGAGGCAGCTCGACCCGAGACACCTCGGAACGAGGCCTGCCAACGCGGGGAACGTCGACGTCGGGTACGTCGGCGCCGGGCCCGTCGACGCGGGGAACGTCGACGCCGGAAA
This sequence comes from Streptomyces viridifaciens, assembly GCF_001888885.2. Taxonomy (NCBI): domain Bacteria; kingdom Bacillati; phylum Actinomycetota; class Actinomycetes; order Kitasatosporales; family Streptomycetaceae; genus Streptomyces; species Streptomyces viridifaciens. Next base: position 925,243 of record NZ_CP090841.1, read on the forward strand.
CGTCAACGCCAGGAGCATCGACGCGATGCGGACCGGCACGGAACAGCAGGACGCACGGGGCGAATGGCTGCGGTTCGCCCCCGTACAGCCGCTGTTCCGGGCCCGGGCCGCCCAGCGCCTCGCCGTCCTCGCCTACCACGGGGTCACCGACCACCGCTCCTTCGGCGCCCAGCTCGACCGACTGCGGCGACTCGCCACCCCGGTCTCGCTGGAAGCCGTCCTCCAGGCCGTCACCGAGCGGCGGCCGCTGCCGCCGCGCAGCGTCCTGGTCACCTTCGACGACGCCGACCGGAGCGTCCTCACCCACGCCCTGCCCGCCCTCGACGCGCGGGGCATCCCCGCCACCGCCTTCGTCATCTCCGAACTCATCGGCACCGAGCGACCCTTCTGGTGGCACGAGGCCGACTTCCTCGCCCGCCACGGCGGCCGCGCCCGCTCACTCGACTGCGGCCACCCCTCCCAACTGCTCCCCCGGCTCAAGGCCATGCCCGACCCGGACCGGCGCCGGAGCCTGCACGAACTGCGGGTCAGCGCCGACCGCCGGCCACCCCGTCAGGAACAGCTCACCCCCGCCGACCTGCTCGCCCTGCGGGACGGCGGCGTCGCCATCGGCAACCACACCCAGGGGCACCCCTGCCTCGGCCGCTGCGACGACGCCACCGTGCGCACGGAGATCACCGGCGCCCACGAAGCCCTCACCCACTGGCTCGGCGAACCCCCGATCGCCTTCGCCTACCCCGACGGCGGCCACGACCCCCGCGCCGAAACCGTTCTGCAGGAACTCGGCTACCGCCTCGGCTTCCTCTCCGACCACCGCCTCGGCCCCCGACTCCCCACCCACCCCCTCCAGATCAGCCGCCTCCAGGTCGACTCCACCACCAGCACCCGCCGCTTCGACACCATCCTTTCGGGCCTCGAACCCGCCTACCGCCGCTGGCGCCGCCAAGGAGTCGCCTGACGACCGACGGCGCTGTGTGCGGATCACTCCCCCACAGCGCCGTCCCCTTCAGGCCATTTCCGTCCCCTGAGCGGCCCTGCCCCGCAGACACGCCGCGTGCCCCCACGGCATCGCCCGGGCGCCCGTTCCAGCCACCTCGAACGGCGAGGACCGCTGCCCGGCCTGATCGACCTCCCACGCCGCAGGAACCACAGGCGTTCCTCAGCAGGCCCCGCCCCCTTTAGGGCTCACGCCGCTCCTGGGTACCACCCGAACCACACGAGAAGTCGGGCCGGCCGACTTCCTGCGCATACGGTCTGCCGACCCCCTCAGCAGGCGTCGTGCCCACGGACCAGGTGGGAGCCCTGCCGCCCACGCGCTGCATGGTCCAGGTATCGCCCGGGCCGCGTGAGAAGTCGGGCGGATCGACTTCCTGCGCATCACGCGGTGCCATGGCCCGGGGCGGGTGGCCTCGGGCGCCCGTGCCGTCTGCACGAGAAGTCGGCCTGGTCGACTTCTGCGCGGAGCTGACGCCGAGGCCGCGGATCCGGCGGGCTGCTGGCATCCCGATGTTCGTGCCGGCCGGGGGCGCGCTGCGGCGCTGGGTCTCAGCCTGCTCGGGTGCGCGAGAAGTCGGCCTGGTCGACTTCTCGTGTGGGGCCAGGGCGGGTGGGTTAGGCGGTGACGGGGGCGAGGGTGAGGCCCTGGGGGTAGAGGGTGGCCGTGGGGGGGAGGGTGGCGGGGAGGCCGGCGTGGAGGACGGTGAGGGTGCCGGTTCCGGTGCGGGTGGGGTCGGCGACGCGGCGGAGGGCCTGGGCGGCGACAGCGTCGGCGGAACCGAGGAGTGCGAGGGCCGGGGAGGCGGTGGGGGCGACGGCGGCGCGGATGCGGTCGGCGACGAGTTCGTAGTGGGTGCAGCCGAGGACGATCACGTCGGTGCCGTGCGGGGTGCGGGCGGCCGCGTCGGCGATGGCCGCGGCGGTGGCGTCCTCGTCGCCGTGCTCGACGGCGTCCGCGAGGCCGGGGCAGGCGACCTCGGTGACGTCGGCGGTACCGCCGAAGTCGCGGATCAGCCCGCGCTGGTAGTCGCTGCCGGTGGTGGCCGGGGTGGCCCAGATGGCGACGCGGCCGCCGAGTGCGGCGGCGGGCTTGATGGCCGGGACGGTGCCGATGACCGGCAGGCCGGGCTCCAGTTCGGCGCGCAGGGTGGCGAGCGCGTGGACCGAGGCCGTGTTGCAGGCGACCACCAGGGCATCGGGTTCGAGGGCGGCCGCGGCCCGGCAGCAGCCGAGGGCCAGTTCGGTGACCTCTTCGGGCGTGAGCGGCCCCCACGGCATCGAGGCCGGATTGGAAGAGAGCACCAGATCGACGTCCGGGCGCAGCTTCCGAAGGGCGTCGGCGGCGGCCAGCAGGCCGATTCCGGAGTCCATCAGTGCGATCTTCACGAGGCAAGACTTTAGTCGATCCACCCGTCCCGGCCGGTTCTGCGGCAGACTGCCGGGGTGACCGTCCTGCTGTGGATCGCCGCGTTCTCCCTGCTGGTCTGGCTCTGGCTGGCGTGCTGCCACGGTCTGTTCTGGCGCACCGACGTGCGGCTGCCGCCGCGTCGTCCGCCGGTGCGGTGGCCGCGGGTGGTGGTCGTGGTGCCGGCCCGGGACGAGGCGGCGGTGCTGCCGGTGAGCCTGCCGACGCTGCTGGCGCAGAAGTACCCGGGGCGGGCGCGGGTGATCCTGGTGGACGACCACAGTGCGGACGGCACCGGGGCGCTGGCCGCGGAGCTGCGGACGATGGACGGGCTGGAGCTGACCGTCACCAGCCCTCCCCCTCTGCCGCCGGGCTGGACGGGCAAGCTGTGGGCGCTGCGGCACGGGGTGGAGCTGGCCGGTACGGACGCCGAGTACCTGCTGCTGACGGACGCGGACATCGCGCACGGCCCGGATTCGCTGGCCGAGCTGGTGGCCGCCGCCGAGGGCAACGGGCTGGACCTGGTGTCGCAGATGGCCCGGCTGCGGGTGGAGACCGGTTGGGAGCGGCTGATCGTTCCGGCGTTCGTCTACTTCTTCGCCCAGCTGTACCCGTTCCGCCGGAGCAACCGCCCCGGCTCCCGGACGGCGGCCGCGGCGGGTGGCTGCTCGCTGGTGCGGCGGGAGGCCCTGGAGCGTGCGGGCGGGGTGGCCGCGATCCGGGGGGCGGTGATCGACGACGTGTCGCTGGCCCGGGCGGTGAAGTCCTCGGGCGGGCGTACCTGGTTGGGGCTCGCCGGGGAGGTGGACAGCGTCCGTCCGTACCCGCGGCTGGAGCAGTTGTGGCGGATGGTGTCGCGCAGTGCGTACGCCCAGTTGCGGCACTCGCCGTTGCTGCTGCTCGGGACGGTGCTGGGGCTGGCACTGGTGTACCTGGTGCCGCCGGTGGCGACGGTGGCCGGGCTGGTGGCGGGGGCGCCGCCGGTGGCGGTGGCGGGCGGGGCGGCCTGGGCGCTGATGGCGGGCACCTACCTGCCGATGGTCCGGTACTACGGGCAGCCGGTCGCGGCCGTGCTGCTGCTGCCGTTCACGGCTTCGCTGTACCTGCTGATGACGGTGGACTCGGCGGTGCAGCACTGGCGCGGCCGGGGCGCGGCCTGGAAGGGGCGGACGTACTCCGGGGCCTAAAGGGGCACCAGCGGGCACGGGCGGGCACCAGCGGGCACGGACGGCGGCGGGCGGGCACCAGCAGCGGGCACCAGCGGGCACTGGAAAACGGCGGGCGCGCCGGGCCGGTCGGCTCCATACTGCTCGAATGGACCGTCAGCGGATCTCCCGGCTCGCCCATGCCCACCACCCGATCGCGGCGCCGTTGTCGGACGGCTCGGTGGCCCGCCTGCTGGACCGCGCGCTGGCCGGGCAGGAGGCCGGCCGGGCACTGGACCTCGGCTGCGGCGAGGGTGCCTGGCTGCTGCGGGCGTTGGCCGCGCGGCCGGCTTGGCGGGCGGTGGGGGTGGACCTGGACGCGGCGGCGCTGACCCGGGCCCGGGAGACGGCGACCGCCCTCGGCGTGGAGCGCCGGATCGGCCTGCACCACCGGGACGCCCGGGATTTCACCGCTCCGGAGCCCTTCGACCTGGTGCTGTGCGTGGGCGCCACCCATGCCTTCGACGGGCTGCTGCCCACGCTCGCTGCGGCCCGTGAACTCCTCGCCCCCGGCGGGAGGTTGCTGGTCGGTGAGGGGTTCTGGGAGCGCGAGCCGTCCCGGGCCGCGCTGGACGGGCTGGGCGCCGCCCCGGAGGACTTCGCGGACCTGGCGACCACCACCGACCGGGTGCTCGCGGACGGCTGGACACCGGTGTACGGGCACGTCAGCACGGCACGGGAGTGGGACGACTACGAGTTCTCCTGGACGGGTTCGCTGGCCGGGTGGGCACTCGACCACCCGGACCACCCGGATGCGGCGGCCGCCCGCGAGGCCGCGGACCGCCACCGCGCCGACTGGCTGCACGGCTACCGGGGGACGCTCGGTTTCGTCACCTACCTGCTGCGCCGCGACTGAACCCTCCGACTCCAGGTGCTACTTCTGCGTCCGCGCGAGGAAGTCGTCGATCAGCGGCGCGATTTCGGGCAGCTTCTCCTCCAGCGCGAAGTGCCCGGTGTCGAAGACGTGCAGTTCCGCCCCGGGCAGGTCGCGCAGGTAGGCGCGGGCGCCGGCCTCGGTGAAGAACGGGTCGTTGCGGCCCCAGAGCACCAGCGTGGGCGGCTGGTTGGCACGCAGCCAGTCCTGCCAGGCCGGGTAGAGCTCGAGGTTGGAGAAGTAGTCGAGGGCCAGTTCGACCTGGATGTCCTTGCGGCCGGGCAGGTCGAGGTAGTGCTGGTCGAGGGTCCAGCCGTCGGGGGCGACCAGGCTGGGGTCGCCGGTGCCGCCCTCGTACTGGCTGCGGGTGACGTCCAGGGTGAGGATCGACCGGGCGGCCTCCTCGGCGCCGGGGACGCCGCGCCGGTGGGCGATGAACTCCCTCGCCTGCTCGGAGAGTCCCTCCTCGTAGGCGTTGCCGTTCTGGACCACCAGGCCGGTGATCCACTCCGGTCGGCGGGTGGCCAGGCGCAGGCCGACGGGCGCACCGAAGTCGAAGACGTACAGCGCGAAGCGGTCCAGACCGAGGGCGAGGCAGAAGCGCTCGGTCACGTCGGCGAGGGTGTCGAAGCGGTACCGGAAGGCGTCGGGCGCGGGGCTGTCGCTGTTGCCGAAGCCGGGGTAGTCGGGGGCTATCAGCCGGTAGCGGGTGCCGAGGGCGTCGAGCAGGCGGGCGTACTGGTGCGAGGCGGAGGGGAAGCCGTGCAGCAGCAGGAGGACGGGGGCGTCGGTCGGGCCGGTTTCGCGGTAGAAGACGCGCAGGCCGTCGAGGTCGACGTGGCGGTGGTGGACGTGTGGAATCGTCAGCTCGCTCACACTAACCATTAAACAGCATATGAATGGTTAGGCAAGAGCCTTCGAGCAAGCTGATCGACCGCCACAACCACGTGGGGGCTCAGCCCTTCTGCAGCTGCTCCCGCTGCACCAGGTAGTCCAGCACCTCGGGCATGCCCTCGACGCCGCCGGCCTTGGTCGGCGACGTGCGGTACTCGCCCTGGACGACCACCGTCGGCAGCTCGTTGATGCCGTAGCGGACGAACTGGGCGGCCGCGTCGTCCACCGACTGCCCGACCTCGGCGGAGCGGTAGGCGGCGCCGAAGCGCACCGCGTCGACGCCTTGGCGCACCGCCCAGTCGGTGGCGGCGGCCTCGGTGTTGAGGTCGGCGTGCTCGGTGTGGATCGAGCGGAAGGCGCTGGTCTGCAGCCGCTCGACCAGGCCCAGGCGCTCCAGCGTGTAGTACAGGCGCGCGTGGGCCCGCTGCACGCCCTCGTCCGGGCTGCCCTGCCAGATCGCCGGCACCCGGCGCAGCACGACGTCGGCGCGGTGCTTCTCGGCCCAGGCCCGCAGGGGCTGCTCGAGCGCCTGGGAGTGACTGCAGTCGTACCAGAAGAACTCGACGGCCTCGGTGCGGGCGTTCTCACGCACCGGCTGCGGATGGTCGAGCCTGACGAACTGGGCACCCTCGGAGGGGGGTTGATGGGAGACCGCACCGGCCTGAACGGGGGACACGGCAATCCCGGCGGCGACGGCGAGCAGGACGGTGGACCGCAGCAGCGACTTCGATTTCACACCGCGCAGTCTGCTGGTGACGACCAGTTACCGACGAGTCGGGGCCGAACGTCGAGCTCGGGTTCACCCGGACGGCGCAAGGACCCGCACCGGATCCCGCCGTAGCCCCAACCGAGACCCCCGTCGCGCCCCGTCGGAGATCCCGCCTGAACGCCCGAGGCAGTCGGAACGCCCGAGGCGGCGCACGTCGGAACGCCCTGGGCGGCGCACGTCGGGCAGAACCCGTCGGTGCACGTGAGCCGCGACGCCCGTCAGCTCGCGGGGTCGGCCGTCCACACCTCGGCGACCAGCCGCTGCCAGTCGTCCACCACCGCACCCAGCTCGAAGTGCTCCAGCGCGTGCGCCCGGGCGGCCGCGCCGAGGCCCGCGCGGTTGCAGGCCAGCACCTTGGCCAGGGCTTCGGCCAGGGCGAGCGGGTCGCCCGGGGCGACCAGCGCTCCGGTGGCGCCGTCCCGGACCACCTCGCGCACCCAGCCGACGTCCGTGGCCACGGCCGGCACCCCGGCCAGGGCCGCCTCGATCAGCGCGCCGGGCACGCCCTCGCTGTCGCTGGTGAGCAGCAGCGCGTCGGCCGCCCGGTAGAGCGGCGCCGGGTCGGGCAGCGGGCCGAGGAAGTGGGCGCGGGCGGCGGCCGGGTGGCGGGCCAGTGCCTCGAGCAGCGGGCCCTCCCCGGCCACGGCCATCCGGACGTCGGGCAGCCGGTCGAGCACGTCGAGGGCGAGGTCGAGCCGCTTCTCGGGGGATATCGCGCCGATCCAGGCGACCAGCAGGACGTCCGCCGGCAGGCCCAGGGCGTGCCGGGCGGCGCGCCGGTCGTCCCGGCCGTCGGCGGGCGGATAGCTCTCGGCGGCCCGGGAGTTGGGGATCACCCGGACCTTGCCCTCGGGCAGCTCGAACTGCTCCTCCAGCACTTCGCGCGCCTCGTCGGTGAGCGTGGTGACGGCGGCGGCGCGGTGCATCAGGGCGCCGCCGCGCAGTCTGCGCAGCCGGTTGGCGGTCCAGTAGCGGGGGTGGCCGACGGAGACGTAGACGAAGGGGGTCCGGGTGCCGGCCAGGGCGAGGGCGCAGGCGGCCAGGGTGTCGGAGCCGTGGGCGAGCACGACGTCGGCGGCGCGGGCGGCGGAGCGCAGTGCCCGCAGGGTCGTGGGGCGCAGGCGGCCGGGGCCGAGGACGGCGGCGGCGCGCAGCCGGGCGGTGTCGGGACACCCCTCACCGCAGGTCCCGGGTACGGCCGTCCCCGCGGTGCACACCTCCGACACGACCGCACCCGGCCGCGCGGGTGGCACGGCCGGGTGGGGGGCGAGGGCGCACAGCGCGGAGGCCTGGCCCCGGCGGCGCAGTTCCCGGTGGAGGTCACGGGCGAAGTTCTGGGCGCCGCCCCGGCGTTCGTCGCTGATCAGGTGCAGGACACGCGGGCGGGCTCCGGCCGAATCGGCCGCCGTAGGGTCGGGCATGGACCGACCTTGGCACAGCGCTCGGCCCGGTACAGCCCCTTCGCGCAACCTGGCGGTGGCCCGCACGCCCGCGCCCGTACACCCGGTGTGCGCTGAAGACCCGCCGTCGTGCGCCGGTTGCGACCGCTGTGCGCCCCTTCTCGCCCCTGCCGCTCCGCGGTGCCGCCCTCCGCTCCCCCGCACGCCGCGTCAGGTACCGGCTCACACCATCGAGTGGGGAGCGAGCCGCACGGCGCCGATGGACCGGTACGCGGAGGGCCCGGTCGCCACCCGGGTTCACCGGGCACGGGCCGGGCGGGGGAACGGCCCCCACTGTCGGGTGGTTACGCGGATCGGGTGAACGCGGGTTGGACCTGGGCCCGGCCGCTCGGCAGGATGTCCGGCCGGAGCAACCCTCGCGCTGCCCCATCTCCCCCTCTCGCGTTCGGATTTGGAGTCACCCGGTGTTCAAGGGATTCCGCAGCTTCCTGCTGCGCGGAAACGTGGTGGACCTCGCGGTCGGCATCGTGATCGGCGCCGCCTTCACCGCCGTCGTCACCGGGTTCGTCAGCGCCTTCCTGACCCCGCTGGTCGGGGTCGCCACCGGTGCGGTCGGCGACTTCACCCAGAAGACCTTCGAGGTGGGCGGCACCAAGTTCCCGTACGGCCTCTTCGTCAATGCCGTGATCGGGTTCGTGCTGGTCAGCGCGGTCATCTACTTCGCCGTGGTGGTACCGGTCGGCAAGCTGCAGGACCGCTTCGAGAAGTCCAAGCCCGCGCCGGCCGCCAAGGTGGACTGCCCGGAGTGCCTGAGCTCGATCCCGGCCGCCGCGACCCGCTGCTCGTTCTGCACCACCGAGGTCGCCGCCCGGCCCGCTCTGCCCGCCCAGGCGCAGGCGCTGCAGTCGCACTGACGCCCCGCCGGTGGGCTGCGGAGTTCTCCCGCGCAGCGCGTCCGGGTTGCCCGCTCCGGGCGCTGACGGGAACTTTATCCCCGAAACATTCACGAGCCCCCGTCGCACCCTCGGCGGGGGCTCGAATGCGCCGGGCGCACGCCCCGTCCGCAAAAGTTTCTCCATGGGGGCCGGGCGTCCGCCGGCCGGTCGCCGCAAGGCCTTCCGACCGCTGCGTCCGGGTGCTGTTCGATCACTGACGGGGTGCCAGGGTTGTCCGGAACTGAGCGCCGGAATGTCCGTTCTTACTACTTTCGAAACCTTTGTGCGAGCGAAGACTGTGTAAACACTCGAACTGCTCCCCCTCCCGCTCTCCTCAGCAGGCGCATTGTGGGCTTACCGTATGCCCCATGACCTCGCCCCGCTCCTACGACGGAGTCGGCTACCCCTCTCCGTCCTTCTCCTCCGGCACGCCGATCTACGACAGCCTCGTGGCTGAGCGCGGCGTCCCCCAGATCGCACCCATCAACGTGCCGGCCGCCCTGCCGCCGGCCCTGTCCTCCGGTTACGGATCCGGCCTCGGCCAGTCCTACGAGAACCGGTACGGCAACGGGTACGAGAGTGCCGGCAGCAACCTCCCCGCGCTGCCGCCCGCCCGCCTCGCCCTGGGCCCCGGCCCGAGCAGCGGCCCCTCCGCCGGCCCGGCCACGGCGTACATCCCCGCGCAGTCCGCGCCGGCGTACGCCTCCGCCCCGCAGCCGACCGTCCCCGCTTACGGCGCCCCCCAGCCGTACCAGCGGCCGCAGCCCGCCGCCCCCGCCTTCGCCCAGACCGCGAGCGGCGGCTACCAGCCGACCGGCGGCCAGAGCTTCGGCGGCCAGAACACCTTCATCGGCCAGGGCAGCCAGCAGACCTTCGGCGCCCAGCCGACCGGCGGACCGGCCGGTTTCGGCCAGGGCCAGCCGGGCGGCCTCCCGCAGGGCGGTCCGCAGAGCTTCGGCGGCCAGCAGTCCTTCGGCGGCCCGAACCCGGCCGGTCCCGGCTTCCAGGGCCAGGGCGGCGACCAGGGCTTCGGCGGCGCCCAACTGCGCCCGGCCATGGCGCCGGTCGCGCCGGTCCGCCCGATGCAGCCGCAGCGCCCGGGCCCGTACGGCGAGCCCGGGGGCTTCCAGCAGGGCGGCTACCAGCAGCAGGGCCAGGGCTACTGAGCACTGCCACCGAGGGGCCGACCCCACCGGCCCGCACCCGCACCACCTGAGCACCACCCGGCGCCCCCTGAACGCCGGGCGAACGGAGAAACGGGTCATCCACGGACCGCCCGGAACGCCCCCCACGGCGTACCGGGCGGTCCGTGCGCGTACGGGGCGGACCCTGCGCGTACCAGGCGGGCCTGCGCATGCCGGGCGGTCCCCTGCGCACACGGGTCCGGGAGGCGCCCGACCCCTGCGGGCCGGGAGCGGGCCCGGCACCTCCGGGTGCCGTGCGTCCGGACGCAGCGCTGCTGGCAGGATGGGGGAATGCACCTCACCGGACTCCACGTCTACCCCGTCAAATCGATGTACCGCCTGAGCCCCGACAGCTCCGCGGTCCACCCCTGGGGTCTGGCCGGAGACCGCCGCTGGATGCTCGCCGACCCCACCGGACGCTTCGTCAGCCAGCGCGAGAACGCCGCCCTCGGACAGATCCGGGTCCGCCCGCTGCCCGACGGCGCACTTGCGCTGACCGCTCCAGACGGTTCCCGGATCGAGGTCGCCGCCCCCGCCGTCACCACCGGGGACCCGGTCGCCGAGGTCGAGGTCTGGGGCACCCGCTTCCGCGCCGTCGAGGCCGCCAAGGAGGCGCACCTGTGGATCGGCGAACACCTCGGCGACTACCGCCTGGTGCACCTGGACGACCCGCGCGCCAGGCCCGTCGACCCCGAGTACGGCGAGCCCGGCGACACCGTCTCGATGGCCGACGGCTTCCCGCTGCTGCTCACCACCACCGCCTCGCTGGAGCGGCTCAACGAGCTGATCGCCGCCGAGCACCCGGACGCCCACGAGACGCTGCCGATGGAGCGCTTCCGCCCCAACGTGGTGGTCGGCGGCTCCGAGCCCTGGGCCGAGGACGGCTGGCGCCGGATCCGGATCGGCGCGCTCACCTTCAAGGTGGTCAAGCCCTGCGGCCGCTGCGTGGTCACCACCACCGACCAGGAGAGCGGCGAGCGCCGCGGCCCCGAGCCGCTGCGCACCCTGGCCCGGCACCACAAGCTGATGCGCAGGGCCGCGTTCGGGCAGAACCTGATCCCCGAGCGGCCGGCCGGCGTCGAGGGCGACGTCCTGGGCACGCTGCTCGTCGGCGACGACGTCGAGGTACTGGAGGACGGGGCTCACTGGCCGGCCGACGGACGCTGAGCCGCCGGCACGCCCTGGCCGCGGTTGCGCGTGCGGCCCGCCGGTACGGAACTCCGGCTGTGCGCGCTCGTTGAAACAAGTGGTCGGAACCTGTGGCCGCGGTGGGCGCCCCCGGTGTCCACGCGGCGGCGGGCCGCCGGACCGGCCGTCCGGGCGGCCCGGAACGGGCGGACCGACCACCCGCCGGGGCGCGCTACGGTGGGCGGACGGCCCGCGCACCCCCGCGCCCACGGCCCGTTGATCGCCGGCACGACGAAGGTGGGGACGACAGACCGTCATGGCTGAGCACAGGGTCCGGGTCACCCAGGACAGCGCATCCCGCTGGCGTCGCCGCGCGGGCGAGTACGACACGCTCGCGGAGGCCCTGGCGGCCGCCGAGCCGGGCGACACCGTGACCGTCCGGCCGGGCACCTTCCGGGAGAACGTGCTGCTGGACAAGCCGGTGACGATCGTCCCGGCCCAGGGCCCGGGCACCGTCCGGATCGAACCGTCCTCCGGGGTCGCGATCACCGTCACCGCCGCCGCGACCGTGAAGGACCTGGTGGTCGAGGGCGGCGACAGCTCCTCCCCGGCCGTCCTGGTCACCGGGCCGGAGGCGACGCCCGCGTTCAGCGGCTGCCGGATCGACACGCGCTCCGCCACCGGGATCGAGATCGGCGGCGGCGCCCGGCCGACCCTGCGCGGCTGCGTGATCGCCAACCCGGGCGGCCTCGGACTGCGGCTGCGCGGCGAGGGGACGGCCGCCGCCTTCGAGGACTGCGAGGTCACCGCGGCCGGCCAGGCCGGACTCGCCGTCCTCGGCGGGGCGACCGCCGCCCTGGACCGCTGCCGGGTGCACCACGCCTCCGGCGCCGGAGTGCTGCTCTCCGACCCGGGCAGCGCGGCCGAGCTCACCGGCTGCGAGATCTACGAGATCCGCGGCAGCGGCGTTCAGGCCGAGGCGCAGGCGGGTGGACGGCTGGTCGACTGCGACATCCACCGGGTCACCGGCAACGGCCTGACCCTGGACGGTGAGGCCGAACTCGTGCTCACCGGCTGCCGGGTGCACGACCTGCCGGAGAACGGCGCCGACCTGCGCGGACGCGCCAGGCTCACCCTCCTGCACAGCACCGTGCGGGACTTCGGGCGCGGGGCGCTGTCGGTCTGGGACCAGGGCACCGAGGCGGTCGCCCAATCCTGCCAGCTCCACGGCTCCACCGGCGAGTACCCGGCGCTGTGGGTCAGCGACGGCGCCCGGCTCACCCTCACCGACTGCTCGCTGCACGACCTGCCGGACGCGCTGTTCGTCCTCGACCGGGACTCCGCCGCGGTCGCCCAAGGTTGCTCGTTCAGCCGGATCCGCAGCTCGGCGGTCTCGGTCAGCGGCGGGGCCACGGTCACGCTGGCCTCCTGCCGGGTGCAGGAGGCCGGAACCGGGCTCTGGTTCCGCGACCACGGCAGCGGAGGGTTGCTCACCGACTGCGAGATCTCCGACGTCGCCACCGGAGTCATCGTCACCAAGGGCGCCGACCCGGTGCTGCGCGAATGCACCGTACGGACGAGCACCGACGCCGGGGTGTACGTCTCGGCGCAGGGGCGCGGCACCTTCGAGGACTGCCGGGTCTCGCACGGCAAGGGCTTCGGCTTCCACATCATCGACGGGTGCCGCACCCAGCTCACCCGGTGCCGGGCGGAGCAGAACGAGCGAGCCGGGTTCGAGTTCTCCGAACCCGGGCCGGTCGCCGAGGGGTGCACCTCGGACGACGTGGCGCCGGCTGGGTCCGCGGGCGCCAAGGCCTCCGGACTGCCGGAACTGCCGGGCCCGAGGGGCGGCCAACCAGCCTCTTCAAGGCCGCCGTTGACGGCCCCTTCGATGTCCTCGGCAGCCTCCACCGTCTCGACGGCTTCGGCTGCAACGGCTGCAACGGCTTCGACGCGTTCGGCGGGTTCGGCGGCGACCGCCGCGATCGCACCGATCCCGGACTGTCGGCCCGCCGACGAGGCACTCGCCGAGCTGGACTCGCTGGTCGGACTGGCCACGGTGAAGCAGGAGGTGCGCACCCTGATCGACCTGATCTCGGTCGGCCGGCGCCGCCGCCAGGCCGGGCTCAAGGCGCCCTCGCTGCGCCGGCACCTGGTCTTCACCGGCGCCCCTGGCACCGGCAAGACCACCGTCGCCCGGCTGTACGGCGAGATCCTGGCCTCGCTCGGGGTGCTCCAGCGCGGACACCTGGTCGAGGTGGCCCGGGTCGACCTGGTCGGCGAGCACATCGGCTCCACCGCGATCCGCACCGCCGCCGCCTTCGACCGGGCGCGCGGCGGGGTGCTGTTCATCGACGAGGCGTACGCGCTCGCACCCGAGGACGGCGCCCGGGACTTCGGGCGCGAGGCGATCGACACCCTGGTCAAGCTGATGGAGGACCATCGGGACGAGGTGGTCGTCATCGTGGCGGGCTACACCGCCGAGATGAAGCGCTTCCTTTCCGCCAACCCCGGTGTCTCGTCACGTTTCTCACGCACCATCACCTTTCCCGACTACACGGCGGACGAACTGCTGGAGATCGCCCGGGCGCAGTGCGCGGAGCACGAGTACGCGCTCTCCGAGGCGGCCGAGGATGCGCTGCTGGAGCACTTCGACCGGCTGGAGCGCGGCCCCAACTTCGGCAACGGGCGCACCGCGCGGCAGATCTTCGAGACCATGGTCGAGCGCCACGCGGTGCGGGTGGCGGGCCTGGCCGACCCGTCCACCGAGGAGCTGCAGCTGCTGGTCCCGGCGGACCTGCCGGTGGTGCCGCAGCCGTAGCGGGCTGGGGAACTCCCCGACGGCCGCGGACCGTTGGGCGCACATGAGCATGCTGTTGACGGGCGCGGCGGGCGGCTTGCTGTTACCGGCCGGACTGGTGGTGCTGTTCTTCCTCGGCGCGGTGGTGCGGCGGTTCCGCAACCGGCCGGCGGTGGGCGGGCCGGGCACCCCGGCGGGGGGCCGGGGTGCGGGGGCGACCGCGACGGAGGAGTTGCACGCGCTGCTCTACCCGAGCAAGCGGGTGCAGCTGGAGCAGCGGCGGATCGAGCTGGTGCTGCGGGACGACGAGCACGACGGTGCGCCGAAGCGCACGGGGATCGACCTCGCGGGTGGGCGGGCGGTGATCCGGCGGGGCGGAGGGGAGACGGGTGACAGGCGACAGGGTCAGCCCGTCCAGGCGCCTCCCGTTAGGAAGGACTCCATCGCGGCCCGGTACGGCGCGATGTCGATCCGCTCACCGGCCAGCCAGGCGTCCGAGTAGTACTTGTCCAGGTAGCGGTCCCCCGGGTCACAGATCAGGGTGACCACGCTGCCCGTCCGCCCGGCCGTCCGCATCTCCGCGACGATCCGCAGCGCGCTCCACAGCCCCGTCCCGGTGGAGGCCCCGGCCTTCTTGCCGAGCACCTGCTCCAGCACCCGCACGGCGGCGATCGAAGCGGCATCCGGAACCTTCATCATCCGGTCGACCGCCCCCGGCACGAAGCTCGGCTCCATCCGGGGCCGCCCGATGCCCTCGATCCGGGAGCCACTCCCGCAGGCCGCGTCCGGGTCGTGGTTGACCCAGCCGTCGAAGAAGCAGGAGTTCTCCGGGTCCGCCACGCAGATCCGGGTGTCGTACTGCATGTAGTGCACGTACCGGGCGATGGTCGCGGAGGTGCCGCCCGTCCCCGCGGTGGCGACGATCCAGGTCGGCTCGGGGTGGGGCTCCAGGCGCAGCTGGGCGAAGACCGACTCGGCGATGTTGTTGTTGCCGCGCCAGTCGGTGGCGCGCTCGGCGTAGGTGAACTGGTCCATGTAGTGCCCGCCGGTCTCCTCGGCGAGCTTCGCGGAGGCTTCGTACACCTCGTCCGAGCGCTCGACCAGGTGGCACTCGCCGCCGTGGAACTGGATCAGGTCGATCTTGGCCTGGCTGGTGCTCTTGGCCATGACCGCGATGAACGGCACCCCGATCAGCTGGGCGAAGTACGCCTCGGAGACGGCGGTGGAGCCGCTGGAGGCCTCGATCACCGGCTTGCCTGGGCGGATCCAGCCGTTGCAGAGCCCGTACAGGAACAGCGAGCGGGCGAGGCGGTGCTTGAGCGAGCCGGTCGGATGGGTGGACTCGTCCTTGAGGTAGAGGTCGATCCCCCACTCGGCCGGCAGCGGGAAGCGCAGCAGGTGGGTGTCGGCGGAGCGGTTGGCGTCGGCCTGGACCTTGCGCACCGCTTCCTTGAGCCAGGCGCGGTAGTTCGGGTCCGAGCGGTCGACGTCGACGGTCGGCTCGATGTCGAGGCTCACACCGGACTGGGTGCTCATGGTCACTACTCCCTCGTTGCGGCCCCCCGCTGCTCACTACGAGTGTACGAGTGTCACGATAAGTGACCGTTTTCGGAGACCCAGCTTCCGCTTATCCCCTTCGGGTTCGGTGGCCGTGCCGCCGGCGCCACGGTGCCACCCAACGCCACCCACTGCCACCCACTGCCACCCGGCGCTAGACCGGCACCGACTGCGGGTCCGCCAGGTACGGGCCCCAGCCGAGCTCGGCCGCGCCCGCGAGTGCACCGTGCGCCAGCTCCGCGCCGACGATCGGCACCCGACCACTGCGTCCCCACAGGCTGCGCTCGGCGACCACGGCGCGCAGCCGGTCGGGGGCGGCCTCCAGGAGGTCCAGGTGCAGTCCGCTGAGCACCACCCGGTCCGGATTGAGGATGTTGGCGACCCCGGCCAGTCCGAGCCCGAGCCGGTCGATCACGTGCTCCACCGCCGCCCGCGCCCGCTCGTCGGTCGAGGCCGCCCAGCACAGCTCGCGCGCCTGGTCGATCAGCGGGCGCCCCGGCTCCGGGGTGAGGCCGGCGGCGGCGAACAACGCGTCGGGGTCGGTCTCGGAGTTGAGGCAGCCCCGGTTGCCGCACACGCAGGGACGACCCTGCGGGTCGACGGTGAGGTGGCCGACCTCCAGGGCGAGCCCGGCGCTGCCGGTGTGCAGGTGGCCGTCGATCACCAGGGCGCCGCCGACGCCGCGATGGCCGGAGGTGACGAAGAGCAGGTGGCGGGCTCCGCGTCCGGCGCCGTGCCGGTACTCGGCGAGCGCGGCGAGGTTGGCGTCGTTGGCGATGGCGGTGGGCAGCGGGTGCACCGCCATCGGCCCGTGGTCGGCGCGGCCGACCTCGACGTCGTACAGGTCGGCGACCGGGGTGCCGCTCGGCCAGGCGAAGTGGAGCGCGGCGAGCGCGGTGCCGTCCGGTTCGGTGACCGGGTTGGGCAGTGCGAGCGCGGCCGCCAGGCAGCGGCGGCTGGTCGAGCGGGCCAGTTCGGCGCCGGCCTGGGCGACGGCGCGCAGCATCCGGACCGGATCGGTGGCGGCGGGCAACGGCAGGTGGACCGGCGGGTCGAGGAGTCCGCCGAGGCCCGCGAGGGTGACGCTCAGGCCGTCGGCGTGGATCTGACCGGCGACCACGACCGGGCCCTCGGGGTCAATTGCCAGCCGGTGCGAGGGACGGCCGCGACCGCCGCCGGCCGGGCGCGAGTCGACGGTGATCAGGCCGAGCGCCTCCAGCTCGGCCGTGACCGCGCCGGCGGTGGCCCGGGTGACGTCCAGCGCGCGGGTGAGCGCGGAACGGGTGGGCGTCTGGCCGGTGTGGATCAACGAGAGCGCCGGGCCGAGCAGCGTCCGACCGCGGTCGGGAGCCGCGCGGCGGTGGGCGTCGCGCTGCACGTCGGGGTCGGTCCCGGAGCGGGGCCGCGGGCTTGAGGGTGAGAGCTGCACGCCCCTATTGTTACTTTGTGCCGCTTCGAAACAAAATCCGTTCCCACTGCCACACCGACGAATCCTCCTCCCAGTCTCGCAGCACAACTCTGGCGCCCGACAGGCCCTGGGGCGCCGCACGGCTCGCACTCACCGCCTTCTTCGCCGTCGACGGCTTCCTGTTCGCCGCCTGGGTCGTCCGCATCCCCGACATCCGGAGCCAGGTCAGCGCCTCACACAGCGCGCTCGGGCTCGCCCTGCTCTGCCTCTCCATCGGCGCCGTGCTCACCATGCCGGTGGTCGGGCGGCTCTGTCTCCGGTACGGCTCGAGGCCGGTCACCGTCGGCTCGCTCGCCCTGCTCGGTCTCGCCGTACCGCTGCCGGCGCACGCCCACTCGGTGCTGTCGCTCGGCGCCGTGCTGCTGCTGTTCGGCGCCGGGTACGGCGGGGCCAACGTCGCCATGAACAGCGCCGCCGTCGACCTGGTGGCGCAGCTGCGGCGGCCCGTCATGCCCAGCTTCCACGCCGGGTACAGCCTGGGCGGCCTGGTCGGCGCCGGGTTCGGCGGACTGCTCGCCGACCGGCTGACCACCGCTTGGGCGCTCGCGCTCGGCGGGCTGCTTGGGCTGGCCGTCACCGTCGGCGCGGGCATCGTGCTGCTGCGCAGCCCGGCGGCGCCGATGGTCGCACCGGAGCGCGGCGGTGCCGGGTCCGCCGCCGGGTCCGCCGCCGACGCCGGCGGCGGGTCCGACCGCGGGTCCGGTGAGGGTGGCGTGGCCGTGGGCCCTGCCGAGAACTCCACGGTCCGCCCGACCGGGGCACCCGTCCGGTTGCTGGTGCTGATGCTCGGGTTCACGGCGCTGTGCACGGCGTACGGCGAGGGCGCGATCGCCGACTGGACCACCCTCCACCTCACCGACGACGTGCACGCGAGCGCCGGGACGGCCGCCGCCGGGTACGCCGCGTACGCCTTCGCCATGACCAGTGGGCGGGTGGGCGGCACCTGGCTGTCCATACGGCTCGGCCAGAACCGGCTGATGCTGCTCGGCGGGCTGACCGCGGCGGCCGGCATGCTGGTCGCCGCTCTGGCCCCGGCCGTGCCGCTGGCCATCGGGGGGTTCATCCTGGTCGGCCTGGGGCTGGCCAACCTGTTCCCGCTCGCGATCGCCCGCGCCGGCGCGGCGGGCGGACCCCAGGGCGTCGCGCTGGCCTCGACGCTCGGGTACGGGGGGATGCTCATCGGGCCGGTGGTGATCGGCTTCCTCGCCGACGCGGCCGGACTGCCGCTGGCCCTCACGACGGTCGCGGTCGCGGCCACGACGGCGGCGCTGCTGCCGTTCGCGGTCGGGCGGCGCGGCTGACAGATGACAGATGACAGCGAACGGATGACAGATTTCATCATCTGTCATCCGTTCGCTGTCATCTGTTTCCCGGCCTGCGCCTGCTTCGCCCCTTCCCCGCCCCGCCCCTCACGGATCCGCCGCACAAATGGCAGGATGCGACTCCATGACCACCACCGGACGCATCCAGGTACTGCGGGCGAGCGAGCGCCCGGCCACCCCGTGGCTCAACGGGGGCGGGGTGACCAGGGAAGTGGCCGGGTTCCCCGCCGGGGCCGGCCTGAACGACTTCGACTGGCGGGTGAGCCTCGCCGACGTGGCCTCGGCCGGGCCCTTCTCGCCGTTCCCCGGGATCGACCGGGTGATCACCCTGATCGAGGGCGCGGGCATGGCGCTCACCGTGGACGGCGTCGAGCGGTCCGTCGATGCCCCGTTCCGCCCGTTCGCCTTCCCGGGCGACGCCGCCACCGACTGCCGACTGCTGGGCGGTCCGGTGGTGGACTTCAACGTGATGACCCGACGCGGCCGGGTCGAGGCCGCCGTGGACCTGGTCACCGAGCCCGGCGCCGTCCAGGTCCCGTCCGCCGCCACCGTGCTGCTGGTCTGCCTCGCAGGTTCGGCCACCGTCGACGACGGCGAACTGACCCGCTACGACGCCGCCTTGCTCGACGCACCCGGCACGCACCAGCTCCGGCCCCACGGTGTCACGGCCGTCATCACCTTCCGCACCGCCACCGCCACCTCCGCCCACGCCCACGCCGCCGGCACGAGCTGAGCAACGCACTGCCCGTGCCCCCGGAGCGACCGGGGGCACGGGCAGCGGCGCCTGCCGCACAGACGGCGAGCGATCCGTCAGCCGCAGAACACCGGCGTGGCGTGCGCCGGGTCCAGGGCGTTGGTCACCAGGTGCAGCGCCGTCGGCGAGAAGGCGATCGCCACGTGCTCGGCCAGCGTGACCGGGCAGTGGTCCTGCAGTACCTCGTTGTCCACGTCCGGCCCGTTCAGGAACTGTGTCCGCCAGGGGGTGACGACCTCGTCGTACACGGTCGAGATCACCGTGTAGTGCACGCCCGGCACGGTGTCCGGCCGCGAGGCCATGGCGGTGTTGAAGTCGGAGCCCACCGCCTGGTCACGACAGGCCTGGCAGACGGTGTAGATCAGGTCGGCCACCCCGGGGAAGTACGGCGCCAGCTTGGTGATCCCGTCGAGGGTGGTGCCGTGGTTGGACGGCGCCAGGCCGATCAGCTTGTCCACCTTCGAGGCCCCGCCGAGGAACTTCAGGTAGTAGTTCGGCAGCATGCCGCCCTGCGAGTGCCCGACGATGTCGACCTTGGCCGCGCCGGTCGCGGTCCTCACCAGATCGATGAAGCGGGCGAGTTGGGCCGCAGAGGCGGGTACCGCCCCGAGGCCGCCGATCGGCAGCAGCAGTCCGCTGCCGGTGGAGGTGATGCCGGGGACGGTGCCGTAGTCGAGGGCGAAGACGCAGTAGCCCAGGCCCTTCAGCAACGGGGACAGCGCCAGCCAGTTCTCGTAGCGGTTGGCGAAGGTGCCGTGCACCAGCACCACGGGGTCGGGGTGCGCGGCGGACGGTCGGCAGCTCCAGTCGTTGGCACCGGGCGGCGAGGCCACCGTGTCACCGTCGGGCGGGAGTTCGGCCGCGGCGGCGACGGCCGGAGCCGCTGCGGGCGCCGAGGCGGGCGCCGCCGAAGCGGGCGCCGCCGCACCGACCATCAGCGCGCCGGCGAGTACGGCCGCACCGAAGGCCCCTCCGAGCCGACGGCGCAACGGAGTTGCGGAGAAGCAGAGAAGTGGGGTCCTCAACTGTTGCCTCCACGGCGGAAGTTTGTTACCAACAGGTAACCCGAGTGGCTCAATGATGCGGTCGCCCCTCCGGCCCGGCCCTTGGGCGTTCCCCAGACCTGGACGGTGTTCTCTGTGACCGGTCACAACGCACCCCACTGCTCCCCTACGGCCCGCCCCGCCGCAGCGCCCACGACCCGCCCCGCCGCCCCCTCCTCCGACTCCCCCGCCGACTCCTCCTCCACGGTCACCGACCACCCGACGGTCACCGACCACCCCACCCGGTGGCACGTCCCGGTGATCGGCGGACTCCCCGCCGACCAGCGACTCATCGGCGGCGCCCGCGAGTTGGCCACGCGCCTGGTCGCCGCTCTGCTGGACCGCGTGCCGGTCTACCGCCGCCTCCCTCGCGAACAGCTCACCGGTGAGCTCACCCGGGATGCCGAACGCCGCATCCGCGCCCTCGCCCACGCCGTCCGCACCGGGCTCCCCGCCCCCGCGGAGGAGTTCACCGACGTACGGGAGGCCGCTGCCCGCCGCGCCGAGGAGGGCCTGCCGCTGGACGCCGTCCTGCTCGCCCACCACCTCGGGCTGGAGGTCTGCTGGGAGTTCCTCACCCGGGACGCCCACGCCGGTGACGCCGCCGACCTGTTGCTGCTCAACCGCCTGCTGCTCGACCAGCTGCGCCGGGCCGCGATCGCCGCCGGTGTCGGCTACCTCGACGGGCAGCGCTCGGCCGGCGACCGCCGTTCCACCGCCCGGCAGTCCCTGCTCACCGCGCTGCTCGCCGGAACCCCCACCGAGGAGGCCGCCGCCCGGGCCGGAACGGAACTTCCGGCCGGCTACGCCGTGCTCTGCCTGTCCCTCGCCGACCATCCGGACGAGTACTCGCCCGGCATCGACCCGGGCATCGCGGCCCGCCGCAAGCTCCGCCGCTTCGGAGCCGAACTCGACCACCGCACCCGGCAGTCGGCGCTCACCGCGCTCACTCCGTCCGGCGGGTTGGTGCTCGTCCCGCTCGACACCGCGCCGGATCCGACCACCGATCCGACCGACGGGAGAGTCGCGGACGAGCTGTGGCCCCAACTCTCCGCAGCACTCGCCGCCGCGGCCCGCGCCGCCGGTGTCCCCGTGCTGGCCGGAGCGGCCGCCGCGGTACCGGCCGAGGTGTCCGGCGCCGCCGCGCTCGCGTACGAAGTCCTGGATGTGGCGAGGGCGTTCGGCCTGCCGCCCGGGCTGCACCGGTTGGACGACGTACTGCTGGAGTACCAGTTGACCCGGCCCAGCCGGGCCCGCTCCCGGCTCGCCGCACTGCTCGAACCGCTCGCAGACGGCGGGGAGTTGCTCACCACCCTGCGCACCCACCTGGCCGGCGGCCTCAACCGCCGCCACACCGCCGGCGCCCTGCACCTGCACCCGAACACCGTCGACTACCGGCTGCGCCGGATCGCCGTCCTCACCGGTCTGGACCCGGCCCGCCCGGCCGACGTGCTGCGGATCACCGCCGCCATCGCCGCACGGACCGCCGAGCAGTCGGGCTCGGCCCGGCGGCCGACCGAACCGCCTTCCCCCGCAGGCCAGTTATGAAAAAATGACGTCGCCCGCACCACCGGATACCGAAGGCGGCGCGGGCAGCGGTGACGCGCCGGTGCTCAGCAGTTCAGGTTGGAGTGGGCCCCCACCCAGCTGTCCAGCGTGGACCAGGTCTGCGGCCCGACCACGCCGTCCTGTCCGATGCCGGCACAGCGCTGGAAGGTCCACACGGCCGAGTCGGTCGCCGGACCCCAGAGACCGTCCACGTCCAGCTTCGGGCTCCCGAACGAGTACGGGACGTGGTCGAGTTCGCACTGGAGCTGCTTCACCGCGCTACCGGTGGCGGTGGAACGCAGCGTGGGCTCGGAGCCGGTGTAGCCGCAGTACTGCGAGGCCTGTGCCGAGGCGGTGGGCGCGGTCGCGAGCCCGGCCGCCAGCACGAGACCGGCGGTGACGAGCCCGCCGACGAGACGGTTACGCATGGAGGTCCCCCGTTCGATGGATCGTTCGTCCGAAGTCATGGTGATCTTCGAACGAACGGCACCCTAGCCGACGAACCATCAGGATTCAGGAGGACCAATCTAAAAGCTCGACAAAGCGATCCTCAGGCCTGCTGCTCGCCCGGCAACCGGAGGTCCCATCCGACCAGGGCGCGCAGTTGCTCCGCGGTCACCCCGTCCGGCACCGGCCGGGGCGGTTCGTGGCGCAGCGGCGGCTGCCAGCCCTCCTCCTCGCTCCAGCGGCGGACCACCTTGGCCGGGGCGCCTGCGACCACGCTGTGGTCGGGCACCTCGCCCCGCACCACCGCGCCCGCCGCGACCACCACGTTGCGCCCGATCCGCGCCCCCGGCATGATCACGGCACCGGTGCCGATCCAGCTGCCCGCGCCGATCTCCACCGGCTCGTTGCGCGGCCACTGCTTGCCGATCGGCAGCTCGGTGTCGCGGTACTCGTGCGCCTGGTCGCTGACGTACACGCCGGGGCCGGTCCAGACGTCGTCGCCGATGACGATCGACTGGTGGCCCACGATGTGGCTGTCCCGGCCGATCACGCACCCGCCGCCGATCCGCACGATCGGCTCCGGCCCGAGGTCGAGCCCGGGCAGGAACCCCGCGCTGATGGTGACCCGCTCGCCGATGATCGAGAACGGTCCGATGGTGATCCACTGCTCGTTGAACACCGCCCCGAGCGGGAAGGCGAGGGTCGTGCCGTCGCCCAGCTCGCCGAACCGGTACGGTCCCGGGTTCCGGTTGGTCACCGCGCCGGTCCGTTGCATCCAGCGCCAGCCCCGGTGGACGAGGCGTCCGGCGGCCCGGCGGCCACCGGTCCGGACGGTGGAGAGGAGGGAACGGGTTATCGGCATGCGCTCACGTTACCGGCCCGTAGGGTCCGCCCGTCCGTCGGGAGGCCGACATCACACCCGTTCACACCCGTCCCGGCAGTCAGCCTCACCCGCCACCGCAGACCGCCCTACCGGCCTCCGCGCACCCGCTCCCACCGGCCACCCACCACCCGCCGCCGTGCACCCCGCGCCCGCCCCGCCCCCGGTCCCGGTCCCGGCCGTCCGGAATCCGCCACCGCTGTCGGACCCAGGTGAAAGACTCCGCCGCATGGAGATCTCCGAGCACATCGACGCGCTGCGCCGCGAGGGCGTTCTGCTGGCCGACGCCGCCGCCCGCACCGACCTCGCCGCCCCCGTCCCGACCTGCCCGGACTGGCGGCTGAGCGACCTGGTGCGGCACGTCGGCCAGGTCCACCGCTGGGCCGCCGCCTACCCGTCGCAGGGGCTGGACGCCGTGCTGGACGAGGCCGGCGCCCAGGCCGTCATCGGCCCGGACCCCTCGGACGCCGCGCTGCTCGACTGGTTCCGCGAAGGCCACGCGGCGCTGGTGACGACGCTGTCGGAGGCCCCGGCCGACCTCGAGTGCTGGAGCTTCCTGCCCGCACCCAGCCCGCTGGCCTTCTGGGCCCGCCGCCAGGCCCACGAGACCGCCGTCCACCGCTTCGACGCCGACGCGGCGGCCGGCTCCCCGGGCCCGGCCGTGGACCCCGCGTTCGCTCTGGACGGCATCGACGAACTGCTGCGCGGCTTCATGGCCCGCGGCCGGGCGAAGGTGCACTGCGACGGCCCCCGCACCGTCCGGATCCGGGCCACCGACGGCCCGGGCTCCTGGCGCCTGACCGTCTCCCGCGAGCCGCTCGCCGTCACCACCGAGGAGAGCCCCGAGCCGGCCGACCTGATCATCACCGGCCCGGCCCACGAGCTCTACCTGCTGCTCTGGAACCGGCTGACGGTCGAACAGGCCGAGCGGCAGGCGCAGACCGGGCCGGTCGAACTCAGCGGCGACCGGGGCCTGCTCGACCTCTGGCGGGACGGCGCGGCCATCCGCTGACCCCACGTCGACCTGCCCGGTCGTCGGCCGGGCAGGTCATCGGCCGGGCAGGTCATCGGCCGGGCAGGCAGTCATGGGCCGGGCGGGTCGGCCACGGGACACCGGCCACAAACGACCAGCCTCACGTCACGCCTCAAGCCTCGAGCCACCCGCCGCCCCTACGGCTCAGCGAACCCAGGCCGCCGGCCGCTTCTCCAGGAAAGCCCGCATCCCCTCCTGCGCCTCCGCCGAACCGAACAGCAGCGCGGACAGCTGCACCAGCTCGTCCGCGTCCCGCTGGAAGGACCGCACCACCTCGGCGTTGGCCAGGCGCTTCGACTCCGCCAGCCCCTGCGGTGAGCCCTGGCGCAACGCGTCCAGCAGGCCCTTCAGCACCACGCCGGTGTCCTCGGTGGACCCGGCGGCCTGGGTGATCAGCCCGATCCGGGCCGCCTCGGCGGCGTCGAAGACCTCGCCGGTGAGGTAGTAGCGGGAGGCGGCACGCGGCTCCAGCTTGGGGCGCAGCGGCAGCGAGATGACGGCGGGCGCGAGGCCGAGGCGGACCTCGGTGAAGGCGAAGGTCGCGGCCGGTCCGGCGACGGCGAGGTCTGCCGCGCCGATCAGACCGAGGCCGCCGGCCCGGGCGTGCCCGTCGACCACGGCGATCACCGGCTTGGTGCAGTCCACGATCGCCTTCTGCAGCTCGACCAGGCCGCGCGGGCCCACGGTCGGGTCCGCGCCGGTCGCCTCGGAGAGATCCGCGCCCGCGCAGAACACCTTGCCGGTGTGGGTGAGCACCACCGCGCGGACGTCCTGGTTCGCCGCGGCCACCGCCAGTCCGGCGTGCAGTTCGGACATCAGGCGGGAGGAGAGCGCGTTGCGGTTGTGCGGCGAGTCGAGGGTGAGCGTGGTGACGGCGTCGGCGGTGGTGACGCGGACGAGGGGCTCTGCGCTGGTCATCGGCGTGGGCCTGCCTTCCGGCTGAGGGTGGGTCGGACTGCGGGCGCGGTCCGGGGTGCCCGGACCGCGCCCGCACGACTCTGGCACGCCCACCCGCCCCTCGGCCAGAGCCGGCCGCTGCCCGGCGGAGCGCAGCGGCCGCCGGAGGGACGGAAAACCGCTGGTCGCGGCCGTCCGCCGCCGGGCAGCATGGGCGCCATGACCACCGAAGCCCCGGTCCTGCTGCTCGCCCGCGCATCAACGAGACCGGTCTCCAGTTGCGCACCGCCGCCGGGCTGCGCGGCCTGCGGGCTCGCACCGCCGCCTCCTGGCGCGCACCGCGCGAACTGCTCGGCGCGCCGGTCCACGTGTACGGCGGGCCGCTGTTCGCCGACGCGGTCGGCCGGGAGCTCGGGCTCGCCCTGCTGGAGCCCGCCGAGGACTGGCTGGCCAGGCTGCCGCGCGCGCTGACCGGCCGCCGGGTGTCCGCGACGACGCTGGCCGAGGCCCGTGCGCTGCGCGGCCCGGCCTTCGTGAAGCCCCCGGCGGACAAGCTGTTCCCCGCCCGGGTCTACCTCGACGGCGGCGCGCTGCCCGGTCCCGAGCTGCTGGACGGCGACACGCCGGTGCTGGTGAGCGAGGTGGTGCGGTTCCGCGCGGAGTACCGGCTGTTCGTCCTGGACGGCATGGTGCGGGCCGGTTCGCGCTACGCGGTGGACGGCGACCTGTCCGTGGCACCGCTCGGGCGGGACGGCTCCCAGGTACTGGCCTTCGCCCGTGATGTGCTGGTCGCCTCGGCCGCGCAAGCGCCGCTGCCGAGCGCGGTGGTGGTGGACGTCGGGCCGACGGACCACGGGTGGGCGGTGGTGGAGGCCAACGCCGCCTGGGCCAGCGGGGGTTACGCCGCCGGGCCGGAGGACGTCCTGGACGTGGTGCTGCGCTCCTCCGGTCCGGCCACCCAACTGACCGGCACCGACGTGCCGTTCCTGCGCGAGCTGCCCGAAGTGGTGTGCTGACGGCGCCGGTTGGGTGCGCCGGGTCGATCGGCCGGCGTCATCGCTTGCGGCACCGGCGGGCGATGCCGCACGATCGTGCGCCATGACCACCAAGCACCTCACCCACATCACCGAGCCGCCCGGCGTCGCCCCCGGGACCGGCTACACCCAAGTCGTCACCGGCAGCGGTCGACTGGTCCAGGTCTCCGGGCAGGTCGCCTTCGACGAGCACCGGAACCTGGTCGGCGCGGGTGACCCGAAGGCGCAGGCCCGCCAGGTCTTCGAGAACCTGAGCCGCTGCCTCGCCGCCGCCGGGGCCGACTTCTCGGACGTCGTCAAGTTCACCTTCTTCATGACCGACATCGCCCACCTGCCGGCGATCCGGGAGGCCCGCGACGAGTACCTGGGCGACCTTCCGCTCCCGGCGGCCTCCGCGGTGCAGGTCGCCGCGCTGTTCCGGCCGGATGTACTGATCGAGATCGAGGCGATGGCGATCGTCCGGGCGTAGCCGCCGGCCAGGCACAGGGTCGCGGCGCGTCACGGGGCCGCGGCGGGTCAGGCGGTCCGCATCCCGGGCGTCACGCCGCCGGCAGCCGTGCGTCCCGCCGTCCGGCCCACCGGACGGCGTGGCCCATCGCCAGGCCAGCCGCCGCGAGCACCGCGCCCAGGACGGCCCAGCCGGCCGGCCCGTAGCCGATCACCGCGGTGCTGACCAGCGCCGGACCGGCCATCAGCGCGGCGGCCGTACCCGCGTTGAACACTCCCTGGTAGGCGCCGTGGCCGCGCTCGCCCGCGAGGTCGTAGCTCAGTGCCCAGCCGCCCGCCTGGCCCATCACCTCGGCGAGCGACTGCAGCGCGATCCCCGCCAGCACCACAACCGCGGCGAGGATCCCGGGCAGTCCGTGCGCCAGGGCGAGGACCAGGCAGGAGGCGGCGAGCAGCAGCCCGGCACGACGGCACGCCCGGGCGGCGGCCGTCCGCTCCTCGGTGCCGCGGGTGGCCCGCACCTGGAGGGCGATCACCATCAGGGTGTTGACGACCAGGCTGCCCGCGACGGTGATCCGCGGCGCGGCGGTCTGCTGGACGATCCACAGCGGCACGCCGACCTCCAGGACGGCGAACTGCAGGCCGAGCACCGAGCACAGCGCGGTCACGGCCAGGAAGGGGCCGTCGCGCAGCGCCGGATTGCCCCGGCCCTGCTTGACGCCCTTGTCGACGGGATCCGAAGGGTTCGCGGCGCCGGACCTGGCCGCGGCGCCGGAGCCGCCCTCGGTGCCGGACACGCCAGGCGTACCGGCCCGGTCCCGGGACTCGGCCGCCACCGAGGCCGCTGCCGGCGCCGCCACCACCGGCAGCCGGTGGAGCAGGAACGCGACGGCCACGTAGGAGACGGCGTCGGCCAGGATCGCCGACAGGTAGACCGCCCGGGTGTCGAGTTGGAGCGCGATCGCGCCGAGTCCCGTCCCCAGGCAGATGCCGATGTTGGTCACCACCCGCAGGTGGGCCCGGCCGGCCACCCGGCGGTCGGCGGGCAGCACCTCGGCGTAGAGCGCGTTCCGGGCCGCGGACGATCCCCGGTCGACGGCGGAGACGGCGCAGGCCAGGACCACGAAGGCCGGATAGCTGTGCACGAACACGTACCCCGCGGTGCCGACCGCCTCCGCCGAGACCAGCGCCACCAGGACCCTGCGGGCACCCCAGCGGTCGGCAGCCCGACCGGCCGGCACGCTGGCGACGACCCCGCAGAGGCCGGCGGCGGTCATCCCGAACCCCAGCTGGGCGGCGCTCAGGCCGAGCACCCGGGTGAAGAACAGCACCGCGACGGACAACGAGAGGCCGTTGCCGACCGTGTTGACCAGGGTGATCCCGGCGAGCCGACGGACCGTCGGATCGGGGTGCAAGCGGCGCCGGAGGGCCTCGGGCAGGCGGCCGGACCGGCCGGGTTCGGGCATGGCGAAGGACGGGGCGGAGGACTCCGCCGGTGAGGTGGTCATGCCGTCGATTCCACCGCCGTCCGGGGTGGAGCAGGTACTCCTTTAGGCTCTGGCTAAATCTCTGCGGGTCGGCAGCTGGTAGCCGGACCTCGCGTCGGCGTCGGACGTCGGCATCGGGAGGAGAACGCCCGTGCACCGCTTCACGCTCCGCCTGGCCGACCTCGCCAGCACCTGGTTCGCCTACTCGCCGATCCTGGAGGCCACGCTCAGCCTGCGGATGTGGAGCCACCCCGGCGTGTACCGGCTGCAGAGCCGGGCCTTCGAGCAGCTCCGGCCCTCGTTCGAGCGCCTGGACTCCCGGCTGCTGTTGTCACTGGTCGCCGACAACCGCTGGGTCCCCGACTTCCTGACGCCCCGCCCGTCCGCCCCCGCGCCCGAGTTCCGCACCGAGCTGGCCACCGTCCGCGGACTGCCGCCGGAGCTGCTACGCGGCGAACTGGAGCAGACCTTCCGGCCGAACGGGCAGCCGCTTCCCGCCCTGCTCGAAGCCGGACTGGCGGACCCGGAGCGGCTGTTGGCGCGGATCTGCGACGCGCTGGAGGAATACTGGGAGGTCTGTCTGGCGCCCACCTGGTGGCCCCAGGCCCGCGCGGTGTTGGAGGCTGACCTGGTGTACCGGGCGCGGGTGCTCGCCCAGCACGGCGCGGCGGCACTGTTCACGGACCTGGACCACCGGCTGCAGTGGACGGACGGCGTGCTGTCGATCAACCGGCACTGGACGGACGGGGACGTGGAGACCGCCGTGGACGGGCGCGGGCTCGTGCTCTGCCCGACCTTCTTCGTCCGGGGCGCGATCACCATGATCGACAGCAGCCGCGCGCCGCAGATCAGCTACCCCGCGCGCGGGCAGGCGGGCATGGCCGGCCAGGGATCACCGGTGCCGCCGCAGGCCCTGGAGGCGCTGGTCGGCGCCCCGAAGGCCCGACTGCTCTCGCTGCTCGCCGAACCGGCCTCCACCACCGAGCTCGCCTACCGCCTCGGCGTCACCCCGGGTGCGGTCAGCCAGCACCTCTCCGTCCTGGCGGCCACCGGCCTGGTCACCCGAGCCCGGCACGGGCGCTCGGTGCTGTACCGGCGCAGCGTGCTCGGGGACGAGCTGACGGGTGGCAGGTGACAGCGAACAGATTTCTACGGCGCGGCCCCGGCCGGTTCGCGGAGGGGGCCGGCACCCGCGGGTACGACAACCTCATCACGGGCGTCTCCGGACCGACCGTCTACCACGACGCCAAGTCCGTTGCCACGTAAGGCCGCACGGGCGCCAACGGCCAGTGGTGGACCTTCGACGCCCCCTGGTCGATCGCCCGGAAGACGGCCTCCCCCAAGTCGAAGGACCTGCTGGGCGCGATGGTCCGGGAGATGTCCGGTGACACCCCGTCCGGCACCCTGATGAGCTCGCTCGACACCGGGCTCAACCAGCGGGCCCCGTAAGACGGACGGGGCCGACGCTCCTCCCCCACCGGAGCAGCGCCGGCCCCACCCACGCGTGCCGACCGGGAACAGCTACCGCGCCGCCATCGCCATCAGCTTGCGCGCCGCCCGGTTCTGCCGCAGCAACTGCGCGAAGGTCGTGTGCCCCTGGGTGGTCCGGGCGAACGCCCGCCACGCCGCCGGCACCAGGCAGACCGCCGCGTGGAACAGGTACGGCCGCCGCTCGAAGGCGCCCAGCAGCTGCTTGCCCGCGCGCATCTCCACGCCCAGCCCGGCCTTGACCGCGAACGCGTAGTTCAGCGCCTCGCGCCGCACCGACGCCGCGTCGCCCGCCTCCGCGACCCGCACCGCCCACTCGCCGGCCAGCCGGCCCGAACGCAGCGCGTACGAGATGCCCTCGCGGGTCCACGGCTCCAGCAGCCCGGCCGCGTCCCCGGCGACCAGGACCCGGCCGCGGGAGAGCGGCGAGTCCTCCGCCCGGCAACGGGTCAGGTGCCCGGACTCGACCCGCGGGGCGAAGCCGGACAGGCCCAGCCGCCGGATGTAGTCGGCGAGGTACTGCTTGGTCCGCTCGCCGTCGCCGCGCGCCGAGATGACGCCCACGGTCAGGCTGCTGGTCTCGGTCTTCGGGAACACCCAGCCGTAACTGCCGGGCAGCGGGCCCCAGTCGAGGTGGATCCGGCCCGACCAGTCGGCGGCGACCTGCGGCGGCACCGGGATCTCGGCCTCCAGGCCGAGGTCGATCTGGTCGAAGGTGACGCCCACGTGCCGGGCGATCCGGCTGGCGCTGCCGTCCGCGCCGACCACCGCACGGGCCTCGAAGCTGCGCCCGTCGGCCGCCGTCACCAGCGCCGTCCGGTGCTCGCCTCCGCGCTGCTCGACCCCGGTGACGGTCACCCCGGTGACCAGCACCGCCCCGGCCTGCTTGGCCGCCTGCACCAGGCGCAGGTCGAACTCGTCCCGGTTGACCAGCCCGAACAGCATCCGCCTGGCCCGGCGCGTCCGGGTGTACCGGCCGTCGTAGGCGAAGGTGACGGCGGACACCCGGTCCTGCAGGGGTAGTTCGAAGTTCGGCGGCAGGCTGTCCCGGGAGGGGCCGATGATGCCGCCGCCGCAGGTCTTGTAGCGGGGGTGCTCGGCCTTGTCGAGCAGCAGCACCCGGCGGCCCTGCGCGGCGGCGGCGTACGCGGCCGAGGCTCCGGCCGGTCCGGCGCCGACCACCACGACGTCCCAGACGCCGTCGGGCGGCAGCGGCGCCTCGTCGAGCGGGCTGTTGAGCGGGCTACGGGAATCGGGGCTTCCGGAGTCTGTCACGTCGAGCAATCCTATGCGTCCGGCCACCGGCCCGGACGCCGCACCGCCCGCCGATCCCGATGGTCCCCGGAAGCCCTCGAACGCCTCCGCCTATGATCGGCGGTACCCCAACCGATCTGCTCCGCCCGAACCACCCCCGGGCGGACCGCCCCCTCGGAGCACCGATGTCACAGCCCCTGGCCGACGCCGTCCGGTCCCTGATGGACCGTGCCCGCACCGACCTCGCCGAGCTGGTCGCCTTCCCATCGGTCGCCGACCCGCGCCAGTTCCCGGTCGAGGAGTGCCAGAAGGCCGCCCAGTGGGTCGCCGACGCCTTCGCCGCCGAGGGCCTGGGCAACATCCAGCTGCTGGACACCCCGGACGGCACCCAGTCCGTTTACGGCGAGCTGCCCGGCCCGGACGGCGCCCCGACCGTCCTGCTCTACTCGCACTACGACGTCCAGCCCCCGCTCGACGAGAACGCCTGGCTGAGCCCCGCCTTCGAACTGACCGAGCGTGACGGCCGCTGGTACGGGCGCGGCGCCGCCGACTGCAAGGGCAACATCCTGATGCACCTGACCGCCCTGCGGGCGCTGCGCCAGGTGTACGGGGACGGCTACCCGGTCGGCCTGAAGATCATCGTGGAGGGCTCGGAGGAGCAGGGCACCGGCGGCCTGGAGCGCTATGCCGAGGCCCACCCCGAGCTGCTCGCCGCCGACGTCATCGTGATCGGGGACACCGGCAACTTCGCCCCTGGCCTGCCCACCGTGACCACCTCGCTGCGCGGCATGACGGTGGTCGAGGCCTCGGTCACCACCCTGGCCGGCAACCTGCACTCCGGTGCCTTCGGCGGCGCCGCCCCGGACGCTCTGCAGTCCCTGGTCCGGATGCTCGCCTCGCTGCACGACGAGAACGGCGACGTCGCGGTCGCCGGGCTGGCCGCCGACCAGCCCTGGGAGGGCGTGCAGTACCCGGAGGAGCAGTTCCGCACCGACGCCAGGGTGGTCGACGGCGTCGAGCTGACCGGCACCGGCACGGTCGCCGACCGCCTCTGGGCCCGCCCGTCCGTCACCGTCCTCGGCATCGACGCCCCGCCGGTGATCGGCGCCACCTCCTCGGTGCAGGCCGCCGCCAAGGCGCTGATCAGCCTGCGCGTCCCGCCGGGCATGAGCTCGGACGCCGCCCAGGACGCCCTGGTCGCCCACCTGGAGGCGCAGGTCCCGCTCGGCGCCCGGCTGACGATCCAGCGCCAGGGCAACGGCGCCCCGTTCCGCGCCGACACCGACGGCCCGGCCTACGAGGCGATGGGCGAGGCGATGGCCGAGGCCTTCGGAACCCCGATGGTCACGGCCGGCGAGGGCGGCTCGATCCCGCTCTGCAACACCCTGCGCTCGCTCTACCCGCAGGCCGAGATCGTGCTGATCGGCGTCGAGGAGCCGACCACCCAGATCCACGCCGTCAACGAGAGCGTCGACCCGCAGGAGCTGGAGCGGATGGCCCTCACCGAGGCCCTGTTCCTCCGCCGCTACGCCGAACTGCGCTCCAGCTGACGCGAGTTCGCACCGGTTCCGGGCCGCCCGCCACGCCACCGGCGGGCGGCCGCGACCACCGCCGCGTAGCCGACCGCGCCCACGGCGAGCCCGGCCCCGGCACCGAAGCACACCTCCGGGACGAAGTTGCGCCGCAGCGGGCTCAGCCGGTGCAGCACCCCGGCCGCCGTCGCCGCGCCCAGCGCCGCGGTGGCCAGCCGCCGGGTCCGCGGCGCGAGCCGCACCGCCGGGCGCACCGGCTCGACGGCCCGCACCGCACGCACCGCCCAACCGCCCATCGCGGCCAGCGCGAGCGCCGAACTCCCGTACTGCAGCGCCTCGTAGACCGGGACGCCGGCCACCTTCCGGTCAAGTACGGGCAGCAGCCGCACGCCCAGCCGGCCGCCGTGGGTGAACGCGTCCCAGCCGACGTGGGTGGCCGCGCCGACCGCCGCCGAGACCAGGAACCACGCCGCGTCGACACCCCGCACGGCCGCGCCCGCACCTCCGGGCCGCCGGGCCGTCAGCGCCTCCGCGCCGCCCGCCCACCGCTCCGGCAGCAGCCCCACCAGCGGCGCCCGCAGCAGCCCGTGCCACCCCGCCACCAGCGCACCGGCGATCGCCACGTCCAGCGTCGGCACCGCCCACCAGGCGTGCGTCAGACCTCCGCGCCCGTACACCCCGGGCAGCAGGGATTCGGCGAAGAACGGCACGTCGGGCGCCATCGACCCGGCCACCAGCGCCGAGGCCACCAACGGCCCGCGCTCCCCGGCGGCGCGCAACAGGGGCAGGACGGCGGCGGGGTGGCTCAACGTGAACGGCATGCCTCCATCCTGACGCCCCCACCGCCCGCCCGACCAACCAGGGCCCCGCCCTCCCCGCCCGGTGGCCCGCCCGGCCGGGCCCTTCCTCCACCGGGCCCGCCCTCCCGCCGGATCGGCCCGCTCCGCCGGGCCCGCGCTCCCCGCCGCGTCGGCCGTCCGCTCCGCGCCTACACGGCGTCCGCCGTACTGGCCAGGCCGAGCGCCACCCGGCACCCCGCCTCCAGATACCGCAGCTCCCCGCTGCGCCGGGCGTCCAGCGCCGCCGCGAGACGCCGGTAGCGGCTCGGCGGCAGCAGGTCGGCCGCCTCGTCCAGCGTGACGAACCGGCAGCCGCGCAGCTCCTCCTGCTGCAGCAACAGGTTCTGCCGGCCCGCGGCGTCCAGCAGCCCGCCGTCGTACATCAGCCGCAGGCCGCCGCGGCGCGGGCCGGTGCGCGGCTCCCAGTCGACGGCGAGCAGGCGCAGCACCGAGGGGTCGAGCCGCAGCCCCAGCTCCTCGGCGGTCTCGCGCAGGGCGGCGTCGGTGGGGGCCTCGCCGCGTTCGACCACGCCGCCGGGGAAGTCCCAGTCGGGCTTGTAGACCGGGTCGACGAGCAGTACCCGGTCCTGCTCGTCGAAGAACAGCACGGCCGAGGCCACGGTGTCCCCGGTCGGGTCGGGGGCCTGGACGATCGGGCAGCGCGCGTCGCCGACCCGGACCAGCTCGGCTATCCGGTGCGCGGTCTCGCGCGGGGTGAGCGCGCTGGTGTCGAGCATCCGGGCGTCGCCGACCAGCCAGCGGCGGGCGGCCCGGTAGCGGGGCAGGTGTTCGAAGCACCAGGTACGGACCCGCTCGGAGGCCTCCGGGTCACCGGGGCACTCCTCGCGGCGCGCTATCCGGTCAAGAAGGATCGTTTCTTCTGGATCCAGGACGAAGTGGTGCACCGCGATCCCGTGCGCGGCCAGGTCGCCGAATATCTCGTCCCGGTAGTCCTCTCTCAGCAGCGTCATGGGCACCACCAGCGGGCCGCCGACCTCGCCGATCAGCGCGGCCGCCGTCTCGGGCACGAGCCGGCGCCAGGCCGCGAGGTCCTGGAAGTCGGACACCGTGGCCAGCCGGTCGGCCGGGAGCATCCGGCGCAGCCCGAAGCCCACCAGCTCGGGATCGAAGAGCACGCTCCCCGGCAGCAGTTCCACCAGCTCGCGGCAGGCGCTCGTCTTGCCCGCCCCGAATGTGCCATTGACCCAGACGATCACAACGTCCCCTGCCCTCGACTCGCCCCGATGCCGTTCGCACCGGGCAGCGCCCCCGTCGGCCGAACCAGCGCCACCCGTGGTGGTACCCGCGCGATGCCGCTCCCCAAAACTGCTCGCCGCGCCCGCCCGCGCGCCCCGGCCCACCCCTTGACAGGGGCATGTGCCCAGGCCACGGGCCCGGTACGGACATGTACGGACCGGCCGACAACAAAGCCGCACGCCGCGGCCACCCCCTGCGCACGGGAAGTCGGACCGGCCGACTTCCCGTGCGCGCCCCTCCCGTACGCCGCTCGCGCCGCCCTTGCGCCGCCCGCGCCCCTCCCAGCCACGACCCGGCCGCCCTCAGTCCACTCTCCCGCCCCCGACGCCGGCCCTCCCCGCCCTCCGCCTGCCTCGGCGCGTACCCCTTGCGCCGCCCCCGCCCCGGCACGTACAGAGGAACGATGAAGCTGCTCCCCGCCGGCCGGGTCATCGTCATCGGCTCGGTCAACACCGACCGGATCCTCCGCTGCCCCGTGCTCCCGGCGCCGGGCGAGACCGTCCTCGCCGCCGACGCCACGCTGGGGTTCGGCGGCAAGGGCGGCAACCAGGCGGTGGCGGCGGCCCGGATGGGAGCCGCGACCCACCTGGTCGCCAAGGTCGGGCGCGACGCCGACGGGGAGGCGGCGCTCGCCGATCTGCGCGGCGCGCAGATCGAGACGGGCGCCGTGCACACCCACCCCGACGCGCCCACCGGTCAGGCGATCGTCATGGTCGAACCCGGAGGGGAGAACAGCATCGTGGTCGTCCCCGGCGCCAACGCCCGGCTGACCCCGGAGGAGGTCATGGCCGCCCTGGCCCGGCTCCACCTGCTCCCGGTCGATGTCGTGCTCACCAGCAACGAGGTCCCCGCGGAGTGCATCCGCGCCACCGCCGCCGCCCTGCCCGCCGCGGGCCCGAACGGGGGCACCCGCTGGCTGCACAACACCGCCCCGGCCGGCGACCTGCCCGGTCGCGGCCCCACCGGCCGCCGCCCCTTGGTGGTGGCCAACGCCGTCGAGGCCCGCCAGCTCACCGGCGCCGCCACCGCCACCGAGGCCGCCCGTGCCCTGGCCCGGCTGGCCGAGGGGGCGGTGGTCACCCTCGGCGGCGAGGGGGCCGTGGTCGTCACCGGGGAGGGACTCACCCGGCTGCCCGCACCCGCCGTCCAGGTGGTCGACACCACCGGCGCCGGCGACGTGTTCTGCGGCGCACTCGCCGCCCGGCTCGCCCGCGGCGCGGCCCTCGCCGAGGCGGCGGCCACGGCCGTGGCCGCCGGGGCCTTCGCCGTCACCGCGCTCGGCGCCCGCGGCGCGCTTCCCCGCCCGGCGGACCTCTGATCCACCGGCTGCTGACCGACCGATTGCCGACCTGCCGGCTGCTGACCGACCGCCGGCCGACCCGCGTCGGGCCGCAACGGCCCGCAGGCGTGCGGGGCACCCGGCCCGCCGGCTCGGGCGCCCCGCATCGGATGTGCTACGGCCGTCCCATGAACGCCGGGTAGTACCCCTTGCTGATCGACGAGATCCGGATCCGCGTCCCGGGCCGCGCGGCCTCCACGTACTGGTTGTTGCCGAGGTAGATCGCCACGTGCTGGATGCCCCGGGCGGTCCCGTTCGGCGACCAGAACAGCAGGTCACCGCGGCGCAGCTGGCTCGCCTTGATCGGCGTGGTGGCCGCGTACTGGTCGTTGGCGACCCGCGGCAGGGCGATGCCGCCGCGCCGGAAGGACTGCTGCACCAGGCCCGAGCAGTCGTACCCGTCGGGCCCGTTGCCCGCGGTCCGGAACGGCTTGCCCAGCTGGGCGAGCGCGTACTGCACCGCCGCCTCGACGTTGCGGTCCGCCGCCACCGAGCCGCTGGAGGCGCCGCCCGAGGAACCGGACGAGGAGGAGCCGCCCGAGGAGCCGCCGGTCCGCTGCAGGTAGACGTCGTAGTGGGAGGTCCAGCGCCACTCCCCCTTGGTGTTCTTGAACCAGTACCGCGAGCCGTCCCAGCCCGGCTTGATCCCGCCGTTCGAGGACTTCGACGACGACGTGGACGACGCCGCGGACGAGGACTTGGGCGTGGACTTCGAGGAGGACTCCGCGCCGCCGGTCCGCGCCAGGTACACGCTGTAGTGGCTGGTCCAGCGCCACTGCCCCTGGCTGTCCTTGAACCAGTACCGCGAGCCGTCCCACCCGGCGTGCGCCGGCGCCCGCTCGGCCGCGGCGGGGCTCACACCGGTGCCGAGGCCGATGGCCCCCACGCCGACCGCGATCATGGCCGCCATGCCGATCCCCCGGCGGATCCGCCCGTCCCGCGCGGGACGGGCGGCGTTGGCGGAACGGGCCTCGGTGGCGGGGGCGTGCTGCCCGGTCGGTTCGTCGGCGACATCCGGCGCGCCGGTGTTGACGGTGGTCATCCTGCTGACTTCCTTCACTGCTGCGAACGCCTGCGGCGTACGGCCGCCGAACGGGCGGCTGCGGAAACTGCTGCGGACACGCGGTACGCCCCGGCACGGCCGGTTCGTACGGCTCGGCAGATCCCGTCCGACATGCCGGGGCCTCCGGCCGTGCGACCGGAAGCCGCGGCATGTCGCCCAGGGATTCAGTTCTGCCTGCGTGTCACGTTATGCACGCGTCCGCTCACTGCGCGCAGTGGAGTGCGCCAAAGGAAGGTTTCCGGGTGGGGGAGCCGACGGCGCATCAGGATGAACACCCGTCACCGCGGGACGTCCCGACGCCCCCTCATCAGCGGCCCTCGGCCTCCGCCAGCAGCTGCTTCTTCAGCACCTTCCCCAGGGCGTTCCTGGGCAGTTCGGGCACGAGCACGACTCGGCGCGGCCGCTTGTGCACCGAGAGCCGCTCCGCCACGAAGGCCGTCAGCTGTTCCTCCGTCACAACGCCGTCGGGGATGACGTACGCGACGATCACCTGTCCGAGGTCCTCGTCCGGCGCGCCGACCACCGCCGCGTCGGCGACCGCCGGGTGGTCGCGCAGCGCGGCCTCCACCTCGCCCGCGCCGATCCGGTAGCCGCCGCTCTTGATCAGGTCCACCGACGCGCGCCCGACGATCCGGTGGAAGCCGTCCGCCCCGATCACCGCGACGTCACCGGTGCGGAACCAGCCGTCGGCCGTCCAGGCCTCGGCGTCGGCATCCGGCCGGTTGAGGTAGCCGCTGAACAGCGTGGGGCCGCAGACCTGCAACTCACCGACGCTCTCCCCGTCGTACGGCACCGGCTCGCCGTCCTCGCCGACCAACCGGGTGCGCACCCCCTCCAGCGGCAATCCGACGCTGCCGGGCCGCCGTTCACCGTCCGCCCTGGTGCTGACGGTGATCAGCGACTCGGTCATCCCGTAGCGCTCGATAGGGGCGTGCCCGGTGAGCGCCGCCAGCTTCTCGAACACCGGTACCGGCAGCGGCGCACTGCCGGAGACCAGCAGCCGGGCCGAGGACAACCGCCCGGCCGCCTCCTGATCCGCCGCCAGCCGGGACCAGACGGTGGGCACGCCGAAGTACAGGCTGCCGCCCGCCGCCGCGTACCCCGCCGGGGTGGGCCGGCCGGTGTGCACCAGCCGGCTGCCGGTGCGCAGGGCGCCGAGCACACCGAGCAGCAGTCCGTGCACGTGGAACAGCGGCAGACCGTGGACGAGGGTGTCCTCGGCGGTCCACTGCCAGGCGGCGGCGAGGGCGTCCAGGTCGGCGGCGATCGCCGCGCGCCGGATCACCGCACCCTTGGGCGCGCCGGTGGTGCCCGAGGTGTAGAGCACGAAGCCCGTCGCGTCGGGGGCCGGCTCGGCGAACGTGGTCGACGAGCGCTCGGCGGGGTCGACGGGCAGGGCCGTCACCGACGCCCCGTCAGGCGCGGCCTCTCCGGCTGCGTGCGCCAGCAGCGCCGCGCCCGAGTCGCGCAGGATGTGCTCGCGCTCCTTGGGGCCCGAGTCGGGCGGCAGCGGCACCACCGGGACGCCCGCCAGCAGGCCGCCGACCACGGCGGTGACCGTCTCCAGGGTGGGCCGGGCGAGCACGGCGAGCGCGGGAGCCCCGGCCACCCGGTCGGCGACCGCGGTCGCCGCGCCCAGCAGCGCCTCCCGGGAGAGCGCCCGGCCGTCGATCCGCAGCGCGTCCGCCGCGTCGCCGTGGTCGCCCTGAAGTGCCGTCAGCAGTGCCATGCTTCCGTCCTCGCCCTCGTCCTCGTCCTGATCGCGCGGCGGGCTCCCGCGCCCGGCCGCCGTCGGGCCGACTCTACGGGCCGGCGCGGCGCCCCCCTCCGGCACGGGGGCGGAAACGGCGGAGGGCGTGGCACCGAGCACCCGGTGCCACGCCCTCCGGTCCACGGGACCGCTCGGATCAGCCCTTGCGGGCCTTCACCTCGGTGGTGAGCTGCGGCAGCACCTGGAAGAGGTCGCCGACCACGCCGTAGTCGACCAGCTCGAAGATCGGGGCCTCGGCGTCCTTGTTCACGGCCACGATGGTCTTCGAGGTCTGCATGCCGGCCCGGTGCTGGATGGCGCCGGAGATGCCCGCCGCGATGTAGAGCTGCGGGGAGACCTGCTTGCCGGTCTGGCCGACCTGGTTGCTGTGCGGGTACCAGCCGGCGTCGACGGCGGCGCGCGAGGCGCCGACGGCCGCGCCCAGCGCGTCCGCGAGCTCCTCGACCACGCCGAAGCCCTCGGCGGCACCGACGCCGCGGCCGCCGGAGACCACGATGGCGGCCTCGGTCAGCTCGGGGCGGCCGGTCGAGACGCGCGGGGTGCGCGAGGTGACCTTGGCGGCGTTGCCGGTGAACTCCACCGACACGTTCTCGACGGCGCCGGCGGCCGGAGCGGCCTCCGGGGCGACGGCGTTCGGCTTGACGGTGATGACCGGCGCGCCCTTGGTGACCTTGGACTTCACCTGGAAGGACGCGGCGAACACCGACTGGGTGGCGACCGGGCCGCCGTCGCCGGCCTCCAGGTCGACGGCGTCGGTGATGATGCCGGAGCCGATCCGCAGCGCGACGCGCGCGGCGACCTCCTTGCCCTCACCGGAGGACGTCACCAGCACGGCGGCCGGGGACACCGTCTTGGCGATCTGGGCCAGGGCGTCCACCTTGGGGACGACCAGCTGGTCGGCGAACTCGGCGCCGTCCGCGACGTACACCTTGGCGGCGCCGAACTCGGCGGCCTTGGCGGCGATGTCGGCGGCCGCGGCACCGGCGCCCAGGACGACGGCGGACGGCTCGCCGATGCGGCGGGCCAGGGTCAGCAGTTCGAGGGCCGGCTTGCGGACCACACCGTCGGCGTGGTCCACCAGAACCAGGATCTCAGCCATGATTCGTTGCTCCTGATCGATCGTTGGATGCGCTGACGGGCGGGACTAGATGAACTTCTGGTCGGCGAGGAAGGCGGCGAGCTGCTTGCCGCCCTCGCCCTCGTCCTTGACGACCGTGCCCGCGGTGCGCGCCGGGCGCGCCGCCACCGAGTCGACCGCCGTCCACGAACCCGCCAGGCCGACCTCGTCGGCCTCGATGCCCAGGTCGTCCAGGTCCAGCGACTGCACCGGCTTCTTCTTCGCCGCCATGATCCCCTTGAAGGAGGGGTAGCGGGCCTCGCCCGACTGGTCCGTCACCGAGACCACGGCCGGCAGCGAGGCCTCCACCAGCTCGGTCGCCGCGTCACCGTCACGACGGCCCTTGATCACGCCGCCCTCGACCGACACCTCGGACAGCAGCGTCACCTGCGGCACACCCAGCCGCTCCGCCAGCAGCGCCGGCAGCACACCCATCGTGCCGTCCGTCGACGCCATGCCACCGATCACCAGGTCGAACCCGGTCTTCTCCAGCGCCTTCGCCAGGATCGCCGACGTCGCCAGCACGTCCGAACCGTGGATGTCGTCGTCGTTCACGTGGACGGCCTTGTCCGCGCCCATCGACAGCGCCTTGCGCAGCGCGTCCTTCGCGTCGTCCGGACCCACCGTCAGCACCGTCACCTCGGCACCGTCGTTCGCCTCGGCGATCCGCAGCGCCTGCTCGACGCCGTACTCGTCCAGCTCCGACAGGAGGCCGTCCACGCCCTCCCGGTCGGTGGTGTGGTCGTCCGCGAAACGACGGTCACCCGTCGCGTCCGGCACGTACTTCACACAGACAACGATCCTCAAGCTCACGGCCTTGTCTCCTGTACTGGTCTCGTCCGGCGGCTGCGGCGTGCAAGCGGGCGCGAACACGGCACGCACCCGCTCCGGGCAGCGAGTTTCCCGTGCCGGTCCGGAACTTCCTGGCAGCATACTCGGCGGTACACCAGCGGTCACTACTGGCCAGTAGCTTATGCCGGACGGCCCGGGTCGCCGCCTGCGCCCATCCTGCCCCAGCCAGGGGCCGGCTCCACCTCGCGGGGCGGCGCCGACCGCAGATGACAGATATCAGCAAACAGATTTCATCATCTGTTCGCTGACATCTGTCATCTGTTCGCTGTCACTTGTTACTCGGCACCCGCCATCAGACCGCCTGACCCAGCGCCGCGATCACATCCGCCTTGCGCGGCATCCCGGCCGCCCGGCGCACCACCCGGCCCGCCGCGTCCAGCACCAGCACGGTCGGCGTCCGCAGGACCTCCAGCCGACGGACCAGCTCCAGCTGAGCCTCGGCATCCAGCTCGACGTGCTCCACCCCGTCGACCATCCCCGCGACCTCCGCGAGCACCCTCCGGGTGGCCCGGCAGGGCTGGCAGAACGCAGTGGAGAACTGCACCAGGGTCGCCCGCTCACCGAGCGGCCCGCCCAGGTCCGCCTCCGACAGTCGTACCGTCCCGTCCTTGGTGCGCACCCTCAGCCTTCCGTCGCGCCCGGCCCTCAACAGCCCGAACGTGGTCGCCATCGCCAACACGACAACGCACACCACGAGTCCGGTCATCCCTCCAGTCTGCGTCAGCGCGTGCGGGCTCCGAAAGGAAGGTCGACCCGCCGACCCCGGGCCCGTACGATCGGCAGGTGGACTCCGACCCCCTCTCCCCACCGCTGCTGACCGTCCGTCGCGCCGTCGACCCGGATCCGATCGCCACCGCCGGCCGTCGCTGACGCGCCCCGCCGCAGCCGTCCGCCGCGACCCTCCCGGAGCCCCCGTGCAGACCGACCCCCGCGGTCCCCGCTTCGCCGCCGCACTCACCGCAGTGGTGCTGGCCGCCGTCCTCATCACCGGCAGCGGGTTACTGCTGGCCGCCCAGACCCTCGTGTTCGTACTCGGCGCGGTGGGCGGCCCCCGCGTCTCCCCGTACAGCTGGCTGTTCCACGTCTTCATCGCGCCGCACCTGACACCGCCCACCGAGACCCAGGACGAGCGGCCGCTGCGCTTCACCCAGGGCGGCGGGGCCGTGTTCGCCGCCGTGGGCACCCTCGGCTACCTCACCGGGGTGACCTGGCTCGGCCTGCTGTCCACCGGCTTCGCCCTGGCGGCCGCGTTCCTGAACGCAGTCTTCGGCTACTGCCTGGGCTGCGAGATCTATCCGATCGTCCGACGCGCCCAGGGCCGACTGGGCGCGGGCGCCTGACGCCACCCCCGGTACCACCGCCGACACCACCCGCCCGGGAAACGAGGCGGAACGGAAAGGTTCCCGACCGAACTCATCACGGAGATCACACCGTGAATATTCGCTTGACCGCACCCCTCAGGTGACAGCAGGCACTCGTTCGGGGGATCATCTCCGTGTATCACCCGTGACCGCCGCGGCGTGCCGTGCTCCGGTCGGCTCCCACGCACGGCGCGGGTACCCGCCGTACCGGGCCCCGGCCCGTGGAAGTCAGGACTGACCGTGGCAGAGTTCGTCTACCCGCCGGTGATCGGCGCCGCACTCACCGCCTTCCGCGCACTCGACGTGCGGATAAAGATCATCGGTGCCGAGCACATCCCCGCCACCGGCGGAGCGGTGCTGGTCAGCAACCACATCAGCTACCTGGACTTCCTCTTCGCCGGCCTCGGCGCCTACCGCGGCGGCAAGCGCAAGACACGCTTCATGGCCAAGGACGACGTCTTCCGGCACCGCATCTCCGGTCCACTGATGCGCGGCATGAAGCACATCCCCGTCGACCGCACCGACGGCCAGCCCGCCTACGAGGCCGCCGTGCGCGCCCTCAAGGCCGGCGAGGTCGTCGGGGTCTTCCCCGAGGCGACCATCAGCCGCTCGTTCATGCTGAAGAAGTTCAAGACCGGCGCCGCCCGGATGGCCGCCGACTCCGGCGCCCCGCTGCTGCCCGTCGTCCTCTGGGGCACTCAGCAACTCTGGACCAAGGGCCGCCCGAAGACCCTCACCAAGCGCCACATCCCGGTGACCATCATGATCGGCGAGCCGATCCACCTGGGCCCGAACGACAAGCCCGTCATGGTCACCAGAAAGCTGCGCGCCGCCATGACCGAGATGCTCGACCGGGCCCAGCGCGAGTACCCCGGCAAGCCCTCCGGCCCGGACGACACCTGGTGGCTGCCCGCGCAGCTCGGCGGCACCGCGCCCACCCTGGAGGTCGCCGAGGCCGAGGACGAGGCGGAGGCCCTCGCCAAGGCCGAGCGCCGCGCCGCCCGGGGCTGACCCGCCCCGCACTGCCGAGCACTTCCGCGACCACCCCCGCAAAGACTTCCGAGCGCCCGTCCGATCCGTCCACTCCTTGTGACCGAGCAGACGCATTCCGTTGCGTGTCGCCCGGCCTCCGATGTTCCCGTCTGGCACAGTGACAGCTCCTCCAGGGGCCGTCCCCTGGATTCGTCCTGGGTCCCTCCCGCCATCGGAGCCGGGGCACAACGTCGGAGCGGTCGGAAAGGTCGGAGACGGAGATGACGCGGAGCACCGGTACACGGCAGCCCCTCACGAGCAAGGCCCGCACCCGCGCAACCGCCGGTGCGGGCCTCCTGCTCGTAGGCGCCCTGATCACCGGTTGCGGGGCCGAGCCCGGCGAGATCCCGCTCTCCGAGATCCGCCCGGAGTCCCCCACCGCCACCCCCACACCCAGCCAGTCAGCCACCCCGGACGCCGTCGGCGCCGCAGCCGCGGAGGCACACAACGGACTGATCGTCAGCCGGGCCTACACCGACGCCACGCGCACCACCAGCGCCATCGTCACCGTCGGCCCCGACGGTACCAGCCAGCGCCAGGTCACCCAGCCGCCCGCGCGCGCCCGTGACGACCGCCCCGACTGGTCCCCCGACGGCAGCGCCATCGCCTTCGACCGCACCGACCCGCAGACCGGCACCGCCCGCCTCTGGACAGTCTCCACCAGCGGTGAGAACGCGCACCAGATCAGCCAACTCTGCGACGCCGCCGGCGGCGGCGCCGACTGCGCCAACGAGGACGAACGCGCCCCCGCCTTCTCCCCCGACGGCAAGCAGCTCGCCTTCAGCCGTTCCTGGGGCGCCCTCGACGAGGCCCACAACAAGCAGATCCAGTACTCGGACCTCTACCTGATGAGCCCCGACGGCACCAACGTCCAGCGGCTCACCTTCCTGACCAACGACAAGCCCTACTCCGGTGCCGTCAGCAACCCCAGCTGGTCGCCCGACGGCAAGCAGCTCACCTTCGAGTACCGCACCAGCGCCACCGGACAGCCCGCCAACAGCCGCGCCATCTACGTCGTCGGTGTCGACGGCACCGGACTCCGCCAGCTCACCCCATGGGAGCTGCGCGCCGGCGAGCGCGCGGACTGGTCCCCCGACGGCACCCAGATCCTCTTCACCACCTACCCGGCCGGCGCCGACAACGCACCCGGCGGCGGCATCTACACCGTCCACCCCGACGGCACCGCGATCGGCGCCCTCACCCCCGCCCCCTCAACGGCCTTCTACGGCAGCGCGGCCTACGCGCCGGACGGCAAGTCCATCGTCTTCACCCAGGCCGCCGCGGGCTCCGGCACCGATCTCTACAGCATGCGACCGGACGGTACGGGCATGACCCGGCTCACCAACAGCGCGGACAAGTGGCTCAGCCGCCCGGCCTGGGGAACGGCGGCCGTACCGGCCCAAGCCACCCAGTCCGAGGCCCCGTCAGCTACACCCTCTGCTGCACAGTCAGCGTCCGCCTCAGTGGCCCTGTCCGCGGCCCCGTCACCATCGGCCGGGCTGACGCCGGCCCAGGCGCCGGGACAGCCGAAGCCCGATGACAACGAGCTGCCGGACGGCGAAGACGACGACAACTGAGCTGAAATGCGAAAAGCCCCTGATCCAAAGGATCAGGGGCTTTTCTGAATGATTGTTCGGCGGCGTCCTACTCTCCCACAGGGTCCCCCCTGCAGTACCATCG
Organism: Streptomyces viridifaciens; assembly: GCF_001888885.2. Lineage (NCBI taxonomy): Bacteria > Bacillati > Actinomycetota > Actinomycetes > Kitasatosporales > Streptomycetaceae > Streptomyces > Streptomyces viridifaciens. Next base: position 969,335 of record NZ_CP090841.1, read on the forward strand.
GCGCTGTGAGGCTTAGCTTCCGGGTTCGGAATGTAACCGGGCGTTTCCCTCACGCTATGACCACCGAAACACTATGAAACTGTCAACCGCACCAACCCACGCCTTACGGGGTCGGGGTCGTTGTTTCAGAACAACACAGTGGACGCGAGCAACTGAGGACAAGCCCTCGGCCTATTAGTACCGGTCAACTCCACCCCTCACAGGGCTTCCATATCCGGCCTATCAACCCAGTCGTCTACTGGGAGCCTTACCCTCTCAAGGAGGTGGGAGTGCTCATCTCGAAGCAGGCTTCCCGCTTAGATGCTTTCAGCGGTTATCCCTCCCGAACGTAGCCAACCAGCCATGCCCTTGGCAGAACAACTGGCACACCAGAGGTTCGTCCGTCCCGGTCCTCTCGTACTAGGGACAGCCCTTCTCAACACTCCTACGCGCACAGCGGATAGGGACCGAACTGTCTCACGACGTTCTAAACCCAGCTCGCGTACCGCTTTAATGGGCGAACAGCCCAACCCTTGGGACCTACTCCAGCCCCAGGATGCGACGAGCCGACATCGAGGTGCCAAACCATCCCGTCGATATGGACTCTTGGGGAAGATCAGCCTGTTATCCCCGGGGTACCTTTTATCCGTTGAGCGACGGCGCTTCCACAAGCCACCGCCGGATCACTAGTCCCTACTTTCGTACCTGCTCGACCCGTCAGTCTCACAGTCAAGCTCCCTTGTGCACTTACACTCAACACCTGATTGCCAACCAGGCTGAGGGAACCTTTGGGCGCCTCCGTTACCCTTTAGGAGGCAACCGCCCCAGTTAAACTACCCACCAGACACTGTCCCTGATCCGGATCACGGACCCAGGTTAGACATCCAGCACGACCAGAGTGGTATTTCAACGGCGACTCCACAACAACTGGCGTTGCTGCTTCAAAGTCTCCCACCTATCCTACACAAGCCGAACCGGACACCAATATCAAGCTATAGTAAAGGTCCCGGGGTCTTTCCGTCCTGCTGCGCGAAACGAGCATCTTTACTCGTAATGCAATTTCACCGGGCCTATGGTTGAGACAGTCGAGAAGTCGTTACGCCATTCGTGCAGGTCGGAACTTACCCGACAAGGAATTTCGCTACCTTAGGATGGTTATAGTTACCACCGCCGTTTACTGGCGCTTAAGTTCTCAGCTTCGCCCCACCGAAGTGGAGCTAACCGGTCCCCTTAACGTTCCAGCACCGGGCAGGCGTCAGTCCGTATACATCGCCTTACGGCTTCGCACGGACCTGTGTTTTTAGTAAACAGTCGCTTCTCGCTGGTCTCTGCGGCCACCCCCAGCTCAAGGCGCAAGGCCCGTCACCAGGAATGGCCCCCCTTCTCCCGAAGTTACGGGGGCATTTTGCCGAGTTCCTTAACCATAGTTCACCCGAACGCCTCGGTATTCTCTACCTGACCACCTGAGTCGGTTTGGGGTACGGGCCGCCATGAAACTCGCTAGAGGCTTTTCTCGACAGCATAGGATCATCCACTTCACCACAATCGGCTCGGCATCAGGTCTCAGACTATATGTGAGGCGGATTTGCCTACCCCACGTCCTACACCCTTACCCCGGGACAACCACCGCCCGGGCTGGACTACCTTCCTGCGTCACCCCATCGCTCACCTACTACCCCGTTGGGCCACCGGCTCCACCACTTCCCTTTGCCCGAAGGCTCCGGGACGGCTTCACGGGCTTAGCATCAGAAGGTTCAGCGTTGGCGCTTCAAAGCGGGTACGGGAATATCAACCCGTTGTCCATCGACTACGCCTGTCGGCCTCGCCTTAGGTCCCGACTTACCCTGGGCAGATCAGCTTGACCCAGGAACCCTTGGTCAATCGGCGCAAGAGTTTCCCACTCTTGTATCGCTACTCATGCCTGCATTCTCACTCGTATACCGTCCACGACTCGATTCCTCGGCCGCTTCACCCGGCACACGACGCTCCCCTACCCATCACAGCAGGCGTTGGCCCTATTCGCTGCAATGACACGACTTCGGTGATGTGCTTGAGCCCCGCTACATTGTCGGCGCGGAATCACTTGACCAGTGAGCTATTACGCACTCTTTCAAGGGTGGCTGCTTCTAAGCCAACCTCCTGGTTGTCTCTGCGACTCCACATCCTTTCCCACTTAGCACACGCTTAGGGACCTTAGTCGGTGTTCTGGGCTGTTTCCCTCTCGACCATGGAGCTTATCCCCCACAGTCTCACTGCCACGCTCTCACTTACCGGCATTCGGAGTTTGGCTAAGGTCAGTAACCCGGTAAGGCCCATCGCCTATCCAGTGCTCTACCTCCGGCAAGAAACACGTGACGCTGCACCTAAATGCATTTCGGGGAGAACCAGCTATCACGGAGTTTGATTGGCCTTTCACCCCTAACCACAGGTCATCCCCCAGGTTTTCAACCCTGGTGGGTTCGGTCCTCCACACGGTCTTACCCGCGCTTCAACCTGCCCATGGCTAGATCACTCCGCTTCGGGTCTTGGGCATGCAACTCAAACGCCCTATTCGGACTCGCTTTCGCTACGGCTACCCCACACGGGTTAACCTCGCTACACACCGCAAACTCGCAGGCTCATTCTTCAAAAGGCACGCAGTCACGGCCAGCCGGTAAACCGACTGACGACGCTCCCACGGCTTGTAGGCACACGGTTTCAGGTACTATTTCACTCCGCTCCCGCGGTACTTTTCACCATTCCCTCACGGTACTATCCGCTATCGGTCACCAGGGAATATTTAGGCTTAGCGGGTGGTCCCGCCAGATTCACACGGGATTTCTCGGGCCCCGTGCTACTTGGGTGTTCTTCAAGCGAGCCGTACAGATTTCGTCTACGGGGGTCTTACCCTCTACGCCGGACCTTTCGCATGTCCTTCGACTACCCATACGGTTTCTGACTCGCCGACCGGCCGGCAGACCGATCAAGAAAAAACCCACGACCCCCCGAGCGCAACCCCTGCCGGGTCTCACACGCTCAAGGTTTAGCCTCATCCAGTTTCGCTCGCCACTACTCCCGGAATCACGGTTGTTTTCTCTTCCTGCGGGTACTGAGATGTTTCACTTCCCCGCGTTCCCTCCACACTGCCTATGTGTTCAGCAGCGGGTGACAGCCCATGACGACTGCCGGGTTTCCCCATTCGGACACCCCCGGATCAAAGCTCGGTTGACAGCTCCCCGGGGCCTATCGCGGCCTCCCACGTCCTTCATCGGTTCCTGGTGCCAAGGCATCCACCGTGCGCCCTTAAAAACTTGGCCACAGATGCTCGCGTCCACTGTGCAGTTCTCAAACAACGACCAGTCACACACCCTCAACAATCCCGAAGGACCATCTCAAGTGAGGCCGGCATCCTTGAGGCAACTTCCGTTCCCTCAGGACCCAACAACGTGCCCGACACAGTCAATCCCAGAACGCGTTCCACGCCGAAGCAGTACTAGCCCCTGGTCTCTTCCTGTGCCGAATAGTCAACGTTCCACCCATGAGCAACCGTGCAGAACATTCGCCTGCAAGCGGCCATGTGCTCCTTAGAAAGGAGGTGATCCAGCCGCACCTTCCGGTACGGCTACCTTGTTACGACTTCGTCCCAATCGCTGGTCCCACCTTCGACGGCTCCATCCCTTACGGGTTAGGCCACCGGCTTCGGGTGTTACCGACTTTCGTGACGTGACGGGCGGTGTGTACAAGGCCCGGGAACGTATTCACCGCAGCATGCTGATCTGCGATTACTAGCAACTCCAACTTCATGGGGTCGAGTTGCAGACCCCAATCCGAACTGAGGCCGGCTTTTTGGGATTCGCTCCGCCTCACGGCATCGCAGCCCTTTGTACCGACCATTGTAGCACGTGTGCAGCCCAAGACATAAGGGGCATGATGATTTGACGTCGTCCCCACCTTCCTCCGAGTTGACCCCGGCAGTCTCCTGTGAGTCCCCGACATTACTCGCTGGCAACACAGAACAAGGGTTGCGCTCGTTGCGGGACTTAACCCAACATCTCACGACACGAGCTGACGACAACCATGCACCACCTGTATACCGACCACAAGGGGGCACCTGTCTCCAGGTGTTTCCGGCATATGTCAAGCCTTGGTAAGGTTCTTCGCGTTGCGTCGAATTAAGCCACATGCTCCGCTGCTTGTGCGGGCCCCCGTCAATTCCTTTGAGTTTTAGCCTTGCGGCCGTACTCCCCAGGCGGGGAACTTAATGCGTTAGCTGCGGCACCGACGACGTGGAATGTCGCCAACACCTAGTTCCCAACGTTTACGGCGTGGACTACCAGGGTATCTAATCCTGTTCGCTCCCCACGCTTTCGCTCCTCAGCGTCAGTAATGGCCCAGAGATCCGCCTTCGCCACCGGTGTTCCTCCTGATATCTGCGCATTTCACCGCTACACCAGGAATTCCGATCTCCCCTACCACACTCTAGCCTGCCCGTATCGAATGCAGACCCGGGGTTAAGCCCCGGGCTTTCACATCCGACGCGACAGGCCGCCTACGAGCTCTTTACGCCCAATAATTCCGGACAACGCTCGCACCCTACGTATTACCGCGGCTGCTGGCACGTAGTTAGCCGGTGCTTCTTCTGCAGGTACCGTCACTTGCGCTTCTTCCCTGCTGAAAGAGGTTTACAACCCGAAGGCCGTCATCCCTCACGCGGCGTCGCTGCATCAGGCTTTCGCCCATTGTGCAATATTCCCCACTGCTGCCTCCCGTAGGAGTCTGGGCCGTGTCTCAGTCCCAGTGTGGCCGGTCGCCCTCTCAGGCCGGCTACCCGTCGTCGCCTTGGTAGGCCATTACCCCACCAACAAGCTGATAGGCCGCGGGCTCATCCTGCACCGCCGGAGCTTTCCACCAACCCCCATGCGGAGGAAGGTCATATCCGGTATTAGACCCCGTTTCCAGGGCTTGTCCCAGAGTGCAGGGCAGATTGCCCACGTGTTACTCACCCGTTCGCCACTGATCCACCCCGAAGGGCTTCACCGTTCGACTTGCATGTGTTAAGCACGCCGCCAGCGTTCGTCCTGAGCCAGGATCAAACTCTCCGTGAATGTTTACCCGTAATCGGGTCCACACCCGCGTTGAGCGGCACGGCAACCACCGGAATAGGGTGATCCCGCGCACTGCGTCCTCGCTAGTGTTTGTTTTCAAAAGGAATCTCCAACCCCGATCGCAATGACCGAGGCCGGGGATGTCAACATATCTGGCGTTGACTTTTGGCACGCTGTTGAGTTCTCAAGGAACGGACGCTTCCTTCGGACCGCCTTCCAGCGAGCCCTCCGGGCGCTTCGTTCTTTCGTGTTTCCAGCTTATCAGATGTTTTCCGCTCCGTTTTCCGGAGTTTCATTCATCGGATTCGCTTTTCCGCTTTGGCACCCCGGTCTCCCGCGGCGACTCCGGAACTGTACGGGTACCGACCCGCCACATGCAAATCGTCCCGCCCTGCTGGCGCAGGACGGGACGATCGGCTGGTGGAACAGCGTCAGGCGCGGCCCATCTCCTCGGCGATGGCCGCCGCGAAGGCGTCGATGTCGGCCTCCGTGGTGTCGTACGAACACATCCAGCGCACCTCACCGGTGTGCTCGTTCCAGAAGTAGAAGCGGTAACGCTTCTGCAGCCGCTCGCTCACCTCGCGCGGGAGGATCGCGAACACCGCGTTGGCCTGGACCGGGCGGACGACCTCGACGCCGTCGATCTTCCGGACCGCCGCCTCCAGCCGGCTGGCCATCGCGTTGGCGTGGCCGGCGTTGCGCAGGTAGAGGTCCCCCGCGAGCAGGGCCTCGAACTGGACGGAGACGAAGCGCATCTTCGACGCGAGCTGCATCGAGGTCTTGCGCAGGTACTTGATGTTGCGCACCCGCTCCGGGTTGAGCACCACCACGACCTCGCCGAGCAGCAGGCCGTTCTTCGTGCCGCCGAAGGACAGCACGTCGACGCCGAGGTCCGTCGTGAAGGCCCGCATCGGCTGGCCGAGCGAGGCGGCCGCGTTCGCCAGTCGCGAGCCGTCCATGTGGACCAGCATGCCGAGCTGGTGAGCGTGATCGACGACCGCGCGGATCTCGTCGATCGTGTAGAGGGTGCCGAGCTCGGTGCTCTGGGTGATGGAGACCGCGAGCGGCTGCGCGCGGTGCTCGTCACCGAAGCCGAAGGCCTGGCGGTCGAGCAGCTCGGGGGTGAGCTTGCCGTCCGGGGTGGAGACGGTGTGCAGCTTGATGCCGCCCATCTTCTCCGGGGCGCCGCCCTCGTCCACGTGGATGTGGGCGGTGTCGGCGCAGACCACGGCGCCCCAGCGGGGCAGCAGCGCCTGGAGGGCGACCACGTTGGCGCCGGTGCCGTTGAACACCGGGTAGGCCTCGGCCTTGTCGCCGAAGTGGCGGCGGAAGACGTCCTGGAGGTGCGCCGTGTAGTCGTCCTCGCCGTAGGAGATCTGGTGGCCTCCGTTGGCCAGGGTGATCGCGGCGAGGACCTCGGGGTGCACGCCGGCGTAGTTGTCGCTGGCGAAGCCGCGGACGGCGGGGTCGTGCCGCCGTACCGCGTCCGTACGGGTGAGGTCGGTCATCGGGCTGTCAGCCACAGGTGCTGTCCGTTCAGTTCTGCTGCGGGGCGGTCCCAGAGGTCCGCCAGGTGTCCGGCGAGGTCGGCGGTGTCGGTGAAGCCGGCGAACTTCGCCTCCGGCTTCTCGGCCCGCATCTCGGGGCTGACCAGCGCCTTGATGACCAGGATCGCAGCCGCCGCCGTGGGCTCGCCGTCCGGGGAGGTGGTCTCCTTCTTGAAGGAGTCGGCCATGGCGAGGGTCCAGGCCTCGGTGGCGGCCTTGGCGGCCGCGTAGGCGGCGCCGCCGGCGGTGGGCTTGTGCGCGGCCGAGGCGGAGACCATGGCGTAGCGGCCGGCCGGGCTGCGGACCAGCGCGGGCTGGAAGGCCAGCGAGGTGTGCTGGAGGGTGCGCACGACAGTGTCGTGCAGGAAGTCCCAGTCGTCCAGGCGGGTGTCGAAGAAGGTCTTGCTGCCGCGCCAGCCGCCGACCAGGTGGAACAGGCCGTCGACGTGGCCGTGCTCCGCCTCCAGGTGGTCGGCCCAGTCGTGGACCTCCTGCGGGTCGAGCAGGTCGATCACCTGGCCGCTCACCTTGGCTCCGCGCACCGCGACGCGGGTGGCGTCCAGGGCGGACTCCAGGCGCTGGGCGTCGATGTCGGCGCCGATCACGGTCGCGCCGTCGGCGGTGAGGCGGCGCAGCACCGCCTGGCCGGCCGGGCCGCTGGCTCCGGCGACGGCGATGACCTTGCCGGCCAGCTTGGTGGAGGGGGTGGTGGTGGTCACGCGGCGACTCCCTGGATACCGGCGCCGGTGATGCCGGCGGTGGCGGCGATGACGCCGCGGAGCTTCTTGGACAGGGCCTCGTAGAACATGCTCAGCGGGAACTCGTCCGGGAGCACGGCGTCGCACAGCGCCTTGTTCAGGGCCTTGCCGTCGGTGATGTCGAGCGGGAGTGCCTCCGGGCCCTTGGCCCAGGTGGAGGCCGGGTGCGGGGTGAGGTAGCGGGAGACCAGCTCGTAGGCGGCGATCCAGTGAGCCGGCTTGGGCCGGTCGATGCCGTCGCGGTACAGGGTCTCGATCTCGCCGCAGAGCGCGTTGGTGACCTGCGGGGCGCGGTCCCAGTCGATGGTCAGGCGGTTGTCGCGCCAGCGCAGGGCGTCGTGCTTGTGCAGGTACGCGAAGAGCAGCTGGCCGCCGAGGCCGTCGTAGTTGCGGACGCGGTCGCCGCTGACCGGGAACCGGAACAGGCGGTCGAAGAGGATCGCGTACTGGACGTCGCGGGCGTGCGGGTTGCCCTCGGCCTCCAGCTTCACCGCCTCCTTGAAGGTGGTGAGGTCGCAGCGGAGCTCCTCCAGGCCGTACATCCAGAACGGGCTGCGCTGCTTGATCATGAAGGGGTCGAACGGCAGGTCGCCGTGGCTGTGGGTGCGGTCGTGGACGAGGTCCCACAGGACGAAGGTCTCCTGCGCGCGGTGCTGGTCCTTGAGCAGGCCCTCGGCGTCGGCCGGGATCTCCAGGCCGAGCTGGTCGATGGCGCTGGTGGAGACCGCGCGGAAGCGGGCGGCCTCGCGGTCGCAGAAGATGCCGCCCCAGGTGAAACGTTCCGGCGCCTTGCGCACGGCGACCGTCTCGGGGAAGAGGACGGCGGAGTTGGTGTCGTAGCCGGCCGTGAAGTCCGTGAAGGTGATCGGCACGAACATCGGGTTGTCGAAGCGGGTGCGCTCCAGCTCGTCCAGCCACTCGGGCCACACCACGCTCAGCAGGACCGCTTCGAGGTTGCGGTCCGGGTTGCCGTTCTGGGTGTACATCGGGAAGACGACCAGGTGCTCCAGACCGTCCTCCCGCTGCTCGGCGGGCTGGAAGGCGAGCAGGGAGTCCAGGAAGTCGGGCTCGCGGTAGCCGGTGTCGGCCCACTTGGCGAGGTCTGCGTCGACGGCGGCCAGGTAGGCGGCGTCGTGCGGGAAGTTCGGGGCGAGCTCCTCGACGGAGGCCCGGACGGTGGCGACCAGCGGGTCGACGGTCTGCCGCTGGACGGCGGACAGGTCGATCGAGCCGTCCTTGGACTGCAGCGGGCGCAGCGTCTCGACGGCCTCCTTCAGGCGCAGCCAAGCCGGGTGGGCGGCGAGGGTCGAGACCGGGGCGTCGGCCGCCGCTGCGAGCCTTGGCGAAAGATTCTGCATCGTGGACTCACTTCGACAGGAGTTATTTCAACGAGGACACCATAAGTACGAAAGGTTCTCCCGTTCAAGGGGGTCTGGACCGACAAACATCCGGCGTGCCGCCGTTCCGGCCCCAAAACCTGCGTCGGAACAGCGCTTGTCCGACATGTGGACGGTGTCCTGGATGCTCTGGACAGATGCGCGGGTCTGATGCGAACCTCCCCGCATGCTCCCGACGGTGATCACGGTGGCCGAGCGCCACGACAGCCCGCTCCGGGTGCCCTCCCGTCAGCAGGCCTGTTGTCGTTGCCGCTGCCGCCCGCACGTCCGCTGTCGCCGCTGTCGTTGACCCGGCCGCGGCTCACCGGCTGCCGCTGATCCGGCTCGGGGCGCCGCGGACGCGGGCCCGTACGCCGACCATGCCGTGTGTGTTCCGGCGCCGCCACCGGGGGAAGTGACCCGCCGGGAAGCGGCCCGTCCGGCCCGTGCCGTCGCCGCCTGCCCGGCCCCTCCCCGTTACCCGTCCGGCCCTTCCCTGGAGTCCTGCCATGAGCCTGCGCAAGCCGTCCGCCGTCCTGCCCCTCGCCGCGCTGGTGGTGGCCGCCGCCGCGCTCACGGGGTGCGCGCCGCAGGACGCCAAGTCCGACGGGGCCGCCGCGTCCGGCGCCTCGGGGTCGGCCCGTACCGCGGCGGGCTGCGCGCCGGGCGCACTGGCCACGCGGACCGCCGGAAAGCTGACCATCGGCACCGACAAGCCGGCGTACGACCCGTGGTTCTCCGGAGACGAGCCGGCGAACGGCAAGGGCTTCGAGTCGGCGGTGGCGTACGCCGTGGCGGAGAAGCTGGGATACCCGAAGGACAAGGTCGGCTGGGTGGTCGCGCCGTTCGGCAAGGCCACCGCGCCGGGGGCCAAGGACTTCGACTTCGACATCAACCAGGTGTCCATCAGCGACGAGCGCCGGCAGGCAGTGGACTTCTCCTCCGGTTACTACTCCGTGCGCCAGGCCGTCATCGCGCTGAAGGGCTCCAAGGCCGCGGGTGCGAAGAGCATCGCCGACCTCAAGGACGCCAAGCTCGGCGCGCAGATCGGCAGCACGAGCCTGGACACCATCACCAACACCATCAAGCCCAGCGGACAGCCGGCCGTGTTCGACTCCAACGACCTGGCGAAGGCTGCGCTGAAGAACGGTCAGGTCGAGGCGCTCGTGGTCGACCTGCCGACGGCCTTCTACATCACCGGCGCCGAGGTGCCGGAGGCTCAGGTGGTGGGGCAGTTCGAATCGGCCGCGCAGGGCGAGCAGTTCGGCCTGGTGCTGGACAAGGGCTCCCGGCTGACGTCGTGCGTGTCCGGGGCGGTGGACGCGCTGCGCGCGGACGGGACGCTGGAGAAGCTGGAGAAGCAGTGGCTGTCGGACGCCGTCTCGGCACCGGTGCTGAAGTGACCGGGGAGGCGGGCGCGGCCGGGCCGGTCGAGGTCGCGAAGGAGCCGGTGGGGCCGGAGGGGTCGGAGGGGCCGGAGGGCCCGAAGCGCGCGAAGGACCCGACGGGGGCGACCGAGCCCACGGGGGTAGAGGCCTTCGCGACTCGGGCGGAGCAGGACGGGTACCGCCCGTCCGAGCGGCGGTTGGCACACGAGGCGTACCGGCGCTCCCGCGCCCGCCGCTCGGCGCTGATCGCCACCGCCTCGACCGTGCTGACGGCGGTCGCGCTGTACCTGCTGGTCGTCAACTCCCCCGGCTGGGAGGTGACCCGGCGGACCTTCTTCAACCTGGACTACGCCCGCCAGGCACTGCCCGAGGTTCTGCGGGGGCTGCGGCTCAACCTGGAGCTGATGCTCGGCTGCGGGGTGCTGATCCTGGTGTTCGGGCTGCTGCTCGCGGTACTGCGGACGCTGCGCGGGCCGGTGTTCCTGCCGGTGCGGCTGCTGGCCACCGCCTACGTGGACTTCTTCCTCGGGCTGCCGATGATCATCTGCCTGCTGGTGATGATCACCGGGGTGCCGGCGCTGCGGCTCACCGGGGTGACCACCGATCCGCTGCTGCTCGGCGGGGCGGCGCTGGTGCTGACGTACTCGGCGTACGTGTCGGAGGTGTTCCGCTCGGGCATCGAGTCGGTGCACCCGAGCCAGCGGGCGGCGGCGCGGTCGCTGGGGCTGACCAACGCCCAGGCGATGAGGTACGTGGTGCTGCCGCAGGCGGTCCGGCGGGTGGTGCCGCCGCTGATCAACAACCTGGTGAGCCTGCAGAAGGACACCGGGCTCGTCTCGATCGGCGGCGCGATCGACGCGGTGTACGCGGCGAAGATCATCGCGGCGCACTCCTTCAACTTCACGCCGTACCTGCTGGCGGGGCTGGTGTTCATCGTGCTGACCATTCCGCTGACCCGGTTCGCCGACTGGCTGACCGGGCGGATGAACCGTCGGCAGCTGCAGGGAGGTGCGGTGTGAGCGGGACCGACGTGCTCCGGCTGGAGTCGGTGCGCAAGACCTTCGGCAGCCAGGTGGTGCTGCGCGACGTGGACCTCGCCGTGCCCGAGCACTCGGTGACGGCGCTGATCGGGGCGTCCGGCTCCGGGAAGTCCACGCTGATGCGGTGCGTCAACCTGCTGGAGGGGATCGACGACGGGGCGATCTTCCTGGACGGCTCGGAGATCACCGACCCGCGCGCGGACGTGGACGCCGTGCGGCGCCGGATCGGGGTGGTGTTCCAGTCGTACAACCTGTTCCCGCACATGACGGTGCTGGAGAACATCACGCTCGCGCCGCGCCGGGTGCACGGCGTCGGACGGGCGGAGGCCGAGGCCAGGGCGCTGGAACTGTTGGACCGGCTCGGGCTGGCGGCCAAGGCCAAGGAGTACCCGGACCGGCTCTCCGGCGGGCAACAGCAGCGCGTCGCCATCGTGCGCGCGCTGGCGACCGGGCCCCGCCTGCTGCTGCTCGACGAGATCACGGCGGCGCTCGACCCGGTGCTGGTCGGGGAGGTGCTGATGGTCGTGCGGGACCTCAAGGAGCAGGGGATGACGATGGTCCTCTCCACCCATGAGATGGGCTTCGCCCGCGAGGTCGCCGACCGGGTCTGCTTCCTGGACGGCGGGGTGGTGCTCGAACAGGGACCGCCGGAGCAGGTCTTCGGCGATCCGCAGGAGGAGCGGACCCGGCAGTTCCTCAGCCGGGTCGTGGCCTCCGGGCGGCTCCAGGGCTGAGCGGCGTCCCCTGTTCTCGATTGACCGCTCACGATGCACGGCTCACGCTCACGGCTCACGGCTCACAGCTCACCGGCGGGTGGTGCGAGGTGGGCCGCACCACGGCGGTCACCACTGTGCGCCCCTGCACGCGCCCTGGCCGCGGCAGGGGCGTAGCGGTGATCGTGGAGGGGACGATCGTCGCCGTGGCGGAGGGACGACGGGGGAACGGAGGACGGCGCACAGCTGACAGCTGACGGATGACAGATTTCAATTTCTGTTCTCTGTTATCTGTCATCTGTCTTCTGTCAGCTGTTAGCCGCCCGTCGTTCGCCGCCCGCCACCCCCGGGAGGCCGCCGTTGCACGGACCCACCCTGGTCAACTGGCTCCTCGCCCTCCTCACCGCCACCGCCGGCGCCTACTGCCTGACCCGCCTGCGGCATGCCCCCTGCGCCACCGCCGCCCCGGGCACCGGCCCGACCAACCCGCCACTTGCCCGTGAATCGGACGCCGCGGAAGCCCTGATGGGGCTCGGCATGGCGGCGATGGCCGTCACCGGCGCCACCGTCCCGGCCGCCGTCTGGGCCTGTCTGTTCGGCCTCCCGGCCGCCGCCTTCCTGCTCGCCGCCCTGCACGCGCCCGCCGGCCGGGCGCACCGGCTGCACCACGCGGTCGGCGCGCTCGCCATGACGTACATGGCCCTCGCGATGACCGCCTCCCCCGGCGGACACCACCACGCCACCGCCCTCGGCACCCCTCTACTGACGGGTACCCTGCTGCTCTACTTCGGCGGCTACTCCCTGTGGGCCGGTGCCCGGCTGCTGCGGACCCCGGCCGGCACCCTCGTGCTCGGCACCACCGGTCTGCCCCGGGCCTGCCGACTGACCATGGGCATCGGCATGTTCGCCATGCTCCTGACGATGTAGCCCCTCCGGTACGAGCCCCGCCCGCACCCCCGCTACGCCCACGCCCGCACCCCACCCCGGCCACTCCCCCACGACCACCGAAGCCCCGCCGGGGCCCACCAAAGCCCGCTCCCCCGCGTGGCGTTGGTCACTGGCCGGTCGAAAGCCGTTCCACCGGACGCCGCCAGCGCATAGGTTGGCAGGGAGCGCGTTGTCGCGTTCCGTGCGTACTCGGGGAGCCCATGCGATGACTGCCCTGATCGGCCTGCTGCTGCTCGGCCTGCTGCTCTCCACCGTGGTGCCCCGGCTGCTGGCCCGGGCCCGCTGGGTGGAGCGCGAACCGGTACTGGCCCTGCTGGTGTGGCAGTGCATCGTGGTGGCCGTCCTGCTGTGCTGCGCACTGGGCCTGCTCCTCGCCGCCTCCGCCGCCGAGCCCGAGCTGCGCGCCTGGGTGTTCTCCGGCGCCCCGCACGGCGTGGAGGACGCCTACGGTCTCCAGGACGCCGAGGGCTGGGGCCGGCTGTGCGCCGCGGTCCTGGCGGCGGGCGCGCTCCAGACGGTGCGGGCACTCACCCGCGAGGTCCGTACGGCCAAGGCCCTGCGCAACCGCCGGCACGCCCAACTGGCGACCCGGGCGCCCGAGTTGCCCGAGGCGATCGAGTCCGCCCGGAGCCGCCGGGAGCGGCTGGTGGTGCTGGAGAACGTCCGCCCCGAGGCCTGGTCGCTGCCCGGCCCGAACTCCCGTCTGGTGGTCACCACCGGCGCCCTCCAGCAGCTCACCGACCGGGAGTTGGCGGCCGTGCTGAGCCACGAGCGAGGACACGTCCGGGCCCGGCACCACTGGCTCCAGCAGTTCGCCCAGGCACTCGCCTCCGGTTTTCCCGGCATCGGCGTCTTCCGCGCCTTCCGGGACCAGGTGGCGGAGCTGGTCGAGCTGGCCGCCGACGACCGGGCCGCCCGCCGACACGGCCGGCACACCACCGCCCTCGCGCTGGCTGAACTCAACCTGGACCGCGGGGTGTTCGGCTCCTGTCCGCCCGGCCTGGCGCAGTCCCCGAAGCGGGTGGACCGACTGCTCGCGGGGCGCCCCCGGCTGTCCGTCCCGCAGCGGCTGCGACTCACCGCCGTCGCCCTGGCCGCACCCGTCGGGGCCGTCCTGCTGGCCGTCGCCCCGGGGCTCCACTCGCTCCTCTGACGAATGTCACGGTTCAACCAGCAACAGCGGCATAGCGGTTGAGCCGAAGTCAGCCGCTCGCCGGATCCCCGCAGAGCGGAGCGAACCGCCCGCCGAGCGTCAGCCCGAGCACCGCACGGTGGAGCGGCCGGGCCTGCTCGTAGCGCTCCCGCCCGGCCTCGGTCAGGGCGATCATGATCCCCCGCCGGTCGCTCGGACACATCTCCCGGGTCACCAGTCCGGCCTTCTCCAGGCGGGCGATCAGCCGGGACAGCGCGCTCTGGCTCAGATGGACGATGGATGCCAGCTCGCTCGCCCGCAGGGCGTGCCGGGCCTCGGCCTCACACCCCTCCACCAGCCGTTCCAGCACCTCGAACTCGCTCATGCCCAGCCCGTACTTCTCGCCGAGCTCACGGTCGAGCGCGCAGACGGCCGCGGCATGGCGGGCCAGCAGCTCGCGCCATTCCGCGATGAGACCGGCCTCCGCCGAGGCTTCGAGGGAGTCGAGTTCAGCCACGCCGCCAGACTAGCACGTGCATCGTAAACTTATGCGTTCACATCTTATTCATGTGCATTGAATGCGCGTGCATGTACTCTCCTTCCCATGACCACCGCGACCGTCACGTCACCCGACGCCCCGTCAATCAGCGGCCTGCACTGGACACCCCGCCTCCGGGGCACCCTCGTCGTGCTCTGCGCCGCCATGTTCCTGGACGCCCTGGACGTCTCGATGGTGGGCGTGGCCCTCCCCTCCATCGGCTCCGAACTGCACCTCTCGACCTCCACCCTGCAGTGGGTGGTCTCCGGCTACGTGCTCGGCTACGGCGGCCTGCTGCTGCTCGGCGGACGCGCCGCCGACCTGCTCGGCCGCCGCCGGGTCTTCCTGGTCGCCCTCAGCGCCTTCGCCGCCGCCTCGCTGGTCGGCGGCCTGGTCGACGACGGCGGCCTGCTGATCGCGGCCCGCTTCCTCAAGGGCGTCGGCGCCGCCTTCACCGCCCCGGCCGGTCTGTCCATCATCACCACGACCTTCGCCGAGGGCCCCGCCCGCAACCGGGCGCTGTCGATCTACACCACCTGCGGCGCCAGCGGCTTCTCGCTCGGACTGGTGCTCAGTGGCCTGCTCACCTCGGTCGGCTGGCGCTGGACCTTCCTGATGCCCGTCCCGGTCGCGCTGCTCGCCGTGGTGCTCGCCGTGCGCCTGCTCCCCCGCCCGGTCGAGGAGCCCGCCGAGGGCGGCTACGACGTGCTCGGCGCGATCACCGGCACCGCGACCGTCCTGCTCCTGGTGTTCACCGTGACCGAGGCCCAGGGCGCCGGCTGGCTGAGCCTGCGCACCCTCGGTTCGCTGGTCGTGGTCGCCGCGCTGGCCGCCGCGTTCCTGCTGGTCGAGAGCCGAACCGCCCACCCGCTGGTCCGGCTCGGCATCTTCCGCAAGGGCTCGGTGGCGCGGGCCAACGTGGTCGCCTTCACGATGACCGGCGCGTACGGCGGCTTCCAGTTCGTCGTCACGCTCTACCTGCAGCACCTGCTCGGCTGGTCGGCCCTGCAGATGGCCCTCGGACTGCTGCCGGCCGGCGCCTTCATCGCCCTGTCCGCGCCGTTCATGGGCCCGATCGTGGACCGCTTCGGCACCGCCCGGCTGCTGCCGGTCGGCCTACTGGCCCTGGCCGGCGCCTTCGCCCTGTTCCTGCGCCTGGACGAGCACAGCTCGTACCCGGTCCTGGTGCTGCCGTCGATGCTGCTGCTCGGCGTGGGCTTCGCCCTGGCCTTCCCCTCGGTGAACATCGCCGCCACCGACGGAGTGGCCGACGAGGAGCAGGGACTGGCCTCCGGTCTGGTGAACACCGCGATCCAGGTCGGCACGGCCGTGGTGCTGGCCGGGGCGACGGCGATGATCACCGCCGGGAGTGCGGGCGGCGACAGTGCCCGAGCCCAGTTGGACGGCTACCGGCCGGCCCTGGTCCTGGTCACCGCGGTCGCACTGGTCGGGCTGCTCGTGGCCTCGGTGGGTGCCCTGGTGGACCGCCGCCGGAGTTCAGCTCCCATGTCGGTGCCGGATTATGATTATCCGTCTGCCGGGTCGCCCGTGGCCCGGACCGAAGTCCTGACCGAGCACTGACCCACTGGCCCCCACCCACGGTCGACCCCTGACCGCCGGGTACCGGTGCCGGCTCCACCAAACCCCCGTGTTGGTGGAGCCGGCCGTCTCTGTACGGGCCGCCCGGGCGGCGCCCGCAAGGGCACGGTTCCACGGTGCGGCTGCCGGCTCCGCAAGTATATTGGCCCGGAGCCAACGAACGTTCGGAGCAGTCACGATGGCACCTCGCGGGGATTCGGTCAATGAGGAGATGCGGCAACGCTCCCGTCGCCGCATCATGCGAGCCACCATCGATCTCGTTGACCAGCGCGGTTACGCGGGCACCACGCTGACCGACATCGCCGAGCGGGCCGGACTCGCCCGCGGCCTGCTCTCGTACTACTTCGACGGCAAACGACTGCTGATGCAGTCCGCCACGCACCGGATGATGCACCAGGCGCTCTCCGGCGCACTGGCCGAACTGCCGCCGGGCGCCTCCCCCGAGGCCAGGCTGGCCCGCGCGATCGACACCGTCCTCGGCCTGGCCATGGACCACCCCCGGGTGATGCGCTCCCACCTGGCGCTGATCCTCGACCCGGACACCGGCGCCTTCGTCCAGGACCCGGAGCAGCAGCAGGTCGGCGCGATCCTGCAGGGCCTGCTGGAGGACTGGGGCGCGCCGGATCCGGTCGCCGAGCACGGGGTGCTGCGCAGTGCGCTGATGGGCGGCTGCATCGGGGTGCTGCTGCCGGGCGCGGAGGTCCCGTTGGCGCCGATCCGGGCCGACCTGTTCGGCCGCTACGGCCTCGCCTGGGAGTTGGGCCGCCCGCCGCAGCCGCTGCCGCCGGAACGCGAACGGCCGCCGACCCGCGGTTGACGGCGGGTCGGCCGGCCTTCGAAGGACGATCTGCTACCGAACGTCTCCCGGGCCCCGCCCGGGGTCGCTCAGCGCTCCTTCAGGATCGAGGCGAGCAGGTCTATCCTGCGCTCGGGCGTGAGGCTGTCCACGCAGAGCCGCTCCATGACCTGGACGTATGCGTCGACATCGTCCCGCTTGTCCAGGTAGAGCGCGCTGGTGAGCTGCTCCAGGTAGACCACGTCCGCGAGGTCCTGCTCCGGGAAGCGCAGGATCGTGAACGCCCCGGACTCGCCGGCGTGCGCGCCGAAGCGGAACGGCATGACCTGGATGACCACGTTGGCCTGCTCGGCGACGTCGATCAGGTACTGCACCTGACCGCGCATCACCTTGGGACCGCCGACCGGCCGGCGCAGCGCCGCCTCGTCGATGACCGCCCACAGCCGCGGGCTGGCGCCCTCGGTCAGCAGCTTCTGGCGGCGCAGGCGGAGGCTGACCCGCCGCTCGACCTCCTCCTCGCTGATGACCGGCCGACTCTGGCCGAAAACCGCCCGCGCGTACTCCTCGGACTGCAGCAGTCCGGGGATGAACTGCACCTCGTAGGTGCGGATCAGCTGGGCGGCCTCCTCCAGACCGACGTATGTCTGGAACCAGCCCGGCAGCACGTCGTTGAAACTGTGCCACCAGCCGGACTTGTTGGCCTCGCGGACCAGGCCGAGCAGGGCCTCCCGCTCCAGGCCGTCGTCGACGCCGTAGAGGCTGAGCAGGTCCGCGACGTCGCGCTCCTTGAAGCTGACCCGGCCGAGCTCCATGCGACTGATCTTGGACTCGGACGCGCGGATCGCGTAGCCCGCGTCCTCACGGGTGATCCCGCGCGCCTCGCGCAGGCGGCGCAGCTGCGAGCCGAGGAGGATCCGGCGGACCATCGAGCCGCCGCCCGGCTGAACTGTGGTCATGCGGTCGAAACCTCCACCTAGGGCAAACAGCGCACAGTCTGCCATCAGTTGAGCGCTCACGGTGCCGATACTGACGGATGTTCCTATCAGTTCTGCACTCCGCACACCAGGATGCACGTGCATCCGGCGCTTGCATATGCCAATAGTGCGACTGCACGTGAATCGACTCTTGCATCTGCAGTGAGCGCACACCACCATGGTGCACGTGCACCTGCACATCCCTGGCAATCCCGCGGGCTCCGCGTCGACCCCACGCGCGACTCCGTGCACCGGCCCGACGGCGTCCCCCGCGTCATCGGGCGTTCGAGTGCGCGCGCGCGTGGTCGAGGGGGCGGCCGAGCGGCCGAGCGAGTCGGAGGTGACCGGCATGACCCCGGCGGGTCCAGCCGTGTCCGCCCCCTTATGGGAGGAGCTCTTCATGAGCACCGGTACGGCTTTGGCGGTTGACCCCCTTGTGGTCACCTGTACGCTCGCTCCTCGCTTCGAAGCCGTGAGAACCGCGCGCGACTTCGCCCGGACCGCTCTTCAGCGCTGGTGCCTGATGGAGCTGTTCGACGACGTCGCGCTGGTGGCCTCGGAACTCGTGACCAACGCGCTCCGGCATGCGGTCGGCGCACGGCCCGACCCGTCGGGCGGCGCCCCGGGCGAGTACGACTTTCCCACACAACCGTCCCCGGAGGGACGGCTGCCGATCCGAATAAGCCTGGTGCACCGCGCGCCCCAGGTGGTCTGCGCGGTGAGCGACCCGAGCAGCACCGGCCCGGTGGCTCGGGAGGCGGACTTCGTCGCCGAGTCCGGCCGCGGACTGCACCTGGTGGAGTCGTTCAGCCGCTCCTGGGGCTGGCATCCGTTGGGCAGCGGCAAGGTGGTCTGGGCCGTGTTCGAGGCGGAGCCGGCCGGCGCCAGCAGGCTCGACGGCGGCAGGCTCGACGGCAGTGGGCTCGACGGCCACGCGTTGGACGGGCTGGGCGGACGAGTCGAAATCGGTGGACGGCACCGGCGCTCGGCCTAGCGCCACACGGCGCACGGCCGACCGCGGGACGACCCGGGTGGACCACGCCCCGAGCTCTTCAGCCAGGCCCCCGTGCCGGACCGGACCGCAGCCCCGGCACCGGTTACCCGCACCGGCAACTCCGGCCTCGCCGACAGCTCCGGCTCCGGAGACGGCGGGCCGCCCGCAGGAGCGTCCCCGGCACCCCCGGCGGCCCTCGCCGCACGGTCCACCACGGGACCGGACGGAACGGGGAGGGGAACACGGCCGGACAAAGACAAAGGCCGTCGTGGTGTCAGCACCCACGACGGCCCCCCGATGGTGGAGCAGCGGCCGGTCAGACCGCCAGGTGATCGAACTCCCCGTCCTTGGCCCCCAGCAGCAGGGCGGCGATCTCCGCCCGGGTGTAGATGAGCGCCGGGCCGTCCGGGAAGCGCGAGTTGCGCATCGCGACGTCGCCGCCCGGCAGGGCCGCGAACTCGACGCAGTTGCCCTGGGAGTTGCTGTGCCGGCTCTTCTGCCAGACCACCCCCCTGAGGTCGGCGGCGGCCATCCCGTTGTATGTGTGGTTCGAGCCGTGCGTGTTCTGCGAGTCGTGCATAGAAGTCTCCCGAAGAGCTCCGGAGTTGTCGTCCAGCGCGGCGCCCCCGGCACCCGCCGAATGAACGGACCGGCCCCGTACCGGCCCGGCACAACGCCTCACTTGACGCGATGATAGCTGCAGTGCACGTGCATCAGCACGGGACATTGCAGGTGCACGGTGCCTTTTGTCGGTCGCGCCGAACTCTTCACGGACCCTTCTCCTGACGGTACGTAAACGGACATAGCCGATGGAATCGTCGGCTCTTCCATAACCGGCCGTGAGCGGCCCCCCGCTAAATGTTGATCTTCGAATGCCGGGAGTCGCACCGCTGTGACCCTCCGTCAGGCCACCTCACGGCTGTGAGACATCTCACGCGCCCCGGATGCAACGCGCCGCCCCTCGGGACGCGTCAGGGCAACTGTGTGCGCCCGCGGGGGCACTGCGCGAGGAATGTCCGGATTGTAGGCAAATCGCCCAGACCGGTGCGGCGGCGACACGGCCTCCGCACCACGACCACCCGAAACCCGTACGGCAGCCGACTGCAGGCCCGACGGGCCGATGTCCTACGATCTCCGGCATGAGCACCGCAGCCATCCCGGGCGCGCCACTGCCCGTCCGCACTCCAGGCTCCCGTGCGCGGGGGCGCCACCGCCGCCCCGAGCGCCCCGAGATCCGCACCGGCTCGCCGGCCCTGGTGCTCGCCGTTCCCGCGACCGCGGGGCCCGAGTCCCGTTCGGTCGTCGAGGAGCTGCTGTCGATCGTCCGCAGCGAACACGCCGGCGTCCAGGCCGCGGTCGGCTACCTCCCGGCCGACGGCGCCGAGGACGGCGGATCCGAGGACCGCACCGTGGCGGAGCTGCTGGCGGCCGCCGCCGAGGCCGGACTGCCGACGCCCGTCGTGGTGCCGCTGGTGCCCGGTCCGCACGACTTCCTGACCGGGCTTCACGCCCTCGCCGCGGAGTACGGCGCGACCGTCACCGACGCGCTGGGCCCGCACCCGCTGCTCGCCGAGGCCGTCCACGTGCGACTGTCCGAGGCCGGACTGGCCCGGGCCGACCGGGCCCGGCTGTTCGCCATCGCGACCGCCGCCGACGGCGTCGTGCTGACCACCGTCGGTGGTGAGGACGCGGCCGCCGCGGCGGGCATCACCGGCGTGCTGCTGGCGGCCCGGCTGGCCGTGCCGGTCGTCGCCGCGGCGCTCGACGTGCCCGGCTCCGTCGCCGGGGCCGTCAACCACCTCAAGGAGACCGGCTCCCAGCGCCCGGCGCTGGCCCCGCTCGTCATCGGCCCGGAGGCGGACTCCGAGCTGCTCGCCACGGCCGCCGAGGAGACCGGCTGCCCGTCGGCGGCGCCGCTGGGCGCGTACCCGACGGTCGGCCAGCTGATCGCCTCCACCTACCTCGCCGCGCTGCCGACGCCGTCGGCGGAGGAGCTGGCCGAGGCCGAGGCGGAGGCCGCCGCCACCGTGGGGGCCGGCGAGGGCTCCCGACGCGCCCACGCGGCCACTGAGGGGCCCGTGGAGGACTGACGGGCCCACCCACCACCTGTCGCGCCCACCCACACCACCGAAGGACCCGGAACGACTGTGTTCCGGGTCCTTCGCGCTTGTTCGGATTGCCCCGCTGGGGCGTTAAGCGGCCATTGCCAGCAATGTCCGTTCTGGTGCAATTTGTCGATGAATAGTCGGCGCATCGAGGGGCGCTCGAATTCCCGGCACCCCCCGATCCGACGGGCACGCCCCCCTCCCGCTCCAACGCTCCGTCACATCACTCCTGAGGCGTAGCCAGTTTTCGGAATTCCTCGCGGGATTGCCGATGAACGATCATTTCCGATCATGAAATGCGAGTCATTCGGCCCTTTTCCGCAAACCGTGATGCGCATCACAGATATTTGCAGTTTGAACTTAAGTCTGCTTAACGTGCTCCCCGTTCGTGACCACACGGACCCAGTTCATCCGCGACGCCGAGTCCTGCCGTCGGATGTCCTGGCAGCGCGAAAACGCATCACGGCAGGAGCGGGGGAACCACAGGTAAGTCGCCCCGGACCGCTTCCCGGAAACGGTCCTGGGCTAGGGGTGAAGCCGTGCCACAGCGCGGCCGGGCAACTCCAGCCCGAATCCGACAGCTCACCTCGCAGGCGTGGGAGAGGACCGCGTCTTCATGCTGCCTTCCAACGGCAACCGCCTGTCCAGCCGTACCCGTCGCGTGATCGCCGCCCTCGGCGTCGCGGGCGTCGGCCTCACCGTTCCCTGCCTCACCACCGGCACCGCCAACGCCGCCTCCGTCGCCACCTGGGACAAGGTCGCCCAGTGCGAGAGCGGCGGCAACTGGAGCATCAACACCGGCAACGGCTTCTACGGCGGCCTGCAGTTCACCTCCAGCACCTGGGCCGCCTTCGGCGGCACCTCCTTCGCCCCGCAGGCCAACCTCGCCACCAAGGACCAGCAGATCGCCGTCGCCGAGAAGGTCCTCGCCTCCCAGGGCCCCGGCGCCTGGCCGGTCTGTTCGGTCCAGGCCGGTCTGACCCAGGGCGGCGCCGCGGCCGCCGTCGACACCTCGACGGCCGCCAAGCCCGCCGCCAAGCCGGCCCCGAGCCAGGCCCCGGCCGCGAAGCCCGCCGTGCCGTCCGCGCCCGCCCAGGCCTCCGGTGACTCCGCCTCGGCCTCCGCCGCCAAGTCCGCCACCAGCGGCTGGGCGAAGCAGCGTCCGGCGCAGACCCAGGCCGGCGACTACACCGTCGTCGAGGGCGACTGGCTGTCCTCGATCGCCGAGAAGCACAACGTCCAGGGCGGCTGGCAGCACCTGTACGAGCTCAACCGCGGCACCCTCACCGAGGGCCCGGACACCATCTACCCGGGCCAGCAGCTGACCCTGGGTGACGGCACCCCTGCCCAGGCCGACCGGTCCTCCACCGCCACCAAGTCCGGCTCGGACTTCACCTGGTTCGACCGCTCGCAGAAGTCCGGCCAGGCCTCGAACGGCGGTGCCGTGAACGCCAAGCCGACCGCCCGGACCACGGCCCCCGCCTCGAAGCCGGCCGCCCAGGCGCAGACCAAGGCCCCGGCCGCCACCGGCAGCATGGCCGCCGCCGTCTCCTTCGCCGAGTCGAAGGTCGGCCAGGCGTACGTCTACGGCGGCACCGGCAACGGCGGTTGGGACTGCTCCGGCCTGACCCAGGCCGCGCTGCGCGCCGCGGGCATCAACGTCCCGCGGGTCGCCGCCGACCAGGCCGCCGCCAGCACCCACGTGTCGCTGGACAGCCTGCAGCCGGGCGACCTGCTCTTCTGGTCGAACAACGGTCAGAACTCCGGCGTCTACCACGTCGCCATCTACGTCGGCGGCGGCCAGTACGTCGAGGCCGCCAACCCGAGCGTGGGCGTCCGCCTCCAGACCATCGCCAACTGGGCCCCGGACTTCGCCGGCCGGGTCTGAGCGCCGCGAACACCGAACAGACGGCAGATGACGGCTGACGGCTGACGGCTGACGGCTGACCGCCCCGGGGAGAGTCCGAGCGCTCCTCCCCGGGGCTTCGGCGTACCCGCGCGATCGACGCGATGCTGCTCTCCGCGGCCAAGAACCCCCGGACGCCGCCGAACTGGTACCGCGCGACCACCGGGCACGCGCACGCCGACGGGCCCCGGAGAGCAACCGCCCTCCGGGGCCCGTCAGTTGGTACCTACGGCCGCGGCTCAGCGCGCACAGGCCCCCGTGGAGCCCCGCATCACCAGCTCCGGCTGGAACATGAACTCCCCGCGCTGGGCGGCGTTCCCGCCGACCTCCTCCAGCAGCGCGTCCACCGCCGCCGTCGCCATCGCCTCGACCGGCTGGCGGATCGTGGTCAACGGCGGCTCGGTGAAGGCGATCAGCGGCGAGTCGTCGAAGCCGACCACCGACACGTCGTGCGGCACCGACAGCCCGCGCTGCCGCACCGCCCGGATCGCCCCGAGCGCCATCATGTCGCTCCCGCAGACGATCGCCGTGCAGCCCTTGTCGAGCAGCGCGCCGGCTGCCGCGTGCCCGCCCTCCACGCTGAACAGCGTGTGGTGGACGAGGCCTTCCGCCTCCTCCTGCCCCAGCCCGAGCACCTCTCGCATCGCCGCCGTGAAGCCCTCGATCTTGCGCAGCACCGGCACGTACCGCCGCTGCCCGACCGCCAGGCCGATCCGCTCGTGCCCGAGTTCGGCCAGGTGCTGGACGGCCATCCACATCGCGGACCGGTCGTCCGGCGAGATGAACGGCGCGTCGATCTTCTCGCTGAAGCCGTTGATCAGCACGAACGGCACCCCGCGCCCGGCCAGCCGGGCGTAGCGGTCGTGGTCGGCCGTGGAGTCGGCGTGCAGCCCGGAGACGAAGACGATGCCCGCCACGCCCCGGTCGACCAGCATCTCGACCAGTTCGTCCTCGGTGGACCCGCCCGGGGTCTGGGTGCACAGCACCGGCGTGAAGCCGTGCCGGCTGAGCACCTGCTCGATCACCTGCGCCAGCGCGGGGAAGATCGGGTTGCTCAGCTCCGGCGTGATCAGCCCGATCAGCCCGGCACTGCGCTGGCGCAGCCGGGTCGGCCGCTCGTAGCCGAGCACGTCCAGCGCCGCCAGGACGGTCTGCCTGGTGGCGGCGGAGACGTTCGCCTTGCCGTTGAGCACGCGGGAGACGGTGGCTTCGCTGACCCCCGCCTGTGCCGCGATGTCTGAGAGTCGCGCCGTAGTCACGGTCCCAGAGCCTATTGCAACCACGTCAGACCGCCCACCAGCCGGTGGCGTCCGGAGCGAGCACCGTCTCGCCGCCGTCCACCACGAGTTCGGTCGAGGCGAGCAGCAGCCGGCCCGGGGCGGGGATCCGCACCGGCTCGCCGGTGGTGTTCACCGTGCAGGCGAAGGAGCCGCGCCGGAAGACGAGGGTGCCCTCGGGGCTGTCCAGCCACTCGACCTCGGTGCCGGCGCCGAGGTCGGGCTGTGCCCGTCGGACGGCCAGCGCGCTGCGGTAGAGCTCCAGGGTGGAGGACGGGTCGCCGGTCTGCGCCTCGACGCTCAGTTCGGCCCACTCGGCCGGCTGCGGCAGCCAGGACGGCCCGCCCGCGACCGGCCCGAAGCCGTACGGGGCCTCGGTGCCGGACCACGGGATCGGGACGCGGCAGCCGTCGCGGTAGCCGTCCTGGCCGGCCTGGCGGAAGAAGGACGGGTCCTGGCGGACCTCGTCCGGCAGGTCCGTGACGTCCGGCAGGCCGAGCTCCTCGCCCTGGTAGACGTACGCGGAGCCGGGCAGCGCGAGCATCAGCAGGGTGGCGGCACGGGCGCGGCGCAGGCCGAGCTCGCGGTCGCCGGGGGTGCGGATCTGGGTGCCGAGGCCGGGCTCGTTGGCGAAGCGGGTGGCGTGCCGGGTGACGTCGTGGTTGGACAGCACCCAGGTGGTGGGGGCGTCGACCGGACGCATCGAGTCGAGCGAGAGGTCGATCACCTCCCGCAGCGCGGCGGCGTCCCAGTCGGTGCCCAGGTACTGGAAGTTGAAGGCCTGGTGCAGCTCGTCGGGGCGGACGTAGTTCGCGGTGCGCTGGACGGTCGGGGTCCAGGCCTCGGCGACGCCGATCCGCTGGCCCGGGTACTCGTCGAGGATCCGGCGCCAGCTGCGGTAGATCTCGTGCACGCCGTCCTGGTCGAAGAACGGCATGACGTCGTTGCCGAGCAGCTTGAGCTGGTCGGCGCCGCCGAGGTCGGGCAGGCCGGGGGCCTTGACCAGGCCGTGGGCGACGTCGATGCGGAAGCCGTCCACGCCCATGTCCAGCCAGAACCGCAGGATCGAGCGGAACTCGTCGGCGACCGCCGGGTTCTCCCAGTTGAAGTCGGGCTGCTCCGGGGCGAACAGGTGCAGGTACCAGTCGCCGGGGGTGCCGTCAGGGTTCTCGGTGCGGGTCCAGGCGGGGCCGCCGAAGATGGACTCCCAGTCGTTGGGCGGCAGTTCGCCCTGCTCACCCTTGCCGGGGCGGAAGTGGTACCGCTCGCGCAGCGGGGAGCCGGGGCCCTCGCGCAGGGCGCGCTGGAACCACTCGTGCTGGTCCGACGAGTGGTTGGGGACGAGGTCGACGATGATCCGCAGGCCCAGCTGGTGGGCGTCGCGGATCAGCGCGTCGGCGTCCAACAGGGTGCCGAACATCGGGTCCACGGCGCGGTAGTCGGCGACGTCGTACCCGGCGTCGGCCTGCGGCGAGGCGTAGAAGGGGGAGAGCCAGACGGCGTCCACGCCGAGGTCGCGCAGGTACGGCAGGCGGCTGCGGATGCCGGGCAGGTCGCCCATGCCGTCGCCGTTGGAGTCGGCGAAGCTGCGCGGGTACACCTGGTAGATGACCGCGTCCCGCCACCAGCCTCTGGACGCGCCGCCAGTCACAGGAGCCAGCGGGGCCGCCTCGTGAGCGGTGTCGGCGGCAGGCCGGGAGGTGTCGGCCAGGTTCTGGGTCATGGACGGAATCCCTTGGGGACTAGAGGAGCGAGGAGCGCTGAGGGGTGCGGGAGCGTTACGACTTGGAGGCACCGGCGGTCAGGCCGGTGACCAGGTGGCGCTGCACCAGGTAGAAGAAGGCCGCGGACGGGATCGCGATCAGCACCGCCGTGGCAGCCATCAGGTTCCACTGGGCGTCGTGCTCGCTGACGAAGCTCTGCAGGCCGACGGCCAGCGTGTACTTGTCGGAGCTGAGCATGAAGGTGGAGGCGAACGGCACCTCGGCCCAGTAGGTGAGGAAGGAGTAGAAGGCGGCAACCGCCAGGCCCGGGCGGGCGAGCGGCAGCACCAGCCGCCAGAAGGTGCCGAAGGGGCTGAGCCCGTCGACCCGGCCGGCCTCGTCGATCTCCACCGGGATGGTGTCGAAGTAGCCCTTCAGCAGCCAGGCGCAGTACGGCACGGTGGTGGTCGAGTACACCAGGATCAGGCCGGTGTAGCTGTCCAGCAGCCCGAGTTCGGAGAGCATCGTGTACATCGGCACGATCAGCACCGCGATCGGGAACATCTGGGTGACCAGCAGCGACCACATCAGCGGCTTGTGCCCGGGGAACTTCATCCGGGAGACGGCGTAGCCGGTGGTGGCGGCCAGCATCACGCCGAACACGGTGGTGACGCCGGAGACCAGCAGGGCGTTGCCGAACCAGGTGAAGAAGTCGGTGTCGGCCAGCACGTGCTGGTAGTTCGACAGCGTGAGCTTGCCGAAGATCTGGCCCGGGTGGAGGTAGTCGGTCTTGTCCGGTCCGAGCGAGACGAAGAGGATCCAGCCGACCGGGAACAGCGCGATCAGGCTGGCCAGGATCAGGACGCCGTGGGACAGCGCCTTGGACAGCGGGCTGCTCTCGCCGCGCGGCCGGAACTTGGCCGGCCGGGCGGCCGGGACCGCGGTCGCCGCGGCGGCGGGGCGTTCGGTGGTGGTGCTCATCGGGTTACCTGCCTTCGTGGGTCAACTGGGTCCGGGGGCCT
This sequence comes from Streptomyces viridifaciens, assembly GCF_001888885.2. NCBI lineage: Bacteria > Bacillati > Actinomycetota > Actinomycetes > Kitasatosporales > Streptomycetaceae > Streptomyces > Streptomyces viridifaciens. Next base: position 996,214 of record NZ_CP090841.1, read on the forward strand.
CAGCCGTTGGCCTGCTCGTTGCGGGCGAGCCAGCGCCGGTAGAAGGCGGTGAAGACGATCAGGATGGACAGCAGGATCACGCCGTACGAGGCGGACTGCGCGAAGTCCTGGGGGATCTGGCCGAAGGCGAGGCGGTAGGCCCAGGTGACCAGCAGCTGGGCGTCGGGCGCGCCCTTGCCGAACAGCAGGAAGATGACGTTGAACTGGTTGAACGTCCAGATCACGCCGAGCAGCACGACGGTGGAGGAGACGCTGCGCAGCCCGGGCAGGGTGATGTGGCGGAACTGCTGCCAGCGGGTGGCGCCGTCCATCTCGGCGGCCTCGTACAGCTCGGCCGGGATCGACTGCAGGCCGCCGAGCAGCGAGATCATCATGAACGGCACGCCGGCCCAGGTGTTGACCAGGATCGCGGCCGCCTTCTGCGCCCACGGGTCGGTGAGCCAGCCGGGCTCGGGCAGGTGCAGGCCCGACAGCACGGTGTTGACGACGCCGCCGTCGGAGAGCATAAGGCGCCAGGAGAAGACGGTGACGAAGGTCGGTACGGCCCACGGGAGGATGAGCAGCATCCGGTAGGCGGCGCGTCCGCGCAGCTTCTTGTTGAGCAGGACGGCGAGGCCGAGGCCGAGGGTGTAGTGCAGGCAGACGCAGATGACCGTCCAGGCGATGGTCCACACGAAGTGGGACCAGAACCGGTCGTACGAGCCGGGGCCCCAGAGGATGTCGGCGTAGTTGTGGAAGCCGATGTACTGGTAGCTGGCCGGGATCTCGTTGACGCCGATGTGGCGGGCGACGTTGAGGCTGTTGGCGTCGGTGAGGGTCAGCCAGATGCCCTGGACGAGCGGGTAGAACACCAGGACGCCGAGCACCAGCACGACCGGGGCGATCATCGCGTAGGCGTACCAGTGCCTGGCGTAGGAGCGCTTGAGGCGTTCCAGCAGGCCCGGACGCTGATCGCGCTCCCGGCTGCCCTTGCCGGTGGCGCCCTGCACGGCGACTGACATCGTTTGCACCTTCTCGGGGGGAAGTCTCGGGGGAGCCGACGGCCCGGCCCGCCGGTGTCGGCGGGCCGGGCTGCGGGGACTACTTGGCGAAGCCCGGCAGGAGCTTGGCGTAGTCCGTGGCCACGGTGTTCAGCGCGTCCTGGGTGCTGGTGCCCTGGACGGCCTTGCCCAGGTTGGTGCCGAGCGAGTCGAACAGCGAGCCGTACTCGGGCAGTTCGGGGCGCGGCTTGGCGCTGCCGAGGATGGCCTGGAAGCCGGCGATGCCCGGGTCGGCCTTGACGTCGGCGGTGTAGGCGTCGGAGCGGGTCGGCAGGGTGGAGTTCTTCTGCGCGATGAAGGCCTGGCTCTCGGCCGAGGTCATGAAGGCGGCGAACTTCTCGGCGGCGGCCTTGTGGGCCTTGTCGGCACCTGCGTAGACGGCGATGTTGTGGCCGCCGGTGGGGGCACCGGCCTTGCCGCCGGAGCCGGCCGGGACGGGGGCGATGCCGAGGTTCTTCTTGTCGGCGAAGGCGGAGCCCTTGTAGATGTTGGTGATCTCCCAGGGGCCCTGGATGATCGCCGCGACCTTGCCGCTGTTGAAGGCGTCCATCATGTGGGCGTAGGCGTCGGTGGTGACGTCGGCCTTGGCCGTGCCGGGCGAGGTGAACATCGACTTGTAGGTCTCGATGCCCTTGACGGCCTCGGGCGAGGTGATGGTGATCTTCTTGTTGGCGGCGTCGACGGTGTCGGTGCCCTCGCCGAACAGGAACGGCATCGCGTAGTAGCCGTCGGCGGCCTTCAGCCAGAAGCCGTCGACGCCCGCCTTGTCCTTGATGGTGGCGGCGTCGGTCTTCAGCTCGTCCCAGGTCTTGGGGGCGTCGGTGATGCCGGCCTTGGCGAACAGGTCCTTGTTGTAGAGGAAGCCGAGGGTGTCGGTGACCAGCGGGACGCCGTACAGCTTGCCGTCGTACTTGGCCTGCTGGATCAGGCTGGGCTGGAAGGCGGAGGTGTCGGCGGCGGCCGGGGTGCCGTCCAGCGGCTCCAGGAAGCCGGCCTTGGCGAAGGCGGCGGTCCAGCCGACGTCGGAGCGGAACACGTCCGGTGCGCCCTTGGCCCCCATGGCCGTCTGCAGCTTGTTCTGGGCCTGGTCGAACGGCACGTTGACGAAGTTGACCTTGATGTTCGGGTTGGCCGCCTCGAACTTCTTGGCCAGTTCCTGGTAGTTCGGAGCCTCGTTGGTGGCGTTCGACGTGTCCCAGTACGTGAGGGTGACCGGGCCGTCGGCCTTGCTGTCCGAGCCGGAGCCGCCACTGCTGCCACAGGCAGCCATCGAGACCGCGAGGGCCACAACGAGGGCAGAGGCCGCGATGCCACGCCGCATGAGAACTCCTTGGGAGGGTGGGGGTGCCCGAGATGTTCGGAGACAGGCGCATAATGGCTGCCTCGTGCCGACCGCACCGTTGCTGCCGTCGGGCTCGGAAGGAAGTTAACAGCGGCGCAACAGTGACGGAAAGTCCTTGCAGCAAGTTTCTGCAAGAAACGGCGATCGTTACTCCCGCGTGTCCTGGACGTGGCCGTGCGGTAGTTGACAGTGCGGTGCAATGTCCGACTTCGTCCGTTTCCACCCCGGTACGGGGTGGCCGACGCGACCACCCTGGGTGGCCGAAAGGCGCTTGCAGCAGACTGGACGGATGCGCATCAGAGCCGTCACCGAGGACGAACTGCCCCTGCTGGGCGAACTGGAGCGGGCCGCCGGGGCCCCCTTCGCCGAGATCGGGATGCCGGAGATCGCCGAGGACGAACCCCCCGCCCCGGAGGAGCTGGCCCGCTACCTGGAGCACGGCACCGCGCTGGTCGCCGAGGCCCCCGACGGAACCGTCGCCGGCTACCTGCTGGCCGAGCCGGTGGACGGCGCACTGCACGTCGAACAGGTCTCGGTCCACCCCGACCACGCGCGCCGGGGCATCGGCCGGGCGCTGATCGAGCACCTCGCCGAGGGCACCGACGCCCCCGCGCTCACCCTGACCACCTTCGCGGACGTCCCGTGGAACGCCCCCTACTACGCCCGCTGCGGATTCCGCCCGCTGGCCGACGCCGAGCTCACCCCCGGCCTGCGCGAGATCCGCCGCAAGGAGGCCGAGCACGGCCTCGACCGCTGGCCCCGGCTCTGCATGCGGCGGGACCTCGTCCGGCGGGTCAGCTGACCCCCAGCCGCAGAACGGTGGTCGAGCGGAACTCCTCCTCCGGCCGCAGCTCCGTGCTCGGGAAGGCCGGGTGGTGCGGGGAGTCCGGGAAGTGCTGGGTCTCCAGCGCGATCCCGGCGAACGGCCCGTACGGGACCCCGCTCGCTCCGGTGACCGCGCCCTGGAACTTGTTCGCCGTGTAGACCTGGAGGCCCGGCTCGGTGGTCAGCACCTCCAGGGTGCGGCCGCTGACCGGGTCCTCCAGCAGCGCCGCCCGCGCCAGGCCGCCGCTCGCCGGGCGGGCGCGCAGCGCCCAGTTGTGGTCGTAGCCGCCCGGGCCGGCCAGCTGCGGGTGGTCGTCGTGCAGCGACTTGCCGATCGGGGTGGCCACGGTGAAGTCGAAGGGCGTGCCGGCCACCGGCTCGGTCCGCCCGTACGGGATCTGCCGCTCGTCGGCCGGGGTGTACTCGTCGGCGTCCAGGGTGAGCAGGTGGCCCAGGACGTCACCGCTGCCCTCACCCGCGAGGTTGAAGTAGGCGTGGTTGGTCAGGTTGACGACGGTCGGCTTGTTGGTGACGGCCCGGTAGTCGATCACCAGCTCGCCGCCCGCCCCCGGGGCGTACGACAGGGTGTAGGAGACGGTGACGTCCAGCGCGCCCGGGAAGCCCTGGTCGCCGTCCGGGCTGTGCAGCCGCAGCAGCACCCCGCCCTCGACCGGCTCGGCCGCCCACATCCGCTGAGCGAAGCCGTCCGGGCCGCCGTGGATGGTCGTCCCGCCGCCGGTCGGGGCCAGCGGGTGGTTCTGGCCGTCGATGGTGACGCTGGAACCGTCGATCCGGTTGGCGTACCGGCCGACCACCGTGCCGTAGTGCCGCGCGGGGCCCAGGATCTGCGCCAACTCGTCGGTGGAAAGCAGCAGTTGGGCCGTACGACCGGACCGGTCCGGCCCGCTGAGGGTGTGCAGGGTGGCACCGAGGGTGAGCACGCTCGCCTCGTACGGACCGGCCGTCAGCGTCCAGCGCTGGATCGCCGCGCCCGCACCCGAGGGGTCGAGGGGTTCTCGGCGCACCGTGGTGGCCTCGCTCGGCATGGCCTGCTCCTCACTGGCGGCGGCAGTGCGCCACTTCCGCCCGGTCCCGGTCCGTCCAGGGAGCGTAGCGGCGGCCCCCGTGGTGTCCGTCAGCCTAGCGAGGGCGGCGCCCGCGGGGGCGCTTCCACGCCTCCGCGCGCCGCCCGAACGCTACCGGCCGCCGAACGCCAACGGCCGCCCGCCCCTCACGGCCGCTGCCCTGCTGCCCTCGACGGGCCGTCTCGCCCGTCCGCAGGCCGTCGCCCTGCCGCGCGCGCCACTACTCCCCCGGCTCCTCCTCCAGCCGCTGCTGCAGCCCCAGTGCCGAGGCCAGCCCGTCCGGCCCGGTGCCCGCCTTGCGGTAGACCGCCGCCAGCCGCCGGTTGACCAGGCTCAGGTGCACCCCGAGCTGCTCGGCGATCCGCTGCGGCGGCACGCCCTTGACCGCCAGGTTGGCGACCTCCCGCTCCGGCCCGCTGAGCGTCTCCAGGGTCTCCTGGAAGTCGTGCAGCCCCAGCCGGTTGGGCCGCAGCCCGTAGTTGGCCAGTTCCCGCCGGGCCCGGTCGACCAGCTTCTCCGCCGAGCAGTGCTGGGCCAGCTCGATGCCCTGGTACAGGTACTCCTGGGCGTCCTCCAGCCGTCCGACCCGGCGCAGCGCGGCGCCGAGGTCGACCAGCGCGACGGCGTGCTCGTACCCGGCCGGGGACTGCCCTAGGTGCTCCACGGCCTGCTCCAGCAGTTCGACCGCCTGCTGACCGTCCTCGATCCGCGCCTGCAGCCGCAGGGCGCTGCCGATCGCCGAGGCGGTGCCGAAGGTGCGGGCGTCCCTGACGGCCTTCTGGGCGTACTCGCGGGCGCGCTCGGGCTCGTCGGACGCGATCGCGATCGCGAGGTGTCCGGCCCACGGCGCCCAGACGGTGTTGCGCCAGCCGCGGACCTCCAGCTGGGCCCCGGCCTCGGTGAGCGAGGCGGCCGCCCCGGCGTGCCGGTTCTTGGCGACCAGCAGCTTGCCGTACAGCGAGGCGGCGTCCGGCAGCACCATGGCGGTCGGGTGGTACGGCGGGTGGAAGCCGAACAGGTTGGCCTCCTCCCAGGCCTCCTCGACCCGGCCGCGGGCGATCAGGGTGTCCACCAGCACGCCGACGGCGTCCCAGGCCAGCGGCAGCTTGGCCCCGATCCGCTCGGAGATGCGGTAGGCCCGGCGCAGGAAGTCCTCGGCCTCGGCGAGCAGTCCGCGGCGGAAACGGGCGAGCCCCATCAGGAAGTACGCGAAACCCCGGTGGGCACCGCTCCAACCGGCCACCTCGAACTGGATGATGGCGTCCGCGGCCAGCCGCTCGGCCTGGGCGATGCGGTCGTTGTAGATGTACGTGAGGCAGAGCATCGAGGGCAGTTCGAAGCCCCAGCCGAGGCCCTTGGGCAGCCGGCCGCCGTCCAGGACCTCGTCGGCGAGCGCCAGCGCCTCGGCGGAGGAGGCGCCGCGCAGGGTCAGGTCCCAGGCGCGCATGGCGAGCACGGCCCGGTCCGCGGCCTCCCGGCCGGTCAGGTTCCGGCACATTTCGGCGAGCCGGGCGGAGCGGCCGGGGCCGTCCTCCTCAGACTTGCGGAAGGCGTGCCACATGAACGAGGCCGCCTGGAGCCGCTGGCGCCGGGCCGGGTCGGCGGTCTGCTCGGCCTCCTCCTGGCAGACCAGGGCGGCCTGGCCCAGCTCACCGCTGTGGGCGAGCACCTCGGAGAGCCGGAAGGTGGCGTCCACCCGCAGTTCCGGGCGCAGCGGCCCCTCGTCGGGGTCGAGGGCCAGCCGGAGCTGGTTGACGGTGGCCCCGGGGTCGGTGAGCAGTGCGGAGCAGCCGAGCTCGTACAGCACCTCGGCCTTGATGTCGTCGGCGGGCGGCTCGTTGAGCGCGCGGTGCAGGCAGCGCTGGGCGGCCTCCGGGGCGCCGATCAGCTGGTGTTCGACGGCGGCGCGGCGCAGCTTCTTGACGATCCGGTCGTCGCCCTCGCCGGAGTGGGTCTCGACCAGGTGGCGGGAGGCGGCGAGCAGGCCGAGTCCGGCGTTCTCGATCTCGACGGCGGCGATGCCGTGCATGCCGAGGCGGGTGGCGTCCGGCATGGTGTTGTAGATCGAGCTGGCGATCAGCGGGTGGACGAACTCAAGGTTCCCGTTGGGGGCCTGGGTGAGGACCCGCTGCTTGCGCAGCTGCTTGATGGACTCGCGGGCGCCCTCGGTGCTCTGGGTGGAGATCCGGGTGGCGAGGTCGACCCGGATGTCGGTGCCCAGCATGGCGCAGGCCCAGGCGAAGCGCAGAGTGGCGGGCCCGAGCCGGTCCAGCCAGCTCTTGAGGGTCATCCCGGTGGCGTCGACGGCGAGTTCCCGCAGCTGTCGGGAGTTCTCCTCGACCGGCTCGAGTTCCTGTTCACGCACCTGGTCGAGCAGGCGACCGGCCTCGAAGGGGTTGCCGTTGACGACGTTCCAGAACTCGTAGCAGAAGGCGTCCTCGGCCTTGTCGCCGAGTTCGGCGCGGATCATGTCGGTGACGGAGCTCAGGGTGAGCCGGCTGAGCTCGTGCTTGCGGCTGGCGAGGTCGAGGACGCCCCGGCGCAGGCCCTGGGTCTCGGTGGGCCAGTCGTTCTCGTCCTCGCGGAAGGCGAAGACCAGCAGCACGGGCAGTTCGCCGGAGCGGACGGCGAACTTGGCGAGCCAGGAGAGGGATTCGGCGTCCGCCCAGTGCAGGTCGTCGACGATCATCACCATCGGCGCGCGGCGCGGCGCGAGCTGGGTGAGGACGTAGTCGAGGCCGTCGCGCACGCCCTGGGGGTCCAGGCGGCGGGCGCCGGCCTTGGGCTGCTTGAGGCCCATGGCCGGTCCGACGACCTCCTCCCAGGTGCCCATGACCTGGCGGAACTCGTCGGCCTCGAGCTTGGTCAGGACGGGCTGCAGGAGCTGGCGCAGCACGTGGTACGGCTCCTTGAACTGCTGTTCGCCGCCGCGGGCGAACAGCACGGTGGCGCCCTCGCGCAGGCTGGCGATCCGTCGGACCTCGTGCAGCAGGCTGGTCTTGCCGATGCCGGGGCGGCCGGAGAAGGCGAGCAGTTCGCCGATCTCGGTGCCGCCGGCGGCGAACTCGCGGCAGAGGCGGTCGACGGCCGCTTCGACGGAGCGCAGTTCGGCGTCGCGGTCGCGCAGCCGGACCCGGGCCGCCGGTCCGCCGTCACCCCGGCCGGACCCGGTTCCCGCCCGAAGTTCGTTGCCCTGATCGGTCACCGTCGCGCCTCCGCCTCACCCGCTCGCGGCACGGCTCCGCCGCCGCACGGGGGAGCCGGTCCATCACTGTTCGTGGAGCCGAGGTTAGCGCCGTGTAGGACTTCCCGTGAGGCATTCGTGCAGGCTGGGGCGGACGGTGAGGGTTCGGGCGGCTTGCCAAGGGCAATTGCCCTATATCCCTAACGTCCGATCATTGCATCAGATACCCTACGGCCCGCGAGGCGCGGATGATCTTGCGTAAACCACCCTCACCCGCCGCGCCCCGTCACGTCAACTCCCCCACGAGAAGTGCTCGAACCACAAGCGCCCCCACCCTCCGCTGCACCGGGAGTCCGATGTCTGACGACACATCACTTGAGATCCCGTTCCCGTACCGCCGCAGTCCGCACGGACCGTACGCCACCGCACTGCACCGGGACTGGCTGATCCGCCACCCGCTGCTCCCCGACGCCGACCACCCCGGGTACGCGCACTGGGAGGTGGTCGACCTCGCCGCGCTCGGCTACCCGGACGCCGGTCCGGACGAACTCGCGCTGGCGGCCGATCTGATGGGCTTCTACTTCCTCTTCGACGACCAGTTCGACGGGCCGCTCGGTCGCCGCCCCACCGAGGTCGCCCCGATCTGCGAGCGCCTGATCGCCGTCCTGCACGGCGCCCGGCCCGACCAGCACTCCCCGGTCGAGACGGCCTTCGCCGACCTGTGGGCCCGCAGCGTGCGCGGCATGCCCGCCCGCTGGCAGGCCCGGGCCGCCTACAACTGGGAGTACTACTTCGCCAGTCACCCGGCCGAGGCGGCCGGCCGGATCTCCGCCCGACCGCCGGACCGGGACGGCTACCTGGAACTCAGACGGGGCACCGCGGCGATGGAGACCATCTTCGACATGGTCGAACGGATCGGCCAGTTCGAGGTCCCCGCCTCCGTGCTGCACCATCCGGTGCTCCGTCAGATCCGACAGCTGGCCGCCGACATACCGTCCCTCAGCAACGACGTGCGGTCCTTCCCGCTCGAAGCCCCGCGCGGCGACGTCAACAACCTGGTGATGATCGTCCAGCGCGAGCGCCACTGCTCGGCCGAGGAGGCCTGCTCCGCGGTGATGGCGGAGGCGCAGCTGATGGTCGAGCGCTGCGCCGAGCTGCACGAGCGACTGCCCGACGTCTTCCTGGAGTTGGGCCTGTCCCGGATCGAACGCACGATCGCCCAGCGGTACGCCGACGGGCTGATCACCTGGCTGGCCGGGTACCTGAGCTGGGAGGCCCGCACCGGCCGGTACCACGCGGTCTGAGGCCCCGTCCCTCGGACGTCGGAGCACCACCGGGCGCGGCCGCCCGGCAACGGCCGGAACGCGGACCCTCCGTACCGGGCCGGCGTACGGACCGTAGCCGCTGCGCGCACCCGGCGGTTATCGTGCTCGTCGGCGGGCGCCCCGGCGGGGCGCCGCCCGACTGCGTGTCCGCACCCTCCCGCCGAGCCGCCCCCTGACCGGGCGGCCCGGCGTGCCGCCCCCGGTCCGACCGGCGCCAGGGGCGCCCGACGTCGCGAGGAGCACAGAGCATGACGGTCTACCAGCCGCCCGGCACACCCGGCAGCATCGTCGCCTACCGTTCCCGGTACGACCACTGGATCGGCGGCGGATGGGCGCCCCCGGTGCGCGGCGAGTACTTCGGCAACCCGACGCCGGTCACCGGTGAGGTGTTCACCGAGGTCGCCCGCGGCACCGCCGAGGACATCGAGGCCGCCCTGGACGCGGCGCACGCCGCCGCCCCGGCCTGGGGCCGCACCTCCGCCGCCGAGCGGGCGCAGGTCCTGCTGCGGATCGCCGACCGGATGGAGGCCCACCTGGAGCAGCTGGCCGTCGCGGAGAGCTGGGAGAACGGCAAGCCGGTGCGCGAGACGCTGGCCGCCGACCTCCCGCTCGCCGTCGACCACCTGCGCTACTTCGCCGGCGCGCTGCGCGCCCAGGAGGGCAGCCTCTCCCAACTGGACGAGGACACCGTGGCGTACCACTTCCACGAGCCGCTGGGCGTCGTCGGCCAGATCATCCCGTGGAACTTCCCGATCCTGATGGCGATCTGGAAGCTGGCCCCGGCACTCGCGGCCGGCAACGCGGTGGTGCTCAAGCCCGCCGAGCAGACCCCGGCCTCGGTGCTGCTGCTGGCCGAGCTGACCGCCGACCTGGTGCCGCCGGGCGTGCTCAACATCGTCACCGGCTTCGGCGAGGAGGCCGGCGCCCCGCTGGCCGCCAGCAAGCGGGTCCGCAAGCTCGCCTTCACCGGTGAGACCGGCACCGGCCGGCTGATCGCCCGCGCCGCCGCCGACAACCTGATCCCGGCGACCCTCGAACTCGGCGGCAAGAGCCCCAACCTGTTCTTCGCGGACGTCGCCGCCGACGACGACGCCTTCTACGACAAGGCCGTCGAGGGCTTCGCGATGTTCGCCCTCAACCAGGGCGAGGTCTGCACCTGCCCCAGCCGCGCGCTGATCGAGTCCCCGGTCTACGAGCGGCTGCTCGGCGACGGGCTGGGCCGGGTGCGCGCCATGCGCCAGGGCGACCCGCTGGACACCGAGACCCAGGTCGGCGCGCAGGCCAGCGCCGAACAGCTGAAGAAGATCCTCTCCTACTTCGAGATCGGCCAGGCCGAGGGCGCCAAGGTCCTGGTCGGCGGCGAGCGCGCCGACCTCGGCGGCCCGCTGGCCGGCGGGTACTACGTGACGCCGACGGTCTTCGAGGGCGTCAACAGCATGCGGGTCTTCCAGGAGGAGATCTTCGGCCCGGTCGTCTCGGTCACCCGCTTCGACGGCTTCGACGAGGCGGTCGCGCTCGCCAACGACACCCAGTACGGGCTCGGCGCGGGCGTGTGGACCCGCAACATCAACACCGCCCACCGGGCCGGGCGCGCCATCCAGGCCGGCCGGGTCTGGACCAACTGCTACCACGCCTACCCGGCGCACGCGGCCTTCGGCGGCTACAAGAACTCCGGCATCGGGCGGGAGAACCACAAGGCGCTGCTGGAGCACTACCAGCAGACCAAGAACCTGCTGGTCAGCTACTCACCCGACGCGGTCGGCTTCTTCTAGGCCCCCGGGCCCCGGTAGGCCCCGACGGAAGTCCGGGGGCCCGACAGAAGTGGAGCGGGAGACCTCGTCCGGTCCCCCGCTCCACCGCCACTCCCCGCGGCGGGCTCTCGGGGCCAATCCCGTGTTCCGGGAATTTCACCTGGTTCGGGATCTAAGCACGTGAATCGGCTGATTTTCCCGACGCGCCGCCGACATGCCCGAACGGCCCCCGCGAACGCCGTAGACAGGACTCCCCGTTCCCGATCCCTCCCACGGAGTCCGGCATGACCATCGCCCCCGCCAAGCTCACCGACCCCACCGTGCGTGCCTTCGTCACCGCGGTCAACGCGGGCGACCGCGAGGCCTTCTTCCACGTGCTCGCCCCGGACGCGACCATGTCCGACGACGGCTCCGACCGCGACCTCGACGAGTGGGTGGACCGGGAGATCTTCGGCCCCAACGGCCGCATGGACGTCCAGAGCGAGTCCTCCGGAGGCCACGCGCTGGTCGCCAACTTCACCAACGAGACCTGGGGCGAGATGCGCACCGCCTGGCGGTTCACCGTCGACGGCGGCAGGATCAGCCGCTTCGAGACCGGCCAGGCGTGACCCGGTGCCCGACCGGCCTCAGGACAGCCCCAGGCACCCCCGCACCGCGCGGATCAGGTTGCGCGAGCGGACGTCCCCGGTGACGCCCGGCTGCATGCCGTTGGTGACGTACCCGAAGCCGAGCCCGAGCTCGGGGTCGGCGAAGCCCAGCGAGCCGCCCCGGCCCGGGTGGCCGAAGCTCGTCGGCGAGGTCATCGGCGCGGTCGGTCCGTGCCGCCAGAAGCCCAGGCCGAACGTGGAGTTGACGATCAGCACCCGGTCCGGGCCGTTCACCACCGGCCCGACCGCGCGGGCCAGCACCTCCGGGCCGAACAGCGGCGGCAGCAGCGCGCCGGACCCGTCCGGGCGGTCGGCGGCGCCGATCAGCGCCGCGTAGAACCGGGCCACCGAGCGGGCGGTGCCGATGCCGCCCGCGCCCGGGATCTCGGCGGCCTGCACCGCCGGGTCGTTCATGTTCACCCCGGGCAGCACCGAGGCGAAGGCGCGGGCGGTCAGCGAGGTCGGGTCCTGGTAGGCGTCCCGCACGGACTGCTTGGGCCGCAGCCGCAGCCCGCTCGGGCCGGTCCGGGCCGCCTCCGGGGCGGGCAGGTCGACCAGCTTGCCGACCCGGGGCGCGGCGCCGGCCGGCAGCCCGATCCACAGGTCGAGCCCGAGCGGCCGGGCGATCTCCTCGGCGAAGTACTGGCCGACCGTACGGCCGCTCACCCGGCGCACCACCTCGCCGACCAGCCAACCGAAGGTGTACGGGTGGTAGCCGTGCGCCGTCCCCGGCTCCCAGGCGGGCGCCTGGGCGGCCACCGCGGCGACCGCCCGCTCCCAGGTCAGCACGTCCTCCAGGCGCAGCGGCACGTCCAGCGCCGGCACCCCCGCCTGGTGCGACAGCAGCCAGCGCACCGGCACCGCGCCCTTGCCCGCCGCCGCGAACTCCGGCCAGTACGAGGCCGCCGGCGCGTCCAGGTCGAGCAGGCCGCGCTCGACCAGCAGCAGCGCGGTGGCCGCGGTCAGGCCCTTGGTGACCGAGCGCAGCACCTGGGCGGTGTCCGCCGTCCACGGCACCGCGGGCGTGGGCCGCCCGCCGACCTCGGGCCGGGCGTCCCCGCCCCACAGGTCGACCACCTTGCGCCCGCGCACGTACAGCGCGAACGCCGCGCCCAGCTCGCCGTACTCGGCGAAGTTCCGCGCGAAGGCCTCCCGTACGGGCTCGAACCCCTCGGCCGTCTCGCCCCAGATCTCCACCACCGCGTGCCGTCCTCAGGTCGTTCGTCGCCGCCCAGCTGATCGATCCCGCGTTCGAAGCGGGCTCCGAAACCCTAACCTGTCGTTCATGACCAACCCTGCCGAAGAGCTGCTGGACATCGTCGACGACAACGACCGGGTGATCGGTACCGCGCTGCGCGGGGAGGTGTACCGGCAGGGGCTGACCCACCGGTGCGTCTTCATCATGGTCCGCGACCCGGCCGGCCGGATCTTCGTCCACCGCCGCACCGACACCAAGCTGTTCGCCCCCGGCGCGTACGACATGTGGGTCGGCGGCGTCGTCGGCTCCGGCGAGACCTACGCCGAGGCCGCCGTCCGCGAGGCCGAGGAGGAGCTCGGGGTGCGCGGCATCGCCCCGCGGCCGATCTTCAAGTTCCTCTTCAGGGAGCCGGAGGGCGGCAAGCTCTCCTGGTGGTGCGACATGTACGAGGCGGAGTGGGACGGCCCGGTCTCCCCGCAGGAGTCCGAGGTCGCCTGGCACGCCTGGCTCACCCCGGCCGAACTCTCCGAGCGCCTCGCCCGCGACACCTTCGTGCCCGACGGCCTGGAGGCCTACCGCCGCTACCTGGAGCGCCAGGAGAGTAAGGGCCGTCCGGCGGACCGTGCCGAACCGGCCTCGGGCAGCGCATGAGGGCAGGGGAGCGCAGGCCGGGCCGCATGGGCCCGCGGGCGGCCGACGGATAGGCTGACGCGCATGGCCTCCCGTACGCCGTCGCCGACGGCCGACCGCGCAGAACGGACCGCCGCCCCCGACCGGGGCGCCGCGGGTGAACGGCCGCGCCGACGGCTGAGCGTGGACGAGCGGCGGGAGCAACTGATCGCCGTGGCGCTGGAGCTGTTCAGCCGGCGCCCGCCGGAGGAGGTGTCGATCGACGACATCGCCGCCGCCGCGGGCGCCTCCCGGCCGCTGGTGTACCACTACTTCCCCGGCAAGCAGGCGCTCTACGAGGCGTCGCTGCGGCGTGCCGGGCGGGAACTCTCGGCCCGGTTCGAGGAGCCGATGGAGGGGCCGCTGTCGGAGCGGCTGTACCGGGTGATGGGCCGCTACCTGGACTTCGTGCAGAGCCACGGGCCGGGCTTCGCCGCGCTGTTGCGGGGCGGCTCGGTGGCGGCCAGCGCGGGCACCTCGGCGGTGATCGACGAGGTGCGCCGGGCCGCGCACGACCAGATCCTCAGCCACCTGGCGATCCCCGCTCCGAGCCCCGGACTGCGGCTGACCGTCCGGGCCTGGATCGCCAACGCCGAGATCACCTCCCTGGAGTGGCTGGCCGAGCGGTCCGTTCCGCTGGAGGAGCTGCAGCTGCACCTGGTGCAGGAGTTCGTCGCCTCGCTCACCCTGACCGCCGCCCGGGAGCCCGCGCTCGCCGCCGAGCTGGCCTCCTTCTTCGCCGACGAGCGGCCCGACGGGCCGACCGGGCGACTGGTCCAGGACCTCGCCGGGCTGTTCGCGGTGCCCGGCATCCTCGACGCGGTCACCGCCCTGGCCGCCGGGCCGCAGACCGTCGGGCCGCAGACCGTCGGGCCGGTGGACGAAGCGTCCGCGCAGGCCACGGAGGGCACTGCCGGGGCCCCCGCGGAGTGATCATCAGGTGATCCTGCGGTTCGGCGACGACGGTGGGCTCTGATAGGAATGGGCGGGGACCTGACGACCCGCCGCCGGGCGGGGCCCGGTCCCACCCGAACCACCGACGGCAGACGGAGCAGAGCGGGGGGCTCACCAGTTGACCCAGGACGTCCAGTTCAGCGCGGAGGCCAACCCCTTCGCGGCGGCCGAGCAGGTCTGCGCGACCCTCGGCACCCTCACCGACGCCCTCTTCGACGAGCACACCTCGCGCCACCCGGCGACCGCGCTGAGCGCCCTCGAACCGGCCGAACACCCTGCCGCCGAGGCGCTGTTCGGCCTGCCGCTGGCCCCCAACGGGCCGGTGCACCAGGCCCTCGACCGGCTCGGCACGGTGATCACCGCCGGCACGGCCCGACCGGGCACCGGCGCGCGGATCGCCGACCGGGTGACGGCCGCGCTGCACCACCGCTACGGCGGCGGAGCCGTGCGCGGCGCCATCGCCGACCGGGGCACCACCTCGGCCGCGCTGTTCCAGCTGCCGGTCACCGGCGAGTTCGCCGACGCCAAGCTTCGCCCGCCGTTCGCCCCGGCGCTGGCCGCGCTGGCGGCCGGGCGGCAGACCCGGCAGCCGGTCGAACTCGCCACCGGCGCGGGCACCGAGGTCCGGCTGGTCGTCCCGCCGGGCTTCCACTCGCTGACCTCCCCCGGCGGGCCCGCCGGGGCCTCCTCCCGTACGGTGCCCCCGCTTCCGGGCGGCGGCGGTGACGGAACCGCGGACACCCACGGAACCGCGGACGCCGACGGGACCGACCGCGCCTCCGTGGCGGCCGCCACGGAGCTGACCGGGCACCTGGCGGAGGTCGCCGAGGAACTGTTCAGCGCCACCGGCCCGGAGCCGCGCCGCGACTTCGCGGTGATCTCCGCGACCCTGACCGACCTGGTCCAGGACGCCGGCGTCCGCTACGCGGGCGTGTGCGCGCTGGAGGTCGACGGGCGCGCCACCGAGGCCACGCTCGTCGTCTCGCTCGCCCGCCACCCGCTGCCGATCACCGCGTTCGCGACCGAGCTGGCCACCGTACGGCGGCACGCCGAGGTCTGGACGGTGCTGCTGCCCGCCGGGCCGGCCGCCGTCCTGGTCGAGGGGCGGACCGTCCCGGTGCCCGGACCGCTGGCCGCCGACGGGCAGCGCCGCTGGGTGGTCACCTCGGTCGTCCAGGCGTTCGTGCCGCTGCCGGACGGCGGAACGGTTCTGTGCGCCCAGCTCTCCACCGCCCGGCCGGAGGACTGGGAGCTGTACACGGAGGCCTTCGCGGAGCTGCTGAAGAGCATCCAGTTCGGCTGGGACGGCGTACCGCTCACGGCTGCGGTCGCGCCCGCGGCGGCGGCCCCACCGGTGCCGGTGCCGCCTCCCGTGGCCCCTCCTGCCGCTCCGACCACTGCGCCGAGCGCCGTTCCGACCGCTGCGCCGACCGCTGCGGCCGTGGCGGAGGAGCCGGAGGAGAAGCCGGTGCACCTGCGCGGGACGCCGGTGCGCATCCCGCCCGCGGACTTCAACCCCTTCGCGCCCGTCGCGCAGGAGGAGGCGGCGGCGGACGCCGCTGCCGCTGCCGTCCGCGCGGAGCCGGCCGAACGCAAGGGCACGCCGGTCATGATCCCGCCGCCGGACTTCGACCCCTTCGGCATCGGGGGCACGATCCCGACCGCGGAAGGAACCGCTGCGCCGGCCGCCGGCGCCGGTACGGCTGCGCCCGACCCGTTCGGGACGACGGTCGCAGCCGAGCAGAAGCCCGACCCCTTCGGCACCACCGTCGCCGCCCAGGGGCCGGCCGTCCCGCCGCCGCCCTCGGCCCCGCCGCTGATCCCGGCCCCGACCGCCCCGGCGGCTGCTCCGGCGGGCGCACCTGCGGCGAACGCGGACGAGCCTGCCAAGCGCAAGGGCACTCCGGTGATGATCCCGCCACCGGACTTCGACCCCTTCGGCATCTCGGGCCTGGCCGCGAGCTCGGACGAACCGCAGGCGGAGGCCGCAGCCGACGCCGAGGCGGAGCCGGAGCACCGGCCGTTCGGCTGACGGAGGGCAGCCCGCCGCCGACCGCGGCGGCCGGTAACAGATGACAGCTGACGGATGACAGCCGACAGACTTCAGCGAACGAAAGCTGAAATCTGTCAGCTGTCATCTGTCATCTGTTACCCGTCGCCCCTCCCCGCGCCGCGATCAGCGCCCCCACCCCGTCCAGCATCCGCGCCAGCCCGAACTCGAACAGCGCGTCGAGGCCGAGGTCGATCTCCGGTCCCCGGTTCAGTGCGTCGAACATCGGGAAGCGCTCCGGGTCCGACATCAGCCGGTCGTGGTCCTCGTCGTCGAGCCGTTCCATCCACTCCTCCGCGGACATCCCGCTGTCCTGCTCCGCCTGCGCCTCCCGCTCGAAGTGGACGGCCAGCCCACAGGTGAAGGCCGCCAGGCTGACCGAGGCCTGGGCCATCTCCTCCCAGCTCAGCCCGAGCCCCGCAAGCGCGGAGATCGCCCGCTCGGTGTGCAGCGCCGCGTCGGGCGCCAGCACCGGCCGGGTGAAGGACATCGTGGACGCCAGCCAGGGGTGGCTCCGGTAGATCCGCCACTGCAACCGCGAGACCTCTTCCAGTCCCGTCCGCCAGGCCGGGGCCGGTGCTGCCGCGAGCGGCTGCTCACCGAAGACCCTGTCCGTCATCAGCCGCAACAGCTCGTCCTTGCCCGGCACATGGCGGTAGAGCGACATGGTGGCGACACCCAGTTCGGTCGCGACCCGGCGCATCGACAGCGCCGCCAGCCCCTCGTGGTCGGCGACCCGCACCGCGGCCTCGACGATCCGCTCCCGGCCGAGCTCCCGCTCCCCGCCCTTCGCCCGCCGTACGACGCCCGCCGCACCCGGCACCCGCTCCGCCTCCCGGCCCACCTCGCGACCCGCCTCCCGGCCCGCGACCGCACGGCCCTGCGCAGGAGCGCCCGCCGGAGCCCGCCGGGCCGCCACCACCGTCCCCACCCCCGGGACGGCCCGCACCAACCCGTCCTCCCGCAGCCGGTTCAGCACCTTGGTCGCGGTGGCCATCGCCACGCCCCACTCCCGCATGATCCGCCGCGTGGAGGGCACCCGGGCACCCGGCTTCAACTCCCCTGCCGCGATCCGGCGTCGGAGCTCGGCCGCGATCCGCTCCGAAGGCGTTCCGCCGTCCACCACAACCACCACCGCCCGCTCGACCGACCGCACTAACCGCACTAGTGCACTGCAGGCACCCACGCTAGCAGTCGGTCACTCTGCCGCGAGGTGAACCCAAACCGCACGCCCCGCCGGCCAGTTGACGGCCGCCGTCGCCAACAGGTCCGCGCAGCGGCCCGGTTCAGCCGGAGCGCCGCGCCAGGTGCACCACGTCCGGCACCCCCCGGCTCACCGGCACCTCCCGGCTGACCACGTCCGCGAAACCCGCGGCCCGCAGCGCCTCCTCGAAGTCCGGCGACGGCTGCGCGCTCCACACCGCCAGCACTCCGCCGGGCCGCAGCCGGTGCCACAGCACCGCGAGCCCGTCCGCCCCGTACAGCCCGGAGTTGGAGTCGGTGACGGTCCAGTCCGGCCCGTTGTCGATGTCCAGGCAGAGCGCGTCGTAGCGCTCGCCGTCGGACGCCGCCAGGTACCCCAGCAGGTCGGTGTGGATCACCTCGACCCGCTCGTCGTCCAGCGCACCGCCGGAGAAGCCGCCCAGCGGGCCGCTGCGGTGCCAGTCGATGATCGCGTTCTCCCGCTCCACGATGGCGATCCGCCCCCAGCGCGGCTCGGCCACCGCGTACGCGAGCGAGAAGCCGACCCCGAGCCCGCCGATCAGCACCGACGGCGCGGTCACGGCGGCGCCGGTCCGGTCCAGCTCGTCCAGCGCCGCCTGGACCAGCAGCCGCTCGGAGCGTCCGTCGGCGGTGTCCATCAGGAAGCACCCGTTGGCGATGATCTCGTAGTGCCGTCCGCGCTGCCGCAACACCACCTCGCCGAACGGCCCCTCCCGTCGGTCGAGCGTGACGACGGCCTCGTGGCCGTCCCGTTCGGGCAGTGCGGTGGTCATGCGTCCTCCTCGACGGACTCGGCAGCAGGATCGTCCCGGTACGGGCGATCTTCCGCCCGACGATAACCGAGTCCGCACTCGTCCGGCCCGTGAATAAACGGCCCCCACGGACAGGGCCGGGCCCCGAAGGGACCCGGCCCGGACGCAACCCCGCCCCGTCAGGTCGTGATCAGCACGCCCGCGTAGGACACACCGGCGACGACCACCCACGAGCCGAGACCGAGCAGCGCGAGCCGCCCGCCGGTCCGCACCATCGTGGGCAGGTGCACCGCGCTCCCCAGCCCGAACAGCGCGGCCGCGAGCAGCAGTTCCTGCGCGTCCCCGGCCAGCGTGAGCGCCCGCTCGGGCAGCACCCCGGTGGTGCGCAGCACGATCATCACGAGGAACCCGGCCACGAACAGCGGCACGATCGGCGGCCGGTTTCCGCTCTTGGCGACACCGTCCGCCCCGTCGGCCGAAGCACCGCCGGCCGCGGCCCCGCGCGCATTGCGCCGCGCCACCACGGCGACGCCCGCGACCAGCGGCGCCAGCAGCATCACCCGCATCAGCTTGACCAGCACCGCCTCGCGCAGGGCGCCGGGGCCCCCGGTCTGCGCGGTGGCGACCACCTGTCCGACGTCGTGCACGCTCGCCCCGACCCAGCGCCCGAACTCGATCTCGCCGAGCCCCAGCGGGTGCTGCAGCAGCGGCAGGACCGCGATCGCCAACGTCCCGCACAGGGTGACCAGCGCGACCGAGGAGGCGACGTCCTCCTCCTCGCTGCCGGCCGCCTGGCTGACCGCGCCGATCGCCGAGGCCCCGCAGATCGAGTAGCCGGTGGCGACCAGCAGCGACTGGTCGCCGGGCAGGCCGAGTCGCCGGCCCAGCCAGAGCGTGCCGGCGAAGGTGGCGGCGACCACGGTGAGCACCATGGCGACGGTGGCCCAGCCGAGGCCGAGCACGTCGTCCAGGCTGAGCTTGAGCCCGAGCAGGACGATCCCGAGCCGCATCAGCCGCTTCCCGGCCGTCGACAGCCCTGGCCGGGCGACTCCGCGGACCACCGGGCGCAGCCCGGGCAGGTGGGCCACCGCCATGCCGAGCACGACGGCGGCGGTGAGCTCGGGCACGGCCGGGACGGCCGCGTGGACGGCGATCGCGGCGGCCACCCCGACCGCCGCGAGCAGCAGGCCGGGGGCGTCCCCGCCGAGCGGGGGAAGTGAGCGGGTGCGGGCGGCCCGCTCCCGGAGGGTCAGTGCCACGTCGCCGCTCACCGCTCCTGGTCGGCGGGGAGCCGGTAGACCCGCCGGATGCTGGTGCCGAGCCGCGAGACGTCCGCGCCGTACACGTGGATGGAGATGGCGGTGGTGCTGCAGGAGTTGCGCACCAGGTGGATGTCGCCGGGCGGGGCGAAGGCGGCGACCGTCCCGGCGGGGCCCGCCACGTGCTCGGTCTCGACCAGCCGGGAGCTGCGCCCGTCGGAGACCAGCCGGTAGCGCGTCTCGCTCTCCTGGCCCTGGTGGACCCCGGCCACGCACCACGAGACGTGGTCGTGGATCGGGGTGTGCTGTCCGGGCAGCCAGACCAGGGCGACGACGGAGAAGCTGCCGTCCCCCTCGGCGTGCAGGACGTGCTGGCGGTAGCGCTGGGGGTCGCCCTCGCGCTGGGCGGGGGTGAGCAGGGCGTCGGGCCCGTCGGGGGCGGTGAGCAGGTGCGGGGCGAGGCGTTCGCCGACCAGGTACGCGGTGAGTTCGGGTGGCAGTCCGCGGTCCACGACGGCGCGGATCTCGCTGACCAGCGCGGCCATCCGCTCCGTGAGCCGGTCGCTGCCGACCGTGGCTGGGGGTGTCATACCAGCAGGCTGGGACCGACCGACCTATCACGTCCAACGAGGGTTCCTAAGCATCACCCTCACTCATGCTTATGGGTCGAGCAGCAGGTGCGGCGCAGCAGCCGCGGCCTCAGCACCCGACCCGGCTCGCCGCTGCCTGCCGCAAGTGGTCCAGCACCAGCGCGGTGGCGGGGATCCGCCGGTGCTCGCGCAGCACGTACGCGCTCACCTGCCGCCGCAGGTGCGGCTCGACGGCCCGCCCGGTGACCTTGCGGTGGCACATGAAGGAGAGCACCAGCGCGGGCATCAGGGCGATCCCGACCCCGGCGGCGACCAAGCTCTGCACGGCGAGGTTGTCGTCGGTGGAGAACACGATGTCCGGCGCGAAGCCCTCCTCCGCGCAGACGTGCAGCAGGTTGGCCCGGCAGCGCGGGCAGCCGGCGATCCAGCGCTCACCGTCGAGGTCGGCCAGCCGGACGGCGTGCCGACGGCCGAGCGAGTGCCCGACCGGCAGCAGCACGGTGAGCAGGTCCTCCATCAGCGGGATCTCGTCCAGCCCGTCCGGCACCTCGGTGGCCTGGCCCGGATAGCGGAAGGCCAGCGCGATGTCGCACTCGCCGCGCAGCAGCCGCTGGACGGAGTCCGGCGGCTCGGCCTCCAGCAGCTCGACCCGGACGCCGGGGTGCTCGGCGAGCAGCCGGGCCATCGCCTCCGGTATCAGGGTGGCGTTGGCGCTGGGGAAGGCGCAGACCCGTACCCGTCCGGCGCGCAGCCGGGCGAGCGCGGCGAGCTGCTGCTGGGCGGCGGAGAGGCTGCCGAGGATCAGTTCGGCGTGCCGGGACAGCGCCTCGCCCGCCTCGGTGAGCCGCAGGCCGCGCCCGGCGCGGGTGAACAGCGGGACGCCGACGGTGCGTTCGAGGGCCTTCATCTGCTGGGTGATGGCGGGCTGGGTGTAGCCGAGCTCCCGGGCCGCGGCCGAGTAGGAACCGGCCCGGACGACCTCGTGGAACGTCCTGATGTGCCGCGAGTCGAACACCGGCTCCATGGCCCCTCCGCCCGGTCGTCTGTCGCCTGCCCTCGCAATCATAAGAGGAATTTGGAGGTCCCGGCCCCGATCCCACCCGCACCTATGGTTCAGACGCGAACCAGCCTTACCTGCCACGGGCCCACAGCGCGCCGGGGCTCACAGCGCGCACCGCTCACTACTGTGCCGACGGCGGCAACCCCATCGCCACCCCGGCCTTGGCCACCGGCGCCCCGCCCCGCACGCTCGGGCTGCGGCGGCTGCGCCGCTCGACCCAGCGGGCCAGCCAGGACAGCAGCAGGCACATGCCGATGTAGATCGGCGCGATCACGATCACCACCGGGATGAACGGCAGGTCGTAGTCCAGGTTGGTGGCGATCAGCTTGCCCGCGTGCAGGAACTCCTCGAAGGTGATCAGGAATCCCAGCGAGGTGTCCTTGAGCGCGACCACCAGCTGGCTGATGATGGCCGGCAGCATCGCCCGGTTGGCCTGCGGCACCAGCACGTACGTCATCACCTGGGTCTTGCGCATGCCCAGCGCGTACGCGGCCTCCCGTTGCCCCTTGGGCACCGCGAGCACACCGGCCCGGAACACCTCGGCCAACACCGAGCCGTTGTAGAGCACCAACCCGGCCACCAGCGCCCACAGCGGCTGCACCCTGAGGGCGACGAACACGAAGAAGATCATCACCAGCAGCGGCATGGCCCGGAAGAACTCCACCACCAGCGTGGCGAACCAGCGCACCACCCGGTGGTCGGACAGCCGCCCGGCCGCGAACAGCGCGCCGAACGGCAGCGCGAACAGCACCGTCCAGCCGAAGGCCCGGAGGGTGTTGCCCAGGCCGCGCAGCAACAGGTCCTGCACGCCCTGGTACGTGAAGGGCTCCCACTTGGCGTAGGTGAACTGCTGGGTGTGGAACAGCATGTAGACGACCCAGCCGATCAGCGCCGCGATCAGCAGCAGCGCGATCCCGCCGTAGAGCCGGTGCCGGGCCAGCGCCTTGGGGCCGGGGATGTCGTACAGCGCCGAGGATTCACCGGTCATCGGGACACCGCCACTCGTCGTTCCAGCAGGTTGAAGACGGCGCTGATGGCCAGGGTGATGATCAGGTAGCCGACGGCGATCCAGAAGAAGGTCCAGATGATGCTGTAACCCAGTTCGTTGATGGTCCGGTAGGTGCCCAGCAGCTCGGTGACGCTGAACGAGCCGGCGATCGCCGTGTTCTTCGCCAGCGCGATCATCACACTGCCGATCGGCGCCACCACCGAGCGGTACGCCTGCGGCAGCACCACCAGGCTCATCGTCTGCCCGAAGCTCATGCCCAGGCTGCGGGCCGCCTCGCCCTGCCCGGACGGCACGGTGTTGATGCCCGAGCGCATCGACTCGCAGACGAAGGCCGAGGTGTAGCAGCCGAGGGCGAGAACGGCGAAGGTGTAGAAGGGCAGGGTGATGTCGAACCGGGGCAGGCCCAGCACCACGATGAAGAACAGCAGGGTCAGCGGCGTGTTGCGCAGCACCGTCACCCACACCGTTCCGAACACCCGCAGCGGCCGGACCGGCGAGACCCGGAAGCCCGCCATCAGCACCCCCAGCACCAGCGACAGCACGGCGCTCGCCGCGAACAGCGAGAGCGTGCCGAGGAAGCCGTCCCAGTAGGTCGACCAGTTGTCGGTCAGCGTTTTCACGGCGCGGCCCTCTCAGTACCGGTCGATCTTCGGCGGGGTCGGAGCGGGTGCCCCGGACAGGCCGAGGGTCGCCTCGAAGGCCTTCTTCCAGTCACCGTTCTGCTCGTGGTGCTCCAGCGCGTCGTTCAGCGCCCCGCGCAGCACGGTGTCGTTCTTCGGCGTGCCGATCCCGTACGGCTCGGTCGAGAACAGCGGGCCCACCACCTTGAGCTCGTCCGGCACCTTGGCCGCGTAGCCCAGCAGGATCGCGTTGTCCGTGGTGACGGCGTCGACCTGGCCGGTGATCAGGTTGTCCACGCACGCCGAGTAGGTGTCGTAGCCGATCAGGTGCGCCTTGGGGTACTGCGACTGGATGCGCTGGTACGGGGTCGAACCGGACGCCGAGCAGACCTTCTTGCCGTCCAGGTCCTGCGGCCCGTGGATGCTGTCGTCGTTCTTCCGCACCAGCAGCGACTGCCCGGCGATGAAGTACGGCCCGGCGAAGCCGACCAGCTTCTTGCGGTTGTCGTTGATGGTGTAGGTGCCGACGTAGTAGTCCACCTGGCCGTTCTGCAGCGCGGTCTCGCGGTTGGCCGAGGCGATGGTCTTGAACTGGATCCGCTCCGGCGGGAAGCCGAGGAAGGCGCCGACCATCTTGGCGATCTCGATGTCGAAGCCGGAGTACTCACCGATCGCCGGGTTCTTCTGACCCAGGTACGGCTGGTCCTCCTTGGCGCCGACCACCAGGTGGCCCCGGCTGCGGGCGGCGTCCAGGGTCGGCGAGCCGGTGATCGAGGAGGCGTCCTGCACCTGGTAACTGGGCAGCGCACTGGGCTGGGGGCCCTTGGGCGGCGGGGTGCCGGCCTTGCCGCAGCCGGCGGCCAGCAGTGCGAGCAGCAGGGCGGCGGCGGTCAGGCGGCCGCGCGCCCGCGCGGCGGGCGTGGTCGTACGGTTCACGGCGCCGCCCTCAGTGCTTCAGGATCTTGGACAGGAAGTCCCGGGCGCGCGCGCTCTCGGGGGCACTGAAGAAGTCCTCCGGGGCGCGGTCCTCGACGATCCGTCCGTCGGCCATGAACACCACCCGGTTCGCGGACGCCCGGGCGAAGCCCATCTCGTGGGTGACCACGACCATCGTCATGCCCTCGCTGGCGAGCTGGCGCATGACGTCCAGCACCTCGTTGATCATCTCGGGGTCGAGCGCCGAGGTCGGCTCGTCGAACAGCAACGCCTTGGGGTCCATCGCCAGCGCGCGGGCGATCGCGACCCGCTGCTGCTGGCCGCCCGAGAGCTGGGCCGGGTACTTGTCGGCGTGCGCCGAGAGGCCGACCCGCTCCAGCAGCGAGCGGGACTTGGCGTCCGCCTCCGCCTTGGCGCGGCCGCGGACCTTGATCTGGGCGAGCGAGACGTTCTGCAGCACGGTCTTGTGCGCGAACAGGTTGAAGGACTGGAACACCATGCCCACCTCGGCGCGCAGCTTGGCCAGCCCCTTGCCCTCCGCGGGCAGCGGCTGGCCGTCGATCAGGATGGTGCCGCGCTCGATCGGCTCCAGCCGGTTGATCGCCCGGCAGAGCGTGGACTTGCCGGAGCCGGACGGGCCGACCACCACGACGACCTCGCCGCGGCCGACCGTCAGCTCGATGTCCTGCAGCACGTGCAGCTCGCCGAAGTGCTTGTTGACCCCGCGCATCTCGATCAGTGGGGCGAAGGCCGGGTTACCGGGCGGTGCAGGTTCGGGAACGGTGTTCACCGGGCGTGCCGTCCCTTCAACAGCCAGCCGATCGCACCGCCGGCGACCAGCGTCGCCAGCAGCGCGATCCAGAGCGGCGCGGTCACGGTGAACACCCAGAACTGGATCTTGACCTTGTCGAGGTTGGCGAAGAGGAACCACACCGCGAGGACGACGATGACGCCGATCCCGATGTACCGCGTGGGGATCCCGCCGATCTCGCTGCGCTGGGGGCGGGACGAGCCGTCCGAAATCTTGGTCACCGGTGCAGTCTGCTGGCCGGGGCCGGCGGTTTGCCCGGTTACGCGCCCTTCCGGGCCATGAGGTAACCCGTACGGGGCAATCCTGCCCCGTACGGGTTTCGAATCCCCGTTACACTACCGCGCCCTCACGGGCCGGCGCGCTCAGCGTTCGTCCCGCCAGGAGCGCCAGAGCGCCGCGTACGGGCCGCCCGCCGCGACCAGTTCCGGGTGGCTGCCGTACTCGCTGATCCGGCCGCCCTCGACCACCGCGATCACGTCCGCGTCGTGCGCGGTGTGCAGCCGGTGGGCGATGGCGATGACCGTCCGGCCCTCCAGCACCTTGGACAGCGAGCGCTCCAGGTGCCGGGCGGCACGCGGGTCGAGCAGCGAGGTGGCCTCGTCCAGCACCAGGGTGTGGGGGTCGGCCAGCACCAGCCGGGCCAGGGCGAGCTGCTGGGCCTGAGGCGGGGTCAGCGAGGCGCCTCCGGAGCCGACCTCGGTGTCCAGCCCCTCGGGGAGGGCGTTCACCCAGGCCCCGGCCTCCACCGCGTCCAGCGCGGCCCGCAGTTCGGTGTCGTCCGCCCCGGGCGCGGCCAGCCGCAGGTTGTCCCGCAGGGTGCCGACGAACACGTGGTGCTCCTGGTTGACCAGGGCGACCTGCGAGCGCACCCGCTCGGCCGGCATCCGGGACAGCGCCGCCCCGCCGAGGGTGACGCTGCCACGGCCGGGCGCGTAGATCCCGGCCAGTAGCCGGCCGAGCGTGGACTTGCCCGCCCCGGACGGCCCGACCAGCGCCACCCGGCTGCCCGGGGCGACGTCCAGGCTGATCCCGTGCAGGACGTCCGCGCCCTCGCGGTAGCCGAAGCGGACCTCCCGGGCCTCGACCCGGCGGCCCTCCGGCCGGGCCGACTCGTCCCCGTCGTGCTCCGGCACCTCGTGCACGCCGACCAGCCGGGCCAGCGAGGCCTGCCCGATCTGCAGCTCGTCGTACCAGCGCAGGATCAGGTCCACCGGGCCGATCAGCATCTGGGCGTACAGCACGCCGGTGGTCAACTGCCCGACGGTCAGCCAGCCCCTGAGGGTGAACAGCCCGCCGACCACCAGGGTGGTCAGCACCGCCGCCGTGTAGACCACCTCGATGGTCGGGAACCAGACCGAGCGCAGCCACAGGGTGTAGCGCTCCCAGGCCAGCCACTCGCGCAGCTTGCGGTCCGTCAGCCCGACCCGCCGCTCCCCCAGGCGCAGGGACTCGACCGTCCGCCCGGCGTCCACCGTCTCGGCCAGCACGTTGCTCACCGCCGCGTACCCGGCCGACTCGTTGCGGTAGGACTGCGGGGCGCGGCGGAAGTACCAGCGGGAGCTGGCCAGCAGCAGCGGCAGCCCGACCAGCGAGGTCAGCGCGAGCACCGGTGAGGTGACCAGCAGGGCGCCGATCACCAGCAGCAAGGAGACGACCGCGACGGCGAGTTCGGGCACCGCCTCGCGCACCGACTTGTCCAGCCGGTCGATGTCGGTGGTCCCCCGGGAGACCAGGTCCCCGGTGCCGGCCCGTTCCAGCACACCGGTCGGCAGCGCGACCGAGCGGACCAGGAAGTCCTCGCGCAGGTCGGCCAGCACCCGCTCACCGAGCACCGACCCGCGCATCCGCGACCAGCCGGTGAACGCGGACTGCACCGCGAGCGCCAGCAGGTACCAGCCGACCGCCACCGCGATGGTGCCCCCGGCGGTGCCGGTGGCCAGCGACTCGACCAGGTTGCCGAGCACCCAGGGCCCTACCAGCCCGGCCAGGGTGGCCGCCGAGTGCAGCGCCACCACGGTGGCGAACCCGCCCCGGTGCCGGCGCGCCAGCAGCCCGAGGTAGCCGCGCACGGCGGCCGGGGAGCCGACCGGCAGGGTGGTGGCCGGCCCCTGTTCCTGATGGACGGGGGGCTTCATGACGTACTCCTCGCTCGTGGGGCCGGACGGTTGGCGACGGTGCTCATACCGACGCGGCCTCCTCGTCCCGGGTGACCACGGCCCGGTAGGCCGGTTCGGTGCTCATCAGCTCGCGGTGGCGGCCGGCCGCGGCCACCCGGCCGTCCCGCAGCAGCACCACCCGGTCCGCCTGGTCGAGCAGCAGCGGGCTGGTCGCGAACACCACGGTGGTGCGGCCCGCCCGGACGTCGCGCAGCCCGGTGGCGATCCGGGACTCGGTGTGGGCGTCCACCGCGCTGGTGGGCTCGTCCAGCACCAGCACGGGCGGGTCGGCCACCAGCGCCCGGGCCAGGGCGAGCCGCTGGCGCTGCCCGCCGGAGAGCGAGCGCCCGCGCTCGGTGATCCGGGCGAGCATCGGATCGCCCCCGCACTCGGGCGAGCCGTCCACGAGGGCTTCCAGCACGTCCTCGGAGCGGGCTGCGGCGAGCGCCTCGGCCACGGGCACCCGGCCGGAGGCCGGGACGTCCAGCAGTTCGGCCAGCGTGCCGGAGAGCAGCACCGGCTCCTTGTCGTGGACCAGTACCGCCGCCCGGGCCTCGGCCAGCGGCACGGTGTCCAGCTCGGTGCCACCGAGCCGGACGGAGGGCGGTCCCGACTCGCCCGCGGCCAGCGGGACGTGGCCGCCGAGCCGTTCGGCGAGCGCCCCGGCGAAGTCCGGGTCCCCGCAGACCACCGCGGTCAACTCGCCGGCCCGGACGGTCAGGCCGGTGGCCGGGTCGTGCAGATCGGACCTGTCCGGCCGGGCCAGCACGCCCTGGGCCGTGCCGCCGGTCCGGCTGAGCGAGAGCACCCGCACGGCCCGTCCGGCGGAGACCCGGGCGACGCTCCAGGCGTGCGCCGCCTCGCCCAAGATCCGCAGCGGCGAGGCGAGGAAGGCGGTGGCTCCGTAGACCGCGATCAGGGTGCCCACACCCAGCTCGCCGGACACCACCAGACGAGCGCCGTACCACGTCACCGCGACCACGAACACGCCGGGCAACAGCACCTGTTGGGCCTGCATCAGGGACCACAGCCGGGCCGAGCGCACAGCCGCGGCGCGGACCTTCTGGGAGGCCGCCCGGTACCGCTCCAGGAACAGCTCCTCGCCGCCGATGCCGCGCAGCACCCGCAGTCCGGCCACCGTGTCGGCAGCCAACTCAGTTGCCTTTCCCCCGAGTTCACGCTGCTCCTGGTAGCGCCGCTCGAACGGCCCGATCAGCGGCCAGACCGAGGCCGCCAGCACCGGGACACCGAGCAGCACTCCGATCCCGAGTACCGGCTCGACCACCAGCACCACGGCGCTGACGGCCAGCCAGGAGATCACCGCGGCCCGGACCCGGGCGACCAGTTCGACGTACCAGCCGATGCGTTCGACGTCGCCGCTGCCGACCGCGACGACCTCGCCGGTGGCGATCCGGCGGGACAGCCCGGCCCCGAGGTCGGAGGCCTGACGCGCCACCAACTGCCGCAACTGGCAGGCGGCGTGGATCCAGTTCCACACCGCCTGCCGGTGCAGCAGCACGCTGCCGAGCGCGGCGGTGGCGGACAGCAGCAGGGCGAGCGCGCCCGCCCACCAGATGCCGCCGGCGTCGCCGTCCACGGCGGCCTGGACGCCGCGCCCGAGCGCCACCGGCGCCGCGGCCTGGGAGCCCATCTGGACCAGTGCCCAGCAGGTGGCGCGGACCTGCCCGCGCCGCTGGGCGCGCTGCAACCAGCGCAGGAAGGCCAGGGGTGAGGAGAGGTCGGGACTGCCGGGGTCGGCCAGCGGCAGGGGGATGAGCGGCATGACTCTCCGATACGAGGGGTGCGGAGCACGAAAGTGCGGGAGCAGGAGTCGCGGAGGGTGCGGGGAGAGCACGGGCACTCGGCCGTACGGCGGTGCCGCCCCGCCGACGCACGGGGACGGGCGGAGGACGCGCGGCGCGAAGGTGCGCCGACGTCGGAACGTCCGGCGGCGACGGCGGCCGGACCGCGGAAGGGTACGAAGGACCCTGGTCTCAGGAGGTCATGTCCGTGAGCCTGCCAAGCCCGCTGTGATCCACGCAACAGGTTTTCCGCCGCCCCGCCGCGCCGCCCCCGCCGCTCCGCCCGCGCCACCCCGGCCGGCGGCGCCCAGCCACTCGCCACGCCGCCGTAAAGCTTCGCCGGAGATTCGCCCGAACGGCGGGAACAATCGTGCCGGGGCACCAGTTGCCCCTCTGGAACCAACGGACGACCAGGAAGGCACCCCTTCCCGTGAGCAACATCCCCAGCGTCACCCTGAACGACGGCACGCAGATCCCGCAGCTCGGATTCGGCGTGTGGCAGGTGCCGGACGCCGAGGCCACCCCGGCGGTCCGCACCGCGATCGAGGCCGGCTACCGCTCCATCGACACCGCCGCGATCTACGAGAACGAGACCGGCACCGGCGCGGCCATCAACGAGGCGCTTGCGGGCGGCCTCGCCCGCGAGGACCTCTACGTCACCACCAAGCTGTGGAACTCGGGCACCCGCGACTGGTCGGGCGAGCAGGGCCGCGACGCGGTGCTGCGCGAGTTCGACGCCTCCCTGGACAAGCTCGGCCTCGAGTACATCGACCTGTACCTGATCCACTGGCCGCGCCCGATGCACGGCACCTTCCTGAACGTCTGGAAGGCCCTGGAGCAGCTGAAGGAGGGCGGCCGGGTCAAGTCGATCGGCGTCTCCAACTTCGGCACCGAGCAGCTGACCCGCCTGCTCGACGAGGCCTCCGTCGTCCCGGCGCTGAACCAGGTCGAGCTGCACCCGTACTTCCCGCAGGGAGAGCTGCGCGCCTTCCACGCCCAGCACGGCATCGCCACCGAGGCGTGGAGCCCGCTGGGCCAGGGCGGGGAGCTGCTGGCCGAGCCGGAGCTGGCGAGGATCGCCGAGAAGCACGGCCGCACGGTCGCCCAGGTGGTGCTCCGCTGGCACCTGCAGAACGGCGTGATCGCCATCCCGAAGTCGGTCACCCCGTTCCGGATCCGGGAGAACCTCGCGGTCACCGGCTTCGAGCTGGACACCGAGGACCTCGCGGCGATCGCCGGTGTCGCCACCGGCAAGCGGATCGGCCCGGACCCGCAGGGGTTCGACTGGAATTGATGCCGGCCGTGGGGGCGCCGGCCGAGCCGGCCCGGCGCCCCCGACAACGACAGTCCGAGCGAATCTGACAGTCGGTCATATCGAAGTACCGCTCGTTCCGGTCATGGACGAGCGGCACTTCGGTGCGCCCTGATTCACCCGCGTCCACGGTCGGCCGATGCGGACACCCGAGGAGTTGAGGAGCTTTGGTGAATCGTTTTGGCTGTTGTTACCAAAGCTTGGGCTAGAGCCTGGCCGCCTTGGCGATGAGCGCGAGCGCAGCCTCGTGCTCCTCCTCCTCCAGCGGCGCGAGCAGCAGCCGCTGGACCTCGGCCACCCCGGCGGCCGAGCGGTGCAACAGGTCCTGCCCCGCCGGCGAGAGCGAGAGCAGGTTGCGCCGCCCGTCCGAGGGGTCGCGCCGGCGCTGCACCAGACCGCGCCGCACCAGTCGGCTGACCATCTCGGCCATCGTGGCCTTGTCCAGCGAGGCCAGCTCGCCGACCGTGCGCTGGTCCGCACCCGGTTCCAGCTCCAGCGCGTCCAGCACGGCGAACTGCGGAGCCGTGAGCTCCGCCCCGACGTGCTCCGACCAGAGCTTGGTGTGCACCTGCTGGCCGACCCTGATCAGGTAGCCGATCGCCCGCTGGGCGTCCAGTATCGGCCGCGCGTCGGAGAAGACGGCCACCGCCGCGGGCTCCAGCCTGGCTATCTTGGCCATCACCCGGACGATCTCGACCTGCTCCTCCGGCGTGAGCGGCTCGAACAGCACCCGCTGGACGCGGACCACACCACCGGTGGCCTCACGCACCGCCTGGGCGCCGCTCTGCGAGAGGGCGAGCAGCTTGCGCCGGCCGTCGGCCGGGTCACGCCTCCGCAGCACCAGGCCGCGGCGGACCAGCCGCGCGACCATCTCGGCCATCGTGGCCTTGTCGAGCGAGGCACGCTCGCCGACCGTCCGCTGGTCCGCGCCCGGTTCGAGGGCGAGCACCAGCAGGACCGCGAACTGCGGAGCCGTGAGATCGGCTCCGACGTGCTCGGACCACAGACGGGTGTGGACCTGCTGTGCAACGCGAATGAGGTGTCCGGGCGACTGCTGCAGTCGCGCGGACACGCGGGTTGTCGGGATCTCCCCCAGCACCATGTATCCGTCCCGATGTCACACCCGGTGTGTGTGGGACACCCGGGTGGGGCAGTAACGGCGAGTGGGCGTCCAGCTATGAGGGAGGGCGCTCCAGCCGTGCAGCCGGTGGCTGCTGGCGGACACTATACAAACGGCAGGCCCTTGCTGGCAGGCAGGGGCGGATAGTAGACGCAGGTTCGGCAACATTGGCATATTTACGCGCTGCCACGCCCTTGCAGTAACCCGTTCTCAGCAGAAAGCCGACCGGTCGGTCCTTACCGACCGTCACCTGCGCCTCTCCACCCTGGCCGCCGCCCCTACTCGCCGGTAGGGTGTGGGCACCCTCTCCGGGGGCACTCCCCGGAGGCACCCCCGAGAGAGACGAGAGCGAGCATGACCGAGCAGAGCACCGCCCCCCGGGTCGCGGTCGTCACCGGCGCCGCCCGCGGACTGGGCGCCGCCACCGCCGTCCGGCTGGCCGCCGACGGCTACGCGGTCGCGGTCCTGGACCTGGACGAGGCGGCGGGCAAGGACACCGTCGACCGGATCACCGCCGCCGGCGGGCGCGCCCTGGCCGTCGGCGCCGACGTCTCGGACGCCGAGCAGGTCCAGGCCGCGGTCGACCGGGTGGTCGCCGAGCTCGGCGCCCCCGTCGTGCTGGTCAACAACGCGGGGGTGCTCCGCGACAACCTCCTCTTCAAGATGTCCGAGTCCGACTGGGACACGGTCATGAACGTTCACCTGCGCGGCGCCTTCCTGATGACCCGCGCGGTGCAGAAGCACATGGTCGACGCCGGTTTCGGCCGCATCGTCAACCTGTCCTCCTCGTCCGCCCAGGGCAACCGCGGCCAGGCCAACTACTCCGCCGCCAAGGCCGGTCTGCAGGGCTTCACCAAGACTTTGGCCATCGAGCTGGGCAAGTTCGGCATCACGGCCAACGCGGTGGCCCCCGGCTTCATCGCCACGGACATGACGGCGGCCACCGCCGCCCGGGTCGGCGTGGACTTCGAGGACTTCAAGCGCGCCGCGGCCTCCCAGATCCCGGTCCAGCGGGTCGGCGAGCCGGAGGACGTCGCCAACACCATCTCCTTCCTCGCCGGCGAGGGCGCCGGCTTCGTCTCCGGCCAGGTGATCTACGTCGCGGGCGGCCCCCTCGACTGAGCACGGAACCTACACAGGGTTACCACGGAGTGGGGAGCCGGACGGACCGGCCTCCCGCTCCGTTTTCTTTACCGGGGCTTTTGCAGAATCATTCGAAGACCACACGGACATTCGATCCTGGAATACTGGAAATCACTCCCCGGGTCACCCGGCGGCGCCCTAATTGTCGATTTCCCGGGAAAATGACAAATTCGCTCCGGGATGCCCCCGGTCGGATGGGTATGGTCACCCCGTGCAATCCAGAAGTACCGCCGCTCGCATTCCGCGGCAGGAGCCGGAAAACCGGACCGGCGACCGTGGGGAACTCCCGGTCCCCGACCGCGCCCCGGCCCGCGTGCCCGGCCCCACCCGCCCCGGCCTGACCGGCCCCGGCTCGACCGGACCCTGCCCGACCGGCCGCGACCGCGGTGAGCCCGGCTGGCCCCCGATGAGCCGCCGCCGGGCCGCCCTGTTCGCCGGGACCTTCGCGGTCTACCTGCTGGTACTGGCCGGGGTGCTGCTCAACACCGACCTGGTCGACCTCGACTGGTCGGTCCGCCTGCTGCGCCCGTACGAGCGGTGGCCCAGTCTGGAACCGGTGCTCAACGCCTGGGTCGTGGTCGGCCAGCGCGGGCCCAGCGCCATCGCCGCCTTCGCCTGGCTGCTCTGGCGCGCCCGTCGGCTCGGCCGGCTGCGCCCGCTGCTGGTCATGGGCGTCGCCCTGCTGCTGCTCAACGTCACGGTCGGCGCGGTCAAGATCGTCACCGGCCGGCTCGGCCCGCACTACGCCCAGTACGTCGGCTCACCCGAGCTGTTCTCCGGCGGCACCATCTTCCCCTCCGGCCACACCGCCAACGCCGTGGTCACCTGGGGCGTGCTCGCCTACCTCGCCGTCCGCTGGCGGCGCACCGGCGCGGTGATCGCCGCCGCCACCGCCTGCTCGATCGGCCTGACCACCGTCTACCTGGGCACCCACTGGGTCTCCGACGTGCTGGCCGGCTGGGCCGCCGGGCTGCTGGTGCTGCTCTGCCTGCCGCTGCTGGAACCCCTGGTCGCCGTCGCCGAGCAGCGGCTCAACCGGCGGTTCGCGCGCTGAGCCCCGCACCACGGGGAGGGCTACCCCTCCCAGCTGCGCTCGACCACACCGTCCCGCACCGCGAGGTTGAGCCGCCCCTCCCGGTACTCCAAGGTGATCAGCTGCCCCGGCTCCAGCACCCGGACCGAGGCCCAGCCGTGCCGCCGGGCCAGCTCCCGGGCCCGCTCGATCCGCAGCCCCGCGTACCCCTCGGCGTCCTCCCCCGCCCCGTCCGACCCCGTCATCGCGCCTCCCCGGCTCTCCGCCCCCGACGTACGCTGGAATCGTAGCCCCACCCGCGCGACCCGGAGGTGAACGGCGATGCGCACCACCACCCCGCGACGGTGGCGCAGCGGCACCGAGCCGGCCACCGCCCGCAGCGACCTCAAGCTCCGCTACTTGCTCGCAGTGACCTTCACCCCGTTGTTCGCGCTGGGGACGGCGGGCTTCGCGCTCTGGGCCGCCTCCTCGCCGGTGGACGGCGCACCCAGCCGGGGCACCCTGACCGGCTTCGCGATCGCCCTCGGGCTGGTCACCCTGTTCGCCGTCGTCGACCTCGTGGTGGTCATCCGGCGTCGCCGGACCGAGCTCTGACGCGGTGTCTCCCGCGGGGTGGGAAGTCGGCCGGGCCGACTTCCCACCCCGCGCCGCGCTACCGGTTCCCCACCGCCTGTCTCACCAGGGTCCGGCCGAAGTCCCACATCAGGCCGTTGCCCCGGTGGGCCTCGTCCATGATCTCCGTGAAGGCGTCCAGGAACCGGTCCACGTCCCGGTCGGTGATGATCAGCGGTGGAATCAGTTTGATCACTTCCAGGTGGTCCCCGGACACCTGGGTCAGGATCCGGTGCCGCTGCAGCAGCGGGACGACCACCATCTGGGCGAACAGCCCCTTGCGCGCCGCCTGGAGGGCCGTCCAACCGGTGCGCAGTTTCAGCGACCTGGGCCGGCCGAACTCGATGCCGGTCATCAGCCCGCGGCCGCGCACCTCGGCGACCAGCTCGTACCGGTCGACCAGTTCGGTGAGCCGCTCGCGGAGCCGGTCGCCGACCTGCCGGGCGTTCTCCACCACCTTCTCCTCGCGCATCACCTCCAGGGTCGCCAGCCCGGCCGCCATCGCCTGGGCGTTGGACCCGAAGCTGGCCGAGTGCACCAGCACCCGGTCCATCGAGGAGTACACCTTCTCGAAGATCCAGCTCTTGCCGAGCGTCGCCCCGATCGGCACGTACCCGCCGGAGAGCGCCTTGGCCGCGCACACCAGGTCGGGCAGCACGCCCTCCTCGTGCTGGTACGCGAAGAACTCGCCGGTGCGGCCGATCCCGGTCTGCACCTCGTCGCAGATCAGCAGCGCCTTGTGCTCGTGCAGCAGCGCCTGGGCGGCGCGCAGCCAGCCGGGCGGCGGCGCCTGGACACCCTTGCCCTGGATCGGCTCCACGATCAGCGCCGCGACGTCCCCCCGCTTCAGCTCCTTGGTCAGCGCCCCGATGTCGCCGAGCGGGATGGCCGTGTCCGGCAGCAGCGGGTCGAAGCCCTTGCGGAAGCCGCTCTCGCCGTTGACCGACAGCGAGCCGGTGGTGAGCCCGTGGAAGGCGTGGTCGGCGTAGAGGACGCGCTTGCGGCCGGTCGCGTACCGGGCGAACTTCAGCGCGGTCTCCACCGCCTCGGTGCCGCTGTTGCCGAAGAACACCCGCTCCAGCCCGGGTGCGTGGGACAGCAGCCGCTCGGCCAGCAGCCCGGGCAGCGGCGAGCAGTCGAAGCGGACCAGGTCGGGCAGCTCCAGGTCCATCACCTGCTGGACCGCCGCGCGCACCGCCGGGTGGTGCCGGCCGAGCGCGAAGATGCCGAAGCCGGCCAGCATGTCGAGGTACTCGTTGCCCTCGGCGTCGTAGAAATACTGGCCCTCCGCGCGCTCGTAGTACTTGTCGAAGCCGATGGTGCGCAGCATCCGGGGCAGCTGCGGGTTGAGGTAGCGGCTGTGCAGCTCGTATCGCTCGCCACCGCGTTCGGCGAGGAGCGCGGCGAGGTCGAAGGCGGGGCGGTCTGGTTCAGCCGGCATGGCGCGGGTTCGCTCCTCGGGTCGGTAGCAGGTTCTTGGCGAAGACGGCGGTCTGGGCCGCGACCCCGGTTCCGGTCAGGCCGGCCTCCTCCAGGATCTCGCCGCGTGCGGCGTGGCCGAGGAACTCCTGCGGCAGGCCGAGCACCCGCACCGGGACGTCCACGTCGGCGTCGCGCAGCGCCTGGGAGACGGCCGAACCCACTCCGCCGGTACGGCCGTTGTCCTCGACGGTGACCACCAGCCGGTGGGCGGCGGCGAGTTCGG
Organism: Streptomyces viridifaciens; assembly: GCF_001888885.2. NCBI lineage: Bacteria > Bacillati > Actinomycetota > Actinomycetes > Kitasatosporales > Streptomycetaceae > Streptomyces > Streptomyces viridifaciens. The sequence continues at coordinate 1,031,428 of NZ_CP090841.1, forward strand.
GCAGCGCCGGATCGACCGGCTTGACCCAGCGCGGGTCGACCACGGTCGCGGTGAAGCCCTCGGTGAGCAGCAGCCGGGCGGCGTCCAGGCAGGCGGAGGCGGTGCTGCCGACGGCCAGCAGCAGGATCTCCGGCGCCGGTCCGGTGCGCAGCAGCACGTCCGTCCCGCCGATCCGCTCGACCGCCGGAACAGCCGGGCCGACATTCCCCTTGGGGAAGCGGACCACGGTCGGCGCGTCCCGGACCTCGACGGCCTCGCGCAGCTGGGCCCGCAGCTGCTCGGCGTCGCGCGGCGCGGCGAGCCGCAGCCCGGGGACGACCTGGAGGATCGACATGTCCCACATGCCGTTGTGCGAGGCCCCGTCCGGGCCGGTCACCCCGGAGCGGTCCAGTACGAAGGTGACGCCCAGCCGGTGCAGGGCGACGTCCATCAGGACCTGGTCGAAGGCCCGGTTCAGGAAGGTCGAGTACACCGTCACCACCGGGTGCAGCCCCCCGGTGGCCAGGCCCGCCGCGCTGGTGACGGCGTGCTGTTCGGCGATCCCGACGTCGAAGGTCCGGTCCGGGTAGGCCTTGGCGAACGGTTCCAGCCCGACGGGCTGGAGCATCGCGGCGGTGATCGCCACCAGGTCGGGCCGCTCGGCGCCGAGCGCGACCAGCTCCTCGCCGAACACCGAGGTCCAGGAGATCCCGGCGCTCGGCGAGATCGGCAGGCAGGTGTACGGGTCGATCGGGTTGACGGCGTGGAAGCGGTCCGCTTCGTCCTGCTCGGCCGGCAGATAGCCGCGCCCCTTGACGGTCAGGCAGTGCACGATGACCGGTCCGCCGAAGTTGCGGGCCTGCCGCAGCGCCTGTTCCACCGCGCCGACGTCGTGGCCGTCGATCGGCCCGAGGTACTTCAGCCCGAGGTCCTCGAACATGCCCTGCGGGGCGAAGGCGTCCTTGAAGCCCTTCTTGGCCCCGTGCAGCGCGTCGAAGATCGGCTGCCCGACCAGCGGGGTGCGCTGCAGCGCCTCCTTGCCGAGGGCGAGGAAGCGCTCGTAGCCCTGGGTGGTGCGCAGGGTGGCCAGGTGGTGGGCGAGGCCGCCGATCGTCCTGGCGTAGGAGCGCTCGTTGTCGTTGACGACTATGACCAGCGGCCGGTCCTTGGCGTCGGCGATGTTGTTGAGCGCCTCCCAGGCGAGCCCGCCGGTGAGCGCGCCGTCGCCGATCACCGCGACGGTGTGCCGGTCGTGCTGGCCGAGCAGCTGGGCGGCCTTGGCCAGTCCGTCGGCGTAGGAGAGGGCGGTGGAGGCGTGCGAGTTCTCGACCAGGTCGTGCTCGGACTCGGCCCGCGAGGGGTAGCCGGACAGCCCGTCCTTCATCCGCAGCCGGGAGAAGTCCTGGCGGCCGGTCAGCAGCTTGTGGACGTAGCTCTGGTGGCCCGTGTCGAAGACGATCCGGTCGTACGGCGAGTCGAAGACCCGGTGCAGCGCGATGGTGAGCTCCACCACGCCGAGGTTGGGCCCGAGGTGGCCCCCGGTGCGGGTGACGGCGTCGATCAGGAAGTCGCGGATCTCGTCGGCTAGCAACGGCAGTTCGGGCGCGGGGAGCTTGCGCAGCTCGGCTGGGGACGTGACGCGGGAGAGCAGTGACATGGGTACACCTCACGACTCGGAGCGGTGCGGTGGTGCCTCCGCCCGGCGTGGGCGGGAAGCCGGCCCGGGCACGGTGGCCCGGGCCGGACGGGAACTCGGGGCGGTACGGCTTCGGAACCGGGCGCGGCCGGCCCGGTCTCAGTGCCCGCGGCTGGAGCTGACGGTCTCGGTGATCGCGCGCAGCGACTGCTGGAGCGAGCCCATGGTCGCGAGGACGGCGGTCGGCTCGTATCCGCAGTGGGCCATGCAGTTCTCGCAGCGCGGGTCCTTGCCGCGCCCGTACTTGCTCCAGTCGGTCTTCTCGACCAGCTCGCGGTAGGTCGGCACGTAGCCGTCGGCCATCAGGTAGCAGGGCCGCTGCCAGCCGAACAGCGAGTAGTTGGGGATGCCCCAGGGGGTGCACTCGAAGTCGGCCTTGCCCTCCAGGAAGTCCAGGAAGAGCGGGCTGTGGTTGAGGCGCCAGCGCTTGCGGTTGCCGCCGGCGAAGGCCTTGCGGAAGAGCTCCCGGGTCTGCTCGACGCCGAGGAAGTGCTCCTGGTCGGGGGCCTTCTCGTAGGCGTAGGCCGGGGAGATCATCATCTCGTCGACCTTCAACTCGTCGTTGAGGTAGTCGAGGACGTCGATGACGGTCTGCGGGGTGTCGGTGTTGAAGAAGGTGCTGTTGGTGGTCACCCGGAAGCCGCGCCGCTTGGCCTCCCTGATCGCCGCCACCGCCTCGTCGAAGGTGCCCTCCTTGGCCACCGACTCGTCGTGCCGCTCCCGCAGGCCGTCGATGTGCACGGCGAAGGTGAAGTACGGCGATGGCTTGAACTTGTCCATCTTCTTGCGCAGCAGCAGCGCGTTGGTGCAGAGGAAGACGTACTTGCGGCGCTCCACCAGCTGCCGGACGATCTCGTCGATCTGCGGGTGCATCAGCGGCTCGCCGCCGGCGATCGAGACCATCGGGGCACCCGACTCCAGGACCGCCCCGACCGCCTGGGCGACGGGCATCCGCTGCTTGAGCACGCCCGCCGGGTGCTGGATCTTGCCGCAGCCCTCGCAGGCGAGGTTGCAGGCGAACAGCGGTTCCAGCTCGACGATCAGCGGGAACTTGTCCCGTCGCTTGAGCAGCTTCTGCTGCATCAGGTAGGTGCCGACCCGCACGGTCTGGCGCAACGGCATGGCCATGGCTAGCTCGCCTCCTGGGGGAGCGTCGAGGATGTGGGGTGGTTCAGGTCTGCGGAGCCGTCGACGGGCTCCTGCCGGTACCAGTCGACCAGGGCGGGTACCGTCGCCCGGAGGGTCCGCCAGGCGCGCACCCCGGCGGGCAGGGTCCCGGGGCGCAGCAGCTCGTGCTCGGGGGTGTCGACCACCACCCGCAGGACGGCGACGGGCAGGACCGGGCGCACCTCCCGCAGTGCGGCGAGCACCGCGGCGGCCTCCATGTCGACGGCGAGCGCGCCCTGCAGGTGCAGGGCGCGCCGTTCGATGCCGCGCACCACGTGGTCGGCGGTGTGGTGCACCCCGATGTGCACGGTGAGGCCCTGCTCCTTGAGCGCCCGGGCCAGCTCCGGCCCGGAGTCGACCGGGTAGAGGTGGCCCTCGGCGTCGCGCACGCCGTCGGCGGCGACGACGTCGCCCGGTGCCACGCCCGGCCCGACGGCGGCGCCGAAGCCCGCCACCACGACCGCGCCGTAGCCGCCCCGGGCGGAGTTGAGCAGCCGGCGGACGGCCGTCCCGGCGCGCCGTCGGCCGACCCCGGTGCGTACCAGCACCGGGGGTCCGCCGACCGCGCCGCGCCAGTCACCGCCGCGCAGGGCCCACACCTCGGGGCCCAGCGCGCAGAGCACGAGCAAGGGTGCGGTGGTCACCGCGCCGCGCCGATCGCCGGGGTACCGCCGGGCTTCACCATGCCCGGGGCGCCGTTGAGGTAGCGGCCGAGCGCGGTGACCGGGAAGACCAGCCGGTACAGGTGGTAGTTGATGGAGAAGTCCCACGGGAAGCCGGTGCCGGTGAACTGCGGCTCGTCCCAGGTACCTTCGGGCAGCTGGGTGCGCACCAGCCAGTCCACGCCGCGCTCCACGGCCGGGTTGGCCCGGCCCTCCGGGCCCTCGCCGGCCGCGAGCAGCGCCATCAGCGCCCACGCGGTCTGCGAGGCGGTGGACTCGCCGCGCCCGGCCCAGCGCGCCGGGTCCTCGTAGGAGCGCATGTCCTCGCCCCAGCCGCCGTCGGTGTTCTGCCGGTCCTCCAGCCAGCGCACCGCCCGGCGGATCGCCGGGTGCTCGTCCGGGACCCCGGCCGCGACCAGGGCGGGCAGCACCGAGCCGGTGCCGTAGATGTAGTTGGTGCCCCAGCGGCCGAACCAGGAGCCGTCCGCCTCCTGGTTACGCAGCAGCCACTCGATGCCGCGCCTGGTCCGCGGGTCCCGGGCCCGGCCGGTCTCGGCGAGCATCTCCACCACGTGGGCGGTGACGTCGGCGGACGGCGGGTCGACCACCTCGCCGAAGTCGCAGAACGGCAGCTTGTTCGGCAGCAGGCTGGTGTTGTCGACGTCGAAGGCGCCCCAGGCGCCGTTCTTGGACTGCATGCCGAGGTTCCACAGCACGCCCCGGTCCACCGCCGCGTCGACCCTGGCCGGGTCCGGGTGGGCGACCCGGCGCAGCGCGAGCACCACCTCGGCGGTGTCGTCGATGTCGGGGTAGGTCTCGTTCTCGAACTCGAAGGCCCAGCCGCCGGCCGGCAGGTCCGGCCGCTGGACGGCCCAGTCGCCGCGCTTGCGGATCTCCTCGCCGAGCATCCAGTCGACGGCGGAGACCAGCGCCGGGTGGTCGGCCGGGAGCCCTGCGTCGACCAGCGCGATGGTGGCCAGGCAGGTGTCCCAGACCGGGGACTGGCAGGCCTCCATCCAGCGCATGCCGTCCTCGGTGTGCACGGTGAAGCGGTCGAAGGAGGCGAGCCCGGCCTTCATCACCGGGTGCTCGAGCTCGTAGCCCTCCAGGTGCAGGGCGATCAGCGAGTAGACGGCCGGCGGCTGGATGCCTCCCCAGCAGCCGTCGGCCTCCTGACGCTCGACGATCCAGCGGCAGGCCTGGGCGACGGCGAGCCGGCGCAGCGGGCGGAAGGCCCGGCGGTGGTAGGCGTGCAGCACCTTGTCCAGGCGCTCGAACAGACCGTCCCAGCTGGTAGCGGGGGCGAGCGGCCGGTCGGGGTACGGGTGGTCCGGGTCGGTGTGCAGCTCGGTGAGCGCGAAGGGGGCCGGACGCACCGGACGGTGGGCCGAGACGACGGTCAGCGGGACGATGGTCTGGCGGGCCCAGCAGCCGAAGGCGTAGATGTTCAGCGGCAGCCACCTGGGCAGGAAGATGATCTCGGGTGGCATCTCGGGCAGCCGCTCCCAGGGCCACCAGCCGAAGAGCGCGAGCCAGATCCGGGTGAACACCCGGGCGGCCGCGATGCCCCCGGCGGAGCGGACGTACCGCGCGGCGGCCAGCATGTGCGGGTCGTCGGGGTCGTCGCCGGCGAGCTTGAGGGCGACGTACGCCTCGACGGTGGTGGACAGTTCGGCGGGCCCGCCGTGGAAGGTGGCCCAGGTGCCGTCCTCCCGCTGCTGGGAGCGGATCCACTGGGCGGTGGCCCGGGTCTGCTCCTCCGTTCGGATGCCCAGGAACTGGCGGAGCAGTAAGTCCTCGGCGTCCATGGTGACATTGGTCTCCAGGTCGCCCTTCCACCAGCCCTCGGAGGACTGCAGCGAGAGCAGGTGGGTGGTGGCGCGCGCCAGCGCCTCGCGCGCGTCGCCGGGCTGCCGGTCCGCCTCACCGGCCGGCCGCGGCCGGTCGGTGTCCTCGGGCTGCCACCGCCCCGCGCCCAGCAGGGCCGGGGGGCGGTCGCCCACCGCGACCGGCTCGGAATCGTACTCAGGGTCGAGCCGGCCGTCCGCGGTTGCTGTCAACGTAACGTCACCTCTCTCGTACCACCACGAATTCGGCGAGTGCGACGAAGTGCTCGCGCACCGCGTCGGACATGGGCACCTCGTCCAGGGCGGCGAGGGCAGTCGTGTGCTGGCGGCGGGCCTCCTCCTGGGTCCAGGCGCGGCCGCCGGCCTCCTCGATCAGCGCGGCCCGGGCGGCGAGCTCGGGCTCGGGCTCCTCGCCCCGGCCCTTCGGGTCCGCGAGCTCCTCGGCGAGCCTGCGCGAGGCCGCCCCGCCCTCGGCGAGCGCGGCGGCGACCGGCAGGGACTTCTTGCGCTGGCGCAGGTCGCCCCAGTGCGGCTTGCCGGTGACCTCGGTCGCGCCCCAGATGCCGAGCAGGTCGTCCACCGCCTGGAAGGCCAGGCCCAGGTGGTGGCCGTAGCGCTGGAGCGCGCCGGACACCTTGTCGTCGGCCCCGGCCAGTACGGCGCCGATCGCCGAGGCGGCCGCCAGCAGGGCCGCCGTCTTGCCGCCCTCCATCTCCAGGCACTCGGCGACGGTGACGCTGTCGCGCTGTTCGAAGGCGACGTCCATGGCCTGGCCGTCGATCAGGTGGCGGGTCGCCGTGGTGAGCAGCCGGACGGCACGCGCCGCGTCGGCGGGGCTGGCGCCGCCGGTGTCCCCGGCGTCGAGCAGCACCTCCGTGCCGAGCGTCGCCAGGGCGTCGCCGACCAGGATCGCCTGGGCCGGACCGAAGACCGTCCAGGCGGTGGCCCGGTGCCGCCGGGTCTCGTCACCGTCCATCAGATCATCATGGAGCAGGGAGAAGTTGTGCACCAGTTCAACAGCCACCCCACCCGGCACGCCCACCTCTGCCGCCGCACCGGCGGCCTGGGCCGAGAGCAGCGCCAGCGCCGGGCGCACGGCCTTGCCGCCGTCCCCCTCCACCGCGGTGCCGTCCCGGTCGATCCAGCCGAAGTGGTACGCCGCGACGGTGTCCATCGGTGCGGCCAGACGGGCGACGGTGGCCCGGAGCGGCGGGGTGCAGAGCGTACGGCTGCGGGCGAGCAGCTCCGGCACCGAGACCGGTTCGGCGTGCGCCGTGCCTCCGACGGCGAAGCCGGTGCGTGACTCCACGTGCGTTCCCTCTCCCTCGTGGTGCCGGACCGCGCGGGGCGGCCGGGTGCTGTCGGTGCCGCTGGTGTCGATGCCGGTGCGGTCGATGCTGGTGCTGTCGATGCTGGTGGTGGCGGCGCGAACGGTGTCCGTACGGCCGACGGGGCCGACGGTACGCCCGTCGGCTCTGGCGGGCTCCCCGGCGACGGGAGCCGCCGTCACCTGGGCCACCGCCCGTCGCCCCGGTCCACCGGCACCCGGGCTCCGGCCGCGGCCAGCGCGGCGTCGGCGGCGGCGTGGCCGCTGCGCACGGCGCCCTCCATGGTCGCGGGCCAGCCGGTGGCGGTCCACGCACCGGCCAGCAGCAGGCCGGGGACGCCGGTCCCGGCTCCGGGCCGCAGCTCGGCACTGCCGGGCGCCCCGTCGAAGGTGGCGGTGCGCTCCCGGGTGACGAAGAAGTCCAGCACCTCGGCGCCCGCGGCGGCCGGGAGCAGCCGGGCGAGCTCGGGCAGGTAGCGGCGGCGCAGCTCGGCCACCGGCAGGTCGATCTCGTCCCGGACGGCGGACTGCGAGAGTGCCAGGTACTGGGCGCCGGGGTGGGCGCGGCCGAGTCCGGTGCCGGCCAGGCCGGAGTGGGTGGTGCGGTCGAAGACCCACTGGACCGGGCTGCCGAGCGCGGCGAAGAAGGGCCGGCGCAGCACCTTGCGGTCGTAGACCACGTGCACGTTGAGGATCGGCGTGGTGCCGAACCCGGCCAGCCGCTCCTGCCCGGGGACGGCGCCGGGGGGCAGCAGAGCGGCGGCGGTGTCCTGGGCACCGGCCAGCACCACGGTGTCGGCGGTGAGCAGCTGCCCGTCCTCCAGCCGGACGGCGTGCTGGGGCGCGGCGGGCTTGAGTTCCGCGACCCGGGCGCGCAGCAGCACCCGCACGCCGGCGCGTTCCAGCTCGACGAGCGCCCGGTCGTGGTGGATCACTCCGAGCGGGACGGCGGGCACGCCGATGTCGGAGGCCCCCGGCTCGGAGAGCAGGCCGGTCTTGAACACCATCGCGGCGAGCGCCAGCGACACCTCGTCGGCCCGGGCGTTCAGGGTGGCGACGCCGACCAGGTCCCAGAGCGCGGCCGTGGTGGCGGCGTTCTGCCCGTTGCGGCGCAGCCACTCGCCGAAGGAGAGCCGGTCCAGCGCCGGGTCGGCGAGGTCCAGGCCCTTCAGGGCGAGCGCGCCGCGGACGACCCGGGCGCGGTCGGCCGGTGACAGGTGCGGGTAGCGGGCGAGGCTGCCGGCCAGGTGCAGCGGAACGGGCAGGCCGGCCCGGCGCAGTCGGCCCAGGGTGCGCACCGGGGCCTGCTCGGGGCCGGCGACGGAGAGCACCGGGACGTCCAGGCGGTCCTGGAGATGGGTCATCCGGGCAGCACCCAGGCGCTCCAGCAGCCCGCGGTAGGCGGTGCAGCAGCGCAGGAAGACGTGCTGGCCGTTGTCGACGGTCAGCTCGCCGCGCTGGAAGGAGAACGCCAGGCCCCCGAGCCGGGGACGCCCCTCCGCCAGGGTGACGTCGTGGCCGGCCTCGGCCAGCCGCAGCGCGGTGGTGATCCCGGCCAGGCCGCCGCCGACCACGACGGCGGCCGGGCGCGCGGCATCGGCTCGCCCGGTCATCGGCCCTCCCCCTCGCTCGACCGCCCGGTGGCGGTCGGTGTGGCCGGCGCGCTGGCGGCCGGCACCGTCATGGTCAGCATCGTGGTCAACGCGGCTCTACCCGGATGTGATTCCCCGCTGACACAGCGTGACAGAACCGTGACGAGAATCAAGAACGCCCCCCGGCGAGCCCGGAAAGCGCCACGTACGCCTTCTCCCAGCCCGGCAGCGAGACCCGGCCGCGCAGCACCGACTCGGGATCGGCGGCGATCCGGCCGAGCAGCCGGTGGTAGATCCCGGCCATCGCGGCGGTGCAGGCGCGGCTGCGGCGGTCGAGCATCGGCAGCAGCCGCAGGCCCTCCTCGAAGGCGGCCTGGGCACGGGCGGCCTCGAAGGCCACCAGACCGGTGAAGTCCGCGCCGACCGGCGGCTTGGACAGCGCGAAGCCCTGCTCGCAGCCGAACCGGACCAGGTCCTCGGTGGGCAGGTAGGTGCGGCCGTTCAGGGCGTCCTCGCGCAGGTCGCGCAGGATGTTGGTGAGCTGCAGGGCCAGGCCCAGGGTGTCCGCGTAGCGCGCGCCGCGCTCCGGGTCCTCGCAGCCGTAGACGCCGAGCGAGAGCCGGCCGATGGCTCCGGCCACGCAACGGCAGTAGATCTTCAGCTCCTCGTACGTCTGGTACTCGGCGCCCTTGAGGTCCATCTCCACACCGTCGATCAGCTCGTCGAAGCCGCCGAGCGGGATCGGGAAGCGCCGGGCCGCGTCGGCCAGGGCGACCTTGATCGGGTCGGTGTCGTCCTCGGCGACCGTCCCGGAGCGGACCTCGTCCACCAGTTCCCGGGTGCGCACCAGCGCCTCGGCCTTGCGGTCGGCCGGGAGGTCGCCGTCGCCGATGTCGTCCACCCGGCGGGCCAGCGCGTACAGGGCCGACATGGCCAGCCGCTTGGGTTCGGGCAGCAGCCGGATGCCGTAGCTGAAGTTGCGCGCCTGCAGTCCGGTGACTGCCTCGCAGTACCGGTACGCCGCCATGACCTGGGCCGACGCCAGTGGTGATGCCGCCACTCGGGCGTTCACCTTCCCTTCGCGAAGATGGCCGCCGCCTTCACTGCGAGGCGACGCTTGTCCGGCTTCGCCTGCCGGGCGAGCACGTCGTACCCGGCGTCCTCGACGGCCGCCAGGGCCGCGTAGCCGCCTGCGGTGAATCCCGCCAGTAGCAGTCGAAGCCTCCCCCGAACCGTACCTACCAATGGTGCGCCGCGGTCGAGCAGGGTGCGGGCCCGTTCGGCCTCGAAGGCGATCAGTTCCCGAACCGCTCCGGTCGCGCGGGGGGCGGCGAGCTCCTCCTCGGTGACGCCGAAGCGTTCGAGGTCCTCGGTGGGGAGGTAGATCCGGCCGCGGGAGAGGTCCTCGGCCACGTCCTGGAGGTGTTCGACCACCTGGAGGGCGGTGCAGATCGCGTCGGAGAGGGCGATCCGCTCGGGGGTGGAGACGCCCGCGATGGCCAGCACCAGGCGGCCCACCGGGTCGGCGGAGAGCGTGCAGTAGCCGACCAGGTCGTCGTACGTGGCGTAGCGGGTGGTGGTCTGGTCCACCCGGTTGGCCTCGATCAGACGCCGGAACGGCTCGGGGGTCAGCTGGTGCCGGTCGACCAGCGGGACGAGCGCCGTCATCAGCGGGTGGCGGGGCCGTTCGGCGTCGGCGGAGTGCAGGGCGGTCTCGAACACCCGGTCGAGATCGCGCTCCAGCCCGTCGAGCAGCGCGAGGCGGAAGGCGGCCTCCGCCGGGCTCGGCCGGCCGGACTGGGCCGAAGGGGTGGCGGCGGGCCGCCGCTCGACCCCGAGCAGGGCAGCGGTGGCGGCCGGGTCGGCCAGGTCGCCGTCGCCGGCGTCGTCGACCAACCGGGCGAAGCCGTAGACGGCCATCAGGTCGTCGCGCCAGGCCGCGGGCAGGAAGAAGGGGGCGACCGGGAAGTTCTCCGCACCCGCCTTCTCCAGGGTCTGTCCCGCGGAAGGGTTCACCGGCGTATCTCTGGGCTGGGCCGAAGCCGACACTGCAGTCACTCCCCCGTTCTACACCGCTGGGTACCACCGGTCCGACTCGGACACGCGTCCGAGCGCGGGCGTCACGCAGGGCACATCGCCCCCGCGCCCCCAGCCTGACACCACGCGACGCGCCCGAGAAGAGTGCCCCGCCCGGCGCACGGTGGCGCTCACCCCCGCGGGGACGGCCAGCCGGACTAGGGCGCGTATTCGGTCGTGATCAGTGGGTTCGGGTGAGGTCCTTGATCCAGATCATTGCGCCGCGGAGGTGGAGGCCGGCGAGGTAGCTTTCCGGGGTCTTGTCATACCGGGTCGCGATGCCTCGCCAGGCCTTCAGCTTGTTGATCAGGCGCTCGACGGTGTTCCGCTCCTTGTAGAGCTCGGCGTCGTGGCTGACAGGCCGGCCGCCCCGGCTGCCCTTCTTCTTCCGGTTGGCGGCCTGGTCCTTCTTCTCCGGGATGACCGCCTTGATGCGGCGTTTGCGCAGGTGGGCACGGTTGCCGCGGGACGAGTAGGCCTTGTCCCCGGCGACCGCGTCGGGCCGGGTGCGAGGACGGCCGACCGGCACCCGGACCCGGACCTTCTTCAGCACGGGGATGAACTGCGGGCTGTCCGCGGTCTGGCCCTCAGTCAGGATGAACACCAGCGGGCGGCACTTGCGCTCACCGGCAACGTGGATCTTGCTGGTCTGCCCACCCCTGGAGCGCCCGAGCAGGGCTTCCTTCAGCCGGAGCTTGCGCCGGCGCCGGATGCGTCGCCGTTCTGCCCGTTTCGGGTCACCTGAGGCGTCCCGCCCGTCTTGTTCCTCCGGGCCTCCCCCTTTTGCCGGGCCTTCTCCGCCTCCTCGGCAGCCTTCTCCAGGGCGGCCATGGTGTCGGAATCGAGGTGCATCCCGGCGGCGTCGTGGTGAGCGCGCACGGTGGTGGAGTCCACACTGACCAGGGACAAGTCCACCTCGCCGCGCTTCGCGGCTTCCGCGATCACGCCCTCCATCAGAGCTTCGAAGACACCGGCGTCCCTCCACTGCCGGAACCGATTGGAGACGGTTGACCACGCACCGAACTCCTTCGGCATCTCCCGCCACTGCCCGCCCGTCCGGAATCGCCAGATCACGCCCTCGAACTGCTGCCGCAGCCGCTCCGGGTACGGGCCGTACTCGCCGATCGGCAAGTACGGCTCGATCAACACCCACTCCGCATCCGTAAGTTGCGCTCGTGTCACGCACTACGGTCTACCGGATCGGGACCCGCCGCGAAGGTGAATCGGGCAGATTGATCACGACCGAATACGCGCCCTAGGGCGCGTCTTTCGGATGACGTCGGATCAGCGGGCGCACGCCGAAGGGCCGGCTCCGGAGTGTTCCGGGGCCGGCCCTCGGGAGCCAGGGGTTTTCGGGGGCCTGAGCCTACGGGCGCTCGCCGCGCTCGTACCGTCCGACGACCTCGTCGGTCGGGCCGTCCATGACCAGCTCGCCCGCCTCGATCCAGATGGTCCGCTCGCAGACCTCGCGGATCGAGTTGTTGTCGTGGCTGACCAGGAAGACCGTACCGGCGGAGCCGCGCAGCTCGTCGATGCGCCTCTTGCTGCGCTGCTGGAAGGCCTGGTCACCGGTGGCCAGCGCCTCGTCGATCAGCAGCACGTCGTGGGTCTTGGCGGCGGCGATCGAGAAGCGCAGCCGGGCGCCCATGCCGGAGGAGTAGGTGCGCATCGGCAGGGAGATGAAGTCGCCCTTGTCGTTGATCCCGGAGAAGTCGACGATCTCCTGGTAGCGCTCCTTCACCTGGGCCGGGGTCATGCCCATCGCCAGACAGCCCAGGATGACGTTGCGCTCGCCGGTGAGCTCGTTCATCAGGGCCGCGTTGACGCCCAGCAGCGAGGGCTGGCCGTTGGTGTAGATGCCGCCCTTCTCGGTCGGCAGCAGGCCCGCGATGGCGGCCAGCATGGTCGACTTGCCGGAGCCGTTGGAGCCGATCAGGCCGATCGCCTCGCCCTTGTACGCGGTGAAGCTGATGCCCTTGACCGCGTGCACCTCGCGCACGCCGGCGCCGCGCTTACGGCTGAGGATGCGGCTCATCGCCGAGGTGGCGCTGCCCTTGCCGGAGCCGGCGCCGTGCACCCGGTAGACGATGTGCACGTCGTCGACGACCACGGTGGGCTCGCGGGCCACGCTGACGGCCGGGACGGCGTCGCGCTTGATCAGGTCGGTGTCAGCCACGGCCGTACTCCTCCTCGGCCTTCCAGAAGAAGACGTATCCGATGACGAACATGCCGATCGCCCAGCCGATGCCGTACGTCCACTGGTGCGGCGGAAGGGTCTGGTGAACGGCCTGGTGCTTGTTGTAGATGATCGGCGCGAAGGCGTGCCGCAGCAGGTCCATGTAGACGGAGGCCGGGTTGAGGGCCATGATCGTCTGGATGGAGTGCGGCCAGGTCTGGATCTTGTCCTGGATGCTGAACATCACGCCGGACAGGAACATCCAGGCCCGCATCACGAACGGGATCAGCTGGGAGATGTCACTGGTCTTGGAGCCGATCCGGGCGAAGATCAGCGAGATGCCGGTGTTGAACAGCGTCTGCAGGAGCAGTGCCGGGATGACCAGCAGCCAGGTCTTGCCCGGCTTGATGCCGCCCGCCAGCACGGTGACGACCAGGACCACCATCGAGATCAGCAGCTGCTGGAGCTGGATCACGGTGAAGGCGATCGGCAGGCTGGCGCGCGGGAAGTGCAGCGCGCGGATCAGGCCGAGGTTGTCGGAGATCGCCCGGGTGCCGGACTGCACCGCGTTCTGGGTGAACTGGAAGACGAATACGCCGATGCACAACCAGGAGATGTAGGTGTGACCGGGGAAGCCCTGCTTGCTCGCCAGGATCACGCCGAAGACCAGGTAGAACACGCCGCAGTTGAGCAGCGGGGTCACGACCTGCCACAGCTGGCCCAGCTTGGCGTCCGTGTACTGGGCCACCAGGCGGGCGGTGGCGAAGGCCCAGATGAAGTGGCGCCGGGCCCAGAGCTGCTTGGTGTAGGCGAACAGCCCGGGGCGCGCGCCGCTCACCGACAGGCCGTACTTGTCCGCAAGCTGCTTGGGGGTCAGGCCCGCGTCCGCCCCCCTCGGGGCTGAGAGGCTGACGGGTTCACTCACTGTCGACACATTCGTCCTTCGCGCGGGATCTGGTCGGGGCGGCCGGTCGGCGGGGGTCCGCCGGCCTTGCGCCGATGGGGATCCACTGGGATCACGGGGGAGGTTCCGGCCGGTGTGTGGTCACCGGCCGAGGCGATCGATCACTCGATCCAATCAGATGATCGGAGGACGGCCCATCCTGGTCAGTCGCCAGACGGTACGCCACCGCATGGGCTTCCGCGGACCGCAGGGTTCGCGGAAGCCCGCCCGGAATCCGCCCATCCAGGCCTTCAGTCCCTCCGCGGAGGGACGTCGGGCCAGGGTCAGCAGGAACCAGGTTCCCAGATAGAGAGGCACCAACGGGGCCGGAAGGTTCCGTCTCGCGAGCCAGACCCTGTTACGGGCCACGTTGTGGAAGTAGGCGGCGTGCCGGGCCGGCGAGGTGGCGGGGTGGTGCAGCACCACCTCCGCCCGGTAGTCGATGGCCCAGCCGGCGTCCAGCGCGCGCCACGCGAGGTCGGTCTCCTCGTGGGCGTAGAAGAACTCGGCGGGCAGTTGCCCGGCCTGCTCGAACACCTTGCAGCGCACGGCGCTGGCGCCGCCCAGGAAGGTGGTCACCCGGGAGGAGCGCATCGGATCGCTGGCACGCAGCCGGGGGACGTGCCGGCGCTGGGTGACGCCGGTGTCCGGGTCCTCGATCCGGAAGGACACGATGCCCAGCTCCGGATCGGCGGTGAAGGCCTCGCGCAGCAGGCGGGCCGAGTCGGTGCGGGGCAGCAGCCCGTCGTCGTCCAGGAAGAGGACGGCGTCCACCTCCCGGCCGTCCGGCCCGAACAGCTCGATGCCGACGTTGCGCCCGCCCGGGATGCCGAGGTTCTCCGGCAGCTCGACGGTGCGCACGCCCTCGACCAGCGGCGGCAGCTCGACGCCCTGGCCGACCACGGCGAGCTCGACCGCCGGGCCCTCCTGGGCGCGGACGGACTCGATCAGGGCGTTGAGCTCGGCGGGCCGGTTGCCCATCGTGATGATGACGACGCCGAGGCGGAAGCTGTCCGCGGTGGTGGTGGTAGTGGTCATCGGAGCCTGCTCGAAAGGACGATGCTCAGCAGGTGGAGGACGGTCTGCAGCATGGCGATCGCCGCCAGCACCACGACGGCGAGCCGGGTGAGGAGGAGCCCGCCGTGCACGGCGTCGGCGATCCCGGCCGCCAGGATGAACAGCGAGGCCTCGACCGCGCCGACCAGGCGGTGGAACTTCAGCAAGGAGGCCACCCGGCGCGCCTTGGCCACCGAGGAGGAACGCGGAACCGAGGCGCTGTCCTCGACCGCCGTCATGCCGCTGCGGGCCCGGGCCACGTCCACCAGGTCCGTCTCGGACTTGATCAGGATCGCGCCGAGCGCGGCCAGCGTGCCCAGGAACGCCCACTCCCAGTGGGAGCCGTGGCCCTCGCGGTGCAGCAGGTCGGTGGCGCGCAGGCCGAGGCCGGTCAGCAGGGCCGCCTCGGACATGTAGTGGCCGACCCGGTCCAGGTAGACGCCGGTGAGCGAGGTCTGCCGGCGCCAGCGGGCCACCTCGCCGTCCACGCAGTCCAGCAGCAGGTAGACCTGGATCAGCAGGGCGCCCAGGACCGCGCCGGTGATGCCCGGCACGACCAGTGCGGCACCGGCCAGGATGCCGGTGAACATCATCAGGTAGGTCAGGCCGTTGGGCGTGATCGCCGTCACGGTGGACAGCACGCGGGTGATCCGCAGCGAGATCTTCCGCATGTACAGGCGCCCGGCCCAGTGCTCGGCGCTGCGACGCTGGAGCATGCCCTCCGGGTGGATCACCGCGCGCAGTTCCTCGATCGAGGGCCGGCGGGTCAGGTCAACCGGGGGCCGCTCGGCGCCCGCGGTGGAGGGGTCAGCTGTTGACGGCTTGGACATAGTCGGCGTACGCGTCCCTGATTGCGGAAGGGGAGAGGTCGAGGTGTTCCAGGATGGTGTAGCGGCCCGGGCGGGTGTTCGGAGCGTAGTGCACCGCCTCGGTGAACTCCGCTTCGGTGAAGCCGATTTGAGCTGCGGTCACCGGCAGGCCGTGGCGCGCCAGGCGCTCCACGACCAGGCCGGTCAGCTCGCGCTCGCCCCGCAGGAAGCTGGCGAACGCGGCGCCGAGGCCCACCTGTTCGCCGTGCTGGGCGGAACGCTTGGGGTACAGCACGTCCAGGGCATGCGAGATCTCGTGGCAGGCGCCCGACGAGGGCCGGGTACTGCCCGCGATGTTCATCGCGATGCCGGACAGTACCAGGGCTTCCGCGAGGGCCGTCAGGAGGTCCTGGTCCTGAGTACTTCCTGGGTGCCGCAGCAGGTTCTCGCCAGCCGAGCGGGCCATCGCCACGGCCAGTCCGTCCACCGGTTCGCCGGTGACGGTGTGGGACAACTCCCAGTCCGCGCAGGCCGAGATGTTGGAGACGACGTCCCCGATGCCGGCCGCCACGAAGCGCTGCGGGGCCTGCCGGATCACGTCCAGGTCGACGATGATGCCGATCGGGCTGGGCACCCCGTAGGAGCCCCGGCCGGCGTCGTTGTCGAGGGTGGAGACCGGCGAGCAGATGCCGTCGTGGGCCAGGTTGGTGGCCACCGCGACGACCGGCAGGCCGACCCGGGCCGCGGCGTACTTGGCGGCGTCGATGATCTTGCCGCCACCGAGGCCGACGACCGCGTCGTAGTGCCGGCCGCGCATCTCCTCGGCGAAGCGCACCGCGCTGTCGAGGCTGCCGTCGTCCACGTTGTACCAGTCGGCGCCGGGCAGGGCCGGCTCCAGGCGTTCGCGCATCGCGGCGCCGGAGCCGTTGCTGATCGCCACCGCGATCCGGCCCGACGCCGACAGCCGCTGGTCCGCCAGGATGCCGCCGAGCGCGTCCAGCGCGCCCGGGCGGATCTCGGCGAACAGCGGCGACGGAACCAGTCGGGTCAGTACTGGCACGCGATCTCCCGCGCCTTCGCCAGGTCGTCGTGGTTGTCGACCTCGACCCAGGACACCTCGCCGATCGGCTGCACGTCGATCCGCAGGCCCCGGTTGACCATCTCCTGGTAGCCGTCCTCGTAGTACAGCTGCGGGTCGCGCTCGTAGGTGGCGCGCAGCGCGTCGGTCAGGTCGGCGGCGGCGGCGGGGTTGATCACGGTGACGCCGATGTACTCGCCGGTGGCCTCGGCCGGGTCCATCAGCTTGGTGATCCGGCGCATGCCGGCGGCCGGGTCGACGACGACCTTCATCTCCTCGTCGGCGAGCTTCTTCACCGTGTCGAGGGCGAGCAGGATGCCGGGGGCCCGGCCGGCCTCGGCGAGCTGCCGGTTGCCCTCCAGCATGGTGCGCTGCACCGAGGCCGGGTGGACGGTGTCGCCGTTGGCCAGCAGCAGGCCCTCGGAGAACAGCTCGCGGGCGCACCAGAGCGAGTACGCGTTGTTCCACTCCTCGGCCTTGTCGTTCTCGACCAGGTGGAGCTTGACGCCGTACTTGCTCTCCAGGGCGTCCTTGCGGTCGCGGACCGCCTCCTTGCGGTAGCCGACGACGATCGCCGCCTCGCGCAGGCCGACCTCGGCGAAGTTGCCGAGGGTGAGGTCCAGGACGGTCCGCTCCCCGTCGACCGGCACCAGTGCCTTGGGCAGGGTGTCGGTGTACGGGCGCAGCCGGCGGCCGGCGCCGGCTGCCAGAACGAGGCCGATCATGCGGGGTCTCCTGATCCGTCGTGCGTCGTGCGGTGCGCGCGGGATGTGCCGACGGGCGCGGCGGCGCTGTATCGCCCCGGAGCGGCGTTCGGCCGGGCCCGGGGGCGGCGCGCCGGACCGGCACAGATCCGGGCAGCGTGTCGTTAGTGATGGTAGGCGACCCGGACCACCCTCCCGAACGCGGCCGGAGGCGGCAAGGTGACGGCCCGGTGGAGGAGCCGTGATCGAACGTGATTGGAACGGATATCGAACTGGCCTGCGGGTCCAATGACCGTCCGGGGGCTTCCCGGGGCCTTCTCTGCCCGGATCGGGACTCCCCCGGGTCATGATCCGCCCGGTTGTGCGTGGGACCCGTCCCGACCGCCACCCATACGGCAGACTGGAGCCCGACGCCGGCGCCGGTGCCCCCGCTGTGTTCCGTGCCCTCCACCCGGTGCACGGGACGCACCCGGTGCTTCCGTTGCTCCCGCTCCCGAAAGAGGCCCCATGCCCCAGAGTCTGCCGACCGACCCGACGCACTTCGCCGCCGAGATCGACACCGGTCTCGACGTCGAGACCGACGTGACGGTCGACCCACGGGCCTCCGCCGCCGCCTCCGGTGCCGAGATCCTGCTGGAACTGGTCGACGACGAGGGTGTCACGATCGGCACCGCCGAGAAGCACTGGGCCCACCAGCAGCCGGGCCGGCTGCACCGGGCCTTCTCGGTGTTCCTCTTCGACCGCCAGGGCCGGCTGCTGCTGCAGCGCCGGGCGCTCGGCAAGTACCACTCCCCCGGCGTCTGGTCGAACACCTGCTGCGGGCACCCGTACCCGGACGAGCCGCCGTTCGTCGCCGCCGCCCGGCGCACCGCCGAGGAGCTGGGCGTCGCGCCGGCGCTGCTCTGCGAGGCGGGGACGGTCCGCTACGACCTCCCGGACGAGGCCTCGGGGCTGATCGAGCGGGAGTGGAACCACCTGTTCGTCGGGCTGGTCACCGCGCCGGTCGAGCCGAACCCGGAGGAGGTGGACGACTTCGCCTTCGTGACCGCGCAGGAACTGCGCGAGCTGCGGGCGGACCGGCCCTTCTCGGTCTGGTTCGAGACGGTCTTCGAGGCGGCGCTGCCGGGGATCCGGGAGATCGCCGGGCGGGACTGGTAGCGGCCGCGCCTGCGCGCGGACGGCCGTCCCGCCGCCGCCCTCTCGGAAGCGGTCCCCTTCCCCGGGGGCGGTCGCCCTCCCAGGGGCGGCCGTCAGTGCGCGGGCCCCGGGGGGACGGGCAGCGAGGCCCAGATGACCTTGCCGCCCTCCCCCGTCTGCTCGACGTCGCACACCCCGCCGGCCTGCAGGGTGACGCTCTTCACCAGCAGCAGGCCGCGCCCGCCGGTCCGGGCGGTGTCGCTCTCCAGGGCCTTCGGCCGGTACGGATCGCCGTCCTCGACCGAGACCCGCACCCAGCCGCGGCGCACCGACAGCTCCGTCGTCACCTCGGGTGACAGCTCGGCCGCGTGCCGCACCGCGTTGCCGACCAGCTCGGAGACGATCAGCAGCAGGTCGTCGACCAGCTCCTGGTAGCGCACACCGGTCATGCCCTGGGCCAGCAGGCGGTCGCGCACCGCATGGCGGGTGCGCGGCACGGAGGCCTCGACGGCGGGCACCCGGAAGCGCCACACGCCCTCCACGGGGCCGTCGGCGGCCTGCCGCCCGCCCGGCCGGCTGCCGGGTCTCGGGCCGGCCTTCGCCGACCCGCTGATCTGCTCCACGTCCAGCCGCCCTTCGTCCGCGACCCGGGAATCAGGCGACCCGGGAATCAGGCGATCCGCTCATGGCGCCCTCGGTCCACAGAGGCTAGGAGAGCGGTCGGCGCGGCCGGGGCACCGTCGACAAGTTGCCCGTGTCGGATCGGTTCGGATCGGGATCGATCGTGAGTGGGGGCGAAACCGATCGTTTGCTTAGCGCTCCCTCACCGCTTCGGCCGGGGTTCGAGCGCCCTCGCGAAGCGTTCCAGCCAGTCCGCCCGGGCCCCCCGTCCCATCCAGGCGGGGCGGGGGCCCGGGCGGCAACCGGAGCACACGGCGGGCCCGGACGGCCGCGAGGCCCGGGCGCGCGGCCGCCGCGGGGCGGGGCCGAGGAAACGCAGGTGAGAAGCACTCCAGAACCCTGGTAATGTTCTCTCTGTCGCCGAGGGGGCGAGAAAAACCCCGGAGCACACACCCCGTCCGGGTGGCGGAATGGCAGACGCGCTAGCTTGAGGTGCTAGTGCCCTTTATCGGGCGTGGGGGTTCAAGTCCCCCCTCGGACACAGTCGAAATTCCCCGTGGAATCCGAAAGGAATCCACGGGGAATTTCCTTTTCCCGGCCCGAGCCCGGCTCCCCCCGTGATCCACTGCCGTCCGGCGGTGTGGCGTCCGTCTCGCTGCAGGGTCCAGTCGTCCGGAAACCGGACACGAGATGGCAACGATCGGGCAGTTTGAGCTTCCTCTGAGGTATTCGCCCCTTTTCGAACCATAGGCTTCTGGCGTTTGTCCGGAATGCCGACCAAAACCGTAAAAGAACCGACACCATCCGCTGAACCCCGAGCGAGAGGACCGATACGTTGAGTGAGCCCGCTTCGTCGACGGCATCACACCAGAACTACCGCCGATCGCTCGGGACGATCAGCCTGACCGCGGTCGGCCTGGGTTCGATCATCGGATCCGGCTGGCTGTTCGGTGCCGAGCGGGCGGCCAAGCTGGCCGGGCCCGCCTCGATCCTCGCCTGGGTGATCGGCGCCGCCGTGGCGCTGACCATCGCCCTCACGTACAGCGAGCTGGGGTCGATGTTCCCCAAGGCCGGCGGCATGGTCCGGTACGGCCAGTACTCGCACGGCTCGCTGGCCGGCTACCTGGCCGCCTGGGCCAACTGGATCGCCATCGTCTCGGTCATCCCGGGCGAGGCCACCGCGTCCGTCCAGTACATGAGCTCCTGGCACTTCGGCTGGGCCAAGGGGTTGTACGACGGCAAGGAGCTCACCGTCAGCGGTGTGGCGCTCGCCAGCGTGCTGCTCGTCGTGTACTTCGCCCTGAACTGGTTCGCGATCACGCTGTTCGCCAAGACCAACACGGCCATCACCGTGTTCAAGGTCGTCGTGCCGACGCTGACCGCCGGTGCGCTGCTCCTCGCACACTTCGACACCTCGCACTTCACCCAGCAGGGCGGCTTCGCGCCGAACGGCTGGAGCGCCGTGTTCACCGCCGTCGCCGTCTCGGGCATCGTCTGGGCCTTCAACGGCTTCCAGTCCCCGCTCAACATGGCCGGCGAGGCCCGCAACCCCGGCAAGTCGCTGCCGAAGGCCGTCATCGGCTCGATCCTGATCGCCCTGGTGATCTACGTCGCGCTGCAGATAGCCTTCATCGGCGCCATCCCGGCCGCCGATCTGTCGAAGGGCTGGAGCAGCCTCTCCTACACCTCGCCGCTGGCCGACCTCGCGATCGCCTGGGGCATCAACTGGCTCGCGCTGCTGCTCTACGCGGACGCCTTCGTCTCGCCGTCCGGCACCGGCATGATCTACGCCGCCACCACCTCGCGCATGATCCACGGCGTGCAGGAGAACGGCCACCTGCCGAAGATCTTCGGCAAGGTCGACGCCAAGACCGGCATCCCGCGCCCGGCGCTGCTGCTGAACCTGCTGGTCGCCTTCCTGTTCCTCGCGGTCTTCCGCGGCTGGGGCTCGCTGGCCGAGATCGTCTCGGTGGCCACCGTGATCTCGTACATCACCGGCCCGGTCGCCGTGATGTCGCTGCGCCGCCTCGCCCCGGACCTGAAGCGTCCGGTGCGGCTCAAGGCCATGCCGGTGATCGCGCCGGTCGCGATGGTGTTCGGTTCGCTCGTCCTGTACTGGGCCCGCTGGCCGCTCACCGGCAAGGTCATCCTGCTGATGGCCGCCGGTCTGCCGATCTGGGCCTTCTACGAGCTGCGCAAGCCGTTCGCCGAGCTGAAGCCGCACCTGAAGGCGGGCGCCTGGATGGTGGCCTACCTGTTCGTGATGGCCGGGATTTCCTGGGCCGGCAGCACCGACTTCGGCGGCCACGGCTACCTGCCGGAGGGCTGGGACCTGCTGATCGTGGCCGCGATCGGGCTGGCGTTCTACTACTGGGGCGTCGCCAGCTCCTGGGTCAACCCCTCGCTGGCCGAGGTGCGACGCGAGCTGGAGACCGAGGCCGCGGCCGAGGCGTCGGGTGACGCCGCGGGGACTGCGGAGCCTTCGCGGGTCTGAGCGGATACGCGTTTCGAAGGGCCGGTCGGGTTTCCGACCGGCCCTTCGGCGTTGGTGCGAGGACGGGGTTCAGATGACAGAGACTGAAATCTGTCATCTGTTATCTGTTCGCTGTTATCTGTCCGCTGTCAGCTGTTCGCCGCCGCCGTCATCGGTTCACCGACCGCCGACCGCCGCCCGCCGCCCGTCAGGCTGGTCAGCCGCGACGAGCACGGCGGATGGCGGAGGTGACGACCGGCGGCAGGAGGTCCTTCGCGGCGCGTTTGGCGACGTTGACCGGGCGGCGCGCCTCCGCGGCGCGGGCGCGGCGCACGGCGAGGTCGAGCGCGGCCTCGTCCTGGGCGGCGCGGAGCGCGTCGCGGGACTGCGACGGTTCGACGGCGGGGCGCCGCCGGTGACGGGAGGCGCGAAACGGCTGGATGCCCTCCGAGCTGCCGGTCATCCGCAGCACCTGCCGACCGTTCAGGGTCTCGGTGCTGAGGTGGCAGCCGGACGCGAGATGCACCCGGTCGAGCAGGTCGCGCTGGAACGGCTCCGGGTCGCCCCAGGTGCCGTAGAACTTGCACTCGGTGAGCATGATCGGCTTGAGACCGTGGTTGAACACCGCCTCCCAGGTCGCGGCCGCGACGCCGGGGGTGTGCTGGGCCCGGTAGTCGTCCAGCACCACGACGCCCTGCTCCTGCAGCGCGACCCGGGCCACCTGGAGGTCGCCCACCACGTGCTCGTAGAGGTGCGAGGCGTCGATGTGGATGAAGCGGTAGGCCCCGGCCGCGATCCGCCCGCCGGCCAGTACGGAGGTCGGGGCCTGGATGATGTCCGGCAGCTCGTCGTGGAAGGACAGGTAGTTGGCCTCGAAGGCCGACCGGGTCAGCGTCTTCCGGTAGGAGGTGTCCATCTCCTTGGAGTTCTCCTCGTCCGGCGCGACCGAGTCGAACAGGTCGCAGACGGTGAAGGTCTCGCCGGGCTGGAGGTGTTCGCCGATCACGATCGCACTGCGGCCGAGGTAGGCACCCATCTCCAGCAGGTCGCCGGTCACACCGCGCTCGGTCTGCCGGTCGAGGAACCACTCGAAGGAGTGCCGGTCGTGGTCCCAGAACCAACCCGGGACGTCCTCCAACACGGCGGGTTCGCCGGGCTGCTGCGATTCGCCCTGCAACGCGGTGTCGGTCACGGGATGCTCCTTAGCGGTACGGGTGACCTGCGGGTCCTGGGCCACGTCTCGGCGCGGTGGCAGCCTGCTCGGGCCCGGGGACGGCCGGGTCACCCGGCCGTACGCGAGTCGCCCCCCACCGCCAGTAGGCCCCACCACGGAGTTCGCTGCAATCTACAGCGGGACCCGGGCGATGAGGAGGGCTCTCGGGTGCCCAATTGCCGAAATGCGGAACACGGCTCTTCGCAACCGGAGGTGAACACGGTCTGGCGGCTGGGCTACGTCCAATTGTGCCCCGATCGGCCGCCCCGCGTCACCGGCCTCGCGAATGATCTTCGTCGCCACTTCCACCCCTACCGTGGTGGCAGACGGCCCGACAAGGGCCTCGAGGCGAGGAACGGATCGGCATGACAGCAGCAGAGCGTGACCGGACGGAAACCCAGGCGAACGCACTCTCCGTCGAATTGACGGCGATGATGGCTGAGGACAACACGGCCGCGCGGCTGGCGCACAGCCCTGACCTGGCCGAACAGGCCGTCTGGCGAAGGCTCACCGCCCGGCACGGCGACCGGCTTTCGGAGATCATGGCGGAGCACGGCTGGCCGACCGAGCGGACCGTCGGCGCCGATGCCGCCCGGGCGGCCTGGCTGGTCGCCCAGCACGCGGACCGCCAACTGGAGGTCCAGCGGCGGGCGGTGCAGCTGATGGCGGAGGCGGTGGCGGACGGCGCGGCGAGCGCCCGGGACCTGGGCTTCCTGCAGGACCGGCTGGCCGTCAACGAGGGGCGCCCGCAGCGCTACGGCACCCAGATCGGCGCGGTGGCGGACGGCCGCCCGGTGCCGTGGCCGTGCGAGGACCCGGAGCGGCTGGACGAGCGTCGCGCGCAGGTCGGGATCGAACCGTTCGACCAGTACACCGCGCGGTTCGCTCCGCGATAACCAGCCGGTCCACGCGGCGGGTTCGCTGACCAGCCGACGGGACGACCCGTGCAGGAGCACGCGGAGTACGGCGACCAGTGCGTCGACGGTTCCTGGCGGCCCTCCGGGGACTACGGATCCCCGTCGCCGTACTGAACCCGGCCACCGAGCGGGTGCTCACCACCGTACCGGCGGGCGGGGCGGCCGACGTCGACGCCGCGGTGACGGCGGCCCGCCGGGCGGCCCCGGGCTGGGCAGCCACCACCCGGTTCCTGCAGTACAAGTCACTGCAGTACTGCCCGGCTCGGGCCCGGGGCTGCCGAACAGCTCTTCGGTAGCCCCGGGTTGCGGTCGGCCCGCGCCGTCCCGGTCAGACCAGGTCGACGCCCGGGTAGAGCGGGAAGGGCGCGAGGAGGTCGGCGGCGCGCTTGGCGATGCCGTCGCGCAGGGACTCGTCGAGGGCGTAGTTCGCCTTGGAGGGCGCCCCGTTGGCGGTGGTGGTGGGAGTCGTGCCGCGCAGGACGGTGTCGATCAGGGCGGCGATCTCGTCCATCTCGGCGGTGCCCAGGCCACGGGTGGTGAGCGCCGGGGTGCCGAGCCGGACGCCCGACGTGTACCAGGCGCCGTTCGGGTCCTGGGGGACGGAGTTGCGGTTGGTGACGATGCCCGAGTCCAGCAGTGCCGCCTCCGCCTGACGGCCCGTCAGTCCGTAGCCGGAGACGTCGGTGAGCACCAGGTGGTTGTCGGTGCCGCCGGTGACCAGCTTGCCGCCGCGGCGCAGCAGGCCCTCGGCGAGCGCCTGGGCGTTGTCGACCACGGCGCGGGCGTAGGCGCGGAACTCGGGGCGGCGGGCCTCGGCGAGGGCGACGGCCTTGGCGGCCATGACGTGCGAGAGCGGGCCGCCGAGCACCAACGGGCAGCCGCGGTCGACGTGTTCGGCGAGCTCGGCGTTGCTGAGCACCATGCCGCCGCGCGGCCCGCGCAGCGACTTGTGGGTGGTGGTGGTGACGATGTGGGCGTGCGGCACCGGGTCGTGGTCGCCGGTCAGCACCTTGCCCGCGACCAGGCCGGCGAAGTGCGCCATGTCGACCATGAGGGTCGCGCCCACCTCGTCCGCGATCTCGCGCATCCTGCGGAAGTCGACCAGCCGCGGGTAGGCGGAGTACCCGGCCACCAGGATCAGCGGGCGGAACTCGCGGGCGGTCTCGCGCAGCGCGTCGTAGTCGATCAGGCCGGTTTCCGGGTCGGTGCCGTAGCTGCGCTGCTCGAACATCTTCCCCGAGATGTTGGGCCGGAAGCCGTGGGTGAGGTGGCCGCCGGTGTCCAGGGACATGCCCAGCATGCGCTGATTGCCGAGCTCCTGGCGCAGCTGGGCCCAGTCCTGCTCGGTGAGGTCGTTGACGTTGCGCACCTTGGCGCGCTCCAGGGCCGGGCTCTCGACCCGCTGGGAGAGGACCGCCCAGAAGGCGGTGAGGTTGGCGTCGATGCCGGAGTGCGGCTGGACGTAGGCGTGTTCGGCGCCGAACAGCTCGCGGGCGTGCTCGGCGGCGAGCGCCTCGACGGTGTCGACGTTGCGGCAGCCGGCGTAGAAGCGGCGGCCGACGGTGCCCTCGGCGTACTTGTCACTGAACCAGTTGCCCATGGCGAGCAGGACGGCCGGGGAGGCGTAGTTCTCGCTGGCGATCAGCTTGAGCGAGGCGCGCTGGTCCTCCAGTTCCCTGCCGATGGCGGCGGCGATCCGCGGCTCGACGCCGGCCACGACGTCCAGGGCACTGCGGAAGGCGGTGTCGGCGGCGGCGCTCGCGGCGGTGTGCGGCTGCGCGGGGGTCTGCTGGGGCTGCTCGGGCTGGGCCATGGCGGTCTCCTGGTGGGGATGCGGGCGGCCCAGGCGCTCGGCAACG
Source organism: Streptomyces viridifaciens (assembly GCF_001888885.2). Lineage (NCBI taxonomy): Bacteria > Bacillati > Actinomycetota > Actinomycetes > Kitasatosporales > Streptomycetaceae > Streptomyces > Streptomyces viridifaciens. The sequence continues at coordinate 1,056,760 of NZ_CP090841.1, forward strand.
ACGTGCGGATCCACGGGACCGCTTCCCGATGGTCGATTCCATCCCTACGCGCCAGTCGCGGTCCAACGGGATCGTACCAAGACCGCGGGGACTGTGGCGGAGGTCTCAGAATGCGGGACGGGCCGCCCGGTTCGCCAATATATTTTCGTTCCTCTGTGGCGGCCGTGTTGCCGGGAAACGAAGCTGCCACAATCCCCGAAACAGTCCGGGAGGAATTCCTCCGGAGCGACTTCCGGTGATTTGCGGAAACCGGAACGCGTCCGAGCTCCGGGAAGTCCACCGTCGGGCTGGCCGTGCTCGGCCTGCACGACCCGCGCACCACCACCGTCAGCGGCTCGATCCGGCTGGACGGACAGGAGTTGGTGGGCGCCGGGGAGCCGCTGCTGCGCGGGGTTCGGGGCGGCCGGGCCGCGCTGGTCCTCCAGGACGCGCTGACCTCGCTCAGCCCGTTCCACGGCGTCGGCGCCCAACTCGCCGAGACGTACCGGCTGCACCACCCGCGGGCCGGGCGCGCCGAGGCCCGCCGGCGAGCGGCGGAGATGCTCGACCGGGTCGGCATCCCGTCCGCCCGGCTGCGCGACCACCCGCACCGCTTCTCCGGTGGGACGCGGCAGCGGGTGGTGATCGCGATGGCGCTGATGAACGAGCCGCGGCTGCTGATCGCGGACGAGCCCACCACCGCGCTGGACGCCCGGGTCCAGCGGCAAGTACTCGACCTTCCGGGCGAGTTGCAGTGCGAACACGGCACGGCGGTGCTGCTGGTCAGCCACGACCTGGGCGTGGTCGCGGGGACGACGGACCGCACGCTGGTGCTGCGCGACGGCTCCGAGGTCGAGTCCGCGCCGACCGGCGAGCTGCTGGCCGCGCCGCGCGCGCCGTACACCCGGGCACTGGTGGGGGCGGCGCTGCGGACGGACTCCGTACCGGGCAGCGGCCGCGGCGCACTGATCGCTGCGCCCGGGCGCCGCTGTTCGCCCTTCGTTCGGCTGCGCGGGCGCGGTTCCACGCGTTAGCGTGCTGGCGACGCGACGTCGCTCAACGTGCCGCGGCCCTCCCTGAGCCGCGGGATCGCCACCGGAGGGGGCACATTGTCGGACGACCTGCTCTTCGCGAAGATCAATCACGGTTTCGACCACCTCGACGCCGACGGGGACGGGCTGCTCACCGAACGGGACCACGTGCTGATGGGCCACTCGGTGGCCCGCTCGCTCGGCCACCAGGAGGGCTCGGAGGCCGAGGCCGTGATCGTCCGCGCCTACCTGACCGTCTGGCACGACCTCCACCTCGCCGGAAAGCCCACCGGAACGGAGGCGATCACCCGCGAGCAGTTCGTCGCCTCGACCGGCGCGCTCGCCGACGACCCGGTGGCCGCCCGGGAGATCTTCGGCGCCCTGGCCGGGTCCTTCCTCGCCGTCGCTGACGCCGACCACAGCGGAACGGTGGACGCCGGCGAGTTCTTCGTCTTCCAGCGCGGCCACTTCGCCGGACTCTCCCGCGACGACGCCGACGAGGCCTTCCGCCACCTCGACCTGGACGGTGACGGAACGCTGTCGGCGGACGAGTTCACCAACGCGATCATCGAGTACTGGACCAGCCGCGACCCTGAGGCGCCGGGGAACTGGTGGACGGGGAAGCCGCCCCACGCGCTCTGATCCGCGCGCTCCGGCACACAAGCTTCCGCCGATCCGTTCAGGACCGGCGGAGGCTCTTCGCCTGCTCGGCGCACTGCCGGGGTGATCCGGCGGACCGGGTTTCGGTCGTGCTCACCTGCGCGCCGCCGTCGCCCTCACCTGCGCGCCGCCGCCCCCGCCTTCGACGGACGCCCCTGCCGCCGGCTGACGCTGACCACCAGACAGACGCCGGCCACCACGATCGACCCGCCCGCCAGCGTCGGGCCGGTCAGCGGCTCGGCCAGGATCAGCCAGCCCAGCAGCACCGCGACCACCGGGTTGACGTACGCGTAGGTGGCGACCAGGGTCAGCGGGGCCGACCGCAGCAGCCAGGCGTACGCGGTGAAGGCGAGCAGCGATCCGAACAGGACGAGGTAGGCGAGGGCCAGCCAGGACCGGCCCGACACCGCCCCGAGGTCCAGCCCGTGCTGCTCGCCACGGGCCAGTCCGATCAGCACGTTGCACAGGCCGCCCGCCAGCATCTGGTAGGCGCTCGCGGCGAGCACGTTGCCCGGCATCGGGATCTTCTTGCTCGCGAAGGAACCGGCCGCCCAGGCCAGCGTGGCGCAGATGATCAGGACCACGCCGAGCGGCTCCACCGACCCGCCGATCGCGGGGGCGGACAGCACACCGAGGCCGACCAGGCCCAGCAGCACCCCGGCGAGCTCTGCGCGCCTGGGGCGCTCGCCGCCGCCGACGGCCGTCAGCACGACCATCCACAGCGGGACGGCGGCCACCAGCAGGGCGGCCAGGCCGGACGGGACGGAGGTCTCGCCGAGCACCACCAGGCCGTTGCCGCCGGTCAGCAGCAGCACGCCGACCAGGGCGGCGGAGGCCAGCTGGCGCCCGCTCACCCGCAGGCCGGCCGGGCCCTGGCGGACCAGCAGGTAGCCGACCAGCAGCAGGCCGGCGGTCAGGAAGCGGGCGGCGGCGGAGAAGAAGGAGGGCATCGTCTCGACCGCGATCCGGATCGCGAGGTACGTCGAGCCCCAGACCACGTAGACCACCGCGAGGGCGAGCCAGACGGCGCCGGAGAGCCGGGTGGGGGAAGGGGCGGGGGCGGTCGAAGGGATGGCGGAGGTGCTGCTGTCGGGGGTCGTCGCCGGTGGCGGCGAGGCGGGCGATGTCATGCGTGTCCCCCTTGGACGGTGCTGGCTGAACACCCGACATGACAGCGCATCGACGGCCCGGCGCGCCAGTGGGTATCACGGATCGGTCCGCAGAACGTACCGTTGGCGCTCCCCGGCGAGGAGGTCGAACAAGTGTCAGCGCCCGAGCAGACCCCACCGGTCGAGGCGGCGCTGCCGTTCTTCGTGTACGGCACCCTGCGCAGCGGCGGCCGCAACCACGCCGTCCACCTGGCCGGACGCTGCGACGGGATCCTGCCCGCCGTGCTGGACGGCGCCGCCCTGCACGACGGACCGGGGTACCCGTACGCGATGCCGGACGCGACGCCCGGGCGCCGGATCGTGGGTGAGCTGGTCACCGTGCGCCCGGGCGCGTACGCCGGGGTGCTCGCGGACCTGGACCGGCTGGAGGACTGCCGGACGGACGGGACGGGGCTCTACCTGCGGCGCCGGATGGCGGTGCGGACGGCGGCGGGCGAGCGGCGCGAGGCATGGGTCTACCTCGCCGGTCCGGCGGCCGCGGCACGGCTGCGGGCACGGCCGGCGCTGATCGCCTCGGGGGACTGGACGGACAGGTGAGGGCGGCCGGTTCCGGCCCGGATACCGCCAGGTAGGCTGCCCCGGCCAGCAGGAACGAACGACGAGGAGCCACCCGGTGCCCGAGCTGCCACCTCCGATCACCGTCGTCGGGATCGGGGCCGACGGCTGGTCCGGCCTCGCCGCGGGTTCCCGGGCCGCGCTGCAGTCCGCCGAGGTGGTCATCGGCGGCCCCCGGCAGCTGGCGCTGCTCCCCCACGGCGAGGTCGGCGCCGAGCGCGTCGCCTGGCCGTCCCCGCTGCGCCCGGCCCTCCCCGGGCTGCTCGCCGACCACGCCGGCCGCCGCCTCGCCGTCCTGGCCAGCGGCGACCCGATGTTCTTCGGCATCGGCCGCACCCTCGCCGAAACCGTCGGCGCCGACCGGCTGCGCGTGCTGCCCCACCCCTCCTCGGTCTCCTACGCCTGCGCCCGGCTCGGCTGGCCGCTGGAGGCCACCGAGGTGGTCAGCCTGGTCGGCCGACCGCTGGACACCCTCACGCTCGCCCTGCACCCCGGGCGCCGCCTGCTGGTGCTCAGCGCCGACGCCGCCACCCCCGCCGCCGTCGCCGCACTGCTCACCGAACGCGGCTTCGGGGCCGCCCGACTGCACGTGCTGGAACAACTCGGCTCCCCGGACGAGCGCCGCCTCGACGGCCGCGCCGACGACTGGCCGCACCCGCCCGGCAACCCGCTGAACCTCATCGCCGTCGAACTCGGCGACGGCCCGCGCGGCTCCCTCGTCCCCGGCCTGCCCGACGCCGCGTACGAGAGCGACGGCCAGCTCACCAAGCGGCACGTCCGCGCCGCCACCCTGGCCGTGCTCGCCCCCTCCCCCGGCGAACTGCTCTGGGACGTCGGCGGCGGCTCCGGCTCGATCGCCGTCGAGTGGCTGCGCGCCCACCGGGACTGCCGGGCGGTCAGCATCGAGCGCGATCCCCTCCGGGCCGAGCGGATCGCCCGCAACGCCGCCTCGCTTGGCGTGCCCCGGCTCCGGGTGGTGACCGGCCCGGCACCCGCCGCACTCGTCGAACTCCCCACCCCCGACGCCGTGTTCATCGGCGGCGGCCTCACCGCGCCCGGCCTGCTGGACCGTTGCTGGGCCGCGCTGCGCCCCGGCGGGCGGCTGGTCGCCAACACCGTGACGCTGGAGTCCGAGGCACTGCTCACCGAGTGGTACCGGCGGCACGGCGGGGAGCTGGTCAAGCTGGCCGTCGCCCACGCCGTCCCGGTGGGCGGCTTCACCGGATGGCGGCAGGCGATGCCGGTCACCCAGTGGTCCGCCGTCAAGCCCAACACCCCCCAGGAGAAAGCCTCGTGACCGTCTACTTCATCGGAGCCGGCCCGGGCGCCGCCGACCTGATCACCCTGCGCGGCCAGCGCGTCCTGGCCCGTGCCGAGGTCTGCCTCTACGCCGGCAGCCTCGTCCCGCGCGAGCTGCTGGAGGAGTGCCCGCCCGGCGCCCGCCTGATCGACACCGCCCAGCTCAACCTGGACCAGATCACCGCCGAGCTGGTCGCCGCGCACCGGGCCGGCCAGGACGTGGCCCGGCTGCACTCCGGCGACCCGTCCGTCTTCTCCGCCGTCGCCGAGCAGATGCGCCGCCTGGACGCGGCCGGCGTCCCCTACGAGGTGGTCCCCGGCGTGCCCGCCTTCGCCGCCGCCGCGGCCGCGCTGAAGCGCGAGCTGACGGTGCCGACCGTCGGCCAGACCGTCATCCTCACCCGGATCGCCAAGCGCGCCACCCCGATGCCCGAGGGCGAGGACCTCGCCACCCTCGGCCGCAGCGGCGCCCTGCTGGTGCTGCACCTGGCCGCCGGCTACGTGGACGACGTGGTCGAGCAGCTGCTCCCGCACTACGGCGCCGACTGCCCGGCCGCCGTGGTCGCGATGGCCAGCCGCCCCGACGAGCTGGTGCTGCGCGGCACGCTCGCCGACATCGCCGGGCAGGTCAAGGAGGCGGGCGTGGTGCGCACCGCCGTCATCATCGTCGGCCGCACGCTCGCCGCCGAGCAGTTCCGCGACAGCCACCTCTACTCGGCGGACCGCGAGCGCCCGCACCAGCCCTGCGGCGCATGACCGGGGCCCCGGCGCACGTCCTGGTCCTCGGCGGCACGACGGAGGGCCGGGCGCTGGCCGCCGCGCTGGACGGCCGCCCGTCCCTGCGGGTCACCAGCTCGCTGGCCGGACGGGTCGCCCGGCCCCGGCTGCCCGCCGGGCAGGTGCGGGTCGGCGGCTTCGGCGGCCCGGACGGGCTGGCCGCCTGGCTGCGCGCCGAAGGGGTGGCCGCCATGGTGGACGCCACCCACCCGTTCGCCGCCGGGATGTCCCGCAACGCCGCGCTGGCGGCCGCCGCCACCGGGGTGCCGCTGCTGGTGCTGCGCCGCCCCGGCTTCGCGTCCGTCCCCGGGGACCGCTGGCACCCCGTGCCCTCGCTCCCGGCGGCCGCCGAGCTGCTGCCCGGGCTCGGGCGGCGGGTCTTCCTCAGCTCCGGCCGGCAGGGCATCGGCGCCTTCGCCCACCTGGACGGGCTGCACTTCCTCGCCCGCTCGGTGGACCCGCCGGAGCCGCCGCTGCCGCCGTCGCTCGAAGTCCTGCTGGACCGCGGCCCGTTCACCCTCGACGGCGAGCGGGCGCTGCTGCGCGACCACCGGATCGACGTGGTCGTCACCAAGGACAGCGGAGGCGCCGCGACCGCGCCCAAGCTCACCGCGGCCCGCGAACTCGGCCTGCCGGTGGTCGTGGTGGAACGCCCGCCGGTGCCGGAGGGCGTGCCGGTCGCGGCGGACGTGGCGGGCGCGGTGCACTGGCTGGAGCGGACGGTCTGAGTCCAGGCCCGCGTCCGGTCCGTGGAATTCACCGGGCGGTCACGCGGGCGGGCGGTCAGGATGGCCCGATGACCGATGACCAGACCACTGCCGCCCCGCGGACCGCGACCCTGCCCACGGCCGGCTCGCGCACGGCCGACTCGCGCACGGCCAGCTCGCGCACGACGACCCTGCGCACGGCCGATGAACGGGCCACCCTGGCGAGCTTCCTGGACCACCAGCGCGACACCCTGGCCATGAAGTGCGCGGGCCTGACCGCCGCGCAGCTCCGCACCCGGGTGCTGGAGCCTTCCGGGCTCTCCCTGCTCGGGCTGGTCCGCCACCTCGCCGAGGTGGAGCGCAGCTGGTTCCGCAACGTCCTGGACGGCGAAGGCCGGCGCGGCTTCTGGAAGCACCCGGACGGCACCTTCGCCGAGTTCGACGTCGAGACCGCCGACCCGGAGGAGGCCTTCGCCGTCTGGCGCCGCGAGTGCGACCACACCCGGGAACTCGTCGCCGCCGCAACGTCGTTGGACGTCCTGGGCCACCACGGCGAGGAGGTCTTCTCGCTGCGCTGGATCCTCACCCACATGATCGAGGAGTACGCCCGCCACAACGGCCACGCCGACCTCCTGCGCGAGCACCTCGACGGCACCACCGGCGAGTAGCGGCCGCGCCGGCGCACGGGGCCGTCGGACGCTGGTGCGCTGCCACTCGGGCTACAACCGCTCGGGCCTGGTGGTGGCCCAGGCGCTGGTCGAGCTCGGGCACGGCACGGACGAGGCGGTCCGGCTGGTGCGGGAGCGGCGTTCGCCCTGGGCGCTGAACAACCCGGTGTTCGTGGACTACCTGAACACCGGGTTGGACGTGGCGGTACTGCTGACCGGCCTCAGCGAGTGGGGCCGATCGGTGAACTGACGGAACGCCAACTCGTCGGTCAGATGTCGCGGAAGGTCTCGATCTGGGCGCCGATCGAGTTGAGGCGCTCGGCGAGGTCCTCGTAACCGCGGTTGATGACGTAGACGTTGCGCAGGACGGAGGTGCCCTGGGCGGCGAGCATCGCGAGCAGGATGACCACGGCCGGGCGCAGCGCGGGCGGGCACATCATCTCGGCGGCGCGCCAGCGGGTCGGGCCCTGGACGAGCACCCGGTGCGGGTCGAGCAGCTTGACGTCCGCGCCGAGTCGGGTCAGCTCGGTGAGGTAGATCGCGCGGTTGTCGTAGACCCAGTCGTGGATCATCGTGGTTCCGTTCGCGGCCGCGGCGATGGCGGCGAAGAACGGCACGTTGTCGATGTTGATGCCGGGGAACGGCATCGGGTGGATGGTGTCGATCGGCGCGCTCAGCTTGGACGGGCGCACGGTGAGGTCGACCAGGCGGGTCTGGCCGTTGTGGGCCCGGTACTCGGGGCTCCGGTCGTAGTCGAGGCCCATGCCCTCCAGCACCGCGAGCTCGATCTCCAGGAACTCGATCGGCACCCGGCGGATCGTCAGCTCGGAGGAGGTGACCACGGCGGCGGCGAGCAGGCTCATCGCCTCCACCGGGTCCTCGGCGGGGGTGTAGTCGACGTCGCGGCTGATCTGCGGGACACCGTGGACGGTCAGCGTGGTGGTACCGATGCCCTCGATCCTGACGCCCAGCTTCTCCAGGAAGAAGCAGAGGTCCTGGACCATGTAGTTGGGCGAGGCGTTGCGGATGACGCTGACGCCGTCGTGCCGCGCGGCGGCCAGCAGGGCGTTCTCGGTGACGGTGTCCCCGCGCTCGGTCAGCACGATCGGGCGGTCCAGCGGGGCACCCGGCTCGACCGAGGCGTGGTAGGCGCCGCCGGTGGTGGCGACCTCCAGGCCGAAGCGGCGCAGCGCCGTCAGGTGCGGCTGGACGGTGCGGGTGCCGAGGTCGCAGCCGCCCGCGTACGGGATGGCGAAGTGCTGGGCGCGGTGCATCAGCGGGCCGAGGAACATCAGCACGCTACGGGTGCGGCGGGCGGCGTCGACGTCCATCGCGGCGAGGTCGAGCTCGGCCGGCGGGGTGAGTTCGAGGTCGCGGCCGTCGTTGAGCCAGCGGCTCTTGACGCCGATGCTGGTCAGCACCTCGAGGATGCGGTAGACCTCCTCGATCCGGGCGACGCTGCGGATCGTGGTGCGGCCGGTGGTCAGCAGCGAGGCGCACAGGATCGCGACGCAGGCGTTCTTGCTGCTGCGGACGTCGATGGCGCCGGAGAGGCGGGTGCCGCCGGTGACGCGCAGGTGCATCGGGCCGGAGTAGCCGAGGGAGACGATCTCGCTGTTGAGGGCTTCGCCGATGCGGGCGATCATCTCAAGGCTGACGTTCTGCTTGCCCTGTTCGATGCGGTTGACCGCGCTCTGGCTGGTGCCGAGGGCCTCTCCGAGCTGCGCCTGGGACCAGCCGCGGTGCTGGCGCGCGGTACGGATGAGGGTGCCGATACGGGTGAGGTAGTCGCCTGTCACTCGGCAGACCATATCTCATGGTTGAGATGACGCCAGAACCATGGATGGGCGCGACGCCACTTTTGTCCGTTTCTCACCCCGCATGAGCGCCGGATCTTCACATCACCGTACGAAACTGCTGAGCTTGCGCTGAGCGGGGCGGCACGCTCAACTGGACGCCGCGCAGGGCCCGGGCGGTTCCCCACGGACGTTCAGGGCCCGAGCGGTTCCGCCCGTACGTTCAGGGTTCAGGGCCCGAGCGGCTCCGCCCGGCCGACGACCGTTCCGGCGCGGTCGATGCAGATGACGTCCACCGCGACCGGCGAGCCGAGCAGCACGCCGAGCGCCGTCGCCCGGGCCGCCTCGGCCACCAGGTCCCCGAGCGGCACCCCGGCCGCCCGGCACAGCTGCACGGCCTCCAGCCCGGTGTTGGCCACCGCCACCGCGGCCGCCAACTCCTCGTCCGCCCCGCCGCGACGGGCCAGTTCGGCCAGATACCCCTTGTCCACCTGGGAGCGCGCCGAGTGCAGGTCGAGGTGGCCGTGGGCGAGCTTGGAGAGCTTGGCGAAGCCGCCCGCGATGGTCAGCCGGGGCACCGGGTGGCGCTTGAGGTACTTGAGCACGGCCCCGGCGAAGTCGCCCATGTCCAGCAGCGCGTCCTCGGGCAGTCCGTGCACCGCGACCGCGACCTTCTCCGAGGTCGAACCGGTGCAGCCCGCCACATGGGTGCGCCCGGCCGCCCGGGCCACGTCGACGCCGCGGCGGATCGAGTCGATCCAGGCCGAGCAGGAGTAGGGGACGACGATCCCGGTGGTACCGAGGATGGACAGCCCGCCGAGGATTCCGAGGCGGGGGTTCCAGGTCGAGCGGGCGATCTCCTCGCCGTGGTCCACCGAGATCTCCACCACCACGTCCCCGCTGCCGCCGTGCGCCGCCGCCGCTTCGGCCACGGCGTCGCGGATCATCTGCCGGGGGACCGGGTTGATCGCGGGCTCGCCGACCGCCAGCGGCAGGCCCGCCTTGGTGACCGTGCCGACTCCGGGGCCGGCCCGGAACACGACTCCGGTGCCGGGTCCGCCGGGCCGGACGGTGGCGCGGATCAGTGCGCCGTGGGTCACGTCCGGGTCGTCGCCGGCGTCCTTGACCACGCCCGCCATGGCGCCGGCCGGCACCCCGCTCTCCGTGGTGAGCTGCTCGGCGGCGAGGGCGAAGGCGGGCTGCTGGCCCTTGGGGAGGGTGATGGTGACCGGGTCCGGGAACTCGCCGGTCAGCAGCGCGGTGTACGCGGCCTTGGTGGCGGCGGTGGCGCAGGCGCCCGTCGTCCAGCCGTGCCGCAGCCCGCTGCTCTTCAGCTGGCCGGCCCGGCCTCCCGCCTCGGCTCCCGCTGCGGCCACCCTGCGCCTCGTTTCCGCGCTGCCGGGGCGGCGCCCGCGCACCGCCCCTCGTCCCGTCGGCGGCCGCACCGGCCGTCGCCGCCGATTTTCCCCCATCCGTCCGGCTCCGCCCCGACCGGGGTGGCGGCCGGCCCCACAGCCGACGGGCCGGCGCAGGGGTGCGCCGGCCCGTGTTCCCGAAGAGTTCTCCACCCGGGCCTAACGCACGGTGGCTACCGGTGGGTAATCTGGCGGTCCGCCAGAAGCGGGTTCATGACACTCAGGTCCGGTGGGCGGGGCGCTCTTCCCGGCCGGGCCGTCAGCATGTGGGGGTTTTTGTGGCAGGCATGAAACGACGTACGTTCATCACCGGTACGTCGGTGGCCGCCGCCTGGTCGGCCTTGTCGATCGGCGGTGCGCAGTTCGCCTCGGCCGCCGGGCGGGACCGGGCACTGGCGACCACGGCCGCGCGGGCGGTCGACGTCGCCGGGACGACCTTGGAGCAGGTGGCCACGCCGTCCGGCACCGGCGCCTACAAGCGGCTGACCGCCGGGCCGGGGTGGCCGCTGGTGGTGCGCGGGGAGCTCGCGGCGCCGGGCGCCGGGCGGGACGACCGCCGCACCGGGCTGGCCAGCTTCGTCCAGTTCAGCGACCTGCACCTGGTGGACACCGAGTCCCCGGTGCGCTTCGAGTTCCTGGCCAAGTACAACGACAGCGCCTACCGGCCGCAGGAGGCCCTGAACGCCCGGGGTGTCTCGGCGCTCGTCGAGCGGGTCAACTCGCTCTCCGGCGGCCCGTACACCGGGCTGCCGTTCAGCATGGTGATGGCCACCGGTGACAACACCGACAACCACGAGCTGGCCGAACTCGACTGGTACCTCACCGTCATGGGCGGCGGGCGGATGGCCCAGAACACCGGTGACCCGTCCCGCTACGAGGGCGTGCAGAACTCCGGGAACTCGGCCTTCTGGAACCCCGAGATCGCCTACAGCGACGTCTACAAGGCGAAGGGCTTCCCGCAGGTGCCCGGCTTCCTGTCGGCGGCCGGTCGGCCCTTCGACGCGCCGGGCCTGAAGACCCCCTGGTACACCACCGTCGGCAACCACGACGACAGCATCGAGGGCTCGCTGCCGGACTTCGGGCTGCTGAACGACCTCTACACGGGCGGGCTCAAGCTGGAGGGTTGCGACGACGCGACCGCCGCCCAGCTGATGGACTCGCTGCGCCGGGACCCGGCGGGCGCCGTGCTGCTGCTCGCCAAGCTGCTCGCGAACGGCGAGGCGGTGCGCCGGGTGACCCCGGACGAGCGCCGACACCCGTTCACGCTCAAGGAGTTCGCCAAGGCCCACCTCAACCCGGCCGTCACCGGCGCCGGTCCGTTCGGGCACGGCTTCACCTCGGACATGGTGGGCAGCGGCAAGCTCTACTACACCTTCCGGATCTCGGAGAAGGTCGTCGGCATCAGCCTGGACACCACCAACCAGGCCGGGTTCGCCGACGGCTCACTCGGCACCACGCAACTGCGCTGGCTGGAGCAGCAGTTGAAGGACCACAGCGGGCACTGGTACGACACCAACGGGAACAAGGTCACGGGCGGCAGCACCGACGACGTGATCCTCCTCTTCAGCCACCACACCAGCGGCTCGATGGGCAACCTGCTGCCGGACCCGCGCAACGTCTTCGAGAAGCGGCACGACGGCAACGAGCTGGTCGCGCTGCTGCAGCGCTACCCGAACGTGGTCGCCTGGGTGAACGGGCACACCCACATGAACAAGATCACGGCGCACGGGCACGCGGTTCCGGAACGGGCGTTCTGGGAGATCAACACCGCCTCGCACATCGACTACCCGCAGCACGGCCGCATCATCGAGATCGCGGACAACGGGGACGGCACGCTGTCGCTGTTCACCACGCTGATCGAGTCCTCGGCGCCGTACACGACGGACTTCGGCAGCACCTCGGACGCCAACCTGGCGGCGCTGTACCGCGAGCTGTCGTACAACGACCCGAACGGGCGGGTCTCGGCGCTGCTCGGCGCCGGGGAGGACCACAACACCGAGCTGCTGATCACCAAGCCGACCCGGTGACGGGTGGCGGGTGGTGGGTGACGGATAACAGGTAACAGCGGACGGAAGACAGAAAACAGATGACAGCTAACAGATGATGAAATCTGTTAGCTGTCATCTGTCATTCGTCCGCCGTCACTCCTCCGGGTACCGCCGGGGCGTCCAGACGACCTCCACGCCGCCGCCCCGCTCGACCGCCCGGGTCTGCGAGGAGCCGATCAGCAGGATGGTCCGCATGTCGACCAGTGCCGGGTCCAGCTCGCCCAGCCGGACGATCCGGATCCGCTCGGTCGGCCCGCCGACGTCACGGGCCATCACCACCGGGGTCTCCGGCGCGCGGTACTCCAGCAGCACGTCCCGGGCCTGGCCGACCTGGGTGGTGCGGGACTTCGAGCCCGGGTTGTACAGCGCGAGCACCAGGTCCGCCTCGGCCGCGGCGCGCAGCCGCTTGGCCACCACGTCCCACGGCTTGAGCCGGTCCGAGAGCGACACCACCGCGTAGTCGTGCCCCAGCGGGGCGCCGGCCCGGGAGGCGGCCGCGTGGGCGGCGGTCATCCCGGGGACGATCCGCACCGGCACGTCCCGGTAGTCCGGCTCGCAGGCGACCTCCAGCACGGCGGTGGCCATCGCGAAGACGCCCGGGTCGCCCGAGGAGACCACGCAGACCCGGTGCCCGCGTCGGGCGAGGTCCAGGGCGAACTCGGCGCGCTCCGACTCCACCTTGTTGTCCGAGCCGTGCCGCCGCTGTCCCGGCCGCTCCGGCACCCGGTCCAGGTAGGTGGTGTAGCCGACCAGGTCGGTGGCCTCGGCCAGCGCGCCGCGCGCCTCGGGGGTCAGCCAGAGCGGCCCGGCCGGCCCGGTGCCGACCACGGTCACGCTGCCCACGCCGTCCGCGGGCCGTACGACCGGCTCCAGCGGGGCGACCCTGCTCGGCAGCACCGCCACCGAGAAGTACGGGACGCTCTCCTCGTCGACCTCGGTGAGCGGCGCGATGCGCTCCCCGTCCATGAAGGCACGCTCGACGTACTGGGCGTCGTCCAGCCGGCCCGCCCGCTCCAGCGCCCGCCGGACAGCCGGGAAGGTACGCCCCAGCTTCATGATCACGGCGGAGTCGGCGGAGGCGATCCGCGCGGTCAGCTCCTCCTCGGGCAGCGTGCCCGGGATGACGGTGAGCGTCTCCTCCGCCTCGGTCAGCGGCTGCCCGAGGCGGGCCGCCGCCGCGCTGACCGAGGTCACGCCGGGCACCACCTCGGTCGGGTAGCGGTGCGCGAGCCGCTTGTGCATGTGCTGGTAGGAGCCGTAGAACAGCGGGTCGCCCTCGGCGAGGACGACCACGTCGCGCCCGGCGTCCAGGTGCGCGGCCAGCCGGGCGGCGGCCTCCTCGTAGAACTCGTCCAGCGCGCCCCGGTAACCGCCCGGGTGGTCGGTGGTCTCGACGGTGAGCGGGTAGACCAGCTTCTCCTCAATCTGACTACCCGTCAGGTAGCGCTCGGCGATCGAGCGGGCGATGGACCTGCCGTGGCGGGCACTGTGGTACGCCACCACATCGGCCTTGCCGATGAGTTCGGCCGCACGGACGGTCACCAGCGACGGGTCGCCGGGGCCGAGCCCGACGCCGTACAGCCGGCCCGTGGTCGTCTGTCGATCCGTCACTCTTCCTCGCTCGCAATCGCGTTGATGGCGGCGGCGGCGATCGCACTGCCACCACGCCGACCGCGCACCACCAAGTGCTCCAGGCCGGAGGGGTGTTCTGCCAGGGCCTGCTTGGACTCGGCGGCGCCGATGAAGCCGACCGGGACGCCGATCACCGCGGCCGGGCGCGGCGCGCCCGCCTCGATCATCTCCAGCAGCCGGAACAGCGAGGTCGGCGCGTTGCCGACGGCGACCACCGCGCCCTCCAGTCGCGGCAGCCACAGCTCCATGGCGGCCGCGCTGCGGGTGTTGCCCATCGCTCGGGCGAGTTCGGGCACCGACGGATCGGTGAGGGTGCAGATCACCTCGTTGTCGGCGGGCAGCCGCTTGCGGGTGACGCCGCTCGCGACCATGTTGACGTCGCAGAGGATGGGCGCACCCGCGTGCAGCGCAGCGCGCGCCGAGGCGACCACGCCGGGCGAGTACACCAGGTCCTCGACCAGGTCGGTCATCCCGCAGGCGTGGATCATCCGCACCGCGACCTGGGAGACGTCCGCCGGGAGGGCGGCCAGATCGGCCTCCGCACGGATGGTGGCAAAGGACTGGCGGTAGATGGACGCGCCGTCCTTCTCGTACTCGATCACTTTGTGGTCCTCCTGGCCTCGGCGACCGCCTCGGCCATCTCCTCGTTCCTCACGTCCACGGGTGCGCCCGCGGTCGTGGTCGGCCCGTTCACCGTCACCCGGTAGCCGTGCCCCGTGGCCAGCACGTCCACCCATCGCCCGGCCGGGTGACCGCAGCGCCGTTCACAGCCGGACCAGTGGACCGGCAGTCCGCCGGTCCCCGCACCGGCCCCGGCGCCCGACACCGCACCCGAACCGGCCCCCGCGCCCGTGTCCAGGGCCCGGGCCGCGTCGGCCCGTACGTCGGCGAGCGACTTGGCGCAGCCCGGCAGTCCCGTGCAGGCGGTGGCCCGCTCCCAGGCGGAGCCCGGCTCGGTGCGGAACCCGGCCGCCGCCAGTGCGGGCAGCCGGTCGGCCGGGACGCCGGGCAGCACGGCGCCCCGCCAGGGGGTCAGCCGCAGTTCGCCCGCCGAGGCGGCGACCAGTGCGCGCCACTGCGCGGCGCTCGCCCGTCCGAAGCGCATGCCCACCGAGAGGCCGCCGGGCAGCGCGCCCACCGAACCGGAGGCGGACGGAACGCAGGCGGTCGGCAGCGGCACGGTGCCGGCCGGGAGCAGGTCGGGGACCTCGCGCAGGTGCCAGGCCTTGCGGCCGCTGCCGCGCAGCGCGTCCAGGAAGGCGCGGGCCGCGTCCAGCACGGCCGTCACCTCCTGGCCGGCCTCCACCGGGTGCCCGTGCTCGGCCCGTCCGAGGCGCAGCAGGGCAGGGCCGCCCGGGGCTGCGATCAATGTCACATCGGCGTCGAGCGCGGCGACGTCGCCCCGCCCGTCGTCCAGCGCGAACAGGAACTTGCCGGAGAGCCCGGCCGCCCAGTCGCTCGCGCACAGCCGCGCGTCCAGTTCCCGTACCCAGGCCTGCACATCGGCGTTGCCGAGGGTGTCCAGCCCGGCCAGCGGCGAGGCGACGATGTTGCGCACCCGCTCGTGGGTGTCCGAGGGCAGCAGTCCGACGGCGCGCAGGCGCTCGCCGAGTTCGGCCCCGCAGTCCGGGGCCAGGCCGCGGAGTTGGACGTTGCCGCGCGAGGTGGTCTCCAACTCCCCGTCGCCCAGGGCCTGCGACGCCTCGGCCAGCGCAATTGCCTGACGAACCGTCAGCAGTCCGCCGGGCAGCCGGACCCGGGCGAGGCCGCCGTCGTCGGCGGTGTGCAGGCGAAGGGCCCCGGGGCAGGCGTCCGCGCGCCCCCGGTCGGGCACGGCGGCGCCCGGCGCGGTGACGTCGGGTGTCGGTGGCATGGCGGCGAGCATACAGATGATCCGATCGGTTGCCTCCGTCCGCTGCGTCACACCCGGCAGCACGCCCGGCCCACCGCCCGGCGCCCGTGGGTTCCGTGCGCCCACCCGTGCGCCGGGCGAGGCCGAGCTGGCTCTCCCCCAGGTCAGCCGCACCCCGTACGATGCTGGCGGGCGGTCCCCAGCGGGCCGTCCACGCCAGCGACGGCGCAGGGGAGGAAACCGGTGCAAGCCCGGTGCGGTCCCGCCACTGTGACCGCGGTTCACCGGGAAGCCGGTCGGCCGCGGGAGCCAGGAACTCCCGCCGTCCTCCACCGGCCCGGGGCGCGGACCCCGAGGAAGGCAGAAATGCACCAGCGCTGTCGCATGCCCGCGCCCGTACCCGCGGCCACCGCCGCGGCCGCCCCGGCCACCACTGCGGCCATCCTGGCCACCGACGAGGCCAGGAGGGCCTTCGCATGATCCTGCTGCTGTCGACGTCCGACACCGACCTGCTCAGTGCCCGCGCCTCGACGGGCCCGGTCCCGTACCGGCTCGGCAACCCGGCCCGACTGACCCCCGAGGACCTGCCCGCGCTGCTGGAGGGCACCGAGCTGGTCGTGGTCCGTCTGCTCGGCGGGCGCCGCGCCTGGCAGGAGGGCCTGGACGCGCTGCTGGCCGGCCCCCGCCCGGTGGTGGTGCTGACCGGTGAGCAGGCCCCCGACGCCCAGCTGATGGAGCTTTCCACCGTCCCGGCCGGCATCGCCGCCGAGGCGCACGCCTACCTCGCCCACGGCGGCGCGGCCAACCTGGCCGAGCTCGGCGCCTTCCTCTCCGACACCGTGCTGCTGACCGGCCACGGCTTCGCCCCGCCCGCCTCCGCCCCCGCCTGGGGCCCGCTGGAGCGCGAAGCCCGTACGAACGAAGGCCCGACGGTCGCGGTGCTCTACTACCGCGCCCACCACATGAGCGGCAACACCGCCTTCGTGGAGACGCTCTGCCGCGCCGTCGAGGACCAGGGCGCCCGCGCCCGGGCCTACTACTGCGCCTCGCTGCGCGGTGCCGACCCCGAGCTGCTGGCCGAACTCGGCGCCGCCGACGCGATCGTCACCACCGTGCTCGCCGCCGGCGGCACCCGCCCGGCCGACGCCCAGGCCGGCGGGGACGAGGAGGCCTGGGACGCCGGCGCGCTGGCCGCCCTCGACCGCCCGATCCTCCAGGCCCTCTGCCTCACCTGGTCGCGCGCCCAGTGGGAGGCCAGCGACGACGGCCTGTCCCCGCTGGACACCGCCACCCAGATCGCGGTCCCGGAGTTCGACGGCCGCCTGATCAGCGTTCCGTTCTCCTTCAAGGAGCTGGACGAGGACGGCCTGACCGTCTACACCGCCGACCCGGAGCGCGCCGCCCGCGTCGCCGGCACCGCCGTCCGCCACGCCCGGCTGCGCCACGTCCCGGCCGCCGAGCGCCGCCTCGCCCTGGTGCTGTCCGCCTACCCGACCAAGCACGCCCGGGTCGGCAACGCCGTCGGCCTGGACACGCCGGCCAGCGCCGTCCGGCTGCTGCACCGGCTGCGCGAGGAGGGCATGGACCTCGGGAACGACCTTCCCGGTCTGGACGGGGGCACGGACGACAGCCACGAGGGCGACGCGCTGATCCACGCGCTGATCGCCGCCGGCGGGTACGACCAGGACTGGCTCACCGAGGACCAGCTGGCCCGCAACCCGGTCCGCATCCCCGCCGCCGACTACCGCCGCTGGTACGCCACGCTCCCGCAGAGCCTGCGCGACCAGGTCGAGCAGCACTGGGGCCCGGCCCCCGGCGAGCTGTACGTCGACCGCTCGCAGAACCCGGACGGCGACATCGTGCTGGCCGCGATCCGCTCCGGGAACCTGCTGGTGCTCATCCAGCCGCCGCGCGGCTTCGGCGAGAACCCGGTCGCCATCTACCACGACCCCGACCTGCCGCCGAGCCACCACTACCTGGCCGCCTACCGCTGGATCCAGGCCGCCCAGGAGGACGGCGGCTTCGGCGCCCACGCCGTGATCCACCTCGGCAAGCACGGCAACCTGGAGTGGCTGCCCGGCAAGACCGCCGCGCTGTCCGCCGAGTGCGGCCCGGACGCCGTCCTCGGCGACCTCCCGCTGATCTACCCCTTCCTGGTCAACGACCCGGGCGAGGGCACCCAGGCCAAGCGCCGCGCCCACGCCACGCTCGTCGACCACCTCGTCCCGCCGATGGCCCGCGCCGACTCCTACGGCGACATCGCACGCCTGGAGCAGCTGCTCGACGAGCACTCCAACATCGCCGCGATGGACCCGGCCAAGCTGCCCGCGATCCGCGCCCAGATCTGGACCCTGATCCAGGCCGCCAAGCTCGACCACGACCTCGGCCTGGACGAGCGCCCCGAGGACGACGGCTTCGACGACTTCCTGCTGCATGTCGACGGCTGGCTGTGCGAGGTCAAGGACGCCCAGATCCGCGACGGCCTGCACGTGCTCGGCCAGGCCCCGGTCGGCACCGACCGGGTCAACATCGTGCTCGCCATCCTGCGCGCCCGGCAGATCTGGGGCGGTGTCAGCGCACTGCCCGGCCTGCGCGAGGCGCTGGGCCTGGACGAGGCGGCCCTCACCCTGGGCGCCACCGACGCCGCCGAGGCCGAGGCCCGCGCGCTGGTCGAGGCGATGGAGGCGCAGGACTGGGCGCCCGAGGCGGTGGAGAAGGTCGCCGCCGGGTTCCCGGAGGCGGTCGGCGAGGTGCTGGCCTTCGCCGCCACCCAGGTGGTGCCGCGGCTGGCCGCCACCACCGACGAGCTGGACGCCGTGCTGCACGCGCTCCGGGGCGGCTTCGTCCCGGCCGGTCCGTCCGGCTCCCCGCTGCGCGGCCTGGTCAACGTGCTGCCGACCGGCCGCAACTTCTACTCCGTCGACCCGAAGGCCGTCCCGAGCAAGCTCGCCTGGGAGACCGGCCAGGCACTCGCGAGCTCGCTGGTCGACCGCTACCGGGCCGACAACGACGGCGCCTACCCGCCCTCGGTCGGGCTCTCGCTCTGGGGCACCAGCGCGATGCGCACCGCCGGCGACGACATCGCCGAGGCCTTCGCCCTGCTCGGCGTCCGCCCGGTCTGGGACGACGCCTCGCGCCGGGTCACCGGCCTGGAGCCGATCCCGCTGGACGAGCTCGGCCGCCCGCGCATCGACGTCACGCTGCGCATCTCCGGCTTCTTCCGGGACGCCTTCCCGCACGTGGTCGCCCTGCTGGACGACGCGGTGCGTCTGGCCGCCGCCCAGGAGGAGGCGCCCGAGTCGAACTACGTCCGGGCGCACGTGCAGGCCGACCTCGCGGTGCACGGCGACGAACGCAAGGCCACCGTCCGCGTCTTCGGCTCCCGCCCGGGCACCTACGGCGCCGGCCTGCTCCAGCTGATCGACAGCCGGGACTGGCGCACCGACGCCGACCTCGCCGAGGTCTACACCGTCTGGGGCGGCTACGCGTACGGCCGCGGGCTGGACGGCCGTCCGGCGCGCGAGGAGATGGAGACCGCGTACAAGCGGATCACCGTCGCCGCGAAGAACACCGACACCCGCGAGCACGACATCGCCGACTCGGACGACTACTTCCAGTACCACGGCGGCATGGTGGCCACCGTGCGCGCCCTCACCGGCAAGGCCCCGACCGCCTACATCGGCGACTCGACCCGCCCGGAGACGGTTCGCACCCGCACCCTGACCGAGGAGGCCGCCCGCGTCTTCCGCGCCCGGGTGGTCAACCCGCGCTGGATCGAGGCGATGCGCCGCCACGGCTACAAGGGCGCCTTCGAGATGGCCGCGACGGTCGACTACCTGTTCGGCTACGACGCCACGACGGGCGTGGTCGCGGACTGGATGTACGAGAAACTGACCCAGGAGTACATCCTCGACCCGGTCAACCGCGAGTTCCTGGCGGGCGCCAACCCGTGGGCGCTGCACGGGATCAGCGAGCGGCTGCTGGAGGCGGCGAGCCGCGGGCTGTGGGAGCAGCCGGACCCGGAGCTGATCGCGCAGCTGCAGGCCGCGTTCCTGGAGACCGAGGGCGACCTCGAGGGCGGCGACCCGGAGGGCGACGAGGGCTGACCCGCCGGCGGGCCGGTGTCAACCACGCGTGACGTCGTCTGGCACCGGCCGCCACCCGGGCGGACAATACGGGGCATGTCGCGCCGCATCGCTCCCGCCAGCCCCGCCCCGAGCACGACCCGCACGACACCCACGGCGGAGCGGCAGCCGCGCGCGCCGCACCGGTACCGGGCGCGCTTCGGGGCGCTGGCGGCGGGGGCCGTGCCGGTGGTGGCCTTCCCGGCACCGGGGCTGGCGTGGCTGGCCTGGATCGCGCTGGTCCCGGGGCTGTCGCTGATGCAGCGGGCACCGTCGGGGCGGGAGGCGGCGGTGCGCGGGTGGTGGTTCGGGGCCGGGTTCATCCTGACCGCGATGTACTGGCTGGTGCCGTCGATCGGGCCGGCGCTGCCGGTGCTCGCGGTGCTGTTCGGGGCACTTCAGTCCGTCGTCGGGTACGCGGTGCACCGGCTGCTGCACCCGCCGCTGACCACCCGTCGGGCGCTGCTCGCGCTGCTGGTCGTCCCGGCGGCGTGGGTGAGCACCGAGTACGCGCGGTCCTGGCACGCGCTCGGCGGACCGTGGGCGCTGCTCGGCGCCACCCAGTGGCAGCACCCGGCGATCCTCGGGCTGGCCTCGGCGGGCGGCATCTGGCTGGTCAGCGCGGCGGTGGCGGCCGTGAACACCGGGGCGCTGATCGCGCTGACCGCGGTGCACTGGCGCCCCCGGGCGGCCGCCGCGCTGGTGACCGTCCTGGTGCTGGCCGCCGGTCCGCTGCTGTTCGCGCTGCGCCCGGCACCGGCGGGGGCTGGGGCGGTGACGGTGGCGCTGGTCCAGCCGGGCATCGTCGAGGACCCGCAGGCCCGGTTCGAGGCGAGCACGCGGGACACCGCCGCCCTGGTCGGGCAGCCGGTGGACCTGGTGGTGTGGGGCGAGAGCAGCACCACCGCGGACCTGGACCGCGACCCGGCCGCGCTGGACGAACTGCGCCGGCTCGCGGCCACCACCGGCGCCGAGGTGATGGCCGGGGAGGACGCCCGCAAGGCGGACGGGCGGATCTCCAAGGACGCGGTGCTGGTCTCCCCGGTGGGGGTGGTCGACCGCTACCGCAAGATCCGGTTGGTGCCCTTCGGCGAGTACATCCCACTGCGGCCGGTGCTCGGCTGGATTGCCGGGGTCAGCCGGGCGGCGGGCGAGAACCGGGCGTCCGGCAGCGACTTCCACGTGCTGCCCGCCACCGACCGCGCCGGCCGGCCACTGCCGGTCGGCGCGCTGATCTGCTTCGAGTCGGCCTTCCCGGACATGGCGCGCACCGCGGCCCGGGAAGGCGCCCGGGTGCTGGTCTACCAGTCCTCCACCTCGACCTTCCAGCACACCTGGGCGCCCGAGCAGCACGTCTCGCTGGCGGCGATCCGGGCCGCCGAGACCGGGCGCCCGGCCGTCCAGGCCTCGCTGACCGGAGTCTCCGCGGCCTTCGACGCCCAGGGCCGGGAACTCGCCCGGCTGGGCACCGACGGCACCGGCGCGCTGACCGTCCGGCTGCCGCTCGCCGCGCCCGGCACGCTGACCTGGTACGACCGGATCGGCGACGTGGTGCCGATGGGCGCCCTGCTGGTCACGGCGGGCGCAGCGGTGTCCGCCTGGCGCTCGCGTACCGCCGCCGGACGGGCGGCGGCCGGGCCGGGCACTCGGCCCGCCGCCTAACCCGGCCTCCGGCGCTCCCGCTCAGCCCTCGGTGGCGTCGCGGTAGATGCCGAACGTGGCGCCCTGGGGGTCGCGCAGCACGGCGGTCCGCCGGCCGCCCGGCATGGAGACCGCGGGCACCAGCACGTCCCCGCCCATGGCGACCGCCCGGCCGACCGTGTTGTCGGCGTCGGCCACCGAGAAGTACGGCAGCCAGTGCGGCGGCACCTGGGGCGGGAAGCGGTCGTCCATCGCCAGCATGCCGCCGAAGTCCTGGCCGTTCAGGCCCCACTGGGTGTAGTGCTCGGACGGCGCTACGGACCAGCCGAAGACCTCCGGGTAGAAGTCCCTCGCGCCGGCCGTGTCACGGGTGGCCAGCTCCACCCAGCCGAGCGCGCCGGGCTCGTTGAACACCCCGGCGCCCTTGAAGCCGCGGGGCTGCCAGAGGATGAAGACCGCGCCGGACGGGTCGGCGGACACCGAGAAGCGGCCGTGGTCGAGCACGTCGGTGGGCTCCTTTATGACCTTGCCGCCGGCGGCCTTGATCCTGGAGGCGGTGACCTCGGCGTCGGCGACCGCGAAGGCGACCGTCCAGGCCGTCGGCTGCTGCGGCGCGTACCGCGGGGTGATGGCGGCGGCCGGGGCGTCGCCGACGAACATCTGGGTGTAGCCCTCGGCTTCCGGGCGGGCTCCGCTGTCGGGGCGCCAGCCGAACAGTTCGGTGTAGAAGGTCCGGGCGGCGGGCGGGTCGTCGGTGCCCAGTTCGACCCAGCAGGGGGCGTTGGTGGTGACGGTGGTCTGCTTCATGGCTCCGACTCTCCGGGGTGGTCGAGGGGATGGGGTTCTGGTTCGTCTGGCTCGTCGGGCTGGTCTGGCTCGACCGACTCGTCCGGGGACCGGCTCGTCCGACTCGTCCGGCTCGTCCAGTTCGCCAAGGGGGATGGCTGTCAGGCGACTTCGATGACGACCTTGCCGCGGACGTGCCCGGACTCGACCGCGGCGACCGCCTCGGCGGCCCGGGCGAGCGGGTGGCGGCCGGTGATGTGCGGGTCGAGGTCGCCGACGGCGACCAGGGCGGCGAGCGCGGCGAGGGTCTCGGAGGTCGTCGAGCGGTCGACGGGCTTGCCGCCGAGTTCGGCGGCGGTGGCGGGGTCGGCGGTGCTCACCAGCTCGGTGCGGTCGGTGCGGACGGCGGCCACGGCGCGCAGGGCGTCGCCGCCGACCAGGTCGAGGATGGCGTCGACGCCGTCGGGGGCGGCCGCGGCGATCCGTTCGGCGACGCCGTCGCCGTAGCGGACCTGGGTGGCGCCGAGGGACTCCACGAACGGGCGGTTGGCGTCGCTCGCGGTGCCGAGCACATTGAGGCCCTGGCGACGGGCGAGCTGGGCGGCGGCGCTGCCGACCCCGCCGGCGATGCCGAGGATCAGCAGCGTCCGGCCCGCGCCGAGGGCGAGTTGGCGCAGGGCGTCGTCGGCGGTGGCGACCGAGACACCGATCACGGCGGCCCGGTCGAAGTCGACGGCCTCGGGCTTGAGAGCGCTCAACTCGGCACGCAACAGGGTCTGTTCGGCGAAGCCGCCGGCGGCGACGAGGCCGAACACCTCGTCTCCCGGGGTGAACACGGTGACTCCGGGGCCGACCTGCTGCACCACTCCGGAGGCTTCCTGCCCCATGACGGCGGGGAGTTCGCGCTCGCGGCCCAGGTGGCCCCGGCGGATCTTCCAGTCGACCGGGTTCACCCCGGCAGCCCGGACCGTGATCGCCAGCTGACCGGGGCCGGGGGCGAGCACCGGACGGTCGAGGAACTCCTGCACCTCCGCTCCGCCGTAGTCGACGAAGCCGAATGCCTTGGCCATCGGTTGATCCCACTCCTCGGGTACGGCCTGCGGCCCCTGCTCCCCCGCCCCAGCATGCGGGGAGCGGCGGGATGGGGGCGGGCGCTGGTGGGCCGAACGGGGGTGGGCGAACAATCGACGGCGGACAGCTGACAGATTTCGAAATCTGTCAGCTGTTATCTGTTGCCTGTGATCTGTCAGCCGTAGCCGCCAGCGGCCATGTGTCGGCCGTCAGCCGCGTGTGGTCCGCGTCACCGGCATCCAGAGCTCCGCCTCCGCGTCGCCCGTCCCGGGGATGAAGCGGGTCCGCAGGATCTCCGGGCCCGGCCGGGTCTCGTACGGGTTGGACGGGAACCACTGGCCGTAGGTGTCCCCCCACATCTCCTGCAGCGCGTGCGGGAACGGCCCGGTGTTGGTGAACACCACCCACGTCCCGGCCGGGACGTGCAGAACCTCCAGGTCCTCCGGGACGACGGCGTCCTCGCGCGCCACCACCGCGTGCCAGTAGTCGAGTTCGGACCTCTCCTCCCGGTTGGGCGAGAAGTCGTCCGTCACCGACACGATGCCGAGCGGGTCCTCGCCGGTGAGCGCCGTGATCCGCTCGACGGTCTCCGCGCCGAGTCCCTTGATGAACTCGGCGATGTGCGGGTTGACGCCCAGGTAGATCAGCGGCACCCGGGCCTTCTTCCCTACGATCCGGAACGCCGGCTTCTCGATGATCCGGTACTCCATGCTGCTGCTTCCCTCCACGATGAGCCGGAAGGACATCCGGGGTTGGGAGACGAGCACCGCTCCGTCGCGCCGGGCCGCCCCGGGCCCGACCCCGTGCATCGACCGGAACGCCCGGGCGAACGCCTCTCCCGAGGTGTAGCCGTACCGGACCGCGATGTCGAGCAACGTCCTTCCGCCGTCAAGCACTTCGGCCCCGGCGACGGTCAGCCGCCGACGCCGGACGTACTCGGACAACGGCATCCCGGCGAGCATCGAGAACAGCCGTCGGAAGTGGTACTCCGACGTCATCGCGGTCCGAGCCAGCTCGGCCACGTCGATCTCCTGGTCCAGGTTCCGTTCGATGTCCTCCATCGCCCGGTTCAGGTGCTCCAGCACTCCGCCCCCGTCCTTCCCTTACTGATCACCACCGTAGGAAGGACCCACCCTGCCGTACCCGACGATCGGTGCCCGATGCGGTCGGGTGCCGATCGCCGGATACCGGTCGCCGGGTGCCGGTCGCCGGGTGTCGGTCGCCGGGTGTCGGCGAGGGCAAGGGCGAGGGCTCAGACCAGGCCCTGGGCCAGCATCGCGTCCGCGACCAGTTCGAAGCCCGCGATGTTCGCGCCCACCACGTAGTCGCCCGGGTGCCCGTAGCGCTCGGCGGTGGTGAAGCAGGAGTCGTGGATGTGCTTCATGATCCCGGCCAGCCGCTCCTCGGTGCGCTCGAAGGTCCACGAGTCGCGCGAGGCGTTCTGCTGCATCTCCAGCGCGCTGGTCGCGACGCCGCCCGCGTTGGCCGCCTTGCCCGGCCCGAAGGCCACCCCGGCCTTCTGGAGGACCCGCACCGCGTCGGGGGTGGTGGGCATGTTGGCGCCCTCGGCGACGGCCAGCACCCCGTTCCGGACCAGGGCGAGCGCGTCGGCCTCGGTCAGCTCGTTCTGGGTGGCGCAGGGCAGCGCGACCTCGCAGGGCACGCTCCACACACCGGGGCCCTCGACGAACTTCACGTGGCCGCCGCGCAGTTCGGCGTAGTCGGAGACGCGGCCGCGCCGGACCTCCTTGACCTCCTTGAGCAGCTCGAGGTCGATGCCCTTCTCGTCGACCACGTAGCCGGAGGAATCGGAGCAGGTCAGCACGGTCGCGCCGAACTGCTGGGCCTTCTCGATCGCGTACACCGCCACGTTGCCGGAGCCGGAGACGACCACCCGGCGCCCCTCCAGGCCCTCACCCCGGCTGCGCAGCATCTCGGCGGTGAACAGCACGCAGCCGTAGCCCGTCGCCTCGGTGCGGACCTGCGCGCCGCCCCAGCCGAGGCCCTTGCCGGTGAGCACGCCGGCCTCGTAGCGGTTGGTGATCCGCTTGTACTGGCCGAACAGGTAGCCGATCTCCCGGCCGCCGACGCCGATGTCTCCGGCCGGGACGTCGGTGTGCTCGCCGAGGTGGCGGTACAGCTCGGTCATGAAGGACTGGCAGAACCGCATGATCTCCGCGTCCGAACGCCCCTTGGGGTCGAAGTCGGAGCCGCCCTTGCCGCCGCCGATCGCCAGCCCGGTGAGGGCGTTCTTGAAGATCTGCTCGAAGCCGAGGAACTTGATGATGCCGAGGTTCACCGAGGGGTGGAAGCGCAGGCCGCCCTTGTACGGGCCGAGGGCGCTGCTGAACTCCACCCGGAAGCCGCGGTTGACGTGGACGTCGCCGGAGTCGTCCGTCCACGGCACCCGGAACATCAGCTGCCGCTCGGGTTCGCAGATCCGCTCGATGAGCCGGGCGTCGAGGAGTTCGGGGCGGTGGGCGAGCACCGGGGCGAGGGTCTCCAGCACCTCGTGCACGACCTGGTGGAACTCCTCCTCGCCTTTGTTGCGGCGTACGACGTCCGCGTAGAGCGTCTCGATCGCGCGCTGCTCGGTGTCGAAGCGGGACTGCGGGGCGGAGGTGGGGGCGCCGGCGCGGCTCGTGGGCATCTGATCAAGACCTTCCGTGGTCGTCGGTGGTCGTGCGCGAGGCGTTCCCGTGCCCAGGAAACGGGAGGCAGTGTCGCACCCGTCCACACCTCGGTTCCCACCCTTCCACATGCTGGAACGCCGCAGCGGGAACACACGGGGCGGGTGCGGCGTTCTGCGCCTCCGGTTGTGCCTCCGGTGTCGAGCCGGGAACCACTCGCATCCAGTTGTTCAAATTGGAACAACCTAGTACGGTCAACACCCGATCCATTCGGATCCGCCCGATCCCACTCGGTCCAACCCGGTCCGACCCGGCCCACCCCCGACGACGGAGGCCCACCCATGCCGCAGCCCGGCTCCGCCACGGTGCGCTCGCGTGTGCGCATCCCGCTGACCTTCCCCGACGGCTACCGCGCCGAGGCGGAGGTCTTCACCTTCCACGGCCTCGCCGACGGCGCCGAGCACCTGGCGCTCGCCCTCGGCGCGGTCCCGGACGGCGGGACGCCGCTGGTGCGGCTGCACTCCGAGTGCCTGACCGGCGACGTCTTCGGCTCGGACCGTTGCGACTGCGGCCCGCAGCTGCGCGAGTCGGTGGAGCTGATCAGCGGGGCCGGCGGTTACCTGCTCTACCTGCGCCAGGAGGGCCGGGGCATCGGGCTGTACAACAAGCTCGACGCCTACGCCCTCCAGGACTCCGGCCTGGACACGTACGACGCCAACACCGCGCTGGGCCTGCCCGAGGACGGCCGGGACTACACCGCGGCCGCCCAGATGCTCGCCGCGCTCGGCATCGACGGCACGGGCGGCACGGGCGGCACGGGCGGCATCGACCTGCTGAGCAACAACCCTGACAAGGCCGCCCAGTTGGGCAGGCTCGGCGTCACCGTCCGGCGGCGGGTGCCGACCGGCGTCCACCTGTCGGCGAGCAATGTCCGGTACCTGACGGCGAAGGTGGAGCGGACCGGGCACTCGATCGAGCTCTCCCGGCTGGTGGGCTGAGCAGGGTGGCGGCGGCCGGCGCGCGGCGAACAGGTAACAGCCGACGGATGACAGATGACAGCAGACAGATTTCGAAAGCTGTCCGCTGTCATCTGTCTGCTGTCATCTGTCAGTTGCCGGTCCCCCGCCCCCGCACCGTCCGCAGCACTCCGTACGCCGCCAGCGGCAGCACCACCAGCAGCGCGGCCCAGAAGGCCCCGTGCCCCCACCAGTTCGCGACCGCGCCGAACAGCCCCTCGAACACCGGGATGCGCAGCGCCTCCACCGGCCCCAACGCCCCGGGCCAGGCCCCCAGGAACAGCGTTCCGAGGATCCAGCCGACGAACAGCACCCGCGCGGTGACCGGCGTCCCGAGAGTGCTCAACAGCGACACCGCCGCCAGCAGGATGACGAACCCCGCCTGGTAGGACGCACCGGTCTGACCCGTCCCCCAGGAATCCGGCGTCCGGTGCACCCCGGCGGCCGCGAGCCGCACCTCCACGACCGCCCAGAGCAGCAGCACCAGCACCCCGGTGCTGCCGAGCGCGAACCGGAGCCGGTCGCGCGTCCCCGCCCGGCCTTCCCGCCACGCCCCGGAGGCGGCCGCCTCCGGCCGCGGCTGCCCATCGGCCCCTGCGGCCCGCGAGACCCGCGCGGCGCGCCGGTCGAGGTCCCGCCAGCCCTCCCGGACCTGCCGCCGGGCCTGCTGGGCAGGCTTGAGCAGCCGGTCGCAGGCCCGCTCGATCAGCACGAAGGCCACCACGACCGCGATCACCGCCACGATCCCGGCCCAACTCCCCATACCGCCCTCGAACATGACCACCCGCTGGGCCACCGGCTGCGGCGCCTCCACCGCCGTCATCGGCGGTCCGAGCCGCAGGTAGCCGATCGTGAGGGCGCCCACGCCGGTCAGCAGGCCCGTGCCGAAGCCAACCCGGGCCGGGAAGAAGGCGAGCACGGCGGCCGCCACGAAGGCCGCGCCCAGTTTGCCGACCACCTGCTCCGCCGCATGCTTCCCGGCGGAGTGCAGCGGCCCGCCGAACAGGTCCGGCGAGAGGTCGAGCCGGTGCCCGCCCTCGACCGGGAGGCGCAGCACCGCCCCCGCCCACAGCAGCAGCCCGAGACCCACCACCAGCAGCGCGACCGCCGCCACCCGGCGCGGCAGCATGGTGCGGGCGTACGGCCACCAGAGCCGCAGCCGGGCCGCCCAGTCCACCGGTGGCCGTCGGCGCCGCTCCCGCCACAGCCGGGCCGCCCGTCCGGCCCTGGCCCGTCCCTCCCGCAGCATGCCCGCCTCCGGCTCGGGCTGCTCGGGCCGCCCGCGGCCGCGCCGTCGCAGCGCCTCCGCCGCCACCATCGCCGCCCGTCCCGAGACCTGCCCCTGGTCGGCCCCGACCGCCCGCCGGCGCAGGGCCGACCAGCGGCGCCGCACCACGTCCCGCGGGGTGGCCGCCTCCGGGTCGGGAGCCGGCCGCCGGGCCACCGAGCGCACCGCCGAACGCGCCCCGGCGCCCGCCGTCAGCGCCCCGTCCACCACCGCCGCCGCCACCACTGCGGCGAGCTCCGAAACCCGTGCGGGCAGCGGCAGTCGATGCAGTGCGGCGGGCAGCGGGGAGAGCCGGGCGAGCAGCCGGTACCGCTCCTCCGGGCGGATGCTCAGCCAGACCGCCAGCCGGTGCGCCTCCTCCCGCTCCTCGGGGCTGAGCCCGCCGCCACCGCGGCGCCCGCCGCCGACCGTACGGGCCGTGCGCTCCACCTCGGCGAGCACGTCCGGGAGCGCCGCGAGGGCGAGCAGCCGCGAACAGTGCTCGCCGGAGCACTCGGGATGGAAGCAGTCGTAGCGCGCGGCGACGGCCGGGGCGCCGCCGCGGACCAGTTCGTCGACGAAGGCGGCGCCGTCCGGTTCGGTGGCGATCCGCTCCAGTCCGGCCGGGTCGATCGGACGGTCGCGGTAGTGCGGGACGGCGGACGGCGCGTAGGCCGCGCCGAGGGCGAGCACGGCGACGCCGGCCACCGCCTCGCGCCGGGGGCCGGGTGCGCGGACCACGTCCGTGAGGTAGTGCAGGTCGAACACGGAGTCCTTGACATCGTCGCGCAGCCAGTCCCGCAGCCGCTCCGCCCCCACCGCCGCCAACCACCGCGCCGCCGCACCGGAGTTGCGCAGCAGCACCTCGGTGAGCCGGACCGGGTCGGTGAACGGGTCGCCGAGGAAGGTGATCGGCCGACGGGCCTGCGGGCGGCGCCGGACCACCTCCGGGCTGCCGCCGGCCAGCCAGCTGCGGACCTCCGGGGCGGTCCAGCGGTCCTCCGGCTTCTTGGTGAACAGGCCCTGAAGCAGGAGGAGTTGGCGCTGGTCGGTGACGGCGGCGAGGTCCACCTCCTCGCCCATGACCAGTTCCAGCTCCAGGTCGTGGTCGGCGGCCCGCCGGCCGTCCGGCCCGACGAACCGGGGGCGGCCGACGAACAGCTCGTACAGCACGTTGCCGAGCCCCCACCAGGGCCCGGCCTCATGGTTCTTGCCGGCCAGTTGCTCGGGGGCCATGTAGGCGACGGTGACCATCATCGCGGAGGTGAAGCGGCGGCTGTCGGTGAGCCGGTCGACGCCGCCGAAGTCGGCGATCACGAACTCCCCGGGCCCCCGGCCGGGCCGAACCAGGATGTTGGCGGGCTTGAAGTCCAGTGGGTTGCGCTGGATCCGCCGCTGCCAGAACTCCAGCAGCGAGACCAGCTCGTAGACGATCTGCTCGGCGGTCCGCGGGTCGGTGTGGGCGCCGCTGCGGCGCAGTTCGGCGACGTGCGCGGAGAGGGTGACCGGCAGGTACTCCATCGCCACCCAGTCGACCAGCGCGCCGTGGTGGCGCACCCGCCCGAAGTCGATCAGGTGCGGTACGTGCCGCCGGAAGCCGTCGTTGCGCAGGTGGGCGAGCAGCTCGTGGTCCATCGGCTGGCCGACGACGGACACCTTGACCGCGGCGTCGGCGCCGCCGTCGGTGCGCCGGACGTACCAGACGGTGCCCTCCGCGCCGGCGCCCGCCTTGCCGAGCGGGGTGAAGCGGGCGCGCAGGGCGTCGGGGAAGCCGTCCTCGGACGGGTCCCCGCCCTCGCACGGGCCGCCCCGGACGGCGGGCCCGCCGTCCGGGGCGGCGGCGCCCACGGGCCCGGGGCCGCCGTTCGGGCTGGGGCCGGGGCCGATGCTGTCCTGCCAGGACGGTCCCTGCGCGGCCCGGGGCCGCACCACCTCGGTGTCGGCGTCCGGGTCGTACCGGCCCGGTGTGCCGGGCCGGACCCTGGTCGCGGCCTCCGGGTCGTGGCGGGGGCCGGGCATCCGCCGGGTGGCGGCCTCCGGGTCCACCGCGGCGGTCTGCTGGGCGCCGAGCCGGGACGCCCCGTCCGCGCCCGCCTCCGTACCAGCCCGCGCACCGCGCCGCCGGTCCCACGACCCCCGGAACCGCGAGCCCCGTTCCCGCGACCCCCAGTCCACCCTGGTCCGCGGCGGCTCCCCCGGCGTCCCCTGGCGTCGGTCCTCCCCGACCGGCCCGGCGTCCTCCGTTGCGCCCATGGCGGCGTTCCCCTCCCCGTGCCCCGGGGCCGGTGCGAGGGCCGTGACTGCGAGGGCCTTGACTGCGGGCGCACCGGTGCCGGGTGGTGATTTTGACGCGTCATCATCCCGCATACCGGTCAGGACCGGAGGGGCTTTCCGCAACGCTTCCGGAACGGTTGCCGGACCGGAACAACAGCCGGGAGTGAGACCAAGGACGGCCGGGAACGCGGCCCGGGGGTCACCGCTCCTCGACCGGGCGCCCCTTCGGCTCCTCGACGATCCGGCGGGCGATCTCGGCGGGCCGCACCGGGCGGCCGAAGTGCCAGCCCTGCGCCCAGTCGCAGCCCATCTCGCGCAGCCGCTCGGCGTCCTTGCGGGTCTCCACGCCCTCGGCGGTGACGTTCAGTCCGAGCGTGTGCGCCATCGACACCAGGCCGCTGACGATCCGCCACCCGGTGGCCCCGTCCTTCGCCGGGTCGTGGAGGTCGCCGACGAAGGAGCCGGCGATCTTCAGCCCGGAGACCGGAAGGTCGCGCAGGTAGGCGAGGTTGGACCAGCCGGTGCCGAAGTCGTCCACCGCCAGCGACACCCCTTGGTCGACCAGCCCGTGCAGGGTGCGCAGCGCCTCGTCCTCGGGGCCGACCACGGTCGACTCGGTGATCTCCAGCTGCAGCCGGGCCGGGTCCAGGCCGGTGCTGTCCAGGATCCGGCCGAGGTCGGTGACCAGCGCGGCGCTGCGCGCCTGCCGTACCGCCAGGTTGACGTTCAACTGCGGTGCGGCGTCGCCGTACTGCTTGATCCACTCGGCGGCCTGGCCGCAGGCCTGCTCCAGCACCCAGCGGCCGAGCGGCATGATCAGCCCGGTCTCCTCGGCGGTGGTGACGAACTCGTCCGGGCCGAGCACGCCGAGCTGCGGGTGGCGCCAGCGCACCAGCGCCTCGACGGCGGTCATCCGGCCGTCGGCGAGGCGGTAGAGCGGCTGGTAGTCGATGAAGAACTCGCCGCGGTCCAGGGCGGCCGGCATCCGGACCGACACCGCGTAGCGGCTGACCGCGCGGGCGTTCTCCTTGGGGTCGAACAGCGTCCAGCGGCCGCGGCCGGCCTCCTTGGCGCGGTACAGCGTCAGGTCGGCGGCCCGGACGGCGGCGCCGGGGGTGGTGGTGGACACCCGCCGTTCCAGCACGCCGACGCTGGCGCCGACGGCGAGCTTGTGGTCGCCGATCAGCACCGGCCCGGCCAGCGCCTTGAGCACCGTCTTGGCGGCGGCCACCGCCTCCTGCTCGCCGCGGCAGTTCTCCAGCAGGACGACGAACTCGTCGCCGCCGAGCCTGGCGACCAGGTGGCCGAGCGGGGTGAGGGCGGCCTTCAGCCGGGCGGCGACGGCGGACAGCAGCTGGTCGCCCATGTCGTGGCCGAGGCTGTCGTTGACCACCTTGAAGCCGTCGAGGTCGACGTAGCACAGGCCGAAGCGGGCGCCCGGCTCCGGGTTCTCGAACAGCTTCTCCAGCCGTTCGAAGAAGGCGGCGCGGTTGGGCAGGCCGGTCAGCGGGTCGTGGGTGGCCTGGTGGCGCAGCCGCTCCTGGAGCCGGTAACGGTCGGTGACGTCCTCCAGCATCGCGACCTGGTACTGCGGGACGCCGTCGTCGTCGCGGATCAGCGAGACGGTCAGGTGGGTCCAGATGATCTCGCCGTCCTGGCGGTAGTACGGCTTGTCGAACTGGAAGTACTCCCGCTTGCCGCTGATCAGCTCCTCGTACGCCTCCCAGACGCCCGGGGTGTCCTCGGGGTGGACGAGATCGCCGACCCGGCGGCCGATCATGTCCGCCGGGGCCGCGCCGAACAGCTCCTGGAGGGCCTTGTTGACGGCCAGGATGTTGCCGTCGGTGTCGCCGATGCCGATGCCGATCGCGGCGCTCTCGAACAGGGCGCGGAACCTGGCCTCGGAGGCGCGCAGCGCGCGCTCGGCCTCCTTGCGGGCGGCGTCGGCGGCGGTGCGGATGGCCTCCTGCTCGCTCAGGGTGCGCTCGCGCAGGGCGTTCGCCCAGCCGGCCGCGAAGGCGCCGGTGAGAGCGGGGCCGCGGTCGTCGCCGATCGGCTGGGACTGCAGCAGTTCGACCGCGCGGGCGAGCAGGACGGGGTCGGTGAAGTGCGCGTCGACCAGCTCGGCGCCGGCCTGGGCGGCCAGCCGGGGCTGGAAGGGCTCGTCCAGTTGGGCGCGGTGCAGCAGCGCGGCGGTCCGCGCGACCAGCCGGCCGAGCAGTCCGGGGTGGACGGCGATGCCGTGGTCGGCGGAGAGCAGCCGGGACCAGTCCTCGTGGAACCGCTCGGCGCTGCCGTTCACCGGGGTCGTGCCGCTCATCCGGCCGCCCCGGTTCTGCGTCGCGTGCTTCGGGCCGTGCCGGGTCCGGTGGTGCGCAGGCCCGGTCGCCCGGTGGTGCGCAGGCCCGGGCGTCCGGCGGCCGTCCCACGGGGCGTACGGCCGTCGGTTGCGCGCCCGGTGCGACCGTTCAAGAACGGAACCCCACGCCCGCCACCCCGGCGATCCGCTCGGGGTGCTCGCCGACCGTACCCGGCTGGTCCGGGCGCCACCGCGGCAGCGGGACCACGCCCGGCTCGACCAGCTCGAAGCCGGCGAACATGGCGGTGACCTGCTGGTTGGTGCGCATGGTCAGCGGGGTCGGGGTCATCCGGTAGAGCTTCTGGTGGTCCTCGGCCTGGTCGGGGCGGGCCTCCAGGGAGGCGTGCGAGAGGGCCAGCGCGCTGCCCGCCGGGAGCCGGTCGCGGATCGTGGCGATCAGCTTCGACGGGTTCTCGTCGTCGCTGACGAAGTGGGCGACGGCCACCAGCAGGACGGCCACCGGCTCGCCCTCGGCCAGGAGTGCGGCCACCTCGGAGCGGTCCAGCAGGTCCTCGACGTCGCGCAGGTCGGCCTGGACGACGGCGCTGTCCGGGTCGTCCTCCAGCAGCAGGCGGCTGTGGGCGACGGCGACCGGGTCGCGGTCCACGTAGACGACCTTCGCCCCGGGGCGGATCGCGCGGGCGATCTCGTGCACGGCGCCGAAGGTGGGGATGCCGGAGCCGATGTCCAGGAAGCGGGTGATGCCCTGCTCGGCGAGGAAGGTCACGGCACGGCGCAGGAAGGCGCGGTTGGAGCGCATGATCTGGGGCAGCTCGGGCCACAGGGCGAGCGCCTTGCGGGCCATCTCGCGGTCGACCTCGAAGTTGTGGGAGCCCCCGAGGTAGTAGTCGTACACCCGCGCGGCGTTCGGCTTGTCCAGGTCCGTACCTTCCGGTACCCAGCTCGGTCGCCGCATGCCTGTGACTCCTTCACTCCGGTTCCGGGGGTGCAGCGCCTGGAGATGCTGCCGTGACTGATGAGACTACAAGCCCAGCAGATCCTCCCCCGCACCCCGAACGGGTGCAAGCGGAGTGCGCACTTCCCCGTGGTCCGCACTCTCTGCCCGGAATCACCGGGCGTTCGCTCCGCGGTTCGCGCCCGCTCGCCCTCGTTCACCCCTCGGGCGGCGGGTGCCCGACTAGGGTGGGCGCGTGGATCCCAACCACTACCGCTTCCGGGGCGTGTGGCGGCTCGCGGCGCCCGCGTCGGCGGTGTACGCGGCGCTGGAGGACGTCCGGGGCTACCCGCTGTGGTGGCCCGAGATCCGCGAGACCCGGGAGACCGGCCCCGACAGCGGGGAGGTGGTGATCCGCGCCCTGCTGCCGTACCGGCTGGTGATCGGTCTGGAGACCCGGCGGCGCGACCCCGCGGCCGGAGTGCTGGAGGCCGCGATGCGGGGCGACCTCGACGGGTGGTCGCGGTTCACCGTCACGGCGGACGGGCCGGGCGGCGCGGCGTGCCGGGTGCTGTTCGAGGAGGACACCCGGCCCGGCAAGCCCCTGCTGCGACGCCTCGCCCTGCCGCTGCACCCCGTGTTCCGGGCCAACCACGCGGTGATGATGCGCCGGGGGCGCCGCGGGCTGGCGGCGTACCTGGCGGGCAGCGGCACCCACGGAACGGGCGAGCGGGAGGCGGCGAACAGATGACAGCTGACAACTTTCAGCGAACAGATGACACCTTTCGAAATCTGTCAGCTGTCAGCCGTCCGCCGGCCTCCACCGCCGCCTGCGACGACCCGGCCGCCTTCGACGTGCCGTTCGCCTTCGACGCCCCCTTCGACCGCACCGGCACCGGCAGCAGCAAGTGGGCCCGGGCCGCCGCCCCCGGGGTGATCCCCATGGGCCTGGCGGACATGGACCTGCCCGGCCCGCCCGCCGTCGCCGAGGCGCTGGAACGGCGCGCCCGCCACCGCGCCTACGGCTACACCGTCTGCGACCCGGCCGGGCGGACCCTGGTCGCCGACTGGTACCGCACCCGGCACGGTGCCGAGGTGGACCCGGACTGGGTCCTGCTGCTGCCCTGCGGCCCGCGCACCGCCCTCCGCCACCTCCTGGAGACCGTACGGACGGACGCCGCGCAGCCGCAGCCCCCCGTCCTCTTCCCCACCCCCGAGTGGGGCGGCTTCGCCCAGCTCTGCCGCGCGGCCGGCCTCCCGTACCTCGAACTGCCGCTGCCCCTCGGCCTCGACGGCTACCGCCTCCCGCGCGGCCCGTTCGCCGGCCCCGCGTCGGCCGTGCTGCTCAGCAACCCCCACAACCCCTCCGGCACGGTGTGGCCGCCCGGCCGGCTGCGGTCCCTGGCCGAGTACGCCGCCGAGGCGGACGCACTGCTGGTCTCGGACGAGGTGCACGGCGACCTCACCCACCCCGGGCGGGCCCACCCCGTCGCCGTCACCACCGTCGAGCCCGCCCTACGCCGCCGCGTGGTCACCCTCAACTCGGTCGGCAAGACCTTCAACTGCTCCGGCATTCCCAGCAGTTTCGCCCTCGTCCCGGATCCCGGGCTGCGCGCCCGCCTCACCGACACCCTGGCCGGCTACGGCCTCTGGGAGGGCGGCCTGCTGGAGCAGACCGTGCAGCGGGCCGCACTGGCCGAGGGCGGCCCCTGGCTGGACGCACTGCTCGCCCACCTCGCCGCCGCCCGCACCCGGCTCACCGACCGCCTCGGCCCCGCCGTCCGCTCCACCCCGCACGCCTCCTACCTGCTCTGGCTGGACGCCGCCGCCCTCGGCCTGCCGCCCGCCACCGCCCGCGCGGCGCTGCTGGAGCGCTGCGGCCTGGAGGCCTCGGACGGCGCCGAGTTCGGCCCGGGCGGCACGGGCTCGCTACGCCTCAACTACGCCCTGCCGGGCCCCGTGCTGGACACCGTCCTGGAGCGGCTGGACCGGCTGTGACCGGGGCATGTGCCCCTGCCGGACACGCCGCCCCCGCTCCTCGCCGCACCACCTCCGGACCCCCGCATTCACCCGTTCGCCACGTTCCTGACCTGCCGGAACGAACATTCACGCGATATTTGCGGAGCGGCCCGGCATGCTCCGTAGCAGACTGGGCAGGGTAGACCGGGCCGCAATCGTGATCCCGAGGATGGTGAGTCCGGTGATACCGACGTCCCGCACCACTCCGCCCGACCGGCAGAGCGCACCGCCTCCCCCCACGGGGGTGACCCCGCTGACCGAATCGGGGGCGCTCAGCCACGTGTCGGGCGTCTGTTTCAAGATCGGACCGCCCAGTCTGGTGGGTGTCGAGGTCGAGTGGTTCGTCCATGACGACCGATGTCCCACTCGTCCCGTCCAGCCCGAACTGCTCCACGCGGCGCTGGAGTCGCTGCCTCTCGGCGGCCCCGACGGCACCTCGCTCCCCTCCGGTTCGCGCCTCACGCTCGAACCCGGCGGACAGGTCGAGCTCAGCTCCCCGCCCGCCACCGGCCTCCTGGCCTGCGTCGACGACACCCGTCGCGATCTGACCGCCTTGCGGGCCGCCTTCGCGGCGCAGGGCCTCCGGCTCACCGGCACCGGCACCGACCCGCTCGCCCGCCCGCGCCGGATGGTGCTGGACCACCCCCGCTACCTCGCGATGGAGCGCTTCTTCGAATCGGCCGGCCCCTGGGGCCGGGTCATGATGACCGGTACCGCGTCCGTGCAGGTATGCCTGGACGCCGGCGACGCGGACGGTCCGCACGCGGCCGAACGGCGCTGGCAGCTGGTCCACCGGCTGGGTCCGGTGCTGGTCGCCGCCTTCGCCAACTCCCCGGTCCTGGACGGCAAGCCGACCGGCCACCGGTCCACCAGGCAGACCGTCTGGTCCCGGATGGACCCGTCCCGCACCCTCGCCCCCGAGTCCGACCACGGCGACCCGCGCGAGGCCTGGGCCCGGTACGTGCTGGACGCCCAAGTCGTGTGCGTGCGACGGCCGGAGGGACTGCCCTGGACGGCCCCGCCCGACCTGACCTTCCGCGACTGGATCCGCGGCGGGAGCGAACGCCCGCCCACACTCGCCGACTTGGAGTACCACTGCACGACCCTGTTCCCGCCGGTGCGCCCGCGCGGCCACCTGGAGCTGCGGATGATCGACGCCCAGCCCGGAGACGGCTGGATGGTGGTCACCGCACTGGTCACCGCGCTGCTGGACGACCCGGTGGCCGCCGACGCCGCGTTCGCCGCCCTGGAGCCGCTGGACGCCCTCGACCGGCAGCAGGGCGCCGCCGCCCCGCGCCCCCCGCGCAGCGCGGCCTGGCGCCGCGCCGCCACCCTGGGCGTCGCCGACCCCGAGCTGCGCCGCGCCGCCCTCACCTGCTTCGACGCCGCCGACGCGGCGCTGGGCCGCCTGCCCGGCGCCGGGCGGCTGCGCGCCACCGTCGCCGAGTTCGCCGAGCGCTACCCCGCGCGCGGCCGCTGCCCGGCCGACGACCAGCTGGACGCCCTGCGCTCCGGCACCCGACGCACTCCGCCGGAGGAGGCATCATGACCGACGTCCGACCGCCCGCCGCCCCGGACACGGGCACGACGGGCACCGAGGCGCTGCGCGAGGCCATCGCCGCCGAACTGCTGGCCGCCCGCGCCCGGACCGCCGCGCTGACCGACTGCGTCGAGGACGCCGACCTCACCGCCCAGCACTCTCCGCTGATGTCGCCGCTGGTCTGGGACCTCGCGCACATCGGCAACCAGGAGGAGCTCTGGCTGCTGCGCAACGTCGGCGGCCGCGACCCGATGCACCCCGAGATCGACCCGCTCTACGACGCGTTCCAGCACCCCCGGGCCGAGCGTCCCGCCCTGCCGTTGCTGCCGCCCGACGAGGCCCGTGGCTACGCCCACGAGGTGCGCGGCCGGGTACTGGACCTGCTGGCTGCCAGCCCCCTGGAGGGGGCGCCGCTGCTGGACGCCGGATTCGCCTTCGGGATGATCGCCCAGCACGAGCAGCAGCACGACGAGACGATGCTGATCACCCACCAGCTCCGCCGCGGCGAACCCGCCCTGGCCGCTCCCCCGCCACCGCCGGCCCCCGCCGACGCGGCCACCCTGCCGGCCGAAGTCCTGATCCCGGCGGGCCCGTTCACCATGGGCACGGACACCGAGCCGTGGGCGCTGGACAACGAGCGCCCGGCGCACACCGTCGATCTCCCGACGTACTTCCTGGACACCACCCCGGTCACCAACGCCGCCTACCAGCGCTTCATCGCCGACGGCGGCTACGACGACCCGCGCTGGTGGACGAAGGAGGGCTGGGACCACCGCCTGCGGGCCGAGCTGAGTGCCCCGCTGTTCTGGAAGCAGCAGGACGGCCAGTGGCTGCGCCGCCGCTTCGGCACGGTCGAGCCCGTCCCGCCGAACGAGCCCGTGCTGCACGTCAGTTGGTACGAGGCGGACGCGTACGCCCGCTGGGCCGGGCGGCGGCTGCCGACCGAGGCCGAGTGGGAGAAGGCGGCCCGGCACGACCCGGCCACCGGCCGCTCCCGCCGCTACCCCTGGGGCGACGGCCCGCCCGGCCCCGAGCAGGCCAACCTCGGCCAGCGCCACCTGCGCCCGGCCGCCGCCGGCAGCTACCCGGAAGGCCGGTCACCGTACGGGGCACGGCAGTTGATGGGCGACGTGTGGGAGTGGACGGCCAGCGACTTCCACCCCTACCCGGGGTTCCGAGCCTGGCCGTACAAAGAGTACTCGGAGGTCTTCTTCGGGCCCGAGTACAAGGTGCTGCGCGGCGGCTGCTTCGCGGTGGCCCCGGTCGCCTGCCGGGGCACCTTCCGCAACTGGGACTACCCCGTCCGTCGGCAGATCTTCTCCGGCTTCCGTACCGCCCGTAGCGCGGAGGAGTCCTGATGTGCCGTCATATCGCCTACCTGGGCGAGCCGTTGGCGCCGCAGGAGCTGCTGGTGCACCCGCCGTACGCACTGTACCGGCAGTCCTGGGCACCCCGGACCCAGCAGTACGGGACGGTCAACGCGGACGGCTTCGGCCTGGGCTGGTACGCGGACGGTGACGAACTGCCCGCCCGCTACCGGCGGGCCGGGCCGATCTGGGCCGACGCGACCTTCGCCGACCTCGCCCGGGTGATCCGCACCGGGGCACTGCTGGCGGCCGTCCGCTCCGCCACCGAGGGCTGCGCGGCGGGCGAGGGCGCTGCTGCGCCGTTCGCCGCCGGTCGCTGGCTGTTCAGTCACAACGGCGCAGTGGCGGGCTGGCCCGGCAAGCTGGACGCACTGGCCGCCCTGCTGCCGCCCGCCGAGCTGCTGGAGCTGGAGGCCCGTAGCGACTCCGCCCTGCTGTGGGCCCTGACCCTGCACCGGCTGCGCCGGGGCGCGGACCTCGGCGAGGCGCTGGCGGGCACGGTGGCCGACGTCGCCGCGCACACCACCGGGCGGCTCAACCTGCTGCTCACCGACGGCACCTCGCTCGCCGCGACCACCTGGGGCGACGACCTGCACCACCGGAGCCTGCCCGGCCTCGGCACGGTGGTGGCCTCGGAGCCGTACGACGACGACCCGGGCTGGACGTCCGTCCCGGACGGCTCCCTGCTGCTGGCCGATGCCGGGGGCGTCCGCGTCCGGCAGCTCCCCAGCCACTACTGACCCTCCGCTCTCCCTTCATCTTCTGAACAGAGGAACCACCCTGTCATGGACACTTTCGATCTCACCCGACTGCTGCCCCCCGACCACTTCAGCACCGCCCTGCGCCACGACGTCCGGCAGGGGCTGACCGCCGACCCCAAGCGGCTGCCGCCGAAGTGGTTCTACGACGCGCGGGGCAGCGAGCTGTTCGAGGAGATCACCCGACTGCCCGAGTACTACCCGACCCGCGCCGAGCGGGCCATCCTCACCGCCCGGGCCGGCGAGATCGCCGCCGCGACCCGGGCCCACACGCTCGTCGAGCTGGGCTCCGGCTCCTCCGAGAAGACCCGGCTGCTGCTGGACGCGCTCCGCTCGCTCGACACCCTGGAGGACTACGTCCCGGTGGACGTCAGCGAGAGCGCGCTGACCTCGGCCGGCGCCGCGCTCGCCGCCGAGTACCCCGGACTGGCCGTGCACGGCGTGCTGGCCGACTTCACCTCCCGGCTCGGCCTCCCCCCGGAGGGCGGCCCCCGCCTGGTCGCCTTCCTCGGCGGCACCCTCGGCAACCTGCTGCCGAAGGAGCGCGCCGCCTTCCTGCGCGGGCTGCGCGCCGCCCTGGACCCCGGCGACTTCCTGCTGCTCGGCACCGACCTGGTCAAGGACCCCGCGGTGCTGGTGGCCGCCTACGACGACCGCGCCGGGGTGACGGCCGAGTTCAACCGCAACGTGCTCAACGTGCTCAACCGCGAGCTGGGCGCCGACTTCGACCCGACCGCCTTCGAGCACGTCGCGCTCTGGGATCCGGAGCAGGAGTGGATCGAGATGCGGCTGCGCTCGCTGCGCGCGCAGACCGTGAAGATCCCGGCCCTGGACCTGCCGGTGCACTTCGACCGGGGCGAGGAGCTGCGCACCGAGGTCTCGGCCAAGTTCCGCCGGGAGCGGGTGGCCGACGAGCTGACGGCGGCCGGGCTGCGGCTGACCCACTGGTGGACCGACCCCGAGGGCCGGTTCGGGCTCTCGCTGTCCGCCCCGGCGTGAGCCGCGGGCCGCAGCCACAGGCCGTAGCCGCAGGCCGCAGGCCGCAGCCGTCGGGAAGGGTTCAATTTGCTTGTTCACCTTACGAATTCTCCGAGCTGGACCTGAGCCTCCCCGCATACAAGGCTTGAACGAATACGGGTTACGATCTCGACTACCGCTCAGCGTTGAGTACCAGGAGTCAAGATCGTGAGTGTCACCCAGAAGCCCTCCGGGGCGGCCGAGGCCACCGCGCCCGGCCGCCTCGGGTTCGTCGTCTTCATCACCGCCGCCGCAGCCCTCGGCGGCTTCCTGTTCGGCTACGACAGCTCCGTCATCAACGGTGCCGTCTCCGGCATCCAGGGGAAGTTCGGAGTCGGCAGCGGCGAGACCGGCCTGATCGTCTCCTCGGCGCTGCTGGGCTCGGCGGTCGGCGCCGCCCTGGCCGGCCGGTTCGCGGACCGCTACGGCCGCATCAAGGTCATGAAGGCGGGCGCGCTGCTGTTCGCGGTCAGTGCCGTCGGCTCGATGCTGCCCTTCTCCCCCTGGGACCTCGCCCTGTGGCGCGTCCTCGGCGGCGCGGCCATCGGCATCGCCTCGGTGATCGCCCCGACCTACATCGCCGAGGTCGCCCCGACCAAGTACCGGGGCCGGCTGGCCTCCTTCCAGCAGGCCGCGATCGTGCTCGGCATCGCGATATCCCAGCTGGTCAACTGGGTGCTGGCGGACGCCGCCGGCGGCGACACCCGCGGCCACCTGCTCGGCCTGGAGGCCTGGCAGTGGATGCTCGGCATCTGCGTCGTCCCGGCCGTGGTCTACTTCGTGCTGTCCTCGGTGATCCCCGAGTCCCCGCGCTACCTGATCCAGGCCGAGCGCCTGGACGAGGCCCGCAAGGTGCTGACCGAGGTCGAGGGCGATGGCATCGACACCGACGCCCGGATCGCCGAGATCCAGTCGCTGATCGCCTCCGACCACCGCCCCCGCTTCCGCGACCTGCTCGGCGGCCGCTTCGGCCTGCTCCCGATCGTCTGGGTCGGCATCGGCCTGTCGGTCTTCCAGCAGCTGGTCGGCATCAACGTGATCTTCTACTACTCGTCGATCCTGTGGCAGTCCGTCGGCATCGACCAGAGCAACTCGCTGCTGATCAGCTTCATCGGCTCGGTCATCAACATCCTCGGCACCGTGATCGCGATCCTGCTGGTCGACCGGGTCGGCCGCAAGCCGCTCGCCCTGATCGGCTCGGCCGGCATGGCCGTCACCCTTGCCGCAGCCGGCTGGGCGTTCTCCTCCGCGACCGGCTCCGGCGACAACGTCTCGCTGCCCGACCTCCAGGGCACCGTCGCGCTGATCTCCGCCAACGCCTTCGTGCTGTTCTTCGCGATGTCCTGGGGCGTGGTCGTCTGGGTCATGCTCGGCGAGATGTTCCCCAACCGGGTCCGCGCCGCCGCGCTGTCCGTGGCCGCCTCCGCCCAGTGGATCGCCAACTGGGTGATCACCGTGTCGTTCCCGTCGCTCTCGCGCTGGAACCTCTCGGCGACCTACCTGGTGTACGCGGCCTTCGCGGCGCTGTCGATCGTCTTCGTGGCGAAGTTCATGAAGGAGACCAAGGGCGTCCGCCTGGAGGACATGGGCTGACCAGCCGCCCATCGGCTGATCCGACGATCAGGCCTTCGGCCCCCGCACCCTAGCGCGCTGAGCGCCGGTGCGGGGGCCGAATCGTTCACTCCCTGTGCCGGGTCCGCGACCTCCGGTACTCCTGTGCGACAGGAGGGATGTGTCCTTGATCTTCGACCGGATTCGCACCCGCAGAAC
This sequence comes from Streptomyces viridifaciens, assembly GCF_001888885.2. Classification (NCBI taxonomy): domain Bacteria; kingdom Bacillati; phylum Actinomycetota; class Actinomycetes; order Kitasatosporales; family Streptomycetaceae; genus Streptomyces; species Streptomyces viridifaciens. The sequence continues at coordinate 1,098,882 of NZ_CP090841.1, forward strand.
TGCCACCGCCCCGAGCGGCGGCTGTCCGTACGCCCACGGCCACCCGGCCCATGCGCCGGGCGCTCTCCCGCAGCAGCCCGTACCGCAGCGCCCCGACCCGCAGCCGCCTGCATCGCAGCGCCCCGACCCCCAGCCGCCTGCATCGCACCGCCCAGGCCCCCGACTTCCGTCGGTGCCAATGCCGTTCACCGATCCCGACCGGGCCGCCGAGTTCATCCGCCAGTTCCACCGCGAGCAACCCGCCGCCGGCGCCCCGGAGTCGAGGCTGCGCGCCGTCCGGGAGGAGATCGGCCGCACCGGCAGCTACCGGCACACCCCCGCCGAACTCGCCTACGGCGCCAAGCTCGCCTGGCGCAACGCCGCCCGCTGCATCGGCCGGCTGTACTGGCGCAGCCTGGTGGTCCGCGACCTGCGCCACCTGTCCGCCGCGGACGACATCGCCGCCGAGTGCTTCGAGCACCTGCGGCTGGCCGGCAACGGTGGGCGGATCCGCCCGGTGGTCTCGGTGTTCGCCCCCGACCTCCCGGGCCGCCCGGCCGCGCGGATCCTCAACCAGCAGCTGGTCCGCTACGCCGGGCACCGGGTCGACGGCGCCGTCATCGGCGACCCGGCCGGCGCCGCGCTCGCCGCCCGGGCCCGCGAACTGGGCTGGAAGTGCGCCGAGGACCGCTTCGAGCCACTGCCGCTGCTGATCCAGGAGCGCCCGGACGAGCGCCCGCACTGGTACGGACTCCCGGACGACACGACCCTGGAGGTGCCGCTGAGCCACCCCGACCACGCGTGGTTCGCCGAGCTCGGACTGCGCTGGTACGCGGTGCCCGCGATCAGCGACATGACGCTGGAGATCGGCGGCGTCCGCTACCCCACCGCGCCGTTCAACGGCTGGTACCTGGGCACCGAGATCGGCGCCCGCAACCTCGCCGACGCCGACCGCTACGACATGCTCGGCACCGTCGCCGAACGACTGGGCCTGGACACCTCCAGCGACCGCACGCTCTGGCGCGACCGCGCCCTGGTGGAGCTCAACCTCGCGGTGCTGCACTCGTTCCAGGAGGCCGGGGTGACGATAGCCGACCACCACACCGAGTCGGAGCGCTTCCTCAGGCACGTCGCCCAGGAGCGGCGGCTCGGCCGCCCGACCCCGGCGGACTGGAGCTGGATCGTGCCCCCGGTCTCCGGCGGGCTGACACCGGTCTACCACCGTAACCTGCACTAGCTCTGACCTGCGGTGATTCCCTGGCCTGCGGTAACGAGCCCGAACCTCCCCGCTTCACCCCGGATCTTCCCGCTTCTCCGCCCATGGGTGTTCTCGTGGGAACACCGGGCAAGAACATCCTCTGGAACTGGACCCCAGACGCCCTCGACCTGCGTTGACGCCCCTCCCGCCAGCCCCGAGCCTGACCGCTGGCCACCAAACGGCAGAAGCGAGCCAGCCCCGCCCGAGAATGGCCGGAAGTCTCCCCACACCCGGTCACGCGATCGGGCGGCGCGAAGGCACACAGCGGCCCCGGCGAACGCCGGAGCCGCTGCCAGGAGACATGCTCAGCGCTGCTCAGCGGACTCCAGGCCGACCCGGACGACGAGATGCCGCAGCCGCTCCGCAAGCACCTTCCTGCCGTCACCCGAGATGGTGTCGAACGCGACCATGGCCGTCACGATGACGTCGCACAGCTCCGTCTCGACGTCCGACCAGTCGTGCGACCAGCCCTTGCGGGGATTCGCTCCGAGAGCGCCGTGCACGGCTTCGGAGACCTCGCCGAACTCCTCGCCAATCTTGACGACGGGCAGCAACCGCACGTCCGCGACCGACTGCTCGTCCGCCTCGTCCTCCAGCCAGGTGCGTAACATCCCGGCCCGGCCCCACAGCCCATCTTCCATGCTGATCTCCTCGTGCTCTCAGAACAGGGCCGGCACCCAGCTCTGGCCGTAATCGGCTCCTGAACCTTCGAGTGGCTGCACCGCCTCCACACCGAGCCGGACGGACCGCGCCAAGTGGTCAGTCGGCGCGGTCGGGGGCACGCATTCGGCCTCAGGGGTGAGGCGGCGTTGATGGGCACCGGCTCCAGAACGATCCGGGGCGAAGTACCTGAGACGGAGACGGCGCCGAAGTCGAAGCGCACCCGCTCATGCGCAAGGGCGACCAGGGACAGCGACACGGAGCCCCAGACCCGTCCACGCGGTGACACCAAGCGCCGTATCAAGGCTGCGGGTCGTCCGGTGGCAGCCCGTCGCCGCGCGCGATCGGCAGCCACTGGCCCCATGCGTCGCCCAGCCGTCCGTCGGCCGGCTCGGGCCGGGCGACCGCTTCCAAGCGTGCCCGGAAGTGGACACCGCCCCGGCCCGGCATGAACCAGCTCGCGCCAGCCCCTGCCCCATCCACCTGGACACGCTCATCCTGATCACACGTCAGTCAAGTTGGTCGGATGGCTCCAGCGGCGCTGGTATGTTCCAAGCGTGAACCGGGACACCAGCGACCTCGTCTCTCGACTGGCTCGGCCTATGCGGCTGATCGTCACCGGCGGCGGAACGGGCGGCCACACCTACCCGGCCCTCACCGCCGTCCGCGCCCTGCGCTCGCGCCTCGCTGAAGCCGGCGGCGCCCTTGACGTGCTGTGGATCGGCACCGCCACTGGCCTTGAGGCAAAAGTGACCGCCGCCGAGGCCATCCCTTTCAAGACCGTCGCCACGGGGAAGCTCCGACGCTCCGCCAACCCGCTCAAGATGATCTCGCCCGCCAATGTGAAGGACATGGGCCGCGTCCCCCTGGGCGCCGCACAGGCCCGTTCCGCAGTCGCCGAGTTCGCCCCGGACGTGGTGCTCGGCACGGGTGGCTACGTCGCGGTGCCGGTCGGGGTAGCCGCCCGGATGTGCCACCGGCCGCTGGTAGTCCACGAGCAGACCGTCCGGCTCGGCCTGGGCAACCGGGCCCTGGCCCGGATGGCGACCCGGGTAGCGGTCTCCTCAGAGTCGACGCTCCAGTTCCTACCCGAGTCCGCCCGCGCCACCGCCGTGGTGACCGGCAACCCGGTACGCCCGGAGGTGCTGACCGGCCAGGGTGACAAAGCAATCCAGGCGCTCGGGCTGTGGGGCTTCGACCGTTCCCTGCCGACCGTGTACGTCACCGGCGGCGCGCAGGGTTCCCAGCAGATCAACGAGCTGGTCAGCGAGATCCTGCCGTGGCTCCTCGGCCACGCCAACGTGGTCCACCAGTGCGGGCCCAGCCACGAGGAGCGGCTGCGGGAACGGGCGTCGGTGCTGCCGGAACACCTGCGCGCCAGGTACCTGGTGACCGGTTTCGTCGGCCCAGAGCTGCCGGACGTGCTCGCCCTCGCCGACGTGGTCATCTCCCGCAGCGGCGCGGGGACGCTGGCCGAGCTGACCGCGCTGGGGCGGGCCGCGGTGTTCATCCCGCTCGCCACCTCGGCCGGGAACGAGCAGGAGCACAACGCCCGTCACCTGGCGGATGCCGGCGCGGCAGTGGCCCTGCTCGGCCGGGCCGCGCCAGACACCCTCCAGGACGCGATCGGTCCGCTGCTGACGGACCCGGCCCGCCGCGCGGACATCGCGCGACGGGCCGCCGAGCACGGCCGGCCGGACGCCGCCGACCGTCTCGTGGACGTGCTGCTGTCGGTAGTGGACCGCTAGTTCTCCAGGTCCAGCAGGTGCCGGACCGCGCCGGCCTGGATGAGCTCCACGCACACCTGGTACGCCTTGTAGTCGCTCTCCCAGGGGTCGGGCACGTCCTCGCCGCTGATGTAGAGGCCGAGCTTCGCGGCGGCCGGGGTGCCGTCTGTCATGGTCTTGAGTTCGGTGAGGACGGCGTGGTCCATGGCGAGTACCGCGTCGGCCCACTCCAGCATGCGGTGGTTGACCTTGACCGCGCGGTGGTCGCGGATGTCGTAGCCGGCTTCCTCGGCGGCCCGGATGGCGTTGCTGTGCGCCGGGCCGCCGACGTGGCGCTCGCGCAGCCCGGCCGAGCGGACCTCGACCTGCTGCCCGCCGACGTAGGCGAGCACCGCGGCGGCGAGCGGCGAGCGGTTGTGGTTGCCCAGGCAGACCACCAGGATGCGGTGGCGCTTCGGGTGGCGGAACGTCTCGCTCATCTTCGGCTCCTTGGTGTCGGTCATGAGGTGGCCTTGATCGCGTCGGCGAGCGCGGCGACCGTGTAGCGGACGCTGTCGTGGGTCATGGCGGGGTGGAACGGCAGGCCGAGGATCTGGCTGGCGACCTGTTCGGTGACCGGAAGGTCCCGGTGCCAGGGCAAGAACGCGGCCTGGGTGTGGTTGGGCGGGTAGTGCACGGCGACGCCGATGCCGTGTTCCCGAAGGTGGCGGAAGACGTCGTCCCGGTGGTGGTCGAGGACGACCACGCAGTTGAACGGCACGGTGTTCGTCACGTCCACGTCGACCAGGCGGGCGCCTTCCAGGCCGGTCAGTTCGGCCTGGAAGGTGCGCCACAGGTGCTGGCGGTGTGCGGCGGTCTGCGGAAAGTGCTGCAGCTGGGCAAGGCCGATGGCGGCGTTCAGCTGGGACATGTCGAAGCGCATTCCGGCGCCCTGGACCTCGTAGGAGGTCAGGGAGGCTCGTGCGTCCTTGGACTGGACGATGCCGAACAGGCGCAGGCTGCGGAGGGCAGCGGCTTCCTCGCGGGTGCGGGGGACGATCGTGCCGCCCTGGCCGGTGGTGAGGTTCTTGATCGGGTCGTGCGAGAAGCAGGTCAGCACGGCGGGGTCGGCGCCGACCATGGTTCCGTTCGGGTAGCGGGAACCGAAGGCGTGGGCGGCGTCCTCGATGATCTGGATGCCCCGGCCGGCCAGGTGGTCGCGGATCGGGGCGAGGTCCACGGCCCGGCCGCCGTACAGCACGGGCATGACGGCTCGGGTGTTCGGGGTGAGGGCTTCGAGCACGGTGTCCGGGGTGACGGCCAGCGTGCGGGGGTCGATCTCGGCGAATCGGGGTGCGGCGCCGTTCCAGGTGATGGCCTGGACGCTGGCGCAGAAGGTGAGGGAGGGAAGGACGACGTCGTCGCCGGGTCCGATGCCAATCGAGCGCAGAGCGAGGTGGAGCGCGGTGGTGCCGGAGTTCACGGCAACGGTGTCGGTGACGCCGAGCAGGTCGGCGACGTCGGCCTCGAACTGGTCGGTGGCCGGGCCGTGGCCCCACTGGCCGCTGGGAAGGACGGCGCCCAGGGCGACGGCCTCGGTGCCGTGCAGCAGCGGAGCGGCGTTGCGTTCGACGCCCGGGGGCCGCGTGGTGGTCGGATTCAAGGCGGGGAGCTCCCTTGGTCAGGGCGTGCCCGGGATGGGACGGGGCTGGGTGGACAGCGCGGTCACGGACTTGGTGAGGAAGGTGCCGCTGCGGTAGGCGAGCCGGCGGTGGTCGACGGGCTGCCCGAAGAGACCGTTCACGGCTTGGCGGACCAGGTCGGCTCCGGCTTCCTCGGAGAGCAGGAATCCGGCGGCGAACCGGGCGTTGATCTCGGTGATGACCACACGCGGGTCGGCACCTTCGGTGATGAAGCCCTGGACGTCCACCGGGCCGACTGCGCCGATCGCCCGGATCGCCTCGGTGACCCGCTTGGTGGCCTCCGGGTCCTCGATCGTGACGGCGACCATCGACATGCCGGCCTGGACGATCAGGCGCCGTCGTAGGGTGGCGGAGGTGCAGCCGTTGCGGTCCGTCAGGCAGTCGGCGGAGAACTCGACTCCCGGTACGCGCTGCTGGACGATCGGGTCGGGGACGAGCTCGCAGAGCACGCGGGCCTGTTCGCGGGTCCGGCAGAAGTGCACGTCCTTGGAGCCCTGGCCACGGCGCGGCTTGACGACCAGCTCGATGCCCTCGGGGACCTGGTCGATCTCGGCGGGCAGCCACGTCTGCGGGGTGGGCACCCGCGCGCCCCGCATCGCCTGGTGGAACTCCCACTTGTCGCCCGCCGCGGTGACGGTGGCCGCAGGCGGCAGCCAGGTCCGGACCCCGGCGCGTTCCAGGTGGCCGCGCAGGTGGACCAGCTGGGGCAGCTCGTTCTCGACGCAGCAGATCAGGGCGTCCGGCTTGAGGTCGTGTACCAGCTCCATCAGGTCCGCGCCGTACAGAGGGCTGTCGGCGCGCGCGATGGTGCGGGCGGTGATGCCGGGTGCGAGCAGGCCCGGGGCGAGGGGGTTGGAGTCGGTGCCGATGACCTCGTGGCCGAGCTTGAGGAGCGTGAGCGCGAGATCCAGGCCGGGGGCTCCGCCGACGCCGGTCACCAGGATGCGGCCGGGCTCCTCGGGTTCGGTCGTCCTCAGGTCGCGGCGGCTCATGCGACGGCCCGCGCAACGCAGGTCCGCCACCAGTCCGGGTTGCAGCGGTACCAGTCCACGGTCTCCGCGATGCCCGCCGCCAGGTCCTGCTGGGGCCGGTAGCCGAGCTGGGCGAGCTTGCCCCAGTCCATGGAGTAGCGGATGTCGTTGGCGGCCCGGTCCGGCACGTAGGTGACCTGATTCCAGGCGGCGCCCGTGGCTCGCAGGAGCATCCCGGTCAGCTCGATGGTGGTCAGGTCGGTGCCGCCTCCGATGTTGTACGCCTGGCCGGGGATGCCCTTGCGGAGGACCAGCTCCACGCCAGCACAGTTGTCGGTGACGTGGAGCCAGTTGCGGACGTGCTCACCGTTGCCGTGGACGGTGACCCGCTCACCGGCCAGCAGCCGGGTGACAAACAGCGGGATCAGCTTCTCCGGGTACTGACGGGGCCCGTAGTTGTTGGAGGAGCGAGTCACGCACACCGGCACGCCGTAGCTGGAGTGGTAGGCCAGGGCAATCATGTCGGAGGCCGCCTTGGACGCGGAGTACGGCACGGTGGGGCGCAGCGGGTCGGTCTCGAAGGCCGTTCCGGTCGGCAGGGAGCCGTACACCTCGTCGGTCGAGATGTGGACGAACTTGCGGATGCCGATGCGGCGCGCCGAGTCGAGGAGCGTCTGGGTGCCGAGCACGTTGGTGGAGACGAAGCCCCCGGCGTCGGCGAGGGAGCGGTCGACGTGCGACTCGGCGGCGAAGTGGACCACGGCGTCGTGGGTCTCCATCAGGGCGTCGACCAGAGCGCGGTTGAGGATGCTGCCCTGGACGAAGGTGAACTTCTTTGAGTCGGTGATGCCGTCGAGGTTTCCGAGGTTGCCCGCGTAGGTGAGCGCGTCCAGGACGGTCACCTTGGCGACGTCGTCGGCGTTGATGAGGCGGCGGGCGAAGTGCGATCCGATGAAGCCGGCGCCGCCGGTGATGAGGATGTTCTCCATGGGAGTCACCGATTCTGGGTGAGGTGTGGTGGAGGTTCAGCTGGTGTGGGCGGGCAGCAACTTGCGGTCCAGGGCCTCGGGGAGGCTCAGGTTGTTGCCCACGACGATGGAGGCGGGCTCGGGCGGCCATTCGATGGCGAGGTCGGCGTCGAGCGGGTCGATCGTGAGGAACTGCTCGGGTCGGTGTAGCTCGTTGAGCAGGTAGGTGACGGTGGAGCGGTCCGAGAGGGCGAAGGTGGCGTGGCCGACGCCGGGCGGCACGTACAGCGCGGTGCGTCGCTCGGCGTCGAGGTGTTCCAGCCGCCAGGTGCCGAAGGTGGGCGATCCGGTGCGCAGGTCCACCAAGGCATCGAGGACCGCCCCACTGGTGCAGGTGACGTACTTGGCGTGACTGGTGGTGGCGACGCTGATGCCGCGTAGCGCGCCGAGGCGGGAGACGACGGTGTTGGCTTGGGCCAAGCTGAACGAGTGGCCGGTGGCCACGCGGAACACGTTTTCCCGATAGACCTCCTGGAGTTCACCTCGGACGTCGCGGTGCGCGTTCGGTTCGAAGGCGAATGCCCCTGGGATTTCGAGGGCGCGGGCCTTCACCGGTGGCCACCCTCGATGAGCCGGTCCGGGGCGGTGGCGGGGAGCGCTGTTGCTTCGGGCTGGGCGTCGATCTGGTGCTGAGCCGCGAAGCCCAGCAGCGCGAGTACGGGCAGGTGTAGGGCTGCCCAGGAGGCGGCGAGAAACGCGCCGAGTCGGTCACGGCTCGGTGAGGTGGCAGTCAGCCCGGCAAGGGCCGGGCTGATGCTGGATGTCGGCATGGCGGGAGCCTCCGCAGCATGGGACGGGCTGACGATCCCAGTGAACTGCCGGGGCGATGCCGCAATCCGTAGCCGGGCTACGGGCCGTAGTCCGGCTACGGGTCAGACGATCTGCACGCCCGCTCGCCCCGCGAAATCCCGCACTCCCGGCAGCTTGCGGTCATGCCGCAGCAGGCCGACGGCGAGGTCACGGACCACACCACGGCGCACCTCCTGGGGGGCTGCCTCCTCGGCGGCGAGCAGGGCCCGGAACGTCTGCTCAGGCTTTCCCCATTGGTCGAACGCGCGGGCCACGTCGGTGAAGAAGCGGGCCCGCCGCTCGGCGGTCGGCAAGGCGGTCGGGTCGACCGTGCGGGCGAACTCGATCGCGCGGCCGGCGTCACCGAGTTCGTAGTGCACCGACAGCTCGTGCAGCGCGACACCCTGGATACCGTCCACCAGGCCAGAGGCACGTCCGGCAGCGGCAGCGCTGTCGGCGGCCTCCCTGATGAGAGCGTGTGCATAGGCCCGATCGCCGGCCTTCGCCGCGGTGTAGGCAGCGGTGGCGTACAGGTCGCCACGGGTGGCCAGGCGGGCGCCCTCGGACACCGAGGTGTCAGCGAGCAAGTCCTCGGCGGCGACCACCACGATGTCCGTCGCCCTGGCCAGGCTGCCCTGGCGGCGCCAGGAGCTGGACACCATCCGCTGCGCCTCGGCGGTGACCAGCGGGTCGCCGCCCGACCGGGCTGCGGTCAACGCCCGGTCGGAGGTGATCGCCACCAAGTTGTTGTCACCGATCTTGATGCACAGTCGCACCGCGATGTTGTAGAGCTGGGCGACCTGGCGGGCGCGCTCCTCCGCGGTGCCGACCACCTGGGCGGCGACGATCCGGCCCGGCAACGCCTCAGCGAGAGCGTCGTACCGAGCCGCCTTGAACTCCCGGCGAGAGGCGGCCAAGGAAGCCGCTACGGACTCCGGGGTCGGATCGCGGCGAGGCGCAGGGAGGCGTTCCGACCCATACAGCAGCAGATCCTCCAGGCCGGAGAGAGGCGGCGCCCCTTCGGCACGCGCTACGTGCTGTCCGGCGACTGGGGCGACGAGGGCGGCAGCCGCCAGCGTCAGGAACGGGCGGCGTCGCACGTCTTCGTCCTCCTCGGCACCGGAAGTCGACGCCAGCGTAGCCGAGCTGGCGCAGCGTCGGCGCGATCTCGGCCCGTTCGGGATGGGCTGCGGCAACGCCATCAGCTCGTCGATCTTTACGTCCAGAACGTTGGCCAGCAGCCGTAAGAGCCGGACGTCCTTGACCTGCTGGAGGTCCCGCTCGACCTTCGACATCCACTCCTCGCTACGGTCGAGTTCGGTCGCCAGCCGCAGCTGCGTCCAACCCTTCTCCGAGCGGTGCAGCGAGACGAACCTGCCGAACGTGATGCCATCGGTCACCGTGGCCCCCGGTGGGTAGCCGACCGCCGCCGGAGCAGCGGGCGGATGCTCCTGGTAGGGCCCCGCACGCCCACATGCGGCGCGCTGGGGCTGATCCCCGTTGTTGCCACCATGTTCCGGCGGCAGCGCTCGCCCTCCTCGACGCTAGATCGGGGAGGGGCCGGCCGACTCACTCATCGGTCCGGCCCGGCTTGCGGTCGACGTAGCTGAGGGCCTGCTCACCCGGCGGCCAGGACACCTCGGCATCGGCCGCGATCGCCTCGCCCACGTCCCCGCAGCCCGAGCCGCGCCGACGTCGAGCGGCAGGTCCTCACGCACGGCAGCCGCCGCTCCGGGGCCCGAGCCTGGCGACGTGCGCGACGTCGTCCGGCAGGCAGAGCACCCCAGGGGACTCCATCGGCACGGCCCAGTACGCCCCGGCGGTACGGTCCCGCGTGAGGCCGGGCGCCGGCACCGTCATGGTGGAGCCCCGGCCAAGGAGGGCGACACCTGGCACGGGCCAGGTGCGGACCGCGCTCGGCGGCAGCAGCGCCACGTAGAGGCCACGGTCCCCCGTGCAGAACACCGGCCCGTCGAACGACGCCGCGAGGTAGCGATCGATGGTCGCCCAGTCCGCGCTGCCCGCCGCGCTGGCGACGATGTCGGCCGGCAGGCGCGCCGCCGAGAACAGCAGCCCGCAGGGCAGCACCGTGACGCCGCGCGTCGCCCAGTCGGCGGCGGCGGCCGTCCGCTCGCTGTCGGGGAGGGCCGCCAGGAGCCAGTGCCGCACGGCGGCGGTGCGCTCGGCGCCGGTCACCAGGCGGCCTCTCAGGCCTCCGCCGGGATCAGCAGCCAGCGGCAGCGCAACGTCAACTGCATTGCCACACAAGATATCCTCCGAGGGAACTCAAAAGCGATCGATGGGAGATCCAGCCACGGAAGGCCGGGCCTCCCCGGACTGGTGTCGTCGGTCAGGCCGGGGAGGGGACTGAGGGGACTACGCGATCGCCTGGCGGCGGGGAACCGCGCACAGGCGGGAGACACGGACGGTCTCCGAGATGACGCGGGCGCGTTCGGCGGCACGGCTCGGCGGCGACACCCGCACGGCCTTCCCGAGAGCAAGCTCGGCCCACACCTTCTTGCCACCAGCGGTCACCACCGCGCCCCAGTTGACCGAGAGAGCCGCGACCACGAGCAGTCCTCGGCCGGACTCGACGTCGTCGTTGCCCAGGGCGTCCACCGACAGCCGGGGCATGGCCCTGCTCAGATCGTGGACCGTTACCACGATCCGGTCTCCGTCCGGCGACAGATGCAGAGAGGCGTGGTGCCTGCCCGGCGGGCTGTGTCTCGCGGCGTTGGCGACCAGCTCGTCGGCGACAAGCAGCACGTCGCCGAGGTCGGGTTCAGTAACACCCCAACGAGACAAGACAGTTGCGAGCACATCCCGGACCGGGTTCACGGCCGCCAGGCGGCCATCCAGCTGAGTAGCTGTCGCGTTGATGGTCAGCCGGTGGATGAGGCCTCGCTGCCCGCCCTTCACAGCTGCGCGTCCTGGGCGTTCTCGATGGGCTGCTCGACCCGTTCGCCGACCGCGACGAAGGCATCCTTGCCCTGGTGCAGGGCCAGGAGCAGGCGGCAGACCGGCGCCATCACCGCGATGTCGAACGCGCCGGCGTGTGGCGGCCGAGCGAGCAGCTCGCCTCCGACGCGCAGGGCGCCGTCCGCGAGGGTCCGCATCCGCGCACCCGGCGGCAGGTGTCGGTACCGCTCCTGGGTCGCCGCACTGAGGATCATGAGGTGACCGGTCAGCTCTTCGTGCAGCGGGTAGAGGACGTCCAGATCCGCCCCGCTGACCGCTCCGCCAGCGAGGGCCCGCGCGACGAAGGCGTCTGCGTGGGCCGCCGTGCGCAGGACCGCAGTCACGTCGACGTCGACCGGCGTCCTAGCCACAGGTCACCCCCGAACGGCGGCCTGCACGGATCAGGTTCGCCACGAGGCGTGCCGGGCACAGCATGGCGGGCGCGGACATCGGAACGGCCCAGAAGGCTCGCCCGCCGCCGTCCCGGGTCAGGCCGGGGCGCGGAACGGCCGCGGTTTGGCCCAGGCCCAGGCACCTGACCTCCGGGAGCGGCCAGTCCCGCGCCGCGTCAGCTGGCACCAGCGCGAAGTACGCGTCGTGCGCGTCGTAGCAGAACACCGGGCCGCGGTTGAGGCCGCGGGCGAGGTACCGGTCCAGCAGCCGCACGTTGTCCGTCCTCGCCGCCGAGCGGACGCCGGCTCCCGGCATCTCCACGACGGCAAACTGGACACCGGTCGGCAGCATGGCCAGGCCGCTGCGCGACCAGTCGGTGAGGGTGAGCTGCGGCACGGGAGCGGACGCGGCGATCCAGTGCGCGACGGCTCTCTGGCGTTCGGCCAGGGTCGTTACGTGGCCCTTCATCGAGTCACCTCGGCAAGCAGATCAGGGATGGGGGCCAGGGACATCAGCGTGCCCCCGGGGCGTTGGGTATCCGTGAGCGGCGTCAGGTTGCTCCGCTTGCGGCAGTCCTCGCAGGCGTGGATGGCGCGGCCCGGCCCGCTGTTCGCTTCGCCCACGCGGACGGGGCGCAGGTCGGTCGTCTTGGCCGAGCACCTATGACAGGACTCTCGGCGGTTCAGCAGATCAGCGACACCAAGGAGGAGTCGGCACGACGCGGCCAGGTGGTCAACGTGCCATGCGGCGGAGTCGAGCGTGAAGCCGTAGTCCCGGCTGCCGACGGCCTCAACCCAGTTGATCACCCGGTCCGCCTCGGCCCTCAACGTGCCCGACGGAAGTGCCGCGCGCAGAGCGCACACTTCGGGCAGGAGGGCCCGTACGAAGGCCTCCAGTCGGCCCCCGGTGCGCTTCGCGTCGTCGATCTCCGCGAACTTCCGTACTTCTTGCGCCGCTTGACGGACGGCCTCGGCGTCAAGGCCGCCTATCTGCTTTCCTCCGCCTGGGCTCATCACAAACCACTCCAAACCAGAATGAAACGCTCCCGCGTGTCACCGGTTTCGGGGAAGGCCTGGGCTCGAAGGAGGGGTCTCCGACTAGCCTCGACCGGGACGCCTATGACGGTAAGAGCCCGCGATCACAAGAGGCAGTGACCGCGGGTACGAGTAGGACGGCGCGAACTCGCAGAGCAGGGGCTCCCATGCGGTCACGATCGCCAGAAACCCTGACCGCTGGTCAGGGAAAGGCTGTACGCCCCCGCGCGGGCATCATCTCCGGGCACGTCCTACGGGTGATCCGCGAACAACTCGGCAACACCCAGGATGAATTCGCCGAACACATGGCGGTGTCGTCCGACACCGTCGCCGGATGGGAGAGCGGCCGACGCGCCCTGACGGCCGTGCCCGTCGGCCAGATGCTCGCCTACCGCCACCGGCTCATGCGCCTGGGCGCCTCCCCCGCACTGCTCCAGGCCCTCGAACGGGCCCTGGAGGCCGACGTCCTCCTCACCGGCGCCCTCGAAGAGAACACAACCGCCGCCGACAACCCGCTCGGGTTCATGGTGATGCAGCGCGACCTCATCGAGGTGCTGGCCTGGCCGCTCGGCGGCCCGGAGCCCGAATACCTCCGAAGCCTGCCGTCACCACCACGGCCACGGCGAGGGCCGTCACCGGCCGGCCCGGAGCTCACCGCCACCGACCGGACCCACTTCTTCAACAAGATGCGGCGCACTGCAGAAGCAGCACGCGGGGACGCCCACTTCCTCCTTCGCCGCCAGGCGCTCTACCTCGCGGGACTCGACGACCAGGAGGACACCCGGGAGTGGCTCGCCCACCAGCAGCGCACCGAGCGGCCGAGCGACTGGTTGAGCAACTGGCTCAACTTCCGCTCCGTCGCGATGGTGTCCGCCCGCCACGGCGACCCCGACCGGCTGGCCTACTTCATCGATACCGCGCTGTCCGACGACGCCGGCCAAGCGGCGAACCTCAACTACTGGGCCAACTGGCTCGGCGAGACCCCGCTCCAGCTCTCCGACGACTTCATCGCCGCCCCGGCAGCCGGCCCGTGGCCCGGACACAAACTCCTCGACCACCTCGCCAAGGGCCTCAACCCCGAACACGGGTACGTCGACCTGAACATCCACAGCGTGTGGTCGCTACTCCAGATCCGCTCGAACCTGCTGCGCTCAGGAGTCGCCGCAAGAACCATGCACGACCGCCTCACCGTGCTGTTGGATAGCAGCGAGATCTCACCGCGCGGTCGACGCGAACTCGAAAGCATCCGCTACGCAATCCGCCTCAGCGAGGCGTGAGAGGAGTCCCCAGTGGCCGACGACCTGTCCTCCGTCGCCAGGTTCCTGTTCGAGGCCGGGACGCTCAAGCACACCAAGCGCACCGGCTGGTGGATGGCCGGCGTACGCGACCCCGAGTCCGTGGCCGAGCACTCGTGGCGGACCGCGCTCCTCGCCTCCCTCATCGCCAAACTCGAAGGCGCTGACCCGGCCCAGGCCGCGTTCCTCGCGGTGTGGCACGACGTCGCCGAGACCCGCACCGGCGACGTCAACTACGTCGGTAAGAAGTACGCGACCAGCGCGGACCCCAACGCGGTAGCCGCCGACCAGGTCGCCGGCATGCCCGAAGTCCTGGCGTCGGCCGTGCGGGACGTCATCGCCGAGTACGAGGGCAAGGAGACTGTGGAGGCCATCTGCGCCCGGGACGCTGACAAGCTCGAATGTCTGATCCAGGGCGTCGAGTACCGGGCGCAGGGCTACGTGAACGCCCAGCGGTGGATCGACAACAGCCGCGGGCGGCTCACCACGAAGACCGCGAACGCGCTCGCCGACGAGATCCTGGCGACGGACTCGCTGGACTGGCTCCGCGCGGCTCTCGGCGAGCAGCCGAAGTAGCCCGCGCCGGTCGTGCCCGCGTTGGCGCGCGTACCTGGGGTCTTCAGCGGCCCTGCGGGTGACCGCGTCCCAGCTCCTGGGGGGTGGCTTCGCCGTGCTCGGGCGGAGCCACCGTACGATCTCGGGCGTGGCCAAGGAAGAAAAGACGTTCGATTACCCCGAAGATCTGCGGATGGCACAGCGCGCCCTGGAGGCCGTGCAGGAACGCCGCCGCGCCTTCCTCGCTGGGCTCCCGTCCTTCGGCGGGGACCTGGCCGCCGCCGAGCGCGGCCTGGACGAGGAGCAGATCGCGGAGTCCAAGCGGCTGGAGGAGGAACGTCAGGCCAGCCACGTCGTGTGGGTGGACGAGTTCTGGGCCAAGCTCCCGCCGGAGGACCGCGCAGACGCGCGGTCGAAACTCAAGCACCTGCCGCCGGCCGACGCGTAGGCGTCCGACTCTGGCCGCCCGGATGCCCGCCCGCCGCCGCCCGATCGGGTGGCGCGCCGCGACGGCTGGTGGTTGCGGCCGGCTCGGCGGGTAACCACCGAGGTGTGCTGCCGATCAGCGCTCCCGTTCCCCTGGCGCTGGCCAGCCCCGTCGACCAGCTGCCGACCGGGCCGGGCTGGGACTTCACCGCCAAGGTAGACGGCTGGCGCGCCCTGATCATCACGGGGCCGAAGCCGCGGATCTACAGCAGGCACGGCACCGACCTGACCCGCGCCTTCGCGGACATCGCCGAGGCCGCGCGCCCTCCCCGAGGCCGCTCTCGACTGCGAGCTCCTGGCGGTCCTCCCCGACGGCAGCCTCTCCTTCGGCCGTCTCCAGTCCCGCGCAGGCAAGGGCCCCCGCGCAGGTGAGGGCTTCACCGTCCAGGCCGCCGTCTTCGACTGCCTCGCCGACGGCCCAACCGACCTCCGGCCCGCCCTGCTGCCCGACCGTCGCCGTCACATGCTCGCCGTACTCGAGGACGGCCCGCTCTCGATCCAGGCACTCCCGGCCACCAGCGACCCCGCAGCGGCGATGAGCTGGATCGGCGGCCTGGGCGGAGGCGTGGAAGGCGTCGTCGGTAAGCCCGGGGCGGCGCCGTATCGGGCCGGCCGCACCTCGGGGTGGGTCAAGTTCCGCACGACCTGGACCCTCGACGCCGTGATCATCGGCGTCGCCGCTGCCCGCAATCCCGCGCAACAGGCCCTGGTCCTCGCGATGCCGACCATCGGCGGCACGCTGCGTCCGGTCGCCGTCAGCCTGCCTATCGCCGACGCGCTGCGCACCCAGCTGGCCGGGCTGCTCCACCCCACCGGGGACAAACTGGCCGAGTTGCCCGGGACGATCGGCGGGCTGCCTGGGAGCCCGCCGACCACTTACCTGCCCGTCGAGCCCACCACCGTGGTCGAGATCGAGTCGCACCAGGGAACACCTGAATTCGGGCGGATCCGACACCGGCCTCGCGTGCTGCGTGTTCGCCACGACCTCGCGCCGTCGGACGTCAGAACGCTGGAGCACCGGTAGGCCCACCTCATCGGCCAAGGTGCGGGCGCCGTGGCGCTGCTGCATCGTCGAGCTATGGCGATCACCGTGCTGTTCGAGATGGAGCCGGGGCAGATCCCCGACCCGGAGAACGAGGCCTCGGGGGTGCTGCGCGTGCACGCCGCCGCCACCGATCCCGATGTAGTCGAGGACCCTCTGGACCAGACCCTCTGCGGGCGCAGCACGGCCGCCTTGGTCCACTCTCACTATCGGCCGGTCCGCCCGGGCGAGCCCTGGTATCCGTTCTACTTGCGGGCCCGCCGGTGCCCCGAGTGCGAGGACGTTCTGCGCAGGACCTGACCGCCCGGGCTCCGGGGTACGGGCCGCCGAAGCATCGCCAGCTCATGGCAGTATGGACGGTCGACAGGACCCGGTCGAACTGCTGGAGCATCGACCACGGGTCTGGGGAGCGTATTTGGTCGTGATCAAGGAGCAGTTTTGGTGAGGTCCTTGATCCAGATCATTGCGCCGCGGAGGTGGAGGCCGGCGAGGTAGCTGCCGGGTGTCTTGTCGTAGCGGGTGGCGATGCCTCGCCAGGCCTTCAGCTTGTTGATCAGGCGCTCGACCGTGTTCCGCTCTTTGTAGAGGTCGGCGTCGTGGCTGACGGGCCGGCCGCCTGCGCTGCCCTTCTTCTTTCGGTTGGCGGCCTGGTCCCTCTTCTCCGGGATGACGGCCTTGATCCTGCGTCGACGCAGGTGGGCGCGGTTGCCGCGGGACGAGTAGGCCTAATAGGCGTTGAGGGCTGGGAGTTGGGTCAGCTCTGGCAGGGGCCGGGCGAGACGTCTTGCTGTATGCCGCGCTTCGAGCGCTTCGACAAGAGCGACGCGTGCGCGGCCCCTGCCGCTTGGGACTGGGCCGCCGTAGCGTGCCGTGGTTCGAGCCGTTTTCAGGGCCACCTCTTGATCAGCCGGAGCCGTGGAGCTCTTCACGAGAGCGAGGACCCTGGGAACAGCTGGGGCCACGGACGGCTGATGGGGTGGTGCGCCAGCGAGCGCTTCTATTAGGTCGCCGAGTGGTCCTGCCGCGGCTCGACGCCGACGGACAGCGAAGTATCGAAATGAGGCGCGCATGCACGTGACCTGCGGAATCGACTGGGCCGAAGACCATCACGACGTGGCCTTGGTCGACGCCGACGCCCGCCTTGTGGGCAAACTGCGGATCGGCGACGATGCGGCCGGCTTCCAGGACCTGCTGCGACTGCTCGCCGAGCACGGCGACAGCCCGGAGACTCCGGTCCCGATCGCGATCGAGACGTCCCGCGGGCTCCTGGTGGCCTGCCTCCGGGCTTCCGGACGCCGAGTCTTCGCGATCAATCCGATGGCCGTCGCGCGCTACCGGGATCGGCACACCGCCTCCCGCAAGAAGTCCGACCACCAGGACGCCGTCGTCCTGGCGAACATCCTGCGGACCGACGCCGAGCTTCACCGACCCCTGCCGGGCGACTCCGACCTGGTCAAGGCGATAGCCGTCCTCGCCAGAGCCCAGCAGGACGCGGTCTGGGACCGCACCCGAGCCCACAACCGACTGCGCTCGCACCTGCGCGAGTACTACCCGGCGATCCTCGAAGCGTTCGCCGACAAGCGCGAACGATTGCTGGCGCGTGAAGCCCGCGCGATTCTGGCGATCGCGCCCACGCAGGCCGAAGCAGCCAGGCTCACCCGCAGCAAGCTCAAGGCCGCCATCACGAGGGCCGGCCGCCAACGCCGGATCGACGCCGAGACCGACCGTCTGCTCGAGGTGTTCCGCCGGACCTGGCTTCGTCAGCCTGCGCTGGTGGAAACGGCGATGGGACGTCAGACACTCGCCTTGCTCGCCCAGCTCGAAGCAGCCTGCCAGGCCTGCGACGACCTGGCCGGCGGCACCGAAGAGCTCTTCCTGCAGCATCCCGACGCGGAGATCATCACGAGCTTCCCGGGCCTCGCCGTGCTCACCGGCGCCCGGATACTCGCCGAGATCGGCGACGACCGCACCCGATTCGACACGGCCCGGGACCTGAAGGCCTACGCCGGAAGCGCCCCGGTGACGCGGGAGTCCGGCAAGAGCCGTCGCGTCAGCCACAGACGGATCAAGAACAGCCGCCTGGCCGCGACCGGCAGGCACTGGGCCTTCGCCGCACTCACCGCCTCACCCGGCGCTCACAACCACTACAACCACCGGCGGGACACCGGCGACCGCTACTACGCGGCCCTCCGGAACCTGTTCAACCGCATGCTCGGCCAGCTCCACCACTGCCTGACCAGCCGCCAGCCGTTCGACGAAGCGATCGCGTTCGCACCGCCGAAATCAGCACCACTCGCCGCAGCTGCTTGACCCGATAACTGCATGGGGTGTCTTGTCCCCGGCGACCGCGTCGGGTCGGGTGCGGGGACGACCGACCGGCCCGCGGACCCGCAATTTCTTGAGCACGGGAACGAACTGCGGACTGTCGGCGGCCTGCCCCTCGGTCAGCACGAACACCAGCGGGCGGCACTTCCGCTCGCCCGCGACATGGACCTTGCTGGTCTGCCCGCCTCTGGAGCGCCCGAGCAGCGCGGTCTTCAGGCGAAGCTTGCGCCGCCGCCGGGCACGTCGTCGCTCTTCGCGTTCTGGATCATCTGCGGCGTCCTGTCCGTCTTGTTCCTCCGGGCCGCCCCTTTTTGCCGGGCCTTCTCCGCCTCGTCGGCGGCCTTCTCCAGAGCCGCCAGGGCGTCGGGGCCCAGGTGCATCCCGGCGGCGTCGTGGTGAGCCCGAACGGTGGTGGAATCCACGCTGACCAGCGACAAGTCCACCTCGCCCCGCCTCGCGGCCTCCGCGATCGCGCCCTCCATCAGGGCTCCGAAGACGCCCGCGTCACGCCACTGCCGGAAGCGATTGGAAATGGTCGACCACGCACCGAACTCCGACGGCATCTCCCGCCACTGCCCTCCGGTCTTGAACCGCCAGATCACGCCCTCGAACTGCTGCCGCAGCCGCTCCGGGTACGGGCCGTACTCGCCGATCGGCAGGTACGGCTCGATGAACTCCCACTCCGCATCAGTCAGTTGCACTCGCGTCACGCGACATGATCTACCCGATCAGGCCTCGCCATGAGGGCGAATCCCCCAGATTGATCACGACCCGATACCCGCCCTAGGGCGGGGAGCCGCGCTTCTCAGCGTAGTCCGCCAGGACCGGTCCCAGGTCGAGTGTCTCGTCGACCAGGTCCGCGACGAACCGGGCCAGGTGGCCCTCGGGCAGCCAGTCGTCCAGCGACGGCGGCAGCAGCAGGACCTGATGCGGGTCATCCGAGTCAGGAATCTCGACCTGAGTCAGCCGTGCTGGTACTGGACGGGCGCGGGCGTGTTTTGCTCATGTACCAACCCTCGACGCGGGGTCCGACGAGGTCGGACGGCCAGCCTGCCGTCTCGACGGCGGCATCGTAGACGGCGTCACCGAACGCCACAATGGCCTGGTGCGGGTCCGCTGTCTCCCTGAGCTTGGCCCACGGCAGGCGAACCAGACCGGCGTCGGGATGCCAGGCGGCGCCCTCGACACCCCAGGACCGGCCCCCGAGACCGTCCGGCTGGGGCCAGATGTACGCGTACATGCCGACGTGCGGCGCCTTGGCATCCCCGAAGGAGAATCCCACCGACACGTACGCGTCGAGCTGCGCGTTCTGCATGAACGGCGGCTGGTGGGGCGTCGGCACGGTGGGCAGCGCCCGGTAACGCGTGGCGGACAGGTCGAAGCCGCCCCACATCACACCGACCCGGGGGCGGTATCCCAGGAAGGGGGCCTGCCACGCCTCGAGCCCGTCAGCGGCGAGGTTCAACGCTGTCCAGATCAGCCGGGCCGCGTCGCCATCCCAGGTACGTTCGACGTGATCGTCCTCGAAGTGCGGCGGGGCATCCGGAATCTCGCAGATCAACGAGCTGCGCGGTCGGTGTATGCCGAGCTCGTCCGCCGCATCGCAGAAGGACGCATAGAACATGGCGACTGATCCCTTGGACAATGGCACCGTCCGCGAGCCGTTGTCGGCCTCGATGACCACGCCACCGTCGAGCAGGTTGTAGTGCACCGTGAAGGTCACGCCTCGCTGCCGAAGGGTTGGCGTACTGAGCCCTCGGGGGGTGACATCGAGGACGATGTTTCCCCAGCCGACTTCGAAGGGCTCGTCGAGGGTGTACTTGCCTGCGACCTGTATCACCCGGTTCACGTAGTCGACCATGGGCGCCAGGTCCTCATAGACCAGCACCGGCCACGCATTGACACGCTCGCTCACAGAGAGCCTCCCGGCGTATCGATGGGATCAGCGGGAGGGGACATCAGGTGCAGCGCCCGCTCCCTCATGCAGCGTCGGGCGGGCCTCGGACACTGAACTACGATCCAGTACCCAATTCTCACACGCAGGTCAGGGTCCTGCCCGCTCGGTGGCGCCGGGCGTCCGACCGACATGCTGGGCCCAGGGCGCGCGGCGGCTGCGCCCACTACGAACCCCGCCCCACCGACCCGCGCCGCTGGGGCTGCGGGTGAAGGCCGGCCTGGACCGGCTGGAGTGCCCGGGGCGCGTGGAGGCCCGTGCCGCACAGGGCTTGGGCCCGCTGGTGCTGCCCGCCCCGACCAAGCGGGAGCTGGTGGCCGCGATGGTGACCGCGCCGAGCGATCCGTGGTGGGGGTCCGGCTGCAGCATGCCCGCGACTTTCCGGATCGCCGGGCGTAGGTCCGGCGTCGGGTTGTCGGGGGTGGTCAGCCGGGGATGAGGCCGTCGTCGCTGAGTATTTCGCGGACCTCGTCCAAGGTCGCGTTGAGGCCGAGCAGGATCAGTTCGGAGGGCTTCAGGGCGTCGTCGGGAAGGGGTTCGCCCGGGCGGCGGACTGCGCTCAGGAGGGCGCCGAGGCTCCTCCTGAAGCCTTCCTTGTCGCCGGTCTCCATCTCTTCCAGGAGCTCGTCGTCGAGCTTGTTCAGCTTGGCGAAGTGGGCGTCGGCCGGCTTGACCTGGCCCTCGCGTTCGAGCCGGTCGAACCCGTCCGGGTCGAGGTTGGGCATAAAGGGCAATCCGTTCACATCAAATGCCCTCTCAGTCCAGGGCGGGCCGCACGGCCGGGGTGAGCAGGGCGGTCAGCTGGGAGATGTCGTCGAGGGCTTCGAGGCCGAGGACGGCGTTCTCGATGGCGTCCTGGCGGCCCCGGGAGACCACGGAGTGCGTCAGGCTGCGGTACTTGTCGACGATCTCCGTGTTGGTCAGGAGGCGGTCGCCGGTGCCGCGGGGGTGCCGGACGACCGCCTCGCGGACGCCGCCGTCTTTCAGGGTCAGGCGCAACCGTGTAGTGAGCCTTTCATCGGCCGGGAGCCGGTCGTACGCCTGCTCGTGGCGTGTTTCCGTGCGGTCGATCAGATTCCACACGTCGTCGCGATTGATCCGCTCCTCGGTGAACTGGTCGATGAGCACGTCCCCGTCGATGAGCGCCACCGCCACCGTGTAGGCCACGTTCATCTGGGCGCCGATCGGCGCGAGCGGTCGGACTGCCCGCCACCCTCCGTGTCCATAGGCGGCTTTCGGTAGGTCGATCTCGATCCGTTCGACCTGGTCGGCCGTCAGCTTGCGCTCCGACCGCAGGTGGAGGGCGGCGTCGATGGCGGCATGCAGCAGGCCCATGGCGGCGTATGCCTTCACCGCGATGCGCTCGGTCTCCCAGACCGTGCCCAGGCCCGCAGTGATCTGCCCGGCGTCGGGGCTGTGCCCCTCTCCGAAAGTGGACAGGAAGCCGCCGTACTCACATGAGGCGTCGGACGCGCGCGCCCACCCCAGTGGCCAGCGGGGTCAGCGCCACGGCGAGCTGGGCGAACGCTGCGGCGATCCCCGGCAGGACCGGCATCAGAGCGCCGACCAGCGCGGAGATGATCGGCGCGAACAGAGCACCGAGTGCCTGGAGCGCCGGGGCGAGTGCGCCCGCGACGGCGGCCACCACCTGGCCGACGAGCGGCAGCAGCGGGGCCAGGCCGTTGACGATCGCGGCGATCGCCGCCCCGACCGGGCCAAGGCTCGGGCCGATCGCGGCCAGCCCGGTAGCGAGCGCGCTCGCTACCGTCTGGAGGCTCGGGGCGATCGCGGCGATCGCTGGCCCCAGCGAGTTGATCAGCGAGACGATCGCCGGACCGAGCGTCGTGAAGATCGGCCCGAGCGCGGGGGCGATCGCCCCGACCTGTGTGACGACCGCGGCCAGGATCGGGCCCAGCTGCGCCGCGATCTGGCTGACCGTCCGCAGCAGGTTCCCGACGGCGTCCTGGCCGCGCGCGGAGTTGACGAACTCGGCGAACGCGCCGGTGATCTGCTTGAGGTTCCCGAGGAGGCCTCCCCCGACGTCACCAGCGGCGGAGAAGACACCGCTGATGATGCGCCCGACGTTGAGAACGACGGCGCCGAGCTCGGTGAAGACCTGGAGGGCGCCGTTGACCCAGCCGACGGCGGCCCCGGATTGCCCTGCTTGGAAGAGGAACGAGCCGAACGACGCGGCGGCCCGCTGGAGGCCGGCGGCCAGTCGGGTGCCGAACGCCTCGCTGACGGACCGGCCGATCTCCAGGACGCCCTGGACGATGTCCTCGGCGGCCTGGGCAACGCCACCCATTGCGGCGCGGGTGCCGTCCAGGATGCCCTGGACGTTACGCACGCCGTCGCCCGAGGCGACGTACCCCAGGACGGCGGATGCGGCGCGCCCCCAGTCGGCGGCGATCCCGGCAAGGCCCGCCTTGAGTGGGCCTTGAAGAGCCTTCGCGGTGGCGGTGATCTGCCCGGCGACCGCGCCGAACAGGCCGTCCTGCACGGAGTTACGCAGGTCGTCGAACGCGGGCTTGAGACCGCGAACCTCTCGCGCCGCCGCCTGCGCCTTCGGCGACAGCCCTTCAAGGGACTTCTCGAACTCCTTGGAGTCCCCGGTGAGCCCGGCCTTGAAGGCGTCACCGACACCCATCAGCGCGAGCTTCAGCGTCCCCAGTGCGGTTGCGTAGCCGAGCGCCGCCGCCGGTGCCGCGGCAACGATCCCCACCGCCGGGGCGAGAGCGGCTACGAGGCCGCCCACCGCCTTCGCCGCGCCTGCGGCGGCGATGCCGATCGCGCCGACCTTGAGCAGGCCGCCAAGGGCACCGGCGACCCGACCGGCGCTGCCGCCGAGAGCAGCGAGAGACCGGGTCAGCCGGTCGCTGTCGACGTCGGTCTCGACGCGAATGTCCGGAGCGCGGTGCGCCCGGATCCGGGCATCGACTCCGGAAAGGTCCGGGACGACGCGGACCTTGAACTCCGTCTCGCTCAGAGCCGAGCGGATGCGGGCGGCGAACCCGCGCAGGTCCGGCAGGACCGGAACCTCGATGCCTCCCAGGCCGCGCAGCCCCCGCACCAACTGCGCCTCGAAGCGGCGCAGATCGGGCAGGATCGGGACGTTGATCCCGTTGAGGTCGCGCAGCCCGCCGACCAGTTGCGCCTCGAAGCGGCGCAGGTCCGGGGAGACGGGGACCTCGATCGCGCCGAAACCCCGCAGCTGGCGCCGCAGAGCCGTGCCGAAGCGCCTGACATCGGGCTCGATCTGGACGGCGATGGCGCCGGCGGCGCGCAGCCCGCGCTCGATGTTCCGCCGGATCTGCGCGCCGACGGTACGGGTGCTGCGGTCGAGAGCCTGCTGGATGCGGCTGCCGAGGGTACGGGCGTCGGCGACTGCGCCCGCATCGTCCAGCTCAATGCGGATGCGGCCAACGCCGTAGTCCTCTTCCAGAGCCAAGGCAACCTCACGCGAACGCGGTGGTTGCCCGGCCCAAAACCAGCGGCAGTGTCCAGACTAGCTGGTGCGGCCTCCGGCGAGCCTGGCGTCCTCGGCGGCCAGCTGCGCCATCAGTGCCTGGGCACCGGCAGCGTCCAGGCGTGTGCCGGCCGGTCGCATACGCCGCCCGTCGCGGGAACGTGGCGGCATGTAGAGCTTGGCGCGGTTGCGCTGACGCTCTGTCTCGTCTGCCGCCGCGTCATCGATGGCGGCCTCGGCTGCTGAAAGCATGACCCGCAACGGCCAGAGGTGCAGGTCTACGCCTTGGAGCGCGAGGTGGCCCTCCCAGGAGTCCCAGGACGCGGCGATGCTGTCGCAGAGCCGCTGGACGACGTAGGAGGGCGCTGGCCTCCGTACAGCTCGACGACCCACTCCATCAGCTCGATGAGCACTCGGTCCGGCAGGCGCAGCCCACGGTCGACCACGCGGGCGCCCTTGCGGCCGCCGGCGGCCTCTCGGGCCTGCGCCGGGTCGCCGTGGGAGCTGACGGTCTTCCCGGCGGCGACGATGTCCCAGCGGGCGAACTCCTCGGCCGACTCCGGGAGCATGAGGCTGGCGAGGAACAGCCGCAGGGCGACGGTCGCCTCACGAACCTGCCCGAGGTCCACGTCCGGGTTCGACAGGTCGAGATCCAGACTCTTGTAGGTGTCCTGGAGCCGGCTGTAGGCGTCCAGGAACTCATCGCCCAGCACTTCGGGTTGGAACCGCAGCTCGTGGTCGCCGACTTCGGCGATGTGCGGCTCGGTGTTCAGTGCGAACGTCTTCTTCACGGGTGAGCCCTTCCACTCCCGTGCCTGCGCCCGGCCCAGAACCAGCAGCGTGCGACGAGCTTAGCCAGCGATCCTGGTGGCGACCGTGCAATGCGCCTCTGCGCGCCCCGCACGTCCTCTGTTCTTGTGACCGCCCCGGTCCATGGCCCCAGCGTCTGACCTGTCTCTTTGGGGACCGGCCGCCTTGCCCGGTCCCAGGTGGCGAACCGGGCGAGTTTGGAACTTCCCCAACGAACCCCCGGCCATCTCTGACTACTCGTGACGTCTCTTCCCAGATGTGTCGCGCGGTGAGACGCTAGATATGGGTTCGCCGGTAGGACTTGCTGATGGCAAGAGGTGGTTCCGATGGGTGCACACACTCATTTCGGCAACGGAGAATCTGTCGGCGCCGCAAGTAGGGTCGTTCGGCCAGGGATCATCACCCTCGGCTTTGCGGTACTGATCTTCCTCATCGTTCGCCTCGCCATGGGGCCTGAAGATGCCGGATGGATCGCTGCACTTGGCTCACTCGGTGTGGGGCTTCTGATCATAGGGTACTTTCTTCCAGATCCCGAAGAGGTCGGCAATGTTGAGGTAATCGGGCTACTCAAAGTTGAGCGCCTAAAACGCCTCGAAAAGGGGCTGAGTCAAGTGTCCAAGGCCGCTTTCCGGGGGATCCTCGGCTCACACGAACGCTCCCACCTCAGAAAATTGAATAAGCAAGAAGCCGACATAGTTCACTACCAATCGGGGCTACAGACGGAATGTGAACGACTAGAGGCTTTAGGGTATCTCCAGGCCACAGACAAGAGCCGTGGGCTGCAAGCCCTGAGAGACGAAATGGGAAACAAAGAGGGCTTCGCTCTGGCGAAATACGCCCGCATCACACCGGACGGCAAGGAGTACCTTCGGCTCTACGACCAGGTGGCTCCCCCATAAGGATCTCCGAGTATCGCCAGGCTGGGGACTACCCGCGACGAGCATCGGCGCCCCGTCCCCTGCGGCGCTGCCGATGTCCACAACCTGTGGAAACTGATCACGCTGCGACCGGTGCCCGTCAACGGCCCTCGCGCAGCGCCCGCTGGAGGAACGGGTTCGCCCGGGTGCCGGGATGGTGGACGACCTTGGCGAACACCGTCCGGCCGCCGATCTCGAACCTCAGCGCCTTCGCCCGCCGGGGCCGGATGATGTGCGGGCGGGTGCCCTCGACGACGTACCGGGTCGCCGGGTGGTCGCAGACGATGACCCCCTGGAGGCCGTTGGGCCCCTCGGTGATCTTCCACGAGATGAAGTCGCCCATCCTGCCGGGCGCCAGCCGCTCGGCGATCGCGGCGGTGCGCTCCGTCCGCTTGCGCAGGCCCCGCTCGGCGAGCCCTCCGCGCAGCCGCAGCAGGCGAGCGATGCGGCCCTGGTCGATCCGGACTTCGACGCTCACGGCTTCTCCTCGGTCGGGCATCCA
Source organism: Streptomyces viridifaciens (assembly GCF_001888885.2). NCBI lineage: Bacteria > Bacillati > Actinomycetota > Actinomycetes > Kitasatosporales > Streptomycetaceae > Streptomyces > Streptomyces viridifaciens. Next base: position 1,124,713 of record NZ_CP090841.1, read on the forward strand.
CAGGTCGGCAGGGCCACGGTGACGCGCTGTTCGACGCCCATGCAGCCGCCCTCGGGCTCCAGCAGCCGCCCGGGGCCGAGGTAGAACTGCGGGCCGCGCCGCCCGCCAGCCGCCTCGGGAAGGCAGCACAGCAGCGCGCTGTGGATTGTCGCCATGTCGACGTTCACGGTTCGGGCCGCGTCCGCCAGCTCCTCGCACGCGGGCGGGCACCCACGCTCGTCCATGACCGGTGCGCAACGCAGCAGGGTGACGACCAGCTCGACGGCGGCCGTCGGCGGCGCGCAGTTCCGGCTGCCCTGCAGCGCGCGGTCCTCGGACGGGAACTGGCTGGTGGCCGAGATCCGGGCGACGTGGACGGTCAGCTGGCCGCCGGTCGCGTCACCGCACGGGTCGTTGCAGCCGTCCCACGCCAGCGGGCCGGGGACGACGCATGCCCGGCACGGGCAGCCCGGCTGACCGTCCACGGCCGCCGCAGCCGCCTCCAGCGCTGCGCACACGCATCCGAGGACGGCCTGCGCGAGGTCGTGCACGGCGAGCGGGTTCACGGCCACGTCGTCACCCTCGGCCGCCGGAAGTCGGGGCTGTAGACCCTGCTCGGCGAATCCAGCCGGTGCGGGTTCACCGTGTTGAGCCACAGGTCCACCAGCGGGAGACCGGTGCGCCCCTCCGAGAAGATCAGCGTTGGGTCGGCCATCTCCAGTTCGACGCCCTGGCGCACGACCCGGGTCACGTTTCCAGGCAGCCGGCATTCCCCGCAGCCCCGGGTGCCGGGCGGCAGGCACGCCACGATCAGCTGGCAGGTCAGCTCCGACACGGCGGCGATCGCGGCCTCGTCCAGGGGCAGGCCCACCCGGTAGGTGACGGTGAAGGTGCCGGGGGCGCCCTCGGGGGCGGCCATGTCCTGGCACGTGGGCCAGCACTCGCCGTCGGTGCGCACCAGCAGCCCCGGCGCGTCGACCCGGTACGCCTCCGGGATCAGGTCCTCCCCGTCGACGTTGACCGACACGATGTCGTACACCGGCCCTTCCAGCCGCACTTCGCACAGCTCCCCGCAGGAGCAGTCGGAGGAGCAGCCGCACACGGAGGCGTTGCGCCACGCCCCGTCGACGCCGATGTACGGTACCCACGGGCCGGTGCCGATGCCTGCCTGGAAGGACAGCGGGGCATCGTCCAGGCAAGAGCGGCGGCACGGCCGCACGGTGACCGGGCACGGCCCCCAGCGCATGCCAGACAGCCGCCACAGCGTTTGGGAGGCCACACGCTGCCAGCGGTCAATGACCGCCTGGTCGAGGTCGTCGGGGAGCTTGCAGCACAGCTCGACCGGCCACGGGTCGCACGGCCCGGATCGAAGCGGCATCAACGCCTCCCGGAGGTCGAAGCGGTGGCCGCCCGCGAGCGGGGGTGCCCGCGGGCGGCCTGGGCAGCGGTCACGGCGCGCAGAGAAGCGGCACGTAGTCGCAGGACGGCTTCGGGGGCTTCACCGTGGTGATGAAGGTCCGCCGGTGGCAGGCGGCGCCGATCGGGGCCAGCATCTTGCCCGCGGTGCCGGCCCTGTCGGTCGGCATGACGTCGTACGGGCCGGTGCCCCCGCCGCCGGCGGCCCGGGTCGCGCCGGTGAGGGTGAGCGCGGCCTTCTCTGAGCCGATCTCCAGATCTCCGAGCTGACCGTTGGTCACCCACGGCATCAGGAAGTAGATCCGGGCGCCGTCACCAGCGTTACCGGAGCAGGCGTCCGCGCCGAGGACTTCCGCCCACAGCTCGATCGCGAAGCCGGAATTGCAGCTGATCGAGCAGTCGTCGTAGCCGATCGGCTTGCCGTCGAAGCCAAACACGACCGGGTTGCCGGTCGTGATCTCGATGAACTCCGGGCTCACGGCGAAGAAATTCAACTCGATGTCGTAGCCCTTGAAGCTCGGGCAGCCGCGCTTGAAGCCGCAGATACGGCCGTTCGCAGCCTTGTACTCGACGTCGTCGCCGTCGTCGACGTTCGCGTTCATGGCGAGGGACGCGAAGCAGTCGAAGACGTAGGAGCCTTCCGGGCCGCAGAGGGGGCGGCCACAGCCGTCGACCCGGGTCACCCGGATCGTGTCGCCGTTCGCGATGAGCGGGCAGGACATGCCTGGAACCTCCGGTGACGTGGAGGCCCGGCCCAAAACCAGCGGCTCAGCCACCAGGATAGCGGGGTTGGGTGTTGCCGCCCCGACGCTTCTCCTACGCTTCCTTGGGGGCTTCGTGCCGAAGTGCGAGGAGGGGCCAGGCGTGGGCGGCGACGGCTTGTGTGTGAAGTGCCGCAACAGTCGACCAGCGGACCGCCGGGGCTGCTGCCGATCGAGGATCCCTGGCTGGGCCGTCCTCCTGGTGGTCGCCGCGGCCCTCGCAGGCTTCGTGATCGCTTTCCAGCCCGAGCCGTCCGATAAGTGCCCTGACGAGCCGCTGCTTGTCGCTCCATCCCACCCTCCGCGCCCGGACGGCTGGCGGTGCAAGCACCCCTGACGGCGCCTCGCGCTCAACGGGCGGTACGCGGCTCCTCCGGCTGCGTAACCTCTGAGACCGCAAGGGTGGGCGACCCGAGGGCGGTGTAGTACTCGTCCTCGGAGACCTCCCGGAAGCCTTCGAGTGCGAGCAGGCGCTCGTCCCCCGATGTCTCCAACGCCTGACCGTTGGCGGAAATGTAGAAGGCCATGATCGAGCTCCTATCGGGTGGTGACGTTGATCATCATCTCGGTGACCCACGAGTTCACGTTGAGGGTGCCGCTGACGACGCGCACCGCCGGGTAGGCGGTGAGCGTGCCGCCCACATGGGGGGCGTACACGGCGGCTTGGTGGGTGGTGAAGGTGAACTCTTCGAGGCCTGCGGGGACCGCGGACCCCAGGCGGCCGACCATCCGGCGGGCTGCCGCCGTACCGGCATCGACTTGAACGGCGTAGCCGATCTCGAACTGCGCACCAGCCGGCCACGATGCCTCGACGTGGCCGGTGAACGTGACGCCGAGGGCGATCCCGCGGCAGGGCGACAGGCTGTCAGCGGTGTACTGTGCGCGGCTGTTGATGTCGGGGCCGATGATTGCCCACCCGGTGACACCGAACGTGAACGGCCCGAGTTGAAGTGCTCCTGGCGCGAGGACACCATGGCGGCCGCGTGCTCGGGCGGTGTCCACAGCATGCCTGTGGTGGGGTCGCACTTGAGCGTGGAGTTCACAGCCGAGTCGCAGGACCAGGCCGTCGCCCAGGCGGCTGACCCGCCTGCCGGGCGGACGGAGAGCGGGCTGCCCGCCTGGCCGGTGCCGGTGAGGCCGCAGCCGGTGAGAAGGGGGCTCGTGCTGACCGTGTACGGGGTGCTGGTCGACCCGTTGCCGGACAGCGTGATCCCCGAACCGGCCACGACGACGCAGCTGCATTCGGTGGCGCCGCAGCACCTTCGCATGGGGCTCCTCCTTCGAGGAAAGGCGGCGCCCGGCCCACAACCAGCGGCTCCGTCGAGTCTATGGGCCGCCTGGGCCGGGCGTGGCAAGCGCGGGCCGCGGGGAAGAGCCGGCGGCCCGCGGTTCAGGAAGCCGCGGTGGGCTGCTGTTCGGCCAGCCACTTGGCCGCGCGCTGCTCCGCCTGCTGCGTGGCCTCGCTGCGCTTCTGCTCGTACTCCTGCTGTGGGATCTCGGTCCAGCCGTCTGGTGGCGGCCAGGTGCCGCCGGACTGCATGAGGCTGGTCCCGTCCGGGCTGCGGTGGTACTTCACGGAGCGCTCCTCAGGGGGTGTTGGTGGTGTAGTGGAACGTGCCGTCGGAGATCCACGAGTTGATCGTGAGGCTGCCCGTGCGGACGTACACGGCCGGGTACATCACCACCGAGTTCGCGGTGCTGGCCGGGACACCGAAGTTCGTGACGTTCACGGTGCCGTTGCTGCGTTCCCTGCGTGCTGTACCGACCGTCGTCAGGGGGCCCCAGAGCGGCCGGGCCTGCGGGGGCGCAGCAGGATGCAGCGGGCGCGCCCGGGCCGTCGCCGCAGGGAATGGGCTCGACTGGCACCTCAGGCCTCCTGGTGGGCCTGGCGGCGGTGGGTGTCCCGGCCCCGCTCCGTGCCGAAGTGCCGGTCGCACGTGCCGCACGGGAACGCGGCCTCGGACAGGACGGGGGCGGGGTCGCTGGCCGGCTCTTCCGGGGCCTCGTCGGCGGGATCGGGCTGGGTGCCGGCCGGGCTGGCGGCCGGTGGTGCGCCGTCTCCGGCCGGGGCGTCGGCGGCGCCTTGGCCGCCGGCGGCGGGCACGTAGGGCTGCCCCTCGACGAGGGCGCCGAGCAGAATGTCCTCCGGCGCTTCGGCGAACCGCTCGGCGGGGACGGCGAACTCGTGCGTGCTGACGGTGCGCACCTTCGGGTCCTGGGCGATGGCCCACTGGGCGAAGGCCCGGATGCGTGCGGCGGCAGGCTGGACTCGGATCATGTGGTTCACGGGCAGACCACCACGTTCACGGCGCATACGGTGCAGGTCGTGGCGACGACGTAGGTCCGCTCGACGAGGACCCGCCGGTCGTTGTTGCGGGTGTTGACGGACGGCCCCGGCGTGTCCGGGACGACGGTGGCCGCGCCTCGGCGGATCACCAGCGGACCAGTGATGTACAGCCAGGCGGTGCCCGGCGCGGCGGGGACACCGCCGGGCCCGGTGTTCTCCGCGCTGTACCCGGCGCCGATCACAGCGCAGTTCCCGGCGATGGTGCGCAGCGCCCCCGTCTCCGGGTCTTCACGCAACAGGTTGCTGCAGCCGAGGATCGCGGCGGCGCCGGCCGGTACGTGCAGGGTGCCGACGCCGCCGTACGACTCGGCGAGGCAGCCTTCCAGCACGGCGACGCCCTGGGCGACGCTCAGCGGACCGGCCGCCGGGGTGAGGTCGACAGCGTCGGCGGTCAGCTTGGTCCGCCAGAACCCGGCTTCGACGGCCTGCTGCTCCCCCAGGGTCAGGCTCGCTTCGGCGTGGGCGCGGGCCTCGGCGTATCCCCAGCCGGGTGCCGAGCACTGCGCACCGGCGTAGATGTGGATCGGGGTCGCGTGCTCGACCGCGGGACGGCAGAACTCCTTGGTCTGCGGCGGGCCCGGCGGATCCGCTTCGCACGGGTCGGCCCACACTTTGACCGGGCAGCAGCCGAGCGCCATCCACTCGACGCCGTTCAGCTCGTGGATGTTCTCTTCGGAGACGTCCGTGACGGTTGTGCAGGAGGCACCGAGGATGCCGCGGGGTAGCGGCTTTCCCGGGATCGCCTCGACGTGGCTGCGCAGGCCTTCCGGCATCACGCACCTCCAGTCAGCGAGTAGCGGCGCGCGGCCGGACCCCGGTCAGGGCCCGGCTCGCGCTGGGGTGCGGGAGGCGTCAGGCGACGGGGCAGGCCAGTGTCTTCTGGGCACCGGTGGTGCCGTCGGCGCACACCGGGACGGTGACGAGGCGGGTGTCCACCGAGCGGTCGACCAGCGCCACGCATTCCTCGCTGAACGTGGCGGTGTAGTCGTTCGTGGAGAACTTCGTCGAGTCGTGCACCACCCCGAGGCTGACCTCGGCGCCGCGCCCGATCTGAAGGCTGCCGGCCGGGTAGATCAGGAACTTCACCTCGTCCGGCCAGGTGGTGGCCGCGGTGGCGCCCCCGATGTGGGTCGGCACGGCCGGGGCGAGGCCGCGCGCCCACTGGATGCGCACGCCGAGCGGCGAGTACAGGTCCTGCACCATCGCCGGGGTGACCTGATCGAGGTTGACGCCGTTGCGGCGGGCGAGGTCGGTAAGCATCATGTTCCGCGCCCACCAGGGGAACACGACCTCCAGCGCCGTGCTCTCGCACAGGCTGTGCCGCTCGATCATGTCGGCCGCTTCGAGAGCGACAGCTCCGTACAGCGCCGATACGGTGCCCATCGTCGCGGCCAGCGTGACCGGCGTCGCGGACGCGAGGGCCCGGTTGAACAGTTCCTGCTTGATCCGGATCTCGTGCGCGACCATCTGGTTCCGCAGGTACCAGGCGGTCAACTCCGGGAAGTGGCGCTGCGTCAGGATGCCGCTTTCGAGGCACACGCCGACCGCGTCGCAGCGCACCTCCTCCGGCGTCGGGCAGGGGATCTTGAAGCACGGCTTGGTGGTGCCGGCGATGTCGTCGGCCTCGGTGTGCACCCAGGTCAACTGGCTCACGTCGAGGGTCGGCGTCTTGAAGTACCGCAGACCGCCCCTGGCGAGCTGGGTCTCCGGCGCGTCCCACAGCATGTCCGGGCAGGCGACGTCGGCGATCTCGTACACGGTCTCCGACGGCGCGCACCATCCGCCCGAGGCGACGAGGTCGCCCTGCGGCAGGCGCCGCTGGCTCGACGCGGCGAGGGTCACCGTGGTGCCCTCGGGGATGGACCCGGCGTCGGTGACGATCAGATCCTCGGGGAACGGGTGAGTGTAGGACGCCACCTGGCTGCTGCCACCGCCGACGGTCTTGAGGGCGTTCGCGCGGGCGATGACCCCTGAAGTCAGGTCGTCGAAGTCGATCTCGGAACCGGGCTTGTGGCCAGGGACGTCCACCGACGCGGTCAGGCGGGTCGCCGGCTTGGCGGGCTCCGGCATGACGCGGCGCTGCCGGGCGCGAACCGCCCCGAGGTTCAGCGTCGGCCGGGCGGGCGGGGTGGCCGCCGCGGTGGTGGTCTTCGGCTCGGGGTCGTCGGAGGCGGTCACCTCATCCTCCCGCTCGACCTCGGGCTCGGGCTCGGCAGCGGCCGGCTCCTCGGGCGTTTCGCCGCGCACCTGCGCCGCGAGCGCGTCGATCTCGGCGGCGGCCTGCTGCGCCGCTTCCAGGCGCGCGGCCTGCTCGGCGCGGATGGAGGCGACGCCCGCCACGAGGGCACGCATCTCGTCCAGGTCGTCCGTGCTGATGTTCGCGCTGGTGGAACGGGCGTTGAACGCGGCGGTGGCGCTGTCCAGGAGCGCGGAGAGCTCGTCGTCGGTCAGCGCGTTGAAGGTCTCGGGGAGCTCGAACGGGTCCACGGGCCATGTCTCCAGTTCGTACGTGGAGTGTGGCCCGGCCTATCACCAGCGGCGCTCCCGACCAGCATAGCCAGGTCCTGAGCGCGGCACTTCCTACGCGACTGGGCGGTCTGCCAGCGACGGGACCGCGCGCACGGGGAGCTGGCCTCGGGGTCTCACCTTCACCGGGACCAGCCGCCCGCGCGTATACCGACAGGTCTGCTTCGCGCTTCCGCTACTCCGTGATCTGACTATGCATTACCTTGTTTGCCTTAGCGGGCCGGACGTGTCCGCGAATCGCTCAACGAAGCGGGAGTTCAAGGGTGTTGACGGACGCACTGGTGGAGCTGGCGGCGGCAGGCGGAACTGCGGTGGTCAGCGCGGCGGCAACGGACATCTGGCAGGCCACCAAGGGCAAGGTCGCCCGGCTGTTCGGCCGAGGCGATGACCGGGACGAACAGCGCGTGTCGGTGCAGCTCGACCGAATCCCGATGGAGCTCGACCAGGCCGCCGAACCGCAGCAAGAGCGCGTCCGGGCCGCGCTCCGGGACCGGTGGACCGTGAAGCTGACTGAGCTGCTGGAGGAGAACCCGGAGCTCGAAGACGACCTCCGGGCCCTGGTCGAGGAGGTCCGTGCCGCGGTGCCCGCGGCGCAGCAGACCTTCGTTCAGAACAACAACGCCTACGACAACGCGACGCAGAACATCACCCAGACCGGCGACATCGTGGTCGGCAACAAGTCCCGGGCCCAGTGATGGGCAGCCCCGACCAGGCGGGGGCCCAGGCCAACAACGCCTATGGCAACGCCACGCAGAACATCACCCATGGCGGCGACATCGTTCTGGAGTCACCTGAGGAGGTCAGACGCCGGGCAAAGCACAACCGGTTCGTCAGGATCGGCATCGCCCTGGGCCTGGTTGTCGCGGCGACCGTGGGCATTGTCGTCTTCCAGATCGAGCAGGACTCGCAGACCTCCAACGACCTGGCTCGGAGCGGTCCGGAGTTGAAGTCCAATCTCGCAGCGTCGCAGGTCTCGGCCTACATCGAGGGAGGCATCGACGGCGAGGAATACGACGCCTCTGTTCAGAACGCGGCGCGAACGAAGGTGAACCTCTACGGCCCCCACATCGACATCACTCTGGGGAACATCGCCAACGGCACCTCCCTGGTTACGAAGGCCAGCATTACATTCAACCGGCTCCAGTCCCTGAAATCGTGCGCTGCTGTCGGCGGGCAGCTGGTCGTCTCGGCCAACTACCAGTTCCAGATCCCGGACAATCAGCAGCCCGTACCGCCGGCGAAGCCCTTCACCCTCACCAAGCCGATCAGCTACGAGGTGACCGCCAACAAGCACGACCGGCTCATGCTCACGGTAGGACTGCCGGCCATCCCCGATGGCAACTCGCCGTGGCTCGGCGTGGTGGACGTCATCCTTGAGCATGACGGCGGCCAACAGCTCAAGATTGGCCCCATCGCGCTTGTAGACACCGGCTCCAACTCCGAGTTCTACCCGGCCGGCGACAAGTGGAAGATCCCCGACAAGCCCGCCGCTGGGTGCATCGACGAGAACATCAAGCTGGTCTCCGAGGTCTTGAAAACGCCGAACCTTGTCGTTTCGCGGGAAGTTGCGGGCTTGGACCGCGCCCTGCGGAATTTCAAGGCGTCGCCTACCGGGCAGCCTAAGGCCGACGTGCCGTCACCGTTCGCCCCGGGCCCAGCCAAGACCCCGCCCACGGGACAGGACGGGGACGGCGATCCGTCATATCCTGCCGTCGATCCAGGCGTCTACACGCTCCTCTGACGGCGCCCGACGAGCGGTAGGGCACTGGCCTGGGCCACTTCGTCCTGCCGGCGGGCCACCCGGTTTCTCGGAGTGGCCCGCCCGCTCGTCGTCACTGGGCGGTCTTCGCTGCGTCCATACCCTTCTCCCGGACGACGCTTCCGGGGTACCGCTTGGAGACGGTCTCGGCCGTCGGCTTCGAGGACGAGGCGAAGAGGACCTTGCCCGCGCCTCCGTCGGCGACGACCTCGAACTGCTGGCGGCCCTGCTGGCAGGCGCATCCCGTGAGCGTCTTCGGGCTCATCAGCTTGTGCTTCCGGCCGCGCCGGACCATGGTCTGCTTCATCTTGTTGACCCAGGCGCTCACCGTGGCCTTACTGAAGTGCTCCGTCGAGCGCACATCGCAATGCGCGAAGGTCGGGAAGATGTAGGTCTCCAGCTCCTTCAGGCTGGCCGCTCGGTACCGCTCCTCGACCCTGGTCCTGTTGGCGACGGACGCGCGGGCATAGTTGTCGAAGCGGTACCGCTCGTCCTCCTCTAGGCCGGCGGTGGGGTCGATGTAGCCCTTGCCCTTGACCCAGCCCGGCGGCCACAGCTGGCCGGCCTCGTCGACTGCCGTCTTGAAGATCTCCGCTGAGGCCTCGTCGTCGAACCTCTCGGTCTGCCAGGGAGCGCTGGCGCCACCGCCGAGCCGCCACTTCACCTGGTAGCTGGTGACCTCGCCGTGCTTGTTCTTGCGGGGATATACGCCCTTCATGGCGGCAGAGAGTACGCCGATGTTCCCGCCATGTTCCCGCGTCAGGGGCGTCTCCCGCGCATTTCAGGCCGTTCTCCCAGGTCAGAAGTCATAGACCGCTTGATGTTCAGTGCCGGTCTACCACCGGTACTACGACCCGGTGGACCCGGAGCAGCGGCCGGCCTTCCTCGCCCGCGAGCCCTGGTAGGACGACGCGGAGCGCCTGCGCCGGGTCGGAAGCGGCGCCGTACGGAGCTACCGGACCGGCCGCGCGGCGAGGCGCTCGAAGCGCAGGACGAGCCCCTCCAGCAGCGCCTCCAGCCCGGTCTCGAAGGCGCCCTCGTCGACCGTCCCCCGGTGCCCCGCGAGCCGGTGCGCCTCGCCGAGGTGCGGGTAGTCGGCCGCGTCGTAGACCTCGGCGTCCGCCGGGAAGCCGGCGGCGAAGGAGGCGAGTGCCGAGCCGGTGACGAAGTAGCGCATCAGCGCGCCGATCCGGGTGGCCTGGCCGCGCGGCCAGCCGGAGTCGACCAGGTGACCGAACACGGCGTCGGCCAGGCGCAGCGCGTTGGGCCGCCGCCCCGGTCCCTGGGCGAGCACCGGGACGATGTTGGGGTGGGCGGCCAGCGCGGCGCGGTAGGAGCGCGCCCACGCCCGCAGCGCCTCGGGCCAGGGGGTGTCCGGGCGGCCGAACATCGACAGGTCGACTTCCCCGATGACGCTGTCCACCACCGCGTCCAGGAGTTCGTCCTTGGTGGCGAAGTGGTTGTAGAGCGACGGCCCGCTGACAGAGAGCTCGGCGGCGAGGCGGCGGGTGGAGAGGACCTCCAGCCCTTCGCCGTCGATCAGCCGCAGGGCAGCGGCGACGATCCGGTCGCGGCTGAGGAGCGGGGTGCGCGGGCGGGCCATCGGGTCGCTACCTCCGGTCGGGTGGGTGGGGACCGATTCTGGCAGGTGCCCCTTCCCAGCGCGGCGGGTCGGAGCTACAGTCCCCTCGTAAAACTTACAGCGCTAGTTTAACGAGGTGGCCACCGCCGTGAACCTGGAGTTGTCCGAGGAGCAGAGCGCCGTCCGGGACCTCGCCGCCGCCTTCACCGACCGCGAGGTCGTGCCGTACGCCGCCGAGTGGGACCGCGCCGAGTCGGTGGACCGCGCGATCATCGGCAAGCTCGGGAAGGTCGGGTTCCTCGGCCTGACCATCCCCGAGGAGTACGGCGGCAGCGGCGGTGACCACCTGTCGTACTGCCTGGTGCTGGAGGAGCTCGGGCGCGGCGACTCGGCCGTGCGCGGGATCGTCTCGGTCTCGCTCGGCCTGGTCGGCAAGTCGATCAACGGCTTCGGCACCGAGGAGCAGAAGCGCCACTGGCTGCCCCGGCTCACCTCGGGCGAGGCGCTCGCCTGCTTCGCGCTCACCGAGCCTGGCACCGGCTCGGACGCCGCCAACCTCACCACCCGGGCCGTCCGGGACGGCGACGACTGGCTGATCAGCGGCGCCAAGATGTTCATCACCAACGGCACCTGGGCCGATGTCGCCCTGGTCTTCGCCCGCACCGGCGGCAGCGACCCAGAGCAGCGGGGCCACCGGGGCATCACCGCCTTCCTGGTCCCCACCGACCTGCCCGGCTTCGGCCGCACCGAGGTCCACGGCAAGCTCGGCCTGCGCGGCCAGGCCACCGCCGAACTCGCCCTGAACGACGTCCGGGTGCCCGACAGCGCCCGGCTCGGCGAGGTCGGCAAGGGCTTCACGGTGGCGATGGCGGCCCTGGCCAAGGGGCGGATGTCGGTCGCGGCCGGCTGCGTCGGCATCGCCCGCGCCTGCCTGGAGGCCGCCGTCCGGTACGCGGGCGAACGCGAGCAGTTCGGCAAGCCGATCGCCTCGCACCAGCTCGTCCAGGAACTGCTGGCCGGCATCGCGGTGGACGTCGAGGCCGCCCGGCTGCTCACCTGGAAGGTCGCCGACCACATCGAACGCGGCCTGCCGTTCGCCACCGAGTCCTCCGTCGCCAAGCTCTACGCGAGCGAGGCCGCCGTCCGGGCCGCCAACAACGCGCTCCAGGTCTTCGGCGGCTACGGCTTCATCGACGAGTACCCCGTCGGCAAGTACCTGCGCGACGCCCGGGTGATGACCCTCTACGAGGGCACCAGCCAGATCCACCAACTGCTCATCGGGCGTGCCCTGACCGGCGTCAACGCCTTCTGAGATCCGCAAGCGCATCCCACCCCTCTCGACAAGGAGCACGACGTGCGTCCCGTCTACTTCGCCGCAGCCCGCCGCACACCCATCGGCCGGCTGCGCGGAGCGCTCGCCACGGTCCGCCCGGACGACCTCTCGGCCACCGTGCTGCGCGCCCTGCTCGCCGACGTACCCGCCCTCGACCCGGCCCGCATCGACGACGTCTACTGGGGCGCCGCCAACCAGGCCGGCGAGGACAACCGCAACGCCGCCCGGATGGCCGTCCTGCTGGCCGGGCTGCCGGAGACCGTCCCCGGAGCCACCGTCAACCGGCTCTGCGCCTCAGGCCTGGAGGCCGTCACGCTCGCCGCCCGGGCCATCGGCTCCGGCGAGGCCGAGGTGGTGCTGGCCGGCGGCTGCGAGTCGATGACCCGCGCGCCGTTCGTCCTGCCCCGCCCCGACGAGGCGCTCCCGCACCGGATCGAGACCCACGACACCCGGCTCGGCTGGCGGCTCACCAACCCGCGGATGGCCGAACTGCACGGCGTGCTCAGCATGGGCGAGACCGCCGAGGAGGTGGCCGGCCGGTACGGCATCGGGCGCGAGCGCCAGGACGCCTTCGCGCTGCGCAGCCACCAGCGGGCCGCGGCCGCCCGCAAGGACGGGCACTTCGACGCCGAGCTGATCCCGGTCGAGCGGCCGGACGGGGTGACGGTGACCCAGGACGAGGGCGTCCGCGAGGACACCAGCCTGGAGAAGCTCGCCAGGCTCAAGCCGGCCTTCCGCCAGGGCGGCACCGTCACCGCCGGGAACGCCTCGCCGATGAACGACGGCGCGGCCGGACTGGTCCTGGTCAGCGAGGAGGCGCTGCGCGACCTCGGGCTGCAGCCGCTCGGCCGGTACGTGGCCGGGGCCTCGGCCGGAGTGCACCCGGACGTCATGGGCATCGGGCCGGTGCCGGCCACGGCCAAGGTGCTCGGCCGGGCCGGGTGGAGCCTCGCCGACCTGGACACCGCCGAGCTGAACGAGGCCTTCGCCGCCCAGGCGCTGGCCTCCGCCGACGGCATCGGGTTCAGCCCGGAGCGGGCCGACGAGGTGGTCAACCCGAGCGGCGGGGCGATCGCCCTCGGCCACCCGCTGGGCGGCTCGGGCGCCCGCATCCTCACCACCCTGCTGCACCGGATGCGCCGCACCGGCGCCCGGCGCGGCCTGGCCACGATGTGCGTGGGCGTGGGGCAGGGTACGGCCGTGCTGGTCGAGAACGTCTGACGGATTTTCGAGTGAGCGGAGGAACTGAGATGGCGCGTTTCGCAGGGAAGGTCGCCGTGGTGACCGGCGCGGCGCAGGGGATCGGCGCGGCCACCGCCCGCCGGCTGGCGGAGGAGGGCGCGACGGTCGCCGTGGTCGACCTGACCGCCGAGCGGGCGGCCGGGACGGTCGCCGAGATCACAGCCAAGGGCGGCACCGCCAAGGCCTACGGCTGCGACGTGGCCGACTACGAGGCCGTGGACGCGGTGTTCGCGCGGGTGGTGGAGGAGCTCGGCGGGCTGCACATCCTGGTGAACAACGCCGGGATCACCCGGGACAACCTGTTCTTCAAGATGCCCAAGGCCGACTGGGACACCGTCCTGACCGTCAACCTGACCAGCGCGTACAACTGCAGCCACGTGGCGCAGAAGTACATGGTGGCCCAGAAGTACGGGAAGATCGTCTCGCTCAGCTCGCGCTCCGCGCTCGGCAACCGGGGCCAGGCCAACTACGCGGCTGCCAAGGCCGGCATCCAGGGACTCACCGCGACCCTGGCGATCGAGCTCGGTCCGTTCAACATCAACGTCAACGCCGTCGCCCCCGGCTACATCGCCACCGCGATGACGGCGGCCACCGCCGAGCGGGTCGGCGCCACCGCCGAGGACCACCAGGCCGAGGTGGCCGCCCGCACTCCGCTGCGCCGGGTCGGGCAGCCGGAGGAGATCGCCTCGGTGGTGGCCTTCCTGGCCAGCGAGGAGGCCTCGTACGTGAGCGGGCAGACGCTGTACGTCAACGGCGGGGCCCGGTAGTCCCGGCAGCCGGCTGGTCCCGGCAGCCGGCGCGATTCCGACGACTCCGGTGGCTCCGGATTGAAATGGGTGAGCGCTGGGTAGATACGGTTAATATTCATTGAATGTTACTGACGCGTCATCACATGGCCGTCCCAGGTGCGTGGTTACTTTTTCCTGGGACGGCCTTTACCATTTCGCGTGGCCGATCATGACCATCTACCCGGTCGGACGACCCCACCAAATGACTATGGCATGATCATGCGGCGCTCGATGGGATGTCCAAACCGACCCGACCGGACCTGGTCGGGCCCTCTGCGTCCCAAGGAGTCCCATGGGCAGCCCCGCCACCCTCCGCCGCGCCCTGGCTCTGCTCGCCGTGGGGGCCACCGCCCTCACCGCCGGCACCATCGCCGTTCCGGCCGTCGGCGCCGCGACCGCCGCCCCCGCGCACGACCTCTCCGGCGTGCACGTCCGCCCGGCCTCCTTCGGCCACCACCTCGCCACGACCCGCCCGGCGCCGCTGACCACCACCCAGTGCGTCAGCCAGATCGGCATCCACTGCTACTCGCCCGTCCAGTACCAGGCCGCCTACAACCTGGCGCCGCTGTACAAGGAGGGCATCACCGGCAAGGGCCGCACGATCGTCATCGTCGACTCCTTCGGCTCGCCGACCATCCAGCACGACCTGGAGGTCTTCGACAAGCAGTGGGGTCTCAAGGACACCCAGGTCGAGGTCCGGAAGTGGGGCAACGTTCCCGCCTTCGACCCGAAGAACCCCGACCACACCGGCTGGGCCGGCGAGACCACCCTGGACGTCGAGTACGCCCACGCGATCGCCCCCGACGCCCACATCGTCCTGGTCGAGACCGGCGTCGCCGAGACCGAGGGCACCACCGGCCTGCCCGAGATGATGGACGCCGAGAAGGACCTCATCAAGAAGGGCGTCGGCGACGTCATCTCGCAGAGCTTCGGCGCCACCGAGAACACCTTCCCGGGCTACGACAAGGGCGACTTCAAGTCGCTGACCGACCTGCGCTACGCCTTCAAGGCCGCCGCCGACCGCAACGTCACCGTCCTCGCCGCCTCCGGCGACAACGGCGCGACCGACTCGCAGTCCAACGGCACCGACCTGTACCCGTTCAAGGTCAACTCCTGGCCGTCCTCGGACCCGCTGGTCACCTCCATCGGCGGCACCCAGCTGACCCTGGACGACAAGGGCAACCGCACCGCGCCCGACAAGGTCTGGCACGACAAGTCCGGCGCCGGCGGCGGCGGCGTGTCGGGCATCTTCTCCCGCCCGTGGTACCAGGCCGGCGTCGCGGACGTCACCGGCAACCACCGCGGCACCCCCGACATCAGCATGAGCGCGGCCGTCGACGGCGCCGCCTGGACCTACGAGTCCTACGACCCGACCGCGGTCGGCTGGCACCTCACCGGCGGCACCAGCGAGGCCACCCCGCTGTTCTCGGGCATCGTCGCCCTCGCCGACCAGCTCGCCGGCCACCGCCTCGGCCAGCTCAACCCGAGCCTGTACGGCCTGAGCCTGCTCCCGAGCAACTGGAGCGGCATCGTGGACGTCAAGGAGGGCGACAACAGCTGGGGCGGCGTCACCGGCAACAACGCCACCCAGGGCTACGACCTCGCGAGCGGCCTCGGCACCATCGACGGCACCAAGTTCGTCCACGCGATCGCGGGTGACGTGCTGGGCAACGACAACAGCCAGGGTGACGAGCAGTAAGCAGTCGCGGGTGGTCGGCGTGCGGCGGTCGGTGTCCGACAAGGGACCGCTGGCGGCTGACAACTGACAAGTGACAGCGAACGGATAACAGATTTCATCATCTGTTATCCGTTCGCTGTTTTCTGTTTGCTGTCATCTGTTCGGCCCTTGCCCGGTGCCCGAGGCCCGGGACCGACCGGCTGTCAGGCCTGGCCGGTCGCCGGGACGGGGGCCGGGGAGGCGGCCAGTTGGGTCAGGTAGCGCTCGGCGGCCCGGAGCTTGCGGTTGTCGGGGCCCGGGAGGAAGGCACGCAGCTCGATGATCTCCGGAGCGATGCGGATGGCCTCGGCCCGGTCGGTGATCGCGCGCCAGCAGGCCTCGGCATTGGTGGCCGCACGCTGGGTCTCCGGGTGGTCCGCGCCCTGCGAGCGGAGCAGCGTCATCGCCACCTCGCGGTAGATCTCGGCGGCGTCGACCGGTCGGCCCGCGAGTCGGCACACGTGGGCCCGTACCTGGCGCACCTGGAGCACCGTCTCGGAGACGGCGCCGTGCTCGGCGATCGCCTCCAGTTCGAGGGCGAAGGCGAGATCGGTGGCGGCGGCGTGGTCCCCGGCGTCGGCACTGCGGACGATCCGTCCGATGACCTCACGGTAGTCCGCGCGCGGCGCGTGGGGGTCCGGGGAGTCGGCCTGCGGGGCGACAGGAGCCGTCGGGGCATCGGCCGGTGCGGACGGTCCGTCGGGCGACACCGCATCGGACGACACCGCATCGGTCGGCACTACGTCGGACGGCACTACGTCGGACGGCACCGCATCGGCGGGCGCCTGGTCCTGCGCCAGCTCGGCGGTCGGCTGGAGGTCGGCCGGGACGGCGTCGTGGGCCTCCTCCGCGACCGCGTCCTCCACCTCCTCCACGACCCCGTCGGCCGCCTGCTCGGTGACGCCGACGGGCTCCTCGACGACGACATCCTCGACGACCGCGGGCACGCTTTCGTCCTCGGCAGCCTGCGACGACGGAACCGTACCGGCCTCCGGGGCCTCCGGCCGGGCCTTGCGCAGCGTGACGCCCACCGAGGGCACGGCGTCGGCCGGCTCCATCCCCGCACCGGCCGGAACGGCCTTGCGCAGACTCACGCTCGACGGCGCCTCCGCCGACTCCTCGCCCGCCTTCAGCAGGCTGACCGGGCGAGCCGGTCGGGGCGGTGTGGGCGGCACGCCGGGCTTGATCAGGTTCACCGGGCCACCGGCCGGCGTGACCGGCACCGGCACCGGCACCGCAGCCCCAATCGCACCCGCACTCGCACCCGCCGAGTCCCGCGCGACCACGGCTTCCCGCGGCTCCGCCTGCCACGGCAGCGGCGGGGCCGCGGAGGGAGCCGGGCCGGCCGACGCCGCGTCCCGGAGGGGCAGCGCGTCCGTCACCGGGAGCACGACGTCCGCCGGCTGGGCCTCGCCCCGGCGAGCGGTGTTGCGGAAGACCGGCCGGTCCGGGGTGTGGGTGGCCAGGATGACGACGTCCGGCCGCAGCACCGAGTACACCTGCTGGCGCAGCTGTTCGGGGGCGAGCACGTCGCCCGCGCCCGGGCGGCCGCCGTGCAGCGCCTCGATCAGGGCGCGGGTGAAGGTGCCGATCTGCTCCGGGTCCGGGCTGACGACGGCCCACAGCGGGATGCCCTCGCTGAGCGGCGACACGGTGCCCTGGAGGTACGGCCAGGCGTTCTGGTCGGCGCTCAGGTCGGCGATGACCAGCGTCTGCCACTCGGCCGGACGGTGGCTCAGCTCCGCGGCGATGGCCTGCCAGGGCAGGCCGTCCTGCTTGGCGTCGCGCAGGGTGAGCTGCAGCTGGCCGCCGCGCTTGTCGGCGACGACGTGTCCGCCCAGGTGGACCAGCAGCGGTCCGGGGTGCCGGGAGGCCGCGCGCAGGTGGGCGAGGACGGTGTGCGGGTCGCTGGCGCCCGGCAGGTGGACGGCGTCCACCGCGTCCGCGGCGAGCAGCACCTGCGGCGAGACGGCGGCCAGCATCGCCGACAGCACCGGCGCCTGGGCGGGACCGCCCCGGCCCCAGGTGCGGCGGCCGGAGTTGCCGTAGCCGCCCTCGATCACCAGGATCCGGCCGCGCGGCGCCGCGCCCAGCCCGCCGGGGCCCGGGGCCTGAGCCGCGGCAGCGGCCGCCGGGGACGGAGCACCCGCGGCGGGCAGGCCGGTGAGGGTCCATCCGGTGGACGCGGCCGGTGGCGCGGGCGGTGGCGGAGCCGTCGGCACCGAAGCGGCGGGGGTCGGGGCCGGCGCAGGGGCAGGGGCAGGGGGCGCCACCGGGGGCGCCGGAGGCGCGGGCGGCGGCTCGTACAGCGCGGCGGGCCCGGGCGGGTGCTCCTCGGCGGGCCGGCCTGCGGACAGCGGCGGTACGGCGTCCCAGGGGCCCGAGTCCGCTGCCGGTTCGGGACCTCCGGAAACAGCTGTCGTCTCCGCCATCTTCTGGTCACCGCCCCGCCCCGCCGCTTCCACGGCGTCTGATGCCCTTGCCTTCGTGGTGCCTGCCACCACAACCCGTGCGCGCCACCCTACGAGATCCCGGCACGCCCGAGCCAGGCCGGGTGGGAGATCGGCGTGCCAGGCCGTCGGCACCGGCCGCTATCGTGCCGTCATGACCGGTTCCGGCCCGCCCCTGCTGTTCCTCGACGTCGACGGTCCGCTCATTCCCTTCGGTGCTCCGCCCCCGGCCGGCTACCCCACCTATCCGGGCCCGGGCTCGGGGCCGTCCGGCAATCCGCTGGTGGCCCGGGTCGACCCGGCTCTCGGGCGTCGACTGCTGGGCCTGCCCTGCGAACTGGTCTGGGCCACCACCTGGCTGGCGGACGCCAACGACTGCCTCTCGCCCCGCCTCGGCCTGCCGCAACTGCCCTACGTGGACTGGCCGGTGGTCGACGGAACGAAGGGCGACGGCCAACTGCACTGGAAGACCCGCACCTTGGTCGCCCGCGCGGCCGGCCGCGCGTTCGCCTGGGTGGACGACGAGATCTCCCCCGCCGACCGCCGCTGGGTCGACGCCCACTCCCCCGGCCCCGCGCTGCTCCACCGCGTCGACCCCCGAGTGGGCCTCACCGAGGCCGACTTCACCGCCCTCGACGCCTGGCTGCGCACGGTCTGACTACACTCCACCGCCATGGAGTTCGTCGCCGGACCGCCGGCCCGCTGGCATCTGACCCTGAAGGACGGGACGTTGCTCGAACTGTGGGCGGACGGGTACGGCATCGTGAACGGGGCGTACGAGTTCAGCGCGCTCGTCCGGGCGACGGAGGAGGAGCAGGGGCAGGCCCACGTCCTGGCCCGGACCCCGTCCGACTCCCACCGGGTCATGGTGGCCGTGGCCCGGCTGGCGACAGGATCCGTCCAGGACGTCCACACCGCCTCCCGGCCCTCGCGCGACGGCGCCTGCGTCTGCCCCGGGCTCCCCGGATCCTCAGCCGGGGAATGAGCGCGCCCGCCCGGCCACCGCCCGGCGAACCGGGAGTGATCGGGCGGGCGGCCCGCCTGCTCAGGAGCCCGCGAGCAGGTCCCGCAGCAGGGCGACCGTGTCCGCGTCCAGGTCCCGGCCGGTACGGCGGCTCAACGCGTCGAGGCGGTTGACGGCACGCAGGAGCTGGTCGCGCGCGCCGGCCGAGGCGTAGGCGTAGAACAGGTCCCGGTGCAGGAGTTCGACGTCCGGGGCCACGGCGAGGCCGCGGAAGACGGCCGCCTCGGCACTGCGGTGGTCGCCGTACTGGAGACGGCGGGCGGCGAGTTCGTGAGCGGTGTCGACGATCGCGGCGATCATGTCCTGGCGCTCCGACTCGGCCCAGCCGTACGAGGCGGGCGGGGCCTCGGCGAACGGGGCTCCGCGCACCAGCGCCAGGGCGTGGGCGAGGGCGGCGTCGGCGGTCGCGCTGGTGCTGCGCATGCCGCGCCGGTACAGGCTGCGGAACTCGTCCCAGTCGCAGGTGACGGCCGGGGTGAAGGCGTAGCCGTCGGTGGTCTCGGTGGGCAGGTAGGCGCGCCCGTCGGGCGAGGTGCCGAACCAGGCCGCCAGGTCGGCGAGTTTGGCCGGGAGCGGGCTCTTGGCGTCGGACGCGGTGGGGTGCGGGTCGAGGTGGGCGGCACCGGGGTGCAGGTCGTGGTCGAGCGCGTGGTGGTCGGCGCCCGGGCGCAGCGCCAGGTAGACGGCGAGCTCGGTGAGCCTGGGCAGCGCGCCGGGCTCGACGGCACCGGGGGTACCGGCCACGTCGACCGGGCCGAGCAGCCGGATCCGGGGGGCGTTGCGCGGGGTGTGCGCCTCCGGGGAGCGCAGGATCGCGAGCAGGTCGTCGCTGTCGCTGCGGCCGGGGGCGGTCCGGGCGACCGGGGCCACGGCGGCCGGGCCGGGTTCGACCGTCGCCCCCGTCTCGGAGCCGGAAGAGCCGCTCGGACCGGAGGGGCCGGTACCGGGCTCGGGCCTGGCCGGGACGCGCGGGTCGGCGCCGGTGGGCGCGGGCGCGCTCTGGTGCGTCGGCGCCGGCTCGACGGGCCGTACGGGCTGCACAGGCTGGACGGGCTGCACAGGCTGCACGGATGGCACAGGCTGGACGGGCGGCACCGGAAGCACCGTGGCCGGGGCGTCCGCCGGTGCCGCCTCCTCGTCCGTTCCGGCCGCGTCCTCCGCACCCGCCTCGGCCGCCTCGGCGGGTCCGCCGGGCAGCCGCAGGTCGCGGGTGGCCTCGTCGGCGGGCTGCTCCGGCCCGGTGGCCGCCTGCCGCCCCTGCCCGTTTACCGCGAACCGTGTCGGACCGGCCGACGGCGGAGCCGGAACCGGCAGCGGGGCAGGAGCAGGCGCGGGCGCGACCGGGTCGGTGCCCGCGAACGGGCTGGCACCGGTCCCGATGACCCGGGTCAGCAGCCGGGGCCCGGCGGCCGCATCCGCCTCCTCCGCCGCCGTCGCGCCCGGAGCACCGACCGCGGCCAGCACCGGTACGGCGACGGGCAGTTCGGTGGTGTCGGTGTCCTCGTCCGGATCCGGGTCGAGCCCGGGACCGTCCAGGGTCCAGGCGGGCGCCGGGTGCTGGGTGGTGTCGTCGGCGGCCCGGAGCAGTTCGGCGACCTGGTCGTACTGGCGGTCGTCCAGCCGCTGGAGCTCGACGGTCAGGTGCAGGCCGGGGATGGCGGCCTGGCCGGTGGTCGGCAGGGTCCAACGGGCCACCGGTCCGGCGCCGCGCTCGGGCGCGCGGGTGACGACGGCGACGCAGGTGCGCGGGCGGGCGTCCAGCAGCCGGCCGAGCTCGGCGGGCACGTCGCCGCCGGGCTGCTGGGCACAGAGCACGATCTCCGGCACCCAGGACTCGTCCGCCCGGCCCCGGCTGCGGGCCTCGCGCGGGCTGGCGGCCTCGGCCGCGATCAGGGTGGCGCGGGCCTTGGCCGTGCGCGGGCCGAGGGCGGCCAGCGCGGCCTCCAGGGTGGGGTGTCGGTGGATCCGCTCGGCGGCCGGTCCGCTGATCGGCACCTCCTCGGCGAGGTCCACCAGGTGCAGGTGGAGCCGGTCGGCCAGCGGGCTGTGGGCGAGCTCGATGGCGAGGGTGCGCAGCACGTCGCGGGCGTCGTCGGGGTGCCCGGACAGGTGGAGCAGCCGGACGGCCTCCAGGTCGGCGAGGACCACCGAGCCGTCCGGCGAGGTGCCGAGGGTGACCAGCGCGGGGTAGGGCGCGGCGGTCTTGCGGGCCTGTGCGGGGCTCAGCAGGTCGCCGGACTCGTCGCTGCACCACCAGACGTTGGCGGCGTGCGCGGCGCGGAACGGGGCGATCGGGGTGGCCGGGCCGGACAGGTGCAGCTCGATGGTGTGGTCGGGAGTGATCCGGGCCGCGACGATCGCGGGCAGCCGTTTGCCGCCGCGCACGGTGTTGCGGGCCAGGGTGCGCAGGGCACGGTCCAGCAGCTCCAGCCCTTCCTGGTCCTGACGGACGATCAGTTCGTTCTCGAAGGCGGCGGCCTCGGCGTCGGGCATCGCGATGCGGTGCCGGGGGCGGCGGGCGCGCTGCTGGGTGCCGCGCTTGTAGGCGACGGTGCCGACCATGATGGCGGCGAGCAGCACGCCGACGGTGGAGGCGCCGAGGGCGATGCGGTAGTCGTCGCTGGGCGCCGGGTCGGCGTGCGCGGCGGGGGCGGGCACGGGTGCGTGGGCGGGCGCACGGGTCGGCGCCGGGGCCGTCTGCGGTGCACCCTGGCTCGGGGCGCCCTGGCTGGGCGCCCCCGGCGCCGGCGCGGCCTGGGACGGCGCGGTGGTCGGGGCCTGGGTGGTTGGGGCCGCCTGGGTGGCCGGGGTCTGGGCAGCCGGGGTCTCGGCGGCCGGGGCCGGGGTGGCCGGGGCCTGCTCGGAACCGGGCGCGGGAGCGGGCGTCTGCGCGGCCGGGGCGGCCGCGCCCGGCACGGTGAGCACCATCCCCGGCTCCAGCACGTCCGGATCGGTCAGCCGCTCCCCGCCCGGCGCCTGCACGCCCTTGTTCGCCTCGAAGAGCTTCGGCCAGGCCTCGGCGTCCCCCAACTCCCGCTGGGCGATGGCCGACAGACTGTCCCCGGACTGCACGGTCACCGTCTTCTGCCCGCCTGCGGTCGGCTCCGTCCCGGACTGCGGCGTCTGCGCCGGAGCCGGCGTCTGCGCCTGGGCCTGGGCCTGGGCGGGATCGGGCGTCGGCGCGGGCGCCTTCGCCTCGTCCGGCTTGGCGTCCGCTGGCATCAGCAGCTCCCACCCGGGCTGGATCGGCCGCTCCGCGTCGAAGCGGATGCCGGAATCGTCCATCACCCGGCCGTTGTTGAGCTTGGCGATCTCCTCCCACCGCTCCCCGGAGCCCAGTTGGCGCTCCGCGATGGACCAGAGGCTGTCCGCCGGGCGGCTGTCCCGCACGGTGTACGTGGGGTGCTGGTCCGCCGCCGGGGTCGGTGCCGCCGCCGGCCGGGCGGCGGGCAGCGCGGCGCGCTGCACGCCCGGGGTCAACTGCGCCTGGGCAGACGGGGCATGGGCCGCCTCGGGCACCGCCGCGAAGGCCGAACCGGCCACCGGCACCAGCGCGAGCACCGAGCCGACCAGCCCGGCCGCGATTCGCTGGCTCCAGCCGAAGGCCGGGATCCGACGGGCGATCCGGCCGCGCAGCTGCGCCGGTACCTCCAGCAGGACGGAGAGCGCGAAGCACGCCCAGGCGAGCCAGCCGACCACCACCAGCAGCCAGAGGAAAAGCCGCCCGTCGTCTGGACCGGTGAGCGCCTCCCCCACCCCGCCGGACGCGACCTCGCCCATCGAGGCGACCGCCTGGGTGCCGTACAGCAGCAGCGCCGGAACGCCGAACAGCAGGGCGAGCAGGGTGACCAGCGCGGCGAGCGCGGTGATCAGTGCGCCGCCGCGGCCGCCCCCGCCGCCACGGCCGCCCCCGGCGCGGCGACCGCTCCGGGCGTGCCCCCTCACCGTTCGCATCCCGTCCTTCCCTGTTCCCCCGGACCCCGATCCCGGCCCACCGGTACGGGCCTGGGCGGAACGGGCCTGGTCCTTGGCACGTGGCGCGGCCATCAGTCGGTCTCCGCATTCTTGACTCCGTGGACGAGGGTCGCACTGCCCTTGCCCGTAACCTTCCGCTGCCCGAGGGCGCCCAGCAGGACCGGCCGGTAGTCGGCCCGCACGGTGACGGTGACGACCTTGCCGTCGCCGGAGAACGTGACGTCGTCGACCTGCAGGCCGTACAGGTTCAGGTAGGTCGCGGCGGCCTGCCGGACGTAGTCCTGCTGGACCTTGAAGCCCTTCCCCTGCAGCACGGCCGCCCGGTCGAGCTGCTGTCCGCCGACCCGTGCGGCCTCCTGGGCGTAGGCGTCGGTGCGTTCGGCGACCCGCAGTCGGCCGCCCGCGTCGATCACCAGCGCGACGACGAGCACCAGGTAGGCCGCGCAGATCGCCACGAAGAGGGCGACCGCGCCGCGATCGGAACGGCGCCCGGCCGGACGGTGGCCGAGGCGTCGCAGTCGGCTCAGCACTCGCATCCCCTCCCCCCGATCCGCACGATGCCTCCCCACCGGCTCCCCACCGGGCGCCACTCGGTGCCGTTGCGTCATCCCCCGAGCGCTCTCCGCTTGCGTCTCCCCCGCACGGGCCGTCCCCAATCCCCCGGCCGGGCCCGTTACGGGCCGGGTGCCGTCCGGTGCCGCCGTCATGTGCCGCGGTAGCGGTCCATCACGGAGATGAACTCCGCGCTGAGGTGCTTCGTCACGGGCAGTCCCGACGGTCCGCCGAGCAGGTCGGCGAGTTCGACGTCGCAGTCGACGGTGACCTTGACGGTCACCACCGGGCCGTCGTCCAGCGTCAACTCGTCCGTGGTGACCCGGACGTCCTCGTGGCGGCAGGTGACGCCCTGCTGGTGCAGGGTCGCGAGGGCGGAGTCCCTGGCCGGCTTGTCCACCCCGGCGACGCTGCGCTGCAGCGAGCCGGTCCGGGCCCCGGCGCGGGCCGCGGCCTCCACCGTGCCGGCCGCGGTCTGCACCCGACCGGCGGCGATCGCCAGCAGGACCAGCCCGATGACGCCCGGGACGACGATCGCCGCCTCGATCGCGATCCCGCCGCGGTCCGAACGGTCCGAACGGTCGGGCCGGTCCGGCCGGCGCAGCCGTCGGCGCCGGCCGTCGACGGCCCCTCTCGCGCCCGCTATCACGGCGTCACCGCCGGCGGGACGAAGCGCTCGCGCGGCGCCTCCGCGTACTGGCGGACGCTGGGCCCGGTGAGCCCGGGGATCAGCAGCGGTGGCGTCAGTTCCACCGTGACCTTGATCGTGTCGGCCGTGCTGTCGCCGGTCTCCACCTGGTACGCGTGCACACCCTGCCGGTCCAGGAAGTCCCGGGCCTGCCGCCGGGCGGCCTCCTCCGCCTCCGCCTCCGTCGCTTTCGCCTGCACCCGCCCGGCGTCCACGCCCTCGCGGGCGGCGGTGAGCGCGACCTGCCGGTCGTACCAGATCAGCGCGGCCTGGACGACGAGCAGCAGGAGCAGCAGGACGACCGGGAAGACGATGGCCAGACTGATGCTCATCGATCCCCGGTCGCCGCGGCGGCGAAGCCGGCCGGTCACTTGGTGGCGCCGCCCGCGCCGCCACCGCCGGGCAGGTTCGGGTCCTGCTCGACCTTGGTGACCACCTTGTCCTTCAGCAGGTACAGCGCGGTCGCGACGGCACCCGCGACGAACACCAGCGCGATGATGGCGAGGGCGAGTTCGATGCTGATGGCGCCGCGGTCGCCGCGCGCCCGGGCGGCGCGCAGCCGGCCCAGCCGCAGCGTGAAGAGCAGCAGGGCGAACTGCACGGGCAGCAGCACGGGCCGCAGCACCCGTCCTGCCAGCTGGGCAAGTCGTACGGTCATCGGGATCTCCGGGGGGGTGATGTGTGGTGTCAGCTGCTCGGTGACATACGTCAGTTGAGCATCTGGTGGAGTGCCGGGAAGACGATCAGGACGGTCATCAGCAGGGTCAGGGCGGCGCCCGGCGCGACCATCCGCTCGCTGTCGGCGTTCGCGCGGGCCAGGTCCTCGGCGAGGAGTTCGCCGCGCAGGCCCTTGGCGCGGGCCCGCAGGGTGTCGTACACGGCGGCGCCGTCGGTGCCGGACAGCCGCATGATGTCGGCCACGTCCTGGAGCGGGCTGAGGCCCAACTCCTCGGCCAGTGCGTCCAGTCCGGCCCAGGGCGGGAGCCGGTCGGTGGCCGCGCGCTCCAGCGCGTCGCGGATCCGCCGGAACACCGCGCCCTGCCCGACCGAGGCGGCGCGGCGCAGCGCCTCGGCGGGGCCGCAGTCCGCGGCCCGCTCCAGCGCGACGAGTTCCAGGTAGGCGGCGATGCCGTGCAGGTACTCGGTGCGGGCCTCCTTGGCCTCGCCCCGCACCACGGCGTCCGGGACGAACCACAGCAGCCCGGCCAGCAACGGCCCGACGACCAGCGGCAGGGCGAAGGGCAGGCCGACGTCCACCAGCACGGCCATCGCGCCCAGGTAGGCGGGCAGCACCAGGCCCAGCGCGGCGAACAGCAGCTTGTGCACCATGAACCGGGCGGGAGTGCGGCCGATCAGGGCGAGTTCGCGGCGCGGGATCGTCACCCCGCGCAGGGTGAGAGAGCGCTCGCCGATCCGGTCGTACCAGCGCGGCCGCTCGTCCGGGTCCTGCTCGCGGTCGGCCGGGGCGCGGTGCAGCCGGTCCAGGGCCTGGCCGAGGTCCGGCGGCGCGGGCCGCAGTTCGGCGATCAGCAGGGCGAGGCCGCCGGCCGCGACCGCGCCGGCCAGCACGGGCCAGGGGGAGATCACCGGACCTCCCCGAGCTGCTCGACCGGCTCCTGCACGGGTCCGCGGCGGCCGCCCTTGCTGCGGCGGTCCGGGGTGAGCAGCCGCGGCACCGGCGGGTGCGAGGCCAGGGCGCGCATCCAGGCGATGATCGCGACGAACAGGGCGGCGACCACGGCGA
Source organism: Streptomyces viridifaciens (assembly GCF_001888885.2). Lineage (NCBI taxonomy): Bacteria > Bacillati > Actinomycetota > Actinomycetes > Kitasatosporales > Streptomycetaceae > Streptomyces > Streptomyces viridifaciens. The sequence continues at coordinate 1,150,596 of NZ_CP090841.1, forward strand.
GCACGACCTGCCCGAGGAAGGTCCCGTACGGGCGGGTGTACTCGGTGTTGAACGAGCCGACCGTGACGACCAGCACGATGATGCCGACCAGCCAGCGGATGGTGGTGCGGTGCTTGGCCCGGTCGGCCTCGATGGCACGGCGCTGGCGGACCTCCTCGCGCACCGAGTCGGCCATGTCGGACAGCGTCCGGGCCAGGCCCGGGCCGCTGTCCCCGGCCCGCAGCACCAGGGCGGCGAGCACCTTGTCGGCGGTGGCGTCGGCCAGGCTGTCGGCGAAGGCGTGCAGCGCCTCCTCTGGCCGCCAGCGGGCCTGAAGCCGGGCGGCCAGCTCGCCGATCTCGTCCTCCAGGGCGGCGGGGGCGGTGCGGCGGCTGGTGACGATGGCCTGGTTGAGGCCGACGCCGAGCAGCAGCACGTCGGCGATCCGCTGGGTCCACTCGGACAGCGCCTCCAGCCGCTCGATCCGGTGGGTGTCCGGGCGGGTGGTGTCGAACAGCCAGGGCAGGCCGAAGACGGCCAGCGGCACCAGCAGCGCGGTCAGCGGGATGCCGGTGAACAGCCAGGCCAGTGGGCCGCCGACGAGCGCCAGCGGCAGCTGGATCCGGCGCAGCCGCACCATCCGCAGCGAGGCCGAGCCGGGGGCGCCGTACCAGAAGACGTGGGCGCGGCCGGCCAGCGGGTTCTCCCGGCGGGCGGGCCCGTCCCCGTCGTCGGGCTCGCTGCCGCGGGCCCAGGCCACCAGGGCGACCAGGCCGCCCGCGACCACCAGCCCGCACAGGGCGAAGAGCAGCATCACCGCGCGCCACCGCCGATCCGCAGTTGCAGCGGGGTGGCCCAACTCCCGTAACGGGAGCCGAGCAAGGAGGCGTCGAAGCCGGCCCGGCGCAGGTCGTCCAGGCACTGCGGCGGGGTGTGCGGGACGGCGCGCGGCTCGCCGAGATCCGGCCGGGGGCCGAAGACGGTGTTCAGCGCGGGCCGGCCGCTCTCGCCGAGGCCGGTGACCTCCAGGACGTGGGAGACGAAGCGGTGCCGGCGCCCGCCGACGGCGGTCTCGTCGACCATGCTGACGTGCACGATGAGGTCCAGGGCGTTGGCGGTGAGCCGGTAGGCGAGCGCGTCGGTCATGTGCGAGCCGTACTCCAGGCAGAGTTCGGCGATCCGGTCGACCACCATGTGCGGACCACGCGCGTGCAGGGTGCACATCGAGCCGCCCTCGCCGTTGGTCATGACCCGCAGCATCGGGACGACCTCGCCGGAGCGGACCTCGCCGACGATGATCCGGGAGAGCGTCATCCGCAGCGCGGCCGGGATGAGGTCGCCGATGCTCAACTCCCCGGCCAGACGGCCCTCGACGCGCTCCCCGTTGCCTTCGCGGGCCTCCATCGGGACGACCTGGCGCAGGTGCCCGAGGGTGTGCAGCCACAGCTCGAACTCCGACTCCAGGGTGCCGATCCGCTCGTCCGGCGGGATCTCGGCGGCCATCGCGCGCAGCAGGCTGGTCTTGCCGACGCCCTGGGTGCCGGTGATCATCACGTTCTTCCTGGCCCGGATCGCGGCGGCCAGGAAGGCGGCCAAGGTGGTGTCCAGAGTGCCGAGTTCGACCATCTCGGGCAGCGTCGCGGAGGCCACCCGGTGGCGGCGGATCGCCACGTACGGGCGGGGCGTCACCTCGGTGAGCGCCTGGAGGCGCATGCCGCCCTCCAGGCGCAGCGCCAGCGTCGGACTGGCGGTGGAGAGGCTGCGTTCGCCTCCGCCGTGCTGCCGGGCCAGGTCCTGGAGCAGTTCGACCAGTTCGGCGTCGCTGTCGGCCACCGGCGGCACCTGGCGCAGGGGTTGGTGCACCTTGGAGACCCAGACGTCGTCGCAGCCGTTGATCAGGATGTTCTCGATCTCCGGGTCGTCCAGGTAGGGCTGGAGCCGGCCGGCCCGGAACAGCAGGTCGAAGACGGCCTCGGCGAGGGCGCGGTCCTGCTCCCGGGTGGGTGGGATGCCGTGGGTCTGCGCGTAGGCGTCGGACCAGCGGGCGACCGACTCCTCGATCAACGCCCGGCCGCGCTGGCGGCGGGTGGCGCGGTCCGGCTCTGAGCCGGAGGCGGTGGTCAACCGGGTGATCTGCTGGTGCAGTTCGGCCGCGACCTGGCGCTTCAGCTCGCGGGCGACCTGCGGGTCGACGGCCGGGCGGGTGGCGGCGCCGCGCACGTCCAGCGAGGGCAGCTGGGAGGGCACGGCGGTGGGCCCGGCGGCCTCACCGCCGGATGCTACGGGCTGGGGCGCGACCGGGCCGGGCCGGTACGCCTGCGGCTGCGGCTGGGCGGCGGCCGGTACGGGCGCGGCCCAGGGCAGGGCGGCCGGGTCGGCCGTCGGGTGCTGGTGCAGGGGGCTACCGCGCACGGAGCACCTCCCCGGGGTTGCACGGGTACCGGTCCTCGATCTGATCGTTCGTCACCATCGGTTGCTGCAGGCGGTACTGGCCTTCGTCCTCGGTCGGTCCCGCCGCCTGGACGTGCGCCGGGAACGGCGCCGGGGCTGCGGGCTGCGGCGCCAGCCCGGCGAGCGGTGCGACCGGTCCGGTGGTGATCACCGGTGGGGCGTAGGAGGGCGGCTCGGCCTCGCCTTGGCCGTGGGCCGGATGCGCGTGGGCGGGTTCGGCGTAGCCGAACTGTCCGTAGCCGGGCTGGGCGTAGCCGGGCTGGCCCTGCCCCTGGCCCGTCGGCCCGTAAGCGGGCTGCCCGTACGGTGCCGGACCGGGCGCCGACGACGCCTGCGGCACCGGAACGGACGGCGGCGCCACAGGCACGGCCACGGGCCCGGCTGCAGCAGGCCCCGGTCCACCCGGTGCCGAGAGCTGAGCGGCGGCTGCGGGCGCACCCGCAGGCGCCGCGTTCGGCGCGAGCCGCTGCCGCCGGCGCCGGACCAGCAGCTGGACCTCGTCCGCCGCCGACCGCGCGGTGCGCATCAGCTCCGAGCGGATGAACCGCCGGTCGGTGGTGTCCCCGCCGTCGGAGAGCACCCGCGCCGTGCGGGTGGCGTACGGCAGCACTCCGAGCAGCGGCAGGCCGAACTCGCGCGACACCTCCGCCCCCGAGTAGGGCCCCTCCGCGACCAGCAGCAGTCCGAGCGCGTCCGCCCCGGTCCCGGCCGCGGCCAGGTCCTCGCCGAGCGCGGCGAGCCGGGGGCGGGCCGCGCTCAGCCCGCGCAACGTGCTGCGGACCGTCACGGCCACGACGTCCGCGCGGCGGGCCAGCACCGCGCTCGTCCCGGTGGCGCCGGAGCGGCCGAGGTCGACGATGACGTCGTAACCCTGCTGCTCGATGCCGTGCAGCAGTTCGGCGAGCGGCTCCCAGGTGTAGGCGAGGCCGGGTGCCTGGGCCGGGTCGGTGAGGCCGGGCAGCAGCAGCCGCTCGGCGTTGCCCTCGGGCGACAGGTCGATCAGCTGCTCCCAGATGGTCTGGGCGAGCAGCCCGCGCCGGTCGGCGACGGCCAGGTTGCGCAGCCCGTACACCGCCTCCACCCGGCCTTCCAGGGCACCGGCGAGCACCGCGCCGCCGTCCGGGTCGGCCTCGACCAGCAGGATCCGCCGGCCGGGCCGGAGCGGCCAGGCCAGCAGCAGGGCCAGGGCGGTGGTGGTGGCGCCGGGCGCGCCCGGGCCGCCGACCACCGCGATCACCGCCATCAGGCACCACCCGTTCCGGCCGGGGCCGCCGGCGCGCCGGCCCCTCCGGAGGGTGCCGTGCCGCCGGAGGGTGCCGTGCCGGTGGAGGCAGCGGAGGGCGCGGCCGAGGGGGAGGCCGGGGCCCCGGATCCGGCCGGACCGGATCCGCCCGCGGCGGCCCCGCGCGGGGCCAGCAGCACCTGGATCCGCCCGCCGGCCACCCACTGGGCCAGCCGGGGCCCGTCCGCCGAGCCGACGGCCACGTCGATCACCTGGCTGCCGTCGGTGTCCACCCTGCCGACCGTGATGACCGTCGCGGCCAGCGAGTCGGGCCTGCCGTTGTCGGGGGTGTTGACCACGACGATCTGCACCCCGGGCTGGAGCCGGCTCGCGGGCAGCTGGGTGCGCTTGGCGGACACCCCGACCACGATCTGCCCCGGCTGCACGGTCTGGCCCTGCGCCAGGTCCGAACCGGTCAGCATGGAACCGCGCTTGAGGTCGGTGGCGGCCCGCATGCCGACGGCCTTGGAGCGGTCCTGGGCGGAGACCGGGTGCAGCGCCGGGTCGCCCGCGATCCGGGCCACCACCAGGTCGTCGTCGGTGATCACCTGCCCCCAGGGCACATCCCGGGCCAGCGCCAGCACCGCGACCCGCTGGCCGGTGCTGTTGTAGAGGGCGGCGCCGCCGAGCCCGCCGGCCGCGATCAGCGCGACCGCCATCGCCAGCACCGCGGGGCGCCGCCGCCGGGCCCGCATGGTCCGGCCGGGCGCGTGCGGCACCGCCCGTCCCCGGCCCCGGCCGCCGCCTCCAGCGCCCGGCTCCTGCTGCTCCGGCAGCGCCACGGAGACCGCGGCGCCGGCGGGTGTGCCGGATCCCGGCGTCGCGAATGTACGGTTCTCCACCGGGTTCCGCCCTTCCCTCGTTCGCTCTTCGGATCGTCAGTGGTCGAATCGTCGCCGTGGCGGCGTCAGTTGAGGACCTGCACCTCGGCGACCTTGACCGTGAAGGGTTCGCTGTCCTGCGGGGGCATCGAGATCGTGTACTTCTCCGGCTTCGGCCCCGTCACGACCACGTCGGCCACCCAGTGGGTGGAGACGGTGGCGGTGAAGGCGCCGTTCTGCTTGGTGCCCGAGCCGACCGTGAACTCGTAGCCGCAGTCGGGGGACGCGGTGCCGCCGTACTTGGGGTCGTACGGCGTCCCGGCCGTCGCGCACTCCTTGGTGTGGCCGTCGCCGAAGTCCCAGGTGACACCGGTCAGTCGGGCCGTGACGGTGACGCTGACGCCGCCGGACGTCGCGTTCCCCGGCTTGGGCGGCGTCGCGTTCTCCGCCCAGAGCCACACCGGAGCCTTGACCACCGCCGTGCCGCTCGGCGCGACCCGGCCCACCGGCGCCGGGAGGTGGACCCGGTCCTTCGCCTCCTGCTTGAGCTCCGCCACGCTCTTCGCCCGCTGCCCGGTGGGCACGAAGACGAACTGGGCGCCGTCCTGGCCCCCGTTGGTCTGCGGACAGACCTTCGAGTAGATCGAACCGTCCGAGGGCTTGTTCGTGCCCCAGGCCGAGTCGTCCGCCGGGGGCTGCTTGTCCAGTTCGCGGTAGTAGCAGCCCTCGCCGCTGTCGAAGGAGCCCCACTGAGGGTCGTAGCACGCCCACTGCACGCCGTGGTAGCCGCACAGCTCCGGGCCGCCGTCCGATCCTCCGCCGTTTCCGCCGGGATTCGGGGTGGCGGTCGTTCCGCCGGAACCGGCGTGGGCGCAGATCACGTTGGGGAAACACTGTTCGGCGCCGCCACTCGGCGGTTCGTCCGCCGTCGCGGTCACCGCCGAGGTCAGCAACAAGCCGGCCGACAGGGATGCGACGGCCGCGAATCGTCCGGCCGGTTTCCGCGCGTTCAGCATGTCCGGTCCACCTCCCGAGTGAACTCGTAGATCAGCCAATGTGCTTGGAACCTGCGCAGGGAAGCGGTCGCGACGTACCGGTTCAAGCGCCCGCCCGGATCCTTCGCCGCCCCGGTGACGGCGTCGACCCGGTGCCAGTCCGAGAGATCGACGCAGTCCTCGATCACGGCGGTCTGCGGATCGGCTTTCAGATCAATCGCCTTCACCAGCGCGGAATTGCGCGGTGTTCCGGTCATCACCACTTTGGCGTCGTGGAGTTGGCGCAGCCCGACCAGGGTGTCGGACAGGGCGCGCCCGGAGGAGTACTGCGCCAGCGCCGAACCGTCCGAATCCGGACGCCCGAACGCCTCGGCCTGGGCCTGCCACCAGTCCTGATAGGTCTTCACGGCCAGCCGCCCCATGGCTCCCTCCGGGCCGTCGGTCGGCGCGATCGTGGCGTTTGCCGAACCACCCGAAGGAGTTAACGGACCCACTCCCGCAACCGTGGGCGCGGGCGAACCGAGACGATCGACGGAACCACTCGCACCACCACTCGCACACCCGCCGAGCAGTAACACCAGAACCGCCCCGCCAGTCCCAACCGCCCCAGGGCGCAACACATTTCCGCGCTGTCGCATGGCCCCACCTCGTCGCGACCGAGCCGATCCGTGATCCACGGCCGCCAGGAGAATTCCGCCGTCCCGCCGATGTTTCCGCTGGGGATCGATTCTTCGCCAACCCACCCCATCACGGCAACACCTCAGGCCCCCTGACCTTACGCGGAAGGCGGTTCCGTCGGGGCGCTTTCCCGCCACAGGACGGCCAACAGTTCTTCGGAAAGCGACAATCCGGCCAATGCGCCCCGAACGGCGGCCCGATTGCGCATCAACAGGCGCCCGCCCTGCGGCGGAACGAGCAGGCGCGCGCCCGGCGCACCCGAACTACCGGGCGGATCTCCCCCGTCGAGCAGACCGGCCACGGCGGGCTGGAGGTCCGACGGGGCGACGGCCGCGGGGGCACCCGGGACGCCCTGCCGCAGGACGGTGGTGAGCGCCCGGCTGAACGAGCCCTCGTCACCCGGCAGTACGGCGCCCCGGCCGCGTCTGCCCGGGGCGTACCGGCCGATCCGGCCCCACAGCGGGACCCTGGAGTAGCTGAGCAGCTCGCCGGCGGTGTCCTCGCCGGTGCGCTCCAGCGCCGTCCAGGCGTCCCGGTCGGCCACCGCGTCGACCAGCAGCAGCGCCTCCTCCTGGTCGCCGTGCACCATCGCGCTGACCACCCAGTCCCAGGCCAGGCCCCGCCGGTAGGCGTTGTCGGGGGTGCTGCCGCCGGTGACCAGGGCGAGCCGGCGCCCGCGCGGGTCCGCCACCAACTGGCCGACCAGGCAGACCACCAGCCAGCGGCCGGGGTGCTGGGCGGCGCCGCGGACGGCGGTGAGCATCGCGTTGGCGTCCGCGTCCGGCGCCACGGCGCTCACCCGGCAGCCCGCGGCCCCGGTGTCGAAGCACATCCCGGGCAGCACCTCGGCCAGCAGCCGGGCGCCCGCCGGGGCGTGCGCCGAACCACCGAAGGCCCGGTCGGGGCCGCCGTCCGCCCCGATCACCACCAGATCGACTCCGCCGGCCATCCGTCCGCCCCCTCCTGCACCCGCCCCGCCACCGATCCCGCCACCGATTCAGCCATCGGTTCCGCCGCCGGGCAGGCTACCCCGCCGGGCGGCCGCCGACGGGGCTCCCGACCCGTCCGCCCAGGGACCATGGGCCCTATCGACGCACGCGCCGACCGAGGACGATCGATCGCATGGAGCGTGAGGACGGTGTGGAGACCCTGAGCGAGGCCGAGTGCCTGCGGCTGCTCAGCACCGTGCCCGTCGGGCGCGTGGTGTACACCGAGCACGCACTGCCGGCCGTCCTGCCGGTTTCCTTCGAGGTCCTGGACGGGCGGCTGGTGCTCGCCGTGCGCCGGGGAAGTGCCACCGCGCGCGGGCTCGACGGCACGGTGGTGGCCTTCCAGGCGGACCTGCTGGACCCGGTCACCCGCACCGGCTGGAGCGTGCTGGTGCACGGGCGGGCGGACGCGGTGAGGGACCCCGAGCAGGTACGCCGGGTGCTGCGGTCCGGGCTTCGCCCGTGGGTGGGGGACCCGGAGCCGCTGTTCGTCGCGCTGGTACCGGAGCTGGTCAGCGGCCGCCGGCTGTTCCCGACCGGGCAGGGTCCATTGGGCCAGGGGCCAGTGGGGCAGGGAGCCGCCGGGCGGCCGCTGCTGCGGCCCTGAACTGGCGCTTCGCGTTCCGCTCCTGACAGGTACCGGTGGGTAGGCATACGCTTCCCGCGTCCTGGCCCCTCCGCGGGGCCCGTCCCCCTCCAGGAGCGCACCGTGACGACCTTCGCGTCCCTCGCCGAACTGACCGCCGCCGTCGGCACCGAACTGGGCACCAGCGAGTGGCACACCATCGACCAGCGGAAGATCGACCTCTTCGCCGAGGCCACCGGGGACCACCAGTGGATCCACGTCGACCCGGAGCGGGCGAAGGAGAGCCAGTTCGGCTCGACCATCGCGCACGGCTATCTGACCCAGTCGATGATCCCGGTACTGGCCAAGGAGTGCTACGGCGTCGAGGGCGTGCGGATGGCACTGAACTACGGCTCGGACAAGGTGCGCTTCCCGGCCCCGGTGCCGGTGGGCACGGCGATCCGGGCCACGGCCGAACTGCTCTCGGCCACCGAGGTCCCGGGCGGGGTCCAGGCCGTGGTGCGGTTCACCATCACCAGTGAGCAGAGCACCAAGCCGCACTGCGTCGCCGAGGCGATCACCCGCTTCTACGCGTAGCGGCGCAGCGGCTGCGGCGGAGTCGCCACCGCGGCGACCGGGCAGGCATCGGGTACGCCGATTGCACCGTGCCGGGCCCTCCACCGGGTCCGAACGGCCCACGGCGAGTAACGTCCGACGAGATGGTTGTCGTACCCCAGCGGCCTCATGAGCCTCCGAGGTACGCGCCCCGGCCTGCCCGGTAGCCGTGACCGTCCCTGGAGGAGCCGTGCCCCGCCCCGCCCCGTGGTTCTCCCGTCTCGCCGGTCTGGCCTCGCAGTTCGCCCCGCCACCCGCCGGGAAACCCGCCTTCCCGGTCCGGGCCGTACCGGAACGGGCCGTCCCCGGCCTGGCCGGACTCCCCCGCGCCGCCTGGCACCGGGTCCGCACCGACGCCTTCGGGGCCGAGCCCAGGGGCGAACGGCTGGCCCGGATCCGCTGCTCGCCCCAGTTCGCCGACGGCGCCTTCCGCAACCCGGTGCCGACCCGCCGACTGGTCTACGAGCGGACCCCGCTGGAGATCACCCGCGCCCAGCTGAGCGCGGACAAGACCCGCCGGGCCCCGGCCGCCGCCGTGCCGGTGCACCGGCTGCTCCCGGTCGACCTGGCGGCCCCGCCGGCCTCCGGGCTGCGGCTCACCTGGCTCGGGCACGCCACCGTGCTCGCCGAGATCGGGGGACGGCGGATCCTGCTCGACCCGGTCTGGGGCGAGCGCTGCTCCCCGTTCGACTGGACCGGGCCCAAGCGGCTGCACCCGGTGCCGCTGCCGCTGTCCGAACTCGGGCCGGTGGACGTGGTGGTGATCTCGCACGACCACTACGACCACCTCGACATGCGCACCGTACGGGCCCTGATCGACAGCAGCGCGGTGTTCGCCGTACCGCTCGGGGTCGGGGCACACCTGGAGCACTGGGGAGTGCCCGCGCGGCGGATCGTCGAGCTGGACTGGTGGGAGTCGGCCGAGGTCACCGGGCTGACCTTGACCGCCACCCCGGCCCGGCACTACTGCAGCCGCGGTCCGCGCACCAGCGCGCTGTTCCTGTGGGCGTCCTGGGTGGTGGCGGGCGGCGGGCACCGGATCTTCCACAGCGGGGACACCGGGTACTTCCCCGGCTTCACGGAGATCGGTCGCCGGCTCGGCCCGTTCGACGCGACGATGGTGCAGGTCGGCGCGTACAGCGAGTTCTGGCCCGAGGTGCACATGACCCCGGAGGAGGGCGTGCAGGCGCACCTGGACCTGGGCGGACAGCTGATGCTGCCGATCCACTGGTGCACCTTCAACCTGGCGCTCCATCCCTGGGAGGAGCCCGCCGAACGCGTGGTCGCCGCCGCCCAGGCCCTCGGCGTCCACCTGGCCGTCCCCCGCCCGGGCAAGCCCTTCGAGCCCGTCGACCCACCGGCCCTGCGGCTGTGGTGGCGCGCCGTCGCGGCGAAGCCGCGCGGCATCGAACCGCTGGTCGCGGGGCGGCCGGAGGCGCGGGAACGGGTGACGGGTGTCAGCGAACAGATTTCAAACTCTGTCATCTGAAATCCGTTCGCTGAATTCTGTCATCTGTTATCTGTCGTCCGTCATTCGTTCGATGTCGCCGACGCTCGCAATGGAACACGTTCTATCCCCCTGGAGCGTTACCCAGGTCACACCACCGCACGGTTGGCTTCTGCCACTATGGGCCCGTGACCGACCTGACAGAACAGCAGAGGCCGACCGAACAGGCGCCCGACCCGGCCGCCCCGTTCGCCGAACTGCTGGCGATCGAGCAGCTGGACGAGAACACGTTCCGGGGCCACTGCCACGCCGGCGCCCCGATGCGCACCTTCGGTGGCCACGTCGCCGCCCAGGCCCTCGCCGCCGCCGGCCGCACCTGCGCCACGAAGCGCGCGGTGCACTCGCTGCACGGCTACTTCATGCTGCCCGGCGACCCGACCCGGCCGATCGACTACCAGGTCGAGCGGCTGCGCGAGGGCTTCACCTACACCACCCGCCGGGTCCGGGCGGTGCAGGAGCGGAACGAGATCTTCAACCTCACCGCCTCCTTCAAGCTCCCCGAGCCGACCGCCGGCGACCGCCACCGCGCGATGCCGCCGCTGCCCGGCCCGGAGTGCCTGCCCGACGCCTTCTCCCACCGGGACGAGGAACTGCGCGCCGCGGTCAGGAGCTCCGACGGCTTCCGCGACCTCGAACTGCGCTTCGTGCCGCCGGACGCCCCGGGCGTGCCGCCGGCCGTCCCCGGGATGCCTCAGCAGTTCGTCTGGCTGCGCATCGCCACCCCGCTGCCGGACACCGAGCCGCTGCTGCACACCTGCGCCCTCACCTACCTGTCCGACCTCACCCTGGCCTCCACCGCGGGCCTGCACGAACAGCCGAACTTCTTCCAGCGCACCGAGCCGCCCCGGCTGCTGATGACCTCACTGGACCACGCGATGTGGTTCCACCGCCCCTTCCGGGCCGACGAGTGGCTGCTGTTCGCCCAGCGCAGCCCGTCCGCCTCGGACGGCCGCGGCCTGGCGCTCGGCGAGTTCTACGACCGCGACGGCCGACTGGTGGCCTCGGCCGTCCAGGAGGCGCTGATCCGCAGGCTGCCGTAGCGCTCGCCGCCCCGGCGCTGCCACACCCCCACGCCCCGGCGCTCGCCGCCCCGGCGCTCCGACACCCCGACACCCCGGCGCTCCGACCGCCGCCCGAGGAGCTGCCGGGGCGCCCCGGCACGCCCCGGCAGCCCCCGGAGGAAGCCCGGTTGCCGCCGGGCGAACGGAAGGGGGCCGGTCGGCGTCATACTCCTGAGCGGCCCCGGCCCGTATCATGGTGCGGGTGACCAAGGTTGACCTGTCACCACGGCCGGTGGAGGCGATGTCTCCGCGTCAGCTCGAACGCCGCGAAAGCCTGATCGCGGCCGCGCTCGCCCTGGTGAACGAGATCGGCGTCGAGCGGCTGCAGATGAAGCAGGTCTGCGAGCGGTCCGGAGTCGCCCTGGGGACGGCGTACCGATACTTCTCCTCCAAGGACCACCTCCTGGCGGCGGCGATCGCCGAGTGGCACCGGCTGCTGCTGGCGGACCTGGTGGCCGAACTGCGGGGGCCGCGCGCCGGACTGGGGGCCACGGACCGGGCGGTGCGGTTCGTCCGGGGCGGGATGCGGGCTTACCAGCGCCAGCCCGAACTGGCCCGTCTGCGGGTGGCCGTCGCCGCCTCCACCGATCCCTTCGCCAGCGAGGCGCTGCAGGGCATGGCCCGGGCCGACAGCGCCGCCCTCCAGGCGGTGACGGCCGAGGTGCCGGCCGCCGCCAGCGAGCTGGTGCGGCACATCGTCGCGCACGCCTGGCAGGGCGAGCTGACCGCCTGGGTGACCGGCCGCACCACGCTCGGGGACGCCCGGCGGCGGCTGGAGGACGTGGTGCGGCTGGTGCTGACCCCGTACGAGACCCACTATCCGGCCCCGTACGAGGTCCAGTCCACCGGCTGAGCCGGATCGGGAGGCCCGTCGGGGGCTCAGCGGGGGCTCGCCTCAGGCTCTCACCGCGAGCTCTCGTCGGGAGCTCTCGTCGGGGGCTCTCAGACCACCGTCACCGGGTGCGCCACCACCGCGCCGAACAGGTAGCCCTCACGGTTGAAGGCCTCCCGTTCGGGCTGGGTGGCGCCCTGGCGGTCCGTCGCGCGGGCGCGCAGCTCGTAGCGGCCCGGCCTCTCGGGGCGCCAGACGGTGCTCCAGCGCGTCCAGTCACCGGCGCACGGCTCCTCGGCCAGCTCGGCCGTCCGCCAGCTCAGGCCGCCGTCGGTGCTCACCTCCACCTGCCGCACCGGTGCCGTGCCGGACCAGGACCGCCCGTGCAGCCGGTGCTCGCGGCCGGCCTCCAGCCGCGCGCCCTCGGCCAGTTCGAAGGCGGACTTGACCACCTGGGTGGTGAGCGCGGGCCCGCCGCCGGGCGGGTGACCCGGGCCGTACATCCGGTAGAAGACGGTGTTCCAGGGTGAGTGGAGCGGGTGGTCGGCGACCTCGATGCTGCCGACCCACTTGATCGAGGCGATGCCGACCCAGCCGGGCACCACCAGCCGCACCGGCGCGCCGTGGTCGGGGGTCAACGGCTCGTCGTTCATCTCGTACGCGAGCAGCGTGTCGTCCAGCGCCTTGGCGATCGGCAGCGGGCGGCGCACCGGGCCGTAGTCGGTGCCGTCGACGACGTAGTCCGGGTCCAGTCCGGTAGGCAGCACGTCGACCGCCGCGTCGGTCAGCCCGGCGGCCCGCAGCACCTCGGCCAGCCGGACGCCCCGCCAGCTCGCCGAGCCGATGCTGCCGAGCGTCCACGGCGTGCCGGGGGTGAGCCGGCCCTGCTGGCGGTGGAAGTAGCTGCGACCGTTGCCCGCGCACTCGATCAGCGCGTGGATGCCGGTGGCGGGCAGCGCCCGCAGGTCGTCCAGGGCGAACTCGACCGCCCGCTCCGGGGACGGGGCGCCGCGCAGGCCGCTGCCGAACAGTTTCAGCCGCCAGCCGACCGGGTCGATCAGCGGGGTGCTGGTGTGGTTGCGGACGAAGAACCGTTCCACCGGAACATGACGGCCGACGACGGCCTCGCCGTCGGCGTCGCGCAGCGACTCCCACCGCATCTCGGCGTTGGTGTCGCGCTGGACGAACCACTGGGCGGGCAGCGGCTTGACGATTCCGGGGATGTTGACGCTTTCGGGCACGGGGCCTGGCACCTCCTCGGCGGCCGCCCGGCCCGGGGCGAACACCGGAGCGGCCGACGCGGGCACGGTGAGCGCCCCGGCGGCGGAGCGCAGCGGTATCCGGACGGCACTGTCCGGATGGCGCTCCACGCCCCAGCGTAGGCGCTCCGGCGCTTTCCGTGACCAGGGCGAACCCCCGGGCTTTCCACTTGACCTTCTCACCGGTGTGAATCCCTAGCGTTCCCGGTGTCGGAATCGAGCCCCGGCCCAGCCGGGCGGCCCGTACGACCAGGCCACCGCACGGCCAGGCACCTGTACGACCAGGCCCGCCGTACGACCAGGAAACCCACGACCCGAGGAGCACCCGTGCCGTCCACCGTCCCCGCCCCCGCCGTCGCCCCGCTCGCCCGGATCGTCCAGGGCTCCGGCCCCGGCCTGCTGCTCGCCCACGGCGCCGGGGGCAGCGCCCGGGACAACTGGGGCCCGCTGCTGGCCGACCTGGCCGCGCACCGCACCGTCGTCGCCCCGGACTACCCCGGCTCCGGCGACAGCCCGTACGAGCCGGGCGAACCCACCCTGGACGAGTACGCCGACCGGCTGGTGGCCGCCGCCGACGAGGAGGGCCTCGACACCTTCGACCTGGCCGGCTTCTCGCTGGGCGCCGCCGTCGCCGTCCGGATCGCCAACCGCCACCCCGGGCGGGTCCGCTCGCTGCTCCTGATCGCGGGCGTGGCCGGCGGGTCGGCGCGGCAGAGCACCCTGACCGAGCTCATGGTCGGGCTCCGCGACCGGCCCGCCGAGCTGGCCGACCTGATGCTCACCGTCGTGCTCGGCCACAGCTGGGTGGACGCCCTGCCCGCGGTCCAGCTCGCGGCGCTCCGCGAGGGGCTCAGGTCCCCGCTGCCGGCCGGGTTCCCGCAGCAGTTCCGGTTGGCCGCCCGGACCGACGTCCGCGCCGAGCTGGCCTCGATCGCCGTGCCCACCCTGGTCGTCGGGGCCGCCGAGGACATGCTCGTCCAGCCGTCCCAGCACCGCCTGCTGGCCGAGGGCATCCCGGGCGCCCGCTTCGTCGAACTCCCCTCCGGACACCTGCCGATGATCGAGGCGCTGTCCCAACTGCGCGAAGTGGTCATGGAGTTCGTGAAGGGCTGAGCCGGGGAACCCGAACCCGGGCACCGGCCCGAGCGGGAACAGCCCCGCGGTGGACCGCGTTGACCCGATCATGCGCATCGGAGAACTCGCCCGCGTGACCGGGGTGTCCGCCCGCCTGCTCCGCTACTACGAGGAGCAGGGCCTGCTCCGGCCCGCGCGCACCGCGGCCGGCTACCGCGAGTACGGCGAGGAGGACACCGTACGGGTGTGGCAGATCCGCAGCCTGCTCGCGGCCGGTCTGCCCACCCGGATCATCGCCGGGATCCTGCCCTGCGCCACCGGCCCGGTGCCCGCCCTGACGGCCTGTCCGAACCTGCTCGCCACCCTGCGCGACGAACTCGCCGACCTGGACGCCCGGATCGAGGACCTCACCCGCAGCCGCCGGGTGCTCTCCCACTACCTGGCGACGGCGCACGCGCCGAGCGAGGAACAGGCGGCCTGACGGGACGCCGTACGGGACGCCGTACCGGTCGCCGTCGGCCTGGCCCTCGCCGGCCGCGGAGGGCCCCGCTGACCAGCACATACGCCCCGCCCGCGGGTCGGGTGGGGCGTATGCGGCCAACCGACGCCCAACCCCCGTCCGGACTTCACCCGCGCGTACCGACCGTTCACACCGCCCTGGAAGCCTCCCTGTCATGAACGCCAGCACTCAGGCGCCCTACCAGGAACCGCGCTTCCCGCTCCCCCAGCGCCACCGCCGCCTTCTCGCCTGCACCGCCGTCCTCGCCTCCATCGCCCTGGGCACCCTCGGCGTCGGCGCGACCGTGGAGACCGTCCAGCACGGCCCGCTCGCCACCGCCACCGCCAGCAGGTAACCGCCACCTCCCGGCGCCCGGTCCGGGGTCCCGGCTAACCCCTGGCCCGGCTCGGCCCGCGGCCCCAGCCGAGCCGGGCCCGGCCTCCGCCGGCACCCCGGGCGAGCACCGCCGCCTCGCGAGGGCCGATCCGACCGTCGAGCACCTCGCCGACGACCTGTTGTACTACGCCGCTGCTGGTCGCCATGGTGGGACGGGAGCGCACCGGGCCACAGGGTCCCACTCGGCAACCCGGCGAACCCCGTGCGGTCACGGCGCCAGCTGCACCGGCCGCGCGGGTCGGTGGTGGCGGCAGGTGCCGGGGCGGCGCGGAAGGTCGGGGCCGGGGCGGAGCGACGTGCCGGTGGCCAGGGGCGTCGCTAGGTGTGCGGGCCCTCGCGGGGCGGGGGCGGAGTCGGGGTCGTGGGGCGGGAGTGGCGGCCGGTGCCGGGGGTGGGGCGGAAGTCGGGGGCCGGGGCGTAGCGGGCGGCCGGGGGGCGGAGGAGCCAGGTGGCCCGGGGGGTCGGGGTGATCAGGCCGAGGCGGTGGAGGAGGTCGAGGGCGTCGCGGCGCAGGGCGGTGCGGTCGGCGAGGTAGCGGGCGGGGAGGTCGTGGTCGTCGGCGATGTCGCCGAGGACCCCGTCTATCAGCGCGTCGGGGATCGCTACGTCGCCGCCCGGGTCCTCACCCGGCAGCGGGCGGACCTCCTCGACCAGGCGTTCCACCAGCAGCAGGGCGGCCTGGGCGAGGGTGCCGGCACCGGGGAGGGCGAGGTCGGTGAGTTCGGCGGCCGGGTCGAGCAGGGCGACGCCCTCGGCACGCAGTTCGGCCTCCAGCCCGAGGAACTCGGCGAGCGCGGCCGGGCCGCTGAGCCGGTGCTCGCGCAGCCACTCGCGCTGGTCCTCGGGGAGGTCGGTGGTGAGGACGGCGGGCGTCTCGGCGAGGAGGCGGCGCACTGCGGTGCCGGGCTCGGCCTCGGCGGCGCGGCGGATGAGGTCGGCGGCGTCATCGGCGAGCGCGGGCGGGCCGGCCGGGACGGCGCGGGCGAGTTCGCGGTCGACGGTCAGGACGAAGGCGGTGTCGCCCGGGTCGGCGGGCAGTTCGCCGAGCACCTGCCAGTCGGCCAGTGCGGCGAGCGCCATGTCGAGGGACGCGTCAAGGGCCGCACCGAGGGACGTGTCGAGCGCCGCCGTGCCCGTCGGCGCCCCTTCCGCCGCGAGGTCGGGTGCGGCTGCCCGCATCGCCTGGACCAGCCTCCCGTACGGGAGTTGCTCGGGGGCGTCGACGAGCAGGGCCAGGGCGAGCGCGAGCCGGGCGTAGCCGGCCGGGGTGAACGGGGCGCCGGTGGCCGGGTGTTCGAGGCGGCGGGCGGCGCCGGGGCCGAGGCCTGCCTTGAAGAGCCGGGCGTGCCAGGGGCCGATGACGAGGCGGTAGCCGAGCAGGGTGTCGAAGCGTTCGGTGAGCCAGTCGCGGTGACGGCGGATCAGGGGGAAGCCGTCGGCGTGCGGGCCGGAGGCGGTGACCAGCGGGTGGGCGAGCAGCAGCCGGGCGGCGATACGGCGTTCGGCGTCCGGGAGTTCCTCACCGGAACGATCCTGCACGTCACGGGGGGCATCCGGCAGTGCACGGCTGCGCTCCGGCCTGCGGTGCCTGCCGGGGCCGCCCTGCTTGGCGCCCGACCGGACGACGGGCAGTGCGGCGGCGTCTCGGCGGGCGCGGCGCAGGCCGCCGTCCGTCCGGGCCTCGCGGGCGCGCGGGACGGCGGCGTGGGCGGTCGGGCCGTGCCACCAGCTGACGGCGGGGTCGGCGGGGGCGGCGGCGGCGCCGAGGTGGCGGGCGGGGTAGAGGCCGAAGGAGGCGGTGCACAGGTCGTCCGCGGTGCCGGGGGTGGCGGCGGCGAACCAGTGGGCGAGCCGCAGCAGCCCCGGGTCGGGCGAGAGTCCTTCGGCGGAGGTCAGCGGGTCGTCAGCTCCGCTCCCGGCCACGGCCCCCACGGGGTCGGCCTCGCAGTCGCGTTCGACTTCGCCTTCGGCACCGCGCTCGACCGAGCGCTCGACCTCGCGTTCGGCTTCACGTACGGCGAGGACGGCGTCGGCGGTTCCCCGTCCTGCCCCGCCCGTGCGCCCGTCCGGTCTGCCGGCGGCCACCCGGGTGGCGCCGACCGCGTACTCCTGCTGCTCCATGTCGGGGTCAAGACTAGACGGTGGCCGGGTCACCCGGTGGCAGCAACCGTCCTCCTGAGGAAGTCTCCGCAGGAGCCCTCGAACCGGCCGCAGGCCCTCCGCTCTCCCGGCCCGGTCCGTCACGGCCCGTTCCCCGGACGGGTTACGCACCGGTAACCCGGTCTTCCCCCGCCCGGTCGGCTCCCGTAGGGTCGGTTGGTCCCCCAGCCGAGCGACCTCGGAGGCATTCACCGCATGAGCATCCGTACGACCACCCGCGCCGCCGGCCTCGGCGGGCGCCTGCGCTCGGCCACCGGCCTGCTCGGCGGCTTCGCGGCCACCTCGGTGGCGCACCTGGGTTCGATCCTGTCCGGGGCCTCGGTGCTGCAGAACGCCACCAAGCCGGCCCTGATGCCGCTGCTGGCCGCGCACAGCGTGTCGGCGGCGACCACCGCCGGGCGCGAGGCGCCGAAGCTGCTGGCCCCGGCGCTGCTGGCGAGCGCCGGCGGGGACGTGCTGCTGCAGCTGAAGGACGACACCGCTTTCCTGGCCGGCATGGGCTCGTTCGCGGCCGCGCACGTCTGCTACGTCACGATGTTCGTCCAGCGCGGGGCGTTCACCGACCGCCGGCGCGCACTGGTGGTCGCGGCCGCGTACGCGACGGCCTGGGCGGGCCTGGTCGGTCAGCTCTGGCCGGACCTCGGGGAGTTGAAGGTCCCGGTGGCCGGGTACAGCCTGCTGCTCACCTCGACGGCCGTCACCTCGGCCGGGCTGGGCTGGCGAACCGGGCTGGGCGGGGCACTGTTCCTGCTGTCCGACACGCTGATCGCCACCCAGCTGGCGAAGTGGCGCGAGCTTCCGGGGCATCAGTTCTGGATCATGGCGACGTACGTGCTGGCCCAGTACCTGCTGGCCAGCGGCATCCTCCGGCACGAGGAACGACAGGAGCTGCAGGAGCGACCTGCTTTCTGACGCGTCGAGGCGCCGCCGGTCCCGTCAGGATCCGGCGGCGCGTCGCGCGGGCGCGATGGGGACGGGGCCGCCGTCAGGCATTGCGCCTGCGGAGCAGCCAGAAGCCGCCGAGGCCGCCCGCGACCAGGGCCAGCCCTCCGGCCAGTTCCGCGGGGTCCGCCGCGACCGAGCCGCCGAGGCCGGTCTTCACCGCGCCGTGCGGGGCGACCTGCTGGCTGCCGACGCCGGACTGGCCGAGCGAGCCGGCCCACTCCCCGGCCGCCTTGCCCCAGTCGCCGAGGCCCTTGTCGGGGCCGGAGGCAGCGACGGTGGTGACGGTGACACCGGTGGAGAAGGCGGCGCCGTCCGGGCAGGTGCCGTCGACCTTGCTGTTGCCGTTGTGCTGGGAGGCCAGCCGGGCGGAGCCCGTGTGCTTGCCGTCGGACCCCAGGGTGAGGGTCGCGGGGCCGCCCTCGAAGGCGGCGGAGTGGGCGGTGACGGTCTTGGCGTCGGGCCTGTCCGACTTCTCGCAGGAGACCGTGACCGTCACGGTCTGGCCCGGTGCGGCCTGGGACGGGCTGACCGAGGCCGCGCCGTCCCTGGCTGCCGCGAGGGGGGCCGTCAGACCGGTCAGCACCGTCGCGCCGATCAGAGCGGCGGCGGCCGTACGCATGGGGCGCATGCCGAACCTCCGGGATTCTCGGGCGCAGCCGGGGACTCCCATGTCCACGTGGTGTTTCAACTGCACCCGGTCATTCACCGACGGTAGGCAGGGGCTCCGGGGGCGGCCACCGCTCAGGTCCGTTCGAGCGACGGCCCGTCACTTAGTGTGACCAGGGGTGGAGCCCTGTTGCCTCAGACGTCCAGGTCCACCACGACCGGGGCGTGGTCCGAGGTGCCCTTGCCCTTGCGGGCCTCGCGGTCCACGTAACTGTCGGTGACGGCGTCGACGAAGGGCTTGTTGCCGTAGGTGAGGTCGATCCGCATGCCCCGGTTCTTCGGGAAGGCCAGCTGACGGTAGTCCCAGTAGGTGTACGGGCGGTCGTACTTCAGCGGGCGCGGCACCACGTCGTGCAGACCGATCTCGCCGAGGGCCTCCAGCGCGGCGCGCTCGACCGGGGTGACGTGCGTGAGGCCCTCGAAGGCGGCGACGTCGAAGACGTCCTCGTCGGTGGGGGCGATGTTGAAGTCGCCGAGGACGGCGAAGGGACGCGGACCGGCCGCGTCGGCGGCGGCGGCCTTGCGCAGCGCCTCGAGCCACTCCAGCTTGTAGCGGTAGTGGGCGTGGTCGACCTCGCGGCCGTTGGGCACGTAGACCGACCAGACCCGGACCGGGCCGCAGGTAGCGGCGATGGCCCGCGGCTCGACGTCGGGCAGCAGGGCGCCGTCGGCCAGGTAGCCGGGCTGGCCGGGCAGGTCGCGCACGACGTCCTCCAGGCCGAGCCGGGAGACGATCGCGACGCCGTTCCACCGGCCGGTGCCGTGCGCGGCCGTCTCGTAGCCGAGCTCCCGGACCTGCTCGTACGGGAAGGCGTCGGCCGCGCACTTGAGCTCCTGGAGGCAGAGCACGTCGGGCCTGGCGCTCTCCAGCCACTCCAGGAGCTTGGGCAGCCGCGCGGTGACGGAGTTGATGTTCCAGGTGGCGATGCGGACGGTCACGGCGGGCGGCCTTCCCGGTGGTTCGGTCGGTACGGACGGGGGTGGGCCCGCCCCGGAGGGAGGCCCACCCCGAACATACCGCCCGGCGCCGACAACCCGGCCGGTCAGCCTCCGGGACGGGCGCCCGCCCGGGTCAGCGCGAGCCTGCGGGCCGGACCACCGCGGCCGAGCCGCCGCCACGCCGCACCGGTTCGGCGGCGGCGACCCAGCGGCCGTCCGGCAGCCGTTCCACCCCGGTGGCGGCGCCGATCTCGCCGCCGTTGGCGAACCGGTGCCCGAGGGCCTCCAGCCCGGCCCGTTCCGGCAGCGCCAGGAAGCCCTGCTCGGCCTGGGTGACGGCGGTGTTGCGCTGGCTGGCGCGCGGCGCGGCGATGGCCTGCTCCAGGCTCAGCCCCCGGTCGAGACGCCCGAGCAGCACCTGGAGGGCGGTGGTGATGATGGTCGCGCCGCCAGGGCTGCCGGTGGCCAGCAGCGGCTCACCGTCGCGCAGCACGACGGTCGGGGACATCGAGGAGCGCGGCCGCTTGCCCGGACCGGGCAGGTTGGGGTCGGGGACTCCGGCGGTGAGCGGTGCGAAGTCGAAGTCGGTCAGCTCGTTGTTGAGCAGGAAGCCCCGGCCGGGGACGGTGATGCCGCTGCCGCCGGTCTGCTCGATGGTGAGGGTGTAGGAGACGACGTTGCCCCAGCGGTCCGCCACCGTGAGGTGGGTGGTGTTGGGGCCCTCGTACGGCTCGGCGACGGCCTGGCCGGTGTCGGCGCAGTCGGCCGGGTGGCGCGGGTCGCCGGGGGCGAGCGGGCTGCTGAGGGCGTGGTCCGGGCTGATCAGGCAGGCCCGGGAGGCGGCGTAGCGCTCGGAGAGCAGCTGCTTGGTGGGGACGTCGTTGAAGCTCGGGTCGCCGACCCAGCGGTTGCGGTCGGCGAAGGCGATCCGCGAGGCCTCCAGGAAGTGGTGGTAGTACTGCGTGCTGCTGTAGTCCGAGAGTTCGCCGTCCTCCAGGATGTTGAGCGCCTCGCCGACGGTGGTGCCGCCGGAGCTGGAAGGGGCCATCGAGTAGACGTCGTAGTCGCGGTAGGCGACGTGGGTGGGCGCCTGGCGGCGGACCTGGTAGGCGGCCAGGTCGGCGGTGTCGACCTTTCCGGGGCGGGCGTTGCGGCCGGAGGCCGGGTCGACCGGCGGGTGCTGCACGGTGTTGACGATGTCCCGGGCCAACTCGCCCTGGTAGAAGGCCTTCACGCCGTCCTTGGCGAGCAGCTTGTAGGTCGCGGCGAGGTCGGGGTTGCGCAGGACGGAGCCGACCTCCGGGGGCTTGCCGTTCGGCAGGTAGATCTTGGCGGTGGCCGGGAAGTCCTTGAACCGGCCGTAGTTGTCGGCGGTCTGGCCGCGGAAGGTGTCGTCGACGACGAAGCCGTTCTCGGCGATCCGCTCGGCGGGTGCCAGGGCCTGGGCGAGCGAGCGGGTGCCCCACTGGCGCAGGGCGGAGTCCCAGGTGGCGGGGGTGCCGGGGACGCCGACGGACAGGCCGCTGGTCACGGCGTCGGCGAAGGCGAGCGGCTTGCCGTCCTCCAGGAACAGTCCGCTGTCGGCGGTGTGGCCGGCCACCTCCCGGCCGTCGACGGTGTGCACCTGTCCGGTGGCGTGGTCGTAGTAGACGAAGTACCCGCCGCCGCCGATCCCGGAGGAGTACGGCTCGGTCACCCCGAGCGCCGCGGCGACGGCCACCGCCGCGTCCACCGCGTTCCCGCCCTTGCGCAGCACCTCGATCCCGGCGGCGGTGGCGTCCGCGTCCACGGACGCCACCGCCCCACCCCACCCCACCGCCTCCGGTGCCTTAGTCGGCGGTGCCGCGGCGCCGGCGGGACCGGTGGTGGCCCAGACCAGTGCGGTGGCGAGCAGCAGTGGTGGCGCGAGACGGGTCAGAGCCCTCATCCGAGTCCTCCTGATTCGACGTCAACTCACCAGTTGTTCCACAGGAGCGACAATCCGACAACCACACCGCATCGCTACCCATGGGTAGTTGACGTACCGACAGGCCAGGACAATCGGAGGTCACGTTCCGGATTCGGTTCCGCACGATTCGGAACGTCTCTTTATGCGATCTGTATACGGTGTGAGGGTTCGCCACGTCCCCACCACGAGAAGGACCCGGCTCCCCCGTGTATCCGTCACCACCCCCGCCCCCGCCCTCCCAGCCACCGGCGGTTCCGCCGCTCCGCCCCTGGTGGCAGCGCCGCGGGGTGCACGCCGCCAGCTTCCTGGTCTTCCCGGTCGCGGCCTTCGCGATCGCCTGGACCTGGCGGCCCCGACCGCTCTGGCGCAGGCTCATCAGCACGGTCGTCGCGGCGTTCTGCAGCCTGGTGTGGCTCGGCGCGCTGGTCGGCCCCCAGCCGGCCACCACCGCACCCACCCCCGCACCGGTCGCGGCGACGACCGGCCCGTCCGCCGGCCTGACGCCCACCGCCACGCCGACGCCCGCCCCGGACCCGACACCGACGGCAACGCCGACGCCGGCCGAGACGCCGCCGGCCACCACCGCACCGGAACCGCCCGCCCCGACCCAGGCCCCGCAGAACCACACCGAGCCACCGGCCCCGACCGCGCCCAGGCCCACGCCGCACCCCACCGCCCGGCCGGCCGATCCGGGCGGCGGCGGAAACACGGGCGGCGGGAGCGGCTCGTCCACCGGCAGCGGTGGCGGGAGCGGCTCGGGCGGGTCCGGCACGGGAGGCTCGTCCGGCTCGGGGGGTTCGACCTCCGGCGGGTCGGGCTCCGGAGGCGGGTCCGACGCCGGTGGGTCCGGTTCGGCAGGCGGGTCCGGCCCGGCAGGCGGGTCCGCCGGAACCGTCCACCCGGGCGCCTTCTGCTCCCCGGCCGGCGCGACCGGCGTCACCACGAAGGGCACCCCGATGGTCTGCGGCCCCGGCACCGACGGGCGGGACCGCTGGAAGTCGGCGGGCTGACGACTGAGGACTTTCAGATGACAGATTTCAGCGAACAGATGACGTTATCTGTTCGCTGAAATCTGTCAGTTGTCATCCGCGCCCGGCCGCCGCCCGGCGCCCCACCGCTACAGCGCGCTGCGCTCCACCCGTCGCCGCTTGATGGTCCGGAACCGCCGCGCCACCTGGCGGGCCAGGTCGGCGGCGCCGACCAGGCCTGCCTCGTTGCCGAGGGCGGCGTGGACGATGGTGGCCTCCGGCCGGAAGCCGCGGCCGGTCAGGGTGCGCCGGAAGGTGTCCCGGGCCGGGCCGAGGAGGAGGTCGCCGGCCTCGGAGACACCACCGCCGATGACGAAGCGCCCCGGGTCGAGGCCGGCGGCGAGGTTGGCGATGCCGACGCCGAGCCAGGTGCCGACCTCGTAGAGCAGCTCGACGGCGGTCGGGTCCCCGTCCTGGGCGGCCTCGGTGACCAGCGGACCGGTGATGCCCTCGACCGTCCCCCCGGCCCGGGCGAGCAGCGGCTGCACCACCGGGGACTCCTCGGCGACCAGTTCGCGGGCGTCCCGCACCAGCGCGTTGCCGGAGGAGTACTGCTCCCAGCAGCCGCGGTTGCCGCACGGGCAGCGGTGCCCGCCGGGCACCACCTGCATGTGCCCGAACTCGCCCGCCAGGCCGTACTTCCCGCGGTCGACGTAGCCGTCCCGGACGACCGCGCCGCCGATGCCGGTGCCCAGGGTGAGCATCACCATGTGGTCCTCGCCCCGCCCGGCGCCGAAGCGCCACTCGGCCCAGGCGGCGGCGTTGGCGTCGTTCTCCACGATCACCGGGAAGCGCAGCCGCTCGCTGAGCGCCTGCTGGAGCGGCTCGTTGCGCCAGTTGAGGTGCGGGGCGAAGAGTACCCGGGAGCGGTCGGCGTCGACCCAGCCGGCCGCGCCGATGCCGACCGCATGGACGTCGTGCCGGTCGGCGAGCTGCAGCACCAGCTCGACGATGACGTCCTCGACGACCTTGGCGCTCTTGCTCTTGTGCGGGGTGTCGGTGCGCAGCTTCTCCAGCACCTTGCCCTCGCCGTCGACCACCCCCGCGACCACCTTGGTGCCGCCGATGTCGACACCGATGGTGGGCAGCCGCAGTATCCCCGCGGGCAGGGCGCGGCGGCGGCGCTCGGCGCGCGGGCCGAGGCCCAGCAGGGTGGGCAGGACGGCCGGCCGGGTGGTGCCTTGGGGGCTGGTCACGGCTGCGGACGCTCCTCACGGGTCTCGCGGGTCTCACGGGAAACAGGGGGCTCGAGCGGGTCGGCGACGGACGGCCGGGCCAGCTCGTGCGAGAGCTCGGCGAGGTCGGAGCCGCCGGCCATCTCGGTGGTGAGCTGTTCCAGGCCGATCTCGGCGCGCGGGTGGCTGCCGGCCATCCGCCCCCGCTTGAGCAGGGTGAAGTGGTCGCCGACGAGGTGGGCGTGGTGCGGGTTGTGGGTGATCAGGACGACTCCGAGCCCGGCGTCGCGGGCCGCGGTGACGTACTTGAGCACCACCCCGGACTGCTTGACGCCGAGCGCCGCGGTGGGCTCGTCCAGGATGAGCACCTTGGCGCCGAAGTGCACGGCGCGGGCGATCGCCACGCACTGGCGTTGCCCGCCGGAGAGGGTACCGATCGGCCGGTCGACGTCGTGCAGGTCGATGCCCATCCTGGCGAGCGCCTCACGGGTGGTGGCGCGCATGCCGTCGGCGTCGAGCCGCAGGCCGCCCCAGCGGCGCATGCCGCGTTCGGAGCCGAGGAAGAAGTTGCGCCACACCGGCATCAGCGGCACGACGGCCAGGTCCTGGTAGACGGTGGCGATGCCGAGGTCCAGGGCCTGGCGCGGGGAGTCGAACCGGACCTCCTCGCCGCCGACGGTGTAGGTGCCCTCGTCGTGCTGGTGCAGTCCCGCGATGATCTTGATCAGGGTGGACTTGCCGGCCCCGTTGTCGCCGAGCACGCAGCTGATCTCGCCGGCCCGCAGGGTCAGCGAGACGTCCTCCAGGGCCCGGACCGTCCCGTAGGACTTGCCGACGCCGACCAGGGAGAGGAGTTCGCCGCCCGGGGAGAGTGCGTCGTTCATCGCGGCCCCCGTTCGGCCCGGCGCTTGACGTAGGCGTTGAGCAGCGCGGCCAGCAGCAGCATCGCGCCGAGGAAGAACTTGAACCAGTCCGGGTTCCACTGGGCGTAGATGATCCCCTTGCTGGCCATGCCGAAGATCAGCGCGCCGAGCGCGGAGCCGACCACCGAGCCGTAGCCGCCGGTGATCAGACAGCCGCCGATGACGGCCGCGACGATGTAGATCAGCTCGTTCCCGACGCCCTCGCCGGACTGCACGGTGTCGAAGGAGAACAGCAGGTGCTGCCCGAGCACCCAGGCGCCGAAGCCGACGCCCAGGTAGAGCACGGTCTTGGTCCGGGCGACCGGCACGCCGACCGCGCGGGCGGCGGACGCGTCACCGCCGACGGCGAAGACCCAGTTGCCGAAGCGGGTGCGCAGCAGCACCCAGCTGCCGACCGCGAGCAGGCCGAGCCACCACCAGACGGTGGCCTTGACCGTCAGCCCGCCGATGTTCACCTCGGAGGCGAACAGCAGGCGGCAGGTCTCGAAGCCCTGCATGTCCGCGATCGACTTGGTGGAGACCGTCCCGGAGACGGCCTTGGTGACGCCGAGGTTGGCGCCGGTCAGCATCAGGAAGGTGCCCAGGGTGACGATGAAGCTGGGCAGCTTGGTGCGGCCGAGCATCCAGCCGTTGAACCAGCCGACCGCCAGCGTGGTCGCCAGCGAGACCAGGACGCCGACCCAGGTGACGGCGGTGAACTGGTACGAGACCATCGAGGAGGTCAGCGCGGCCGTGGTGACCAGCACTCCGGCCGACAGGTCGAACTCGCCGCCGATCATCAGCAGTGAGACCGGCACGGCCATGATCCCGATGGTGGAGGCCGCGTAGAGGACGGTGCCCAGCGAGGAGACCCGCAGGAAGGGCTCGGCAGCGGCGGCGAAGACCGCGAACACCGCCACGGCGGCGATCAGCGAGCCCAGTTCGGGGCGGGCGAGGAGCCGCCGCAGGGCCGCCGGGCGGTCCTGGACGAGCAGGTCGGGGGTGGTCGAGGCGCTCACCTGGTCCCCCTCGCGACGTACTCGGCGAGCGCGTCGGCGTTGTCCTTGGTCAGGATCTGCGGGCCGGTCGCGACGGGCTTGCCGCCGCCGAGCATGTCCAGGTTCGACTTGTACAGCCACAGCAGGTCGACGCCCTCGTAGCCCTGGAGGTAGGGCTGCTGGTCGACGGCGAAGCCGACGGTGCCGGACTTGAGCCCGGCCACCACCTGCGGTCCCAGGTCGAAGGTGTCCAGCTCGACGCCGCGGTGGGCGTCCTGGACGGCCTGCATCCCGGTGGCGGCCATCGGGCCGGAGAGGGTGAGCACGGTGTCGATGGAGGGGTCGGCCTGGAGCTTGGCGGAGATCGCGGCCCGGGCGTCGGGCATGTCGGTGCCGTTGACGTAGAGCACCTGGAAGCTGCCGCCGGCCTTGGACTGGGCGCCCGAGCAGCGCTCCTCCTGGCCGACGTTGCCCTGCTCGTGGATCACGCAGAGCACGTTCCTGCGGCCGCGGGAGGCCAGCTCCGCCCCGGCCGCCTGACCGGCCGCCGACTCGTCCTGACCGATGTGGGTCAGTGCACCGAACTTCGCGGAGAACTCCTGACCGGAGTTGATCGTGATCACCGGGATGCCGGCCGCCCTGGCCTTGCCGAGGACGTCGGCCATCGCGTCGCCCTTGGCGAGGGTGACCAGCAGGCCGTCGACCTTCTGGTCGATGGCGGCCTGGACGAGCTGGACCTGGTTCTGGGTCTGCGCGTCGTTGGAGTACAGGAAGGTGATGTTGTCCTTGGCGGCGGCCTGCTCGGCGCCCTTGCGCACGCTGTCCCAGAAGGCGTCCCCGGGGCCGGCGTGGGTCACCATGGCGACCTTCCAGCGCGGGGTGGTGACGGCGCTGCCACCGGCGGCCACGGCCTTGGCGCGGGCCTCCTCGGCGCGTCTGCCTCCGGTACTGCTGCAACCGGCCGCGGTGACCGCGAGGGCCAGGACGGCGCACACGGGCCAGAAGCGGCGGGACGGGCGAAAGCGGGTTGTGCTCATCCCCATAGTCTCTCTGGCCCGGCTGCGCGGGATCGCACCGCCTCGCCCGGCGGCGCGCACGGGCCGGGAGGTAAGGTGCCCCGGGGGACCTTCCTGGAAGTTCGCTGAACATCTGGTCCGGAGCACCGCCGTCCGGGTGACAGACTAGGCGCCGACCCGAAGCAGGAACAGCTCGGAAACGTGATGTTCCTCTCAGGTTCCGCACAGATTCGGACGGCAACCGATCATCGGTTCCCAGCCGTCTGATGCCATTGACGTGCGTTCGGGCGCCTGGGGCCCGAGCGGCGAGCGACCCGGATACGAGAACTCGATGGAACTGACAGGTACGCCATTCTTCATCCTCACCGTCGTCCTTGTGCCGGTGTCCATCACGGTGGCGCTGCTGTTCTGGGGGAAGGTGCGCGGCCCGCAGCCCGTGCGCACTCTCTCCCGGATCGTCATGATCATGTTCTGTCAGGTCACGGCCGTGCTGATGGTCTTCGTGATGGTGAACAACGCGAACCTGATCTACGGCAACTGGGACGACCTGCTCGGGACCGGTGACCACGTCCGCGCGGTGCCCTCGGTGCCGCCGGCGGACCCGGCGGGCAACGGCCAGTCCGGCGACGCCGCCAAGCAGCCCCCGAAGGTGCTGCAGAAGTTCGGCGGGGTGAACGACCCGGCGGTGCCCGGCGACGTCCAGAAGACCGAGCTCAAGGGCCAGGTGTCGGGCGTCGACGGCGAGGTTCTGGTGTGGCTGCCGCCGCAGTACAACGACCCGGCGTTCAAGGACAAGAAGTTCCCGGTGGTCGAGCTGATCCCGGGCTACCCGGGCTCCTCCTCCACCTGGTACGGCACCCTCAAGGTCTCCGAGCAGCTCAAGCCGCTGATGCAGCAGGGCAAGGTCGCGCCGTTCATCCTGGTCTCGCCGCGCACCCTGCTGCTGGGCAGCCACCAGGACGCGGGCTGCACCGACATCCCGGGCAAGATCAACGCGGACGCCTGGATCACCCGCGACGTCCCGCAGATGGTGATGGACAACTTCCGCGCCGACCCGTCCGCGGACCGCTGGGCGATCGCCGGCTACTCGGCCGGCGCCCACTGCGCGGCCAAGCTGTCGCTGGCCCACCCCAACCGCTACCGGGCCGGCATCGCGATGTCCGGCTACAACGACCCGGCGGTCGAGCCCGACTCGCTGGTCGGCAAGGACGCGAAGCTGCGCGAGGCCAACAACCCGGTCAACATCCTCAAGTCCGCCCAGCAGCCGCCGAAGGTCGCCCTGCTCGTCAGCGGCGCCAAGGGCGACGGCTACGAGGACGGTCAGGCGATCGCCGCCGTGGCCAAGGAGCCGACCAAGGTCCAGGTTGAGGAGAGCACCGGCCCGCACACCACCGACATGTGGAAGCGGATGGTCCCGAGCGCCTTCGAGTGGCTGACCGGGATCATCCCGGTGCAGTGACCGGCCGTCACGACCGACCGGCCGTCACGACCGACCGGTGGTCAGACCGACCGGTGGTCAGACCGGTCGGCACGGCCGAGGGCCCGCCGCGAGCGTTGGCGGCGGGCCCTCGGCCGTTTTCGGTTCTCCCGGCGATTTCCCAGGAACCGATCGGACACGGTCAGGATCGACCGGGGCCCGACCGGGACTGCCAGAAGGCGGTCAGTCCACCGATCAGGCCGACGATCAGACCGGCGACAAGACCGGCGATCGGTCCACCGGTCAGGCCAGTTCCAGCGCCAGGTAGAAGTCCACCCGGTCCTCCAGCCGGGAAAGGTCCCGCCCGGTCAGCTCCTCGATCCGGCCGATCCGGTAGCGCAGGGTGTTGACGTGGACGTGCAGCTGCCCGGCGCAGCGGGTCCACGAGCCGTCCGAGCGCAGGAAGGCCTCCAAGGTGCGGACCAGGTCCGCCTGGTGCTCGATGTCGTACGCGATCACCTTGTCCAGCAGCCTGCTGCGGAAGGCGCGGCGGACCTCGTCCGGGACGGCGGCCAGCAGCAGCACGTGCGAGGCCAGTTCCTCGGGACCGGCCACGCAGACCCGGCCGACCCGGGCGGCGGCGATCCGGCGGGCGTGCCGGGCCTCCTCCAGGGCGCCGCGCAGGCCGCCGGCCTCGGAGGCGGGGGCGGAGACGCCGAGGGTGATCCGGCCCTCCGAGCCGAGCCCGGCCTCCAGCGGGGCGAGCAGTTCGCGCAGGGTGTCGGCGGGCACCGGGGTGTCCAGCGCAGGCAGCACCACCACGGCGCCGTTGCCCGCCCCGGCGACCAGGGCGCGGTCGGAGGTGCCGCCGAGCGCCTCCTCCAGGACGGCCCGTACCGTGCCCTCCGGCAGGCCGGTGCCCTCCGCGCTGAGCACCAGCCAGGAGGATTCCTGTGCCTGGGACTTGGGCTCGGGGCTCTCGTAGCGGGCGGCCATCGCCGAGGAGGCGTACAGAGTGCGGCTGATCTCGCCCGGGTCGGCGTCGCGGCGCAGCAGGGCGAGCAGTTCGTCGGCCAGTCGGCGGCGCAGCCGGCGGCCCTCGTCGCGGCGGTGGCGCTCGGCGGCGACCAGACGGGCCAGGTTCTCGGCGAGCTGCTGGCGCTTGGTGGTCCACTCGGTGACGTCACCGGCCACCGCGAGCACCCAGTCGGCCAGCAGCGCACCGGTCTGCGGCGCCTCGGGCCCGGCGGAGGCGCCGGCGGAGGCGCCGGCGGGCAGCAGCGAGTAGGCGCCTCCGGCCAGCCGGGCCCGGTGCGGGGGGCGGCGGCGCTGGCGCTGGGCGGCGAGGTGAGCGCGGACCAGCTGGTCGCGGTCCTCGGCGGTGAGCCGGTCGGCCGGGCCGGCGATCACCGCGCCGGTGGGGGCGAGCACCCAGCAGTCCAGGTCGAGGTCGCCGCCCAGCAGGTCCAGCACGGCGTCCAGTCCGCCGCCGCCGGCCGCCGACACCAGCAGCCGGTGGCGGTCGACCAGGGCGGCGAGGTCGGCGGCGCGGTCGGCGGAGACCTGACGGCCGATGAACTCGGTGACGGTGCCGAAGGCGATGTCGTCGGGGACGGCCAGCAGCGGCATCCGGTGCCGGCGGCAGGCCTCGACCAGGTCCTCGGGCACCGGGCCGACCTCGGCCTCGCCGGCCGCCAGGGCGACCGCGCCGCCGGCCGCGATGGTCCGGACGAACCGTTCGGAGTCGGCCGGGCCGCCGCGCCAGAGCATGCCGGTGAGCACCAGCTCGCCGCCGTGCAGGTAGCGGCCGGGGTCGTGCAGGTCCGTGGTCATCACACCGCTGACCTGCCGGTCCAGCTCCTCCTCGGCCGCGAGCAGGCGCAGTCGTGGGGCGCCGGGGGCGAGCAGGTCACGGACACGCATCCGCGGACTCCTTACGGGGGGTTGGACCAGGGGGTGGAACGGGGAAGGGAGCCGGATCGAGGGGGTGGGGTGGCCGGACACGCGGTCCGGGGGTGACAGTGTGCCCGAACATCCGTGCTCGGCGTTACGTACCAGCGGCTCACCGGGTCCCGGGGCCGTAGCCCGCGAATCACGGCCGGATTACGGTCGTAGGTAGCACCCGGCCAACACCTGGGCTGCGGGATTCTCCTGCTTAGAGGAACGTACAGGATGCCGGGCGGGCTCACAGCCGGGGCTTCATGCCATCGGTGACTGCCAGTGGCCCCGGTCACAGGGGTTCACTGGGCGACACGCCGCCGGACACCCGGTCGGCGAACACTTGAGGAGACACCCGCATGGAGTTCCTTCGGCCCGCCACCTGGGACGAGGCTCTCGCGGCGAAGGCTGAGTACCCGACCGCGTTGCCCATCGCGGGCGGCACGGACGTCATGGTCGAGCTGAACTTCGACGTGCACCGGCCATCCGCGATTCTCGACCTGAACCGCGTCACCGAGCTCACCGAATGGACGAACGACGGCAGCGTCGTCCGGCTCGGCGCCTCCGTCCCGTACGCCCGGATCATCTCGGAGCTGTCCGGGCCGCTGCCCGGGCTCGCGCTGGCGGCCCACACCGTCGGCTCACCGCAGATCCGCAACCGCGGCGGCGTCGGCGGCAACCTGGGCGCGGCCTCCCCGGCCGGTGACTCCCACCCGGCGCTGCTGGCGGCCGGACGGGACGTCCACGTCGAGGCGGCCTCGGTGCGCGGCACCCGGCTGATCCCGATCGACGAGTTCTACGTCGGGGTCAAGCGCAACTGCCTGGAGGCCGACGAGCTGATCCGGGCCGTGCACGTGCCGGTCGCGGACGGCCCGCAGCAGTTCTCGAAGATCGGCACCCGCAACGCGATGGTGATCGCGGTGTGCGCCTTCGGCTTCGCCCTGCACCCGAAGAACGGGACCGTGGGCACCGGTATCGGTTCGGCTGCCCCCACGCCGCGCCGCGCCGTCGAGGCCGAGGAGTACCTCCAGGGTGTGCTCGCCGAGCGCGGGCTCTGGGAGAGCGGGGAGCTGCTGGGCACCGAGGTGGTCCAGCGCTTCGGCGAGCTGGTGAAGGCCGCCGCCTCCCCGATCGACGACGTCCGGGGCACCGCCGACTACCGGCGGCACGCGCTGGCCGTGATGGCCCGCCGCACCCTCACCTGGTGTTGGAACGACTACGGCAAGCAGATCAGGAGCGCGGCATGAGGGTCACGTTCACCGCCAACGGCAAGCCCGTCGAGGCAGACGACGTCTGGGAGGGCGAGAGCCTGCTCTACGTGCTGCGCGAGCGCGTCGGCCTGCCGGGCTCGAAGAACGCCTGTGAGCAGGGCGAGTGCGGTTCCTGCACCGTCTACCTGGACGGCGTGCCGGTCTGCTCCTGCCTGGTCGCGGCCGGCCAGGTGCAGGACCGCGAGGTGCGCACGGTCGAGGGCCTGGCCGAGGAAACCGGCGAGCTGGGCCTGGTCCAGCAGGCCTTCGTCGACGCCGGGGCCGTCCAGTGCGGCTTCTGCACCCCCGGCCTGCTCGTGCAGACCGACGCCCTGCTGGAGAAGGACGCCCAGCCGAGCGACAACGACATCCGCGAGGCGCTGTCGGGCAACCTGTGCCGCTGCACCGGCTACGAGAAGATCATGGACGCGGTGCGGCTCGCCTCGGCCCGCAAGTGCGCCAGGGAGGTTTCCTGATGGCTACGCGGACCATCCAGGGTCAGAAGAACCTGCAGAACATCAACCAGGCCTCCAAGGACGGCATCGGCGGCTCGCCGCTGCGCCCGGACGGCAACCTCAAGGTCAGGGGCGAGTTCGCGTACTCGTCCGACCTGTGGCACGAGGACATGCTCTGGGGTATGGCGCTGCGCTCGCCGCACCCCCGGGCGAACATCCTCTCGGTGGACATCTCCGAGGCGCTCAAGGTGCCCGGTGTCTACGCCGTGCTGACCCACGAGGACATCCCCGGCTCCAAGTACTACGGCCTGGAGATCCGGGACCAGCCGGTCCTGGCCATCGACAAGATCCGGTACCACGGCGAGGCGATCGCGCTGGTCGCCGCCGACCACCCGGAGACGGCCCGGCGCGCGGTGAAGAAGATCAAGGTCGAGTACGAGGTGCTCACCCCGATCGTCACCGAGGAGCAGTGCCTGGACCCGGAGACCCACGGGTACGTCCACGAGCCGCACGAGTACAAGTCGCACGCGTACGGCAACATCTGCCACGAGCAGAAGCTGGTCTCCGGCCTCGGCGTGACCGACGAGGTGCGGGCGATGGCGGACGTCATCGTCAGCGGCGACTACGAGGTCGGCATGCAGGACCAGGCCTTCCTCGGCCCCGAGTCCGGCCTGGCCGTGCCCGCCGAGGACGGCGGCATCGACCTCTACATCGCCACCCAGTGGCTGCACGTGGACCGGGAGCAGATGGCCCCGGTGCTGGACCTGCCCGAGGAGAAGGTCCGGCTCACGCTGGCCGGCGTCGGCGGCGCCTTCGGCGGCCGCGAGGACATCTCGATGCAGATCCACGCCTGCCTGCTGGCCCAGCACACCGACAAGCCGGTCAAGATCGTCTACTCCCGGGACGAGTCCTTCTACGGCCACGTCCACCGCCACCCGGCGCGGATGCACTACGAGCACGGCGCCACACGCGACGGCAAGCTGGTCTTCGCCGACTGCCGGATCGTGCTGGACGGCGGCGCCTACGCCTCCGCCTCCCCCGCCGTGGTCGGCAACGCCGCCTCGCTGGGGCACGGCCCGTACGTGATCCCGAACGTGAAGATGCACGCCATCGCGCTCTACAGCAACAACCCGTCCTGCGGGGCGATGCGCGGCTTCGGCGCGGTGCAGGCGGCGTTCGGCTACGAGTCGCAGATGGACAAGCTGGCCGCCGAACTCGGCATGGACCCGGTGGAGCTGCGGCAGCTGAACGCCATGTCGGAGGGCGACTTCATGCCCACCGGCCAGCAGATCGACTCCCCCGCGCCGGTGGCCGAACTGCTGCAGCGCGCCAAGGACATGCCGCTGCCGCCGCCGCTGGACACCGAGCACCTGGACGTCCGCGCGCTGCCCGGCGCGCTGTCCAACACCTCGCACGGCGAGGGCATCGTGCGCGGGGTCGGCTACTCGGTCGGCATCAAGAACGTCGGCTTCTCCGAGGGCTTCGACGACTACTCCACCGCCCGGGTGCGGCTGGAGGTGATCGGCGGCGAGCCGGTCGCCATGGTGCACACCGCGATGGCCGAGGTCGGCCAGGGCGGCGTCACCGTGCACGCCCAGATCGTCCGCACCGAGCTGGGCGTCGAGCAGGTCACCATCCACCCGGCCAACACCGAGGTGGGATCGGCCGGTTCGACCTCCGCCTCGCGCCAGACGTACATGACCGGCGGTGCTGTGAAGCTGGCCGCCGAGGCCGTCGGGCGGGCGCTGATCGAGAAGGGCCGGCGCCGCTACGGCTGGACCCACCAGGACATCACGCTGGCCGGCGGCAAGGTCGTCTCGGAGAGCGCCGGCGTGCTCGTCCCGATGGTGGACCTGCTCGGCGACGAGGCGATCGACCTCACCCGCGAGCACCACCACCGGCCCACCCAGGCCTTCGACAAGGAGACCGGCCAGGGCTTCGGCCACGTCCAGTACACCTTCTGCGCCAACCGCGCGGTGGTGGACGTGGACGTGGAGCTGGGCCTGGTCAAGGTGGTCGAGCTCACCGCCGTCCAGGACGTCGGCAAGGCGCTCAACCCGCTCTCCGTGGTCGGCCAGATCCAGGGCGGCTGCACCCAGGCGCTCGGGCTCGCGGTGATGGAGGAGATCATCGTCCGCGACGGGAAGGTGCGCAACGCCTCCTTCACCGACTACCTGATCCCCACCATCCTGGACACCCCGCCGATCCCGGTGGACGTCCTCGAACTGCCCGACCCGCACGCCCCGTACGGGCTGCGCGGCGTCGGTGAGGCGCCGACCGTGTCGGCGACCCCCTCCATCGTGGCGGCGATCCGCAACGCGACCGGTCTCGCGCTCAACCGGATCCCGGTCCGGCCCGAGCACCTGACCACCGAACAGCCCGGCTGACCCCCGGAGTTCGGCTCCACGGCACCACCGCACAGCAGCACCGAACAGCACTGCCGAACAGCACAACCGAGCAGTACTTCCCGGGGCGGCGACGAGTCTTCCCCGCCGCCCCGGGGACCCCCACCCGCTGCCCTCCCACGCCGGGGTTCCGCAGTGGTGCGCACCACCCTCTCTGCACCGCTGGCACTCCCCCCGAAGAGTGCCCCAGTGAGTCGATACCGTCCCCCTGCCGCCAACTTCGTTGACTGGCAACCAGGTCGGCTCGCCCCACCCCAACCCCCATTGACACTTGGGAGTGGACATGACCAGGATCCCCACGGAGCCCGGCACCACCGAAGCAGACAGACCCACCGGGGACGAGACCCACCCCTCGCCCCCGGCACCAGGGCCGAAGGGCGCACTCGACGCGTACTTCAAGATCTCGGCCCGCGGCTCGACCCTCGCCAACGAACTGCGTGGTGGCGTCACCACCTTCATGGCGATGGCGTACATCATCCTGCTCAACCCGCTGATCCTCAGCGGCGCGGACGTCACCGGCGTGAAGCTCGACCACGCCGCGCTGACCACCGCCACGGCCCTCGCCGCCGCCGTCACCACCATCCTGATGGGCCTGGTCGGCAACGTGCCGCTGGCCCTCGCCGCCGGGCTCTCGGTCTCCGGCGCGGTCTCCGCGCTCGTCGTACCGCACACCAGCTGGTCCCAGGCCATGGGCCTGTGCGTGATCTACGGCCTGCTGATCGTGCTGCTGGTGGTTTCCGGACTGCGCGAGAAGATCATGAACGGCATCCCGCTGCCGCTCAAACACGCGATCACCATCGGCATCGGCCTGTTCGTCACGGTCATCGGCCTCTACAAGGCCGGCTTCGTGCACACCGGCGGCCCCACCCCGCTCTCGCTCGGCCCGTTCGGCGAACTCTCCGGCTGGCCCGTCCTGATCTTCTGCCTCACCCTGCTCACGATCTTCGTGCTGATGGCGCGCGGCGTGCGCGGCGCGATCCTGATCGGCATCGCCGGCGGCACCGTGGTCGCGATGGCCGTCGACAAGCTCGCCCACGTACCCGCCAAGGCCTGGGCGAACTCCGTCCCGGTGTGGCCCGGCAGCCCCGTCGCCGCCCCCGACTTCAGCCTGTTCGGCCACGTCGACCTGTTCGGCGCCTTCGGCGGCAGGGGGATGGGCGCGATCAGCGCCTCCGTCGCGGTGTTCACCCTGGTCCTGGCCGGCTTCTTCGACGCCATGGCCACCATCATCGGCGTCGGCACCGAGGCCGGACTGGCGGACCGGCAGGGCCGGATGCCCGGCCTGTCCAAGGCCCTGTTCGTCGACGGCGCCGGCGGTGCGATCGGCGGCCTGGCGGGCGCCTCCGGCCAGACCGTCTTCGTCGAGTCCGCGACCGGTGTCGGCGACGGCGCCCGGACCGGCCTCGCCTCCACCGTCACCGGCGCCCTGTTCGCGCTGATGCTGTTCTTCTCGCCGCTGGCCGGCATCGTCCCGGTCGAGGTCGCCTCCGCCGCCCTGGTGGTGATCGGCTCGATGATGATGAGCCAGGCCCGGCACATCGACTGGTCCGACCGCGAGGTCGCCATCCCGGCCTTCCTGACCTCCGTGCTGATGCCCTTCACCTACAGCATCACGGCGGGCGTCGCCGCCGGCGTCATCTCCTACTCGGTGATCAAGGCCGGGCAGGGCAAGTGGCGCGAGCCCGGGCTGCTGATGTGGATCCTCACCGGGGTGTTCGTCCTGTACTTCGCACTCAGCCCGATCAAGTCCTGGCTGGGCGTGCACTAGCCGGTCCTTGGGCGCCACCGCCCTGCGGGCACCACCGCCTGCGGGTACCAGCGCACCTTTTGGCACCACCGCCGCCGTACGGGATCGTTTCCCGTACGGCGGCGTCTCCCGCTACTGTCGAAACCGTGTAAGGAGCCTCCGACATGCAGGACATCGCCGAGCAGTTGCAGGCCTGGCACGCGTCCGGGCGCTCCTTCGCCGTGGCCACCGTGGTCGGCGTCTCCGGCAGCGCCCCGCGCGACCCTGGCGCCGCCCTGGCCGTCGACGCGGCCGGCGAGGCGGTCGGCAGCGTCTCCGGCGGGTGCGTCGAAGGTGCGGTGTACGAGCTCTGCCAGGCCGCCGTCGAATCCGGCGAACCGGTGCTGGAGCGCTTCGGCTACAGCGACGAGGACGCCTTCGCCGTCGGGCTGACCTGCGGAGGGATCCTCGACGTGTTCGTCCAGCCGGTCGTCCCCGGGGCCGCCCCGGGAATGGACGCCGGCCTCGCCCTCATCGCCGACGGCACGCCCGTCGCCCTCGCCCGGATCATCGCCGGACCGGCCGGAATGCTCGGCGCCACCATCGCCGTCACCGCCACCGGACAGCACGGGGCACTCTCCGTCGGACCGTCCACGGTGGGCGCCCTGGAGCGCTCCCTCGTCGCCGAGGCCCGGGCCATGCTGGACGCCGGCCGGACCGGGCGGATCGTGCTCGGCCTCGACGGACGGCCCTGCGACGAGCACGGGCAGGGCACGGTCACCTGCTTCGTCGAGTCCTACGTGCCCGCGCCGAGGATGCTGGTCTTCGGCGCCATCGACTTCGCCGCCGCCGTGGTGCGGATCGGCAAGTTCCTCGGCTACCACGTCACCGTCTGCGACGCCCGGCCCGTCTTCGCCACCACCCGGCGCTTCCCCGAGGCCGACGAGGTCGTCGTCGACTGGCCGCACCGCTACCTGGACTCCCAGCTCGGCCGGATCGACGGGCGCACCGTGCTGTGCGTGCTCACCCACGACGCCAAGTTCGACGTCCCGCTGCTGGAACGCGCCCTGCGGCTGCCGGTCGGCTACGTCGGCGCGATGGGCTCCCGGCGCACCCACCGCGACCGGCAGGCCAAGCTGCGCGAAGCCGGGCTCACCGACGCCGAACTCGCCCGGCTGCGCTCCCCCATCGGCCTCGACCTCGGCTCCCGCACCCCGGAGGAGACCGCCGTCTCCGTCGCCGCCGAGATCGTCGCCCACCGTCGCGGCGGCAGCTGCCTGCCGCTGAGCGCAGGCGACGGGCCGATCCACCACGACGCCGCGGCCGCCGCGGAGGAGCCGCAGGCCGCACGGCGGACCGACGCCGCCTGAGGCCCGGGGCGGCCCCTTCAGTCGGCCAGCGCCAGCTTCAGGCCGAAGCCCACCACCACGGCGCCGGTCACCCGGTCCATCACCCGCCGGGCCGCCGGGCGGCGCAGCCAGCCCCGCAGCACCCGGGCGAAGCCGACCAGCAAGGTCGACCAGAGCACGCCCTCCACGACGTGCACGCAGGTCAGCGCCACCCCGGCGGCGAAGTGCGGGGCCCCGGCGGGGATGAACTGCGGCAGCACGGCCACGTAGAACACCCCGACCTTGGGGTTCAGCAGGTTGGTCAGCGTGCCGCGCCGCCAGCCGTGCCCGAATCCGCCCTCGACGGACTCCTCCTGCTCGGCCGCGGCCTCGGTCCCTCGCTTGCGCAGCATCCCGACGCCCATCCACACCAGGTAGGCGGCCCCGGCCCAGCGCAGGACCTCGTACGCCACCTGCGAGGCGGTCAGCAGCGCCGTCACCCCGGCCGAGGTCAGCGTCCCCCAGATCAGCGTCCCGGTCTGGATGCCCAGCACCACGCCCCAGGCCTGCCGCCGCCGCCCGAGCGCGGAGGTCCGCAGGATCAGCGCGGTGTCGAGCCCGGGCGTGAGCGTGAGCAGCCCCACGACGAGGGCGAAGGACCACAGGGCGGTTGTCATCTCCATGGGCCCGGATGCTCTCACACGCCCGATGACGCGTTCACACGCCCTGTTCCACCGGCCCGATGAGGCCGGGCAACCCGCCGCCGGCGAGCCAGGCCAGGAACGCATCGCAGGCCCGGCAGTCGCTTCAGGTGACGTTGAGGCGGGCGGCGAGGCGGAGGAGGCCGGGGCTGAGCCGGGAGAGGAGGCGGGCGGCCTTGGCCTCGGGGGTGACCGGAACGACGGGCTTGCCGGTCCGGACGGCGGCGAGGATCGCGGTGGCGACCTTCTCCGGCGGGAAGCCGCGGCGGGCGTAGAGCCTGGCGGCGCGGACCTGCTTGGCGGTCTGCTCGGCCGCCGTGCTGGCGGAGAAGGTGGAGGTGCGGGTGATGTTGGTGTTGACGATGCCGGGGCAGATGGTGGACACGCCGATGCCGTGGCCCACGAACTCGGCGCGCAGGCAGTCCGAGAGCATGAACACGGCGGCCTTGCTGGTGGCGTAGGCGGTGAGCGCCTTGGAGGGGAGGTAGGCGGCGGCCGAGGAGACGTTGACGACGTGGCCGCCCTGGCCGCGGTCGGCCATCAGGGCGCCGAAGGCGCGGCAGCCGTGGATCACGCCCCAGAGGTTGACGTCCAGGACGCGCTGCCACTCCTTCTCGGTGGTCTGCAGGAAGGTCCCGGAGTGGCCGATGCCGGCGTTGTTGACCACCACGTCGGGCACGCCGTGATCGGCGGCGACGCGCTGGGCGAAGGCGTCCACCGCAGCGCCGTCGGAGACGTCCACCCGGTAGGCGTGTGCCTGCGGGCCGATCAGCGAGGCGAGTTCGGCGGTGCGCTCGGCGGCCGCGAGGTCCAGGTCGCAGACCACCACCCGGGCGCCGTCCTCGGCGAAGGCGAGCGCGGTGGCCCGTCCGATGCCGCTGCCGCCGCCGGTGACGACGACCAGGCGGCCGTCGCCGTCGGCCTCCCGGGACCGTCCCGACTCGATCCGGGCGGTGAACTCGCGGACCATGCCGGCCACGGTGGCTCCCTTCTCCAGCAGCGCCGACCAGTGGCCGGCGTGCAGTGTGCGTCGGGTCAGATCGGGCACCCAGCGCTCCAGGCCCTCGGAGAGGTAGGTGCCGACGTAGCGGTCCCGGGTGAGGGTGATCAGCTGGACCGGGACCTCGGTCGGGCGTTCGCGCGGACTTCCCATCGTGGGGCGGAAGTTGGCCCGGTACAGCTCGATGCCGCGGACCGCGTCCCGGCGCAGGGTGCGCTGCGGGTGGTCGGCGCGCGGGGTGACGTGCTCCAGGTCGCGCAGCACCCGCGGCCAGGCCCGGGCGAGGCCGAGGCGCCAGGCGGCCGGGGCCAGGTAGGGCAGGTGGAAGACGGTGATGTACCAGGAGTGCAGGCCCTGGTGGAGCAGTTGCCAGAGGTGGCGCGGGGTGGGGCGGCGCAGCCGGTGGCGCAACCAGTAGCCCATGTGGTCCAGGCTGGGGCCGGACAGGGTGGTGTAGGAGGCGATCCGGTGCCGGGCGCCGGGCACGGTGACGGCCTCCCAGGACTGGATCGAGCCCCAGTCGTGGGCGACCAGGTGCACCGGGCGGTCGGGGCTGACGGCTTCGGCGACGGCGAACAGGTCGTCGGCGAGCCGCTCCAGGCGGTAGCCGTCGCGGTCCGCCGGGGCGGCCGACTCGCCGGCGCCGCGCACGTCGTAGCGGACCACGTGGTGGTCACGGGCGAGATCGGCGGCGATGTCGTCCCAGACGATGTGGGTGTCCGGGTAGCCGTGCACCAGGAGGACGGTGGGGGCCTGCGGGTCGCCCTGCTCGAAGACGGCGAGCGGGAGTCCGCCGGAGTGGACGGTCCGGCGGCGGACCGGGGGCGTCGGCGCGGGCGACGGGGCTGGCGACGGCGGGGGCGTCATCGGGTGACCTCCAGGGTGGTCGGCTCGTCAGTGGGCTCGGTCCGCTCGGTCGGCTCGGTGGCCGCGGCGGTCCCGGCGGACCAGCGGCGGACGTGCGGGAGGTCGTCGTCGAGCCAGTGGGCGTCGTCCTCGGTGACCACCAGCAGTTCCTCGAACTTGATGCCCACGCCGCGGAACCCGATGTGCGGTTCGACCGCCCACAGGCCCGGGGTGGGCGCGTGCCGGGACGACCGGCCGTCCGCCCACAGCGGCGAACGGCCGTGCAGGCGCTCGGAGATGAGCTCCCGGCCCAGGGTCTGCAGGGTGCGCACGCCGAAGCCGAGGACGTTCACCCCGGCCGGGCCGCGCACGGTGGTACGGGTGACCTGGTGGCCGATCACCCGCCCCGGATAGACCTGGTGGCGGTTGTCGTAGCCGTGCGCGGCGATCTGCGCGTCCACCGCGGCGTACACCTCGTTGAGCGGTCGGCGGGCGCGCACCTCGGCGAGGATCAGCTCGCGGTAGACCTGGAGGTCGGCGGCCAGGCGGTCCCAGACCCGGTTCTCGCCGATCTTGCCGCCGTAGCCGATGTCCGCGGTGTAGCCGTCCACGACCGGCGCGCAGTCCAGCACGTACGGCATGCCCTCCTCCAACCTGCGGTTGCCGGCGAAGAACTGCAGCGGGGTGTGGAAGTGCCGGAAGGCCGTGCGGTCGCCGAACCAGGCGAAGGGGACGTGGAAGAAGTCCTGCACCCCGGCGGTGATCAGGCGGCGGCGCAGCTCGGCGGTGGCCTGCCGCTCGGTGACGCCCGGTTCGATCCAGGCGGCGACCTGTTCGGCGCAGTGGTAGGCGAGTTGCTGGGTCTCGCGGAAGCGGGCGAGGTCGCGCTCGGTGTACGGGAAGGCGGGCGTCGCTTTCACCGTCGGGGCCGTCGGGGCCGTCGGGGGCATCGAGGGGCTCTCCTTCTAGATGTCGAGCACGAGGGTCTCACCCTCGGCGGCCCGGGAGACGCAGGGCAGCAGGGCGCCGGCGGCGCGCTGTTCGGGAGTGAGGCGGCGGTCCCGGTGGTCGGGCCGACCGGCGAGCAGGCGCACCTCACAGGTGCCGCAGAAGCCCTGGTGGCAGGAGTACGGGAGGTCCGGACGGGCCTCGCGCAGCACATCCAGGGCGGAGCGGTCGGCGGGGACGTCCAGCGTCGGGCCGTCGGCGCCGATCCGGACGGCGAAGGGCTCGCCGTCGGTGATCGGGGCGGCGCCGAAGCGCTCGAAGTGCAGGGAGGCCGCGGGGGATGCGTCCAGGGCCCGCTGGACGGCGGCGAGCATCGGAGCCGGCCCGCAGCAGTAGACGGCGGCGCCGCGCGGGGCGTGGGCGAGCAGTTCGGCGCCGGTGGGGACGCCGCCGTGCTCGTCGTCGGTGCGCAGCACGACGCGGTGCGCGTCGAGGGCGCGCAGCTCGTCCGCGTAGGGCAGGGTGTCGGCGCTGCGGCCGACGTGGACCAGGCGCCAGTCGAGGCCGTGGCGCTGCGCCTCGCGGGCCATCGGCAGGAGCGGGGTGATGCCGATGCCTCCGGCGAGCAGGAGGACGGCGGGCTCGGCGCAGAAGGCGAAGCCGTTGCGCGGGCGGCGGGCGGTGAGGCGGGCACCCGGGTGCAGGGTGTCGTGGACCTCGGCCGATCCGCCGCCGCCCCCGGGCAGTCGCCGGACGGCGATCCGGTAGCGGAGGCGGTCGGCGGGGTCGCCGCTGAGCGAGTAGTGGCGCTCGCGGCCGGAGGGTAGGGCGAGACGCAGGTGGGCGCCGGGCTGCCAGGGCGGCAGCGGGCCGCCGGATGGGTCGGCGAAGGTCAATTCAACGACTTCGGAGGCCAGTTGGCGGCGGGCGGCGACGGCCAGCTGCAGCGGCGGGGTGGGGCGGCTGAGCGGGCGGCGGGGGTTGCGCCGCAGCAGGGGGCCGCCGAGCGCCGGGGAGTAGCGGTCGCCGAAGGCGGTGAGTCGGCGGATGAAGGTGTCGGTGCGGGGGCGGCCGTAGAGGTCGGGGGGTGGGGTGGACAGGTCCATCCGGCGGGGTCCTTGGGGTGGGAGAGGGGCGGTTGTCACCCGTGCGCCGCCGCGGCGCGGGCGGCCGGGGAGGTGGCGAGGTAGCCCAGCGCCTGGCTGGAGGACCCCTCCTGGGTCGGGTGGTAGCCCGGCCGCAGGTAGCGCAGCCCGGAGCGGATCGAGCGGATCGGGTCGGGCAGCAGTCCGCGCCTGGCGATCCGGCCCGCCTCCCGCCAGCTGGGCTTGAGCCGCCCCTGCAGCGTCGGGTCGGCGGCGAGCAGGAAGCGGGCGCCGCGCACCCAGAGGTGCACCAGCAGCGGCCCGGACAGTGCCATCCCGCGGACCCGGCGCAGGTAGCCCGGGTCCAGGTGGACCATCAGGTCGAAGGCCACGCTGCGGTGCTCGACCTCCTCGGCGCCGTGCCAGCGCAGCAGGTCCAGCATCGTCGGATCGGCCTTGGCCCGGTCCAGGCCCGGGGAGTTGAGCGCCCAGTTGCCGAGGAAGGCGGTGAAGTGCTCGATCGCCGCGACGAAGGCGACCCGTTCGATGACGTTCTCCCTCCGCTGGGCCGGCGTCAGGCCGGGCTTGTCGCCCAGGACGCGCTGGAAGAGCCAGGAGACCTGCCGGACGTACGGGCGCGGGTCGAGGCCCTGGCCGAGCAGGTGGTCGAGCACCTCCTGGTGGGCCTCGGCGTGGATGGCCTCCTGCCCGATGAAGCCGAGCACCTCCTCGCGCAGTTGCTCGTCCCGGATGAGCGGCAGCGCCTCCTTGAACACCTTGACGAACCAGCGTTCACCCTCGGGCAGCAGCAGGTGCAGCACGTTGATCACGTGGGTGGCCATCGGCTCGTCCGGGATCCAGTGCAGCGGCAGCCGGGCCCAGTCGAAGCGGACGTCCCGGGGCTCCAGGACGAGGCTCTCGTGGACGCGCGCGGCAGGGGCGGCGAGGGCGGGGACGGGAGTGGAGCGGGGCATGGCAGGCCCTCCTGAGCTGGGGCGGCGGCTCGGCTTCAGGGAAACGTACTCGCGGGTAGCGGCCGGGGCAAGGGTTTCTCCCACCCTTATCGACATCCCGTCTAATAGTGTTTGCACCGCCGGGCGCCCCGGGAAACACGTGAGCCCCGCCGGATCCCGGCGGGGCTCCCTACGTGACCGACGACCGTGCGGCGCTCAGACCGCCATGGCCAGCATCAGCGGCGCGGCCCGGGCCGCCAGCAGCTCGGCGGCGGCTTTCAGCTTGTGGATGTTGTCCACCGGCATCGAGGTGGCCAGGCAGCCGACCGTGCTGCCCGCCGTGATCGGCACCGCCGCGCAGACCGTGCCGAGCGCGTACTCCTGGATGTCCAGCACCGGCACCGTGGCGGGCTGGCGCTCCAGCCGGTGCATCAACTGGTCGGCGTCCGTGACCGTACGGGAGGTGAGCCGGGCGACCGGGTGCCGGGAGAGGTGGTCCCGCCGCCCGTCCGAGTCGAGCTGGCTGAGCAGGCACTTGCCGATCGCACTGGCGTGTGCGGTGGCGCGGAAGTCCACCCACTCCTGCACGGCGGGCGCGTAGTCGGCCGCCGAGACCGCCTCGACCGTCAACTCCCCGTCGTGGTACCGGCTGAAGTACACCGCAGCACCCAACTCGTCCCGGAGTTCGGCAAGTTTGCGGTTCAGCCGGGCCTTGACGAGCTGTTCGCGGTTGTGCTGCCCGAGCAGGGCGAAGGTGCCGCCGAGCACCCAACCGCCGTCCTGGCACTGGAGGTAGCCCTCGATCTCCAGGATCTCCGCGAGCCGCCGGACGGTCGGCAGGCCCAGCGAGGTCTCCCGCGCGAGGGCGACCAGGGTGGCGCCGTCGGGGTGCCGGTCGACGGCCTCCAGCAGTCTGAGGGCGTGCTGCAGGGAGGTGAACGGGCCCGCCAGGCCCTGGTCCAGCGCGGCGTGACGACCCGGGGCTGGTGTCGACATGTCGTCCCCTTCCGATGTCCCCCCACGGAGCGACCGCGGGCAGTCTCCAGCCTATCCACCCCGGGGGCCGGTCGACTGCCGTCCGTGAATATCCGTGAACATTCCGTGGAGCAACCGCCGGTCGCCTGGTAGAAGGGGCGCACCGACCCGCCCGGCCCGCGCCCCCGCCCCGCGCGGCCCGCGCCCTCGGCCCGCGCGACCCGTGCCCGCGACCTGCGACCTGCGACCTGCGACCTGCGACCCCGGCCCGCATGAGCCGGGCCCCCGGGAACGCCCGACGGGCCCCTCCCCCACTGCCCGGGGGGGGAGGGGCTCGTCGGGCGGCCGCCGGGGTGCGGGCCCCGGCGGCCGTGAGGGTGCGGACGGATGGTCCGGTGAGGGCTTCCGGGGCGTCAGCCCTCGTCGCCCGCGCGGAGCCTGGCGACGGCCGCCTCGAGCCGCGCGCCGTACTCCTCGTCGGCGGCGTGGAAGTGGGCGAGGTTCTTCTCGACCACGTCGTCCCGGGCGACCTGCGACAGGGAGCCCG
Source organism: Streptomyces viridifaciens (assembly GCF_001888885.2). Classification (NCBI taxonomy): domain Bacteria; kingdom Bacillati; phylum Actinomycetota; class Actinomycetes; order Kitasatosporales; family Streptomycetaceae; genus Streptomyces; species Streptomyces viridifaciens. The sequence goes on from NZ_CP090841.1 coordinate 1,194,950, forward strand.
CGATGTTGTTGATCAGGCGGGTCTTCTCGCCCTCCGACATCAGCCGGTACAGCTCGCCGGCCTGGAAGAAGTCGTCGTCCTTGGTGTGGGCCGGCGTGGTGTAGGTGCCGGTGTGGCCGTCCAGCTTGAGCGGCGCGGCGAGCGCGCCGTCGGTCTGGACCGGGCCGTCGTACGAGTTGGGCTCGTAGTTCTTGCCGCGGCCGGCCGGGTTGAGCGCGTTGTGGCCGTCGCGCCCGTAGTTGTTGGCCTCGGTGGCGCGCGGGGCGTTCACCGGCAGCTGGGTGTGGTTGACCCCGAGGCGGTAGCGCTGGGCGTCGGCGTAGGCGAACAGCCGGCCCTGGAGCATCTTGTCCGGGGACGGGCCGATGCCGGGCACGAAGTTGTTCGGCGAGAACGCGGACTGCTCGACCTCGGCGAAGACGTTCTCCGGGTTCCGGTTGAGCACCAGGCGGCCGACCTTGACCAGCGGGTAGTCGGCGTGCGGCCACACCTTGGTGAGGTCGAAGGGGTTGAAGCGGTAGTCCGCGGCCTCGGCGACGGGCATCAGCTGGACGTAGAGGGTCCAGGACGGGAACACCCCGCGCTCGATGGCCTGGTGGAGGTCGCGCTGGTGCGAGTCGGCGTCGGCGCCGAGCACCTCGGCGGCCTGGTCGCCGTCCAGGCTGCGGATGCCCTGGTTGGTCTTGAAGTGGTACTTCACCCAGTAGGCCTCGCCCTCGGCGTTGACCCACTGGTAGGTGTGCGAGCCGTAGCCGTTCATGTGGCGGTACGAGGCCGGGATGCCGCGGTCGCCGAAGAGCCAGGTGATCTGGTGGGTCGAGGCCGGCGAGTGGGCCCAGAAGTCCCAGACGTTGTCCGCCTCCTGCACGCCGGTGTACGGGTCGCGCTTCTGCGAGTGGATGAAGTCGGGGAACTTGATCGGGTCCTTGATGAAGAACACCGGGGTGTTGTTGCCGACGAGGTCGTAGTTGCCCTCCTCGGTGTAGAACTTCACCGCGAAGCCGCGCGGGTCGCGCACCGCGTCGCCGGCGCCCAGGTTGCCGGCCACGGTGGAGAAGCGCAGGAAGAGTTCGGTGCGCTTGCCGACCTCGGACAGGAAGGCCGCCCGGGTGTACTTCGACACCTCGTCGGTGACCTCGAAGTAGCCGTACGCGCCGGAGCCGCGGGCGTGCACCACGCGCTCCGGGATGCGCTCGCGGTTGAAGCGGGCGAGCTTCTCCAGCAGGTGCTGGTCCTGGAGCAGCAGCGGGCCGTACTCACCGGCCGAGGCCGAGTTCTGGTTGTCGGCGACCGGGGCGCCGGACTCCGTGGTCAGGGTCTTGGACATGGAGGGTCCTTCAGGTGTCGATAAGGCGGTGCGTGGAGAGGTGGAGCGGGCGCGCGAGCCCCGACCCGGGAGACGGGCCCCGGGCCAGGCCGTAAGACAGGCCCTAGACGCCCAGCAGGCGCCACAGCGCCGAGCGGCGGCGGGCGGAGTGCTCGCCGTCCGGGCCGTCGGCCGGCTGGAGGGCGGCGACCGCGGCGGTGGCCGCCGCCGGGTCCGCCAGCGGGCGGGCGGCGGCCAGCGCGTCGGCCTCCTCGGAGGTCAGGCCGGCGTCGGCGAGGGCGGCCGCGGCCTCGGCGGCCGGGACCGCGTTGAACCAGCGCAGTGCGAGGGCCGCGCGGCCGGCCTCGGTGAGGCGGCCGGTGAGCCGCAGGCGGGCGAGGCCGCCGTCCGGGTAGACGTTGATCCGCACGTGGGTCACCGGGCGGCCGACGTCGAGCCGGAAGCGGTGCCGGGTGTCGGGCTGCAGGCGGGTCCGGGGAAGGATCTCGAACCACTCACCGTCGGCCGGTGTCTGTGAAGTCGCAGCCTGCCCGGTCGAGGCGTCGAAGCCGATCAGGTCGGCCCAGCCGGGGGCGTTGGCGACGAAGTGGGTGGTGTCCACCTCGGCGGCCAGGACCTCGCCGCCCCCGGCCAGGGCGATCTGCACCCAGTCGTTGGCCTTGTCGCGCCGACGCCGGGTCTCCCAGCCCTCGCCCATGACGGAGGCGCGACCGGGAGCGTTCAGGTTGTGCGGGGAGGAGAAGTAGCGGTCGGACGCCGCCTCGGCCACGCCGCCGTACTCCTGGGCGGCCAGGTCGAAGGTGAGGCCGTCCAGTTCGCGCGGGTCGGGCAGCACCTCACCGTGCACCCGCAGCCGGGCGACGCCGCCGTCCGGGAAGATGCTGAGCCGCACGTGGGTGTAGCGGGTGTCGTCCTGGACGGCGAACTCGTGGGCGGTGTCGCCCCGGAGCGGGGTGCGCGGCACGATGACGGTCCACTCGGCGTCCTGCAGTTCCTCGGGCGAGGGGTGCCCGGGGACGGAGGCCGCCTCGACCGAGGCGCTCTCCGGGTAGTTGCCGGTGAAGTGGGCGGTGTCGACGATCACGCCGCGGATCACGCCGCCGACGCCGAGCCGCACGATCGTCCAGTCGTGGTCCTGGTCGGTGGGGTGCGGCTGTTCGGCGGAGACGCCGCGGCGGCGCTTGGACTCCCAGCCGTCCATGATCTGGCCCTTGTGGCCGAAGGTGTGCGGGCGGAACTCGGCCGGCTTGGCCACCAGCAGGTTCTCGGCGTCCGCGAAGGTGTCCTCGTTGGTGGCGACGACGCCCGCGCCGAGCAGTCGGGAGGCCAGGTTGACCAGCTCGGTGAAGGGAGCGCTCGGGGTGTCGGCAGTGGTCACTGACTCTCCTCGGAAGACGTGTCGGTTCAGAAGGCGGTGCCGGCTCGGTCGCCGCTCCGGGTCGGGAAGCGGCGCCGGCTCAGGAGGCTTTTTCGGGGCGGGAGTCGGCGGGGCGGGTGAGCTGGCGCCCGAAGGGCTCGGCGCCGGTGTCCACCGCGCGGCCGCGCAGCCAGGTGGTGCGGACGGCACCGGTCAACGTCCTTCCCGCGTACGGGGTCACCGGGTTGCGGTGATGCAACTCACCTGCGTGGACGGAGAATTCGCCGTCGGGGTCGAAGGCCACCAGGTCGGCGTCGCAGCCGGGCGCGATGGCGCCCTTGGTGCCGGTGAGGCCGACCAGTTCGGCCGGTCCGGTGGACATCCAGCGCACCACGTCGGCCAGGGTGTGACCGCGGCGGCGGGCCTCGGTCCAGACGGCGGGCAGGCCCAGCTGCAGCGAGGCGATGCCGCCCCAGGCGGCCGCGAAGTCGCCGCTGCCGCCGTACTCGGGCAGCAGCTTGAGGTCGGGGGTGGACGGCGAGTGGTCGGAGACGACGGCGATGAACTCTCCGTCGGCCAGAGCCTCCCAGAGCGCGTCCCGGTTCGCCTCGTCGCGGATCGGCGGGCAGCACTTGAAGGCGGTGTCGCCGTCCGGCACCTGCTCGGCGGCGAGGGTCAGGTAGTGCGGACAGGTCTCCGCGGTCACCCGTACGCCCTCCTCGCGCGCCCGCCGCAGCAGCGGCAGCACGGCGGCCGAGGAGACGTGCAGGATGTGCACCCGGGCGCCGGTGCGCCGGGCCGTGCGGAGCAGGTGGGCGACCGCCGCGGTCTCCGCGCCGGGCGGGCGGGAGGCGAGGAAGTCCCGGTAGTGGACGCCGGGTTGCTGCGGTGCGGCGGCGAGCACGGCCGGGTCCTCGGCGTGGATGATCGCCAGTGCCCCGATCCGGGCCTGCTCGGCCAGGGCGGCCTCCAGGTCGGCGGCCTCGACGTGCGGGAACTCGTCGACGCCGGAGGGGGCGAGGAAGCTCTTGAAGCCGAACACGCCTGCCCGGTGCAGGGGTTCGAGGTCGGCGACGTTGCCGGGGACGGCCCCGCCCCAGAAGCCGAGGTCGACCCATGCCTGGCCCTCGGCGGTCTTCCGCTTGACGGCCAGCCCGTCGACCGTGGTGGTGGGCGGGATCGAGTTGAGCGGCATGTCGATGATCGTGGTGACGCCGCCGGCCGCGGCGGCCCGGGTGGCGGTGGCGAAGCCCTCCCACTCGGTGCGGCCGGGCTCGTTGACGTGCACGTGGGTGTCGACCAGGCCGGGCAGCAGGGCGGTGTCGCCGAGGTCGACGAGCTCGCCGTCGCCGACCACCAGCGATCCGTGGGCGGCGACCTGCTCGATCCTCCCGTCCCGGATCAGCACGTCCGCGGGGCGCTCACCGGTGGGCAGCACCGCCCGGCGGGAGCGGATCACCGCTGGCTGGCTGAACGGCATGGGGACCTCCGAAACCTGGAACTGGGGGATGGGGGTACGCGGGGACACACCGGACCACACGGCCCGGGGAGGCGCTCGCGGGTGGTCGGAGTGGGTGGGAACCGAAGGATTGCCGGGAGCCTAGGGCCGCCTTCAACAAAACGTCAATGGAGGAACGTACGAGGGATCAGGCCGGCAGAAGCGCTCCGGCCAGCTGCTCCCCCGCCACCTCGGCCAGCTCACCGGCCCTGGTCATGCTGTCCCCCGGCTGCTCGGCCAGGTCGGTGAGCGCGATCGCGGCGGTGAAGCCGGCCGCCCGCCACTCGGGCTCGGACAGCTCCAGCCGACCCGCCACGGCGGCCACCCGAACCCCCGCCCGAGCAGCCGCCGCGGCGACTCCGGCGGGGGCCTTGCCGTGGAGCGTCTGTGCGTCCAGGCAGCCCTCGCCGGTGACGACGAGACGTGCCCCACGCACGGCCTCGTCGAAACCCAGCAGTTCGAGCAGCAGCTCGATACCGGGTCGCATGGTGGCGCCGAGCAGTGCGAGGGCGGCGAAGCCCACCCCGCCCGCGGCCCCGGCGCCGGGGGCCTGCCGCACGTCGCGTCCGGTGACCGCGGCCACCTGGTCGGCGAAGCGGGTCAGCCCCTCCTCCAGGACCACCAGGTCGTCGCCGTCGGCCCCCTTCTGCGGGCCGTACACGGCGGTGGCGCCGCGCGGTCCGAGCAGCGGGTTGTCCACGTCGCAGGCGACCACGACCTCGACGCCGGTCAGCAGACCGGCCAGCGGCCCGAGCTCGATCCGCTCCAGGCGGCGCAACGCGGCGCCACCGGGCGGCAGTTCGACGTCGTCGGCGTCCCGCAGGCTGACTCCGAGCGCCTGCACCATGCCGGCGCCGCCGTCCGTGCAGGCGCTGCCGCCGAGGCCGAGGACGATCCGCTTGGCGCCCCTGGACACCGCCCGGCCGATCAGCTGGCCGACGCCGTAGGAGCCGGCCGCGAGCGGGGCGGTCCGGCCGCCGGGCAGCCGGGCGAGGCCGGAGGCCTGGGCCAGCTCGACCACGGCGGTGTCGCCGCGGACGGCGAGCGCGGCGTCCACCGGCAGACCGGTCGGACCGGCCACCTTGGCCGGGACGCGGTCGAAGCCGGCCGCGAGCGCCGCGGCCAGGGTGCCCTCGCCGCCGTCGGCGACGGGCAGTTCGCGCACCTCGGTGCCGGGCGCGGCGCGCCTGATGCCGGCGGCGATCCGGGCGGCGACCTCGGCACCCTCGAGGGTGCCCTTGAACTTGTCCGGCGCTACGACCACGTGACCCTGGTGGGGGGTGGGGGGCATCGGTGGTCCTCACTTCCGTACGGGGTCTGGCGGTGGTTCGACAAGCATGTGTCCGGTGGCCCGGGGAAGGCGACCCCCGCCCGGGTGGTGCGGCCAGGGCCGCGGAGGTGCGGCCAGGGCCGCGGAGGTGCGGCCAGGGCCGCGGAGGTGCGGCGCCCCCTCCCCGCCGTTCCCCTCGTCCCGCTTCCGACGTACGAGGGGCTCCCCTCGGCGGGGAGGGGGCCGGGCGACACGCAACAGGCACGACCGAAGTGCCCCCGGGGGAGGGTGTGCGCGTCACCGGCTTGGGTCGACCGGCGGGCGGGCGGATGAGCCCCTGCCCGCACGCCGGTCGGGCCTGGCCTCCTGGCGGCGCGGGCACGACCGGATCAGGTACACGCCGCCAGGAGGAGTCTGTCGGGGCCGGGGCCCCTTCGTCACTTGACCGCGCGGGTCGGTTGAGCCCGCGGGTCAGTTGACCGCGTGGGTCAGTTGACCTCGCGGGTCACTTGACCTCGCGGCCGGAGAGCCGCTCGACGCCGCGCAGCAGCGCCGAGTGGTCGAGCGGGCCGTCGCCGTTGGCCCGGGCGGAGGCGACCAGCTGGGCCACCACGGCGCCGACCGGCAGCGCGGCGCCCACGGCACGGGCGGCGTCGGTGACGATGCCCATGTCCTTGTGGTGCAGGTCGATCCGGAAGCCGGGGGCGAACTCGCGGTTGAGCATGTTCGCCTTCTTGCGGTTGAGCACGGTGGAGCCGGCCAGGCCGCCGCCGAGCACGTCCAGCGCGGCGGCGAGGTCGACGCCGGCGTTCTCCAGGAACACCACGGCCTCGGCGAGCACCTGGATGTTGACCGCGACGATCAGCTGGTTGGCGGCCTTGACGGTCTGGCCGGCGCCGTCCGGGCCGACGTGGACGACCGTGGTGCCCAGCGCGTCGAACAGCGGCTTGGCCTCGGCGAAGTCCGCCGCCTCGCCACCGACCATGATCGACAGCACCGCCTCGATCGCGCCGGCCTCGCCGCCGGAGACCGGGGCGTCCAGGGTGCGCACGCCCTTCTCGCGGGCGGCCTTGCCGACCTTGATGGAGGTCTGCGGGGTGATCGAGGACATGTCGATCACGAGGGTGCCCGCGCCGACGTTCTCCAGGACACCGCCCTCGCCGAGGATGACCGCCTCGACGTGCGGGTCGGCCGGGACCATGGTGATGACGACCTCGGCGTCCTTCACCGCGTCCGCGATGCTGGCGGCGCCGTGGCCACCGGCCGCGACCACGGTGTCGATCGAGGCCTGGGAGAGGTCGAAGCCGGTCACGTGGTGGCCGGCCTTGACCAGGTTGACGGCCATGGGCTTGCCCATGATGCCGAGGCCGACGAAGGCAATCTTGCGGGAGGCGCTCATCGCGTCGGGTTCCTTACGTGTGCGGGTGGGAGGGGTGGCTTTCCGGCGGCCGTCGGGCGCCGCGCTGCGGGGGCTGCCGGACCGCCTGGGCTGCCGGACTGCCGGGACTGCCGGACCGCCTGGGCTAGCGGGCCGCGCGCAGCTCGCGCGGCAGCCAGCCGAAGCTGTCCGCACTGACGCCGGTGGAGGGGCGGTACTCCAGGCCGATCGAGCCCGTGTAGCCCGCGGCGCTGAGCCGGGCGAAGAGGTCCTCGAAGTCCAGCTCGCCGGTGCCGGGCTCGTTGCGGCCCGGGTTGTCGGCGATCTGCACGTGGCCGATCCGGTCGGCGTAGGTGTCGATCACCGCCGCCAGGTGCTCGCCGTTCTTGGCCAGGTGGTACAGATCGCAGAGGAACTTGGCGTTCCCCAGGCCGGTGGCGGCGTTGACCTTGTCGACCACGTCGACCGCGGCGGCCGCGGAGACCAGCGGGTAGTCCGGCGACTCGGCCTTGTTGAGGGCCTCGATCAGCAGGATCGCGCCGATCCCGTGCGCCGCCTCGGCGGCGAGCACCAGATTCTCCAGCGCGAGCGCGTCCTGCTCGGCCGGCTCGACGCCCTCGATCCGGTTGCCGTACAGCGCGTTGAGCGCGGTGGCGCCGAGCGAGGCGGCGAGTTCCGCGGCGACCGGGACGTTGGCGCGGAACCGGTCCCGCTCGGACGGGACCGAGACGGTGCCCCGGGCGCCCCGGCTCAGGTCGTCCAGGAAGTTCAGGCCGGCGAGCCGGACGCCCGCCTCACCGAACGCCTTGCGCAGCGCGTCCAGTTCGGCCTGGCTCGGGGTGTGCTCGGTGCCGAAGGGCCACCAGAGCTCGGCGGCCGTGAAGCCGGCCGCGGCCGCGGCCGCGGGTCGCTCCAGCAGCGGGAGTTCGCCGAACAGTATCGACAGGTTGACCGTGAAGCCGTGCTTGGCAGCCGCCGTCACGTCCATCACCTCTCACTCTCTCTTCCTTCATCCGCAACTTCCACGATCCGGAAGAGGGATTCTGTGTGGTGGAAGCATCTCCGGCCCGGCGAGGCAGTGTCAAGGCTGTCGCAACATTTTGTTGAAGCGGCCGGGAGGGGCCCGCCACCAGCACCCCTGGCTGTTCGATCGCCCAGCCCCTGCCCCCGTCCACCCCCCGCTCGATACAGTGAGCACGTGCGATTGATGGTGGAGTTCACGACAGAACCGTTCGAACTGGACACGTTCCCGGAGCACGCCGCGGCGGCCCGCAAGGTCGTCGACGAGGCCGGCCTGGACGTGTTGGTCGGCCCCTTCGGAACCGGCGCCGAGGGCGAGGCCGAGCAGGTCCTCGCCGCGGTGACCCGACTGCTCCGGGAGACCCTGGACGCCGGGGCGACCCGGATCTCGGTCCAGGTCAGCCTGCTGGGCGAGGAGGGCGGTACGCCGTGACCGAGCAGCACGTGGAACACCCGCTCGCCGCGGCGGTCAAGCCGCTACTGGCCGCGGTCGGCGCCACGCCCGTCCCGCTGGACGAGGCGAAGGCCGAGGACGTCGTCCTGGAGTGGGAGGGCACCCCGGCCCTGGCCGTCCGGCTGCCGCACCTGAGCAGTGCGCTGGACCGGCTGCTGGCCGAGATGACCCGGCAGTTCGACGGCCGTCCACTGGCCGAGCTGGACCGCTGGGAGAAGCAGCGGGTGGTCGCCCTCCTGGAGGAGCGCGGCGCCTTCACCGTCCGCCACGGGGTCGAGACGGTCGCCTCGGCCCTGGGCGTCAGCCGTTTCACCGTGTACAACTACCTGAACCGCCAGGACGGCTCGAAGCCCTCCTGAGCGACCCCGGGCCGCCCCTGGCGGTCCGCCGACCGGGCGACCCCGCCGGTGCCGAGAAGTCTGGATCGGCGCACGGCGGGGCACACTTGGCGAATCGCACACGAAAGGGCCCCGCACCGGGGGCCGGTTCAAAACGTAACCACCAACCGTTCAACAAACTGTTGACGGCCGGGTGGGGCCGATCTAGCTTTCCGGGTGGCACCACTCTTCAGGAGGTCCACCCGTGACCAACCACCCCCACGCCCTTGACGCCCTGGCCGCGGCCGATGCCGCCGAGCTCGAAGGGATCCTGCTGGAGGTATGCTCCAGCCCCCGTTGGGCCGCCGCCGTCGCGGAGGCCAAGCCCTGGTCCAGCCGTGAGGCCCTGCTCGCCGCCAACGCGGCGGCGATGGCCGGACTGACCGCCGCGGACCTGCGCGACGCGATGGCCGGACACGCCCGGATCGGACAGCCCAAGGCGGGCGACGCCACCTCCGAGCGCGAACAGGCCGGGATCCAGGGCGTGGACCAAGCGGTCCTCGACGAACTGCACGAGGCCAACGCCGCCTACGAGGCCAAGTTCGGCCACGTGTTCCTGATCTGCGCGACCGGCCGCACCGCGGCCACCATGCTCGCCGCGCTGCGCGAGCGCCACCCCAACGATCCCGCCACCGAGGCGGAGATCGTCCGGGGCGAACTGCGCAAGATCAACGACATCCGGCTCAACCGCCTCCTCGACGCTTCCTGACCTCTCGTCAAGAATGCTTCGTGGGCGGTCCGACGCCGCCCGTGCGCCGCTCTTTCCCATTTCGACTGACGCGCGATCATCTCTGCCATCAGTAAGGTCACTTCACCCATGACTGGCATCTCCACCCACGTGCTCGACACCAGCCTCGGCCGCCCGGCCGAGGGTGTTCCGGTCGAGCTCGCACTGCACACCGAGGGTGGCTGGCAGGTGCTCGGCACCTCCGCCACGGACTCCGACGGCCGGGTCAAGGACCTGCCGGCCGTGGAGGCGGGCTCGGTCGTCCGGCTGCTGTTCGACACCGCCGCCTACTACGCGCGCAAGTCCGAGGAGCCGCCGTTCTTCCCCGAGGTCTCGATCGTCTTCACGGTCGCGCCCGCGCAGCACCACTACCACGTGCCGCTGCTGCTGAACCCGTTCGGATACTCGGTCTACCGCGGAAGCTAGTAGACCGACCTTGAAGCTTAGGAGCCTGTCATGGCCCACGTGCTCGGTCAGAACCAGTACGGCAAGGCGGAGAACCGCATCGTCCGGGTCTACCGCGACTCCACCCGGCACGAGATCAAGGACCTGAACGTCTCGGTCGCCCTCCAGGGCGAGTTCGAGGACGTCCACCTCACCGGGTCCAACGCCAACTGCCTCCCCACCGACACCACCAAGAACACCGTCTTCGCCTTCGCCAAGGAGTACGGCATCGACTCGGCCGAGGCCTTCGGCATCCTGCTGGCCCGGCACTTCGTCGACGACACCGAGCGCGGCGTCGTGCACAGCGCCCGGATCCGGATCGAGGAGTACGCCTGGGACCGGATCAAGACGCCGGACAGCTCGGCCCGCTTCATCGGCTCGGAGGAGGTCGGCCACTCCTTCGTCCGCAGCGGCCAGGAGACCCGCACCACCGAGGTCGTCTACGACGGCGAGAAGGTCCAGGTCATCTCCGGTCTGAAGGACCTGATCGTGATGAACTCCACCAACTCGGAGTTCTGGGGCTACATCAAGGACAAGTACACCACCCTCCAGGAGGCGTACGACCGCATCCTCGCCACCCAGGTCACCGCCCGCTGGAAGTACGGCTACAGCGGTCGCGACGGCGAGGCCCAGCCCAACTGGAACCGCTCCTACACCCACGTGAAGCGGCACATGCTCGAGGCGTTCGCCGAGACCTACTCCTACTCGCTGCAGCAGACCCTGCACTCGATGGGCACCCGGGTCCTCAACAACCGCGCCGAGGTCGACGAGGTGCGCCTCGAACTGCCCAACAAGCACCACTTCCTGGTCGACCTGGAGCCCTTCGGGCTGAAGAACGAGAACGAGGTCTACTACGCCGCGGACCGCATGTACGGCCTGATCGAGGGCACCGTGCACCGTGAGGGCGTCGTACCGGTCATCCCGGTCGTCTGACCTCCCCCCACCGCGCCACCCGCTTCACCCCTGCTCCACCTCGCTCCACCTCGCTCCACCCCGCTCACCCACGGCCTCCGCCCGGAGTCGCCGCACCTCCGGTCCGCACGGGCCGGTCGAGTCCGGGCGGACCGCACCACCCGCACCACCTGTTTCTCCACCCCCACCAACCGGAGTTCGTGTCTGCCTCACGGCGGCCGGCCCGGTGCACTGGAGAAGCGCCCCGAGGGATCCTTGCTCCGCCGTCCCGCCCTCGGGGGGTCTCCAGCGCCACGGGCGCGCCGGGAGCCACGGGCACAAGAGGGGCTCGACATGGCACCCAGCACCACCAGCAGTAACGACGGCGGTTCCACCCCAGCAAGAACCCCAGGCCTGGACGGCGACTCAACCCGCCTCCCCGGCAAGCCGTCCGGGTCCGGTACCCACCCCGGTACCCACCCCGTGGACGAGGTGCTGCCCCCGGTGAAGCTGTTCTCCACCGGGCTCCAACACGTCGCCGCGATGTACGCGGGGGTCGTCGCACCCCCGCTCATCGTCGGCGCCGGCGTCGGACTCTCCGCCGCCGACCTCGCCCTGCTCATCTCGGCCAGCCTGTTCACCGCCGGACTGGCCACCCTGCTCCAGACCCTCGGCATCTGGAGGATCGGCGCGCGACTGCCGTTCGTGAACGGCGTGTCGTTCGCGGGCGTCGCGCCCATGATCGCCATTGCCGAAGAACACGGACCGAAGGACGCCCTCCCGGTGATCTTCGGAGCGGTGATCGTCGCGGGGGCCCTGTGCTTCCTCGCGGCGCCGTACTTCTGCAAGCTCATCCGGTTCTTCCCCCCGGTCGTCCAGGGCACCGTGATCACCCTCATCGGGGTGTCCCTGCTCCCGGTGGCGGTGAACTGGGCGCGCGGCGGCTCGCCGGGCGCCGCCGGATACGGCTCCATGCGGGCCATCGGCCTCGCCGCGATCACCCTCGTCGCGGTGGTGCTCTGCAACCGGCTGCTGCGCGGCTTCTGGCAGCAGCTGTCCCTGCTCATCGGTCTGGCGTTCGGCACCCTGATCGCCTTCCCGCTGGGGCTGGCCGACTCCGGCGCGGTCCAGGACGCGAAGGTCTTCGCGCTCCCCTCCCCGTTCCACTTCGGCGCGCCCGCGTTCGACGCCGCCGCGATCGTCTCGATGTGCATCGTCATGGTGGTCTCGATGACCGAGTCCACCGCCGACATGCTCGCCCTCGGCAAGATCGTCGAGCGCGAGGCCGACGAACCCACGCTCGCCGCCGGCCTGCGGGCCGACGGACTGGCCACCGCGCTCAGCCCCGTCTTCAACGGTTTCGCCGCCAGCGCCTTCGCCCAGAACATCGGGCTGGTGGCACTGACGAAGATCCGCAGCCGCTTCGTGGTCGCGGCCGGCGGAGGCATCCTGATCCTGCTCGGGCTCTTCCCGGTGCTCGGATCGCTCGTCTCCCTGGTGCCGCAGCCCGTCCTCGGCGGCGCCGGGATCGTGCTCTTCGGCACGGTCGCGGCGAGCGGGATCCGCACCCTCGCGGAGGCCGGCATGGAGTCGAGTGCCAACACCATCCTGGTGTCGGTCTCGCTCGGCGTCGGCATCATCCCGATCGCCGTGCCGAACTTCTACGACTCCTTCCCGGAGGCCGTCCGGACCCTGATGCACTCGGGGATATCCGCCGGCTGCGTGATGGCCGTCCTGCTCAACCTGCTCTTCCACCACGTCGGGGCCGCCCGCCGGTCAGGACCGGAACCGGAATCCAGATCCGGCCAGGCCCCCGGCGCGACGGTGCCGACGGCGACACCGTCCTGACCGGTCCGGGCAGGGGCGCGCACCGTGCGGTGCGCGCCCCTCCCGACCCTCCCCCCATAGGAGTGACACCATGGCAGTCCAGCCCCCACCCGCCGACCAGCGGATCGTGATCGAGAACGTCGCGATCGCCACCGTCGACGCCGCCGACACCGAGTACGCCCGCGGCCACGTCGTCATCCTCGGGAACCGGATCGAGTCGGTCGGGGACGGCCCCGCCCCCAACTGGCTGGACAACGTGGTGCGCCGCATCAACGGCGAGGGCCACCTGATCACCCCGGGCCTGGTCAACACCCACCACCACTTCTACCAGTGGATCACCCGCGGGCTCGCCCAGGACAACATCCTCTTCGACTGGCTGGTCGCCCTCTACCCGACCTGGGCCCGGATCGACGAGAAGCTCGTGCACGCCGCCAGCCAGGGCTCGGCCGCCGCCCTGCTGAAGTCCGGCTGCACCACCGCCTCGGACCACCACTACGTCTTCCCCAAGGACGGCGGGGACGTCCTCGGCGCCTCGATCGAGGCCGTCCAGGAGCTCGGTCTGCGCTTCACCGCGCTGCGCGGCTCGATGGACCGCAGCAAGAAGGACGGCGGGCTCCCCCCGGACCACGCCGTCGAGGAGCTCGACGACATCCTGGCCGCCTCCGAGGCCGCCGTGGACCACTACCACGACTCCTCGTTCGGCTCGATGCTGCACGTGGCGATCGCGCCCTGCTCGCCGTTCTCGGTCTCCACCGACCTGCTCCGCCAGTCCGCCGAACTCGCCCGCCGCAAGGGCGTCCGGCTGCACACCCACGGCTCGGAGACGGCCGAGGAGGAACAGTTCTGCAAGGAGCTGTTCGGCATGGGACCGACCGACTACTTCGAGTCGGTGGGCTGGCTCGGCGAGGACGTCTGGATGGCGCACTGCGTCCACATGAACGACTCCGACATCGCCAAGTTCGCCGAGACCGGCACGGGCGTGGCGCACTGCCCGTCCTCCAACGCCCGCCTGGCCGCCGGGATCGCCCGGGTGCCCGACATGCTCGAGGCCGGCGTACCGGTCGGGCTCGGCGTCGACGGCACCGCCTCCAACGAGTCGGGCGAACTGGGCACCGAGCTGCGCAACGCGCTGCTGATCAACCGGCTGCACGGCTACCCGACCGCGCTGACCGGGCGTCAGGCGCTGCGGCTGGGCACCATGGGCGGGGCCCGGGTGCTGGGCCGGCAGAACGAGATCGGCTCGATCGAGGCCGGCAAGCTGGCCGACCTGGCGCTGTGGAAGATCGACGGCGTCATGCACTCCTCGATCGCCGACCCGGTCGCGGCCCTCACCTTCGGCGCGCTGCCGCCGCTGGCAGTGCTGTTCGTCAACGGCAACGCCGTGGTCGAGAAGGGCGAGCTGACCACCGTCAACGAGGACCGGATCGCCCGGGCCTGCGCCCGCGCCGCCAAGGAACTGGCTTCCCGGCCGGTGTGACGGCCCGACACCGAAGAGCTCCGGGGCGCCCAGGGACGGTGCGCACCCGGACTCCGTAGGCCCGGCAGGGCGTACGGACCGCGGCCCCGAACCCACGGCGAGGGTTCGGGGCCGCGGTGCATGTGCGGGCGGGGTCGGCGGCCGGGCGCTGGCGGACACACGCAGCCAACAGATTTCAACGAACAGATTTCAGCAGACAGACTTCAGCGAACGGATGACAACTTTCATCATCTGTTCGCTGAAGTCTGTTCCCCGCCGGGCCGCCGGGCCGCCGGGCCATCAGGGCGCCAGCCGTCAGCCCGCGCGCCCCAGCGTCGCCAGGTAGGCGCGCCAGCCGCCGTGATGGGTGATCTCGCGGTGCACGCCGCGCTCGACCTCGCCCCGGGCCAGCAGCATGGACAGGCACGGGGAGCCGTCCTCCAGCTTGATCACGCCGAGTTCCAGCTCCCGGGGCTCGCCGGGCAGGATGACGTCCCGCAGGCGCTCCAGGCTGATGTCGTACAGCTCCCCCTCGATCGCGCTGTCCACGGCCGGGTCGGCCAGCAGACCCGGGCAGACGTCCGTCCCGCCGCTGTGGTCGATGGAGAAGAAGCGGTACCCGGGTGCGGTGCGGGCGGGGCCGATCAGGGCGTCGGCGACCTTGCCGTGGAACGGTCCGCCGACCATCGCCTGGCCGTTGAAGAAGATGCGTGCCATCGGTGAACTCCTCGCGAGGAAAAGACCGTTCCGTACGGCGACGAGAGGACAGGTGGATTCGTCGCCGTACGGAACGGAGCAAAGGGCGGCGGAACTGCTACAGCCCGGCAGGCGGCAGCGGTGGCGCCGGTGGATAGATTGGTGCTCAGCCCAGCAGGGGAAGCGCGGGGAGGGTCAGGAAGTCCGCGAACTCATCGGCCAGGGCAACCTGTTCGAAGAGCTGGGCGGCCTCGCGCCAGCGGCCGGCCTGGTAGGCCTCGGCGCCCAACTCGGCACGGAGCTCGGCCAGTTCGGTGGCGACCAGGCTGCGGACCAGCTCGGCGGTGGCCTTCTCGCCGGTGTCGGACAGCACGACCCCGTTGTGGATCCACTGCCAGATCTGCGAGCGCGAGATCTCGGCGGTGGCGGCGTCCTCCATCATGTTGAAGATGCCGACCGCCCCGAGCCCGCGCAGCCAGGCCTCGATGTAGCGGATGCCGACCTGGACGGCGTTGTGCAGCCCGGCGTGGGTGCAGGTGCCGCCGGCGCCCGCGACGTCGAGCAGTTCGGCGGCGGTGACGGGCTCGGCCGGCCCCGGGTTGTCCTTCTGGTTGGGCCGCTCGCCGAGCACCGCGTCGAAGGAGGCCCGGGCGACCGGGACGAGGTCCGGGTGGGCGACCCAGGAGCCGTCGAAGCCGTTTCCGGCCTCGCGGTCCTTGTCCGCCTTGACCTTCTCCAGCGCGGCCGCGTTGACCTCCGGGTCCTTGCGGCTGGGGATGAACGCGGCCATGCCGCCGATCGCGTGGGCGCCGCGCTTGTGGCAGGTCTGCACCAGCAGCCGGGTGTAGGCGGCCATGAACGGCGAGGCCATGGTGACGCTGTTGCGGTCCGGCAGGATGTAGTGCTCGCCGGCGTCGCGGAAGTTCTTGACGATCGAGAACAGGTAGTCCCAGCGTCCGGCGTTGAGGCCGGCCGCGTGGTCGCGCAGCTCGTGGAGGATCTCGTCCATCTCGAAGGCGGCGGTGATGGTCTCGATCAGCACGGTGGCCCGGACGGTGCCGTGCGGGATGCCGAGTTCGGCCTGGGCGTGGGTGAAGACGTCGTTCCAGAGCCGGGCTTCGAGGTGGCTCTCGGTCTTCGGCAGGTAGAAGTACGGGCCGGAGTTCGGGTCCTCGGCACCCTTGGCGAGCAGCCGGGCCGCGTTGTGGAAGAAGTACAGGCCGAAGTCGACGAACGCGCCGGCGACCGGGACGCCGTCGACGAGCAGGTGGTTCTCGTCCAGGTGCCAGCCGCGCGGGCGGACCACGACGGTGGCGAGTTCGGCGGCGGGCTTGAGGGTGTAGGCCTTGCCGGCCGAGCTGGTGAAGTCGATCCGGCCCTCGAAGGCGTCGATCAGGTTGACCTGACCGCTGACCACGTTCTCCCAGGTCGGGGAGGTGGCGTCCTCGAAGTCGGCGAGCCAGACCCTGGCCCCGGAATTGAGCGCGTTGATGACCATCTTGCGGTCGGTGGGGCCGGTGATCTCGACCCGGCGGTCCTGGAGCGCGCGCGGCGCCTCGGCGACCTTCCAGTCCCCGGCCCGGACGTCGGCGGTCTCGGGGAGGAAGTCCAGCGTGCCCGTACGGGCGATCTCGGCGCGTCGGGCCTTCCGCCTGGCCAGGAGCTCCTGCCGGCGTCCCTCGAAGGCGCGATGGAGGCCGACGACGAAGGCGACCGCCTCCGGAGTGAGCACCTCCTCCGCCCGGTGGACGCGCGGTCCGGCGACAGTGACGACCGGAGCGGCGGGGGAGGCGCCGACGGGCCCCTGATCTGCAGCCATGAGCAGGACACTCCTAAGACGGTTGAGCCTGGCAGAGGGAGTTCCGGTGGGAACTTCCTCGGGAACTTCCTCGATCGATACCCGCCTGTCGGCGAGTTCGATTCTGTAAGGTGGAGACTAGTTTCCGCGATACAGAATTTCAACGGTTTGTTGAAGAGGTCGCCGGGACTCTACTCCTCCCCGACAGCGAAGGGAACGCCGGTGGTTGCGACCCCCGACACAGCATCGACGACAGGCGCCGACCGCGCGAGCGGCGGCGTGCAGTCCGTCGAGCGCGCCTTCCAACTCCTGGAGGCACTGGCCGACTCCGGCGGGGTGGCCACCCTCAGCGAGCTCTCCAGCAGTTCCGGCCTCCCGATGCCGACCATCCACCGACTGGTTCGTACCCTCGTCCAGCAGGGCTATGTCCGCCAGGACACCGCACGCCGCTACACCCTCGGCCCCCGGCTGATCCGCCTCGGGGAGACGGCCGGCCGCCTGCTCGGCAGCTGGGCCCGGCCGTACCTGGCCGAGCTCATGGAGGCCACCGGCGAGACCGCCAACCTGGCGGTGCTGGAGGGCGGCGAGGTGGTGTACGTCGGGCAGGTGCAGTCCCGGCGCTCGATGCGGATGTTCACCGAGGTCGGACGGCGGGTGCAGCCGCACTGCACCGGCGTCGGCAAGGCGCTGCTCGCCCAGCTCCCGGAGGACGAGGCGCGCGCGATCCTGGGCCCCAACTCGCTGCCCGCGCACACCGAGTACACCGTGACCGACCCGCAGGAGCTGATGGACCAGCTCGCCGAGGCGCGCGAGCGCGGGTACGTGGTCGACGACCAGGAGCAGGAGATCGGCGTCCGCTGCATCGCGCTCGCGGTACCGGGCGCGCCGACGCCCACCGCCCTGTCGGTATCCGGCCCGGAGGCCCGGATCCGGGCACTGGAGGAGCAGGCGGGGGCGTCCTCGCTGGTGCCGGTGATGCACCAGATCGCGACCCGACTGGGACAGGTCCTCGCTCCCTGACGCCACGTCAATCCTCATGCTGCGGCGGGAGGGTGTGGCCTGGATGCCGGCCGTCCGCAGTGTCCTCCGTTCGACGGACCGGTGGGCGGGTTGCGCCGGGTCCGGCGCCCCGGTGCCACCAGCCTGGTGCGGACGCGGCCCGCGACGGAGCGGGCGGCCGGAGGACGAGGGAGCGGTGAGCGGTGGTGGCAGGCGGGCAGGGCAGGCGCAGGCGGCTTCGGGTCGAATCCGGCGGGACGGCGTTCACGGCGGCGACGGCGGCGGGTTGCGCGGTCGCGCTGCTGGCCGCCGGGCCGTCCTGGGCGGCCCCACGTACCGCGCCCCGGCCGGAGCCGCGGATTCCGGTGGTGGGCCCGGCGGCCGTGCGGTCCGACTCCGACCTGGAGGTGGTCCGGGAGGACCCGGACGCCGCTCCGCCCGGCGGCACGACCACCGTCCGTGCCTTCGTCGCGAACCGCGGCCCGGACACCACGGCCTCGCCGTTCACCGTGATCGTCACCCTGCCCGACGGCGTGACCCCGCAGGGGCCGTACTTCCCCGCCGACTGTGCGGTGCTGCGGGGCGGGCACGAGGTGCGCTGCGTCTTCGGGGCCGGGCTGAAGCAGGGGCGCAGCGCGACCGCGCTCGTACCGGTGCGGGTCGGCCTCGACGTGCGGCTGGGCATGCTGACCGGCGGGTCGGTCGAGGTGCGCAGCCCGGACGACCGGGACAGGAGCAACAACCGGCAGCCGTTCGACCTGAACGTGGTCGAGACGGCTGCCGGTTCCTGAGAGCGGCTGGTCTGCGGGCGGGCGTGTCGGACACGCCCCGGGCGGTCAGCGGTGGACGCGCACGCTGTGGAGCGGCTTCACCCCTGGCCGCGGCCCGCACGCCGGCGCGCACGGGCCGGGCACTGACCTGATTCCCCCGCTCCCGTCCGCTGTCGTGCTCGGCTGCCCGCCGGCGGGTGGACAGGACTCGGCATCCCGGCGACGGGGTCCGCGGGGGCGGACGACCCGTTGCAGGCTGGGCAGTCCGCGCGTGGACGGACAACTCGATCGGGCCGGTTGTCGCGCAGGTCACAGTGGTGTCGATCAACGACCCTGGGTGGCCGCCGAATTGATCAGTCCCGGCGCCGGCCCAGGGGCCGGTCGCGCAGCGTGAGCGGCGCGACGGTGGCGGACCGCACCGTGGCGCGGGCCGCCCGAGTCCGCCCGGTCGGATAAATTGGAACCCTGGCATTTTCCGCGGTGCACAAGTGCGCCGAGTCCCGGTGTGCCCGGTCCGTACGGCCCGTCCCACGCTCCCGAGAAGAGGTTCCGCCCCACCATGACCGCGTCCCTGCCCGCCTTCGCCGGCCGTACCTACGTCTTCCGGGTCGACAACGGCGCGGCCTTCCGCAACACCTACTCGGCCGACGGCGCACGGCTGCGCTGGGAGGGCCTCGGCGAGTCGGCGGGCCAGTGGGAGGACGTGCGGCTGCACGTCGCCGAGATCGCTCCGGGGATCTACTTCGTCAGCTGGACGGAGCAGAGCGGGATCACCGTCAGCCACGTGATGGACCTCAACGCGCTGACCGTGCGGGCCTTCTGGACCTTCGAGGGCGAGGGCGGCCGGGTCGGCCAACTGCACACCGGGACCCTGGAGCGGGTGGCCTGAGCCGCGTGGCGACGCACTGAACCCGGGGGGCCGTGGCCGGTCCCCGGGGTTCGGTGCGCTCTCGTCAGACGGTCCGGCCCGGCTGGTCCGGCACCTTGAGGTGCTGGGACAGCCACTCCAGCGAGGAGGGCAGCAGTGCGCTCCAGGTCTCGAAGTTGTGGCCGCCGTTCTCGAGCATGCTGTACGAGACCTTCATCGGGCTGTGCACCGCGTCGATGAACGCCTCGGTGTCCTGCTTGTAGTTGCCGTCGCCCTTCTTGGTGCCGGCCAGCAGGAGCGAGATGTTCGGCTGCGGCAGGTTCTTCAGCCGCCACATCAGGTTGGCCTCGTTGCGGCGCTGCTTGCTGCCGCCGAAGAGGTCACCGGTGGTCGGGTCGTCGGCGGCCTCGTAGTACCCGGACAGCGAGACGGCGGTCGGGAAGACGTCCGGGTGGCGCATGGCCAACTTGACGGCGCAGTAGCCGCCGGTCGAGTTGCCCATGTAGGCCCAGGCCCGCGGGTCGGCCGAGACCCGGTAGCTCGCCTCGATCGCCGAGGGGACGTCCTTGGTGAAGTACGTGTCGGACTGGGCTCCGCCCGGGATGTCCTCGCACTCGGTGTCCTGCGGCAGTGCGGGCGAGGGACGCATCAGGACCATGACGGTCGGCTGCATCCGGCCCTCCTGCAGCAGCTTGAGGGCGGCACCCGGGTAGTTGAAACGGGTGATCAGGTTCTCGGCGATTCCTGGGAATCCGGTGCTGACGATCACGGCCGGGAACTGCTTCTGCGCGTACTCCGGCTGGAAGTACTGGGGCGGCAGGTAGACGTACCCCTCGGTCGACAGCCTGCTCTCCCGGCCGTCGATCCGGACCTTGCGGATCTCCCCGGACTGGCTGGGCTCGCGGCCCATCGCGCCGCCGCCCTTGACCGAGGCCTGGCCGATGGTCTCCACCATCAGGCGCCCGGAGGCGTCCGCCTTGTTGTGGATCACCACCGGGCCGGTGCTGCCGGTGCCCAGCAGGTCGTCCCAACTGCTGTAGAACGCGAAGTAGTTGTTGGCCACCAGGCCGAGTGCGGCGAGCACGGCGACCTGGGTGGCGAGCAGCGTGCCAATTCGGCCGAGCACCGCCTGCCAGCTCTTCTTGGCGAGTCTGGGCCAGAGCCAGACCGTGCCGACCATCATCACGACCGCCATCAGCACGGCCAGCGCCAGCACCTTGTGGCTCGTCAGACCCATGTCCCAGTTGCTCCCACGCCTCGAACTCCGCGTCCCCTCCGCTCAGGGACATCCGAGGAGGTCACCCCGGTTCCCCCACGGGGGCGCGAGGACCAACCCTAGCGGGAGCTGTGAGACAGCTGACCGGCGGCTGGGGGTCAGGTGAGGAGTCGCAGCCCCGCCGTGAGCTCGCGCATGCAGCGGGCGCCGAGGTCCCGCGGGGAACCCGGGCCGGCGACCGGGGCGTCGGAGCCGGCCCACTGCTCCAGGGCGACCCGGATCGCCGTCGTGGCCGCGGCGGCGGCCAGCCGGATCTCCAGCGGATCGGCGCCGTCCGGGCAGCGGGCGGCCAGCACGGACCGCAGCCGCTCCTCCGATCCGGCGTGGACGCGCTGCCAGGTGCCGTCCAGCCGCGGGTCGCGCAGCAGGCTGCGGGTCCAGTGCATGGCCTCGACGGCCTCGTCGTCGGCCGGGGTCAGCGACTCGACCGCCGAGCGTTCCAGCGCCTCGCGCAGCGGGAGGTCCGTCGGGCTCGCGGCCAGGAGGTCCACCCAGCGCTGTCCGCCCGCCGCGAGCAGCGGGGCGACGGCGTCCTCCTTGACCGAGAAGTAGCGGTAGAAGGTGCGCAGCGAGATGCCCGCGGCGGCGGCGATCTCCTCGGCGGTGGTCGCCTCGGCGCCCTGCTCGGCGAAGAGCGCGGCGGCGGTGCGGGCGATGTCCAGCCGGGTGGCGTCACGGCGGCGCTGGGTCAGGGTGGGGCGTCCGGTCACGAGGGCCAGCGTACGCAGTTCCGTGCCGCCATGGCTCCGCACGCCGAGGAGGCACGACAGGACTTTTTGGCACGACGTGCCATTCAGGCGTATTGTGCCTCTCGAGGTCGAGAGACCGCGAACGAAGGAGTACCACCATGGAGCGCTTCAGCGGACGGAACGTCCTGATCACCGGCGGCGGCTCTGGCATCGGCCAGGCGACCGTCCACCGGATCCTCGCCGAGGGCGGGACGGTCGTCGCCGTCGACGTCAACGAGGACGGCCTGAAGAGGACCCTGGACCGCGCGACCGCCGACGGCACCGCCGACCGCCTGACCGTCCAGGTGCTCGACATCGCGGACGAGGCCGCCGTCGTCACGGGCATGGCCGAGGCGGTCGCGGCGCTGGGCGGCCTGGATGTCCTGGTCAACGCGGCCGGCATCCTGCGCTCCTCGCACACCCACGAGACCACCCTGGAGTTCTGGAACGAGCTCCTGGCGGTCAACCTGACCGGCACCTTCCTGATGACCCGCGAGGCCCTCCCCGCACTGCTCGCGACCGGCCGGGGCGTGGTGGTCAACTTCAGCTCCACCTCCGCGGCCTTCGCCCACCCCTACATGGCCGCGTACGCCGCGACCAAGGGCGGCATCCAGTCCTTCACCCACGCGATCGCCTCGGAGTACTCGAAGCAGGGCCTGCGCGCGGTCTGCGTCGCGCCGGGCAGCATCGACAGCGGCATGACCAACAACCCGGGCCTGCCCGCCGACGCCGACTTCAGCCTGCTCGCCAAGCTCTCCCCCGCCCTCGGCCAGGGCTTCGCGGGCCCCGAGACGGTCGCCGGCGTGATCGCCATGCTGGCCTCCGACGACGGCGCCTTCGTCACCGGCACCGAACTCCGCATCGACGGCGGCACCCACATGTGACCCGTCCGCCGGCCCGGTCGGGCGCGGGGCCTACGCCGTCCCCTGTACGGCACAGGCCCCGCGGGTTTCTCCGGCCACCTGCGGCCCTCGTCCCGGCCGCAGGTGGCCGTGCTAGGTGACCGCGTGCGACCGGCGGGGGTCAGCCGCTCCCCCGCCGGGCGTTCACGGGGTGCACCAGTCAACGGCGAAGGCCGACGCCGGGTTGGCGAGCAGCAGTCGGTCGGGCAGCTCGGGCCCGAAGGTGCGGGACAGCCGCGGGGCGAGGTCGGTGAGCAGCCGGGCGGGGCCGCCGAGCTCACGGGCCGTACGGGTGGTGGTGTCGGCGCCGAGCAGCAGCCGGTCGGCGAGGCCCGCCTCGACCAGGTCGGCGATCACGTCGAAGGCCTGGAGGTCGGCGGGGTGACCGATCCGGGAGGGGCTGTCCAGGGCGAGGAAGACGCCCTCGGCGGCGAGACTGCGGTGCAGCGACCGGTCGGTGAAACGGGTGAGGTGGCCGAGGACGATCCGGTCGGGGCGGACCCCGTGCCGTCCGTGGAGGCTGCGCAGGACGCCGTGCGGGTCACCGTCGGGTTCAAGGTGCACGGCGATCGGGGCGCCGGTGGCGTGGTGGGCCTCGGCCGCGGCGGCCATCGTCCGGCGGGTGTGCGCGGTGAGCGGGCCGGCGTCGTCGGCGATCTTGATCAGGCCGGGTCGCACGCCCTCGGGGGCGCCGGGGAGCCCGGCGGTGAGCTCGGTGACGAAGCGTTCGGCGAGGTCTGCGTACGGGGCCTGGAGGTCGGGGATCGGGAGGTCCGGGCCGGGGAAGCGGCCCGGGGCGTAGTGGGCGGTCTGGTGCGCACCGGTGGCGGCGACGATGTGGACGCCGGTCGTGCGGGACAGCTCGGCGAGGGCGTCCGCACCACGGCCCATGCCCCACGGCGTCCACTGGACGAGGGTGCGGCCGCCGACGGTGGCGTAGGCACGCAGCACGTCCTCGGCGGCTGCCGGGTCGTCCAGCTCCTGGCCGGGGAAGCGGGGGCTGCGGATGAACAGGTGGTCGTGGGAGTCGGTGACGCCCAGCTGGGCGGGGTCGATGTCGCCCAGGACGGTCCGGACGGTCGGGGCGGCCGGGGCGGCGGTCATGCGCGGGCCTCCGCCGGGGTGGCGGACGCCGATGTGACGGACGCCGAGGTGTCGGGCGCTGGGGTGTCGGACTCGGGAGTGCCGGCGGCGGGGGCCTTGGTCGTCGGGGCCTCGGCCGCCGTGAAGGTGGAGGCGGCGACCCGCAGGCCGGCCAGGGCCTTGGGGACGCCGACGTACGGGGCGAGATGGACGATCACCTCTGTGATCTCCTCCCGCGTCATGCCGATCCGCAGGCTGTTGCGGACGTGGTCGGCGAGCTGCGGCTCGACGCCGCCGAGGGCGGCGAGGGCGGCGAGGTTGGCGATCTGGCGGTCGCGCAGGGCCAGACCGGGGCGCTGGTAGGTGCCACCGAACAGGCTGGTGACGATCCAGTCGGCGAAGCCGGGAGCGAGTCCGTCCAGGCCGCCGAGGGTGGCGACGGCGACCGGGCCGGCGAGCTCGGCGAGCAGGGCGTACCCGGCTTCGCGGTCGAGCGGTGCGGGCGTGAGGTCGGCGGGGGTCATCGGCTCGGGGGGCGTGGTCTCAGGGGGCGTGGTCTCAGGGGTCGTGGTCTCAGGGGTCGTGGGATCGGGGGTCGTGGGATCGGGGGTCGTGGGATCGGGGGTCACGGTTGCGGAGGTCACGGCGGCGGGGCCTTTCACCAGTGGCGGCCGGCCGGCAGCCGGTCGAGTTCGGGGCGGGACAGGTGCAGCACCTGGTAGCGGGTGCCAGGCGCGTCCTCGGGAGCCGGGCCGTGCCAGAGGGCGAGGGTGAGCAGTTCCCAGCGGCTGGGGTCTACGGCGACGGCGGCGGTGTGCAGGGCGGACTGCCCGGGGCGGGCGGGAAGCTCGGTGAAGGCGGCGAACTGGGCGAGTTCGGCGACGGCCTGTTCGAGGGCCTCGGCCGGGTCCGCGGTTTCCGGGAGCCGTACGGTCGTGCGGGTGGCGGTCGTCGGGGCGTCGGTGCGGGTGCCCTCGACCAGGCCCGCACCGAGCCAGTGGTGGACGGCGGGGCGGCCGAAGTCGGCGCTCAGTCCGCGGAAGCCCGGGCCCCAGAGGAAGCCGTTCATGCCCTCGGCGGTGCGCCAGAGGTAGAACGGCGCGTACTGGTTGACCGGCGAACCGCCCTGCCCGCGCTCGCGGACCAGGTACGCCTTGAGACCGAGCCCGGGGTGGGCGTCGAGCAGGTGGCCCTTGTCGGCCACGCGCTTGCGGATGATGCCCATGTCGTAGTCGGCGGGCAGGGTGATCTCGTACTGCATGGCGTGCACGGCGGGGCTCCTGGGCTCGGACGGCTGGCGGCGTGGGCGGCCGGAGGCGGCGGGCCCGCCCGAGGGGGGCGGGCGGCCGGAGGGGGTCGTGTGCGGTGGACGTCGCCCGTCAGGCCTGCCGGCGCCGTGTGGCGAGCAGGCCGAGGGCGCCGCGGACGGCCTGTTCGAACGGCGCGGCACTGTCCGCGGCGCGGGCCAGGACGTAGCCGCCCTGGACGACGGCGACCACGGCGGCGGCGGTGTCCGCCGGGTCGAGGCCGGGGGCGAACTCGCCGTGGGCCTGGCCCTCGGCGACCAGTTCGGCGATCCGGCCGCGCAGCCAGTCGAAGGTCTCCTCGACCGGGGCGCGCAGCTGCGGGTCGGCGACCACGTCCGGGTCCTGGGCCATCCGGCCGATCCGGCAGCCGCGCAGCACCTCGCGGTCGCGGTTCAGGTAGGCGGCGATCCGGTCGTACGCGGTGCCGGGGGCGGCGAGGTCGGCCTCGGCGGTACCCCGCATCTGCTCGGCGCTGCGGCGCAGGGCGGCGGCGGCGAGGTCGGGCTTGCCGTTGAAGTGGTGGTACATGCTGCCCTGGCCGACGCCGGAGAGCTGCTGGATGGCTTTGGGGCTGGTGCCGACGTAGCCGCGCTCCCAGAGGAGGGCCTGAGTGCTCTCGATGAGGCGGTCCTGGGTGGTCATGTGGACCACTGTACATACCAGTAGGTACAGAAGGGAAGGGGTTCCCCGAATCCTGGATGGGACTGCGCCGGAGGATCGAGGGCCGTGCGCCGCCCCCCGGCGGCCACGGCCCCTCGACCGTTCGTCATCCCCCGCGCCGGCGTTGGGCATTCCGTCACGGCCGGTGGCGCGCGTCACGTCACGTACGGTGGCGGGCATCACGCCGGGCAGGGGGTGCGCGGCGCGTTGCGCGGGCGGGCGGCCGGGGGACGTTCGCGCCGGACCGCCGGGGCGGCATCACGCAGGGCTTGATCAGGCCGGACCTGCTGGCAAGATGTCCGCCATGAGCTACCTCGCCGCGGATGACCGCTATGCCTCGATGACCTACCGGAAGGCCGGCCGCAGTGGCGTGCAGCTGCCCGCCGTCTCGCTGGGGCTCTGGCACAACTTCGGTGACTCCCAACCGCTCGACGTGCAACGGGCGGTGCTGCGCCGGGCCTTCGACCGCGGCGTCACCCACTTCGACCTGGCGAACAACTACGGTCCGCCGTACGGCAGCGCGGAGCGCAACTTCGGCTACCTCTTCGCGCAGGACTTCCGGCCGTACCGCGACGAGCTCTTCATCGCGACCAAGGCCGGCTGGGACATGTGGCCCGGCCCGTACGGCAACGGCAGCAGCCGCAAGTACCTGCTGGCCAGCCTGGACCAGTCGCTCGGCCGGATGGGGCTGGACTACGTCGACGTCTTCTACTCGCACCGCTACGACCCGGACACCCCGATCGAGGAGACGATGGGGGCGTTGGACAGCGCGGTGCGCTCGGGCAAGGCGCTGTACGCGGCGATCTCCAACTACCCGGCGGAGCAGCACCGGGAGGCGGCGGCGATCCTGCGCGAGCTGGGGACGCCGGCACTGATGAACCAGTCGGCGTACTCGATCCTCGACCGGCACGTGGAGGAGGCCGGCGTGCTGGACGCGGTGGGCGACACCCAGACCAGCCTGATCGCCTATTCTCCGCTCGCGCAGGGGCTGCTGACCGACCGTTACCTTTCCGGGCAGGTGCCCGCCGGGTCGCGGATGTCGGTCGGGAGGTTCCTGACCGAGGAGGTGCTGACCGGGCCGAAACTTGAGCAGCTGCGGGCGCTGAACAAGGTCGCCGAGAGGCGCGGGCAGAGCCTGGCCCAGCTGGCGCTGTGCTGGGTGCTGAGGGACCCTCGGGTGGTCTCGGTGATCATCGGGGCGAGCAGCGTGGCCCAGCTGGACCAGAACCTCGACGCGCTGGCCGGCGGGCCGCTGACGGAGGAGGAGCTGGCGGAGATCGACCGGCTGAGCGCGTGAGAGCGGCCACCGACGCATGACAGATGACAGCTGATGAAATCCGTCAGCTGTCATCTGTTATCTGTCAGCCGTCACCTGTCGTTCCGGCCGATCCCTTCGATCAGTGGACCGGCGTGTACTTGTACCCGACCCGGCGCACCGTCACGATCGAGTCGCGGTAGGTCGGTCCGAGCTTGCGGCGCAGCCGGGCGACGTGCACGTCGACCGTGCGGCCGTCGCCGACGTGGCCGTAGCCCCAGACCGCCGAGACCAGGTGGTCCCGGGTGTGCACCCGCTGCGGGTGCTCGGTGAGGTGGGCCAGCAGTTCGAACTCCAGGTACGTGAGGTCGAGCAGCCGCCCGTCGACGTAGGCGTTCCGCCGCTCGGCGTCGACGGCGATGCCGCGTCCGGCCGGACGGACCGGCCGCACGGCGCCCGCTGCGCCGGCCCCGGGCAGGCCGCCCGGTGCCGGCGTCGGGTTCTCGGCCGGCACCAGCACCAGGTAGCCGACCATCGGGTGGCCCGCGGGCCCGCCGGCCTGGGCACCGTACTGGGCGAGCAGTCCCTGCGGCAGCGCACCCTGGGGCAGGGCGGCGACCACGGTCGCTCCCTCCGGCAGTGCGGCGAGCAGCGAGGCGGGCGCCGGCGGTACGACCGCACCGGGCTGCGGCCCGGCGGACGGGACCGCCCCCGGACGGCTCGGCCCGACGACCGGGGAGCCGGACGGGCCGGGAACGGTCGGGGCGGTGGAGGGGATCGCGGAGAGGGAGGGAACGGACCGGACCGCGCGCAGGTGCGGGGTGGTCGCGGTGGGCAGGGGCAGGGTGGCCGTGGAGGAGGAAGACATGGTGTGCCGCTCATTTCGCGCGTGACGGACGGGGTGGAGTCGTCTGCGCGTCGACCGGGCGTACTGCCGGAGCTGGACCGGGTGGGTCGGGTTCAGCGGGCGGAGGGCCGGGACGCGCTGGGCGAGCCCGGACACGTCTGGTCGAACAGGTGCGGCTGCCGGGACGGCCAGAACGGCTCGAGGTCGTGGCGACCCCGTCGGCAGTCCGTGCCGGGACCGGTCCGACCGGTGGGGCTGCTGGGGCGGACGATGTTCACTGGTGGTTTCTCCGCGGGGCGGGGCCGGTTGGGAAGGCCCGGGGCCGGTTGGGAAGGCGCGGGCGCACCTGACGGGTGATCCGCTGCGGCCCGGTCGACGGGTTCGATGGTGCGTCGGACGGCGGCCGGGTGTGGGCCGGAGGTGCCGGGGACGTACCGGGTCGGGGCGAAGCCGGTCAGCGACAACAGGCGCTGCAGATCAGCGCGTGGTCGATGTAGCGGCGGACGGTGAGCACCGGCATGACGGGACCGGGCACGGAGGCGATGCGTCGCTGGTCGACGGTCATCCCTGCTGCCCTCCCCCTTCGTCCTGCCTCGTTCGGCGTCGTGCTGCGTCGTTCTGACGGCCCTCCCGGCGGCACGGCCGGGACGGCTTCCGTCCACAGAGCCTTCCACGCCCGAGGCTGTCTAGGCAACCTTCCGGACGTCGAACGTCCGGCATATGGACGGCCGAATGAGACGCCGTATATGCGGATGGCCTCTGACCAGCGGCGATCCCACGGCCCCTCAGGCCAGCGCCTCGATCTGCGCTCAAGCCTCCGCTCGGTCCTGCACCCCGCTCTGGGCTCGGGCCTGCGTTCAGGCCCGTCGGCGGAGCGCGGCGGCGTGCTCGACCAGCGTCACCAGCAACTCCTTCCCGTCCTCCCGCAGCCGCGCGTCGCACAGCACCACCGGGATCCCCGGGTCGAGGTCCAACGCGTCCCGGACCTCTTCCGGGGCGAAGCGCTCGGTGCCCTCGAAGCAGTTGACCGCGACCAGGAACGGGATGCCGCGCTGCTCGAAGAAGTCCACCGAGGGGAAGCAGTCGGCCAGTCGCCGGGTGTCGGCGAGCACCACGGCACCGAGCGCGCCGCGCGCCAACTCGTCCCAGATGAACCAGAACCGGTCCTGCCCGGGCGTCCCGAACAGGTAGAGCGCGAGGCCGGGCCGCAGGTCGATCCGGCCGAAGTCCATGGCCACCGTGGTGGTGCGCTTGGTCTCCACGCCCGAGGTGTCGTCCACCGGGCGCCCCAGCTCGCTGAGCTCCTCCTCGGTGCGCAGCGGCCGGATCTCACTGACCGAGCCGACCAGGGTGGTCTTGCCCGCGCCGAACCCACCCGCCACCAGGATCTTCACCGCGACGCCCGGCCCGCCCCGCCAGCGCGGGTCGTTGGCGCTCCCGGCCGGGTTCGGTCCGGCACTGCCCGGAGCGTGACCGGACGTGCTCGGCGGGGTGTGGTCAGAGCGCACGGAGTCCATTGATCACGTCTCGCAGCAGGCGCTCGTCCGGCAGCTCGGCGAGCGGAACGGGTCGGGTGACGCTGATCAGGTCGGCGTCGTAGAGGTCGCCGAGCAGGACCCGCACCACGCTGACCGGCAGGTCGGTGTAGGAGCCGAGTTCGGCGACGGACAGCGGCTCGTGACGGCACCAGGCCAGTAGGGTCTGGTGCTCCGGGTCGAGGACGTGCGCGGGCACGGCCCCCGCGTCCGGCCCGGGGTCCTTGGCGGTGACCAGCGAGATCAGGTCGAACAGGCCCTCCTCGACCGGCCGGGTGCGGCCCCGGGTCATCGAGTAGAGCCGCACCACCGGGCCGGCCTCGTCGTCGAACCACCGGTCGTCGGCCGGGGTGCGCGGACGGAACAGGTCGACCTCTGGTCCGTCCGGGGACTCCGGCCCCGGCACCTGCTCCGCGCCGGCGGGCCCGGCCGGTGTCGTCGAGCCCTCCGGTGCCGCCGGGCCGCCCGGCCCGCCCGCCTTCGGATCCGCCATCGGACCGCTCAGCCCCTCGGCGCGGCGGTTTCGGTGCGCGGCTCGGCGGCCATGTGCTCGCCGACCCGCTTGACCAGCAGGGCCATCTCGTAGGCGATCTGGCCGATGTCCGCCTCGGCCTCGCTCAGCACGGCCAGACAGGAGCCGTCGCCGGCGGCCGTGATGAACAGGAACGCCTCGTCCAGCTCCACCATCGTCTGCCGGACGCCGCCGACCTTGAAGTGCCCGCCGGCGCCCTTGGCCAGGCTGTGGAACCCGGCCGCGACGGCGGCGAGGTGCTCGGCGTCCTCCCGGTCGAGGTCGCGCGAGGCACCGGTGGCCAGCCCGTCGCTGGAGAGGATCACCGCGTGCCGCAGGGCCGCGACGCGGCCCACCAGGTCGTCCAGGAGCCAGTTGAGGTCCCCCGACGGCTGCGTCGAAGTGGTCATGAATCAGTTCCTTCCGCTGGAGCGGGTGATGCGGGCACTGCGGGTGTTGCGGATACCGCGGGTCCTGCGGGTTGTCCGGGTCCTGCGGGTGGTGCGGGCACTGCCGGTACTTCCGGTGTTACGGGTGCTGAGGGTGTCACTTGAGGTACGGGCGGGGCGCCCGCAGGGTTCCGCCGCACCGGCTGGCCCGGCTGGATCCGGCGGA
Source organism: Streptomyces viridifaciens (assembly GCF_001888885.2). Taxonomy (NCBI): domain Bacteria; kingdom Bacillati; phylum Actinomycetota; class Actinomycetes; order Kitasatosporales; family Streptomycetaceae; genus Streptomyces; species Streptomyces viridifaciens. The sequence goes on from NZ_CP090841.1 coordinate 1,224,826, forward strand.
CGAGCGGCGCTCGGTCGGCGTCCTCGGGGTCGGGCCCGGGGAGCGCCGCCGGAGCCGGCGCCGGGCTGATCGCCCGCCGGGACGGGTCCGGGGGCTGCCAGGCCGGTACGGCCGTGGGGCGGGTGCCGGGCGCTGGGCGGCTGCTGGGCGCGGCCGGACGGTTCGCTGCGGCCGGGGCGTCGCCGCCGGTGGCCCGGCCCGGAACGGTGCCGTCCTGGGTCCTGGCGGGGGCGGTGGTCCCACGTCCACGGGTGAAGCCGCGCTGGAACGAGGCGAAGGTGGCCCGGGCCTCCTCCGGCGAGCGTTCCCGGGCGTCCCGGGCGTCCGGTGCCTCGACGGCCCGCGCGCCCGACCCGGCTGCGCGGTCCACGGCCCCGGTCTCCCCGCGGAGCCGCTCCTTCGCCTGCTCCTTGAGCTGCGGTGCCAGGTTCGCCTGCCGGACCCGCCGGGGCAGGCCGCCCGGCGTCCGGGGCGCCGCCGTGTTCACCGGGGTGGTGTCCACTGAGCCGTCCTCCCGGGCGGCGTCCAGGGCAACGGCGTCCGCGGCAGCGGCAGCGGCGCCCAGGGAAGCGCGGTCCACCGGCGCGGCTTCCAGTTGCCCGTGGAGCGCCGCGGCCTCCGCCGCCTCCCGCCGGTGCCGCCCGGTTCCCGACGCGCCCTCGGCGTCCGTCCCCGGCGCGGGTACCAGGACCGGGCCGCCCTTGGTCCGCGCCGCCCGGCGCGGCAGCCCGTTGGCCGTACGCCCCTCCTCGGGCACGGACGGCCGTGGACCGCCGCTGCCCCGGTGCCGCCCGGCCGGACTCTCCGCCGCTTCCGAGGCTGAGGAGGGAACCGGGTCCGGCCCTGCAGGGGTGCCCACAGCCGCGCCCGCGCCCGGGGCCGGGTCCGGCACCGCGACCAGGTCGCGCCGCCCCGTCGTGCGACCGGCCGTCCGTCCCGCCGGGCGGCGGCCACCGGCCCCGGCGGAGGGCGGCTCCGGCAGGCCGTCCGGCGCTTCCGCCAGCAGCTCGCGCGGGATCAGCACCACGGCCGTCGTTCCGCCGTACGGGGAGGGCCGGACATGGACCCGGATTCCGTGCCGCCGGGCGAGCCGACTGACCACGAAGAGCCCGAGCCGGTCGGTGTCGGCGAGGTCGAACTCCTGCTCCACGGCCAGACGTTCGTTGATCTCGGCGAGGAGCTGCTCGCCCAGGCCGAGCCCGCGGTCGTCGATCTCCAGCGCGAAGCCGTGCGCCACCACCTCCCCCTGGACGGTCACTTGGGTGCTGGGCGGAGAGAACACCGCGGCGTTCTCGACGAGTTCGGCGATCAGGTGGGTCACGTCGGCGACGGCGCTGCCGAGCAGGCCGGTGCCGGGGAACGGCCGGACGGTCACCCGGGCGTAGTCCTCGACCTCGCCGACCGCCGCTCGGACCACGTCCACCATCCGGACCGGCTTGCGCCAGGCACGTCCGGGCGAGCCGCCGGCCAGGATGATCAGGCCCTCGGCGTGGCGGCGCATGCGGGTGGTGAGGTGGTCGACCTTGAAGAGGTCCGCCAGCTCCGCCGGGTCCTCGGTGCGGCGCTCCATGGTGTCGAGCAGGGTGAGCTGGCGGTGCAACAGCACCTGGCTGCGCCGGGCCAGGTTGACGAAGACGGCCGAGACGCCGCGGCGCAGTTCGGCCTGCTCGACGGCGGCCTCGACGGCGGCCCGCTGGACGGCGTTGATGGCCTGGCCGACCTGCCCGATCTCGGCCTGTCCGAAGTGCAGTTCGGGCGCCTCGGCGGCCACGTCCACCGCTTCGCCGCGGCGCAGCCGCAGCATGACGGCGGGCAGCCGGGTGGTCGCGAGTTCGTTGGCCGCGTTGCGCAGGTTGATCAGCTCGCGGGCCAGGCCACGACCGATCCGGAACGAGATCAGCACCGACAGCACGACGGCGACCAGGCCGATGGCACCGGCGATGCCGCCGCGCCACAGTGCCGCGATCGCGGCGGAGCGGCCGCGGTCGTCCAGTCCGGCGGCAATCCGGGAGTTGATGGAGGAGAGGTCACCGAGGGAGCGGTCGGCGGTCTGCCGCCAGTTGTCGGCGTTGAGCGCCTGGACCACCCGCTCGGGGCCGCCGGCGCCGACGAAGTCCGCCTCGGCGCGGGCCAGCGCGGCCCAGGCCTCGCCGCCGCGCAGGGCGATGTAGTCGGCCTGGTCCGCGGGCTCGAGCTCGGCGATGTAGACGGTGTACAGCGCCTGCTGGTCGTGCAGGGCGTCCAGCGCGGTCTGGTACTGCTCGGGGGTGGGCCTGGTCGCGCCGGTGCGCAGGCCCTCCATCGCCGCGTCCTCCTGGGAGAGGTACTCGCGGGCGCGCACCAGCTCGATCAGGATGGTGCCCTGACGCGGGAGTTGGCCGCTCTGCCGGGCGACGTAGGCGGACCGGAAGCCGAACACCGGCCGGACCAGGTCGCTGTACTGCCCGAGCGCGAACTCCCAGTTGAGCGCCAGACGGCCGACCTGGGCCCGGAGCGGGCCGATCTGGTCGGCGGCGGCGATGATCTGCACCAGGCGGGCCCGCTGGGCGGTGGAGAGCCGGTCGCCCGCGGCATCCTTCTTCTGCCGCAGCACGGCGAGGCTGCGGTCGGTGGCGGCGGTGGCGCGGGCGAAGGCGTCCCGGGCGACCGGCGAGTTCGGGTCGGCCAGGTGCTGGACGGCGGCGCGGCGCTCGTTCTGCAGGTCGCCCGCGTACTGGTCCACGGCCGTTCCGTAGTCCTTGTACGTACGGCTGATCGCCAGCTGGTTCCAGGCGTCCCCGGTGGCGGCGAGCGTCGCGTACACCCACAGGGCGATGAGCGCGACGATGGGCACCAGGAGCAGCGCGATGATCTTCGCGCGGATCGAGCTGCTGCGCAGACGCATGGAGTCCTCGGTCGGGAAGTGCCAGGCGCGGACGGGGAGCGGTACGGAGGGGTTCCGGGGTGCTGGGGTGCTGGGGGGCGGGTTCGGCGGGACTTTGGGGAGGCCTGGGGGAGGAGGCTGGGGAAGCCTCCCGGCCACAGGTCTGCGAGACTCTACTACGCCCTGACCACACGTTCGAGGGTCGAACCATTCCGCTTCCCACCTTGCCCCGAACACGTCAGACACCGATCGCGGTCCCGCCCGCGCCGCGGGCGCACGACCGGCGCATCACGGGCGCACCTTCGCCGCACCGCCGGCTCACCGTCCACCGCCGGGCCGCGACGCCGCTGGAGAGTCTCCCCGATTCCTCCGCAGTTACGACACCGTTCCCGCGGACCGGTGCCGATCTCGTCGCGCCACCGTCACAACCCTGGGCAGTGACAGGCCGATCCGATAGTTTCGCTCCACCCGCACGACCGGGCGCCGCCGTCCCGGCACCCGTGCGCCGGGACCGGCAGACAGCGCCGCGAGACGCGAACTGGGGAGGACCGTGCGCGAGTTCACCACCCCCGCCCCGGCCGGCCCCGAGGCCACCGGAGGACTCGCCGACTCCCTGTACGACACCGCCGAACGCACCCCCGACCTGGTCCAACTGTCCCGACGGACCGGCGACGGAGGCTGGCAGGACGTCACCGCGCGGGAGTTCCGGGACGAGGTCATCGCCCTCGCCAAGGGCCTGCTGACCCACGGCGTGCGCTACGGCGACCGGGTCGCGCTGATGTCCCGCACCCGCTACGAATGGACCCTGTTCGACTACGCACTCTGGTCGATCGGCGCGATCACCGTCCCGGTCTACCCCACCGCCGCGCCCGAGCAGGTGCGCTGGATCCTCGCCGAAACCCAGGCGGTGGCCTGCCTGGTCGAGGACGAGGACGCCGCGATGACCGTCGGCGCGGTCTGCGACGCGCTGCCCGACCTGACCGGGATCTGGCAGCTCGACCGCGACTGCGTCACCGCGATCACCGAGGACGGCCGGGACGTCCCCGACGCGCTGGTACACCGCCAGCGACTCGGCGTCGCGGCCCCCAACATCGCCACCGTGGTCTACACCTCCGGCACCACCGGACGCCCCAAGGGCTGCCTGATCACCCACGGCAACCTTGCCGCCGAGGCCGACTCGCTGCTGGCCGGCTGGGGCGAGGTGCTCCGCGACACCGGCGGCGGCCAGCCCGCCACCCTGCTGTTCCTGCCGCTGGCGCACGTCTACGGGCGGGCCGTCCAGATCGCGGCCGTCCGCGGCGGCTTCCGGATCGGCCACATCCCCGAGGTCTCCACCGACGCCCTGCTTCCCGCACTGGAGAGCTTCCGGCCGAGCTTCCTGCACGCCGTCCCGTACGTCTTCGAGAAGATCTTCCAGCGGGCCAGACGCGCCGCCGAGGAGGCCGGGCGCGGCGAACTCTTCGAGCAGGCCCGGCAGGTGGCCGTCGACTGGGCCGCCGCCCGGGAGCAGAAGACCTTCGGCCGGGGCCCCGGCCCGGGTGCGGCGCTACGGCTGCGCCACCTCGCCTACGAGCGGACCGTCTACCCCAGGCTGCGCGCCGTGCTCGGCGGCCGGGTGCGCACGGTGATGTGCGGGGGTTCCGGGCTGCGGCGGGAGCTGGGACTGTTCTTCACCGGCGCCGGGCTCCAGCTGTACGAGGGCTACGGCCTCACCGAGACCACCGCGGCGATCACCGCGAACCCGGCCGGACGGCAGAAGCTGGGCACAGTCGGGCAGCCGGTGCCGGGCGCCTCGGTGGCGATCGCCGACGACGGCGAGGTGTGGGTGCGCGGCGGCTCGGTCTTCGACGGCTACCTCAACCACCCGCAGTGCACGGCCGAATCACTGGTCGAGGGCTGGTTCGGGACGGGCGACCTGGGCCGGCTGGACGAGGACGGCTACCTCACCATCACCGGCCGCAAGAAGGACCTGATCGTCACCAGCAGCGGGAAGAACCTCGCCCCGGCGGCACTCGAGGAACGGGTCGAGGCACATCCGCTGGTCTCCCAGTGCCTGGTGGTGGGCGACGACCGCCCGTACGTGGCGGCGCTGATCACGCTCGACCCGGCCGCGCTGGCGCACTGGCTGAAGAGCCACGGACGGGAGCAGCTGGACGCCTGGGCGGTGCTCGCGGACGAACAGTTGCACGTCGAGATCCAGCGCGCGGTGGCGGCGGCGAACACCGCCGTCTCGCGGGCCGAGTCGATCCGCGCCTTCCGGCTGCTGCCAAGGGAGTTCAGCCTGGAGCAGGGGCTGCTGACTCCCTCGCTCAAGCTTCGGCGAGCGGCGATCGCGGAGCACTACTCGACGGACATCGAGGAGCTCTACCTCTCCTGATCGATCCTGGATCGGCTTGCGGCGCACATTTTCTGACGTCACGTCTTATTGCTTCCGGCGCTCAGTCGTTCATCGCCCGGTTCACCTGCCGTTCCCTTGACGGGTCGATTGGTCCAGTCCATTGTTGCTCTTCGGTCCGCGTGCGGCGCACCGACACCACCCGCTCCCGCCCCTCCGGGAGCGCCCCGGTTCCACGGCCCAGATTCCCGTTCACGCCCTCCCCACGGGCGTGCCCCCACCCGCTGGAGTCCTCACGTGTCGATGTCCACGCGCCTGTGTGCGCTGGCCGCTTCCGTCGCGCTGCTCACCGCCCTCGCCGTCCCGGCGGCCGCCGCCGACCCGGGAGCTGCGGCCGGTTCGGGCGCCCCGACCGTCAACCTCGCCACCAACCCCGGGTTCGAGCTGCCCTCCCCCAACCTCGCCGACTGGGGCAGCGTCCCCGGCTGGAACTGCACGGGCGGTCCGGCCGAGGCGGCCGTCACCACCACGGCCGCCCACTCCGGCACCTCGGCGCTGACCGTCACCCCGGCGAACGCCGACTCCACCGGCGAGTGCGCGCAGACCGTCGACGTCCAGCCCGACACCACTTACACCGCCTCCGCCTGGGTGCGCGGCAACTTCGTCCACCTGGGCGCCACCGGCACCGGTCACGACGTCGCCCCCGCCTGGACCGCAACCACGTCCGGCGGGTGGCAGCAACTGACCACCCGCTTCACCACCGGCCCGAACGCCCGTAGCATCCGGCTGTACGTGCACGGCTGGTACCAGCAGGGCCCGTTCTCGGTGGACGACGTACGGGTGGACGGCCCGGCACCCGCACCCGCGGTCGCGGCGGGCTCCATCCCGACGACCGACAAGGTCGTCTTCTTCACCGTGGACGACGGCTGGCAGCGCACCCCCGAGGCGGAACGGTTCATCGCCGACCACCACCTGCCGATCACCGCCTTCCCACTGCCCATGCCGGCCGGCACCGACCCGGACTTCTTCAAGCGGGTCACCGCCGTGCCCGGCTCCTCCGTCCAGGACCACAGCGTCTCGCACTCCGACCTCAGCAAGCTCCCGCTGGAGCAGCAGCAGGTCGAGATCTGCGACGCGCGCGACACGATGACCCGCCTGTTCGGCACCGCACCCGTGGTGTTCCGCCCGCCGTTCTTCACCTGGAACACCGACACCCTGCAGGCCGCCGCCAACTGCGGCATCCGCACGGTGCTGACCGCGGACGCGGACTTCAGCTGGGGCGCCTCCAACATCTGGCACCCGGGGCTGCTCCAGCCCGGTGACGTGGTCCTGATGCACTGGACCGACACCCTCGCCGCCGACCTGCCCCGCGCCCTCGCGGCCGCCGAGGCCGCGGGACTCAAGCCGGCCGGGCTGGTGGACTACCTGCACTGACGGGCAGCCGGGCTGGCGGGCCGTCATCTGTCATCTCTTCGCGCCGGCTTCCGGCGGGCCGGGATCGCTCCCGTGCTCCGGACGGTGCTGTCACCACTCGCCGCGGTGGCCGATCACCCGGAAGCTGCCCACGACGCCATCGCAATCGAAGGCGCCACCGAAATCGGACTCGTCCTCATCGAAGTGGCGGGCCGCCACGCCGTTGGTGGAGCTGTGGGGGCCCACGACGGCGACCGGACCACCGTGGTCGCAGTTGAAGCCGCGGAAGACCTCGATGGTCTTCCAGCTGTCGTTGAAAACGTTGAAACTGGTAGCACCCAGGCCGCTGGCCGTGGTGATGCAGCCCTCGGTGTGGGCGGAGAACGTTCGTTCGTTGAAGAAGATCCTCCCCTCCTTGTGGCGGTGGCCGCGCTCGCCGCCCTCGTGGCCGCGTCCACCGTGTTCGCCCTCACCGTGTTCGCCGCCCTCGTGGCCGCGTCCACCGCCCTCGCCGCGGTCGCCGCCCTCACCGTGTTCGCCGCCCTCGTGGCCGCGTCCACCGCCCTCGCCGCGTCCACCGCCCTCGCCGCGTTCGCCGCCCTCGTGGCCGCGTCCACCGCCCTCGCCGTGTCCACCGCCCTCGCCGCCCTCGTGGCCGCGGTTTTCGTTCTTCTCTCCGCCTGCGTTGCTGCCGCCAGAGGCGATCGCCTTCTCTCCGCCCGCGTTGCCGCCGCCAGAGGCGACCGCCTTCTCTCCGCCCGCGTTGCCGCCGCCAGGGGCGGCCGCGGCCGGGGCGGCTGGTTGGGCTGGCGGGGCCGCAGGCTGGGCTGCCGGCTGGACGGGCGGCGGCGCTGGGGTGGTTCCGGAAGACGAGGCGTACGTGATGCCGGTGGCCGCAAGGACCGTCGTGCCTATTCCGGCAGCGGTCAAAGTTAGTGCGCGCGTGAACATGTCACTTCTCTCTGTCGCAAGGACGCCGACCAGGCGTCCGATCTGCGATGAACGTAATGAGAGCTCTTGTGGCTGGCATTTCGGACATGTCCAAGGTGTGACGCCATGGGGCCAGCCAGGTGGAATTGCGGCACGCATCGCATACCGATCAAAGATCTGAGGCCTGGTGGATCACGACCCCTCGGGGGGCGACGCGCGGTCCTGAGTGGAGGTCAGCGCACCGCGATCCGTCCCGGACGAGCGCTCGACAGCCCAGCGCCTCCGCCGGATCGGGACCAGGACGGCGATCGGGGTGAGGGCGATCGCCCGGGTGGGTGCACCACGACCCGACTGATCATCCGCCGAGGCTTCGGCTTCCACTCCGCAGACGCGGTCATCGCCCTGGTCGTGCTCACCCTCGCCCCCGCCCCGCCCTCCCGGGGCGCCAACCCACAACGGCCTGACCCACACATCAAGCAGGAGAGCCTGTCTTCCGACGTCTCTTCGCCGCCACCCGCCCGCCGGTGATCTTGTTCGTTGACAGGGCGTCCGTGGCATGGCTCTAATGGGGGCGTGCAGCGCGGCGTCGGCCACTGAGCAGTGGGCCGGCCGACAGCCGAGCCAGCACCTGATGTGCAAGGGGACGATGCGCGATGAGTACTTTCTCCGCTGCCCTGATCTGACCCAGGCGGCCACTGCGGTGTCCGCCGAGTTGTTTGCGCGCGCCGCGTGTGGCCGCTGATCCTCGAGTTCCCAGGAGACTTCACCACACACGCATGCCTATGTCCTTCAATCTGAACATCATCGAGGAGTTCCGCGCGAACGGCGGCCGGGTCGGCGGACCGTTCGAGGGCGGCGACCTGCTGTTGCTGACCACCACCGGGGCTCGCTCCGGTCGGCCGCACACCGTGCCGCTGGGGTTCGTCCGGTCCGAGGGCCTGCTCCTGGTCGTCGCCTCGGCGGCCGGGGCGCCGGAGCACCCGCAGTGGTACCGCAACCTGCTGGCCCATCCGGTGGTGCGGGTCGAACTCGGCACCGAGACCTTCGACGCGATCGCCGTGCCCGCCGAAGGTGACCGCCGCAAGCGGCTGTTCGAGACCGTGGTCCGTACGGCGCCCGGGTACGGCGACTACCAGGCGCACACCGAACGGGAGTTGCCGGTGGTCGTGCTGGAACGGCCCGAGGCGCCGCCAGGTCTGCCGAGCGAGGCGCGCAGTTTGGCCGACAAGCTGCTGGAGGCGCACACCTGGCTGCGGGCCCAGCTGCGCCACGTCCGGGCCGAGGCGCAGTCGCACTCCCCCGGCCGCCCGGCCGGGCTCGGACTCCAACTGCGCCAGCACTGCCTGGCGTTCTGCGCCGGGTTGACCCACCACCACACCGGGGAGGACTCCGCGATCTTCCCGGCCCTCGCGCGCAGCCACCCCGAGCTCGCCGGAGTGCTGGAGCAACTCGGCGAGCAGCACCGGGCCATCGGGCGGATCAAGGATGAGCTGGTGGCACTGCTCGCCGAGATCGGGATCTCCGAGCCGGCCCGGCTGCGGTCCGAACTGGACCGGATGTCGGCGGAGTTGGAAACGCACCTCGACCACGAGGAGGCGGAGCTGTTGCCGGCGCTCGCCGGGATCCCCTTCCCGCCGGTGCGGCCGGGGCCGACCGCGCTCTGATCCTGCGGCGCCCTGATCCGGCGGCACCGGCTGTCACGTCACGGTCCCGACGGGACGGCGGAACCGGGGCGGGACGGGCCCGGTCTCAGGACTGGCTGAAGACCGGGAGGTAGCCGTCGGCCTGGCCGGACGAGTTCGGGTGGTAGCTCTCGTCGATCGGCCAGGTGGTGCTGTGCAGCCAGGTGTCCAGCCCGCCGCAGATCTCGTGCCCGGCGAAGGTGTCGCGCACGTCGGCGAAGGTGAAGCCGGCGTTGGCGACCTCCTTGGAGATGACGCTGTCCAGCGTGTCGGCGGCCTCGTTGATGGCGGCACGCTTGGTGTCGCCGATGCCGAAGAGGCAGTAGCCGCCGATCTGGTAGAGGTGCGGGTAGCCCATCACCACGACGTGGGCGTTCGGCGACTTCGACTTGATCGCGGAGTACACCTGGTCCAGCTGGCCCGGCAGGGTGTTGACCGCGTAGTTCTCGGCCGTGTTGACGGCGTTGAGGCAGTCGCTGTCGGAACCGAGCACGCAGGTCTGCATGGTGCTGGAGAACCCGGCGTCGTTGCCGCCGATCGTGAGACTGACCAGCGTGGTGGAACTCTTCAGCGCGGAGATCTGGCTGTTGAGGACGTCACCGGTTCTGGCGCCCGAACAGGCGACGAAGGAGAAGGAGGACGGGGAGTTCGCGTTCGACCACAGGTAGGCGTAGGCGTTGGTGCTGCGCTTGCAACTACCGCTGTCACTCAGGTAGTTGCCGGCACCGACGCCGGCCGAGTAGGAGTCCCCGAGCGCCACGTAGTTGACGCCGGCCGCGTTGGCGGACGACGCCGTGAAGAGCGTCGTCATGGCGAGGACGGCCGCTGTCGCGGCGACGGAGAGAGCACGAGCTGGGCGGAACATCGCACCTCCAGGTAATGGCGTGGGACACGGAAGGAATGCCGAGCGGTGGACGAAAGCGAGAGTGTTCATGCCAAGGTTGTCGGCGGACCGTGGGCGCGGGGAGAAGTGAACTGCCCCGGCACAAGGGCGCCGCCACGCGGGCGACCGGGCGGACGTCCTGACCGACGCGCTCAGGAGCGACTGAAGACCGGGAGGTAGCCGCTGGCCTGGCCGGCAGAGGTGGGGTGGTAGCTCTCGTCGATGGGCAGGGTGGTGCTGTGCAGCCAGGTACTCAGCGAGCCGCAGATCTCGTGGTCGATGAAGGCGCTGCGCACGTCACCGAAGGTGAAGCCCGCGTTGGCGACCCGCTTGGCGATCACGCCGTCGAGGGCGTCGGCGGCGGCGTTGATGGCGGCGCGCTTGGTGTCACCGATGCCGAAGAGGCAGTCGCCGCCGACCTTGTACAGGTGCGGGTAGCCCATCACCACGACGTGGGCGTTCGGCGACTTGGACTTGATCGCGGAATACACCCGGTCCAACTGGCCCGGCAGGGTGTTGACCGCGTAACTCTTCGCCGTGCTGACGGCGTTGAGGCAGTCGCTGTCGGACCCCAGGACGCAGGTCTTCATGGTGTCGGCGAAGCCCGCGTCGTTGCCGCCGACCGACAGGCTGACCAGCGTGGTGGAACTCTTCAGCGCGGAGATCTGACTGTTGAGGACGTCCCCGGTTCTCGCGCCCGAACAGGCCACGAAGGCGAAGGAGGACGGCTTGTGCGCGTTCTTCCACAGATAGGCGTAGGCGTTGGTGCTCCGTTTGCAGCTACCGCTGTCGCCCAGGTAGCCGTCGGCACCGACGCCGGCCGAATAGGAGTCCCCGAGGGCGACGTAGTTGACGCCGGCCGCATTGGCGGCGGACGCGGTGAAGAGCGTCGTCATGGTGAGGCCGGCCGCTATCGCGGCGACGGACAGGACACGAGCAGGGCGGAGCATTGCACCTCCTGGTATGACGCGGGTCACAGAAGGGATACCAGGCGGTAGCCGAACGCGGAAGCGTTCACGCCAAGGACGTTGACGGACAGTCTGATAGCGGAGAAGTGAACTGCTCCCGACAGAACGTGAGTTCACGCAGGTGGGTGCTGGTGTATGTCGACGCGCGTCGGTCATCGCGTGTAGACGAAAAACTTTCGAGAAGTCGGCTCGCGGTCAGCCGGCGGTCAGCGTACGGCCGCCGGTGCGTCAGTTCGCGGCGCGCAACGGCACGCGCGCCGGGGCCCGAACGGTGTTACCGGGGGCGCGACTCAGCGCCCCGGGGAGCGTCCGCCACCCGGGTAGACCGGGCCGGGGAAGACCGTGCAGCCCTCGACCGGCAGCTCCTCGATCGTCTCGTTCGCGGCGGCGGGCACGCCGAGCCAATGGACGGCTGCGGCGACCGCCGCCCGGGCCTGGCGCAGCCCGGGCGCCCCCCAGCCCAGCAACTCGACCGCGAGCCCCGGCGCGACCAGCAGCCGCCGGTAGTGCCGACCCGAGGCCGGGTCGGCCTCGCTCGGCCCGACCGCCCGCAGCGCCGCCGCCATCCGGACCCGCGCGCACTCGTGCCCGCCGTTCGCCGAACCGACCCGGTCGTAGAGGTAGCCGAGGTAGTACGGCCGGCCGATCACGGCCTGGGCCTCCTCGCTCGCCTCCCGGGCCAGCGCGGCCGCCGGGTCAGCGGCGTCCTCCGGCTCCAGCGAGCCGCCGGGCAGCGAGCAGATCCCGTCCCTCGGGTTCACCAGGGTCAGCACCCGCCCGTCCGGGGCGAACAGCCACCCCCAGGACTGCTTCGTCGGCAGCCCGTCCGGTACCTGCTCGCCCGGCCGCCACGGCCAGCCCGCCGTGGGACGCCGACGCACCTTCCCGAGCAGCTCGGCGATCTCCGCCGTGAACTCGATCCGGCCCATGCCGCGCGTCCCCCCTCTCGCTGTCGGGCTCGCCGGACCTGCGGAGCACGGTTCGAGCAGAGCGGCCGGAGCGGCGGCGTGGGGTACCGCGCGCTCCTGCTGTTGATCTTCTCCGATCTTCCCCGAACAGGCGGTCGATGAACAGTCCCCAGCACCGCATGGCGGATGCGGCGGCCGCGAACACCCTGATCACCCCAGCGGCCCACCCCCGCCCCCGGCTTCGGCCCCCGCCCCCGGGAAGTCCGGCAGCCGGAACCCCGGCTGCGGGACCACACCGGGCGGGAAGGGCAGCCCGCGCGCCGCGTCGTCGGCCAGTTCGTCGAACACCTCGTGGGCGGTCATCGGCCGCAGCCGCCCACCGGCCAGCGCCCAGCCCCGCACCCGCGGCCCGGGCCCCGGTCCGCCCGGCGGCCCGCCCGAGGGCCCGTCGGGCGACCTGTCCGGCGGCCCGTCCCCGTTCCCCGCGGACGGATCGCCGTGCAGGAGCAGCGCCCCCTCACCGCCCGAGGCCACCCCGGCCGCGAGCGTGACGCAGAACGCCTCCGCATCCCGCCCGGCGGGGTGCAGGTGCCCCCGCTCCACGCAGACGTCCACAGCCGAGGTGAGTTCCTCGCCGTCCTCCGGACCGTGGCAGCGCAGCGTCAGCAGGTGGCAGCCCTCCCCCGCACCCTCGGCCAGCGCCAGGTAGACCGAGGTCACGTACCTCATCACGGCCGCCATCCGCCGCTGCCCCGTCGGGTCGTCACCCACCGCGCCCAGCAGCGCCGCGCAGGCCACGGACATCCGCACCCGCGCCCGGTGGTCGTCCAGCAGCACCGGCAGGAGGTCCACCAGCGGCTCCCCCGCGTAGACGAAGGGCTCCCCGGCCAGCTCCGGATCCCCCGCGTACGCGACCCGCGCGGCCGGGGCCCGGGGATCGAGCCCGAGCGCCGAGCAGTAGTCCTCGAAGTCACCCGCCTCCAGCACGCGCAGGTGAACCTCCAGCCCCTGCTCGTACAGGCCCGTCAGCTGCTGCTGCGCCCGCAGCAGGTACTCCTGGTGCCCGAGCGCACCGAACAGCCCGTACTTCGCCAGCCCGGCGAAGTCGGCCGCCTCCGCGGCCAGCGCCACCGCCACCGGCTGCGGCGGCGCGCCCCTGGCCCGACCGCCGCGCCGCCGCCCGCGCGCACCGGTCCCACCGGATCCGCCGGCCCCGGCGGGACCGACCGCCCGTCCACCCGGCGGCCGACCGCCTCCGGGCGGCGCCGCCCCGCCCGGCCCGCCAACCGGCAAACCCCCGGCTCCGGCTCCGGGCCCCCGCCCGCCGAACAACGACGCCCGCGGGGCCCGAGCCGCCCTCGGCGCCGGCACCGCCTGCGCCTCCCGCATCGACCCACGCCGCACCACCACGACGCCCAACACCTCGTACACCGACTCCCGCGCAGTCATGGGTTTCCTCCCGTTCACTCGACCAGCACGAAACAGCACGAACGAACCACATCGGCCGCCCCGACCCCGGAGCCCCGATGCCACGGAACATACACAGAGCCACCGACAATCCACTCCAAGTAATCGAACACCGGCGCTCGGCACCCCCTCCGATGGGGCAAAGTTGGCCCGCCGTCCACACAGAACGCACCTGCCCCAGCCCTCCGAGGAACACAATGCGCCCCTCCTCGCACCCCGCCCCGCCGACGGCCCGTCAGCTGAACCCGAGGACGGGCCCGCCCCCTGCTTCCCTCGCCCCCCGGCTTCCCCCGGGCCCCGGCCCCCTGGCGCCGGCGCCCCGGGCTCCGGCACCCTGAGCCCCGGCCCCGGTACCCGCGTGAACACCGAGCCCGGCGGGATTGTCCGTGGCGGACGTTAGGGTCGGGGACCATGCGACTGCTGCATACCTCCGACTGGCATCTCGGGCGTTCGTTCCACCGGGAGAGCCTGCACGACGCCCAGCGCGCCTTCCTGGACCACCTGGTGGCGGTGGTCCGGTCCGAGGGCGTGGACGCCGTGCTGGTCGCCGGGGACGTGTACGACCGGGCGCTGCCCGGCCTGGACGCGGTCGCGCTCTTCGACGACGTGCTGCACCGGCTGGCCGACCTCGGCGTGCCGACGGTCTTCATCAGCGGCAACCACGACTCGGCCCGCCGCCTCGGGGTCGGCGCCGGGCTGATCGGGCAGGCCGGGATCCACCTGCGGACGGACCCGGGCGAGTGCGCCGAGCCCGTGCTGCTGGCGGACCGGCACGGGCCGGTGGCGGTGTACGGGCTGCCGTACCTGGAGCCGACGCTGGTCCGCGAACGGTTCGGGCTGGCCAAGGGCGGACACGCGGCGGTCCTCGGCGCGGCGATGGACCGGGTCCGGGCCGATCTGGCGATGCGCCCCGAAGGGACGAGGGCGGTGGTGCTGGCGCACGCCTTCGTCACCGGCGGCGCGCCGAGCGACAGCGAGCGGGACATCGCGGTCGGCGGGGTCGCCGCCGTGCCCGCCTCGGTGTTCGACGGGGTCCACTACGCCGCGCTCGGCCACCTGCACGGCTGCCAGACCCTCGCCCCGCACCTGCGCTACAGCGGCTCCCCGCTCGCCTACTCCTTCTCCGAGGCGCGCCAGCGCAAGACCATGTGGCTGGTCGACCTCGCGGCCGACGGCTCGGTGACGGCCGAGCGGGTCGACTGCCCGCAGCCCCGCCCGCTCGCCACCCTGCGCGGCACGCTGGAGGCACTGCTCACCGAGGAGGCGTACGCCGAGCACGAGCAGTCCTGGGTGCAGGTCACCCTCACCGACGCGGCCCGGCCGAGCGAGCCGATGGAGAAGCTGCGCCGCCGCTTCCCCCACACCCTCCAGTTGCTGTTCGACCCCGAGGACGGCGGGGCCGAGCCGTCCCGCTCGTACGCGGCGCGGGTCAGCGGCCGGGACGACCTGGAGATCGCCGAGGGCTTCCTGCGGCACGTCCGCCCCGGCGCCGAGCCGGAGCCGGACGAGCTCGGCTGGCTGCGCGAGGGCTTCGAGCGCGTCCGCGAGGGCGCCGACCGGAAGGCGGACCTGCCCCGATGAGGCTGCACAAGCTCACCGTCACCGCCTTCGGCCCGTTCGCGGGCAGCGAGACGGTGGACTTCGACGCGCTCGCCGCCGGCGGCCTGTTCCTGCTGCGCGGCGCAACCGGCGCGGGCAAGAGCAGCGTGCTGGACGCGGTCTGCTTCGCCCTGTACGGCGAGACGCCGAACGCCCGCCGGGCCAACCGCCTGCGCAGCGACCACGCCGCCCCCGGACGGCTGACCCAGGTGGAGCTGGAGCTGACGCTGGGCGGACGCCGGCTGCACATCACCCGGCTGCCGGAGCAGCGCCGGCCGAAGAAGGTCGGCACCGGCACCACCGTCGAGCGCCCGCAGACCCTGCTCCGCGAGTGGGCCGCCGACGCGGGCGACGGCACCCCCGGCTGGCGACCGGTCAGCAAGTCGCACCAGGAGGCCGGAGAGGAGATCCACCGGCTGATCGGCATGAGCCGGGAGCAGTTCTGCCAGGTGGTGCTGCTGCCCCAGGGCGACTTCGCCCGCTTCCTCAAGGGCGACTCGGAGGAGCGCGGCAAGCTGCTGCGCCGCCTGTTCGACACCGAACGCTACGGGCTGGTCGAGGCCTGGCTCGCCGAGCAGCGCCGCGCCCAGGAGAGCGCCGTCCATTCCGGTCGGCGCCGCCTGCGCGACCTCGCCAGCAAGGCCGAGCAGGCGGCCGGTCCCGCCGCCGAGCCCGCCGGGGAGTGGGTGCCGGCCGAGGACGGCGACGCGGACCTGACGGCCGGGGTGCTCGGCTGGGCGGCGATCCTGCGCAGCGGCGCGGCCGAGCAGCTCGCCGTCGCCGAGGCGGCGCTCGCGGGCGCCGAGGCGGCGCAGCGGACGGCCCAGCACGAGCGCGAGGCCGCCGAGGAGCTGGCCGGACGACAGCGCCGGTACCGGGAGGCGCTGGCCGAGGCCGAGCGGCTGGCCGGGTTCGGAGAGGCCGCGGCTCGGGACCGTCACCGCTTGGCGGCCGCGCAGGAGGCGGTCGGCGTGGAGGCCGCGCTGCGGCTGCGGGAGAGCGCCGCCGAGGCGCTCGACCGGGCACGGGCGGCGGAACAGCGGCATCGGGAGGCACTCGCCCGGACGGACGGCGGAGGGCAGTTGCCGACCGGGGCCGGAGCCGACGCCGCCGAGTTGGCCGAGGCGGAACGGCGGCTGCGAGCCGAGGTGGTCCGGCTGGAGGCGGCCCGGGCGGAGGAGCGGCGCCGTACCGAACTCGCCCGGGAGCAGCACGCCCTGGCACGGGACCGGCGCGCCGCCGAGGACCTGGCCGAGGAGGCCGAGGACTGGCTGGCCGAGTTCGACGGCGAGCTGGCCCGGTTGGAGCAGCAGCAGACGCGGGCCCAGATGGCGAGCACCCGGGTCGAGCAACTGGACGGACAGCGGCGCGAGTTGACCACCCGCCTGGGCGCGGCCCGGGAGCGGGACGGTCTGCTGGCGGAGATTGCCGCCGCCGAACCGAGGGTCGCCGAGCTGCGCACGGCCGCGCTGGACGCCCGCGAGTTCGGCCTGGACCTGCGGGACCGCCGCCTCGCGGGCATGGCCGCCGAGTTGGCAGCGCAGCTGCGCCCGCACGAGGCCTGCCGGGTCTGCGGCTCACCGGAGCATCCGGCACCAGCCGAGGCCGCCGAGGGCGACCGGGTGAGCGCCGAGGACGAGGAGCGGGCCGGCCGCGCCCAGGCCGCCGCCGAGCGGCTCTGGGGCGAGGCCGACCAGGCACTGACCGCGCTGCGGGTGCGCGAGGCGGCCGCCGCCGGTGCGGCCGGGCCGGAGAGCGCGGACGTGCTGGCCCGAACGCTCGCCGAGCTGGAGCACGAGCACCGCACCGCGCTGCAGGAGGCCGAGGCGCTCGGCCGGGTCGGGCAGGAGATCGCCCGACTGTCCGAGGACCGTGCCCGCCGACTGGAGGAGCTCAATGAGGCCAGGGAGCGCGCCGCCGTGCTCACCGACCGGCTGGCGAAGCTGGACGACGAGCAGCGGGCGCTGACCGCCAGGGTCGCGGCCGCCCGGGGCGAGGCGGCCTCGGTGGCCGACCGGGCCGCATCGCTGACCGGGCTCGCCGAGGCCGTCGCCGCTGCCGCCGCGGCCGCCCGGACGGCGGCGGAGGCACGGGCCCGGCTGGATGAGGCGGAGGAGGAACTCGGCGGGGCCGCCGCCGCGGCGGGCTTCCCGGACGCCGGGGCGGCGCTCGCGGTACTGCTGCCGCGCGAGGAACGGGAACGGTTGGAGGCCCGGCTGGAGCGGCACCACGCGGAGTCGGCCGCCGTCCGGCACGAGCTCGCGCTGCCCGAACTGGCCGAGGCCGCAGCCCGTCCGCCGGTCGACCTGCCCGCCGCGGCGGCCGCGCTCTCCGCCGCCACCGACCGGCTCGGCCGGGCGCATGCAGCGCGGTCGGCGGCCCAGGAACGCTGCACGGCACTCGCCGAGATCGGGCGGCAGCTGGGCGCCCTCGCCGCCGAGCTGGCGCCGGCGCTGGAGCGTTACCGGCGGATCAACCGGCTCGCCGCACTGGCCGCCGGCACCTCCACCGAGAACCGGCTGCGGATGCGCCTGGAGTCGTACGTCCTGGCGGCCCGGCTGGAACAGGTCGCGGCGGCGGCCAGCGATCGGCTGGTCCGGATGTCCGGGGGCCGCTACACCCTGGTGCACAGTGACGACCGGGGCACCGGCAACAAGCGCTCCGGCCTGGCCCTGCGGGTGGTCGACGCCTGGACGGGCACCGAGCGGGACACCGCGACGCTCTCCGGCGGCGAGAGCTTCTTCGCCTCGCTCTCCCTTGCCCTCGGCCTGGCCGACGTGGTCACCGACGAGGCGGGCGGAATGCCGTTGGACACCCTGTTCATCGACGAGGGCTTCGGCACCCTGGACGAGCAGTCCCTGGAGGAGGTGATGGACGTCCTCGACGGCCTGCGCGAGCGGGACCGCGCGGTCGGCATCGTCAGCCACGTCGCCGATCTGCGCAGCCGCATCCCCGCGCAGCTACTGGTCCGCAAGGGGCGGCACGGCTCCACCCTCGCCCTGGCCGGACGGGAGGACGCGTAGCGGCGGCGGGCACCGCCGGTTCGCCGCCGCTCGAGCCGGTCCGGTTGGTCATGTCGGACCTTTCAGACGCCTCAGACGCTCAGGCCCCTCGGTTCCCTCAGCCCGAACAGGCGATCCGCTGGGCCTGCTGCCAGGCGCAGGTCGGACACAGCGTGCTGCCCGGCTGATCGGCGGGCAGCACGGTCGGCTCGCCGCACAACACGCAGTCGGCCCGCGGGCCGGTCGCCGCCGGGTCCTCGCGCAGCGCCGCCTCGGCCGAGTCGGTGGGCGCCGGCTCGCAGACCGCAGCGTTCGCGCTCGCAGCGGCCTCGTTCGTCGCGCTGTCGCTCATGACGCCTTCCTACTCTCCGGCCCCGCCCCACCGCAAGGCGCCTTATCTCAAGGCTCCCCACCCCAAGGCGCCCCACCTCGAGGCGCCCCACCTCAAGGCGCCCCGCCTCAAGGCGCCCCACCTCAAGGCGCCCCGCCTCAAGGCGCCCCGCCTCAAGGCGCCCCACCCCAAGCGCTCCCCCAACGCCCGACTACCGTGGCCGCCATGGTTGGCGATCTTCAACAGCGACTACGGGCCGCCCGGGCCACCGAGCCCACCTACCCCGAGGTCGGGGCCACCCGCCGCGGCCGGCTGCCGGACGGGTACGCGCATCTGCGGCGGCGGGTGCACCTCGGGCACGGGCCGGAGGTGCTGGAGCGGGCCGGGCGGTACGTGCTCGGGTGGGGCAGCCAACTGGGGACCGGGTTCGCCGTGTACCCAGGCGGCCCCGCCCGGGAGGGAGCCACCGTGCTGCTGCGGCTGAGCCTGCCGGGCAGCCGGTGGCCGCGGCTGGTGATCCCCTGCCGAGTGGTGTGGACCGTGGCCGAGCCGGACCGGATCGGCTTCGCGTACGGGACGCTGCCCGGCCATCCGGAGTGCGGCGAGGAGTCGTTCCTGGTGTCGATGGACGCCGAGGGCGAGGTGTGGTTCGAGGTCGCCGCGTTCTCCCGGCTGTCCGCCTGGTACGCCCGGCTGGGCCGACCGGTCGCGCTGCTCTGCCAGCACCTGGCGATCGAACGCTACCTCGCCGCCCTGGCCGGCCACGTCGCCGCGGGCCGCTGACCCGAACCGCCCGGCCAAGAACCGCGCGGCTCGGGACCACCCGCCCCGGAAACACCCGGGGCACCGCTCAGCCGAGGAAGGACAGCCGGACGGTGCGGCGCGGGTTGTCCCCGTTGGTGTCGATCAGCACCACCGACTGCCAGACGCCGAGCGCCAGTTGACCGCCGAGCACCGGCAGGGTGGCGTGCGGGGCGACCAGGCCGGGCACCACGTGGTCCCGTCCGTGGCCGGGACTGCCGTGCCGGTGGCGCCAGCGGTCGTCGGCCGGGAGCAGGTCGCGCAGCACCGCCAGGAAGTCGTCGTCGCTGCCCGAGCCGGTCTCCAGGACGGCGATCCCGGCCGTGGCGTGTGGGACGAAGACGTTGAGCAGCCCGTCCCGCCCGGGGGCCCGCTCGTTGAGGAACGCGACGCAGCGGTCGGTGATGTCGAGCGCGACCTCGCGGTTGCCGGTGGTGATCTCCAGGGTGGTGCTCTGGAAGGAGCCGGTGGACCCGGCCGACGTGGAGTGGTTGTTGTCCGCCATGGCGCCATCCTGACCCAGGTCAGCGGGTCGGGCGTACTGCCTCGCCGACCGCCCGCGCCGGGGCGTCGGGCTCGCGTAGGGTGAGGGGTTCGGACCGGAGCAGCGGTCCGGGCCGCGGATACGCCGACGACCCGACGGACCGGGTGGTCCGACGGGTCGCTCACGGTCCGGCCGCCGAGCCCCGGGCCGCACCCGGGGGCCAGGCCCCGGGACCGACTGTTAGCCGCGCCCGCCGAAGAGGCTCCGCCTCAGCCGACGCAGCGGCGCCAGCAGCGAGACACGGGTGTGGCGGCGGCGAGCCGCCGCCGGGGTGCCGGCGCCGCGCGGCGTCAGCTCCCTTATCAGCCCGAGCGCCTCGGCGGTGTCCACCGCCGAGAGCGCGGGCGCGCCGAGCACGGCCAGGTGTCGGTCGATCCTGCGGCCGGTCGCGCCGACACCGCACTGGATCGCCGGCACACGGGGCCGAGTCCGCACTTGCATGTGTTCCATCAGTTTTTCCCACCCCTACGAGGCGCCAGGGCCGTGAGGCGAAGACTATCCGTGAGGGACGGTCTTCGCGCAACCGTCCTTGGTGTTGTGCCACCGTACCGTGCGACGTCAACTGACGATGCACCAGGGGCCGCCCGGGCGATCACGACTAGGCATCAATGATGGTGCACGACCAGCCGTCCGTCATCAGGACCAGGAGGCGCGGACCCGGCGCCCGCATCCGCGGCATGCGCCGGGCGCACGGAAGCGGACGGCCGGTGCGGCAGCCGTATCGACGAAACCGCTGCCGACGCCCCTCCCCACGCCTCCCCCGATGCCCTTCCGACACCCTCCCGCCGCTCCTCGCCCGGCTCCCCATATAGGGGACAGCCGTCACGTCGACAAAGCGATCACCGCGTCACCGTCCGACTTCATCCGACTTCATGAAGTGAACGCATTCGAGGGATTGACTCCCGCCAATCCTCCAAGCAATATCTGATGCACACGCCCAGGTGCCCGCACCGCACCCATGCGCGTGTTCGAGTCGTGAACGACGCGACTCGGTGAAAGACTCCGGCTCCTGCGGGCCACTGCCCGGTCACCTCGACGCTGCGGTGGCCAGGCCCGCGTGGTGCCCGGACCGGCGGCCGGCCGTAGAGGGTCGGCCGGGCCGCCACCAGACTGCCGGTGCCGCCCCGCTCGGGGCCCGGCACCGGCGGTTCCGGGCCCCGTCACGCGCCGGTCACACCGCCCGCCTTCCGCAGCCCGACGTCCCCGCAGGTCGCACCGTGCGGATCGGTAGACTCGGCCAGCGTGTCCCTCCTCCTCAGCATCGTGCTTCCGGTCCACGGCGTGGAGCGGTACCTGCCGCGCTGCCTCGACTCGATCCTCGGCGAGACCCCCGCCGCCGAGACCCGCTTCGAGGTGATCGCGGTCGACGACCTCTCCCCCGACGGCTCCGGCGCGATCCTGGACGCCTACGCCGCCCGCGACCCCCGGCTGCGCGTGATGCACCTCACCGAGAACCAGGGCCTCGGTGGCGCCCGGGCCGCCGCCCTGCCGCAGGTGCGCGGCGAGTACGTCTGGTTCGTGGACAGCGACGACTGGCTGCCCGAGCGGACGGTCGGCGTGATCCTGGACGAGCTGGCGCAGGAGCGCCGCCGCGAGGTGCCCGCCGACGTGCTGCTCACCGACTTCACCCACGTCTATCCGGACGGCGGGAGCGAGCCCAACCCCTGGCGGCACGTGCTGGTCGGCTCCCCGCTGGTCGAGGGCTGCACCCTCGCCGAGCACCCGGCGCTGTTCCAGACCGTGATGTCGGTGTGGAACAAGGTGTTCCGCCGCGAATTCCTGGAGGGCCTCGGCGTCGCCTTCGGCCGCGGCTACTACGAGGACATCTCGGTCACCTACCCCGCGCTGCTGGCCGCCGAGCGACTGCGCTACCTCGACCGCCCCTGCTACTTCTACCGGCGCGGCCGGGACGGCGCGATCACCGCCACCGCCTCCCCCAAGCACGCCGACGTGTTCGCCCAGTACGACGCCATCTTCGCCTTCATCGACCGTTCCGACCGCCCCGGCAGGCCCGTCCCGGAGTCGCTGCGCACCCTGGTCTTCGACCGGACCGTCCGCCAGGCGCTGAACGTCTACGACACCCCCGGGCTGGTCCCCGTCGCCCGGCGCAAGGACTACTTCCACCGGATCGCCCTGCACTTCGAGCGCCACCGCCCCGCGGACTACCGCTTCCCCGGCGGGGTGCGCGGCGTGCAGTACCGGCTGGCCGCCCGCGGGGCCCGGATCGCCTACGCCGAGCTGCGCCGCACCGGCCGCCTGCCGCGCGAACTCAAGCGCGGGGCGAGGGCGGTGGCGCCCGCGGTGAAGAAGGGCGTGCGCAGCGGCGCCCGGTTCACCGCGTACAACGCCTTCCGGCGGCTCCCGCTGGACGAGCACCTGGCGGTCTACGCCGCGTACTGGCACCGGGGTTACGCGTGCAACCCGGCGGCGATCTACGAGAAGGCCAAGGAACTCGCCCCGCAGATCCGGGGCGTGTGGGTGGTGGAGAACCGCCGGCAGGCCGACGCCATGCCGCCCGGCGTCCCGTACGTGATCGTCAACACTCCCGCCTACCTCAAGGCGATGGCGACCGCGAAGTACTTCGTCAACAACGTCAACTTCCCGCGCACGATGGCGAAGCGCCAGGGCACGGTGCACGTCCAGACCCAGCACGGCACCCCGCTCAAGGCGATGGGCATGGACCTGCGGGGCCGCCCCGAGGCCGCCGAGGGGATGGACTTCGACCGGCTCCAGGAGGCCATCGACCGCTGGGACTTCCTGGTCTCCTCCAACCCGCACACCAGCGAGCACTTCTCCCGGGCCTTCCCCGGCCGGTACGAGATGCTGGACACCGGCTACCCGCGCAACGACCGGCTGGCCAACGCCACCCCGGAGGAGGTCCGGGCGATGCGCGAGCGGTTCGGGCTGCGCCCCGGCACCACGGCGGTGCTGTACGCACCGACGCACCGCGGCGGCAAGGGCGGCTACGTGCCGCTGCTGGACGTGGCGGAGCTGGCCCGGCGGCTGGGCCCGCGCTTCACGCTGCTGGTGCGCACCCACTACTTCCACACCGACGGCCCGGGCGACCTGACGACCGGTGCGGACGCGGCGGAGATCGTGGACGTGTCGACGCACCCGGTCGTGGAGGACCTCTACCTGGCGGCGGACGCACTGGTGACGGACTACTCGTCGATGATGTTCGACTACGCGGTGCTGGACCGTCCGGTGGTGATATTCGCACCGGACTGGGAGGAGTACCAGCGCGAACGCGGCGTCTACTTCGACCTGTTCGCGGAGCCGCCGGGCGCCGTCACGGTGGACGTGGACGGGCTGGCGCGGGCGCTGCGCGCGGGGGATCCGGAGCCGGGGGCCCGGGCGCGGTTCCGGGCGAAGTTCTGCGTCTGGGACGACGGCGGCGCGGCGGAGCGGGTGGTGCGCCGGGTGTTCCCGATGGGTCCGGCACGGTAGAGGACGGGCCCACGGACGGGGTCGGGGCCGCCGGCAGGGCGGATCCGGCCCCGTCCGCGCGGGCTCAGCGCTGACGCGCGGCCAGGAACTCCTCGAAGTCCAGGAAGCCCTGGTGACGGGTGTCCATCGCGTGGATCAGCGCCTCGGCCATCGAGATGGTGACGCTGTGGTCGCCCATCTCGTTGGCGGCCAGCG
Organism: Streptomyces viridifaciens; assembly: GCF_001888885.2. NCBI lineage: Bacteria > Bacillati > Actinomycetota > Actinomycetes > Kitasatosporales > Streptomycetaceae > Streptomyces > Streptomyces viridifaciens. Next base: position 1,248,194 of record NZ_CP090841.1, read on the forward strand.
CGTACTCGGCAGCGGTGATCTTGCCGTCGCCGTTCTTGTCGAAACGGTCGAACATCTCCTTGATGGCCTCGACGCTCTCCATCGTTTCCTCCTGCGTACTGCGGGGTCTTGCTCGGTTCGGACGGCCGTACCCTACCCGCCCGTGGTGTTCGCCACGGTCTCCGGGAGTGGACGCACGCCGGGGTGGGTGTCGTAGTCTGCGGGTCTGATTGCTGACCCGGGCGCCTCCCGGGCGGTCGTTCGTCCAGGGAGGGAAACCGTGCTCGACCTCGCCACCAGGCTGGTGCTGAAACCCGTTTCGCGGGGGATCTGGCGCCCGGTCATCGAGGGCATCGAGAACGTGCCGCGCAAGGGCGGGGTGATCCTGGCCAGCAACCACCTGTCGTTCATCGACAGCGTGGTGATCCCGCTCACCGCCCCGCGGCGGGTCCACTTCCTCGCCAAGGCCGAGTACTTCACCGGCACCGGGCTCAAGGGCCGGGTCTCCAAGGGCTTCTTCGAGGCGATCGGCGCGGTGCCGGTCGAGCGCGGCACCTACCGTTCCGCGCAGGCCTCGCTGGAGTCGGCGCTGGAGATCCTGGAGGACGGCAAGGCCTTCGGCATCTACCCCGAGGGCACCCGGTCGCTGGACGGCCGGCTCTACCGGGGCAAGACGGGCGTCGCCTGGCTCGCGCTGACCGCGGGCGTTCCGGTGGTGCCGGTGGCCCTGGAGGGCCCGGAGCAGATCCTGCCGATCGGCAAGCGCGTCCCGCGGATCAAGAAGGTGACCGTCCGCTTCGGCGAGCCGCTGCACTTCGACGAGCTGCACGGGCAGGCCCGTTCGCTGAAGGCCCGTCGGCAGGTGACCGACGAGGTGATGGCGGCGATCCAGCGGCTCTCCGGCCAGGAGGTCGTGGAGAGCTACAACGAGATCCCGAAGGCGGCCTGACCGCCCTTCGGACCGGTCACCTTGCGCTCGACGGCCGCCGGGCCGCCGGGCCGCCGGCCCGCTTGTCCGCGGCCAACGGCTACGGAGTCACGCGTGGCCGAGGCGGACGGGCTCACGCGTGGCCGAGGGCGGCCGCCGACAGGGCCGCGGCCTCCGGCGCCTCCCGGCGCAGCAGCGCCGCGTACCGGCCGTCCAGCTCCACCAGCTCCTCGTGGGTACCGAGTTCGACCACCTCACCGTGGTCGAGCACGGCGATCTGGTCGGCGGAGCGGACGGTGGACAGCCGGTGCGCGATGGTGATGGTGGTGCGGCCGGCGGCCAGGGTGTCCACGGCCTGCTGGACGGCCTGTTCGGTGCGGTTGTCGAGCGCGCTGGTGGCCTCGTCGAGGATGAGCACCGGCGGGTTGCGCAGAATGGTGCGGGCGAGCGCGAGGCGCTGCTTCTCGCCGCCGGAGAAGCGGTAGCCGCGTTCGCCGACCAGGGTGTCGTAACCGTCCGGGAGGGCGGCGATGGTCTCGTGGATCTGCGCGGCCCGGGCGGCCTCGACCAGTTCGGCGTCGCTGGCGCCGGGCTTGGCGAACCGCAGGTTGTCGGCGACCGAGGCGTGGAAGAGGTAGGTCTCCTGGGAGACCACGCCGACCGCGCGGGACAGGGTGTCGAAGGACAGCTCGCGCACGTCCACGCCGTCCAGGGTGACCCGGCCGCCCGTGACGTCGTACAGCCGCGGCACCAGGTAGCTGAGGGTGGTCTTGCCCGAGCCGGTCTCGCCGACCACGGCCAGTGAGGTCCCGGCCGGGACCTTGAGTTCGACGCCGGTCAGGGTCGGGCGCTCCTGCTCGGGGTCGTAGCGGAAGTCGACGGCCTCGAAGCGGACCTCGCCGCGGATGTCGGTCAGGCCGACCGGCCTCGGCGGTTCGGCGATCTCGACCGGCAGGTCGAGGTACTCGAAGATGCGCTGGAAGAGCGCGAGCGAGGTCTGCACGTCCACGCCGGTGGAGAGCAGGCTGACGGTCGGGCGGAACAGGCCCTGCTGGAGCGTGACGAAGGCGACCAGGGTGCCGACCGAGACGATCGGCGCGCCCGCGGCGGAGGTCAGCCCGGCCGCCCAGTAGATCAGCGCGGGCATCGCGGCCATCACGATCATGATGGTGTTCATCCGCCAGCGCCCGGCCATGCTGGCCCGCACCTCCAGGTCGGCGAGCTGGTCGGACTGCTCGGTGAACTCGCGGGCGAGCGAGTCGGACCGGCCCATGGTGCGGCCGAGCAGGATGCCGCTCACCGACAGCGACTCCTGGACGGCCGAGCTCATCGCGGCCAGCTGCTTCTGCCGCTCGGTGGTGATCTTCTTGCGCTCCCGGCCGACCCGCCGGCTGATCCAGACGAACAGCGGGAGCAGGAGCAGCGAGACGACGGTCAGCCGCCAGTCGAGGGCGACCATGGCCACGATCGAGGCGATCACCGCGGTGAGGTTGGAGACCAGGCTGGTCGCCGTGGAGGTCACCGTGGACTGCATGCCGCCGATGTCGTTGGCGATCCGGGACTGCACCTCGCCGGTGCGGGTGCGGGTGAAGAAGGCCAGCGACTGCCGTTGGAGGTGGCCGTAGACGGAGGTGCGCAGGTCGTGCATGACCCGCTGGCCGACGGTGGTGGAGATCAGCGTCTGCAGCACGTTGAAGATGCTGTTCACCACGGCGGTGAGGATCATCCCGAGCGCGAGCAGGCTGAGCAGCCCGGTGCGGCCCTGCGGGATGGCGGTGTCCAGTACGGCCCTGAGCAGGAACGGCGAGATGACGGACACCACGGCCGAGGCCGCGACCAGCAGCCCGACGGTGGTGAGGCGGCCCCGGTACGGGCGGAACAGCGCGAGGATGCGCCGCCACTGGGCCGGTGGGCGGGGATCGCCCTCGGCGCGGTCGGGCGGGGTCCAGTCGATGGCGGCGGGCCTCAAGAACGGGCCTCCCTGGATCGGGCGCGCGGGGGCGTGGGCGCAGCGGCGGGCATGGCGGTCGGTCGGGTTTCAGCATAGCGAGACTAGCTCATAGTTAGGCAAGCTAATAGTGAGGGTGACTCTATTCCCGCTGCCGCTCCCCGGCCCGACCGCCGCTGCGCCCCAGCCCGTCCGGCGGGTACGCGCCTCAGTTCGTCCGGTAGGTGCGCGCCGCCTTCGAGGAGAGGCCGCCGAGCTTGCCGGACGGCAGCACCCGGGCGACCGCCACGGCCAGCTTGTAGCGCTTGCCCGGCACGGACACCGAACGGCCGCGGGCGAGGTCGCGCATCGCCTCGTTCACCACGCGCTCGGCCGACAGCCAGGACCAGGACGGGATGTTGCCGGTGCCCATGCCCGCCCGCTGGTGGAACTCGGTCCGGGTGAATCCGGGGCACAGCGCCATCATCCGCACGCCCGTCCCGCCGAGGTCGCGCAGTACGCCCTGGGTGAAGCTCACCACCCACGCCTTGCTCGCCCCGTACGTGCCGCGCGGCAGGAAGGCCGCCACCGAGGCGACGTTCACGATCGCACCCCGGCCGCGCTCGCGCATTCCCGGGAGGGCGGCCGTGGTCAGCCGCAGGATGGCCTCGACGTGCACCTTCAGCATGTCCAGCTCGTCCTGGAGCGGGACGGTCCCGAAGGCGCCCTTGTTGCCGAAGCCGGCGTTGTTGATCAGGAGATCCACCGGGCGCTCGGCGTCGGCGAGCCGCGCTTCGACGGCGGCGATGCCCTCGTCGGTGGCGAGGTCGGCGGTCAGCGCCTCCACCTCGGTGCCGTACCGGGCGTGCAGGTCGGCGCTCGCGCGCTCCAGGCGCTCGGTGTCCCGGGCCACCAGGACGAGCCGGTAGCCGCTGCGGGCGAGCCGGCCGGCGAAGGCGGCTCCGATGCCGGCGGTCGCGCCGGTGATCAAGGCTGTGGTCATGCCCCCGACCGTACCGACTCCCTGCGGCCACGCCCACACCCCGGGCGGCTCACCTGGTCGGCCAGCTGCGGATGCAGGCAATCGATCGTGCTCGTAGTCTCGGACGAGGCATCGCCCCACCGGGCGGTGCGATCCAGGTGAGGAGGCGGATCCGATGCTCACTCAGTTCCGGACCGAAACCGCCTCGGCGTCGAGCAGTGCGACGCTGGCCGAGGCCGAGACTCTCGCGAGTCTGATGGTGGAGGACGAGGCCGTCGTGTCCGACGCGCCCACGTACCTGCCGGAGGCCCAAGGCCTGCTGCTGCTGACCGGGCTGCTGGCCCTCTCTCCCAAGGTGCCCAAGGCCCCCAAGGAGAAGCCGGCCCGGTAGCCGGGCCGCTCCGCCCAGGGCCACGCGCCCAGTGCCACTTCTCGGATGTGCGAAGGAGGGACCCTCCGCATGCCGTTCGCCGACACGTCACTCCGCGACGAGTACGCCGCAGCGGTCGAGCAGGTGGCGGGCCGGACCCTCGACGCCCTCCGGGACGGCGGGGGCCCGGCCGCACTCACGGCCCGTGACACCACCGCGCCCCGCCCGCTGCTGGCCGCCGTACGGGTGCTCGGCGCGGACCTGTTCGCCCCGCAACTGCTCACCGGGGCCGAACCCGACGGACCCACCGCCGAACTGCTGGTCGAGGCCCGGCGCACCCTTCCTCCTCCGGCTGCCGGGTCCGAGGAGGCCGCGCTGGCGATCGGCTGGCAGGACTGGGCCGCCGACCGGATGCTGGCCCGGACGCCGTTCGGGGCGGCCGTGTCGCCCGCCGCTCCGCCGCGCACGCCCCCCGCGCCGTCGCCCGGTTCGGAAACCGCCGGATGGCAGGCCTGGTCGGTGCGGATGGCGCAGTTGTCCGTACTCGCACTGCCCGGCCTGGACGGGCCGGTTCACGAGGACGCCCGCACCCACACCCTGGGCCTCGCCCGGGGCGCGACCCGCGCCATGCTCCGGAACGACCTCACCACCGCCGTTCGACTCGCCCGCTGGCTCGCCTGGGCCCGGGCCGACGGCCGTCCGGTCCGGCTGGAGATCGAACCCGTCCTGGAACGGATCCGCCTGGTCGGCGCCGGCAGCGCTCGCATGCGGCTGGAACTCGACGTCGCCCACGGCCTGTTGAACGCTGGTCCGCGATGACCGACACCCAGGTGCTCACCGTCGCCCAACGGCTCGGCACCCGGGCGCTGGCCTGGTTGCACGCGCACTACACCGACGGCAGGGGACGGCTCACGGACAGCACCGTCCGCGACCTGGCCGATCCGGACGACGTCTACAAGCCGCTCTGCGAGACCGCGCTGGCCGCCTCCCTAGTGCTCCGGGAGGGGGTCTCCGGTCCGCGCGACACCCGGGCGGCGCGGGAACTCCTCGAGACCGCCTGGGCCCAACTGCGCGGGGGCGACCTCCTCTACGACCGACAACTGCGGCACGTCGCGATCACCGACCCGCTGGAGACCTACGCGCACTTCGCCCGGGCGGGCTACCGCCACGCCGCCCTGGAGGAGCTGCTGAACTCCCTCGGCCGGCTCCGGGCCGTCCACGCCCTCGAAATGCAGGGAAGCCGCCGACTCGCCCTCGCCAACGCCTGGCGGATCGCCGGACTGGAACACCGGCCGGACTGGCCCGCGCTGGCCCGGGCGACCTGGCTCGGCGCCCGCCCCGAGCCGTGGACCATCACCTGGGTGATCGGCTACCAGGTCACCCACACCGTGTTCCACCTCACCGACTGGGGCTCCCGGCCCGACTGCCTGCCCGAACCGATGCGCGACTACCTGCGCGACTGGCTGCCGGTCTGGCTCGACGTCTGGCTGGAGACCGGAGAGTGGGACCTCGTGGGCGAGTTGCTCATCGTCGACTCGTGCATCGGCGAGCCGGTCACCGGCCGGACCGGGTGGGAGGCACTGGCCGCGCTCCAGCACCCGGACGGACTGATCCCGCGCGACGCCGTCACGCCCGTCCACGAGGACCCGGAGGACACCTTCCGCGAGCACGAACACACCGCCGTCGTCGGGGTGGTGGCGGCCACCGTCGCGCTCTCGCGCGCGCTCGGCGGCACACCGGCGCCCGCGTGAGCGAACTGGCCACCGCGGTCGCGGCGACGCTGCGGGCAGCCGAGCCGTACGCGACCGCCGTCACGGTGGCCGTCGCGCGCGGGGACCGGGAACAGGTCCGGTGCCACGGTCGGCTCGGCCTCGCACCGGTCGCGCCGCCGTGCACGCCGGAGACCGTCTTCGAACTCGGTTCGGTGACGAAGACCTTCACCGCACTGCTGCTGGCGCGGATGGCCGCGCGGGGCGAACTCGCCCTGGACGACCGGCTGGAGCACCACCTGCCACCCAACTGGCGCCCGGCGAAGGTCCGTTCGGCCGACCCGGTGCGACTGCTGCACCTGGCCACCCACACCTCGGGACTGCCCCGGCTGCCGCCGGGCCTGCTCGCCAGCGCCGCGCCCGCCTGGTTCACCAATCCGTACGCGACCTACGGTGAGGACCAGTTGCGCCGCGGCCTGGCCCGAACGACGGTGCGCGGCAGACCCGGTAGTCGGTACTGCTACTCCAACTACGGAGTCGGTCTCCTCGGGCGCCTGCTCGCCGAGAGGGGCGGACTGCCGTACGGGGATCTGCTCGCCGAACGCGTATGCGGACCGCTCGGGCTGCGCTCCACGACGTGCGCCCCGGACGCCCCGGGCCTGGCCGTCGGATACCGCCGCGGACGGCCGGTGCCGCCCTGGCACATCCCCGGACTGCCGGGCGCGGGCGCCGTGCGGTCGTCCGGGGCCGATCTGCTGCGCTACCTGCGGGCCCACGCCCTGGGCGCGGGCGGCGAGTTGGGCGCCGCCCTGCGGGACGTCCAGCGGCTACGGCTGCGGCTGCCCCACTCGACGGACCGGCTCGGCCTCGTCTGGATGCACCGCCGCTCGGGCGGTCGCGACCTGTACTTCCACTCCGGCGGCACCCGGGGGTTCACCAGCTTCGCGGGGTTCTCGCCCGAGGGCCCGACCGCCGTCGCCGTCCTCGCCAACACCGCACCGGCACCGGACGGGCGCCTCGTCCGAGCGGGGTACGAGGTGTTGCGGGCGGCGGCGACCGGGGTCTCCTAGGCCTCCTGGGCCTGGTAGGCCGACTGGGACAGCTCTCAGGCCGCCACCGTCCTGGCGCGGTCGGCGGCGATGCGCACCGCGAGGCCGGCGAGGACGGTGCCCATCACGTAGCGCTGGACACGCAGCCAGACCGGGCGGCGGCCGAGGAAGCCGGCGATGCTGCCCGCGCTCATCGCGATCAGGCCGTTCATGCCGACCGCGATCGTGATCTGGACCAGGCCGAGCACCAGGCTCTGCACCGCGATGTGGCCCCGCTCGGGGACCACGAACTGGGGCAGCAGCGAGATGTACATGACGGCGATCTTGGGGTTGAGCAGACAGGTCAGGAAGCCCATCGCGAACAGGCGCCGCGGCGGGTCCGGGGGCAGTTCCTGAGGGGCGAAGACCGCCGTGCCGCCGGGCTTGACCGCCTTCCAGGCCAGCCAGAGCAGGTAGCCGGCCCCGGCCAGCTTGATCACGGTGTAGAGGACGGGGACCACCGAGAAGACCGCCGCCACCCCGGCCGTCACCGCGACCAGGTAGACCAGGAACCCGGCGGCGACGCCTGCCAGCGACACCAGTCCGGCGCGGCGGCCCTGGGATATCGAGCGCGAGACCAGGTAGATCATGTTCGGCCCCGGTGACAGCACCATGCCCAGCGCCACCGCGGCGATGCCGAGCACCGCGTGGCCGTCCACCGCGTGCAGGGCGCCCGTGATGTTCATCAGCTCGTCCATGCGTCGAGGCTAGGGTGCGGAGTGATCTCGATGCAATGATGACTTTGCGCTCGGTGCAATCGCCCGATGCGGGGAGCACGAGGGGTTGGTTCGCCATGGACGACTACCGGCTGATCGCGGACGAGGTCGCCGCCGACATCACCAGCGGACGGCTGCGGCCCGGCCAGCAGCTGCCCACCCAACGCGCCTTCGCCCGCCGGCGGGGCATCGCCGCCTCGACGGCGGGCCGGGTCTACCGCGAACTGGTCCGGCGCGGGCTGACCGTCGGGGAGGTCGGGCGGGGCACCTTCGTCCGGGCCGGGGGGCGGTCCGGGGAGAACGGGCGGATCGCCCTCGCCGAACCGGCCACCGCGCCGATCGACCTGGAACTCAACTACCCGAGCGCGCCCGGGCAGGCCGAACTGCTGGCCGGCGCACTGACGCCCCTGCTGCGGGCGGACGCGCTGGAGGAGGCGCTGCGACCGGTCGGCGCGGCCGGAACGGACGCCGCACGGCAGTCCTTCGCCGGGCTGCTGACGGCGGGCACGGGCGGTTGGGAGGTCGAGGCGCGGGGGCTGCTGTTCGCGGGCAACGGACGGCAGGCCGTCGCGGGGGCGCTCGCCGCGCTGGTGGCGCCCGGACAGCGGCTGGGGGTCGAGGCGCTGACCTACCCGGTGGTCAAGGCGGTGGCGGGGCGGCTGGGTGTCCGGCTGGTGCCGCTCGCGGTGGACGAGCACGGGCTGCGGCCCGACGCCGTCGCGGCGGCCCACCGGACGGCGCCGCTGAGCGCGGTGTACCTCCAGCCCCGGCTGCAGAACCCGCTCGGCATCAGCCTGCCGCCCGAGCGGGCGGTCGCGCTGGCGGCGGAACTGCGCCGACTGGACCTGCCGGTGGTCGAGGACGCCATCTGGTCCTTCCTGCGTCCCGAGCTCGCGCCGCTCGCCGCGCTCGCGCCGGAGCGGACGGTGCTGGTCGACAGCCTGTCCAAGCGGCTCGCGCCGGGACTGACCGTCGGGTTCGCGGTCGTCCCGGACGGGCTGCGCGAACGGGTCGCGGGGGCGCTGCGGACCGGTGGGTGGACGCCGAGCGGCTTCGCGCTGGAGGCGGCGGTGCGCTGGATCGCGGACGGGACGCTGGCCGCGGTGACGGCGGCGAAACGCACGGACGCGGCGGCGCGGCAGGCACTGGCCCGGGAGGCGCTCGCGGGGCAGCGGCTGCGGGCGGACCCGTGCTCGTACTACCTGTGGTGGGAGCTGCCGGGCAGCTGGCGGGCGGAGGCCTTCGTCGCCGCGGCGGCGCGGGCGGGGATTTCGGTGACACCCGCGGCGGCCTTCGCGGTGGATCCGCGGAGCACGCCGTCCGCGGTGCGGGTGGGGCTGGCCTCGCCCCCGTTGCCGGTGTTGGCGTGGGCTCTGCGGGTGCTGGCGGGGATCGCGGACGGGCGACGGGTGACGGGCGACGCCGGCAACTGACAAGGAACAGCTGACAGACTTCAGATTTCAGATTTCGAAATCTGTCATCTGTCAGCTGTCAACCGTTCGCCGTCAGCCGTCAGCCGTCCGCCCCCGACCGGGTCGTGCGCGCCGCCGTGTCCGCGGCGCCGCCGGCCCCGACTGCGCGCAGTCGCGAGGCGGCGGTGGCCGCGAGCTGCGGGGCGAGCTTGGCCACGTCACGGGAGCCGACCACCGCGATCAGGCTCGGCAGCAACCACCGGACCGGCTGCATCCCGCGCAGCCAGGCCTGGGCGTACACATGGGCGGACCGACGGGCGATCCCGGCGACGATCCGGTCCACCGCGGGCTCCAGCGGATAGGTCTTGTTGGCCGGCCACGGCAGCCGGCCGCGCATCTGCTTCAGCACGGTGTCCTCGTCGGCGCCGCGCACCATGTCGGTGTCGGTCCAACTCAGGTACCCCACCCCGACCTTGACCCCCTGATAGGCGACCTCGGCGCGGATCGAGTGGGCGAAGGCCTCCACCCCGGACTTGCTGGCGCAGTACGCGCTCATCAGCGGTGCGGGCGTCAGCGCGGCGAGCGAGGCGATCTGCAGCAGGTAGCCGCGACTCTCGACGAGCGCCGGCAGGAAGGCCCGCGCGGTGGCGACGCTGCCGAGCAGGTTGACCTCGATCACCCGGCTGAACGCCCGGTGGTCGCTGTCGGCCAGCGGTCCGCCGATCGCGATCCCGGCATTGGCGACCACGGTGTCGATCCGACCGTAGTGCTCCTTGATCCGGTCGGCGGTGTCACTGAGCGCCTCCAGGTCGGTGACGTCCACCTCCCACGCCGTGGCGGCCGCGCCGCACTGCGCCGCGACGGCCTTCAGCTCCTCCGGCTCCAGGCCGAGCAGCGCGACCTTGGCCCCGCGCCGGGCCAGCCTACGGGCCAGCGAGGCGCCAACCCCGCGGGCGGCCCCGGTGACGACGACGACCTGCGCGGACAACGGCGGGACGGCGCTCATGCGACGGTGGTCCTCTCAACGACGGGCACGGCGACGGGAGCAGGGACGGAAGCAGCAGCGGGAGCATCGACGGAAGCAGCGGCCGAGGCGGCGGCGGAGGCGGCATCGGAAGCGGCACCGGTCAGGTGCGCGGCGGCCATCCGGTGGATTTCGGCGGCGACCTCCACCGGCCGCTCCAGCGGCGCCATGTGCCCGACCCCCGGGAGCAGCAACAACCCCTGTGGGTCCGCCAGTTCGGCGACGATCCGGTGAGCGTGCACCGGCGGGGTCAGCCGGTCCGCGGTGCCCACCACTACGGCGGTGGGGGCGGTGACCCGGCCGAGCCCGGCCCGTACGTCCAGGCGGTCGAGCACTCCGGCCCAGTGGAAGCGGACCGCGGCGGGGCAGGCGTGCACGATCCGGGCCGTCGCCTCGACCTGACCGGCCGGCGAACTCGGCCCCATTGTCGCGTACTTGAGCGCCGCCCGGCTGACCGCCGAGACAGGACCGAGCGGCATCCGGGAGCGCAGCAGCCGCCGGTGCAGGAAGCGCCGCAGGCCCGGGGCGCGGACGACGTCCGACAGGACGGTGAGTTCGGCGACCAGCTCGCTCGGGCCGGTGGAGATCAGGACGTTGGCGGCGGTGCGCTCGGCGACCTCGGGTCGGCCACCGGCGGCCATGATGGTCATCCCGCCCATGCTGTGCCCGGCCAGCACCGCCCGCTCCCCCGCCGGAACGGTCCGGGCGAGCACGGTGGCCAGGTCCTCGGCGAGTGCCCGGGGGGAGTACCGGGCGCGGCTGGGCGGGATCTCGCTGCGCCCGTGGCCGCGCTGGTCGTAGACCACGACCCGGTAGCGGTCGGCGAGTTGGCGGATCACCGGGGCCCAGAACGCGGTCGAGCAGGTCCAGCCGTGGGAGAGCACCACGGTGGGCGCCCCGGGCCGGCCGTGCACCTCGACGTGCAGCCGGATGCCGTCGGCCGAGCGGATGCCCAACTCCTCGACGGGCGTGGGCGGTACGTAATCCGCGGGAAGCTGGACGGAACTCATGCGTTGGCCTCCTGGACGGTTCGGGCGGCGGTCGGGGCGGTGGCCATGATCAGCTCGTACTCGCCGAGGTCGACCTTGCGGGTGGCGCGCCGGAAGGAGGTCGTGGAGCCGGGCCAGAGCACGGTGTTCCTGCCACTCGGGTCCAGGTACCAGCTGCGGCAGCCGCCGGTGGTCCAGACGGTGCGGTCCATCCGGTGCTGCAGTTCCAGGTTCCACTGCCGCTGGGCGCGGACGGTGGGCTGCATGGCGGCGGCGCCGACCGAGTGGAGCGTGGTCAGCGCATCGATCATGTAGTTCAGTTGGGACTCGATCATGAGGATCATCGAGCTGTTGCCGAGGCCGGTGTTGGGGCCGATCACGAAGAAGAGGTTGGGGAAGCCGTGCACGGTGGAGCCGCGCAGCGCCTCCATGCCGTCCTTCCACTCCTCCGCCAGGCTCGTCCCGTTCACCCCGAACACCCGGGCGCCGATGGGCATGTCGGTGACGTGGAAGCCGGTGCCGAAGACGATGGCGTCCACCTCGTGCTCGCTGCCGTCGGCCGCGACCAGGGTGGAGCCGTGCAGCTCGCGCAGGCCCGAGGAGACCACCTCGGTGTTGGCGGCGGCGAGCGCCGGGTAGTAGGTGTTGCTGAGCAGGATCCGCTTGCAGCCGATCCGGTAGTCCGGGGTGAGCTTGGCGCGCAGTGCCGGGTCGGCAATGCCCTGGGCGATGTGGCGTTCGGCGAGTCGCTGGACGAGGCGCAGCAGTCCGGGTCGGCGGACGAAGGCGTCCACCTGGATCTCGCGGAGCGCGAACAGGGTGCCCCGGCGGATCTTGGCGGTGACCGGCAGTCGGCCGTGGAGCCACTTCTCCAGCTGGGTGATCTCCCGGTCGCGGCGCGGCAGGACCCAGGCCGGGGTGCGCTGGAAGACCGTCAGCTTTCCGGCCTTCGGCTGGATCGACGGGATGATCTGGGCGGCCGAGGCTCCGGTGCCGACCACGGCGACGCGCTTGCCGGTCAGGTCGTAGTCGTGGTCCCAGCGGGAGGAGTGGAACACCTTGCCGGGGAAGGTGCTGAGGCCGGGCAGGTCGGGGATCTGCGGGTCGGCGAGCGGTCCGGCGGCGGAGACCACGGCGTCGGCGGTCCACTGGCCGGCCGAGGTGGTGATCCGCCAGCGGATTTGTTCACTCTCCCAACGCGCTTCCAGCACCTCGGTGTTGAAGCGAAGGTGCGGGCGGAGGCCGAAGACGGTGGCGACCTTCTCCAGGTAGGCGCGGATGTCCGGCTGGCCGGAGAAGCTGCGCGGCCAGTAGGGGTTGGGCGCGAAGGAGAAGGAGTAGAGGTGCGAGGGCACGTCGCAGGCGCAGCCGGGATAGCTGTTGTCGCGCCAGGTGCCGCCGACGGAGTCCGCGCGCTCCAGGACGACGAAGTCGGTGATCCCGGCGCGGCGAAGCCGGACGGCCGCTCCGAGGCCGCCGAACCCGGAGCCGATCACCGCCACCCGCACGTGCGGTACGGCCTCCGCCGCAGCGCCGGTTCCGGTCGCGGCGCCCGGGTCCGCCGCAGCGCCCCGGCCTGTCGCGGCGCCCGGGCCTGTCGCAGCACCTGGGTCGGTCGCTGCGGACGCGCCGGAGCGGGGGCGCTTGCTGCTGGATGCCATGCGGCCTCCTTCTGAAGGGTGGGGCGGTGGTCGTCACGCTCTTCCGGGGGTCGCGGTCCGGGAACCTCCCGGACCGTCCCCGGAACCCTGCCAATCGCGCCAGTAATCACTGGCACGGTTGGCAGGGTAGCCCTTGCTGACACCGGATGGAAGAAGCACGACGGCCCGGATTCACCGGCAGTTCCCCGAGTTCCCGGAGGCTCCCCCGTCGAGGTGCCGGACCTATGCTGATCGCCGTGGACAAGGTCAGAGCTGCCGCGGACGACAGAAAACGCGAGTACCGGGTGGAGGAACTGGCCGAAGCGGCCGGGATCACCACTCGCACCCTGCGCTTCTACCGCGAGCGCAAACTACTCCAACCGCCCCGCAAGGAGGGCCGGATCGCCTGGTACGGCGAGGAGCACCTGTCCCGGCTGCGGATGATCGGCGAACTGCTCGAACGCGGCCACACCCTGGGCGGGATCGCCGAACTGATCGGCGCCGGCGAGAGCGGCCGGGACGTCGCCGGACTGATCGGGCTGGAGGCCGCGATCGTCGCCCCGTGGTCGGACGAGACCCCCGTCCGGCTGGACTGGGAGGAGCTGAAGACCGCTTTCGGGGACCAGCTCACCGAGGAGAACACCGCCGAGGCGATCGCCCAGGGCTACATCTCGATCGAGGACGACGGGATCACCCACGTCAGCCGGCGGCTGATGGACGCCACCACCGAGCTGGTCGCCGAGGGCGTCCCGCTCGCGGCCGTCCTGGACGCCAGCCGTCGCACCCGGGAGTACGTCGACGCCATCGCGGAGATCTTCATCGAGGTGGTCAGCGAGCACCTGCTCAGCGCGCTCTCCGGCGACACCCCGCTGCCTCCCGGCGAGGCGGCCCGGCTCACCGAGCGCATCCTGCGGGTCCGGCCGCTCGCCCGCACCGTCGCCGACGCCCAGTTCACCCTGGCGATGGACCGCCGGGTCCAGGCCGAGTACGCCGAACTGCTGCGACAGCGACGGGAGTACGGCTCCGAGGCGTAGCGGGGCCACCCGGCGGGCAGGGTTCCCGCGGCCCCGTCCGGCCGTCGGCGGCCACTGCTCCGCCGGCGGAGGTGTCCGTCCGTTGGAGGAGTCGCCGATGCCCCGAACCCTCAGCCGCCGCGCAGCGCTCGGCCTCGCCGCGGGGCTCGCCCCGGGCCTGGCCATCGCCGCCTGCGGAAGCGGCTCCCCCGCACCGGACGGCGCCCCGTCCGGCTCCGGCGGCACCCGGACGGTCGAGCACGCGCGCGGCAGGAGCGCCGTACCGGCCCGGGCCGGCCGGGTGGTGGCGCTGGACACCGACGCCCTGGACTCGGTGGTCACCCTCGGACTGAGCCCGGTCGGCGCCACGACGGTCAGCGAGGGCGCACCGTTCCCCGGCTACCTGCCCGCCGAGCGGCTGGCCGGGACGAAGGCGGTCGGCACGATCGGCCAGCCCAACCTGGAGGCGATCGCGGCGCTGCGGCCGGACCTCATCCTGAGCAACCAGGTCCGCGACGACAAGCGGTACGACCAGCTGTCCGAGATCGCGCCGACGGTGCTGTCCAAGACCACCGGCCCGACCTGGAAGGAGAACGTCCGACTGCACGCGGAGGCCATGGGCCGCCAGAGCGAGGCCGGGGCGGTGGACGCGACGTACCGGACGGAGCTGCGGGACGTGGTCACCGCGCTGGGCGGGCCGGCGAAGGCGGCGGCCACCCGGGTCGAGATGGCGCGCTTCCTGGCAGGCGCGCCCACCCGGCTCTACCTCAACGACACCTTCGTCGGCTCGCTGTTCAAGGACCTCGGCCTCGGCCGCCCGGCCAACCAGGACAAGTCCGGGTTCTCGCTGGAGATCAGCCCGGAGCAGGTGGACCAGGCGGCGGCCGACGTCATCTTCTACTCGGTGTACGGGGACGCGTCGAAGTCCGACCGCACCAGGATCACCGAGGGCGCGCTGTGGAAGGACCTGGAGGCCGTCCGCAACGGCCGGGTGTACGAGGTGGACGACGACCTGTGGATGCTCGGCATCGGCTACACCGGTGCCGGGCTGATCCTGGACCGGATCCGCAAGGACCTGGCGTGACGGCGGACAGCTAACAGATGACAGATGACAGATGACAGATGACAGATGATGAACCCTGTTCGCTGTCATCTGTTCGCTGATATCTGTTAGTTGTTACTCATCTCCTGTCACCGGAGCTCCGCCACCCGCCCTCTACTCCGCGTCGTCCACCGCCCCCGGCGCCAACGCGGGAGACGGGAAGACGTGCCGGGCCTCGCCGCCCGACCACCACACCCCGATCGCGAACACCGCCGCCGCCTCCAGCAGCCCTGCCCGGTCGAGACCGCCGCAGTGCACCGGCACGCAGCCCATCGAGCCCACCAGATCAGCGGTCAGGTCCCCGGTGCCCTGGTCGTCCGCACAGTACGGCACCCCGAGCGGCGCACCCTCGAAGCTCGGCCGCGGCAGCGACCAGATGCTCTCGTGGCAGATGCCGAACACCTTCACCACCCGTGCCGCCGGAGCCGCCGAGGCGAGCCGCCGGGCAACGGAATCCCTGGCTCCTGCCGTGGTCAGGGCCGGTCCGTCCGCGCCCGGGGCCATCGGCACGGTGCAGTCCAGCAGCACCCGCCCGGCCAGTTCACCCGCCAGTGACCCGACCACCGGCACCGCCGCCGTCGCCGGCAGCGCGACCAACACCGCCTCTCCGAAGCGCACGGCTTCCGTCGGCTCGCCACCACCCACGGCCCCGATCCCCACAGCGAGTTTCCGGGCCGCCGCCACGTCACGCCCGCCCACCCGCACCTCGTGCCCGGCCCGCACCCAGGCCCCGCCGAGCGCGGCCGCCATGGAGCCCGTACCGAGAATCCCGATCCGCATGGTCCATCCACTCCTCATCACGTCCGATGTCGCGCTCCGGACGCTAGACGGGCCGATGCACACCGCCCGGTAGGCAACGGATCGGGCAGGATGGACGCATGGGGACCGAGGACGTCATCGAAAACCGGGCGGACCACGACCTGGGCGGCGGGCTGTTCGCCGCGGACTGCCGTGCCCGGCTGGCCTTCGAGGTGATCGCCAACCGCTGGGACAGCGTGGTGGTGTACGTCCTCGGCGAGTGCGGCCCGATGCGCCCCCGATCCCTGCTGGACCGGATCGGCGGCCTCAGCCCGAAGGTGCTCAACGAGTCGCTGCGCCGGCTGGAGTACAACGGCCTGGTGGAGCGCCGCCGTTACGCCGAGGCCCCGCCCCGCGTCGATTACACGCTGACCGAGGCCGGCACCGCCCTGCTCGACCCGATCCGCGCCCTCGGCGCCTGGGCGGCCGTGCACGGCGACGCCGTACTGGCCTCCCAGGAACTCCATGGCGACAAAGTGATCTGATGGCACGTCAGTCCGGCAAGCCATCCCGGCTTCGCGCGTACCCCACGACAACTGGAGGCCACCCGTGCACACCGGTCCGGACGAACTGGAAGTCATCACGCCCTTCGTGGCAGACGTCCCCGCTGCGAAAGGCTACTACCAGGAGATCTTCGGTCTCCCCGATGGTCCACCAGGACAGCGCCGCACACAGGACGGCGGGGGCGACGGTGGTCCGCACACCGTCGCCCCCGCCGTCACGCCCGGCCGTTCGGCACCCACAGTCCGACCGGGCCCCGCTCGGGCGCGTCCCGGGCGGCCCTGCCCAACTCGGGCCCGACCCGGTTCGGGCCCGAGTCAGTTGACGTTGACCGCGGTCCAGGAGGCCGCGACGGCGTTGTACTCGGCGCTGTTCGCGCCGTACAGGTCCGACGCCGCGCTGAGGGTGGCCGCACGGGCACCCGCGTAGTCGGTCGTCGAGGTGAAGTACACGGTCAGCGCGCGGTACCAGATCTGCGCGGCCTTGTCCCGGCCGATGCCCGCGAGCGAAGAGCCGTCGGCCGTCGGGCTGTTGTAGTCGAACCCGTTGATGCTCTTCGCGCCGCTGCCCTCGGAGAGCAGGTAGAAGAAGTGGTTCGCCACGCCGGACGAGTAGTGCACGTCCAGGTTGCCGACGTTCGGGTCCCAGTAGTCCGCCGACGAGCCGTCCTTGCTCGGCTGGTCCATGTAGCGCAGCGGGCTGCCGTCGCCACGCAGGTTGATCAGCTCGCCGATCCAGTAGTTCGGCGGGTTGGAGGGCAGGTTGGCGTACCACTCGACCATCGTGCCCATGATGTCCGAGGTGGCCTCGTTGAGGCCGCCGGACTCGCCCGAGTAGTTCAGCGCGGCGGTCGCCGCGGTGACGCCGTGGGACATCTCGTGGCCGGCCACGTCGATCTCGGTGAGCGGCGCGCTGTTGTTGTTGCCGTCGCCGTACGACATGCAGAAGCAGTCGTCGCTCCAGAACGCGTTGACGTAGTTGGAGCCGTAGTGCACCCGGCTGAGGGCGCCGACGCCGTCGTTGCGGATGCCGTTGCGGCCGAAGGTGTTCTTGTAGAAGTCCCAGGTGGTGGCGGCACCGAATTGGGCGTCCACGGCCGCGGATTCGCGGTTGTTGTTGGTGCCGTCGCCGAAGCTGTTGCTGGTGTTGGCGAACAGCGACCCGCTGCCGGACTCGCCGTTGCTCATGTCGGTGGTGGACTGGCCGCCACGGCCGGTGTCCTTGAGCTCGAACTGCGAGCCGTTCTGGTTGGTGTTGAGCGGGACCTGGCCGACGAAGATTCCGGTGCCGGTGCCGGCGGCGGTCTCGATCTTCTCGTGGGTGGAGAGGACCTGGCCGTTGGCCGCGTCGGTCACGAGGATCTGCGCGCTCGGGGTGCCGTCGGCGCGGGTGCCCTCGACGGTGGTCCGGTAGGCCAGCCGCGGCTTGCCGTCGGTGGCCCAGACGACCAGCTGGGCCTGGCCGGTCTGGTGGACGTCGACCAGCGGGGACTCGT
This sequence comes from Streptomyces viridifaciens, assembly GCF_001888885.2. Lineage (NCBI taxonomy): Bacteria > Bacillati > Actinomycetota > Actinomycetes > Kitasatosporales > Streptomycetaceae > Streptomyces > Streptomyces viridifaciens. The sequence continues at coordinate 1,265,867 of NZ_CP090841.1, forward strand.
CGGAGTCGATGGTCTGACCGACGGTCGCCTTGACCGCGCCGGAGGCCTGGGCGGCGGCCTTGTCCGCCGGGATCTTCGGGGTCAGGCTCGGCAGCGCGATCTGGGCGGAGACCGCCTTGTCGACCGACTTCACCGCGCCGTCGGCCTTCTGGTGGACGACCAGGTCGCCGCCGATGACCGGCAGGCCGGCGTAGGTGCGCTCGAAGCGCAGGTGCCGGGTGCCGTCCTTGTCGACGACGGCGTCCTTGGCCACCAGCTTCTCCTGGCCGCCGAGGCCGAGCGCCCCGGCCAGCGGGGCGGACTGGCCGTTGGCCACCGCGAGCACGGCCTCGCGCTGCTGGGCGGCCTGCGCCTGCAGCGAGGGGGCCGCGGGGGCGGCCTGGGCGGTGGTGGCAACCTGGACGACACCGGTCAACATGGCCGTGGCCGAGAGTACGGCGACAGCGGCGAGCTTTCGCTTCACGTACGAGTCCTTCCGGGAAACCGCGTGTGGGCGCGGTCGCACCGCGTCCCGGGGGCCGGGGTCGGCACCTGTGGGGCGGAACGGGCGCTGACGTGCTGAAACCCCGTGCGGTCGAGCGGCTCGCCACCGAGGGGTGGGGGTGGGGGGCTACCGCTGAGGGGTGTACAGAAGCATGACAATCCAGCAGGTGAATTGACAGGTCTGCCTCAGTTATTGGCCAGGTCCCGCCAGTAGGTAAAGTGATTCAAGTGGTGATCAAATCGGGGCAATCCACCCGGACTTGCAGTGGGTTCCCACTCGAACCAGGGCCGACCGCCTGCGCTGACGACAGATCGACCACCGGTCGCTGGTCCGGCGATCGAAATCGATCATCGACCGATCGACTTTTACATCTCTGTAGAACTTTCCATACACACTCTTGACGCCCGGGTGGCGAGGTCCCGCCACCGCCCGCCCTTGCCCGGGCGGGCGGCCGTCTGATAGCGCCGGCCGCCCGGTGAGCGGGCGCTTACTCGCTGTATTGCCTTGCCGCGTCCAGCAGTTGGCGCAGCGAGGGGTTCACCATCGGACGGCCGCCCACGGTTGCCGTCGGGACGGTCTCGTTACCGTCCGCGACCGAGCGGACGAAGGCGGCGGCGTCCGGGTCCTTCCAGATGTTCACCCGGGTGAAGCGCCGGCTGTAGCGGAGCCGGGTGAAGAGCAGGCCGAAGCGCAGCTTCATGCAGTAGGTGCACAGGGGACGCCAGTACAGCACCACGCCGTCGTTCCGTGTCATTGCTGGAACCGCCACTCCTGTGCCTTGAGACCGGGGGTGCAGGTCTGCATGGTGATGTTGCGGCCCTCACCGTTGGCGGTCATGCAGCTCTGACCCGCCGCCAGCGTGTAGGTCCCCGAGGCGGTCTTCTGTACCGTCCAGTTGTTCAGGAAGGTCATGCCGGGGCTGAGCGTCACGGCGTCGCTCTGGAAGACCTGGACGAGCTGGGGGCCGTTGGCGTTGCAGGCGTTGTACTGGTACCAGTTGCCGGGCGTTACCACCCAGCCGTACTGCGAGGCCCCGCCCAGGACGATCGGGGTGGAGGCCGCGAGGCTGTCGCTGGCCATACCGATCGGCAGGCCGTACTGGACACTGACGATGCGGGTCCAACTGTCGCCGCCGCAGGAGGCCGGCCGGGCCGGGGACTGCGGGGCGGGCGGGTTGCCGCCGGAGGGCGAACCGCTGGAAGTGCCGCCCTGCGAGGTGGAGTTGCCGGGATGGCCCGGTGGCTGGTTCGCCGCACCGCCCCCACCCGCGGGCTGGTTGGCCTGCCCGCCGGAGGAGCCACCGTTCGAGCCGCCGCTCGAACCGCCCGAGGAGCCGCCGTTCGAGGCCCCGCCGCCGTGGCCCTGGGCCGCGCCGTTCCCGCCGTTCCCGCCCTGGGCCGTTACCGGTGCGGGCAGTTGGCCGCCGGACGGCTGGTCGGCGGCCGGATTGCCCGAGGGGGTGTCCGTCGGCTGCGCACTCGCGGACGCGGGGGTGGTGGCGGCCGGGGTGGTGGTGCTCGGGGCCGCCGGGACGGTCACCACCACGGTCGGCTGGGCGGCGGGTGGCACGGCCGCGGCGGAGTTGCCGGGGCTGCGGTCGATCAGCAGCGCGGTCGCCGTGCCCATCGAGATGACGACCGGGACGACGATCGGCAGCAGCAGGGCGCGGCGCGAGCGGCGTCCGCCCGGCTCGGTGTCCGCCCGCGGGTCCGCCTTCACGACCTGGTCGGGCGCGCCCGGAGTCCCCGCACCCGCGGGCACCGCTCCCGCCCCCGGCCGCAGGTCGATCGTCCCGCTGTCCACCGCCCTGCGCGGCGCCCCCGGCAGGCCGATCGCCACGCGGGCCGCCGCCGCCATCCCGGCGGCGCTCGCGAAGCGGTCCTCGGGCCGTTTGGCCAACGCGGTGGCGACCAGCGCCCGCACCGCCGCCGGGAAGGTCTCCGGCAGTTCCGGCACCGGCTGGTTGACGTGCTTGAGCGCGACCTGCAGCGGCCCCTCCCCCAGGTAGGGGACCCGCCCGACCAGCAGCTCGTAGCAGACCACGCCGATCGAGTAGAGGTCGGAGGCCGGGCCGGTGGCCTCCCCCGAGGCCTGCTCGGGGGACATGTAGGCCGCGGTGCCGATGATCGCGTACGGTGCGGTGAGCTTGGTGCTGGCGACGGCCCGGGCGATGCCGAAGTCGGTGATGACCACCCCGCCGTCCTCGCGCACCATCAGGTTGGAGGGCTTGAGGTCGCGGTGCACGATCCCGCGCCGGTGGGCGGCGTGCAGCGCGTCCAGGGCGTCGGCGAGCAGGCCGAGGGCGCGCTCGGCGCTCATCGGGCCGTCGTCCTTGAGCACCCGGTCCAGCGGACGGCCCTCGATCAGGTCCATCACGATGTACGCGCAGCGCTCGTCACCGTCCTCGCCGCCGTCGCCGTGGCCGCTGCTGCCGCCGCCGCTCTCGCCGTAGTCGTGGACGTCCACGATGCCCGGGTGGTCGATCGCGGCGACCAGCTGGGCCTCGCGGCGGAAGCGCTGGACGGCGGTGTCGTCCTCGAACAGGTCCGCGCGGAGGATCTTGACGGCGACCGGTCGTGCCAGCACCTCGTCATCGGCCCGCCAGACCGCGCCCATCCCCCCGCCGCCGATCTTCTCGACCAGCGTGTACCGCCCGCCGAGCACAGTGCCCGCGCTACTCATCCGCCCCGCCCCCAGGTGTCATGACCCTTCCCCGTCGGGTCGTCGGCACACAGTGTGCCAGAGGGTGCCGCAGGCCCAGCAGGCCTTGTGCAGGTGGTTGTTGAAGCTCAATGTCCGGCGTTCCGGGCGATTCGGGCGGGGGCGGACACCTCCCGGACGGCCGCGGCGACCACGTGCGGCCGGTCGGCGTGGACGTAGTGGCCGGCACCGGGCACGACGGTGTGGACGCCCCGGTCGGCCCCCGCCGCGATCCCCGCCTGCGCGGCGGTGAACCGGGCGCGCAGGGAGCGCGGCAGTCCCTCGGTCGCGCTCAGCACGGTGACCGGCACCTCGGGCAGCGGGGCGGCGGCCCGCCGACGGCGCAGCGCCGGAACGGCGCGACCGGTCAGCCGGTGCTCGGCGAGCACCGCCCGCCGCTGGTACGGGCGGGCGACGGCCGCCGCGCCGGCCCGGGCGAGGGCGTCGCCGCGGTCGGGTGCCGTGGGTGCGATCGCCGTCCGGAGCAGCGAGAACCGGAGCAGGGCGACCTCGGCGAGAGCGATGGCGCGCGGGCTGAACTCCTCGTGCGCCGGGTCCACCAGGACCAGACCGGCCACCAGCTCCGGCCGCTGCCGAGCGAGGAGTTGGGCCAGCTGACCACCCCAGCTGTGCCCGACCAGTACGGCCGGTCCGGCGTCCAGGTACCGCACCAGAGCAGCCAGGTCCTCGACCTGCGCATCCAGCGTCAGGCGAGGGGCGCGGTCAGGTGCGCTGGCACCGAGCCCGGCCCGATCGTACGCCACGACCCGGCCCAGCTCGGCGAGTTCGGGCAGCAGCGGCGCCCAGGTGAGCGAGGATTCGCCGCAGCCCGCGACCAGGACGATCGGCACGCCCTCGCCCGGGCCCGTCTCCACCCAGCGCAACGCCCGTCCGCCACGGTCGAGTTCGCCCGGCCGCACCCCGCCCGGAGTGCGCTCGGCCAGCGCCTCGGCGATGAGCTCCCGAACGCCGCCCACCGCGCGGCCGGTTCGGCTGTTCCCCTGGTTCGGCATGTTCGGTCCCCCCGGTGCTGCGTCGACGGGGGCCGCCGATCCGGTGCGACCGGGCGGCCGAGCGACCGGATGACCGGCGTCGCCTCCCGGCCGCGCCTGCGGGCCCCGGCCCCACTTTACGGGGGCGTGGACGGGGCCCAACAGACCGGTACCCGCCCGGTGTTACGCAGGAAGGCTGCGCTTCAGCAGGTCGAACAGCGCCGTCCAGTGCCGGGCGTCGCCGACTGCGTCGTAGCGCGTGGTGTCGGCCTGGGTGAAGCCGTGCCCGGCACCCTCGTACACCTCCGCCCGGTGGCGTACGCCGGCCGCGGTCATGGCTTCGCTCAGCCGGGCGATCTGCGCGGGCGGCATCGCGTCGTCCCGGTCGGCGTGGCCGAAGTACACCTCGGCGGTGATCCGTCGGGCGTCCAGGTGCGGGCTGTCCGGACGGTCGGTGGCGAGGTGGCCGCCGTGGAAGCAGGCGGCTGCGCCGACCCGGTCCGGGTGGCTTGTCGCGGTGCGCAGGCCGAGGAAGGCACCGAGGCAGTAGCCGGTGACGCCGATCGGGCCGTCCTTGACCAGCGGGGAGCCGTCGAACCAGGCCAGGTAGGCGTCCGCGTCGCGGGCGGCCACGTCCGGCGCGGTGGCGGTGACGAGCAGCGGGCCGAGCTGGGCGTAGATCTCGGCGCACTGCTCGACGTCGATCAGCTCGGGCAGTTCGACCAGCGGCGCGCGGCCCTTGCGGTAGTAGGCGTTGGGAACGAGGACGGTGTACCCGGCCTCGGCGATCCGGTCGGCCATGGCCTGGAGGTGGGGCCGGAGGCCGAAGGCGTCCTGGTACAGCAGCACTCCGGGGTGGGGGCGGCCGTCGTCGGGGTGGGCGAGGTAGGCGTCGGCGGTGCCGTCCGCCGTCGGGATGTCCACGAGGGTTCCGCGCACGGTCATGGGTGAGAGCTCTCCTTAGGGTCCGCGGGCAGCCTAGCCGGTGGGCCCGAACATCCGGGAACGCCCGGGCGACCGTGCGGCGTTGGGCTGGACATGGGGTTCATCGTGGGTGTCGGGTGCGTGGTCGCGGCGGTGATCGGGCTGGTGGCGCTGGCGAGTTGGCAGCTCCGGTCGGAGTCCTCACCGCGCCGTCACGAACGCTCGCCGGGGGTCGGGGTGGGCGGCGGCGGTGGACTGGACGAGCTGTACGCGCTGTTCAGCCCGGGCAAGCGGATCCAGGTCGAGCAGCGGCGGGAGCAGGCGACACGCCGGGACGACACGCAGGCCGGGGCGCCGCCGCACTTCGGGGTGGACCTGGAGCGGGGCGTCGCGGTGCTGCGCCATGACAGCAGCGACGGGAACAGCGGGAGCAGCGGGAGCAGCGGCATCGGCGGGAGCAGCGCAGACGCCCGGGTGTAGAGAAGGCACCGCCGTCAGAACCGCCGAAGCCGCTCCTCGTCGCCGGTGCGCGGGCAGGTCAGGCAGGCGAGGGCCTCGGGCTTGACGGCGTAGTAGAGGCAGCAGCCGAGCCGGGTGCGGGTGTGGTGGTCGCGGCCGTCCGGGGAGCGCAACCGGCGGAAGTCGGCCGCTCCGGGCAGCGGCAGGGTGCCGCCGGGCAGCAGGGCTCCGGCGGCGGCAACGGCGGCGTCCTCCGCAACGGCCAGCCCTTCGACGGCCGTTCGCCGCCCGGCCTCCCCGGCCTCCCCGGCCTCCCCGGCCTCGGCAACCCGGCTCCGGGTGTCGAGCATCCGGCCGAGGTACCAGACGGCGGAGGCGAGGTCGTCGGTCACCATGCCCCAGAGCGCCCGGTCGCGGCGCCGGGTCGGGCCGGCGAATGCGGCGAGCACCGGTTCCAGGTGGCCGACCACGGCGGCCCGCAGTTCGGCGCGCAGTTCGTCCTCGCCGGGGCGAGTGACGTGCCCGCCCGGACGCAGTGCGAGTTCGCCGGTGGGGGCGTGCAGCCAAAGGTCGGCGAGGCCGAGGGCGGGGACCCGTCGGCCGAGGTGCCAGGGGCCGGCGATGAGCAGGCAGACCGACCAGACGTAGTGGTGGAGCAGCCGGGAGGCGGTGACGTGCGGGCGCGGCGCGCGGCCGTGCTCGGCGGTGATCCGGGACTCCTCGCCGGCCAGGGCGGCGGCCAGCGCCCCTTCGTGGGTGGCGAGTTGGGCCCCGGAGTACCAGCCGTCGGCAGCCGACGGGTCGGGCGCGGCGGGGTCGAGCAGGCGCAGCCGGAGCGCCGGGCAGAGCCCGCGCAGCCGCTCGTAGTCGCCGGTCAGGGCGACGGGCCGCCGCCGGGAGAGGACGGGCAGGGGTGTTCCGGGGACCATCGGCGCTCCCGAGATCGACTCCGAGTGATCGATTAAGGTGAGGCTCACCTTACAATGCCTCAGAGTGTGCACCAACCACCCTTTCGCCGGAACGGGCGATCCACCTCGACGGGCGAACCCGCCTTGACGAACTTAGGTAAACCTAACCTAAGATATCGACTCGTGTTGAGAACCGAACCGCCGCCCGCGACAACCCCGGCCACGCCTCGTTCCTCGGCGGTCCGGCGGCCCCTGCTGCTGGTCGCCGGTATGGGCGCGCTCGTGCTGTGCGCCGCCCTGAGCCTTGCGCTGGGCTCCCGATCCGTCCCGCTGGCCACCGTCGTCGACGCCCTCACCGGTGCCGCCCATGGCGGTGACGCCGACGTGGTGACGGGCCTTCGGGTCCCGCGCACCCTCATCGGGCTGGCCGTCGGCGCCGCGCTCGGTGTCGCCGGGGCGGTCGCCCAGGGCGTCACCCGCAACCCGCTGGCCTCACCGATCACCCTCGGCATCAACGCCGGCGCGAGCCTGGCCGTGGTCGCCGCGATCTACACGCTGGACCTCTCCCGCCCGGCCGAGTACGTCTGGTTCGCCTTCGCCGGGGCGGCCGTCGCCGCCGTCGCCGCGTACGCGATGTCCCGGCGCGGCGGGGACCTCGACCCGGTCCGGCTCGCGCTGGGCGGCACCGTGCTCACCGTGGTGCTCACCTCCTGGACCTCCGCGCTGATGCTGGCCAGTCACCGCACCCTGGACGAGGCCCGTTTCTGGCTGGCCGGCTCGATCGCCGGGCGGCACCTGGACACCCTCACCCCGGTCCTGCCGTTCCTGGTCCTCGGCCTGGTGGCCGCCTTCGCGATCTCGCCCGCGCTCAACGCGCTGGCCCTGGGTGACGAGACCGCCCAGTCGCTGGGCGTGCCGGTGGCCCGGATCCGGGTGGTCGGCGGACTGGCCGTGGTCCTGCTCGCGGGCAGCGCGGTCGCCGTCTCCGGACCGGTGGCGTTCATCGGACTGGCGGCACCCCACCTGGTCCGTCCGCTGCTCGGCAACGACCACCGCTGGCTTCTGCCCGGCTGTCTGATCACCGGGCCGCTGCTGCTGCTCGCCGCCGACGTGCTCGGCCGGCTCGTGGTGCGGCCCTCCGAGATCGAGGTGGGCATCGTGACCGCCTTCCTCGGCGCTCCGCTGCTCGCCGTGCTGGCCCGGAAGGTGGCCAAGTGACCGCGCCGACCGACCCGACGAGGCTCACCGCACCGACCGCGCCGACCACACGGACCCGTCGGACGGGCGCGATCACCCGTCGCCGGGCCCGGACCGCCGCCTGGTCACTGCTCGCCCTCGCACTGCTGGTGCTGCTGACCGGCGTCGCGCTCGGCACCGGCCAGGTGAGCATCTCCGCCTGGGACGCGCTGCGCGCCCTGTTCGGTCAGGGCGAGCCCGGCAACGTGCTGGTGGTGCAGCAGTTCCGGGCACCCCGAGTGGTGTCCGCGCTGATCGCGGGCGCCGGACTGGCGATGGCCGGCTCGATGCTCCAGCGACTCTTCCGCAACCCGCTGGCCGCCCCCGACACCATCGGCATCACCGGCGGCGCCTCCTTCGGCGCGGTGCTGATGCTCGCCACCGGCGCCTCGCAGCAGCTGATCCCGCTGGCCGCCGTCGGCGGCGGATTGCTCGCCGCGATGCTGCTCGGCGGCTTCGCCTGGCGGTCGAAGATGGCCGTCACCCGGCTGGTCCTGGTCGGCCTGGCGGTCCAGCAGGGCCTGGCGGCCGCCGTGAACCTGATGATCGTACGGTTCCCGGCCGAGTTGGCCTCCTCCGCGATGCAGTGGACCACCGGCTCGCTGTACGGACGCAACTGGACCGAGGTGTGGATCGGCGGCACCGCCATCGCGCTGACCGCCGCGGCCCTGCTGCTCTGCCAGCGGCGGGTCGCCGTCCTCGACCTCGGCGACGACTCGGCCGGCGGCCTCGGCCTGAACCCCGCCCGGGACCGGCTCTGGCTACTGCTGCTCACCATCACGCTCGCCTCGCTGGCCGCCGCCCTCACCGGGCCGGTCGCCTTCGTCGCGCTCGCCGTGCCCCACCTGGTCCGGCTGCTCGCCGGGCCGCCCACCCTCGGCACGCTCGGCCTCACCGCGCTCACCGGCGCCGTGCTGCTGCTCTCGGCCGACCTCCTCGTGCTCCACGTGATCCCCGTCCACGGCCTGCCGGTCGGTGCCGTCACCGCCACCCTCGGCGCGCCCTGGCTCCTGGTGCTGATGATCCGCCAGGGCCGGCTTCCCCAGAGGAGCAGCTGATGACCAGCACCACCGACGTCAACCGGCTCGCCGCCCACAGCCTCGGGCTGCGCTACGGCGACCGCACCATCCTCGAAGGCCTCGACCTCGAACTGCCCGGCGGCGCCGTCACCGCGATCGTCGGACCGAACGCCTGCGGCAAGTCGACCCTGCTGCGCGGCCTCGTCCGGCTGCTCGACCCGGCCGCCGGCACCGTCACCCTGGACGGCGCCGACATCCACCGGATGCCCGCCCGGACGCTGGCCAAGCGGATGGGCCTGCTGCCGCAGCAACCGGTCACGCCCGAGGCGGTCACCGTCGAGGCGCTGGTGCGGCTCGGACGCTACCCCCACCAGCGGATGCTCAGCCCTTGGTCCAAGGCCGACCAGGCCGCGGTCGAGGAGGCGCTGACCCGCACCGGCACCGCCGAACTGCGCGACCGGCAGGTCGACCGGCTCTCCGGCGGGCAGCGCCAGCGGGTGTGGATCGCGCTGGCGCTCGCCCAGGAGACCGACCTGCTGCTGCTCGACGAACCGACCACCTTCCTCGACCTGCGCCACCAGCTCGACGTGCTCGACCTGGTCGCCGACCTCCACGCCGAGGCCGGGCGCACTGTCGTCATGGTGCTGCACGACCTCGGGCAGGCCGCGCGGTACGCCGACCACCTGGTGGTGCTCAAGGACGGGCGGCTCGCGGCGGCCGGTCCGCCCACCGAGGTGCTGACGGCCGAGCTGGTGGAGTCCGTGTTCGGCGTGCCGTGCCGGGTGGTGCCCGACCCGGAGACCGGTACGCCGCTGGTCGTGCCGCGGGCGCGCACCCGGGCCGCGGCCGCTGCTCCCGCCTCCGCCTCTGCCACTGCTCCCGCCTCCGCGGCTGCTTCCGCCTCCGTTCCCGCGTGAACCCCCCTTTCCCATCCCCCCGTTCGACCCGATCCAAGGAATTCCCGATGAACCGCCGACTCCCCGTCGCCGTCCTCGCCGTCACGCTCTCCGCCACGCTCCTCGCCGCCTGCGGCAGCAGCGGGGACACGTCCACGTCGGGCGGGGGCTCCGCGTCCTCCGCCGCCCCGTCGGGCACCGCCGCCGGGTTCCCGCGCAGCGTCAAGCACGCCGCCGGGACGGCCCAGATCAAGTCGCAGCCCAAGCGCGTCGTGGTGCTGGACAGCGGAGAGCTGGACGACGTCACGCTGCTCGGCATCACGCCGGTCGGCGCGGTGTCCCCGCACATGAAAACCGAGGGCGGGTTCCCGAACTACCTCAAGGACAGGATCAAGGACACCAAGGACGTCGGCCCGATGAACGAGCCGAACCTGGAGCTGATCGCCTCCCTGAAGCCCGACCTGATCCTCTCCTCCAAGGTCCGGCACGCCAAGGTGTACGACCAGCTGAACGCGATCGCGCCGACCGTGCTGGCCGAGACCACCGGGTTCCCGTGGAAGGAGAACCTGGCGCTGTACGCCCAGGCGCTCGGCAAGGAGGACGAGGCGAAGAAGGCGCTCGCCGACTACGAGGAGCGGGCGCACAAGCTGGGCGAGGCGATCAAGGCGAAGTACAACGGGAAGATGCCGACCGCCTCGGTGGTCCGCTTCGTGGCCGGCCCGACCCGCCTGTACGCCAAGGCCTCCTACAGCGGTGTGGTGCTCAAGGACGTGGGCCTGGCCCGCCCGACCTCGCAGGACGTGGACAAGAACATCATCGAGGTCAGCGCGGAGCAGATCAACCAGGCCGACGCCGACCTGGTGTTCGTCACCACCGCCGACGACCCGTCCAAGACCAAGGAGAGCGAGGTCCAGCAGACCCCGGTCTGGCAGGGCCTGAACGCCGTCAAGGACAGCAAGGTCTTCACCGTGCCGGACGAGACCTGGATGTCCGGCATCGGCGTCCAGGCCGCGGACGCGATGCTCGTCGACATCGCGAAGGCGGCGGGCGTGGACGCGCCCGAGTAGCCGTTGCCCGCTGTTCGCCCGCCCTCGGCTGAGGAGGAGCAGCGAACAACGCACAACGAACAACTGACACCGAACGGATAACAGAGTTCGAAAGTTGTCATCTGTCATCTGTTATCCGTTCGCCGTCCTTCGTCCGCCACCCCGCCCCCAAGGAACTCCCATGCGGCTCTACCTGCTCGCCCTCAACCCCACCGACTCGGTCACCCTCGGCTTCCTACCCGCCGCCGCCCGGCTCGGGCTCGACGTCACCGTTCTCACCGACCACGTCGAGGCCCACCAACGCGCCTACTCCGAAGCGGAATTCGCCTGCGAGGTGGTGGAGTGCGACGTCCAGGACTTCCGCGAGGTGATCGGGCTGATATCCCAACACCACGCGCCTGCCGCGGTGTTCAGCAACAGCGACCATCTGCAGACCCAGACCGCGCTGGTCGCCGAGTACTTCGGTCTGCCCGGCAAGGACTGGAAGGCCGCACTGCGGGCGAAGAACAAGGGCGAGCTGCGCCGCCACCTCGCCGAGTGCGGGCTGGACCGGGTCTGGTCCGCCGAACTGGTGCCGGGGCAGGACCCGGCCGGCCTCGCCCCGCCGTTCCCGTGCATCGTCAAGCCTCGCGAGGGCGTCGCCAGCGAGGACGTCACCCTGGTCGCCGACGCCGCCGGACTCGCCAGGCGGGTCCGGGAGATCCAGCGCCGCCGCCCCGGCGCCACGCTGGTGGTGGAGGAGTTCCTGGACGGCGAGCTGTGCACCCTGGAGACCCTCGGCGACGGCCGTGACCGGCACGTCCTCGGCGGCTTCCGCACCCGGCTCTCCCCGCCCCCGGACTTCATCGAGGAGGTCCTGACCTTCGTCCCGGCGCACCCCCGGCCGGTGGTCGACCAGGTACTCGACCAGCTCGACGCCCTCGGCGTCGGACTCGGCGCCTGCCACACCGAGTTCGTCCTCCAGCCGGACGGCCGCGCCCGCCTCATCGAGGTCAACTACCGTGCCATCGGCGACCAGTGCGACCTGATGCTCGCCGAGATCCTCCGGCTCCCCTACTTCGAGCTGGTGCTGCGCACCCATCTCGGCGAACCGCTGCCCGCCGACCTCGGCGCACGCACCGACCAGCGGGCCCGCCACGAGCGCGTCTGCGCCGAACAGGCAGGCACCCTGACCGCCGCCCCCGAGCCGCACTTCGAGCGGCGCGCCGACGGCGTCGTGCTCTCCTACCGCCCGGTCCGCGAACTCGGCGCCCACCACGAGCTCTACCGCACCAACCGCGACTACCTGGGCGTCGTCTGGGCGGTCGGCCCGGACCAGGGCGCGGTGGACGCCGCCGTGGCGGAGTTCATCGCCGCCAACCGCTGGGAGATCGCCTCATGACCCCGACCCCGGCCGAGGCCACCGCCCCCGGCAGCGCACGCGGCACCGCCCCCGGCATCGCGCCCTCGGACGGAACCGCCGCCGACCGGCTGACCCTGCGGGTCCTGTCCGCCCTGCTGCGCGAGGACGTGCTCGGCCTGCGCACCAACGGCGTCCTGGAGCAGCGGCCCGACGGCCCCTGGCTGACCGACGGCACGCTCGCCCTCCCGGTCGCCCCCGACGGGTTCCAGGCCGACCACGCCGCCCGGCTACCGGTGCTTGAGGTGAACGGCGTCCGCCTCATCGGCCTGCCCGCCGTCCTCGCCCACCTGGCGGAACGCGCCGACCCGCTGGACCGCCCGGGCCACCTGGCCTTCGCCGAGGAGTGCCGGCAGACCCTCACCACCATGGAACTGCACGACCGGGTGCGGCCCGAGGTGCACGCCGAGCTCGCCGAGCGCTACGGCAAGGACGTGGCCGACTGGACCGGTCCGCGCGCCTCGCTCGGCTTCGAGGCCCTGGCCGCCTTCCTGGACCACCCGGTCTATCCGACCGCACGCGGCCGCTCCGGCCTGGCCGAGCCGCAACTGCGCTCCTACGCACCCGAGTTCCACCCCACCTTCAAGCTGCGCTGGCTCGCCGTCCCGGCCGGACACCTGACCGTACGCGGTGACGGTCCGCGGCCCGCCTGGTGGCCGAGCGCCGAACAGCTCGGCGTACGGCTTGGCGCACCGGGCGAGTTCCTGACCCTCCCGGTCCATCCACTCACCGCGGGTGAGGACTTCAGCCGGATCGCCCCCGGCGCGGTGCTCGCGCCCGAGCCGTACCTCGACGTGCTGCCGACGCTGTCCATGCGCACCGTCGCCGTCGCCGAGGATCCGGTCTGCCACCTCAAGCTGCCGCTGGCCACCGCGACCCTGGGCCTTCGCAACCGGCGCACCATCAAGCCGGTCACCCTGGTCAACGGGGCGGTCGGGCAGCGCCTGGTGGAGGCCGTGGTCGCCCGCGAACCGCGTTTCACCGGGCGGGTGCTGCACGCCGACGAGCAGCGCTACGCCCACGCCGACGACGAGCTGCTCGCCGTCCTGCTGCGCCGCTACCCGGACGGCCCGGACGGGTCCGTCACCGTACCGCTGGCCGCCCTGCTCGCCGAGGCCCCCGACGGACGACTGGTGATCGACCACCTGGCGGACCGTTTCCACCGGGGCTCCGTCCTCGCCCTGTACGAGGAGCTGCTGCGGCTGCTGGTCGACTGGCAGACCACCTTGTTCCGCCACGGCATCGCCCTGGAGTCGCACCAGCAGAACACCTCCCTGGTCATGGACGGATCCGGCCTGCGGCTGCTCTACAAGGACAACGACGGCCCGCGGATCAACACCACCCGGATCGGCGAACTGGCGTCACTGGCCGCCGAGTTCCGGGATCCCAGGATTATCGGCGAACAGGACCGCGCGCTCACCGACCTGTTCACCACGATCACCGGCCATCTGTGCACCGCCTCGCTCGCCTTCGGCCTCGCCGCGCACGGCCGGGTGCCGCTGGATCGGAGCCTGGAGGTACTGCGCACCACCCTCGCCGAGGCCGTCGACCGCCTCGGCGAGGCCGGGCGACCGCTGCGCACCGCCCTGCTGGACGCCCAACGGCTCCCGGTCAAAGCCATGGTGAGCGCCGGCACCCTGCTGAGCAAGGAGCGCAGCGGCGCCGCCGACATCAACAAGCACTACACCGACGGTCCCAACTACCTGCTGCCCGGAAGCGGTTCATGACGACCGCCGAGCCGCTGCCGAGGACGGCCGGAACGGTCGGGCTGGACCGGCGCCAGGTGCACGCGGTGGCGGCCTGCTACTTCGTCGCCTCCTTCGCCGCCCTGGGCCTGCCGCCCTACCTGACCGAGATCCTCCCGGGCCTCGGCGACCGGGACGGGCACTGGGCCGGTCTGCTCTACATCGTGCCGACCGTCTTCACCGCCCTCGGCGCGCCCCTGTGGGGCCGCCTGGCCGACCGCTTCGGCCAGAAGCGGCTGCTGCTGCGCGCCCAACTCGGCCTCGCCGTCTCCTTCCTCCTCGCGGGGGCCGCCGACAGCCTCCCCGCCTTCACCGTCGCGCTGGTCTTCCAGGGATTCCTCGGCGGCACCTTCTCCGCCACCAACGGCTACCTCGCGGCGGCCCTGGACGGCTCCCAGCTGTCCAGGGCGCTGACCCTGATGCAGGGCAGCGCCCGGGCCGCCCTGGTCGCGGCGCCGATCCTGGTCGGCACGCTGTCGCCGTGGATCGACCCGCACCGGCAGTACCTGGTGTTGGCGGTGCTGCCGCTGACCGCCGCCGTGCTGCTCAACTTCCTTCCGGAGCCCGTCCGTCCGGCCGCGGCCCGAACCGGCCGCGACACGGCCGAGGCCGACCCTCCGGGCTCGCTCAGGCTGCTCTACACCTTCGAGTTCGCCTTCGTCTTCGCCACCATCATCTCCTTCCCGTACCTGATCACCCTGGTCCAGCAGCGGTTGCCGGGCGTCAACGGCGCGGTCGCGGGCCTCCTGTTCGCACTGCCGCACCTGGTCTACCTGGTCGGCGCCGGGCGGGTGCACTCCGCTGTCGAGGCGCGCCCCCGGACCGGACTGGCCGTGGGCTTCGCCCTGGTCGCCCTCGGACTGGCCGGCCACGCCCCGGCCCACTCCCTGCTCACCTTCGCCCTCACCCGGGCGGTGCTCGGACTCGGCATGACCTTCGGCCTGGTCTGCCTCGCCGTCCTCGCCGCCGAAGCCGCCCGCGGCCGCGCGCCGGGCCGGATGTTCGGCACCCGCGAAACCGTCTCCAAGTGCGGTGCCGTCGCGGCCGGACTCGCCGCCGCGCTCGCCAACGGCAGCAGCGGCCCGGCCGCCCCGGTCGTGATCGGCACCGTCGCCGCACTGGCCGCCGCCCTGCTCGCCCTCCTGACCCGTAGGAGCCCCCGATGACCGCCCGGCCCACCACCCTCCCCACCACCCTCCCGGCCGCCCTTTCGCTCGAAGCGACCGCCGAACTCCCCGGCACCGACGAGGCGGTGGCCCACACCCTGCTCAACTGCCTGCTGCGTGAGGTCTCCGCGCCCGAGCACCAGACCGCCGTCGACGACGGCCGGCTGCTGCTGCGCCTGCCGCGCCGCGGCACCCTGCTGCGAGTCGCGCTGCGCCGCACCTCACTGCTCGGCGCGCACCGCTTCACCGGCCCCGTCCACGAGGAAACCCCCGACGGTTGGCGCGAGTTGGGGTGGCGCGAACTGGCTGGGTACGCCCAGGACGAACTGGAGCTGCGCACCGGTACGGTGAACGAGGAGTTCCTCGACCAGGTGGCGTCCAGCCATCACGGCGTCGGCGCGGGCCTGGCCGGACGCCCGGCTCCCGGAGCGGACCGCTACCTGGAGTCCGAGCAGGCATTGCTGTTCGGCCACCGCTTCCACCCGGCTCCCAAGTCCCGCTCCGCCGCCCGCGGCGACTGGCGCGACTACGCGCCCGAGTCCCGCGCGGCCTTCCCGCTGCGCCACCTCGCCGTCCGCGCCGAACTGCTGGCCGAGGAGTCCCTGGAGGAACGCGCCGGCGCCGTACTGGACGGCCTCGGCGAGGTGCCGGACGGCTACCGGCTGCTGCCGGCCCACCCCTGGCAGTACCAACTCATCGGCGACCACCCGCTGTTGCGCGCCGCGCTGGCCAGCGGGGACGTCCTCGACCTCGGCCCGCGCGGCGAGGACTTCGCCGCCACCGCCTCGGTGCGCACCCTGTACGGCGCGGACGCCTTCCTCAAGTTCAGTCTGAACGTCCGCATCACCAACTGCCTGCGCAAGAACGCCGCCTACGAGCTCACCGGCGCGGTCGCACTCACCCGGCTGCTCGACCCCGCGCTCACCGACCTCGCCCGTCGCTTCCCCGGGGCGGCGATGCTGCGCGAGCCAGCCTTCCGCACCCTCGCCCTGCCCGGCGCCGACGGCCGCCCCGACCGGGCGCTGTACGAGGGCTTCGGCCTGATCCTGCGCGAGGGGTTCGGCGGCCTGCTGCGACCCGGCGTGACCCCGCTGCTCGCCGCGGCCGTCGCCGACGAGCACCCGACCAGCTCGGCGCACATCTCCCGCCTGCTGGGCGGGCGTTCGGACGGAGCGGCAGCGCTCGACTGGTGGCGCGATTACCTGCGCCTGCTCCTCCCGCCGGTGCTGGCCGCGTACTTCGACCACGGCGTGGTGCTGGAGCCGCACCTGCAGAACGTGCTGATCGGCGTGGACGCCGAGGGACGTCCGGCACAGGTGCTCTTCCGCGACCTCGAAGGAACCAAGCTCGTCCCCGAGCAGAACGCCGACATCCTGGCCGCCCTGCCTCCCGAGGTGGCCGGCCCGATGACGTACGACGCCGAACGCGGTTGGGACCGGGTGGTCTACTGCCTGCTGGTCAACCACGTCGCCGAACTGCTCGCCGCCCTCGCCGACCGCCACCCCGAGCTGGAGGGCGCGCTCTGGCAGGCCGTCCGGGACGCCCTGGAGGAGTACGCCGCCGCGCACGGCCGCCCGCCCCGGTTGCGGGCACTGCTGGCCGGCGTCCCACTGCCCGCCAAGGCCAACCTGCTGACCCGCTGGGAGCGCAAGGCCGACCGCGAGGCCGGATACGTCCGACTGCCCTCCCCGCTGGCCGGCTCGGTGCTCGCCGAGGCCACCCGCATGACCGCCCACCACCGTCCCGCCGGGAGCACCGCCCGATGAGCACCACCGTGAACAGCACCGTGAACAGCGCTGTGAAAAGCACCCTGGACAGCACCGCGAACAGCACCCTCGGAAACCCCGTCCACCGCCGGGTCGCTTCGCTCGCGGCCGACGAACTTCCCTCCTATGTCCACGACTTGGCCGCGCTGCGCGAACACGCCGCCACCGTCCGGGCCGCGCTGCCCGAGCGGGTCGAGCTGTACTACGCCGCCAAGGCCAACCCGGAGGCGCCGCTGCTGACCGCGCTAAGCGACGCCGTCGACGGCTACGAGGTTTCCAGCGGCGGGGAGTTGGCGCACGTGCGGGCCGCCGTGCCGGACGCGCCGCTGGCCTTCGGCGGGCCGGGCAAGACCCCGGCCGAGATCGCCGCCGCCGTGGACGCCGGGGTGCACCGCTGGCACGTCGAGAGCGAGCAGGAGCTGCACCGGCTCGCCGCCGTGCTGGCGGAGCGGCCTGGGGCGGCGGTGGACGTCCTGCTGCGGGTCAACCTGCCCGTGGTGACCGACGCCCTGGACGCGGTGCCGCTGGCCATGGGTGGACGCCCGACCCCGTTCGGGCTCGACCCGGACCGGGCCGAGGAGTGCGTCCGACTGCTCACCGACGGCGGTCCGCTCGGCCGACAGCTGCGTCTGCGCGGGGTGCACGCCCACCTGGCCAGCGGGCTGGCGGCGGCGGAGCAGTTGGCGGTCGCCCAGCAGATCGTCACCTGGTCCGCCGAGCTGGCCGAGCGCACCGGTTTCCCGCTCACCGAGGTCAACATCGGCGGCGGCATGGCGGTGGACTACGACGACCCCGCGCGGCGCTTCGACTGGACGGCCTTCGGCGAGGGCCTCGCCGAGCTCCTCGACGCCCACCCCGGGCTGGTCCTGCGGATCGAGCCCGGGCGGGCACTGACCGCGTACTGCGGCTGGTACGCGACCGAGGTGCTCGACGTGAAGCGGAGCCACGGCGAGGACTTCGTGGTGGTCCGCGGCGGCACCCACCACCTGCGCACCCCCGCGACCCGCGGGCACTCCCAGCCCTTCACGGTGCTGCCGGTGGACGCCTGGCCGCACCCCTGGGCGCGCCCCGCCGTCGGCAGCGGCCGGGCGACCCTGGCCGGGCAGCTGTGCACCCCGAAGGACGTGCTCGCCCGGGCCGCGACCGGCGCGGCCGGCCTGCGGGCGGGGGACCGGGTGCTGTTCGCGATGGCCGGTGCGTACGCGTGGAACATCTCGCACCACGAGTTCCTGATGCACCCCCGCCCGGGATTCCACTACCTGGGTGGCTGACGAACCGGACCGGAGGCTGACGACGAACCCCCGGCCCCGAACGGCGAACAGCTGACAGATTTCAGATCTCAGATTTCAGCGGACAGATAACAGATTTCGAAATCTGTTATCTGTCCGCTGAAATCTGTTTGTTGTCACCAGTCCGTCGACACCCCATTCGCGCACTCGTGCGAAAGTGGTAACGGCGAAGGGAGCGCGAGCGTGCTGATGGACAAGGTGGCGGAAATACTCGCCGAGGCTTCGGCCCAGGCGGTGGAGCCGCGCTTCCGGGCATTGGCCGCCGGCGAGGTGATGGAAAAGGCACCCGGCGAGGTCGTCACGATCGCCGACCGCGAGGCCGAGGCGATCATCACCCGCCGCCTGCACGAGCTGCTCCCCGTCCCGGTGGTCGGCGAGGAGGCGGTGGCCGCCGATCCGTCGCTCGCCGACGCCATCCACGACGAGCCCGCCGTCTGGCTGGTCGACCCGGTGGACGGCACCTCCAACTTCGTCGCCGGACGCCCCGACTACGCCGTGATGTGCTCCCTGGTCCGCACCGGCCGGACGGTCGCCTCGTGGATCTGGCAGCCCGCCACCGCGACCGGCTACCGCGCCGAGCTGGGCTCCGGCGCCTGGCGCGACAGCGAACGCCTCACCCGCCCACCGGCACCGGCCGACGCCGGGAAGCTCACCGGCGTCCTGAAGAGCCGCTTCCTCGACCCGGTCGACCGCCACCGCCTCGAGGCCGGCTGCTCGGCCTTCGGCGAGATCTCCCCCGGCCGCAGCGCCGCCGGGATCGAGTACCCGGACGTCGTCGAGGGCCGCACCGACTTCATCTTCTACTGGCGCACCCTCCCCTGGGACCACGCCCCGGGCTCGCTCCTGCTCGCCGAGGCCGGCGGCGTCGCGGCCCGCCTGGACGGCACCCCCTACCAGCCCGAGGCCCCCGGCTGCGTGGACGGTCTGCTGGTCGCCGCCGACCCCGACACGTGGGAACGCACCCGCGGCATCCTGCTGAACGCGTGACCTGCCCGAACCGCACGCCGACGGCGGCGGCGGTTGCGGGCCCGCCCCGACGACGGACTGCCCGACGACGGGCTGCCCGGCAACGGGCTCCCCAGCGACAGGCGCCCCGGCGACGGCCCGCCGCCCTACCCCGCCCGCTCCCCGGCGACCTTGCGCCCCGCACCGACCACCTCCCGCAGCAGCGCGCCCACCTCCCCCACCGTCGTGTGCGGATTGAGCAGCGTGAGCTTCAGCCGCACCCGCCCCGCCCCCTCCCCCGGCAGCTCGGTGCGCCCGACCACCGCGCGCCCGGTGCGCAGCAGCAGTCGGCGCAACTGCCCGTTCAGCTCGTCCACGGCGGCCTCGTCCGCCGGCCCGGGCGGCCGGTAGCGGAACAGCAGCGTGGTGAGGACCGGCTCGGAGTGCAGTTCGAGCGAGGGTTCGGCGCGGACGGCGGCGGCCGCCGCCAGCGCCAGTTCGTGGCAGGTGTCCACCAGCCGCCCGAGTCCCTCGCGACCGAGGGTGCGCAGGGTGACGGCGAGCTTGAACGCGTCGGCCCGCCGGGTGGTGCGCAGTGAGCGGCCGAGCAGACTGGGGTAGCCGGCCTGCTCGTCGTCCACGGGGTTGAGGTACTCGGCGCGCCGGGCGAGCGAGACGTACGTCTCCGCCCGTCGGACCAGGAAGACCCCGGCGGCCGCGGGCTGCCAGCCGAGCTTGTGCCAGTCGAGGGAGACCGAGTCGGCGCGGGCGATGCCGTCGAGCAGCGGGGCGAGCCGGTCGGAGAGCAGCGCGCCACCACCGTACGCGGCGTCGACGTGCAGCCAGGCGCCGTAGCGTCCGGCCAGGTCGGCGGCGGCGTCGAGCGGGTCGATCGCTCCGGTGTCGGTGGTGCCAGCGGTGGCGACGACGGCGATGGGGGTTCGCCCGGCCCAGCTGACCTCGGCCAGCTCCCGTTCCAACTCCTCGGGGGACATTCGGAGTTGGCGGTCGACGGGGACGGCGATCACGGCCCGTTCGCCGAGGCCGAGCAGGGCGGCCGAGCGCTGGACGGAGAAGTGCGCGGCCGCGGAGGCGAGGATGCACGGCCGTACGCCCGCCGGGATCCCGTCCAACTCGACGATGCCGTCGAGCTTCTGGTCGCGCGCCAGCATCAGGCCCATCAGGTTGGACTCGGTGCCGCCGGAGGTGAGCACCCCGGCCGCCCGGGCCGGGTCGTAGCCGACCAGCGCGGCGAGTTCGGCGATCAGCGCGGTCTCCAGGGCCGTCGCGGCGGGGGCCTGGTCCCAGGAGTCCTGCGAGGGGTTGAGTGCGCTGACCGCGAGGTCGGCGGCGGTCGCGACGGCGAGCGGCGGGCAGTGCAGGTGGGCGGCGCAGGCCGGGTCGGCCGGGTCGGCGGCGCCGTAGGCGAGCAGCTCGGTGAGCCGGGCCAGGGCGCCGCGCCCGCGGGTTCCGGACAGCCCCTCCGCGACCAGGGCGGCGATCTCGGCCGGGCTCCCGGCGGGCAGCGGCCCGGAGCGCAGGGCGGTGCCGGCCTCCAGCGCGTCGAGGACGGTGGCCAGCAGCGGGCCGAGCGATCCGGGCCCGCCGGCGCCGCCCGCGAGCGCGTCCAACGGGACCTCCTCGCCGGGCAGTTCGGGCACCGGACCGGACGGGTCGTCGGTCATGCGCCTTCCCGGGCGGCTGGTGCGGACGCCGACGGAGCCACCGCCGACGCCGACCCCGGCCTCGAAGCCGCCGCGACCGCGTCCGCCAGCCGTTCCAGAACCGCGGCGACCTGCTCGTCGGTGATGGTGAGCGGCGGCAGCAGCCGCAGCACCGCGTCATGCCGCCCGCCGAGTTCGACGATCAGCCCGCGCGCCAGGCAGGCCTCCCGGACCCGTACGGCGAGCGCCGGATCGGCCGGCCGGGCGCCGCAGGCGTCGGGTTCGGCGGCCGGGTCGACCAGTTCGACCCCGATCATCAGCCCTCGTCCGCGGACGTCGCCGATCGCCGGCAGTTCCGTGGCGAGCTCGCGCAGCCGGGCGGTCATCCGGGCCCCCGCCACGGCGGCCCGCTCGGCCAGTCCGTGCGCGGCGACGTACCGCAGGGTGGCGGCGCCGGCGGCCATGGCGAGGGTGTTGCCGCGGAAGGTGCCGGTGTGGGCGCCGGGGCGCCAGCCGTCGTATTCCTCGCGGTAGACCACGACGGCGAGCGGCAGACTGCCGCCGATGGCCTTGGAGAGCACCATCGCGTCCGGGACGATGCCGCTGTGCTCGACGGCCCACATCGCGCCGGTGCGGCCGACGCCGGTCTGCACCTCGTCCACGATCAGCGGGATGCCGCGCTCGGCGGTGATCCGGCGCATCTCGCGCAGCCAGCCGTCCGGCGCGGGGACGACCCCGCCCTCGCCCTGGACGGCCTCCAGGATCATCGCGGCGGGCGGCACCACCCCGCCCGAGGGGTCGTCCAGCAGCCGTTCCACGTAGGTCGCGCCGAGTTGGGCGCCCGTCTCGCCGCCGACCCCGAAGGGGCAGCGGTAGCCGTACGGGTAGGGCAGCCGGACCACCTCGCCGCCGCCGGGCAGCGGCTCCTTGACGGCGACGTTGCCGGTGAGCGCGAGTGCGCCGGCGGTCATGCCGTGGTAGGCGCCGGTGAAGGCCAGGGAACCGGACCGTCCGGTGGCGGTCTGCATCAGTTTGAGCGCGGCCTCGACGGCGTCCGTGCCGGCCGGTCCGCAGAAGTGCACCCGGGCGCGGGCGGCGAACTCTGCGGGCAGGTTCTCGAACAGCGCGCTGGTGAAGTCGTCCTTCTCGGCGGTGGCGAGGTCGAGCAGGTGCAGCGGGGCACCGCTGTCGAGGGTGCGGCGGATCGCTTCCAGCACGACGGGGTGGTTGTGGCCGAGGGCGAGCGTCCCGGCGCCGGAGAGGCAGTCCAGGTAGCGGCGTCCGTCGGCGCCCTCGACGGTCATGCCGTGGGCCCGGACCGGGACGATCGGGAAGGAGCGGGCGTACGTCCGGGCGGCGGACTCACGGACGCGCTGTCGGCGCAGGATGGCGTCCCCGGGGGGCGGGGCCGCAGCGGCGGTGGCCCCGGTGGCGATGGCCCCGGAGACGGCCCGGGCGGGTACGGCGGCAGGCGACAAGGCGAACCCCCAAAAGAAGTTAGGTAAGCCTAACCTTATCGCTCTTGACCTGGCGGAACGGGTCGGGGGCACCCAGAACCACCCGAGCGAGTGAACCTCCGCCGTACCCGTGTGCGCCGCCCCTCGGCCAGCCCAACGACCGACCCCCCGAAAGGTCATGGCGCCGACCACTCCCGACCGAATCCGCCCCGGCGAGTCCGAAATCGGATCCGCCCCGACCAGTCCGGAACGTCACCCCGTCAGGCAGGTCACCGCCCCTTCCACCGGTAGCAGAGCTCCGGCCGCCCGACGCTCCCGTACTGCGGCTCGCGGACCGCCAGCCCGGTGTCCACCAGGTGTTCGAGGTAACGCCGCGCGGTGATCCGGGACACCCCGGCGGCGGCACCGGCGGCCGCCGCGGACAGCCCGGTCGAGGCCTCCCGCAGCACCGAGGCGACGGTGTCCAGGGTGGGCGCGCTCAGTCCCTTGGGCAGCGAGCTGCGCTCGGGCGTGCGGAGCAGGGCCAGCGCCTGGTCCACCTCGTCCTGGCCGGTCGCCTCGCCGGTGCGCCCGAGGCTGTCCCGGTAGCGGGCGTAGCGCTCCAGCCGGTCGTGCAGGGCGGCCGCGCTGAACGGTTTCAGCAGGTACTGCACGACCCCTGCCGAGACCGCCTGCCGGACCATCGCGAGGTCACGCGCCGAGGTCACCGCGATGACGTCGGTCCCGTGCCCGGCGGCGCGCAGTGTGCGGCACAGCTGGAGGCCGTGGCCGTCCGGCAGGTAGAGGTCGAGCAGGGTGAGGTCGATGGGTGCCCCGGCCGCACGCGCCCGCTCCAGGAAACGCAGCGCGTCCGCGCAGCTGTGGACGGTGCCGACGGCGCGGAAGCCAGGCTCGCGCTCGACGTACAGGGTGTGCGCGGCCGCGGCCACCGGGTCGTCCTCCACGACCAGGACGGAGATTCCGCCGCGGGCCCCGGCCGCGTCGCCGGTCACGTCGTGGCCCCTTCGCACTCCCGCACCCGGCCGGCCAGCGGCAGCCGTACGGTGAGCACCGCACCCCGCTCGCGCCCGACCTCGACGGTGCCGCCGTTGCGCCGGGCGGCCTGGGCGACCAGCGCCAGCCCGAGGCCGTGCCCGCGGCCGTCCTGCTTGGTGCTCCAGCCGCGCCGGAACACGTCCTCGACGGCGCACGGATCGATGCCCGCCCCGGTGTCGGCAACCCGCAGCAGCAGGCAGGCGCCGTCCCGGGCGTCCCCCCGGCCGGCTTCCCCGGCTCCCCCGACACCACCCACGACACCAGCCCCGGCGCCACCCCCGTCACCCCGTCGCGGATCCTCGATCCGCGCGGTGACGGTGACCTCCGGCGCCACCGGGCTGTGCGCGGCCCCGGCGATCGCGGCGTCCACCGCGTTGTCGATCAGGTTGCCGAGGACGGTGATCAGGTCCCGGGGGGCGAGCCCGGGCGGCAGCACCCCGTCATCGATCCGGCTGTCCTCGGTGAGGGTCAACTCCACGCCCCGCTCGGCGGCTTGGGCCGCCTTGCCGAGCAGCAGCGCGGCCAGCACCGGCTCGCTGACCGCCGCTACCACCCGGTCGGTCAGCTGCTGGGCTAGGGCGAGTTCGGCCGTGGCGAACTCCACCGCCTGTTCGTGGCGGCCGAGTTCGATCAGTGAGACGACGGTGTGCAGCCGGTTGGCGGCCTCGTGGGCCTGGGCGCCGAGCGCCTCGGTGAAGCCGCGCACCGAGTCCAACTCTCCGCTGAGCGACTGCAGTTCCGTGTGATCGCGGAGGGTCACCACCCGGCCGAGGCCGGTGCCGATGGTGGAGGTGTTGAGCACCACGACCCGCTCGGCGGTCAGGTGCACCTCGTCCCGCGCCGGCACCTCGCCGAGCACGGCCGCCACCAGCGCCTCGGGCAGCCCCAGTCCGTCCACCGGTCGGCCGTCCAACTCGCCTGCCAGTCCGAGCAGTTCGCGGGCGGCATCGTTGCACAGCACCACCCGGTGCGCGCGGTCGAGCAGGATCAGCCCCTCCCGCACCGAGTGCAGGGTCGCCTGGTGGTACTCGTACAGGTGGCTGAGTTCGTCCGGCCCCATGCCGTGGGTGTGCCGCCGCAGCCGGGAGTTGGCGAGGTAGGTGCCCAGCCCGCCGAGGGCCAGGGCACCCGCCGCGACGCCGACCAGGGCGAGCAACGGTCCGCTCAGCTGGGCGGAGATCGACTCCAGCGTCAGGCCCACGCTGACCAGCGCGACCACCCGGTGCCGGTCGTCCCAGACCGGGGTGACCACCCGCACGGACGGGCCGAGCGTGCCGGTGTACGTCTCACTGCGGGTCTGCCCGGCCAGCGCCCAGTCGATGTGCCCGAGGTACTGCTTGCCGATCTGCTCGGGCAGCGGGTGGGTCCAGCGCACCCCGTCGGTGTCCATGACGGTGATGAAGGAGACCCCCGCGTCCTGGCGCACCTGCTCGACGTACGGCTGGAGCACCGCGGTCGGGTCGGGCCCGCCGACGGCGGAGCGCACGGTGGGCGAGTCGGCGACGGCATGGGCGACCGAGGTGACCTCGCGGCGGGCCGCGTCCTCAGTGCGCTCGGCGGTGAACAGGTACGCGAGCACCGCGCCGCCCGCGACCACGGCGGCGACGATGACCACCTGGACGACGAACAGCTGCCCGGCCAGGCTGCGGACCAGCCGGTGCGGCAGGGGGAACCACCGGTGACGCGAGCGGGTGGGGGCGGTGCTCACGGACATGCCTGCCAGTGTGCACCACGGCCCGGGCCGCCCCCCAGGGGCCGGAGCGCGCCCACGGGGGGCGGAACCGCGCCCACGGAGCCGCGCCCGTTCCCGTCGCGCCGTGAACTCTATGAACGCAAACGTGACCTCCGTCACGCCCGAAGCCCATAGTCGGAGCGGCCCACCACCCGGGGCCGCCAGGACTGCAGGGCGAAGGAGCCGCAGATGACGACCACCGAGACCGCCACGGCGGGGGGACCCAGACGCAAGGACCGGACCCACTACCTCTATCTGGCGGTGATCGCCGCGGTGGTCGCAGGCGTGGTGGTCGGGCTGGCCGCCCCCGGCTTCGCCGTGGAGCTGAAGCCGATCGGCACCGGGTTCGTCAATCTGATCAAGATGATGATCAGCCCGGTGATCTTCTGCACCATCGTGCTGGGCATCGGCTCGGTCACCAAGGCCGCGAAGGTCGGCAAGGTCGGCGGCCTGGCCATCGGCTACTTCCTCGTCATGTCGACCATCGCACTGGCCATCGGCATGGTCGTCGGCAACCTGCTGGAGCCCGGCGGCGGCCTGCACCTGACCGCCGCGCTCGCCAAGTCCGGCCACGCCCAGGCAGCCGCCGGCGGCGCCCAGTCGACCACCGACTTCCTGCTCGGGATGATCCCCGACACCCTGTTCTCGGCCCTCACCCAGGGCAAGGTGCTGCAGACCCTGCTGGTCGCACTGCTGGCCGGCTTCGCACTGCAGGCGATGGGCCCGGTCGGCGCCCCGGTGCTGCGCGGGGTCGAGCACCTCCAGCGGCTGGTCTTCCGGATCATGTCGATGATCATGTGGGTGGCGCCGGTCGGCGCCTTCGGGGCGATGGCCGCGGTGGTCGGGGCGACCGGCGTCGACGCACTGAAGAGCCTCGCCGTGATCATGATCGGCTTCTACGTGACCTGCGTACTCTTCGTCGTCGTGGTGCTCGGCGCACTGCTGCGCCTGGTCGCCGGGGTCAACGTGTTCGCGCTGCTCAAGTACCTCGGGCGCGAGTTCCTGCTGATCCTCTCGACCTCCTCCTCCGAGAGCGCGCTGCCCCGCCTGATCGCCAAGATGGAACACCTCGGCGTCAGCCGCCCGGTCGTCGGCATCACCGTGCCGACCGGCTACAGCTTCAACCTGGACGGCACCGCGATCTACCTCACCATGTCCTCGATCTTCATCTCCGAGGCGATGGACAAGCCGATGTCGATCGGCGAGCAGCTCTCGCTGCTGGTGTTCATGGTGATCGCGAGCAAGGGCGCGGCCGGGGTCACCGGCGCCGGGCTGGCCACCCTCGCGGGCGGACTGCAGTCGCACAAGCCCGCGCTGGTGGACGGGGTCGGCCTGATCGTCGGCATCGACCGCTTCATGTCGGAGGCCCGGGCGCTCACCAACTTCGCGGGCAACGCCGTCGCGACCGTGCTGATCGGGCACTGGACCGGCGAACTGGACGCCGAACGGGCCGGCCGGGTGCTGAACGGCGAGCTGCCGTTCGACGAGCTGACGCTGGTCGACGCCCACGGCCCCGCCCGCCCCGGACCGGAAAGCGACCCCGCACCGGGAGCCGATCCCGCGCCGGGAGCCGACCCCGCGCCGGGAGCCGACCCGGCACCTGAGGCCGTCCCGGCCGCAGCGACGACCGCCGGCTGAGCGACCCCTTCCCGCACTCCCTCGGTCCGGCGCCTGTCACCAACCCCGGAAACGGCGCCGGGCCGGGGGTTCCCGTTCAACCAGGGGAGTCCTGGGCCGGGGTTCCCCGCTCGGCCCAGGACTCCCGTCCGCCCGACCGCTGTTCACAGCTCCTGCGAGCCGCTGACCGCCCAGGCCACCCCACTGGCCGGATCCTCCAGCGCCACGTGCAGATGGTGCAGCCCGGCGGCAGGCTCCTGCCAGGTGAAGCAGCGCATCCGGGCCACCAGGGCGTCCACCTCGGAGCGGTCCGGAACGTTCGCGCCGGCCATCGCGCCCAGCGCGCGCCACAGGCGCATCCGCCCATGCGCGCAACCGTGCGTCCGGCCCACCGCGGCGGCCTGCACCAGGGCGGGATAGACCAGCGCGAACGGCAGGAAGCCGCCGAGCACCCGTCGCCCCCGGGCCAGCACGGCGGCCGCCTGCGGGGCCGGGCCGCGGACGCAGACCACCTCCGCCCAGGGCACCAGCGCGGCCAGCTCGGCCAGGCCCCGGGTGACCCGCTGCCGGCCCGGCCGGGCCGCCGCCTTCGGCAGTTCGACCTCGCCCAGGCCCTCCCGGCTGGCCGGCAGGGTCAGCACCGCGCTGCGCGCTCCGCCGCCCGGCAGGTACTCGCGCACCCGCGAGGCCTCGCCCCAGCCCGCCTTCTCCCAGGGCTCCAGACTCAGCGGCACGCCGTCGGGATCGGGCTCGGCCCCGTACGAGAGGTCCTCGCCGAGCAGCACCCGGGTGTGGGCGACCAGGCGGCGCACCGGCGCCGGCCCGAGCAGCGGCGCCAGCCGCAGCCAGGAGTGGCGGGTCGCCAGCACCTCCCAGAGCGGACCGGCGTCGTGGTCGTCCACCCCGGCGACCGTTCCCTCACCACCGTCCGCGTCGAACAGTCGGACGGCCAGTTCGGGCGGCGCCGCATAGGCGATCAGGTGGCCGAGCGGCGCGGTCAGGGCCACCGCGGCCTGCTCCCCGGCCTGCACGACGGCGGCCGCCCGGCCCTGCCGGTAGGCGGCGAGCAGCTCGGGCCAGCGGCCGTCCTCGGCCAAGGCGCGGAGGCTGTGGTCCTCGTACGCGATCACGATTTTCAGCGTACGGGCCGGGGTCGCGCATCAGCCGACTTGCCGTCGGCTCGGTGCGTCGGGGCTCGACCTCCGGCGGTAGCCGGTCGCCGGTAGCTGGTCTGCGGTCTCCGCTAGCTGGGCTCCGGTCGTCAGGGGTCGTGCCGTCGCTCGCGCTCCAGGACGGCGCGCAGTCGGCCGTGGGCACGGCGGCGGGTGACGGCCAGGGTGCTGCGGTGCAGGCCGAGCAGCTCGGCGGCCTCGTCGACGGAGTAGCCGTCGAGATCCACCAGCACCACGGCGCGGGCCTGCTTGACGGTGAGGAAGCCGAGCAGCCGGACCACCTCCCAGCGCGCCTGGAGCTCGGCCGTCCCGCCGTGCGGCGGATCGAGCGCGGCGCGGCCGCGCTCCACCGCCTCGGCCAGCTCGGGCACCTCGGGCAGCGCCACCCGGCGGCGCTCGCGGCGCCACTGGTCGCGCAGGATGTTCGTCATCGTGGTGAACACGTAGGCGTACGGCTGCGGGTGACTGAGGAAACGCTCGGGGCGGCGGGCGATCCGCACGTACGCGTCGTGGACGATGTCGCCGGCCGCGAGCGGGCTGCCGGTGAGCATCGCAGCCGCCTGCTGGAGTCTGGGCAGCAAGGCCGTGAACATCCGGTTGAAATCGGTGGACTGGGCTTCTGTCGGCTCCGGACCGAAGTCCTTCCGCCGCTCGCCCGCAGACCGTCCGCTGCATTCCGCCATGCCGTTCTCCCCGGAAATCGGCATTCCGAACGCCCGGTTGGGGCTGGCCCCAGCCCCAACCGGACATAGTGTGACACAGATCACATCATAGGTCGTCCTCTTACTCTGCGCAGTCATTCGTGTGCAATTCGTCAACGGCGGGGCGGGAGGCGGGAATTCACCCTCCGTCGACCACACCGCCCCGGCCGGGGCCACCGGGGGGCATTCCACCCGATGGGAACCGTCGAGCGAGGAGAACCGCCATGCGAGGCTGTATCACCAGGAAGATCGCCACGTTCGGGATGGCCGCCGCGGCCGCCCTGGGCATGCTCGGGACCGCCACCCTGCCGGCCGCCGCGGCGCCGGCAGACGACCAGACCATCACCCCGAGCGCGGCGGCGGCCTCGCCCCACGTCGCCGCCGCGCCCTACCACTGCGTCATCACGGCCAACTACGGTTGGCGCTGGGAGGGATACTGCAACGTCTACTCCGGCCAGCTGCGCACGATCACCTACTGCGCCAACGGCAGCTACACCGTCGGACTGTGGATCGGCGCCCGGCCGGACGCGTGGGCGGTCTGGGGCAACTGCCCCGGGTCGACCTGGACGAAGATCGTGTTCCAGTGGCACAGCTGAGCGGGTAACGCCCGCGACGCGCCGCGGGAACGGCGGCGAACAGATGACAGCTGACAGATTTCGAAATCCGTCATCTGTCAGCTGTCATCTGTCATCCGTTTCTGTCATCCGTTTCTGTCCTCCGTCGCATGCCCTCCGTCGTGTGTCCTCTGTCAGACCTCCGCCAGCAGCCGGGCCGCGTGCACCCGACCGGCGTGCTCGACCAGGCTGATCAGCACCTCCTTGCCGGAGGCGCGCTGCCGGGCGTCGCAGAGCACCACCGGCGTACCGGGGTCCAGGTCCAGCGCGCGGGCGACCTCCTCCGGGCCGTACTCGCTCGTCCCGGCGAAACGGTTCACCGCGACGACGAACGGGATGCTGCGGTGCTCGAAGAAGTCGACGGCCGGAAAGCAGTCGGTCAGTCGGCGGGTGTCCGCAAGCACCACCGCCCCGAGCGCGCCCTGCGCCAGCTCGTCCCAGAGGAACCAGAACCGGTCCTGGCCCGGGGTGCCGAACAGGTAGAGGGCCAGTCCCTCGCGGATGGTGATGCGGCCGAAGTCCATGGCCACCGTGGTGGTGGTCTTGCGCTCCACTCCGTCCAGGTCGTCCACCTCGCGCCCGGCCTCGGTCAGCCGTTCCTCGGTGCGCAGCGGGCGGATCTCGCTGACGGCGCCGACCAACGTCGTCTTGCCGACCCCGAACCCGCCCGCCACGAGGATCTTGAGCGCGAGCACGGAGTCGGCCGGATCCACCGGATCGGACGGCCAGCGGTCGGACGGGTGGTCAGAGTGCACGGAGCCCATGGAGGACCTCCTGGAGGATGCGCTCGTCGGGGAGCAGGGCGGGCGGGACGGGGCGGCTGACCCGGATGAGCCCGGCCGCCAGCAGGTCGCCGAGCAGCACCCGCACGACCCCCACCGGCAGGTCGAGGTCGGCAGCCAGTTCGGCCACGGACAGCGGCGTGCCCCGGCACAGGCCGAGGATGCGCGCCTGTTCAGGGCCGACCGGCGGCTCGGGCGCGTCCGGAGAGAGCGCCGGGTCCGGCAGCTCGGACACGACCACGGCGATCAGGTCGAACTGCTGCTCACCGGCACCGGTCCGCCCCCCGGTCACGGCGTACGGGCGGACCAGCGGCCCGGCCTCGTCGTCGTACCAGCGGGCCCGGTGAGCGGCGGCGAGCGGGTTCCGGGGCGGTCGGCCGGGATCGGCCCGCGGATGCTCCGGATGTCGCTGGTGGTACGGATGGAACGGGGGCTCCGACCGGTACGGGCGGTCCGGATGGGACACCGTCCTCACCCGCCGTGCACCGTACGGGGCGGGGCGCTCAGGTGCTCGCCGACCCGGCGGACGAGTCTGGCCATCTCGTAGGCGATCAGCCCGAGATCGGCCCGGGCGGTGGCGAACACGGCCAGGCAGGTACCCTCCCCGGCCGCCGCGACCAGCAGGTAGCCCCCTTCCAACTCGACCAGTGTCTGGCGGACTTCACCGGCGCCGAAGTGCCGACCGGCGCCCTTGGCGAGGCTGTGGAAGCCGGAGGCGACGGCGGCCAGGTGCTCGCCGTCCTCACGTTCCAGACCGGCCGAGGTGCCCATGGCCAGGCCGTCGGCGGAGAGCATCACGGCGAAGCGGACCTCGGGGGCGCGCTGGGCCAACTCGTCGAGGAGCCAGTTCAGTTCCCCCGTGCGGTGGGTGGTGCCGATCACGGCTGGTCTCCTTCGGGTCGGGCGTCGGGTCGGAAATCGGGTCGGACACCGGATCGGTGGTCGAATCGGTGGACGAGTGGGTCGTCGGGTCGGTGGTCAGGGCGGGGGTCAGGGCGGTGGTCGAATCGGTCGCCCGGTCCGCCGGAGGGGCCCCCGTCGAACCGCCGGTCGGGCCGCAGGCCGCGCGCCCACCCGCTCTGGAAGGCGGACAACGCGGCCCGCGCCGCCTCCGGGCTGCGGGTCGCGGGCCCCGCGCCGGCCCGGCCGGAGGCGGTACGACGGCTGCGCGGGGGGGCTTCGGCCGGGGCCTCCCTCAGCTGCGGCACGAGACTCGCCTGGCGCACCCGCCGCGGCAACTCCTCAGGGGCGTCTGCAGATTGCCGCTCGCCGGGCGGTGCCGCGGTTGCCGTGCGGTACGGCGGCGGCGAACCGGGCTGCGGACGCGAGGTGGCACCCGGGCCCCCGTCCGCAGCCGGTCCGGCCGTCCGGGCGCCCGCGGCCCGGACGGGGGTGCGGCGCACCGGCCCGGGGTCGCCGCCCCGGGTGCCGAAGGGCAGCAGCGCCCCGCCCTCCGGCGACGGCCCACCCGCCGCCGGAAGCTCGATCTCCGTCACTCCGCCGGCCGGGAAGGCCGGGGCCGGTCCGGACTGAGGCCACGCCGCGGGTCCCGGAACCGGCGCCGGCCCCGGCGTCGGAGCGGGAGCCGGAGTCGGAGCCGGAGCCGGAACCGGCGCTGCGGCCGGGGTCGGAGCCGGACCCGGGGTCGGGGCAGAAGCCGAGGTCAGAGCCGGAGCCGGAGCCGCAGCCGCGGCCCCGGCAGGCTCGTCCGGCACGTAGGAGGCGTCCAACTCCGCTGGCAGTTCGAAGCCTTGCCCCTGCCCCTCCCGCCCGTCGGCCAGCAGTTCGGTGGGCAGCAGGACCACCGCGGTGGTGCCGCCGTACGCGGAGGTCACCAGCGAGACCCGCACGTCGTGCCGCCTGGCCAGCCGGCTGACCACGAACAGGCCGAGCCGGTCGCTGTCGAACAGGTCGGTCTGCTCGGCGGCGGCAATCCGCCGGTTGGCGGCGGCGAGCGCGGCCGGGCCCATCCCGAGGCCGCGGTCCTCGATCTCCAGCGCGTAGCCGTTGCCGACCTGTTCACCGCGGATGTGCACCCGGGTGTGCGGCGGGGAGAACCCGGTGGCGTTCTCGACCAGTTCGGCCACCAGGTGGGTCAGGTCGGCGACGGCGTGGCCGACGACGGCGGCGCGCGGCAGCGGGTGCACCTCGACCCGGGCGTACTCCTCGACCTCCGAAACGGCCGCCCGCACCACGTCCACCAGTGGGACGGGCCGGCGCCAGGCCCGGCCGGGCGCGGCGCCGGAGAGGATGATCAGGCCCTCGGCGTGGCGACGCATGCGGGTGGTGAGGTGGTCCAGCCGGAACAGGTCGGCCAGCTCGGACGGGTCCTCGGTCCGCCTCTCCATGGTGTCCAGCAGGGTGAGCTGGCGGTGCACCAGGACCTGGCTTCGGCGCGCGAGGTTGACGAACACCCCGGACACCCCGGACAGCACCTCGGCCCGTTCCACCGCCGCCGTGACGGCCGCCCGCTGCACGGTGCCGAGCGCCCGGTGCACCTGGCCGATCTCGTCGTCGCGACCCACCGGCCGAGGCGCCTCGGCCTCGATGTCCACCTCCTCCCCGGCGCGCAACTTCCGGAAGGTGGCAGGAAGTTTGCGGCCCGCCAGGTCGAGCGCCGCGTTGCGCAGGCCGGTCAGCTCGGTGACCAGGCCGCGGCCGATCTGCACCGAGATCACCAGTGAGGCGACCACTCCGAGCAGACCGAGCAACACGGCCATCCCGGCCGGAGTGAACAGGCCCAGTGCATAAGGGTTCTGGCGCTCGGCGGCGATCCGTCCGGCCCGGTCCTCTACGCCGCGCAGCCCGTCGGTGACGTTCCCGGCCACCACCGCCCACCGGTCCGCCGGGACCGCGGCGACGGCGGCCCGGCCGTCGGCGGCGGTACGGACCTTCTCCTCGTAGCCGACCAGCTCTCGGTGGTCCGGCCCGGCGGTCAGGGCGAGCAGTGCGTCCCGATCGGCGGATCCCAGGTCGGCGGCCGCACCCTGCTCGAACTCACGCCGGGCGAACGCCACACCGGAGAACTCGCGCAGCTGGTCGTCGCCGAGCCCGCCGGAGAGCTGGGCGGAGCGCAGCAACGCGTCCTCCCGGGCCAGGAGTTCACGGGAGCGGGCCAGGTCCGGCAGCACCCGGGTGTCGGCACCGGCCCCACCGTCCTGCAGCGGCGCGACGGCACCGGACACGGCCAGCGCCCGGTCCACCGCCTCGCTGTACGCCGCGTACGCCTCGGGCCAGCCGACGCTCCGGGCGAGCACCCTGCCGCGCAGCCCGGGCAGGGCGGCGAGGGATTCGCCGAGGGCGTCCAGCCGGGCGGCGGCGTCGGCGCCCAGACCCTGGGCGTCGGCACGGTTGTAGCCCTCGCCGGGGTGGCGCGGGTCGGGGAACAGCGGGGCGAGCGCCCGGTCGGTGGCGGCCGCGGCCTCGCGCAGGGCACTCTCCCGGCCTGCGGCGGGCACGGTCCCCGGGACGAGACCCGGCCCGGCCAGCAGCTGCCCGGCGGCCGCACGCTCGGCCTGCAGGTCGGCGACCGTGTCCGCGACGGGCGTGAGCAGGGTGCGCTGGGCGTCGCGGAGACGCAGCAGATCCCAGACGCCCTGGGCCGTGGTGACGGTGGCGAAGCCCCAGAGGGCGATGACGGAGACGACCGGCACCATCAGCAGGGCGATGATCCGGGCGCGGACGGTCCGAGGACGCAGCCCGCGCAACCAGGGGCCGGGGCGCGGTGGACGGGCGGGCGGTCCGGCATGGGCACCCCGGCGGGCGCCGGGGGCGGTACCGCGGTCTTCTCGCATGGGTGTGGGGCCTTTCGGGCAGGGGCGTGGGGGCGTGGGTAGAAGACGGGGTTCGGGCTGGCCGGGCCGAGGCAGGCAGCACGGGACCCATGCGGCGCAGGGCTCAGGCGGCGCAGGGCTCAGGCGGCGCGGTCGTGGCCGTACGGGTCCGGTCCGTACGGGTGCTGTCCGTACGAGTCGAGGCCGTGCGGGTCGGCGGGCGCCGCGCCCGGGAGGTCGGCCTCCGGACCGACGGCCGGGACGGGGAACTCCTCGACGGCCAGTTCCCCCGCCGCCGGGCCCCCGGCCCGCTCCTGGGCGGTCGGGGAGAGCGCGACGAAGGCGGAGGCGAGGAAGAGGAACGAGCCGAGGCCGACGGCGAGCGGGAAGACGAACTCCATCGGACTGACCCCGTCGAGGTCGGTACGAGCGGGATCCAGCTGGACGTGGACGGCGGCCATTCCGATGTAGTGCATGCAGCTGACGGCGAGCCCCATGCCCAGCGAGGCGGCGGCGGCCGCGTACACGTTGCGGATGGTGACGGCGGCCCAGAGTGCGGCGGTGGCAGCGCCGACCGCGACCAGCACGGACAGCGCGACCGTTCCCGCGTCGTAGCGCAGCCCACCGTGCATGCGGACGGCGGCCATGCCCAGGTAGTGCATCGCGGCGACGCCGACACCGGTGGTGACTCCGCCGCCCAGCAGGGCGAGGCCGCGGTGCCGGCCGTAGCAGACCACGGTCAGGCCCAGGCCGGTGACCAGCACCGCGACCAGCAGGCTCACGACGGTCAGCGGCACGCTGTAGCGGAGCTCGGTGCCGTCGACGGCGAAGCCGAACATGGCGACGAAGTGCATGGTCCAGATGCCGCAGCCGATCGCGGCGG
The DNA here is from genome assembly GCF_001888885.2 of Streptomyces viridifaciens. Classification (NCBI taxonomy): domain Bacteria; kingdom Bacillati; phylum Actinomycetota; class Actinomycetes; order Kitasatosporales; family Streptomycetaceae; genus Streptomyces; species Streptomyces viridifaciens. Next base: position 1,300,271 of record NZ_CP090841.1, read on the forward strand.
CGGCGGTGAGCAGCCAGTTCCGACGGGTGGCGCCGGTGGCGGCCAGGCCGCGCAGGGTGCAGCGCAGACCGAGGGCGGCGCCGGCACAGGCCATCGCGTACGAGAGGACGGGTGTCAGCCACCCGAAACTGAAGTGGTTGAGGGTGCCCATGGGACCTCCGGTCGACCGGTCGGGCCCGGGGCGGTCAGCGGTGCGCCCGGGCACCCCGGTCGGGCGGACTGCATGCGGCAGGCATATGCGTGGCGCATGTGCGCTTCCGACCTGGGGTGCGTGGGACGCTATCGAGCGACTGGAATCGCCCAGACGAAGATCTGAAAAGCTGCACACGCAGCCGGGGCGATGTGTTCGAATGGCCCGGTCGTGTGCCCGGGGAGCCGGTCGTCCGCCGGCGAACGGCGAACGGCGAACAACGAACAGATGACAGATGACAGATGACAGATTTCGAACTCTGTCATCTGTTAGCTGTCATCTGAAAGTTGAACGCGGAACCCCGGACGCTGAAGCCCGCAGTCCCCCTCCGTCACCCCACCGGCGAAACCCGCACCCGCATCGCGCTCGCCGCCCGGAGGGTGATCCCCTGCGCGAGCGCGACCCGCCGGTCCACCACCTCCACCTCGAAGTCCCGCAGCAGTACCCCGAGGGTCAGCACCGACTCCAGCATCGAGAAGTGCTGCCCGATGCACGCCCGCGGCCCGCCCCCGAACGGGAACCAGGCGTACCGGTGGCGCGCCTTCTCGGCCTCCGGCAGGAACCGGTCCGGGTCGAAGCGCTCCGGCTCCGCCCAGTGGTCCGGGTGCCGGTGGGTCACCAGCGGCGCCACCACGAGCTGCGCCCCCGCCGGGATGACGTACCCGTCGATGACCGTCTCCTCGACCGCCCGCCGCCCGACCAGCGACGCCGCCGGGAAGAGCCGCATCGCCTCCTTGAGCACCCGGGTGATGTAGGGCAGCCGCTCCAGGTCCGCCGCCGTCGGCGCCCGCCCGGCCAGGACGGTCCGCGCCTCCTCCTGGGCGAGCTTGCGCTGCTCCGGGTGCTTGGCCAGCAGGTGCAGCGCGAAGGCCAGCGAGGTGGCCGTGGTCTCGTGCCCGGCGAGCAGGAACACCAGGACCTGATCCCGGAGTTCGGCCGGATCCAGCCGCTCGCCGTCCTCGCCGCGCGCCCGCCCGAGCAGGGTCAGCAGGTCGTCCGCGTCCTCGTCGCCGCCCCCGCGCGCGGCCCGCTCGGCGATGATCCGGTCGCACACCTCGTACAGCGCCCGCTGCGCCGCGAGGCCGCGCCGGTTGCCCGGCGTCGGCCAGGTCCGCGGGAGGCGGACCGGCGCGAAGCCGCGTTCCATGATGTACTCGCCGACCGCCGGGAAGCTGCGGTTCACCACCTCCACCGCTTCCTCCACGTCGGCCCCGAAGAGGATCCGCGCGACCGCGCGCAGCGCGAACCGCGACATCTCCTCCGCCGCGTCCACGACCCCGTCCGGCAGCGCCCGCCAGCGCTCGGCGAGCGCCTGCGCCTCCTGCGCGAGCGCGTCCGCGTACCCGTCCACCCGGCGCCGGGTGAACAGCGGCTGGATGAGCCGTCGCTGGCGCTGGTAGACCTCGTCCTGGCTGGTCAGCAGCCCGTTGCCGACGCTGGTCCGCAGCTCGTCGTAGAAGTTGTTCTCCTTGCGGAAGTTCGCCACCTCGCTGCCCAGCACCTGGTGGACGCCCTCCGGCGAGAACACCCCGTAGAACTCGACGCGCAGCCCGGGCGGCCCGGCCAGGAAGCGCACCACGTCCCCGTGGTCGCGCCGGGCCGCGAGGTAGGTGCGCAGCGGACGGCGGGTGAGGTCGAAGAGCGAACCGACCAGGGGGTTCCCGGCCGGTCCGGGTACGGCGGCTGCGGTGGCCATCGGCACTCCTTCTGGACTTCCTCGGCGCTGGCTGCGCGTGGTGACCCCCAACCTTACTGACGGGTATTCAGCCGAGGAAGCCGCTCACTCGTACTCGGTGCCGCCCTTGCGGGTCAGGTAGGCGTCGCTGACCGCCTTGGCGATCGCCCGTCCGCCGAGCAGCGGACTCCAGCGCTCCACCACAGGCCGGACCACCACGCCCTCGCGCAGGTGGAGTTCGCGCCCGGAGTAAGTCTCCCTGCCCTGCGCGTACGCCAGCACCGTGCTGGCGTCGAACGGCCCGCGCCACAGTTCGGGCACCAACGGCAGCTCGCCCTCGAGCAGTTCGGCGGCCGGCAGCCAGCTCAGCTGCCCGTCCACCACGGCCGACACGTCGAACGCGGCGTACCCGGGGCGATCGGTACGCGCGGAGGCGCCGTACGTGAGGTCCTGCACGCCCTCGCCGAACACCTCGCCGAAGATGCCGACCCGCTCGGCGCCCAGCCGTTCGGCCAGCCGGGCCGCCACGGCCGGGAGGTCGTACGCGCGCACGGCCCGCCAGTACAGGTTGCGCTCGTCCTCGACCAGGGCCAGGCCCTGCGCGCCGATCCCCTTGGAGGAGACCTGCACCTCGCCGGTGGCGGCGGTGTAGGTGACCAGGCAGCAGCTGCCGTGCAGCTTCTCGGTCAGCACCACGGGCTCACCGGGCTCGAAGACGTCGGGGTGGCGCTTGAGGTTCTCGATGTCCACCCAGGGCAGCAGGTCCGGCGCGCTGACCACCTCGCCGCTCATCGAAGTCGGCACCGGCGGCTGCCACTTGACGATCCCGAGCAGCTCGGCGAAGTCCTCGCCCCGCTCGGCGGCACCGGCCAGGTCGGTGCCGGTGAGCGCGGCAGGCCGGCACACGATGCCCTGCGACAGCTCTCCGCGCAGCCGCACCGCCTTCACCCGGTTCGCCGCCCCGCCGGCCAGCTTGCCGGTCAGTCCGAGCTCGTCGATCAACCCGTCCGGGAGGACGGCCTGTTCGGGGATGTAGACGGCGTGGTCACCGGTCCGGTACACGCCCTTCGCGACCACCGCCCGGTAGAGGCCGACCTGTGCCAGCTCCAGGGCATCGGCGTTCGGGTGTTCCAGGATGACCAGACTCTCGGCGGTGACTCTCAGCGTGGACATGGACGGACTCCTCCCCGTGGATCCGTGTGGATCGACCGTTTGGCCCGGGCGGCCGACGGTCGGCTCCACCTGCGGGTTGCCCCCACTCTGGCCTCTCCCCCTGCCCGGGTGCGACGGATTTTCCGGCGGTCCCCGGCCGCGCCCTCTCGCACCTCTCCTCGCACCACCCGCGACACCGATCCCAGCGCCGCCCCCACCACCGGCCCCAGCGCCCGATCCCACCACCGCCCCAGCACGGCCCCCAGCGGTCCGCACCGGAACCGTCCGTGCACGTTTGAGCCTTCGCACAGCGGCTCCGAGGCTCCCGCCGCACCCCGCCTGTGCAAAGCGACAGAGGATTTAGTGCTCGCATCTGCGGCACTATGATCGCTGTAATGGCCGCACCTGCGGCCACGCCTTCGCGCCCCCGTCCGGCGCGAACCCTGGAGGGGAAGCACCGATGAGCACCCGCACCACCGCCACCCGCAGACTCGCCGTCGCCACCGCGGCGGCGCTCGCCCTCGGCGTCGGGGTCACCGCCTGCGGCAGCAACGGCGGCAAGTCCTCCGGCTCCGCCTCCTCCGTCTCCTCCGCAGCTACCGCCGCCACCGCGAGCGGCGACGGCGGCACCGGGAACGCGCCGAAGGCCAAGGGCGCGATCACCGTGTTCGCCGCCGCCTCGCTCAAGGAGACCTTCACCGACCTCGGCAAGAAGTTCGAGGCCGCGAACCCGGGTACCAAGGTCACCTTCAACTTCGGCGGCAGCTCCGCCCTGGCCACCAGCATCAACTCCGGTGCCCCGGCGGACGTGTTCGCCGCCGCCAGCCCAGCCACCATGAAGACCGTCACCGACGGGGGCGGTGCGAGTGGCTCGCCGAAGACCTTCGTCAAGAACACCCTCACCATCGCCGTGCCCAAGGGCAACCCCAAGCACATCGCGGGCCTGAAGGACCTCACCGGCTCCGGCGTGAAGGTCGCGCTGTGCGCGAAGGAGGTGCCCTGCGGCGCCGCCGCCCTCACCGCGCTGAAGGCCGCAGGCCTCGACCTCACCCCGGTCACCCTGGAGCAGGACGTCAAGGGAGCGCTGACCAAGGTCGAGCTCGGCGAGGTCGACGCCTCCCTGGTGTACAGGACCGATGTACGGGCCGATGCTGCGAAGATCGACGGCGTGGACTTCCCCGAGGCCGACAAGGCCGTCAACGACTACCCGATCGCCGCCCTCGCCAAGGCGCCGAACAAGGACGGCGCCGCCGCCTTCGTCGCCTACATCCAGTCGCCCGAGGCCAAGCAGGTGCTGACCGCGGCGGGCTTCCAGGCGCCGTGAAGGACCGCACCACCGCACGCGGCCGGAGCCGCACCACCGGCCCCGGCCGGGACGGTGTCGCCGGGGCCGGCCCGGACGGGGCCAACGAGGCGTCGGCCGGACCCGCGACGGCCCCACCGCGCCGCAGGGGCACGCGTCTCCGGGGCACACGCCGCCACCCGGGCTCGCAGCGCGTCCCGGTCACGCTGTTGCTCCCGGCACTGCTCGGCCTGGCGTTCCTGGTCCTCCCGCTGATCGGGCTCCTGGTCCGGGCGCCGTGGAGCGGGCTGTCCGAACAGCTCACCAGCAGCGCCGTCTGGGACGCCCTGCGGCTGTCACTGATCTGCGCGACGGCCGCCACCGGGGTCTCACTGGTCCTCGGCGTCCCGCTGGCCTGGCTGCTCGCCCGTACCGAACTGCCCGGCCGTCGGCTGATCCGGGCACTGGTCACCCTGCCGCTGGTGCTGCCGCCGGTGGTGGGCGGTGTGGCACTGCTGCTGGTGCTCGGGCGGCGCGGGATCGTCGGCTCCTGGCTGGACTCGGCCTTCGGCATCACCCTGCCCTTCACCACCACCGGGGTGGTGATCGCCGAGACCTTCGTGGCGATGCCCTTCCTGGTGATCAGCGTCGAGGGCGCACTGCGGGCCGCCGACCCCCGGTACGAGGAGGCCGCCGCGACCCTGGGCGCCTCCCGGCTGACCGCGTTCCGCCGGGTCACCCTGCCGATGATCGCCCCGGGGATCGCCGCAGGGGCCGTCCTCGCCTGGGCCCGGGCGCTCGGCGAGTTCGGCGCGACGATCACCTTCGCGGGCAACTTCCCGGGCCGTACCCAGACCATGCCGCTGGCCGTCTACCTCGCCATGGAGTCCGACCCGGAGGCCGCGATCGCGCTGTCGCTGGTCCTGCTGGTGGTCTCCGTCGCCGTCCTCGTCGGGCTGCGCGACCGCTGGATGTCGACCCCGTGACCGAGGATGCCGAGCCGATGAACTCCCCGCACCGCACGAGCCCCACCACCCCGGACACCACCACCCCGGGCACCACAACCCCGGACACGGCCCCGGACACGGCCCCGGGCGGCACACCCCCCGCCGTCACGGCCGCTGCCACCGCCGGTGCCGCCCTCGACGCCCGCCTCCGGGTCGACCGCGCCGCCTTCGCGCTCGACCTGGCGCTCGCCGCCGCCCCCGGCGAGGTGGTGGCGCTGCTCGGCCCGAACGGCGCCGGGAAGTCCACCGCCCTGCGCGCCCTGGCCGGCCTGCTCCCGCTCACCGGCGGCCACCTCAGGCTGGACGGCCGAGTCCTGGAGGACCCGGCCCGGCGCCTGCACACCCCCGCCGAACAGCGGCCGGTCGGCGTGGTTTTCCAGGACTACCTGCTCTTCCCGCACCTCAGCGCGCTCGACAACGTCGCCTTCGGCCCGCGCTGCCAGGGCCGCCCCAGGCGCGAGGCCAGGGCCGAGGCGGCGGCGTGGCTGGAACGGATGGGCCTGGCCGAGTACGCCTCGGTGCGCCCCGGCCGGCTCTCCGGCGGCCAGGCCCAGCGGGTGGCACTCGCCCGGGCCCTGGCCGTCCGCCCCCGGCTGCTCCTGCTGGACGAGCCGCTGGCCGCCCTGGACGCCCGCACCCGGCTCGACGTACGGGCCCAACTGCGCCGTCATCTGGCCGATTTCGAGGCCGTGGCGGTGCTGGTGACGCACGACCCGCTGGACGCGATGGTGCTGGCCGACCGGCTGGTGGTGATCGAGGACGGCCACGAGGTGCAGTCCGGCAGCCCGGCGGAGGTCGCCCGCCGGCCGCGCACGGACTACATCGCCCGCCTGGTCGGCCTCAACCTGTACCGGGGCCGGGCCGAGGGCACCCGGGTCACCCTGTCGGACGGGACAGTCCTGACCACCGCCGAGGAGCTGTCCGGCCCGGCGTTCGTCGCCTTCCCGCCCTCCGCCGTCACCCTGTACCGGGAGCGGCCGCAGTCCAGCGCCCGCAACCTGTGGCAGGCCGAGGTCACCGGCCTGGACCTGCACGGCGACCAGGTGCGCGCCGAACTCTCCGGCGCCCTCCCGATGGCCGCCGACCTCACCCCGGCCGCCGTCGCCGAACTGGGACTGGCACCGGGCACGGCGGTCTGGGCCTCGGTCAAGGCCACCCAGACCCACGCCTACCCGGCCTGACGACCGGGCCTGCCACAGCAGCCACCCGCACCGCCCGATGTGCCGGGAACGTCCGACCGATGGCCCTACTGCTCCAGCGGCCCTACTCCTCCGACGGCCCGACGAACCCCGACTCGTACGCGGCGATCACCGCCTGGGTGCGGTCCCGCGCGCCGAGCTTCGCCAGCACACTGCTGACGTGCGTCTTCACCGTCTGCACGCCGAGGACCAGTTGCTCGGCGATCTCCCCGTTGTTGAGCCCGCGCGCCATCAGCCGCAGCACCTCGGCCTCGCGGCCGGTCAGGGCCGCCCGGTCCAGGGCCGCGCGGGCAGCGGGGTTGCCGTGCCCGGCGGCGAGGCGGCGGATCGCGGACGGGAACAGCAACGACTCACCGGCCGCCGCCAGCCGTACGGCGTGGGCGATCTCGGCCGGGCGGGAGCGCTTGAGCAGGAAGCCGTCGGCGCCCGCGCGCAGCGCCTGGTAGACGTAGTCGTCGTTCTCGAAGGTGGTGACGACCAGGATCCGCGGGGGCCGCTCCCCCGGCGCGCCGGGGCGCAGCAGTTCGCGGGTGGCGGCCAGGCCGTCCAGGACGGGCATCCGGACGTCCATCAGCACCACGTGCGGGCGCAGGGCGCGGGCCAGGGCCACCGCCTGCGCGCCGTCGGCCGCCTCGCCGACCACCCGCAGATCGCCCTGGGCCTCCAGGACGGCCCGCATCCCGGCGCGGACCAGTTCCTCGTCGTCGGCGAGCAGGATGTCGGTCACGCCCGTGCCTCCTGCCGTCCGGCCGCCGTCTGCAAGATCATTCGTCACGAGCCCAAGCGTAGGGGCAGCCGGACGTCGAGCACCCACTCCCCGCCGCCCTCGGCGGACGGTCCGGGGGAGTCGGCCGGTCCGGCCGAGGCCGCGCCGCCGAGCAGCACGGCTCGCTCGCGGATGCCGCGGAGCCCCTTGCCGCCCTTGCGGCCGGCACCGGCCCGACCCGGCGCCGCCACCAGGCGGTTGGCGCACCGCAGTTCCAACTGCCCTTCGCGGACGGCGACCTGGACGTCGACCGGCTGGCCGGGCGCGTACTTGAGCGCGTTGGTGACGCCCTCCTGGACGATCCGGTAGGACTCGCGCGAGAGCACCCCGGGCAGCGCTCCGGCTGGCACCTCGATGTTCGCCTCGACCGGGCAGCCGGCGGCGCGGGCGGTGTCGAACAACGCGGGCAGCTGGTCGATGCCGGGCTGCTCGGTCGCCGCCCCGCTCCCCGAGGTCCTGCCCGCCGAGGTACCGCCCGCCGAAGGGCCGCCCGCGGGGGTCTCGCGCAGCAGGACCAGGGTGCGTTCGAGGTCCTCCATCGCCTGCCGCCCGGTCTCCTCGATCACCTCCAGCGCCTTGGCGGCGAAGGCCGGGTCGCCGATCTCGCGTGCCGCTCCGGCCTGGAGGACCGTCACCGTCAGTGCGTGGCCGATGGAGTCGTGCAGCTCGCGGGCCAACCGGTTCCGCTCCAGCAGCCGTTCGGCCCGCAGCTCCGCCTCCGCCAACCGATCCGCCGGGGATGGCCCCAGAAGCCTTACCGCCATGGCGAGTTGGAGACGGCCTGCCCAGACCACCAGCCAGCCGTAGCCGAGCGCCAACACCGGGACGAGCGGGAGGTACCGCAGGGCGCGCGGACCGGTCAACAGGTCGAAGACCGGCGTGAGGCCGAAGACCGTCGCGAAGCCGACCGTCGAACCGAGCACCACCCGCCCGATCAACCAGCCCGCCGTACGACGCCGGTCAGCCCAGGTGCCGGAGGGCTCGACGCCGATGTCCTCCTCGCGGTCGGGCACCAGCAGCAGCCGTGCCTGCACGCCCTCCGCGCGGCGCGCAGCCGGAATGAGGGCGACCAGCGCTAGCAGCACGACGTCCAGCGAGACGGCGTTCGTCAGGATCTCGCCGAGGCCCTTCCGGTACGTCCCCGGGTAGATCATCAGGATGACGCCCGCGAAGATCCACCCGACCAGCAGGTGCAGCAGCCGGGCGTAGTTGGCACCGGCCACCAGCGGCGCGAGGATCGTGGTCACTCGGCCCCGGATCCGGAACGCGGTCATTCTTGGCACCGCTCCATCCTGCCAGCTCTGCGGGCCGCTCCGGCTCCCCCGCCGGATCGTCGTCGTCTCCCTCCCGGGAGGGAGACCGGTCCCCGCTGTGGCGGGATCCGCCCACCCGGTCCCTTCCGGTCGAATGGAACCACCGTCCGGAGCACGGACGGCGACCAGCTACCAGGAGGGGAAGGCGGCCGTGATCGAGATCCAGGGTCTGACCAAGGAGTACGACGGCCGGCGGGTCGTCGACGCCCTGTCGTTCGAGGTCCGGCCCGGCGTGGTGACCGGCTTCCTCGGCCCGAACGGCGCCGGGAAGAGCACCACCATGCGGTTGGTCCTCGGCCTGGACCGCCCCACCGCCGGGCAGGCCCTGGTCAACGGCCGCCCGTACGCCCAACTCACCGAGCCCCTGCGGCAGGTGGGCGCACTGCTGGACGCCCACGCCCTGCACGGCGGACGGACGGCCCAGGGCCACCTGCGCTGGCTCGCCGCGAGCAACGGCCTGCCCGCGCGACGGGTCGGCGAGGTGCTCGCCCAGGTCGGGCTGGCGGACGCCGCCGGGCGGCGGATCAGGGGCTTCTCACTCGGGATGCGCCAGCGCCTCGGAGTGGCCGCCGCACTGCTCGGCGACCCGCCGGTGCTGCTGCTGGACGAACCGGTCAACGGCCTGGACCCGGAGGGCATCCGCTGGATCCGCACCCTGCTGCGCGAACTGGCCACCGAGGGACGGGCGGTGCTGGTCTCCTCCCACCTGATGACCGAAATGTCCCTCACCGCCGACCACTTGGTGGTGATCGGCCGCGGCCGGCTGCTCGCCGACGCCGCCACCTCAGAGTTCATCGACCGCCACGGCCGTACCAGGGTCCGGGTCCGGGCGGTGGACGCCGCCAAGTTGGCCGCACTGCTCGGCGGGCCCGGTCACGGCCTCGACGCCGTCGAGGCCGAGGGTGGCGCCTGGGAGGTGACCGGCGCCGAACCCGAGCGGATCGCCGCACTGGCCGCCGCGAACGGCGTGGTGCTGTACGAGATCGCGGTCCAACAGGACTCCCTGGAGGAGGCGTTCATGCGGATGACGGCGGACAGCGTCGAGTACCGGGCCGAGGCCGCCGCATGAGCGCCGTGCCGCAGGCCTTCCGTGCCGAGCGGATCAAGCTCACCACCCTCCGCTCGCTCTGGGTCACGCCGCTGCTCTCCGTACTGCTCACCGTCGGGGCCACCGCGGCCGTAGGCGCGGCACTCGGCGACAAGGACCGCAACCTCACCGACGATCCCGGCGTCGGCGTCTTCTACGGGCTCAACTTCGGCCAGGCCGCCATGGTCGCCTTCGGAGTCCTGCTGATCGGGCAGGAGTTCAACACCCGGATGATCGACGTCTCCCGAACCGCCGTCCCCCGGCTCGGCCGACTGTACGGCGCCAAGCTGGCGTTGGCCGCCCTGATCGGCCTCGGCGCGGGCGCGGTCGGCACCGCGGGCGCCTACGCCGGGTACGCGGCCACCGTCCCCGCCGACTGGCACGGCCCGGCCTTCGCCCGCGCGGCCACCGCCGGGGTGCTGTACCCGGCGTTCCTGGTGGTGTTCTGCCTCGGGGTGACCGCGCTGTTCGGCAACCTCACCGCCGCCATGGGCCTGTTGACCCCGACCGTCTTCCTGCTGTCCCCGCTGCTCGGCGGTGTGCCCGGCCTGCGCGAGGTGTTCCAGTTCCTCCCCGACCGGGCCGGCCAGTACGCACTGCACTACGCCGACGACCCGCACCTCGTGTACGGGCACTGGACCGGACTGGCGATCATGGCGCTGTGGACGGCGCTGGCGGCGTACGGCGGACTGCGCGCGATGCAACGACGCACCAAGTGACCCTGAGCGAAGGAGAGATGGGCATGAGCCTCGGAAACGCGCTGCGCGCGGAACGGATCAAGTTCACCACGCTGCCCTCGCAGTGGGCGGCACCGCTGACCGCCGTGGCGCTGACCGTCGGCGTCACCGCAGCCGTCAACGCGGCCTACGGAGCGAAGGACCACACTCCCGGCGAGGACCCGGCCGGAGGGATCTACTACGGCCTGCTGTTCGGACACGTCGCCGTGGCCTGCCTCGGGATCCTGCTGGTGGGGCAGGAGTTCAACACCCGGATGATCGGTACCTCGCTCACTGCCGTGCCCCGGCGCGGCCGACTGTACGGCGCCAAGGTCTCGCTCGGCGCCGGGCTGGGCCTGCTGGTGGGACTGGCCTCCACGGCCGGCTGCTTCCTCACCGTCGACGCCACCGTCGGCCTGGACTTCTCCACCCCCGGGCTGGCCCGCAGCTTCCTGGCCGGTGTGCTCTACCACCCGATGATGGTGCTGATCTGCCTCGGACTGACCGCCATGCTGGGCAACTTCAGCGTGGCGCTGGGCCTGCTCACTCCGATGGTGTTCCTCGGCACCACCTGGCTGGCGGCGATCCCCGGCGTCCGCGAGGTCGGCCAGTTCCTGCCCGACCGGGCCGGGCTGTACGCCATGCGCACCCAGACGGAGGCGGGTATCCACTACGGCCACTGGACGGGACTGCTGATCATGGCGCTCTGGACGGCCGCAGCGGTGTTCGGCGGCCTCCGGGCGATGCGGCGCTACCAGGCCTCGGGCGGGTAGCGGGCGGGGGCGTGGGCGGGACAGGCTGCTCGGCAACGGCGGGGCGCGGGGGAACAACGAACAACGAACAGCGGACAGATGACAGATTTCGAAATCTGTCATCTGTCCGCTGTGATCTGTTGGCTGTCAGCTGTCAGCCGTTACCCCGGCAGCCGGCCGTCACCGCAGCGCCGGGTGCTCCGCGATCACCGTGCAGCTGCCCGGCGCGATCTCCGTGAAGCCCGCGTCCTGGACCACCGGCAGCCCGCTGCGGACCAGGTCCTCCCACGCCTCCGGCGCTGCCGTGCGGACCGCGAGCGCGAAGCCCGACTCCGCCCACTCCTTGCGCTGCGCCTCGTCCAGCCGCCGCCACGCGAGCTGCGCGGCGTGTCCGGTCTGGGCCATCGTCTTGCCCGCGCTCATCTCCACGTCCGGGTTGAGCCACAGCACCGGCAGCCCCGGCCCGGGCTCGCCGACCTCTGCGGTCTCCTCCAGGTCCGTCCCGGAGACCTGCAGCTTGGCCAGCTCCTTCGGCCAGCCGTCCAACGGGATCGGCGGGAACACCCGCACCTCCGCCTCCCGGCCCCGCACCGTGATGCCGGGCAGCTCCCCGGCCCGGCGCCACTCCCCGCCCCGGGCCCGTCGAACCACCTTGCGGATCCGGGCATCCTCCCAGGCCGCGACCCGCTCCGCCCACTCCCCGTCCACCTCGGTCACCCGGGAATCGGCGAGCAGCGTCAGCACCGCCCGTGCCGAGGTCTCCAGCGCGTCCGTCCGTCCCGGCGGCGTGGCCCGCTCCAGCCGGACGACCAGCGGCAGCACGTACTGGGGCAGCGCGTCGCGGTCCGCGGGGTCGGGTGCGTCGGTGGGGGCGGGAACGGCGGCCGGGGCATCGAACGGAGAAGTCACCCGTCCAGCATGCCAGCCCCGCAGCAACCGACCCGGCCCACCCCCGGCCACTCCGCCCCCACACTCCGCCCCCCACACACCACCGCCCGCATCACCGCCCCCACGCCGTCGCCCCACCCCGACGGCGGTAAATCAGCGCAGCCGCTGCCGCAGCTCGTCCACCGCCGCCCGGATCCCCGCGCTGTACGCGTCCACCGGCAGGGCGTCCAGGCTCCGCACCGCCCGTTCGAGCTGTTCGCGCGCGAGGTCGGGCTCTCCGAGCTTGAGGTGGTCGGAGGCCAGGTTGAGGTGCAGCGAGGGGTAGAACGCCCGCACCTGGAGGGCGGACTCGTACGTCGCGGCCCGCTCGGCGGTCAGCGAGTCGGCCGCCGCGAGGGCCCGACGGTCCCACTCCAACTCGGCCCGGGGGTCGTCCTGCAGGTCGGCCAGATAGTGCGCCAGGACGCAGCGGTGGAAGACGTCCCGTTCCCCCAGTTCCTCCCACAGGGCCTCGAAGCTGGCCCGCGCCTCGGCGGTCCGCCCGTGCTGCGCCGCCCGCACGCCCTCCAGGCCCAGCTCGATCCGACCCAGCGCCGGCTCGTCCGAACCGGGCTCCACCGAATCCCCCGACCCCCTCGGCCCCCCTCCCGGCTGCGCGGACTCCCCCGCGGACATACCTCTCACACCAGACATATCGGACATGTCCGCAGCCTAACCGCCCGCCCACCACCCCGCCCGGACTGCGGACCGCAGGAGGGCCCGACGCCCGTTCAGCGCCGGTATCCGCGCTGCGGGTCCCGTTCCTCCGCGTCCTCGTACATCAGGAACCACCCCTCGGGGTGCGTGGCCGCCAGCAGCAGTTCGGTGCGCTGCTCCGCGCCGAGTTCCGGGTCCCCGTCGTCGGGCCCGTACACGCCGAACAGTTCGTCGTGGCAGCCGTCCCAGTCGTAGTCGTAGAGGTCGGCCGGCAGGTCGCCCATCATGTCGGCCACCGACTCGGGCTGGGAGCCGAGCAGCGTCCGGGCGTCCACCAGTGCCATCCGCAGCGCGATCTCCTCGGCGAGGCAGCGCGGCAGCGGCCACTCGCCGAGGGCGAGGTCGTCGGCCAGGTCGTCGAAGGCACGGGCCATCGCACGCCGCCAGCCCCGGTGGAGCCGCCAAGTGCGCTGGGGCAGCCGGGCGAAGACCGTCCAGTCCACGTCCTCGCCGTCGACGACCGGGTCGTCCCCGTGCTCGTCGAGGTCGTCGTAGGCGGCGTCGGCCAGGCCGAGCAGCTGGGCGTGCAGCAGGCAGGCGGTGCGCGGGGTGAGGGTCCAGTCCGCACCCGCGCCGCCATCCTCGTCCTCGCCGTCCAGCGGGAACAGTTCGGCGAAGTCCGGCGTGAAGTCCTCGGTGACGCTGATCTCCAGCGTGCCCCCGATCGCCTCGACGCCGGGGATCGCGGCGACCAGCCGGTCGGGGTGCAGCAGCGCGCCCAGCGCCGCGTTGGCGTCCTCGGCGACCTCGCGCAGCAGTTCGCGGCGCTGGCCGGCCGGGTCGATGCCCTCGAAGTCCAGTTCCTCGACAGCCCTGATCGCGGCCGCGCGCAACGCCGGCCAGTCGGTGATCCGCAGGCCCAGCACCACGGTCGCCTCGATCTCCGGCGCGCCGGAGTACTCCGCCGCGCCCGGCCCCTGCGGATGATCGCTTCGCTCGCCCATGGAGCTACGGTACGGCTTTTCCGCCGCCCGATCACCGGTCTGAACCAGCTTCCCGAGACCTTCTCGGCCAGCTCGCCGCCGCGCCTCTGTCACTCGGACGCACCACCCCGGCAGGATGGGCCCCATGGCTGACATCAACGAGTACGGCGGCGGGCAGAGCCCGAACGCCGACGTCCTGGTCGTGACCACCAACGACATCCCGGGTTTCCGGGTCGACCACGTGATCGGCGAGGTCTTCGGACTGACCGTCCGCAGCCGGCACATCGGCAGCCAGATCGGCGCCGGGCTGAAGTCCCTGATCGGCGGCGAGCTGTGCGGCCTGACGAAGACCCTGGTCGAGAGCCGCAACGAGGCGATGCAGCGGCTGGTCGAGCAGACCAAGGCGCGCGGCGGCAACGCCGTCCTGATGATGCGCTTCGACGTGACCGAGGCGGCGGACGCCGGCACCGAGGTGTGTGCGTACGGCACCGCCGCGGTGATCTCCCCGATCGGCTGAGGCTCCGCCCGTGGCGGCAACGCGGCGCCGGTGGTGCGCTTCGACCTGGCCTGGGCGGCGGACGTCGGCACCGGGGCCCGCCCGTCACGGGGAACAGCCACCCGGTCCCCGATGTTTCGTGGGCGTGACTGTTTACGGTGCAACCAACCAGGCGGGCCGGCCGCGGCGTGTGGACGTCCTGGTCGTGGGCGCCGGACAAGCGGGACTGTCCGCCGCCTACCACCTCGGCCGTCGCGGCTTCGCCCCCTACCGGGAGCGCGTCGACGGCGGCTTCGTCGTCCTCGACGCCAACGCCACCCCCGGCGGCGCCTGGGCGCACCGCTCGCCGTCACTGCGGATGGCCACCGTGCACGGCTTCCACGACCTCCCGGACGCCGAGCTCCCCGCGCCCGACCCCGAGGCCCGCGCGCGCGAGGTGGTGCCGGGGTACTTCACGGCGTACGAGGCCCGGCACGCGCTCCCGGTCGTACGCCCGGTCGCGGTTCGCACCGTACGCGCCGAGTCCGAGCGCCCCGATTCCCGGCTGCTGGTCGAGACCGACCACGGCACCTGGTCCACCCGGGCGCTGATCAACGCCACCGGCACCTGGACCCGCCCCTTCCTCCCCCACTACCCGGGGCACTTCGCGGGCCGCCAGCTGCACTACGCCGAGTACCGCGGCCCCGAGGAGTTCGCCGGGAAGCGCGTCCTGGTGGTGGGCGGCGGCGCCTCGGCGATCCAGGTCCTGTCGGAGGTGGCGGCAGTCGGCGAGACGATCTGGGTCACCCGCTCCGAACCCGTCTACCGCGAGGGCCCGTTCACCCCCGAGTACGGTCGCGCGGTGGTCGCCAAGGTCGAGGAGCGGGTCCGTCGGGGGCTGCCGGTGCGCAGCGTGGTGAGCGTGACCGGCCTCGGCCCCTCCATGGCCTACCGCCGGGCGCAGGAACTGGGCGCGCTGCACCGCCGGCCGATGTTCGACCGGCTCACCGAGCACGGGGTGGCCTGGGGCGACGAGGAGTCGGCGGTGGACGCGATCGTCTGGGCGACCGGCTTCCGCCCCGAGGTCGGCCACCTCGCTCCGCTCGGCCTGCGCTCCCCCGGCGGCGGCATCGCACTCACCGGCACCCGCGCCGCCGCCGACCCGCGCGTCCACCTGGTCGGCTACGGCCCGTCCGCCAGCACCATCGGCGCCAACCGGGCCGGTCGCGCCGCCGTCAACGACCTGGTCAAGCTGCTCGGGGACCCGGCGACGGAGACCGCGACGACGGGTCCCACCGCGATCGAACCGACCGCCACCGGGCCCACGGCGACTGGGCCCACGGGGACGGGGACCGCGGCCGAAAGCGCCGCGATCCCCGTCCCCGTCTGAACCGCGGAAGGCCGGCGGTCGTCCGCGGAAGGTCAGCGGTCGTAGTCGACCGTGACCCGGTCGGTGAGCGGGCGGGCCTGGCAGGTGAGGACGTAGCCGGCGGCCAGCTCCTTCTCCTCCAGCGCGAAGTTGCGGCGCATCTCGACCTCGCCTTCGGTGACCAGGGCCCGGCAGGTGCCGCAGACACCGCCCTTGCAGGCGAACGGCAGGTCGGGCCGGGAGCGCTGGGCACCGTCCAGGATCGAGCGGTCGCGCGGGAGGGTGAGGGTGCTGCCCCGACCGTCGAGGACCACCGTGACCTCGCTGCGCTCGCCGGGCGCGTCCTCGGTGCCGCCGTCCGCGCGGTCCCCGCGGTCCCAGTCCTCGTCGCGCTCGGCGAGCGGCTCGTCCTCGGCGTGGAACAGCTCCTGGTGCACCCGCTCGCCCGGCACCTCCAGTTCGGCGAGCAGCTCCTTCGCCCCGGCGACCATGCCGAACGGGCCGCACAGCCACCAGTGGCCGATGCCTCCGACGTCCACCAGGGCAGTCAGCAGCGCCCGAACCCGCTCCGGGTCCAGCCGTCCGCTGAGCAGCTCGGCGTCCCTGGTCTCCCGGGAGAGTACGTGTACCAGCTGGAACCGGCCGAGGTAGCGGTCCTTCAGGTCGGCCAGCTCGTCCGCGAACATCACGGTGTCGCTGCGCCGGTTGCCGTAGAGCAGGGTGACGGTCGAGCGGCGGTCGGCGGCCAGCACCGAGGCGGCGATCGACAGCATCGGGGTGATCCCGGAGCCGGCCGCGAGCAGCACGTGGTCGGCGGGGACGCCGAGTTCGGGGGTGAACAGGCCGGACGGGGTCAGCACCTCGACCTCCTCGCCGGGCCGGGCCTCGCGCACCAGCCAACGCGAGAACAGCCCGCCGGGCACCTCGCGGACGGCGATCCGCAGCGGGCCGCCGACGGGGGCGCAGATCGAGTACGAGCGGCGCTCGTCGGTGCCGTCCACCACCTTGCGCAGGGTCAGGGTCTGGCCGGGCCGGAACGCGTACGCGGCTGCCAGGCCTTCCGGCACCTCGAAGGTCACCGCCACGGCGTCCTCGCACAGCCGCTCCACCCGCTCGATCCGCAGCGAGTGGAAGGTCGGGCGGCGGGCCGGGCGGACGGCCTCCGTGGAAGCCGCAGGATCGGCGGACGCCGCGGAACCGGCGGAGACCGCGGAACCGGTCGCTGCGGCGGGCGAGGTGGCAGAGGCGGGCGAGGCGGCGGAGGCGGGCGAGGCGGCGGGCATTCTCAGATCTCCTTGACGCGTTCGAACGGCTCGCGGCAGGCGCGGCAGCGCCAGAGCGCCTTGCAGGCGGTGGAACCGAAGCGGGACAGCTCCTCGGTGTCGGTGCCGCCGCAGTGCGGGCAGGGCACGGGGGCCGCGGCTCCCGTGCGGGTGGGGCCGAGGGCGAGCGGGACGGGCCCGGGCCCTGGTGTGGACGCGACGGCCGAGGTCGGGCGCGGCGGGGCGATACCCGCCTCGGCGAGCTTGCGGCGGCCCTCGGCGGTGATCAGGTCGGTGGACCACGGCGGGTCCAGCCGCAGCCGCACCCGCACCTCCGGGTACCCGGCGGCGCGCAGTCGGCGGTCGACGTCGGCGGCCATCTCGGCGACGGCCGGGCAGCCCGAGTAGGTCGGGGTCAGCCAGGCGGTCACCGCGCCGCTGCCGCCGTCCACCTCGACCCCGGCCAACACGCCCAGGTCGGCCAGGGTGAGCATCGGCAGCTCCGGGTCCGGGACGGCCGCGGCGACCGACCAGGCCAGGTCGCGGGCCGTCCCGGCGGTGCCGGTGCTCCCGGCGGTCCCAGCGGTCCCAGCGGCGCCCATGGTCCCGGCGGTGCCCGTCACCACGTCGCCCCCGGGTGTGCGCGGGCCAGCACCTGCAGCTCGGCGAGCAGCGGGCCGAGCGCCTCGGTGTGCACCCCGTCCCGGCCGGCCCGGCCCAGCACGGTGGCCAGCGGCGGGACGTCCGGCACGGTCAGCCCGGCCTCGGCGATCACGGCGGCCAGCTCGCGCAGCACCGGCTCGCGCAGCTGCGCCGGATCGACGCCGGCCCGGAGCTCCACCGGGTGCGCGGTGAACAGCTCTTCCAGCAGCGGCCAGACCGCGTCCAGCCCTGCCTGCATCCGCTCCGCCGAGTACGGCGTGCCGTCGCCGAGCCGCAGGGTCCAGGCGGTGGCGTACTCGCGGTGGTACGCCAGCTCCTTGACGCCCCGGACGGCGACCGCGGCCAGCACCGGGTCGGGGTGCGAGCCCAGCGCCTCGTACAGTGCGCCGCGGGCGGTGGAGAACAGCAGCAGCCGGGCGATCGAGTACGCGAAGTCGCCGTTCGGGGTCTCCACCAGGCGGACATTGCGGAACTCGTGCTCCTCCCGCCAGTACGCCAGGTCGTCCTCGGTGCGGCCGGAGCCGTCGGCCTGACCGGCCCGGGTGAGCAGCAGCCGGGCCTGGCCGAGCAGGTCGAGGCCGAGGTTGGCGAGCGCGACCTCCTCCTCCAGTTCGGGCGCCCGGGTGCACCACTCGATCAGTCGCTGCGCGAGGATCAGCGCGTCGTCGCCGAGCATCTGGCAGTAGGCGGCGAGGTCGGCGCCGTCCAGGCCGGCGGGCAGGGCGGTGTCCACGCCGAGCAGCGGGTCGGCGAAGCCCGTCCCGTACGCCCAGCGGCCCTCGCCCTCGGGGCCGGGGGTGGCTCCGGCGAGGCTGAGGTAGACGTGGTCGTCCTCGGTGGTGGACGTGGTGTGGTCGTGCACGGTGGCTCCCCCGTCAGATGTGCGGGACATCCTCGGGGATGTCGTAGAAGGTCGGGTGGCGGTAGACCTTGTCACCGCTGGGCTCGAAGAACGGGTCGCGCTCGTCCGGGGTGGAGGCGGTGATCGCGTCCGAGCGGACCACCCAGAGGCTGACGCCCTCGTTGCGACGGGTGTACAGGTCCCGGGCGGCGAGCAGGGCCATCCGGTCGTCGGAGGCGTGCAGCGAGCCGACGTGGACGTGGTTCAGGCCGCGCCGGGGGCGGACGAACACCTCGTACAGCGGCCAGCCGGCCTTGGACTCGGTCACGTTCAGTTCTCCTGTTCGGGGGTGGGCCGCTCGGCGGGCGCAGCTTGTTCGGCGGCGCGCTTGGCCGCGTAGGCGACGGCCGCCTCGCGCACCCAGGCGCCGTCCTCGTGGGCGGCCCGGCGGCGGTCGACTCGCTGGGCGTTGCACGGGCCCTGGCCGTGGATGACCCTGGTCAGCTCGGACCAGTCGGGCTCGCCAAAGTCCCAGCCGCCGCGCTCCTCGTTCCAGCTCAGTTCGGGGTCGGGGAGGGTGACGCCCAGGTGCTCGGCCTGGGGGACGGTCATGTCGACGAAGCGCTGACGGAGTTCGTCGTTGGTGTGGCGCTTGATCCGCCAGGCCATCGAGCGGGCGGTGTTCGGCGACTCGGCGTCCGAGGGGCCGAACATCATCAGCGACGGCCACCACCAGCGGTCGACCGCGTCCTGGACCATCCGGCGCTGGGCATCGGTGCCGCGCATCAGGGTCATCAGCAGCTCGTAGCCCTGGCGCTGGTGGAAGGACTCCTCCTTGCAGATCCGCACCATCGCGCGGGCGTACGGGCCGTAGCTGCAGCGGCAGAGCGGGACCTGGTTGCAGATCGCGGCGCCGTCCACCAGCCAGCCGATCACGCCGACGTCGGCGAAGGTGAGGGTGGGGTAGTTGAAGATCGAGGAGTACTTCTGGCGACCGCTGATCAGCTTCTCGGTGAGCTCGGCGCGGTCGACGCCGAGGGTCTCGGCGGCCGCGTAGAGGTAGAGGCCGTGCCCCGCCTCGTCCTGGGCCTTGGCCAGCAGGATGGCCTTGCGGCGCAGGGAGGGGGCCCGGGTGAGCCAGTTGCCCTCGGGCTGCATGCCGATGATCTCGGAGTGGGCGTGCTGGGCGATCTGGCGGATCAGGGTGGCCCGGTAGGCGTCGGGCATCCAATCCCTGGGCTCGATCCGCTGCTCGGCGGCGATCACCGCGTCGAAACGGTCCTCCGGCGTCTGCGCCGGGACCGCCTCGGCCACCTCTGCTGTCACCACGGTCCCCTCTCGTGTTCCTGCCCTGGTCCCTGCGCCGGCTCTGTGCAGTGACGCCGGGCACCAACCGACTGACCGTTCGGTCGGTACCATTCTGCGCGGCGGAGCGGAGGGATGGCAAGGGAGTGGGAAAACAGATAACAGCTGACAGAATCTGAAATCTGTCAGCTGTTATCCGTCATCTGTCCGCTGTTATCTGTCCGCTGTTACCTGCTGACTGTCTTCTGTTTTCTGCCAGCTGTCACTGCGAGCCGTCAGCCATCCATCGTCAGCCGTCAGCCACCCTCCGCCCGGCTGCCCCACTCACCCTTCCCCACGATCCCGCAGCCGGGGCAGCGGAACGGCGAGCAGCGCCGCGATCAGGGCGATCCTCGGAGCGAGCTGGTCCAGCCGGATGTACTCGTGCCGGGCGTGCGCACCGGCACCCACCGCGCCGAAGCCGTCCAGCGTCGGCAGCCCGCGCGACCCGGGCAGGTTGGTGTCCCCGGCCCCGCCCGCCGGAGCGCCGTCCAGCTGCTGCCCGAGCACCGCCGCGAGCGAACGCACGTGCCGCAGCAGCGGATTGCCGGTCCGCTCGGGCCAGGCCGGCCGACTGGACAGCACCTCCGTGCGCACCCGCGCACCCGGCCGCAGCGCGGTCAACCGCGCGAGGTTGTCCAGCGTGCGGCGCTGCGCCTCCACGGTGGAGAACCGAAGA
Source organism: Streptomyces viridifaciens (assembly GCF_001888885.2). Taxonomy (NCBI): domain Bacteria; kingdom Bacillati; phylum Actinomycetota; class Actinomycetes; order Kitasatosporales; family Streptomycetaceae; genus Streptomyces; species Streptomyces viridifaciens. Next base: position 1,320,610 of record NZ_CP090841.1, read on the forward strand.
CCTAGCTCGGCCTCGGCCCGTCCGGCGACCACGTTGGCCCGCGAACCCCCGCTGATCCGACCGGCATTGAGCTCGGTCCCGGGCTGGCCTGCGAGTCCGCGGACGAGCACCAGCTGGTCGACGAGCTCGTCCACCGCGGACACCCCGTCGTGGGCGTCGTTGCCCGCATGCGCCTCCCGCCCGGTGACGGTGAGGCGCACCCGGGTGCTGCCGCGCCGCGCGGTCTTCAGCCGCCCGTCCGGATGCGGCGGCTCCAGCCCCAGGACGGCTGCCGCGCCGCGCAGTTGGCGCTCGACCAGGCGGCGCCCGTCCGGGCTGCCGACCTCCTCGTCGGACACCACGACCAGCCGCACGCTGCGGTGCGGCCGCTGCCCCAGGTCCGCGAGCAGCGCCAACGCGCCCTCCAAGACGGCGAGTCCGCCCTTCATGTCGACCACGCCGGGGCCGGTGAGCCGCCCGTCGTGCTCCGCCACCGGCCAGTCCGCCAGCGTGCCGACCGGCCAGACGGTGTCGTGGTGGCCGACGACCAGCAGGTGCGGGAGGGACTCGTCCCGGCCCGGCCACTCGATCACCAGGTGGTCACCGGCCGGCCCGGGTTCGCGGCGTGCGGTGGCCCCCGTAGCGCGGAACCCGGCGGCCAACTCCTCGGCGAGCGCGTCGAGTCGGGGCGCGTCGCCGCTCGGTGACTCGATCCGGGCCAGGTCCGCGCAGCGCCGCCGGACGGCACCCGCGAGCGTGCGGGCCCGGGCACTGAGCGCCTGCGGCAGTCCGGGCAGCGCCGCGGTGGTGCCGGAGGCGACGGCGCCCGCAGCCGACGCGGCAGCTGGGCCCGCGGCGGCACCGGCAGCGGCAGTAGCAGCAGAGGCAGCAGCGGAAGCGGAGGTCGGGGCTTCACCGTCGGGGGCGGCCGGGACCGTCACGGGGACGCGATCGGGCTCCGCGGCAGCACCCGACGCGGCCGGCGACCCGACGATCTGGGGACTCAACGCTCGCCTCCGCGGCCGCAGCCGGTACTCAGCGGCCGGATCGGCCGACCGCTCCCGCCCGGGTACCAGACCCGGCCGGACCGCACCGCTCGGCCCGGAGGCCGGACGGCCCGTCGGAACGGCCCGTCTGGCCCAAGTACGGTGGAACGGCTGGGCGGCGTGCTTGGCATTGCGTCCTCCTCGCTCGATCCGGTGCCCCGGTCCGCCCGGAGCCCCGTGCACGGCGGCTTCCTCGCGGCGGGCGCAGTGGCCGAACCGCCGCAGGGAAGCCGAGATGTGAGCCTAGAAGAACCGTTCGGTTTCCTGCGAGGTGGCCCTGGTCCCAGCGTGCCGGTACGGGCCCCGGCCTCCGTCACCCGTCGGAGGAAGCGGCGGGCGGTCGGCGCGCGGGCCTGGATCGGCGCGCGGGCGCGGTCGCCGGATCACGCCCATCTCCACCATGGACCCGCCGCCCGGGTTCGGCAGCGCAAACCGGCAAGGCACGGCATTTCCACGCCGGATGGGTGACATCGGCTCAGCGAGCGGTACCAACCGGAGGCACGCGGCGGCTCAGGGAAGCCCGCGGCACGGGCCGAACGGTCCTCCGGGGAACGTCCGCGTGAACACCGTCCGACGCTGCGCCCCGCCCTGCCCTCGCGAGCGCCCGCCGTCACCCGCCGTCACCGACCAGCCCCGCATCGCGTGCGAGCAGCGCGGCCTGGACCCGGTTGGCCACGCCGAGCGCGGTCAGGATCCGGCTGACGTGCGCCTTGACGGTGCTCTCCCGCATCCCCAGCACGCCCGCGATCTCCGCGTTGGAGAGCCCGTCCGCGAGTTCGCGCAGCACGTCGCCCTCGCGCGGGGTGAGCCCGGCGATCCGGCTCCGGGCGGCCACCGCCCGGCGCGCGCCGACCCGGTGGTACCGATCGATCAGCCGTCGCGCGGCCGCCGGGTGCAGCATCCCCTGCCCGGAGGCGACCACGTGCACGGCCCGGGCGATCTCGGCGGGCGGGGTGTCCTTGAGCAGGAAGCCGTCCGCCCCGGCGGCGAGCGCCTGGTACACGTACTCGTCCAGGTCGAAGGTGGTGAGCGCGATGACCCGGGGCGCGTCGGGGAGTTGGCGCAGACGGCGGGTGGCGGCGATCCCGTCGAGCCGGGGCATCCGGATGTCCATCAGCGCGACGTCGATCCGGTGCCCGCGGGCGAGTTCGACGGCCTGCAGTCCGTCGACGGCATCGGCGACCACGGTCAGCTCCGGGTCCTGGGCCAGGAGGTCGACCAGCCCGAGGCGCACCAGCGCGTCGTCGTCGACCACCATCGTGCGGATCATGCGGCGTCCTCCGGCTGCGGGGGTTGAGAGGGCTGTGGGTGAGGAGCCCGCGGGCCCGGAGACTCCGACCTCGCGGCCGTCGGGCGCGAGGGCCGCGGCCGGTCCGGCGCGGGCAGCCGGGCGGAGAGCCGGAAGCCGCCGACGGCGTCCGGGCCCGCGTCCAGGTGCCCGCCGAGCGCGCCGACCCGTTCGCCGAGCCCCACCAGAGGTCGCACAGGGCCGGCGCCGGGACGCGCACGGGCGGGGTGGGCGACGCCCGCGTGCAGCACCAGCAGGCTCAACCGGTGGGCCAGCACGTCGTGCATCTCCCGGGCGATCCGGGCCCGTTCGGCGGACCAGGCCTGCTCGGCCCGCAACTCCCGCTCCCGGCGCAGGTTTTCGACCTGGGCGTGCAGGGCGCGGATCAGCGCCCGGCGACCGTGCAGCCACAGACCGAAGGACAACACGGCGACCTGGAGGAGGAGTTGGGACCCAGTGGTGCCCGCCCAGCCGACCAGGGAGTCGGCCCTGGCCGCACTGGCCAGCACGATGACCGCACCTGCGGCCACCGCCGGACCGGTCCGGCAGAGGGAGGCGAGGGGGGCGACGCCGAACAGGCCGGGGAAGGCCCGGTTGAACAGACTGCTGGTGAGCACCGGCAGGACGGCCGAGGCGGCCGGGTGGCGACGGGCGAACAGGAGGGAGAGCGCGGAGAGCGCGGCCACCACGATCCGGTACGGGCGCAGCGGCCCGTCGGCGTGCAGCCACTGGAAGAGGCCCTCCTCGGCGGTGAGCACGAGGATGCCGAGCAGCAGCAGACTGTCGACCCAGGGGCGGTGGTCCGGGCCGTACCAGCCGAGCAGGCCTGTGCGCATCGAGCTCTCCCGTCCGCTTCCACCCGTCCGTTGACGCCGGTTCACGCCCGTTCGCTTCCCCGTATCCGTATCCGCTCGGGTCCGTTCGCGTCCCCGTATCCGTTCCCGCCCCCCCGTATCCGTTCCCGCCCCCCCGTATCCGTTCGCGTCCGTTCGCTCGATGCTACGGGCGGGCACCGGCCCTTCGCCCCCTTCTCCCGGGCAGCCGCTCCCTCGACTTTCGTCGGGGGTCTGCGCCGCTCACCGGCCGGTTCCGGGGCGTCGCGGTCTCCCTAGCGTCGACGCCATGACGACCGAACAACTCCGCCCGGACTCCGGCTCCCTTCCTCAGAACCGCAGTTCGCACCCCTCGCCGTACGGCGGGGACCGCCTGCTGTTCCTCACCGAGGCGCTGCGCACCTTCCACGACACCGGCGCGCTGGCGCCGAGCGGGCCCGATCTGGTCGACGCGCTGGTGGTTCCGGTCACCAGTCGTCCGAACCGCCCGATCTCGGTGCTCGAGGTCGGCGCCGGGACGGGCGTGGTGACCCGCCGGCTGGCCCGGGTGCTGCGCCCGGGCGACCGGCTGCACGTGGTCGAGGCGAACCCGCGGTTCGCCGAGCGGCTGCGTGACGACCCCGTCCTGGCCGCCCGCCGCCCGGAGGTCGGGCTGCGGCTGTCGGTGTGCCGGGTGGAGGAACTACCGGAGGCGACCGACGGTCCGGGCCCGGACAGCCAGGGGGGCGCCGGGCGGTACGACGTGATCGTGTCGGGACTGCCGTTCACCAACTTCGAGCCGGCCCTGGTCCGGCAGGTCCTCGCCCTCTACCTGCGGCTGCTGGCCCCCGGAGGCGAGCTGACCTACTTCGGCTACCTCGGCACCAGCACGGCGCGCACGCTCGTCTCGGGCCCCCGCCGGGTCGCCCGCCACCGGGCGGTGGTGCGACTGCTACGCCGTTTCGAGGCCACCTACGGGCTGGGCGAGCGCACGGCGTGGCGCAACCTGCCGCCCGCCCGGGCCCACCTGCTGCGCTCGCCGGGGCCGTACGCCTGGCGGAAGCCCCCGGGAAGCGGCGGAGGCCGCCCGCGACAGGGGGGAGATCCCGCCCCGCTGAGAGCTCCGGTGCGAACAAATGACAAAAGACAGCGAACAGATTTTGAAATCTGTTCGCTGTCATGCCATAGTGAGACCCGGGTCACACCGCCCTCCGCCGCCCGGCGCCGCATCCGCCCCTGGAGTTCCCATGGCCTCGACCTCTCCCCGCCCCGCCCAGCGCCGCCTCGGCGCCTCCGGCCCGGTCACCTCCGCCCTCGGCCTCGGCTGCATGGGCATGTCCGACCTCTACGGCCCCGCCGACGAGGCCGAGAGCATCGCCACCATCCACGCCGCGCTCGACGCCGGGATCACCCTGCTCGACACCGGTGACTTCTACGGCATGGGCCACAACGAGCTACTGATCCACGAGGCCCTGCGCGGCCGGGACCGCGAGAGCGTGCAGATCAGCGTGAAGTTCGGCGCCCAGCGCGGCCCGGACGGCCAGTGGCTCGGCTACGACTCCAGCCCGGCCGCCACCAAGAGCGCGCTCGCCTACACCCTGCGCCGCCTGCGCACCGACCACGTCGACGTCTACCGCCCGGCCCGGCTCGACCCGAAGGTCCCGATCGAGGAGACCGTCGGCGCCATCGCGGACCTGGTCAAGGCCGGCTACGTCCGCCACATCGGCCTCTCCGAGGTCGGCGCCGACACCCTGCGTCGCGCCGCCGCCGTCCACCCGATCAGCGACCTGCAGATCGAGTACTCGCTGCTCACCCGTTCGATCGAGGCCGAGATCCTGCCCGCCGCGCGCGAACTGGGCATCGGCATCACCGCGTACGGCGTGCTCTCGCGCGGCCTGCTCAGCGGCCACTGGAACCCGGACCGCCCGCTCGCCGGCACCGACTTCCGCGGCGACAGCCCGCGCTTCCAGGGCGACAACCTGGCCCACAACCTCGCCCTGGTCGAGGCGCTGCGCGAGGTCGCCGACGCCAAGGGGGCCAGCGTGGCCCAGGTGGCCATCGCCTGGGTCGCCTCCCGCGGGGAGGACGTCGTCCCGCTGGTCGGCGCCCGCCGCCGGGACCGGCTGGCCGAGGCGCTCGGCTCGCTGGACGTCACCCTGACCCCGGCCGACCTCACCGCCATCGAGGCGGCCGTCCCCGCCGGTGCCGCCGCCGGCGACCGGTACGCTGCCGCGCAGATGGCGCGCCTGGACAGCGAACGCTGACCGACCCAAGCTGACCGAGCCCCCGCCGACCAGCGGAAATCCCCCGCGCCACCCCCGACCGCACGACCCTAAGGACGGCCCCCGTGACCACGGACACCGCACTCACCGCCGAACAGATCCTGATCGCGGCGGAGGAAGTCCTCCGGCGGTTCGGCCCGGCCAAGGCCACCGTCGTGGACGTCGCCCGGGAGCTCGGCGTCAGCCACAGCAGCGTCTACCGCCACTTCCCCAGCAAGGCCGCCCTGCGCGAGGCGGTCACCCAGCGCTGGCTCGACCAGGCGCACTTCGAGCTGAAGGCCGTCATGGACGACTCCGGCGGCGCCGCCGAGCGCCTCGAACGCTGGCTGACCACGCTGTTCGCGGCCAAGCGGAAGAAGGCGCTGGACGACCCGGAGCTGTTCGCCACCTACATGGTGCTGGTCGAGGAGAACAGCCAGACCGTCGAGGAGCACATCGACACGCTGGTCACGCAGATCGCCGAGATCTTCCAGGACGGCGTGGACGGCAGGGAGTTCAAGCCCGCCCACGTCCTCACCACCGCCCGCGCGGTCTTCGACGCCACCGCCCCCTTCCACGACCCCGCCTACGCGTCGACCTGGGCCGAGCCGACCGCGGACGAGCGTTTCAGGGCCGTCTGGAAGCTCGTCCTCGGCGGCCTGAAGGCCAAGTGAGCCACAGCCGTCACGTCGGGGCGTCGGCGGCCGGGGCGTATTCCGGTCGCCGGCGCCCCGGCATCTCCGGCAGACTGCGCGCACAGTTGATCTCGATCGGAGGATGACATGCGTGCGACCGGCCCGGTCCTGGACAGCCTGCGGGGCCTCGCGCTCGGCGACGCCTTCGGCGACCGCTGGTTCTCCGCCCCCGTCGACGAGGCCCCCGTCGACCTGGCCGCCCGCCTGGTCCGCCCCGCGCCCTGGCACTGGACGGACGACACCGCGATGGCCCTCGTCCTGGTCCGCCACCTCACCGTCCACGGCGAGGTCCGGCAGGACGCGCTGGCCGGGGAGTTCGCGGCCGAGTACGCCCGCGAGTACCAGCGCAAGTGGGACCGCGGCACGCCGACGGGCCGGCCCCTGGAATCCCCCCGGTTGCACCGGCCCGTCGAACCGCTCCGGCCCCGCTGTCAGCGGCGCGAGTTGCCGAACAGCAGCCGGTAGGCGATCAGCAGCACCAGCGCACCGCCGATCGCGGACACCCAGGTCGGCCCGTCGAAGAAGCGGGCCGTGATCGACCGGTGCATGAAGTGCGACGCGATCCAGCCGCCGACGAAGGAACCGGCGATCCCGATCAGGGTCGTCACGATCAGGCCGCCCGGGTCCCGCCCCGGCAGCAGCAGCTTGGCCAGGGCTCCGGCCACCAGACCCAGCACGATCCACGCGATGATGCTCATCCGACCCTTCCCTCCCGTCCGTGGCGCGACGGCCCCGTCCCGCGCGCCCTGCTCCGAAGGACGCCCTTCCCACCCGCCCGGTTCCGACCGGGCCGGCCGAGCGGCACGATCCGGCCACCCGAATCCGACCGGTCCGCACGTGCCGTCCTTCCGACCGTGCCCGTCCTGCTCGACGCCCCCTTCTGGTCCGCGCGACTCACCGCACCCGGCACCTTTGCCATCCGTCACCTGTCAGGTGTTCGCCGACCCCCGCCCGCCACCGGCAGCCCGCTGAGCGCCAGGTACACCACCGAGGCCGAGGCGAAGCCGACCGCCCAGCCGTAGTCGGCGAGGGGCTTGAGGAAGGGGATCATGCCGTCGACCGGGAAGGGTCCCTGTTCGGCGCCGTGGGAGTCGACGCCGGAGTACGAGCCGCCGACCGCCAGCAGGCCGCCGACCAGCAGGGCGGCGACCGCCCGCCAGTTCCAGCCGGCCGCGTACCAGTAGGCACCGAACGGGCGGTACAGGTCGGCGAGTTGAAGGCGTGTGCGGCGCAGCGCCCAGTAGTCGGCGATCAGCACCCCGGCGACCGTTCCGAGCAGGCCGCCGACCACGCCCAGCCAGACGTAGATGTAGACGTGCGGGTCGGCGGTCAGCTTCCAGGGGAGGATCGCGATCCCGACCACGCCGGTGATCAGCGCCCCGGTACGGAAGTTGATGAACCGGGGCACCAGGTTGGTCAGGTCGTAGGCCGGTGAGACGACGTTGGCGGCGACGTTCACCGACAGCGTCGCGACCAGGACGGTCAGCAGCGCGAACAGGACGGCCGCCGGGCTCTCCATCTTCGCGGCGAGCTTGATCGGGTCCCACACCGGCTCGCCGTACACCGCCTCCGACCCGGAGGTGACCAGCACGGACAGCAGGGCGAAGAGCGTCATCGTCGTCGGCAGGCCGAGCGCCTGGCCGCGGATCTGGGCCCGCTGGCTGCCGCCGAAGCGGGTGAAGTCGGGGATGTTGAGCGACAGCGTGGACCAGAACCCGATCATCCCCATCAGCGACGGGAAGAAGACCTTCCAGAACCCGCCGCCCCAGCCCAGTCGGGACGGCTGGTCGAGCAGCGGCCCCAGCCCGCCCGCCTTGACCGCGATCCACCCCAGCAGGGCGAGCGCGCCGACGATGACGAACGGCGCCGCCCAGTTCTCGAAGCGCCGCAGCGTCTCCATCCCCCGGGCGATGATGACCATCTCGACCAGCCAGAACAGCAGGAAGGAGGCCCACTGCGTCCACGGGTACCCGCCGAACTCCGTCGCGGTGCGCCAGGATTCGCCGAACAGCTTGCCCGCCAGAAGGAAGATCCCCTCGCCCCCGATCCAGGTCTGGATGCCGAACCAGGCGCAGGCCACCGCCGCCCGGATGAGCGCGGGCAGGTTGGCACCGCGCAGTCCGAACGAGGCCCGGGCGAACACCGGGAAGGGGATGCCGTACTTGGTGCCCGCGTGCCCGGTGAGCAGCATCGGCGCGAGCACGATCAGGTTGGCGAGCGCGATGGTCAGTACCGCCTGCTTCCAGTCCATGCCGATCGCGACCAGGCCCGAAGCCAGCGTCCAGGACGGGATGTTGTGGGCCATGCCGACCCAGAGTGCGAGGAAGTTGTAGGTGGTCCAGGTGCGCCGCCGCACCGGGACCGGCCGGAGGTCGTCACTGGTGAAGCCGTTGGACGGCAACGTCCCCTCGGCCGGGTCGAGTTCGACCCGGCCGTCGGGGTGCTGCCGCTGTCTTCCGCCGCCGGTCGCGGTGTCGGCCATGGGCGACTCCCGTCTGCCGCAGGGGGTGTCAGAGGTGAGGGATGACGTCCGTTCCGTACGCGTCGATGGTGGCCTCGACGGCGTCGTGCATGGCGTAGACGGCGAACTGGTCGACGCCGAGCGAACGGAGCTCGGCGAGCCGGGCGCGCTGGGTCTCCACCGGCCCGATCAGGCAGAAGCGGTCGACGATCCCGTCCGGGACGAACGCCGTGTCGGGGTTCCCGGCCCGGCCGTGGTGGCTGTAGTCGTAACCCTGGCGGTTCTTGATGTAGTCGGTCAACGCGTCGGGCACCAGGTCGGAGTGCTCGCCGTAGTGGCTGACCAGGTCGGCGACGTGGTTGCCGACCATCCCGCCGAACCAGCGGCACTGCTCGCGGGCGTGGGCGAGCGCGGCCGGCGAGTCGTCCGCGGTGACGTACGCGGGCGCGGCCACGCAGATGGCGACCGAGGACGGGTCCCGGCCCGCCTCGACGGCCGCCTTCCGGACCGCCTTGACCATGTACTCGGTGAGGTACGGGTCGGCCAACTGCAGGATGAATCCGTCCGCCTGGCGGCCGGTCAGCGCCAGCGCCTTCGGCCCGTACGCACCCATCCAGATCGGCAGCGAGGCGCCGGGGCCGACCCACGGCAGGTGCATCTCGGTGCCGTCTACCTCGACGGTGCGCCCTTCGGCCAACTCCTTGACGGCGTGCATGGCTTGGGAGAGCCGGTCGAGGGTGGCGGGGCGGCGCCCGGCGACCCGCATGGCGGAGTCGCCGCGCCCGATGCCGCAGACCGTGCGGTTGCCGTACATGTCGTTGAGCGTGGCGAACAGGGAGGCGGTGACCTCCCAGGTGCGGGTGGACGGGTTGGTGACCATCGGGCCGACGGTCAGGCGCTCGGTCTCGGCGAGGATGCGGCTGTAGATGACGAAGGGCTCCTGCCACAGCACGCAGGAGTCGAAGGTCCAGCCGTGGCTGAACCCGGCCCGCTCGGCGCGGATCATCCGGTCGATGAGCAGGCGGGCGGGCGGGTCGGTCTGCAGGACGAGGCCGATGTCCATGGGTGGCTCCGGGGAGAGGGGTGGGAGGGCGGACCCGGGGCCGGCACGCACGGCGCGCGGCAGGGCCCCGGGCCCGGATCGGGAAGGGAAAGGCGGGGAGAGGGATCAGGTCAGGTACTGGCAGGTGTCGCGGCGTAGGAAGGTGCCGTGCCCGGCCCGACCGAGCCAGCGGCCGCCGTCCAGCACCACGGTGCCGCGCGAGAGCACCGTCCGGGCCCGGCCGGTGAGTCGCCGGCCCTCGTAGGCCGAGTAGTCCACGTTCATGTGGTGGGTGGCGGCGGAGACGGTCTGCACGGCGGTGGGGTCGTAGACGACGAGGTCGGCGTCCGCGCCCGGCGCGACGGTGCCCTTGCGCGGGTGCAGCCCGAACATCCGGGCCGGGGTGGTGCAGGCGATCTCGACCCAGCGGCGCCGGCTGATCTGCCCGTCCACCACGGCCTGGTGCAGCAGGTCCATCCGGTTCTCCACGCCCGGAAGCCCGTTGGGGATCTTCGAGAAGTCGCCGCGGCCGAGTTCTTTCTGCCCGACGTAGCAGAACGGGCAGTGGTCGGTGGAGACCACCTGGAGGTCGTTGGTGCGCAGGCCCCGCCAGAGCGCCTTCTGGTGCTCGCGTGGCCGGAGCGGTGTGCTGCACACGTACTTGGCCCCCTCGAAGCCGTCCGCGCCCTGCTCGGCGAGGTTGTCGGTGGAGAGGAAGAGGTACTGCGGGCAGGTCTCGCCGAAGACGTTGAGCCCGGCGTCGCGGGCCCGGGCGAGTTCGTCGAGCGCCGAGGCGGCGGAGACGTGCACGACGTAGAGCGGGCTGCCCGCCACCTGCGCGAGCTTGATCGCCCGGTGGGTGGCCTCGGCCTCCAGCAGTTCACGCCGGACCTCGCCGTGGAAGCGCGGAGTGGTGTGCCCGGCGGCGAGGGCCTGTTCGACCAGGACGTCGATGGCGATGCCGTTCTCGGCGTGCATCATGATCAACCCGCCGTTGGCCGCCCCGCGCTGCATGGCCCGCAGGATGCGGCCGTCGTCGCTGTAGAAGACGCCGGGGTAGGCCATGAAGAGCTTGAAGGAGGTGGACTCGCCGGAGTCGACCAGCGCGTCCATCTCCTTGAGGACGGCGTCGTTGACGTCCGAGACGATGGTGTGGAAGGCGTAGTCGATCGCGCAGTTGCCCTCGGCCTTCGCGTGCCAGGCGTCCAGGCCCTCACGCAGCGCGCCGCCGACGGGCTGGACGGCGAAGTCGACGATGGTGGTGGTGCCGCCCCAGGCGGCGGCGCGGGTGCCGGTCTCGAAGGTGTCGGAGGCCGCGGTGCCGCCGAACGGCAGTTCCATGTGGGTGTGGGCGTCGACGCCGCCCGGGATGACGTAGTGGCCGGTGGCGTCGATGACGGTGTCGGCGGTCCAGGCCTCGGCGGCGGCACTGCCGGTGGCGGCCAGGGCGGCGACGCGCTCGCCCTCGATCAGGACGTCGGCGTGGAGTTCGTCGGTGGCGGTGATGACGAGGCCGCCGCGGACGACGGTGCGCTGCTGCGGGTCGCGGGTGGTCATCGCGGTGCTCCTCAGGCCTCGGCGAGCGGTCCGTAGGCGTCGGGCCGGCGGTCGCGGTAGAACGCCCATTGCTGGCGGACCTGTTCGATCAGGCCGAGGTCGAGGTCTCGGACGACGAGTTCCTCCTCCTTGTCGGAGGCGACGTCGCCGACGAACTGGCCGCGCGGGTCGACGAAGTAGGAGGTGCCGTAGAAGTCGTTGTCGCCGTACTCCTCGGTGCCGACCCGGTTGATGGCGGCGACGAAGTACTCGTTGGCGACGGCGGCGGCGGGCTGTTCGAGCTGCCACAGGTAGGCGGACAGGCCGCGGCTGGTCGCGGAGGGGTTGTAGACGATCTGCGCACCGGCCAGGCCGAGGGCGCGCCAGCCCTCGGGGAAGTGCCGGTCGTAGCAGATGTAGACGCCGACCTTGCCGACGGCGGTGTCGAAGACGGGCCAGCCGAGGTTGCCGGGCTTGAAGTAGTACTTCTCCCAGAAGCCCTTGACCTGCGGGATGTGGTGCTTGCGGTACTTGCCGAGGTAGCTGCCGTCCGCGTCGATCACCGCGGCGGTGTTGTAGTACACCCCGGTCTGCTCCTCCTCGTAGACCGGCACGACGATCACCAGGCCGAGTTCACGGGCGAGGTCCTGCATCCGGCGCACCGTCGGGCCGTCCGGGACGGCCTCGGCCCAGCGGTAGTGCTCGGGCTCCTGGACCTGACAGAAGTACGGGGAGTTGAAGACCTCCTGGAAACCGATGATCCCGGCGCCCTGGGCGGCGGCCTCGCGGGCGTACCGCTCGTGGAGCGCGATCATGCTCTCCTGGTCGCCGGTCCAGCGGGTCTGGACGAGCGCGGCACGGACGATCTGCGACATGGGTACCTCCGCAACTCCGCGTCCCGGCCGTGCGGTCGGGCCCGCGGTCTGAGGGTTGACGGGGCGGTCTCGCCCTGCGGGTCCGCTCGGGGAACCGCAGGGGTCTACGTGATGGGTCTACGTGCGTAGAAAGCGATCTGTAGACGGTAGGCCGGTCCTCGGTGGCCTGACAATACGTTGGCGGAAACGCGTCTGGGGCGATCTCGTCGAGCGGACACGCGGACGGTCCCGTGCGGGATGAAACGCTCATCTACCCCGCAAGTGACCTCCTTACTCATTCGAGTGAAAGCGGACCCCGAGGGTGCGGAATCGGCCACGGCAGGGTAGAACGCGCTTGGGCTCGCCAACGGACCGTCATCTGACGTCCCTGTGGCGCGACTTCGCGGATCAGGTCCAGGCAGCGACGGTCGGTACGGGGCCGAACGGGGGGTGTACGGATGGCAGCGGTCGAGGGGCACGAGGAGCGTACGGCGGACACCACGGCGACGACGGGCACATCGACGCCGAACGCGACGCCCGGGACGCCCGGGACAGCCGGGACGACCCCGTCGGCCGGGGGCGACGGCCCGGCGGGCCGGCCACCGGCGCTGCCCGCCTGGGCGGGCCTGGTACTCGCCCTCGCGGCCCTGCTGCCGCTCGCCCTCGGCCTCCTGCTGAGCCGGTCGCCGGTGTCGCGGACCGGCCTGACCGCCCTGCAACTGGCCGGTTCCCGGGCGTCCGCCGAGGCGGTCGTCGGCGACCGCTCTGCGGCCTACCGGGCCGCCCTGCGCGCCGAACCCTGGCTGATCGCCGGCTACGGACTGACGCTGGCAGCCGCCGCACTGCTGGGCGGCTACGTGCTGGGGCGGCGGCTACGGCTCGGCCCGGCGCTCGCGGTCGGGGCCGCGGGGCTGCTCGCAGCGGCCTGCGACCTCGGGGCGAACGTCCTGCTGCGCCTCGGGCTCGGCCACGGCGGCTCCGACGCGCCCTTCGCGGTGGCGGCGGCGCTCGCCATCGTCGCCCGGCTGCTGCTCCTGCCCGCCGGGGTGGCCGCCGCAGGCCTGCTCGCCGTGACGGCCGCCCGGGCGGTACGCGGCCTCCGGCGGGCGGCCGCGAAATCCGCCGACGAAGCCGACGACGCCGACCCACAGCGCCCGGCACTGATCCCACCGTGGCCGGTGGCCCCGCGACACGGCGGGCCGCCGCGCGGAGCACCGCAGCAGGAACCGCCGGCGGCCGACGCCCCCGGCGCCCACACCCACTGGCGCGACGCGGGCCGGGTGCCGCCCGGCCGTGAGCCCGCCGAGCTGGGCTTCTGCGCCTCCGGCGGCGGCATCCGCTCGGCCTGCGTCACGCTCGGCGCGCTCCAGGCCCTGCGCCCCTGGCTGAAACGCGCGCGCTACCTGGTCTCCGTCTCGGGCGGCGGCTACACCGTGGGCGCACTGCAACTCGCGCTCAGCGACTCCGCCCCCGGCAGTCCGGTGCACGCCGTCTCGGGCCTGACCGCCGACACCGTGATGGAGCCCGGCTCCCCGGAGGAGGACCACCTCCGCAGGCACAGCAAGTACATCGCCGACGGCGCGGGCGAATGGCTGGTCGCCCTCGGAACGCTGCTGCGCGGCGTGCTCTCCGCGCTGGCCCTGCTGCTGGCCGCCGTCCTGGTGCTCGGCCTCGGCCTCAGCCGCTTCTACCACGCCGTCCCGCTCACCGATCTGGGCGCCCTGGCGGCGGCGGGGCTGCGCCACCCGGGCGCCGTGCCGGGCTCCCTGGCGTTCCGGACACCCGCGTTGGCCGCCCTCGGCACGTCACTGGCGGCCGCCGCCGGGTGCTGGCTGCTGTGGCTGCTTGCCTTCCCGCCGCTCGGCTGGCACGCGCTGCTGCCGCGCGCCCTGCGCCGGCTCAACTACGCCGCGCTCTCGCTGGCCGGACTGCTGGCCGTCGGGGTGCTGGCGGTGCCGGGCCTGGCCTGGGGCGCGGTCCGGCTCCAGCAGGCGTTGGCGGCCGGACCCCAGCTGACCGGCGCCGGGCTCAGTCTGACGGTGGTGCTCAGCTACCTCGCCCTCTTACTCGGCATACTCTGGCGCGACCGCCGGGCGATCGGCCGGGGGGTTGGCGTCCTCGGCGGGGCGCTGCGCGGGGCGAGCCGCTTCGGCGGCGCGCTGACCGTCAACCTCCCCCAGTACCTCGTGGTGTGGGCCGCCCTCGCCACGCTGACGGCCGGCGCGCTGCTGTCCCTCGGCTGGGCGGTCGCCACCGGGTACGCCTGGCCGCCGGCCGTCCAGGTGCTGCTGCCGCTGGTGCTCGGCGCCGTCGGGCTCAACCTCGACCAGACCTGGATGAGCCTGCACCCGTTCTACCGCCTGCGCCTGGCCTCGGCGTTCGCCGTACGCCGGGTCACCGAGGGCGGCCGCACGCTGGCCCGCCGGTACGACTTCTACCGGGAGCAGACCTGGCTGAGCCACTACGCCGCCCGGCATCCCGACTTCCCACAGGTGATCTTCTCGGCCGCGGCCAACCTGTCCGGCAACTCCCGCACGCCGCCCGGCCGTCGGGCCGTCTCCTTCTCGCTCTCCCACGACTACGTGGGCGGTCCGGACGTCGGGTACGCGCGCACCGACCTGCTGGAGCGGCGCACCCGCCGGCACATCGCCCGGGACCTCACCGTGCAGTCGGCGATGGCCGTCTCCGGCGCCGCCTTCTCCTCCGCGATGGGCCGCCAGTCCCGGGTGTACCAGGGGCTGTTCGCGGTGACCAACGCCCGGCTCGGGACGTGGCTGCCCAACCCGGCCCAGCTCGGCCCGTCCTGGTCCGGCACACCGGACTGGCGGCGCGCCGAGCAGCCCGCCGTCCGCCGGCTCCCGTACCAACTGCGGGAGCTGACCGGCCGGTTCCCCGTGCACGACCGCTTCCTGCTCACCACCGACGGCGGGCACTACGAGAACCTCGGCCTGGTCGAACTGCTGCGGCACCGGGTGCGGACGGCGGTGAGCATCGACGCCAGCGGGGACTCCGGCTACGCCGGCAACCTGGCCGCCGCGATCACCCTGGCCCGGGAGGAGCTGGGCATCGTCATCACCCTGCACCAGCCGGAGCTGCTGATCCCGGGCGGCACCACCGCCGACCGGGGCGCGGGCGGCACGCCCTTGCAGGGGCTGGCGGTCCAGCTCGCCGACCGGCTCTCGGCCCGGGGCGTGATCACCGGGGACATCCACTACCCGGCCGTCGACGGTGAGCCGGACTCGGAACGGTACGGCACGCTGATCGTCCTCCAGGCGGTACTGACCGCCGACATGCCCTTCGAGCTGCACTCCTACGCGGTGGCCAACCGCGCCTTCCCGAACGACGGCACCAGTGACCAGTGGTTCGACCACCAGCAGTTCGACGCCTACCAGACCCTCGGCCGCTACCTGGGTGAGCAGGCCGGACCGGTGATCGAGCAGGCCCTCGCGGCCGCCCCGGCCGGATCCGCCCGGGCCGGATCCGCCACCGACGGATACGCCGCGCCCGTCCCCGCGCAGCCGCCGGGGGGCTCGGCCCCGACGCCGTCCGACCGGTCGGCAGACAGCCCGCCGGTGCCGCGCCGTCCTGCGGAGGGGTGAGCCGGAGTTTCACGTCGCGGTCGGGCCGGGAGGGGTGGGCCGGCGGGCGGGCCGGGGGGTCGACGTCGGGCGTTGACGCGCGGGAGTTAACAGGGCGCAACAGGCGGGCGCCCCGGCTTGACTTCGTCCGACCGGCTCGGAAAGGATCCGGTGCATGGACTCCGGCACCACTCTGGTTTGCCGCCTGCACGTCGATCTGCGACGCCAGGCGAGTTCCATCTGTGCCTGTTGACCTTGCTCCGCACCGCTGGCACCCCCCTGTGACCTCTGCCAGGGCCCGTACCGCGCACCCGCACTCGCAGTTCTGAACCCCGCCCGCCCGGCGGCACCCGTACGTGCCGCGACCGGTCGCTCCGCAGCCACGCCACCGGCCCGGGCGCACCCCTGCCGACGTTCCCGCCGCACCCGAGGACGCCCCATGAGCCCGGACCTCGTCTCCGAGACCCCACCGCACAGCCTCCACGCCCCGAACGCCCTGAACGCCCCCCTCAGCCCGCTCAGCCCGCTCACTCCGGACGCCCCACACGCCCCGCTCAGTTCGAACGCCCTGCGGACCGTCGTCCGCGAGCTGGCCGAGCAGCCCGAGCAGTGGATCCACCTGGTCCGGCTCTCCACCGATGAGCGCTGGTACCAGCGGCTGGTGGCCGAGGACGACCACGAGGTCTGGCTGATCAGCTGGCTGCCTGGCCAGTCGACCGGCTTCCACGACCACGGCGGCTCGCGCGGCGCGTTCGCCGTCGCCCTCGGCGAGTTGGAGGAGCTGTCCCTCGGCGGGCCCGACCAGGGCCTGCTGATCCGCCGGGTCCCGGCCGGAACCGCCCGCGCCTTCGGACCGGAGTACGTGCACGACGTGCGCAACACCGCCTCCGGCCCGGCCGTGACCCTGCACGCCTACTCGCCCCCGCTCAGCTCGATGGCGCACTACGACCTGCGGGCCGGCGGGCTCGTCCGCACCTCGGAGGAAGGACCGGAACAGTGGTGACCACGATCGACGACCTGGTGGAGCGGGCCCGTGAGGGCGTCCACCGCCCGCGCGCCCGGGAGGCGTACCAGGCCCAGCTGGACGGCGCGCTGCTGGTGGACATCCGTCCGGCGGCGCAGCGGGCGGCCGAGGGCGAGATCCCCGGCTCGCTGATCATCGAGCGCAACGTCCTGGAGTGGCGGCTCGACCCGACGGGCAGTCACCGCATTCCCGAGGCCTCGGGCTACGACATCGAGGTGATCGTGGTCTGCTCGGAGGGCTACGCCTCCAGTCTGGCCGCGGCCTCGCTGCGCGAACTGGGCCTGCACCGGGCGACCGACCTGGACGGCGGATTCGTCGGATGGGCGGCGGCGGGACTGCCGACCCGTTAGTGCCCGCTCCGGCGGCTGAGCCGGGGTCACACCGCGTGCCGGGCCGTAAATCAGGGACAGGAGATGATGCAGGTCATAGTCTGATCAGAGTTTCCGCCGGTCCCAAGCTGGGCAGCCACGCGGGCGGAAGAACGCCCGGGCGGTGCAACCGCCGTCAACCGAACAAGCCGAACACGCGAACGCTCAGATTGAGCCGAACGACCGACAGACACAGGCGCCGCCTCCCCGGGGCGCCCTGACGAGGAAACACTCCGTGATCAGATTCGAGGGCGCCGGCAAGCGCCACCCCGACGGCACCGTCGCGGTCGAGGGCCTGGACCTGGAGGTCCCGACCGGTCGGATAACCGTCCTGGTAGGGCCGTCCGGCTGCGGCAAGACCACCCTGCTGCGCATGGTCAACCGGATGGTCGAGCCCACCTCGGGCCGGGTGCTGCTGGACGACACCGACGTCGCCGAGCTGGAGCCCGCCAAGCTGCGCCGAGGCATCGGGTACGTGATCCAGCAGGCCGGGCTCTTCCCGCACCGCAAGGTGATCGACAACATCGCCACCGTCCCGTACCTGCTCGGCTGGGACCGCAAGAAGGCCCGTGCCCGGGCCGCCGAACTGCTCGAACTGGTCGGACTCGCGCCCGAAACCGCCAAGCGCTACCCGTTCCAACTGTCCGGCGGCCAGCAGCAGCGGGTCGGCGTGGCCAGGGCGCTGGCCGCCGACCCGCCGGTGCTGCTGATGGACGAACCCTTCAGCGCCGTCGACCCGGTGGTGCGGGCCGGGCTCCAGGAGGAGCTGCTGCGGCTGCAGTCCGAGCTGCACAAGACGGTGTTGTTCGTCACCCACGACATCGAGGAGGCCGTCCGGCTCGGCGACCAGGTCGTGGTGCTGCGCGAGCACGGCCGGATCGCCCAGCTGGCCGACCCGCACACCCTGCTGACCTCCCCCGCCGACGACGGTGTGGCCGCCTTCCTCGGCCGCGACCGGGGCCTGCGCGGCCTCGGCCTGCGGCCCGCGAAGGCGGTCGAGCTGCGCCCGGTCGACGACGGACTCCGCTACGGCGGCTGGGAGTTGGCCCTGGACGACGAACGCCGTCCGATCGGCTGGATCGACCGCAGCGCCGGCACCGCCGAACTGCAGCCGTCGGCCGGCTACCGCCCGGACTCCGACACCCTGCGCGCCGCCCTGGACGCCGCCGTACTCTCCCCCGCCGGGGTCGCGGTCGCGCTGGACGCCGACGGCCGGGCGATCGGCACGGCGAGCCGCGAGGCCGTCCTCGCCGCGCTCACGCCGGCCGGCGGCGGGCCCGTCAGCGTACGGAAGCCCGACCCGGCCGACGCGATGGGCACCCCCGCCGGAGCCGACACGGTGGGCACGGCCGACGGAGCCGACGTGGTGGGCACGGCGGACGGAGCCGACGGTGGACGATGAACCGATCGTCCGCTGGTACTGGATCGGCGACCACCTCGGCTACCTCGGCAACCTGCTCGCCGACCACGCGGTGATCGCCCTGGTCCCGGTGCTCATCGGCCTGCTGCTGGCCGTCCCGCTCGGGCTGGCCTGTGCCCGCTTCCCCCGGCTGTACCAGCCGCTGTCCGCCGTCTTCAACATCGTCTACGCGCTGCCCTCGCTGGCCGTCTTCGTGGTGCTGATCCCGTACACCGGGCTCGCCACCCAGGCGACGGTGATGTTCCCGCTCACCTTCTACGCCCTCGCCGTCCTGCTGCCGACCACGGTGGACGGGCTGCGCGCCGTCCCGGACTCCGTCCGGCAGGCCGCCACCGCGATGGGCTACGGGCCGTGGCACCGGCTGACCGCCGTCGAACTGCCCGCCGCCGTGCCGTACCTGATCGCCGGGCTGCGGGTCGCCGCGGTGTCCAGCATCTCGCTGGCCAGCGTCGGCGCGCTGGTCGGGCGCGGCGGGCTCGGCTACCTGTTCGTCGACGGCTTCCAGCGCACCTTCCCGACCCCGATCGTGGCCGGAATCACGCTGATCGCCGTCCTGGCGCTGGCGGTCGACCTGCTGCTGGTGGCCGCCCGCCGGCTGCTAGCGCCCTGGGCCGTCCGGGAACAGGGGGCGGGCTCGTGAACTGGCTGAACTGGCTGAGCGACTTCTTCTCCGACCCGGACCACCGCAGCGGTCCGGACTCGATCCTGCACCGGGTCTCCGAGCACCTGACGCTCTCCGGCGAGGCCCTGCTCTACGCGGCGCTGCTCGCCGTCCCGCTCGGGCTGCTGATCGGCTACACCGGGCGCGGCGTCAACGTGGTCACCGCGCTCGCCGGGGCCGCCCGTGCGCTGCCGACCCTCGGCCTGGTGACGCTCGCGGTGCTGCTCGCCGGGGTCGGCGACACCGCCGTGCTGTTCCCACTGGTCGCGCTGGCGGCGCCGCCGCTGCTGGTGGCGGCCGTCGAGGGGGTGCGCGGAACCGACCCGGACGTCCGGGACGCGGCGCGCGGGATCGGGCTGACCCATTCCCAGGTGCTCCTCCAGGTCTGCCTGCCCTCCGCCGCGCCGACCCTGCTGGCCGGCTTCCGCACCGCGACCGTCCAGGTGATCGCCACCGCCACGGTGGCCGCCTACGTCGGGCTGGGCGGCCTGGGCCGCTACGTCATCGACGGGCTGGCCACCCGGCAGTACGCGGTGACCGTGGGCGGTGCGCTGCTGGTGGTGCTGCTCGCGGTCGGTGCCCAGCTGTTCTTCGCCCTGCTCGCCCGGTTCGCGCTCCCGCCCGGGGTGCGCGCCCAGCGCCGGGCCCGCTGAGGCCGTTCCTCTCCCATCCGTTCCGGAAGGACAACTGTCACCATGTCGACAATGAACAGAAGCAGGCGCGCCGTACTCCTCGGCACCCTCGCCGCGCTCGCCCTGGGCGCCACCGCCTGCGGCTCCTCCGCGAGCAGCAGCAACCCGCTCGGCGGCGGGTCGAGCGCCGCGGCCTCCGGGGCCGGTTCCACCGCCGGAGGCGGCTCCGGCGGGACGGTGGTCGTCGGCTCGGCGAACTTCCCGGAGAACGTCCTGCTGGGCTCGATCTACTCGCAGGCGCTCAAGGCCAAGGGCGTCAACGTCGAGGAGAAGTTCAACATCGGCAGCCGTGAGGTGATCTACGGGCAGCTGCAGAGCGGCAACCTGACCGTCCTGCCCGAGTACAACGGCTCGCTGCTCGCCTACCTGGACGCCAAGAACACCGCCGTCACCACTCAGGACGTGAACGCGGCGCTGGCCAAGGCGCTGCCCTCCTCGCTGGCGGTCCTCGACTCCTCCCCCGCCGAGGACAAGGACTCGCTCAGCGTCGCCCAGGAGACCGCCGACAAGTACAACCTCAAGAGCATCTCCGACCTGGCCGCCAAGGCGGGCGAGTTCACCATCGGCGGGCCTCCGGAGTTCAAGTCCCGCCGGGAGCAGCAGTTCAAGGACGTCTACGGGCTGACCTTCAAGGAGTGGAAGCCCACCGCCGACACCACCGCGAACGCGCTCAAGGACGGCAGCATCCAGGTGGGCAACGTGTTCACCACCGATCCGAAGATCGTCCAGTACAAGCTCGTCGCGCTGAGCGACCCGAAGAACGTCTTCGGCGCGCAGAACATCACCCCGCTGGTCAACAAGGCGGGCCTGGACGCCACCGCGACGGCGGCACTCAACGCGGTGTCGGCCAAGCTCGACACGGCGGGGCTGACAGGGCTGATGAAGCGCGTCTCGGTCGACAAGGAGGACCCGTCGACGGTGGCCAGGGACTGGCTGAAGGCCAACGGGCTCGCCTGACGGCCGGAGCGCCCACGGCGGACACCGGGCAGCCGGGCAGCGGGCACCGACTCGCCGGCAGCCGGGCGGGCAGCAGACGGCGGTGCGCGGAGAGGAGTCCTCCGCGCACCGCCGTTCGCCGCGTTCGGGGCCGCGTCACGCCCGCCGCAGGGGACCTTCCCTTCCACGCCGCGAACATGACAGTGTGGCGCCATGCGCACTCGTCTCCTCGCCGCCTCCCTCACGGCACTCGCCGCGGTGAGCCTCGCTGCCTGCTCCAGTTCCGGTTCCGGCTCTGCTTCGAGCTCCGCTTCGAACTCGAACAAGGTCACCGCCGCGGCCGGCTCCCCCACCGACGCCGCCGCCACCGCGTCCAGCGGCGCCACACCCGGCTCGACCGCTCCGGCGACCACCGCGCCCGGCACGTCCGCGCCGGCCGACCCCTCGACGCCCGGCACGGACGGGTCGGCCCCGGCCAAGCCCGCCCCGCCCGCCGACGCCGGACTGCCCGCCAAGCCGGACGCCGGCCTGACCGGCAAGGTCGTCGCCGCCCTGAACGCGGTCGACCCGGCGATCGTCGGCGGCAAGCCCGACCAGGTGGTGGAACAGGCTCGCAAGCAGTGCCAGGCGATGTACCAGTTCCCCAAGGACTCGGCGAAACTGGTCCAACTCGCCGAGCAGCACTTCACCTCGCCCGACCACCCCCAGGGCTTCGGTCCGGACACCGCCGCGAAGATCAACGACGCTCTGCGCGCCACCCTCTGCCCACCGCAGCGCTGACGCCCTCCGCCGCATCCCCGAACCGCCCGGTGTCCTGAGCACCGGGCAGCCGTGGCCGCGCCCCGCCCGCCGGGTGCGCGGCCATCGGCGTCCGCGGGCGACGATTCACCGAACTCCCGTACGAGAGGGACGGGAGTCGGGTAACGTCAGCGGAGGTGAGCCGGGAAGACTGGTCGGCAGTGCGCCGAACCCTGCCCCGAGGAGCCACCGTGAGCGTCGACCGGACCGCCCCGACCACCGTCGACGCCGCCCGTCCGTTGCAGCTCGGCCCGCTGGTGCGCACCGACGACCACTGGGTGATCGGCGACCACACCCGCAAGGCCCATCTCGCCCTCCTCCCCGAGGGCATGGAGCACCGCGTCGTCGGCGAGGAACCTGAGCTGGTCGCCTGGAGCCGCTTCCGGGGCATCCACCTCCAGGTCGCCTGCGACCCCGTCTCCGCCACGAGGACCTTCGCCCTCCTCACCCTGCGCCCCAGCAACCCCTGGGCGGGCGCCGAGCTGGGATCCAGACTGCGCGACCCGGAGGAGGACTGGCGCGCGAACTACACCCACCACCGCGCCCTGTACTCCTTCCGCCACATCCTGCTGCTCCGCTTCATGCTCATGCACGTCTCCTGCAAGCACCACCCCGAACTCCTCGGCGACGACACCTGGTTGACCTGGGCCGTCGGCAAGCTCGCACCGCTGCGCTGCTACCAGGAGACCACCGCCCTGCGGATGGTCGAGGAGACGCTCGGCGACCTGCGCCGCCGCCCCGCCTGAGGACCCCCGGCCGACCGCCCGCAGCACACCGCTTCGCCGCGCCCCGGCCTCCGATCACTTCCCTTCGGCGACCGGGGCCGTATGCTGACGAACAGTTAGGACCCTTGACAGACAAGTGGTCTAGTCCAAACATAAGCATGTCGATCCGACCGGGATGCACTGTGGGGGTGTGACCACCGGCGGCTGAGGCACCGCCCTGCCCTGCTCCGCACCACCCCCGCTCCGTACGGCGTGCGCACGCTCGCACCGTCGCCCGCCTCCACGCGAGTCGGTGGGTTCCGCACGCCCCTCTATCCGCACCGAACGTGCTCCGGACCGGGGTCCGAGCGGCCGACCCCACACGGCCGCCGACACCCCGGACCGCCCAGCACCTCCCCAACGTCTCGCCTCACCACGTCTGTTGGAGAATCCATGCGTCTTCGCAGAACCGTCCAGGCCGCGTTGACGGCCTGCGCCACGCTGGTCGCCTCGGCCGGTCTGATCGCCGCCGGGACGGCCTCCGCCCAGGCCGCCACCCCGCTCCCCACCCGGGTCTTCGCACCCTACTTCGAGTCCTGGACCGGCCAGAGCCCCGCCACCCTGGCCGCACAGTCCGGCGCCAAGTACCTCACGATGGCCTTCCTCCAGGCCGCCACCAAGGGCTCCTGCACCCCGTACTGGAACGGCGACACCTCCAAGCCGGTCTCCTCCTCGACCTTCGGCGCCGACATCGCCACCATCCGCGCCAACGGCGGGGACGTGATCCCCTCCTTCGGCGGCTACACCGCGGACAACACCGGCACCGAACTGGCCGACAGCTGCACCGACGTCAGCCAGATCGCGGCCGCCTACGAGAACCTGATCACCACCTACGACATCAGCCGCATCGACCTCGACATCGAGGACAACTCGCTGACCAACACGGCCGGCATCGACCGCCGCAACAAGGCGATCAAGACCGTCCAGGACTGGGCCGCCGCCAGCGGGCGCACCGTCCAGTTCTCCTACACGCTGCCGACCACCACCAGTGGGCTGGCCGACAGCGGCCTCGCGGTGCTGCGCAACGCGGTCAGCAACAACGCGCGGATCGACGTCGTCAACATGATGACCTTCGACTACTACGACAACGCCACCCACGACATGGCGGCCGACACCCAGACCTCGGCGCAGGGCCTGTACAACCAGCTGGCCAGGCTCTACCCGTCGAAGACCCCCGCGCAGCTGTGGGGTTCGATCGGCATCACCGAGATGGTCGGCATCGACGACTTCGGCGCGGCCGAGACCTTCACGGTGGCCAACGCCACCACCGTGTACAACTGGGCGGTTTCGAAGGGCATCAACACGCTGTCCTTCTGGGCGCTCCAGCGTGACAACGGCAACTGTGCGGGCAAGGGCGGGGACGACTCCTGCTCCGGCATCAACCAGAACACCTGGGACTTCACCCACAGCTTCGCGCCGTTCACCAGCGGCTCGACGGTGACCAACGACTTCTCGGTCGCGGTGAACCCGAACTCGGCAACGGTGAAGGCCGGTTCGTCGACCTCGGCCGCCATCGCGACGGCGGTCACGGCGGGCTCGGCGCAGAGCGTCAGCCTCTCGGTCGGCGGCGCTCCGGCCGGGGTCACCGCCACCGTCACCCCGGGCAGCGTCACCGCGGGCAACGGCGCGACCCTGAACATCGCCACCACCTCGGCCGCCGCGGCGGGCACCTACCCGCTGACGGTGACCGCCACCGCACCCTCCGGCACCCACACCGCGACCTACTCGCTGACCGTCACCGGCACCACCCCGTCGACCGGCCTGGTCAACGGCGGCCTGGAGACCGGCAGCCTGGCCCCGTGGACCTGCCAGAGCGGCGGCAACGTGGTGACCACCCCGGTCCACTCCGGCTCGTACGCGCTGCAGGCCGCGGCCTCCGCGAGCCAGACCGGCGAGTGCACCCAGACGGTGACACTGAAGCCCAACACCAGCTACACCCTGAGCGGTTGGGTTCAGGGCAACTACGCCTATCTGGGCGTCGGCGGCGGCGCCACCGCCAGCACCTGGACCAACTCCTCGAACTGGACCCAGCTGTCCGTCCCCTTCACCACCGGCTCCTCCGGCACCGTCACCGTGTACCTGCACGGCTGGTACGGGCAGGGCAGCGTCTACGGGGACGACTTCTCGATCGCCTGAGGACGGTGACGGCCGAGGGCCGACGAATCACAGCTGACAGCTGACAGCTGACAGGTAACAGATGACGGATAACAGCTGACAGATTTCATCATCTGTCAGCTGTTATCCGTTCGTCGTCAGGCGTCCGTCACCCTCACCCCGCCGCCTCCCGCCGTCTCCCGAAGCCGCCCCGGCCGGCACAGAGTCACGTACGCCGTCAGTGCCAGCATCCCGCAGCCAAGGACCACCACCGCCAGCAGCACCGCTGACGGCCGACCGCCGAGGCTGCTCAGCGGCGCCACCACCGCGCCGCACAGGAAGTTGCCCGTCCCCAGCAGCGCCGAGGCCGTCCCGGCCGTCTGCGGCTCGACCAGGCTCAGCGCCTGCGCCGCCGTGTTCGGCAGCACCACCCCGAGACTGCCCATCAGCACGAACAGCGGCGGGCAGAACCCGGCCAGCCCGAAGTCCCACACCGCCGTCAGCAGCACCAGCGCCACCCCGGCCGCAACCGCTGCCCCGAGCCCGGCGAGCATCAGCGACCGTGCCGCGAAGCGC
Organism: Streptomyces viridifaciens; assembly: GCF_001888885.2. NCBI lineage: Bacteria > Bacillati > Actinomycetota > Actinomycetes > Kitasatosporales > Streptomycetaceae > Streptomyces > Streptomyces viridifaciens. The sequence goes on from NZ_CP090841.1 coordinate 1,345,495, forward strand.
GGTGCCAGCACCCTCCCGTTCAGCTGGGTCATCACCACGATGGACACCGAGTTCAGCCCGAACAGCAGGCTGTAGGTCTGCGGCGAGACCTGGTACACGTGCTGCAACACCGTCGACGACCCGCTGATGTAGCCGAACAGCGCGCCGAAGGCCAGCGAGCTGGTCAACGCCAGCCCGAGGAAAGGCAGGTGCCGCAGCAGCCGCCCGATCGTACGCAGCGCCGCGCCCACCCCGCCACCGTTCCGGGCCCGCGGTGGCAGCGTCTCGCGCAGGGCTCCGAACGCGGCCAGGGTGAGTAGCAGTCCGAGCGCGGTGAGCGCCCCGAAGGTGCCGCGCCAGGAGGTGAACCGCAGCAACTGCGCCCCGATGATCGGGGCGAGGATCGGAGCCAGCCCGGATATCAGCGCGATCGAGGCGAGGAAGCGCAGCATCGCGACGCCCTGGAAGCGGTCCCGGGCGACGGCTCGTCCGATGACCAGTCCCGCCGACCCGGCCGCGCCCTGGACGAACCGGGCGGCGGTCAGCACGGGAAGGTTCGGCGCGACCACGCACACCACGCTGGACAGGGTGTAGACGGCCAGTCCGACGAGCAGCGGCGGTCGGCGTCCGAAGCGGTCGCTGAGCGGTCCGAAGAGCAGTTGGCCGGCGGCGACACCGAACATCGAGAACGTCAGGGTGAGCTGAACGGCGGCCGGTTCGGCGACCAGGTCGTCGGCGATCGCGGGCAGGCCGGGGAGGTAGAGGTCGGTGGTGAGCGGGCCGAGCGCGGCGAGGCCGCCGAGGACGGCGATCGTGGCCCGGCCGGAACCGGCCAGGGGGGCGGCGCCGGCCGAGGCGGCGGTCGAGGAGGTCTCGGCGGCAGCGGTCTGAGCCGAAGCTGTCTGGGGGGAAGCGTTTTGGGGTGAAGCGGTCGACGTGTCGTCGGTAGGGCCGACGGTCGGGCCGGGCATGGGTCTCCTCACGGACGCGGTGACGTGGTGTTCGTTCGTGATCCGTCCTATCGCAGCGCGGTGGGCGCCGACTACGGCGGGGGCACAGCGGGACGGATCCGCCCACCGGCCGATCCACAGCACGCGTACGACGACGGCCCGCCCGCACCTTCCGGTGCCCGGCGGGCCGTTCGTTCCCTGGTCAGGACGGCTGATCCGCGGTCAGCGCCCGAATCAGCACCCTCAGTGCTTGGCGACGTGCTCGGCCCGCAGGGCCGCCTGCAGCGTCGCGCCGTCCTGCCACGCGTAGAGCTGGTTGCCGGTGAGCGTCACATTGTAGTGCCCGCAGGTGCCGACGGCCTTGGCCGCGACGCCCTCCGGGAACCAGCCCGCCTTGAGCGAGACCGGCAGCGGGTGCGGGCCCCGGCCCGACACCCCGGTGCTGCAGCCGGCGGGCAGCCGGCCCTCGGGGAGCGTCGCCCGCAGCAGCCGGTCGTCGCCCGTGGTGGACATCAGGTACTTCACCGAGGAGGCGTTGTCGGGCAGCCAGGCCGGCACCGAGCGGCGCTCGGCCTTGGCCTGCGAGCCGCTGTCGTACGAGGCCTGTTCCTGGTGGCGCCCGTCGTACCACTCGGACACCCGCGGGCCGATTGCCACGGCTGCCACGGCGACGGCCATGCCGGTGCCCGCGACTCCCAGCGCGACCTTGCTCACGATGCCCTTCATGCCTGACTGCCCTCTCCGTGTACGTTGCCGATGCGACCGTTACCGGTGCGTCCGCTACCGGTGCGTCCGCGGGCCTCCCGCGACCCGCCCGGGCGGAGCGCTCCGCCGGCCGGGTGTAACCATCGTGGCCCGGTCCGCCCTGCCGGAGCGTCACCACGAGGTCGCGATCTTGCATCCAACCCACGGGGTACGGTCTCCACCTTCAGGCGTATGTCCGCGGGCCCGGTCCCCGGGGTAGGTGCCGTCACGGCGCCCGCGGCGACACGCCCCGTCCCGAGTCCGCTCCGGGCCCCGATCGAGCCTGACTCAACCGGCGCTCCGCCGCAGCCCGGCCTGCTGCACCCGGAGCAGCGGCGGGACGGGAGGGGTGGTACGGGAGGGTGGTACGGGAGGAACGACACGGAGAGCGGAAACAGAGCGCGTGTCAGACGGCCGCGGGCACCGGACGGGCGACCGGGAAGGGGCGGCCGTCGAGGGTCCAGTGCGGGTCGATCGGGCGCAGCAGCGAGGCGTACACCTGGGCGGCGACGTCGGGGTGGCGGATGTCGCCGGTGGGCGGGCCGGCCGGGATGTCGTGTCCGGCGCAGGCGACCCAGGCGGTCCGCTCCTCGACCGTACGGCCGCCGTGGCCGCCGGCGTCGACGTGGCCGTGGTCGGTGACCACGATGACGGTCCACTGCTCCTCGGCGTGGGTCGCCCGGCCGCGGACGGCGTCGAGCAGGCGGCCGAGGCGCTCGTCGGCGGTGCGCATCGCGGCGCGGTACTCCTCGCCGCAGCCGAGGAAGTGGGCGGTCTCGTCCACGGCGCCGAGGTAGACGAAGGAGGCCTCGGGGTCGGCGGTGCCGAGGACGTGGACGGCCTCCCGGGTGACCTCCTCGTCGACGGTCTCCCAGGCCTCGGGGGTGTCCTCGGCCGGGGCTATGTACGAGAGCCGTCCGGGGGCACGGAAGAGCGGGCCGCCGGACTCGTTGATCATCAGCGGGTCCCAGCCGGCCGCGACGAAGGTGCGGCGGCGGTCGCCGCGGTTGAGGCGGGTGGCGAAGTCGGGGAAGACGTCCAGCCGGTTGCCGCCCAGGTGGTTGCCCCAGACGCCGTGCTTGGCGGGCTCGACGCCGGTCACGATGGTGGCCCAGCAGGGCCCGGACATGGTGGGCGTGGTTTCCGCGACGGTGACCGGCACCAGGAACCCGGCCTCGGCGACCTCCCGGAGGCGCGGCATCGGCACCTGCGCCAGGAAGTCGTGGCGGACTCCGTCGATCCCGACGACGAGCACGCGGGGGCGGGGCCACTGGGCTGCGGACATGGTGGGGCTTCCTTTCGGTCGTGCACACCCGGCCGCGCCCGCCGAGGGCGCTGCCGACCGCGCCATGCTTCACGGCCCGCCGTACCGTTCGGCGTCCGGCCGTCGAACGGCGGGTGTCCGTGAGGTGTCGGGCGGCCGACCGGTCGCGGGCACCCGCCCGTCGTCAGCCGATCGTACGGAGCGTACGGACGAAACGGCGGTCCGGCCCGGCGAGTTGGGCGCTCGGCCCGGCTGCGCGCAGCACGATGTCCAGGACCCGGTCCGGGTCGGCGGCGTAGCAGTGGGCGAACCAGGGCAGGTTGGCCTCGACCACGGCCCAGTGCTCGGCCGGGTCGTACGGGTCGGCGATCGGGCCGACGTCCAGGGCGACGGCGCTGGGCAGGGTGTCCCCGACGGCGTCGAGCAGGCGGCGGGCGAAGGCGGTGGCGGCTGCCGTCAGCGGCGCCGGGTCGAGCCGGCCGAAGCGCGCGTAGCGGCTGCCGGTGAGCACTTCGCCGTCGAGCAGGAACAGCCGGTACTCGGCGGCGAAGGTCACCGGCTCGCTGACCAGGACGGGGGTGTCCGGGCCGATCCGCTCGCCGGTGCGGGGCAGCCGGGAGCCGTCCGGGTAGACCGCGGGCGGGACCGACTTGTCGGCGGGCGGTTTGACGAAGGCCGGGTGGCGCAGCGTCCAGGCCTCGGCGAGGGTGGTGAGTTCGATCCGGCGGCGGGTGAACTCCTCCGGCAGCCGGGCGAGCCAGTCGTCCTCGGGTTCGAGCAGGGCGAGGCCGAGCGGCGCGGCGATCCGGGCGGCGGCGAGCGGCCCGCCGTACCAGTGGACGGGCCGCCCGGTGAGTTCCTCGACCGTGCCCGGGCCGGTCAGCACGGCGGTGGCCAGCCCGCGCCGGGTGGCGGCCGCGGTGAGCAGGCCGGTGGTGCTGGTCGCCTGGGCGGAGGTGAGCAGGACGGGCTCGTGCACCGCGTTCACCGCTCCGGCCGGAACGCGTGGACGACCTCGATGCGGCCCACGATGTGTCGGTTGAACTCGGCCAACTCGTCGGCGGGCACGCAGAGTTCGAGGATCGTCCGGCCACCCGACCGCTGCACGGGGTAGCGGGCGACGAACTCCGTCTCCACTTCGAAACGGGTGACGTAGCCGACGCCGGAGGCGGGCACGTTCCAGTCGCGGGCGATCCGGATCGCGTAGTCCTCGTTGAGGACGGGGTAGAAGATCGGCTGCTCGGGCAGCCGGGGCGGCCAGGCGCGCCAGCCGGCCGCCTCGACCAGGGCCAGCTCCTCCGGGCCGGTGGGGCGCCAGAGGGTGGTGGTCGGGGGCGGCGGCTGGACGGACTGGCTGGTCATGGCAGGGACGGTAGCCGGGCCGCGACGGGCCCGGCCAGCGGATTTCGCCGATCCGGTCCCGGCCGGCTCTCGGCCCGCTCTCGGCTCGGTGTCACCGTGCCGAGGGGGCCGGGCGGGCCGTCAGCGGTAGGCCGCCTCGCCGGTGATGGCCTCGCCGAGGACGAGGGTGTGGATCTCGCTGGTGCCCTCGTAGGTGAGCACCGACTCCAGGTTGTTGGCGTGCCGCAGCACCGGGTACTCGGTGGTGATGCCGTTGGCCCCGAGGACGGTCCGGGCGCTGCGGGCGATCTCCAGCGCGGCGCGGACGTTGTTGAGCTTGCCGAAGCTGATGTGCGGTGCGCGGGCCTCGCCCTGCTCCTTGAGCCGGCCGATCCGCAGCGCCACCAGGTAGGCCTTCTCGACCTCCAGCATCATCTCGACCAGCTTCTGCTGGGTGAGCTGGAAGCCGGCGATCGGGCGGTCGAACTGGATCCGGGTCCTGGCGTAGTCGAGAGCGGCGGTGTAGCAGTCGCGGGCCGCACCGACGGTGCCCCAGAGGATGCCGTAGCGCGCCTCGTTGAGCGAGGAGAGCGGGCCCCGCAGGCCGGTGACGCCGGGCAGTACGGCGTCGGCGGGGAGCACCACCTCGTCGAAGGCCAGCTCGCTGGTGACGGAGGCGCGCAGGGAGAGCTTGCCGTGCACGTCGGTCGCGGTCAGGCCGCGGGTGCCGCGCTCGACCAGGAAGCCGCGCACGCCGTCCTCGGTCTGCGCCCAGACCACGGCGACGTCGGAGATGCTGCCGTTGGTGATCCACATCTTGCTGCCGGACAGCACCCAGTCACCGCCCTTGCCGCCCTTGCGGACCGCCCGGGTGCGCATGTTCGCCGGGTCCGAGCCGAAGTCGGGCTCGGTGAGGCCGAAGCAGCCGATCAGCCGGCCGGCCGCCATGCCGGGCAGCCAACGCTGCTTCTGCTCCTCCGAGCCGAAGGCGTGGATCGAGCGCATCGCGAGCGAGCCCTGGACCGAGACGAAGCTGCGCAGCCCGGAGTCGGCCGCCTCCAGCTCCATGCAGGCCGCCCCGTACGCCACGGCGCCGGCGCCCGCGCAGCCGTAACCGTCGAGGTGCATGCCGAGCACGCCGAGGGCGCCGAGTTCGGGGGCGAGTTCGCGGGCCGGGAAGACGCCGCGCTCGAACCAGTCGCCGATGTGCGGGCGGATCCGCTCCTCGGTGAACCGGCGGACGGTGTCGCGGATCAGCCGCTCCTCGTCGGAGAGGAGGTCGCCGACCGCGAGCAGGTCGGACGGGTCGATCCGGGTCGGCTTCGACATTGAAGCTCCTTGTAGTCTCGGCGGGACACCGGCGAGTATTCCGCAACCCGCCCGGCCTGGGACCGACGGGAGCGAGTGAGGAAGGCGACATGTCCAGCACGGCCTATGTGGTCGAGGAGCTGACCGCCGAGGAGTTGGACGGTTCGGTGGCGGAGTTCGCCGGACTGCTGGCGGATACCGTCAACTGCGGCGCCTCGGTCGGGTTCCTGGCCCCGCTGGAGCCGGAGGAGTCCTCGGCGTGGTGGCGGGCCCTCGTCCCGGAGCTCGCGGCCGGACGGCTGCTGGTGTGGACGGCCCGGGCAGCGGACGACGGGCGGCTCGCCGGGACGGTGCAGCTGCGACCGGCGGCGACGGCGAACGGCCGGCACCGGGGAGAGGTGGCCAAGCTGATGGTGCACCCGGCGGACCGCGGGCACCAGCTGGCCGGGCGGCTGCTGGCGGCACTGGAGGAACGGGCGGTGGCGTCGGGGATCCGGCTGCTGGTGCTGGACACCGAGACGGGCAGCCCGGCCGAGCGGATGTACGAGGCGGCGGGCTGGAGCCGGGTCGGTACGGTGCCGGACTACGCGGCCGACCCGATGGGCACGTTGCGGCCGACCACCATCTTCTTCAAGTCGCTGGTCGGGTAGGGGTATGCGGTGGTGCCACGCGGGAGCGTGGCGCGGTGGCGGAACAACCGGAACGGAAACGGGGAGGCGAAGCATGGCGCGTTGGGCCTTGGTCGTCGAGGAGACGGTGGGCGTCGGCAGGGACCGGACCTGGGGCAGCAAGGTGCTCGGCGAGGTCGAGGGCACCCGCGAGGAGGCCGTCGCGGAGCTGCGGAGGATCGTCCCCACCTACACGCCGGAGCACCCGATGAACAGTCGGCGGCAGACCCTCCTCCGGGACGGGGACACCTACCTGCTGATCTCGCAGGGCAGCATGCGGGACTACCACTGCGTGTTCAAGGTGTGGGAGATGCTGTGGGACAGCAAGCGGCCCGAGGTGCAGGCGGAGCGGCTGACCGAGGACGGGTGACAGGTCACGGCTGACGGGTCACGAGTCACGGACGGGGGGCGGCGCGTGGCGGGCGGCCGTAACGGCTGAAGGGTGCCGGGTGACGGCAGCTGGCCGCCCGCCGTCGTCTCAACCCACTCCGCACAGTCGCAGCACCGCCGTGGCCGCCGCACCGGCGACCACCACCGCCGGGAACGGCGCCCGGCGCCAGGCGAGCACCCCGGCAACGAGTACGCCCGCCGGTCGGGCCCACCCGGCGAAGCCGTGCCCCTGGGCCAGTGCGCCGGTGGCCACCAGAGCGACCAGCAGCACCGCCGCCGCGACGGCCAGCAGGTGCCGCAGCCGGTCCGAGAGTGCGAGCCGGTGGCCCAGCAGCGGTCCGGCCGCGCGGTAGGCGTACGTCCCGGCGGCCAGCAGCAGTACGGCGTACAGCGGCATCATCGGGCCTCCTGCTTCACGGCCGAGACGGCGGCCTCCGGCCCGGCCGGATCCGTCCCGGCCGCCTTCCCCGCCTTCCCTGCGTGCGGCGTCGCCCCCGGCCGTCCGGCGAACAGCAGCCCGACCAGGGCGAACAGCACCGGCAGCCCGGCCGGGACGAACGGGGTGACCGCGACGGCCGCCGCCGCACCCGTCAGCGCCGCCGTACGCGTACCGCGGTCCCCGAGCGAGGGCAGCACCAGCGCGAGCAGCACCGCCGGGAAGGCGGCGTCCAGGCCGAGCACGTCGGTGTCGCCGATCAGCCCGCCCGCGACGCCTCCGAGCAGGACCGCGAGGTTCCAGATCACGAACAGGGCGACCCCGCAGATCCAGAACGCTGCCCGGCGCCGCCGCGGGTCGTGCTGCTGCAGGGCGAAGGCCGCGCTCTCGTCGGTGAGCAGCTGCGCTCCCAACAGCCGCCGCCACCAGGGCCCTTGGAGCACGTCGGAGACGGCGAACCCGAAGGGCAGCAGCCGGGCGTTGAGCACCAGTCCGGTGGCGACGGCCGCGAGCGCACTCCCGCCGGACAGCACCACGCCGACGGCCGCGAACTGCGAGCCGCCCGCGAACACCAGGAGGGACAGCGCCATCGGCACCCACAGCGGCAGGCCGCCGGACACGCTGATCGCGCCGAAGGAGGCGCCGACCAGCGCGTCGGCGACGCACACCAGGGCGATGTCGCGGAGGGTGGCATGTTCCAGTGTTCGAAGCAGCGAACGCATGTCCATCAGAGTGAACCCGCAGGGCAGGGTTCGTCAAGGCGAACGGAACGACCGGTAGGCCGAACGGTGAGCGGCGATCGCGACGACACCCGGATGGCCGGGCGTGGCAGCATGAACGGCACCAGCAGCGGGAAGCCGACCGAGGGAGCCTGGGGAAAGAGTGAGTGGCGAGCATGAGTGACCGGACCGCCAGGCCCGAGGGAGCCAACGGCTCCGGCGCGGAGCTGATCGGCCAGATCGCCGCGTCCATCCGGCGCGAACGCGAACGCAGCGGAGTGTCGATGACCGAGCTGGCCCGACGCGCCGGCATCGCCAAGTCGACGCTCTCGCAGCTGGAGTCGGGCGCGGGCAACCCCAGCGTCGAGACGCTCTGGGCGCTCGGGGTGGCGCTGAACGTGCCGTTCAGTCGACTGGTCGACCCGCCGCGCCCGACCGTCAAGGTGCTGCGGGCCGGGGAGGGCCCGGTGACCCACTCCGAGCAGGCCAACTACGCGGCCACCGTGCTCTCCTCCTGCCCGCCGAACGCCCGGCGCGACATCTACCGGATCGAGGCCCAGCCCGGCGAGACCCGGGCCTCCGACCCGCACATGCCCGGCACCGTCGAGCACGTGATGATCGGCTCGGGTCGGGCCCTGGTCGGTCCGACCGAGGCGCCGGTCGAACTGGGCCCGGGCGACTACATCAGCTACCCCGGCGACGCCCCGCACGTGTTCCGTGCGCTGGCGGCGGACACCCTGGCGGTGATCGTGATGGAGCACATCTGACACTGCGCCGCCGGATGGCGGGCGGCGGGGGCCGGGCGGGGGCCGGGGGCCGGGGCCCGGGGGGGCGAAGCGTTAGACGTCAGGTGACAGATAACAGCGGACAGAAAACAGATGTCAGCGAACAGATGATGAAACCTGTTCGCTGACATCTGTTCGCCGCCCTCCTCCACTCCGGAGCGCGCTACTTCAACAGCCCGTCCAGGAACGGATTCCCGAACACCCGGTGCGGGTCGTAGCGGTCCAGTACGGCGACCGCCTCGTCCCAGCCCGGACCGCCCCCGGCGCGCAGACTGTCGGGAATGACCCGGCCGATAAGGTCCTGGTCGGACCAGGCCGCGTCGGCGGTGTAGGCCCACCCCTTGGACCACTCGACCCGCATACCCGCCCGGGTGCCGTCGAAGGTGCGCAGCAGCCACTGCTCCAGATCCCGGGCGAAGCGCTCCAGCCCGGGCGTGCCGGGGAAGGCCAGGACGTCGAGCCAGACCGCGGTGTCCCACTCCGGCCGGTCCGCCCGCGGTCGCAGCGCGGACAGCAGCGGGGGCCGGGCGCCGGGGACCCCGGAGTAGGAGGGGTCGTCGAGGCCGGTGACCCGGATCTCCACCGCACCGTTCACCGGGAACTCGCCCCGCGCCTGGCACTCGGCGAGCAACTGCCGGTAGTAGGCGGCGAATTCGCTGACCACCCACTGCAGGTCGGCACGCTTGGTCAGGATCGCGTAGCCGTTGGCGGTGACCCGCAGCGTGGTGGGCCGCACGTACTGCAGCAGGGTGCGCGAGGGTCCCCAGAGGTCGGAGCGCAGTCCGCCGGCGAGCAGGTGGGTGATCAGGTCGCCGGAGAGCAGGTCGCGCAGCAGCCCGCCGGAGAGCAGCACGTCGGTGAGGTCACCGGTGAGCGCCACCTTGGCGACGAGGTACTGGAGTTGGCCGAACAGCGGAGCCGATCCCCAGGCGCCGGAGACGATTTGACCGGCCAGCCGGGCGACCGGCTCCGGAACGCTGTCCGAGAACGGGTAGTTGTAGGGCTGGTCGACGGCTCGGGCGGCGAGCGGCTTGGTCGGACTGACGGTCCAGGTCTTGAGCCACGGGTAGTCGGTGTAGGCGAACCAGATCGCCTCGACCCGGCCGTCGCGCTCGACGAAGTCGGCGAGGGTGCGCGGGCCGTCACCGCCGCCCAGCAGTCCCCCGAGCAGCCCGCCACCGCCCGTGGCGGTCCCGGGGCGGGCGAACAGGTCGCTCGCCGGGATGTCCAGTCGGCTGACGCAGCGCAGCGGTCGGTCGGCCCCGGCGCGCAGCACGACCTCGGTGACGAAGGCCCGGCCCAGGTGCACCAGGAAGGCGGCACTGTCGGCCTCGGCGCGGTCGAAGGTGCGCAGCGCGTAGCGGCCGGTGGCCGGGTCGAGGACGACCGCGGTGAGCCGCACCACCTGGTTGCTGACCGAGCCGTAGCCGTGCCCGTCCGGCCGCAGTTCGCCGTGCGCCGGGGCGGCGGTGCCGTGGCCGCCGATGGCGAGCACGCCGCCGACGGTGAGGTCGCCGGGCGCCGGGCAGGCCGTCAGGCCGAGACCGCGGTCGGCCAGGTGGGCGAGCAGCGCCTCCATGCCGGCGCCGGCCTGCGCCCGGACGGTGGTGGGCGAGTCGGCGGTGATCGCGGTGAGGTAGCGGCTGGTGTCGACGATCAGGACGCGGGCGCTGTCCGGGGTCCCGTTGGCGACGGTGAGCGGCGCCCAGGTGTGCCGGTGCAGCCGCCAGCCGTTGGCGTGCGCCCAGTCGGCGAGGGCCGGCACCTCTTCGGGGGTGCGCGGCGCGCAGGTCCACAGCTGGTCGGTGCGGATCTCACCGGACCAGTTCTCGAAGACCCGCTGGTAGAGCTCGGTGCCGGCGGGCAGGCCGGGCGGCACCGGCGTGGCGGCCTCCGCGCTGTCCGGGCCGATGGTGCCGCGCAGCAGCCAGGCCGCGCCGCCGAGCGCCGCGGAGGCGCCGAGCAGTTGTCGCCTGGTCAGCGCCCGTCCGGCCTCGCGGCCGCTCGCCCGGCGGTCCGGCGCGCCGGTCGGGCTGGTCGGGCCGTTCGTACGGCTGTCGTCGCGTTCTGTGGTCATCCGGTCCGCCCCCTGCGTCGGTTCCCCGGGCCGGGCCGGGCCGCGGCGCTCCGGGGCGGTCGGTGTCCACCCGACCCGGTGAGGAGCGTACGAAGTGCCGCACGACCGTTTGAAGCGATCCGGCCGGGATCTCACTCGTTCGGGTGATCATCACTCGAACGACTGAGAGCCGTCCACTCTCTACCTCTCTCCGCTTTCCCGCTGAAGCGCGGCCGGGCCGGATTCGGCGGGGTGCGGCGAGGGCGGCCTCCGCGTAGCGGGCGGTGGCGGCATCGTCGCTGGTCATGCCGCCGTGGTGGCGCCTGGTGGGGCGGTCGGCCAGTGCACCCGGGACCGGGTCACCGACGCTTGCCCGGCTCCTCGGCGGCCACATAGGTTGATCTTGACCACCGCCCCCCACCGACCGGAGGCCCCGCCATGCCCTCGTCCACGCCGCTGACCGTCACGGTCGCCCAGCCCCTCTGCGCCGACCGCGGCCGACCGGACACCCTGGCCGTGAACGTGGAGCGGCACGCCGAGGCCGTCCGGGCGGCGGGGACCCGCCTGGTGGTGTTCCCCGAACTGTCGCTGACCGGCTACGACCTGGCCGCCCCCGCCGTCGACCCGGCCGACCCGCGGCTCGCGCCGCTGGTCGAGGCCTGCGCCGCCACCGGCGCCCTGGCGCTGGTCGGCGCACCGGTCGCGGAGGCCGACGGCAGCGAGTCCATCGCCACCGTCGCGGTCACCGGCGAGGGCGCCGCCGTCGTCTACCGGAAGATGCGCCTGCACGGTGAAGGCGAGCCCGACCGCTTCACCGCGGGCGAGAAGCCCGTCGTGCTGGAGCTGGACGGCCTGCGGCTCGGCCTCGCGGTCTGCGCCGACGTCGCCGACCCGACGCACGCCGAGGAGACCGCCCCGCTCGGCATCGACGCCTACGTCGCCTCCACCCTGTACGGCCCGGGCACCACGCAGGCCGAGCGCCGGGACGGCCACTGCCGGGACCGCGCCACCGCGCACGGGGTCTGGGTCGTGCTGTCCACCTCAGCCGGGCCCACCGGCGTGTTCCCGGACAGCTCGGGCGGCTCGGGGATCTGGGCGCCCGACGGGTCGACGGTCGCCCAGGCCGGTACCGAGCCGGGCGAGCTGGTCCGCGCCGAGCTGCCCCGGCCGTAACCGCGCCGCACCGGGGGTCCGCGCGTCCTCCGGATCGGGGATCGCCGGCCTCGGTGGAAATACCCGGGGCCCGTGCGCGGCTGTCGTGATCGGAAGACCCGTGACCGGGCCGAGCGGGCCCGTACAGGAGGTGCAGCGCACGATGGGTGACGAGCGGGAGAAGCCGCAGGAGTACCGGATCGAGCACGACTCGATGGGTGAGGTACGGGTGCCGGCCGCCGCGAAGTGGCAGGCGCAGACGCAGCGGGCGGTGGAGAACTTCCCGGTGTCCGGTCAGCGGCTGGAGCGCGCGCACATCGCCGCGCTGGCGCGGATCAAGGCTGCCGCGGCGCGGGTGAACGCCCGCCTCGGGGTCCTGGACGAGGAGACGGCCGGGGCGATCGCGGCGGCGGCCGAGGAGGTGGCGGAGGGCCGTTGGGACGACCAGTTCCCGGTGGACGTGTTCCAGACCGGCTCGGGCACCTCGTCCAACATGAACGCCAACGAGGTGATCGCGACCCTGGCCGGCGAGCGGCTGGGGCGGCCGGTCCATCCGAACGACCAGGTGAACGCGAGCCAGTCGTCCAACGACGTGTTCCCGTCCTCGATCCACATCGCCGCCACCGGCGCCGTCACCGACGACCTGATCCCGGCGCTGGAGCACCTGGCGGAGGCGCTGGAGCGCAAGTCCGTCGAGTTCGCGCAGGTGGTCAAGTCGGGCCGCACCCACCTGATGGACGCCACGCCCGTCACCCTCGGTCAGGAGTTCGGCGGCTACGCGGCGCAGGTGCGGCACGGGCGGGAAAGGCTGCTGGCCACGCTCCCGCGGGTCGCCGAACTGCCGCTCGGCGGAACGGCGGTGGGCACCGGCATCAACACCCCGCCCGGCTTCCCGGCGGCGGTCATCGAGGAGGTGGCCCGCACCACCGGACTGCCGCTGACCGAGGCCCGCGACCACTTCGAGGCGCAGGGCGCGCGGGACGCGCTGGTCGAGCTGAGCGGCCAACTGCGTACGGTGGCAGTCGGGTTCACGAAGATCGCGAACGACCTGCGGTGGATGGGCTCCGGCCCGCGCACCGGCCTGGGCGAGATCAACCTGCCGGACCTGCAGCCGGGTTCGTCCATCATGCCGGGCAAGGTGAACCCGGTGCTGCCCGAGGTGGTGCTGATGGTCGCCGCCCAGGTGGTGGGCAACGACGCGACGGTGACCCTGGCCGGCGCGAGCGGCAACTTCGAGCTGAACGTGATGCTCCCGGTGATCGCCCGCAACGTGCTGGAGTCGGTGCGGCTGCTGGCCAACAGTGCCCGGCTGCTGGCGGACCGTACGGTGGACGGGATCACCGCGAACGTCGAGCGGGCCCGCGAGTACGCGGAGTCCTCGCCGTCGGTGGTGACGCCGCTGAACCGGTACATCGGGTACGAGGAGGCGGCGAAGGTCGCCAAGCAGGCGCTGGCCGAGCGGAAGACGATCCGTCAGGTGGTCCTGGAGCGCGGGTACGTCGAGCGGGGCGAGCTCACCGAGGAGCAGTTGGACCGGGCACTGGACGTGCTGCGGATGACGCATCCGTAACCCGGTACCTATCGGGCCCGGTACCTATCGGGACTTCCCTGGACGTGTCGACGCGTGCCGGGGCGCGGCGGGCACACGTGCCCTCCGCGCCCCGGACGCGGGCTACCGGAAAGATCAGCCCTTGACGTGGCCTGCGCGGCCGGTTCGGTCAGCCCGGCCGGCCCGGCCGAGCCGCATCGCTGCCCCGTTCGCCGTGATCGTGGCCATCGAGATCGCCGCGAGGCCGAGCAGGAACATCACCGCACCGACGATGACGCAGGTGACGATGTTCTTGCCGTGCGCGACGGAACCGGACACGACCCAGGGAGAGATGATCGTCCAGACACCGAGCGCGGCGGCGGCCCAAGCCCGCGCGTGGGTGCGCTCGTAGGCCGGCCCGTAGCCGGCCATCAGTGCCGTGTATGCCAGACCGACGATCAGGCAGGTCACGGTCAGGGTGCTGAACGCGGTGAAGCCGACGATCCAAGGCGATGCCGCCAGGAAGAGTCCGGCCAGTACGGCCAGGGCTTCGATGCCCTGGGCGCGGGGGGTCGAGGTGACCCGCTCGTAGTGTTCCCGGAGTTCGACGATGTCCGGGTGGTGCTCCATGCCTGTCGGCAGATGGGTTGCCACCGATACCACCTCCTGTGGTTCCGGACCATGGAATGGGGCGCGTCCCGTACCTATTCTGCCCTTCCCAAAGGTTTTACACCCGATTGTCCGTATTGGCCGATAACCATCCGATCACGCCGGTGACCTGCGTCTCAACACTCCGGGAGAACGTTGCCTATGCAACTCGTTGCATAGGAGGATGCGGGCATGGCACTGGAGCACGCGATCCTCGTCTCGCTGCTGGAGCAGCCCGGCTCCGGGTACGAATTGGCCCGGCGCTTCGACCGCTCCATCGGACGCTTCTGGACTGCCACCCACCAGCAGATCTACCGGGTGCTGCGGCGGATGGAGGCGGACGGCTGGGTCGCCGCAGAGGAGGTCGCCCAGGACGGCCGCCCGGACAAGAAGGTGTACTCGGCGGCCGGGCCCGGGCGGGCCGCGCTGGCCGAATGGCTGCGCGAACCGGTCGAGCCGGAGACCGTGCGGCACGAACTCGCGGTCAAGATCCGGGCCGCCGCCTTCGACGACCCGGCCGCGCTGACGGTGCTGATCGCCGAGGTCGAACGGCACCGCGAGAGTCATTCCGCCCTGCTCGCCCGCTACCTGCACGGCGAGCAGCGGGACTTCCCCGACCTCGGCGCGCTGGACGTCCAGCAGGAGCTGCAGCACGTGGTGCTGCGCGGCGGCATCGAGTTCGAGCGGATGAACCTCGCCTGGCTGGACGACGTGCTCACCACTCTGCGCCGACTCGCGGACGGGCGGGGGCGGGGGACGGGAGACCGCGAACAGACGTCAGGTGACAGAGTTTGAAATCTGTTGGCTGAACGCTGAATTCTGTCATCTGTTCGCTGAACTCCGTCATCCGAAGCCCCGCTCGCCCGAAACCCGTCGGCCGACCCGCTTCGCCGTGCCCTGGCAGCCCTGACGCCTCCGACGCCCGGCGCCCGGCGCCCGGCGCCCCAACACCCTCGACACCCTCGACCCCAGGGAGCCCCTGATGCTCTTCAACCCGCGCACCTACGACCCCGCGCAGTTCGACGAGCCGACCCGCCGACTGCTGCGCGCGACCGTCGACTGGTTCGAGTCCCGCGGCAAGAAGGCGCTCATCGACACCTACATCGACCGCGCCTGGTACGCCGACTTCCTCGAATTCGCCGCCCGGGAAGGACTCTTCGCGGAGTTCCTGACGCCCTCCGCGGCCGACCCGGACAAGCGCTGGGACACCGCGCGGATCGCCGAGCTGAACGAGATCCTCGGCTTCTACGGCCTCGGCTACTGGTACACCTGGCAGGTCACCATCCTGGGCCTCGGCCCGGTCTGGCAGAGCGAGAACGAGGCCGTCCGCGCCCGCGCCGCCAAGCTGCTCGCCGAGGGCCACGTGATGGCCTTCGGCCTGTCCGAGCGCACCCACGGCGCCGACATCTACTCCACCGACATGATCCTCACCCCGGACGGCGAGGGCGGCTTCACCGCGACCGGCTCCAAGTACTACATCGGCAACGGCAACGTGGCCGGCCTGGTCTCGGTCTTCGGCCGCCGCTCGGACGTCGAGGGCCCCGAGGGCTACGTCTTCTTCGCCGCCGACAGCCGCCACGAGGCGTACCACCTGGTCAAGAACGTGGTGAACGCCCAGATGTACGTCAGCGAGTTCCGCCTGGAGGACTACCCGGTCCGGGCCGAGGACGTGCTGCACACCGGCCAGGCCGCCTTCGACGCCGCACTGAACACCGTCAACGTCGGCAAGTTCAACCTCTGCACCGCCTCGGTCGGCATCTGCGAGCACGCGATGTACGAGGCCGTCACGCACGCCCACAACCGGGTGCTGTACGGCCGCAAGGTCACCGACTTCCCGCACGTGCGGCGCGAGTTGACCGACGCGTACGCCCGCCTGGTCGCGATGAAGCTGTTCAGCGCGCGGGCCGTGGACTACTTCCGCACCGCCTCCCCCGAGGACCGCCGCTACCTGCTCTTCAACCCGATGACCAAGATGAAGGTCACCACCGAGGGCGAGAAGGTCATCGACCTGATGTGGGACGTCATCGCGGCCAAGGGCTTCGAGGCGGACACCTACTTCGACAAGGCCGCCAAGGACATCCGCGGCCTGCCGAAGCTGGAGGGCACCGTCCACGTCAACCTGGCGCTGATCCTCAAGTTCATGGGCAACTACCTGTTCGCACCTGCCGACTACGCGCCGGTGCCGACCAGGCTGGACGCCGCCGATGACGCCTTCCTGTTCCGTCAGGGCCCGGCCCGCGGCCTCGGCGCGATCCGCTTCCACGACTGGCGCGCCCCGTACGACCGGCACGCGCAGCTGGCGAACGTCGCCCGCTTCCGCGAACAGGCGGACGGCTTCTGCGAGTTGCTGCTCAAGCACGCGCCGAGCAAGGAGCAGCAGGCGGACCTGGACTTCCTGCTGGAGATCGGCCAGCTGTTCGCGCTGATCGTCTACGGCCAGCTGGTGCTGGAGCAGGCGGAGCTGACCGGCCTGGACGCGGACGTCCTGGACCAGATCTTCGACGCGCTGGTCCGCGACTTCTCCGCCCACGCGACCGAGCTGCACGGCAAGGCCTCCACCACCGAGGAGCAGGCGGCCTGGGCGCTGGCGAACGTGCGCCGCCCGGTGGCCGACGCCGAGCGCGCCGCGAAGGTGTGGGCCCGGGTCGAGGCGCTCTCGGGCTCGTACGAGATGCAGCCGTAGGTCCGGTAGATCCGGCAAGACCCCGGGAGTGCCGGTCGGCGGACCGGCACTCCCGGACCACGTCTCCGTGTCCGCGGCCGTCCCGGCCCTTGACGAGAAGGCCCGGGACCACGTCCGGGAGGCGTCCCGACGTGCGTCCCGACGTGCGTCCGGGCCGTGGCCCGGCAGGCGCCCAGGCACGCCGGCCCGCCGGGCCCGCCGGGACCGACCCGCCCGACCGGCGTACGGTGGAACTCGGAGGCCGTGTCATGCACGTCACCGGAACCCATTTCACCGACCGCACCGAGGCGGGCCACCGGCTGGCCGCCCGCCTCGCCCATCTCGCCGGCCCCGACACCGTGGTGGTCGCCCTGCCCCGCGGCGGGGTGCCGGTGGCCGCCGAGGTGGCGACCGCGCTCGACGCGCCGCTGGACATCTGCGTGATCCGCAAGCTCGGTGTGCCGTACCAGCCCGAGCTGGCCATGGGGGCGATCGGCGAGGACGGCGTCCGGGTGCTGAACGAGCAGGTCCTGCGGCTCGCCGGGGTCAGCGACGAGCAGTTGGCGCGGGTGGAGGGGCGCGAGCGCACCGAGCTGGCGCGCCGGGCCCGCCGCTACCGCGGCGACCGTCCGGCCTCCGACCTGCGCGGGCGCACGGTGGTCGTGGTCGACGACGGCATCGCCACCGGCTCCACCGCCAAGGCGGCCTGCCGGATCGTCCGGGCACGCGGCGCGGCCCGGGTGGTGCTCGCCGTACCGGTGGCTCCCCTGGACTGGACGGACCGGCTCAGCGAGGTCGCCGACGAGCTGGTCTGCGTCGACACGCCGTCGCCGTTCTTCGCGATCGGCGAGTTCTACGCCGACTTCTCGCAGACCGGCGACGAGGAGGTGCTGCGGCTGCTGGCCGAGGCCCGGGGCCGGGTCGGGCACGGGAACGGACGGCAGGAGGAGCCACCGGACGGCGTCGACCGCGAGCTGCTGCTGTCCGTCGCCGGGGTCCGTCTGGCGGGCCGGCTGACGGTGCCGGCCGGGGCACGCGGGATCGTGGTGTTCGCGCACGGCAGCGGCAGCGGTCGGCACAGCCCGCGCAACCGGCACGTCGCCCGGTACCTGAACCGGGCCGGGCTCGGCACGCTGCTGTTCGACCTGCTCACCGAGGCCGAGGAGCCGGACCGGCGCAAGGTGTTCGACGTCGGCCTGCTCGGCTCCCGGCTGACCGCCGTCGCGCGGGAGCTGGAGCGCACCGACGGCGCGCGCGGGCTGCCGCTCGGCCTGTTCGGTGCCAGCACCGGCGCGGCCGCCGCGCTGTACACCGCCGCCGAGCTGGGCCCGGCGGTGCGCGCCGTGGTCTCTCGGGGCGGACGCCCGGACCTCGCCGGGCCGGACGTCCTCGGCCGGGTCGACGCCCCGACGCTGCTCGTGGTCGGCGCCCTGGACACCACCGTGCTCGACCTCAACCGGCAGGCGCGGGCCCGGCTGCGGGGCGCGAACGAGCTCGCGGTAGTGCCGCACGCGAGCCACCTGTTCGAGGAGCCGGGCACCCTCGACCAGGCCGCTGAGCTGGCCGGAGACTGGTTCCTGCGCCACCTCCCGGTCACCGACGGCTCGCCCACCGCCGGCCCGGCCACCGACCGTCGGGACGCCGACGGCCGGTAGCGGCGCTTGCGCCGGTTGCGCCGGTTGCGCAGATTTCGTGCGACGACCGCCCGGAGGCAGCACATTCTGTGCAGCCAAGACCCGGAATTCCTGATCAGCTTGTACACATTGAGCAGTGAAAAAACGACCTGTTGCCCAACCCTCACGACAGGAGCAAGCTCTGCGCAACCGCACCGCCCACCCGTTCGCCGTGCGGCAGCGATCCACGCGATCCGACCGGAAGCCCCAAAGCCCCCGGCAACCCCCGGAAGCCTCAACGCCGAGGCCCTGAGTGGAGGAACGAGCGATGACCACGCAGTCCCACGCCCTTGAGCTGACCCCCGAGGAGCGCGAGGCCGGCCTCGACGCCGACCAGCTGCGCCGCCTGGTCGGTCTCGTCGAGCACGACCAGGCCTCCGACCCGTTCCCGGTCACCGCCCAGGACGCGGTCGTGTTCGTGGTCGGCAACGCCACCCAGACGGCCCAGTTCTACCAGGTCGTGTTCGGCATGGAGCTGGTCGCCTACTCCGGCCCGGAGACCGGCCGCCGCGACCGCAAGTCCTACGTGCTGCGCTCCGGCTCCTGCCGCTTCGTGATCAAGGGCGGCGTCCAGCCGGACAGCCCGCTGCTGGACCACCACCGCCGCCACGGCGACGGCGTGGTCGACCTCGCCCTGGAGGTCCCGGACGTCGACAAGTGCATCGAGCACGCCCGCGCCAGCGGCGCCACCGTCCTGGAGGAGCCGAACGACGTCTCGGACGAGAACGGCACCGTGCGCCGCGCGGCCATCGCCACCTACGGCGAGACCCGCCACACCCTGATCGACCGCTCGCGCTACAACGGCCCGTACCTGCCGGGCTACGTCGCCGCGAAGAGCGGCGTCACCCACCCGGAGGGCTCCCCCAAGCGCCTGTTCCAGGCCCTGGACCACGCCGTGGGCAACGTCGAGCTGGGCCGGATGGACGAGTGGGTCCAGTTCTACAACCGGGTCATGGGCTTCGTGAACATGGCCGAGTTCGTCGGCGACGACATCGCCACCGAGTACTCCGCCCTGATGTCCAAGGTCGTCGCCAGCGGCAACCACCGGGTGAAGTTCCCGCTCAACGAGCCGGCCATCGCCAAGAAGAAGTCCCAGATCGACGAGTACCTGGAGTTCTACACCGGCCCCGGCTGCCAGCACATGGCGCTCGCCACCAATGACATCCTCACCACCGTGGACGTGCTGCGCGCCCGTGGCGTGGAGTTCCTCAACACCCCGGACGCCTACTACGACGACCCGGAGCTGCGCGAGCGCATCGGCAAGGTGCGGGTGCCGATCGAGGAGCTGAAGAAGCGCGGCATCCTGGTCGACCGCGACGAGGACGGCTACCTGCTGCAGATCTTCACCAAGCCGATCGGCGACCGTCCGACCGTCTTCTACGAGTTCATCGAGCGGCACGGGTCGCTGGGCTTCGGCAAGGGCAACTTCAAGGCGCTGTTCGAGTCCATCGAGCGTGAGCAGGACCGTCGCGGCAACCTGTAGCGTCGGAACACCCTGACGGGCGGTCGGCCCACAGTCGGGTCGGCTCACAGTCGGGTCGGCTCACGGACGGTCAGCTCACGGACGGTCGGCTCACGGACGGTCGAGGAGGAGCACGGAGATGGCGTACTACCGGCAGCTGGGCAGCATCCCGCCCAAGCGGCACACCCAGCACCGCACACCCGAAGGCGGGCTGTACTACGAGGAGTTGATGGGCGAAGAGGGCTTCTCCTCCGACTCGTCGCTGCTCTACCACCGGGGCATCCCCTCGGCGGTGGTCAACGCGGCGCCCTGGGAGCTGCCCGACCAGTCCACGGTGCCCAACCATCCCCTGCTCCCCCGCCACCTCAAGCTGCACGAGTTGTTCGCGGACCAGGAGTGGAAGTCCGCGGACGTCGTGGGCAGCCGCCGTCTGGTCCTCGGCAACGGCGACGTGCGGATCTCGTACGTCGCCGCCGGGGCCCCCAGTGAGCTGTACCGCAACGGGCTCGGCGACGAGTGCGTGTACGTGGAGTCCGGCTCGGGCACGGTCGAGACGGTCTTCGGCTCGATCGAGGTCGGTCAGGGCGACTACGTGATCATTCCGCGCGCCACCACCCACCGCTGGGTGCCCGCCGGGGACGAGCCGCTGCGCGCCTACTGCATCGAGGCGAACAGCCACATCACCCCGGTCAAGCGCTACCTGTCCAAGTACGGGCAGCTGCTGGAGCACGCGCCGTACTGCGAGCGCGACCTCCGCGGACCGGTGGGGCCGCTCGTGGTCGACTCTCCCGGGGACGTCGACGTACTGGTCAAGCACCGCGGCCCGAACGGCGTTTCGGGCACCCGCTACACCGTGCCGCACCACCCCTTCGACGTGGTCGGCTGGGACGGCTGCCTCTACCCGTACGCCTTCAACATCCGGGACTTCGAGCCGATCACCGGCCGGATCCACCAGCCGCCGCCGGCCCACCAGGTGTTCGAGGGCAACGGCTTCGTGATCTGCAACTTCGTTCCGCGCAAGGTGGATTACCACCCGCTGTCCATCCCGGTGCCGTACTACCACGCCAACGTGGACAGCGACGAGGTCATGTTCTACTGCGGCGGCGACTACGCGGCCCGCAAGGGCTCGGGCATCGGCCAGGGCTCGATCTCGCTGCACCCGGGCGGGCACACCCACGGGCCGCAGCCGGGCGCGTACGAGCGCAGCATCGGCGTGGACTTCTTCGACGAGCTGGCGGTCATGGTGGACACCTTCCGGCCGCTGGAGCTCGGCGAGGGCGGACGGGCCAGCGAGGACTCCAACTACGCCTGGACGTGGGCGGGTCGGGGGCCCGGGCGATGAGCTCCGGCACTCCCGCAGTCCCCTCCGCGGAGACCTCTGCGGGCACCTCCGCGAGTCACTTCGCCGTCCCGGAGCTGTTCCGCGGGCTCTTCGACGACGCGGCGGTGTTCCCACCCGGGAACCTGCCGGTCGTCGAGGCGGTGCCCGCGCACCGCGCCCACCGCACAGCCTGGTACGCGGACGCGGTCGGCCCCCTCCTCTGCGGGGCGGGCCGGTTGGGCGAGCTGGCCGCGGCGGTGGAGGGCACCAGGCCGCTCAGGGTCGGGCTCGTGCTGCCGGGGGGCAGCCCCGAGCTCGGGCCGGCGCTCACCGCCGCCGCGCCCTTCGAGCTCGCCGGGGTCGAGCTGGCCACCCGGGACACTGCCGAGGCGGTCGCCGAGCTGGACCGGCTGCTGCCCCCGGACGTGCCCGCCGCCGTCGAGCTGCCGCGCGAACTCCTGCGCGGGGACGGGCTGGACGAGACGCTGGACGTCCTCGTCGACAGCGCCTACCGGGCGAAGTTCCGCACCGGCGGGGTCGTCGCGGAGGCGTTCCCGGACGAGGACGAGTTGGCCGCCTTCCTCACCGGCTGCGCCCGGCGCGGCCTGCCGTACAAGTGCACGGCCGGGCTGCACAACGCCGCCCGGCACACCGACCCGGAGACCGGGTTCGAGCACCACGGCTTCCTCAACGTGCTGCTGGCCGCACAGGAGACGGACCGCGCCGCAGCCGCCGAGGTGCTCGCCGAGCGCGACGGCGAGGTGCTGGCCAAGGCCGTCCGCGCGCTGAGCGGGCACCAGGTCACGGTGATCCGCAACTCGTTCACCGCGTTCGGCACCTGCAGCATCACCGAACCCCTGGACGACCTGGCCGCGCTCGGCCTGCTGTCGCCCAGTCCACTTGTCCAGGAGGACCGTTGAGCACCCCCCGCAGCTGGCTCACCAGCGCCCAGGACTCGCCGTTCGGCGTGCACAACCTGCCGTACGGCGTCTTCACCGCGGCCGACCGGCCCGGGCAGCGCCGGATCGGGGTGCGCGTCGGGGACTTCGTACTGGACGCCGGGGCGGCCGCCCGCGCGGCCGGCGCGGCGTCGGCGCTGCTGGCCGCGGACTCGCTCAACCCGCTGATGGCGGCAGGGCGTTCGGTCTGGACGCAGGTACGGAACGACCTCACCACCTGGCTGACGGACGAGTCCTTCCGCGAGGCTATCTCGCCCGCGCTGGTGCCGGTGGGCGAGGTCGAGCTGCACCTGCCGTTCGAGGTCGCGGACTACGTCGACTTCTACGCCTCCGAGCACCACGCCACCAACCTGGGCCGGATCTTCCGCCCGGGCTCGGAGCCGCTCACCCCCAACTGGAAGCACCTGCCGATCGGTTACCACGGCCGGGCGGGCACGGTGTTGGTGTCCGGCACCCCGGTGGTACGGCCGCACGGACAGCGCAAGGCGCCCGCCGACGCCGTGCCGAGCTTCGGGCCGTCGCGTCGGCTGGACATCGAGGCCGAGGTCGGCTTCGTCGTCGGCGTGCCGTCCGAGCTGGGCCGACCGGTCACACTGGACGACTTCCGCGAGCACGTGTTCGGCGTCTGCCTGGTCAACGACTGGTCGGCGCGCGACATCCAGGCCTGGGAGTACGTGCCGCTCGGGCCCTTCCTGGGCAAGTCCTTCGCGACCTCGGTCTCGCCGTGGATCGTGCCGCTGGACGCCCTGCAGCACGCCCGGGTCTCTCCGCCGGAGCGCGACGTCGAGCCGCTCGCGTACCTGGACGACCGCGGCGGCGAGCCGTGGGGCCTGGACCTGGCGATGGAGGTCCGGCTGAACGGGCACCTCGTCTCGCGCCCGCCGTTCGCCGGCATGTACTGGACGGCGCAGCAGCAGCTGACCCACATGACCGTCAACGGCGCCTCGCTGCGCACCGGCGACCTCTTCGCCTCGGGCACGGTCAGCGGGCCCGAGCCGGACACCCGCGGTGCGCTGATCGAGCTGACCTGGAACGGCGAGGAGCCGCTCAAGCTTCCGGACGGGACGACCCGGACCTTCCTGGAGGACGGCGACGAGGTCGTCATCACGGCAACGGCCCCGGGGCCGGACGGCGTGGTGGTCGGGTTCGGCGAGGTCTCGGGCCAGGTGCGGGGCTGAGGGAGCGCCTCATGGCTCGTGGCTCGTGACCGACGGCTGACGGCTGACGGCTGACGGCTGAGCCGACAAGTGACAGCTGACAGATAGCAGCTGACAGATTTCATCATCTGAAATCTGTCAGCTGTTGTCTGCTTTCCCACTCCCGCCGCCTACAGCCCCGCGCCGCCGGTGGCGTCGATGACCCGCCCGGTGGCCCAGAGCGCGTCGTCCGAGGCGAGGAACGCCCACGGACCCCGACCGCGCCGCCCGAGCGCGGGACCGCGATCACACACCGGCCTCGCGATCACCACCACCGGTCCGCCCCGGTACGGTGGACAGCGGAAGGCGAGATCACCGAGGGAGCGGGAGCGGTTCCGATGGGCGCAGAGGTGGCGGAGGTCCGGACGGTCCTGGACGGCGACGGCGGTCTCGGACGGATCGTGCTGAACCGCCCGCGGGCGCTCAACTCGCTCACCCACGGCATGATCACCACCATCCGCGCGGCACTGGACGAATGGATCGCCGACGGCCGGGTGCGCGCCGTCGTCCTGACCGGCGCCGGTGAGCGCGGGCTGTGCGCGGGCGCGGACCTGCGCGCGATGCACGACGAGGTCAGGGCCGGCGGGGCCGGCACCCGCGCCTTCTTCCGCGACGAGTACCGGCTGAACGCCCTGATCGCCCGCTACCCGAAGCCCTTCGTGGCACTGATGGACGGCATCACCATGGGCGGCGGCATCGGGCTGTCCGCCCACAGCGCGGTGCGGATCGTCACCGAGCGCTCCACGATCGCGATGCCCGAGACCCGGATCGGCCTCGTCCCGGACGTCGGCGGCAGCCGCCTGCTCGCCCACGCCCCAGGTGAGTTGGGCACCCACCTCGGCCTCACCTCCGCCTCGATGGGCCCCGGCGATGCCCTGCTGTGCGGCTTCGCGGACCACTTCGTCCCGTCCGAGCGCGTCTCCGAGCTGCTCGACGCCCTCGCCCGCAGCTCCGACCCGGCCGCGACCGTCGCCGCCCACGCCGAGCCCGCGCCGCCCGCCGAACTCGCCGGACAGCGCGACTGGATCGACGCCTGCTACGCGGCCGACACCGTCGAGGAGATCGTCGAGCGGCTGCTCAACTCCGGTGTGCCGGAGGCGAAGGAGTCCGCCGAGCTGGTGCTCGGGAACTCCCCGACCGCCGTCAAGGTCACCTTGGCTGCACTGCGCCGCGCCCGTGCGCTGACCACGCTGGAGGCGGTGCTCGACCAGGAGTACCGGATCTCCTGCGCCGCACTGGACGGCCGCGACCTGATCGAGGGCATCCGCGCGCAGGTGATCGACAAGGACCGCAGCCCGCAGTGGTCGCCGCGTACGCTGAGCGACGTGACGGAGGCCGACGTCGCGCGCTTCCTCGCCCCGCGTGAGGGCGACGAGCTGGGCCTGGCCTGACCGGGCCCCGCAGGACTGGACGTCCCCGGGCACCGACGGCTTCGGCCTCTCGGACAGCCGGGCGGTGACCCGGCGGCACTTCGGCGTGGACGCCGAGTCGGTCACCGTCGCAGCGCTGACCGCCCTGACCCACCGGGGGGAGGTCAAGGCCGGGACCGTACGGCTGGCGGCCGAGCGCCACGGCGTCCGGTTCTGACCTTCCCGCTGCTTCGGCGACCGGCTGGACAGCCGGCTGGTGACCGGCGTCTCGCATACCAAGACTGGCGCGAGGCGGGGCGCGTCGTAGATCGTTGGGTGGTCAGGGCGCGCCCGCGCGGCGCCGAGCAGTGGAATGGCCGAGCAGCGGATTGGAAGTAACGGCGATGACCGAGACCGAGACCTACGAGACGATCCTGGTCGAGCGCAAGGGCCGGGTCGGGCTGATCACGCTCAACCGGCCCAAGGCGCTCAACGCGCTGAACACCCAGCTGATGAACGAGGTCGTGGCCGCCGCCACCGCCTTCGACCGGGACCCGGAGATCGGGTGTCTGGTGATCACCGGTTCGGAGAAGGCCTTCGCGGCCGGCGCCGACATCAAGGAGATGCAGGACAACCGCTTCCCGGACGTCTACCTGGACGACTGGCTGGGCCCGTGGGACCGCATCGGCGCGCTGCGCAAGCCGGTCGTCGCGGCGGTGGCCGGGTTCGCGCTGGGCGGCGGCTGCGAGCTGGCGATGATGTGCGACATCCTGCTTGCCGCGGACACCGCGAAGTTCGGGCAGCCGGAGATCAAGCTCGGTGTGCTTCCGGGCATCGGTGGCTCGCAGCGGCTGACCCGGGCGATCGGCAAGGCGAAGGCGATGGACCTGTGCCTGACCGGCCGGATGATGGGCGCCGAGGAGGCGGAGCGGGCCGGCCTGGTCGCCCGGATCGTCCCGGCCAACCAGCTGCTGGCCGAGGCACTGGCCACCGCCGAGACCGTCGCGGCGATGTCCACCCCGGCGGCGATCATGCTCAAGGAGAGCGTCAACCGCTCCTTCGAGACCACGCTCGCCGAGGGCGTCCGCTTCGAGCGCCGGCTGTTCCACTCGGTGTTCGCCACGGCGGACCAGAAGGAGGGCATGTCGGCCTTTGCCGAGAAGCGGGCGGCGAAGTTCGAGAACCGCTGACGGGCGACGGATGACAGATGGCAGCTGACAGATTTCAGATGATGAAATCTGTCAGCTGCCATCTGTCTTCTGTCATCTGTCTTCTGTCATCTGTTTTCTGTCAGCTGCCATCCGTCGGCCGGCATCCGTTGCCCGTCCGCCGTTCCTCGCCTCCGTCAGACCTCCTCCACCAGCACCGTGTTCAGCCGGGCCAGGCCGCTCCGCGTGGCGGCGACCACGATGCGGTCGCCCGGGGCCAGTCGCCGGGTGCGGTCCGCGAAGCCCCAGTGCAGCTGGTTGCTCCGGGCGAAGCGGGCGGCGATCACCCGTACGCCGCCCGGGTCCTCCAGGTCGTGCCGGTTCAGGCCGATGAGTCCGCTGCCGTCCTCCACCGTCAGCTCGGCGATCAACAGCACGTGCCGGAACACCGACAGCGTCCCGCGCACCTCACTGCCCATCAGGGCGGCGGCGAAGGCGGGCGCGGCCAGGTAGGAGACCGAGCGGGAGGCCGCGTTGTCCAGCGTCCGGTAGAAGTGGCCGGCGAAGTCGTCGTCGAACAGCCGGACCACCACCCGCACGTCGGGGTTGCCGTGGCGGGCCTCCAGCGCCGCCTCCAGGTTGGTGGCGTCGTCCCCGCTGAGCGCGATCACCGCCCGGCTGTGCTTCAGCCGGGCCCGGCGCAGCTGCTCCTCGAACGGCCCGTCGCCCAGCACGACCGGGATGCCGAGCGCCCGGACGGCCGAGATGCCGCGGGCCTGCGGGTCGCGCTCCATGCAGACCACCGGCACCCCCATCTCGTGCAGCTGGGTGGCGACCCGGGTACCGACGTTGCCGAGTCCGACCACGATCACGTGGTCCCGGGTGCCCGCGCTCGGGTTGCGCGGCAGCCCTCGCCGCCCGGAGCCGAGCACCTCGACCGCGATGGCGGTGGCGACCGGCGCGAAGGTGATCCCGCAGATGGTGATCACCACCTGGGCGACCCGTTGCCAGAGCCCGCCCGTCCCGGTCCCGGCGGCGATGTCGGCCTGCTGGTCGGGCTGGGCGGCGCCGGCCAGGTCGAGCAGTGAGATGTAGACGGTCCAGCCGAAGTCCCGGTTGAGGTACCAGAGCACGGCGAAGGCCATCAGCACCGCGGCGAGCGCGATGAGCAGTACCACCCGCAACCGGGCGTTGGTGAGGAAGCGCATGGTGTCGAGCACCCGCCAGCGCAGCCGCCGCGCCCAGCTGATCGGCTCCCGGGGCTCCATCCGCAGCGCCTGCAGCGCCGCGATCCCACCCGGCGGCTCCTCGGGCTCGACCCCGGGGTCGGGCTCGACCGCACGCTCGACCTCAGGCTCGACCTCGGGCTCGACCTCGGGCCCAACCGCAGGCTCGTGCCCGCGCTCGGGCTCGCCCTCGGAATCAGGCCCGGCTTCGGGCTCCGGCTCCGGTGCGCGGCGCAACCCGCCCTGCCGGACCGGTCCGTCGTCGCCGAACTCCCGGGCGAGCCGGACGAACTGGGCCGAGTCGCCTTCCTGTTCCGGCAGCAGGCGGATCTTGCTGAGGTCCTGCCGGTCGATGTGGTCGGCGACCACGCAGATCCGGTCCGAGCTGATGGCGTCGTCGAACGCGATGTGCAGGTAACGGCCGTCGATCTCCACCGAGTTGGGCCGGCCGAGCGCGGCGGCGGCGAAGGCCGGGGCGGCGGTGGCGGAACCGGACAGCGCGGCGCCGTTCCTGAGCAGCCGTTCGATGTTCTCGCCCAGACGCTGGTTGAACATCCGGAAGACGATCCGGATGTCCGGGTTGTGGCCCTGGGCGCTGAGCGCGGCATGGATGTTGTCCTGGTCGCTGCCCTCGACCAGGGCGAGGCCGCGCGCGGTGTCGATGGACACCGCCCGCAGCGCCTCCTCGGTGAGGTTCGGGTACTCGACCACGGCCGCCACGCCCGTGATCTGCTCGATCTGCGGTGCGTGGTCGCGGGTGCGGTCGGTGACCAGGACGACGACCGGAACTTCGTAGTGCTCGACGAGTTCCAGGACCAGCCGGTGGGCCAGTGCGTTGCCCCCGCAGACGATGTAGTGCTGGCTGATCGGCTCGACCGGAGGGGTCCCCCACCCTTCAGAAGTCATACCGACGGATGGTATCGACGACAGGTGGCCGGAGGATGTCGTTCCGGCAGCCGGGATGACTCGAACGGACGTACCCGCCGTGCGGTCCGGCGACGGTGCGAAGAGGCTGGAGTCCGTTCTCCGCCCCCGACCCGAGGAGTACGCCGTCGTGGCCCCTCCGATCATCACCCCCGAAGGAACCCCGGTCCAGGGTCCGCTCGGCCAGCTCGCCAAGGCCGCCTGGCAGGTCCTGCTGGCCGCCGGCGTGGCTTCGCTCGCCCTCGGGATCGTCGTCTTCGTGTGGCCGCGCGAAACCCTGCTGGTGGTGGGCGTACTGTTCGGCCTCTACCTGCTGGTCATCGGCGTCGTGCAGCTGGTCGCCGCATTCGGCACCCACGTCACCATCGCACTACGGGTGCTGGCCTTCATCAGCGGCGCGATCAGCGTGCTGCTCGGGCTGCTCTGCTTCCGCAGCGCGGCGCAGTCGCTGCTGCTGCTCGCCCTCTGGATCGGGATCGGCTGGCTGTTCCGCGGCATCACCCAGCTCGCCGCCGCGATCTCCGACCCGCTGATGCCCGCCCGCGGCTGGCAGGCCTTCGCAGGTGTGGCCAACACCCTCGCGGGCGTGCTGCTGATGGTCTGGCCGGTCGGCTCGATCGCCGCGCTGACCGTGCTGGCCGGGTGCTGGCTGGTGATCCTCGGCTTGGTCGAGATCGCGACCGCCTTCCAGGTGCGCGGACGGGCGAAACAGATCCCGTCCGGAGTCTGAACGCGGCGCCGACGCCGCGGCGGCCGTCACCGACCGGGTCTCCGCCCCCTGCTACGGCCGGGGAGCGTAGCCGAGCCGGAAGGTGGCGGCCTCCAGCCGTTCCGGTCCGAGGCGGACGTCGGTCAGCCGCTCGGCGAGCGCGAACGCCGCCTCGGTGTGCAGCGGGTGGCGCCCGCCGTCCGGCTGGAAGCCGCAGGCCGCCAGCAGTCCGACGATGCCGGGGGCGTCGGCGTCCGAGCCGTGCCGCTGGTCGGCGAAGAGCGGCTCGAACTGCAGCCGGCAGGAGCCGTGCTCCCACCAGTTGAAGTGGTCCACCGCGTTGGCGTTGCGGAAGTGCGAGACCAGCCGGGTGCCCTCGGCGAGCCTCGGTATGACGTCGTGCAGGCTGCCGAGGTAGCCGTACGGCTCGATCGCCAGCGCCCAGCCGTCGAGCTCGGTGACGGCGACGAGGAGCCGGTCCTCGTCCAGGTCGAACAGGGCCTCGGCCTCCTCGTCCTCCCCGTCGTCGAAGGTCTCCCACGCCGCGATCACCGCGTCCAGGCCGGTCACCTCCCGGCCGGCCGGGGCGTCGAAGCGGCGCAGCAGTTCCTCGGCGCCGATCCCCTCGACCTGGGTGAGGCAGTACGCCTCGCCGAGGACGGGGTAGCGCTGTTCGAACCAGGTGTAGTCGGTGGCGTGTGCGGCGGTCATGCCCAGATGCTGCCAGACCGCACCGACAACGCCCGCCGCACACCCCGGCCGCTCACAGCCAGACCGGCGCGTCCGTCCCCCAACACCCGGGCGGTCGAGCCCAGTCGGCGGGCGCACCGTCGTAGCCGATCGGCGGCAGGGCGTACCGCAACCGCCCGTACGCCGAGTCGGTCTCGGTGAGCCAGTGAGACGCGTCGTACGGCCGACTGTCCGGGCCCGACGCGTCCGCCGGCTCGGACCGGATGCCGTGCAGCAGCCAGGAGGCCGTGCCGGCCAGGGAGAAGCGCAGGTGGCGGCCGCCGGGGTGGCGGGTCCGCTGTTCGGTGAGGGCACGCAGGACGGCGGCGGCGAGGAGGTAGCCGGTGCCGTGATCGAGGGCCTGGGCGGGCAGTGCCCCGGGCCGGCCGTCGGGGGACGCCTCGTGCGCGGCGATGCCGACGCCTGCCTGGACCAGGCTGTCGAAGCCGCGGCGCCCGGCTCGCGGACCGGTCCAGCCCCAGGCGCAGAGCTGGGCGAGGATCAGGTCGGGGCGGCGGGCGAACAACGCGTCGGGGGCGAGGCCGTGGGCGTCGAGCGCCCCTGGGCGATAGGCGCTGACGACCACGTCGGCGGTGTCGAGCAGGCCCTCGAAGGCGGCCCGGTCGGCCGGGTCGGCGAGGTCCAGGCGGGTGGAGCGCTTGCCGAAGCCGGTGTCGGTGTGGGCGTCGTCGGCCTCGGGCAGCCGGGGCGAGTCGATCCGCAGCACGTCGGCGCCGAGCAGGGCGAGGGTGCGGGTGGCGACCGGTCCGGAGATCACCCGGCTGAGGTCGAGGACCCGGATCCCGGTGGCGGGCCGGTCCACCGGGGCCGCGGGCAGCGGACGAACGGGCGCGGCACCGACTTCCCGGCACTCCATCAGGGGGTGTACGTCCCCGCTCACCGGCGCGACCGCCACAGCCAGCGCCCCCGCCGCGTACGCACGGTCCTGGACCTGCTCGGCCGGCAGTTTGGCGAGCGCTCCGGCGAGTTGCTCGGGCCCGACGTCGGGGGCGAGGTCGAGGACGGCGAGCAGCCGGTCGCGGTGGTGCGGGTAGTTGGCGTGGGTGCGGACCCAACCGTCGGCGGCGCGCCAGAAGCCGGAGAGGGGAGCGAAGCTGACGGGCTTGCGGCCGTCGACCTCCAGATGCCGCTCGCTGACGAAGGAGGTGGCGACCGCGCCCTCGTCCACCCGGACCACGGGAACCGGCCCGCCGCTGCGGTGCGCGGCGAGTTCGGCGGCGGCCAGCGAGCAGGCGGCGACGGTGGTCCGGGCCAGCTGTCGGACCGGCAGGCCGGAGGGCAGGCCGTCCGGCGGGCCGTGGAAGCCCACCCGGTCCAGCAGCTCGGCCGGTCCGCCGAGGGCGGCCCAGACGTCGGCGGTTGGGCGGTCGGCGGGGCCGGGCGTGGGCCGGGGCGCGGGCTCCGGCCGGGGCGCGGGCTCGGGGGCGACGTCGGGCGCGACCTCGGGCAGTGTCGGACGTTCGGTCATGCCG
Organism: Streptomyces viridifaciens; assembly: GCF_001888885.2. Taxonomy (NCBI): domain Bacteria; kingdom Bacillati; phylum Actinomycetota; class Actinomycetes; order Kitasatosporales; family Streptomycetaceae; genus Streptomyces; species Streptomyces viridifaciens. Next base: position 1,376,314 of record NZ_CP090841.1, read on the forward strand.
GGCATTGTGCTCCCCATCCGGTCCGCTCGCCGTGACGCAGGCCACCGCCCGAACCGCTCACGCATCCGGCCGCGCGCCGCCCGACCGCACGCCGCCCGGGCCTGCCCTGATGACCGCAGGCCACGGCAGGCCTGACGGACCGGCAGCCGGATGCCCCACCGACGCCCCCCGACCGACGGGTTAGGGTGCGGAGCAGCGGCCGCCTCGGCCGACGCACGGGAGCTGAGTGACAAGGGGGAAGCATGCACACGATCCGCCGTCTCGACCTGGGCTACTTCGTCCGGCCGGCCTCCGAGGTGGGCGGCCCCGAGCCGCGGGTGGAGCCGGTGCTCGCGTACCTCGTCCGCGGCCCGCAGGGGCTGCTGCTGTTCGACACCGGGATCGGCGCGGGCTCGCCGGAGACCGAGGCGCACTACCGCCCGGTCCGCCGCCCGCTGCCGGAGGCGCTCGCCGCGGCCGGCGTCTCGGTCTCGGACGTCGACCTGGTGGTCAACTGCCACCTGCACTTCGACCACTGCGGCGGCAATCCGCTGTTCGCCGGGACTCCTGTCCTCGTCCAGTCGAACGAGCTGGCCACCGCCCGGCGCGACGACTACACCATCGACGCCCTGGTCGACTTCCCCGGTGCCGTGTACCGCGAGCTGGACGGCGAGACCGAGATCTGGCCGGGCGTCCGGGTGCTGCCCACGCCCGGACACACCGACGGCCACCAGTCGCTGCTGGTCGAGCGGCTGGGCGACTGCACCGTACTGCTGGCCGGGCAGGCGTACGACTTCGCCACCGAGTACGGGCAGGCGCTGCTGGCCCGGCGGGCCGCGCGCGAGGGGGTGGCCGCGCCGCTGCCCGGGTACCGGGCCTGGCTGGACCGGGTGGCGGAGCACGCGCCGCGCCGGGTGCTCTTCGCGCACGACCACGCGGTCTGGGAACCCGCCTGACGGACCGGCCCCCGAGGATGGGCGACGGGCGGCGGGGCGGGGCTCAGGGACGGTACAGAGGTGTTCAGAAGGTGAAGCGCAGCGCGCGGACCCGGTGGTCGAAACTGGACGGGACGAGCACCGGCTCGCCGAGCGACCGTGCCCCGGGCAGCCGCGTGAACAGTTCGCGGAACAGCACCGTCATCTCCTGCCGGGCCAGGTGGGCGCCGAGGCAGTAGTGCGGTCCGCCGCCGCCGTAGCCGAGGTGGGGGTTGGGGGTGCGGGTGATGTCGAAGGCCTCGGGGTCGGGGAAGACCGTCTCGTCCCGGTTCGCCGAGCCGTAGTACAGCGCGACCTTCTCCCCCGCCCGCAGCAGTGGACCGCCCGGGCCGCCGAGCTCGTGGTCGACGGCGACGGTCCGGCGGAACTGCACGATCGGGGTGGCGTGGCGGACGATCTCGTCCACCGCCCCGTCGAGCCGACCGTCCAGGTCGGCGAGCAGCAGCGCGCGCTGCTCGGGGTGGACGGTCAGCAGGTGGAGGCCGTGGGCGAGCGCGTTGCGGGTGGTCTCGACCCCGGCGACCAGCAGCAGACTGAAGAACGCGCCCAGTTCGCGGCCGGTCAGCCGGCGGCCGTCCACGTCGGCGGTGACCAGCGCGGAGATCAGGTCCTCGGCGGGACGGCGGCGGCGCTCGCGGCCGATCTCGGCGACGATGCCCTGCATCCGGGCGAGTGCCGCCAGCCCGCGCCCTGGCACCCGGAGTCGGCCGCGTCGGGTCCGGGCCACCCCGGTGCCCGCCGAGGTGCGGTTGACCAGGCCGAGGATGGTGCGGCGGGACTCTTCGGGGATGCCCATCATGGAGCAGATCACCTGGAACGGGAGCTCGGCGGCGACCGGGCCGACGAAATCCTCGGGCCGGTCGCGTTCGACCTCGTCCACCAGGGCGGTGGCGATCCGGCGGACGTCCTCCTCGATCCGGCCGAGCAGGCGCGGGGTGAAGGCCCTGGAGACGATCCGGCGCAGTTGGGCGTGCCGGGGGTCGTCGAGGTTGACCATCGAGTCGCCGAACAGCAGCCGGACCCAGCGGGGCGGTTCCGGGGTGGTCACGCCGGGGCCGGAGCGGAAGACGGCGGGGGTCCGGCTGGCCTCGACCACGTCGGCGTGCCGGACCAGGGCGTGGAAGCCTCGGCCGGTGGCACGGTCGCCGAAGTAGACCGGGGCGGGCCTGCGGCGCAGCTCGGCGAAGGCCTCGGCGCGGGCGGGGGCCGGCAACCGCCAGAAGCGGGGGTCGGCGAGGTCCGGGGGGCCCACCGTCGGGGTGGGGACCTCCGTCGGAGTGTTCATGGCCGCGCCTCCTGCTTCCGATCGGACCCGTTCCGGCACGTACGTTCCGTGCTGGAGTGTGCACATGTAGTGAGCGGAAGGCGCGTGTGTCAAGCCGGTTCGACGACCGGGTGAAATCGAGCTAAAACCGTTTGATCGGCCGATCCGACGGCCGGGCATGGTCTCACGGGCGGAAACCGGCCATGACCGGAGGGTGCGGCACGGCCGGGGCGCAGCGGGTGCGACGATGAGTGCCATCGTGATGACCGACCGGATCCGCCTGCTGCGCGCCGCGGTCTTCGCCGCGCTGTGCGTGGCGATGGCCGCCACGGCGCACGTCGCCATGGCCGGGGCCGGGGTCTCGCCCCCGGTGCTGCTCGGCGCGTTCGGGGCCGTCCTCGGGCTGACCTGGCTGCTGGCCGGAAAGCGGCGCGGAATCGGTGTGATCAGCGTCTGGATGGTCGCGGCGCAGAGCGCGCTGCACCTGCTGTTCCAACAGGCCGGGGCGGCCGGCCGCGGGGGCTCCGGTCTCGGTCGGCTCGCCACCCCGGACTGGGCCGCCCTGCTGCTCTGCAACCCGGACCGGGCCGGCGGCGGGCTCTCGCCCGTCGAGCTGGCGCGGATGGCGGGCATCGACCCGGACGTCCCACCGCCCGCCGGCAGCCTGCGGCCGATGGCGGGGATGCACCACGGGGCGGCCGGGTCGGTCGACGGGGTGGCCATGGACATGGGCCTGTCGGGGGCGGCTGGAATGCCGGGCATGCCCCCGGGGATGACGCACCAGATGTCCGGCGGGATGTCCGGTCAGATGTCCGGCGGGATGCCCGGTCAGATGTCCAGCGCAATGACTCATGGCATGTCGACCGGGATGGCCCTCGCCCACGTCCTGGCGGCGCTCGCCTGCGCGCTGCTGCTCTGGCGCGGTGACGCCGCGCTGGTCCGGGTCTTCGAGCTGCTCGCCGCGCTCGGGACGGTGGTCGCGGGAGCGCTGCTGCTCCCGCTGCTGACGCTGTTCGCCCGCCCCCTCGGGTACCGGCCGCCCGCCGCCTTCCGGCCCGCCGACCGGCCGGCCCGGCCGCTCCGATCGGTGCTGCTCACGCACGCCGTCGTCCGGCGTGGGCCGCCGGCGCTCGCGCTCGCCTGCTGACGCGCCCGCCGCGCTCCTCCCCCTCCGGCCGGACTCCGGCCGCTTCCGGGACCCTCGCGTCGGGCAGGTCGCCCTGTCGCGCCGCCGTTGCCCTGCGCCGTCACGCCCCGTGCCGTCGCGCGCCGTGCCGCCGCGCAGTCAGGGCTCCGGCCCTCGTCCGCGTCCGCGTCCATCGGCCTCCCTCGCGGGAGGTGCGGTGTGCCGCGCGGCCAGGGGCCACGGACGACTGCGGTGCCGCCGTGCGCGGCGCCGCTCCAGCCCTCCCCTCGGGACCTTCCCATGCCTCACTTCGACGGCGCACCGGTCAGCACCGGCGCCACCGTCCTACCGCTCGGCGGTCTGCTGCCCCTCCGGCGCCCGACCGCTCGCAGCGTCCCCGCCCAGCCGGGCCGACAGCCCGGCCGCCCACGCCTCCGACGGACCGTCCGCAGCGGCCGCCGACACCTGGTCGCGCAGTCGTTCCGCGCGTTCCAGCCAGTCCCGGCAACCGGTGCAGCGCGCCAGGTGCTTGTCCAGCCGGGTGCCGGGCAGGCCGCTCGGTTCGCCGTCGAGCCGGGCGGACAGAGCGGTACGGAACTGCGCGCATCTCATACGGCCATCGTCCCGCACGGCTGCCCGGCCGGGAACGGACGGGTCACGTCCGACACCGGGTCCCGCAGGGCCTGCGGGACCCGCGGGAGCTGTAGGACCCGCCGGATCGGGAGCGGCAAGGTCGGAGGCCGCCGTGGATGACGACCAGCTCACGGCGCTCGCGCTGACCGCCCGCTCGGGCCGGGCCGCCGACGTCGAGGCCTTCGTCCGGGCCACCCAACGGGACGTCTGGCGCTTCGTCGCCCACCTGACCGACGTGCAGTCCGCCGACGACCTCGCCCAGGAGACCTTCCTGCGGGCACTGCGCGGCCTCCCCGCCTTTGCCGGGCGGTCCTCGGCCCGCACCTGGCTACTGTCGATCGCCCGGCGCACGGTGATCGACCGCTACCGAATGGCCGCCGCCCGGCCGCGCTGCGCCGCGCTGCCCGACTGGCAGGAGGCGGCGGAGCGGCAGAGCAGCACCCCGACGGCGGGGTTCGAGGACGGGATCGCCCTCGGGGACCTGCTCGAACGAGTGCCCGCCCAGCGGCGGGAGGCCTTCGTGCTGACCCAGGTGGTCGGGCTGACCTACGCCGAGGCGGCCGAGGTCGCCGGATGCCCGGTCGGCACCGTCCGCTCCCGCGTCGCCCGGGCGCGCGAGGAGTTGATGGCGCGACTGCGGGCAGCCGAGGCTGGGGAGCTCGCGGCGGCCTGCTGAGCGGCGGGCGGCGAACGGATAACAGCTGACAGATGTCAGCGAACAGATGACAGATTTCGAAATCTGTCATCTGTTATCCGTTCGCTGAAAGTTGTTCGTTGCTCGTCCGGAAAATTCCCCCAAATGTTCGGAACCACGCCCCCCCGCCCCCGACTGCTGTACCGGACGCCGCCGCCGAGGCGGTGCTCGGTGCAGCAGCGGGGAACGGAGAAAGTTCGTGCGGACGCAAGGACCTTCGCACCACACCGACCCGACGACAGGTCAGGTGAAGCAGGTCGAACGATGGAGCCTGGTCGTGGCCGCCGGACTGCTCTCGTTCGTCGCGATGCTCGACATGAACGTGGTGAACCTGGCGCTCACCGACATGTCCTCCGGTCTGCACGTCTCCGCCGGGGTCGCCCAGTGGGCCGTCCTCGGCTACCAACTCCCCCTGGTCGCCTTACTGTTGCCCGCAGGGCGGTGGCTGGACCAGGTCGGCACCCGGTCCGCGCTGCTGCTTGCGGTCAGCTGCTTCGCGACCTGCAGCGTGCTTGCCGCCCTTTCCCCGTGGGCGAGTTGGCTGATCGCGGCACGGTTGTTGCAAGGGGCCTTCGGGGCCGTCCTGTTCGTCCTGATGCCGGTACTGGCCGCGACCTCCGTCCGGCCGGAGCTGCGCGGTCGGGCGATGAGCGTGCCTGCAACGCTGGGACCGCTCGGTGCCGTCACCGGCCCGGTGGTCGGCGGCCTACTGCTGGACCACCTCGGCTGGCGGGCGATCTTCCTGGTCAAGCTGCCGGTCTGTCTGGCCGCCGTCCTGATCATGCACCGGAACGCGCCGCGACGCGGTGGGCTCCGCCTGCCCGACCGGAGTTCGCTGGGCGAGGCCGCCCTGATCGGCGCGGCGGTCGCCGCCGTCCTGCTCGGGCTCACTCTGGCGCCGAAGGCCCCGCAGTGGCTACTGCTCGCGCTGCCCGCCGCGCCGCTGGTGCTGCTCTGGCTGCGCCGCCCGGGTGGTCGGCCGGTCGCCGAGGTGCTGCGGGCCGCCGGGACCGCCGGGGTGAACGCCTCGGTGCTCGCGCTCGCCGCAGGCTTCGCGGCCTGTCAGTACCTGCTCGTCCAGTACCTGCGCGGCCCGCACGGCGAGAGCGCCACCGCCACCGCGCTGACCATGCTGGCCTTCCCGCTCGGCATGGTGCTGGCCGGCCGGGTCGGCGGCCGGCTGGCCGACCGCTGGGGCGCCCGGCCGACCGCACTCACCGGTGCCGTCGTCACCACCTGCGGCCTGGCGTTGCTCGTCCCGGTGGACTCCGGCTGGTCCACCCTCGGCGTCGCCGCGCGGCTAGCCCTGGCCGGTGCCGGGATGGGCCTCAACGGCGGCCCCACCCAGGCGCTGGTGATGACCGCTTCTCCGCCCGGGAAGCTCGCCACCGCCGGCTCCGCCGTCCAGCTGTCCCGCAGCCTGGGCTTCGCCCTCGGCCCGGCCCTGGGCACCGCCGCCGCGGTGGCCGGCGACCGACCCGGCGCCGCTACTCACGCAGGCATCGCCGTGGCCGCCCTGGTCGCGGCCACCGCCGTGGTCCTGCTCGCCCGGTACCGCCGCCCGCAGACCTGACAGTCGCCCGAGACCCGCCCGCCCCCGCCCCCTTCGGAGGAACCACATGACCGACACCGTCCGCACCCCGCCCCCAGCCGACGCCACGACCACGGCCACGGCCACGGCCACGGCCGACGCCACGACCACGGCCGGGACCGGGACCGGGACCGAGCCCGCGCCCGGGGCGCCGCGCTGCCCGTACGGCCACGACCGGCTCCCGAACCCCGTCCCGCTGCACGGCCCGGACTACAAGGCCGACCCGTACCCCCTCTACCGCCCGATGCGGGAGGCCGGGCCGGTGCACCGGGTGGAGTTCCCGAGCGGCATCCACGCCTGGCTGGTCACCGGGTACCAGGCCGCCCACGCGACCCTCAACGATCCCCGGCTCGGCAAGAACCACGCCCTGGGCAACGACAACTGGCGCCGACGCGCCTCGATCATGCCGGAGCCCCAGCACTCCCAGCTCCAGGTCCACCTGCTGCACCAGGACCCGCCCAAGCACACCGCCATGCGCCGCCTGGTGCTGGACGCCTTCGCCCCGCGCCGGGTGGAGTCGCTGCGCCCGCGGTTGCAGGAGCTCGCCGACGCCCTGGTGGACGAGCTGCCCGCCACCGGCGGCGCCGACCTGGTGGCGGGCTTCGCGGCCCACTACCCCTTCCGGGTGCTGGCCGAAGTCATCGGTCTGCCCGCCGAGTTGGCCGCCCGCTTCGACCGCGACTGGGGGAAGGTGGTCCAGCCGGTCGGCCCCCGGGACCCGGGGCGGCCGGCGTACGAGGCACGGCTGCGCGGCCTGCAGACGTACATCGCCGAGGTGGTCGCCCGCAAGCGCGAGGACCACCGCGCCCCCGGCTGGGACGAGCGGGAGGACCTGCTCGGCCGGCTCGTCGCCGCCCACGACACGGGCGGGTTGAGCCGCGAGGAACTCGACTCGATCGTCTTCCAGCTGCTGGTCGCCGGGCAGGAGCCGGTCACCAACCAGATCACCACCATGGTGATCACACTCCTGCGCCACCCCGAACAGCTCGCCGAACTGCGCGCGGGCCTCGACGAACCGGGCCGCCTGGCCCGGGCGGTGGAGGAACTGCTGCGCCACGACGCCGCTTTCGAGCTCACCACCTGGCGCTTCTTCGCCGAGGACAGCGACCTGTTCGGCACCACCGTTCCGGCCGGCGACTCGGTCATCGTCTCGCTGTGCGCCGCCAACCGCGACGACGAGCAGTTCCCCGAGGCCGACCGCCTCGACCTCGACCGCACGCCGAACGCCCATCTCGCCTTCGGCCACCGCATCCACTACTGCCCCGGCGCCGCCCTCGCGCGGGCCGAACTCCAGATCGCCGTGGGCACCCTGCTCGCCCGGCTGCCCGGGCTGCGCCCGGCCACCGCGCCCGGTGACGGCCTGGACGAACTCGCCTGGATCCCAGCCGTCCTGGCCCGGGGCGTCAACCGGCTACCGGTGGTCTACGACCGGCGCGACTGAGCCCCGCCACCCAGCCACCCGACTAGCCAGCCAGCCGCCCACGGCTCCGGCCTGCCCGAAGCCCGTACGCCCGCCCATCCGTGGAGGAGATCCATCATGCCGCCCGTCGGCGCCGCCCCCCTCACCCCCGCCGCCTCCTTCGTCACCGGCATCACCAGCACCCCCGAGCAGCGGTCGACGGAGCGGCTCGCCGCCCGCATCCTCGGACTGCTGCTCCCGCACCGCCGCGCCGCCGACCCGGAGTTCGACGCTCGCCCGGAGCACTTCCCCTTCCAGCTGGCCCAGTTGGCGGGCTACATCGACGCGGGCGAGCCCGTCGTCTTCACCCTGCCGGGGTTTCCGTGCAAGTCGCCGAACCCCGCGAAGGTGCTCGGCCACCTGCCCGACGAGGGGGAACGGTTGTCCCTGACCTTCCTCGACGAGCTGTGCGCCCGGATAGGCCGGATCCACCCGCCCGGCGCACGGATCCTGATCTGCTCGGACGGCCACATCTTCGGCGACCTGATCAACGTCGCCGACCCCCACATCGACGCGTACTCGGACGAGTTGACCGCGATGATCGACCGCGAGGGCCTGCGCCACCTCGACACCTTCGACCTGCGGGCGGTGCTCGGCGAGCTGCCGTACGACGAGAAGCGCGCCCGGGTGCACGAGCGGTACGCGCCGAGCGTCGAGGAACTGCGCGAGCAGGTGCTGACCGAGCAGGAGACGCTGCGGCTCTACCGCGGCATCACCCGCTTCCTCACCGAGGACACCACGGGCTTCCCCGGCACCAGGTCCGCCCTGCAGCGGGAGTGCCGACGCCGCGCCTACGGGGTGATCCAACGCAGCCGGTCCTGGGGCGAGTTGATCGGCGAGCAGCATCCGCGGGCGGTGCGGCTGTCCATCCACCCGCAGCCGGTCGGCGCGGCGAAGTTCGGCATCCGACTGCTGGCGGCCGCCGACGCCTGGATGACGCCCTGGCACTCGGCGGTGCTCCACCGCCCGGACGGAAGATGGGAGTTGCTCCGCAACGAGGAGGCCGCCCGGCTCGGCCGACTGGTGGAGCGGGACGGCCGGCCGAGCCACTACGAAAGCCGTTGAGTCGCAGAGCCGCAGAGCTGCGGAGCGGCCGGGCCGCAGAGCCGCCGTACCGCAGAGCCGGTGAGGCCGGGCCGCCCCCGCGCCGGATTACCCGAGCTGCCCGGGGACGCCCGCCGGGGAGCGGTGGTCGAAGGCGATCAACGGGTCGCCGGTGAGTGGGTGTTCGACCACCGCGGCGCGGACGCCGAACACCTCGGCCAGGAGGTCTGCGGTCAGCACCTCGCGCGGCGCCCCGGAGGCCACCAGGGCGCCGCGGTGCAGCACGTGCAGCCGGTCGCAGACCGACGCGGCGGCGTTGAGGTCGTGCAGCGCGACCAGCGTGGTGCGGCGCTGTTCCCGCAGCAGCGCGAGGAGTTCGACCTGGTGCCGGACGTCCAGGTGGTTGGTCGGCTCGTCCAGCACCAGGACGTCCGGCTGCTGGGCGAGTGCCCGGGCGAGCAGCACCCGTTGCCGTTCGCCGCCGGACAGTTGGGCGAAGCGGCGCTCGGCGGCGTCGGCCATGCCGACCCGGAGCAGGGCCTCCGCAGTGATCCGGTGGTCCTCGGGGTCGTCGGCCGCGAAGGCCCGCTTGTACGGGGTGCGGCCCATCGCCACCACCTCGCGCACGCTCAACTCGAAGTCGCCGCCGCGCTCCTGGGGCAGTGCGCCGATGTGCCGGGCGGACTGCGCGGGCCGCAGCGCCCCGAGGTCCTGCCCGGCCAGCAGCACGCGCCCCGCGCTCGGCCGCAAGTGCCGGTAGACGGTGCGCAGCAGGCTGGACTTGCCGCTGCCGTTGGGACCGACCAGCCCGGCGATCTCCCCCTCCTCGGCAACCAGGTGGACCCCGGCCACCACCGTCCGCCCGGCCAGGGCGACGCTCAGGTCCTCGACGGCGATCCTCAACTGCGCTCCAGTCGTCGGTCCAGCAGGTAGAGCAGGGTGGGCGCGCCGAGTACGGCGGTGACCACGCCGATCGGCAGTTCCTGGCCGTCCAGGGCGGTGCGGGCCACGGTGTCGACCACGACCAGGAGCACCGCCCCGGTGAGGGCGGACAGCGGCAGCAGCCGCCGGTGGTCGCCGCCGGCGAGCAGGCGGCAGACGTGCGGCACCATCAGCCCGACGAAGCCGATCGCCCCGGAGACGGCGACCAGCACCCCGGTGAGCACGCTGGTGACGACGAACACCTCGCGGCGCAGCCGGGCGACGTCCACGCCGAGCCCGGCGGCCGTCTCGTCGCCCATCAGCATCGCGCTGAGTCCGCGGGCCCGGGCCTGGAGCAGGGCCAGTCCGAGTGCCACCGCGACGGCGGGCACCGCGAGTTGGGCCCAGACGGCGCCCCCGTGGCTGCCCATCAGCCAGAACAGCACGCCGCGGGTCTGCTGCTCGTCACTGGTCTGGAGGACGAGGTAGCTGGTGATGCCGCCGAGGAACTGGGCGATGCCGATGCCGGCCAGCACCAGGCGCAGCGGCGAGAAGCCGCCGCCGCGCCGGGCCATCAGCCAGACCAGGGAGAACGCGGCGAGCGCGGCGGCCAGCGGCCCGGCTCGCAGGGTGCGGGCCGGGCGGCGGGTCTCCCGGGCGGGATCGGCACGGAGTACCGAAGTCACGCTCTACTGGCCGTTCTTGACGAGGTCGGGGTGGACGGTGGCGGCGATCTGCCGGACCGCGTCGGCGTTGCGCACCCCCGCGATAGTGGTCACCTCGGAGCCGAGCCGCACGAAGCGCCCTTCCTGGACGGCCTTCAGGCCCTGGGTCGCCGGGAAGCTCCGCAGGAACGCCTCGGCGTCGTCGTAGGCCTTACGGGTGGCGTCCTCGCTGCCCCGGTTGCGCACGGACAGCTGGATCCAGTCCGGCTTCTTGGCCACGACGTCCTCCCAGGAGCCGGGCTTGAAGTCGGCGTCGCAGTCGGCGAACACGTTGCGGGCCCCGGCCTGGGTGATGACGGCGTTGGCGACCTGCCGGCCGCAGACCGCGACTGGCTGCTTGGTCCCGGCGTCGAAGTCGAAGGCGAAGTAGCTCGGCCGCTCGTCCTCCGGGACACCGGCGAGCGCGGTGCGGACCTCGCCGATCCGCTTCTCCATCCCGGTGACGAGTTCCTCGGCGCGGGCGGCGGTGCCGGTGACGGCACCGAGGCGGCGGATGTCGTCCTCGATCCCGGCGAGGTCGGTGCGCGGCGCCTTGGCGGCCTTCGGGGTGCCGGCGCAGGCGGTGGAGAGGAGGTAGACGTGCTGGATGCCGGCCGCCGCGAACTCCGCCCCACTGGGCCCGGTGGCGCCACCGCCCATCATCGGCATGGCACCGAAGGTGTCGACGTAGAGGTCGGCGCCGGAACCGAGCAGCTTCTCCTTGGGAACGGCGAGGTCGGTGCGCGGCGCCTTGGCACCCTGCTCGGCGAGCGCGGACGGCAGGGTGCCCTTGCCGGGCGGGAAGCCGGTGCCGATCACCCGGTCACCCGCGCCGAGTTGGAGCAGCATTTCCAGGCTCGCCGCGTTGCTGGTGACGATCCTGGTCGGGGCCTTGGCGATGGTCGTCTCCTTGCCCGCGCAGTCGGCGACCGTGACGGGGTAGCCCGTGGGCCCGCGCTGCGGACCCGGACCAGGTAGTCGGGCCGGGTCCGCGCCCGGTTCCCGGGGATCGCCCGGCGATTTCCGGTCCTTCCCGACCGCCCGTACTCGGCACAGCGGAGCGCCCGTGCGCGGCGCAGCGGAGCGGACATGCGCGGCACAGCCCGCATAGGGTGGCCGGATGGCCGACCCCACCGACCCGCGCGACGATCTCGACCTGCCGGTACCACTCGGTCCGTTCCCGCCGCGCCGGGTGGTCTCGCTGGTGCCCTCGCTGACCGAAGCGGTCGCCGCCACCGCGCCCGGTCTGCTGGTCGGCGCCACCAACTGGTGCAGCCACCCCGCGGACCTGGCCGTGGCCCGGATCGGCGGCACCAAGAGCCCGGACCTGCCGGGCGTCCTCGCGCTCGCCCCGGACCTGGTGATCGCCAACGACGAGGAGAACCGCCGCCCCGACCTCGACGCGCTCCGGGCCGCCGGGGTGCCGGTCTGGGTCACCGACATCCGCACCCTGGAGGACGCCTTCCGCTCGCTCGACCGGCTGCTCACCGTCGCCTGTCGGCTGCCGCGCCCGGCCTGGCTGGACCGGGCGGAGGCGGCTTGGCGCGACGTACGGCCGACGGCGGACGGCCCGCGGACGATCGTGCCGATCTGGCGCCGCCCGTGGATGGTGCTCGGCCGCGACACCTTCGCCGGGGACCTGCTGCACCGCCTCGGCCTGCGACTGGTCCACGCCGACCACCCCGAGCGCTACCCGGCCGTGCCGCTGCCCGAACTGCTGGCGAGCCGACCGGAGCTGGTGGTGCTGCCCGACGAGCCGTACCGCTTCACCGCCGAGGACGGCCCGGAGGCGTTCCCCGGAATCCCGGTCGTGCTGGCCGACGGACGGCACCTGACCTGGTACGGCCCCTCCCTGGTGACCGCTCCGACCGTCCTCCGGCAGGCAATCGACCACCCGTTCACATTCGGCGGGGAGACCACATCGTAGGATGACCGCCACTCGCCGGGCTGATGGGACTCCCGGCGACAAGTGGGGGGACGAACCATGAAGTTGAGCACCACCCGGCGGACAACCGTACTGGTCTCCGCCGTCGCCGTCTCGACCGCCGTACTGGCGGGTTGCGGCACCGAGAGCGCCGACAAGCACCCGAACGCGGCGGCGAGCACGACGCTCACGGCCGCCGGCGCCACACCCGGCGAGACGGCCGGCGCCGGCCCGTCCGCGAGCGCGACCCCGGCGCCCACCGACTCGGCGTCCGCCGGCTCCTCGCACAGCCCGAGCGCCGGGCCGAGCAAGTCGGCGAAGGCCACGCCCGGCGCCCAGAGCGGAAACGCCAAGAGCGGCGGCGGCAACGCGGCCGCCGCACCCACCACCCAGCCGCCGGTCGAGAAGCCCGCCGTTCCCGCGCCGGTCCCCACCGCCAAGCCCGGCGCCGTGGCCCTCCCGCCGCCGCCCGCGCCGCCCGTCCCGCACGTGCCCCCGCTACAGAGCGGCTGCCAGCCCAGCAAGCCCCAGCCCGACGATCCCAAGGCGACCGTGGGCGCCGCCCTCACGGCGGCGGCCGGCCAGCCCCGGGTGCTCAACCTCAGCTCGGGCGGCACCGACAAGCTCCCGTCGCTGCCGGTCAACCTGGTCAAGGCCATCGCCTGGCAGGAGAGCGGCTGGCAGTCCGGCATCCTCGCCTGCGACGGCGGCATCGGCACCATGCAGATCATGCAGAACACCGTGAGCTGGATGAACGGCAAGTACGGCACCAACTCCGACCCCAAAACGCTCAACGGGAACGTCCAGCTCGGCACCCAGCTGCTCGACTGGCTGGTCGCCTACTACGGCGACTCCTCCTTCGGCGGCAAGTACGACCTCTCCCCCGACCCGGCCACCGGCAAGACCCCGCTGCTCGACCTGGTCATCTCGGCGTACAACGCGGGCGCGGGCAACGTGCACTACAACGCCGTCACCGACCCGACCACGAGCGAGGTCGTCGGCAGCCTGGACATCCCGAACCCGAAGTACGTCTCCAACGTGAAGGCGCTGATGGCCGGCCAGCCGTGGAACAAGGCCGGCTGACGCTTCCGTGCGCTGCGGCTTCCACAGCCGCATGACACAGGGCCCGGGACGCGAGTGCGTTCCGGGCCCTGTTCCGTACGGCCGTCGGCCGGGCGTCAGCCGCGCGCGGCGGCGACGGCGGCGCCCAGCGCCTCCTTGATCCGCGGCCCGAGACGGGCGAAGCCCAGCTCCTTCATGGCCGCGCGGAGCAGCTCCTCGTCGCTCCGCTCGGTGCCGTCGGTGTCGATCCAGCGGACGACGGCGAGCAGTTCGTCGCCGGAGTAGGCGGTCACGGGGCGGCCGGGGGTGAAGTCCGGCTTCGCGGGACGGCCGGCGGGCTCCTCGGCCACGGGCGTCTCAGCGACGGGCTGTTCGGCGGCGGGCTCCTCGGCTGCAACGGGGGCCTCGGCGGCGGGCTCGGGCTCCGGCTCGGTGGCGGGGGCCTCGACGACGGCCTTAACCTCGACCTCGACCTCAGCCTCGGCGGTCACTGCCTCGACCGGCTCCGCATCCTCGACGACCGGCTCCTCGACAGCGGTCACGGGCTCCTCCACCGTCACGGCTGGAGCCTCCTCGACGGCTTCCGCGTCGGTCACCGGCTCGGCAGCCTCAGCGGCAGGGGCTTCCACCGCGACCTCGGCCTCGACGGCCTCCGGCTCGACCTCCGCATCGGCCTCAACCTCGGCGCCGGTCACGGCCTCGACCTCGGCCTCGACCTCGACGGCGGGCTCGGGCTCCGGCTCGGTGGCGGGGGCCTCGACGACGGCCTCGGGTTCCGCGGCGGGCTCCGCGGCCTCAACCTCGACCTCGACCTCAACTTCAGCCTCGGCGGTCACTGCCTCGACCGGCTCCGCATCCTCGACGACCGGCTCCTCGACAGCGGCCACGGGCTCCTCCACCGTCACGGCCGGAGCCTCCTCGACGGCTTCCGCGTCGGTCACCGGCTCGGCAGCCTCAGCGGCAGGGGCTTCCACCGCGACCTCGGCCTCGACGGCCTCCGGCTCGACCTCCGCATCAGCCTCAACCTCGGCGCCGGTCACGGCCTCGGCCTCGGCCTCGGCCTCGACGGCGGGCTCCTCGGCCTCAGCCGTTTCGGCCTCAACCGCGACCTCGTCCGCAGCCGCAGCCTCGGCGAGCGCGGCGGTCGCGGCGGCCACCAGGTCGTCGGCGGCCGGGGAAGGTGCCGGGAGGGACACCACCGCAGCCGGGGCCTCCTCCGTCACCGCCTCCTCCACAACCGACTCGGTCCCGGCGGAATCGACGCCCGATGCCGACGCCGCCTCAACGACCTCGGCATCGGCCTCAGCCTCAGCGGTTTCCTCGACCGGAGCCGTATCCGAAACCGGCGTCTCCTCCGTCAGTCCGTCCCACTGCCCGCCCGCCAGCGCCTGACGCGCGGCGGCCTCCGCCTCCGCGTCGGTCAGCTCGGCGTCGGACGCCTCGACATCGGTCTCAGCCTCGGCCTCGGCGTCGTCAGCCGTCTCGGCGACCGGCTCCTCGGTGACGGCCTCGACGGCCTCGACGACCGGCTCCTCCGTCAGCCCGTCCCGCTGCCCGCCCGCCAGCGCCTGACGCGCGGCGGCCTCGGCCTCGACATCGGCGGTCCCGGCGTCCTCGACGACCGGCGCCGCCGCCAGTCCGTCCCGCTGCCCGGCCACCAGCGCCTGGCGCGCCGCGTACGCGGCTTCGGCGGCGCGGCGGTCGGCCTTCGCCGCGGTGAGTTCGGCGAGCAGGTCGGCGAGGCCGGCCTCCTCGAGGGTGGCGCGCAGGCCACGGATCGTCGGCAGGCGGTAGAGGGTGCCCTCGTCGGCGGCCAGGCGCTCGACCAGGTCGGCCAGTTCCGCGAAGGCGAGCCCGTCCAGGTCATGGTCGGGCAGCAGCCGGGCGAGGCCGCGCAGGCCGGTGTTGATCGGCTCGAAGGCCTGGGCGGTGCGGTCGACGAGGTCACCGTCGGCGGGCACGCTCGGGAGGCTGCCGGCAGGGGCGAGGGCGGCCCAGGCGCGGCGCTCGATCTCGGCGGAGGTGAGCGCCTCGTGCAGGTCCTCGCGGCGGACCTTACGGTCGTGGGCGAGGGCGGTGGCCTGCTTGCGCAGCGAGCGAGCGCGCAGCCAGGAGAGCTTGACGCCGTTCTCGCGGCGCCAGGTGCTGTCGGCGGTGGCGGCGGCGAGAGCGACGAGGTCGGCGTCGTACGCGGCGGTGCTGAGGGTGGCGGAGGTGCGGTGCACGCGTTGGAGCATCTCGACCAGCAGCGCGGCCTTGGCGACGGTGTCGGGCTCGTCCAGCTTGGCCTCGGCGGCCAGGGCGGTGACGGCTTCCCAGGTCTGGTGAAGGTCACGGCCGCGCAGTTCGGCGAGGGCGGTGGAGGCGGCGCGGGCGTCCTCGGGGGTGGCGACGGTGTCGACGGCCGCGTACCAGGCGTGGGTGTCGGCGCTGAGCGTGAAGGCCCCGAGGTCGGCGTAGCGGCCGAGGTCTTCGCGGAGGTCGGGCTCCGCGGCGGCGTCCTGGGGGTCCTTGACGTCTGCGGCGTCGGCGACGTCCGCCGGGTCGGCTGCGTCGGCGTTGCGCGAGTGAAGCACTGTCATGTGAGGTCCGGTTCTGGGCGACGACGGCGGGGCTGGCGGCGAGGGGGCGGCGGACCGGTTGCGCGGGGTTGCCCCGGGGGCGGGGCACGGGGGCGCGCGGTCGGGCTGCCGGTTGTGGAGGCCCAGAATACGGGTGCCCGTTCGAGCCTTGCACGCACCCACCGCCGGAAGGGCCGGTGTCGTATGCCATACCGCCCGCCTGGCCGCTACCCGGGAGGTCCGCCCGGGTGGTCCGGCGCTGGTCCGTGCGGGTGGCCGGACGGACCGCCGGGCCGCTCGCCGGGCTGGTCACCAGGGCGCTCCGCCCGCGGTGGGCGCGGGCGCCGCCGCAGCCGGTCCAGCGGGACGTCACGGACGCCGCGAGCCTGGCGGCCGAGCGGCGGACGGAAGCCGGCCCGGCCGAGGGTGGGCAGGTCGACCGGCGCGAGGTACTCGTGGAGCGCCGTGCGGTTCCACCACGCGCCGGTTTCCCGTAGTTCGCGCCATCCGGTGAACCGGTAGAGGTAGAGGGTCGCCCGGACGTGGGTCGGTGGGGCGTCGGGGAAGGGGTTGTGGCGCAGCAGCCGCAGGGTCGCCCGGTCGCCGGTCAGCAGGCGGGCGACGAAGGGCAGGAACCAGGGGCGGGCGTAGGCCGGGGAGATGCCGGCGAACCACATCAGCCAGTCCAGCCGCAGGTGGTAGGGGGCGTACTGGCGCGGGAGGCGGCGCACGTCGCCGGGTTTGCCCTTGAAGCCGTACTCGCGCCAGACGGTGTGCGGGGTGAGGACGGCCTCGTCGGTGCCCTCGACCACGACCTCCTGCCGGAGGCGGTTGACGCTGCCGAAGGCGCCGTAGGTGTTGACGAGGTGCAGCCGGTTGAAGGAGCGGTTCATCACCTGGCCGCGCGAGAGCATGTTCCGCACCGGCCAGTAGCTGAGCACCAGGACGGCGGCGGTCACGGCGGTCACCAGTACCTGGTACCAGACGGGGGCTCCGGGGAAGTCGTGGGCGTGGCGGGGCAGTCCGAGGCGGCCCGGTTCGACGGCGGCGAGGGCGAGGACGACGGTCAGCCAGTTGAGCCAGGCGAAGTTGCCGGACGCGATCAGCCAGAGCTGGGTGGCGACGACGGCGCAGGCCGCGTAGGTCGCGACCGGTTGCGGGAGCAGCAGGCCGATCGGGACGACGAGTTGGACGAAGTGGTTGGCCGCCACCTCGACCCGGTGCAGGGGATCGGGCAGGTGGTGGAAGAACCAGCTGAGCGGTCCGGGCATGGGCTGGGTCTCGTGGTGGTAGCGCAGGCAGGTCAGGTCGCGCCAGCAGCTGTCGCCGCGGAGTTTGATCAGTCCGGCGCCGAACTCGACCCGGAAGACCAGCCAGCGCATCAGCCAGAGCACGGGGGTGGGCGGCGCGGTGTCGGCGTTGCCGAGGAAGACGGCCAGGGAGCCCGCTTCGAGCAGCAGCGACTCCCAGCCGAAGGAGTACCAGGTCTGCCCGACGTTGACGATGGAGAGGTAGAGGAGCCAGAGCGCCGCCCAGAGCAGGATCGAGGCCCAGAGCGGGACGGCGTCGCCGAGCCCGGCCGCGACGGCGGCGGACAGCGCGGCGCCGCTCCAGGCGACGGCGGCGAAGAAGCGGTCGCTGTAGTGGAGGTGGAAGAGCCCGGGCGACCGACGGAAGGGGACCCGGGCGGTGAAGCGGGGCACCGGCAGCATGCCGTCGGTGCCGATGAGCGCCCGGAACTGCGCGGCGGCGGCGACGAATCCGATCAGGTAGAGGCCGGCGAGCAGGCGTTGGACGAGCAGTCGGCTCAGCCAGTAGTCGGGGGCGGCGAACCAGTCCATCCAGTCCATGCGGCCCATGCCTACCACCGGCGGCCCGCCGCGGGGTCCGGCAGGGGCGGGGGCGGCGGACGGTTCACCCGCTCGGCCGGAGCAGCAGGCGCCCGGAGCAGCGGGGCGCCCGAAGCAGCGGGCAGCCGGAGCAGCGGGTGAACTGCCGTGAGCCGCTGGCCCCGAACGGCAGCGTGGCGGGGAGCCTCTCCTCGGGGGTGAGAGGCGCCCCGCCACGGTGGTGGACGGTACGGATGGTGCGGAGGGCTGGTGCGGCCGCGGGCCGCGCTGCCGCGCACGGGCGACGGTCGGCCGCTCAGCTCGGCAGGACGAGTCCGGACCCACCGGCGGCACCCGGTCGAGCGGTCGGCGTGACGGCGCCGTTCTGCTGGAGCCGGTCGACCAGCAGTGCGGCCAGCGTGCCGAGTTCCTCCTCGGTGCGGGACTGGGCGGTGACGTCCATGCCGACGGTGAGGACGCCGTTGACCTGGCCGGTGCGCGCCACCCGCAGCGGGGTGCAGGTGAAGCTGAAGATCTGCTGGATGCGCTGTACCTCGGGGCGGCCGGACTGGATCCGGACGTCGTTGAGGACGGTGGCGCGACCGGTGTGGTACGCCTCCGAGACGGCCTGCTGGAGGCCGGCCGCGCCGAGCTGCGGGTAGGCCGTGCCGATCGATCCGTACGCCACCGGGGGGCCGAAGGTGTCGGCGTGCTGGGCGTTCGCGTAGCGGATCTCCTGGCCGGGGCCGTCGGTCAGCATGATGGGGAACGGGGAGCCGTCGAAGGCCGCGAACATCTCCTGCTGCTGGGCGAGCAGGTTGTCGCGCAGCCGGATCTCGGACAGCAGCGCCTCGGCGAGGTGCTGGATGTCGCGCAGGCGCTCGCGCCCCCACTGCCGGGGTTCCCGGTCGAGGACGCAGACGGTGCCGATGACGGTGTTGGTGTCGTCGACGAGCGGGGCTCCGAGGTAGGCCCGGACGCCCAGTTCGTCCACGACGGGGTTCCCGGCGAACCGGGGATAGGCGAGGATGTCGTCCAGTGCGAGGGGCGAGCGCTGGGCGACCACGTGCGGGCAGAAGCCGTGGCTCATCGGCATCTGCCGGGTGGGAAGGTCGAAGGCGATGCCCCGATCCGCCCACGACGCGCCTTCTTCGGCCGCGACTTCGGCGGTGTTTGGCGGGATGTAGAGCCCCCGGAACATCTGGCGCTCGTCGTTGATGAAGTTGACCATCGCGATGGGAGCGCGGGTGATGCTGGCTGCCAGGTGGGCGAAGCGGTCGAAGGCCTCGTCCGCGGAGGGTTCGTTGAGACCCAGGCTGCGCAGCCTGCGGGTCCGCTCGGACTCCCCGGCAGCACCCGGGAACTGGCCTTGAGTGCTCATCACATCAGTCATGGCGCACATGTAATCAGACATCCGGGCGTCGCGGTGCTACCGGGACCGATCGTCTTCCTTGCTGATGAACAGTCAAAGCGGCATGTGAGCGACCCCGTGGTGGGCGCAGAAGCGGGGCAAGGTCAATCCCCACCCGACACGCCCGCAAAACCAGTCGCCGGCGTGACGGGCCGAATTCCGCCAATCCAAGATCGACTATGTGTGGAGCCCATGTACACATATGACAATGAGCCCTGCCGAAGACACGGACGGTAGTTTCCCTGCCCCACGGGAGACCCGATCCAAGGTCCGCATGCACCGATGGCTTCGACGCGATCGGCACCGCCACACCTCCACACCCCCACCCTCATCTCGCAGGGGGCGCGGCCGGAGCGGCATCTACGGCGTGAACGGAGGCACGACACCCACCGGAACGAGAGGACCCAGCATGGCGATGGACTACTTCACCGACGAGCGACACGAGAGCCTCCGAGCGGAGGTCCGTGAGTTCGCGGAGAAGGAGGTACGTCCTCAGGTGGCCAGAATGGAGGCCGGCCGGGAGATCGAGTTCGAGCTCTCGCGGGAGATCGCCCGCCGGGGCTGGATCGGTGTCACGATCCCGCGCGAGTTCGGCGGTCTGGGCCTGGGACACCTCGCCAAGACGATCATCGTGGAGGAGCTGGCCCGCGTCAGCGGCGCGATGGGCGCGATGGCGCAGGCCTCACAGCTCGGTGTCGCCAAGGTCATCCACTTCGGCTCCGACGCCCAACGGCGCGCCTGGCTGCCGAAGTTCGCGTCCGGCGAGTGCTTGCCGACGATCGCGGTCACCGAGCCGGAGTCCGGCGGCCACGTGCTCGGCATGGCCGGCACCGCCCGCCGCGAGGGCGACGAGTACGTGCTCAACGGCCGCAAGGTGTTCGTCGGCAACTCGCACATCGGCGACGTCCACGGGGTGGTCTTCCGCACCGACCGGGGCAGCAAGGGCCTGTCCGCCTTCCTCGTCGAGAGCGACCGGCCCGGCTTCCGCACCGGCGCGGTCGGCACCCAGGGCGGCCTCCACGGCTTCAGCTTCGGCGAGCTCGTCTTCGAGGACTGCCGGATCCCGGTCGGCAACCGGCTCGCCGAGGAGGGCCAGGGCCTCGACGTCGCGTACTCCTCCTCCACCCTGTACGGCCGGCTCAACCTCGGCGCCGTCGCGCTCGGCATCCACGTCGCCGTGGTGGAGGACACCGTGCGCTACGCGGAGGAGCGGGTGCTCTACGGCAAGCCGATCGGCCAGCTGAACAGCATCGCGCTCAAGCTCGGCGAGATGCAGTCCCGGCTGATGACCGCCAAGTTGGCCGCGTACCACGCCTCGCACCTGCTCGACCGCGGCAAGGCCTGCGACGCCGAGCTGATGAACGCCAAGCTCATCAACACCGAGTACGCGATGGACTCGGCGCGCCAGGCGATGGAGATCTTCGCCGCGCGCGGCACCCAGGAGGAGCACAACATCATCCGCTACCTGCGGGACGCCACCCACATCTACGCCCCGGCCGGCACCTCGGACGTGCAGAAGCTGCGGCTCGGACAGGTGGCGGCGGGCACGTACGGCAAGCAGTGGTCGGACGAGCTGTCCGACCTGACGAGCTGGGCGTGGACCGAGCTGAACCAGCTGGAGTCCGGGGCCGCCGCGGCGTCCACGGTCTCCACGGGCTTCGCGGGCTCCGTGGCTCCTGCGGCCTCCGCGGGGTCTGCGGCGTCCGCGGCCTCCGCGGCCTCCGCGGCCTCCGCGGTGGACGGCCGGTACCGGCGGTACGGCCGGGTCGTGCCGCTCTCCGCGGCGAGCTGATCCGGCGGAGGAACCACCGCCCGGGCGGTGGCGAACCTTCGGCACAGCGACGGTCCGACCTGGATGGTTTGACCTGTTCCTGACGGCTCCCGGAGAGGCCTGCCCGGCCTCCCCGGGAGCCGTTCGCGCTTCACGGCACCTGTACTGAGCTGCGGCGTTCCGTTGGCGAACACTCCGGTCGGAACCGGTCGGCGGTGCCATCACCCGTTCACATATCGTCAGTTGATGTTGCGATGAGGCCACCTGGGACTGATAGGTTTCCTGCCGTCGGCGGCCGTGCTGCACCCCGCGCGGACGGTGACACCGCGTCACCCCGTCCGGCGACCCCGGCCTCGGCGCCCTGAAACCCGGTCCGGTCCGCTCGGGCCGATCCGCCGTTCGGCCCGAGTCCCGGCCTGCAACTCGGCCCTGCAACAAGGAATCAGATGCCAGGCATATCGGCCCCCCGCACGGGCCACCGCGCCGGCCGGTCCGGCTCCCTCCGCAGCTCGCTCCTCGCCCTCGTTCTGGTCCCCAGCCTGGGCCTCGCCGCCGCCTGGGGCTACGCCGCCTACCTGCTGCGCGACGCCGGGAACCGCACCGCGCTGGTGGCCGGCACCGCCGTCGTCGCCGTGGTGCTGCTGGTCAGCCTGATCCGCGGCGTCCGGGCCGCCCGGGCCCTGTCCGCCCGGCTGGCTGTACTGCGCACCGACACCCTCGCGCTCGCCCAGCAGGAGATCCCCGACGTCGTCGGGCGGCTGCGCGCCGGGGAGCCGGTGCCCACCCCGCCCACCTGGACGCCCTCGCGACGGGTCGGCGACGAGGTCCAGCAGACCTCCGACGGCCTGGCCGCCGTCCGGCAGGCCGCCGTCGCCGCCATCGTCCACCAGGCCCAGGGCCGCGAGGGGACCAAGAAGGTCTTCCTCAACATCGCCCGCCGCACCCAGATCCTGATCCACCGCCAGATCAGCATGCTCGACGCGCTGGAGCGCGAGCACGAGGAACCCGAGCTGCTGCGCGAACTGTTCGCGGTCGACCACCTGGCCACCCGGATGCGGCGCAACGCCGAGAACCTGGTCATCCTCGGCGGCGCGCTGCCCGCCCGGCGCTGGCGCAACGCCGTGCCCATGGTCAACGTGCTGCGCAGCGCCGTCTCCGAAACCGAGAACTACGCCCGGGTCGTCGTCCAGGGCGTGCCGCGCGCCTCCCTCAGCGGGCAGGCCGTCGCCGACGTGATCCACCTGGTCGCCGAGCTGATCGAGAACGGCACCACCTTCTCCCCGCCGTACACCCAGGTGCAGGTCTCCGCCCAGGAGGTCCCCAAGGGCCTGGCCGTCGAGGTGGAGGACCGCGGCCTCGGCATGACCGAGGAGGAGTACGAGCGGCTCAACGAGTACCTGGCCAACCCGCCCGAGCTGGACGTCTCCGCGCTCGGCGACGACCTGCGGCTCGGCCTGTTCGTCGTCGCGCGGCTGGCCGCCCGGCACGACATCCAGGTCACCCTTCGGCCCTCGCCGTACGGCGGCACCCGGGCCGTGGTCCTGGTGCCCTCGGTGCTGCTGGAGCAGGCCGAACACCCGGCCGCGGTACCCGGACTGCCGTCCGGCGCCCGGGTCACCCGCACCCCGGTGTCGGAACCACGGCCGTCGGACGGTGACTTGGGCGAGGTCGACGAGGAACTGTCGGGCGCGCTGTCGGGAGTGCTCAGCGGGCTGCTCGGCGGTGGATCGGCCGGACCGGCTGCGGGCGCTGATGCGGCTGCGGCTGGTGCTGCGGCTGCGGCTGCGGCTGCCGATGGCGGGACGACCGCGGACGTCGCCCCCGGTTCCGTCGCCTCCGGGGAGGAGGACGGCGGGGTGACCATCGGCGAGCTGCTCGGGCGACAGGACGGTGGGACCGGTGGGGCCGCTCCCGAGAACGCCGGACTGCCGGTCGGCGCCGAGATCCCCGGCCTTCCCGGCGCCGTGGTGGTCCCCCGGCCCGCGCTGCCGCGTCCCTACGACCTGCCGACCGATCCGTCGGCGGAGCCCGTGGCGGGACTCGCACCGGGGCTCGTAGCCGGACCGGTGCCCGGTGCCGCCGGTGACGTCGGCGTCCACGGCGGCGTGCCGGGGCCGCTCGCGGACTCGGCCGCCGGGTTCGACGGGGTTCCCGCCGACCGGTCGACGCCCACCCACGAACGCCCGCAGGAGGACCACGTGGAGCACGGCCCGGACGGCGAACTGCGCACCCCGCGGGTCCTGCCGCAGCGGGTCCGCAACGCCAGCCTCGCCGAGCAGCTCCGCGAGGCCAACGCCCCCGGCGGCATGATCCCGTCGCCATCGGATCCGGCCGCTCCGCCTTCGCCGTACGGAGCCGCAGCGCCGTACGGAGCCCCGGCGCCGCACGGGACTCCGGCGCCGCACGGGGCCCACGCCGCCCCGAGCGGCCCGCGGTTCGGCGAGGCCGACGCCCCCTCGCCGGCGCGCTCCCGCGCCACCATGGCCGCCATCCAGCGCGGCACCCGGAGCGCCCGCGCGGCCGGTTCCGAACCGGACGCGCCCGCCATCGCCCCCCAGCCGGCCGCAGCCTCCGCCCCCGAGGAAGCCGCGGAAGCCTCCGCCGTTCAGGAAGCCAAGGAACAGCAGTGATGACGCAGCAGCAGACCGAAACCCAGCGCGACCTCAACTGGCTGCTGGACCAGCTGGTGGCGCGGGTACCCGAGACCCGCCACGCCATCGTCCTCTCCGAGGACGGCCTGCTGGTCGGCATGTCCCAGGGCCTCGACCGTGCCGACGCCGAACACCTGTCCGCCGTCGCCTCCGGCCTGCAGAGCCTGGCCCGCGGCGCCGGGCACCGCTTCAACGGCGGGCGGGTCCGGCAGACCGTCGTCGAGATGGACCAGCTGTTCCTGTTCGTCACCACCGCCGGACAGGGGGCCCGCCTCGCCGTGCTCACCAGCGAGCAGGTGGACGCCGGGCTGATGGCCTACGAGATCAACATGCTGGTCAAGCAGGTCGGCCAGTACCTCACCGCGGCGCCGCGCAGCGACGCGGGCCAGGTCGGCGCGGGTGGCGGTGCGTGACCACCGCCGACGCCGACGAGGGCTGGTTCTACGACAAGGACGCCGGCCACCTGGTCCGCCCCTACGCGATCACCAACGGGCGCACCGGCCCGGTCCGTGACGGCTTCGCGCTCATCACCCTGGTGGTCACCGCCGACCCGCGCGCCGACACCAGCCGGTTGACCCCCGAACCGGCCGCGATCCTCGACATGTGCCGCGAACGCCCGCTGGCCGTCGCCGAGATCGCGGCCAGCATGGACCTGCCGGTGAGCGTGGTCAAGGTGCTTCTGGACGATCTGGCGGAGGCCCGGCTGATCCTCACCCGGGCCCCGGTCCAGCTCGCCGAGGCGCCGGACATCTCGCTGATCCAGGCGGTGATCGAGGGTGTCCGCCGGCTCTGACGGACGGCGACGGCCCGGCCCCGCTCCTCCCCGCCTCGTAAAACTCCCAGTTCCCTTCCAGGAGACCCGAAGTGACGACCCAGAGCCTGGTGCCGGGCGCGGTCAAGATCCTCGTCGCCGGCGGCTTCGGCGTCGGCAAGACCACCATGGTCGGCTCGGTCAGTGAGATCGAACCGCTGCAGACCGAGGAGCGGATGACCCGCGCCAGCATCGGGGTCGACAGCCTCGAAGGCGTCCAGGACAAGTCCACCACCACCGTGGCGATGGACTTCGGCCGGATCACCGTCCGTGAGGACCTGGTGCTCTACCTCTTCGGCACGCCCGGGCAGTTCCGGTTCTGGTTCATGTGGGACGACCTCGCCCTCGGCGCCCTCGGCGCGATCGTCCTCGCGGACACCCGGCGGCTCGAATCCAGCTTCGCCGCCGTCGACTTCTTCGAGCAGCGCGGAATCCCGTTCGCCATCGGGGTCAACTGCTTCCACGGCCGCCGGGAGGCCACCCCGGAGGACGTCCGCCGCGCCCTCGACCTCGGGCCGGAGGTGCCGGTGGTGCTGTGCGACGTCCGGGAGCGGGCGTCCAGCAAGGAACTGCTGCTCGCCCTGCTCGACCGGGTGCACCGGGACGCCCTGGCCGCCGGGCGGCGGTGAGGGCCACCGCCTCCCGGCATCGGCGAGGGCACAGCACCCCGGTACCGGACCGCCAATTCGGTTAATCCGGTTAATCCGGTACCGGGGGCTGTGCCTTCGCCGGGGCGAGCTCGGCGAGCGCGTCCACCAGCGGGGCCAGCTCGGGGAGTTCGGCAGCCTGCGTCAGGGTCGCTTCCAGGGTCGCGTCGTGCACCGGGCGGGCGGCCTCCAGCAGGGCACGGCCCGCCGGCGTCAGCTCGGTGTAGATGCCCCGCCGGTCGTCCGCGCAGAGATAGCGCCCCAGCAGGCCGCGGTCCTCCAGGCGGCTGACCAGCCGGGTGGTCGCACTGCTGCTCAGCGCCGCGGCGCGGGCCAGCTGCTGCATCCGCATGTGCCAGCCGTCCTGCCGGGAGAGTGCCTCCAGCACCGTGTACTCGACCACCGAGAGCTTGTGCTCCGCCTGGAGCGCCTTCTCCAACGCGGCGTCGATCAGCCCGTGCAGTGCGGCGAGCGTCCGCCAGCCACTGGACCGGACCTCGGCCGCGTCGTCGCGGATGGACATGGCTCGCCTTCCCTTCGTGTTGCTCCGTGCGCCTCTGGTATCTCCTCTCCCACAAGTATGCCAGTTTGCGCCGATTATCAGTCTCTGCAAATACTTCGGCTCATACCCGGGCCGGCTGACGGGTGCGGTCGGTGGCTGTTCCGTCGGCTGCCCAGGCGGCGGAGCAGAGCGCGGTGGCCAGCGCCTCCGTGTAGACGGCGGCGGCGAGCCAGGCCGTGGCGAAGGCGTCGTGGTCATCCGGGACGACCCGGCCGAACACATCCCGCCGATGGTCCGCCGCGGCCGCCCGCAGGCCGTCCAGGAGCTGGACGGCGGTGGACAGTCCGGCGACGCGCAGCAGGCTCCGGTCGGCCGCCGCCGTGGCCGCGCTCGGGGCGAGGGCGGAGCGCCCGGTGGTCACCGCCTGCGCCACCCGGCGGGCGAGTACGTGCACGGGTGGACCGTCCGGAGGTGTGGTGGGGAGCTCGGGTAGGGGCCCGACTGGGTGGTCGGCCCGGGGAGCGGGGGCCTGGAGGTCGGCGGCCTGGAGGCGCTCCAGGCCGAGGTTGGCCCGGCCCGCCCGGTCGGCGGCGAGGGCGAGGCGGACGGGCCCGGGCTGGTCGGAGCCGTCCGGGGGCGTCCCGATCGCGAGCAGGCGCAGTTGCGGGCGGTCGGCCCGCTCCAGGCGGCCGATCAGCCGGAGCCGCAGGCCGTGCGCGGTGGCGAGCAGGGCGAGGTTGGCCCGGAAGGCCAGGTCCGGGTGCTCGTGCCCCGGGAGCAGCGCGATCACCAGGTCGCTCCCCGCGACGCGGGCGAGCAGTTGGGCGGCTCCGCCGGGCGCGGTCGGGGCCGCGCCCAGCAGGGTGACGTCCAGGAAGAGCAGGTCACTCCCGGCCGGGCGGCTCTCGTACGGCAGCTCCTGCGCCGCCAGGGCCCGCGCCACCTGCGCACCGGGCGGCTCGGACCACAGCCCGGCCACCGGCTCCGCCGTCCAGTCGGCCCCGGCCGCGCGGACCGCCCGGACCGAGGCCCCGGCACCCAGCCGTCCGCCGGCCGACCTCGTCGCGCCCTGGACCGCCAGTCCGGCACGGCTGAACTCGCGGTGGCTGAGCGCGGCATCGCCCAGCCGCACCGTACGGTTGCCCGCGCCGACGGCCAGCGGGGCGGCGGTCGCGGCGTCACCGTGCGGGGTCACCTCGGCGACGGTGCTGAGTCGGCCTCCGGCGTCCACCGCCCAGCTGACCGCGCCGGCGTGGGTCGCGGTCAGCACCGGCTCGGCGAACAGCCCGTACAGCCGCAGGCCGCCCTCCTCGGCATAGGCCTGGCGGGCGCTGCCTCGCAGCTCGCCGAGCGGGGTGGGCTCGGGGGCGCCGGAGGCGCCGAAGGCATCGACGGGCGCGCTCAGGGCCACGGTGAGGCCGAGCAACTCGCGCAGGCCCGACACCAGGTCCACCAGCCGGTGGTCGGGCGCGCCGGAACGCGCCGCGCGCACCCTGGTGACCACCGTGACCGCCGCCGCGGCCGGACGATACAGCCCCGCCACGCGCGCCCGGTGCGCGGCACGCAGCAGCTCGGCCTGGGAGACGGCGCCCGCGCCGCTCACCCCGGCGGCCAGCAGGGCACAGGCGGCCCGGTGGAGGTGCCGGGCGGCGGCGAGTTCGGACGGGGTGAGGGCAGCGGGTTCGGGTCGGAGCACGGGTTCCGGCGCTGACGGGGTTTCGGGGCCCTCGGCTCGAGGGGCATCGACTCGAGGGGCATCGGCATCGGAGGATTCGGCGCCGCCCTCGATCGCCTCCGCCAGCGGGCAGAGGGTGACGGCGGCGGCGCGGTGGACGCAGGCTGGAGCCAGCAGGCAGCCACAGCGGACGGAGGCCGGGGCGGCGATCACCCCGCCCGGGGCGTGCAGGACGAGCAGGGCCTCCTCGTCCACCTCCACCCGCCACTCGTCACCCTCCCGGCTCAGCGGCCGCTGGGCCAGCTTCGCCGCCGCGCCGTCCAGCCGCTTCTGCAGCCGGGCGCTCAGCCCGGACACCACCTCGGCGACCACCTCGGGCCGGACGCCCGGCCAGCCGTTCTCCTGCGTCGTCGCGTTCATCGGACCTTCTCCCCCACCCAGCGGGCCAGTTCCAGCGGGCTCAGTGCCGCCACGGGCATACCGGCCGCGACCAGCTGGCCCGCGACCGACTTCGAGTACCGGGCCGTCCCGGTGTCGTCCAATGCCGCGCAGCCGAGCAGGTGCACGCCGGAATCCACCAGTGCCCGGGTCTGGGCTAGCAGCCCGCTGACCGGGCCGCCCTCCTCGAAGTCGCTGACCACCGCGATCAACGTCCTCGACGGCACCGTCACCAGCTCGCGCGCGTAGCGCAACCCGGTCGCGATGCTGGTACCGCCGCCGACCCGCACCTCCAGCAGCAGGCTCAGCGGATCCGCCACCTGCTCCGTCAGGTCCAGGACTCCGGTGGAGAAGGCGACGAAGTGGGTAGTGAGCGACGGCACCCCGGCCAGGATCGCGGCGGTGAGCGCCGCCCAGACCGTGGAGGCCTCCATCGAGCCCGACACGTCCACCACCAGGATCAGCCGCCAGTCGTTGGCCTGCCGAGCCCTGGTCCGGAACACCGGACGCTCCGGCACGATCAGGGTGCCGACGCCGTCCGGTGCCGGACGGGCGGTGGCGAGGTTGGCCCGGATGGTCCGCTGGAGGTCCAGCCCGCCGCCCGGACGCCGCGACGGGCGCGGCACGCTGATGCCGGTCAGCGCGGGGCGCAGCCTGGTCGCCAGTTCGCGGCTCAACTCGTCCACCAGCCGCCGCACCAGCGGGCGCAGCCGCGCCACCCGGGCCTCGGGCAGGCCGCCCGCATGGTCCAGCACCGTCCGCAACAGGTCGACCGACGGGCGGACGGCGGACGGGTCGATCGCCTCCAGGACATCCGTCCGGCCATGGGTGACGGCGGCCGCCAGCACCTCCTCCCGCAGACCCGGGCCGAACAGCGCCTCCAGTTCCTCGGCCCACTCGCGCACTCCGGGGAAGGGCGCCTCGCGTCCGCCCCGGTCGCCCAGGCCCGGACCGGAGCCCTCACCGCGTCCACTGCCGTACAACTCGTCGAGCGCAGTGGCGAGTCGGGCGCTGCGACCGGACAGGCCGCCGCTGCCGGGACGGCCCAGCAGCAGGCGCCAGCGCTCGGCGGGAGTGAGGGTGTGCGGTCCGGTGCCCGGGGGCTGGGCGGTGGGTGTGGGTGTGGGTGCTGGTTGAGGGGTGGGGGCCGGGTCCGGGGTTGCCTGCGGTGCCAGGCCGCGACGGGCCAGAACCGCGCGCGCGGCCAGGTCCGCGCGCACCCAACTCGCCACCACGGCAGGATCGGCAGCCTCGGGCAGGGCGGCGAGACGGGTGCCGAGCCGCTCCTCGACCAGGGCCAGCAGCCGGTCGCGGGCCGCCGGGCTCAGCGTGTCGAAACCGCCGCGCAGCGCGGGCAGCCGGTCCAGGAAGGCGGAGTCGGACATTGACGTCACCCGCTCCAGCACGGGTTCGAGCGCCTCGGGCGCGCTGTCGAACAGCCCCTCGGCCGCGGTCAACAACCCGACCAGCGCCCGTCCGAGCAGCTGCCGCGCCCGTACGTCGGTCGCCCCGTCCACCCAGGACGCGGCCCGGCCGCCGAACACCCCGGCCGGCTCCTGCCCGAGCAGCACCCGCACCGCTCCGGCCGCACCCCGCACCAACGGACTCCCCCGCTCCGCGAGTTCGCCCAGCACGTACCCCAGCCGCACCCCGCCCAGCCGATCGGCCCGCCGCGCCAGCTCCACCAGCGCCCGCGCATCCGCCGGATCGTCCGACCCACCCAACCCCTCCACCTGCCGCACCGCAGCGGCGGTCAGCAGCTCCACGGCAGCAGGGAGGGCGGTGGCAGGGCGGTACGGCTCGGGAGCGATTGGGCAGACGATGGCCGCGGGCTCCCTGACAACCGTGCCGGTACGAGGCGTTCGACCTCCCTCACACGACACGACCTGCGAATCGGTGGAAGGCCGCGCCCCGGTGGCGGGCGGTAGCGCGGTGACCAGTCCGGCATCGCCAGGACTGCCCGAACCGATCGCTCCGGCGGACAGCAGACCTGCGGCAGACCCGGCATCACCCCGGCCACCCGGGACGACCACACCGACGGGCGGTAGCGCGTCGGCAGGCTCGGGATCGCCCGGCCCGACGTCACCTTGAACGCTCGGGACGGCTGCCCCGGTGGGTGGTGGGGGCGGGGTGTCCGGGGTGAGGCCGGGGAAGTGGCCTGCGGTGAGGCGGTCGAGAAGGGTGAGGGCGTCGAGGAGGTCGGGGAGGGTTGCGGTGGTGGGGAGGGTGGCGGTGAGTTGGGTGAGGCGGGTGGTGGTGAGGGCGGGGAGGGCGCAGGAGGCGGCGGCGGTGAGGCCGTCGATGATCTCGCGGGGCGTGGGGTCGTCGCTGAGGCGGGTGCGGAGGCTGCCCTCGGCGGCTTGGGCCGGGGTGACGCCGCGGGTGCCGGCGACGGTGAGCAGGGCGGCGACGGTGGGGGTCCAGTGCAGGCGCCAGCGGGTGCCGAGGGTTTCGGTGCCGCCCGGGCCGGTGGTGGCGACCGGCTCGGCGTAGGGGACGCCGCAGGCCGTGAGCCGGTGGAGGAGGATCTCGCGGCGGCGGTCGAGGGGGCTGCGCAGCGGGTCGAGGCGCAGTTCGCGCGGGCCCGGCTCGGTGGGGCCGGGGAGGCCGAGCTCGGCGAGGAGGTTTTCGACGGCGGGGGCGAGTCCGCTGCGCGGGGCGGCGGGGGTGGGGCGCCCGGTGCGGGTGCCGACCAGGACCTGTTCGAGCGCACGGGCGACGGCCCGCCCCCGGCCGAGGGGTTCGCCCTGGGCGAGGACGGTCTGGACGGCTTCGACGAGTTCGCCGCGGCCGGGGGCGGCGTGGCCGCGCAACCGGGCGAGGTCACCGGCGAGGCGGACGATCTCCCGGGCGTCGGCCGGACCGGAGGGGTGGTCCTGGGTGCGCAGCGCGGCGCAGATCCGGACGGCGGTGGCGGTGAGCGCCTCGGTGAGGCGCTCCGGGTCTCCGCCGGCGTCCAGGACGGTGTGCTGCCACTCCGGGTCGCGGATGCCCGCCGGGTAGCCGGAGCGGGCGTCGAGCAGCGGGTAGGTGTACGGGATCAGCGAGAGGACGTGCCCGGGGTCGTCCGGGCCGGGCGGTTCCTCCGGAGAGATCGGGCCGTCCAGCAGGGCGGCGGCGTGGAAGGAGCCGACGACCACGGCGATCCGGCGCCCGCCGGCCGAGGCGGCCCGGATGCGGGCCCGCATCCAGGCCTCGCGGCGCAGGTCGTACGGGTCGACGCCGGGGCCGGTCTCGGCGTCGTGGCGCAGGGCCCAGCCGACCAGGAGGGCAGCGCGCCGGACGGCCTCCGGGGTGGAGCCGGGGGCGGCGGTCTCGACCAGCCGGTCCCAGAGGTCCTCGTCGCAGTCGCGGCCGGTGAGGCGGTGGCGCAGGGCGTCCGCCACACCGGGGGCCGCCGGGCCTTCCACCGTGCCTTCCGCCGGGCCATGATCGCGGGCACCGTCGCCGGCGGCGCCCCCTGGGGCGGTACGGTGGGCGAGCGGCAGGTCGCAGGCGATGGCCTCGACGCCGTTGCGCCGCGCCCAACGCAGGGCGACGAGCTCCGGGGAGAAATCGGCGAACGGGTAGAAGGCGAGCCGACCGGAGTCGTCCGGACCGGCCGGGGCGGCGGCCAGGGCGACCGGGGCCTCGGTGGCCTCGTCGGCGAGCCGGTCGAGCCAGGGCTGGAACTCGGCGGGCAGTTCGACCAGGACCACCTCGGGACGGGCGGCGTCGAGCAGCGCGGGAAGGACCGCGCTGAGGGACGGCGCGTGGTGGCGCACGCCGATCAGGTAGGGCCCGGGACGGTCGGTGCCGGAGCCGGCCAGCCGGTCGGTCTCGACGCGGACGTCGAGGTCGGTGGCAGGTTGTCCGCCGGCCCCGAGGCGGCCGTCCGGGGTGGGCTTCACCGCGCTGCTCGTCATCGTCAGGCCTCCAGCGCCGAGCGGAGGTCCCACAGGGTGCGCCAGGTCGCGGCGCCCTGTTCGGCGCGGCGGCGGACCGGGCCGTCCCAGTAGCCGAGCAGCCGGGCCGCGTCCGCCGGGTCGTCCTTGCGGACGACGCCGAGGAGTTGGCCAGGCAGGCGGCCGAGGAGGTCACCGCCGTCGGGCAGGTAGGCGGCGGTGACGCCGAGTGCGGTGGCCACGGAGACGGCCTCGGCGGTGCTCATCACGGTGGACGGGCGCTCGACGTCCCAGCCCTCGGTGGAGCGGCCGGTGCGCAGGTCTCGGAAGGCGGTGACCAGCGCTTCCAGGACCGCGTCGTCGACGGCGTAGCCGGCGCCGGCCCGGGCGACGGCGGTGGTGGACTGGCGGCGGACCAGTTCGACCTCGGCGGCGAGGCTGCCGATCGGGCCGACCGTCTCGAAGTTGAACCGCCGCTTGAGGGCGGCGGACATCTCGCTGACGCCCTTGTCCCGCAGGTTGGCGGTGGCGATCAGGGTGAAGCCCGCGGCGGCGTGCAGCTGCCCGTCCGGGGTGCCGGCCAACTCGGGTACGGCGATGCGCCGTTCGGAGAGCAGGGAGACCAGGGCGTCCTGCACCTCGGGCAGGCAGCGGGTCACCTCCTCGACCCGGGCGACGGCCCCGGTGGTCATCGCGGTGAGCACCGGGGAGGGGACGAGGGCTTCGCGGCTGGGGCCCTTGGCGAGCAGCAGGGCGTAGTTCCAGCCGTACTTGAGCTGGTCCTCGGTGGTGCCGGCGGTGCCCTGGACGGTGAGCGCGCTGGTGCCGCAGACGGCGGCGGCGAGCAGTTCGGAGAGCATCGACTTGGCGGTGCCGGGCTCGCCGACGAGCAGCAGGCCGCGCTCCCCGGCGAGGGTGACGACGCAGCGCTCGACCAGGGCGCGCTCGCCGACGAACTTGGGCTCGATCACCAGGCTGCGGCGCCCCGCCTTGAGCTTCTCACCGCCGCTGCCCATGACGAAGGTGACGACGGCGCGCGGGGTGAGGCGCCAGCCGGGCGGGCGCGGGCCGCTGTCGTGGGCGGCCAGGAACTCCAGTTCGGCGGCGTGCTTCTCCTCGGGCGGGACGATCTGCCGCTCCGCGGTCGCGGTGTTCGCGGCGGTCGTGGTCCTCGCGGCGGTCACGGTGTTCGCGGCGGTCGTGGGGGTCTCGGTGGCGGTCATCGGCGGGCCTTCCTGCGCTTGCCGGTCTGGAGCTCTTCGTAGCCGGGGGCGTCGCCGTCGACGGTGCGCTGCCACGCGAGGGCGAACAGCTCGGGGACGGGCAGGTGCGGCAGCACCGGCTGGTGGGTGGGCAGTTCGTACAGGGCGGCCTTCCAGGTCTCCACCGGCAGGGCGGGCGACTTGGCCTCCTGCCAGCCGCCGGGCAGGAAGAGACTGCGGCCGGCCCGGGCCCGCTTGGCCTCCAGCACCAGTCCCGCGGCGGCGAGTTCGGCGCGGGCGCGCTTGAGCCGGGCGGGCTTCCAGCCCGTCCAGCGGGCGGTGTTGCGGTCGGTCGGGTCGGGCAGTGCGAGCAGTTGGAGGTGGAGCGCGGCCGCGTCCTCGCCGATGCCGTGGGTGCGGGCCACTTCGGCGACCAGCTGGGGGGCGGACAGCTGGGGGTTCTGCAGCCAGGCCGCCCCGTCGCCGGTGGCCGTCACCGCGGCGGCGGAGGCGGCCAGGCGCTCCGGTTCGCCGCGCAGGACGGACTGGATCGCGGCCCGCTCGGTGCCGAACCAGTAGCTGTCGGAGAGCCCGTCGAGCAGTTCGAGCAGGGGGTCGTCCGGACCGGTGAGGGCGGCCGGGCGCAGCCAGACCCGCTCGAACTCGGCGTGGTACGGGGTGAGGACCAGCGCCGGGCCGCAGCGGACCAGGCCGTCCGGGTCGGCCCCGCCCTCGGCGGGCAGGCCGAAGTGGGGGCGGAGCACGGCGGCCAGCGAGGCGCCCTTGGCGGTCCGGACGAGGTCGAGGTCGAGCAGCAGCTCCGGATCGGCCAGCCGCTCGCGCAGCGCGGTGGCGGCCCGGGGCATCAGCGGTCGCAGCGGGCTGTCGGCGGGCAGGTGGTAGGCCAGCCAGCGCAGGGCGCGGATGGTGGTCCCCAGCACGCCGGAGGCGGGGACGGCGGATGAGTCCTCGGGCGCCAGTTGGGGGGTGCCGTGGCCGTCGCCGGTGAGCCGGAAGGTGGTGCTGCCGGTCAGCCAGGGGGTGTGGCCGGGGTTGAGCACCGCCTCGATGGTGGTGATGGGGACGCCCTGGACGGTGGCCTGGGCCTCTTCGGGAAGGGTGACGAGCCGTCCGAAGTGGCGGATCCAGGCCTCGGCGCCGGCGTCGAGGTCGGGGCCGTCGGTCCACAGCCGCTTCGGGTCGTCGGTGGGCAGCAGGGCGGCCCAGACGTCGGCGATGCCGTCGTGGTCGTGTCCGCGCAGCCAGTTCTGGGCGGCCCTGACCTCGGCGGGCTTGAGGTCGTACTCGGCGGGCACCTGGGCGTTGCCCCAGTGCAGGAGGCCGGGCGGCGGGCTGAGCAGCAGGGTGGCGCGGGTGGTTCCGATGCCGGTGAGTCCGGCGAAGGCGGCAGCGCGGGCCGCGTCCCATGGGACGGCCTTGCGCAGGGCGGCGATCCGACAGAACTTGGCGGTCCAGGCGGCGCCGACCCGCTCCTCGGTGCCGCGCTCCTCGACGGTGGTGAAGTGGGCGACGGGGCCGAACTCGCCGCTCGGGTCGTGGTCGACGGCGAGCCAGTGCACCGTGCCGTCGGTGTACTGGCGGCGGTGGCCCAGGATGATCACGGTGCGGTCGCCGCGGCGCAGCACCTCGCCCTGGCGGTGGGTGGCCGGCCGGCTCGTGTTGGTGCGGTCGGCCGGTTCGGCGAGGACGATCTCGCGCAGGGTGGCGCCGCGGTCGGCGAGCGGGCCCTTGGTGAGCTCGCCGAGCAGCAGCACCAGCGAGGAGCGGTGGGCCGGGTCGGTGAGCGGCGCGGCGACGGCGTGGGCCAGGACGTCCAGCCGGCCGAGCAGGTGCAGCCAGCCGTGGTTCGCGTCCCCGCCGTGCACGGTGACGGTCGCCGGGGTGCTCCAGCCTTCGCCGCCGGCGGCGGGCGGATCGGCGAGGACGGTGCTGACGGCGCGCAGGTTGTTGAGCGTCCAGCAGCGGTCGGAGCTGCCCCAGCCGCCGCCGAAGCCGCCGATTCCGGGCAGCACGGCGCCGACGGCGTCGCGCAGTTCGTGGTCGTGGCCGTGTGGGGGCCGCCACTCGGCGGCCTCGGCCTTGGTGGGCCGTTCGGCGTCGGGCTGCGGGAGGAAGCGGGCGGTCCGGTCGAGCAGGTCGGCGGCGGCGCGGGCGAGCCCGGCGACGCCGGCCAGCAGCAGCGGGTGGGTGATGCCGGGCAGGGCGGCGCCGACCGCCTCGACCGGCAGGCTGTTGCGGGCCTCGCCGCGCTGGGCGAGCGGGCGCCGGACCCCCTGCACGGTCAGCCAGCGCTGTTCGTCCGCCGGGACGGGTTCGCTGTCGGTGGGCCAGGCGAGGTCGATCAGTCGGGCGGCCTGGTCGGTAGTCAGGGCACGCAGCACCCGGGAGCCGGCCTCGTCGCGGGGCCGCAGGGAGTGCCAGTGGTCGTACGGCGGGACCAGTGCGGTGCCGGCGGCGGCGAGTTCACCCGCGCGGCAGGAGCGCAGCCCGGCGGTGCGGTCGGCGCGTTCGGCGAGGTCGGGCAGGCCGAGTTCGAGGAACTCGCCGGTGCGGCTGACCACCGGGCCCTGCGCGCCGGGCAGGGCGAGTCGGCCGACCGGAAGGACGTGGGTGTCGTTGCGGTCGTTCAGCGGCAGCACGATGCGCTGCCCGTCGGCGGTGAAGGTGGTGACGGCGCGTCCGGCGTCGCGCCGGACCCAGCTGCCGAGCACGGTGCCGTCGGTGCCGAGCGGGGTGCCCGCCAGGCCGGGCTGCATCGGCAGCAGACCGGTGCTGCCGAGGACGAGCGGGCCGGCCTCGGCGGTGGCGGCGATCACGGGCGGTTCGGCGGTGCGGCCCAGGGTGCCGGTGGCCGGGTCGAGTTCACGCAGCACGGGGCCGCCGTCCGGCGCGTGGCGCAGCGTCCAGTAGCCGGTGCCGTCGCCGAGAACGGGGTGCTCCTCGGGCAGCCGGGTGTCGCCGGGGTGCAGCGGGCGCGTGCCGGTGGTGCGGCCGCCGCCGGGCAGCGGGAGGGAGGCGACCTCCGGGTGGCGGTCGCCGTAGTGGTAGCCGGCGATGGTCCGGCCCTCCAGCTCGAAAGTCCGGTCCGGCCGGTTGGACCAGTACGCCTGCTGCTTCCCCGCCTCGGACCAGACGACGAGGAGTTCGCCGTCGACGAACCGCAGCCGGGGCCGGTTGCGGACGCCCGGCAGCGGGGACACCCGCAGGGTGTGCTCCAGCAGGATGCCCTGCGGGCCGACCACGAGGGCCTGGTCGCGGCGGGCGAGGATCAGGTACGGCCAGGCGTCCTCGATGATCAGGTCGTTCAGGCCGCGGGTGCGGTGGCCGGGGGCGGTCGCCGGGAGGGCGTCGGGGGCGGGCGGGTCGGCGAGCCTGCCGAGCGCCTCCTCCAGGGCGGGCCAGCCGAGTTCGTCCAGGATGCCGGCGCGGAGGGCGCGGGTGAGCAGCCCGGTGACGTCGAGCGCGGCGATCCGCTCGGCGGCGGCCGGGGCGACCGTGCGGATGGCGGTGCGGAACTGCGTCAGCGAGCGGACCAGGTCGTCGGCGCCGGCCAGGCCGCGGACGGCGGCGAGTTCGTCGGCGCGCTCCTCGGCCCACTCCGTGAACAGCTCCTCCAGCAGCGGCAGGACGGCCGCCCCGCGCTGGACGGCCGGGTCCCAGGCGGACGGGGCGGAGCGGCGCAGCAGCGGCCGGAAGCGCTCGTCGGCGGCGACGGCCGCGAAGGCGTCCGCGCCCTGGCCGCTCTGGCCGACCCACTCGCGCAGGTCGAAGCCCATCAGGTCGGCCGGCGGGTCGGCGACCGGCACGCCCGCGGCCAGCAGCAGGTTCAGCAGGTCGAGTCGGGTGTGGCTGGCGCGGATGCCGGTGAACAGGTCGACCGGGACGGCGTCGGCGCGCAGCCGTTCGGCCATCCGCCCGGCCAGGGCGAGGGTGGCCGGGCAGCTGGGGCGGCTGCGCCAGCCGCGGCCGAGGTGGTGGCACCAGCGCTGGAGCCAGGCGGCGGCGGGTTCGGCGCCCTCGGGGCGGGCGCCGGTGAGCAGTTCCTCCGCGCCGGTCTCGGCGAGGACGGCCAGCCAGGCGGTGTCGTACGCGGTGGAGTCGGTGCCGGAGGCGGCCGGGTCGGGCAGCAGCTCCAGCAGGCGGGTGCGGACCGCGGCCTCGCGCCGGCCCAGGTCGATCAGTGCGCCGTGCCAGGACTTCCAGAACGCCGCGGGCGCCCGGTTGACCGCCGGAGAGTCCAGCAGCTCGGCGAGCAGCGCCCGTTCGTGCTCGGGGCGGTCAAGCCCGGCGGCCCGGATCAGCGCGCGGGCGTCCTCGGCGACGCCGGCGTAGGGGGCCATGCCGGCCGCGGAGCGCTCGGTGCACAGCTGGCGGAAGCGCTGCCAGGCGGTCAGCGGGTCGAGCCGCTGGGCGAGCTCCTTGACGTACTGGCGCAGGGACTTGACGGTGAGCGCGCCAGCCAGGGCGAACTCCAGGAAAACGGCGCGCAGCCGCTCCTCGTCGACGGCCAGGTTGTGGGTGCGCTCGGCCTCACGGGCCCTGCCGAACCAGGCGGCGGCGTACGTCCGGTTGTCGTGGGCGAGGAAGATCCGACCGACCTCCTCGCAGAAGGCGGGCAGGAAGTGCGGCACGGCGCGGCCGAGCCGGGTGGCGAGCGCGTCGAAGCCGTCCTTGGCGGCGCCGGGCTTGGAGCGGGCCTGGCGGGCCAGCCGCTCCAGGTCCTTGACCAGGGCGAGCGCGTGGTGCCCGTTGGCGGGGTCGTGGACCAGCGCCCAGGCCGGAAAGCCGAGGGCCTCCTGGCGGACCTGGCCGACCTCGGCGGGCTCGCCCTCGGGGGTGAGGCCGAGGAACTCCAGGGCGAGGTCCTCGGCGCGGCCGAGGGCACCGGGCACCAGCCGGACGATCCGGCGGCCGTCCAGGGCGGGGTGGGCGTAGCCGCGGGCGGTCAGCACGTCGGCGGCGCTGTCGGGGCGGCCGGCGCCGGGCAGCGTGCCGGGTGGGAGGACGGCTCCGGCGTCGAGCAGTGCCTCGGGCGTGGTGGCGCCCTGGTTCGGGACGGTGATGGTCATGCGGCTTCCTCCCCTTCGATCGTGCGGCCCGCGTACAGGGCGGCGGCCGTCCTCATGCCCTCGGACCAGGCGACCGGCCCGACCTCGGCGAGCGGCAGGGCGCGGCCGTCGGGGCCGGCCCAGCTGAGCGCACCCGTCTCGCAGGCGTCGTACTCGTAGTAGTCGCCGACCCACACCCGGGCCTCGACGGTGCGGCCGCCCTCGGTGATCGGCTG
Organism: Streptomyces viridifaciens; assembly: GCF_001888885.2. Lineage (NCBI taxonomy): Bacteria > Bacillati > Actinomycetota > Actinomycetes > Kitasatosporales > Streptomycetaceae > Streptomyces > Streptomyces viridifaciens. The sequence goes on from NZ_CP090841.1 coordinate 1,414,397, forward strand.
GACCGCGGAGCCGCCGCGGACCCGGCAGCCGAGCCGGGTGCAGCGCCCGACCAGCTCGCGCAGTTCGCGGTAGCGGCCGCCGGCGTAGGTGGTGACCTCGGTGCCGGCCGACGGCTCGTCGGGCCGGTGCCAGACCTCGCGGTAGAGCTGCTGGACCCGCTGGGAGACGCCGAGCTCGACGGCGAACTCGCGCAGGTCGTCGAGGTCCGGGAGCAGCACCGGGTGGGGTATCAGGACCTCGCCGTCGGTGAGGCGGACGGTGTCGCCGTCGAGGTCGACCAGGCCGAGGCCGCGCTCGGCGTCCGCGTCGCGCAGGAAGCCGGCGACGGCGCCGTCCGGACCGGTGACCACGACATCGCGCAGGACGGCCCGCCAGGCCTCGTCCGGCCAGACGGCGGCGAGCACGGCGGCGGGCACCGGCAGCGAGCGCACCATCCAGCGCTCGACGTCCTCCTGGCAGCGCCGCTCGTGCGCGGCCAGCCACTCGGCGAGCTGCTTGAGCTGGGTCACCACCGGGTCGTCACCGAGCTTCGACGGCACGGACTTGAGCGCGCGCCCCGCAGCGTTGCGGCACACCACCCTGCCCTCCTCGTCGAGCGCGACGCGGTACCCTCCCGCGTCCGTCTCCACCCATGCCACGGCCGTACTCCTCCCACCGGGGAACGTCGTTCTGATCACCGGCCGGCCAGCGGAACGCCTGCTGACCAGCGATGCGAGGAACGTAGCGAGGGGTACTGACAACGCGACGGGCGGGGGAGGCTCTCGGTGGGCAGGGGCTTTGAAACCACTCGAACGAGTGAGCGATCAAGCTGGGGATGGCTCGGTCCGCCGCCTCGTACGGTGAGGCGGCCGCCCGCACCGCGCGGGGCTACGACGTCGAGTACCGCGAGCTCAACGGCGGCCACGACTGCGCCTGCTGACGCGGCGGGCTCGCCGACGGGCCGGCCCACCTGCTGGGCTGACCGACCCCGCGAGGAGCCGATTCACCCACATGGACGGTTTCGATCGATTCGCACACCCCCCAGCCGCCGGACGCCTAACGTCGGGAGCCCACACCGGATGACGTTGGGGGGTCAGCGATGAACGCGTCCTCGTCCGCCACGCCGCCACCGATGTCGTGGCAGTACTGCGGCAACCAGATCAAGTTGTGGCGGGCGCGCGCCGGCGTCAGCCGCGAGGACCTGGCGGCAGAGGCCGGGTACAGCTACGAGAGCCTGCGATCGATGGAGGCGGGACGGCGGAAGCCCTCACCGCACCTGTTGCAGGTGGCGGACGAAATGTGTGACGCGAAGGGGATTCTGGTAGCGGGAGTGCAGTTCCTCAAGCCGGAGAAGTACCCTCACTTCGCCGAGGACTACATGCGCTACGAGGCTGAGGCCGTGGTCATCCACTGGTACGAGACCTTGCTCATCCCTGGGCTTCTCCAGACCGAAGAAACGGCGAGAACGCTACTCCACGCAAACTGGCCTCCGCTCGATGACGACACCATCGAGGAACGCGTCACAGCGCGTCTCGAACGTCAGGAAGTGCTGAAGACACAGACCAAGTCCTTCAACTTCCTCATCGGCGAAGCAGCGCTACGAAACCCGCTCGCTTCGGAGGTCGTCCACAAGTGTCAACTGCTTCACCTCCTGGCTGTGGGCTCAGCACGCCACATCGTCATCCAGGTCGTACCTGGCTCGGGCGCACACACAGGACTGAACGGCCCGTTCATCCTGCTCGACAGTGATGAGCATCAGCGACTTGCCTATGAGGAAGGACAGGCCATGGGGCTACTCCATTCCGACCCGGGAAAGGTCAGCCTCCTGAGCCAACGCCATGCGATGATCCTCCAGCGGGCCCTCAGTCCCGAGGCCTCGGCGGAGTTCATCGGAAAGCTGGCGGAGGATCTATGAACAGCGAACTGGCTTGGTTCAAGTCCAGCCACAGCGGCACCGAAGGTGGCGCCTGCGTCGAGATCGCCCTCGCCCCGGACACCGTCCACGTCCGCGACTCCAAGGACAAGACCGGGCCACAGCTCTGCTTCACCCCTGAGGCGTGGACCGACTTCGTCCAGTTCGCCCGAGAGGTTTCTCCTCTGGATCGCTGAATCCACCGGTAGAGCCGTGGGGTTCCGATACGAGCCTCTACGCCACTCGTGCTAGCGTCCCCGTGGCAGCGCACCGGCGCCGGCCCCGGACGAGATGTGCGCCGTACCCGGCCCGCCAAGACGACGCACCAGGGAGACGTCATGGCTGCCGGTACACCGATCGCCCGTCCGCTGGGCGTGCCGTGGATCCACGGCTCGCCGTCCGCGAAGCACAACACGGACCCGGACATCCAGGTCCACGCGTACGACGAGCACACCGTCATCCTCCGGCAGAACAAGGCGGTCAACTATGAGGCGCCGTTCCTGTTCCTGCTCTTCGGGGCCGAGCGGGCCGTCCTGATCGACACCGGGGCGACGGCGGAGGCCGAGTACTTCCCGTTGCGTGCGACCGTCGACAACCTGATGGCGAACTGGCTCGCCCGCAACCCCCGGGACGACTACCGACTGCTGGTGCTGCACACCCACCCGCACGGCGACCACATCGCGGGCGACGGGCAGTTCGCCGACCGGCCCGCCACCACCCTGATCGGTGCCGAACTGCCACTCGCCTGGCCGTACTTCGGCTTCGACCGGGACGCCGGGACCATCGCCCGGGTCGACCTCGGCGGCGGGCGGGTACTGGAGTGCCTGGCCACCCCGGGACACCACGAGGCGGCGGTCACCTACTACGACCCGTGGACCGGCTTCCTCCTCACCGGCGACACCGTCTACCCCGGCCGGCTCTACATCAACGACTGGCCCGCCTTCAGCCGCACCGTCGAACGGCTGATCGCGTTCGCCGACAGCCGCCCGGTGACGCACGTCCTCGGCTGCCACATCGAGATGACCCGCACCCCGGGCGTCGACTACCCGATCCGCACCACCTACCAGCCCGACGAGCCCCCGCTCCAGCTCACCGTCGACCATCTGCACCGCATCCGCGCGGCCGTCGCCGAACTGGGCGACCGGCCGCGCCGGTACCCGCTGGACGACCTCATCCTCTGGCCGAGCGACTGAGGCGGCTCAGTCCCGGTAGGGGACGAGGCGCGACAGGTCCAGATCGAAGTCGAACGGTTCGGGGATGTGGATCGTCTCGCCGAACTCCCGGTCGGTCCGGGTGTGGTAGCGGTCGTGGTTCGGCTCCGAGAACAGGGTGACCGACTTCTGCCGTGGGTCGATGATCAGGTAGAGCGGAAAGCCCATGCGGGGGTAGTCGCGGACCTTTCCCGACCAGTCGTTGTCGGGGTTGGACGGCGACACGACCTCGACTGCGATCAACGCAAGCTCGGCAGGGATGTTGTGTCCTGCCAGGTCGATCACGTCCTCGGGCAGGTAGGTGAGGTCCGGATTGCGAACGGCGCCGACCCCAGGCGACGAGAGGTCGCTATTTCCACTCGTGAAGTAGCCGACCGGGCAGTGCACGTCGAACTGGCGCTGCACGATCGAAAGGTTCAACTGGTGGATCGAGGAGGGCGACGCCTGCATGACGATGACATCGCCGGACAGCTCGACCTTGAAGCCGTCCGGGAGGCTGCGCCGGGCCTCTTCGAGAAGGCGGTAGTGCTCAGGATTCATGCGATCTCCTCCAGTGCTCCTGCCACAAGTACGAGAGTAACGGCCGATCAGCAGCCCATCCCGCTGGACCGAACGGACATTCGGCTGGGATGGTGACCGCCATGAACAGAGATCAACTTGGCCGACTCATCGGCTCGGGCTTCGGGCTCGTCTTCATCGAGGCCAATGCGGGCGCGCTGCCCACGGCGGTCGCCGTCCTGCTGCGGGTGGTCGGGGTGGCGGCGTTCCTCGCCCTGGTGCTGCTCGGGCGGCGCCGTCCGCAGGTGGCCGAGTCCGGGAGCGAGCCCGGGGGTGCGAGCTTCGGGAGTCGGTACTGGCTGGTGGTGATGGCCGAGGTGGTGGCGATCGTCGCCGGGTTGGCGGTGATCAACAAGGTGCTGCACACCCCGGAGGCGACCGCGGGGTGGATCGCCCTGGTGGTCGGGGTGCACTTCTTCGGGATCGCGGTGGCCTGGCGGCGGCCCGCGATGCACGCCCTCGGCGCCGGGCTGGCGGCCTGCGGGGCGCTCGGGCTGGTGCTGGCGTTCTGCGGGGCCGCCGCGGCCGTGGTCGCACTGGTGGCCGGGATCGCGCCCGGTGCGATGCTGCTCGGGTCGGTGTGGTGGTCCGGCCGGGCGGTGGTGGCGCCCGGCCGGGCGGGGTGAGCCTCAGTCGGTGGCGGTGCGGGCCGGCAGGCGCGGGGTGAGGAGGGCGCCGGCGGGCTCACCCGGACGGCGAAGTGTGGGCGCCGGCGACTCTCGACTGGGCGGGTCAAAGTGACGTTCCAGTGGCGACGACACCGGCCGTGTAGATCCAGTCGAAGCCGTCGTACCCCGGCCCGTCCAGGTGCTCGGCCCGCTGCAGGCCGGCCCGCAGGGCGACGCGCTGGGAGGGCAGGTTCTCGGGGCGGATGCGGGCGATCAGCGGCAGTTCGGGGACGTGGGCGGCGGACCAGGAGACGACGGCGGTGGCGGCCTCACCGGCGAAGCCACGGCCCCAGGCGGCGGGGGCGAAGCGGTAGAAGAGGTTGAGAACCGGTCGGCCGGCCAGTTCCATCGGCTTGACGCCGCAGAACCCGAGCACGGGCACGGCACCGCGCGAACGGACCGTCCAGTAGCCGAAGCCCCGGGCCTGCCAGAGGGCGTCCCAACGGCCGTACCGGTCCTCGGCCTCGGACCGCGTGTCGAGGGCGTCCGAGGGGTTGTGGCGGCAGGCGGCAGGGTCCCGGTGGACGGCGAGGAGGGCGTCGATGTCGCCCTCGGTCGGGCGGCTCAGGGAGAGCCGACGAGTGGTCAGTTCCTCGTGTTCACTCACCCGTTGACTGTAACGGCGGCCTCAGTGCGCCGCCGGGGGCGGGGTGAGACCGGCGCAGCCGCGCAGGCCGTCGCGGCGCTTGAGGGCGGCCTCGGCGGCGGCGCCGGTGACCGGCTCCGGGATGCCCTTGTCGTCGATGGTGGCCGGGGCGAAGGCCTCCCCGGTGACCTTGCCGTCGGCGGCGAGGGTGAGGGTGGTGACGCCGGTCTCGTTGGAGAAGGCGTAGTTGGACGTGCCGTACCAGAGGAAGTTGCCGAAGCCGTAGCCGACGTAGGTGTTGCCGAGCATGCCCGAGCCGACCATGGTGTGGGCGTGGGTGCCGACCACCGCGGAGGCTCCGACGGCGGCGAGCTTCTTGGCGATGGCGGTCTGCGCGGCCGTCGGACAGGCCTTGCCCTCCTCGCCCCAGTGCAGGTAGACGAGCACCACCGGGGCCTGCTGCTTGGCCGCCTGCACCGCCGAGACCAGCGCGGGGACGTCCAGCGCCGAGGCTATGCCGGGCTTGTTGGCACCGGCCCGCCACTTCTGGTTGGTGATGTCCTCGACCTGGCTGGCGGCGACCACCGCGACCTTCACCCCGCGCACGGTCGTCACGTACGGGGCGTACGCCTCCTTGGCGTTGTGCCCGACCCCGAGCACCGGGATGGGCGAGGAGTCCTTGGCGGCCAGGGTGTCGACGAGGCCGTCGGCGCCGAAGTCGACGGCGTGGTTGTTGGCCATCGAGACGACGTCGACGCCGGAGTCCTTGAGGACGGACAGCGCCTTGGGCGTGGTGCGGAAGGTGTACGTCTTCGGCTCCGGCGCGCCGCGCCCGGTGATCGCGGTCTCCAGGTTGAGCACGGACAGGTCGGCGTCCGCGAGGGTACGGGAGAGCGGGCCCAGCGCCGTCTCGGGCGACTGGACGGTGAGCCGGGGCTGGGTGCGGCCCTCGAAGTGGACGTCCCCGGCGAAGGCGACGGTGATGGTGCCGTCCGGGCGGGGCGCGCCGCCCTTGGTGGGGGCCGGGGCGGCGGTACCGGAGGGTGCGGCGGAGGAGGCGGGCGCCGCGGCGGGCGGGGCGGACTTCGCCGGGGCGGGCGCGGGGTCGTCCGGCCCGCAGGCGGCGACGGCGGTCAGCCCGACGAACACGGCGACGGCGGCCGCGGCACGGCGCATGAGTGGTTCCCCCCGGAGGTCGATGCAAGAGCGGTCAGCCTACGCCACCGAATCGCCACCACTTGAGCCCGCACCCGCAACATTCCGGACACAAAGCCGAACAAGGAGGCGGGCACGGAGGCAGGGACGAAGCCGGACAGAGTGCGGGAGACGAACCCGGGGACGAAGCCGGACCCGAAGCCGGACGCGAACATCGCGCGCCACCGGGCCCGCCCGTCCCAATCCCCTCCCCCACCCGGCCACCGCGTCCCTGGCGCCGTGGCCGGGCGGCGCGGCAGCGTGGAGAGGAGGTGGCAGCGTGTGCGGTCACGCCTGGACGCCGGAGGAGGCACGTGATGGCCAGCAACCAACCCACCCCCGGCCTGGAACGCCGGATCGTGGTCGGGATCGACGGATCGGAGCCGTCGAAGGCGGCGCTGCGCTGGGCGGTCGGCCAGGCGGTCCTCACCGGGGCCGTCGTGCACGCCGTGGCCGCCTGGGAGTACCCGTCGCTGTACGGCTGGTTCGCGCCGATGGTGGACGAGGGCTTCGAGCAGGCCGCCCGCCGCACGCTGACCGCCGAGGTCGACGACGTCATCGGGCCGGAGCACCCGGTGGCCGTCCGGGAGAGCCTGGTCCTCGGCCACGCCGCCCAGGTGTTGCTGGAGGCGGCCGAGGACGCGGACCTGTTGGTCCTGGGCAGCCGGGGCCGGGGCACCTTCGCCCGGACGCTGCTCGGCTCGGTGTCCACCCGCTGCGCGGTGCACGGGGCCTGCCCGGTGGTGATCGTCCGCACCGACGGTACGGCCTCCGCCCCTCCGCCCCCGGCCACCGCAACCACAGGCACCACCTCGACCGCAGGCACCACCGCGACCACAGGCGCGGCCGTGACCACAACCACGGGCGCGAGCACGACCGGGGAGCAGGCTCCACAGGCCGTCCGCACCAAGGACTGGCAGCTCAGCCTGCACGTGGTCGAGGACCGGGACACCACCCGGGTGCACGCCGTGCTGGACGCCGACGGCAAGGTCCTGCACAGCGACGCGCTGTCCCGCCGCAACCCCCGCGACACCCCGGCCCCTGCGGTCGGCGACGACTTCGCGGTGGGCCGCGCCCTGGTCGACCTCGGCCACCAGCTGCTGCGCGCCGGCGTCCACAGCGCCACCGACCCGGCGGAGGAATGAGCAGGAGGAGTGCGCACGGACCGTGCGCGGTAGGACATGCTGAACCGCGACGCCTCCCCCGCTCCCCGCCCGGAGCCCACCACCCCTCGCCGGAGTCCACCCGCCGATGAACACGCCCGACACCGACGCCGCCCCCGACTTCACCCCCGCCGACTTCACCCCCGCCGAGCGTGCCCGCGGCCGCGCGCTGCGCCGCTCCCAGCTGCCGTGGGCGCTCGGCGGCCGCCTGGCGGGCCTGGCCCTGCCCCTGGCGCTCGGCTTCACCCCGGCCGGCGCCGCGCTGGTGACGGCGACCGGCCGCTGGTTCGGCGGCTCCCGGACGGCCGAGGTGCTGGCCGGTGGCGCGGCGCTGGTGCTGTTGGGGCAGGCGCTGCAGTTGCCCTTCGGCGCCGGGGCGCGCGCGGTGCGGGCCCGGTACGGGCTGGTGACCCAGGGCTGGACCGGCTGGGCGATGGACGCCGTGCGGTCGCTCGCGCTGACCCTGCTGCTCGTCCTGCCGCTGGTGCTGGGCCTGTTCGCCCTCACCGCCTGGTCGCCGCGGCACTGGTGGTTCCCGGCGGCCGGAGCGGCGGCGCTGCTGACGGCCGCACTGTCCTTCCTCCACCCGCTGCTGATCGAGCCGGTGTTCAACCGCTTCTCGCCGATGCCCGAGGGTGAGCTGCGCACCGCCCTGCTGGCGCTGGCCGAGCGGGACGCCGTGCGGGTCCGGGACGTCCTGGTGGCGGACGCCTCCCGGCGGACCACCGCGCTGAACGCCTACGTCTCCGGGTTCGGGGCGACCCGCCGGATCGTCGCGTACGACACCCTCCTGTCGGCGGCCGAGCCGCGCGAGGTGGAGCTGGTGGTGGCGCACGAGCTGGGGCACGTCAAGCACCGGGACGTGCCGGTCGGCACGGCGCTCGGGGCGGTGGGTGCCGCCGTGGCGGTGGCGGCGCTGGGCCTGCTGGCCGACTGGCACCCGCTGCTGTCGGCCTCCGGGGCGGACGACGCGGCCGATCCCCGGGCGCTGCCGCTGCTGGCCGCGCTGGCGGCGCTGATCGGCGCCCTGTCGGGCCCGGTGCAGTGCGCGGTGAGCCGCCGGATCGAGGCCAGGGCGGACCGGCACGCGCTCGAACTGACCGGGGACCCCGAGCAGTTCATGGCGATGCAGCGCAGACTGGCCGTGGTGAACGTCTCGGATGTCGACCCGCCGCGGGTGCTTGAGCTACTGTTCGCCACTCATCCGAGTGCGACCCGCCGGATCGCGGCGGCCCGCGCCTGGCGGGCCGAACGGGAACGGTCGGCGGGCACGTCGCCCTCGGCCGGTGGGGCAGCGGCGGGGCCGCGCGCCACTCCGGGCAAATCCGTTGTATAGTGCAACAAATTTGCGGGCGACAGCCCGCAACAGACGGCGCGACAAGCCGTCAAGGCAACAACGCAACACAGCAAGAAGCCGACAAGCCCCAAGGAGGTAGGAACGCCGTGCCCGGCCGCCAGTCGTCCATCGACACCATCCAGCGCGAGCTGACCGCCTTCGCCCGCCGTGCCCGGCACAAGGCCTCCCAGCTGCACCCCGACCTCTCCCTGGTCACCTACAGCATCCTCGACCTGATCACCGAGCGCGGCGGCTGCCGGGCCGCCGACGTGGCCGCGCACTTCATGCTCGACAAGTCGACCGTCAGCCGCCAGGTCACCGCCCTGGAGCGGCTCGGCCTGCTGCGCCGCGAGGCCGACCCGGACGACCAGCGGGGCCAGATCCTGCGCGCCACCGAGGCCGGGCTCAGCCTGCTGCGGGACGCCAACGAGCAGCGCCGGACGGCCTTCACCACCCGCTTCACCGACTGGTCCGACGAGGACGTCGCCCGCTTCGCCGCCTACCTCGCCCGCTACGGCGAGGAGGGCTGACCAGGGGACCGGCCCGGGACCGTTCGGGGTGCGTCCCACCGCCCGCGCGGTGTACAGAGGAGGGGTGCCCCTCCGGCAGCGTCCCGATGAGCCGCGTCCGCACGTTCGCCCGCCCTCCTGGCGGCCCGATCCCCGCGTGATGACGGCGCTGCCGCTCGCGCTGATCGTCCTGATCACCGGGCCAGGGGAGCGGCCTTCTGCGGGCGCGGCCTTCTGCGGGCGCGGTCTTCCTACGGGAGCCGCTCGACCACGACCATCGCCGCGCCGTCGTCCAGCCGGTGGCCGACGTGGGTGAGCAGGTCGCGGCGCGGGTGGTTCAGCAGGACGGCGGGGCGCTCGGTCCGCCAGGCGGTGACCCGGTCGGTGAGCGGGTAGAAGGCTCCCGCGAGCCGGGCGGCCTACCGCTGGTACCAGTCGTCCCCGCCGGTGCGCAGCGAACGGCCGAGGTAGTCCCGCAGATCGTTGGCCACCCACCGGCGGCTGTCGCTCTCGTGCTCCCACACGAAGACGTCCGGCCGTTCGGGCTTCTGCACGAAGGCGAACAGGTCACCGCCGCCGTTGTCCCCGAAGAACAGGAAAGGGTCCAACGGCATGTACAGCCGGGCGAAGGACTCGTCGGACCGGAAGAGCAGGTTCTGCTCGACGATCTGCTCCACGGTCCAGACGGTGTCCACCGAGCTGCGCCCGATCACCCCGTCGCTTTCGAGCAGCACCTGCCCGAGGTCGGTGGGCAGCCTCCGCCCCAGCCGCTCCTCGGCTTCGGCGATCGCGGACGCCGCCGCCGGCGCCCGGAAGCCCGCCTCGGGAAAGATCTCCTGAACCGCTCGTCTCCACACGGCCGAGAGCCTAGTGGCAGCCGCGCCCGCGCCCCGGGTCCGTCTGCCGCCCCGGAGGAGGAGGCCGGGCCCCTGGATGCCGCCTCCCTCAGGGCCGGTACACGTACGGTGTGGTGGTGCTCAGCCGCGCGAAGCCGAGCCGTTCGAGGATGGGGCGGCTCTGGTCGCTCGCGTCGACCTGCAGGTACTCGTAGCCGAGCTCGGCGGCGAGCCGGGCGCGGTGGGCGACCAGGGCGCGGTAGATGCCCCGGCCGCGCCAGGCGGGGACGGTGCCGCCGCCCCACAGGCCGGCGAACCCGGTGCCCGGCGTCAGCTCCATCCGGGCGGCGCTGACCGGCTGGTCGCCGGCCATCGCGACGACCAGGCTGATCGTGTCCGAGCTGTGCCGCAGGTGGTCGAGGATCCGCTCGCGCAGGCCGGGCATGTGCCTCTCGAAGGCCTGCTCGTGGGCCGCGACCACGAGGTCCACCCCGGCCGGGTCGGCCACCGACTCCAGCCGGACGCCCTCCGGCAGCACCGGATCGGTGTGCAGGTCCTCGATCCGGGCGATCATCAGCGCCTCGTCCGGCTCGGCGGTGAACCCGGCCGCGAGCAGCCGCCGGCCGAGGTCGGCGGGGCGGTCATGGGCGTAGGTCTTCCACTCGAACTCCAGCCCCAGCTCGGTGAAGTGGCTCACCTGGGCGGCGATAGCGGCGTCCGCTCCGGCCTCGTCCAGAGCGGACCAGACGATGCCGTTCCAGGCGCGCTCCCCGCCCACCTGGCGCACCACGGCGCCGTCGCGCTCGACGCGGACGCCGGGGCCGTCCGGCTGCGCGTCGCGCCGGATCCGCTGGTCGAACAGGGCGAGTACGTGATCACGATCCATCCGGCCACCTCAGCACGTCCTGGAGGTGCACGCCAGCGGTTTTCCGCCCCTCGGCTCACGCCCTGGGCGTGCGGATCACCTCGCTCGGCGCCTCCGCGCCCATGATGGCGTCCAGGATCGCCCGGGCGGCGGCGAGCTCGTCCATCTGACGGGTGATCCGGGCCCGCTCCCGGGCCAGGCCGTCCAGCAGTTCCGGGCAGGTCGGGCCGGCCTGCCGCTGCCCGGGCAGCGGCAGGCCCGGGAGGATCTCGGCGATCGCGGCGCTGTTGAGACCGGCCGCGAGCAGGGTGCGGATGCCGTGGACGGCGTCCACGTCCCGGTCGCCGTACTCGCGGTAGCCGCTGGGGCGGCGCTCGGGGGTGAGCAGGCCCTGCTCCTCGTAGTAGCGCAGGGCGCGCGGGGTGACCCCGGTCCGCCGGGCGAGCTCTCCGATCCGCATCGCGGCACCTCCGATCGACCGGCCGACGGGCTCGGTTGGCTTGACTCTGCCGTCGGCGTGAAGGTCTAGCGTAACCGCCGTGCCGAACCAATCCTCTTTCCCAACCCCCTTCTCCGATAACGCCGTTGCCGTCCTCGGCCTGGGTCCGATGGGCCGGGCGCTGGCCGGGGCGCTGCTGGCCGCCGGCCACGACGTCACCGTCTGGAACCGCACACCGGGCCGGGACGGCGCGCTGCTCGCGCAGGGCGCCCGGCCCGCCGAGAGCGCCGCCGAGGCCGTGGCGACCGCGACCACGACCGCGACCGCGGCTTCGGCTGCGAGTTCCGCCGCAGCGGCCGGTTCCCCGCTCGTCCTGCTCTGCGTCCGCGACCAGTCGGCCGCCCGGGCAGTGCTGGACGCCGCCGGAGCGGCGCTGCGCGGCCGGACCGTCGTCAACGCCACCTCGATCACCCCCGAGGACGCCCGGGCCAACGCCGCCGACGCCCGGGCCCGGGGCTTCCGCCTCCTCGAGGCCGCGATCCTCACCCCCACCCCGACCATCGGCCGCCCGCAGGGCACCGTCCTGCTCAGCGGCGACCCCGAGGCCTTCACCGCCCACGAGCCGACGCTCCGCGCTCTGGGCACCGTGCGTCACGTCGGCACGGACCCCGGACGGGCGGCGGCCTTCGACGCGGCCCTGCTGGACCTCTTCTGGACCACCGTGCACGGCCTGGTCCACGCCCTCGCCCTGGCCCGCGCCGAGGGCATCAGCGGCACCGAACTCACCCCGTACGCCCAGGGGTTGCCCCAACTCCTGCCGCCACTGATCGAGGACTTCGCCCGGCGTGCTGACGAACGCCGCCACCCGGGCGACCACAGCAGCCTGGCCTCCGCCGAGGCCGGACTGTCGCACGTGGCCCACACCGCCCGGGCCCGCGGCCTGGACACCACCGTCCTGGACGCCGCCCTCGCCGTCACCCGCCGTGCGGTCGAGGCCGGACACGGCTCGGACGGCGTGTCGGGCCTGGTCGAGCTGTTCGCCCGGCAGGCCACGGCCTCCAGCACCGGTCCCGCCACTACCGGTCCCGCCGCTGCGCCGAGTAACCGCCGTCGACCGGCAGGACGACCCCGGTGACGAAGGAGGCGTCGCCGGAGGCCGGGAGGAGGACGGCGGCGGCGACCTCGGCCGGATCGCCGAGACGGCTCACCGGGTGCAGCTTCTCGATCGCCTCCAGGTACTCGGGCCCTGCCGGGCTCCTCCCGCAGCCGGGCGATCCGTTCGGTGCCGGTCGTGCCGGGGGCGACGGCGGTGATCCGGATGCCGCGACCCGCCCGTTCGACGGCGAGGTGCGTGGTCAGCCCGTACGACCAGCGGCCACCAGCGCCGGGGTCAGACGGTCAGCACGATCTTCCCCTGCAGGTGCCCCTGCTCGCTGATCCGGTGCGCCTCGGCCGCCTGCGCCAGCGGGAGCACCCGGTGCAGCGGCAGCCGCAGGTCGCCCGCCCCGTGCAGGGCGAGCGCGGCCGCGAAGGCACGCCGGTGGTACGCCTCGGCCTTGTCGGTGCTGCCGTCGAAGCGGACGCCGTACTGCGCGGCGTTCGCGAAGTCCGCGATCGTCAGCACCCGCTCCGCGCTGCCCGTCAGCTCGATCGACAGCGGCAGCACGTCCCCCTTCCCGACCGCGTCCAGCGCCCGGTCCACCCCGTCCGGGGCGGCCGCCCGCACTCGCTCGGCCAGGCCCTCGCCGTACGTCACCGGGATCGCGCCGAGTTCGCGCAGGTAGGCGTGGTTGGCCTCGCTCGCGGTGCCGACCACGGTGATGCCGCGCGCGCGGGCGAACTGCAGCAGCACGGTGCCGACCCCGCCGGCCGCACCGTGCACCAGCAGGGTCTCCCCCGGCCGTACGCCGAGGATGTCCAGCACCCGCTCGCTGGTCTCGGCCGCCACCGGGATCGCGGCGGCCTCCTCCCAGCTCAGCGTGGCGGGCTTGTGCGCCAGCATGTCCGCGTCGAGCAGCGCGTGCTCGGCGTAACCGCCCCCCATCAGGCCGCCGAACACCTCGTCGCCGGGCGCGAAGCCCGTCACCTCCGCGCCGACGGCCTCCACCACGCCGGACACCTCGTAGCCGGGGACGGCGGGGAAGACGGCCGGGAAGAGCGCGTGCAGCTCGCCGCTGCGCTGCTTGCGGTCGATCGGGTTGACGCCCACCGCGCGGACCGCGACCCGGACCTGGCCGGGGCCGGGAGCCGGCAGCTCGATGTCGATGGTGCGCAGCACGTCCGCGCCGCCGTACCGGGGAAAGGCGATCGCCTTGGTCATGGCAGGATTCCTTGGGGTTTCCGGGAGTTGTCCCGGGAGGTGGTTGCTTCCGACGCCTTCCATACTGCGGCGCCGCGGCCGGGCGTTCCGCCGTTCTTTCGGGCGGTTCGACCTGGCCGAACGGACGGGCCGCCGTCGGGCGCCGGGGGTTAGGGTCGACACCATGGACGAGAACTGGCAGCAGCACTGGGGCCGCCCCGAGGACGCGTTGGCGCGGGCCCTCGAGGTGCTGCGCGCCCCCCGACCGGACTGCCTGCGCACGCTCAGCGAAATGATCTCCACCCTCGTCCCGTACGAGGTGATCGCGCAGCTCAACGGCATCTGCACGGTCTCCCCCACGCACGCCCACGGCCGGCCCGAGCTGGCCGAGCAGATCACCGGCCTGGACCTGTCCCGGCTGGCCGAGCGCACCGCCGGGGCGACCGCGACCGGCCCCTGGCAGGGTGAGGCCGAACTCGCCGGAGGCCTCCGGCCGGTGGTGGTGACCGTGGCGACCGGCCCGGGCAGCGGCGGCAGCGCCGTCCTGGTCCTGGTCCGGGCGAACGCCGACCCGGTGGACCCGCGCGCGCTCACCCTGCTCCAGCGGTTCTGGGAGCTGGCGGTCGCCCACTCCGACCACCGCGTCACCGACGCCTCACCCACCAGCGCGGCGGTCTCCCGCGCCGCCGCCAACGCCCGTGCCCGGGCGATCGCCGAGTTCACCGGCACCCACAGCGCGGCACTCACCGCGGTCCTGGCGCCGCTGCGCTCGGCCGACCTGGACGACGCCTCCGCCCGCCGCGCCGCCACCGAACTCGCCGTCACCGCCCTGCTCGACCTGCGCCACGCGGCCGACCTCGACCGCGCCCTCAGCGAGGAACCCGCCGACGCCGCCTTCGCCCGGCTCGGCCGCGAACTGCGCCCGTTGCTGCGGCACACCCGGGTCCGGCTCGACCTCGCGCCCCCGGCGGACGCCTCCCGGCCCGTCCCCGCGGACACCGCCCACACCGCGCGGGACGCCGTCCGGGTCGCCGTGATGCTGATGCTGGAACAGGAGAAGCCCACCCGGCTGCACCTGAGTTGGCAGTTCACGGCGGACTCCCAGCTGCGCGCGGTGGTGCGCGACGACGGCCTCGGCCTGCTCGCCGCCGACGCCCTCACCGTCCACCGCACCGCCGAACGGATCGCCGCCCTCGGCGGCCGCTACGACGTCGAGTCGGTCCCCGGCTGGGGGACCACCGTGACCGTCGACCTGCCCCTCGGCCTGCGCTCGCCCACCGTCACCACCGACCCCCTCGACGGACTCCAGCCGCGGGAACTGGAGGTGCTCGACCAGCTCGCGCAGGGCCGCCGCAACCGGGACATCGCCGCGGCGCTGCACATCAGCGAGTCCACGGTGAAGTTCCATGTCGCCAACATCCTGGCCAAGTTGGGCGTCAGCTCGCGCGGCGAGGCGGCCGCCCTGGCCCACCGGGCCGGGATGCCCGGCCCCACGCGCCTGCACGTGGCATCCTGAACCGGTTCCGCCCCCGCACCTTCGGCCACAGGAGTCCCGATGACCCCGCCCACCACGCCGCGGACCGTCCTCGTCACCGGAGCCACCGACGGCCTCGGCCGCGCCCTCGCCCACCGTCTCGCCGGCGAGGGCGACACCGTACTGCTGCACGGGCGCGACCAGGGCCGGCTCGACCGCACGGCCCAGGAGATCGCCGAGGCCCAGGGCACCGAACGCCCCGTCACCCTGCGCGCCGACCTGGCCGACCTCGCCCAGGTCCGTGCCCTCGCCGCCGAGGTCCGCGCCGCCACCGCCCGGCTCGACGTGCTGGTCAACAACGCCGGGGTCGGCAGCGGCGAACCAGACGGCCGCACCCGCCGCACCAGCACCGACGGCCACGAACTGCGCTTCGCCGTCAACCACTTGGCCGGGTTCCTGCTCAGCCTCGAACTGCTGCCCCTGTTGCGCGCCTCCGCCCCCGCCCGGATCGTCAACGTCGCCTCGGCCGGACAGGAGGCGGTCGACTTCGACGACCTCATGCTGGAACACGGCTACAACGGAACCAGCGCGTACTGCCGCAGCAAGCTCGCCCAGATCGCCTGCGGCTTCGAACTCGCCGCGCGGGTGCCGGCCGCCGAGGTGACCGTCAACAGCCTCCACCCGTCGACGTACATGCCGACCAAGATGGTGCTGCAGGAGATCGGCCACAGCGTCGACAGCCTCGAAGGCGGCGTCACCGCCACCCACCGGCTGGTCACCGACCCGGCCCTCGCCGGCGTCACCGGCCGCTACTACGACCGGACGCGCGAGGCCCGGGCCGACCGCCAGGCCTACGACCTGCGGGCCCGGGCAGAGCTGTGGGAACGCAGCCTGAAGCTGGTCGGCCACGCCGGCATCTGAGAGGTGACGGTGACAACGACCGACCGACCGCTCCCCACCACCTGGGACCCCGCCGCCCCCGGCGTCCTGCGGCTGCCCTCCGGACGCCTGCTGCGCGGCCGGGGCGTCCGCAACCCGCTCCCGCCCGGGCCCTCCCCCGACTTCGGCGTCTACCTGCTGGGCCGGCAGCCGCGCCCGCTGCCCTGGGACAGCCGGTGGGTGCGCTGGCCCGACTTCCGACTGCCCGCCGACCGCGCGGACGCGGCCGACGCGTTCCGCCAGGCCTGGGAACGTTGCGCCACCGAACGCGTCGAACTCGCCTGCGCGGGCGGCCGCGGCCGCACCGGTACGGCGCTCGCCTGCATCGCGGTGCTGGACGGCGTACCGCCGAAGGAGGCGGTCGCGTACGTCCGGGAACACTACAGCCGGCACGCGGTGGAGACGCCCTGGCAGCGGAAGTTCGTCGAGCGACAGGCCTAGGGTCCGTCCTCGGACTCCGCGTACAGGGCGGCCGTGGAGCGGTCGGCGTTGGTGGCGGAGGTGAAGACCACGTGCCCCACGCCGGTGGCGGCCGCCGCGTCGAGCAGGGCGGTGCCCTGGCGGACCTCGGTGGCGAGGTCCGTTCCGAACGGCACCGCCCTGGGCGCCGGTGGCACCTGTGACGGCCTCTTCGCCGAGGACAGCGAGGACGAACTCGCTCTCCTGCTACGGCACATGAACCGCACGGTCGAGCTCAGCCACCGGCAGATCGCCCGACTGGCGGAGAAGGGCCTCTAGGTCTTCCGCAGGTCGGGCGCCGGCGCCCCGATCAGCAGCCGCCGCACCGCCTCCCAGGCCGCCCGCAGTGCGGCCGCGCAGGCCCTGGTGTCGGAGTCGAGCAGCCGCAGCCAGGCGCCGCTGTCCTGCGGCAGCACGCTGACCCCGTACAGCAGCCCGCGCTCCGCCAGGGCCTCGTGCAGCACGTCGGCGATCCGGGCCGCCGGGGCGAGCGGGCTGAGCACGTACAGGCTGGACATCACGTCGTGCCCGCCGAGCACGGCCGGGCCGGCCACGCTGCCGTCGGCGGGCTCCAGCCGTACCGTGTCGAGGGCTACCAACTCTCCGCCCGGGCGGCGCACTTCGAGGTCCGAGGCGAACACCCGGTAGGCGTTGCGCTCGCCCCTGGCCAGCCGGCCGGCCAGGACGGTCTCGCCGGCCAGCACCGTCGCCCCGGCGTCCGCGGTCAGGACGGTGCGCTGGTAGAAGCGCGAGTCGACGAAGGGGATCACCGGCTCGGGCAGGTACTCGACGTAGGCGCCCGGCCCGGCCTCCAGGTTGACCAGCTGGGTCGCGTAGTCGTGCTCCATCCGGTAGACCTTCGTGGCCGCCTGGGTGGTCAGGTGGACGGCCGTGTCGGCGCCGCAGCGGATGTCGGTGCGCAGCCGGTCGGCCTGGAGGATGCCGCCGCCGGTGGACATCAGCAGGGTGACGGCGAGGTCGGGGCGGGCCGGGTCGAAGTAGAGCGGGCGCATGATCTGCAGCGGCGACTTCTGGTAGTGGCCGGTGAGTTCGGTGCGCCCGCCGATCCGCTCGAAGGCCAGCTCCAGCAGCCCGACCTTGCCGGGGCGCCCGACCGCGAGGGTGTCGGGTGTCCCGGCGTACCGGCGGACCTGGTGCGGGACGCGGGCCGGCTCGTAGTGCCGGGGGTCGAGCCGGGGCACTTCCCGCTCGCCCGCGACGGCCTCCGCCTCGGCAGCCGCCCGCTCGGCGACCGGTGGAGCCGTCACGCCGGGACCTTCCGGAAGGTCTCCAGGAAGGTGGCGATGTCCTCCAGCCCCTCCCCCGTCAGGCAGTTGGTGAGCACCACCGGCCCGCCCTCGCGCACCCGCCGGGCGTCGGACTCCATGATGCCGAGGTCGGCCCGGACGTACTGGGCGATGTCGATCTTGTTGATCACCAGCAGCTCCGACTCGGTGATGCCCGGGCCGCGCTTGCGGGGCATCTTCTCGCCCTCGGCGGTGTCGAGGACGAACAGGAAGAGGTCGACCAGCACCGGGCTGAAGGTCAGGGTGAGGTTGTCACCACCAGACTCGAACAGCAGGGTGTCGACGTCCGGGAAGCGCTCCAGCATCTCGGCCCCGGCGGCGAGGTTCATCGTCGGGTCGTCCCGCACGGCGGTGTGCGGGCAGGCGCCGGTCTCCACGCCGACCACCCGCTCGGGGTCGAGCACCCCGGCAAGGGTGCGGCGGACGTGCTGGGCGTCCTCCTGGGTGTAGATGTCGTTGGTGATGACCGCCGGGCGGTGGCCGCGCGCGATCAGCACCGGCACCAGCGCCTCGATCAGCGCCGTCTTGCCCGAGCCGACCGGTCCGCCGATGCCCACCCTGAGCACGTTGTCGGTCATGCGATTCCCTTCGATCGTAGGTGTGTTCAACTCGCGAACAGCCGGGCCTCGGCCCGCTCGTGCCGCCCGGACATCGCGTCCGCGATCGGTACGCAGCCCCCGAGGTCGGCCGACTCCCGTACCAGTGCGGCCGCCACCACCTCCCGGATCACCGGGGCGGCGGCCCGCAGGACGACCTGCGCCCTGCGGTGGTCGGTCAGCCGCAGCCGCAGCGCGGCGCCGACGAAGCTGGTGCAGAAGGCGAACAGGTCGCTGGCGACGGCCTGTTCGACCGGTACGGCGGCCGAGGCGTACGCGACCCCGGCGGCCACCGCCTGGCAGCCGGGGGCGCGCTTGTCGGCGACCAGTTCCGCGTACCGCTCCAGCGGCTCACCGCCCACCGACTCCCGGGCGATGTCCAGGAGTTGGCGGCCGGTCCGGGTGGCGGCGAGCCTCAGCTCGCGGTTGAGCTTGGTGGCGTGCAGCCGCTGGTCGATCTCGACCAGCAGCTCCCAGTCGCCCTCCGACGCGGCCCGGTGGGCCAGCGCCAGCGCCGTCGCGTCGGACGGTCCGACGCTGTGCCGCAGCAGGTCGGCGAGCAGCTCGGGCACGGTGTCGGGAGTGACGGCCTTCGCCTGGGCGTAGCCCTCCAGGCCGTGCGAGAGGGTGTAGAAGCCGCTGGGGAAGGCGGAGTCGGTCAGCTGAAGGCTGACCAGCAGGGCGTCCAGCCCGTCTCCCGTGGGGCTGCTCATGCCAGGTAGAACAGGTGGTTGAGCGGCAGTTCGCGGGCCGGCTCGATGGTGGCGGGTTCGCCGTCCAGGGTGACCTTGTACGTCTCCGGGTCGACCGCGATCTTCGGCAGGGCGTCGTTGCGCAGCATGTGCTGCTTGCCGACCGAGCGGCAGTGCCGTACCGGCAACACCCGGCTTTCCAGTCCCAGTTGGGCGGGAACGCCGAGGTCGACGGCGGCCCGGGACATGAAGCTGATCCGGGTGGCCTGCCTGGCCCGGCCGAGCGCGCCGTACATCGGGCGGTAGTAGACCGGCTGCGGGGTGGGCAGCGAGGCGTTCGGGTCGCCCATCAGGGCCCAGTTGATGATGCCGCCCTTGATGACCATCTTGGGCTTGGCGCCGAAGGAGTTGATCGGCCAGAGCACGATGTCGGCCAGCTTGCCGGGCTCCAGCGAGCCGATGTGCTCGGCGGTGCCGGAGGCGATCGCCGGGTTGATGGTGAGCTTGGCGAGGTAGCGCAGCACCCGGAAGTTGTCGTTGCGCTCGCTGTCGCCGGCCAGCTTGCCGCGCTGCTCCTTGCAGTGGTGGGCGGTCTGGAAGGCACGGGTGAAGGACTCCCCGATCCGGCCCATGGCCTGGGAGTCGGAGGAGAAGATCGAGATGACGCCCTCGTCGTGCAGCACGGTCTCGGCGGCGATGGTCTCGGCGCGCACCCGGGAGTCGGCGAAGGAGACGTCCTCGGGGATGTCGTGGCTGAGGTGGTGGCAGACCATCACCATGTCCAGCAGTTCGTCCACCGAGTTGACGGTGTAGGGCAGGGTCGGGTTGGTGGAGGACGGCAGCACGTTGGGCTCGCCGGCGATCCGCATGATGTCGGGGGCATGGCCGCCGCCCGCACCCTCGGTGTGGAAGGTGTGGATGGTGCGGCCGTCGATCGCGGACAGGGTGTCCTCGAAGAAGCCGGACTCGTTGAGGGTGTCGGTGTGGATGGCCACCTGCACGTCGTACTCGTCGGCGACGCCGAGCGCGCTGTCGATCGCGGCCGGGGTGCTGCCCCAGTCCTCGTGCACCTTGAGGCCGCACACGCCCGCCTCGACCTGCTCGCGCAGCGCGCCCGGCAGCGAGCCGTTGCCCTTGCCGAGCAGGCCGACGTTGACCGGCAGGTCCTCCACGGCCTGGTACATCCGGCCGATGTTCCACGGCCCGGGCGTACAGGTGGTGCCGTTCGTGCCGTCGGACGGGCCGGTGCCGCCGCCGATCAGGGTGGTGATGCCGTTGCTCAGCGCCTCCTGCGCCTGCTGCGGGGCGATGAAGTGGATGTGGGTGTCGATGCCGCCGGCGGTGGCGATCAGGTGCTCGCCGGAGATCACCTCGGTGCCGGGGCCGATCACCAGCTTCGGGTGCACCCCGCTCTGGGTGTGCGGGTTGCCGGCCTTGCCGACGGCGGTGATGAAGCCGTCCTTGACGCCGATGTCGCCCTTGACGACGCCGAGCACCGGGTCCATCACGACGACGTTGGTGATGACCAGGTCGAGCGCGCCCTGGACGGCGGTGGCGGCCGGGTCCTGGGCCATGCCGTCGCGGATGCCCTTGCCGCCGCCGTAGACGGCCTCGTCGCCGTAGTGGCCCTGGTTGAAGTCCTGCTCGACCTCGACCACGAGGTTGGTGTCCGCGAGGTGGAAGCGGTCGCCGACGGTGGGGCCGAAGAGGTCGGTGTACTGCTTGCGGGACAGGATGGCCATCAGCGGTCGCCTTCGTTCCGGAAGCCCGCGCGGGGCTCGTCGTCCTTGTGGTCGAGGTTGGTGCCCTTGAAACCGCGGGCGATCGCCCGGTCGATGGCGCGGGCGCGGGTGTCCCGCGCCGTGGTGCCGCCGTCCACGAGGTTGCTGAAGCCCACCAGGCGGCGGTGCCCGCCGAACTCGGCGAGCGTGACGTCCTTGGTGTCGCCGGGCTCGAAGCGGACGGCGGTGCCGGCCGGGATGTCGAGGTGCTTGCCGAAGGCGGCGTTGCGGTCGAAGTCGAGGGCCCGGTTGGCCTCGAAGAAGTGGTAGTGGGAACCGACCTGGATCGCCCGGTCGCCCGTGTTGCTGACCGTGATCGTGGCCTTGGCTCGGCCGGCGTTGATCTCCACCGGGTCGTCGCCGTACAGGTATGCGGCGCCACCAGACATGGCTGGCCTTCCTCTCTGCCGGTTCAGTGGGGGGTGTGTGCGGGGGTGTGGGGGTGACTGTGACTGTGTTTGTGACCGTGACCGTGGCCGTCGCTGTGGTGGCCCCCGCCCGGGCCGTGGCTGTGGGCGTAGCCGTGGCCGTGCTCGGCGTCGAGGCCGGCCAGGATGCCGTCCTCGCCGTGGCCGAGCAGGTGCAGCGCCGCCGCCGTGCGGGCCGCGACCACGCCGGCGATCGCGGACGGCCGCAGCAGCGGGCCGCCGTCCCGTACGTCGCTGTCCCGCAGGTCGGCCGGCAGGGCCGGGCCGAAGGAGGCCGTGACGGCCGTGACCCGGTCGGCGCCGAGCAGTCGGCAGCGTTCGGCGCCCTCGGCCGAGCCGGGGTCGCCGCCCGCGAAGGCCACCTCGACCAACCGGTGCCGCCCGTACTGGCGGACCAGCCGGGCGATCCGGAACAGTTCGGCGTCCTCGAACGGCCCGGCCGCCGGGGCGGTGACGAGTACGGCGTCCCCGCCGCCGGCCGAGGCCGCGGCGGCGCGCAGCCAGCCGATCAGGTGCTCGGCCGCGCCGAAGGGCGCGGTGAGCGCGAGCCGTCCGCGGCCCTCGTCGTCGGCGAGCCAGCGCAGGGCGCGGGCGGTGTCGGCGACCAGCTTCGGGTCCCGTCCGAGGGTCATCGGTACGACGCACACCGGTCCGTCGCCGGCCGCCAGGGCCGAGCGGACGGCTTCGGCGAGCGGTCGGCCCGCGGCTGCCGCGGCGTGGACGACCGGCCCGCGCCCGGCGGGCGCGCCGCTCGGGGTGACCAGGCCCACCAGGTCGCGGCCGCCGTCACTCTCGTGCCCGCCGGCCAGGACGACCACCGCAGGCTGGGGGGCGGTCATCGCTCAGGCACCGACCGGGTCGTGGCAGGAGACCAGCTTGGTGCCGTCCAGGAACGCGGCCTCGACCTGGAGCAGCGGCAGCATCTCGCGCACGCCGGGCATGACGTCCGCGTTGCTGACGACCTGCTTGCCGATCTCCATGCACTCGGCGACGGTGCGGCCGTCCCGGGCGCCCTCCATGATGGCCTCGCTGATCAGCGCGCAGGCCTCGCTGTAGTTGAGCCTGACGCCGCGGTCGCGGCGTTTGCGGGCCAGATCGGCCACGACGTAGATGTAGAGCTTGTCCATCTCACGCGGGGAGAGATTCACGGGAACCACTCCTCCTTTCCGAGAAACCGACGGAATGCAAGTCCGATGAAAAGCAGATCAGTTGGGCCACCGTGGGGCGGAATACCGGGTTCGGCCGCCTGCGGGATCAGACCCGGCGCAGCCGGGGAATCACCGGTACCGCGGCCAGGAACAGCATGGTGGTCAGCACGAACGGCCACGTGAAGGCGTGGCCGCCGAACGGCGCGGTGATCGCGCCGAGCGCCGGGGTCAGCACGGTCGCGGCGGCCGTGGCGGCCGTGGCGGCCGTGGCGACCAGGCAGAACGGCGCGGTCAGCGCGGGCAGCCCGCGCCCTTCCAGTAGGGCTCCGAGTGCCGCGGTCACCACCACGGCGACGACGGCGCCGAGCACCGCGACCGCGACCGTCGCCGGGTGGCCCGGGCCGAGGAGCACCGCGCACCCGAGCGCGACCAGGCACCCGTTGTACCCGGTCAGCCCGGCCTCGACGGCGTCCCGCCGCAGCCCGAAACCGTACGCGGTGGACCGCATGAAATCGACCTGGGCGCCATCGCGCAGGACTTCGACGACTAACTCGACGGATATCGGACGGGCGGCGGCGGAAGCCCTTTTCGGGACCCCTCCCCCACCCTTTTGTTGACCCATACGGCCCATACGTCGCACCAATTCCCCGGTACGGCCGAGGGGGCTCGGGAGACTGCCCGGGAGCCCGTTCGGCGATTCGTGGGGAACCGTACTCCTGCGGATTCGGAAACGGGATGGACACCTGGCGTTACGTCAAATCGACCGACAGTCACGACGTGGGCGCTGAGCTGCAACATTCTGTTGAAGCCGCGGCGCGGCGAAGTGGCTGAAGAGGGCAATTCTTTGCGAAGTTTTACTCGCGGCAGACAAGCGCCGGAATATGGCTATGCCAAGTAATCCGCGACAAATTCTGGCTATCCCGGCAATCCGGACACGCGGAGCCGTGGGAAAGCCGCGGGAATGCTGTGGGGCGCGGGGCCGATGTGGCGGAAATGTGAGTTCTTCGGGGTGCGATCGCACCGGAATGCGTGGACGGGGCTCCACGCGGCCGGTCAGGCCGCCCCGGGCCCTGCGTGGGGGGTCGCTCCGGGGCCCGCAGGGGAGGTCGCTCCGGCCTCGGTCCCGGCAGCCGTCCGACCGAGGTGCCCGAGCAGGAAGCGCTCCGAGGCGGCGAGCTCGAACTCGGGCACCGCCCGGTGGCCCCCGGGATTGGCGTGCAGCGTCTTCTGCCGCGAGCCCAGCGCGCCGTACAGTGCCAACGCGGCCTCACGCGACGAGAGTTCGTCGTCCCACTGCAGGACGAACTCCACCGGAACGGTCACCCGCCCGGCCGGCTCCAGCAGCGAGGCATGGCCCGCCAGCCCGAACACGGCGGCCCGGATTCGCGGTTCGGCCGCCGCGAGCGGGATGCCGATCACCGTCCCGAGCGACAACCCCCAGTACCCGACGGGCCCGGGGCCCCTGCCCGGCCCCTCGAGGGCGTCCAGAGTGTCCAGCACCGCCCGCCACTCGGGCACGGCCCGCTCCGCGAGCGCCGCCGTGTGCCGCGCCACCCACGCACTGATCGGCCGCCCGGCCGCCAGCAACTCCCCGATCTCGGTGGCGAACCGCTCGTCCTGCGCGGTGCGCTCCCGCTCGCCGTGCCCGGGCGCGTCGAGAGCCACCGCCGCCCACCCGTACCGCGCCACGCACGCCCGGGCCCGGTCCCGCGACCCCAGCTTGTGCTGCCCGCCACCGTGCCCGAGCAGCACCAACGGCCGCCCGCCGAGGGCCGATCCGGCCGGGTGCCAGAGCACGCCGGGCACGCCGTCATGGACGAAGCGGCGTTCCGAGACGCCGTCCGCACTGGTCTCCGAAGTGAAGTGCACCCATCCATCATGGCGCCCGACACACGTTCGAGTCCGGCCTTTGTCCCGCCTGGCCGAAGTCGCCGGGGCCCCGATTGGTACCCGACCCTCCCCGACCGTGCAGTCCTCCAGGGCCCGCTGACGGCGAACTCCCGGACGGTCGACCAGACTTCGGCGGGCTCCTCCTCCTGGGCCAAGTGCCCTGCACCGGCGACGACGGCCGTCGTCGGGTCGCGCACCCCGGCGGCGCGGAAGCCCCGGGCGTAGGCGTCGATGTCGCCGTACTCGCGGTCTGCGATGACCGGCTCGACGCGCCGGCTCCGTTGGCGCCTCTCAGCCCCGCGCTGACGGGTCCCGGAGGAAGTCCGTGAGGAGGGTGGTCACCTCGGCGGGCCGTTCCAGGTTGGGCAGGTGGCCGGCCCAGGGGAGTTCGAGGTGGCGGGCGTTGGGGAGGATGGTGGGGAGTCCGGCGGCGATGTGGCGGAAGTCCGGGAGGTCGTGGGCGCCCGAGACGGCGAGGGTGGGGGCGGTGATCCGGGTGAGGTCGACGTCTTCCTTCTCCGGGCCGCCGGTCGCCTCCAGCTGGACGTCGAAGTTGTGGCGCTGCATCCGCCGGACGTGGTCGCGGGTCGGTTCGTCGGCCTCCGGGCCGAGCCAGGTGCGGACGTTGAGTTCGACGGCGGCCTCGATGTCGCCCGCCTCCAGCAGTTCGTCCTCCTGGGCGCCGAAGGCGCGCAGGGTTTCGGAGGGTTCGTGGCCCGGGCGGCCTGCGCAGAGCAGGGCGAGTGCGGTGACCGCGTGGGGGCGCAGGGCGGCCGCGGTGAGGGCGATGCGGCCGCCGTACGAGGCGCCGACCAGGGCGGTGGTTCCGATGCCCAGGTGGTCGAGGAGGGCGAGCACGTCAGCCGCGGCGCCGTAGGGGCCGGTGGGCAGCGGGGTGTCGCCGAAGCCGCGGAAGTCGCAGCGGACGACGCGGTGGCCGGCGTCGAGGAGGGCCTGCCACTGAGGGTCCCACATCCGCCGGTCGCACACCGAGGAGTGCAGCAGGACAACAGCCGGACCGGTTCCTGAATCATCATGAGAAAGGATCACCCGGTGGATGGTAGCCAGCCAGGCCGGTCGCCCGCGAGGCAGTTCGGGCGCAATCCGATGGCGTGACCGGCGGCGGCGCGCCGAGAATGTCCGGATGCGCGAACTGGAGCTGTCCGACGGAGTGGTCACGCTGTCCCCGCTGCGCCCGGAGGACGCGGCGGCCCACCTGGCCGGGGAGGACGAGGCGCTGGTGCGGTGGCTGAGCGGCGGCCCGAGCACTCCGGAGGGCGTCGCGGCGTACTTCCGGCAGTGCCGCGAGCAGTGGGAGGCGGACGGTCCGCTGCGCGCGTTCGGGATCAGGGCGGACGAGGAGGGCGGAAACGGCGTACTGGCGGGGACGATCGACCTGCGGTTCGGGCACGCCGACCTCGCCCCCGGCCAGGTGAACGTCGCCTACGGCCTCTATCCCCCGTGGCGCGGCCGGGGCCTGGCAACCCGGGCCGTCCTGCTGGCCTCGGGGTACGGGGCGCGGGTAGGTGCGCGGGAGGCGGTGATCCGGGTGGAGCCGGAGAACGCCGCTTCGGCCGCGGTGGCCCGTCGGGCCGGGTTCCGGCCTGCCGGGCGGGCGCGGGACGGGCACGGGACGCTGCACGACTGGTACCTCCGTGGCCTGGACCTCTTCCGACCGGAGGCCGCCGGGGAGTAAGCGCTTCCGGCCCCGTCCGGGCTCTGGGTGGGTGAGGGGGTACTCATGGGAGAAGCGAAGAGCGCTCGGGACGAGGAGTTCCAGACGTTCGTCGTCGCGTCCTGGCCCCGGCTGCTACGGACGGCGTTCCTGCTGGCCGGGGAACAGTACGCGGCGGAGGACCTGGTGCAGTCGGCGGCGGAGAAGGCCTGCGCGGCCTGGTCGAAGGTGCGCCGGGCGGACGATCCGTACGCCTACGTGCGACGGATCCTGGTGAACCAGCACGCCCGCCGCTGGCGCCGTCGGCCGCCGGAGCTGCTGGTCGACGCGGTGCCGGACACGGCGGGGTCGGAGGACGGCTTCGCCCGGTCCGACCAGCGCGGGGCGCTGCTGGCCGCGCTCGCCACCCTGCCGCCGCGCCAGCGGGAGGCGGTGGTGCTGCGGTACTGGGAGGACCTGAGCGACAGCCAGACGGCCACGGCGATGGGCTGTTCGGTGGGCGCGGTGCGCAGCCACGCGGCGAAGGGCATCGGGCGGTTGCGACAGGTGTCCGCTCTGGGGGAGCTGAAGGACAGGACCGAGATCGGAGGGGCGGTATGAGCACGAACGCGAACGGGGACGCCGACCTGTGGGTCGGGCTGGGCCTGGCCGAGGCGGCGTCGACCGCGAGGATCGGCCCGGCGCCGGTGGCGGACATCCTGGCGGGCGGTCGGCGGATCCGGCGCCGCCGCCGGACGGTGGTCGGCGCGCTGGCGCTGGCCTCGGTGGTGGTGCTGGCGGGCGGGGCGGTCTCCGAGCTGCGCCCCGGGCCGGCCGTCTCCCGCCCGCTGGTCCCGGCCGGTCCCGGTCACGGCTCCGGCACCGGCGGCCCGCCGACGGCCGCGGCTGCCCCGGTGAGCCCGACTCCCACGACCGCCGCCCCGCCCGCACGGGACCCGTTCACCCCGGTGCGGGTGGTGGTCGGCGAGGGCACCACGCCCGAGGGCAAGCAGTGGAAGCTGTGGCGGGCCGTGTGGCCGACGGCCCCGAGGGAGCGGGCGTACGAGCAGGCGCTGGCGCTGTGGCAGGAGCGCAGCCCGTACGACTCGGCGGTCAGCAAGCCGACGAAGGAGTTCGTCGACCGGTACTACGATCCCGACTCCGACGTCGTCAACACCTACTTCACGGTGGACGGGGTGCGCCTGAGCCACGACGCCGCGGGCACCAGCCCGGCGCCGGGCAAGCTGGGCCCGCGCGACGGCACGTACATCGGCGGCGGCCTGCTGGGCGCCCGGGGCAAGGGTGACACGGTGGCCCCGGGTGAGATCGTCGGGCTGAGCCTGGGTCCCGACATCGCCCGGGTGAAGGTGACCTGGACGGACGGCACGGTCACCGAGCCGCCGCTCGTCACGGTGGCCGACTCGCCGCTGCGCGAGGCGGTGGTGGCCCGGCCGGAGGGCAGGACGGCCAGGCTCTGGGAGTACTTCGACCGGAACGGCAACAAGGTCCCGGACTCCGGGGCGCAGTTCCTGACGGGCTGACCACACCTGTCGCCCGACGCGTCGACCGCACCCGTGGTCTGACGCCTGGCCACTTGGTCCGGGTGTTCCGTGGAGGCGCGCGGCGGGGGCTGCGGGAGTGGGAAGTCGGTAGCGCCGACTTCCCACTCCCGCCGCTCCTCAGCCAGAACTCACATGTCGTCATTCCTCCCGTCTTCGCCGGGCCCCGCCCTGGAGTTGACGATCGTGTGGCATGACCGGGGCCTTGCGGCAAGGGCCCCCGTGCGCTACAGCGTGAGACCGGCGGGGAAAGCGCGTGTTGTCATCCGCGTAGGACGGCCATCACCTCACCGACCAGCACCCGCGCCCGGTCCACCGTCGCTGCCAGTGCGCCCGGCGTCTCCCCGGTGGCGCCCAGCAGTTGACGCGCACGATCACCGAAATCGGCTGGCACATCCGGAAGTTGCCCGGCGATCGCCAGCGCTCCCTTCTCGTTGAGGCACCAGCGCCGCTCGCGCGCGTACAGCGCCTGCACCAGTACGCCCACCGCCCGGGAGAGGCAGAGCGAGACGTACAGGGTGTCGCCCCGGGCCGCCCCCTTCGCCGCGACGCCGACCAGGAACTCCGCCTCCCACGCCCCACCCGTCAGGGCGTCGCGCAGCGGCTCCGGATACCGGGCGGTCTGTGCCTGGAGCGCCGCCAACTCGCCCGCGGGGTCGGCGAGTACGCGGCCGAGCGCGACCTCGCCGGGGTAGCAGGGCGACCAGAACCCCAGCGGGTGACCGGCCTGCACGCCGACCTCGTAGCGGCCGGCCCGGCAGTCCGCCCACACCCGCTCGACCCGGTCGAGGTCGCGCAGGATCCAGTCGACGGCAACCCCGTCGATGCGCAGCCACGCACCGCCGTTCACCCACGGCCCCCAGCCGCCAGGGCCGGCCACCTCCACCTCCGGCCCGGCGAGCGCCCGCAGCGCGGCGAGGTCAGGCTCGCCGCGGTAGTAGAGGCCGAGGTCCCAGTCCGACTCCGGCCGGTGCTCCCCGCGTGCCCGGCTTCCGCCGAGCATCACGCCGACCATGCCCGGTACGTCCGCGAGTCGGGCCGCCATGGCCTCGATGTGTTCGTCGATCGCCTGCATGACGGGAAGTCTGGCGGCTGGGCGGGCGCCGGGCCAGCGGATTCCGGGCGCGGCGGGTCGGGGCCGTTGAGCAGGAAGTCGGCCGGGCCGACCTGCTGATTTTCCGGCCGCCGTCAGCGCCGTGCGCCCGAGCGCCGCAGCCACTCCTGCCCCTCCGGGTCCTTGGGGTCGATCGCCAACAGCAGCTCGCCCAGGGAGCGCTGCGCCGCCGGGTCGCCCGCCCGGGCGCCGATCAGCAGCAGGTCGGCGGCCCGCTGCGGCTCTCCGGCGTCCAGCCGCTCCTGGGCCTGGGCGTGCAGACCGGCCGTGGCCCGTGAGAGCAGGCTCCACATCTCCTCGGTCGACCGGTCACCGCCCGTACGCGCCGCCCGCTGCTGGAGGACCGCCAGCAGGTTGTACTGCGCCTGCCAGTCGCCCGCCTCCGCCGCCGGGCGCAGCACCGCCTCCGCGCCGTCCAGGTCGCCCGCGGCGCTGAGGGCAGCGCCGAGCACCGGCGTGAGCAGTTCCTCCCCCTCTGCGACGGCCCGGCGCAGCAGCGAGACCGCGGCCGCCGGTTCGCCCTCGGTGTACAGCCAGATCCCGGCGAGCTTGGCACCCCCGGGGCGCCCGTTGCGGCCGGCCTGTTCCAGCAGTTCCACGGCGCGCGGAGTGTCGCTGCGGTCGTGCACCCGCAGGGCCAACTCCCAGGCGGCGTCGGCGATCCCGCCGTTCGCGGCGAGCTCCAGCAGGTACTCGGCCTGCTCGACCTCGCCGAGGTCCAGCAGCACCGCCGCCGCTCGGTGCGCGGCCTCGGCGTCGCCCTGCTCGGCCTTGGCGACGTCCCGGGCGACCTCCTCGCGGGCGGCCCGGACCTGCGCCATGTCGATGCCGAGGTGGTCGATCGCCTTCTGGTGACCCGCTTCGGCGGCGCGCAGCATCCAGCGGGCGCCCTCCTCGCTGTTCTCGTCCTGGCTCAGCAGGATGGCACCGAGGTTGAAGGTGGCCGAGAGGTGTCCGCCACGGGCGGCGAGGCGCAGGTAGTCGAGGCCCGTCGTGATCTGCCCGTTCTTGAGCAGCCGGTCGGCGAGCCAGGCGGCCGAGTCCACGTCGCCGGCGACGGCGGCCTGCTGGTGCCACCGCATGGCCTCCTCCACCTTGCCCTGGTACTCCAGCATCCGGCCGAGATCGGCCATCGCCTCGACGTCCCCTGCTTCGGCCCGGCCCCGCAGGTCCTTGACCATCCGCTTGATCTCCTGCGGCGAGGCCTCGATGTGCAGGCGCGTCCCGCCGCCGATGTCGAGCCCGGCGGGCTGCTTCTTCTTCCGCCCGAATATGCCCATGTGCCACTCCTGTTGACGTACCACGTACCCGAAGTACCTACCATCGGCCCTGCGGGTGGATCCATCAACAGGCGGTCGGGCCAGAGCCGTCCGAGCCCGGCGCGGCCTTCGCCTCCTCTTCCGCTCCCCCGGCCAGCCGGGACGCCAGTTCCTCCGCCAGCCGGGCGACCCGTCCGCGGCGGCGCCGGGCGAGGGCCAGCCCGAGGTAGCGGCGGGGGCTGGGTTCGGCCAGCGGGAGGGCGACCAGTTCCGGATGCCGGGCCAGGCCGATCTCGGGGATCAGGGCGATGCCGATCCCGGCGCGGACCAGGGACTGGGCGAACTCGTAGTCCGTCGCCGTGCACGAGATCCGCAGCTCGACGCCGGCCAGGTCGGCGTACCGGGCGAGCTGGTCGGCGGACTTGCGGCATCCCAGGATCCAGCGTTGGTCGGCGAGTTCGGCCAGGTGCGGCGCCTCGGGCCGGGACCGGTAGCGGGCGGCGGCGGGGTGGTGGCGCGGCAGCACGACGCGCAGCGGGTCCTCTCCGAGCCGCGTCCAGTCCAGCCCGGAGCGGTCGCCGGGGCGGGCGGGCGGCGGGCCTTCGAGGTGGTAGGCGAGGGCGAGGTCGGCGCGGCCCTCGCGGACGGCGGGCAGGCTCTCCTCCGGTTCCGCCTCCAGGATGGTCAGTTCGACCTCCGGGTGTTCGGCGGCGAACCGGGCGAGCGCTGCGGGCAGCAGTCGGCGCCCGCCGCTGGCGAAGGTGGCGACGGTCAGGGTGGTCCGCTCGGCCGTCAGGCGGGCGATGCGCTGCTGGGTGTCGGTGAGTTCGGCGGCGATGGCGTCAGCGGCCTCGACCAGCAGCCGGCCGGTGTCGGTGAGCGTGACGCCGCGGGTCGAGCGCTCGACCACGGGCGCGCCGAGGCCTCGTTCCAGCGCGGCGACCTGCTGGGAGACGGCAGAGGGGGTGCAGTGCAGCGCCAGGGCCGCCTGGTTGAAGCTGCCCCGGCGGGAGACCTCCCGCAGCACCGCGAGTCGCTGGACGTCGATCAACAGTTCTCCTAATGATGATGCCTCGATCTCAACACTACTGCTGACGACGGGACCAGGGCAGGCTGACCCCACCGGCAGGCGATGGGAAGGGATCGAGGGCGTGGACGTGTGTGTGATCGGCGGGAGCCGCTACTTCGGCAGACGGGTGGTCGAGGAGCTCCGCGACTCGGGTGCGGCGGTGACCGTCCTCAACCGCGGCTCCACCCCCGCCCCGTACGGTGTGACCCACCTGCGGGCCGACCGCGACGACGAGGCCTCGCTGCGCGCCGCGCTCGCCGACCGGCGCTTCGACGCCGTCGTCGACCAGGTCTGCTACACGCCCGTCCAGGCGGCCGTCGCCGCCCGGGTGTTCGCCGGCCGTACCCCGCGCTACGTGCTCACCTCCACCGTCGAGGTGTACGCCCACCTCGGCCGGCCCGGCGGCCCACCTCTCGCGGAACCGGAGCTCGACCTCTCGGCCGAGCCGGTGGACCTGCAACTTCTCTGGGACGACGTTCAGTTCGTCGCCGACCACTACGCCGAGGGCAAGCGCCAGGCGGAGGCACTGCTCACCCGGCAGGCAGCCTTCGACCTCGCCACCGTCCGTACGGCGCACGTCCTCGGCGGCGCCGACTTCACCGGACGGCTGGCCCACTACGTGGACCGGATCGGACGCGGCATCCCGGTGGCCGTCCACGCCGCACCGCAGCGCGCTTCCTTCGTCCACGAGGCGGAGATCGCCCGCTTCCTGGCCTGGGCCGCCAAGGCCGACTTCACCGGACCGGTCAACGCGGCCTCGCAAGGGCCGATGGACGTACGGGAGTTGTGCGCGGCAGTGGGCCGGGCCACCGGCGCCGAGCCGCGGCTGACCACGGGAGGGGGCGAGGCGCCCTCGCCGTTCTCCTTCGACCGCTGCTACGCCATGGACACCGGACGGGCGGCCCGCCTGGGCTACCGCTTCTCCGCCGTCACCGACTGGCTTCCCCAGGCCGTCAAGGAGGCCAGCGCATGACCGCCACCTCGACAACTGCCCTCACCCGCGTCATCGGTGGCAGCACCGTCAGCGCGATCGGCCTCGGCGCGATGCCGCTGTCCGTCGAGGGCCGCCCCGACGAGGCGCAGGCGATCGCCACCGTCCACGCCGCCCTGGACGCGGGCGTGACGTTGATCGACACGGCCGACTCCTACCACTGGCACGCGGACGAAGTCGGCCACAACGAGCACCTGATCGCCCGCGCCCTGGCGGCTTACGGGCACGACGCGGACGGCGTCCTGGTGGCGACCAAGGGCGGCCGGGGCCGCCCCGGCGACGGCAGCTGGACGGTCGACGGCGACCCGCGCCACCTGCGCCGGGCGGCCCGGGCCTCGGCCGTCCGACTCGGCGTCGAGGCGATCGACCTCTACCAGTTGCACAAGCCGGACCCGGCCGTCCCGTTCGCCGAATCCGTCGGCGCACTGCGCGAGCTGGCCGAGGCGGGCACCGTCCGGATGGTCGGCCTCTCCAATGTGGACTGCGAGCAGATCCGCACCGCACGGGAGATCCTCGGCCAGTACCTGGTGTCCGTGCAGAACCGTTTCTCCCCTGCGCACACGGCCACCCGCGACACCCTCGACCTGTGCACCGACCTCGGCCTCACCTTCCTGCCCTGGAGCCCGCTCGGCGGCATCTCGCTCAGCGCCGTCGACGACCCCGGCAGCGGCGCACCCAGGACGGACACCCCGTTCCACGCCCTGGCCCGTGCCCGAGGCGTCAGCCCGCAGCAGGTCTGCCTCGCCTGGCACCTGGCGCAGTCCCCGGCCGTCCTGCCGATCCCCGGCGCGCGCCGGCCCGCCTCCATCCGCGACTCGGCAGCGGCGGCCGGGCTGACGCTGTCGGCGGAGGAACTGGCGGGCCTGCGGGTGTAGTTCCTGCACCCGCAGTAACTACACCGGCAGTAACTACATCTGCCGTAACTACACCTGTCGTAACTACACCTGCAGTCACGGCACCCTGCGGTTACTGCACCTGTCGTGACTACAGGCGCAGTAACCGCAGCCGCCGTGAAGACAGCTGCCAGAAAACCAGATGTGGGCCGACAGTCCTCGCGGTAGTACTGACGCCCATGTCGCACAACCTCGTCTTTCCCGTGCTCCGCACCCCCGACCTCCACGCGGTGTTCGCCGTGGCCGACCGACTCCTCGCAGTGGGAGAGGTGGCCTCCTCCGGCGGCACCGAGATCCGGGCCAGGGTGCCGAGCCGGGCCCGTCTCAGGCAGTTGCTGACGGCGGTTCCCGAGGCGAAGGTCCACGAGCAGATCAGGAAGGATGCGGAAACCCCGGGCGACGCACCCCTGCCGTACGCGGACATCTACACCGTCGATCTGGAACTCCCCAGTCGGCACCACGCGCGGAGCGCCGTGAGCTCGGCGCTCCGCGTCCACGACCGGCTGCAGGTCCACTGGAACGACCTGTGGTGGCCGGGAGCCCCCGAGCTCGGACTGTCCTGGACCCGCAGACACGCCCGCCTCCAGGTCAACACCCACCACGAGGCCGACGACCTGGACCACCCGTGGATGCCCGAGCACGTCCTCTACCTCCACACCTACGTGGAGGAACACGCGGCCTGGCTCGCCGCGCAGGCGGGCGCGGAGATCATCGGCGAACCGTACTGGTTCTGAGCGCGCCCCGGCCGTGCCGGTGGGATGCCGGGCCGCTGACAGGACTGGCAGTGATCTGTGAGCGACGTGCAGGCGGCAGGCCGAAATCATGGGTTCCGCGCAGCCCATAGGCAGTCGCTGCCGCCTGACCAGCAAGGGAGTCCCGCCACCATGTCCTCCGCACCCCCCACCTCGCCCTGGAACGTCCGACGGCTGCCGCGTGCCGACGGCAGCGTCGTCCTGGTCACCGGCGGCAACGCCGGGATCGGGTACTTCGTCGCGGAGCAGTCGGCTGCCACCGGGGCGACCGTCGTGCTCGGCAGCCGAAACCCCGCGAAGGCCGAGAACGCCATGGCCTCGATCCGGGCCCGCGTGCCCGGCGCACAGGTGCGCGCCGTACGGCTGGACGTCGCCGACCTCGAGTCGCTGCGAACGGTGGCGGACGCATTGGGGGTCGAACGCCTCGACGCGGTCGTCCACAACGCGGGTGTCGCGCTCGACGACCCGCCGCGCCAGGAGACCGGGGACGGTCACGAGCTGATGTTCGGCACGAACCACCTCGGGCACTTCGCGCTGACCCACTGGCTGATGCCGCTGCTGTCCGCCGCCCCGGCGGCCCGTGTCATCACCATGGGCAGCTTCGCCGCGAAGTCCGAGCGCCTGGACCTGGACGACCTGCAGTCCCGCAGGGACTACCGGCCCAAGCGCACCTACGGGCGCTCCAAGCTCGCGCAGATGCACTTCGGCCTCGAATTCGACCGCCGCCTCCGCGCGGCCGGCAGCACGGTGGCGAGCGTGGTGGTCCACCCCGGCGGCGCGCTGGACTCCCTCACCCCCTCCCGGCCGGGGGTCCACACGAAGACCGCCGCCGCGCGCCTGGGCGCCGCGCCCGCCGCCCTGCTCCTCCAGGGCAAGCACGCCGGCGCCTGGCCCGCCGTCCGGGCGGTGCTCGACCCGGCCGTACGCGGCGGCCAGCTGTGGGGCCCGCGCGCCTTCGGCCTGCGCGGTGAGCCCCACCGCGAACCGGTGTGGGCCAACCTCGCCGACACCACCGTCGCGGCCCGCCTGTGGGACGCCAGCCGCGACCTGACCGGCGTCGACCCGGCCGCCCACCTCGGGTAGTCCACCCGGCGGCGCCTGTCTACAAGTGCAATTACCACGCCCGGGGCGACAAGTGCGAAGCACCCGCGAACATCCGGGGAGACTGGGCCGACGAGTACGTGATAGCCGAGTTCCTGCGCCTGGTCGGCGGAATCCAAACCAGGACAACCGTGGTGGTGCCCGGCTACGACCCCGAGCCGGAGTTGAACGCGACCGTGGCCGAGTTCACCGCGCACCTGAAAATCCAAGGTCAGCAGAAGTCCAAGCACGCCGCGCAGGAGTGGAAGAGGCGACACGATGCGCTGGACAGTCGCATAGTCGAGCTGGAGTCCCGCGAGAAGACCGAGCCGCAACGCATCACCACGGCCACCGGGCGCACCTTCGCCGACGACTGGCAAACGGCCGACACGGCGAAGCGGCGCGGCATGCTCGTTGATGCCGGAGTCCGGCTGAATGTCCGCCGGGGCACCCGTGGCGGGTGGCGCACGCTCGACACACGGCGGGTGGACTTCACCATGAACGGCGAACTCGACCCCGCCGCCGAAGAACTGTCTGCATGGGAAACCGCCACGGTCCCCAAGATGCTGCCCGCAGCCGCGTAAAGGCCCCATAGAGCCCCGTACAGCCCTGGTCGGCCCCCCGTTGGTCGGCCGGGGCTCTCTCGTGCCCGCAGACGGCCGCCTGTGGTCTCGGGGGTTCGCTGGCCCGGATCGGCCGACAGCGGCAAGAGGGGTGATGAGTGGTGGTTCTTACCTATTTTTTTGAACACATAGAAAAAACTAAGAAAAAACAGAAACAGGACCACTCTCGCCACCTCGCCACCGGGAGCCGGAAACCTCCGCCCTTCACTAGATCAGGGGAAGGGTCGGGAGGCCAGGAACCCTCCGCCCTCCACTACATCCGAGAGGAGAGCGGGCAAGGGGCGCCCCCTACGTATACCGGGCCCCGCCGTGGGCACTGACGAACGGAGAGAACACTATGAGCGACACCCTGCACCGGTTCGGCTATCTGGACGGTCCCCGGGACAAGGATGCGGCCCGCGCTGCCGAGTGGCAGCGAGACGAGCGCATGGAGAAGCTGGCCGCTCTTCGGGACTCGAACCCCGAGATGTTCGAACGCATGGGCACCACGACCCGCCTGATTCTCGGCTATTACGAGAACGCGAAGACGATTGCAGCCCAGTACGGGCGCGACACCACGAAGGGCGGTAACTGATATGAGCGCCGAGATCGAGAAGGCTACCGAGCGGGTCGCCAAGCTGCGCGCACAGATCGATAAGGTATCCGGCCCGCTGGCTGCTGCCGAGGCGCAGTTGCGCGCCGCCGAGGACACCGAGAAGGCCCGCCGCGCAGAACGAGAGATCGAGTACAGCCGACAGTTCGCCGGGACTTGGATGGGTCGGGCCGAGGAAGCCGCGAACTCGGGTGACGACGCCCGACAGCGGTTCTTTGACGCCCTGTCGGCGGAGCCCTGGTTCGCTGCATATGTTGAGTACCGGGCCGCCCGGCACAAGCGCGGACACGTCATGACCGAAGCGCAGCGCGCGCAGCGGACCATCGGTGAAGTCGTGACCGTACCCGAGCAGCGGCATTACGCGGCGCAGATCCTTGATGAAATCGTAGAACGCCTCGAAAAGGAGTCGGCACAGCTCGCTGACGAATTCAATCAGGGCCTTGTGGCCCAGCGTGAGGCATACGTGGCCGCGCAGGGCGACTGAGCAGCCCCGACCCGACCAGGGGGGTACTCCCCTCCATGGCCAAGGTTGATCGGCAGGGAGGGAAAAAACTCGCGCCGGAGCTGTGGCCATTCTTGGGGCTCCGAGTGCCATTACAGCGAGTTGGAAAGGAGACTATGGCTGATCGGTACCGCCCCAAGCCAGCGGCAATACGGGCCCGCGAAGGGAACCCGTCCAAGGCTGAGATCAGAGAGGGGGTGATTGTTCCGCGCGCTGTTCTCGCCGAGCCCGATTGGCGAGATCTGTTCAAGGACTCGCCGGCCGCCGAGATCCAAGAAGCCAATATCCGCTGTCGAGAAATAGCCTCGGCTGAGTGGCGGCGCGTTGTGCCGATTCTCGAAGTGGCCGCAGGGCTCGGCGAAGTGGACCACTCGACCGTCAAGGACCTGTGCGTCTGTGTGGCCCGCATCGACCAGGCCGAGCGCGACCTGTCCGAACGCGGACTCATGGTCACGGCCGAGCGCGGGACCGTGAAGAACGGCGCCGCCACCATCGCGGCACAGTACCGCTCCCAACTCGCGCGCTACATCAGGGAATTGGGTCTCTCGCCGAGTGCGCGAGTGTCCATTGCCCCGCCGGAGTCAGCAGACGACTCCGATATCTGGGACTGACCGGTCCCACCTTCCGCGAACGCCCCCGTCCCTTCCTCCCTCATCGGGTGGTTGGGGCGGGGGCCTTCTTGCGTTCCCGCTTGCTGCCCTGCCGTCACTCGCCCCTTCCCACGTGCTCGGTTCGAGCCGGTGTTAGCCCGGCAGCGCTGGTCCTACTCTTACCCCATGGCTATGGCTGTCGATCCGGCGCTGTCTGTTGGTCAGCGCATCAAGCTTTTCAGGGAGCGCGCGGGCAAGTCCCGTGCCGTGCTGGCCGGGCTGGTAGGCCGCTCAGAGGGATGGTTGAAGGCAGTTGAGAACGGCCGCCTCCTGCCGCCGAGGCTGCCCGTGCTCGTCAAGATCGCAGAACACGTGGGCATCGAAGACCTGTCGGCCCTGACGGGGGACGTGTCGATGCCCCGAGCATTGTTCTCCGGGGCGGAGCATCCGGCGCTGTCGGTGGTCCGGCGGGCCGTTGACTCGGCGCCGCTGGGCCTGGCGGCTGGCCCGGTCCCGAGCGTCAATCACGTTGCGGCTCAGGTGGCTGCGGCTTGGCAGGCTCGGGACTCCCGGGGCGACCACCGTACGGCTCTTGGGGACCTGCTCCCGGCGCTGGTATCGGCTGCCTCGGCCGCCGCATCGCACCCTGACTGCCCGGATCGTCGGCGCGCTGAGGTGCTTTATGCCTCGGCTCTGAATCTTGTTCAGATGTTCGCCGCCTACCAGGGGGATGGAAACCTGGTCTGGCGCGTGGCTGAGCGCTCCTTGGCGACCGCCCGAGCCTCCGGTGATGCCGTCGCCGTTGCGCAGGCTTGTTGGTTCCTGGTGGAGGCGTTCCGGAAGTCTGGGCAATGGGACAGCGCCCAGACGCTCACGGAGGAGGCTCTGCGGCTGCTGGGACCGGCCCGGGGTGATTCTCCGTCGCTTGCTGCGGCATGGGCAGATATGGCGTTCCACGCGGCCATTACGCACGCTCGCGCGGGAGAGTCGGGCGAGGCTTGGGGCTGGTTCGATCGAGCCGAGGAGGTCGCCAGGACCCTGCCGGCTGACTTCTGGCACTCGCCGACCTCCGCATCTGCGCGGGTAATCCCGGTGCACGCTGTGACAGTCGCTGTCGAGCTGCGACAGGTCGGTACCGCCTTGCGGTGGGCTGACCGGCTGGCACCGGCAGAACTTCCTGCACGGCCGAGGCGGGCACGGCACTTGATCGAGGTCGCACGGGCATACGCCCTGCGGGGCGAACCGGATTGGGTGGCGTCGCTGCTCACCGACGCAGTGGAGGCAGCGCCCGACACCGCCCGGTGGAACCACGAAACCCATGACTTGGTAAGGGGCCTGCTGGACGGCCCTCCGTCTGTTCGACCCGCCGCCCGTGACCTTGCAACCGCTACCGGGCTTGCCGCCTGACTGATAGATAGGGGCACAAACTGTGCCTCTCGGCCGCCTTGAGTGCCCGTACCGTCCATGTGACGTGACGGGCATTCAGCGTTTTGGAGGCCGAATGAGCAGCATGCCGACCAGGGAACTCCCGTCGGTGCTGACGCACACGGACTGCCAGGAGACGAACCGGATCGTTACTCGGTTCGGGGGCTGGAAGTTGCGCCCGGATGACCCTCGGGCCGTTCCGGCGCGCTACGTCCTGTCCTGCGTTTCCGAGGACGAGGACGGCACCATGTGCGGCGAGACGTCCCGGCCGAGTGCGGACGTGGGGGCCGTGGCGGAGTGGGCGCGCACGCACACGTGGCTCAACCAGGACCACCGGTCGTTCAGCCTGGACGCTGCCTCGGTCCCGATGGTGCTGGTGCCCGAGGACGAACCGGCGTGAGCCGCAAGACCCTTGCTGCCTGCGCCCTGGCCGTGGCGGTCGCTCTCGGGCCCGCCGCTCTGGTGGTCGCCCTCGCCAGGCTCGACCCGTACGCCGCGCGTCGGTGGGTCTGGTGGTTCTTCGCCCTGGCGGTCGCCATGCTCGGCATCGTCTACGGCGGGGACTGGGAAACGTGGTGGCGCCGAAGACGTGCCGCCAGGCGGTCTCGGTTGCGGGTCACGGTGCGCCACGTTCGCCCCGGAGAGCCGCCGTGACCCTCGCTGCCGAGGTGTTGCCCACGCTGGCCGAGATCAGCGCGGGACGGCTGCCGGAGCCGCCCGAGACAGGCGACGGGAACCCGTGGGCGGTCGGGGACTGCTGGCTCTACTGCGGGCGCACCTCGGTCCGCGTGCTCTGGCTCGGCCCGGTCACAGCAGCCGGCGGAGTCACGGCCGGGCTTCTCGCCTGCGGCGACTGCATATCGACCCTGCACAGCAAGGCAGTTGCCGCGATGGCTACGCGGGACAAGTCCGCGACCGAGCGCACCCACCGCGCTCGGCATGCCCGGCCCCGGTCGAGATGGGGCACCAGCGCTCGGCAGTAACCCGACCGCTCGACTCCCGGTGTTGCCTGCGCTGCGCCGGGCTGCACAATCCCCGCCCCGGTGACGGGACTTGGACGGCCTGGACGACCGGGGCGGGGCACAGACGGATCACGATGTGGAGCGGAGATGCGCGAGTGCCCCGAGGGCGCCGGACACGAGGTCGAGACGACCACGGAACCGGGTGCCTTGTTGAGCGGTCCGGGCGGGCTGGTCTGGCGGTGCCTAACGTGCGGCCGGTGGGGCGGTGCCATGACCGCCGAGTGGGCCGCGCTGTTCCCGGGCGAACCGGTGCTGTTCCCCCTCGGGTGGACGGTTCCCGGCGAGTTGGCCCCGCTCCGCAAGGCACGTCCCCTCGGGCGCGGGTAGCCGCACCCCCAATGAACTCCCGTTCCGGCGGGCGGGGAAGGGTCAACACCCCCGCCGGGATGGGCCCCAACTCCCGCTCCGGGCACTTCAACCCCCATGCCCGGAGCGGGGCACGGCCACTCCGGCCAGTTCGGCCCTGGACAGGGCGACTCGGGCGGGGTGGGATTGGCAACTCGGCCTCACGGCCGAGGTGTTGAACTTCGACGTTCGCAGAAAACGGAGGTACAGCACAGATGACGCAGACGCCCGCACCGTGGGGCACCCAGCGGATGGGGCCGTACGCGGCCACCACCACGGTTCCGCAGTACACGCCCGTGATCGACCCCGAAACCCAGATCGCGGTAATCGTGGACGAGCACGGCCGGACGGTCGAGCTGGGCAGCCACGGCACCAGCACGAGCGGCCTGACGCCCACCACGACCACCCCGGGTGACGGGTCGGGCCCGGGTGGCGCGACCGACTCCGACAGCACCGAGTCGTACGACCAGGACCAGAGTTCCGGCTGATGCGTGACAGCAGGTCGGTACTGGTGCTGACCAACCCCTACGACGTGACTGCGGACGTGGTGCTGCGGCTTCTCGCCGAGCGCCGGGTTCCCGTGGTCCGTCTCGACCCCGGCACCGACCTGCACGCGGGTGCCTCGCTGACTGCCACGTACCGCACAGGCGACCAGCGGGGCACCCTGCGCACGGCGAGCCGGGAGATCGACACCACGCGGATTCGGTCCGTGTGGGTGCGCAGGCCCTCGCCCTACGAGGGACCGCCGGAGTTGAGCGGCCAGGACCGCCGGTTCGCCGCAGAACAGGCCCTGTGGGGCGCGGGGGGCATCCTCGCGTCGCTGCCTGGCGCGCACTACGTGAATCACCCGTGGAGCAATCGGGCCGCCGAGTTCAAGCCCGCGCAGCTCTCAACCGCGCAGGGCTGCGGGTTCCTGGTGCCCAGCACGGTGATCACCGACGACCCGGACGAGGCGCGGACGTTCGCCGCCCAGCAGTCCGGCGGAGTGGTCTACAAACCCGTGTGGAACACGCCCTACCGCGTGGACGATCAGCCGAACAGTGTGTGGGTCCGGGAGGTGCGCGCGGCGGAGATCACCGACGCCGTGTCCGTCTGTCCCCACATGTTCCAAGCCAAGGTGGACAAGGCGTTCGACGTGCGCGTGACCGCCGTGGGCGCCCGACTGTTCGGGGTCCGGATCGACAGTCCCGATCTCGACTGGCGTTACCGTCAAGACCTGATGACGTGTACACCGATCGAGGTACCCGCGTCGGTCGCGCGTGCGGTCGCGGCCTATCTCGCCGAACTCCGTTTGCATTACGGCGCGTTCGACTTCGCTGTGACCCCTGCGGGTGACTGGTACTTCCTTGAGTGCAACCCGAACGGCCAATGGGCGTGGCAGCCGGCGCAGACCACCGCCGCCATCGCCCAAGCTCTAACCGACCAACTGGAGAAAGGCCCCGACACGTGAGCACATCGGCTCAGCTTCGCAGCGCCCTGGCGGACAGACTCGCCGAGGACGGCACCCTCACCGAACCCGAGTGGCGCAGCGCGGCCACCACGGTTCCCCGCGAGCTGTTCACGGGGTCCTACTTCCTGCCGGTGGCGGGCAGCATGCCCACCAGTTACCGGCCCGTCCGGGAGGGCGATCCCGGGTGGCTGGAGGGTGTCTACTCCGACGAGACGCTGATCACCCAACTGGACGGCCGGATCAGGCCCGACGATGTGACCGAGGACGCCGTGACCGGCTCCCCGTCGTCGTCGTCCACCTTGCCGTCCCTGGTGCTGCGGATGTGGCAGCAACTCGGCGCGGAGGCGGGGCAGCGGGTGTTGGAGATCGGCACCGGGACCGGGTACTCGACCGCCCTCGGCGCGCACCGCCTCGGGGACGCCAACCTGACCAGCATCGAGTACGACCCGGTGGTCGGCGGGGCTGCCGCCACGGCACTCAAGGCGGCTGGTTTCGCGCCCCGGCTGATCATCGGTGACGGGCTGCGCGGCGACCCGCAGGGCGGCCCGTACGACCGGCTCATTGCCACCTGTTCGGTTCGGTACGTCCCGCTGCCCTGGCTGCACCAGGTGAAGCCCGGCGGGAAGATCCTGGCCACCCTCTCCGGGTGGAGCTACGCCAACGCCCTCGCGCTGCTCGACGTGACCGGCCCCGGAGAGGCCACGGGCCGGTTCCTCCCCGGGTACACCAGTTTCATGATCGCCCGGCCGCACGACCGGCCGCCCCGTCCGACGCTGGCCCTGCTGCCCGGGGAGGAGCGTCCGAGTCAGATCGACCCCGCGAAGCTCGACGACTGGACGGGCGGGTGGGTCGCGCAGCTCGCGGCCCCCTCGGCCGAACGCATGGGGGCGGGGGCGGAACAGATCCTCTGGGACGTGTCCACCGGTTCGCAGGCTCGGACGATGCCCAACCCTGACGGCGGGTGGACCGTTGTCCAGCGTGGTCCCGTCCGCCTGTGGGACCGGGTGGAACGAGCGGTGCAGCGCTGGCAGGCCGTCAACGAGCCTCACCAGGAACGGTTCGGGATCACGGTCTCGGCCGCCGGACAGCGGGTGTGGCTCGGCGCCGAGGACGGCCCCGGGTGGGACCTGCCGATCTGACGCACGCGGGCCCGTGGGTCAACATCGTGCACCGCCCTGTCGGGTGGTCAGACAGCAAAACGCCCCGTTCGGCCAAGTGCCGGGCGGGGCTCTGTCGTTGCCGCTGACCTGCGGCTAAGCTGCACAGAACTGGTAGTCACGTGTGTTGGGGTCGGCGAGCACCGCCCACCCCGAGCCGTCGGGGTTCCGCAGATCGCTGACCATCGTGGCCCCGAGCCCCAGCAGCCGCTCCACCTCCTCCCGCGAGGTCTCCGGCCGCAGGCACAGGTGGACCCGGTTCTTGACCGTTTTCGGCTCCGGCACCTGGCTGAAGTACAGGACCGGTCCCTCCGCCAACACCACCGCGACCTCCCGGTCCCCCGGCCCATCACCCGGGCCCAGCGGACGACCGGTCACCCGGCTCCAGAAGCGGGCCAGCTCATAGGCGTCCGCACAGTCGATCGCCACGTTCCGCAGTACCGAGACCATGCCCCCGAGCCTTCCCGATTTACCCTCCGGACGCCACTGCCTGCCGCCGGTTCCCCTCGCACGGGACGGTGGCCGTGGAGCTCGGCCACGAGCCCGCGACCGTCGTCGACACCCGAAGCGGCCGTGATCCTGATCACACCGGGGAATGCGCTCCTCCTATTCAATGTGCATGACAAAGGCCCTAGCGTCATGCGGGCCAGGCGAGTCAACTCCGCTCCTCAGGAGGAACGTTGAACATCTCGACCCTGCTCCGAGGCCGCACCGGTCGTACCGGCCGCACCAGTCGCACCGGGCGTATCGTGGCCGCCACCGCGACCGCGGTTCTCACGGCCGCCGGGCTCGGCATCTCCGCCGCAGGCACCGCGAGCGCCGCGGAGACCGGCCGGGACACCCCGCAGAGCCTGAACGGCATCACCTACAGCGCATGAACTTCCAGACGTTCAACTTCGTGTAGCGGCAGACCGCCTCCCGGCTCCCGGCTCCCCGGCTCCCGGCTCCCGGCTCCCCGGGAACGGCACGGGGCGGGGCCACCGGGAGTGTCCGGTGGCCCCGCCCTCGCGTTCCGCTCGCCGCGGCCGGCGTCAGTTCATGAAGGTGACGTCCCAGTGGCTGCCCTCGTTGGCGTAGATGTTGCCGGAGGGGGCGGTCCACAGGTCGGCGCCGTCACC
This sequence comes from Streptomyces viridifaciens, assembly GCF_001888885.2. NCBI lineage: Bacteria > Bacillati > Actinomycetota > Actinomycetes > Kitasatosporales > Streptomycetaceae > Streptomyces > Streptomyces viridifaciens. Next base: position 1,457,862 of record NZ_CP090841.1, read on the forward strand.
GCGGGTGCCGCTGTGGGTGAAGGTGCCGTGGATGTAGTTGGTGAGACAGCTCATCATGGCGAAGTCCATCTTGTAGCCGGTGCCGTGGCTGTAGGTACCGCTGGCGTGGCCGGTCTCGGTGCCGCCGGTGATGTTCAGCGGGCAGCTGCCGACGGCGTGCTTCAGGTTGATGGCGCCGTCGACCGTGGCACGGCGGATGCCGTCGAAGGAGGTGCAGCTGCTGCTGTTGCGGTCGGAGCAGTTGCCCGAGGAGGACCAGGTGATCCCGGCGGACGAGAGCATCGAGGCGGCCTGCGACTGGCTCAGGGTGTCGCCACCGGAACCGCCGGAGCCACCGGTGCTGCCACCGCCGCCGAGCAGGGCGCCCCAGGTGGCCGGACCGACGATGCCGTCGACCGGGTTCAGGCCGGCGGACTGCTGGAAGTTGCGCACCTTGGAGTCGGTGCCGGGGCCGAAGGCGCCGTCCACGGCCAGGCTGGCGCCGTGGGCGTTGAGCTGCACCTGGAGCGCCTTCACGGCGTCGCCGTTGTCGCCGCTGCGGACGGTGACGATCAGCTTGGACCAGGTGTCGGAGCCGACGACGCCGTCCACCGGGGTCAGACCGCTGGCGCTCTGGAAGCTCTTGACCTTGTCCTCGGTACCGGGACCGAAGGCGCCGTCGACACCGGTCGCGAAGCCGCGGGCCGACAGCAGGTACTGGACCGTGGTCACGTTGTCGCCGCGGTCGCCGTTGCGGACGATCGGCCAGCTCGCGGCCTGGGCGGCGGGGGCGACGAGCACGGCCGCGAGCAGCGCGGCGAACATCGCGGCGACGAGGGCCGGGATGCGTTTCATGGCGGTTCCTCACTGGTGGGACTGAGTGCGGGAGAGGGGAGCGGAGGCACGGGCACGGGAAGGTTGTCCGTCCACCGCACCGGCCGCCGAGAGGAGACGCTAGGAGAGCCGGACGGCGTCCCTCTAGCGTTCCCGGCGTCCCTGGGACGGCGAATCGCGCTGGGGGCGCCCCCGAACCCACCACGGTCCCGAACCCACGCCCCCCGGGCCCGCAACGGCGGGCCCCGGACCCACGACGGCCCGGAACCCGCGACGGCCCACCGCCGGCATCCCGGTGGTGGGCCGTCGGCCGGAGCCCCTCAGTCCGTCGACACGACGGTGCTCTGCACGCCGCCGGTGACCCGCAGCAGTTCCTCGTACGTCATCGGCACGACGGTGTGCGGGTGCCCGGCCGCCGCCCACAGCACCTCGTACTGCCGCAGCGCGGTGTCGACGACCGTGCGCAGCGGAACCGGGTGACCGGTGGGGGCTACGCCGCCGATGGCCTGGCCGGTGGCCTCGCGGACCTGGGCGGCGGAGGCCCGGGTGATCTCGACCGCACCCAACTGCCCGGCCAGGAAGGCGGTGTCGACCCGATGGGCACCGCTGGTCATCACCAGCAGCGGCTCGCCGTCGCAGCTGAACACCAGGCTGTTGGCGATCGCGCCGACCTCGCAGCCGAGGGCGGCGGCGGCCTCGACTGCCGTCCGGGCGGAGTCGGGAAGGACGACGATCTCACCGGCGACACCGGCCGCCGCCAGCGCCTCGGCGACCGCGAGGCTGCGCACGGGAAGGGATGGACTCATCGCCCCATCATGCCCTTCCGCGCCCGGAGGTGAGCCGCCCGGCGGCGACCCGGTCGGTTCCGGCCCGCCCGACGCCCGCCCGCGCGGCGGCGCTCAGCACCGCCCGGACGCCCGCCGTCAGCACCGAGGCGTCCCGCCCGGCGCCCCAGACCACGGTGCCGCCGATCCGGGCCTCCACGTACGCGACCGCGTCGGGCCCCGATCCGACGGCATGCTCGTTGAAGGAGAGGATCTCCGCCCCCACCGCCGCCGCCACCGCGTCCACCGGCCCGGCGCCGGTGCCCCGGCGGCCGTCCACCTCGGCCCAGTCGTCGCCGACCCGCCACTCCCGCCCGGCCCCCGCGTCCAGGTACTCGGCCCGGAACAGCCCGTACAGCTCCTCGCCGGTGATCTCCAGCCCACTGTCGTCCGTCGCCTCCTGCACCACCCCGGCGAACTCGATCTGCAGCCGCCGGGGCAGTTCCAGCCCGGCGCCGGTCTGCAGCAGGTAGGCGATGCCGCCCTTGCCGGACTGGCTGTTGACCCGGATCACCGCCTCGTAGTCGCGCCCGAGGTCGGCCGGGTCGATCGGCAGGTACGGCACCGACCAGGGCGCCTCCCGTTCGGGCAGGCCCAGTTCGGCGGCGGTACCGGCGTGCCGGGCGAAGCCCTTCTTGATGGCGTCCTGGTGGGTGCCGGAGAAGGCGGTGTGCACCAGGTCGCCGGCGTACGGGTGCCGCTCGTGAACCGGCAGCCGGTTGCAGTGTTCGACGGTGCGCCGGATCTCGTCGATGTCGGAGAGGTCGAGCATCGGGTCGACGCCCTGGGTGTGGAGGTTGAGCGCCAGGGTCACCAGGTCGACGTTGCCGGTGCGCTCGCCGTTGCCGAACAGGCAGCCCTCGACCCGCTGGGCGCCGGCCAGCACCGCCAGTTCGGCGCAGGCGACACCGGTGCCCCGGTCGTTGTGGGGGTGGACGGAGAGGATCACCGCGTCGCGCCGGTCCAGGTGCCGGTCGACGTACTCGATCTGGTCGGCGTACACGTTGGGCGTGGCGATCTCGACGGTGGCCGGCAGGTTGTGGATCACCGGCCGGTCGGGATCGGCGTCCCACAGCGCGGTGAGGCCGTTGCAGACCTCCAGCACGTAGTCCGGCTCGGTCAGGTTGAACACCTCGGGCGAGAACTGGAAGCGCAGGCCGTCCCTTCGCTCCCCCAGCCGGGCCATCCGCTCGGCCGCCGCCGTGATCAGCGCCCGCAGTTCGTCCCGGTCCTTGCCGAGGACGACGTCCCGCCACAGCGGCGCGGTGGCGGTGTAGAGGTGGACGACCACGTTCGGCAGTCCCTCGACGGCCTCGAAGGTGCGGTCGATGAGGTCGGCGCGGGCGGCGGTGAAGACGACGACGGTGACGTCCTCCGGAACCGCCCCGGGCTGCTCGGCGAGCCGGCGGACGAAGTCGAAGTCGGTGCGGCTGGCGGAGGGGTAGCCGACCTCGATCTCCTTGAAGCCCATGGCCAGGAAGAGGTCGAACATCCGCTGCTTGCGCGCCGGGTCCATCGGCTCGGCCAGCGCCTGGTTGCCGTCGCGCAGGTCGACGGGCACCCACAGGGGGGCCCGCTCGATCCGGTGGCCGGGCCAGCGGCGCAGCAGCGCGGGAACGTGGACCCGCTCGTGGGCGGGGCGGTAGCGGTGGAAAGGCATGGCGCCGCCGCGCTGGGGGTTCCAGGCGGGGGCGTCGGCCGGGACGGGGCCGGCGGGGGCTTGCAGGGTCGGGAACCGCATGGGGATGTCCTCGGGTGGAGTACCGGAGACCGGCAGGACGGCGCCCCGCAGCGGGGTGCCGGTCCGGTCACGCCCCGCTGCGGCCGCCAAGAAGGAGTGCGCTCCACGGCTGCATGGCGGGTAGAGTAACCACGCCACAAGTACTCAGACAACCTGACAGGTGACGACGATGACCCCGCTCCGCCCCTCCCCCCTCGCCGGACAGGCCGCCGACCTGATCGAGCAGCGGATCCGGGCCGGGGAGTGGCCGGTCGGCGGCAAGCTGCCCGGCGAGGTGGCGCTCGCCAAGGAGCTGGGCGTCGGGCGCTCGACCGTCCGGGAGGCGCTGCGCACGCTCGCCGCGGCCGGGATGGTGCACAGCCGCCAGGGTTCCGGGGTGTTCGTGACGGCCGACCGCCCGGCCGCCGGGGACTGGACCACCCGGCTGCGCGCCGCCGAGCTGGCGCACGTCTACGAGGTGCGCACGATGGTCGAGGTGCAGGCGGCCCGACTGGCGGCCGAGCGGCGCACGGCGACGGACCTCGCCGCCGTGGACGCGGCACTGGCCGCGCGCCTGGCGGCGGGCGGGGCGGACGACACCGCCTTCGTGGACGCCGACATCGCGCTGCACACGGCGATCGTGGCCGCCGCCCACAACCCCGTCCTGGACGACCTGTTCGCCCAGTTCGCCCCGGTCCTGAGGGAGCATCTGGTCGCGCTGGTGGGCCTGTTCGGACTGCGGGAGGGTGATCCGAACCAGGGGTACGCCTCGCACGCGGAGCTCGTCCGGGCACTCCACGACGGCGATACGGCGGCCGCCGGACGGGTACTGGCGACGGAGCTGGAGTCGACCCGGGCGCGGCTGCTCAGCCCCTGACTCCGCCGGGCGACGGAGCGTCACACAGTTTTCACACGGCTGCCATCCAGCGGTCGCAGGCGGCAGCGACACTGCGTCAGGCAGGGCGGAGCCCCGTTGCTTCGAGCGCAAACGGTCAACGTGCGGGTGGCAATGTGTCCGGTCCGTGCACAATTGCGGCCGAGGTGGCGAACGGGCTTTCACTCCAATCACACGGTATGACTAATATCGCATCGTCAAAAGCCCGTGCCCGGACGGCCCGCCCTTCACCGGTCGGCCGCCAGCCCCAAGGAGTCTGCTCTGCGCGCGCGTGCGAATCGGCGGCCCCCGACGCCGAAGGCCCCCCGCAGGCGTCCACGCCTGTCCCTGCGGTCGGCGCTGCTCGTCCTGGCCGTCGTCCCCAGCCTCGCCCTGGTCGCCCTCTGGGCCGTCACCAGCGGCGCCACCGTCTTCGACTTCCAACGCCAGGCCGCCCAGGGCATGCTCGCCCAGAAGGCCGGCCAGCCGTCCAACATCGTCTACTACAACCTCCAGGAGGAGCGCCGGCTCAGCGCCGAGGCGCTCGCCCGGCCCGGCGCCAACACCGACCAGCTGCGCCACCAGCGGCAGTTGACCGACGACGCGGTCCGCCAGTTCCAGGCCCTGTCCGGGGAGAGCACCGAGAACGCCCCCGACGACGTCCGCAGCGCCGTCGCCGAGGCCCGGCAGGCGATGGGCAAGCTCGCCGAGCAGCGCGCCGCCGTCGACAGGGGCTCGGTCGACCAGCAGACCGTCTTCGCCTACTACACCGACCTGATCGCCGTCGACCTGCGGCTGTTCACCGCGCTCAGCCACGTCGACGCGGGGGAGGTCACCTGGGTGTCCAAGACCCTGGTCAACTCCTTCTGGGCCAAGGAGATGCTGGCCCGCGAGGACGCCGTGCTGGCCCGCGGCTGGCCCAGCGGCCGGCTCAGCACCGCCGACTACCAGCAGGTCCAGCAGCTGATCGGCGCCGAGGACCACCTGTTCACCGTCCAGGTCGTCCCGTACGTCCCCGACGGCGAGGCGGCCGCCTGGCACGACCTGATGAACGGCCCCGCCTGGCAGGCCAAGGCCGCCGTCGAGCAGCAGCTCACCCGGCCCACCGCCGCCGAGTCCAACGGCACCGTCAGACTGCCCGCCGCCCAGGACCAGTGGCGCCAGGCCGTCGACCAGCTCAACCCGCAGCTGGTCAAGGCGATCGAGACCCGCACCAGCGCCATCGTCGAGGTCGGCAAGGGAACCATCCTCGACCTGCTCACCCGCGTCGTGCTGACCGCCGTCATCGGCCTGATCACCGTCGTCGCCGTCGTCATCGCCTCCTGGCGGATCAGCCGCTCGCTGCGCCGCCGGATCAAGGAACTCCAGACCCAGGCCGAGGAGATGGAGCGCACCCTGCCCGAGGTGGTCGACCGCCTCGGTCGCGGCGAGCAGGTCGACGCCGCGGCCGAGAGCCGGGAAGTCACCACCGGCGAGCACGGCAACGGCACCGACGAACTCGCCCGCCTCGGCCAGACCCTCAACCTGGCCCGCTCCGCCGCCCTGGAGGCCGCCGTCCGGCAGGCCGACCAGCACCGCGGCTTCGAACGCCTCCTCCAGCGCATCGCCCGCCGCACCCAGCTGCTGATCGGCCGCCAGCTGCGCAAGCTCGACGAACTGGAGCGCAGGCACGAGGACCCGGAGGTGCTGGAGGGCCTGTTCGACCTCGACCACCTCACCGCCCGCCTGCGCCGCTACGAGGAGAACCTCGTCATCATGGCCGGCGGCCAGCCGCAGCGGCGCTGGCGCAAGCCCGTACCGCTGCTGGACGTGCTGCGCTCCGCCCAGGGCGAGGTGCAGGACTACCGGCGGATCGTGATCGACGTCGAGGGCCACCCCTGGCTCTCCGAACGGGCCGTCGGGCCGGTGGCCCACGTGCTCGCCGAACTGATGGAGAACGCCACCACCTTCTCCAAGCCGCCCACCCCGGTCGAGGTCCGGGCCGCCATGGTCGGGCGCGGGCTCGCGGTCGAGATCGAGGACCGCGGCCTCGGCATGGACCCGGAACAGTACGACGCGGCCAACGAGTTGATGAGCCGCCCGCCGCGCACCGACGTGCTCGCCCGGGCCGACGACATCCGCCTCGGCTTCTACGTCGTCGCCCGGCTCGCCGCGCTCACCGGCCTGAAGATCGAGTTCCGGCCGTCGGCCTTCGGCGGCACCCGGGTCGTCGTACTCGTGCCGGACGAACTGGTCATCGACGGCGACGCCGGGCTCCCGGACGCCGCGCCCGCCGAACCGATCCCGCTGGTCCGCCGCTCGCGCCGGGCGGTGCGCTCCGCCTCCGACGAGGCGCCGCAGCCGACGGGGCCGCTCGCACCGCCGGTCGCGCCGGTGGAGGCCTTCGGGCAGGCCGAGGCCTTCGGAAGCGGCAGGGCCCTCGTGAACGGCGGTACCGTCGGGAACGGCGGTGCCCTCACGAACGGCACGGCCGTCGCGAACGGCGGACCGGTGGAGTGCGTCGCCGAGGCGTTCCAGGACCCGGCGTACCACCAGGAGCAGCAGCCCTACCCGCCCGGCCTCGCCGAGCAGCCGATCCAGCACAGCTCCCCCGCCGACCCGCCCCCGGTGTACGCGGTCGCCCCGCCCGGCCACGGCGCGCCCGGCGTCCCGAGCACCCCGGCCGGCCCGCCCGTCCCCGCTGCCCCGAACACCCAGGCCGGCCCGCCGCCCGGCCCGGGCGCCGCACCGGCTCCTGCCCCCGACGCCCCCGCCCCGGCCTACCCGGACATCGCCTACGCCCGGGTCACCGAGGCCGAGGCCCCGTACGCCGACGAGCAGTACCGCCCGGCCGACCACTACCGGCTGGCCGAGCGGCGCCGGGGACGCGACTACCCCTCCGCCGTGCCGCTGAGCCCGGTCGAGGGCGGGCAGCCGCCGCTGCCGCAGCGCGTCCGGCAGGCCAGCCTGGCCGCCGAGCTGCGGGTGCCGCCGCCGGCCCGCCAGCAGTGGGTCGAGCCGACCGCCGGACAGCCCGCCGCCGGCCCGTCCCACCAGCCCGTACCGCCCGGGAACGGGCGGCCCGTCCGGCGCTCGGGCGCCACCATCGGCGCCTTCCAGCGCCAGTCCCGCGCGGCCCGGGCCCAGGACAGCGTCGAGCACCCGCTGCCCGCCTCCGCCACCCCGCCGGCTCCCCCCGCTCTGCCCGCCGGCCCCCCAGCCCCCGCGTCCGCCCCCTCCCCCTGGGCGCTGCCGGCCGCGGAACCCCGAACCACACGAACGGATGACCAGCCATGAACCGCACGACCGCCACCCACCAGGACCTGGACTGGCTGCTGGACGGGCTCGTCGACTCGGTGCCCGGCACCCGCAACGCCGTCCTGCTCTCCGACGACGGCCTCGTGGTCAGCCACTCCCGCACCATCGAGCGGGCCGACGCCGAGCGCCTCGCCGCCGTGGCCACCGGACAGCAGTCGCTCGCCCGGGGAGTCGGCCAGCTGTTCGACGGCGGCCCCGTGCACCAGGTGATCGTCGAGCTCGCCGAGTGCTGGCTGTTCGTCATCGCCGCCGCCCAGGGCACCCACCTGGCCGTGGTCGCCTCCCAGGAGGTGGACGCCGAGGTGATGTCCGTCGCCATGCACACCCTGGTGCAGCAGGTCGGCCAGAAGCTCACCACCCCGGCCCGCGCCGGGGGCGCCCCGGCCTCCTTCGACGCCTTCTCCTCCCGGAACCGGGGCTGACCCGGGTGGGCCCGTACACCGATGCCCCTTACGGCGAGGACCCGTACGGCGGCGTTCCCCACGGCGACGCCCTCCACGGCAGCCGCCACGGCAGTGGCCCGGTCAGCGGCGAGGGGGACGCCCGGGCGCGCGGCCGGGTGCCGCACTGGAGCGAACTGGAGGATCCGGACGCGGAGGACGAGACGGGCGTCATGGTGCGCCCGTACACCATCACCCGTGGCCGCACCGCACCCGAGCGCGACGACCTCACCCTGATCACCGTGCTCACCACCGCCGGGGCCGAGGCCGACGCGGCCCTGGCGCGGGGCAGCCGCGCCGGTGCCCGCGGCCTCCAGCCCGAGCACCGGCTGATCCTCGACCGCTGCCGGCGCCCGGCCGCCGTCGCCGAGGTGGCGGCCGGCCTGGACCTCCCGGTCTCGGTCACCAAGATCCTGCTGGGCGACCTGGTCGCCCAGGGCCTGCTGAAGGCGCGGGCGCCGCTCTCGGTGGCCCGCGCCGCCGGGGGCGTGGACCTCGGCCTGCTCACGGCCGTACGCGAAGGACTCCGGAGACTCTGAACGATGGCGACACCCCACTCCCGCAGTTCCGTCGACGAGCCCGCCGCCGCCCCGGCCGCCGTCAAGATCCTGATCGCGGGCGGCTTCGGCGTCGGCAAGACCACCCTGGTCGGCTCGGTCAGCGAGGTCGCGCCGCTGCGCACCGAGGAGTACCTGACCACGGCCAGTGTCGGGGTCGACGACCTGGCCGGCGTCGACCAGAAGGACACCACCACCGTCGCCCTCGACTTCGGCCGGATCACCGTCAGCCCCGAGCTGGTGGTCTACCTGTTCGGCACGCCCGGGCAGGAACGTTTCTGGTTCATGTGGAACGACCTGGTCAACGGCGCGCTCGGCGGGATCGTCATCGCCGACACCCGGCGGCTGGACACCAGCTTCGCCTCGATCGACTTCTTCGAGAGCCGGGGCATCCCGTTCGTGGTCGCGATCAACTGCTTCCACAGCCACAACACCCGCACCCAGGAGGAGATCCGGGCGGCCCTCGACCTCGACCCGCAGGTGCCGATGCTGATCGGCGACGTGCGCGAGCGCGGCTTCGGCCGCGACCTGCTGCTGGCCCTGGTCGACCACCTGATGGACCTCGCCGCCGCGCCCGTCGGCTGAAAACCCGACGGCTGAAACCCAGCGGCTGAACCCGACGGCCTCAACCCCCCTTGGAGTGCCCCTTCATGACCACCGCACCCCTTCGCGTCCTCGTCCACGGCGGCGGCATCGGCGGCCTCACCCTGGCCACCGCCCTCGCCCGGCGCGGCCACCACGTCGAGGTCGCCGAGCTGCGCGACCGGCTGGAGGCCCTCGGCGTGGGCATCATCCAGCCCTCCAACGCCCTGCACGTGATGCGCGAGATCGGCGTGCTCGACGAGTGCCTGGCCGTCGGCTTCGGGTGGGAGGTGCTGACCATCTGCGACCCGGCCGGCACCACCCTCGCCCAGATCCCCCAGCCCCGGATGGGCGACGCCCCCTCCAACAACGGAATACCGCGCCCCGCCCTGGCCCGGGTGCTGGCCGCCGCCGCCACCTCGGCGGGCGCCACCATCCGCTTCGGGACGTCCATCTCGGAGCTCACCGACGACGGCTCCGGGGTAGACGTCACCCTCACCGACGGCCACGGCGGCCGCTACAACCTGGTCGTCGGCTTCGACGGCATCGGCTCGCCGCTGCGCCGGCACCTGTACGGGGAGAAGTACGCCCCCGAGTACACCGGCTTCGCCAACTGGCGTGTCACGCTGCCGCGTTCGCCCGAGGTCAAGGGCGTGGTGATGTCCGCCGGAAACCTCCGGGCCAAGGCGCTGCTCACCCCGATCAGCGAGGAACTCATGTACCTGGGCTCGGTGTTCGCCGAGGCCGAGGACTTCCGCCCGGACCCGGCGACCGCCCACGAGCAGCTCCGCGAGCGGCTGGCCGGCTTCGGCGGCCCGATCGCCGAGGCCCTCGCCCAGGTCACCGACCCGGCCGCGGTGGTCTACTCCCGCATCTCCCAGGTCACCGTCGAGGAGCCCTGGCACGTCGGCCGCGTCGTCCTCGCCGGTGACGCCGCCCACGCCTCCACCCCGCACCTCGCCCAGGGCGCCGCGATGGCCGTCGAGGACGCCCTGGTGCTGGCCGAGAGCCTGGAGGCCGGCTCCGACGTCCCGGCCGCGCTCGCCGTCTGGGAGGAGCGGCGCCGGCCGCGCGCCATGTGGGTACAGGCGATGTCCCGGGCGATCCTCAAGCAGGAGACCGGCAGCCCTACCACGGCGGAGGAGGACGAGCTGCTGAAGATCGGCATCCCCGGCGCGGCCCACGTGTTGGTCAAGCCGTACTGAGGCGGTGTCCGTTCCCGCGCGGGGTTGTGCCTGCGCGGGACCACGTTGCAGGCTGGCGATCATGACCGCCTTCTACCACGTCTGCTTCACCGTCCCCGACCTCTCGGTCGCCATGGCCGACCTCACCACTGCGGCGGGGGTGGAATGGCGCGAGCCGGTGGCCGGGCGGATCGGCGAGTGGGACTACCGGATCGTGTTCACCGCCGGGGACGCTCCGTACATCGAGCTGATCGAGGCGCCGGCGGGCGGGCCCTGGGGTGACGCCTCTGGGGCCCGCTTCCATCACCTGGGTTTCTGGTCCTCGGACGTCACGGCGGGCGCGGCTCGGCTCGACGCGGCCGGGTTCCCGGAGGCGTTCTCGGGCTGCCCGTACGGTCGCCCCTTCGTCTACCACCGGCTGGACAGCATCGGCGCGCAGGTCGAACTCGTGGACCTGGCGCGACAGTCGGACTTCCTGGCCGCCTGGAACCCGGACGGCGCAGCGATGCCCGCGATCAGCGAGGAGTGATCTCCTTGCGGCGCTTCCACACCGCCGCCGAGACGCGGGCCAGCAGGCGGGCCGCCGGGTCACCCCGGTCCGCGCCGGAGGCGAGCGGGCCGGTGTAGCAGACCGCGATCAGGTACGGCGGGCAGTCGTAGGGGTGGACCAGGCCGACGCAGTGGCGGGCGCCGGGGATCCAGCCGTTCTTGAACGCGATCCGGGTGCCCGGCGGAAGACCTGCGGCGAGGTCCACCCGGAAGTCGTTTCGCTCCAGTAGCCCCAGCAGCTCCGGCTCGTCGGCCAGCGAGTGCAGGAGGCGCACGAGATCGCGGGCGCTGACCCGGTTGTGAATGCCCGCAGCGCGCGCCGCGTAGTCCTCGATCCCACGCGGGCTCGCGCTGTGGGTGGCTCCCGCCTGGCGCCACACCTCGGCGACGGCCCGCTGGTCGGTGCGGCCCAGGCAGAGGTTGGTGGCGAGGTTCGAGGAGTGGGTGATCATCCGCTCGGCGAGCAGGCGGAGTGGGACATGGGTACCGAGGAGCTCCCAGGGCAGCGGATCGCTGTCCCAGTCGGGATCGTTGCCGAAGTCGCCGCCCACGACGGACTCGAACCGGTTCACCACCGGCACCTCGGCATCGAGGTTCGCCCCGCTGCGGGTGAGCGCGGCGAGCACCGCGATCTTCATCGTGCTCGCGGCGTCGTGCAGTTCATCCGGCGCACGCATGAAGACCGGCTCCGCCTCGCCCGCCCAGGGGGCAACTACAACAGAGAGCATGGCGGAAGGGTAGGGCATTTCGGGCTGAAAGTACGCCAACGGCCCGCCGCCGGGGAGACGGTGGGCCGTTGAGGGAGATCCGATCAGACCTCGGCGGTGGCGGCGAACTTCACGAACGCCTCCCACGCGGCCAGCTCGAAGGCCAGCTGCGGACCACTCTTGTCCTTGGAGTCACGCACGTGGACGACACCGGGGGTTTCGGCGACCTCGACGCACTGGGCGCCCTCATTGGTGCTGTAACTGCTCTTGAACCATGCCAGCTCAGACATGGCGGCCGGGCGGAGTGAGAAGCGTGAAGGGTCCGCCCATCCCCGCGTTCTGCTCCTTGGCGAGGGGCATGATCTGCAGCTCCAAGCCTCGAATCTCCGCAACCTGGAGCAGGTGACGCAACTGCTCCTGATGCGTATCCCATCCGCCGAGGGGGCGCCGAAGCACGCTCTCGTCCACGACCCAACTGATCGATGACATAGGCCACTTGGCCAGAATCTCCTGACGCCCCAATCTGGCGGCAACCCACTTGTCGATCTGCTCAGTGGAGAGCCACGGCCTGCGCATCTCATACAGAGCCCGGGCGTGCGACGCGGTCTGAAGCAGCCCAGGAATGGCGAACATGCTGTACTCGTGGACCTCCAAGGCCTTGGCCTCCTCGGACGTGAAGGCCTTGGAGAATGCCGGGTGCCGCTCACTCATCCGGACCTTGGCCTTCATCACGTCATCCGCGATGAGCCTCAGCAGACCCCCCGCGTTCAGCAGGTCATCGGCCATCTCCAGGAACCGCGATCGAGGACTGACAGCGGCCCGTGAAAACGAGAGGAGTGGGAAGTCGGACAGGCCGACTTCCCACTCCTCCTGCACTCCCAGGTGAACGGCTCACGGAAGCTCGGCGGGCCCCGCTACCCGGTGTCGCCCTTCCGCTCAGCCCCGGCCGGTGAGGGCCAGGGGCTGGTAGTCCTGGGACTTGGGCGTGCTGCCGGCGCCCAGGGCGGTGAGGCGGTTGTCCGGGGCGACGACGGCCAGGTAGGAGACGTCCTCGTAGCCGGTCACCGAGAGGTCCAGGTTCTGCCAGCGGCCGTGGGTGTAGCGGAAGCCGATCGGGCGATCCTGAGCACCGCTCGGGTCCCAGCCGACGGTGGCCATGCCACCGGGGACGGCGGTGACCGACCACAGCTTGCCGGCGACGCCTTCGGGGGCCTGGACGGTCGTCCAGGTGCGGCCGTCGAAGTGGGCGACCAGCGGATGGCCGCGGTCCTTGTCGGCGAGGATGGTACGACCGACGACCCAGACGTCCTTCGGCCCGCTCGCGGCGACGCTCTGGTACTCGCCGGCCAGGCCGGTGAAGGCGGGAGCGGCGACGCGGCTCCAGGCCTGGCCGTCGTAGTGCAGGAGCACCGGTTTGTCGTCGGGGGCGGCGGTGTTGCCCACCGCCCAGACGTCGTCGCGGGCGATCTCGGTGACGGAGTTGAGCCACCAGTCGCCGTCGATCCCGTCGGCGCTCATGCGGTGCCAGGCGGAGCCGTCCCAGTGCTCGATCAGCCCGGCGGTGCGGGTGTTGATGATCGTGCCGCCGTTGGGGCCGGGGGTGCGGCCGGTGACGATGCTCGCGGCACCGACGGCCCAGGCGCTGTCGGGGCGCGGCGCCGAGGACCCGAGAAAGTTGAGGTCGTAGAGCTCACCGGGCGGCGGCTCGATCGGGGTGGACGCCCAGTGGGCGCCGTCCCAGTGCTCGGCGAGGATCCGACCGGTGGTGGGCTCGCGGTCGCCGAACACCCAGGCATCGTGCGTCGAGCTGCCGGCGATCGTGTTGGAGCGCATCTTGAAGTCCGGTGCAGGGAGAGGCAGTTCCGTCCACTGCTTACCCCGGCGGTCGTCGTGGCTCACGACCACGGGCGTGAAGCGCACGTGCGGTCCGGTGACGGTGACCTGGTAGCCCGTGGCCCACGTGGTGTGGCTGTCCAGCTGCACTCCGGAACTCAACACCGCTCCTGACACGGGGAGTTTGCCGGGAGTGAATCCGCCGGCGACGGCCGCCTCGGACGCATCCGGTGCGTTCGAGGCGTCCGGACCGTCCGCGGCCAGGGCGGGCGGGGCCGCCAGCGCCGTCACCGCGGCAACCGCCAATGCCACTGCCGCCCGGCGCAGTATTCGCTTCATCGTTCGGTCCCCTCGCATCTCGTCGGAGTCGGCGGGCCGTCAATCGGCCTGCCCCCAGGAGGAGATGAGGAAGACCGGGCGTTGTGTTACGCGAGGTACTCCCGCCCGGCCGGTGGAGGACCCCGGCCGGTCACCGCTCCCGCTCAGCGTTCCGGGCGTCCGTTCGCTGGCGCCAGCGGTCCATTACCTGCTGGAGGGCCTCGCTCATGAGGAGGAGGAACTCCGCGGAGGCGCCGAAGCGGGCACCGGCCGGGGTGGTGGCGCCGAGGATCTCCGCCCCGCGCTGCGATGCGGTGATCAGGGCGCCGTTCATCCGCATCGCGGCGAGGGCGGAGCGGAGCCAGATGTCGTCGTCGATGACGTAGCGCTCGCGGCGCTCGCCGGGTGCCCGCTCGCGCCGGACGATTCCCTGCTGCTCCAGGACGTTGACGGCCTGTGATACCGACGCCGGGCTGACCCGGAGGCGCTGGACCAGGTCGGCGGCGGTGAGGGTGCCGGAGTCGGTGACGCACAGGCACGTCAGCGCCCTGGCCGCCATCCTGGGCAGCCCCTGCTGTTCGACGAGGACCGTGAAGAACTCCGTGAACTCCTGGACCTGCTGGGGGTCGCGCCCATCGCCGCCGGCGGGAACGGTCGACGTCGGAGGCCGGTCCTGCCTCCGACGGCGCGCGCGTTGCCGCGTGGCTTCCTGCGCCCGGCTCGCCCGGTACTCCTCCGGCCCGCCGTTGCGGGTGACCTCCCGCATGACGGTCGAGGCGGGCCGCCCCAGGCGTCGGCCGATCTCGGTGTAGCCGAGCCCTGCGGCCAGTCCCTCGGCGATGAGCCGGCGGTCCTCGCCGGTGAGTCTGCCCCCGGGCATCGGCACTCGCCCCTCCCTGTCGGTCTTCGCAGTATGCGTTCACTCGCACCTCATTGCAACATGAGTTCCGATCGTCCATTGCGTTCAGCGCCATACTCATTGCAATAAAAGGCCAAGTTGCCTTAATTGAACGGCCATAGAGACCCTCACCCGGCATTGACGGATTCATAAACGCAATGTAGCTTCTCAAGCGTTCAGCGATTGCCGAACACTCAGTCAGGGGGAGATCCATGATGGGAAAGACCAACGGCGGTTTCTCGGAGGCAGGGCTGCGCAGGATGCGCGACGTGCTGACGCGACACGTCGACTCCGGGCGGATCCCCGGGGTCGTCGCCCTGGTCAGCCGGGGCGACGAGACGTACGTCGAGGCACTGGGCACGATGGGCCACGACGGCGGCGCCCCGATGCGCCGGGACACGATCTTCCGGATGGCCTCGACGTCCAAGCCGGTCTCGGTGGCGGCCGCGATGGTCCTGCTGGACGAGTGCCGGCTGCGGCTGGACGACCTGGTGGAGCAGTGGCTACCGGAGCTCGCCGACCGGCGGGTACTGAAGCGGATCGACGGACCGCTGGACGACACCGTCCCGGCCAAGCGGCCGATCACCGTGCGGGACGTCCTGACCAGCACCTTCGGTCTCGGCATGGATCTGACCTCGCTGGGCACCCCGATCATGAACTCGGTCTTCGAGCAGGGGCTCACCCCCGACCTGCCGACGCCGATGCCCGAGCCGGACGAGTGGATCCGCCGCCTCGGCACGCTTCCGCTGATGCACCAGCCCGGAGAGCAGTGGCAGTACCACATCGCCAGCGACCTCCTCGGCGTGCTCGTCGCCCGGGTCACGGGCCAGCCCTTCGAATCCTTCCTCCACGAACGAATCTTCGACCCGCTGGGCATGGAGGACACCGGCTTCCACGTTCCCGCCGGCAAGATCGACCGGCTGCCGCCCCTCTACGCCCCCGACCCGCGGACCGGGGCGTTCACCGTGTGGGACGAACCCGCCGACGGACGCTGGAGCAAGCCCCCGGCGTTCCCCGGCGGCGGTGGCGGGCTGGTGTCCACCGTCGACGACTACCACGCCTACTTCCGGATGCTGCTCGACCACGGCGTGCACGAGGGCGAGCGGATCCTGTCCCGCCCCGCCGTCCGGCTGATGACCACCAACCGCATGACGCCCGAACAGACCGCCGTCCGCCGCGCCCTGGCCGCCGACAACGTCCATATCTCGTACGGCCAGGGGCAGCACGGCGGTTGGGGCTTCGGCATGGCGGTGCGCACCTACCGCGGCGACTACGCGCCGGTCGGCCAGTTCGGCTGGGACGGCGGCAGCGGCACCTCGACGTACGCCGACCCGGAGAACGGGCTCGTCGGCATCGTGCTCACCCAGGTCGGGATGTCCGTGCCGCACTCGGCGCGGCTGATCCACGACTTCTGGACCACGGTCTACCAGGCGATCGAGGACTGACACCGGCCCGCACAACGCAAGAGGAGCGGGAAGTCGGACCGGCCGACTTCCCACTCCTCTCTCAGCTGTGATCGATCAGGTGCTGCTCGGACGCGGGGCCGGGAGGGTGGCCGAGCCGGTGAGGAGGGGCCACTCGCGGTGGAAGGGCGGGAACGGGAGCTTGCCCTCGATGATCGGGGTGCCGAAGACCTTCAGGTGGGCGGTCAGTGCGCCGCTCAGGTCGACACCGCCGACCAGCGACCAGCTCCCCTGCAGCTGCGGCGTCTTGCCGGGCACGTCGACGGCGAGGGAGCCGTCCGCCTTGGCGGCCAGGTAGGGGGCGACGGTGGTCTCGACGCCGACGGTGTCGTAGAGGCCGAGGCTGACCTCGGCTCCGAGGGCGGCGCGGACGGAGGCCTTGCCGTCGAGGCGGACGTGCACCGGGGAGACCTTGGTGTCGGCGCTGGTGGTCGAGGTCCAGCCCTTGCCGCCGGTGTAGTCGGCGCGCACCGCCCAGGTGCCGGTGGCGTCCTGCTGGGCCTCCAGGTGGACCTGGCCGTCGGCGCCGACCTCCAGGTAGCAGGTGAGGCCGAGGTTGACGACCACCGGCAGACCGGCGACGGTCAGCACCGGGCTGGCCTGCAGCTTGGCGAAGGGCACCCGGATCGGCGCCGCGCCGGTGTTGCGGGCGACGTCACCGGTGACCTTCCAGTTCGCGTGGGCGCCGAGGTCGAAGCCGACGGAGGCGGTGCGCGGGGCCGCGGCGCCTGCGCCGTGGTAGGCGAAGTGGACGGCCGGGTGGAGCTGGAGGGAGCCGGAGGCGTCCAGGCTGGCGCCGCCGGGCAGCGGCACGGGGGCCTTCACGTCGACCTCCAGGGTGCCGGAGGCGTCGGCCTTCACACCGCCCAGGTCGGCGCCGACGGTCGCCTTGACGTCCTTGACCAGCGGGGTCACCTGGATGCCGTGCACGTCGATCGGCACCTGGCCGTCCGCCTCGGTGCCGCCGAGGAGTTCGGACAGGGTGGCCGGACGGGTGGTGAGGTTGAGGGTGTTGCCCGCGCCGGGGTTGACGCCGGTGACGGCGACCAGCGCGCCCTGCGGCGCGGCGGGGGTGGGCGGGCTGGCGATCAGCTGGCCGGGCTGGACGGCCGCGGCCGGGGCGTTGACGGACGCCGAGGCCGACGCCGAGACCGACGGGGTCGCCGAAGCTGACGGGGCCGACGGGGTCGCCGATGCTGACGGGGCCGCCGGGGTCGCCGGGGCTGACGCCGAGACCGACGGGGTCGCGGTCGGCGAAGCCGTCGCACCGCCGCCGGTGAGCACCGCGGTGCCCTTCCCCGGGTCGTACGAGGTGAGTTGGAGGGCCTTGTTCTCGGCCGTGACCGCGCCACCGTCCTTGCCCGGGGCGCCGATGACGGCCTGCTTGTCCCCGGCCGGCGCGGCCGTGACATTGGTGCCGGTCGGCGTCGGACGGCCGGAGGCCGGGGTGCCGGCCCGGGCGTGCGGGGCGCCGGAGGCGCTCGCGGCGTCCGCCGGGCTGCCCCCGGCGGTGGTCGCGGCCGTGTCGGCGGTGCTGGTGGCGGCGGCGGGTTCGCCGGCGGCCCGGGAGGTGCTGCCGGGGCTGGTGGGCCCGCACGCGGCCGTCCCGGCGAGGATGAGGGTGAGCAGGGCTGCGGGCGCGGCCCGGCCTATCGAGGGCTTGAACACGCAGCGTCATGTTACTGACGAGGAATAAGTTTGTCTAAGGCAGGCCGAGGCGGGGCCGGAACGAGCGGGAACCGCAGGTCAGACCAGCCGCGCGACCGGCAGCCGGTCCGTCGGCAGGATGCCCGCGCCGGGGGCCCCGGCCAGTTCGGCGAGGTAGCGGGAGCGCTCCATCGACACCGCACCGAGGCTGCGCACGTACGGCCCGTCCCACTGGGCGTCGAGCAGCCGCCCGCCCGCGGCGCCGAACCGCGCGCCGAGGTCGGCGACGGCGACCCGGGCGGCGTCCGGCCGCCGGTGGAACATGGAGTCCAGGCTCAGCACCGGCCAGACGGCCACCCCGAACACTCCGCCGACCAGTTCCTCGCCCTCCCACACCTCCACGCTGTGCGCCGCGCCGCGCGCGTTCAGCTCCATCAGCGCCGCTCGTAACTCCTCGGTGAGCCAAGCCGGTTGGCGCCCTTCGGCGCAGGCCGTGAGCACCGCCCCGAAGGCGGCGTCGGCGGTCGTGAACCACTCGGCCGCGCCCGCCGCCCCTGCTGCATCCGCTACCTCCGCTGCGCCCGCTGCCCTCGACCGGCCCCGCAGCCGCCGGGCGAGCCTGCGGGGCAGCCGAACCGAGCCGGGGCGCAGCACCGGCCGCGGGTCGGGGGACCACCATGCGAGCGCGTACGGGTCCTCCGCGCCCGGCAGCAGGACCACTTCCCCGGCCTCGACCGCCTCGCCGTACACCGCCTCGTTGTAGGCGCTCGCGTACTCGTCCGCCGCGGGCAGCGGGAACAGCCCGTACCGGTACGCTGTCAGCAGCTGCTCCGGTCCGAGCACCCCGCCGAAGGCCACCGGTCCTTCACCGTCGGCCGGCTGGAGGTCCAGTGCGCCGAAACCGGTCACGGTCACAGGAACCCCTCGTCAGCCAGCCGCGCCAGGTAGTGGTCCAGCAACGCACCGTCCACCTCCGGCAGTTCGATCCCGCTGCCCTGAAGCGCCGCCTCCGCGTTGAGCCGGTCGAAGCGCGGGAACACCGGCTGGAAGTACAGCTCGCTGATGGACAGGTCCGCTCCCGGCGCCCGGTCGACGAACAGCGGGACGAAGGGTGTGATCGGGTGCGTCGGGTGCCCGGCGGCGAACCGCACCAGCCGCTGCACCCATTCCCGGTACGGGAGTTCGGCGATCCGGCGGCCGCGCGCCCGGAGCCGGTCGGCCAGGTCAGGGAGCCCGGCCGGGTTCGGCGAGGTGAGGTGGTAGACCTCGCCGTCGGCGGGCGCGTGCGCGGCGATGTGCGCGACCGCGCGGGTGAACCGGTCGGCCGGGACGAAGTCCAGCGGCAGCTGCACGTCCGGACAGGTGCCGCTGTCGGCGAAGTACTTGATCAGCGCACAGAGTTCGGTGCCGGTGTTCATCACCCCGGTCACGAGGTCCCCGGTGACGTCGTTGGTGCGCAGCACGGTGACCGGCAGTCCGCCCGCCGCCGCGTTGTGCAGCAACTGCTCGGCGACCCACTTGCTCTCGACGTAGCCGACGCCGAGCCGCTCGGGGTGGGCCAGCGGCGTGCGCTCGGTGACCTCGCGGACGCCGGCCGCGCCGAACCCGGCGAGCACGGCGAGGGTGGAGAGGTAGTGCACCGGTAAGCCCCGGCTGTACCCCGCGAGCCGGACCACCTCCCGGGTGCCGCCGACGTTGGGTGCGCGCAACTGGTGGTACGGGTAGAGGAAGTTGACCTGCCCGCCGAGGTGGTACACGGCGTCCAGGTGCTCGGCCAGCCACTCGAACTGATGCCCAGTCAGCCCAAGTCGCTCGGCGGCGAGGTCCCCGACCAGGGGCACCACCCGGGCGTCCGCCAGGTCCCGCCGCAGGAAGCGCTGTCGGCTCGCGCGCAGCCGTTCCAGCGCGTGTTCCTGGTCGGGCGCCCGGACCAGGCAGTGGATCCGTGCCCGGGTGGTGGCGAGCAGGACGTCCAGCAGGTGCGCGCCGCAGAAGCCGGTGGCGCCGGTGAGCAGGATCTCGGCGGGCTCGGCCCGGGACGGTGCCGGGCTCCAGGACTGGCCCACAGTGTGGGTGAGTTGGGCCTCGGCATGCCAGTCGACGGCGGCCTCGCCCTGGGCGACCCCGGTGCGGGCGGCCTGCAGCGCGGTGGTGAAGTCGCGCAGCACGGGCGAGCGCAGCAGCGCCCGGGTGAGGGTGCGGACGTGGCCGATGTCCAGGCCGAACATCATCCGGGCCCGGGCGAGCATCTCCATGGCGAGCAGTGAGGTGCCAGCGAGGGCGAAGAAGTCGTCGTCGGGGCCGACGTGTTCGGCGCCGAGGAGCTCCGCCCAGAGGTGGCCGACGGCCGCCTCCACGGCGCTGGGTCCGACGGCATCGGGCTCGACGGCGCCGGGTCCTAGGGCGCCGGATCCGAGTGCGCTGACGGCAGGGGACGTTCGCACCGGGGTCTGCTGCACCGGGGCCGTCCGCACCGGGGCGCGCGGCAGGGACCGTCGGTCGATCTTCCCGGCCGCGGTGAGCGGCATGGCCTCCAGCGGTACGAACTCCGCCGGGACGAGGTACTCCGGCAGCCGTTCCGCCAGGAAGGCGCGCAGCAGCTCGGGCCGCACGACGGCGTCGTCCCCGAGCGTGTAGTAGGCGGTGAGCACCCGGCTGCCGTCCGGCGCGCTGCCGTCGGCCGCGACCCGGGCCTGCCGCACCGCCGGGTGGTCGGCCAGCACCGCCTCGACCTCCGCCGGGTCGACCCGGTGCCCGCGCACCTTCACCTGGTCGTCGAAGCGCCCGAGGATCTCCAGCTGTCCGTCCGCCCGCCAGCGCCCGGCGTCGCCGGTGCGGTACATCCGCTCGCCGGGCAGCGGTGCGTACGGGTCGGGCAGGAACGATTCGGCGGTGAGCCCGGGCTGCCGCCAGTAGCCGCGGGCCAGGCCCGGCCCGCCGAGGTGGATCTCGCCCCGCTCGCCGGGCCGCACCGGCCGCAGCCGCTCGTTCAGCACGTGCACCCGCACCCCCGGCAGCGGTCGGCCGATCGGCACCGGCGCGGTGGGGGCGTCCAGCAGCTCCGGGGTGACCTCGCAGCGGAGGGAGGTGACGGCCGCCTCGGTCACCCCGTACGCGTTGAGCAGCCGCACCCCCGGCAGCCGCTCCCGGCAGGCCCGGCAGTCGTCGGCGTGCAGCACGTCCCCGCCGACCACCACCATCCGCAGCCCCGCCGCGGCGGGCCCGCCGCGCGGCAGCAGGTCGAGCACGTGGTGCCAGTACGCGGGCGTGAAGTCGGCGACCGTCAGACCGAGCCGGGGCAGTCGCCGGACCAGTTCGGTGGGCGCCCAGGTGTCCCGGCCGCCGAGCACGACGGTCGCACCCGCGAGCAGTGCGGAGAACACCTGCTCCAGCGCGGTGTCCGCGCCGAGCGCGGCCAGCTGGAGCACCCGCTCGCCGGGGGCGAGGCCGTAGGCACGGACGACCCGGTCGAGGGTGAACACCAGTGAACGGTGAGTGACCGGCACGCCCTTGGGGCGGCCGGTGGTGCCGGAGGTGTAGATCAGGTACGCGAGATCGTCGGGCGCGAAACCGTCCTCGGGTGCGGAGCCGTCCTCCGACGCGGAGCCGCCCTCCGACGCGGATCCGTACTCCGACAGGCGCGCCGAAACCCCTTCCGACGGCGCCACCACCTCCACCCCGTCGAACCCGGCGCCGTCCGTGACCGCCACCCGCGCCCCGCAGTCCGCCACCAGCCCCGCGAGCCGCCGCGGCGGATGCTCCGGGTCGAGCGGCAGGAAGGCCGCGCCCGCCTTCAGCACCGCCAGCCAGGCCACCACCAGCTCCACCCCGCGCCGCAGGCACACCGGCACCACCTGCTCCGGCCCCACCCCCCGGCCCCGCAGCGCCGCGGCCAGCCGGTCGCTGCGCCCGTCCAACTCGCGGTAGCTCAGCGTGGCACCCTCCCCCTCCACCGCGACCGCCGCCGGATCGTGCGCGGCCCGGGCCCGGAACAGTCCGTGCACCGTCTCCGCGAAACCGGCGCGGGCACCGCGGACCGGCTCCTGCCGCCAGTTCCGTTCCACCCAGGCCCGGCACTGGGCCCGCCCGGTCGGCCCGTACACCTGCCGCCAGCCGGCCGGCAGGGGCAAGTCCCCCGGCCAGATCGCGTGCTGACCGTCGTCGTTCCGTACCACGGCGTGACGCCCGGGGTTCACATCCGTGCGTACGCCCCTTGCGCTGTGGGCTGCGTCGTCCACCGGCTTGACCTCTTGCTGAAGCGGCAGAATGCTGGGAGGTGCGACATTTCCGACTATACGCACTCACGGCACCCCGACAACGTCCGTCGCACAGCCCGCCGGACGTCGCCGGGTCGTGGGTGGATCGGCCCCGACAGACCCGTCCTCGCCCGAACTCCCCCGCCCCCGCGGCGGGGTGGCGCCGCGGAGGAGGGAGCCTCTTTGACTTTCCGGCGACAACGCCTGATGGTGTGTTACCTGTGCTGGATGGTGCTGTTCACCGGCATCTACTTCGCCGATCCCGGGCTGCGGATCATCTGGTGGACGGGCATGGGCCTCGGTGGCGTCGCCGCCGTCGTGGCCGGCGTCCGGCTCAACCGCCCCCGGCACCCGCTGTTCTGGTACCTGCTGGCGCTGGCCAACCTCAGCTTCACCACCGGCGAGGCCGTGCAGGCCCTCCAACTCGACATCCTGCACCTGAACAACCCGTTCCCGTCCGTCGCCGACGGCTTCTACCTCGCCGAGTTCGTGCTGTACGCCGTCGGCCTGCTCGGCTTCATCCGATGGCGAACGGCCCGTCAGGACTGCGCCGGACTGCTCGACGCCCTGATCATCACACTCGGCCTGGCCCTGCTCGTCTGGATCTACCTGATCCTCCCGTACGCCCTGAACCCGGACCTCACCTGGTTCCAGAAGGCCTTCTCGATCGCCTACCCGCTCAGCGACGTGATCGTGCTCGCCCTGCTGCTACGGCTGTTGACCCCACGCGGCGGCAACTCCCGCTCCCTGCAGCTGCTCACCGTCGGTGCCCTCGGCCTGCTCACCGCCGACGTCCTCTACGGGCTGATCCAGCTGCACGGCACCTGGCGCATCGGCACCGGCGTCGAACTCGGCTGGGCCGCCTTCTACACCGCCTGGGGCGCGGCCGCGCTGCACCCCTCGATGGTCGAGCTGACCAGGCCCGTCCCCACCCAGCAGCCCGACCTCTCAGCCACCCGGCTCGCCCTGTTGACCATGGCCTCGCTGATCGCGCCCGCCATCCTGATCATCGAGTCGCTGGCCGGGAACACCCACAACGCGGGCGTGATCGGCGCCTTCTCCGCCCTCCTCTACCTGCTGGTGCTCGCCCGGCTGGCGGTCGTGGTGGTCGCCCGCCGCCAGGCGGTGGCCCGCGAGCGGACGCTGCGCGAGGCGGGCGCCCGGCTGACCGCGGCCGTCACGGTGGCGGAGGTCGCGGACGCCGTGCAGTCCGCCGTCTCGACCCTGATGCCCGCCGAGCGCGGGCACGTCGCGCTGCTCGGGGTCACCGAGTACGGGGTGCTGCACGTCCGGCGGGCCGGGAACGGCAAGGGCGGCGAGGACCCCGGTTCAGGAGGAGGCCCCGGCCCGGACGGCGACTCAGGCCCGGACGGCGGCACCGGCCCGGACGGCGGCACCGGCCCGCCCCGGGAGGACGAGGTGCTCACCCGCCTCGCCGCCCACCGCGAGACCCGACTGCTGCCCGTCGGCTCCGTCGACCTGCCCGCCCACCTCGGCGGCATGCCCGCCGCCCTGGTCTGCCCCCTCGTGCTGGCCGAACGCCCCTCCGGCAACCCGCTGATCGGCGCGCTCGTGGTCACCGGCACCGAACAGGAGCTGACCAGCCTCTGGGGCTCGCTGGAGATACTCGCCGCCCAGGCGGCCCTGGCCGTCGAACGCCTGGTGCTGAGCCAGGAGGTCGCCCGGCGCAACAGCGAGCTGTACTTCCGCACCCTGGTGCAGAACGCCAGCGACGTCATCCTGATCCTCGACGCCGACGACGGCATCCGCTACGCCTCCTCCTCCGCCGAACGCGTGCTCGGCCGCGCCGACCTGGACGGCACCCGGTTCACCGACCTCGTCCCGCCCGAGGACAGCCGGGAGGTCGGCAAGGCGCTGGCCCGGATGCGCGGCCCCGCCGACCCGCCCCGGGGCGACCAACCGCGCGAGCACTGGCGGCTGCTGCGCCAGGACCGCACCCCGATCGAGGCCGAGGTCCGCTACACCGACCTGCACGACGACCCGACGGTCGGCGGCCTGGTGCTCACCCTGCGCGACGTGACCGAGCAGCGCCAGATGGAGCGTGAGCTGACCCACCGGGCCTTCCACGACTCGCTGACCGGTCTCGCCAACCGGGTGCTGTTCCAGGACCGGGTCGGCCACGCACTCGCCCGCGGCGAGCGCAGCGGGGCCGTCACCGGGGTGCTGTTCATCGACCTGGACGACTTCAAGGTGGTCAACGACACCCAGGGCCACGCGGTGGGCGACGAACTGCTGGTCGCCGTCTCACTGCGGATCTCCACCGCGCTGCGCAGCTCGGACACCGCCGCCCGGCTCGGCGGCGACGAGTTCGCCGTCCTGGTCGAGGACGCGCTGTGCCCGACCGACGTGGACACCATCGCGGGCGTGGTGCTCGCGGTGTTCGCAGAACCGTTCAAGCTCAGCGCCGGCGCCGTCCGGGTCAACGCCAGCATCGGCGTGGCGACCACCGAGGACAGCGTGGACGCCGCCGAACTGCTCACCCACGCCGACCTCGCCCTCTACTCCGCGAAGGCGGCCGGCCGCCGACAGTGGTGCCACTACCGGCCGGCCCTGCAGGCGGGGCTGGTGGAACGCCACGAGCTGAACGAGAACCTGGACTCCGCCATCGCGGAATCGGCCTTCCAGCTGTACTACCAGCCGATCGTCGACCTGCACACGGGCGACCTGGTGGCCTTCGAGGCCCTGGTCCGCTGGCCGCACGACCGGCGCGGCATGGTGCTGCCCGACGAGTTCATCGCCCTCGCCGAGGAGAGCGGCCAGATCGTGCCGCTCGGCGCCTGGGTCCTGGAACGCGCCGCCGAGGAGGCCGCCGCCTGGCACGCCGCCAGCTCCGCAGCCCGCGCCGCTGCCGGGCGGCCCCCGTTGCGGGTCAACGTCAACGTCTCCGCCCGCCAGTTCCGCGACGCCGGCTTCGTCGACGTGGTCCGCCACGCCCTGGACTCCTCCGGCATCGACCCAAGCACCCTCGTCCTGGAACTCACCGAATCCGTCCTGATGCGCCGCGACGACCGGCTGCGCGCCGACATGGCCACCCTCGGCGACCTCGGCATCGGCCTCGCCATCGACGACTTCGGCACCGGCTACTCCTCGCTGTCCTACCTGCGCGAGTTCCCGATCTCCCTGCTGAAGATCGACAAGTCCTTCATCGACGGACTCGGCCTCTCCCCCCAGCAGCACGCCCTGGTCGAGGGCATCACCCGGATCGCCGACACCCTCGGCGTCCAGGTCATCGCCGAGGGCATCGAACACCCCGACCAGCGCGACCTGCTCGCCGCCATGGGCTGCCCCCTCGGCCAGGGCTACCTCTTCGCCCGCCCGATGGACGGCCCCCGCGCCCAGGCCCTGGTCCGCCGGGCAACGTACGAACCCGCCTGACAGCGTTCCCCGGGGACGGCCATCAAGAAGGCTCCGGCCCACGCGAACACCAACGCACGCCGGGCCACATCCACGTCCACGACTTCGTCAACAAGACGGTCGGTCACAGTCCGAACGAAGCGCGAAAGACGCGCATCAAAGTGGTTGCGCGCCATGGCAGGGTAATCACTGCCCATCCGTTCTGCCAGGAAGCTGGAGCTCACCATGGGACTGGATGTCTTCCGGCATTCCGAACTTCCCGATCTGACAAGCTGGGAGGCCCTTCTGAGGACGGTCACCGAATCCTTCGGAGACGAGGACGACGTGCTGATGGACATCGCCATGGGACTCCGCCACGCGGACTTCCCCGTCCTTTCCCGCTGAATTTCTTCTTCAAGCCGTTCAACTTCTAGATTGTCCGATCAGTGGGCATTGATCCGCTGAATCAACCTGCCGGGGCGCCGTCCGATCTCCGGACGGCGCCCCGGCGCACAACGTGACTGTGGTAATACCATGCAGAAGCGGCGCAGTCCGTGGGCGATCGTCTACTTCCTGATCGGCCTCGTGTGCGCGCTGACCGCGGTCTCCACGGCTTCGTCACCCTGCTCACCTATCTCCCGAGCTACCTGACCGCCGTCAACGGCCGGGACACCGGCACCGCCGGTCTGCTCATGCTGCTGCTGACAGCCCCGGTACTGGTCTGTCCGATGCTCGCCGCCAGGCTGGTCGGCCGGGGCGTCCGCCCGCTCACCCTGGTCTTCCTGAGCCTGGCCTGCCTGGTCCTCGGTGACCTGGCGCTCACCGTGCTCTCCTCCTCGGTCGGGGCGCCGGTCCTCGCCGGCCCGATGCTGGTCACCGGTGCGGGGATGGGCCTGTCCGCCGGGTTGGTCGACGGCCAGGCGCTGGCGCTGGTCGACCCGGCCAAGGCGGGCATGGCGGCGGGCTTCCTCAACACCCTGCGCCTGGGCAGCGAGGCAGTGGCCGTCGCGGTGTACGGTTCGGCGCTGGCCACCGCGCTCGGGCGGCGGGTCGGCGACGGCATCGACGGGTACCCGGGGGCCGCCGACGCCGCACGGGTCGCCGACCAGGCGGCCGGGGGCGACCTCGTCGGCGCCGCCGGGCTCTCGGACGCGGCCGACCGTACGGGCTTCGCCGAGTTCCTCACCCGCGCCTACGACTCCGCCTTCCGCTCCGTGCTCTGGGGCCTGGCGGCCGTCGGCCTGGTGCTGGCCGCGCTGATCGCGGTACTGCTGCGCGCCGGGCGCAGGCCCGCTGACTGAGCGGATGCGAACGGCCCGCCGAGGGGCATCGCGGCGGGCCGGTCAACTCGGTTCGGATTGGCGCTACTTGACGGGATGCGGGTGCCCGAGGTGCGGAAAGGTCGGGAGCAGGTCGGTGTGCGGGCCGATGTGGTCGGTGGGGATCTTGCCGCCGGAGACCATGGTGAGCCGGGCCGAGGTCACGTCGTCCACCAGGGTGCGGCCGTTGGGGTAGCCGGCCGGGCGGGAGCGGTCGTAGCGGAGGATGTCCGGCAGGACGAGTTTCAGCGTCTCGGTGGCGGCCGCGGTGGTGTAGTCGCCGGTGTGCTGGAGGACGGCCGTCCAGGCCTCGTGGTAGGTCTCCCAGTCGTCGGCGGGCTCGCCCGCGTTGTACGCGTCCTTGACCTCCTCGGCGTTGAAGTACGCGGTGAGCGACGGGTGGGCGCCCCGGTCGACGGAGACCAACTGGCCGTTCTGACGCAGGCTCACCCGGCCCCAGATGCCGATGGTCGGGTCCGGGCCGAGGTCGGCGTCCGGGGCTTCGAGGGCGATTCCGAAGACGTTGGCGTCGGCCATCGCGTCCTTGCCGGTCCAGGTGAAGTTGTCGACGATGCCTTCGAGGTCGGCGAAGAACGGGTCGCTGCGCAGGCCGACGGACAGCTTGTAGCCGTTCGCCTCG
Organism: Streptomyces viridifaciens; assembly: GCF_001888885.2. Classification (NCBI taxonomy): domain Bacteria; kingdom Bacillati; phylum Actinomycetota; class Actinomycetes; order Kitasatosporales; family Streptomycetaceae; genus Streptomyces; species Streptomyces viridifaciens. The sequence continues at coordinate 1,485,137 of NZ_CP090841.1, forward strand.
ATCACGTCGGGCGCGTCGCCGAACGCCACCAGAGCCTCGGAGAAGAGCACGTCGCCGGTGGGTTCGTGCTTCCGGGCCGCGGCGCCGGTGGACCGGTGGACGGTGACGCGCTGCGCGCCGGTGCCGCTCTCCGGCGTCGAGAAGGTGAACGAGTAGGCGACGTCGGCGCGGTGGTCGCCGTCGTTGTCGACGTTGATCCGGTAGACGGCGTCGGGGTGGAACTCGGCTGCCTGGGTGGGCGCGTACGGGTTGACGTTGAGGATCAGGACGGTGCGGCCGGGTGTGTCGGCGGCCGGGAAGGCGAACAGGTCGGTCATGTCGAGGCGGGCGTCGCCGCGCGGGGAGCGGAGGTTGGGGCCGCTGAGGTGGTGGGACATGGGGTTTTGGTAGCAGTCGGACCGCACCCGGCCCCCTCGACACACCCGGACACCGCCTCACCGGACCCGGTAGGACCCGGCGGCGCGCCGCAGCTTCACCCGCACGAGTGATTGCGACGCTCCGCATACTGACCGACACTCGGAGTATTCGGAGAGCTCTTGAGGCTCTCCCGGCGTAAGGAGTTGCCGCCATGACCGCAACCGAATCCTCCGCCTCCGAGATCCCGCAGATCGCGGACCACTCCCAGCCCACCATCCACAGCGAGAACCTCGCGGACGTCGGCGGCAACGTCGGTGCCGTGTGGCGGGCCTGGTGGACCTGGACCCCGGCGCACGGGATCTTCAACCTCCGGCTCCCGTGGAACGTCATCGGGATCAACTCGACCGTCGTCATCACCGCCTCCGAGATCGACTCCAACGGGAACCGTTTCGTGGGCGCCGCCGCCTTCCAGGTGTCGAGCATCGCCCCCGGCAACGGCGAGGTGACGTTCAAGATCAACATCGACTGGGGCAGCTCGCTGCCGATGCGCACCGACGTCCTGGTCTTCAACTGACCTGAGGGACAAGGCCGGAGAACCCGCCGGCAACCGAAGCCCGGGGCCGCGGAACCCAGCGCGCACCCGGGCTTCCGCGCGCTTCACTCCCGCACGCGTCGCTGTCGCGCGCCTCGCTGTCCCACGCCTCACGGCCGCACGCGTCGCTGTCGCGCGCCTCGCCGTCCCACGCCTCACGGCCGCACGCGCCGCTCGCGCGCGCCTCGCTTCCGCCGGGCGCGCATCAACCCGGGGATGTAAACCCGTGGGCCAATGCGTGTGGGCGGGAGATCAATCGGTGGGCCGATGCTGGTCCCCGGCGTCGCGTGACAGCGTTCGGCGCATGGACACCACGCCGTTCACCAGCCCCAACGGACCGACCCGCCGTCGCATGCTGGGCGCCGCCCTGGCTCTGGGTGCCGCCGCCCCGCTCGGCCTGGCCTCCACCGCCCGGGCGGAGGCCCCCACTCCCCCGAGCAGCACCCCCGGGCCCGCGGCCGGGCGGCTCACCCTGCCCGGGCCCACCGGCCCGCACCGCGTCGGCACGGCCGCCCTCCACCTGCGCGACACCTCCCGGCCGGACCCCTTCGCCGGCCCCGGCCGCTACCGCGAGCTGATGGCGAGCGTCTGGTACCCCGCCGAGCGCGCCGACGAGCTGCCGCTCGCCCCCTGGATGACCGACGGCGCCATGAGGGCCTACCTGGACGACTTCGGCTTCAAGCTCCCGCTCTCCGCCACCCCGCTCACCGCGGGCCACCTGGGCGCGCCCGTCCACCGTACCGGCCACCGCACCGGTCACCGGCTGCCCGTCGTCGTCTACTCGCACGGCGCCCACTCCCACCGGGCGATCAACACCGTCACCGTCCAGGAACTCGCCAGCCACGGCTACGTCGTGGTCACCGTCGACCACACCTGGGACGCCTTCACCGAGTTCCCCGACGGCCGCGTCCTCACCCCGTGGATCGACGGCGCGCCCAGGCTGGGCCCCCGGGACTACGCCGCCGACGCCCGCTTCGTGCTGGACTGCGTCGAGGAGATCGCCGCCGGACGCAATCCCGACATGGACGGCAAGCCGCTCCCCGACGGCCTGCTCGGCGCCCCCGACCCGTTGGACGTCGGCATGTTCGGCTGGTCCAAGGGCGGCTCGGCCACCGCCGCCGTCACCATGGCCGACCGCCGTGTCCGGGCCGGCCTCAGCATCGACGGACCGATGCAGGCGATCACCGTCACCGACCTCGACCGCCCCTTCCTGATGCTGACCGCCGAGTTCGGCCGCGACCAGAACCCGGACGCGGTCACCTTCTGGAACCACCTGCGCGGCTGGCGGCGCAACATCCAGGCCGACGGCGTCCGCCACAGCTCGTACAGCGACGCGGCGCCGCTGATGCCGCAGGTCGCCGAGCTCCTGGGGCTTCCCGCGCAACAGGTCCAGCAGATGGTCGGCACCCTCCCCGCCGACAGCTCGGTGCGCATCCAGCAGGCCTACCCGCTCGCCTTCTTCGACCTCCACCTCCGCCACCGCCGTGGCTCCCTCCTCGACGGCCCGTCGCCGCGCTTCCCGGACGTCAAGTTCCTGCCGTGACCCCCGCAACGGGCGGCCGCCACGGGGGTGCGGCCGCCCGTCCGTCCTCCTGCGTGCCCGAGGCCGGCGGCGTCAGACGGACATGCCCTGGACGGCGGAGGCGGTGGGTGGGGTGGTGCTGCCGGCGGTGGTGCCGAGGGTGCGTTCGACCTTGGCGACGGCGGTGCGGTACTGCATCGAGGCGGTCTGGGCTTCGGAGGACTCGCGCTGGAAGAAGCCGTAGACCATGCCGACGGTGCCGAAGCGTTCGATGCCGACGAAGGCGTTGAGCTGGACGCCGGCGAGGGTGCCGTCGAGCCGGACGGCGGGGGCGTCCTGGCGGTCGCCGAGGGTGACGGGAGTGACGGTGAAGGTCACCGAGTCCTCGGTGCCGGCGTTGAAGGTGATGGTGTGGCAGGTCTTGAACGCGTCGGTGGCGGTGTTGAAGTCCGTGGTGAGCCTGCCCGGGTCCACGGCCGTCAGGGACTCGGTCACCATCGGGCTGCCGTCCTGGCCGTCGAGTTCGGTCTCGGCCTGCGGGGTCACGGGGCCGGGCGCGGTGGCGTGCATGGTGATCAGGGCGCTGAGCGCGTCGCAGCCGGTGACCGGGGTCGGGTCGGCGCTCGGGCTGGGACTGGGACTGGGACTGTCAGGAGTCGGCGCCTCGGTGTAGTCCGGGCCGAGGTCGTCCACGCCGAGCAGCGCCGACTTCAGCTGGTCGGCGGAGGGCAGCGCCGGAGCCGGATCGGCGCCGGCGGCGCCTGCCGGGCCCAGGGTGGCCACCGCGACCAGGACCGCGACGGTGAGGGCGTGGAGAGGCCTCGGGAGGGACATGCTGGCCCCCGGTCGAGAGTTCGGGCAGGGACAGGGCACCAGTCTCCCACCGGGGGGCGCACGGGGCGCGCGGGCGGGAACCGTCGCAGGTCAGCGGCGATGATGCGAACGAAGCAGGCGGAAAGACGGACGGTGCGCGAGGCGGCAGCGGCCGGGGCCCGCAGCGCGCGGCTGCGGGCCCCGGTGCGCCGGGTAGCCCCCCGGCTACCCGACGTCAGATGGTCGCGGCGAGTTCCGTGCCCTGCTTGATGGCCCGCTTGGCGTCCAGTTCGGCCGCCACGTCCGCGCCGCCGATCACGTGCACGGACAGGCCGCGCTCGCGCAGCGCCTCGTCGAGGTCGCGGCGCGGCTCCTGCCCGGTGCAGAGCACCACGGTGTCCACCGGCAGGAGTTGGCGCTCGCCGTCGACGGTGAAGTGCAGCCCGGCGTCGTCGATCAGGTCGTACGTCGCACCGGCGACCATGGTGACGCCGCGGTGCTTGAGCTCGGTGCGGTGGATCCAGCCGGTGGTCTTGCCGAGTCCGGCGCCGACCTTGCTGGTCCTGCGCTGCAGCAGGTGGACGCTGCGCGGGGGCTTCGGCCGCTCCGGCGTGCGCAGGCCGCCGCGCTCGCGGTACTCCGGGTCGATGCCCCACTTCGCCTGGAAGACCGGCGGGTTGAGGCTCGCCTCGTCGCCCTGGTCGGTGAGGAATTCGGCCACGTCGAAGCCGATCCCGCCCGCGCCGAGGATGGCGACCCGCTCGCCGACGGGTGCGCCGTCGCGCAGCACGTCCAGGTAGCCGAGCACGCTGGGGTGGTCGATTCCCGGGATGTCGGCGGGAGTTCGGGGCGTGACGCCGGTCGCGAGGACGATCTCGTCGTGCCCCTCCCCGGCGAGCTGCCCGGCGGTCACCAGGGCGCCGAGCCGCAGCGTGACGTCCAACTCGGCCAGCCGGGTGCGGAAGTAGCGCAGCGTCTCGTTGAACTCCTCCTTGCCGGGGATGCGCCGAGCGACGTTCAGCTGCCCGCCGACGCTCTCGGCGGCGTCGTACAGGGTGACGGCGTGGCCGCGTTCGGCGGCGGAGACGGCGAAGGACAAGCCGGCCGGTCCGGCACCGACGACGCCGATGCTCTTGCGCAACTTGGTCGGCGCCAGGACGAGTTCGGTCTCGTGGCAGGCGCGCGGATTGACCAGGCAGGAGGTGATCTGGAGGTTGAAGGTGTGGTCCAGGCAGGCCTGGTTGCAGCCGATGCAGGTGTTGATCGAGTCGGCGCGGTCCTCGCGCGCCTTGGCGACGAAGTCGGCGTCGGCGAGCAGCGGGCGGGCCATCGAGACCAGGTCGGCGTTGCCCTCGGCGAGCAACTGCTCCGCGACCTCCGGGGTGTTGATGCGGTTGGTTGTGACCAGCGGGATGCCGACCTTGCCCATCACGCGCTTGGTGACCCAGGCGAAGGCGCCGCGCGGCACGGAGGTGGCGATGGTGGGGATGCGGGCCTCGTGCCAGCCGATGCCGGTGTTGATGATGCTGGCGCCGGCGGCCTCGACGGCCTGCGCGAGTTGCACGACCTCGTCCAGGGTGGAGCCGCCGGGGACCAGGTCGAGCATGGAGAGCCGGTAGACGATGATGAAGTCCTCGCCGACCCGCTCGCGGACCCGGCGGACGATCTCCACCGGGAAGCGCATCCGCCGCTCGTACGGCCCGCCCCACTCGTCCTCGCGGCGGTTGGTCGCGGCGACGACGAACTCGTTGATCAGGTAGCCCTCGGAGCCCATGATCTCGACGCCGTCGTAGCCGGCCCGGCGGGCGAGTTCGGCGCAGCGGGCGAAGTCCTCGACGGTCTGCTCGACCTGCTCGGCGGTGAGCTCGTTGGGTACGAAGGGGCTGATCGGGGCCTGGAGGGCACTGGGGGCGACCAGGTCGCGGTGGTAGGCGTAGCGGCCGAAGTGCAGGATCTGCAGGGCGATCTTCCCGCCGGCCGCGTGCACGGCGTCGGTGACCACCCGGTGCTCGTCGGCCTCCTCCTCGGTGGTCAGCATCGCGCCGCCCTCCCAGGGGCGCCCGGCCTCGTTGGGGGCGATGCCGCCGGTGACGATCAGGCCGACGCCGCCGCGGGCGCGCTCGGCGTAGAAGGCGGCCATCCGCTCGTAGCCGCCGGGGGCCTCCTCCAGGCCGACGTGCATCGAGCCCATGACCACCCGGTTGGGCAGGGTGGTGAAGCCGAGGTCGAGCGGGCTGAGCAGGTGCGGGTAGCGGCTGCTGCCGGGGGTCGCACTCATCGACGTCTCCTGAAGGGGGTGGCCGGTGGGAGGTGTCTCCCGGTTTGTTACCGCAGGGTAGGGGACGTCCGCCAGCCTATGCAACTAGTTGCATAGGCTCCGCCGGGCGAGGATGCCCGTACGGGCTCCGCGGGCGGGCCCGGCGGCGTATCGTCATGTCCGGGCAGCGCCGGCGGCGCCGGCATCACGGGCTCGGGAGAGGGGGCGGCCGTGCGGGGTGGCTCGGTGGCCGTGGTCGGGGGCAGCATCGCCGGAAGCGCGTTCGCCGGCGCGGCGGCCCGGCTCGGCGCGGAGCGGGTCGTGGTGCTGGAACGCAGCCCGGGCCGGCTCGAGGACCGCGGCCTGGGCATCTGCACCCACAACGACCGCTTCGCCGAACTCGTCGACGCCGGCCATCTGGCGCCCGACACCCGCCGCCACCGGCTCACCGTGCGCAGCTGGGTCACCCGGGCACCCGCCGGCCGCGGCGACGGTGACGGCGGCACCCGGGGGCGCGGACGGCTGCTCTGGGCCCAGCCCTTCCCCTTCCACTCCCACCACTGGGCGGTGCTCTGGCAGGCCCTGCGCGAGAGCGCGCCCGCGGCGGTGGAGTACCGGCTGGGCAGCACGGTCACGGCCGTCGGCGACGAGGGCGGAGCGAGCGAGGCTGGAGGGAACGAGGGCGGAGGGAACGAGAGCGGCGCGAGCGCCGGCGCCTGGATCGAGGAGGCCGACGGCACCCGCACCCCGTACGACCTGGTGATCGGCGCGGACGGCTACCGGTCGGTGGTCCGCGCGGCCGTCTGCCCGCAGGCCGTGCCCGAGTACGCCGGGTACGTGTGCTGGCGCGGCAGCTTCGACTCCGTACTGCTGGCCGAACTGCCCGGCGGGGCCGGGGTCTGGCCGGAGGAGGAGTGCATCACCGTCTGCTACCGCGGCGGACAGGTGGTGATCTACCGCATCCCCGGGCTCACCCCCGGCACCACCCAGGTGAACTGGGTCTTCTACGCCCCCACCCCGGACTGGCTACGCCTGGACGGCCCGACCGCCGTCGCCGCCGGCGCCCTCAGCGATCAACAGCTCGACGGCATGCGGGAGTTCGCCGAGCGGCAGCTGCCGTCGTACTGGGCGGGCGTGATCGCCCTGACCCCGCGCGAACGGACCCTGCTGCAGCCCGTCTACGACCTGGCGACCCCGCACCGCACCGCCGGGCGGTTGCTCATCGGCGGCGACGCGGCGACCGTCGTCCGGCCGCACAACACCAGCGGCGCGGTGAAGGCCCTCCAGGACGCACACGCCTTCGAGCAGGCCGGACGGCGGCTCGGCGGAGGCTCGTGGTCGCCCCTGCTGGCCGCGTACGACCGTGAACGGACCGCCGCCGGGCTGGAGTTGGTGAACCTTGGCCGCACGCTCGGCCGGGCACAGGTCACCGGGGCGCCGGACTGGTCGGTCATGGACGAGGCGTCGATGGCCGCCTGGTGGCGCGAACAGCTCACCGGCAGCGGGGGCTTCGGCGGCCACGCACTCCGGCGGACCGGCTGATCTACCGATCTGCCGATCAGGACGCACTCGGGCGGACCGGCTGAGCCGGCCCGCCCGTCGAGCCGGGTGGATCAGACGTTCACGCCGTAGTCGGTGGCGATGCCGCGCAGGCCGGAGGCGTAACCCTGGCCTATGGCACGGAACTTCCACTCACCGCCGTTGCGGTACAGCTCGCCGAAGACCATCGCGGTCTCGGTCGAGGCGTCCTCGCTCAGGTCGTAGCGGGCGATCTCCTGCCCGTTGGCCTGGTTGACGATCCGGATGAAGGCGTTGCGGACCTGGCCGAAGTTCTGCAGCCGGGCGTCGGCGTCGTAGATCGACACCGGGAAGACCACCTTGGCGACGTCGGCCGGCACCCGGGCCAGGTCGACCTTGATCTGCTCGTCGTCGCCGTCGCCGCCGCCGGTCAGGTTGTCGCCGCTGTGCTCGACCGAACCCTCGGGGCTGCGGAGGTTGTTGAAGAAGACGAAGTGCTGGTCCGAGACCACCTTGCCGAGCGCGTTGCACAGCAGCGCACTGGCGTCCAGGTCGTAGTCGGCCCCGGTGGTGGTGCGCACGTCCCAGCCGAGACCCACGATCACGGCGCTCAGTCCGGGCGCCTCCTTGCTCAGCGAGACGTTGCCGCCCTTGGCCAGCGAAACTCCCACAATGCCCTCCTCGGATCTCTCCCTGCGGACGAATCTACAGCACTGTAGAGATCACGAGAATCCGCCTGCGGGCGGGGCCCGCCCCGGGGATTTCTCAGGGACGGGAAAGGGAACCGGTCACCCCCGGCCCGGATCCCGGATCCCGGATCCCGGATCCCGCCGATCACCGTACCGCCGGGGCGCCGCGCCGGTAAGGCCGCCCTAGACTGGCGGTGGATCCCCTGGCCGTCCCGTCCCGAGGCTTCGCGGGAGGTTCCCATGCGCCGGCGGTACAGCTTCCACCTCGACCGGAGCGGGCACTCGGTCACCGTGAACGTCCGCTCCGGCTGGATCACCGAGACCGAGCTGCTGGTGGACGGCAAGGAGTGCGCCTTCCACCGAGTCCACGGCCACGGCAGCTACCCGCTGACGCTGTCCGGGCAGTTCGCCGAGGAACCGCCGTGCCCGCTGTCCGTACGGCTGGACCGCACGGGCCTGCCGGAGCACCCGCTGACCTGCGTGCTGGAACTCGCGGGCGCCGAGCACCCGATGCCGGAAAGCACCGCGCGCTGACACGCCACTCCTGACCTGCGGTTCCCCTGGTGGCCTACCTCCTGGTGGTCACCGTTCCGGCCACCCAGGTGGGCCGGCTCGGCGACATGTACGGCCGGATGCGGACGGCCGCCCCACCCGAACGGCTGGGGATCGCCTCCGGCGTGCTGCGGACCTTCGCCAGCCTCGGCATGGTGTTCTCCTTCACCGTCGCGATCCTGGTCGCCGCGCACGCGGTGCCGCGCAGCACGGCCTTCGCCGTCTTCGTCGGCACCACCAGCCTGCACGGGGCGGACGCCGAGGCGTTCACCAGCGGTCTGAGCACGGCCTTCTACACCCTGACGGGCATCATGGTGCTCGCCGCCGCGCTCTCCGCGGTCCGCGGCCGACCGGGTGCCGTGCGCCGCACGACGCCGTCGAGTTGACGCTCAGGCACCAACGGCGCCGGCTATCACCTCCTCGACCGCCTGCCGGGCCCGTTCGGCGTCCTCCGCCACCAGGCCGATCCTGGTACGACGGTCGAGGACGTCGGCGGCGTCCAGCGCGCCCTCGTGGGTGACCGCGTAGGCGACCTCCGCGCGGGTCACGTCCAGGCCCTCCGCCAGCGGCGTCATCTCCCCCGCTGCCAGCACCTCGTGAGCCGCCCCGCCGTACCGGGCGAGCAGCGCGGCGGGCACCCCGCCGGCGGGGGCCGGACGGCTGTCTCGGTGGCCCGGGGCGCCGACCAGCGGCAGCCGGGCCGTCCAGCAGGTCCGGGCGGGCAGGCCGCGCAGCCGGACGGCGGCGTCCACCGCGTCCTCGGCCATCCGTCGGTAGGTGGTGAGCTTGCCGCCGACCACGGTGATCATCCCGGACGGGGACTCCAGCACCGCGTGCTCGCGGGAGATGTCGGCGGTGCTGCCGCCCCCGGTGTCGATCAGCGGACGCAGTCCGGCGTGGGCGCCGCGAACGTCCGCCCTGGTCAGCGCGGTGGCGAGGGCGGCGTTGACGGTGTCCAGGAGGAAGGTCAGCTCGGCCTCGGTGGGCTGCGGCTCGTCCGGGACCGGGCCCGGGGCGTCCTCGTCGGTCAAGCCGATCGCCACCCGGCCGAGTTGCTGCGGCAGCGCGAAGACGAAGCGGCTGGTGGAGCCGGGTACGGGCACGGTGAGCGCGGCCACCGGGTACCCGAGGGTCGCGGCGTCCACCAGCAGGTGGGTGCCGCGGCTCGGCCGCAGCTTGATCGAGGAGTCCACCTCGCCCGCCCACACCCCGGTGGCGTTGACGACCGCGCCCGCGGTGACGGTCAGCGCCTGGCCGCTCAGCGTGTCCACCAGCCGGGCGGAGGTGCCGGTCACCTCCTGCGCCCGCACCCGGGTCAGCACGCTCGCCCCGTACTGCGCGGCGGTGCGCGCCAGGGCCACCACCAGCCGGGCGTCGTCGACGAGTTGGCCGTCGTGGGCGACCAGCGCCCCGCGCAGCCCGTCCGTCCGCACGGCCGGGACCAGCTGCCGCGTCCGGGCCGCGTCGATCCGGCGCACCCTGGGCAGCAACGCGCCCGGCGTGCCCGCGCTCAGTCGCAGCGCGTCCCCGGCGTGGAAGCCCACGCGGATCAGCGCGGCCTGCCCGGGGCGCAGCAAGTCCGGGAGCAGCGGCACCAGTTGGGGCAGCGCGCGGATCAGGTGCGGGGCGGTGCGGGTCATCAGCACGTCGCGCTCGACGGCGCTCTCCCGGGCCACCTTGACCCGCCCGGAGGCCAGGTAGCGCAGGCCGCCGTGCACCAGCTTGGAGCTCCAGCGGCTGGTGCCGAAGGCGAGGTCGCGGGCCTCCACCAGGACGGTCCGCAGGCCGCGCGCGGCGGCGTCCAGCGCCACCCCGGCGCCGGTGACGCCGCCGCCGATCACCAGGAGGTCGATCCGCGGGTCGTCGGCGAGGGCGTCGAGCTCGAGCGTTCGGCGCCGGGCGTCGAGTCGGGCGGTACCGGCGTACGGGCCTGCGGTGGGCGTCATGGCGCGAGGTATCCGTTCAGTGCTCTGGCCAGTTCGCGCCGCCAGGCCGCCTCGGGCAGCAGGGAGGCGACCATGCGGTGCGACTGGACGGTGGACTGGGTGATCAGCAGGACCATCGCGGCCAGCTCGGTCGGCTCGCCGGCCCGGATCGAGCCCACGGCCTGGCCCTGCTCGATGCCGGTGCGCAGCGCCTCGAGCAGGCCGCGCTGGCTGGCGCCGAGCCGCTCGACCACGTACCGGAGCAGCAGGTCGGAGTCGTCGGAGTGGAGCAGCGCGCCGAGCACCGGGTGGTCGCGCAGCCGTACGGCGACCTCGACGACCCGGTCCACGAAGGTCTCCCGGTCGTGCACCTCCAGCGAGGTGCCCTCCAGGGTGGCCAGGATCTCGCGGGTGAGCAGCGCGCCGATCACCGCCTGGACGTCCGGCCAGCGCCGGTAGACGGTCGGGCGGCTGACCCCGGCGCGGCGCGCGATCTCCGCCAGCTGGGTGCGGCGGACGCCGAGGTGGACGATCAGGTCGGCGGCGGCGTCCAGGATCGCGTCGTCGGTGCTTCGCGGCGCTCCGGCCGTGGCGTTACTACTTGACATGATGTGTGAAACTGTAACGCATGGCACCTGAGACGCAAGCAGGGGCAGCCGGCGCCGCGCTGCCGCTCCCCCCGATGAAGTGGGACGCCTGGGGCGACCCGGCCCTCGCCAAGGAGCTGTCCGCCGACATCAAGGGGCTGCTCGCCGCCGCCCTCGGTGTCACCGGCGACGCCGCCCCCGGGCCGAGCGCCGCCGAGGTCGTGCTGCGTCCCTCCCGGATCACCGCCGACGCCCTCGAGGCGCTGGCCGCCGCCGTCGGCGAGGCGCACGTCAGCGCCGCCGACGCCGACCGCCTGCCCCGGGCCGGCGGCAAGTCCACCCCCGACCTGCTGCGCCGCCGCAGCCGCGAGCCGCAGGACGCCCCCGACGCCGTGGTCGTACCCGGCGACGAGGCTCAGATCGCCGCCGTCCTCGCCGTGTGCGCCGAACACCGGATCGCCGTCGTCCCGTTCGGCGGCGGCACCAGCGTCGTCGGCGGCCTGGACCCCGAGCGCGGCTCGTTCGAGGCCGTCGTCTCGCTCGACCTGCGCCGCCTCGACCGCCTCCACGCCCTCGACGAGACCTCCGGCGAGGCCGTCCTCGGCGCCGGACTCACCGGCCCCGCGGCGGAGGCGCTGCTCGCCGAACGCGGCTGGGAACTCGGCCACTACCCGCAGAGCTTCCGCTTCGCCACCATCGGCGGCTTCGCGGCCACCCGCTCCTCCGGTCAGGACTCCGCCGGCTACGGCCGCTTCGACGAGATGGTCCGCGGCCTGCGCGTGGTCACCCCCGCCGGCACGCTCGAACTCGGCCGCGGCCCCGCCTCCGCCGCCGGTCCCGACCTGCGCCAGCTCTTCCTCGGCTCCGAGGGCACCCTCGGCGTGATCACCGCCGTCCGCCTGCGGATCCACCCGCTGCCCGCCGTCAAGGCCTACGAGGCGTGGAGCTTCCCCGACTTCGCCAGCGGGACGGCGGCGCTGCGCGCCGTCGAGCAGCAGGGCACCGGCCCGACCGTCATCCGGCTCTCCGACGAGGCCGAGACCATGGTCAACCTCGCCATGACCGAGCAGATCGGCGGCTCCCCGGCGGTCAGCGGCTGCCTCGCCGTCACCGTCTTCGAGGGCGACGCCGAGCAGGTCGCCGCCCGGCACGACCTCACCCGCGAGGCACTGCTCGCGGCCGGCGGCACCTCGCTCGGCGAGGCGCCCGCCCGGGCCTGGGAGCACGGCCGGTTCAACGCCCCCTACCTGCGCGACTCGCTGCTCAACGCCGGCGCGCTGTGCGAAACTCTGGAGACGGCCGCCGGCTGGAGCGACCTGCCCCGGCTCCGCACGGCCGTCACCGAGGCGCTGACCGGCGCCCTGCCCGGCGCGCTCGTCCTGTGCCACATCTCGCACGTCTACCCGACCGGCGCCTCGCTCTACTTCACCGTCGTCGCCGCCCTCGGCGAGGACCCGCTCACCCGGTGGGGCGCCGCCAAGCGGGCCGCCGGCGACGCCATCGTCGGCGCGGGCGGAACCATCACCCACCACCACGCGGTCGGCGCCGACCACCGGCCCTGGATGACCGACGAGATCGGCGACCTCGGCGTACGCATCCTGCGCGCCGTCAAGGCCGAACTCGACCCGGCAGGCATCCTCAACCCCGGCAAGCTGATCCCTTCATGAGCGAGCGCAGCGAGCGAGTCATCCGAAGGGGCGGACGGGCGAATGCCCCTGGCGAGCGAAGCGAGGCGGGCACATGAGCGAGCGCAGCGAGCGAGTCATCCGAAGGGGCGGACGGGCGAATGCCCCTGGCGAGCGAAGCGAGGCGGGCACATGAGCGAGCGCAGCGAGCGAGTCATCCGAAGGGGCGGACGGGCGAATGCCCCTGGCGAGCGAAGCGAGGCGGGCACATGAGCGAGCGCAGCGAGCGAGTCATCCGAAGGGGCGGACGGGCGAATGCCCCTGGCGAGCGGAGCGAGGCGGGCGCATGAGTCGGAGAACCGCTGTCCGCAGGGTCGCCGTTCTCACCAACCCGGCGGCGGGCACCGGCCACGCCGAACCCGCCGCCCACCGGGCCGTCGCCCGGCTGCGCGCCCTCGGCGTCGAGGTCGAACCGCAGGCCGGGCGCTCCGCCGACGACACCGTCCGCCTCGCCCGCGAGGCGGCGGCCGGCAGGGTGGACGCGGTGGTGGTGGTCGGCGGCGACGGCATGATCAACCTCGCCCTCCAGGCCCTCGCCGACGGCACCGTCCCGCTCGGCCTCGTACCCGCCGGCACCGGCAACGACCACGCCCGCGAGTACGGCCTGCCGCTCGGCGACCCCGAGGCCGCCGCCGACGTCATCGCAGCCGGACGCACCCGCAGCGTCGACCTCGGCCGGATCACCGGCCCGGACGGCGCCGTCCGCTGGTACGGCTCGGTCCTCGCCACCGGCTTCGACTCCCTGGTCAGCGACCGCGCCAACCGACTGCGCTGGCCCCGCGGCCGGATGCGCTACAACCTCGCCATCCTCGCCGAGTTCGCCAACCTGCGGCCCCTGCCGTTCCGGATCACTCTCGCCGACGGCACCGTCATCGAACGCGACCTCACCCTCGCCGCCGTCGGCAACACCCGCAGCTACGGCGGCGGCATGCTGATCTGCCCCTCCGCCCGGCCCGACGACGGCCTGCTCGACCTCACCCTGGTCGACGCCATGCCCCGCCTGCGGATCGCCCGCTTCTTCCCCACCCTGTTCAAGGGCACCCACGTCGACCACCCCGAGGTCACCACTCTGCGCACCGAATCCCTGCGGATGGAGTCCCCGGGCATCACCGCCTACGCCGACGGCGAGTTCATCAACACCCTCCCGGTCGAGGTGACGCTACGGCGGGAGGCCCTGCGACTGCTGGTGCCCTGAGACACGGTCCCGGGGTGACGCTTCCGCTCCCCTCCTGCCGCGCGCACGGCCCCGGTCTGGACTGCGCCGCACTGGTCGGCCGCCGGTCCGTCCGGCTCGCCAGCGGGACGGACCGGTGCCTCATGGTCGACGCCGAACCGCCGTACGAGGGCTACGACATGGGCGATTGGGGCCGCATCGAGGTGCTCCCGGCCGACACCGGGAGCGCCTTCGACGCGCACCTCGGCGAGCCCGTGCTCGCCATCCGCGACGAGTGCGAGCAGATGACCGGACGGATGGCGCTGGAGCTGGACTTCCCTTCCGGCACCGTCCGCTGCGAGAGCTACGGCGGCGAGCTGATCGTCCGCGCCGTCCTCACGGATGCGCCCTGATCCGCCGCACTCCTCCGCCTGCTCGGCACGGCCGGGTCGTCGCGGAAGCCGTCCCGGGCGGGGACGGGCGGAAACGGGCGGGGACGGGCGGGAACGCCCATTCCCCGTCGGGAATTGTCCGGCCGAAGCGCCGCTCCGATGATGGGCACACAGTGACCGACCGAATCCGTGAAGGAGCCGAGCATGACCACCAGTGCCCAGCAACTCGCCGACCGCTACGCCGCCTTGTGGACCGAGCGGGACGCCGGAGCGCGCCGGAAGGCGATCGAGCGGCTGTGGGCCGAGGACGGCGTGCACCTGGTGCACCCGCCGGAGGAGATCCGGGCCGAGGCCGTTCAGGTCGGCTTCCCCGAACCGGTGCTGGAGGCCCGCGGCTACCGGGAGCTGGAGTTCCGCGTCGCCCGGGCGTACCAGGAGTTCGTGGCCCCCGGGGAGTTCACCTTCCGGGCTCGGGAGGACGCCGTGCGGCTGCGCGACGTCGTCCGGTTCAGCTGGGAGATGGTCTCCGTCGGGACGGGGGAACTCGCGGGCGGCGGCGTGGAGTTCGTCGTCCTGGACACCGACGGGCGGATCACCGCCGACTACCAGTTCCCCGGGCTCTGAGCAGCAGCTCGGCGGTCCGGGCGTCGGCGGGCAGGAAGGCCTCCAGCTTCAGTTCGGCGAGGGTGACGTCGACGGCGGTGGCGAAGGTGGTCACCGTCGTCATCAGGTGCAGTTCGCCGAGACTGGTCCGCAGTTCCAGTGGTACGGCGAATCCCAGGTGCTGGTCACCCACCGCCACTTCGGGCACGTAGGCGCTCAACTCCTCGTGCAGCTCGCCCAGATGGCGGGTGCGTTCGACGATGTGCCGTGCCCAGGCGGCGAAGTTGAGGATGCGCGGCGCCAGCCCGTCCGGGTGCAGGGCGAGCCGGTAGGCGTTGGTCCCGGGCCCGACCAGGCTCGGGTCGGCGCCCGCCGTGATCACGTCCAGCGCCTCGTTCGCCGCCACCACGTCGCCTCGGCGGTCCACCACCAGCGCGGGGTAGGGCAGGTGCCCGGCCAGCAGGTGGTCGATCGCCGCCCGGACGGGTGCCAGCCGCGGCCCGTCCAGTGGGCTCTCCGGGTAGGCGGGGGCGTAACCGGCCGCCAGCAGCAGCTCGTTGCGCTCGCGCAGTGGCAGGTCGAGCGACTCGGCGAGCCGCACCACCATGCCCCGGCCGGGGGTGGAGCGGCCGGACTCGATGAAGCTCAGGTGCCGTTGGGTGGTGCCGGCCCGGGTGGCGAGGTCGAGTTGGCTGAGCCGGCGGTCGGTGCGGCGCTCGCGCAGCGCCCGGGGGAAGTCCATCTCCCACTTCTACCCGGCCGCCGCACATCCTGCCATTCCCCCTCGGGAATTGAGCCCATGCCGCACCACGGCGAAGGATCGACGGCATGGACATCGGACTTTTCCTTCCCACCGGCCAGTCCCAGTGGCAGCCCGCCGGCGATCCCCGCGACCTGATCGGTTTCGCCCGCAGGGCGGAGCAGTTGGGCTTCGCCTCGCTGTTCGTCAACGATTCCCTGCTCACCCCGAGGATCGAGCCGCTCACCATGCTGGCGGCCGTCGCCCCGGTGACGGAGCGGATCCGGCTGGGCACCGGCGCCCTGCTGCCGGTGCTGCGCCGCCCGGTGCAGGCCGCGCAGGCGCTCGCCTCGGTGGACCTGCTCTCCGGCGGACGGCTGACGGTCGCGGTCGGTGCGGGCTTCCCGGGGCGCTTCGGGCAGCCGCTGCACGAGCTGTCCCAGGTGCCGTGGGAGCGCCGCTTCGCCCGGCTGGACGAGACGGTCGCCCTCTGGCGGGAGCTGTGGGCCGGCGCGACGGAGTTCCACGGCAAGTTCCACGACTTCCCCGAACTCCCTTCCGCCACGCGGCCGTTCGCGCTGCCAGGCCCGCCGGTCTGGCTGGGCGGGGCGACCCCGGCGGCGCTGGCCCGAACCGGTCGCCACTACGACGGCTGGCTGCCCTACCCGCCGGATCCGGCCGACTACGCCACCGGCCTCGCCGCCGTCCGCCGGGCCGCCCACGGGGCCGGGCGCGCCCCGGAGGCCGTCACCCCTGCGCTGTTCGTCAACGTCCGGATCGACGAGGAGCCGGAGGCGGCCCGCCGCACCATGGATGCCTACGCCCGGTCCAACTACGGCCTGCCGCTGGAGGAGGTGGCACGGATCCAGGCGATCGCCATGGGCACCCCCGCGCAGGTCGCCGCCACCCTGCGCGGCTACACCGAGGCAGGCGCCGAACACGTGGTCGCCCGGCTCGGCGCGCTCGATCTCGATGGCCAGTACGAGCAGTTGGAGCGGCTGGCGGAACTCACACGCCCCGGGCGGCGGTGATCCGCCCGGACTCGATCGCCTCGACCAGCTCCCGGTGGTCGGCCGCCGTACGGTCCGCGTAGCGCAGCGCGAAGTCGGCGACGGCCTCGGCGAAGGTGTCGGCGGCGCCCAGGTAGCCGGCGACGGCGAGGCGGTCGCCGGTGCGGGCGTGGGCGCGGGCGAGGGTGCGTCCGCACAGGTCGGCGTAGGCGCGCAGGCCGGATGGGGTCAGCGCACCGACCTCCACCGCGCCCTTCATGTCGCGCAGTTGGCGGCCGTAGAAGTGGCGCCCGGCTGGGCCGATGGTCCAGCCGAGGAAGATGTCGCTCGCCGCCTGCATCAGGTGCTGCCCGGTGACCACCCGGCGTCCGCCGTGGTGGACGGCGACCTCGGCGTCCACCCGGGTGCGCGGCAGGTGGTCCTCCAGGACCGACCGGCCGGCCTCCTTGAGCTGCAGGAACAGCGGGTCGCTGCTGTCCCGGCCCTCCAGCAGGACGATGTAGCAGCGGGTCCCGACGCTGCCGACGCCGACCACCTTCATCGCCGCGTCGACGAAGCGGTAGCGGCCGAGCAGGACCCGCCGGTCCTCGGCGAGGCTGGCCCGGTAGTCGCTGAACACCAGTCCCAGGCTGCGCAGTTCGCTCTTGGACAGTTCCTCGACCAGCGGCGGCGAGCTGATGATCCTCCGCCGCCCGTCCCGTTCCTCGGTGAGCTTGCCGAGGGCCTGCAGGCTGGTGCGCCGCCGGGCGTGTGCGAGCCCCTCCTCGACGGCCTTGCGCCGCCCCTTCTTCCGGATCAGCGGCAGCAGGTCAGCGGTGTCGATCCGGCTGTACCAGACGTCGAGTTCGCCGAGCCCGGCCAGCCGGCGCATCGCGGTCGCGTAGCCCTGGACGGCGGCCCGGGCGGCGCGCCGGGCACACCGGTCGTCCTGGCCGGCGTCGCGGGCGGCGACCGCGACGCTGGCGGCGAGGCGTTTGACGTCCCACTCGAAGGGCCCGGGGTGGGTCTCGTCGAAGTCGTTGACGTCGAAGAGCAGCGCGCGCTCCGGCGAGGCGTACACCCCGAAGTTCACCAGGTGGGCGTCACCGCAGAGTTGGACGGTCAGCCCGGTGTCCGGGACGGCCGCGAGGTCGGCGGCCATCACGGCCGCGGCGCCGCGCAGGTAGCTGAACGCACTGTCGGCCATCCGCCCGTACCGGATCGGCAGCAGCCGGGCGACCCGGTCCGCGCCCTGCGCCTCCAGTACGCCGAGCGGGTCGGGCCGGTCCGCGGCGGGGATCCACCGGCCGTGCTCGGACCGGGAGACGCGCTCCCGGGCGGTCCGCCCGGTTCGGCGGCGTTCGGCGGGGGTGGTCATGCGGCGGCTCCGTCCGTCACCAGGCGACCTTCAACGACTACACCTCTGCGCGGCGCCGGGACAGGGGTGCCAGCTCTGCGCAGCGCTGGGACAAGAGTGCCGGAGGGCGCGGCGAGCGCCCTCCGCCGTACGGCCGTCCGGGTGAGCCGGCTCACCCGACCGTGAAGTCGGCCATCATCGCCATGGACTCGTGTTCCAGGTTGTGGCAGTGCATCAGGCACGTCCCCGCGTAGTCGGTGAAGCACACCAGCACCTCCACCGCCTCGGCCGGGCGCAGGTCGACGGTGTCCTTCCAGCCGGTGTCTGCGGCAGGGTGGGCGGCTCATGTCGGGGGGCTGCTCTCTGCTTCGGCGGGGCGGGCGGGCGAGAGCGCCCGGGTTCCCCGGGTCGCCGCCGTTACACCGGGTCGGCGGCGATCCGGAGGTAGGCGGCGCGCAGCTCGGCGAGCAGCGGGTGGGCGGGGTCGAAGGCGGTGCCGTCGACGGCGGCCAGCGGGCGCAGGCCGCCGCCCGCGTTGAGCGCGAAGGCCGCGTCGAAGCGCGCCAGGTCAGCGGTGCGGACCGGCTCGCGGGCCTGCGGGCCGCCGTACGCCCCGGCGAGCAGCGCCTCGGTGACGCCGGGCAGGCTGGGGCCATCGGGCCGCACCAGCCGGTCCCCGGCCAGGAAGCCGACGTTCCAGGTCGCGCCCTCGGCCACCAGGCCGTCGTCGTCGACGAGCAACACGTCGTCGTATCCGGCGAGTTGGGCGACGCGGCGGTGGTGGACCAGGCCGAACAGGCCGACGTGCTTCACCTCGGGCAGCTCACGCCGGTAAGTCACCGTCCGCACCCGCAGCGGGGCGGGCTCGACCGTCGCGGCCGGGCGGGTGGTCACCAGCAGGGCGGGGGTGGCAGGGGCGGCGGGGCGCTCCAGGCCGAGCGCCGGGTCGTACACGGTGACCCGGACGATCACCGGCGCGCCGTCTGCGGGCAGCACCGCGCGGATCCGCTCCCTGACCGCCGCCCGGTCCAGCTCGGCGGCGAACAGCACCCGGCAGTCCCGGACCAGCCGGTCCAGGTGCAGCGCCAGGCCGCGGACGCCGCCCGCCTCGACCCGCAGAGTGGTGAAGTGCCCGTAGTTGAGCAGCCCCAGGGCGGCGAGCCGCGCCGGGTCGGCGGGCGCGCCGTCGATCTCGATTTCAGCCATCCCCCGAGTCTGCCAGCTGCGGGAACGCCGGAGGTGCCGGTTCGGGCAGCATCACCGGCCGGTACGGGCTGACGACCGTACGGCCCGCCCTGCTCCGGGCGGCCCGCTCGAACTCCTCGATCCTGGCCGCCAGCCCCTCCGGCTCGCCCGCGTCCGCCCAGCGCCACGCCTCCGCCCACCACTGCGGCCCGCGCACCAGCGGACGGCCGGCCAGCGCCAGGTACAGCGCCAGCGTCGAGCGCGCGTACTCGTGCACCCAGCCGTCGCAGCCCCGGTAGTCCGCCGTCTCGTCCAGCCGCAGCCAGCGGCCCTCCTGCCCGGCGGCCAGTATCGGCACCCAGCCGCGCTGCCGGTCGGCGACCAGCAGGAGCAGCCGCCCGTCCTCCTCGCGCACCCGGTGGAGCGGGAGTTGGGGCATCCGGGCGAACGACAGCGACCGCTTCCAGCCGACCACCCACAGCCCGCGGCGCAGGTAGTAGCGGACGGCCGGCTGCCAGCTCCAGTGGGCCTCCAGCCGGAAGCCGGGCAGGCCCTCGGCGGTGGCCGCCGCGTACACCTCGTCCAGCGCGGCCGCCGCCAGCCCCCGGCCGCGCGCGTGCGGCCGCAGGTAGAGGGAGGACACGGCGAGCTGGCTCGGGCCCTTGGTCCAGTTGTCCACCGCGACCGTCCCGGCGACCGCGTCGCGCTCGCCGAGGATCCAGTACCGGCGCCGGTACAGCTCCCCACCGGGCCACTCCCGGCCGCTCTCCCCCAGCTGCTCCCGCCAGCCCCGCTCGGCCCGCGGCGTCAGCGCGTCCGGGTCCACCACCTCGCCCAGCCCGCCCTCCACCAGGGAGGCCAGGTCCCAGAGGGCGAAGCGCCGTTCCTCCCCCTCGACGACCGCCCGCAGGCGCACCCCAGCCGCCAACCGGTCCTGCGCCCGCCCGACCGCCGCATCCCACGACCTCACCACGGTGCCACCCTAGCGGCCCTCCGGGCACGACTCGTAATCCATCGGGCACCGAACGTCAGACCGTGTGGTCCGGCCCTGTGCCGACCGGCCCCGGTCCTTCCCTAGCCGACCGGCTGGCGCACCCCCGGGGTGGCGGCGGCCGGGGTGCCGCGGGGGCGGGTGAGGGCCACGGCGGCGACGACCAAGGCGCCGCCGGCCAGGGCGTTCCAGCCGACCGGCTCGGCGAGCAGGGCCGCGCCGAGCACGGTGGACCACAGGGGCATGACGTAGGTGACGGCGGAGGCCACGGCGGTGCCGGCCGTACGGACCAGGCCGAGGTTGAGCAGGTAGGCCAGGCCCGTGCCGAGGGCGCCGAGCACCAGCAGGGCGGCGGCGGCCGGGACGCCGGGCCAGTGCGGGAGGCCTGCGGCGGCCGGGGCGAACAGGGCCAACTCCGCCGTGGCGCAGGTGGTCTGGAGCGTGGAGAGGGTGGTGACCGTCTGCGGGCGGCCGGCCAGGAAGCGGCGCAGGTAGGCGAAGCCCGCGCCGTAGCAGCAGGCGGCGGACAGGCAGGCGAGGGCGCCGACGGTCACGCCGGAGCCGAGGCCGTGCCAGACCCCGAGCACGGTGAGCACGCCGACGAAGCCCAGGGCGAGGCCGGAGAGCCGGCGGGCGCCGGGGCGGCGCTCCTCGGGGACGGTCAGCACCGCGAACAGCATGGTGAACAGCGGTGTGGTCGCGTTCATCACCCCGGCGAGCACCGAACTGACCCTGGTCTCGCCGAACGGGAACAGGGTGAACGGCACGGTGTTGAGCAGCACCGCGACCACCGCCGAGTGCCCCCACAGCGCCCGGTCCCGCGGGAGCCGCTCGCCGCGCAGCAGCAGGACCGCCCACAGCGTGGTGGCGCCCAGCGCACTGCGCCACAGCGCCACCCACACGGGCGGCACGCCCGCGTCGACGGCCACCTTGATCAGGGCGAAGCTGGCGCCCCAGATCGCCGACAGTGCCACGAAGCCCGGCAACCAGCGCCGCACCCCGACCACCTCCCCGTCCAACCCGTTGTCCTGGACAGAGCGTGGCGCGGCGGCGGAACATGAGTCCAACAAGTGGCAGTGCGGGAAGGATGAGGAACTCTCATGGCATCGGAGGTCAACCTGGCCCAGCTCAGGGCGCTGGTCGCGGTCGCCGACACCGGCGGATTCGGCGCGGCCGCCGACGAACTGGGCATCAGCCAGTCCGCCGTCTCGCACGCCGTCGCCGCGCTGGAGCGCTCGCTCGGCGCGCCCGTGCTGCGGCGCGGCACGCCCTGCCGGCCGACCCCGCTCGGCGAGCAGATCCTGCCGCACGCCCGTACCGCCGTCGCCTCCGCCGCCGCGGTGCGCACCATCGCCACCAGGCACTCCGGCGGCCCGACCGGCACCGTACGCCTGGCGGCGCCGACCACCGTCTGCCAGGCGCTGCTGCCCGGGCTGCTGCGGGACTGGAAGGCGGCGTACCCGCAGGTCACCGTACGGGTCTTCGAGGGCGAGGACGCCGAGCTGGCCACCTGGCTGGAAGCCGGCACGGTGGACGCCGCCGTCCTGGTCGACGCCGACCGGCCGCCGCCGGGGGCGGTGGCGCTCGGCGCCGACTCGATGCACGCGCTGCTGCGCCGCGACCACCCGCTCGCCGGCCAGGAGACCGTCCACGTCGGTGAGTTGGAGGACGACGACTTCCTGCTCTCCGAGGGCGGCTGCGAACGCCACATCCGCGAGGCGTACCGCCGGGCGGGCGCCCGCTTCGCGCCCCGGCACCGCATCCGCGACCTCAACACGCTGATCGGCATGGTGCACGCGGGCGTCGGGGTCTCGGTGATGCCCGCGCTGGCGCTGACCATGCTGCCGCCGGACTGCGTGCTGGTCCCGATCCGGCCCGCCGTCCACCGGACCCTGACCCTCACCGGGCCGAGCCACCGGCCCTGGTCCCCGGCGGTCACCGGCCTGCTCGCCGGGGTGGGGACGACCGTCCCGGTCTGAGCGGAGCGGCCGCGGGGCGGTCCCGGCGGCTTGACCTCTTGGGGGTTGACCACCGCTCCCTCATAGGTCTATACCAGTTGAGACCTTCGGCAACCACCCACCGCCGAGGGTCCGTTCGGCCTGATCCGCGCCGCCCCCACACCCGGCGCGACCAGGCCCGTCCTCCCCCGTCGCCGCTTCCTGGAAAGGCTTCCGATGGAACGCGTTCTTCCCCCACACCCCGCCCCCGCCACTCCCCGCAGACGCCGCACCGGCCGGGCCGCGCTCGCCGTGGCCGGCGTGCTCGGCCTGGTCGCCGGCGGGGTCGCCGCGCTGACCGCCACCGGCGCCGCCTCGGCCGCCACCACCGACGCGGGCACCGGCCTGGGCAGCAACTGGTACGCCTCGGCGCCGTACCTGATGCCCGAGGACAACAGCCCGCCGGACGCCGCCGCCGTGATGGACGCGACCGGGCAGCGGGCCTTCCAACTGGCCTTCATCCTCGCCCAGGGCAACAGCTGTTCGCCCGCCTGGGGCGGCACCTCCTCGATCGACTCCGACACCACCATGCCCGCCGTCATCCAGACCGTCCGCGGCAAGGGCGGGGACGTCTCGGTGTCGGTCGGCGGGTACGGCGGCACCAAGCTGGGCCAGGTCTGCGGCACGCCCGAGGCGACCGCCGCGGGCTACCAGCGGGTGATCACCAAGTACAACCTCAAGGCGGTCGACTTCGACCTGGAGGAGCCGGAGTACGAGAACACCGCCGCGATCCACAACGAGATCGGCGCCGCCCGCATCCTCCAGCAGAACAACCCCGGCCTGTACGTCTCGATCACCACCGCCGGGACGACCGCCGGCACCGGCTGGTTCGGCACCCAGATGCTCAACGAGGCCAAGTCGCAGGGCTTCACGCCGAACAACTTCTCGATCATGCCGTTCGACGGCGGCTTCAACGGCGCCGCCGCACAGACCGACGCGCTGGTGAAGTTCAACCAGATCCTGCAGACCACCTTCGGCTGGAACGAGGCCACCGCGTACGCCCACGAGGGCGTCTCGATGATGAACGGCCGCACCGACGCCGCCGAGTACTTCCGCCAGGCCGACTTCCAGGCCGTCCTGGACTTCGCCACCGCGCACGGCCTGGCCCGCTACACCTACTGGTCGGTGAACCGGGACCGCCAGTGCGCGGGCAACGTCGACCCGGGGCTGTCCGGCTCCTGCTCCAGCGTGGCGCAGAACGACTGGGACTTCACCAAGTACACGGTGAAGTTCGCCGGGGCGACGCCGCCCACCACCCCGCCGACCACGCCGCCGTCCACCCCGCCGACCGGCCCGGGCACGCCGAGCGGCACCCCGACCGGCAACCCGGGCGTCTGCACCGCCCCGGCGTGGAGCGCGAGCACCACGTACACCGCGGGCGCGAAGGTCTCGTACAACGGGCACAACTACCACGCCAAGTGGTGGACGCTGAACGAGGTGCCGAGCGCCAGCGGCCAGTGGGGCGTCTGGGCCGACGACGGCCCCTGCTGACCGCGGCACCGGACGAACGAGGGGCGGGCGCTCACAACGCCCGCCCTTTCCCGGTCAGTTGGCGGTCATCCGTGCCCGCAGCTCGGCCAGCGCCGGGCGCAGCGCCGTCCGGTCCCCGGCGGCGGCCTGCCCCAGCGCCTGGCGGACGGACTCGTCCCCGAAGGTCGGATCGAGCCCCGGCTCGGCCGCCCGGGCTCTCCGACAGTCCAGTCCGAACCCGAAAGCGCCGCCGCCCGGTCACCGGTGGCATCTTGCTGCCTGACAGCTTTCTGACACCGCGCACGCCACCGTCGGCGCCGACGATCAGTCAGTGTGGTTACCGTGCACGCCATTCGCTTCCACCTGCGCGCCCCGGACCGCCCCGACGGCCCCCCGACCTCGACCCCCGGGGCCGTCCACGACGGCCTGGCCCGCGGCCTGCCCGCCCCGGCCCGGATCGAGCACGCCCGGATCCTGACCGGCCCCGGCACGGTCGACGGGGTCGCCTTCGTCCTCGCCGACAACCTGCTCGCCGCCGAGGCCGCCCTCGCCGCCGCCTGCGCCACCCTCACCGGCCCGACCGGCCCCCTGCCCCACTGGGACGTACCGCACTGCGCCCTGGACACCCTGCTGGCCCTCGGCCTGCACGAACTCCCGGCCTGCCCGTGACCTGAACCCTCAGGCCGCACCGAGCCCGGCGTCCGGCGTCTTCCCCGCCTGCGCCTGCTCGATCCGCTTGACCAGCATCACGGCGAACCGCCGCGCGGCCGGCAGGTCCACCGGCCCGCCCTCCGTCGTCACGCTCGCCACCACGGTGCCCGAACGCACCACGGTGCTCACCCCGTCCCCCGCCGACAGCGGCCCGACGAACACCTGGCTCTCGCTGCCCAGCGCCGGAGCGTCCACCTTGTGGAACGGCCCGACGGGATACGACGCGTACGTCTCCTTCAACCGGTTCCTGGCCGCGTCCCGGCTGGGCAACGTCTCCACCAGGAACCGGGTCACCAGATCCCCCGAGGAGAACCGCACCGACCCGCTCAACGGCTTGCCCGTACACGGCGCCGACGCCGAACAGGTCACGGAGTGGTCGGCGGTGTCGACCTTGCGCTTCTCCTCGTCCCATCCAGCCATCACCTTGGCGTCCGGCAACACCTGCGCGACCACCTTGTCGTCCAGCAGCGTCCCCTCCAGATCCGCGCTCGGCGCCGCGACCGCCGGCACCGGCGTCGCGCTCCCGCCGGCGCCCGATGCCCCACCCGGCGACGCGGAGGCCACAGCGGACGCCGAGCCCCCGGCGCCCGTCGGCACCGCAGCAGCAGCACTCGTCACCGCCGAGGCCGCCGGACTCCCCGAACCAGCCGAACTCCCGGCCCCCACAGCCCCCTTGCCGTCCCCCGACCCCCCGGACGAGCACCCCACCAGCACCCCCGCCAGCACCCCGCCCGCCACCACGGCGACCATCCGCCGTCCACCCATCCCCATTGCCCGCTCCCTTTACGGCTGTCCGTGACCCCTCAAGATAGCGACCACCCCACCCCTCACCCGCGTCGGGTCCCCCGCACACGAACCGCCCGCCCCGGGAACGCCGAAGGGGCGGCGGCCTCCACGGCCACCGCCCCACCGGACATCCCGACCGAACGGTCAGACCGCCGGAACCGGGAACGTCGGGTACTCGACACCCGAGATGTACTGCACGACCCGCACGACCTGGCACGAGTAGCCGAACTCGTTGTCGTACCACAGGTAGAGGATCGCGTTGTCGCCGTCGACCTTGGTCGCCCCGGCGTCCACGATCGAGGCGTGGCGCGAGCCGATGAAGTCGCTGGAGACCGCGTCGGGCGAGTCGATGAAGTCGATCTGGCGCTTCAGCGGCGAGGTCAGCGAGATGTTCCGCAGGTAGTCGAGGACCTCCTCGCGGTCGGCCTCCCGCTTCAGCTGCAGGTTGAGGATCGCGATGGACACGTCCGGCACCGGCACGCGGATCGAGCTGCCGGTGATCTTCGCCTTGAGGTCCGGCAGGGCCTTGGCGACGGCCGAGGCGGCACCGGTCTCGGTGATCACCATGTTCAGCGGCGCGGAGCGGCCGCGGCGGTCGGCCTTGTGGTAGTTGTCCAGCAGGTTCTGGTCGTTGGTGAACGAGTGGACGGTCTCCACGTGGCCGCGCACGACGCCGTACTCGTCCTCCATCGCCTTCAGCGGCGGGACGATGGCGTTGGTGGTGCAGGAGGCGCAGGAGATGATCTGCTCGTCCGGCTTGATCATGTCGTGGTTGACACCGTGCACGATGTTCGGCACGTCGCCCTTGCCCGGGGCGGTCAGCACGACCTTGGCGATGCCGGGGCGCAGGTGCTTGGACAGGCCCTCGCGGTCACGCCACTTGCCGGTGTTGTCGATCAGGATCGCGTCCTTGATCCCGTACTCCGTGTAGTCGACCTCGCTCGGGTCGTTGGAGTAGATCACCGTGATCTCGTTGCCGTTGACGACGATCTTGTTGTTCGCCTCGTCGACGGTGATGGTGCCCTGGAACTGGCCGTGGATCGAGTCCCGGCGCAGCAGCGACGCGCGCTTGACCAGGTCGTCGCCGCCGCCGTTGCGCACGACGATGGCCTTCAGCCGCAGGCCGTTGCCGGAGGCCTTCTCGATCAGCAGACGGGCGACCAGCCGGCCGATGCGGCCGAACCCGTACAGCACGACGTCCTGCGCGGACCGGCGCTCCAGCTTGTTCTCACCGGTGGCACCGGCGACGGCGCGGGCGGTGAACTCCTCCACCGACAGGCCGTGGTCGTCCGCCCGGTAGGTCGAGGCGAGCATCCCGAGGTCGATCTGCGAGGGGCCGAGGTCCAGGGTGGTCAGCGCCTGCAGGAACGGCATCGTCTCGGTGACCGAGAGCTCCTCGCCCGCGATCTGCCGGGCGAAGCGGTGCGTCTTGAGGATGCTGACCACCGACTTGTTCACCAGGGAACGGCTGTGGAGCAGGACGGTCACGTCCTTCTCCCGGTGCAGCCGCCCGATGATCGGGATCATCGACTCCGCGATCTCCTCGCGGTTCTTCCAGTCCGTGAACACGTCGTCGTTGACAGTCACAAGTCCATCTTTCGAGCTGAGGGTGTTGCCCACATGGTAGCTTCGCCCGCCTCCGGCCCAACGGGCGGTCCCCTCCTTCCCCGCCCCGCCCGAGCCTCCCACCTGCGCTTTCCTCCGCACCCCCGTCCGCAAAGGTGATCACCGCCACCCGACGGACACAGGTCTACCCGGGTAGAACACGCCGCCTGTTCTTGTGGACCAAGTCAAGTTGTCACGGTGCATCCCGGCACGCCGGCACGGGACGTCGGACCGAGTAGTCGGGCCGACCCAACACCTTCCGGAGGCTCCGCCGCAGCCGCCGAACCGGTCGTCCGGGTGGCCCTCGCGGAGGTCTCGCATCGCCGGGGTCGGCCGCGCCGCCGTCGGCACGTCGAGGGCACGTCGGAACCGCTCCGACACAAGTGCGGCGGCCACGGGTTCCTGCGGCCTGCGCGGGGCGCCCGTCGCGATGCCCAGCGGCACCTGGACCTCTTACCGCGACGTCGGGGTCTGGGAGCAGCAGGGTGGCCGCGCCGACGAGACCAGTCGCTTCCCGATGCTCGACACCGGTACTCCCTCCCAGCCGCACCTGCTGTGGCCGCTCGCGCTCTACCCCGTTACGGGGGCGACCGAGGTGGTCTTCCAGTGTCTGAAGGACCGCAGCCCGTTCGATGACGCCGAGATTGGGCGGGAGCTGCTGCGACGGTTCGACGAGATCGACGGCATCGAGCTGGCGGAGGCCAACTGGACCTCCGCCCGTCCCTCCCGCTCCAGGTGTTCGCCGACCACCCGGAGGAGGTCTGCGCGTTGCTGGAGCTCGCGCAGCGCACCTGAGCCGGATTGCTGTGCTGCCGAGCCGAGTTGAAGAATTCGGCTCGGCGGCGCGCGGCGTTGTCAGACGGGTATGCGCCGGGACGGGGGCTGGTTCTGGCTTTCGAGGTCGGTGCGCTCGTCGTCGGGCGTGAGCATCCGGAGGGCGGTGATGACGCCGAGGGCGACGGTGGCGAACGCGAGCGAGAGGAGAACAGCGAAGGCGGCGCCGATCAGGAAGGCGGCGGTGCCGGCTCTCACCCGTGCTCACCCCCTCCGAGGTCGCGGAGGAGGTGGAGGAGGTGGAGGAGGTGGAGCAGCGTACTCACGGGTGCCCTCTCCGAAGGAGAGTCACACGCCCTCATTCGGTCCCTCAAAGACGAACTGGAAAGCAAGCATGGTTAGTTCCGCCTGGCAAAAGTCCAGCTACTCCGCCGCGAATGACAACTGCGTCGAGGTGCGTACCGCCGACGGGGTGGTCGAGCTACGCGAGTCCGACGACGGCGAGGTCATAGTCCGCACCGCCCCTGCCAAGTTCGCCGAGTTCCTCCGAGCCGCCAAGGCAGGCGAGTTCGACCACCACGTCAACTGACCGCCGGTGGTCCTTCGCTCCGTGGAATGGATGACCAGCCGTTCCGGTGCGACGGCGACCGCTTCCAGCGGCGGCCGGCCCTCCGGCGCAAGACCCAGGTGGACGTCCTCGGGGCGCAGATGAACGGTGAACTCCTGCTCGGCCCGGACGAACACCCCCATCACCCGTCGGCAGAGCTCACAACTCTCCGTGGTGAGATGCGCGAAAGGCCGGTACCTCTCGCCGGCTCGGTCCGGGACGCCGTCCCGCGGGCTCGAACTCGGATCGTCGCCGCCGGTCATGGCCGCCATCGTGCCGGACGGCCGTATCTGCGCGAACCGGTTCACCGAAAACGGGGCGACTTCGCGGAGGATTTGCCGGGGGCGCGGCGGGGTGGGGTAATGAGAGACGGCCGGTGTTTCAACGTCCCGTGAGAGACCCGGGAGCTTGTGATGAGCGGTGGGCCGGAACCGATCAGTGCCGAGGGGCTGCGCGCGGTGCGCGAGGAGTTGGCACAGCTGCGGGTGGAGCGGGGGGAGGTGGCCGCGACGCTTCGGGGGGACGGTCCGGCGGGTGATTCCGCGGATGCCGCCGACGAACTTCAGCGGGCCTCCGACGTGACGCGGCTGGACCGGCGGATCGCCGAGCTGGAGGGGCGGCTGCGGGAGGCCGAGGTGGCCGGGGCACCGTCGACCGAGGTGATCGGGGTGGGTTCGACCGTCACCGTGCGGTTCTCGGACGGCGAGGAGGAGACCGTCGAGATCTCGGAGCTGGCGGAGGAGCGGGAAATGACCCTGGTGACCTACGACAGCCCGTTGGGGAAGGCGCTGTTGGGCCGCCGGGCCGGGGAGACGGTGAACTACGAGACGCCGGGCGGCGCGGCGAGCGCGGTCGTGCTGGCGGTGGGGAACGGCCGGTAGGCCGAGGGCGGAATTCCCGGTCGGGGGTGCTCGCCCGGCCTCCGACGGGCGCGGCTCGTCGGCTTCACGGGAACCACCTCTTCGACGCCCCGGGGCGATGAACCACGGCGTGGCCGCGGTGGGCGTCCTCAGCCTGGCGGTCGCCGCCGCCACCAGCCGCCGCCACCTGCCCGAACCGCGCACCGCCGGCAGGAGGGAGGATTCATCCGTACCGACCGGATCGAACCCCGAGGAGCCGACGACGATGGGCCGAGTGACCGTTCCGCGCAGGATACTGCGACTGCGCCAGGGCACCCCCTCGCACCGCCCCGACACCCTCGCCGCCGAGGAGCCGATGGAGATCCGGGTCGGCGGCCGCCCGCTGACGGTGACCATGCGCACCCCCGGCAGCGACTTCGACCTCGCGGCCGGCTTCCTGGTGAGCGAGGGCGTGCTGCACGCCGCCGACCACCTGGCCGGGATCCGCTACTGCGCCGGCGCCACCGCCGACGGCGGCAACACCTACAACGTGGTGGACGTGGTGCTCGCCGCCGGTGTGCCCGCCCCGGACGCCTCGCTGGAGCGCAACTTCTACACCACCTCCTCCTGCGGCCTGTGCGGCAAGGCCAGCCTGGACGCGGTGCGCACCACCGCGCCGTGGAGCGTCGCCGAGGACGGGCTGCGGGTCACCCCCGAGCTGCTCTCCGCACTGCCCGACCGGCTGCGCGCCGCCCAGAAGGTCTTCGACAGCACCGGCGGCCTGCACGCGGCCGGCCTGTTCGACGCCGGGGGCCGGCTGCTCTGCCTGCGCGAGGACGTGGGCCGGCACAACGCGGTGGACAAGGTGGTCGGCCACGCGCTGCGCGAGGGCCTGCTCCCGGCGCGCGGCACGGTGCTGATGGTCAGCGGCCGGGCCTCCTTCGAGCTGGTCCAGAAGGCCGTGATGGCCGGCATCCCGATGCTCGCCGCCGTCTCCGCGCCCTCCTCGCTGGCGGCGGACCTCGCCGAGGAGAGCGGGCTGACGCTGGTCGGCTTCCTGCGCGGCGACTCGATGAACGTCTACACCCGCACGGACCGGATCGACACCGGCCCGGAAGACGCCTCCCGGGACGGCGAGTAGCCGGTCGGGCCGCCCGTAGCGGGCCGGCCCGGGTCAGTCGGAGGGCTGGGGCGTCCAGCGGTGCAGGCCCTTGCGGTCGTAGTAGCGGGTCATCCCGAAGCCGAAGGCCAGGGCCAGCACCACGCCGACGGCGATCATGATCCAGCCGCGGGCCAGTCCGGCGTCGGAGCGCGCGTCGAAGAAGAGGATCGCCCGGATGCCGTCGCTCAGCTGTCGCATCGGCTCGAAGGCGCCGAGGAAGCGGTAGAAGGCGGGCACCGCCTGCAGCGGGACGGTCGCCCCGGAGGACGGCAGGGCCAGGGCGATGAAGACGAACATGGACACCAGCTGCCCGATCCCGCCGAACGCGGCGTTGATCGCCTGCACCCCGAGGCCGACGGCCAGGCTGGCGCAGTAGGCGAAGAGCCAGAGCATCGCCATGTGCGGGGCGTCCATGCCGAGGATGCCTACGGTGCAGAGCAGCACCAGCGAGGTGGTGAGCAGCATGATCCCGGCGGTCATCACCATCTTGAGCAGCAGGGTCTGGGTGCGGCTGATCGGTACGGTCGGGCGGCGGGTGTGCCAGGGGCCGATCTCGCTGTCGCTGTAGCCGAGCGCGCCGTCGACGCCGTTGTGGATGATGTTGCCGCCGATGAAGCCGCTCAGGACGGACAGCAGGGTGTAGTAGAAGGCGCTCAGGCCGAGCCCGCTGTGGCTGCCGATCGGGCCGGCCTTGGTGGTGACGGCGAACGGGTCGGCGAGCAGCAGTCGGGCGGTGGCGCCGCCGTCCGGTCCGGAGGACTTGGTGGCGGGTACGGCGGCGAGCAGCTGCCTGCCGGTGGCGAGCGAGGCCTGGTGGGCGGCGCCCTGGGCGATCTGCGAGGCCATCGAGGCACCCAGGCTGCCCAGGGCCGGGTTGGTGAGGACGGTGAGGGTGGGCCGCGCGGTGGCCCCGCCGGTGGCCAGCCCGGTGACGGCGGCGGTGAAGTCCGCGGGGACGAGCAGTGCGGCGTAGACCTTGCCGGAGGAGATCAGGTCGTGGGCGCCGGCCTCGTCGGTCTGCTTCCAGTCGACGGTCTCGCCGGGTGTGCCGGCCACCACCGCCCGGGTCAGCTCGGTGCCGGAGTTCACCGCCCGGCCGGGCGGCGGGGCGCCCCGGTCGGCGTTCACCAGGGCGATCGGCAGCCGGTGCAGGTTCCCGTTCGGGTTGACGATGCCGCCCATGTAGAGCAGCGAGAGCAGCACGGCCACCAGGGCGCAAAGGACGCTCGGGAAGAGCCACAGTTTCGGTCGCCGGGCGAGTGCCAGCGCCCTCGCCTGCCGGGGAGCCCCCGGGGAACCCGTGGTCGCCATGCCACCCCTCGGTTTCGGGCAACGGGCGGGTGCCGTGCCGCTGCGGGTACGGCGGGAAGTCGTTCCGTGGGCGCGTGGCGCTCAAACCCGCGTCACCCGGGCGGTGGCACCTCCACACCCCCACCAAAGGTAAATATTCTACCAAGTGCGCAAGTATCGCGCTCCGGCCGGTCCATGCCACTCTCCCCACTCGCACAACTGACGATGCGTCAGCGCCGCACGGCGCACGCATCATCGACGCACGCGGCTCCGCCGTGCCCGCACGGGCGCGCACCACCGCGCGCCGATGCGCCGTGCTCGTACGCAGGGAGGGGCTGCTGCCGTACACCCCCAACCGCCCCGCGCGCCCGGGGCCCACGGGAGGAACGCCATGACCACCGGCACCACTCTCAACTCCTGCGCGACGGCGGCGACGAGGAGGCCTCCGGGCGGTACGGCGCACGCCCGCGATCGCTTGATCGCTAAGCTTCCCCGGGCGGGGCGGGGAACGACGGGCGACGACCTGGGAGGGCGGCGGCTTGCGGGACGGGTGGATCAGGGTGCCGGTCGGCGCCGACGCCGACCGGTGGGCGACGCGGAGCGGGTGCCGGCGGGTGCTGCTGATCGTGCACAACGTGACCTCGGCGACCCGGCTGCTCGACGTGGTCGGCCTGTTCCGGGACGACCTGCGCGTGCAACTGCTGGCCACCTGCCCGGAGACGTCGCCCTTCCGCTCCGGAACGTCCGAACTGCTGGCGGCGCTCGGCGTTCCCGTGCTGCCCTGGGAGCAGGCGCTGGACGTCGGGGCGGACCTGGCCGTCTCGGCCAGCTTCGGTGGTCAACTCCACATGGTCAAGGGGAGTTTGGCAGTGCTCTCGCACGGCGTTGGCTACAATAAGAGGCTCGCCACACCGGACACCGGACACCGGACACCGGACACCGGACACCGGGCGCCCTCTGCCCTCGGTGCCGACACCGGCGCCGACCCCGTCTTCGGGCTGTCGCCCGAGTGGGTGCTCGCCGAGGACGGCGCACCCGTCGCCGACGCCATGGTGCTCTCCCACCCCACCCAGCTCGACCGGCTGCGCGAGTCCTGCCCGGAGGCGGCCGATACGGCGGTGCTCTGCGGTGACCCGTGCTTCGACCGGATCCTGGCCGCCCGCCCCCGCCGGAGGGCGTTCCGCCGGGCGTTGGGCGTCCGCCCGGGCCAGCGCCTCGTCCTGCTGAACTCGACCTGGAACCCCACCTCCCTGTTCGGCGACGGCGGCGACGACGGCGACGATGACGCGCGCGTGCGGGACGCGTCGAAAGGCGCGCCGTCGGACGTACTGCCGCTCCTCCTGTCACACCTGCCCGAGCTGCCCGTGGACGAGTACCGGATCGCCGCCGTCCTGCACCCCAACGTCTGGCACGGCCACGGCCCCGGGCAGATCAGGCTGTGGCTGGACGGCGCCGCCCGGGCCGGCCTGACCCTGGTCGATCCGGTGACGGACTGGCGGCAGGCGCTGATCGCCGCCGACGCCGTCGTCGGCGACTTCGGCTCGGTCAGCTACTACGCCGCCGCGATCGGCACCCCGGTGCTGGTCGCCGCGCCCGGCGTCACGGTCGTCGAACAGGCCTCACAGATCGCCGAGTTCGTCCGCGAGGCACCCCGGCTGGACCCGTACGCCCCACTGCGCCCCCAGCTCGACGCCGTCCTCACGGACGGCCGCGTCCCGCCCGGACCGGCGGCCCTCACCACGTCCTGCCCCGGCGAGTCCGCCGGGCGCCTGCGGGAGCTGTTCTACCGGCTGATCGGCATCCCGGAGCCGGCCGCGCCCGCGCTGCTGGATCCGCTTCCGCTGCCCGCCCACCGGCCGGCCCGGGCCACGGCGCCGCTGCGGGTGCTCACCGAGGTGGGCCACCGGGAGGTGTCGCTGCGCCGGTTCGCCGCGGCCCGGTACGAGCCGGACGGCCCCGGCGACGGGCACCTGGCCGTGCACGAGGACACCCTCGACCCCGGCGCGCTGGACCTGGCCGACCTGATCCTCCAGCACACCCCGCCGGGCCGACCCGACGACCCTCGGCTCGGACCGCCCCGCCAGTGGGCGGCCGAGGTGCTGGACCGTCACCGCTCCTGCGCCCTGGCCGCCCTGGTCACCGGCCCCGACGGCTGTACGGCGGTCGACCGCACCGGCCGCGCCTGGGAGTTGACCGGCCACGGCCTCGATCCCGCCGCGGCCGCCTCCGCCCTGCTGGCCTGGCGGGCAGCACACTCCGGAGGAGTGGAACCCGCCGAGTTGGCGGTACGAAGTGGGGGCACCGTCCACCGGGTGGCGGTCACTCCGTCCCGTTGACCGTCCCGGTGCTCGGCCCGGCGCCCGTCCCGTTGCCTGTCCCGCTGCCCGTCCCGTTACGTCCCGTTGACGCACAACGAGCGCAGCACCCCCAGCGGCGCGAGGTGGAACCGCGCGCCCTGCCGCTCCAGCAGGGTGCCGGCCTCGTCCAGCAGCGGCAGCGCCTGCGCGCCGTGGCCCTGCTCGATCAGCGCCTGGGCGAGGTCGGTGAGCGCCCGGGCGGTGTTGTAGCCCTCGCCGGTGCCACGGAAGAACGCCACCGCCTCCTCCAGTGCGGCCCGCGCCCGGTCGAAGCGCCCGAGGCCACGCAGCGCCCGGCCCCGGTGCCGGCTCAACAAGGCCCGGGCGCGCGGCAGATCGGCACTGCCGTCGCCGTCCGGACCGATGCCGTCGAGCAGGCCGACGGCCCGGTCGAAGCAGTCCAGGGCCTCGGTGTAGCGCCACTGCCGCAGCCGCAGCAGTCCCAGCGATTCGACGGCGGTGGCCTGGCCGCGCAGGTGCCCGTCCTTCTCCTCGGCCTCCGCCGCCAGCAGCAGCTGCCGTTCGGCCTCCGGGTACTCCTGCAACTCAACGAGGGCGAGGGCGAGTTGGCCGTGCATACGGCCGGCGAAGCGCGGAGCCGTCCCGGGCGCGGCGGCGGCCCGGGCACCAGCGCGCAGGGCGGGCAGCAGTTCGTCGTGCCGGCCCGCCTTGAGCTGGACGGCCCACAGTGCCTCGACGAGCTGGCAGACCAGCTCGGGGGCCGCGAACTCCTCGGCGGCACGGACGGCTTCGACCAGGTTGGGCAGTTCGGCACCGAGCGCGGCGAGCGCCTGCGCCTCGTCCGGGTAGCTGTCCGGGGAGCCCTCCGGGTAGCCGTTCCGGCAGAGGACGGCGTACAGCGGGCCGAGGTGCCAACGCTGCGGCAGCGCGGCGCAGTCGGCGGCGACGGCGAGGCGTAGCAGCGTGTCCACGGTGCGGGTGACGGCGGCGGCACACGCGGCCAGCCCGTCCTCGCGGACGGCCAGGGCCTCGGCGTGCCGGCGGACCAGCGGGCGGAAGTGGTGCCGGCCGTCGACGGCGGTCTCCAGCAGGCCCGCCTCGGCGAGTCCGGCCAGCGCGGTGGCCGCGCTCGGCTCGGCGAGGCCGGTGGCCGCCGCGGCGACCCGGGCGGTCAGTCCCGGCCAGGGGCGCAGGGCGCAGCGGCGGTAGGCGAGGGCGGCGTCCGGCGAGAGCTGCCGGTAGCAGTCCTCGGCGGCGGCCTCGGCCGGGTCGGTCGTGGCGGCCGATCGCCCGGCGGACGCCGGTCCGGCGAGCGCGGCCTCGGCCAGGCCCGGGGCGGCGGCGCGCAGGGCGAACGGGTAGCCGGCGCAGCGTTCCAGCACGCCGGGCAGCGCGGCCCGAGCGGCGGTGACGGCGTGCTTGCCCGCGACCTCGGTGAGCAGTCGGCGGGCGTCCTTGTCGGCGAGCGGACCCACCGGGATGTTGACCGCGTCCAGCCCGGCCAGCGGGCGGCGGGCGGTGATCACCGTGAACACCCCGGCGGCGGAGGTGAGCAGCGGCCGGAGCTGGGCGGCGGAGTGGGCGTGGTCGAGCACGACCAGCAGCCGGCGGGTGGCCAGCAGCGCCCCGAACAGGTCGGCGCGGTCCTCCACCGTGGCCGGCAGGTGCTCGGCGGGCACGCCCAGGCGGTGCAGGAAGCGGCGCAGTACGGTCGCCGGGTCGGCGGCGCCCTGCGGCCCGGCGGCGCGCAGGTCGGCGTAGAGCTGGCCGTCCGGGAAGCGGGCGGTCTCGCGGCTGCCCCAGTGGATCGCGACGGCGCTGGTGCCGATGCCGTCCGGCCCGTGCAGCAGGGCCTGCCGGGGTCGGCCGTCCGGCTTGCGGCCGCCCTCCTTGTCGAGGGCGGCGAGCGGCCCCTTGCGGTCGGTGAAGTAGCGGGTGGAGGCGGGCAGCAGGCGCGGCACCGCGCCCGGGCCGCTCGCGCCGCCCGCCCCGCCGGGCGGGACGCCGCCCGGAATGCCGGAGTGCACGCCGGAAGACACGCCGCTCATCCAGGCGGCCAGCGCACGGGCCTGCGCCGGGTCGTTGCGGGCCCCCTCGACCAGCAGCCGGGCGACGGCCTCCCGCTCGGTGGCCCCGGCGGGCGCCAGGACCTGGCGCCCGGTCGCCCGCTGCACCAGGCCGCCGAACGCCTCCCACGCCCACTTGCCGGCCTCCCCGGCCATCGACGAACTGACCGCCCCCAACACACCCGAGACCGCCGAGATCGACAGCGGATCGACCATGCCCCCACCACCCCCAGCACCACGCGCGGCAGGCTCCGCCCTCCGCCTACGTCTCCTGACCCGCCCAACGGTAGCGTCTCGCCCGCCCGCCTCCGGCCGGATGACGGTTCGTCAGGCGGGTCGATCGGTCACCGGTCGGCGCCGCACTCCGCGGACGGCCCGGGCGGCCCGGGCGAACGGCTGCTCCACCGTCGCGGCGGCCGGGGCCGCGCCGCCGTCCCCACCGCGGTCGGCGCCCCGCGCCGGCAGGTCGTTCGCGATCACGGCGGCCTCGGTCAACAGGCCGCGCACCTCGGCGGCCCGGTAGAAGATCCGCGTCCCCTCCCGGCGCGCCACCACCAGGCCCGCCGCGCGCAGCTTCGCCAGGTGCTGCGAGGTCGCGGCCACATGGGCACCCAGCAGCTCGGCCAGCTCGCTGACCGGCAGCTCCCGCCGGCTCAGCGCCCACAGCAACCGGTACCGCGACGGATCCGCCACCGCCTTCAGCACCGCCACCGCCCGCTCCGCCGCCTCGGCGTCCCAGGCCTCATCCTCCGCACCACCCATACCCCGATCGTACCGACGCCCCCGGGAAGCCCCCGCCCCCGCACAGGAAGCCGACCCCGCCGACTTCTCGCGCAACCAGCCCCGCGCCGCGCCCCACCCGTGACCGACAAGCGAGCCCCACCCCCCCTGGCGTAGGAAGTCGAACCGGCCGACTTCCTATGCCAACCTCGCCCCGGCAGACCAGGGACAGGCGGTAGGAGCGGACCTCCGGAAACCGCTGCGCAGAAAGTCGGACCGGCCACTTCCTGCGCAAACGAGCGCCGTCGAGGCAGGACAGGAGAACCGGCGGCGGGGGCTGGCCATCGGAACCTCCGCGCAGGAAGTCGGCCCGGCCACTTCCTGCGCCGGCCAACACCCGCCCGGGAAGGCCGGGGGCCGGCGGTAGGGGCCTCGGGAAAGCCCGGCGCGGGGGCGCGGGCCGGGCAGCTTTGTGCGGCGGGATGGCGGGGCGGCGGTAGGGCGGCCCTGGGCCGGAGGGTCTACGGCTGGCGGGTTCCGTCGAGGTACGCGAGGACGGCGAGGACGCGGCGGTTGTCGTCGTCGGAGGCGCCGAGGCCGAGTTTGGCGAAGATGTTGGAGGTGTGTTTGCTGACCGCGCCCTCGCTGAAGTGGAGGCGTTGGGCGATGGCCGCGTTGGAGCGGCCCTCGGCCATCATCGCGAGGACGTCGCGTTCGCGCGGGGTGAGCATGGCGAGGGGCTCGTCGTAGGCGTTGCGGGCGAGGAGGCGGGTGATGACCTGGGGGTCCATGACGGTGCCGCCGGCGGCGACGGTGTGGACGGCGTCCACGAACTGGTCGGCCTTGGAGACCCGGTCCTTGAGCAGGTAGCCGACGCCGCCGGCGCCGTCGGCGATCAGTTCGCGGGCGTAGAGCTGCTCGACGTGCTGGGAGAGGACCAGGACGGGCAGGCCGGGCTGTTCGCGGCGGGCGGCGAGTGCGACCTGGAGGCCCTCGTCGGAGTAGGTGGGGGGCAGGCGGACGTCGACCACGGCGATGTCGGGGCGGTGTTCGGCGAGGGCGGCGGCCAGTTGGGGCCCGCTCTCCACGGCGGCGACGATGTCGTGGCCGTGGGCGCTCAGCAGCAGTTCCAGTCCGTCCCTCAGCAGGACGAGGTCCTCGGCGAGGACAACGCGCACGGCAGCTCCATGATCAGCCTGGTCGGGCCCCCCGGGGGGCTGGTCAGCGTGAGCGTACCGTCGAACACCGAAAGTCTGCGCTGGATGCCCCGCAGGCCGCTGCCGCCGGCGGGGTCGGCGCCACCCCGGCCGTCGTCGGTGACCTCGGCGCGCAGCAGTCCGGCCGCGTGGCTGAGTTCCACCGTGGCGTGCCTGGCGTCGCCGTGCTTGACCGCGTTGGTGAGCGCCTCGCTGACGGCGAAGTACACCGCCGACTCCACCGGGGCCTCGGCCCGGCCGGGCAGTTCGGCCCGGACGTCGACCTTCAGCGGCACGTCCAGTGCGAGCGCCCGTACCCCCTCGGCGAGGCCGCGTTCGGCGAGCACCGGCGGGTGGATGCCGCGCACCAGGTCGCGCAGTTCCTGCAGGGCCTGGGTGACGTTCTCCTGGGCGTCCGTCACCACCTGCTTCGCCTTCTCCGGGTCGCGGTCGATCAGCGGCACGACCGCGCCGAGCCGCAGGCTGACCGCGACCAGCCGGGCCTGTGCGCCGTCGTGCAGGTCCCGTTCGATCCGGCGCAGTTCGGCGGCCTGGGCCTCGGTGGCGTCCAGCCGGATCTCGGTGAGCTGCTCGACCCGCTGGGCGAGCCGGGAGCGTTCGGTGGGGCCGAGTAGGCTGCGGGTCCACCGGCCGTGCAGGTGCAGGGCGGGCCGGGCGAGGGCGAGTCCGGCGGGGACGAGGACGAGTCCGAGGAGCGGCCCGAGGAGGCCGGGCATCGGCAACAGACCGTAGCCGAGGCCGGGTTGGGGCAGGACGGGCTGCGCCAGCCCGTACAGGCCGTAGCCCGCCAGCAGCGGGGGCGTGGCCGCGACGGCGCCGCCGACCAGTGGGTCGGCGAGCAGCCAGCCGGCGTCGCGCCAGGTCGCCGGGTCGTTCCAGAGCCAGCGCAGGGTGCGGGCGAAGGACGCGAACCGGCGGTTCTTGTGGTAGTCGTGGCCGGTCCAGAACCAGCCGTGCAGGGTGCGTTCCAGCGGCGGGAGCGGCACGTACGGCACCGGTACGGGCACCTGCGACCAGTGGCCGGAGGCCCACCGGGCGGCGCCGGCGAGGGAGCGGACCACCCTGGTGGCCACCGGGAACAGCGGGACCATCCCGAGGCAGCCCCAGAGCAGGAACGAGACCAGGTAGAGCACGGCCAGCACCGCCCCGACCGGGACGAGGAGCGTGAGGACGGCGAGACGCCCGAGCGCCCGTACGGCGGTGCGCAGCGCCTCGGCGCCTCGGGACTGCGGGGTGCTCACGGGGCCTCCGGACGGGTCAGATGCTGGACGATCATGATGGCAGCGGGCCCCGTGCGCCTACTCACGGGCGGTGGCGTGCTTGGCCCGGATCAGCCGGTACACAACGAAGAGGCAGACCGTGCCCAGCAGGACGAACCCCGCCGCCACCGGCACCTGCCACTCCGGCGGCAGGTAGAGGGCCAGGAACCAGCTCCGGTTCGCCGGTGGGAGGAGCGACATCGCCAGCGCCACCCCGCCCTGCGGGGCGACGCTCAGCATTCCGACGGTGACCAGCAGCCCGGCGAGCGCCGTGCGGCGGCGGGACAGGCCGTCCAGCAGGTCCTGCTGCTCCTGCTCCTCCGGCGAGCGGGCCGGCGCCGGCTCCGTCCCCCGCCGCACGCCCTTGCGCATCACGTCGAGCAGCTCCGGCCCCCGGGTCTCCAGCCGGTGACGGGCCGCCCGGCCGAGCCACCCGGCGTACAGCAGTCCGGTGCCGAGGCCGACCGCCGTCCCCGCCCACCGCAGCGGCGCGTTGTGCAGCAGCGTGCCGGCCAGTACGACGCCGGCGGCGGGCAGGGCGGCGGCGAGCTGGAGCAGCAGCACGGCCAGGCTCTGCATCCGGGCCTGGTCGCCACTCTCGTCGCTGAAGCCGTCCAACGGGTTGCCGCCGGGCAGGTCCGGGAACGGTGCCGGGCCGAGCAGGGACGTCAGCGGGGTCAGGCCCGCCCCGGCGCCGAGCACGGCGGGCAGGGTGGCGAGCAGCCAGGGCCAGGCCCAGCCGTTGGGGACGGCGAGGGTGACGGCCACGGTGAGCAGCAGGGCGGCCGGCCCGACCACCAGCAGCCAGGCCCACTGCCGGGCCCGGACGTCGATCCGCTCGGCGCCGGGGGCGACCAGGGTCAGCCACAGGGCGCCGGCATCCAGGCCGTACAGGCTGGAGCCGAGCGCGCCGGCGTACAGCGCGAGAACGACACCGCTCCACGGCAGCACGGTGGAGAAGCCGCCGAGCATCGGCAGCAGACCGGTGAACAGGCCGCTCCACAGGGCGATCCGCAGGAACCGGGCCCGGCGCGGGTCGCGCGCCCACAGCCGCAGCTCCTTGCCGAGGACGGCGCCCGCGGGGCTGTCCGTGACGGCCCGCAGCCGGGCGCTCCGACGGGCGGCGCCACGGCGGGCAGCGGTCCGGCCACCGTCGGCCGTGCCGCGCGCCAGCTGGCGGGAGAGCAGGGCGGTCCAGGCGGCGAAGAGCAGCGCGCAGAGGGCGAGCAGTCCGCCGAGGCAGGCGCCGGCCAGGGCCCAGTCGGAGCGCCGGGCGGCGTCCACGGCGACCACCGACCAGCCGGACGGCAGAGCGCGTACGACCGTGCCGATCACCGGTGCCCAGTGGCCGCCGAGCAGCTCGAAGAAGAAGGCGAGACCGAACCAGCCCGTGTTGAGGAACCCGCAGACCAGCCCGACCAGCAGCGCGGAAAGCTCCCAGCCCAGCCGCGTACGGGCGACGCTGCCGAGGCACTGCAGGCTCAGCTTGGCGAGCACCACGACGAGCAGCAGCTGCAGCAGGG
Organism: Streptomyces viridifaciens; assembly: GCF_001888885.2. NCBI lineage: Bacteria > Bacillati > Actinomycetota > Actinomycetes > Kitasatosporales > Streptomycetaceae > Streptomyces > Streptomyces viridifaciens. The sequence goes on from NZ_CP090841.1 coordinate 1,525,387, forward strand.
TGGCCGGGACGGAGACCAGCGCGGGCAGCAGGCCGAGCCCGGCGCCGAAGACGATCAGCACCGAGAAGGCGATGAGGCCGACGAGCGGGGTGATGCCGACGAACGAGGCGGCCAGCAGGCCGAGGGCGAGCCGGCGCGGGCGCTGCGGCACCAGCGTGAAGTAGGACAGCCGCAGGGTCGGGTCGCCGCCGGTGAGGGTCGGGCCGAGCGCCCAGCCGACGGTCCAGACCAGCAGCACCAGGGCGATCGTGCCGACGCCGGACTCGGGAGCGGGGAAGTCCACCAGGCCCAGCAGGGCGGTGCCGACGGCCGTCAGGACGCCGCCCACGCCCCCGGCGATCAGGCTCGCGGCCCGGGGGCCGGACATCGACCGGCGCAGGACGGCCAGCTTCATCCCGGTCAGAACGACCGCGGGGTTCAGGGGGCCGCCGGAGTGCCGGGGCCCGCCGGGGTGCCGGGGACCGCCGGGGTTCGGCACATCCGAGGGCTTCAGGACGCCAGCCACGACAGCCCCTCCTCCCCGCCCGCACGGCCGCCCACCAGCTCGACGAAGACCTCCTCCAGCCCCCGCCCCGCCCGGACCTCCTCCACCGGCCCGGCCACCAGCACCCGGCCCGCAGCGATCACGCCGACGTGATCGCAGAGCTGCTCGACCAGGGCCATCACATGGCTGGAGAACACCACCGAGCCGCCGGCGGCGACGAAGCGCTTCAGAATGACCCGGATCGTCGCCGCCGACACCGGGTCGACGGCCTCGAAGGGCTCGTCCAGCACCAGCAGCCGGGGTGCGTGCAGGAGTGCCGTCGCCAGACCGATCTTCTTGCGCATCCCGGTGGAGTAGTCGATCACCGGGGTCCGCCCGGCCTCGTCCAGCTCCAGGACCCCCAGCAGCTCCTCGGCCCGGGCGTCCACGGTCGCACCCGGCAGACCGCGCAACCGGCCCAGGTAGTGCAGCAGTTCGGGCCCAGTGAGCCGCTCGGGCAGCATCATGCCGTCCGGCAGCACCCCGACCAGCGCCTTGGCCCGCACCGGGTCGCTCCACACGTCGACCCCGAAGACGGCCGAGCTGCCGGCGTCCGGCCGCAGCAGGCCGACCGCCATCGACAGCGCCGTCGTCTTCCCCGCCCCGTTCGGACCGACCAGCCCGTAGAACGAACCGCTCGGCACCACCAGGTCCACCCCGTCCACGGCGGTGTGCGCCCCGAACCGCTTCCGCAGCCCCACCAGCCGCAGCGCGGGCGCCCCCTCCGCCACTGTTCCCTCCACAGCGCCCTCCCCGAACCCGATCCCTTACGCCCGCCCCGTCCCGGGGGGCGGCTCGTGATCGAATCTAGGGACCGCAGATCAGCGGCAGAATCCAGCTGCACCCCGGTTGGGGGTGGGCCTGGACCCACCCCCGGGCCACGGACGACAGGAAGGTGCCCCGCCTCCCATAAAGGGAGACGGGGCACCGCCGGTCATGGCCGACCGCTCAACACTGCGCTGGCGGGCCGACCTTGTCCATGTTGAGGTCGAGGCGTTCCTCGGCCGACTCGCTGCCCCGACGGACCGCCACCTTGTACTCGCCCTGGAGGTTCCTCGGGATTGCGACGGTGTAGACGGTGCGCAAGGCGCCCGCAAGGTCGGCTGAGTACACCTTCAGGACCGGGAAGTCCTTTCCCTGACAGGACAGATGGTCGACCGCCTCCCCGCTGGCGACCAGCCGGATGGCCCACGAGGATTCTCCATGGTGGTCGGTCAACCCGCTGTCCTCGAAGACGTCGACCCCGGGAACCGGTGCCTCCGCCGTCCGCTTCGCGGTCTGACACATCCCGGCCGTGACGGTCTCCGATGCGACGCAGAGATCGCCGGTCCTCTCCGACACCCAGATCAGCTCCGGCCCGTGCGCGCCGTCGTACTCGGTGAACCGGCCACCGGCCGGCGCCGTCCCGTTCTCCGTCGCGAACTTCAGGACCAACTTCTTGATGTTCTCCGGAAATGCCGGACGGGCAGTGACCGTCGCCGCACCGCCACCCGCGGCGGTCGGCCCGCCACCTCCGGGCAGCGAAGCGCACGAGCTGACGCCGCACACCAGGCCCACGAGTACCACACCGAGCTTCACAGGACGTCCCGCCACGTGGCTCATCCTCCTTCCTCATGAAGTCGTTTCTCCATGCCGTCCCGCGACCGCGCCGTCACCTGTCGACGTGCATCTCGGGCGGCGAATCGAAGGTAACGCGGTTCCAGCTGACGAACTGAATGGTCGACCACTCCTTCCGCGTCACCGTCCCGTTCTTGTGGTAATAGGTGGTCTGGTAGGAATTCTTGTGGAACAGCGGCGCCCACCCATATTCCTGTCCGGCCTTGACCTTCACAGGCTCCGTCATAGTGACCGTGTTCGCATCGGTCGTGGCGTCGGTCGTCTGGCTGCCCGTCTCGGTGGTGGTGTTCCAGTTTCCCTCGGCCTCGATCTTGACGACGTCCCAGGCCTCCAGCGATCCGGCGATCTTCCGGCCTTCGGACTTGGTGGTCTTGTCAGCGAGTTGCTTGGTCCACTGCTTGGTCTTCGACCTGCTCTCGGTGAGCTGTTTGACCGTGTCCTCCTTTGCCATCTGCACCTCTGCCCCGATGTTCATGTTGAGATAGTCGTCCCACGTCTTCTCGGTGGAGGTGGCCACGACATCGTCGCCGCCCGAGGGCATGTCCTTGATCACGTCGGAGGCGGGGACCGGCTTCAGCTTCTTGTTGTTGGCGGGGCTGCCTGCCGGCGGCGCACCGTGGATGTACGTCTCGTAGCCCGCCCGGCGGGTGGCCTCCCCGGCCTTGATCTCGGCGACGACCTGGTTGTAGATCGGGCTGTCCTTGGAGGTGTCGATCACGGTCCCATGGTTCGTGCACACGGCCATCCCGTTGGCACACTCCTCCAGGGCCAGACCGGTGGGGTCCGAGTAATTCACGGGGTTCCCGTTCGCATACCCGTAGGCGTTCCACTGATTCGGGTCATCGGGGAGCATCAGCGGGTCGGCGCTGAGGAAGCGGCCGGTGCTGGGTTGGTACTGGCGGGCGCCCAGGTTGGTGAAGCCGGTCGCGTCGTCCTTCAGGCCGTTGACGAAGCCCTTGTCGCCGGCCCAGGAGTTGGCCGCGCCGGAGCCGCGCAGCACTCCGAACGGGTCGGTCCACCGGCGGGTCTCGCTGGTCGTGGCCGAGTCGATGGACAGGGTGCCTGTCCCGTGGTTGTCAGTGAACTGGTAGGTGAGCTTGGTCGGGCCCTGGCGGACGAGGGTGACGCCGCCGGGCAGGGCGTAGTAGCGGGTCCCGGTGCTGGTCTTGGAGCCGCTGTCGTAGGTGAGTTCGTCTCCGTCGCCGAGGTTGACGGTGACCTTGCCGGGGTTGCGGCGGATCAGCTGGTTGCCGTCCGCGTCGTAGACGTAGGACGTCGTGGCGCTACCCTGCTTCAGCGTCGCGAGCTTGCCCTCGACGTCCCAAGTCAGGTCCGCACCGTTGGCCGCGTCCACCGTCGTCCAGGTGTGGGAGTCCCACTTCGGCACCCAGCCCGGCGCGTACACCATGAACTTGCCGTCGTCCTGAACGACCGCGAAGTACTTGCTGTTCGGGCCGACCCACGACTGGGAGGACCACAGCGGCACGCGCTGCGGGTCGTAGACGACGAAGTTGCCGTCGTCCTGCATCGTCGCCCACGCACCCGGATGGTTCGCGGTGTTCGTCGACCACGTGACCAGCCCGGTCCGCAGCGACGTCAGCACCAGGTTGCCGTCGGTCTGCATCGTGAGCTGCACGCTGCTGGAGCGCACCGACTCGCCCGGGTTGAGGACGAAGCCGGCGCCCAGGGTCTTGTTCGCCCCCGGGTTCGCGATCTTCGTCGTGTTCCCCGCCGCGTCGTACTGGTAACCACCCGGTGTGCTGCCGTTGTTGGGGAAGGTGGACTTGACCGTGGTCGGGACGTGCACACCACCGGTGCCGCCGCCCGTGCCCGCCGCCGAGGTCGGCGCGTTGCGCGAGCCGGCCGCCGGGAAGACCTGGTCGATGGCCAGGTCCTTCGACTGGTCGCCGGTCGGGTTGTGCATGACCAGCCGGGTCCGGTTGCCGACCGCGTCGTAGGTGTAGTCCTGCCAGTACGGCGCACTGCCACCGACCGTCGTCGTCCCGGCCGTCGAAGCCCCGCTCGTGGGAGTGGAGTTGGCGCAGGCGCCCTGCCCGGCCAGCGACGGGGTCGGCTGGTTCAGATTCCCGGTGTCCGACCACGCCGTCGTCACCCGACCGAGGTAGTCATAGGTGAAGCACTGCAGGTCCGTCTGGTCCGGACTGTTGTCCGGGACCGTACGGATCGCCGTGATCCGACCCGCCGGGTTGTACGCGTACGTGGTGTTCTGGACCGTACCGGTCGTGGACGTCTGCTTGTCCACGTACTGGGTCAGCAAGCGGCCCGTCGACTCGTCGTACGTGTTCGTCGCCACGACCTGGGTGCCCCAAGGGTTCACCGTGTCACGGACGTTGCGCCCGTACGCGTCCCAGTCAGCCTGCCGCAGATACGTGTACCCCGAACCACTGACGTCGTTGAGCTGACCGTAGTCCTCATAGTTGTAGTTCACCGCCTCCTGCGCCAGATCACCCGCCGCAGCCCGGCCCTCCGACACGATCGAACCACTGAGCGGATTGAAGGCCGCCGTGTAGTCGAAGGTCACCTGCCCGGTCTTGCCGATCTCCGCACCCGGAATGGAGACCGAGGTCTTGGTCGCCCGGTACGCCACGTCGTACTCACCGACCGACTTGGTGTACGCCGCACCGCCCGCTCCACCGACGTACCGGGTCGACGCCGTCGGCTGCCCCTTCACAACCGTGTCGTAGGTGTAGCCCGTCAACTGGTTCCCCGGAGCCACCGAACCGTTGAACGTCCCCGTCTTGCGACCCAGCAGGTCGTACGTGATCACGACCGTCTGACCACGCGCATCCATCGTCGACGCCAACCGCCCCGCACCGTCGTAGGTTCGCGTCGACACACCCGTGTCCGGATCGTCGGCGCGCACCACCCTGCCGCGCTGGTCGTAGCCAAAGCTCCAGGTGTTCCCAGCCGGGTCCACCCGGGTCGCCGCCTGACCACCAGGCGTGTAGGTGTAGTTGGTGACGTCCGCGTCAGCCGGGTTACCCGTCGCCGAAGCCGTCCTGTACTGCCACAACTGTGTCTTGCGCCCACGCGCGTCCGTAACCGTGCTGGTGGCCGTCGCACCCGCAGGCGGCGACACGTCCACCCGGTCCGCACCGGGATACGCCGTCGTCGTCGTGGTCTGCACCTTCCCCAGCGCCACGAACTGCGTGCTCACCGCACGCCCCAGACCGTCGAACTGCACCACGCTCTGGCTCGGCACCATCGCGCCGTCCGGGATCCACCGGGTCGTGTTCGGCTTGTTGGTGTCCTCGTAGTAGGTGCTGAAGGTACGGCCCACCTGCCCCTGAGAGTCATAGAACGTGTCCGCGATCAGCCGGCCCTGGTACGCCGAGACCGCCGGATCGCGCTGCGTCTGCACGCCACGGCCGAGACCATCGAGGATCTGCGTCGACGTGCCGTAGGCGGTACCACCCGGTCGCAAGGTCTTCGTCGTGACAGTGGACGGCGACTGGGTACCGCTGACGGCGTAGTCGAAGGTGACGCTCGCACTCGCCCCGGTGTCGCGCCCAGGAATCCAGAGCGCCCGAAGGCGACCCAGGCCGTCGTACGCCTTGGTCGTGGTGCGGCCGTTGAGATCAGTGGCGGTGAGTGGCAGGGCGCGGCCCGGGTCGACCGTGACCGTGGACGTCCGGGGCGTACCCGCATCCGGCGCACCGGCCGGCGCCGGAGTGCCCGTGACCACCTTGTTCGGCACCTCGCCCGGATTCGCCGAACTGTACGCCGTCGTCGTGATGGCACCGTTCGGGTTGGCGCTGTCCGTGACCGTTGGTCCGGCCACTGAGGTGACCCGGCCGTAGGCGTCATACGTGCTGGTCGTCGTGGTGACGTACTCGGCAGTGCCCCCGCCGTCGTAGCGGTCCAGCACCTGGGTACCGGTGACCTCACCCTTGGCTCCCGCACCGCCGAAGCCCTGGCCATCGAAAAGCGTGCGCGTGGCGGACACCGTATTGACCGAAGTCTGGTCGGCAGTACAGGCGTTGGCGCCCGACACCACGAGCACTTCGGATACCAGGCCGGTCATCTGCGAGTTGGCACCGGTCGCGTAGCTGTTACGCGTACAGACGTCCGGTGTACCGTCTGCGGTGCTCAACGAGCTGATGACCCTGTCGTTGTTCGCCGGGTCGCTCGTCGTCACCGTCGATGAAGTACGGGTACCGGTCGTGGTCTTGGCAGTCGTGGTCGAGGTCACCCTGGTGGCCTGGAACCGGGCGACGAGGTCCGGCAGGCCCGCGCGGTTGTGCGTGGCCTTAACTGCGGGAGCCTCATAGGCATTGACGGTATACGAAAGCGGCGATGCCACGTCGGCCGAAGCGTCCGGGTAGGTGTCCGTCTCCAGGACCTGCCCCGCCAGCCAGTCGGAGTCGGGCCGGTTTCCGCTCTTCACCCCGGCGATCGAGGCCGCCCTGGGCTTGCCGTCGGACTTGATGTCGCCGTCCATGCCTTGGTAGTAGCTGGTCGTCGACTTCGACTGCGGGCCGTCCTTGCCCGACCCCGTCACCGCGGTCACGCTCGCGAAACCGCGGAACTGGTCCCAGGTCCGGTAATCGGACTCGACCAGCGGACTGTCGTTGCGGCGCCACGCGGCCGGACCGTAGGTGTAGGAGGTGGTCATCGGCACAGAACCGGCGATGAGGTTGCCGTTCGGGTCGACGGTGACCGTGTCGACCGGGTAGCGCAGGAACCAGTCGTCCACCGTGGACTGCAGCTGCGGGTCGAACCACCTCACGTTGAAGCAGGCCATGGTGTCGCTGTCCGCCGAGCCCGGCATCCGCCCGGCCGCGCGCGAGCACGAATCCTTGGTGTAGGAGACCGTGATCGTGCCGCCGGTCTCATTGGTGATCACCGCCATGCGCGGCCGGTTGTAGCGCGGACGCGCCGGCACCAGACCGTCCACCCGGTTCGGCAGCAGCAGGTCCGCGAAGGTGACCTCAGGAAGCGACTGCTCGGCCTGGCCGTTGGCGGTGTCCTTGCCGGTCCGCTTCACCGACTGCAGCCACGCGATCGGCGCGTTCTCCGTCGCGTTCTGCGGCGTCTTGAAGACGTGGGTGAACTCGTACTTGTCCACCGGACGGTAGGAACCCCCGGAACGGATCGAGGTCGTGATCCCGTTCAGCCACCGCGTCGACCAGTACGTGGGGCCATAGTTGGTGCAGGCGCCGCTCTCCTGGCACAGCTTGTCGAGCGGAGCGTCCGGCCAGTTGGCGGCGTTCGCCGCGGTCCGCTGCGACGGGTCACACGCCGCGGCCCCCGAGACGCACCGCTCACCCGAGTCGAAGTCGACCCGGGCCGCCGCCTGGTACGAGCCCCCCGCGCCCAACTGGTCGGACAGCAGCTGCCCGTACGTGATCGCCGACAGCACCCCGCCCCGCGTGTACGGGGTGTTCGTTCCCTTGCCGCCGTTCTGCGCCCCGCCGCGCGCGTACCAGTTGATCTCGGGAGTGTAGGAGTACGTGGTCAGGTTGCCGTGCGTGTCGACCACGTAGTCCAGATTCCAACGCCAGGCCGTCTGGCACCACGAGCCCTTGCCCTTCGACCCGTCGTAACACGGGTCACCGGGGTTCGGCGAGTACACCGGCACCGTCCACGCCGACTTGCTCTCCGGCCCGACCTTGCTCGGCGAACCATCTGCCGCCGGAAGCTGGTTGAGACCGAGGTAGTACACCGTCCCGAAGGTGTCCGTCACCTTCAGGTACGAACCGTTCCACGTCCCGTTGTTCGCACCGGTCAGGAACTCGACCTTCGTCCCGTCATCGTCCTTCAACCGCCAGGTGCACTTCGACTGCTCATCGGTCGCGGTACCACTAACGCACGAGGCATCGTCCGGTACCAGCTCACCAGAATGCCCACCCAACGACAGCGACAGGTTCGGCCCTCCCCAGCACTGGTCCGCCGAACCCGTGATCCCTGCCTTGTCGCACACCCCGTACGAACGCTCGACGAAACCCGCGCTCAGGTCCCAGCCGTCACCGATCCAAGACGCCTGCGCGTTCGTGGACGCCGTTTTGCCGTCCACCGACGCCGAGTCGTATCCGAGGGCCAGCGAGGGCGCCGACCCGCCGAGCGAGGGCGGCACCACGATCGGGTAGCTGTACGTGAACGACCCCGACGAGCTTCCGGCCGTCCACTTCTGACTGGAAGCCAACGGCGTGGCGCTGTAGGTGCCCGTCCCGCCCGAAGGCGTGGCGTCCAGCGCCAGCAGCACCTGCCCCGGCGCGGCGAGCGACTCCGCCGCGACGGCGGACTCCGTCCGTGCGCCCTTCGACTTGCCACCCGCGGCCGGTAGATCGACATCCGCCACCAGCCGTTTCGCCTGCTCGTCGTAGCGCGACGCGACCGGCGTGCGAGTCCGACAACCTTCGGCGGACGGTGTGGTCAGCGCGCACTCGGGCAGTGCCACCAGCCGCGCGCGGGGGGCGAAGTCGCCGCCGACGCCCAGCGCTCCGAGATCGAGACCGACCTGCACCTTGCCGGCCTCGGCCGCCTCACCCCTCGACAGCGCGACGATCGTGCTCTGCGCGCCCTTGTCGGCCTCGGCAGGCGGCGCCACGACCTTCACCCGCACGAGCACGGCTGACGTGACGTCACCTCCTGCCACCGGCGCCAGCCAGACTGGCAGGTCGCCCGCCTGCTTCGATGCGCCGGTTCTCGGGTCCAGCGCGACGTCCGCGCTGCCCTGCTTGGGCTGCGGCACCGACTTCGGCGGCACCCAGTTCGGTGAACCGGTCTGCGGCGCCACCGACTTCACCTTGTCCGTCGCGCCGCGCACCGAGGCCGTCTTGGACAGTGGCGTGCCGGGCGGTGACCAGATCCGGTCCTTGTCCGCGCCGCCCCCGGGCGCCGCAACGGCACTGCCGAGCGGAGCCGCCAGGACGGTCAGCACGGCAAGTGTGCTCAACACCGCCAAACGGGATTTTCGCCACCGCGACGGCGAAGTCTCCCACCCGGCATCACCGGGTGGTCGTTCGGGAAAAGAGGACATTTCCACCCCCATGAGAAGTCCGCACCGCGGCTCGGCGCGGACAGGTCTCGCTGGAGGGTAGGGGGCTAACGATCCAGCAGTCGAGCGGCTTGAGGATCCTCTGAGGTAGTGATTGAGATCACAGTCGAACGAAATCGGCGGACGGCCCGTCAAAGCGGACATCAAGCGCGGCAAGTCAATTGACGATGAACCAGCAATGCGGCAGCTTGCTGCAATACCTCCGCAGACGATCCGATTACCACCGGAGTCCGCGGCCGATCTCACACACCTCTCCTCGAAGGGGCTTCACCATGCCCGCTCCCTCCGGAGCCTCCTCCGGCATGCGCAGAACCAGGCACCCGTCGCGGCGCTCCTACGCCGTCGCGGTCGGCCTGGCGCTCGCACTGACCTCGCTCGGGCCGGTCACACCGCTGGCGTTCGCCGGCGACTCCCCGTCCGGCACGACCCCTGGAGCCGCCTCCGGCATCCCGAAGGCACTGGCCGACCAGATCTCCGCCGGTGACGCCAAGTTCGGCGGCGAGAAGCCCCAACTCCCCGGTGACAAGGCCCTTGCGGAAGCGAAGCGGACCGGGAAGCCGGTTTCCGTAACAGAGTTGACCGACGAGTCCAGCGAAACCGTCGCCCTCCCCTCCGGCCACTTCTCCCGTACCCAGCACGCCGAACCCCAGCGGGTGAAGCAGAACGGCGCCTGGGCGGACCTGGACGGCACCCTGGTCCCCGACGACCAGGGCGGCTACCGGCCGAAGACCGCCGTCGCGGGCGTCCACCTGTCCGGCGGCGGCAGCGGCCCGCTCGGCACCCTCACCAGCCCGGACGGCGAGTCCCTCACCATCGACTCGCCCTTCCCCCTGACCAAGCCGACCCTCGACCCGGGCGGCCAGGCGCTCGTCTACCCGGAGGTCGCGCCCGGCATCGATCTCAAGGTCACCGCCTCCAAGCTCGGCGGCCTCTCAACCGTCCTCGTCGTCAAGACCGCCGAAGCGGCGAAGAACCCGGCTCTGAAGACGGTCCGCTTCCCCACCAAGGCCAAGGGCGTCACCGTCAAGGCCGACGACGCCGGAAACCTCACCGCCACGGCCAAGGACGGCAAGACCCGCTGGCATGCCTCCACTCCGCAGATGTGGGACAGCACTGTCGCGGCCACCAGCACTCCCGGCACGCCCAAGGGCAAGGCCTCCGCCGCCCAGCGCGACGGCGACGACCCGCGCCAGGACCAGGACCGGAACAGCACCGCCGAAGGCCCCGGAGCCGGCGCCAAGGTCGCCACTATGAAGACCACGGCCTCCGGCGACGCCGTCGAGCTGACCACCGACGACTCCGTCCTCGGCAAGGGCCAGGGACCCTGGTTCATCGACCCGGGCTGGCTCTACGACCGCCGCGAAGCCAACGCCTGGACCTGGACCCAGTCCCAGTACCCGGGCACCTCCAATATCGGCCGCACCGTCGCCAACTCCGGTGACCAGTACGCGCAGCCGGGCGTCGGCTACCAGGGCTGGCGGACCGACAAGGGCATCGAGCGCTCCTACTTCCAGTTCGACACCCGCTGGTACAACGACATCGTCATCAACAAGGCGGTGCTGTCCGTCTGGGAGGCCAAGTCCTCCGACATGTCCTGCACCAACCAGTACCAGGTCGACCTCGCCCTCACCGGGCCGATCGACAACAGCACCACCTGGAACAACTCCCCCGGCGTGGTGGCCTGGTCCGGCTCGGCGAACGTCGGCGGTGCGGGCCAGAACGGCTGCGGCGGCAACACCCAGTTCGACTACGACGTCACCGGCGTCTACCGGCAGTACGCGCCCAGCCACGACACCCTCACCTTCGGCCTCTTCGCCCACAACGAGTCGGACAGGATGGCGTTCAAGCGCCTGACCTACAACCCCGCCGTCGTGGTCGAGTACGACCGGGTGCCCAACACCCCGACCAACCCGTACGTCTGGCCCGCCCCCTCGACGGCCGTGCCGTGGGCGGAGAACCAGGGATGCGACGGCAACAGCATCGGCTGGATCAACTCCGACGCCGGCTTCCCCGGTTACGTCACCCTCAACGCCAAGGTCAGCAGCAACGCGCAGTCCTCGCTGTACGGCTGGATGCACATCTGGGACTACGCCGACCTCAGCGCCGACGTCGACTCCGGCTACACCGCCGAGGTGCCCAACGGCGGCAACGCCGGCTTCCAGGTCAAGCAGGGCGTCATCAAGGACGGCCACGTCTACGGCTGGGGCGCCATGGCCTCCGACAAGCTGGTCCAGCTGTCCGCCTCGACCCCGATGTGCCGCTTCGGCGTCGACCTGACCCCGCCGACCATCTCCGTCCCGAGCGTCTACAACGTCCTGTCGGCCGCCGAGCTGGCGGACAAGTTCCCGCCGTCCGGCAACGGCCAGGTCACGAAGAAGCACGTCGGCGAGCAGGGCCTCGTGCCCTACACCGCCACCGACCCCGCACCGGGCGGAAACGCCTCCGGCGTCATCTGCGCCCGCTGGGGCTGGGACCCGCAGCTCGGCAACGTGAGCTGGTCGTGCGGCGGCTCCATGCCCAAGGACGGGATTCCGGTCACTCCCGGCCGTTGGGGCACCAACATCCTGTACATGCAGGTGATGGACAACGCCCGTAACGTCTCCCCTGTCGCCCAGTACTCCTTCTACGTACCGTGGAACCCGGACGGCCCGCCGCCGGTCTTCGGTGACGTCACCGGCGACGGCGCGCCCGACATCCTCACGGCCGACCAGGCCGGCTACCTGCGCGCCTACGACGCCCCGGGCAACCCGAACGCCAAGAGCCCGTCCGTCTCCCCCGTCTCGACCCCGGCCGAGGCCCCGGGCGGCAAGAGCTGGACGGGCGTCCAGCTCACCCACCGCGGCACCCTCACCGGCGGCAACAACATCGACGACGTCATCGCCCACGCCACCGGCGACCCCGAACTCAAGCTGTACCCCAACCCCGGCAACACCGGCGTCTACGGACGCGTCGACAAGCCGGTCGCCCTCGCCAAGCCCAAGTGCGCCAAGACGTCCACCGAGGACTGCTCCTGGCTGACCGCCGCCGGCTACAACGCCAACGACTGGTCCACCACCCTGCGCATCGCCGCCCTCGGCGACCCGGTCAACGCCGACCTCGACCCCAAGCTCGGCTTCAAGAACAAGACCGGCCTGCTGACCGTCGAGTCCACCAACAACGGTGCCGACGCGGCCCTGTGGTACTACCCGGCGACGAACGCCAACACCCTGGGCAAGCCCGTCCAACTCGCCGCCTCGGGTTGGAAGGACAAGGAGCTCATCACCCCCGGCGACTGGGCCAAGCAGGGCCACCCCGGCCTGTTCACCCGCAACCTCGCCGTCACTGCCGACGGCGGCGCCAAGGACGACCTCAACGGCATCACCTTCAACACCAGCACCGTCCTCGGCACCGACAACCAGGGCCAGCCGATCAACGACCCGTCCGGCAAGCCGCTCATGGTCCCGACCCTGACCGGCATCGCGACCTCGACCAAGATCGGCGGGGTGCCCAGCGACACCTGGACCACCCTCGGCTCCGACGGTGACCTCACCGGCAACGGCAACTCCACCCTGTGGGGCAAGAAGGCCGACGGCACCATCGACATCTGGTGGGGCAAGCCCACTACCCCCGGCACCCCGACCGCCGGCTACACCTGGCAGGTCGGCCCCAGCACCATCGCCAACACGGCCGTCAACCCGGCCCAGTGGGCGCTGGACGGCCGCACCGGCGGCGACACCGGGGACACCAACAAGCTGTACAAGAACGGTGACGCCCCGGGCACCACCTACCCGACCGGAGCCACGCTCACCGACGACCACAACCGCGCCGCCAACAAGGCCACCTCCTTCGACGGGGCGTCCGTCTACCGCACCACCGCACCCGTCAACGCCGGCGCCGTCAACCCCGGACTCGACACCTCCCGCAACTACAGCGTCTCGGCCTGGGTGAAGGTCAACAACACCAACGGCTACCAGACCGCCGTCTCGCTCACCGGCGACGTCGCCAGTCCCTTCTACCTGCAGTACTCGAAGGTGTTCAACAACTGGGCCTTCGTCGCGCCGAGCAACGACAGCCAGAGCCCGACGGCCTGGTACTCCGCCTACGACCGCACCGGCCGCACCGGCGTCACGGTCGGCCAGTGGACCCACCTGACCGGCACGTTCAACGCCGACACCTCGACGATCACGCTGTACGTCAACGGCAACGCCGTCGGCACCGACAAGATGCCCGCCGGTTGGAAGCCGGCCCCCGGCAGCCTGAACGTCGGAGGCGTCACCTACAACAAGGCCACCCCCGGCGACCTGCTCAACGGCGCGATCAGCGACGCTCGGGCCTACCCGTACGCGCTGACGGACCAGCAGGTCAACACGCTCGCCACCACCGACTCGTCCATCCAGATCCGCAGTGCGGTCGACAGCGGCAAGTGCCTCGACAACTGGGGGGGCTCGGCCGGAGCCCCGCTGCGGATCTACGACTGCTGGAACGGCGACAGCCAGCACTTCACGATGACCAAGGACAACCGGATCAAGCTCCCGGTCTCCGGGCGCTGCCTGGGCACCGCGGACAGCCCGGCCGTCAACGGCACCGCAGTCGTCGCGCAGGACTGCGGCAGCAACCCGGGCGCCCAGACCTGGGTCCGCCGCTACGACAACTCGCTGTACAACCCCGGCTCCGGCCTCTGCCTCGACCTCCACGGCTGGAACACCACCAACGGTCAGGGCCTGGACGTCTGGCAGTGCGCGGACCAGGCCAACCACCACTGGATCTTCGAGGCCCAGCAAACGGTCTGACGGCCCCGGGAACCACCGCGGCCCCTCGTCGAGCCACCGCTCGACGAGGGGCCGCGCCGTTCTGCCGGCAGCGGTCGCTGATCGCAGGCGGGGTGTCTTCGACGAATCCCTCAGTACCACCCGGTGTGATCAACCGGGATCTCCGAGTAAGGTCCACCCACGACGACGCGCCCCCGGGACCGAGGAGTGTGACCGTGCCCGACCATGAGCGGCAGGCAGGCCAGTTCGAGCACCTTCGGCCGCGGATGCGTGCTCTCGCCTACCCGCTGCTGGGGTCGTTCGACGAGGCCGAGGAGGCCGTGCGGGAGGCCTGGGTCAGGCTCGGCCGGATCAATCCGGAGGAGGTGGCGGACCTGTCCGCGTGGCTGGCGGTGGTGACCGGCCGGGTGTGCCTGGGCCTGCTGGACGCGCGGACGGGACGACCGCGGCTGCGCCTGCCGGACGTGGTCGTCGAGCCCGAACGGTCCGGCGGGGAGTCGCAGGCCGCCCCGGTCGGTCTCACCCTGTTCGTCGCGCTGGACGGGCTGGCCCCGGCCGAGCGGGTCGCCTTCGTGCTGCACGACCTGGTGCGCCTGCACGTCGACCAGGTCGCGACCGTTCTGGAGCGGACCACGGCGGACACCCGCAAGCTCGCCGAGCAGGCCCGCCGCCGGGTGCGGGCGGCGCGCGAGGCGGACGGTGACGACAGGCCGGCCGCCCGCCGCAGGCTGGTCGACGCGTTCTGTGCGGCGGTGCTGGACGGCGACCCGGCGGCACTGGCGGCCGTCCTGGAACCGGAGGCCGAACTGCGCGCGGACGGCTGGCACCCGCTCCGCGGCGCCCACGAGGTGGCGGAACACACCGTGGCGCTCTGCCAGGGCGGCGGACCGGCATTCACCCCGGTGCTGGTCGACGGCTCCCCCGGCGCCCTGGTCACCCGGGACGGCGTGCCTGCGGCGGTGCTCGGCTTCGCGGTCCGGGGGGGCCGGATCAGCCGGGTCCACCTGCTGCTGGCCCCGGAACGGCTGGCGGCGCTCGACGCCGACGCCCTCGGCCCCTGAGGCCGCCCGCGGAAGGCTGGACCGGGCCCTCGGACAGCCGGAACGGTCCGGGCGCGTCAGGGCACGGGAACACGGCGGCCCGACCCCCTCGGGTGTCGAGGGGACCGGGCACCGGGCGTATTGCGACACTGGCGATGTCATTGACCCGTGTCAGATCTGCTCGGGTGTCAGCAGGCCGCGCTGGTAGGCGCGGACCAGGTGCTTGGGGACGAGGTGGCGACGGCCGTCGGTCTCGATCGGGACCAGGTCCGGGGCGGTGGCCTTCCACTGGGCCCGGCGGTGCCGGGTGTTGCTGCGGGACGTCTTGCGCTTGGGTACGGCCATGGGTGATTCCCCTTTCGGAAGTTGGTGTTGAACGGGCTGCCGGTGCTCAGGCCACCGGGTCGAGCATGTCGTCGAAGGCGTCCGGCAGGTGCTTCCAGCCCTCCTCTCCGGAGGCGAGTTCCTCGTCGGTGAGCAGGCACGAGTCGAGCAGCTCGACGATCCCGTCGGCGTCCAGGCCCTCGGCGGTGAAGCAGAGTTGCTGCACCCGGTCGCCGTAAACCGGGTCCCAGTCCAGGGCGGCCGCCGCCCGCCGCTGCGGCGGGTACAGCTCCCAGCAGGCATCCGGCAGCGAGGCCAGCCACGGGCCGCACTCCTCGACCACGAGGCTCGCCCCCGCCGCGTCCCACCCCAGCAGCAGATCAGGCCGGTTGGCGAGCCAGAACCGCCCTCGGCTGCGCTGGGCGGCCGGGACGAGCAGGTCGAGCGCCTCGTGGAACCGAGCCGGGTGCAGCGGGCGCCGGCGCTCCCACACCAGGGTCGCGACGCCCGCCTCGTCCTGCGGGTACGGGAGCAGTGCGAGCGCCGGGTTGACCCGGTCCCGGGCGGCGGGCACGTCGAACCCGGCCAGCGCCGCGGGGGCGAGCGTGCCCGTGCCGAGTGCGACCGTACGGGCGGCGGGGTGCAGCTGGCGCAGCATGGCCAGACCGGCATGGAGCCCGGACGAACCGGCGGCGTCACCCGCCTCGGGGACCGCGTGGACGGTGGCGTACTCGATCTGCCGCGTGAGCGCCTCCGCACGGGTCCGGGTGTCGTCGGCACAGGTGTCGGCCGCGTGCTCACGGAGTGTGTCGGGCACTGACAACTGGGGAACGAGGCGCAACGGATCGACGGCGGCGACCACCCCGGCCACCACCACCGCCTCGGACAGGCAGCGGCCGTCCACCTCGCCCTCGGCGATCACCTCGACCGCCGGGTGCGGGTCGCTGCCGCCCCACAGCTCGACCACCGCCAGGCGGTACCGGCCGGCGTCGGCTGTCCGCAGCAGTTCGGGGAGCAGGTCCTCGCGGAGCGCGCAGCAGGGGCAGTCATCGGTCAGCGGGACCTCCGCCTCGCGGCGGGTGCCGGCGGCGTCCAGGATGTCCCGCCGCACCCGGCCGTGGACGGCGTCGGTGAGGTCGTGGTGCAGCACGATGGTGTTCCCGCCGCTGCTCAGCAGTTCCAGGACCGCCTGGCGGCGTTCGGCCTCGTCGAGGCCGGCGACGACCACCACGGGAAGGCGGGTGTCGTCAGGCATGGCGTATTCCTTTCGGCGTTGCGGCTTCCGGCCGTGCGGTGGGAGGAGGGGTCGCGCCCCGGGCGGCGGCGGTCCGGGAGCAGCCCGCGGCGCGACCGTCGGCGGGCCGGGCTACCAGCTCGACCTGCGCACTCCGGGCAGCTGGCCGGCATGCGCCAGGGTGCGCAGGTTGATCCGGGAGAGGCCGAAGGCACGGAGGTAGCCGCGTGGGCGTCCGTCCACGCTGTCGCGGTTGCGGACCCGGGTGGCGCTGGCGTCGCGGGGCTGGCGCTGCAACTCGGCCTGAGCAGCCGCCCGCTCGGCGGGGCTGCCGGCCGGGGAGGTGATGGTCCGCTTCAGCTCCGGCCGCCGCTCGGCATGCCGGGCGACGACGACGCGGCGCTGCTCATTCTTGGCGATCTTGCTCTGCTTGGCCATCAGACCTTCTCCCCGCGGGCGCGGATGCGGGTGACGGCCGCCTCGATGCCGATCGTGTCGACGGTCTTGATGCCCTTGGCACTGAGGGTGAGGCGGACGTACCGGCCCTCGCTGGGCAGCCAGTAGCGCTTGCGCTGGATGTTGGGATCGAACCGGCGGCTGGTGCGACGGTGCGAGTGGGAGATGGTGTTGCCGAATCCCGGCCTCCGGCCGGTGAGCTGGCAGTGGGCGGACATCGCGCCTCCGAAAGAGCAGGACTGGTCGCGGCCTCGGCCCGGGAATGCCGTGGCCGCAGGTGACGTTGCCACACTACACGCCTAATGGAAACGAAAACCATTTCGCTATAAGGTGGCTCAACCGTCACCGATCCGCCCCAGGAGGACACCGTGGCCCGCAACGACCTGCGCCCGATCATCAAACTCCGCTCCACCGCCGGTACCGGCTACACGTACGTGACCCGCAAGAACCGGCGCAACGACCCGGACCGGCTCGTCCTGCGCAAGTACGACCCCGTGCTCGGTCGCCACACCGAGTTCCGCGAGGAACGCTGACCCCACCCCGCCCAGCCAAGGAGAACGTGATGAAGCCCGGCATCCACCCCGCCTACCGCCCCGTCGTCTTCCGTGACCGCGTCGGCGGGCTGACCTTCCTCACCCGGTCCACCGTCCCCAGTGACCGCACCATCGAGTGGGAGGACGGCAACACCTACCCCGTGATCGACGTGGAGATCTCCTCCGCCAGCCACCCCTTCTACACCGGCCAGTCCCGCGTGCTCGACACCGCGGGCCGCGTCGAGCGCTTCGAGCGCCGCTACGGCGCCGCGGCCGCCCGCCGCAAGGGCTGAGACCGGGACCACGTACGAATGCCGGTGTGCCCTCTCGGATCCGAGGGGGCACACCGGCGTTCGCGCGTACCGGGGCGGGATCGCAGCCGCAGGTGCTCGATGTGGGCGGCGTCGGCCCGCCACGGGGCGACTGGGGCATGGGCCGGCGCGCATGTCGGGAGTGCCGTGGAGACATCGGCTCCATGACCCGCTACGGATGAGCCCGGACAGGTACCCGAGGCGCGCCGGCTCCGCCCAGGGCCGATCTCCGTCACCGGCCCGCGATCGGAACGGCCTTCTGGCGCACGCGCGCCCGGTAGCGCTGCGGCGACTCCCCGACAACGCGCTTGAAGGCCGTGCTGAACGCGCTCTCCGAGCCGTAGCCCAGCTCGGCGGCGAGCGCTGCGACGCGGGCGTCGCCGTTCCGCAGCGCGCGCTGGGCCAGCAGCATGCGCCACCGGCCCAGGTAGGTGAGCGGCGGTACACCGGCGGCCTCGCGGAACCGCTCCGCGAATGTGGTCCGGGACATCGCGGCGGCGCGCGCCAACTCCTCCAGCCCCCAGGCGCGTTCGGGGCGGCCGTGGAGCAGGTCGACGGCGGGGCGCAGGCGCTCGTCGACGAGCAGGCGCAGCCAGCCGGAGGGCAGGAGGGTCTGGTCGACGTAGCAGCGCAGCACCTCCAGCAGGAGCAGTTGGCCGTACTGCCGGATCGCGAAGGCCGAGCCGAGCCGGTCGCCGGTCGCCTCGTCGAAGAGCCGCAGCAGGGCGGCGAGCAGCCGGTCCCCGTCCGCGGCGGAGGACCGGATGTGGGCCACCGGCGGAAGCGACTCCAGCAGTAGTGTCCGCCCGGCCTCGTTCACGCTGACGCACCCGCCGATCACGACGTCGTCGACGGCAGGGTCCGAGCCCGCGAAGCGGGCGGTGGCGAAGTCCGACTCCGGTCGGACCTCGCGGCGCGGCGCCGCGCCGGCCTCGAAGGCCACCCACGAGCGCCCGGTGAGGATCGCCACGTCACCCGCCACGAGGTCGATCGGTTCGACGACGCCGTCGGTGGTGAGCCGGGTGCGCCCGCTCACCACCGCGAAGAACTTGACCGGATCGGTCAGCGGACCGCGGCCCCACCAACCGCCGCGGGCCGCGATCCCGCCGGTCAGCACGCTGCGCACCTCGACCAGGTCGAGCGCCTCGGAGAGTCGGTCGGGATCCATGTCCGTACTCTCGCGCAAGAAATCGGGATTCACAAGGATTCAAAGTCCGGCGACCGACAGACAGGCTGGTGTCAGCGACCCAGCAGGAAGACCTGAAGGAGACACTGTGCGCTACCGCAGCCTCGGCCGGACCGGAATCAAGGTCAGCCCCTACGCCCTCGGCGCGATGATGTTCGGCGCCCTCGGCAACCCCGACCACGACGACTGCGTCCGCATCATCCACCGGGCGCTCGACGCCGGCATCAATCTCGTCGACACCGCCGACAGGTACGCTCACGGCGAGTCGGAGGAGATCGTCGGCCGGGCGCTGAAGGGACGGCGGGCCAACGTCGTGCTCGCGACCAAGGCCCGGAGCCCGATGAGCGACGAGCCGAACCACCAGGGCGCGTCCCGGCGCTGGCTGGTGCGCGCGCTGGAGGACTCGCTGCGCCGCCTCGACACCGACTACGTGGACGTCTACCAGATCCACCGCCCGGACCCCGACACGGACATCGAGGAGACCCTCGCGGCCCTCACCGATCTGCAGCGGGCCGGCAAGATCCGCACCTTCGGCACGTCGGCCCTGCCGGCCTCCGACATCGTCCGGGCGCACTGGGTCGCCGAGCGGCGCGGGCTGGCCCGGCCGCGCACCGAGCAGCCGGTCTACTCGATCCTGAACCGGGGCATCGAGTGCGAAGTACTCCCGGTGGCGCAGGAGTTCGGCATGGGCACCCTGGTCTGGTCGCCCCTCGGCGGCGGCCTGCTGACGGGGCGGTACCGCAAGGGCCGGGCGGCCGCGACGCACCGGTCCAGGTACGGCTTCCGGCACCTCGCGGACGACCGCCGGCTCGACGTGGTCGAGCAGCTCATCCCGCTGGCCGAGGAGGCCGGCCTGCCGCTCACGCACCTCGCGATGGGCTTCGTGCTCGCTCACCCGGGCGTGACGTCCGCCCTCCTCGGACCGCGGACCATGGAACACCTGGAGGACCTGCTCGCGGGCGTCGACGTCGCCCTCACCGACGACGTGCTGGACCGGATCGACGCGATCGTGCCGCCCGGCACCGACACCGGCACGCTCGACATGGCCTACCAGCCGCCGGCCCTCCAGCGCCCCGAACTGCGCCGCCGACCGAGCGGCGAGCGCGCGGCGGCATGACGTCGGCTCCGGCCGGAGCCCGGCCTGTGCCTGTGGCGCCCCGGCCGGTGTGAGGAGCAGCGGAAATCACCGTGACGTCCGAGCGGTGGGCGTTCCTGCCGCGCCGGCGCAAGGCCGCCGCCCTGTGGCCGCGTCACGGAGCGCCGAGGGCTGCTTCCTGCCGGTCGAGGTCGTGCTGGAGGCGTCGGCGGGTGGTGTCGCTGATGCGGTGCTCCTCGTAGAGGCGGTGCAGCTCGGTGCTCTGGACGGCGATGACCTCGTGGCGCAGCTGGCGGTAGGCGGCGTCGGCGGTGGTGCCGTCGGCGGTCTCGGCGGTGCGGTCGAGGCGGGCGGTGAGGCCACGGCGGACCCGGTCGATGGCGGTGTCCGGTACGGCCTCCAGTTCGGCGAGGTGCTCGACGTGGTCGAGGGCGGCACGGTTGAGGGCGTCGTGGGCGTCCTCCTCCTCGCGGGCGGTGTGCTCGGGTTCGAGGGCGAGCCCGGAGCGGTTGACGACGGCGGCGAGGGTGAGGCCCTGGACGACGAGGGTGAACACGACGACGGCGGTGGTGAGCACCAGGACCAGCGGCCGTCCGGCGAGCTTGGTGCCGTCGTCGGCGAGCAGCGGGATGGAGAGCGCGGCGGCGAGCGGCATGACGCCCCGGGTTCCGGCCCAGGTGACCACCCCGGCGACCCGCCAGGACAGTCGGCCGCCTCCCTGGCTGGGCTTGACCGCCCGGGTCAGCGGCAGTGTGGAGAGCACCCGGACGGCGATCAGCACAGCAGCGAGCGCAAGTGCCTGCAGCGGCCACCAGCCGGTTCCGGAGGGCAGGTCCCGCACCAGGGTGGGCAGTTCCAGACCGACGATGCTGAACACGACGCTCTCCAGCAGGAACACCACCACCGCGTACACGGCGTGCAGCTGCAGCCGGATGTGCGCGTCGGTGAGCCGGTGGCCGGAACGCCCGAGCAACACGCCCGCGACCACGACGGAGGTGACGCCCGAGGTGTGCGCGGACTCCGCGAGCACGTACGCCGCGTACGGCGTGACGAGGGCGATCACCGTCTCCAGCACCGGGTCGGTGGTGCGGCGTCGCACCAGCCAGACCAGACCCGCGACGGCGGCGCCGACCACGCTGCCGCCCCCGCCGAGCAGCAGGAACTCCCCACCCGCCGCCGGCAGGCTCACCGAGGCGCCGACGGCCACCGCGATCCCGATGGCCACCTTGAACAGCACGAGCGAGGTGGCGTCGTTGAACAGGCTCTCCGCCTGCACCAGGACCTGGACCCGCCCCGGCAGCGCCAGCCGACGACCGAGCGCGGTGACGGCCACCGGATCGGTGCTGGAGAGCACGGCACCCAGCACGAAGGCCATCGCGGGCGGAAGCCCGGCAACGGCCACGGCCACGAAGCCGACGGCGGCAGCGGAGGCGAAGACCAGACCGAAGGAGAGGATCGTCACCGGCCGCCACACCGTACGCAGGTCGCGCAGGGACAGTTCCTCGGCGGAGGCGTACAGCAGCGGCGGCAGGACCACCATGCCGATCACCTGGGGCGGTACGTGCAGCGCGGGGACGCCGGGTATCAGCGCCACCCCGATGCCCGCCAGCACCAGCAGCGACGGCGCGGGCACACGCAGGCGCTGGGCGAAGGTGGCCACGGCCGTGGCCAGAACCACCAGAACGAGAACGATCGCCACAACGTGCATCGGTGGAAGGACCCCATCGCAAGAACCGGGGTCACCGCCGCCGATCGCCGCAGTCATCCCCCGCGCCGACCAGGCTTCCCGGCACACCTGCGGTCATCTTATCGGAGCATTAGCGGGGAGCGGCAGGGCAGATTCACGGGCGCGCGGCGGCCGGCTTCCCCGATCAGGCGAACTCGCGCAGGCGCGGCCGCACTCCCAGCGCGGTCAGGGCGAGCGCCGCCCCCAGGGCCGCCGCGCCCAGGCCGGCCGTGGTGGCGCCGAGGTCGTCGTCGGTGGCGGCGACCGCTCCGTCGAAGGCGCGCTGATTGATGGCCTGGTTGTCGTCGAGGGCGGCGCTGAGCACGTCGAAGTCGGCGTTCGACTGGCCCGGGGTGGTGCCGGTGTCGAAGGTGACCGCCTCCTTGAGCTTGCCCTGGGCGTTCAGCTCGCGGATCTTCCGGTCGTCCCGCTGGTACTGCTGGAAGGCGGTCAGCACCCGCTCCGCCGCGTCCTGTTCGCCGGGGAAGGTGATGTTGCGCAGTTCGTCGCCGAGGTACCCGCCGAAGCCCACCTGGCCGTGGTCGGCCCGGTGCTTGTCGGCCAGGGCGGCGAGCTTGTCGTCGTACGTGGCGAGCGCGGCGCCCTCGACCCGTGCGAAGGACTGGGTCTTGTCGAGGAAGCTCTGCTCGTAGGCGGCCGCCCGGGCGGGGTCGGTCAGGTAGCGGCTCTCGTCCGCGTTCAGGTCGTACGCGACCGCGCGTGCCCGGCTGAGGGCGACCACCGAGTCGAAGGAGTTGCTCTTGGCGACCACCAGCTGGTGGTCCGCCCGGGAGGTCAGCGTCAGTGCGGTGATCAGCCCGGCGAGAGCGAGCAGGGTGGTGGCGGCCAGCGGCACGTTCACCAGGCGCCGGAAGCGCACCGCGAGCACCCGCTGCAGCAGCCCGAGGCCGGCCAGGGCCAGCAGCCCGGTGACCAGGATCGTCCACCAGCCGCCGGACAGGGCGTCGCGCTGGTCGGTGTAGTTGCGATCCACGACGGCCGCGTTGGCCCTGGTCACGTCGTCGACGGCCGGCAGCAGGCGCTGGCGCAGCAGGTCGGTGGCCTGGTGATAGGCGGCGAGGGCGTCCGCCGAGGGGCGGCCGGCCGGGGCGTGGGCCTGCTCCTCCAGCAGCTGGGCGCGGGCCACCAGCGCCTCGTACTGGCCGAGTTCGCCGATGACGGTCTGCACGGCCCGCTGCCCGGCCGTATCACCGGCCACCGCCTCGGTGACGCGCTGCAGGTCGTTGTCGGCCTGGGTGCGGCGCTGCTCGTAGGTGTCCAGGGTCTCCTTGCGCGGCGCCGTGTAGTCCGGGTCGGCCCCGAACAGCAGCAGGTTGGCCGCCTGGGCGTCCATGTCGTTGAGCGCGAAGTAGAGGTCGGCCGAGCGCACCACCTGCGGGGCGGCCTGGTGGCCGATGACGTCCGTGCCGTCGCGGGCGCCGCCCAGGACGGTGCCGGTCGCCGTGCCGGTGGCGAGCAGGGCCACCAGGCAGAGCCCGGTGAGTCCGCGCACCAGGCGCGGGGTGTTCCACCACGTCCGGCTGCGCCAGGAGTGGCCGGACCGGTGACGGGGGGCGCGCGGCTCGGGCAGTGGCACGGCTGCCTCCGGTCGCGCCGTCTCCGACGCGACTCTGTTCCCCTCGACAGCCGTACCGCTCGACGTTCCCGTTGGCATCGCCGCGCGCCCCCTCCCCCTGTTTTTCACTGGCCGCCGAACCTTCCCCGGAGGAACCCGCCGGGGGCCGGGGTTCGGCAAACGGTTCGCCGTCAGGCCCCACGCCCGGACGGCGAACCGTTTCCTCGCAGCTCAACCTAGGTTCTGTCGAACGTCCGTCCGTCGTTCCTGATGCGTCCTTGACGCCTTCGACGACCGTCTTGACGCAGCATTGGCGCCGAAGGTCAGGGCTCGTACCGGTAACCGATCCCGGGCTCGGTGATCAGGTGGCGCGGCCGGGCCGGGTCGGGTTCGAGCTTGCGCCGCAGGCCGGAGAAGTAGACCCGCAGGTAGTTGCCGCGGCTCTCCGCCTCCGGCCCCCAGACCTCGGTCAGGATCTGCCGCCCGGGCACCAGCCGGCCGGGATTGGCCAGCAGCAGGGCGAGGATGCGCCACTCGGTCGGGGTCAGGCGGACCGGGCCGTCCGGGCCGGTGACGGTGCCCGCGTCGAGGTCGACGGCGTTCGGCCCGATCCGCGCGGCCGACTGGAGCGCGGGTGCGGCGGGCCGCCGCAGAACCGCGCGCAGTCGGGCCATGAGCTCGTCCACGATGAACGGCTTGGTCACGTAGTCGTCCGCCCCCGCGTCGAACGCGCGGAGCTTGTCCTCGATGCCGTCCCGCCCGGTCAGCACGATGATCGGCACGCTCAACGTGGAGCGGATGCCCACGATCACGTTCACCCCGTCGAGGTCCGGCAGGCCGAGGTCGAGCAGGATGGCGTCGGGCGGCGCCTGGCCCGCCGAGTCCAGGGCTTCCTGGCCGGTGGCCGCGGTGAGCACCGAGTAGTGCCTGGCCTGCAGGTTGATCCGTAGGGTGCGCAGCAGCGCCGGCTCGTCGTCCACCACGAGGATGTGGCTCACTGGACCGCGCTCCTCTCCGGTCGGGCGGTGCCCGGCTCCACCATCCGCGGCTCCGACACGGCCGGCAGGGTGAGCAGCATGGTGGTGCCGCCCCCGGGGGTGTCCTCGACCTCCAGGCTGCCGCCCATGGCCTCGGCGAGGCCGCGGGAGAGGGCGAGGCCGAGGCCGACGCCGGTGGTGTTGTCGGTGTCGCCGAGGCGCTGGAAGGGCAGGAAGACCCGGTCGCGGTCCTCGGGGGCGATGCCGGGGCCGCGGTCGATCACCCGGACCTCGACCAGGTCGGCGTGGTGGCTGGCGGTGACCAGGACGGGCGCGCCGGGGGCGTTGTGGCGCAGCGCGTTGGTGATCACGTTGGCGAGGACGCGTTCCAGCAGCGGCGGGTCGGCGAGCACCGCCGGCGCTGTGTCGAGGTCCAGCGGCTGGATCGGGGCCTGCGGATCGGACAAGGAGTCCATGGCTCGTACCAGCATCTCCTCGAGTGAGGTCGGCGCCAGGTGCAGGGTGAGCGCGCCGGCCTGGAGGCGGCTCATGTCGAGCAGGTTGTCGACCAGCCGGGTGAGTTTGACCAGTGACTCGTCGGCGGTGGCGAGGAGTTCGGCCTGGTCCTCGGGCGAGAACTCGACGTCGGGGCTGCGCAGCGAGCCGACCGAGGCGCGGGCGGCGGCGAGCGGGGTGCGCAGGTCGTGGCTGACGGCGGCGAGCAGGGCGGTGCGCATCCGGTCGGCGGCCTTGATCGGCTCGACCTCGGCGGCGACCACGGCCAGCCGGTCGCGTTCCAGCGCGGCGGCGACGTGGGCGGCGAAGGCGGTGAGCACCCGCTGGTCGGCGGCGGGCAGCCGGCGGCCGGTGAGGAGCAGGACGGACCGCTCACCGACCGCGACCTCGGTCACCTCGCCCGCAGGGCTGTCGCCACTGCCGTCACTGCGGGCGACCGTCTCGCCGGTGAGGCTGTCGAGCAGGGCGACGGAGTCCATGCCGAAGGCCGTCCTGGACTTCTCCAGCAGGGCGGGTAGGGCGTCGGCGCCGCGCAGCACGCTGCCGGCCAGGGTCGAGAGCGTTTCGGCCTCGGCGGTGGCGCGGGCAGCGCGGGAGGTGAGCTTGCCCGCGTGATCGACCACCGTGGAGACGGTCAGGGCGACCGTGGCGAACACCAGCAGGGCGACGATGTTGTTGGTCTCGTCGATGGTCAGGGTGTGGACGGGCGGGATGAAGAAGTAGTTGAGCAGCACCGAGGCGATGACAGCCGCCACCACCGCGGAGACGGCCCCGCCGAGCAACGCCACTGCTACCACACCGAGTTGGAAGATCAGCGCGTCCGTGGTCAGGTTCAGCCGGGCGTGGAACTGCGAGAGCACGGCCGTGAGCAGCGCGGGAACGATCAGGCCCGAGGCGAATCCGGCGATGGTGCGGCGCTTGGAGTGGCGGCGGCCGAGCGAGGGCAGCTTGCCGCGACCGGTGAACTCGTGGGTGACCATGTGGACGTCGATGTCCTCGGAGGCGTCCACGGTGGTCTGCCCGGTGCCGGGGCCGGTGAGGAAGCGGCTGATCCGGCCTCGGCGGCTGGTGCCCAGCACCAGCTGGGTGGCGTCGTGGGCGCGGGCGAAGGCGAGCAGCGCGGTGGGGACGTCGTCGCCGACCACCACGTGGTAGCTGCCGCCGAGGGCCTCCACCAGCTGCCGCTGCTGGGCGAGCGCGCCGGAGGAGGCACCGGCCAGGCCGTCGCTGCGGGAGACGTGGACGGCCAGCAGGTCACCGCCGGCGGTGCGGTCGGCGATCCGGGCGGCGCGGCGGATGATCGTCTCGCCCTCGGGGCCGCCGGTGAGGGCGACCACCACCCGTTCACGGGTTTCCCAGACACGGTCGATGCGGTGGTCGGCCCGGTAGTCGCGCAGTCCCTCGTCCACCCGGCCGGCCACCCAGAGCAGGGCGAGTTCGCGCAGGGCGGTCAGGTTGCCGACCCGGAAGTAGTTGGAGAGCGCGGCGTCCACCTTCTCGGCCTTGTAGACGTTGCCGTGGGCCATCCGCCGGCGCAGCGCCTGCGGGGCCATGTCGACGAGTTCGATCTGGTCGGCCCGGCGGACCACCTCGTCCGGGACGGTCTCGCGCTGCGGGATGCCGGTGATCTTCCGGACGACGTCGTTCAGCGATTCCAGGTGCTGGATGTTGACGGTGGTGATGACGTCGATCCCGGCGGCGAGCAGTTCCCTGACGTCCTGCCAGCGCTTGGCGTGCCGGCCGCCGGGGATGTTGGTGTGCGCCAGCTCGTCGACCAGGACGACGGACGGGCGGCGGGCGAGCACCGCGTCGAGGTCCATCTCCTCGAACTCGGCCCCGCGGTAGGAGCGGTGAACCCGCGGCAGGACCTCCAGACCCTCCAACATCCGCCGGGTGTGCTGGCGCCCGTGGGTCTCGATGTACCCGACCACGACGTCGGCCCCGCGTTCCTGTCTACGCCGCGCCTCGTCCAGCATCCGGTAGGTCTTGCCGACCCCCGGGGCGGAACCGAGGTACACCCTCAGCCGACCGGTGCGGACGCCGGAGCCGGGTGTGAAGTCGCGGGCCATGGGCACTGCTCATTCCTTCGGGATGTGCACGTCTGCGGACACGGGTCAGCCGGCCCGGGCACGGGAGACGCGCTCCCACACCCGGGCCGGCCAGGTCATGCGATGAGGTGGCGTAACGTCACTTCGACTCGCCCAGCGCCTTGTTGAGCAGGACGACGTTGACGCCCTCGTCGCCGAGGAAGCCGAGCGAGCGGCCTTCGGTGTAGTTGCCGACGAGCTTGGCGACCGTCTCGACCGGCAGCTTGCGCTCCTTGGCGACCCGGTTGACCTGCTCCTTGGCGTAGGCCACCGAGATGTGCGGGTCGAGGCCGGAGCCGGAGGCGGTCAGCGCGTCGGCCGGGACGCTCGCCGGGTCGACGCCGTCGAAGGCGGCGACGGCGGCGCGGCGGTCGTTGACGGCCTTGAGCAGGTCCTCGCTGTTCGGGCCCAGGTTGGAGGCGCCGGAGTTGTCACCGGCGTAGTTGTTGGCGGAGGGCCGGGGCTGGAACCACTTCGGGTCCGGCACCGGGTCCTCCTTCGGGTCGTCAGGGTTCTTCTTCGGCAGGTTGTAGTTCTGGCCGAGCAGGCTGGAACCGACCTCCTTGCCGTCGGACTTCACGATCGAGCCGTTGGCCTTGCCGCTGAACGCGACCTGGGAGATCCCGGTGACCAGCAACGGGTAGGCGATCCCGAGGATCACCGTGAGCACCAGGAGCACGCGCAGCGCGGTGAAGTGGGTCCGCACGACGGCGGGCAGGGGCTTGGACATCGCGGTGGGCTCCTTTCTCAGCTGAGGCCGGGGATGAACTGGACGATCAGGTCGATCAGCTTGATGCCGACGAACGGCACGATCAGACCGCCGACGCCGTAGATCCCGATGTTCCGGGCCAGCAGGGAACTGGCGTCGGACGGGCGGTACTTCACGCCGCGCAGGGCGAGCGGGATGAGGCCGATGATGACCAGGGCGTTGAAGATGATCGCCGAGGTGATCGCGGACTGGGGGCTGTGCAGGCCCATGATGTTCAGGTGCTTCAGGCCCGGGTAGACCCCGGCGAA
The DNA here is from genome assembly GCF_001888885.2 of Streptomyces viridifaciens. Lineage (NCBI taxonomy): Bacteria > Bacillati > Actinomycetota > Actinomycetes > Kitasatosporales > Streptomycetaceae > Streptomyces > Streptomyces viridifaciens. Next base: position 1,553,375 of record NZ_CP090841.1, read on the forward strand.
CATCGCGGGGATGATCGCGAAGTACTTGGCCACGTCGTTCGAGATCGAGAAGGTGGTCAGCGCGCCGCGGGTGATGAGCAGCTGCTTGCCGATCTCGACGATCTCGATCAGCTTGGTCGGGTTGGAGTCGAGGTCGACCATGTTGCCGGCCTCCTTGGCCGCCATGGTGCCGGTGTTCATCGCGACGCCGACGTCGGCCTGGGCGAGCGCGGGGGCGTCGTTGGTGCCGTCGCCGGTCATCGCGACCAGCTTGCCGCCCTCCTGCTCCTTCTTGATGAGGGCCATCTTGTCCTCGGGCGTGGCCTCGGCGAGGAAGTCGTCCACGCCGGCCTCCTCCGCGATCGCCTTGGCCGTCAGCGGGTTGTCGCCCGTGATCATGACGGTCTTGATGCCCATCCGGCGCAGCTCGTCGAAGCGCTCCCGCATGCCCTCCTTGACCACGTCCTTGAGGTGGATCACCCCGAGGACCCTGGCGGGAGCCTCGCCGACCTTCGTCGCGACGACCAGGGGCGTGCCACCCGCCGCCGAGATGCCGTCGACCAGCGTCGACACCTCGTCGGTCACCGAACCACCGTTGGCGGTGACCCAGTTGGACACGGCAGCCGCCGCGCCCTTGCGGACCTGGTGCACGCCGTCTGCCTCGTCCAGGTCCACACCCGACATCCGGGTCTGGGCGGTGAACGGCACCCAGGTCGCGTGGGTCAGCTCGCCCTGGGCGCGGGCCCGCAGGCCGTACCCGGTCTTGGCGAGCACCACGATCGAGCGGCCCTCGGGGGTCTCGTCCGCGAGCGAGGACAGCTGCGCGGCACTGGCGAGCTCGTCGGTGGAGACGCCGCTCACCGAGAGGAACTCGGCGGCCTGGCGGTTGCCCAGGGTGATGGTGCCGGTCTTGTCGAGCAGCAGGGTGTTGACGTCGCCCGCGGCCTCGACGGCGCGCCCCGACATCGCCAGCACGTTGCGCTGCACCAGCCGGTCCATGCCCGCGATGCCGATCGCGGACAGCAGCGCGCCGATCGTGGTCGGGATCAGCGCCACGATCAGCGCGACCAGCACGACCATCGACTGCGGGGCACCCGCGAACGTCGCCATCGGCTGGAGCGTGACCACCGCGACCAGGAAGACGATGGTCAGCGACGCCAGCAGGATGTTGAGCGCGATCTCGTTCGGCGTCTTCTGCCGGGCGGCACCCTCGACCAGGGCGATCATCCGGTCGATGAACGACTTGCCGGGCTCCGAGGCGATCTTCACCACGATCCGGTCGGACAGCACCTTGGTGCCGCCGGTGACGGCACTGCGGTCACCGCCGGACTCGCGGATGACCGGCGCGGACTCGCCGGTGATCGCCGACTCGTCCACCGAGGCGACGCCCTCGACGACGTCGCCGTCGCCGGGGATGATCTGCCCGGCCTCGACCACGACGTGGTCGCCGAGTTGGAGCGCGGTGCCGGGGACCTCCTCCTCGGCGTCACTGCCCGGCCAGTTGGTCAGCCGGCGGGCGACGCTCTCGGTCTTGGCCTTGCGCAGGGTGTCGGCCTGGGCCTTGCCGCGGCCCTCGGCGACGGCCTCCGCCAGGTTGGCGAAGACGGTGGTCAGCCAGAGCCACACCGTGATCGCCCAGGCGAACACCGACGGGTCCGCGATCGCGGAGACGGTGGTGACCACCGAGCCGACCTCGACCACGAACATGACCGGGTTCTTGACCATCACCCGGGGGTCGAGCTTCTTCACCGCGTCCGGCAGCGAGGAGAGCAGCAGCTTCGGGTCGAGCAGACCGCTCGACACTCTGTGGGAGGAAGCGCCCTCGGCCTGGTCACCCGGCGTGGGAGAGGGAGTGAGCGTTGACGAGGACATCAGGAGGAGAGACCTTCCGCGATCGGCCCGAGAGCCAGGGCCGGGAAGTAGGTGAGACCGACGACGATCAGGACGACGCCCGACAGCAGGCCCACGAACAGTGGCTTGTGGGTGGGCAGGGTGCCCGGGGTCGCCGGGACCGGCTGCTGCTGGGCGAGCGAGCCCGCCAGCGCCAGGACGAAGACCATCGGCAGGAAGCGGCCGAGCACCATGCACAGACCGAGCGCCGTGTCGTACCAGTCGGTGTTCACGGTGATACCGGCGAACGCCGAGCCGTTGTTGTTGGCCGCCGAGGTGAACGCGTACAGCACCTCGGAGAAGCCGTGCGCACCGGAGTTGAGCATCCCGGCCCGCTCGCCCGGCAGCGCCATCGCGATGCCCGTGCCGACCAGCACGATCGCCGGCGTCGTCAGGATGTACAGCGAGGCGAACTTCATCTCCCGGCCGCCGAGCTTCTTGCCCAGGTACTCCGGAGTGCGCCCCACCATCAGACCGGCCACGAACACCGCCACGATCGCCAGGATCAGCATGCCGTACAGGCCCGAACCCGTACCGCCGGGCGCGATCTCGCCCAGCATCATGTTGAACATTGTGATGCCGCCGCCGAACGGCGTGAACGAGTCGTGGAAGGAGTTCACCGCACCGGTCGACGTCAGCGTCGTCGACGAGGCGAACAGCGTGGACGCGGCGATGCCGAACCGCTGCTCCTTGCCCTCCATCGCGGCACCCGCGGCCTGCAGGGCGGCACCGGAGTGCTGCGACTCGGCCAACGTGAGCAGCGCCGTCGACGCGACCCAGAAGATCGCCATGACAGCCGCGATCGCGTAGCCCTGGCGGTTGTCGCCGACCATCCGGCCGAAGGTGCGCGGCAGGGCGAACGGGATCAGCAGGATCAGGAAGATCTCCAGCCCGTTCGTGAACCCGGTCGGGTTCTCGAACGGGTGCGAGGAGTTGGCGTTGAAGAAGCCGCCCCCGTTGGTGCCCAGCTCCTTGATGACCTCCTGCGAGGCCACCGGCCCGCCCGGGATCTTCTGGACGTCACCGGCGAGGCCGGCCACCTCGTGGAAGCCGTGGAAGTTCTGGATCACGCCGTTGGCCGCCAGGACCAGCGCGAACACGATCGAGATCGGCAGCAGCAGGCGCAGGTTGATCCGGACCAGGTCGACCCAGAAGTTGCCGAGCCGGTCCGTCCTGTTGCGGGTGAATCCCCGGATCAGCGCCGCCACGATGGCGATGCCGACGGCCGCGGAGACGAAGTTCTGCACCGCCAGGCCCGCCATCTGCACCAGGTGGCCCATCGCGGACTCGCCCGCGTAGGACTGCCAGTTGGTGTTGGTGACGAACGAGATCGCGGTGTTCCAGGCCTGGTGGCCCTCCATCTGCGGAACACCGAGGTTCAGCAGCAGGAAGGTCTGCAGACGGATCAGGCCGTAGAGGAACAGCACCGAGACGGCCGAGAAGGCCAGCACCGAGCGCAGGTACACCGGCCAGCGCTGATCGGCGTCACCGTCCACACCGATCACCTTGTAGATGCCGCGCTCGGCTCTGAGGTGCTTGGAGGTGGTCAGGATGCGGGCGATGTAGTCGCCCAGAGGGCGGTAGCACAGGACCAGCGCGGCCACGAGGGCCAGGACCTGCAGCCAGCCCGCGAGAGTGGAGCTCATGTCAGAACTTCTCCGGGTAGATCAGCGCGAGAATGAGGTAGCCGACGAGTGCGACGGCCACGATGAGACCTGCGATGTTCTCGGCGCTCATGCGCCCACCTCGCTGCGCTCGGCAGGCGCTTCGCGCAACCCGCACCTCTCGATGGTTCGCTCGCTGCACTCACTCACAGCTTCTCCACCCCCCGCGCGATCAGGGCGATGACGGCGAACACGGCGACCGTGACACCGACGTAGATGAGATCGGACATGGGCTCCACCAGACTGGCTAGAGGATGTGCTCACGAGCGGACAGGACGGCCTCGCGGCACCGGCTGAAACCGGCGGGAGCAGCAAATCAGCCGTGAAGAGCGCATCAGGCTTCCCTGATGCCGTCCATACGGGTGGTCCGGAAACCTTGACGCGGCGTTGATGTCCGCGTCATGCACCCGAGACCGCGGCTTGTCCTGAACGTTTCGGTCGGCCGACGGCTGAGCTCACTGCTACATCCGCATCCGCAGCCGGCAGACCACCGCATCGGTGTGCCGCCGCAGGGCGCGGTCGATCACCACGCCGCGCCGGTTCTGCAAGGGCCGCTCCCACCAGTGCGCGGGCTCCACCTCGGGGATCAGCACGGTGAGCCGGTCGTAGGCGTGCTCCGCGCCGAGCTCGTTGACGAAGTCCGCGATCGGCCGGCCAAGGCGCCGGTGGTCGTCCGGGATCTCCACCAGCGGCACGCCGGGCTGCCACAGCTCCCAGTCCCGGCGCAGCGCCTCCGCCTGGGCCCTCTCGTGCACCACGGTCACCGCGAGCACCTCGTCGCCCAGCGACAGCGCCGCCGACAGGCCGTCCCGGGTGAGCCGGGTGATCGCCGTCACCGGGACCAGCACCAGGCTGCGCCGGCGGGTCACCGCGCCTGGCACCCGGCCCAGCTCCAGCCGCTCGCCGATCCGGGCGTAGCTGCGGTGGATCGCCTCGAACAGCACCACCAGCAGCGGCAGGGCCACCACGATGCCCCAGGCGCCCTCGGTGAACTTGGTGCCGGTGACGACCAGGGTGGCGACGCCTGTCAGCAGTGCGCCGAAACCGTTCAGCAGGGCCTTCCACCGCCAGCCGTCCGGCCGGCCGCGGAACCAGTGCCGGACCATCCCGACCTGGCAGATCGTGAAGCCGACGAACACGCCGATCGAGAACAGCGGCACCAGGCTGTTGACGTCGCCGCCGGAGCCGACCAGCAGCCCGGCCGAGACCACGGCGAGGAACAGCACGCCGTGCCGGTGGACCTGGCGGTCGGCGCGCAGCGCGAAGACGTGCGGGAGGTGGTTGTCCCGGGCCAGCAGGTCCATCAGCACCGGCAGGCCGCCGAAGGAGGTGTTGGCGGCCAGCCCGAGCAGCACCACGGTGGAGAACTGGACGACGAAGAAGCCGACGCCGTGGCCGAGCGAGGCATCGGCGAGCTGGGCCAGCACGGTCACCCCCTCGACCGGCTGGAGGTGGAAGCGCCCGATCAGCACGGCCAGCCCGGTCAGCATCACGCCGAGCAGGGCGCCAAGCGCGACCTCGGTGTGCTGCGCCCGCTTCACCCGCGGGGTCCGGAAGGACGGGACGGCGTTCGCCACCGCCTCCACCCCGGTCAGTGCCGAGCACCCTGCCGCGAAGGCCTTCAGCAGCAGCAGCGCACCGACCGCGGTGGCGTTCCCGGCGAGTACCGAGGCGTGACCCGCGGCGGCCTCGGTGCTCACCGGGGCGTCCCGGAACAGACCGACCACCACGATCGCCAGGATCGACAGCACGAACACGGCCGTCGGCACCATGAACCAGCGCGCCGACTCGGCTATCCCGCGCAGGTTCACCGCGGTGACGAGCGCGAGCACGCCCAGGCAGAGCCAGACCCGGTCGTCGTACAGGCCCGGCACGGCCGAGGTCAGCGCGGCCACGCCGGCGGTCACCGACACCGCCACGTTCAGGACGTAGTCGATGACCAGCGAGGCGGCGGCGGTCAGCGCCGTCCGGCGGCCCAGGTGTGCCTTGGCGACCGCGTAGGAGCCGCCGCCGTCCGGGAACGCCGCGATCACCTGCCGGTAGGAGGCCACCAGCACCGCCAGCAGCACGGCGATCGCCACCGTGACCGGCAGGGTGAAGCCCAGCCCGTACGCGCCGGCGGCGGCCAGCACCAGCACGATCGACTCCGGGCCGTAGGCCACCGAGGCCATCGCGTCCAGCGACAGCGCCGCCAGCCCACCCATCACGGTGAGCCGGTGCCGCTCGTCGCCCGCCCCGGCATCCGGCGGTTCGAGCTCGGCCGTCACGGCCGGGGTAGTGGTGTCGGACATGCGTTCTCCATCGATCGTGTTTGCCACGATCGTGGAGCGCTGCCGTCCCTCGTATTCCGTTTGCTACGCGCCCCTGATGCGGGCGGCGCGCACCTTGACGCGATCTTGACGGCGCCGACCTGTCGCGGCCCCCGGGGCTCTCGTCCTCCGCGGTCCGGACAAGTACCGCCAGGGGCCGCGAGGGTGCACCCGGTGTCGGTGGCACGCGACACCGGGTGGCTTCAGGGGGTCAGCTCTGCCCGGCCCTGCGACCGTGGTTCGCCTTCTTCTTCCTGCGGGCCCTCTTCTTGCGGGCGCGCTTGGACATCGTGATCCTCCTCGCGATCGTCGGGTTGAAGCGTCGGTCGGTACGGTTCAGGCGGCCCGGCCGACCAGTTGGTCGGCGAGCTTGGCCAGGCGCTTCAGCGAGCGCTCCTCCTGGGTGACCGGCGCAGGCGACGCGATGACCTCACCGTCGAAGTAGGCGCCGTTGGCGACGACCGTCTCGGGCAGGCAGAGCCGTACCACTGCTGCCGCGCCCTCGGCGGCCGGGGCGCCGACCCGCCCGTACAGCGGCAGCAGCGCCGTGTCGCACAGACCCGGGTTGACACTGACGGCGGTGACGCCGGAGCCGGCCGGGGCCATGTCGGCCGTCGCCATGGTCAGCGCGAGCTGCGACTGCGCGTACGCGGCGACCCGCGAGTACTTCTTCACCCGGTGCGGGTCCGACCAGTTCATCGAGGCGGTGCGGTGCAGTGAGGACGACACGTTGACGATCCGCGCATCGCCGGCCGCCGACAACGGGGCGCGCAGCAGCTTGGAAAGGAGGTGTGCGGCAAGGAAGTTGACCTGCAGCGAGACCTCGTTGCCGTCATCGGTGAGCGTGCAGCGCTCGGGGGCCGTCGCGGCGGCGTTGTTCACCAGCAGGTCGAGTGACGGGTAGCGCTCGACGACCGTGCCGGCCAGCACCGCGACCTCCGACAACTTCGTGAAGTCCGCTGCGAGCTCGACGAGTTGGTCGCGCCGGGCGCCCGCGGCGACCAGGCGCTCCACGGCAGCCTCCGCCTCGGCGGTGGTGCGGGCGTGCACGAGCACGGTCGCGCCGTGCCCGGCGAGGAGCCGGGCGGTCTCCCAGCCGATGCCGGAGGACGCGCCGGTGACGAGGGCGGTGCGGGCGGACAGAACAGCGTCGGACATGGCCCATCCAAGGGTGGAAGGCGCCGGCGGGGCGCGAAGGCGGGGCAGCACGAAGCCGCCCGCCTCCGGGGCTGCCGGCGCGGAAGTGATGTGATGCGAGGAGAGCGCTCGGCCGCCCCCTGCCCCTCGGAGCCGCTCAGGACAGGGGACGGTCGGCGGTGATCGGCACGGGCGACGGCGAACGGAGCCGGGCCCGTGCGCGCGGCCGGTGACCAGCGGGACGGAGTTCGGTCCTACCGGACGGCGGCGGCGACCGCGACAGCGACGATCCGCGGCCGGCTATGCGGCGGGCGGTCGTGGTGGCGTGTCGAGCGGTGCATGTCCCCCATCAAAGCCCTCCGCGATGCCCGGGGCAAGCCCGTTCGGTCTCCCTGACGAACCCCTGACGTGCCGCCGGCGCCTCGTTGACGGTGTAACGGGCCGGCCCGGCCCTTCCCTGCCGACGAACACACGTCCGACACGGCGTCAGGGGGCTGTCAAGGAAGTCGCGCCGCACGCCAAACCCTCGTCAAGACGTGCCTGTCGCGTGACGATCCGGTGCTTCGCTGTGCGGCGTTCCCCGTCCTCCCCGAACCGCCGCCCTCCTCCCCGGGCGGCCCGGAAGGTCCCCGAGACGATGCGCCGTTCGGCCCTCAGCACACCGGACACCACCGACGACCAGCAGGACTGGTTCCGCCGCCCGGTCCCCGAACCACCGGCGAGCCATCGGCCGTCCCGGCCCGCAACCGGCCGCCGCCGGCTGATCACCCGCCGGCAGCTCGCCGAGGCGCTGCCCGCCGCCGTCCGCAAGCTGAACCCGCGCGCGATGGTGCGCAACCCGGTGATGCTCGTGGTCGAGACCGGCTCCGCCCTCACCACCGTCACCGCCGTCATCCACCCGAGCGTCTTCGCCTGGGTGATCTCCTTCTGGCTCTGGCTGACCGTGCTCTTCGCCAATCTGGCCGAGGCCGTCGCCGAGGCACGCGGCAAGGCGCAGGCCGACTCGCTGCGCGCAGCCCAGGCCGGTACGACCGCCCGGCGGCTGCTGCACTGGCGGGTCGGCACCCGTGACCACCGCCACGAGGTGCTTCCCGCCGAGGAGTTGATGCTGCACGACATCGTCCTCGTACCCGCCGGCGAGGTGATCCCGCAGGACGGCGAGGTGGTCGAGGGCGTCGCCAGCGTCGACGAGTCGGCGATCACCGGCGAGTCCGCGCCGGTGATCCGCGAGTCCGGCGGCGACCGCACCGGCGTCACCGGCGGCACCAGGGTCCTCTCCGACCACCTGGTCATCCGCGTCACCGCCCGGCCCGGACAGAGCTTCATCGACCGCATGATCGACCTCGTCGAGGGGGCGAACCGGCAGAAGTCCCCCAACGAGATCGCGCTGAACATCCTGCTCGCCTCGCTCACCATCGTCTTCATCCTCTCCGTCGTCTCGCTCCAGCCGATGGCCATCTACGCCCACGCCACGCAGACCACCATCGTGCTGGTGGCCCTGATGGTCGCGCTCATCCCGACCACGATCGGCGCGCTGCTCTCGGCCATCGGCATCGCCGGGATGGACCGGCTGGTGCAGCGCAACGTCGTCGCCCTCTCCGGCCGGGCGGTGGAGGCCGCCGGGGACGTGGACGTGCTGCTGCTCGACAAGACCGGCACCATCACCCACGGCAACCGCCGGGCCGTCGCGCTGCACCCACTGCCCGGCGCGACGACGGAACAGCTCGCCGAGGCGGCCCAGTTGGCGTCCGTCGCGGACGAGACCCCGGAGGGACGCTCTCTCGTCGAGCTGACCGAACGCCAGTACTGGGTGCCGCCACGCTCCCCCGGCGAACTCGGCGAGCAGCGGCCCGTCCCGTTCACCGCGCACAGCCGGATGAGCGGCGTCGACCTCGCCTGGCCGGACGGCACCGCCTGCCTCATCCGCAAGGGCGCGGCCGCCGCCGTCGCCCGCTGGGTGATCGACTCCGGCGGGCACCTGCCCATGGAGGCCAAGCCCCTGGTCGACCGGATCGCCGAAGCCGGCGGCACCCCCCTCCTCGTCGCCGTCCACGACCGCCACGGCGCCCGCGCGCTCGGCGTCGTCGAGCTCAAGGACGTCGTCAAGGAGGGCATCGCCGAACGCTTCGCCGAACTGCGCCGGATGGGCATCCGCACCGTCATGGTCACCGGCGACAACCCGCTCACCGCGAAGGCCATCGCCGAGGAGGCCGGGGTGGACGACTTCCTCGCCGAGGCCACCCCCGAGGACAAGCTCGCCCACCTCAAGCGCGAACAGGCCGCCGGCAACATGGTCGCCATGACCGGCGACGGCACCAACGACGCCCCCGCCCTCGCCCAGGCCGACGTCGGCGTCGCGATGAACTCCGGGACCCCGGCCGCCAAGGAGGCCGGCAACATGGTCGACCTCGACTCCAACCCGGCCAAGCTCATCGACATCATCCGGGTTGGCAAGCAACTCCTCATCACCCGGGGAGCGTTGACCACCTTCTCGATCACCAACGACGTGGCCAAGTTCTTCGCGATCATCCCCGCGATGTTCGCGAACGCCCACCCCGGACTGCACCACCTCAACATCATGGAACTGCACAGCCCCACCTCGGCGATCGCCTCCGCGATCATCTTCAACGCGCTGATCATCGTCGCCCTGATCCCGCTGGCCCTGCGCGGCGTGCGCTACCAGCCCGCCTCCGCCACCGACCTGCTCCGGCGCAACCTGCGCGTCTACGGACTCGGCGGGCTGATCCTGCCCTTCCTCGGCATCAAGGCCATCGACCTGCTGATCCAGTTCGTCCCCGGCCTCGGATAGCCACACCGGCCCGCCGCCTCCGGAACACCACCGGGGCGGCGCGCCTCAACCAGGACGGCGCTCGGTCCCCTCGCCCACCGGAAGGCGCTCGACGCGGATCGCCCGGCGCGGCAACGCGGCCGGCAGCGACAGCACCAGGGCGGCGGCGGTGAAGAGGACGAAGTGCTCGCTCTCGATCCCCGTTCCGGACCAGCCGAGTTCGGCATGGCGGTGTTCGGCGAAGGCGTTGCAGCACAGCCATGCGGACATGCCGACCACCGGCGCGGCCAGCGGCCGGGAGAAGCCTCCGGCCAGTGCGGCCAGCCCGGTGTACGCGATGTACGGGAACCAGCCGGCGTGGAGCTCGCCCAGCCGGCCGAGGCCGAGCGCGAGCGCACCGCCGGCGACCAGGGCCACCGTGCCGGACACCGCGACCGGCAAGCGGTCGAGGACGGGGCGGTAGCGACGGCCGCCGGGGCGGGCCGAGTACATGCGCATGGTCCTGTCCCAGCTTCGCCGCAAGTTCGTTCGACGCCACCCAACCCGACGGCCACAGGCCCGCAGCCCACCCTTGACGGAATCCTGACGCCGCCGCCCGAGATCCCAACGCGGTCTTGACGCCCCGGGTCGCCGACCAGCCCGGTCCCACGGCATCAGGCCACCGCTCGGGCCAGGCTGATCACGTAGGCGGTGCCGCCGCCAGGTGCCTCCTCGACGGTCAGCTCACCGTTCATCGCTTCCACGAAGCCCCGCACCACCGCCAGGCCCGCCGGTTCCCGGGCGGGATCCTCGTGGACGGTCATCCGGACGTCCACCCGCCCGGCCACCACACCGGCGTCGACCACCGCCCCCGATCCGGCCGCCCCCCAGGCCAGGACGTCCGCGAACACCCGTTCCAGGAGCCCGGCGTCGGCGAGCACCCGTGGCAGCCCCGGCTCCAGGTCGACCCGAACGCCCGGTACGCCCTCGGCAGCGGACCGCACCACCTCGGCCACCACCGTCGGCCGCAGCACCACCGGCATCACCCCGGCCCGCAGCCGGCTCAGGTCCAGCAGGTTGGCGACCAGCCGCTCCATCCGCTCCACCTCGGCGCCGACCCGCTGCCCACCCGGGCCCGGCATCCGTTCGGCCTCCTGGCGCACCGCCGCCAGCGGCGCCCGCAGGTCCTGCCCGACGGCCTCCAGCAGCGCGGTGTGCAGCGCGTCGGTGTGCGCGAGCACCTCCGCCGCCGACGCCTGCGCGGCCAGCCGCTCACGCTCCCGTGCCAGCTTCAGCTGGGTGACGTACGGCCCGAGCAGTCGGGTGTCCTCCTCGTTGAGCGGTGCGCCGCGAAGGACCAGCACCGCGTCGTCGCCGAGGTCGACGGAGAAGGACGCCTCGTCGGGCCGCAGCGGCACCTCCGCCCCGGCCGAAGCCGCCGGTTGCCAGAGCGCGCCCGTACGCACCAGCACGGCAGCCGCGTCCAGCCCGAACACCTGCCGCAGCTCCGCGACCAGATCGGGCAGCACCCGCGGCCCCGACTCCACCGTCTCCCCCGCCAGCCTGGTGAGGACGGCCGCCTCCGCTCGCGCCCGGCCCGCCTGCTGCGAGCGCCGCGTCAGGCCGTCGATCAGATGGGAGATCACCCCGGCCACCGCGAGGAACACCAGCAGGGCCGCGACGTCCGCGCCCCGATTGACCGTCAGGCTGTGCCAGGGCGTGGTGTAGAAGTAGTCCGCCGCCAGCGCCCCGGCCGCCGTGCTGCCCGCCGCCGGCAGCAGCCCGCCCAGCCGAGCCGTCCCCGCCACCACCAGCAGCAGGCACAGCAGCACACCGGACAGACCCAGCGAGCCGCGCAGCGGCGACAGCGCCCACGCCAGAGCAGCCACCCCGACCGGACCGAACAGCCACGCCATCCGGCGCCGCCGGACCGGGACCAGTGCCGGGCGCCGACGCCGGGGCGCGGGCGGCACCGTCAGCAGCCCCGGCTCCGGCGGCGGCAGCACCCGCACGTCGATCGGCCCGGCCAGCCGGATCACCCGGTTGATCACCGAACCGGAGACCAACTCGCGCAACCGGCTGCGGCTCGTCGGCCCCAGCAGGATCTGGGTGGCGCTCTCCGACCGGGCGAAGTCCACCAGCGCCCGGGCCGGGTCACCGCCGCTCACCTCCACGTAGCTGCCGTGCAGCTCCCGCAACAGCGTCCGCTGCGCCGCCAGGCCCGGCGGCTCACGCTGCGCCGTGCCGTCGTCCAGCCGGACGTGGACGCCGATCAGGTCCCCGTGCACCCGGGCCGCCGTGCGGGCTCCCCGCCGGATCAGGTGCTCGCCCTGCGGGGCGCCGTTGAGGGCGACCATGATCCGTTCCTTGGTCTCCCAGGGCGCCCGGATGCCGTGCCGGGCCCGGTAGTCGGCCAGCTCCTCCTCCACCCGGTCCGCCAGCCACAGCAGCGCCAGCTCCCGCAGGGCGCCCAGGTTGCCGGCCCGGAAGTAGTGGTCCAGCGCCACGTCGATCCGGTCCGGCGCGTAGATCTCGCCCTGCGCCATCCGCGCGCGCAGCGCCTGCGGGCTCAGGTCGACCAGCTCGATCCGCTCGGCCGCCCGAACCACCTCGTCGGGGATCGTCTCGCGCTGCGCGACACCGGTGATCTGCTCGACGACGTCGTTGAGGCTCTCCAGGTGCTGGATGTTGAGCGTCGTCGCCACGTCGATCCCGGCGTCCAGCAGCTCCCGCACGTCCTGCCAGCGCTTCGCGTGCCGCCCGCCGGGCACGTTGGTGTGCGCGAGCTCGTCCACCAGCGCGAGAGCCGGGCGGCGCGCCAGCAGGGCTTCCACGTCCAGCTCGGTCAGCTCCGTCCCCCGGTACGACACCGGCCGCCTCGGCAGCACCGGCAGGTCACCCAGCTGCTCCTCCGTACCGCGCCGGCCGTACGTCTCCACCAGGCCGACCACCACGTCCAGCCCCTCAGCGCGCAGCCGCCGCCCCTCCCGGAGCATGGCGTACGTCTTCCCCACCCCCGGCGCCGCCCCCAGGAACACCCGCAGCTTCCCGGTCACCGCCGCCTGGCCACCTCCTCCGCTCCCACGTCCATGCTCCGTCCTTCGGGGTCGACCGGCCCTACCCGACATGGACACGGGGACGTCGGGAGCGGTCCGGCTCCGCTTCCCGCAGCACCTCGCGGGTGACCGGGGCGACCTCGCCCTGTCCGAACAGGAAGAAGCGCAGGAAGTGGCCGACCGGGCCGCCTTCGGTCCACTCGAAGTAGATGTGCGGGATCTGCCCGGTGCGGTCCCGGATCGTCAGCAGCAGGGCCGCCAGGGCGTTCGAGACGCTGGTGCTCTCCAGCGACAGCACCCGGTAGCGGTCGTGGAGCACCTCCCCGCGCACGGTGAGCACCGACTCGAACTCGGACGGGTCCCGGACCGTCACCTCGACGAAGACCAGGTCGAGGTCGGCCGGGATGTCGTGGTGCGCCCGGATCTCCCGCTTCTTCTCCTGGTACTCCGCCAGGTCCCGGCTGTTCGGCTCGTTGGCGATCAGCCGCATCGGCCGGTGGGTGTAGTCGCGGACGAACCGTTCGGCGGCCTCGTCCAGTACCACGGCTGTGACCCGCAGCTCGAAGGCCCGCTTGAGCCGGGACAGGAACGAGACCAGGACGATCCCGCCGATGAAGCAGGCGCCGATCTTCACACCGTCCGGGCGTTCGGCGATGTTCGCGCCCGTCGTGTACAGGAAGACCGCCGCGATCACGGCGAAGCCGATGGTCCAGCCGCGCTGCCGGGCCCTGTGGGCGGCGATGGTGACGGCGATGGCGGCCGAGGAGATCAGCACCAGCACACCGGTCGCGTAAGCGCCGCTCTGGGCATCCACGTTCGCGTCGAACAACCACGTCACCAGGAACCCGATCAGCGTCAGCACGATCACCATCGGCCGCACCGCCCGCGCCCACTGCGGCGCCATGCCGTAGCGCGGCAGGTAGCGGGGCAGCAGGTTGAGCATGCCGGCCATCGCCGAGGCGCCGGCGAACCACAGGATCGCGATCGTCGACAGGTCGTAGACGCTGCCGAAGGCGCCACCCAGGTTCTGGTGGGCGAGGTACGCGAGCGCCCGGCCGTTGGCCTGCCCGCCCGCCTCGAACGCGGCCTTGGGGATCAGCACCGTGGTGATGAAGCTCGTCGTGATCAGGAACGCGCTCATGATCACGGCGGCGGTGGTGAGCAGCTTGCGGGCGCCCCGGATCCGGCCGACCGGCTTCTCCTCGGTGTCCTCCGGGTCGCCCTCGATGTGCGGCATCACGGCGACGCCGGTCTCGAAGCCGGACAGGCCCAGCGCCAGCTTCGGGAAGACGATCAGCGCGACGCCGATCATGGCGAACGCGTTGCCGTGCTCGGTCGTGAGCGCGTCGGACCAGTCCGTCACCACGTGCGGGGCCTTCAGCACGTGCCAGATCCCGTTCACCACCACGACGACGTTGAGCGCCAGGTACACCCCGACCAGGACCACCGCCAGGCCGATCGCCTCGCTGAAGCCCTTCAGGAAGACGGCGCCGAGCAACGCGACCAGCAGCAGGGTGATCAGCATCTGCCTGCCGGACAGCGCACTGTGCAGGCTCGGGTTCTCCACCAGGTGCGCGGTCGCGTCCGCTGCCGACAGGGTGATGGTGATCATGAAGTCCGTCGCCGCGAACCCCAGCAGCGCCAGCACGAACAGCTTCCCCTGCCAGAACGACAGCAGCCGCTCCAGCATCGCGATCGACCCCTCACCGTGCGGACTCTCCTGCGCCACCCGCCGGTACACCGGCAGCGCGCCGAACAGCGTCACGATCACCAGCACGATGGTCGCCACCGGCGACAGCAGCCCGGCCGCGAGCGCCGCGATACCGGGCTGGTAGCCGAGCGTGGAGAAGTAGTCCAGACCGGTCAGGCACATCACCCGCCACCACCGCTGGCCCTTGTGCTCGACCGGCGCCTCCGCATGCGGCCCCGGATACTGCTTGGCCATGTCGGACAGGCCCTCCAGCAGCCACGCCCGGAACCCCGTCCGCCGCGCCGACGCAGCCGCACCCGACGAACTCACCCTGCGCCCCTGTCCTCGTCCCCGAACCCGGCGCCACCGAGGAGGCGGCAGGGCGAAAGGCTAAGCGAACAACCGCTCCACCCCCGGTATCCGCTCGCCCGATATCGCCCCATTGGTCCAACGCAATCCGGGGCCCGGTGCTCGGCCGGCGCGGTGCAAGCTGCTACTACGACCCCGGCTACCGCGAGGGCTTCGCCCTGGAGGGCCGGGCGCGCCGTCCGCTACGTCCGGTGGTCAGCAGGCTGTCCGGCTCCGGGACCAACCCTGCCGGGTGAACCGGTCAGCCCTGGACGCCGTCGAAGGCGACCGCGAGGTGACGAGGCCCGCGCAGCAGTGGGTTCGGCCGGTAGGGCGGGGGGTCTTCGACGAGCCGGGGGTTGGCCAGCCGACGAGCCAGCTCGGTCAGCGCGATCTGGGCCTCCAGCCGGGCGAGGGGGGATCCGAAGCAGTTGTGGATCCCGCCGAGGAAGCTGAGGTGCTGGTTGTCCCTGCGATCGGGGTCGAAGCGGTCGGGGTCGTCGAAGCGGCGCGGGTCCCGGTTGGCCGATGCCAGGCCGAGCCAGACGGTCGAGCCTCTGGGGATGACGGTGCCCTTGACCTCGATGTCGGCCAGGGCGACGCGTGGGAGCGCCAGATGGACGGGGGGCTCGTAGCGCAGCAGTTCCTCGACCATCGGGACCGCGACCTCGGGTTCCTTGACGAGCCGTTCGAGGTGTTCGGGATACCGGAGCAGGGTGAGCATCCCGTTGGTGATGAGGTTGACCGTGGTCTCGTGGCCGGCGATCAGGAGAAGTACGGAGGTGCTCGCGAGTTCGACCATCGACATCTGCCCGTCCGGGCCGTGGTCGGTGGCGAGCGCCGAGAGCAGGTCGTCACCGGGGCTGCGGCGGTGCTCTTCGGCGAGTCCGGCCAGGTACCGGCCGAGCTCGGTCCTGGCCCGCGTCCCGGCGCGCTGCCGCTCCTGGAGGTCCGCGCTCGGGGAGGGGTCCGCGGCGCCGACCATCGCGTCGGCCCAGACGTGGAACCGGGACTCGTCCTCTCGGGGGACGCCGAGCAGTCGGCAGATCACGGTGACCGGGAAGGGGTAGGAGAAGTCGTCCACGATGTCGACGTGGTCCTTGCCCTGGAAGCCGTCGATCAGGCCGGAGACGATCCGGTGCAGTTCGCCCCCCATCTCGTGAACCCGCCTCGGGGTGTGCGGCGGGCCGAACGGACGCATCGCCATGCGTCGCAGCCGGTCGTGCTCGGGCGGGTCGGTTCTGATCATGGAGGGTGGAAGGCCCGCCTCCTCCTCCGCCTGGAGCCCCCCACCGTCCCGCGCGACGAGGTTGCGTTGATCCGAGCTGATCCGCGGGTCGTGCAGCAGGCTGCTGATCTCGTAGTAGCCGCCGACCAGGTACGACCCGTCGTCCTGGCGGGCCACGGGTGTCTTGCGGAGTTCGGCGTAGAGCGGGTACGGGTTGGCGCGGTTGGCGTAGTCGGTGATCTGCTGGAGCAAGGTGCCCGGCGTCATGGAACGGTCTCCTGAGGTGTGGGCGGGCGGTCAGGCGCGTGCGGGGGTGAACTGGACGCGGCGTTCGCTGGGGTCGTGGCCGGTGAGGGTCACGGTCGCGCCGTGGCTGGGCAGGGAGGGGTCCTGGAACCCCGCCGGGACCGGTCGCATCCCGCCCGGCTGCCGGTCGACGGTGGCGTAGTCCGGTGGGAAGGGTGCGCGCACCTCGATCTGCTCCCGGTAGAAGTCCAGCCACTTCGCCTGGTCGAAGGTGACGGCGGCGACGATGCGGCCCTGGAAGCCGTAGACGGCGACGAACCGGCGCTCGGCGAGCGAGCCCTGGGTGATGACGATCTCGTCCCCCATGTTGGGCACCCCGACGGACTTGATGTTGACGCCGAACTGGGAGGACCAGAAGGTCGGCACCCACAGGTGGGCCCGGCGGTCCGGGCCGACGTTGATCATGTTGTGCGCGGCGACCCCGGCCTGCTCGACCGCGTTGCCCCAGTGCTCCAGTGAGAGGAACTGGTACCCGAACAGCGGGTGGGGCGAGCGCGCGACGTCTCCGGCGACGAACACGTCATCGGTGACGATGCCCTGGACATCGAGGGCACGGCAGCCCGCGTCACAGGCGATCCCCCGGGGCCCGGCGGCCAGGCCCGATCCGGCCAGCCACTCGGTGTTCCGGGTGGCACCGAGCGCGATCACCGCGACCTCGACGTCCAGCGAGGTCCCGTCGGACAGGTGGGCGCGCTCGAGCCGGCCGCCGGAGTCGCCCTCCAGTGCCGTCACCATGACGCCCGTGCGCAGGTCCACGCCGTGCTGGCGCTGCAGGTCCGCGGCGACCGCACCGACCACCCCGCCGAGGGCGCCCACCAGCGGCGCCGCCCCGCGTTCGGCAACCGTGACCTCCAGACCCCGCTCGCGACAGGCCGAGGCGATCTCGGAGCCGGTGAACCCGGCACCTACCACCAGCACCCGACTCGGCCTCGCCGACAGCCGCCGCTCCAGCCGGGCCGCGTCCTCGCTGGTGCGCACCGTGAAGACCCCGTCGAGGGCCGCTTCCGCCGCGTTGAACCAGGGCCGGGCCCGCACGCCGGTCGCGATGAGCAGGCGGTCGTAGTCGATCTCCTCGCCGTCCGCCAGGCGTAGCCGCTTCGCCGCCAGGTCCAGCCCGGTGGCGGCCGTACCGAGCCGCCACTGCGCGTTGACGCTGTTGCGCTGCGGCAGGGTGGTGGCGTCGGCGCGCGCCCGGCCGAGCAGGACCTGCTTGGACAGCGGGGGCCGGTCGTACGGGAGGTCGGGCTCGTCCCCGACCAGCGTGAGCGACCCGCTGAACCCGCCCGTGCGCAGCGCCTCGGCAGCCCGCAGTCCGGCCAGCGAGGCGCCGACGACGACGATCCGCCCGTCGCGCCGGAACGCCTGGACGACTTCGCCCACGGAGACCGCCATCTCAGGCCCCCACCGGCGTGACCCGAGCCTCGTCCGCCTCGACCAGGATCGCCTGGACGGGACAAGCGGCCGCGGCCCGTCGCACCTGCTCGCGGTGCGCCTCGGTGAAGGCGGGGTCGTAGAGAAGCGCTTCCTCGCCATGCATCTCGAACACGTCCGGTGCCAGGAACGCGCATTGCGCGTAGCCCTGACACCGGTTGAGATCGACGACAATCCTCATCCGCAGACCCTGCCCTTCCAACCACACCGTGACGACCCGATCGCACATCGCTACCCCCAGTAGTGAGGCATTCCTCCCCTGGGTGCATCGCGAGCCGACCGGACGGAGGACGGCCGTCACTCGCGTCGGCGGCCGAGCGGCCCCGTTCGGGCGGACTCGAAGGACTTCGGCCGTCACTGCCCCCGGCTAACGATGTGCGATCTTGAACTTGGAAGCGCCTTCACAGCTCCGGTAGAAGGCCGCGGGTCCGCTGACGCCGGAGTTGTCGGAATGGCTCTGCTTCCCCGAGCCGTTGAGGAACGTGCCACTGAAGTAGAGCGATTCCAGCGAGGCGCCATCAAACGCGGCGACCACCGCCTGGCCGCCGCGTTTGATGGCGCCTGCGGTGGTGAGGTCGCCCGACCGCAAACACCTGCGCCGCCCACCAAGCCCCGCGCGGACGAGCGGACCTGCTGGACCCCGAAGGAGGCGGCGGTTCCTGCGGCACAACGCGGAACAGTACGCCGACCGGCTGGCCGGCCTCGGCTGAGGAGCCGGCCCCAGCCTGGCACTGCCAGTGGTAGGCAGGCCGGAGGTAGGCACAGCCGGGTTCTGGCTGGTCAGCGCCGGTCGTACCAGGCTGGGACCATGACAACCGATACCGCCGTCGCGACGGCTCCGTCAGCCTCGGTCCGCATGACCGGCCGCCAGCTCACCGTCCTGGTGGTGCTGCTGGCCTCCCAGTTCATGATGGCGGCCGACTTCTCGATCCTGAACGTGACGCTGCCCCGGGTCGGTGTGGACCTCGGCTTCACGGCCGGGAACCTGCAGTGGATCACCACGATGTTCGCGCTCTGCGCGGCCGGCTGCACCCTGGTCTTCGGCCGGGTCGGCGACTACCTCGGTCGGCGCCGGATCTTCGTCGCCGGCATGGTGGTGCTCGCGGTCGCCTCGCTGATCGGCGGCATCGCCACCTCCCCGGCGCTGCTGCTGGTCGCCCGTACGCTCCAGGGCCTGGCCACCGCGGCCATCACCCCGGCCGCGATGGCGCTGCTGACCACCGCCTTCACCGAGCCCGCGATGCGCACCAAGGCGCTCGGGCTGAACGGCGTCATGATGAGCTCCGGCTTCACCGTCGGCTCGATCCTCGGCGGCGTCCTCACCGCACTGCTCTCCTGGCGCTGGGCCTTCTTCATCAACATCCCGGTCGCCGTGGCCGCCGTGATCGTGGTCCCGATCGTCGTCGAGGAGAGCCGCGCCGAGACCCGCGACCGCCTCGACCTGCCGGGCGCCCTGCTGATCACCGCCGGCCTGTTCTCCGGCATCTTCGGCATCACCCGGGCCGCCGAGTCCGGCCTGGACGCCCTCGCGACCGGCACCCTGGTGGCCGGGGCCGTGCTGCTCGCCGTGTTCTGGGTGGTCGAGGGCCGTACCGAGGGCGCCCTGGTACCGGTGCGGATCCTGCGTCTGCCGGACATCGCCCTGAGCAACCTCGGTGCGCTGTTCATCTTCGGCGGCGAGACCGCGATGATCTTCTTCACCGGCCTGTACGTGCAGAACGTGCTTGACTTCTCCTCGCTGGCAGCCGGACTGGTCCTGCTCGGGGTCGGCGCCGGCCAGATCCTCGGCGGCACCATCGGCCCGAAGATCGTCGGCAAGGTCTCTCCGCGCATCCTGCTGGGCACCGCGCTGGCGGGCCAGGGCGCGTTCATGCTGCCGATGGTGTGGATGACGAACGACTCGGTCTGGCTCGTCCCCGTGGTCGTCGCGCAGTTCGTCAACGGCGTCTTCTCGATGCTGGCGATGCTCTCCTTCATGGTGATCGCCACCTCGGCCGTCGACTCCTCGATGCAGGGCATGGCCACCGGCATGGCCACCCAGGCGCAGCAGGTCGGCATCGCCATCGGCATCCCGCTGCTGAGCGCGGTGTTCGCCGCGAGCATCGGCGACGGGGGCGGCGCGGCCGACGAGCTGTCGGGCATCCACCTCGCGCTGACCGTGGACGCCGGGCTGCTCATGGTGGCCGGCCTGCTGCTGTGGGCGGCGCTGGGGGGCCGGCGCAGCGCGCCGACCGCCGACTGATCCAGCCAGGCGAACCCCTGACCCCTGTTCAGCCCCGTGTGACACTAGGAGCGTGGAAAAACCAGTGAACACCGACCTGGGTAGCTACCTCAAGCGGATGCGCGAGCGGGTCCAGCCGGAGGAGATCGGGCTGGCGGTGCGCGGTGCGCGCCGGGTGCCCGGCCTGCGGCGCGAGGAGGTGGCGGCGCTCGCCGGGGTGAGCCCCACGTACTACACGCGGCTGGAGCAGTCCCAGACCGCACACGCCTCGCCGGCCATCCTGGTCGCGATCGCACGCGCCCTGGACCTCAGCCCGGACGAGGAGGAGTACCTGCTGAAGGTGGGCACTCCGGTGACCGAGCGGGAGCTGCCGGCCCGCCGGGTCGACCAGATCAGCCCGTACACCCGGATGCTGGTCGACTCTCTCGGGAACGCGGCGGTGGCGGTGCTCAACTACCGCTGCGACATCCTCGGCTGGAACTCGCTCTACCACCGACTGTTCGCTCCGCACCTCGACTTCGACGCGCCGAAGAACGCGACGGTGCGGCCGAACGTGATCCGCCTGAACTTCCTCGACGACAACGTCCGCGGCCTGTACGTGGACTGGCCGCTGGAGGCCCGGTCGAACGTCTCGTACCTGCGGTTCATCGCCGGGAACCACCGGCACGACCCGCAGTTGGCCGAGCTGATCGGCGAACTGAGCATCAGGAGCGAGGAGTTCTCCAAGCTCTGGATCAGCCACCGAGTCGCGAACTGCACCGTCGGCACGAAGACCTTCGACCACCCGAGCGTCGGTGAGTTCGAGTTGATGTACCAGTCCGCCGACCTGGGCGACGGGAACATCCTGAAGTTCTACCACGCTGAGCCGGACAGTCCGCACGACGCGGCACTACGCCTGCTCGCGGTGGACCTCGACCCGGTCCGCCGGTTCTGACGGGTCGGCACCGGCCGACCGGGGCCGACGAGCAAGCCGCCCGGCAGCGGACTCCCGCTGCCGGGCGGCTTCTTCGTCGGGACCGTCGGACCGAGGTCCGCGGGCCCCGGCGACGGCCTCAGACGACCTGGAGGGCCGTCACTCCCCAGGTGAACCCGGAGCCGGCCGTGGCGAGCAGCACGAGGTCGCCCGACTCCAGCCGGCCGGCCCGTTCCAGGTCCTCCAGGGCGAGCAGCGGATCGGCGCCGCCGAGGTGGCCCTCGACCTCGTAGTTGAAGACGCTGCGCTCGTGCGGCAGCCCGAGCGTGTCCAAGAGCTTGACCTGGGTGTTCCGGTTGCCGTGGGTGACCAACAGGTAGGCCACGTCAGCCAGGCCGCGGCCGACGGCGGTGAGCACCTGCTCGGTCAGGGCGGTGAAGTTGGTGATGAACGCCTCGCCGAGGCCCTCGCCGCCCTCCCGGCGGAACACCTTCACCTCGTTCTCCCGGACCTCGCCGTAGTAGAGGTCGACGAAGGTCGGGTCGGTGCGGTTGGCCGAGGCCAGCACCTCGTAGCGCGGCTTCTCGGCCGAGACGAGAACGGCCGCGGCGCCGTCGGCGAAGTTGAAGAGCTCGACCAGGCCGCCCGGGCGGTCGACCAGTTCGCTGAGCCGGTCGGCCACGACGACCAGCGCGTAGCGGCAGGCCCCGGCCTTGACCTGGTCGTCGGCGATCCGGATCGCGGTGGGCGCGGCGTTGCAGAAGTTGGACACCTCGTAGCAGTGCGCCTGGAGAATGCCGAGCTCTTGGGCGATCTTCGCGGCCGGCGACCAGAACGGGGTCCCCCACTCGCTGGAGCCCGCGTAGATCACCAGGCCGATGTCCTCGGGGGACACCCCGTTACGGGCGAGGACCTTGGCGGCGGCGTCCCGCCCGAGGCTCCACGAGCTCTCGCCCGGTCCGAGCGCCGAGAGCCGGCCCGCGGGCAGGATCTCGTTCACCTTGTCCTGGTCGCAGCCGGACTCACGGGCGAGCTGCTCGGCGGTGACCTTGCCGCTGCCGGTGGCGAGGGCGAAGTCTGTGATCCCCATGGTGGTCTCCGAATCGGTGTCGTGCTGGGCGGGCGGGGCGTGGCGGTGCCCCCGTGCGGCCAGCCACTGTTTCGGGCCGGAGCGCACGGGGGCAGGACAGGTGCCCGGGACCCGGCCGACGGGGGGGAGGCCGGGCCCCGGGGGTCCAGGGGGTGGGGGTTCGGCGGTCAGACGTACTCGACGACCGCGTGGGGGACGTACGGGGCTTCCAGCCGGGCCACTTCGGCGTCGTCGAGCTCGATGTCGAGCGCGGCGGCCGCGTCCGGCAGGTGGTGCGGCGCGGTGGCGCCGATGACCGGGGCGGTGACGGCGGGCTGCCGCAGCAGCCAGGCCAGCGCGATCCGGGCGCGCGGGACTCCGCGTTCGGCGGCGATCTCGGCGACCGCCCGGGCGACGCGCCGGTCGGCCTCCTCGGTCGGCCCGTAGAACCGCTCCTGGATCGGGTCGCCGGCCGTCCGGGCGGACTGGGCGTCCCAGTCCCGGGTCAGCAGGCCCCGGGCCAGCGGCGACCACGGGGTGACGCCGACGCCCTCCGCGAGGCAGTACGGGATCATCTCCCGCTCCTCCTCGCGGTTGAGCAGGTTGTAGTGGTTCTGCATGCTGACGAACCGCGTCCACCCGTGCAGGTCGGCGGTGTACTGGGCCTTGACGAACTGCCAGGTGTGCATGGACGACGCGCCGAGGTAGCGGACCTTGCCCGCGGTGACGGCGTCGTGCAGGGCCGCCATGGTCTCCTCGATCGGGGTCCCGTAGTCCCAGCGGTGGATGATGTACAGGTCGATGTAGTCGGTGCCGAGCCGGCGCAGGCTCGCGTCCAGCTCACGCATGACGGCGCCGCGGGACAGGCCGCCGGAGAGCGGCCCCGGGCCCATCGCCTCGTACACCTTGGTCGCGATGACGACGTCCTCGCGCCGGGTCAGCTTCTTCAGGGCGCGGCCCAGGTACTCCTCGCTGGTACCCAGCGAGTAGATGTTGGCCGTGTCGAAGAAGTTGACGCCGAGGTCGAGGGCCTGGGCGATGAACGGCAGGCTCTCCTCCTCCGGCAGTGACCAGGGGTGGGTGCCCCGGCCGGGCTCGCCGTAGCTCATGCATCCGAGCGCCAGCCGGGACACCTTGAGGCCGGACGAGCCCAGCCGTGCGTACTTCACGTCGCTTCTCCTCGTGCGTGGCGGCCGGTCACTTGACTTCGGTCAGGCGGCCCCAGGAGGCGATGTCCTGGTCGAGAGGGATCTCCAGGCTGGCCAGGAACATCGCGGTCATCGCGCTGTGGCCGGCCAGGTGGGTAACCTCGGCGACCTCGTTCTGCGAGTAGTGCTCGCGCAGGCCCCAGAACGCGTCGTGGCCGGCCTTGTGCTGCAGGATGCAGTCGTCGACGTAGCGGACCAGGGCGGCGCGGGACGGCGGCATCTCCTCGAACCGGCCCTCCTCGATGTCCTCGATCTCGGTGTCGGTCAGTCCGGCCTTGACGGCCAGGGGGTAGTGCAGCAGGCGCTCGAACTCGCTGTCGCGCAGTTTCGCCACCCGCAGCACGATCACCTCGCGGTCCAGCAGGCTCAGCAGGCCGACGGTGAACGAACCGCCCAGGGCGAGGTGCGGACCGGCGGAGCCCTTGGTGAGCAGCAGCGCACGGGTCAGGTTGGACTGGAACTTCTCGTACACCTCGCGCTGCTCGGCGGTCATGTCGGCGACGTTGGTGAGGGTCACGCGGTCGGTCATCTCGGTTCTCTTCTTTCGGTGTTGCGGTGCGGACGGCCGTTCGGGCCGTTCGGGTTTCTCCGGGTCGTTCAGCTGGTCACGAGGGCCCGGGCCGGGCTCGGCAGGAGGCGCTCGTCCAGCGCCCGGTCGACCGCGCGGACGGCGGCCTCGGGCTCGCGGTCGTCGAGCTCGACGACTCTGTCCAGGTGGCCGTCCGGACGGACCACGAGCGCGCACGGTGTCGCGCCCAACTTGGCCAGTACGGGGCCCGGCGGGCGGCCGCCCAGGTCGGTGACCCGGGCGCGGTCGACGGCCTCGCCCAGCCGCTCGACCAGCTGGACCCACCGGTCGTAGCGGTACTCCAGGCCGGGCCAGAGCAGGACGGTGTAGCGGTCGACGGCGAGGACCGGTGCGGCGGCGCAGGCCCGCCAACCGAGCGGCAGCCGCTCGCCGGGGACGAGGCCGCGGCGCTTGGGCCGCGGGCCGTAGTGGGTGTCGACCTGGGCCAGCTTCGGTGCCAGGACGCGCTCCAGGAGCTGGGTGGCCGATCCGAACCGGTAGGCGATGTCCCGGCCGATGACCTGGTACGGCTTGCTGTACAGGCCGATCCGGGCCAGCCGGGTGGACAGCCCGGCCACCGTCTCGACGGCGGGCCGGCGCTCCCGGTCGTAACTGGCCAGCAGACCGGGCCGGTAGTCGCCGCGCAGCACGCCCGCGAGCTTCCACCCGAGGTTCACGGCGTCCTGGATGCCGGTGTTGACGCCCTGGGCGCCGGAGGGGCTCATGGCGTGGGCGGCGTCCCCGACCAGGAACACCCGGCCGCGCTGGTAGGTGCTCGCCGACCGGACGTGCGCGGTGAAGACCCCGCTGAACTTCATCTCTCCGAGCCGCCGCTCCCCGGGAACCCGCTCGGACAGCAGCCGCTCGAAGAACGCCCGGTCCGGCTCGCCCTGGTAGCCGTCCGGCACGCTGGCACCCACCCGGAAGATCCCGCCGCCGAGCGGGGCGAGCACCATGTTGCCGGTGCGGGTGAGGTAGTAGGCCGCCTCGCTGCTGGTGGTCTCGCCGACCAGCTCGGCGTCGGTGATCGCCAGCCGGGTGCGCATCGTACGACCGGCGAACTCGAAGCCGAACGCCGGGCGGACGGTGCTGTTGTAGCCGTCGGCACCGACCACGTAGTCGTACGACCGGGAGGTCGACGCGCCGTCGGGCCCGCGCAGGACGCAGTGGACGGTGTCCTCGGACTGCGTGCCCTCGACGAAGGCGTGGTCGTAGCGGATCGTGCCGCCGAGGGCTTCGAGGTGCTCCTCCAGCACGGCCTCGGTGCGCCACTGTGGGATGGTGATGGCGAACGGGTAGCCGACGCCGCGCAGCCGGTCGAACCGGACCAGGCCGACCATCTTCTTGTTGGAGTAGTAGTTCATCTGGTCGAAGTAGTGGCCTGCCGCCACCAGCTTCTCCCCGACGCCCACCCGGTCGAGCAGCTCCAGGATCCTCGGCCAGAGGATGGTGGCACGCGAATGCGGGCTCTGCCGGCGGGCGTTGGAAATCACATCGGCCTGGACGCCGTGGCGCAGCAGCTCGGAGGCCAGGACCATGCCAACCGGCCCGGCGCCCACCACGAGCACACGCGGCTGTCCGTGCTCCTCGGCCACCGCTCAGCCGCCGATCTCGGCCAGCCGGTGCACCCTGGCCGGGGTGCGGAAGGCACCGTCGACCGCGGCGAGGAACGCTCGGGTGTACTCCTGCTTCATGTGCAGGTCGATGGCCTCCTGGTCGGCCCAGTCCTCGACCAGGACGACCGTGTGCTCCTCGGCCTCCGACCGGAAGACGTCGAAGCGCAGCGCGCCCTCCTCGCGGCGGGTGTGCCGGGCCAGTTCCTGGAACGCGGCCAGGGTCGGCGCGAGCCGCTCGGGGACGAGGTCGAAGGTGACGACGATCTGGATGGTCATGCCGGGGTCCTTTCGTTAGGGGTCGGCGAGGACGCCGCGACGGGCCCGTCCTCGCATTCGTGCGGGGCGACGTCCCAACGCCACCCCTCGATCTGGAGCTCGCCGTCCGGGGAGAGGACGGCGTCGAGGCCGACCGCTCTGCAGTGGAAGCCGATCGCCCCGCCGCACACCCAGCCCGTCCGCCACCAGATCCAGCTCAACGAGTGCGCCGAGGTGAACGGTGCCGCGGCCTGGCAGCAACAGGGCTACGTCAGTTCGTTCCACACCCCTGCCATCCAGGACACCTTCACCTTCACCGACGCTGCCGCCGCCCAGGACTCCTACCACGCGGTGCTCACCGCGATGGACGGCTGCCAGGCCACGTCCGCGGCCCGGCAGACCGCTTCGAAGATCACCCCGGACGCGCAGGTGACCCGGACCGCGACCACCGCGGACGGCATCGCCTACGCCCGCCAGTGGACCGGGGTGGCTCCGATATCCGCCGCCGGCCGCCAGACCAACCACGTCTACGTCGTCCAGCGCGGCACCGTGCTGACGGTCCTCCAGTACGCGGTGCCCGCCAACACGACCGGTGCCACCCCTCAGACGCCCGATGACGACCAGAAGCAACTGACGCTCATCGAAGCTGAGTTGACGACCGCTGCCGGCAGCTGATCAAGCGGTCACACCACCCTCTCCGTACAGGCATGACACCAACTCACACCCCGAGGAAGTGCTTCCCCATGTCCCGCTCCTCCCGCCGCTCGCTCCGCACTGCCGCCGCCCTGGTCGCCGCGGCTGCCGCCGCCTCCCTGTTCACCGCGGCCCCGCAGGCACAGGCCACCTCCAGCATGGGCGGTCAGATCACCCGCAGCGAGGTCCTGGCCCGCGCTCAGTACTGGGTGGACAACCACGTCCCGTACAACCAGGGCGGCTACGCCCCGGACCCGCAGGGCTCCACCTACCGCGAGGACTGTTCCGGGTACGTGTCGATGGCCTGGCACCTGAACTCCAGCCTGGTCACCTCGACCCTGCCGAGCGGCTCCACCCACGAGAACTTCTCCGACCTCAAGTCCGGCGACATCCTCGACTACACCGCCGAGCACACCTTCCTGTTCGCCAACTGGACCAACCAGTCCAACGGTGACTTCACCTACTACGCCGAGAGCAACCCCAACGACCCCACGCACGGCCCGAATTCAGCCAACATCAACAGCTCCAGCCTGGAGGGCTGGCCGACCAGCTACTACGGCGCCTACCGCTACAACAACATCGTCGACGACGCGGCCCCGCGGCCGGCGCGGGTGGCGGCCGGTGACTTCAACGGTGACGGCAAGCTGGACGTGGTCGGCGTCGACGCGAACAGCAACATGCAGTACTACCCCGGCAACGGCGCGGGCTCCGTCAGCGGACCGGGCACCCCGATGCTCGGCACCACCGGCTTGTGGGCCAACTTCAAGGCCGTCGCCGCAGGCGACTTCACCGGCACCGGCCACACCGGCGTCGCCGGCATCGACGCCAACAACAACATGATGTTCTACACGGGCGACGGCGCCGGCCACCTCAGCGGCGGCATCAACATGATGCCCGGCACCAACGGCCTCTGGGCCAACTTCAAGGCCATCACCGCCGGCGACTTCACCGGCACCGGCCACCTCGGCATCGCCGGCATCGACGCCAACAACAACATGATGTTCTACCCCGGCGACGGCGCCGGCCACCTCGGCACCGGCATCCCCATGCTGGGGACGAGCGGACTGTGGGCGGGTTTCAAGGCCATCACCGCAGGCGACTTCACCGGCACCGGCAAGCTCGGCATCGCCGGCATCGACGCCAACAACAACCTCAGGTTCTACCCCGGCGACGGCGCCGGCCACGTCAGCGGCGGCACCCAGATGCTCCCCGGCAACGGCCTCTGGGCCGGCTTCTAATCCGCCGGTCGGCCCCGCGCATCCAGCTCAATGATGCGCGGGGCCTTGTGAACGCTGAAGCAGCCCTGTCCGGGCGCGTACCCGCGACTGGGCGTCGCTACCCCCGACCGAACCATCAGGCCCCTGGCCGGACCGTCTCACCCCTCGCACCGATCCGACGCGCCACGCGAGGCGGCCTGCAGGCGGGCACGATGGAGAGGTGGACAGCTACCCGTCGCCCGTCGCCCGTCCCACCGCCACCGGTGCCGGCGTGCTCGATCTCCCGCCGACGGCCCGCACCGCCGTGGCCTGGCTCCCGCCCGCCGAACTGTGGCCCGCGATCCAGGCGGTCCGCGAGGTCCACGACCGGCAGATCCGCCGCTGGCCGCCGCACGTCAACGTGCTCTTCGGCTTCGTCCCGGAGGACGCGTTCCCGGCCGCCGCACCCCTGCTCGCCGAGGC
The DNA here is from genome assembly GCF_001888885.2 of Streptomyces viridifaciens. Lineage (NCBI taxonomy): Bacteria > Bacillati > Actinomycetota > Actinomycetes > Kitasatosporales > Streptomycetaceae > Streptomyces > Streptomyces viridifaciens. The sequence goes on from NZ_CP090841.1 coordinate 1,581,402, forward strand.
GGCCGCCGAGATCCGGCCGTTCGCGGCGCGGCTGTCGGGCGTCCACAGCTTCCGCCACCGGCACGACTCCACCGTCTGGCTCGACCCCGCCGCCACCGGTACCGGCCCCTGGGTACGCCTCCACCGCGCCTTCTCCGCCCGCTTCCCGCACTGCCGGACCCACGGCGACCGCTTCACCCCGCACCTCTCGCTCGGCCGCACCCGCGACCCCCGGCACCTCGCCCCCGACCTCGCCGCCCGCCTCGGCAGCACCACCGCCCGCGTCGACGAACTTTCCCTGCTCTCCCGCCGGGCCGGCGGCCCGATGTGCGTCCGCGCCACCGTCGCCCTCGGCACCGGCACCGTCCACTGGCTCCCCCACCCCGACGCCGACCCGCCGTGGCCGTTCGCCTGACCTCACCGATCCAGGTCACCCCCGAGCGGCCCGGCGGGTCCGAGAAGACCGCCTACCAGCTCCGATGCCGACCGCGGCCCAGCGACGACGGGCCCACCTCGATCGGGTGAGGCAGCCGCCCAGGCGGGTCCGCACCGCGAGCCGCAGGTCAGGGCCCCGGAAAGCCATGTCGAACGCACTACCACCCTCGCCAAGCCCACCAACAGCGGTTAACCAACGTCACCGCCAACAGGGGTTGGGCTACGGTGCTGCCGGGTGACTGCGCCGCGATCGTGGCGCTGGTCGAGGGCGACACGGCTGGCGGCGGGGGCGGCGTGCGGGCCGGCAGATGCGCGATCATCTCGGCTGGCCGACCAGTGGTGCGCGGGAGCAGGCCGCTCGGGTCCGCTCCAAGCGGCTGGTGGAGCATGGGTGGTTGAGCGAGGAGCGGCCGGGGCTGTTCAAGCCAAGGCCGGGGCGGGCCAGTCGCCGGGTGGCGGGGGTCGCGGCCCACCAGGCCATCGCCTCGGCTCTATCGATCCGGGTCTCGTAGTCCCGGGCCAGGCGACGGGCCCGGATCAGACGGGAGAAGCTACGTTCGACCACCCAACGGCGCGGTAGAACGCCATCAGGGGTCGTAGAAACACTTGTCGCCACGGCAAGGGCACGCAGCAGGCCAGGACACCATTCCGCCTGCTTGTGGGTACGGAGTGAGCGCGGGGGTTCACCGTCTGCTGACGCCGGTCGGGAGACCATGAGCATGGCTGTTCGCACGACCCGCGTTGGAAGTGATCACCATGCACTCCGCAGCCCACACCGGACACGTCTACCACCGGTGCGGCTGCCGCGACCAGGGTGGCAGGCTGCGGTCCGAGCCGGCGCAGGAGACTCGGCGCGGGTTTCCGAGAGGCGCGCCAGCCGCTGCCTTGACGGCTGAGAGGGTGAGGCGGCTTGGCCGGGTGATCGCTGATCAATGCCAACTCCGCTATGGACCAACGAGTTGGCGGTCCCGCTGTGGGGCTGTTCCGGGTCGTGCCGACCTCGGGCGAGCTCCGCCGACGGACGTACAGTCGGTGTTCGAGTCCGTGTCCCACGGTCCCGCCGCGCGGCAGCCGGCGGCTCGACCGGCCGCCGTTAGTGGGTGGCGACTGCGGGCCCCGCGTCCAGTTGGTGTGCCCACGGTGGGTTGGGACCGGCGGCAGAGCAGGTGAGGGCGGCGACGCGGGCGGCGTAGTGGCAGGCGTCGGAGACCTCGTCGGTGGTCAGGCCGTCCAGCCGTCCGCCCAGCCGGCCGGCGAGGGACAGGCGGTGGAGCAGGCCGGCGGTGAACGAGTCGCCGGCGCCGATGGTGTCCACGACCTCGACCGGCGGTGCGGGAACGTGTACCCGGACGCCGTCCAGGGACGCCACCGCGCCCCGGGCGCCCAGGGTGATCACCACCAGCCGTACCCCGGCCAGGTGCCAGGTGTCGCAGGCGTGCTCGGGTGTCACACCCGGCATGAGCAGTTCCAGGTCGTCCGAGCTGAGGCGCAGGATGTCGGTCAGCGTGCACCAGTGCGCGAGGCGGGTCCGGTAGATGCGTGGATCGACCAGTAGCGGGCGGACGTTGGGGTCGATGCAGATGGTTGCGTCGGCCCGTGCTTGTGCGAGCAGGTGCTCGATCCGCTCGCCGCCGGGCTCTCGGACCAGGGCGAGGGAGCCGGTGTGGAGACAGGCTGCGTCCTCGCTGTGGGCGGCGGCGAGCTCGGCGTCGGTCCACTGCCAGTCGGCGGTGGCCTGGGCGTGGAAGGAGTAGCGGGCCTGGCCCTGCGCGTCGAAGGTCGCGATGGCCATCGTGCTGGGCTCGGGCGCCGCGACGACGCCGGTGAGGTCGACGCCGGAGGAGGCCAGGTGGGTCCGGAAGAGGTCGCCGAAGGGGTCGGCGGAGATCCGGCCGAGGAAGCGGGTGGTGGTACCGAGCCGGGCGAGCGCCACTGCGGTGTTGGCCGGTCCGCCGCCTGGCATCACGCGCAGGGCGAGCTCGCCGGGGCGTGGCCGGCTGGTGTCGGCGAAGGCGTCGGCGACGCACTCGCCGAGGACGGCGATCGGGCGCTGGACCATCGGTCCGCCTTTCGGGATCAGGTAGGGCTGGGGCCCGGGGCCTGAAACGGCCTCAGGTCCGGTCTGTGGACTGCGGAGTGTTTCCGCAGATCAGTACGGGCTATTGCGGTCGCGTTACCCAGTCGTTACGGCTGCGGGGCTTGTGACCCGGGTCTCGCAGACTTCATCATCCTCGTCAAGCGGATGTCAACGCTGACATAAGTCAACGATGACAGTGCTGGTAGCCGCTGACCCCAGCCCTGACCCCGCCTGAGCCGTACCTTCTAGGAGCCACGATGTTCCGCACTCCCCGCCCCACCCTGTTCAGAGCCGCCGCCACCGTCCTCGTCGGCGCCATGGCGCTCACGCTGACCGCCTGCGGCTCGGGCTCGAAGGGCTCCACCGCTGCCGGTTCCTCCGGAGGTACGGTCAAGGTCGGGCTGATCACCAAGACCGACACCAATCCGTTCTTCGTCAAGATGAAGGAAGGCGCGCAGAAGGCCGCGCAGGAGGACGGCGTCACGCTGACCACGGCGGCAGGCAAGTTCGACGGCGACAACGCCGGCCAGATCGCCGCGATCGAGAACATGGTGGCCTCGGGCGTCAAGGGCATCCTGATCACGCCCAGCGACTCCAAGGCGATCCTGCCGGCCATCAAGAAGGCCCGGGACAAGGGTGTGCTGGTGATCGCCCTGGACAGCCCGACCGACCCGCAGGACGGCACGGACGCCCTGTTCGCCACCGACAACAAGAAGGCTGGTGAGCTGATCGGCCAGTACGCCAAGGCCGCGATGGCCGGCAAGCCCGCGAAGATCGCCACCCTCGATCTCGCCCCCGGCGTCGCCGTCGGCCAGCTGCGCCACGACGGCTTCCTGGCGGGCTTCGGCGTCGCCGCCGGCGACCCGTCCATCGTCTGCTCGCAGGACACCGGCGGCGACCAGGCCAAGGGCCAGACCGCGATGGAGAACTGCCTGCAGAAGGCGCCCGACATCAACCTCGTCTACACGATCAACGAGCCCGCCGCGCTCGGTGCGTACACGGCGCTGAAGGCCAAGGGCCGGGAGAAGGACGTGCTGATCGTCTCGGTGGACGGCGGCTGCACCGGCACCCAGGCAGTCAAGGACGGGAAGATCGCGGCGACGTCGCAGCAGTACCCGATGCTGATGGCCGAGAAGGGCGTCAAGGCGGTCGCCGACTTCGCCAAGACCGGTACCAAGGCCTCGGGTTACACCGACACCGGCGTCACCCTGATCTCGGACACGCCGCAGACCGGTGTGGACTCCAAGGACACCGGCTTCGGCCTTACCAACTGCTGGGGCTGACCCTCCCCGCTCCGAAGCAGCGGCCCGGGCTGACCTCCCAGCCCTGACCCGGCCCGGGCCGCTTCCCCAGCGCCGTCGCGACGCCGTCCGCTCGACGCTTCGACCCGCTTCACCGGCAAGGACCTCCTCATGACCACATCCACCGCCCCGTACGCGGATCTCACCGGGCCGACGCTCGCTCGCCGGATCATGACCGCGCCGACCGCGGGCCCGCTCGCCGCGCTCGTTCTGGCGTGCGCCTTCTTCTCCCTGGCGACGGACCAGTTCCTCTCCGGCGGGAACTTCTCGCTGATCATCCAGCAGGTGATGGTGGTCGGCACCCTGGCCATCGGCCAGACGCTGATCATCCTGACCGCAGGCATCGACCTGTCCTGCGGGGCGGTGATGGCCTTCGGATCGATCATGATCGCCAAGATGGCTGCGGAGGGCACGGTGCCGCCGCTGGTCGCCATCGCGCTCGGGCTCGCGGTGTGCGCGGGCTTCGGACTGGTCAACGGTCTGCTGGTGAAGCTGATCCCGCTACCGCCGTTCATCGTCACCCTTGGCATGCTGAACGTCGCCTTCGCGCTCACCCACATCTACTCCAAGGAGCAGACCGTCGCCGACCTGCCGAGCCAGCTGACCTTCCTCGGCAACACCTTCCCGCTCGGCGGCACCGACGTCACCTACGGCTCGCTCGTCGCCCTCGCACTGTTCGCCGTCTTCGCCTACCTGTTGAGCAGCACCTCCTGGGGCCGGCACGTGTACGCACTCGGCAACAGCTCCGAGGCCGCCCGGCTCAACGGCGTCCGCATCGGCCGCCTCACCATCGGCCTGTACGCGCTAGCCGGAGTGGTCTACGGCATCGCCGCGCTGCTCCTGGTCTCCCGCACCGGTGTCGGCGACCCGCAGGCCGGGCAGACGGACAACCTCGACAGCATCACCGCCGTGGTACTCGGCGGCACCAGCCTCTTCGGCGGCCGCGGCAGCGTGCTCGGCTCCCTGATCGGCGCCCTCATCGTCGGTGTGTTCCGCAACGGCCTGCAGCTGATGGGCGTCGCGTCCATCTACCAGACGCTGATCACCGGCGTCCTGGTCATCCTCGCCGTCACCGTCGACCAGATCTCCCGGAAGAGGACCCGCTGATGAGCACCCAGACCCCCACGCCCGTCCTGCAGGCCCGCGGCCTGGTCAAGCGCTACGGCCACGTCACCGCCATCGACGGCGCCGACTTCGACCTCCTGCCCGGAGAAGTCCTCGCCGTCATCGGCGACAACGGCGCCGGCAAGTCCAGCCTCATCAAGGCCCTCACCGGAGCCGTCACCCCCGACGAGGGGGAGATCCGCCTGAACGGCGAGGTCATCCGCTTCAACGGCCCGCAGGACGCCCGATGCCACGGCATCGAGACGGTCTACCAGGACCTCGCGGTCGCCGCCTCGATGGACATCGCCTCCAACATGTTCCTCGGCCGCGAACTGCGTCGGCCCGGCCCGCTCGGCAGCGTGCTGCGCATGCTCGACAAGAAACGGATGCGCGAGGAGGCGGCCGAGCACATGGCCGACCTCAAGATCGGCCTGCGCTCGCTCACCCAGCCGGTGGAGACGCTCTCCGGCGGCCAGCGCCAGGCAGTGGCCGTGGCCCGCGCCGTCGCCTGGGCCCGCAGCGTGGTGGTGATGGACGAGCCCACGGCCGCCCTCGGCGTCAAGGAGTCCGGACAGGTGCTCGACCTGATCCGCCGGGTCCGCGACAAGGGCCTCCCGGTTGTGCTCATCAGCCACAACATGCCCCACGTCTTCGAGATCGCCGACCGGATCCACGTGCACCGGATGGGCCGGCGCGCAGCCCTGATCAAGCCCGGCGACTACTCGATGTCGGAGGTGGTCGCCATCATGACCGGCGCACTCACGGTCGACGAGGACGGTGGCGGTACCGTTGTCGCGGATGCCGAGGCCGCCAAGGCCGCCGGGATCGGCACCAACTGAGAAGACAGTCCTCCGCAGTGGCCCCGCGCGCGAGACCGGGGCCGCCGCCTGGCGAAGGTGGGTACATGGCCGCGCCCCGTCGTACGACGCTGCACGATGTGGCTCAGGAGGTCGGCGTCAGCGCCAAGACCGTCTCCCGAGTACTCAACGGCGACGGCCCGACCTCGGCGCAGACCCGCGAGAAGGTCCTGGCGGCGGTCGAGAGGCTGGGCTTCCAGCCCAACCTGATGGCCCGCAACATACGCACCGGCGGCCCGGACACCACCGTCGGACTGATCATCCCCGATATGGGCAACCCGTTCTTCGGCACCGTCGCCCGGGGAATAGAGGACGCGATCCGCGAACGCGGACTGACCCTGCTGATGGGCTCCAGCGCCGACGACCCCGACCGGGAACGGGCGCTGATCACCACCTTCCTGGCCCGCCGGGTCAGCGCCCTGATGGTGGCACCCACGGCCCGGGCCGACCACGCCCACCTGCGGACGGCCCGTAGTAGCGGGATGCCGGTGGTCTTCCTCGACCGGCCCGGCGCAGGCCTGACCGCCGACTGCGTCGTCAGCTCCAACCGGGCCGGGGGCCGTGAGGGCACCGCCCACCTGATCGCCGGCAGGCACCGGCGGATCGCCTTCATCGGCGACCGGCCGGTGGGCCTGTTCACCCGCCGGGAGCGTCTGGCTGGCTATCGAGAGGCGCTCGAGGCCGCCGGCCTGCCCTACGACCGCTCGCTGGTAGTGGACGGCCACACCCAGGCCGAGGCCGCCGAGGCCACCGTCAGACTGCTGCGCCGGGCGGAACCGCCAACCGCGATCCTCGCCGCCAACAACCTCTCGGCCATGGGCACCGTACTCGGCCTGGCCCGCGCCGGCCGACGCGACATCGCCCTCGTCTCCTTCGACGACCTGCCGTTCGCTGAGGTGCTGGAGCCCGCCATCACCGCCGTCGCCCAGGACCCGGCCGCCATCGGCGCCGCCGCGGCCGAACTCGCCCTCGCCCGCCTCGACGGTGACCGTACCCGGGCCCGGACCGTCACCGTCCCCACCCGCCTCATCGTCCGCGGCTCCGGCGAACTCCCGCCCTGTACCTGACGAGTCGCCCGGGGTCCGGCTGCGGACTCTCGCGGACGTCTGCGCCTACGCCCAGGACGAAGGCGTCGCGCTGCGGCTGGATGCTTCGACGACTCGCGAAAGAGGGGAACCCCACGCGTGACCCAGGCCGCAGCCCGGAATGCCCCGACTTCTCCGCAGGATGGCCTGTGGGAGGCCAAGCTGTCCGAGGCGCGTGACTTCTCGGTTGCCGCCGCCGAACTACCCGCGCTCACTTTGCGGTTCCCTACCCGAGAACGGTTCAGCTGGCTGCTGATGAAGGCCCTGTACTGGTCCGGCCGGCGGGCCGATGCGATCGACGCGTACCACCGAACCCGACGAACCCTGGCGGAGGAGTACGGCGTGGACCCGGGCGCCGAGTTGCAGGAGCTGTTCGGTTCGATCCTGCGCGGCGACCCCATCGCGGGCTGCGCATGAGCACGCCACAGCGATAGGTTCCCGTCAACAGCCCGGTGGCGACGGCAACATGGCCGTCGCCACCGGGCCCGCTTTTCATTTCTGCAATGACATGCGCATGATCACCTCACGGGAATTCATGCTCACGGCAGGGGTTGCGCACGCGCTCCAAGACTCCTCCAAGTCGACTCCAAGTCGCCGCCAAGATCATCCTGGCAGGCTCTCAATCGCCGAGCGGGTAGATCGAGATGAAGCGTCGGCAGCCATCTCACCCGCACGGCGACCGCAGGGATGCGGGGACTCGACGGAAAGGAACGCGCACCGCTGCCGACGAAGCCGCGCCTCCCCGTAGCCGTCCGTTCCGGCGGACCGGCCAGCAGATCAAGACCACGAGGAAAGCCGAGTACACAGTGCCGCAGACGAGTTGTGAGCACGACCCGGTCGCCGTTGTCGGGCTGTCCTGCCCGACGCTCGGAGTCGAAAGCGACCAGCACGGGTCCGACGGCCCTGACGGCGGCCCCGCATCCGTGACGGTCCGCACGATCGGCTCCGCCCAGGGCCTGCGCGACCCGTACGGGGCGTGGGAGCGGCTGCGCGAGGTCGACGCCGACGGCGGCGTCCTGGTCCGCCCGGACGGACACGTGGCCTGGCGCGCCCGGACCGCCGACTCCGCCGACGAGCTGCCCAAGGTGCTGGCCGAGGTCCTGCACGCGCCCGCCGGCCCCGCGGCCTGAGCCTCCGCCGGGCGGCCCCTTCCCGGCAAGGGACCGCCCGGCGCTCAAGCGCCGCAGGCCGATCCGCCGCGACGGCGGAGCGGCCAACAGTCGATGCCCGGCAAGAGCCGATCGCGCCCGAACCGCACGTTCGTCGCCGAGGGGTTCGCGTCGCTGGCCCGCAAGGACCAGCGGCGGCAGGGGGATTGCTATCTGCGCGGGCTGATGCTGGACGGGCGGCGCAAGTCGACCCAGCCGATGGCCGAGCGGCTGCCGGACGGAAACATGCAGGCCCTGCGGCGTCGAGGGTTGACCGACCGTAAGCATGTTGATGCTGATGGTGGCCTTGTAGGTGGCTCGGTCGATGGCGGGTCCGCGTGCGTTGCACTGCCGCCCGCGACCAACTTGTCCTGGCGGCGGGCGGACCCGCAGCGGCTTCACCAACGAGATCCACGCCCGCATCGCACTACGGCAGTTCAACCAAGGCCTCGCCCTGGGCTTCGTCACCGACCTGCGGCAGAAGACCGCCGAGTACCTGCGCCAGTGACTCGACGAGAACCCGCAGGTCAGGGCCCACCTCGTCCACCACGTATGACGCCCAATGACACCTCGTGACGCCCAATCCGTGAGAGGCGCGTGAGAGGCACCTGACGAGTCCGGCTACCAGCCGCCTGTCCCTTCCACCTCCGCTCGAACGCCTCCGGGCCGTCGCGGCCGAGCAGGTATCGGTACCGACCGGTCGGGTACAGGCACGAATCCGTTTCGCAGACGGTGGACAGGCTCGCAACAGTGAACCCCGCTTCGCCCCCGCTCACGGCCCGATCGCGCATCTGGCGTACACCGCCGCCCGAGCCACCCAGCAGGCTCGCCAGCTGCTCCGGCAACTCGGCGACCGCGCTGCCGACTTCACCCGCCTGATCCGGTACCGTGACTCGAAGTTGAATCTCGTATCCTCCGCCACGGCTGATCAGCCATAACGAAGGACCCGACTGCTGAGCGGTCGGGTCCTTCGTCGTGCCCTGGTCTCGTCGGTCCGGCCGGTTCTCGCCGAGCAGCGGGGAGCACCGACGGCTTCACGGAGTCGGTGCGACGGTGAGCAAAGGCCGGTGGCGCGGGCCGCGGTGAGCACGCCGAGGATGCGGCCGTCCTCGTCGACGACGGGCCAGACCGCCAGGTGCTCGATCCGCATCGCGATCGCGGCCAGGGCCAGGCCCATGGTGGGCCAGGCGAACGGGCCGCGCTGGTGCGAGGTGGCGCTGATCGTGGTCAGCTCGGTGTACCAGGAGCGGGCCAGGAACGGGTGGAGTCCGGCGCGGGTGACCAGCCCCTCGCACCGGCCGTCGTGGTCGCGGACGGGCCGGTACTCGATGTCGGCGTCGCGGAAGATGTCGTTGGCCTGGTCGACGGTGCTGTCGTCGGCTGTCTGGTAGTCGCAGGGTTCCATGGCGTCGGCGACCGTGAGGCCGTGGCCGGGCCGTGCCGACTGCGGGGAGTGAGTGGTCACGGTGTCCACCGTTCCCGTCTCCGGCTGCCGGCTCGGGGCTGCCGGGCTGTCCTTCACCCAGAACGAAGCCGGAACGGGTACCGGAATGCGGGATGCCCTTGGATCTCTTCGAGCCTACTCCCGTGGCGGGCGGCCCAGGGGAGACCACAGCGGAGTACTGTTGAGAGACAACCGAGGACATTCCGCACACCGGCATCAGCGCCGACGTCGCCCTGGGTCGTGATTGGTCCCTTTCCGGACCGGACGGGCGGCTTCGCATGATGCCGAATTCTTTCCCCACCCCTTCTTCTTCCCGGCCGTGGCCGGTGCCCGGCACTCCGCTGCTGCCCCGCCTGGAACTGGAGCCGACAATGTCGCGGGACGGGATCTTCGACGGGGCCTGGTGGCCCCGCTCGAACCACGTCCTCGCCGAACTGCCGGACCTGATCACCGCGCTCGGCGCCCACTTCGGACGCATCGTCCGGGTCGGCCTCGACACTACGGCCTGGGACGGTGTACCACGGTCCCTCGCGGCGAACGGCCTGACGATCAGGATCAACTGGTTCGCCGGCAGCGACGCGACGATCAGCGTCACCCGGGGGTTCCAGGACCACTTCCTGTTGCTGGTGGTACCGCCCGGCACCAACCCGGCGACGGCCGCCTCGGCGATGGCCGGCGCCTCGGCGACCGGGAACCACACCCCGGCGGCAGAACTCCTGCTCGGCTGAGCGGTCCGCGCACGCTGGACACGGGGGAGCGGACCCAGCCCAGCACTCAGGACTACCTGGACGCCATCCATTACCTGAATATCACCGAAGGCACTTCGCATGCCGGCACCGGATACCCTGCCGTCGGCCGCCGCTCCCTCCGACGGCGCTTTCGCCCGGAGCGGACCGCCGTCAGTACTCGGAGCCGCTTCGCAGGTAGGTGCCCACGACCTGGAGCCACGCCCCCGGGCTGAAGCACGCCTCGATGCGGTGCGGCGTGTCCCCGAAGACCCGCGGGACGCGCAGCGCGCCGCTCGGGTGCAGGTCGTACTCGAAGGTGACGCCATTGTCCGTGACGTCCTCGTACTGCAGGTCCAGCGGCCCCTTCGACGGCTCCGCCGGCGCCCGGGCGTCGGCCGAGAGCTTCACGTAGACGGACATCTCTGCGTCCCGCCTTTCCTGTCTGCCCGAGGAGCCCGGCCCACGAGGCCGTCCCTCAGGACGCTTCGGCCGGTGGCTCGGGACCGATGCCGGTGGCGGCCGTGCCGAGTCGGTTCCGCCGGCCTCGACCGCGCGGGCCACGCGGCCAGGGCCGCACCCCGGCTCGCCCGCGGGGGGACGACGAGCAGGCTGAAGTGATCGCGGTCGCCCCGCGTGATGATGTCCGCGCGATCCCGCCGGCGGCCACCTGTACGCGCACACACTCCGAGACGTCCGCGTATACCGGCTCCCGTTCGGGCCGAGGTCGGCGGTCAAATGCACGAAGACCGTCTCGGGCGGCGCGTGGGTGCCGGGAGCACCGGGCAGGGCAATCGCGTACCGCGGTGGTCCGGCGGCGGGGGCCGCCGGACTCCCGCAAGCCCTTGACACCGGGCAATTCACGTCTTACGAGTGAGGCAGAGGGGTTGGCTCAAGGAATCCGCTCGTGCGGGAGGAGGCCCCCGCGATGGCTCGCTCCGTCGGCATCGATCTGGGCACCACGAACTCCGTCGTCTGTGTCCTGGAGGGGGGCGAGCCCACCGTCATCCCCAATGCGGAAGGGGCGCGCACCACCCCGTCAGTCGTGGCCTTCGCCAAGGGCGGCGACGTGCTGGTCGGCGAAATCGCCAAGCGCCAGGCCGTCACGAACGTGGACCGCACCGCCCGCTCCGTCAAGCGGCACGTGGGCGACCCGCACTGGCGCTTCCCCGACGCCGGCGACGTCGATGGAAAGCGGTACACGGCGCAGGAGATCTCCGCCCGTGTACTGCAGAAGCTCAAGCGCGACGCCGAGGCCTACCTCGGCGAGGACGTCACCGACGCCGTCGTCACCGTCCCCGCCTACTTCAACGACTCCCAGCGCACCGCCACCAAGGAAGCCGGGGAGATCGCCGGCCTGAAGGTGCTGCGCATCGTCAACGAGCCGACCGCCGCGGCCCTCGCGTACGGGCTGGACAAGGAGAGTGACCAGACGATCCTGGTCTTCGACCTCGGCGGAGGTACCTTCGACGTCTCCCTGCTGGAGATCGGCGAGGGCGTGGTGGAGGTGAAGGCCACCAACGGCGACACCCACCTCGGCGGCGACGACTGGGACCAGAAGATCGTCGACCACCTCGTCCAGCAGTTCAGGAACGGCTACGGCATCGACCTGTCGAAGGACAAGATGGCCGCGCAGCGGCTGCGCGAGGCTGCCGAGAAGGCCAAGATCGAGCTGTCCTCGACGAGCGAGACGACGATCAACCTGCCATACGTCACGGCCTCCGCCGAGGGCGCGCTGCACCTGGACGAGAAGCTCACCCGCGCCCAGTTCGAGCAGCTCACCGCCGACCTGCTGGAACGCTGCAAGACCCCGTTCCACCAGGCGGTGAAGGACGCCGGGATCAAGGTGTCCGACATCGACCACGTCATCCTCGTCGGCGGCTCGACCCGCATGCCGGCCGTCACCGGCCTGGTGAAGGAGCTGACCGGCAAGGAACCGCACAAGGGCGTCAACCCGGACGAGGTCGTCGCCGTCGGTGCCTCCCTGCAGGCCGGTGTCCTCAAGGGCGAGGTCAAGGACGTCCTGCTGCTGGACGTCACCCCGCTGTCTCTCGGCATCGAGACCAAGGGCGGCATCATGACCAAGCTGATCGAGCGCAACACCACGATTCCCACCCGGCGCTCCGAGGTCTTCACCACGGCCGAGGACAACCAGCCGTCCGTGCAGATCCAGGTCTTCCAGGGCGAGCGCGAGATCGCCGCGTACAACAAGAAGCTCGGCATGTTCGAGCTGACCGGTCTGCCGCCGGCGCCGCGCGGCCTGCCGCAGATCGAGGTCACCTTTGACATCGACGCCAACGGCATCATGCACGTCGCAGCCAAGGACCTCGGCACCGGACGGGAACAGAGGATGACCGTCACCGGCGGCTCCTCCCTGCCCAAGCAGGACATCGAGCGCATGATGCGCGAGGCCGAGCAGCACGCCGAGGAGGACCGTCGCCGCAAGGAGGCCGCCGAGACCCGCAACCAGGCCGAACACCTCGTCTACTCCACCGAGAAGCTCCTCCAGGACAACCCGGACAAGATCCCCTCAGACGTCACGTCCGAGGTCAACGGGGCCCTGGCGGATCTCAAGGACAAGCTCAAGAGCGAGGACACCACGGCCATCCGCACCTCGATGGAGCGCGCGGCCACCGTCGCACAGAAGATCGGCACCGCCCTCTACGCCCAGGCCGGCGGCTCGCAAGCCGCGGCCGGCACCGGCCCGACGCAGAGCGGCGATGAGGACGAGGTCGTCGATGCGGAGATCGTCGACGACCAGACCCCGAAAGGAGAAACCGGATGAGCCGGCCCGCGGATCCGGGCCCGGGGCGACCGCCCCGGGGGGGGCATCCGTGACAGCGGCCACCCTCCAGTCACGACAACCCGGCCCCGCCCCGACAGGCCCGCCCACCGGGGCGCCCCGCCGGCTCGTGGTGGCGGGCCGGCGGCCGTGGCTGAACCCTGCGCCCCGCGGCTGCTCACTGGCACGGCACGGGCGCCCCAGCGTGCGACGGGGCGAACGTGCGCCGCACGTTCACCGGCCGGCACCACCACGTCACCCTCGTGTCCCTCGCCCACGCCTTCTGCACCCCGCGCAGACTGGTCGCCGCCCCCAAAGACCCGGGGCCGGCCTGAGCCTCTACCAGGTCGTCCGCGAGCTGCAGATACTTCTCGCGACCTGGGCCGGCGCCTGCCCTACCAGCCACCGCGACCCCTACTGGGAAGCGGGCTCGCCCCAGTTGATGCGTTCCACAGCATGCGGCGGGAACGACACCCGAGATCCGTCCTTCTGAGTGACGTGCACCCATCCGCGCTCGTCGATACGAATGATGCCCGCGACCGACTCGCCGAGCGCAACGCCGGGGCTGACGTATCCCGCCCCATGGGCCAGATGCACTGTTCCGGGGTTCGCCTCAAGGCCTGCCATGACCTGATTGTCCACGTTTGCTCCCGGGTCCACCATCGGAGCCCTGTCATGCCCGCCCAAGGGGTCTGGTGTCCACCTCCGTGCCCTGGTCGGCCCGGGGCCAGCTATCCGTTGCGCCCGCCCTTGCCGAGGGTCGGCTTTTCCAGGGGGACGAGGAACCGTCCCGGTGGCCCGACAGAACGGATGTGCCGCTGTGCGCGGTCGGACACGTCGGGCTGCTCGGTGCCGTCGCTGTCCTACACGTGGAACGGAACGGTCGTGACGACCACCCTCGGCAGGGAGCGCAGCGCTCTCCGTAGCCTCGCCGCGAGCCGGTTGCGCAGCAGGCGGTGGCGCCAGTGCCGTACGACGATCTCCGGGAGGATGACGGTCAGGGTGAGGCCCGGGCGCTGGTGGTCCAGCGATTCGATGTATTTGACCAGCGGTGCGACGATCGCACGGTAGGGGGAGAGGAGGATCTTCAGCGGCAGGTGGTCGCCCCACAGGTTCCAGTACGCGCGGAAGCGTTGGGCCCTGTCCCACCATTGCACCGGCTCTCACCCGGCGACACCTCGGCCAGGATGGCTCCTGTGGCTGTGGGGTGCGGCGCAAGAAATGTCGGGTGGCTATTCTGGTCGAACGTGGCGCGGGGGGAATTTTCACATACTGATTCATGTGTACGGCGGCTCGAATTCTCGCAATGCGGAGTATCCTGGAAGGTGCCGGTAGGAGTTACCGGTAGGACGATCGCGAGGAGGCGAATATGCAGATCACTGAGGCAGGGTCCCTGGCTCTGCGGCCCGTGATCGAAAAAAATGTCCGCCTTTTCGGCGGGAAGATCATAGGGTGAATGGGGGTCGGGGGGGCGTGGATTCAGACTCTGCTGCCCTGGTCGGCGCTACGTCTAGGCAGGCCGGAATGCCGTTCCCCGCAGCGATGCGGGGAACGGCCTTTTTCTGGGGTGGGGGCCGCGTGTCATGGTTCGGCGGAGGACGGGTTGTGCCGGCGTCTGGCGGTGGTGAAGTAGGCGGCGCGGCGGCGCAGGTGGCGGCGACTGCTGTAACGGGGCGCACCCGGTACGGCGGGCGCGGCGCCGTAGAAGATCCGCTTGCCGACCTCTACCAGGGCGAGGTAGCCGACGACCATGCCGACGAGTGCGGCGAAGAACGCGCCCGGCAGGGGATGGAAGCCGAGTGCGGCGGCCACGGGCGTGGCGGGGATGAGCGTGCCGACGGTGACGACACCGAGGGCAGCGAGGGTGAGCGGCAGGCTGGGATGGCTGCGGAAGAACGGGATGCGGCGGGTGCGGATCGCGAAGATGACCAGGGTCTGGGTGGCCAGGGACTCGACGAACCAGCCGGAGCGGAACTGCTCGGGTCCGGAGTGGAAGACCCCGAGCATTACCCCGAAGGTGAGGAAGTCGAAGACCGAGCTGAACGGCCCGAAGTAGAGCATGAAGCGGCGGATGAAGCCGATGTCCCAGTGCGAGGGGCGGCGCAGCTGCTCCTCGTCCACGTTGTCGGTGGGGATGGCCAGCTGGCTGGTGTCGTACAGCAGGTTGTTGAGCAGGATCTGGGACGGAAGCATCGGCAGGAAGGGCAGGAACAGCGAGGCGCCGGCGGCGGAGGCCATGTTGCCGAAGTTGCTGGAGGTGCCCATCAGCACGTATTTGATGGTGTTGGCGAAGATCCTCCGCCCTTCGGCGACGCCGTCGGCGAGTACGTTGAGGTCCTTTGCCAGCAGGATGACGTCGGCGGCGTCCTTGGCGACGTCGGTGGCCGAGTCGACCGAGATTCCCACGTCGGCCGCGTGCAGGGCGAGTGCGTCGTTGACGCCGTCGCCGAGGAAGGCGACCCCGCGGCCGCCGTGCCGTTGGGCGTGCACGATGCGGGCCTTGTCCTCCGGGGTCACCCGGGCGAAGACGGTGGTGTGTGCGATGGCTGCGGCGAGTTGGGGCTCGTCGATTGCGTCGAGGTCGGTGCCGGTCAGCGCGCCGCCCTCGGCCAGCCCCAGGTCGCGGCAGATCTTGGCGGCGACGGTGGGGTTGTCGCCGGTGACGACCTTCACCGCGATGCCGAGGTCGGCCAGCCGGCGCAGAGCTTCGGCGGCGTCGTGTTTGGGTGGGTCCAGGAACACGAGCAGTCCCAGGAGGCGCAGGTCGCGTTCGTCCGCGGGTTGCGGCGGGCCGCTGCTGTCGGCGGGGCGGGTGGCCACGGCGACGACCCGGTTGCCGGCGGTGAACTCGGCCGCCAGGGCGTCGTGGGCTGCGGCCGGCACGTCGGAGCAGCGGGCGAGGACGCTCTCCGGTGCCCCCTTGGTCACCAGGGTCACCTGGCCGGCCGTGTCGCGGACGAGGACGGTGACCATGCGGCGCTCGTGGTCGAAAGGGAGCACCCCCAGCCGGGTGTAGCCCGCCGGTGCGGTCCGCTCACCGACGGCGGCCGGGGACTGCCACAGCGCTTGGTCGAGGGGGTTCCCGCCGACGGGCTGCCCGTCCGGTGTGGTGTTCTCGGTGCACAGCAGCCCCCAGCGCAGCACCGTGTCAGGGGTGTTGTCGCCGGCCGGCACAGCGCGCATGTAGTGGATGCGGCCCTGCGTGAGGGTGCCGGTCTTGTCGGTGAACAGAACGTCGACGTCGCCGAGGTCCTCGATGCACACCAGCCGTTTGACCAGCACCTTGCGGCGGCTCATCCGCCGGGATCCGGCGGCGAGGCTGGTGGAGACGACGGCAGGCAGCAGCTGCGGGGTGATGCCGACCGCGATCGCCAGTGAGAACAGCAGTGCGTCGATGATCGGTTTGTGCAGGACCACGTTGATCACGAAGATCGACGCGGTCAGCGTGCCCGCGACGTACACCAGAAGCATGGAGAAGCGGCGCAGCCCGACCTGGAACTCGGTGTCGAGCAGGTGCGTGCTCAGTCCGGCGGTGATCCTGCCGAACTCGGTGCGGGCGCCGGTGGCCACCACGATCCCGCTTCCGCTTCCGGCTCTTACCACAGTGCCCATCAGTGCGCACCCGGACAGCTCCGCCAGGGGCGTTCCCGCAGGTACGGGGGCGGTGTGCTTGTCGACGGGCAGCGATTCGCCGGTCAGGGCCGACTCGTCGCACTCCAGGCCCGCGACGTCGAACAGTCGTATGTCGGCCGGGACGATGTCCCCCAGGCGCAGCTCGACCACGTCGCCGGGGACCAGCTCGGTGACGTCCACCGAGCCGGGGCGCCCGTCGCGGATGACCACCGTCCGGTGGCGGATCCGGGAGTGCAGGGCCTCGGCGGCCTTCTCCGCCCGGTACTCGTTGACGAAGCCGAGCCCGACCGACACGCTCACGATCAGACCGATGATGACGGCGTCACTGCGTTCGCCGACCAGGTAGGAGGCGACGGCGGCGATCAGCAGCAGAGCGAGCAGCGGAGAGCGCAGCTGGTGCCAGAGCACGGGAAGGAACCGAGCCCGGTGCGAGGCGACCGCATTCGGGCCGAACTGCGCCTGTCGCCGTGCGACCTCCCCGCCGGGCAGGCCCCGGTCGGCGGCCACACCGAACTCCTGCAGCACGTCCGCGACGGGCAGCGCGGCCGCGGACACTGCCCCGGCCACGGAGCTGGTCGAATGCGCGGGCGCGGAGACCGTCATGGGCTTTCCCGGCCGGATCCTGGGGGCCGCCCGGGCCGGTTGCCCCAGTCGCCCTCAGGTCCGACGGCCGAACGGGGCGCAGGCCGGGACTCGGACGTGGCGTACGGGGTGCCGCTCATCGATCACCTTCACCGCCTTGAGTCACGTCCTTGAGCCACGTCGTCCGGCGGGAGCGCAGTCCGGCAGCCCCGGACACACTCCGTGTCACCAGACTGCCACCGATCGATCACGAAGGAAACGCGGGGGATTGCCACGGCCCCTGCCTCGCGCGCCGGAAGCGCCACTCGCGCGGTATCGACGCCGCCGCTGCCACGGGCTGAGCAATGCCCGGACCGAACCCGTGATGAGCGGATACGTCGTGGTCGGCCCACACGTCTTCGCGATGCGTTCTACGCGGGCCTCGCCGTGCTGTGCGCCGTGTCCACCGCCGTCGCGGTGATCGGCCTGATCGTCATCCGGCGCCGGATGGCAGAGCAACGACGGTGGCACCGCTGACGACGCGGCCGAGCGAAGGGCATCCAAGCCATAGCCCCTCCCGATCACCCACCGGGGCCAACCAAGTCCCAGCCCTGTGGGCAACACCGTGGCGGGAGGCCGTCCGAGCGATGCCGCGACAGCTGAGGAACAGCGGCGCCCGCCGCAGTCGCCGTCGGCGACGGGCCCGCCTACGGTTGGAAGCAGGACGCGCCGATGTCCGGCTTCCGGTTGCGCAACGCGTCGAAGGTACGGTCGTCCAGCAGAGGAATCGAAGGTGGGCCGGGTGGATCCGGAGGATGGATCCGGGTGGGCGGATGTTCCCGACCGCAGCCACCGAATCGACGACGAGATGGACGAGATCGTCGGACGTCTGCGGAACCTGGCTCACACCCAGAGCCGTTTCCAGGACCTGCTGGACGCGGTGATTGCGGTGGGCCGGGAGCTGGACCTGCCGGTCGTGCTCCGCCGGGTGATCACCACCGCGATGGGCCTGGTCGACGCCCGCTACGGCGCACTCGGGGTGCTGAGCGAGGACGGCGACCACCTGGAGGAGTTCATCCCCGTAGGGCTGAGCGAGCAGCAGGTCGCAGCGCTGAGCGGGGTCGCCCTTCCGCACGGACGCGGACTCCTGGGACACCTCATCGACCACCCCGAACCGCTGCGTGTCGCGGACATCGGCGCTCACCCGGACGCGGTGGGCTTCCCACCGGGCCACCCGCCGATGCGGACACTGCTCGGGGTGGCACTCACCGGACGTGGACGGGTCTACGGCAACCTCTATCTTTGCGAGCGGCGCGACGGGCAACCCTTCGACGACCACGATCAGGACATCCTCGTGGCGCTCGCCGGTGCGGCCGGCCTCACCATCGAGAACGCCCGCCTCTACCGGCAGGTCCGTGCCAACGCCGAGTACTTCCAGCGTCTCCTGCTTCCCAGCCTGCCCGATGTGGCGCCCTTCTCCGTCGCGGCGATCTACCGGCCCGCCGCCGCCCCGGACCACGTCGGCGGCGACTGGTACGACGCCCTGATGCTCCCCGACGGCGCCTGCGCCCTGGTCATCGGCGACGTCGCCGGACACGACCTGAAGTCCGCCGCCACCATGGCCCAGACCCGCAACATGCTGCGCGCTCTCCTCTACGACCGCCGCACCCCGCCCAGCGCCGTCCTGACGCAGCTCGACCGCACCCTCCAGGCGATCACCGACAACCCGATCACCACCACCTGCCTCGCCCGCATCGAACCCGCCGAGGACGGCTGGACACTCCACTGGAGCAACGCCGGACATCCCCCACCGCTCCTGATCGGCCCCGACGGCACAGCCCGTTACCTTCACACCGACCCCGGCCTGCCCCTCGGCGTCGACCCCGACGTGCCCCGCCCCGACCACAAGCACCCCCTGCCCGGCAACGCCATCCTGGTGCTCTTCACGGACGGCCTGGTCGAGCACCCCCACCGCCCCCTGGACGCCGGCCTCACCGCCCTTGCCCAGGTCGCCGCCGCCCACGCAGATCTGCCCCTCGAAGACCTGTGCCGGACCCTGGCCGACGCCCACCTCGCCGATGGACGTGACGACCTCGCCGTCCTTACCCTGCGCACCCCCACCGCGCCGCCCCCCGGGACACCGGCGACACACTCCCGAGCCCGGGAACAGGGCGTTGCCCTTGCCGATAGCCTCATCCGCCCTGGTAAGAGGCACTGCGCGAGAGTTCACTGGTGTCGACCTCTCCAGTAGAGCCAGCGCTCTGGCAGAGCCGACGACACCCGCGGCATGATGATCGACCGTGCTGCTGCGAGGTCTGCCGACGCAGGTGCTGCGTCGGATGCGGTTGCCGGTGCGGCCGGACACCGTTCCTCGATGGCACTGCGACTTGGCCGCCCGCCGCCACGCCGCCCGGTCCCGGCCCAAGCGCCCAGGCCGACCGCGCACCGTACGCTCCGTCCGCGCCCTGGTCCTGCGCCTGGCCGCCGAGAATCCGGCATGGGGCTACCGGCGCCTGCACGGCGAACTGCTCGTCCTCGGCGTCAAGGTGGCCGCGTCCACGGTCTGGCAGATTCTGAAGGAGGCCGGCATCCCACCAGCGCCCGAGCGGACCTCCAGCACCTGGGCGTCCTTTCTGCGCTCCCAAGCGGACGCACTCCTCGCCTGTGACTTCTTCGAAACGGTCACCCTGTCCGGCGCCCGGCTGCATGTGCTCGCGGTGATCGAGCACGCAACCCGACGGATCCGGATCCTGGGCGCAACCGCTCATCCGACTGCGTCCTGGGTGGCGCAGGCGGCGAAGAACCTCGTCACGGACCTCGAGGACGCCGGGTACCGGGCGCGCTACATGCTCCCGGACCGGGACGGGAAGTTCCCCGAACTGTTCGACGCCGTCCTCGCCGACGCAGGTATCCAGGTCGTGCTCAGCGGAGTCCGCATGCCGAGGATGAACTCCATCCTGGAAAGGTGGGTGCAGACCTGCCGGCGAGAACTGCTGGACCGCACGCTGATCTGGGACCAGCGCCACCTCCTGCACGCGCTACGCGAGTTCGAGAGGTTCTACAACGACCACAGGCCACACCAGGCCATCGCGAACGCCCGGCCCCTCCGCCCCTTCCCGCACCGATCGACACCCCGGAGCAGATCGCCCGCCTCAACATACGCTGAACCGACCGACTCGGCGCCCTCCTCCACGAATACCGACATGCAGCCTGAACAGGGCGGATGAGGTTTTCGGCAAGTACACCCTCCACCACCCTCACCGTGGAGTACACCGAGGACAACCCCGGTGACTGGATCTACCACTGCCACGTCACCGACCACATGATGGGCGGCATGGTCGGCCGCTACAAGGTCATCCGCTGAGCGCGTCCCCGCCCTGCCCGGACAAGGGCGCGGACACACGGACCGCAGCCGCCCGCCCGCGCGGCCGCACTGCGTTCGGGACTGGGCAACCTTCCGGTTCGCCCTGACGAGCCGAAGTCAGTAACGCATGCCGAAGGAGGCGGAGGTGGTGGGTGTTCCGGGACGTCAATCGGCGGTTCCTGCGTCGAGACAAGTGCCGCAGGTACCGGTCAGTTCTACGGTGTGCTGGACGCACCTGAAGCCGGATGTTTCGGCGATCTGGTCGGCCCAGGTCTCGACCACGGTGGAGTCCACCGGGAGGCTGAGGCCGCACTGGCGGCAGATCAGGTAGTGCCGGTGGTCTCCGTCCGCCCGGTACCGGAAGAGGCGTTCGCCGTTGGTGTCGCGCACGACGTCGGCGCGTCCCGCCTCGGCGAGAGCGGTCAGGGTGCGGTAGACAGTGCTCAGGCCGACCCGGGAGCCGGCCAGCACCAGTCGGGTGTGGAGGGCCTGGGCGCTGACGAATTCCTCGCACCCGGCGAGGGTCTCCAGCACCTCGGCGCGCTGCGGGGTCGGCCGGCCGATCAGCTCGACACCGTCCGCCGGTGGCCGGAGCGGCCTGCGGACTGCGCGCCGGATCGCGGCCGTTGCTGCATCGGCCCCGACGCCGGTTACTTGGCTGCCCCGTTCCATGTGCGCGCCGGTCAGGCCGCTGCCGTACGCAGGGCACGGTTCGGGCGGACGAGGAAGGTGGCGGCGTAGACGGCGCTCGCGGTGGCCATGATGGCGAAGCTCGGGGGCAGTTCGGGGGCCTCGGCGCTGAGCAGCAGGCCGCCCCACATCTCCGCGACGGCGAGGGCGGCGGACAGCGCGAGGGCGCGGAACGGCCGGTCGGTGAGCCGGATCGCCGCCCCTGCCGGGGCGGCGAGCAGGCCGAGCAGCAGCAGCGAGCCGACCGCCTGGGTCGCCTCTCCGGCGCAGGCGCCGACCAGGGCCAGGAAGGCGAGGCCGAGCACCCGGGTCGGGACCCCGCGGGCGGCGGCCACGGCCTCGTCCAGGGTGGCGAACAGCAGCGGTCGGGCGATCAGCAGCACCGCGACGCAGATTCCGGCCGCGATCAGCACCGCGAGCGTGGTCTGGCCGCTGCTCAGCCCGAAGATGGAACCGAAGAGCACGCTGGTGCCCGCGCCGCCCCGGGCGGCGCTGCGGGAGGTGGTGTAGATGGTGAGGAAGAACGCGCCGAGCCCGAGGATCCAGGCGAAGACGCTGCCGATGACCACGTCGTCCGGCCGTCCCCGGCGGCCGAGTCCACCGAGCAGCAGGCCGACGCCGACGGTTGCCGCGAACAGGCCGAGCCGCAGGTCGTACCCGCCTGCGAGCGCGGCCATCGCGCCGGTGAACGCGACGTGGCTGAGCGCGTCGCCGGTGAAGATCTGCGCGCGCAGCACCAGGAAGTAGCCCACCAGACCGCAGGCCGGCGCGATGAACGTCCCGGCCAGCAGCGCGTGTTGGAAGAATGTCTGGGTGAGGACGGCGGTCATGCCACACCTCCGGTCGCAATGGGCGTCCGGACTCGGCCGAGCACCTCGCGCCCCAGACGCGGCAGGTGGGCCAGGACGTAGCCGGCGAAGGCGAAGGCCGTCACGAAGAAGCCGAGCGGGTAGGGCTGGTAGTAGGCCGCGATCAGGCCGGCCCAGCAGGCGGCCAGACCGAGCAGGACCGACAGCGTCAGACTCAGGGCGGGCCGGGCGGTGAGCTGTTGAGCAGTAGCGGCCGGTATCACCATCAGCGCGAACACCAGCAGCGTGCCGGTGATCTGGCTCGCCTCGGCGGTCGCCGCCCCCAGCAGCACCAGGAACAGCGTGGACAGCAGCCGCACCGGGACACCGCGCCCGGCCGCCACCTGCGGGTCCACGGAGGCGAACAGCAGGGGGCGCCCGATCACCGCCAGGACGGCGAGCACCGCCGCGCCGACGACCGCCAGGATCACCACCTGGCCGGTGGTGATGCCCAGGAAGTCACCGAACAGCAGCGCTGTCGGCCCCTCCAGCAGGCCCTTGTACAGGCTGATGAACAAGTAGCCGCAGGCCAGCGCGAACGCCTGAACCGTCCCCGTGACGGCCGACTCCTCCGCGCCGTTCTCCCGACCCTTGCGCCCGAGCGCCGCGACGACCAGCGCGGCGGCCACGCAGAAGCCGAAGTACCCCAGTGAGAGGCTGAACCCGGCCAGGGTGGCCAGGGAGGCGCCGGGGAAGGCGGCCACCGACAGGGTGTGCCCGGCGAAGGTCTGCCGGCGCAGCACCATGAACCAGCCCACGACCGCGCAGACCACCGACACGATCGCGCCCGCCCGGAAGGCGTTCACCATGGACAGGTAGGACCACATGTCCTGGAAGTCGTTCAACAGGTTCCAGGAGAAGACCGGCAACGCGGCGTCAGAGGCCAGCTGCATGGCCGCCTCCCGTCCCGTGGCCGGCGTGCCGGTCGCTGTGCAGCGCCGGCGCCTCCGGCTGCCCGACCACGACCAGCCGCCCGCCGCTGGTGCGCAGCACCTCGACGGGCGTGCGGTACAGGCGGGTCAGCGTCTCGGAGGTGATCACCTCGGCCGGTGCCCCGGCGAGGGCACCGCCCTCGGCGATGTAGACCACCCGGTCGAGGTGGTGGAGTATCGGGTTGACGTCGTGGGCGACCATCACCACCGACACTCCCTCCTGGTGGCAGATCCGGCCCAGCAGCGCGGCGATCGCGCTCTGGTTGGGCAGGTCGAGGCTGTCCAGGGGCTCGTCCAGCAACAAGATCTGCGGGCGCCGTATCAGCGCCTGGGCGATCAACAGGCGCTGCTGCTCACCGCCCGAGCACTGGCCGATCGGCCGGTGCGCGTAGCCGGAGGCGCCCACCAACTCGACCACCTCCGCGACCCGTTCACGGGCCGCGCGCCGCTTCGCACGGCCCAGGCCCGGGACGGGGATCCCCCACTGATCCCCGTCCAGGCCCAGCCTCACCACGTCCACGCCGCGGATGCGCACACACGCGTCGAAGCTGCGCCGCTGCGGCAGATACCCCACGGCCCCGTTGTGCGCCCCCGGCGCCCCGCCGAGCACCCGCACCTCACCGGCCGCCGCCGGCAGCAGCCCGAGCAGCACCTTCACCAGGGTCGACTTGCCGACCCCGTTGGGGCCGAGGACGGCGGTGAACTCCCCTGTCCCCACGGTCAGATCGACACCCGACCACAGGGTCCGCCCGCCGACCCGCACGGCCGCGCCGCGCAGCGACAGCACCGGCGCTGCGACCGGTGACGACTCCGAGACCGGGGCCGCGTGGCCTTCGTCCGATCGGACCTTCTCGGTCGGGTGGATGCTCACTTGCCCGTCGCCGCCTTCAGCGCGTCCGCGATGCCCTGCAGCTGCTGGGTCTGCCAGTCCTGGAAGGTGGCGTTCGCGGGGGCGAGGGTCTCGGTCACGGTCGCTACGGGGATGCCCTGTTTCTTGGCCGCGTCGACCTGCGCGGCCACGTCGGGGGTGGAGTTCTGGGAGTTGTAGACGTAGACCTTGATCTGCTTGCCGCTGATCTGCTGGTCGATGGTCGCCTTGTCGGCCGCGGTCGGGTCGGTGCCCTCGCTCATCGCGTCCAGGAAGGTCTCGGGGGTGAGCATCTTCAGGCCCAGGCTCTCGGAGAGCGGCGTGACGATCGACTCCGAGGCGCCGATCGGGGTGCTCACGTACTTGGCCTTGATGTCGGCTTCCAGCTGGTTGTACCGGGCCAGCGTCTTCGTGGTGAACGTCGTCTTCTGCTGGTCGAAGTAGGCCGCGTCGGCCGGGTCTATCTTCTTGTAGTCGGCGGTGATCTGGTCGATCACCTTGGTCACGCTCTCCGCCGAGTACCACTGGTGCGGATTGTCGCCCTCCTTCTTGCCGAGGAGGTCGCCGACCTTGAGCGCGGTGCGACTGCTCGCCGGGTTGGCGGCCAGCAGCTTGTCCGACCAGGCGTCGTAGCCGATCCCGTTGGTGATCGCGAAGTCGGCGCCCGCCACGGTACGGCCGTCGGCGGCGGTGGGCTCGTAGGAGTGCGGGTCGGTGTCCGGGTTGGTGATGATGCTGGTCACCCTGACGTGGTCACCGCCGAGCTGGGTGGCGATGCTGCCCCAGAAGTTCTCCGCCGCCACCACCTGGATGACCTTGCTGCTCCCGCCGCCCGCCGCGGTGTCCGAGCTGCTGGTCTTCGCGGTCGAGGAGGTGGAGCAGGCACTGGTGGCCGCGAGCGCGGCGACGGCGGCCGCGCTCAGGACGAGCCGGACGGAGGGTCTGCGGACGGGGCGGGGCTGGACGGCGCGCATGGCGTGGGTACTCCTCAAGAACCTGCGGACCCGCGAAGGGCCCGGCTCTGCTGGACAGGAGAAACGCTAGTCGGAAATGATTTTCAACATCAAGGCCGATTAGCGTGGAGATGAAAATCATTACCGAACTTTGACTCCGTACGCGGCCAGGCAAAGGGCAAGCCATGCCACCACCGGCCTCCGGAACGCTTCCGCCCCAACCCCGCCGAACAGCAACTGGCCCGGAGCCCGAGAGTCGTGACCGAAGAGACCACCACCGCAGAGCGGCCAGCCGCCGCCTCACCCGGGTACGCCCATGAACCCGAACGGGCAGGCCCGGGCAGGTGGCTGGGCCTGCTGGCAAGCGTCGTGGGTGGCCTGGTCGTGGCCGGCATTTGCCTCCCGGTCATCGGCATGGCGGCACTCGTGGTGATGCCCGACCTCCTCGACCGCCTGGACGCCCCCGCCTTCCAGGCCTGGCGCACCGTGCTGGTCGCCGTGGCGCTCCAGGGGATGCCGTTCCTGCTGCTCGGAACGGTGGTGTCGGCCGCGATCGGCGCCTTCGTCCCGGCCCGGGTCCTCTCCCGACTGCTGCCGGCCAACCCCGCGCTCGCCGTGCCGGTCGCGGGCGCGGCGGGGGCGATCCTGCCGGGGCGCGAGTGCGCCTCCGTACCGGTCGCCGCGAGTCTGATGCGGCGCGGCGTGGCGCCCGCGGCGGCACTGGCATTCCTCCTGTCAGCACCCGCCGTCAACCCGGTCGTGCTGATCGCGACCTCGATCGCCTTCCCGGGCCGGCCGGAGATGGTGCTCGCGCGGCTGCTCGCCTCCCTCGCCACGTCGATGGTGATGGGCTGGCTGTGGATCCGGGCTGGCCGCCCCGAGTGGCTGCGGCTGCCACCCGCCACCGCGGACCACGAAGGAGGTGGCAACCGTGTGGACGCCTTCCGGCGCGGGCTGCAGCACGATTTCCTGCACGCCGGCGGGTTCCTGGTCCTCGGCACGGCGGCCGCGGCGACCTTCAACGTCGCGATGCCGCCCTCGGTCCTCCACGCGTTCGCGGGCTCCCCGTGGCTGCCGGTGGCACTGCTGGGCGCACTGGCGGTGGTCCTCTCGATCTGCTCCGAGGCGGACGCGTTCGTGGCGGCCTCGCTCGCCGGGTTCTCCCCCACCGCCCGGCTCGCCTTCATGGTGGTCGGGCCGATGGCCGACCTCGCTGATCGCCCTGCAGGCCGGCACCTTCGGGCGCTCCTTCGCCGCCCGGTTCTCCGCCGCGACGTTCGCGATCGCGGTCCTGTGCAGCGCGCTGGTGGGTTGGTGGCTGCTCTGAGGCGGTTCCTTCCGGGCGCGCTGCTCGCCCTGACCGGCGGCGCCCGGCTGCGGGTCACCCTGCTGAGCGACCTCTACCTGCGGTACGTCAAGGAAGGGCTCCGCCCGTTCCTCGTCATCTGCGGCGCCGTCCTTGTCCTGCTGGGCGTGGTCGACGCCCTCCTCCGTCTGCGTGCCCCTGCCGCCGATGCCCACACCGGACACCCAGGACACGACAAGGACGACGACCACGGCCACGGCCACCCCCACGACCACGGCCACGGCCACGCGCACGCCGGCTCGGGTCTGAAGACCGCCTGGCTGCTGGCGGTACCCGCAGTGCTGCTCCTCGTCGCGGCCCCTCCGGCGCTCGGCTCCTCCGGCGCTCGGCTCCTACACCGTCGCCCGCGACGGATCCGGCACGATCGCCAGGCGGGCCGACTTCCCCCCGCTCCCCCCGCAGGGCACCCTCGCCCTCTCGCTGACCGACTTCACCAGCCGCGCCGTCTGGGACGACAAGGAGTCCCTCAGGGGCCACTCCGTCCGGCTCGAAGGATTCGTCACGCCCAAGCCCGGCGGAATGTGGCAGCTCAGCCGGGTCATCGTGAGCTGCTGTGCCGCCGACGCCCGGGTGGTGGACGTGGAGATCCACAGCGTCGGCACCCCGCAGGCGAACACCTGGGTCACCGTGACCGGCGTGTGGCGGCCCACCGCCGGAACACGGGTGCCCGCGCTCGACGTCACCGGCCTGACGGTCATCCCCCAGCCGAAGAACCCCTACCGGGACGCCCCGCCGGCTCCGGGCACCCGGCCGAGCGCAGCGGCCACGCCGTAGCCCGCACGCCGACGGCCGGCTGCGGCTGCCCGGACGAGGAGCCGGACCGAGTCGACTGCGCGGCCGGCCCGCCGCGCCTTCCACGGGGGGCCGACAACCGCCCAGCGGGCTTCAGCGTGATCTAGCGAGGAGCCCCGAGCGGTTCACGCCCGAGAGGAATCGCTTCCTGAGTCTCGGCGTCGCGGAGCGACGCCGCATCACTCGGGCCGTTTCTGGTTCTCGATGTATTCCTTGATGATCGACAGAGGCACGCCGCCGCAGGAGGCTGCGAAGTAGGACAGTGACCAGAAGTGCGCGCCCCACAGGTACTTGCGGATGTGGGTGGGGAACTCTTGGCGCAGGCGGCGGGCCGATACGCCCTTGAGAGAGCCGACCAGTCGGGACAGGCGATCTTCGGCGGGTAGTGCACGATGAGGTGGACGTGGTCGCGTTCGCAATCCGAGTCCGCGTGCCGTGCCTGCGGCGTCATGATGCACGCGGATCACAACGCGTCCCGCAATATCGCCCGCAAGGGCGAGACAGCGTGGATCGCGGGGCGTGAGTCACGCGTCCCAGCCATCCCCTAGGTGGCTCAGACGTGGGAGGCCACGCGACAGCCAGCCGCGCCCTACCCACCAGCCCGGTCCATCAGGGCCGGGTCAAGTTGACGACTTGGGTGTCAGCAGTCCGCGCTCGTAGGCGCGGACCAGGTTGCGCGGTACCAGGTGCTCGCGGCCGTCGACGGTGATCGGTACCAGCTGGGGCGTGGTCGCCTTCCACTGGGCTCGGCGGTGGCGGGTGTTGCTGCGGGACATCTTGCGCTTGGGTACGGCCATGAGGGCTTCCTCCTGTGTGGTGGTGGCTAGTTGAGGTGCTGGTGGTCGTGATCGTCCTGGAGGGCGTACTCGTCCCACTCCGGGAACGGGTCCTCGAAGGCCGTCCAGGCATGTGGTCCGGCCGCGTGCTCGGCGTCGTCCAGGAGACAGTCGGTGAGCGCGGCGCGCAGTTCGTCCTGTCGGAGCCCGGTGCCGATGAAGACGAGTTCCTGGCCGCTGTGCGCCTGTTCGTCGTTCAGGTCGGTCAGACCCGTCAGGCCTGTGGCGTCCGTCAGTCCGGTCAACGCGGTGAGGCCGGTCCGGCCGGTCACGGCTGAGCGCATGCCGGAGGGTTCGAAGCGGGCGACGGAGCCTGCCTGGGACCACAGTCCGGTGACGGCCGGCCGGGAGGCGAGCCAGAAGAAGCCCTTGGAGCGCAGTACCGTGCCGAACTCGCCCGTGTCGAGGCGCTCGCCCACCAACTCCCAGAGCCGGCCGGGGTGGAAGGGGCGTTCGGCGCGGAAGACCAGGCTGGTGATGCCGTATTCCTCGGTCTCCGGCACGTGGTCGCCGTTGAGTTCGGCAACCCAGCCCGGGGCCTCCTGGGCCTTCGCAAGATCGAAGAGGCCGGTGCCGAGGAGTTCGGGGGGCGGGACGCGGCCGCCGGTCGCGCGTACGATGCGGGCGGCGGGGTTGAGGCGGCTGAGCGCGGCGGCGAGGCGGTCGGTTTCGTCGGCGGTGACCAGGTCGGTCTTGTTGAGGACGAGGACGTCGGCGAACTCCACCTGGTCCATCAGCAGGTCGCTGACGGTGCGTTCGTCGTCCTCGTACTGGTCGAGCCCGCGCGCGGTCAGTTCGTCGCCGCCGCGCAGTTCGGGCAGGAAGTTGGCAGCATCGACGACGGTGACCATGGTGTCCAGGCGGGCGACGTCGCCGAGGGCGGCGCCGTCGTCACGGGCGAAGGCGAAGGTCACCGCGACCGGCATCGGCTCGGAGATGCCGCTGGACTCGATCAGCAGGTAGTCGAAGCGCCCGGCCCGCGCGAGGCGGTCGACCTCCTCCAGCAGGTCGTCGCGCAGGGTGCAGCAGATGCAGCCGTTGGTCATCTCGACCAGGCGTTCCTCGGTTCGGGAGAGCGCCCCTCCCCCCTCGCGGACCAGCGCGGCGTCGATGTTGATCTCGCTCATGTCGTTGACGATGACCGCGACCCGCAGGCCCTCCCGGTTGTTCAGGAGGTGGTTGAGCAGGGTGGTCTTGCCCGCACCGAGGAACCCGGACAGAACGGTGACGGGGAGCCTGACATCAGCCGCGGCCGGGGCTGACAGTAGCTCGGTCATCGTGCGGCCTGCTGCGAGCCGGAGCCGTACGGGAGCAGCGCCATCTCGCGGGCGTTCTTGATGGCCCTGGCCATCGCATGCTGCTGCTGAACGGTGAGGCGGGTGACGCGGCGGCTGCGGATCTTGCCGCGGTCGGAGATGAACTTCCGCAGCAGATTGGTGTCCTTGTAGTCGATGTAGGTGATGCGGGCCTCGTGCAGCGGGTTGGGGCGGGGCTTGCGGTCCTTGCGGGCGGCAGCGATCTTGGCCATGGTTGGTTCTCTCCTTCAGGTCAGTGCGGGTCGGAAGGTTCAGGCGACGGGGTCGAGCAGGTCCTCGAAGGCATCCGGCATGGCTTTCCAACCGGGCTCTCCGGCCGCGAGTTCGGCATCGGTGAGCAGGCAGGAGTCGAGCAGTTCGGTGATTCCGTCCACGTCCAACCCCTCGGCGGTGAAGCTCAGTTGCTGGATCCGGTCGCCGTGGACGGAGTCCCAGTCGAGGGCGGCGGCGGCGCGGCGCGCGGGCGGGTAGAGCTCCCACACCGCGTCCGGCAGCGAGACCAGCCACGGCCCGCACTCCTCCACGGCGAGGTTGGCCCCGGCCGCGTCCCAGGCGAGCATCAGGTCGGGGCGGTTGGCGAGCCAGAACCGGCCCCGGCTGCGCTGCGCGGCCGGGACGAGCTGCTCCAGCGCCTCGTGCAACCGGGCCGGGTGCAGCGGCCGGCGCCGCTCCCACACCAGCGTGGCCACCCCGGCCTCGTCGGCCTCCTGCGGCAGCAGGGCCAGCGCCGGGTTGACCCGGTCACGCGCGGCGGCCACGTCGAAGCCCGCGAGCGCCGCGCGGAGGAGTGTGCCGGTGCCCAGCCGTACGGCGCGGGCGGTCGGGTGGAGCTGGCGCAGCATCGCGATGCCGGCGTGCAACTCGGGCGTCCCGGCGGCCTGGTCGGCGTGGGAGACGGCCAACACGTCGGCGTACTCGATCTGGTGGGCGAGCGCCTCGGCGACCGTGCGGTCGTCGTCGGCGCAGGTGTGCAGGTGGTGCTCGGAGAGTTCGTCCGAGACCGAGAGTTCCGGGACGACCCTGAGCGGGTCCACGGCGGTGACCACGCCGACGACCTCCACCACCTCGTGCATGCAGCGGTCGCCGACCTCACCGCCCGCGATGACCTCGACCAGCGGGTGCGGGTCGCTGCCGCCCCACAGCTCCACTACCGCGAGGCGGTGGCGTCCGGCTTCGGCGATCTTCAGCAGTTCGGGCAGCAGGTCCTCGCGCAGCGCGCAGCACGGGCAGTCGTTGGTGAGCGGCAAGTTCGCCCCGCCGAGCGGACCGGACGTGTCCCAGACTCCCCGGTCCACGCGGCCCTCGCCCGCACGGGTGAGGTCGTGGTGCAGGACCACGGCGCCTTCATGGTCGGCGAGGAGCTCCAGGACGGCCTGGCGGCGCTCGGTCTCGTGGAGTCCTCCGACCACCACCACGGGCAGCAGGCTGGGTTGGGACACCGGTTCTTCCTTTCTGAGGACCACCGCACCGACGTGAGCCGGTGGAGCGGCTTGGTGGTCGCGCCCCGGGCCACACGGCCCGGGAGAGATCGCGCGGCACAGGACGCGACCGGCTTGTGGGTGGGTGTTACCAGCTGGCCTTGCGGACGCCCGGGAGGAACCCGGCGTGCGCCTGCTCTCGCAGGCCGATGCGGGAGAGGCCGAAGGCGCGGAAGTAGCCGCGGGGGCGGCCGTCGACCGCGTCGCGGTTGCGGACCCGGGTGGCGCTGGCGTCGCGCGGCTGGCGCTGCAGCTCGGCCTGGGCGGCGAGGCGGTCCTCGTGCGAGGTCGCCGGGGCGGAGATCAGGCGCTTGAGCTCGGCGCGGCGCTCGGCGTACCGGGCGACGATCACGCGGCGCTGCTCGTTCTTGGCGATCTTGCTGCGCTTGGCCATCAGGCCTTCTCCCCACGGGCGTGCAGCCGGGCGACGGCCTTCTCGATGCCGAGCTTGTCGACGGTCTTGATGCCCTTGGCGCTGAGCGTCAGCCGGACGAACCGGTTCTCGCTCGGCAGCCAGTAGCGCTTGGTCTGGATGTTGGGGTCGAAGCGGCGCCTGGTGCGGCGGTGCGAGTGGGAGATGGCGTTGCCGAACCCGGGCTTTCGGCCGGTGAGCTGGCAGTGGGCGGACATGGCGACTCCGTGTCGGTCAGGACGGCGGCGGACGGGAATGCCGAGCCGGCCGCGAACGTTGAGCCGACACTAGCAGGTAGATGAAAACGAAAACCATTACGCTATGGTGGGTCAACGCCCCCGACACGCCATGGAGGCACCGATGGCCCGCAACGAACTGCGCCCGATCATCAAGCTCCGCTCCACCGCAGGAACCGGCTACACCTACGTCACCCGCAAGAACCGTCGCAACGATCCCGACCGGCTGGTCCTGCGCAAGTACGACCCCGTCGCCGGCACGCACGTGACGTTCCGCGAAGAACGCTGACCCGCCCCACGACCCCTCTGGAGATCACCATGGAGTCCGGCATCCACCCCGAGTACCGCCCCGTCGTCTTCCGCGACAAGGCCGGCGGCCTCGCCTTCCTCACCCTCCCCCAGCCTTCGGCCGGGGGTGCCCCCATCACCGCTACCAGCATCCACACCGTCGACTGGGAGGACGGCAACACCTACCCCGTCATCGACGTCGAGATCTCCTCCGCCAGCCACCCCTTCTACACCGGCACCGCCCGCGTCCTGAACACCGCCGGCCGCGTCGAGCGCTTCCAGCGCCGCTACGGACTCGTCGGCACCAGGCCCGGCACGGCGAGCTGAGCTCGCATCAACTCAGTCGGCACATCGGGGAGGAGTGGGAGATGACCGCGCAGGGCAGGCCGCGCCGGCTGCCCGTCACCGTGCTCGGCGGCCTCGCCACCGGCGTACGCGACTGCGCCGCCGACCTGGCCCGCATCGAGGTGCCGGGGCTCGCGGTACTCGCCGCACGGGTCAACTCCCAGGGCCGGACGGCCTCCTGGTCCTGGCGGCTGTACGAGCGCTCCGGCCCGGTGGACGGCGGCTCGGTGACGCTCCCCCGCCCGTGCTCCTCCCACCTGCTGCCGTCGGCCCTCCTCCCCGTCCTGCTGCGCGCGGCCCGCACCGGCCGCCACCGGCACCTGCTGCTCACGCTCCCGCCGGGCATGCAGGCGGACCTGGTCGCTCTGGGCCTGCTGGACGGCCGCGCCCGGGGGCAGGCACTCGCCGACGACGTGCGGATCGACGCGGTCGCCGCCGCCGTCGACCTGTCCCGGATCGAGGACGACCTCAGCGGCGGCGACCGGCTGCTGGACCACCAACTCGGCCTCGGCCCGGACGACCGGCGGACCCTCGCCGAGACCGCAGCCCGGCACCTCGAAGCCGCCGACGCCGTGGTGACCGCCAGCATGAACGATCCGGATCCCGCCGCCTCCGCACGCGCCGTCGCGCTGGTGCACCATCTCGCCCCGCGCGCCGCCATGGCCCACGTCTGCCACGATCCGCTGACCGGCGCGCTCCGCCTGCCGGACCTCTCGCCGCTGGTCGGCGGGAACCTCTTCGACGCCGACCGGGTCCGGGACCGGCACGGGCCGCTCCCCATCCCCCGTCAACCCCGTCGACCGGAGTTCGGAGTCCGCACCACACACTGGTCGTCACGACGACCCCTCCACGCACAACGCCTGCACGACGCGCTCGAACAGATCTGCGCAGGCGTCATCCGAGGACGCGGCCACCTATGGCTCGCCAACCGGCCCCAGTCCATCCACCGATGGGAATCCGCCGGCGAACACCTGGCCATCGAAACGGCCGGTACCTGGCTACCGGAACAGGACGACAGCGCCTGGCGCTCCGCCTCCCCGCAACGCCGCACCTTCGCCGCCCTGTTCTGGGACCCGTACTACGGCGAACGCCGCTGCGAACTCACCCTCACCGGCATCGACCTCGACGTCCCCGCACTCCACCGCCTCCTGGACAGCTGCCTGCTCACCGACGCCGAACTCGCCCTGGGCATGCACCGACGGCAACTGTCCGATGACGACCCCTTCGCCGACGCCCTGGGGGCCGACCCGCCGAATTAGCGACACATGCCGGCGGGTGCTCCGGTCAGCGGATGCGGCCGCCGACGGACAGCGACCACAGCAGCCCGGTGAAGGCTCCGGCGCGGCAGCCAAAACGTCATGGTTTCCTGAATTCAGGATTCTATGTATCGTGCTGCCGTGCTGACTCTCGCCTCCGACGTCGCCGCTCGCCTCGCCGGCGCATGTCCCGGCGCATGTGCCCGCTGCCATCCGGTTCGCGGGCCGATCGCCCACGAGAGGCACCGACGGCTCACCACCCCACCAGCCCTTCGGCGCCCGGAAGTTGGTTTGAACACTCCGCTTGCGGGAATCGCCGGGTGGGGAAATACGCCCACGCCGGAGGCGACAAAGGTGGCACAGATACACGGAACCAATACGGGCCCGATCGCGACCTTCTGCGGAAACTGCAACTGCGGCTGCCCGCAGCTGTTCGTGGATCCAGCCGCTCCGGCGGAGAAGCGGGTGCGGATCACGGACGACTTCGGGCAGCAGGTGCAGATGAGCGAGGAGCAGTTCCGCGACCTCGTCGCCCAGGCCAAGAGCGGCGCACTGGACACCCTGGCCGCCCCGGCCGTCTGACGGCCTTTCACTCCACAGCGACCTGAGTCCGGGCGCAGCACAGCCACAGGATCCGGGCCGAGGTTCGTCCGCATCGTCGTGCAGGGTGTCGTGGCGCGGACCCGCCATCGCGCTACTGCGCCACAGCGTCAAGGCAGGTGTGGCGCCGCAGGCCGAACGCGGCCGCGGGCCGTGGGTCGTGCGGACCGGGAATATCGCACGGCCCGACCGGTTGGGCGGCCTTCCGCGCCTCGCTGGAACACGACTTCCTGCACGCCGGCGGTTTCCTGGTGATCGGCGGGATGACCGCGGCCACCCTCAACGTCGCCGTGCCGCGCGACCTGCTCAAAGGCCTCGCCGGGCTGCCGGGCGTCGACGTCCTGGCGCTCGCCGTGCTCGCCGTCCTGCTCGCGGTCTGCTCGGAGGCGGACGCCTTCGTCGCAGCCGGGCTGACCTCCTTCTCCACCACCGCCAAGCTCGCGTTCATGGTCGTCGGCCCGATGGTGGACGCCAAACTGATCGCCCTCCAGGCCGGCACCTTCGGACGGGCCTTCGCCTGGCGCTTCAGCGCCACCACCTTCGTCGTCGCCGTCACCGCGGCGACCCTCACCGGCTGGTGGCTCCTGTGACGCGCGAGGTCCGGGCACTGCTGCACATCCTGCTCGGCGCGGCGGTGCTGCACATTTCGCTCTTCAGCGAGCTGTACCTGCGGTACGTCCGCGAGGGCCTGCGGCCGTACCTGATCGCGAGCGGCGTCCTGCTCGTGGCGGTCGGGCTCGTCGGCGCGGTCAGCGCCGCACGGAAGCTGCTCCGCCCCGGCCACGACGGGCCCGATGCCCACGACGGACCCAAGGGCCACGACGGGCACGGCCACGACCACCACGGCGCGCCCCGTACGGCGTGGCTGCTGCTCCTGCCCGTCCTGGCGATCTACCTGCTCCAGCCCCGGGCGCTCGGCTCCTTCACCGCGCAGCACTCGGACAACACCGCCGTCAGACCCGCTGAGGCGGCGGCCGGCTTCGCACCGCTGCCCACGACCGACCCGGTCGGCATGCGGCTCGCCGACTTCGACTCCCGCGCGCTCTGGGACAGCAGCGGTTCACTCAAAGGCCACCGGATCCGGCTCACCGGCTTCGCCACCCCCGGCTCCGGCGACGGGACTTGGGACCTCGCCCGGCTGACGATCTCCTGCTGCGCCGCCGACGCGTCCAGCAGCAAGGTCGTGATCCGCGGCGCCGACGCACCGCCCGAGGGCGCGTGGGTCGAGGTGACCGGCGAGTGGCAGCCGGACGGGGCGAGCGGCCAGGACGGCGCGGTTCCCACCCTGACCGCGAACCAGATCCGCCGGATCGCCGAACCGGAGAACCCCTATGAGTGAGCGTCCGTCGGCTCCGACCGGCACACCCACGGGCCCCCGTCGCGGCACGGCCACCGTACTCACGCTCGGTGTCGTCGCCGCGCTCGCCTTCATGCCCGCCGTCCCCGACCACCGATACGGCCCGGTCACGCCCGACGCCGCGGCCACGCCCAGCGCCGACGCGACGGACCCGACCGTCACCGTGCTCGGCGACGGGTCGACCTCCGACACCGGCCCGCAGCCGGGCCGGCCGACTCCCGTCCGGCTCAAGCCCGGCGAGCAGCCGCCGCAGTTCGTGGTCTTCTCCTTCGACGCCCCCACCGAGGACGACAACCACCTGTTCTCGCGAGCCCGCACGTCGGCCAAGGCGAGCGGCGCCGACGTGACGTTCTTCCTGCGCGGCATCGACCTGCTCCCCGCCACCAAGCGCTGGCAGTACCAGCCGCCGCAGCACGAGGCCGGCACCGCCGCCGTCCCCTTCCCCACCGACGCCCAGGTCCGCGCGACCCTGCAGCAGCTCGGCCGCGCCTGGCTGGACGGCGACGAGATCGCCGACGGCTTCATCGGCCAGTTCTGCGGCCCCAAAGGCGGCCGGGACTGGTCGACCGCCGACTGGCAGAGCGAAATCGGCCAGGGCTATTCGATGGTCAACTTCTGGAAGACCGGAACGGGCTTCACCGACCTGCCCCCGCTGCCCTTCGACTACCAGACCGAACTGGCCGGCGGCCGCGCCCCGTGTCTGGAGGGCCGGCCCAATCTGCTCCCCGCTGAGAAGGACGCCGGCTGGCGCTACGACGCCAGCTCGCCGGGCGGCACCCAGCGCTGGCCGACGCAGACCGACGGCATCTGGGACTTCCCGCTCCAGCGGATCCCCGACGCCTCCGACGCGCACGAGGTACTGTCCACCGACCGGACCCCGCAGACCTACCAGAACGCCTTCGACCGCGTCTACCACGGCAGCCGTGCACCACTCGTCATCGACACCGACCTCGACCCCCGCCACGCACCCGAGCTCCAGAGCGCCGAGACGACGATGAAGGACCTCTGCCACCGCGACGGCGTCCGCTGCGTCTCCTTCCGCCAACTCGCCGACTGGCTCGACGCCCAGGACCCGACCGTCCTCGACCGCCTCCGAGCTCTCGGACCGACGAGTTCACCCAACTGGGCTGCCGCCGTCGGTCCGTAGCGTTTCGAACCTGTCCCACGGAGTGGACGCCAGTGCCACCGCAGTCCGACTCGTCACCTGCAGACAAGAGGGTCACCACCGTGCCGCCGGCGCCGGTGGGGCCGTGCTCAGGCCGCGATCGGACCTCCTCCGCCTCGTCACCCCCGGCTGCCGTCGCCGTCGGCCGACCACCCAAAGGGTGGGCCCGGCGGCAAGGAGCCGCCGGGCCGAACGTTCGGACGGGCCAGGGGTCAGCTGGTCTGGATCGCGGTGTCGTCGATCACGAAGCTGGTCTGGAGGGAGGAGTCCTCCACGCCGTTGAACTTGAGGGTGACGCTCTGCCCGGCGTAGGCCGACAGGTCGATCGTCTTCTGGGCGTAGCCGGTGTTGTGGTCGAGGTTGGAGTACGTGGCCACTGTGGTGCCGTTGACGGTCACGGTGAGCTTGTCGTACTGGGCGGTGGTGGTGGTTTCGGCCGTGTCGATGTGCAGCCAGTAGCTGAGGCTGGCCTTGCAGCCCGACGGGATGGTGACGGTCTGGGACAGGCTGTCGGTGTGCGAGGTGCCGTAGCCGTCCAGCCAGGCCTTCCAGGAGCCGCTGTGGGCAGGCTCGGACGTCGAGTTGTCGATGACGCCGCTGGTAGTGGTCCACGGCGCGGCGGAGCCGGTCTCGAAGCCGGGATTGCCGAGCAGCTGGGCCGGGGTGCAGGAGCCGCCGGTGCCGGTGACCGTCCAGCCGAAGCTGGTGGAGCCACTGGCTCCGGTGGTGTCCTTGGCGGTGGCGGTGACGTTGTAGCTGCCGGTGGTGGTGGCGGTGCCGGTGATCAGGCCGGTCGTGGAGTTGATGGACAGGCCGGTCGGCAGGCCGGTGGCCGAGTAGGTGAAGCTCTGGCCGGAGGCCGAGTCACCGGCCTGGATCTGCAGGCTGACCGAACTGCCCTGCGCGGTGGTCTGGTTGCCGGGGTTGGTGACGGTCACCGTGTTGCCCGTCGAGCCGCCGCCCACGATCGGGTGGGAGATGGCGCAGGAGTTGGTGTCGTTGGACCAGCTGGCCTGCTCGGCCCAGGTGCCGAAGCTGCCGAAGGTGATGTTGGCCGCGCCGCCCGTGGTGCCCGGGGACAGCCAGGCGCACTCGTCGGAGTTCTCCTGGCCGTTGTAGGAGCTGCCGCTCACGTGGTTGGTCCAGCCGCCGGCCGGGTTCTGGTCCGACATCATCTCGTGCCATTCGTGGCCGAGGGTCATCGTGAAGCCGTCCAGCGTGCCGGGCGAGTTGACGAAGCCGACGCCGCAGCCGGCGCCCGAGTCGATGTTGTAGGGCTGGTTGCTGAACGCGACGTCGCCGTACGGGGAGGTCACCGCGCCGCCGGTGAGCGTGGTGTCACCGTTGTAGTCGTGCCACGCGCAGTACTGGTTCTGGTAGTTGTCGGGGTTGGTGCCGTGCGGCGACAGGATCACGTAGTAGGCGTCGCGGTTGGCCGCCGCCGTGGTGTTGCCGAAGTGCGCCGCGGCGTTGACGGCTTCCTGGCCGAGCTGGTGGCCGGTGGCCGCGCTCGGCGACGCCGCCGCGTTGTCGTACCACACGCCGGCGAGGACGCCGCCGGCCTGGTACGGGATGAAGTTCGCGTTCGAGGGGCAACTGGTGGCGCCCGCAGCCACGTTCGGTCCGTCGCACCACTGCGTCAGGTCCGCGGACCACAGCTCGCTGCCGGTGCCGATGCCCTTGAACATCTGCTGGGCGGCGCCCGCCGCACCGGCCGAGTCGCCGGAGAACTTCGCGTTCCCGTTGGCGTCCGTGCTCTGGGTCCCCCACTGGTTTCCGTAGAAGACCAGGTAGACCTTGGAGTGGCCGCTCTGGACACCGATGCCGTCGATCCCTCCGCCGTAGGAGAGGGTCTGCGGGCCGGTGGCCGCATCGGTGCTGTTCTCCTGGTGGGTGGCGGCCCACTGCTTGATCTTCTCGTTCTGCGCGATGGTGGGTACCGCGCCGTGGCGGTAGGGGTGCTGGTACGCGGGGCTGTACGGGTTGGTCACGGTGCCGCTCTGCGACGACACCGGCTGGTCCGCCGCCTGGGCGGCGCCGCCGGTTGTCAGCGCGGCTGTGACGAGGGACAGCGAGGCGACGGCGGCCAGGGCCAGCCTTCTGCTCGCACGGCTACGGGGAACGCCCATGTGTGGGGGATCCTCTCTCCCGCCGTCTCCGGCGCCGGTCGGCCCGGATGACGGCTCTTGGCATGACGGGGTACGGCGATCACACGGGCGAGAGGCGCATAGAATCGAGGGCGGCCCGTGCTAGCCGGTAGTGCCGTGGGGGGCTGACGCGCAATGACCGACGCCGCGTCAGCGAACTGAGCACCAAGCGATGGTGGAACAGCGGAACCAGCGCCGGCCGCCGGCCCGAGGGCTTCGGCAGGGGGCGTGAACCGAAGAAAAGCAGCGGTGACAGGCCTCAGTCAACGGATAACGCAAAATAAGGATGTACGCGCCGCCGAAACCATTGACAATGGAAGAATCCAACGAGAGTTCAGCAAAGAGATTCTCTGATGGATCGCCAGGACCTGGTCGTGGTGCTCGGGCGTGACGGCGGTCGTGCTCACGACCGGGCGTCGTTCATACGGCGGCCTCGACGCCGAGGTCGGCGAGCAGTCCGCGGATGCGCCACTCGATCCGGTCGCGGATCGGGCGGACGGTGTCGACGCCCTGGCCGGCCGGGTCGTCGAGCTTCCAGTCGAGGTGGCACTTGCCGGGAAAGGACGGGCAGGCGTCGCCGCAGTCCATGGTGATCACGATGTCGGAGGCCTGGACAGCTTCGGCGGTGAGGATCTTCGCAGTCTCGGCGGAGATGTCGGTGCCGACCTCGGCCAGGGGCTAAAGATTGACGCGGACCTGCCCGTCAGCCCCCATGGTCGTCACCGGGGCGAGGGAACCGGTCTTCACCGGGTCGAGGAGGTCGCGGAACTGCTCGGCGCTCAGCTGGATCTGCTGGCCGAAGTCGGCAGTGATCCGGATACGGCGCTCTTCCGCGCGTCGGGGTCGACGAACACCTGCGGGCAGCCGCAGTTGCCGTTTCCGCAGAACCTCGCCACCGGCTCGTGCATGGACTCGGGCACGGGAACCTCCGCTTGTCGATGGCGGGTGCCGGTCACGGCGCCGCGGGGTGTGCCCGTTCGCTCGGCCGTGCTCACCCGATGCGTCGCTCCGGTGGCCGCGCGTGTCAGGTGGGAAACGATAGGGGGGAGCCCGCCCGGGGTGGTGGACGCGGATGCCATGATGTCCCGGCCATGTCTGCCCCGAGAACCGAGCCCGTACCCGCGCTGGTACGTGTCGCCGCGCTCGACCTTCGCGTACTGCGGGCCCTGCCCTTCGCGACGGTCTGCGTCGTGCTGGCCGCAGCCGGGCACGCACTGGAGTCCGGCAGCCCGGTGCCTCTGGGCGCACTGCTGCTCGGGTGGGTTCTCACCACTGTCGCCGCGGTGACGGGGGCACGGCGGGAGCGTTCGATGGGCGCGATCGTCGGCGGTCTGGCCGCTGGCCAAGCGGGCCTGCACGTCCTCTTCCATGCCGCGCAGTCCCTGCGGCCGCCTCCGAGGCCCGCGGGCGCGGACGGTTCGGGCCATGCGCCCGATATGGGTGATATGCCTGGAATGGCCCACATGCCCGGCATGTTGGCGACGGGCGGTGGGCACTCCGGAGCGGCGGTTCCGCATGTGGCGGCGGGA
Source organism: Streptomyces viridifaciens (assembly GCF_001888885.2). Taxonomy (NCBI): domain Bacteria; kingdom Bacillati; phylum Actinomycetota; class Actinomycetes; order Kitasatosporales; family Streptomycetaceae; genus Streptomyces; species Streptomyces viridifaciens. Next base: position 1,621,311 of record NZ_CP090841.1, read on the forward strand.
AGCACGGGGGCTCCGCATGCCGTCGCGGCGGCCACGCACGCCGCCTTCTGGTGCCACGCGCTGCACCTGGGACTGAGTCCCGCGATGCTGGTCGCGCACCTCGCGGCGACCGTCGCGGCGGGCTGGTGGCTGCAGCGGGGCGAGGCGGCCGTCTGGCGGCTCGTCCGGCTCACCGCCGGAGCCGTCACCGCGACGGCTCACGCCTGTGCGGCGCCGCTGCACGGATTGCTGGCCCTGTTCGCGGTGCTGCGCTGCGGGGTGGACGGGCGGTCGCGGGCAAGGGCGGTGCGCTTCGCGTCCGCCGACGGCCAACGGCGGGTCCCGCAGTCGGCGCTGCTGCGGCATGCGGTGATCAGGCGAGGTCCGCCACCGGTCCCGGCCGCCTGACCGGAGCGCAACGCTCCGTGATCGTGGCCGTCCGTCTTCCCCCTGATCACTCACGCGTGCTCCGCTTCCACGGGCAACGGCGCCGGTTCACCCGCGCGCCCGCCGCCCGTGCGTACCGGTGTGCTCGTGCCTCCGACCCGGAGACCACACAGCCATGAACCTGTCCCCCAAGAAGCGTCTTGCCGCCGCCTTCGCGCTGGGCGCCGCGACCGTGCTGGCCGCGGCCGTACCGGCGTCCGCGCACGTCATCGTGCAGCCGAACAGCGTGCCCAAGAACGCGACCGACCAGACCTTCGCGTTCCGCGTGCCCGACGAGGACGACAAGAACAGCACGGTGAAGGTCGAGATCGACTTCCCCACCGACCACCCGATCCCGTCCGTCAAGGTCGCGCCGGTGCCGGGGTGGACCGACGCGATCCAGACCACCAAGCTCGCCACCCCGATCCACACCGACGACGGCGACATCACCGACGCCGTCTCCCAGGTCGTGTGGACCGGCGGCCAGATCGCCCCCGGCCACTTCCAGGACTTCACCGTCGACCTCGGCGCGCTGCCCGACGGCACGGACAAGGTCGTCTTCAAGGCCCTGCAGACCTACAGCGACGGCACCGTGGTGCGCTGGATCGAGGAGCCCCAGGACGGCCAGCCCGAGCCGAAGAACCCGGCGCCGGTGCTCAAGCTGACCGCCGCCACCGCCGGTGACTCCGACGCTCCCGCCCCCAGCGCCGCGGCGAGCGCCAAGGCCGACCCGGCGCCGGCGAACCCGACGAGCACCGCGACCGCGAAGGCGAGCGGCAGCGACTCCACCGCCCGCGCACTGGGCATCGCGGGCATCGTGGTCGGCGTCCTCGGCGCGGTGGCGGGCGTCGTGATCGGCCGCCGCGGTCGCGGCACCGGCGCGGACGCCTCGGCGTAAGAGTCCGGGGTCGGTGCGGGACGCGCGTCCCGCACCGACCCCGCCCGGCAACCCGCGGACTGGCGGGGTCGGAATTGAACAGGCCGTGCCATGCTCGGCCGCATGTGGTTCTGGCTGGGCCTCCAGGCCGGGACCCTGTTCGGGGTCGGCTTCGTCACCTGGCTGACGGACCAGACGCTGTACGAGATCGGCGCGGTCTGCCCGTACTGCATAGTCGTGTGGATCGCCACGATCCCGCTGTTCTGGTACACCACCCCGCACAACGTCAGGCACAGCGTGATCCCGCTGCCCGCGCGGTGGCGCCCGGCGACCGAACTGGCGCGGGGGATTTTTCGGACGTTCTTCGGAACTTTTCCGGGCCACGATCCGACTACCAGTGCCGGGTCCGCACACGGCGGACCCCTCGCACCCGGATCGTCCCAGGAGAGTTCCATGCGTTCTCGTGTTCTGTGCGGCATGGCCGCCGCCGTCGCCCTGCTCGTGACGGGCTGCGGCAGCGGCGGGAGCGCCGAGTCCGGCGACGCCGGTGCAACTGCGGCGAACGGCGGGGCCTCCTCGGCCGCGGCGGCATTCCCGGTCAAGGTCACTGACTGCGCGGGGAAGGAGACGGTGTTCGACTCCGCGCCGAAGAAGATCGTCACCAGCAACGCCTCCAGCCTGGAGATGCTGCTGAAGCTCGGCGCGGGCGACAGAGTCATCGGAACCGGCTTCCCGCCCGGCAAGGGCACGCTGCCCGCCGACGTCGCCGATGCCGGAGCAAAGGTCCCGGTCCTCGGTGACATGGTGATCCCGAAGGAGAAACTGCTCGGCTCCGGCGCGGACCTGTACGTGGAGACCTTCGCCGACATGGGCGGCATGGGCGGCGGCATGGGCACCGCCCCGACCGCCCAGGAGTACCAGGCCGCCGGGATCAAGCGGGTCTTCCTGCACTCCACCGCCTGCGCGGCCACGGCCCCAACCACGGTGCGGGACCTGACCGGCGTCGAGGGCGACATCAAGAGCCTCGGCCAGGTCACCGGCACCTCGGCCAAGGCCGACGCGCTGGTCGCGGACATGGAGAAGAAGGTCGGCGCCGTGAAGACCGCGCTGGCGGGCGTGGCGGCGGACAAGCGCCCCGGCTACTTCTTCTTCGACTTCGACGCGGGCACCAAGCAGCCGATGGCGGTGGGCAACCGGCAGGTCGCCAACGCGGTGATCACCCTGGCCGGCGCGCGCAACGTGTTCGGCGACGTCGACGGCGACTTCAAGCCCGTCTCCTGGGAAGACGTCGTCGCCAGGAACCCCGACTGGATCCAGCTCGGGGTGCGCAACCGCGGCAGCGACGCCGAGAACAAGAAGGCCTTCGACGACGCGGAGAAGTTCCTGCGCGAGTTCCCCGCCACCAAGGGCCTCAAGGCCGTCCAGGAAGGCCACTTCGTGCGCATCGGTTCCGAAGTGACCACCATCGCCGGCACCCGCAACGCCGACACCGTCCAACAGATCGCCCACACCCTCTTCCCCGACCAGGTCAAGGACGCCCAGTAGTGACCGCCGCCACCGCGGCGACCGGCCGCCGGCCCACGCGCACCGCGCGGGCCGGCCTCGTCGCGTCCGCGCTCTCCCTCGCCCTGGTCCTCGCCCTCACCCTCGCCGTCTCCCTCGGTGCGGTGGACATCCCCGTCCGCGAGGTGTGGACCGTCGTCGGCCACCGGCTCACCGGTTCGGCTCCGGAAGCCGGCACCCGGGACCTGATCGTCTGGCAGCTGCGGGTGCCCCGCGCCCTGCTGGCCGCGATCGTCGGAGCCGGACTCGGCCTGGTCGGCACCGCCGTCCAGGCCCTGGTCCGCAACCCGCTCGCCGACCCCTACCTACTGGGCATCTCCTCCGGCGCCTCGCTCGGCGCGGTCGCCGTCATCGTCCTCGGCGCCGGCACCGGCTTCGCGTTCGGCTTCGGCGTCCCGGCCGCCGCGTTCGCCGGAGCCCTGGCCTCCTTCGCCCTCGTCTGGGCGATCGCCCGGCGCGGCGGCGGCTTCGCCCCGATGCGCCTGGTCCTCGCCGGGGTGGCCATCGGGCAGTTCCTCTCCGGCTTCACCAGCTTCCTCATCCTCCAGGCCGGCGACGAACAACAGACCCGGGGCGTGCTGTTCTGGCTGATGGGCAGCCTCGGTGCCGCCACCTGGGACCAACTCGCTGTCCCGGCCGCCGCCGTCGCCCTGGGCTGGCTGGCCCTCCAGGGCCGCGCCCGGCACCTCAACGCGCTGCTGATGGGCGACGAGACCGCCGCCGGCCTCGGCGTCGACACCTCCCGGCTGCGCCGTGAACTGTTCGCCGTCACCAGCCTGCTCACCGGCGTCCTGGTGGCGGTCTCCGGCGCGATCGGCTTCGTCGGCCTGCTGGTGCCGCACGTGTGCCGGCTCGTCGTGGGCGGCGACCACCGCCGGCTGCTGCCGCTGTCCGCCCTGACCGGCGCCGTCCTCCTGGTGGCCGTCGACACCGTCGCCCGCACCGCCCTGGACACCCAGGAACTGCCGATCGGCGTCGTGACCGCCGTCATCGGCGCACCCGTCCTGCTGTACCTCCTCGACCGGAAGCTGGAACGCTGATGAGGATCACCGTCGAGGACATCACCGTCACCCTCGGCGGGCGCGACGTCCTCTCCGACGTCGGCCTGATCGCCGCCGAGGGCGAGATCGCCGGTCTCGTCGGGCCCAACGGCAGCGGCAAGTCCACCCTGCTGCGCACCGTCTACCGGCATCTGCGCCCGCACGCCGGGCGGGTGCTGCTGGCCGACCGGGACGTCCGGTCCATGGCCCCGGCCCAGGCGGCCCGGCACATCGCGGCGCTGCCCCAGGAGCGCGGCTCGGACTTCGAGTTCACCGTGCGCGAGGTCGTCGCGATGGGCCGCACCCCGTTCAAGCGGGCCTTCGCCGGCGACGACGAACGCGACCACGCGACGGTGGCCGAGGCCCTGGAGCGGGTCGGTCTCCAGGCCTACGCGGAGCGTCGGTTCGCGGAGCTGTCCGGCGGCGAGCGCCAACGGGTCCTGCTCGCGCGGGCGTTCGCCCAGCAGCCGGATGTCCTGGTGCTGGACGAGCCGACCAACCACCTCGACGTCCAGCACCAGGTGGAGCTGCTCGCCCTGCTGCGCGAACAGCGCCGCACCACGCTGATCTCGCTGCACGACCTGAACGCCGCGGCCTCGCTCTGCGACCGGCTCCACGTCCTGCACGACGGCGCTCTCGTCGCCTCCGGGACACCCCTGGAGGTTCTCACCCCGGACTTGCTGGCGATGGTGTTCGGGGTGCGGGCCGCCGTGGTCGAACACCCGCTGACCGGGGATCCTCTGATCGCCTTCGACCACCGGAAGACCATGCCCGCCCCGCCTGCGGAGGAGTCACCCGTCACGGTGTGAGATCGGTGCAGGTGGCCCCCGTTCCCCCCACGGGACCGGGGGCCACCTGCACTGCCGGAGGTGGTCAGGAGGCCTCGAAGTGGCTGGGCCGGCCGTCGCGTAGCACCAGGGTGCCCTGCCGCTCGGCGTCGGCCCGGCGCATCAGCTGCCAGCTGCCGTCGAGCCGGTGGAGGGCGGCGGAGTGCCACGGGGTGGTCCAGGCGTCGGGGGCGTCAAGCAGGCGGATGCCGAACTTTGCGGCGCCGCGCGGCTGGGGATGGATGGACAGGCGGACGGTGCGGGGGTGGTGCTGGGCGATGAGGTCGCCCCAGGCGCGGCTGCGCTGGATGACGCCGTAGGCGCGCTGCCGGCATTCGCGCTGGAGGGCCGACTTGGTGCCGGTGAAGTCGACGGTGTCCTCGGTGAGGAAGCGGGTGATGCCGCAGTAGAGGGCGCGGGCGTGGTCATCGCTCTTCACCTCGGCGCGCAATTCCTCCACGGTCGGGGCGTGGGCGGCGTGGACGCGGGCGCGCTTCTCGTCGTACGGGAGGTCGCCGAGCACGTCGCGAAGGTCGAAGACGGACAGGTGGGCCAGGCCCTCGCGCCGGATCACGGCGGTGAGTTCGTCGGAGTAGGCGTCGATGTGCGGGTCGGGGACGCGTATCAGGTCGCCGAAGATGTGGCCGTCGGAGCAGATCTCCATCCGCGCGCCCGGCTCGTACACCTCGCCGACCGCGCGGCACAGGTCGTCGAGGAAGGTGAGGGAGAGCCGTTCGCCCTCGTCGGGGAGGTGACCGAGGACCTTGTCGGGGCTGGGGGACTTGCAGGGGAAGCCGGGCAGGGTGAACACGATCGGGTCGCCCTGCTCAGCGACCTCGCCTATCTGGCGCAGCTGTTCGGGGAAGTCGTCGACGGTGGCCGGGGTGGCGGTGTCGGTGGCCCGGCGGTGGGGCAGGAGCAGTTCCAGGACGGCGGCGCTGATCTGCCGGACGTCTCTGGACATGGGCGTGGCGGTACCGGTGGTGGTCATGCGGCTTCTCCGTGAGGGCATGGCGGGATGGCGTCCCGGCGCCCGCACCCTCCGGTGGGGGCGGGCGGGCCAGGACGCTTGCGACGGGCGGGTTGGGGCTCGCGGTGTGGCCGGGTCGGTCAGATGCGCTTGTCGTAGGCGACGGGAAGCTGGTTGACGCCGCGGGCGAGGACGGCCGGGATCCAGGTCAGGTCGTCGAGGGAGCCCGCGGGCCGCAGGCCGGGCAGGCGGGTGAGCAGGGTGACGATGGCGATCTGGAGTTCGGCGCGGGCGAGGGCGGCGCCGGGACAGAAGTGGATGCCGTGGCCGAAGGCCAGGTGGGAGTTGGGGCTGCGCTCCAGGTCGAGCGTGTCGGCGTCCGGGAACTGTTCGCCGTCGCGGTTTGCGGCGCACAGCGAGACGATGACGGAGTCGCCGGCCGGGATCCGGGTGCCGTGCAGGTCGCTGTCCTCGGCGAAGAAGCGCCAGGTGGTGAGCTCGAAGGCGCTGTCGTAGCGCAGGAGTTCCTCGATCGCCCGGGGCATCAGGTCCGGCTCGTCCCGCAAGCGCGCCAGCTGCTCGGGGTGGCGGAGCAGAGTGATGATCATAGTGGTGATCTGGTTGGTGACGGGCTCCTGGCCAGCGACCAGGAGCTGGAAGATCATCGAGTCGAGTTCCGCCTGGGTGAGCTCCTTGCGGTCCTTGGCGAGGACCAGTCGGGAGAGGAGGTCGTCCTCCCAGTGCTCGCGCTTGTGGGCGACGACGTCGGCGATGTAGGTCTGCAGGCCGAGCAGACGGGCCTCGTAGGCGGGGCGGCCCGGGTCCTGGGGCCCGACGGGCTGGACGACCTTGCCCCAGTCGCGGTCGAAGCGGGCGGCGAGCTCCGGGGGCAGGCCGATGACCTCCGCGAGGACCCGGAACGGGTAGTGCGCGGCGAAGCCGGCCACCAGGTCGGCGCCGCCCTCGGCTGGCAGCTCGTCCACGAGGCTGTCGGCGATCTCATGGAACCGGGGCCGCAGGGATTCCACCCGGCGTGGGGCGAAGGCGTTCAGGACGAGGCGGCGCATCCGGGTGTGCTCCGGCGGGTCCTGGTGCAGAAGGTGCACCTGGAGCTGGGAGTGCTGGGGCTCGGGCATGATCGAGGCCAGCGACCGCCAGTTGTCATTGCCCAGGCGGTGGTTCTTGCCCAGGCGCGGGTCGTCGAGCGCGGAGTGGGCGGCCTCGTAGCCGGTGACCAGCCAGGCGGCGATCCCGGAGGGGAAGCGCACCCGGTGGACGGGTCCCGCGTCGCGCATCCGCTCGTAGAGGTCATAGGGATCGGTCTTGTACGCGGCACCGTACAGGGGTATGGGTTCGCCGGCGGTGGCGCCGGTGACGGGGCAGCGGCCCTCGGTACGGTCGGGGGTGGTCATGCCGGTTTCCTCCGGTAGGGGTGGTGCGGTGGAGAGGGGTTCAGAGGGAGAGGGCGGGGCGGTGGTGGTCGAGCCAGAGCGCGAGGTCGACGACCCGCTCCAGGCGCAGGCGGTGACCCCATGCCAGCTGGTCGGCGGGGGTGTCGAGGGTGGCCTTGATGACCGTCTCGTCGGCGATGTCGCGTACGTAGGGCGCGTCCAGCGCCTCCCGGGCGAGCCGCTGGAGGCCGGCGTTGTAGTCGGCGTGGTGGGTGGCCGGGTAGTGGTTCTTCGGCCGCCACAGCACCGAGTCCGGGGCGATGCCCTGGCCGGTGTCGCGCAGCAGGCTCTTCTCCCGGCCGTCGTGGTTCTTCATCGCCCAGGGGGTGTTGAAGGCGTACTCGACGAGGCGGTGGTCGCAGTAGGGGACGCGGACCTCCAGGCCCTGGGCCATGCTGAGCCGGTCTTTGCGGTGCAGGAGTTGGCGCAGCCAGCGGGTGAGCGAGAGGTGTTGCATCTCGCGCTGGCGGTGCTCGGCCGGGCTCTCGCCGTCCAGGTGCGGGACGGCGGCGAGGGAGCTGCGGTAGGTGTCCTCGCGGAACTCGCGGATGCGCAGGTGGGCGGCGAGGTCGGGGTTGAGCGGCATGGCGGCGTCGTCGCCGGTGACGAGCAGCCAGGGGAAGGCCCGCGCGGCGAGCGCCTCGGGGGTGTGGAACCAGGGGTAGCCGCCGAACACCTCGTCCGCGGCCTCACCGGAGAGCGCGACCGTGGAGTGCTTGCGGATCTCGCCGAACAGCAGGTAGAGCGAGGTGTCCATGTCGCCGACACCGATCGGCGAGTCCCGGGCGACCACGACGGCCCGCCGGTTCTCCAGGTCGAGCAGCGCGCGCGGGTCGAGGACGACGGTGGAGTGTTCGGTGCCGATGAAGGTGCCTGCCTCGGCGGCGTACGGGGTGTCGTGGCCGGTGCGCAGCACGTCGCCGGTGAACTGTTCGGCCTGGTCGCTGTAGTCGACGGCGTAGGAGCGCAGTTTGGCCTGTGCGCCTTCGCGAAGGCGCAGTTCGTCGGCGATCAGGGCGGTGACGACGGTGGAGTCGAGGCCGCCGGAGAGCAGGCTGCACAGTGGGACGTCCGCCTCCAGCTGGGTGCGCGCGGCGCGATTGACCAGGGAGCGGACCCGGTCGGTGGTGGTGGCGAGGTCGTCGGTGTGCGGGCGGGCGGTCAGTTCCCAGTAGCGGCGCTCCCGGACGCCGTCGCGGTCGAGGACGAGCAGCGCGCCGGGTTCCACCTCGCGCACGCCGGCCCATACGGTGGGGCCGGTGTTGAAGAGCAGGCTGTAGGCCTCGCGCAGACCGTCGGCGTCGACGGTGGGGGTGACTTCGGGGTGGGCGAACAGCGCCTTGGGTTCGGAGCCGAACACCAGGCCGCCGTCGACTGTCGTCCAGAACAGCGGCTTGACGCCGAGCCGGTCGCGCACCAGGAGGAGCCGCTGCTGGCGTTCGTCCCAGATGGCGAAGGCGTACATGCCTTCCAGCTGGTCGACTAGGGCGTCGCCCCACTCCAGGTAGGCGCGCAGCACCACCTCGGTGTCGCTACGGGTGACGAAGTGGTGCCCTCTGCCGCGCAGTTCGGCGCGAAGCCGGTGGTGGTTGTAGACCTCGCCGCTGTAGGTGAGCACCACCTGCGGATGGTCCGGGCGGTCGGTCATGGGCTGGGTGCCGCCGGCAAGGTCGATCACCGAGAGGCGGCGGTGGCCGAGCGCGGCGTGGCCACCGAGCCAGACGCCGCCGGCGTCGGGGCCGCGCAGGGCCATGGTGGCGGTCATCGCCTCGATGACGGGGGCCGTGTGGCGGACGTCCTGGTGAAAGGACACCCAGCCGGTGATTCCGCACATGCGTGTGCTCCTGTCGTGAACTGGGTTGGAAGTAGGGGGTTTCAGGCTGTACGGGCCGCGAGGCGGCCGTGTGACGCCAGGAGGACGACGGCGAGGCAGGCGCCGGCCGCCGCGAGTCCGATGCCGGTGTGCAGACCGGCCGCACCGGGTCCGCCCAGGCTCCAGGAGGCCGTGGCGAGGGCCGGGCCGAGGGTGAAGCCGAGGCTGCGGGCCAGCTGGACGGTGGAGCTCGCGGTGGCCGTCGTCGCCGGGGTCGCGGCGCTCATCACCAGGGTCTGGGTAGGCCCGCCGTACAGGCCCATCCCGGCCCCGGCCAGGGCCAGTCGCCAGGCGACGTCCGGCAGGCTCCAGGAGTCGCCGAGCGGCACCAGCAGCAGGAAGCCGGACGCGGTGAGCGCGACCCCGGCGGTAGCGGTGGACCGGGCGCCGAAGCGGTCGGCCAGCCGGCCGCCGAGCGGACCGCCGATCCCCATGGCGAGGGGAAAGCACAGAATGGTCAGGCCGGTGGCGGTGGCGCTCTCGGCCTCGTCGCGCTGCAGGTGCAGGGCGAGCAGATAGTGCACCACCGCGAAGGCCGCCGCGACGGCCAGGACCGCGGTGTTGAGCCCCGCCGTACGGTTCTCCCGCAGGACGGCCAGGACCGGGCGCCCTCCGCCCCGGCGCAGCCACCACAGGACCAGCGGGAGAGCGGGTGCCGCCAGCAGCAGCCAGGCGACCGAGTCGGCCGACAGGGTGAGCCCCAGCAGCACCGCGGCGACGGAACCCCCGATCAGGCCCGCGTCCGCGAGCTCCGCCCGGCCCGGTGCGCGCAGGACACCCCCGGCCGGGACGTGGCGGCGGGCGAGCAGCCAGGCGGCCAGGCAGACCGGGAGCTTGACGAGGAATATGGCCCGCCAGCCGAAGTGGTCGAGCAGCAGCCCGCCCAGGGCCGGGCCGGTGACGGCGCCGAGCGGGCCCAGCGTCGCGGGCACGCTCATCGCCCGCGCCCGCAGCTGCGGCCGGACCGAGCGCATCGCCAGCACCGGCATCAGGACGAACAGCACGGCGCCGAAGGCACCCTGGACGACCCGTGCCGCGATCAGCGCACCGGCCCAGGGCGCCGCCGCGGCGGCGACGCTGCCCAGCGCGAACCCGGCGACGGCCGTCAGTACGGCCGGCCGGGTGCCGACGGCGTCCAGCCAGCGGCCGGCGGGAAGCAGCAGCGCCACCAGCGGGAGCTGGTAGCCCAGCACGGCCCACTGGGCGGTCTGCGCGGATATGTGGAAGCCGTCGGCGACGTCGGCGAGCGCGATGTTCACGATGTTCATGTCGAGCATCGCCACGAACGACAGCATCCCGGCAACCGCGACCAGGCTCCACCGGTCCGCCACCTGCGGCACCTGCTGTGCCGTCGGCGCGCTCACTGGGCGACCCCCTTGACGGCGGGTCCGAACCGGCGCGACGAGCGTTCGTTGAGCCGCATGCCCTGTCCTTCCTCGTGTGCCGGGCGCCGTCGGCAACGGCGCCCGGCACACGAGTCGGACCGGAACCCCGGGAAGTTCCGAACAGTTGCGTGATTCTTTTACGAACATGGGGACGGCGCCGTGCCGGGAACCGCGCCACTCGGACCGGCGCTGGCTGGCAGCGGCAGGGAGACCGAAGGGGCGGCCCGGTCGGCCCGGTGCGTCCCGGTGGGCTGGTCCCTGCTGCTGACCAGGGAGTCGATGTCACCGCGCACCAGGGTGAGCCTGGCCGCGCCGATCGCGGCGTCGGTGCCGGAGCCCATAGCGATGCCGAGGTCGGCGGCGGCGGGAGTCGGCAGCCCCGACTCCCTGACTGACACCCCCGCTAACATCCCGATAAAATGACCGCCTCAGGTGTGCCGGGAAGTCTGGTCGGCTCGGGGGACGACTGCGGCGACAGGGCGGCGGCGCCCCGCTCTTTGTGATGGAGTCTGCCGCTGATGCACGCCGTGGGGATCATCCTGCTCCTGGTCGTCCTGGCCACCACCGTGGCCACTTTCGCCGGGCGTTTGCGTGTGCCCGCCCCGTCCCTGCTGGTGCTGGCCGGCCTCGGGATCGCGATGATCCCGGGCGTGCCCGCCCTGCACATTCCGCCTCAGGCCATCGCTCTGGTCGTCCTGCCGCCCCTGCTCTACGCCTCCGCCGAGGAACTGTCCCTGCGCGACCTGCGCACGGTGTGGCGACCGGTGACGATCCTGTCCTTCGGCCTGGTCTTCGCCTCCGCCGCCGCCGTGGCTGGACGCTGCCCCTCACCCGCGCGGTCAAGCCCACCTGCGGCAGGCTCTCCTGGCGGGTCGCCGGGGTGGTCACCTGGGCCGGCACCCGCGGCGTCATGCCGCTGACCGCCGCTCTCTCCGTCCCCCTCACGGCCGACGACGGCAGCATCCTCGCCGGACGTCCCCTCATCCTCGTCCTGACCACCTCGGTCGTCGTCTTCACCCTCGTCGTCCAAGGCCTGACCCTCGCCGCCGTGGTCAACCGCTCTGGCCTGTCCCTGGAACCCGAACACACCGCCCGCGAGGAGAACGACGCCCGCGACGCCCTCAACCGCGCCGCCCTCGACCACGTCGACCACCTCGCCACCCTGGAGGTCATGCCCGACACTGCCGTCGACCGCGTCCGCCGCGGTCTCGCCGCCCGCCTCGACCACACCCCCGAGACCCCGGAGGGCACCACCGCGGGCGCCGCCTACCGCCAGCTGCGCCACGAGGTCATCGCCGTCCAGAGCACCGAACTGCACTGCCTCTACGACGAGCACCGCATCAGCGACACCACCCGCCGTCGCCTCCAGCACGACCTCGACCGCGAGGAAGCCGCCCTCGGCACCCGCTGACCATCCGGGGCTGTGATCAAGCTCCGGATCAGGCCGCCTTCGCCGGACGGGTGGACGACTCCAACGCGGCACCGGCCTGGTCGGCGAGCGTCACCGCCACCAGCAGCAGCAGGGCCACGTTGGTGTTGGCCAGGTGCCCGCGCAACGGCAGCAGCATCGCACTCAGCGCGAGCGGGATCACCATCGCCGCGAGCAGGGAGACCGGGCCTCTCATCACGTACCGGCGCATCGCACACCTCCGGGTTCCGGTGTAGGCAGTGCGCGGGCCGGGCGCGACCCGCAGGGCAGCGCATTAACGCGATCCTTGCGGTCACCGCGGCAGGAGAGCCCGGCCGCCCGGCGGGGCGACGATGGAAGACGGAGGCGCGATCAGAGGGAGGACCACATGCCTCGCGGCCGGTTGCGGGTCTACCTCGGGGCCGCTCCCGGGGTCGGCAAGACGTACGACATGCTCGCCGAGGGGCAGCGCCGTGCCTCGCGAGGGACGGACGTGGTCGTCGCCTTCATGGAGGACTACGGCCGCCCGCTGACCCGCCGGATGGCCGAGGGCTTGGAGACCGTGGCCCGCCGGACCATGACCTACCGGGGCTGCACCTTCACCGAGATGGACCTGGACGCCGTGCTGGCCCGCCGCCCCCGGGTGGCCCTGGTCGACGAGCTGGCGCACACCAACGTCCCGGGATGCCGGCACGAGAAGCGCTGGCAGGACGTCGAGGAGCTGCTGGAGTCCGGGATCGACGTCATCTCCACGGTCAACATCCAGCACCTGGAGTCGCTGAACGATGTGGTGGAGCAGATCACCGGCATCCGGCAGCGCGAGACGATCCCGGACGACGTAGTGCGCCGCGCCGACCAGATCGAGCTGGTCGACATGTCCGCCGAGGCCCTGCGCAGGCGGATGGCGCACGGCAACGTCTACCCGCCCGAGAGGATCGACGCGGCCCTCGCGAACTTCTTCCGGGCCGGCAACCTGACCGCCCTGCGGGAGCTCGCCCTGCTCTGGGCGGCCGACCGTGTCGACGAGGCCCTGCTGCGCTACCGCCACGACCACGGCATCCAGCAGCCATGGGGCACGCGGGAACGCGTCCTGGTCGCGCTGTCCGGCGGTCCCGAAGGAGACACCCTCATCCGGCGGGCCAAGCGCACCGCCTCCCGCGGCGCGGGCGGCGAGTTCCTGGCCGTCCACGTCGCCCACGACGATGGACTGGCCGGCGCGTCCCCGCAACTGCTGGCCAGCCAGCGCGCCCTCGTGGAGAGCCTCGGCGGCAGCTGGCAGGCGGTGAACGGAGACGACCCGGCACAGGCGGTGCTGGCCTTCGCCCGGCAGGTCAACGCCACCCAGATCGTCATCGGCGCCACCCGCCGTAGCCGCCTCAAAAACCTCTTCGGCCGCGGCACCGGCGAGACCATCATCGAAGGCTCCGGCGACGACATCGACGTCTACGTCGTCACCCACTCCGAAGCCGCCCATGGCCGGTTCCTGCCCAGCCGCCGGTCTCGCGAAAAGCGTTGACCACGACCTTTCCGGCCGAGACGGGCCACCGGCAGGAAACGTTTCGGACAACCGCTGGTCTCGTGCGCGTGACGCCGCCGTCAAAGCCGCATCAAAGTTCGGATTCACCCGTATGGAACGCGTCAGGGAACGATGACGCGTTCCATACGGCTGGTTTGCTGCCCTCTGCCGGTTCGTCCGCCGGTGCCGCACACGTCTCCGGGCAGTGCCTGCGGCGTCCCCCACATCCCCCACCAGGTGGAACCCATGCTCGATCTCGTGTTCGTCGGCCTCACGGTTGCCGTGTTCGCCGTCATCGCCCTGATCGCGAAGGGGGTCGAGAAGCTGTGAGCGCCGAGAACCTCGCAGGCCTGATCGTCGCCGTCGCACTCGTCGGCTACCTCGTCGTCGCGCTGATCTTCCCGGAGAAGTTCTGATCATGAGCTCCACTGCTGCTGGTTGGCTTCAGGCCCTCGCCCTCGTCGGCGCACTGGCCCTGTGCTACCGCCCCCTCGGCGACTACATCGCCAAGCTCCTCACCACCGCCAAGCACCTCAGAGTCGAGCGCGGCGTCTACAAGCTGATCGGCGTCGACGGTGACGCCGACCAGCGCTGGCCGGTGTACCTGCGCTCGGTGCTGGCCTTCTCGGCCGTCTCCGTCCTCTTCCTCTACGCCCTGATCCGTCTCCAGACGCACCTGCTGCTGAGCCTGGGTGTGCCGGAGATGGAGGCACACCAGGCCTGGAACACCGCCATCTCGTTCGTCACCAACACCAACTGGCAGTCCTACAGCGGCGAGTCCGCGATGGGCCACCTGGTGCAGATGGCGGGCCTCGCGGTGCAGAACTTCGTCTCCGCCGCCGTCGGCATCGCCGTCATGGCCACGCTGATCCGCGGGTTCATGCGGAACAAGACCGACCGGGTCGGCAACTTCTGGGTCGACCTCACCCGGATCACGCTGCGCCTGCTGCTGCCGCTCTCGATCGTGCTCGCGCTCGTCCTGGTGGCCAACGGCGTGGTCCAGAACTTCCACGGCTTCCACGAGGTCACCTCGCTCGCGGGCGACGTACAGAAGATCCCGGGCGGCCCGGTGGCCTCCCAGGAGGTCATCAAGGAGCTCGGCACCAACGGCGGCGGCTTCTTCAACGCCAACTCCTCCCACCCGTTCGAGAACCCGACCGGCTTCACCAACGGGCTGGAGATCTTCCTGCTCCTGGTGATCCCGTTCGCCCTGCCGCGCACCTTCGGCAAGATGGTCGGCGACAACCGCCAGGGCTACGCGCTCGTCTCCGTCATGGCGATCTTCTGGGTCGCCTCCGTCGCCCTGCTGACCCTCGCCGAGGCGCAGCACCACGGCACCGCCCTGCAGGCCGCCGGCGGCGCGATGGAGGGCAAGGAGCAGCGGTTCGGCATCGCCGCGTCCACGCTGTTCGCCGCCTCGACGACGCTGACGTCGACCGGTGCGGTGAACTCCTTCCACGACTCGTTCACACCGTTCGGCGGCGGGATCACGATCTTCAACATGATGCTGGGCGAGATCGCGCCCGGCGGTGTGGGCTCTGGCCTGTACGGCATGCTGATCCTCGCCGTCGTGGCGGTGTTCGTCGCCGGTCTGATGGTCGGGCGCACGCCGGAGTACCTGGGCAAGAAGCTCGGCGGCCGGGAGATGAAGTTCGCCTCCCTCTACATCCTGACGACCCCTGCTCTGGTGCTGGTCGGCACGGGTGTGGCGATGGCCCTGCCGGGCGAGCGGGCCGGGATGCTCAACAGCGGGGCGCACGGCTTCTCCGAGGTGCTGTACGCGTTCACCTCCGCGAGCAACAACAACGGTTCGGCGTTCGCCGGTATCACCGTGAACACCGACTGGTACGACACCGCGCTGGGCCTGTGCATGGTGCTCGGCCGGTTCCTGCCGATGGTGTTCGTCCTGGCGCTGGCCGGTTCGCTCGCTCAGCAGCAGCCGGTCCCGGCCACTCCGGGCACCCTGCCCACCCACAAGCCGCTGTTCGTCGGGCTGCTGTCCGGTGTCGTGCTGATCGTCGTCGGCCTCACCTACTTCCCGGCCCTGGCCCTCGGGCCGCTCGCAGAAGGTCTCCACTGATGTCCACCACCCACAACCCCGCACCGGTCGACCACAGCACGGCCCCGCACCGAGTCCAGAGCGGCCTTCTCGACCCCAAGCTCATCCTCACGTCGCTCCCCGACGCGGTGAAGAAGCTCGACCCCCGGGTGATGGTCAAGAACCCGGTCATGTTCGTGGTCGAGGTCGGCTCGGTCGTCACCACGATCTCCGCGATCGCGAGCCCGTCCGTGTTCGCCTGGTCGATCACCGTGTGGCTCTGGCTGACCACGGTCTTCGCCAACCTGGCCGAGGCCGTCGCCGAGGGCCGCGGCAAGGCCCAGGCCGACACCCTGCGCAAGACCAAGACCGAGAGCGTCGCGCGTCGCCTCACCAACTGGCCCGCCACCCAGGACGAGGAGGAGGTCCCGGGCACCGCCCTGCAACTGGGTGACCACGTCGTGGTCGAGGCCGGCCAGATCATCCCCGGCGACGGCGACGTCGTCGAGGGCGTCGCGAGCGTCGACGAGTCGGCGATCACCGGCGAGTCCGCGCCGGTCATCCGCGAGTCCGGCGGTGACCGCAGCGCCGTCACCGGCGGCACCAAGGTGCTGTCCGACCGGATCGTGGTGAAGATCGCCTCGGAGCCCGGCAAGTCGTTCATCGACCGGATGATCGCCCTGGTCGAGGGCGCCGCCCGGCAGAAGACGCCGAACGAGATCGCACTGAACATCCTGCTGGCCTCGCTGACCATCGTCTTCCTGGTCGCGGTCGTGACCCTGCAGCCGATGGCGACGTTCGCGGGTGCCCCGCAGTCGATGGTCGTGCTGGTCGCGCTGATCGTGGCGCTCATCCCGACCACCATCGGCGCGCTGCTGTCCGCGATCGGCATCGCGGGCATGGACCGCCTGGTGCAGCGCAACGTGCTGGCGATGTCCGGGCGCGCCGTCGAGGCCGCCGGCGACGTCAACACCCTGCTGCTCGACAAGACCGGCACCATCACCCTGGGCAACCGCCAGGCCGCCGAGTTCCTGCCCGCCGAAGGTGTCGAGATCGGCGAGCTGGCGGACGCCGCGCAGCTGTCCTCGCTCGCCGACGAGACGCCGGAGGGCCGCTCGATCGTCGTCCTCGCCAAGACCGAGTACGGCCTGCGGGCCCGCGCACAGGGCGAGCTTGCCCACGCGACCTGGGTCCCGTTCACGGCCCAGACCCGCATGTCGGGCGTGGACGTGGACGGCGTGCAGGTCCGCAAGGGCGCGGCCGGCTCGGTCGCCAACTGGGTGACCGACAACGGCGGTTCGGTCGGGCCGGACGTGGCACAGCTGGTGGACGGCATCTCCGCCGCCGGCGGTACGCCGCTGGTGGTGGCCGCGAAGAACGGCGACGAGGCTCCTCGCGTCCTCGGGGTGATCTACCTGAAGGACGTGGTGAAGGAGGGCATGCGCGAGCGGTTCGACGAGCTGCGCCGGATGGGCATCAAGACCATCATGATCACGGGCGACAACCCGCTGACCGCCAAGGCGATCGCGGAGGAGGCCGGTGTGGACGACTTCCTCGCCGAGGCCACGCCCGAGGACAAGATGGCCCTGATCAGGAAGGAGCAGGAGGGCGGCAAGCTGGTCGCGATGACCGGCGACGGCACCAACGACGCCCCCGCGCTCGCCCAGGCCGACGTCGGCGTCGCGATGAACACCGGGACCATGGCGGCCAAGGAGGCCGGCAACATGGTCGACCTGGACTCCAACCCGACCAAGCTGATCGAGATCGTCGAGATCGGCAAGCAGCTGCTGATCACCCGTGGCGCGCTGACCACGTTCTCGATCTCGAACGACGTGGCCAAGTACTTCGCGATCATCCCCGCGATGTTCGCCGGGGTCTACCCGGGCCTGAAGCACCTGAACATCATGGGCCTGCACAGCCCCCAGTCCGCGATCACCTCGGCGATCATCTTCAACGCCCTGGTCATCATCGGCCTGATCCCGCTCGCCCTGCGCGGCGTGAAGTACCGCCCGTCCGACGCCAGTTCCCTGCTGGCCCGGAACATCGGGGTCTACGGCGTCGGCGGTCTGGTGGTGCCGTTCGTCGGCATCAAGCTGATCGACCTGATCGTCCAGTTCATCCCCGGTCTGAGCTGAGAGAACGAGAACCATGCCCACCATCGTGCGCACCCACCTCACCGCGCTGCGGGCGCTGCTGGTGATGACCGTCCTGTGCGGCATCGCCTACCCGCTGCTGATCACCGGCATCAGCCAGGTCGCCTTCAGCGACAAGGCCAACGGCTCGATCGTGAAGGCCGACGGCAAGGATGTCGGTTCCAGCCTGCTCGGCCAGAACTACAACCTGCCGAAGAAGAACCCGGACGACCCGAAGGAGGACCCGGTGCCGGACCCGAAGTGGTTCCAGCCCCGGCCCTCCGCCAACAACTACGCCGGCGACAACTCGGGCGCCTCCAACCTCGGCCCGAACAGCGAGGACCTGCTCAAGGCCGTCAACGACCGCCGCGCCGCCGTCGCCGCCTTCGACGGCGTCGACCCGGCGAGCGTCCCGGCCGACGCGCTGACCGCCTCCGGCTCCGGCCTCGACCCGCACATCTCGGTCGCCTACGCCAAGGAGCAGGTCAACCGGGTCGCCCGGGAACGGAACATCCCGGCCGACACGCTGAACCAGCTCATCGACAAGTACACCGAGGGCCGCTCGCTCGGCTTCCTCGGCCAGGAGGGCGTCAACGTCGTCCTCCTCAACAAGGCCGTGAACGAGACGAAGTGATCGCCGCGGCGACCTGAGGATCCCGACCGGCCCGAGTGCGCAGGACCACCTGCGTGCCCGGGTCGGTCGCCCGCGTTGCGCGCCGTCCCAGCGGACCACACTCCACGGTCCGCCTTTCCCGGACACCCCTTCGTACCGGCCACCCTTCGTCAGAAAGCGCAGCACCCATGTCCCCTGACCTCACTCCCGGCACCGTTCATCGCCGCGGACGGCTGCGGGTCTACCTCGGATCGGCCCCCGGCGTCGGCAAGACCTACCGGATGCTGGACGAGGCCCACCGGCGGCGGGATCGCGGCGCGGACGTGGTCGTCGGCTTCATCGAGACCCACGGGCGCCGGCACACCGCAGGGATGCTCGACGGACTTGACATCGTCCCCCGCGTCCACCGCTCCTACCGCGACGCCGAGTTCGAGGAGATGGACCTCGACGCCGTGCTCGCCCGCCGCCCCTCCGTCGTCCTGGTCGACGAACTCGCCCACACCAACATCCCCGGCGGCCGCAACGCCAAGCGCTGGCAGGACGTCGAGGAACTGCTCGCCGCCGGCATCGACGTCATCACCACCCTCAACATCCAGCACCTCGAATCGCTGAACGACGTCGTCCAGAAGATCACCGGGATCCCCCAGCGCGAGACCGTCCCCGACGAGGTCGTGCGCCGGGCCGACCAGATCGAACTCGTCGACATGGCCCCCCAGGCGCTGCGCCGCCGCATGGCCCACGGCAACGTCTACAAGGCGGAGAAGGTCGACGCCGCCCTGACCAACTACTTCCGGGTCGGGAACCTCACCGCCCTGCGCGAACTCGCCCTGCTCTGGGTCGCCGGCCGGGTCGACGAAGGACTGCGCGACTACCGGGCGACTCACAACATCGACCGGGTCTGGGAGACCCGCGAACGCGTCGTGGTGGCGCTGACCGGCGGCCCTGAGGGCGAGACGATCATCCGCCGCGCCGCCCGGATCGCCGACCGCACCGCCGGCGGAGAACTGCTCGCCGTCCACGTCAGCCGCAGCGACGGCCTCGCGGGCGCCTCGCCCGGTGCACTCGCCCAACAGCGCCAGCTGGTGGAGGACCTGGGCGGCAGCTACCACGTGGTCGTCGGCGACGACGTGCCCACCGCGCTGCTGGCCTTCGCCCGCGCTCACAACGCCACCCAGCTGGTGCTCGGCACCAGCCGCCGCGGCCGGATCAACCGCTTCCTCACCGGCCCCGGAAACGGCCAGACGACCATCGACGCGTCCGAGGACATCGACGTCCACATGGTCACCCACGAGTTCACCGGCCGCGGCCGGATCCTGCCCAAGCTCGGCCCCCGCCACTCCAGGCGCCGCACCGTCGCCGGCTTCGCCGCCGGCCTGGTGGTGCCCGCGCTGCTGACAGCCGTACTGTCCCAGTTCCACCACTCGGTCAACCTCACGACGGACGCCCTGATCTTCCAACTCGGCGTCGTGGCCGTTGCGTTGCTCGGCGGCGCGACATCGGCGCTGCTGGCCTCGCTGGTGGCCTCGCTGCTGCTCAACTACTTCTTCATCCCGCCCGTCCACACCTTCACCATCGACGAGACCAACAACTTCATCGCCCTGGTGGTATTCGCGGTCGTCGCGCTCACCGTCGCCACCGTCGTCGACCACGCCGCCCGCCTCACCACCAGAGCCGCCCGCGCCACGGCCGAGGCCGAGACCCTCTCCACCCTGGCCGGCAGCGTGCTGCGCGGCGCCGACGCCCTGCCCGCACTGCTGGACAAGACCCGCACCGCGTTCGGCCTGGACTCCGTCGCCCTGCTGGACCGCGACGGCGGCACCATCGCCCGCAGCGACTCCGACGGCGACCCGGCCGCGGACCGTACGGTCACCGAACTGCCGGCCGGACCGGACGCGCTGCTGATCCTGGCCGGACACCAGATCTCCGCCACCGACCAGCGCGTCCTGACGGCCTTCACCGCACACGTCACCGCCGCGCTGGAACGCGACCGCCTCGCCACCGCAGCCGCCGAGGTCGAACCGATCAAGGCCGCCGACAAGATGCGCACCGCCCTGCTCGCCGCCGTCAGCCACGACCTGCGCACCCCGCTCGCCGCCGCCCTCGCCGCCGTCGGCTCGCTGCTCAGCGCGGACGTGGAGTTCGCCCCCTCCGACCGCGACGAACTCCTCACCATGGCCAACGAGTCGCTGTTCAAGCTCACCGCACTGGTCGACAACCTCCTCGACATGAGCCGCCTTCAGGCCGGTGCCCTCACCCTCCACCTGGAGGCCACCCAGCTCGACGAGGTGCTGCCCCGGGCGATGGACTCCCTGGCCGACCCGGACGCCGCCGTCCAGCCGCTCGACCTGGACACCGCCCCGCCGGTGCTCGCCGACCCGCCCCTGCTGGAACGCGTCCTCGCCAACCTCATCGCCAACGCGCTGCGCCACAACGCCCCCGGCGCGCCCGTCCTGGTCACCGCCAGCCACCACGCCGACCAGGTCGAGATCCGCGTCGTCGACCGCGGCCCCGGCATCGCCCCCGAGGACCGCGACCGGGTCTTCCTGCCCTTCCAGCGCCTCGGCGACACCGACAACACCACCGGCGTCGGCCTCGGCCTCGCCCTCTCCCGCGGCCTCGCCGAAGCCATGGGCGGCACCCTGGAAGTCGAGGACACCCCAGGCGGCGGCACCACCATGCTGCTCACCCTGCCCGCAGCCACCCAGGTCGAGGAGGAGCGGTGAGCCGCATTCTGCTGGTCGACGACGATCCGCTCCTCCTGCAGACCCTGCGGATCAATCTCCGCGCCCGCCAGTACGCGGTCATCACCGCAAGCAGCGGCCAGGAGGCACTCGATACGGCCGCGCGCGAGCAGCCCGACGCGGTCCTCCTCGACCTCGGCCTGCCGGACTTCAAGGGCCTCGACGTCCTCCAGGGCCTGCGCGCATGCCTCGATTCGCCGATCATCGTGCTCTCCGGCCGCACCGAGCCCGAAGAGGTGATCCGCGCCCTCGACGCCGGAGCCGACGACTACGTCACCAAGCCGTTCGACCCCGACGAGCTGTTCGCCCGGCTGCGGGCCGTCCTGCGCAGACCGTCCCGCCTCGTCCGCGAGCACAACCCCAGGATCGGCGAGTACGAGATCGACACGGACGCCACCACCGCCACCGGGCCGGACGGGACCGTCCGTCTCACCCCCACCGAGTGGAAGATCCTCACCCTTCTGCTGGCTAACCCGGGCCACCTGGTGTCCGGCCGCCAGATCCTACGCGAGGTATGGGGCCCCACCGCCGAGAAACAGCGCCACTACCTGCGCGTCTACCTCGCGGGCCTGCGCCGAAAGCTCGAACCCGACCCCGCCCACCCCCGCCACCTGATCACCGAGGCCGGCATGGGCTACCGCTACGAGCCCTGACCCGCCCCTGGGGGCACCAGGTCCGAAGGCAGTGAGCTGAACACGTACGGCCCGCCCGGCAGGTCGATGGTGTTGGTGCAGCCGAGCGCCTTCTCGGCTGCCCGGTGGGCGAACGCCACCGCCAACTCCGCCGTCTTCTGCCGGCCCGGGGCGGGATCCGAGTTGCCCCCGGCGTTCTGGACCGCAGCCGTCGCCGTGTAGTACCAGATCAGCTCCTTGCCGTCGGCGCCCGACCTGGTGACACAGGTGAAGCGGACCACGGCGGCGCCGTCCCCGGCCTCACCACCCGGGAACGACTGGGCGTCCGCCGGTACGTCCTTCCGTTCGAGGGTGGTTCGGTCCTGTTCGTCGCCCGCACCGCTCACCCTGACGCTCAGGTCCCGCCGGTGCTCGCCGTCCACGAAGCAGGACAGGATGTCGGGCAAGGTGGACCCGCCCGGAATGAACGTGGTGTCGACCCGGACCTGTCGGGTGGACCCCAGGGACGCGGCGAAGCGCGGGTCGTCGAGGGTTCCCCGGCACTCTCCGTGGGAGAGGTCCACGGCCGGCGGGTGCTTCACGCTCTGATCGAGGTGGTAGTGCCAGCCGAACAGGCCGGCGCCGAGGACGACCACGACAGCAGCGGACCCTGCCACCCATCGGAGACCGTTCACTCGCACCCCGTAATCATCTCCTTCGGCAGCGCGGACTTGGCGAGGTCCTCGAAATCGGCCCGGTCCGCCTGCGGCTGACTGACCCGGGCGGCCTCACCCGGCACGACCCGCAACAGCACGTGGTGGAACGAGTTGGGGCGAGGACAGTACTCCACGACCGCGGCGCCCCGCGCCCAGGCGACCGAGGAACTGCCGGCCCCGAAGCTCTCCACACCGCTCTGCTGGGCCGGCGCGGGCGGCAGTACGGCACGTCCCACGTGGCGGTCGGCGGTGACGGTCAGGGCGGTCCGGCCGTCCACCCGGATCGTGCAGGACTCCGACGCCCCCTCATCGCCCGATCCGTGGACGCGCTCCTGGACGTCCTGCCGGCCCGGGGGCAGCAGCCGACCGAGCGGCGTGTCGGGCCCGGTGGGCAGTCCGCACAAGGTCG
This sequence comes from Streptomyces viridifaciens, assembly GCF_001888885.2. Lineage (NCBI taxonomy): Bacteria > Bacillati > Actinomycetota > Actinomycetes > Kitasatosporales > Streptomycetaceae > Streptomyces > Streptomyces viridifaciens. Next base: position 1,643,886 of record NZ_CP090841.1, read on the forward strand.
TCGCCCTGCTCCGGTCTCCGTCCGGTTCGTGCGCCCGCCAGTCCAGGTAGCCGACGACCCCGGTCGCCGTGAACGCCACCACCAGTCCCCCGGCGAGCAGCGCCGTCTCGTACCGCCGCATGCCCGTCACCCCTTCCCGTTGGCGGTGCTGTTCGCCACGGCACCCACTGCGCCGCCCTGGGCGGCCTGGTGCCCCGCATGGGTGGCGAGCTGATTGATCTGGTCCATGCTCAGGCCGCTCCCGGCGGCCGCGTCCCGAACGGCCTGGGCCGTGCTGATGCCGCTCGCGTTGCGGCCCTCGTCCGCCTTCTGGCCGGCCTCGTCCTGCGCCGCCGCGAGGGTGTCCTGGTGCGTGCTGTCCACGATGCTCTGCAGCATCTGGCCGAAGACGAAGTCCCCGGCCGCGCCCGCGCCCGGGACCACCGCGGTGGCCTGGTAGACCACGGTGTCGAACGCACCCCGGGCCCACGACGCCCCGTTGGCCACCGCGTCGTTGTAGGCCTTGTCCAAGGCGGCGTGGTCCTTGAACACCGCGTCCGCACGCGCCTCGTTGAGGATCCCGGCGATGGCACCGCCCGAACTCGCCGCGTTGTCCACCGGGATGGCGAGCTTCGTGGTGTCGGTCTCACCCCCGGCGAACGCCGTGTGGATGAGCGCGGTGGTGTACGCCTGCTGGGCGTTGATGACGCTGCCGTACGCCTCCGGATCGCGGCCGAGCTGGTTGAGGACGGCACGAACGTGGGAGGTGTCGAGGTTGGCGGGCGCCCCGTTCACCGGCAGGATGCTGTCGAACTTCGAGAAGGAGTGCTGGACATCCCCCATGTAGTCGGCGACCAGGTGACCAAGGCTGGGGCGCAGCGCGGCGAGCGGGGCGTCCTTGCCGGTGATCCGGGCCAGGCTGCCGCCGTCCTTGCTGTGGCCGAACTCGTCCATCACCTTGGCCATGACCTCGGCCTGGTCCGCGCGGTGTCGGAGCGGAGGGTTGGGCGTCTCGTCGTACGGGTGGCCGCTGGTGGCCGCCTCCAGCGCGTGGCCGAGCGCGGCCGGCCCGCTGGCCAGGGATTTCGCCTGGACGTCCTTGTCGTAGGAGAGGGTGTCCGGTTTGAACTCCTTGTCGTGCGCCAGGTAATGGAGGTAGTCGGCGGGCTTGGGCTTTCCGTTCGGGTTGACCGTGCCGTCGGTGTTGTAGGCGGTGGGCTGGTCGTGGAAGAACTTGGTGGCCGCCTCCGGGCTGTGGCCCAGCGCTTCCAGGATCCCGGTGAGCGGCTGGTAGCCCGCTGCCCCGTCCTGGCCGGCGATGTTGAAGATTCCCCGCTTGTCACCCCCGAAGTCGGGCCAGAACGGCCTCGTCCGGTTGGTGTCCTTGGCGTCGAGCTGGACGACGTGCTCGGCGATCGGGTCGAGGAAGTGCGGGTCGTAGTTCCCGGTCCGCAGGATGCCGGCCAGCACCTGGTACCCGCGGGGGATGTACGGTCGGGTGCCCATCCCGACCGGCGGTTCCTCGGACAGCAGCTCGCAGCCCGCCTTGCGCAGGTCGGCTTCCCACTGGTCCGACAGGTGCGGCTGGTTGGAGGTTCGGGTGGCCGTGGCCAGGGTGGTGCCGAGGTTCTTCTGCAGGTCCCGGTACTGCTGCAGGCGGGCGTCGCTCACACCGTCCACGCCGGAGTCGGCGCCGACCATGTTGTCCCAGAAAACCAAGAGGCCCTTCGGCCCGACCGTCTCGTAGAACCTGGTGGTGAACACCGGGTCGCCGCCGTGGGCGGCCAGCAGGCTGTTGAGTTCCAGGAGTTCGGGGTCGGTGAGCTTCTTGCCCCTGGCGGCGAGCTGGGCGGCGCGCTTGGCGTCCGCCTCGGGGCCGCCTCCGACTGCCTGGGCGTTGAAGGAGCCGTCCTTGTCGGTGGTGGCGTCGGCGCGCAGGGCGAAGCAGGCCCGCTGGTCGGCCTCGGTGGCCTCCCTGAGAACATTCCCGATCCGGTGCTGGAAGCCCTCGGCCTTGGCGCGGCACTTGTCCTGGTAGGTCCGCGACGCCTCCGGGTCGTGCGCGGTCGCCTTGTCCGGCGCCGGCCAGCTGACCGTGCCGCCGTCCTGGCTGACGGTGTATCCAGCGGCCGTGATCTCCGCGACGACCGCTGCGGCCTTGTCCTTGGCGGCCTGGATCTCCTTGGCCGCCTCGCCCAGTACGGAGGCGATCGCGGCGGCCTCGGTCGCAGCGGCGCCAAGCTGGTCGTTGCCGCGCTGGAGGGCGGGCTTGGCCAGTTCCGAGCTCTTGCCCGTCCAGCCCGAGCCGTTGATCTTGGCGACGACGACGCTGTTCCACTCGCCGTCCATCGCCCTGAGCTTCGTCGCGATCTGCTCCCAGGAGGTGGCGGCGGCGGTGAGCACGTCCACCTTGGCGTTGCTCAGATCGTGCAGGTCGACCATGGTGCACTCCCCCCGTCAGCCCTGGAATCCGGCGGCCGCGGCCGAGTTCGTGGACTGGTAGTTGTGGACGCTCGTCCGGAGGTTCTGGGCGAGAGCGCCGATGACCTTGGACAGCGCCAGGATCTGCTTGTCCCAGGTGGTCGACGCCTCCTTGCACGCCGCCCCCACGCCGAAGCCCGGGAGGCCTGCGGCGACCGCCGTCATCTTCTGGTCGGCGCTCTGGCATTCGCCGCTCAGCCGGCAGTTGATCTGCTCGGCGTCCGTGGCGGCTGCGGTCAGTTCCCCGAGCTTGACCGAGAATCCACCGCCGGCGCCGGCCGGCGACTCGGCCGAGTTGAGCCGGGTCCGCGCCGCCTCCTGGCGCTGGGCCTGGGCCGTCAGATTGCCTTCGGCATCGTAGGCCCACGGGTTCATCATCCGGTCGAACGCGGTCCCGCGGTCGGACATCGTCCGCCACTCCCCTCAATGCGCACCGGACGCTCGGTCCGGTGCCCCCCATGAGTAACCGGGCGAGCCTACCGACCGGTAACCTTCGCGTGCGCCCGACCGGTGGAATCACAACGAATCATTGACGGGCGGGAACGCCGGACGCCTGGCCGCGCGCCAAGACCGGGGGTGGCTCCGAGCTGTGACCGGATCGTCCGCCTCCCCGGCCCACCGGCCGGGGAGACGAACCGCAATGTCGCGCCGCGCGAGGGCGGTCAGCTGGGGTCGACGACCTGGGTGACGGTGAACCGGTTCAGGCTGTCGGGGTTCAACCGGTGGCCCTCGACCACCAGGTACTGATCCGCCCCCGCCCGTAGCACCTGGGTCTCCTTCGCCGTCGGCGCGAAGTCGGGGTGTTGGCCGCGGGCCGCCTCCAGTGCGAACGCTCGAGCCTCCTCCAGGGACATCGGCTCGGAGGTCCTGATCTCGGCGCCGAAGCGGTTCTTGGTCAGGCCGATCTCGACCACGACGACGTGGTTGCTCATGATTCCTTCTGCTTCCTTCCGTGTTGATCAATCCGTCAGTCCGCCAGCAGAAAGGTCTCCAGGCTGATCACCCCCGAGACCACCGCGATCGCAGCAAGGGCTCTGGAAGGACCACGACCACTCTCCACAGCGCCCGCAGCGGCCGGCCCTCGCGCCGGCGCGCCGCCCGGCGGGGCGCGGCTGGCTCGACGGCCTGCGCGACGTGGGCCGCACCGGCGCTCCTGCTCACGCGAACTCGCACAGGCGGGGCCGTACCCCCACCGCGGTCAGGGCGAGCGCCGCCGCCAGGGCCGCCGCACCCAGCCCGGCCGTGGCGGCGTCGAGGTCGTCGTCGGTGACGGCGACGGCTCCGTCGAAGGCGCGCTGGTTGATCGCTTGGTCGTCGTCGAGGGCGGCGCTGAGCGCGTCGAAGTCGGCGTTGGACTGGCCCGCGGTGGTGCCGGTGTCGAACGTGACGGCCTCCTTGAGCTTGCCCTGGGCGTTGAGCTCGCGGATCTTCCGGTCGTCGCGCTGGTACTGCTGGAACGCGGCCAGCACCCGTGGTCTTTCACTGGCCGCCGAACCTTCCCCGGAGGAACCCGCCGAGGGTCGGGGTTCGGCAAACGGTCCGCCGTCAGGCCCCACGCCCGGGCGGCGAACCGTTTCCTCGCAGCTCACGCTAGGCGCCATCGAACACCCGTCCGACTGTCTTGACGGGTCCTTGATGCCCTCGACGGTCATCTTGACGAGGCATTGTCGCCGCGGGTCAGGGCCTCGTCTTCCCGTCCCGTCCGCTTGACCGGTGGCCGCCGTGATCGCTGCTCGGCGTCGGCCCTGGAGCCCCGTCTGCAGTGCGCGAAGCAGCGTCGGCTCGTCGTCGACGGCGCGGCTCGATGCCTCGGCCCCCGCGGCCGCCGTCCGCACAGCCGGACGCCGGGCCGCGAGGGCCGAGGGGGTGCACCCGGTGCCGGTGGCACGCGGCACCGGGTGGGTCTACGGGGTCAGCTCTGCCCGGCCTTGCGGCCGTGGTTCGCCTTCTTCTTCCGTCGGGCCTTCTTCTTGCGGGCGCGCTTGGACACGGCGGCCCTCCTTTCGTTCGTCGGGTCGGTGTGCTTCAGGCGGCCTGGCCGACCAGCTGGTCGGCGAGCTTGGCCACGCGCTTCAGCGAGCGCTCCTCCTGGGCGGCCGGGGCGGTCTGCGCGATGACGCCGCCGTCGTAGTACGCGCCGTTGACCAGCTCGACGTCCGGCAGGCAGAGCCGCACCACGGCCGCCGCGCCGTCCGCCGCCGGGGCGCCGGTGCGCCCGTACAGCGGCAACAGGGCGGTGTCGCACTGCCCCGGGTTGAGACTGACCGCGGTGATGCCGGAGCCGACCGGGGCCATGTCGGCGGTCGCCATGGTGAGCGCGAGCTGCGACTGCGCGTAGGCGGCGACCCGCGAGTACTTCTTCACCCGGTGCGGGTCCGACCAGTTCATCGAGGCGGTGCGGTGCAGCGAGGACGACACGTTGACGATCCGCGCGTCCCCGGCCGCCGCGAGCGGGGCGCGCAGCAGCTTCGCCAGCAGGTGCGCGGCCAGGAAGTTGACCTGCAGCGACACCTCGTTGCCGTCGTCGGTCAGGGTGCAGCGCTCGGGCGCCATTACGGCGGCGTTGTTCACCAGCAGGTCCAGCGACGGGTAGTGCTTGACGACCGTACCGGCCAGCACCGCGACCTCGGACAGCTTGCTGAAGTCGGCCGCCAGCTCGACGAGTTGGTCGCGCCGGGCGCCCACGTCGACCAGCCGGGAAACGGCCGCCTCGGCCTCGGCCGTCGTCCTGGCGTGCACCAGCACGGTGGCGCCATGCCCGGCGAGCAGCCGGGCGGTCTCCCAGCCGATGCCGGAGGAGGCACCGGTGACCAGGACGGTACGGGCGGACAGGACGGATTCGGACATGACTCATCCAAGGTGGAAGGGCACCGGCGGGGTGCGAAGGCGGCACGGCGCGAAGCCGTACGCCTCCGGGGCCGCCGGCGCGGGAGGTGTGATGCGGTGGAACGCCCGTCTGCCCCCTGCCCTCGGAGCCCGCCGGGGCAGGGGACGGGCGGCGGTGATGAGCATGGGCACGGCGAACAGCAGCCGGCCCGTACGCGCGGCCGGTGACGGGCGGGAAGGCGCTTGGTCCTACCGGACGGCAGTGGCGACCGCGACAGCGACGACGATCCGCGGCCGGCTATGCGGCGGGCGGTCGTGGTGGCGTGTCGAGCGGTGCATGTCCCCCATCGAAGCCCTCGGGGAGGCCCGGGGCAAGTGCGTTCACCCTCCCTGACGTACCCCTGACGCGCTGCCGACAATTCCTTGACGACGTTGTCCCTCGGGCGCTCGCCAAGGTTCCGTCAGGAGGCGGCCCGCCACCGCCAGGCTTACGTCAACGGGCCGCCGCCGGTTCGCCTCGGCCTGTCGTACTGGACGGATGTCCGCCACCACCTTTCCTGCCACCGACTGGTTCTCCCCCGAACGGCCCGGCGCGCGCGTCCTGCCCGCCCATGTCGCACGGAGCTCCCACGGCGGTTGGTGGGCGGACGACCCCGCCCCGCCCCGGGCGCTGCTGGTGCACTGCGGACCGGAACGCCTGCTGCGTGGCGACCCGGACCGACTGGACCCTGACGTCCTGGCCCGCTTCGGGCGCGGCCAGTTCCACGCCCCCGACCGCTTCCTGCCCCTGCTCGGCCGCACCTTCACCCACCTCACCCCCTGGGTCCGCGTGCTGCACGTCCACGCGGAGCGGCCCCGGCCGGTGTCGCGCCACACGAGGGCGTGGGTGCGGGCGTTGAAGGCCAGTGACGAGACGGCGCTCGACCGGCTCGCCCGACGGTCCGCCCCTGTCGGGTCATCGCCGGACGGCCCGCACTGGACCGCCTCGACGTGGGGTGGCCACCGCGCTCTCGCGGTGAGCGGCTTCGCCTGGGGCGCGTTCATCGGGCCGTACCTGGCCTCGCTCGCCTGCGGCTACCTCGTCGGGCGGAACCACCTCGACATCGCCGTGGCGACCGACCCTGCTTTCCGCCGGCTCGACCTCGCACTCGCCTGCGTCCACGCCGCCACCGCCGCGGCCCACGCGCAGGGGCTCACCGCGACGTGGTCGGCGCCGGTGAGCAACCACGCCAGCCGGGCGCTGGCCGAGGCCGCGGGCTTCCGGCCGGTGCGGCGCGAGGTGTTGTACTGGGCGGGCCCGGCCCTTGCCCGCTGACAGCGGGCGCCTGGGCTTCCGGACCGAGGCCACCACCCCGACCCGCGCTCACCTCCGCGCCAAGAAGGCGTCAGAGCCGCGCCGGACGCCGCCAAGCCCGCGTCAACGACCGCCATCGATTACCTGTCCCGTGGCCGACTTGGACCGCGTCCACCTCGAAGAGGCGCGCACTCCCCTGCGGTGCACTGCCTGGTTCGTCCCGGAACAGGTACTTGCCCGATCCAAGCCGGAGGTTCAGATGGGCCGCATCACCGAGCCTGATGACGGCCCGCTGTCGAAGCACGTCCCGGAGACTGCCGCGCGGCACCATCTGGGCGGCCATCGTGCGACCTACGTTCCGGCGCCGCTCCCACCGATTTTCCAGCGGTCGGAGATCGTCGTCGTGTCCATCATCCTTGCCATCATGGTGTCCGCCGGCGTCGCGCTGGCCCCCATGTCCCCGCCCCTGGCTGCCTTCTGCACGGTGCCGATCCCGCTCCTCCTGATCTACCGGTTCCTACGCGAGAGTCGCGTCAGGAGATCCAGGACGGACGCCGGCCTCCACCTCTACGAGCACGGCCTGGTCGTCGTCGGGCACGGCGAACTGCGCGTGCTGCACTGGGACGCGATGACGGTGTACCAGAACATCGGCCGGTACCACACTTTCGGCCGGAGCAATCGCATCAAGCACGCCTACACGCTGCGCGACCATGGAGGCCAATGGCTCACCATCCGCGAAGGGTTCCCGCGCCCCGAGGAATGGGGCCGACGCATCCAGCAAGCCGTGGCCGACGCGCAACTGACGGGCACGATCGCCGCCCTCCGGTCAGGAGAAATCCTCACGTTCGGCCGTTTCCGGGTGGACCTGACCGGCGTGGAAGCGGGACGCAAACGGGTCCCCTGGTCGCAGGTGGAGGGCGTCGGCGCGAGCAGGCAGGGACTCGTCCGCATCGAGGTCGCCGGGAAGGGAGCGGGGCTGTCCGGCGACCCGGTTCGGATGTTCCCGAACCTCCAGCTCTTCACCTCCTTGGTCGAACAACTCCGGCGATAGCCTTCACACGGGACCATCCTCGGCCACCCTCCCGTTCGGCAGTTCCCGACACACAGTCAGATCAAGAAGCTCCGGTTGACCATGCGACGCCTGAAATTCCGGGCTCATGGCCGAGGGCTCTCGGCAGCTGAGAGGCGGGCGGTGTAGACCGGTGGGCCTTGTGCTCGGCCAGGCCGGCTGCTTCGGCGACAATGGTGGTGCTCTGCTGCAGCGCGGCGCAGTGTAGTTCGAGCGGGCCGGTGATCCGAAGCGAGCGGCCTTGGTCACGGCGGACGATTCAGCCGGAGGCGAGCACCTGGCGGACTGTCTCGTCACCAGCGGCGTGCAGGTGGCGACGAGCAGGCCGGGCAGGTCGAGCACCACCGCCGGCTCCGGCGTGAGCTGCCCTGACCAGACTTGCTGAGTGTCACCCCGCCGAGGTGCCATGCGAGCACCACACAGGAAACTCGCGCACCTCCAGCTCACCCGGCCGACGAGAGTACGAACCGGTAGAGCGAGCCGACGCCCGAGCGCCGTCACGGCCACCGGGTCCGTGCTCGCCAGTACCGCACCGAGGACGAACGCCATCGCGAGTGGCAGGCCGGTCACCGCGACCGCGACATAGCCCGCCGCGGCCACCGAGGCCAGCACGAGGCCGAAGGCGAGGATGGTCACCGGCCGCCACACCGCCCGCAGATCCCGCAGTAACAGTTCCTCGGCGGAGGCGTACAGCAGCGGCGGCAGTACCACGAGGGCGATGGTCTGCGGCGGGATCCGCAGCGCCGGCGTCCCGGGTATCAGCGCGACGGCGATGCCGGGCGAGCACCAGCAGGGAGGGAGCGGGGATGGCGCCAGCGCCGCGCGAAGGTGGCCACGGCCGTGGCCAGCACCACCAGGAAGAGGACGGGCGCCACCGCGCGCATCCGAGGAACCCCTGCTCACGAGAGACGGGGTCGCTGCCGCTGAACGCTGCAGTCCGTCCCCCGTGCCGACCAGGCTTCCCGGCTCACCGCGGGTAATTTTATCGGAGATTTAGCGGGCCTGGACAGCGCCCTGCCCTCGCGCGGGGAAACCTGCCAGGTGAACCGGATCCGGGCCGACCGCTGGCAGACCGTCCACTCCACCCTGCCGCACCGCGTCGGCGCCGAGCTGCGGCCCGAGCTGACCCTCTCCTGGCACGCGCTGTGCATCCTTGACGAGGGATCCGCACGGCAGGCCCCGCCCGCGCGAGTGGCGGCTCACACGAGTCGAGGGCCCGGCGGGGCTACCGATCGGCGACCGCTCCCGAACCTGAGCTGTCGGCCGCCCACGGCACCGGATGCGGTGTGAAGTTGGGCCGCTCCCTGGTGGGTTCGTAGCGGCGCTGCCAGATGGGGGTGGTGGAGCCGCTGGTGGCCGGGACGATGGCCGACCAGTCGGCCGGGCAGCCTCGGCCGTGCTTCTGCTCGCGCTCCTCGTGCCGGACGAACTGCTTGGTGGCGAAGTGGTGGTCGATGATGGACACCCCGGCCTGGTCGTAGGAGTGCAGCACGGCCGCGGTGAGTTCCAGCATCGCGCGATCGCGCCAGAGCGTGCGGTCCCGGCTGGTGTCCAGGCCCATCCCGCGGGCGACCTCGGGGAGCTTGTCGTAGCGGTTGGTGTCGGACAGGTTGCGGGCGCCGATCTCGGTGCAGGTGTACCAGGCGCTGAACGGTGCCAAGGTGTAGCGCAGACCGCCCAGTTCGAGGACCTGGTCGGAGATGGTGGGAAAGGCGTGCCAGCGCAGGCCGAGCCCTTCGAACCACGGGTGGTCGGGGTGGCTGATCCGCACCTCGGGGACGGCGTCCGCAGGCAGTTCGAACCAGCGCGGTTCACGCCCTGGCCACTGCACGACCAGCGGCAGCACGTCGTACTCGGTGCCCCGCCCCCGCCACCCCATCCGCAGCACAGCCTCGGTGAACTCCACCGTCTCGGGGTCACCCAGCACCGACCCGTCGTGCCGCCGGTAGCCGGCGTAGCGGATGAGCTGTCCGTTCCACACCCTGGGTCCGGGCGTGCCGGGCTCGGCCGGGGTGAAGGCGGTCAGCAGCAGGCGGACCTTCCCACCGTTCCAGGCCAGCCGCAGATGCTCGACCAGCACCTCGAACAGGCCGCTCTCGTCGCAGCCGCCGACCCCGACCTCGCGGCAGTCCCAGACGTCCAGCCCCTTCCAGTAGAACTTCCCGATGCACTGCGGGTTGTTGCGCCAGGCGATCCGAGCGCCCTGCAGAAGCTCCAGGTCGCTCTGCCAGTAGCCGCCCGTAGCGGCTAACTCGGCCGTGAGCTCCCCGGTCCGCCGCTGTGCCGCCTCGGCCGACAGGTGTCCCTCGGCGGCGAGCTGCCGCAGCAGGTCGGCGGCCTCGGCGGCCACCGGGCCGGCGGGCTGGGCGGAGGGTACGGACGGTGTCGCGCGCAGGTGCGAGGTCTTCACGATGAGCCCCTTGTCAACGGCGAGAGATAGGCACCCAGTTCACACAAACGAAACATCTGACCGTGGTCGGACACTACGCGAGGAGGACGCCGGACCCGTATCCCTCCGATGCCGATTTGACGAAACCCATGCGACCTGCCGCCACCCCGGGATAGGTCAAATCAGCTGCCGACCAGCAGGCTTGACCGCCCGGCCGGCCGTCATCGACGCGCCACCGAACCCTTTGGCGACAGCGCGAGTTGACGACGTGACAAGCCATCCGTCGCGCCAACGGGTGCGGACGGCAGCTGCTCGGGTACGCTCGGCGCCCGGAGCGCCGGGAAGCCTGGTCGGCAGTGGACAACGTCCTGCCAACTGGAGCTTCCCGTGCCCGTCATGTCGTTCCCGGCAATCCGTCAGAGCACCCCCATCAGCGGGCTTCCTGGCGCCGCAAACGGCTGCGCACCAACCTGTGGCTGGTCCCGGCCGTCGAGGCACTGCTCATCTCGCTGCTCTTCGCGGCCACCATCACCCTGGACCGCCTCGCTTACGACGGCCGGATCACCTTCGCCGACTGGGTACTGAGCGGGACGGCCGACGGCGCACGCCAGATCCTCACCACCATCGCCGCCGCCCTCATCACCGTGGTCGGGCTGGTCTTCTCGATCACCATCGTGGCCCTGACACTGGCCTCCACCCACTTCGGCCCTCGGATGCTGCGCACCTTCATCCGCGACCGGGCCACCCAGCTGACCCTGGGCACCTTCGTGGCCACCTTCTCCTACACCGTGCTGGCCCTGGTCGCGATAAGCCCCGGCCCGCACGGCGACTTCGCACCGCACCTGTCGACCACGCTCGCACTCGGCTTCACCCTGGTCGACCTCGGCATGCTGATCTACTTCATCCACCACATCGCCACCATGATCCAGCTGCCGCAGGTCATCGCGGTCATCGCCGACGACCTGGCCCGGGCCATCGCGGCCCAGAGCGGTGCCGACCGGCCACCGGCGCCCCGCTCCGAGTGCGGACCCGGAGCCGGCGACCTGCTGCGCCAGGTAGACGAGTCCGGGACGGTGATACCGACCCCAGTCACCGGCTACCTGCAGTTCCTCAAGCACGACGAGCTGGTCCGGCTAGCCGAAGCCGCCGATGCGGTCCTCCATCTCCCCTACCGCCCCGGCCACTTCCTGGTCCAGGGCCAACCCCTTGCCGTGATCTGGCCGCCCGTCGCCGCACCCCAACTCGACGCCCAGCTGCCCCGGGTACAGGTGACGGGCCCGTACCGCACCCTGACCCAGGACGTCTCCTTCGGCTTCGACCAGTTGGTGGAGATCGCCATCCGCACCCTCTCCCCCGCCGTCAACGACACCTTCACCGCGCTGACCTGCATCGACTGGCTGAGCCACTGCCTGTGCCGGATCACCCATGGCTGGCACCCCCAGCGCGTCCACCGCGACCAGGCCGGCCGCATCCGCGTCATCGCCTACCAGGCCGATTACGACCGCCTGGTCCAACGCGCCTCTCGAGAAGATCCGCCAGTGCTCGGTCGGCATGCCCGCCGTGATGATCCGCCAGTTGGACGCGCTGTGACGGGTCATGGAGCAGACCACGATCCCGCACCGGCGCGAGGCCCCGATGGAGCAGGGCGCGATGATCTGGCGAGGCTGCGAAGCGACGGTGCCCGAGCCGGCCGATCGCGAGCACGTGCTGCGCCGCTACGAGGCACTGCTCGCACTCCACCGGGCAGCGGATTCGCCGGTGGAGGCCGCAGGGATGGGCGCGCCCGCACCCCTGGCTTCAACGGCTCCGATATCAACCTGACGACCACCCAGTTCTGCCGTCATTTGGACGCTGTAAACACTCCGTCAGGGGTGCGTCAGGGAAAGGGGCGAGCCACACGGACAGCCCTAGCATCCAAAGATCGTCTTCCGTGGACGAACGTCATCTGTCCAACGATCGGGGTAGCTTCACCATGCACGCTTTCTCACGCCATCGGGGCACGCTCGTCCACCGCGCCGTAGCCGGCACCATGCTGTCCGCGCTGGCTGTCACGGGCCTGGTGGCCGCCCCACAGCGGGCAGCGGCAGCCGACTGCTCGGGACAGTCCACCGTCGGCGGCGGCAACTGCACCACTGCCCTGATCAACGCCGTGGGCGACGAGGTCAGGCTCTTCGTCAACGCGGCCCACATCGCGAAGTCCGACAACGCCCGGTTCACCCAGGACGCGGCCGGCAAGCTCAGCACCCTGGCGCCCGGCTACAACATCATGGTCTTCAAGTACGACGGCACCGACGCCTACGACACCAAGTGGTTCGTCAACCCCTACACGGCGAACATGAACTCGGTGGTGGTCGACACCACCGTCAAGCTGGAGCACCACGACTCGGAGGGCGGCCCACTCGGCTACGACGACTTCCGGATCTGGATCTTCGCGGGCGACTCGACCTTCACCAACATGGGCGACGGCGGCTACGTGAACTGGGCCTTCGTCGGCAACGACAGCGACCGGAGCGTGGTCCGGCACAGGTCGTGCGGGTGGGCCGCCTGCGACCACACCGACCGGATCATCCACTTCCCGGGCCGCACCGTCCCGGGCACCAGTTCGGGCGGTCCGGCCGATCCCGGCGTTCCGGCCACGCCCGGCATACCGGTCATCGTCCCGGGCGTCCCGAAGGACCCCGGCACCCCGCTCGACCCCGGCGTCCCGGCCACTCCGGGTCTTCCGCTCAACCCAGGCGTCCCCGCGACCCCGGGCGTCCCGGCCCACCCCGGCATGCCCTCCGGCGGCGTCAGCGGCACGCTCCACCCTCGGGTGAAGAACGGGCAGGGCGTCGCCTCCACCGGTTCGAACGCGGGTGCGGCGGTGATCGCCGGTGGCGGCAACGGCAGCGACTCCGCTTGGCTGTTCACTCCGATCGGCGGCGGCCGTTACAAGATCACTAGCGCCGCAACCGGTATGGCCCTCACCGAGAACACCCACAGCTACCTCGCCGAGACCCGGCCCTGGAGCGGCGCCGCCGAGCAGAAGTGGGAGATCGCCGGCCAGAGCGGCGGCCGGTTCCAGATCCGGATCAGCGCCGACGACTGCCTGACGTACGACGAGAACTCCAAGGCCCTTGGCGTCTGGACCTGCAACAACGCCTGGCCCCAGCAGTGGAGCCTCCAGTCCTGAACGAGAGCTGGGAGCACGAACTCCCGGTCAACTGAACAGCACCTGCCGAACCGGCCAGGCGGGCCGGTTCGGCAAGTGCTGCTCTACCCCGTGGACGTCGTCGGGCTGCGCCGGGCCGGCCCCGCCCGGATCCTCACCCTGGCGGGCGGCTCCGAGCTCAGCGCTGAGGCGGCGAGGCGGCGAGGCGGCGAGGCGGCGAGGTTCATCCTCACCAGGTTGGCTTCGTGGGCGGGCGAGGACCCCCTGGCCGTCGCGCTCATGCACCGCTACCGGGCAGGCGTCTGACGCTCTGCCACGGCCGCGGGGCCCGTTAAAATCCAGAAGGCGCAGCCGGGCGGCCTACCAGACCCAAGACTGCGGATCCTCTCAACTGACGCCATGTCAATTACACGTAAGTTTCGGATCATCGCCCAGTGTTGGCCAGCCTGCGGTGGCACCATGGAGGCCGGTGCGCCGACGAACGGAGAGTCCGGTGAGCAGTCTCAACAAGGGTCTGGAACGGGTCGAAGTGGGCCTAATGTGGGATCCGAGTCCCGCAGGCTCGGTGCCCCACGACCTGGACCTCGTCGCAGCGACGTACACCGAGGACGCCCCGTCCGGCGCTCCCGCCTACCTCGTGCATTTCGACAGCCGCTCTCCCGATGGCACGATCACGCTCAGCAGGGACAGCCGTGACGGCAAGGGCCTCGGTGTCGACGAGCGCCTCATCCTGGAACTCGACCGCCTGGCGCACCGCTACATCCGAGTGGTCGTGGGCGTCGCCATCCAGCAGCACAACGGCCGGCTGACCTTCGCAGGCATAGCCCACCCCGCTGTACGGATCCGCAATAGGCACGATGAACTCGCGGCGGTGGACTTCACCGAGGTCGGCGAGGCAACGGCTGCGAGGGTCGCGGAATTCGTCCGGGACGATTCAGGAGCCTGGGGATTCCATGCCGGCGTCTCCGGCTTCGATGCCGATCCGGCGACCTTCGTGACGATCATGGGCAGTTAGGGAGCTGCCGCCCCGAGGGAGTATCCGGCGGCCGGCACGCCGGCGACACGGCAGCCGGCCGTGATCGTGCCGAGCGTGGCGTATTCAAGAGCGAACCCGCGCTCCAGCAGAGCCTGGCAGCTCATGGGATTCGAGCTCGTCATACGGGACAGTCTGGCTGACACAACATCGCCACGCAGACCCGCTCCCGACCGAGCGTGTACGGGAGGTCGCGATACCACCACCCCGTGACAGCGGTTCAGCTTCGCGCGGCCTGGCGGTTCAAGGCGATGCGGCGCGCGTCCGTCCGGCAGTCGCACTGCGGTATCGTCCGCCCCGATGCACCAGGTCTGCGGCCCCGCAGCCCGCACCGGGGAGGACCACCATGGCCGATCGCAGCGCGGTACTGCGGCCGCCGGACGCTCATCGTCCGAGCGCGCAGGACACTGCGCGCCTCGCGCTGGTGATCGGCGCCCTGGGGGTGGTCTTCGGTGACATCGGGACCAGCCCCATCTACACCCTGCAGACCGTCTTCAACCCGAGCGATCCGCATCCCGTCCCGGTCACCCCAGGAAACGTGTACGGGGTGGTGTCGCTGGTGTTCTGGTCGGTGGTAATCATCGTCCTGGTCACCTACGTGCTGCTGGCGATGCGCGCCAGCAGCACGTAGGGCGAGGGCGGCATCATGGCTCTGATCACCCTGCTGCGGCGGGCCGGCTCACCGCGGGGCCGGCGCACCACCGCGGTCCTGGCCGCGCTGGGTATCTTCGGCGCGTCGCTGTTCTTCGGCGACAGCATGATCACCCCGGCGATCTCGGTGCTGTCCGCCATGGAGGGACTCAAGGTCGTCGAGCCCTCGCTGGAGAATGCCGTCGTGCCGGGCACCGCGGCGATCATCGTGGTGCTGTTCCTGGTGCAGCGCAAGGGATCCGCAGCAGTGGGCCGGCTGTTCGGACCGGTGATGATCGCCTGGTTCCTGGCCATCGGAGCCTGCGGCGTATCCGGCATCGCCGACCACCCGCAGATCCTCAGGGCACTGTCACCCAGCTACGCGCTGAGCTTCCTGTTCGGCCACTTCGGCACCGCGTTCTTCGCGCTGGCCGCGATCGTGCTCGCGGTCACCGGCGCCGAGGCCCTCTACGCCGACATGGGACACTTCGGGCGCCCGGCGATCACCCGCGGCTGGCTGTTCCTCGTCTTCCCCGCCTGCGTGCTGAGCTACCTCGGCCAGGGCGCCCTGATCCTCGACGACCCGAAGAACATCAGCAGCCCGTTCTTCCTGCTCGTGCCCGGCTGGGGACGGATCGCGATGGTCGTGCTGGCCACCGCGGCCACGGTGATCGCCTCCCAGGCGGTGATCACCGGCGCCTACTCGGTCGCCTCCCAGGCCGCCCAGCTCGGCTACCTGCCCCGGCTGCGCATCGCGTACACCTCAGAGTCCACCATGGGCCAGATCTACGTCCCCTGGATCAACTGGCTGCTGATGGTCTCGGTACTCACCCTGGTCTTCGCCTTCCGCAGCTCCACCGCACTGGCCTTCGCGTTCGGCATGGCGGTCACCGGCACCATCACCATCACCACCCTGCTCTTCTTCTACGTCGCCCGTGCGAGATGGGGCACCCCGGTATGGCTGGTCGCCATCGGCGCGATCGTGCTGCTCTCCGTCGACCTGCTGTTCGTGGCGGCCAACGCGACCAAGCTCGTCCACGGCGCGTGGCTCCCACTGCTGATCGGCCTCACCGCGTTCACCATCATGACAACCTGGCAGCGCGGGCGCGACATCGTCACCACGGAGCGGGCACGCCACGAAGGCCCGTTGCGCGAGTTCGTCGACCAGCTCCACAGCGGCCAGGCGCCGGCGCTGCGGGTCCCCGGCACCGCCGTCTTCCTCAACCGCGGCGAGCAGACCGCGCCGCTGGCCATGCGGGCCAACGTCGAGCACAACCACGTGCGGCACGACCAGGTCGTGATCCTCTCCATCGAGACCGAGCCCGTACCCCGCATCCCGGCCGACCAGCGGATCCTCCTCGACCACCTCGGCCCCACCGAGGACGGGATCATCCACGTCACCGCCCGGTTCGGCTACATGGAGACCCCAGACGTGCCCGCCGCACTGACGCTGCTCGACCCCACCCAGACCGAGGGACAACTCCAACTCGACCAGGCCTCCTACTTCCTGTCGAAGATCGAGCTCCGACGCGGAAAGGCCCCGACAATGGCGCCCTGGCGCAAGCGGCTGTTCATCGCCACCTCCTACATCACGGCCGACGCCGCCGAGTACTTCGGCCTCCCCCGCGACCGCACCGTCATCATGGGCTCCCACATCGAGGTATAGGCACGCCGTCCCTGCGGCGCGAATCTTCGCGGCCCACACCACTTGGCGGGCAATCTAGCCAGCCGCTCGGCCGCACCAACCGGAGTCCGAATACCCCGCAGCTATCACCCTCTGTAGTCCTCCTGCGCGTCGAACCTGACGCAGAACTCGGGCAAGCAGCTCTCCCTGGGCCGAGTACCTCACCACCTGCGGGCAATCACCGAAAGTCGCAGGTCAGAGCGATGGTTCCGCGTTGGTGATCGCATGGTGGTCGCAGCAGCCCATCCAGACGCGGGATCTGTAGCCTCACGGGCTGATCAAGGAGTCATGACCGCAGGAGGCAGAGGAAAGTGCGCAGTTCGGGGCGCCAGCGGGGCCGGGTCTACCGTCGGTGCGGATGTCGCGACGCGGATCGGCGCCAGCTCGGGGCCGGGTGTCCGAGTCTTGCCGAGGAGGGGCACGGCACGTGGACCTTCGCAGTCGACATCCCCTCCCTCGACGGCCGCAGGCGCACCGTGCGCCGCAGCGGTTTCGAGGATGCGTGGCACGCGGAGGGCGCGTTGCGACGCCTGCTCGAAGGGCGGCGGCTGGGCTTCGACGCCCACCCGCACGAGACAGTGGCCGCCTACCTGACCAAGTGGCTGAAGTCGATGGAGTTCCTACTCAAGCCCACCACGTACGCGCGCTACCGCACCTACGTGCTCTGCGAATTGATACCGGTGTTCGGCCAGATGCGCCTGGAGGAGCTCGCCCACGACCACATCGCCGCCTACACGCACCAACAGCTCGAGGCCGGCCGCGGCCGCCAAGCCGTCTACCACTGCCTGGCAACGCTCTCCAGCGCCCTGGGCACCGCCGTCCGCAACCACGGGCTCCCCTTCAACGCCGCACAGCCCCTGCCCATGCGCCGGCCCCGCGCCGACGAACGCGTGCCCTGGAGCGCCGAGCAGGCCGTCGAGTTCCTCACCCACTGCCGAGGCGTCGACCCCGCCTTCGCCGACCTCTTCGAGGTCATCATCGGCACCGGCCTGCGCAAGGGAGAGGCACTCGGTCTCCAACGCCAGTGCGTCCGGATCGACGACCGCGTCATGTACATCCGTCACACGCTCTCCGCGATCGACAACCACGAGCTCGTCCTGACCGCGCCGAAGACCAAGAAGAGCCGCAACTGGGTGCCCCTGTCCGACCGCGTCGCCGCGGCCCTCCAACGCGCCATGGCGAGAAACACCTCCACCGACAACGACCACGTCTTCCAGGACTCCGACGGCAAGCCCCTCCACCCGGCCGCGGTCCGCCGGCGCTTCCACGAACTGCGCAAGCAGGCCGGACTTCCACACGTCACCATCCACGACCTGCGACACCTGGCTGCCACGCTCGCCCTGGAGGGCAACGTCTCCATGGCCGTCATCTCCAAAACGCTGCGACACTCCACACTCTCGACCACCGCCAACATCTACAGCCACTTGACCTGGGACGTTGCCATGGCGGCGGTGCACACCATCGAGGCCAGGCTCTGCCTCGTCGAGGCCCGCACGCGATCCGGCAGCAACGCCCTCGCCCCCAGCAGATCCCTGCCGAACCCGCTCTTCAGCCACGCAGCCTGACGGCTACGCGGCCACAGCCGACTCGGCCCACCGAGCCACTCGCACCGCGGCAAGAGCCGACAGGCAGGCGTCACCGCCGGTCCGGCAATGACGCCCAATCAGGCACGCGGCTCATTAGACCAGCTGACGCCGCGGGTCCCACAGCCATGCCCAATTACGGGGAACCCCCACCCGCTTCAACGCCGGAGAGAAGCTCAATCGGCTGGCGATTACGCTCAGCTACTTCGAGCGAACGAATAAAAGCCGCATAACGGTTGCGCCAGAGCATCCCAAGCCCCCGGATACACCCCCTGATGCGACGCGAACGAGCGTTCACGACCACACTGCGACCACCAACCACGAAGGCCGGCTCCGCCATCCAGCGGAAACGGCCTCTGACCTGCAGTGATGCAAGTCGGGACGACAGGATTTGAACCTGCGACCCCTTGACCCCCAGCGGTCGAAAGGGCGTCCGACTGATGCTCCTCAGTCCGAATCCCGCAGGTCAGGGCCTACCTCGTCCGCGACGCACGACGCCTGATGACACCTCATGACGCCCAGTCCGTGAGAGCCTCGTGAGAGGCGACGCGCGAGCGGGGGTTCGCGAGTGATTTGCCTCACGCCCCAACTGTGGGATGCTCCGCGCTTTCCGGAGCCTCCGATGGCGTCCTCCCCACAGCGCGGCGGCGCGGTCACGGGCGGGCCACCGGACGGTAGCCGTTCCCGGCGAGCCAGACCCGCGCCCGGCCGCGTTGCCGCTCCTCGGCGAACAGGTGGAACCGACGCAGCCCGTCCTCACGGCGGGCCAGCACGTCCTTGAAGCGGCGGAACGCGCCACGGCCGGCGATCGCGATCCCCAGGCGATCCGCGAAATCGGCGTCGCCGATCGTGGCGATGAACAGTTCCATGTCCCGGTAACCGTCCCGGGAACCCTCGCACCACGCCGGCAGCCACCGATCAGGATCCTCGTCGTCCTCCGTCTGCTCGTCGGAGTCGACCAGCTGCGGCCAGCAGTCACCTGTGGTCAGGTCGATCCGGCCACCACCGAGGACCGGGTCTCCTTCCAGCAACCCGGACAACTCCTCCAGATCCACCGGCAACGGCCTGAGCGGTGGCACCGGGCCGCGCCCCAGGGCAGCCGCAAGCTGCCGCGCCAGCTCCGCATCCCCCTCCCAGTCGCGCTCACCGAGTGCGGCGATGCACCGCTCGGCCAGGTCCGCCGCCCCCGGGACCCGCGCGGTCACCGCGTCGCCGACCGCATCTCCGACCTGCTGCAGAACCTCCGCGAACGGCAGCCCCGACAGCAGCGCGACCAGCGCCGCCCCGTCACCGGCATGCCGCGCCGCGCGCAGCCGCCGCAGACTCTCCTCGCTCCACGTACCCGTCATGGACAGCACGGTAGCGGCGCACCCGGTCCGGCGAACGCCAGGTCCGCGTTCAGGTAACGGGCGCGTCCGCCAACTCCTCGCGGATATGCCGATGTGGTGGGATGGGGCGCATGGGCTCGAACACGGTCTCCCCGGACGAGCTCGCCGCGCTGGTGGGCAGGTTGCGGTGGGACAAGCGCCGCCATCCCTACCACGGACGGGGCGAGTACCAGGCAACCGCCCACCAGGTACTGGAGACGGCGACCGCGCTGGTCGACGCCCGACGGGCCGGCACGGTCGTGCGGACGCTGCGCACCGCCGTGGACCGGGTCACCCGTGCGCTGATGTACCTGGACGACTCCTCTGGCATCGTCGGCGATGCGCTGCGGGAACTCACCGACCTCTACGCCCGCGCGTTGGAGCAGGCCCTGCCCATCAACCCCAAGACGCTCGCGTCCTGGCTGGTTGCGGCGCAGTTCGACGGCCCCGGCTGGCCCCGTATCCACCTGCGAGCGTTCGCGCCCGCCCTCGGCGAGCGGGGCACTGCCGAGATCACCGCCCAGGTCCAGGCACGCGCCGTCGGCGCCGCTTCGGACTCGTGGAGCGCCCAGTTCGCCGTCCGCGACTTCCGCGAGCAGCTCGCCGAGCTCACCGGCAACGTCGACCACTACATCGCGGTCCTCGCCGAGGACCTGAAGAGCCCGGAGCAGTACCGCAAGATCGCACGCGCCCTGCTCGACGCCGACCGCCCGGGCGAGGCCATCGACTGGGCCGGGCGCGGACTGGCCCACCACCCCGGCACCCCCTACAGCGACAGGCTCCGCGAACTGCTCGTCGACCTCCTCATCGATGAGGGCCAGGTTGACGCCGCGCTCGAGGTGCGCGTCACCGAGTTCAACCGTCACCCCGTCGCCGCCACCTTCCGTGCCCTGGCCGACACGTGCGACCGCGTCGGTGACACCACGCCGCTCGCAGCAGCCTTGGAGGCACTGCGCGCCCGGGCCACCGAGAACCCGCTCCGGCTGCGTGAACTCGTCCAGGCTCTGGACAGCGTGGGCCTGGACGAGGAGGCATGGTCCACCGCCGCCGCACACCCCGGCGATGTCGGGGCCCACCTGCTCCACTTCCTCGTCGAACGGCGCGAAGCGGCACGCCCCGCTGAGGTGCTCGGCCCCTACCGCTTCCTGGTCCAGGCCCAGCTCACCGACACCGGCCAGTACCGCTACGACCGCGCTGTCAGACTGCTCCGCCGCCTGCGCTCCGTACACACCGCAGCAGGCGACGCCGAGGGCTTCATCCGCTATCTCACCGAACTCCGCACCGAGCACAAGCGCAAGACCACTTTCATCGCCAAGCTCGACAAAGCCGGACTGGCCCCCTGACGTCGGTCCGGGCGAGTCCGGCTACCAGCCGCGCAGTTCCCTCCACCTCCGCTCGAACGCCTCCAGACCGTCGCGGCCGAGCAGATGCCGGTACTGACCGGTCGGGTACAGGGGCGAGGTGCTCGGGCGGCAGCTCGAGGAGGTTGAACGCCTGGTGGCGCGCACCGGGATGCGCCGCCGCCACCTCGGCCGGCTCGCGCTGGTCGGTCCGGCCCAGTTCGACCAGCAGCCCGTCGGGGCGCAGCAGCCGCAGCGACTCGTCGACGCGCTCGCCGGTCAGCGAGTTCGGACGACCGCCATCCGCCGGCCACCCGCGCCGAAGCCGCTCTCGCGGGACGAGGCGAGGTGGTCGTCGTCGACGCCGAGCTCACGCAGGGCGGGCCACTTGGCGGGACTGGCGGTCGCGTAGACCTCCGCGCCCAAGTGCCGGGCCAGCTGGACGGCGGCCATGCCGACGCCGCCCGCCTCCGGCGTGGATCAGGACGGGGTCGCCCGCGCGCACGCCGCCCAGCTCGGTCAGGGAGCGCAGGGCGGTCAGGTGAGCGACCGGCACGGCGGCGGCCCGGGTGAACGACCAGCCGTCGGCCGGACAGGACCCAGGGCAGCACCCCGGCACCGCCATTGCCGACGGAGCGCTCGACCAGCCCGCCAATCCTCCAGGATCACACGGCAGTTGGTGTCACCGATCCCGAACGAGCTGACCCCCGCGACCAGCGGCCGCTCAATGACGACCTAGTCCCAATCGAGGGAAATATGGGACTTTCTGACGTACGATTGGTCGACTCAGCTCGGATCCGATCCCGCACGTTCCCCGCAGCCGCCGAGCACCCCTGCCCTGCGTGATCGCCGGAGTATCAGCACTCTCAGGGACGGTGCGGGGCCGCAGCGAGCTCGCGGCCCGCGACGAAGTCCTCCTCGCCAAAGCCCGCCGCGCGACGCAGGCTTCCGCTCTCGATCAGGTCCATGACCGCGCGGATGTCCTGATCCAGCCGGCGGTCGTGGGTGACGAACGCACAGTGCTTCCGGATCAGCGCGTGCACCGCTCGGACGGCCGGCGACGCCAGTTCGACGCCCCGCAGCTCGATCGCCTGGGCGAGGGCGAGCAGGTGGATGGCCGCCATCTCGCGCACCAGCCCGTTGACGGTGCGCGCGTCGCGCGCCGAGATGGTGCCCATGCTGACGATGTCCTGGTTGTGGGCCTCCGTGGAGCGGGAGAACACGGAGACCGGACCCGTCTGTTTGAGGGCTTCCGCGGTGACGGCGGAGGCCGCGATCTGCATCCCCTTGAATCCGTGGTGCAGACCCGCCTGCGGATCGTCCGGCCTGCGCGCGGCGACCAGGTTGGGCGGCAGTCCCTCGTTGAACTTCTCGTCCACGACGAGCGCGAGCTGCCGGTCGAGCAGATTGGCCAGGCCCGCCACCGTGGTCTTGAGGCTGTCCATGGCCTGGCCGACGTGGCCCGCGTAGAAGTTGCCGCCGAGGTGGAGACCGTCTTCGTCCACGTCGAACAGGGGGTTGTCGGTGGCGGAGTTGATTTCGGTCTCCAGCCATCGCTCGACCCAGTCGAGCGTGTCCCGCGCGATGCCGATGATCTGCGGGGCGCAGCGCACCGAGTACTTGTCCTGGATCCTCTCGTTCAGCTTGACGTAGCCGCGCCCGGCAAGTTTCTCCCGGCGCATCAGGATCTCGTCGAAGGACGTGGCCAGCCTCGACCCCGCGAGCAGGGTCCGCACAGTCCTGGCGGACGCGACCTGCCCCGGATGCGGTTTGTTGACGTGCACGAAGGGGTGCAGGGCCGAGGCGTTGCCGCGCAGGGCCTCCAGGGTCATGGCCGTCGCCAGTTCGGCGACGAAGACCAGCTCCCGAGCGTCCCAGGCCGCGAGGACCGCGTAGGCCGCCGCGAAGGAGGTGCCGTTGATCAGGGCGATGCCCTCCTTGGGCTCGAGCCGCAGCGGCTGGATGCCCTCGTCGCGCAGGGCGTCGAGCGCCGGGCGGACCGTGCCCCGGTGCAGGACGTCACCTTCCCCGATCAGCGCCGCGGCCAGGTAGCACAGCGGCACCAGGTCGCCACTGGCGCCGACGGAACCCCGTTCAGGGATCAGCGGCAGGATGTCCCGGCGCAGGCACTCCAGCAGTGTCTCCACCGCCTCCGGCCGTATCGCCGAGACACCGCGGGCCAGCGCGTTGGCCCGGATCAGCATGGTCGCCCGGGCGACCGCGGGCACCGCCGCGGGCCCCACGCCGTTGAGGTGGTAGAGCACCAGATTGCGCTGGAGATCGGCCGCCTTGTCGGGCGAGATCTGCCGGATGCAGCTGTCGCCGAAGCCCGTGGTCACGGCGTAGATCGGGATCTCCTGGGCCAGGAGCGTGTCCTTGAGGCCCACGGAGGCTCGCATCCGCTCCGCTGCCCCGGCGGAGAGCCCCACGCGGGTGTCCCCGCCCTCCCGTCGCGCGGCCGCGGCAACCGAGCGGGGCGAGAGGGTGACTCCGTCGAGCTCGAGGTGCCGGCCCCCGGACATGTACGGCATGGTGCTGCTCCTCGCAGTGTGGTTACGAGCGGTGCGGGTACGGGCGGAAGGACCGGCGGCCTAGTAGACGCCCTCGATCATCTTCTGGCCGTCCATCTCGGCGACGGGATGGATGTTGCGCAGGGAGTCTCCGGCACCGGTGGGGCTGGGCACCCGGGTGGCCAGGTCACGTTCCAGGCTGTTGGGCACGAGGCCGTACCGGGTGAGGTAGTTCATGACGACGGCCCCCTCCTCCCCGAAATCGACCGGCCGGCCGGTGGCGGGGTCGACGACGCGGTAGATGACGTAGGGCGCGTACGAGTCGAAGACCACGTCTCCGGCGCCCTCCGGGTCGGGCCGCTGCACCGTGCCGCTGAGCACGGAGGTGCTGCCGTACGAACCCCGGAACTGCGCCTTGGGAAAGATCTCCGACGACAGGTAGTCCAGGGCGTCGAGGTCCATGTGGGCCCCGGTCCAGATCACCAGCCGCACCTTCTCCTCGATCAGGGCGCGCGTCGAGGGCCGCTCGGCCATGCGGGCCAGTAGCGGGGGCGTGGTGATCAGGAACGCGATGTCCTGGGAGCGCAGGACGAGTTCGGCCTGCTCGAGGAGGTGGTCGACGTAGGCGGCCGCGCCGGCGGTGTCGCCCTTGGCGATCAGGCGCTTCACCCAGCGCGGGTCCAGGTCGATGGAGAACCTGATGCCGCCTCGGGCGTTCGCGATCCGCTTGGAGTACTCGCCGAGCATGTGCGGGCCGCTGGGCGCCACGGCCAGGGCGTGTCCCTCGCCGTCGGCCGTGTAGTGGGAGTTCTCCCACTCCATGTACTGGTCGAACCAGTTCTCGAACATGACGAAACGCTTGGGGGCGCCCGAGGTTCCGCCGCTCTCGTACACGGCGAACGGCTTCTCCGCGGCGTCGATGCCCCGGGGGATCAGGTGCTCGACCGGAACGTCCCGCAGTTCGTCCACCAGATTGGGGAACTTCAGCAGGTCATCCACGGACCGGACGTCCTTGATCGGGTCGAATCCCAGACGGTCCCGCCGCTCCAGCCAGAACCGGGAACCGGTGGCCGGGTCGAAGTGCCACCGCATCATCGCTCGGATGTGTTCGTTGGCCTGTTCACAGGTGTCCATGACGTGTCACCGCTCTTTCTCGATGAGGATTGCGCAGGGAGGAGGGAATGGCAGATGGGTAAGGGCGAGGCGTGAGAAAGGAATTGATTTTCCCTCACACACCGTGGTAAGAACCGCCGTTGATCTGCAAGATCTGCGAGGTGACGTAGCCGCCCGCCGGGGAGCACAGGTAGAAGCCGAGTTCCGCGGCCTCCGCCGGGTCTCCCGCCCGTCCCAGGGCGGTCTGCCGGACAAGCATGGTCTCCCGCGCCGTGGTGAGCCGGTCGCCGAAGAAGTCGGTGCCCGCGAAGTAGCCGGGCGCGATGACGTTCGCGCTGATGTCGCGCGGGCCCAAGCGCGCCGCCAGGGTGTGGACGTACGAGTGGAGGGCGGCCTTCGCGGCGCCGTAGGCACCCGTCCCGCCCGATCCGCGGTAGGCGGCGATGGAGCTGTAGAGCACGATGCTGCCGCCGTCGGCCATGACGGGGAGCAGTCCTTCCACGGCGATGACCGAGGTCACCACGTTCGACTGGTAGGCCTCCTGCCATTCGATGAGGACCGAGTCGATGTCCTCTCCCCCGGCCTGGGGGGCGGAACCGGCGCAGCACACCAGGCCGCTGACCGACAGTCCGGTGGACTTCACGTACTCCTGGAGCCGTGCGACCGACCCGGGGTCGGACATGTCGAGGGCGAGCAGGGCGACGTCCGCGCCCTCGACGCTCGACTCGATCTCCTTGACCGCCTGCGCGAGGCGGTCCTCCCGCCGCCCGATCAGCAGCACCTTGTCCTTGTTCTCGGCGAACCGCTTCGCCGTGGCCTTGCCGATACCGGCGCTGGCACCGGTCACCACGATCAACCTGGACATGAGGGTCTCCTTGGGGAAATCGAAGAAAGCAGAGAAAGGGAGGGAAGAGGGGGTGCCGGAATTCAGCCGAAGAGCTGTTCTGCGATGTCCAGCAGCGCACCCTCGGCGTTCGGCCGTCCCACCAGCTGCATGCCCGCCTGCGGAGCCGTCGGCACGGACAGGGCAGGCCAGCCCAGCAGGCTGGCTATCGGGGTGTATCCCGCCATGGTGTCCACGGCGGGGTCGTGGACGTCGGGGAAGAGCATGGGCCAGGTGCGGATCGACTCCGGGGTGGGCAGTGCGAAGGGATAGACGGGGAGCAGCAGGGCGTCGATCTCCTCGGCGTCCAGCCGGGCGCGGAGGTCCTGTGCGAGGGCCGGCTGCTGTCGCCGCAGCTCTTCGGCGGCCTCGGGGGCGACCCGCTCGCCGAGCCGCAGCACGTTGAGCACGTCTTCGCCGAGCGGTGCCAGTGCCGCGGTGTGCGGGGTGAGCTGCTCGTAGGCCTCCCGCGCGCAGAGCGCCCAGGCGGCGGAGCGGACCTTCCACAGGTCGCCCAGGGAGATCCGCACCACGTCGAAACCACGGGCGGCGGCCGTCTCGGTCAGCTCCTCGTACGCCCGCAGGATGCCCGGTTCGCAGGCGCTGTCCTCCAGGACGTCGGTGACCAGGGCCAGCCTTCGGGCCGGCCGACCGTCCCGGGCCGGGGCCTCCAGCACGTCGAACCGCTCCAGGGCGAACCTGAGGTCGTCGATGGTCCTGGCGAACCACCCGACCGCGTCCAGCGAGGGCGACACGGGCAGCACACCGTCGAGCAGGGCCGGGTCGTAGGTCATGCGCAGGCCGACCACGCCGCACGCGACGGACGGGATCCGCACCGAGCCCAGCGAGTCGCTGCCCACGGCCACGTCGCAGATGTTGGCGGCGACGGCGACGGCGCTCCCGGTGCTGGACGCGCCGGGCCAGCCCCCGGGGACGACCGGGTTCACGCAGCCGGCGTCGAGTCCGAGCGTGGCCTCGGTCAGCCGGGTCTTGCATGTGACGTACTCGGCCGGCACGCCGTCGAGTACGGGCGCCGTCCACTGCGGATGGGCCCGGAACCGGGGGGATCCGGCGCCGGTCGCGAAGTCCCGGCAGTGGATGTTGTCCTTGACGCCGACCCGCAGCAGCGGCCGGCGTTCCGGATGGATCTCGGTGGCCGCCCGGAAGCGTTCGTCCGCGGTGCGCGCCCACTGCCGGCCGGCGTCCGCGCACGCCTGGCCCCACGCGGGGTCCTCGGCGGCGCGACGCAGCCTTTCGCGCAGCGCGCCGGTCAGCACCGGCGGCATGTCGTCCAGCCCGTTTTCCGGGTCACCGGCGGCACCCGTACCGGCCCCACCGGTGAAGAATTGCTTCATGTGATCAGCCTTTGCGGTGAGTTGAACGGACCGGTCAGAGCGCTGCGAGCAGGGCTTGCCGGTCCGGTTTTCCGGTGTCGGTCCGCGGAATGCGGTCCATTTCCACGATCTTCGCAGGACTCGGGAAGCCCAGGAGAGCAGCTCTGATGTCGGCGACCTCCACGCCCCGTCGGCGGCCCGTCCAGAAGACCGCGTAGCCCTCGCCGGTGAGCGCGTCCTCGGGGAGGGCCAGCGCGACGCACTCAGTGTCCGGCAGGCGGGTGCTCAACTGTTCGTCGACCCTGGCGAGATGCACCTTGATCCCGTTCACCTTGATCAGGGAGGTGGCACGGCCGACGAGCCGGAAAGCACGAGGACCCGTGAACTCCACCAGGTCCCCCGTCGTCCACCGGTCCGGAGGCCGTGGATCGTTCTCCGGGCGGGCCAGGCGCGGGCTGCGGATCACCAGTTCCTCCGGCCCTCCTGCCGATCCCTCGGCGTCCCGTACGAGGGACACGTCGGGAAAGGCCTGCCACTCGCGCGTGCCGTCCCCGTCGGGAGCCAGTGGCCGGTGGGCGATGCCACCGGTCTCCGTCGCCCCGAGGATCTCGTGCGCCCGCAGCAACGGGCTTGCCTGGCGGACGAGTTCGTACGCGGCGGCCGGCACGGTCGCAGAGCTGTGCAGGGCGACGACCGACCGGGCACGCTCCAGCGCCGGCCAGCCGCGCCGCAGCAGCTCCCAGGCCATGGGGATGCAGACGACCAGGACGCGCGCGCCGGGCGCGACGGAGCAGGGCTCGAAGGGGTCGGCCCACGCCTGGTGGACCCGGACCTGCCTCATGCGTGGCAGCCACTCGCCGAAGAGCGCACCGAACAGGTGCCGTGGCGGGGCGTAGTTTATGACCTCGTCGACCACGCCGACCAGGTGCCTGCCGATGAGGTCCACCTCGCTCTCCATCTGGTGCGGCAGCCGGAACCAGTGGCGCGGGACGCCCGTGCTGCCGGACGTCCGGAAGTGGATCTCCTCTTGGCGAGCGGCTGTCCGCGTCATGCCAGCTGGTCCTCCACCCGCTCACGCACGTACTCGGCGACCCGGTCGAGCGTGCTGAACGAATAGCGGACGTCGTCACCCACGAAGTCGACCTCGATGCCGAACTCGCCCTCGACGGCGGTGACGAACTCGAGAGCCGCCAGGCTGTCGAATCCGGGCAGCGCCATGGACAGGTCCGCGTCCTGGGCCAGCGCGCGGGCGGCCTCGCCGAAGCGCTTCTCGAGGACGGTCAGCACGCGGGTGGTGATCTCCGTGCGGTCAGCGGTCTGCATGGTCGGGACCTTTCTCTCGGCTGCGGGCGGCCGGCTGCGGGCCGGCGCTCGTCATCGATCCCGATTCCAGGTAGAAGACCCGGTCGGGCTGGGTGGGTTCGAAACGGACGAGGCAGTGGGCGGAGTCCGCGTCCAGCCCCAGTGCGGCCCTGATCTCCTGGGCCAGTTCCGTCAGGTACGCGTGGTCGCGGTCGGGATGGACGTGACACACGACGGACGCCCACCGGGCCTGGCCGGCAGCGCCCTCGCTCTCGCCGTACGAGGTCTGCGGCATTCCCCCGGCGAAGTACGCCATGGGCTCGGTGATGTGGAAGGTGACCACCACGTGCCCGGCGTTCGAGCCGTGCGCCGTCAGCCACCGGGTGAGGCGCAGGGCGGCCTTCAGCCGCGCGGAGGGGGTCAGCGGGGTGCTGGTCACATGGACGGTCGGCATCGGTCCGCGCCTTTCACGACAGGGCCAGCGGCGGCAGGGCGTGCTGCTCGGACGACAGCCGCAGTTCCAGGCGCCGTCCCAGGCAGTCGGCGAGCGGACCGCCGCTCGCGGCCATGAGGGGCGTCCAGGCGAAGCCGCCGTCGGCCGTACGGACGCTGTCCAGGAACTTCCTCAGGTGCTCGGGGTCCACGGCCAGACCGAACACGTCCGCCGCAAGGGTGGATTCGTAGGTGCTCAGCAGGTCGGGAACCCGATTGCCCTCGTTCGCGAAGCCGCCGCCGCGCACCCGGTGCCGGGTGAGCGCGTCGCCCACCGCGGCGGCGTCGGTCCGGCCGGTGCGGTGGAGCGCCCTGAGCGCCTGGAGAGTGGCCCGCAGGGCGGGGCGGCCGCCGGGCACGTTGGCGTACTGGCCAGGCACGGTCTCGCAGGTGGCGACGTATCCGGCGATGCCGGGCAGACAAGCCGCGGCGGCGTCCCCCTCGGTGCGGTGCAGGATCTCCGCAGCCGCGCAGGTCGACACCATGTCCGACGCGCGGCCCTCCCAGTACCCGTATCCGCCGTCGGGGTTGCGGATCGCCGTGGCGAGCCAGTCCGCGATCCTGAGGCGGGCCGCGGCATCGTTGGCGAACGCTCCCGCGGACAGGCCCCACAGGGTGCAGCGCACCTCGCTGCCCCGGCCAGGCATGTACATGATGCCGTTTTCATTCGGCATCATGCAGCTCTCCATCCAGCGCACGGCGTCGCGTTCCCCGGTGCCGGAGAGACGGCCGGCCAGCAGGTGCGCGGAGGTGGTGAGCACCTCCGAGGCCAGTTCGGGCTCGCGGTAGGTGAACCCGCCCTGACCGGTCCGGAAGGACAACACCGCCTCGACCACCCGGTCGGCGATGTCGTCGAGACCGGCGCCGAGCTCCCGCAGCGCGCCCACCGCGCAGAACGCCGCCCACACGTCCGGTACGGGATAGCCCGGCCACCGGGTGAAGGAACCGTCCGGGCTCAGCCGGGCCCGGATCCAGGCAACGCAGCCCTCCACGTCCCGCGGGGTCTCGTCCAGGCGTCGCAGCGCACTGGTAGCCCGGAACGTCGCCCACAGGCAGTCCGTCTCGTCGCCCTCCTGGAAGGTGAACCCGCCGGCCGCGCTCTGCCGTCCCCTGAGCCAGCCGGTGAGCCGCTCGCGATCCCAGGGCAGCGGGCCCCGCCCGCCGGTGGCCGTGCGCCAGGCGGTGATGGCGTAGTAGCAGGCGCGCACGTCGGACGCGCCATCCTTCGCGTGGCCGGGGCTCCAGGCCAGTCCGCCGTCCTCGGCCTGAAGCGCCGCCAGCCAGTCCTGCAGGGCCTCGGGCGGCTGCTCGCCGTAGATCTCCACCAGGGTGCGCACGGCGTAGTACGTCGCCCAGACGTCGGACGCCTGGCCGGGCGTCATCGCGAACCCGCCGTCCTCGTTCGCCGCGCTCCACACCCACGCGGAACTCGGCCGGCCAGCCTCGCCACGGCTGCCGTCCGGCAGGTCGGCCATCGCCTGGGTGCAGTAGTAGGTGGCCCAGGCGTCGGAACTCATGCCGGCCGACCACGCGTAGCCACCGTCGGAGTTCTGCCGCGAGGCCAGGAAGCCGGCGACGGTTTCAGGGGAGGGCAGATCGCCGACGCGGTCGAGCCACCTGAGGGTGCGCACGGCCGCATAGGTGCACCACAGGTCGGACTCCCCGGAGACGACCCCGGACGACCTCAACAGTGTTTCGTACGTCATGCCGGCACCACCTCGTCGACGACGCGGAAGTTGGATCGCTTCCAGCTCTTCTGGGAACCACCGCTCTTCGTGGTCACCGGCAGCCTGTTGACGAACCGGACCTCGTCCCACCGGAAGCCGAGGCGCTCGTGCGTGCGCTCCTGAATGAGGCCCGCCTTGCCGGACTCGGCGTTCCTGTCGGCGCTCGGGTCCCGTTCCAGCAGCAGCCTGGCCCACGCGCCGGCCTCGTCGATCTCGATCAGATAGCCCATGACGTCGCGGTTGGAGTAGACAACGCCTTCGAGGTCGCGGGTGCGCACCCGGCTGCCCTTGATCGCGGTCCCGTCGCTGCCCCGGCCGTGCACCGTCACCACCGGAGCGTCCGCGCCGCAGGGGCAGTCGCCGGACAGGGACACCTCGTCACCCATGTCGAGGCGCAGCAGGGGGCGCGCGTCGTTGTTGAGCGGCGTAACGACGAGCCGGCCCGTGCGCCCGGCCTCGGCCGGGCCGACGCCCGAGTCGTCCGCAATCTCGAAGTGGTTGGCACCGCGCAGCAGATGGAGCCGGTCCTGTGCACAGCAGGCGGCCAGCGTGCCGCTCTCCGTGCTGCCGTAACTCGCGTCGAACGCGCGGGCGTTCCACCAGTGCCCGGCCATCTCGCGCAGCTCGGGCGTACTCACCTCGCCGAGCAGCATGAGCAGTTCGACCGGCTCGCGCAGCTGCTCCAGCAGGCCGCGCTTCTTCATGATCTGCGAGAACTGGAGGAGGACGCCAGGTGCCACGAACAGCACGGTCGGCCGGAAGACCTCCCACAGGCCCGCGATCCGGTCCCAGTCGGAGATCCCGGTCGTGTACGGGTAGGCCTTGACGTGCGGAATGCCGAGGAATTCGCAGACGCCGACCATCAGGTCGGCCACCGGCACGATGTCCGAGGGCAGCAGGATCAGCGCTCGGTGACCGCCGTCCGCCAGCAGCGGGCGCCAGGCCTCGGCGACCGACACGGTGTTGGCGATCATGTCCTGGGAGGTCCGGGGCGTGGGAGTGGGCGTGCCCGTCGTACCCGTCGTCTGGTAGTACTTCAGCCCTCCGCCGGCCGGGACCCGCAGGTAGTCCAGGGGCCGGGCCTTGAGCTGGTCCTTGGACGTCACGGGCAGGTCATGGAACGCCCGCATCGAGAATGCGCCGAGCGACCCGTACGCGGACGTCTGCTCCGCTCGCTGCCACACGTCGGTCAGCTTCGAGGCGTAGTAGGTCTCGTCGTACTCCTCGTCGCGCTGGTGAGCGGTCACTTCCCGCTGTATTCGCTCCAGGAATTCGAGATCGCTCCGGGAGTTAATCTTCATTTCCCACTCCTTGATCGCGGCGGAAGAGCCTCAGCGCCGACGCCGACGCCAGAGTCGTCAGCGTGGCGAGAGCAGTCATGGACCACAGGGTCGACACGAACGACGTCGATGCGTCCCCGTGCGCGCCCTGGCCCGAGTACAGGGCGAGGAAGACCGCCTGGCCGGCGGCCATCGCGCAGTTGCAGATGGTCAGCAGCATGCCGGAGGCGACTCCGGAGAACCGGGTGGCCACCGAAAGCAGGACCACGTTCATCAGCGGCGGCACGACGACCCCCTGGGCGACTCCCGTGACACCGGCCAGCGACGCGGTGAGCGCGAGCGCGCCCGTCCGCGGCAGGTCCTGCGCGGCGATCAGCAGCAGGCGCGTGGCCACCATGCCGACGCAGCCGACCACGATCACCGTGGGCCCGAGCCGCCGTGCGGCTTTGTGCGCCGTGGCCGACCCCAGAGCGAATCCGATGCCCAGCGGTGCGGTGAGGAGCCCCGTGGCGAGCTGGGACAGCCCGAAACCGCTCTGGAGGTGAAAGGCCAGCACGACGTTGAAGCCGGCCGTCCCGACGAAGTAGACGCCGAGGATGGCGAGCCCCACGCCGACGCTGCCCCGCGCGAACATCGCCGGCGGGATCAGCGCGGTGTCCCGCTTGCGCCGCTCCAGCGACCGTTCGTACCTCCACAGGCCGACCAGCAGCGCGACCAGGCCGACCAGCAGCGCGGTCAGGAGACCTGGGGAGCCGAGGCGGGGGAAGGACAGCGGGACCAGCAGCGTCACCATGGCCGACGCCAGCAGCACCGGTCCCAGGACGTCGAACCCCTCGACCCTGCCACGTGACTCGGGGACGAGGCCGCGCCGGCTCGCGGCCAGGATGAACGCGCAGATCGGGATGTTGATGACGAAGACCGACCGCCAGCCGGTCGCCCCGACCAGGAACCCGCCGACGATCATGCCGCTGATCGTCGCCATTCCTAGGGTCGCCCCGTACAGCGAGGTCGCGACCTCCGCCTTGCGCCGGAACGAGGCCTTGATGATCGCCAGGACCTGGGGAACCATCAACGCCGCCGACAGCCCCTGCAGCACCCGCAGCGCGATCAGCGCCGGGAGGGTGGGCGCCAGCGCGCAGGCGATCGAGAACAGCAGGAACAGCAGCACTCCGGTGCGGAAGACCGCGCGCCGCCCGAACTTGTCCCCGAGTTTGCCGCCCAGGACCAGTGCGGCGGCGAAGGCCAGGATGTAGCCCGACCCCACCAACTGGACCTGCTCGACGCTCACGCCGAAGTGGTCGCGGATGGTGTTGAGCGCGATGTTGACGACCGTCGTGTCCAGCGTTCCGAGGAACGCTCCGGCGAGCAGGGCGGACAACGCCAGCCACGATTCCCCGGAGAGTCCGGCGGTCTCCGCCGGGGCCGTCCGTTCGCTAGTCGCCATGGGCCAGCCCCTTGGCGCGCATCAGGAACTCCCCGAGGAACCCGTCGTGCGGCACGTCCTGATGGACCCAGGAAGTCGGCCTGCCCCAGTACACGTTGGAGACCGCCGTGAACTCCACGGCCCGGGCGACCAGCGCCGCGTCTCCGGTGTGCAGCGCCAGCACCAGGGAGCCGTCGAGGACATCCGGCGCATCGCGCTCGAAGGGGGCCACCCACACGCAGGGGAAGGGAACCTCGTACGACAGCAACGGGTTCTTGGCGGAGGCCAGTTCCACGACCGCGGGCGTGATGGTCGCCAAGGCGCCCTCGCCGCCCAGCCGTTCGACCCTCGGCGCCAGGTGCACCGTGGCGTTGCCGGCCCGTTCCAGGACCGCCGCCGCCAGCCGCTCCGCGTCGGCCTCCGGCATACACGGTAGACACGCCGCGTCGTCCTGCGGCCCGACCAGCACCAACTCCCGCAGTGCATCGGCCAGTTCCCGGGCAAAGCCCGCCGGGTCGTGCTCGACCAGCACGCCCGTGGTCGCGGTGCACGCCGTTCCCGCGTGATACGCCGCGCCCTCGACCGCGAGGGCGAGCCCGGCGCGCCGGTCCGCGTCGGCGGCCACGACCAGCTTCGAACGGCCCGGGCCCTGGATGAGGACGTCACTCCGGTTGCGGTACTTGTCGACGACGTCCTGGCCTCCGTACACCAGGGCGCGGTCCGCCCGCTCGATGATCAGGTCCGCCGTGGCGTGGTCGCAGGGGACCAGGACCAGCTGGGTGGTGGGCACCCCCGCCTGCCACAGGGCGGTGACGAGCCGGAAGGGGGTGAGCGGATCCCGGTTGGAGGGGCGTACCACGACCCGGTAACCGAGGGCCAGCGCCTCCAACCACATCGAGTGGACGCCCGGGCTGTTCCCTGCCGCGTGCACGGCGAAGACGTCCCCGGTGCGGCACCACGCGGCGCCCGCCGCCGGCGTCTCCGGCACGGGGGCACCCAACGCCGCGCAGCCCGTGGGCCGGGCCAGCGAGGGCGCCCGCAGCACGTCCCGAAGGGTCTCGGTGATCAGTCGGTCGCATTCGCGTACGACGCTGACGGGCGTGCCCGTCAGCGCCGCCACCCGCCCCTGGTGAGCGGCCAGGTCGTCGCCCAGGATCTCCTCGGCCTCGAAGACGTCGGCCGCCTTCCTGAGCACGTCGGGCATCTCCGCGACGGACAGCGGCTCGCTGCCGCGCAGCGTGTCGATCCAGTGGGAGACGACCAGTCCCGGGACCGAGGCCAGTTCCAGGACGGGGACGCCGGAGGCGTCCGTCACGGACGTGCGCCTGCGCGTCCGGTACTGTCCGGCCGGCCCCAATGCGGCGATGTCCAGCATGCTCGCTCTCCTGTTCCCTTCGGCGAGTGGCGGTGCGTACGGTGGTGCGCGCGTCAGCGCGTGGCAGCGGTCGCGGCGCGGCGACGGCGGACCGCGGCGGCGAGGTCCCGGAGCACCTCGGCGGTGGCGTCCCAGCCCATGCAGGCGTCGGTAACGCTCTGGCCGAACACCGGCTCGCCCTCCCCGAGCTCCTGGCGTCCGGGGATCAGGAAGCTCTCCAGCATGACGCCGCGGATGTCCGTGCCGCCCTCGGCGATCTGTTCCCCGATCTGGCGGGCGACCACGGCCTGTTGCACGTGGTCCTTGCCGCTGTTGCCGTGGCTAGCGTCGATGACCAGCCCGGTCGGCAGCCCGGCCTCGGCGAGCAGGCGTGCCGTCTCGCGGACGTTCTCCGCGTCGTAGTTGGGCCGGCCCGAGGCACCCCGCAACACCACGTGGCAGTCGGGGTTGCCGCTGGTGTGCAGCTTGACCGGCCGGCCGTCCGGCCCGAGGCCGAGGTAGGCGTGCGGGGCGGCCGCGGACCGGACGGCGTCGACGGCGACGCCCACCGAGCCCGTGCTTCCGTTCTTCATGCCCACCGGCATGGGCAGACCGCTCGCCAGCTGGCGGTGGACCTGGCTCTCCACCGTGCGTGCGCCGATGGCTCCCCAGGAGACCAGGTCCGCCAGGTAGGCCGGAGCAGCGGGGCTCAGCCATTCCGTCGCGATGGCGGTCCCCATCTCGGCGATCTCCAGCATGAGCGCCCTGGTGGCGCGCAGCCCCCGGTCGAGGTCCAGGCTGCCGTCCAGCGCCGGATCGGTGAGCATTCCGGTCCAGCCGACCGTGGTGCGGGGCTTCTCGATGTACACGCGCATGACGACTGCCAGGTCGTCCATGAGGTCGCGGCCCAGGTCCCCCAGGTACTTCGCGTACGCCAGACCGGCGTTCACGTCGTGGATCGAGCACGGGCCCACGACGACGAGCAGCCGGTCGTCGTCGCCGTCGAGCACCTGACGGGCCACCAGGCGACCGGCGTGTACCGACCGGGCCGCGGACGCGGTCAGCGGCAGTTCGCGCAGGAGTTCCTCGGGCGTGCTCACCCAGTGCGTACGGTGTGCTCCACCGACGCCGTCCGGGGTGAATTCACCGATCGCGGAGTCCATGGATTCCGCGGAATCCGTGGACTCCCCGGACAGCGTGTCAAGAGTTCGCATCGTTCCCCCAATTCGTTCTACCCAGCGCAGCGGTTGTGCGTCGTCAACGAATGAAATCGGGCGGATGACGACAGCGGCGCCCACCCGTCCGGCAGTCACGTCGTCCACCCTGGCCCACGTCCGGGCAGGCGCGCCACCTGTGTCGCATGCAGCAAGGTGCGGTGCACCTTGCTGCACCATCGGGCCGCGCCGCAACCGCTAACATCGCGACGTAGCCGTCGCCGAATTCCACGCCGTTCCATGCTGCGTGCCGACGCTTTCCCTACGCACCGCATTCCCCCGGTAATTCTTCCGTTCACCACGGGCCCACGCCCCCCAGGAGCAGAATTGACCACTGATACCGATTCCGGCATCGGATCGACCGCCCGGATACCCGGTTCGAAAAGCCTGACCAATCGAGTGCTGCTGCTGGCCGCCGCGGCGAACGGGGTCAGCCGGCTCCGCGCACCGCTCGTCAGCGACGACACACTCGCGTTCCGCACGGCACTGGCGGAACTCGGCGTCCGGATGGACGGCGGCCCGCTGGAGGAGTACTGGGACGTGACCGGAACGGGCCGGGGGCCGACCGGCCGGGCCCGGGTCTGGTGCGCGGACGCCGGTACGGCCGCCCGCTTCCTGCCCCCCTTCGCCGCCACCGGCCACGGCTCCTTCCTCTTCGACGGCTCGGAACAGCTGCGGGCACGCCCGCAGGCGCCGCTGTCCGACGCGCTCCTGGGACTCGGCACGCGGGTGGAGCCGGGCCCGGGCGGCGGACTGCCCCTGCTGGTACGGGCCGACGGTCTGGACGGCGGCGAGATCACCGTCGACTCGCGCATGAGCAGCCAGTACCTCAGCGGTCTGCTGATGGCCGCACCGCTCATGCGGCGCGGACTGCGGGTGCGCATCCGGCGGTTGGTCAGCCGTCCCTACGTCGACATGACGCTGGCCCTGATGCGGCGCTTCGGCGCCCGCGTCACGGAGGACGGCGACGGTGGGTTCACCGTCGAACCCGGTGGCTACACCGCCACCGACGTGACCGTCGAACCGGATGCCTCCACGGCCTCGTACTTCTTCGCCGCGGCAACCGTCACCGGACGGACCGTCACCGTGCCGGGGCTCGGCGCCGGCAGCACCCAGGGCGACCTGCGCTTCGTCGACGTCCTGGCGCGGGCGGGTGCTCAGGTGCGGGTGGGACCGGACGCCACGACCGTGACCGGATGCGGCCCGCTGCGCGGGGGCTTCGACGTCGACATGGGTGACATCTCGGACACCTTCATGACCCTCGCCGCCGTCGCCCCGCTCGCGGACGCGCCCATCACCATCCGCGGCATCGGCCACGCCCGGCTCAAGGAGTCCGACCGGATCGCCGCCGTCGCCGCCAACCTCCGGTCCTGCGGCGTGGCCACCCGGGAGGGCCCCGACGAGATCACCATCCATCCCGGACCGCTGCGCCCGGCCCGGATCACCTGCTTCCGCGACCACCGCATCGCGATGGCCTTCTCCGTGCTCGACCTCGCGGCCCCGGGCGTCGTCACCCTCGACGACCCGCGCTGCGTCACCAAGACGTTCCCCGGGTTCCACACCGAGCTGCGGCGGCTCTTCCCGTCGCACGAACTTCCCCTTCCCGCAACCGAGTCCACTGAGGAGCACCGATGAGCAGGCTGCGTTGGCTGACCGCTGGGGAGTCCCACGGTCCCGCACTGGTCGCGACGCTGGAGGGCCTGCCTGCCGGCGTGCCGATCACCACGGAGTCGGTGGCGGACCACCTCGCGCGGCGGCGGCTCGGGTACGGCCGCGGTGCGCGCATGAAGTTCGAACGGGACGAGGTCACCTTCCTGGGCGGCGTCCGGCACGGCCTGACCCTCGGTTCCCCGGTCGCGATCATGGTGGGCAACACCGAGTGGCCCAAGTGGGAGCAGATCATGGCGGCCGACCCGGTCGACCCCGGGATCCTCGCCGGGCTCGCCCGCAACGCGCCGCTGACCCGGCCCCGTCCCGGCCACGCCGACCTGGCGGGCATGCAGAAGTACGGCTTCCACGACGCCCGGCCGGTCCTGGAGCGCGCCTCCGCCCGTGAGACCGCGGCCCGGGTGGCACTCGGCGCGGTCGCCCGGTCGTACTTGAAGGAGACGGCGGGCATCGAAATCGTCTCGCACGTGGTCGAGCTGGCCTCCGCCGCGGCTCCACGGGGTGTCTACCCGACACCGGCCGACGTCGAGAAACTGGACGCCGACCCGGTGCGCTGCCTGGACGCGGACGCCTCGAAGGCGATGGTCGCCGAGATCGACCAGGCCCACAAGGACGGCGACACCCTCGGCGGTGTGGTGGAGGTCCTGGCCTACGGCGTACCGGTGGGCCTGGGTTCGCACGTGCACTGGGACCGCAGGCTCGATGCCCGCCTCGCCGGTGCCCTCATGGGCATCCAGGCGATCAAGGGCGTCGAGATCGGTGACGGCTTCGAGCTGGCCCGGGTGCCGGGCTCGCGGGCGCACGACGAGATCGTGAGGACCGACGAGGGCATCCGGCGGGCCTCCGGCCGCTCCGGCGGCACCGAGGGCGGTCTGTCCACGGGTGAGCTGCTGCGTGTGCGGGCGGCGATGAAGCCGATCGCGACCGTGCCGCGTGCCCTGCGAACGGTCGACGTGACCACGGGCGAGGAGGCCCAGGCGCACCACCAGCGCTCGGACGTCTCCGCGGTGTCGGCCGCCGGGATCGTCGCCGAGGCCATGGTCGCACTGGTGCTGGCCGACGCGGTCGCGGAGAAGTTCGGCGGCGACAGCGTGGCCGAGACCCGCCGCAACGTGCGGTCCTACCTCGCCAACCTCTCGGTCGGCCGGGCCACTTGAGGGAGCGACGTCGTGGCGGCGGCGGGCCGCCGCGACGTCCCCGGACGGGCCGGCCCCAGCCGTCCTGCCCGCCGCCCACGAAGACGCGGGCGCACGACGCCGCACGAACATGCAGCAAAGTGCCCGACAACTTGCTGCACCTGCCCGACGGTGGCCGGAATTCCGCGGATTCGACAAGCTGAGGTCATGCCTCAAAACCACTCGGAACTCACGCTTGCCTATGTCGAGTTCTACGTCGGCGATGCATCCGCGCGTGCCGAGGAACTCCGGCGCCGATATGGATTCGAGGTGTTCGCGACGACAGGTGCCCCGGGCCCCGACAGCGAACGCCACTCCCTGGCCCTACGGCAGGGCGGCGTCACCCTGATCGTCAGCCAGGGCGCAGCAGCCGCCTCGTACGTGGAGCGTCACGGGGACGGCGTCGCGGACATCGCGTTCCACGTGGACGACGTCTCGGACGCCTTCGCCAGGGCGGTGCGAGCGGGCGCCCGGCCCGTTCGCGAGCCCTCGGGCGCTCCGGAGCCGCAGGCGGCGTTCGCCGTGTTCGGCGATGTCGCCCACACCCTGCTCCCGCACGGTGTTCCCCTTCCCCCCGGCTTCTCCCCCGTCACGCGCGACGCCCGCACGGGCCTGGCGGATTTCGAAGCTCTGGACCATTTCGCCGTCTGCGTCGAAGCGGGCGACCTCGCCGGCACGGTCGAATTCTGGCAACGTGCCTTCGGTTTCTCCTCCGTCTTCCGGGAGCACATATCGGTCGGCGTTCAGGCGATGAACTCCGAAGTCGTGGGGAACGCCGCAGGAGACGTCGTCCTCACCATCATCGAGCCGGACCGCGAGGCCGGTCCGGGGCAGATCGACGAATTCCTCCGGGAACACCGGGGCCCGGGAATCCAGCACCTGGCGCTGCGTACGCGCGACATCGTCGGCACGCTCGACCGCCTCGCCGCACAGGGCGTCGAGACGCTGAACGTGCCCGACACCTACTACGACGCGCTGCCCGAGCGCGTCACGGTCACCGAGTACAGCCTGCCGCAACTGCGCAAGGCCCGGATCCTGGTGGACGAGGACCACAACGGCCGGCTCTTCCAGGTCTTCACCCGGT
This sequence comes from Streptomyces viridifaciens, assembly GCF_001888885.2. Taxonomy (NCBI): domain Bacteria; kingdom Bacillati; phylum Actinomycetota; class Actinomycetes; order Kitasatosporales; family Streptomycetaceae; genus Streptomyces; species Streptomyces viridifaciens. Next base: position 1,683,271 of record NZ_CP090841.1, read on the forward strand.
CCGTCCACCCGCGCCGGACCTTCTTCTTCGAGGTGCTGGAGCGGTGCGGCGCCGAGACCTTCGGAAGCAACAACATCAAGGCCCTATACACGGCCGTCGAGTCCGAGCGCGTGCTCTCCGCAGCAGTGTCGCCGCGATGACCGCGCCGGTCACGGACTTCGCAACTCGTCATCGATCCCGGGAGGCATCGGCGTGCGCGGCGATCTACTGATCATCGGAGCGGGTGCGACGGGCGTGAGCGTCTTCGCCAACGCCGTCCGCCACGCTCACCACCGGTCCATCCGGCTCATCGACCCCCGGGAGGTGGGCCGGGGCGTGGCCTTCGGTGAGACCCACCCGGACCTGTTGACCAACAGTTCCTGCGAGGTCAACTCGCTGTTCGTGGACGAGCCGTACGACTTCGTGGACTACCTGCGCGGCCACGGCCTCTCCTACACCCCGCAGGACGTCGTTCCGCGCCGGTACCTCGGCGAGTACTGCGCGCAGCGCTTCGAGGAGCACGCCGCCCTGGCCCGCGCACGCGGCACCCGGGTCGAGCGGTCCCGGGCCCGGGCGCTCTCCATCGGCCGGGACGGCGAGGGCTACCGGGTCCGGCTGAGCGACGGCAGCGAGGTGCGCGGCTCGGACGTCGTGATCTGTTCCGGGCTCGAACGGCCCCGGCTGCCGGACCTGATGCGCGAGCACGAGGGGCATCCGGCGTTCACCGTCGGCCCGTTCCCGGCCGAACGCCTGCTGCGACGCGTGCCGACGGCTTCCCGGGTGCTGCTCATCGGCTCGCGCCAGTCCGCCGTCGACGCCGCGCTGCTGCTGTGCGGACAGGGCGACCGCGTCACCATGACCTCGCCGTCCGGGGCCCTGCCCTCGGTGCGGACCCGGACCCCGCTTCTGCCCGCCGCGGTCACCGCACCGGCCCGGATACGGGAGTTGCCCGTGTCAGGCACGAATCCGGTACCCGAACTCACGCGGATCTTCGTGCGGTCCGTGCGGCAGGGCGATGCGCGGCCGCTGGCGGAGCAGTTCACCGCGGAGAGCGACCCGGTGCGCCGGCTGCGGGCGGAGATCGCGCTCGCCGAGAGCGGCGCCTGCGCCTGGCAGGACATCGCCGTCGGGGTCAGCGCCGAACTGGCGGACTGGCTGCCGACCCTGCCGGCGGCGACGCGATCCGAGGTGCTCGCCGCCTTCCGGGAAACCGGTCGGCGCTATGCCACCGCACTGATCCTGCCCAACGCCAGGAAGATGCTCGGCCACATCGACGGCGGGGCCCTGGAACTCGCGCCGACCCATCCGGCGCGGGTGAGCCGCCAGGGCGCCGAGTGGGCGGTGGAATGGCCCGACGGGCGTACCCGCACGTTCGACCACGTGGTGAGCGCCTGCGGATACGAACCGCCCACCCTGTGGCGCGACCCCCTGAACGGCGACATCCACCTGGACGGGGCGCCGCGGCACGCCGTCCGTGTCGACCACCTCGGACCGGACCTGCGTGTCCGGGCCTCCGCGGACGCGCAGCCCGAGAACGTCTGGATCGTGGGCGCCGGCACGCACGTACGCGTCCTGTTCTTCGCCACGCTCCTCTACGTCGCCGCCCGCCAGGCCCGCGACGTGGCCGCCCAACTGGCCTCGCCCGCGGAACCCGCCTCCCGGGAACCGGCGTTCGCCGCCGGCCGCTGACCCCTTCGCGGCCGCCCCCCTGCCCTCCTTCGGCCGTCGCCGCCCCTGACGAGAACGGAATCGGATCGCCATGCCCGCCCCCCACGTGACCTCCGTCCCCCAGGCGTTCCGCGCCCCGGTCGCGCACACGCCCGACGCCGTCGCGGTCCGCTCCCCGGACGTCCGGCTCACCTACCGGGAGATCGACGACCTCTCGGACCGCCTGGCCCGGACGCTGCTCGCCGCGGGCGCCGGACCCGAGACACCGGTGGCCGTCCTCCTGGCACACACGCCGCTCCTCGTGGTCTCCCTCCTCGCCATCCTCAAAGCGGGCTGCGCGTACGTGCCGTTGCACCCCGGCTACCCGGCCGACCGCATGCGCCGCGTGCTCTCCCGAAGCGGTGCCCGGCACCTGCTGGTCGACTCCCGCTACCGGGACGTCCTTCCCACCGACGGCTCGCACGTGATCGACGTGGACGCGGACGCCTGGCGGTCGGCACCGGCGGGAGCGCCCGAGGTCCGCATCCGCCCGGACCAGCTGGCGTACCTGATGTACACCTCCGGTACGACCGGAGAGCCGAAGGGCATCGCGGTCACCCACCGGAACCTGCTGGACCTGGCCTTCGACTCCTGCTGGCGCGGCGACGCCCACCGCAGCGTGCTGTTTCACGCGCCCTACGCCTTCGACATCTCCGACTACGAGCTGTGGGTACCGCTGCTGGCCGGTGGGGAGATCGTGCTGCCGGCGGGCGGCTCGGTGGACGGCGGACGGCTGCCGCGGCTGATCCGCGAGTCCGGGGCACGTGCCGTCCATCTGACCGCCGGCCTGTTCCGGGTCGTCGCGGAGGAGGACCCGGGCTGCCTCGCCGGGGTCCAGGAAGTGCTGACCGGCGGGGACGTGGTCTCCGCGGACGCGGTCCGCCGGGTGTTCCGGGCCTGCCCCGGCATCACGGTGCGGGTGCTGTACGGGCCCACGGAGACCACCCTGTGCGCCCTTCAGCACGAGATGCGCTCCGTCGACGAGGTCGGGGACGTGATCCCGCTCGGGCGCCCGCTCGACGGCACCGGCGTGTACGTCCTCGACGCCGAGCTGTGCCCGGTGCCCGACGGCGCGACGGGTGAACTGTGCATCGCCGGGGCGGGCCTGGCGCGCGGGTACGTCGGCCGGCCCGAGGAGACGGACGCCGTGTTCGTACCGAATCCGTTCGGCCCGCCGGGCTCCCGGATGTACCGCACGGGGGACCTCGCGCGCCGGGAGCCCGACGGCCGGCTCGTCTTCGCCGGGCGCGCCGACGAGCAGGTGAAGGTGCGCGGCTTCCGGGTCGAACTCCCCGAGGTGGAGGCCGCCCTGACCAGCCACCCCCAGGTCCGGGACAGCGTGGTGGTGGCCCGGGACCGGTCCGGCGACAAGCAGCTGATCGCCTACGTCGTCCCCGCCGGCGACGCCCCGGTGGCGCCGGACGCACTCCTGACGCACGTGGCCGCGACACTGCCCGACTTCATGGTGCCGGCGGTCGTCGTCCCCCTCGACCGGCTGCCGCTGACGCCCAACGGCAAGGTCGACCGTCGGCAGCTGCCGGCCCCCGAGGCCCCGCGCGGGGCCGGGGCCGGGGCCGAGCCCGCCTCGTCGACCGCTCGGCTGGTCGGCGAGCTGTTCGCCCAGGTCCTGGGCGTGGAGCGGGCCGGTTCGCAGGACGACTTCTTCGACCTGGGCGGCACCTCGCTGCTCGCGATCCAGCTGCTGACCCGCGTCCGCGCGGTGTTCGGCCTCGAACTGGAGCTGTCCCGGATGTTCACCGACGCCACCGTCGCCGGCCTGGCCGCGCTGGTGGACGCCGGGATCAGGGACGAGCGTGGCAGCACGGGGACCCTGCTGCCCATCCAACCGGGTGGAGGGCAGCCGCCGTTGTTCTGCGTGCACCCCGGGTTCGGCCTGAGCTGGTGCTACTTCGCCCTGTCCCGGCGCCTGGGCGCGGACCAGCCGATCTACGGCTTCCAGGCACGCGGCACCACCGGGCCGGCCACGCTGCCCTCCAGCGTGCGGCAGATGGCCGGCGACTACGTACGCCTGTTGCGCACGGCCCGGCCCACCGGCCCCTACCGCCTGCTCGGCTGGTCGTTCGGCGCCGTCGTCGCCCAGGAGATGGCGGTCCAGCTCCAGGCGCTCGGCGAGCGGGTCGAACTGCTGGCGATGCTGGACGGATACCCGCCGCAGGACCGCGGTTCGCACGCTGGGCACGAGCAGCAGATCGTGCGCGGCCTGCTGACCGACCTGGGCGTGGAAACCGCGCACCTGACGGACGAACAGCTCTCGGCCACGGCCGTCGCCGACCTGCTGGCCGGCGCACAGGACGGCAGCGGCTTCCTGAGCGGCTGCGACGGCGACGCCATCCTGCGCGTCTTCGGCAACAACCAGCGGATCCTGCGGGAACACATCCCCGGACGCTTCGACGGAAGGGCCGTGTTCTTCACCGCCACGCGCAGCTGGCCCGCCGACGGCGAGGACGCGCGGTTCAGGTCCTGGCTGCCGTACCTGTCGGAGGGCATCGAGCACCACGGTGTCGACTGCCTGCACAAGGACATGCTGCGGCCGGTGCCCGCGCGCGGGATCTCGGACACCGTCCGCGGGCACCTCGGGGCGTTGTCCGCCGTCGGCTGAGCCGCCCGGCGAGCGGAGCCGACGGCTCGGCGGACGCCCCCCGTTCACCCCACACCACCCCTCTCACCCGCATCCCACCCGAACCAGATCTGGAGCAAGCTGATGACTTCAACGGACCAGGAGACCTTCGACGTCGTGGTCGTGGGCGGCGGACCCGGCGGGTCCACGGTCGCGACCCTGGTGGCCCAGCAGGGCCACCGTGTCCTCCTCCTGGAGAAGGAGACCTTCCCCCGGTACCAGATCGGTGAGTCCCTGCTGCCGTCCACGATCCACGGCATCGGCGCGCTCCTCGGCGTGACCGACGAGATCGAGAAGGCCGGCTTCATGCGCAAGCGGGGCGGCACGTTCCGCTGGGGCGCCAACCCGGAGCCGTGGTCCTTCTCCTTCGCCATCTCGCCGCGGATCGCCGGGCCGACGTCCCACGCGTACCAGGTCGAGCGCATGAAGTTCGACCAGATCCTCCTCGACAACGCCCGCCGCAAGGGGGTCGAGGTGCGCGAGCAGTGTGCCGCCGTGGAGGTGATCGAGGACGGAGGGCGGGTCCAGGGCCTGGTTTACACCGGCCCCGACGGCACCCGGCGGTCCGTGCGCTCGGCCTTCGTGGTCGACGCGTCCGGTAACAAGAGCCGTCTCCACCAAGGCGTCGGCGGCGAGCGCGTCTACTCGGACTTCTTCCAGAACATCGCCCTCTTCGGCTACTTCACGGGTGGCGACCGGCTGCCCGAGCCGAACCGCGGCAACATCTTCTGCGCCGCGTTCGACGAGGGGTGGTTCTGGTACATCCCGCTCACGGACGACCTCACCAGCGTCGGGGCCGTCATCAACCGGGAGTCCGCGTCGGAGGTCCAGGGCGACCCCCGCCAGGCGCTGGCCCGGCTGATCGACCGCTGCGAACCGATCCGCGACCTGCTGAAGAACTCGGCCGGGGTGACCGAGGGGCCCTACGGCCAGGTGCGCGTCCGCAAGGACTACTCGTACCTCAACACCCGCTTCTGGCGCCCCGGCATGGTCCTGGTCGGTGACGCCGCGTGCTTCGTCGACCCGGTCTTCTCCTCGGGCGTCCACCTCGCCACCTACAGTGCCACGCTGGCCGCCCGGTCCATCAACACCGCCCTGGACGGGCTGGTCGACGAGGAGCGCAGCTTCCAGGAGTACGAGGCCCGCTACCGGCACGAGTACGGCCTCTTCTACGAGTTCCTCATGTCCTTCTACGACATGAACGCCGATGACACCTCCTACTACTGGCAGGCCAAGAAGGTGACCCGGTGCGCCGACTCCGAACTGGAGTCGTTCGTCGGGCTGGTCGGAGGTGTCGCCTCCGGCGAGAGTGCCGTCCTCGGCGCCGAGTCGCTGCGCGCGAAGCTGGCTGCCACCTCGGGAGAGCTCGCGCAGTCCGTGGCCGCGGTCGGTGCCGCCGCGACGGCTGATGACGCGACCCCGCTGTTCCAGTCGTCGATCGTCTCCGAGGTGATGCGTGAGGGCGCCCGGACCCAGGCGCGGGCGCAGTTCGGCGAGGCGTTCGGTGACGCGGGCCCCATGTTCCCCGGCGGTCTGATGCCCACCGCCGACGGGACCCGGTGGACGGCCGCCGACGCGCAGTAGGGCCGTGGTCCCGGTTCCGGATCCGGCGGCCACCGGATCCGGAAGGGGTCGGCCCCGGCCCACTCTCCTCCCGCCCGCATCCGGGCCACACCCGTACGAAGGGAGTTCCCGCCGTGACCGTCGAGGTCCCAGGAACCACCTCGGCATGGCGCAGGACGACGGCGGCCGTGCTGACCGTCGTCCTGCCGCTGGCCGTGATCGGACTCGTGACCGTTCGGCTCGGCTCCTCGGCCTCCGCCGGCCGTGCCGCCGGGGGCGGCGCCGCAGCCCGTCTGGACACGACCGGCCACTTCCTGCTGGCGACCGCCGTCGTGCTGGCGGTCTGCCGCGCCGGGGGCCTGCTGGCGCGGCGCCTCGGGCAACCGGCCGTGATCGGTGAGATGTGCGCGGGCCTCGCGCTGGGGCCGTCGCTGCTCGGCCGGATCTCCCCGGACGCCGTCCGCCACCTCTTCACGGAATCCTCGCAGCCGCTGCTCGACGGCCTGGCTCAACTCGGCCTGGTTCTCTTCATGTTCGGTGTCGGGCAGGAACTCGCCGGCATCCGGCTGCGGGGCGCCGTCACCCGCTCGCTGCTGGTCAGCCAGGCGTCCCTGCTGGTCCCCTGCGCCTGCGGCGTGGCGGTGGCGCCGCTCCTGTGGCACTCGTACGCCGGCCAGAACGGCTCTCCCGTGGTGTTCGTGCTGTTCCTCGGCTGTGCGCTGAGCATCACGGCCTTCCCCGTGCTCGCGCGGATCCTCTCGGACCTGGGCATCATCCGGACCGAACCGGGCCGGCTCAGCCTCTTCGTGGCGGCCGTCGGCGACGGTGGGAGTTGGCTGCTGCTGGCCGCACTGCTCGCCGGGGCGCGCGGTGGCGACGTCGGCGCCTTCCTGCTGAACGCGGCGGGTGTCGCGACTCTCGTCGCCGCGTTCCTGGGCCCGGTCCGCCGGCTGCTGGCCCGGCGGCCGGGCCTGGGCGGGGAGGAGCAGGACGGCCCTGCGCGCTGGGCCGTCCTCGTCGCCGCGATCGCCGCGACGTCCGCCCTGACCGCGGCCCTCGGGGTCCACCAGCTCATCGGTGCGCTGCTCGTCGGGCTCGCCTGGCCGGTGCGCGACCGGGGCGCGCGGGAGGTGGCGACGCGTCTGACGGAGTGGGCGAAGTCGGTGCTGCTGCCGTTCTTCTTCTTCGAGTTCGGCCTCCACACGGACCTGACCGCGCTGGACTGGGGCGGCTCGACCGTGATGGCCCTGCTGGGCCTGTTCCTGCTCGCCACGGTCTCGAAGACCGTCGGCTCCGCACTGTGCGCCTGGCTCACCGGCATGTCGCCACGGGCGGCCTGCACCGTAGGTGTCCTGCTGAACACCCGTGGGCTCACCGAACTCGTGGTCATCCAGACCGGGTACCAGGCGGGGATCATCGGCGCGCGGATGCTGGGCGTCCTGACCCTGGTCGCGCTGGGCACCACGGCGACGACGAGCCTCCTGCTGCGTCTCCTTGACCGCGGTCCGCTGGCGCGGCAGGAGGATGCGGCACGGGGCGCGGAGGACGCCGGCTCCGATCCGGTGCGGGCCCTGGCGAGCCACGGCGCCTCCCTGGCCGAACGGTGAGGCGGGGCGCCACGCCCGGAACCTCCGGATGCGGCGCCCCGCCCCTGCACCGGCCGTCACCTCAGGCGGCGCTCACGCTCCGGGCCGCCCCGGCACCGTCCACACCGGCCGCGAGCATGTGGTCCCGCACCATCCAGCCTGCCTGGAACCTGCTCTGCGCCCCCAGGTCGCCGAAGATCTCCGCGACGTACTTGCGGCACGTCCGCAGGGCGATGCCCAGGCGCTTGGCCACCACCTCGTCCTTGTAACCGGCGGCGAGGAGTTGAATGATCGCGGCCTTGGTCTCCTGGGTGAGGTGCTCCGGGATCGGGTTGTTGCCGCCGGCCCCCTGGAAGCCCTCCCCCGCCGTCCAGGCGCTGTCCGTCAGGTGGGTGATGAACTCCACCAGGGCACCGTGCTTCACGATGTGCGCCTTGTCCTCGCCGCCGTCCAACAGGAACGCCACCGCGCGGTCGAAGACCACCATCGCGGGCAGGGACGAGGCGGTGGTACGGGCCTCGCCGCCGGACGCCGTGATCCGCTCGACGCACTCCCGCGCCTCGGTGTCGTAGCGCGACAGGTGCGGGAGCAGGGCGCGCATCCTGACCGTGGGCGGCAGCGGGCGGGGGTCGTGGAGGAGCACGTGCCGGGCGAGTGCCGGCGCTCCCCGCCCCAGCGGCTGCACGGCGAACACCTCGTCCGCGCACTGGGCCGCTGAGTCCTCAAGCGCGGCACGGATGTCGGACGCACCCGTCACCGTGACCACGGGACTGGACCACTCGGTGTCCGCGTCGCCCACGCAGAGGGCGGTGAGGGTGTCGAGCTCCCGGCGGATCCCGTCCAGTTGGGCCTGCCACGCATCGATGGCTCCCGAGAGCGGCTTGGTGTACCGGAGCTTGGCCGTCTCCGGGTGCACCGCCTCCCAGTCGCCGTGTCCCTCCGCGTCGGACCTCGCCAGCCGGAGTCTTCTCAGCCGGGCCAGCACGCGCGCGGCCCGGACCGTGCCCCATCCCAGGTTCCGCGCCAGTCTCTCCAGAGTCACGCCTCCAGTGCTGACGAGGAACCGATATGCGAGCACCTCCTCGTCTCCCATCGACGGGACGATCTGCGAGACGTCCATGGCTCCCCCTAGCACTTACCACGCCAATTGGATGACTACAGCCCAAGGATAATCACCAACTCATTCATAGGCGCAAGTACAAGTTTGGAGCCTGTAGCCGAGGGGTGAACCGTGACTCAGTCGGAGAAATCGGTCATATACATGCCAGCCAAGTCATGGTTTTGCCAAGTCCATGTGCAGATCCCGGCATAAATTTGGCCTGCAGTGTATTTTTAGATCCCGACCTGACGAATGTGTGCCCCACGCCGGCACTGCAGCTTGGAGTCTTCGTGCGTCCTGAAGTGTCGTACTCGTCACCCGTCGCGATCGTCGGCATGGGGTGCAGGTTTCCGGGGATCGAAGGGGTCGACGAGCTCTGGGACGTCCTGGTGGGCAACGTCGACGCCGTGACCCCGGTTCCGCAGGAGCGCTTCGACATCGACGACTCCTACGACCCGGTTCCCATGACCCCCGGTCGGACCGTGTCCCGGCACGGCGGCTTCCTGACCGACCCCTTCGGCTTCGACGCGGGGTTCTTCGGCATCTCGCCCGCGGAGGCGCGGACCATGGACCCGCAGCAGCGGCTGCTGCTGCACGTCGTGTGGGAAGCCCTCGAGTCGGCCGGGATACGGCCCTCCCGGCTCGCCGGCAGCCGGGGCGGCGTCTTCGTCGGACAGGCGACGTCGGAGCACGCGGACACCGAGCCCCGAGTCCACGAACCCGACGTCCGCAGCATCGTGGGCGGCCGTCTGCGCGCCGCCACGGCTGGCCGCGTCTCCTACGCCCTCGACCTGCGCGGCCCGAGCGTCGTCCTGGACACCGCGTGTTCCTCGTCGCTGGTCGCCGTGCACGCGGCCCGGCAGAGCCTGCTCACCGGTGAGAGCGACCTGTGCATCGCCGCCGGCGTCAACGTCATCCTGTCCCCGCACGACTCCATCGCCTACTCCCAAGGGGGCATGCTCTCCCCGGAAGGCCGCTGCCGGTTCGGCGACGCCGACGCCGACGGGTTCGTGCGCAGCGAAGGCGTGGCCGCAGTGGTGCTCAAGCGGCTGGACGACGCGCTCCGGGACGGCGACCCCGTGCTCGCCGTACTGCGCGGCAGCGCGGTCACCAATGACGGAACGACGAGCGGGCTGCTCCTGCGCCCCTCGGTGGCAGGCCAGGCCGACATGGTCCGCGAGGCCTGTCGCAGTGCGGGCATCACCCCCGCGGAGCTCGACTACGTCGAGGCGCACGGCACCGGAACGTCCGTCGGGGACGGCGTCGAACTGCAGGCGCTCGCCGAGTCCGCCGGTCCGGGCCGGCCGGCCGACCGGCCGTTGCTGACGGGATCGGTCAAGACCAACCTCGGCCATGCCGAGGCCGCCGCCGGTCTCGCCGGACTGATCAAGGCAGTGCTGATCATCCGACACGGGGTGATCCCGGCGTCCCTGCACCTCGACACACCGAACTCCCTGCTGACCCAGGACGGCTTCCCGGTGCGCGTGGTGACCTGCAACCAGCCGCTCCAGGCCGCCGGTACCGGCGCCCTGCTCGGAATCAGCTCGTTCGGCCTGACCGGTACGAACGCCCACGCCGTCATCGGCGCTCACGTACCCGACCCCGTGTCGGACACCGGGGTCACCGACGCCGACGCCGACGCCGAACCCCGACTACTGGTGCTCAGCGCGCGGACCCCGCACGCCCTGCGCCGCCTGGCCGAGAAGTACGCGTCCTACCTGGGCCCGTCGGGGCCGGGACGCCGGCACCGGCTGAACGACATCTGCTCCGCCGCCGCCACCGGTCGCGACGCCCATCCCCACCGGCTGTGGGTCGTGGGCGCCGACCACGACACCCTGTCACGGCGGCTGCGCGCCCTCGCCGCGGGCGACACGATCCCCTACGGCGGCACCGGTGAGGCGGAGCTGTCCGGCGAGCGGCGCACGGTGTTCGTCTTCTCGGGGCAGGGCTCGCAGTGGGCCGGCATGAGCCGGACCCTGTACCGTGCCTCGCCCGCCTTCCGCACGGCGCTGGACGCCTGCGACCGTGCGGTCCGCAAGGAGCTCGGCTGGTCGGTCCTGGAGCGGCTGGAGTCCGTGGAGACCGAGTTCCCCACGGATGTGAGCATCGTCCAACCCGTCCTGTGGGCCGTGCAGGTGGCGCTCAGCGCCGCCTGGCGCGAGCGCGGCGTGGAACCGGATCTGTGCATCGGCCACAGCATGGGCGAAATCGCGGCGGCCCACGTCTCCGGCGTCCTGTCCCTGGACGACGCGGCCGCGGTGATCTGCTGGCGCAGCCGACTGATGCGACGCACGGCTGGGCAAGGCGCCATGCTCGTCGTCGAGTTGTCGGCCGAGGAGGCGCGGCAGCACCTCCGCCCCCATGGAGCCGCGGTGTGCGTCGCGGCCGAGAACGCGCCCACCGCCACCGTGCTCGCGGGCTCGCCCACCACCCTGGGCGTCCTCCGGACCGAACTGGAGGAACGCGGCGTCCTGTGCCGCCCGGTGAAGGTGAACGTGGCCTCGCACTCACCGCAGATGGACGCCCTCTGCGACGACCTGCTGCGGGAACTGGCCGACCTCGCCCCGGTGCCGCGCAGCGTGGACATGATCTCCACCGTGCACGGCTCCGAGGTCGAGGGCCCCGAAATGACGGCCCCGTACTGGATGGACAACCTGCGCCGCCCGGTACTGTTCGCCGGCACGGTCCTGGAGGCGGCCCGCGAGACCGAGAGCGTCTTCCTGGAGATCAGCCCGCACCCGGTGCTCGTGTCCGCGATGGCGGACACGCTGAATACCGATCGCGACCGGGCCGCCACGGTGGCCTCCCTGCACCGCGGCCAGGACGAGCGCTCCGAACTGGCCAGTGCGGCGGGACGGATCTTCGCGTGCGGCGGCCGCGTGGACTGGACGCGGTGGTACGGCAGCGGCCCGCGCCATCTGCCGTCGCTCCCCGGCTACGCCTGGGACGCGGTGCAGTTCCGGCGGGAGCCGGCCGGCCGCGGGTCCGCACACCGCTCCACCGGTGCGCGCGTGCGCTCGCTCGACCTCGCGACCTGGGGTGGCACCGCCGACTGGGGTGACGCGGTGGCCGTGCACGGAATCGCGCCGGTGCCGCCCGTCGTGTACCTCGCGGCGATGCTCGAAGCGGCGAAGGAGACCGACCGGGACGCGGCGTTCGAACTGCGGGACGTGACACTGGGCGAGACGCCCGTACCCGTCGAGACCGCTGCGGACACCGTCCTCCAGGTGGCCCTCGACGGACCGGAGACACCGGGGCGGGCGCGCACCGTGACGGTCCGGGCCTCGTTGCGGGGCGCCCCGGCCCCCATCCTGTGCGCTTCGGGGCAGCTCGTCAGGGTGGACCCGGAAGGGGCCGGCCCGGTGTCGGGCATCCTCGACGGCGCTCTCGCCCGATGCCGCGAGTACTGCGGGGAGCAGGACTTCCAACGGCTCGCGCAGCGCCACGGGTTGGAGATCGCGGAGCCGTTCAGAGCCGTGCAGCACCTGTGGCGACGCGACGGAGAGGCGGTGGCCCGCATACGGCTGCCCAACCCGCTGCCGAAGGCGGGCTGGGAGGCCGCCCTGCCGTCACTCCTGGCGGCCCGGCCGGGAGCCACGTCGGACGTGGCCGGCTCCATCTACGCACCCGTGGCCTTCGGCTCGGTCCGGATCCACGCGGAGCCGGTGCCGGAGTTCTGGAGCCTCAGCACCATGCGCCCCGGGAGCGACGGGCAGTCCGCCGAGGCCGACGTCCTGCTGATCGCGCCGAACGGCCAGGTCCTCGCGCGTTTCTCCGGAATCCGCATGCGACGGATCGCCCGGGCGGTCCCGTCGCACACACCGCTCCGACACGTACCGGCGCTGATGGCCCGGCTCACCGAGCAGTGCGCGGCACCGCTCACCGGCCTGGCCAGGAAGGCCGCGGAGCCCGTCGTCGGGTTCCTCACGAACGTCCTGCGTGCCGCCCCCGAGCACGGATCGGTCCTCGCGGGCACCGTCGCCCCGCCGCCCGGCCCGGAGGAGACCCCGCGTCCGGCTCGCCCTCGGGAGACGGTCGCCGCACAGGTGCTCCTCGAACACTCCGCGGCGCTGCTCGGCATGCCGGTGGCGGAGATCGACAAGCGTCGGTCACTGCACGATCTGGGACTCGACTCGCTCATGGCCGCGCGGCTGAGGCAACTCCTCCACCGCAGCGGCGTGGAGGTCACCGCCGGGCGGCTCCTGGGTCCGGAGAGCCTCGCCAGTCTCGGCAGGAGCCTCTCGGAGCGCGACGCCCCGGGGGCGTCCGACGCGGCCGGGAACTGCGGCGTTCCGAAGCGACGGCAAAACTTAGACCATGGTATAAAAAAATTCTGACCGGTCCCGACGCCGTCACTCGGTAGCCACCACCCCCACCCGGGATTCCGACGGGGCCGTCACGAAAGGGAGAGGCAATGGACTCGCCGGAGACAAGGACGCCGCCGGTCGGCCGCCGGGAACGCAACAAGCAACGCGTCAAGGAACGCCTCTACACGGCGGCGGTCGAGCTGATCGTGGAGAAGGGCTACGACCACACCTCCATCGACGAGATCGCGGAGCGGGCCGACGTGGCCCGCGGAACGTTCTTCAACTATTTCCAGCGCAAGGAAGACATCATCAGCGCGTGGGGAGAGCAAAGGCGCGCCACGCTCATGACGCATCTCGACTCGAACAGCAGGTTCAACCCCGGCTCGATCACCCGCCTCCAGCAGGGCATGGCAGCCCTGGCCCGCCTCAACCAGGAAGAGCAGCACCTCACCATCGCGATGCTCACCGCCTGGGTGAAGGCGGGCCGCCCCATCCTCGAAGAGCCGTACGTCGCGGACGTGTTCGCCGGCATCGTCGAGAGCGGGGTGGACCGGGGGGAGCTGAGCACCGCCCTGTCACCGGACCGCGTCGGCAACGTCCTGCGCGACGTCTACCTCGGGGCCCTCTACCGCTGGGCCCACCAGCCGTCGGACCGGCCCGAAGCGCTGGGCGAGGAACTCCAGCAGATCCTGCAACTGCTCCTCGACGGCATGGCCGCAACGACCAGTCCCTAGCCGGAGCGGAGATCGAGACGACGAGTTGACCCCTGCGGTCCCTGACGCACTGCCAGTTGGCCGGCCAGGGCGCGCAGGGCCAGCTCGTAGGACCCGATCCCGAAGCCCGCGATGGTCCCGGAGGCCACCGCGGCGATGACCGAGGTGTGCCGGAAGGTCTCCCGTGCGTACGGGTTGGAGATGTGCACCTCGATCAGCGGCGCCGTGCGCTGGGCCGCGGCGTCCCGCATCGCGTACGAGTAGTGGGTGAACGCGCCCGGGTTGATCACCACGGGCACCTTCCCGTCGGCCGCCTCGTGCAGCCACTCCACCATCTGCTGCTCGGAGTTGGTCTCGTGCACCTCGACCTCGAAGCCGAACTCCTTGCCCAGCGCGGTGCAGCGCTCGACCAGTCCGGTGTACGAGGTGGCGCCGTAGACGTCCGGCTCCCGGCTGCCCAGCCGGCCGAGGTTGGGGCCGTTGAGCACCATCACCCGGGTCACGCCGAGACCTCCGCGTAGGCGGCGACCAGCAGGGACGGGTCCGGGCCCTCCAGCACGGAGGTCTTGCCGAGGCCGTCCAGGACGATGAAGCGGATCAGGTCGCCGCGCGACTTCTTGTCGATCTTCATCGCGTCCAGCAGCTTCGGCCAGGCGTCCGCCCGGTAGCTCAGCGGCAGGCCGACCGACGCCAGCACGGTGCGGTGCCGGTCGGCCGTCTCGTCGTCCAACCGCCCCGCCAGGCGGCCGAGTTCGGCCGCGAAGACCATGCCGATGGAGATCGCCGCGCCGTGCCGCCACTTGTAGCGCTCGTTGCGCTCGATGGCGTGGCCCAGGGTGTGGCCGTAGTTGAGGATCTCGCGCCGGCCGGACTCCTTGAGGTCCCCGGAGACGACGTCGGCCTTGACCTGGATGGCCCGGCGGATCAGCTCGACGGTGTGCGGGCCGGCCGGCGACTTGGCGCCCTCCGGGTCCGCCTCGATCAGGTCGAGGATGGCCGGGTCGGCGATGAAGCCGCACTTGATGACCTCGGCGAGGCCGGAGACGTAGTCGTGCCTGGGCACGGTCTCCAGGGTGCCCAGGTCGGCGAGCACGCCCACCGGCGGGTGGAAGGCGCCGACCATGTTCTTGCCCTCGGCGATGTTGATGCCGGTCTTGCCGCCGACAGCCGCGTCGACCATGCCGAGCAGCGTGGTGGGCATGGAGATCCAGCGCACCCCGCGCAGCCAGGTGGCCGCCACGAAGCCCGCCAGGTCGGTGGTGGCGCCGCCGCCGAGACCGACCACGACGTCGCTGCGGGTGAACCCGGTCTGCCCGAGCACCGACCAGCAGTACGCGGCGACCTCGGCGCTCTTCGCCTCCTCGGCGTTGGGCACCTGGAGGGCGATCGCCTCGTACCCCTCGCCGGCCAGGTCCTCGCGGATGGCGTCGGCGGTGGCGGCCAGCGCCTCCGGGTGGATGATCGCGACCCGCTTGGCCCGCGTCCCGATCAGCGGCGCCAGCTCGCCGAGCAACTGGTGCCCGATCAGCACGTCGTACGGGTCGTGGCCGGCGCTGCCGCCGACGTGGATCCTGACGGTGGTGTCAGTCATGGGGGGTCTTCAGCTCCAGTGCTTCCAGTACGGCGTCCGCGACCTGCTCGGGGGTGCGGTCGGCGGTGTCGACGACGGCGGTGGCCACCTCCAGGTAGAGGGGGCGGCGGGCCTCCATCAGCTCGCGCCAGCGGGCCCGCGGGTTGACGGCCAGCAGCGGGCGCGGGGCGTCCAGGCCGACCCGCTTGACCGCGTCGCCCAGCGGGACCTCCAGGAAGACCACCGGCAGCTCGCGCAGCAGCTCACGGGTGGCCTCGGCCATCACCGCGCCGCCGCCGAGCGCCAGCACCCCGCCGTGTCCCTCGGCGGCCGCGCGCACGGCACGGACCTCCAGCTCGCGGAAGTGCGGCTCGCCCTCGTCGATGAAGATCTCCGGAATGGGCTTGCCGGCCAGCGCCTCGATGTCGGCGTCGGTGTCCCGGAAACCCACGCCCAGACGCTCGGCCAGGGCCCGCCCGACGGTGGACTTGCCACTACCGGGCGGGCCGACCAGCACCACAACCGGTGACGTCATGCCCACACCTCGCTGCGCTCGGCGTGCGATGACCGCGACGGGCGCCTGCTGATGGTGAGCTCGCCTCGCTCGCTCATCGGACGATCAGGTGGTCGAGGTGGGCGTGAGTCGAGCCCGGCCCACTCATGACTGCTCCGCGGCAACGGCTTCGAGGGACTCCCGGGCGGCGGCGGCCACGCGGTCGGCGGTGAAGCCGAACTCCCGGAAGAGCAGTCCCCCATCGGCCGAGGCACCGAAGTGTTCGAGCGAGACGATGCGTCCGGCATCGCCCACGTAGCGGTGCCACGTCAGTCCGATGCCGGCCTCGACCGCGACCCGGGCCCTGACGGACGCCGGCAGGACACTGTCCCGGTACACCTGGTCCTGCTCCTCGAACCATTCGATGGACGGCATCGAGACCACCCGGGTCGGAACACCGGCAGCCTGCAGCTGTTCACGCGCTTCGACCGCGAGCTGCACCTCGGAACCGGTGCCGAGCAGGATCACCCGGACGGTGCCGCCCTCGGCCTCCAGGAGGACGTAACCTCCCTTGGCTGCACCCTCGTTGGGCTCGTACGTCGGAACGCCCTGGCGGGTCAGCACCAGACCGTGCGGGGCGCCCTTTCCGAACACCTTGGTGTGCCTCGCCAGGATCTCGCGCCAGGCGATCACGGTCTCGTTGGCGTCCGCGGGGCGGACCACGTTCAGCCCCGGAATCGCCCGCAACGATGCCAGGTGCTCGACCGGCTGGTGGGTCGGCCCGTCCTCGCCCAGACCGATCGAGTCGTGCGTCCACACGTACGTGACCGGCAGGTGCATCAAGGCGGACAGTCGTACCGCATTGCGCATGTAGTCGGAGAAGACCAGGAAGGTTCCACCGTAGATGCGGGTGTTCCCGTGGAGCGCGATGCCGTTCATCTCCGCGGCCATGGAGTGCTCGCGGATGCCGTAGTGGATGGTGCGGCCGTACGGGTCGGCCTCCGGCAGCGGGTTGCCCTTCGGCAGGAACGAGGAGTTGCCGTCGATGGTGGTGAGGTTGGAGCCGGCGAGATCGGCGGATCCGCCCCACAACTCGGGGATGACCGGGCCCAGGGCCTGGAGCACCTTCCCGGAGGCGGCACGCGTGGCGATGACCCGGCCCGCTTCGAAGACCGGGAGCTTCTCCTGCCAGCCCTCCGGCAGTTCTCCGGCGCTGATCCGGTCGAAGGCGGCGGCCCGCTCCGGGTTGGCGGTGCGCCAGGCGTCGAGGGACTTCTCCCACTCGGCCCGGGCCGTGTGCCCGCGGTCCAGGGCCCTCCGGGTGTGGGCCAGGACATCGGCCGCGACCTCGAAGGTCCGCTCCGGGTCGAAGCCGAGGACGCGCTTGGTCGCGGCGACCTCGTCGTCGCCGAGCGCCGAGCCGTGCGCGGCCTCGGTGTTCTGCGCGTTCGGGGCGGGCCATGCGATGACCGAGCGCATCGCGATGAAGGACGGCCGTTCGGACTCGGCCTTCGCGGCCCGGATCGCGGCGTACAGGGCGATCGGGTCGAGGTCGCCGTTCTCCTTCGGCTCGACGCGCTGGATGTGCCACCCGTACGCCTCGTACCGCTTCTCGGTGTCCTCGGATGTCGCGGTCGCGGTGTCACCCTCGATGGAGATGTGGTTGTCGTCCCACAAGAGGATCAGGTTGCCGAGCTTCTGGTGACCCGCGAGCGAGGACGCCTCGGCGGAGATCCCCTCCTGGAGACAGCCGTCACCCGCCAGCACATAGACGAAGTGGTCGAACGGCGAGGTGCCCGGGACGGCATCGGGATCGAACAGACCACGCTCGTACCGGGCCGCCATCGCCATGCCCACGGCGTTGGCGACGCCCTGCCCCAGCGGTCCCGTTGTCGTCTCGACACCGATGGTGTGCCCGTACTCGGGGTGACCGGGCGTCTTCGAGCGCCAGGTGCGGAACGCCTTCAGATCGTCCAACTCCAGGCCGGCGCCGGCCAGGTAGAGCTGGATGTAGAGGGTCAGCGACGCGTGGCCGGCGGAGAGGACGAACCGATCGCGTCCCACCCAGTCGGCGTCTGCCGGGTCGTGCCGCATCACCTTCTGGAACAGGGTGTACGCGGCGGGAGAGAGGCTCATCGCCGTACCGGGATGGCCGTTACCGACCTTCTGCACCGCATCAGCGGCCAGGACGCGGCCGGTGTCGACCGCTCGCTGGTCCAATTCGCCCCATTCGCAAGGCATCTTCAGTTCCACCTCAATAGTCGATTCGCGCCCGGACGCCGAAACGCGGTCCGCGCTCTCCGTCAATTTCCCGAGACTGTCCGGCCGGTGATGCTAGCGCGCCTCGCGCCGCCCTCACCATGATCCACGGATCAATTCGGAAGGCATGAATACGGCAGACGTGCAGCAAGGTGCTGCGCAGCTTCCTGCACGTCCGGGCCCTGGCGGGCCACTTCGCCGGATGGCCAGACTGGTCCCGAGATCGAAGCCAGACCGACATCGTGGGAGCGGGTGGCCGCTGCGGCCGATATCGGCCATATCGACGGCGGAAGCTTGCGAATGCGGTCGACGACCGCTGTGACACCAATTCGTCGGATCCCAGATGACTCATCGGACGACCCGGATGAGCGGATTCCTTGAAGGGCGCGTGAACCACATGACAGCCGAAACCCGAGTGCTTGCCCATTCGGAACGCGTCAGCTCGCCGGCCCGCAACACCATTCGCCTGGCGCTCCACTGCCGCGGAAAGCTCGATCGTGTCCTTCTGCAGCGAGCCTGGGAGATGGTCGGCCACGAGGTGCCGGGGCTCGCCGGAACGCTTCGGCTGTCCGACGGCGAGTACGTCTTCGAACCCCGACCGGACCGAGCGGGGCTCGTCGCGCACGTCGAGGGCGAGCAGCCGGACTTCCCGCTGACGGCACATCTGACCCTCGACGAACTCGACTGCGTGGCGGCGCTGGAAACACGCAGCACCAGTGCGGACGACCACGTCGTCTCGCTCCTGGTGCGGCACTCGCTGGCCGACGGCAAGCACGGTCTCCACGTCCTCTCCCGGCTCTGGGAGCTGTACACCGAGATGGCCGAAGGAAGCGCCGCGCCCGCCCTGCGGGAACCCGTCGTCGCCGGTCCGCTCGACGCCGCACTCAAGGAACGGACGATCCCCAGGGGCACCCCCCGGGAGTTCGGGACCGGCTCCCCGGCGGTCTACCGCACCGGAGAGGAGTGGGACGGGCAGCACCTGAGCGGTCTCAACCACGGGTGCCTGCGCCTGAGCGAGGAGGACACCAAGCAGCTGGTGCGCCGCTGCAAGGCGCAGTCACTCTCGCTCCACGGTGTGCTCTCGGCCGCGGTGATCCTGTCCTTGAGCCGGAGCCGGACGGACCTCCAGGCATTCGACCTGACCTCCGTCATCGACGTCCGCCGGCACATGGAACCCCCGATGCACCCGATCGAGGGGACCACCGTCCTCGGATACTCGACGTCCACCGTGGACGTGACGCTCCACCCCGATGTCGACGGCATCGCCAAGCTGATCACCGAGAACCTGCGGATCGATCTCGAATCCGGGGCCGCCCAGGAGTCCAGCGTCGTCAACGCGGGCTTGGAGAACCCCGGGGCGGTGCCGACCATGCTGTCGAACCTCGGTGTCGTCCCGCCGTTCCCGCACCCCGACGGCCTCGTGTTCACCGACTTCAGTGCGTGGAACGAGATGGACCTCGACAACCCGGGAAGCCCGGACGTCCTGACGGTCTACGGCAACATGCTCGTGGCCTCGACCTTCGGAGGCCGACTGCGAGTCGATCTCTTCCACGGGAACGAGATGTTCCCGACCGGGTGGACCGCGGCCCAGGTGCGGCAGATCGAACAGATCCTGACGGAGTACCCCGCACAGGACTGAACGCTTCGCCAACGGCGTGCGGGGCTCGGACCGCGTCCTCGCTCCGCCGCCCCGCGCACCGCCCCCCTGCCCGCCTGTTCGGAGGAACCGCCTTGTCCACCACTCTCGCCCTGTCCCTGCCTTCCAGGGGTGCGCAGTTCACCCGTACCACCATCGAGCGCCGTCCGTTGCGCGACGACGACGTCCGGATCGATATCCGGTTCGCCGGAATCTGCCACACCGACCTGCACTTCGGGAACGACGACTGGGGCACGACGCTCTTCCCGCTCGTACCGGGACACGAGATCGCCGGTGTGGTCTCCGAGGTCGGGGACGCCGTCCGCACGTTCAAGGTCGGCGATCGGGTCGGGGTCGGCTGCATCGTCAACTCATGTGGTGAATGCCAGAGTTGCCGGGCGGGTGCGGAGCAGTACTGCGCCAAGGGCTTCGTCATGACGTACTCCAACCGCGACTACGACGGTACCGTCACGCTGGGCGGCTACAGCCAGTCCATCGTCGTCGGTGAGCAGTTCGTCCTACGCATTCCGGACGCCATCGAACTGGACGTGGCCGCACCCATGCTGTGCGCCGGCGTCACCGTCTACTCCCCGCTCAGGCGCTGGGGAGCGGGCCCCGGCAAGAACGTCGCTGTCGTCGGCATGGGCGGCCTCGGCCACCTCGGTGTCAAGATCGCCGCGGCCATGGGGGCCGAGGTCACCCTGTTGGGGCACTCGCCGAGCAAGGAGGCGGATGCCCTGCGCTTCGGTGCCAAGCGGTTCGTCAACACTGCTGACCGCGAGGCCCTGACCGCCGTCGGCAGTCAGTTCGATCTCATCGTCAACACCGTGCCGACCACCCTCGACGTCGACGCCTACCTCGGTCTGTTGCGGCTCGACGGCACCCTGGTCAACGTCGGAGCCCCGGACGACCCGACCGGTTCCTACAACGTGTTCTCCCTGCTGACCGCGCGCCGCAGCATCGCCGGTTCCTCCATCGGCGGGATCCGGGAAACCCAGGAGATGCTCGACTTCTGCGCGGAGCGCGGCGTCACCACGGAGATCGAGAAGATCAGCGCCGATCAGGTGCCCGACGCCTGGAAGAACATGTCCGCGGTCCGCTACCGCTACGTCATCGACATCGCCACTCTCAGCACGACCTGACCGCGCGCCCAGGTGCTGCGCGTCGACCGGCCGGCCGACGGCCGGGCGTGACGGAGAAGTTGCTGCCAGAAGGAGGGTCATCCGTGGGGTCCAAAGAACCAGTCGTGCCGGAGCAGCTGCGCTCCCTCCACCGCAACCCGGTGCGCGCCGACGCGACGGGGCTGCTCACGCTGGCCGACCACGCCGCCGCGGCCGAGGCGCGAGTCGACCCCGCCGTCTGGGACTTCATCGCCGGTGGAGCCGGCCAGGAGCGCACCCTGGCGGCCAACACGGACGCCTTCGAAGCGGTCCGGCTGGCGCCTCGGGTGCTGGCGGGCGCCGGCCGACCGGACACCGGGACCGAGATCCTCGGGCGAACCTGGGCGGCGCCGATCGGCATCGCACCGATGGCCTACCACACCATGGTCGATCCCGCGGGCGAGGTGGGCACCGCGCTGGCCGCCGGCCCGTTGGGCCTGCCGTTGGTGGTGGGCACCTTCTCGGGACGCACCTTCGAGGACATCGCCCGGGCCGCTTCGGCCCCGCTGTGGCTGCAGGTCTACTGCTTCAGGGACCGCGCGGTCACCCGGCAGCTCGTCGAGCGCGCCGAACGGGCCGGCTTCGAGGCGCTGGTGCTCACCGTGGACGCCCCCCGCCTGGGCCGTCGGCTGCGCGACCTGCGCAACGACTTCCGGCTGCCGACCGGGATCACCCCGGCCAACCTGGACGGCGACGGCTTCTCGTGCCCCAGCGGCCACGCGCTCACCGAGTTCGACGTCACCCTCGACTGGTCCGTGCTTGACTGGCTGCGCTCCATCAGCGCCCTTCCGGTCCTGGTCAAGGGCGTCCTCACAGCCTCCGACGCGCACCGGGCGATCGCGGCCGGAGTCGACGGCATCGTGGTCTCCAACCACGGCGGCCGACAGCTGGACGGCGCCCCGGCCACGCTGGACGTGCTGCCCGAGATCGCCGCGGAGGTCGCCGGAGCCTGCCCCGTCATCGTGGACGGCGGGATCCGCCGCGGCGCGGACGTGCTGGCGTCGCTCGCCCTGGGCGCCGACGCGGTCCTGCTGGGCCGCCCGGTACTGCACGGCCTCGCGGTCGGAGGGGAGGGGGGCGTGGCCCGGGTGCTGGGCATCGTCACCGACGAGCTGACCGAGGCGATGGCCCTCACCGGCACCCGCTCGGTCGCCGAGGCCCGCCCGGAGCTGGTCCACCGCCGGCCCGTCGAGCCCCGCCCCGCCCGCCTACCCGCGCCGGCCACTGCCGGGCGGCGCAGGCCGAGCGGCTCCGGGTTGTGGAAGGCGGAGCTGCACGCCAGCCTGTCCGACCCGGTGCTGGACACTATGAACTTCCTCAACGAGGTCACCTTCCGCTATCCCGAGGCGATCTCCTTTGCGCCGGGGCGTCCGTACGACGGCTTCTTCGAGACGGAGCAGATCTTCGGCTACCTGCGCCGCTACCTCGACCACCTGGAGCAGGGCGGGGCCTCGCCGGAGCAGGTCCGCTCGATGCTCTTCCAGTACGGCCCGACCGGAGGCCAGATCCGCGAGCTGATCGCCGACTGGCTGCGCCAGGACGAGGGCATCGAGGTCGCTCCGGAGGCCATCGTGGTCACCGTCGGCGCCCAGGAGGCGATGCTCCTCGCGGTGCGCGCGCTGATCTCGGGTCCCGAGGACGTACTGCTGGTCTCCAGCCCCTGCTACGTCGGGATCACCGGTGTGGCCCGCCTGCTGGATGTGGAGCTGACCGCGGTCGAGGAGCGTGCGGACGGCTTCAGCTGCGCCGATGTGGAGGCGGCGATCCTCTCCGAGCGGGCCCGCGGCCGCCGTCCTCGCGCGCTGTACGTGATCCCCGACCACTCGAACCCGTCTGGTACCACCATGTCGCTGCAGACCCGCCGGGAGCTGCTCGACCTGGCGGCCCGGCTGGACATCCTGATCCTGGAGGACAGCCCGTACCGGCTGGTCAGCCAGGGCACCCAGCTGCCGGCCTTGAAGGCGCTCGACCGCGAGCGGCGGGTCGTCCACCTGGGATCGCTCTCCAAGACCCTCTTCCCCGGCGCCCGGGTAGGCTTCGCCATCGCGGACCAGCCGGTCCTGGACAGCTCGGGCGGCACCGGTCTGCTGGCGGACGAACTCACAAAGATCAAGAGCATGGTCACGGTGAACACCTCCGCGGTGAGCCAGGCCGTGGTGGCCGGCATGCTACTGGCCGCCGACGGGCGGGCCTCGGCCCTCAACGCCGAGACCGCCGCGTACTACGGCAATGCGATGCGGGTCACCCTGGAACAGCTGGCCGAGAACTTCCCCGAGGCGGACCAAGCGGCGCTCGGCGTGCGCTGGAACGAGCCCAGCGGCGGCTTCTTCCTGGCCGTCAACGTCCCGTTCCGCGCCGACAACGCCGCGCTGGTTCGCTCGGCGGAGGAGTTCGGCGTCATCTGGACACCGATGTCCTACTTCAAACCCCAGGGCGGCGGCGAGCAGAGCCTGCGGCTGTCCGTCAGCTACCTGGCCCGCGAACAGATCGCGGACGGCATCGGCCGGCTGGCGCGATTCATCAAGGCCCAGGCGGGCGCCTGACCAACCATCACCCCGCCAGAGAGGGGACACTGCGGCGGCGAACCCGCTCGACGACCCGAGCCAACTACCGGGTGCCGGTCAACGACGAGGGTCCGCACTCGCTCCCGCCGATCTTCGTCGACGCTGCCCTTGCCGATAGCCTCATCCGCCCTGGTGGGAGCCACTGACGATTACCCCTGCATGATGATCAGCCGTGCGCTGCGACTGGTGACCCAGGCCGCGAGGAACCTGGTCATGGACCTCGAGGACGCCCGCTGCCACGCCCGCTATCTGATCAGGGACCTGGGACGGGTGACGAGCGGTGGAGCGCGCGAGACCGAGCGGGACAAGGCTCTGCTGAGCAACCTCCGCAAGGCGTACATCCGCTGCTCGCCAAGCGAGCCGGTCTGTTCTCCAGGGCCGTGTGCCGGCTGGAACGACTCGTTGCGAACCACCGCGCCCGGACATCTCCTCGCCGATTCCCGTTCGATGGAGATGGCGATCGATTCCTGACGTCACGACAGGAGCCCTGTCTGCCCTCTACGCCGCCTACATCTTCAACGAAGGCGGCTGCGGCTGCGGCTGCGGCTGCGGCTGCCTCATCGTCGCTCGACCCACCCGACCCTCGGGCAGCAACTGGACCTGTCGGCGCGCACTTGACCGACGGCAGATACGTCAAGTGCGAACCCTCTGGCCAGAAGATGCGATCACGGCTAGCAACCACCGCCCCCATAGCAGTGATCGATAAATCCGATATAAAGCCTGAAGTGGCGCATACGGTCGCCAGCTAACGGCCCGCGCAGCCCTCAGTGCCACCGATGAACCGTGGAAACCGTGAGACGAATGTGAGAGGCAGGCTCCAGAGCACGCCGAAGGCCGCTTCCTCGCGAACGAGAAAACGGCCTCTGACCTGCGACGATAGGGATGAACCCCAGTCGGGACGACAGGATTTGAACCTGCGACCCCTTGACCCCCAGTCAAGGGGTTCACTTATTGTCGACAGCCGAGACCTCACGGTGTCGGCTTTTTCATTGATCAACTATCGTGAGAAACAAGTGAGTTAAGAGTTTCCGACGAAAGCGATGCGGCGGGGAGCTGACAGCTCGCCAATGGCCACCTTGCACACAAGCGCCCGTTTTGGCTCATCAGCGTTCACGAGCGCTCATCCCGCGTGGTCCCAAAATGGTCCCCAGGCCGACCACCCTGCCGCAGCTACTGCCGGTGACCGAGATCTGTCGCTCCTTCAGCAAGCACCACTTTTGCGATCTCGACAGCCGCTGCGTCGGCGGCGCTGGCCGGCTCGCGCCGCCGGCTCCGGCGAGCGGATCATGGTCACTTACCCACTGCCTACGAATGGTGATCTTCCGAGCGGTGTGTCATCTTGAGCGTGTCGTCTCCAGCTGGTTCTGGTGTGTCTCGCGCACCGCCCCGCACGCTCTGCCGCCACGCGCCCCACTGGACAGCCAGCCTTGGAACGGCATCACCGTGCTCTGTGCGCAGCGCGGTCGGTCCTATCAGCGGTGCGTGTGCAAGGACAGGTCAGGGGAGCATTTGGGTCCGTAGCGTTCGAGGCTGACTATGGAGCACCACGATCACTCACAGCCACATCTTCGAGAACTCCGCCGACGAGGCTGCGCTCACGCTGGCACAGGCCCTCGGCCGCGCCGAATCGGGCAGCGACTGTCCGAGCATGCTGGGGTTGGCGGGCAGTGACCCCGTGGCAGCGTGAGCTACGCCTGCCGTCGGCCGAGGCTTGAGCAGGCCCGGCAGAGCGGTCGGCGTCACACAATCACTGCGGGTCGGCCATGGCTAGTTCCGCCAGTGCTGCTGGGCTCCGAACCAGGTGCTGCGCCCACTGCACCTGACCCCCTTCTGGAGCACTCCGGCGCATGAGCACACCGTTCGATCGTGCGGGCACGGGAGTGACTGTCTGGGGCCGCACACTCAAGGCAGCTTTGGTTCCGCTAGGTTGAGAAGCCATAGTCGAAAGGGCCTCAGTCAGACGTGGTGGCCCAACAGGAGGCCACTGGTGAGCGATCGCAGCGCCATCGAATGGACGGAGGCGACCTGGAACCCCACCACCGGGTGCGACCGGGTCTCATCCGGATGCGACAACTGCTACGCCCTCACGCTCGCGAAGCGGTTGAAGGCGATGGGCGCGGAGAAGTACCAGGCGGACGGCGACCCCCGCACGTCCGGGCTAGGATTCGCTCTCACGCTCCACCGGGACGCCCTGACGGTGCCATACGGCTGGAAGAGCCCGCGGACGGTGTTCGTGAACTCGATGTCGGACTTGTTCCACGCGAAGGTGCCGCTCGACTTCGTGCGCCGGGTCTTCGCGGTGATGGCGGACACGCCCCAGCACACCTACCAGGTGCTGACCAAGCGGGCGAGGCGGCTGCGACGCGTCGCCGACCGGCTCGAGTGGCCGGAAAACGTGTGGATGGGCGTGTCCGTGGAGAACTCGGCCGAGCTCGACCGGGTCGACGACCTTCGCGACGTCCCGGCGGCGGTGCGGTTCCTGTCGTGCGAGCCACTGCTCGGCCCGCTGGAGGGGCTTGGCCTGGACGGCATCCACTGGGTGATCGCCGGCGGCGAGTCGGGCCCCGGCCACCGGCCGATGGAGGCCTCCTGGGTCAGGCAGGTGCGCGACGCCTGTCAGGAGGAGAACGTGGCGTTCTTCTTCAAGCAGTGGGGAGGTCGCACTCCCAAGGCCGGTGGGCGGCTGCTGGACGGACGGACCTGGGACCAGATGCCCTTGCCCGTCACGGTCTGACCGGTGGGCGCACCTCCAGCTTGTGAACCGGGGATCCCTTGCCGTCACTGGGCGTTCCCCCCGCTCCGTGCAGGTGCTTGACCGCCTGGCGGGCGACGGTCTCGGGGACCTGGCCGTAGTGCTCCCCGAACACCTGCAGCGTGTGGTCGACCAGCTTGAACGGGTGCCCGGCCCGCAGCAGTTCGGCCAGGTTCGCGGCCATGGCCGGTACGGCCCGGGCCCGGACGTGGTCAGGATCGGGACGCTGCAGGGTCGCCACCGAGAACAGCGCGTTGTCCTCGGCCTCCTCGGTCAGTTCGAGCCCCTCCCACCACGTGTCGCGGGCCCGGGCGTGCGCATCGCCGAAGGCCCACAGGCCATGGTTGCTACGCGTCCCGAAGACCAGGTTGTAGACGGCCTTCCGGTTCGGTGCGTTGGTGACGGGCACCGAGACCGTACTCATGCCCGTCCGCTCGCCGAGGAGCCTGCTGTACTCGGCGGCGACTTTGTCGTCGGCGTCCCCGGTGTAGCCGTCGGCGAAGAAGTCCCGCCACCAGCGCCCGCCGCACACCTCGTCCAGGCGCTCGTTGGTCCGCTCGTTCCCCTTCGCGGAGTGGGAGTTCCCTCCGATCCGGCGCACCGCCATCATGCTGAAGTTCAGCAGCAGCTCGGTGGGCGGCCAGATCTCCTTGCGGCGCCTGGCGAGGACGTCGACGAGGGTGTCGAACGGCAGGGCGAGCCCGCACGGGTCCAGGAACAGGAACAGCGGTCGGCCTACGGCGGCGGCCAGCACCTCGTCCAGGAGTCCGGTCACGTCACCGTGGAAGGCGCGGGCGTCGACGCCCTGCCCGCGGTACTCGGCGACGACGGACTCCAGGTGGGAGAAGGACGGCGCGGACCTCTCCGCGAAGAAGCAGGTCCAGCGGACCAGGTTCTTCGCCTGGTGGTCGGCTGCGATCTTGAGGACGAGTTCGGCCGATCCCGCCGTTCCGTTCTCGTAGCGCCCCTCCCCGGCGTACCCGTCCAGATAGACGACCTCGCCACCGCTCTTCGAGCCGGTCATCCCTCCGAACCGGGGTATGTAGCGGCTGAGCAAGGTGTGCTTGAAGACGCTGGGCAGCGCAGGTGCCGCCCAGTACTCCCCCGACGTGCCCTTCGACATCCGTTCCCCCTCCGCGCCCGGCACGACCCGACCACCGATTGCTCCAGGGTGGGTGCGGCGCATGCATCGCGTAAAGACCATGTGTCAGCCATCCCGCCACCCCGTGTTGCCTCATGAGGCACGACGAGCGCAGTCCGAGACCCACCGATCAGCGGCTTGGGAAAGCGATTACATGAAACCATAGACATGAAAGCACTGTTCAACAATATACCGAAGTTGACTTGTGCTGTAGGGTACAACCAAAGCCGACGATCGGAGCCAGGGCCACACCCATGTCGCAGCCACCCGCACCATCCGCCCAGGTGACAGCCGCCGAGATCTCCCGCATCGCGGGAGTCACGCGTGCCACCGTCAGCAACTGGCGCCGCCGGCACGAGGACTTCCCGGCGCCATCGGGCGGCACGGACAGCAGCCCGCTGTACGACCTGGAGAAGATCCGCGCATGGCTCGCCTCACGCGGACAACGCACGGCGGCCACGCCCAGCGGGGAACTGCGCACCACCCTGCGCCTCCGCGAACGTGTCGGCACCGGCACGTCCGACTTGCTCCTGCTGGTCTTGGCAGCCGCCCGCCACCCCGCCGACGACCTCACCGGTCTGCACGCGCGGTCCGATACCGACCTGGTGAAGCAGGCGAACGACGCGGCGGCCGAGGTCGCGGACGTGGTGCCGGACACGGCGCCCGTCCGGTTCACCGACGCCGACGCCCCCGTGCTGCGAGCCCTGCTGCTCTGCGTCCGCGACGAGGGCGCCCAGACGGCGCTGGGCGTACTCGCGGACAGGGAGTTGGAGGACAGTGCCGCCAGCGGCGCCTACCGGACACCGGCCCCGCTCGCCGACCTGCTCGCCCGCCTGGTTCCGGGCTCTCCGGCCCGGGTTTTGGACCCCGCCTGCGGCAGTGGCACCCTACTGTCGGCCGCCACCGCGATCGGCGCGCGCGAGCTGTACGGGCAGGACAGCCTTCCCGTCCAGGCACGGCGCACCGCGGTCGGCCTGACCCTGACGGCCCAGGAAGGCGCCGCCGTCACCGTTCGCACGGGTGACAGCCTGCGCGCCGACGCCTTCCCGGACCTCACCGTCGACGCCGTGCTGTGCAACCCGCCCTACGGCGACCGGGACTGGGGTCACGACGAACTGGCCTACGACCCGCGCTGGGCCTACGGTTTCCCGCCCCGCGCCGAATCCGAACTCGCCTGGGTCCAGCACGCATTGGCCCACCTCGAACCCGGTGGCCACGCCGTACTGCTCCTCCCGCCGGCCACGGCGTCCCGCTCCTCCGGCCGTCGCATCCGCGCCGAGCTGATCCGCAGCGGCGCGCTGCGGGCGGTGGTGGCCCTGCCACCGGGAGCGGCGATCCCGCTGCACATCGGCCTGCAGGTGTGGGTACTGCAGCGGCCACAGCCGTCCTGGCCGGCGCACCAGACGGTGCTCTTCGTCGACACCACGGGCGAACCCACGGCTCCGCAGCGAGGCGGCAGCCGTGCCGGTGCGGTGGACTGGACACGAGTGACCGAGCAGATCCTCTTCGCCTGGAAGATTTACATCAAGGAGCCGAACGCGTTCGAGCCGCAGGCCGGCGTGGCACGGGCGGCGAGCGTGGTCGACCTGCTCGACGAGGTCGTCGACGTGACCCCGGCCCGCCAGGTGCGTGCGTCCCAGACGGACATGGACCCACGAGAACTGGCCGACCAGGCCGTCACGGCCCGCGAGGCACTGACCGAGGCAACGCGGTCGGTCGCCTCCCTGGCCGCCACGGAGCCGTGGAGCGCGGCGGGCGCCTCGGCCCGGCAGTGGCGTTCGGCCACCGTGTCCGACCTGGCCCGGGGCGGCGCCCTGAAGGTCCTGCGAACAACCCCCGCCGCGCCGAGACAGGCAGACGGCGAAGGCGGTCCGGACGTAGACAGCGGAGCCACCCGACCAGCCCTCACCGGTGACGACATCGCCCGCGGAAGCGGACCCACCGGGAGGATCGACGACGCTCAGGCCACCGAACAGGTGCCGGAGATCGCCGTGGGCGACGTGCTGGTCCGTGGCCTGATCGGCGGCCGGGGCCCCGTCGCGCGGGTCGCGGGCGAGGACGAGGCGGGCGTGCTGCTCGGTCCGAACGTCCACCTCTTCCGTCCCGACCCGGCGCGCCTCGACTCCTGGTTCCTCCACGGCTTCCTCGGCTCGGAAGCCAACCTGGCCGGCGCCTCCACCGGCAGCTCCACCCTGCACCTCAGCCCGGGCCGGCTGCGCGTCCCCCTGCTACCGCTGGAGGAACAGCGGCGGTACGGGAAGGCGTTCCGACACGTCGCCGCCCTGCGCGAACAAGCCCGCCGAGCTGAGGAGTTCGCCGAGCGGACGGCGCGGCTCGTGGCCGACGGCCTCACCGGCGGGCAGCTCGTCCCGAGCGGACCCGAGACATTCGAACTCCCACTCACGCCATCCGTACCGGCCCTGGAAGGGAAGCGGAAGAAGTCTTGAACAGCAGCAAGCACACGGAGTTGGCGAACCACGCGTGGTCCGTCGCCGACCTCCTGCGGGGGGACTACAAGCAGTCCGACTACGGCAAGGTCATCCTGCCGTTCACGGTGCTGCGGCGACTGGAGTGCGTGCTGGAACCGACCCGCGAGAAAGTCGCGGAGATCGCGGAGCAGTACAAGGACAGCGACATCAACCCGGACCGCTTCCTGCGCCGGGCCTCGGGCCACGCCTTCTACAACAGGTCCGGCCTGACCCTGAAGAAGATCGCGGCGGACCCGCAGAACGCGGCCAAGAACCTCGCCGTGTACGTCGGGGCGTTCTCCGACAACGCCCGCGGTGTGCTGGACCGCTTCGAGTTCGCCCAGCAGATCAAGCGGCTGGACGGTGCCGGTCTGCTCTACCAGGTCATCGGCAAGTTCACCGACCTGGACCTGCGGCCCGAGATCGTGCCCAACCACAACATGGGCTACATCTTCGAGGAACTGATCCGCCGCTTCTCCGAACAGTCCAACGAGACGGCCGGTGAGCACTTCACGCCGCGCGAGGTCATCCAGCTCATGGTGCGACTGCTGGTCGCCCCCGACGGCGACGCGCTCCAGCTCCCGGGCGCGGTGCGCACCGTTCTCGACCCGGCCTGTGGCACGGGCGGCATGCTCTCCGCGATGGACGACCTGATCACGGACCTCAACCAGGGCGCCACGGTGGAGGTGTTCGGGCAGGAGCTCAACCCCGAGTCCTGGGCGATCTGTCGGTCCGACCTGATGATCAAGGGGCAGGACCCGGAGAACATCGCCTTCGGCAACTCCTTCTCGGATGACGGCCACTCGCGCAAGACCTTCGACTACATGCTGGCCAACCCGCCGTTCGGCGTGGAGTGGAAGAAGGTCAAGGACGAGGTCGAGGCCGAACACAAGTCGCTCGGCGATGCGGGCCGCTTCGGCGCGGGCCTGCCGCGCATCACCGACGGGTCGCTGCTGTTCCTCCAGCACATGATCTCGAAGATGAAGCCGGTGGACGTCAACGGTGGGGGCGGCTCGCGTATCGCGATCGTCTTCAACGGCTCGCCGCTGTTCACGGGTGCGGCCGGCTCGGGCGAGTCGGAGATCCGGCGCTGGATCCTGGAGAACGACTGGCTGGAGGGCATCGTCGCCCTGCCGGACCAGCTGTTCTACAACACCGGTATCTCGACGTACTTCTGGATCCTGACGAACAGGAAGAGCCCGGACCACAAGGGCAAGGTCGTCCTGCTGGACGCGCGGGACCAGTGGCAGAAGATGCGCAAGTCGCTGGGCGACAAGCGCAAGGAGCTCGGCAAGGACCACATCGCCACGGTGGTCAAGCTGTACGGCGAGGCCCTCGATGCAGCGAAGGACTCCGACCACCCGCTGCACGCCAAGGTCAAGGTCTTCCGCAACGAGAACTTCGGCTACCAGCGGATCACGGTGGAACGCCCGCTGAAGCTGCGATTCGAGGTGACGGAGGAGACGCTGACGGAGTTGGAAGCGTCGAAGGTCATCCAGAAGCTTCCGCAGGCCCCGGCCTTGACGGACGCCTTCAAGTCCCTGCTGGGCACGAGCTGGGCGACGAAGCAGGACGCCTGGCTGGCCCTCAAGGACGCAGTGGTCCAGGCCGGCGGAACGTGGCCCACCGGCGCGCCATTCAACAAGGCCCTGCGCGAGCTGATCGGCGTCCGGGACCCGGAGGGCGAGGTCCAGCTCGTCAAGGGCCAGCCCGAGCCGGACGCCGAGCTGCGGGACTACGAGAACGTCCCGCTGGGCGAGGACGTCGAGGAGTACCTGGCACGCGATGTACACCCGCACGTACCGGACGCGTGGATCGACCACAGCAAGACGAAGATGGGGTACGAGGTTCCATTCACCCGGCACTTCTACGTCTACGAGCCGCCGCGCTCGTTGGCCGAGATCGACGCGGATCTGAAAACACTGGAGGCCCAGATCCAGGAGCTGCTGGGGGAGGTCACCGAATGAGGCACGATCAGCTTCCGTACGGTGGCGGTGCCATGCCGGACACCTGGGCCGTCGTTCCCCTCAGGTACCTGGCCACGCTCACGAACGGCTACGTGTTCAACTCCTCGGACCGCTCCGACGAGGGCACCCCCATCATCCGGATCGAGAACCTGAACGGTTCGCGCAACTTCAATCGCTCCAGCCTCTCCCTCCCCGACAAGTACAGCGTGGAGGCAGGAGACTTGCTGTTCTCCTGGTCGGGGAACCCTGGGACCTCGTTCGGCCCGTACCTGTGGACAGAACCCGGCAAGCACTTCCTGAACCAGCACATCTTCAAGGTGGGAGTCCACGGCTGCAACCCTCGATGGCTCTACTGGGCCCTCAAAGCGGCCACGCACTGGATCGAGCGTCACCTGACCAGCGGCATGATCGGCATGGTGCACGTCACGAAGGAGGATCTCGCCGGAGTTCCGATCCCGGTTCCGCCCAGGGAAGCACAGATCCGCATCGCCGACTTCCTCGACTCCGAAACCGCCCGTATCGACCAGATCCGCTCACTTACACAGACACAAATGGAGCTTGTGCGTGAGCGTTTCAACGAACAGATGCGCTCGCTGACCACCGATGGAGCTGAATACGGGATCGAAGCCAAAGCACCCTGGATGCCACGCATCAACAGGCAGTGGAGGCTTTCTCGCATCAGCTATGAGTTCACCACCTCAAGCGGCACGACCCCTACGTCCGGCCGTGCCGATTACTTCGACGGCCCGCATCCATGGGTGAACAGTTCGGACATCAAAGATGCGCCGATCCTGTGCGCCGCCAAGCACCTATCGGATGCAGCGCTAGCCGACTTCTCTGCCCTGAAAGTATGCCGTACCGGGTCCCTCGTCGTCGCGCTGTATGGACAGGGAGCAACGAAAGGGCGTGTCGGAGTTCTACAGATAGACGCCTATCTGAACCAAGCGTGCTGCGCCCTGGCATCACTGGGGCGCGTTTCTGAAGAATTCGCCTACTACTGGTTCCGCGCACACAAGGAAGGGATCGTGACTCAAGCAGTGGGCGCGGGCCAACCGAACCTCAGCCAAGAGCTGATTCGGCAACTACCGCTACCAGTCCCTGATGCTGAAACGCAAAAAAGGATTGTCGCAGAGCTGAGCGAAGCAGAGCAGCAACTCAGAGTGCATAGCTCACTTCTCGTCCGCCGCGACGAACTCCTCGCCGAACGCCGCCAGGCGCTCATCACCGCCGCCGTGACCGGCCAGTTCGATGTCACCACCGCCAGCGGCCGCAACGTCACCGAAGGAGTCTCCGCTTGAGCCCCGTGCACGACGAATCTTCCTTCGGTTCCGCCATCGTCGCCGCCCTCTGCGAGCGCGGCTGGCGGGAGGCGAACCCGGAGGACTACCGGCCCGACCTCGGCCTGGACACCAACGAGTTGTTCACGTTCATCGGCGCCACCCAGCCCGATGAGTGGAACGACCTCCTCACCGTCTACGGCGGCAACCCCGACGAGGCGCAGCGCGGCTTCGCGCAGCGCCTCGACCGGGCCATCGCCGACGACGGCCTTCTCCACGTCCTCCGGAACGGGGTGAAGGACCGCGGGGTCCGTCTCCGTGTCGCCTACTTCAAGCCCAACCTCATCTCCGCGGACTCCGTCCTCGACGGCTACCGGGCCAACCGCCTCACCGTCGTCCGGGAACTCCCCTACGCCACCAAGCAGGCCGACTGGGGTCACCGCCTCGACCTGACCCTGTTCCTCAACGGCATCCCGGTCGCCACCGCCGAGTTGAAGAATCCGCTCACCGGTCAGGGCGTCGAGCAGGCCAAGGATCAGTATCGGGACGACCGCGACCCGACCGAGCTGATCTTCACGCGCCGCGTCATCGCCAACTTCGCGGTCGACCCGGACCTGGCCTTCGTCACCACCCAGCTCCGCGGCAAGAGCACCCGGTTCCTGCCGTTCAACACCGGCTCCCATGGCCCCGGCCAGCCCGGTGGTGCCGGAAACCCCTCCCCCACCACCCACGGCAGGTACGCCACCTCCTACCTCTGGGAGGAGGTCTGGCACCGCGACAACTGGCTCGACCTCCTCCAGCGCTTCGTGCACCAGCAGAAGCACAGGACGCCCGGCGGCGGCACTTCCAAATCGACGATCTTCCCCCGCTTCCACCAGTGGGACGTGGTCCGCAAGCTCACCGCGCACGCGGCCGCTCACGGCGCGGGCCAGAACTACCTGATCATGGCCTCGGCGGGCTCCGGCAAGTCGAACACCATCGGCTGGCTCTCTCACCGTCTGAGTGATCTGCACGCCGACACCGACCCGGCCGTCCTCGACCCCGAGGCCGTCGCCGCCGGCCGACTCAAGCCCGGCGAGCCCGTCTTCGACAAGGTCATCGTCATCACCGACCGTCGTAACCTGGATGCCCAACTCCGGGAGACGGTCGGTAGCTTCTCGCAGACCGACGGCCTGGTCGTGAAGGTCGACGAGAGGCACGGGGCGAAGAGCGAGCAGTTGGCCCGCGCCCTCTCCCGGGACACCGGGAAGATCGTCACGGTCACCCTGCACTCGTTCCCGGCACTGCTGGACTACATCAAGCGCAATCCCACCGAGATCAAGGGCACCCGCTTCGCGATCATCGTGGACGAGGCGCACTCCTCCCAGTCCGGCGACGCCGCCACCGCCGTGAAGTCCGCCCTGCGCGACCTCGGCCTGGACGCCGACTCGGACGACGAGGGCGCGACCACCGTCACCCTCGACGACAGGCTGAAGGCGAAGGCGGTCGAGCGCTCCCAGGCCGCCAAC
The DNA here is from genome assembly GCF_001888885.2 of Streptomyces viridifaciens. Classification (NCBI taxonomy): domain Bacteria; kingdom Bacillati; phylum Actinomycetota; class Actinomycetes; order Kitasatosporales; family Streptomycetaceae; genus Streptomyces; species Streptomyces viridifaciens. The sequence goes on from NZ_CP090841.1 coordinate 1,717,658, forward strand.
CTCTCCTACTTCGCCTTCACGGCCACCCCCAAGGCCAAGACGCTCGAACTCTTCGGCACGGAAGGCATGGAGGACGGCAAGGCCGTCTACCGTCCCTTCCACACCTACTCCATGCGCCAGGCCATTGAAGAGGGCTTCATCCTCGACCCCTTGCGCAACTACGTCACCTACAACACCTACTGGAAGCTCGCGAACCTCAACCGGGACGAGAAGGAGGTCGACCCCTCCAAGGCGAACAGCCTGTTGGCCCGGTTCGCGCTGATGCACGAGCACACGGTGTCCCAGCACGCCCAGGTGATCGTGGAGCACTTCGTCGCCCACACCCGTGGTCGGCTCGGTGGACGGGCCAAGGCTATGGTCGTCACGGCGTCCCGGCACTCCGCCGTGCAGATGGCCCGCGCCATCCGCAGCTACCTCGCCGACCGCGAGTACGACACCAGGTACCCGGACCTCGGTGTTCTGGTCGCCTTCTCCGGATCCCTCACCCTCGACGGCGAGGAGACCACCGAGAGCAAGGAGAACGGTGGTCTGTCGGAGAGCGCGCTGCCCAAGGCGTTCGCCTACACCCGTGCCGACGACAAGGCCGCGAAGGCCGGCGGCAAGGGGCAGCAGGAGTACCGGATCCTGGTCGTCGCAGAGAAGTACCAGACCGGCTTCGACCAGCCGCTCCTCACCACCATGTACGTCAACAAGACGCTGACCGGCATCGCCGCCGTGCAGACGCTCTCGCGCCTCAACCGCACCGCCGACCGCAAGTCGCAGGCCGACCTGGCCGTCCTGGATTTCGTCAACGAGGCCGAGGACATCCAGGACGCCTTCCGCCCGTATTTCGAGGAGGCGCACACCCTGCCCTCCGACCCGAACCTCCTCTACACGGCTCAAAGCCGAGTCATGTCCGCGCCGATCGTCTCGGAGCAGGACATGGACGAGTTCGTCGCCGCGTACTTCGAGGCGCAGGAGAAGGCCGGCGGGTCCCAGGCCAAGTGGGAGAAGCTGCACGCCGAGCTGTACCGGCTGCTCTCCCCCGCCGTCATCCGCTTCAGCACTTTGCTGGAGAGCGGGGAGGAGGACGACGTCGAGGCCGCCGAGGAGTTCCGGGCCAACCTCAACGACTACGTCCGCAAGTACGGGTTCCTCGCGCAGATCGTTCCCTACCAGGACGCCGAGCTGGAACGCCTGTACCTGTACGGGCGATACCTGCTCAACCGGCTGCCCCGCCTCGCGGACGGCGGCGTCGACATAGGCGAGGTCGACCTCAGCCACCTGCGCGTGGAGAAGACCGGCGAGCACGACAAGTCCCTGCTCCCCGAAGGTCCCGCTGAGCTCAAGGGTTTCGGCGACGGAGTCGGCGGCGGGAAGGACGACGAGAAGTCGCTGCTGTCCGAACTGATCGAGAAGTTCAACGCGAAGTTCGGCACGGAGTTCACCGAGGAGGACGTCCTCCCGGCCTTCAACGCGACGAAGAAGGACCCGAAGGTCCGGGCCGCCGCCCTCGTCAACGACGAGGAGAACTTCGGCGTCGTCTTCGACAAGAAGTTCGAGGAAAACATGATGGACCACGTCTCCACGATCGACACGCTCGGCAAGCGCTACTTCGGGACGGACCGGGACTTCAAGTCCAACCTCGACCGCAGTGCGCGCCGCGCCGCCTGGCGGATGATCCGCCGCGAGGAGGGGCTGGACGACTTCTGACGGGTTGCGGTCCGGCATCATCGGTGTCGGACCGCAACCTCGTCTGACGAGCATGGCCGGCTCCACAGAGCATGCCGCATCTGATGATCGGTGGATCTCCGCCCCTCCGGGAGCACTTCAACATCCGCCAACTTCGCCTGCGGACCGTCGGGTAAGACCTAGACTGCGTCCGGAGACGCAGGTCACAGCGCTGGGGGAAAGAGTTGGAAGAAGCAGAACGCAGGGCCGCAACCGCTCCTATCCGCATCCACCAGATCCGCACTGCGCTTCTGCAGCAGTACAAGGGGCTCATCTACGACGAGGACCTGAAAGGCTACGACCAGCAGGGTTACGAACAGCGGTTCCTCTCCCGTGCGTTGACGGCGGCTGCTGTACGCGAAGTGACAGGCTGCGATCACGCGGCCGCCGGCGCCTCCGTCATCGATGGCGAAGACGATCAAGGCATCGACGGCGTAGCAGTCACCGAGGGCACACAGGAAGTCTGGCTCGTTCAAGCCAAGTGGAGTGACGAGGGCAAGGGCAAGGTCGACACCAACGCGGCCCACAAGCTCATCGCTGGTCTCCGCCTCATCGAGCAGCGAAGTTTCGACCGATTCAACGACCGCCTGGAACCGATCGCCGCTCGTGTCAACGCAGCGATGCACGACGCCCGGCTGAAGGTGACTCTGGTGATCGCCGTCATGGGTGTGGGGACCCTCAGCACGGAAGTCGTCAACGTTCTCGAAGACGCTCGGAAGGAGTTCAACGGCCTCGGACCGGTTCTTGAGTACCGCGTAGTCCACGCTGCGGACCTCCTCCGACAGATCCGTGGCGATCTCGCGCCCGAGCCTGTGCGGGTGACCGTGCGGATGACGAACTGGCTCCGGCGGAACACACCACTCACCGCTTACCAGGGCACGGTTCCGGCCAGCAATGTGGCCGAGTGGTACCAGGCGCATGAAAGCCGGTTGTACGAGCAGAACTTGCGCCAGTCCCTCGGTACTACGCGAGTCAACTCCGGAATGCTGAACACTCTGATGAATGAGCCGGAGAACTTCTGGCTCTTCAACAACGGGGTGACGGTGCTGTGCGATCACCTCGAAGAGGAGTGGCCAGGACGCCGCCGTCCGGACGAGCCGGTGCACTTGCACGCCTCGGGCGTCAGCGTCGTGAACGGCGCACAAACCGTCGCGGCGGCACATCGCGCGATGGAAGCGTCCCACCAAGCGGTGGAGGACGCCGAGGTCACGGTCAAGGTGATCGTTGTCGACAAGAACGTGCCGGACCTCGCACGGCGCATCACCGAGACGACCAATACGCAGAACCACGTGGAGCAGCGCGACTTCATCGCCTTGGACGAGGTACAGGCGATGATCCGCGAAGACTTCATGCTGTCGCTTCAGAAGTCCTACGTGTTCAAGCGCGGGGAGCCCGACCCAGCGCCGGACGAGGGTTGTTCGGTCGTGCACGCCGCCATTGCCCTGGCTTGTGCGCATCGCAACACCGAGCTCGCCGTGCGTGCGAAGCGGGACACGGACCTCCTCTGGGAGCGCGGGAGCAGAGGTGCCTATCCCCGCCTCTTCGGAGAGCGCCCCAGCGCCTTCCAGATCTGGCGCACGGTACTGGTGCACCGCGCCGTGGGTACTGCTCTCAACGAGGAACGGAAGCGGTTCCAGAAGCGCGCCGCCGACGTGAGTCAGCGGGGCGACCTGCTCCTCACCCATCTGGTCTTTCAGCTTCTCGATCAGGATCGCATCGACGATCCGGATTTCGACTGGAACACGGCACTGCAGGAGGTGCCTGCACTCACCAATCGGGTCCTGTCCTGGTTGATCCACCACATCGACGCCGAGTACGGACCCACCTCCTTCCTGAGTGGGACACTGACTGACGCCGGGCGCTGCAAGCGGCTTGCGGAGCTGGTGCTGCGCGACGCCGAACGTGAGGGAGTCATCCCCGACCTGCCGGCGATCTACAAGGCCACCAAGGAGAGCAAGCGCAGGCCACGTCGGCCCAACGCCGTGCCGACCCTCGTGGACAACGGAAGGATCAAGAACGGGACGCCTGTCCGGCTACGTTTGTGGAACAAGCCCGAGATCGAGGCACTCACCCCTTGGCTCGCGGATGACCCACGACGCGGTGAAGCATCCTGGGTGAACGACCGCACACGGTGCCTCGTATGGGCGGTCGACGGGAAGGCGTATTCGCCGACCCGCCTGGTCCTCAACCTGTACGAACTCGCCGGCTGGCAGGAGGCCCCCGTGGCAGTGCAAGGACCAGCACGGTGGACGCTGGACGGTACGAACGACACTCTTTCCGATCTTGCACGAGCACTGCACGATGAGCAGACCGAACAGGAGTGAGCACGCACGTGCCGTGGCGCGAGCTGCGACACGACAGCTCACTTGGTGACGCCGACAAGGCTGAGCCCGCGTGGGGACCGGTCGAGTACTCGGACTGGCGCAATACGCGCCGTCCGCGGTTTCTTCTCGGCCGTCGGCTGGACGCAGTGATTCCTTCCGGAGAAACTCACTGCGACGGACAGGGCTCAGGGAGAAGAGCGAGCGCAAGTGCAGGACGCGGGGCGGGGACAGGTGCCGGACAAACCGATCGCGGGCCGCTACGAGTTGCTGGAGCGCCTCGGCAACGGCGGCATGGGCGATGTGTGGCGGGGCTACGACGCCGTACTGGACCGACCGGTCGCCGTGAAGCGGATCCGGCCGCAGGCCGTCGCCGCCACGCCCCGACTGGCCGAGGAGCTCGAAAGACGCTTCCGCCGCGAAGCACGGATCACCGCCCGCATCCAGCACCCGGGCGTGCCGCAGGTGTACGACGCCGTCCTCGACAGCACCTACGAGCAACTGTTCCTCGTCATGGAGCTGGTGGAGGGCGTCCCCCTCACCCGGTACGTGCATGAGGAGCGGCCCCTTCCCGTCAGCTGGGCGGTGGCGGTCGCCGCGCAGGTCGCCACCGTGCTGTCCTACGCGCACGACGTGCCCGTGGTGCACCGCGACCTCAAGCCGTCCAACATCCTGGTCGCGCGGGACGGTACGGTGAAGGTCCTCGACTTCGGGGTCGCGGCGATCCTGCAGTCCGACGTCACCAGGCTGACAGCCTCGGGCCGGCCCATCGGCACCCACCAGTACATGTCGCCCGAGCAGGTGCGCGGCACCCGGGTCACCCCGCGCACCGACCTCTACGCCCTCGGCTGCGTGCTCCACGAACTCCTCTGCGGCAAGCCACTGTTCAGTTCGCACAGTGACTTCGAGCTGATGGACCAGCACGTCCGGACCGCGCCCACTCCGCTGCGTGGCCTGCGCGCCGACGTCCCGGAGGAGTTGGAGGCGTTGGTTCTGCACCTGCTCCGCAAGACCCCGGAGAGCCGACCGGTGGACGTGCAGGAGGTGTACGAGCGGCTGATGCCTTTCCTGCCCGTGCCGGGGGAGTCCTCCGCCCTCGGGGAGGCCGGGCCGCCCGGAGCGCCGGACCCGACCGGACTCTACCGCCGCCCCTACGCACCCCGCGCTCGGGCCGAGGGCCGTCTCCGTGTCGCCCCGGACACGGCGGCACCCGGCCAGGTCGACGGCTACATGGTGTCGCCCTCCGAGCGGGAGCAGCTGCGGGCCCAGCTGCGGGAGGTCGACGAGCACTACATCGCCCTCATGGAGGAGGAGCGCTACACGCAGGCCGCCGAGGTCGCGGGCGAGATGATCGAGCCGCTGGCGCGAGCCCTGGGCGCCGAGAACAAGGCCGTCCTCCGGTTGCGGCGCCGTCGGGCGGTCAGCCGGCAGCTGGCGGGCGACCACCGGGCGGCCCTGCCCGAGTTCGAGGCGCTGACCGAGGCGTACGGCCGCATCAACGGGCCGACCAGTGAGGCCGCCCGCGACTGCCGCGCCCAGGCCGCCCGCTGCTGCGGAGAACTCGGGCAGGTGACCGAGGCGTTGGCGGAGCTGCGGGCGGTCCTCCAAGTGGAGCGGGCCGTCGAGAGCGACGTCAGCGACGCGGCTGTGGAACTGCGCCGTGACATCGGCATGCTGTTGCTCAGTCAGGGCAGCCCGGAGGAGGCCCGGGCATGTCTGGCGGCTCTGCACGAGGACGTCGTGCTCGTCCACGGCCCGCACCACGACGTCGCCGCCGAGGCCGCCGAGGTCCTGGCCATGCTCCGCCGCGAACTCGACAACGAGTGAACGGCAGAAGCTCGGTCGACAACCGATGAACGGACGATCGTGGCCTTGCTGCCGAGCCGCGCCGGCCTAGAATCCCGTCATGCCGCACCTCGCCCTCGACAGAGCCTTCTGTCAGCAGCTGGAGAAGCTTGAGAAGCACGTCAGGAACGGCGTGTTCGACGCCTGGGAGAAGTTCGAGCGGCTCACCCTCGACCAGCTCTTCAAGGACCCGGGCCTGAAGCTGGAATCCCTGAAGGGCGCCAGGGACCGGCAGATCCGGACCATCCGGATCACCCAGGGATACCGCGGCGTGGTCCTCGCGCCCGAGACCGGGGACACCTTCGTGTTGCTCAGGGTCGGCCCGCACGACGACGCCACCGAGTGGGCAGTGAAGCAGAAGGCAACCATCAACGCCGTCACCGGCGCCGTGGAGCTCCGTGAGATCGCCACCCTGGAGGAGCTGACCCCCACCTACCGGCGCATCGCGCCCGCGGAGGAGCAGCGGCTCTTCGCCAAGGTCTCCGACGGGGAGATGGCCGCTCTCGGCATCGACGCGACCACCCTCACCCAGGCGCGTGTGCTGACCAACCTGGAACAGCTCGACGTCTTCGGGCGGTTCTTCCCGCCGGACCAGTACAAGGTGCTGGAACACCTCGCCCTCGGGGCAACCGTCGAGCAGACGTGGCAGGAAGTCGTCGTGCCGGCGCTGGCGGCCGACGCGGCGTCGCAGGATCCCGTCGACACCACCGACTACGCGACCGCCATCGCACACACCCGCACCCGGATCGCCGTCGTCACGGACGCCGACGAACTGCGCGACATCCTCGACAAGCCGTTCGCCGCCTGGCGGATCTTCCTTCACCCGGCCCAGCACAAGGTCGCCTACCGCCCGTCGTACTCCGGCCCCGCGCAGGTGACCGGCGGGCCCGGAACCGGAAAGTCCGTCGTCGCCCTCCACCGGGTGCGGCACCTGCTGCGGCACCTGCGCGACGGCGACCGCATCCTGCTCACCACCTTCACCAACGCCCTCGTGGACTCCCTGAACGAAGGGCTCTCCCTGCTCGTCGACGACCCCGACCTGCGCGACCGGGTGGACGTCGTGACCGTCGACGCCTTCGCCGGGCGCGTGGTCAACACCTCGCGTCGACCGCTCACCGGGTTCGAGGAGACGGCACGGTGGGAGCAGGCCGCAGCAGCCACCGGCTTCACCGGTACCCCTCAGTTCCTGGCCCAGGAGTACAAGCACGTCGTCCTCGCCCAGGGCATCCACAGCCGGGAGGAGTACGAACGCTGCGAGCGCCGGGGCCGCGGCAGCGCGCTGTCGCCCTCCGCCCGGCCGCTGGTGTGGCGGACCGTGGAGGAGTTCACCAGGCGCCTGGCCGAGGACGGACTGCGCACCTACCTCGGCACCTGTGTGGAGGCCGCCGACCTGCTGACCCGGCAGGGGCCGTGCTATCGGCACGTTGTCATCGACGAGGCCCAGGACCTGCACCCGGCCCAGTGGCGGATGCTCCGTGCGGCCGTCCCGCGACGCCCCGATGACCTGTTCATCGCAGGCGACCCGCACCAGCGGATCTACGACAACCGGGTGTCACTGAAGTCCCTCGGTATCAACGTCGCCGGCCGTTCGACCAAGCTGCGCAAGAACTACCGTTCCACCCAGGAAATCCTGAGCTGGACGACGGGACTCCTGCTCGGCCGCCCCTACGCCGAACTGGCCGACAGTGGGCGGCACGACACCCTGATCGGGTACAGCTCTGCCCTGCACGGCTCCGGACCGCGCGTCCACCCGGCGAAGACGGAAGAGGCCGAACTCGACGCGTTGGTCGCGCAGGTGCGTGAGTGGTTGGACAGCGGCGCCACGTACGGGGAGATCGGAGTCTGTGCACGGTTCAACAAGACCTGCGAGAAGGCCAAGGACCGCCTGATCGCGGCCGGGATCCCCGCCAGCCGGGTCCGTGCGGGAGCCATCCGCACGGACGAGGCGGTCAACGTGGGTACCATGCACGCGTTCAAGGGGCTCGAGTACCGCTACACCGCCGTCGTCGGCGTCAACGACCGCGCATTGCCGAACCCTTCGGCCATCACCCCGGAGGAGGTCGACCGGCTCCAGCACGAGGCCGACCTCGCCGCGGAGCGCTGCCTGCTGTTCGTCGCCTGCACCCGGGCCCGGGACGACCTGTACGTCTCGTGGACCGGACAGCCGAGTACTTTCCTGGTGGAGGCCGGTTGCGGGGCAGGATAGTCAGTACAGTCCGCTCATCATGCCTGATTCAAGCGAACGCAAGCCCACCTCGACCGCACTCCCGAGTCTTCCAGCAGTACCACCGACGACAGCGCCTACCGCCAACGCTGCCACAAGGCCACAGCCGTCCGGAGTATCGAACCACACCGCCTCGACCACGAATACCGCATTAGCTATCGCACCCGTATCCCCTCCAGTAGGACCTCGACATGAGGAAACCGCCCCCGGCACCCGCTGACCACCGGGAGGCTCGGCCGATGCCCAGACCAGACAACCTTCACCGGGCGGGTGGACGGCCCCAGTGCGACACCCGTGTCTGGGACGCCGCAGAGCGCAGCGCAGACCCGCCAGAACGGACTACCCGTTCGCTGCGGGCGAAGGTCTCTACCCAGAGGCTGCCAGCCGGATGTCTCGACGAGGTCTCGCCTGAGCGGCATTTCGCAGCTACGCGTACGGGTCGCGCAGCGGCCGGGGCTCGCGGATTCCGCGCGCGAGCTCCTCGGGGAGATCCGGGCCAGCCATATAGTAGCGGCCCTGCGCTTCGCCCTGGGCAGCAAGCCAGCCGGCGCGGACGAGTTCGCGGATGTCGCGTTGGGCCTGCTGCTCGCTGAGTTCGGCGTCGGCCTGGTAGGTGGCGCGGCGGACACGGTTGCTCATGGCGGCCGGGTAAAGGGCGTAGAGCATGCGGTCAGGCCAGCCGCGCTGCTCTACGGCTTCGTCAAGGGCGGTCCAGACCTCGCGGGTGGTATTCACCTGGCGCTCGACGGTCTGGGCCTGCTGGTGGTGGGCGCGCAGGCAGAACCGGACCCAGGGGAGGGTGTCGCGGTCGGGGCTCCAGACGGGGCCGCCGACTTCGGCGAGGATGTCGTAGTAGCGGTAGGTGTTGCGGGCCCGACCGAGCCATTCCTCAATGCTGGAGAACTCCGGCGCCATGATGCCTTCGCGGGCCAGGACCAGGGTGTGTAGGGCGCGGGACATCCGCCCGTTGCCATCCGACCACGGGTGGATCGCCACAAGGTTCAGGTGCGCCATCGACGCCCGCACCAGGCCCGGCGTCTCTAGGTCGCGCTCGTTCAGCCACTCCACCAACTCGCCCGTCAGACCCGGCACCTGCTCGACCTCCGGGGCTGTGTAGGCGGCGATGGTCGGATCCTCGGCCGAGGTGACGTATACGGGCCCCGAGCGCCACCAGCCGGGCCGCTTGAGGAGGTGGTGGCCCTGCATCATGAAGTGCAGCGAGTTGAGTAGGCCCTTGCTATAGGCGAAGTCGTTGCCGGCCTCGGCCAGGCGCTGGATGTAGGTCATCGCCTGCCGGTAGCCCTCGATCTCGGCAGCGACAGTGTCGTTCGCGTCGATCGGCGCCTCGCCGACCATGATGTCCTCGACATCCGAGACACTCGCCGCGTAGCCCTCGATCGTGTTCGAGCCGGCGATCGCCCGCGCCGTGAGGTTGCGGCGCAACTGCCCTTCCCAGCGGCGCGGGGTGCGCAGGTGAAGGCGCAGCCGGTCCCGCACCTCTCCGATCTCTGCGAGAACAGCCTGGTCGATGTCGTGCAGCGTGGGCACACCATAGAGCATGAAACAATGACACCATGACGGCATCATTAAGTCAAGGTGGATCGGCGCAACGATGGCTCATGACTACTTCAACACCCACCTGGAAGCCACCCGTCCCGGATCCGTTCAGCGAGATCACTACCGCCGACCATCTGGCGCCGCCGAGCGGTCACCACGTTCGGAACCGGGCCACCCATAGGCCCGTCAACCACTACCAGCAGTCCACGCAAGTCGCCCCCGCTCAGACGCAGGCCTGGGCCAACTTCCTGGCAGAAGCTGTCCGCAATGGGCTCGACCCGACGCTGGTCACCCAGTGGCTGACCGTCCTGGCCGATGCCACCGGCAGCCCCATGCTCCCGTCCCTGGCCTCCATGCCGCTGGCCGACTACGCCAACCTGCGTCTCCCAGCCATCCTGACCGGCCTGGAGACCACCACGCACGTTCCCTACCTCGCCGGTTGGCACCTGCGGATCGTGCCCGAGCTTGGGCATCTCCCCCTGCGCCTGATCACTACCAGTCTCATCACCGCCGCAGTCCTCGGCTGGATCGCCGACGGCTGCAGCCGCTCCACGATCAAGAACACCCTCGCCATGCTCGCCCGCACCTTCGAGCAAGCCATCATGGACGGCATCCTCGAACGCAATCCCGCCCACATCACCGGATGGCAGCACCAGTTCCAGCAGGCCGAGGACGAACTGCGAGACCCCCGCACCCTCGCGCTGCGCGACTGGGACGCCCTTATCGAACTCGCCGACGCCCTGGTCGAAGCCTCGTACAACCGCTACCGCGGCTGGGGCGACGTCGTCGTCCACAGCGCTTGCACCGCCACCCGCATCGGAGAAGTCTCTGGAGTTCGGGCCCGCGACGTCGACACCGACAAGTGGCTCCTGACCTGCCGCCGACAGACCACTCCCGCACCCGGCGGTCTGGTCGACAAGCACACCAAAGGCCGGATCGCCCGCTTCATCCCGATCATCGAGCCGCTGCGCCCGCTCATCGCCCGCCGACTGCAGGCCACCCGCGGCGACCCCGACGCCCGCCTCTACACCGGCCCGCGCGGCCGCCGCATCAGCACCGCCGTCCTACGCGACGCCACGCACTGGGACGAGGTCATTAGCGACCTCGGCTACGAGCACCTACGACGCCACGATCTGCGCCACACCGGGCTCACGTGGATGGCGGACGCTGGATTCCTTCCGCACATCCTCATGGAAATCGCGGGACACCGGCTCATCACCACCACCCAGCGCTACTTCCACCCTGACGTGCTCCGGATCCTGGAAGCCGGCCAAGCCCTCACTCATCACCTCGAGGAGCTCCAATGCGACGGCCAGATCACGCGCCGCTGGTAACACACCGTGACCACCATTGCCTCGAAATGGCCACTGCCAAGCCGCTTCGAGGCGGCCCGCGTCACTTCACAGCAAGCAGCGGGCAGAAAGGCCTTAGAAATAACCCGATATGAACCAGTTTGACCCACTTGACCGATGCCCGGCGCACTTGACCTTCGGTCAAGTGCGCCACCACGCCTCGCTCCAGCAAAACGGCAAGGAGGTCTCGCACTTCACCTTGAGATCGAAGAACAATCCGCATACCAGCCACTGGAGCAACGGGTGGCGACGCACCCATGGCCAAACCTGGGGACCATTTTGGGACCACCCGGGACCAAAAACGGGCCCTGAAACCAGCAAGAGCGGGCACCTGGTTTCCCAAGTACCCGCTCTCACAACCGACTTCACAGTCGGGACGACAGGATTTGAACCTGCGACCCCTTGACCCCCAGTCAAGGGGTTCAATTAGTGTCGAAAGCCGAGGCCTTGAGGCCTCGGCCTTTTTGTTTCCCAACTGCACTGGAAAACAAAGGAAGTTGAGGATCGCCAATGAAGATCTATGGTCGGCAGATCTCGAATGCGTCCGATGCTCATTCGCGTTCAAGTTCGTACATAGATGTCCGTAAGCGCCCACGGGCGCTCATGGGCGCTCACCAGGTACAGCCCAAAGCTGGTCCCCAAATGGTCCCCAGGCCCCCGGATCGACCTTGGTCACCGCGCGTAACGGCAATCTGTCGGCCCTTCAGAAGACTCCTGCTGCCGACTGCCACAGCCCTCCGCGAGTCGCCCCTGGCCAGGCGGGGTACCTCGGGCGGATCACGGGCGCTTACCCACTGGCTACGGATGGTGATCTTCCGGGCGGTGTGTCGTCTTGAGCGTGTCTTCGCCGTCTGGTTCTGACATGCTTCGCGCACCGCCCAACGCGCTCTGCCGCCACACCCGACACAGCAGCCAACTCTTGTCCCAGATTCACCAGGCAGTCCGGGAGAAGGGCCGCTCATGGGACAGCGTGCGCAGCGGGGCAGGTTTGCCGGCGGTGTGGGTGCCGGGACGAGGGCGGGAGGCAGGAATCCACTACCGCCTCGCGCACGAGGGCGAGGACCAGGGCCGGCTCGTCGCCGTGACCAACGACGCGCGCGCCGATCTCGTCCACCGCGCTCTGACTGTCGCTGACCCCGACATCCAGCAGCGCACCGCGCACGCCATCGCGCTCTACCGCGGCCGCGGCGCGGCCATCGAGGCGAAACGCTACGCGGTCATCGCCCTCGCCGGAATCCTCGAGGAGCGACGCGACCTGATCCGCGCCGAGCTCGGCAGGCCGGACGACGGCGCGCTGTTCCAGATCGCCAACCGCTTCGAGATCCGCCACCGTGACGCCAGCCAGCTGGAGGACTACGACCCGGCGTTCCTCGACTGGATCTTCTGCTGGTACCTCGCCACGGTCGAACTCACCACCGTCCTCCTCCAACGACAGCAGGCATCCGGCTGACGCTCTTACGAGGGCCGCCTGCGGCGTCCTACCGGATGAGCAGGGCTGTTCGGAGCCCTGGTTCGCGGAGGTGAGCAAGGAGTTGGGGGTCGTCGCTGAAGAGGATCTCGGCAGCAGGGTCGAGGGCCTGGTGCAGCATGGCCTGGACGACGTCGGCCATCGGCTGTTCGTTGACGACTGCGGCCCAGCGGGCGGCCTCGTCGTGGTCCCCCTTCGCGGTGGCGTCGGCCCACTGGGCGACACAGGCCTTGGTGACGCGGTAGGCGTTCACCCGGCCCTTGGCCAGCAGGCCACGGTTGAGGTCGAACAGGTCGATGGTGGCCCGGCCCCTGGGGGTGAGCGGGTGGTACTGGCCGACCGCCAGGACTAGGCGCAGGTGCGGTGTCGGGTCCTCGGCCGTGGGGTCGATGAGCAGCGGCTTGCCGTCGGGGTCGAGCGGGAAGACGGCCTTCTTGAGGTGGCTGTTGCACAGTGAGCAGGCGAGGACGTGGTTGGTCCAGTCGAAGGCGCGTATCGGGTGCCGGTCGATGGGATCGAAGTGGTCGATGTCGGTGCCCTGGTTGTCCCCGCAGTACATGCACCGCTCGCGGCCGGCCGCCATCTCCCCGAGCAGGCCGCGCAACGGAGCGTGCACGTCACGTCGCACGGTGGTGTTCTTCCACAGCTGTCGTGCTCTGGCCTTCGGTTCCGGAGCCAGCACGATGTCGCAGGTGCATTCGGCCATGCGGGAGCGCGGCGGTTCCGGCAGGGCGAGCCGATGGATTCGGATCACGCGACGTGCCCGGTCAGGGAGTGCAGGCGGGCGGCGACCTCGTCGACCCGGGCGGCCGGCGAGCTGGTCAGGGTCCGCTTCAGCTGCCGGTAGCGCTCCCGTTCCTCCTCGCTCGCCTCGCCTGCCACGATCTTCATCTCCAGCGCGACCAGGAGTGCCCGGGCCTCGTCCGCGCGCTGCGAGTACGGGGTGTCGAGGCCGAAGAGTTCGGACAGCACCGCGTCGTCGCCGCTGCCGAACACCACCCGGTCGTACAGGTCTGTCCCGACGACCTCGGGGGCTTCGTCGACGTCCGGGCCGGGCAGGCGGATGAGCCCGGCGGGGTCGGCGGCCTGGCAGATGTAGGGGCTGTGGGTGGTGACCAGGAACTGCACCAGCGGGAAGTGCTGCTTGAGCCACCCGCCAATGCGCTTCTGCCAGGACACGTGCAGGTGCGCGTCGATCTCGTCGATGATCACGACGCCGGGAACGGTCACGACGGGGTGGCCGCTGTCGTGTTCGACGTGGAGGGCGCCGTAGGTGTCGTGGAGCTGCTTGAGGATGTCGACCACGAGCGCGGCCACAGTGCGGTAGCCGTCGCTCATCTCCCGCAGGGGGAACGAGCGGCCGCCGTGCGCGACCCACAGGCCGTCGGAGTCCACGTTCCCGATGGTGTAGTCGTCGGGCAGGAGCTCGTCACCGAGGATCTCCAGCGCGACGAGCTTCAGCTCCGCCGCCCCGGGGCGGTTCTCCAGGGACCGCAGGTGCTGCTCGATCAGCCAGCTCACGCCCTCGGCCAACGAGGCATCCTCGTGGAAGAGGCTGGTCAACCGGGCCACGGCACCCGCCCCGGCCATGCGCCGCTGAACCTCCCCGGAACCGCCGACGAGCCGGCGGAACGGACCGTAGCCCGCGCAGAACCAGCCCACCGGGTTGTCCGCCCACGGCCCGCGCTGGGCAGCGGTCGGTGCCTTCCTGTAGGCCATTGGGCTCAGGGCCGGCTGGGCATGGCGACCGGACGCGGTCGCGGATTCCGGCGCGGTCCACTGCAGGCCCGCCCAGAACACCCCGGCCGGAGGCCGTCCCGTGGTGAACCTGTCCTCCGCTGTATCCGGCTGGAGGCAGACCTCCGCGACGGCCCGCTCGCGCTCGTCGCTGATCCACGAGTCGAAGCCGGTCACCAGCCCGCGTGCCGCACTCGGCCCGCTGACGGCCAGGGCGACGGCGCGCAGCAGGGTGGACTTGCCGGAGCCGTTGCGGCCGGCCAGCACCGTCCATCCGGCGTAGGAGCCGTCGGGCCGGGTCAGGTCGAGGTCCACCTCACGGGCGCCGCGGAAGCCGCGTACGTTCCGCACCCGCACGTTCTTGAGGTACATGCCGCGTCCTCCAGCCCTTCCTCCGTCGCACGTCCCGGTCGCGGGCCGCCGCGACGACTCTATCCGTGCCGCGCGTCGGCGAAGGGCTTCCGTCCTTCCCCCCGTGGTACGCCGCTACAGTCCGGTGGGGCCTTGACCGGCTCCGCAGGAGCGTCCCTGGATCAACCTCCCGAAGGGAGGACGGCCCGGCCCACCACGCAGCTGGGGATCTCGGTCAGCTGTCAGGTAGGGCTTCGGGGCCGTGGTCGACGTCGAGGAAGCGGTACTCGGTCGCCCGGGTGCGACTCATCGCGTCGAAGGTGCGGCGTTGCTCGACAACGAAGCGGACCTGGTCGCCGAGGGCCAGGCGCATGGCGAAGAGCTGCTCGGGGTCGTCGAACTTCACGTCCCAGGCTGGTGACTTCTTCGAGGTGCCGGTCTTGATCCGTACCACGCCGGAGCTGCGCAGTTCGGTGATCCGGCCGGACAGGCGCTGGACGTCGACGGCTGTGTGGGTCTCGCGAAGGCGGGCGACGTACGCCCGGCCGCGGGTTGTCAGGGTGGCGGTGCGGACGTCGCCGTCGGATGCGAGCCATTTCATGCTCATGCCGAGGTCGAATTTGTCGAGGGCTCTGACGACCGCGTCGACCGGGTCGAGGATCTCGCTCCAGGCCCGGACGTCCTGCTCGTCTTCGAGGGCGCGCAGCAGGTTGACGAGTGCGCGCACGCCGGCGTCGGCTGGTGAGATGTCCAGCGGAAGTCCGTCGTCGTCCGGTTCGGGGTCGGGGGCCGGCCGGGGCCGTACGTGCATGATGGTGCTGCCGCGGGACAGTCCGGTCAGTTCCAGGGGGACCTGGCGGTGGGCTGCCGCCGAGACGCTGTCCTGGAGCGGGCGTAGCAGGGCGTTGCCCCAGTCGAACTGGAGGGCCCCGGTGGCGGCGTGGTCTCCGGTGAGTCGGATCTGCAGTTCTTCCTCGGCCTGGGCCTGGGGGTCGTGGCGCTGGAGGTAGTCGAGGTTGGCGCGGCGCAGGTCACTCTCGACGAGGTCGTCGTCCCGGTCTTCCGTGCCTTCCTCTTCCAGTCGGCGGGCGGTGCTCTCGCCGTGGAGTCGGCGCATCTGCTCTCGCCATTCGGCCGTCACAGGGTCACCTCCACGTAGCCTCGTACCGGCGCGGCGCTCTGCACGCTCGGTTCCCCCTCCCCGGGGCGGCGGCATCGCTGCCACCAGTCGTCCCAGCGGCCGCGGTCGCGGAAGTACTCCAGTTCCTCGGCTGCGAAGTCCTGGGGCTGGAACACCTTGGCCACCGGCACGTACGGGATCCGCAGGGGAGCCACGCCGTACCGGTCCTGCATAGCCTTCCAGCTCTTGAAGGCGGTCGTCAGCCATTTCGAGCCGGGATTGCCTCGAATGGCCCGCTCGGCTTCGGGGTTCATGAGCAGTGTGGCGTCCACGTTGTGAGGGTCCAGCTTGGCGCTGACGAAGCTGCCTCCCAGCCAGACGCTGTGGATGAGTTCGCGGCCCTGAAGCAGCGGCGCGAACTGCTCCTCAAGGTGAATGAACTGGTAGAGGTACTCCTGGAAGCCCTGCCAGATCTGGGCTCGGCTGGTGGAGGCTTGGAAGCGCTCCGCGTGGACGAAGGCTTCTGCGGCCTGTGTGATGGTCAGCCGGTAGCGGCCGGGCGGCAGGTGCCCGTGGTCGTTGAAGTCTGGCAGCACAGGCCCCCTTACCGGTCGTGGAGTGACCCTAGCCGCAGATCGGCCGGCGGTGACCATCCGGTCGGAAGATCGTGCGGAGATGTGATCTCACGGACCTGTGGCTTGTGGCCGTTCGCCGGGTCTGACTTTCAGGTGCTGTGGATGTCGGGGAGGGGGTCTTCCGTGCCGGTTCTCGGTTGTCAGGTGTGGCGGCCCGGCCCGGGATCGATGTCGAGGACCTGGTAGAGGTGCTGGCCGGCACCCCAGCGGGCGAGGCGTTCGCGGTCGACGAGGTGGAGGTGTTGCCGGGTGGCGAAGGCGGCAGCGGGTTCGGTGAAGCCGTTGAGCGCCACGACGACCGGGACCGCGGCGCCGTGAATGGGCCGGGCGGTGCCGTTGAACCTCTGGACGGCCTCCGACCTCAGCGGGGTCGCGTACCGCTTGCACTGCAGCACCACCCGTCGCCCCAGGCCGTCGACGGCGACGACGTCGGCACCGAGGTCCCCGGCACCACCGACCCGTACGGCGTCGATGAACCCGTCGCGTTCCAGCAGTTCGCGGCACATCTCCTCGAAGCGGGTCGGTGTGGCGGCCTCGAACGCCTCCAGAGTGTGGTCGAGAGAGCGCCGGGTATAGGACGCGGCGGGTTCAGCGGGCGTCGCCTGACGCACCGGTCGGTGGGCCCACTGCTCGATACGGCCGGTGACGGACGCCGCGGCCCGGGTACGGGCGAGCTTGAATCGCGTGGCGATGCCCGCACGGACCAGGGCCCACAACGGTTGCAGGAATCGACGCACCGGCGGGCCGAGGCCGGTGCGCCGAAGTGCCGCACGCAGAGCGACGAGTACCGCGGCGGCACCGCCGAGCGCCGCGGTGGCGGCCAGTGGATGTCCCCACAGCCAGGCCGCGGTCTGCACGACGGCGCCGAGCGCGAAGAAGCCCATCAGGAACGCGAGACCACTGCCACTGTCGTCGTCGGTACCCATGCCGTCCTGCCGCCGCGTGCGTCCTTCGCCAGGAGTCATACCTGTCACCCACCGTTTCCTTCCCGTCCGACGAGAGGGTAGGGCCCGACCGTACTCGCGGTTCACGTTTCTGATGAATCGCCTTGATTCGACGGCCGGTTGCGGCTTTGACGGGCTGACAGTGACCGTGCGGCCGCTGACCGGCTCAGGGCGCGAGCGCCCTCTTCTGCGCCCCCGGCGTACGCCGCCAATTTTCGCCAGATGCACTACGACGCCGTCACACCACCGGCCGGGCATTCGTCAAGCTGACAGATGGTCCACAGGCCTCCTGCCGTAGCGCAGCCTCCTCGCCCCTCAAGGGCACTACTGGGTCGAGCAGTTCGACAGCCTTGGCCAAGGCTGTCTACAGGCCCCTCCGGGAAGAGCCGCGCTCGGCGCGAGCTCTGTGTCCGAATCCCACTGCTGCCTGTGATCGATTGTCGACGTTCCGTCAGTTCGTGTCGGGAGGCGCTGCTACATCAGAGGGCGGAACGGGCCGCGAGGGACAGCCCGCCGACGGGAGGGGAGCCCATTCGATGCCGGTGCCCGAGGGATACCACGTCGTCCGTAGCCACATCCGCCGCAACCCGCGGCCGAGCGCGAAGAAGATGAGCGGCTGGTCGATCGTCGGGGTCTGTGCGCTGGTGTGGCTGTGGAGCCATTTCGTCGGCTTCGGTGACACAGGCACGGCCACGCCGAACAATCAGGCGCCAACGGCCACCTCTGCCCCGGCGACGCCCTGATGTCCAGCGGGCGACACCGGTGGCTCCGCCGGCCCCGGGGAGTCACCGAGCACATGGCGGCCGGCGTCACCGCCCTGGCGGTGGCCACGTTGCTCGCTCAGGCCGCGATCGCCGGTGCCCGGACCGCCGCCCGGCACTGGCCCGTCCTCATGGTTCTTGCCGCCACGGCCCTCGTCATCGCGACGGCAAGGTGGGTGCGGCGCCGCTCCGCCGATCGGGCCCGCGCGGTGCGGCTCGCCGGCCTTCGGCTGACTCTGAGCGGCATCGACTCGCTGGACGACCAGGGGTTCGAGTTCGCGTTGCGGGACCTGCTGCTCCGCGACGGCTGGACGGCGCGGCAGGTCGGCCGGCAGGGCGACCAGGCCGCCGACGTGATCGGTCAGCATCCGACGCTGGGCCGGATCGTGCTGCAGGCGAAGCACACCACGGTCGGCGGAAAGGTCGGTTCCCCGGTGATGTACCAGGTCAAGGGCACCGCCGGCCCCGTCCACGGCGCCGACATCGCCGTCGTGGTCACCAACGGCTCCTTCACTCGCGACGCCAAGGCCTGGGGCGACAAGCACCAGGTGCGCTGGGTCGACCGCGACCGGCTCCGCCTGTGGGCCGAACACGGCGTCGCCCTCCATGAACTGCTGCACCTTCCGACCCGAAGGACCCGGCGGCAAGTCCGCCATCCCTCAGCTCGGCCGATCCGGCCCTGGCACCCCGAGATGACACACGAGAGGCCGCACAGTGCGCCATGACGGCACCTTCGACCCGCTGCTGAAGGCCATCGCTGGAGCGGTACTCGCCCTCGCCGTCGCCAAGGTGGTCTGGCAATGGCTGAGCACCACCTTCTGGCGCTGGCTCAGCATGGACGTCTGGGGTTGGATCGCCGAACACCCGTGGTGGTCGGCTCTGATCGCCGCTCCTCTCGGGCTGGTTCCCCTCCTGCTTGTGGCCCGCCTCCTCGCCCCGCGCGGGTACGTCCGCTACACGGACGACGACTCCGACGACGAGGCCCCGGCCATCCTGACGTACGGGATCCACCACCTGGACGCGATGGAGGCCACGGAGTTCGAGCGGGCATGCGCCGCCCTGCTCGCCCGCGACGGCTTCACCCTGGTCCAGCACTCGGGTCGTGCCGGGGACCTCGGCGCGGACGTCATCGCCTGGGACCACCTCGGCCGCAAGGTGGTCGTGCAGTGCAAGCACTACGGCAAACCGGTCGGATCCCGGGACGTCCAGACCTTCAACGGCACCGCCCGGCCCGAACACCACGCCGACGTACCCGTCATGATCGGACTCAACGGATTCACCCGGGACGCCCGCGACTTCGCCGCCCGCCACAACCTCACCCTGGTCAACCGGCAGATCCTCCGCGACTGGGCCCAGGGCACCTACCTCTACGACGCCATCGACGACGAAGCGGACCGCGCCGCCGCCTGAGCACCCGCCCGGCGATCTATCCCCAAGCAAGGAGGAACTCACGGCGAACACCCATGCCCTCGACCAGCTCCGCAAACGCACCGCTGAACTCTGACGCCCCAGAATCGACCTGCACGACCTGCAGCACACCGCGGTCGCCGAAGGCATCCCCATCGCGATCGTGTCCAAGACGCTGCGGCACACCACCTTGGCGACCACGATCAACCTCTACGGCCGCCTCTTCAAGGACTCCGCGACCAGGCCGTCCAGGCACTCGCCCGAGCCCTCGATCAAGCCCAGGCAGGCCAACTCCGATCCGTCCCCGTGGTGATGACGACCTGCCGCCCGCGGCATAGCTGCCCGGCGGCCACCTGACCTGCCGCGCGATCCATCGGGGTAGGCCCCGGGACTTCCTCGTGCCTGAAATTGGCCGACACGCCCTGCGTCGGTGTGCCGAGAAGGGGCCGAGCACCGTGCCGGGCCCAAAGTGCCCTGCCTGCCTTCCTCCCCGGTTGCCGCGGACGATGGGCGGAGGCACCTGAGTGCCCTGGCCCACCGTTCGGGCGCGAGCCGTCCGTTCGGCGGCGGAAGCCGCGGTAGGGCAGGACCTGTCACCGCCGCTCGGACGGGCGCATCAGCCGACGTACGACCGCGTGCCGACCGGAGTCATGGGCGAGCAGGAATGCACGCAGGCGGTCCGCATGCTGCTCGCTGCTGCATTGCAGAGGCAGCACGACCGCGTACTCCTCCCCCTGGGCGACGAAGGAGAGCTCGCGGAGCATCGGGACCTGCGGGTCGGTGACGAACTGCTCGACCCTCTCGACGACCTCGTCGTTGCTCACACCGGCCGGCACGACCAGCTCGCCCGCCTCGGCCTTGGTGCGGTAGAAGCGCAGCATCTCATCGGCGAAGGCGGCGCGCAGCTCGTCCTGGACCTCCGGAGTGCGGCAGCGGTCGAGGAGGGCGTCGCAGGCTTCCTGGTCGGGCAGGACCCCCAGTGTCAGTCGGTGACGCAGCTCCATGGTGCGGCGGCGGGAGGTGTCACTCAGGTACATCTGCACGGTCCGGTCGGAGAGCGTGGTGAACCGTTCCCCGGCGTCGGTGAGACGCAGCCAGAGGTCCCAGTCCTCCATGCCCGTGTGATCGACCGTCCAGCCACCGACGCTCTCCGGCAGACCCCTCAGGTGTGCGACCCGGGAGGGCTCGAAGAACGCCCACAACAACTGGAGGTCGGGGTGCCACACCGCGTTCAGCAGGTCCGACTGGTACTGCTCCTCGTCCTGCTGGTTGAAACCGATGCTCGCCGTCACCACCAGGCGGGCGCCGTCGGCGAACGCCCGCTGAAGCGCGGCGAGATGGCCCGGCAGCCACCGGTCGTCGCTGTCCAGGTACGCGATGGCGGGGGCGGTGGAGGCGGCGAGCCCGATGTTGCGGGGGCCGCCCGGGTGGCCGTGGTGCGACGTCCGGATGAGGCTGATCCTGGGGTCGCCGTAGGAGCGGACGACGTCGTCGGTGTCGTCGGTGCTGCCGTCGGAGACCACGAGCAGCCGCCAGTCGGTGAACGTCTGGGCGAGGACGCTGTCGATCGTCGGCCGGATGGCCTGGGAGCGGTTCCAGGCTGGGCAGACAATGTCGATCGCCGCCATGTTCAAGGCTTCCCCCACAGGTGTACTGGCTGATGTCCGGTCGGGCGCCCTCGCCCCATCGGCGTCACCCTGGCCACCGGGCCTACAGATCGGCTATGCGGGCCTGGGCGGGGACCCCGTAGGAAACCTGTAGAGCGGCGCCGCAAGCTCGGGGGACAGCCCTTCCGCACGCACAAGTGAGGTGTTCACCGTGGCCAACCCGTTCGAGAACGACGATGCGCCGTACTTCGTCCTGGTCAACGACGAGGGCCAGCACTCGCTGTGGCCGACGTTCGCCGAGGTCCCCGCCGGCTGGCAGGTGGCGCACGGCGAGGACACCCGTGCGGCGTGCCTGGAGTACGTGGAGCAGAACTGGACGGACATGCGCCCGCTCAGCCTGGTCCGTGAGATGGCGGGCGACACGGCCTGACGAAGGCCGATCCGCCGAACCCACCGGCACCCCCGAACAGCGCAGAGGCCGCGGTTGACCCCGCGGCCTCTGTCGTGCTTCCACAGCCGGAGGACCCTGGCCGGGCCACCGCTT
Source organism: Streptomyces viridifaciens (assembly GCF_001888885.2). Lineage (NCBI taxonomy): Bacteria > Bacillati > Actinomycetota > Actinomycetes > Kitasatosporales > Streptomycetaceae > Streptomyces > Streptomyces viridifaciens. The sequence goes on from NZ_CP090841.1 coordinate 1,739,241, forward strand.
GCGCGGGCCCGGCCAGGGGAGTGAGGTCACGCCGTCTCGTGCCGGCCCTCCGTCTCGGCCACGAGGAAGGTGGCGAGCTGCTCGATGGTCGGGTGGTCCCAGACCACGGTGGGGTCGATCGGGATCGCGAGCCGTTCCTCGACGTCGGCGGCGAACGCCAGCACGACAATCGAGTCCAACCCGTACTCGCCGAGCTCGCGGTCGGGGGAAACGGGTTCCGCCAGTTCCGGCAGGTACTCGCCGACACGAGCCACCAGCCAATCGACCAGTTCCTCGACGGTCGCCGGAGCGGTACCGGGCTTGTCCATCTGAAGTGTCCTCCCTGATTCGTGAATGGTCGGGCCTGAGCGGTCGGGCCGCAGGCCTCATCGATAGCGGCGGTCCGACAACCCGAAGCCGCGGACCTCGTCGTCCCGCTCGAACAGCTCCTCGATCAGCGCGTCCTCGACCTCGCCCGCCAGGTCCGCCGGTCGGCCAGGGACACCGGGCGCCAGTCGGGTGAGCACGGCGACCAGCCAGTGCGGCCGGGCGAGGAAGGTGTCGGCCGGCGCGTGCCGATGGATTCCGAAACAGGCGGAGGCCGCGAGCAGCGCCGCGTACTCCGCGCCGAGCTCACGTACCATCACGGGCGCGGCGATGGAGAGGTCCGCGGGCCGCAGCCCGGCGCAGTCCTCCGCCAGGGTGCGCAGGCGGGCGGCGGTCCGTTCGGCAAGCGGCCGCAGCTCCGTCGGCAGGGGATCATCCTCGGGGGCCGCGTTGAGCGCGGCTGCGAGCGCGTCCCGGCCGCCCGCGGAGACCCGCAGCCCGGCGAGGTCGAGCGGCGGGAGTTCACCGTCGGCGGTGAACAATTCGGCCGGGGCCGGGGCGCTCTCGCGCCAGGAACGACGGGCCAGCGAAGGCAGCTGGGGTAGCAGCGCGGACAGACAGGCGGCTCGGGCGATGTGCCCGAAGCCGACCGGCTTGACGTCCCGCGCCATCTTCTGGAACACGGCGTGCTCGCCGTCGCGCCGGTAGAACTCCGAGCCCATCACCAGTGCCAGCTGTTCCACGGCGTCCAGCAGCAGGCCGGCCAGCAGGTACTTCACCGCTGGCGCGTACACGCTGCCCGATTCCGGTCGCACGTGCAGCGACCGGGCGGCCACCGTAGCGAAGGCCTCGCAGAGCAACAGGTCGGCGAAGGCGTTGGCGAGGGTGCTGCGCACCATCGGGATGTCGGCGGCGGTGCGGCCGTACAGCCGGCGGCGGCGGACGTGGTGCAGGGTGACGCGCAGGGCGGTATCGAGGATCGCGGTGCTCATCCCGGGCAGTGCGATCCGGGTGAGCTGGAACGCACGGGCCGCGGTCTCCAGGCCCGTCCCCGAGACGCCGACGAGGTCGTCGGGGGTGACCGGGAGGTCCTCCACCCGGATGCCACCGAGGAGGACCCCGCGCATGCCGACCGACCGGAAGCGCGCCAGTCGGGTCACCTTGGCGGGCTCAAAGGCGGTGACCGGGAGGTAGAACTGGGAGCAGCCCCGCGGGCCTCCGGCCGGGTCGGTGCGGGCCAGGAACACCACGCCCTGGGCCCGGTCCAGGTTGGAGATGCTCTCCTTGCGGCCGTTGAGCCGGTGGCCGTCGGCGGTCGGGACGGCAGCGAAGTCGATCGAGCCGATGTCATTGCCGTGGGCGAGCTCGTGGAAGGCGCAGGAGAGCTTGCCGCCGCCGAGCAGGAGGTCGGCCACGTGCCGCTGCTGGGGCCCGGAGCCCGCCGTCCAGAGGTTGACGGCGCCGAGCAGCGAGCTGGAGCAGTGGCCGAGGCCCAGGCTCGGGTCGCGCCGGTAGACCGAGCGCATGAGGTCGACCAGGTGGTCGGCGCGGCGCAGTCGTCCACCGAGGCGCTCGGGGACGAATTCGGCGAGCACACCGAAGTCGTCCAGAGCGCGTTCACCGCCCTCCGGAGTGCGTTCGGCCTCGTCGGCGGCCACGACGGCCGCGAAGCCCGCCGGGTTGTCGGCGTCCCACGGGTTGCCGAGCCGGTCTTCGAGGAGCTCGATGCGGGCGTCGACGCCGGCCTCGGCGAGGGCGTCGGCGGCCGGGACCGGGCGTGGATCGGGGTGGACGTCGGCGGTCACCGGAGGTCCTCCAACGGTTGGCGGAGCAAGGAGGCGTGCGCTCCGGCATCGGAGAGCAGGAGGCGCCCGAGTTCGTCGAAGACGGCGTCCGGTCGCTCGCCGGACCCGTCTCCGACCTGTTCGAGCACGAGGGCCAGGCAGCCGCGCAGCCAGCTGCCGCCGCGCCACCAGTCGTCCTCGGTGCGGTCGGGGTTGGCCGTCCAGAGGGCCAGGGCGGCGGCACCGGCCCAGCACCACTCGTACTTCTCCGCGAGCCGCATGGTCGCGGTGGCGGGCGCTCCGGCGGCCGGGCGCAGCGTGCGTACCGCGTCGAGCAGTTCGCGCTTCGCGGCGGCGAGCGCCCGGACCGGCCGGTCGGCGCCTCCGGAGCGCTCGGGGTCGACGCCGGCGGCCAGCGCGTCCAGGGCGCCGAGCACGGTGTCGCCCCGGCTGAGCGAGAGCAGGGCATCCGTGTCGAGCGGCGCGGGGGTGTGGTCGGCGCGCAGCCAGTCGGCGACGGGGCCGAGGCCGGGGGCGGTCACCAAGGTCCGGGCCAGCAGCGGCAGGTGGGCGGCGAGCACGCTGCGGTTCACCCAGGTGCTGCCGTCGAAGATCGAGACGATCTGGTGGTCGCGTTCCAGCTTGCCGAACGTCCCGTAGCCCTCGACGTCCCGCAGGAAACCGCGGGCGCCCAACAGGTCGCCGATGAGGCGGAGTTGTCCTTGGACGAGGGTGGGGGCGAGCGCCTTGGCGATCGCCGAGACGGCGGCCAGTTCGCCGGGCGCCTCGTGCGCGACGGCGGTGGAGGTGGCGGCCAGTGCCTCGGCCAGCATCAGCCGGGCGACCGCCCTGCCGGCCACCGCCCTGGCGTGCGGGAGGTCGGCGAGTCGGCGGCCGTGCAGCATCCGCTCGCCCAGGAAGCGGCGCAGGACGCGCAGTCCGTGGTCACCCGCGCCGAGCGACAGGGCCACGCACGCGGTGCGCGTCAACTGGAGGGATTTGAGTGCGATTTCGATGCCGTGTCCCTCGGCGCCGACCAGCGCGCGACCGGGCACCAGGGCGTCGACGAATTCGGCTCCGCTGATGTCCGCGCCCCGGATGCCGTGGGTCGGCAGCTTGGGAAGCGGGCGGATGGCGCCGCCGGCAAGTTCCCGCTTGTCCACCAGGAAGACGCTGAAGCCCCGCGGGCCGCCGGCTTCCTCGGTCCGGGCGAGGACGCACAGGAAGCGGCCCCGGGTGGCGTTGTTCACCGGCCACTTCCGCCCGTTCAGCCGCCAGCCCCCACCGTCCCTGACGGCCGCGAGCTCGCCAGACAGCAGGTCGCTGCCGTGGTCCGGTTCGGTGAGGCCCCAGGAGACGGCCTCGCCCGCGAGGACGTGCCGGGCGAGACCTCCGGCCTGGGCCGGGTCGCCGCCGATCCACACCGAGACGGCGCCGAGGAAGGTCTTGCCGTGGGCCACCGCGACCGTGACGTCCCGGGCGGCGACCTCGCGCAGCTCCGCCTGCAGCCGGTCCAGGCGTTCCAGTCGGCCGCCGTGACGGACCGGGACGTAGTGCGCGGGCAGCCCGTGGCCGTCCAGGGCGGCACAGGCCTCGGCCGGGAAGGACTCGGCCTCGTCGTGACGGGCCAGCAGGTCCGGGTCGAAGGGGCCGCCCGGTTCCGACCAGCGTTCGATCTCGGACGCCAGGCCGGGCGCGCGGTCCACCGTGGTCATCGGGACTCCCCCGCGGCCGCCTCGGCGCGGGCCCGGTAGCCGTCGGCGAAGACCGGCCGCAGCTCCCCGTCGAGGTACTGGGCGCGCATCTCGGCACGGCGGACCTTGCCGCTGGTGGTGCGCTGGATGCCGCCGCGGCGCATCAGCAGCACGGCGTGCGCGCGCAGGCCGAACTCCTTGGACACCGTATTGCGCACCTTGCCGACGAGGTCGGCGAGTTCCGGCTCCGGGGCGAGCCGGCGGATCTCGTGGATCAGCACCAGGCGGTCCTCGCCCTCCGCCTCGCCGGGGACCGTCACCGCGGCACCGACGGCGTCGCGCAGCTGCTCGTGCTGCTGGCGCAGTTCGTGTTCGATGTCGTGCGGGTAGATGTTGCGGCCGCGGATGATCATCATCTCCTTGATCCGGCCGGTGACGTACAGCTCCCCGTCGACGAGCGTGCCAAGGTCCCCGGTGCGCAGGAATCCGCCCGCCGTGCCGACGGTCCGTCCGAAGGTCTCGCGGGTGGCCGCCTCGTTGCGCCAGTAGCCACGCACCACGGAGGGGCCACTCAACCAGATCTCACCGACCTGCCCGGCCGCCAGCTCCTCCGGGGTCGCCGGGTCGACGATCCGGACGTCCAGGTCACGGGGAGCACCGCAACTGACCAGGGTGCGGACCGGCCCGTCGGCGGCCGGGCGGACGACGTCCTGCTCCAGGGCGGCCGCGTCACAGCTCAGCACCACGGGCTCGCGGCTCGGGGTGGTGGAGACCAGCAGGGTGGCCTCGGCCATGCCGAAGCACGGCGCGAAGGTGTCCGGCCGGAAGCCCGCCGGAGCGAACTTCTCGGCGAAGTCGGCCAGCACCCGGGCCTTGACCGGCTCGGACCCGTTGACGGCGTAGCGCCAGCCGGAGAGGTCCAGACCGGCCAGCTCCTCGTCCCGCACCCGGGCGGTGCAGAGCTCGTAGGCGAAGTTGGGCGCCGCCGAGAGGGTGACCCCGAACGTTCCCAACATCTGCAGCCAGGCACGCGGGCGCCGCAGGAAGGCCGCCGGGCTCATCAGGACGGTGCTGGTGCCGCCGAGTAGCGGCGAGAGCAGCAACCCCATCAGCCCCATGTCGTGGTAGTTCGGCAGCCAGCCACCGAAGCGCTGGCCCTCCTCGAATCGGAAAGCCTCGGCGGTGGCGGCGGCGTTGGCCAGCAGGTTGCCGTGGGTGACCATGCTGCCCTTCGGGTCCGAGGTGGAACCTGAGGTGTACTGGAGCAGCGCCAGGGTGTCTCGGTCGGCCGGCAGCTCCCGGACGTCGGTCACGTCGCGCCTCGGGTCGATCTCCGGGCAGAGCACGGACACCTCGAAGCCCTCCCGCGCGGCCCAGGCGGTGACGTCCGCGTGGTCGCCCACGGAGGTGAGCACGCACGCAGCCTCGGCGTCGCGGGCGATGCCGAGGACCCTGCGCTGGTCGTGCCGGTAGCGGCCGGGCATCGAGGAGGGCACGGCGACCATGCCCGCGTAGAGACAGCCGAGGACGGCGGCCACGAACTCCCTGGAGGTCGGGTAGAGCAGCAACACCCGGGCGCCCGGCTCGCAGGTCCGGCCCAGGTCCTGCGCGAAGACCCGGGCCGCGTGGTCGAGTTCGGCGAAGGTGAGCCACTCGGCGGACGCCGGATCCGCGGGGTCGGTGACGATGGCGACGGCCTGTTCGGTGCCGGTCTTCCGGGCGCGCTCCGTGAAGACCGCGCTGACGCTGGTCGCGCTGATGAGGTCCACCATGCTCGGGGTTCTCCAGATCGGGGTAGGTGCGGTCGGTGGGCTGGCTCTCAGGCGACGCCGTAGGCCGTGCGCCGGGTACCCGGCAGCCAGGGCGCGATGGTGTCGAGCACCGGCCCCTCGTCGACGAGGTAGAAGTGGTCGCCGGGCAGAGCCCGCGCGGCGAACCGGCCGCTGGTGCAGGCCCGCCATTCGGCGAGGTCCTCCGGACTGACGTCCGGGTCGGCGATTCCGCCTAGGGCCAACAGCGGTGCGCGGAGCGCGACCGGCGGGGAGCGGAAGTAACGGGCGGCGAGCTTGAAGTCCGCCCGGATCGAGGGCATGACCAGCTCCAGGAGTTCCGGTGCGGCCGCCAGTTCCTCGAAGGACTGGTTGAGCCGCCGCACCTCCTCGATCAGCTCCCGGTCGTCGAGGTCGTCGAAGTCGCGCGGGTCACGGTGGTACGGGGCCCGGGAGCCGGAGACGATCACCAGGTCGGCCGGGCGACCGAGTCGGCGCTCCAGTTCCAGCGCCACCTCGTAGACGACGCCGGCGCCCATGCTGTGGCCGAACAGCACCAGCGGCTCGCCCAGGAACGGCTCCAGGGCGTCGGCCACTGGCCGGACGATCTCCGGCATGCTCTCGACCGGGTCTTCCGCCAGCCGGTCCTGTCGGCCCGCGTACTGCACCGCGTGCACCTCGACGTCGTGCGGCAGTCCCCGCGGCCAGCCACGGTAGGCCTGGGCGGTGCCACCCGCGTGCGGGGCGCACACGATGCGGCAGCGCGGCCGGACGACCTGGTTGCACGCCCGGAGCCACCGGGTGCGGGTCGGGCCAGGAACAGTCACTGTGATCGCCTCCCATTGTGCTCCCGCACAGCACAATGAGCGTCGCTATCAGGCTTCTATAACGGCCGCGACGGCCTTCTATAGGGCGGCGACAGATCGGTGGGCATCCCGGGGCGGAACGCGAAGGAGCGCTGCTCCGGGTCGGGGGTGTCCCGGAGCAGCGCCCGTCTCAGATCTCCGCGCGGCGCAAGGTCTTCCAGGTGACCGCCGCGCTCGCGGCGATCGCCAGGACGAGCGATCCGAGGATCACTGCGGCCAGCATGGAGAAGTTCAGGTTCAGCCCGACGTCCGCTTTGGTGACCTGGGAGAGCCCGGAGGCCATTCCGGCCAGCGGCGGCAGCGTCACCAGCACGCCGAGCACCGCGCCGACGCCGACCACCAGGGAGGTCTCCCCGACGGCGAACGCCAGCAGTTGCCTGATCGTGCCGCCCGCAGACTTCATCACCGCGAAGTCACGGCGCCGGCCGTGCGCGGCCATCGCCATGCTGTTGGCGACGGCGATCCCGCTGTAGCCGACCGCGATGACGATCAGCATCGCGGCCAGGCTGTTGGTCAGTCGGGCATCGGTGTTGTAGTCGTCCAGGGCGTACTGGACCGCGTCGTGCACGGCGGTTCCGGGAACGGTAACCGGCTTCGTCTGCTCGGGGACGAAGATGTCGTCGTTGAGCGCGGCCGGGTCGTGGCCGCGGACCAGCCCGCGGGACATCACGAAGTCGCCCCGGGCCGGGTCGTCGGGCAGGACCTCGGCGACGCGCAGTTGGACGGTCGCACCGTCGGCGAAGCGCACCGGGTACTGGTCCCCGGCCTTGACGCCCAGCCAGGTCGCGATGGACTCTCCGAGCACCGCCTGACCCGGGCGGTCCCACTTCGGGTCCCGGGAGCCGAGCGCGTCGATCACTACGGTCGAGCCGTCGGCCTTGTGGACGAAGGCACGGGTGGGCAGGGAGGCCTTGCCGACCGGATTGGCGCCGACCACCTCGTCGGTGTTGCCGGGGGTCCCGTCGTTGGTGATGATCACCTGGCCGGCGAGCTTCAGCGCGTCGCCTGCCGGGTAGGCCACCCGCATCGTCTCGACCATGCCGCTGAGCAGCACGGCGAACCCGACGGCCGCGATCACCGGGGCAGCCATGGACGCGGCGCGGCGCGCACTCGCCGTGAGCTCGGCCCGGATGAGCATCGGCCCGGCCGAACCCGCCCGGTTGAACGGGCTGGTCACCGCCCGGCCCACCGGACCGACGAATACCGGGGCGAGCAGCGCGGCCGCCACGATCAGCACCATGGTCGCCGCGATCGCCATGTTGACCCGGCTGTCCGCGGCGGCAGTGGCGGTCATCACTGCGCACACCACTCCGAGGCCGAGCACGACCAGGCCTGAAATCAGCCGGGGTCGGCTCATTGACCGGCTACCGGAACGGCTCTCCAGCAGCGCCTCCAACGGAGCCACCTTGGCGGCCAGCCGACTCGCCGCCCAGGCGCCGATCACGCTGACGCCGATACCGATCGCGGCGGCGGCGAGCAGCGGCCATGCCGCCACCCGCACCGCGAGGTCCGGCGGGGCGACGTCCAGGCGCAGCAGGATGTCGCGAAGGAGCGGCGCGGCCGCGACGCCGACCAGGCACCCAGCCAGCGAACCGAGCACACCGACGGTGGCGGCCTCGCCCAGGACCATCCGGCGCACCTGGCGCGGGCTGGCACCGATCGTTCGGAGCAGGCCGATCTCACGGCGACGCAGTCCGGTCGCGAGGACCAGCATGGAGGCGACCACGAAGGCCGTCGTGAACAGACCCAGGGTGGCCATGGCGGCGATCAGTTGGGTGCCGAGGAAGCGCTTGTGGTCGACGTACTGGGGCTGGATCGTGGAGCGGCCGTCGCCGGACACCACACTGCCCTGGTCCCCGACGGCGGTACGGGCCGCCGCGGCGATCGCCCCGCTGGAGGCGCCGGCGCCGCCGACCAGAGCGATCACCCGAACGCCCGGGTCCCGTTGGGCGGCGGACTCGTCGCTGAAGAAATAGCCGGGCCCGTCGACCGTGCCGACGACCTTGAACTCACTGCGCCCAGGGGTGAGGTTCAAGGTCACCCGCTGCCCTGCCGCCACGCCCAGTGAGCGGTCGACGACGACCTCATCGGTTCCGCTCGGCGCTCGGCCCGAGACCAGGTTGTACGGGGCCAGCCTGGTGCTGGAGAAGCCGTGGCCGGCGTCAGCCGCGCCTTCGTCAGCAACCGGTCGGCCGTCCCGGAACACCTGGGCGTAGAAGGTTCGGTCGACCACGGCGGCGTCCACGCCGGGCACCGCGCGCAACTTGGCGACGAGCGCGTCCGCCTCGGCCTTGTCCCACGGGACCCGGTCCTTGGGGCTGCCGTTGCGGTCGGTGGCCTGCGGCGGCAGCACCAGCGCGGCGGTGCCCTCCAGCCGGGGCTGGACGGTCGGCTTGGCGGAGTCATAGATGACCAGGGTGGTCGAGATCAACGCGACGCCGACCAGGACCGCCACGAACGAGGCGAGGAAGCTGGTCCAGCGCTCGCGCACGTTGGCGATGACCAGCATCAGGACTCCAGTCGGGTCATGTGGGCCGAGATGGCCGCAGCGTTGCGGGCATCGGCCTCTCGGCTGAGGGTCACCCGGTCGGCGATCCGGCCGTCCTTGAGGAAGACCACGGTGTCCGCGATCGCGGCGGCCACCGGGTCGTGCGTGACCATGATCGTGGTCTGCGCCTCCTGGTCGACCAACCGGCGCAGCAGCCGAAGCACTTCGCGCGAGGTCTTGGTGTCCAGCGCGCCGGTGGGCTCGTCCGCGAAGAGCACATCGGGGCGGGTCACCAGCGCGCGGGCAAGGGCGACACGCTGCTGCTGGCCGCCGGAGAGCTGGCTCGGTCGGTGTCCGGCCCGCTCGGCCAGCCCGACCGCACTCAGTGCCGCGGCGACCTGGTCACGGCTGACCCTGCGGCCGGCGAAGCGGGAGGGCAATTCAACGTTCTGCGCGGCGGTCAACGACTCGACCAGGTTGAAGGCCTGGAAGACGAACCCGATGTGGTCGCGCCTCAACTTGGTGCGCTCGCGCTCGTTCTGCGAACTGATGTCCACTCCTGCCACCATCACCTGGCCGTCCGTCGGCTGGTCCAGACCCGCGGCGCATTGGAGGAGGGTGGACTTTCCGGAACCGGACGGTCCCATGATCGCGGTGAGGGTTCCACGCGGAAAGCCGAGCGACACACCGTCCAGCGCGGTCACGGCCTGCTCGCCCGAGCCATAGACCTTGCGAACGGTGTAGAGCTGGACCGCGTCCGAGGCGGGTGCCTGCTTCGTAGTTGTCACGATGAGCATTCCACCCGATCGGCGGACCACCAGCATTGATCCGGGCTCTACTTCAAAGGTATTGCCAGCACTACCCTGCCCCGTGCACCCCCGGGTTAGGGTGCTTGGCATGCGTCCCAAAACGGCCTGGCAGGCGATGGCCCAACGCCCGTTGAGCTTCCTCACCTCCAGTTGGCCGTGGCGCTCAGTGGCCTACCTCGCGAGCGGCGTGCTGGTCGGAGCCGCCGCCGTGGCGGTGCTGGCGGCCGGCCTGGTGGTCGGTCTGGTACTGCTGGTGATCCTGGTCGGCGTGGCCCCGTTGGTGGGTGTCGTCCTCTCCTCCGTGACGGTGGCGACCATCGAACGGCGCCGACTGCGACTGGTCGACCTCGACGACACCCCGGATCCGCACCAGAAGCCGAGCGGTCCGGGCCTGCGCGCCTGGGTCGCCACTCGATTGAAGGAGCCGGTGACCTGGCGCGAGTTGGGCTTCACGCTGCTCTCGGCAGCCGCACTCTGGTGGCTGGACCTGCTGGTCCTGGCCTTCTCCTTCGGCGTGCCCGCGCTCTGCTTCGAGGCAGTCGACGGCGTCACCTGGCCATGGGCCGTCTTCGGAAGCCTCGTGCTACTGGCCTCACCGTACACGGTGACCTCCTGGGCTGGCGCCCGCGCCGCACTCTCCCGGACCCTGCTCGCCCCGCGCGACGAGGAACTCGGCATCGCCCTGGAGGAGGTGCACGCCTCCAGGGTCCGACTGATCGACGCCTTCGACGCCGAGCGGGTGCGCATCGAGCGGGATCTGCACGACGGCGCACAGCAGCGGCTCATCACTTTGGGGATGACTCTCGGGCTCCTACAGTTGGATGTCCCACCGGGATCACCGCTGAGTGCGCAACTGATCCAGGCGCAGGAGCAACTGTCCGCCGCACACGAGGAGTTGCGTAGTCTGGTTCGCGGGCTGAATCCACCGGTCCTGGCAGACCACGGGCTGGCCGCAGCCGTACGGGAGCAGGCCAGCCGCTTCCCGATACCAGTCGAGGTGGACCTGCACCTGCCCGGGCGACTTCCTCGGCACGTCGAAACCAACGTCTATTACCTGATCAGCGAGGCCATGACGAACATCGCACGCCACAGCGGTGCCAGGAACGCCAGCGTGTCCGGCCGCTACCACGCCGATCTGCTGGTCCTGGAGATCTCGGACGACGGCCGCGGAGGAGCGGACCCGACCCTCGGCAGCGGTATGACCGGGCTCGCCGACCGCCTCACTGCCGTCGACGGGCGCATCCGCGTATCGAGCCCGATCGGCGGCCCGACCCTGCTTCATGTGGAGATCCCATGCCACTTCGGGTGATCGTCGCCGAGGATGCCGTCCTCCTGCGGGAGGGCTTGGTCGGCCTGCTGCAACGCTTCGGGCACACCGCCATCGCCGCCGTCGGCGATGCGGACGCCCTGATCGAGGCCGTCCACGCCGAGCAACCGGACCTGGTCGTCACGGATGTGCGGATGCCACCGTCGAACAGTGACGACGGGCTGCGTGCAGCCGTGACGTTGCGCCAGACGTACCCGCGGCTCCCCGTGGTGGTGCTGAGCCAGTACGTCGAGCAGTCCTACGCGATGCGTCTACTGGACTCGGACAACGGCGACGCGGTCGGCTACCTGCTGAAGGAGCGGATCGGTGCGGTCAGTGACTTCATGACGACGCTGGACCAGGTGGCCCGCGGCGGCACGGTGGTGGACCCTGAGGTGGTACACCAACTGGTGCGACTCCGCCAGGACCCGCTGGAGCGGCTGAGCGCGCGCGAGAAGGAGGTACTGAGCCTGATGGCGCAAGGTAGGTCGAACGCGAATCTCGCCGCAGAACTTTTCATCAGTGACGCCGCCATCAACAAGCATATTGGTAATATCTTCACCAAGCTTGATCTGCCGGTCGACATCGACGGACACCGTCGTGTCCTGGCGGTTCTGCGTTTCCTCCAGGCGTGACCGGCCGTAGAGCCGATCTCGCCACGGGACGATGGAATCGGCCAACCGCTCGGCAGTGACACCCGGAAGGGTTCAACGGCGCAAGCAATCGCCAGATCCAGTCGTAGATCATGTAAACGGGGGGTTTACTTGATGGCGAACTGTTCAGTTCATTCCTCGATCAATCGAGTTGGAACGCACTCCCTCGATTGTTCCTTCTTGCGCTCCCTGAGGTCCCAGCCGCCGGCCGAGCAGCAGACCGGATCGTTCACCCACCGCCTCCAGCCGCCCTGCGCCGGAACGTGAGCCCGGGCTGTGCCCCGTCCCGCCCCACTGCGGCTTCAGCACCCCATGGTCTTCCGTCCACTTCACGGGCGGAGCCATGCCTTCGGCCGACCGGGAGCCGCTGCATCCAGAAGCAGGCAAGGAGATCAGCATTGAACACGTCTTCACCCCCGGCACATGATCCGGCACCCGGAACGCCTATCGACGGCAGGAGATCGCAGCTCGAGTTCCGCGTCCTCGGTCCGGTCGAAGTACTGTCGAACGGCCGCCCCATCAAGCTGTCCGGCGCCAAGATCCACACGGTGCTCAGCGCTCTTCTCCTCGCCCGCGGCAGATCCGTGACCTACGACCAGCTGAGCGCACGCTTGTGGGGCTGGTCACCGCCATCGTCCATGCACGCGCAGATCTACACGTACATCCACAAACTTCGAAGGCAGTTGGGGGATGCCGTCGAGATCACCCGTCAACACCGTGGCTATCGTCTGGACATCGGCGATTCCCCGTTCGACCTGACCGGATTCGAGCAGTTCACCGAGACCGGTCGACAGGCCCTCGCCGAAGGCGACCACCACACTGCAGCGGTTTCCTTGCGGGCCGGCTTGGAACTCTGGTCCGGCACAGCTCTGGTCAACGTCACCGAGCACCTGGCCGAAATCGAACGACCAGCCCTGGACGAGGCATTCGCCGCAGCTACCGAGCAACGCATCGCCGCCGATCTCCTGCTGGGCCAACATTCCGGCCTGATATCCGAGTTGACCGGGCTTGTCAGTCGGTATCCACTTCGCGAGCTGTTCCGTGCCCAGCTGGTTACCGCCCTGGGGCGCAGCAACCGTCAGGCTGATGCCCTCATGACCTACCACGACGGCCGCCGCCTGCTCGCCGACCAACTGGGCGTGGATCCAGGCCCGGAACTCTCCGAGGCCTATCAAGCCGTCCTCTCGAGTGATCTGTCCTCCACCATTCTTCCCTCACGAACTGTGTCGGCGAATCCGCCCCGCGGGGGCCGCCCTACTGTCCTACTGCCACCTGACATCCGACCGCTGGTCGGCCGTACGGCCGAACTCGTAGCGGTGGAGGGCGGGGTGACCAGCGCCGCGACCGCGTCCTCTCCACGGTCCGCTCCGGCCCGGCTACTGGTAACAGGACCGACCGGCTCCGGGAAGACGGCCCTCGCAGTGCGCGCGGCCCACAACTGCACCGAGTTGTTCCCCGACGGTGTGCTGTTCGCCGAAGCCGTCGAACCCGACGGTACTCCGCGCGACGCCGAGAGCATTCTCGCGCGGCTCCTCGACGCCATGGGCGAACCGGCCGGATCCGTCGGAGGCTCCGAGGAGATCGCCCAACGCTACCGCGTCCTCTCCCACGGGCGCCGCCTGCTGGTCGTCCTGGACGACGTCACCCCCGAGCAGGACATTCAGCCGGTCATCCCGGACAGTCCGTATGCCGCGATCATCATGACCAGCCGCAGCCGGCTGCCGACCGTTACTCATGCCGACACCGTTGCGCTCGGCCCGCTGTCTCCGAAGGACGGGGTGGAACTGCTGGCCGCGATCGGCGGCCAGGGGAAGGTGATGGAGGACCTGCCCGCTGCCAGGGCGGTCGTGGAGTTCTGCGACGGGCTGCCACTCGCCCTGCGGCTGGTGGGTGCCAAGCTGGCGGCCCGACCGATGCTGGCCATCGGCGACCTGGCAGCCCGGCTGGCGAACCCGCGACGTCGGCTGGACGAACTCTCGTACGGCCCGCAAAGTGTCCGAGCCGCACTGATGTCGGCGGTCAGCCAGCTGCCGGAGGGCGCGCGTTCGCTCCTGCCCCAGCTCGGACGGATCACCGAGTTCGAGTTCGGGGCGGACACCGTGGCTCTTACAGCCGCTGCCGAGCCGGCCCTCGAACAGCAACTGGAACAGCTGGCCGACGCCTGGCTGATCTCCCCGTCCTCCATCGACGACCATGGGCGGTTACGGTTCCGCTTCGCCTCCCTCACCCGGCTGATCGCCGCCGAGCTGTCCCGGGAGGAGGCACCGGAAGAAGCGCTGGATGACGAACCCGAGGGCCTGGACGGGGAGTTGTCCTCGGTGGCCCGCCGTGCGGCCCCCGCTTCCTGCTGAAAGCCGCGCGCCGGTGCTCCGCCCCCCTGGGGACGGGACACCGGCGCGCGTTCCACCAGCGGACTGGTGATCCCCGGTCAGTCGGACATGGCGACCAGGATCCTGCGGCTCCCCTCGAAGGGGCGGCGGCCGTGGGCGGTCAGGACGTTGTCAATCAGCAGGAAGTCCCCGGGATACCAGTCCACGTCGATGGCATGCTCGAGGCCCCGGTCCCGGATCTGCAGGATGTACTCGTCCGGGATCGGCGTGCCGTCGGCGAGGGTCACGTACTGCGGGAACTCGGACGGTTCCAGGATCTGGTAGAGCTCGGCCGCCGTGTCGTCGCCCAGTCCCGCCGGGTGCCACTGGTCGGCCTGGTTGAACCACACTTCCGTGCCGGTCACCGGATGCGTGGTGGTGGCACGGCGCAGTTGGCTCACCCGGATGCCGTCCGGCCCCCATTCCCACTCCGCCTCCGAACGGGAGAGGAACTCCTCGACCACCGCGCGGTCGTCGGTCTCGAAGGTGTCCTGCCAGCTCTTGCCGAGGCCGTAACCGTCGTGCAGGTTCTGCACGTAGCGGATCCCGTCGGCGAACGCCTCACGCACCTCGTCGTCCAGTGAGGCCAACCAGAGCGCGCCGTCCAGCACGGGCGTCGCTCCACCGCGCTCGGCGGCCGTCTGGCAGTAGAACGCCAGCCGCGATGGCCAGCTACGGGCGTAGTTCAGCTCGTTGTGCATCGAGATGGTGAACCGCTGAGGGTACTCGGTGGAGGTGTACAGGTTGCCGCGCACTCTGGTCCGCGGCGAGTTTCCGTGCACGTAGGGCAGGCGGTTGGGCAGCAGCCGGTCGAGCACCGGCTCGACGGCCTCCGGCGGGACGCCGAAGCCGCGGAACACCAGCGCCTTCCGTTCGGTCAGCAGCGCGGTCAGCCCCTCGGCACCCAGTTCGGTGAGCCAGTCGGCCAGGTCACTCGCGCCTGCGGCCTCCGTGGTGATCTCGTACGGGGCCCATACCTGGTTGGTCCGGACTTCGGTGGTCATCACAACTCCTCTCGGTGGGCGGTGAACCGATTCATCGGGTGGCGAGGTCGTGCAGCTTGCCGAGCTTGTCGATCCCTTCTAGGACAGCCCGGGACTCCACCCCGAAGTCCACCAGGCAGCCGATCTCATCCACGCCCAGGGCCCGGATGTGCGGCAGGAGTTCGGCAGCGCGGTCGACACCGCCGAACAGACCGCCCGTGTCGAAGTAGCGGTCGAAGGCCCGCGCGGCGAGGTAGTCCATGTCGGCCGCCTGGAGCTGCGAGAGGTCGACGTCCTTGCCGAGGAAGTTCTTGGCCGTCAGGTTGGCGGAGCTCTTCAGGTAGGCGGTGAACGGGCCGCGCACCTGCTCGCGAACCTTGTCCAGGTCGTCGCCGAGCAGCGTGTGCAGCATCAGCACGACGTGGCCGTTCCAGCCGTCGTGCTCGGCGGCGGCTACCCTGCGGTACTCGGCGATCTTCCCGGCGAGTTCCTCCAGGTTCTGGCCCAGCAGGTGGGTCAGAACACCGGCGCGCATCCGGCCGGCCGCACGAAAAGTGTCCACGCCGCCCGCGGAGGTCAGCCAGATCGGCAGCTCTGGCTGGACGGCGGGCGGATAGGTTCGTACCTCGACCGGCCGACCCAGGCCGTCGGTCGTGCTCAGCGACTCGCCCCGCCACAACCGGCGCACCTCCTCGGCGGTCTCCTGGACGAGGCCCCGGCGCTCGGCGTAGTTCTCCGGGCGCAGCGCGAAGTCCACCGCGTTCCAGCCTGAGGCGAAGGCGACCCCGACCCGGCCGCCCGACAGGTTGTCCACCACCGACCACTCCTCGGCGATGCGCGCCGCCGGGTGCAGGGGTGCCACTACACTGCCGGCCCGGATGCCGATCCGCTGGGTGCAGGTGGCCAGTGCCGCGCCGAGTACGGACGGGTTGGGGTAGGCGCCGCCGAACGGGTCGAAGTGCCGCTCCGGGGTCCACACGGCGGCGAGCCCGGCTTGGTCGGCGAGCTTGGCACCCTCGATCAGCAGCTCGTAGCGGCCGGACTGGCCGGGCGCCGTGCTGTCATGGGCGAAGTAGAACAGGCTCAGTTCCATGAACCGTCCCTTCGGTTCGGGTCAGACACTCGGGTCGGACAGGAGGGGTTGGCGAGATGATGGCGGGTCGTCAGACCCGGGTGGGTTCGGGGGCCGGGCCGGGTTCCGGCGGCGGGCCGTCTTCCGGCGCCGGATCGGTCTCGGACGTGGGGCCGGCTTCGGGCGCCTGCTCGGCCGGGCGGGCCTGCCGAACGGCTGGGACGGCCGCCGCGCTGAGCGCGACCACCGCCATGCCACCGGCGGTGATCAGCATCGTCCCGGATCCGTCGAACCGGTCCAGCAGGTGGCCGGAGGCGAAGGCCCCGAGCGCCGGGCCAGCCGCGGTGAGCAGCCCGGCGATCGAGGCGACCCGGCCCTGCAGCTCCGCCGGGGTGGCGGTCAGCTGGTACACCGCCGTGGCCACCCCGAACACCGCGCCGACCAGGTTCATTGCGCCGAACAGCATGCCCAGCGCCAGCGGCCCGGTCACGAAGGCCATGCCCGCGATCAACGCCGACCAGACGGCGAAACCGCCGACCAGCAGCACCGGGAACGGCAGCAGGCCCATCCACCAGCGGGCGGTGAGCGCCCCGACGGCGCCGCCGCAGCCGCTGATGCCGACCAGCAGACCGACCGTGTCAGGGTCGTGCCCCTGCTCCTTCACCAGGACGACG
Organism: Streptomyces viridifaciens; assembly: GCF_001888885.2. Classification (NCBI taxonomy): domain Bacteria; kingdom Bacillati; phylum Actinomycetota; class Actinomycetes; order Kitasatosporales; family Streptomycetaceae; genus Streptomyces; species Streptomyces viridifaciens. Next base: position 1,756,014 of record NZ_CP090841.1, read on the forward strand.
ACCAACGCGAGCGAGACCACCTGGAGCAGACCGCTGCTCGCGGACACCAACGGGATCGCCACGCGCAGGAAGCGGTGCCGACGGACCCAGTCCAGGCCATCGAGCAACTCCCGTCGGACGTCCCGGTGCTCGGTTCCCGCACCCGGCGGGCGGCAGTCGGTCCGGATGAACCGGACGTTGACGGCGGCGACGACGGCGCCGACCGCGGCCGCGAAGTACGGCGCAGACTTCGTCCAGGTGTAGAGCACGGTGCCGATCGGTCCTCCGACCAGACCGGCCACCCTGCCGCGGGCCTCGTTCTGGGCCATCGCCGAACGCAGCTGGCTGGCAGGCACGATGACGGGGATCGAGGCGCGCTCAGCCAGGCTGGAGAAGAGCGCGCAGCTCACGTCCAGGCCGATCAGCACCACCAGCGCCCGGACGTCCAACCGGTCCAGCACCAGGGCGACGCCCACGGTGACGAGCACCAGGAGTCGGCCGAGCGCGCTGAGCTGCATCACCCGGCGGCGGTCCCAGCCGTCGACCAGGACACCGGCCGGCAACTGGAACAGCAGGTAGGGCAGCACGGCGGCCGTCGCCGCGTAGCCCGCCATCCGCGCCGAGCCCCCGGAGAGGCCCAGCGCGAGCAGCGGATAGCAGACCCCGCTGAGCCGGGAGCCGAAGAACTGGAGCCAGTTCCCGGTCCAGAGCAGCAGGAAGTCGCGGTTACGGCGCAGCGGCACCGGTGCGGCGGATTCGGTGGGCGCCGTCATGCGTCGACCCTCGACCGAGGCTCTACAGCATTCCTATGCCCCGCCTTCATTCGCCGCGGACGCCCGCCGCGCGCTGTCATCGCCGCCCGTCCCGGTCGGCCGCGCTCAGCGTCTCGCCGATCAAGGCGACCGACTCCGGCTCGATGAGCATCCGCTCGTGCTCCACGGCCACCCGGTGCTCGACGATGCCTCCGCGCACGTACGGCCGCCACGCTGCGGGAGTGACGCCGGCCGCCGTGCTGGCGGCGGAGGAGACGAACAGAAGGTCGCCGCCGAACACCGCTGGGCGGTGCGCCCGCATCATCCGGACGTTGTCCACGAAGGTGTCGATCATCCGCACGAGTTCGGCGTCCCCGAGGTCCAGCACCGAGGGGTTCTCCCGGCGCAGGAAGGCCAGGTACTGCTCGACGGGCAACTCGCCGCGGGCGATCGCCTCCGAGTCGAAGTCGAAGCCGACCGAACGCATCTGCGCCGCGATCACCTCCTCCCGGGTGGGCGGCGCGCTGTCCGGGGCCTCCGGGTGAGCGTCCAGGACAGCCAGCAGCTCGACGGTGGCGCCCTCGCGCTCCAGCCGGGCGGCGACCGCGTGCGCGACGTGGCCGCCGAAGGACCAGCCGAGCAGCCGGTAGGGCCCCTCGGGCCGGGTCTCGCGGATCGTCCGGGCGTACCGCTCCGCCATCTCCTCGACATCGGCCGGGCGGCCGTGCGCGTCCGCCAGGCCGTGGGCCTGCAGACCGTAGACCGGCTGACCGGGGTCGAGGTGGCTGAGCAGCGCGGCGTAGCACCAGGCGGCACCGGAGGCCGGATGGATGCAGAACAGCGGCGGGCGGGTGCCGCGGGTGCGCAGCGGCAGCAGGTGGCGCATGGTGCCACCGCCCCCGTTCGCCGCCTCCCCGCTGCGCGCGTGCTCGGCGAGCAGGTCCGCGAGCGCGGCCGGGGTCGACGCGTCGAACAGCATCCGCACCGTCATCGGCGCGCCCAGCACCGCCCGGACCCGGGTGACCAGGGCCGCCGCGAGCATCGAATGACCGCCGTACTCGAAGAAGCCGTCGTCCACACCGACGGCCGGGAGCTTCAGCACCTCGGCGAACAGTCCGCAGATGATCTCCTCCTGCGCACCGCGCGGCGCGCGGCGAGGCCGGTCCGTGTCGTGGACCGGGGCGGGCAGGGCCCGGCGGTCCAGCTTGCCGGTGCCGGTGAGGGGCAGCCGCTCCAGGCGGACGACGGCCGACGGCACCAGGTGGTCCGGCAGGGTCCGGCGCAGCCGTTCACGTTCGGCTGCCGGGTCGTAGGCGGCGCCGGGCTCGACCACGACGTAGCCGACCAGCCGCTGGTCCCCCGGTGCGTCCTCTCGGACCAGAGCGGCGGCGGCTGTCACCCCGGCTCCGGCCGCCAGCGCGTGCCGGACCTCGCCGAGTTCGACCCGCTGGCCGCGGATCTTCACCTGGTCGTCGACCCGGCCGAGATACTCCAGTTCGCCCTGTCCGTTCCATCGGGCGAGGTCCCCGGTGCGGTACATCCGGGCACCAGCCGGACCGTACGGGTCGGCGACGAAGCGCTCGGCTGTCAGGCCGGGCCGGGCGTGGTAGCCGCGGGCCAGGGCGGCCCCGCCGACGTACAGCTCGCCCGCGTCTTCGGGGACCACCGGGCGCAGTCGGGCGTCCAGCACGCGCAGGCTCGTGTTGTCGAGTGGACGGCCGATCGGCGCGCTCTCCGGCCACTGGTTCACCGCCTCGGGCAGCGTCCACGCCGAGACGACGTGGGTCTCGGCCGGGCCGTAGTGGTTGTGCAACCGGGCCTGCGGGTGAGCGGCGAAGAAGGAGCGGACGGCCTCGCTCGGGTCGAGCGCCTCCCCGGCCTGGGCAACGGTGCGCAGCGCGGACAGGTCGTCCCCCTGCTCGGCCGCCGCCTCGAACACCGCGTCCAGGACCAGGTTCGGGGCGAGCAGTTCCTCGATCCGGTGCTCGGCCAGCCAGGCGGAGAGCGCGACCGGATCGCGTCGGACGTCCTCCGGGCAGACCACCAGGGTGTCGCCGTGCAGCAGGGCCGCCAGCAGTTCCTGGACCGACACGTCGAAGCCGACGGCGGAGAACTGGGCGAGCCGGCGCGGGCCGGCCGCGGGTAGGGCCCGGCGGTGCCAGTCCAGGAGGTTCCGCAGGGCCAGGGTGGTCATCACGATGCCCTTGGGGCGGCCGGTGGAGCCGGAGGTGTAGATGACGTACGCGGGGTGCTGTGCCGAGGGGCGCCGCCGTTCGGGCACCGGGGCGGCCTCGGCCTCGTCCGGCCGCGCGATGTCGAGCACTCGCGCGGCGCGGGCCGGCAAGCCGGCCCGCAGGGTGGCGTCGGTGACGACCACCGCCGGGTCGAGGTCCGCCAGCATGACGGCGACGCGCTCCGGCGGCAGCGCGGTGTCCAGCGGCACGTACGCGGCCCCGGACTTGAGGATCGCCACGAGCGCGACCACCAGGTCCGCCCCGCGCGGCAGCAGGACGGCCGCATAGCGCTCCGGTCCGGCGCCGGCCGCCCGGAGCCGCGCGGCCAGGTCCTCGGCGCGCTGGTCCAGTTCGCGGTAGCTCATGGCGGTGGGGCCTGCGAGCACGGCGACGGCCTCCGGGGTGGCGGCGGCCCGCGCCTCGAACTGCTCGGCGAGGCCGCGGTCGGCCAGGTCGCGGCGCGGTCCGCGGCCGGCCAGCAGCGACTCGGCCGCCTGCTGCGGATCAGCCGTGCGCAGCTCGTCCACGACGACGTCCGGACGCTCGACCGCGTCGGCGAGGACGGTGAGCAACTGGCCGACGATCCGCCGGGCGGCCGCCCGGTCGTAGGCGTCGGTGCTGTGGAGCAGGCGGCCGGCGATGCCGGAGGGCCGACCGTCCGCGTCACGGCGGCCGAACAGCGAGAAGGACAGATCGAGCCGTGCCGTCCCGGTCTCCGGGCGCTCCTCGGCGAGCCGTAGGCCGTCCACGGCGGTGGCGCCGACCGTGTCCGCCCGCTGATCCTCCCAGACGATCTCGACCTGGAAGAGCGGGTGGCGCGCGCGGGACCGAGCGGGGTTGAGAGCCTCGACCAATCGTTCGAATGGCAGGTCCTGGTTCTCGTACGCGGCGAGATCGCGCTCGCGCACCCGCTCCAGCAACTCGGCGAAGCTCGGCGCGCCGGACAGGTCGGTGCGCAGGACCAGGGAGTTGACGAAGAAGCCAACCAGCGGCGCGAGCGCCTCATCGGTACGCCCGGCGACCACGGTACCGACGGGGATGTCGTCACCGGCCCCCATGGCGCGCAACACGACCGCCAGGGCCGCCTGGATCACCATGAACGGGGTGGCGTGGTGGGCGACCGCAAGCTCGCGGATCCGGGCATGCAGCTCGGCCGGGATGTCGAAGGGGATGGTCTCGCCCCGGTTCGAGAGGAGATCGGGACGTCGGCGCCTGGCAGGCAGCGGAAGGTCCTCCGGGAGATCCGCCAACTCCTCTTTCCAGTAGTCGATCTGCCGGCTGATCAGGCTGTTCGGATCGTCCTCGCTGCCGAGCAGGTCGCGCTGCCAGAGCGTGAAGTCGGCGTACTGGACGGACAGCGGCACCCAGTCGGGCGCACGGCCGGCGGTTCGCGCCCGGTAGGCCTCGACCAGGTCGTGGGCGACCAGCCGCAGCGACCAGCCGTCCCCGGCGATGTGGTGGATCAGCAGGACGACCACGTGCTCGTCATCGCCGGGCTGGAAGAGCCAGGCGCGGACCGGGATTTCGGCCTCCAGGTCGAAGGGTTGCCGCACCGCTTCGGCGACGTCCCGGCCCAGGTCCGCGGTGGGCGCCACGGTGAGCGGCACCCTGGCGTCGGAGCGCACCACCTGGTGGGCGCCCTCCTCGTCGGCGGCGATGACGGTGCGCAGGATCTCGTGCCGGGCGGCAAGGTCCTGAAGGGCGGCGTCCAGCGCGGCCACGTCGACCTCTCCGGTGAGCCGCAACGCGGTCGGGATGGTGTAGACCGGCGAGGGGCCGTCGAGCTGGTGGAGGAACCAGAGCCGCTGCTGGGCGAAGGAGAGCGGGATCCGCCCCGGCCGTCCGCCCACCGGAAGCGCGGGGCGGGCCCGGCCGGCCCCCTCCAGCGCGGCCGTCAGCCCGGCGACTGTCGGCGCGTCGAACAGCTGCCGGACGGCGACCTCGGCGCGGAATACGGTCCTGATTCGGCTGACCAGCGCGGTGGCGAGCATGGAGTGGCCGCCGAGGTCGAAGAAGTCGTCGTCGATACCGACCTGTTCGAGGCCGAGGATCTCGGCGAACAGCGCGCAGAGCACCTCCTCGCGCTCGGTGCGCGGGCCCCGGCCGCCGCCTCCGGCGACCATGGGGGCGGGCAGCGCCCGCCGGTCCACCTTCCCGGAGCCGGTCAGCGGGACGGACTCCAGCTCGACCATCACACCCGGCACCATGTAGTCGGGCAGTGAGCCCGACAGGAAGGGCCGCAGGTCCGCGATGTCGGTACCGGGGCGCACGACCACGTAGCCGACCAGCCTGCGGTCACCCGGCGTGTCCTCACGGACGGCCGCGACGGCCCGCTCCACACCCGGGTGCGCGAGCAGCGCGGACTCCACCTCGCCCAGCTCGATCCGGAAACCGCGCACCTTGACCTGGTCGTCGACCCGCCCGAGGTAGTCCAGCCGACCGTCCGCACGCCACCGCACCAGGTCACCCGTGCGGTACATCCGGGCGCCCGCCGGACCGAACGGATCGACGGTGAACCGCTGCGCCGTCAGCCCCGGCCGGGCGTGGTAGCCCCGCGCCACACCGGCACCGGCCACGTACAACTCCCCCGGCACCCCCACCGGCACCGGACGCAACCCACCGTCCAGCACATACACCGAGGTATTGGCCACCGCAGTACCGATGTCCGGGGTGGCTCCGCTGGAGACCCAGGACATGGTCGAGTAGATGGCGGCCTCGGTCGGACCGTAGCCGTTGGACAGGGACAGCGCCCGGTCGGTCAGCGCGGTCGCCAGATCGGTGCGCAGCGCCTCGCCGCCGACCAGCAGGCAGAGGCCGTCGAAGGCGTCCGGGTCGTCGGCGAACACGGCCTGGAGGTGGCTCGGCGTGGCCTGGACCATCAGGGTGCGGGCCGCGGCCCGCTCCCCGCGCATCAGGGCGGCCAGCGCGAGCGGGTCGCGCACCGTGTCCGCAGGTGCGACGACCACGGTCGCACCGGTGACCAGCGGGAGGAAGACCTCCAGGGTGGCGATGTCGAAGGCGATGGTGGTCACCGACAGCAGCCGGTCCCCCGGGCCGAGGCCGAAGCGTTCGGCCATCGCGGCGACGGTGTTGGCCAGGCCGGAGCGGGTCACGACGACGCCCTTGGGGCGGCCGGTGGAACCCGAGGTGTAGATCATGTACGCCGCACCGGAACCCGGCACCGCGACCGTCGCGTCCGCGACCGGCTCGACGGACAGGTCCGCCTCGTCCAGGTACAGCCGCGGCACCTCCGCCGCCACCGCCGGATCGACGGTGCGGTCCGTCAGCACGAGCGCCGGAGCGGCGTCCTCCAGGACGAAGCCGATCCGCTCCACCGGGTGCGTGGGGTCGACCGGCACATAGGCCGCACCCGCCCGCGCCACCGCCAGCAACGCCACCACCAACTCCACCGAACGCGGCAGCACCACCGCCACGAAGGACTCCGCACCGACGCCACGCCCACGCAGCGCCCACGCCAACCGGTTCACCCGCTCATCCAGCTCCCCGAAGGTCACCGAACCGTCCGCGGCCTCCACCGCGACCTCCCCCGGGCGCTCCCGCGCCGCCCGGGCGAACCACCGCGGCAGATCACCCCGCGGCACCACCACCGACGCACCGGCCCCCGCGGCCACCAGCTCCCGCGACTCCGCCTCCGACAACAGCCGCACCCCACCGACCCGCACCGACGGATCCGCCACCACCTGCTCCAACAGACCCGTGAACCACAGCGCGAACCGCTCCACCGTCGACCAATCGAACAAATCCTCCGCGAACTCCAACGCACCGACCAGTCCGGACGGCCGGCCGTCGGGGCCCTGGAAGGACTCGCCGAGCGAGAAGCGCAGGTCGACCATGACCGCGCCGGTCTCTACCGCGTCGGTGCGCACCGAGATCCCCGACAACTCCGGCGCCTGGTCGAGCAGTTCCTGCTGGTCGACGGTGTTGAGGGCGAGCATGGTCTGGAACAGCGGATGGCGGGCCGTGGAGCGGGCGGGGTTCACGGCCTCGACGACCCGCTCAAAGGGCACGTCCTGGTGCGCGAACGCCGCCAGGTCCCACTCCCGCACCCGCTCCAGCAACTCCACGAAGCTCGGATCACCCGACACGTCCGTACGCAGCACCAGCGTGTTCACGAAGAACCCCACCAGCCCGTCCAACGCGTCATCGGTACGACCCGCCACCGGCGAACCCACCGGAATGTCGTCACCACCACCGAGCCGATGCAACAGCACGGCCACCGCCGCCTGCACCACCATGAACACACTCACCCGGCAGCGCGCCGCCAGCTCCACCAGCCCCGCGTGCACCTCCCCCGGCACCACCAACGGCACCCGGCCGCCCCGGTAGGACGGCACCACCGGACGCGAGCGGTCCCACGGCAGCACCAACTCCTCCGGCACACCCGCCAGAGCCGACTGCCAGAAGCCCAACTGCCTCCCCAACTCGGAGCCTTCGCCCTCCGCCAGCAGCTCCCGCTGCCAGAGCGCGAAGTCCGCGTACTGCACCGGCAGCGCCTCCCACCGCGGCGCCGCGCCACCCACCCGGGCACCGAACGCCACCGCCACGTCCCGCACCAGCACCGGGACCGACCAGGCGCCGTCACCGGCGATGTGGTGCATGACCAGGACCAGCACGTGCTCGGTCGGGCCGACCCGCAACAGCGCGGCCCGCAGCGGGATTTCGCTCCGCAGGTCGAAGGACCGGCGGACCACGGCGGCCGTGGCGGCCGTCACCTCGGCCGCGGACACCGCGGTCACCGGCAGGTCCGGTTCGGCGGAGTCCAGGATCCGCTGGTACGGGCCCTCGGCGTCCTCGGCGAAGACGGTGCGCAGGCTCTCGTGCCGCGCCACCACATCGGCCAGCGCGGCCCGCAGCGCGGCCACGTCCAGCGCACCGTCCAGCCGCAGGGCGACCGGGACGTGGTAGGCGGGGTTGGGACCCTCCAGCCGGTCGATGATCCACAGCCGCTGCTGGGCGTAGGAGAGCGGGATGCGGTCGGGGCGCGGTCCGGCGGTGATCCGGGCCCGGCCCCCGCCGGCGGCGTCCATGGCGGCCGCCAGGCGTTCGACGGTGGGCGCCTCGAACAGCGCGCTGATCGGAAGCTCCATGGCGAACTCATCGCGGATCCGGGAGATCAGTCGCATGGCGAGCAGCGAGTGTCCGCCGACCGCGAAGAAGTCGTCGTCGATGCCGACCGCGGGCAGCCGCAGCACCTCCGCGAACACCGCGGCGAGCGACTCCTCGCGCGGGGTGCGGGGCGCGCGGAACTCGGCGGCGGTCAGGTCCGGGGCGGGCAGGGCCCGGCGGTCCAGCTTGCCGTTGGGGGTCAGCGGGAAGGCGTCCACCCGGACGAAGGCTGCCGGGACCATGTACTCCGGCAGCTGCTCGGCCGCCCGGCGGCGCAACGCGTCGACGTCGGCCAGCGGGTCGTCCAGGTAGGCGACCAACCGGCGCTCACCGCGTTCGTCGGTGTACACGGTGACGACCGCGCGGCCCTGGTCCAGGTACCGGGTGAGCACGGCCTCCACCTCGCCGAGCTCGATCCGGAAACCCCGCAGCTTGACCTGGTCGTCGACCCGGGCGAGGTGTTCCAGCTCGCCGTCGGCGGTCCAGCGGGCGAGGTCGCCGGTGCGGTACATCCGCGCGCCGGGGGCACCGTACGGGTCGGCGACGAAGCGCTCTGCGGTGAGCCCCGGACGGCCGTGGTAGCCACTGGTGACGCCGTGCCCGGCCAGGTAGAGCTCACCGGGCACGCCGGGCGGCACCGGCCGCAGGCCGGCGTCCAGGACCTGGGCGCGGGTGTTGGCGATCGGTGCGCCGATCAGCGGCGCGGTGCCGGGCGCGACCCGCCAGGCGGTGGACCAGACGGTGGTCTCGGTCGGCCCGTACACGTTGAGCACCGCCTCGGCCGAGCGGCCCAGCCGCTCGGCGAGGTCGCGCGGCAGCGCCTCGCCGCCGACCAGCACGGTCAGGCCGTCCGCCGCGTCCGGCGCCTCCTCCAGCACGGCCTGCCAGAGCGACGGGGTGGCCTGCATCACCGTGGCGCCGCGCATCTCCCCGGCCAGCCGCCGCGGGTCGCGGACCAGCTCGCGCGGGGCGAGCACGGTGGTGGCGCCGCAGAACAGCGGCAGGAACAGCTCCAGGGCGGCGATGTCGAAGCCGACCGTGGTGACGGCGAGCAGCCGCTCCCCCGGGCCCAGCGGCACGAGCTCGCGGAAGCCGGTCAGCATGTTGTCCAGGGCGGCGCGCGGAACCACCACGCCCTTGGGGCGGCCGGTGGAGCCCGAGGTGTAGATCAGGTACGCGGCCTGGCGGCCGTCCGGCGCCGGCAGTGCCGCGGCCGGGCCGTCCACGGCCGGACCGTCCGCGTCGGGGGCGAGGACGGGCAGGCCGTTCGGCGCGGTGAAGTCGGGCCCGGCGACGGCGAGCACCGGAGCGCAGTCGGCGAGCATGTGGGCGATCCGGTCGGCCGGGTACTCGGTGTCGAGCGGCAGGTAGGCAGCGCCGGTGCGCAGCACCGCGAGCAGGGTGACCGGCAGCTCGGCGGTCCGGGGCAGCGCGACCGCCACCACCCGGCCGGGGCCGGCGCCGGCGGCCGCCAGCCGGCCGGCGAGCCGGGCCGAGCGCTCGGCCAGCTCACGGTAGGTCAGGGTGTCGGCCCCGGCGGCCAACGCCGGCGCGTCGGGCGTCTCGCGCACCCAGCGGTCGAAGGCGGCGAGCAGGTCCTCCGGCACCTCCCGGCCGGTGAGGTTCCACCGCTCCAGGACGTTGCGGCGCTCCTCGTCGAGCAGCACGTCGATCTGCTCGACGGGTGCCTCGGGCCGGGTCGCGAAGGCGGCGAGGACGCGCTGGAAGCGCTCCACAAGCAGGGCGGCGGTCGCGGGGTTGAAGAGGTCGTCGGCCACCGTGAGCGCGCCGCCGAGACCGTCCGGGCGCTGCCGCGCGTCGCCGCGCTCCTCGATGCTGAAGGAGAGGTCGAAGCGGGCGAAGCCGCTCTCGGTCGAGTAGCCGGCCACCCGCAGCCCTGGCAGGTCCGCCACCGCCTCGCCGACGTCCCGCCGGTCGAGGCTGTTCCAGGTCAGCAGGGTCTGGAACAGCGGGTTGCGGGCCATCGAGCGGGTCGGGTTGAGTGCCTCCACCAGGCGTTCGAACGGCAGGTCCTGATGGTCCTGGGCCGCCAGCACGAGGTCCCGGCTACGGGCGACCAGTTCCTCGGCGCTCGGGCCGCCGGACAGGTCGTTGCGTAGCACCAAGGTGTTGACGAACAGTCCGACCAGGCCCTCCAGCGCCTGGTCGGCCCGACCACCGACCGGGGTGCCGATAGGGATGTCGTCCCCCGCGCCGAGCCGGTGCAGCAGGGTGGCGACGGCGGCCTGGACCACGGTGAACAGGCTGGTCCGGTGGCGGCGGGCGAGCGCCTCCAGGCCCTCACGGACCGGCTGGGGCACGACGATCGGCACGGTCGTGCCCCGGTGCGAGGAGGTGGCCGGGCGCGGACGGTCGGTCGGCAGCGACAGCTCCTCGGGCGAGCCGTCGAGCACGGTCGTCCAGTACTTCAGCTGGCGGGAAACGAAGCTGTCCGGGTCGTCCTCGCTGCCGAGCAGGTCGCGCTGCCAGAGCGCGTAGTCGGCGTACTGGACGGGCAGCGGCTCCACGGCGGGAGCCTCGCCGCGCACCCGGTTCGCGTACGCGCCCAGCAGGTCGCGCACCAGGACCGGCCGGGACCAGCCGTCGCCGTTGACGTGGTGCTGGAGCAGCAGCAGGACGTGCTCCTGCTCGCCGAGCTCGAACAGGGTGACCCGCAGCTGGGGTTCGGCCCGCAGGTCGAAGGCGTGGCGCTGGGCCTCGGCCACCAGGGCGGGCAGTTGCTCCTCGGTGGCCCGCACCGTGAGCGGCTCGGGCACGGCGGTCGGGGGCAGGAGGATCTGCTCCGCGGCCTCCCCGTCCCCGTCGACCGGGGCGAAGACGGTGCGCAGGGTCTCGTGCCGTTCCACCAGGTCGGCCAGCGCCGCCCGCAGCGCGGAGCGGTCCAGGGCCCCGGTGAGCCGGAGCACGGTCGGGATGTTCCACACCGGCGAGGGCCCGTCGAGCTGGTGGAGGAACCAGAACCGCTGCTGGGCGAAGGACAAGGGGATCATCGGGCGTTCCTCCTGCGCAGAACCGGGCGGGCCGGGGCCGCGGCGCGGTCGGCGTCGTCGAGATGGGCGTCGAGCTGGGCCACCGTCGGGTGGCTGAAGAGCGCGCGGACGCTGAGGTCGAGGCCGAGCCGCTCCCTGACCCGGCCGACGATCCGGCCGGCGAGCATGGAGTGGCCGCCGAGGTCGAAGAAGTCGTCGTCGATGCCGACCTGTTCGACGCCGAGGATCTCGGCGAACAGCGCGCAGAGCACCTCCTCGCGCTCGGTGCGCGGGCCCCGGCCGCCGCCTCCGGCGACCACCGGGGCGGGCAGCGCCCGCCGGTCCACCTTCCCGGAGCCGGTCAGCGGGACGGACTCCAGCTCGACCATCACACCCGGCACCATGTAGTCGGGCAATGAGCCCGACAGGAAGGGCCGCAGGTCCGCGATGTCGGTACCGGGGCGCACGACCACGTAGCCGACCAGCCTGCGGTCACCCGGCGTGTCCTCACGGACGGCCGCGACGGCCCGCTCCACACCCGGGTGCGCGAGCAGCGCGGACTCCACCTCGCCCAGCTCGATCCGGAAACCGCGCACCTTGACCTGGTCGTCGACCCGCCCGAGGTAGTCCAGCCGACCGTCCGCACGCCACCGCACCAGGTCACCCGTGCGGTACATCCGGGCGCCCGCCGGGCCGAACGGATCGGCGGTGAACCGCTCCCCCGTCAGCCCCGGCCGGGCGTGGTAGCCCCGCGCCACACCGGCACCGGCCACGTACAACTCCCCCGGCACCCCCACCGGCACCGGACGCAACCCACTGTCCAGCACATACACCGAGGTATTGGCCACCGCGGTGCCGATGTCCGGCAGCCTGCCGGCCCGGACGGGAGAGCTGGTGGACCAGACCGTGGTCTCGGTCGGGCCGTACATGTTGCGCACCGACTCCGCCGCGCCGGCCAGCGCGTCGGCGAGGTCACGCGGCAGCGCCTCGCCGCCGACCAGCGCCCGCACCCCCTGGACGGCGGTGGCGTCGGCGTCCAGCAGCGAGCGCCAGAGCCCGGGGGTGGCCTGCATCAGCAGGGTGCCGGGCCGTTCACGCCGGGTGCGCAGCAGTGCGGCGAGCGCGCCCGGCTCCCGGACCAGCTCCGGCGGTACCACGACGGTGGTGGCGCCGGTGACCAGCGGCAGGAACAGCTCCAGTAGGGCGATATCGAAGGCGACCGTGGTGACGGCGACGACCTGGTCGCCCGCGCCGAGGTCGCAGCGGCCGGCCATGTCGTGCAGGAAGTTGGCCACCGCCTCGCGGGTCACGACGACGCCCTTGGGGCGGCCGGTGGAACCCGAGGTGTAGATCATGTACGCCGCACCGGAACCCGGCACCGCGACCGTCGCGTCCGAGACCGGCTCGACGGACAGGTCCGCCTCGTCCAGATACAACCGGGCCACATCCACGGCCACCGCCGGATCCGCCGTACGGTCCGTCAACAGCAGCACCGGAGCGGCATCCTCCAGAACGAAACCGATCCGCTCCACCGGATGCGCCGGATCCACCGGCACATAGGCCGCACCCGCCCGCGCCACCGCCAGCAACGCCACCACCAACTCCACCGAACGCGGCAGCACCACCGCCACGAAGGACTCCGCACCGACGCCACGCCCACGCAGCGCCCACGCCAACCGGTTCACCCGCTCATCCAGCTCCCCGAAGGTCACCGAACCGTCCGCGGCCTCCACCGCGACCTCCCCCGGGCGCTCCCGCGCCGCCCGGGCGAACCACCGCGGCAGGTCACCCCGCGGCACCACCACCGACGCACCGGCCCCCGCGGCCACCAGCTCCCGCGACTCCGCCTCCGACAACAGCCGCACCCCACCGACCCGCACCGACGGATCCGCCACCACCTGCTCCAACAGACCCGTGAACCACAGCGCGAACCGCTCCACCGTCGACCGATCGAACAAATCCTCCGCGAACTCCAACGCACCGACCACGCCCGCGGGCACCCCGCCGGCGGCGCGCTGCTCGGAGAGGTTGAAGGTGAGGTCGAACTTGGCGCCGCCGGCCGGGGCGGGCAGCAGCCGGGCGGTCAGCCCGCCCAGCGGGACGGTGGCGCCCTCGCCGACCGGGGTGTTGTCCCACATCAGCATGGTCTGGAACAGCGGGTGGCGGACCATCGACCGGGCCGGATTCACGGCCTCGACGACCCGCTCGAAGGGCACGTCCTGGTGCGCGAACGCCGCCAGGTCCCACTCCCGCACCCGCTCCAGCAACTCCACGAAGCTCGGATCACCCGACACGTCCGTACGCAGCACCAGCGTGTTCACGAAGAACCCCACCAGCCCGTCCAACGCGTCATCGGTACGACCCGCCACCGGCGAACCCACCGGAATGTCGTCGCCACCACCGAGCCGATGCAACAGCACGGCCACCGCCGCCTGCACCACCATGAACACACTCACCCGGCAGCGCGCCGCCAGCTCCACCAGCCCCGCGTGCACCTCCCCCGGCACCACCAACGGCACCCGACCACCCCGATAGGACGGCACCACCGGACGCGAGCGGTCCCACGGCAGCACCAACTCCTCCGGCACACCCGCCAGAGCCGACTGCCAGAAGCCCAACTGCCTCCCCAACTCGGAGCCTTCGCCCTCCGCCAGCAGCTCCCGCTGCCAGAGCGCGAAGTCCGCGTACTGCACCGGCAGCGCCTCCCACCGCGGCACCGCGCCACCCACCCGGGCACCGAACGCCACCGCCACGTCCCGCACCAGCACCGGAACCGACCAGCCGTCACCGGCGATGTGGTGCAGCACGACGAGCAAGGCGTGCTCGTCCGGGCCGAGTTCGAAGAGGGTGGCGCGCAGCGGCATCTCCTCGGCGAGGTCGAAGCCGTGGGCCGTCGCCTCCGCGATCCGCTCGGCCAGCTCCTCGGGGGCGCAGGGCACCACGTCGAGCTCGGGCCGGGGGTCGTCCAGGACGACCTGGTAGGCACCCTCGGTGTCCTCGGCGAAGACGGTGCGCAGGCTCTCGTGGCGCTCCACCACATCGGCCAGCGCGGCCCGCAGCGCGGCCACGTCCAGCGCGCCGCTGATCCGCAGGGCGCTGGCGAGGTTGTAGGTGGCGCTCGGCCCCTCCATCCGGTGCAGGAACCAGAGCCGCTGCTGGGCGAAGGAGAGCGGGATGCGGTCGGGCCGGGACATCGGCCGGACGGCCCCGCGGGCGCCGGCCGCCTGCCCCAGCACGGCGGCGAGCCGGGCGACGGTCGGGGTCTCGAAGAGCTGACGGACGCCGATCTCCACGCCGAGGGTCGAGCGGATCCGGCCGACCAGCCTGGTGGCGAGCAGCGAGTGTCCGCCGAGCGCGAAGAAGTCGTCGTCGATGCCGACCGCGGCCAGTCGCAGCACCTCGGCGAACAACCCGCAGAGGATCTCCTCCTGCGGCGAGCGCGCGGCCCGCCCGGCGGGCACCGTCCGGGCGGCGGGCTCCGGCAGGGCGCGCCGGTCCAGCTTGCCGTTGGCGGTCAGCGGCAGGGCATCCAGTGGCACCAGGGCGGACGGCACCATGTAGTCGGGCAGTTCGGTCGCCAGGGCGGCGCGCAGCGCCTCCGGGTCGGCCGTCTCGCCGAGCGCCGGGACGACGTACGCGACCAGCCGCTTGTCCCCCGGCTCGTCCTCGCGGACCACCGCGGCGCAGCGCTGCAGGCCGGGGATCCGCGCGAGCGCCGCCTCGACCTCGCCGAGCTCGATCCGGAAGCCGCGCAGCTTGACCTGGTCGTCGGAGCGCCCGACGTAGACCAGCTCGCCCTGTTCGGTCCGCCGGACCAGGTCGCCGGTGCGGTACATCCGCGCGCCGGGCGCGCCGAACGGGTCGGCGACGAAGCGCTCCGCGGTGAGCTCGGGACGGCCGAGGTAGCCGCGGGCCAGGCCGGCGCCGGTCAGGTAGAGCTCGCCGGTCACGCCGGTCGGGACCGGGAGCAGGCCGGCGTCCAGGAGGTAGCCGGCGGTGTTGCTGATCGGGCGTCCGATCGGCGGGGTCCGCGGCCAGTCGGCCGGGTCGGCGGGCAGCTCGTGGCCGGTCACCACATGGGTCTCGGCCGGGCCATAGTGGTTGTGCAGCCTGGTCCCGGTAGCGGCGTGGTGGGCGCGCACCGCCGCGCCGAGCGTGAGCGCCTCACCGGCCTGCACGATGTGGCGCAGCGCGGACAGCTCGATGCCGTCCTCCCGGACGGCCTCCAGCACGCCGTCGACGACCAGGTTCGGCGCGTACAGCTCGCCGACGCCCTCGTCCCGCAGCCAGCGGGCGAGTTCGCGCGGGTCGCGGCGGACCTCCTCGGGGCAGACGGCGAGCGTCTTGCCGCCGAGCAGGGCGGCGAGCATCTCCTGCACGGAGACGTCGAAGCCGACCGCGGTGAACTGCGCGACCACCGTGCCGACCGGCCCGGGCACCGCCCGCTCGTGCCAGGAGAGCAGGTTGGCCAGGGTGCGGCCGGGCAGCACGATGCCCTTGGGCCGGCCGGTGGAGCCGGAGCTGTAGATCACGTAGGCCGGGTGGTCGGGCAGGATCCGGGGCTCGGGCGCGGCGGGCGCCGGCGGGCGCTCCTGGTCGAGCAGCAAGGTCCGCGCCTCGGTCGATGGCAGCCCGGCCAGCAGTTCGCCGGTGGTCACCAGGACCTCGGGCGCGGTGTCGCCCAGCATGAAGGCGAGCCGCTCCGCCGGGTAGTACGGGTCGAGCGGGACGTAGGCCGCGCCGGTGCGCAGCACGGCGAGCAGGGTGACCACCAGGTCGACCCCGCGTGGCAGGGCAACCGCGACGAACCGCTCCGGGGCGGCACCCAGCGCGGCCAGTTCGCCGGCCAGGGCGGTGGCGGCCACGTCCAGCTCGCGGTAGCTCAGCCGGCGCCCGGCCTCGGCGACCGCGACGGCCTCCGGGGTGGCGGCCGCCCGCGCGGCGAAGCGCTCGGCGAGCGGGCGCGGGTCGAGCGGCACCGCGGGACCGGTGAGTTCGGCCGACTGCCGGGCCCGCTCGGCCTCGTCGAGCAGGTCAATGCGGTGCACCGGCCGGTCGGCGTCGGCGACGACGGCCCGCAGCACCCGGACCAGGGAGTCGGCGAGCCGCTGGGCGGTGGCCCGTTCAAACAGGTCGGTGCTGTACTCCAGCCGGACGGCCAGCCCGGCCGGGGCGCCGCGCTCGGCCCGCAGGTCGGCGAAGGCGAGCAGCAGGTCGAAGGTGGCCACGCCGGTGGAGACGTCCGCGACACTCAGCTCCAGGTCGGGCAGCTGCACGGCGCTCTGCCCGGCGGCCTCCAGGTGCCCGGCGTTGTTCCAGGTGACCATGGTCTGGAAGAGCGGGTGACGGGCCGGGACACGCTCCGGGTTGAGCTCCTCGACCAGCCGCTCGAACGGGACGTCCTGGTGCGCGTAGGCGCCGAGGGCGGTCTCCCGGGCGCGGGCCACGACCTCGGCGAAGGAGGGGTCGCCGGAGAGATCGGTGCGCAGGATTAGGGTGTTGACGAAGAATCCGATAAGGCCTTCCAGGGCCTCGTTGGTCCGGCCGGCGCTGGGCGTGCCGAGCGGAACGTCATCGCCGGCGCCGAGCCGGGAGAGGGTCACCGCGAGGGCGGCCTGCACCACCATGAAGAGGCTGGCGCGGTGCTGCTGCGCGAGCGCGTCCAGCGCGCCGTGCAGGTCCGCGGGGATCTCGAAGCGCAGTTCGTCGCCGCGGTGGCTCGGCACGGCCGGGCGGGGGCGGTCGACGGGCAGCGCGAGCTCCCCAGGCAGGTCGGCCAGCGTGGCGCGCCAGTGGTCGAGCTGGCGGGCGAGTTCGCTGGACGGGTCCTCGGTGGAGCCGAGCACCTCCTGCTGCCAGAGCGTGTAGTCGGCGTACTGGACGGCGAGCGGATGCCAGGCCGGGGCGGCGCCGGTGCTGCGGGCCGCGTAGGCGGCGGCGAGGTCCTTGACCAGCAGCGGCATCGACCAGCCGCCGTCACCGGCGATGTGGTGCATGACCAGCAGCAGCGCGTGCTCGCGCGATGAGCGGGCGAACAGGTGGGCCCGCAGCGGGATCTCCCGCGCGAGGTCGAAGCCGGCGCGGGCCGCTTCGACGAGCCGGGCGTCCGCCTCCTCGCCGGCCGCCTCCTCGACGGTCAGCACCGGGGCGAGCGGGGGCAGGATCCGCTGGTACGGGCCCTCGGCGTCCTCGGCGAAGACGGTGCGCAGGGTCTCGTGCCGCTCCACCACGTCGGCCAGGGCGGCCCGCAGGGCGTCGAGGTCCAGCGCGCCGGTGAGCCGCAGGGCGACCGGCACGTTGTAGGTGGCGCTGTCCCGGCCCTCGAACTGGTTGAGGAACCAGAGTCGTTGCTGGGCGAAGGAGGCGGGAAGCCGTTCCGGCCGGGGCCCGGCGGCCAGCGGGGCGCGCTTGGCGCCGCTCGCGTCCAGGTGGGCCGCCAGGGCGGCGACTGTCGGCGACTCGAACAGCCGGCCGATCGGCAGGTCGATGTCCAGAACCGAGCGGATCCGGCTGACCAGACGCATCGCGGCGAGCGAGTGCCCGCCGCTGACGAAGAAGTCGTCGTCGATGAAGATCCGCGGCCGGTCGAGGATCTCCGCGAACAGCCCGCAGAGGATCTCCTCCTGCGGCGAGCGCGGCAGCCGTCCGCCGGTCTCCCGCTGCTCGGGCGGCTCCGGCAGGGCCTTGCGGTCGAGCTTGCCGTTGGGCGTCAGCGGCAGGGCGTCCCGCGCGACGAACACCGAGGGCACCATGTAGTCGGGCAGGACCCGGCCGAGGTGGGCCCGCAGGGCGGCGGCGGTGGCGGTGCCGGTGGTCCAGGCGACCAGGCCCGGCTCGCCGGAGGCGCCGGTGCGCACCCCCACCGCGGCCGCGCCGACCTGCGGGTGGGTGGCGAGCACCGACTCGATCTCGCCGATCTCGATCCGGAAGCCGCGCAGCTTGACCTGGTGGTCGCTGCGTCCGACGAACGACAGCTCACCGTCGGCGCTCCACCGGGCGAGGTCGCCGGTGCGGTACATCAGGGTGCCGCGCGGCCCGTACGGGTCGGCGACGAAGCGCTCCGCGGTCAGGGCGGGCCGGGCCAGGTAGCCGCGCGCCAGGCCGTCGCCGGCCAGGTACAGGTCGCCCGCGACGCCGGCCGGTACCGGGCGCAACGCGGCGTCCAGGACGTAGGCGCGAGTGTTGTCGATCGGCCGGCCGATGTGCGGGGCGCGCGGGCCGACCGGGGCGGCGGTGGACCAGATGGTGGTCTCGGTCGGGCCGTAGACGTTGAGCACCGAGGACGCGCCAGCCGCGAGGGTGGTGGCGAGGGCGGGCGGCAGGGCCTCGCCGCCGACCAGGACCCGCAGCCCGGCCAGGACCTCCGGGTCGTGGCCGACGACCGCCTGCCAGAGGGTGGGGGTGGCCTGCATGACGGTGACGGACCGTCCGGTGAGGGCGGCGCGCAGCGCGTCGGGGTCGCGGACGGTGTCGCGGGAGGCGAGGACCACCGTGGCGCCGGCGGCCAGCGGCAGGTAGAGCTCCAGGCCGGCGATGTCGAAGCCGACCGTGGTGACCGCGAGCAGCCGGTCCCCGGGGGCCAGCGGGCAGCGCGCGGCCATGGCGACCAGGAAGTTGTCCAGGGCGGAGCGGCGGACGACGACGCCCTTGGGGGCGCCGGTCGAGCCGGAGGTGTAGATGACGTACGCGGGGGTGGCGCCCGCGGCGCGCTCGGCCGGGTCGCCGTCCGGCAGGCCGTCCAGGTCCGTCCGGTCGACCAGGACGGTGGCCGGGCCGTCGGCGGGCAGGTCCGGCCGCAGCCCGTCGGTGGTGACCAGGACGGCGGGGGCCGCCTCGGCAAGCATCCGGGCGAGCCGGTCGGCGGGGAACTCCGGGTCGAGCGGCAGGTAGGCGGCGCCGGACTTCAGCACCGCGAGCAGGGTGACCAGCAGGTCGGCGCCGCGCGGCAGCAGCACGGCCACGAAGCGCTCGGGGGCGGCGCCCCGGGAGCGCAGCAGCCCGGCGAGGGCGTTGGCCCGCGCGTTGAGCTCGGCGTAGCTCAGGGTGGTGTCGTCGGTCTCCAAGGCGGGCGCCCCGGGCCGTTCGGCGGCCTGCCGCTCGAAGCGGTCCAGGAACCAGCGGTCCTGGGCGGGCCGGGAGGTGGCGTTCCACTCGTCGAGGACGGTGGCGTGCTCGCCGTCGAGCAGCACGTCGACGGCGCCGACCGCGCGGCCGGGTTCGGCGACCAGGCGGCCGAGGACCGCGATGAAGCGCTCCACCAGCCGCTCGGCGGTGGCCGGGTCGAAGAGGTCGGTGGCGTACTCCAGGATGCCGGACATGCCGGCGGCGGTGCCGTCCTCCGCCGAGCGCTCGCGCAGGTTGAAGGCGAGGTCGAACTTGGCCGCGCCGCTGCCCACGCCGCGGGTGCTGACGGTGAGCCCGCGCAGCCGGGCGATGGCCTCCTCGGCGCCGTCGGCGCTGTTGTTGTTGAACGCCAGCAGGGTCTGGAACAGCGGCGAACGGGCCAGTGAACGGGCCGGGTTGAGTACCTCGACCAGTCGCTCGAAGGGCAGGTCCTGGTGGGCGTAGGCAGCGAGGTCGGTCTCCCGGACGCGCTGCAGCAGCTCGGTGAAGGTCGGGTCGCCGGACAGGTCGGTGCGCAGCACCAGGGTGTTGATGAAGCCGCCGACCAGGTCGTCCAGGGCCTCGTCGAGGCGCCCCGCGATCGGGGTGCCGAGCGGGATGTCCTCGCCCGCGCCGAGCCGGGAGAGGGTCACCGCGAGGGCGGCCTGCACCACCATGAAGACGGTCACGTTGGCGCTGCGGGCAAGGTCCGCGACCGCCGCGTGCAGGTCGGCCGGGATCTCCAGGCCGGTGTTCGCGCCCCGGTAGGAGGCCACGGCCGGACGCGGCCGGTCGACCGGCAGGTCGAGTTCCTCGGGCAGGTCGGCGAGCGTCTCGGTCCAGAAGGCGAGTTGGCGGGCCGCCAGGGACTCCGGGTCGTCCTCGGAGCCCAGGACCTCGCGCTGCCAGATCGCGAAGTCGGCGTACTGGACGGGAAGTTCCTTCCAGGACGGGGCCCGTCCCGCGGCCCGGGCGGTGTAGGCGCGGGTGAGGTCGCGGGTGAGCAGCGGGGTGGACCAGCCGTCGCCCGCGATGTGGTGCAGCACCACGACCAGTTCGTGCCGGTCCTCGGCCAGCTCGAACAGGTGGAGCCGGACGGGGGGTTCGGTGGCGAGGTCGAAGGGGTGGCGGGCCTGCTCGGCGAGTTCGGCGTCCAGCCGCTCCTCGCTGCAGCGGGACACCATCAGCTCGGGAGCGGTCGCGGCCAGCAGCACCTGGTGGGCGCCCTCGTCGTCCTCGGCGACGACCGTGCGCAGGCTCTCGTGTCGGGCGACCACGTCGGCGTACGCGGCAGCCAGTGCCTCCCGGTCGAGCGGGCCGTCCAGCCGCAGCGAGGAGACCAGGTTGTAGACCGGGTTCGGCCCCTCCAGCCGGTGCAGGAACCAGAGCCGCTGTTGGGCGTAGGAGAGCGGGATCCGCTCGGGCCGCTCCTGAGCGGCGCGCAGCGGCGCCCGGCCGGCCCCGGCGGAGTCCAGTACCCGGACCAGGGCGGCCGGGGTCGGGTTCTCGAACAGTCGGCGCACCGCCACCTCGATGCCGAGGGCCGTGCGCAGCCGGCTGACCAGCCGGATGGCGAGCAGCGAGTGCCCGCCGAGCTCGAAGAAGTTGTCGTCCGGGCCGACCGAGGGCCGGCCGAGGACGCCCGCGAACAGCTCCCCGACCAGTTCCTCACGCGGGTCGCGGGGCGCCCGGTGCACGGCGAGGCCGTCCGGGGCCTCGTCAGGGGCGGGCAGCGCCTTGCGGTCCACCTTGCCGTTGGGGGTCAGCGGCATGGCGGCGAGTGCGACGGTGGCCGCCGGGACCATGTATTCGGGCAGGGCGGCGGCGAGGTGGGCGCGCAAGCCCTCCCGGTCGACGTCCTCCGGCGTGACGTAGGCGACCAGCCGCTGGTCGCCGAGGCGGTCCTCGCGCAGCACCACCACGGCCCGGGCGACGCCCGGGAAGCGGGCGGCCGCGGACTCGATCTCGCCGGGCTCGATGCGGAAACCGCGCAGCTTGATCTGGTCGTCGGCCCGCCCGGCGTACTCCAGGTTGCCGTCGAGGCGCCAGCGGGCGAGGTCACCGGTGCGGTACATCCGCTCGCCGGGGGAGCCGTACGGGTCGGCGAGGAAGCGCTCGGCGGTCAGGCCGGGACGGTCGGCGTAGCCGCGAGCCAGCACCACGCCGGCCACATACAGCTCGCCGGTGACGCCGGGGGCGACCGGACGCAGCGCGGCGTCCAGCACGTAGCTGCGGGTGTTGGCGAATGGACGGCCGACCGGCACCGGGCCGTCCGGCAGCTCGGCACCCGGCTCGACCCGGTGCTCCAGGCAATTGACGGTCGCCTCGGTGGGGCCGTACGCGTTGATCACCAGGGCCTGCGGGTTCGCCTGGCGCCAGGCCCGGACGGCCTCGCCGCGCAGCGCCTCGCCGCCCAGCACGAGCGTGCCGGAGGGCGAGACCTCGGCGGACAGGGCGTCGAGCAGTTCCAGGTGGCTCGGGGTGCCCTTGAGGAAGGTCGGCCGGGGACCGCCGACGGCGTCGGGCAGTTCGGCCACGTGCACGGTACCGCCGGAGACCAGCGGGGTGAACAGGCCGGTGACGGTGAGGTCGAAGGCGACCGAGGAGTGCGCGAGGACGAGACCGGCCGCGTCCGGGTAGACCGCGCGGCCTCGGCTCAGGTAGGCGCCGACGGAGCGGTGCTCGACCACCACGCCCTTGGAGCGGCCGGTGGAGCCGGAGGTGAAGATGACGTAGGCCGGGTCGTGCGGGTGCGGGACGGCCGTGAACGAGGGCGCCTCACCCTCGTTCACGGTCAGCGTCTGGTGTCCGTCGAGCGCGGTGCCGGGCTCGGCGAGGACGAGCATGGGGGCACTTTCGGCGAGCACGGCGGCGATCCGCTCAGCCGGGTGGGCCGGGTCGATCGGCTCGTACGCGGCGCCGGACTTGGCGACGCCGAGCAGGGCGACCACCAGGTCCAGCCCCCGCGGCAGGATCACCGCGACGTACCGGCCCGGGCCGGCTCCGCGGGAGATCAGCTCCCGGGCCAGGAAGCTCGACCTGGCGTCGAGTTCGCGGTAGCTCAGCGATCCGTCGTCGGCCAGCACCGCGGTCGCCCCGGGGGTGCGCTGGGCCTGCGCAGTGAACAGCTCGGGCAGGCTGGTGCGCTCGATCGCGCCGACCGGGCCCCTCGCCCAGCCGGTCACCTGCTCGCGCTCGGCCGGCAGCAGCAGGTCGATCCGGCCCACGGGCAGTTCCGGCCGCCGCACCAGGGCGTCGAGTGCGCGCAGGAAGCGCCTGGCGACGGCCTCGACGGCCTCCTGGTCGAACAGCTCGCGCTGGTGGAAGAGCTTGAAGCGCAGCTGCTCCTGCGGCATGCCGACCAGGCTGAGCGGGAAGTGGTTGGCGGAGTGGCTCTCCGCGCCGACCACCTGGACCCGGTCGGTCTCCGGGGTGACCTCGGGCGCCTGGTCGAACGGGAAGTTCTCGAACACCACCGAGGTGTCGAAGAGCGGTCCGAGCCCGGCGCGGTGCTGCACCTCCTGCAGGCCCACGTGCTGGTGCGCCATCAGCCCGGTCTGGCCGAGGTGCACCCGCTCCAGCAGTTCCCCGGCGGTCTCCTCCGGGCGCAGTCGCACCCGCAACGGCAGGGTGTTGATGAACAGGCCGACCATCGACTCGATGCCGGGCAGCTCGGCCGGACGCCCGTTGACCGTCACGCCGAACACGACGTCGTCGCGGCCGGTGATCCCCGCCAGCACCAGCGACCAGGCGGCCTGGACCACGGTGTTGACCGTCACCCCGGCCTCCCGGGCACGCGCGGTGAGCGCCCGGGTCGCCTCCTCGGAGAGCCCGAACTCGTGGCGGCCCGGGTCCTGCGGGACGTGGTCTGCGGCACCGACCCGGGTGGGCGCGGCGAGCCCGTCCAGCATGCCGTCCCAGGCGGCACGGGTCGCCTCGGCGTCCTGCGCGGCGACCCACTCCAGATACCTGCGGTACGGCACGACCGGCGGCAGCTGCCCGAGGTCGGCGTCCGAGGTGTAGAGCAGGTGGAACTCCTTGAGCAGGGTCGGCAGCGACCAGCCGTCCAGCACGGTGTGGTGGACGGTCAGCACCAGCCGGTGGTCGAGCGCGCCGAGCCGCACCAGGGTGAAGCGGATCAGCGGCGGGCGGCCGATGTCGAAGCGGCGCTCGCGGTCCTCCAGCACCAGCTCGCGGACCCGTCGCCCGGCCTGCTCGGCGCCGAGGCCGGACAGGTCCTCCTCCGTCCACGGCAGGGTGAAGCGAGCCGCGACCACCTGGGCCCACTCGCCGTTCGCGCGCTGCCGGAAGGCGACCCGCAGGCTCGCGTGGCGGGTCAGCAGCGCCTCGGCGGCCCGGCGGGCCCGGGCCGCGTCCAGCGGGCCCGCCAGGTGGAAGGTCGACTGGACGGTGTAGACGTCCGGTGTCGACTCGTCGTAGACGCTGTGGAAGAGCAGGCCGCTCTGGAGCGGGGACAGCGGCAGGATGTCGTCGACCGTTCGGGTGGGGCGTGCCACGTCAGTTCTCCCAGTCCAGTGCCAGCTCGTTCTCGAGCTCTTCGATCTCGGTCTGTGAAATGCCGGTGAGGGCCACGTCGTGCGGGGTGAGCCCGCCGGCGTCGGGCCGCTGCGCGTATCCGGCGAGCGCGGTGAGGGCGGCGAACCAGCCGTCGGCGAGCGCGGCCACCTCGGCCTCGTCGAGCACGTCGGCGGCCCAGGTCCAGGTGGCGCCGAGCGCGGGTCCGTTCGCGGTCTCGGTCACATGGGCGTTGATCTCCACCGGGTGGGCGAGCGGGGTGGCCGGGTCCTCCCCCGCCGGGCGGGGCAGCTCGGCCGCCACCGACCAGTCGCCGGTGTCGTTCTGGACGAACCGGCCCAGGTAGTTGAAGCCGATCCCGGCGTGGCCGAGCCCGGCGAACTCGGCGGCGGTGTCCGGCCGCAGGTAGCGCAGCCGGCCGTAGCCGAGACCGTTGCCGGGGACGGACCGCAGCTGTTCCTTGACCCGCTTGAGCGCGGAACCGGCCGCCTCACCGGCGGCGAGCGCGTCCTCGACGTCAATGCCCTCGGTGTCCAGAAGCACCGGGTAGAGCGCGGTGAACCAGCCGGTGGTGCGGGACAGGTCGACGGTCGCGTCGGCCTCGTCGCGGCCGTGGCTCTCCACGTCGACCAGCAGCCTCTGGCGTGCCCCGGCCGACCATCGGGCGGCGGCCAGCGCCAGGCCGGTGAGCAGCACGTCGTCCACTCCGGAGCCGACCACCGCGGGTGCGGTGGTGAGCAGGTGACGGGTGACCTCCGCCGGAAGCTCCCGGGTCAGCCGGCCGGCCGAGGCCAGCAGGTCGGTCGCCGGGTCCAGCGGGCGGCTGCCGATCAGGCCCTGCCCGTCGCGCAGCACGGTCGTCCAGTGCTCCAGTTCGGCGCGGGCACCGGTGTCGTGGGCCCGCTCGACGGCCCGGTGCGACCAGCGGCGCAGTGACGTGCCGCCACGGCCGAGTCCAGGCCGCTCGCCGGCCTGGACGTCCGCCCAGGCCCGGTACAGGTCGGGCAGGAGCACGCGCCAGGAGACTCCGTCGACCGCCAAGTGGTTGACCGCGACCAGCAGTGGGCCGGGGAGTTCGCCCCGGTCGAACCAGACGACGCGGATCATCCGGCCCGCGCCGGGTGCCAGCGCGGCGACGGCCTGCTCTCCGTGCCGGCGGACCAGCTCGGCTAGCGAGTCGCCCGCCGTGCGGGCGTCCACCCGCTGGACGACGTCCTCGGGCCGAACGGCGCCCGGCTCCGGGACCTCGGCGCTCCAGGTGCCGGCGTCACCCGGGTCGGCCACGACGACCCGCAGCCGCAGGCTCTCGTGCCGTTCCAGCAGTGCCCCGACCACGGCGTGCAGCTTCGGCAGGTCAAGCGCCGCGGGCGCCCACAGGACCGTGGTCTGGTTGAACCGGTCCACCGGGACCCGCCGCTCCGCGAGCCAGTGCATCATCGGCGGCACGGCCACCTCGCCGAACGCCTCGCCCGGCTCCTCGGCCGCCGCGTCCTGGGCGGCATCGGCGACCCGGGCCAGTTCGGCGACGGTGCGGTGGGTGAAGACGTCGGTGGCGGTGATCAGCAGATCAGCCCGGCGGGCCGCGCTGACCAGCTGGATCGCCATGATGCTGTCGCCGCCGAGGTCGAAGAAGGAGCTGTCGGTGCCGACCTCCTCGGCCAGCAGGCCGACCACCCCGGCGACCAGCCGCGCCAGCGTCCGCTCGGTGTCGGTGCGCGCCTCCCGGCCGCCGGAGGCCCCGAACTCGGGGGCGGGCAGCGCGGCACGGTCCAGCTTGCCGATCGCGGTCAGCGGCAGCTCGGTGAGCTCGACGATCGCGGCCGGCACCATGTAGTCGGGCAGGACCCGGCCGAGATGGGTACGCAGCCCGGCGTGGTCGTAGCCCTCGCCCGGGACGGTGTAGCCAACCAGCCGCTTCTCCCCCGGCCGGTCCTCGCGCAGCACCACGGCGCAGCCCGCGACGCCGGGCGCCGAGCCGATCGCGGCCTCGATCTCGCCCATCTCGATGCGGAATCCGCGCAGCTTGACCTGCTCGTCGGCACGGCCGACGAACTCCACCTGACCGTCCGCGCGCCACCGGGCGAGGTCGCCGGTGCGGTACATCCGGCCGCCCGGGGCGCCGTACGGGTCGGCGGTGAACCGCTCGGCGGTGAGCCCGGGCCGGTCCCAGTAGCCGCGGGCCAGGCCCCGGCCGGCCACGTACAGCTCGCCGACGATGCCCGGCGGCACCGGGCGCAGTCCGTCGTCCAGCACGTAGTGGCGCATGTTGTCGGTGGAACGGCCGATCGGGACACCGGCCGCCCACTGCTCGGGACTCTCCGGGTCGACCCGGTGGGCCAGGGCGACCACGGTCGCCTCCGTCGGGCCGTACGCGTTGACGATCCGGGTCCGCGGAGCGTGCTCCAGGATCCGGCTCACCGCCGCGGCGGAGACCACGTCGCCACCGGTGGAGATCTGCCGTACGGAGGCGAAGCACTGCGGCAGTTCCTGGGCCATCACGCGGAACAGGCCGGCCGTCAGGAACAGCGAGGTCACCCCGTTGTCCTCGATCAGCGTGCGCAGCCCCTCGACGTCGAGGTCACCGGGCGGAGCGACGACCACGCAGCCGCCACGCAGCAGCGGGATCCAGAACTCCAGGATGGAGGCGTCCCACGCGTGCGGGGAGTGCAGCGGCACCCGGTCGGTGACGCCGTCCCAGTGCCGGTCGGCGGCAAGCACCGCGATGTCGCCCTGGCTGATCGCGACGCCCTTGGGCTGCCCGCTGGAGCCGGAGGTGAACATGATGTAGCCGAGCTGCTGCGCGCTGACCCGGACGGCCGGAGCGGTGTCCGGCAGCTCCTTGTCGCGGCCGACGTCCTCGGCATCGAGCACCGTGGCCCGGATGTCCAGGCCGTCCGCGCGGGCCCGCAGGGACCGGTCGGCCAGCAGGTACGAGACCCCGGCCTGGTCGAGCAGCCACTCCAGCCGGCTGTCCGGGGCGGTAGGGCTCAGCGGGACGTAGACCGCGCCGGCCTTGACGATGCCGAGCAGGGTGACGGCCAGGGTCTCGGACCGCTCCATGAGCACGCCGATCCGCGACTCCGGGGTGACACCGCGCCGCAGCAGGTCGTGGGCGAGGCGGTTGGCCAGAGCGTCCAGTCGGGCGTAGGAGAGCGTCGCACCGCGGAAGCTGATCGCGGGCGCGTCCGGCCGCTCGGCGACCTGTCGGGCGAACAGCGTGGGCAGGGAGTCGACGGCCACCGGGCGGGTGGTGTCGTTCCAGCGTTCCAGCAGGCGCTCGCGCTCGTCGTCGACCAGCAGCTCCAGGGCCGAAACGGTCTGCCCGGGGTCGGCGATGGCCGCACCGAGCAGGGTGACCAGGCGGCGGGCGAGAAGTTCGGCGCTCGCCCGCTCGAAGCGGTCAGCGCTGTACTCGATGGCCCCGCTCCAGCCGGCGCCCTCGGCGCCGGTGCGCTCGGTGAGCGCGAAGGTGAGGTCGAACTTGGCGAACTGCGGATCGATCCGGCCGGGCGTCACCGTGAGGCCCGGCAGGTCGGCGACGGCGGCCAGTGCCTCGCCCCCGGAGCTGTCGACGCTCAGCGCCACCTGGAAGAGCGGGTGGCGGGCGGCGGAGCGCTGCGGGCGCAGCGCCTCGACCAGCCGCTCGAAAGGGACGTCCTGGTGGGCGAAGGCAGCCAGGTCCGTCTCCCGCACCCGGCCGACCAGCTCGGCGAACGACGGGTCACCGGACAGGTCGGTGCGCAGGACGAGCGTGTTGACGAAGAAGCCGACCACGTCCGCCAGCGCCTCGTCGGTACGCCCGGCGATCGGCGAGCCGATCGGCACGTCCGTACCCGCCCCGAGGCGGCAGAGCAGCGCGGCCAGCGCCGCCTGGACCACCATGAACGGCGTGGCCCGCAGCTCCCGGGCCACCCGTACCACCTGCTCGTGGACGTCGGCCGGCACCTCGAAGGCCACCCGACCCGCCCGGTGCGGACCCACCGCCGGACGCGGACGGTCCGCCGGCAACGCCAGCTCCTCCGGCAGACCCGCCAACGCGCCGCGCCAGAACTCCAGCTGGCTGCCCAGCACCGAATCCCGGTCGTCCTCCGCGCCCAGCACCTCACGCTGCCAGGCCACGAAGTCCGCGTATCCGACCGGCAGCACCGGCCACCGCGGCTCCACACCACCCGCCCGGGCACCATAGGCCGTCACCAGATCACGGGCCAGCACCGGCATCGACGCACCGTCACCCGCGATGTGGTGCACCACCACCAACAACACCCGCTCCCGCCCACCCACCTCGAACAACCACGCCCGAACCGGCAGCTCGACCGTCAGATCGAAGCCCTCGCGGGCCGCGGCGTCGAGGCTCCGGTCGAGCTCCTCGGCCGCGGTCCGGACCGTGCGGAAGTCGACCGGGGCGTCCGGGCGCAGCCGCAGTGCGGCCGGGCCGCCGTCGCCGTCGGGCTCGATCACGGTGTGCAGGCTCTCGTGCCGCAGGACGACGTCCTCGAAGGCGGCGCGCAGCCGGCCGGCGTCGAGGTCTCCGTCGAGGCGGAGCACGACCGGGATGTTGTAGGTGGCGTCCGGGCCGGTCAGCTGGTGCATCAGCCACAGGCGCTGCTGGGCGTGGGAGAGCGGGACCCGCTCGGCCCGCGGCCGGGCCACCACCGCCGCCCGCACCCCACCGGCACCACCCACGACCACCCGGGCCAGCTCAGCCACCGACGGATGCTCGAACAACTCCCGCACCCCGACCTCGACACCCAGCACCACCCGCACCCGCGACACCAGGCGCATCGCCAGCAACGAGTGACCACCCAGGTCGAAGAACGAATCCTCCACCCCCACCGAGGCCACACCCAGCACCTCGGCGAACACCCCCGCCAGCAACTCCTCCACCGGCGACGACGGACCACGACCACCACCCGCCGACACCCCCGGCACCGGAAGCGCCGCCCGGTCCAGCTTGCCGTTCACCGTCACCGGCAACCGGTCCAGCACCATCACCACCGACGGCACCATGTAGTCGGGCAGCACCTCACCCACCCGGGCCCGCACCTCACCCGGCACCAGACCCGCACCCACCACGTACGCCACCAACCGCCGGTCCCCCGGACGGTCCTCACGCACCACCACCGCGCAGGACACCACACCCGGCACCGCCCCGACAGCGGCCTCGACCTCTCCCAGCTCGATCCGGAAACCACGCAGCTTCACCTGCTCATCGGCACGCCCCAGGTACTCCAGCGCACCATCCGCACCCCAACGCGCCAGGTCACCCGTCCGATACATCCGCGAACCCACCGGCCCGAACGGATCCGCCACGAACCGACCCGCCGTCAAACCAGGCCGACCCACATACCCACGCGCCACACCACCACCCGAGACGTACAACTCACCCACCACACCCACCGGAACCGGCTGCAGGTGCCCGTCCAGCAGATGCACGCCGAGATCGGGGATGCCGACGCCGATCGCGCTGGCGGCGCCCGCGGCGGCCATCGCCGCGGTCAGCGGGCGGTAGGTGACGTGCACGGTGGTCTCGGTGATGCCGTACATGTTGACGAGCGTCGGCTCGTCGTCGGCGTGCCGCTCGTACCAGGACCGCAGCCGGCCCGGGTCGAGCGCCTCGCCGCCGAAGACCACGTAGCGCAGCGCGAGGTCGGCGCCGCCGGCCTCCTCGTCGGCCCGGCTGAGCTCGTAGAAGGCGGACGGGGTCTGGTTCAGCACGGTGACCCGCTCGCGGGCGAGCAGCCGCAGGAAGGCGGCGGGCTCGCGGCTGACGGCCTGCGGGACGACCACCAGGCGGCCGCCGTGCAGCAGCGGCCCCCACAGCTCCCAGACGGAGAAGTCGAAGGCGTAGGAGTGGAAGAGCGTCCAGACGTCCGTGCCGTCGAAGCCGAACCAGTGCGCCGTGCGGTCGAACAGCCGCAGCACGTTGCGGTGGGTGACCGCGACGCCCTTGGGCCGGCCGGTCGAGCCGGAGGTGTAGATCACGTACGCGGCGTGGTCGGCGGCGGGGGCCAGGTGGGCGGCGGCGGGCCGCCGCTCCAGCGCGGCCGCGGTGGCCGGGTCGTCGAGGGCGATCCGCTCGCCGTCCGCCGGGAAGGCGGCCAGCGTGGCGAGGGTGCCGACGACCAGGGCCGGGCGGGCGTCGGAGAGGATGAACCCGACCCGGTCGGCCGGGTACTCCGGGTCCAGCGGCAGGTACGCGGCACCGGACTTGAGCACCGCGAGCACCGCCACCACGAGGTCGGCGCCGCGCGGCAGCGAAAGCCCGACCAGCCGCTCGGGGGCCGCGCCGCGCTCGCGCAGCAGGCCGGCCAGCCGGTCGGCGCGGGCGTTGAGCTCCGCGTAGGTGAGGACGGCGTCCTCGGCGGTGACCGCGACGGCCTCCGGGGTCGCAGCGGCGGCGGCCTCGAAGCGCCGGACGATCGAGTCCTCGGCCGCCACCGGGGCGACCGGGTCGGCCGGAGTGTGAGCCCAGTCCGAGAGGATCCGCCGCCGTTCCTCGGCGCTCAGCAGCTCCAGCCGGGCGACCGTCCGCGCCGGGTCGGCGACGGCGGAGGCCAACAGCCGCACCAGGCGCTCGCCCATGGTCCGGACGGTGGCGTCGTCGAACATGTCGGCGCTGTACTCCAGGTCAACCGCGATGCCGGCCGGGGCGGCGGCCTCGCCGGCCCCGCGCGGCCGCAGGTGGAAGACCAGGTCGAACTTGGCCACATCGGTGGTGACCGGCACCGGGTCGACGGCCAGGCCGGGGATGCCGTCGAAGGACGAGAGCGCCTGCGACTGGTCGTCGCCCCACTCCATCACCACCTGGAAGAGCGGGTGGCGGGCGGCGGAGCGCTGCGGGCGCAGCGCCTCGACCAGCCGCTCGAAAGGGACGTCCTGGTGGGCGAAGGCAGCCAGGTCCGTCTCCCGCACCCGGCCGACCAGCTCGGCGAACGACGGGTCACCGGACAGGTCGGTGCGCAGGACGAGCGTGTTGACGAAGAAGCCGACCACGTCCGCCAGCGCCTCGTCGGTACGCCCGGCGATCGGCGAGCCGATCGGCACGTCCGTACCCGCCCCGAGGCGGCAGAGCAGCGCGGCCAGCGCCGCCTGGACCACCATGAACGGCGTGGCCCGCAGCTCCCGGGCCACCCGTACCACCTGCTCGTGGACGTCGGCCGGCACCTCGAAGGCCACCCGACCCGCCCGGTGCGGACCCACCGCCGGACGCGGACGGTCCGCCGGCAACGCCAGCTCCTCCGGCAGACCCGCCAACGCGCCGCGCCAGAACTCCAGCTGGCTGCCCAGCACCGAATCCCGGTCGTCCTCCGCGCCCAGCACCTCACGCTGCCAGGCCACGAAGTCCGCGTATCCGACCGGCAGCACCGGCCACCGCGGCTCCACACCACCCGCCCGGGCACCATAGGCCGTCACCAGATCACGGGCCAGCACCGGCATCGACGCACCGTCACCCGCGATGTGGTGCACCACCACCAACAACACCCGCTCCCGCCCACCCACCTCGAACAACCACGCCCGAACCGGCAGCTCGGCCATGAGATCGAAGGGCCGGCCGGCCGCCGCGCGCAACGCGCCGGGCAGGGTGTCCTCGGTGACCTGGACGGTCTCGAACGGGACGGCCCGGTCGACCGTCACCTGGTGGGCGCCCTCCTCGTCCTCGGCCACCACGGTGTGCAGGCTCTCGTGCTGGCCCACCACGTCCGCGAGGGCGGCGGCCAGGGCGTCACGGTCCAGCGCGCCGGTCAGCCGCAGCGCCATCGGGATGTTGTAGGTCGCGTTCGGGCCGTCGAAGCGGTCCAGGAACCAGAGGCGCTGCTGGGCGTGGGAGAGCGGGACCCGCTCGGCCCGCGGCCGGGCCACCACCGCCGCCCGCACCCCACCGGCACCACCCACGACCACCCGGGCCAGCTCAGCCACCGACGGATGCTCGAACAACTCCCGCACCCCGACCTCGACACCCAGCACCACCCGCACCCGCGACACCAGGCGCATCGCCAGCAACGAGTGACCACCCAGGTCGAAGAACGAATCCTCCACCCCCACCGAGGCCACACCCAGCACCTCGGCGAACACCCCCGCCAGCAACTCCTCCACCGGCGACGACGGACCACGACCACCACCCGCCGACACCCCCGGCACCGGAAGCGCCGCCCGGTCCAGCTTGCCGTTCACCGTCACCGGCAACCGGTCCAGCACCATCACCACCGACGGCACCATGTAGTCGGGCAGCACCTCACCCACCCGGGCCCGCACCTCACCCGGCACCAGACCCGCACCCACCACGTACGCCACCAACCGCCGGTCCCCCGGACGGTCCTCACGCACCACCACCGCGCAGGACACCACACCCGGCACCGCTCCGACAGCGGCCTCGACCTCTCCCAGCTCGATCCGGAAACCACGCAGCTTCACCTGCTCATCGGCACGCCCCAGGTACTCCAGCGCACCATCCGCACCCCAACGCGCCAGGTCACCCGTCCGATACATCCGCGAACCCACCGGCCCGAACGGATCCGCCACGAACCGACCCGCCGTCAAACCAGGCCGACCCACATACCCACGCGCCACACCACCACCGGACACGTACAGCTCACCCACCACACCCACCGGAACCGGCTGCAGGTGCCCGTCCAGCAGATGGACCCGGGTGCCGGGCAGCGGAGTGCCGATCGGCGGCACGCCCGGTCCGGCGAGCGGACCGCTCATGGTCGCGCAGACCGTCGTCTCGGTCGGCCCGTACGCGTTGACCATGTGCCGCCCCGCCGACCAGGTCTCGGCGATCCGCGGCGGGCACTGCTCACCGGCCACCGCGAGGCTGCGCAGGCCGGCCAGGCGCTCCGGCGCGAGCTCGGCGAGGACGCTCGGCGACAGGGTGGCGTGGGTGACGCCGAACTCGGCGACGGTCCGCACCAGCGGTTCGCCCGGCAGCAGCCGCTCGCGCGGCACCACCACCAGGCAGGCGCCGGCCAGCAGGGTCACCACGATTTCGGAGACCGACGCGTCGAAGCTCGGCGAGGCGAACTGCAGCACCCTGCTGTCCGCGTCCACCGCGAAGCCCGCGCGCTGCGCCCGGGCGAGGGTGCCGAGGCCGGCGTGGGTGACCACGACGCCCTTGGGCCGGCCGGTCGAACCCGAGGTGTAGATCACGTACGCCGCCTGGTCCGGCCGGACGGTACGGGCCGGGGCGGGCCCGTCCCCGTCCAGGTCGAGCCGGTCGAGGTCCAGGCGCACGGCGGCGTTCGACGGCACCTCGACGTCGGCCAGGGTGAGCACCACGTCCGGCGCCGCGTCGGCGAGCACGAAGGCGATCCGCTCGGCCGGGTACTCCGGGTCGACCGGGACGAACGCGCCGCCGGCCAGGGCGACGGCGTGCAGGGCGACCACCAGCTCCACCGAGCGCGGCAGCAGGACGGCGACCCGCCGTTCCCGGTCGACGCCCGCCTCGGCGAGGATCCGGGCCAGCGCGGCCGAACGGCGGTGCAGCTCCCGGAAGTCCAGCTCGGCACCCTCGGCGACGAGCGCCGGGGCGTGCGGCGTGCGCTCGACCTGGGCCGTGAACAGCTCCGGCCAGACCTCGCCCGCGCCCTCGGCCCGCGGCCCGGTGCCCAGGGCGAGCAGCACGGCGCGCTCCTCGGCGCCGACCGCGGCGAGCCGGCCGACGAGGGCCCGCGGCTCGTCGGCGACGGTCCGCAGCAGGCGCCCGAACCGCTCGGCGAGCTGCCCGATCCGCGCGGCGTCGAACACGTCGGCCCGGTAGTGGAGCCGGGCGTGCAGGGCGCCGCCCGGGGCCGGCGCCGCCTCCAGGGCGAGCGCGTAGTGGGTCACCGAGTAGTGGTCGACGGCGTCGATCGCGAGCCCGGCCCCGGCGGCCGTCCGGCCGAGCGCGGCCCGGTCGAGCGGGTAGTTCTCGAACACCATCGAGGTGTCGAACAGTTCGCCGTGCCCGGCGGCCCGCTGGATGTCCACCAGCCCGAGGTGGTGGTGCTCGACCAGCGCGGCCTGCTCCGCCTGCAGCCGGCGCGCCAGCTCGGCGACCGTCTCGTCGGCGCGCAGCGCCAGGCGCAGCGGAACGGTGTTGATGAACAGGCCCACCAGGTCGGCGACGCCCGGGAGTTCGGCCGGGCGGCCGCTGACCGTAACGCCGGTGACGACGTCCGTACGGCCGGTGCTGCGGGCGAGCAGCAGCAGCCAGGCCGCCTGGACGAGGGTGTTGACGGTGACCCCGAGCGCACGCGCCGCGGCCTCCAGGTCGACGCCGTCGACCTGGAACTCCAGCCCGTCCGGCTCCTGGTGCACCGGTGTGCGGCCGGAGGCGACCAGGGTGCCGGAGTCGAGGTCCGCCAGCGCGTCGCGCCACGCCCGCTCCGCGGCGGTGCGGTCCTGGCGGCCCAGCCAGGCCAGGTACTCGGTGAACGACCTGGCCAGCGGCAGCTGCTCGCCGGCGTACCCGGCGAGCAGCTCGCGCAGGATGACCGGCACCGACCAGCCGTCGCGGATCGCGTGGTGCGCGGTGATCGCGAGGGTCGTGCCGCCGTCCCGGGTGATCAGGGCGAAGCGGATCAGCGGCGGGGCGGCGAGGTCGAAGCCCCGCAGCCGTTCCTGGTCGAGCAGCTCGGCCAGCCGCTCCGGCGCGCCGCGCAGGTCGGTCTCGGTCCAGTCGAGCGCCGGGTCGACGGCGACCACCTGGACGACGGTACCCGCGCCGGTGCGGCGGAAGGCGGAGCGCAGCGCGGTGTGGCGCCGCAGCACCTCGGTGGCCGCGGCCCGCAGCCGGGCCGGGTCCACCGTGCCGCTGAGGTCCACCCGCAGCTGGGAGACGTACGGGTCGTGGTCCTCGCCGCGCTCGTCGCGGTAGGAGTGGTGGAAGAGCAGGCCCTCCTGCAGCGGGGCGAGCGGCAGCAGCTCGGCGACGTCGCCAGCCGTCTCCAGCTCCCGGATCTCCTCCTGGGTGAGGGCGATCATCAGGTCGGACGGGGTGCGTCCGCCGGTGCCGGGGCGGGCGGCGTGGATCGCGATGCCGCGCAGCGCCTCGAACCAGAGCGCGGCGAGGCGGCGCACCTCGTCGTCGTCGACCAGGCCGTGGGCCCAGGTCCAGGTGGCGACCAGCTCGGGGCCGTCGGGGCCCTGGTGGGTCGCCGCGTTGACCTCGACGAGGTGGGCGAGCGGCGCCTCCGGGGCGTCCGCGGCGCTGAGGCCGGGCACCAGCGCCCAGCCCTCGCCGAGCGGGCCGGCCACGTCGATCCGGCCGAAGTAGTTGAAGCCGAGCTGGGCCTCGGGTGCGGCGGCCAGGCCGGGCGCGGTCTCCGGGGAGACGTAGCGGGCCAGGCCATAGCCGATGCCCTCGCCGGGGGTGGCGCGCAGCCGCTCCTTGACCGAGCGCAGCGCCTGCCCGGCCGCCTCCCCGCCGGCGGCGAGCTCCGTCCAGGCCACCGGCCCGGCGTCGAGGTGCACGGGGTAGGCGGCGGTGAACCAGCCGACGGTACGGGACAGGTCGCTGCCGGGCACCAGGTGCTCGGCGCGGCCGTGGCCCTCGACGTCCAGCAGCACGCCCTCGGCGTCCCCGCGCCAGTGCGGGACGGCGGCCGCGAGCCCGGTGAGCAGGACGTCGTCGACGTTGGCGTGGAAGGCGGCCGGCACGGTGGTGAGCAGCGGTCCGGTCACCTCGGCGGGCAGCCGCAGGGTGAACCGTCCGGCCTCGCCGCGCAGGTCCCGCTCGGGGTCGAGCGGGCGGGGGGCGAGTGGCGGGTCGTTGTGCGCCAGGACCTCGTGCCACCAGTCGGCGTCGGTCACCGGCAGCCGGGTGAGCTCGGTGGCCCACTGGGCGAAGGAGGTGGTGACGGGCGGCAGTTGGGCCGGGGTCCCGGCGGCGAGCTGCTGCTGCGCCTGGATCAGGTCGGGCACGATGATCCGCCAGGAGACGCCGTCGACGGCGAGGTGGTGGACGACCAGGAGCAGCCAGCCGCCCTCGGCGCCGCGGTCGAACCAGACGGCGCGCAGCACCCGCCCGGCGGCCGGGTCCAGCGCGTCCCGCGCGGCCTGGCCGAACTCCTCGACCAGCTCCGGGAGTTCGCTTTCGGAGCGACCGGTGGCGTCGACCCGGTGCAGGCAGTCGGCGGCGGCCACCGCGTCGACGGTCGACAGCTCGTGGGTGCCGGTGATCTTCATCCGCAGCAGGTCGTGCCGGTCCAGGACGGCCTGCAGCGCGCCGGTCAGCCCGTCCCGGGTGAGCGGCGGGGTCCGCAGCACGACGGACTGGTGGTAGCGCTCGGTGCGTCCGCCCCGGTCCGCCAGCCGGCGCATGATCGGTAGGTACGGCACCGCGGTGCCCTCGGCGACCGGGGCCGGGGCCGGGGCGGGCGCGGTGGCCGTCTCGCCCAGGGCGGCGGCCAGCCGGGCGACGGTCCGGTGCTCGAAGACGTGCCGGGCGGACAGCCGCAGGCCCGCGACCCGGGCCCGGCCGACCAGCTGAATCGACATGATGCTGTCGCCGCCCAGCGAGAAGAAGTCGTCGTCCACGCTGACGTCCTCGCGGCCGAGCACGGTGCGGAACAGCTCCAGGACCTGCTCCTCGGCCGGGGTGCGCGGGGCGCGGGCGGGCGCGGTGGCGGCGAAGGTCGGGTCGGGCAGCGCCGCCCGGTCGACCTTGCCGTTCGGGGTGAGCGGCAGTTCGTCGATCGGCACCAGCGCCGCCGGGACCATGTACTCGGGCAGGGCGGCGCGCAGGTGCCGCTCGACGGCGGCGGTGTCCACCTCGGTGCGGGCCACCAGGTAGCCGACCAGTCGCCGTTCGGCCTCGCTCCCCCGGACGGCGGCGACCGCGCGGGTGACGCCGTCGAAGGCCTCGATCGCGGCCTCGACCTCGCCGAGCTCCACCCGGAAGCCGCGGATCTTGATCTGCTCGTCGGCCCGGCCCAGGTACTCCAGGGTGTCGTCGCCCCGGAAGCGGACCAGGTCGCCGGTGCGGTACATCCGGGTTCCGGCCGGGCCGTACGGGTCGGCGAGGAAGCGCTCGGCGCTCAGCCCCGGACGCTCGAGGTAGCCGCGGGCCAGCCCGGCCCCGGCGATGTACAGCTCGCCGCGGGCCCCGGGGGCGACCGGACGCAGGCCGCTGTCCAGCACATAGGCGCGGGCGTATTCGAAGGGCCGGCCGATCGGCACCGGTCCGTCAGGCAGCTCCTCCCCGGGAAGCACCCGGAACTCCAGGCAGTTGACGGTCGCCTCGGTGGGGCCGTAGGCGTTGATCACGGTCGCCCGCGGGTTGCCGGCCCGCCAGGCGCGCAGGGCCTCGCCGCGCAGCGGCTCGCCGCCGAGCACCAGGGTGGCCGAGGGCGAGACCTCCGGCGGCAGGGTGTCGAGCAGCGCGAGGTGGCTGGGCGTGCCCTTGAGGAAGGTCGGCCGGGGGCCGCCCACCGCGTCGGGCAGCTCGGCGACGTGCACGCGGCCGCCCGCGACCAGCGGGGACCACAGGCAGGTGACGGTCAGGTCGAAGGAGACCGAGGTGTGCGCGAGGGCGAGGCCCGACGCATCGGGGTAGGCCTCCCGGGCCCGGCGCAGGTAGGCGCCGAGCGCCCGGTGCTCGACCACCACGCCCTTGGGGCGGCCGGTCGAGCCCGAGGTGAAGATCACGTAGGCCGGGTCCTGCGGACGGGGGCGGCGGTCGAGCGGCTCCGCCTCCGCGTCGGTGACCCGCAGGGTGGGCAGCGTGGCCGGGACCAGCCCGTCCTCGGCCACCACGGCCAGCAGCGGGGCGGCGTCGCCGACGATCAGGGCGATCCGCTCGACCGGGTAGGCCGGGTCCACCGGTACATAGGCGCCGCCGGCCTTGAGCACACCGAGCAGGGCGACCGTCAGGTCCACCGAGCGCGGCAGCAGCACCGCGACCAGGCTGCCGGGGACGACGCCGCGATCGGCCAGCTCACGGGCGAAGGCGTCGGCCCGCCGATCCAGCTGTCGGTAGGTCAGCGTCCGGCCGTCGGCCGTGACCGCGGGGGCGTCGGGCGTGCGGGCGGCCTGGGCCGCGAACAGCTCGGGCAGCGAGGCGGTCGGCTCGGCGTGGTCGAGCGGAGGGTTCCAGTCGAGCAGCCGGTCCCGCAGCCCCTCGTCGCCCGGGGTGACCAGGGCGCCGACCGGCGGCTCGGAGTCGGCGGCCAGTGCCCGCAGCACGTCCACCAGTTGCTCGCCGGCCAGCCGGGCGGACTCCTCGGAGACCAGTCCGGGTTGGTGGCGCACCCGCAGGGTCAGCTCCTCGCCGGGCACGGCGACCACGCTGATCGCGAAGTGGCTGCCGTCCCGCACCCGCGCGGCGGCCAGGTCAAGGCCGCCGGCACGGGCTGCGGCGCCGAGGCGCTCCTCGTCCAGCGGGTAGTTCTCGAAGGTGAGCAGGGTGTCGAACAGCTCGCCGAGGCCGACCTCGCGCTGGATGTCGCGCAGCGCGACGTGGTGGTGGTCCAGCAGCACGGACTGCTCGCGCCCGAGCCGGGCGACCAGGTCGGCCGGCGACTCCCGCGGGTCCAGCCGCACCGCGAGCGGCACGGTGTTGATGAACAGGCCCACCATGTCCGCCGAGCCGTCGAGGTCCGCCGGACGACCGGCCACGGTCACCCCGAACAGCACGTCGTCGCGCCCGGTCAGTCGGCGCAACACCAGCGCCCAGGCGGCCTGGACCATCGTGTTGACGGTGACGCCCCGGGCCCGGGCGGCGGCGGCGAGGGCCGTCGTCGTGGCCCCGTCGAGCAGGTACTCTCGCCGCTCCGGCTCGGCGACCTCGGCGCCGCGGCCCTCGGCCACCAGCATCGGCTCGGCGACCTCGGCGAGCGCGGCCCGCCAGGCCGTCAACGAGGCCTGCGGGTCGGTGCAGGCCAGCCAGCCCAGGTAGTCCCGGTACGGGCGGGGCTCGGCCGCGGGCTCGACCCCGGCGTAGGCGTCGAAGAGGTCCCGCAGGACGATCGGCAGCGACCAGCCGTCCACCGTGATGTGGTGCATGGTCAGCACCAGCGCGTCGGCCCCGTTCGCCCGGCGGACCACCGCCACGCGCAGCAGCGGCGGCGTCGCCAGGTCGAAGCCGGCCGCCCAGTCCCGCTCCAGGTAGGCGGTGAACTCCGCCTCCCCGGTCAGCGCGGCCTCGGTCAGCGGCACCTCGGGGGCCTCGTGCACGCACTGGACGGAACGCTGTTCCTCGGTGGTGCGGAAGCCGGCCCGCAGCACCTCGTGCCGGGCCAGCACGGCGGCCAGCGCGGTACGCAGCCGGGCGACGTCCACCGGACCAGCGAACTCCAGCACCAGCTGGATGGTGTACGGGTCGAGGGCCGCCTCGTCGAAGGCGTGGTGGAACAACAGCCCGTCCTGGGTGGGCGAGACCGGCAGGACGTCGGTGACGCCGGGCTCGGCCCGCAGTCGGGCGGTCGCAGCGGTGGACGGCAGCGGGAGGGCCTCGGCCGCCGGCCGCGGCCGGTACCCGGTGCTGGCCTCGGCCAGCCCAGCGACGGTCCGCCGTTCGAAGATGTCCTTGAGGGTGAAGTCCAGGCCGCCCGCCCGGGCCCGGCCGAGCAGCCGAAAGCCGAGCACGCTGTCGCCGCCGAGGGCGAAGAAGTCGTCATCCACGCCGACCCGGTCGACACCGAGCACCTCGGCGAAGACCTCGGCCAGCCGCCGCTCGGCCGCCGAGCGCGGGGCACGGCCGCCGCCGCCCGCGATCACCGGCACCGGTAGCGCCCGGCGGTCCACCTCGCCGGTACGACCGATCGGCAGGGTGTCCACCCGCACCACGACGGCGGGGACCATGTAGTCCGGCAGCGACTGGGCCAACAGACCGCGCAGTTCGGCCGTCTCGACGCCCCGGCGGGCCACCACGTAGCCGACCAGTCGACGGTCACCCTGGACGTCCTGGCGCACGGCCGCCGCGGCCCGCACCACGCCGGGGGCGGCGGCCAACACGGCCTCCACCTCGGCGAGGTCGAAGCGGAAGCCGCGCAGCTCGACCTGGCCGGCCTGCTCCTCGGCGGCCTCCCCAACGTCCGGGAGGAACGCGCCGACCAGGGTTCCGGGGGCGGTCGCGGTCGCGGTCAGCACCGTGGTGAACAGGTCGAGGAGCCGCTCGGCGTCCTGGGGGCGCTCGACGCCGAACAGCTCGCCGCGGTGGGCCAGCCGCGCGGTGAGCCGGTCGCCGGGCAGCACCGCGAGGGTCAGCGGGTAGTGCGTCGCGTCCACGAGGTCGACGCCGGTGACGGTGAGTCCGGTGGTGCCGGCCGCGGCGGCGATTGCGTCCCGGTCCACTGGGTAGCTCTCGAAGACGACCAACGTGTCGAACAGGTTCGGCACCCCGGCCGCCCGCTGGATGTCGACCAGCGCGAGGTGCTGGTGGCCGAGCAGTTCGCCCTGGCCGTCCTGGACGGCGCGGGCCAGCCCGGCCAGGGTGCTGCCCGCCGCCACGTCGGCACGCAGTGGGACGGTGTTGATGAACAGTCCGGCCATCCCCTCGACGCCGCCCAGTTCGGCGGGACGCCCGGCGACGGTGATGCCGAACAGCACGTCGGAGCGGCCGGAGAGGGTGCGCAGCGCCACCGACCAGGCGGCCTGCACCAGGCTGTTGACGGTGACGCCGAGGTCCCGGGCAGAGTCGATGAGCAGTCGGGTGGTGGCCTCGTCCAGCTCGCGGACGGTCTCGCCGACCACGGGCTCGGCGGACCCGGGCTCGGACCCCGCCGCAACCAGAGTCGGGCGGACGCCGGCCAGGGCCTGCGACCAGGCGTCGGCGGCGGCCGAACGGTCCTGCCGGGCGAGCCAACCGAGGTAGTCCCGGTACGGCCGGGGCTCGGGCGCGTCGAGCACGCCGCCGTAGGCCTGGAGCAGTTCACGCACCACGACCGGCACGGACCAGCCGTCCAGCACCGCGTGGTGGCAGGTCAGCACCAGCCGGTGGCCGTCGTCCAGGCGCAACAGGGCGGCCCGCAGCAGCGGGGCGGCCGCCAGGTCGAACGGCTCCGCGCGCTCGGTCGCGCAGACCTGC
Organism: Streptomyces viridifaciens; assembly: GCF_001888885.2. Classification (NCBI taxonomy): domain Bacteria; kingdom Bacillati; phylum Actinomycetota; class Actinomycetes; order Kitasatosporales; family Streptomycetaceae; genus Streptomyces; species Streptomyces viridifaciens. Next base: position 1,796,740 of record NZ_CP090841.1, read on the forward strand.
TCGGCCTCGGCCGCGCGCCCGTGCAGGTCGTACCCGCGCCAGGGCACCTCGGGCGCCCGGTGCACGGCCAGGACCGGCCGGCTCAGCCCCTCGTGCCGGATGCCCGCGCGCAGCACGGGGTGGCGGGAGAGCACACCGGCCAGGGCGGCCCGCAGCCGCTCGGCGTCCAGCTCGCCGGCCAGGTCGAGGCGCAGCTGCACGGTGTAGACGTCGCGGCCGCCGGTGGCAACGGCGCTGTGCACCAGCAGGCCTTCCTGCAGCGGGGTGAGCGGCAGCACCTGGTCGAGGTCCGGCTCGGCGAGCAGCTCGGAGAGTTCGGCGGCCGGCAGCGGGTCGGCGAGCGGGACGGCCTGCTCGGGCGTGTCGTCGATGGTCCGGGCGCCGCAGAGCGGGGCGAGGCGGGCGACCGTCCGGGCCCGGAAAAGGTCGCGGACGGCCAGGGTCAGTCCCTGCTCGGCGGCGCGGGCGGCCAGCCGGGTGGCGGAGAGCGAGTTGCCGCCAAGGGCGAAGAAGTCGTCGTCGATGGTGACCTCGGCGACGCCGCTGGCCTCCGCGAACAGCTCGCAGAGCCGGGCCTCTTCCGGGGTGCGCGGCGCGCGGCCGTCCGTCAGGGCGACGCTGACCGGCTCGGGCAGGGCGCGCCGGTCGAGCTTGCCGTTCGGGGTCAGCGGCATGGCATCCAGGACGACGATCACGCCGGGCACCATGTACTCGGGCAGTCGGCCCGCCAGGTGCTCGCGAAGCTGCGGCGAGTCGCCCTCGGAGGACACCACGTACGCCACCAGCCGCCGGTCTCCGGGGCGGTCCTCGCGCAGCAGGACGGCGGCCCGCTCGACCGGGGGGTGGGCGAGCAACGCGGCCTCGATGTCCCCGAGTTCAATCCGGAAGCCGCGCATCTTCACCTGCTGGTCCACCCGGGACAGGTAGGTCAGCGAGCCGTCCTTGCCGACCCGCACCAGGTCGCCGGTCCGGTAGAGCCGGCCGGGACCGTAGGGGTTGGCGACGAAGCGCTCGGCGGTGAGGTGCGGGCGACCGTAGTAGCCACGAGCGACGCCCCGGCCAGCGATGTACAGCTCGCCGCTGACCCCCTCCGGCACCGGCTGGAGGGCCGGGTCGAGCACGTACACCTGGGTGTTGAGCAACGGCTCGCCGAGGATCACCGGCCCGCCCTCCACCGCCGCGGCCATGGACCAGACGGTGGTCTCGGTCGGACCGTAGACGTTGGTCACCGAGGCGGTGTTGGCCGACAGGAGTTCGGCCAGCGGACCGGGCAGCGCCTCGCCGCCGGTGAGCGCCCGGACGTTCGCGAAGACCTGCGGCCGGTACTCCATCAGCGCCTGCCACAGGCTCGGCGTCGCCTGCATCACGGTGACCCACTCGCGGTCCACCAGGGCGCGCAGGCCGTCCGGGTCGAGCACCTGCTCGCGGCTGGCCAGCACGACGCAGGCGCCGGACAGCAGCGGGAGGAACAGCTCCAGGGCGGCGATGTCGAAGCTGACCGTGGTCACCGCGAGCATGGTGTCCGAGGGCCGCATCGGCACGATGGCGCGCATCGCGTCCAGGAAGTTGTCCATCGCCGAACGCTCGATCACCACGCCCTTGGGGCGGCCGGTCGAACCGGAGGTGTAGATGACGTACGCGGTCGAGCCGGAAATCCCGGCGCGGCCGAGCGGGCGGGCGTCGCCGGTGGTCAGCGCCGCGCGGTCGGGCACCAGCCGGGGCGCTCCGTCGGCGGTCGGGCCGTCGGTGGTGGTGACCAGCAGGTCGGGCCGGGCCTCAGCGAGAACCATGGCGATCCGGTCGGCCGGGTGGTCCGGGTCGATCGGCAGGTAGCCGCCGCCGGACTTGAGCACGGCGAGCAGGGTAACCAGCAGCTCGGTGGTGCGGGGCAGGGCGACGGCGACCAGCCGGTCCGGGCCGATGCCGCGAGCGACGAGCAGCCTGGCGAGGCGGTTGGCGCGGGCGTCCAGCTCGGCGTAGGTCAGCACCTCCTCGGCGCGAAGCGCGACGGCGTCCGGGGTGGCGGCCGCCTGGCGCTCGAACTCGGCGACCAGGGAGGGGACTTCGGCGGCGGTCGGGCCGGTGTTGCGGTCGAGCATGCGCCGGTGCATCGCCTCGTCGACCAGCCAGGCGCGGCCGACCTGGACCTCGGGGGAACGGCCCAGGTCGGCCAGCAGAGAGAGGAAGTTCCGCTCGTGATCGGCGAGTTCGGCCTCAGAGTAGAGCGCCGGGTTCGCGGCGAACTCCAGCCGGACGGTGCCGCTCGCGACCGGGTCGCCGTAGGAGGACAGCGCGAAGTCGGCGACCGGACCGTTGGAGAGCTGATGCCCGGTGGCGGTCACCTCGCCGAACCGCAGCGTCGGGTCGAAGGACATCGCGTTGACCAGGGTCCCGAAGAGGACCCCGCCGGTGCCGGTGAGGTCGAAGTCACGGTGCAGGTCCTCGCGCCGGAAGCGCTGTACCCGCAGTACCTCGCCGATCCGGGTCCGGACCTGCCCGACCAGGTCCGCGAAGGAGTCGTCGGGGTGGACGGCGATCCGCAGCGGCAGGTCGTTCGCGAGCATCGCCGGGGTGGCCAGCGCCGCCGGGGACTGCCGGGCGGCCACCGGCACGCCGAGTACCACTTCCGACACCGACAACAGGCGGTGCTGGTACACCGCCGTCGCGGCGGTCAGCACGGCGGGCCAGTGCCCGACGGCGGTCAGCACTGCGGTCAGCTCCGGGCTCAGCTCCACCTGTCGGCGCAGCGCGCGCGGGGCCGGGCCGGCGGAATGGTCGGCCAGGGAGCGACGCTCCTCCGCCTCGTCCACCTGGTCCAGCAGGAAGCGGCGGTCGTTCTCCCAACGCGGGGACTCCCGGTAGGCGCGCTCCTCGGCCAGCAGGTCGGCGAGGCCGTGCCGGCGCCGCGGCGCGCCGACGACGGCCGCCTCGTCGCCGTCGGGGGCACCGTGGAGGGCGGAGTAAAGGGCGGCCAGCCGGCTGAGGTAGCGGGTCTGACCGAAGCCGTCGAGCAGGATGTGGTGGTAGCGGAACCAGAACAGCTGCCGGCCGTCCTCCACCAGGAGCAGGGCGTGCCGGAACAGCGGGTCCGCGGCCGGATCCGGTGCGGACCCCAGCGTCGGCCCGGTCGCGAGGTCATGCTCCATCCAGGCCCGGGCCGCCTCCGACGGCTCCACCTCGGCCCGCAAATCCACGACCGTCAGCCCGGCATCCAGCTCCGCCCGGACGACCTGGTACACCTCGCCGTCGTCCCCGAACCCGGCCCGCAGCGCCTCGGTCTCCGCCACCGCCCCGGCCACGGCCCGGCCCAGCAGCCCGGCATCGAGCCCCTCGGTCTCGAAGTAGACGCCGCACTGGTAGAGCGGGCTCTCGGGCTCCATCCGCTGCGCCACCCAGACGCCCTGTTGCGCGGCGGTGACCGGCATGCGGACGTCACGGACGTCGTTGCGAACCTCGGACTGTGCCAACCGACTCACGCTCCCAGAACGGCGTACAGGCTGCGGGGCGCCGTCACGCGCCACCGCTCCCCTGCGTACACGGCAGATGCTCGGACCACCGCCACCGGCCGAAGTCCACTGCGTGAGGCTCATCTCGGCCGCTATCTCGTTCCTATAGCGGGCCCGACGATCACTTATAGGCGTCGCATAGCAGCCCCGCTGACGGTGGCGGGCATGGACAGTCCGATCGGACCCGGCACACGCACCGCCTCACGGCCACCACGGACCCCGTCGTCCGCCGGGCGACCGACGGCCCCTCGGTTCTTCGAACCCGATGAGCGGGAGTTCCGCAGCACACTCGGCCACTTCTGCACCGGAGTCGCCGTCATCACCGCCCAGGACGACGAGCCTCTCGGCTTCACCTGCCAATCCCTCACCGCGCTGTCACTCACTCCGCCACTGGTCACCTTCGCGGCCGGGAACGGCTCACGGAGCCTTCCCCGGATCATCCGCAGCGGCGTATTCAGCGCCAATGTGCTGGCCTCCGACCAGGAGGCGCTCGGCCGGCGGTTCGGCAGCGAGCAGCAGGAGAAACGCTTCTCGGGCGTGGAGTGGCACCCGTCCCCGATCTCCGGCAGCCCCCACCTCGCCGACGCGCTCGCCTGGATCGACTGCCGGGTGCACGAGGTGCTCCCCGGCGGGGACCACACCATCGTCGTCGGCCGGGTCACCGGCGTCGCCCGGGGCGGCGGCGATCCGCTCCTCTACTTCCGCGGCCAGTTCCGACACCTCGCATCCCCACCGAACACCGACACCGCCCCCTCAGTCCCCGTATGAGCCCGGGCCGCCCCTCGATGGACCAGCCCTCCTCACCACCACCCGCCGAGATCGCATGACGCAGATATCCGACCCATAAAGAAGATGGGCCTGGCGATTCCCCTCCGGGGAGGGACCTATCACGGCACCAATGGCGCCAGGCTGCCGATGGAGTTCCTGCTCGCGGTCACGGCCGCCGCCGAACCCGGCTCCGCCTCGGCCCGAATGGCGGCCGAGCAGACACGCGGGATCGCCGGCGATCCGCAGTCCGGATCCGTCCTCGAAGCGCTGCTCACGAAGCCCTTCCGGGCTGAGGCACCCGGCTGACTGTTGGAAGCCGCAGTGACGAACGGGCTCCAGCAAACCGAGTCCGGGTACAGGCCAGGCCAGGCCAACAAGCCGGTTGCCGGGCCTCGCCCTCGCTCACTCGGACTGCGCCCCGGAGCTTCGGGCCGACACAGTTCGGCGCTGCACCGGCGAACCAGCTCGGCTCCCTCAGCACCGTAGGCCGACCACAGGTGCTCTGCGATCCGGTCGTCGCCGAGTTACTCAGGTTGACATTCCCCTCGTAGCGTGGAGTCGTGACCAGAGGGGAAGTTGAGGGTCATGGCAGGGAAGAGGCGCTCTTACGACGCGGAGTTCCGCGCGGGTGCGGTGCGGATAGTGACGGAGACCGGGAAGTCGGCCGCGGAGGTCGCGCGGGACCTGGGCGTGCACGAGAGCACGCTGCAGAACTGGGTCCACCGCGCCCGGACCCGGGCGGACGCGGAGGCGGCGGGAGGCTTGAGCGAGTCCGAGCGGGACGAGCTGCGCCGGCTGCGAGATGAGAACGCCCGGCAGCGCAAGGAGATCGCTGAGCTCGGGATGGAGCGCGATGTCCTCAAGCGATCGGTGGTCCTGTGGGTGAAGGAGGCGACGAAGTGACGGTTGCGGGCTTCATCGCCGACCAGAGGACCGAGCACAGCGTCCCGCACACGACCGCCTGCCGGGCCCTTGGAGTGTCCGCGTCCTGGTTCTACAAGTGGCGCCGGCGCCCGGCTGAGCCGACGGCCCGCGAGGTCCGGCGGGCTGAACTGACCGACCGAATAAGGTACTTCTTCGCCGCGTCCGGCAGTACCTACGGCTCGCCCAGGATCACCCTGGACCTATGGGCCGAGGGCTGGCAGGTCTCGGAGAACACCGTCGCCAAGATCATGGCCGAGCTCGGACTCCAGGGCCGCAAGCCCCCGCGCCGACGCCGGTCACTGACTCGCCAGGGCAGACGCATAGCGGCCCGCGACTTGGTCAATCGACACTTCGACGCGGTGGCGCCGAACGTTCTGTGGGTGGGCGACATGACTGAGATCGGCACCGGCGAGGGCAAGCTCTACCTGGCCACGGTGATCGACCTGTTCTCGCGTCGGCTCCTCGGCTACGCGATGGGTGCCCATCACGACGCCGCCCTGGTCGGCGCCTCGCTCACGATGGCAGCGGCCACCCGTAGTGGTCGGGTGGACGGCGTGATCTTCCACTCGGATCGCGGCAGCGAGTACAGCAGCCAGGCCTACAACGAGCTGTGTGACCGTCTCGGCGTGGTCCAGTCGATGGGCCGGGTGGGGTCGGCGCTGGACAACGCCGCCGCCGAGAGCTTCCACTCCACGATCAAGGTCGAATACATCCACCGGCAGCGCTTCGCCACCCGCGCAGAGGCCCGCTTGAAGATCGCGACCTGGATCGCCGACTTCTACAACACCCGTCGCCGACACAGCGCGGCCGGCGGACTGCCGCCCGTGGAGTTCGAACGGATCATCAGCAAGGCACGAGCCGAGGCTCATCAGGAGGCCCAGGCCGCTTAGCGAGGACTCCACGATTACTGGGGATTGACAGGTGCACACCGCAATGGCTCTGCATGGCACCCGACCCCAGCTATGGCTCGCCCCTTCGAGCCACCGCCCACCCCAGCGGCGCGTCCCACCAAGCGGAGGACACCCAGCCCCACAGTCACTCGGCCCGTGCGCAGCCGCAGCCACACACCGTCCGGAAACCCTCCTGGAGCCGGCCAAGAATGCCGCCGCGGGTAGCCGACGAGTCCCGGCAAAGAAGGCCGAGCCTGCCCATTGCGCCGGTAAGGGACCTCCCATCCGGTGATCTCTCGAGCACGCCGGTCTCCGCGATGTCCCACACCGCTGGTCTCATCCCAACCCGTCGAGGAGCCCGCAACCCGGCTCAAGCGCCTCTGCCCCCAGAGGGCCTCGCTCTCTCACAGCCGTCGGCGCCTGTCGGCTGCACGAACCGGAATATCTGGCGATGCGCCAGAATGGCTCGATGCTCAGCGGCGTTGCCGAGCAGATCACCGGAGGTACGGCTTCATGACCCGCTACAGCGTCGACCCCGAACAGCACGAGCTGATCGCGGCCTGGGGCACGGGCGAGGGTGATCTCGCCACTCGTCTCGCCGCCGTCCCGACCGGCACGAACACCGCCACGCTCATGCGTCTGGCCGGCGCGCTCACCCACCTGTCCGAGGCCGCGTGGCGCACCTACACCCATCCGGCCAGCGCCGCTGCGTCCATGGAGCCCAACTCCGAGGGCTGGCGCCGCGCGGAGGAACGCAAGTCCTTCGACGAGGTCCCCGGCGCCATCACCCGGCCCAACCTCCCCCAGGACGGCATGCTCGACGTCGGCTACAGTCTTTTGGTCGAGTCCGCCCACCGCGCCGGCTGTGCTCTGCACGCCCTCGACAACGCGGACCTCACCGCCGCCGTCCTCGCCGAAGTCGGCACCGAACTCACCGCAGTGGAGAACGCCGAACTCGGCGATCTCACCGGCCGCGCCGGTCAGGCCGTCCTCCTCAGCCGGGAAGGCGCCTCCCCCGTCCAGGTCGCCGCCGCCGACCGCCTCCTCGAACAGGACCCCTTCGGCCCCGCAGCGCTGTTCACCGAGATGGACCCCACCGCCGCAGCCGTCGCCGCAGCCCACTGGCTCGCGGCCGCAGCCGCGGTCACCGCCGCCGCCACCGGCCACTCCCCCACCTCCGTACTCGTCGAAGCCGACAACATCGAAGCCCTCCCCCACGAAACCCCCACCCTCGTCCTCCAGTTCCTCGAAGCCGGCGCCTCCCCGTACGACGCGGTCACCGGCCTCGTACGCCACGCCCTCCACATCGCCGACGGCCTCCTTCCCGACCCCGCCGGCCTACGCGAACAACTCGACGACATCGACGACAACCTCGCCCAACACACCGGCCCGGACACCGACACCAAGGACACCGGCCTGCGCCTGACCCCGCTCGACCCCAAACGCCCCGCCCCCGACCTCCTCGAAGACCTCCTCGCCGGCATCCACGGCTGCTGGCTCCTCCACGAGGAATACGACGAACCCGACAACGACGAGGACGAGGGCTGGGACGACGAACACGTCGAAGCGCACCAGGACCGCAGCCACGGCCACTTCGCCCAGCTCGTCCGCGAAGCCGCAGCCACCCACCACGACAGGCTCGTCTGATCATCTGCCCGACCGTCGACCCGCCACGCCCACCCGCGTGCGGATCCCTCTCTGTCCCGTCCGAACGAGGGCCGGTCGGCATCCGCACACCGTTGCTCCATCGCCGGCAAGCCCGCACACCTCGCCCTGGCCGCCACACATCGCCACGGCCGTCCATCCGCCCCGCCGATCGGTGACGCCGTGCATGCGGTCCTGTGGCCGTAGGCGTTCGCCGGCCACGCCGGGGTGCTGGCCCTTGTGGCCCCCGTCACGAGATCCCCGGACCGGGCCGTGTCGCCGACGCGTTCCGCGCGAGCGCCCAGAGCTGGGGCAAACCTGATGCCGGGTCGGATTGGGGTGAGCGCGCCCTCGCGCGCTGTGGGCGCGCTTCACGCCCCTTTGCTTGGTACGACTTCACGGCTGCTGAGTGGGCAGGCATGTGACGGAAGTTACTTGCGTGAAGGGAGAGTTCAATGGCGGCTAGTGAGGCTGAGTTCGAGCGCGGGCGGGTCTACCGGCGCTGCGGCTGCCGGGGTGCGGATCGACGTCCGGTCGGGGCGCGCTGCCCGCGGCTGGCGGCGGATGAGCTGCACGGGAGCTGGGCGTACGCGGTGGACATGCCGACGAACGGCGAGGGACGCAGCACCCGGCGGCGCAGCGGCTACGGGTCACGGGAGGATGCCGTGTACGCGCTGCAGTGCGTGCTGAACGCGGAGGCGACGGGTGTGTTCGAGGACCGCAAGCTCACGGTTGGTGCATTCCTGCTGGAGTGGGTGGCGTTGAAGGAGCGGACGCTCAAGCCGTCCACCGCGGCCTCCTACGCCAAGTGCGTTCGCCAGGAGCTTCTTCCGGTGTTCGGCCGGATGCGGCTGAAGGACCTGCGCTCCCGGCACGTCGCCGCCTGGCAGGCCGACCTGCGGGATCAGGGCCGCGGCGCGCCGACGGTCTACCGGCTCGGGGCGACGCTGCGCAGTGCCCTGAATCATGCCGTCCACAAGGAGCGTCTGATCGGCTACAACGCGGCCGAGGGTGCCATCGGCGCGCGGCCGGCGGCAGCCGAGCGCCTGTGCTGGACCGCGGTGCAGGCGGCGGCATTCCTGCGTCACAACGAGCTGTACTACCGCGACCAGGTCGCCGACGTGTTCGAGGTGATGCTGGGAACCGGGATGCGGCGCGGGGAGGTGTTGGGTTTGCATTGGGAGGACGTCCACTTCATGGAGCGCAAGATCTTCGTCCGCTGTACCCTGGCCACCATCGACAACAACGAACTGCACCTGTGCGCGCCGAAGACCAAGGCGAGCCGGAACTGGGTCAGCGTCAACCCGCGGGTCCTGGCGGCGCTGCAGCGCCAGGCCGATCACCAGAGATCCCTGCTGCCTGCGGGAGCCCCACTGCGCGGACTCGTCTTCGCAGGCGTCGACGGAGCCCCGCTACGTCCGCAGTACGTCCTGGACCAGCTGCGGCACCGCCAGGCCGAGGCCGGGCTGCCGCAGATCACGATTCACGATCTGCGGCACACGGTGGCGACCATCATGATCACCTCCGGGGTGTCCATCGCGATCGTGTCGAAGGCGCTGCGTCATTCGACCATCGCGACGACCATCAACATCTACGGGCACCTGCTCAAGCACGCGGCCGACGACGCGGTCAACGCGCTCGCCCATGCCTACGAACTGGCTGCCACGGACCTTGAGGACTGGCCCGGTTTCCAGCCCCGCCACGCTGCTTGACCGGCCCGGGAGTCAGCCGCCCAGGAGCAGATCGGACACCGCCCGGGGAGCGGCGAGCGAGACCTGGCCGGCCGGCCAGTCGACGCCGGTCTGGTGGGCCGCGATCACCCCGGCTTGCCAGAAGGTGAGCGGATCGTACTCCCGACCGGTGAACGGCTCCGTCTCAAGTAGCGGGAGCGCCATCTGAACCAGGTGTACGGGCCTGGCGTACTCCTCTTCAGCGAGCCGCCGTGCCTGGTCGATTGAGGACGTGATGAGGCGCTGGACGCTGTCCAGCGCCTCATCACGTGCCTTGCGCCGTCTGCCGAACGCTTCGTAGACCGCTGCGGACGCCGCCCGTACGCAGTCCGCCACCCGTGCCTCGCCTTCGGCGCAGGCGCTCTGCCAGCGCGTCCATGCCTCCAGCAGTAGCCACTCCCCGTCGACCCCCCAGCTCCCCGCACAAGCCGGCGGCCCTTCCCGCAGCCCGACCGGCACGGGTAGGGCCGCCACGCAGGCAGCCGTCAGCAGTTCGCGAGGGTCGACACGGCGGCCAACCGCTCCGCGAGCCTGCTCGACCGCGCCGGTCAGCGCGGACAGCCTGGGCCCTGCCCAGGGCTCCAGCCAGGGGAAAGCGGCAGCGGCAGCGAAGCCCTCAAGCGCGCGAGTCTGCGCGCGCCGCCACACCCGCACCGCCTGGGCGGGCTCAGCGCCCGCAGGCCCTGGTGCGGGCACCGGACCCGCCGGCGCGCCGGCGCCCGCCACCACGGCGGGAGTTCTCAGCCCTGCCACCGCGACCGCGAACTCGCTCACGGGATGCTCTGCCGGCAACATCCACGCACAGGAGCCGCACAACGGCCCGGCCGCGAGCCCGACACGGCCCAGCCGCGCACCGGGCCCCAACTGGCGGCACGCCCGGTCACCGTGAAGCACAGCCCGACCCCCGGGGACGCTGTAGCAGTCCAGGAGGAAGGAACCCAGCGAACCCAAGGGCACGTCATCGCCGAAGATCTGCCCCAGCCGCACCCGGCGCGCTCCACCCCTCAGCACACCGCCTCCCGAAGCCCGCAGCCTGCCGGGCCCCTTTGCGCCCCAGCAAGGAGGACCGCCTGGCCAGGGCGGCTCCCGCCTGCGTGGTGGTCGCATGGTGGTCGCAGACCTTCGCCTCGCGGGTCCGCCCCCGCGCCGACATCTGGCCCAGAAAATGCGGACAGAACGGAAGAAAGCTCACAAATTGAACGACGCTCACGCCCGACCGCGTCAACCCCGCGACGCGAGGTCACCCGCCACAGGACGTCGTGAGTGGTTAACGATCCGGCCACCGATCGGGCCACGTGCGCCAACTCCAGCCATACAGCAGCGAGTTGACCAGGTCAGCCCGCGCCCGGCTGCGACCCGCGGCCGGACGAGGTGCGACCACCCTGCGACCACCACCCCGCGACACGCACAAAAAGGCCGTCCCCATCCTCAGATGGAAACGGCCTCCGACCTGCGGATTCGCAAGTCGGGACGACAGGATTTGAACCTGCGACCCCTTGACCCCCAGTCAAGTGCGCTACCAAGCTGCGCCACGTCCCGTGGTCTCGGTGCCGTGCGGCGGGGCCTGGGGGGCTCTGCCGGGCGGCTTCTCGACCTTGTCTCCGGTTGTCCCGGCGACGTGGAAAACAATACAGCACGTCGGGGGGTGCTCGCTGCCAGGTTTCGGGGGTGGGATCGGTCAGGGGGTGGGGTGGCGGGCGTCGTAGGTGAGGAAGGCGGGGCGGCGGGCGGCGAGGAGGAGGACGCAGGCGACGCAGGCGAGGCCGCCGGTGATGACGGAGATGGCGGGGTTGGTGAGGGCGGCGACGGCGCCGGACTCGAAGTCGCCGAGGCGGGGGCCGCCGGCCACGACGACGATGAAGATGCCCTGGAGGCGGCCGCGCATCTCGTCGGGGGCGGCGACCTGCATCATCGTGTTGCGGAAGATCATGCTGACGGTGTCGGCGCAGCCGGCCACCGCGAGCAGGAGGAGGCCGAGCCAGAGGTTATGGAGGGCGCCGAAGGCGGCGATGGCGAGGCCCCAGGCGGAGACGGCGGCGAGGATCGCGATGCCCTGGCGGTGGATCCGGCCGACCCAGCCGGAGAAGAGGGCGCCGATCAGGGCGCCGACGGCCGGGGCGGAGACGAGCAGGCCCACGGTGCGGGCGTCGCCGGCGTAGAAGGTGACGGCGATGGCCGGAAAGAGGGCGCGCGGCATGCCGAAGATCATCGCGGCCAGGTCGGCGAGGAAGCTGGTGCGCAGGTTGGGCTGCTCGCGCAGGAAGCGCAGGCCGTCGAGGACGGAGGCGCGGCCCTTGCGGTCGCCCTGGGGGCGCATGGCGGGCAGGCGCCACATGGCGTAGAGGGTGCCGGTGAAGGCGACGGTGTCGACGAGGTAGGCGGACTGGGCGCCGAAGGCGCCGATCAGGACGCCGCCGAGCATCGGGCCGACGGTGAGGCCGAGGTTCATGCTGACGGTGTTGAGGGCGTTCGCCGCCGGGAGCTGGTGGGCGGGGACCAGCCGGGGGATCATCGCCGAGCGGGCGGGCGAGCTGAGTGCGAAGAACCCGGCCTGGACAGCGACGGCCGCGTAGAGGACGGCCACCATGCCGAGGCCGGCCATGGTCTGGGCGGCGAGCAGGGCGGAGACGGCGGCGAGGCCGGCCGAGCCGATCAGGCCGAGCTTGCGCCGGTCGACGGTGTCGGCGACGGCACCGCCGTAAAGGCCGAAGGCGACCAGCGGGACGAGGGAGAACAGGCCAACCAGGCCGGTCGCGAAGGCGGAGCCGGTCAGGTCGTAGACCTGGACGGAGACGGCCACGGCGGTCATCTGCTGGCCTACGGAGGACACTGCCTGCCCGGACCAGACCCGGCGGTAATCGGGGTGCTCGCGCAGCGGGCTGAGGTCGGCGAAGGCCCGCCGGTACCAGGGCGCCTCCTGCGGGGCGGAAGGCACGAGAGGAGCGGCAGGCACGGGAGGAGCGGCAGGGGCAAGGGGTTCGGCGGGCGGGGCGTCAGAGGGTTGGTTCGTCGTCACAACGGTCCATAGTTGCTCCGGCCTGCGCCGAACGCGACACCGGGTCCGCTTGACCCGTTCACCCGTCGTCGCCGACCGGGCCCCGCGCCCGGTCGGCCGACGACGCAGTTCATGCGCCCTACCTGCTCAGCACCTGCTTCTCCCCCGCCTCCACCGCGAAGTCCAGCCGGTTGCCGGGCGGCGGGAACGGGCAGATGAAGTGGTCCGCGAAGGCGCAGGGCGGCAGGTACGCCCGGTTGAAGTCGAGGACGGTCCGGCCGTCCCCGTCGGGCGCCGGCAGGGTGATGAAGCGGAAGCGGTAGGTGTCGATCCCGCTGGTGGCATCCGCGATGACGCCGGTGAGGCGCTGGCCGGCGCGGCTGACGGTCAGCGTGCGGTGCTCACCGGCCACGGTGAACTCGATCGTCCCGGTGACCGCCAGCGGGCGGTCCTTTCCGTCCGCGTTCGGGACCAGCACCGACTGCCCCTCCTCCTCGAAGGGGGTGTAGACGGCGGGTACGGCCCACTCGGGCGCGTACGGGTAGGCGGAAATGCCCGCGAAGCCCGTCCGGCCGGGCGAGGCCGGGTCAAAGACCCGGAGGGCGAGTTCGCCCTCCCGCTCGATGGGGACGAGCAGCAGCTCGCCCACGGTGGCGGTGTCGGCGGCCGGGTCGGTGTCGGGGCGCAGCAGCACCTCGCCGTCCACCGGACCGTCGGCGCCTCCGACGGTGATGCCGTCGGCCGCCGCGGCGCGTACCCGGACGCCCTCGGCGTCGGCCCACCAGCGCCCGGGCAGGCCCGGGATCTCGACCGGTTCGGGCTCCAGCCAGTGCGTGCCGGTGAGTGCGAGCTGGCCGTGCGGCGCGCTCACCGACGCCGCCCGCCGGTCACTCCAGTGCTTCCAGTCCTCCGCGGCCGTCGCCGTCATCGGTCAACCCTCCCGGTCCGGTCCGCGGACGGCCCGCCGTTCGAGCCGTCCGTCTCGGTCATCCTGCACAACACCGTGCGCGGGTACGGATCATTCCCCGGCCTCGGCAAGCCGCCGACTCGCAATGAGACCGCAAGGTGACGCAAGGCGCCCGAAAGGCAGCGCACGGCAGTGCAAGGCGCCCGCGAGCAGACGCGACGCGGCGGCAACACGGCGTCCACCCGGCGGCCGGGACACCGCCCTCAGCCCTTCAGCGGCCGGAACAGGCCCTCCTGCACCACCGACACCACCAGCTGCCCGTTCCGGTCGAAGATCTGCCCGCGCGCCAGGCCACGTGCGCCGTGGGCGATCGGGGACTCCTGCTGGTAGAGCAGCCAGTCGTCGGTCCGGAACGGCCGGTGGAACCACATCGCGTGGTCCAGCGAGGCCATGTCGAAGTGCCGGGTGCCCCAGAGCGGCTCGACGGGGGCACGGACGGCGTCCAGCAACGTCATGTCGCTGGCGTAGGTGAGGGCGCAGACGTGGATCAGCGGATCGTCCGGCAGCGGGCCGTTGGTGCGCAGCCAGACGCCGCTGCGCGCCTCCACGTCCACCAGCTCCTCCTTGCTCCAGCGCAACCGCTCGACGTAGCGGATGTCGAAGGGCTGGCGGCGACTGATGAACGGGGGCAGTTCGCCGAGCCGGGAGCCGACCTCGTCCAGGGCGCTGGGCAGGTCCTCGGGCGCCGGGACCGACGGCATCGGGTACTGGTGCTCGATGCTGCCCTCCTCCGGTCTGTGGAAGTCGGCGGTCAGCGAGAAGATCGACCGGCCGCCCTGGATGGCGAGCACCCGGCGGGTGGTGAAGGTGCGGCCGTCGCGGATCCGGTCGACCTGGTAGACGATCGGCACCCCGGGCACCCCGGGGCGCAGGAAGTACGCGTGCAGCGAGTGGACGGGGCGCTCGCCCTCGACCGTGCGCCCCGCCGCGACCAGCGCCTGCCCCGCGACCTGCCCGCCGAAGGTGCGCTGCAGCGCCTCCTCGGGACTGCGCCCGCGGAAGATGTTCAGTTCGATCTGCTCCAGGTCCAGCAGATCGACGAGGTCGTCGACGGGGGTACCCATGCGCGCGCTCCCTCTCGTGGTTCTCGAGATTCCGATCGAGCTCTCCAGCTCACTCGAATGAATTCTCCGGCGACCCGGGCCATTCCCGCCCACTGGCCCCGGGCGTCCGATTCACTCGAACGTGTAAACGAGTGGACAGGTCGACGAACGGCCGCGCACCCTCGAAGCGCCCAGCCCCCCACCCCACACGGCAGGGCAGGGCAGGGCAAGGCGGGGCGGGGCTGGGCAGGGCGGTACGGGACGCAGGAAGATGGTGAGGTGATCCAGGGTGACCTGTTCGACGACCGACCCGACGACCCGCCCGGCGCGGGCCCGGCCGCGCGGGTACGGTCCGAGCCCGCCCCCGGGGCCGTCCTGCTGCCCGACTGGCTGGACCCGGCCGCGAAGCTCCGGCTGGTCGCCGCCTGCCGGGAATGGGCCCGCCCACCCGCCGGCCTGCACAGTGTGCGGATGCCCACCGGCGGGGTCATGTCGGTGCGGATGGTCAGCCTCGGCTGGCACTGGTACCCGTACGGGTACGCACGCGTCGCCGAGGACGGCGCCCCCGTCAAGCCGTTCCCGGCTCTGCTCGGTGAGCTGGCCCGGCGGGCGGTCGCGGACGCGTACGGGGAGAGGATCGGGGAGATCGCGGGCGCAGCGGCGTACGAACCGGACACCGCGATCGTCAACCACTATCCGCACGGCGCGAAGATGGGCCTGCACCAGGACCGTGACGAGCGCGCGAACGCCCCGGTGGTCTCGCTCTCGCTGGGCGACGACTGCCTCTTCCGGCTCGGGAACACCCGGACCAGGAACCGCCCGTGGACCGACCTGGAGCTGCACAGCGGGGACCTGCTGGTCTTCGGTGGCCCGGCCCGGTTCGCCTACCACGGGGTGGTGCGGACGCTGCCGGGAACGGCGGACCCGGCGCTCGGGCTGGTGGGGCGGCTCAACGTCACGATCCGCCAGTCAGGGATCGAAGCCTAGGAGCCGAGGGCGGGGGAAACACCGGCCCCTCGATCGGCGAAGTGCCGAACACCGTACTGCGCCCAGGTGGGCGGCCGGATCCGCAGGCCGCCGTAGTGGCCGTTGCCGATGTCCGCCCGCCAGTCCTCGCACAGGGCACGACAGCCGACCCCGGGCAGCCCGACCCCCGCCGGGCCGCCACCCGACCAAGACACGCCACACCACGCCACGCCGGGAACGCCGACGGCCGCTCCCCCGCGTGGCGGAGGAGCGGCCATGGCACCGCCCGAGCCGACCCACGGTCAGCTCATCGGGTCTCAGATGCTCAGGGTCTGACCCGGGAAGATCAGGTCGGGGTTGCCACCGATGACCTTGGCGTTGTTCTTGTACAGGTCGTGCCAGTCCAGGCCCTGCGCGGCGGCGATCGAGCTCAGGGTGTCACCGGACTTGACGGTGTAGCTGCCCTTGGCCGGCTTGGCGTCGTTGGAGCCGGTCCAGGACTTGGCAGCATCGGCCTTCGGCGCGGCGTCGGCCTTCGGCGCAGCGGCCTTCGGGGCGTCAGCCTTCGGCGCGGCAGCGGCCTTCGGGGTGGCGGCCTTCGGCGCGGGGGCCTGCGCCGGCTTGGCGGCGGAGGAGCCGGCCGTGGTGTCGACGGCGGCCGGGGCGCCGCCCTTGGTCAGGCCCGCCTTGACGGAGCAGACCGGCCAGGCGCCGGGGCCCTGCGAGGCGAGGACCTTCTCGGCGACGGAGATCTGCTGCGCCTTGGTGGCCTGGTTGGCCTGCGCGGCGTAGGCGGTGCCGCCGTACGCGGCCCAGGTGCTGGAGGTGAACTGCAGACCGCCGAAGAAACCGTTGCCGGTGTTGATGGCCCAGTTGCCGCCGCTCTCGCACTGGGCGACGGCGTCCCAGGTGGAGACGGGCGCGGCGGAGGCCGAGGTGGCCGTGACGAGGCCGGCCACCGGCAGGGCCGCGACAGCGGCACCCGCCACGACGGCCATCCGAACGCGGTTGCGCTTGGTGGCGGCGGTGGTGGTGGCAGCGGCGTTCTCGTTACGGAAGGTCATGGGGTTCCTCTCGACAGCCCCGGGCGGGCATGCGGAACCAGACCCTGGAGAGGGCCGCGATTCGCTTGCCGCGTCCGTCGGACGGCCGTGCACGTGTCGGACGTGCCGCTGCCGCCCCGGCCACCCAGCCACTCGCCGGCGACCTGTTCGAGCGATCGCGTCGGCGGGCACCTGCCGCGCCCGGCCGGGACCGGGGGGCGGTGCGTCGGGGGTGAGCCCGGGTGGCGCTCGTTGCGCCGCCAAAGAAGCTACGAGCCGGTCACCGGGGAAACCAAAACCCCGACGGTTCGCCCAGCTCAGCAACGGGTTACCGGCGGTAATGACCTCACATTTCCGTCCGAAATGTCGGATTTAGCCATCGATTCCTAGATCAAAGGTCGAGATCGCGTGACCCACCTCACGGCTTCATTCCGGCAGTCCTGCCCCCGACATCGACAGATTGCGACCACGAGAACACGTGTCGCGATCGGATCCGGGGCAATTCCCGTCAGCCTCGCCGGAGACCCGTGACGCCTGACACAGGGGCCCGTTGGGCATGGCGACCTCCCCGAGTCCGACCCAATGACCCCAACCGCACCCCATCCGAGGAGACCCTGTGCCGCGCATGCTCGACGTCAGCGACGAGGTCCGGTCCGAGATCGGCGACGACGAGGCCGACCGCCTGCTCGGCGGCGACCGCGCCCCGGACAGCTACGAATGCACCTCCTGCCGCACCCCCGGCGACACCCACGCGGAGCCCACCAGCACCGTGCTGTTCATCGGTGACGAAACCGCCGTCCTGGCCTTCGCCCACGCCCGCTGCATCCCCTCCCAGGTCGTACCGGTCGCCGAGGAGCAACTGGCCGGAGCCGTCCGCAGCATCAGTCAGTCCCAGCCCGCCGCGCCGAACCTGACGGTCCCCGCGCCGAACCTGACGCTCCCCGCCCCGGACTTCACGGTCCCCGACCACGACTTCGCCCTCCCGGCCCAGGACGCCGCCGGCACCCCGTCCCAGCCGATCGCCCCCGGTCAGGCCGCCATCCTCGGCATCACCTGCGGACTCGTCCTGCACGGCAAGGTGGGCCACGCCTCACTGGTGGTCGAACCCACCGGCCCGGTCGGCCGCCCCGGCAGCACCTCCGGCGAGGACGAGTTCCTCGACCTGCTCCAGGACGCGGGCTTCCAGCGGGTCAGCGACCTCGACGAGACTCCGGAGCAGCTGCCCGGCTGGTCGGTCCTGGTCGCCATGGGCAAGCTGCACGCGATCCTCCAGCCCGCCGCGGCGGGCGGCAGTACCGGCTGGTGGCAGGCGCACCAGCCGCTCCAGGTCACCGACGCCTGGCGGATGGCCGCCAGCCAGCTCTCCGAGGTGACCATGTACGCCGTCCCGGCCGGCATGGTCGGTCGCCAGCCCCGCGAGGACCTGCTGCGCCAGGCGCTGGAAAGGGCGGTGGCGCTGGGTCAGGTGGTCGCCGCCTCCCTCCCGCTGGCCGGCACCTGATCCGCTCCGGCGCTTCGGGCGGTGGCCGCTGACCGAACCCGGTCAGCGGCCACCGCCCGAAGGGGCCGGCGCACGCCCGCCGCCCGGTCCCCGGTCCGCCCCGCCTAAGGCCTCCCCCGATCCCACGCCGCCAAAGGCCTTCCCCGGCCCCGTCGGCCAAACGCCCCCGCATCCCCCACCGCCTCTCACTCGTTGGCCCCTACGTGTACAGCTACGACGTCTCCGCACCCGCCGGACGGCCCACCACCCCCACCCGCTCGATCCCGGGCATGCGCCCGTCGTACGACGCGGAGCACCCGCACTCGACGACCCCGATCTACGACGAGCTGTACTCCGAGTACCGACGGCTGTTCCGCGCCCTGCCCGGCGACCGGTCGGGCGAGGAGGACCTGAGGTTCACCGGCTTCGCGATCCGCGACGGCTACCCGCTCCGCGGCGAGCAGCGCCCGCACCAGCCGCAGCAGCAGGCCTTCCACACCTACGCGGGCCAGCCGTCCGGCCTCCCCCAGTTCGTGCCGGCGCAGTCACAGCCCACCCACCCCACCAGCCACCCCGGCCACATCCCCGCACCGGCGCCCGCACCGGCGCCCGCCGCCACTACCAGCGACGGCGACGGCCAGAGCCACGGCCACGCCCCGCCCCCCTCGCCCCAGTTCACCAACGGCCAGGGCTGGGTCGCCGCCGGCTACCTCGGCCCGCTCCCGCACGCGACCCCCGCCCCGCCCCCGCCCCCGACCCCTGCCCCGCCCCCGGCCCCCGCCCCGGTGCTGGGCACGGCCACCGGCCTCGCCGCCGCCCAGTCCACCGGCGGCCGCCACCGTCAGCTGCTCTCGCTCCCCCCGGGCCGCGCCGGCGACCACCACTGACAGTGGCAGCCGACCACGCCCCACCACCACGCGCCCGCCAACCGCCTCGAGCGGCAACAGCCCCGACCGGGCAACAGCCCAGGCAGGCAACGCCCGGGGCAGGCGACCGCGCCACCGTCCCCGACAACAGAGCCGGAAGAGCCCGAGGGCCTCGCCACCACCGGTGACGAGGCCCTCAGCCGTACTACGAGCTACCAACTACCCACTGTCAGCAACCAACTGACCACTACTTCTTCTTGCGCTTCTCCCGAACCCGCACCGAGATCGAGATCGGCGTCCCCACGAACCCGAACTCCTCACGCAGCCGGCGCTCGATGAAGCGCCGGTAGCCCGCCTCCAGGAAGCCCGAGGCGAACAGCACGAAGCGCGGCGGCCGGATGCCCGCCTGGGTGCCGAACAGGATGCGCGGCTGCTTGCCGCCCCGGATCGGGTGCGGGTGGGCGGCCACCAGCTCGCCGAGGAAGGCGTTCAGGCGCGCGGTCGGGATGCGGGTCTCCCAGCCCTCCAGCGCGGTCTCGATCGCCGGGACGAGCTTCTCCATGTGCCGGCCGGTCTTGGCCGAGACGTTGACGCGCGGGGCCCACTGCACCTGGACGAGGTCGCGCTCGATCTCGCGCTCCAGGTAGTAGCGGCGCTCCTCGTCGAGCTGGTCCCACTTGTTGTAGGCGACGACGACGGCGCGCCCGGCCTCGACGGCCATCGAGATGATCCGGGTGTCCTGCTCGGCGAGGGTCTCGCTGGCGTCGATCAGGACGACCGCGACCTCGGCCTTCTCCAGCGCGGCGGAGGTGCGCAGCGACGCGTAGAAGTCGGCGCCGGCGGTCAGGTGGACCCGGCGGCGGATACCGGCGGTGTCCACGAACTTCCAGGTCTTGCCGCCGAGTTCGATCATCTCGTCGACCGGGTCACGGGTGGTGCCGGCCAGCTCGTTGACGACCACCCGCTCCTCGCCGGCGACCTTGTTCAGCAGGCTGGACTTGCCGACGTTGGGCCGACCGATCAGCGCGATCCGGCGCGGGCCGCCGGGGGCGGCGTCGCCGAAGGTCTGCGGCGGGGCCTCGGGCAGCGCGTCCATGACGGCGTCCAGCAGGTCGCCGGAGCCGCGGCCGTGCAGGGCGGAGACGGGGTACGGCTCGCCCAGGCCGAGCGACCACAGGTAGGCGGCCTCGGCCTCGGTGGACGGGCCGTCGACCTTGTTGGCGCACAGGACGGTCGGCTTGCCCGCCCGGCGGATGATCTTGATCAGGGCCTCGTCGGTGTCGGTGGCGCCGACGGTGGCGTCCACGACGAACAGGACCGCGTCGGCCTGCTCGATGCCCAGCTCGGCCTGCGCGGCGACCATGGCGTCGATGCCGAGGACGTCGATCTCCCAGCCGCCGGTGTCGACCACCTTGAAGCGCCGGCCGTTCCAGCTGGCCTCGTAGGTGACCCGGTCGCGGGTGACGCCCGGCTTGTCCTCGACGACGGCCTCGCGGCGGCCGATGATGCGGTTCACCAGGGTCGACTTGCCGACGTTCGGGCGGCCGACGACGGCCAGCACCGGCAGCCGGACGTGCTCGGCGCCGTCCGCGCCGTCGAAGCCGTCGAGGTCGAAGCCCTCTTCGGCGGCGAGGGCCATGAACTCGGCGTAGTCGGCGGCGTCCAGCTCACCGGGGCCGGTGGCGGAGTGCTCTGCGGTCATGTTCGTCTGTTCCGTTTCCCGGCCCGGCCCTTCCCAGGGGCGCGCCGTGCGTACCTGCCCCGAGGGGGCAGCGCGATGGTTTCCGCCGCGGCGCCTCGACGGCCCGCGGTTCGTTCAATGGTCGTCCGACCAGCCGAGTCGGCTGGTCAGACGGACGACAGCCCGGCCCGCTCCTCCACCAGCGCGGCGATCCGGTCGATCACCTGCTCCAGGGTGAGCTCGCTGGTGTCGACCAGCACGGCGTCCGCGGCCTGGGCCAGCGGGGCCGTCTCGCGCGAGGAGTCGGCGGCGTCGCGGCGGGCGAGATCGGCGGCCATCGCGACGATGGTCGCCTCGTCCACGCCCTTGGCGCGCAGCTCGGCCGCCCGGCGCTCGGCCCGGGCCGCCTCGGAAGCGGTCAGGAACACCTTGACGGTGGCCTGCGGGAACACCACGGTCCCCATGTCCCGGCCCTCGGCGACGATGCCGCGCTCGGCGACCTCGGCGCAGCCGCGCTGCAGCTCGACCAGCCGGGCCCGCACCGCCGGCACCGCCGCCACGGCGCTGACCTGCGCCGTCACCTCGGGGCCCCGGATCGGGCCGGAGACGTCCTGACCGTCCACGGTGATGGTCGGACCGTCGGCGTCCGTACCGGACACGATGACGGGCTTGCCGCACGCGACGGCCACCGCCTCCGCGTCGGTCACGTCGACGTCGTTGGCCAGCATCCACCAGGTCATCGCCCGGTACATGGCGCCGGTGTCCAGGAAGCTCAGGCCCAGCCGGGCAGCGACCGCCCGCGAGACGGTCGACTTGCCGGAGCCGGAGGGTCCGTCGATGGCGACGACGACCGGGGCGTGCGCTCGGTCGGCAGTGTCCACGGGGGCGAACCTCTCTCTGAGCATGGAGGCCGGCGCCTGCGTGGGCGGACGGCCGGGGATTGTCTCCCTCAAGGTTAATGGACCGCCGCCGCACCCCGTCCCGGGCCGGTCACCGCAGGGGCATCACCGCAGGGACACCACCTCAGGGACATCCTCCGGGGGACATCACCCCAGGGCCGTCGGTCCACTGACCTCCGGCCCCGCTCGCCCGTTCCAGCACCGCGTGCCCGAGCCGGGGCCGCAGGAACTCGCCGTCCCGCTCGATCCCGAGCACCCCGCCCACGAAGGCCATCGGCCGCTCGACACCCAGGCACTCCCACACGAACGGCACCGTCGACAGGTGCGAAGGGAAGTCGTTCACCGCGAAGGCGTCGCGGTGATAGGGCCACTCCGCCGCCTCCCGCCAGCCGAAGGTCTGCCGCAACCGGGGCCCGTCGGGGGTCTGGGTGTGGGCGAAGAAGGCGGTGAGCCAGCCGGTCACCCGCGGCCCGCCGGACACCGACTGCCACTTGTACAGCGAGCGCCAGAAGGCCTCGTCCACCGGGCCGCCCGCCGCCGTCGCCGCGATCTGCGCCAGTACCGGGCGCAGCTCGGCGAACCACGGCGCCAGCCAGTCGAAACGTTCCGCCAGCTCGCCCGCCCGCGCCGACAGCAGCGCCCAGTCCTCGGCGGTGCCCTCCAGCCGGACTTTGGGGATGCCGCAGCGGGTCTCCCAGCGGAAGTCGTAGTACGGGCTGACCACGTCCATCAGCGCCACCAGCGCCGAGGCCTCGTCGTCCGGCGTCGTGGTGGAGAAGTCCGGCCGGAACAGCCGGACCACGTCCGCTCCCAGCGCCGCCGTCAGCGGCTCCCGGACCAGCCGCAGCGACCGCGCCCAGTCGGCGTCCCGGCCGATCAACGTGTCGTCCCGCACGCTGAGCACCCGCGCCCCGTTCGCAGCGCCGAACAGCGCCCGGTAACGCGGCGGATACATCCGTACGTGCACCGCGACCTCGTGCACCACGGCGTACCAGAGCACATCGGGCGACAGGCTCAGCGGCAAGTGGTCCGCGAAGGCCACGTGGGCGGCGCGCAGCAGCAGACTGCAGGTCGGCTCCGGCTCGGCGGGCTCCCGGCCGGGGACCTCCGTCAGGACGGGCCGGGGCCGCTCGACCATCGCCGTCACACTGCGGTGGCGGACCAGGAACTCCCCGCCCACCACCGCCCGCAGGAACCGCTCGTTCCCGAGGTCCACCGGCTCACCGGCCGAGCCGTGTCCGGTCCCCTCCAGCGGCAATTCGATGATCACGCCTGCTCCCCTCCGCGCCCGCTGCCCGCCGCCCCGCGCCCGCTGCCCGCCGCCCGACGGCCGTCAGTCCCGAACGCTCCAACCGCCCGCGCGCAGCGCCGCCGTCAGCCGCTTGACCGACGTCGGCGCCACCGACAGCTGAACGAAGCCGACCTGCTGGCCGTCCGAGTGCTCGATGAGGACGTCCTCGATGTTGACCCCGGCCTCGCCGACCTCGCCGAACAGCCGGCCCAGCTCGCCCGGCTGGTCGCCGAGCACCACCGCGACAGTCTCGTACCGGGTGGGCGGGGCGCCGTGCTTGCCGGGGATGCGGGCCTGCCCGGTGTTGCCGCGCCGCATGACCGCCTCGATGCCCAACGCACCGGCCCGGCGCTCGCCCTCCTCCTCCGCCGCCAGGGCGCGCAGCGCGACGACGGTCTCGCCGAGGTCACCGGCGACCTCCTCCAGCACGTCGGCGACCGCGCCCGCGTTGGCGGACAGGATGTCGACCCACAGCGCCGGGTTGGAGGCGGCGATCCGGGTCACGTCGCGCACGCCCTGGCCGGAGAGCCTTATGGCCGTCTCGTCGGCGTTCTCGAGCCGGGCCGCGACCAGCGAGGAGACCAGCTGCGGGGCGTGCGAGACCAGGGCCACGGCCCGGTCGTGCGCGTCCGCGTCCATCACGATCGGCATCGCGCCGCACAGCGCGACCAGCTCCAGGGCGGCGTTGAGCGTGTCGGTGTCGGTGTCGGCGGTCGGGGTGAGCACCCAGGGGCGGCCCTCGAACAGGTCGGCGCGGGCGGCCAGCGGCCCGGAGCGCTCGCGGCCGGCCATCGGGTGACTACCGATGTAGTGGACGGTGTCCAGGCCGAGGGCGGCGATCTCGCTGCCCGGGCCGGACTTCACGCTGGCCACGTCGGTGTACCAGTGCGCCAGGTTGCGGCGCTGGCAGTCCGCGAGCACCTTGCCGACCAGCGCCGGCGGGACGGCGATGATCGCCAGGTCGACCGGGCCCTCGGCCGGTTCGGTGGTGCCGGCGCCGAGCGACTCGGCGGTGCGGGCGGCGTCCGGGTCGGCGTCCTCCAGATGGACGGTCAGCCCGCGTGCGGCCAGGGCCAGGGCTGCGGAGGTGCCGATCAGTCCGGTGCCGACGACGACGGCAGTGCGCATGGCGGGTGGCTCTCCTCGATCACGGTTCTCGACTGGACGGTTCTCACTGGCGGCGCTCAACAGGTGCCACGGTCCCAACGGGTGCCACGGTCCCAACGGGTGCGGTACCGCCGGAGTCGGCCGGGAGCACCCGCGCCCATCCTCCCATCCGACGGCCCCCGAAAACCCCGGACCCCGGCAACCCCACCGACCTCGGGTCCCGTCCCACCCCGGCAACCGCGGGCGGCCCCGGGCAGCGCCCCCGCAACCCGGTCAATCCCCGGCAGCCCCGACCAACTTCCGGCAACCCCGGGCAACCACCGCGCCCCGCCCCCCGTCTCACCCGGTGCACACGCCGTGCCCCGGGAAATCCGGCGGCGCCCGGCCCCGAGCGGGGCACACTGGCCGCCGGGGACGGCGGGGCGAGCCGCGGCACACCGGACGCGAACGAAGGGGTTGCGCATGGACGATCAGGACGATCAGCACAGCAGTCACACCGGGCCGTCGAAGCCGCCGGCCGTACCGGCCCACCCGTCGGTCCTGGACTCCGTCGTGGTGTACGCCGAGGGCGCGGTCTGCCGCCGCCGGGCCACCGTCCCGGTTCCGCCCGGCGGACGGCTCCGGCTGACCGGCCTGCCCGGCTCGCTGGACGCCGACTCGCTGCGCGCCCGGGTGCTCGCCGGCCCGGCCGGCACGGCGGTCGTCGAGGCCCGCCTGGAGACCGTCGCCGAGCTCCACGAGGTCGACGAACTCCCGCAGCTGCGACGCGAGTTGGACGAGGCCATGGAGCGCCAGGGCGCACTGAACGAGCGCCACCGGCTGATCCGGAACGCGATCGCCGAGACCGCCGCACTGCGCGCCGTTCCGCCGCAGCGCCGTCGCGACGAACCGCTGCGCCGCACCCCCGCCGACGCCTGGCTGGAGCTCGCCGACTTCGTCGACGAGCGGCTTGCCCACCTCCAGGAGCGTGCCGAGCGGCTCACTCGGGAGATCGAACTCGCCGACCACGAGCGCCAGTTGGCCGCCGACCGACTGGAGCGCGCGTCCACCGCCGGACGGACCGACCAGGTCGAGGCCACCGAAACCGTCGTGCTCACCCTCACCGCTCCCGAACAGACCGAGCAGGAGGAACAGGCCGAACAAACCGAGCAGGCCCCCCAGGTGGAGCTGGAGCTGGAGTACGGCGTCCCCGCCGCCCGCTGGGTGCCCGCCTACCGCCTCAGCCACCGCACCGGCGCCGCCACCGCCCACCTGGTCCTGCGCGCCGCCGTCGCCCAGCACACCGGCGAGGACTGGACGGGCGTACGGCTAGCCCTGTCCACCGCCGACCTGGAGCGCCGCACCGACCTGCCCCGGCTGGCCTCGCTGCGGATCGGCCGCAGCCAGCCCGCCCCGCCGCCCTCCGGCTGGCGCGAACCCCCGGCCGGCCTGTCCGACCTGTTCACCGGCTACGACGCGGCCGCCGCCGACAGCCCCGCCACCTCCCACCCCGGCGCCCCGGTCCCGGCCGCGGCCCTCGCCGCACCCGAGCCCGCCGAGCTCCGCCGCAGGTCCCGCGCGGGTGGCGCCCGCCCTGCCGCCGCCCGCGCCGAGTACCCGGACCAGGCGGCGCCCACCGGCCCGTACGGCGGCGGCTCCCTCGGCGTCCAGGAGCCGGTCCCCATGCCCCCGCCGCCCGGCTTCGCCGGCTACGGCGCCCCACCCGCGGCGAGCACCCCGCCCACGACGAGCGCCCCGCCCGCACCGACCGCCCCCGCCCCGATGCCCCAGGCCGCGGGCGGCCCCCCGATGCCCACGGCTCCGGGCGGCCCCCCGATGCCCCAGGCCTTCGGCGGCGCCCCGGCGGCGCGAAGGGCCCGCCGCCTCGGCGCCACCCCGCCCCCGGTCACCGGCCTCGCCCCCGACACCGTCCTGCTCGACTACCCCGGCCTCCGGCTGGCCGGCCCGGACGACCCCACCGACCGCCGCGGCACCCTGCGCCCCGACCCCGCCCGGGTCGAGCGCGCCGAGCTGGAACGCTTCTTCCCCGGCGGCCCCGGCGGCGCCCGGCTGCGCGACCTCCCGCTCCCCCGCCACGCCGTCCCGCCCCGCCGGTCGGCCGGCTCCTTCGACCACCGCTTCGACGCCGCCGCCCCCGCCGACATCCCCTCCGACGGCACCTGGCACTCCGTCACGGTCGACGAGATCCCGCTCTCCGTCAGCCCCGAGTACGTCACCGTCCCTGCCGTCGAGCAGAAGGTGTACGCGACCCTGATGCTCGCCAACCGCACCGACCGCGCCGTGCTGGCGGGCCCGGTCGAGGTCACCGTGGACGACGAGTTCCTGCTCACCGCCGCCCTGCCCACCCTCGCCCCCGGCGAGACCCGCCACCTGGGCATCGGCGTCACCGAGAGCATCGAGGTGGCGCGCCGCACCGAGCTGCACGAGTCCGCCACGGGCATGCTGAAGGGCAACAGCACCCTGCTCGACCACCGGGTGCACATCCAGCTGGCGAACCGGCTCGGCCGTGCCGTCACGGTCGAGGTCCGCGAGCGCGTGCCGCTCGCCTCCGACGCCGAGATCCGGATCGAGGAGCGCGCCGACTGGCACGCCCCGGCCGTCCCCACCCCGGAGTGCCCACCCGGCACCCGGGTCTGGCGGATCGAACTGCCGCCGGGCGGCCGCACCGAGTTGGACGGCGGCTACCAGATCAAGATCCCGGCCGGAAAGGCCATCGCCGGCGGAAACCGGAGGAACTGACCAGATGACCGAAGAGACCGTCCCCCTCCCCGTCACCGCCGTCACCTGCCTGGAGGACCGCGCCCAGGTCGAACGCGCGGTGACCGTCGAGCTCGTCGAGGGCGTCCAGCGACTGCGGCTGGGCCCGCTCACCGCCCTCGCCGTCGACCGCACCCTGCGGGCCGAGTCCGCCGCCCCCGGCACCCGGGTGCTGGAGGCCAGGCTGGTGCGCACCTGGCTCCCGCGCGCCCCGCTGCCGCCCGGTCCGGAGGACTCCGCGCTGCGCCACCGGCTGCACGCGCTGGAGGCCGAGTACCGGGTCGCGGAACAGACCCGCGCCCGGCTGGAGGCCCGCCTGGCCCTGCTCGCCCAGCTCTCCGCGGACCTGCTGCGCGAGGTCGGCGAGGGCGCCGGCGTCGGCGAGATCGAGCGCACCCGCTGGGCCCGCGAGCTGGACCGGGTGGACGCCGAGCGCGAACGCTACGGCGAGGAGCTGCGCGCCACCCACTCCCGGCTGCGCCGGCTGGACCGGGAACGCTCCGAGGCCCTGCTGGCCCTGGACCGGGCCGAGGAGGAGCCGGCCGAGCTGCTCGCCCACCTGGAGCTGACCGTCGAGGCCGAGCAGCCCGGCCCGGCCGGGCTCACGGTCCACCACCTGGTGCCCTGTGCCCTGTGGCGCCCGTCCTACCGCGCCACCCTGGACGGCGGCGACCTGCGCCTGGAGTCGGAGGCGGTGGTCTGGCAGCGCACCGGCGAGGACTGGACCGGCGCCCGGCTGACCTTCTCCACCGCCCGGTCCGCCCTCGCCACCGATCCGCCCGCGATCACCGAGGACCGGCTGACCCTGCGCGAGCGCACCGACGAGGAGCGCCGCACGGTCGAGGTCGAGCTGCGCGAGGAGGAGGTCAGCACCCTCGGCCCGGGCGCGGCCGTCCCCGGCCTGGACGACGGCGGCGAGGTACGGGTGCTGCCCGCCCCCGCCCCGGCCACCGTCCCCTCCGACGGCCGGGCGCACCGGGTCCCGCTGGGCGCCTTCACCGCCCCGGCGAAGACCGAGTACGCCTGCGCCCCCGAGCTGTCCCCGCTGGTGACCCAGGTGGTCCGGTTCCGCAACGCGGCCGGGCACCCGCTGCTGGCCGGCCCGGTCGAGCTGGTGCGCGGCAGCGGCTTCACCGGCCGCGGCGAGCTGCGCTTCACCGCCGCCGGCGCCGACGCCGAGCTGTCCTTCGGCAGCACGGACGGCTACCGGGTGGTCCGCGAGACCGACGAGCGCCAGGCCACCGCCGCCCTGAGCGGCCGCCAGACCACCACCCGCACCGTCCAGCTGCACCTGTCGCGCTTCTCCGGCCCGGAGGAGCGCGACGAGCAGCTGGTCACGGTGCGCGAACGGGTCCCGGTCTCCGAGGTGGCCGCCGTCGAGGTGCGGCTGCGCAAGGAGGAGTGCTCACCGGCACCGGACTCCTTCGACGCCGAGGGCATCGTCCGCTGGGACGTCCCGCTCGGCCCGGGCGCCCGCCGCAGCCTCACCCTGGTGTACGAGGTCTCCGCCTCGGCCAAGGTCGCCGGACTGTGAGGGCGGGCCGCCCGTGACGACCGCTCAGGAGCGGAATCGAAACCGGAAAGCGGGTACAAAAGGAACATGATCCTCCACCTCGCACCCCTGGACGACTGGCTGGCCGACCCCGGCCGCCCGTACGCCACCGCGTCGCTGCTCACCGACGGGTTCATCCACTGCTCGGCCGACGAGCAGACGGCGCTCGCGGTGGCCAACGCCTTCTACGCCGACACCCCGGACCCGCTGATGGTGCTGCTGATCGAGGAGGCACTGGTGGAACCGATGGTCAAGTGGGAGGCCCCGCACGGCGCCCCGCCGCCCGGCGCCACCCCCGGGGTCCTGTTCCCGCACATCTACGGCCGGCTGAACCGCACCGCCGTGGTCGGCCTGGAGAAGGTCGAGCGCGGCCCGGACGGCCGCTGGTCCGCCCTCAGCCCCTGGAGCTGAAGAACCCCCGGCCGAGCAACCCCCAGCTGAAGAACCCCGAGCCGAGGAACCCCCGGCCGCTCACCGCCACCCCGCTCACAGCCACCCCCGCTCCCGGGCCGCCATCCCGGCCTGGAAGCGGGTGGTGGCGCCCAGCGAGCGCATCAGGGCCTGCAACCGCCGCTGGGTGGTCCGGGCGCTCCAGCCCAGCGAGCGGGCGATCGACTCGTCGGTCAGTCCGGCGGCGAGCAGTCCGAGCAGCTTGCGGTGGTCGGCGTCCGGCTCCGGCGACGCCTCCCCGGTGCCGATCGCGGCCTGGAGCTGCACGGCCCGCTCCCACTCCGCCTCGAACAGCGTGTCCAGCGCCTGGAGCAGCGCCGAGGGGTGGATGACGTAGGCCGCGTCCAGCACGCTGTCGCCGACACTGATCGGAATGACCGCCATCCGGTCGTCCGAGATGATCATCTTCATCGGCAGCGTCGGCCGTACCCGCGCCTCCTCGCCGTCCGCGACGCCGACCATGATGTTCTTCTCCAGCCGGCCCGGCCAGGCCACCGCGTCCCGGTCGTAGATCGTCCGGAACCTCAGCCCCTCCCGCAGCCGCCGCCGCTGCAGCGGCATCGCCGCCACCGGGTCCTGGATGTACGGCGGCCGGTCGAAGCCGCGCACCTGGTACTGGCTGGTCCCGGTGATGTGCTCCAACCGCTGGGCGATCGCCTCGCCGCCGGTCAGCACCTCCACCGAGTGCGCCGGGTCGGTGTAGCGGGAGGCCTCCCGGAAGGCGTCCATCAGCCGGTGCATCTCGGCCCGGGCGTGCCGAAGTTCGGACTCCCGGTGGCCGATCAGGGTCCCTATCGCCACGTCCGGGGCGACCGGCAGGTAGCGCTCCCGGTCCACCGGCGCCCGGGTGGCCATCCCCTGCTGCGCCAGGCGGTCCAGCGCGCGCACGCACTGCTGGAACGTCAGGGCGCAGCTCTCGGCCAGTTCCTCCGCGGTGGACTGCGGATTGGCCACCAGCGCCGCGTACACCTGCCCGTCCGGCTCGGCCAGTCCCAACGGGCCGAGCGCTCGCCCGGCGGACCGCCCCAGTGCTGCATCGGACACGACGCCGTCTCCCCCTGTTCGCCCCGGAACACCCCCTCCGACGCCGTGCTGGCGCAGTCCCGCCACTCGGCGGGCCGGTGCTCCGGTGGCCATCCTCGGCCACGGATCATGACGCTGACAAGGCCGTGACCAGCGCTTGCGTCCCGGCTCACAGACAACGCCGGAGGGTCCCCCGCCACCACGGGCGGGGGACCCTCCGAAGAACTCCGGGTGAACCTGCCGGTTACAGGCCGACCTCGCGCATCAGCTGGCCGACCTCCGGGTTGGTCAGGCGGCGCAGCCAGCCCGACTTCTGGTCGCCGAGCGCGATCGGACCGAAGTGGGTGCGCACCAGCTTCTCGACCGGGAAGCCGACCTCGGACAGCATCCGGCGCACGATGTGCTTGCGACCCTCGTGCAGGGTCACCTCGACCAGGTAGTTCTTGCCGACGTTGGAGACGACCTTGAAGCTGTCGGCGCGGGCGTAGCCGTCCTCCAGCTCCACGCCCTGGGCCAGCTGCTTGCCCAGGTCGCGCGGGATCGGGCCTTGGATGGCGGCCAGGTAGGTCTTGGTCACGCCGTACTTGGGGTGGGTGAGGCGGTGGGCCAGCTCGCCGTGGTTGGTGAGCAGGATGATGCCCTCGGTCTCGGTGTCCAGCCGGCCGACGTGGAACAGCCGGGTCTCCCGGTTGGTCACGTAGTCGCCCAGGCACTGGCGCCCGTCCGGGTCCTCCATGGTGGAGACCACGCCGGCCGGCTTGTTGAGCGCGAAGAACAGGTAGGACTGGGTGGCGACGGTCAGGCCGTCCACCTTGATCTCGTCGTTCTGCGGGTCGACCCGCTTGCCCTGCTCGGTGACCCGCTTGCCGTTGACCTCGACCCGGCCCTGCTCGATCAGCTCCTCGCAGGCGCGGCGACTGCCGACGCCGGCCCGGGCCAGCACCTTCTGCAGGCGCTCGCCCTCGGGCTCGCCGAAGGTCTTGGGCAGCTTGACGGCCGGCTTGTCGTGCCGGGCGAGGACGGCGTCCTCGATCTTGGCCTGCAGCTCGCGCGAGCGCTGCGGCTGGCGACGCGGGTCGCCCGGGGCGCCCTGGCCCTCCCGGCGCGGACGCGGGGCCGGACCGGGGCGACGGCCGGCGAAGCCGCCGCGCGCCGGGGTGGCGTTCGGGCCGCCGCCGTACTCGGGGCGGTCGTACTTGCGCTCCTCGGGCCGCAGCGGGCGGTCCGGGTAGCGGCGGTCGTCGCGCCGGTCGTCCCGGCGGCCGCCGTCCCGCCCGTACGACCCGCCGCGCGAACCCGAACCCGAGCCCGAACCGCCGCCGTACGACCCGCCACGACCGCTGCCGCCGCCGT
This sequence comes from Streptomyces viridifaciens, assembly GCF_001888885.2. Lineage (NCBI taxonomy): Bacteria > Bacillati > Actinomycetota > Actinomycetes > Kitasatosporales > Streptomycetaceae > Streptomyces > Streptomyces viridifaciens. Next base: position 1,827,675 of record NZ_CP090841.1, read on the forward strand.
ACGAACCGCCGCGCGAACTCGACCCCGAGCCGCCGCGACCGCTGCCGCTGCCGCCGTAGGAGCCGCCGCCCCGGCCCCCGCCCTGTCCGCCGCGACCGCTGCCGCCGCCGCTGCCGTTCCTGCCGTTGCCACTGCTACGCATCAAAGTGTCCGTACGTCGTTCCGTCTGGGATGTGCGGTCGTCTCGGCCGACCTCACCTCCCCCTACCGATCGTGCGTTGCCCGACCGGCCTCGCCACTGCCGTCCGCGGCCTGCACGGCAGCGGCGGCGACCGCCTCCGCGATCATCGTGCCCTCCAGGGACTCCGCTTCCACGTCGTCGACCTCGGGCAGGAAGGGAGCGAGCTCCGGCAGCTCGTCCAAGCCGCGGAGCCCCATCCGTTCCAGGAAGTAGTTCGTCGTCCGATACAGGATCGCACCTGTTTCGGGCTCGGATCCGGCCTCTTCCACCAGTCCTCGCTGTACCAGGGTACGCATCACGCCGTCACAGTTCACACCGCGGACGGCGGAAACCCGTGATCTGGACACCGGCTGCCGGTAGGCGACCACCGCCAGGGTCTCCAGCGCGGCCTGGGTCAGCCGGGCCTGCTGGCCGTCCAGCAGGAAGCGGTCGACGGCCGCGGCGCAGGTGTCCCGGCTGTAGAACCGCCAGCCGCCGGCCACCAGCCGCAGGTCGAAACCGCGCCCCTGGGCGGCGTACTCGGCGGCCAGCTCGCGCAGGGCCTGCGCCACCTCGGCCCGCGGCCGCTCCAGCACCCCGGCCAGCCGTTCCTCCCCGACCGGCTCGTCGACGACCATCAGGACCGCCTCCAGCTCGGCCCTCAGCCCCGGCCCGAGGGGCTTCCCGGCAGCACCGACGGGCTCCTCGGGCGCATCGGAAGTCGACGGAGCCGACTTCTGGCGCACCACCCCGGGCTCGCCCTCCACCTGCTGCGGCACCACCGCCGGCCCGGCCACCGGCTCCGGCACCGCCGCCGGCTCCGGCAGCAGCGCGAAGGCCGGCTCCAGCCACTCCTCGGCCCGGGGCCGCCCCGGCAGCCCGAGCGGGCGCCGCACCGGCCGCCCGCCGTCGTTCCCGCCGCTCATCGCCGCCCGTCCTCCTCCCGGGACCGCTCCGGCTCGCCCGCCGGACGGTCGAACTCGTCGGTCACCTCGACCGCGCCCCGGCCCTCCTCGGCCACCCAGCGCACCCGCAGCTCGCCGAGCGCCTCCGGCTGCTCGAAGGCCAGCACCCGCTCCCGGTACAGCTCCAGCAGTGCCAGGAAGCGGGCGACCACCACCATGGTGTCCGGTGCGTCCGCGACCAGCTGCTGGAAGGAGGCCTCGCCGAGGCCGGTCAGCAGGTCCACCACCAGGGAGGCCTGCTCGCGCACGCTGACCGGCGGGGTGTGGATGTGGTCCACGTACACCACCGGCTTCGGCTTGGGCTCCATCGCCTTGGCCGCCATCTGGGCGAGCCGCTCCGGCCCGACGGTGATCACCACCTCGGGCAGCAGCTCCGCGTGCCGGGGCTCCAGCCCGACGGTCCGCGGGCGCCGCAGCAGCTCGGCCGCCCAGCGCTCGCCGAACAGCGCCGCCGCCCGCTTGTACGCCCGGTACTGCAGCAGCCGCGCGAACAGCAGGTCACGCGCCTCCAGCAGGGCGAGGTCCGCCTCGTCCTCGACCTCGGCCACCGGCAGCAGCCGGGCGGCCTTGAGGTCGAGCAGGGTGGCGGCCACCACCAGGAACTCGGTCGCCGCGTCCAGGTCCCATTCCGGGCCCATCGCCCGGATGTGCGCCAGGAACTCGTCCGTCACGGTGGCCAGCGCCACCTCGGTGACATCCAGCTTGTGCTTGGCGATCAGGCTGAGCAGCAGGTCGAAGGGGCCCTCGAAGTTGTCCAGCCGTACCCGGAAGCCGCCCCGCGACTCCTCCTCGGTGGCGTTCACGGCGCTGGCGGCTGGTTCGACGGTGCTCGGCATGACGGTCCATCTTCGCCCGTCCGCACGGCTCGGCCCGCCCCGGGTCCCGCCGACACGCCGACCCCCCGACCCGCCGGTCCAGCGACACGCCGACCGGCCCGCCGCCGTCGGCGCCCGGCGAGGGCGCCCTACCGGCCGCGCAGCCGCCGGACCAGGATCGAGGCCTCGCCGCGCTGCTCCAGGTCCGCCAGGACGACCGCGATGGCCTCCCGGACGATCCGCCCGCGGTCCACGGCCAGGCCGTGCTCGCCGCGCAGCACCAGCCGGGTGTGCTCCAGGTCCATGAGCTCCTCGGCGGACACGTACACGGTGATCTTCTCGTCGTGCCGCTCGCGCCCGCTCGGACGGCGCGGCGCACGGCCGCGCGGGCGGGCGCGCCCGGCGGCGGTCTGCTCCTCGGCGGCACCCGCGTGAGCGCGGCCCGCCGGAGAGGCGGCGCCACCGCGGCCCCCGGTCACGGTCTTCCCGGCCTGGGCTTCGCCAGGCGCGGAGCCCTGGCCCCCGGCCGTCCGCTGGACGGGCGGCTGCCCGGGCGGGGGCACCGCGGCGCCCGACTGCTGGTCCTGGGGCATCCGCCGGTCGTCCTGGGCTGCCTCGGCCCCCTCGGCGCCGTCCGTGCCGTTGACGGTCCGCGCGGTCTCCGGTCTGGATGCCTCGGCGGCCGGACGCGGCGCGAGGGACGGCGACAGCGCCATCCCGCCGGTGGTCCGGAACAGCTCGTCGGCACCCGGGAGACTCACTCGGCGGGGCGGCACCGGTCGAGCACCTCCCTGGCGAGCTGGCGGTAGGCGGCGGCACCGACCGAGTTGGTCGCGTACGTCGTGATGGGCTCGCCGGCGACGGTGGTCTCCGGGAAGCGCACGGTCCGCCCGATGACGGTGTGGAAGACGTGCTCGCCGAACGCCTCGACGACCCGCGCCAGCACCTCACGGCTGTGCACGGTGCGCGAGTCGTACATGGTCGCCAGGATGCCGTCCAGGCGCAGCTCCGGGTTGAGCCGCTCGCACACCTTCTCGATGGTCTCGGTCAGCAGCGCGACGCCGCGCAGCGCGAAGAACTCGCACTCCAGCGGGACGATCACGCTGTGAGCGGCCGTCAGCGCATTGACCGTCAGCAGGCCCAGCGAGGGCTGGCAGTCGATGATGACGTAGTCGTAGTCCGGCAGCAGCGGCTTCAGGGCGCGCGCCAGCGCGGACTCCCGGGCCACCTCGCTGACCAGCTGCACCTCGGCGGCGGAGAGGTCGATGTTGGAGGGCAGCAGGTCCATGCCGGGAACGGCGGTCTTGAGCAGCACTTCATCGGCCGTCAGGCCCCGCTCCATGAGCAGGTTGTAGACGGTGACGTCGAGCTCCATCGGGTTGACGCCGAGGCCGACCGAGAGCGCGCCCTGCGGGTCGAAGTCGACGAGCAGCACCCGGCGGCCGTACTCGGCCAGCGCCGCGCCCAGGTTGATGGTCGACGTGGTCTTGCCGACGCCGCCCTTCTGGTTGCACATGGCGATGATCTGGGCGGGGCCGTGCTCGGCGACCGGCGCGGGGATCGGGAAGTACGGCAGCGGTCGGCCGGTCGGGCCGACCCGCTCGCGGCGCTGGCGCGCGGCGTCGGGGGCCAGCGTGGCGGCGTACTCCGGGTCCGGCTCGTACTCGGCGTCCGGGTCGTCGTAGGCACCGTAGGCGAACTCGCCGTAGGCCAGGCCGTAGGCCGCCAAGTCGGTGTCGTGGTCGGTCACCGTGGTCACCTGCGCTGTGTTCTGGCGTGCTTCGAAGGTACGGAGTGCGACCGAGCCGACCTCGGCCGAGCCCACGGAGGGCTGCCGGGCCCCGGGCTCCTCACTCGGCTGGCCGGCGGTGAGTTCCGCCAGTCCTGGCTGACCACCCCCGGGAGCAATTGTCGACTCATTCACAAGTCGTCTTACCTCCTTGGGGATCCAGGACTCTATGTCGATTCGTCAGCGTGGCAGCATGCCGACGGTTTGCGACTCTAGGCCGTTCAAGGCGTTCGCAGCAACACAATCCACGGTAGTGGGCACGATGTGTCGACTATCGGGCGGGCTGCTGTCAAGGGATGAGCGGGCTTATGACCCTAACGTTTCTGCGGGCGGCCGCGGGGTCTGGTGGGACGACCCACGGGAATTGACGACAGAGCGACCCGCCCGCTCCACCCGGCGTTCGCGGGCACGGCTAAGCCCCCGACCCGAACGGATCGGGTCGAGGGCGAACGACCGCCGTGCGGTCAGGGAGTTCAGGCGAGCACGCTGTCCAGCGTGACCGACTCCAGGCCGAAGGCGTCGGCCACGGCCGGGAAGGTGATCTGACCCTCGTGGACGTTCAGGCCCTTCGCGAGCGCCGGGTCGCGGCGCAGCGCGTCCTTCCAGCCACGGTTGGCCAGCTCCAGCACGTACGGCAGGGTGGCGTTGGTCAGCGCGTAGGTGGAGGTGTTCGGGACGGCGCCCGGCATGTTGGCCACGCAGTAGAAGACCGAGTTGTGGACCTGGAAGGTCGGGTCGTCGTGCGTGGTCGGGTGCGAGTCCTCGAAGCAGCCGCCCTGGTCGATGGCGATGTCGACGAGCACGGAGCCCGGCTTCATGCGGGAGACCAGCTCGTTGGTGACCAGCTTCGGGGCCTTGGCGCCCGGGATCAGCACGGCGCCGATGACCAGGTCGGCGTCCAGGACGGCCTTCTCCAGCTCGAACGAGTTGGACATGATGGCCTTGATCTGGGTGCCGAAGATCCGGTCGGCCTCGCGCAGCTTGTTGATGTCGCGGTCCAGCAGGGTCACGTCGTAGCCCATGCCGATGGCGATGGTGGCCGCGTGCCAGCCGGAGACGCCACCGCCGATGACGACGGCCTTGGCCGGGTGGGTGCCGGGCACGCCGCCGGGCAGCACGCCGCGGCCGCCGGCCGGACGCATCAGGTGGTACGAGCCGACCTGCGGGGCCAGGCGGCCCGCGACCTCGGACATCGGGGCGAGCAGCGGCAGCGCGCCGTTGCCCAGCTGCACGGTCTCGTACGCGATCGCGGTGGTGCCCGAGGCGATCAGCGCGTCGGTACCGGCCCGGTCGGCCGCCAGGTGCAGGTACGTGAAGAGGGTCTGGCCCTTCCGCAGCCGGTGGTACTCGGAGGAGATCGGCTCCTTGACCTTCAGCAGCAGGTCGGCGGTGGCCCACACCTCGTCGGCGGTGGGGAGGATGGTGGCGCCGGCGGCCACGTACTCCTCGTTGGGGATCGAGGAGCCGAGACCGGCGTTGTCCTCGATGTAGACCTCGTGTCCGTTGCGGACCAGCTCATGCACGCCGGCGGGCGTGATGGCCACGCGGTACTCGTGGTTCTTGACCTCGCGGGGGATGCCGACCTTCACGGCTAAACACGTCCTCTTGCCATGGGGGTCCCGACCGGAGAAGACCGGTGGGCGACGCGCACGTGGGGAAGCCTCCGGGCAGGCCGGGGCAGGGGATCGCTGCGCGACTGAGTTCGAGTGTAATGAAGCCCAGGCGGCGTGTCAGCCTTCCAAATCGAATAATTTCGCCGAACACATTGGCAGGTTCGTAGGCTTCCACAGGAACTTACCTACCATGAGCGCTCCAACCGGGCACTTTCGACGATACCTCCGAAACCGACCTCACCACCCGCCGCCGACGCGTTCCCGCAGGTCCGCGAGGGCGGCTCCGACGGCCTCCCGGCCCCGTTCGTCGCCGGTCCGGCGCAGCACCGCGAGGGCCGCCCGGTACTCCCGGTCGGCCTCCTCGAAGCGGCGCTGGGCGGTGTGCGCCTCGGCCACCCGGGCCAGCAGCCGGGCCTCCGCCGCGTGGTCCCCCAGCGACTGCCGCAGGGCGAGCGCCCGCCCGTACCAGTCGGCGGCGCGCACCGCGTCGCCGAGGGCCCGGTGGCAGCCCGCCGCCCCCTCGAGGGCCCGGGCGCAGAGCGGTTCGTCCCCGACCGTACGGGCGTGCTCCAGGGCGGCCCGGTAGTGCGTCCCGGCCTGCTCCCAGCAGCCCGCCGCCGCCTGGAGGTCGCCCAGGTTGAGCAGTGCGGCCGAGGCCCGGCGGGGGCGGCCGTTGCGCTCGGCGACGGTGAGCACCAGCTCGTGCAGCCGGTACAGGTCGGCGGGGGCGGCAGCGCCGGTCAGCGGCAGCGCCCGCAGCAGCGCGGTGACCAGCCGGCCGGCCGAGCCGTCCAGGTCGCCCTGGCCGATCGCGTCGGCCACCGCCCCGAGCAGCAGCTCCCGCTCGCCGAGCAGCCAGTCCCGGGCCTGCTCGGCCGAGCCCAGCCGCAGCGCGGCCGGCAGCGGGTCGGGGGCGGGGCCGTCGGCCGGGTCGAGCAGGGCGCGGGCCGATTCGGTGAGCCGGACCAGCCGCTCCAGCAGTCGGGCCCGGGCGAGCTCGGTCTCGGCGGGCCGGTCCTCCTGCTCCCGCAGCCGGACCAGCCGCGGGTAGAGCCGGCCGGGCACCCGGTAGCGCGGGGTGCCGTCGACGGCCGGAGCCTCCTCGCCGAGCAGCTCCCGCTCGGCGAGCGCGGCCAGCGTCGCGGCGGCCTCCGGCGCCGGGCAGCCGACCAGGGCGGAGGCGGTGCGCGGGTCGGCGGTCTGCGCCGGGGCAAGGGTGAGGGTGCGCAGCATCCGCGCCTGGGCGGCGGGCAGCCCCCGGTACACCAGGGTGAAGGCGCCCAGCAGCGGGTCGTTGTCGGGGACGGGCACCGGTTCCGCGGGCTCCGGCGCGGGCTTCACCCAGCTCGCCGGGCTGCCGGCCGGTTCGGCGGCCGGCGGTTCCGACCCGGCCGACCCGTCGGTGGGGGCGGACCCGGCCGCCCGTTGCTCCCCCTTGTTCTCCCGGGGCTTCTGCCGCCCCTGCCGGTCGGTCCTCCCGGCCTTGGCCGCCTTCGCGGACCTGCCCGCCGCCCCGTCCGGCCTCGCGGACTCCGACTGCTCCCCCACCACCCGGTTGAGTTCACGCGCCGCCTCCGTGACGGCGAGCTTGGGGTCGCCGCGCAGCCACCCGGCCATCAGACGCAGCGCGGCGGGCCGGGCGGCGCAGGCCTCTGCGAGGTCGGCCCCGCCGACCGGGTCGCAGGAGATCCGGGTGCCGCCCACCAGGTCGGCCAGCAGTTCACCGGAGGCCTGGCGGTCCAGCCCGCCGAGGATCACCGGGTCGATGTCCTCGATCCCGGTGAGCGGCCCGGCCGTGGTGGCGACCACCAGACAGCCGGGCTCGTCGGCGAGCAGCGGCCACACCTGTCCGGCGTCCCGCACGTCGTCCAGCACCAGCAGCACCTTCAGCCCGGCCAGCGCCTCCCGCAGTGCCGCGCAGCCCGGTTCGTCCCGGCCGTCCTCGACCACCCCGGGCAACGGCACGGCGGCCTGCGGGTCGAGCTGCTCCAGCAGCAGCCGGGCGGCCCGGCCCGGTGGCACCCGCCCGCCGTCGGGGGCGGAGAGCCGGGCGAACAGCACCCCGTCGGGGTAGTCGGCGGCGACGGTCCGGGCGAAGCGGGCGGCGAGCGCCGTACGACCCGAGCCGGGCCGCCCGGCCAGCACCAGGACGGGGCAGCGACCGCTCACCCGCCGGGTCGCAGCCGCCCGCAGCGCGGCCAGCTCGGCGCGCCGCCCGGCGAACAGCGCGGGCCCGGCCGGCAGCCGGTCGAGCCCCGGAACGGCGCTCGCGGGCGCGTCGGGGCCGGAGTCCATCGTCGCCGTCTTCCTCGCCACCCGTGCCCACTCCCGACGTCATCCCGCGCTCAGCGCCCCGGCGCGAAAAAGCGGGCGGCCCGGGACGGGCGCCCTGTCCGGGAAGCGTAGTTCGACCGTCCGGCTGATCAGAGGTGACATCCGGTCGTACGAACCGGCAAATCATCCCAAGGCATCAAGCCGGGTCGTTCGCCGACGTCCCCCGGGGCGCCCGCTGCCCGGTGGGGCTCACGCCTCGGACGGGCTCACGCCTCGAACGGCCGGGCCGGCCACGGGGCGTCCGGGCGGCGCAGCGCGTCCAGGCCGTCCGGGGAGGTCAGCGCGGCGTGCAGGGCGAGGGTGCCGGTGATCAGGGTCGGGTTGTGCAGCTGACCGGCGTGGATCAGCCGGATCAGCTCGGGCACCGGCACCCAGGCGACCTCGATCTCCTGCTCCTCGCCCTCGGCCGCGTAGCGCTCGCCCTCGGCGTCCGACAGGTCGGTCGCCAGGAACATCCGCAGCGCCTCGTCGGTGCCGCCCGGGGAGGTGTAGTAGTCGGCCAGGATCCGCCAGGTGTCGGCCTTGCAGTGGGCCTCCTCGTACAGCTCGCGCTGGGCGGCGTGCCACGGGTTCTCGCCCGGCACGTCGAGCAGGCCGGCCGGCAGCTCCCACAGCCGCTGGCGGACCGGGTGGCGGTACTGGCGCAGCACCAGCACCCGCTCCTTGTCGTCCAGGGCGAGTACGGAGACCGAGCCGGGGTGGGTCTGGTAGTCGCGCCGGGCCCAGCTGCCGTCGGGCATCCGGACCTCCTCGCTGCGCACGCCGGTGACCTTGCCCTGGAACGGCGTGGTGCTGCCCCGGACCTCCCACTCCTCGGCCGTGTCGGCGATCACCAGGTCGCGCTGCTCGTCCATCGCTCTCCCCTTTTCGTCAGTACGACACAATCTAACGCCGGACGGCGGCTCCACGGGAATCGCGGAGCCGCCGTCCGGTGAACGACCGAGGAGGAGACGACTACTCGGCGGGCGCGGTCTTGATGTCGATGGCGGCCTTGACCAGGCCCGCGAACAGCGGGTGCGGGCGGGTCGGGCGGGACTTCAGCTCCGGGTGGGCCTGGGTGGCCACCAGGTACGGGTGCACCTCGCGCGGGTACTCCACGTACTCGACCAGATCGCCCTTGGGCGACAGGCCCGAGAACTGCAGGCCGGTCTTCTCCAGGTCCGCACGGTAGGCGTTGTTCACCTCGTAGCGGTGACGGTGGCGCTCCTCGACGTACTGCTCACCGCCGTACACCTCACGCACGATCGAGCCCTCCGCCAGCTTGGCCGGGTACAGGCCCAGACGCATCGTGCCGCCCAGATCGCCCTTGCCGTCCACGATGGCCAGCTGCTCCGCCATCGTGGAGATCACCGGGTGCCTGGCCGCGGCGTCGAACTCCGTCGAGTTCGCCTCCGGCAGACCCGCAAGGTTGCGCGCGGCCTCGATCACCACGCACTGCAGACCCAGGCACAGCCCCAGCAGCGGGACCTTGTTCTCCCGCGCGTAGGTGATGGCACCCACCTTGCCGTTGACGCCCCGGTCCCCGAACCCGCCGGGAACGCAGATCGCGTCCACGTCACCCAGCTGCTCCCGCGCGCCCTCCGGGCTCTCGCAGTCGTCCGAGGTCACCCACTTGATCTCGACCCGGGCGTTGTTGGCGAAACCACCGGCGCGCAGCGCCTCGGTCACCGACAGGTAGGCGTCCGGCAGGTCGATGTACTTGCCGACCAGGGCGACCTTGACGATGTGCTGCGGCTCGTGGACGCGGCGCAGCAGGTCGTCCCAGGTGGTCCAGTCGACGTCGCGGAAGGGCAGGTCCAGGCGGCGTACGACGTAGGCGTCCAGGCCTTCGCCGTGGAGGACCTTGGGGATGTCGTAGATCGACTTGGCGTCGATGGCCGCGACCACCGCTTCCTCGTCGACGTCGCACATCAGGGAGATCTTGCGCTTGATGGCCTGGGGGACCTCGCGGTCGGCGCGCAGCACGACGGCGTCGGGCTGGATGCCGATGTTGCGCAGCGCGGCGACGGAGTGCTGGGTGGGCTTGGTCTTGAGCTCGCCCGAGGGGCCGATGTAGGGCAGCAGGGAGACGTGCACGAAGAACACGTTGTCGCGGCCGACCTCGTGGCGGACCTGGCGCACGGCCTCCAGGAACGGCAGCGACTCGATGTCGCCGACCGTGCCGCCGACCTCGGTGATCACCACGTCGACGTCCTCGGTCGCCATCCGGCGGATCCGGGACTTGATCTCGTTGGTGATGTGCGGGATGACCTGGACGGTGTCGCCCAGGTACTCCCCGCGGCGCTCCTTGGCGATGACCGTCGAGTACACCTGCCCGGTGGTCACGTTCGCCGAGCCGTGCAGGTTGGTGTCCAGGAAGCGCTCGTAGTGACCGATGTCCAGGTCGGTCTCGGCGCCGTCGTCGGTGACGAAGACCTCACCGTGCTGGAACGGGTTCATCGTCCCGGGGTCCACGTTGAGGTACGGGTCCAGCTTCTGCATCGTCACGCGCAGGCCGCGGGCCTTGAGCAGCGCGCCCAGGCTGGAGGCGGTCAGCCCCTTGCCGAGCGAAGAGGCGACACCCCCGGTGACGAAGAGGTGCTTGGTCGTCACGGCGCGGCCGTTCGCTGCCTTGCCGGAATGGGGCTGTGCCAAGAGGGGGCTCCCGTGGGTCGCGTGTCGAAGGTGACGTGGGCGGGAGGCTCGCGGCTCGCCGGGCGACGGAGGCCGCGAGTGCTCGGCGCTCGTAGGGTCGTCGGTTCGGCTGGTCCGGGGCGTTTGACCCCGCCGGTCCACGGGATACCAGGGTATCAGTGACCTGACCGGGACGCCTTTCGGCCCGCGCGCGGCACTCGGGGAGCGTACGCCGGGCGCACCACCCGGCGCATCATGCGCCGCACGAGTCACACCGGTCGCACCACCCACCGGACCGGGCCAGCCGGAGCGCACCGTCCGGGCCATTCCGGCTCCTCCGTTACGGCCACCCGGAGCTGATCCTTCCGGACCATCCTGCGCCGCGCCCCCGCGATGCACGGCATTTCCGCCGAATTGCGGCGCCACACGAGGCTGCGCCCGCGTGCTTCGCCCCTTTCGTCCGTCGTAAGCTGCACGGACGCATCGCGACAGCACGAGCACGCGGAGGGCGTGGGAGCGTCAGGACACTCCCGGTCCCCGATGCGCGACCGGACCTCCCCGTAATCCAGCTCCTTCCCACCCACCCCCAGGGGCTCGACCGAGCCCCGCGCGGACACTCCAGCAAGGCCCGCCACCACCCCCCCGGCGGGCCGGACGTCCCGGGGTGAACCCCCGGCCCCGCAGACCGCTCGCTCCCTGGTTCGTTCGCCGATGCCCTGACCACATTGCGAACTGGAGATCCACGTGGCCGGCCGTATCGAGGACTACGCACTCATCGGGGACATGCAGACCGCTGCCCTGGTCAGCAGGGACGGGGCGGTGGACTGGCTCTGCCTGCCCCGCTTCGACTCGCCGGCCGTGTTCGCCGGCCTGCTCGGCACCGATGAACACGGCTTCTGGCGGATCGGTCCGGCCGAGGCCGTCGTGACCGAGCTCCCCGCCCCGGCCGCCACGACCCCCGCCGCCGTCGGCCGGGTCCGCATCGCCACCCCCGGCGACCTGCGCGTGCCCCCGCCCACCGCCGCCGCCCCCGCCCTGCCCGCCGACCGGCGCCGCTACCGGGGCGACTCGCTGATCCTGGAGCAGGAGTGGGACACCCAGGGCGGCACCGTCCGGGTGATCGACTTCATGCCGCCCCGCCCGCTGGCCGGCCGGGACGCCGTCCCCCAGGTGATCCGGATCGTCGAGGGCGTGGCCGGCGCCGTCCGGATGCGCTCGGCGCTGCGGATGCGCTTCTCGTACGGCCGGATCGTCCCCTGGGTGCACCGGGTCGAGCAGGCCGACGGCGGCCACCGCACCGTCGCCATGGCCGGCCCCGACTCGGTCTGGCTGGACGGCGAGGCCGAGACCTACGGCCGAGACCTGACGACGTACGCCGACTTCACCGTCCGGGCCGGCGATCGGATCGCCTTCGCCCTCACCTGGCAGGCCTCCCACCTGGAGCCCCCGGACGTCCCGGACGCCGAGGCGATGCTCGACGCCACCGCCGACTTCTGGCACGACTGGGCCGACCAGTGCACCTACCAGGGCCCCTACCGCGAGGCCGTGGTCCGATCGCTGATCACCCTCAAGGGCCTCACCTACGCCCCCACCGGCGGCATCGTCGCCGCGCCCACCACCTCCCTGCCGGAGGACATCGGCGGCGAGCGCAACTGGGACTACCGCTACACCTGGCTGCGCGACGCCGCGATCACCCTGTCCTCGTTGCTGCGCACCGGCTACCGCGAGGAGGCCAAGGCCTGGCGGGAGTGGCTGCTGCGGGCCGTCGCCGGGGACCCGGAGAACCTGCAGATCATGTACGGCATCGCCGGCGAGCGCGAGCTCAACGAGACCTCGCTGGAGTGGCTGCCCGGCTACGAGGGCTCCCAGCCCGTCCGGGTCGGCAACGGCGCCGCCGGGCAGCTCCAGCTCGACGTCTACGGCGAGGTGGTGGAGGCCCTGCACCTGGCCCACATGACCGGCCTGGTCCGCAACGACCACGCCCACCACCTCCAGCTCCGCCTGATCGAGTACCTGGAGGACCACTGGCAGAACCCGGACGAGGGCATCTGGGAGGTCCGCGGCCCGCGCCGGCACTTCGTCCACTCCAAGGTGATGGCCTGGGTCGCGGTCGACCGCACCATCAAGCTGCTGGAGCAGACCCCCGACGACGCCCCCGCCGACGGCCACCTGGAGCGCTGGCGCGAACTGCGCGACACCATCCACCGGGACGTCTGCGAGAAGGGCTACGACCCGGAGCGCAACACCTTCACCCAGTACTACGGCGGCCAGGAGCTGGACGCCTCGCTGCTGCTCATCCCCCAGGTCGGCTTCCTGCCGCCGGACGACAAGCGGGTGATCGGCACCATCGAGGCGATCCAGCGCGAACTGTCCACCGAGGACGGCTTCGTGCTGCGCTACCCGACCCACGACGAGACGGGCAACAACGTCGACGGGCTGTCCGGCCACGAGGGCGCCTTCCTGGCCTGCTCCTTCTGGCTGGCCGACGACCTCGCCATGATCGGGCGGGTCCAGGAGGCCCGCGAGCTGTTCGACCGGCTGCTGTCGCTGCGCAACGACCTCGGACTGCTCGCCGAGGAGTGGGACCCGCGGCTCAAGCGCCAGGTCGGCAACTTCCCGCAGGCCTTCAGCCACGTCCCGCTGATCGACACCGCCCTGCGGCTGACCGCCTGCGGCGCCGCCTACCTGTCGGCCCAGCCGGACGGCCCGGCCGCCGACCGGATCGAGCAGGCGACGGTCTAGGTCAGGCGCGCTGGACCAACTCGTCGTAGGTGCTGAGCACCTGGGCGACGGTGGCGGCCTCGTCCGGCCAGGTCTCGGCCTGCTGCCGGCCGGCCGCCACCAACCGCTCGCGGCGGGCCGGGTCGGCCAGCAGCTCGCGCACCGCCCGGCCGAGCGCCGCCGGATCGCCGGGCGCCACCAGCACGGCGGCGTCGCCGACCAGTTCGGGGATGCCGCCGACGGCGGTGGCGACCACCGGCACACCGGCCCGCATCGCCTCCTGGACCACCAGCGAACGGGCCTCCCAGCGGCTGGAGACCACCACCACGTCGGCGGCGGCCAGCAGGTCGGGCACGTCGGTGCGGTAGCCGAGCAGTCGCACCGGCAGCTTCTCGGCGGTCACCCGCTCGCGCAGCGGGACCGCCTCCGGGCCGTCCCCGGCGAGCAGCAGCAGCGGCTCCGGGTCCAGCGCGGACAGCTCGCCGGTGGCGTCCAGCAGCAGCCCGAAGGCCTTCTGCGGGACGAGCCGGCCGACCGCAAGCACCAGCGGGCGGTCCGGTCCGTCGCCGAGCAGTGCGGCCCGCGCCTCGGCCCGGCCGATCCGGCCCTCGGGCATCGGCGGGGCGGCCACCGGGCCCAGCCGGGCGTCGGTGGCGCCCAGCTCGCGGGCCCGGGCGACCAGGTCGGAGGAGGCGCCGAGGACCAGGTCGGCGGCGCGCGCCACCCGGCGCTCCATCAGCCGCTGCAGGCGCCGCTCCATGCCGGTGGCCAGCAGCGCGTGGTGCGAGGTGACCACCAGCGGAGTCTCCGGGCGCAGGCCCGGGAACCGGCCGGCGGTGCGCAGCGCGAGGTCGGACAGCAGCCCGGCGCGCAGCCCGTGGGCGTGCACCACGTCGGCGCCGGTGAAGGCCCGGCGCAGTTCGCCGATCGCGGTGGCGTCGCTGCGGGCGCCCGCTGTGGGGGTGATGTCGACCGTGTGGAACCGCGCGCCCGTGCGGGAGAAGCCGAACAGCGCGTCCGTACCGGCCGGTGCGCAGACCGTCACGATCACCCCGTGCGCCACCAGGCCCTGGGCCAGGGAGCGCACGTGCGCACCGATGCCGCCGGTGCTGGCGGCCAGGACGAGTACCACGTGCAGCTGCCCCGGTTCGGGGGCGGCCGCGGTGGCCCGGGCAGCGGAATGGTCCACGTCGTCTCGCATCCGACTCGATCAGGTTCGCGCGCCGCTTCGCGAGGGTTGCCCGCCGGGCGGCGCTCGGGACTGGAAAGCCAGTGTCCAGCCGCCACCATGCCAGGTCGGCGGCCCTCTTGGACAGTCGGCGCCACGGGAGGCGCGCCGTCGTCCCGCAGTGAGGGCCGCCGCCCGGGACTACCGGTGGCGGGGGGCGCGGGCAGCGGCCAGCAGCTCCTCGGCGTGGGCGCGGCCCAGCTCCGAGTCCTCCAGGCCGGCCAGCATCCGGGAGAGTTCGCGCACCCGCTCCTCGTCGTTCAACACCTTGACGCCGGAACGGGTCACGGTCCCGTCGTTGGTCTTCTCCACCACCAGGTGCCGGTCCGCGAAGGCGGCGACCTGCGGGAGGTGGGTGACCACCACGACCTGGGCGGTTTCGGCCAGTTTGGCCAGCCGGCGGCCGATCTCGACCGCGGCCTTGCCGCCGACGCCCGCGTCCACCTCGTCGAACAGGTAGGTGGGAACGGGGTCGGCGCCCGCGAAGACCACCTCGACGGCGAGCATCACCCGGGACAGCTCACCGCCCGAGGCGCCCTTGGCGATCGGACGGGGCTGGGCGCCGGGGTGCGGGGCGAGCAGCACCTCGACCTCGTCCACGCCGTGCGGCCCGTACGCGACGCTTCGGCCGTCCACCTCGATCCCGGCCAGGTCGTCGACCCGGGTGATCGAGAAGGTCACCCGGGCGTGCGGCATGGCCAGTTCGGCGAGCTCGGCGGAGACGGCCTCGGCGAAGCGCCCGGCGGCGGCCTGCCGGGCGGCCGACACCTCGGCCGCCAGCTCGGCCAACTCGGCCCTCAGCTCGGTCTCCTGGGCGCCGAGCTGGTCGATCCGCTCGTCGTCGCCGTCGAGTTCGGCGAGCCGGGCGGAGCCGGCCTCGGCCCAGGCGATCACCTCGGCGAGGGTGTTCTCCTCGCCGCCGTACTTGCGCAGCAGCTGGGCCAGCACGGCCCGGCGGTCCTCGACCGCGGCCAGCCGCACCGGGTCGGCGTCCAGGTCGTCGGCGTAGCCGGCCAGGTCACCGGCGACGTCGGCCAGCAGGTAGCCGACCTCGTTCAGCCGGTCGGCCAGGGCGGCGAGGCGCTCGTCGTGGTGGCGCACCGCGTCCAGGGCGCGCCGGGACTGGGCGAGCAGGGTGCCCGCGTCCAGCGCCTCCGGGTCGGCCGGGTCGCCGGCCAGGGCGGCGTGGGCGAGGGTCGCCGCGGAGGACAGCGCGTCGGCGTGGCCGAGCCGCTCGGCCTCGGCGGCCAGCTCGACGTCCTCGCCGGCCACCGGCTCGGCGGCGGCGATCTCGTCCAGGCCGAAGCGGAGCAGGTCGGCCTCCTGGGCGCGCTCGCGGGCCCGGGTGGTCAGCTCCTCCAGGGTGGCCGAGACCTCGCGCAGGGCGCGGTAGGTCTCCCGGTAGCGGGCCAGCGGCTCGGCCACCGACTCGCCCGCGTAGCGGTCCAGCGCGCCGCGCTGGCGGGCCGGGCGCAGCAGCCGCTGCTGGTCGGTCTGGCCGTGCACGGCGATCAGGTCCTCGCCGAGCTCGGTGAGCAGCCCGACCGGGACGGCCCGCCCGCCGACGTACGCCCTGGAGCGCCCCTCGGCGGAGACGGTGCGGCTGACCAGCAGGGCGCCGTCGTCCAGTTCCGCCCCGGCCTCGACGGCGCGCGCCGCCACCGGGGAGTCGGCGGGCAGTTCCAGCCTGCCCTCCACCACGGCGCGCCCGGCGCCGTGCCGCACCAGGCCGGGGTCGGCGCGTCCGCCGAGCAGCAGGCCGAGGCTGGTCACGACCATGGTCTTGCCGGCGCCGGTCTCACCGGTCACGGCGGTGAAGCCGGGGGCCAGCTCGACCACCGCGTCGTCGATGACCCCAAGATCCCGTATCCGCATCTCGTCCAACACGGAGACGACCTTACGAGGTTCCGCCCCCGGAGCGCGACGAGCGGCAACGGCGCGCGGCAACTCGTTGCCGCCGAGTTCACCCCTTCCGGGAGGTTTGGGCGGCGGTGGGCACCGTGCACCACGGCAGGAAGAGCTGCACGAGCGGGCCGATCAGCAGCGCGTACACGACGGTGCCGACCCCGGCCGTGCCGCCGAGCAGCAGTCCGGCGGCCAGCACGGTCAGCTCGATGCCGGTGCGGATCAGCCGCAGCGAACGCCCGGTGCGCCGGTGCAGGCCGGTCATCAGGCCGTCGCGCGGGCCGGGGCCCAGGCGCGCGCCGATGTAGAGGCCCGAGGCCACGCCGTTGAGCACCACTGCGGCGGCCATCAGCGCCACCCGGCCGGGCAGGCCGTGCGGACCGCCGACCAGGCCCAGTGTGAGGTCCATCGCCGCGCCGATCATCAGCACGTTGGCGACGGTGCCCACCCCCGGGCGCTGGCGCAGCGGGATCCACAGCAGCAGGACCAGGGCCCCGCAGATCGTCACCCAGGCGCCCACGGTGAGGCCGAGCACCCGTTGCAGTCCCTGGTGGAAGACGTCCCAGGGATCCAGGCCGAGGCCGGAGCGGAGCATCAGCGCCATGCTCACCCCGTACAGGGTGAGGCCGACGGCCAGCTGCGGAAGGCGCCGGCCGAGCGCGTGGGTGTCGCCGAGGACCCGGACGGCGAGGCTCTGTCGAGCCGTTGCGGACGCGGGCGGGGCGCTCGGGGACGTCGTGGCGGTCGTGGTGGTCGTGGCGGTCGTGGTGGCCAATGGTGCTCCTGCGGGTGGTGCCGCACCCCGGGGAGCGCCCCCGGTGGTGGCGGCTCGATGGCCGCCCTGCCATGATGGCCAGGCCAATGTGGCCCTCGACAGGGCCAATCCCGAGCAAGTGGACTGATGCGCCATGGCCGACTGGCACACCACCGTCACCCCGCCCGCGCTGGCCCGGCTGCTCGCCACCGCGCGGCTCCCCGAACCGGCCACCGCCCGCCGCCCCGCCTATCGCACCCTCGCCGGGCAGATCCGGCTGCTGGTCACCGAGGGCCGGCTGCCGGTCGGCGCCCGGCTGCCCGCCGAACGCGAGCTCGCCTCCGCCCTGGACCTCAGCCGCACCACCGTCGCCACCGCGTACGAGACCCTGCGCGGCGACGGCTACCTGCGCAGCCGGCGCGGCGCCGGCAGCTGGACCTCCCTGCCCGAGGGCGCCCCGCCGCCCAGCGACGCCCTGCACCCCGTCCCGCCGGACGAGCAGGGCCGGATCCTGGACCTCGGCGTCGCCGCCCTGCCCGCCCCGCAGCCCTGGCTCGGCCTGGCCGCCGCCCGGGCCGTCGAACTGCTGCCGCACTACGCCGCCGGACACGGCCACTACCCCACCGGCGTCCCGGTGCTGCGCGAGGCCGTCGCCCGCCGCTACACCGAGCGCGGACTGCCCACCACTCCCGACCAGATCCTGGTCACCACCGGCGCGATGGGCGGCCTGCACCTGATCCAGCGGGTCCTGGTCGGCCGCGGCGACCGGGTCGCCGTCGAGGCCCCCAGTTACGCCCACACCCTCCAGGCCCTGCGCCTCACCGGGGCCCGCCTGGTGCCGGTCCCCTACGCCGCCTCCTGGCACGGGCGAGCGGGCGGGGCACAGCCCCACTGGGACCTGGAGGAGTGGCAGCGGGTGCTGCGCGGGGCCGCCCCCAAGGTCTCGTACGTCATTCCGGACTTCCACAACCCGACCGGCGCGCTGGTCGACGAGGAGCAGCGCCGCCGACTGCTGGCCGCCGCCCGGGCGGCCGGGAGCGTCGTGCTGGTCGACGAGACCACCGCCGAACTCGGCTGGGGCGTCCCGGAGTCCACCCCGCTGCCGCGTCCGATGGCGGCGCTGGACCGCTCCGCCCAGGTGGTCTCCGTCGGCTCGGCCGGCAAGCTGCTCTGGGGCGGCCTGCGGATCGGCTGGGTCCGGGCCGCGCCCGCGCTCGTCCGGCGGCTGGCCTCCGAGCGGGTCTACAGCGACGTCGGCACCCCGGTGCTCGACCAGCTGATCGCCGCCGAGCTGCTGGGCGAGCCGCTCCCCGCCGTCCGCGCCCACCAGCTGGACCGGATGCGGGCCACCGCCCACGCCTTCGCCGCCGCGCTGTCCGAGCAGCTCCCGGACTGGAGTTTCGCGCTGCCGCCCGGCGGCCTCTCGCTCTGGGTCTCCACCGGCGGCCTGTCCGGCGCGGCGCTGGCCCGGGCCGGGGAGCCCGCCGGGGTGCGGATCGCGGCCGGCAACCGGTTCGGCTCGGACGGCGCCTTCGAGCACCACATCCGGATCCCGCTCACCGTGCCCGCCGCGGCCGTCCCCGCCGCCGTCGAGCGGCTGGCCGAGGTGGCCGCCCGCGCGACGGCGGGCGGCCGGTTCGGCCCGGCCGACGAGGGCCAGGCACTGGCGGTCTGACGCCGCGCCAGGCGCTTCGGGTCAGCAGGAGTGGTTCGACCGTCCGCGCCAACCCGTCACCGGGAGCGCGAACTTGGCCACCAGCCGGTCGGTGAACGGCGCCCGGTGCAGCCGGGCCAGCCGCACCGGCGTCTGCCCCCGGCGCACCTCCACCCGTGCCCCGGCGGGCAGTTCGACCGAACGCCGCCCGTCGCACCAGAGCACCCCGTGCGGGGTCTTGGGCTGCACCTCGACGGCCAGCACCGAGTCCGGCGAGGTCACCAGCGGCCGGGCGAACAGCGCGTGCGCGGAGATCGGCACCATCAGCAGCGCCTCCACCTCCGGCCACACCACCGGCCCGCCGCCCGAGAACGCGTACGCGGTCGAGCCGGTCGGCGTCGCGCAGACCACCCCGTCGCAGCCGAAGTTGGAGACCGGGCGGCCGTCCACCTCGGTCACCACCTCCAACATCCTTTCCCGGGACGCCTTCTCGATCGACGCCTCGTTCAACGCCCAGTCCTGGTGCACCACATCGCCGTTGGTCCGGACGATGACGTCGATCGTCATCCGCTCCTCGACCTCGTAGTCGGCCTCGACCACGCGCTCGACCACCACGGCCAGGTCGTCCCGCTCGGCCTCGGCCAGGAAGCCGACCCGGCCGAGGTTGATGCCCAGCATCGGCAGCCCGTGCGAACGCGCCAACTCCGCGCCGCGCAGCAGCGTCCCGTCGCCCCCGGCGACCAGGATCAGCTCGCAGCCGTCCGCCGCGCCCGGCCCCTCCGCGACCTCCTCGACCCCCTCCGGCAGGTCGAGGTCCACCGCCTCGGCCTCCAGCAGTCTGATCCGGAGCCCCGCCTTCAGCAGCCCGTGCACCAGGCCCTCGACGCTGCGCAGCGCCGCCTCCCGGCCGGTGTGCGCGATCAGGAAGACCGTACGTTCTTCATCGCTCATGCCGCTGCCCTCTCCCTACGTCAGCCGGGTCGCCCTTGGCCCGGTGCGGCCGCGCCTTACAGCATGACGGGCCGGACGCTCGCAGAGCACCCTACCGGGGCCCTTCCGCGACGGCCCGGTCCGCCTCCGCGGGGTCCAGCTGCGGGGCGTCGCGGCGCATCCAGAGGAAGTACTCGACGTTTCCGGACGGCCCGGGCAGAGGGCTGGCGGTGACGGCGCGCACGCCCAGCCCCAGCTGCCACGCCTGTCCGGCCACCTGGCGGACCATCTCGGCGCGCAGCTCCGGGCTGCGCACCACCCCGCCGCTGCCGAGCCGCTCCTTGCCGATCTCGAACTGCGGCTTGACCATCAGCACCAGGTCCGCGTCCTCGGCCGCGCAGCCGGCCAGCGCCGGCAGCACCAGGCCCAGCGAGATGAAGGACAGGTCACCGACCACCAGGTCGACGGGGGTGCCGCCGATCATCTCCCGGGTCAGTTCCCGGACGTTGGTGCGGTCCATCACCGTCACCCGCTCGTCGCTCTGCAGCGACCAGGCGAGCTGCCCGTAGCCGACGTCCACCGCCAGCACGTGGGCGGCCCCGGCCCGCAGCAGCACGTCGGTGAACCCTCCGGTGGAGGCGCCCGCGTCCAGCGCCCGGCGGCCCTCGACCACCAGGCCCTGCGGCACGAAGGCCGCGAACGCCCCGGCGAGCTTGTGCCCGCCGCGCGAGACGTAGTCGGGGTCGTTCTCGTCCTTGGCCACCACGACCGCCGCCGAGGTCTCCACCTGGGTGGCCGGCTTGGTCGCGGTGGTGCCGCCGACGGTCACCCGCCCGGCCGCGATCAGCTCGGACGCGTGCTCACGCGATCGGGCCAGCTTGCGGCGGACCAGCTCCGCGTCGAGTCGGCGTCGTGCCACTGCCACTGGTGCTTCAGCTCCTACGGGTCCTGCGGATCATTCCTGGTCGAGCGCGGCCAGCGTGTCGGCGAGCCGCTGGTGAACATCTTCGTACACCGCGACGTGTGCCTCGGCCGGGACCCCGTCCAGAGCATCCAGCCGGGCCAGCCCCGCGTCCACGCCGGGGTGCCCGGTGGGCAGCAGTTCGACGCCGAGCGGCTCGACCGTCTCCGCCCGGGCGCCGCCCTCACTCGTCCCGGACATCCGGCTTCTTCGCGCTGGTGGCCTTGCGGACGGTGGTCTTCTTCGTCGCCGTGCGCTTGGCCGCCGCCTTGGGCTCGGCGCCGTTGCGCTCCGGCTGCTTCCGCCGCGCGGCGGCGCTCTTCTTGACGGTCGCCTTCTTCGCGACGGCGGTCTTGCGCGCGGCTGCCTTCTTCGCGGCGGGCGCCCCCTCCGTCCCGCTGACGGGCGCCTCCTCCGTTCCGGTGACGGGCGCCCCCTTCTTCCCGGCGGCGGGGTCCTCGGCCACCTCGGCCACCGCCTCCCGCAGGGCGGCCTCCGTCTTCGGGGACAACGGCGGATCCACCTCGACCGGCTCGTCCACCTCCACCCGCTCGGCCACCGGCGGCTCCGTCGCCACCCGCTCGTCCTCGAACTCCCAGCCGCGCCCGAACAGGTCGTCCGCCCGGGGCGCCGGCGCCGGCGCGTCCTCCGGGTACGGCGCCACGTACGGGTTCGGGGCCGGCTTCGTCGCGGCCGGCTCCTCCTCGACCTCGCGCAGCTTGCTCTCCAGGTACGCCAGCACCACGCCGACCTTGGTCACCTGGTCGCCGACCTTCTCGAAGGCCTTCTCCACCTCGCTGCGCGCCACCCCGACGGCCAGGTCCACCCCGGCCCGCCCGGCGGTGACCGCCTCCTCCGCCAGGGTCTGCAGCGCCTTCGCCGACGGCGGGAACTGCCCGCCCAGCTTGCGCTCGACCTCCGACACGTCGACGCCGGTCTTCTCCAGGACCGCGGCCGCCGTGTCGGCGACCCGCTTGCCCACCTCCTCCACCACCACGGCGGCAGCCGCCACCGCTCCCCGCACCGTCCTCGGCAGCATCCGGGTGCCTCCTCCGCGCCTGCGCGCGCCTCGCTCCGTCGCCCATGGCGCCCGGGTGTTTCCGGGCACCCCACTGACGACGCTACCGCCAAAACCCTCCTGAGGTACCGTGGCCCGGCAGTCCGCACCACAGCGACCTGGGGATGGAGCGACCGCCATGGCGAACGCCGAGGAGTGCCGGGAAGCACTGGAACAGCTCAGCCGGAACATCGCGAACTCCACCGGCGACGTCCGCACGGCCGCCGCCCTCGACCGCTCGCTCAGCTGCCGGATCACCGACCTCGACCTGACCTTCACCGGGCAGCTGCGCGACGGCCGCATCCAGGACGTCGTCACCACACCCGGGCGGCCCACCGAGAAGGCCGCCATCCGGCTCACCATGGCCAGCGACGACCTGGTCGCCCTGGTCGGCGGCGACCTCAACTTCGCCGCCGCCTGGGCGAGCGGCCGGGTCAAGCTGGAAGCCGGGCTGCGCGACCTGCTGCGGCTGCGAAAACTGCTCTGAGGCGTGCGCCGAACGCTCAGAAGCCGAGCTCGGCCAGCGCCTTCCGCCCGTCCACCGGCCCGCCGTCCACCGCGTCCAGCGCCGTCCAGGCCGCCGCGCACAGCGCCCGAAGGCCGTCCCAGCGGTCCCCGGAGCCGGCCAGCCGCAGCGCGTCGCCCCCCGCCGTCGCGGTCCAGCCGCCGCAGGAGAAACCGCCGTCCGCGGCCTCCACCGCCGGCTGGGGGACCAGCAGGCCTCGCAGGTCGGCCGCCAGGTAGGTCGGCCGGTGCTCGACCGGGGCCGCCAGCAGCTGCCCCGGGGTGGTCACTCCGGTGAACACCAACAGGCTGTCCACCCCGCCGTTGAACGCCCCCTCGATGTCCGTGTCCAGCCGGTCACCGACCACCAGCGGCCGCCGGGCGCCGGTCCGCAGCACGGTCTCCCGGTGCATCGGCGGCAGCGGCTTGCCCGCCACCTCCGGCTCCACCCCGGTCGCCGCCCGCACCGCCGCCACCAGCGTCCCGTTGCCGGGCGCGATGCCGCGCGCGGTCGGCACCGTCATGTCGGTGTTGGAGGCGACCCACGGCAGCCCGCTGCCCACGGCGTACGCGGCCTCCGCCAGCTGCGGCCAGCCCACCGACGGGTCGAAGCCCTGGACCACCGCGAGTGGCTCCTCCGCCATCGAGCGGACGGCCACCAGCCCGCGCTCGGCCAGCGCCTCCTCCAGCCCCAGGCCACCCACCACCAGCACCTTCGCCCCGGCGGGCACCTTCTCGGCCACCACCCGGGCGGCCGCCTGGGCCGAGTTGATGACGTCGGCCGGCTCGGCGGGCACGCCCAGCTCGGTCAGGTGCTCGGCGACCACCCGGGGCGGGCGGGAGGCGTTGTTGGTCACGTACGCGAGCCGCATCCCGGCCGTACGGGCGGCCGCCAGCGAGTCCACCGCGTGCTCGATCGCGTGCGAGCCGGCGTAGACCACGCCGTCCAGGTCCAGCAGCGCCGTGTCGTACGCCTCGGTCAGCGGGCGGTCGCTGCCGCCGGGGGCGGTCCGTCGCGCGGTGGTGGCCGTCTCGGTCATGCCCTGCCCAATCTCATCCACCGCAGCGTCGTGGTGCGCTGCGGTCCGTCTGCTCGTCACTGCCCGCCCGGTCGGGCGTCGTCGTCGACGCCCTCAGGCTCTCCCCCGGCCTGCCGCGGCAGGTCCGGTTCCGGCCCCTGGCTCTCGCGGTAGCCGGGTGCGCCGGGCAACAGCGGGCCGAACGCTCCGGCGCGGGCCGCCAGCGTCGCCCTGGTCTGCCGCAGCGCCGACCGGTAGTGGTCGGTCTCCGGGCGCATGGCCACGGCCAGCGCCAGGTGCTCGGCCGAGGTCTCGAAGTCGCCCAGCCGGGCCGCCGCGACGCCCCACCCGAACTGAGCGTAGTCGTCCGAGGGATCGGCCAGCGCCACGGCCCGGAAGTTCTCCAGTGCCGCCGCGTAGGAACCGGCGTCGAACTGCGCCCGGGCCAGTGCCTCCCGGATGCTGCGCGAGTGCGGCTCGGCCTCCGCCGCCCGGGCCAGCAGTTGCTCGGCCGCCGCCGGATGGCCCTGGGCCAGCAGCTTCGCGCCCCGGCGGAACCAGTCGTAGACGTCCCCCACGGGCTCCCCGGGCCGCCCCTGGGCCGGGACGCCCCCCGTCGGCGACTGCCCGTCCGGCACTCCGCCGTCCACCCGCTCCTGCCCGTCCTCCATGCCGTACCTCGCCCTCGGTCGTACACCCGCCCGACCGTTCGGGACGGGCGTTCCGATCTCTCAACAACGCGTACCCGGTTACGATGCCCAGAATGAGCACACCCAGTGCAGAAGACGGAGTCGAGACTCCCGTGGGCGGCCCCGGTGACCCCGGGCACGTCGCCACCGCAGGCCTGTCCCTGTCCCCCTTCCGTGGCCTGCGCTACGTCCCCGACCGGGTCGGCGCGCTGGCCGCGGTGATGTCCCCGCCGTACGACGTCGTCGACCCGGGGCGCCGGCTGGACCTGGAGACGGCCGACCCGCACAACGTGGTCCGGCTGATCCTGCCCCGGCCCGAGCCCGAGGACGCCGGCGACCGCCCCGACCGGGACACCAAGTACCGGCACGCGGCCCGGCTGCTCGCCGGCTGGCAGCGCGAGGGCATCCTCGCCGCCGACCCGGAACCGGCGATCTACGTCTACGAGCAACGGGTCCCCGGCACCGACGACACCCCCGAGCTGCTCCAGCGCGGCCTGATCGGCGCCCTCGCGGTGAGCGGCCCCGAGGTCGGCGTCGTCCTGCCCCACGAGGACGTCATGCCCCGGCCGGTCGCCGACCGGGTCGGACTGATGCGCACCACCCGGGCCAACCTCGAACCGCTGCTGCTCACCTACCGCGGCAACGGCGGCGCCTCCGGCGTCATCGAGCGGACGGTCGAGGGCGCGCCGCTGCTGTCCACCACGACCAGCGACGGCACCCACCACCGCCTGTGGGCCGTCACCGAGCCCGCCATGCTCGGCGAGATCAGCCGCGACCTGGCCACCTGCCGGGCGCTGATCGCCGACGGCCACCACCGCTGGGCGATGTACCTGCGGCTCCAGCGCGAGCACCGCCACCTGCCGCGCAGCCCGTGGGACCGCGGCATGGTGCTGCTGGTGGACACCGCCCGCTACCCGCTGCGGGTCCGCGCCATCCACCGCGTGCTGTACCGGCTGCCGGTGGCCGAGGCGATGGAGAAGCTCGGCGACCAGTGGAAGGTCAAGGAGGTGCCCGGCCCGCTGCCCGCCGCCCTCCAGGCGCTCGCCGAGCAGAAGCGGCACGGCGGCAACGGCTTCGTGCTGACCGGCGGCGACGGCGTCTTCTGGCTGCTCAGCGAGCCCGAGGAAGCCCTGATCGACGCGACCGTGCCGCACGACCGGCCCGAGGAGTGGCGCCACCTGGACGCCACCGTGCTGCACGAAACCCTGCTCGACCATACCTGGCACGTCCCCGACGGCCCCGACGACATCGGCTACCTGCACACCGCCGCGGCCGCCGAGCGCGAGGCGGCCCGCGCGGGCGGGACGGCCGTCCTGCTCCACCCGGTTCGCGAGAGCGTGGTGCGGCGACTGGCCGAGCAGGGCGTCACCATGCCTCGCAAGTCCACCTCGTTCGGGCCCAAGCCTGCCACCGGACTGGTGCTGCGCAGTCTTCCGCTGGGCTAGCGGGGCCCGGACGCCGTGAGGCCCTGCCGTTCCTCGGGGGAACGGCAGGGCCTCACGGTGTTTCAGGGCGCTCAGGCCTGGGCGTCGCCCTTGGCCTCGTCCTTGTCGGCCTTCTCGGCCTCGCCGGCCTCGTCCGCCTTGGCGTCCTCGGCACGCTCGGGCACCACGCCGTCGAAGTCCTCGTCGATCTCGAGGTCGTCCTCGTCGTAGTACTCCTCGACGTCCTCCTCGTCCTCGAAGATCACGCGGTCGTCGGCGTTGTCGCCGCCGCGCTTCTTCGCAGCCGGGGCGTCGGCCTGCTCGGCGTCGTCCTCGTCCAGCTCCGGGTCGAGCGCGTCGGTGAACTCCACGCCGTCGATCTCGGCCAGGCGCTCCGAGGCGTTGGTCGAACCGTCGGTGTCGGCCTCGGCGGCCTTGGCGAACCAGTCACGGGCCTCGTCGCCACGGCCGGCCGCGATCAGCGCCTCGGCGTAGGCGTACCGCAGGCGCGCGGTCCACGGGTGCACGGCGCTGGAGGCCAGCTCCGGGCTCTGCAGGGTCACGACGGCGGCGTCGAACTGCTCCATGTCGCTGCGGGCACCGGCCGCCACCAGGCGCATCTCGACCTGGCCGGCCTTGTCCAGCTGCTTCACCTCGGGCTCACCGGCCATCGCCAGCGCCCGCTCCGGACGGCCCAGACCGCGCTCGCAGTCGGCCATCACGGGCCACAGGTCGGCACGGCCGGTCATCCGACGGGCGGCGCGGAACTCGGTCAGCGCCTCGGAGTACCGCTGCGTCATGTACGAGGCGAACCCGGCAGCTTCGCGGACGGCGGCCACGCGGGAGGCCAGCCGCAGCGCGACGCGGGAGTACTGGTAGGCCTCCTCCGGCTCACCGTCGAGCAGACGCGCCACCATCACCAGGTTGCGGGCGACGTCGTCGGCGAGGGTCTTGGGCAGGCTCTTGAGCTCCTGGCGCACGTCCGCGTCCAGCTCGAAGCCGGTGACGTCCTCCGGGATCGGCAGGCGCTTGACCGGCTCGTAGTTGCCGCGGCGGTCGTCGTAGTCCCGACGGTCCCGGTCGCCGCCACGGTCGTCCCGGCGGTCGCCGCCACGGAAGCCGCCCTGGCGGTCGTCACGGCGGAACCCGCCACGGTCGCCACCTCGGTCGTCACGACGGAACCCGCCGCCACCGGACGGACGGTCGTCACGACGGTAGCCGCCACGGTCGTCACGGTCACGGTTGAAACCACCCTGCGGGCGGTCATCGCGGCGGAAACCACCACGGTCGCCGGACGGACGGTCGTCGCGACGGAAACCACCGCGGTCGCCGCCACGGTCGTCACGGTCGCGGTAGGACGGACGCTCGTCACGACGCGGACGGTCGTCACGCTCGTCACGACGGAAGCCACCCGGGCGGTCGTCACGACGGAACCCGCCGCCACCGGACGGACGGTCGTCACGACGGAAGCCGCCACGGTCGTCACGGTCACGGTTGAAACCACCCTGCGGGCGGTCATCGCGGCGGAAACCACCACGGTCGCCGGACGGACGGTCGTCGCGACGGAAACCACCGCGGTCGCCGCCACGGTCGTCACGGTCGCGGTAGGACGGACGCTCGTCACGACGCGGACGGTCGTCACGCTCGTCACGACGGAAGCCACCCGGGCGGTCGTCACGACGGAACCCGCCGCCACCGGACGGACGGTCGTCACGACGGAAGCCGCCACGGTCGTCACGGTCACGGTTGAAACCACCCTGCGGACGGTCATCGCGGCGGAAACCACCACGGTCGCCGGACGGACGGTCGTCGCGACGGAAACCACCGCGGTCGCCGCCACGGTCGTCACGGTCGCGGTAGGACGGACGCTCGTCACGACGCGGACGGTCGTCACGCTCGTCACGACGGAAGCCACCCGGGCGGTCGTCACGACGGAACCCGCCGCCACCGGACGGACGGTCGTCACGACGGAAGCCGCCACGGTCGTCACGGTCACGGTTGAAACCACCCTGCGGACGGTCGTCCCGGCGGAAACCACCACGGTCGCCGGACGGACGGTCGTCGCGACGGAAACCGCCACGGTCGCCGGACGGACGGTCGTCACGACGGAAGCCGCCACGGTCGTCACGGTCACGGTTGAAACCACCCTGCGGGCGGTCATCGCGGCGGAAGCCACCACCCTGCGGACGGTCGTCGCGACGGAAACCACCGCGGTCGCCACCGCGGTCGTCACGGTCGCGGTAGGACGGACGGTCGTCACGACGCGGGCGGTCGTCACGCTCGTCACGACGGTTGCCGCCACGGTCGTTGGACCAGCCCCCACGCGACCGGGGCTCATAGCCTCGGCCGTCGTCCGATCGACGCTCGGGACGGCCCTCGGGCTGGTTCGACATCCTGGTGACTCCTTCTGCTGCTTCAGCTCCACCGCGGACTGTGCAACATCAGTGCCGTCACGCGGTATCGGCGCCGGCCTCCTGGCCGTGCACCATCTCCATTGTCCGGCATCCCGGAAGCCTCCGCGCCTGGGCGAAAGTTCCGGCCTGCCGGCCTCGTGCAAGTTCGCAAAACAAAAAAGGCCGCGGCCCCAGCGAGTCGCTGGGGCCGCGGCCTTGAATAATTGTTCGGCGGCGTCCTACTCTCCCACAGGGTCCCCCCTGCAGTACCATCGGCGCTGTGAGGCTTAGCTTCCGGGTTCGGAATGTAACCGGGCGTTTCCCTCACGCTATGACCACCGAAACCCTATCGGGTATTCAGCGAAACACACTTTTCAGTTGAATAAGTGTTTCTTGTTCGCCGGCGATAGCTGTTCGCTACCCGGGAACCACACAGTGAACGCGAGCGTCTGAGGACAAGCCCTCGGCCTATTAGTACCGGTCAACTCCACCCCTCACAGGGCTTCCATATCCGGCCTATCAACCCAGTCGTCTACTGGGAGCCTTACCCTCTCAAGGAGGTGGGAGTGCTCATCTCGAAGCAGGCTTCCCGCTTAGATGCTTTCAGCGGTTATCCCTCCCGAACGTAGCCAACCAGCCATGCCCTTGGCAGAACAACTGGCACACCAGAGGTTCGTCCGTCCCGGTCCTCTCGTACTAGGGACAGCCCTTCTCAACACTCCTACGCGCACAGCGGATAGGGACCGAACTGTCTCACGACGTTCTAAACCCAGCTCGCGTACCGCTTTAATGGGCGAACAGCCCAACCCTTGGGACCTACTCCAGCCCCAGGATGCGACGAGCCGACATCGAGGTGCCAAACCATCCCGTCGATATGGACTCTTGGGGAAGATCAGCCTGTTATCCCCGGGGTACCTTTTATCCGTTGAGCGACGGCGCTTCCACAAGCCACCGCCGGATCACTAGTCCCTACTTTCGTACCTGCTCGACCCGTCAGTCTCACAGTCAAGCTCCCTTGTGCACTTACACTCAACACCTGATTGCCAACCAGGCTGAGGGAACCTTTGGGCGCCTCCGTTACCCTTTAGGAGGCAACCGCCCCAGTTAAACTACCCACCAGACACTGTCCCTGATCCGGATCACGGACCCAGGTTAGACATCCAGCACGACCAGAGTGGTATTTCAACGGCGACTCCACAACAACTGGCGTTGCTGCTTCACAGTCTCCCACCTATCCTACACAAGCCGAACCGAACACCAATATCAAGCTATAGTAAAGGTCCCGGGGTCTTTCCGTCCTGCTGCGCGAAACGAGCATCTTTACTCGTAATGCAATTTCACCGGGCCTATGGTTGAGACAGTCGAGAAGTCGTTACGCCATTCGTGCAGGTCGGAACTTACCCGACAAGGAATTTCGCTACCTTAGGATGGTTATAGTTACCACCGCCGTTTACTGGCGCTTAAGTTCTCAGCTTCGCCCAGACGAATCTGAGCTAACCGGTCCCCTTAACGTTCCAGCACCGGGCAGGCGTCAGTCCGTATACATCGCCTTACGGCTTCGCACGGACCTGTGTTTTTAGTAAACAGTCGCTTCTCGCTGGTCTCTGCGGCCACCCCCAGCTCAAGGCGCAAGGCCCGTCACCAGGAATGGCCCCCCTTCTCCCGAAGTTACGGGGGCATTTTGCCGAGTTCCTTAACCATAGTTCACCCGAACGCCTCGGTATTCTCTACCTGACCACCTGAGTCGGTTTGGGGTACGGGCCGCCATGAAACTCGCTAGAGGCTTTTCTCGACAGCATAGGATCATCCACTTCACCACAATCGGCTCGGCATCAGGTCTCAGACTATATGTGAGGCGGATTTGCCTACCCCACGTCCTACACCCTTACCCCGGGACAACCACCGCCCGGGCTGGACTACCTTCCTGCGTCACCCCATCGCTCACCTACTACCCCGTTGGGCCACCGGCTCCACCACTTCCCTTTGCCCGAAGGCTCCGGGACGGCTTCACGGGCTTAGCATCAGAAGGTTCAGCGTTGGCGCTTCAAAGCGGGTACGGGAATATCAACCCGTTGTCCATCGACTACGCCTGTCGGCCTCGCCTTAGGTCCCGACTTACCCTGGGCAGATCAGCTTGACCCAGGAACCCTTGGTCAATCGGCGCAAGAGTTTCCCACTCTTGTATCGCTACTCATGCCTGCATTCTCACTCGTATACCGTCCACGACTCGATTCCTCGGCCGCTTCACCCGGCACACGACGCTCCCCTACCCATCACAGCAGGCGTTGGCCCTATTCGCTGCAATGACACGACTTCGGTGGTGTGCTTGAGCCCCGCTACATTGTCGGCGCGGAATCACTTGACCAGTGAGCTATTACGCACTCTTTCAAGGGTGGCTGCTTCTAAGCCAACCTCCTGGTTGTCTCTGCGACTCCACATCCTTTCCCACTTAGCACACGCTTAGGGACCTTAGTCGGTGTTCTGGGCTGTTTCCCTCTCGACCATGGAGCTTATCCCCCACAGTCTCACTGCCACGCTCTCACTTACCGGCATTCGGAGTTTGGCTAAGGTCAGTAACCCGGTAAGGCCCATCGCCTATCCAGTGCTCTACCTCCGGCAAGAAACACGTGACGCTGCACCTAAATGCATTTCGGGGAGAACCAGCTATCACGGAGTTTGATTGGCCTTTCACCCCTAACCACAGGTCATCCCCCAGGTTTTCAACCCTGGTGGGTTCGGTCCTCCACACGGTCTTACCCGCGCTTCAACCTGCCCATGGCTAGATCACTCCGCTTCGGGTCTTGGGCATGCAACTCAAACGCCCTATTCGGACTCGCTTTCGCTACGGCTACCCCACACGGGTTAACCTCGCTACACACCGCAAACTCGCAGGCTCATTCTTCAAAAGGCACGCAGTCACGGCCAGCCGGTAAACCGACTGACGACGCTCCCACGGCTTGTAGGCACACGGTTTCAGGTACTATTTCACTCCGCTCCCGCGGTACTTTTCACCATTCCCTCACGGTACTATCCGCTATCGGTCACCAGGGAATATTTAGGCTTAGCGGGTGGTCCCGCCAGATTCACACGGGATTTCTCGGGCCCCGTGCTACTTGGGTGTTCTTCAAGCGAGCCGTACAGATTTCGTCTACGGGGGTCTTACCCTCTACGCCGGACCTTTCGCATGTCCTTCGACTACCCATACGGTTTCTGACTCGCCGACCGGCCGGCAGACCGATCAAGAAAAAACCCACGACCCCCCGAGCGCAACCCCTGCCGGGTCTCACACGCTCAAGGTTTAGCCTCATCCAGTTTCGCTCGCCACTACTCCCGGAATCACGGTTGTTTTCTCTTCCTGCGGGTACTGAGATGTTTCACTTCCCCGCGTTCCCTCCACACTGCCTATGTGTTCAGCAGCGGGTGACAGCCCATGACGACTGCCGGGTTTCCCCATTCGGACACCCCCGGATCAAAGCTCGGTTGACAGCTCCCCGGGGCCTATCGCGGCCTCCCACGTCCTTCATCGGTTCCTGGTGCCAAGGCATCCACCGTGCGCCCTTAAAAACTTGGCCACAGATGCTCGCGTCCACTGTGCAGTTCTCAAACAACGACCAGTCACACACCCTCAACGATCCGAAGACCGCCTCGAGTGAGGCCGGCATCCTTGAGGCAACTTCCGTTCCCTCAGGACCCAACAACGTGCCCGACACAGTCAATCCCAGAACGCGTTCCACGCCGAAGCAGTACTAGCCCCTGGTCTCTTCCTGTGCCGAATAGTCAACGTTCCACCCATGAGCAACCGTGCAGAACATTCGCCTGCAAGCGGCCATGTGCTCCTTAGAAAGGAGGTGATCCAGCCGCACCTTCCGGTACGGCTACCTTGTTACGACTTCGTCCCAATCGCTGGTCCCACCTTCGACGGCTCCATCCCTTACGGGTTAGGCCACCGGCTTCGGGTGTTACCGACTTTCGTGACGTGACGGGCGGTGTGTACAAGGCCCGGGAACGTATTCACCGCAGCATGCTGATCTGCGATTACTAGCAACTCCAACTTCATGGGGTCGAGTTGCAGACCCCAATCCGAACTGAGGCCGGCTTTTTGGGATTCGCTCCGCCTCACGGCATCGCAGCCCTTTGTACCGACCATTGTAGCACGTGTGCAGCCCAAGACATAAGGGGCATGATGATTTGACGTCGTCCCCACCTTCCTCCGAGTTGACCCCGGCAGTCTCCTGTGAGTCCCCGACATTACTCGCTGGCAACACAGAACAAGGGTTGCGCTCGTTGCGGGACTTAACCCAACATCTCACGACACGAGCTGACGACAACCATGCACCACCTGTATACCGACCACAAGGGGGCACCCATCTCTGGGTGTTTCCGGCATATGTCAAGCCTTGGTAAGGTTCTTCGCGTTGCGTCGAATTAAGCCACATGCTCCGCTGCTTGTGCGGGCCCCCGTCAATTCCTTTGAGTTTTAGCCTTGCGGCCGTACTCCCCAGGCGGGGAACTTAATGCGTTAGCTGCGGCACCGACGACGTGGAATGTCGCCAACACCTAGTTCCCAACGTTTACGGCGTGGACTACCAGGGTATCTAATCCTGTTCGCTCCCCACGCTTTCGCTCCTCAGCGTCAGTAATGGCCCAGAGATCCGCCTTCGCCACCGGTGTTCCTCCTGATATCTGCGCATTTCACCGCTACACCAGGAATTCCGATCTCCCCTACCACACTCTAGCCTGCCCGTATCGAATGCAGACCCGGGGTTAAGCCCCGGGCTTTCACATCCGACGCGACAGGCCGCCTACGAGCTCTTTACGCCCAATAATTCCGGACAACGCTCGCACCCTACGTATTACCGCGGCTGCTGGCACGTAGTTAGCCGGTGCTTCTTCTGCAGGTACCGTCACTTGCGCTTCTTCCCTGCTGAAAGAGGTTTACAACCCGAAGGCCGTCATCCCTCACGCGGCGTCGCTGCATCAGGCTTTCGCCCATTGTGCAATATTCCCCACTGCTGCCTCCCGTAGGAGTCTGGGCCGTGTCTCAGTCCCAGTGTGGCCGGTCGCCCTCTCAGGCCGGCTACCCGTCGTCGCCTTGGTAGGCCATTACCCCACCAACAAGCTGATAGGCCGCGGGCTCATCCTGCACCGCCGGAGCTTTCCACCAACCCCCATGCGGAGGAAGGTCATATCCGGTATTAGACCCCGTTTCCAGGGCTTGTCCCAGAGTGCAGGGCAGATTGCCCACGTGTTACTCACCCGTTCGCCACTGATCCACCCCGAAGGGCTTCACCGTTCGACTTGCATGTGTTAAGCACGCCGCCAGCGTTCGTCCTGAGCCAGGATCAAACTCTCCGTGAATGTTTACCCGTAATCGGGTCCACACCCGCGTTGAGCGGCACGGCAACCACCGGAATAGGGTGATCCCGCGCACTGCGTCCTCGCTAGTGTTTGTTTCAAAAGGAATCTCCAACCCCAGAACAATCTGAGGCCGGGGATGTCAACATATCTGGCGTTGACTTTTGGCACGCTGTTGAGTTCTCAAGGAACGGACGCTTCCTTCGGACCGCCTTCCAGCGGGCCCTCCGGGCGCTTCGTTCTTTCGTGTTTCCAGCTTATCAGATGTTTTCCGCTCCGTTTTCCGGAGTTTCATTCATCCAATTTCCCGAACTGGCCGGGGTCGCTTTCTGCGACGACCACCACTTTAGCGCATTCCGACAGTCAATCGAAATTCACACTCACACCCGTTGGCGGCAACGCCGACAGACCCAAGCGAATGGGCTTCGAGGTGTGAGGGTGGGTTGTGCTGAGTGAGGTGGCCGCTCCAGCGACTCGTTCAACACTAGGCCACCCGGAGGACATCGTCAAACGTCGAGGGCCGGATCTGTCCAGATCCGGCCCTCGGGGCTCAAAGCCGCAGCTCAGAGCGGGTGCGCTTTCGGCCAGTTGATCAACTGGCGGGTCCTCGGACCAGTCAGCCGGCCGCCGGGACCAGCTCCGCTGCCGCCAGGTTGCGCTTGCCACGGCGCAGCACCAGCCAACGGCCGTGCAGCAGGTCGGCCTCGGTCGGTACCGCCTCCTCGTCCGTCACCTTGACGTTGTTGAGGTAGGCACCGCCCTCCTTGATCGTCCGGCGGGCGGCCGAGCGGCTCGGCGCCAGGCCGACGGCGACCAACAGGTCGACCACCGGCTGGAGTTCGGTGACCTCGGCCTTCGGGA
The DNA here is from genome assembly GCF_001888885.2 of Streptomyces viridifaciens. Classification (NCBI taxonomy): domain Bacteria; kingdom Bacillati; phylum Actinomycetota; class Actinomycetes; order Kitasatosporales; family Streptomycetaceae; genus Streptomyces; species Streptomyces viridifaciens. The sequence goes on from NZ_CP090841.1 coordinate 1,861,419, forward strand.
CCTCGGCGAGGGCCGCGGCCAGGGTCGGGGCCTCCAGGTCGGCCAGGTCGCCCTGCCCGAACAGCGCCTTGGACGCGGCGACCGCGCGCTCGTACTGCTCGGCCCCGTGCACCAGCGTGGTGAGCTCCTCGGCCAGGGCACGCTGGGCGAGGCGGGCGGCGGGGCGCTCGGCGGTCTCGCGCTCCAGCTCCTCGATCTCCTCCTTCGAGCGGAAGCTGAAGATCCGCAGGAAGTTGGAGACGTCCCGGTCGTCCGCGTTCAGCCAGAACTGGTAGAAGGCGTACGGGGTGGTGAGCTCCGGGTCGAGCCAGACCGTGCCGGACTCCGTCTTGCCGAACTTGGTGCCGTCGGCCTTGACGATCAGCGGCGTGGCCAGCGCGTGCACGGACTTGCCGTCCGCCTTGCGGATCAGGTCTGTACCGGCGGTGAGGTTGCCCCACTGGTCGCTGCCGCCGGTCTGCAGGGTGCAGCCGTAGCGGCGGTTCAGCTCCAGGTAGTCCATCCCCTGGAGGATCTGGTAGCTGAACTCGGTGTAGCTGATGCCCGCGTCGGAGTTGAGCCGTCGGGCGACGGCCTCCTTGGCGATCATGTTGTTGACCCGGAAGTACTTGCCGACGTCGCGCAGCAGGCTGATGGCCGACATCCCGGAGGTCCAGTCCAGGTTGTTCACCATGCGCGCCGCGTACGGGCCCTCGAAGTCGAGGAAGCGCGAGACCTGACCGCGCAGGCGCTCGACCCAGCCGGCCACCGTCTCGGGGTCGTTGAGCACGCGCTCGGCGGTGGGCTTCGGGTCGCCGATCAGACCAGTGGCTCCGCCGACCAGGCCGAGCGGGAGGTTCCCCGCCTGCTGGATGCGGCGCATGGTGAGGATCTGGACCAGGTTGCCGAGGTGCAGGCTGGGGGCCGTCGGGTCGAAGCCGCAATAGAACGTGACCGGGCCGTCCGCGAACGCCTTGCGCAGTGCGTCCTCGTCGGTGGACAGGGCGATCAGCCCTCGCCACCGCAGCTCGTCGACGATGTCCGTCACGGTCACGCTTCTCCTTCGATCGGGCGTCCGCCCGCTGTCGGCCCGGTTCGGTCGGGCCCCGGGGTCGGTACGACTCCAGCCTGATAGAGCCTACGCGGTTCCGGCCAGCGAGTTTCCCCCGAGGCACCTCGGGCGGGCAGCCCCGTTCCCCCCGGGCTCCTCCCCCGACACCGGAAATTCCGTTGTTCGTCGGCTGTGGGCCCATTCAGAGTGGGTTCACCGCCGTGCGGCGGCAGTGACGTGTGTGGAGACGGTCGTGCCGCCGTGGCACGCCCGTGGGAAGGGTGTGCCGAGTGCGCAACACGCTGGTTCTGAACGCTAGCTACGAGCCCCTGACGACGGTGTCGCTCCAGCGCGCCGTCGTCCTGGTGCTCCAGGACAAGGCGGTGGTGGAGCAGGCGCACCCGCTGCGCTCGATCCGGGGGACGGGCGTGGCCGTCCCGGTGCCACGGGTGATCAGGCTGCAGAGGTACGTGAGAGTGCCGTTCCGACAACAGGCCCCGTGGTCGAGGCGGGGTGTCCTGGCCCGGGACCAGCACCTTTGCGCGTACTGCGGGCGCCGGGCCACCACGGTGGACCACCTCCAGCCCCGGTCGCGCGGTGGCGAGGACAGCTGGATGAACACGGTGGCGGCGTGCGCCGAGGACAACCAGCGCAAGGCCGACCGGACTCCGGAACAGGCCGGGATGAAACTGCTGCGGCGGCCGTTCGTGCCGACGCCGCAGGCCACCCTGATGCTGGCGCTCGGCCTGCGCGGCTCGGAGGCCCGCGAGCTCGCCGACTGGCTGCCCGCCGTACCGGGCCAACCGGTCACGGCGGCCTAGCCCGGGCCGGCCCGGGTGCCCTGGCCTGTCGGGCCCGGCTCAGTCCTTCGCCTGGTAGCCCGCCGCCGTGCCGTAGTTGGCCGCGTGTTCGGGCACCACGACCACCTGCCCGCCGCCGATCAGTACCCGCCCGGAGAGCAGCAGCGAGCCGGTGCCTGGCGGGAAGTTGCCGCCGACGGTCTCCTGGCCGCCCACCAGCGGGAAGCGGCCGAGGCGGGCGGGCTGGTCGCGACGCTCGTCGGCGGCGAGCACCAGCGAGCCGCCGTCGATGCCGACCGCGCGGGAGGTGCCCTTGGCGGCGGTCGGCGTCTTCCAGCGCTGCTTGCCGGTGTCCAGGTCGTAGCCGACCGCGGACACCGACCCGCCGCTGTTCGCCGGGGTCATCGCGGCGACCATCGTGCGGCCCTCGAAGAACACCTCGGGCGTGGCCGAAAACGTTCCGTGGGTGACGTTCAGCCGGCCGCCGTCGGTGACCACCGGGATCTCTACGGCCGGATCGCCGGCGGCGCCCCAGCCGAACACCCGGTCGTCCTCGGGCTTCCCGCCGGTGGTGAGCACCACCGCCGGTTCGGCGGAGAGCACCGTCACCGTCTTCGGCTGGTTGTTCAGGCCCCGCCACCAGCTGACCTTGCCGTCCGCCGCGTTCAGCGCGACGGCCTGGTCGGCGGGCGTCGAGTCGGCGCAGGAGGAGGCGACCAGCACGGTCTTTCCGGTGACGCCCCCCGACAGGGTGCAGAACTTGCCTTGCCCGGTGTACTGCCAGACGTCCTTCCCGTCCGCAGCCGCCCAGGCCGCGGCCCGGTCGTCGCCGACCGCGATCACCATGTCCTCGGTGACGCCGATCCGCGCCGAATAGGCGTCCTTGGAGTCCGAGAGGCTCTTGGTCCAGGCGGTCTTGCCGGTCTTGGTGTCCACGGCGGCGACCAGGGTGCAGGGGCTCTTCGGGTCCGCCTGCGGCCGGAACAGGGCCGCGCCCAGCCCGGCCTGGTTGACGCTCGCCGAGAGCCCGCACGGGACGGCCCCGGCCGCCGGGGGCTCGACCGACCAGGTCGGCTTGCCCGCCGTCCGGTCGTACGCGTGCACGCCCGAGCCGTCGGCGCGGACCACCGCGTCGGCCAGCAGCCAGCTGCCGACCAGCGTGTCGTCGCCCGCCTGCTGCGCGGCGGCGACGGGCTGCACCGACCAGACCTTGGTGTGCGCCACCGCGAACCCGGGTTCGCCGCCGCTGGACGCGGAGGCGCTTCCACCACCCTCGGCGCCGACCGTCAGCGCGGCGGTTATCAACACCCCGAGCGCGGCCACCCCGGCACCGGCCCGCACCAGCAGGGCCCGCCGGCTGGGCACGTGCTCCCCGGTCAGGACGGCCGCCCGGACCTTGTCCACCAGCGAGGAAGAGGAAGAGGAGGAAGGAGAAGCGGAACCGCCGTCACCACCGCGGGGGCCCCGCCGGGCGGCCCGCGAGCGCGCTCCGGGCTCGGCAGGCCCAGCGGCCTCGGCCGCCGCACCCGTCGAGGGCTGGTCGACGGCCGGTTCGGGCTCCGCCGGGGTCTCCTCGATCTGCACGTAACCATCGGCCGAGTAGTCGGCCCCCGCCGGGACGTACAGCCCCTCCCCCACCGGCTGAGCCTGCGGTACGGCGGCGCCGTACGACTGCTGCCCGTGGTCCGGGTACTGCTGCTGGTACGGCTGGAACTGCTCCTGCCCGCCGTACGCCCCCTGCCCAGGCCCGGGCCCGTACCCGTGCGCCTGGTCCTGGAGGCCGTGGCCGTCGAAGCCCTGCCCCTGGAAGTAGCCGCCCTCGACGTACCCGGTGTGCCCGTAACCGCCCTGCTGCTCGTACGCGGCCTGGTCGTACTGCCACTGGCCGGGCGCCTGCGGCTGCGGCTGCTGCCACTGCGCGGCCTGCTGCTGCGGGTCGTAGTAGCCCTGCCAGTCCTGCCCGCCCTGGGGGTGCCACGGCTGCTGCTGGGCATGGGCGTCTCCGAAGGGCTCCTGTGCCACCGTTCCGTCCCTCCCAGCCCCCCAGCCGGCCTGCCAATTGCGGCAGTCAGCATCTCACGCCCGCCCGGGCCAGCTGCCCGGGCCCTCGACGCGGTGCCGGGGGCCGGGCCTCAGTCGGCCGACTCGGCGCGCAGGGCCTCGTCGATGCGGGCGGCGAGGGTGAAGTCCAGGCCGGTGAGCCCGCCCGCGCTGTGGGTGGACAGCACGAAGCGCAGGGTGCGCCAGCGGATGTCGATGTCGGGGTGGTGGTCGAGTTCTTGGGCCTGCTCGGCGACGGCGACGACCACCCGGATCGCGGCCGGGAAGTCGGGGGCGTCCGCGCTGCGGACGATGCTGTCGCCGTCCCGGCTCCACCTGGGCACGTCCGCCAGCGCCGCCGCGATCTCGTCCTCGCTCAGTCGTGCCCTGCTGCTCATGGGTGCGCTCCGGGTCTCGTCGGTGGTACCGGTGGGGTGCCGGTGGGGGGTGCGTCAGTCGGCCTTCCGGCGCGGACGGGCCACCAGTTCGCCGCCGCAGTTGGGGCAGTTGGCGGCCATGGCCTCGGTGCAGTCCGCGCAGAAGGTGCACTCGTAGGAACATATCGAGGCGGGGCCGTCGGCGGTCAGCGACACCTCGCAGCGCTCGCAGGTCTCACGCATCTCCAGTGCCATGGGCAGTCTCCTCCGATGTTGGCACGGTCCGACGGTCGGTCAGTAGTACGGTCCGACCGTCGTTCAACTAAGCAAAAGCTTGGTGACGGCCGCCAGTCCGACCACCACGATGACCGCGCGCAGCACGACCGGCGGAAGGCGGCGGCCGACCTTGGCGCCGAGCAGGCCGCCGACCAGCGAGCCCGCCGCGATCAGCCCGGCGGCCGTCCAGTTCACCGTCGAGGTGAACAGGAAGAACAGGGCGGCGACCCCGTTGACGATCATCGCCAGGGCGTTCTTCACCGCGTTGATCCGCTGCAGGTCCTCCTGGAGCATCATGCCCATCAGCGCCATCAGCAGGACGCCCTGCGCGGCGCCGAAGTAGCCGCCGTAGATGCCGGTGAGGAACACCCCGGCCAGCAGCACCAGGCTGCCGTCCGGGTCGCCGTCGGCCCGGCGGCGGGCCGCGACGGCCTTGGCCACCCGGGGCTGGATGACCACCAGGACGAGCGCGAGCAGGATCAGCGCCGGGACGATCGCGTCGAAGGCACCGCTCGGCAGCTTGGTCAGCAGCAGTGCGCCGAGCAGCCCGCCGAGCAGCGAGGCGGTGCCCATCCGCCGCAACCGGCGGCCCTGGCCGACCAGTTCGCGGCGGTAGCCGATCACGCCGCTGAGCGAGCCGGGCACCAGGCCGAAGGAGTTGGAGACGTTGGCGGTCACCGGCGGGATGCCGACGGCGAGCAGCACCGGGAAGGTGATCAGGGTGCCGGAGCCGACGATCACGTTGATCATCCCGGCCCCGACGCCGGCCGCCAGGACGGCGATCGCCTCCCAGAGCGTCATGTGTCACCTCTCCTAGCGGTCCTGTCCGAGGGGATCATGCCGGACCCCGCCCCGGCCGGACCAGGCCCGCCCACGATTCGGGACGTACGCCACACCGCCGGTACGCCGCACCGGCCGTACCACCGCACCGCCGCACTGCCGCACCGCCCGTGCGCTAACCGGGAGAACGCCGAGGGCCCGCCACCACCAGGCAGCGGGCCCCCGACCGGAGAACTCGGCCGATCACTCCGGGTCGATCTTGCGGTACTCCCGCGCCGGGTCCACCCGCGGACGGGCGGCGCCCTTCTCGACGTCCACCGGCCGCGGCCCGGCCGCCGGGTCGATCGGCACCTGGGTCGCCGCCGGGGGCGTCTGCGGCACGCTCGGCGCCGCCACCGCACCGCCGTTAGCTCCCCCACCGTTGCCGGCCAGACCGGTGAAGGCACCGCCGAGGCCCTTGAGCGCGTCGCCGACCTCGCTGGGGATGATCCAGAGCTTGTTGGAGTCGCCCTTGGCCAGCTCGGGCAGGGTCTGCAGGTACTGGTAGGCGAGCAGCTTCTGGTCGGCGTCGCCGTCGTGGATGGCCTCGAAGACCGTCCGGATCGCGGCGGCCTCACCGTCGGCGCGCAGCACCGCGGCCTGCGCCTCACCCTCGGCGCGGAGCACGTCCGCCTGCTTCTCACCCTCGGCCTTGAGGATCTGCGCCTGGCGCTGGCCCTCGGCGGTGAGGATCGCGGCGCGCTTGTCACGGTCGGCGCGCATCTGCTTCTCCATCGAGTCCTGGATGGAGGTCGGCGGCTCGATCGCCTTCAGCTCGACGCGGTTGACCCGGATGCCCCACTTGCCGGTGGCCTCGTCCAGCACCCCGCGCAGACCGGCGTTGATGACCTCGCGCGAGGTCAGGGTGGACTCCAGGTCCATCGAGCCGATGATGTTGCGCAGCGTGGTGACGGTCAGCTGCTCGATGGCCTGGATGTAGCTGGCGACCTCGTAGGTGGCCGCCCGGGGGTCGGTGACCTGGTAATAGATGACGGTGTCGATGTTGACCACCAGGTTGTCCTGGGTGATCACCGGCTGCGGCGGGAACGGCACGACCTGCTCGCGCAGGTCGATGCGGTTGCGGACCCGGTCGATGAACGGGACGACGATGTTCAGCCCTGCGTTGAGCGTCCGGGTGTAGCGGCCGAAGCGCTCCACGATCGCGGCGCTGGCCTGCGGGATGACCTGGATCGTCTTGATCAGCGCGATGAAGGCCACCACGACCAGGACGACCAAAACGATAAGGACGGGTTCCACGGACTCTCCCCTAGACGACCAGGGCGGTCGCGCCCTGGATTTCGACGACGTCGACCTGCTGCCCGGGCTGGTAGACCTGGTCCGGGTGGAGCGCGCGGGCCGACCAGATCTCGCCGTTGAGCTTGATCCGTCCGCCCTCACCGTCGACGGTTTCCGCGACGACCGCGGTGGCGCCCTGGAGCGCCTCGATGCCCATCCTGATCTGCGGCCCCCGCTGCAGCTGCCGGTAGGCGATCGGACGGACGAAGGCCACCAGCGCGACCGAGACCACCAGGAAGGTCACGGCCTGGAGGACCACCCCGGCGCCCAGCCCGGCGACCCCGGCGGCCGCCAGCGCGCCGACGGCGAACATGGCGAACTCCGGCATCGCGGTGAGCACCAGCGGTATGCCGAGGGCCGCGGCGGCCAGAAGCCACCAGATCCAGCTGTCCACACGTCCATCCTAGGGAGCGAAGGGCCTCCGAGGCGGACAGTTCCCGCAGGTCGAGGGGCGGAAACCGGTCGCACGTGCGACCGGCTCCGCCAGGCCTTCGCCAGGGCCCGTCCGACGGGCCCCGGCCGGACGGACGGAGGGTCAGCCCAGCGGCAGTCCCTGGGCCGACCAGCGGTCGCCGTGGCGCTCCAGGGTCAGCGGCAGGCCGAAGCACTTGGAGAGGTTGCGTGCGGTCAGCTCGGTGTCGATCGGGCCCGCGGTGAGCACCTTGCCCTGGCGGATCATCAGCACGTGGGTGAAGCCGGGGGCGATCTCCTCGACGTGGTGGGTGACCATCGCCATGGCCGGCGCGAACTCGTCCTGGGCGAGCGCGCCGAGCCGGCGGACCAGGTCCTCGCGGCCGCCGAGGTCCAGGCCGGCCGCGGGCTCGTCGAGCAGCAGCAGCTCGGGGTCGGTCATCAGGGCGCGGGCGATCAGGGTGCGCTTGCGCTCGCCCTCGGAGAGGGTGCCGAACTTGCGGGCGGTGAGGTTGGCCATGCCCATGCGGTCGAGCAGGGCGAGGGCGCGGCCCTCGTCGGACTGCTCGTAGGTCTCCTGCCAGCTGACCGTCATGCCGTAGGCGGCGGTGAGCACGGTCTGCAGCACGGTCTGCTCGGCCGGCAGCTTGTCGAACATCGAGGCGCCGGCCAGGCCGATCCGGGAGCGCAGCTCGAAGACGTCGATCTCGTCCAGCTTCTCGCCCAGCACCGAGACCTTGCCCGAGGTCGGGAACAGGTACGAGGAGGCGATCTGCAGCAGGGTGGTCTTGCCGGCGCCGTTCGGTCCCAGGATGACCCAGCGCTCACCCTCGGAGATGGACCACGAGACCTGGTCGACCAGCGCGCGCCCCTCCCGGACCACGGATACGTCCACCAGCTCCAGCACGTCGCTCATGCCTACGCCTTCCCCAAATACAAAAATGTCGGCCGTCGGTGCGGGCGGCGAGCCTACTCCGGCGGCCGGTGGGCACGGGGTGGGTGCGCCGCACGCGCATGGGCAAACCTACGCCACGCGGATGACCGCCGATTCCGTAGGCTGGCCGGATGCTCGCGACTCCTGCCGACAATCCGTACGAAGAGCCCCGTTCGGGGCGGCTGACCGCCTGGGGCAACGCCCTGCTCAGCGGCCTGGTGCCGCCGGACAACGCCGCCGCGGCCGTGCTGGGCGCCGACGAGGGGCACCGGGTGACCGGGCTGCCCGGAGACGCCCTGGGCGAGCAGCACGGGCTGACCTGGGCGCTCGGCCGGCTGCGGGTGCTGGGCGTGAAGGGCCTGCGCCTGGCGCTGCCCTCGGCCGGGCACCCGCTGGGACTGACCGGCCCGGCGGTCTTCAACGAGCGGGCCATGGCGGCGGGGGAGGCGGTGCTCGCGTTGGGCGTACCGCTCGGCCTGGTGCCGGAGGTCACCGTGTACGGCCCGGAGGGGGACCGCTCGGCGACCGTGCTGTGGCGCTGCGCCGAGGTCAACGACGCCCCGCCGGCCGACGTGCCCTCGCTGCACGAGGCCGAGCGCGAGCTGGCGGACGGGCTGCGCGAGGCGACCGCACTGCTCACCCGGCTGGACGTGGCGGGCGCCGGCCCGGAGGCGCTGCGCGCCCTGGAGGCGTACCGCCGGCGCGGCCACACCGAGCTGCTCGCCCCCGGCTACCCGCCGCGCGCCGTAAGGGTGCTGGAGTCGGCCCGTCAGGTGTCCGCGCTGTTGGCGATCGCCTCGGCCGGCCACGGCGCGGCCGTGAGCGCCTCCGAGATGGCCGCCCGCCAGTCCGTGCTGGCCCCCCTGCGGCGCACCGCCCGCCGCGCCCAGGTGGCGGCCTACAACGCCCAGGTGGACGAGCGCGAGGACGGCCGGGACCGCTAGGACGGCGGGGCTGGCGGGACCGCTAGGACGGCGGGGCTGGCGGGACCGCTAGGACGGCGGGGCTGGCGGGACCGCTAGGACGGCGGGGCCTCGCGGGTCTCGCCGTTGCGGACGGCCCACAGTGCGGCCTGGGTGCGGTCGGCGAGGTCCAGCTTCAGCAGGATGTTCGACACGTGGGTCTTCACCGTCTTCTCCGACAGGTGGAGGCTGCGGGCGATCTCCCGGTTGGAGCGGCCGTCGGCGATGTGGCCGAGCACCTCGCGCTCGCGCTCGGTGAGGGTGCCGCCGCGGCCCTGCGGGGCGCGGGGGCCCTCGTCGGCGAGCAGCGCCTCGGCCAGTTCGGGCTGGAGCAGCACATGGCCGGCGTGCACCGAGCGGATGGCGCCGGCCAGCGCCTCCGGGTCCACGTCCTTGTAGACGTACCCGGCGGCGCCGGCCCGCAGCGCGGGGACCATGGTGCGGTGCTCGGTGAAGCTGGTGACGATCAGGATCCGGGCCCGGCTGCCCCCGCCCTTGAGCGTGCGCAGCGCCTCGATGCCGTCGACGCCGGGCATCTTGAGGTCCATCAGGACGACGTCCGGGTCGAGTTCGCGGGCGCGCTCCACGCCCTCGGCCCCGTCGGCGGCCTCCCCCACCACCTCGATGTCGTCCTGGACCTCCAGGAAGGTGCGCAGTCCGCGGCGGACCACCTGGTGGTCGTCGACCAGCAGGACGCGGATCGACGGCGTGCTCTCAGGCACCGGGGACCTCCATCTCGACGAGCGTCCCCTTGCCGGGGGCGGACTCCAGGGTGAGCGTGCCGCCGACGGCGGCCGCGCGGTCGCGCATCGAGGCCAGGCCGAGGTGTCGGCCGGCCCGGCGGACGGAATCGGGGTCGAAGCCGCGTCCGTCGTCGCGCACCCGCAGCACGGCGCCGCGGGCGGGGGTGCCGGTGAGGGTGACGGTGACCCGGCGGCCCCCGGAGTGGCGCAGCGCGTTGTGCAGCGCCTCCTGGGCGACCCTCAGCAGCGCGGCCTCCTGGGCGGGCGGCAGGGCGCGGACGCCGTCGGCGGCGAAGGCCAGGTCGGCGGTGTGCGCGCGGTCGAGGACCTGCACCTGGGAGGCGAGGGTGGCGCTCAGCCCGTCCTCCTCCAGGGCGGCGGGGCGCAGTTCGACCACCACGGCGCGCAGTTCGTCGGCGGCCTCGGCGGCGAGCCGGGAGACCTCGGCGAGTTCGACACGGGCGCGGGCCGGGTCGCGGTCGACGAGCTTGGCGGCGGCGTTGGCGGTCAGCCTCAGCGAGAAGAGTTTCTGCGAGACGGCGTCGTGCAGGTCGTGGGCGATCCGGGCGCGCTCGCCGGCCAGGGTGAGTTCGCGGCTGCGTTCGTACAGGCGGGCGTTGGACAGGGCGAGGGCGGCGTGCGCGGCGAGGATCCGCAGGAGTTCCTCGTCGTGGTCGGTGAACAGGCCGCCACCGCGCTTGTTGGCGAGGAAGATGACGCCCATCACCCGCGGTTCGTCCTCGGCGGCGTCGGTGTCCAGGACGGGCATGCCGAGGAAGGCGTCCATCTCGGGGTGGGCGGTGGGCCAGCCCTCGAAGGCGGGGGCCTTGCGGACGTCGACGAGGCGGGTCGGACCGGTCTCGTGGAGCAGTTCGGCGAGCACGCCGTGCTGACGGGGCAGCGGGCCGATCGCCCGCCACTGCTCGTCGGTGACGCCGTCGACCACGAACTGGGCGAAGCCGCCGTGGTCGTCGGGCACGCCGAGGGCCGCGTACTCGGCGTCGAGCAGGTCGCGGGCGGAGGCGGTGATGCGGCGCAGCACCTCGCGGACCTCCAGGTGCCGGCTCATCGCGAGCAGGGCCTGGCTGACGGCTTCGATGCCGGCCAGCGGGTCGCAGGCGGTGGGCGGGCCTTCGGGGGTCCGGTGGTCACCGGTGGTGCTGGGCATACCGCCAAACTACCGCCGCGGCGGAGGCGTCCGCGTCCGTCTCCGGACGCCCCGGACGCAGGTCCGGGGACCTAGGCCGGTGGGACCACGACCACCGAACGACAGCGGGCGGCCCTCCCCTCGCGGGGAGAGCCGCCCTGTGCGGCGAAGGGCGTCAGCCCTTCTGCATGACCTCCGGCTCGTGCCGGCGCTGCAGCCGGGTCACGATCACGCCGATCACGATGGAGATGACGACCAGCACGCTCGCGTCGATCGCCCACTGGGCGACGGAGTGCTTCCACAGCGGGTCGTAGTTCGGGTGCTGGAAGTCCTTGTTCCAGGGGCCCATGAGCTCCGACAGGTTGAGCGTGGTGGAGACGATGCCGGTGCCCCAGCGGGCGGGCATCAGCCAGGCGACCTGCTCCAGGCCGGGCTTGCCGAAGATCTGGAAGAGGCAGCCGGTGAAGACGACCTGGACGATGGCGAACATGACCAGCAGCGGCATGGTCTTCTCGGCGGTCTTCACCAGCGCGGAGATCATCAGACCGAACATCATCGCGGCGAAGCTCAGCAGGATCATGCCGATGGTCATCTCGATCATCGGCATGTTCTGGACGATCAGGCCGTGCTCGGGGAGCTTGCGCGGCAGGAAGCCGACCGCGGAGATGATCGCGCCCTGGATCACCGAGAAGATGCCCAGCACGATGATCTTGGACATCATGTACGCCGAGCGGGACAGGCCGGTGGCCCGTTCCCGTTCGTAGATCGCCCGTTCCTTGATCAGCTCGCGGACCGAGTTGGCCGCTCCGGAGAAGCAGGCGCCGATCGCCAGGATCAGCAGGATCGTCGCGGCCCCGTTGTTGAGGTGGAGCTGTGTCTTCGGGTTGGGTGCGAGGCCCGGTTCGTTGGGGATCAGCACGCTGACCGCGCCGATGACCGCGGGCAGCAGCACCGACAGCGCCAGGAAGCCGCGGTCGGAGGCGAGCACCGACATGTAGCGGCGCATCAGCGTCCACAGCTGCGAGCCCCAGCTCTGCGGCTTGGGCGGCTTGATCGCCTCCTGGGCGACCTGGACGTGCTGCACCTCGCCCGCCTCGACGGTCGGGGCGGAGTACTGCTGGTAGTGCACCGAGCCGCGGTAACGGCCGGCCCAGTCGTGGTCCGGATAGTTCTCGAAGGCCTGGAAGACATCCGCCCAGGTCTCGTACCCGAAGAAGTGCAGGGCCTCGTCCGGCGGGCCGAAGTAGGCCACCGAGCCGCCCGGCGCCATCACCAACAGCCGGTCGCAGAGCGCGAGTTCGGCCACCGAGTGGGTGACGACCAGGATCGTTCGGCCGTCGTCGGCGAGGCCGCGCAGCATCTGCATGACCTCGCGGTCCATACCCGGGTCGAGGCCCGAGGTGGGCTCGTCCAGGAAGATCAGCGAGGGCTTGGTGAGCAGCTCCAGCGCGACCGAGACGCGCTTCTGCTGGCCGCCGGAGAGCGCGGTGATCTTGTTGTCGGCGCGCTTGTCCAGGCGCAGTTCGTACAGCACCTCGTCGATCCGGGCGTCGCGCTCTCGGGCCTCGGTGTCGCCGGGGAAGCGCAGCCGGGCCGCGTACTTGAGGCCCTTGCGGACGGTGAGCTCGCGGTGCAGGATCTCCGACTGCGGCACCAGGCCGATGCGGGAGCGCAGTTCGGCGAACTGCTTGTAGAGGTTGCGGCCGTCGTACAGCACCTCGCCGCGGTCGGCCGGGCGGTAGCCGGTGAGGGCGCGCAGCAGGGTCGACTTGCCGGAGCCGGACGGGCCGATGACGGCCACCAGGGACTTCTCCGGGACGCCGAAGCTGACGTCGTTGAGCAGGATCTTCTTGGCGCCCTTGTGCTCGACCTCGACGGTCAGGTGGCGGGCGGAGAAGGAGACCTCGCCGGTGTCGACGAACTCCTGCAGCTGGTCGCCGACCAGCACGAAGCTGGAGTGGCCGACGGTCAGCCGGTCCTGCGGGCCCATCAGCTGGCGCTGCACCGGCTGGCCGTTGAGGAAGATGCCGTTGTGGCTGCCGAGGTCGACGATCTCGTAGCGGCCGTCCGGCAGCTGGCGCAGCTCGGCGTGGTGGCGGGAGACCTGGAGGTCGGACACCACGATGTCGTTGTCCAGCGCACGGCCGATCCTGACGGTGCGCATGCCCGCCGTCAGGTTGCGGATCATGGTCGGCTGCGGGCCGCCGCCACCGCCGTGCTGCGGCGCGGCCGGGAAGCCCTGCTGCTGCGGGAACCCGCCGTGCTGCGGCGGCTGCTGGTCCTGCGGCTGCGGCGCGTACGGCTGCTGCGGCGGCGCGTACTGCTGCTGGGCCGGCCAGGCCTGCTGCGGCTGCTGGTACGGGTCCTGACCCGGCCACGGCTGCTGCGGGGCGGGCGGCTGGGGCGTCGGACCGGGGCTGCGGCTGGTCACGGCCTCGTGCACCGGGGAGGGCTGCGGGGCGGTGGCCTGGGCGGGCGCGGAGAAGGTGAGCCGGGGCCCGTTCTGCGGGTTGCCCAGGTTGACGACGCCACCGGGGAACAGCTGGGCCTGCATGGTGCGGGCGCCGGCCACGTACGTGCCGTTGGTGCTGCCGTGGTCGTCCAGCTGCCAACCGCTGCCGTTGAAGCTGATGGTCCCGTGCTGCCAGGAGACCCTGGCGTCGTCGAACGGGAAGTCCGACTGCGGGTTGCGTCCGATGGTGTAGGACCGCCCGGGCTCAAGAGTCCGCTGCTGTCCGTTGATCTCAATGACGAGTTGCGGCACTGCTCGCCTGCCCCGCTCTCTCGGTTCCCCCGAATTCGGCCCCCGGCCGGGGTGCGCTGTTCCTCTGACTGACGGGGGAATCATTCCAGCCCGCCGTCCGCCGATGAAAGTCACCCCGGGTGACTGTGACCAGGCTGCTACCGGCGGCGGGCGGCCGGGCCCCGGCCGCGCGCGTCCGCGACGTGGGACGGGTGCCCTCGGCCGGGCGGCCGACGGGTAGCGTGGGAGTCACCATGAACGCATCGCCCTTGGCCGCTGAGCCCCTCCCCGCCGCCCAGCCCCGGACCGCGGACGAGCGCACCCTGCTCGTCAAGGTGTTCGGCAAGGACCGCCCCGGCATCACCGCCGGCCTCTTCGCCACCCTGGCCGGCTTCGGCGTCGACGTGATCGACATCGAGCAGGTCGTCACCCGCGGCCGCATCACGCTGTGCGCCCTGGTCACCCCGCCCCACGCGCCCGGCGCCGAGGGCGGCCTGCGGGCCACCGTGCACCGCTGGGCCGAGGAGCAGAAGCTGCAGGCCGAGATCCTCTCCGGCATCGGCGACAACCGGCCGCGCCGCGAGGGCCGTTCGCACGTCACGGTGCTCGGCAACCCGCTGACCGCCTCCGCCGTGTCCGCGCTGACCTCCCGGATCACCGCGGCGGGCGGCAACATCGACCGCGTCTTCCGGCTCGCCAAGTACCCGGTGACGGCGGTCGAACTGGCCGTCTCCGGGGTGGCCACCGAGGAGCTGCGGGCCGAGCTGGCCCAGGAGGCGGCCGCCCAGCGGGTGGACGTCGCGGTGGTGGCCGCCGGGCTGGAGCGCCGCGCCAAGCGTCTGATCGTGATGGACGTGGACTCCACGCTGATCCAGGACGAGGTGATCGAGCTGTTCGCGGCCCACGCGGGCTGCGAGGAGCAGGTGGCCGAGGTGACGGCGGCGGCGATGCGCGGCGAGCTGGACTTCGCCGAGTCGCTGCGGGCCCGGGTCGCGCTGCTGGCCGGGCTGGACGCCTCGGTCACCGAGAAGGTCCGCGCGGAGGTCCGCTTCACGCCGGGTGCGCGCACCCTGATCCGCACCCTGCAGCGCCTGGGCTTCCAGGTCGCGGTGGTCTCCGGCGGCTTCACCCAGGTCACCGACCACCTGGTGGAACAGCTGGGGCTGGACTTCGCGGCGGCCAACACCCTGGAGGTGGTGGACGGGAAGTTCACCGGCCGGGTGGTCGGCGAGATCGTGGACCGGGCCGGCAAGGCCCGCTGGCTGGCCCGGTTCGCCGAGCAGGCGAAGGTGCCGCTGCAGCAGACGGTGGCGATCGGCGACGGCGCCAACGACCTGGACATGCTGAACGCGGCCGGGCTCGGGGTGGCCTTCAATGCCAAGCCGGTGGTGCGCGAGGCCGCCGACACCGCGGTGAACGTGCCTTTCCTGGACACCGTGCTCTACCTGCTGGGCATCACCCGCGAGGAGGTCGAGGCCGCCGACGGCCTCCCGATCGAGTAGCTCCGGACAGGGGGCCTGTGGACGTACGTGAGGGGCGCGCGGATCCGGTCCGCGAGCCCCTCACCTGTGTGTCGGACGTCAGTCCTGCGGCGTGTGGTAGGAGACCAGCTCGGCCACGCCCGGCTCGACGCCCTTCCAGGAGCCGCTGAAGCTGAGCACCGCGATCGCCGCCGTCGGGAAGCCGCCCAGGCGCAGCCGCTCCAGCGCGTCCCGGTCGCCGGCGTCCCCGGCCAGCACCTGGGTCAGGCCCAGCACCCCGGGGTTGTGGCCGACCAGCACCACGTCCGCGTACTCCTCCGGGGTCTCATGGAGGACGGCGATGATCTCGCCTGGGCTGGCCTCGTAGATCCGGTCCTCGTACACCGTCTTGCGGGTCCGCTTGGGCAGCTCGTGCGCCGCCAGCTTCCAGGTCTCGCGGGTGCGCAGGGCGGTGGAGCAGAGCACGAAGTCGGGGTTGATGCCGGAATCGGCCAGCCAGCGGCCGGCGTCCGGGGCCTGGTGGCGGCCCCGGTCGGCCAACGGCCGCTCATGGTCGTCCACGCCGTTCGGCCAGTCGGCCTTGGCGTGACGGAGAACGATGATCCTGCGGGGCGTGTCGGCGCTCATACCCAACAAGCTTGGCAGAAAAGCGGCCCGGGGGCGCGACGCCCCCGGTCGCCGCCACTCCCCCGGGGGGTCAGCCCATCGAGGCGGCGACGGTGGCGATGACCGCCACCAGCACCACGATGGCGCCGAAGGCGAGGGCGATGCGGCCGAGCTGCTTGCGGCCGTCGGTGGGATTCGGGTCGAGAACGGGCATGCCGGGATTCTCCCACCCCGAACACGCCCGTCGTCCGCTGGCCCCACCGCCTTGGCCTGGCCTTGACCTGGCCGGTCAGGCCTTGACCCGGGAGCCCGTCCGGTGGACCTCGCCGGTCAGGCCCTGACCCGCTCGGCGTGGTGGACGGCCTCGTCCTCGATGTGCCGGGCCCGCGCGGCGCGCAGGCCGAACAGCATCTGCGGCACCAGCAGCAGCGCCAGGAAGCCCAGCGGCCCGTACCACCGGCCGGTGGCCTGGTAGATCCACCCGACCAGGATCGGGCCCGGGATGGAGATCAGGTAGCCGACGCCCTGGGCGAAGACGGACAGCTGCGCCACCCCGCCCGCGGTCCGGGCGCGCAGCCCGATCATGGTCAGCACCAGCGGGAAGGCGCAGTTGGACAGGCCCACCAGCACCGCCCAGACCCACGGCGCCCCGGCCGGGGCGAACGCCAGACCGGCGTACCCGGCGATGCCGAAGGAGGCCAGCACGACCACGAACAGCCGCTGGTCGCCGCGCCGGGCGGCCAGGTTGGGCAGCACGAAGGAGACCGGCACGCCGATCACCATGGTGACCGCGAGCAGCGCCCCGGAGGTGCCCTTGTCGATGCCGGAGTCCTGGAAGATCTTGGACAGGAAGCCCATCACCACGTACGCGCCGGTGGCCTGGAGGCCGAAGTAGCCGGCCATCGCCCAGGCGGTGCGGCTGCGGGTGATCGGCAGCTTGGCGGGGGCGCCGGCACTCCCGGCGCGCTCGCCGCGCTCGCGCTTGGCGATCAGCACCGGCAGCCAGAGCACAAGGGCGAGCGCGCCCAGGCCGGCCCAGACGCCCAGGCCGTAGCGCCAGTCGCCACCGAGGGCGCTGGTCAGCGGCACGCTGACCAGCGCGGCCAGGGCGGTGCCCGCGGACAGCGCCATGGAGTACAGGCCGATCATCGGACCGACCTTCTCCGGGAAGTACCGCTTGATCACCACCGGCAGCAGCACGTTGGAGACCGCCACTCCGGCCAGCGCGAGCGCGGTGAGCAGCAGGAACACCGCGGTGCCGCCGGCGAAGGAGCGGGCCAGCACGCCCGCGGTGATCGCGCCCATGCCGGCCGTGATCACCGCGATCGGGCCGATCCGGCGGGCCGCCGCGGGGGCGAGGAAGCCGAACAGCGCGAAGCACAGCGCCGGCACGGCGGCGAGCAGTCCGGCCAGCGTCGAGCTCATCCCGAGGTCGGCGCGGACGGGGTCGAGCAGCGGCCCGAGGCTGGTGACCACGGGACGGAGGTTGACGGCGGCGGCGGCGATCGCGACGGCGAACAGCACGCCGAGGTACTTGGCGGGGGCGGAGGGCCGCTCGGTCTGCGGCCGGGCACCGGTTCGTGGGGAGGCGGTGGTGTCTGCTGCGGGAGGCATGTGCGCCATCATAGAATGATGGGATGAATTGATGCACCTTGGAATTGGCATGATGTGCCGATCGTTCATCCACCGGCCACCTCCCTCCAGGGGCCACCCACCCCGTAGCCGCAAGGAGTCCCCGTGGCGCTGTCCTCGCCGAGGCGCACCCCGCTGTCCGACCAGGTGATCGCGCAGCTGCGCGCCCAGATCACCTCCGGGGAGTGGCCCGTCGGCTCGCGCATCCCCACCGAGGCCGCCCTGGTCGAGCAGCTGGGAGTGGCCCGCAACACCGTCCGCGAGGCCGTCCGCGCCCTCGCCCACAACGGGCTGCTCGACATCCGCCAGGGCTCCGGCACGTACGTGCTCGCCACCAGCGAGCTCGCCGGGGTGATGCACCGCCGCTTCGCCGACGCCGACCAGGCGCAGGTGGCCGAACTGCGGGCGGCCCTGGAGACCTCCGCGGCCGGCCTGGCCGCGGTCCGCCGCACCGACCGGGACCTCGGCCTGCTGGAGGCCGCGCTGGAGCGGCGCGAGGCCGCCTGGCGCTCCGGCGACGCCGAGGACTTCGTCCAGGCCGACGCCGCCTTCCACCAGGCCGTGGTGGCCGCCGCCCACAACGACGTGCTGCTGGCCGTCTACTCCGACCTCGGCGAGGTCACCCGCGAGCACCTGCGCAACGACGTCGGCCCCGAGCTGATCGCCGAGCGCTACATCGGCCACGACACCATCCGGGACGCCATCCGGGACGGCGACCCCCAGCGCGCCTCGGTCGAGGCCGGCCGGGCCATCGGCGCCTGCGCGACCGCGGAGGCGTGACCCGCGGTGACCCGCCCGCCCGCCGGAGAACGCCGCTGCCCGGCACCCCCTCGGAGGGGGTGCCGGGCAGTGGCGGTGTCAACCGGTCAGGCGCCGATGGCGTGCAGGCCGCCGTCCACGTGGACGATCTCGCCGGTGGTCTTCGGGAACCACTCCGACAGCAGCGCGACGATGGCGCGGCCGGCCGGCTCCGGGTCGCTCAGGTCCCACTTCAGCGGGGAGCGGTGGTTCCAGGTGTCGGCCAGGTCGCCGAAGCCCGGGATGGACTTGGCGGCCATCGAGCCGAGCGGGCCGGCCGAGACCAGGTTGCAGCGGATGTCCCGCTCGCCCAGGTAGCGCGCCAGGTAGCGGTTGGTCGCCTCCAGCGCGGCCTTGGCCGGGCCCATCCAGTCGTACTGCGGCCAGGCGAACTGCGCGTCGAAGGTCAGGCCGACGACCGCGCCGCCGTCCTGCATCAGCGGCAGCAGCGCCATGGTCAGCGACTTCAGCGAGTACGCCGAGACGTGCATCGCGGTGGCCACGGACTCCCACGGGGTGTCCAGGAAGTTGCCGCCCAGTGCGTCCTGCGGGGCGAAGCCGATCGAGTGGACGATGCCGTCCAGGGTCGGCAGGGTCTCGCGGACCTGGTCGGCGATGCCGGCCAGGTGCTCCGGGTTGGAGACGTCCAGCTCCAGCACCTTGACCGGCTTCGGCAGCTTCTTGGCGATCCGCTCGGTCAGGCTCGGGCGCGGGAAGGCGGTGAGGATGATCTCCGCGCCCTGCTCCTGGGCGAGCTTGGCGGCGTGGAACGCGATGGAGGACTCCATCAGCACGCCGGTGATCAGGATCCGCTTGCCCTCGAGGATTCCACTCATGATCAGTGACCCATGCCCAATCCGCCGTCGACGGGAATGACGGCTCCGGTGATGTACGCGGCCTCGTCCGACGAGAGGAACCGCACGGTGGAGGCGACCTCGGCGGGCGCCGCGTAGCGGCCCAGCGGCACGCCCGAGACGATCTCCGCGCGGCGCTCGTCGCTGAGCACGGCGGTCATGTCGGTGTCGACGAAGCCGGGGGCGACCACGTTGACGGTGATGTTGCGCGGGCCGAGCTCGCGCGCCAGCGAGCGGGCGAAGCCGACCAGGCCGGCCTTGGAGGCGGCGTAGTTGGCCTGGCCCGGCGAGCCGGAGAGGCCCACCACGGAGGAGATCAGCACCATGCGGCCCTTCTTGGCCCGCATCATCAGCTTCGACGCGCGCTTGACCACCCGGAAGGTGCCGGTCAGGTTGGTGTCGACGACGGAGGTGAAGTCCTCCTCGGACATCCGCAGCAGCAGGGTGTCGTTGGTGATGCCCGCGTTGGCGACCAGCACCTCGACCGCGCCGTGCTTCTGCTCGATCTCGGTGAAGGCGGCGTCGACCTGCGCGGCGTCCGTGATGTCGCAGCGCACCGCGAGGACGTCGTACTTGGCCAGCGCCTCGGGCACCTCACCCGAGCGGCTGGTGACGGCCACCTTGTCGCCCGCTTCGGCGAAGGCCTGGGCGATCGCGAGGCCGATGCCCCGGTTTCCTCCGGTGACGAGAACCGAGCGGCTCAACGATCCACCTCTCTCCGTGTGTGAGCGTGTACGTCGGAGTGCGTACGCAGTGTGACGCTATCGGGCGGTCGGCGGCGGCGGCGAATCGGGCTCCCACAGCGCCGCACCTGCGGAACTGTCGCAATCCGACAATCCGCACCCGCAGCACCGAGCCCCCCGGGGCCGTCCGCCGCAGGCCGGAGCCCCGCCCGGATCGGGGCGGGCTGTCCGGGAACAACACGGGCGGGCGTGCCCGTTGCCCCCGTGGTGCGAACCGCCCCGGGGCCGGCCGTTACCCTTCCCCGAAGAGTCCCGGCGAGGAAACGAAGGCAGGGCGCATGACCAAGGCACGGCCCGGGAGCACCCCCCGGCGCGGACGACTGCTGGCCCTCACCGCCCTGGCGGCGGGCCTTGGAGCCACCGCCTGGTCGCTGCGCGACCTGCCGGCGGCGTTCGGGCGCCGCCCGGACGGCGAGCGCGAGGAGCGGGTGCGCAACTCCCCCCAGTACCGCGACGGCGTCTTCCACAACGCGCCCTCGGAGTTGGCCCGGGCCGGCAGCACGCCGGACTTCGACCGCGACACCGTCCGCCGGATGCTGTTCCAGCGCGAGGGCCGCGTCCCGGCCCTCCCGGTGCCCACGATGCGCCCCGCCCCCACGACCGGTCCGGCCGCCGAGGGGGTGGAGATCACCTGGTACGGGCACGCCTCCGCGCTGGTGGAGATCGAGGGCTCGCGCGTCCTGCTCGACCCGGTCTGGAGCGACCGCTGCTCCCCCTCCGCCCACGTCGGCCCCAAGCGGCTGCACCCGGTGCCGGTCGAGCTGGAGGAACTGCCGCCGGTCGACGCGGTGCTGATCTCGCACGACCACTACGACCACCTCGACATGGCCACCGTCAAGCGCCTGGTGCGCAGCCAGTCCGCGCCCTTCGCGGTGCCGCTGGGCATCGGCGGCCACCTGCGCCGCTGGGGCGTCCCCGAGCACCGGATCATCGAGCTGGACTGGGACGAGACCTGCACCCTGGGCGAGCTGGTGCTCACCCTCACCTCCGCGCACCACTTCTCCGGCCGCGGCCTGACCCGCAACACCACCCTGTGGGGCTCCTGGGTGATCGCCGGCCCGAGCCGCAAGGTCTTCTACACCGGCGACTCCGGCTACTTCGAGGGCTACGCCCGGATCGGCGAGCAGCACGGCCCCTTCGACGCCGCCCTGGTGCAGATCGGCGCCTACGACGCGGCCTGGGCGGACATCCACATGACCCCCGAGGACGCCGTCCTCGCCCACCGGGATCTCGGCGCCGGGCTGCTGGTGCCGGTCCACTGGTGCACCTTCAACCTGGGCCTGCACCCGTGGGCCGAGCCGATCGAACGGCTGGTCAAGGAGGCCAAGACCCAGGCCGTCCCGCTGGCCGTCCCGCGCCCCGGCGAGCGGGTCGACGTGGACAACCCGCCGGAGCTGGACGGCTGGTGGGAGGCCGTCTCCTGAAAGGGAGTCCGACGGTTCCCACCGGGCGCGCGACGCCGGGGCCCTGGCCGAAACCGCAACGCACCGGGCCGAATACGCTGGCCGGAAACCCGGTGGACGGGAAATGATGCGGTGCGGACGCCCCTGCGGCGCCCGCACCGCCACCCTCCGCGACCTGGGAGCCCGATTGCCTCCGATCCCTCCGGCCGACACCGCCGGCGCCCCGCGCGAGCGCGCCGTCGACCCGCTGTTCCTCGCCCTCCCACTGCGCTCCCTCGCCGACGCCGCCCTCACCCGGGCCCGTCAACTGGGCGCCGGCCATGCCGACTTCCGCCTGGAGCGGGTCCGCAGCGCCTCCTGGCGTCTGCGCGACGCCCGCCCGGCCGGCACCTCCGACAGCGTGCAGCTGGGCTTCGCCGTCCGGGTGCTGCTGGACGGCGCCTGGGGCTTCGCCGCCGGGGTGGACCTCACCCCCGAGGCCGCGGCGGAGGTCGCCGCCCAGGCCGTCGCGGTGGCCCGGCTCTCCGGCGGGATCAGCCGCGCGGCCGGCTCCACCGAGCGGGTCGAGCTGGCCGACGAGCCGGTCCACCGCGACGTCACCTGGGTCTCCTCGTACGAGGTCAACCCCTTCGAGGTGCCGGACGCCGAGAAGACCGCCCTGCTCGCCGAGCGCAGCTCCCGGCTGCTGGCCGCCCCGGGCGTCTCGCACGTCCAGGCCGCGCTGCTGACGGTGCAGGAGAACAAGTTCTACGCCGACACCGCGGGCACCATGACGACCCAACAGCGGGTCCGGCTCTACTCCGACCTGGAGGCCACCTCGGTCGACGAGCGCACCGGCGCCTTCGACTCGATGCGCACCCTGGCCCCGCCGGTCGGCCGCGGGTACGAGTACCTGACCGGGAGCGAGTGGGACTGGGACGCGGAGCTCGCCGAACTGCCCGTCCTGCTGGCCGAGAAGATGAAGGCCCCGAGCGTCCGGGCCGGCCGCTACGACCTGGTCATCGACCCGTCCAACCTCTGGCTGACCATCCACGAGTCGATCGGCCACGCCACCGAGCTGGACCGCGCGCTCGGCTACGAGGCCGCCTACGCCGGCACCTCCTTCGCCACCTTCGACCAGCTCGGCAGCCTCCGCTACGGCTCCGACCTGATGCACGTCACCGGCGACCGCACCGCCGAGCACGGCCTGTCCACCATCGGCTACGACGACGAGGGCGTCGCCACCCAGTCCTGGGACCTGATCCGGGACGGCGTCCTGGTCGGCTACCAACTCGATCGCGCAATGGCGAAGTTGAAGGGCTTCGAGCGCTCCAACGGCTGCGCCTTCGCGGACTCCCCCGCGCACGTCCCGGTCCAGCGGATGGCCAATGTCTCGCTCCGGCCCGCCGCCGACGGTCCCGACACCGAGGGCCTGTTCGCCGGGGTGGAGAACGGCCTGTACATCGTCGGCGACCGCTCCTGGTCGATCGACATGCAGCGCTACAACTTCCAGTTCACCGGCCAGCGCGCCTACGCCATCAAGAACGGCGAACTCGCCGGTCAGGTCAAGGACTTCGCCTACCAGGCCACCACCACCGACTTCTGGGGTTCGATGGCGGCGGTCGGCGGCCCGCAGACCTACGTCCTCGGCGGTGCCTTCAACTGCGGCAAGGCACAGCCCGGCCAGGTCGCGGCGGTCAGCCACGGCTGCCCGTCGGCGCTGTTCCGCAACGTCAACGTGCTCAACACCCAGCAGGAGGCGGGTCACTGATGACCGCGATGCAGCCCCACGAACTCGTCGAGCTGGCACTCGGCCTCTCCCGCACCGACGGCTGCGTGGTGATCGCCGACGAGGAGTCCACCGCCAACCTGCGCTGGGCCGGCAACGCCCTGACCACCAACGGCGTCACCCGCGGCCGCCGCCTCACCGTGATCGCCACCGTCGCCGGCGCCGAGGGCACCGCCTCCGGCGTGGTCTCGCGCGAGGCCGTCACCGCCGAGGACGTCGAGGGCCTGGTGCGGGCCGCCGAGGAGGCCGCCCGCGCGGCCGGCCCCGCCGAGGACGCCCAGCCGCTGGTCGCCGACCGGCCGCAGTCCCCGGACTTCACCGCGCCGCCCGCGGAGACCTCGATCGAGGTGTTCGACGCCTTCGGCCCCGCCCTCGGCGAGGCCTTCGCCCGCGCCGCCGCCCGGGGCGAACTGCTATACGGCTTCGCCCGCCACGAGGTCACCACCAGCTACCTCGGCAGCTCCACCGGCCTGCGGCTGCGCCACGACCAGCCCACCGGCATGGTCGAGATCAACGGCAAGACGGCCGACCTCACCGGCTCGGCCTGGGTCGGCGCCGCCACCCGGGACTTCACCGACATCGACGTCCCGGCCCTGCACGCCGAGCTCACCAAGCGCCTCGGCTGGGGCGCCCGCAAGGTCGATCTGCCGGCCGGACGGTACGAGACGCTGCTGCCGCCCTCGGCCGTCGCCGACCTGATGATCTACCTCCACTGGTCCTCCGGCGGCCGGGACGCCCACGAGGGCCGGACGGTCTTCTCCAAGCCCGGCGGCGGCACCCGGCTCGGCGACAAGCTCGCCGGCCTGCCGCTGACCCTGCGCGCCGCCCCGGACGAACCCGGCCTGGAGGCCGCCCCGTTCGTGCTGGCGCACAGCTCCGGCGGCGACGTCTCGGTCTTCGACAACGGCGCGCCGATCACGGCCACCGACTGGATCCGCGACGGCGTGCTGACCGATCTGATCACCAGCCGCCACGCGGCCGGCCTCACCGGCCTGCCGCTGCGCCCGGCGGTCGACAACCTGGTGCTGGAGACGGCCGACCAGGAGTCCGCGCCGACCCTGGACGAGATGATCGCCCGCACCGAGCGCGGCCTGCTGCTCACCTGCCTCTGGTACATCCGCGAGGTGGACCCGGCGACGCTGCTGCTCACCGGCCTCACCCGGGACGGCGTCTACCTGGTGGAGAACGGCGAAGTGGTCGGCGCGGTGAACAACTTCCGGTTCAACGAGTCCCCGGTCGACCTGCTCGGCCGGATCACCGAGGCGGGCCGCACCGAGCGCTGCCTGCCGCGCGAGTGGAGCGACTACTTCACCCGCACCGCGATGCCACCCGTGCGTGTCGCGGACTTCAACATGAGTTCGGTCAGCCAGGCCTCATAGTCGCTGGCCAACGGGGGGATAACGAAGAACATGATGGACGAGAAGCGGCTGGTCAGATCGAGCAAGATGCTGTCGCGCATCCTGCGCCACGAGCCGGAGCTGGTGGGCATCACGCTGGACGGCTCCGGCTGGGTCCGGGTCGAGGTCCTGCTCGACGCCCTCGCGGCGAAGGGCCGGCCGCTCACCAGGGCCGAGCTCGACCACGTCGTGGCCACCAACAACAAGCGCCGCTTCGGCTTCTCGCCGGACGGCCTCTCCATCCGCGCCAACCAGGGCCACACGGTGGCGGTCGACCTCGGTCTGACCGCCACCGTGCCGCCCCACGTGCTCTACCACGGCACGGCCGACCGCCACCTGGCGTCGATCTTCCGCGAGGGCCTGCGCCCGATGACACGGCAGGACGTGCACCTCTCGGCGGACACCGAGACCGCGACCCGGGTCGGTGCCCGGCACGGCCGCCCGGTGGTGCTGACCGTGAACGCGGCCGCGATGGCGGCGGCCGGCCACGAGTTCCGGCTCAGCGAGAACGGCGTCTGGCTCACCGACGCCGTACCCCCGCAGTACCTCTCCCGCCGCTCCTGACAACCGGTGGAGCCGTACGGCCCTCCTATCACGCCCGACCGGGTGGGCCCCGCCCACCCGGTCTCGTCGTCCCCGGTGCCCGGGCGTACCGTGAGATGGCCGCGCGACACGGCGCGCGGGTGCGTGGACGAGGGCGGTAGGACACATGGGCAAGAGCGCCGAAGGCGGGCGGGTCTACCGGATCACCGGGGCGCGCAGCAGCCTCACCGAGGACGTCCGGGGTCGCCAGCGCCGCTACGTCATCTCGATGCTGATCCGCACCCTCTGCGTGCTGCTCGCGGTGGCACTGTGGGACGTCCAGCGCTGGCTCGCCTTCACGGCGCTGGCGGGCGGCGTACTGCTGCCGTACTTCGCGGTACTGGTCGCCAACGCGGGCCGGGAGCAGCCGCCGTCGCTGCCGAGCACCTTCGACTTCCCCTCCGAGACCCCGCTGATGCTCGGCCCGGGTGGTACGGGTGGGGCTGGTGCGGCCGCTGGTACAGAACAGGCAAAGGCCGCCGGCACCGGAACGTCACCGGGCACGGACTGACCGCCCGGTTCACGGCGGTTGAGCCCGAATCGACTGGACGAAAGCTCAAAAGAACCTCAGATTAATCATGCAAGACCTCCCCATCCGAGGGTCTCGGCGTGACATACTGCGTACGCGCTCCGCATCCCCCGTCGGAGCGACGGACCGACGCCGGGCGGCTCCCCCCGTGGCTGCCCGGCGTCGCCATGCCCGGATCCCGGCGGGCCCGGACGGCGCGGCGCGGCGGCGTGACAGACTGGCGGTGACGACGCACCCGCCGAGCACCGAGGACGGCCCCCGATGGACACCCCGCAGACCCCGATCTGCTCCGCCAAGGGCTGCCGGGCGGACGCCCGTTGGGTGCTGGTGTGGAACAACCCGAAGCTGCACACCCCGGACCGCCGCAAGACCTGGCTCGCCTGCGAGGAGCACCGCGAGCACCTGTCCCAGTTCCTGGGCGTGCGCGGCTTCCTGAAGGAGGTCGTCGCCTTCGCCGACTGGACCTCCGAAGAGGGCTAGCCGCCGATCGCCGACATCGGCCGCTCGGGCTGGTGGAACTCCGGGTCGTCGATCCCGGCCCCGGCCTTCTTGCCCCACATCGCCGCCCGCCACAGCGCGGCCAGCTCCGCGTCGTCCGCGCCCGAGCGCAGCGCGGTGCGCAGGTCGGTCTCCCCGGTCGCGAAGAGGCAGTTGCGCACCTGACCGTCGGCGGTCAGCCGGGTCCGGTCGCAGGCCCGGCAGAACG
Organism: Streptomyces viridifaciens; assembly: GCF_001888885.2. Taxonomy (NCBI): domain Bacteria; kingdom Bacillati; phylum Actinomycetota; class Actinomycetes; order Kitasatosporales; family Streptomycetaceae; genus Streptomyces; species Streptomyces viridifaciens. Next base: position 1,887,496 of record NZ_CP090841.1, read on the forward strand.
GGCGGGTGACGGAGGCGATCACGCCGACCCGGCCCGGGCCGCCGTCCACCACCCAGCGCTCGGCGGGCGCCGCGCCCCGGCGCGCGGAGGACTCCGGGGTGAGCTCGAAGCGGGCCCGCAGCAGTTCGAGGATCTCGCCGGCGGTGACCATCGACGAGCGGTCCCAGCCGTGCTGGGCGTCCAGCGGCATCTGCTCGATGAAGCGCAGCTCGTACCCCCGCTCCAGGCACCAGGCCAGCAGTTCGGCCGCCTCGTGGTCGTTGACCCCGCGCATCAGCACCGCGTTCAGCTTGACCGGCGCCAGCCCGGCCGCCTCGGCGGCGGCCAGCCCGTCCAGCACGTCCTGGTGGCGCCTACGGCGGGTGAGGGTGAGGAACACCTCGGGGTCGAGGGTGTCCAGGGAGACGTTGACCCGGTCGAGCCCGGCCTCGCGCAGCGCGGTGGCCGTCCGGGCCAGCCCGATGCCGTTGGTGGTCAGCGACAGCTCGGGGCGCGGTTCCAGCTCCGAGCAGGCGGCCACGATCGCGGCCAGTCCGGGGCGCAGCAGCGGCTCGCCGCCGGTGAAGCGGACCTCGCGCACGCCTAGGTCGCGCACGGCCAGGGTGACCAGCCGGACGATCTCCTCGTCGGTCAGCAGGTCGGGCTTGGCCAGCCACTGCAGGCCCTCCTCCGGCATGCAGTACGTGCAGCGGAGGTTGCACCGGTCGGTCAGGGAGACGCGCAGGTCGACGGCCTGTCGTCCGAAGGTGTCGAGCAGCACGTCGCTTCCCTTCCCGAAGAGCGGCCGATTCCCCTGGAAAGCGGCCGGCCCGGCCACCGTCGCGGCGGGGCCGGGCCAGCATAGTCATGCCGTGACGATCAGTGGGCGCCCAGCCCGGTGAGCGAGCGGACCTCGAGTTCAGCGTACTTCGCCGGGTCGGGACGTTCCCTGGACAGGAGGGTGCCCAGCCACCCGGCCAGGAATCCGATCGGGATGGAGACCAGGCCGGGGTTCTCCAGCGGGAACCAGTGGAAGTCGGAGTGCGGGAAGAGCGAGGTCGCCTTGCCCGAGACCACCGGGGAGAAGACCACCAGCAGCACCGAGCCGACCAACCCGGCGTAGACCGAGCTGACCGCGCCGGTGGTGGTGAAGCGCTTCCAGAACAGCGAGTAGAGCAGTGTCGGCAGGTTCGCCGAGGCCGCCACCGCGAAGGCCAGTGCGACCAGGGCGGCGGTGTTGAGCTTGTCCGCGTAGAGGCTGAGCACGATCGAGACCGCGCCGATCCCGACGGCCGCCCACTTGGCCGATCGCACCTCCTCCCGCTCGCTCGCCTTCCCGCGCCGGATCACGTTGGCGTACAGGTCGTGCGCGAAGGAAGCCGAGGAGGCCAGGGTGAGCCCGGCGACCACGGCCAGGATGGTGGCGAAGGCGACCGCCGAGATCACCGCGAGCAGGATCGCCCCGCCGGTGCTGCCGCTGCCGCCGCCGAGCGCCTCGGCCAGCTGAGGGGCGGCCGTGTTGCCGGCCGCGTTGGCCGCCTTGATCTGCTTGGAACCGACCAGAGCCGCCGCGCCGAAGCCGAGCGCCAGGGTCATCAGGTAGAAGACGCCGATGATGCCGATCGCCCAGAGCACCGACTTCCGGGCCGTCTTGGCCGTGGGCACCGTGTAGAAGCGGACCAGGATGTGCGGCAGGCCCGCGGTGCCGAGGACCAGTGCGATGCCGAGGCTGATGAAGTCGAGCTTGGCGGTGCCGGTGCCGTACTTCTGCCCGGGTTGGAGGAAGGCCTCGCCCTTGCCGCTGGCGCTCGCCGCCGCGCCGAGCAGCTCGGAGGGGTTGAAGTGGTACTTGGCCAGCACCAGGACGGTCATCAGCGCGGCACCGGCGATCAGCAGCACCGCCTTGACGATCTGCACCCAGGTGGTGCCCTTCATGCCTCCTATCACCACGTAGATGATCATCAGCGCGCCGACCGCGACGACTGTCCAGCGCTTGGCGGCGTTCCCCTCGACCCCGAGCAGCAGGGCCACCAGCGTCCCGGCGCCGACCATCTGGGCCAGCAGGTAGAAGATCGACACCACGATGGTGGACACGCCGGCGGCGGTGCGCACCGGGCGCTGTCGCATCCGGAAGGCCAGCACGTCCGCCATGGTGAACCGGCCGGAGTTGCGCAGCGGCTCGGCGATCAGCAGCAGCGCGACCAGCCAGGCGACCAGGAAGCCGATCGAGTACAGGAAGCCGTCGTACCCGGCCAGTGCGATGGTGCCGGCGATGCCGAGGAAGGAGGCGGCGGACATGTAGTCGCCGGAGATGGCCAGGCCGTTCTGGAAGCCGGTGAACCCGCGGCCGCCCGCATAGAAGTCGGCGGCGCTGCGGTTCTGCCGCCCGGCCCACAGGGTGATGGCCAGGGTCGTCAGCACGAAGAGTCCGAACAGGGCCATCGTCAGGCCGCGGTGCTCGGTGGCGGAGCTGGCGAGCAAGGTCATTCGGCGGCCTCCCGGGGGGCGTGGACGACGGCACCGTGGGCCTCGCGGATCGCGGCGGCGGGCGGGTCGATCCGCCGGTCCGCGTAGCGGGCGTACCAGCCGGCGATGACGAAGGTGGTGGCGAACTGCAGCAGCCCGAGCACCAGGGCCACGTTGACGTGCCCGAGGACCTTGGTGCCCATCAGACCGGGGGCGTAGCAGGAGAGCAGGACGTAGAGCAGGTACCAGAGCACGAAGCCGATGGTGACCGGGAAGGCGAAGCTCCGGAACGAGCGCCGCAGGGTACGGAACTCCTCGCTGTCGTCGATGAGTTGGACGTCCGTGGCGGCAGTGGTGATCGGCGGCGAATCCACTCTGTCTCCTCACTCCTTCGGCAGTGGCGGCCACACGAGGGAAAGAATCGAACGTGAGGGGCGTCACATTCCTCGTGTGCGCCGCGCAATGCTAGGAGCGTCGCGCCCGCCCCGGAAGGGGTTGGCCGCGATCGGCCGGTCGTTCACCCCCTCGCATCATCCAATTGGCTGAAAAACATCTCTCCCGTCACTCATGGATCCGGCCCCGGCGACCGAAAAGGGGCGGCACCGTCCAACGGCGCCGCCCCTGTTGACGAAGCGTCAGAACGCGATCCGGACCTTCAGCGCGGAGCGGTCGTCCATCGCCCGGTAGCCGTCCGGCACGCCGTCCAGGCCAACCGTCCGGTCGAACACCAGGCCGGGCTCGATCGCTCCCGAGAGCACGTCCGGAAGGAGCTCGGGAATGTACGCACGGGCCGGCGCGACGCCACCGTTGAGCGAAACGTTTCGGCCGAACATCTGACCGATGTCGACGCCCGCACTGCCGCCGTGCGGCACACCCACGTAGCCGACCGCGCCGCCGTCCCGGGTGATCGAGATCGCCGTCCGCATCGACTCCTCGGTGCCCACCGCCTCCAGCACCGCGTGCGCGCCCAGCCCGCCGGTCAGCTCCTTCACCGCCTCGATCGCGGCCTCGCCGCGCTCGGCCACCACGTCCGTCGCCCCGAAGCGGCGGGCCAGCTCGGTCCGGGCAGGGTGCCGGCCCAGCGCGATGATCCGGCCCGCGCCCAGCCGGTTGGCCGCCAGCACGCCGCACAGGCCCACCGCGCCGTCGCCGACCACCGCGACCGTCGCGCCCGGGCGCACCCGCGCCGACACGGCGGCGTGGTGCCCGGTGGACATCACGTCGGACAGCGCCAGCAGCCCCGGCAGCAGTTTCTCGTCACCCGCCGCTTCCTTGGGCAGCTTCACCAGCGTCCCGTCCGCGAACGGCACCCGGACCGCCTCGCCCTGGCCGCCGTCCGAGCCGACCTGCCCCCAGAACCCGCCGTGCGGGCAGGACGTCTGCAGCCCTTCGAGACAGAACTCACAGACGCCGTCCGACCAGACGAAGGGGGCGACCACCAGGTCGCCCTTCGTGAAGCCGCGGACCTCGGCGCCGACCTCCTCGACCACGCCCAGGAACTCGTGCCCGATCCGCTGCCCGGCCACCCGCTCCGCCACCCCGCGGTAGGCCCACAGGTCGCTGCCGCAGATGCAGGCGTTCACCACCCGCAGCACCACGTCCGTCGGGTGCTGGATCACCGGGTCCGGTACCTCTTCGATCCGGATGTCGTTCGGTCCGTGGATCACCGTGGCGCGCATGCGTTCTTCCTCACACAAATCCGACCGGGCGGCCGGAAACGATCTCGACCAGATGTACGACACCCCCGCCGACCACTCTATTCCGGCCGTCCGACCGGAACATTTCGACCGGACCCCGGCAGCTCGCCCCTTATCCTGTTGGACCATGCAACCGATCCAGCCCGAGACGTACGGCGCGCCGCGGACCGCCCCGGTCCCCGCCCAGCGCTCCGCCGCCCCCGCCGAGGGCTTCGCGGTCGTCGACGTCGAGACCACCGGTCTCGGCCGCTCCGACCGCGTCATCTCGGCGGGCGTCTACCAGCTGGACCACGACGGCGAGGTCACCGACCACTGGTACACCCTGGTCAACCCCGAGCGGGACCCGGGCCCGGTCTGGATCCACGGCCTCACCGCCGAGTTGCTCTCCGGCGCGCCCACCTTCCCCGAGATCGCCGACGAGTTCGCCGCACGCCTGGAGAACCGCGTGCTGGTCGCGCACAACGCGCTCTTCGACTGGAACATGATCTCCCGCGAGTTCTCCCGGGCCGGCCGCCGCGCCCCGGTCGAACAGCGGGTGTGCACCATGGTGCTCTCCCGCGACCTGCGCCTCCCGCTGCCCAACGGCAAGCTCGCCTCGCTCGCCGCCCACTTCGGCGTCCAGCAGCGCCACGCCCACAACGCCCTGGACGACGCCCGGGTGCTCGCCGAGGCGTTCCGCCCCAGCCTCCAGCTGGCCCGCCTGACCGGCGTCCCGCTGCCGCTGCAGACCTGCGTCGCGGTCACCGACCTCGGCGAGGAGGAGCCCGCCACCCCCGGCCGCAGCAACTGGACCGGCTCCCAGTACCGCCAGGCCAAGAAGCGCCCGCCCTGCCCGTACCCAAACCCGGGTCGCTGGGAGGACGGCAAGCCGCTGGTCCAGGGCATGCGGGTGGCCTTCACCGGCGACACCGCCACCGACCGCGAGGTGCTGGAGGACCGCGCCGTGGAGGCCGGCCTGCACATCGCCACCTCGGTCAGCCGGCTCACCAGCCTGCTGGTCACCAACGAGCCGGCCAGCTGGAGCGGCAAGGCCCGCAAGGCCCGCGACGTCGGCACCCCCGTCGTCACCGAGGACGCCTTCCTCCAGCTGCTGCGCGAGGTCGCCCCGCACCCCGGTGCGTGAGCCGGTTGTGAGGTCGGCGTACCGTTCCCATGTGTACCGATTTCTGCTGACCCGCCAGTGGCTGATCACCATGCTTGTCGGGCTGCTGCTGATCCCCGCGACGATCAAGCTGGGCTTCTGGCAGCTGCACCGCCATGAGGCGCGGGTGGCCCGGAACGAGCTGATCGGCAAGGCCCTGACGGCATCACCGGTGCCCTTCGACAGCCTGTCCGCGGCCCCCGGCGCCGCGGCGCCCTCCGCCCTCACCTGGCACGCCGTGACGGCCACCGGGCAGTACGACCCGGCACACGAGTTCGTGGTCCGCAAGCGGACCGACTCCAACGGCACCCTCGGCTACTTCGTCGTCACCCCGCTGAAGCTCTCCGACGGCAAGGGCACCGTCCTGGTCAACCGCGGCTGGGTCCCCTCCGGCGACGGCGCCACCGAGTACCCGCCCGTCCCGGCCGCCCCGGCCGGCGAGGTCACCCTCACCGGCAGGCTGCGCGCCGACGAGACCACCGGCAGCAGCGGCGGCTGGGTCAAGGACCGGGCCGGCCTCCCCGCCCGCCAGTTCAACCTGATCAACACCGAACAGCAGTCGAAGGAGACCGGCACCACCCTCCTCGGCGGCTACCTGGAGCTGACCGCCACCAACCCGGCCCCGGCCGACCAGCCCGAGCTGATCCCCGCGCCCGACCACTCGGACATCGGCCCTCACATGGCCTACGCCATCCAGTGGTGGCTGTTCACCGCGATGATCCCGGTCGGCGTCTGGGTCCTCATCCGCCGCGAGGCCAAGGACCGCGCCAAGCAGGCCGCCGAGCCCGAGGTCGAGCTCGACGCCCTGCCCGCCTGAGGGCCCGGCGGCGCTGGAGGACGTCCTGGTACTGCAGCAGGACTAGAGGACGTCCTCCAGCTCCCGCAGCAGCCGCGCCTTCGCCCGGGCACCCACCACCGACCGCACCGGCCGGCCGTCCCGGAACACCATCAGCGTCGGCATCGACAGCACCCCGTACGCCGCCTGGGTCCGGGGGTTGTGGTCCACGTCGACGCTCACCACCCGCAGGCGGTGGGCCTCCTCCCGCGCGACGTCCGCCAGCACCGGCGCCATCATCCGGCACGGCGGGCACCAGTCCGCCGTGAAGTCGACCAGCACCGGCCCCTCGGCCGCCAGCACCTCCGCGGCGAAGGTCTCGTCCGTCACCGCCGGCACACCCGCGATCCGTACCATCGTCTACTCCTCCGTCAGTTCACACTGGGGCGGCTGCTCGGCGACCGCGAGGTCGTCCCGCGCCCGGACGGCCCGGGCGAACTGCCCGGCCACCTGCTCGCGCACCTCCTGGAGCCGCCCGATGCACTCGTCCAGCTCGGCGAGCTTGCGCCGGTAGACCTCCAGCGAGGCCGGGCAGGAATCCCCGTCCGGGTGCCCGGCCCGCAGGCACTCCACGAACGGCCGGGTCTCCTCCAGCCCGAAGCCGAAGTCCTGGAGCATCCGGATCTCCCGCAGCAGCCGGAGGTCCCCCTCGTCGTACGCCCGGTACCCGTTGCCCGCCCGCCGGGCCGGCAACAGTCCCAACTGCTCGTAGTACCGCAACGCCCGCGTGGTCGTCCCCGCCCGCTCCGCCAACTCCCCGATCCGCACGCCGAACCACTCCTCCCGAACAGCCGGTACCGACCGTAAACCTTCCCCCCGACGTCAACGCCAGTGCGAATCCGCGGGCGGCCCGGATCCTGTCCGGCAAGATGTCCCCATGGATCTCGGACTGAAGAACAAGGCCTACGTCGTCACCGGCGCCACCCGGGGCCTCGGCCTCGCCACCGCCCGCGAACTCGTCGCCGAAGGCGCCCATGTGCTCGTCAGCGGCCGCACCCAGGATGCCGTCGACGCTGCCGTCACCGAGCTCGCCGCCCTCGGCACCGCCCACGGCCTGGTCGCCGACAACGCCGGCCCGGACACCGCCGACCGCCTGATCGCCGAGGCGAACGAGCGCTTCGGCCGCTTCGACGGCATCCTGATCAGCGTCGGCGGCCCCCAGGCCGGCCCGGTCGAGACCACCCCCGAGTCCGCCTGGCGCGACGCCTTCGAGTCCGTCTTCCTCGGCGCGCTGCGCCTCGCCCGCACCGCGGCCGCCGCCCTGCCCTCCGGCGGCGTGATCGGCTTCGTGCTCTCCAGCTCGGTCCGCCAGCCGATCCCCGGCCTCGGCATCTCCAACGGCCTGCGCCCCGGCCTCGCCATGGCCGCCAAGTCCCTCGCCGACGAGCTCGGCCCGCGCGGCATCCGGGTTCTCGGCCTGCTCCCGGGACGGATCGACACCGACCGGGTCCGCGAACTCGACGCGCTCGCCCCCGACCCGGCGGCCGCCCGCGCCGAGGCCGGCGCGACCATCCCGCTCCGCCGCTACGGCACCCCCCAGGAGTTCGGCAGGGTCGCCGCGTTCCTGCTCTCCCCCGCCGCCTCCTACCTGACCGGCGTGATGGTCCCCGTCGACGGTGGTGCTCTCCGCTCCCTCTGAGCTACTCCAGCTGACGGTGCCTCCGCCGACCCCGCCGCCGCTCGGCGGGGGCCTCCCGCACCCGGATCCGCAGGTCGGCCGGCAGTTCCGCCAGCCCCAGGCTGCGGACGGCGTCCACCCGCGGGCCGTCCTCGAAGTGCTCCACCAGCCCCACCGGATCCCCGCCCGGTGTCAGCCGTACGGCCCCGCGCAGCCGGGGGTGTCCGGGAGCCCGCACCAAACGCACCCCGGCCCGCTCGACCTCCGGCAGCACCGACGTGCCGTGCTCCAGCGCCTCCTCCAGCGCCCGGGCGCTCACCTTCAGCCGCAGTCCGCCCGCCCCCGGAGTCGGCACGTCGATCCGGTGCAGACCGGTCCGCCGCAGCTGCGCGACCAGCCACCACGCCATCCCCGCCACCAGCACCGCCAGCGCGCCGATCACCGTCGGCCACCACCAGGAGGACTCCACCCAACGCCTCCGGGAGCGCGCGCTGAGCACCGGCTGGTCCGGCGAGGTCAGCGGCCACCAGCCCGGCGGATGGACACCCAGCCGCCGGTACAGGTCCAGTCCGCCCGCCAGCACCAGCACCCCGACCCCCAGCAGCACCGACCCCACCAGCCCCAGCAGCACCCGGTTGACGACCGTCCGCCTCACCCCGCCGCCTCCCCCGCCCGGTCGTCCGGCTGATCGGGTGCCCCGTCGGCCACCCCTCCGGCCGCCCCGCGCCAGGACCGCACGTCCAGCCGCAGCGGCCGCGCCAGGCCGACCCGTCCCAGTTCCTCCCGCAGCTGCCGCTGCACCACCGCCGGATCCACCGGCCCGCTCACCGACACCCGCACCCGCCGCCGCCCGACCCTGATCCGCAGGTGGTCGATGCCCCTCAGCCCGGCGGCCCGGTCCGCCAGCAGGTGCCCGATCCCGGCCCGCTCGATCGCCGCGTCCGTCCCCCCGTACGGCCGCAGCACCAGCCACCGCCGAAGCCCGGGAGTGATCGCCAGCCACAGCAGCCAGCCGCCCAGAAGGACCGAGACCCCGGCCCCGAGCAGCACCCACACGTCGTCCAGGTGACGCGTGGCCAGCTCGTCCGCGACCTGCGCCCGCCACCGCCGGGCCGGCTGCCCGGCCCGCACCGCGACCACGTCGTACAGCAGCGCCCCCGCCACCACCAGCACCACCGTGGCGACCATCGCCGCCGTAGCCGCCCGCCCCGCCCACAGCCGGGGCGCCTTCCGCACCGAGCCGGCCCCGGGGTCGGTCCGCTCCCCGTCCCGGCTCACCACGCTCCCCCGGCGACCAACTTCTCGACCTCCACGACCACTTCGGACACCCTGGTCCCGGTCAGCCCGACCACCCGCGTCGCCACCCGCTCCCGTACGGCCCGGGCGAGGCCCGCGAGGTCCGCGGGGAAGGGCGCGTCGACGGCCACCCGGACGGTCACCGTGCTGCCCGGCCGGGCCACCGTCACCCGGGGCGGCGCCCCCCTCACCGACCGCCCGGCCCACGCCTCGGCGAGCACCTCCCGGGCCGCCTTCCCCGCGATCCGTGCGTACACCCGGTCGGCGACCCGGAGCCGCCCCCGGCGGGCCGTGCCGGGGGCGGGGGCGGGGGCGGGAACCGAGGTCCCCATCAGCGCCGCCGGTCGCGGCCGCGGAGCAGGTCGCCGAGGTCACCCAGGTCGATGTCGCTCTCCAGCAGCCGCCCGGCCACGAAGCCGACCAGTCCGAGCGCCGCCACCAGCAGGAACGCCGCGAACCCGCCGAAGTACCCGGCGAAGCCGAGGGCCATGCCCACCACCAGGCCGACGATGGCCAGGTTCATCCGCTACTCCCTCGTCCTCGCCGGGCTTTACTTGAGCCTGGGCCGCTGCCCGGGTGCCGTTACCTGCTCCTCTTCCTCCTCGAACTCCGGTTCGTCCGGGAGGTGGACGTCGTTGACGGCGATGTTGACCTCGACGACCTCGAGGCCGGTCATCCGTTCGACCGCGTCGATGATGTTCTCCCGCACCTGGCGGGCGAGTTCGGGGATCACCACGCCGTACTCCACCACCAGGGCGATGTCGATCGCGGTCTGCTTCTCGCCGATCTCGGCCTTGATCCCGCGCCCGACGCTGGACTTGCCGCCGGGCACCCGGTCCCGCATCGCGCCGAAGGTGCGGGCCAGGCCGGAGCCCAGCGCGTGGATGCCGGAGACCTCGCGGGCGGCCATCCCGGCGACCTTCTCCACCACGCCGACGGCCAGAGCCGTACGGCCGCGCTCACCGGCCGACCGTCCGCCGTCGCCGCCCGGGCTCGTGCCCGGTGCGGGTCGGGCACCGGCGAGCGGTCCGGGCGCCGTCGCACCGCCGGTGGTCTTGTGCATGGTCGCTGGCGTCGGAGTTTCAGGCATGGGGCATCTCCCTCGTAGCGGCTCCAGCTATATCGCAAACCTCTCCAACTCTGGCATTTCGCCACGACCCCCGCCCGCCGAGCGTGCCCTCGGGAACGTCCGGAAACGCCGGGAGGCCCGGCACCGGGGTGCTCCCCGGGCCGGGCCTCCCAGCACCTCAACGGCGGTCAGTCGCCGATACCGGCGAGCTCCCGCAGCCGTCGCGCCTGTGCCACCCGTTCGGCCGAACGCTGCTCGTCGTACGACCGGCCGCAGGCGCCCTGGAGCAGCGCCTTGGTCTCGATCACGGCCCCGCGCGGAGCGGCCAGCAGGGCGGCGGCGAGGTCCCGGGCGGCGGAGTCCAGTTCCGCGCCGGAGACGGCCAGGTTGGCCAGTCCGGTCGCGACGGCCTCCTCCGCGCCGACCCAGCGGCCGGTCGCGCAGATCTCCAGCGCCCGGGCGTAGCCGACGAGTTCGACCAGCGGCTTGGTGCCGGCCAGGTCGGGGACCAGGCCGAGCGAGGTCTCCTTCATCGCGAACTGGACGTCGTCGGCGACCACCCGCAGGTCACATCCGAGCGCGAGCTGGAAGCCCGCCCCCACGGCGTGGCCCTGGACGACCGCGATGGAGACCAGGTCGGCGCGCCGCCACCAGGTGAAGGCCTCCTGGTACGAGGCGATGGCCTCGTCCAGCTCCTTGTCCGCGGAGCCGGCCAGCTGGAGGAAGGTGGGCTCGCCGGGGATGCCCTCGGGGGTGAACATGGCCCGGTCCAGCCCGGCCGAGAAGGAGACGCCCTCGGCGCGCAGCAGCACCACCCGCACGCTGCCGGGCAGTTCGCGCCCTGCCTGGGCGAGGGCGCGCCACAGCGCGGGCGACTGGGCGTTGCGCCGCTTGGGCTGACAGAGGGTGACGACGGCGAGTTCGCCGTCGATCTCCAGGCGGACGCCGTCCCGCTCCCAGCTCGGGGCCTGCGGGTCGGTGGCGGGGGCGGTCATGCGGAAACCTCCGGTGGCGGGGGACGTGGCTACCGGAGAGTAACAAACCTGGGAGCGGACGGGCAGGGCCCTGGCCCGAAAGATCGGAACGGGTGCGGAGCCCGGGATCCGGACATGACGATCGGCGGCCGGTCCACTCGACCCGAGGGCGGACGCCCGGCCGTGGTCAGCCGTCGTCTCCCCGGTCGGCGTCCTGCCGCCGCGCCATCCAGCTCAAAGCCGACGGACCGTCAGGAACCGGCCGCGGCAGTCGCCTTGTTCTTGCCCCGCGTGGCACCACCGCGGCCCCGGAGGATCACTCCGGACTCGCTCAGCATCCGGTGCACGAAGCCGTACGAACGACCGGTCTCCTCCGCGAGAGCGCGAATGCTCGCCCCGGAGTCGTACTTCTTCTTGAGATCGGCCGCGAGCTTCTCACGCGCGGCACCGGTCACCCGGCTGCCCTTTTTCAGAGTCTCGGCCACCCGTGCCTCCTCGTAGCGTTGCTCGGTCAGATTCCCATGATCACCCATCGACCGCGTCCTGGCCACCCATTCGACAAGGTCGATGTCGCAAATGCGTGGTCCTGCGGTGGTGATCCGAGCGCACCAGGGCGCTCACGCTGCGTGCACGCCCCCGGGCGGGTACCGCCGGGTGCCGAGAAAGAGCTGATCAGCAGCGTCGGCCCGACCACGATCGAGTGGCGGGCCGACAGGAAGTGCTTAAACGGAATCCGGGTCTTCTTCATTCCCGGACACGCCGAAAGGACTAGATTTTCTGGTCCGAAAAGCGGATGGGGCGTCTACTTCCCGGTCAGGCCAGCGAGACCAGGTCGGCGTACGACGGGTTCCACAGGTCCTCCACCCCGTCGGGCAGCAGGATGATCCGCTCCGGGTCGAGCGCCTCGACCGCGCCCTCGTCGTGGGTGACCAGCACGACCGCGCCGGAGAACTCGCGCAGCGCGCCCAGGATCTCCTCGCGGCTGGCCGGGTCGAGGTTGTTGGTGGGCTCGTCCAGCAGCAGCACGTTGGCGGAGGAGACCACCAGGGTCGCCAGGGCCAGACGGGTCTTCTCACCACCGGAGAGCACCCCGGCCGGCTTGTCCACGTCGTCACCGGAGAACAGGAAAGACCCGAGGATCTTGCGGATCTGCACCAGGTCGGTGTCCGGCGCGGCAGAACGCATGTTCTCCAGGACGCTGCGCTCCGCGTCGAGCGTCTCGTGCTCCTGGGCGTAGTAGCCGATCTTCAGGCCGTGACCCGGGATCACCTCGCCGGTGTCCGGCGCCTCCACCCCGGCCAGCATCCGCAGCAGGGTGGTCTTGCCGGCGCCGTTGAAGCCGAGCACGACGACCCGGGAACCCCGGTCGATCGCCAGGTCGACGTCGGTGAAGATCTCCAGCGAGCCGTAGGACTTGGACAGGCCGCTGGCGGTCAGCGGGGTCTTGCCGCAGGGGGCCGGGTCCGGGAAGCGCAGCTTGGCGACCTTGTCGTTCGCCCGGACCTGCTCCAGCCCGGCGAGCAGCTTGTCGGCGCGGCGGGCCATGTTCTGGGCGGCCACCGTCTTGGTCGCCTTGGCACGCATCTTGTCGGCCTGGGCGTTCAGGGTCGCGGCCTTCTTCTCGGCGTTGGCCCGCTCGCGCTTGCGGCGCTTCTCGTCGTCCTCGCGCTGCTGCTGGTACTGCTTCCAGCCCATGTTGTAGACGTCGATGGCGGAGCGGTTGGCGTCCAGGTAGAAGACCTTGTTGACGACCGTCTCGACCAGGTCGACGTCGTGCGAGATGACGATGAAGCCGCCCTTGTAGGTCTTCAGGAAGTCCCGCAGCCAGACGATCGAGTCGGCGTCCAGGTGGTTGGTGGGCTCGTCGAGCAGCAGCACGTCGGAGTCCGAGAACAGGATCCGGGCCAGCTCGACGCGGCGGCGCTGACCACCGGAGAGGGTGTGCAGCGGCTGGCCGAGGATGCGGTCCGGCAGGCCCAGCGCGGCGGCGATGGTGGCGGCCTCGGCCTCGGCGGCGTACCCGCCCTTGGTGAGGAACTCGGTCTCCAGGCGCGCGTACTTCTTCATCGCGTTGTCCCGGGTGGCGCCCTTGCCGTTGGCCATCCGGTCCTCGTTCTCGCGCATCTTCTTCAGCACGGTGTCGAGGCCGCGGGCGGAGAGGATGCGGTCCTTGGCGAGGACGTCCAGGTCACCGGTGCGCGGGTCCTGCGGGAGGTAGCCGACCTCTCCCGAACGGGTGACCGTACCGGCGGCGGGCAGACCCTCGCCGGCCAGCACCTTGGTGAGCGTCGTCTTGCCGGCGCCGTTGCGCCCGACCAGACCGATCCGGTCGCCGGCGGCGACCTTGAAGCTCGCGGACTCGATCAGGATCCGGGCACCGGCGCGCAGCTCGAGGGCGTTGGCGGAAATCATGGCTGGGACTACTCCTGGGACGTGGGCGGGCGGCCGGGTACGGGCCCGGGCAGCGGGAAGTGGGGCTTCATCGGCGGTCGGCGCCGTGGAACTGGGCGCCGCCGCCCGCTATTGCCCGGAGAAGATAGCCATGACGGCCAGTCTACCGGGCCGCGCGAAACGCCCCGGGGCACTACCACCCGGGGGTACCCGCGGGGGCTCCGGTCGCGGCCCGTCCGGCGGATCCTGCCGGACCGGCCGGCCCTACTGCTGCGCGGCCGCCTGGTCGGTGGCCGACGCCGTCGGGGCGGCCGGGGTCGGCGGGACGGTCGCCGCCGGGCTCGCCGACGGGTCGGCGCAGCCGCCCTGCGGGCGGACCGCGGCGAACGGGGCGTCCACGCTGGAGCAGGCCGTCTCGGGGGCCGCCGCCTTGGTGTCGAAGACCTTGGGGGGCACGATCGGACCGTCGGTGATCTCCACCCGGCTGCGGCCCAGCACCTTCACCGTCGCGGCCGGACCGGTGATCATCGACCACCCGTTGCTGTCCAGCCGGTAGCCCGTGATGCCACCGGAGACGGCCACCCCGCTGCTGTTGGTACAGGTGCGCGGGATGAGCACGGCGTAGTCGGTGTGGACGGTGCGCAGCGGGTCGTAGAGGCAGCCGTTGGAGGGCCGGTCGTTGTAGCGCAGGTCGCCGTCGGCGTCGCGCAGGCCCATGGTCAGTTTCGGCGTCACCACGGCCAGCCAGGGCGAGCCGTCCCGCTGGACGGTGTGCAGCGCGGCCTCGGCCCGCTGCACGGCGGTATCCCTGCGCTGGGCGTCGGTCCGCTTGTCCGCTCCCGGATCACCGTCGGCGCGCAGGTAGTCCGCGAGGCCCGGCACGGCGCGGTGCCAGCGCACCTCGTGGTCGCCCGGGCGCACCGAGGTGACCAGGCCGTCGTCCCAGACCACGATCGCGTTGTCCCCGGCCATCGCCAGGTAGAGCGCCTCGGCGCCCTCGCGACGGTACGTCCAGGCCCGCTCGCCGGTCTGCTTGTGGTACGCCTCCAGACCGGGACCGACCACCTTGAGGTCCAGGTCGGCCGAGCTGACCGACTGGGAGTTCACCGGGGTCGCGTCCGCGTCGGCGGGCCCCGCCACCCGGTCGCCGAACGGCACCGGCTTGTTCGCGTGCGCCGCCGCACCGGCCGCAAGGACCAGCATCACCGCCAGGGCAGGCAGGATCGAGCGGGGGGTGAGGACACGCGGCGGCTTCCAGGACACGGCCGGAGCGTACCTTTCACCGGGTGCGCGAGTCAGCCGGAATCGCGCCGGGGCCCGCCCGCCCGCCGCACGCCCGATCGTGCGCGCCCGTCCCGTACTCCCGCCCGCCCACCTGCGCCGTCGGCTCCCCGGTCGGTCGGCCGGGCCCTGCGCGGCGGGCCCCGTCGGCCCCGCCGGACCGTTACAGAGCTGATACACGCGGCCGGGCCGGAGGGAGCTTGTGGCAGACGGCGTTCGAATATCGCCCACTTTAGGGTGACATTCGGCTTTCCCGTCCATCGCCTGGCCTACTGTCGGCGAGCGCGGCGCCACCGTCCGTCGACCTGGCCACCGCCCGCCCCGCCCCCGCGACGTCCGGAGGACAGACCATGCGCATCGGTCGCCTGACGCTGGCAGCCGCCGCTCTGCTGCTGATGGCCACGGCCGGCGTCCCGGCCGGGACGCCGCTCAGCCAGACCGAACGGCACGCCCTCTCCTCCGACGCCTTCGAACCGCGCGGCGCGGCCCCCCGCCCGCCGGTGCACCGGCCCGGGCACGAGCCACCGTTCGGCGCCTTCGTCGGCTCCTGGGACAGGTACATCCCGCAGATCGGCAAGTACTCCCAGTGGCTCGGCAACGCGAACCTGCAGGTCGGCCACACCTATCTGGCGGGCAACAGCTGGGCGGACATCGAGGGCGAGCCGGCGGTGCTCGGCATGTGGTCCCAGTGGCGGCTGGCCGACCCGTCCCGGCTGCTGGTGCTCGGCGTGCCGATGCTGGTGCCCAACGAGGCGCAGGTGCCGGACGGCGAGGTCGCCCGGCTGCTGGACCGGGGCGCGCACGGGGACTTCGACAGCCACTTCGTCCGGCTCGCCCGCCGGCTGGTGGCGCTCGGCGGCGCGGACACCGTGATCACCCTCGGCTGGGAGATGAACGGCGTCACCTACACCCACCGCTGCAAGCCCGACCCCACCGCCTGGAAGGCGTACTGGCGGCGGATCGTCGGGGTGATGCGCTCGGTGCCCGGGCAGCGGTTCCGCTTCGACTTCGCCCCCAACCGGGGCCTGGACGCCGTCCCGTGGACCAAGTGCTACCCCGGCGACGACGTGGTCGACATCATCGGCATGGACAGCTACGACCAGCCCGCCGGCAGCACCTTCGAGGACTACGTGCGCGAGCCGTACGGCCTCCAGGACCAGGTGGAGTTCGCGGCCAGGCGCGGCAAGCCGGTCTCGTACCCGGAGTGGGGGCTGTTCCGCAACGGCGACAACCCCGAGTTCGTCCGGCGGATGGTCGACTGGATGCGCACCCACGACACCGCCTACCAGACCGTCACCGACTACTGCCCGCACGGCTTCTTCCAGTGCCGGAGCAATCCGCGCTCGACCGCGGTGTTCAAGCAGCTGATGTCCGGTTCGCCGGGGGCGCCGCTCGTACTGCCGTCGGTGCCCCCGGCCCCGGTCGTGCCCGTAGCACCCAACCCGCCGACCGTGCCGGCCGTGCCGGGCCTGCCGGGTCGGCCCGCCCTGCCGGGCGCGACCGCGAGCGCGACCGCCGCCGCGTCGCCGAGCCCGTCCGCGGCCGGGACGCCGTCGCGGCGCTGATCGGCGGTCAGGCCCGGCGGTGGGCCAGCAGCGCCTCCTTGAGCCGGGGGAAGCGGGTGCGCAGCTGGTGCGCCGCCGCCCGCCGGGCGCGCACCGCGCCGGCCCGGGCGGCGGCCGCCGGGGCCACCCCGGCCGGGCCGAGCAGCAGGCGCTGGTTGGACAGCCGGTCCGGCCGCCAGCGCTGCTTGTACGGTTCCTGGCCGCGCAGCAGCCCGAGCACCGGGATGTCCGCGCCGACCGTCTCCTCCAGGGCGGCGTTGAACAGCAGCCCGGCGATGTCCAGCCGCTCGCGCAGCCCCGGGTGGGCGCCGTACAGGTACAGGCCGCCGAAGGAGGGGCAGAGCAGCAGCAGGTTGACCGCGACCAGTTCGCCGTCCAGGTGGAACTGGTGGACGGCTGCCCGGCCCGTGGCGACCAGGCCGACGGTGGACTCGGTCAGGTGCCGGGCGAAGCGCTCGGTGCGGTGCTCGGCGGTGACGCCACGCTTCTGCCACTGCTGGAAGTGCAGCCGCAGCAGCCCCTCCAGGGCGGCCGGCACCTCCTCCAGCGGGGTGGAGCGGACCCGCACCCCGGCCTCGGCGATCTTGCGCAGTTTCACCCGGCTGCGCTGGGCGGTCTTGCCGGGCACCCGCTTGAGCAGCCGCTCCATCGGGACGGCCGGGAGGTACTGGCACAGCGAGTCCTCGTGGCGGCGGCGGGAGCCGCGCCAGTGCTCGTAGACCCGTTGCATCGCGGCCTCGGGGTGCACCTCGCGCAGTTCCAGCCAGTGCCAGGGGCGGGTGAGCGGGAGGGCGGCGGCGAACTCGGCGGCGGCCCGGTCGGCGCACTCGTCGTCGAGCAGGACGTCCCCGTAGTCGACCAGCCCGGCGCCGAGGCCGGTGAGCCCCCCGAACGGGCCGCGGCGCCGCATGAAGGAGCCGGCGCCGACCAGCCGGCCGTCCCGGCGGACCAGCACCACCAACAGCGCGCCGGGGCGGCCGTAGTGGCGCCACCAGGAGCGCTGCCAGGCAGCGGCCTGGAAGAACGTGGCGGTGCGGCAGCGGGCCGCCAGTTCGTCCCACTCCTCGGCGACGGTGTCGAGGGCGTCGTCCTCGCGGCGCAGCTCGGTGGTCCAGACCGGCGCCGCCGACCGGGACGGCAGGCCGGCGGCGCGGGCCTCGGTGCTCACCGTCCGCTCCCGGCGGCGGTTTTCTCCTCGGCCGGGAGCTTCGGCTCCGCCTCGGGCCTGCCGCCCGGGGCGGTTGCGGCGCCGGCCTTCGCCTCGGTCCGCGCGGCGGGCGTCGACTCCGCCTTGGCCTCGGTCCGGGACCCGGCCTTGGACCCGGCCTTGGGCTCCGCCTTCGCGTCGCCCCTCGCCTCGGTCTTCGGCCGGGTCCTGCCGGTCTGCGCCGCACTGCGCGGGCGGGGCGTGGCCGGGGCCGCGGCTGCCGGGGCGGCCCCGGCCGGCTCGGCAGCCTCCGGTGCCGCGGCAGGCGCCGCGGCCGGCGCCGGAGCCTCAGGGGCCTCAGGGGCCGCTGCCCCGTCGCGGGCCGCGCCGCCGCGCCGACGGGTCATCAGCACCAGCGACCCGAGCAGCAGCCCGGCCGCGGCGCCGACCGCGACGTCCAGCTTGGCGGAGGGTGTGGTCGGCTTGTCCGGCTCGGCGGCCGGGGCCAGCGTCACCAGCCGCACATTGGTGTCCCTGCTGCTGGTGTTGGCGAAGGCGACCAGCGAGCGGGCCACGGCGTCGGCGGTCCGGGCGGCCTCCTGCCCACGGGGCCCGGTGCCGGTGATCTCGATCATCGGCGCGTCCGGAGAGGTCGTCCCGGACACCAGCGACTCCAGCTCGGACCGGGTGTGACCGGTCTCGGCGGCCGCGACCGCTAGCACCTGGGGCTGGCCCGCGAGCCGCCCGTACGCCTGGGCGAAGTTCGTCGCGGTCCCCGACTCCCCCGGGTTCTGCGGCACCACGAGGACGTAGGCGCTGGCCGAGTACGAGGGGGGCGAGACGACGGCGTACCCGGCGCCAGCCGCGGCGCCCAGCGGCACCGCGAGCGCCACCGGCCACCAGCGGCGCACCAGGTGGCGGGCGCTCCTGCGCGGTGTGGTCATGGGTGTGACTCCTTGGGTCTGGGACGGCGGTACCGGCGGCGGGCGCTCAGACGCGGGCCAGCCGGTCGTAGAGGGCGCCCAGGTCGGCGGCGACCCGGGCGATGTCGTAGTGGCCGACGGCCGGGGGGTGCGGGAGCGGGTCGGAGATGTGGCCGCTGAGCTGTCGCAGGTCCCGCAGCGCGGCGGCGTACGCGGCGGGTTCGGAGGGGATGCGGCGGGCCTGCGGGGCGGCGCTGGGCGGCAGTTCGTCCAGCGCCGGGCAGGCGCTGTGCCGCACCGGCAGCCCGGCCGCGAGGCCCTCCAGGACGCCGAGGCCGAAGGTCTCCGCGGTGGAGGGGGCGGCCAGCACGTCCATGGCGGCCAGCAGGTCGGGCACGTCGTCGCGCTCGCCGGTGAGCACCAGCCGCTCCCGGACGCCGAGTTCGGTGGCCCGGCGCTCCAGTTCGGCCCGCTCGGGGCCCTCCCCGACCAGCACCAGCCGGGTCGCCGGGTCGAGGTCGACGAGCGCCGCCAGCAGCACCTCGAAGCGCTTGCCGGGGACCAGCCGACCGACCCCGCCGACCACCCAACTGCCCTCCGGGAGGCCGAGTTCGGCCCGGACCCGGCCGCGGGCGGCGGACCGCTCGGCGGGCGGGCGGCGGTAGCCGGCGGTGTCGATGCCGTTGGGGATCAGCTCGATCCGGGTCGGCGGGACGCCCCAGGACCGCAGCGTCTGGGCGACCTGCCGGGAGACCGCGACGGTGGTGCTGCCGAGCCGCTCGGCGGCCAGGTAGAGGCCCTTGACGCCCCGGGTGACCGGCCGGCCCTCGATCACCCCGGCGTGCAGCGAGTGCTCGGTGGAGACCACCGCCCGCACCCCGGCCAGCCGCGCGGCCAGCCGGCCGTACAGCTGGGCGCGGTAGAGGTGGGTGTGCACCAGGTCGTACCGGCCGGCCCGGACCAGCCGGACCAGCCGGGGCAGCGCGCCGAGGTCACGGTTGCCGCGCATGGCGAGGTGGTGGACGGTCACCCCGTCGGCGCGCAGCGCGTCGGCGACCGTGCCGGGATTGGTCAGGGTGAGCACCTCGCAGCGCTGGTGCGGCGGCAAGTGGCGCAGCAGCAGGTGGAGTTGGCGCTCGGCGCCGCCCGAGGCGAGCCCGGTGACGATGTGCAGCACCCTCACGACCGGCGCTCCGTGACCGCCCGCTCGGCGCGGGTCCCACGGCGGCGTCTCAGCTCGGTGAAGGCGTCCCGCAGCCGGTGCCGGCCCTTCTTGGCGCGCAGCCGCCAGGCGCCGTCGCGGTCGCCGACGTAGCAGCGGGGCAGGGCGAAGCGGCCGGTGAGCGGGGAGTGGGCGATGGCGCAGGCGTAGTCGTACCCGGCGTCGCGCACGGCCAGGGCGGCGGGCGCGTCGACGGCGCCGTACGGGTAGCAGAAACCGGTGACCGGACCGCCGACCACCTCCTCCAGCAGCCGCCGGCTCTCCCGGGTCTGCACCGCGAGGACGTCGGCGGCCAGGCCGGGCAGCGCCCGGTGGCCGAGGCCGTGCGAGCCGATCTCCCAGCCCGCCACGGCGAGTTCGGCGACCTCCTCGACGGTGAGCAGCTTCTTGCGCGGCCCCTCGGTGTCCCAGCCGTTGTCCTGTCCGAGGAGGTCGGCGACCACGTACGCGGTGGCGGTGAAGCCGTACGCCTGCAGGATCGGCACGGCGTAGCGGGCGAAGTCCGCGTATCCGTCGTCGAAGGTGAGGCCGACCAGCTTGTCGTCCCGCCCGTGGGCCCGGGCCCGCATCAGCTCCCGGACCGAGACCCCGCGCCGCCCGCGCTTGTGCAGCCAGGCGATCTGCTCGGCGAACCGCTCGGGGCTGACGGTGAGTTGGTACGGGTCCTCCTCCTCGACCGCCACCGAGTGGTACATCAGGATCCACGGCGAGGAGGAGCCGGGGTCGGCGGGTTCGCCGACCGGACGGCGGCTCCTGGGCAGTCGCGCCCGGTCGGGCGGGGCGTTGGTGACGCCCGCCCGGGCCGAACGGACGGTTCCCCGTTCATTGTCCATCGGGAAACTTCCCTTCATCGGCGACGGATGGCGGGTCCAGTGCCTCTCCGGCGGATCCCGTCGGATCGGCGACTGACGACAACGCGGCGAGCGGCGCGCCCGGGCGCCGCGGTCCCGGCGAGGTCCGCCGGAGGGGCCCGCGCCCGAGGGCCCGGGCGGCGGCGAGGACCGGGCCGCGCACCTCGCGCGCTCCGAGCCCGGTGCCGACGACGCCGAACGCCAGCACCACGGTGAGGCCCCCGAGGAGGGTCGAGAACAGCGGGTCGGCGGCCAGGCCGGCGGCGGCGGCGCCCAGTGCGGTGGCCCCGGCGGCGGTGACCACCAGCCGGACGTGGCCGCCGAGCACCCGGGGCAGCCGCAGCGGGATGCCGCGCAGCACCAGGCCGCGCAGCAGCAGCACGGAGGTGGTGGTGATTCCGGCCGCGTTGCCGGCGGCCAGGCCGAGGGCGCCGAAGCGGGGCGTGGCGAGCAGGCCGACGGCGACGGTCACCCCGAGGCCCAGCAGCATCGCGGCGAGCGGGTACCAGTCCAGCAGCCGGCGGCCACCGTCCTCGGCACGCGGGTCGCCGGCCCGGCGGACCACCGGCCGTAGCGAGAAGTACGGGCGGATCATCACGCCGGTCAGCGCCTGGGCCGGCAGGCCGAAGCTGTACACCCGGATGACGGCGGCGGTGGCGGCGGTGTCCTGGGGGCCGAAGGCGCCGCGCTGGAACAGCAGCGAGACCACCGAGGGAGCGCAGGCCATCAGGAAGGCGGTGCCGAGCAGGACGACCGCGGCGGCCTGGCCGAGGTCCTTCTCGACCCGGTCGCGGGCGGCCGTGAGGTCCCCCGCCGCGAGTGCCCGGGCGACCAGCGGGAAGGTGACGGTGCAGATCAGGATGCCCGCCGTCATGGCGAGTTGGGAGACCTTGGCGGCGTAGTTCAGGTGCGAGATGGTGCCGGGCGGCAGCGCCGAGCCGAGGTAGCGCTCGACGAAGACCTGGGACTGGCGGGTCAGCGTGAACGCCGCCACCGGCAGCAGGGCCAGCGGCATCAGCACCAGGGCGTTGCGGCCCCGCCGACCGCGGCCGGTCTGGCCGGCCCGCAGGCGGCGCAGGAACGGGCCGACCAGCAGACCGGCCATCAGCAGGCTGCCGAACGCCACGCCGAGCGCGGCGGAACGCACGCCGAGCAGGCCGTGGAAGCCGAACAGCAGGGCCAGGATGCCGAGGTTGTAGACGACGTAGATGGCGGCCGGGGCGGTGAAGCCGTGGTGGGCGCGCAGCGCGGCGGCCAGGTAGCCGGCCACACCGAAGGGCAGCACGGTGATCGCGGTGATCCGGGTGCAGACGACGGCCAGGCGCGGGTCGGGCAGGCCGGGCGCGAGCAGCTCGACCAGCTGGGGGGCGCCCAGGGCGGCGACCAGGGCCAGCCCGCTGAGCGCCAGCAGCAGCCAGGGCAGGGTGGCGCGGACCAGGTGGCGGACCGGGTCGGGGGCGTCCGGGTCCTCCTCGCGCAGCACCAGGGCGAGGGCGAAGGCGGGCACCATGAGGAACGACATGGCGTCCTCGATCAGCAGCGGTGCCGCCGTCTCGGGGACGGTCCAGGCGACCAGGAAGGCGTCGGTGCCCTGGCTGGCGCCGAAGTAGCGCGCCAGCAGGAGGTCGCGCAGCAGCCCGAGGCCGGAGCCCGCCGCGCTGAGCACGGCGGTGATGCCGAAGGCCTTGGCGAGGAAGCCGCTCCGGGGCGCCCGGTCGGGCCCGGGGACGGCGGCCTGGACGGGGGCGCTGCGCGGGGCGGGGAGGGTGCGGGTGAGCGCGGCCGGCTGGTCCGTGGTCACAGTGGCATCGCCCGCCCGTCGCTTCCGGCGGGCTCCGGGCCGGCCGCCCCCTGGAGGGCCGCACGCGCCGCCAGGCCGAGGACGACCGAGGTCAGCACGGTGGTGGTGCCGCCGATGTCGGCGTAGAGGAAGTCGACCAGCACCCAGGTGAGCAGGGCGAGAGCGGCGAGAACCGTGCCCCGGCGGTGGCGGAGGCAGCCGAGCAGCAGGGCGAGGAAGAGCGCGGCGTACGCGGTGATGCCGATCAGGCCCTGCTCGCTGAGCACCAGGAAGTACATGTTGTGCGGGGAGAGCAGCGGTTCGCGCTGGAAGCCGATGGTGGAGTCGGCGGCGTCGCTGCCGGAGGACAGCCGCAGCGGGGCGTGGCTGTCGCGCAGTTCGGGGAAGGCCTTCGGGCCGGCGCCGTGGACGGGGTGGTCCTGCCAGATCCGTCCGGCGGTGGCCCACAGGTCGTAGCGGTCGGAGACGGACTGGTCGGGCGCGGCGGAGACCGAGCCGATCGAGCTGAGCCGCTCGGTGACGCCGGAGGCGCCGAGGCCGAGGCCGCCGACCAGGACGACGGCGGCGGCCAGGCCCAGCACGGCGCCGCGGACCAGCAGCCGGGCGTCGGCGCGCAGCAGCAGCACGGTGGCGGCGACGCCGGTGGCGATCCAGCTGCCCCGGCTGAAGGAGACGGCGAGCGGGAGGACGAGGAAGGCCGCGGCGGCGAACATCGCCCGCCGGAGCCGGGCGTTGCCGCCCTCGCCGCGTTCGCCGAGGGCCAGGGCCAGGGCGGCGAGCAGTCCGTAGCTGACCACGGTGGACATCGCCATGATGTCCAGCGCGCCGAAGGTTCCGACGGCCCGGATCGGCTGGCCGGTGTAGGAGGCGCCGGTGCGGGTGAGGTACTGGTTCGCGCCGACCACGCCCTGGATCAGGGCGGCGAGCACGAAGGAGCCGAGGACCAGCCGCTGGTCGGTGCGGTCGCGCAGCGCGCAGAGCACGGCGACGGGCACCAGGACGAACACCTGGGTGAGCCGGACGAAGCCGGTGAGGCTGGTGGCCGGGTCGATCGAGCCGACGGTGGCGACGGCGGCGGCGGCGGCGATGCCGCCGAACAGCACTCCGGTGGTGCGGGTGATCGCGGGCAGCCGTCCGCGCAGCAGGTTGACCGCGGTGAGCGCGACCAGGGCGAGCGAGGCGACGTCGGCGGCGGTCACGTGGACGGCCGCGGTGACGTCCTTCTCCCCGGCGGGCACGCAGACCAGCAGGACGGTCGCCGCGGCGAGCAGGCTCGGCCGGTCCGCGAGCGCGGGCAGGGCCCGCCGTAGGGTCGGACGCGGAAGGGCCGGAAGGGTCAGGTCCACGCCGGGTCAGCTCCCGTCCGGGTGGAGCATCAGGGCGGCCGTGCGGCAGAGGATCTTGACGTCCTGCCAGAGGCTCCAGCTCTCGATGTAGCGGTTGTCGAACCGGGCCCGATCCTCGATCGAGGTGTCCCCGCGCAGGCCGTTGACCTGGGCGAGGCCGGTGAGGCCGACCGGGACGCGGTGGCGGTCGGCGTACTCGGGGTAGGCCTGGCTGAACCGCATGACGAAGTACGGGCGTTCGGGGCGCGGGCCGACCAGGCTCATGTCGCCGCGCAGGACGTTCCACAGCTGCGGCAGTTCGTCGAGCGAGCTCTTGCGCAGCAGGCGGCCGACGGCGCCCATCCGGTGGTCCTGGGCGATGTTCCAGCGGGTCGCCGACTCGTGCTCGTTGCTGGGGCGCAGGGTGCGGAACTTCAGGACGGTGAAGACCCGGCCGTCCAGGCCGGTGCGCTGCTGGCGGAAGAGCACCCCGGGGCCGGTGTCGAAGCGGACGGCGAGGGCGCACAGCGCGAGGACGGGGGCGAGCAGCAGCAGGCCGGTCCCGGCGGCGGTGACGTCCAGGGCGCGCTTGACGGCCCAGCCGGGGCGGCGCATCGCGGGGCTGCCGAGCCGTAGGCAGGGGAAGCCCCACAGGTGGTCGCCGCCGGCGATCGGGGCGGTGGGCAGGGAGCCGTGTTCGCGCAGCGCGGGCACCAGCCAGACCTGGCAGCCCAGCCGGACGGCGTCGCGCAGGGTGGCGGCGGTCTCGGCCTCGTCGGCGGCCCCGGCGGTGGCGATCACGTGATGGATCCGGTGCCGGTGGACCTCGCGCTCCAGCGCCTCGCGGCCGCCGAGGACGGGCAGGTCGGTGCCGCCGGCGAGCAGCGGGGGGTCGGCGTCCAGGAAGCCGACCGGGCGCATGCCGTACTCGCCGTGCTCGCGGAGGGCGGCGGCGACCGTGCGGCCCAGCCGGCCGGCGCCGAGCACCAGGACGGGGCTGGGGCGGCCGCGGCGGATCCGCCGGACCAGGTGGTAGAGGAAACCGCGGCCGACGGCGGCGATGAGCAGTTGGGCGCCGAGCAGGACGGTGAGGCGGGCCGGGGTGGCCGGGCCGCAGTCGGGCCAGCGGCCGTCCAGGCAGCCGGCCAGGGTGACGGCGAAGGCGGTCGCGACCACGGCCCTGACGGCCAGGGCGGGCAGTTCGTCCAGGACGGACAGGGTGAGCCGGGTGCGGTAGAGGCCGCCGGCCAGGTTGAGCACCAGGAGCAGGGGCAGGACGGCGGCGGCGCCGACCAACGGGGCGAGCGGGACGGTCGGGTCCATGACCCGGTTGGCGATGCCGGTGCCGGTGCACAGCGCGATCGCGTCGACCTGGACCAGCGCGAGCGGCAGGGCGAGCCGGGAGCGGGTCGTCCTGCGGTGCCGACGGGGCGACGGCACGGCCCGGGTGTACGCCGCCCCGGTCGGCCGGTCGAGCAGCCCGGTGGCGGGCAGACGAGGGCCGGACAGGGGCCCGCCGGATCGCGGCACACTCTCGTGGTCAATGGTCATCAGCGCACGAACTCCCCTGCTGTGTGCCCGGGGTGACGACCCCCCGGCGCCGATGGGCGAGGAGCGGCCGTCCCGGCCCGGTGGGCGCGGTCCTGACAGCACCTGCCATCGCTGGCGGCTCTCGGTGGTCCCGCGGAGGGGCCGGTCGCGGAACTGCCGGTCACCTTGGAAACGGCCGCGAGGGGCCCGGACGCGAATTTCCGGGACGAAATCGAAACGAGGCAGGCAAAATCCGACGATACCGAACCTGTCGATGGCGGCCGGAAGTTGACTTGCCGTTTCATTCCAGCCGCCCATTAATAGGTATTACGGATTTAACGCCTCGCCCTTATCCGGTTGAGGGTGCGAATACTCCGGCGCCGGAACGGCGGGGATTCACGGCATGTGAAACGATCAGATCCGCTCTGGGACACGGGCCCGGCGCCGTCCGGCCGCCGGTCCGGCGCCCAGCAGATCGCGGTACAGGGCGTCCACCTGTTCGACCACGGTACGGACGTCGTGCCGGGCGACCACGTGGTCCCGGAGCCGGGCACCGCGTCGCTCGCACTCGATCGGATCGGACAGCGCTTCCGCCATCCGGGTGGCGAGGGCCCCCACCCCCTCGGACGGCACCACCGACAGCGCCCGCTCCGCCTGCGGCAGGCACTCCCGGGCGCCCGGGACGTCGGTCAGCAGCACCGGACGGGCGGCCGCCATCGCCTCCAACGGCGCCAGCGCCATGCCCTCCCAGCGCGAGGGCAGCACCACCAGGTCGGCCGCCGCCAGCCACGGCCGCGGATCCGGCACGTCCCCGACCAGCCGGACCCGGCACGGCTCGGCCGACTCCCGGACCGTCTCCGCCATCCGCTGCTGCTCCGGCCCGCCGCCGACCAGCGCCAGCCGGGCCCGCGGCACCCGACGCAGCACCTCCGGCCAGGCGGCCAGCAGCACGTCCTGGCCCTTCTGCCGGCACAGCCGCCCGACGCAGACCGCCAGCGGGGCGTCCAGGTCCAGCCCGAGCGCGATCCGGGCGGCCCTGCGGTCGGCCGGCGCGTAGTGGCGGACGTCCACGCCGTTGGGCACCACCGCCCAGTCGGCGTGCACCCCGGCGGCCACCCCGTCCGCCCGCTCCTGGACACTGACGCACAGCAGCCGGTGTGCCCAGCGGGTCGCGAAGCGCTCCCAGCGCAGGGTGGCGGCGGCCATCGGGCCGTCCACGGCGGCGAAGGACCAGGCGTGCGGCTGGAAGACGGTCGGCACCGCGCCTCGCACGGCCAGCCGGCCGGCCAGCCCGGCCTTGGCGCTGTGCAGGTGGACCACGTCGGGCACGGCGGCCCGGACGATCCGGCGCAGCCGCCAGGCCTCGGCGGCGGTGGCCGGGCCGGGCGAGCGGTCGGCGGACCAGTCCCGGACCAGCGCGCCCACGGCGGCGGCCTCCTCGGCCAGCCGCCCGCCGCGCGGGCAGGCGACCAGCACCCGGTGCCCGGCCTCGCGCTGCCCCCGGGCCAGATCGGCGACGACGCGGGCGACTCCGCCGTCCACCGGCTGCGAAATGTGAAGGATCGTCATATGCACGGCGGCGAGCCTAGGGTGGCTCCCCCGTGCCGGGCGGCCCCCGTCACCCGCAGGTGGCGGGCCGTCCACCCGTACGGCTTGCGGCTCGTACGGGCGGACGAGCTGCTCGAAACTCCGGGCGATTCACCCGGTTCTCCGGAACGGCTGGTACTCCGGCCGGGTCGGCCGGGTCAGCGGACCTCGGCGGCCAGGTTGGCCAGCACCTGGTCGTGGATCCGGTTCAGGCCCTTGGGGGCGAAAGTGCGCTCGAAGAAGCCGCCGATGCCGGTGGCGCCCTGCCAGGTGGCGGTGACGGTGACCTTGGAGCGGCCCTCGCCGGCGGCCGCGACCGTCCAGGTGATCACCATGCTGGAGTTGGCGTCCTTCTCCACCAGCTGGTCCGGCTTCGGCGCCGAGACGGTGAACAGGCAGTCGCGCACCCGCTTCTCGGTGGCCTGCAGCTTCCAGTGCACCTGGGTGCCGGCGCCGGTGCCGCCGACCCGCACCTCGTACTCGCTGTACTGCGCCGGCAGCAGCTTCGGGCGGGTCACCTGGTAGTCGGCCAGCGCCTCGTACACCCGCTCAGGCGCGGCGTCGTAGACCCGCTCGGTGGTGGCCTGCACCTGTCCCATGACCTTGCTCTCCTCGTGTGGTGGGTACCGGTCCCCGGACCGTTCTCACCGGCAAGCCAATCACAGCGGCACCGCGCCCACGCGGCGGGATAGGCATCACCGGCCCGGGTGGCCACAGGCGTCACGACCACGGCATTCGAACGGACCGACAGCAGCCCCTGGCTACACCGATCCGCTATCAACGAATTAGGGTGGCCGGTGTGCTCGATCTGGTGACTGCGCTGCGCTACGTGGACCCGCTGCGTGCCGGGGGCTCGGTGCCCGGGGTCGTGGAGACCGACGACCTGGGGACGTACGTGGTCAAGTTCACCGGTGCCGCGCAGGGCCGCAAGGCGCTGGTGGCCGAGGTGATCGTCGGTGAACTGGCCCGGCGGCTCGGGCTGCGGGTGCCGGAGCTGCGGCTGGTGGACTTCGATCCGGTGGTGGCCGCGGACGAGCCGGACACCGAGATCCAGGACATGCTCAAGGCCAGCGCCGGCCTCAACCTCGGGATGGACCTGCTACCCGGGGCCGCGGACTACCGGCCGGGGATGATCCGGGTGGACTCCGCCGAGGCCGGGCGGGTGGTCTGGCTGGACGCGCTCACCGGCAACGTCGACCGCACCGTGCACAACCCCAACCTGGTGGTCTGGCACGGGCGGCTCTGGCTGATCGACAACGGCGCCGCGCTGATCTTCCACCACCGCTGGGCCACCGCCGAGGCCTCCGTCGGCAAGCGGTACGACCTCAGCGCCCACGCGCTCGGCGCCTGCGCCCCGGACGTCCGGCTGGCCGACGAGGATCTCGGGCCGCTGGTCACGGTCGAGCTGCTGGAGCAGGTGGTGGCGCTGGTCCCGGACGAGTGGCTGGCCGGCGAGCCCGGCTTCGACTCGGTGGACGCCGTCCGGCGCGCGTACGTCACCCACCTGGCCGCCCGGGCGGTCCTCTCCGAGGCGTGGCTGCCGGAGGGCTTCGCCACTGCCGAGCAGCTGCGCGAGGCGGAGCTGCGGCGTGCGGCCCGCACCCGGGCCGGTCGGCCGGCCTGGCTGCAGGAGGTGCCGGACCTGCACGGCAAGCCGTCGGTGGAGACGGTCTGGGAGCACCACTTCGAGGGCTGAGGCGCCGCCGGGTACCGGTGCCGGAACGCAGCCGGGGAGCGGGGCCCGTGGCCCCGCTCCCCGGCTCAGCACTCGTTGCTCAGCGCTTGGTGGTCAGCGCTTGGTGGTCAGCGCGTCAGCGCCACCACTGGACCGCCTTCTCTGCGTTGATGATGCCCGCGCCGTAGAAGCCGTTGTCGTCCGCGCCGCCCTCGCAGGTCGCCGTGAACTGGCCGGTGTTGCCCGGGTTGTACACGCCCTTCGGGCAGGCGTGGGACTCGGCCTGGTTGGTGAGCAGCTCGGTCAGCTCGTCCGGGCTGGCCCACGGGAAGGTGCTGGCGAGCAGCGCGACCACGCCGGTGACGTGCGGGGTGGCCATCGAGGTGCCCTGCATGTACCCGTACTTGTTGCCCCGGATGGTCGACAGGATGCGACCGTTCTTGTCCGGGGTGTTCGGGATCTGGTAGCGGGCGTCACCGCCCGGCGCGGCGACGGTGACGACGCCCTTGCCGTAGCTGGAGTAGTACGACTTGTCGCCGTTGACCCCTACCGCGGAGACCGCGACCACGCCGGGCAGCTCGGTCGGCAGCGACAGGCAGTCGTTGGTGATCGGGCGGCTGCCGGGCTTGGTGTCGTCCGGGCTGGAGACGTCGGTGGTCTTGTGCGCCAGGTCGATGTTCTCGTTGCCCGCGGCGGCGACGTTCAGGACGCCCTTGCGCTGCGAGAAGGCGACGGCCTTGCGGATCGCGTCCGAGATCGCGGCCTGGTCCTTGTCGTTCGGGCAGTTGAACATCCACGGGTCGACGTAGTAGCTGTTGTTCGTCACCTTGAAGCCGTGCTCGCCGGCCCAGACGAAGCCGCAGACCGCGTTCTCCGGGTAGATGAAGCCACCGTCGTCGACGACCTTGACCGCGGCCAGCTTCACGTTGGGGGCGATGCCGATGACGCCCTTGCCGTTCTTGGCCGCGGCGATGGTGCCGGCCACGTGGGTGCCGTGGTCGCTGGTGGTCGGCTGCCAGGCCTTCCAGTCGGTGTTCGTCCTGCCGTCGATGCAGGAGACCGACTGCGAGGCGTCCACGTTGGCCGCCAGGTCCTCGTGGGTGGCGTCGATGCCGGAGTCCAGCACGCCGACGGTGACGTTGCGGCTGCCGAGCGAGAGCTTGTGAGCCTTGTCGACACCGATCTGGCGCATGTCCCACTGGTTGGGCTCGTACGGCTCCTGGCCGTCGGCAGCGGCGGCGGCGCCGGTCGGCTCGGCGGCGACGTCGGCGTTGCCCTGGTCCGAGGCGAGGATGCCCTTGGTACGGCTGGCGCCGACGGAGTCGACGCCCTTGGCCAGGCGCAGCTTCTCCGCGAACTTGGTGTCGTTCGAGCGGGCGACCACGACGCCGACCTGCTCGTAGGACTGGACCACCGTGCCGCCGAGGCCGGTGATGGCCTTCTCGACCTTCTGCACCTGGCCGTGGTTGGCCTTGGTGTTGACGACGTAGCTGAGCAGCGGACCGGTCGTCGAGTCGCCGGTGGGCGCCGCGACGGCGGTGCCGGCCGGGAGCGCGAGGGCGCCGGCGGTGGCGAGCACGAGGCCCACTGCCGCGTACCGGGTCCGGCTGATCCGAGGAACTCTCATTGGGGTTGGCCCTCCCGAGTCGTCAAGCGGCAGCTGCGGTGCGGCAGGTGCGCTGGGATGACCGGGACGTTAATGAATATTCGCTGAAAAGCGCAAGAGGTAGTCATCTAATCGTCACATCTCAACCAACAGCGTCGGTTAGCGCTCCATCGGCCAACAACCGCAACAGAGCGGAAGATTGTTAAAAAGTGATGGTTCGCCGACGGGACGACCTGACTGGTCATGTACGCGAAGAGCAGCCGGAAGCGTCTACCGGAGCGCGTACAACCGGCGCGCATTGTCCGCGGCGATCAGCCGCGCCAGCCGCCGGGCGTCCGACGCCGAACAGGCGCCCCCCGCCTGCCAGTCGGAGAGCAGCATGCCCAGTCCGTACCGGAACTGTGCGGCGCCCACCGAGAACAGTTCGGGAAGTCCGTAGGCATCGGTGGAGAACAACAGTTTTCCGAACGGCACGAGTTCGAGCATCTCGCCGAGCACCGCCGCCACCCGCGGCCCGGTGTAGGAGGCCGTCAGCCCGAGATCCGTGTACACCGTCGGAAAGGCCTGGGCCAGCCAGGCGGCCTGCCGGTGGTACGGATAGCCGTGCAGCAGCACCAGCGGGACGCCGCTCGGCTCGGCGGCGCGGACGAAGTCGGCCAGCAGGGACGGGTCGGCGCGGTGCAGGGTGAGGTCGGGATCGCCGAAGCCCGTGTGGAGCTGGAGCGGCAGGCCCAGCTCGGCGCAGACGTCCACGGCCGTCCACAGCAGGTGGTGCAGCAGCACAGGGTCGGCCAGCCGGGCGCGTCCGTCGCGCAGTCGGGCCCCGGCGGCGGCCACCACGGCCGGGCGCGCGGGCCGTTCGGCCGGTACGGCCAGGCCGTACCGGTAGGCGAGCACCGACTTGACCGCGACCGCGCCGGTGGCGGCCGCCGCCAGCGCCTCGCCGACGGCCCGCGGCCAGTCCTCGGCGCCGGACGCCACCGTCTCGGCCACCGACTCCAGCCGGACCACCTCCCGCACCACCGCTCCGGTGGCCCCGGCGAGTTCGGTCAGCGGCAGCAGCTCGCGGCCCGCGGCGGCGGTCAGCCCGGTGTCCACCAGGCAGGTGTCCAGCCGGGCGGCCGCGAGCAGCCGGCGGGTCGCTTCGGCGGCGCCCAACTCGCGCCGCCGGGCCAGGTACTCGGCCGCCGGAGCGTGCGCGGGCAGGCCGAGCACGGGCGGGCACCAGCGCCGCACGGCCAGGCCGAGCGCGCTGTCGAAGGGCGAACAGCCGGGCGCGGGCGGCCGGTCGGACTCGGTGAGCAGCCCGGCCAGGGCGTCGTCGGTGAGTTCGGCGGCCACCACGCTGTGGCAGTGGTGGTCGACCAGCACCCCGACCTCCGGAAGCCGGTTCTCCGGGACCTCCGGGACCTCCGACCGGGCCACCGGTCAGTACCTCCAGCGCGTCGCCGCGACCAACTCCTCGGGGCCGGCGTCCGCGTACTGCTCGGCCTCGGCCCGGCGCACCGCCAGCACTGCCTGGTGGAGCGGCTCGCCGAGCGCCCCGCGCAGCACCGCCGAGCGCTCGTACGCGGCGATCGCCTCGGCCGGGCCCTGCGGCAGTCGGGGCACCGTTCCGGGCTCGGCGGCGGCCGGATCACCGGTGAACTCGGGGGGCAGCACGTGGCGTTGCTCCAGCCCGGCGAGGCCGGCGGCGATCACCGCGCCGACCGCCAGGTACGGGTTGGCGCTCGCGTCGAAGCACTTGACCTCGGCGTTCGCGGTGGCGGCCCGCTCCCCGGTGGAGCCGGTGACCAGGCGCAGCGCGGCCTCGCGGTTCTCCAGGCCCCAGCACTGGTACGCCCCGGCCCAGTGCGAGGGCACCAGCCGCAGGTACCCGGCGGGGCTGGAGCAGCCCAGCACCAGGAGTTCGGGCAGCGCCTGGAGCACCCCGGCGAGGAAGCCCTCGGCCTCGGCCGTCAGCCCGTGCGGACCGGAGCCGCCGTGGCCGAGGTTGCGGCCGTCCCGCCAGAGGCTGAGGTGCAGGTGCCCGCCGTTGCCGACCCCGTCGGGCTCGACCACGGGGGCGAAGGACGTCCGCAGGCCGTACTTGGCGGAGACGGCGCGGACGGTCTGCCGGACCAGGACGGAGGTGTCGGCGGCGCCGACCGGGCCCTCGGGGGCGACCGAGACCTCGAACTGGCCCGGGGCGTACTCGGGGTGGATCTGCAGCACGCCGAGCCCCTGTTCGCCGAGGGCGCGCACGACGTCCCGCAGGTAGTCGGAGAGGTCGGTGAGCCGGTGCATGCCGTAGGCGGGGCCGTGCGTCGGGTACTGCGGCGGCTCGTTCGGGGGGCCGGCCAGGGCGACCACCCACTCCACCTCGATGCCGGCCTTGAGGCTCAGCCCGCGGGCGGCGGCCGCGGCCTCCATCCGGCGGGCGAACAGCCGTTGGCAGCCGGGGTGCGGGACGCCGTCCTGGGCGTGGCGGTCCCCCGGGGCCCAGGCCCAACCGGGCTGGGCGGCCAGCGGGACGAGCCGGTCGAGGTCGGGGTAGAGCCTGAGGTCCCCGGTGGGGCCGCCGATGACCGGGCTGGTGGTGATGGCGTCGTCGGCGAGGAACACGTCGAAGCAGGGCGCGGTGCCGACGCCCCACTCGGCCGCGTGCACCAGGCCGCTGAGCGGCACGGCCTTGACCCGGGTGATGCCGGCGTTGTCCACCCAGGTGACGGCCACCGCCTCGACGGCGGCGGTGCGCAACCGGTCGACCGCCTCCTGGGCCCGTGCGGCGCGCTCGGCCCGCGGGGACAGCGCGACGGCGGCCGCGAGGGCGGCCTCGGACGCGCCGGGGCCGGACGGCTCGGCGGGGTCGGCGGCCTGGGAGGCGGTGACGGTGCCCATGCCACCATGCTGCCCCGCCGACGGGGTGCCGGTAACTCCCCTATCGAGTGGAACAAACGGACGCCCGTCCGCCCGTTCACTCGTTGGGGGAGCCACTGCTCGGCGCGGCGCGGGCCACCAACTCCCCTGCGGTGATCCGCCCCAGGGCGTTCGGTTTTCCGCCCCGCCCCCTTCCTACCGGCGAGTAGCTTCGCTACAGTGGCCGCACGCACCACCGCCGGGCTTCGGGAGCCGCACCGGCGGGAGGTCGCGGTCGCCGTGTCTGCGGCACCCGCGCGGTGCGTCTTCACCGGCCGGTGCCGCGAACCGCGGCGGGCCGGGTTTCCCTCCTCGTATCAGCGTCGCTTCCTTCACCTTCGAGCGCCTGAGTACCACGGCACACCCCGCAGTTCGGCCGGAGCGGACCGGCCGACGCCGGGTTGCCGGACCCGTCATCTCCCCAAGCCCCCGCGCGTGGACCCTCCTCCGGCGGCGGCCGCCCCCGTTTCGCCGACGGGCGCGGTGGCCCGCCCGTCGGAGCACGCGCGGGCCCTTCATGACTAGGAGTCAGGACATGGAGCGTCCCTTCCCCACCGTGGCCGTCGTCGGCCTCGGCACGATGGGTACCGGCGTCGCGGTCGCGGTCGCCAGGAGCGGCCGCCGGGTGATCGGCATCGAGGCCACCGAGGACTCGGCCGCCCGGGCACTGGCCCGGATCGAGGAGGCGACCGCGCACGCGGTCGACCGGGAGCGGATCACCGCCGCGGAGCGCACCGCGCTGCTGGCCCGGATCACGGTCGGGCACGCGCTGACGGCCGCCGCCGAGGCGGACCTGGTGATCGAGGAGGTCCCCGAGCAGCTGGAGCTGAAGCGGGAGGTCTTCGCCGAGCTGGACCGGATCTGCCCCGAGGGCACGGTGCTGGCCACCGGCACCACCGCCCTGTCGGTGACCCGGATCGCGGCCGCGACCGCCCGTCCGGAGCGGGTGCTCGGCCTGCACTTCTTCAACCCGGTGCACACCATGAAGCTGGTCGAGGTGGTGCGCACCGTGCTGACCTCCCCGCAGACGGCCGAGGACGCCGCCGCCTTCGCCCGGGACCTGGGCAAGGAGCCGGTGGCGGCCGGGGACCGGGCCGGGTTCGTGGTGAACGGCCTGCTGTTCGCGTACCTGAACCAGGCCGCCGCGATGTACGAGTCCAAGTACGCCTCCCGGGAGGACATCGACGCCGCGATGCGGCTCGGCTGCGGGCTGCCGATGGGCCCGCTGGCGCTGCTGGACCTGATCGGCGTCGACACCGCGCGCACCGTGCTGGAGGCGATGTACGAGCAGTCCCGCGACAAGCTGCACGCTCCCGCGCCGATCCTCGGCCAGCTGGTCTCGGCCGGGCTGCTGGGCCGCAAGTCCGGCCGCGGCTTCTACACCTACGAGGCGCCGGGCTCGTCCAGGGCCGTGGACGCGGCGACCGGACCGGCCCGCGCCAAGGTGCCCGGCCGCGCCGTGCACACGGTCGGGGTCTGCGGCTCCGGCACGATGGCCACCGGCATCGCCGAGGTGTTCGCCAAGGCCGGGCACCCGGTGCTGCTGGCCGCCCGCAGCCAGGAGAAGGCCGACCGGGCCAAGGCGCAGCTCGCGAGGTCGCTGGAGCGCTCGGTCACCAAGGGCCGGCTGAGCGGGGATCAGCGGGACGCCGCGCTGGCGCTGGTCACCCCGGTCGGCCAGTACTCCGAACTGGCCGAGGTGGACCTGGTGGTCGAGGCGGTCGCCGAGGACCTGGCGGTCAAGCGGGAGCTGTTCGCCATCCTGGACAAGATCGTCCGGCCGGGCGCGGTGCTCGCCACCACCACCTCCTCGCTGCCGGTGATCAGCTGCGCGACCGCCACCTCGCGGCCGCAGGACGTGATCGGCATGCACTTCTTCAACCCGGCCCCGGCGATGAAGCTGGTCGAGGTGGTCTCCACCGTGCTAACCGCCCCGGACGTCACCGCGACGGTGCTGGAGCTGACCGCGAAGGTGCGCAAGCACCCGGTGGAGTGCGGCGACCGGGCCGGTTTCATCGTCAACGCGCTGCTGTTCCCGTACCTGAACGACGCGGTTCGGATGCTCCAGGAGCACTACGCGACGGTGGACGACATCGACACCGCGATGAAGCTGGGCTGCGGCTACCCGATGGGCCCCTTCGAGCTGCTGGACGTGGTCGGCCTGGACGTCTCGCTGACCATCGAGCAGGTGCTGCACCAGGAGTTCCGCGAGCCGGGCCTGGCCGCCGCGCCGCTGCTGGAGCACCTGGTGGCGGCGGGCTGCCTGGGCCGCAAGACCGGCCGCGGCTTCCGCGACCACGCGCGCCGGTGACCACGGCACGGGCCGGGGGCGGGCAGCTGCCGTACGACCCGGCGGCGGGGCCGGGCGGCGCCCCGGGCAACGGCGGCGCCGCGTACGGCTCCGGGTCCGCCGCGCGCCCCGCCTGGACGCCGGGCGCGGTGTCCGCCCGCTGGCCCAGACCGGCCGTGACCGGTCCGGTCACGCCGGTGCGCCGGGGAAGGGCGGCGGGCGCGCAGCCCGGGCCGTGTAGCGTTCCGGGCATGGATCGGGTTCAGTCAGCCTCCCCGCAGCACTCCGCCGGACCGCGCGGCACCGACCGGACGGCCGGCCCGTCCGGGGGCGCCGCGCCGGAGGCGGGGCCGGGCAGCCGCCGGGCGGCGGCGCAGCGTCAGCAGATGCGCCAGGACCTGGCCGCGGCGGCGATGGAGCTGTTCGCCTCGCAGGGCTACGAGGAGACCACGGTCGACCAGATCGCCGCGGCCGCCGGGGTGGCCCGGCGCACCTTCTTCCGGTACTTCCGGTCGAAGGAGGAGGCGATCTTCCCCGACCACGACGACACCCTCGTCCGGGTGGCCGACCTGCTGGCCAGCGCCGAGCCCGAGGAGCACCCGCTGGACGTGGTCTGCCGCGGCATCAAGGAGGTGCTGCGGATGTACGCCTCCACCCCGGGAGTGTCGGTCGCGCGGTACCAGCTGATCCGTCAGGTCCCGGCGCTGCGCGAGCGGGAGATCGCCGTGGTGGCCCGGTACGAGCGGCTGTTCACCCGTTACCTGCTGGGCCGGTTCGACACCGGCGAGCCCATCCCGTCGGGCTGGCAGCGCGGCGGCGAGGACGACTCGATGCTGGCCGAGGTGTCGGCGGCGGCGGTCGTGGCGGCGCACAACCACGTGCTGCGGCGCTGGCTGCGGGCCGGCGGCCGGGGTGACGTGGAGGCGCAGCTGGAACACTCCTTCGATGTGATCCGGCGGACCTTCTGGGCCGCCAGCACGCCGGGTGCCAGACGCCGGGGCCCGGTGGTGGCACCGGGTGCCAGTGGGATGCCTGGGGACGGGGTGGCGGAGAGCGCACTGAGTGCCAGCCCCGGAGGTGAGGTGCTCATCACAGTCGCCCGGACGGACGCTCCGCTGGACGTCGTGGTGGACAGCATCCGGGCCGCACTGAGCGGCACCCGGGACGCCTGAGCCCAATAAAACAGCAGGTCAGCGGCAGAACGAGGGCCCGCGCTGGATCGCCGGCGCGGGCCCTCGGCACACCCGCACCACGCGCGTTCGGCGCCCTTCCGGAGCGTCGGAATTCCTGGCACCCGGTGTCTTTACGAGTGGCACAGGGTGCCACTACCTTGTTACTCACCAGTCGCGGCGCCGCGGCTCCCCACCTCGGCGCGCCGTCGGCCGGCGTTCCCACACCCCGGGAGCTGTGCCAGACCAAGCAGTGCCGGATCCGCCCGAACCACCCCGGGCGCCCGCCTGACCACCAACCACCCACCTCAGCGAAGCCGGTGTCCGCTCCCGGCTCCCCCAGACGCCCTGTGACCCTCACACAGGTACGCCTTCGGAGGCAGCCATGCAGGAAATCCTCGACGCGATCCTCAGCTCCGACGCCACGTCGGCGGACTTCGCGGCGCTCAAGCTCCCCGAGTCCTACCGGGCGGTCACGCTCCACAAGGACGAGGAGCAGATGTTCGCGGGTCTCGACAGCCGCGACAAGGACCCCCGCAAGTCCCTTCACCTCGACGAGGTGGCCCTGCCCGAGCTGGGCCCGGGCGAGGCCCTGGTCGCCGTCATGGCCAGCTCGGTGAACTACAACACCGTGTGGAGCTCGATCTTCGAGCCGGTCTCCACCTTCGGCTTCCTGGAGCGCTACGGCCGCCTCTCCCCGCTGACCAAGCGCCACGACCTGCCGTACCACGTCCTGGGCTCCGACCTCGCGGGCGTGGTGCTGCAGACCGGCGCCGGCGTCAACGCCTGGAAGCCCGGCGACGAGGTCGTCGCCCACTGCCTCTCGGTCGAGCTGGAGTCCCCCGACGGCCACAACGACACGATGATGGACCCGGAGCAGCGCATCTGGGGCTTCGAGACCAACTTCGGCGGCCTGGCCCAGATCGCCCTGGTCAAGACCAACCAGCTGCTGCCCAAGCCGAAGCACCTGACCTGGGAGGAGGCCGCCTCCCCCGGCCTGGTCAACTCCACCGCCTACCGCCAGCTGGTCTCGCAGAACGGCGCCGGCATGAAGCAGGGCGACAACGTCCTGATCTGGGGCGCCAGCGGCGGCCTGGGCTCCTACGCCACCCAGTACGCCCTGGCCGGCGGCGCCACCCCGATCTGCGTGGTCTCCAGCGAGGCCAAGGCCGACATCTGCCGCGCGATGGGCGCCGAGGCGATCATCGACCGCTCCGCCGAGGGCTACAAGTTCTGGAAGGACGAGAACAACCAGGACCCCCGCGAGTGGAAGCGCCTCGGCTCGAAGATCCGCGAGTTCACCGGCGGCGAGGACGTCGACATCGTCTTCGAACACCCCGGCCGCGAGACCTTCGGCGCCTCCGTCTACGTCACCCGCAAGGGCGGCACCATCGTCACCTGCGCCTCCACCTCCGGCTACATGCACCAGTACGACAACCGCTACCTGTGGATGTCCCTCAAGCGCATCGTCGGCTCCCACTTCGCCAACTACCGCGAGGCCTTCGAAGCCAACCGCCTCGTCGCCAAGGGCAAGATCCACCCGACCCTCTCCAAGGTCTACACCCTGGAGGAGACCGGCCAGGCCGCCCTCGACGTCCACCACAACAAGCACCAGGGCAAGGTCGGCGTCCTGTGCCTCGCCCCCGAGGAGGGCCTG
Source organism: Streptomyces viridifaciens (assembly GCF_001888885.2). NCBI lineage: Bacteria > Bacillati > Actinomycetota > Actinomycetes > Kitasatosporales > Streptomycetaceae > Streptomyces > Streptomyces viridifaciens. The sequence goes on from NZ_CP090841.1 coordinate 1,925,489, forward strand.
GGCGTCCGCGACCACGAACTGCGCGAGAAGCACCTTCCGGCCATCAACCGCTTCAGGAACGTGTGATGACCGAGGCTCAGAAGCGCGACCGCCCCTGGCTGATGCGCACCTACGCCGGCCACTCCACCGCGAGCGACTCCAACGCGCTATACCGGCGGAACCTGGCGAAGGGCCAGACCGGTCTGTCCGTCGCCTTCGACCTGCCGACCCAGACCGGCTACGACTCCGACCACATCCTCGCCCGCGGCGAGGTGGGCCGGGTCGGCGTCCCGGTCGGGCACGTCGGCGACATGCGCACCCTGTTCGACGGCATCCCGCTCGAACGGACCAACACCTCCATGACGATCAACGCCACCGCGATGTGGCTGCTGGCGCTCTACCAGGTGGTCGCCGAGGAGCAGGGCGCCGACATCGCCAAGCTCACCGGCACCACCCAGAACGACATCGTCAAGGAGTACCTGTCGCGCGGGACGCACGTCTTCCCGCCCGGCCCGTCGGTGCGCCTGATCACCGACATGATCGCCTACACGGTCGGCCACATCCCCAAGTGGAACCCGATCAACATCTGCAGCTACCACCTCCAGGAGGCCGGGGCCACGCCCGTCCAGGAGATCGCCTACGCGATGTGCACCGCCATCTCGGTGCTCGACGCCGTCCGCGACTCCGGGCAGGTGCCCGCCGAACGGATGGGCGACGTGGTCGCCCGGATCTCCTTCTTCGTCAACGCCGGCGTGCGCTTCGTCGAGGAGATGTGCAAGATGCGCGCCTTCGCCCAGCTCTGGGAGAAGGTCACGCTGGAGCGGTACGGAGTCACCGACCCGAAGCAGCGCCGGTTCCGCTACGGCGTCCAGGTCAACTCGCTCGGCCTGACCGAGGCCCAGCCGGAGAACAACGTCCAGCGGATCGTCCTGGAGATGCTGGCCGTCACCCTCTCCAAGGACGCCCGCGCCCGTGCCGTCCAGCTGCCCGCCTGGAACGAGGCGCTCGGCCTGCCCCGCCCGTGGGACCAGCAGTGGTCGCTGCGGATCCAGCAGGTGCTGGCGTACGAGTCCGACCTGCTGGAGTACGGCGACCTCTTCAACGGCTCCGAGGTGGTCGAGGCCAAGACCGCCGCGCTGCTGGCGGGGGCCGAGGCGGAGATCGCCAAGGTGCTGGAGATGGGCGGGGTGATCCCGGCCGTCGAGTCCGGCTACCTCAAGTCCAACCTGGTCGCCTCGCACGCCGCCCGCCGGGCCCGGATCGAGTCCGGCGAGGACAAGATCGTCGGCGTCAACTGCTTCGACACCACCGAGCCCAGCCCGCTCACCGCCGACCTGGACACCGCGATCATGGTGGTCGACCCGGCCTCCGAGCAGTCCGTGCTCGCCGCCCTGGAGGCCTGGCGCGGCCAGCGCGACGAGGCCGCCGCCCAGCGGGCGCTGGCCGAGCTCAAGGCCGTCGCCGCCACCGAGGCCAACCTGGTGCCGGCCACCCTCGCCTGCGCCCGGGCCGGCGTCACCACCGGCGAGTGGTCCTTCGCCCTGCGCGAGGTGTTCGGCGAGTACCGCGCCCCCACCGGCGTGGGCGGCGCGCCCGTCGCGGTCGCCGCCGAGCCCGGCGGGGAGCTGGAGCAGGTCCGCGCCGCCGTCGCCGCCACCGCCGAGGAGCTGGGCGCCGGCAAGCTGCGCCTGCTGGTCGGCAAGCCCGGCCTGGACGGGCACTCGAACGGCGCCGAGCAGATCGCCGTCCGTGCTCGCGACGCCGGCTTCGAGGTGGTCTACCAGGGCATCCGGCTCACCCCGGAGCAGATCGTCTCGGCCGCCGTGGCGGAGGACGTGCACTGCGTGGGCCTGTCCATCCTCTCCGGCGCCCACTCCGAGCTGGTGCCGGACGTCCTGAAGCGGTTGCGCCGCGCCGGGGTGGAGGATGTCCCGGTGATCGTGGGTGGCATCATCCCGGCAGCGGACGGCGAGGCCCTCAAGGCCGCCGGCGTCGCCGCCGTGTTCACCCCGAAGGACTTCGGCATCACCACCATCATCGGCCGGATCGTGGACGAGATCCGGCTCGCCAACAAGCTCCAGCCGTGGACGCCCGCACCGACCGCGGCCACGAACTGACCAGCTGACCAGCTGACCACTGGGAAGGAACCGAACCACCCCCATGACGACCGTCAACCGCCTGCGCCCCCGCCGCTCCTGCCTCGCCGTACCGGGCAGCAACCCTCGCTTCCTGGAGAAGGCCCAGGGCCTCCCGGCCGACCAGGTCTTCCTCGACCTGGAGGACGCCTGCGCCCCGCTGGTCAAGGAGAGCGCCCGCCACAACATCGTCGACGCGCTGAACAACGGCGACTGGGGCAACAAGACCCGCGTCGTCCGCGTCAACGACTGGACCACCCACTGGACCTACCGTGACGTGATCACCGTGGTCGAGGGCGCCGGCCCCAACCTCGACTGCATCATGCTGCCGAAGGTCCAGGACGCCGGGCAGGTGAAGGCGCTCGACCTGCTGCTCACCCAGATCGAGAAGACCATGGGCTTCGAGGTCGGCAAGATCGGCATCGAGGCGCAGATCGAGAACGCCAAGGGCCTGATCAACGTCGACGCCATCGCCGAGGCCTCGCCCCGGCTGGAGACCATCATCTTCGGCCCCGCCGACTTCATGGCCTCGATCAACATGAAGTCCCTGGTGGTCGGCGAGCAGCCGCCCGGCTACGGCGCCGACGCCTACCACTACATCCTGATGCGCATCCTGATGGCCGCCCGCGCGAACGACCTCCAGGCGATCGACGGCCCCTACCTGCAGATCCGCAACCAGGAGGGCTACCGCGAGGTCGCCCGCCGCTCCGCCGCCCTCGGCTTCGACGGCAAGTGGGTGCTCCACCCGGACCAGGTCGCCGCCGCGAACGAGATCTACTCGCCCTCGCAGGAGGACTACGACCACGCCGAGCTGATCCTCGACGCCTACGACTACTGCACCTCCGAGGCGGGCGGCGCCAAGGGCTCCGCGATGCTCGGCGACGAGATGATCGACGAGGCCAGCCGCAAGATGGCCCTGGTCGTCGCCGGCAAGGGCCGGGCCGCCGGCATGCAGCGCACCACCAAGTTCGAACTGCCCGACACCGACAAGAAGGCGGAGGGCTGAGCCGTGCAGTTCGGACGCACCTACGAGGAGTTCGAGGTCGGCGCGGTCTACAAGCACTGGCCCGGCAAGACGGTCACCGAGTACGACGACCACCTCTTCTGCCTGCTCACCATGAACCACCACCCGCTCCACATGGACACCAACTATGCGGAGAAGACGACGGACTTCGGCAAGAACGTCGTGGTGGGCAACTACATCTACTCGCTGCTGCTCGGCATGTCCGTCCCGGACGTCTCCGGCAAGGCGATCGCCAACCTGGAGATCGAGTCGCTGCGCCACATCGCGCCGACCTTCCACGGCGACACCATCTACGGCGAGACCACCGTCCTCGACAAGTGGCCGTCCAAGTCCAAGGACGACCGCGGCATCGTCTACGTCGAGACCAAGGGGTACAAGCAGGACGGCACGGTCGTCTGCGTCTTCCGCCGCAAGGTGATGGTGCCGACCGAGACGTACATCAAGGCGCGCGGCGGCGAGCAGCCCGGGCGCCCCGAACCGCTCTCCTGATCCCCACCCCTATATAGAGACCCCGGACGGGGAGGCCGCCGTCATCGGCCGACCCCCACCCGGTCGGGGGCCCTGCTGCCGCAGCCACGCCGGCAGGGCCCCCGGAAATCCCCCCCCCCGCCCTCTTCAGACATTTCGGAGCCGCACGATGGGACGCCTCGCACAGACCGACGGCCTCACCGAGATCCAGCGGGACATCCTCGCCACCGTGCGGGATTTCGTCGACAAGGAGATCATTCCGGTCGCGACCGAGCTGGAGCACAAGGACGAGTACCCGACCGCCATCGTCGAGGGCATGAAGCAGCTCGGGCTGTTCGGCCTCACCATCCCCGAGGAGTACGGCGGCCTCGGCGAGTCCCTGCTCACCTACGCCCTGGTGGTCGAGGAGATCGCCCGCGGCTGGATGTCGGTCTCCGGCATCGTCAACACCCACTTCATCGTGGCGCACATGATCAACGCCCACGGCACCCAGGAGCAGAAGGACTACTTCCTGCCGAAGATGGCCGCCGGCGAGATCCGCGGCGCCTTCTCGATGTCCGAGCCCGGCCTCGGCTCCGACGTTTCGGCCATCTCCACCAAGGGCGTCAAGGACGGCGAGTTCTACGTCCTCAACGGCCAGAAGATGTGGCTCACCAACGGCGGCACCTCCACCCTGGTCGCGGTCCTGTGCCGGACCGACGAGGGCGGCAACACCCCGTACAAGAACATGACCACCTTCCTGATCGAGAAGACGGCCGGCTTCGGCCCGAACCCGACCGTCCCCGGACTCACCGTGCCCGGGAAGATCGAGAAGATGGGCTACAAGGGCGTCGACACCACCGAGCTGGTGCTGCAGGACGTGCGGATCCCCGCCGACCGCATCCTCGGCGGCATCCCGGGCCGCGGCTTCTACCAGATGATGGACGGCGTCGAGGTCGGCCGCGTCAACGTCGCCGCCCGCGGCTGCGGCGTCGCCCGGCGCGCCTTCGAGCTCGGCATCTCCTACGCCCAGCAGCGCTCCACCTTCGGCAAGAAGATCGCCGAGCACCAGGCGATCCAGTTCAAGCTCGCCGAGATGGCCACCAAGGTCGAGGCCGCCCACCAGATGATGGTCATGGCCGCCCGCAAGAAGGACAGCGGTGAGCGCAACGACCTCGAGGCGGGCATGGCCAAGTACCTGGCCTCGGAGTACTGCAAGGAGGTCGTCGAGGACGCCTTCCGGATCCACGGCGGCTACGGCTTCTCCAAGGAGTACGAGATCGAGCGCCTCTACCGCGAGGCCCCAATGCTGCTCATCGGTGAAGGAACTGCGGAGATCCAGAAGATGATCGTCGGGCGCCGGCTCCTGGAGGAGTACAAGATCGCCGAGTGACGGCCGGCCTCCCGCCCCGGGGCGGGACCGCCGAGTGAGTGCGGGACCGCCCCGATCGACGGGCGGCCCCCTCCGAACCGCCGGTCGACGGGCGTGCGGGCCCGTCCCGGCAGAGTGCCGTGCCCCGTCACGGGCCCGGCCTGGTCCGCCAGGGTCCGGCACGGCCTCCGGAAAGCGGCCGCAGGGCGTACAGCTGCAACGACGCGCCCTGCGGCCGCTTCCTTACACCTTCTTCCGGTCGCTGTCGGCCGTGTCCCCACCGGGTTCCGTGCGCCACCCTGCTGAGACAAGAGTCACCAGCCGTGTCCGGTGCCTTGGGAACCGGACCGGGGCGAGCTACGGTCGTAGAGGCGGGACGCGCACCCACGCTCCCGCCGGACACATGAACGAGCAGGCGGGTTGCCCACCCACCGTGTGCTCCCGATAGCATCCACCGGGACAGCAAGCCGTCCCTCTATTACCGATCCCGCGGTGGCCCCCGTCCAGCGGCCATGATCCCCCGCGACAAAGGTCTTCGATGCCCATCAGCCCGTCCCCTCACACCTCCGTCACGGACCGCGATGCCCTCGCATCCCCGACGGCCGGTCGGCGACCCCGCGTGACCATCGCGCGCGGAGCCACCCCCTGGTTCGTCCCCACCCTCGCCACGGCCGCCGTGACCACCGCCCTCACCCGGCGCAGCGGCAAGTGGGCCCTGGCGGCGGTGCCCGCCTGTGCGCTCAGCGCGGGCATGCTGTGGTTCTTCCGCGACCCCGAGCGTGAGATCGGCACGGGCAGAGTGATCTCCCCCGCCGACGGCGTGGTCCAGAGCATCGACGCCTGGCCGGACGGCCGTACCCGGGTGGCGATCTTCATGAGCCCGCTGAACGTCCACGTCAACCGCGCGCCCCTGCCGGGCACGGTGACGTCGGTCGAGCACGTCGCGGGCGGTTTCGTGCCGGCGTTCAACAAGGACAGCGACCAGAACGAGCGGGTCGTCTGGCACTTCGACACCGAGCTCGGCGACATCGAGATGGTGCAGATCGCGGGGGCCGTGGCCCGCCGCATCGTGCCGTACGTGGCCGCCGGAACCAAGGTCGAGCAGGGCGACCGGATCGGTCTGATCCGGTTCGGCTCCCGGGTCGACACCTACCTGCCGGCCGGCGTCGAGGTCGGCGTCGAGGTCGGCCAGAAGACCACAGCCGGGGTGACGCGCCTTGACCGTGACTGATCCTGAGACAATCGTCGGCCTGGACGACGAGGAGACGGCCCTGCGCCGCCGCCGCTGGGCGCGCGACCGCGAGCTGCGTGCCCCGCGCTCCCCTCAGCACCTGTCCACCGCCGACTTCCTGACCCTGGGGAACGCCGTCTGCGGCTTCCTGGCGATCTACTCGATCACCACCGGGGTCCTGATCCCGCACATCACCAACCCGGACGCCGCTCCGGACCGGCACAGCGCGGCCACCGCCGTCACGCTGCTGCTGATCGGCTCGATGTGCGACCTCTTCGACGGCCTGGTGGCGCGGAAGCTCCGCTCCTCCGCCCTCGGAGCCGAACTCGACAACCTGGCCGACCTGATCAGCTTCGGCATCGCGCCGGCCTACTTCGTCGCGGTCTGGGGCATGGTCTCGCAGGGCTCCAACCGGACGCTCTCCGCGCTGATCGCGCTGACCGTGCTGCTCGCGGTGGTCCTGCGGCTGGCCCGCTTCTCCGCCGTCAAGATGCGGCCCGGGGTGTTCCAGGGCATGCCCTGCCCGATGGGCGCGATGACGGTGATCGCCATCGTGCTGCTCGACCCGCCGTTCCTGCCCGGTCTGCTCGCCATCTTCGGCGCGGCGTACCTGATGGTCAGCCGGATCGAGTACCCGAAGCCGCAGGGGTTGCTGGCCACCGCGACGCTCTGCTGGGTCGTCGTGGCGATCGGCTGCCTGGCAGCCTGGGCGACCGGGCTGCCCGGCGGCGACACGCTGATGCACGTCGGCGCGTTCGCCCAGATCACGCTCGCCGCGATGGCGCCGCTGCTGGTCATCCGGCGCAAGGTCGGGCAGAAGGTCGGCGACGTCCGCGCCCGGCGGGCGGAGTCCCGGCTCGGCTGAGTCCGCCCCGCGATGTGGGAAGGGCCCGGAACCACCAGGTTCCGGGCCCTTCCCGCGTTCCGATGCGCCTCACGCGCCGCCGGTGTGGACGCTGAAGGCGGAGCGGCGGGCCGCCCGGGCCACGCCCGGGTCCGGGTGCACGCCGGAGACCGCCGTCAGCACCGAGGCCGCCCGGGGGTGACCGGACTGCCGGGCGCGGGCGAACAGCCGCACCGGGTCGCCCGCCGAGGCGCCCTCGACGTGTCCCACCAGCAGCTCCGTCTCGCCGTGGTCCAGCACCGCCGCCGCGGTGTCCACCCACAGCCAGGCCGCGTCCTCGGCGCCGAGCACGTCCGCCGGGGAGACCCCCTCGTCGGCGCGCTCGGCCAACCACAGCAGCGCGTACGGGCGCAGCACCGGCTCGTCCACCGACGCCCGTACCGCCTGCTCGGCCGGACCGCCGGCCACCCGCAGCGCCTCGAAGGCCAGGCCGCGCACCAGCGCGTCGTCGCCCTGGGCTGCGTCCAGCAGCTCGGCCACCGCGCGGTCCGCCGGTCGGGCCGCCACCCAGGCGCGGAACTCCGCCCGGGCCGGCCCGGGCGAGTAGTCCGCGCAGGCGTTCAGCAGCTCGAAGGCGCTCTGCTCGATGTGGCCGGCCGCGGTCTGGGCGACGGTGCAGATCTCCTCCAGCTTCGCCCGCACCGCCCAGTGGCCCAGCGGGGACAGCTCAGCGGCATCGTTCCTGCGCACGACGGCGCCGACCGCCGCCAGGCCGTCCAGCATCCAGTCCAGGACGGCGGCCACGTCGGAGGGCGCGGCCGGGGTGTCGATCTGCGGCGCCCGGCAGGTGCCGCGGACGGCGGACACCGCGGAGGCGGCGTGCGGCACCGGCGACAGGCCCGGGTTGCCGAGGCCGGCGCCGACGCGGCGCTCGTCCAGGCCGCGGCGCAGCAGTTCCAGCAGCTCGCTCTCGGCCACCGGGCCGTCCACCAGGTGCAGGAAGGACAGCAGCTGGGGGGCCTGGTCCACGGCCTGGCCGGCCAGGACGGCGAACACCCCGCGCAGCGCGGCGGGCGGCACCGGGGCGAGCAGCGTCCAGGCGTCGAACAGTCCGGACCAGCCGCGCACCACGGCCTCGTCGTCGTGCTCCCACGCGTGCAGGCGCCAACCGGGGCCCGCGCCGCCGTCCCGGGCCTCCACCAGGCCCACCAGCAGCGCCTGGCCCCACGCCTTGGCGGCGGCGCCGACCGTCATGGCCAGCGCCCGGCCGGCGGCGCGGGCGTCCTCGGGGAGCAGCTCGCCGCGCTTGTCGACCTCTTCCAGTTCCCCGGCCCAGCGGGCGATCCGGACGGCGTCCACCAGCATCCGGCGGGCCAGCGGCGCCAGCTCGGCCGGCGCGGGGAAGCCCTCCGGGACGGGAACCCGACCTCGGCCGGGTGCCGGCGCGGGCCCTCGTCGCCGGGGTACACCGGCCCCGCCCGGCCTGCCACCGGAGGGCCGGTGGGCCGTACCGGGGAGACGGGTCACCGTCGCACCGGTACCGATCGTCGGCGGGAGCGGGGCATCACGGTCGCGCGGGTTCCGAGACGTCACGTCGAGCAGTCTTCCCCTTGCACCGGCCTTCTGTCACATCCGGTTGTCCGTACGACCGCTGGACCGGGTACCGCACCTCCGCAAGATCGGGCAACAGTGGCAAACCGCCTGGCCGGAAACGTATGGCGGGGCCATGCCAGGGAGGCGGCGGGGCGTCGCGCTGCCCGTTCGAACGGTCACGCTCCGTGCCGGATGCGGGTCGGTCGGGATCCGGGGAGCCGGACCCGGAGGGAAGCGGAGGGCCGGAATCCGGCCAGGTGGCATGTGCCCGCTGGGTGAGAGCGGAACGCCGGAAGTCGGCGGGGCCGACTTCCGGTGCGGTGGTGGATGCCCCGGCTTCCACCGTTCGGGAGCAAATTTCTTCCTTTACCGCTTCGCCTTGTGCACCCGCCGGATTCAGAGCAGCGGGGTGAGCCAGCGCCGGAGGAGTTCCGTGTAGTGCTCGGGGGCCGAATTCCACAGGGCCGCGTGCTCGGCGCCCGGGAAGCGCTGGAGGTTCACCACGTCGTGCCGGGCGGCGGCCAGGCGCTCCACGGTGTCGAAGGGGGCTATCCGGTCGTCCGGGCTGTGCAGGACCAGGGTGGGCACCCGCAGGTCCGCGCCCTCGGCGAGGCGGGAGGAGTCCGCCAGGTCCACCCCCGTGCGGCCCTGCGCGGCCAGCGTGCCCAGCTCGGCGGAGACACCGGTGAAACCGGCCCGGGCGGCGTCCCGGCGCGCCGCGCTCGCGAGGTCGAGGACCGGCGAGTCGAGGATCAACCCGCTGATCGCGTGGGCCCAGGCGGAGCGGGCGGCGGTGTGCAGGACCATGGTGGCGCCCACCGACCAGCCGTGGAGGATCACCCGGCCCGCGCCGCTGTCGAGCGCCAGCCGCACCGCCGCCTCGACGTCCCGCCACTCGTCCTCGCCGAAGCGGCTGTAGCCGCCCGGCGGGGCCGGGGCGCCCTCGTCACCGCGGTAGGTGACGGCGAGGGCCGTCAGGCCGAGGCGGTGCAGGGTGGGCAGCACCGGGAGCGTCTGCTGGCGGTCGGCCTCGGGGCCGTGCACCAGGATCACCCAGGTGCCGCGCTTGCCGTCGAGCCGCCAGGCGGGCAGGGCCCCGAGTTCGCCGTCGGCGGCGGTCTCGGTGTAGGCCAGGCCGAACGCCTCGGTGGGGTCGCCCAGGTGCACGCGCGGGGTGAAGCGGACCTCGGTGCCCGGCGTCAGGGTGCCCCGGTCCGCCCGGACCAGCCGGCGGGTGACGCCCTGCGCGTCGCGGTACAGGATCTCCTCCACCACCGCGTGCCCGTTGCCGTCCCACTCGACCGCCCAGCGCCCGGGCCGCAGGCTCTCGGGGCGGCGGTTGAAGGTGACCCGGTCGACACCGAGGCCGTGCACCACCACCGGCCCGGCCTCCGGCTCGACCGGCCCCGGCACCCCGGGGCGGACCATCCGCTCGGAGGCCCGGCGGCCGACCACCAGGACGACGGCCCCCGCCCCGACGGCGGCGGCGGCCACGACGGCTGCGGTTCCCCAACGCATTTCGTTCCCCGCTCTGTTGCACGGACCGACCGGACGGTGTTCGAGCACCAGTCCACCGCGGCTCCGCCGCCCGGACCACCCGGACTGGTCCGTCCGGGGGACGCGCCGGGGCCCGCCTTCGAACCCGCGTCCGCAGGGCGGACGACGCGATTCCGAGGAGCGGCCCCGGGTCAGACCGGGATGGCGGGGTCCAGGGCGCTGAGGAGGTGCCAGAACCGGGGGACGAGGGGCGGCGTGGCGGTACGGGGCTGGGCGGTGGCGCCCCAGTGGGAGGGGACGTGGTGTTCCTGGTGGAGGACGGGGAGGACGGCGGCGAGGTCGGCCTCCGGGACGGGCACGAGGCGGGCGAGCGGGCGCAGGTGGGGCTGCCAGCGGCCGGCCACGCACTGGCGCAGCAGGCGGTCGAGGGCCTCGCCGCGCCCGGTCGCCTCGACGAGTTCGGTCAGCCGCAGGCCGAGCGCCTGGGCGAGGGCGTGGGTCTGGTCCCGGTCGCCGTCCCAGTGGCCGGTCAGTTCGGCCTGCCGGTAGGCGGGCAACGACACTCCGGTCCGCTCGGCGACCGCCTCCTGGCCGAGCTCCCGGGCGAGGCGGTGGTCGCGCAGGCTCACCGGGCGGCCGTCCATCAGCTGGGCGGCCGGGCACCACAGGGCCCTGGCCAGGGCGATGAACTCGGCCTCGCCGGGGCGCAGCTCGCCGTTCTCCCAGGCGAGCACGTGACCGGGCAGCAGCCGTACGCCGTGCGCGGCCATGCCCTCGGCGACCTGGTCGGGGCTCAGCCCGAGGCCGGCCCGGTGGGCGCGGGCGGCCTCGGGTGAGAACGGGACGGGGGAAGGGGCGGCAGTGGTGGGGGACTTTCTGCGGCGCATGGCACCGAACCGTAGGTGTGGCCCCCGGGCCGTCCCAGTCGCCGAACGCACGAAGCGGAGCTGACGGGCCCTTCCCCGCGCTGGGCGATCGCACAGGTCCGCTACCGGTCCCCCGGTGTGACCGACCCCTCCTTGACCTCGGTTGACTCCCGGTTCGGCCGCGTGATGGGATCCTGGGGCCAAACGGAGGCATGGAGAGGAAGCCGGTGCGAGTCCGGCGCGGTCCCGCCACTGTCACCGGGGAGCACGCTCGGAAGTGCCACGGCGGGCCGTCAGAAGCCGCTGGAAGGCCCGGGGGTGCGTCCGACCCGGAAGCCAGGAGACTCTCGCCCCCGGTACGTCGATCCAGGGCGCGGACCCTGAGTGAGGACACCCACGCGATGCAGGCTGCCCCGCCCCGTCGGACTACTGGCTTTTCGCCGCCGTGCGCCCGCTGACGCGGGCCGCCGCCTTCGCGCTGGGCGCCGTCGCGGGTTACGCCGCCGACGCCCGTTTCGCCGACCCGCGCCGCGGCCACCCGGTCGCCCTGTTCGGCAGCGCCGCGACCCGCCTGGAGCGGCGCGTGTGGCGCGACGACCGGGCCGCCGGAGCCGGGTACACGGCGCTGTGCGTGGGCGCGGTCGCGGCCGGCGCGCTGGCGCTGGACCGTACGGTCGGTCACCGTCCGCTGGGCCGGGCCGCGCTGGCGGCCGCCGCGACCTGGACGGTGCTCGGCGGCACCTCGCTGACCCGGGAGGCCCGCACCATCGGCCGCTCGCTGGCCGCGGGCGATCTGACGGCCGCCCGGGAGCGGCTGCCGCACCTGTGCGGGCGGGATCCGAGCGCGCTGGACGGGCAGCAGATCGCCCGGGCGGTGGTCGAGTCGGTCGCCGAGAACACCGCCGACGCCGTGGTGAACGCCCTGACCTGGGGCACCCTGGCAGGCACCCCGGGGCTGCTGGCTTTCCGCGCCGTGAACACCCTGGACGCCATGGTGGGCCACCGCTCGCCCCGCTACGGCCGCTTCGGCTGGGCCTCGGCCCGGCTGGACGACGTCGCGGGCTGGCCGGGCGCCCGGCTGACCGCGCTGCTGACGGTGGCTGCGGCGCCCGAGCCACGGACCGCCTGGCGGGTCTGGCGCCGGGACGGCTCCGCGCACCCGAGCCCGAACGCGGGCCAGGCCGAGTCGGCCTTCGCGGGCGCGGTGGGCGTACGGCTGGGCGGGACGCTCACGTACGGCAAGCGGGTGGAGCACCGGCCGGTGCTGGGCCGGGAGTTGCGGCCGGTGACGGTGGACGACATCGAGCGGGCCTGCACGCTGTCGCGGCGGGTGGGCGCGCTGGCGCTGGGTACGACGGTCGCGGGGCACGTCCTGCTGCGGGCGCTGTTCGGGAAGAGGAGGGCCCAGGCGTGAGTGAGCGCAGCGAGCTCATCATCGGAAGGTGCGCATTGTGCGAAGCGCCTGCCGAGCGAAGCGAGGTGGGTGCATGAGTGAGCGCAGCGAGCTCATCATCGGAAGGTGCGCATTGTGCGAAGCGCCTGCCGAGCGAAGCGAGGTGGGTGCATGAGCACGAGCAAGGCGCTGCTGGTCGCCGGGACGACCTCGGACGCGGGCAAGAGCGTGGTGACGGCCGGGATCTGCCGTTGGCTGGCCCGGCAGGGCGTGCGGGTCGCGCCGTTCAAGGCGCAGAACATGTCACTGAACTCCTTCGTCACCGCCGACGGCGCCGAGATCGGCCGTGCCCAGGCGATGCAGGCGCAGGCCGCCCGGGTGGAGCCGGAGGCGGCGATGAACCCGGTGCTGCTGAAGCCCGGCGCGGATGGCCGCAGCCAGGTGGTGCTGCTCGGCCGGCCGGTCGCCGAGGTGGGCGCGCTGGACTACCGCGAGCGCAAGCCCGTCCTGCTGGAGCGCGCCCTGGAGTGCCTGGCGGACCTGCGCCGGCGCTACGACGTGGTGGTGTGCGAGGGCGCCGGTTCGCCCGCCGAGATCAACCTGCGCGACCGGGACATCGCCAACATGGGCCTGGCCACGGCCGCCGCGCTGCCCGTGGTGGTGGTCGGGGACATCGACCGCGGCGGGGTCTTCGCGGCGATGTACGGGACGCTGGCGCTGCTGTCCGCGGAGGACCAGCGGCACGTGGCGGGCTGGTTCGTCAACAAGTTCCGCGGCGACGCCCGACTGCTGGCGCCCGGCCTGGAGATGCTGCACGAGCTGACCGGCCGTCCGGTGCTGGGCACGCTGCCGATGCTGCCGGGGCTGTGGCTGGACGCCGAGGACTCGCTGGACCTGTCCACGGTGGTGGACCGGGCGGACGGGCCCGGTCCGCTCGGGGCCGACGTGCTGCGGGTGGCCGTGGTGCGCTTCCCCCGGCTGTCCAACTTCACCGACGTGGACGCGCTGGCGCAGGAGCCGGGCGTGCTGGTGCGCTGGGCGACCCGGCCGGAGGAGCTGGCCGACGCCGACCTGGTGGTGCTGCCCGGCACCCGGGCCACCGTGGCGGACCTCGCCTGGCTGCGTGAACGCGGCCTGGAACCGGCGCTGAAGGCGCGGGCCGCGGCCGGGCTGCCGATCCTCGGGGTCTGCGGCGGCTACCAGATGCTGGCGCGCTCGATCGAGGACGAGGTGGAGTCCAGGGCGGGGCTCGTCGACGGGCTCGGGCTGCTGCCGACCGACGTCCGCTTCGGCGCCGAGAAGGTGCTGGCGCGCCCGGTCGGCGAGGCGTACGGGCAGCGGGTCGAGGGCTACGAGATCCACCACGGGATCGTGGCGGTCGAGGGCGGGGAGACGTTCCTGGACGGCTGCCGGGTCGGCTCGGTCTGGGGCACGACCTGGCACGGCGCACTGGAGAACGACGGCTTCCGCCGCGAACTCCTGCGCGAGGTAGCGGAGTTGGCCGGACGGGCGTTTGTGCCGGCGCCGGACACCTCCTTCGCCGCGGCGCGCGAGGCCCGGCTGGACCGGCTGGGCGACCTGATCGAGGAGCACGCGGACACCGACGCGCTGTGGAAGCTGATCGAGGGCGGGGTGCCGGCGGCCGGAACGCTGCCGTTCCTCCCGCCCGGGGCACCTGGGAGTGACGCATGAGTGACGTCCGCTATCCGTTCACCGCGATCGTCGGCATGGCCGACCTGCGACTCGGGCTGCTGCTGAACGCGGTCTCGCCCGCCGTGGGCGGCGTGCTGGTGCGCGGCGAGAAGGGCACCGCGAAGTCGACCATGGTGCGCGCGCTGGCCGGGCTGCTGCCCTCCATCGCCGCGGTGGACGGCTGCCGCTTCGCCTGCGACCCGGCCGCGCCGGACCCGCAGTGCCCGGACGGGCCGCACACCTCCTTCGGGAGTCACGAACGCCCCTCCCAGCTGGTCGAGTTGCCGGTAGGCGTGGCCGAGGACCGGATCGTCGGCTCGCTCGACCTGGAGCGCGCACTCGCCGAGGGCGTCAAGGCGTACGAGCCCGGGCTGCTGGCCAAGGCGCACCGCGGCGTGCTCTACATCGACGAGGTGAACCTGCTCCAGGACCACGTGGTGGACCTGCTGCTGGACGCCGCCGCGATGGGCCGCTCGTACGTCGAGCGCGAGGGCGTGTCGGTGCGGCACGCGGCGCGGTTCCTGCTGGTCGGCACGATGAACCCGGAGGAGGGCGAGCTGCGGCCGCAGCTGCTCGACCGCTTCGGCCTGACCGTCGAGATCGCCGCCACCCGGGACCCGGCCGAACGCGCCGAGGTGGTCCGGCGCCGGCTCGCGTACGACGCCGACCCGGCCGGCTTCGCGGCGCGGTTCGCGGCGCAGGAGCGGGAGCTCGCCGAACACATCACCGCCGCCCGCGAGTTGCTCCCCAAGGTCGAACTGACCGATGTGGCCCTCCGTCAGATCACTGCCGTGTGCGCCGCGTTCGAGGTGGACGGGCTGCGCGCGGACATCGTGATGGCCCGCACCGCGGTCGCGCTGGCCGCCTGGGCCGGGCGGGTGGAAGTGCTGGAGGAGGACGTCCGCAAGGCCGCCCAGCTGGCCCTGCCGCACCGGCGCCGACGCAACCCCTTCGACGCTCCGGGGCTGGACGAGGAGCAGTTGGACAGGACGCTGGAGGAGCACTCCCAGCCGGAGGACCCGGAGCCCGAGGGCGACGGGCCCGGTCCGGACGGGGACGGTGACGGCGGTGACGGCGGCCCCGACAGCGGCGGCGGTCCGGAGGGCGGCGGCCCCGACGGCGGCGGCGCCCCCGAGCCGTTCGACGGCGGCACCCCCGAGACGTCCGCCCCGGAGAGCGGCGCCGCCGACCCCGAGCTGCCCGCACAGCAGCCCGTACCCGCCCAACACCCATCCCCCGCACGGGAGTCGGCGCCGGTCGCGGCCGGGGACCCGTACCGGACCCGGTTGTTCACCGTGCAGGGCACCGGCCACGGCGCCCAGGGCCGGCGCTCCCCCGCCGAGACCACCGGCGGGCACACCATCCGGGCCCGTCGGCCGCAGGGCACCCTGAGCCGGCTGCACCTGACCGCGACCCTCCAGGCCGCCGCGCCGCACCAGGTGGCGCGCGGGCGGGCCGGCCGGGCGCTGGTGCTGCACAAGGACGACTTCCGCGAACAGGTCCGCCAGGGACGGGAGTCCAACCTCGTCCTGTTCGTGGTGGACGCCTCCGGCTCGATGGCCGCCCGGCAGCGGATGACCGCCGTCAAGGGCGCGGTGCTGTCGCTGCTGATGGACGCCTACCAGCGCCGGGACAAGATCGGCATGATCACCTTCCGGGGCGCGGACGCCGAGCTGGCACTGCCGCCCACCTCCTCGGTGGAGGTCGGCGCGGCCCGGCTGGAGTCGCTGCCCACCGGCGGGCGCACCCCGCTGGCCGCCGGCCTGCTGCGCGCCCACGAGGTACTGCGGGTGGAGCGGCTGCGCGACCCGAACCGGCGCCCGCTGCTGGTCGTCGTGACCGACGGCCGGGCCACCGGCGGGCGGGACGCGCTCGCCCGCTCGCAGCGCGCGGCCGCGCTGTTCGCCGCCCAGGGCACGGCGAGCGTGGTGCTGGACTGCGAGTCCGGACCGGTCCGCCTGGGCCTGGCCCGTACCCTGGCCGGACTGCTCGGCGGCAGCGCCGTCAGCCTGGACGAGCTGCGCGCGGAGGGCGTGGCCTCGCTCGTCCGCGAGAACCACGCGAACCGCACGAACCGTACGAACCGTGCGACCACCACTTCGATCGCTTCGCTGCGAAAGGTGGCCTGACCGACATGCCCAAGGGTGTCCCCGAGAGCGTTCCCGACGACGGCCTGACCACCCGCCAGCGCCGTACCCAGCCGATCACCGCCGTGCACACCGGCCCCGGGAAGGGCAAGTCCACGGCCGCCTTCGGCATGGCGCTGCGGGCCTGGAACCAGGGCTGGTCGGTCGGGGTCTTCCAGTTCGTGAAGTCCGCCAAGTGGAAGGTCGGCGAGGAGAACGCGCTGCGCGTGCTGGGCGCCTCCGGCGAGGGCGGCAGCGTCGACTGGCACAAGATGGGCTCCGGCTGGTCCTGGATCCAGCGCTCCGCCGAGCAGGAGATGACCAGCGAGGAGGCGGCCAAGGAGGGCTGGGAGCAGGTCAAGCGGGACCTCGCGGCCGAGACCTACCGCTTCTACGTGCTGGACGAGTTCACCTACCCGATGCACTGGGGGTGGATCGACCCGGAGGAGGTCGTCTCGGTGCTCAAGGACCGCCCGGGCAGCCAGCACGTCGTCATCACCGGCCGCTACGCGCCCGAGGCACTGACCGGATTCGCCGACCTGGTCACCGAGATGACCAAGGTCAAGCACCCCATGGACGCCGGCCGCAAGGGCCAGCGCGGCATCGAGTGGTGACCACTTGAGCACCGTCCCCCGCCTCGTCGTCGCCGCGCCCTCCTCCGGCGCCGGCAAGACCACCGTCGCCACCGGCCTGATCGCGGCGCTCGCCGCGCGCGGGCTGGCGGTGTCCCCGCACAAGGTCGGCCCGGACTACATCGACCCGGGCTACCACGCGCTCGCCGCCGGGCGCCCGGGCCGCAACCTGGACGCCTTCATGTGCGGGCCGGAGCGGATCGCCCGGCTGTTCCTGCACGGCGCCGCGGGGGCGGACGTCGCCGTGGTCGAGGGGGTCATGGGCCTGTTCGACGGGGCCTCCGGGCGTGGGGAGCTGGCCTCCACCGCGCACGTCGCCAAGCTGCTGCGGGCACCCGTGGTGCTGGTCGTGGACGGCTCCTCGCAGTCCCGCTCGGTGGCCGCGCTGGTGCACGGCTTCGCGTCCTGGGACCCGCAGGTGCGGCTGGCCGGGGTGATCCTCAACCGGGTCGCCTCCGACCGGCACGAGCAACTGCTGCGCGAGGCCCTGGAGGAGGGCTCCGGGGTGCCCGTGCTGGGCGCGCTGCGCCGCTCGGCGGCGGTGGCCACGCCGTCCCGCCACCTCGGGCTGATCCCGGCGGTGGAGCGCTCGGCGGAGGCGCTCAAGGCCGTCGCGGACATGGGCTCCCTCGTCGCTGCCTCGGTCGACCTGGACGCCGTACTGGAACTCGCCCGGACCGCACCGGAGTTGGCCGACGACCCGTGGGACCCGTCGGCGGAGGTCGCGCCGGTCGGCGGACGGCCGCGGATCGCGGTGGCGGGCGGCGCCGCGTTCTCCTTCTCGTACGCCGAGAACGCCGAACTGCTCGGCGCGGCGGGTGCGGAGGTCGTGCCCTTCGACCCGCTGCACGCCTCGGCACTGCCGGAGGGCACCGCCGGACTGGTCGTCGGCGGCGGCTTCCCGGAGCTGTACGTACGGGAGTTGAGCGGGAACGCCGCGCTGCGCTCGGCCATCTCCGCGTTCGCCGCCGCGGGCGGCCCGATCGCCGCCGAGTGCGCCGGACTGCTCTACCTGGGAGGGGAGTTGGACGGCCTGCCGATGTGCGGAGTGCTGGACACCACCGCCCGGATGACCGAACGGCTCACCCTCGGCTACCGGGAGGCCGTCGCCCTGCACGACTCCCCGCTCGGCCCGGCGGGCACCCGGGTGCGCGGGCACGAGTTCCACCGGACGGTCTGCGAACCGGGCGCGGGCGACCACCCCGCCTGGGGCTGGCGCCTGCCGACCGGGCCCCGCACGGAGGGCTTCGCGGGGGGCAACGTGCACGCCTCGTACCTGCACCTGCACTGGGCGGGGACGCCCGAGCTGGCCTCGTCGTTCGCGGCGGCCGCAGCGGCCTTCGATGCCGGGACGGGGCCGGGGACCCGCACGTAAGGTGGGCTCATGGATGTGATCGTCCTCAACGGCGGCTCCAGCTCCGGCAAGTCGAGCATCGCCCGGCGCCTCCAGGAGCTGCTGCCGGAGCCCTGGCTGCACCTCGGCGCGGACACCATGGTGAGCGCGCTGCCGCCGTGGCTGCTCGGCGGGGGCGAGGGCATCGGCGGCCTGGACGACGGCGACGGGACGGTGGCGGTCGGGCCGGTCTTCGCCCGGCTGGACGCCGCCTGGACACTCGGCGTGGCGGCGATGGCCCGGGCCGGGGCTCCCGTCGTGGTGGACGAGGTGTTCCTCGGCGGGGCCGCCTCGCAGCAGCGGTGGCGCGCGGCGCTGGAGGGCCTTGACGTGTTCTGGGTGGGGGTGCGCTGCGACCCGGCGGTGGCCGCCGCCCGGGAGGCGGCGCGCGGCGACCGGGTCGCCGGGATGGCCGCCGCGCAGGCCTCGTTGGTGCACGAGGGCGTCACGTACGACCTGGTCGTGGACACCTCGCGGGCCTCGGCGGACGAGTGCGCCGCGGCGAT
Source organism: Streptomyces viridifaciens (assembly GCF_001888885.2). NCBI lineage: Bacteria > Bacillati > Actinomycetota > Actinomycetes > Kitasatosporales > Streptomycetaceae > Streptomyces > Streptomyces viridifaciens. The sequence continues at coordinate 1,944,219 of NZ_CP090841.1, forward strand.
CCGCGCACGGGTCGCCGCGCCGCGTTGAGCCCCGCCCTCCCAGTGCCACCGGCTCTCGTGCCGGTACCGGTGCGCGGTGAACGGGGTCGTGGTGACCTCGTACGTCGACCGGCCGGTGGGCGCCGTGGCGGTGTCGCCGGAGGACGGGCAGTTCACCTCCGTCAGGCGCAGTGGGTCGGGGCGTCGATCACAGCGCGAGTGTCTGCCAGCCGCGGGTGATCTGGTCGTGGACGGCCGACGGGTCCGGCGGCGTCGGCTGGGCCGCCGCCAGCGCCGCCAGCAGGCCCGTACCGTCCGCCGGGCGCTGCTCGGGGTCGATGGCCAGGGCGCGGGTGACGACGGCGGCGAGCGCCGGGTCGAGGGCCCGGACCGCCTCCAGCGCCACCGGCTCGGGCCCGGTCTCGACGATCCGGCGGATCACCGCGCCCGTGTTGGTCGCCGCGAACGGGCTGGCGCCGTGCGCCGCGCACACCACGCAGCAGGCCCAGGCCCACACGTCGGCCGCCGGGCCGACCCGCTCCTCACCGAACTGCTCCGGCGCCATGTAGGTCAGGGTGCCCGGGCCGCCGCCGGTGGCGGTCAGCCGGGTGCCGTCCACGATCGCCGCGATGCCGAAGTCCAGCAGGCGCGGGCCGGCCGTGGTCAGCATGATGTTGGCGGGCTTGAGGTCCCGGTGGACCAGCCCCAGCCGGTGCACGCCGGACAGCGCCACGGCCAGCGCCAGCGCGAGGGCGCGCAGCGCCTCGGCGGAACGGATCGGCCCCTGCTCGCGCAGGTGGGCGTCCAGCGGGCGGCCGTCCAGCAACTCCATGGCCAGGTACGGGCGTCCGGAGTCCACGCCGGTGTCGAGTACCCGGGCGGTGTAGGCGCCGGGGACCATGGCGAGCACCTCGGACTCCCGCTGGAAGCGGCGCAACAGGTCGGCGTCGTTCAGGAGCTCGATGTTGATGGTCTTCAGCGCGACCTGGGTGGCGGAGCCCTGGCGCCGGGCGAGGTAGACCGTGCCCATGCCGCCGGAGCCGATCCGGCCGAGGAGTTGGTAGCCGCCGATCGTGCGGGGCTCGTGGGCGCTGAGGGGGCTGCCGAGGGGCGGGCTCGACGGCACGGGCGGGGCGGTCGGGGGCTGCGGGGCGGGCGGGGTGAACTGCGTGGGGACATAAGGGGATTGCGGGGTGTGCGGGGTCTGCGGCCAATGCGGTGGCGCGGTGGGGCCGTACGGGTTCAGCGGCGCCTGGGCGGCTCGGGCGGCGTCGGCCGCCGGGGTGGCCGCCCCCTCCGTGCCGACCGGCCTGGGACGGCGACTCACCAGCAGGGCGGTCGCCTGGAAGACCAGGGCGGAGAAGAGCAGGCCGACCGGCAGCAGGAACACGCCGATCACCGCGCGGAGCAGCACCTGTCCGATCAGCCGCGCCCGGGTCGAACCCGACGACCAGGCCTCCCGGGGCAGGCCCTTGGTCAGCAGCTTGCGCTGGGTCAGGTACCAGAGCAGCAGCCACAGCAGCAGGAACCCGATGAAGAGGGCGACGTACCAGGTCCGCGCCACGCCCGGGGAGATGCGCCATTCGTGGGCGAGGTACACGGCGTTGTCGAGGTCGAACGGCCGCTCCAGCAGGAAGTAGCTGTGGAGGTCCTCGAGGTACACGGCGAAGTAGGCCCCGACGGCGGCGACCAGTGCGATCGCCAGCTCGCCGAAGGTCGCCCCGAGGCCGCCCGGCGCTCCCCCGGTCGCATCGGCGCCGGTGGCCGCCAACGCCCGCCGGCGGGTGGCGGTCTGGGCGCGCACCAGTACCGGAAGTGTCGCCAGCCGTACCAGCAGCGCCAGTCCGACCGTGATCAGTAGCGCCATGTCGAGCAAGTCCAGCATGTCCCCCCTGCCTGATCGGGCACACGGAGTATAGGGGGACGCCCGGGGCGGTCGTCCTCCCGTGCCGGCCCCCTGCCGGCCCCTCCGCTACGCCGTCCCTCCGCCCTCCCCCTCTCAGCGCTCCTCTTCCAGCAGCGCGGCGAGGTAGCGGTCGAGGTCGACGCGCAGTTCCTCCGGCATCGGCACCTGCCAGTGCCCGCTACCGGCCGTCGCGTTGAACAGCACCCCGTCGCACCAGCGGATCAGCCGACGGGCGTCCACCTCCGGGTCGGTGGAGCCGGAGGCGGCGAGCAGGTCGGCGGCGAACCGGGTGAAGCGGGCGCCCAGGCGGTCGTAGACGGAGCGCAGTTCGGGCCTGCGGGTGGCCTCCAGGGCGAGTTCCAGGCGGGCCAGGGTGAGCCTGCGGCCGCTGGTGAGCGCCTGGAAGAGCGCCTCGGCGCCGACCTCGACGAGCAGGTCGCGCGGCGGAAGGGTGGTCGCCGACAATCCGCCGCCCTCGGCGAAGGCCGGGTAGTCGGCGGTCTCCCGCTCAAGGATCCGGACGAGCACGAGTTCCAGCAAAGCGGCCCTGGTCCGGGCCAGGTTGGAGGTCGACCCGGCGGGCAGGCCGGACGCGTCGTCCACGGCGCGGTGGGTGAGCCCGCGCAGGCCGGCATCGGCGATCAGGTCGATGGCGGCGTCGGCGATCAAGGTCGGTCGCGGGGGCGTCAGCGGGGCTGTCATGGGTCCGATCATGGCCTTTCCGGCCAGGCTCCCCCAACTCACTACAGCCGTAGTTTACGGCTCACTACATGTGTAGTAGCGTGCCGACGCAGTGGCCACTACACCTGTAGTGCCTCGGATCGTGCGAGAAGAGGAGCCCCTCATGCCTCCCATCGGCCTGCACCAGGCGATCGTCATCGGCGGCGGCATCGGCGGCCTCACCGCCGCGCTCGCCCTCCACCGGCAGGGCATCCCCGTCACTGTGCACGAACGCGCCGCCTCACTGGAACCGGTCGGCGCCGGGCTCGCCCTGGCCCCCAACGCGCTGCGCGCCCTCGACCGGCTCGGCGTCGGCCCCCGGCTGCGCGCCCTGGCCGCCCCGCACCCCGCCATCGGTGTGCGCCACCCTTCCGGTCGGTGGCTCGCCCGCACCAGCACCGCGGCCCTCGAGGCGTACTTCGGCGACCCGGTAGCCGCCGTCGCCCGCGCCGAGGTCATCGCCGCCTTGGTCGACGCCCTCCCGGAGGGCACCGTCCGCACCGGCTCCCCCGCCACCGTCGTCGATCCCGGCGACGACCGGCAGCCCGCCGTCGTCCGCACCACCGACGGGGACCGGCCCGCCGCACTGGTCGTCGCCGCCGACGGCATCCGCTCCGCCACCCGCGGCCTGCTCTTCCCCGAACACCCCGGCCCCCGCTACAGCGGCTTCACCACCTGGCGCGTCATCGTCACCCCGGACCGCCGGCCCGCCACCGCCGGCGAGATCTGGGGCCCCGGCCGGCTCGTCGGAATCGTCCCGCTCGCCGACGGCCGGGTGTACCTCTACGCCGCGACACTCGCCCCGGCCGGCGCCCGGGCGGCCAGCGAACACGCCGAACTCCAGCGCCTCTTCGGCGACTGGTGCTCGCCCGTCCCCCAGCTGTTCGCTCTCGCCGACCCCGACCGGATGCTCCGCAACGACATCTGGGACCTCTCCGACCCCCTGCCCGCCCACCACCACGGCCGCGTCGCCCTGCTCGGCGACGCCGCCCACGCCATGAGCCCCTTCCTCGGCCAGGGCGCCTGCCAGGCCATCGAGGACGCCGTCGTCCTCGCCTCCCTCCTCACCCCCACGGCCGACCCGGTCGCCGCCCTCCCCGCCTACACCGCCGCCCGTCTCCCCCGCACCACCGCCGTCGTCACCGCCTCCCGCCGCACCGGCGCCCTCATCGCCCTCCACACCCCCGCCGCCACCCTCCTGCGCACCACCGCCCTCACCCTCGCCGGCCTCCTCCCCACCCGCACCCTCCTCCGCCGCTCCGCCCCGATCTACGACTGGCAGCCGCCTGCGCCGGCCGGCCAGGGGTGAAGGAGTCGCCCCCCCGCAGGACGAACCGTGCCCGGGACGAGCACCCTTGCCCCGGCGCCGTGGCCTCACACGGCGATCGGAAAGGCCTTCGCCCCAACTACGCGGCCGGACCGGCAAGGTGACTCGGGTGTCGGTGGGGGTTGGGAGGATGGGCGGCATGGGTGATCCGAGTCGGGCCATTGCTGATTACTGGGACGCTGCCGCGCCGGGGTTCGATGACGAGCCCGATCACGGGCTGCGGGCGGCCGGGACGCGGGAGGCGTGGGGGCGGCGGGTGCGGGGGTGGCTGCCGGCCGGGGCGGTGGACGTGCTCGATGCCGGGTGCGGGACGGGCTCTTTGGCGGAGCTGGTCGCGGCGGACGGACACCGGGTGACCGGGGTGGATCTGGCGCCGCGGATGGTGGCGCGGGCAAGGGCGAAGCTGGCGGCGGCCGGTGCGGCGGGGCGCTTCGTGGTGGGGGACGCGGGCGCGCCCCCGGTGCGGGACGGCAGCTTCGACGTGCTGCTCTGCCGGCATGTGATCTGGACGCTGCCCGCCCCGGAGCGGGCCCTGCGCGCCTGGGTGCGGCTGCTGCGCCCGGGCGGGCGGCTGGTGCTGGTCGAGGGGCGCTGGCGCGAGGCGGGTGCGGGGGCGCAACCGTACGTCGCCGGGGCGGAGCGGCTGCCGTGGAACGGTGGCGTCGGGGCGGAGGAACTCGCCGCGGCGGTAAGGCCGTTGGTCGCGGAACTGCGGATCGAGCCGCTCAGCGGGGACGCCGCCCTGTGGGGCGGTCCGGTGGACGACGAGCGCTACGCGGTGGTCGCGGACCTGTAGCGGACGCGGCCGGGCCGGCCGTCGGCCGCGCGACCACCGCACTGTTGCGGCGGTTCAGTCGAAGAGGGACTCGGTGTCGCCGTGGGCGATGAGGAGTTTGCGCAGCAGGGCGTCGAGCTGGGCTCGTTCGTCGGCGTCGAGGGCGGTGAGGATGCGCTCCTCGTTGCGGAGGTGGCCGGGCAGGGTGGCGTCGATGAGCGCCTTGCCGGCCGGGGTGAGGCGGACCAGGACGGCGCGGCGGTCGGTGGGGCAGGGATTGCGTTCGACCAGGCCCTTGGCGCAGAGCTTGTCCACGCGGTTGGTGATGGCGCCGGAGGTGACCATGGCGGACTTGAGCAGTGCGCGGGCGTTGAGTTCGTAGGGCTCGCCGGAGCGGCGCAGGGTGGCGAGGACGTCGAACTCGGAGGAGTCCAGGCCGCAGGCGAGGAAGTACTCGCGGAGGGCGCTGTCGACCCGCACGTTGAGCCGCCGGAGGCGGCCGATCAGAGCCATGGCCTCCAGGTCGAGGCCGGGGTCGACCCTCCGCCACTGCTCGGCGATGTCGTCGACGGTGTCGCGCTGCTGCATGACCGTGTCATCTCCCTCTCGTCGCGGCCGGTGCAGATATCTTAACATTCACATACTTGACGTTCACTGACCTCGGGCGTAGAAATATCTCAACGTTCAGATAATCAACGTTGAGGGGATCGGGATCATCATGGACCGCAAGCGCGCAGGGATCGCCGCCACCGCCGCACTGGCCCCGGCCGCCTGGGGCACCACCTACCTGGTCACCACCCAGCTGCTGCCCGAGGGCCGTCCGCTGCTGCTCGCCGCCCTGCGGGCGCTGCCGGCCGGGCTGCTCCTGCTGATGATCGGCCGCAAACTGCCCAGGGGGCGCTGGTGGGGGCGGGCGGCAGTGCTCGGGATGCTGAACATCGGGCTGTTCTTCCCGCTCACCTTCGTCGGCGCCTACCGCCTTCCCGGCGGTGTCGCGGCCACCATCGGGGCGATCCAGCCGCTGCTGGTCGCCGGGCTCTCGATCGGGGTGCTCCGCGTTCGGCCCGGACGCCGGGCACTGCTCGCCGGGCTGGTCGGGGTCGGCGGGGTGGCACTGCTGGTGCTCAAGAGCGGGGCTGAGCTGGACGGCCTCGGGATCGCGGCGATGGTCACCGCGATCGGCCTGATGGCCATGGGCACCGTCCTCACCCGGCGCTGGGGCCGCCCGGAGGGTGCCACCATGGTCGACCTCACCGCGTGGCAGCTGCTCGCCGGCTCGGTCTTCCTGGTCCCGCTCGCGGCGCTGGTCGAGGGCGCGCCGCCGGCGCTGAGCGCCTCCAACCTGGCGGGCTTCGCCTACCTCGGCCTGTTCAGCACCGCTGTCGGGTACGTCCTGTGGTTCCGCGGCATCGACCGCCTCGGCGCCGGGCCCGCGTCCTTCCTGGGACTGATCAACCCGGTGGTGGCCACCGTCGGCGGCCTGGTCGTGCTCGGCCAGACCCTGACTCCGTGGCAGGTGCTGGGCCTGGTGCTGGCGCTGGGCGCCATGCTCATCGGCCAGGCCCCGGCCCGCCGGGGTGCGGCGGCAAACCCGGCGCCCGCGACTCCGGCACCCGTCGCCCGGACCGAGGCGCTCCGGACGGCGGCCGCCCGCTGACGCTCCCCACCCCTTCTCAGCCCCGCCGGCCACCGCCGGCGGGGCTGAGGCGTCGTAGCGGAGGGCGTGGCGGTGGCGTGGGGGCCGGGACAGGCGACGCGGGGGTGGGGCGGTGGCGTGGGGGCGGCACGCAGGTGTCCTCCGGCGCCGCCTCAGCCCGTGGCGCGGATGTAGATGTCGGCGGCCCCCGGCAGGCCGCCCGGGATGGCGGCGACGTAGATCCGGCGGGCCGTCGGGGCGTGGGTGGGGACGGCGGACGGGGTCGCGGTGGGCGTCCAGGTCGGGGTGGGGCCCGGGGTGGGCGTCCGGGTCGGGGTGGCGCTGGGACTGGGCGCGCCGTCCCCGGGGGCGTCCTCCTCGGGCTCACCGTCCGCAGCCACGCCTCCCGCACCTCCCGCGCCTCCCATGCCTCCCGCGCCGTCCGGGTCGTCCTCGGTCGGCGTGGGTGTGGGCGTGGGTGTGGGTGTTGGCGTCGGCTCCGCCGCGATCGCCAGGGGCACGGCGGACGCCTGCGGGGAGCCCGGGGCCGCCGAGACCGCAGGCCCGCTCGGCCCCGAGGGGGCCGGGGCCGGCTCCTCCGGCAGCTCCGGGGCCTGCGCCGGCTCGTCGCCCCCGAGCGCGGCGGCGAGGTCCGGCGGCAGCGGCGCGGCGGGGCCGGGCTCGGGGAGGTCGTAGGTGCGCAGGAAGTCGTCGAGGCCCGGTTCCTTGCCGCCGCCGAGCCGGTAGTGCAGGTAGGCGATGGGCGCGCCGTCCGAGGTGCGGGTGTAGACGGCGCCGACCGGAACGTAGTAGCGGCCCGCGCCGGGGTGTTGGGAGGGGTGGAGGCCGGCCAGCCGCTCGGCGCGGTCGCGGTCGGTCTCCCGGCCGCCGACCCCGCCGACGGTGAGTGCGTTGACGCCGCGCACCACCAGGGCGGCGGCGACGGAGATGGACAGCACCAGGCTGACGGCGACGGTGCGCCGCAGGACCGGGCGGCCGTGCAGGGCCGGCCAGGAGTCGGTGACCATGCGCTCGGGTGGGATGCCGTCCACGGTGTCTCGCTCCCCGTTTCGATCAGGACGCCCGACCGGACCCTTCGGCCGGGGCGTCACACTCTGCTCGACGTGGGACGGTAGCGGAGAGTTCCTCAGCCCAGGTAGGCGGGGGCGACGGCAGCCTTGGTGACCAGCCGCGCGGCGCCGGAGCCGTCCGCCGGGACGGTCCACAGGTCGGCGCCGTAGTCCCCTGGCAGGGCGTAGAGCAGGGTGCCGTCGTCGGACCAGAGCGCCTGGTCGTCGATGTTGCGCTGCTCGGCGGTGGCGGTCTCCGCCCCGGTCGCGAGGTCGAGCACGTACAGCCGCCAGGGGGCGTCGGGGGACAGGCCGGGGACGCGCTTCTTGTAGGCGATGCGGGTGCCGTCCGGGGAGAGGGAGGGGCATTCGACGTTGTCGTGCAGGGTGGTGAGGGTGCGGGCGGCGAGGTCGCCGCGGACGAGGTGGGTCTGCCCCGAGGTCGCGAGGGTGGCGTAGAAGGTGTTGTCGTCGGCGAAGGTGACGCCCCAGATGTTGACGTCGTGCGCCTGGTACGGGCGACCGTCCTTGATGACGGCGAAGTCCTCCAGGTTCTCCCGCAGGTTCCAGTCGCGCACGTCCACGATCGAGGTGCGGGTGGAGAAGTTGGTGCCCGCGTAGGAGTCGCCGCTGACGAAGACCGTCCAGGCCGCGAGGTGCCCGGACGGGGAGACCCGGGCGCGGGTGGGGATGCCGGCGGCGGGGAAGGAGCGCCGTTGGTGCAGGTGGTCGTCGAGGACGACGGCGCGGTAGGTGTCCTCCAGCGCTCCGTGCTCCGCCTGGAGGCAGATGCCGGTGCCGGCGGCGGCGTGGAAGCGCAGGCACTGGGTGCCGGAGGCGGTGCGCGGGCCGTCGGGGTGGTCGGCGGGGACGGTGGTGATCTCGTCCCGGTGCGGGCCCCAGGCCATGTTGCGGAAGAGCAACTGGCGGCCGGCGGAGGGGGCTTGGAGGGAGACGTTCCCGGGCGTGACGGCCGGACCACCGGACTGGGGCTGGTCCCGGCGGGCGGTGCGGTCGGCCGCGTAGAGGACGGCTCCGGTGCCGACCGCGCCGAGCACCAGAACGGCGACCAGCAGCACGATCACCCTGGTGCGGTTGTTCTGCGGGTTCACGCACGCTCCTCGGCAGCATCGGCGGCAACGGTCGAGTCGGCGGCGACGGTCCCGGGCGAGCGCAGCACCACCGCCGCGCCGGCCACGCACAGCGCCAGCGCCCCCGCCGACCAGGCGAGCGCGGTCGGGCCGCCCAGGGCGCTCCACAGCGCGCCGAACAGCAGCGAGCAGGCGAACCGGGCCAGCGCCTGCCCGGTGCCGACCAGGGCGAGCCCGGCGCCGCGCTGCTCGGCGGGTACGGCGTCGGCCGCGGCGGCGGCGAGCACGCCGTCGGTGGCGGCGTAGAACGAGCCGTGCAGCACCAGCACGCAGAGCACGGCGGGCAGTCCGCGCAGCGGCGAGAGCAGCAGCCCGTACGCGAGCAGCAGGACCCCGTGCCCGAGCAGGAAGAGCCGGCGGCGCCCGACCCGGTCGGCGAGCGAACCGAGCGGGACGGCGAGCAGCAGGAAGGCGGCCGCGGTGCCGAGCGGCAGCAACGGGAACAGGTTGACGGACAGGCCGAGCCGGCGCTGGACCAGCAGGTAGAGGAAGGAGTCGCTGACGGTGGTGAGCCCGAGCAGCACGGCGCACCCGGTGAGCCGGCGCAGTCCGGGCAGGCGCAGCAGGGTGAGGCTGCCGCGCAGGGACGGAGCCGTATTCGACGGGTCGTCGCCTTCCTGCCGGGTGGGCACGAACAGCAGCAGGATCAGCACGCCCAGTGCGGCGACGCAGGCGCTGACCGTGAACACCGCGTCGTAGCCGTGCCGTTCGCCGCCGTCGGCGAGCATCGGCCCGCCGGCCAGGCGCAGCACCAGGAAGGCGGTGAGCGGGCCGAGCAGGGCGCCGGCCGTGTCCATCGCCCGGTGCACGCCGAACGCCCGTCCGCGGTGGGCGGGTTCGGTGGCCAGCGAGATCATCGCGTCCCGGGGCGCGGTGCGCAGGCCCTTGCCGGTGCGGTCGACGGCGATGACGGCACCGATCAGCGGCACGGTGTGGACGAACAGCAGCAGCGGCCGGCACAGCGCGGACAGTCCGTAGCCGACGGCCGCGACGGCCTTGTGGCGGGCGGCCCCGTCGCGGCCGCGGCGGTCGGCGAGGTGGCCGCCGACGAGCCGGACCAGGGCGCTGAAGCCGTTCTGGATGCCGTCGAGCAGGCCGAAGCCGAGCGGGGAGAGGCCGAGTCCGGTGAGCAGGTACAGCGGGAGCACGGCGTTGACCATCTCGGAGGAGACGTCGGTGACCATGCTGACGGTGCCGAGGGCGAGGACCGTCCCCGGCACGGCGCGCAGGGCGGCGCCCCGCCGCACCTGGCCGGCGGCCGGTGCGACGGGGGCCTTGGAGCTGCGGGAGTCCGCGACGTACACGGGCGTCAGTTCCAGATGCCGGTGATGTCGGAGGCGTTGGCGGAGTTGCCGGCGTGGGCGTTGACGCCGGCCAGGTCCTCCAGGGTGTGGAGCACGTCGTAGTGGTTGTAGGTGGTGGCGGTGGAGCTGCCGGGGGCGACGTGGGCGCCGTAGACCAGGGTCGGGATGCGGTTGCCGGCCAGGCGGTTGTCCTCGTCGAAGGTCACCACCAGCAGGCTGTTGTTGCTCCTGGCCCACTGGGCGTACGCGTCGAGGTTGCTCTGCAGCCAGGAGTCGCCGGTGCCCACCGAACAGTCGTGCATGTCGTCGCACAGGTCCGGGATGACGAAGGAGACCTTGGGCAGGGTGGTGAAGTCGGTCGGGAACTCGTCCATGCCGTAGGCACTGGAGGTGGGCACGTTGCCGAAGCCGAACCACGGGTTGTGCTTCTGCGCGTAGTTGCCGCTGCTGCAGTCGGTGGCGCCGACGGCGGGCAGGCCCTCGTTGTAGCTGGCCCAGGTCTGGTTGGCGGCGAGCAGCTCGGAGGCCAGGTTGGGCTGCTGCAGCGCGCCGACGTCCACGCAGCTGTCGTCCGTGACGCCCTGGGCGCTGCCGGAGAACAGCATGTAGTAGTTGGGCTGGCTGGGGTGGGTGAGCGCGTACGACTGGGTCAGCGTCGCGCCGCCGGCGGCCAGGGTGCGGTTGATGTACGGCGCCTTCGAGCTGCCGATGACCTGCGAGTACGCGTGGTTCTCCAGCATGACGACGACGACGTGGTCGGGCGAGGGCAGAGCGGCGGCGGTGTCGGCGGCCGCGCTGCCGCCCGCGGCCCACAGGCCGAGCGAGCCGGCGACCAGGCCGAGGCCGGTGGCGAGGGCGGTGATCGGGCGGAGCCTGCGGCGACGGGCGGGGCGCGGACCGGCGCTAGTGGTGGGGGCGGGGGTGCCGGGGGTGCGGAGTCGTGCGAAGGCCATGGGGTCCTCCGGGTGTCGGGGCTTCCGGGGCGGGAGCGCCGAGAACAGTAGGATCGCGGCGGTGTCGTGTACCGCACAAGACAGGTGAAGAACAGAAGAACAGCTGCGGGGCGGTCCCGGTACGGAGCACCCGGCGTCCGCGTCCGATGTCACACCCGCCGCGATTGACCCGTTTCGACCGCGCGTGGTGGGATCACGGGGGCCCGTCAGCGTAGGGCCGGGGACGGCAAGGAGTGCGGTACGTGATCGGACTGGTCGCCATCTACGGGCCGGGCCGCCCGCTGGCCGACGAACTGCAAGCGCTCTGGCCGGAGAGCAGCCACGCCTACCGGGCCTCGCGCGGCAACTGCTTCCAGGCGCCGGAGGCGATGCAATTCGCCCTCAGCCGACACCGGCAGGTGATCGCCGTCGGCTCGCTCGCCGTCGTCGTCGGACTGTTGGCCGACGAGCGCGTCGACGTCCCGCGCGGCGCGGAAGTGCTCTGCGTGGACCCGGGGCGGCGCTGGGTGATCCCGCTGACCCACACCGACTCGGCCGAGGAACTGGCCCGCGAGGTGGCGGCCGCCCTCGGGGTCACCCCGGTGTTCACCGGCCCGCCGGCCGCCCCCGCGAACCCGCTGGACGTCCTGACCCCGCACGCCGTGCGCTACTACCGGGCCGGTGCCACCGCGACCGCCGAGGCGGCGGCGGACGGACGCCCCGTCCGACTGGTCACCGAGGTGCCGTACCCGCTGCCCGCGCTGCCCCCGAACGTCCGGACGGACGCGCCCGAGGACGCCCCCGTCCTGCGGGTCACCGATCAGGAGGACCCGGACGGCAGCGACCTCCTGGTCGTCCCGCGCACATTGGTCGTCGGCATCGGCGCGGGCAGCGGCACCGAGTCGGCCGAGGCCATGCAGTTGCTGATGGCCGTGCTCAAGGAGACCGGGCACCTGCGCTCGGCCATCGCCAGGGTGGCCACCCTGGCGGGCAAGGCGGACCACCCGGCGGTGCGCTGGGCGGCGCGCTGCCTGAACGTGCCGGTGGACGAGCACCCGGCGGAGGAGCTGGCGCGGTACACGGTGCCCAACCCTTCCGAGGCCGTCGGCACAGCAGTCGGCACCGCGAGCGTGGCCGAGGCGGCGGCGCTGGCCAGCGCGAACGGCGGCCACCTCGTGGTCGCCAAGCGGAAGTCCGCGACGGCCACGGTGGCGATCGCCCGGGCCGCGGTGCGCGGGCGGCTGGCGCTGGTCGGCCTCGGGCCGGGGGCGCACGACCTGCTGGTGCCGCGCGCGCTGGCGGAACTGCGGCGCGCCTCGGTGGTGGTGGGCCGGCCGGAGGCGGTCGAGGCGGTGGCTGAGCTGCTCCGGCCGGGGACCCGGCAGGTCGCGGTGCCGGAGCCCGGGACGGTACTGAACACCCGCGGAGTGCCGCTGGACTGGGCCGGAGTGGCGACGGACGGAACCGGACAGGTCGTCGACCACGTCGGGGCGGCCGTCACCCTGGCCGCGCACGGGCACGCCGTCGCCCTGGTCGCGCTCGGCGACGGCTCGGGGCTCACCGTGCCGCCCGGCGCCTACGAGATCCTGCGGGTTCCCGGGCTGCCCGCTCTGCCTGTTGACGGAGACCCCGCATGACCGCCCACGAGCCCGACCTGCGCCACCACGGCGACGCCGAGGTGCGGGCGGGCGGACGCGGCCTGGTCGACCTCGCCGTCAACGTCCGCACCGGCACGCCGCCGACCTGGCTGCGCGAACGCCTGGCCGCCACCCTCGGCGACCTCGCCGCCTACCCCGACCAGGGCGCCGCCCGCGCCGCGGTGGCCGCCCGGCACGGGCGCCCGGTCGAGGAGGTGCTGCTCACCTCGGGGGCGGCGGAGGCCTTCGTCCTGCTCGCGCGAGTTCTGACTGCACGTCACATCGTCGTGGTGCACCCGCAGTTCACCGAACCGGAGGCCGCGCTGCGGGATGCCGGGCACCGGGTTCACCGGGTGCTGCTCTCCCCCGAGGACGGCTTCCGACTGGGCGCCGTACCCGAGGAGGCGGATTTGGTCGTCCTCGGCAACCCGACCAACCCGACCTCCGTCCTGCACCCCGCCGAGGCCGTCGCCGCGCTCGCCCGGCCCGGACGCACCCTGGTGGTGGACGAGGCGTTCATGGACACCGTGCCGGGCGAACGGGAGTCCCTCGCCCCGCTCCGGGACCTGCCCGGCCGGGTCGTCGTGCTGCGGAGCCTCACCAAGACCTGGGGCCTGGCCGGGCTGCGGATCGGCTACGTGCTCGGACCGGCGCCGCTGATCGCCGCCCTCGGCGCCGCACAGCCGCTCTGGCCGGTCTCCACCCCGGCCCTGGTCGCCGCCGAGGTGTGCAGCGGCCCGCCGGCACTGGCCGAGGCGGAGCAGGCGGCCGCCGAACTGGCCCTTCGGCGCGCGTACTTGGTGAAGTGCCTGGCCGCCTTCCCGGCGCTGCGGGTGTACGGCGAACCGGCCGCCTCCTTCGTCCTGGTCCGGCTGCCGGGCGCGGCCGCCGTCCGCGAGCGACTGCGCGAGCACGGCTTCGCGGTCCGGCGTGGGGACACCTTCCCCGGCCTCGGCGAGGACTGGCTGCGGATCGCCGTACGGGACGAGGAGACCACCGACCGCTTCCTCAACGCCCTGGAAGCGGTGCTCAGTTCAACCTGACCTCGGCACCCGGCTCGACCCTGCCCGGTGCCAGGACCTGCGCGTACACCCCCGCGCAGGGCAGCGCCGGCATCCCCTCCAGCGGGACCAGCCGGTTGCGCTCGGCCGGCACCCGCAGCGCCTCCGCCCGGCGGGGCAGCGACCCGTGCCCCAGGGTGGGGACGGCGCAGCGCGGGGTGGGTGCCACGATGCGCAGCCACAGCGTCTCCCCCACCGCCAACTCCCGCCCCACCCAGGCGTTCTCGACGAACCCCTCACCCTCGGTGCGGAGCACCAGGTTCGGCCGGTAACGCTCGGCCTCGACGCCGACGGCGCGCAGCGTGGCCTCGGTGATCAGGTGCACCGGGGCGAAGTCGAAGAAGCCGCCCTCCGGCGCGGCACGACCCAACTCGCTGACCGTCACCGCGACTTCGGCCTCGATTCCGCGCGCCAGCACCTCCTCGGGCACCGCCCGCTCGACCGTCGCGCCGGGCGGCCGTTCGGCGATCAGGGCGAGCTTGCGGCCGAGCTCCTCGGACAGCTCCGCCTCGTCCGCGGCGCGCCCGTCCGGGCCGGTGATCGCCACCCGGCCGTCCGCGGTGGCCGCCGCCGAGTACCTCAGCAGGCCCGCCCACAGCCGGGGGTGCTTCGCGCTGGCCACCCGCCCGGTCGCCAGGTCCAGCAGCGCCCGCTCACGGTCCCCGGCCACCCCGCGCCCGGTCACCTCCGCCGCCGAAAGCTCCTCCCCCAGCAGCGACTTCACCGGGTAGCGGCGCAACCGCTCCACCTGACCGATCAGCACGGAGCCTCCTCCGCCCACTCCCGCAGCGCCGCGAAGTGCAGCTCGTGCAGCCCCGCCCGGGGGTCGACCCACAGCGGCAGCGCCTCGCCCGGGTGGTTCGCCGCGATCCACTCGATGTCCTGCGGCCCCAACTCGTCGTCCAGCCACACGAAGGGCCGCCCGTCCGCCCAGGCGACCACGTCCCTGGTCTTCCAGTGCAGCCCGTCCGGATCGCTGCCGAACAGCTCCGTCCAGGCGATGTACGGCAGTTCGGGCAGGCCCAGATTCGGCCCGATCAGCGCGTTCGCCTCCGCCATCCAGGTCGTCGCCCACACCAGCTCGTACGGCAGCGCCAGCAGCTCCACCCCGTGCGCCGGGTTCAGCCACACCCGCAGCGGCTTCGCCTCCCCCTCCGCCCACCGCGCCTGCCGCTCCGCCCACCACGCGGGCATCAGCTCGTGGCTCCGGTACCCAGCCGGCCGCCGGAGCCTCGGCGCGGCATAGGGATTGAGCGGTCCGTCCACGTCGAGCAGGAGCAGCGGCTGTCTGGTCATGCCGTGAATTGTCCGGTGGCCGAACGGGATTGACCAGCGATTTGCACTCATGACACCAGGCGCTTCGGCTTTGCCGAACAAGGGATCGAACAGGCGAAATCATTCCCTGTACGACGGATGAGCTGGGGGGCGCTGTTGTCGGACTACCGAGTGTCGACAAACCAACTCGTACTGACGTCCAGGGGATACAGCCAACTGCGCCACCGGGTCGAGGAGATCGCCACCGGCCTGATGGGCGATCTGAGCATGGCGGCAGGCATGGCGGGCAACGACGCGGGCGGCCGCGCGTTTGCGGCCGCCTACGAGGCTGCCGCAGCCGAAACGTTCGACAAGATCGCGTTCGCCGCGTTCGTGATGGCCGAGTCCGCCACGAACCTGATGAAGACCGCCTTCAACTACCTCGCGGCCGAGGACCAGCACTCACCGATCATCTCGCCGAGGTCGAGGCCGAGGAGTGAGCGAACGCCCGCAGGCCCTCCCCCGGTGGGGGAGGGCCTGCGGGCTCACGTACCTCAGGGGCGGATCAGACCTGGCCGGCCTTCTCCAGGGCCTCGCAGCAGGTGTTGATCAGGAGGCGGGTGACGACGTAGGGGTCGACGTTGGCGTTCGGGCGGCGGTCCTCGATGTAGCCCTTCTGCTCCACCTCGACCTGCCACGGGATGCGGACCGAGGCGCCGCGGTTGGAGACGCCGTAGCTGTAGACGTTCCACGGGGCGGTCTCGTGCTTGCCGGTCAGGCGGGACTCGATGTCGGCGCCGTACTGGGTGACGTGCTCCAGCACCTTCTCCTGGGAGGCGCCGAGCGACTCGCAGGCGGTGATGATGGCGTCGTAGCCCTCGCGCATCGCCTTGGTGGAGAAGTTGGTGTGCGCACCCGCGCCGTTCCAGTCGCCACGGGCCGGCTTGGCGTCCAGGGTGGCGTCGATGCCGAACTCCTCGGCGGTGCGGTAGAGCAGGTAGCGGGCGATCCACAGGTCGTCCGAGACGGTCAGCGCGTCGACCGGGCCGATCTGGAACTCCCACTGGCCGGGCATGACCTCGGCGTTGATGCCGCAGATCGCCAGGCCGGCGTCGATGCAGCGGTCGAGGTGCAGCTCGACGATCTCGCGGCCGAAGACCTCCTCGGCGCCGACGCCGCAGTAGTAGCCGCCCTGCGGGGCCGGGAAGCCACCCTCCGGGAAGCCGAGCGGGCGGGAGCCCTTGAAGAAGGTGTACTCCTGCTCGATGCCGAAGATCGACTCCTGAGCGGTGTACTTCTCCTCGACCTCGCGCAGCAGGGCGCGGGTGTTGGACTCGTGCGGGGTACCGTTCGTCTCCAGGACCTCGCAGAGGACCAGGATGTTGTCACCGCCGCGGATCGGGTCCTTGACGACCTTCACCGGCTCCAGCACGCGGTCCGAGGCGTGGCCCTCGGCCTGGTTGGTCGAGGAACCGTCGAAGCCCCAGGTGGGGATCTTGTCGGCGTTCGGCAGGACGCGAGTCTTGGAACGGAGCTTCGCGGTCGGCTTGGTGCCGTCGATCCAGATGTACTCGGCCTTGATTGCCACGACTGGGTCCCTCGCATTGCTGGGTGGGGGTGGGTGCCCGCGTAGCGTCGCAAGCCGCCGTTTCCCGGTTGTTCCTCTCGTGTAACGCGCATGTGAACCAACCGTCCGCGTTGGCACGGTTACGGTGCGGGAGTGCCGGGCGTGGCACCCCGCACCGCTCCGGGTGGCCGGGAGCGGCCCGCGGGAGCGCTCAGGGCCGACGGGCGTGCGCGGCCCGGCGGCGCCGGGTGGCCCACAGGGCGGCCGCGCCGCCCGCGACCAGGGCGGCGGCCCCGGCGGCCAGCGGGCCGGTAGCGCTGCTGCCGCCGGTGCTGGCGAGCGTCTCGGGCTTCCCGCCCTTCCCGGGCTTCTCCACCGCCGCCTGCGGCACCGCGGCCGGCGAGGTGGTGGTGTCGGCGACCGGCTGGGCGCTGGGCGCCGCGCTCGGGGTGTCCGTGGGCGCGGGGGCGCCGGGCTTCTCGCAGCTCACCGACGCGACGGTGACCGTGCCGGTGACCTTGGCGACGTTCAGGTTCAGCGGGTTCACCTCCACCTGCACCTCCAGGGCCGAGGCGGCGGCGGTGGTCGTGGTGGTGGTCTTCCTGGAGAACTCCACCGACACGCTGCCGACCAGCGGCACGTCCACCTTGGTCGGGCCGTACAGCCCGACGGTGACGGGCTTGCCCAGCACGGTCAGCTTGGCGGGCGCGACCACGTTCGCGGTCGGTTGCCCGTCGACCGGGCAGGTGACCTCGGCGCTCATCGCCTCCAGGCCGAGCAGCGCGGTGGTGGGCAGGCCGGGGGCGTGTACGTCGGCGTTGACCAGCTTGACGGAGGCGGCGGTGCCCTTGGCGTCGGAGCGGGTGACGGACTTGCCGACGTCGGCCTTGACCAGTTCGACCGGGCCGCGCTGGTCGACGCCGTCGACCTTGGCGGTGAGGACGGAACCGTCGCGCTGCGCGGGTGTCTCCACCTTGTTGAGCGCGATGTCCACCGGGACGTCCACGGCGTTGTTCAACAGCTTGACGTCCAGGGCGACTTCGGCGGTGACGGCGCGCGCCTTGCCCGGTGAGGAGGCCCCCGGCGCAGGAGCCGCCTGGACGGGCGCGGCGGTGAGCAGCGTGCACGCCACCGTGGCGGCGGCGGCAGAAACGATTCGACGAGAAGACAAGGCGATACCTCAAGGCAGATGAAACGATGAGCCGCCAGTCTTCTCGAACGATCCGTCACATGAGCACCACAGAACGTCGTTTCACCCGTTGGAGTGAGATTGACGTTCCGCACCGACCCGGATCTGCTACGGGCCGGCGCGGCGCCGCCCGGACGCGTCAACTCCCCTACGGCAGCCGCCAGTCCACCGGCTGCGCGCCCTGTCGCACCAGCAGCTCGTTCGCCCGGCTGAACGGACGCGAGCCGAAGAAGCCGCTACTGGCCGAGTACGGGCTCGGGTGCGCCGACTCGATCGCCGGGACGTCCCCGAGCAGCGGCCGGAGGTTACGGGCGTCGCGGCCCCAGAGGATCGCCACCAGCAGGCCGCCGCGCGCCACCAGCGCCCGGATCGCCTGTTCGGTGACCTCCTCCCAGCCCTTGCCCCGGTGCGCGGCGGGCTTGCGCGGGGCGGTGGTCAGCGCCCGGTTGAGCAGCAGCACGCCCTGGTTCGTCCACGGGGTGAGGTCACCGTTGGAGGGCTGCGGCAGGCCGAGGTCGTTGCCGTACTCCTGGAAGATGTTGATCAGGCTCGCCGGGATCGGTCGCACCTCCGGCCCCACCGAGAAGCTGAGCCCGACGGCGTGGCCGGGGGTCGGGTACGGATCCTGCCCGACGATCAGCACCCGCACGTCGGCCAGGGGCTGCTGGAAGGCCCGCAGCACGTTCGGCCCGGAGGGCAGGTAGGTACGACCGGCGGCGATCTCGGCGCGCAGGAAGTCGCCCATCGCGGCGACCCGGCCGGCGACGGGCTCCAGGGCGGCGGCCCAACCGGGCTCGACGATCTCATTCAGTGGACGCGGTGCCATGGGCGTCACCCTATCGGCCGATACCGACAGGGCGTCACCGCGAACGATGACCGCGCGGGGTCACCCCACCGGCCGCCCCCGCAGCACCACCAGCAGCGGGTCCGCGAGCACCCGCACGTCCGCCCGCGGGTCCTCCGCGTACACCACGAAGTCGGCCGGCGCGCCCTCCTCCAGCCCCGGCCGCCCGAGCCACGCCCGTGCTCCCCAACTCGCCGCCGACAGCGCCTCGGCCGGGCTCAGCCCCGCCTTCACCAGCTCCGCCACCTCGTCCGCGACCAGCCCGTGCGCCAGCGAGCCGCCCGCGTCCGTGCCGACGAACACCGGGATGCCCGCGTCGTGCGCGGCGCCGACGGTGTCGTAGCGGCGCTCGTGCAGCCGCCGCATGTGCGCCGACCAGGCCGGGAACTTGGCCTCCCCGCCGGCCGCCAACGCCGGGAAGGTGGCGATGTTGACCAGCGTCGGGACGATGGCCACCCCGCGCTCGGCGAAGGCCGGGATCAACTCCTCGGTCAGCCCGGTGGCGTGCTCGACGCAGTCGATCCCGGCCGTCAGCAGGTCCGGCAGCGACTCGGCCGCGAAGCAGTGCGCGGTGACCCGCGCCCCCTCCTCGTGCGCCGCCGCGATCGCCTCGGCCAGTGCGTCGCCGGGCCAGCAGGCGGCGAGGTCGCCGCGCTCCCGGTCGATCCAGTCGCCGACCAGCTTCACCCAGCCGTCGCCTCGCCGGGCCTCGGCCCGCACGTACGCGGCGAGGTCGCCGGGCTCGATCTCGTGGGCGTAGTTGCGGATGTAGCGGCGGGTGCGGGCGATGTGCCGCCCGGCCCGGATGATCCGGGGCAGGTCCTCGCGCTCGTCGATCCAGCGAGTGTCGGCGGCCGAACCGGCGTCGCGGATCAGCAGGGTGCCGGCGTCACGGTCGGTGAGCGCCTGCTTCTCGCTGGTCTCCGCGTCCACGGCACCGTGCGCGTCCAGTCCGACGTGGCAGTGCGCGTCCACCAGGCCGGGCAGTACCCAGCCGGTCACCGTCCGGACGTCTTCGACGGTCGGCGGGCGGGTGAAGCTCACCCGGCCGTCCACCACCCAGAGTTCGTCCCGGACCTCCTCCGGACCGACCAGCACCCGACCCCGGACGTGCAGCACCGCGCCATCACTCATGGCCGCACTCTACCGACGGGCGGGTTCCGTGTAAGCAGTCAGAATGCGGCAGACTCGTTGCCGCACCCGTCGTCCCCGCTGCGAAAGGCCGCATGCCGTGAGCCACTTCCTCGACCTCCCCCCGCTCAGCGCCGCCGGGTTCGCGGCGATCGAGGACCAGGTGGCCGCGCTGCTGCACACCGAAGCCGACGTCATCGTCACCCAGGGTGAGGCCCTGCTCCCGCTGGAGGCCGCGATCCGCGGCGCCGCCCACCCCGGCTCCACCGCACTCAACATCGTCACCGGCCCGTACGGGCAGACCTTCGGCAACTGGCTGCGCTCCTGCGGGGCCACGGTCGTCGACCTCGCCGTGCCGTTCGACAGCGCGGTGAGCGCTCAGCAGGTCGCCGAGGCGCTCGAGAGCCACCCCGAGATCGACTTCGTCTCCCTGGTGCACGCCGAGGCCGCCACCGGCAACACCAACCCGGTCGCCGAGATCGCCGCCGTGGTCCGCGAGCACGGCGCCCTGCTGATGCTCGACGCGGTCGCCTCGGTCGCCGCCGAGCCGCTGCTCACCGACGAGTGGGGCATCGACCTGTGCGTGATCGGCGGCCAGAAGGCGATGGGCGGCCCGGCCGGGGTCTCCGCCGTCTCCGTCTCCGGGCGCGCCTGGGAGCGGATCGCCGCCAACCCGGCCGCCCCGCGCCGCTCCTACCTCTCGCTGCTCGACTGGAAGGAGCGCTGGACGGACGCCGGGCGCACCGTACTCCCGCACGCCCCGGCCCAGTTGGAGATGCTCGCGCTCGGCGCCTGCCTGGACCGGATCGCCGCCGACGGCCTGCCGACCGTGATCGCCCGCCACCGCGCCGCCTCCGCCGCCACCCGGGCCGGCGTGCGCGCGCTCGGCACGCTGACCCCGTTCGTCCGCGAGGACGCCCACGCGGCCCCGGTCGCCACCACCGTGCGCACCCCGGCCGGCCTGCACGCCGCCGAACTCGCCGCCACGCTCGACCCCGCGCTGCCGATCCAGCCCGGCGGCGGTGCGCTGGCCGCGGAGATGCTGCGGGTCAACCACTACGGCCAGGCGTCCGGGCTGGACACCGTCCGCGCCTGCCTCACCGCGCTCGCCGACGCCACGGAGGCCGACGGCGCGAAGGCCCTGGCGGCCGCCGAGGCGGCCTGGGACGCGGCCGTCTGACACAAGCGAGCGGCCCCCGGTTCGGACGAACCGGGGGCCGCCGCAGACCGGGAAGGTCAGTGTCCGCCCGCGTCCACCACCTCGACGCCGCGGATGTTCCGCTCGATGTCCTCCGCCGGCAGGGCGACGGACAGCGCCCAGTAGTAGACGACCAGCGAGAACACCACCACCACCCCGATGTCCCACCACAGCGGCAGGTTCCCCTGCGCGCCCACGCCGAAGCTGCCCTGCCAGGAGACGATCCCCATCCCGATGAGGTAGACGGGCAGCCACTGCCCCGCCCTGAAGTCCATCCGCGGCGCGTTCGGCACCCCCTTCGACGCGGCGTACGCGGAGTACCCGCCGAGCAGCAGGTACCCGATCACGATCGCCAGCCCGAGGCGCCACAGGGTGTCCCAGCCCGCCCAGTAGATGACCAGGCTCGCCACCACGAAGGCGATCGGCGAGACGACCGTGCCACCCGGCAGGTTGTACGAGCGCTCCATCCCCGGCAACCGCTTGCGCAGCACCCCGAAGGCCAGCGGCGCGCCCGCGTACATCAGCACGACGGCCGAGGTGATGAAGCCGACCAGCCGCTGCCAGCTCGGGAACGGCAGGAAGCAGATCACCCCGGCGATCCAGGCGATGAGCAGCCCGAGCCAGGGCACCGAGTTGCGGTCGGTGTACTGGAGGGCCCGCGGCGCGTAGCCGTTGCGGCTGAGGCCATAGGTGACCCGCGAGCTGGAGGTGATGTAGACCAGCCCGGTGCCGGCCGGTGAGACCACCGCGTCGATGAACAGGATCGTGGCCAGCCAGCCCAGGCCGATCAGCGTCGCGAGGCCCGCGAACGGGCCGCTGACGCCGGGGTAGGTGAGCTTGGTCCAGCCGCCCGCGACGGTCTCCGGCGGCAGCGCGCCGATGAACACCACCTGGAGCATCACGTAGATGATCGTGCCGATCACCACCGAGCCGATCACCGCCCGGGGAATGTCCTTGCGGGGGTTGCGGCTCTCCCCCGCCCACTGGATGGCCTGCTCGAACCCGAGCAGCGCGAAGATCACCCCGCTGCTGCTGATCGCCGCCAGCACGCCCTTGGCGCCGTCCGGCGCGAACCCGTGCACGGTGAAGTTGGAGCCGTTGAACCCGGTGATCCCGAGCGCGAAGATCGTCAGGACCGGGATCGCGACCTTCCAGACGGTGGCGGCGCTGTTGGTGTGGGCGAGCAGTCGGACACCGAGGAAGTTGATCGCGACGAACACACCCATCAGCACGGCGGCGACCACGAATCCCGTCGCGGTCAGCGTCAGGTCCTTGTTCAGGAAGCCGTCCGCCCAGGACCAGTGCTGGGCGTAGTTGATCATCGCCTGCACCTCGATCGGCGCGATGGTCGCCGCCTGCAGCCAGGTGAACCAGCCGAACGACATCCCGGCGAAGCCACCGAAGGCGTAGTGGGGGTAGCGCGCGGTGCCGCCCGCGACCGGGAACAGCCCGCCCAGCTCCGCGTGGACCAGCGCCAGCAGGACGATCGCCACCGCACCGATGCCCCAGGAGAGCAGGGCGGCGGGCCCGGCCGCCACCGCCGCCTTCTGCGCCCCGAACAGCCAGCCGGACCCGATGATCGCCCCGACCGACGCCCAGAGCAGCCCGGCGAGGCCGACCTCACGCTTCAGCCCGCCGTGCCCCGCGGGGGGCGATGAGGTGGTATCGGATTGGCCCACGGCACAGCCGCCTCTCGCATCGGGGGGAGGGAGTCCACCCCGACAGTGCCGCAGCCCGGGCTGGTCCCTTCACCCCGAAACACCCTCCGAGCTGCGCCCTCACCCGAACGGTGGCAGCGGCTCACGGCATGTGGGCCCGCCCCAGAATGCCCGGAACGGGCCCGCCCGGCGGGGGCGACGTCGGCCGGGACGCCGGTGACGGCGGTCGGTGGCGGCGGTCTGCTCGTGCTCGGCCATCAGGCCCGCACCTCGGCGAGGTGGCGGAACTTGCGGGCGTCGTTGGCCAGGTCGTCCGTGTCGAGCGTGACGTCGTCGCCGTGCTCTCCGTAGACGGCCCACATGCTGCCGTCGGCCCAGACGCAGAAGGCCATGTCCTGCGGCTTCCCCGCCTTCTTCATGCCGCTGGTGTGGCCGCACTTCATGACGCCGCCGCGTTCACCCGGGTCGACGGTGCGCACGCTCTCGACGTGCAAGCCGGTGGTCGACTCGGTGATCACCGTGTCGACCGTGGCCGAGGGCGAGACGATGGGCAGCTCGCGGACGGTGACGGCGACGGTGCGCGACCTGTCCGAGGTCTGGTAACCGGTGACCTTCACGCCCCTGGCGACCGTCGACGCCTTGGGGATCTGCCCTGCGGGGAGGCGCGGCAGCCCCAGGAACTCCTCCGGCGGGTTGTAGCGGTACGCGCCGAGGCTGGCCGTGTCGTGGGCGAAGGCAAGCGCGAGGGCGATGAAGGCGGCGAACCCGAAGGCGCCCAGGGTCAGCCAGAGCCGCTGGCGTGAGCCCGGCGATGGGGCCACGGTCGGGACGGGGGCGACGGGGGTCATGTCCACCAGGACGTCGACGTCCTGGTGTTGATCTTGATCGGGCACTGGCATATCCGAGCAGGTCGAAGCCGTCGGCGCAAGGGATTTGACGGCGGTCCCGACGGACCGTTCCCCGGACGTTCATCCGACCGGCACGCGGAACTCACCGGGGAGCGGCAAGCTCCTCGAGAGGTGAAGTTGGCTGTACAACTCAGCCCAGGAGGAGACCCATGACCCAGCAACCGCCGCCCTACTGGCTGCGCGACAACTGCCCGTGCGGCGAGTGCCGGGACCCGCGCAACGGGCAGAAGCTGTTCCAGATCAGCGATCTGCCGCCGGACCTCGCCATCGCCGCGAGCAAGGAGCTCGACGGCAACCTGGAAGTCCTCTGGTCCGACGGCCACCGCTCCCGCTACCCGCTCACCTGGCTGCACGACACGGACGAGGCGGGCGACGGCCGCACCGAGCAGGGCAAGCGGCTCTGGACGGCCGCCGACTTCGCGCGCGGCATCCCCGGGGCCGACTGGGAGGCGTACCTGACCGACCCCGCCGAGCAGGCCGCCGTCCTCGCCGCCGTACGGCGCAGCGGCTTCGCGCTGCTGCGCGGGGTGCCGACGGTGGAGCGCCAGGTGCTGCGGGTGGCCGAGAGCTTCGGCTACGTCCGGGTCACCAACTACGGCGAGCTGTTCGACGTCCGGATCGAGCCCGACCCGAACAACCTCGCCTTCACGAACAGGGCCATCACCCCGCACACCGACAACCCCTACCGGGACCCGGTCCCCACCCTCCAACTGCTGCACTGCCTGGAGAACTCGGCGACCGGCGGCGACTCCGGCCTGGTGGACGGCTTCAAGGCGGCCGCGGCCCTCCGCGACGAAGCCCCCGAGGACTTCGAGACCCTCACCCGCACTCCCGTCCCCTTCGTCTTCCGGGACCGCCGCACCGAACTGCGCGCCGACCGCCCGCTGATCGACGTGGACCCGCTCGGCCGGATCCGCGAGGTCCGCTTCAACAACCGCTCGCTCGGCACCCTCCGAGCGGACGACGTGGAGGCCTTCTACGCCGCCTACCGCCGCTTCGCCGCGATCACCCTGCGCCCCGAGCTCCGGCTCACCTTCCGCCTGGGCCCCGGCGACTGCCTGGTCTTCGACAACACCCGCCTGCTGCACGCCCGTACCGCCTTCCAGCAGGACGGCCGGCGCCATCTCCAGGGCTGCTACGCCGACCTGGACGCCCTGCACAGCACCCTCGCCGTCCTGCACCGCCGCACCGCCGCCCTGGACGAGCTGGCCGAGCTGTTCACGGGCGAGGGAGCCGGGGAGTACCTGGGCGAGGCGGTCACCATGGCCGAGCACATGCTGCAGGCCGCCGCCGCTGCCGAGGCCGCCGGGGCTCCCGACCACCTCATCGCCGCCGCACTGCTGCACGACGTCGGACACTTCCAAGGTGCCGTGCGCGGGCGCGACTTGATGCAGGGACAGGACAACCATCACAGCGACAGCGGCGCCGACTGGCTGGCCCGCTGGTTCGGCCCGGAGGTCACCGAGCCGGTGCGGCTGCACGTGGCCGCCAAGCGCTACCTGTGCGCCGCCGAGCCCGGCTACCGCGCCGAGCTGTCCGCCGCCTCCGAGTACACCCTCACCGTCCAGGGCGGCCCGATGGACGACCGCGAGGCGGCCGACTTCGCCCGACTCCCGGGCGCCGTCGACGCGGTGGCCGTCCGCCGCTGGGACGAGCAGGCCAAGACGGCCGGCGCGAAGACGCCGGACTTCGAGCACTACCGCCCGCTGCTCGCGGCACTGATGAAGTGACCGAACAACGCCCGGGAGCTCAGTCCAGCTCCCGGGCGTGCCGCGAAAGCGCCGAAGTCGCCAGCGAGTTGTGCACGCTGAACGCCACCGTCCCGGGCAGGTAGCGGTCCTGCGACCACTCCACCGGCGTGCCGGTCGGGTCGGTCGTGCGGCGCCGCTCGCGCAGCAGTGGGCCGCCGCGGCGGCAGCCGAGCAGCCGGGCGTCCTCGGCGTTGGCCGCGACGATGTCGATGGTGTGGTCGGCGTCGGTGAACAGGATGCCGTGCTCGCGCAGCACCTCGGTGTGGGAGACGACGTCCGGCGGCAGCTCCGCGACGATCTCGCCGACCCGCGGCGGGTAGATGGTCCGCTCGACCATCACCGGTGTGCCGGACAGGGTCCGCAGCCGGACCGTCACGTACACCTCGGCGCCCGGCTCCAGGCGCAGTTGGTCGCGTTCGGCGGCGTCGGCCGGGCGGCGCACCAGTGAGTCCAGGATGCCGCCGGGCTCCTCGCCCATCGAGTACGCCCAGTGGGTGAAGCTGAGCAGTTCGGAGAAGCTCTGCACCCGGGCGCCGCCGAGCACCACCCTCCGGGTGCCTCGGCGGGAGGTGACCAGCCCGTCGGAGCGCAGCACGGCGAGGGCCTGGCGGACGGTGCCGCGGGAGACCCCGTACTGCTCGGCGAGGGCGCCTTCGGCGGGCAGCCGGCCCGCCTCGCCGTACGCGCCGGTGGTGATGGCCTCGCGCAGGTCGGCGGCGACCTTGCGGTACAGGGCGCCGGTCGCACGCTCGCCGGTCGCACGCTCGACGGGGCGCCCGGACTCTACTGCCACGTCAGTCAATGTCCCTCCTGGGGCGGTGTCCAGCGCAGCCGTGCCGGCGCGGACAGCCCGACCCTATCCCGCTGCGCGGTTCGAGCATCGCATCGAACGGATCACGCTCCGATGGCCGGATTCCACCGTTCCCGCAGCCGACCCCGGTTCTGGGCCGTCCGTTCACCTTCCCGTCACCGGACTTCGGGTTACTTACCCCCGTCAGCGAAGTTGGCTAGTCAACTCGGACGGTTCCGAACTCTCCTCGGACGGCTCCGGACCGCGCCACCCGGCTGATCCCCCGTTCAAGACACCCGCTTGCAGTTCCCCCGTCTCAGGAGACTGACCCGTGTCCCTGCACCGCGCCCGCTCCGCCGCCTTCGCGGCCGTTCTGACCGCCGCCGCGCTGTCCCTCACCGCCTGCGGTTCCGCCGGCTCCTCCTCCGCGAAGGCCGGCAGCAACGACCTCGCGGGCGGCAAGAGCGCCAAGACCGCCACCTCGGTCGCCGACTTCGGCGGCATGGACGCGCTGGTCGCCGCCGCCAAGAAGGAGGGCAAGCTGCACGTCATCACGCTGCCCCGCGACTGGGCGAACTACGGCAAGCTGATGGACGACTTCAAGGCGAAGTACGGCATCGACATCGAGGACGAGAACCCGGACGGCTCCAGCCAGGACGAGATCAACGCGATCACCTCCCGCAAGGGCCAGGACCGCGCCCCCGACGTCGTCGACCTCGGCTCGGCCTTCGCGATCAGCGCCGGCAAGCAGGGCCTGCTCGCCCCGTACAAGGTGACCGACTTCGACAAGATCCCGGCCACCATGAAGGACGCCAACGGCCTGAGCTACAACGACTACGGCGGCTACATGTCGATCGGCTGCGACGCCAAGAAGGTGTCCGCCTGCCCGAAGACCTTCGCCGACCTGCTCAAGCCCGACTACAAGGGCATGGTCGCCCTGAACGGCAACCCGACCAAGGCCGGTGCCGCCTTCGGCGCCGTCTACGCGGCCGCGCTCGCCAACGGCGGCTCGCTGGACAACATCCAGCCCGGCATCGACTTCTTCGGCAAGGTCAAGCAGGCCGGCAACTTCAACCCGGTCGAGGTCACCCCGGCGACCATCGAGAAGGGCGAGACCCCGATCAGCATCGACTGGTCGTACCTGAACGCCGGCTACAGCGACAAGTTCAAGGACAAGGGCATCGACTGGCAGGTGTCCATCCCCTCGGACGGCTCCTACGCCCAGTACTACAACCAGGCGATCAACAAGGACGCCCCGCACCCGGCCGCCGCGCGCCTGTGGGAGGAGTACCTCTACAGCGCCCAGGGGCAGAACGGCTTCCTCGGCGGCTACGCCACCCCCGCCCTGTTCGACGCCATGAAGACCGCCGGCACCCTGGACGCGACCGCCGCCGCCAAGCTGCCGACCGTCGAGAAGCCCTTCACCACCTTCCCGACCCAGGACCAGACGGACGCGGCCAAGAAGGTCGTGACCGAGAACTGGGCCAAGGCGATCGCGGGCTGACCTGAGATGACCACGGCTCCCACCCCGGTGCCGGCCACCGCCTCCGCCGCCCAGAGCGGCGGGGGCGCCCCCGGCCCCGCCTCCTCCCCCACCGCCTCGGCCGTCACGGCTGTGCAGACCGGGGCACCCCGCCCGGCCGGACGCCGGGCCCGCGGCAGCCGCGCCTGGCTCGCCGCCCTCCCGCTGGTGCTCTTCTTCGCGATCGGCTTCGGCCTGCCCGCCGTCGCGATCGCCGTCGGCGCCTTCACCACCTCCTCGGACGCCCCCGACGGCGGCGGCACCTTCACCACCGACAACCTCACCGGCTCCCTCCAGGGCGCGTACTGGACGGCCCTGTGGGGCAGCGTGAAGCTCTCCCTGCTGACCGCGCTGATCGCCACCGTGGTCGGCCTGCCGCTGGCCCAGGCCGTGGCGAC
This sequence comes from Streptomyces viridifaciens, assembly GCF_001888885.2. Taxonomy (NCBI): domain Bacteria; kingdom Bacillati; phylum Actinomycetota; class Actinomycetes; order Kitasatosporales; family Streptomycetaceae; genus Streptomyces; species Streptomyces viridifaciens. The sequence goes on from NZ_CP090841.1 coordinate 1,971,927, forward strand.
CTCCCGGTTCCGGGCCTTCCGCGAGGCCGTGATGTCCGCCTCCGGCGTGCTCGCCAACTTCGGCGGCGTCCCGCTGGCCTTCATGTTCGTCGCCACCCTCGGCAACTCCGGCGAGGTCACCAGGAAGCTCGGCCTGACCGAGCACGGCTGGAACCTCTACACCTTCTCCGGCCTGTCGGTGGTCTACCTCTACTTCCTGGTCCCGCTGATGGTCATCACCATCACCCCGGCCCTGGAGGGCCTGAAGGCCCAGTGGCGCGAGGCCGCGTCCAACAACGGCGCCACCTCCCTGCAGTACTGGCGGCACGTGGCCCTGCCCGTCCTGCTGCCCTCGCTGCTCGGCGGCTTCGTGCTGCTGTTCGGCGCCTCGTTCGCCGCGTACGCCACCGCCGAGGCCATGGTGGGCAGTTCGGTGCCGCTGATCTCGATGCAGATCGGCGACGCGCTGTCCGGCAACGTCCTGGTCGGCCAGGGCAACCTCGCCCTCGCCCTCGGACTCGACATGATCGTGGTCGCCTGCCTGGTGATGGCCCTGTACCTGCCCCTTCAGCGCCGGAGTGCCAAGTGGCTCGCCTGATCAATCGCATCCGTTTCGGCCGCGGCCTGGTCCTGCTGGTCTGCGGGATCTACTTCGCGGTGCCGATGGCCGCCTCGCTGTGGTTCAGCGTCGACGACAACAAGGGCGGCACCACCTTCCGCGCCTACACCGAGCTGCTGAACGCCCCCGGCTTCACCGACAGCCTGGTGCTGAGCCTCGAACTGGCGGCCGTCACCGTGGTGGTGCTGCTGCTCCTGCTCGTCCCGGCGGTGCTCGCCGCCCGGCTCGGCGCGCCGAGGCTGCGCCCGGTGATCGAGATCATGTGCTCGATGCCGCTGGTCGTCCCGGTCGTCGCGCTCACCACCGGCATCATCGGCGTGCTGCGCTGGGGCCCGGACTACCTCCAGGACACCCCGTTCTTCCAGACCGTCGTGGCCATCCAGGACCCGAACTTCCCGGTCGTCCTGGTCATCGCGTACGTGCTGATGGCGCTGCCGTTCGCCTACCGGGCGATCGACGCCGGCCTGCGCGGTGTCGACGTGGCCACCCTGGTCGAGGCCGCCCGAAACTGCGGGGCCGGCTGGCTGCGCGCGGTGTTCACCGTCGTCCTGCCCAACCTGCGCAGCTCGCTGCTGAACGCCGCCGTGCTCACCGTCGCCCTGGTGCTCGGCGAGTTCACCACCGCCTCCATCCTCGGCTTCACCCCCTTCTCGGTGTGGATCAACTCCAACGGCAAGAGCGACGGCCAGATGTCCGTCGCGGTCTCGATGCTCAGCCTGCTGATCGTCTGGCTCGTCCTGCTGCTGATGTCCGCCGTCGGCCGCGGCCGCAAGGCCGCCCGGTCCTGAACCACCCACCGCTTTCCAGGAGTTATCAGCCATGACCACGGCCACCGTCCTCGCCGACGGCGCCCCGCTCGCCCCCGGAACCACCTCGGGCAGCGCCACCGTCGAGTTCCGCTCGCTGCGCCGCGCGTTCGGCGCCACCACCGCCCTCGACGGCCTGGACCTGACCGTCCGGCCCGGTGAACTGCTCGCCCTGCTCGGCCCGTCCGGCTGCGGGAAGACCACCGCCCTGCGCATCCTGGCCGGCTTCGAGCAGCACGACTCCGGCGAGGTGCTGGTCGACGGCCAGGACATCACCGCGATCCCCGCCCACAAGCGCGACGCGGGCATGGTGTTCCAGTCGTACAGCCTCTTCCCGCACCTGACCGCGCTGGACAACGTCGCCTTCGGGCTGCGGATGCGCGGCACCGGCAAGGCCGAGCGCCGCAGGCGCGCCCACGAACTGCTGGAGCTGGTCGGCCTGCCGCACCGCGCCGAGCACTACCCGCACCAGATGTCCGGTGGCCAGCAGCAGCGCATCGCCCTCGCCCGCGCGCTCGCCCTCCAGCCGCGCGTGCTGCTGCTGGACGAGCCGCTGTCCGCGCTGGACGCCAAGGTCCGCCTCCAGCTCCGCGAGGAGATCCGCCGCCTCCAGCAGGAGCTGGGCATCACCACCCTGTTCGTCACCCACGACCAGGAGGAGGCGCTGTCGATGGCCGACCGGGTCGCCGTGCTGCGGGCCGGGAAGCTGGAGCAGTGCGCCACCCCGTCCGAGCTGTACGGCCGGCCGGCCACCGCCTTCGTCGCCGAGTTCGTCGGCACCATGAGCCGCATCCCGTGCACCCGCACCTCGGACGGCGTCGAGGTGCTCGGCCGCCGGCACGCGGTCGACGGCGAGGTCCCGGCCGACGGCGAGCTGCAGGTGCTGGTCCGCCCGGAGAACGTCCTGCTCAGCCCGGACGAGGCCGGCCCCGCGCTGGTGGTCACCGCGTCCTTCCTGGGCGCCGTCACCCGGCTCACCGTCCGCCTGGACGACGGCACCGAGGTCAAGGCCGACCTGCCCACCGAGGCCGCCGCCGCCCTGCCGGCCGGCTCACGCGCCGGGCTCACGCTGCCGGAGCGCCCGGTGCTGGTGGACCGCCGCGCCGCCTGAGAACCTCGTCCCCGCACCGACCGAAGAACCACCGAAGGTACCGCCATGCCTGAATCCGTACTGCCCGCCGCCGTCCTCTTCGACATGGACGGCACCCTGGTCGACACCGAGCAACTGTGGTGGCAGGCCGCCGCCGAACTCGCCGAGGAACTGGACCACCCGCTCACCGACCGGGACGCCCCCGAGGTGCTCGGCCAGGCCGTCGAGCACACCGCCGCCCACCTGCACCGGGCCAGCGGCACCACCCGCCCCGAAGCCGAACTCGCCGCCAGGCTGGGCGAGTCCTTCGCCGGAAAGGTCGCCGCCGAGACGGTGCCCCGCCCCGGCGCGCTCGCCCTGCTGGCCGCCCTGCGCGAGGCCCGGGTGCCCACCGCGCTGGTCTCCGCCTCGCCGCGCCAGGTGGTGGACCTCGTCCTCTCCTCCATCGGCCGCGACTGGTTCGCCGTCACCCTGGCCGCCGAGGACACCGCCCGCACCAAGCCCGCGCCGGACCCGTACCTGGCCGCGGCCGAGCGGCTCGGCCTGGACCCGGCCGCCTGCGTCGCCGTCGAGGACACCCCGACCGGGGTCGCCTCCGCCGCCGCGGCCGGCTGCGCGGTGCTCGCCGTGCCGTCCACCGCCGTCCCGATGCCCGACGGCGACCGGATCACCCTGCTGGACAGCCTGGAACGGGCCGACCTCGCGCTGTTGGGGAAGCTCTGCGCCACCCCGGCCGTTTGACAGCGACATGCCCTACGTTCTGCTCGCCCTCGCCATCCTGAGCGAGGTCTGCGCCACCAGCTGCCTCAAACTCACCGAGGGGTTCACCCGCCTCTGGCCCAGCCTGGGGGTGGGCGTCGGCTACGCGCTGTCCTTCTTCCTGCTCGGCCGCGCGCTCAAGCACATCCCGGTCTCGGTCGCGTACGCGGTCTGGTCGGGGGCCGGGACGGCGGCCGTCGCCGGGATCGGCGTGGTCGCCTTCGGCGAGTCGCTGGGGAAGCTGCAGATCCTGGGGATCGCGCTGATCATCGTCGGGGTGGTCGTACTCAACCTCAAGGGCAGTCACTGACGACAGTCACCGACGGATCGTCAGTTCAACTGCCCGGGCCGGATCGGGACGTCGGATGCGCCGACGCCCCGGCCCGGCCCGTTCGCTACCGTGTCCCCATGACGAACCCGCGACCGCACCACTACCGCTTCGCGCACCGCGAACTCCCGCGTCATCTGCTGAAGTTCGGCCCCCAGGTGACCAGCCCGGCGCCGAACGGCGGCAGCCTGGTGCCCGCCTTCACCAAGCTCTGGAACAGCTTCGGCGAAACCCTCCCGCCCGAGGACCGGCTGCCCAGCAACGGCCTCGACTGCCGTCACGTCGAGGTCGAGGGCACCCGCCTGCTCCTGGTCACCCTGCCCACCCCGGCCGGCACCACCGAGGCGTACTTCTGCGCCTCCGTCCTGCCCAAGGGCGCCAACGCCGTCCGGTACCTGACCCTGGAACACGCGATCAACCCGTTCGACGGCAGCCCGGGCACCGTCCTCGGCGAGTGGACCACCGAGAGCCACCTCAACCACGGCCCCGGCCCCTCCCCCGTCGCCGACCTCTTCGTCGCCTCGGTGGTGCAGCTCGTCGCCCCGAAGAAGCGCGGCTTCTGGCGCCGTTGACCCACCCCGGCCACTTCCTCCCCCGCAAGTGTGAGTGCCCCCGCAGTACGGATCGCCCACGTACCGAACGGGGTTATGCTCGGCCGGTCCGACAACCGACGCACCGGGGGAGAAAGTGGCCGATTTCACGGTCAGTCCCGAATTCCTCGCCAAGCTCGCCAAGGACCTCAAGGGCTGCGGGGACGAGCTCGACCAAGGGCTGAAGGCGCTCAAGGAGGCCAGCCGCGACGGGCTCGGCTTCGACTTCCTGGAGGACGCCGGCAAGCACTTCCAGGAGAAGTGGGAGTACGGCCTCAAGAAGGTCCGGGAATGCGTCAAGGTCCTCGACGAGGGCCTGGAGAAGGCGCGGCAGTCCTACGCGGGCACCGAGCAGGACATCGCCAAGGCCCTCACCCCCGCGCGGGGGCGGTCATGACCTCCCCCGAGCCCGCGCCCGACTGGTCCGGCCTCGGCTTCAACCCCACCCCGGGCGACCCCGCCGCCGTGGCCGGCCTCAGCAGCAGCCTGCGCCGGGTCTCCCAGCACCTCACCGGCGTCCACACCACGCTGGCCCAGATCTCCGGCGACCAGGGCCAGTGGACCGGCGAGGCCGCCAAGGCCTTCGCCGCCCGGTTCGGCAAGCTCCCCGGCTACCTCCAGGACGCCGCCGACTCGATCACGGCCGCCTACCAGGCCCTCGACGTCTGGTACCAGGCGCTCACCGAACACCAGCCCAGGGCGGCCGAGTTGGCACGCGCCGCAGTCTCCGCCCGGCAGGACAGGGCACAGGCCGAACAGGCCCACCGCACCGCGGCCGCCGCCCCCGACCTCGCACTGGCCGGCAAGAGCTTCGCCGACGGCACCTCGCTCGCCGCCGCCGAACAGCGCTACAACACCGCCAGGAAGCACCTCGACGCAGCCGCCGAACTCCTCGACAGTGCCACCACCACCCTCACCGGTCTCCGGAGCCAGGCCCACGAACTCGCCGAGGGCCACAGGTCCGACGCCCACAGGACCGCCACCGCCATCCGCAAGGCCGCCGACAGCAAGGCGCCGCCCGAGCCGGGCCGGCTCAGCAAGGTCGGCACCTGGCTGAAGGACCACGGCGCCGACCTGCTCACGGTGGCCGCGGGCGTCTGCGGCGTCGCGGCGATCTTCTTCCCCGCCTTCGCGCTGCCCGCCATCCTGCTGAGCGCCGCGGCCGCGGGCGCGCACGCGCGGCAGTACGGCATCAGCGGGCTGCTGCCCACCAGCATGGCGAACCTGGGCAACGACCTGACCCTGGCCGGCGACCTCCTCGGCGCGATCCCCGGCGGGGCCGTCCTCAAGGGCGGGTTCACCGCGTTCAGGACCGCCCGGGCCGCCGGGACCGGCGTGAGGGCATCGGTAGGCGTCGGCGCCACCGAGGTCCGTGCCACCGCCAGGGCGATCGACCCGGCCGGGCCTGTCTTCACCACGGCGATCGAGAAACCCGCCGTCAGACTCGGGCTCTCGAAGGCCACCGCGATGAACATCTCCGACGGCGCACAGGCCACCGCTACCGTGGCGCTCACCGCGCCCACCGCGTACGGCCTCACCCAGGACGACGCCGGCCCCGGGCTGACCGCGGCGGTGAACTGCGCCACCGGCGGCGCCAACGTGATCAACGGCACCGGAAGCGCCATTGAGGGCAGTGGCAAGAGCCGGATCGTGGCCGGCCTGCTCGGTGCCGGCAGCGCGGTCGCGACCGGCGTGTGGGGTGCGGGCCGTTGACCGTCGACACCGGTGCCCCGTCGTTCTGGCTGTCCCTGCCCGACGGATTCACCGCCGTCGATCTGGCGGAGGACCCGGGCGACCGGATGTGCCGCATCGTGGACGGGCTCGACGCGCTCACCGACGTGAGCCCCGAACAGAAGCTCAGCATCGCCGTCGCCGCCGAGAGCGCCCTTCAGGCGCAACTGCGTGAGGGCGCGGTCCACGTCTCCAACTGCCTGGTACTGACCGACGGGGGCACGATCGCCCAGGGCGTGCTCAGCCTCTTCCTCCGCCAGGAGGCGCTGGAACCCCGCGGCACGTACCCGCAACGCGCCGCCGAACAGCTCACCGCCGCCTGGCCCGACGCGGAGATCGCCGTCCTCGACTTCACTCCTGGCCGCGCCGCTGTGGTCGCCCGCGACCTGACCGTCCCCGTCTCCGGAGCGGTCTACGGCCTGCCGGGCTCGGGCGCCGTCACCGTCCGTCAGCTCGAAGTGCTGATCCCGCACCCGTGGAGCCCCCATGTGCTGGCGGCCGTTTTCACCACCCGGAACCTCGACCACTGGGAGGGCTGGCTGCCGGTGGTCGGCGCCGCGATCGACGGCATCTCCTTCTACCCACCCCGCAGCGATTCCCGGGACGACCTCCCGCCCGACCAGTGGGACACCATCCGAAAGGCCTTCGGATGACGGTCACCCAGCCCGAGGAGCGGGCGCACGTCAGCCGCGGCCCCTCCGTCGCGCGCTCGCTCCCGGTGCCGTGTCCGCCGGCGTGATCGTCGGCATCACCGCCGTGGACGTGTACGTCAGCGGGGTCCTCGCCGTCTGCTCATCGGCCTCCTCGTGCTCCGGTTCGCCCGGCCCCGGTGCAAGCCCAGTGCACCCCGCGTCCGGCCGGGTCCTGACGGGCCTCCGCTCCCGCCGGACATGAGCCACGTCACACCGCGTCCCTGAAACCCTGTCGGCTGATCCGGCCGTCCTGTCCTTCGCGCTTTCTGAGGAACGGACAGCACGGGGGTTGACTCGATGGCAGATGACGCAGCGAAGGCCGGCGGCCCGGAGTTCAAGATCCGGCCGGGAGAACTGAAGGACGCCGCGCCGACCTTCGAGAACCAGAGCAAGGCACTCAAGGAGGCGCTCGACAAGCTCAGGCACAGCCTCGCCGACGCGGGCAGTCCCTGGGGCAGCGACAAGCAGGGCAACGAGTTCGCGGCGGCCTACAACGGTCCGCACGACCACGTGCTCGCCGGGCTCGACGTCCTGGTCCAGGGGCTCAGCAGCATCCACGACGGCCTGGTCGCGCACGCCGACAACCACACCGACGCGGACAACAAGGCCCGGAAGGACCTCACCTGATGACCGGCATTCCCTGCCGGTCGGAGGTGACGCATGGGTGAGTCCGCGGCCGCGAAGGCCGTGCAGAAGGTCACCGGCATGTGGTGGCCGGACGCCGACCCGGACAAGCTGCGCACGGTGGCCGACGCGTGGGAGGCGATGGCCACCGCCATCGACAACGTCACCGCCCCCACCAACCAGGCCGCCGCCGCCATCGTCGCCAACAACCACGGCCCCGCGATCGACGCCTTCGGCAAGTTCTGGGCCCGGTACTACGGCGGCAAGGACAGCGCGGGCAAGGGCAAGGGCTGGCTGCCCGAGACCGCCGACGCCTGCCGCGCCCTCGCCAAGGCGCTGCGCGACTTCGCCCACGAGGTCGACAAGGCGATCAAGAAGCTGGAGGAGGAGGCCGCGATCGTCGGCGGCACCCTCGTCGTCGGCACCGCCCTGGCCCTCGTCACCTTCAGCATCTCGGCGGACATCGCCGCCGCCACCGCCGCGGGCATCGTCGCCACCGCCGCGGCCGTCGGGGTCACGGTCTCCGAGGCCATCGCCACCATCGCCGCCACCGTGCTGGTCGGTGCCGCCTTCGGCGCGGTGGAGGCCATCACCGTCGACCTCGCGGTTGCTCAGCCCATCCGCGTCGAGCTGTTCGGCGACGGCGGCTACAGCCTCACCGAGGCCGCCGACTCCGCCAAGACCGGCGAAATCATGGGCGCGGCCGGCGGCGGCCTCGGCGCCGGCGCCCGCGTCGTGACCACCGCCGCCGAGACCACCGAGAACGCCTCCGTCGCCCTCACGAGCCTCGCCAAGGTCGCCAACGCCGCCGACACCGTCCCCGGCCGCATGATCACCGGCGCCGGCCTCACCTACGGCTACGACACCGCCTTCAAAACCGGCCCCGTCATGCCCCTCGACCTCATCCTCGGCGCCGTCGGCAGCGCCGCGGCACCAGGAGGGGGATCAAGCCGTCGTCCGGGCCGGACACCGGAGAGCCCGGAGTACCTGCCAAGGACCGGAGGGTCGGACTACATCGACCCGCCTCAATCCGAATCGACCCAACGGAATTACGAGAAAATTCGCCAGACCACTGGCGACACGGAACGAATCGCCGCGAATACGGGATACGATTTGGGTGTCCTGAACAGAATCAAGGCTCACATTTTCGAAAACGTCCACACGGGCGTGTCGGTACCACCGGACGGAAGACCGGCAACCGGACGGTTCGCGCCCATGGACCACATCGCCGACATGTGGTTCAAAGCAGAAGCAGGCACACTCACCCCCGCAGAATCCACCAAGTTCTTCCGGTGGGCCTGCCATGAAGGTATCGAGAGTATACTCATGGCACCCCCGCACAATCTTCCGTATCGACAAGGATACTGGGAGGACGGCGTCCACTGGCCAGAACCCGGCAATTGGGGCGCACATGAGGTTTCGCCGCACGAAACCCGTGAGGATGCGTTCTTCGCCTGGGACAGACTGGGCCTCACCAGGCCCGACTTTCCGATAGCCGGTGATCTGAGTAATCTTGACGAAATTGCAGCCTTGATTCTCGCGCAGAGGAACAAACCATGAACGATACGCGCGCCCTGACCGAGCGACTGACGAACGTCGACTGGGAACCCTCGGAGACGGACCCCCGGCTGCGCATCTCGCTCATGAAGGAGTTCCTCCGGCGTTCGGCACTGTGGGCCGAACGGCTGGGTTCGGACGCCTGGCCCTTCTTCGACGTGGCAGCCCTGATCGACTCGTCCGTTCGTGCCGATCCCGAGCTGGTCGAATTGGTCTTGAAGAGCTGCGCGCTACAGAGCGCGGCCGTTCAGCAGAGTTGTGTGGGAGCGCTGCACTTCGCGGCACTCCAGGAGACTGGCAGGGCCACGCCCCAACTGCCGGACCCGTACGAGCCCATCATCTCCCTGTTCGAGAACGGCGGCGGCTTCACTCTCGACGGCACCGGAATGATCGACATCGATGCCGCCGTGAGCATGAGCCGAGGCAGCTTGGCGGACTGGCTGGGCCGCGCGGCATCGAACTCATGACGCAGCCGGCTGACGGCGTTGCGGCCCGACAGTGTCGGAGCGGTTTGACGCGAATGAGTTCCTCGACTCGGCCACCTGGCACCCCGCCCTGAGGGCGTCAGGGTCCCGGCGTACGCTTCCACCCCGTCGTAGCGAGAACCGGGGGAAGCCATGGCTGGGCCGAAGAGCAGACGCGCGACGATCGGGCTGACAGCCGCGCTGGTGACGGCCGTTCCGGCGGGGACGTTCGGGGTGGTGGCGGTGAGCACGTACGTGGGGTTCGGCGCCGCGCTGCTGCTCGGGCTGGTGGTCGGGGTCGCCTGGATCGTCGGGTTGGTCCGGTTGCTGGGCCCGGTGGGCTGCTGGGTGGCGATCGTGTCGGTCGCGCTGGGGGGCGGTGCGATCGGGGAGGCGGTCTCGGCCCGGGACGCGGTGATCCTCGACGCCCGTGGGGTGACCGTCACCGCGCGGGTCGCCGCCGTCCACGACCACCCCCAGGACAAGCATCCGAACTCGACGTACGACCTGGTCGGCGAGCTCGGGCTGCCGATCCCCAACGGCACGGTGTACGGGAACCTCCACGCGCACGCGGTCGGCGACCGGGTGCTGGTCCGCTACGACCCGGAGGGTGTCGCGGCCGCGTCGGCCCCGGATGACATCGACTTCTCGCAGGACCTGGCGATCGCCGCCGCCCTGGACGCCGTCCTGACGGCCGCGGTCGCCGGCCTCGGAGCGCTCGTGGTCCGCAACGGCCGCCCGCGCCGGGTGCCGTTCCGGCGGGGCACGGTCATCGGGCAGGGCTAACCTCGCAGCACCCGGGCCCGCAGGTAGTTGCGCCGCCCGAAGTTCGGCTCGTCGACCGCCGTCAGCTCCTCGACCTGGAAGCGGTACAGCGCCGCCGCCCCACTTCCGGTGAGGTACTGCCGACGGGTCTCCTCGTCCTGTGCGAAGGAGGGGTAGCGCCCCTGGTAGGCCGCCAGCGCCGCCTCGGCCTGCCGCCCCCAGGCCTCGCTCGCGCTGCCGGTCAGCTGGAGGCCGCGCAGCTGTTCGCCGAAGGCGGGCGGCGGCAGGAAGACGGTGGCGGCGGCCCGGGCCTCTTCGGCGAGGTGGTGGCTGTGCCGGGTGGAGCGCTCGCTGACGAAGTAGAGGACGAGGTCGTCGTCGTGGGCGAAGAAGGCGAGGTTGGCGTGCGGCCCGTGCTCGTGGCCGGCGGTGGCGAGGGTGAGCACCATGGCTTCGGCGAGCAGGCCGTCGACGCCCTTGTGCAGCAGGTCACCCGGCCAGTCCCCCTGCGTGATGTCGAGTCGGTACGGCATTCGGCACTCCCTCCGGTGGCGCCCGGCGCCGCCGCGACCCGAGCGCGGCCCCGGACGCGCCTGAGCACGACTGAGCCGGGCGGGCGCCCCGGTCAGGGGCCCCACGCCCGGCTCACATGCTCCACCCCCTGTCCGGAACCGGACAAGGGGCGGGGCGCTCACGAAATGGGCACTACCGCGCCCGGTGCGAGGCGTATCCGCGGGTCGCCACCGGCACCGTGCCGGGGCCCAGCAGCGGGCGCAGCACGCCGGAGCGCATCCGGTCCACCAGCGGCCCGCAGCGCCCGGCCAGCGGGGCGAGCACCAGCGCGACCACGATGCCGACGAGCGCACCGACGGCCACGTCGTGCGGGTAGTGCACGCCGACCCAGACCCGGGAGGCGGCCATCAGCACCGCGAAGAGGGTGGCGACGGCGCCGAGCCGGCGGCTGACGAACCAGAGCGAGATCGCGGCGGCGAAGGCGATCACCGAGTGGTTGCTCGGGAAGGACCAGTCACCGCTGGTCGCGCTCGGGCAGGTCTCCAGCGAGACGCTGCCGGGGATCTGCGCACACGGCCGGACCTCCTCGACCATGTTCTTGAGGACGGAGTTGACTCCGTACGCGACGACCACGATCACCGGGGAGGCCAGCACCCTGGCCATCACCGCGGAGTCGGCGCCGCGCGCCCGCCACCAGGCGGAGAGCATGAAGAGCGCGAACAGGCCGAGGCCGATCGCCGACCAGACCTTGATCACGTCGTCCAGCCAGTGCGGGGCCGACTGCGCCCACCCGTTGACCCGGGTGTAGAGGCTGCCGTCGATCCCGCTGCCGTCGTAGACGGCCAGGACCCGAGAGGACATCACACGTCACCTCCGTGACGGCGCGCCTTACGGGCGCGGAACAGTTCGAGAACAATGGGGAGCACGGAGACAACTACTACCAGACCGATGATCGGCAGCAGATACTGGTCGATCCCGGGTATCGAGGAACCGAGCCCGTATCCGGCCAGCACGACGCCGACGGTCCAGACCGCGCCGCCGGCCACCTGCCAGAGGGTGAACGAGCGAACCGGCACTTCGAGCACGCCGCAGAGCGGATTCAACACCGTCCGGACCACCGGGATGAAACGGGCGAGCACGATCGCCTTGCCGTGCCCGTACCTGGCCAGCAGTTCCTCGGCCCGCTCGACGCCCTCCAGCAGGCTCTTGCGCTTGGTGCGGCCCAGCAGCGCCCGCCCGCCGCGGCGGCCGATCAGGTAGCCGACCTGGGCCCCGGCGAGCGCGCCGACCAGGGCGGCGGGCAGCACCTGCCACAGGTGCAGCTGCGGCCCCTTGGTGGCGCCGGGGACGCAGAGCAGGCCCGCGGTGAACAGCAGCGAGTCGCCGGGCAGGAAGAAGCCCACCAGCAGACCGGTCTCGGCGAACAGCACCACGGCGATGCCGAGCGCGCCGAAGGCGGCGAGCAGCGAGGACGCGTCCAGCGGGTTGACCGCGAGGTGGGAGGCCACCGCGAGGTGGGGGCCCACGGCGGGGTGGGCGGCCGGATCGGCGGGGAACTGGAGCAAGGCTGGCGGACCTCCCGTACGTTGGGGGGCGGTCGTCGCGACGCGCGGCGAACCCGCCCGGGACCGTCTACAGTGACGTAGACGGTCTACATGACTGTAGACGAAAGCTGGAGGAAGCGCCGCCATGTCCGACGTACCGTCCGCCCGCCGGCCCGCCGGAGAGCTGGAGGCCGAGGTGCTGGCCGCCCTCTGGTCCGCCCGGCAGCCGATGACGCCGCAGGACGTCCAGACGGCGCTCGGCGGGCACCTCGCCCGCACCACCATCGCGACGATCCTGGCCCGGCTGCACGACAAGGGGACGGTCGAGCGCACCCGCGCCGGCCGCGCCTACGCGTACATCCCGACCGTCCAGGACACCGCAGGCCTCGCCGCCCGCCGGATGCACACCGAGCTGGGCCGCGAGGCCGACCGCTCCACCGTGCTCGCCCGCTTCGTCTCCGACCTCTCCGCCGAGGACGAGCAGCTGCTGCGCGAACTGCTCGGCGACGGCGGCCCGGGATCGGCGGGCGCACCGTGATGCTCGCCGTCTGGGTGCCGCTGCTGCTGCCCTTCCTCGCCGTCCCGCTGGCCCGCCGCCTCGCCGAGGCGCTGCCGCCCCGGGCCGCCGCCTGGCTGCTGGCCGGTACCGCCACCGTCCTGGCCGGGGGCACCCTCTGCTCGCTCGGCCTGCTCGCCACCGCCGGACTGCTCCAGCTGCCCCCGGTCGCCGCCCTCGGCCACCTCTCGCTGCCCTGGCTCACCGCCGCCGCGCCCAGCGCGCCGGTCGCGGCCGCCCTGGCCGGCCCGGTGCTCGCTGTGCTCGCCGCCCTGGCGGTCCGTACCGCCCGCCGACGGCACCTGGAACTGCGGGCCGCCCGGGCCGCACTACCCGCAGCGCCCGCACGGCCCGCACTGAGCACGCTGCCCGCCCACGGTACGGACCCGGCCGACGAACGCACCGGTCCGCACCCGGCCCACCGCCCCGCCGGTGTCCAGCATGCGGACATGCGCCCCCTGCGCGCCTCCGTGCGCCGCGCACGCGCCACCCGCTGGCTCCGGTCGTCCCTGACCCTGCTGCGGCAGCCCGTCGGGCACCAGCTCGCCGTGCTCGACGACGAACGCGCCGACGCCTTCGCCCTCCCCGGCCGCCTGCGCCGCCCCGGCCGGATGGGCGAACCCGGCCGGATCGTGGTCACCTCCGGGATGCTGCGCGCCCTCAGCGGCCCCGAGCGCGCCGCCCTGCTCGCCCACGAACGCGCCCACCTCACCGGCCGCCACCACGTCTTCCTCGCCCTCGCCGAGCACGCCGCCGACCTCCACCCGGCGCTGCGCCCGCTGCGCGCGCCCCTCGGGTACCACCTCGAGCGCTGGGCCGACGAGGTGGCCGCGGCCCGGGTCGGCGACCGCGCCGTGACCGCCCGCGCGGTCGGCCGGGCCGCCCTGGCCGCCAGCCGTTCGCCCTGGCCGGCCCGCCCCCGGCTGGTCGCCGCCGCGCACGCCGGCCCGGTCCCGCGCCGGGTTGCCGCCCTGCTCCAGCCCCGCCCCTCCACCACCCCCGCCACCCGCCTGCGCGCCGTCGCCCTGGCCCTGGCCGCCTGCCTGGCGCTGACCACCGCCGCCACCCTGGAGGCCACCGCCGACCTGCACCGCACCGTCGAGGCGGCCCAGCACGAACCGGGCGCGCCCCGGTAGAAGGGCATCCGCACCGCGCGCTGGTGCACCTCGGAGCGGTTTCGTACCGGGCGGTAGCGGAGTTGGCGGACCCCGTCCCCACACGCCCACCGCACCCGTACGCTTTCGTCAGCGCGTCGACCGGCGCGTCCTCGAACGGCGGCGAGGAGCGACACGAGTGCGGCAGACCGGACGGCAGTCCCGACGACCAGAGCGCCGCACCGCGCCGACCGCGGCGGAGCTGGCCAAGGTCCACGAGCGCACCCTCGCCGACGCCGCCGCCCGCGAGCTCGCCTTCCCCGAGCCCGGCGGAACGGGCGGCCCGGGCAGGTCCGGCGGCCCCGGCGGGCCCAGTGGCCCGAACGGGCCGGGCCTGCTCGAACCGCGCCCCGAGATCGGCGACTCCTGGGCCCGGCTGCGCCGCCTCGGCCTCGACCCCGACGCCGGCGCCGCCGCCGTCCTGCTCGGCCCCGCCGAGCTGGAGCAGCGCCGCCGGTCCAGCGGACTCGACAACGTCATGCCGGTGCTGCGCGAGACCCTGCTCGGGCCGGTCGGCCAGACGCCGCTGATCCTCGCCATCGCCGACGCCGAGGGCCACGTGCTCTGGCAGGAGGGCGAACGCGGCCTGCGCCGCAGCGCCGACCGGATCGGCTTCGTCACCGGCGCCCGCTGGATCGAGGAGAACGTCGGCACCAACGGCATCGCCGTCGCGCTGCGCGCCCAGCGCCCGATGCACGTCCACTCCGCCGAGCACTACCTGCGCAGCCACCACACCTGGACCTGCGTGGCCGCGCCCGTGCACGACCCGGCCACCGGCCGGCTGGTCGGCGCGATCAACCTCAGCGGCCCGGCCCACAACGTCCGCCCGTACCTGCTCCAGCTCACCGCCACCGCCGCCCGGCTCGCCGAGACCGAACTGCGCGCCCACCGGCTGGAGTCGCTCAACCAGCTGCGCACCCTGGCCGCCCCGCTGCTCGCCCGGGTCGGCGGCCCGGCCCTGGTGGTCGACGCGGCCGGCTGGACGGCCGCCTCCGCCGGGCTGCCGCCGCCCAGCCGGCTCCGCATCCCCAGCGAGGGCTGGGTCCCGGCCGCCGTGCACTGGGTGCCCGGGCTGGGCGAGTGCGTGCTGGAGCCGCTCGCGGACGGCTGGCTGGTCCGCCCGGTGTGCCCGCCCGGGACGGACGGCTCCGGCACGGTGAGCGCCGAACAGGCCGAGGGCGCCCGGCTCCTGCTCGACCTGCGCAGGCCGGACCGGCCCGAACTGTCCGTCCGGGGCGCCGCCGACAGCTGGTCGCACCCGGTCAGCCCGCGCCACGCCGAACTGCTGCTGCTGCTCGCCACCACCCGCGAGGGCAGCACCGCGGCGCAGCTCGCCGAGGCGCTGTTCGGTGACGCGGGGCGGACGGTGACGGTCCGGGCCGAGCTGTCCCGGCTGCGCCGCTATCTGGGCGGCCTGCTGGCCCACCGGCCGTACCGCTTCGCCGACTCGGTACTGGTCACCGTGCAGGGGCCGGAGGATCCGTACGACCTGCTGCCCTCCTCCACCGCGCCGGCCGTACGGCGGCTGCGGGCGGAGCTGGCGGCGGACCGGGTCCGGCTGCCGGGCGCCGTGGCGCCGCTTCCCCCTCCGCCGTCCTCGCCGCTGCCCTCACCGCGTTCGAACGGCGGGCCCGGAGATCAGCCGGCCGCGAGCAGCGCGGCCAGCTGGGCGTCGGTGGGGCCGCAGTCGCGTTCCTGCTCGGCCGAGACCAGCGCGTAGGTGCGGTCCAGCCAGGCCCGCACCCGGGGCTTCGAGGCCTCCAGCAGGGCACTGCCGTGCGGGGATTCGAGTGCCAGGTGCAGCGTCGAGCCGTGGCACGGGCAGTACGCCGGCCACAGCTTGACGTCGCCCTGGCCGCTCAGCGTCTGCAGGCCGTCGCGCAGCAGGTCGCGGGAGAACACCCAGTCCGCCTCGTCCGGACGCCCCAGATGGAAGGTCAGCAGGACCTCGTAGGGGCGCGCGACGTCGAAGCGGAACCGGGTGCGCACCTCGCCGACCACTTCGTCGCCCAGCGAGATCCGCAGCGCCAGCACCTCCTCCACCGCCGCCGGAGCGGCGGTGGAGCCGCCCCCATCGCCGCCCGTGGGGGTGGCGGCGAGGGGGGCACTGGAGGCTGCGGACAGCGGGTCGGGCGGCATGACGGTCTCTCCGGGAACGGCGCGGGATGCCATCAGCCTGCGCCACCGCGGCCGGGGCGGGCAAGGGTTGCAAGGGGGTTGCAACAACCCTCCTCCGGTCCGACCGTCCCGCCGTTCGCCGGGTCGGACGGACCGTCAACTTCCGCTCGTCGAACGGATGTCCGGAAAATGGAAGGATCCTGTCCACCCTCCGGCCGCCCGCTGGTACGCTCTCCCCCTCCCGACGCGGGCCCGCAGCGGGACCGGCCCCGGACGGCCGGATCCGGGCCCGTCTCCGGTGCGTGGGAGAATACGGCGACGCGACGGCACTTCGGGGAGGGAGGGGTCCGGTGGCTGTGCGTGGGGAGACCGCGCGGGACGTGCAGCACGAGCCCGCACAGCAGGGTCGGCACGGCCGGCCGCGCCCGTTCGGCGGCCGGCTCCGGCTGCCCACCCTTCGCTTCTCCGGCGCCGCGATGGCGATGTCCACCGTCGTCGGCATCAGCATCGCCACCACCCTCCTGCTGAACGAGCAGCAGGGCATCGGCCGTCGGGCCGGCGTCGCCCGGGTCGGCACCACCCCACCGCCCAGCCCCGGCGCCACCGACCAGGCCGAAGCCGCCTCCGACCGGACCACGGACACTCCCGCGCCGCCCTCCGGCCACCCGCACGGCCCGAAGCCCCCGGAGCACTCCTCGGCCCACCCGTCGGGCCCGGCGAACGCCGCGGCCACGCCCCCGGGCGGACTGCGCGCGGGGACGGCCGCCCCGGTCACACCGTCGACCGGCGGCCAGGCCTCCGCCGGGCACGACCCCCGGTCCGCGGCAGGCACGCCCGCGAACGGCACCGGTACGGGCGGCCAGCCGGGCACCGGAGCCTCGCCCTCGGCGCAGCCGTCCACGCCGTCCCCGTCGTTCACGCCCTCCACCGGGCAGCCCGGTGCGGGCCACGCCGGTGCGGCACAGGCCGGTGCCGGACAGGCCGACGCCGGGCAGTCCCCGCTGTCGCCCGGGCTCCAGCCGACCACCCCGGCCCGGCCCGGTCCCGCCTTCCCCGCGCCCGGCCGCCCGCTGCCGCCGCCGCCCGTCACCGACGCCCCCGACGGTCACGCCCCTGGCACCGGCACGCCCACCACCGGCGCACCTGCGGCCGACGCACCGACCACCGACGCGCCCGCGGCCGACGGCGCCGCCCCGGAGGCCGACCAGGCCCTGACCGGCGCCGGCCTGACCACCGCGGTCGGTCGCGACGGCCTCCGGCACGCGCTCGACCTCACCGTGGCCGAGCCGGTCACCGCCCTTCAGGCCGAATTCCGGCTCGCCCCCGGCCAGTTGGCGCCCGGCAGCGGCGCCGCGTGGACCGACCTGCCGAGCGCCGTGGTGACCGCCCAGCAGGAACGCGGCACCCTGGTCTACCGCTTCACCACCCCGCCCGGCACCGACGTCGAGCCCGGTCGCTACTCCTTCGTGGTGCGCGGCACCCGGCCGGCCGACCAGGCCGGCCCGGTGCGCAAGCCGGGCCCGCAGGAGACCTGGAACGCCGCCGCCTTCGGCATCGACCACCCCCGGGCGGTCGCCGCCCTCGGCGGTTTCGGCCCGCTGCTCCCGCAGTCCGCCCAGCACCTGGCACACCCTCCGCACTGACCGCCCGTCGGCCGACCGCCCGTCGGCCGACCGGCCGGCCGGCCGGTTGATCCGGCCGGATCAACCGGCCCCGGAGGTCCGTCATATCGTCCGACGATCAGGCAGCTCACCGGGCTCATCCCCGCACCGACGTTCGTTACTGTGTGCAGCACCCGGCCCGGCGCCCCACGGGCACCGGTCCGGGCCGTCGTTCCGCACCCGAGGAGGAGTCCTTGTCCACCGTCCTGACCCAAGGCGGCAACGCACCGCTGACCGCCGCGCGGGTGACCGTCGAGGTCACCGCGCCCAAGGCGCTGGACGTCTCCGGCCTGCTGCTGACCGACGCCGGCAAGGTCCGCTCGGACGCCGACTTCGTCTTCTTCAACGCCCCGCACGGGCCCGGCGTCAGCCTCCGCCCGGCCTCCGCCGGAGCACCGGACGCGATCACCGTCGACACCCCGGCCGTCCCGGCCGACATCAGCAAGGTCGTGATCACCGCCAGCCCGGCCGACCAGTCCGCCACCTTCGCCGGGATGGAGCCCACCGCGACCCTGCGGGACGCCGACACCGACGAGGTGCTGGTCACCTTCACCCCGCCCCGGCTGGGCCTGGAGACCGCGCTCATCGTGGTCGAGGTCTACCGGCGGAACGGGGTCTGGAAGGTGCGCGCGGTCGGCCAGGGCTACGCCGACGGCCTGGCGGGCATCGCCACCGACTTCGGCGTCACCGTCGACGACTCCCCCGCACCGACGCCTCAGCCGGCTCCGACCGAGGCCCCTGCCCCTGCCTCAGCTTCGCCGAGCGCGCCGACCGTCCAGATCCACTCCACCTCCGAGGTCGCCCCGCCCGCCCCGCCGCTTCCGGCGACCCCGCCGCTGCCGCCCGTCCCCCCGGCGCCGCCGGCTCCCCCGGTCGACCCCCGGATCGCCCTCGCCACCGTCCCGTCGATGCCCACCATGCCCACGATGCCCACCACACCCCCGGCTCCGGCAGCCCCGGCAGCGGCCCCGGAACCCGCCGAGCGCCCCAAGGTCACCCTGGACAAGGGCCGGGTCAGCCTGGTCAAGGGCAGCTCCGTCTCCCTGGTGAAGAACGGCCGGCCCTTCCTCTCCTCGGTCCGGATGGCCCTCGGCTGGGAGTCCGCCGCCCGCGGCCGGGACATCGACCTGGACGCCTCCTGCCTCGCCTTCGACGCCCGTCACCAGCGCCTGGAGACGGCCTGGTTCATGAAGCTGACCGTCTTCAACGGCGCGATCGCCCACTCCGGCGACAACCTGGTCGGCGGTGACGGCGGCGACGACGAGGCGATCACCGTCCACCTGGAGGGCCTGCCGGCCGAGGTCCACGCGTTGGTGTTCGCGGTCAACTCCTTCTCCGGCCAGAAGTTCACCGAGCTGCGCAACGCCTACTGCCGCCTGGTGGACGTCCGCACCGAGGAGGAGCTGGTCCGCTTCGACCTCACCCAGTCCGAGCCGCGCACCGGCGTGGTGATGTGCAAGCTGGTCCGCCGCCCCTCCGGCGAGTGGGAGATGACGGCGCTCGGCGAGTTCGTCGACGGCAAGACCGCCCGGGCGATGATCGAGCCCTCCGCCGCCCTCCTCTGATCCCCGAGGTCCGACCGCGAGGTCCGCACGGGCCGCAAGGTCCGTGGGCCCCACGGGCCCTGCGGATCCCTCGGAACCAACCCAGTCCCACAACGTCAAAGAGAAGCCAGAGAATTCACCCTCCCGAGACATCAAGTCGCCCACACATCGACTCGATTGACTCTCCGGGGGGTGAATCGCACTCTCCTCCGCACACCCGCACCTGTGCACCCGATGAGGAGAGACCGTGCGCCGCTTCCCGTCCCGCCTGGCCGTCGCCGGCGCCGCCGTCGTCCTCACCGCCGGCCTGATCGCCCCCACCGCCGCCCAGGCAGCCGCCAGGCCCGCCACCCGCGCCGGCACGCTGAAGTGGGCCGCCCTCGGCGACTCCTACACGGCGGGCATCATCGAGGCGACCGGCGCCCTGACCGCACCCCAGGACGGCTGTGCCCGTACCACCGGCTCGTACCCCGAGCTCATCCGCCGCGACCTGGGCTCCGGCGCCGACCTGCGCAACGTCAGCTGCAGCGGCGCCGCCACCCCGGACGTCTACGCGAACAAGCAGAGCCCGAACGGCCGCCCGCTCCCGCCGCTCGGCACCGACCCCAACGCCCCCTACCCGCCCGTCCCGCCGCAGGTCGACGCCGTCGACCCGGACACCCAGGTGATCACCGTCGGCATCGGCGGCAACGACCTCGGTTTCGCCGAGATCCTCAAGGACTGCATCGAACTCGGCGCCGCCCGCCTGGGCCTGGGCACGCCCTGCAAGGACAAGTACGACGCCCAGCTGCCCGGTCGGCTCGACCGGCTGCGCACCGGCTACAACGCCATGCTCGGCGCGCTGCAGACGAAGGCCCCGTCCGCGCGGATCTACACCGTCGGCTACCCGCACCTGATCCCCGAGAACGCCCACCTCTGCCGGTACGGCAGCCTGCCGCAGTTCGCCACCTTCACCGCCGGAGACCTCGTCTGGGCCCGCACCCGCATCCTGGAGCCGCTCAACCTGGTCGTCGAGCAGGCGACCTCGGCCCAGCAGGACACGTACGTGGACCTCTACGCCGGCTCTGCCGGGCACAGCGTCTGCGACGGCGACCACTGGCTGGACGGCGTGCTGACCAGCGTCGTCCCGCTCAGGTACGCCGTGGTGCACCCCAACGCCGAGGGCCAGGCCTTCGCCGCCACCCAGGTCGAGAACACCGTCCTCGGCGGCTGACCGGAACCCTCGGCACGCACCGGAAAACCCCTGGCCGACCGACCGTTCGTCGATCATCCTGGTCCGATGCGCATCCGCGAAGCCACTCCCGAGGACTGGCCGGCCATCTGGCCGTTCTTCCAGACCGTCGTCGCCGCCGGCGAGACCTTCCCCTACCCCCTCGACATGCCGTCCGAGCTGGGCCGGGAGTGGTGGATGCACTCCGCCCCCGACCGCACGGTGGTCGCCGTCGACGAGGACGGTACGGTCCTCGGCACCGCGAACATGAACCGCAACCGCCCCGGCAACGGCGGCCACGTGGCCAGCGCCAGCTACCTGGTCGACCCGGCGCACCACGGCAAGGGCATCGGGCGGGCCCTGGTCGAGTACACCCTCGACTGGGCACGCCGGGCCGGGTTCCGCGCCATGCAGTTCAACGCGGTGGTCGCCAACAACCACCACGCCGTCAAGCTCTACCGGTCACTGGGCTTCGAGATCGTCGGCACCGTCCCCGAGGCCTTCCACCACCCCGTGGACGGCTACGTCGGCCTGCACGTCATGCACCGCCCGCTCTGACCCTCACTCCTCGATCGCCCCGTCGACCGTGCGCAGGTGCTGCCGGAAGCTGTAGTCCGGACGGGCCGCGCGCAGCTCCAGGTACTCGTCGAACCGGGTCTGCCCGCGCAGCGTGTCCCCGGCCGCGATCCGCTCGGCCTGCGCGCGCTCGGTCCGGGCGATCCCGGCGGCGGTCTCCAGCACCTCCTCGACCCGGTCGGCCGGTACGAACAGCACCCCGTCCGCGTCCGCGAACACCACGTCCCCGGCGGTCACCAGGTGCGGCCCGACCCGCGCCGACACCAGCGCCTCCGGCTCCCTCCCGTCCAGCCGCAGCGGCCCCAGCGGCAGCGCGCCGTAGCTGAACACCGGCAGCCCGATCTCCACCAGCTCCGGCGTGTCCCGGTGCAGCCCCCACACCACGATCCCGGCCACCCCGGCGGCCCGCGCCTCCAGCACCGCGAGGTCCCCGATGCAGGCCTCGTCCGTCCGCCCGCCGTTGTCGATCACCAGCACGTCCCCGTCCCGCGCCGCCCCGTACACCTCCAGGAACACGTCCACGCTCCCGTAGTGCCGCACCGGAAGCACCCGCCCCGCCACCCGCGCCCCGGCGGTCACCGCCGCCACCCCCACCGGCGCCACCCGCACCCCCACCCCGAGCCGCACACACGCGTCCGCCACCAACGGCGTGGACAACCCCTCGAACTGCTTCAACATCCCCAACTCCTCTCACCAAGAACCCAGTTGACCAGCACCGGAATCCTACGCCGGGCTCAAACTCACACCATCGAGTGAAAGCCCACCGTGTACTGCACAACCGACCGAAGGGCGAATAGCGTGACGTCCATCCGAAGGAGGGGCATCATGAGTGCTGTGGCGCATGAGCAACCGATCACGAACTCCCCGTCGCAGGCCGACATCCTGCTGGAGAGCTTCCTGAGCCTGCACTCCCCCGAAGGCTTCCGGGCTGAGCTCATCGAGGGAGAAATCATCGTGGCACCACCGCCGGACGGCGATCACGAGGACTACATCGACCTGCTGATCGACCAGGTGAAGGCAAAGTCCAAGGTCCACATGCAAGTGTCCGGCAGCAAGGGTCTTCGTCTGGTGAGCGGCGGCCTCTGCCCGAAGAACCACGTCATCCCGGACGCCACCTTCGCCCCGAGAAGTCTCCGGCTCTTCCGTGGTGCTCCGTCCTGGATGGAACCCGACGGCATTGCGATGGTCGCCGAGATCACCTCGACCAAGCCTGACCTGGACCGCATCGCCAAGCGCCACTGCTACGCACGGGCCGGAATCCCGCTCTACCTGCTCGTCGACCGCGAGAAGTCCCAGATCAGCCTGTTCGGCAAACCCCACCGGGATGAGTACACCGAAGTGCATCTGGCCGCTTTCGGTGAGCCTCTCGCTCTGCCTGCGCCTTTCGAACTCGAGTTGGACACCAAGGACTTCCTCTGAGGAGCCCCTCAACACGCGACGGCCCGCACCCCCCGTCAGGGGTGCGGGCCGTCGCGTTGCCCGGGCGCCCAGGTCAGTTGCGGGTGGCCATGGCGCGCAGGAAGAAGGTGAGGTTGGCGGGGCGCTCGGCGAGGCGGCGCATGAAGTAGCCGTACCACTCCTGGCCGTACGGGAGGTAGACCCGCATGGTGTTGCCCTCGCCGGCGAGGCGCAGCTGCTCCTCGGGGCGGATGCCGTACAGCATCTGGTACTCGAAGGAGTCCCGGGTGCGGTTGTTCCACTGGGCCAGCTGGCCGGCGATCTTGATCATGTTGGGGTCGTGCGAGGCGATCATCGGATAGCCCTCGCCCGCCATCAGGACCTTCAGGGCGCGGACGTACGCGAGGTCGACCTCGTGCTTGCCCTGGAAGGCGACCGACTCGGGCTCCTTGTACGCGCCCTTGCACAGGCGCACGCGCGAGCCGGCGCCGGAGAACTCGCGGCAGTCGGCCTCGGTGCGGCGCAGGTAGGCCTGGAGCACGATGCCCAGCCAGGGGAAGTCCGCCCGCAGCTCCCGCGCGATGGCGAGGGTGGAGTCGGTGGTGGTGTGGTCCTCCATGTCGAGGGTCACCGTGGTGCCCGCGTCGGCGGCGGCCTCGCAGATGCGGCGGGCGTTCTCCAGCGCGATCTTCTCGCCGTCCACCGGCAGGAACTGGCCGACGGCCGACAGCTTGACCGACACCTCGGCGCCGGCGGCGAGGCCCGTCTCCTTGAGGGCCTTGAGCAGGTGCTCGTACGCCTCGGCGGTGCCGGCGGCCTGGGCGGCGTCCTTGGTGTCCTCGCCCAGGTGGTCGAGGGTGACCTTGCGGCCGGTGGCGACCAGGTCGTCGCAGGCGGTGACGGCGTCGTCGAGGACGGCACCGGCGACGAAGCGCTCGACTATCGCGTGGGTCGGGGGGAACTTCTCGACCACGGTGCGGACCTGGGGGGACCGGGAGGCCGCGAGAAGGGCGGAACGGAGCATCGTGACTCCTGGAGCTGGTGTTTCCAAGGGTGGCAGAAAGAGGCCGGGGCGGCGGTACGGGGGTGAGCCGCCGCCCCGGCGGGGCGGCGCCCGGCTGCGGGACCGGGCGTCGCGGGTGACCGATGGCTTCTACAGCGGATCGATCGGCAGCAGGGCCGGTCAGCCCATGTGCGGGTAGCGGTAGTCCGTCGGCGGGACGAAGGTCTCCTTGATGGAGCGGGTCGAGGTCCAGCGCGCCAGGTTCTGCTTGGCACCGGCCTTGTCGTTGGTGCCGGAGGCCCGGCCGCCGCCGAAGGGCTGCTGGCCGACGACGGCGCCGGTCGGCTTGTCGTTGATGTAGAAGTTGCCGGCCGCGAAGCGCAGCTTGTGCATCGCGTCCTGGGCCGCCGCGCGGTCCTGGGAGATGATCGAACCGGTCAGGCCGTAGGCCGACACGGACTCCATCTGCGCCAGCATCTCCTCGTACTTCTCGTCCTCGTAGACGTACACGGCGAGGATGGGGCCGAAGTACTCGTCGCGGAAGTACTCCGAGGCCGGGTCCTGGCAGACCAGGACGGTCGGGCGGACGAAGTAGCCGACCGAGTCGTCGTAGGTGCCGCCGGCCAGGACCTCGACGGTGTCGTCGGCCTGGGCGCGGTCGATGGCGGCCTTGTTCTTGGCGAAGGCGCGCTCGTCGATGACGGCCGACATGAAGTTGGACAGGTCGGTGACGTCGCCCATGGTGAGGCCCTCGACCTCGGCGGCGAACTCGTCCTTGAGGCCGGCCCACAGCGAGGCGGGGACGTAGGCGCGGGAGAGCGCCGAGCACTTCTGGCCCTGGAACTCGAAGGCGCCGCGGGTCATCGCGGTCTTCAGCACGGCCGGGTCGGCGGAGGGGTGGGCGACCAGGAAGTCCTTGCCACCGGTCTCGCCGACGATCCGCGGGTAGGTGCGGTAGCCGGCGATGTTGTTGCCGACCTCGCGCCACAGGTGCTGGAAGGTGGCGGTGGAGCCGGTGAAGTGGATGCCGGCCAGCGCGGGGTGCTTGAGCGCCACGGCGGAGACGTCCAGGCCGTCGCCGGTCACCATGTTGATGACGCCCTTGGGCAGGCCGGCCTCCTCCAGCAGCTGCATCAGCAGGTGCGCGGAGTACTGCTGGGTCGGGGACGGCTTCCACAGCACCACGTTGCCCATCAGCGCGGGCGCGGTCGGCAGGTTGCCGGCGATCGCGGTGAAGTTGAACGGGGTGATCGCGTAGACGAAGCCCTCCAGCGGGCGGTGGTCGCTGCGGTTCCACACGCCGTCCGAGGAGATCGGCTGCTCGGCCATGATCTGGCGGGCGAAGTGCACGTTGAAGCGCAGGAAGTCGACCAGCTCACAGGGCGTGTCGATCTCGGCCTGCTGGGCGGTCTTGGACTGGCCGAGCATGGTGGCGGCGGCCAGGGTCTCGCGCCAGGGGCCGGCCAGCAGGTCGGCGGCCTTGAGGAAGATGGCGGCGCGGGAGTCGAAGGAGAGCGCCTGCCAGGCCGGGGCAGCGGCCAGGGCAGCGTCGATGGCGTCCTGCGCGTCGGCCTGGGTGGCGTTGCGCAGGGTGCCGAGCCGAGCCGCGTGGTTGTGCGGCTGGACGACGTGGATCTCGGTGCCGCCGCCCATCCGGCGCTCACCGTTGATCGTCATGGTCAGCTGGACCGGCTCCTGGCCGCCCAGCTCCTTCAGCTTGGCCTCCAGACGGGCCCGTTCGGGGCTGCCGGGGGCGTAGCTGTGGACCGGCTCGTTCACCGGCGCGGGGACCTGGGTCACAGCGTCCATAGAGCGCACGCTCTCCTTCGTTCATTGCGGGGGGATTGCCTGCGCGGGTCACACGCAGGCCACAGCACGAACGCTATTCCTGCGCGCCCGGCCACTTGATTGGCCGGGCGGCTAAATTCCCCCGTACGGCGTTGTCCGCCCCGACGAATCCGGTCACGCCGCGGTCACGACCGCCCGTCAGGCGGCGCGTCCGGCGCGCCTCACCGGCGTCACCGGGGCCACCCGCCGCTCCCAGTCGATCCGGTACCCGTGCACCGGGCGGAGCATCTTCTCCGGGCTCATGAAGGTCCGCATCATGATCGGCGCGACCAGCCGGAACACCATCCGCCCGACCGGCCCGGAGGCCTTCTGGTTGTTGGTGCGCTCGGCGTCGGCGGCGATCTTCTCCACCCGGGGCCGGCGCATCGCCTCGTACGCGGCGAAGGCCTCGGTGTGGTCGGGCAGGTCGCGCAGGCAGCGGGCGAGTTCGACGGCGCTCTCGACTGCCAGCGAGACGCCCTGTCCGGAGCTGTTGGACGGCGCGTGCACCGAGTCGCCGACCAGCACCATCCGGCCGCGGTGCCAGTGCGGGACGGACGGCATGATCTCCAGCCGGGGGAAGGTCTCGACCGTCCCGGCGTCCGCGACCCGCAGCACCTCACGGGCGGGCAGGTCGTCGGCGTGCAGCTCGCGGCAGCGGCGCAGCCAGTCCTCCGGGCTCACCGCGCGGACCTGCTCGTAGCTCAGCTGCTCGGGCTGCGGGATGTTGCTGAACCAGGCGGTGCCGCTGCCGTCGGCCAGGCCCCAGTAGCCGAAGAAGGCCCGGGCGCCGTTGGCGAAGTGCACGGTCTCGCCGCGTCCGGCCCGGCCGGGCAGCCGGTACGGGCTGTAGCCGCCGACGCCGAGCAGGCCGGTGTACCGGGCGGCGGGTGCGGCCGGGTCGATCAGGGTCCGGACGGTCGACCCGGTGCCGTCGGTGCCGATCAGCAGGTCGCCGGTGGCGCTGGTGCCGTCGGCGAAGTGCGCGGTGATGCCGTCGGCGGTCTCCTCGGCGCCCACCAGCCGTTTGCCGTGGCGCACTTCGAGGCCGGTCTCGCGCAGCCGGCGCTGCAGCACCTCGTACATCTCGGCGCGGCGCATCAGGCGCCCGCGCGGCAGGTCGGGCAGGCCCGCGAACTCGGCCAGCACCCCGCCCTTGCCGTCCTCGATCACCATCGGGCCGACCGGCTGCCCGATCCGGCCGACCTCCGCCTCCAGCCCGACGACGGCGAGGGCGCCGAGCCCGTTGGGGGCGATCATGAAGGTCCCGCCGATGCCCTCGGCGGAGGTCTCGTAGGCCTCGAAGACCTCCGCCTCGATGCCGGCCCTGCGCAGGGCCAGCGCCATCACCGGGCCGGCGATGCCGCCGCCGATGACCAGGGCCTTCTTCCCCGACGTACGCGTGGTGCTCATTCCAGGCTCCTCATGAACTCCTGCAGGGTCCGGTTGAAGTCCGGATCCCCGATCTGTCGGATGAGGTTCTCGGTGTAGCGGCGCTCCGCTTCCAGCAACGCGAGGGCGTACTCCTCCTCGACCACGAACATCGGGTGGACGCCCATGTCCTCGGCCTTGCGCAGCATGGCGCGCGAGGTGTCGATCCGCGCGTCCAGCGCCTCCAGCCGACGGCCGAGCAGCTCGGCCGACTCCTCGGTCGGAAGTACCACCAGCAGGCAGAGGGCCACCCCGAAGGCCGGGTACTCCTCCTGCGGTTCGGCGATCCACTCGCGCATCCAGTCCTGGAGCTCCGCCTGCCCCTCGGGCGTGACGGCGTAGACGGTGCGCTCCGGTCGCTGGGTGTCGCGGACGGTCTCCTGCTCGGCGACGAACCCGGCCTTCCGCAGCTGCTCCACGACCATGTAGAGCGAGCTGCGGTTGTACTTGATGTTGCGGTCCTTGCCGTGCTCCTTGAGCCGTCTGCCCATCTCGTACGGGTGCATCGGTTCGGCTCCGAGTTCGGCCAGGACCGCGAGGGCCAGCGGGTTCGAGACCTTGCGTCGCTTCGCCATGAGAACGTTCCTCATCACTTGGTCATTACTGACTATCCATTCTCGGATAGTCAGAGTCAACTATTCAGGGGTAACCAACACCGGACGGCCCAGAACTCTGTCCACCCGGCTAAAATCAACCACACACCGTTGTCCGAGCGGATGAAGGAGGCCCGGAGTGACCACCCCCGGCCTTCCGCTCCGTGGGCTGCTGATGTCCCTGGGCGAGCCGCTGGTCGAACTCCAGGCCGCCCCACTGGGGTTGGACGTCCCCGTGCGCGACGTCGCGATCCTCGACCCGGAGGACCCGCCCACCGCCGCCGCAGGCGAACTCGTCCTCGCGATCGGCGCCCGCGGCCGCGCCGCCCTCCCCGCCCTGCGCGCGGCCGGCCGGGCCGGCGCCGCCGCCGTCGCCGTCAAGCTGGACGCCCCCGGCCAGGCCGACGCCCTGCGCGAGGCCGCCACCGAGTCGGGCGTCGCCCTGCTCTCGGTGCGCCGCGAGACCCGCTGGGAGCACCTCGACTCGCTGGCCCGGGCGATCATCGCCGGCCCGGACGCCCCCGACTCCCCCGGCGCCCCCGAGCCCAACGCCGGCGACCTCTTCTCCCTCGCCCAGACCGTCGCCGTGCTCACCAACGGCATCGTCTCGATCGAGGACACCTCCAGCCGGGTGCTCGCCTACTCCCGCTCCTCCGACTCCGACGAGGTCGACGACCTGCGCCGGCTGTCCATCCTCGGCTGGCAGGGCCCGGAGCCGTACCTCTCCAAGCTCCGCGAGTGGGGCATCTTCCAGCACCTGCGCAGCTCGGACGCCCCGATCGCGGTCGAGCCGCACCCCGAACTCGGCCTGCGCCGGCGCCTCGCCGTCGGCATCCGGGCCGGGGCGCAGCCGCTCGGAACCATCTGGGTGCAGGAGGGCGCCCAGCCGCTGGCCCCGCTGGCCGAACAGGCCCTGGTCGGCGCGGCCCGGGTGGCCGCCGCCCAACTGGTGCGCCGCCGACGGGAACTGTCCGCCGACGTCCGGCTCACCCAGACCCTGCTGACCGGCCTGCTGGAGGGCTCCACCGGCCCCCAGTCGCTGGCCACCCACCTCGGCCTGGACCTGCGCCGCCCGGCCACCGTGCTGGCCTACAGCGCGCACACCACCGAGGCGCTGCACCGCTCCGACGTCACCGGCCTGATCTCGGTGCACACCGCCGCCCGGCACCGCACGGCGCTGCTCGCCCCGATCGAGTCCCGGGTCTACGTGCTGCTGCCCGAACTCCCGCCGGGCCTGCCGATGACCACCGTGCGCGGCTGGGCCGACGAGGTGGTCACCGCCGCGCGGGAACACCTCGGCGTGCCGCTGCGCGCCGCGATCGGCTCGACCGTCGAAGGCCTCTCCCAGGTGCCGGACTCCCGCGCCCAGGCCGACCGGATCCTGGACGCGATGGGCCGCGGCGGGGTGGACCTGGACGTCGCGGCGCTGATCGACGTCCAGGCCGAGGTGCTGGTCAGCGAGATGCTGGCGCTCCTCCAGGAGCGCGGCGGCCTGCGCGACCCGCGGCTCACCGCGCTCACCGCGTACGACCGCCGGCACGGCACCCGGCTCGCCGAGTCGGTGCTCGCCTGGCTGGACGCGCTGGGCGAGGTCCGGGTCGCCGCCGACGCCCTGCACATCCACCCCAACACCCTGCGCTACCGGGTGCGCCGCGCCGAGCAGTTGACCGGCATCGACCTCGCCCAGCCGCAGCAGCGGCTGCTGGCGATGCTGCAACTGCGGCTTCCCGCGGACGAGTAGGTCCACGGGCAGCCGCCCGTACGCCGGGAAGGATCAGGCGCCGTGGCCCTGGCCCCGGCAAGGCTCAGGCGCGTCCCCGGTTGCGCCGGTCGTCGGTGCGCCCGTCCTTGTGCGCCGCTCAGCCGCGCCCGGCCCGCCACTGCTCCCAGGCCGACAGCCACAGCTGCTCCACCAGCCGCTGCTCCTCCCAGGCCCCCTCCCCGCCGCCGCCCGGCCGCTCCCGCCACAGCTGCTCCCAGGCCCGCTGGGCCGGCAGGCTGGCCACCTCACTGGCGAACACCGTGTACCGGACGACCTCCTCGACCGCCGCCTCCCCCTCCGGCGTGCCGACCAGCCAGTGCGTCTGCTGCGACAGCCGGTTGAGGTGGTTGACCATCGAGGTCACCGCCGCCGCGGCCTCCTCCCGGGTCTCCGTGGCGAGCCGCATCTGCTGGCGCACCGCCGTCTCCCAGCGCTCCGCGCAGACGTCCCCGCGCAGCCCGCGAGGCAGCCTCGGCGTACGCCCGACCCGTACCTGCGCCTCGATCGCGGCGGCCTCCGCGATGCTCTGGGCGATCAGCTCCCGGTGCGCCTCCAGCCCCACGGCGGGCGGCAGTTCGCGTTCCTCGACCGGTACGTACCGGGCCCGTCGGGAGGCGAGGTCGCGCAGCAGCTCGGTGCGCCCGCGCAGGTAGCACTCGAAGTCCCCGATGCCGCCGAGCTCCACGCGGCCGGGGGGCAGCCCGCGCCCGCACACCGTGACGGCCTGCCCGCCGACCCGCAGCCGCCCGGCCCAGACCTGCCCGGCCGACCCGCTGCCGCCCGACGCCACCGGCCGGTCCTCGTGCACCTCGATCGCGCAGTACTCGCCGTCCACGGTGATCCACTCGCGCAGCGCCCGCACCTGGCCCGGCCCGTCGCCCTCGTCGATGCCCAACTGCTCGTAGACCCGGTCGCGTTCGTCCTCGACCACGTCCTCCAGCTCGGGCAGCACCTCGCAGCCGTCGGCCCCCGGCCGGTAGGTGCGCACGGTCACGTACGGTCCGGCCGCGGTGGTCCAGTCACCGACCTGCACCTCGACCCAGCGCAGCTCGCCGCCGCAGGTCTCGAAGGCCGCCAGCGCCTCGCCGCGGCCCGTCGGCCCGGCCACGCCGTACACCGGGAAGTCCACCGCGGCGAGGGTCCGGCGGGAGAACTCCTCCTGGCCGGCGAAACGATCCTGCCCGCCCGGCCCGTCCGGCCCCGACCGCTCGGCGTTCCACTCCCGGGGTTCCTGGGACCTTCCGCCGCTCTCCCGCACCATCCTGTGCCGCACCCCCGAGTCCTCGCGCCCGCACCGCTGACGCCACCTTACGTGGCCGCAGCTGCCGGGTCATCAGCTCGACTGCCGGACGGGGGCGGTGGCCGTGTCAGCGGTGCCGGTTGTCAGCCGCCCTCCCTACGCTGGCGACATGACAGCACAGAACAGCGCAGCCCGGGCCGCCTTCCCCGCCCGGATCAGCATCGTCACCCTCGGTGTCTCCGACCTCGACCGCAGCGCCCGCTTCTACGAGGACCTCGGCTGGAAGCGCTCCTCCGCCTCCAGCCCGGAGATCGTCTGGTTCCGCACCGCCGACTCGGTGCTCGGCCTCTTCCCCAGCGAGGAGCTGGCCGCCGACGCGGGCGTGCCCGCCACCGGCGAACCCTCCTTCCGCGGCGTCACCC
The DNA here is from genome assembly GCF_001888885.2 of Streptomyces viridifaciens. Classification (NCBI taxonomy): domain Bacteria; kingdom Bacillati; phylum Actinomycetota; class Actinomycetes; order Kitasatosporales; family Streptomycetaceae; genus Streptomyces; species Streptomyces viridifaciens. The sequence continues at coordinate 2,002,483 of NZ_CP090841.1, forward strand.
TCGCGGTGAACCTGGAGTCCCCCGAGCTGGTGGACGCCGCGCTGCGGACGGCGGTCGAGGCCGGTGCCGTGGTGGTCAAGCCGCCGGTCCCGACCAGCTGGGGCGGCTACTCCGGCTACTTCGAGGACCCGGACGGGCACCTGTGGGAGCTGGCCCACAACCCGTTCTTCCCCTTCACCGAGGACGGCTCCCTGGACCTCCCGTAGGGGCCGAGCCCCCCGGGAACCAGGCGGCTCAGCCCTTGGACCGCGCCTTGAAGGCCGCCTTGCGCGCCTCCTTGGCCACCGCCCGGTCCGTGTGCAGTTCCCCGATCGCCTCCAGGACGTCCGCCGTGTACGGGTGGTCGACCCGCCACAGCTCACCGAACCACGCGGCCGGATCGCCCTTCACCGGCAGGTCGGTGACCAGCTCGCGCAGCAGCGCGGCATCGCCGCCGCTGTCCAGCAGCTGGGCGGCGAAGGTGTCGACCACCGTCCACAGCGCCATCGTCCGGTCCGGCACCGGCACGTCCGTCGCGCCCAGCGCGGACAGCCAGGCCCGGGCCGAACCGCCCAGCTCCGGGTCGTCCAGCACCTCCCGCACGGCGGGCTCGGCCTCCGCCCCCAGCAGGTTCAGCGCCGAGACGCACAGCATCCGGCGCAGCGGACCGTACGCGTCGTCGCCGCGCGCCGCGGCCAGCAGCTCGCGCGCCGCCGGCAGCGGCTCCCGGCCCGCGACCCAGACCCGCAGCTCCTCCTCCGGGAGAACGTTGGCCGACTCGCACACCCCGCGCAGCAGCTCGGCGGCGTCACCCTGGGCCAGGTCCCCGACCAGCGGCGCGTCGTAGCCGTCCTCCAGCAGCCACTGCCGGATGCCGTACTGGCCCAGCGGGGTGAGCCGGACCAGCCCGAAGCGGGCCGACTCCTCCTCGTCCAGCGGCGCCTCGCCGACGACGGGCTCCTCGCCCTCCTCCTCGTCGAACAGCTCCGGGTCGATCGGACGGTAGTCCAGCAGGCCCAGCTCGGCGAGGTCGCCCAGCATCGGGTCCAGCGCGACCATCACGTCCGTGATGTCGCCGAGCAGCTCCTCGCTCGGCTCCTCGCCCTCCGGCACCACCAGCAGCGCGGCCAGCACGCCGAGCGGGACGGTCTCGTTGCCGGGGTCGGCGAAGGCGGTGGTCTCGTACAGCACCTGCAGCGCCTCGTCGAGCAGCTCGGCGGCGGCGTCCCGGGCCTCCTCTACCTCGTTCAGGCCGTCCTCGTCCTCCTCGCCGCCCTCCTCGGGGGTGGGCTCCCCGCCCTCCTCCGCTTCCTCCCCGGCTTCCTCCTCCGGCAGCGAGTCCGCCTCCACCGCCAGCTCCCGGACGATCCCGGCCGCGGTCAGCCACAGCTCCAGGACGGTGTCCGGGTCCCCCTGCTCGGCGGGCTCCAGGTCCGGCCCCGGCACCGCGACGTGCTCGCCGTCCTTGGTCGTGCCCAGCTCCACCAGATCCAGGTCACAGGCCAGCGACCAGGCCCGCAGCGCCTCGACCTCGGCCTCCTCCGGCACCTCGCCCTCGGTGGGGGCCAGCCCCAGCAGCCGGGCCGCGGGCCCCCGGTCCTCCTCGACCAGGTCGCCGAACTCGTCCACCGTCCGGTGCGGGGCCGCCCAGCGGGCCAGCGCCAGCGCGTAGCCGAACATCGGGACGGCCTTGGCCTGCTCGGCCAGCTCCTGCTCCGTGGGCAGCTTCACCGGCGGCACCAGGACCGCCGCGTCGTCCAGGTCCTCGTCGTCGAGGCCGTGCGCGGCGAACGCCCCGTAGAGGTCCTGCAGCTCCACGTCCGCGGGCAGGACCGCCTCGGCCGCGCCCTCCCCCGCCGAAGCCCCACCGTTCTTCCGACGTCGTCCGGCCATCGTTGTGCGCTCTCCCTCAGCCAGCGGTCAGCTCGAACAGCTCCGCGTACCCGATCTACCACCTCAGCGTATAGGCCGGGCACCCCCGATGCCCGGCCGCAAGGGGCGCTCACAGGGGCGCGCGCCGCATCCGTGCGCCCACCCTTTATCCTTCGCAATGGTGTCTGCGCACACCCCGTGCAGTCCCACCGGGCAACGAAGCCCGAATCCTCAGCTCATCCGCTCCACCAGGGAGCCCCGCACCGCGGCCACACCACAGCGCCTCAGGACGGGCGCACCGGCACACCCCGCCGACCCGGTGGTGCCCTGCCACAGGAGACCCCTCACATGGCGGACCTCTCCCCCGCCGGCTCCGGCCTGCGCACCGCGCAGCTCGACGGACGCCGACTGTCGGAGGCCCTGCTCCCCCTGGAGCTCGCGCCGCGCGCCCAGCTCCAGCTCGCCGCGATCAGCCGCTGGAACGCACTGCGCGGAGTCCGCGTCGGCCTGGTCGCCGCCGCCCTGCTGTTCATGCTGATCGGCGCCAACCTGGCGACGCCGATCTATCCGCTCCTCCAGCAGCGCCTCGGACTCGGCCCGCTCGACACCACGATCCTCTTCACGATCTACGTCTTCGCGCTGGTCCCGGTGCTGGCCGTGGTCGGCCACTGGTCCGACCACCTCGGCCGCCGCGCCCTGATCCTGCCCGCCGTCGCGCTGGCCGCCGCGGGCGACGTCGTGTTCGCCACCTCCGGCAGCTTCTGGCAGCTCGCCCTCGGCCGGGCCGTCCAGGGCATCGCCGTCGGCCTGTCCACCGGCGCCGCCGGGGCCGCCCTCGGCGACCTGCTGCCCGACCATCCGACGCTCGCCGCCAAGCTCACCCTGGCCTGCTCGGCGGGCGGCGTCGCCCTCGGCCCGGTCGTCGGCGCCCTGCTGTCCGGCGGCCAGGACCCGCTGATGACCCCGTTCCTGCTGCACGCCATCGCCCTGCTCGCGCTCTGCGTGCCGCTGGCCCTCGTCCACCCCCGCATGCCCGGCCGCAACCGCCCGCCGGCGTCCCCGCCGCGCATCACCACCCCGGCCCACCTGCGCCCCCAGCGCCTGCGGCTGCCGCGCACCGGCCGCCGCGAGTTCCTGCTGGCCTCCTCGGCCGGCTTCATCTCCTACGCGGTCTTCGGCGTCTACCTCAGCCTGGCCCCGGCCTTCGCCGCCAAGCTGCTGCACACCCCCTCCCACCTCGTCGGCGCCATCGTGGCCGCCCTGCTGCTCGGCTCCTCGGCCGCCGCCCAGCTGATCGTGCCCCCGACCTCCGACCGTCTGGTCATCTCCCTCGGCATGACCGGCCTGGCCGCCGGTCTCGCCCTGGTCGTCGCCGCCGGCTACACCGGCACCCCTGCCCTGCTCTTCATCGGCAGCGTCCTCGGCGGCGCCTGCCAGGGCGTGGCGTTCCGCTCCCTCTTCACCACCGCCGTCGCCGCGATGAACCCGGAACGCCGGGGCTCCGAGATGAGCTCCCTGTGGATCATCGTCTACCTCGGCAGCTCCCTCCCCATCGTCGCCGTGGGCGCCCTGGTCAAGAGCTACGGCCTCCTCCCCGCCGTCAGCGGCTTCGCCACCGTCGCCGCCCTCCTCTGCGCGGCCCTCGCAGTGGCCGTCGCCCGCAAGCCCAAGCAGGCCTGACCCGCGTACGACGAAACGCCGCTGCCCGGGACTTCCGAAAAAGTCCCGGGCAGCGGCGTGCGGTACGGCGAAAGCCCTCAGACGTTGAAGCCCAGCGCCCGCAGCTGCTCGCGCCCGTCGTCGGTGATCTTGTCCGGGCCCCACGGCGGCATCCAGACCCAGTTGATGCGCAGGTCCTGCACCAAGCCGTCGGTGGCGGTCTTGGCCTGGTCCTCGATGACGTCGGTCAGCGGGCAGGCCGCCGAGGTGAGCGTCATGTCGATGGTGGCCACGTCGGACTCGTCGATGTGGATGCCGTAGATCAGGCCCAGGTTGACGACGTCGATGCCCAGTTCGGGGTCGACGACGTCCATCAGGGCCTCGGTCAGGTCCTCGACCGAGACGGTGCCGGCCGTGGTGCCGACGATGCCGCCGTTCGGCTGCTCCTCCACTGCGGAGGGGGTTTCGTCACTCATTGGTTCTGTCCTCCTCTGCAGGTCAGTCGTTCACGGCGGGGTTCTGGGCGAGCGCCTGGGCGGTGGCGTCCTTCCAGGCCATCCAGCTGAGCAGGGCGCACTTGACCCGGGCGGGGTACTTGGAGACGCCGGCGAACGCGACGGCGTCCTCCAGCACCTCCTCGTCGCCCTCGCCCTGGCCCTTGCTCTGCATGAGCTCCAGGAAGGCTTCCTGGACGGCCTGCGCCTCGCCGACGGTCTTGCCGACCACCAGGTCGTTCAGCACCGAGGCGCTGGCCTGGCTGATCGAACAGCCCTGGGACTCGTACGAGACGTCGGCGACGTTCGCGCCGTCGAGCTTCACCCGGAGGGTGATCTCGTCGCCGCACGTCGGGTTGACGTGGTGCACCTCGGCGTCGCCGTCCCGCAGCCCCTTGCCGTGCGGGTTGCGGTAGTGGTCCAGGATGATGTCCTGGTACATCGAGTCGAGCTTCATGATCGTCCTGCCCTGTCCCCTCAGCCGAAGAAGTTCCGGACGTGGTGCAGGCCGTCGATCAGCGCGTCGACCTCGCCCGGCGTCGAGTACAGGTAGAACGACGCCCGCGTGGTCGCCGGAATTCCGTACCGCAGGCAGACCGGCCGCGCGCAGTGGTGCCCGACGCGCACGGCGATGCCCTGCTCGTCCAGCACCTGGCCCACGTCGTGCGGGTGGATGTCGCCGAGGGTGAAGGAGATCGCGGCGCCGCGGTCCACGGCCGTGCGGGGACCGATGATCCGCAGGTCCGGGACCTCCAGCAGGCGCTCCACCGCGTACTCGGTGATCGCGTGCTCGTGCGCGGCGATCCTGTCCATGCCGATGGCCGACAGGTAGTCGATGGCCGCGCCCAGCCCGACCGCCTGGGCGATCGGCGGGGTGCCGGCCTCGAACTTGTGCGGCGCCGGGGCGTAGGTGGACGAGCCCATGGTGACGGTCTCGATCATCTCGCCGCCGCCGAGGAACGGCGGGAGGTCCTCCAGCAGCTCCTGGCGGCCCCAGAGCACGCCGATACCGGTGGGGCCCAGCATCTTGTGGCCGGTGAAGGCGACGAAGTCGGCCTCCAGCGCCTGCACGTCCAGCACCATGTGCGGCGCAGCCTGCGAGGCGTCGATGACGACCAGCGCGCCGACGGCCTGGGCCCGGCGGACGATCGCCTCGACCGGGTTGATCGTGCCGAGCAGGTTGGAGACCAGGGTGAAGGAGACGACCTTGGTCTTCTCGGTGATCAGCTCGTCGATGTTCGACAGGTCGAGCCGGCCCTCGTCGGTCAGCCCGAACCACTTGAGCTTCGCACCGGTGCGCTGCGACAGCAGCTGCCACGGCACGATGTTGGAGTGGTGCTCCATCTCCGTGATCACGATCTCGGAGTCGGCGTCCACCTTGTACGGCTCGTCGGCCCAACCGAGCATGTTGGCCACGAGGTTGAGCGACTCGGAGGCGTTCTTGGTGAAGATCACCTCGTTGCGGCTCGGCGCGTTGACGAAGGCCGCGACCTTGTCGCGGGCGCCCTCGTACATCGCCGTGGCCTCCTCGGCGAGCACGTGCACGCCGCGGTGGACGTTGGCGTTGTGCCGCTCGTAGTAGGCGTTCAGCGCCTCCAGCACCTGTCGCGGCTTCTGCGAGGTGGCCGCGTTGTCCAGGTAGACCAGCGGCTTCTCCTCGTGCACCAGACGCTGCAGGACCGGGAAGTCCTTGCGGATCGCGTCGGTGTCGAGCAGACCGGTAAAGGTATGGGTCACTCGGACGCGCCGCCCTTCACATACGCCTCGTAGCCCTCGTTCTCCAGCTTGTCGGCGAGCTCGGCGCCGCCGGACTCGACGATGCGGCCGCCCGCGAAGACGTGGACGTAGTCGGGCTTGATGTACCGCAGGATGCGGGTGTAGTGAGTGACCAGCAGGGTGCCGACCTCGCCGGTCGAGCGGACCCGGTTGATGCCCTCGGAGACGATCCGCAGCGCGTCGACGTCCAGGCCGGAGTCGGTCTCGTCGAGGATCGCGATCTTCGGCTTGAGCAGCTCGAGCTGGAGGATCTCGTGGCGCTTCTTCTCACCGCCGGAGAAGCCCTCGTTGACGTTGCGCTCGGCGAAGGCCGGGTCCATCTGCAGGGCGGCCATCGCCTCCTTGACCTCCTTGACCCACAGCCGCAGCTTGGGGGCCTCGCCGCGGACGGCGGTGGCGGCGGTGCGCAGGAAGTTGGAGACCGAGACGCCCGGGACCTCGACCGGGTACTGCATGGCCAGGAAGACACCGGCCTTGGCACGCTCGTCGACGGACATCTCCAGGACGTCCTCGCCGTCCAGCAGCACCGAGCCGCCGGTCACGGTGTACTTGGGGTGGCCGGCCAGCGAGTAGGCCAGGGTGGACTTGCCGGAGCCGTTCGGACCCATGATGGCGTGGGTCTCGCCCTGCTTCACGGTCAGGTCGACGCCCTTCAGGATCTCGCGCGGGCCGTTCTCGGCCTCGACGGAGACGTGCAGGTCGCGGATTTCAAGGGTTGCCATGTGTACTCAGGACTCCTGGTTGACGGAGACGAGCACATCGTCCCCTTCGATCTTTACGGGGTAGACAGCGACCGGCTTGGTGGCGGGCAGGCCGGAGGGCTTGCCGGTGCGCAGGTCGAAGCTGGAGCCGTGCAGCCAGCACTCGATCATGCAGTCCTCGACCTCGCCCTCGGAGAGCGAGACGTTCGCGTGCGAGCAGGTGTCGTTGATCGCGAACACCCCCTCGCCGGTGCGGACGATCGAGACCGGCACGCCGTTGAGGTCCACGCGCTTGGGCACGTCCTCCTGGAGGTCGCTCAGCGCGCAGGCACGGAGGAAGCTCATCGGGTTCAGACCGCCGCTTCCAGCTCGGCGTCGATCTTCTCCATGAGCTGCTCCTGGACCTCGGCCACACCGATCTGCTGCAGCAGCTCGGCGAAGAAGCCGCGGACCACCAGACGGCGGGCCTCGTCGGCCGGGATGCCGCGGGCCATCAGGTAGAACAGCTGCTCGTCGTCGAAGCGGCCGGTCGCCGAGGCGTGGCCGGCGCCGACGATCTCGCCGGTCTCGATCTCCAGGTTGGGGATCGAGTCGACCCGGGCGCCGTCGGTGAGCACCAGGTTCCGGTTGAGCTCGTAGGTGTCGGTGCCGAGCGCGGCGGCGCGGATCAGCACGTCGCCGACCCAGACCGCGTGGGCGTCCTGACCCTGCAGCGCGCCCTTGTACGCCACGTTCGACCGGCAGTGCGGCGTGTCGTGGTCGATGATCAGGCGGTGCTCCAGGTGCTGGCCGGCGTCGGCGAAGTACAGGCCGAACAGCTCGGCCTCGCCGCCGGGGCCGGCGTAGTTGACCCGCGGGTGCAGGCGGACCAGGTCGCCGCCGAAGGTGACGACCACGGACTTGAACGAGGCGTCCCGGCCGACCAGCGCGTTGTGCTGGGCGACGTGGACGGCGTCCCGCTCCCAGTCCTGCACGGAGACGAAGGTGAGCTTGGCGCCGTCGCCGACCAGGAGTTCGACGTTGGCGGCCCGGGTGCCGGTGCCCACGTGGTTGAGCACCACGACGGCCTCGGCGAACGGCTTGACGTCGATCACCACGTGGGCGAAGCGGACCCCGCCCTCGGCGCGCACGTCGATCTTGACCGGCTCGGTCAGCACCGCGTCCTTGGGGACGGTGACCACGAGCGCCTGCTCGAAGGCGCTGAAGGCCTGCGCGGCGACCCGGTCGACCGGCGTGCCGGCCTTGCCCAGGCGCGCGTCGTCCCGGCCGACGGTCTCGGCGGTGACGCCGTCCGGCAGCGCGAACTCGACCTTGTCCTCACCGCGCTCGGCGGCGGCTGCGGTCCCGTCGTGCAGCCCGCCGAGGCGGTGCAGCGGGGTGAACCGCCAGTCCTCCTCGCGGCCGTGCGGCACCGGGAAGTCGTTCACGTCGAAGGACGGCTTGACCGCGACGCGCGCGTCGATCGGCTGCTGGACCGCGGTCCGGCCGGTGCCGGGGCCGGCGAGCTGCGCGCCCGCGCCGGCGGTGCCGACCTCGATCGAACCGGCGGTGGTGGAGCCGGTGGTGTTCTGCTCAGCCATGGCTGTTCGTAGTGCTCTCTTCCTCGGAAATCAGTGGACGGCGGTGGCGGCCGGGGGTCAGCCGACCGCGCCCTCCATCTGCAGCTCGATCAGCCGGTTGAGCTCCAGCGCGTACTCCATCGGCAGCTCGCGCGCGATCGGCTCGACGAAGCCGCGGACGATCATCGCCATCGCCTCGGTCTCGGTCAGGCCGCGGCTCATCAGGTAGAACAGCTGGTCCTCGCTGACCTTGGAGACGGTCGCCTCGTGGCCCATGGACACGTCGTCCTCTCGGACGTCCACGTAGGGGTAGGTGTCCGAACGGGAGATCGTGTCGACCAGCAGCGCGTCGCACAGCACGTTGGACTTGGCGCCGTGCGAGCCCTCGCCGATCTCGATCAGACCGCGGTAGGAGGTCCGGCCGCCGCCGCGCGCCACCGACTTGGAGACGATGTGCGAGGAGGTGTTCGGCGCCATGTGCACCATCTTGGCGCCGGCGTCCTGGTGCTGGCCCTCGCCCGCGAAGGCGATCGACAGGGTCTCGCCCTTGGCGTGCTCGCCCATCAGGTAGACGGCCGGGTACTTCATGGTGACCTTGGAACCGATGTTGCCGTCGACCCACTCCATGGTCGCGCCCTCGTACGCCACGGCGCGCTTGGTGACCAGGTTGTAGACGTTGTTCGACCAGTTCTGGATGGTCGTGTAGCGGCAGCGGCCGCCCTTCTTGACGATGATCTCGACGACCGCCGAGTGCAGCGAGTCGGAGGAGTAGATCGGCGCGGTGCAGCCCTCGACGTAGTGGACGTAGGCGTCCTCGTCGACGATGATCAGCGTCCGCTCGAACTGGCCCATGTTCTCGGTGTTGATCCGGAAGTAGGCCTGGAGCGGGATGTCGACGTGCACGCCCTTCGGCACGTAGATGAAGGAGCCGCCGGACCACACGGCCGTGTTCAGCGCGGCGAACTTGTTGTCGCCGGCCGGGATGACGGTGCCGAAGTACTCCTTGAACAGCTCCGGGTGCTCGCGCAGCGCGGTGTCGGTGTCCAGGAAGATGACGCCCTGCTCCTCCAGGTCCTCACGGATCTGGTGGTAGACGACCTCGGACTCGTACTGGGCGGCGACACCGGCGACCAGGCGCTGCTTCTCCGCCTCCGGGATGCCCAGCTTGTCGTAGGTGGCCTTGATGTCCGCGGGCAGGTCCTCCCAGGACTCGGCCTGCTTCTCGGTGGAGCGGACGAAGTACTTGATGTTGTCGAAGTCGATGCCGGAGAGGTCGGAACCCCAGGTGGGCATGGGCTTCTTGCCGAACAGCTTCAGGCCCTTGAGCCGCAGGTTCAGCATCCACTCGGACTCGTTCTTCTTCGCGGAGATGTCGCGGACGACCTCCTCGCTGAGCCCGCGCTTGGCCGCGGCACCGGCGGTGTCCGGGTCGGCCCAGCCGTACTCGTAATTGCCCAGGCCCTCGAGCTCCGGGTGCGAAACGGTGTCAGTCATGCGAGCTTCCTAACGCGCGGACGCAGAATCTTCGGTGGACGTACCGGCAGTCGGCACTGCATCGGAGCCGTGGCCCGCGGAACGCTGGGAGGGCGACGATGCGGCACCGGGTGCCGGCACATAGGTGGTGCAGACCCCGTCGCCGTGGGCGATGGTGGCCAGCCGTTGCACATGGGTGCCCAGGAGCTGGGAGAAGACCTCGGTCTCCGCCTCGCAGAGCTGCGGGAACTGCTCGGCGATGTGCGCGACCGGGCAGTGGTGCTGGCAGAGCTGGGCGCCCGCCGGGGCCTTGGCCACGGCCGACGGGACACGCCGCACCGTGGCAGCGTACCCGTCCGCACTCAGCGCCTCGGCGAGGGCCTCGGGACGCTCCCCGGCCTCGGCCCGCCGCAGGGTCTCCCGGTACTTCTCGCCCTGCTTGCCGAACCGGGCGCGTGCGAAGGCGGCGACCGCCTCCTCGCCCGCCTTGCCGCCGCCGACCGAGTCCGAGATCCAGCGCAGCGCGTCGGCCGCGAGCTGGTCGTAGGCCTGGTAGAAGGCGTCCCGGCCGCCGTCGGTGAGAGCGAAGACCTTGGCCGGCCGACCACGGCCCCGGCTGCCGTAGACCCGCTGCTCGCGGGACTCGACCAGGCCGGCGGCGGCCAGTCCGTCGAGGTGGCGGCGGACGGCGGCGGCGGTGAGGCCGAGCCGGTTCGCCAGGTCGGCGGCGGAGGAGGGGCCGTGGTCCAGGATCGACCGGGCGACCCGGTCACGGGTGGCGCGGTGGCCCTCCAGCAGCACCTCGGCCGCCGTCACGGGCACGTCGCAGTGGGAGACCGACTCGGCCTCCTGCTGCTGGGCGTGCTCGCGCATGTTTTTCACAACACCAGTGTTGCGTAATTGCTTCCGCCAGGACAAGCCGTGATCCACGCCTCACCGGTGTCATCTGTCACGCAGGTAAGCCTTACCTGATCAGCGGAAACGATCACCAAGGCCGGTGTCCGGTCCGCCCGTTCGGTCCTCTTAGACTCGCCGGTATGAACCCCGTACCCGCGGTAGAGATCGCCGGGCTGGTCAAGCGCTACGGCGACAAAGCCGCGGTGGACGGCCTCGACCTCACCATCGCCCGCGGCGCGATCACCGCCGTCCTCGGCCCCAACGGCGCCGGCAAGACCACCACCATCGAGACCTGCGAGGGCTACCGCCGCCCCGACGCCGGCACCGTCCGCGTCCTCGGACTCGACCCGGCCACCCAGAGCGCCGCGCTGCGGCCCCGGATCGGCGTCATGCTCCAATCGGGTGGCGTCTACGCGGGCGCGCGCGCCGTCGAGATGCTGCGGCACACCGCCAAGCTGCACGCCCACCCGCTGGACGTCGACGCCCTGGTCGAGCGCCTCGGCCTCGGCTCCTGCGGCCGCACCACCTACCGCCGGCTCTCCGGCGGCCAGCAGCAGCGGCTCGCCCTCGCGATGGCCGTGGTCGGCCGCCCCGAGCTGGTCTTCCTGGACGAGCCCACCGCAGGCCTCGACCCGCAGGCCCGCCGCGCCACCTGGGAGCTGGTCCGCGACCTGCGCCGGGACGGCGTCACCGTGGTCGTCACCACCCACCACATGGACGAGGCCGAGCAGCTCGCCGACCACGTCGCCGTCGTCGACCGCGGCAAGGTCATCGCGAACGGCACCACCGAGGAGCTCTGCCGCGGCGGCGCCGAGGACGCCCTGCGCTTCGACGGCCCGCCCGGACTCGACCTCGGACCGCTGCTCAAGGAACTGCCCGCGGGCGCCACCGCCGCCGAGACCGCCCCCGGCCAGTACCGCGTCGCGGCGCCCGTCGACCCCAGCAGGCTGCTGGCCACCGTCACCGGCTGGTGCGCGGCCTCCGGCATCCTGCCCGAACGGCTGTCCGTCCAGCGCCGCAGCCTCGAAGACGTCTTCCTCGACCTGACCGGACGGGAGCTCCGCTCGTGACCACCGTGGACTACTCCCCGAAGCCGGGGGCGGCGCCGGTCGGCCGGATGCTGCTCGCCCAGACCGCGTTCGAGACCCGGATGCTGCTGCGCAACGGCGAGCAGCTGCTGCTCACCGTGGTCATCCCGACCGTACTGCTGGTGCTGTTCTCCGCCGTCGACGTCGTCGCGGTGGAGGGCCCCGGCAAGCGGGTCGACTTCCTGGCGCCCGGCCTGCTCGCGCTGGCCGTGATGTCCACCGCCTTCACCGGCCAGGCCATCGCCACCGGCTTCGAGCGCCGCTACGGCGTGCTCAAGCGGCTCGGCGCCAGCCCGCTGCCGCGCTGGACGCTGCTGACCGCCAAGACCGGCTGCGTGCTGGTCACCGAGGTGCTGCAGGTCGCCCTGCTGTCGGTGATCGCGCTGGCGCTCGGCTGGTCCCCGCACGGCAACCCGCTGGCCGTCGCCGCCCTGCTGGTCCTGGGCACCGCCGCCTTCTCCGGGCTCGGCCTGCTGATGGCCGGCACCCTCAGGGCCGAGGCGACGCTGGCCGCCGCCAACCTGGTGTTCATCCTGCTGCTGCTGGCCGGCGGGGTGATCGTGCCGCTCGGCAAGTTCCCCGGCGCGGTGCGGTCGGTGCTGGAGCTGCTTCCCATCTCGGCGCTCTCGGACGGGCTGCGCTCCGTGCTCCAGCAGGGTGCCGGGGTGCCCTGGTCGGACCTCGGCGTCCTGGGCGCCTGGGCCGTCCTCGGGCTGGCAGCGGCCGCGCGGTTCTTCCGCTGGGAGTGAGTCCCTCCTCGACGCAACGCGCGACGCCCCCGACCTGTTGAGGCCGGGGGCGTCACGCGTTCGGGCGCGGGTCAGCCCTGGCTGCCGCCGCGGCGCTTGCGGGCGAGCAGCACCAGCGCGCCGCCGACCAGCAGCACGCCGCCGCCGGCCGCCGCGATCATCGGGGTGGCGTCGCTGCTACCGGTCTGGGCGAGCGCCGGGGCGCTGGTGGCGGGGGCCGGCGCCGGAGCGGCCGGGGTCTGGCTGGGGGTGGGGGTCGCCGACGGGGTCCTGCTCGGGGTGGGCGTGGCCGACGGGGTCTGGGTCGGCGTCGGGGTGGGGGTGGGGGTGGGAGTGGGCGTCTTGGTGGGGGTCGGGGTGGGCGTCGGGGTGTGGCACGGCGCGATGGTCTTGGTCTCGTCGACGTTCCAGCCCTTCTCGGCCGGGGTCTCGGTGGTCTTCACCACCAGGTGCGCCGTGACCGGGGCGTCGTGGTCCTTCACCGGGAAGGTGCCGTGGAACTCCGCCGGGAACTCCTTGGCGTCCAGGACCTTCTCGTCGCCGACGGTCAGGCTGACGGTGTTCTTCACGTCAGGCTTGGGGCTGTAGTTGATCAGGTCGATCACGACCTTGTCGCAGGTCACCGACCAAGTCGGCACGTGCGCCGAGGCGTTGGTGGCCAGCGCCAGGGGAAGGAGGAATCCGGCCGCCGCCGTGCCGGCGAGTGCCGTCGCACCGATCCGAATGTGCCGCTGCTGTCGCGCCATTACGCTGTTCCCCTCCGAACGGTCTTGCGCAGCAGGCGCGTTGAGTGGTTCGCGGTGGCCCACTACGACATGTCCGGGGGACTCTACCGGCACTCCCGCACCGCACCACACCCCGCCGTGCGACCGGATTTCGTCTGTCGGTCCGTTCCCGGATGTGCATGACCAGCCCATCACGGCTGCCACCTCGCAGAACGCGGAATCGGCGGACTTGAATGAACTTCGTCACTTTGGCTACAGAACAGTGCCCCCGGTGATCGTGCTCGATCATCGGGGGCACTGCTTCGGTCAGTAGTTTTCTTTCCACCCACGAGTGAATGGTCAAGACCAATGACCGCCTTGCCCGAACAGTCCTCTTTGCGCCCCGGGAGCCACACCCGTGCCCCGCCCCAAGATCGCCCGTAAGGCCGCCTACGATTGACCCCGTGCCTAACCCCTTCTCCTTGCTCGCCGAGCGCTGGCAGCCCTCCGCCGCAATGGTCCGGCGCGCCACGTTCGCCGCGCTGGTGATGAGCGTGGTGATCGTCGTCACCGGCGGCGCCGTCCGGCTCACCGCCTCCGGCCTCGGCTGTACGACCTGGCCCCGCTGCACTGGCGACAGCCTCACGCCCACGCCCGAGATGGGCTTCCACGGCATCGTCGAGTTCACCAACCGGATGCTCACGTATGTGCTGAGCGCGGCCGTTGGCTGGGCGATTCTCGCTGCCCGCTGCCACAGGCCTTGGCGGCGCAGCATGACCAAGCTCGGCTGGGCCCAGTTCTGGCTAGTGATGAGCAATGCCGTGCTCGGTGGCATCACCGTGCTGACGGGACTGAACCCCTACACCGTCGCGGGGCACATGATCGCCGCGATGGCCCTCGTCTGGGTCGCGCTGCTGATGTGGGAGCGCAGCAAGGAAGGCGACGGCCCGGCCAGGCTTTCGGTGGCCCGCCCCATCCACCAGCTCGCCTACGTCCTGGCCACGGTCGTCGGCCTCCTGGTCGCGGCCGGCACCCTGGTCACCGGCGCCGGCCACCACCCGGGCACGCCCCAGGACAACAAGATCGTCCCGCGCATCCCGATCGACTACGACCGCCTCGCGCAGTTCCACGCCGACTTCGCCTTCATCTCCGTCGGTCTGACCATCGCGATGATCTTCGTCTTCGCAGCGATCAAGGCCCCGCAGGCAGCCAAGTCCCGCACCAAGGAACTGCTGGCGGTGCTGCTGCTGCAGGGCGTCCTGGGTTTCATCCAGTACTTCACGGACGCCCCCGAGCTCATGGTCGGCCTCCACATGCTCGGCGCGACGCTGACCTGGATCGCCGCCCTCCGCATCCCCCTCGCCCTCCGCACCCGCGAGGCCGAAGTGGCCCCCGAGCAGCTGCCCGCACAGACCCCGCAGACCGCCGCAGTCTGAGCGTCGCCGAAGGCCCCCATCCCCTCGGATGGGGGCCTTCGGCGTATCACAGCAGTTGTCGCCCGTCGTGGCTCCGAACACTCGGCGCTGCCTCGGCCCGAATTGCGTCCAGGACACGCACCGCATAGACCTCGGCCATGCGCTCCGACACCTCGCCCACCGTGAGCCAGCCGACCTCGACCGACTCATCCGAGAGCCGCACCGCCCCGCCCTCCGGTCGACAGCGAAAGACGAGAGCGACGACCCCACGGCGCAGGTTCTTGTAGACGCCGGTCAGCCGCTCCACGCCAACGCTGATGCCGGTCTCCTCGTAGACCTCCCGGCGCACCCCGTCTTCAACGGACTCCACCAGCTCCAGCACCCCGCCCGGAGGCTCCCAAGCTCCGTTGTCAGCCCGCCGGATCGCCAGCACCCGCCCGTCCTCGCGCACAACCACGCCAGCGACGGACACCGAGTGGAGCGGCGCAGTCGCCCCCTCATTCATGCACGGAAGACCCGAGATAGACCTTCTGCCACTCCAATGAGGTCATTGTGAGCGCAGCCTCGGCCAGTTCCCGGGCGGAGTCGGTCTTCAGGCTGCCAAGGCTGCTGTCGATCCAGGGCTGGACGTTCTGGTAGCCCTGCTCCCGGTACTCGACGGCTTGGAGGAGGCATTCGAGCTTGTCGGCGTCGTGCGCGACAACCACCTCCAGGCTCTCGCCGTTCTCATACTCCGAGATGACGGCGTTGACCCCGGTTACGACAGCGGGGTGGGCGGCGCTGACCTGGTCGGCAGTCACCCGCTCGTTGGAGGCCGCGGTGAGGTATCGGCGGCCGATGTGCGGGATGTCGCCGATACGAGTCTCCTGTGTGTCGTGGAAGAGACACAGCAGGGCGACCTTCGCCGGATCGACACCCTCCATCATCGCGAGGACCGCACCAACGACACCGGTGCGGAAGGAGTGTTCAGCGATCGTCTCGGGGTCCTTCACCCCGGCGATCCACCAGCCCGACCGCTTCGCCCGCTTGAGCATCCCCGCTTCGAACAGATACCCCGCAGTACCCTTCGCCTGCCCGTTCTCTGCCATGGCCGACCTCTCTCAAACGCCGTAACCGCTTGTCCGGAGACCGTAGTACACAGATTCCAACTTGCGCCGGGACTCGGAAGACAGAGTTCCATCGTCGAGCAGAACACCAACTCTTCCAGCCAATTCCTGCGCCACATAAGGATCGGAGTCGAGCAGGTTTCGGCGAGAAAGGATCAGGGCCCAGATGGAATGAACGTACAAATCGGTGTACTCAACGGCCCGGTCGAGCCGCACCGCAAGCTCTCGCAGGAGCGCCGAGGCGTCCCAGGCCGGTCGGTCGCGCTCAGCCATGAAGCAGTCGTCCGTCTGAGGGCGGCGGTCGAGTCCGAGCCAATGCGCCCAGTAGTTCAGGTTGGCCGCCTCTGCCTGGTCATGGTCGGCGATGGATCTGTTGATGAAGTCCCTCAGCAAGGACGGGTCACCCTGACGAGCCAACGATGCCGCCACCGATCTCGCTTCGGCCCACCGTGGAGACCAACCATCGAGATTCGCAGTCAACGCACCCCTTCGGCGCAGCGCATCAAACCAATTCGCAGCATCCCATTGCCGGTCGTACGACGCGAGGTACCAGGCTTGTCGACGCAGAAGAGCCGCTTCCGCTCCAGCCGTCCCTGCCACGTCCGAGGCAGTCCGAACCTTATGGAAGAACCGCTCTCGCAATCCCGGTTCGAGTAGCGGCGACGACGAGACCGGACCCCGTCGCGCGGCCGGAATCGTCGAGTGCGCGGCGACCACTCCGGGGAGGACTCCGCTCACCGCCCAGCCGATCATGTGCGTGGTGTCTCGCGTAAGAACCCATCCTGCGAGCGGATGTTCACGAAGTCGGTCCCTGATCGGCTCCGCTCTGAGAATCTCGCCCAGGAGGAGGTCAGCGTCCATCGCGGTGGAAAGCATGTCCACCACGCCCGGCGGAGCGCCGAGAAGGACCAGTTTGCGGCGCATCGCCACGAGGTTGCCTGCTCTGGTGGACGACAGCGGACGCCGTCCGGACTCCCATCCCTGAAGAGTGCTCTTGTCCACGCCAAGCTCCTCCGCCAACTCCTCCTGAGTTCGCGGGATCTGCTCGCGAATGACCTTGAAGAGATAACCAGCGATGGCACCTTCTGGTTCTCGCTCAAGCGAAGGCTTACTCCCAGTCGGTGTTGTTCCTCGCCTCGTCGGCGATTGAGCAGCCATCGGGACTCCCCCTGGCCTTGATCGGCCGGGTAACTCGTACTGGCGGTCCGTCGGAACGATGCGTCACGCGGCGTAGCGTCGTAGATACGAAGCGGGGTCGCGATGTCGCTCGGAGATCGTAGTTCCGACGAAGCAGCATGCGGCCCTGAAAGCCCGGATCCTCAGCCGAATTAGGTACTCGACCCGTGGCCTGACGGGCCAGTTCACAAGGGAGTTGCCATGCCGCATCCGTTGCTGGAGGCTCATGCGCCTCCGCACGCCAACTCGGTGCCGGTCGCCAGCCTGCTACTGCCCTACCAGCCGGAATCGGTGGCAGCTGCGCGCCGGCTCGTCGGCGCGAAGCTGCGGGACTGGGGGCTCAACGACCTGGTGGACGACGCCGCCTTGATCATCAGCGAGTTGGTCACCAACTCCATCAAGACCGGCTGCCAGACGCGCATGCTCGTCGGCGTCCGCCGTCCGACCGACCGCACCGTCCGCATCCTCGTCGGTGACGGTTCCCGGTCGATGCCCGTGATGGTCCAGGCCAGGCCCGACGCCACGTCGGGCCGTGGCCTGGAAATGGTCCACCGGCTCACTCACGGCCGCTGGGGTGTCACGCCCCTCCCGTTCGGCAAGGTCGTCCACGCCGACCTCGCGACTCCCGCGCCGATCCCCCGGTGAACCGGCAGCCTCCGCAGGACACTTACGCCCCCGACGACGCACCGCCGTCGTCGCCCACCCCCGATCCCACCCGGGTCTGGGCCGCCTACGGCGTATCCGCCGCGGCCGGGCTGCATGTCGTCATCGCGGCCATCGTACTGATCAACCGATCCCGCTGAACTCCCGGTCGCGCCGCCGATCCGGCGGCGCGACCGGGATCACCATCACTCATCAACACACACGGAGGAAACATGGGTTGGGGAACCGACAAGTCCAGCGGCGGCAAGCACGGCGGTAAGAAGGACCCCGGCACGAGCAAGCCGTCCCCCGACGGATCCCGGCCGGCGCCCGAGCCGAAGCGCAAGAAGGACGAGGGCAACAAGTGACGGACCCTGTGCATCGACCGGAGCAGGCCGCCGTGCGCGGCCTGCTCCGGGCCGTCGGCGAAGCGCTCGACGGCCCGGTCCCCCGCGAGTGGCAAGCAGCGATCACAGCAACTCCCCGCCACCGCTTCCTGCCCGAGCGGATCTGGCTGGAGAACGACGAGGGCGGCTACGAGCCGTGCGACCTCTCCACCGACCACGACCGCTGGTTCGAGGCGGCGTACCAGGACACGCCAATCGTCACCCAGATCAACGACGGCCAGGCATCGGCCGCCCCGGCCGATGCCTGGCCCTCCTCCTCCGCCTCCGCCCCCTCGATCGTCGTCCGCATGCTCCGCGACCTCGACGTCCGGCCCGGGATGAACGTCCTGGAGATCGGCACCGGCACCGGCTGGAACGCGGCCCTCCTCGCCCACCGCCTCGGCTCCGGCCACGTCACCTCGATCGAGATCGACTCCGAGGTCTCCGAGCAGGCGTGGGCCGCCCTGAACGCGGCCGCCCTGGACGTGGACCTGATCTGCGGAGACGGATCCCTGGGCTGGCCCCACCGCCACCCTTACGACCGGATCATCTCCACCTGCTCGGTCCGCCACATCCCTTGGGCCTGGATCGAACAGACCCGGCCCGGCGGCATCGTCCTCACCCCCTGGGACAACCCGATGCTCTGCTGGGGCCTGCTCAAGCTCACCGTCGAGCGCGACCGCGCCCAGGGCCGCTTCAGCCCCCACTCCGCGTTCATGCTGATGCGCAACCACCGGCAGGACCTGCGGATCTTCCGCGACGTCGTCCAGGACGATCACGCCCTGGACGAGTCCGAAACGGTGCTCCCGCCATGGGAAGTCACCGGCGAAAACTGGGAGGCCCGCTTCGCCCTCGGCCTACGGCTGGGCGACGTGTGGACCGCCTGGGAGGACGACCCGGGCGTCGACGGCGTCGCCGCCCGGCTCTGGGTCGCCACCACCGATGCCCGTTCCTGGGCGGCCGTCGACCACGACGGCCGCCAGAACAAGCGCTTCACCGTCTGGCAGCACGGCCCCCGCCGCCTCTGGGACGAGGTCACGGCTGCCCACCACTGGTGGCAGCACAACAACCACCCGACCCCCGACCGCTTCGGCCTCACCGTCACCGCGAACAGACAGTGGGCCTGGCTCGACCGCCCCGCCCAGCCCGTTCGTCACCCGCTCCCGTAAGGGCCCGGCAACCGAGCCGTCGCCGGAGGGGCCTACTGCGGCCGGCGACGGGCGCGGATCAGCGCGACACCGATCGCGAGGGGGAAGGACAGCAGGAAGAACGTGACCGCGGGCCACAGCGGGTCGCCGTCGACTATCGCGTTCACGAGCGTGCGGATACCGACAACGATGAAGTGCATGCGCGTACCGTAGCGCTACCCCTCGCCGGGCCGTCCGGCGCCCCTGACCAGCGAGAACGGCCCGGCTCCCCCGCCTAGGAGGAGCCGGGCCGTCGGCGTTCGAACCAGGAGCGGTCAGCCGCCGAGCTGGATGCCGGCCATGCGCTTCCACTCGTACGCGCTGGTCTTCACCTTCAGCCCCAGCTCGCCCTCGAAGTTCTCGTGCAGGGTCAGACCCGCCAGCTCCGCGGCCCGGCGGCCGACGGCGTAGGTGGGGGCCACCTGGTCGCCCCAGGCGCCGTCCGCGCCGACCACGACGATGCGGGTGGCCACGGCGCCGACGTACTCGACGACCGCGTCGGCGCTGCCGCCGTGCTGCTGGGCGAAGCTGGTCAGGTGCTTGGCGATGCGCTTGGCGCGGCGCTCGGTACGGGCGTCCGGCGCGGCGGCGGTGGCGGTCTCTGCGCTGCTCATGCCCGCATGCTACCCACCGGTACGCGACCTGGCGACGGGAGCACCCTGTGCACCGGGACACATACTCGAAACATGACGTTCAAAGGCTGGCCGACCGAGGCGCTGGACTTCTACGAGCACCTCGAAGCCGACAACTCGAAGTCCTTCTGGCAGGCTCACAAGGAGCAGTACGACGACGCCGTACGGGCCCCGATGGAGGCGCTGCTCGCCGAGCTGGAGCCGGAGTTCGGGCCGGGAAAGATCTTCCGCCCCAACCGGGACGTCCGCTTCAGCGCCGACAAGTCCCCGTACAAGACGCACATCGGCGCGCACCTGGAGTCCGGCGGCTACATCCAGCTCTCCGCCGACGGCCTGGCCTGCGGCAACGGCATGTACCAGCTCGCTCCCGACCAGCTGGAGCGCTACCGCGCCGCCGTCGCCGAGGACGTCAGCGGCGCCGAGCTGGAGCGGGTGATCACCCGGGTGGAACAGGCCGGCCCGCGGGTCCACGGCCGCGACTCCCTCAAGTCGGCCCCGCGCGGCTACGCCAAGGACCACCCCCGGATCGAGCTGCTGCGGCACAAGGGCCTGGTGGCCTGGCAGGAGTGGGAGCCCGCGAAGTGGCTGGGCACCCGGGCCGCCCACACCCGGATCGTCGACTTCCTGCGCGCCTCCCAGCCGCTGCGGGACTGGCTGGACGGCCACGTCGGCCCGTCCGAACTCCCCTCCCGCTGAAACGCGAAGAGCCCCGGTCCACCAGGACCGGGGCTCTTCCGTCACAGAACGGAGGGCTACTTCACGAACGGGTCGATCGCGCACACCACGAACAGCAGCGACAGGTAGGTGATCGACCAGTGGAACAGCCGCATCTCCTTCAGCTTGGCGCCCACGATCCCGGCCTTGGCCCGCCCGTACAGCGCGTGCGCCTCCCGCAGCCAGAACCCGCCGAGCAGCACCGCGGCGACGGGGTACAGCCAACTCATGTGCCCCAGCGGCCAGACGGCCAGCGAGACCGCCACCATCACCCAGGAGTACGCGACGACCTGCTTGCCGACCGCCACGTTGCCCTTGATGACCGGGAGCATCGGCACGCCGGCCCGCTCGTAGTCGTCGCGCACCTTCATGGACAGCACCCAGGTGTGCGGCGGGGTCCAGAAGAACACCACCAGGAAGAGCGCCACCGCCGCCCAGGACACCGAGTTGGTCACCGAGGACCAGCCGATCAGCACCGGCATGCAGCCGGCGATGCCGCCCCACACGATGTTCTGCGAGGTGCGCCGCTTGAGGCCCAGCGTGTAGACGAAGACGTAGAACAGCAGCGCGCCGAGCGCCAGTCCGGCGGAGAGCCAGTTGACGCCGAAGCCGAGCAGCAGGGTGGAGAGGACGCCCAGCGTGATGCCGAACACCAGCGCCTCGCGCGGCGACACCATCCCGGTGACGATCGGCCGCCGCTCGGTGCGGGACATCAGCGCGTCGATGTCGCGGTCGATGTACATGTTGAGGGCGTTGGCGCCGCCCGCCGAGAGGTAACCGCCGACCACGACCTTCAGCACCAGCAGCATGTTCGGCACGCCCTGCTGGGCCAGGAACATCACCGGCACCGTGCTCATCAGCAGCAGTTCGATGATCCGCGGCTTGGTCAGTGCGACGAACGCGCCGACACGGGCCCCGATGGGCCGGTGGGCAGGAGTCGCCCCGGTGACCCCGGCGGGACGTGTTTCGACGGCGGTCACTAACACCCCAACTGAAGATGAATCTTCGCAGGCGTCCACAGGAACGAAGGGTCCCGAATCGTCCGCTCTGCGCGTACCACGCCACCTTAGACGCTCCATATATCCCATCCGGCTCCGGGGTCCCCCGGCGAGGCGGATGGCACACCCCCGGGTCAACCGCCTGGGTGAACCCACGAAGCGCCTCCCGCGAGCCTGCGCAACCCGTCCCGACCACCCGGGCGGCGCGCCCAGGCAAACCGGGAGAGCCTGGGACAAAAGAAGTCGTACCGCCCTAGTGGGAATCACCATGCGGAAATCCCGGTTGTCCCGGCACGGAGGGTGATGCCCGGCCCGGACGGTAGGCTCGCACGCAGAAGCGGGATCTACCCTCCGTGACCGGCACCATCCACAGTCGGGACCACAGCGCCGTGGCCGACCCGGTCCCCATTCACGGGGTCACTCTTCACAACGGAAGGAGCCCTGAGACAGGGTGAGCACTGCGCCGACGAACGCATTCGAGTGGAGCGACCTGGACGAGCGCACGGTTGACACGGCGCGCGTCCTCGCTATGGACGCTGTCCAGAAGGTCGGTAACGGGCACCCCGGGACGGCCATGTCCCTGGCCCCCGCGGCCTACCTGATCTTCCAGCGCTTCCTGCGCCACGACCCGACCGACCCGGCCTGGGTCGGCCGTGACCGCTTCGTCCTCTCCCCCGGGCACACCAGCCTGACGCTCTACACCCAGCTGTACTTCTCGGGTTACGGTCTGGAGCTGGACGACCTCAAGGCCTTCCGGGTGGCCGGCAGCCGCACCCCGGGCCACCCCGAGCACGGCCACACCGCGGGCGTGGAGACCACCACCGGCCCGCTCGGCCAGGGCATCGCCAACGCGGTCGGCATGGCGATGGCCGCCCGCTACGAGCGCGGCCTGTTCGACCCGGAGGCGCCCGCCGGGGAGTCCCCCTTCGACCACACCATCTGGGCGATCGTCTCCGACGGCGACCTGGAGGAGGGCATCTCCGCCGAGGCCTCCTCGCTGGCCGGCCACCAGAAGCTGGGCAACCTGGTCGCGCTCTACGACGACAACCACATCTCGATCGAGGGCGACACCGAGACCGCCTTCTCCGAGGACGTCCTCAAGCGTTACGAGGCGTACGGCTGGCACGTCCAGCGCGTCACCCCGAAGGCCAACGGCGATGTCGACGTCGAGGCCCTCGCCGGTGCGCTGGCCGCCGCCAAGGCCGAGACGTCCCGCCCGTCGATCATCGCGATGCGCACGATCATCGCCTGGCCGGCCCCGGACGCCCAGAACACCGCGAAGGCGCACGGCTCCGCACTCGGCGCCGCCGAGATCGCCGCCACCAAGAAGGTCCTGGGCTTCGACCCGGAGAAGACCTTCGAGGTCAGCGACCAGGTCATCGAGCACGCCCGCCGGGTCATCAAGCGCGGCAAGGCCGCCCGCGACCAGTGGCAGCAGGGCTTCGAGGCCTGGCGCGCCGCCAACCCGCAGCGGGCCGCCGAGTTCGACCGCATCCAGGCCGGCGAACTGCCCGAGGGCTGGAAGAAGGCCGTCCCGACCTTCCCGGCCGGCAAGGACGTCGCCACCCGCAAGGCCTCCGGCGAGACCCTCAAGGCGCTCGGCGCCGTGATCCCGGAGCTGTGGGGCGGCTCGGCCGACCTCGCGGAGTCCAACCTCACCACCATCGACGAGGACAGCTCCTTCCTCCCCGAGGGCAACCCGCTGAAGTCCGCCAGCCCGTTCGGCCGGACGATCCACTTCGGCATCCGCGAGCACGCCATGGGCTCGACCATGAACGGCATCGCCCTGCACGGCAACACCCGCGTGTACGGCGGCACCTTCCTGGTCTTCGCCGACTACATGCGCCCGGCCGTCCGCCTGGCCGCTCTGATGAAGCTGCCGGTCACCTACGTCTGGACGCACGACTCGATCGGCCTCGGCGAGGACGGCCCGACCCACCAGCCGGTCGAGCACATGGCCTCGCTGCGCGCCATCCCGGGCCTGTCCATGGTCCGCCCGGCCGACGCCAACGAGACGGCCGTCGCCTGGCGCACCGTCATCGAGCGCCAGACCACCCACCCCGGCCCGGTCGGCCTGGCGCTCACCCGTCAGAACGTCCCGACCTTCGACCGCGAGGTCTTCGCCTCCGCCGAGGGCACCGCCAAGGGCGCCTACGTGCTGGCCGAGGCCTCCAACGGCGACCCGCAGGTGATCCTGCTGGGCACCGGCTCCGAGGTCCAGCTGGCCGTCCAGGCCCGCGAGGCCCTGGAGGCCGAGGGCATCGCGACCCGGGTGGTCTCTGTCCCGTCCTTCGAGTGGTTCCAGGAGCAGGACCAGGCCTACCGCGACAGCGTGCTGCCGCCGTCGGTCAAGGCCCGTGTCTCGGTCGAGGCCGGCATCGCCCAGGGCTGGCGCGAGCTGGTCGGCGACCACGGACGGATCGTGTCGCTGGAGCACTTCGGTGCCTCCGCCGACTACAAGGTGCTGTTCGAGGAGTTCGGTCTGACCGCCGAGCGCGTGATCGCCGAGGCGCACAACGCCCTGCGCGCCCTCGAAGCCGTCAACCGCTAGTTCCGCTCCGGCCGCGTACCTCGCCCGCACGCGGGTACGCGGCCCCTCTGACTACCCCACGAAGCAGAAGAAGGACTGAAGCACCATGACTGACGCACTGAAGCGCCTCAGCGACGAAGGCGTTGCGATCTGGCTGGACGACCTCAGCCGCAAGCGGCTGAACTCCGGCAACCTGGCCGAGCTGGTGCAGAACAGGCACGTGGTGGGTGTCACCACCAACCCGACCATCTTCCAGAAGGCCATCGCCGGCAGCGGCGACACCTCCTACGACGGCCAGCTGCGCGACCTCGCCGTCCGCAAGGTCACCACCGAGGAGGCGGTCCGCATGATCACCACCTCGGACGTGCGCGACGCCGCCGACGTGCTGCGCCCGGTCTACGACGCCTCCAACGGCCGCGACGGCCGGGTCTCCATCGAGGTCGACCCGCGCCTGGCGCACGAGACCGCCCCGACCGTGGCCGAGGCCAAGCAGCTGTGGTGGCTGGTCGACCGCCCGAACGTGTTCATCAAGATCCCCGCCACCAAGGCCGGCCTGCCCGCCATCAGCGAGGTCATCGGCCTGGGCATCAGCGTCAACGTCACGCTGATCTTCTCCCTGGAGCGCTACAAGGCCGTCATCGACGCCTACCTGACCGGCCTGGAGACCGCCAAGGCCAAGGGCCTGGACCTCTCCCAGATCGAGTCGGTCGCCTCCTTCTTCGTGTCCCGCGTGGACACCGAGATCGACAAGCGCCTGGACAAGGTCGGCGGCGACGCCAAGAACCTGCGCTCCAAGGCCGCCCTGGCCAACGCCCGCCTCGCCTACCAGGCGTACGAGGAGGTCTTCGGCTCGGTCGACGGCAAGACCGCCGGCAACGCCCGCTGGAAGGCCCTGGAGGCCGCCGGCGCCAAGCCGCAGCGCCCGCTGTGGGCCTCGACCGGCGTCAAGGACCCGGCCCTGCCGGACACCCTGTACGTCACCGAGCTGGTCGCCCCGGGCACCGTCAACACCATGCCCGAGGCCACCCTGGACGCCACCGCCGACCACGGCGTGGTCAGCGGCAACACCATCGTCCCCAACTACGCCGACGCCAAGGCCCTTCTGGACGCCGTCGCGGCCGCCGGCGTGGACTACGACGACGTGGTCCAGGTCCTGGAGGACGAGGGCGTGCAGAAGTTCGAGCAGTCCTGGCAGGAGCTGCTCGACACCGTCACCGCCTCGCTGGCCTCCTTCGCCACCGAGAAGTGACCCCCGCTCACACACTCAGCGCACGAAAGCGGAGCACACCAAGTGAGCACTGATTTCCCCGAGTTGACGTCGGAGTCGGACGCGGACGACCTCCCGCCCTCCCCCGTCAACCCGCTTCGTGACCCTTCCGACCGGCGGCTCCCGCGCATCGCGGGGCCGTCCGGCCTGGTCATCTTCGGGGTCACCGGCGACCTGTCGCGCAAGAAGCTGATGCCGGCCATCTACGACCTGGCCAACCGCGGCCTGCTGCCGCCGGGCTTCTCCCTGGTCGGCTTCGCCCGCCGCGAGTGGGACAACGAGGACTTCGCCCAGGAGGTCCACGACGCGGTCAAGGAGCACGCCCGGACCCCGTTCCGGGAGGAGGTCTGGCAGCAGCTCGCCAAGGGCATGCGCTTCGTCCACGGCACCTTCGACGACGACGACGCCTTCGACAAGCTCCGCGCGACCATCGAGGAGCTGGACAAGGCCCAGGGCACCGGCGGCAACTTCGCCTTCTACCTGTCCGTCCCGCCGAAGTTCTTCCCGACCGTCGTCCAGCAGCTCAAGAAGCACGGCCTGGCCGACCCGCCGCAGGGCTCCTGGCGCCGCGCCGTCATCGAGAAGCCCTTCGGCCACGACCTGGAGAGCGCCCAGGAGCTCAACAAGGTCGTCCACGAGGTCTTCCCCCGGGACGAGGTCTTCCGGATCGACCACTACCTGGGCAAGGAGACGGTCCAGAACATCCTGGCGCTGCGCTTCGCCAACCAGATGTTCGAGCCGATCTGGAACCGGTCCTACGTCGACCACGTGCAGATCACCATGGCCGAGGACATCGGCATCGGCGGCCGGGCCGGCTACTACGACGGCATCGGCTCCGCCCGTGACGTCATCCAGAACCACCTGCTCCAGCTGATGGCGCTCACCGCCATCGAGGAGCCGGCGTCCTTCCACCCGAAGGCGCTGGTGGCCGAGAAGCTCAAGGTGCTCAGCGCCGTCAAGCTCCCGGCCGACCTCGGCCGGCACACCGTGCGCGGCCAGTACGCGGCCGGCTGGCAGGGCGGCGAGGAGGTCGTCGGCTACCTGGACGAGGACGGCATCGACCCCGAGTCCAAGACCGACACCTACGCGGCCATCAAGCTGGAGATCAACAACCGCCGCTGGGCGGGCGTCCCGTTCTACCTGCGCACCGGCAAGCGCCTGGGCCGCCGGGTCACCGAGATCGCGGTGGTCTTCCAGCGCGCCCCGTACCTGCCCTTCGACTCCTACGCGACCGAGGAGCTGGGGCAGAACGCCCTGGTCATCCGGGTCCAGCCGGACGAGGGCGTGACGGTGCGGTTCGGCTCCAAGGTGCCGGGCACCTCCTTCGAGGTCCGGGACGTCACGATGGACTTCGCCTACGGCGAGTCCTTCACCGAGTCCAGCCCGGAGGCGTACGAGCGGCTCATCCTCGACGTGCTGCTCGGCGACGCCAACCTGTTCCCGCGGCACCAGGAGGTCGAGCTCTCCTGGCAGATCCTCGACCCGATCGAGCGGTACTGGGACACCCACGGCAAGCCCGCCCAGTACGCGGCGGGCACCTGGGGGCCCGCCGAGGCTGACGAGATGCTCGCACGAGACGGCAGGAGCTGGCGCCGGCCATGAAGATCGACCTCACCAACACGACGTCCAGCAAGATCAATGCCGCGCTGATGGCGGCGCGCCGGGCCAGCGGCTCCACCGCCGCCGGCATGGTGCTCACCCTGGTGATCGTGACCGACGAGGGCAGCGCCTACGACGCCCTCAAGGCCGCCAACGACGCCTCCCGCGAGCACCCGATGCGCACCCTCGCGGTGATCAAGCGCGCCGGCCGCTCGCCCCGGGCCCGCGCCGAGACCCGCCTGGACGCCGAGATCCTGGTCGGCTCGGACGCCGGCTCCGGAGAAACGGTTGTCCTGCGGATGCACGGCGAACTCGCCGCGCACGCCCAGTCGGTCGTCCTGCCGCTGCTGCTGCCGGACGCCCCGACCGTGGTCTGGTGGCCGGAGAACGCGCCGCTGCACCCGGCGCAGGACCCGCTGGGCGCGCTCGCCCAGCGCCGGATCACCGACGCGGTCACCGCCGAGTCCCCGGTCGGCCAGCTCGCCCAGCGGGCCCAGAGCTACAGCCCGGGCGACACCGACCTGGCCTGGACCCGGCTCACCGGCTGGCGCTCGATGCTGGCCGCCGCACTGGACCAGCGGCCGTCCCACATCACCGCCGCGGTGGTCGAGGGCGAGTCCTACAACCCCAGCGTCGAGCTGCTCGGCCTGTGGCTGCTCAACCGGCTGCACGTGCCGGTCGAGCGGATCGTCACCGGCGGCCCCGGCATCACCGCGGTGCGCCTGCGTACCAAGGACGGGGACATCACCCTGGACCGCCCGGACGGCCTGATGGGCATGCTCTCCATGCCCGGCTCCCCGGACCGCCAGGTGGCGCTCAAGCGGCGCGAGACCTCGGAGCTGATCGCCGAGGAACTGCGCCGGCTGGACCCGGACGACATCTACTCGACGGCCGTGCGCACGCCCGTCGAGCGGCTGCGCGAGCACGACGACACCGTCCCGGCGGCCGCCGAGCAGATCGCCCAGGCGGTCGAGGCCTCGGTGGCCGAGACGGACGGCGGGCCGACCGGGCCGGTCGGGGCCGTAGAGGCGGGGAAGAAGCCCGCCGCGAAGAAGGCCGCCGGCAAGCGCGCCGCCACCCGGGACGGCGCATGACCAGGGCCACTCCGCAGCTGGTGGTCCACCGGGACAAGGAGCTGATGGCCCAGGCGGCCGCGGCCCGGCTGATCACCCGGATCGTGGACGCCCAGGCCGCCCGCGGCACCGCCTCGGTGGTGCTCACCGGCGGCCGCAACGGCAACGCCCTGCTGGCCGCGATCGCCGCGTCCCCGGCGCGCGACGCGGTCGACTGGGGCCGGCTGGACCTCTGGTGGGGCGACGAGCGCTTCGTGCCCGCCGCCGACGGTGACCGCAACGCCGTCCAGGCCCGCGCCGAACTGCTGGACGCCGTCCCGCTCGACCCGGCACGGGTGCACGAGATGCCCGCCTCCGACGGCGTGGACGGCTCCGACGTGGAGGCCGCGGCCGCCCGCTACGCGCAGGAGCTGGCGAGGGCCGCCGGACCGGGCGACCGGCTCCGCGTCCCGGCCTTCGACGTGCTGCTGCTCGGCGTCGGCCCGGACACCCACGTCGCCTCGCTCTTCCCGGAGCACCCGGGCGTACGGGAGACCGAGCTGACCGTGGTCGGCGTGCGCGGGGCCCCCAAGCCCCCGCCGACCCGGATCTCGCTCACCCTCCCGGCGATCCGGGCCGCCCGCGAGGTCTGGCTGCTGGCCGCCGGTGAGGACAAGGCGGGCGCGGTCGCGCTGGCCCTGTCCGGCCCCGGTGAACTGCAGGCGCCCGCCTCCGGCGCGTACGGCCGCAGCCGCACCCTGTGGCTGCTGGACCGCGCCGCCGCCGAGCGGATCCCCGCCCAGCTGTACCCGCCGGCCTCGGCCTAGCGACGAACGCCGAAGGGCGCCGCCGTCCGATGACGGTGGCGCCCTTCGTACGTGTGTGGGGTGCTCGGCTCGCTCGCGCGGCCCTCGCCCGCAGGTCAGATCTCGCCGCGCAGCTTGGCGAGCGCCTCGGCGAGGATCGCCTCGCCGTCGGCGTCGGTGCGCCGCTCACGGACGTAGGCGAGGTGGGTCTTGTACGGCTCGTTGCGCGAGGGCGCCGGCGGGTTGTGCTCGTCCTGCCCGGCCGGGAAGCCGCAGCGCGGGCAGTCCCAGGTGTCCGGGATGACGGCCTCGGCGGCGAAGCTGGGCCGGGTCTCGTGCTTGTTGGCGCACCAGAAGGAGATCCGGCTGCGCGGAGCGGACTCGCCGCGCTCCGCCTCCCCCATCGGGCCGGCCCCGACCCTGCTGCCACGGATGGCGTTGCCACTTGCCACGGTCTGACTCCCTGCGTGCTGGTGCGCCGACCCGCCGCGGTGCGCGTCGGTGGCGAAAGTCGTCCTAGTGTAAGCAGGACTTAAGCCTCCGCCACCATCGCCTCCGCCCCGACCGTCCAAGGATAGGCGCTCGGGCGACGGGGCGTCAGGGTTGCGTCAGCTCTTGTACTTCAGGACCAGGCCCAGCACCAGGATGCAGGCGAACCACCCGATGCCGACCACGATGGTGATGCGGTCCAGGTTGCGCTCGGCCACCGCCGAACCGCCGCCGGTCGACATCGCGCCGCCGCCGAACATGTCCGACAGGCCGCCGCCCTTCCCCTTGTGCAGCAGCACCAGGAGGATCATCAGCAGGCTGAAGACGATCAGGGCAATCGAGAACCCGAGAACCACGGCGGGACCAACTCTCTCGTATCTTCGGCGAAGGGGCCGGGCCGCGTACGGCGGTCCGGCCCCAAAGCCTACGTTGCTGCGGCGGCGTTAGCCTACTGCCTGCTCACGGTAGCGCACGATCTTGACGAACTCGTCGGCGTCCAGCGAGGCACCGCCGATCAGACCGCCGTCGATGTCGGGCTTGGCCATCAGACCGGCCGCGCTCGACGACTTGACCGAACCGCCGTACAGCACGCGGACCTTGTCGGCCAGCTCGGCGTCGTACAGCTCGGCGATCCGCCGGCGGATGGCGGCGCAGACCTCCTGCGCGTCCTCCGGGGTGGCCACCTCGCCGGTGCCGATCGCCCAGACCGGCTCGTAGGCGACCACGATCGACTCGGCCTGGTCGGCCGTGACGCCCTCCAGGGCGCCGTCCAGCTGGGCCAGGGTGTACTCGACGTGGGTGCCCGCCTTGCGGATCTCCAGCGGCTCGCCGACGCACAGGATCGGGGTGACCCCGGCCCGGTAGGCGGCCTTGACCTTGGCGTTGACGATCTCCTCGTTCTCGCCGTGGTACTGGCGGCGCTCCGAGTGGCCGATCACCGCGTAGGTGCACTGCAGCTTGGCCAGCATCGGGCCGGAGACCTCGCCGGTGTAGGCGCCGCCGTCGTGCTGCGAGATGTCCTGCGAGCCGTACTTGATCTTCAGCTTGTCGCCGAAGACCAGGGTCTGCACCGACCGCAGGTCGGTGAACGGCACCAGGACGGCGACCTCGACGGCCTCGTAGTCCTTGTCGGCCAGCGCGAAGGCCAGCTTCTGGGTGTGCTGGATGGCCTCGAGGTGGTTGAGGTTCATCTTCCAGTTGCCCGCCATCAGCGGGAGACGCTCAGTCATGCCTTCAGCCTTCCAGGGCGGCGAGACCGGGGAGGGTCTTGCCCTCCAGGTACTCGAGGCTCGCGCCACCGCCGGTCGAGATGTGCCCGAACTTCGTCTCGTCGAAGCCCAGGATGCGGACGGCCGCGGCGGAGTCGCCGCCACCGACCACGGTGAACGCGTTGCTGTCGATCAGGGCCTGCGCGACGGCCTTGGTGCCGTTCGCGTAGTCCGGGTGCTCGAAGACGCCCATCGGGCCGTTCCAGAACACCGTGCCGGCGTCGGCCAGCTTCGCCGCGTAGAGCTCGCGGGTCTTCGGGCCGATGTCCAGGCCCTCCTTGTCGGCCGGGATCTCGTCCGACGCGACGGTGTCGGGGTTCGCCGGGGTCTTGCCCTTGAGGTCCGGGAACTCGGCGGAGACCAGGACGTCCACGGGCAGGACGAACTCGACGCCCCGCTCCTCGGCCTCGGCCAGGTAGCCCAGGACGGTCGGGATCTGGTCCTCCTGCAGCAGCGAGATGCCGACCTCGTGGCCCTTGGCCTTGAGGAAGGTGTACGCCATGCCGCCGCCGATCAGGATCCGGTCGGCCTTCTTCAGCAGGTTGTCGATCACACCGAGCTTGTCCGACACCTTGGCGCCGCCGAGCACGACGACGTACGGGCGCTTGACGTCCTCGGTGAGCTTCTTCAGCACACCGACCTCGGTGGCGATCAGGTCGCCGGCGGCGTGCGGCAGCAGGGCCGGCAGGTCGTACACCGAGGCGTGCTTGCGGTGCACGGCGCCGAAGCCGTCGCCGACGTACAGGTCGGCCAGGGCGGCCAGCTGCTCGGCGAAGGCCTTGCGCTCGGCGTCGTCCTTGCTGGTCTCACCGGCGTTGAAGCGCAGGTTCTCCAGCAGCACGACCTCGCCGTCGGCCAGTGCGGCCACGGCGGACCGGGCCGACTCGCCCACGGTGTCGGTGGCGAAGGCGACCGGCCTGCCGAGGATCTCACCGAGGCGCTCGGCCACCGGGGCGAGCGAGAACTGCGGGTCCGGCGCGCCCTTGGGACGGCCGAGGTGGGAGGCGACGACGACCTTGGCGCCGCGCTCGACGAGCTTGGCGATGGTCGGGGCGACGGCACGGATCCGACCGTCGTCGGTGATCCGGCCGTCCGACAGCGGGACGTTCAGGTCGGCGCGTACGAAGACGCGCTTGCCGGCGACGTCCAGGTCTTCGATGGTCTTCACGGGTTCTTCGGTCTCCTGGGGAGATGGTTGATGCGCAGAGGCGGCACGGCGCAGGGGCCGCCTGAGAAGTCCTTGTACGCAGAGCGAGGGCCCGGTCGGCACATTTCGCCGTCCGAGCCCTCGCCCCTACATCACGTCAGCTCCCACCGCGTCAGAGCCGGCCACCGACGAGGGTGACCAGGTCGACGACGCGGTTCGAGTAGCCCCACTCGTTGTCGTACCAGCCGAGCACCTTGACCTGGTTGCCCTGGACCATGGTGAGCTGCGAGTCGAAGATGCAGGAGGCCGGGTCGTTGACGATGTCCGAGGAGACGATCGGGTCCTCGGTGTAGGCCAGGATGCCCTTGAGCGGGCCCTCCTGCGCGGCCTTCTGGAAGGCCGCGTTGACCTCGTCCTTGGTGACCTCGCGCTCCAGGGTGACGACCAGGTCGGTGATCGAGCCGGTCGGGACCGGGACGCGCAGCGAGGTGCCGTCCAGCTTGCCCTTCAGCTCCGGCAGGACCAGGGCGGTCGCCTTGGCGGCACCCGTCGAGGTCGGGATGATGTTCTGGCTCGCCGCACGAGCACGGCGCAGGTCCTTGTGCGGGAAGTCCAGGGTGACCTGGTCGTTGGTGAACGCGTGGACAGTGGTCATCAGACCCTTGACGATGCCGAAGCTCTCGTTCAGGACCTTGGCCATCGGCGCCACGCAGTTGGTGGTGCAGGAGGCGTTGGAGATGACGTGGTGGTTGGCGGCGTCGTACTTGTCGTCGTTGACACCCAGGACGATGGTGACGTCCTCGTCGGTGGCGGGCGCCGAGATGATGACCTTCTTCGCGCCGGCGGCGAGGTGCTTCTTCGCGGCCTCGGCCTTGGTGAAGATGCCGGTGGACTCGACGACGATGTCGGCGCCCAGGGCGGCCCACGGCAGGTTGGCCGGGTCACGCTCGGCCGTCACCTTGAAGGTGTGGCCGTCGACGGTGATGCTGTCCTCGGTGTGCGAGACCTCGCCCGGGAAGGTGCCCAGGGTGGTGTCGTACTTCAGCAGGTGAGCCAGGGTCTTCGTGTCGGTGAGGTCGTTGACACCGACGATCTCGATGTCCGCGCCCTGGGCCTTGACGGCGCGGAAGAAGTTGCGGCCGATGCGGCCGAAGCCGTTGATGCCTACCCGGATCGTCACGAACCGATCTCCTCGTTAGGTACGCCGGCGGTGAGCCGACGGGGATGAGATTTGGGAAGTCCCCGACCGCCTACGACCCTACCTCTCCCGGGCCTGCGAGGGCACATCGCGCCACCTGGCAAGACGTGGCGTGGCGCGGTCCCGGGCCCTCCGTCCGCGCCTCCCCGGGCCGTTGGTCCTGGCCAAGTGGTCTTGACCAATTTTGGTTCGCCGTCCACTCCCGTACGGGCCCGGACACAGCGACGGCCGGTGCCCCGGATTTCGGACACCGGCCGTCATTCGCCCGCTCGCCTCCGCGGCGTCCGGCGCGCGAAGCGCCGTGCGTCAGTTGAGCGCCATCTCGTCGGTCAGGTTGGCCTCGGTGCTCGGCAGGCCGAGCTCGGCGGCGCGCTTGTCGGCCATCGCCAGCAGGCGGCGGATCCGGCCGGCCACCGCGTCCTTGGTCAGCGGCGGGTCGGCGAGCGCGCCCAGCTCCTCCAGCGAGGCCTGCTTGTGCTGCATCCGCAGCTGGCCGGCCGCGGCCAGGTGCTCGGGCACCTCCTCGCCGAGGATCTCCAGCGCGCGGGCCACCCGGGCGCCGGCCGCCACCGCGGCCCGGGCCGAGCGGCGCAGGTTGGCGTCGTCGAAGTTGGCCAGCCGGTTCGCGGTGGCCCGGACCTCGCGCCGCATCCGGCGCTCCTCCCAGGCGAGCACCGACTCGTGCGCCCCCAGCCGGGTCAGCAGCGCGCCGATCGCGTCACCGTCGCGGATGACCACCCGGTCCACCCCGCGCACCTCGCGGGCCTTGGCCGGGATGCCGAGCCGACGGGCCGCGCCGACCAGCGCCAGCGCCGCCTCCGAGCCGGGGCAGGTGATCTCCAGCGAGGAGGAGCGGCCCGGCTCGGTGAGCGATCCGTGTGCGAGGAAGGCCCCGCGCCAGGCCGCCTCGGCGTCGCAGGTGGCCCCGGAGACGACCGCCGGGGGCAGGCCCCGGATCGGACGGCCGCGGCCGTCCACCAGACCGGTCTGGCGGGCGAGCAGCTCGCCGTCCTTGACCACCCGGACGACGAAGCGGCTGCCGCGCCGCAGCCCGCCGGGCGCCATCACCACGAGGTCGGAGGAGTGCCCGAAGATCTCCAGCAGGTCCTTGCGCAGCCTTCGCGCCGCCGCCCCGGTGTCCAGCTCCGCCTCGATCACGATGCGGCCGCTCACGATGTGCAGCCCGCCCGCGAACCGCAGGATCGCCGACACCTCCGCCTTGCGACAGCAGGCCCGGGTGACCGGGAGCCGGCTGATCTCGTCCTTCACCGCTGGAGTCATCGCCATGGCCCGATCCTTCCATGTGTCCGGAAAATCCGGTCGTACGCGGCCGCCAACAGCTCGGGGTCGTGTCGCGGGGTGCCGTCGGCGCGGGCCACCGTGCCGAGCACCAGAGCGGCGCCCATCCGTTCGGCGGCCTTCTCCAGACCCTCCAGGTCGGCCTGGCCGAAGGCGCCGCCCGTGACGGCGCGCTCGTCCACCAGGATCGCATCCACCGCGAGGTCCGGAGCGTGGTCGGCGATGACCTCCAGGTGGCGCTGGGGGGTGAAGCCCTCGGTCTCACCGGGCTGCGGGGCCAGGTTCAGGGTGAGCAGACGGCGGGCGCGGGTCTCCGTCAGCGCCTTGGCCAGCTCGGGCACCAGCAGGTGGGGCAGCACGCTGGTGAACCAGGAACCGGGGCCGAGCACCACCCAGTCCGCCTCGCGGACCGCCGTGACCGCCTCCGGCACGGCCGGAGGCTCGTCCGGAAGCAGCCGGATCGACTGCACGGTGCCCGGGGTGGCCGCCACGCTGGCCTGGCCGCGGACGGCCGAGACCTCGGCCGGGCGGGCCGGGTCGTGGCCGCGCACGGTCGCCTCGATGTCCAGCGGCACCGCCGACATCGGCAGCACCCGGCCCTGGACGTTCAGCAGCCGGCCGACCCAGTCCAGCGCGGCGACCGGGTCGCCGAGCTTCTCCCAGAGGGCGACGATCAGCAGATTGCCCACCGCGTGGCCGCCCAGCTCCCCGTTGCCGGTGAAGCGCTGCTGGATCACCTCGGACCAGGTGCGGCCCCAGTCGTCGTCCCCGCACAGCGCGGCCAGCGCCTTGCGCAGGTCTCCGGGCGGCAGCACCCCCAACTCCTCGCGCAACCGTCCGCTGGAGCCGCCGTCGTCGGCGACGGTGACCACGGCGGTCAGGTCGCTGGTGAGCCGGCGCAGCGCGGACAGCGAGGCGGACAGGCCCTGGCCGCCGCCGAGCGCGGTGATCCGGGGAGCCGGGTTGGCCCGGGCGGGACTGCTACGCGGACGGCTCGGCGACGGGCTGCCCGCCCGTTCGCCGGTCCTGCTCTGCGGCTGCCGCCCGGGCACGTATCCCGCCACACTCACCTCGCGTTCCTCGACCCCGCCACCGGCTCCGCCGGCGGCCCGGCAGGGAAGGCGGCGGTTACTCCCGTCCCATGTCACGGTGGACGAGCACCGTCTCGACTCCGTCGGCGATGAGACGCTTGGTCAGACGCTCGGACATGGCGACGCTACGGTGCTTGCCACCGGTGCAGCCTACGGCAAGCGTCATGTAGCGCTTCCCCTCCCGGCGGTAGCCCTCGGTAACGATCCGGAGGAGCTCGGCGTAGCCGTCCAGGAACTCGTTGGCGCCCGGCTGCTGGAAGACGTAGTCGGCGACGTCCGCGTCGGTGCCGGTGCGGGCCCGCAGCTCGGGTACCCAGTGCGGGTTCGGCAGGAAGCGGCAGTCCACCACGAGGTCGGCGTCGACCGGCAGGCCGTACTTGAAGCCGAAGGACATCACGGTGGCGCGCAGCTCGGGCTCGTCGTGGTCGGCGAACTGGGCGTCCAGCTTGGCGCGCAGCTGGTGCACGTTGAGGTTGGAGGTGTCGATCACCAGGTCGGCCTCACCGCGCAGGTCGCGCAGCAGGTCGCGCTCCTGGGCGATGCCGTCCACGATCCGGCCGTCGGCCTGCAGCGGGTGGGGGCGGCGGACGCTCTCGAAGCGTCGGACCAGGGCTTCGTCGGAGGAGTCGAGGAAGACCACCCGGAGCCGGACGCCGCGCTTCTCCAGCTCGTCCAGCGAGGTGAGCAGGTCGTCGAAGAACTGACGGCCGCGGACGTCCACGACCACGCCGATCCGGGCGACGTTGCCCTGGGAGCGGGCGCCCAGGTCGACCATGGTGGGGATCAGGGCCGGCGGCAGGTTGTCCACCACGAACCAGCCCAGGTCCTCCAGGCACTTCGCGGCGGTGGAGCGGCCGGCTCCGGACATGCCGGAGATGATCACCAGCTCCGGCGCGTTCTCGGCCACGTCTGACACGGTCACTTCGGTTCCCCGCTCTCGGTCTTTCTGCTGGGGAGAACGCGCACGGCACGGCCGCCCTTCCCCGTCCCGGACAGGCGGGCGGGTTCGGGGCGCGCCGATGGACGGGCGGCGTCGGCCGTCATGGCGTCTCCTGGGATGGTGCGGTCTGGGATGCTGCGGCCACCGGCTCGGCGGCCTGGTCAGGCCTGTCCTCGATGATCTCGCCGGTCGCGGTGTTGACCGCGGGTGCGGCAGGTGTACGGGACGACAACGCCGCCGCAACAGTTTCCGCGGTGCGGCGCCCGATGCCGGGTACCGCGCAGATCTCGTCGACGGTGGCGGCCCGGAGCTTCTTCAGCGAGCCGAAGTGCTTGAGCAGCGCCCGGCGGCGAGTTTCGCCGAGGCCCGGGACGGAGTCCAGCTCCCCGGCGGTGAGTCGCTTGGAACGCTTGTTGCGCTGATAGCTGATAGCGAAGCGGTGGGCCTCGTCGCGCACCCGCTGCAGCAGGTAGAGGCCCTCGCTGGAGCGCGGCAGCACGACCGGGTCGTCCTCGCCGGGCAGCCAGACCTCCTCCAGGCGCTTGGCCAGGCCGCACAGCGCGACGTCGTCGATGCCCAGTTCCTCCAGGGCGCGCTTGGCGGCGGCGACCTGCGGCTGGCCGCCGTCGACCACCAGCAGCTGCGGGGGGTAGGCGAAGCGCTTGGGGCGGCCGTCCTCGTCCCGGGCACCGACGGCGGTGACGGGGTCGGCGGTGACGGCATCGGCGGTGATGGGCTCGGCGGTGACGGGGTCGTCAGCCTCCGGGACGGCCCACTCGCCGGTCTGCTCGCGCTCCTGGAGGTAGCGGCGGAACCGGCGGCTGATCACCTCGTGCATCGAGCGGACGTCGTCCTGGCCCTCGAAGCCCCTGATCTGGAAGCGCCGGTACTCGCTCTTGCGGGCCAGGCCGTCCTCGAAGACGACCATCGAGGCGACCACGTCCTCGCCCTGGAGGTGGGAGATGTCGTAGCACTCGATGCGCAGCGGAACGGAGTCCAGTTCCAGCGCGTCGGCGATCTCCTGGAGGGCGCGGCTGCGGGTGGTGAGGTCGGAGGCGCGCTTGGTCTTGTGCAGGGCGAGCGCCTGTTGGGCGTTGCGCTGCACGGTGGCCATCAGGTCCTTCTTGTCGCCGCGCTGCGGGATGCGCAGGTCGACCTGGCTGCCGCGCAGACCGCTCAGCCACTCCCGGACGGGGGCGAGCGGCTCCGGCAGGGCGGGGACGAGCACCTCCCGCGGGACGGACTCGTTGCGCTCCTCCGCGGCGGCGCCGCCGTAGAGCTGCTGGAGGGCGTGCTCGACGAGTCCGGCGGTGTCGACGTCCTCGACCTTGTCGGTGACCCAGCCGCGCTGGCCGCGCACCCGGCCGCCGCGGACGTGGAAGATCTGGACGGCGGCTTCGAGTTCGTCCTCGGCGACGGCCAGCAGGTCGGCGTCGGTGGCGTCGGCGAGCACGATGGCGTTCTTCTCCATCGCGCGCTTGAGGGCGCCGATGTCGTCGCGAAGCCGGGCCGCCCTCTCGTACTCCATCTCGGCGGCGGCCTCCCGCATCTGGTCCTCCAGCCGGCGCAGGTAGTTGCCGGTGCGCCCGGCCATGAAGTCGCAGAAGTCCTCGGCCAGTTCCCGGTGTTCGTCCGCCGAGACCTTGCCGACACAGGGCGCGGCGCACTTGCCGATGTAGCCGAGCAGACAGGGGCGGCCGACCTGCCGGGCGCGCTTGAACACGCCGTTGGAGCAGGTGCGGACGGGGAAGACGCGCAGCAGCAGGTCGACCGTCTCGCGGATCGCCCAGGCGTGCCCGTACGGACCGAAGTAGCGCACGCCCTTCTTGTGGGCCCCGCGCATCACCTGGACCCTCGGGTACTCCTCGTTGAGGGTGACGGCGAGTTCCGGATAGCTCTTGTCGTCGCGGTACTTGACGTTGAACCGTGGATCGAACTCCTTGATCCAGGAGTACTCCAGTTGGAGCGCCTCGACCTCGGTGGCGACCACGGTCCACTCCACCGAGGCGGCGGTGGTGACCATGGTCGCGGTGCGGGGGTGCAGCCCGGCCAGGTCCTGGAAGTAGGACGACAGGCGCGGGCGCAGGCTCTTGGCCTTGCCGACGTAGATGACCCGGCCGTGGGCGTCACGGAACTTGTAGACGCCCGGGGAGGTCGGGATCGCGCCCGGCGCCGGGCGGTAGGTGCTCGGGTCAGCCATGGCTCCACCGTACCGATTGCGGTCGCGGCCGGGGGGACGGGATCGAGGGGGAGGCGCTCAACTGCTTCAGCTCGGGGTCACCTTGAGGTTCCCGCCCTCGACCGTGACGGCGTAGGCGGGCAGCGGGCTGGGGGCCGGGCCGTCCTGCACCGCACCGTCGGCGATGCCGAACCGGCTGCCGTGGCAGGGGCACTGGATCTGCTCCTGCTTCACCTGGTCCACGATGCAACCGGCGTGGGTGCACTTGGCGCTGAAGGCCTTGAACTGGCCGGCGGCGGGCTGGGTCACCACGATCTTCTGCTCGCGGAAGACCTTGCCGCCGCCCTCCGGGATCGCCGAGGCCGGGCCGAGGTCCACCGCGCCCTGGGGGGCGCTGCTCTTCTCCGAGGAACCGGCGGAGGAACTGCAGCCGGTGACGGCCACGGTGCCCCCGGCCGCCAGGACGGCCGCGGCACCGCAGAGCAGGGTGCGCCGGGAGGTGGCGGGGCTGGTCTCGGGGGCCTCGGACATCGGTGCGCTCCTACGGGTTGCTGCTGCGAGGGACCACGGAAGTCTATGCCGCACGCGCCCCGCCGATCCCGAGCTTCCCGGGAGCGGCGGGGCGGGTGAAGGACTACTTCTTGCCGGCGGCGGCCCGCTTGCGCGGGGCCTTCCTGGCCGGTGCCGCGACCGGGGCGTCCGCGAAGTCACCCGGCAGGATGTCCCGCAGGAACTTGCCGGTGTGGCTCTCCGAGACGGCCGCGATCTGCTCCGGGGTGCCCTCGGCGACGACCGTGCCGCCGCCGGAGCCGCCCTCGGGGCCCATGTCGACGATCCAGTCGGCGGTCTTGATCACGTCGAGGTTGTGCTCGATCACGATCACCGTGTTGCCCTTGTCGACCAGCCCGCTGAGCACCTTGATCAGCTTGCTGATGTCCTCGAAGTGCAGACCCGTGGTCGGCTCGTCCAGCACGTAGACCGTCCGCCCGGTGGAGCGCTTCTGCAGCTCGGAGGCCAGCTTGACGCGCTGTGCCTCGCCGCCGGAGAGCGTCGGCGCGGACTGGCCGAGCCGGACGTAGCCGAGGCCGACGTCGTTGAGCGTCCGCAGGTGGCGGGCGATCGCGGGGACGGCCTCGAAGAAGGCCAGCGCCTCCTCGATCGGCATGTCCAGCACCTCGGCGATGGACTTCCCCTTGTAGTGCACCTCCAGCGTCTCCCGGTTGTACCGGGCGCCGTGGCAGACCTCGCACGGCACGTAGACGTCCGGCAGGAAGTTCATCTCGATCTTGATGGTGCCGTCGCCGGTGCAGTTCTCGCAGCGGCCGCCCTTCACGTTGAAGGAGAACCGGCCCGGGAGGTACCCGCGGACCTTCGCCTCCTGGGTCTCCGCGAAGAGCCGGCGGACGTGGTCGAACACCCCGGTGTAGGTGGCCGGGTTGGACCGCGGGGTGCGGCCGATCGGCGACTGGTCGACGTGCACCACCTTGTCCACCAGGTCGGTGCCGGTGATCCGGGTGTGCCGGCCGGGCACGCTGCGGGCGCCGTTCAGCTCCCGGGCGAGGTGGGTGTAGAGGATGTCGTTGACCAGCGTCGACTTGCCGGAGCCGGAGACGCCGGTGATCGCCGTCAGCGTGCCCAGCGGGAAGCCGACCGTGACGTCCTTGAGGTTGTGCTCGCGGGCGCCGTGCACCGTCAGCTGGCGCTTCTTGTCCCGGTCGCGGCGGGCGGCCGGGATCGGAATGGACCGCTTGCCGGAGAGGTACTGGCCGGTCAGCGACTCCTTGTTGGCGAGCAGCTGCTTCAGCGACCCGGAGTGCACCACCTTGCCGCCGTGCTCACCGGCGCCCGGGCCGATGTCGACCACCCAGTCCGCGGTCTTGATGGTGTCCTCGTCGTGCTCGACCACGATCAGGGTGTTGCCGATGTCGCGCAGCCGCACCAGCGTCTCGATCAGCCGGTGGTTGTCCCGCTGGTGCAGGCCGATGGACGGCTCGTCCAGCACGTACAGCACGCCGACCAGGCCGGAGCCGATCTGGGTGGCCAGCCGGATGCGCTGGGCCTCGCCGCCGGACAGGGTGCCGGCCGCGCGGTCCAGGGAGAGGTAGTCCAGGCCCACGTCGACCAGGAAGCGCAGCCGCTCATTGACCTCCTTGAGGACCCGCTCGGCGATCTGCTTGTCCCGGTCGTTGAGCTTCATCGCGCCCAGGAACTCGGCGCAGTCGCTGATCGACATCGAGGAGACGTCGGCGATCGACCTGTCCTCGACCGTGACCGCCAGCACCACCGGCTTGAGCCGGGTGCCCTGGCAGGTCGGGCAGGGCACCTCGCGCATGTAGCCCTCGAAGCGCTCGCGGCTGCTGTCGCTCTCCGCCTCGGTGTGCCGGCGCTGGATGAACGGCACCGCGCCCTCGAAGCCGGTGCTGTACGAGCGCTCGCGGCCGAAGCGGTTGCGGTAGCGCACCTGCACCTGGTGCTTGTGCCCGTACATCAGCGCCTTCCGGGCGCGGGCGGGCAGCCCGGCCCAGGGGATGTCGGTGCGGAAGCCGAGCTCCTCGGCGAGCGCGTCGATCAGGCGCTGGAAGTAGTCCTTGGCGTGCCCGGCCGACCACGGGTGGATCGCGCCCTCGTCCAGCGAGCGCTCCGGGTCCGGCACGACCAGCTCCGGGTCGACCTCCATCCGGTTGCCCAGG
This sequence comes from Streptomyces viridifaciens, assembly GCF_001888885.2. Classification (NCBI taxonomy): domain Bacteria; kingdom Bacillati; phylum Actinomycetota; class Actinomycetes; order Kitasatosporales; family Streptomycetaceae; genus Streptomyces; species Streptomyces viridifaciens. Next base: position 2,043,245 of record NZ_CP090841.1, read on the forward strand.
CCCGAGCAGTCCGGGCAGGCGCCGAACGGCGAGTTGAAGGAGAACGAGCGCGGCTCCAGCTCCTCGAACGACACGTCGTCGTACGGGCAGTAGAGGTGCTCGGAGTACATCCGCTCGCGCTCCGGGTCACCCTCGGGGAGGTCGACGAAGTCGAGCACGACCATGCCGCCGGACAGCCGCAGGGCCGTCTCCACCGAGTCGGTGAGCCGCCGCTTGGCGCTCTCCTTGACGGTCAGGCGGTCGATGACCACCTCGACGGTGTGCTTCTCCTGCTTCTTCAGCTTCGGCGGCTCGGCGAGCTGGATCGTCTCGCCGTCGACCCGGGCGCGGGAGTAGCCCTTGGACTGGAGGTCGGCGAAGAGGTCGACGAACTCGCCCTTGCGCTCGCGCACCACCGGGCTGAGCACCTGGAAACGGGTGCCCTCGGTGAGTTCCAGCACCTTGTCGACGATCGCCTGCGGCGACTGCTTGGCGATCGGGCGGCCGCAGTGCGGGCAGTGCGGCTTGCCGATCCGGGCGAACAGCAGGCGCAGGTAGTCGTAGACCTCGGTGATCGTGCCGACGGTCGAACGGGGGTTGCGGTTGGTGGACTTCTGGTCGATCGAGACGGCCGGGGAGAGGCCCTCGATGAAGTCCACGTCGGGCTTGTCCATCTGCCCGAGGAACTGACGGGCGTAGGAGGACAGCGACTCGACGTAGCGGCGCTGGCCCTCGGCGAAGATCGTGTCGAAGGCGAGCGAGGACTTGCCGGAGCCGGAGAGGCCCGTGAAGACGATGAGGGAGTCGCGGGGCAGGTCGAGCGAGACGTTCTTGAGGTTGTGCTCGCGAGCACCGCGGACGATGAGGCGGTCGGCCACTGCTTCTGGCGCCTTTCTCCGGGGCGAGAGGGCTTGCGGTGTGAGGTGTTCTTCTTCCAGGATGCGGCAGCCAGCCTACTAGCTCAGACGTTCGAATCACGACCTTGTCCAGCCGGGACCACCCGAACGAGTGAGAGCGCCTCCCGGACCGTCCGTACCCGGACCGAAAAAGGCCCTGCTCAGGACGCGGTTTCGGCGATAGCGTCGGCTGGTCAACGAGCGAAGCCCCGCGCGGGCAACGCGCCGTCTCGTACAGAAGGCAGTTTTCGATGACCGACCCGCAGTCCGCAGCCGCCGTCGCCGCCGAGCGGCTGAGCCTGGTCGAGAGCAGCACCCGGCGCATGCTGGAGACCGTCGCCGAGCTGAAGCCCGACGCCGTCACCGAGCCCTCCGCGCTCCCCGGCTGGACTCGCGGCCACGTGCTCGCCCACCTCGCCCGCAACGCCGACTCCCTGGTCAACCTGCTCACCGGCGCCCGCACCGGCACCGACATCCCGCAGTACGCCAGCGAGGAGGAGCGCGAGCAGGGCATCCAGGACGGCGCTGGCCGCCCGCTGGAGGAGCAGCTCGCCGACCTGCGCGAGTCGCACGAGCGCTTCCTCGCCGCCGTCGCCCTGATGAACGACGAGGACTGGGCCGCCGAGGTGCGGCACCGCTCCGGCGCCGTCTTTCCGGCCTGCGACCTCGTCTGGAAGCGCCTGGGCGAGCTGGAGTACCACCTGGTCGACCTGGACGGCGGCTACTCCCCCGCCAGCTGGCCGGAGCCGTTCGCCGTCGCCGAGTTCCACAGTCTGGCCCTCCGGCTGCACGGCACCGACCTGCCCGCCGTCGAGCTCGTCGCCGAGGACACCGGGGACCGCGGCCTGATCGGCTCGGGCCCGGTCTCGCTGACCGTCCAGGGCCCCGTCCGCGCCCTGCTCGCCTGGCTCTCCGGCCGCTCCGGCGGCGCGGACCTGCGCCGCAACCCCGACACCGCGCTCCCCCAGCTTCCCCCGCTGGGCTGACGGCGCGAGGATGATCCTGAACCCTGCTTTCGGACGAGGAGCGGACGGATGACGTACCACGGAGCGGTCAAGGTCGGCGGACCGCCGGACGTGCGGGAACTGGCCCACCTGATCATCACCAAGGTGGCCGTCGGCCCCTACGACAACAACGCCTACCTGCTGCGCTGCCGGGCCACCGACGAACAGCTGCTGATCGACGCGGCCGCCGACGCCCCGGTGCTGCTGGAGACCGTCGGGGACGACCTCGAAACCGTGGTCACCACCCACCGGCACCAGGACCACTGGGGCGCGCTGGCCGAGGTGGTCGCCACCACCGGCGCCCGCACCGCCGCCGGGGAGCACGACGCCGAGGGCATCGACGTGCCCACCGAGCTGCTGCTCGCGGACGGCGACCGGCTGCGGGTCGGCGAGGTCGAGCTCACCGTCCGGCACCTGGTCGGGCACACCCCGGGCGCGATCGTGCTGATCTACGACGACCCCCAGGGCCACCCCCACGTCTTCACCGGGGACTGCCTCTTCCCAGGCGGCGTCGGCAACACCTGGGGCGACCCGGAGGCCTTCAGGACCCTCTTCCGGGACGTCAACGAGAAGATCTTCGACGCCCTCCCCGACGAGGCGTGGGTCTACCCCGGCCACGGCAACGACACCACCCTCGGCGCCGAGCGCCCCCACCTGGAGGAGTGGCGCGAACGCGGCTGGTGACGGTTCCCTCCCGGCCCGGCCGCGCCGGGGCCCCGCGACGGTCTGCGTCGCGGGGCCCCGGCGGTTCTCGGGCGCTTGGGGTTTCTCAGGTGCGTCAGGCGTCCAGCTTCTGCGGCTCGGGCTCGGCCCCGGCGGCCTTCCTGGAGGCCATCAGGCTGGTCACCGTCGTCACCACCAGGACCACCACGATGACGCCGAGCGAGAGTGGGATGCCGATCTCCGGGACGTGCGCACCGGCCTCGTGGGCGGCGTGCAGGACCAGCTTCACGCCGATGAAGCCGAGGATCACCGAGAGGCCGTAGCTCAGGTGGACCAGCTTCTTCAGCAGGCCGCCGATCAGGAAGTACAGCTGGCGCAGGCCCATCAGGGCGAAGGCGTTCGCCGTGAAGACGATGTACGGGTCCTGGGTGAGGCCGAAGATGGCCGGGATCGAGTCCAGGGCGAACAGCACGTCCGTCGTACCGATCGCCAGCATGACGATCAGCATCGGGGTGATCAGCCGGCGGCCGTTCTCCACGATGAAGAGCTTGGTGCCGTGGTAGCGATCAGTCGACGGGAAGCGCCGGGTGATCGACTTGAGCAGGCGGTTCTCCTCGAACTCCTCGTCCTCCTCGTCGGCCCGGGCTTCCTTGATCAGCTTCCAGGCCGTCCAGATCAGGAAGGCTCCGAAGAGGAAGAACACCCAGGAGAACTGCGCCACCAGCGCCGCGCCGCCGGCGATGAACGCCGCCCGGAGCACCAGGGCGATGATCACACCGAACATCAGCACGCGCTGCTGGTAGATCCTGGGCACCGCGAACTTGCCCATGATCAGGATGAACACGAAGAGGTTGTCGACGCTGAGCGACTTCTCGGTGATGTAGCCGGCGAAGAACTCGCCCGCCGGCTGCCCGCCGGAGTGCCACCAGAGGAAGCCTCCGAAGAGCGCCGCCAGCGCGATCCAGACGGCCGTCCAGATCCCGGCCTCCTTGACCGAGACCTCGTGGGGCTTGCGCCCCCCGATGAAGAAGTCCGCCACGATCAGTGCGATCAGCACACCGATCGTGGTGGCCCACATGGTTACGGAAACGTCCATGACTGCTCCTCCGGCAGCTAGGCGAGACGGGTCGTCACTGCCGGAGGTCTCTTCCGCCCACGGGCTCGCCCGGGGACCAGCGCCCCGGGGCGCCGCGACGGGCACCCGTGATGACGGGGTCGACTGTTGGGGAATACTCCCCTCCGCTGCCATCGAGAGTAACAGAGAAGGCAAAGAAGAGTAAAGAAGGTAAAGAACCGTCAGAGGAACGGCTCGATCGCCGGCAGCAGGTCCTGGAAGGTCCGACCCTTCGCGGGGGCGCCGATCGCCTGCATCTCCCAGCCGCCGTTGCCGTCCCGGACCACCTTCGCCATGATCTGCCCGGTGTGCGGCCCGCCGCCCGCCAGCTCGTACCGGGCCAGCTCCACCCCGGTGGTCTCGTCCAGCAGCCGGCAGTGCGCCTGGCGCACCTCGGCGAAGGTCTGCCCCGTGTACGAGCTGACCGTGAACACCACCTGGGTGATGTGCGGCGGCACGTGCAGCAGGTCGACCAGGATCGCCTCGTCGTCCTCCACGCCGGAGCCGCCCTCCAGGTTGTCCCCGGTGTGCCGCACCGAGCCGTCGGTGGACTCCAGGTGCTGGAAGAACACCACGTCGGTCGGGGTCTTCTCGGCGTACAGCAGTGCCGAGGCGTCCAGGTCGATCTTCCTGGTCCGGCTGCCGAACAGGCCCCGCTTGGGGGCGGCCTGCCAGCCGAGCCCCATCCGGACCACGGTCAGGGTGCCGCCCGCCCCCTTCTGGAGGCTGACCCGCTGCCCCTTGGCAAGGTTCACCGACACGACGTTGTCCTCTCTGCCGGCCACGCGGTCGCTGCCGCCCGGCTCCCCGGTGGAACACCCCGTCGCCGTCCCCCGGCTGAGGCCCCCTCTGCTGACGGCCCGCATCCCCGTCCGAGGGCGCGATGCCGCAGGCCAGCCTAGGGCCTGCGGCACCCGCGACTCCTCCGAGTTACCCGGTTTGTGGCAAGGCTGAGACACCGCCGGGCGGTTGCCCCCCGCAGGTGCGGGGGAAGGGCGTGGCCCGGCGCCCCGCACATGTTGTCAGGCCACCCCCGCCTCGCGCATCTGCCGCAGCTCCTTCTTCAGCTCCTTCACCTCGTCGCGCAGCCGGGCCGCGACCTCGAACTGGAGGTCGGCGGCCGCCGTGTGCATCCGGTCGGTCATCTCCTGGATCAGCTCCGCCAGCTCGGCGGCCGGCAGCGACTTGGCCGGCTTGCGGTCCGCGCCCAGCATCGGCACCGGGGCCTTGCCCTTCCCCTGGCCCCGGTAGCCGGTGGAGAGCAGTTCGTCGGTGTCCACGTCCTCGCGGGCGAGGGTGTCCAGGATGTCGCCGATCTTCTTCCGCAGCGGCTGCGGGTCGATCCCGTGCTCCTTGTTGTAGGCCTGCTGCACGGCACGGCGGCGGTTGGTCTCGTCGATCGCCTTCTCCATCGACGGGGTGATCCGGTCCGCGTACATGTGCACCTGGCCGGAGACGTTGCGGGCGGCACGGCCGATCGTCTGGATGAGCGAGGTGCCGGAGCGCAGGAAGCCCTCCTTGTCCGCGTCCAGGATCGCCACCAGCGACACCTCGGGCAGGTCCAGGCCCTCGCGCAGCAGGTTGATGCCGACCAGCACGTCGAACCGGCCGGCCCGCAGCTCGCGCAGCAGCTCAACCCGGCGCAGGGTGTCCACGTCGCTGTGCAGGTACCGGACCCGGATGTCCAGGCCGAGCATGTAGTCGGTGAGGTCCTCGGCCATCTTCTTGGTCAGCGTGGTGACCAGGACGCGCTCGTCCCGCTCGACCCGCTTGCGGACCTCGTGCACCAGGTCGTCGATCTGGCCCTCGGTCGGCTTGACGATCACCTCGGGGTCGATCAGACCGGTCGGACGGATGATCTGCTCGACCTGGCCGTCGCCGCGCGACAGCTCGTACGGGCCCGGCGTCGCCGACAGGTACACCGTCTGACCGATCCGGCCGAGGAACTCCTCCCACTTCAGCGGGCGGTTGTCCATCGCGGAGGGCAGCCGGAAGCCGTGCTCGACCAGGGTGCGCTTGCGCGAGGCGTCGCCCTCGTACATGGCGCCGATCTGCGGGACGGTGACGTGCGACTCGTCGATGACCAGGAGGAAGTCCTCCGGGAAGTAGTCCAGCAGGGTGTTCGGCGGGGAACCGGGCTCGCGGCCGTCGAAGTGCATCGAGTAGTTCTCGACGCCCGAGCAGGTGCCGATCTGGCGCAGCATCTCGATGTCGTAGGTGGTGCGCATGCGCAGCCGCTGGGCCTCCAGCAGCTTGCCCTGCTTCTCCAGCCTGCCGAGCGTCTGCTCCAGCTCCTGCTCGATGCCGGTGATCGCCCGCTCCATGCGCTCGGGGCCGGCCACGTAGTGCGAGGCGGGGAAAACGTAGATCTGCTCGTCCTGGCTGATGATCTCGCCGGTGAGCGGGTGGAGGGTGTAGAGGGACTCGATCTCGTCGCCGAACATCTCGATCCGGACGGCGAGTTCCTCGTAGACCGGGAAGATCTCGATGGTGTCGCCGCGGACCCGGAAGGTGCCGCGGGTGAAGGCCACGTCGTTGCGCGCGTACTGGATGTCGACGAAGCGGCGCAGCAGCACGTCGCGGTCGATCTCCTGGCCGACCTTGAGCGGGACCATCCGGTCCACATACTCCTGCGGGGTGCCGAGGCCGTAGATGCAGGAGACGGAGGCGACCACGACCACGTCGCGGCGGGTGAGCAGCGAGTTGGTCGCGGAGTGGCGCAGCCGCTCGACCTCCTCGTTGATCGAGGAGTCCTTCTCGATGTAGGTGTCCGTCTGCGGGACGTAGGCCTCGGGCTGGTAGTAGTCGTAGTACGAGACGAAGTACTCGACCGCGTTGTTCGGCAGCAGCTCCCGGAACTCGTTCGCCAGCTGCGCGGCCAGCGTCTTGTTCGGCGCCATCACCAGGGTGGGGCGCTGCAGCTTCTCGATCATCCAGGCCGTGGTGGCCGACTTGCCGGTACCGGTGGCACCGAGCAGCACGACATCCTTCTCCCCTCCCCGGATGCGCCGCTCCAGCTCGGCGATCGCCGCCGGCTGGTCACCGTTCGGCTGGAAGGGACTGACGACCTCGAAGGGCGCCACGGACCGCTCAATACTCGTGATGGGACGCACGCCTCCACCGTACGACCCACCACTGACAAGCGGCGCCGCTTCGGTCAGGCCGCGTGCGCCTCGAACCTCATGGCGGGCTCGCGGGCGGGGTCGATGCGCACGGCGGCGTCGAAGGCGGCGGCGAGCAGCTCGATCAGCGGCAGGGTCGGGTCGACCCCGCTCTCCTCGATGCTCTCGACGGCCTCCTCGTCGAGCCCCGTGTGCACCCGCCGCTCCGCGCTCGGGCCTCGGCCAGCGCCATCCGTCGCCCGGCCGCCCGGTACTCCTCGCTCTCGCGGTGCTCCGGCGGCACGACCCGACGGGTGTGGTAGCCGTCTCCGGTCATCCGACCTCCTTGTTCGGCCGTTGGTCCAACGGCCGAACGGGGAGGGAGGTCACGGATCAGCCCTTCGCGCTGTCGCGGGCGAGGGCGACCAGGCGGGATATCGCACGCAGGTACTTCTTGCGGTAGCCGCCGCGCAGCATGTCCTCGGGGAAGACCTGGTCGAAGGGCAGGCCGGAGGCGGTGATGGGCAGCTCGCGGTCGTACATCCGGTCGGCGAGGACGACCAGGCGCAGCGCGGTGGACTGGTCGTCGACCTGGTGCACGCCGCGCAGGCAGACGGCGGTGACGTCGTCCAGCAGCGCGCCGTAGCGGCTGGGGTGGACAACGGAGAGGTGGGCGAGCAGGGCCTCGAAGTCGTCCAGGGAGGCGCCGGGGGTGCGGGCGGCGACGGCCGCGACGGTGTCGTCGGCGTACGGCGGCGGGGCGTCGGGCAGGCCGCGGTGGCGGTAGTCCTGGCCGTCGATCCGCATCGGGCGGAAGTGCGCGGACAGGCCCTGGATCTCGCGCAGGAAGTCGGCGGCGGCGAAGCGGCCCTCGCCGAGCTTCTCCGGCAGGGTGTTCGAGGTGGCGCACAGCTTGACGCCGTTCTCGACCAGCCGGCCCAGCAGGGTGGAGACCAGCACGGTGTCGCCCGGGTCGTCGAGCTCGAACTCGTCGATGCACAGCAGGGTGTGCCCGGAGAGGGTCCGGACGGCCTGCTGGAAGCCGAGCGCGCCGACCAGGTTGGTCAGCTCGACGAAGGTGCCGAAGGCCTTGGGGCCGGGGGCGGCGTGCCAGAGCGAGGCGAGCAGGTGGGTCTTGCCGACGCCGTAGCCGCCGTCGAGGTAGACCCCGGCCGGACCGGTGGGCGCGGGGGCGGAGCGGCGGAACCAGCTGCGCTTGGGCGCAGAACCGTTTCCTCGCCCGAGGGTGCCGGCGAACTGCTCCAGGACCTGGACCGCCTCGTACTGGCTGGGCTGGGTCCGGTCCGGGATGTACGTCCCGAAGCTCACGTCGGCGAACCGGGGCGGCGGGACCATCTCGGCGACCAGCCGCTCGGCGGGCACGACGGGGCGGCGGTCGGTGAGCGCGATCGGGTTGCCGGCCGGGCTCGCGGCGGCTATCGGGTCGGTCGCGGTGGCGGGGCGGGAGGCTGCGGGCACGGTAGTAGAGGGTACGCCTGGTCCCTGCCGCCCCCGAAACGCCCCCGGAACGCCCCCGGACCTCCTGTGGGCCGCCCCGAGAGGGGCTCCGGTGGAACACTGAGGACATGCAACAGTTGATCAGCCCGCTGGGCGCTCCGGTCGCCGATCCGTCCGATCTGGAATCGCTCGCCGCCGTCTACGCGTACCCCGACCAGGTGAATCGGGGGCGCCCGTGGCTGCGCGCCAACATGGTGTCCGGGCTGGACGGCGGGGCGCGGCTCGACGGCCTGTCGGAGGGCCTGTCCAGTGACGCGGACAAGCGGATCTTCGGCGTGCTGCGCGCGCTGTCGGACGTGGTGCTGGTGGGCGCGGAGACGGTCCGGGCGGAGGGCTACCGGCCGGCCCGGGCCCGTCGGGAGTTCGCGGCCGCGCGGGCGGCGGCGGGGCAGTCCCCGGCGCCGGCGATCGCGATCGTGAGCCGCTCGCTGGATTTCGACCTGGGCGCGCCGCTGTTCACGGAGCCGCTGGTCAGGACGGTGGTGATCACGGTGGAGGACGCCCCCGAGGAGCGCCGCCGGGAGGTGGCCGAGGTGGCCGACGTGGTGCTCGCCGGGCGCGGCTCGGTGGACCTGCGGGCGGGGGTGGCGGCCCTGGTGGAGCGGGGCTGGACGCGCCTGCTGACCGAGGGCGGGCCGCGGCTGCTGGGGCAGCTGGCGGCGGCGGACCTGCTGGACGAGCTGTGCCTGTCGCTGGCCCCGCTGGTCACGGGGGGCGACGCGCCGCGCATCCTCCACGATGCGGAAATGCCTGACGTGCAACGGATGCGGCTGGTCTCATTGATCGAGCAGAAAGGATTCCTCTTCACCCGCTACCTGCGTCACCCGGGTTCGGAGACCCCGTGACCCCCCGATCGTGATCCCGTTATGCGATGCCGGGGCCCGGGGGCCGGCCACTGGAAGGGACTCACGTGTTCAAGACGGTACTGATGATCGAAAAGGCTCTCTCGGACGCGGACGTGGAGCTCGTCACGACGCTCCACAGCGACGAGAAGGTGTCCTTCGTCGTCCTGATGCAGCCGCGCGGCAAGCAGGACGAACTGCTGCGGGCGCTCGACGACGTCGCCCTCGGCCACCTCGACAAGGTGGTGCGCGAGCACGACGAGTCCGAGAGCGGCCCGACCGTGGCCAGCGAATCGCTGGAGCACAGCCTGCGCCACCTGCGCGCGGCCGGGGCCGAGGCGATCGGCGAACTGGTCGAGGACAGGCCGCTGGAGCGGCTGCGCGTGGCGGTCGAGGAACACCGGGCGGACGAGGTGGTGGTGCTCACCTCACCGCACTTCGTGGAGGAGTTCTTCCACCGCGACTGGGCCTCCCAGGCCCGGCACAAGGTGGGGGTGCCGGTGCTGAGGCTGTTCGCCAGCGACTCCTAGCTCCACGCGCCGGTGGTGCAGAATCGTCCTTGCGGTCCGCCCGTGAGGACGATTCGCACTCCGCGAGGACCCACCTGTGCCCACCCAGCCCCCGCCCGTACGGAGCCACGCCTTGAACGACGCCGCGCACGACCTGCACGCCCCGCACTTCATCGGCATCGGCGGCGCCGGGATGTCCGGCCTGGCGAAGATCCTCGCAGTGCGCGGTGCCGACGTCTCCGGCAGCGACTCCAAGGAGTCCGAGACCGTCCTCGCGCTGCGCGCCCTCGGCGCGACCGTGCACGTCGGCCACGCCGCCGAGCACGTGCCGGACGGCGCCAGCAGCATCGTGGTCTCCAGCGCGATCCGCGCCGACAACCCGGAACTGGTCGCCGCCCGCGAGCGCGGCATCCCGGTGGTGCACCGCTCCGACGCGCTGGCCGCGCTGATGGGCGGCCGCCGGGCCCTCGCGGTGGCCGGCACCCACGGCAAGACCACCACCACCAGCATGCTCGCCGTCGCCCTCGGCGAGCTGGGCCTCGACCCGTCCTACGCGATCGGCGGCGACCTCGACGCCCCCGGCTCCAACGCCCAGCACGGCACCGGCGAGATCTTCGTCGCCGAGGCCGACGAGAGCGACCGCAGCTTCCACAAGTACGCGCCCGAGGTGGCGATCGTGCTCAACGTGGAGCTGGACCACCACGCCAACTACGCCTCGATCGACGAGATCTACGAGTCCTTCGAGACCTTCGTCGGCCGGATCACCCCCGGCGGCACCCTGGTCGTCTCCGCCGACCACGACGGCGCCCGCGAGCTCACCTCCCGGGTGGCCGCCCGCGAGGGCCTCAACGTGGTGACCGTCGGCGCCGCCGAGGACGCCGACCTGCGCGTCCTCTCGGTCGTCGCCCGCGGCATGACCAGCGAGGTCACCGTGCTGCTGGACGGCGCCGAGCTGACCTTCACCGTCTCGGTGCCCGGCCGGCACTACGCCCACAACGCCGTGGCCGCGCTGGCCGCCGGCGTCGCGCTCGGCGTCCCGGCCGCCGACCTGGCCAAGGCGCTCGGCGCCTACACCGGCGTGCGCCGCCGCCTCCAGCTCAAGGGCGAGGCGGCCGGCGTCCAGGTGATCGACTCCTACGCCCACCACCCGACCGAGATGACCGCCGACCTGGAGGCCATCCGCGAGGGCCTGGAGGGCGAGGGCCGCGTCCTGGTGGTCTTCCAGCCGCACCTGTTCAGCCGCACCCAGCAGCTCGCCGAGGAGATGGGCCAGTCCCTGGCACTGGCCGACGCCTCCGTGGTGCTGGACATCTACCCGGCCCGCGAGGACCCGATCCCGGGCGTGACCAGCGAGCTGATCATCGACGCCGCCCGCCGGGCCGGCGCCGACGTCACCGCCGAGCACGACTTCGCTGCCGCCCCCGCCCTGCTGGCCGGCCTGGCCCGCCCGGGCGACCTGCTGCTCACCATGGGCGCGGGCGACGTCACCAACCTGGGGCCCGAAATTCTGGGGCACCTCGCGAACGTTGCTTCCAAGGTCTGACGTTACGCCGAGCGGGAGTCGTGATGAGCTACGAGATCCAGAAGACCGAGGCCGAGTGGCGCGCCCAGCTCAGCCCCGAGGAGTACCACGTGCTCCGCGAGGCGGGCACCGAGCGCCCGTTCGTCGGTGAGTACACCGACACCAAGACGGTCGGCGTCTACAGCTGCCGCGCCTGCGGGGCGGAGCTGTTCAGCTCCGAGACCAAGTTCGACAGCCACTGCGGCTGGCCGTCCTACTACGCGCCGCTGGCCGAGGACCGGGTCGAGTACATCGAGGACACCTCGCTCGGCATGCGCCGGGTCGAGGTGCGCTGCGCCCGCTGCGGCGGGCACCTGGGCCATGTCTTCGAGGGCGAGGGCTACGGCACTCCGACGGACCAGCGCTACTGCATCAACAGCATCTCGCTGACGCTGAAGCCGGCCGAGTAGGACGGACGGCGGAGGTCCGGACGGCGGTCGTCGTCCGGGCCTTCCGGCTATCCGGCCAGCGGCGCGAAGCGGACCGGGAGGTGGACCAGGGCGCGGTGGAACGGGCCCGGCCGCCAGAGCAACTCCCCTGCTGGCGTGGCGAGTTCGAGGTCACTGAGGCGGCTGGTGAGCTGTTCGATGGCGGTGATCGCGATCAGCAGGGCCGGGTCCCGGGCGGGGCAGGCGTGCGGGCCGGCCGCCCAGGCCAGGTGGGCGCTCTCACCGCTGCGCAGCTCGCCGCCGTCGGTGGGCGGCGCGGCCTGGGAGTTGGCGGCCGCGTACGAGACCAGCACCAGGGAGCCGGCCTTGATCTCGCGCCCGTGGAAGGTGATGTCGTAACGCGGGTAGTGGGCCGAGAGGTTGGCCATCGGCGGCTCGTGCCAGAGCACCTCGTCGATCGCCTGGTGGGCGGTCATCGCGCCGCCGAACAGCGAGCCGGCGTAGCGGGCGTCGGTGAGCAGGCGCAGCAGGGCGTTGCCGATCAGGTTGGTGGTCGGCTCGTGCCCGGCGATCAGAGTCAGGGTGATCTGCCGGATCACCTCGTCGTCGTCCAGCCCGACCGGGTGGGTGACGAACCAGGAGGCGAGGTCGTGCCGGGGGCGCTCGCGGCGCTCGGCGACCATCGCGGTGACCACCGCGACGAGCTTGCCGTACGCGGCGCCGGCCCGGGCGGTGGACTCGATCAGCCCGGTGATCGCGGCCACCACGTCGGCGTGCTGCTCCTCGGGCACGCCGAACCAGGTGGTGAGCACGAAGGCGGGCAGCTGGCGGGCGTACTCGGCGATCAGGTCGGCGTGGCCGACCCCGGCGAAGCGGTCGATCAGCTGGTGGGCGGCCTCGGCGACCTGGCGCTGCAGCCGGTGCGGTTCGAACAGGGCGAGACCGTCGGTGATCACCGCACGGTAGCGGGCGTGCGTGGCACCGTCGCTGAACAGGGCGGTGGGGCGGTAGCCGAGCACCGGCAGCAGCGGGGAGTCCGGCGGGACGGTCGCCTGCCAGGCGCGGGAGTCCTTGGAGAAGGTGTCGGTGTCGCGCAGCAGGTCCAGGGCGGCCTGGTAGTCGGTGACCAGCAGGGCCTCGACGCCGGGGGCGATCTCGACCGGGGCGACCGCGCCGTGGCGGCGCAGCCGCTCGTACACCAGCTGCGGGTCGGCGGCGAAGACCGGGCCGTAGATCGGAGTCGGTCGGGTCTCGACGGTCACGGGCGCTCCCGGGGGTCGGTGGCGGCGGCGGGCAGGGTGTCGAGGACGTGCTCGGCCAGGGCGATCAGCGCGTCGAGGCTGCTCCCGCGCTCGCGCGCGTCGCACAGCAGCAGCGGGGTCGCGGCGTGCAGGTCCAGGTGGGCGCGCAGCACCTCGGGCGGGTGGTCCGGGGAGCCCGGGAAGCGGTTGACGGCGACGGCGTACGGCAGGCCCTGTTCCTCGATCATGTCCATGATCTCGAAGGAGTCGGCCAGCCGGCGGGTGTCGGCGAGCACCAGGGCGCCCAGGGCGCCGCGGGCGATGTCCTGCCAGAGCGGGAAGAAGCGGCGCTGGCCGGGGGTGCCGAACATGTAGAGCACCGTGTTGCCGGGCAGGGTGAGCCGGCCGAAGTCCACCGCGACGGTGGTGGTGGACTTCTCGGGCAGTCCGGCCAGGTCGTCCACCGGCCGTCCGGTCTCGGTCATCGCCTCCTCGGTGTGCAGGGTGGCGATCTCGGAGAGGGTGCGGATGAGGGTGGTCTTGCCGACCCCGAACGGGCCGGCGACCAGCAGTTTCATCAGCGTCTGGTCCCGGTCGGGCAGGTAGCCCACCCGGCTCGGCCGGCCATCCGGCCGGTCGTTCGGGCGGTCATGCGGCCGGTCATCCGGGCTACCGGAGGGCACGGAGTCCAACGAGGAGCCTCTCGACGATGGAGCGGTCGGTCTGCTGGGCGCGCGGGATCGGCGCGCGGGCGTGCAGGCAGCCCGCCTCGACCAGGTCGGCCGCGAGGAAGACGGTGGCGCTGACCGGCAGGCGCAGGTGCGCGGCGGCCTCCACCACGGTCAGTGCGCCGGGGCGCAGCAGTTCCCAGAGCCGACGGTGTTCGGGTTCGAGTTCCGTCGGCGGTTCGGCGCGGTCGGCCCGGTCCGCGAACAGGACGGTCAGCCGCTCGAAGCCTTCGGTGCCGGGGCGGCTGCGGCCGCCGGTGGCGAGGTAGGCGGGCACCATCCGCCTGCGGGGGACGGCGGTCATGACCGGGGGGTGGTGCCCGCCGAACCAGCGCCCGTTGCCCCGGCGCCCGTTGCCCCGGCGCCCGTTGCCCCGGCGCCCGGTGCCCCGGCGACCTGCTGCCGGGAGGGGCTGGCGAGCGCGCGGCCCAGCGCGGCGACCTGGAGCTGCATCTGGTAGGCCACATTGCCCAGTTGGGCGTCCGGCGCGGTGAACACGGCGAGCGAGGTGTTCTCCCCGGCGGGAACGACGATGGCGTAGCCGAGGTCGGACTCCACCACGGTCTGGGCCAGCCGCGGCCGTTCGGTGTCGGTGAACGCGGCGGTGAAGGCGCGGGCCGCGGCGTGCACGGTGGCCGTCATCGCGGCGACCCGCTCGGCGGAGGCCCGGCCGAGGCCGTCGGAGGCGCCCTCGACGAGGCCGTCACCGGTGGCGACCACCGCGTGCAGCACCCCCGGCAGCTCCAGCAGCGGGTTCAGCACCCAGGAGATCTCGTCGGTGGCGGTCGGGCTGGGCGAGCTGCTCACTGCTCGGCTCCTTCTAAGGTCGGTCCGGTGGTGGGGTCACCGGATTCGCGGCCGGCGGTGGTGTCGGCCGTACTGACGCTCTCGCCGGTGCCGGTGGACCGGCCGGTGCCGGTGCTCCGGTCGGGGTCGCTCGGCGCACCGGTCCCACTGGTCGTACGGCTGTCACTGGTCGTCAGGGCCGTCCCGGCGGCGGGGCTCACGGCGCTGCCGCCGGTGGGCGGCGCGCCGACGGACCGCGCCGCGGCGGCCCGGCCGGAGTCGGTGCCCCGTTGCAGCGCCTGCCAGTGGGCGGCGGCCTGCTCGGGGCTACGGACGTACGGCGCGGGCCGCTCCCCCGGGGCGCTCCCCGGTCCCGCCTCCTTGCCGGCACTCGCACCCGCGCCCGGCTCCTCGGCCGTGAGCGGACGGCGGCGGCGCCGACTGGGCAGGCCGCTGCCGTCCCCGCTCTGGACAGCGCCCTGGCCGGCGCCCCGGTCAGCGCCCTGGCCGGCGCCCCGGTCAGCGCCCTGGCCGGCGCCCGCGTCCGGGTCGGGCACCACGTGGATGGCCGGCGCCGGGTGCGGGCCGGGCTGGTTGTGGCGGTCAGCAAGCCCCGGCCCGTCCTGCTGCTCGTCGGCGTCGCGCATCGGCGGGACGGCCGCGACGGCGGGCGCCTGCGCCGGTCCGCTGCCGGCCCGCAGCGGCAGCGGGGTGAGCACCGACAGCGGCTGCTCGTCGTCCACCACCGTCACCAGCGCGGCCGGGATGCGCAGGATGGTCCGCATGCCGCCGTACGGCGAGGGCTCGATGTGGCAGGCGAAGCCGTACTGGCGGGCCAGCTTGCCGACCACCGCGAAGCCGGTCTTGGGCGGGTTGCCGAGCTCGGTGAGCAGCACGTCCGGCGGGCCGGCCAGCAGTCGGCGGGCCCGGCGCAGCTGGTCCTCGTCCATGCCGATGCCGCTGTCGTCGATGATCACCAGCGCGCCGCGGCCACCCTGCTGGACGGTGACCGGGACGTCCGTCTCCGGGTGGGAGTACGAGGTGGCGTTGGCGAGCAGTTCGGCGATGGCGATGGCGATCGGCTCGGCGGCCCGGGCGGCCACGGCCAGCCGCTGCTCTCGCAGGTGGTTGGCGACCTTGATCCGCTGGTAGCCCGGCACCCGGGAGAGCGCCCCGACGACCACCTCGGCGAGCGGGGAGTCGGTCCGGGCCAGGCCCGGCCAGGCCTCGCAGAGCACGGCGACGGTCTGGATCCGGCGCAGCGCGACCTCGTTGCGGAAGTCGACCTCCAGCAGCCGGGGGTCGTCGTTGTCGTGCTGGAGCTGCTGGATCAGGCTCTGGATCTGGTACAGCAGAGTCTGGATCCGGGAGGTGGCGCCGCGCATCGCGGCCCGGGCGGCGGCGTCGACCCGCTCGCGCTCGTCGGCGAGTGCGGCGGTGGCGGCGTCCAGGACGGACTGCAGCGCCCGGACGGCCTCGGGGCCGACGGCCTGCGCGTCCAGCGGGCCGACCAGGGGGGCGTTGGCGTGGGTCAGCCGGACGGCGGTGGCGGCGACCCGCTCCTGGGCGAGGTGGCCGATCTCCGCGAGCAGCGCGGTGGTGCGCAGCTCGGCGGCGGCGAGCCGGGCCTCGGCCTCCGCCGCACGGGCGTTCGCCTCCACCTCGCGGGCGGTCGCCTCCGCGGCCAGGGCGCGCGCGGCCTCGCCCCGCTGCTCGGCGTCCCCGGTGGCCCGGCGGGCCTCCCGGGTGCGCTCCTCGGCCCGCCGGGCCTGCTCGACGGACTGCCGGGCGGCCTCCCGGGCCTCGGCCGACTCCTCCTCGGCTCGGGCGAGTCGGGCCTCCGCGGCGCGGATCTGCTGCTCGCCGTGGCCGAGGGCGGCCTCGGCGTCCGCCGCCCGGGTGACGGCCCTGGCCCTGCCGCGGGCGAACACGACCGTGGCCGCGGCGGCGACCAGCGCCAGGGCGATCAGCGCGATCTGCGTCATCGGAGTCCTCGGGTGTCCTCGCTGGTTGACCCGGGCCGTCGCCCGGCGTTCGGTTGCTGTCGGCAGTCCGGGCGGAGCACCGGGGTCGGTTGCCGCCGCCGCGGTGCCGGCCGGAGCGCGGGTGTCAGTTCCGGCCGGAGCGCGGGTGCGGGATGCGGGTGGCGTCCTCGGCCAGTTCGCGGGCCACCAGGGCGACCTGGCCCATGGCGTCCAGGACGCCGGGCAGCTCGGAGCCGTCCAGGTGCCGGTACTCGGCCGCGACGGTGAGCACCAGCCGCTCGGGCAGGCCGAGTTCGGGGTGGCGCTGTTCGGCGATCACCCGCCGGGCGGCGTCCAGCGCGGGTATCCCGGCGGCGTGCAGGGCGTGGGCGCGCTCGCGGACGTACGCGAGGTAGCCGATGTGCTCCCGGACTCCGTCGCGGTCGAGCACCGGGCCGTGGCCGGGGACGAAGATCTCCGCGCCGGTGGCCAGGGCCTGTTCGCAGGCGCCGATGATGTTCTCCAGCGGACCGGCCCAGTGCGAGGGGTGGTCGCCGGGCTGCTCGGGGGTGGAGGAGAAGATCACGTCGCCGGTGAACACGGCGCGCTGGTGCGGGAGGTGGACCATGAGGTCCCCGCCGGTGTGGGCGGCGGGCAGGCTGGTGATCTGGACCGGGTAGCGGCCGACCTTCAGCTCCAGCTCGCCGGTGAAGACCGTGTCGGGGTGCACCGGCTCGGTGGTGGACCAGTCGAAGCGGCCGAAGTGCTCGCGGAGGTAGCCGCCGAGTGGGGAGTCCGGGTCGCTGTTGGCGAGCAGCGCGTGCTGCTGCTGGGGGGTGGGCTCCCAGTGGATGTGCTCCAGCGCCTCGCGGGTGGCGATCACCTCGGCGTCCGGGAGCACCCCGGCGCCCCACAGATGGTCGCCGTTGGCGTGGGTGACGACCACCCGGTCGATGTCGACCCCGGTGGGCAGCAGGCGCCGGCTGGCGGCGAGGAACTCCCCGGCCAGCGAGGGGTCGTACGGGGTGTCGATCCAGAGCGCGGTGGTCTCGGAGGCCAGCAGGCCGCAGTTGGCCAGGCCCCAGCCCCGCTTCGGGGGGAGCCACACGTACAGGTCCTCGGCAATCGCGCTCACGTTCGCACGGTTGATCGTCATGCGCGCGATTATGCCCATGTTGTGTCAGGGATGGGGCAAAACCACTGTGGACTGCCGGAGTTCGCGCCCCGGTCTCTCCCGCCCTGTCCCGATTCGTACTATGTGGTCGAGACCAATCGTCTCACCTCTCGGGACGGCTGATGGGCACTTCGCCACGGAACCCGGGCGGAACGTCGGACCGCGGCGCGGGAAGGACCCGGCAGACCTCGACCGTGACGTCCACGGTGTCCAGTCCGATCACCCGCCCCTCCACCGCGACGAATCCTTTCTCTCCCGAGCGGAACAGCGCCGCCAGCGAAGAGTTCCGGTTCGCCGAGGTCAGCGCCTCCACCGCCATCGCGGAACCGAAGGCGAACACCCCGCAGAGCACCACGCAGGGCGCGTGCCGGGGCGTGTGGGTGACGAAGATGAACCCGTGGTCGCGGATCAGCTCCCCCGCCGGGCCGTACAGCGACTCGAAGGTCATCCCGCCCCAGCGGGCGCGGGCCTCGTCCGGGTACTCGATGGTGAAGTCCGGGAACACCGCCTCCAGCACCCCGCCGGAGTACGAGTTGACGCTCGGCCCGCCGATCGAGAAGGTCGGCATCCGCGGATCCTGCGCCCCCGCCACCACCAACTCGATCGTCGCCTTCCGGTTGATCTTCCGCAGCAGGTCGGTCAGTTCCGCTATCGCCCTGGCCTCGGCCATCGGCACGAACAGCACGTTCTTCGGCCCGCGGCTGGTCAGCTGGCAGCCGTCCTCGGTGAAGGCGAACTCCGCCACCTCCAGGCTCGGAATGACGATCTGCACCCGGCCGTACGGCGCCAGCAGCGCCCGCAGGAAGCCGTAGCGCAGGAGGAGTCTGGTACGGGCGAGGGAACGGGCCGCGAGAAAACCCATCACGGCCGGAACGGATGCGATCAGCACCTGGAGCAGGATCTCCATATGATCCCCCCGGGGAAGACTCGACCACGAACTGTGCGCCCTGGTTAAGTCCCCGCCCGTGGCCGAAAATACCCCCATCCGGCGATTCGGAGCGTAGCGGTCTTCGCACCGAAGGTCACACCAGGCGCTTGATCCCCTTGCGCTCCCCCGCGCAGCGCTCGTACCCGAGCCAGGAGTTGACCGCCAGCATCGGCGCGTTGGTGGTGTCGTTGCTGGTGTACGCGCGCCGGTAACCGGCGGCCGCGGCGAGCCGCAGCGACTCCAGCTTGGCCAGCCTGGCCAGTCCGCGGCCGCGGAACTCCCGGCGGCAGGCGGTGAACGCGGACCAGTAGCGGTCCACCCCGTCGGTTTGCACCATGGTGAACGCGGCCGGCACTCCGTCCACCACGGCCACCGTGATCAGCCCCAGGTCCAGGTCCGGCCGGGCCCAGTCGGCCCTGAGCCACTCCTCGTACTCCAGGGCGTCCATCGCCACCTCGCCGGGCTCGTCCCGGATCGCGTCCGCCTCCACCAGGAACAACGGGCGCGGATCGTCCGCCCAGTCGGTGCCCGGGCGCAGCTCGACACCGGCCGGCCGTACGGGCGCCTGCGGCAACGGCAGCGTCAGGTCCCGCGCGCCGAACTGCGCGGTGCGCCCGAGCCGGTAGCCCCGGGCTGCGGCGAAGGCCAGGGAGGCGGCCTCGTCGTCCAGCCAGGTGTGCATTTCCGTCACCCCGTGGCCGGACAGGTGCCGTTCGGCCGCGGCCAGCAGAGCGGTGGCCGCGCCGCGCCGCCGGAACCCGGGCAGCACGCTGCCGTTGGCGTAACCGACGCCGGTGGTCGACGTCCCGAGCACCAGGCCGCAGCGCACCCCGCCGACCACCCGGCCGTCCAGTTCGGCGACGAAGGTGCGGAAGTGCTGGTCGGAGTCCTGCCGGGCGTTCAGCCAGAGCAGGGCCTCGGCGGTCATCACCAGGTGCTCGCGCCCGGCCCGGTGGGCGGCCGCCACCGCCTCGGCGTCCTCGGGGCGGAAGTCACGGATCGTCAGTGCGGTGGTAGTCATGAATTCCCACGCTATCCGCCGCCGCTCGCCGACCGCCTTCCATTTTCTCCGCCGCCGCCCGGCACCCACCCGGCACCTCATCTGCGAAGACGGTCCCCGGCCGGGGACCGGAGTCACCGGTCACCGGGAAGGCAAGCTCAAATAATGCTCTGAGAAGGCCGGGTGAGGCTTGGCAGCCAGCCCGCCCGGGGACATCCTCAGCAACACGGCCGCGCGGTCCTGGCGACGACGCCCGCACCGCCCGACGGCCCTCCCACCCGGCCCTCCGAAGGGGGCGAAACCGATGACTTCCCCTGCCTCCGCGACCCGGCCCCGGGCCGGGACCAAAACCACGCTCGGCGTCGGCCTCGGCTGGCGCAGCGAGATCGACACCGTGGTCGAACGCCAACTCGGCCTGGACTGGGTCGAGGTGGTCGCCGAGAACATCTGCGCCGACCACCTGCCCACCTCGCTCACCGTGCTGCGCCGGCGCGGCGTCACCGTCGTCCCGCACGGCGTCGGCCTCGGCCTCGGCGGCGCCGGACTGCCCGACCCCGAGCGGCTCGACAGGCTCGCCGCGACGGCACTCGCGCTCGACTCCCCGCTGGTCACCGAGCACCTGGCCTTCGTCCGGGCCGGCGGTCTGGAGGCCGGGCACCTGCTGCCCGTCCCCCGCACCCGGGACTCGCTGCGGGTGATCGCCGAGAACGTCCGGATCGCCCAGGACCAGCTGCCCGTACCACTCGCCCTGGAAAACATCGCCGCCCAACTCGCCTGGCCCGACGACGAGTTCACCGAGGGCGAGTTCCTCGCCGAACTGGTCGCGCGGACCGGCGTCCGACTGCTGATCGACGTCGCCAACCTGCACACCAACCGGGTCAACCTCGGCACCGACCCGGCCGCCGAACTCGACCGCCTGCCGCTGGAGGCGCTCGCCTACGTGCACGTCGCCGGCGGCACCCTGGTCGACGGCGTGTGGCACGACACCCACGCCCACCCCGTCACCGAACCGGTGCTGGAGGTCCTGGCCGAACTCTGCGCGCGGGTCGCACCGCCCGGCGTCCTGCTGGAACGGGACGCCGCCTTCCCGCCGCCCTCCGAACTGGCCGGTGAACTGGACGCCATCCGCCGGGTGCTGGAGGGGAGCACCCCGCGATGAACGACCTGACCCGCGCCGAGCGCCCCGACGCCGAGCGCTCGACCGGCATCGCCCGGGAGCGCCTGGCCCGACGGCAGGAGGAACTGCTGGCCGCCCTGGTGGCCGGCGGGCCCGTCCCGCCCGGCTTCGACCCGGGCCAGGTCCGCGCCCAGTCCGCCGGCCTCGCCGCCAAGCGGCGAGACGCCACCGCGAAGGTCGCGCCCGACCTGCCCCGCCTGCTCGGGGCGCAGTACGGGCCGCTCTTCCTCGGCTACGCCCGCACCCACCCGCAGACCGGCGGCTACCGCGCCGACGCCCGGGCCTTCGCCGCGTGGGTGCTCACCGACGGCGGCCCGGCCGCCACCGGCCACCGCCGGGCGCTGGAGCAGTGGCTCCGGCAGTCGGGCGAGGGAGCCGAGCAGCCACCCGGCCCGCTCGCCCGCATGCGCCGGGCCCTGCGCGGCCGCTGACCCAATCCACACCTCGGGGGAACCGCCCATGTGGCACAACAGCTACTTCGTCGTCCCGACCGTCCTGCTGGTCGCGGCCGTGCTGTACGCGGCCGGCACCCACCAGCGGGTCCGGCACGTCGCGCGCCCGCAGGGCCTTCCCGGCCGCGGACTGCCGCTGCTGGACACCGCCTTCCTGGCCGGCGGCCCCGGCCGGGTCTTCGACACCGCGCTGGTCCGGATGCACCTTTCCGAGCAGGTCGTGATCAGCCGCTCCAACCTGGTCACCCTCACCGGCGCCAAGCCGTACGACGCCGTCGACCAGGCCGTCCACGACGCCGTCGGCGCGACCGGCAGCCGGGAACTCGGCGCGCTGCGCCGCATGGTGATGCGCTCCGCCGCCGTCCAGGAGATCGGCGACCGGCTCGCCGACCGCGGCCTTCTGCGCCGCCCCGAGCGGATGCAACGGGCCCGCACCGCCCGCCGGTTGCTCTGGCTCGCGATGCTCGACGTCGTGCTCTTCGCCGGGCTCGCCCTGCTGCTCGACGACAACGACGCCCTCCACGAGCGCCCCAACCTCCTGATCCCCGGCTTCCTGCTGCTCCTCGGCGCCCTCGGCCTGGCCACCAGCACCCCGGCCAAGGGCCGGATCACCCCGGCCGGGCAACGCCAGCTCAGCCTGATGCAGGGCAGCACCCCGTGGACGCCCAGCTCGGGCGTCTCGCCCCGGCTGGCGGGCGGCGCGGTGCTGGGCGCGCTCGCGCTCGGCGGGCTGGCCGTCGCCGGGCTGGAGAACCAGGAGCTGGAGCAGGCGATGACGGCCGCGGCGGCCCAGGACGAGGCGATGCGGCAGGCCCAGGCGTCCTCGTCCTTCTTCTCCTCTTCCTCCTCGTCCTCTTCCTCGTCGTCCTGGTCGTCCTCGTCGTCCTCGTCCTCGTCCTCGTCCTCGTCGTGCTCGTCGAGCGGCTACTCCTGCAGCGCCACCGACTCCGGCTCCACCCACCACCACTCCTCGTGCGGTTCCTCGCACTCCAGCTGCGGCTCGTCGCACTCCAGCTGCGGGTCCAGTTGCGGGTCCAGCTGCGGCGGCGGTTGCGGCGGCTCGTGACCTCCGGAGGGCGGCACGGCCGACGTCACAGTTCGGTATCGCGGTCCGGTAAGGCGTTCCCCGCGCCACGGCCCCAGGCATACAACAAGCCCATGTGGTTGCTGTTCCTGATACCGGCCTGTGTCACGGCGGTGCTGTCCTGCCTCCGAATGGTGCGGATGACCGCCACCGCCGACGCCCTCGCCGACCAGGACCGGCTGCGCCCGCCGGAGGCCGTCGGCATCGGGCTCTACGAGACGGCGTACCTGGCCGGCGGCCCTGACCGGGTGGTCGAGCTCGCCCTCGTCCTGATGGCCGGCCGCGGCCGGCTGCACCTCGCGCACACCGGCTGGACCACCGTGGTCGACCCCAAGGGCCGCAGCCGCCTCGAACGCGCCGTCATCGCCACCGTCGGCCCCGACGGCCAGTGCCGAACGGACGAACTGCGCCGGGCGATGGCCGAGCACCCCACGGTGCTGGAGATCGGCGCCCGGCTGGCGCTGGCCGGCCTGGCCACTCCGGCCCTGGTCCAGCGCAACACCGTCGTGGTGGTCCGCCACGTCCGGCACGCGATGCTGCTGACCGTGGTCCTCCTCGCCGCCTCGATCTCCCTCAGCGGTTTCACCGGCGGTGACGCCGTCGCCCCGCTCGCCTGGTTCTCGCTGCCGCTGGTGCTCACCGCCGGCACCCTGCTGATGGCCCGGGTCGACGTCTACCCCTACACCCGCTGGGCGTCCCCGATCGGCCAGCAGGTGCTGCGCGAGGTCCGCCCGGCCCGTCAGCGCGGCCTCGCCGACGACGAGGAACGCGAACTGCTCACCGCCGTCGCCATGAACGGCCCCGCGGTCCTCCCTGACGCCCGCCTGCGCGCCGCCCTCCGCCCCCACCGCAGCTGAGCTGCCCGGAACCACCGGAGGCCGGCTCCCCTGCCCGAACAGCGGGGAACCGGCCTCCGCGCGGCGGGCGGTTGGTGGGGTCAGACCAGACCGTTCAGCAGCTCGCTCACCGGCTTGCGGCGGCCGGTGAAGAACGGCACCTCCTCGCGGACGTGCATCCGGGCCCGGGAGGCGCGCAGTTCGCGCATCAGGTCGACGATGCGGTGCAGCTCGTCCGCCTCGAAGGCGAGCAGCCACTCGTAGTCGCCGAGCGCGAAGGAGGCCACCGTGTTGGCCCGGACGTCCGGGTAGCCGCGGGCCTGCATGCCGTGCTCGGCGAGCATCGCGCGCCGGTCCTCGTCGGGCAGCAGGTACCAGTCGTACGAGCGGACGAACGGGTACACGCAGACGTAGTCGCGCGCGCGCTCGTCGGCGAGGAACGCCGGGATGTGCGACTTGTTGAACTCGGCCGGGCGGTGCAGGGCCATGTTCGACCAGACCGGCTCCAGGTGGCGGCCCAGACCGGTGCGGCGGAAGCGGTTGTACGCCTCCTGCAGGTCGTCCGAGTCCTCGGCGTGCCACCAGATCAGGATGTCGGCGTCCGCGCGCAGCCCGGACACGTCGTAGGTGCCGCGCACCGTCACGTCCTTGACGGCGAGCTGGGCGAACAGCTCGTCCACCTCGGCGGCGAGGGCGGTGCGGTCCTCGGGCAGGGCGCCCTTGAGCTTGAACACCGACCACATCGTGTAGCGGATGACCTGGTTCAGGTCGCGCGCCTTCTTCTTCTCGGGCTGCTGCTCCGGCTCCCGCTCAACGCTCTCAGTCATGCGCCCATTGTCCTCTCCGTGGAACCTTCCCCGGTCGCCGGGGTCAACAGTTTGTCGATGGCCGCCGCGGCGGCGGCCGCCGACGCGATGCAGGCCGGAATCCCCACCCCGTCGTACGCGGCGCCGCACAGCGCCAGCGCCCCCACCGCCTCCGCGGCCGCCCGCACCCGGGCCACCCGGTCCAGGTGGCCCACCGGGTACTGCGGCAGTCCGGCCGTGAAGCGGGACACGAAGGTGTCGTACGGCCGGGCGGTCAGGCCGACCGCCTCCTCCAGGTCCGCCAGCGAGCGGGCCACCAGCTCCTCGTCCGGCAGCTCCAGCACCTCGTCCTCGCGGTGGCGGCCCAGCGAGGTACGCAGCAGGAACGCGTCCGGGGCGGAACGCTCCAGCCAGCCCCACTTGTTGGAGGAGAAGGTCGAGGCCTTGATCCGGCGGCCGTCCACCGGCGGCACCAGGAAGCCGCTGCCGCTGGGCGGCTCGGCCAGGTCGCCACGTCGGAACGCCAGGGTCACCAGCGCCATTCCCGCGTACTCGACGGTGTCCAGTTCGACGGCCGCCGCCGGGGCGTCCGCGCGCAGCAGCCGGGCCGCGGCCGGCGCCGGGACGGCCAGCACCACGGCGTCCGCGGTCAGCACCTCGCCGCCGGCCACCACCCGCCAGCCCTCGGGGGTGCGGCGCAGCTCCTCCACCGGGGTGTCGGTCCGCAGGTCCACGCCCGCCCTGACGCAGGCTGCGGCGACCGCCTCCGGCAGGGTGCCGAGGCCGCCGCGCAGGCCCTGGAACACCGGGGTGCCGACCACCTGCGGCCGGGAGGCCAGCTCGTGCACCCCCTCGACCAGCGAGCCGCCGCCCCGGGCGATCGGCAGCAGCTGCGGCACGGCCGCGCGCAGCGAGATCTCGTCGGCGCGCCCGGCGTAGACGCCGCCCAGCAGCGGCTCGACCAGCCGGTCCACCACCTCCCGGCCCAGCCGGTCGGCGACGTAGCGGCCGATCGCGACGTCCGCCCCGACCTCGGTGGGCCGCTCGCTGCGGGCCCGTTCCAGCCCCTCGGCGGTGAGCACCCCGGAAGCGGCCAGCGCCTCCAGGTCACCGGGGACGCCCATCACCTGCCCGCCCGGCAGCGGCCGCAGCGCGCCGCGGGTCCAGATCGCCGCCTTCGCGGTGGTCGGCGGCTCCAACTCCTCCCCGAGCCCGACCGCCCGCGCCAGCTCCACGGCCTCCGGCCGCCGGGCCAGCACCGATTCGGCCCCGAGGTCCACCCGGACCCCGCCGACCTCCCCGCCCCACAACTTCCCGCCGACCCGCCCGGACGCCTCCAGCACCGTCACCCGCGCCCGCGCCGGCCCCCCGGCCGCCCCGCTCAGGAAGGCAGCCGCAGCCAGCCCCGCGATCCCACCACCGACGACGACGACCTGTGCATCCGACATGCTCCGCAGTCTCGCAGGTCTTTATCCGGAACCCTCAATCCGCTGCACGACCGCTGGCGGGCACCAGCCCGTCCAGGTCGATCTCGATCGGGAAAGGCACCCGGCGTTCAAGCTTGCCCCGGAAGATCCCAGCTGGGGCATAGGAAGAGGTCGCGTGCTCCAGCTCGAAGACGTGTGCCACCGGCAGGCCGTCCTCCTCCTCGACGATCCAGTAGTGCGGGATGCCGGCCTCGGCGTACTTGCGAAACTTGACCGTCCGGTCGCGGTGCACTGACTCCGGGGAGACGACCTCGACGACGAGAGCCACCTCGTCGGGAGTGAACTGGGTGCGATCGGGGTCGAAATCGGCCTGGACGACGAGCACGTCCGGCTCAGGGCGGTTCCACTTGTCGAGCTTGATCGACATCTCCCTACCGACCCGGTGCCCCGTCGGCACCTGGCGGCGAAGCGTGTAGACGAGGTCGTTGACGACGTCGCCGTGCCACCAGCGCTGGGGAGACATCATGAAGACCAAAGCCCCATCGATCAGTTCAGTGTGCCGCGGCGCCTGCGGCAGGTGGTCGAGGTCATCGGCAAACCAGCCCTCGTCCCTGGGCGCGTACATCCAGTCCGGCAGCTCGCTCATGGCCCCCAAGATAGCGAGTTCCGCGGTGCGATGAGCTGCCGCTTAGGGTGTGTGCTATGGAACCGATCGTGGTGAGCGCCTGTCTGGCCGGGGTCCCCTGCAGGTACGACGGGCGGGCGAAGACGGCCGACGGTGCCGTGCGGCTGGTGGCGGAGGGTCGGGCGGTCGTGGTCTGTCCGGAGGGGGCCGGCGGGTTGCCCACGCCGCGGCCGGCGGCGGAGATCGTCGGCGGGGACGGGGCGGACGTGCTGGACGGGCGGGCGCGGGTGGTGGACGCGACCGGGGCCGACTGCACCGCGGAGTTCCTGTCCGGGGCCCGGGCGGCACTGGCGGCGGCGCAGGAGGCGGGGGCGCGGCGGGCGGTGCTGATGGCGCGCAGCCCGTCCTGCGGGTGCGGGCAGGTGTACGACGGGACGTTCTCCGGGGAGCTGCGGCCCGGGGACGGGGTGACAGCGGCACTGCTGCGGCGGTCGGGGATCGAGGTCACCGCCGGATAGGCCGTACCCGTGGCCGTCCCGCCGCCGAGCTGTGATGGACTCGCGATCTCACGGGCTGGTCCGTGCTGCCAGCTCTCGCGTCCAATGGTGAGGACTGCCAATGGACTTGGGGAGGGGCCCGGCAATGGGACGACAGGCGAGCGCCGGAGCGCCGGCGGCGGCGGTGGCCGCGGCGGTGCTGCTGGTCGGGGGCTGCAGCGCGGGCGGCTCGGGGGATCCGGCGAAGAACGACTCGGCCGTGGCACCGGCGAAACAGCCCGGTCAGGCCGGCGGGGCGGCCGCGCCGGCTCCGGCGAACGCCCGGGCCTCCGGCGCCCCGGCGGCGTCCGGGGTGACTCCGGTCGCCGACGCCCGGCTGATCTCGTACACCGCGCAGCTCACCCTGCGCGCCAAGGACGTTTCGCAAGTGCTGGCGAGGGCACGGGACTTGACCACCGCCTCGGGCGGCTACGTGGGCGGCGAGTCGGTCAGCGGGAGCGGTACGGACGAGTCCGGCCAGCTGACGCTCAGGATCCCGTCGGCCGCCTACCAGCAGACCCTGGACCAGCTGGCCGCCCTGGGCGAGGTGGTGTCCCGCAAGAGCCAGGCGGACGACCTGACCCAGCAGGTCGCGGACGTGGCGAGCCGGGTGCAGACCCAGCAGGCGAGCGTGGACCGGGTGCGGGCGCTGATGGCGGAGGCCAGGACGCTGAGCGACATCACCTCGTTGGAGGGCGAGCTGAGCCGCCGCGAGGCGGACCTGGAGTCTCTGCAGAAACAGCAGAAGGAGCTGGCCGCCCGGACTTCGTACTCCACCGTGACCCTGGACGTCCGCCGAGACGCCGCGATTCCCACGCCGACCGCGACGCCGAAGGAGGAGGAGCAGGGCTTCGGCGATTCGGTCGGGTCCGCGCTCGGCGGCGGCTGGCACGTGCTGCTGACGATCGCGCGGGCACTGGCGGTGGCGCTGGCCGCACTGGCGCCGTTCCTGCTGGTGCTTGGCGTCCCGGCGGCGCTGCTCTACCGGTACTGGCGCCGGACCCGCTCCCACCCCCGCGCGACCGGCTCCCGCGATGACGCCGGGGACGCCGGGGAGGCCGGGGGCACCGAGAAGGCCGCTCCGACCGACGAGGAGTGACGAACGACAGTGGCGGGCCCCCGGCGCCCGGGGGCCCGCCACCGCGAGTCGTCAGCGCGTGGACGTCAGCGCGCGCTGGCCTCGTGCACGAAGGCGACCAGGCGGCTGAGCGCGTCCGGGTCCATGGACGGCATCACGCCGTGCCCGAGGTTGAAGATGTGGCCGCTGGTGCCGAGCGCCTGGGCGGCGTGCAGCACCTCGCGGGCCTTGGTCTCCACGACCTTGGTGGGGGCGAACAGCACCGCCGGGTCGAGGTTGCCCTGCAGGCCCTTGCCGGGGCCGACCCGCTCGGCGGCGACGTTCAGCGGCACCCGCCAGTCGACGCCGACGATGTCCGCGCCGGCCTGGCCCATCAGCCCGAGCAGCTCGCCGGTGCCGACGCCGAAGTGGATCCGCGGCACCCCGTAGGAGGCGACGGCGTCGAAGACCTTGGAGCTGGCCGGCATGACCGAGCGGCGGTAGTCGTCGGGCGCGAGCGAGCCGACCCAGGAGTCGAACAGCTGGACCGCCGAGGCGCCCGCCTCGATCTGCACCTTCAGGAAGGCGGAGGTGATGTCCGCGAGCCGGTCCACCAGGGCGGCCCACAGCTCGGGCTGCCCGTACATCATGGCCTTGGTGTTCTCGTGGTTCTTGGACGGCCCGCCCTCGACCAGGTAGCTGGCCAGCGTGTACGGCGCACCGGCGAAGCCGATCAGCGGGGTCTCGCCGAGCTCGTCCACCAGCAGGCCGACGGCCTCGGTGATGTACGGGACGTCGTCGGGCTCCAGCGGGCGCAGCCGCTGGAGGTCCTCGATGGTGCGGATCGGATCGGCGATGACCGGGCCGATGCCGGCCTTGATGTCCACGTCGATGCCGACGGCCTTGAGCGGCACCACGATGTCGCTGAAGAAGATCGCCGCGTCGACCTTGTGCCGGCGCACCGGCTGCAGGGTGATCTCCTTGACCAGCTCGGGCCGCATGCAGGACTCCAGCATGGGGATGCCCTCGCGGACCTTCAGGTACTCGGGCAGCGAGCGGCCCGCCTGGCGCATGAACCACACCGGGGTGTGCGGCACCGGCTCATGCCGACAGGCGCGCAGGAACGCCGAGTCGTGCGCGGCGCCGCGGCGCGCGGGGGTGGATCGGCCGTCGAGGGTGGCCGCCGTCGGGTCTGCCGTAGTCTCGCTCACGGGTCAAATCTTCGCATGCGCCTGAGCGCCGCCTCCCCGGGCGGTCTCGTCGGTTCCTCCAAGATGTGGCCGGGTTTGCCGTTCCGGCACGCCGCTCGGACGGAAGTTGCGGCGATAACCCGGGTTTTCGACCTAGTCTTCGGGTCATGGCAGCGGTCGGCGGGCACCCCGCACAGGGTGGCGGAACAGGTGGCGGAACGGGTCGGGAGGGCGCGCCGAGCGAGTTCCGGGCCGCCGTGGAGGCCCTCGAAGGGGCGCGGCTGCGCCCGGAGGTCCAGCTCTCCCCCGCGCCGGCCCCGCGCCGGCTCGCCCCGTACTCGTTCGCAGTGACCGCCGCCGTGGAGGTGGACGGCGAGGAGCTGGCCGACGGCCGGCTGGTGCTGCTGTACGACCCGGCCGGGCAGGAGGCCTGGAACGGGGAGTTCCGGGTGGTCACCATGACCCGGGCCGAGCTGGAGCCGGAGATGGCCGGTGACCCGATGCTCTCCGAGGTCGGCTGGGCCTGGCTGCTGGACGCGCTGCAGGCGCACGGCGCCGGGTACGCGGAGCCGTCCGGCACGGTGACCCGCTGCGCCTCCCAGTACTTCGGCGGCCTGGCGGACCGCCCGTCCTCGACCGAGATCGAGATCCGGGCCTCCTGGACGCCGGCCGACGGCCGGTTCGAGCGGCACCTGGCGGCCTGGGGGGACCTGCTCTGCATCAGCGCCGGGCTGCCGCCGGCCAGCCCCGCCCCGCAGGGCCCGAACGAGGTCACGTCACTCGGTGGGGTGGTCCCGATGCCCGCGCGGCGTCGCCCGCGGTCGCACTGACGAGTGGTGTCCGGGCCGGACGGCACCTCCTGCCCCGATGCCACCCCCAGGGCTGACGGAGTGTGACTTCCGTCCTGCTCTGCGTCAATAAACTGGTCAGAGTCGACCGATCCGTGACGAATCTGATCGATTTTGTGCGATTTCAGGGCATGTCTCATCAGTCATATGCGCGATTTGTCCGTATTGTTACTCACTAGATCGTGATCTTTCGCTAAAGCCGGGCACGGTAGCTGCCGAAGCAGACTGTGACCCTTTCCGAACGCGGAACACTCCGACCGCCCCCTCGGGGTTCCGTCCGCCACTCCCCGCAGGAGGCCTGGTGTCGGTCCTTCTTGAGCACCCCGCAAACGTGGTCGCCTACCGCCCGACCAAGCCCACCGCCATGGTGGTCATCGCCGATCCCCGCGTCCGAAACACCGTCACCCGTCACCTCTGGGCGCTGGGCGTCCGCGACGTGATCGAGGTGTCATCGATCGCCGAGGCCCGTCCCCGGGTCTCCACCCCGCGCGACATCTGCGTCGCCGACGTGCACCTACCGGACGGCTCCGGGCTGACCATCCTCGCCGAGACCCGCGCCGCGGGCTGGCCCAACGGCCTGGCCCTGTCGGCCGCCGACGACATCGGCGCGGTCCGCAGCGCGCTGGCCGGCGGCGTCAAGGGCTACGTGGTCACCGGCACCCGCACCAATGTCGCGATGCCCGGCCGCCCGGGCCTGCCGCTGGGCGCCGCCGGACTGGCCGGCCGGATGCGCCGCCCCGGGATGCCGGGCATGCCGGGGGCCGCCGGTGCGCCGGGCGCGCCCGGAGCACCCGGTGCGCCGGGGCCGCAGCAGGCCGCCTATCGCGAGCTGTCCGGCCGCGAGGTCGAGGTACTGCGGCTGGTCGCCGAGGGCCAGTCGAACAAGGCGATCGGCGTGGCGATGGGCCTGTCGGCGCTCACCGTGAAGAGCCACCTCGCCCGGATCGCCCGCAAGCTCGGCACCGGCGACCGCGCCGGGATGGTCGCGGTCGCGCTGCGCACCGGCATCATTCACTGAGCCAACCAGCCGTACCACTCGCCGGAGCCGCAGCGGCTCAGGAGGAACGTTCCTCCTGAGCCGCCGCGCACGCGCGCGGCCCGGACGCAGTGGGCGATCCCCGCCCCGAGCCGAAGGGGCGCCGGTGCCGAAAGGGAGAAGGGCCGAGCCGCCGACGAGGGAGGTGGCGCAGCGCCCGCCGACCGTCGGCACCGGGTCCGAGCGGCCCGGAGGCGAGTGGGCGATCATCAGTCCGCCCAGTCCGACAACACTCCCAGTTCCGAGGACCGTCGTACCCTTGGTGGGTGACCGACGCCGTAGCAGCCATCCCAGAAGAAGCAGCCCCGGTCCCGCTCCTCGAACCGAAGGAGGGGATCCCGCCCGTCGTGGCGGACGAGCAGGCGCTGGCCGCCACGATCGCCGCCTTCGCCGCGGGCACCGGACCGGTTGCCGTCGACGCCGAGCGCGCCTCCGGCTACCGCTACGGGCAGCGGGCGTACCTGATCCAGCTGCGCCGTGCCGGCGCCGGCTCGGCCCTGATCGACCCGATCGCCTGCCCCGACCTCGGCAGGCTGGGCGCCGCCATCGCGGACGCCGAGTGGGTGGTGCACGCCGCGACCCAGGACCTGCCCTGCCTGGCCGAGGTGGGCATGAGACCCACCCGGCTGTTCGACACCGAGCTGGCCGGGCGGATCGCGGGCTTCGCCCGGGTCGGTCTCGGGCCGATGACCGAGAACGTGCTCGGGCTGAGCCTGGCCAAGGAGCACTCGGCGGTGGACTGGTCCACCCGCCCGCTGCCCGAGCCCTGGCTGCGCTACGCGGCTCTGGACGTCGAGGTGCTGGTCGAGCTGCGTGACGCACTCGAACAGGAGCTGGACGCCCAGGGCAAGCTCGACTGGGCGCTGGAGGAGTTCGCCTCGATCGCCGCCGCCCCGCGCCCGGCCCCGCGCACCGACCCGTGGCGCCGCACCTCGCAGCTGCACAAGGTCCGCCGGCGCCGCCAGCTGGCCGTGGTGCGCGAGCTGTGGCTGACCCGTGACCGGATGGCGCAGGAGCGCGACGTCTCCCCCGGCCGGGTGCTCTCGGACGCCGCGATCGTCAACGCCGCGCTGGCCATGCCGCTGAACATCGCGGCCCTTCAGGCCGTGCAGGGCTTCGGCCCGCGCCTGCACCGGCGCCAGCTGGACCAGTGGCTGGCGGCCGTGCAGCGCGGCCGGGAGGTCCCGGAGAACCAGCTGCCGCCGGCCGCCGCACCGCACGACGGTCCGCCGCCGCCGCGGGCCTGGGCGGAGAAGGACCCGGTGGCCGCCGCCCGGTTGTCCGGCGCCCGCGCCGCGGTCAGCGAGCTGGCCGAGCGTCACCATCTGCCGGCCGAGAACCTGATCACTCCGGACCTGGTGCGTCGGGTCTCCTGGGAGCCGCCGGCCGACCCGAGCGCCGAGGGCGTGGCCGCCGCGCTGCGCCGGCTCGGCGCCCGGCAGTGGCAGGTCGACCTGGTGGCACCGGTGATGGCCGCCGCCTTCGCCACCGCCACCGCCGCCACGGCCCAGGGTTGATCCGGTCCGGCGACGCCACCGGCTCCGAAAAGGGGATGCCGTCCGTACGGACCGCATCCCCTTCGGCGTCTCCGGGGAGGCTTCCTGGTCGGACGTGCCGCCGGACGTGTCGCGGGACACATGGTCAGAACCCTCCGAGGGGCCTGGGCAGGTTGGTTACCGACCGGTAGCATGGCCGGGACGCGGCGCCGCCAGGTGTTTCCCGGCGGCAGCCTGCCCACCTCGAAATGTTGGTCCCTGGGAGGAGAGCCCCCGTGCCTCGTACCGCGAGGGACGTCGTCTTCGTCGACGGCGTCCGCACCCCGTTCGGCAAGGCCGGCCCGAAGGGCATCTACCACGAGACGCGCGCCGACGACCTCGTCGTCAAGTGCATCCGGGAGCTCGTGCGCCGTAACCCGAACCTGCCCGTCGAGCGCATCGACGAGGTCGCCGTCGCGGCCACCACGCAGATCGGCGACCAGGGTCTGACCATCGGGCGCACCGCCGCCCTGCTGTCCGGCCTGCCGAAGTCCGTCCCTGGTTACGCGATCGACCGCATGTGCGCCGGCGCCCTGACCGCCGTGACCACCACCGCCGGCGGCATCGCCTTCGGCGCGTACGACGTGGTCGTGGCCGGCGGCGTCGAGCACATGGGCCGCCACCCGATGGGCGAGGGCGTGGACCCGAACCCGCGCTTCGTCTCCGAGAAGCTGGTCGACGAGTCCGCCCTGTTCATGGGCATGACCGCGGAGAACCTGCACGACCGGTTCCCGCACCTGACCAAGGAGCGCTGCGACGCCTACGCCGTGCGCTCCCAGGAGAAGGCCGCCAAGGCGTACGCCAACGGCGACATCCAGCCCGACCTGGTGCCGATCTCGATCCGCAACACCAACCCCGAGGTCGGCGAGACCGGCTGGGGCCTGGCCACCGTGGACGAGCCGCTGCGCCCGGGCACCACGATGGAGTCGCTGGCCAACCTGAAGACCCCGTTCCGCCCGCACGGCAACATCACCGCGGGCAACTCGGCCGGTCTGAACGACGGTGCCACCGCCTCGCTGCTGGCCGCCGAGGACGTCGCCGAGGAGCTCGGCCTCCCGGTCAAGATGCGCCTGGTCTCCTACGCCTTCGCCGGCGTCGAGCCCGAGGTGATGGGCATCGGCCCGGTGCCGGCCACCGAGAAGGCGCTGGCCAAGGCCGGTCTGACCATCGACGACATCCAGGCCTTCGAGATCAACGAGGCCTTCGCCGTCCAGGTGCTGTCCTTCCTGGACCACTACGGCATCGCGGACGACGACGAGCGGGTCAACCCGTACGGCGGTGCGATCGCCTTCGGCCACCCGCTGGCCTCCTCCGGCGTGCGCCTGATGAACCAGCTGGCCCGCCGCTTCGAGCAGCGCCCGGACGTCCGCTACGGCCTGACCACGATGTGCATCGGGTTCGGCATGGGCGGCACCATCATCTGGGAGAACCCGCATTGGAGCGGAGCGGAAAAGTCGTCCGAGCTCGAGGGTGGTAAGTGACCATGAGCAACACCACTGAGCTGCTCCAGCACGGCGCCGAGCTGTTCCCGGGCGAGGTCGTCACGACCGCCCACGTCCGCCACCTGGACCTGCCGCTGCAGGCCGGCAAGCTGGCCCTGATCACCCTGGACAACGGCTTCGACCACACCAAGCCGACCACCTTCGGCCCGGGTTCGCTGCTGAAGCTGTCCGCTGCGCTGGACCAGGTCGAGGCCGAGGCCGCCGAGGGCAAGATCGTCGGCGCCGCGATCACCGGCAAGCCGTTCATCTTCGCCGTGGGCGCCGACCTCAAGGGCGTCGAGCTGCTCCAGCAGCACGCCGACGCGCTGGCCATCGGCAAGGGCGGCCACGAGGTCTTCAAGCGGATCGCCGCACTGCCCGTCCCGACCTTCGCCTTCTACAACGGCGCGGCCATGGGCGGCGGCGTCGAGGTCGGCCTGCACTGCGACTACCGCACGGTGTCCGCGGGTGTTCCGGCCTTCTCGCTGCCCGAGGTCTTCCTCGGCCTCGTCCCCGGCTGGGGCGGCTGCACCATCCTGCCGAACCTGATCGGTGCCGGTAAGGCTGTCAAGGTCATCATCGAGAACTCGATGAACCAGAACAAGCAGCTCAAGGGCAAGGACGTGTTCGAGCTGGGGATCGCCGACGCGATCTTCGAGCCGGCCGACTTCCTGGAGCAGTCGCTGCTGTGGGCCGCCAAGGTCCTCAAGGGCGACCTGGCCGTCGAGCGCGAGGCGATCGACCGCGGCAAGGCCTGGGACGACGCCGTCCTCTGGGGCCGCATGGTCGCCGACAGCAAGGTGCACGGCGCCGCTCCGGCCGCCTACAAGGCGCTGGACATCATCGCCGCCGTCAAGGACGCCGACCTCGCCGACAAGGCCAGCCTGCAGGCCGGCTTCGACGCCGAGGACGCGGCCCTGGCCGACCTCATCATGAGCGGCGAGCTGCGCAGCGGCATCTACGCCTTCAACCTGGTGCAGCGCCGGGCCAAGCGCCCGGTCGGTGCCCCGGACAAGTCGCTGGCCCGCCCGGTCTCCAAGGTCGGCGTCGTCGGCGCCGGTCTGATGGCCTCGCAGCTGGCGCTGCTGTTCGCCCGCCGTCTGGAGGTGCCGGTGGTCCTCACCGACATCGACCAGGAGCGCGTCGACAAGGGCGTCGGCTACGTCCACGCCGAGATCGACAAGCTGCTCGGCAAGGGCCGGATCGGCCAGGACAAGGCCAACCGCCTCAAGGGCCTGGTTACCGGCTCGCTGGACAAGGCCGCCGCCTTCGGCGACGCGGACTTCGTCATCGAGGCCGTGTTCGAGGAGATGGGCGTCAAGCAGACCGTCTTCGCGGACCTGGAGAACGTGGTCTCGCCGACCTGTGTGCTGGCGACCAACACCTCCTCGCTGTCGGTCACCGAGATGGCCTCGAAGCTGAAGCACCCCGAGCGGGTCGTCGGCTTCCACTTCTTCAACCCGGTCGCGATCCTGCCGCTGCTGGAGATCGTCCGCGGCGAGCAGACCGACGACGCGTCGCTGGCCACCGCCTTCGCCGTGTCGAAGAAGCTGAAGAAGACCTCGGTGCTCTGCAAGGACGCCCCGGCGTTCGTGGTGAACCGGATCCTGACCCGCTTCATGGGCGAGATCCAGAACATCATCGACGAGGGCACCCCGATCGCCAGCGTCGAGAAGGCCGTCGAGCCGCTCGGCCTGCCGATGTCCCCGATCGTGCTGCTGGAGCTGGTCGGCCCGGCCATCGCCCTGCACGTCTCGGAGACCCTGCACGGCGCCTTCCCGGAGCGGTTCACCGTCTCCGAGAACCTCGGCAAGGTGGTCAAGGCCGGCAAGCGCGGCTTCTACACCTGGGTCGACGGCAAGCAGGTCCTCGACCCCGAGGTGCTGGAGCTGCTGACCTTCGGCGACTCGGTGCTCACCGAGGAGCAGGTCCTCAGCCGCGCCCTGGAGGCCGTGGCGCAGGAGATCGGCCTGATGCTGGCCGAGGGTGTCGTCGCCGAGGCGCAGGACATCGACCTCTGCATGATCACCGGTGCCGGCTGGCCCTTCCACCTGGGCGGGATCACCCCGTACCTGGACCGTGAGGGCATCTCCGAGCGGGTGAACGGCAAGAAGTTCCTCGCCCCCGGCGTGGCCTCGGTGCCCGCCCAGGCGTAGCGCTGCACGAAGGAGCCCCCGGCGACCTGGTCGCCGGGGGCTCCTTCGTACCTGGGGGGCGCTCGGGCCTCAGTGCTTGAGGCGGTAGACGACGGTGTCGCCGATGACGCCGATCATCTCGTAGTGGGTGTCCAGCAGGTTCTCGATCCGGGGGACCATCACCGGCTGGTACGGGGCGATGCCGGAGTCGTCCACGAAGACCTCGGGCAGGCCGTTGGCGAGCTCCTTGTCGAAGGTCTGCCAGGCGTTGTTGACGCTGAACTGCTCGCCCACGTTGGGGCTGCCGTCCTTGCCGCCGCTGTAGTTGGTGAGGAAGCCGGCGGTCAGGTAGCGGCTGGCGGGCTTGCGGTCGGCCAGCCAGTACAGCTCGGGGTGCATGCCCCAGACCAGCACGGTGTCCTTGGGGGTGGTCTGGGCGGCGACCGCGGTGGCGACCTCGGTGTTGCGGCTCATCTGCTCCCCCGGCCAGGCCAGCGCCAGGGTCCAGAACGCGGTGGCGGCGACCGTGGTGTACACCAGGACGGGCTTCCAGCGGATCGCCGAGGTGGCGACCGCCCCGGTGCCCAGCAGCACCAGCGGGGGCATCAGCTGGAGGTAGTAGTGGCCGAAGAAGTGGAAGCCCACGCTGACCGCGACGACCGAGGAGAGCAACCAGACCCACAGGTCGGTGGTCGAGCCGTACTCCTCGCCCGCCACCGGCAGCGGGCGGTGGCGGTACTTGAACCAGAGCCGGCGGCCGACCGGGTACAGGAAGCCGAGGCCCGCCGCGGCCAGGATGCCCAGGTTGCCGAAGGCCCGGCCGAGCATCTGCAGCCAGGCGCCGCCGAAGGAGGCGTAGTCGCCGCTGCCGGTGACCACCCAGAAGAGGAAGCCCTTGGGCTTGGTCAGGATGACCGCCACCAGGGCTATCGGCACCGCGAAGCCGAACCCGATCTTGAACAGCGCGGGCGGCCAGCGCACCCCTCGTCGGCGGGCGTCCTGGAGGAGCATCCAGAGCACCGGCAGCAGGACCGCGCCGCCGGTCTGCTTGGTCAGCGAGCAGAGCGCGACCGCGATGCCTGCGGCCAGCCAGCGGCGGCGTTCGGCGTAGCGGAAGGCGGCCACCATCGCGGGCAGCATGAAGACCTCGAAGGTCGCCGCCT
Organism: Streptomyces viridifaciens; assembly: GCF_001888885.2. Classification (NCBI taxonomy): domain Bacteria; kingdom Bacillati; phylum Actinomycetota; class Actinomycetes; order Kitasatosporales; family Streptomycetaceae; genus Streptomyces; species Streptomyces viridifaciens. The sequence goes on from NZ_CP090841.1 coordinate 2,080,030, forward strand.
GGGTGTCCTCCGGGGAGAGTCCGATGGAGACCAGCAGGTAGAGCAGTCCGGCGCCGGCCCCGGCCCGGTTTCCCCAGCGGCCGCGGGCGATCGAGGCCAGCAGGATCGCGGTGACCAGGTGGGCCACCACCGCCAGGGTGCGCAGCGGCCACAGCGAGGCGGAGCCGAAGACGGCGAAGCACGCCTGGTAGAGCCAGGGCAGCAGCGGCGGCTTGCGGTCCACGACGGTGTCGTAGAGCACCCCGCCGTCGGCGAGCATCCGGGCCTGGGTGGCCAGGAAGCCCTCGTCCGGGCTCCAGACGGGCCGGGCGAAGGACGGGATGTGGGTGGCCAGCGCGACCAGCGTGAGCAGCGGCACCAGCCTGGTCCAGTACCCCTGACGAAGGTGGGTACGGGCGCGCTCGGGCAGGCGGTCGGCCAGGCCGGCGAGGCGGCGGCGGGTGGGGGTCGGCACGGTTGACAACCTACCGGGCGGAATCGGCGCGGATGGCGCCGGTCCCGCTATTCAGTGCGATTGTCAGCTTGTTTCGTGACGAACTGTTACGGAGTTACGACAATCGGTCGTCGGCGGAACGGGCTACGGCGCCTTCCGGGCGCCGCCGGTCCGTTCCGCCGACCGCCGTCTCAGGCCTTGACCGGCGCCGCGTCCAGCTTGGCGACCAGGGCGGTCACCCGCTGGGCGATGTCGGGGGCGTTCAGGCCGATCTCGGCCAGGATCTCGTTCCGGCTGGCGTGGTCCAGGAACTCCTGCGGAATGCCGAAGTCGCGCACCGGCAGGTCCACGTCCGCGTCCCGCAGCGCCTGCGCGACGGCCGCGCCGACGCCGCCCACCCGGCCGTTGTCCTCGATCGTCACGACCACCCGGTGCTCGGCGGCCAGGCCCGGCAGGGCCGGGTCCACCGGCTTGACCCAGCGCGGGTCCACCACGGTGGCGGTGATCCCCTGGGCGGCCAGCAGGTCGGCGACCTCCAGGCTGGTCGGGGCCATCGCACCGACCGAGACGATCAGGACGTCGGCGCGGTGGGCGCCGGAGGGCTCCTCGGCGGCGCGCAGCACGTCCATGCCGCCGACCCGGCCGACCGCGGGGACGGCCGGGCCGACCGTGCCCTTGGAGTAGCGGACCACCGTCGGGGCGTCCTTGACCAGGACGGCCTCCCGCAGCTGGGCGCGGACCTGGTCGGCGTCGCGCGGGGCGGCCAGCCGCAGGCTCGGGATGACCTGGAGGATCGACATGTCCCACATGCCGTTGTGCGAGGCGCCGTCCGTGCCGGTGACCCCGGCCCGGTCGAGCACGAAGGTGACGCCCAGCTTGTGCAGGGCGACGTCCATCAGGACCTGGTCGAAGGCCCGGTTCAGGAAGGTCGCGTAGACCGCGAACACCGGGTGCAGCCCGTTGGTGGCCAGGCCGGCGGCGCTGGTGACGGCGTGCTGCTCGGCGATGCCGACGTCGAAGATGCGGTCCGGGAACTCCTTGGCGAAGGGGGCCAGGCCGACCGGGTGGAGCATCGCGGCGGTGATCGCGACGATGTCCTCGCGCTCGTGGCCGAGCGCGACCATCTCCTCGCCGAAGACGGAGGTCCAGTCCTTGCCCGAGTTCTTGACCGGCAGGCCGGTGTCCGGGTGGATCACGCCGACGGCGTGGAAGCGGTCCTCGTCGTTGTTCTCGGCGGCGTGGTAGCCGCGGCCCTTCTCGGTGAGGCAGTGCACGATCACCGGGCCGCCGAAGCCGCGCGCCTTGGTCAGCGCGGACTCCAGGGCCGTCAGGTCGTGGCCGTCGATCGGGCCGATGTACTTGAGGCCGAGGTCCTCGAACATGCCCTGCGGGGCGATGAAGTCCTTGAGGCCCTTCTTGGCGCCGTGCAGCGTCTCGAACAGCTGCTGGCCGACCACCGGGGTGCGCTGCAGGGCGTCCTTGCCCCAGGAGAGGAAGCGCTCGTAACCCTGGGTGGTGCGCAGGGTGGCGAGGTGGTTGGCCAGGCCGCCGATGGTCGGCGAGTAGGAGCGCTCGTTGTCGTTGACGACGATGACGACCGGGAGGTCCTTGGCGTCGGCGATGTTGTTGAGCGCCTCCCAGGCCATGCCGCCGGTGAGCGCGCCGTCACCGATGACGGCGACGACCGGGTCCGCCTTGCCCTGGATCTTGTTGGCCTTGGCCAGGCCGTCGGCGTACGAGAGGACCGTGGAGGCGTGCGAGTTCTCGATCACGTCGTGCTCGGACTCGGCGCGGGAGGGGTAGCCGGACAGGCCGCCGCTCATCTTCAGCCGGGAGAAGTCCTGGCGGCCGGTGAGCAGCTTGTGGACGTAGCTCTGGTGGCCGGTGTCGAAGAGGATGCGGTCGCGCGGCGAGTCGAACACCCGGTGCAGCGCGATGGTGAGCTCCACCACGCCGAGGTTGGGTCCGAGGTGACCGCCCGTCTTGGAGACCTCGGTCACCAGGAAGGTCCGGATCTCCTGGGCCAGTGCGGCCAGCTGTCCGGGCGTGAGCCGGTCGAGATCGCGCGGTCCCCGAATGCGGGTCAGCAGGGCCACCCGTTCCTCCTCGTTCAGTGTTCGCGGACCACGGACGGTCCGACGGGCGTCGCTGCCCGGTCCGGCGGCAGGCCGGTGGTCGCGGCCGGTACCGACCGGTCGAGTCTAATGTCCGCTTGCCGGACACCGAGCGGCGCGCCCGGTGCCAGCGGCCGGTTACCGCCATTCCGGGAGGTCGGCCCGGGGGGTAGGGGTCAATCCGCATTGACGAACGGCTGTTCCGGTCGCGCGGTCGGGGGTGACGGGCGTCAGTGGCGGCCGAGGGCGCCGGACTCGCCCATCTCGCTCATCACCAGGGCCAGCGCGCCGAGCACCTCCGCGCGGCCGCCCAGGGTGCCGGGGACCACCGACAGCTGGCGGGCGGCACTGGGGATGGCGTAGCGGGCGACCGAGTCGCGGATCGGGGCGAGCACCAGCTCACCGGCCTCGGCGAGGTCGCCGCCGAGGATCACCCGGCGGGGGTTGAGCAGGTTGCACAGGGTCGCCACGCCCGTACCGATCTGGCGGCCGGCGTCGGCGATCACCCGGCGGCAGCCGAGGTCGCCCTGGTGGGCCAGCTCGACCACCCGGGGCAGCGAGAGGTCCGCGCCGAGGGTGGAGGTGAGCAGTGAGAGCAGGTAGCGGGAGCCGACGAAGGTCTCCAGGCAGCCGCGGTTGCCGCAGCGGCAGACCGGGCCGGCCTCGTCCAGGGTGATGTGCCCGATCTCACCCGCGGTGCCGCCCGGACCGCGGTAGATCTGGCCGTTGACCACCAGGCCGGCGCCCACACCGCTGGCGATCTTGATGTACGCGAGGTCGCTCAGGCCACGGCCCGCGCCCCACACCAGCTCGCCGAGCGCGCCCAGGTTGGCGTCGTTGTCCACGTGCACCGGCATGCCGAGCCGCTCGGCCAGCTCCCGGCCCGGGGCGATGCCCGTCCAGCCCGGCAGGATCGCGGTCGAGCCGAGCGCGCCGGTCTCCACGTCGATCGGGCCCGGCACCCCGAGGCCCACCCCGATCACCTTCTCCGGGCGGAACCCGGCCTGCTCCAGCAGTCGCTCGACCATCGCCTCGGCCCGGTCGAAGCCCTGGGCGGCGGAGACGTCCACGTCGATCGGGGCGCTCTCCTCCGCCAGCACCCGGTGCGCGAGGTTGCCGACGGCGACGCGGAGGTGGGTGTGGCCGAAGTCGATGCCGACCACGATGCCGGCGTCACCGCTGAGCGAGACGCTGCGGGCGCGGCGGCCGCCGGAGGAGGTGTCGGCGACGACCACGGTGCCGCTCTCCTTCAGCTCCCGCACGATGTTGGAGACGGTGGCCGCGGAGAGGCCCGTGCCGCGGGCGATCTCGGCCTGGGTGAGCGAACCGGCCATCCGCACCGCGCGGAGCACCCGTTCCAGGTTCGCCCGGTGCAGGGACGACTGTGAGCCCGGTGTGTCCGTCGACATGATCCACCCTCCCAGGGTGGGGAACCCTCCGCCGGGTGTCCCCTTCAACTCCTGAAGCCTACGGCTCGGGGGCCGTGGGGGGTTGCCGGCGGGTGGGGGCGGGGCTCTCGGGGGATGAGGGCCGGGGCGGTTCCGGTCGTGGGACGTGCCGGGCGGGGTGGGCCCGCGCGCCCACGGGAACGGGTGCGCGGGGGTGGATGTGCGGGGGTGGGGTGGCCGGGGGGTGAAGGTGTTGCGTGGCCAGGGAGTGTCGGGGTGGGGTGGGTGGTCCTGGGAACGGCCGAAAACCCACCCGCCACTACCATGGTGCCGAATCTCACCCGTCCCACCGGACCGTGGACGGTACCGGCAGGGGGACGCTTCCAGACATGACGGGGAATCAGATGGCAGGGGATCACCACCCTACGCCGGGTGCGGGCGACGCAGCCGGCAGCGGCCCGCAGGAAAACCGCGGCGTTTCGTTCGGGCGCCCGGCAGGCGGCGTGGATCCCGCCGCCGTCGCGGACCAGATGACACAGCTCGACGGCTCGGCGGTCCCGGGTCAGGCCGCGCCCGCCGGCCCGCCGCCGGCCCAGCCGCCCGCGCCGCCCGCCCAGCCGCCGATGGGTGGTGCCGACTACGGGGCGTACGCGCCGACCGCGGCCGGCGGGTTCCCCGCGCAGGCGCCACCGCCCGGGGCGCCGATCGGCCCGTACGACCCGGTGCCCGGGGGCGGTTACGCCACGCCTGACCCGTCCCAGGGGTACGGCTACGACTACCAGCAGCAGGGCGGGTACACCTACCCGGGCGTGCCGGTGCCCGCGGCGCCCAAGCAGCGCAACCCCGTGATGCTGTGGGGCGGGATCATCGGCGGCGTGCTGGCGATCGCCATCGTGATCGGGCTGGTCGTCCTGCTGAAGCCGGACCCCAAGCCCAGCCCTGGCCCCGGCCCGGTGGCCGACTCGGGCAGCTCCAGCACCGTCTCGGGCGGCACCAGCGGGAGCGTCGCTCCGGACGACAACACCAACAGCAAGACCAAGGCCACGTTCAACGTCGCCTGGTCCGCTCCGTCGCCCGCCAACACCGATGCCACCAACCAGATGCTCGGCATCTGGGGCACCGACAAGTACGCGGTGCGCGTCGACGGTGACGGCGTCAAGGCCTACAACCTGACCGACGGCAAGCCCGCGTGGAACATCCCGGCCCCGGCCGGCAGCAAGGAGCTGTGCAGCGCCTCGTACACCGCCAACTCCAAGAACATCGCGGCGGTTTCCTTCAACACCGGTGACAGCGACTGCTCCACCGTCGGCGCCGTCGACCTGTCCTCGGGCAAGCTGCTGTGGACCGTCAAGGCCACGGCCGACCGGCTGTCCCAGCCGACCCTGAGCGTCACCGACAACGTGGTCGTCGTCGGCGGCAACGCCGTCGCCGGGCTGAACGTCTCCAACGGCCAGCCGGCCTGGCAGTACCAGCCGCGCGACAAGGACTGCACGATGCGCGCCCGTGCGGCCGGCAACCAGATCGCGATCAGCGACCGGTGCTACATGACCAGCGGCCCGAAGTCGCAGCTGGTCATCGTGAACGCCGACAGCGGCAAGCCCGCGAGCAGCCCGATCACCCTGACCGGCAGCATCGAGGAGGTCGACTCGGTCATCCAGGACAAGCCGCTGGTCCTGCTGATCACCAACGGCCCGAACGGCGACTACATCCTGCCGTTCGACAAGGACAACAAGCCGGGCAACCAGATGTCCGTCAAGGAGCCCGGCTCGGACAGCCTCCGCCTGTCCGGCCAGGACAACGCCTTCACCCGCAACGTGGTCAGCGGCACCACGCTGTACGTCCAGGTCAACCCGACCAAGCCGGCCATCAACGCCTACGACCTGACCACCGGCAAGCGCCTGTGGGCGGCCAGCCCGGGCTCGACCAGCGGCAGCGACATCCGGCTGGTCGCCGGCACCGACAAGGACGGCAAGGTCCGCGCCGTGGTGTCGCAGGGCTATGACAAGCCGGCCCGCCTGGTGACGCTCTCGCCGACCGACGGTTCGATGACCGACATCGGCACCGTGGCGAACCCGAACGGGAAGTACGACCTCGACATGAGCACCTCGGTGTACTACGTGTCGGACGACGGCAACGCGGTGTACGCCTTCCGCCGCTACACCGGCACCGACGGTCCGCTGACCAAGTGGAAGAAGTGACGTCGGGACGCTGACGGCTCCGTCGCGGGCGGGGCGGGCACGGACTTCGGTCCGGGCCCGCCCCGCCCTCGGTTTTCCGGTCGGACGGGCTGCCGGGCATGCGAGGATTCCGTCCATCAGCCTGACGAAGGAGTGCAGCGAGTGCCCGGCACCAACCTGACCCGCGAAGAGGCCCGCACCCGGGCCGACCTCATCCGGGTGGACGCGTACGACATCGAGCTCGACCTCGGCTCGGCCCGTGACGGCGGCACCTTCCGGTCCACGACCGTGGTCCGGTTCACCGCCTCGACCCCCGGCGCCGACACCTTCATCGACCTCGTCGCCCCCGGCGTCGAGGAGATCACCCTCAACGGCACGGCGCTCGACCCGGCGAGCTTCGCCGACAGCCGCATCCCGCTGCCCGGCCTGGCCGCCGAGAACGAGCTGCGGGTGGTCGCCAACTGCGCGTACAGCAACACCGGTGAGGGCCTGCACCGGTTCGTCGACCCGGTCGACGGCGAGACCTACCTGTACACCCAGTTCGAGGTGCCGGACGCCCGGCGGGTCTTCGCGAACTTCGAACAGCCGGACCTGAAGGCCACGTTCGCCTTCACCGTGACCGCCCCCACCGGCTGGGTCGTGGTCTCCAACTCGCCCACCCCCGAACCGGTCGGCGAAGGCGCCACCCAGGTCTGGAAGTTCGAGCCGACCGGCCGGATCTCCAGCTACATCACCGCGCTCGTCGCCGGCCCGTACGTCGGGGTCTTCGACACCTACGAGAAGGGCGAGCAGCGGGTGCCGCTGGGCGTCTACTGCCGCCCCTCGATGCGCGAGTACCTGGACGCCGAGGCGATCTTCACGGTCACCAAGCAGGGTTTCGACTACTTCCAGGAGAAGTTCGACTACCCGTACCCGTTCGCCAAGTACGACCAGCTCTTCGTCCCGGAGTTCAACGCCGGCGCGATGGAGAACGCGGGCGCCGTCACCCTGCGCGACCAGTACGTGTTCCGCTCCAAGGTCACCGACGCCGCGTACGAGGCGCGCGCCGCGACGATCCTGCACGAGCTCGCCCACATGTGGTTCGGCGACCTCGTCACCATGGAGTGGTGGAACGACCTCTGGCTCAACGAGTCCTTCGCGACCTTCGCCGAGGCCGTCTGCCAGGCCGAGGCCCCCGGCTCCAAGTGGCCGCACTCCTGGACCACGTTCGCCAACCAGATGAAGACCTGGGCCTACCGGCAGGACCAGCTGCCGTCCACCCACCCGATCATGGCGGACATCAACGACCTGGAGGACGTCCAGGTCAACTTCGACGGCATCACCTACGCCAAGGGCGCCTCGGTGCTCAAGCAGCTGGTGGCGTACGTCGGCCAGGACGCCTTCTTCGAGGGCGTGCGCGCCTACTTCAAGCGCCACGCCTGGGGCAACACCCGGCTCAGCGACCTGCTCGGGGCGCTGGAGGAGGCCAGTGGGCGCGACCTGAAGGCCTGGTCCAAGGCCTGGCTGGAGACGGCCGGGATCAACGTGCTGCGCCCGTCCCTGGTGGTGAACACGGACGGTGACATCGAGTCGTTCGCGGTCCTGCAGGAGGCTCCCGCGCTGCCCGCCGGCGCCAAGGGCGAGGCCGTGCTGCGGCCGCACCGGATCGCCGTCGGCCTGTACGAGCTGGTCGACGGTTCGCTGGTGCGCACGGACCGGATCGAGCTGGACCTCGACGGCGCCCGCACCGAGGTGCCGCAGCTGGTCGGGCGCCACCGGCCGGCCGTCGTGCTGCTGAACGACGACGACCTGTCGTACGCCAAGATCCGCCTCGACGAGGACTCGCTGGCCGTCGTCACCGAGAACCTCGGCGGCTTCACCGAATCGCTGCCGCGTGCCCTGTGCTGGGCCTCCGCCTGGGACATGACCCGCGACGGCGAGCTGGCCGCCCGCGACTACCTGTCGCTGGCGCTGTCCGGCATCGGGCGGGAGACCGACATCGGGGTCGTGCAGTCCGTGCAGCGCCAGGTCAAGCTGGCCCTGGACGCCTACACCGACCCGGACTGGCGCGAGCAGGGCCTCACCCGCTGGGCCGCCGCCGCCGAGGAGCACCTGCGCGCCGCCGAGCCCGGCAGCGACCACCAGCTGGCCTGGGCCCGCACCCTGGCCGCGGTCGCCCGCACGGACGGTCAGCTCGACCTGCTGGCCGGGCTGCTGGACGGCTCGGTGGAGATCAAGGGCCTGGCGGTGGACACCGAGCTGCGCTGGACGCTGCTGTCCCGGCTCTCCGCCACCGGCCGCGCCGACGAGGCGGCGGTCGTCGCCGAGCTGGAGCGGGACAACACCGCGGCCGGCCAGGAGCACGCGGCCACCTGCCGCGCCTCCCGCCCGACCGCGGAGGCGAAGGCGCAGGCCTGGGCCTCGGTGGTGGAGTCCGACAAGCTGACCAACTATGTGCAGGAGGCCGTGATCGCCGGCTTCCAGCAGTCGGACCAGCGGGAGCTGCTGGCGCCGTACGCGGAGAAGTACTTCGCCGTGGTGAAGCACATCTGGGAGACCCGCAGCCACGAGATCTCGCAGCAGATCATCGTCGGACTGTACCCGGCGCTCCAGGTCTCCGAGGCGACGCTGGCCGCCACGGACGCCTGGCTGGCCTCGGCCGAGCCGGCGCCGGCGCTGCGGCGCCAGGTGGTCGAGGCCCGGGCCGGAGTCGAGCGCGCGCTCAGGGCGCAGGCGGTCGACAAGGCGGCCGGGGCCCGCTGAAGCTGAAAGCCCGAGGGGGCGCCGGACGGTTCGTCCGGCGCCCCCTCAGGGCTGTGCGGGTCCTCGGTGGACGTCTGGTCCGGTGGACGCGGCGGCTACTTCTTCTTCTTGCCGTACGGCAGGGCCGCCAGGCCCGCGATGATCGCGAACGCGGCGAGCGGGATCAGCACGTACAGGCCGACGGTCTGGCCGACGCTCAGACCGGTACCCGGGTCGTCACCGTCGTCCCTGGTGAGGGCCATGGCGGGCGACGACAGCAGCATCATCAGCGTGACCGTTGCGCAGACCGCGCCGGCTCGCAAAGCGTTCCTCTTGTCCACGTTTCCAACTTACCCGCCGCTTATGGCAGGGCGCGCGTCGGGGTGTGTTCTGCGGTCAGCGGGGCGGCTTCGGGCTGGGCAGGGCCAGGAGGTGGGCGAGGAGTCGGGCGGCGGGGGTGGTGGCGAGGCGGTCCAGGGTGACCGGGTCGCCCGCGCCGTCGGCGACCGGGAGGCGCCAGTTCGGGTACTGGTCCCAGGTGCCGGGCAGGTTCTGCGGGCGCGGGTCGCCGACCAGGTCCGGCAGCCAGACGCCGACCAGCTCCGCCGGAGTGGAGCGGAGGAAGCGGTAGAGCACCGGCATCGACAGCGGCTCGTCCGGGCCGAGCAGGCCTCGGCTCACCAGCTCGGCCCGCCAGTCGGCCAGCTCGGCGGCGGCCTCCTGCTGCTCCTCGGGGAGTGGACGGGCCAGCAGGCCGAGGCGGTGGCGCAGCTCGACGTGCTCGCCGGAGAGGCGGGCGGCGGTGCTCGGCAGGTCGTGGGTGGTGAGGGTGGCCAGGCAGCCGGGGCGCCAGCGGTCGGGGGGCAGGATGCCGCCGTCGGCCTGCCAGTCCCGCTCGAACCAGAGCACGGAGGTGCCGAGGATGCCCCGGGCCGCCAGTTCCTCGCGTACGCCCGGTTCGACGGTGCCCAGGTCCTCGCCGATCACCGCCGTACCGGACCGGTGCGCCTCCAGGGCCAGCACGCCGAGCATCGCCTCGGCGTCGTAGCGGACGTAGGCGCCCTCGGTGGGCGGGTGGCCGATCGGGACCCACCAGAGGCGGAAGAGGCCCATCACGTGGTCGATGCGGAGGGCTCCGGCGTGGCGGGTGGCCGCGCGCAGGAGTTCCGCGTACGGGGCGTAGCCGGCGGCGGCCAGGGCGTCCGGGCGCCAGGGCGGGAGGCCCCAGTCCTGACCGTGGGCGTTGAAGGCGTCCGGCGGGGCGCCCGTCGAGATGCCGCCGGCCAGCACGTCCTGGAGCGCCCAGGCGTCGGCGCCGTCCGGGTGGACGCCGACGGCGAGGTCATGGATCAGGCCGACCGGCATACCGGCCTCGCGGGCGCTGCGCTGGGCGGCGGCGAGCTGCTGGTCGACCTGCCAGGCGAGCCAGCGGTGGAACTCGACCTGTGTTTCGAGTTCCTTGGCCGCCTGCTCGATGTGTGGGCCGTTCGGGTGACGCAGACCCTTCGGCCAGTGGTGCCAGTCGGCGCCGTGCACCTCGGCCAGGGCGTTCCACAGCGCGTTCCGGTGCAGCCACTCGCCCTCGCGCCGCTGGAACTCCTCGTACGCCGCCTGGCGGCCAGGGCCGCGCGAAACCTCGTGGAGGAGCTGGAGCGCCTGGCGCTTGAGCGCCCACACGGCGTCGCGGTCGACCAGGCCGTCGTGGGCGAGGACTTCGTCGCGAAGGCGTGCGGCGCGGCGGGTGAGGTCGCCCGCCTCTGCCCGCTGTTCTCCCGTCAGGTAGGCGTACTCGGGGACGGCCTCGATCCGCAGGTGCACCGGGTCGGCGAAGCGGCGGGAGGACGGGCGGTACGGGGACGGGTCGGAGGGCGTGCCGGGCAGTCCCTGGTGCAGCGGGTTGATCTGCACGAAGCCCGCGCCGAGGCCGGCGCCCGCCCACTGCGCCAGCTCCGAGAGGTCGCCGAGGTCGCCCATGCCCCAGGAGCGGTCGGACAGGACGGAGTACAGTTGGGCGAGGAAGCCCCAGCTACGGCCGGGGAGTTGGGGCAGCCGCTGCGGGGCGACGATCAGCGGCGCCTTCTCCCTCCTGCCGCTGCACTCCGCCTTGAGGACGTGCCGCCCGAGCGGGAGGTCGGCGGGCAGCCAGTGGGAGTGGCCGCGCGGCAGCTCCCAACTGCCGCCGCCCTCCAGTTCCACGTGGAGCCGGGCGTCGGCCGGCACGTCCAGCGCGGTGCGCCGCCCCTGCCGGACCACCACACAGGGCGGCAGCAACTTGCTCTGCTGCTCGGCACGGTGACGCTCCAGCGACTCCCGCACCTCCTCCGGCGTCTCCGCCGCCACCCCCAGCGCGCCCAGCACCGCCACCAGCGTCCGCGCCCCCACCGCCTGCCCACCCGGCCCCGGATACCGGGCATCCACCCCGTACGCCTGCGCCAGTGCCACCAGTTCGGCCGGCGGTGGCGGCGCGTCCTGCGCCGGCACCTTCAGCCCGTCGGCTCCGTCACTGTCGTGGTAAGCGGCCACTCGCGGCTCCTGCGATGTCTCGGCAACGCCCGGTCAGGACTCCCAAGTCCTACCCGCGTGACGACCCGATGACGCTGCGCGACACGTTTGCGCGGGCCGGATCGGCGGGGGCGCCCCGACGGCGATCACCCGGCAGGTGACGACTGGTCAGGAAAGTTGGATATTTCGTCGCAAACTAGGCATAGCCGTCGATGACATTGACACCGGGTTGGGTAGCTGGTGGGGTTGCTCGCGTTGTGGTCCAGGCCTGGCGAGGAGGCCCCTGTGCAAGCCCGTGTGTCCGTTGTGGCCGGGCGGCGGCTGCGGCAGCAGTTGGAGCAGACTCCGGCGCTGCGCGAGGTGCTGCACCATCCGGCGGCGCTGGCGGCGCGGCGGGCGACGGCGCGGACGTGCCGTCAGCTGGCGCCGCGGACCGCGGACCGGGTGATCGCCGATCTGAAGGGGACGGAGCCGCTGTTGGCGTCGGTGCGGGCGGAGCGTGCGGCCGGGCGGCCGGGGCGGCGGGCGATGCAGATCGCGGCCGGGGTGGTGACCGCGGCGGTGGTCGGCGGGCTGCTGGCCGGACCGCTGCCGTCGACGGCGTACGCGGCGACTCCCGGGCCGGACGTGGTGAGCACCGCGCCTCAGACGCCGCTGGGCAGCGTGACCGATCCGCAGGTGTTCCCGCACCCGCAGGAGCAGACGGTGGCGGGCAAGGCGGTCACCGTGCCGACCGCCGTGACGCTGGTGACCGCGCCCAAGGTGGACCGGGGCGCGGTGGACGCCGTCCGCGAGGTGCTGGCCGTCGCCGGGGCCACCGACGTGTCCCCGCAGGCGGACGGCGGGACGCCGGCGGCCGGCTCGCTGGTGGTGTACGTCGGCGGGCCCGCCGAGGGCGCCGGGGGCGAGATGGACCGGACGCTGCGCCAGCTGAGCGCCGCGGCCGGCGGCAAGGACGGCTCCGCGCCGTCCACCGCGGGCATGCCGCCCGGCGGCTACGTGCTGTCGACCGGTCAGCTGCCCGCCCAGGGCGGGGGGACGTACGGCGCGGTGGTGCTGGCGGGCGCGGACGCGTCCGGCACCTTCTACGCCGCGCAGAGCCTGCGCCAGCTGCTCGCCGCCGTACCGGCCGGGCAGGGCCAGGGGCCGGGCGCGGCCGGGCTCGGCCTGCCCGGGATCACGCTGCGGGACTGGCCGAGCGGCGCGGCGGTGCGCGGCACCGCGGAGGCGTTCTACGGCACCCCGTGGACCGCCCGGCAGCGGCTCGAGCAGGTGGACTTCCTGGGCCGCTCCAAGCAGAACTTCTACCTCTACGCCCCGGGTGACGACCCGTTCCGGCTCAGCCGCTGGCGCGACGCCTACCCCGCCGACCAGCAGTCCGACCTGCGCGAGCTCGGTGACCGGGCCCGGCTGAACCACGTCACCCTGGGCTACGCGATCGACCCGGGGCAGTCCCTCTGCTTCAGCGACGACGACGACGTCGACGCGCTGGTCAAGAAGCTTGACGGGCTGCGCAAGCTCGGCTTCACCGCGTTCCAGCTGCAGTTCCTGGACGTCAGCTACGACGAGTGGCACTGCGGCGACGACCGCGACGAGTACGGCACCGGTCCGGCCGCCGCGGCCAAGGCGCAGGCCGCGCTGGTCAAGAAGGTGCAGGACCGGCTGATCGCGAAGAACCCGGGCCTGGCGCCGCTGTCCGTCGTCCCGACCGAGTACCACAAGCAGGGCTCGACGCCGTACCGCAAGGCGCTGGCCGACGCGCTGCCGGCCGGGGTGCAGGTGGCCTGGAGCGGCGGCGCGGTGATCCCGGAGAAGATCACCGGCGCCCAGACCTCGGACACCGGCACCCTGTACGGGCACCCGCTGGTCACCATGGACAACTACCCCGTCAACGACGCCAGCCCGGACCGGCTCTTCCTCGGCGCCTACACCGGTCGCGACCCGGAGGTGGCGACCCGCTCGGCGGTGCTGCTGACCGGCGCGATGCAGCAGCCGGTGGCCTCCCGGATCGCGCTCGCCACGGCCGGCGACTTCGCCTGGAACCCGACCGGCTACAAGCCCGACGAATCCTGGCAGGCCGCGGTGCGCTCGCTGGCCGGGCCGACCGGCGCCGCCGCCACGCCCGCCGGGTCGGTGCTGTCCGCCGTCACCGCGCTGGCCGGCAACAGCACCTCCTCGCCGCTGGCCAAGCGGGAGTCCGGCTACCTGCAACCGCTGCTGGACCAGTTCTGGGCGAACGCCGAGCCCACCTCCGGCGCGGCTCCCGACCTCAACAAGCTGATAGCGGCGGCGGCCCCGCTGCGGGACGCCTTCACCGCGATGGCGGGCGCCCAGCAGACCCTGGCCGGCAGCCAGGCCACCGCCCAGCTGGCCGCCGAGGCCGGCCCCTGGCTGGGCCCCCTGCACGACTACGGGCTGGCCGGGCAGGCCGCACTGGACATGCTGCTGGCCCAGCACGGCGGCGACGGCACGGCGGCCTGGAAGGCCCGGGTGCAGCTCAACGGACTGCGCGCGCAGCTCGCCCAGGCCCCGGCGACCATCGGCGCGGGCGTGCTCGGCCCGTTCCTGGACCGCGCCGTGCGGGCCGCCGACAACTGGTCCGGCGTGGTCAGCGGAGGGGTCACCCCGACCTCCAGCATGGGCACCGCGCACGACCACCTGCCCGCGCTGATGGTCGACGGCCAGGCCGACACCTTCTACTGGAGCTCGGCTCCCCCGCAGCCCGGCGACTCGGTCGGCGTCGACCTCGGCGCGGGCCGCCCGATCAGCGGCGTCACCGTGCTGATGGGCGGCTGGGGCGACGGCCCGGACGCGCAGAACGCCGTGGACGACTACATCCGCGACGGCGTGCTGGAGTACAGCACCGGCGAGGGCGGCTGGCAGCGGCTCGCCGTGGTGAAGAACCAGAAGACGGTCAGCGCCCAGCTGCCGGCCGGCACCGTGGTACGGGCGGTGCGGCTGCGGGCGACCGCCGCGCAGAAGACCGCCGTGGCGGTGCGCGAGTTCACCGTGACCGCCCCGGACGAGTCCCCGGCCAGCGTCTCCGGCGGGCCGGCCGCGCTGCCCGGCTCCTCGGCCGCGGCCGTCCTGGACGGCAACCCGGACACCGCGTACCGGGCCGCCCAGGCGCCCACCGCGCTGGACGAGCCGCTCGTCGTCGAACTCGGCAGCGCCCGTCCGCTGGACCGGCTCACCGTGCTGACCGACCCGAACGTGCGCGCCACCGCCACGGTCGCGGTGCGCCACGCCGACGGCACCTGGGTGGACATCGGCACCGTGCAGCCCGGCTACAACGAACTGCCGGCCGGCGGGCAGGCCGCCGACGCGTTCCGGCTGACCTGGAAGCCCGGCGGCGACCCGCCGGTGGTCAACCAGGTGATCCCCTGGTACGCGGACGCCCCGGCGGCTCGGCTGAGCCTCGCCGACCCGGCCCTGGACGTGGTCACCGGCGCCGCGGCACCCGCCACGACCCGGGCCACCGTCGAGGCCGGCCGCCCCGAGGGCACCAGCGGCGAGCTGCGCACCGAGGTACCGGCCGCCGCCAAGGGCCTGACCGTGACCCCGTCCGGCGCGGTGACGGTGCCGCGCGGCGGCCGGGTGGGCGTGCCGCTGCTGGTCACCGCCGCGCAGGGGACGCCCTCCGGGACGTACCAGGTGTCGGTGTCGTACGTGGCGGGCGGCACCACCGTGAAGCAGGTGCTGCAGGTGCACGTGGTGCCGCCGACCGGCGGTCCGGACCTGGCGGTCGGCGCGCAGGCCAGCTCCTCGGGCGACGAGACGCCGAACTTCCCGGCCTCGGCGGTGGCCGACGGCGACCCGAAGTCCCGCTGGTCCTCGCCGGCCAAGGACGACGCCTGGGTGCAGCTCGCGCTGCCGCAGGCGGCCCACCTGGGCGCGGCGGTGCTGCACTGGCAGTCCGCGTACGCCTCCTCGTACAAGATCCAGGTCTCGGCGGACGGCAGCAGCTGGACGGACGCGGCGACGGTGGACAACGGCAAGGGCGGCGACGAGACGGTGCGTTTCGACGCGCCGAACGTCCGGTACGTCCGGATGCAGGGCGTGGCGCGGGCCACCAAGTTCGGCTACTCGCTGTACGGCATCGAGCTGTACGCCGTCACGGCTCCGGCCGCCCCGCCGCAGCCGCCGGCCAACCCGCCGGGCCAGCCAGGCCCGTCGGGGGCGCCGGTCGCGCCGCCGGCGACGAAGCCGTAGCGACATCCGGGGCCGTAGCCGACGGGCCGAAGGGGCGCGCCGGTGTCGCAAGGGAGAAGCGGGGGAGCGACGCAGGAGCGGGGGAGCGCCGACCGTCGGCACCGGGCCGGGAGCGCCCCGGAGGCGAGCCGGCTCGAAGAAGGGGGGAATGCGGCGGGCCGCCGGGCTCCCCTTCGCGGGGGGCGCGGCGGCCCATGAGGCGCGTACCGACGTGTGACGGGCGGGCCCTTTGTGTCGCTTCGGTCAGGCGGAGAGCGGTTCGGGCTGCTCGCCGCGGCGGATGGGGGCGGGGTGGGCGGCGTGCGCCCGGCCGATCGGGACGGAGTGGGTCGGCTCGGTATGGTCGTGGTGCTCGTACTCGCCCCACTGCGGGGCGCGCAGCTGGTCACCGC
Source organism: Streptomyces viridifaciens (assembly GCF_001888885.2). Taxonomy (NCBI): domain Bacteria; kingdom Bacillati; phylum Actinomycetota; class Actinomycetes; order Kitasatosporales; family Streptomycetaceae; genus Streptomyces; species Streptomyces viridifaciens. The sequence goes on from NZ_CP090841.1 coordinate 2,095,969, forward strand.
CGCCGTACGGCTCCAGATAGGGCCGCCAGCGCGGGTCCTTGATCCCGGTGCCGATGATCCTCCAGGCGAGGCCGCTGGGCGGTGCAGGTGGTCGTTTCATCCGCCAGCCGAGCTCGGTCAGGTGGCGGTCGGCCTTGGTGTGGTTGCAGCGGCGGCAGGCCGCCACCACGTTGTCCCACCGGTGCTGGCCGCCCCGGCTGCGCGGGATGACGTGGTCGACGCTGGTGGCGGCGGCCCCGCAGTAGACGCAGCGGCCGTGGTCGCGGGCGAACAGCGCCCGGCGGGTGAGCGGGACGGGCCCGCAGAACGGGACCCGGACGAAGCGGGTCAGACGGACGACGGACGGCGCCGGTAGGGCGCTGGTGGCGCTGTGCAGAGTGACTCCCGTGTCCTCCAGGCTGACCGCCTTGTGGTTGAGGACCAGGATGAGTGCGCGGCGCATCGATACGACGCCGAGTGGCTCGTAGGACGCGTTGAGGACCAGGACATGCGGCACGGATGCCTCCTTGGACGCCTGCGGCGCGTGGCTCGCGCCGGGACGAGCGGTTGGATCCCGCAACGAGTGCGCGATCTCCCCCAGTGTCGCCTTACGCCCTCACGTGGCGCCACCACTCCTGTGTAACGGACCTGACGTCAACAGCCCGACGTGATCGGTCGGGCTTGCGGATCACCATGCTTCCGGCGAGTCGCCCCGTCAGTGGCGTCCGCGTCTGACCGGCGCCCTACGCGCTGGTGGGACGGTTGACAGCGCCCCGCGTCCACGCATCAGCCGCACGGTGGCGGATGTTGCGGGAGCCATTGACATCTGCGTGAAGGGTGGTCCCACATGCACGACAGGCAAAGGCGGCCTGATTCACCCGGTTGTGTCGGTGAGTGTGCCAGCAGGCGGAGCATTGCCGGGAGGTATGGGCCGGATTGACACGCACGACGGGCACTCCGGCGCGCTTGGCCTTGTACTCCACGAATGCCCCGAGCTGGGCGAACGCCCAGGAGTGCAGACGGTACCGCTGGTCGTGCTTGGCCTTGACCCTTTCGCGAATGCCCGTGAGGTCTTCCAGGGCGATCCCGCGCGAGGTGCGTTCAGCGGTAGTGACGATGGTCTTGGAGATGCTGTGGTTGGTATCTGTGGCGAAACGCTGCTCACGTCGCCGCAGGGCTTTGAGTCGCCTTTTGGCGCTCTTGGTCTTCTTCATCTGGAGCTTGGCACGCAGGTGAACCATACGCTTCCGGTAACGCTCCAGACGTCTACCGGACAGCACGGTGCCGTCCGAGGTGGTGGCGATGTTGACGATCCCGAGGTCCACACCCAGCCAGTCCGAGGGCAGGTAGGCGGCAGGGGCCGGAACGTCACAGGTGGCGAACAGATACCAACGGCCATCGCGATGAACGAGGTCCGACTCACCTCGTCGGTGTTCGGCCAGCACTTTTGCCGCCCCGTCCGAGCAAGTGAACCGAATGCCCTTCAAGCGGCCTGAAACCGTCCAAATGCTGACGGTGCGCTGGTCCGTGTTCCACGACAGACAGCGGTCGTCGAACGCCTGGGCCGCGTACTCGCGAAATGAGATCGGCTTCGACTCCGCCCTGTTCCGCCGTTTGTCACCGCTTGGGCCGAGCCTCCCGGCCTTGACGGTCGCATTCAGCGTGGCATAGGCGTCGCAAACCTTCTTCACCACGCGACAGGCAGGCTGTGCGGAGAGGTCGAATTCATCCTTGATATGCCGGTACACCTTCGGCTGGAGACCGTTGCGCCGCTTCTCCCCGGAGTCGAACGCGATCCGGGAGACGTGGTTCGCCGCCCGGTTGCACGCACGCAAGGTGGCTGCGAGGGCGTCTGCCTGGTAGGCCGACACCTCCAATCTCACACGCACCACGATCTTCACAGCACGGACGGTAGTTCAAGCATCCGGGGAGTGTGCAAGAGGTGTGGAGGAGGACTACCCGGGCGTGCAGTTCTTCCGATGCGCCGGTCGGCGGGTCCGGGCAGGCGTTCGGCGCCGGATAGGCTAGCCCGCACGGTCCGTGGGCCGCTCGCGCGGCGCGGACCGGCCAGGCCCCCAGCAAGGAAGGTCCCGCACGTGTTCCGCTTCGGCGCCACCGGTCCGATCGACGCGTCCCCGGCGCTCTCCACCCCGACGCCGGTGCCGTCCCCCACCGCGTCCCCCACCGCGCCGGAGCTGCCGCAGCTGCGGATCCCCACCAGCGCGCAGGAGGTCACCGACACCACCAAGCAGGCGGCCAGCTGGTTCGACACCCACTGGCAGAGCTGGCTGGCGGCCGGCCTGCAGATCGTCCTGATCATCGTGCTGGCGCTGGTGCTGCGGGTCGTGGTGAGCAAGCTGATCACCCAGCTGATAACGCGGATGGCGCGCGGCCACGACCACAGCGAGGAGAGCCGGCTCGGCGGGCTGCTGGCCAACCACGGGGTGGTGAACCCGGAGCGGCGTCAGCAGCGCTCGGAGGCGATCGGCTCGGTGCTGCGCAGCGTGGCGTCCTTCACCATCCTGGGCACGGCGGCGCTGATGGTGCTCTCCGCGCTGGGGATGAATCTGGCACCGCTGCTGGCCAGCGCCGGTGTGGCCGGTGTGGCGATCGGTTTCGGCGCCCGCAACCTGGTGACGGACTTCCTCTCCGGGGTCTTCATGATCATGGAGGACCAGTACGGCGTCGGCGACGAGATCGACACCGGGGTGGCCACCGGCACGGTGCTGGAGGTCGGGCTGCGGGTGACCAAGCTGCGCGGGGCCAACGGCGAGATCTGGTACATCCGCAACGGCGAGGTGAAGCGGATCGCCAACATGAGCCAGGGATGGGCGACCGCCACGGTGGACGTGCAGGTCGGGTACAAGGAGGACCTGCAGCGGGTCGAGGACCTGATCCAGGAGACCGCCGAGGGGCTGGCCAAGGAGGCGCCCTACGACGAGCTGGTCTGGGCGCCGGTGTCGGTCCTGGGCGTGGAGTCGGTGGCGGCGGACTCGGTGATGGTGCGGGTCGAGGCCCGGACCGCGCCGGGCAAGGCGGCGGTGGTCTCCCGGGCGCTGCGCCAGCGGCTGAAGACGGCCTTCGACCAGGCAGGGATCAAGGTCAAGGAGGAGGCCACCGCGGTGGCCACCGGCGTCTCGATCACCGCGGCGGAGCCCGCTCCGCCGTCCGCCCTGTCCGACCCCACCTCGCCCCGCTACCGCGCGAGCGAACCGATCCCGCTGCCCAAGGCCCCGACGGACGACCCGACGCTCGGGAAGGCGTAACGGACCCGGTCGCCCGAGAGCCCCGCTCCCACTCCGGTGGGGGCGGGGCTCTTCCCTTTCCGGGTGGCGCTCCGGCCGCCGGTGGCGGTCCGGGCGGCCGGTAACGCTTCGGCATCTGGCGGTCGGGCGGGCATTGACACCCCGGTGAGGTGGACCGTACGGTCCTGTGCCAAGCGACTGGAAAGTTTCCTAACAGTTCACGTCGGTCGGTGGGAAGGGGAGGATTCCGGGCATGACCAAGAGCACCGCCAAGGCTCCCCTCGCCGGCACCCCCAGTCTGTTGCGCGCCATCAACGACCGCGCCGCCCTCGAACTGCTGCTGGAGAACGGGCCGCTGTCCCGTACCCAGATCGGCGCGCTGACCGGGCTGTCCAAGCCCACGGCCTCCCAGCTGCTGTCCCGGCTGGAGGCGGCCGGGCTGGTGGTGCCGGTCGGCACCACCGAGGGTGGGCCGGGCCCCAACGCGCAGCTGTACCAGGTGAACCCGGCCGCCGGGTACGTCGCCGGGCTGGACGTCACCAACAGCGGGATCAGAGTCGCCGTCGCCGACATCACCGGCAGCACGGTGGCCGAGCACAGCGTGTCCACCAGAGGCGTCCCGGCCGCCGGGACCGTGCCGGGGGTGGCCGCCGCCGTCGCCGAGGCGGTGCGGGCCGCCGGGGTGCCGGCGGGAGGCCTGCGGACGGTCGCGATCGGGGTCGGCGGTGCGCCGGACCCGGTCACCGGGAAGCTCCGGTACGCCTCCCACCTGCCCGGCTGGCACTCGCCGCGGCTGGTGGCCGAGCTGACCGAGGCGATCGGCGCGCCGGTGTCGATCGAGAACGACGTGAACCTGGCCGCGGTCGCCGAGCAGGCCTCCGGCGCGGCGGCCGGTTTCGAGGACTTCGTCCTGCTCTGGGCCGAGGCCGGTGTCGGCGCCGCGATCGTGCTCGGCGGGCGGCTGCACCGCGGCTTCACCGGCGGCGCCGGCGAGGTCGGCTACATGCCGGTGCCCGGCTCACCGGTCGAGTGGGACGCCCGCCGCCGCAAGTTCGGCGGCTTCCAGGCCCAGGTCGGCGCACCCGCTGTCCGGACCCTGGCGCGCGAGCACGGGCTCGGCGCGCCCAGCGCGGAGGAGTCGATCGCCAAGGCCCTGGAGACCCCGGGCGCCGGTGACGCGTTCCTCACCGAACTGGCCGGACGGCTCGCCGTCGGGCTGTCCGTGATCGTCGCCGTGGTCGACCCCCAGCTGGTGGTCCTCTCCGGCGCGGTGCCGAGCGCCGGTGGTGAACGCCTGCGCGCGCTCGTCGAGGACGAGCTGGCCCGGATCTGCCTGGCCCGTCCGGAGATCCGCAGCAGTGCCCTGCCCGGCTCGCCCGTCCTGCTCGGCGCCCTGCAACGCGCCCTCACGGACGCCCGCGAGGCGGTCTTCTCCACCCACTGATCCGCCCAACCGCCCAACCGCCCAGCCCCCAGCCCGACCGCCCGGCCCACCGACGCTCCCCCTGTCACCTCGTTCACCTGCACCCACCTCTCCCGATCCCCTACGCGGGCCCCGAGGCGATGACGCCTGCCCGCGCACCCCCAGGAGGACCTCGAAGTGCACGCCACCACCTCCCGCAGAGGCCGCCGCACGGTCGCCGCCGTCGCGGGCAGCGCCGTCCTGGCCCTGTTCGCCTCCGCCTGCACCGGTTCCAGCGAGTCGGGCGGCAACGACGACTCCGCCAGCGGCAAGGACGTCACCATCACCTTCTGGCACGGCTGGAGCCAGGACAACGAGGTGAAGGCGATCAACGACACCATCGCCGCCTTCGAGAAGGCCCACCCCAACATCCACGTCAAGCCGGTGGGCAACGTCGCCGACGACAAGGTCAACCAGGCCCTGCGGGCCGGCGGCGACGACGCACCGGACGTGGTGTCCTCCTTCACCACCAACAACGTCGGCATGTTCTGCTCGACCAAGGCCTTCATCGACCTCAAGCCGCTGCTGCAGAAGAGCGGCATCGACGCGGCCAGGACCTTCCCCGCCGCGATGCTCAACTACACGCAGTTCCAGGGCAACCAGTGCTCGCTGCCGCTGCTCGGCGACGCCTACGGGCTGTACTACAACAAGAAGGCCTTCGCCGCGGCCGGCATCACCGCCCCGCCGAAGACCTTCGGCGAGTTCGCCGACGACGCCAGGAAGCTCACCGTCGCCGACGGCGACTCGTACAAGCAGCTCGGCTTCATGCCGCTCTACCACGGCTACGAGTCCACCACCGAGCACTTCCTCGGCCAGTACGGCGCCACCTACTTCGGCGCCGACGGCAAGTCGAACATCGCCACCGACCCCAAGGTCGCGGCGATGCTCAGCTGGCAGAAGGGCCTGGTCGACCAGCTCGGCGGCTACGCCAAGCTGGACAAGTACCGCGCCACCTTCGGCGAGGAGTTCAGCGCCAAGAACCCCTTCCAGACCGGCCAGGTCGCGATGGCCATCGACGGTGAGTGGCGCACCGCCTCGCTCGCCGACAACAAGCCCGACTTCGACTGGGCCACCGCGCCGTTCCCCGTCCCGGACGACCAGGCCGCCACCTACGGCCGCGGCTACCAGACCGGCACCATCGTCGGCATCGCCAGTACCAGCAAGAAGCAGGCCGCGGCCTGGGAGTTCGTCAAGTTCCTGACCACCGACACCGACGCGGTGGTCAACTTCGCCAACGCGATCCACAACGTGCCCAGCACCTTCGACGCGCTGAACTCGCCGAAGCTGGTCAGCGACCCGAACTTCAAGACCTTCCTGGACGTCGCCAAGAACCCGAACTCGGGCACCACGCCGGCGAGCGTCAACGGCGGCGGCTACATCGTCTCCCTGCAGAACCTCGGCTACGACGTCGAGTCCGGCAAGCAGCCCGACGTCCAGGCCGGTCTCGCCGCCACGGCCAGGCAGATCGACACCGACATCGCCCAGGCGAAGTAGCGGGAACGGTCCACGGAGCTCCCATGTCACTCGCGTTCGGCACCCGCAAGGGCCCTGGGACCGGGGCGACCGACCCGGCGGCGCCGTCCACGCAGCACCTGCTGCGCCGGAAGCGCCGCCGGGAGGCGGCCCGTACCCTCGCCTTCCTCTCCCCCTGGCTGATCGGGTTCGGCGTCTTCTTCGTCTACCCGCTGGTCTCCACCGCCTACTTCTCCTTCACCCAGTACAACGGCTTCGGCTCCCCGACCTTCAACGGGCTGAAGAACTGGAACTACGTCCTCGACGAGCTGCCGACCTTCTGGCAGGGCCTGCGCAACACCGTGTGGCTGGTCCTGGTCATGGTGACCCTGAGGGTCGCCTTCGGCCTCGGCATCGGGCTGCTCATCACCAGGGTCAAGACCGGCGCCGGCTTCTTCCGCACCGTCTTCTACCTGCCCTACCTGGCCCCGCCGGTGGCCGCCACGGTGGCCTTCGCCTTCCTGCTCAACCCCGGCACCGGCCCGCTCAACCACCTGCTCGGCGAGCTCGGCCTGCCGCAGCCCGGCTGGTTCGCCGACCCGAACTGGTCCAAGCCCGCGCTCACCCTGCTCGCCATGTGGGGCATCGGCGACCTGATGGTCATCTTCATGGCCTCGCTGCTGGACGTCCCCAAGGAGCAGTACGAGGCGGCCGAACTGGACGGCGCCGGCCCGTTCCAGAGGTTCCGGTACGTCACGCTGCCGAACGTCTCGCCGATCATCATGTTCGCGGTGGTCACCGGGGTCATCCAGACCATGCAGTACTACACCCAGGCGATCGTCGCCGGGAAGGTCGCCAGCGGCATCGCGGGCAACTCGGGCCAGCAGTTCGAGCCCGGCTTCCCCCAGGGCTCCACCTGGACCCTGCCGCAGATGGTCTACAACCTCGGCTTCCAGCGCTTCAACTACGGCGCGGCCTGCGTCGTCGCCCTGGTGCTGTTCGCCATCTCGATGGCCGTCACCTCGATCCTGCTCCGCCGCAGGTCCGGCTTCATGTCGAGCGACGACTGAGCGACGACCAGCGGCCCCTGAGGACTCCACCATGACTCTCAGCTCCACTCCCACGCTCACCGAGGCACGACCCGGCGCCTCCCGGACCGGCACCGCCGCCGCCCGGGCCGCCCGGCGCCGGGCGGTGCTCCACTGGGTGGCCGTGCACTCGCTGGCCATCGCCGCCGCACTGTTCTTCCTGCTGCCCTTCGTCTTCGTCTTCCTCACCTCGGTGATGGACGACCAGCAGGCGCTCACCACCGACTACTGGCCCACCTCCTGGAACTGGGGCAACTACGGCAAGGTCTGGGACACCCCCGGCTTCCTCACCTGGTGGCGCAACACCCTGGTGTACGCCGGCGCCGGCACCCTGCTCACCGTCGTCTCCAGCCTGCCCGTCGCCTACGCGCTCGCCAAGTTCCGCTTCCGCGGCCGCAACCTGGCACTGATGGCGGTCATCGCGATGATGATGCTGCCCCCGCAGGTCACCGTCATCCCGATGTACCTGTTCTGGGCCAAGCAGATGGGCCTGGGCGGCTCGCTCTGGCCACTGATCATCCCGATGGCCTTCGGCGACGCGTTCTCGATCTTCCTGCTGCGCCAGTTCCTGATGACCATCCCCAAGGAGTACGTCGAGGCCGCCCGGATCGACGGCTGCGGCGACCTGCGCACCCTGCTGCGGGTCGTCCTGCCGATGGCCAAACCGGCCATCGCCGCCGTCGCCCTGTTCCAGTTCTTCTACTGCTGGAACGACTACTTCGGCCCGCAGATCTACGCCAGCAACAACCACCAGGCCTGGACGCTCAGTTACGGCCTGGAGTCGTTCAAGGCCGCCCACCACACCAACTGGAACCTCACCATGGCCGCCACCCTGCTGGTGATGGCCCCGGTGATCGTCCTCTTCTTCTTCGCTCAGAAGGCCTTCATCGAAGGCGTGACACTGACAGGGGTCAAGGGCTGATGGCCGCCACACTCAAGTCCGGCAGTTCCGCGCTCAAGCTGGCCGTCGTCGGCGGCGGTTCGACGTACACCCCGGAGCTGATCGACGGCTTCGCCCGGCTGCGCGACACCCTGCCGATCGGCGAACTGGTGCTGATCGACCCGGCCGCCGAGCGGCTGGAGCTGATCGGCGGGCTCGCCCGGCGGATCTTCGCCAAGCAGGGGCACCCCGCCGCGGTGTCGGTGACCACCGACCTGACGGCGGGCGTCGCGGACGCCGACGCCGTACTGCTCCAACTGCGGGTCGGTGGGCAGGCCGCGCGCAACCAGGACGAGACCTGGCCGCTGGAGTGCGGCTGCGTCGGCCAGGAGACCACCGGCGCGGGCGGGCTCGCCAAGGCGCTGCGCACCGTACCGGTCGTCCTCGGCATCGCCGAGCAGGTCCGCAGGACCAACCCGGACGCCTGGATCGTCGACTTCACCAACCCGGTCGGCATCGTCACCCGCGCCCTGCAGAGCGCCGGCCACAAGGCCGTCGGGCTGTGCAACGTCGCGATCGGCTTCCAGCGCAAGTTCGCGGCCCATCTGGGGGTGGACCCGGAGCTGGTCCGGCTGGACCACGTCGGGCTCAACCACCTCACCTGGGAGCGCGGGGTGACCCTGCTGGACGCGCCGGGCGCCACGAGCGGCCGGGAGGTGCTGCCCACCCTGCTCGCCGACTTCGGCAAGGAGATCGCCGACGACCTCCACCTGCCGCAGGCCTTCGTGCAACGGCTCGGCGTGGTGCCCTCCTACTACCTGCGGTACTTCTACCAGCACGACGCGGTGGTCGAGGAGCTCCTGGCCCAGGGCTCGCGGGCCGCGCAGGTCGCCGAGATCGAACGGCAGCTGCTGGAGCTGTACGCCGACCCCGCGCTGGACACCAAGCCCGAACTGCTCGGCAAGCGCGGCGGCGCCTTCTACTCGGAGGCGGCCGTCCAGCTGATCTCGGCGCTGCTGGGCACCGCCGGCGGGGCGTCCGTCCAGGTGGTCAACACCCGCAACGACGGGGTGCTGCCCTTCCTGCCCGACGACGCCGTCATCGAGGTCCCGGCCGAGGTGGACGCCGACGGCGTCCGGCCGCTGCCGCAGCGGCCGGTCGAGCCGCTGTTCGCCGGGCTGATCTCCGCCGTCACCTCGTACGAGCACCTCGCGCTCGACGCCGCCCTGCACGGCGGACGCGACCGGGTCTTCGACGCCCTGCTCGCCCACCCGCTGGTCGGCCGGATCGAACTCGCCGACCAGCTCACGGACCGGCTGCTCGCCCACAACCGCGAGCACCTCGCCTGGGCCTGAGCGCCTCCGTGCCCGGCCCGCCGAGACGGCGGGCCGGGCGCCGCGAGGAGACCGACCACCCCCGGCCGGGGCTCCACGGCCGGGCCACGTACGAGCCCGGGGACCAGATGACCCACCAGCCCGAACCACTCCTGTCCGGCGTCCTCGCCATCGACGCGGGCAACTCCAAGACCGACGTCGCCCTGATCGGCGCCGACGGCACCGTCCTCGGCTCCGCCCGCGGCGGCGGCTTCGCACCCCAGAAGGTCGGCGGCGCCGCAGCCGTGGCCGGTCTCACCCCCCTGGTCGAGCAGGCTGCCGCGGCGGCCGGCCTGGCCGGTGCCGCGGGCGTGCTCACCAGCCACGTCAGCGCCTGCCTCGCCAACGCCGACCTGCCGATCGAGGAGGAGTCGCTGCGCACCGCCCTCGCATCGCACCCCTGGGGCCTCAGCAACACCGTCGTCAACGACACCTTCGGCCTGCTGCGGGCCGGTACCGACGGCCCGCGCGGGGTCGCGGTGGTCTGCGGCGCCGGGATCAACTGCGTCGGCCTGCGGCCGGACGGGCGCACCGCCCGCTTCCCGGCGCTCGGCGAACTCACCGGCGACTGGGGCGGCGGCTCCGGACTCGCCGTCAGCAGCATGTGGCACGCCGTCCGCGCCGAGGACGGGCGGGGCGGGCCCACCGCACTGGCCCCGGCGATCGCCGAACACTTCGGCCTGCCCAGCGCCGGGGCCGTCGCCGAGGCCGTCCACCTCGGGCACCTGCCGACCTCGCGGCTGCACGAGATCGTCCGGGTGCTGTTCGCGGTCGCGGTCGAGGGGGACGCCGTCGCCATGGAACTGATCGACCGGCAGGCCGACGAGATCGTCCGGCTCGCCGTGGTCGCGCTCGGACGGCTGGAACTGCTGGACTCGCCGACCCCCGTGGTGCTCGGCGGCGGGGTGCTCGCCTCCCGGCACCCGCTGCTGCTCGACAACCTGACGGCCCGCCTGGCGCGGGCCGCGCCGCTGGCCGAGCCGCGGGTGGTCGTCGCGCCGCCGGTGCTGGGCGCGGCACTGCTCGGGCTCGACCACCTGGGCGCGGGCGGGGCGGCGCAGGCGCGGGTGCGCGAGGCGTACGAGGCGCAGCGGACGGTCGCCGCCTGAGGCCGCCGTGCTTCGGCCGAGGCCGCCGTCGCCCTCCGGGGCCGCTGACCTCCGTCCGAGACCTCCCGCCCCCGCCGGATCCGCACATCCGGCGGGGGCGGGAACCGTTCGGCGCGCGCCCGGTGTGTACCCCGGTGCCGAACTCCGCAACCGTCCGGGGAGACTTGTGCCATGGCCGTGCCCCGCATCCTCCTCGCCGCCGCCGCGCTGACCGCGACCGCCCTGGCCGGCCTCACCGGCTGCACCCCCGCCGACACCCGCCCCACGGTGACCGCCGCCTCCTCCGCAGCGGCGCTCGCCGACGACGGCACGGACGACCTGCTGGACGAGGACGGCTTCGGCGACGACCTGGCCGACGACGGCGACTACGCCGCCGGGCCCGTCGCCGTCCCCGCGGCCCCGGCCGCCCCCGCGCCGGAGTGCACGGCGCCCGAGGTCGACCCCGGCCACCAGGTGGTGGTCGTGGTCGCCGCCAGCCCGGCCGAACTCACCGCCCAGCCCGCCCGCTTCACCTGCACGCCGTCCCGCTACGAGGCCACCGGCACTCCCGTCCACTACGGCTTCGCCGCGGCCGGCGTCACCGCGACCCTGGTCGACCGCCCGCACGAGGAGGCGGCGGAGCCCGTCCAACTGGACGAGCTGGTCACCCACCTCAACGACTGCCTCGCCGAACGCGACCCGGCCGACCCGTACGGCTGCTCCGGCAACGCCTACGACGTCGTCCTGGACCCGCACGGCCGGATCACGCGGATCGCCGAGGTCGAGGTGCCGACACCGTAGGGCACCGGACCGGGAGTGGGAAGGGGGGCGGGGTGGGCGATTCGTGCAGGTCAGGGGGAGGGCAATACGGTGTAGAACGCTCCTTCAACTGTTGAGATTCGCTGTCGCTACGCGCATCAACGCTATGCCAGCTGCAAGCTTTTGACTTTCCATACCTTTTCCGGGGACCCGCTTGGGGCTGGTCTTACTCTCGGCGTCGTTGACCCGGTTTCGGCGCCGGTGCTTTGCTTCCGGCCGTCGGCGGTGAACCGGTCCCCCATCCCCGCTTCACCGCCCGTTCCTGACGAACGGGCGGTGGCAGCCGGCTTGCCTGCCGTCGCTCCTCCCCATTTGTCCCCCACGGTGTCGCCGCGCCCTACCGGTGTGCGGTCGGCATGAGAGAGGAACCCTCACGATGGGCATGTCCCCCACCTCCCGCCGGGCGCGAGTCCGGGCCCTGACCGGGCTCAGCGCGCTGGCGCTGGCCGCCGCCGGTTTCGCCGCCGCCCCGGCCGCCCAGGCCGACCAGCCGGGCAGCGAGTTCGCCGGGCAGAGCCACCCGTACCGGCACGGCGTCGTCCCCACCAAGGAGAGCGCCGAGCACGCCAACGCCAACTCCGCTGCGGCGACCAGGACTTCCAACCTGCGCTACGGCGGCGGGGTCGACGGCATCGGCGTCACCACCGGCGCACCGAAGGTGTACGTGGTCTTCTGGGGCTCCCAGTGGGGCACCGCGGGCACCGACGCCAACGGCTACACCACGCTGACCGGCGACCCGTCGGGCGAGGCCGTCCGCGCCCAGCAGCTGTACAAGGGCCTCGGCACCAACAACGAGACCTGGTCCGGCGTCATGACCCAGTACTGCCAGGGCGTCGCCACGGGCGCCACCAGCTGCGGGTCCACCGCCGCCCACGTCGGCTACCCGACCGGCGGCGCGCTGGCCGGCGTCTGGGTCGACAACTCCGCCGCCGCCCCCGGCCAGGCCACCGGCAACCAGATCGCCAACGAGGCCATCAAGGCCGCCGGGCACTTCGGCAACACCACCTCGGCCGCCAACCGCAACGTGCAGTACGTGGTGCTCTCGCCGACCGGCACCCACCCGGACGGCTTCAACACCTCGAGCGGCAACTTCTGCGCCTGGCACGACTGGAACGGCGACACCACGCTGACCGGCGGTGCGGCCACCTCGCCGTACGGTGACATCGCGTTCAGCAACGACCCGTACGTGACCGACATGGGCACCTCCTGCGGCCAGAACTACGTCAACAGCGGCAACGCGGGCCTGCTGGACGGCGTGACCATGGTGTTCGGCCACGAGTACGCGGAGACCGTCACCGACCAGAACCCGGCCGGCGGCTGGACCGACTCGACCGGCTACGAGAACGCCGACAAGTGCGCCTGGAAGGGCGTCGGCGGCACCGGCGGCTCGCAGAACGTCGCGTTCGCGACCGGCTCGTTCGCGATGCAGGGCACCTGGTCCAACGCGGTCAGCGGCTGCCAGATCTCGCACGCGATCGTCCCCTGATCAGCGCCCCCGGGCAGCGTGGGGCGGCCCGGGGACGGTGATGGTCCGGCGGATCCGAGCGGCCTGAGGGGTCACGTGCCCTGAGGATCCGATGCCGGGAGAAGCGCCGGGGTGGGCTGTGTGGGCCCGCCCCGGCGCTTCGTGCCGTCCGCGGCCCTCCTCGGCGGGTTACGACGGCGCGACCAGGCCGAACTCGTAGGCGTGGATGACCAGGTGGACCCGGTCGCGGGCGTCCAGCTTGGTGAACAGCCGGGCGACGTGCGCCTTGGCGGTGGCCACGCTGATGGTGAGCTCCTGGGCGATCTCCGTGTTGGACAGGCCGCGGCCGACCAGGGTGAGCACCTCGCGTTCGCGCTCGGTGATGCCCGCGGCCGACTTCCGGGGACGGGCGGAGGCGTCCGGCCTGGCGGCGAACTCGCCGATCAGACGGCGGGTGATGCCGGGGGCGAGCAGGGCGTCGCCGGCGGCGACCACCCGGACGCCGTCCAGGATGGTCTCCAGGGCGAGGTCCTTGACCAGGAAGCCGCTCGCCCCGGCGCGCAGCGCGCCGTACACGTAGTCGTCGTCGTCGAAGGTGGTGAGGACGAGCACGTGGGTGGGCAGTTCGGGGTCGGCGAGGATCCGGCGGGTCGCCTCGATGCCGTCCATGCCGGGCATCCGGATGTCCATCACGGCGACGTCCGGGCGCAGCCGGGTGACCAGTTCGACGGCCTCGGCGCCGTTGCCGGCCTCGCCGACCACCTCCAGGTCGGGGGCGTCGGCGATGAGCACGCGCAGCCCGGTGCGGATGAGCGGCTGGTCGTCGACCAGGACGACGCGGATCACGGTCCCACCTCCAGGGCGGCTGCTTCGGGCTTCTCGGGTGCTTCGGTCGGATGGGGGACCGGCAGTCGGGCGGCGACCCGGAAGCCTCCCCCGCGGCGCGGGCCGGCGTCGAACTCGCCGTGCAGCAGGGCGACCCGCTCGCGCATGCCCGCCAGTCCGTAGCCGGTGCCGGCGGGGTGGGCCGACGCGCCCGCGCCCAGGTCGACGACGGTGACGGCGAGTTGCTCCGCGCCGTACTCGACGGTGACGTGGCAGTCGCGGGTGCCGGAGTGCTTGACCACGTTGGTGACCGCCTCCTGGACGATCCGGAAGGCGGCGAGGTCCACCTCGGGCGGCAGGGCCCGGGCCTCGCCGCTGCGGGTGAGCGCGACCCGCACCCCGGCGGCCGCCGTCTTCTCCACCAGCCGGTCCAGCTCGTCCAGCCCCGGGGCCACTTCGAGCGGCACGGACTCCCCCTCGCCCTGCCGCAGCGCGCCCAGCATCCGGCGCAGCCCGGCCAGGGTCTCCCGGCTGGTGGCCTCGATGGCGTCCAGCGCCTTGCGGGTCTCGGCGGGCTGGGTGTCCATGACCCGGCTGCCCATGCCCGCCTGGATCGCGATGATGCCGATGCTGTGGGCCACCATGTCGTGCAACTCGCGGGCGATGCGCAGCCGTTCGGCGGTGACGGCCTGCTCGGCGGCGCGGCCGCGCAGGGCCTCGGCGTGGGTACGGCTCTGGCGGACGGTGTTGCCGATCAGCCAGGCGATCAGGACGGTCGCGGCGAGGCCCGCGTAGGCGTACGGGTTCACCGGGTAGCCGTTGACCGCGCCCCAGCAGAACAGCCCGGTGAGCAGGGCCAGGGGCATCGCCGTCGCGATCGTCGACACCGGGCGGGACCGGGTGACCACGCAGTAGGCGATCACCGCTTCGGCGATCAGGAACTGCACCGGGGCCGTCTCCGGCACCCCCCACATCCCGAGCGCGTAGACGCCGCCGGCCAGCGCCACCGCGACGGCCGCCAGCGGCAGCCGGACCAGCAGGAAGGCCACCAGGGTGGTGACCACGGCCGTGACCACCAGGGGCATGTCCTCCACGTTGCCGTGGTAGTCGAAGAGGAGGCGCGTCTCGTCGGCCCGGGTGAAGAACCGGAACACCACGACGGCCGTCCAGAACGCCCCCACCCACACGCCCGCGGGCAGGCGCCTGAGCAGGGGCGGACGGGGCTCGATGATCATGACGCGATGGTAGCGGCGGGCCGTACGGCGGCACATCGGCCCGCGGGACTAATCCCGGGGGCGGGGGCGGCCGCCCCCGGTTGTGTCCCGCCGCCCGATGCCCGAGTACGGCCCTGACCGGCACCGTTGTCCCCGTGATCGAGATCGAGCGACTGACCAAGCGGTACGGCGCCACCACGGCCGTCGACCAGTTGACCTTCACCGTCCGGCCGGGCACCGTCACCGGCTTCCTCGGCCCCAACGGCGCGGGCAAGTCCACCACGCTGAGGATGATCCTGGGCCTCAACACCCCCACCGAGGGGAGCGTCACCGTCGACGGCGTGCCCTTCGCCGGCCGGCCGCGCGGGCTGCGGCACGTCGGCGCCCTGCTGGACGCGGGCGACGTCCACGGCGGGCGCAGCGCCAAGGCGCACCTGTCGGCGCTCGCCCGCAGCAACCGGATCCCGCTCGGGCGGGTCGACGAGGTGCTGGCCGAGGTCGGGCTCGGCAAGGCCGCCGGGCGGCGGATCGGCGGCTACTCGCTGGGCATGAAGCAGCGCCTCGGCATCGCCGGCGCCCTGCTCGGCGATCCGCCCGTGCTGCTCTTCGACGAGCCGCTGAACGGGCTGGACCCGGAGGGCGTGCTCTGGGTGCGCGGGCTGTTCCGGCGGCTCGCGGACGAGGGGCGGACGGTCTTCGTCTCCAGCCACATGATGGCCGAGATGGAGCACACCGCGGACCGGCTGGTGGTGATCGGCCGCGGACGGCTGATCGCCGACGAGAGCCTCGCCGAGTTCTCGGCCCGCAACGCGCGGTCGAGTGTGGCCGTGCGGGCGCCGGAACTCTCCCTGCTGGTCGACGCCCTGCGCGCCGAGGGAGCCGAAGTCGACCTGATGGAGCCGCAGTTCGCGATCGTCACCGGCATGGCCGCCGAGCGGATCGGTGAACTCGCGCACCGCCACAAGGTGGTGCTGCACGAGCTCGCCTCCCGGACGTCGTCCCTGGAGTCGGCGTTCATGTCCCTGACCGCCGACAGCGTCGAGTACCCGGCTGGAGAGGCCCGATGAGCACCATGACCCTGACCCGTACGGAGAGCGCCCGCTCGGTGGACCCGGCGCCCCGGTTCACCGACCTGCTCGCCGCCGAGTGGATCAAACTGCGCTCGCTGCGCTCGACGTACTGGGTGCTGGCACTGGCCTCGCTGGTGGCGATCGGGATCAACCTGAACGCCGTCCACTCCGACCTGACGTACATCGACCACCCGCCGCGGCCGATACCCGGCCTCCCCCCGTACCGCTACGACGCGCTCTACCACAGCCTCAGCAGCATCGCCTGCTACGTGATGGCGATCGCGGCCGGCAGCCTGGGCGCGATCACCGTGTTCGGCGAGTACACCAGCGGCATGATCCGCACCACCTTCGCCGCCGTGCCCGACCGGCGCGGGGTGATCGCCGCCAAGGTGCTGCTGATCGGCGGGATCACCGCGCTGGCCGGGGCGGTGGTGTCCACGGTGTCCTTCTTCGCCTGCAACGCCATGCTGGCCTCCCGGCACGTCGGGCTCTCCATCGCCCAAGGGGTCAGCCTCCAGGCCGTCATCGCCTATGCGGCGATCGTGCCGGTCTGCGCGCTGATCGGGATGGCCCTGGGCGCGCTGCTGCGGCACGCCACCGCCTCGATCGTCTCGCTGGTGATGCTGCTCTTCATCCTGCCGCTGATGTTCGGCGGGGACCGCTACCGGTGGCTGCACGAGATCGGCGCCCATCTGCCGATGGAGACCGTCAACCGGCTCACCTACAACCCCGACTCCTTGACCACGATCAGCAAGTGGGCACCGAGCGTGCTGGACTCCTGGATCACCATGGGGGTGTGGGCGGTCGTCTCGGTGGCGGTGACGGTGGTCGTGGTACGGCGACGGGACGTGTGAACGGGGCCTCGGGGCCGTGGAGTCGGAAGTCCGCCGCCGTCAGGCTTCCGGCACCGCGGCCTTGGTGCGGAAGGCGGTGAGGGTGGTGGCCGGGACGCCGCAGGCGGGGAGGAAGGAGGCGGCGCCGCCGTGGCGGGTGCGGACGTGGGTGAGGAAGGCGGACATGGCTTCGGCGGGGGCCTGGAGGAGGGGGGCCGGGATGGTGAGGCGGCGGCCCTCGGAGTCGGTGACGCGGGTGGACCCGTGGCCGTTGAGCGCGGTGCGGTGGCGCTCGGCGAGGTTGGCGAAGATCTGCGGGAGGGCGTCGGCGGTGCGGGCGTAGTCGGAGACGATCCGCTCGGCGGGGACGCCGAGGAGGTCGAGCAGCAGGGCGGTGAGCAGGCCGGTGCGGTCCTTGCCCGCGGCGCAGTGGAGCAGGACGGCGCCGGGGCGGATGGTGGCCTCGACGGCGACGGCGACGGCTTCCGGGGCGGACTCGGCGAGCAGCAGGTAGAACTCGCCGAGGTCGGCGGCGGTGGTCATGGTCGCCATGTGGGCGGTGAGGGCGTCAGTGGCGGGGTTCACCGGGGCGGCGACGACGGCTATCCCGGCCTGCTCGGCGGCGGCCCAGTCGGCGGGCCGGGTCTCGCGGGGGTCGCGCAGGTCGACGACGGTACGGATGTCGCAGGAGCGCAGCTGGGCGACGACGGCCTCGTCGGCGGCCGGGTAGGGCTGGGCGGAGCGGTACAGCACGCCGGGGCGGATCCGCAGTCCCTCGGGGTCGCTGAGGACGGCGGGGTCGCGGAAGTTGACCAGGGGCATGCGAGGGGCCTTTCGGTGGAGCCGCACACGGGAGAGGGCTTCCAGTAGGACATCTAGACGTCTAGATGTCCAATCCCTCACCCAGGATCGGAACACCTTTCCATCCCACCTCTGCCGGGCCGCCACGGCGAGCCGGGGCGGCGGCCGTCGGCTTCGTAGGATCGGGTGCGTGGCGACGAACCTCCCGAGCACTCCCCCGAACACCCCGCTGTACCGCCGGCTGGCCCGCCGGCTCCAGGAGCGGATCGACGCCGGCGGCTACCCGGCGGGCGCCCGGCTGCCCAGCGAGCCGGAACTGAGCGCCGAGTTCGGCGTGAACCGGCTGACCGTACGGCAGGCGGTCGCGGAGCTGGAGCGGGCGGCCGTGGTGGAGATCCGCCGGGGCGTGGGCACCTTCGTCCGGCCGCCCGCCGTCCGCGTCTCGATCGCGGTCGACCCGCGCAGCCAGCGCTTCGACCTGGGCAGCGTGCACGAGGCACTGCCCGAGGGGGAGCAGGGGGACGGCGAGTTCGTGGTCGCCGCCCCGCCGGTGACCGGCTCCGCGGAGGACGAGGAGGCGGCCCGTCAGCTCGGCCGGGCGCCGGACGGGCTGTCCCGGCTGGACTCGGTGATCCGCCTCGGCGGGCGGGCCCGGGCCGCGTGCAGCTACTGGGTGCCGTTCGGGCCGCTGCCCGCCGAGCTGGTGCGCCCCGGCCACGCCGGGAACCTGGTGCGGGACCTGGCCCGGGCGGCCGGGATGGAGCTGGAGTACGACTGGCGGGCCTTCGGCGCCATCGGCGCGGACCTGACGGACGCCGAACTGCTGGGTGTACCGGCGGGCACCCCGCTGCTGGTCCGCGAGGGCGTCAGCTGCACCCCGGACGGCACTCCGTCGCTGTACGTCCGGCGGCGGATCGACGGCAGCAGCGCGCGCTTCGTGCTGCACTTCCGCAAGCGTTAGCGCGCGTCTTCCGGATCACGCCGGGAGGCCGCCACCGTAAGGGCCTTGATAAGGTTCCCCGCCCGGAATCAGGCCGCACGGGGGTTGGCAGAACACGGTGACCGAGACGAACGAGTGCGACATGCCCACCGAGCTGGCCGAGGCGTACCTCACCCTGCTCGCCGACGTCTCCCGCACCGGGCGCCTGCTGCGCCGGGACGAGCTGGAGGGGCTGCGCCGGCTCGGCGAGCAGTGCGCCGAGGCCGGCTACGGGCTGCGCGAGGTGGTCTCGCACTGCCTGGCCGCGGCCCGGCGGGCCTGGCAGACGCTGCCCGGGACGACGGGCGCGACCAGCGTCGGCGAGCTGCGCCGGATGGGCGACGCGGTGCTGGCCGCCACGGACGCCGCGCTGGCCGCGCTCGGCGAGGGGCACGAGCGCTCGCAGCGCCTGGCGGTCCGCCAGGAGGAGGCGGCCAGGCGGGAGTTCATCGACGACCTGCTGCACGGCCGCGGCGACCTCGGCCTGCTCGCCGAGCGCGCGGAGCGGTTCGGGCTTCGGCTGGCGGGCGCGTACACGGTGGCGGTGGCGGTCGGCGACGAGCCGTTCGCGGACGTCCATCCGATGGTGCACCGGGTGGAGCGGGAGCTGGCCGGGCGGTTCGGCGAGCGGGACGTGCTGCTGGCCGGCAAGGACGGCCGGCTGGTGTGCATCGCCCCGGACTCCGAGCGGGCCGTGCTGGACGCCTTCGCGGACCTGACGCTGCGCCCCGGCCCCGGCTACCGGCCGGTGCTGCGGGTGGCGACCGGGCGCCGGCACTCGGGCGCGAGCGGGGTGCTGCGCAGCTACGACGAGGCGCTGGACGCGCTGGACTACGCGCAGCGGCTGGGCCTGCCGGCCTGCCGGCTGAAGGCCGAGGACCTGCTGGTCTTCCCGGTGCTGATGCGGGACCGGGCGGCGATGGCCGATCTGGTGCGCAGCGTGCTCGGCCCGCTGACCGAGGCGCGCGGCGGGGCCCGTCCGCTGCTGGACACCATCGCGGTGCAGGCGGAGGCGGCGTACGTGAACGCGGAGGCGGCGCGCCGGCTGGGGCTGAGCGTGCGCACGCTCGGCTACCGGCTGGAGCGGATCAAGTCGCTCACGGGGTACGACCCGGCGGACGCGCTGCAGCGCTTCACCCTGGAGACGGCGGCCATGGGGGCGCGGCTGCTGAACTGGCCGGAGCAGCCGCTGTAGGGCACCTCCCGGAGGGGCCGGCAAACCCGGATGACCTGCCCGGGGCCGTCCTGTTGCCCGACTGTTGCAGTGTCACGGTGAAAGCACGTACCAGGGTGTCAAAAGGCCGTAAAGATTGCCGGATCCTGGCAATGTGCGGGCGCCTCCCACGCTGCCATGATCTCCCCGGCGCCGATGTGCGGCGCCGTCGGAAGGGCGGGGGAGCGTGGCCGGGACGGGGGACTTCTTCGCGGCCGCGCTGGCCTTTCCGACGGCGCTGTTCAGCTTCGCGCTGGTGGTGGTCGTCGGGTACTGGCTGCTGATGCTGATCGGCGGCCTGGGGTTCGACGGCCTGCACGGGGGGCACGGCGTCGGGCACCACCTGGGCGCCGGGCACGCCGGGCACGTGGGCCCGGTGGGTCACGTCGGGCACGGTGCCGGGGGGCACGGTGCCGGGGGGAGCGTGGCCCACGGGGCGTCCGGCGGGCACGGTGCCGGCGGGGGGAGTGCCCACGCACCCGGGCACGGGAACGGCCACCACGGGGGCGTGCTGGACGCGCTGGGGCTGGGCGGGGTGCCCGCGACGGTGGCGGTTTCGCTGCTGGTCGCGCTCGCCTGGTTCGTCAGCCTGGCCGGCACCGTCCTCACCTCGGGGGCACCGGCGCGCGGCGGCGTGTTCGTCGTCGCGCTGGTCGCCTCCTGGGCGGGCACCCGGGCGCTCGTCCGGCCGCTGCGGCGACTGTTCCCGGAGGACCGGCCGGTCACCCGGGCCGACTTCGTGGGCCGGGTCTGCGTGATCCGCACCGGCCGGGTGACCGCCGACTTCGGGCAGGCCGAGGTGACCGCCGAGGACGGCTCCACCGCAACCGTCCAGGTCCGCACCCCGGACCCCGAACCGGGTCTGACGGCCGGGCGCACCGCGCTGATCTACGACTACGACCCGGACGGCGAGCACTTCCTGGTCGCGCCGTTCGACCCGTCCCCGCCGGGCCCCTGACCGTCTCTGACCGTCCATCGGTTCTGGTAATCCACCAACCACTTCGCACCACCATCTCGTCAAAGGACTCCGTGATGGACACCATCGCCGTGGGTTTCGGCGTACTCGTCGCCGTCGTGCTGCTCATCCTGCTCGCCGTCCCGCTCTTCGTGGGCCGCCTGTTCCAGAAGGTCGAGCAGGGCAAGGCCCTGATCGTCTCGCGGACCAAGAAGGTGGACGTCACCTTCACCGGCGCGATCGTCCTGCCGATCCTGCACAAGGCCGAGCTGATGGACATCACGGCGAAGACGGTGGAGATCCACCGGGCCGGCCGGGACGGCCTGATCTGCCGGGACAACATCCGGGCGGACATCCGGATCTCCTTCTTCGTCCGGGTGAACAAGACCGTCGAGGACGTCGTCAAGGTCGCGCAGTCGATCGGCACCGCCCGGGCCAGTGACCCGCAGGCGATCCAGGACTTCTTCGCGGCCAAGTTCGCCGAGGCGCTCAAGACCGTCGGCAAGCAGCTGGACTTCACCGACCTGTACACCCACCGGCACGAGTTCCGGGACCAGATCATCGCGGTCATCGGCACCGACCTCAACGGCTACACCCTCGAGGACGCGGCCATCGACCACCTCGAACAGACCCCGATGAGCCAGCTGGACGGCGACAACATCCTGGACGCCCAGGGCATCCGCAAGATCACCGAGCTGACCGCGATCGAGCACGTGCGCACCAACGAGTACCAGCGCAACGAGGAGAAGGAGATCACCCGGCAGAACGTGGACGCCCGGGAGACCGTCCTGGAGCTCGAACGCCGCCAGGCCGACGCCGAGATCCGCCAGCGCCGCGAGATCGAGACCCTGCGGGCCAAGGAGGACGCGGTGATCGCCCGGGTGCAGGAGGAGGAGCGGCTCAACGCCCAGACCGCCTTCCTGCGCACCGAGGAACTGCTCGGGGTGCAGCGGGAGAACCAGGCCCGCGAGGTCGCGGTGGCGCAGAAGAACCGCGAGCGGGTGATCGCGGTGGAGAACGAGCGGATCGAGAAGGACCGCCTGCTGGAGGTCGTCGGCCGCGAGCGGGAGACCGAACTCGCCGTGATGGCCAAGACGAAGGAGGTCGAGTCCCGCCGCCGGGAGGTCGCCGACGTGGTCCGCGAGCGGGTCGCGGTCGAGCGCACCGTCGCCGAGCAGGAGGAGGCCGTCAAGACGCTGCGGGCCACCGAGGAGGCCGAGCGGATGCGCAAGGCCGTGGTCATCCAGGCCGAGGCGGAGGCGCAGGAGAAGCTCGTCAAGGACATCAAGGCCGCCGAGGCCGCCGAGCAGGCCGCCTCGCACAAGGCCCGCGAGTCGCTGGTGCTGGCCGAGGCCCGGCAGCAGGCCGCCGAGCTGGACGCGGCCGCGAAGGTCAAGCTCGCCGAGGGCGTCCGGGCGGAGGCCGCCGCCGAGGGCCTGGCCCGGGTGCAGGTGCGCGAGCAGGAGGCCGCGGCGGTGGAGAAGGTCGGCCGCGCCGAGGCCGCCGTGCAGGCCGAGAAGGCCAAGGCGGCCGCGCTGGAGGTCGGCGCCAAGCTGAAGGCGGAGGCCGAGGGCCTGACCGAGAAGGCCGCGGCGATGGCCAAGCTGGACGACGCCTCGCGCGAGCACGAGGAGTACCGGCTGCGGCTGGCCGCCGAGAAGGACGTCCGCCTCGCGGGGCTGGAGGCGCAGCGGCAGATCGCCGAGGCCCAGGCCGCGCTGGTCGCGACCGGGCTGGAGAAGGCGAAGATCGACATCGTCGGCGGGGACTCGGTGTTCTTCGAGAAGCTGGTGCAGTCGGTGACGGCCGGCAAGAGCGTGGACGCCTTCGTCGGCCACTCGCGGACCGCCCAGGCCCTGGCCGGGCCGTGGCTGGACGGACGGGCCAGCTTCACCGAGGACCTCACCCGGGTGCTGTCCTCGGTGTCCACCGCGGACGTGCAGAACCTGACGGTGTCCGCGCTGCTGCTCCAGCTGATCGGCAGCGGCGGTGAGCAGGCCGGGCAGCTGCGGCAACTGCTCGACTCGGCGAAGAAGCTGGGGATCGCGGAGACGCCGATCGGGGCACTGTCCGCCGGCTCCGTGAACGGCTCCAAGTAACGACCCGCCGAGCACCCGAGGAACTGACCGTGGACGCCTCCGACACCCGGCTCGACGCCGGCACCTACGAGGTCCTGCGCGACCGGCTCGGCCGGGCCGCCGCCGAACTCGCCGACCGGGCACAGGCCTTGAACGCCCGCCGGGTCGAGGAGTTCGGCGGCGGGGAACTACTGCTCACCGGCGCCGGGCGGCTCACCACCGCCCGGCCCTGCCTGCCGCAGGACCTCACCGCCGCCGGCGGGCTGCTGCTGCTCGGCACCCGGCCCGCCGAAGTGGTCGACGGCGACGAGGACTTCACGGACGTCCTCAGCCTCCACCGGCCCGACGACCTCTCCCCCGCCGAGGGCGCCCTGCTGGACGACCCGCGGCTGCGCCAGGACCTCGCCGACCTGAGCCGCTACTTCCGCGACGCCCGGTTGGAACGGCTGCGGCCGGTCGGCGGCCGGCTGCTCGCCGTCTTCCGCACCGGCCCCGCCGCCGCCGACGTCCGGGTGCTGCGCTGGCGTCTCGACGACGACCGGGTCGACTACCAGGACGGTCGCGGCGAGCGCGACCACGCCCCCGCCGAGGGCCAGCAGCTCGACTGGACGCCGCTCACCCGGGACGACCAGCTGCCCGCCACCCCCGGCACCGCGCCGCGCGCCGACCTCGCCGGGGAACTCCGCCTCGGCGTGGACGGCGGCCGGCTCACCCTCGCCGCCCCCGACGGCCGCGAACTCCACCACGAGCCCCTCGCCGAGGCCCTGCAGACCCTCGCCGACGCCCAGGTCGCCCACGCCCGGCTGGGCACCCTGCTGCTGGTGCGGGTGCGCCCGTACCAGGAGGAGACCGTCCGGCACCTGGTGGTCCACCTGCCCACCGGCAAGGTCACCCGGATCGACGCGCTCGGCCAGGCCTGCCTACGGCTGCCCGCCGACCAGGGCGTGGCCTTCCCCGGCGGCTGCCACCTCGCCGACGGCACCGTGCGCGTCTTCGACCAGCCGGTGGACGGCCTGGTGTACGAGCGCACCCTCCTCTCCCCCAACGGCGAGGACGTGCTGTACGAGTTCCGCTCCGCCGTCGACGGGCACGCGCTGCTCCAGCCGTACAACTCCGTCCGCCAGGAGGCCGCCGCCCCGCTCGCCTGCCAGGGCTACGCGCTGCTCGACGACGGCACCCTGGTCGCTCTGCGCCCGGCCGAGGACGGCCCCACCCGGCTGCACCCCGTCCAGCTGTGGCGGAGCCCGTTCACCAGCGAACGCCACGCCGCCCAACAGCCGTCCGGCAGCGGCCCGTTGGCCCGGATCGGCAACGCCGACCTGGTCCGCGGCCTCGCCGACTGCCTGGCCCTGGCCCGGCTGGCCGCGGCCGGCGCCGACACCCCGGCCGGGCACCGGGCCGTACTCGCCGCCTGCACCCGCACCACCGACCGGCACCACTGGCTCGGCCAGGACGGCCTCGGCGACCTCGCCGCGCCGCTCGCCGAGATCCGCGAGACCGCCCGACAGGTCATCACCGAGTACGAGGCGATCGCCCGCCTCACCGCGCACGCTGCGGCCCGCACCGAAGAGACCGCAGAACACGTCGAGGGCCTGCTGCGCACCGCGCGCGGCGAGACCCTCGCCGACGCCGCCGAATGGGTCGACCGGCTGGCCGCACTGCGCCGCGCCCAGGGCCGGGTCGAGGCGCTGCGCGACCTGCCGCGGGCGGACCGGCAGCGGATCGACGCGCTCGCCGAACACCTCGCCGCCGGGCTGGCCGAGGCCGCCGCCCGGGCGGTGGTCCAACTCGCCGAACCCGCCGCCTTCGAGCCGCACCGGCACCGGGCCGCGGAACTGGCCGAGCACTGCGCGGCCATCGCCACCGCCGCCGAAGCCGGCCCACTGGCGGAGCGGCTCAGCGAGCAGAGCGAGGCCCTGCAGACCGTCTCGGAACTGGTCGGCACCCTCGACCTCGCCGACGCCACCACCCGCACCGCGGTCCTGGACCGCCTCGCCGACGTACTCGGGCTGCTCAACCGCGCCCGCACCACCCTGACCGTCCGCCGCCGGGAGCTGCGCACCCGTGAGGCCGCCGCCGAGTTCGCCGCCGAGACCGCGCTGCTCGCCCAGGCCGTCACCGCCGCCCTCGCCGCCGCCGACACCCCCGAAGCCTGCGACGACCGGCTCGGCCGGCTGCTGCTCCGGGTCGAGCAACTGGAGACCCGCTTCGCCGACGCCGACCCGGCGCTCGGCGAACAGCTCGCCGAGCGGCGCACCGGGATCCACGACGCGCTCACCGCCCGCCGCCAGCACCTGCTGGAGGAACGGGCCCGCCGGGCGGACCGACTGGCCGCCTCCGCCGAGCGCGTCCTCGACACCCTGCACCGGCGCCTCGCCGCCCTCGGCACGCCCGAGGAGATCGATACCGCTCTCGCGGCCGACCAGACCGCCGTCAAACTCCGCGACCTGGCGCGGCAGTTGACCGACCTCGGCGACCGGGTCCGGGCCGAGGAGCTGACCGGACGGCTGCGCGCCGCCCGCGGCCGCGCCCACCGCGCCCTGCGCGACCGCGCCGAACTCGCCGGGGACGGCCCCGGCACCCTGCGCCTGGGCCGCCACCTGTTCGCCGTCACCACCCAGCGCCCCGAACTCACCCTGCTGCCCTGGCGCGGCCGACCCGCCTTCACCCTCACCGGCACCGACTACCGCTCCCCCGTCACCGACCCGGCCTTCGCCGCCACCGAGCGGTACTGGGACCGGGCGCTGCCCTCCGAGACGCCCTCGCTCTACCGGGCCGAGTACCTGGCGGCGAGCCTGCTGCTGGCCGCCTCGACGGAGACGTTGACGGCGGGGACGCTGACGGACCCGCTGTCGGCGGAGGCGTTGACGGCTGGGGCGCTGACGGCTGGGCCGCTGACGGACGGGAACGAGCTGCTGGAGTACGTCCGCCGGGCCGCCGAACAGCGCGCGGACGAGGGCTACCAGCGCGGGGTGCACGACCACGACGCCGCCCTGGTGCTCCGCGCCCTGCTCGAACTCGGCGCCTGCGCAGGCCTGTTGCGCCACCCGGCGGCCACCCGGGCGGCGGCCCAGCTGTACTGGGCACACGGCACCGACGAACGGCAGCGGCTGGTCTGGCACACCCGGGCCCGCTCGCTCGGCCTCGCCCGCCGGGCGTACGGGCCGGTGCCGGCCCTGGCCGCGCTCGCCGCCGAACTGTCGGCCGCCGTCGCGGAGTTCGCGCCGGACGCGCAGGACGTACACGGCACACACGGCACACACGGCGCCGGGGACTACCTGGTGGCCGAACTCGCCGCCGCCGCACCGGTCTTCGTCCACTCGGCGGGCGCGGCCGCACTGCTGGACAAGTTCCGCGCCACCCCCGAGTCCGCCGGACTCACCGAGGCGCTGGCCGCCCTGCCGGAGGAGCCCGAACTGCTCACCGCCCGGCACCAACTGGCCACCGCCTGGCTGGAGTCGGCCGCCCCCGACGCCGACCGGGGCGATCGCGCCGAGGCCGCCGCCGTGCTGCTCTGCCCGTCCCTGCCGCGCCGCCCCGTCGACGGCACCGTCGCCACCCGGCTGACCGGACTGCTCGGCGACCACCCGCGCATCCGCGGCGGCTCGCTGGACCTGCGGCTGGACGAACTGCTCTCCCGTGTACGCGAGTTCGAAGCCGTCGAGATGCCCGGCCACCGCGCCTACCAGCGACTGCGCGGCGAGCTGCTGGCCGCCGAGCACGCCCGGCTGCGGCTCGACCAGTACCGCCCCGCGCCGCTCAACGGCTTCGTCCGCAACCGGCTGATCGACCAGGTGTACCTGCCGCTGATCGGTGACAACCTCGCCAAGCAGATCGGCACCGTCGGCTCCGGCGGACCGGTCGACCGCAGCGGCCTGCTGCTGCTCGTCTCGCCGCCCGGCTACGGCAAGACCACCCTGGTCGAGTACCTCGCCGAACGGCTCGGCCTGCTGCTGGTCCCGGTCAGCGGCCCGGCGCTCGGCCACCACGTCACCTCGCTGGACCCGGCCGAGGCCCCCGACGCCACCGCCCGCCGCGAGCTGGAGAAGCTCAACTTCGCCCTGCACGCGGGCGACAACGTGCTGCTCCACCTGGACGACGTCCAGCACACCTCGCCCGAGTTCCTGCAGCGCTTCATCCCGCTGTGCGACGCCCAGCGCCGGATCGACGGCGTCTGGGACGGCGAGGCCCGCGAGTGGGACCTGCGCGGCAAGCGCTTCGCCGTGGTGATGGCCGCCAACCCGTACACCGGGTCCGGACGGCTGTTCCGGCTGCCCGACATGCTCGCCAACCGCGCCGACGTCTGGAACCTCGGCGACGCCGTCGCCGGACGCGAGGACCTCTTCGCGCTCAGCTTCGTCGAGAACGCCCTGCCCGCCAACCCCCACCTGGCCCCGCTCGCCACCGCCGAGCGCGCCGACCTGGACACCCTGCTCGCCCGGGCCGCGGGCACCCCCGGCGGCACCCTGGCCGGCGCCTGGCCGGCCGCCGAGGTGGAGCGGATGACCGCCGTCCTCGCCGGGCTGCTCCACCTGCGCGGCACCGTCCTGGCCGTCAACCGGGCCTACCTGGCCTCCGCCGCCCAGGACGACCGCGCCCGCACCGAGCCGCCGTTCCTGCTCCAGGGCTCCTACCGCAACATGGCCAAGCTCGCCCAGCGCCTCGACCCCGCGCTCACCCGGTCCGAACTGGACGCCCTGCTCATCGACCACTACCGGGCCGAGGCCCAGCCGCTCGGCGCCGACGCCGAGGCCCAGCTGCTGAAGCTGGCCGAGCTGCGCGACGACCTGACGCCGGAGCAGGCGCGGCGCTGGGCGGAGCTGAAGCGGGCCTGGCGGGAGGCCTGAGGGGGTGTAGCTGGCTACACCCCCGGAAGTGAACCCCTGCTCATTGAGCCGGCCCGGCCTGGCACGATGGGATGGGGATCATGAACGCCACGGACTTCGCCGTTGAACTCCGCTCCGTCCGCCGCACCTACCGGCGCGGGCCCGAGCCCGTCGTCGGCCTGGACGGCGTGAGTGTCGGGTTCCCCTTCGGCACCTTCACCGCCGTCATGGGCCCCTCCGGGTCCGGCAAGTCGACCCTGCTGCGGTCGGCGGCCGGCCTGGAGGCGATCGACGACGGCGAGGTGCGGGTCGACGGCACCGTCCTGGGCGGGCTCCGCGACAAGGAGCTGACCGTCCTGCGCCGGGAGCGGATCGGCTTCGTCTTCCAGTCCTTCAACCTGCTGCCCGCGCTGACCGCCGCCCAGAACGTGGCGCTCCCGGCCAAGCTGTCGGGCCGCCGCCCGGCGCCCGCCGAGGTGACCGCCGCCCTGGCCGCGGTCGGCCTCGCCGACCGGGCCGGGCACCGGCCGGGCGAGCTCTCCGGCGGCCAGCAGCAGCGGGTCGCC
Organism: Streptomyces viridifaciens; assembly: GCF_001888885.2. NCBI lineage: Bacteria > Bacillati > Actinomycetota > Actinomycetes > Kitasatosporales > Streptomycetaceae > Streptomyces > Streptomyces viridifaciens. The sequence goes on from NZ_CP090841.1 coordinate 2,124,180, forward strand.
ATCGCCCGGGCGCTGATCACCCGCCCCGCGGTGCTGCTCGCCGACGAACCGACCGGCGCGCTGGACACCCGCAGCGGCCGCGAGGTGCTCGCCCTGCTCCGCGGGATGGCCGACGACCCCGGCCGGGCCGTGGTCATGGTCACCCACGATCCGGTCGCCGCCGCCTACGCCGACCGGGTGCTGTTCCTCCGTGACGGCCGACTGGACGGCTCGCTGGAGCGGCCCACCGCCGAGCAGGTCGCCGCCCGGATGACGGCGCTGGAGGCCCACGCGCCGGAGGCTCACCCGTCGAAGGCTCACCCGTCTCAGGCTCACGCGTCGGAGGCCTCGGCATGCTGACCCTCGCCCTCGCCTCCGTCCGGCTCCGCTGGGCCTCCTTCGTCGGCAGCTTCGTCGCGCTGGCCTGCGGCGTCGCCCTGATGGCCACCTCGATCCTGGTCATCGCCGCCACCGCCGAAGTCCCCGACCAGGCCCGCCAGCGCTACTCCCAGGCCCCGGTCCTGGTGATGGCCGACCGGAACGTCGACTTCACCCCCGCGACCGGCGGCGACCCCCAGTCCACCCCGGTCCCCGCCCAGCCGGGCCTGCCCGCCGGGCTGCTCGCCGCCGTCGCCGCGACCGGCCCGACCGTCGCGGACCACACCTTCTACGCCCAGCTGGCGGACGGCCCGCGCGAGCAGGTCGGACGCGCCTGGTCCGCTGCGGCCCTCGGTGGCTACCGGCTCACCGCGGGAACCGCCCCCGCCTCCGACGACCAGATCGTCATCGGCGGCGGCCGCCCGGAGCAGGTCGGCACCCGCGTCCGGTACGTCACCGCCGACGGCCCGCACACGGCAACGGTCTCCGGCGTCACCGAGGCCGAGGCCTTCGAGCACGCCGTCTTCTTCACCGACGCCCAGGCCGCCCGCTACTGCCCCGCCGTCGACATGCTGGCCGCCTTCGGCCCCGCCGACGCGGTGCGGCGGGCCGTCGACGCGGCCGGCGGCGCGGCCGTCGCCCGGGTGCTCACCGGCACCGAGCGCAGCCAGGCCGACCCGCACCACGCCGAGGTCAGCGCCCGGCTGGACGACGTGCAGACCCCGCTCGGCCTGTCCGCCGCGGTCTCCGGCGGCACCGCCGTGTTCGTGGTGGCCGGCACCTTCGCCCTGTCCATCGCCCAGCGCCGCCGCGAACTCGCCCTGTTGCGCCTGATCGGCGCCACCCGCCGACAGCTGCGCGCCCTGGTCAACCGGGAGGCGCTGGTGGTCGGGGTGCTGGCCTCCGCCGCCGGGTGCGCGCTCGGCGCGGCCGGGGCGGCGCCGGCCGGCCACTGGCTGGTCGACCACGGCATGGTGCCCGCCGACTTCACCGTCCCGGTCACCTGGTGGGGGCTGCTGGCCGCCGCCTCGATCGGGCTGCTGACCGCGATCGGCGGCGTCCTGCTCTCCTCCGTCAGGGCCGGTCTGATCAGCCCCGGCGAAGCCCTCGCCGAGGCGGACGCCGAACGGCGCTCTCGCCTCGCACTGGCCTTCCGCTGGGTCAGTGGCCTGCTGGTGCTCGGCGGCGGCATCGCGGCCCTCGTGGTCACGGCCCGCATCTGGCCCGACGCGGCGGCCAACGCCGCCGACTCGCTCGGCCTGCTGCTGAGCATCGTCGCGGGCTGCGTGCTGCTGGCCGCCGTACTGGCCGGCCCGGCGATCCGGCTGCTGACCGCGCTGCCCGCGCTGACGGCCCGGCTGCGCGGGCGCCCCGCCGAGGACGGCGGCGGCATCATCTGGGCCACCGCCCGGCAGAGCTCGCTGACCGCGTTCCGGCGCACCGCCGCGACCACCACCCCGGTGGTGCTGGTCGTCGCCTTCGCCGGGTGCCTGCTCGGCAGCATCGACACCATCAACCGCTCGCAGGTCAGCGAGGTCCGCCGCCAGCTGTCCGCCGCCGACCTGGTCGTCACCCCGGCCGGCACGCCCGGGCTGAACCGGGCCGTGGTGGACCGCGTCCGCTCCGTGCCCGGGGTACGGGCGCTGGTGATCACCCCGACCTCGCTGATGACCGTCGACCCGACCGGCCAGGCCCTGGTGCCGCTCAGCGCCGCCACCGCGGATCCGGCCGCACTGGCCGAGGTCGACCGCCTGCCCGTCGTCGCAGGCTCGCTCGCCGACCTCGGCCCCGGCTCGGTCGCGCTCAGCCGCACCTGGCCGGGCTCGCCCCGGGTCGGCGGACAGGTGTCCGTCCGACTGGCCGACGGCACCCCCCGTGACCTGCGGGTCGCCGCCCTGCTCGGCACCGGCGCCGAGACCGTCCAAGCCTGGGTGAACGGCGCCGACGCCGTCACCGGCGGCATCGGCGGCCCGGCCCTGGCCACCCGGATCGACCTGCGACTGCTGCCCGGCACCGACCCCCGACAGGCCGCCGCCGCGCTGTACGGCGCCGTGGACGGTCTCGGCGCCCGGCTCACCACGCCCGCGGACATCTGGTCGAACGCCGCCGACAGCACCGAACAGGCCTCCTGGAACGCCCTGTTGATGATCCTCGGGCTGGCGATCGGCTATGCGGCCATCGCGCTGGCCAACTCCCTGGTGATGACGGTCAGCGACCGGCGGCAGGAACTCTCCCTGCTGCGCCTGGCCGGTGCCACCAGGGCCCAGGTACTGCGCACCGTCGCCCTCGAAACGCTGATGTGCGTCGCGGCCGGCACCCTGCTGGGCGTGCTCGGCACGGTGATCAGCGTCGGCGGCTCCTGGGCCGCCCTGACCCACCTGGTCGGCCCGACGCCCGCGGCCGTCCCCTGGACCGTGATGGGTGTGCTCGCCGCCGTCTGCGCGGTCATCGCCCTGACCTCGGCGGTGGTCCCGGCAGCGCTGGCCCTGCGCGGCCGGGACGGGCAGGGCATCCTGCGCGGCGCGGCGGGGGCTGCCTGAGAGCGGCCGAGCCGGGGTGGCCGTGTAGTCGGCGAGGGCGCGGGCGAAGGCGGCCGGGCCGGTGCGGACGGCGACGGTGTCGAGGACGGGGATGCCCTCGACACTGCTGGTCAGCCGGTGCTGCTGGCCGGGCTGGGCACGATGCGGCTGACCACCGAACTGCCGGAGCTGGGCAGCACGCTGCGGGTGTGGGTGCTGCCGACGCCGGTCGCACCCTGGCGGACCCTGGCGCGGTTCGCGGTGGCCGGCACCGTGCCGCTGCGGCTGCTGGTGCCGGGGGTCGGGTCGGCGAGGTCCGTACGGAGCGTCGACCGGGCGGCCTCCTGGCCGGCGCTCCAGGCGGCGATGCGGATCATCAAGCAGGACCGGCCGGTGCCGGCCCGCGAGCGGCACCTGGCGCAGCCGCCGCTGGTGCCCGGGGAGCGCTCGATCGGGCTCTTCCGGCGGTGGGCGGTCAGTTCTACCCCGAGGGGTCGGCGGGGGGTGAGGTCGTCGGGGGCGCTGCCGGTCCCGCGGGCGCTGCGGTTGCCGGGGGTGCTGCGGCTGCCGGAGCAGCGGAGGCGCCCGGGGTGGTCAGCGACTCCCAGACCGGGTCCGGCAGTCCGGGCACCGACCGCCCCTCCGACTGCCACCGGCGGGCCAGTTCGGCATAGATGGGCACCCCCGGGTCGGGTTCCGGAGGGTGCCCCGGCCATTGCAGGATCGTTTCTTCGGCCATCGGCCGACACCACGCGTCCGAGGCCAACCCAAAACTGCTCACATCCACCCAACGCGCCCCGGCGCACCGGGTCACGGCCGCGTCAACCGGGCGGCCCACGCGTCCACCCCGCGCGGGCCGCCCCGGCTGCTCACCCCGGGTCGCCCACCCCGGTCGCCCGGCCCGGGAACGCGCCTCAGCGCCGTCGGCCCGCCGCCAGCAGTTCCGCCACCGTCGCCAGCTTCACCCGCGGCCGCCCCTGCGCCGCGCCCCGCTCGCGCTCCGCCCGGTCCACCGCGCGCAGTTCCTTCAGCCCCACCGCGTCCGGCCGGCGCCGCCGCACCAGACGCTCGAACTCCGCGCGCCCCGAAGGTGGTTCGGGCAGCAGCCGGGCCACCGCGTCGTCCAGCAGCGCGTCCACCGTCTCCCGGGCGCAGGCCCGGTTGGCGCCGATCCCGCCGGACGGGCCGCGCTTGGCCCAGCCCACCACGTACACGCCCGGCAGCGCCCGTCCGGTGGCCGGGTCGACGACCCGTCCGCCGCGCTGCGCGACCGTCCCGCTCCGCTCGTCGAACGGCAGCCCGGGCAGTGGCACGCCCCGGTGCCCGATCGAGCGCACCACCAGCCCGGCCCGCAGGGTTTCCCTCTCCCCCACCACCCGGAGCGGCTCGCCGTCCGCCGTCAGCGTGGTCCGCTCGACGGTCAGCCCCGAGACCCGGCCGTCCTCCCCGGTCAGCTCGACCGGCGCCGACAGGAAACGCAGCACGATCCGCCGCCCCGGCCCCGGCTCCGCGCCCCCGTCGTACCGCACCAGCGGCAGGCCGGCGAGCAGCCCGGCCCTGGAGTCCGGCGCGGCCGCCTCGATCGCCACCCGCACCTCCGGGTGGTCCTCGACCACCAGCTCGACGCCCGGCAGCCGGCCCAGCGCCAGGAACTCCGGCCTGGTCCAGGCCGCCTGCTCGGGCCCGCGCCGGGCCAGCAGCACGACCTCCCGGACCCTGCTGCCGCGCAGCGCGGCCAGGGCGTGGTCGGCGATGTCGGTGGCGGCGAGCCGGTCGGGGTCGGTGAGCAGGACGCGGGCGATGTCCACCGCGACGTTGCCGTTGCCGACCACCACCACCCGCTCGGCGGACAGCTCCACCGTGTCGGCGGGCACCGTCGGGTCGGCGTTGTACCAGCGGACGAAGGAGGTCGCGGGCAGGCTGCCCGGCAGGTCCTCGCCGGGCACGCCGAGCCGCCGGTCGGCGGCCGCGCCCACCGCGTACACCACCGCGTGGTGGTGCGCGGCCAGCTCCTCGTGGGTGACGTCGGTGCCGACGTCCAGGTTGAGGTGCATCCGCAGCCGGGGGTCGTGGAAGACGCTCGCGAAGCTCTCCGCGATCCGCTTGGTGGACTGGTGGTCGGGCGCGACGCCGTGCCGCAGCAGGCCGCCGGTGACCGGCAGCCGGTCGATCATGGTGATCTCCGCGCTGGTGCAGCGCAGCAGCTCCTGCGCGGTGTACCCGGCGGACGGCCCGGTGCCGACCACGGCGATCCGCAGCGTGCCGAGCCCGCCGGGCAGGCTGCGCGGGAAACTGGGCGCGCCCCAGGCGTGGTCGTTGGGGTGGTCGCGGAACCAGTCCCGGTTGAGGTCGCCGAAGACGACGTCCGGGCCGCGCAGCCGGTCGACCGGGAACACCGCGTCCACCGGGCAGGCGTCCGCGCAGGCGCCGCAGTCGATGCACGCCTGCGGGTCGATGTACAGCATGTCGGTGCTGCCGAACTCCGGTTCCTCCGGGGTCGGGTGGATGCAGTTGACCGGGCAGACGGACACGCACGAGGCGTCGTTGCAGCAGTTACGGGTGATCGCGTAGGCCATGGCCGGAGTGGGGTCCTCGCTCTAGCTGGTCGGTCGTCCTGGTCGGTCGTCCTGGTTCGTCGCCCCGTTCGTCGTCAGAGCATGTGAACGCGGCGGTAGACGGCGGCCGAGCGGCTGGTGAGCAGCCCGGCCTCGGCGAGGAACGCCATCAGGTGCCGGGAGCTGTTGCGCATCATCGCCTTGCGGTGCTCGTTCTCCTTCACCTCGGCGAGCGCCCGTGCGACGTCCAGCCCGGCGGCCTTGTACACGCCCGGGTGGACCATGCTGCTGACGATGACGTACGCGCCGATCGCGATGCCGGTGGCCGAGGTGCGGCGGCGGGCCGGGCCCGCGTGGCGCATCCGTTCGCGGATCTCCTGCCGGGCGAACTTCATGTGCCGCGACTCCTCGACCACGTGGATCCGGGAGGTGCCGCGGACGATCTCCAGGACGTTCTCACCGCGCATCCAGTCACGCTGCATGACGTCCAGCACCTCCTCGGCCACCAGGATGCCGCCGTAGGCGAGTTCACCCTTGGCGAGCGCCTTGAAGGCTCGCCCGGCCTGGGCGATCACCTTGTTGGGCCGGTAGGCGGGGACGCCCATCTTCTGGCAGGCGCGGGCGAACATGATCGAGTGGCGGCACTCGTCGGCGATCTCGGTGAGCGCGAACTGGAACTCGGCGTTGGCGGGGTTCTTGAGGTACTGGTCGCGCAGCACCATCTGCTGGAGGATCATCTCGAACCAGATGCCGGTGTTCATGATCGAGCAGACCTCGTGCCGGGTGAGGGTGACCCGCTGCTGCTCGGTCATCCCGTCCCAGAGCCGGGTGCCGTAGAGGGTGCTCCACTCGGGATTGAGGCCGTAGTGCTCCTCGGGGAGGGGGGCGTCCCAGTCGATCTCGGTCATGGGGTCGAAGGAGAGGGTGGCGGCCGACTCCAGCAGCCGCTTCGAGACGTCGTCGTCGGCCACCGTGTGGCCGTGCTCGGTCGCCTGCCGGGTGAGGGCCATGGCTGCCTCCAGGTGCCTGCTCCTGCGGGCTCCCGCTCACCCGCTTATTAGACGGACAGTACAATAAGAGCCGGACGGCGAGAACCCCCCGTGCAGGAGACAACCGGCGGGAGGGTGAGCGCGGCGGGCGCGCGCAGGGGGTGGCGAGGAGGCGGTGGTGGCGGGTGAGGACGGCCCGGCGTCACCGGCGGTCCGCCGCGTCGAAGGCGGCGAGGGAGAGGGTCGCGGGGCGGAGGGCGTGCCGGAGCGCCGTCAGGGTGGAGGGCTCCAGCCCGCCGAGGGCTTCGGAGAGTTCGTCGGCCACGTCGTGGGCGACCTCCGCCGCCACCGCGTCCGTCCCGGCGCGCGGCCCGAGTTTGCTGACGGCGGCTGCGGCGCGGGCGGGGGTGAGGAAGGCCGAGGCCTGGACGAGCAGCCAGGCGGGGACGCCTGCCGCGCCTTCCGGCGGGGGGAGGTAGGGACGGGCGCCGTCGTAGCGGTCGTCCTCGGCGAAGGCCCTCTGCTTGACCTTGACGACAGGCCGGGCGGCGTCCGACTCGTGCCATTCACCGGCCGGTTTGAGCACGTACCCCTCGGCGAGGTTGTCGGGCAGTTCCGGCAGTCCGAGCAGGGCCGGGACCCTACTGGGGAAGGCGACCGGCAGCTCCTGAAGGGTTTTCAGCGCGCCGTGTCCGAGCAGGGGCACGCAGGTGAGGCCGGCGGCGGACGCGGCGGACCGGAGCTCGCGGTCGGCGATCCAGCACCGCCCTGCGGCCGTCTCCACCGTCGCGTCGAAGGGCAGCCAGCGCAGGCCGGGGGCGTACCAGACGCCGGTCTGCACGGGCTCGGCTCCGGGGACGGCGGGCACGCCGGGGTGCGGATAGCGGCCGCCGGCGAGCTCGCCGTAGACGGTGACGACGGCGGATTCGCCCCGGGTCGCCCGCAGGGCCGCCGCGAAGCGCCGGGCCGCGACGAGGAGTTGCGGCCAGATCCGGCTCACGCCGAAGAAGGCGTCGAGTTCCTCGTCGGCCAGCAGGTCGCGCCGTTTGGCGGGCCGGACGGACGGGTCCTGGCAGACGACGGCGAAGTGCGCGCCGTGCACCTTCTCCGCCGCGGTCCATTCGCGGCTCCCGGGTGCGCCGGAGCGGCCCCGGGCGGGGATCTTCGGGTAGGGCTTCAGCTCGGCCACGAACAGATCCTCGCGGCAAGGCCCTCCGGTGACAACGGGATTCGAGCGGCTCTCAGCGGCCGGCGCCCGCCCCCCACACGCCGACGAGGTGCGCGTGCAGCAGTTCCTCCGCCTCGGCCGCCGACCGGTGCCCGATGAGCACGTGCGCGGTGAGCCCGTCGGCGAGCGCGAGGAGGGTACGGGCTTCGCGCCGGGCGTCGACGGCGCCCGACGCTTCGGCGATGAGTCGTGCGAGCAGCCCTTCGAGGTCGGCATAGCTGGTCCGCAGTCCGGTCGCCAGGGCCGGGTTGACGGCGGCCGCGGCGAGGAAGGCGAGCCAGATCCGGGCTTCGGCCCGGTGCTCGTCGCGCAGCAGGGCCACCTCGCCGACGACGTGTCCGACGGTGCTGGCGGCGGACTGGGCGGGGCCGGCGACGACCCGGCCGTGGGCGCGCTCGGTGACGCGCGCGCCGATGTGGCCGAGGGCGAACTGCAGCATCTCCTCCTTGGTGCGGAAGCAGCGCTGGACGGCGCCCATGGAGACGTCCGCCCTGGTGGCGACGTCCCGGAGGGTGACTCCTTCGAGGCCCTGGGCATCGATCAGCGCGCACACGGCCTCGGCGATCCGTCGGCGCCGGTCCTCCTGGTCGACCTGTTTCGGCATACCGCTCCCCGCACTTCCCGTCCGCGTTCCGACGCCCGCCGAACGTCCGCGTCCCGACGTCCGCGTCCGCCATTAATTCGATGCAAGCGTATCGGCTCGCCCGCTAAGGTTCCGATGCAAGCGCATCGGAACGAATTCGGGAGCCCTCATGTGGAAACTCTCCGCCACCGCCATCGCCGCCGCCGTCCGCGGCGGCGAGGTGTCCGCCCGCGAGGTGGTGGACGCCCACCTCGCCCGGATCGCCGAGGTCAACCCGCGGGTGAACGCCGTGACCCAGCTCCTCGCCGACCGCGCCCGCGCCGCCGCCAGGGAGACCGACCGGGCCCGGGCGGCCGGGGAGCCGCTCGGCCCGCTCGCCGGGGTGCCGTTCACGGTCAAGGAGTGCACCCGCATCGAGGGCGTCCCGACCACCTTCGGCACGCCGCGCTTCCGCGAGCTGGTCGCCCCCGCCGACGCCGTCCCGGTAGCCCGGCTGCGCGCCGCCGGGGCGATCCCGATCGGGCACAGCAACATGCCGACCCTGATCCTGGCCGGGATGCACACCCGCAGCGAGCTGTACGGCGACACCCGCAACCCCTGGGACGCGGCCCGCACCCCCGGCGGCACCAGCGGCGGGGACGGCGTGGCGGTGGCCACCGGCATGGCAGCACTGGGGCTCGGCAACGACTCCGGCGGCTCGGTCCGCATCCCGGCCACCTTCTGCGGGGTCGCCGCGCTCAAGCCGACGACCGGCCGGTTCGCCGCCGACCAGCGGATGCTGGGCCCGACCGACCCCGGGCCCGCCTCCCAACTACTCGTCACGGACGGACCGTTGGCCCGTACGGTGGCCGACCTGCGGCTCGCCTACGAGACCCTGGCCGGACCGGATCCACGCGACCCCCGCGCCGTCCCGGCACCGCTGTACGGAGAGCCGCCGCACGGAGGGCCGCTCGACGGCCGGCCGCGGGTCGCCGTGGTCGCCGATCCGGGCGGCCACGGCGTCCACCCCTCCGTCCGCCGCGCCGTCGAGGGCGCCGCCGAGGCCCTGCGCGACGCCGGGTACCAGGTGGACGAGGTCCCCGACGTCCCCCGGCTGGACGAGGCTCTGAAGGCCTACCACCAGCTCACCAGCACCGAGTTCGCCCCCAGCTGGCCCGCCGTGCGGCAACTGCTGGGCGAGGGCGGCGACCGTTTCATCGAGCTGACCATGCGCCACAACCCGCCCGTCGACGCCGCCGGGCTGATCAGGCTCATGGGTACCTGGATGAACATCCGCCGCTCCTGGACGGAGTTCCTGGACGCGTACCCGCTGCTGCTCGGCCCGGTCTTCACCGAGCCGCCGGTGGAACCCGGCCTGGAGTCCCGGGACCAGGCCGGGCGGGACCGGGTCGCCTCGGCGATGCGGCTCTGCTCGGTCACCAGTTTCGTCGGCGTCCCGGCCGTCGCCGTCCCCACCGGGCTGGACGCCGAGGGCCTGCCCACCGGGGTGCAGCTGATCGGGCGCCCGTTCCGCGAGGACCTCTGCCTGGCCGCCGCCCAGCACGTCGAGGACCGGCTCGGCACCCTCACCCCGATCGACCCCTTGATGTGACGAAGGGCCTCACCCGGCCACTCCGGGTGGGGCCCAGTGTCCTCGTGCCCGCCCCGCGGCCGGGCCGGCACCGCCGCCGTCGACCACCGTGGTGACCGGGCGGCCGTCGACGGGACGGGATCCTCCCACCGGTCACAGTCCTCTCCGGGGCCGGCGTGGTGGTGCTGCTCGAAGGGCTCCGGCGGCGCGGCCCGCCCGGGCCGCAGCAGGTCGAGCCCGAAGCCGAGCATCACCAGGCAGCCGCCCGTCAGGACCATGGCGCCCAACGCCGTACCGATCTCGCCGGCCACCGGTTCACTCCTGGGTGCGGGTCGGGGTCACGGTGTCCCGGGCCGACGGGCGCCCCAAGAACCGGGGGGGTCTTGAGGCGCCCTTCGGCCGACGCCGGGGCCGGCGTACGGGGGATGTTCCGGCCCCGGCGGGCTGACGGGTGGGCGGTGAGCGATCCGCTCGGGCCACGCCACCCTGGCTCGTGATCCGTGCTTCCGGAAGGTCAGTACTCCGGAAGGCCGGTACTTCGGAAGGCCGGTACTTCGGAAGGTCAGTACTTCTTCGAGTCGGTGCAGGTCTTCCGCAGGTCCCTGAGCCGGTCGTTCTGTTCGGCCAGGTAGTCGACCACGGTGCGGGCGCCGTGGTCCTTCGGCTGGGCGTCGCGCAGCGACTTCGCGGTGGTCTCGACGGCCTTGCGCAGGTCGTCGTCCGGTGCGATCTTCGCCAGCTCGTCGAGCTTGTCCGCGCGCTCGCGCACGTCCTTGCGGGCCTTGTCGGCGTCGTTCGGGAAGGGATCGAAGAGGGTCAGCCCCAGCACCCGGGAGCACACCTCGACCCGGTCCGCGGTCGTCTGGGTGTCGACCTTGCAGGCGGTCGCTCCGAGGGCGAGCACGGTGACGGCGGCCAGGCAGAGCGCCGCCCGCCGTCCCGGACGTCGACGTGCTCGGGCCGTGTTCCCTCGGGCTGCCAACGTTGCGTCCACAGCGGCTCCTCCACCGGCAGCTCGTCTTCCGGCGGACCCGCCGTACCGGTTCCGCCGCGCTTGTTCGGACGGCTTCATCGTCCCCCGCGCCGGCCCTCCGGCACACGGGCGCGGGTACCCAGTCAGAAGTGCAGTTCGCTGCACCACCGCCCGCCGGGCGGGGCTCAGATCCCCTGGCTCACGTACAGGTCGGACATCGCCACCAGGATGCGGCGGTCGCCGCTGAACGGCTCCCGGGCGTGGGTGGCCAGGAAGTTGTCGACCACCAGGACGTCCCCGCGCTGCCAGGGCACCGACACCGCGGCCTTCTGGTAGAGCTTGCCGATCAACGCCACGGCCTCGTCCTCGATGGGCGTGCCGTCCCCGTAGAACGCGTTGCGCGGCACGCCCTCCGGACCGTACTCGTCCAGGAGGTACTCCGCCACGTCCCCGTCGAGGGTGGAGACGTGCCACATGTGGGCGTGGTTGAACCACACCGTCTCACCGGTGTGCGGGTGCCGGGCGACGGCCTGGCGGACCGAGCGGGTGCGCAGCCCGTCGTCGCCGGTCCAGGTGAACTCCGTGTCCGAGGCGCGGCAGTACGCCTCCACCTCCGCCCGGTCGGTGGTCTGGAAGACGTCCTGCCAGGGGATGTCCAGTCCGGGGCTGTAGTTGCGCACATAGGCGACGCCGTGCCGCTGGAAGCGCTCGCGGATCTCCTGGGGGATCTTCGGGAACACGGCCCGCTCGCTGGCCACCGGGGTGGCTCCGCCCTGCGCGGACGGGCGGTCGCCGTAGAAGTACAGGATGCTCGGCCAGTTGTGGGAGTACGACATCTCGTGGTGGAAGTCGATCCAGCGGTCGGCGGCCAGCTCGGTGGAGGTGAACACCTTGTCGGCGATCTCGGTGCGCGGCGCGGCCCGCTCCAGGTAGTCGAGCAGGTCGGGCGAGTACGCGCGGGCGGCGCTGCCGAACTCCGCCGGGCTGTCGACCGCGAATCCCCGGAACAACAGGGCGCCGTGGCGGTGGAGTTCGTCGACGAGGCGGGCTCGGTTGGCACCGATCCACCGGTCCAGGCGCACGCCCGGTTCGGCGGCCTCGATGCGCAGCAGGAACGGCTCCGGGTCCACCGGGGCGGTCGTCACCCGGCCGCCGGAGAAGGGAGCTGACGGGTCGGCCGCGGTGTTCGGCTGGGTCATGGAAGGGCTCCAGTCAGGAGGATGTGGACGGGCAAGGTCGGGCGGGCCGGTGAGGGGGCTGCGGCCGCCCTCACCGGCCCCACCGGAGGGACGTCAGGCAGCGGCCTCGCGGACCTCCAAGGTGCAGCACTTGACGCTGCCGCCGCCCTTGAGCAGCTCGCTCAGGTCCATCCCGATCGGCTCGAAGCCGCGCTTCCGCAGCTCCCGTGCCAGGCCGGTGGCCGCCTCCGGGAGCACCACGTGCCGCCCGTCGCTGACCGCGTTGAGCCCGAACACCGCCGCGTCCTCCTCGGACGCCAGCACGGCGTCGGGGTACAGCCGTTCCAGCACGGCCCGGCTGCCCGGCGAGAACGCCCGGGGGTTGTACATCACCTCGTCCTCGGACAGCACGGCCAGCGCGGTGTCCAGGTGGTAGTAGCGCTCGTCGATCAGCTCCAGGCTGACGACCGGGCAGCCGAAGAACTCCTGGGCCTCGGCGTGCCCCGGGGGCTCGCTGCGGAAGCCGGTGCCGGCCAGGATCAGGTTCCCGGCCACCAGGAAGTCGCCCTCGCCCTCGTTGATGTGCTCGGGGTCGTGCAGTTCGGTGAAGCCGTTGTCGCGGAACCAGGCCAGGTAGGCGGGCCCCTCGGCGGAGCGCTCGACGTTGCGGAACCGGGCGCCCAGGACCTTGCCGTCCACCACCGTGGCACCGTTGGCGGCGTAGACCATGTCGGGGTAGCCCGGGAGCGGGTCGATCAGCTCCACCTCGTGGCCCAGTTCCAGGTAGAGCGCCCGCAGCTTCTCCCACTGGGCGACGGCCAGGTCGGTGTCCACCGGCTTCGCCGGGTCCATCCACGGGTTGATCCGGTAGGTGACCTCGAAGTGGGTGGGACGGCACATCAGATAACGGCGCCGACGGGCCTCGCGGGCGCGGGCGGCGGACTGCGTTCGGTCGGTCATGGCTCTCCTCGGGAGGTGTGACGGACGTGGCGGCGGCGCGGAGGACGCCGCGCGGGGCGGGGTTCAGGGGGTGGCGCGGACCAGCTCGCGCAGGCCGTCCAGCATCCCCGTCAGCAGTTCGGTGACGGACTCCTCGGTGAAGTGCCCGGCGGGGTAGGTGCAGCTGAACTCCATCCGCCCCTCCTCCACCGCGCCGACCACGTCCAGCGGGTGCGCCCGGTGCTCCGCGGGGTGGTGCTCGGCGCCGCCGTGCGGGAGGGGACGCACCACCAGTCCGTCGCCGGCGGCCGCGGTGTCCCACTGCCCCAGGTAGTTGAAGCCGACCAGGGCCCGCACCCGGGCCGGCCGGGGGTGGCCGGGCCGGTCGGCGGCCAGGTGGCGCAGCGCGCCGTAGCCGATGCCGTGCTGCGGTACCGCCCGCAGCTGCCGCTTGACCGTGCGGACCGCCGCGGACATCGGCGCGTCGGCCGGGACGGCCAACGCCAGCGGGTGGGCTGCGGTGAACCAGCCGACCGTACGGGACAGTTCGACGCCGTCGAGGAAGTCCTCCCGGCCGTGGCCCTCCAGTTCGACCAGGGTGCGGTCCCGGCCGGTCCAGCCGGTCAGGGACCGGCCGAGCGCGGCCAGCAGCACCTCGTTGATGCGCGCCCGGTGCGCCCCGGGGACCCGGCGCAGCAGGGCGTCGGTCTCCTCCGCGGTCAGCCGCCCGTGGACGGTCCGGGCCTGCTCCACCAGCCCCGGGTCGGGGACGGCGGGGGCGTCCGCCGTGGCGGCCCGCCAGTACTCGGCCTGGTCGTCGAAGCCGCCCTCCGCGGTGAACCGCTCCAGGCGCCGCGCCCACTGCCCGAAGGAGGTGCTGAGCGGACCGAGGTCGACGTCCTTGCCGGCCGACAGCTGGCCGTACCCGATCCGCAGGTCGTCCAGCAGGACGCGCCAGGAGACGCCGTCCACGGCGAGGTGGTGCGCGGTCAGGAAGAGCCGGGGCGGCCGGTCGGCCAGGGTGAACAGCGCCGCGCGCAGCAGCGGGCCGTCGGTGACGGACAGGCCGGTCTGGGCCGCGAGGACCGCCGCGTCGATCCGCTCCGACAGCTGCTCCTCCGGGGTGCCGGAGAGGTCGAGGTGGGTGAAGTGCCAGCGGCCGTCGGGGTGTTCGACGACCTCCTGGCGCCACTGGCCGTCGGTGCGGGTGAACCGCAGCCGCAGCGCGTCGTGGCGGGCGACCACGGCTGCCAGTGCGGCGCGTACGGCCGCGGGGTCGGCGTCGGGGGCGAGTTCCAGCAGGACGGACTGGTTGAAGTGGTGCGGATTGGCGGTGTGGGTCTCGAAGAACCAGTGCTGTACGGGGGTCAGCGGCACCGGCCCGGCGTCCGGCTGCCCGCCCTGTTCCGCCCCGGAGGCGTCGGCGGTGCGCACCAGCTCGGCGAGCCGGGCCACCGTCCTGGCCTGGAAGAGCTCCTTGACGGTCAGCTCCAGTCCGGCCTGCCGGGCGCGGGAGACCACCTGGGTGGACAGGATGGAGTCGCCGCCGAGGTCGAAGAAGGCGTCGTGCACGCCGACCCGCTCCACGCCGAGGACGGTGCGGAAGATCTCCGCCAGCACCTCCTCCCGGTCGGTGCGCGGCGCCACGTGCTCGCGCCGCGCCGTCACCGGCCGCTCGGCCAGCGCGCGCCGGTCCACCTTCCCGTGCGCCGTCAGCGGCAGCCGGTCCAGCACGGCGAAGGCCGACGGGACCATGAACTCCGGTAGCAGCGCGGACAGTTCGTCGTGCACCCGGCCGGGGTCGAGCGTCTGCCCGGCGACCGGGACCAGGTAGCCGACCAGCTGCTTGCGCCCGCCGTGGTCCAGCGCCAGGGCGCACGCCTGGTCCACTCCGGCCAGTCGGCCCATCGCGGTCTCGATCTCGCCCAGCTCGATCCGGAAGCCGCGGATCTTCACCTGGTCGTCGGTGCGCCCCCGGAAGTCGAGCTCCCCGCCGGGGAGCCAGGCGCCCAGGTCGCCGGTGCGGTACAGCCGGGCGTCGGGGTCGTCGCTGAACGGGTGGCGCACGAAGCGCTGCCCGGTCAGTTCGGGACGGCCGAGGTAGCCCCGGGCCACGCCGCGTCCGCCGATGAACAGTTCACCGGTCACGCCGACCGGGACCGGCCGCAGCCGCTCGTCCAGGACGTAGACCTCCACGCCGGCGATCGGCCTGCCGATGGGCAGCCGGGCCGCGTCCGCGGGGATCTCGCCCTCGAACAGCGCCGCGCCGACGGTGGCCTCGGTGGGCCCGTAACCGTTGACGAAGCGGTGCCGGCCCGACCAGGAGCGGGCCAGCTCGACCGGACAGCGGTCGCCGACCGCGAGCACGGTCGAGCCGGCGGCGAGGTCGGCGGGGTCCAGGGCCGCGAGGGCCGCGGGCGGCAGGCTCAGCAGCACCGGCTCGCCCTTCGCCAGGCCGACGACCAGTTCGGGTCCGATCGCCTCGACCCCGGCCTCGGGCAGGCACAGGGTGGCGCCGGAGGTGAGCGCGAGGAAGGTCTCCCACACCGCGCCGTCGAAGCTGGGCGAGGACAGTTGGAGCACCCGGCCGCCCACACCGAGCCCGAACCGCCGGGCGGTGGCCGTGACCATGTTGACCAGCCCGCGGTGACGGAGCAGCACGCCCTTGGGGGTGCCGGTGGAGCCGGAGGTGTAGATGACGTACGCCAGCGCCTCCGACCCGACCCGCGGTTCCTCGCCGGTGTCCGCGCCGGCGCCGGGGCCGGGCCACGGCCCGTCCACGGCGACGGCACGGACGGCCGTGTTGGCGAAGTCGCCCAGCAGCGAGCGCTGGGTCAGCACGACCGGCGCCGCGGTCTCCGTGAGCATCAGCTCCCGCCGGGCGGGCGGGAAGGCCGCGTTCAGCGGGAGGAATGCCGAGCCCGTCCGCAGTGCGGCCAGGGTGGCCACCACCAGGTCCGGGCCGCGGTCGAGGCAGATGCCCACCACCGAACCGGGCGTGACTCCCGAGGCGATCAGGTGCCGGGCCAACTCGCCCGACCTGCGGTCCAGTTCGCCGTACGTCAGCCGCTGGTCGCCGCACTCCACGGCGACCGCCCCGGGGTGCTCCGCCGCGTGCCGGGCGATCAGCTCGTGCACGCCGACGTCGTCGAGGTCCGGCGCGGGGGTGCGGGCCCAGTCGACGGTCAGCCGCCGGTGCTCCTCGTCGGTGAGCAGCGCCAGGTCGGTCCAGGGCAGGTCGGGCGCGGCCGCGATCGAGCCGAGCAGTGTCACCAGGTGCCCGCACAGCCGCCGTACGGTCGTGGCGTCGAACAGGTCGCCGCTGTACTCGACGTCGACGCCCAGCGAGCCGTCGGACCGCTCCTCGAAGCCGAGGACGAGGTCGAAGCCCGTACTGGCCTGGGGGAGCCGGTACTGCTCGACGCCCAGACCGCTGAGTTCCAGCTGGGCCTCCGGCGCGTTCTGCAGGACGACCAGGACCTGCGCCAGCGGCATCCGGCCCGCGTCCCGCTCGGGCTGGACCGCGTCCACCACCTGTTCGAAGGGCACCTCCTCGTGCTGGAAGGCCTCCAGCACGGATTCGCGGGTGCCCGCCAGCAGTTCGGTGAACGACCGGTCGGGGTCCAGCCGGGCCCGCAGCACCAGGGTGTTCAGGAAGAAGCCGACGACCTCCTCCAGGCCGGGGTGCCCGCGCCCGGCCACCGGCGTGCCGACGGCGACGTCGCGCTGCCCCGTCCAGCGGGCCAGCAGCACCTGGGCGGCCGCGGTCAGCGTCATGAACAGCGTGGCTCCGCATCGCCGGGACAGCGAGCGCAGCCCGTCGGCCACCCCGGACGGCACGAGGACGGACTCCACGTCCCCGCCCGAGGTGCGCACGGCCGGCCGGGGCCGGTCGGCCGGCAGCTCCAGCGGCGACAGGCCGGCCAGCTGCTCCCTCCAGTAGGCCAGCGACGGCGCCAGCGCCTCCGGTGAGCACTGTTCGCGCTGCCACACCGCGAAGTCGGCGTATTGCAGCGGTACCGGCGCCAGGTCGGCGGCCCGGCCCTCGCGTCCGGCCCGGTACAGCTCGCCGATCTCCCGGGTGACGACGCTCATCGACCACCCGTCGTGGTTGATGTGGTGCAGTGTCAGGACGAGCACGTGCTCCCGCTCCGCCAGGCGGACCAGCAGGGCCCGCAGCAGCGGGCCGGTGCGCAGGTCGAAGGGCCGGGCGAGGTCCCGCGCCACCGCGCGGTCCAGCTCCGCCTGCCGGTCCGCACCGGCGGGTCCGCTCAGGTCGACCTGCTCGAAGGGGACGGTGAACTCCTCGCACGGGGTCTGCACCGGTGTTCCGTCGACCGAGTCGAAGGTGGTGCGCAGCGCCTCGTGCCGCCGCACCACGCCGACGAGGGCCTCCCGCAGCGCCCCGGCGTCGAGCTCACCGGTCAGCCGCAGCCCGAAGCAGGAGTTGTAGCCGACCGACTCGGGGTCCAACTCGTGCAGGAACCAAAGGCGTTGCTGGGCGAACGACATCGGCAGCGGCCCGGTGCGCGGCACGGTCGGGATGCCCGGTTCCTCGGCCGGACCGGAGGCTCCGGCCAGGCGGCGCAGCAGTTGTTCTCGCAGGTGCGCCGGCAGCGCGGCGATCCTGTCCTCGCGCGATGTGGACACGTCTCAGGCCTTCCGTTCCGGGCCGGCGGCGCCGTCCGCTGTGGTTCCCTCGGTGGCGGTGCGCTCCAGCTCCCGCAGCAGCGCCTCCTCGATCAGCTCGGCGAAGCCGGCCAGCGTCGGGGTTTCGAGCAGTTCCCGGAAGCTGGGCCGGACGCCGAAGGCCCGCTTGATCTGGGAGAGCGTCTTCAGGCTGAGGATGGAGTGCCCGCCGAGGGTGAAGAAGTTGTCGTGCACGCCGACCCGCTCCACCTCCAGGACGTCGGCCCAGATCTTCGCCAGGGCCTTCTCGGTGTCGGTGCGCGGTTCCACGTACCCGGTGCCGGAGGCCCGGGGCACCCCGGTCTCCAGCAGGGCCTGGCGGTCCACCTTGCCGTTGGCGTTGAGCGGGTACTGCGCCAGCGGCACCAGCACCGGCGGCACCATGTAGTCCGGCAGCCGCTCGGCGAGGTGGGCGCTCACCGCCTCGGCGTCGAAGGCCGCCGGGTCGGCCACCCGGACGTATCCGGCCAGGCGCCTGGCCTCCCCCTCGCCGAGGACGGCGACCACGGCCTCCTCGACGTCCGGGTGGCCGGTCAGCGCGTGCTCGATCTCCCCCGGCTCGATCCGGTAGCCGCGCAGCTTGACCTGGTGGTCCAGGCGGCCCAGGAACTCCAACGTCCCGTCGGGCAGCCGGCGCACCCGGTCGCCGGTGCGGTAGAGGCGCTCGCCGGCGCCGAACGGGGCCCGGACGAAGGACCGCGCCGTCAGCTCCGGCTGTCCCAGGTACTCCCGGGCCAGGCCGGCCCCCGCCAGGCAGAGCTCGCCGGTGGCGCCGACCGGCAGCACGGTGAGGTCCTCGTCCAGGACGTACGCCCGGGTGTTCTGCACCGGGAGGCCGAGCACCGGGCGCTCGCTGTCGGCCAGCCGGGTGGTCACCGCGTCCACCGTGCACTCGGTCGGGCCGTAGAAGTTGAAGCTCACCAGCTCCGGGCGGGCCCGCAGGCGGTCCCACAGGGCCTGGCCGATCGGCTCGCCGCCCAGGGCCAGGCCGCGCAGCCGCAGGCCGGGCCGCTCCAGGAGGCCGGTGTCGGCCAGCTGCTGGAGGTAGGACGGCGTGGTCTGCAGGAACTCGATGCCGTGCTCGACGAGGTGGTCGGCCAGCGCCTGGGCGTCCCGGCGGGTGGTGTCGTCGACGATGTGCAGCTCGTTGCCGTCGGCCATCCACAGCACCGGGTTCCACGAGGCGTCGAAGGACGCCGGGGCCAGGTGCGCCACCCGCACCGGCCGGCCGTCCGCGGTCGCCCGGACCGGGCCGAAGACCGTACGCCGGTGGCTGTCGAACAGGTTGGCCAGGCTCCGGTGCTCGACCACCACGCCCTTGGGGCGCCCGGTCGACCCGGAGGTGTGGATGATGTACGCCGCGTCGTCCGCGGAGACGGCGACCTCGGGCGCGGTGCCGGGGCGCGCCGCGATCCGCTCCCGCTCCTCGTCCAGGCTCACCACCGCCGCCCCGCCCTGCGGCAGCCGCCCGCGCAGGCTGCGCTGGGTGACCACGACGGGCGCCGCGGTGTCCGCCAGCAGCAGCGACAGCCGCTCGGCGGGCGCGGCGGGATCGATCGGGGTGTACGTGCCGCCGGCCTTGAGCACCGCCAGCAGCGCCGTGACCAGGTCCGTGCCGCGCTCCAGCAGCACCGCCACCGGGGACTGGGCGGACACGCCCCGTTCGGCCAGGTGGTGCGCCAACCGGTTGGCGGCGGCGTCGAGTTCGGCGAAGGTGAGCCGGCCGTTCGGGTCGGCCACCGCGACGGCCTGCGGGGTGCGCGCCGCCTGCTCGGCGAACTGGACGTGCACCGGGCGGTCGTCGAAGGTGATCCGCGGCCCCTGGTGCGCGGTGAGCACCTCGCGCCGGTGCTCGTCGCTCAGCTCGCCGAACTGCGCGACGGTGCGCTCGGGGGCCCTGGCGATCTCCTCCAGCAGGGCCCGCAGGTCGGCGAGGACGCGTTCGGCGGTCTCCGGCTCGAACAGCACCGGGTCGTAGGCGAGCCGGAAGCCCATCCGCCCGGCCGGGAACACCGCCAGCACCATCGGGAAGTTGGTGAACTCCAGCGCCTGCGGGTCGCGCAGGCTCACCCCGTACTCGGCGCCCATCTCGCCCTCGTACGGGTAGTTCTCGACCACGATGTAGCTGTCGTAGAGGCTGGTGCCGGCCGGGACCTGGGCCCAGCCGCGGATCTGCGACAGCGACACGAACTCGTGGCTGCGCGCCTCGGACTGCTCCTGCTGCAGGTCGGCCAGCCAGTCCAGCAGCCGCCGTTCGCCGTCGACCCGGGTGCGCACCGGGATGTTGTTGATGAAGATGCCGGCGATCGTCTCGACCCCGGGCAGGTCGGCCGGGCGTCCGGACACCGCGGATCCGAAGCACACGTCGGTGCGCCCCGAGTAGCGGGCCAGCAGCAGCGCCCAGACGCCCTGGGCGAGCGTGTTGACGGTCAGCCGGTGCCGCTTGACCAGCTCGCCGAGCCGGTCCGAGGTCTCCTGCGGGAGCTGGAAGGAGACCCGGGCCCGGGATCCGGTCCACTCGGTGCCCGGCAGGTCGTGGTCGACCGGCAGCGGGGTCGGGGAGGTGTGGCCCTCCAGCACGCCCCGCCAGTGCCGCTCGGCGCTCGCCGGGTCCTGGCGGTCCAGCCAGGCCACGTAGTCGCGGAACGGCCGGCGGGCCGGCAGCGGGCCCTGCTTGAGGCCGCGCACCCGCAGGTAGTGCTCCAGCAGCTCGGCCAGCAGGTCGGCGCTGCTCCAGCCGTCCAGCAGCACGTGGTGCGAGGTCCACACGGTGCGCACGCTGCGCCCGGTCTCGGCGATCAGCGTGACCCGGGACAGCGGCGCGACCGTCAGGTCCATGCTGCGGGCCCGTTCGCCGTCCATCAGCCGCTCGAAGCGCTCGGCGCGCTCGGCCTCGGTGAGACCGGTCCAGTCCAGCGCCTCCACCGGCATCCGGACGCCGTGGTGCACGACCTGCAGCGGGTCGTCCACGTCCTCCCAGAGCACCGCGGTGCGCAGGATCGCGTTGCGGTCGGTCAGCAGCTGCCAGGCCTCGGCCAGCGCGGCGAGGTCGTCCACGCCGTCCAGGACGAACGACAGGTGGCCCAGGTAGATGCCCTCCCCGGACTCCTCGGTGAGGCTGTGGAAGAGCAGGCCGCTCTGCATCGGCGTGAGCGGGTAGAGGTCGTCGATCCGGCCGCCGTGTTCGGTGAGCCGGTCCAGCGTCGGCTGGTCGATCCGCGCCAGCGGGAAGTCCGAGGGCGTGGCGCCGCCGGTCGCGGCCCCGGCGCAGTGCGCGACGATGCCGCCGAGCGCGGCGACCAGGCGCTTGCCGAGCCGCTCGACGGTCGCGGGGTCGTGCACGGCCGTGGAGTGGAACAGGGTGATCTCCAGGCGCCCGCCCCGGACCTGGGCGACGATGTCCAGCAGGTACTCCAGCGTCTCCTCGGGCGCCTGCTCGGTGCCGAAGCCCAGCCGGACGCCGCGCACCAGGGCGCCGTCGGCCGACGGATCGTCGGCCTGCCCCAGGTAGTTGAAGCACACCTGGGCCCGCGGGGTCTCGGCGAGGATCTCGGCGGGCGCTCCGGCCGGGCTGAGGTGGCGCAGCGCGCCGTAGCCGACGCCGCGCCGCGGCACCGCGCGCAGCTGCTCCTTGACCGCCTTCAACCGCTCGCCCCAGTCCTCGCCGGACGGGGTGAGCGCCACCGGGAAGGCGCTGGTGAACCAGCCGGCGGTGCGGCTGGTGTCGACGTCGTCGAAGAGGTCCTCGCGGCCGTGGCCCTCCAGGTCGAACAGCACGCCCGGCCGGCCGGTCCAGTCGGCCAGTACGGTGCCGAGCGCGGTGAGCAGGACGTCGTTGACCTGGGTGCGGTAGGTCGCCGGCACGTCCTGCAGCAGCGCCCGGGTGTCCTCCGCGCCGACGCACACGCGCACCTCGCCCGCCGAGGCGACGGTCGCCGTGCCCGGTCGGTCGACCGGCAGGTCCGGCTCGGCCCGGCGGCCGGTGGCCACCCAGTGGTCCAGCTCGTCGTCGAAGCCGCCGGCCGCGGTGTGCTCGGACAGCCGCAGCGCCCAGTCGCGGAAGGAGGTGGTCCGCTCCCCGAGGTCCACCTCCGCACCGGCCGCCGCCTGGGCGTAGCCGGTCTCGAGGTCGGTGAGCAGCTGCTGCCAGGAGACCGCGTCGACCACGAGGTGGTGGGCGGTCAGGAACAGCCGGGGGGCCCGTCCGTCGCCCGGGCGGAACAGCGCCCCGCCGACCAGCGGACCGGTGGCGAGGTCGAAGCCCGCCTGGATCCGGGCGGCTTCCCGGTGCATCGCCTCCTCGAGCGCGTCCTGACCGGACAGGTCCACCTCCTCCAGCGGCCAGCCGGTGCCCGCCGGGGCCACCTCCTGCTGCCATCGCCCGTACGCACTGGTGTAGCGGGCCCGCAGTTGGTCGTGGTGGTCCGGCAGGGCGTCGAGGGCGCGGCGCAGCGCGGCGGTGTCCGGCTCCCCGGCGAGGTCGACGAGCACCGACATGGTGGAGTGCTGCGGTGCGGCCCGGTGACGGTCGAAGAAGGTGCGCTGGATCGGGGTCAGCGGCACGCGGCCGGTCACCGGCTCGGAGCGCCGGGTGTCGGCCATCCGACCGGCCGTCTCGGCGGCGGTCGTCGCGAACGCCAGCTCGGCGACCGTCTGGTGGGCGAACAAGTCCTTGGACGACAAGGTAATCCCCTTCTGCCGTGCTCGGGTCACGACTTGGATGCTCAAGATGGAGTCGCCGCCGAGGTCGAAGAAGTTGTCCTCGACCCCGACCCGGTCGACCCGCAGGACCTGGGCCCAGACCTCGGTGAGGGCCTGCTCCACCCGGTTGCGCGGCGCGACGTGCCCGGTGCCGCGGGCCGTCTCCGGGCCCGGGGCGGGCAAGGCGCGGCGGTCGACCTTGCCGTTGCTGTTCAACGGCAGCGCGGCCAGCTCCACGAAGACCGTCGGCACCATGTACCGGGGCAGCACTTCTTCGAGGTGACCGCGCACCTCGGCGGCGGCGAACGGCCGCCCCGGCACGGGTACGACGTATCCGACCAGGCGGGGCGCGGCCGCGCCGTCCGTCCGCGCGGCGGCCACCGCGTCGGCCACCGCCGGGTGGCGCCGCAGGGCGGCCTCGACCTCGGCCAGTTCGATCCGGAAGCCCCGGATCTTGACCTGGTCGTCGGAGCGCCCGGCGAACTCGATGTCCCCGTCGGCCCGCCGGCGGACCAGGTCCCCGGTGCGGTACAGCCGGCTTCCCGGCTCGGCGGCGAACGGGTCCGGCAGGAAGCGCTCCCCGGTCAGCTCGGGGCGGTTCAGGTAGCCCCGGGCCACCCCGGGGCCGCCGAGGTACAGCTCGCCCACGACGCCGACCGGGACGGGCCGGCGCGCCTCGTCCAGCACGTAGGTCCGCACCCCGGGGATCGCCTGCCCGACCGGCACCCCGGCGCCGTCCGGCAGCCCGGTCGCCCGGACGCGGTAGGCGCAGGACTCGACGGTGGCCTCGGTGACGCCGTACGAGTTGAGCACCTCGGTGCCGTCGGCCGTCCGGGCGAGCAGCCGGCGGCAGTCCTGCGTGCGCCAGTTGTCGGAGCCGACGGCGAGGACCCGCAGCGGCGGCAGTCCGGTCCCCCGCCGCTCGGCCTCCTCGACCAGGGCGTTGGCCAGCGAGGGCACGGTCTCCAGGTGGGTCACCCGGGCCGTGCTCATCAGGTCCAGCAGCAGCCCGGGATCGGTGGTGGCCTCGGTGGGTGCGATGACCAGTGTGCCGCCGTGGCACAGCACGTGCGCCAGGTCGGAGACGAACACGTCGAAGGACATGCTGGCGACGTTGAGCTGGCGGGCGGGCGGCGCCTCCGCCGTCCGGTACACCCGCTTCCAGGACTCGGCGGCGAAGACGACGCTGCGGTGCTCGACCATGACGCCCTTGGGCCGCCCGGTGGAGCCGGAGGTGTAGATGACGTAGGCGAGGTGCTCCGGGGTGACGCCGGACTCCGGGGTCCGTGCGGGCAGGCCGGCGATCCGCGGCCACTCCTCGTCCAACCGGAGCACCGGCACGCCCTCGGGCAGCCGGCCGGCCACCGAGGCCTGGGTGAGCACCAGCCGGGCGGCGCTGTCGGCGATCACGTACTCCAGCCGCTCGGCGGGGTGCCCCGGGTCCAGCGGCAGGTAGGCGCCGCCCGCCTTGAGCACGCCGAGCAGGGCGACGACCATGGGCAGCCCGCGCTCGACGCAGATGGCGACCACCGTGTCCGGGCCGACGCCGCGCGCGGCCAGCTCCTGGGCCAGCCGGTCGGCCGCCTCGTCCAGTTCGGCGTAGCTGAGGGAGGCCGAGCCGTACACCACCGCCTCGGTGTCGGGGGTGAG
The DNA here is from genome assembly GCF_001888885.2 of Streptomyces viridifaciens. Taxonomy (NCBI): domain Bacteria; kingdom Bacillati; phylum Actinomycetota; class Actinomycetes; order Kitasatosporales; family Streptomycetaceae; genus Streptomyces; species Streptomyces viridifaciens. Next base: position 2,148,111 of record NZ_CP090841.1, read on the forward strand.
CCGGGCCTGCCGGGCGATCAGCTCGTGCAGGCAGCTCTCCCGGTCGAAGGGCAGGGGCGTGCCGCTCCAGTCCCCGAGCAGCCGGGACCGCTCCTGGTCGGTGAGCATGCTCAGCTCGCCCACCGTCCGGTCCAGGCCGTCGGACGTGCCGCGCAGCAGCGCGGCCAGGTGCTCGGCCGCCCGGGCCACCCTCGGCCGGTCGAACAGGGCCGGGTCGTAGGCGAGTTGGAGGGTCAGCCGGTCGCCGTCGAGGTGGGCGGTGAGGTCCAGCGGATAGCTGGTGGTGTCCACCGCGGCGACGTCGGTGACGGCGAGCCCGTTCGCGGCCGCCGCGCCGTCGTTGCCCGGGTAGTTCTCGAAGACCACGATGCTGTCGAACAGCCGGGTTCCGCGCGGCAGTTCGGAGGCCGCCTGGATCTGGGCCAGCGGCGTGTACTCGAAGCGCCGGGACTCGACCTGCTCCTCCTGCAGCCCCCGCAGCCAGTCCAGCAGGTTGTCCTCCTCGGCCACCCTGGTGCGGACGGGCAGCGTGTTGAGGAAGTTGCCGACCATCTCGCCCACGCCCGGCAGGTCGGCCGGCCGTCCGGACGCGGTGGCGCCGAAGCAGACGTCCTGCTCGCCGCTGTAGCGCGACAGCAGCAGGGCCCAGGCCCCCTGGACCACGGTGCTGAGGGTGAGCCGGTTGGTGCGGGCCCGTTCGACGAGCGCGGCGGAGTGCTCCGGCGAGAGCTCCACCCGGACCCGCTCGGCGGACTCGGACTGGTGGCCCGGGGCGGGGAGGCGGTCGTACGGGAGCGGGGTGGGCGAGTGCAGCCCGGCCAGCGCCCGCCGCCAGTGCGCCTCCGCCTGGGCGGCGTCCTGGTGGCCGAGCCACTGGACGTAGTCGCGGAACCGGGGCCGGACCGGGACGGCCTGCTCCGGGGACGCACCGTCCACCAGTGTGCGGTACTGGGCGAAGACGTCGCCGAGGATCCGGGAGGTGCTCCAGCCGTCGAGCACGATGTGGTGGAAGGTCCACACCACCCGGACGGCGTCCTCGCTCTCCCTCGCCAGCACCAGGCGGGTCAGCGGGGCACGGGACAGGTCCATCCCGGCCCGCCGCTCCTGCGCCGTCAGCTCCTCCAGCAGGCGTGCGCGCTCGTCCGCCGTGCGGTCGCGCCAGTCCAGGGTCCGGACGGTCGGCCGGGCGTCGCGCCGCACGATCTGCAGCGGCTGGTCGACCCCCTCCCACACGAGGTGGGTGCGCAGCGCCGGGGTCGCCTCGGCCACCCGGCGCCAGGCCGTCGCCAGGGCGTCGACGTCACCGGCGCCCTCCAGCCGGAAGGCGACGTGGTCGAGGTAGGCGCCGTCCGGCTCGGTGAGGGCGTGGAAGAGCATGCCGCTCTGCATCGGGGTGAGCGGGTAGATGTCCTCGACCTGACCGCCGGTCCCGGCCAGCTGGTCGACCCGTTCCTGGTCGAGGCCGGCCAGCGGGAAGTCGGAGGGCGTGGCGCCGCCGGCGCCCGGCTGCAGGCAGTGCCCGATCAGCGCGCGCACCGCGTCGGCCAGGCCGTCGGCCAGCTCCTGCGCGGTCTCCCCGGTGTGCACGTCCTGCGTGTAGAAGACGGTGAACTCCAGCTCGCCGCCCCGGACTTCGCCGACGACGTCGAGCAGGTGCGGGCGCGTCCCCAGCGGGCTGTGGTCCCGGCCGAAGTCGAACTCGACGGCCGTGCACAGCCCGTCGCCGGCGACGTCCTGCCACTGCCCCAGGTAGTTGAAACTGACGGCCGGGGCGCACTCGGGCAGGACGGACCGCCCGGTGGCCGGGTAGCGCAGCGCCCCGTAGCCGACGCCGCGCTGCGGGACCGCCCGCAGGCCCTCCTTCACCGACTTGATCAGCTCGCCCGGCCCGGCGCCGCGCGGGACGTCCAGCAGGACGGGGAAGATCGAGGTGAACCAGCCCGTGGTCCGCGAGACGTCGACCCCGTCGAGGATCTCCTCGCGGCCGTGGCCCTCCAGGTCAACCAGCACCCGCTCCTCGCCGGTCCACCGGCACAGGACCTGGCCGAGCGCTGTGAGCAGGATGTCGTTGACCTGGGTGCGGTAGACCGCCGGGACCCGGTGCAGCAGGGCGTGGGTCGTCCCGGCGTCCAGCGCGGCCCGCACCCGGCGCACCGAGGCCATGGTGTTCCCGCCGTCGCGGTCGACGGGCAGCGGCGCGACCGGCCGGCCGGTCACCTCCCGCCAGTGGTCCAGCTCGGCGTCGAAGCCGCCCGCTGCGGTGTGCTCGGCCTGTCGGCGGGCCCAGTCGCGGAAGGAGGTGGTCTTCGCGCCCAGATCCACCGGCCGGCCGGCCGCTGCCTGGGCGTGGGCCCGTTCCAGGTCCTCCAGCAGGATCCGCCAGGACACCCCGTCGACCACCAGGTGGTGGACGGTCAGGAACAGCTGGGCCGGTTCGTCCGGTGCGCCGGTGAACAGCAGGGCGCGCAGCAGCGGCCCCTCTTCGAGGTCGAGCCCGGCCTGTGCCCGCTCGGCCAGGGCGAGGGTGGCCCGGCGCCGCTCTCCGGCGCCGAGGCCGCCCAGCTCGACCCGTTCCAGGGCGGGCTCCTCCCCCACCGGCAGGTTGACCTGGTGCGGCTCGCCGTCCCGGAGGCGGAAGCGCATCCGGAGCGCGTCGTGGTGCGCGACCACGGCGCGCAGCGCCGCCGCCACCGCGCGCTCGTCGGTTCCGGGGGCGAGGGTGATCAGCACGGACTGGTTGAAGTGGTGCGGGGCCTCGGTGTGATAGGCGAAGAACCACCGCTGGACGGGGGTGAGCGGAGCGTCCCCCGTGACCGGCCCGGTGTCGGCCGCGGCGGAGACCGGTACGGCGGCCCGCGCCAGCTCGGCCACCGTCTGCCGGGCGAAGACGTCCTTGGAGGTCAGCTCCCAACCGGCCTGCCGGGCCTGGGCGACCACCTGGATGCTGAGGATGGAGTCGCCGCCGAGGTCGAAGAAGTTGTCACGGGTGCCCACCCGCTCGATGCCGAGCACCTCGGACCAGACCCGCGCCAGCACCTGCTCGGCCTCGCCGGTCGGCGCGGTGTAACCGGCGCCGGGGGTGTGCCGGTCGGCGGGGGCGGGCAGGGCTCGCCGGTCCAGCTTGCCGCTGGCGGTGAGCGGGAACTCCGCGAGCGCCACGAAGGCGGAGGGCACCAGGTAGCCGGGCAGGTGGCTCTCGGCGAAAGCGCGCAGCTCGGCCGGTTCGGGGGCGTCGCCGTCCGACGGCCGGACGTAGCCGACGAGCTGCTTGCGGGCGCCGTCCTGCCGGACCACCACCACGGCGGCGGAGAGCCGCGGGTGCTGTTCGAGGACGGACTCGATCTCGCCCGGCTCGATCCGGTAGCCGCGCACCTTGACCTGGTGGTCGGTGCGGCCGAGGAACTCCAGGGTGCCGTCGCCGCGCCAGCGCACCAGGTCGCCGGTGCGGTACAGCCGGGCGCCGGGCGTGTCGGAGAAGGGGTCGGCGAGGAAGCGCTCCTCGGTCAGTTCGGGCAGGTTGAGGTAGCCGCGGGCCACCCCGGGCCCGCCGATGTACAGCTCGCCCGCAACCCCGGCGGGCACCGGGGAGCGGCGCTCGTCCAGGACGTACAGCGAGGTGTTGGCGATCGGGCGGCCGATCGGGACCGGGGTGGTGCCGTCGGCCTCGCGCACCCGGTGGCAGGCGGCGAAGGTGGTGGTCTCGGTGGGTCCGTAGCCGTTGACCAGGCGCCGCGGCGGCGCGGTCGCGAGGACCTGGGCCACCCGGCGGGGGTTGACCGCGTCCCCGCCGAACAGCAGGTTGCGCAGGCCGCCGAACGCGGCCGGGTCGACGGCCACCACCTGGTCGAACAGCCCGGCGGTCAGCCACATCGTGGTGATGCCCAGCCGCTCGATCGCCCCGGTCAGTGCCCGGGCGTCCAGCAGGGTCTCCCGCTCCAGCGGCACCAGCCGTGCCCCGGCGGTCAGCGCGCCCCAGATCTCGAAGGTGGCGGCGTCGAAGGTGACGTCCGCGGCCTGGGCCACCACGTCGTCCGGGTGCAGCGGCGCGTAGTCGTTGCCGCTGACCAGCCGGACGATCGAGCGGTGCTCGACCACCACGCCCTTGGGGGTGCCCGTGGAGCCGGAGGTGTACAGCACGTAGGCCGCGTCGCCGGGGCCGACCGCCACCGAGGGGGCGTCCTGCGGGCGGGCGGCGATCGCCCCGGCCTCCTCGTCCAGCAGGACGGTCCGGGTCCGGCCGGCGGGTATCCGGTCGGCCATACTCCGCTCGGTCAGGCAGACCGGCGCCGCGGTGTCGTCCAGGATGTGCGCCAGCCGCTCGGCCGGGTGGTCGGGGTCCAGCGGCACGTAGGCGCAGCCCGCCTTCAGCACGGCCAGCAGGGCCCCGTAGAACCCGGCGCCGCGCGGCAGGCAGACCGCGACGTGGTCGCCGGGCCGGGCGCCCAGGGCGATCAGGTGGTGGGCGAGCCGGTTGGCGCGCTCCTCCAGCTCCCGGTAGCGGAGCGGGCCCGCCGCGTCCTCGACCGCGACGGCGTCCGGGTCGCACCGGACCCGGTCGGCGACCAGGCCGTGCACGGTGGCGTCGGCCGGGTACGGGACGCGGTGGTCGCCCCACTCCCGGGTGAGGGTGTGCAGTTCGCCGGCCGTCAGGAGCGGCAGGTCCCCCAGCGGGCGGGCCGGGTCGGCGACGATGCCCGCGAGCAGCTCGCCCAGGTGCCCGGTGAGCCGGGTCACCGTCGCGGCGTCGAACAGGTCGGTGTTGTACTCGACCGTCCCGGCCAGTTCACCGGAGGCGGTCTCGGCGAACTCCAGCGTCAGGTCGAAGATCGAGGACACCGACGGCGGGCGGAACTCCGTCACCTCCAGTCCCGGCAGTGCGATCTCGCCGGCGGGGGCGTTCTGCAGAACGACCGCGGCCTGCACCAGCGGGGTGCGGCTGGGGTCCCGCTCGATGTGCAGCGCGTCCACCAGCCGGTCGAACGGGACGTCCTGGTGGGCCAGCGCCTCCCACACGGTGTCGGCGACCCCGGCGAGGAAGTCGGTGAAGGGCAGGTCGGCGTCCACGTCCGCGCGCAGCACCAGGGTGTTGACGAAGAAGCCGACCAGCGGCTCCAGTTCGGTGCGGTCCCGGCCCGTGCTCACCGTGCCCACCGCGATGTCCCGCTGCCGGGAGTGGCGCGCCAGCAGCACCTGGGAGGCGGCCACCAGCGAGGAGAACAGCGTGCCGCCGTACCGCCGGCCCAGCTCGGCCAGGCCGCGGGCCACCTCGGCCGGGACGCGGAACGGCGCCAGCGCCCCGTTGGTGGTGCGGACGGCCGGCCGGGGCCGGTCGGTGGGCAGCTCCAACGGCTCGACGCCCGCCAACCGGTCCTTCCAGTAGGCGAGTTCCGTCTCCTGCCGGGCCTCGGTCAGGCTCTCCCGCTGCCAGTCGGCGAAGTCGCGGTAGCGCACCGGCAGCGGTGCGAGCCGGTCCTCTCGGCCCTCCTTCGCGGCCCCGTAGAGCTCGCCCAGCTCGCGGGCGATCACCCCCTTGGACCAGCCGTCGGCCGCGATGTGGTGCAGGGTCAGCAGCAGGACGTGCTCCGCGGCGCCCAGGCGCAGCAGCACCGCCCGCAACAGCGGCCCCTCCACCAGGTCGAAGGGGCGGCCGAGTTCGGCCCGCAACAGCTCGTCCACCCGCGCCTGCCGGGCGTCCTCGGGCAGCCCGCCCAGGTCCTGGACGGCCAGGTCCACCGGGGCCGCCGGGCGGACCACCTGGTACGGCCGGCCCTCGGCGGTGGCGAAGGTGGTGCGCAGCGGCTCGTGCCGGGCGACCAGTCGGCCGAGGGCGGCGGCGAGCGCCTCGACGCTCAGCTCGCCGCGCAGCTGCAGCCCGACGGCGGAGTTGTACTCGGTGCCGCCGGACTCGTAGCGGTCGAGGAACCACAGCCGCTCCTGTCCGAAGGAGAGTCGGGCGGGCCGGGCGTCGTCGACCGGCGGGATGGCGGCGACCTCTGGGTCCGCCTCCGTCCGGGCGTTCAGCCGCTCTTCGAGCAGCGCGTCGAGGGCGGCGTCGTCCAGCTGGTCGAAGTCCTCCGGCCCGGCTGTGCCGGCGATCTGGTCGGGCATGTCATTCCCCTCGTGCGCTGGTGGTGCGGACAACGGCGTCCGGTCGGGCCCGGTGCAGCTGTGCCCGGGCCTTGGCCCGGACCACGCCGGCCAGTTCGGACACGTTCCGGGCGGTGAAGACCTCGCGCACCGAGACGGTGACGCCGAAGTCCTCGCGGATGCGGGAGACGGTCTGCAGGGTGAGGACGGAGCTGGCCCCGAGGGCCGACAGGTCGTCCAGGACGCCGATCCGCTCGGTGTCCAGGACGTGCTCCCAGATGCGGGTCAGCGCCCGCTCCACCGCGTTGCGGGGCGCGACGTGGTCGCTCCCGCCCTGCGGACGGGACGCCGGCCGGGGCAGCGCGTTGCGGTCGATCTTGCCGCTGGTGGTCTCCGGGAAGGCGGCCAGCACCAGGATGTGCGCCGGCACCATGTACTCGGGCAGGCCGGTGCCGAGCCGCTCCCGCAGCTCCTCCGGGTCGGGTTCGCCGGGGCCGTCCGGCACCACGTACCCGGTCAGCACGGCGGAGCCGGAGGCGCCCTTCCGGGCGACCACCGCGGCCTTGGCCACCCCGGGCAGCCGTGACAACGCGTTCTCCACCTCGCCCAGTTCGATGCGGTAGCCGCGGACCTTGACCTGGTTGTCCAGCCGTCCCAGGAAGTCCAGTTCGCCGTCGGGAAGCCACCGGACCAGGTCACCCGTGCGGTACAGCCGCTCCCCCGGCGCGAAGGGGTCGGGAACGAAGCGCTCCTCGGTCAGCTCCGGGCGGTTGAGGTAGCCGCGGGCCAGGCCCAGGCCGCCGACGAACAGCTCGCCGGGCACGCCGGCCGGCACCGGCCGGCCGTTCTCGTCGAGCACGCGGGTGCGGGTCCCGGTGATGGCCGAGCCGATGGACGGCAGCCGCTCGTCGGAGGCGTCCCCGCGTTCGCGCAGCACGGCGGCCGTGGTCAGCACCGTGGTCTCGGTCGGACCGTAGTGGTTGACCAGCGTGAACGGGGCGTCCGCGGGCAGGCGGCGGCGGACCACGTCGGCGCCGGTGAGCATGAAGCGCAAGTTCCCCTCGTAGAGGCCCGGTTGGTCCAGGACGGACTCCAGTCGCGGCGCCGGCACCACGGCGTGGGTGATGCGCTGGGCCCTGAACCACTCGACCAGCAGGTGCGGGTCGTCCAGCCGCTCGTCGGGGACGAACCACACGCTCGCTCCGGCGCCGAGGTTGCCCCACTGCTCCAGCAGCGTCGGGTCGAAGCCCGGCGCCACCAGCTGCGAGGCGCGGTCCTGCGGACCCACCCGGTAGTAGTCGCGGTACCACCGCAGCAGGTTCAGCACGCTGCCGTGCTCGATCTGCACGCCCTTGGGCCGGCCGGTGGAGCCCGAGGTGTAGAACACGTACGCCAGGTCGCCGGGGCCGGTCGCCACGTCGGGCGGGCCGTCCACCGCCTCCCCGTCGGCGTCCTCCACGTACAGCACCCGGCCGTGCTCGGGGACCGGGCCGTCGGCCGGGTTCCGCCGGGCGACCACCACCCGCACCCCGGCGTCGTCCAGGATGTCCGCGGCCCGCTCCGCCGGCACCGCCGGGTCGAGCGGCAGCGCCGCGGCGCCCGTCTTGAGGACGGCCAGCTGGCCGACGGTCATCTCCGGGCCGCGCCCGGTGCGGACGGCGACGACCTCGCCCGGGCGCACCCCCTCCGCCACCAGCCGCCGCGCCAGCGCGTCGGCCCACCCGTCCAGTTCGCCGAAGTCCAGGCGCCGGTCACCGGCCACCACGGCGAGTCCGTGCGGTCGGCGGCGCACCTGCTCGGCGAGGAGCGCGGGCACGCTCCGGTGCCCGGGCGGGCCGGTGCGCGGGTCCGGGCTGCTCCAGCGCTCGACCAGGCGGCGCTCCGCCTCGGCCATCAACGGCAGTTCACCCAGCGGGCGGTGCGGCTCGGCGGCCATCGCCGCCAGCAGCACCAGCAGGTGGCCGGACATCCGTTCCACGGTGGAGCGGTCGAACAGGTCGGTGTTGTACTCCAGCCGGCAGGACAGCTCCCCGTCCCGGTCCTCGAACTCGAAGCCCAGGTCGAACATCGCGGTGACCCTCGGCGCGCGCACCTCCTCGGCCCGCAGCCGGGCGGACTCGACGGTCTGGGCCCGGTGCAGAGTCACCCCCGCCTGGAACAGCGGGGTGCGGCTCGGGTCCCGCTCCGGCTGCAGTTCCTCGACCAGGCGGTCGAACGGCAGCTCCTGGTGGGTGAGCGCTTCCAGCACCGTGCGCCGGGTGTCGGCCAGGAACTCCCCGACGGTCGCCCCGGGGCGGACCGAACCGCGCAGCACCAGGGTGTTGACGAAGTAGCCGAGCACGTTCTCCAGCTCCTCCCGGTCCCGGCCGGAGACGATCGTGCCCAGCGCCACGTCCTGCTGCCGGCTGTAGCGGGACAGCAGCAGCTGCACCCCGGCCACCAGCGCGGCGAACAGCGTGACCTGCTGCTCCCGGCACAACTCGCCGATCCGCTGCGCCAGTTCGGCGGGGAGGGCGAAGACGTGCTGGTCGCCCACCGAGGTGCGGACCGGCGGACGGGTCCGGTCGGTCGGCAGCTCCAGCGGACCGAGGCCGGCCAGCCGGCGCCGCCAGTACTCCAGGTCCTCGCGCGGGCCCGCGCCACTGCGCCGCTCCTCCTCGGCGCGCTGCCACACGGCGTAGTCCGGGTACTGCACCGGCAGCGCCTCCAGGGCCGCCGGGGTGCCGGTCGCCGCCTCCTCGTAGAGCGCGCAGAACTCCCGCGCCAGCACGTTCTTGGACCAGCCGTCGGTGACGACGTGGTGCATGTCCAGCACCAGCACGTGCTCCTGCCCGGACAGCCGCACCAGCACCACCCGCAGCAGCGGGCCGCGGCGCAGGTCGAACGGGAGTGACGCCTGCTCACGCAGCAGCCGGTCCAGCTCGGCCTCGCGACCGGCCGCCGGGCGGTCGGAGAGGTCCACCCGGCGCACCGGCACCTCCACCGTGTCGTGCACCCGCTGCACGCCACGGCCGTCGACGACGTCGAAGGTGGTCCGCAGCGCCTCGTGGCGGGCGACCACCGCCCGCAGCGCGGCCTCGGCGGTGTCGGCCTCCAGCGCGCCGGTCAGCCGCAGCACCAGCGGCGAGTTGTACTCGATGCCGCCGGGCTCGTACTCGTGCAGGAACCACAGCCTCTGCTGGCCGTACGACAGCGGCAGCGGCCCGCCGCGGTCGACCCGCCGCGGGCCGGACCCGCTCCGTGAGCCGTCCAGTCGCTGGGCGAGCGCGGCCACCGTCGGGGCCTCGAACAGGGTGCGGACGGACACCTCGGTGTCCAGCGCCGCGCGGATCCGGCTGACCAGCCTGGTGGCCAGCAGGGAGTGCCCGCCCAGGTCGAAGAAGCTGTCGTCGATGCCGATCCCGTCGGCGCCCAGCACCTCGCAGAACAGGGCGTGCAGCTGCTCCTCGCGGGCGATCCGGGGCCCGCGCCGGGCCTCCGTCGGCTCCAGGACGGGCGCCGGCAGCGCCGCCCGGTCGGCCTTGCCGTTGGGGGTCAGCGGCAGCTCCGCCAGCGGGACGACCGCGGCCGGGGTCATGTAGTCGGGCAGCGAGGACGCCGCGTGCTCCCGCAGCCGGGCCGGGTCCAGCCGCCGGCCCGCCGTGGCGACCGCGTACGCCACCAGCCGGACGTCACCCGGCCGGACCTCGGTGGCCTTCACCACCGCCGTGGCCACGTCCGGGTGCCGCTCCAGGACGGCCTCGATCTCGCCGGGTTCGATCCGGAAGCCGCGGACCTTGACCTGGTGGTCGCTGCGGCCGAGGAACTCCAGCGCGCCGTCGGCGGCCCAGCGGGCCACGTCACCGGTCCGGTACAGCCGGGCGCCCGGCTCGCCGGAGAACGGGTCGGCCACGAAGCGCTCCGCGGTCAGCCCGGGGCGGCCGTGGTAGCCGTGCGCGACGCCGGCCCCGCCGAGGTAGAGGTCGCCGGCCACGCCGACCGGCACCGGCCGTAGCCGGGCGTCCAGCACGTACGCCCGGGTGTTGGCGATGGGGGTGCCGATGGCCGGGGCGCCCGGGCGGCCGTCGAGCCTGGCGGCGGTGGACCAGATGGTGGTCTCCGTCGGACCGTAGAGGTTGACGGCTTCCGCCCCGAGTTCCCGCAGGGTCCGCGCCAGGGCGGCGGGCAGCGCCTCGCCCCCGACGGCGATCCGCAGTCCGCGGACGGCCTCGGGCTGCTGCTCGCACAGCGCCTGCCACAGACCGGGGGTGGCCTGCACGACCGTGGTGCCGGTGCCGGTGATCAGGTCGGCCAGGGCCCGCGGGTCGCGGACGGTCTCCCGGTCGGCCAGCACCACGGTGGCCCCGGCGGCCAGCGGCAGGTAGAGCTCCAGGGCGGCGATGTCGAAGGCGACGGTGGTGACCGCCGTCCACGCGTCGGCGGGGGTCAGCGGCAGCAGCTCGGCCATCGCCGCCAGGAAGTTGGCCAGCGCCCGTCGGCCCACCACCACGCCCTTGGGCCGCCCGGTCGAGCCGGAGGTGTGGATGACGTACGCGGCCTGGTCGGCGCCCGGCACGGTGCGGCGGGCGGGCGCGACCGGCGCGGTGTCCGGCAGCGCCGCCAGCTCGCGCACGGTGTCCGCGTCGTCCAGTACGAGCAGGCGGGCACCGGTGGCGGGCAGCCGCCCGGCCGTACGGCGGTCGGTGACGACGGCGACCGGGCGGGTGTCGGCCAGCGCGTGGGCGATCCGCTCGGCCGGGTACTCCGGGTCGAGCGGCTGGTACGCCGCTCCGGTCTTGGCGACGGCGAGCAGGGTCGCCGGCAGGTCGGTGCCGCGCGGCAGCACGAGCGCGACGAAGGCGCCGGGGCGCGCACCCCGGTCGACCAGGGCCCGGGCGATCCGGTTGGCCCTGGCGTCCAGCTCCGCGTAGCTGCTGGTCCGGCCCGCGTGCACCACGGCGGGGGCCTGCGGGCGGGCGCGCACCTGGGCCTCGAAGAGGTCGGCGACGGTGCCGTCGGGGACCGGCGCGGCGGTGGCGTTCCACCGGGTCAGCACGCGGTCACGCTCCTCGGCGTCCAGGACGTCGAAGCCGTCGAGCGCCCGCTCCGGGTCCTGGACGGCCTCGGCCAGCAGCCGCGGCACGGCCTCGGCGAGGCGGCGCGCGGTCGGCTCGTCGAACAGTTCGCGGCTGTAGTCGACCAGCAGGTCCATCCCGCGCGGGCCGCCGTCCGTGTGCTCCGGCACGGCGCGCACGTGGAGGTCGTACGGAGAGCCGCCTGCGGGCACCTCCCGGGTCCTGGCCGCCAGGTCGCCGAAGGCGTCCGGGGCGGGCACCGGGTGGGCGAGGTCGAGGACGACCTGGCACAGCGGGTGCCGGTTCAGCGCCCGGTCCGGCCGCACCGCGTCGACCAGCCACGGGAAGGGCAGGCCGCCGTGCGCACGGGCGGCGTCGGCGGTGGCCGAGCAGGCCCGCACCAGGTCGGCGAAGCTCACGCCGTCCGGTACCGCGGTCCGCAGCACCACCGTGTTCTCCAGCGGCCCGACCACGGCCGACTCGCCGGCGCCCCGGGTGCTCACCGTGGTGCCCAGCGGCAGGTCGTCGCCCGCGCCGAAGCGGCGCAGCACGACGGCGAGCGCGGCGTGCAGGACGGCGAAGGCCTCGGTGCCGGTCCGGGCGGCCAGCGCCTCGACGGCGCGGTGGCACCGGGCGTCCAGGCGCAGCCGGAGCCGGGCACTCTCGTACGTGGCGGCCACCGGGCGGGTGCGGTCCGCCGGGAGCTGGAGCTGTTCCGGGGCTCCCGCCAGGGCGCCGCGCCAGAACTCCAGTTCGGCCGCAGCTGCCGGGGACGGCCGATCGAACGTTCCCAGCTCCTGATGTCGCGTCACACTTGCAAGCTGGAGCGGCCGTTCCCCCGACGGAGCCTCGCCGCGACAGCGGGCGGCGTACGCGTCGGCCAGATCGCCCAGCAGCGGCCCCCAGGACGCCTCGTCCCCGGCGATGCGGTGCAGCACCAGCAGCAGGACGTGCTCCTCGGAGCCGAGCCGGAACAGCTCGACACGCAGCGGGGTGTCCCGGGTCAGGTCGAAGGGACGGGCCGCCGCCTCCGCCAGCCGCCGGTCGAGCCCGTCCGGGTCGGCCGCGCGGACCGCGAGGTCGGCGAACGGCTCGTGCGCGGGGCGCGGTTCGGGGCGGCAGCGGCCGTCCTCCTCGACGTGGACGGTGCGCAGCAGGTCGTGGCGGGCCAGCAGGTCGGCCAGCGCCTCTCCGAGCGCGGCCGCGTCGAGGGCACCGGTGAGGCGGACGGCGCGGGCCGTGGTCGCACCGGCGCCGGATTCCTGGAGCCGGTTCAGGAACCACAGCCGCCGCTGGACCGGTGACAATCCTCCGCTCTCCGCGGCCGTTTCCGCGGAAACCGACCGGGTGCCGTTCGTTCCTGTCACTTCCATACTCCAGCGAATGAGTCGTGCGAGAAGGGAGGCAGCGCTTGTCCGGGACTTTCGTCAGCCGGCCGTGCGGAATTTCCCGGTCTTTTCCCCGTACGGGGATTCCCGGCGGAGAACGCGTCCGGCGAACTGCAGGAGCGGACTTACCCCGGTTTCCGGATCGGGCAGGAACCGGCCCGCGTACGGGGCTTCGAGGAAATCCAGGCGGTGGGCGGAGAATCGCCCGCGGCCGTCGAGGTCGAGCCGGTAGCGCGCCCCGGTGTCGTCCTCCAGGTGCAGCGGGGCGCCGGCCCCACCGGTGAGGCGGTACACCATGTCGCCGTTGGCCCAGGTGCCGGCCAGGTCGGCGTCGCCCCCGGGCGCCGGATGCGCCTCGGACCGCCCGACCGGGGGTGCGCCGACGTCCCGGCCCTCGGCGCGCAGCCGTTCGGCCAGCTCGCGCCAGAGGGCGAGCCCCGCCGTGGAGTCCGTGACCAGGGCCAGCACGCTGCCGGTGCCCGGCTGGACCCGGAGGTTGCAGGTGGTGCCGCCGGCCATGGCGTCCAGGCCGAGCCAGGGCTCGTCGGCCGCCCCGTACCGGGCCCAGCCGAGGCCGAAACCGTCGGCGAGCCCGTACGGCTCGACACCCGGCACCGGGCCGCGCATCGCCGCGACGCCGTCCTCGTCCAGCAGCGCCCGGTACGCCTCGGCGCGATCCGCCAGGTGCAGCCGGGCGAAGGCCACCAGGTCCTCGGCGGTGCCGGCCAGCGCGGCCGCCGGCGCCATGGCAGCGGGGACACGGACGTCCACCGGGACGGCGCCCGCCCCGGTGACGGCGTGGCCGACGGCGATGGCCGGGCCGGGCGCCGAGGGCCCGGGGGCGGGCAGATGGGCCGGAGTGATGCCGAGCGGGCCCAGCAGGAAGGTGTCCACGGCCTCGCGCCAGCTCAGGCCGGCGGCCGCCTCGATCAGTCGGCCGACCAGTGCGAAGCCCACGTTGGAGTAGGAGAAGGCGCTGCCCGGCCGGAACAGCAGGGCCGGCTCGCCCGCGGCGGCCGCGAAGCCGCGCGGGGTCCGGTCCTCGTCGTCCAGGGAACAGACCAGGCCGCTGGTGTGGCTCAGCAGGTGGCGCAGGGTCACCGTGGTACCGAGACCGTTGGGCGCGGCCGCGAACTCCTCGCCGTACCGCCCCAGGGCGGCGTCCAGGTCGAGGTCGCCGTCGCGGACCAGCTGCAGCGCCACGGTGGCGGTGAACAGCTTGGTGACGGAGGCGAAGGGGAAGCGCAGCTCCGCCGCCTCCGGTCCGCCGACGCGGGCCGTCCGCACTCCGGTGTGGTCGAGCAGCGCGAGCTGAGCGTTCCGGACCCCGAAACCGGCGGCCATTCTCGGGAATTGGGCAACAAGTCCCGGTGACACCAGGAAACCCCCTCTACTCCGCTTTCCGTGACGGGCCGCAGACAGCCTGGAACAGCCGCGAATTCCAGGTGCGCACGGAGTGGTGCGCACGGACCGCGACTGGGGAAGATCGTCTTGTTTCCTGAAGGCTACACGGGGACTTTGCGCCGGTCAGCGTCCTTAAGTCCTCTGTGAAAAACGCTGGTTGGCATTCCGCGGGCACCGGGGAGGGGTATCCGCGGTGTGGGCCCGATCACAGCACTGTGCGGGCCCGATCACAACCGAAAGGCCCGCGGCGCGTCGAACGCACCGCGGGCCCCTCGGGTGGGCGGGAGGCTATTCCCGCAAGCCGATGCCCTCCACCGGGCGGGTCCGCAGCGCGAACCGGGTGGGCACCAGGATCGCGCCCAGTCCGATGAGCGCGGTCACCGCGACGATCCCCAGGTACATCAGCACCGGGAAGTGCGGCACCGGCGATCCGGTCAGCCCCAGGCTCACCGTGGCCAGCGGCAGCAGCGGCACCACGGTCCCCACCACCACCGCGATGGCCACCACCATCCCGGCCTCCACCCGCATCATCCGCACCACCTGCTCCCTCGGCGCCCCGACCAGCCGCATCAGCGAGAACTCCCGCACCCGGCCCAGGGTCGCCAGCACGAGCGTGTTGGCGACCGAGATGGCGAGGTAGCCGAAGACCAGCGCCAGCGGCAGCGCACTGGTCAGCACCGAGGACATCGCCTGCTCCTGCTGCGCGGCCGAAAGGCCGCTCCCGTCCAGCACCTTGAGGCCCGGGTACCGGCCGGCCAGGCCGCGCAGCGCCTTGCCGACCTGGCCCTTGTCGGCGCCGGCGGCGGTCTTGACGAACACCGCGTCCTCCAGTTGGCGGGAGCTGTGCGCCAGCACCGTGTCCTGGGGGAGCGTCACGTCGCCGAAGCCCAGGCCCCGGTCGTAGACCGCGACCACCGCGGGCTTGACCTCGGCGCCGTCCGGGAGGTTCAGCCGGATGCGGTCGCCGACGTGGGCGCCCAGCGTGCTGGCCGCACCGCCGCTGATCGCCACCACGTCGCCGCGGAGGTTGTCCAGGGAGCCCTCGGTGACACCGAGGTCCATGGTCTGCGCCGCCTTGTCCGGAGTGACGCCCTGGGCCTGGTACTTGAAGATCTCCGGCGAGTCGAGCACCTTCCGGGAGCCGTTCACCTGGACCCGGATCACCCCGGTGGCGGCGGCCACCCCCGGCAGCGCCGCGGCGTCCCGGACCACGCCGATCGGCGGCCCGCCGGGCCCGCCCTGCACCGTGAACTCGGCCACGATGCCCGCCTCGGCCTGGTCCTGGGCCGCCGACGCGGTCGTCGTCGGGATGCACAACTGAACCAGCGCGAAGCCGATCGCCAGGGTGAGCGGACCGATGCCGGCCGCCAGCCGGCGGGCGTTGGCCCGGGTGTTGGCCACCGCGAGGTAGCCGTGCGGTCCGGTGCGCCGGCGGACCGGGCCCGCCATCAGCCGACTCGCCACGCTCACCACCGGTGGGGCCAGCATCAGCACGGCGATGATCATGACGAGCCCGCCGGTGCCCGCGCCGGCCACCGCGAAGACGCTGCCGAAGAACAGCGGCAGCAGCGAGCCCCCGACGCCGAGCAGGAACAGCAGCACCCCGAAGAACACCCGGCCGCGCCCCAGCCGCGCCGGTTCGATCTGGGCGTCGCCCATCGCCTCGACCGGCCGGATCGCCACCGCCTTGCGGGCGACCCCGACCGCGGCCACCTCCGCGGCGAACACCGTTGCCAGGACGGCGACCAGCATCGGCACGGGGCCGACGGAGAACGCGAAGTCGTCGGGCACCATGCCGATCACGCTCAGCGCGCCCATCAGCACCTTGGCCACCAGAACGCCCGGCAGGCACCCGATCACCGAGGCCACCAGGGAGACGATCAGGACCTCGGCCGCCATCATCTTGTAGACCTGGCGCGGGGTGGCCGCGACCGCCCGCAGCAGGGCCAGCTCGCGGCGGCGCTGGTGCACGCTGAGGGCGAGGGTGCTGGCCACCACGATCATCGCGATCAGCACCACCGTCGCCCCGAGCGACCCCGCCAGCTCGACCAGGTTGGTCTGGGCCGAGGCCACGTCGTGGAACTCCACCTGGCTGCGGTCCTCGCCCAGATAGGTGTCGGCGCCCGCCCCGGCCAGCTTCTTGTCGATCCGGTCCGCCACCTTGTCCGGGTCGGCGCCCGGCGCGACCAGCACCCCGACCGCGTCGATCCGGCCGGGGTGCCCGTAGAGCGTCGTCGCCTCGGCGTCCGTGAAGAACACCGCCGGCGAGCGCGGCTTCCCGCCGCCCTTCAGCGCGGCCACCCCGGTGACGGTGTACTCCCGCGCCTCCTGGGTGGTCGCCAGGCGCACCCGCTGCCCGGGCGACACCCCCACCCGGTCGGCCAGCCGCGCGTCCAGCACCACCTCGCCCGCCTGCTGCGGCGCCCGCCCGCGCTCCAGGTCGAAGGGGCCGAGCACCGAACTGGACCAGCTGTGCCCGCTCGACGGCTGCTCGCCGCCGCCGGCGTCCAGCCCGCCGTCCCCGTCCACCACCTGGGCGGGGAAGCTGACGTCGGGCACCGCGCGCTGCACGCCCTCGACCCCGGCCACCTTGTCGGTCACGTCGCTGTTCAGCGGCGCGGGCACGGGCAGCGGCTTCTGCTTGGTCTTGCCGTCGGTGACCTTGAACGACTGGGTGCCGCCGACCACCACCGGCGCCCCCGCGTAACGCTGGGTGGCCACCCCCGAGCCCAGTCCGGACTGCAGCAGCGCGCCGAACGCGGTGATCAGCATCGACGCCCCGACCAGCGCCACGAAAGCCCCGACGAGTCCGGCCTTGCGCTCCCGCAGGGTCATGAGGACGAGCTTGAAGATCATCTGCTCACCACTCCTCTAGGCGGGTCATCCGCGCGGCCACCCGATCGGCGGTCGGCGCCGCCATCTCCTCGGCGAAGGCGCCGTCCGCGAGGAACACCACGCGCTGCGCGAAGGAGGCGGCGACCGGGTCGTGGGTCACCATCACGACGGTGTTGCCGTCCCGGTCCACGATCTCCCGCAGCAGGGACAGCACCTGACGGCCCGTACGACTGTCGAGCGCGCCGGTCGGCTCGTCGGCGAAGATCACCTCGGGCTTGGTGATCAGGGCCCGGGCGATCGCCACCCGCTGTTGCTGGCCGCCGGACAGCTGGGCCGGCCGGTGCTGCAGGCGGTCGGACAGCCCGACCCGCCGAGCCACCTGGTCCAGCCAGCCCGGCTCGGCCGCGACCCCGGCGAGCAGCAGCGGCAGCGTGATGTTCTCCGCCACCGTCAGCGACCCCAACAGGTTGTACGCCTGGAAGATGAAGCCGACCCGCTCCCGGCGCAGCATGGTCAACTGCGCCTCGTCCAGCGTCGCCAGGTCCGTGCCGGCCAGCCACACCGAGCCCGAGGTCGGACGGTCCAGCCCGGCCGCGCAGTGCAGGAAGGTGCTCTTCCCGGCGCCCGACGGCCCCATGACCGCGGTGAACGATCCCCGGTCGAAGGAGAGGCTGAGATCGCGCAGCGCGGCGACCTCACCCGCTCCGCGACCGTACTTCTTCTCCACCGACCGCAATTCCACCGCCCACTGGCCGTGCGCCACTGCGTCCCACCTTCCCGCCCTGTCATCGACACGTCGAACTCACGCTAGGCGCACGGCTCCTGTGGGCACCACGATGTTTGCTGGAGTTCGAAAGGTGCAGTTGGCTACCCCCCTGTCCGGGTGACGGCCGAGCCGCGGAGATCACCTCGCAGTGATACCGTGGGTGAAAACGGGTAACGGGGGCTTGGCGACGATGGATGGCGTTCCCCAGCGGCCGCGCCGCGGGTTGACCCCGGCGACCACGCAGCAGGAGTTCCTCCGGCGGTTCGTCCTGGCCCTGCGGTACCTCCTGGAAGTCGGCGGCACCGCGGTGGTGGCCTTCCTCGGCTTCTACGCCCTCCTCGCGGTGTTCGTACTGAGCCTGGTCGGCCCGGGGTTGAGCCTGCTGCCGCTCTCACTGGCCCGGCTCCGGCGGGTCGCCGACGCCCACCGTCGGCGCGCGGGGCAGTGGTTGGACTGCGAGATCCCGTCCTCCTACCGGGAGGCCGAGGGCCGGGTGCTGGTCCGCGCGCAGGCGATGCTCACCGACAAGGCCACCTACACCGACCTGCTGTGGCTGCTGCTGCACGCCGTACTGGGCACGCTCGGCGCCGCGTTGGCGATCGGACTGTGCGTGGGGTCGGCCAGCTGGCTGACCATCCCACTGTGGTGGCAGGTCGTGCCCAAGCCCGCCCAGTTCCTGGTCTGGAACATCGACTCGTGGGGCTCGGCGCTGGGGGCCTGCTTCGCGGGCCTGGCCTACGGGGCGCTGGCCGGCTGGCTGCTCCCCTGGTGCGCCCAGTTGCACGCCCTGATGACCCGGGCACTGCTCAAGCCGCGCAAGCGCCGGACGTCCCTCGCCAAGCGCGTGGAGGAGCTGACCATCACCCGGGCCGAGGCCCTGGAGGCGCACGCCGCCGAACTGCGGCGCATCGAGCGCGACTTGCACGACGGCGCGCAGGCGGGACTGGTCTCGGTGTCGCTGCGGCTGGCGCTGATGAAGAGGGTGCTCCACGACAACCCGGAGAAGCTGCCCGAAATGATCGACCAGGCCCGCGACCTGGCCGATCAGGCGGTGCAGTCGCTACGCGTCGCGGTGCGCTCGATCTACCCGCCGGTGCTCGCCGACCACGGCCTGGCCGAGGCGACCCGCTCCCTGGTGGCGGCCTGCCAGATCCCCACCAAGCTGGACCTGGAGTACGAGTCCAGGAGCAGCCGGGCGCCCGCCGCGGTGGAGGCGGCGGCCTACTACGTCATCTCCGAGGCGCTGACGAACGTCGCCAAGCACAGCGGGGCCGAGTGCAGCCAGGTGCAGCTGCGCACCACCGAGAGCAGGATTCACATCTCCGTCTGGGACGACGGGCAGGGCGGGGCGGCGACGACCGGCTCCGGCAGCGGGATCCGCGGCATCAAGCGCCGCGTCGCGGCGTTCGACGGCGTGACCGAGCTGCACAGTCCCCCCGGCGGACCGACAGTACTTCGAGTGGAGCTCCCGTGCGGATCGTGATCGCCGAGGACAACGCCCTGCTGAGGGAGGGCATGTCACTGTTGTTGACCAGCGTGGGCCACGAGGTCTGCGCGACCGTGGAGGACGGCGACAGCCTGCTGCCCACGCTGCTGGAACACCGCCCGGACATCGCCGTGCTGGACGTCCGGCTGCCTCCGACCTACCGGGACGAGGGGCTGCGCAGCGCGGTGACCGCCCGGGAGCAACTGCCCGACCTGCCGGTCCTGGTGCTGTCCCAGTACGTCGAACACGCCTACGCCGCGCAGTTGCTGGTCCACGGCGCCTCCGGGGTGGGCTATCTGCTCAAGGACCGGGTCAGCCGGGTCGAGGAGTTCCTCCAGGCCCTGGACCGGGTCGCGGGCGGCGGCGTCGCCATGGACCCCGAGGTGATCTCCCAGCTGATGGTCCGCCGAGTGCGCAACGACCCGCTGGACGCGCTGAGTTCGCGCGAGCGCGAGGTGCTCTCGCTGATGGCGGAGGGCCACGGCAACGGCGCCATCGCCAAGCTGCTGTTCATCGCGGAGACCTCGGTGAACAAGCACATCGGCAACATCTTCACCAAGCTCGGGCTGCCGGCCACGGACGGCGGCCACCGACGGGTGCGCGCCGTGCTGACGTACCTCAACTCGATAGACGGCCAGGGCGATTGACCGGAACCCGGCGACCTGGCCGGCGACCGGAACCCGGCAACCGGGCCGGTGACCGGAACCCGGCGACCGGGCCGGCGGGTGCCGGCCCGGTCAGGCGCTCCGCCCCGGCCCCGGCCCGCCCGGCGGGGGCAGCGCGCGGATCGCTCCGCTGAGGGTCGCCAGCAGGGCCAGCAGCACCAGGACCGCCGTGGCCGCCAGCACCGTGGCCACCGGCCCGGAGAACTCCAGCAGCGCCCCTCCCGCCAGCGTGCCCACGGCGGAGGCCGCGCCCAGGCTCACCCCGATCGCCCCGGCCAGCCGGCCGCGCATCGCGTCCGGCGTGGTCGTCATCTGGTGGGTGGCGATGATCGCGGTCGCGGTCGGCGCCAGGAAGGCGGTGCAGCCGAGCACCGCCCCGTAGCAGTACCCGGCGGGCAGCACCGCCAGGAGCGGCACCAGGGCGCTCGCCCCCCACGTCAGCAGCAGCACGGCGGTGTACGGGGCCAGCCGCAGCCGCAGCCAGGGCGCGGCGAGGGCGCCCAGCACTCCCCCGGTGCCCATCAGCATCCCGATCGGCCCGACCTCGTCGGTGGCTCCGGCCTGCTGGGCCATGCCGATGGCGACCAGCAGCAGCCCGCTGAAGACCGCGTTGAAGCCCATGGTGAGCCCCACGGTCACCCGCAGCAGGCGGTGTCCGCACAGCCAGCGCAGTCCGGTCAGGGTGTGCCGCAGCAGACCCCCGGGCTCGGCGGCGGCGATCCGCGCGCGCTCCTCGGGCGCCCGGAGGAACAGCAGGACGCCCAGCGCGCCCAGCGAGGCCACCGCCTGGGCCGCGAACGGCAGGACGCGCAGCACGTTGTAGAGCACCCCGCCGAGGCCGGGCCCGGTGATGGTGGCGACGTAGTAGCGCGCGGTGTTGCGCGCCACCGCCGACGAGAGCTGCGGCTCCGGCACCACCAGCGGCAGCAGTGCCTGGTCGGCGGCGCTGAACAGCGCGGTGCTCACGCCCTCGACCACCGCCACGGCCAGGATCAGCGCGAGCGGCGCCCGCCCGGCGGCGATCGCGACGGCCAGCACCGCCAGGGCCAGGGCCCGGGCGGCCTCGGACACCAGCATCACCCGCTTGCGCGACACCCGGTCGGCCACCGCGCCGGCCGGCAGCCCCGCCACCATCCGGGACGCGGCCACGGCGAACTCCACCAGCGAGGCCTGGAAGACCGACCCGGTCATCGCCATCACCAGCAGCGGGTAGGCGAACAGCGTCGCCTGGGAGCCCAGTTGGGAGAGCACGTTGCTGCTCCACAGCAGGTTGTACGCGCGGTTGCGGCGCAGCGGACGGGCGGGCGCAGCCGTCTGCGCCCGCCCGTCGCACCGAGCCGTCACCGGCTCCTCGGTGCGCTCCGTCACCCCGCGTGTCCCACCGCTCCGCCGGGCAGCGCGGTCCGCTCCACCGGGCGCAGCCGCTCCCAGGACAGCGCGTCGGCCATGCTCACGAACAGCTCGCGGGGCGGCACGAACGGGGCCCGGCCGTGCGCCACGCTCAGGTTGTCGACGATCAGCACGTCACCGGTGCGGCAGGTCACGTCGACCTGGTGGTCGCGGTAGCCGGCGTGCAGCGCCTCGACGACGTCCGGGGCGATCTCGGTGCCGTCGGCGTGGAAGGTGTTGGTCGGGATCCCCCGGGGGCCGTACTCCTCCAGCAGCAGCTCGGCGAGGTCCTTGTTCAGCGAGCTGGAGTGGAAGAACGTCATGTGGTTGAACCAGGACTTCGCGCCGGTCTCCGGGTGGGTGGCCACCGCCCAGCGCACCTGCCGGGTCTGGACGTGGTCCTCGGACAGCCACTCGACCTCGATGCCGTTGTCCGCGCAGTACCGGCGCACCCGCTCCGGGTCCTCGGTGCCGAACGCCTGCTGCCAGGTGAGGCCCAGCCCCGGCAGGAAGTTGCGCACCAGCAGGTAGCCCTCGCGGTCGAACCGCTCGACCACCTCGCGCGGCAGCGCGTCGTGGACGGCCCGGCAGTCCGCGAGGCGGTTCGCGCCGCCCTCGGGGGCGCCCTGCCGGCAGAAGAAGAACAGGTAGCGCGGCACCGTGAGGTTGTAGGACTGCTCGGTGTGGAGGAAGATCTCCTCGGTCGGCGGGTGGTCCGTCGCCGTGAAGACGCCGGGGTGCAACTCGGTGCGCGGCGAGGAGCGTTCGGTGTAGTCCAGCGGCGAACCGACGACCTGCTTGACGAAGGCGTCCAGGTCGTTCCAGTCGGTCCACTCGTACCCACTCAGCAGCGCGGCACCGTGCCCGACGACCCGTTCCCGGATGGACGGGCCGTGCTGGGCCCCGAGTTCGGTCAGCGCGGGGCGGCCCGGGCTGGACAGTCCGCAGACCAACCCGCCGAGCCGGGGCTCCGCGTCCAAGGTGATCGCTGTGGTCATGGGAACGTGCTCCTCCTGTTGTCCGGATGCGGTTGGTTCGTCGGGGCGGGGTGGCCGCGGGGGCGGGGTCAGTCCAGCGCCGCCCGGATGGCCTCTCCGGCCTGCCGGGTGTTCAGGGTGCCGCCGAGGTCCGGGGTGCAGCGGCGTTCGGCGACGGTGCGGCGCACCGCCCGCTCCAGGGCCTCCGCCTCGCTCTTCAGCCCCCGGTCGCGCAGCAGGAGGGCGGCGCTCAGCACGGCGCCCGCGGGGTTGGCGAGTCCCTTGCCGACGATGTCGGGGGCGCTGCCGTGCACCGGCTCGTACAGGCCCATCCCGGTCACCGGGTTGATGTTCGCCGAGGCGGCGGTGCCCAGCCCGCCGGCGAGTTCCGCGGTGAGGTCGCTGAGGATGTCTCCGTAGGAGTTGTTGGTGACGATCACGTCGAAGGACGCGGGATCCTTGACCAGCTTCATCGCCGCGACGTCCACGTACAGGTGGGACGAGTCCAGCTCGGGGTGGCGGTCCCGGGTCTCCCGCCACACCCGCTGCCACAACTGGCCGCCGAACCGCACCGCGTTGGACTTGTCGACCATGCACACCGACCGGCGGGCGATGCCGTAGGCGTACTCGACGATCCGCGAGACCCCGAGGTGGGTGTTGGTCTCCTGGTCGACGGTGACCTCGTCGGGTGTGCCGGTCCGCAGGCTGCCGCCGACCCCGGTGTACAGGCCCTCGGTGTTCTCCCGCACCACCACGCAGTCGATGCCGCGGCGGGACTCGTCGCGCAGCGGGCTGAGCCGCTCGTCCAGCAGCACCGCCGGACGGTAGTTGACGTACAGGTCCAGGTCGGTGCGGAGCCGGAGCAGCACGCCGCGGGCGTAGTCCGGGTTGGTCACCCGCGGGTCGCCGACGGCCCCGAAGAGCACCGTGCCGGCCGTTCGGACCTCCTCCAGCTCGCCGTCGGTGAGGGCCACGCCGTCGCGGAGGTAGCGGTCGGCGTTGATCCGGTCGAGGAAGGTGAACTCCAGGCCGGCGCCGAGGGCCTGGAGCGTCAGGACGGCCTCCTCGGTCACTTCGGGGCCGATGCCGTCACCGGGTATCACGATGATCTTCTGGGTGTTCTGCTCGGTCTGCACGGGATCGTCCTAGGGTCGGGCGGTCAGGCGCCGGTGGGCTTCGCGGAGGGTGGCCTCGGGGCGGTTGAAGGCGACCCGGACGTACCGGTCGCCGCGCCGCGGGTCGGCGAAGAAGGGGGTGGCGGGCGCCAGCAGCACCCCGGTCGCGGCGGCCAGGTCGCGGACGAAGGCGGGACTCGGCTCCCGGGTGAGGTGCTGGATCCCCGCCGTGACGTAGATGCCGCCCCGGGGTGCGACGCAGTCGAAGCCCGCCTCGGTGAGCATCCGGACGGCCAGGTCGCGCAGCGGCCGCATCGACCCGGCCGGGTCCCAGCCGTCCCGCAGGGCCGGGCCGGCCTCGGCCAGCGCGTGCTGCAGCGGAGCGGCGGCCCCGCCGGTGGTGGCGACGTGGACCTGTCGCAGCATCCGGGTCCAGGGCGCGGGGGCGCGCAGGTAGCCCAGGCGCCAGCCGCTGACGGCGTGGCTCTTGGAGAAGCTGCCCAGCACGATGCTCCGCTCGGCCAGGCCGGGCAGTTCGGCCACCGAGCGGTGCCGCGCGCCGTCGTAGACGTAGCCGGCGTAGACCTCGTCGGAGACGGCCGTCACGTCCCACCGCTCGCACAGCTCGGCGATCAGGCCCAGTTCCCCGTCGGTGAGCAGCCGCCCGGTCGGATTGGCCGGGCTGTTGAGGACGATCGCCCTGGTGCGCGGGCCGAACGCGGCGGTGAGCGCGTCGGGGTCCAGGGCCCAGTCCGGGCCCTCGGCCCGGACGAACCGCGGCACCCCGCCGACCAGTGCGACCGCGCTGAGGAAGTTCTCGTAGAACGGCTCCAGGACGACGACCTCGTCCCCGGGGTCGACGCAGGCCAGCAGGGCGACCGCGAGCGCCTCGCTCGCCCCCGCGGTCACCGTCAGCTCCGTGTCGGGGTCGGGCCGGCCCGGCAGGGTACCCGCGATCCACTCGCGCAGCCGCGGGTTCCCGGCCGGGTCCTCGTACTGGTGGACGCCCTCGCGGAGGGCGCGGACGGCGCCCTCCACCAGCTCGGGCGGGGTGGCCGGCCACTTCGGAGTGCCGGCCGCGAGGTCCACCGAGTCCGCCCCCCGGCCCGCCAGCAGGGCGACCAGCCCGCCGGCGGGCAGTTGCCGGACGCGCTGCGCGCCGAGCGGACAGGCAGGGGCGGTGCCGACGAGCGCGGAGCGGGTCACCGCGCTCCCCCGGTGGCGTGCTCCGATCCCGATCCCACGGGGACGGTCGGCAGCCAGGACGGGCGGCGCCGTTCGTACGCCTCGATCAGCTCGCCGCGCCGCATGGTCAGCTCGATGGTGTCCAGGCCCTGCAGCAGCAGTTCGCGGGCCCGCTGCTCGGCCTCGAAGGGCCAGCTGCGGCCGCCGACGACCAGCCGGAGCTGCTGGAGGTCGACGGTGAGGGTGAAGGACGGGTCCCGCTCGGCCTCGGCCATCAGCTCCTGGACCACCTCCACCGGCTGGTCCACCGGGATCAGCCCGTTGTTCATGGCGTTCCGGCGGAAGATGTCCCCGAAGCCGGAGGCCACGACCGCGACGAAGCCGCCGTCCTTCAGGGCCCACACGGCGTGCTCCCGCGAGCTGCCGATGCCGAAGTTCCGGCCCGCCAGCAGGACGGTCGCACCGGCGTGCGCCGGGCGGTTGAGGACGAAGTCGGGCTCCTGCCGCCAGCGGGCGAACAGGGCGTCCGCGTACCCGCTCTTGACGACGCGCTTGCAGTACTCGGCCGGGACGATCTGGTCGGTGTCGATGTCGTCGCGGCGCAGTGCCACCGCCCGCCCGGTGTGCGTGATCAGGGGTTCCATGGCTCTCTCATCCCAGGTCGGCGGGCGCCGACAGCCGGCCGGCCACCGCGGTCGCGGCGGCGACCACCGGCGACACCAGATGGGTACGGGCGGTGGCGCCCTGCCGGCCTTCGTAGTTGCGGTTGGAGGTGGATGCCGAGCGCTGCGGCCCGGTCAGCCGGTCGGTGTTCATGCCGAGGCACATCGAGCAGCCGGGCAGCCGCCATTCGGCGCCCGCGTCGAGGAACACCCGGTCCAGGCCCTCCTGTTCGGCCTGTTCCCGGACCTGTACGGAGCCGGGCACGACGAGCAGCCGGGTGGTGCCGGCCACCCTGCGCCCGCGCAGCACCTCGGCGGCGACCCGCAGGTCCTCGATCCGGCCGTTGGTGCAGGAGCCGAGGAAGACCACGTCGATCGGGACCTCGCGCAGCGGGGTGCCCGGCGTGAGGTCCATGTACTGCAGGGCCCGCTCGGCCGCCACCCGTTCGGCCGGGTCGGTGAACGACGCGGGGGCCGGCACCCGCCCGCTCAGCGGCACCGCCTGGCTGGGGTTGGTGCCCCAGGTCACCAGCGGGCTCAGACCCGACACGTCCAGTTCGACGGTCCGGTCGAAGGCGGCGCCGTCGTCGGTGCGCAGCGTCCGCCAGTGGGCCACGGCCGCGTCCCAGTCCGCCCCCTGCGGCGCGTGCGGGCGCCCCTTGAGATAGGCGAAGGTGGTCTCGTCGGGGGCGACCAGGCCGGCCCGCGCACCGGCCTCGATGCTCATGTTGCACAGCGTCATGCGGGCTTCCATGGACAGCGCGCGAACGGCGGCGCCGCGGTACTCGATGACGTACCCCTGGCCGCCGTTGGCACCGATCTCGGAGATCAGCGCGAGAATCAGGTCCTTGGCGCCGGTGCCCGGGGGGAGCTCACCGGTGAACTCCACCGCCATGGTCCTGGGCCGGCTGATCGCCAGGCACTGGGTGGCCAGCACGTGCTCGACGTCGCTGGTGCCGATGCCGAAGGCCAGCGCCCCGAAGGCGCCGTGGGTGGAGGTGTGGCTGTCCCCGCAGACCACCGCCATGCCGGGCTGGACCAGCCCCAGCTGCGGGCCGACCACGTGCACGATGCCCTGGCGGCGGTGGCCGAGCCGGTAGAGCTCGATGCCGTGCGTCTCGCAGTTGCGCCGCAGGGTGTCGATCTGGAGGCGGCTGACCGGGTCCTCGATGACCGTCGAGTCGGTCGGGACGTTGTGGTCCTCCAGCGCGAGCGTCAGCTCCGGGCGCCGCACGGCGCGCCCGGTCAGCCGCAGGCCGTCGAACGCCTGCGGGGAGGTGGCCTCGTGGGTCAGGTGGAGGTCGATGTAGAGCAGGTCGGGCTCGCCGTCGGCGCGGTGCACGACGTGCGTCTCCCACAGCTTCTCCGCCAGGGTTGCGGGGGCCTCGGTGGTCACGCGGCAGCTCCGGCCGACCGGGCGAACCGCTGGGCGAGGCTGGCGCGGACCACGGACAGCTCGTCGCACTCGCCGCCGGTGCGGCTGGCGATGTAGTCGTGGTACAGCTCGTCCAGCAGCTCGGGGGTGGCGGGCACGTCGAGCTGCTCCAGCAGGTGCGCCAGGATGCCGCGGCCGGAGTGGCGGCCGACCAGCAGGGAGCGCTCGCGGCCCACCCGGGAGGGCTCCAGGTACTCGTAGGTCTCCGGGCGCGCCAGCATGCCGGCCTGGTGGATCCCGGCCTGGGTGGCGAAGGAGTACTGGCCGAAGATGGCCTTGTTGCGCGGGGTCTCCATCGCGATGGCCCGGGTGAGCACCTGGTAGGCCGCGTACAGCCGCTCGGTCCTGATCGTGGTGGTGAAGCCGTAGTGGGCCGCCTTGTAGAGCAGGACGGCGGCGAGCTCCTCCAGCGCGGCGTTGCCCGCGCGCTCGCCGATCCCACCGAGCGTCACCTGCATCTCGTCGGCCCCGGCCTCCAGGCCCGCGAGGGTGTTGGCGACGGCGAGGCCGAAGTCGTCGTGGCAGTGCACCGACAGCACCGTCTCGGCGGGCAGCCACTGCCGGACCGTGTGGGTGAGGTCGCCGAACTCGGCGGGCACCAGACAACCCGAGGTCTCGCCCAGGGCGATCGTGGTGGCGCCGGCCTCCGCGACGATCTCGCAGTAGCCGCGCAGCAGGTCGTGCTCGCCACGGCTGGCGTCCTCGATGCCGATCGAGATGTCGGTGACTCCGAGCTCCTTGGCCGTCCTGATGGCGGCGCGGACCTCGGCGTACGCCTGCTCGCGGGTGATGCCGCGCTTGTGCTCCAGGTGCATGTCGCTGCCGGTGACCAGGAGTTGGATCTGGTGCCGCTCGATGCCGCCGGCCTCGACGGCCACCTCCACGTCCCTGGGTACCGACCGGCAGAAGGAGGAGAGCCGGGCGTCCGTCAGCTGCTCGGACATCATCCGGGTCGCCTTGAAGTCCGTCGGGGAGGCCGCCGGGAATCCGGTCTCGATGACGTCGACGCCCAGGCTCTGGATCGCCATGGCGACGTCGAGCTTCTGTTCGGCCGTCATGGCGTTTCCGGGCGCCTGCTCGCCGTCGCGGAGCGTGGTGTCGAAGACGGAAATCCGGCGGAGCTCTCCTGTATTGATGACCACCTGATAGACCTTCCCCCGTTACCGCCTACGCGGATTTCCCTTTTCGCCTCGGCGACAACAGTGATCTGAGGAAATACCGGGACCGCGGCGCGGAAACCGGCATGTCGACTTGTCCGGAATGCTCGGGGGAACTCCCCGTCACCCTGAGCACGCTCTTGATTCAAGAACACCCGGCCGGGGCCCGCTACGTCTTTTGACAGTGACCGAATAGCGCTGGTCGAATAGTGTTCGACGGGCGGGGCGGGGCCGGCGGGCAGTCCTCGGCGGGGCCGCCGCGCGCGGGCCGGACGGGTCGGACGGGTGCAGAGAACTGCACCTGCGAACGGCAGGGAACCTGACTGCGCGGGCCGCCGGCCGCGGGTTAGCCTCGCTGTGCAGCGGGGGACCATCCGCTGCCCTACTACTTCCCACTCCTCACGGCGAACAGGAAATACCATGTCTGGATGGCAGCCCCAAAAGGAACGTCCGCTGTGGCCCTGGGTGTTGCTGGCCATCGTCGTGGTGGGCGTCTGCATCAACGTGACGCTCAGCCTGGCGTGACGCCGACGGCGATCCCCGGGGCGTGCCCGCCACGCCCCGGCACCCGGTAGCAGCAGCACGTGCGGGGCCCGCCGACTCCCCAGCGGGCCCCGCACGACGCCTACCGCCACCCGTCCGCGTCCGGGAGCGGCGGCCCATTCCCCCGGCCGCCGCTCCCGGACGCGGGCGAGGCGCGGACGCGACCGGGTCGTGTCCGCGCCTCGGCCCTCAGGCGATGAGCTCCTCGTGCAGGAGCGCGTTGCCCAGCGGGGTGAGCGTGTGCGTCACGGTGTTGAACGATCGAAGAGTGGTCACCAGCCCGGCGCTCCGGAGGATGGCCGCGTGCTGACTGGCCGCCGCCACCGAGATGCCCACCCGGTGCCCGAGCTCGGTGGTGCTGCAACTGTCGGTGAGGGCCCGCAGGACGGCCGCCCGGGTCCGGCCCAGCAGGGCACCGAGGGCGGCGACGTCCCGGGCCGACTCCTCGTTCCACATGGCGGTCAGCCACTTCTGCTTCACCGGGATCGGGTAGACGAGCACCGGCGTCCCGGCCCCCGACGGATCGATCAGCAGCACGGGGGCCCGCGAGTGCAGGAAGAGCGAGGGCGCCAGGAGCAGCCCGCCGTCCCCGAGCCTCCATTCGACGTCCGGACCGGGGACGTCGAGGTGGGGCGACTCCCAGTGGACGGAGGGGTGCAGCGTGCTGAGCACCTTCTCCATGCCGCCGCTGAGCATGATCTGCCCGCGCGCCGCCCGGTCGATCGCGAGCCGGCCGCCGATGCGGTGCCAGTACGGGGCGATCGCACGCCGGTGGAATTCCCGGACGTCCTTGACGACGCGCCAACTGGAATCACCTGGCTGCCCGTCGGTCGGTCCGTCCGGGCCGCCGGCGCCCCGGACGATGTCGTAGACGTCGGGGAGCGAGTGCAGCATCGAGGTCAGTTTGAACAGGGCCCGCGTGCCCAGGGCGGCGACGGCCTGCGCCCGCCACGGGGCGAATTCCGAGCCCCCCCTTCCGGCAGCCAGTAATTCCAATGCGAGGAGCGCCTCCACGAGCTCTTCCGGCTCATCCAGGATTCGCGTCTTCGCGAGACTCGCAGACGACAGTATAAGGCGCGTCACACTCCCACCCCCGTATAGGCGAACGACAAGCTCCACACTTTCCCGGGACTCCCGCGAATGAACCTTTCTGCTACGTGGCCGACGCCACCGCGCGCCCCGCCGGCGCCCTGCGTCCCAGAATACCCGTACGCACCATAGGTCACGAACGGGCGACAGGCAACGATAAGCGGCAGCGATAGACAGTGGAGGAACCATCGGACACGCACCGGACCGTTTACCTTCACAGCCGGAGGGATTAATTCCATATCGTCCCGCGGCGGCCCGCCGCACGCGGAAGCAACCCCTCTACATCATCCGAAGAGGGGTTGCACCTGTCGAATCATCCGTACCGCGAATTCCAGCCGGATCAGGGTCGCGGACGATCCACTGGATCTTCACGTGCAATTAAGGATCGGGACCGGGATGCTTGACTTGTCCAATAGTTGATCTGTACATGATCCCATGCGGCCGTTCGTTCGGTCAACCAGCCCACAGGGGAGCAGAGTTGACCGAATCCACGGTCGACGACCGGTGCCACAGCTTCCGATCTCCGTCCCGCCGGGCCGCTCAGCGACCCTAGCCCGGCCCTCTGAGCGGGGCAGGAGAGTGGACTGCAGTCCTCAGGTGCAGAAAACTCCCCCCTGGACATCCCCGGCCGAACGTGCATCACCTGCTCCCGGGCCAGTCCGCCCCCTTCTGCCTGGGTTGTTTCGTCCCTCCTTAAAGACGTGGTGGACGGTCCGCGAGGGCGGCAGGCTTGCCGTGCGCCGCCGAGCAGCAGCGCCCTGCCCGAAACCCGCCGCGTCCCGCACCTCGGAACGAAGGAGCCACCCGGTCGTGCAGAACCCCTTCGACGACCCCGACGGCCGCTTCCTGGCCCTGGTCAACGACGAGAACCAGCACTCGCTGTGGCCCGCGTTCCTGGAGGTGCCGGCCGGCTGGCGGATCTCCCACCCCGAGGACAGCCGTCAGGCCTGCCTCGACCACATCGAGGAGCACTGGACCGACGTACGGCCCAGAAGCCTGGTCGAAGCACTGGCGGCCCAGGGGCACAGCGACCGCTGACGCGGCACCGACGGAGGGTCAGTGACCCGCCGGTGCGGCCTCCGCCTCCCGGAGCGAGGCGGAGAGGGCACGCGCCTCGTGCTCGGTCATCCGCGGGGTCCCGTACGGTACGGCGTTGACCCAGCGCTGGGCCAGCCGGGCGATCCGCTCGCCGTAGCGCCGCGCGGTGAGCAGATCGCCGCGCGATCCGGCCTGCTCGGGGCCCAGGTCGGCGTGGCTCTGGCTCATCAGGCCCAGCCAGGAGCCCAACCGGTTCAGGTCGTCGCGGCTGCCACCGCTCCAGTTGTTGCCCGGCATGTCGCCCACGCCGACCCACTGCATGCCCAGCTGCGCGCCGAACACCGCCAGCTGTTGGAGGACGGCCAGCTTGTCACCGCTCTGCGAGGCGGACATGGTGAACCCCCCGGCCAGCTTGTCCTTCCAGCCCTGGGTGACGAACGGCGTGAACGCGGCCTCCATGAACGCCTTGAACACCGCCGACACACTGCCCATCAGCGTCGGGC
This sequence comes from Streptomyces viridifaciens, assembly GCF_001888885.2. Taxonomy (NCBI): domain Bacteria; kingdom Bacillati; phylum Actinomycetota; class Actinomycetes; order Kitasatosporales; family Streptomycetaceae; genus Streptomyces; species Streptomyces viridifaciens. The sequence continues at coordinate 2,178,889 of NZ_CP090841.1, forward strand.
AGCCGAACACGATCGCGTCGGAGCGGTCCAGCAGTGCCAGCACCTCCGGGTCGTGCCAGCGCCCCGCGTTGACGTCCTCCGCCCGGAGCTCGGCGAGGTGCACCTCGGCCCCGGGCACCAGCCGCGCCCCCTCGGCGAGGTGCTCGGCGAGCACCCGGGTGTGCCCGTGCACCGAGTGGTAGACCACCGTCACCGTGACCGTCGGAGCGTCCTGCTCACGGTCAACGTCCTTGACTGCCATGTCGATTCACTGCTTCCTCTGATGGGGACTCCCTGGTCACCACCCATCTCAGCCTGCGCGCGGCAGGGCATCAACGCCGAAGACCGGCACGCAGCGATCGGTCACACCGATCGATCGCGCCGGACAGGCCGTAGCCTGAGGGCGTGGACAGGATCGAACTGGAAGCGTTCGTCGCGGTCGCCGAAGAGCTCCACTTCGGCCGCGCCGCCGCCCGCCTGCACCGGGGGCAGCCGACCGTCAGCGACGCCGTCCGACGGCTGGAGAGCACCCTCGGCGGGCGGCTGTTCCACCGCACCAGCCGCCGGGTGTCCCTCACCGACCTCGGCGCCGAACTGCTGCCCGACGCCCACGCCGCCCTCGCCCAGCTGCGCCTCTTCCAGCAGCGCGGACGCGCCCTGGCCGCCGGCGACCGGGCCGGCACCACGCTCGTCGTCGGGCACGCCGAGTACACCGGCCACCAGCTGCTGCTGCGCTGTCTGCCGCAACTGCGGGAGCGCTTCCCCGACGTGACGATCGTGCCCGAGCCGATGCCGGCCACCGCCCTGCTCACCGCCCTGCGGGCGGGGACGATCGGACTGGGCATCGGCTGGGCGACCGACGGCGTCACCGGTGTCCGCGCGCGGGTGCTGTCCACCGAGCGGTTCACGGCCCTCGTCCCCGAGGCCCACCCGCTGGCCGACCGCGCCGAGTTGAGCGCCACCGAACTCTCCGCCGCCGACCTGCTCACCTGGCCCCACCAGATCAACAGCGGCCTCTGCGACCGCCTCCTGTCCGCCTTCCGGATCGGCGGAGCCGATCTGCGCATCATCCGCACCGCCGACAACGTCCACGCCATCGCCGCCCACGTCGCCGCGGGCACGGGCATCGGCATCACCGTCGAGTCCGCCCTCGACCACCGGCCCCCCGGTCTGCGCGTCATCCCCCTCACCGGCCCCTCCACCACCGCCGACCAGGTCGTCCTCACCCCTACCGCCCCCTCGGAACCCGCCGCCGCCCTGCGCGACCTCCTCCTGCACGCCGCGGCGGACGCGACACCGGAGCCCGCTACTCTACGTGTCGACTGACACCCTCTGCGTGAGAGGATCGCGGGACAGTGCGATCCGATCCCGAGGAGTGGACATGGCCGAGCGCCAGCACGGCACCGTGAAGTGGTTCAACGACGAGAAGGGCTACGGCTTCATCACCCCGGAATCCGGCCCCGACCTGTTCGTGCACTTCAGGGCGATCGAGGGGGGCGGCTTCAAGTCCCTCGTGGAGGGCCAGAAGGTCACCTTCGAAGCCGTCCAGGGCCAGAAGGGCATGCAGGCCGACAAGGTCCGGCTCGAGGAGTAACGCCCCGCGGATCCGTGCGTGCGCCCGGACAGCCCACGGCCGTCCGGGCGCGTCGGCGCTACCCGGACCGCAGCCCGGCCAGGACGCCCCGCACCTGCTGGGTCACGGCCGGGGGCAGCGTGCCGTACTTCAGGGACTCCCCCGTCGCCTGGCCCGGCCCGCTGACCGCGTAGGAGGCGAGGCCCGCGACGACGGCGGAGCCCCCGCCGCGCTCGCAGAAGTCGAGGTAGCCGAATCCGACCACGGGATATCCGTCCTTCACCCGCTGCTGGTAGTCGAGCTTGACCGACACCCGGCTGTCCGAGGTCTCCACCGTGCCGGCCGCGGCCACCACCTCGGCGCCCTGGACGCTCGGGGCCACGTCGGAGTCACCGGTCCGCACCCGGGCCGTGTAGAGCTTCCCGACGTCCTTCAGCGGGACGACGCCGATCGAGCCGGTGGCGCCGGCGATGGCGCCGGGGATGCTCGCGTCGGTCGTACCGGGCGCGGCCTTCATGACGGGATCCCAGTGAGCACCCACCTCGAACGGCCAGCCGCCGGCCTTGCTGAGGTACTGCTGGAAGACGTAGCCGGTCCACGACATGGCCGCGGGGACCCGGATGTCGATCGGTGAACCCGGTAGCACGGTGGCCGGGTTGAGCGCCTTGATCGCCGGGTCGTTCCAGGTCTCGATCTGGTGCTGGAAGATCTTGGAGAGCGTCGGGGCGTCGAACACCAGGTCCGTCACCCCGGGCACGTTGAAGACGATCGCGACGGGGGCCACGGTCACCGGGAGTTGGACCATCCGACCGTTGGCGCAGTGCTTGCCGTAGGAGAACGCCTGCTGGTCGGTCGCAGCGGTGTCGAAGGCGGCGCCGTCGACCTCGGCATTGGCGAAGGCGCTGGCGTTGGCGTACTTGAACGGATCGTCGGTGTTGCCGGACGGGGGCTTGTAGGTGAGCCGGTCGTCCGGGCAGGCCTTGCCGAAGTCCGCCGCCCACTGCTGGACCAGCGCGGCCTCCATGCCGTCCGCCCCGACCGTGGCCTTCCCGGCCGGGGCGCAGGAGAGGCCGGAGGGGAGGGCGGACGGCCCGGGCCGCCGCTGCTGGTCCTGCCAGGCGACGTAGCCGAGCGTGCCGGCCGCGGCGACCACGACGGCGGCCACCGCGGAGCCGATCACCAGGGCCCGGCGCCGGCGCGGCCGGCCGACGGGGGCCGCGGCGGCGACGGGCGGGAGGTACGGAGGGACGCTCGGCGGCCCGGGCGGTGCCACCGGCGCGGGGGCCGTCGGGCTGGGGGCAACCGGGCCGGTGGTCACCGGCGTGGGGGCCAGTGGGCTGGGGGCAGTCGGCGTGGCAGCGGCCTGCCGTACGGCCGGAGCCACCGGCCCCGTCCGCAGCTGGACCGTCCGTTCCCCGGCCCCCTCCGCGATCACCCTCAACAGGGCGTCCACCGTGGTCCGTTGTGCCGGTTCCTTGGCCAGACACCCGATGATCAGCGGGTACAGCTCCGGCGCCAGACCCGACAGGTCCGGCTCCTCGTAGACCACCCGGAAGCCCACCGCGTGCGAGGAGTCCGCTCCGAACGGGCCGCGTCCGGTGGCGGCGAACGCGAGCACCGAGCCGAGGGCGAAGACGTCGGTGGCCGCCGTCGCCGTGCCGTCGCGGAACTGCTCGGGCGCCATGAACGGCGGGGTGCCGACGGCGACCCCGGTGCTGGTGAGCTGGGTCTCCCCCGCACTGCGGGCGATGCCGAAGTCGATGACGCGCGGACCGTCCTCGGCGAGCAGCACGTTGCCGGGCTTGAGGTCACGGTGCACCAGTCCCACGCGGTGGATCTCCCGCAGGGCCTCGGCCAGTCCGGCGGCGAGGCGGCGCACCTCGGGCGGAGCCAACGGGCCCTGCCCGGCGACCCGTTCCCCCAGGGACGGACCGGGGATGAACAGGGTGACCAGCCAGGGCGCCGGGGCGTCGGCGTCCGCGTCGAGCACGGGCGCGGTGAACGCGCCGCTGACCTTGCGCGCCGCCGCGACCTCCAGCCGGAACCGGGCCCGGAACTCGGCGTCCGCGGCCAGCTCGGGCCGGATCGCCTTGACCGCCACCTGGCGGCCGGACACCGATCGGGCCCGGTAGACGACGCCCATCCCGCCCGCGCCGAGCCTGCCCTCCAGGAGGTACCCGCCGATCTCCCGCGGATCGTGCTCCATCAAGCTCACGTGCCGATTCCCCCCAAGGCGTGTACGGCCGACCGGCCCAGCCTAGTGGCGCCCCCGTTCACGGGCCGGGGCGGCCCGGGGAAACAGAACGGCCGGTCGATCCGAAGATCGACCGGCCGTTTCGCTGTGCGCGAGGGGGGAGTTGAACCCCCACGCCCTTTCGGGCACTGGAACCTGAATCCAGCGCGTCTGCCTATTCCGCCACCCGCGCATCTGGGTGATGGGTTAACTATAGACCACCTGGAGGGGTGCCTCTGACCACCGGAGACGGGCGGCCCCACCCCGCCCCTGTTTTGCTCCGGATGACGAACGGCCGCCATGATGTGCCGCCGCCACGAGCCAGGAGCGCACGAGCACGGACATCCAGGTCGACTACGAGGCCACCACCGAGGACACCGTCGCCTCGATGACGGCGAACGCGGCCGCCCGGCCGACAGCCGGCTGAGCGGGAACGGCCGCGCGGGAACGGCCACGCGGGAACGGCCGAGCCGGCACCCCGGCGGGAGAGCCGGGAAGTGCCCCCCGTTCCGGCCTGGGAGCATGAGCCGGTCGACACACCGAGCAGGGGGTCCGCATGGAGCTACGGCAGCTGCGCTGCTTCGTCGCCGTCGCCGAGGAACTGCACTTCGGCCGGGCCGCCGAGCGGCTGCTGCTCGGGCAGCCCGCCGTGAGTCAGCAGGTGCGGCGGCTGGAGCGGGAGTTGAAGGTCGAGCTGTTCGACCGGTCGCCCCGGTACGTGCGGCTGACGCCCGCGGGTGAGCGGTTCCTGCCCGCCGCCAGGGACGTCCTGTCGGCCGAGGACGCCGCCCGGGCGCTCGCCGCCGATCTGGCCGCGCCCGCCGTGCTGCGGCTGGGCACCGTCACCGGGCTGGCCGAGCGGCTGGACCTGATCCTGGACACCTATCAGCGGCAGGCGCCCGGGGTGCGCGTCGAGTTGCAGTCGGTGCCGGTGCGGGAGCGGCTGACGCGGCTGTCGGACGGGCGGCTCGACGCCGCGTTCGTGCGCGGCGCGATCCCCGGGAACAGCCCGGAGCTGCGCTTCCTGCCGGTCTGGGACGACGAGTTGGTGGTCGTGCTGCCGGCCCGGCACGCCCTCGCGCAGCAGCCCGAGGTGGACCTCGCGGACCTCGCCGCACTGCCGCTCCGCCTGACCGACCGCCGCAACAACCCCGCACTGGTGGACCTGGTGACGGACGCCTGCGCGCAGGCCGGCTTCCGGCCGGTCCTCGGCCCGGCGCACGGCGCCCTGCAGGACACCCTGGCCTCGATCGGCACCGGCACCCCGATGTGGACGGTGGTGTACGCCGCCAACGCCCGGCTGACGAACTCCCCCCGGGTCGCCTTCCGTCCCTGCCGGACCCCGCTATCGCTGCCGACCTCGCTCGCCGTACGGCGGTCCGCCCCGCTCCCCCGACTGCTCCTGGCAGCGTGCCGCAAAACGCCACCGAGCTGGGACGATCAGGATTCGTGATCGCTGTCGGAGCGATTCGGGCCTGGGTGCGGGCGGCCGGATCGGGTGGACTGTTCCCAGCCGGGGAAACCGGCGGAAGAGCCGGACCGAAGAGCCCGGCAGGAGAATCCCGATCAGGAGCCGAAGATGCCGATCGTCACCATCCAGCAGGGCCCGCGCAACGTCGAGCAGAAGCGCGAGCTGGTCAAGAAGGTCACCGAGGCGTTCGTCGAGGCGCTGGAGGTCCCCGCCGAGAGCGTCTACGTGTGGATCCAGGAGTACCAGCCGGAGAACTGGGGCGCAGCCGGCAAGCTCACCGCCGACCGGTGACCACCGGAGGCACCGAGCGGGCCCGCCGGACCTCTCCGGCGGGCCCGCCCCCTCGGCGACAACTTTCTCGCCAACTCCGACCGCTTCGACTTCGACCCGCGCACCGGACCGATCTCCGCCCTGCCCGACGGCCCGCCGACCACCGGCGAACTGCGCCTCGACGGCGCGCCCGTCGCGGTCGAGCTCCGTCACAGCACGGGCTGCCGCAGCGCGCTGGTCCCCGAACTCCCCGGCCGGCAGGGCTATGTGATCGTCACCGCGCCGGACGAGCACGGGGACGCCGTCACCGATCCGGTCCTCCGCCGTCCGACCGACTTCCCGTCAGTCTCGCGATCTGGCATGGCCTGAACTCGACAACACCGGACGGGGGTGGAGTTAGCCTGACGACATGGTTGCAAACTACAAGGAAGAAGTGGCCATGACCGACCAGGAGTTCGTCAGCGCACCCGCCTTGATCCTCCGGTCCCTGGTCTCCGAGCCGCACCGGCGCGCCATCACCACCGCCGACGGCGTCGAGATCACCGCCGGCGACTTCGCCGCCGCCACCTACCGCCTCGCCCACGAGCTGCTGGCCCGGGGCGTGGGCCGCGGCGCGACGGTCACCCTGCTCACCGGCAACACCGCCGAGGCGCTCAGCGCCCGCTACGCGGCGGGGCTCGCGGGTGCGCGGGTGGTCAACCTGTACGACGGGATGAGCGCCCCGGTGCTGGCCGAGATCACCGCCAGCGTGGAGACCACCGTCCTTCTCGTGGACGCCGAACGCCACGCCGACGCCGCCGAGTTGCTCCCGCTGATCGACGTCCCGACCGTCCTCACCCTCGGCCCCGGCCCGAGCGGGGGCGCCATCGGCGAGGACGTGATCGCCGCCTCCGCCCACCGGCCCGCCGAGGAGCCCACCGTACGCATCGATCCCGGCGACGACCTCGGCATCCGCCACACCGGTGGCACCACCGGCATCCCCAAGGGCATCGTCAGCCTGCACGGCCCCTACCGCGACATGTTCGACGCCGCCCTCGTCGGCCGTCCCGAGGAGGAGCCGCCCCGCCTCCTCGCCGCCACCTCCCTCGCCCACCTCGCCGGGGTGTTCTCCGACGTGACGCTCCAGCGCGGCGGCTCCGTCGTCCTCCAGCGCTCCTTCGACCCCGGCGAGGTGCTGGCCGCGATCGAACGCGAGCGCATCACCGACCTGTGGGTGCTGCCCCCGCTGATCTACCAGCTGCTCGACCACCCGGCCGTCGGCCGCACCGACCTGTCCAGCCTGCGACGGCTCGACTACGGCGGCTGCGCCGCCTCCCCGACCCGGATCCGCGAGGCCCTCAAGGTGTTCGGGCCAGTCCTGGTCAGCCTCTACGGCATGTCCGAGGCGCAGAAGATCGCCTTCCTCACCCCCGCCGAGCACGCGCGGTTCGGCGACGACGGTCCACTCCCCGTCGGCCGCCCCTTCCCCGACGTGGAGGTGGAGATCCGCGCCGCCGACGGCACCGTGCTGCCGGCCGGCGAACAGGGCGAGGTGTACGTCCGCTCGGCCACCCTGATGGCCGGGTACTGGAAGCAGCCGGAGCTCACCGCCCAGGTCCTGCGGGGCGGTTGGCTGGACACCGGCGACATCGGCTACTTCGACGCGGACGGCTACCTCTACCTCGCCGACCGCCTCAAGGACCTGATCATCGTCGTCGGCGGCCACGTCTACCCGACCGAGGTCGAGGAGCTGCTGCTCACCCACCCGGCGATCGCCCAGTGCGCCGTCTTCGGCGTGCGCGATTCCCAGGAGTCCGAGCACGTCCACGTCGCCGTCGTCCCCGCGCAGGGGCAGCGGCCGCAGTTGGAGGAGGTCCGCGCCTTCGTCACCGCCCACAAGGGCCGCATCTACGCCCCCGAGGCGCTGCACCTGGTGGACGCGATCCCGCTGACCTCCGTCGGCAAGCCCGACAAGAAGCGCCTGCGCGCCACCCTCGCGGGCTGAGCCCCCGTCCGGACCCACGCCCGCGACGGGGCACTCACCGAAACCCCACGGAACCCCGCCCGGATCCCCACCCGGTTTCACCCCAAGGCGGGGTTTGGCTCAATGAACCACCGGCGTGGTGCCGAGTAGCCAATGGGGGTGGCGGCGCTGAGGGCCGCCACCCCTCCCCCTCGCCTCCGCCTCCCCTCCGGCAGCCCTTCCGCCCTGCTCGGCGGCCACCGGTCACCCCTCGGCGACGGCGTCCAGACAGCACTCCACGAAGGCCCGGACCACCGGGTTCCCGTCGTCCGCCGGGGACCAGGCGACCGCGATCCGGCTCGGGCTCACCCCGGTCACGGGCCGGTAGGCGATCCCCGGTCGGGCGTAGAAGCGGGCGGTGGACTCGGGCGCGAGCGCGACGCCGTAGCCGTTGGCGATGGCGCTCAGCCAGTCGTCCGGGTGCTCGACGACCGGGCCGAAGCGGACCGGGTGCCCCTCCCGCTCGTCGGCGGCGACCCAGTAGTCCCGCCAGCGGCCGGTCCCGGCCGGGGCCGCCACGAAGGGCTCGTCCCACAGCTCACGGAACGGGACCACCTCCAGCGCGGCCAGCGGGTGCGCCGAGGGCAGTGCGACCCAGCGCGGTTCGGTGAACAGTTCGGCCACCCGCAGCCGGTCCTGTCCGGGGAACGGCAGCCGCAGCAGCGCGACATCGGCTTCCCCGGCGGCCAGGCCGGCGGTCGGATCCGACCAGGCCGTGTGCCGCATCTCGACCCGCCAGCCCGGCTGCCGGGCGGTGAACCCGGCCACGATGCCCGGCGTCGCCTCGTTGGCGGCGCTGGCCAGGAAGCCGACCCTCAGCACCCGCTCCGCGCGGCTCGCCGCGCCCCTGGTCTCCCGCAGCACCGCGTCCCAGTCCGCCAGCAGCCCCGGCACCCGCGTCGCCAGGCTCCGACCGGCCACGGTGAGCGCCATCCCGGCCCGCGATCGTACGAACAGCGGCACGCCGAGCAGGCTCTCCAGCTGCCGGATCTGCTTGGTCAGCGCGGGCTGGGAGACGTACAGCCGCTCCGCGGCGCGGGTCAGGCTGCCGTCCTCGGCGACGGCGGCGAAGGTGCGCAGCAGCCGGGTGTCCACATCCATTCCACCAGGTTATGGAAGCAGGTATTGGACGCAAGGGGAGCCCCCCGAAGAGGCTTGGTGGCGAGGCCCCCCCCACGAAACCCGACCTCCGCGTCCCGCCCCTGCCCCTGCCCCTGCCCCTGCCCCTGCCCCTGCCCCTGCCCCTGCCCGAAGGAACCCCATGTCCATCGCCCTCGTCACCGTGACCGTCGTCGCCGTCGCCGCCAACGGCGGAATCGCCGCCGCCGACTTCGCCAAGGCCGAGTTCGTCCTGGCCAACTCGGCCGAGGTGAACGTCAGGCCGGAGTGGGTCCCGTGGCTGGCCTCGCTCAAGACGGCCGGGGCCGCCGGACTGCTGATCGGCCTGCTCGCCGTCCCTTCGTTGGGCCTGGCGGCCGCGGTCGGGCTGGTGCTGTTCTACATCGGCGCGGTGGCGACCCACCTCCGCACCCGGGTCATCCACAACATCTACTTCCCCGCCGGCTACCTGGCCCTGGCCGTCGCCACCCTCGCCCTCACCCTCACCCGCTGAGCCCCTCGCGCTCGCCGACCGAGGCCCCGCACCGCCACCGCGCACCCCTCGGCGCTCCCGCCCGGCACCGTCCGGTCGGCCACGCCGGGATCACCTGGGGAACCTCGACGTCGCGGCGCCCCGTCGGGGGACTCGTTCAGGGCGTTCCCCCCACCGCGCGCAGGGCGAAGGGCAGCAGGCGGTCGGCGGTCTCGCGGGCGGTGGCCTGGTCGACGTCCTCGGGCAGCCGCGGGGTGAGCAGGAAGTGGGTCATCACCGGGCCGACGACCACCTCGCCGAGCAGTTCCACCCCGTCGAGCGGTGGGATCTCGCCGCGTTCGACCGCCCGCCGGACCACCTCCGCGACCCTGTCGTACAGCGGCTGGAGGAAGGCCGTCACCAAGGCCTCGGCCAGGGCGGTGTTGTGGGCGGCCTCGCCGATCAGGGCGCGGATCAGCCGGCCGGGCTCACCGGTCATGGCGGCGGCCTTCTCGCGCAGGACGACCCGCAGATCACCCTCCAGGGTGCCGGTACCCGGTTGCTCGTAGGAGCTCTCCCCGTGGAGCGCGGCGGCGGCGATCACCAGTTCCTCCTTGGAGGACCAGCGGCGGTAGAGGGTCGCGGTGGAGACCCCGGCCCGGGCCGCCACGGCTGCGGTGGTCAGCCCGCCGTAGCCGTTCTCCGCCAGGACGGCCAGCGTGGCGTCCAGCAGGGCGCGGTCGCGGGCGGCGTCGCGAGGGCGGCCCCGGCGCGGTGCGGGCGCGGGTTCGGCGGGGTGGGGCGAGGTCGTGCCGTGCGTCATGCCGTGGAGTTTACCGAAAACAAGAAACGAAAGCGTTTCGTTTCGTTTATGCTCGGCAGCATGAGCCTCTCCGTCGAAGCCACGCCCGCCCGGAGCGAGGAGACCGCCGCGACCGTCTCCCGCCTCCACGCCGCCTTCGCCACCGGCCGCACCAGGCCCCTCGCCTGGCGAAAGGCCCAACTCCGCTCCCTGCGAAGCCTGTTGGTCGAGCAGGAGGCCACCTTCGCCGCCGCCCTTCGGGCCGACCTCGGCAAGAGCGCCGCCGAGGCGTACACCACCGAGATCGGCTTCACGATCGGCGAGATCGACCACACCCTGCGCCACCTCGACCGGTGGCTGCGCCCGCGCCGCATTCCGGTGCCGCTGGCGCTCCAGCCGGCCCGGGCCCGTACCGTCCGCGAACCGCTGGGCACCGTGCTGATCATCAGCCCGTGGAACTACCCGCTGCAGCTGGCCCTCGCCCCGCTGGTCGGCGCGCTCGCCGCGGGCAACTGCGCGGTGGTCAAGCCCAGCGAACTCGCCCCCGCCACATCCGCCGCCATCGCCCACTGGCTGCCCCGCGCCCTCGACGGGCAGGCCGTCGCCGTCGTCGAGGGCGGCGTGCCGGAGACCACCGCCCTGCTGGAACAGCGCTTCGACCACGTCCTCTACACCGGCAACGGCACCGTCGCCCGCATCGTGATGACCGCCGCCGCCCGCCATCTCACTCCCGTCACACTGGAGTTGGGCGGCAAGAGCCCCGTCGTCGTCGAACCCGGCACCGACCTCGCCACGGCCGCCCGCCGGATCGCCTGGGGGAAGTTCATGAACGCCGGCCAGACCTGCGTCGCCCCCGACTACGTCCTCGCCATCGGCGCCACCGCGCCCCCGCTCGAAGCCCATCTCACCGCCGCCGTCCGCGAGATGTACGGCACCAACCCGGCCGACAGCCCCGACTACGGCCGCATCGTCAACGAGCGCCACTTCGACCGCCTGACCGCCCTGCTCTCCGACGGCCGCCTCGTCACCGGCGGCGACCACGACCGCGCCGACCGCTACCTCGCCCCGACCGTCCTCGCCGACGTCGACCCGGACGCCCCGGTGATGCGCGAGGAAATCTTCGGCCCCGTCCTGCCGATCGTCCGCGTCCCCGACCTCGACGCCGCGATCGCCTTCATCACCGCCCGCGACAAACCCCTCGCCCTCTACGCCTTCACCGCCTCGGCCGCCACCAAGCGCCGCCTCACCACCGCCACCTCCTCCGGAGCCCTCGCCTTCGGCGTCCCCAACGCCCACATCGCCGTCCCCGGCCTCCCCTTCGGCGGCGTCGGCGAGAGCGGACTCGGCCGCTACCACGGCGCCCACTCCATCGACACCTTCAGCCACACCAAGTCCGTCCTCGACAAGCCCCTCCTCGCCGACCCCCTCCGCCCGGCCTACCCGCCCTTCACCCCCCTCAAGTCCCGCCTCCTGCGCCGCCTCCTCTGACCCCGTCCATCACGTTTCGACGGACCGTCAATCCGCCCCGGGGGAAGCCGTGGGCTACCGGATCAGCGGCCAGGTCACGATCAACGGCCGCGTCATCCAGTCGGACAACCCGGTTCTCGCGACCGGCACGCCCGACGCCTCGGCGGTGCCGCTCACCCGTACCGAGTACGACGAGGTGCTCGACCTGCTCGCCCGTCTCGGCGCCGCCGACTCCCCGGAAGCCGCCGCTGCCCGTTCGCTCACCGCCCGCCTCCGGGGCCGCTGAGCCGAACGGCACCGGACGCGCCCTACCCCTCCTCCCGCCCCCGGAAGGTCCTGCGGTACTCCCGCGGTGCCACGCCCACCCGTTTGACGAACACCGGTCGCAGCGACACCGCCGAGGCGAAGCCGCAGCGGGTGGCGACGGTGTCGACCGGCAGATCCGTCTCCTCCAGGAGGCGCTGGACGGTGAGGATGCGCTGGTCGAGGAGCCAGCGCAGCGGGGTGGTGCCGGTGGTCGCGGTGAAGCGGCGGGCGAAGGTCCGTTCGGACATCAGGGCCGCGGCGGCCATCCGGCGGACGGTCCAGGGGGTGTCGAGGGCGGCGAGGATCTCGGCGCGGACGCGGGCGAGCGGGTCGTCCTCGTCAACCGGAGGCACCGGGCTGGGGATGAACTGGGCCTGGCCGCCCGCCCGGAAGGGGGCGGTGACCATGGCGCGGGCGATGGCGGCGGCGGCCTGCTGGCCGTGGGCGGTGCGGACGAGGTGGAGGCAGAGGTCGATGCCCGCCGCGACTCCGGCCGAGGTCCACACCCCGTCGCCGCCGGTGAACAGCACCTCCGGGCGGACGGTCACCGCCGGGTGGCGGCGGGCGAGTTCGGGGGCGAGGGCCCAGTGGGTGGTGGCCTCTCGGCCGTCGAGCAGCCCGGCCTCGGCGAGGACGAAGGCGCCGGCGCAGAGCGAGGCGACGGGGACGCCGGCGGAGGAGACGGCCCGCAGGGCGTCCAGGACCTCCGCGGGCCGCCGGGCGGCCGGGTCCTCGACGCCCGGGACCACCACCAGGTCGCAGGCCGCCAGCGCCGCGAGCCCGAGGTCGGGGACGCGTTCCAGCCCGCCGCCCAGCCGCACCCGGGCCCCGACCGGGCCGCAGACCCGCAGGTCGAAGGCGGGCACGCCGGGCCGGGTGGCCCGGTTCGCCCACACCTCGCCGATCACCGCGTAGTCGAAGGCCCGTACGCCGTCGAAGATCAGGCAGCCCACAGTTCGCATGGCGGGAACCTATCGATGACCGGCGTTCCTGCCCATCACCCCGCCCCGCCGGCGGCCCGCACGATGGACCCATGACGAACACCGACGCCTTCGACGCCCCGCTCACCCTCGACCCCGACGCCGTCCTGCTCCTCATCGACGTCCAACGGGGCTTCGAGGACCGGGACTTCTGGGGCCCGCGCGACAACCCGGAGGCCGAGCAGCGGATGGCCGAGCTGATCACCGCCTGGCAGGCGACCGGCCGCCCGATCGTCACCGTGCAGCACGCCTCCCGGGTCGGGCCGCTGGTCGAGGGCACGCCCGGTCACGCGCTCAAGGACTTCGTCGCCGGGATCACCCCCGACCTGCACATCACCAAGACCGTGAACAGCGCCTTCTACGGCACCCCCGACCTGCACGCCTGGCTCCGGGAGCGCGGCAGCCGACAGCTGGTGATCACCGGGATCATCACCAACGTGTGCAACGAGACCACCGCCCGGATGGCCGGCAACCTCGGTTACGACGCGATCTTCCCGACCGACGCCATGCACTCCTTCGACATGACCGGCCCCGACGGCACCACCGTGCCCGCCGCCGAGCTGGCCCGCGCCACCGCGACCACCCTGCACGCGATGCGCTTCGCCAAGGTCGTCACCACGCGGACGGTCCTCGACGCCGCGGAGAAGACCGCGGTCAGGGCCTGAAGATCGGCTCGTAGGCGTTGCCCTCCACCGCGTTGAGCAGGACGTACGACGCCCCGAGGCCGACCACGACCTCCCGGAGCCGCGCCAACGCCTCTGCGGCGGTGGGCACTTCGAGGCCGATCGCGGCGGCGGCCGCGTCCCGGTCGGCGAGCAGGTCGGGCTCGTCGGCGAGATGGTCCTCGGCCGCCTCCGCGCTCTCCTCCTCGGTCAACCGCACGCAGTCCCGCCACCACGGCACCGCGAGCACCAGCCGGACCATCTCCTCCAGCCCGACCGCCAGCAGCGCAGCCCCGCCCTCGGAGTCCGCGTACAGGACGGGCCGCTCGTCGCCGCCCTCACCGCACAGGAAGAAGGTGCCGCCCGCGCCACACTTGGCCACCTCCTCCAGGCGCTCCCCGGAGGCGAGCACGACCTCCTCCACGTGCGAGTAGGCGTCGAGGGAGAAGTCCCCCGGCCAGAGCAGGTAGTCGACGGTGGCGGGGGTCGCCCGGAGGCGCTCGAGGAACGACATGGCGGTCACCCTACGGCGCCGCAACGACAACTCGCGCCGCCGGCCTCCTGTTCGCTCCGAGCGGAGAGTTGATCTTCCGCCCCTGACAGCGCCCACTGACAAGGAAAGAGAATGTGAGCCAGAACGGACAGGACGGCTCGGCCCCTGCGTGGCTCCGAGCCGAGGACCGTAGAAAGCCGCCCCGATGCCGGGGGCATCCCGGGAGAGATCTGGTGACACTGTGAACGAGACGGTCGATGAACGATCCGGCCGGACCGCGCTGTTCGAGGAGCACCGCCCGCACCTTCGCGCGGTCGCGTACCGGATGCTCGGCTCGATCAGCGAGGCCGAGGACGCGCTCCAGGACGCCTGGCTGCGCTACGACCGCACCGACACCGGTGCGGTGGGCAACCTCGGCGGCTGGCTGACCACGGTGGTCTCCCGGGTGTGCCTGAACCAGCTGCGCGACCGCGCCGCGCGCCGCGAGGAGCCGCTGCAGCCGACCGGACCGGACGGCGCGGGCGGCCCCGAGCGCATCCCGGACCCGCTGCTGCGGCGCGAGGGGGTGGTCGACCCGGAGCAGGAGGTGATGCTCGCGGACTCCGTCGGTCTGGCGCTGATGGTGGTGATGGAGTCGCTGTCACCCGCCGAGCGCGTCGCCTTCGTGCTGCACGACCTGTTCGCGGTGCCGTTCGAGGAGATCGCCCCGCTGATCGAGAAGACCGCGGCCGCGACCCGCCAACTGGCCAGCCGGGCCCGCCGCAAGGTGCAGGGGCAGGCGCCCGCACCCGACCCGGACCTGGGCCGCCAGCGCCGCGCGGTGGACGCCTTCTTCGCCGCCGCCCGCAACGGCGACCTGGACGCCCTGCTCGCGGTGCTCGACCCGGACGTGGTGCTGCGCTCGGACGGCGGGGTCGGCCAGGCCCGGCACACCGTGGTACTCAACGGCGCCGCGACGGTGGCGGGGCAGGCCGTGCTGTGGGGCAAGCTGTCGCCGTTCGCCCGCCCCGCGCTGGTCAACGGCACCGCGGGCGCGGTGGTCATCGGCGACAACGGCCGGGCGCTGTCGATCATGGCGTTCACCGTCGTGGACGGCGCGATCGCCGCGATCGACGTCATCGTCGATCAGGAGCGGCTGGCCTCCTTCGACCTCTCGGCCTTCCGGGACTGAGCCCGGACGACAGGGGGGCGGCCGGATCCCCGGCCGCCCCCGCCGCACTCGGCCCACTCAGCGCCCGACGGCCCCGTCCAGCTGCTCGCGGATGATGTCCGCGTGCCCGGCGTGCCGCCCGGTCTCCTCGATCATGTGCACCAGCACCCAGCGCAGCGACGGCCCCTCGGCGGCGTCCGGCCGCAGCGAGCGCGCCCCGGGCCGGTCGAGGTCCGGGGCGGCCTGGGCCACCGCGTTCGCCCGGGCGATCGCGTCCCGGTAGGCGGCGACCGCCGCGGCCACTGTGAGGTCGGCCGGGACGGCCGCCTCGCTGTCGACGGGCCCCTGCTCCCCCAGCCCGCCGTAGGCCCACTCGAACCAGTTGTGCTCGACCACGGTCAGGTGCCGCACCAGCCACAGCAGGCTGGTGCCGGAGGCGACGCCGGGGCGCCGGGCGTCCTCGTCGCCGAGGCCGTCGACCTTGGCGATCACGGCCTCGCGCAGGTAGTCGAGGAAGGCCAGCAGGGTGGTCCGCTCGTCGGCGTTCATCGTCGGCGGACGGCTGTCGGAGAGCTTGCCCGGCGCGGCGCCAAGGGGCGCGGTGTTCTGGGTCGCGGTGTTCTCGGTCACCGCGCCAGCCTAACCACCCGCACTCGCCTGGTGAACCGTCACCAACCCTGTGCGTGCACCCAGTCCGCGAGGTGCCGGGCGCAGTCGTCGACCGACTCCCGCCAGGTGTGCCCCGCGCCGTCCCCGGCCTCGTCGCTGACGTACTTGACCAGCCGCACCGGCACCCCGGCCCGGTGGGCGACGGTGGCGACGGCGTAGCCCTCCATGTCGACCAGGTCGGCGTGCTCGGCGAGCCGCTCCTTGGCCGCCGGGGAGTCGACGAACAGGTCGCCGGTGGCCAGCACCGGGCCATCGCCCCGGCCGACGACCAGCGGGTCGCCGTAGCTGCGGCCGGTCAGGGCCCGCAGGACCTCGCTGTTCAGGTCGTGCTGGATCACCTGGACGACGTGGTGGATGCCCTCCCAGCCGGGGCGCAGCGCACCGGCGGTGCCGAGGTTGATCACCTCGGAGGGATGCTCACCCTGGGCGAGCACGGTGGCCAGGGACGCGGTGGCGTTGACCTTCCCCATCCCGGTGAGCAGCACGGGCAGCCGGTCGTCGAGGTGGGCGGCCTCCTCGCGGACCGCCACGACGAGCAGCGGGCGGTCGGGCGAGATCGTTCCAAGCAGTCGCATGGGCCCATGGTACGGAGGGGCGGGGTGCCTCACCCGGGATCAGCGCGGCGCGGAACCGTGGTGTGCGACCGCGGCGCGGAACCGTGCGGGGCGCCGCCCGCGTCGCACGGATCGCCACCTCTCCGCACGGCCGGCCCGAGCCGGTGCGAGCCGGTGCGAGCCACCTCAGGCCATCACGAGCCACCTCGGGCATCACGAGCCGGCACGAACGGTACGAGCCGTACGGAAGCGTGCAGAAACCGTGCACGACATGCTCAAGACCAGCGCAAGTCAGGTGTGGCCGCAGGGAGTCACGGCCATACTGCTGCCATCGGTCGGGCCCCGGGTGTCGGGTCCGACCCCAGGGGAGGATGAGGCGGGTGGCAACACCAGTAGGCAACGGCGCACCGGGCGCCGCGTTCCCGGCGCGGCCGAGCGCGCCACCGCCCGTACCGGGGGCGGCACCGGCGGCAGCGGGACGGAGCGCGGCTCCGCCCGGCGTTCCCGCTGCCGGAGCAGCCGGTACGCCCGTGAAACACCCCGGTCCAGGCAGGTCCGAGCGCGGTGTGCGCGCCCGGCTGGCGCAGGCCACCCGGACGCCCCCGGGCCGGCTGCGGCTGGCCGGGGTGGTGCTCGCCGTGCTCACCGTGGCCTTCGGCGGGCTCACCGCCTGGCAGTTGGAGACCAGGGCGTCCGCCGCCGACCGGGTGGTCTCGTACAGCCAGCCGCTGAGCCGGGACGCGGCCGAGATCCACCGCTCGCTGGCCGACGCCGCCACCACCGCGTCCTCCGGCTTCCTGCTGGCCGGCACCGAGCCCAGGGACGTCCGGGCCCGCTACGAGCAGGACCTCGCCCAGGCCGCCAAGCTGATCTCCCAGGCCGCCGCCCGGACCACCGAGACCTCCCCGGCCCAGGACTCACTCTCCCGGCTGAACCAGCAACTCCCGGTGTACGCCGGTCTGGTGGAATCCGCGCGGGCCGACAACCGGCAGGGCATCCCGCTCGGCGGCGCCTACCTGCGGTACGCCTCCGAGCAGATGCAGACCGTCCTGCTGCCGGCCGCCGCCGAGTTGAACACCATCGAGACCAGGGAGCTGGCGGACGACTACACCGCGGCCCGGTCGGTGCCGTGGGGCGCGTACGGCCTGGCGGTGCTGACCCTGGCCGCGCTGGGGTGGGTGCAGGTGACCTTGTTCCGCCGCACCAACCGGGTGTTCAACGTCGGTCTGCTGGGCGCCACCGCCGCCGTGCTGGCGGGCACGCTCTGGCTCGCCGTGGCCGGAGTGACCACCGGTTCGGCCCTGGAGAGGAGCGACCACGAGGGCGCGACCCCGCTGCGGGCGCTCAACGCGGCCCGGGTGGACGTGCTGAGCGCCCGGCTGGCGGAGAACCTGAACCTGGTCGCGCGCGGCTCCACGGCCACCTACAACGGCCAGTACGCGGACGCCACCAAGCGCCTGGCCGGAATCGCCGGCAGGTCGACCCCGATGCGGCGGCGCAGCGGCTCGCTGCCGAACGCACTGGCCCTCGCTCCGGGCGCCGCCGACCAGGCCCTGGCCACCGCCGCCGACCAGTACGACTCCTGGCAGGACCGGTACCAGGACGCGCTCAAGGCCGAGGTCGGCGACGCCGACTACCAGGGCGCCCTGAACAAGACGGTGTCGGCCACCGACACCACCAGCACCGCCGACGCCGCCTTCAACGGCACCGACCGGGCGCTCGCCCAGGCCGCCGACATCGAACAGGCCCGGTTCGAGGCCGCCGCCTACGGCACCGCCGGGGACCTCCGCCTGGCGGCCGGCGCCGCCGCGGTGCTCGGCCTGGTGGCCGCGGCCGCCGCGCTGCGCGGCCTGGGCCGACGACTCGCCGAGTACCGGTAAGGGGGAACGGAACAGATGCGCAGCACAACCGTACCGACCAGGAGCGCCGCGGCGCTGGCCGTGCTGGCCGCCTGCGCGGCCGTGCTCGGCGGGGGCGGGCCCTCCGGCGCCGTGCCGACCGCCGCGACCGGCGCGCCGCAGGCCGTCCAGCAGACCCAGCAGCAGCAGGCCCAGTCCGACACCTGCGACATCTACGCCAGCGTGCCGCCGAGTTCGGTGGACGGTCCGGCGGTGAAGGCCATCAAGGCCAGGCGGAGCCTGGTGATCGGCGTGGACCAGAACAGCTACCGCTGGGGCGCCCGTAACCCGAACACCGGCCAGATCGAGGGTTTCGACATCGACCTGGCGAGGGCGATCGGCACCGCCATCATGGGCGACCCGGAGAAGGTGGTGCTCAAGCCGGTGGCCACCGCCGACCGGGTCGACGCGGTGCAGAAGAACCGGGTCGACCTGATCGTCCGCACCATGACCGTCAACTGCAAGCGGATGGAGGACGTCGCCTTCTCCAAGCCGTACTTCAGCATCACCCAGCGGGTGCTGGTCCCGAAGACCTCCCCGGCGAAGAACCTCGACGAGGCGATCGGCGGCAGGAACGTCTGCGTCGCCAAGGGGTCGACGGCCGCCGACGTCTTCGACCCGGCCAAGAACGGCGCCAAGAAGGACGCCGGCGCCCACCTGACGGTCGTGGAGAACCAGCTGGACTGCCTGGTCCTGATGCAGCTCGGCAAGGTCGACGCCACCATGACCGACGACGGCCTGGCGGCCGGTCAGGCGGCGCAGGACCAGACCGTGCGGATCGTGGACGGCGACGTGCAGCCGGAGGTGATCGGCGTCGCCATGCTCAAGGGCAGCACGGACCTCACCGCGCGGGTCAACCAGGTGCTGGCCGACTACCACGCCGGCGGCGAGTGGGGGCGCAGCTACGACCGCTGGCTGAAGCCGTACATGCTGAACGACGCCGAGCACTACTGGCCGGTCCCGCACTGAGGACCGCACCCGTACAGGCCCTGGCGGCGGGGCGCCGCATCGCGTACGGACCGGTGCGGACGCGGGGTGTTGACGGCGTCTTGACGCCCCGCGCCCGCACCGCCCGGACACCCACCGGCTAGGGTTCGGGACGATCACCACGGGGAGACCGGTGGTGGGACACGGGGGTTGTCGCGGGACCGGCCGTCGCACGCGACGGCGGCCCCGCGCGAGGAAGGAAGGACACCGCGGTGGCGGCATCGGCTGGCCCGGTACTGAGCCGGGAGGAGGTGGACCGCGCGCTGGCGCGCCTCGGCGCGGAGCGGGACGCGGTCGAGTCGGCGCTGCTCGCCCTGCAGGACCACCCGGGCCTGCGGCTGCTGGACGGCGCCGAACTGACCGGACGGACCCTGGAGCGCTGGTCGGTCGCCGGCAAGGGCCTGCCGCTGCTCTGGGCACTGTTCGACCGCTACTCCGAGGCGCTCGCCTCGGCCCGCGCGGTCCGGGCCCGCAAGGCCAAGCCCGGCGGCCCCGAACTCGCCGAGCTGAGCGAGCTGCTGACCGGGGACGCGGTGACCGTCCCGGGCGGCGCGCTGCCGGACGGGCCCCAACTGCTGGGCGCTCCCGCCAAACTGGTCGAGCGGGTCAGCCTGGACGCGCTGATGGCCCGGATGAACTCCTGGTACGCCACCGTGCTGGAGGTGGTCAGCGCCGCCGACGCGGTCTGGTCGGCGCTGCCGGCCCGGATCGACCTGCTGCTGGCCGAGCTGCACCGGGTGCAGACCCTGGCCGCCTCGCTCGGCGTGCGCGCCGGCGGCCACCCGCTGGGCGACGACCTGACCGGGCTCGCCCGCGACCTCACCGAGCTGCGCACCGAGGTCCGCGAGGACCCGCTGGCGCTGTGGCGCCCGGCCCGGGTGCCCGCCCAGCGCGGCACGGTGCCCGAGGGCGAGGCCTTCGCCACCCCCTCCGGGGTGGTGGACACCGAGCGTTTCGACCGGGCCGGGCGGGCGCTGGACGGCGTCCGGCTGGAGCTGGAGAACCTACTGCGGCTGCGCGACGACGCCGAGGAGCGCCTGCAGGGCGTCGGCGACCTGCTCCAGCGGGCCGACGCCACCCTGGCCGAGGCCCGGCGGGCGCGCGGCGAGGTGCTGGCGAAGATAGCCTCCAGCGACGTCCCGGCCGTGCCCGGGCCGGCCTCGGCGCTGCGCGAACGGATCGTCACCGCGCTGGAGCTGCGCCAGGGCGGGCAGTGGGGCCGGCTGGCACCGCTGCTGGACGCGCTGGAGGACGCCGCCGCCAAGGAGCTGTCCCGGGCCCGGCAGTCGCTCACCGAGGTCACCCAGCCGCTGGCCGTCCGGGCCGAACTGCGCGGCCGGCTGGACGCCTACAAGGCGATGGCGGCCCGGATGCGGGTCGCCGAGGACCCGGAGGTGATCGAACGGTACGAGAAGGCGCGCTGGCTGCTGTGGAGCGCGCCCTGCGACCTGCGGGCGGCGGCCGCCGCGGTGGCCCGCTTCCAGCAGTCGCTGCGCCCGGCCCAGACCGAGGCCTCAGGGGGCGCGCAGGTGAACGAGGGCGCACCGGCACACGAGGGCGCACAGGCACACGACGCGGCCGGCCGGCCGCCGGTCGACGGACAGGTACAGGGGGGCTGAGGTTGATGGGCGAGGTGTGCGTACGGCCGGACTGCTCCGGCAACGGCAGGATCGACGCCGACGGCTACTGCGACGAGTGCGGGCTGACCCCGGCGGGGACCTCCACGGTGGCCCCCGCGGGCACCACCGGAACGACCGCGCCCCCGCCGGCCGCCGCCGGCCCCGGCTCCCCGTGCCCGCGGGACTGCGCGGGCACCATCGACCCGGACGGCTACTGCGACGAGTGCGGGCTGACCCCGCCCGGCCCCGACACCGGCGTCACCCAGCCCTACGTCCCGTCCGCCCGGGTCAGCCCGGACTCGGCCCGCAGCGGCTCGATCCGCTCGCTGTCGGCCCGCACCGGCTCCGCCCGCTCGATGTCCGGCCGCTCCCGCTCGCACCGCTCGACCCGCACCGGCAGCAGCCGCTCGGTCTCGGTGCGCTCCACCCGCGGCAGCGTCAGTGCGGGCACCCGCAACCGGCTGGGCGCCGGTCTGGTCACCGTGCCGACGGTGGCGACGGCCGACCCGGCGCAGGCGGTGCTGGTCAACCCCGAGGTGCCCGAGCGCAAGCGGTTCTGCTCCAAGTGCGAGGCCCCGGTGGGCCGGGAGAAGAACGGCCTGCCCGGCCGCCCGGACGGCTTCTGCACCAAGTGCGGCACGCCGTACTCCTTCACGCCAAAGCTGCGCCGCGGCGACCTGGTCGGCGGGCAGTACGAGGTGGTCGGCTGCCTGGCGCACGGCGGGCTCGGCTGGATCTACCTGGCGGTGGACCGGCGGGTCAACGACAAGTGGGTGGTGCTCAAGGGCCTGCTGGACACCGGGGACGAGGACGCGCTCGCCGCGGCCGTCGCCGAGCGGCGCTTCCTGGCCGAGGTGGACCACCCGAACATCGTCCGGATCATCAACTTCGCCGAGCACCCGGACCTGCGCACCGGCTCCACCGACGGCTACATCGTGATGGAGTTCGTCGGCGGAAAGTCGCTCAAGGACATCGCCAACGACCGCCGCACCCCGGACGGCCGGCGCGAGCCGCTGCCGGTCGAGCAGGCGATCGCGTACGCCCTGGAGGCGCTGCCCGCGCTGGGATACCTGCACGGCCGGGGCCTGGTCTACTGCGACTTCAAGATCGACAACGTGATCCAGAGCGGCGACACGCTCAAGGTCATCGACATGGGCGCGGTCCGCCGCTTCGACGACGACGGCCCGATCTACGGCACCATCGGCTACCAGGCCCCGGAGATCGCCACCGACGGCCCCTCCCCCGCCTCCGACCTCTACACGGTGGCCCGCACCCTCGCGGTGCTCACCTTCGACTTCCAGGGCTACAGCACCACCTACCGCGACTCGCTGCCCGGCCCCGAGGACGTCGAGGTCTTCGCCAGGTACGAGTCGTACTACCGCTTCCTGGTCCGCGCCACCGACCCGGACCCGGCCCGCCGCTTCTCCTCCGCCGAGGAGATGGCCGACCAGCTCACCGGCGTGCTGCGGGAGGTGCTGGCCCTCCAGGACGACCGGCCCCGGCCCGCGCTGTCCACCCTGTTCGGCCCCGAACTGCGCGTCGTCGACACCGAGTTGGTGCTGCCCAGCACCCGGCCCGGGCAGCTCCGGGTGGGCACCCCGGACCCGTCCGCCGCCGCCCTCGCCCTGCCCGTCCCCCGGGTCGACCCGGGCGACCCCAACGCCGGCTTCCTCGCCACCCTGCTCGCGACCGACCCCGAGGAGGCGCTCGTCGCGCTCGGCGGCGCCCCCGCCGTCTCGGTCGAGAGCCGGCTGCGCGAACTGCGCGCCCTGCTCGAACTCGGCCGCCACGGCACGGCCGTGCAGAAGCTCGCCGAGCTGGAGCAGGACCACCCGGACGACTGGCGGGTGGTCTGGTACCGCGGCCTGGTCGCCCTGGTCGGGTCGGCGGACGGCGGCGAGAGCGGGCTGCGCGCCGCCGCCGAGGCCTTCGACGCGGTCTACGACGCCTTCCCCGGCGAGGCCGCGCCCAAGCTCGCGCTGGCCATCTGCGCCGAACTGCTCGACGACGACGGCGACGCGGCCGAGTTCTACCGCCTGGTGTGGACCACCGACCACGCCTACCTGAGCGCCGCCTTCGGCCTCGCCCGGGTCCGCCTCGCCGAGGACGACCGGCCCGGCGCGGTGCGCGTGCTGGAGTCCGTCCCGGCCACCTCCAGCCAGTACACCGCCGCCCGGATCGCCGCCGTCCGCGCCCGGCTGCGGGAACGGGCCGCCACCGACCCGCTGGCCGTCGACCTCGCCGCCTGCTCCGCGCAGCTGACCGCGCTGCGGCTGGACGACCGCCGCCGCGAGGAGCTCTCCGTCGAGGTGCTCGGCGCCGCCCTCGACTGGGTCGGCGCCGGCTCGGCCGGGGCGCAGCAGGGCGCCGACCTGGTGGTACTGGGACGTCCCGCGGTGGAGCGGGAACTGCGCTTCGCCCTGGAACAGTCCTACCGGGTACTCGCCCGGTTGGCCGACCGGGCCGAGACCAGGATCGAGATGGTGGAACGGGCCAACCGGGCCCGCCCCAGGACGTGGGTGTAGCCGATGCCGCAGCAGACCGAGTGCCCGAGCTGTTCCGAGCCGATGGACCCCGACGACGCCTTCTGCGGGCACTGCGGGACCGGCCGGGACGGCCGGACGGCCCCGGGCGCGATGCCCGCCGGCTGGGCCGCCGCCCGCGGTGGAGCCGTACCGCCGCCGCGCGGGCCGGTCTGCGTGAACTGCGGGCAGCCGCAGGTCACCGAGGACGGCTACTGCGAGGGCTGCGGCAGCGCCCAGCCGCGCCCGCGCGACCACATGGAGAAGGCCCTCGCGGGCGTCGCCGGGGTCAGCGACCGCGGCGTGCGCCACCACCGCAACGAGGACTTCTTCACGGTCGCCGCCAGCTCGCTGCCCGGCGGGGAGCCGGTCGTGGTCGCCGTGGTGTGCGACGGCGTCTCCTCCTCCGACCGCCCGGACGAGGCCTCGGAGACCGCCGTCGACGCCGCCTCGGAGTCCCTGCTGACCTCGCTGGAGGCCGGCCGGGACCCGGAGGAGGCGATGCGCGCGGCCGTCGCCGACGCCGCCCGGGCCGTCGCCGACCTGGCCACCGACGGTGCCGGGCCGGCCCGGCCCGACGTCAACGCGCCGGCCTGCACCTTCGTCAGCGCCGTAGCGGCGGGCGGCCGGATCACCATCGGCTGGGTGGGCGACACCCGGGCGTACTGGATCCCGGACGACCGCACCACCGCCGTCCCCTTCCGGCTCACCCAGGACGACTCCTGGGCGGCCCGGATGGTCGAGGCCGGGCTGATGGGCGAGGCCGAGGCGTACGCCGACCCGCGCGCCCATGCGATCACCGGCTGGCTCGGCGCCGACGCCGAGGAGGTCGTGCCGCACACCCTCGACTTCACCCCGCACGTCCCGGGGGTGCTGCTGATCTGCACCGACGGGCTGTGGAACTACGCCGAGGCGGCCACCGACCTGGCGTACTTCGTCCGGCCGGACGCCCGCACCGAGCCGCTCGCGGCGGCGCAGACCCTGGTGAAGTTCGCGGTGGCGGCCGGCGGGCACGACAACATCACCGTCGCGGTGCTGCCGATCGACCCGCCGGCGGTCTCGGTCGAGGAGGCCGAGGAGACGCCGACCGCGCTGGACCTGAAGGTGATCACCCCGTCCGCCGCCGGGGGCGCCCCCGGGGACGACCCGGACTACGAGCCGACCCTGCCGGACCTCCCGGTGATCGGCTCCCCGGCGGCCCCGCTGCCCACGGTGCCGACCGCCCCTGCCGCCCCGCCGGCGGCGCCCGCACCTCCGGCGGCTCCCCCGGCTCCCCCGGCTCCGGCCCCGGCCTCGCCGCCCGCCGTTCCGCCCGTCCCGCCGCACCCGCCGACCGCCTGACCGGACGGCCGGCCGTCCGCGACCGGCCCATCGGCCCGACGCGGCCCGACAGCCGTCGTCCGCCGGACCGCCGGACCGCCCCACCGACCCGATCGCATCCGCCCCTCACCCGACGGGAGCCACCGCCCCATGGCAACACTGGCGAAGCCGAACCTGCCCAGGTTCGACGTGGAGATCTTCCAGAACGAGTACCTGGCCGACGGCGCCCGCGAGGTGAACGCCATCGTCACCGTCACCTCCACCGGCGGCGGCACCTCCGGCGGCCGACCGCTCGGGATGACCGACGCCGGTCCGCAGCGCGGCGACACCGACGCGGCCGTGGTGATCCTGGTCGACTGCTCGGGCTCGATGGACTACCCGAAGACCAAGATCAACGGCGCCCGGGAGGCCACCGCCGCCGCCATCGACGCCCTGCGCGACGGCACCGCCTTCGCCGTGGTGGCCGGCACCCACGAGGCCCGCGACATCTACCCCGGCGACGGCACCCTCGCGACCGCCTCGCCGAGCACCCGGGAGCAGGCCAAGGAGTCGCTGCGCCGCCTCACCGCCGCCGGCGGCACCGCGATGGGCACCTGGCTGGCCAAGGCCGACAAGCTCTTCCTCACCCGCCGCGACATCGCCATCCGGCACGCCATCCTGCTCACCGACGGCAACAACGAGCACGAGTCGGCCGAGGACCTGGCCCGCAACATCGAGCGGGTCACCGGCCACTTCACCGCCGACTGCCGCGGCGTGGGCACCGACTGGCGGATCGACGAGCTGCGCAAGATCTCCTCGGCGCTGCTCGGCACCACCGACATCGTCGCCGAGCCCTCCGGCCTCGCCGAGGACTTCCGCTCGATGATGACCGGCGCGATGGGCAAGCAGGTCGCCGACGTCGCCCTGCGGATCTGGACCCCGGCCAACGCCACGGTGAAGTTCGTCAAGCAGGTCGCGCCCGCGGTCGAGGACCTCACCGGGCGCCGTGCCGAGGCCGGCCCCCGGGCGGGCGACTACCCGACCGGCTCCTGGGGCGACGAGAGCCGCGACTACCACGTCTGCGTCGAGGTCCCGGCCGCCTCGGTCGGCAACGAGATGCTCGCCGCCCGGGTCAGCCTGGTACTGCCCCCGCAGGTCGGCGGCGGCACCCCCGAGGTGCTCAGCCAGGGCCTGGTCAAGGCCGTCTGGACGGACGACCTGGCCTCCTCCACCCGGATCAGCCCGCAGGTCGCCCACTACACCGGACAGGCCGAGCTCGCCTCCTCGATCCAGCAGGGCCTGGAGGCCCACCGCGCCGGGGACGTCGACACCGCCACCGCCAAGCTGGGAGCCGCCGTCCGGATCGCCCACGCGACCGGGAACGACGGCACCTACAAGCTGCTGCAGAAGGTGGTGGACGTGGTCGACCCGAAGGAGGGTACGGTTCGGTTCCGTAAGAACGTGAGCGAGGCCGACTCGATGACCCTTGAGACCCGGTCGACCAAGACGGTACGTGTGAAGAAGTGACCGCGAAGTGACCGCTGAAGACGTGACCGGGCCGGCCGCCCGGCGCGACGCCGCGCCGCACCGGCCCGAAACGAGGGGGACCTGATGCCGATCTGCCCGAGGGGCCACGAGTCGCAGGCCGAGGACTGGTGCGACTTCTGCGGCTTCCCGATGACTCCGCCGGTCCCGGCGCCCGGCGCCCACGGGGGCTACCCGGCAGCGCCCGGCGCCGACCCCGCGCCCGGCGCGCCCGCCGGGCACCCGCCGCACGGTGGTGCGCCCTACGGTGCGCCGCCCCCGCCGCCCCCGCCGCCGGGAGCCGTCCCGCCGCCCCCGCCCGGGGCGTACCCCCCGCCCGGGGCCTACCCGCCGCCGGGCGGCGCGTTCCCGCCGCCCGGGGCCGTTCCGCCCCCGGCCTCGCCGGCGGGCCTCACCGAGGGCCTGGCCGTCTGCCCGATCTGCCGCAGCCCGCAGACCGGCCGGTTCTGCGAGGAGTGCGGCTACGACTACGAGCTGTCCACGCCCTCGCGCCGCCAGGTGCCGGCCGGCGGTGCGCCCGCGCCCGCCGCCCCCGGCCCGGCCCAGCCCCCGCCGCTGAACATCCCGGCGGCCTACGGCGGCACCGCGCAGCCCCCGCAGGCCCCGCCCGTGCCGCCGCAGCACCACCAGTCGCAGCAGCCGCAGCACCAGCAGCCGCCGGCCCCCGAGTACCCGCACACCTACGGCTACCCTCCCTCCTCGCCCGCCAACGGGCAGGAGGGGCCCATGCCGGAGGGTGCCTTCCCGGAGGCCCCGGTGCGCGAGGACTCCGGCCCGGTGTACGCCCAGCCGGCCGGCCCCGGCCCGAACAACCGCGGCGGCGACTTCGGCACGTCCTTCCACCTGGCCCCGCCGCAGGGCCAGCCGGAGCCCGTCCCGGCCGAACCGGTCCGGGCCAACTGGATCGCCGTGGTCTCGGCCGACCGCGACTACTTCACCGACATGATGGCCCGCAGCGGCCCCGAGGCGGCCGGACTCTTCTTCCCGCCGTACTGCCCCGAGCGCCGCATCCCGCTGACCGGCCGCGGCCAGCTGCGGATCGGCCGGCGCAGCCAGCACCGGGGCACCGTCCCGGAGATCGACCTGTCGGTACCGCCGGAGGACCCGGGCGCCTCCCACCAGCACGCGCTGCTCGCCGAACAGGCGGACGGCAGCTGGGTGCTGGTGGACCAGGACTCCACCAACGGCACCACCGTGAACGGCGGCGCGGAACCGATCTCCCCGCACACCGCCGTACCGCTGAACGACGGCGACCGGATCCACGTCGGCGCCTGGACGACGATCACGGTGCACCGCGCCTGACCTGCTGTTTGAGTCTCCGTCAGTGACAACACCGGCCGGGCCGGGAGGAATTCGACAATTCCTCCCGGCCCGGTTTTCTCTTCCCTTCCTCAGGAAATCCGCAAATCCCTGTCCGCGATGTGCACAAGACGCTCCGAAACCCCTATTCTCTGGCTTCATGACTGCTGCTATATCCGCTGACGGCATCCGCCAGCGGTACGGGGATGTGCAGGCCGTCGACGGGGTGTCGCTCACCGTCGAGGCCGGCGAGTTCTACGGGATCCTGGGCCCCAACGGGGCCGGGAAGACCACCACCATGGAGATCCTGGAGGGGGTCCGCGAGCCCGACGAGGGCCGGGTCGAGCTGCTGGGGATGGCCCCCTGGCCGCGGAATCCGAAACTGCTGCC
This sequence comes from Streptomyces viridifaciens, assembly GCF_001888885.2. Taxonomy (NCBI): domain Bacteria; kingdom Bacillati; phylum Actinomycetota; class Actinomycetes; order Kitasatosporales; family Streptomycetaceae; genus Streptomyces; species Streptomyces viridifaciens. The sequence continues at coordinate 2,206,629 of NZ_CP090841.1, forward strand.
GCGGATCGGCGTTCAGTTCCAGGCCTCCGCCTTCTTCCGGAAACTGACGGCCCGGGAGACCATCCGCACCTTCGCGTCGTTCTACGGGGTCGGTCCCAAGCGGGCCGATGCGATGCTGGAGCGGGTCGGCCTCGCCGACAAGGCCGAAACCCTCACCGAACAGATGTCCGGCGGCCAGGCCCAACGCCTGTCGATCGCCTGCGCGCTGGCCCACGATCCGGAGCTCGTCTTCCTGGACGAGCCCACCACCGGCCTCGACCCGCAGGCCCGCCGCAACCTCTGGGACCTCCTGCGGGACATCAACGACGAGGGCCGCACCGTCGTCCTGACCACCCACTACCTGGACGAGGCCGAGGTGCTCTGCGACCGGGTCTCGATCATGGACCACGGCAGGATCCTGCACACCGGCGCCCCGGCGGCGCTGATCCGCGAGATCGACGACACCGTCCGGATCAGCGTGGCCTCCGGCCAGCTGCCGGTCGAGCGGGCCCGCGAGCTGCTGGCCGCGGCCGGCGCCGACGTCGCCACCCTGGAGGACGACACCGTCTCGCTCTCCGTCTCCACCCGCCTCCCGGCCCCGGTGCTCAGCGTGCTGGCCGAGCAGAACGCGCTGCGCGGCCTCGAAGTGCGCGGCGCCACCCTGGAGGACGTCTTCCTCCAGCTGACCGGACGGGAGTTCCGCGCATGACCACCACCACTTCCACCGAGCCGAAGGTGCCCGCCCCGCGCGGGGGTTCGGCCGACGCCGCCGACGGGCGGGAGCGGGTCAGCGCGTTCTGGAGCCTGTCCCGCGCGATGCTGCTCGGGATGAAGCGGGACCGCACCGCGACCTTCTTCATCCTGCTGTTCCCGCTGGTGTTCCTGGTGTTCTTCGGCAGCGTGACCAAGGGCTCCAGCACCCCGCACGCCAAGGTCGCCCAGGTCGGCGCGGTGAAACTGTTCGACTCGATGACGGGCGAGGGCCGGAGCGAGCTGGACAAGGTCCTCACCATCACCCGCACCGACGACGAGGCCGGCACGCTGGAGAAGGTCCGCAAGGGCGACTTCGACGCGATGATCACGCAGGGTGCGGACGGCAAGGTCGAGCTGCGCTACACCGCCGCCGACCAGGTCCGCGCCGGAGCGCTCCAGGGCATCTTCAACTCGGTGGTCCAGGAGGCCAACCAGCAGGCCACCCACCAGGCGCCGGCCTACGTGGTGGACGCCCAGCAGGTCGAGGACAAGTCGCTCAAGCCGATCCAGTTCCTCACCCCCGGTCTGCTCGGCTGGGCCGTCGCCACCGGCGCGGTGTTCGGCGCCGCGCTGACCCTGGTCAACTGGCGCAAGACCAAGGTGCTGCGCCGACTGCGGCTCGCCCCGATCAGCGCCGGCACGGTGGTCAGCTCCAGGATCCTGGTCTCGCTGCTGACCGCGTTCCTCCAGACCGGCGTCTTCCTGGTCGTCGCGACGAGCTTCTTCGGGCTCAAGCTCACCGGCAACTGGTGGCTGGTCCTCCCGCTGGTGGCCTGCGCGACGCTCGCCTTCATGTCGATCGGCCTGCTGGCCGGCTCGGTCGCCAGGACCGAGGAGGCGGCGAACGGCATCTCTCAGGTCATCGTGCTGCCGATGTCCTTCCTGTCCGGCTCGTTCTTCCCGATGGACGGTGCCCCGGGCTGGCTCCAGACCGTCTCCAAGGTCATGCCGCTGCACTACCTGGTCGACTCCGCCCAGTCGGTCCTGACCCGCGGCGGCGGCGTGACGGACGCCCTGCCGACCATGGGCGGACTGCTGCTCTTCGCGGCCGTCCTCACCGGCATCGCCTGGAAGCTGTTCAGGTGGGAGGACGCCTGACTGTCGCCCGCTCCTGACCCCCTCCACTGATCACCGAACCCTGCGGGGTCGTACGCCGTTGGTCCCGGTGTACGACCCCGTCGGCGTCTGCGACCATGGTCGGGTGACAGAAATCGGACGAGGCACGTTCAGCGAGGAGACCTTCTTCGAGCAGGTCGGCGGTGAGCCCACCTTCCGGCTCCTCACCCGCCGCTTCTACGAGGGCGTCGCCCAGGACGAGTTGCTGCGGCCGATGTACCCCGAGGAGGACCTCGGCCCGGCCGAGGAGCGGATGGCGCTGTTCCTGATGCAGTACTGGGGCGGCCCCCGCACCTACAGCGACCGGCGCGGCCACCCGCGGCTGCGGATGCGGCACGCGCCGTTCAAGGTCGACAAGGCGGCGCACGACGCCTGGCTGACGCACATGCGCGCGGCCGTGGCGAGCCTGGAACTGCCGGCCGAGCTCGAGCACCAGCTGCTGGACTACCTGGTCTACGCCGCCGCGTCGATGATCAACACCCCGGGCTGACGGGCTGAGCGGTCGCTGCCGGCTACCGCAGGGGGCTGAGCCCCAGCCCCGCGCCCGGCGCGGCCGCGGTCCGCACCACCACCGAGCCCGCCGGGGCGCTCAGCCGCAGCCAGCCGCCCGCCCGGTGCACCGAGAGCGGGGCGCCGGGCTTCAGGAAGCCGATCACGTACGCGGCGTGCACCGCGCGCAGCGGCAGCTCCGGCAGCACCCCGACCGGCCGGGACCAGATCTCGTCCGCCAGCTGGTCCAGCACCGCACGGGTGCGGTGGTGCGCCGGGACGGCCTCGCTGCGCTCGCGGAACTCCCTCACCCCGGCCATCAGTTCCGGATACACCTCGGCCACCGGCGGGGCGCCGACCGGCCGCCAGCCCGCCCGCGGCGGCAGCAGCCCGGCCCAGGCCGGGCCGGTCACCGGCGCGGGCAGCTCGACGACGCCCGCCTCGGCGTCCACCCCGTCCAGCAACTGACCCGCCGAGACGGTCAGATCGACCGGCTCGTCCAGGCCGTCCAGCCGGGCGGTGCGGACCGCCAGCGCGCCCGAGCCGCCCAGCGGCAGCCGTCCGAAGACCGCCAGCACGCCGTCCTCCCCGGCCGGACCGACCGCCTGCAGCCGCACGGCCGCCGCCTTGTCGAAGCGCAGCAGGCGCAGCAGGAAGGCGGAGAGGTCTGCGGCCTCACCGGTGTCGGTCAGGGCGAGGCGGGCGGTGACGGTCAACGCGGCTCAGCTCAATCGGTTCGGGGGTCCTGGGACGTTCAGACGGCCGCGACGGCCGGGGCCTCGTCCATGAACCGGGACAGGAACTCCCGCTCCACCGGCGAGATCCGGCGCGGCCGGCCCTCGGCCAGGTCGTAGGGCACGACCACGGTGGAGGCCCGGACGTACACCGTCTCGGAACCGTCCGGGTGGACGTCCTTGATGTCGTAGGAGACGGTCAGCGAGGCACTGCCGATGTGCGTCACCCGGGTCTCGACGGTGACCGGCTCCGGCCGGTGCACCAGCGGGCGCTTGTAGTCGATCTCGTGGCGGGCCACCACCGAGCCGCCCGCGAACTCCCCGGCCCCGGCCTCGGCGGCCTGGGTGAACATGAAGTCGATCCGGGCCTCCTCCAGGTAGCGCAGGAAGACCACGTTGTTGACGTGCCCGAAGGCGTCCATGTCGGACCAGCGCAGCGGGCAGGCGTAGATGTGGCGAGCCACGGGTGTTCTCCTCGGTGTCCGGTCGCCCGCCGACGCCTTCTCGGCGACGGCCGGCGGTGACGGCCGGTGTGACGGCTGGCCGCGGCCCGGCAGGCCGCCCCGGAGGGCAGTCTGCCGGGCCGTCGTGACAGCTGGATGTCAGCCTCGGGTCAGCTTCTTGTAGGTGGCCCGGTGCGGACGGGCGGCGTCGGCGCCCAGTCGCTCGACCTTGTTCTTCTCGTACGACTCGAAGTTGCCCTCGAACCAGAACCACTTGCTGTCGCCCTCGTAGGCGAGGATGTGGGTGGCCACCCGGTCCAGGAACCAGCGGTCGTGGGAGATGACCACGGCGCAGCCGGGGAACTCCAGCAGGGCGTTCTCCAGCGAGGAGAGCGTCTCGACGTCGAGGTCGTTGGTGGGCTCGTCGAGGAGCAGCAGGTTGCCGCCCTGCTTGAGGGTGAGCGCCAGGTTCAGGCGGTTGCGCTCACCGCCGGAGAGCACGCCGGCCGGCTTCTGCTGGTCCGGGCCCTTGAAGCCGAAGGCGGACACGTAGGCGCGGGACGGCATCTCGACCTGGCCGACGTTGATCCAGTCCAGACCGTCGGAGACGACCTCCCAGAGGGTCTTCTTCGGGTCGATGTTGGAGCGGGTCTGGTCGACGTAGCTGATCTTGACGGTCTCGCCGACCTTGACCGTGCCGCTGTCCGGCGTCTCCAGATCCTGGAGCATCTTGAACAGGGTGGTCTTGCCTGCGCCGTTCGGGCCGATGATGCCGACGATGCCGTTGCGCGGCAGGGTGAAGCTCAGGTCGTCGATCAGGACCTTCTCGCCGAAGGCCTTGTTGAGGTTCTCGACCTCGATGACGACGTTGCCCAGGCGCGGGCCCGGCGGGATCTGGATCTCCTCGAAGTCCAGCTTCCGCATCTTGTCGGCCTCGGCCGCCATCTCCTCGTAACGGGCGAGGCGGGCCTTGGACTTCGCCTGGCGGCCCTTGGCGTTGGAGCGGACCCACTCCAGCTCTTCCTTGAGCCGCTTGGCGCGCTTGGCGTCCTTCTGGCCCTCGACCTTGAGACGGGACTGCTTGGTCTCCAGGTAGGTGGAGTAGTTGCCCTCGTACGGGTAGGCGCGGCCGCGGTCGAGCTCCAGGATCCACTCGGCGACGTTGTCCAGGAAGTACCGGTCGTGGGTGACGGCCACGACGGTGCCCTTGTACTTCTCCAGGTGCTGCTCCAGCCAGTTCACCGACTCGGCGTCCAGGTGGTTGGTGGGCTCGTCGAGCAGCAGCAGGTCGGGGGCCTCGAGCAGCAGCTTGCAGAGCGCGACGCGGCGCTTCTCACCACCGGAGAGCTTGGTGACCGGCCAGTCGCCGGGCGGGCAGCCCAGGGCGTCCATGGCCTGCTCGAGCTGGGCGTCCAGGTCCCAGGCCTCGGCGTGGTCGAGGTCCTCCTGGAGCTTGCCCATCTCCTCCAGCAGGGCGTCCGAGTAGTCGGTCGCCATCAGCTCGGCGATCTCGTTGAAGCGGTTGAGCTTCCCCTTGATCTCCTTGACGCCGTCCTCGACGTTCTCCAGGACGGTCTTGGACTCGTCCAGCGGCGGCTCCTGGAGGAGCATGCCGACGGTGAAGCCCGGCGAGAGGAAGGCGTCGCCGTTGGAGGGCTGCTCCAGGCCTGCCATCATCTTCAGCACGGTCGACTTACCGGCACCGTTGGGGCCCACGACGCCGATCTTCGCTCCGGGGAGGAAGCTGAGCGTCACGTCGTCAAGGATGACCTTGTCTCCGTGAGCCTTGCGCACCTTGCGCATCGTGTAGATGTATTCCGCCACGTGAGATCGCTCCGGCGTCGTCGGGAGTAATTCGGCTTGCAGCCTTCCATTGTGCCGCACCCGGCCGGGAGCCCCGAACCGCCCGGGTGGCCCCCACCGGGTGTGCCGGACGGGCGACGGGCGCACGCGCGGCCGGCCGGCCCGCCCGCCTGCCGGAACGCCGACGGCCGGAACGCCGACGGCCCGGCTCCCCGCAGCGAGTGCGGGGAGCCGGGCCGTACTACCGGTTCGGGTCGTCCGGGCTACCGTCCCGGGCAGTCCGTGTTACCGGTTCAGGCGGCGTTGCCACCGTGGCGGCCACGGCGACGCAGGAAGAAGACCGCAGCGCCACCGGCGACGACCAGGGCGCCCGCGATGCCGGCCAGCAGCGGGGTGTTGCTGTTGGCGCCGGTCTGGGCCAGGCCACCGGTGCCGGGGGCGGCGCTGGTGGTCGACGGGGCCGGGTGGGCGGCACCGGTGCTCGGGGTGCCCGAGGGGGTGGCGGTGGCGCTGCCGGTGGCGGCCGGGGTGCTCGGGGCGGAGCTCGGGGTCACGCCGACCTTGCAGTCCAGCACGCCGGTGAACTCCTTGGTGTAGCCGTTCGGACCGGACACCTTGATGTCGTACTTGGCCTTCTCGGCGACCTTGACGAGCACGCTCTCGGTCTTGCCCGGCTGCACGGTCACCTGCTGCTTGTCGACCGTGACGGTGGCGGCCTCGTCACCGCTGTTGGTGACGGAGACGGTCACGCCGTTCTTGGCGCACTCGACCTTGGCGCTGCTGTCGACCAGCGCACCCTTGCCCTGCTTCCAGGTGGCCTTGGCGGCCGCGTTGACGCTGAGCTTGTCGGAGCTGGCCAGGATCATGGTCTGGCTGTGGTTGCCGTCGTCGTCCACGTCGGTCATGAAGACCCGGCCACTGGGCACGACGGTCGAGGCGTTCGCGTTAAGGGTGACCGCACCGTCCGGGGTGCCGCCCGGCACGTCCAGGAACAGCTGAGTGTCCTTGGCGATCGGACCGGTCAGGGTGGCGCCGACCGGCTTGCCGTCCTTGTCGACCAGCTTGGCCTTGTCGGCGGCGGGGCCACCGATGGACAGCTTCACCTCGGCAGCGCTGGAGTTGAGGGTGAACGGACCGATCTTGCCGCCGGACTTGCCGGAGACCGAGTCCGGGCTCAGGGTCAGCGAGGGCTTCGGCTCGGCGGCGATGCCCTTGTTGCTGTCGCTGACCAGGTAGTCGCGCAGCTTGGTGGCGTTCGTCTTGTGCAGGGTGACGCTCTTGTTGTCCGAGAACTTCCAGATCGCGGCCTGGGTGCCCGCGGCGGCGTCCTCGGCGGTCAGGCTGTCGACCTTGATGGCCGCGGCCAGCGCCGTCAGGTTGACGTGCGGGTAGGAGTTGTCCAGGATCCACCGGATCATGGGCGCCTTGGCGTTGGCGCCGAGGGAGCTCGCCGCCCAGTCCGCCTCGTGGTACTGCGCACCGCTGTCGAGGTACACCGGGTTGTCGAAGTCGATGCAGTAGGTCTGCAGCAGACCACCGTCGCTCGTCTTGAGGGTGAAGAGGCCGGCGTCGACCGTCCCCTTGCCCGCGACGTCGACCTTCTCGGACACCATGCTGCTCTGGATCACGGCCTTGGTCACGCCCGAGGCGGGGGTGTCCGCCGCAGCCGCCGCACCAGCCGCGAACAGGCCTCCCCCCAGTGCCAGACTGGTCGTGAGCATGACAGTGGTTATGCGGGACAGACTCCGCCCCTGCCTCTTGAACATCTGGGATCCCTCCGGAGCGGGCCGCGCCGAGTGGGCAGCCCGCCGACTTGCCGTGCCGCGCGTGCCCCCTGTGGCACTGCTGCGGGTATGAACCAGACGAATCCTATTGAGCCCCGGAGGCCTCGAAACCCCCATGCGAAATCAGGACGATTCCGTATCTGTATCGTTATCAATCCTCCCAGGTTCCACACAAGCTGACGCCTCACCAGAATCTGCCGATGACTTTCCGTTATCCGGTCGAGATTGCGCGTGCGGGTGCAACGGCCTTCTCGACCAACATATTTGTCGACAGAGAAGGTCACCGGCCGGTCAGCCCGGCATCGCCCGGTCTTCACCTCCCCGCCACCCCTCGGACACGCCCTCCTGCTGCTCCGTCACCTCTCGCCCGCCCGGCGGCGACTCGGGCGAACGGGGCGCCACGGCCACCGCCGGGACCCGGCGCGACTCCAGCGCGTTGACGATCCACTCGGGCACCGGCTCGCCCGCGGTCTCCGCCCCGGCACCGTCGGCCGCACCCCGGGCCGCACCCGACGGCTGCCCGCGCACCCCCGTCGCCCACCGGAACGCCGCCGTGCCGCGAGTGAGGTCGTGCCCGACCGACCGGGCGCTGATCTCGGCCCGGCTGCGCTTCACCTCCCCCTCCGTCCACTCGCGCACCCGCAGCCGACCGGTCACGAGCACCGGATCGCCCTTGGACAGCGAGCCGATCAGGTTCACCGCGAGCGCCCGCCAGGCCGTCACCCTCAGCCACTGCGCCTCGCCGTCCACCCAGCAGGCCCGCTCCCGGTCGTACCGCCGTTCGGTGAAGCCGAGCTGGAAGTTCGCCATCGGCACCCCGCCGGAGGTTTCGCCGTAGCTCACCTCCGTCGCGACATTGCCGATCACCGTCACATACGTCTCGCTCACAGCGCACTCTCCGTTCTCGCCGATGCACCGTACGGAATCGAGCGGTGCGGGTTGAGAGTGCCTCCCGGAGGAAATCGCGGCCACCACGTTCCGAAATCCTGTGGACAACTCCTGTGCCGATCGGCAGGGTGAAAAAGAGCCGTCACTCGCAGGGGTGAATTTCGGCCTTCCCGCACCGCCAGGTCGGCACTTCTTCGCGCTCATGACAACAAACGGGCAGATCGCGACCCCCGCCGGAGCGCGACCGAAGGCCCCGCCGCGAGCCGTCCGCGCACGTCATCCGACCGGAGCAAGCCGAATAGGACCCCCACCTTGGCCGCCGGCGGGACATTCTCCGTGTCGAATCCATAACGGGTGAGGAGGCAGCCCCGTAACGACTGCACAACGTCCGGCCCGGAACTGTCCCAGACCGCTGCACACACGGTCTCCACCTGCGATTATCGGACCGCTCCACCGAACCGACACACCAACGACGGTGTCGTCACACCCGGCCGAGGAACTGGACACCCTTATCCTGTCCCCGACAGGGCGAGGGCCCACCAACCCCCACCCCCACCCCTCAGGTACGGGGACGGACCACGCGCGCCCCCAGCGCTCGTCGCCCGATCCCGGCCACGGTCACGCCCGCCAGGGCGCCGTCCGTCCCGCCCCCATAGCTCAGCGGATAGAGCACCCGCCTTCTAAGCGGTAGGTCGCAGGTTCGAATCCTGCTGGGGGCGCCACCTCGCAATTCCGCAGGCCATCGCGGCGATGAACACTTTCCGTGGCCGTTTCGGATCTCCGGGTAATCCCGTACTCGCTGCGCATAACCCGTGACAATGCGTATCATGCCCGCCACGGAAGGCGGGTGACCGGGAAAACCGGAATTCCGGGCGAATCCCCCACCAATGAACGAAACAACCCCGGCCCGACCGGCCGCCGGCGAATCCGGAAAGAGCCGGAGAGCCGGACGTCCGGGGAGCCGAACAGCCGGGAGCCGGACCGCCCGGAGGCGGAACGGCCCGGCGGCGGAACGGCCCGGCGGCGGAACGGCCCGGCGGCGGAACGGCCCGGCGGCCGGAGACCCTATGCGACCAGTCCCGCCAGATAGGCGTCGAGGAGCGCGATCTGGCGCTCGGCGGGGAACTCCGCGGGGGCGAACAGCGACTGCACCACCAGCCCGAGCACGAAGGCCTGCGCCCCCGCCGCGAGCCCGGCGGGATCGGCGTCGGCCGGGAGCTCGCCGAGCCGCTGGGCGTCCGCCACGTGCGCCGTGAGCGCCACCCGCGAGCGGGCGTAGCGCTCCGCGTGCGCGGCCGCCAGCTCCGGGTCCGCCAGGGCGACGTCCCAGGAGCTGACCCAGATCCGGTTGCCGGCCTCGGTCGCCTCGTCCAGCGGCAGGACGTCGAGCAGCGCGGCCCGCAGCCGGGCCAGCCCGACGGGCGGGGGCGGGGTGCCGTCGACGGGCGCCAGCCGCCGGGGCCGGGCGGCGGAACGCCGGTCGAGTTCCTCCAGGGCATGACTGAGCAGCGCCCGCTTGTTCGGGAAGTAGTGGGTCAACAGCCCGGTGGAGGCGCCCAGTTCGGCTGCCACCGCGCGCAGCGTGAGCCCCTCGAAGCCCCGGGTGGAGAGCACCCGCCACACCCCCTCGGAGACTTCCGAGCGGCGGGCGTCATGGTCTCCCCGGGGTGGCGTCATGGAGGCTATCGTACATACCAAACGTTTGTTATGAATGATCCCGACAGCCCGCCGCACCACCCGTGAAAGGCCCGCCCGTGTTTTCCGTCCCCCTCGCCGAGAACGCCGAACTGCGCCCCCTGGAGCCGTGGCAGGCCCCCGAGTTCCTGGCCCACATCGACCGCGCCCGGGCCCACACCGACCCGTGGATCCCGTGGGCCACCTTCTCCACCGACCTGGACTCGGCCCGGGCGACCCTGCAGCGCTACGCCGACCGCCAGGCCACCGACTCCGGCCGGATCTTCGGCATCTGGCGGGACGGCACACTGGTCGGCGGTGTGATGTTCGTGCACTTCGACACCAAGAGCGGCAACTGCGAGATCGGCGCCTGGACCGAGCCGGCCGGCGAGGGCGGCGGACTGATCACCGCCGCCGTCCGGCTGCTGCTCGACTACGCCTTCGCCACCCGCGGCATGCACCGCGCGGAGTGGTGGTGCTCGGCCGCCAACGCCCGCAGCCGCGCCGTGGCGGAGCGGGTCGGCATGCGGCGGGAGGGCGTGCTGCGCGAGTGGTTCCTCCACAACGGCGTCCGCCACGACAAGGAGATCTGGGCGGTCCTGGCCTCGGAGTGGGCCGCCACCCGAGCCTGACCGGCCGGACTCCCGACGCGCGCCGAGCGGGGCCCGGTGGACTCCCCCGCAGTCCACCGGGCCCCGCTCCGTCACATCCCCGCCTCGCCGGACCCGCGCCTCACCGGACCCCCGCCTCACCGAACCCCCGCTCAGGCCGCCGGCACCGGCTGCTCCGCCGCGGCGCCCGCCGACTCCACCGAGCGCAGCCGCAGCGCCAGCAGCAGTACCAGGACCATCACCCCGGCCGCCGACAGGAAGACCACGTCCACGGCGTCCGTGAAGCTCCGCACCGCCTGCTCCCGCGCCGGTCCGGTCACCACCCGTACCGCGCCGAGCGTCCGCCCCGGCCGGCCGGCCTCGAACACCCGGGACAGCACCGTGCCGAAGACCGCCGCCCCGAGGGCGTTGCCGAGGGTCTGGAAGAACCGGATCCCGGTGGTGGCGACGCCGAGCTGGTGGCGCGGGGCGGCGTCCTGCACCAGGGTGATCAGCTGCCCGATCAGCTGGCCGAACCCGGCGCCGAGCAGCGTGAGTTCGGCACCCACCGCCCACAGCGGGGTGTCCGGCCCGCTGAGCCCGAGCAGTCCCAGGGCGAGCATCGAGCAGCCCGCGCCGGCCACCAGGAAGGTGCGCGGCCGGTGCCCTCGGGAGAGCAGCCGGGTGGCCAGCAGTCCGGCCCCGGTCATCCCGGCCGCCATCGGCATCAGGTAGAGGCTGGCCGTGGTCGGGGCGATCCCCCGGGCGACCTGGAGGTAGATCATCACGTAGACGATCGCGCCCATCATGCCCATCCCGACCAGGCCCTGGACGGCGAAGCCGATCCGCACCACCGGGATCCGGAACAGCGAGAGCGGCAGCACCGGCTCGGCGGCGGTGGCCTGGCGCCACAGGAAGAGGCCGAGCGCGGCCAGGGTGGCGGCGGACGTGCCGAGGATCACCGGGGAGGTCCAGCCGTAGTCCTTGCCGCCCCACTCGGTGACCAGCAGCAGCCCGGTGGCGAAGGCGGCGGCCAGGGTGGCGCCGAGGAAGTCCAGGCCGCGCCGCTCGACGGTCTGCGGCAGCTTGAGCGCCAGGGCGAAGCCGGCCAGGACGAGCAGGCCGAGCGGCAGGTTGACGTAGAAGATCCAGCGCCAGCCGAGGTGGTCGGTGAACAGCGCACCGACCAGCGGGCCGATCGCCATGCCGAGGCCCGCGACGATCCCGCCCACCGCGCCGCCCTTGCCCCTGCTGCGCTCCTCCGGATCCTGGAGCTGGGCCATCACGACCATGGTCACGCTCATCAGCCCGCCACCACCGACGCCCTGGACGGCCCGGAAGGCGATCAGCTCGCCCATCGACTGTGCGGCGCCGCACAGCGCCGAGCCGAGCAGGAAGCTGCCGACCGCCCCGAGCAGGACCCGCTTGGCGCCGTACACGTCGCAGAGCTTGCCGTAGAGCGGGAGCAGCGCGGTGGCGGCCAGGGAGAAGGCACTGACCAGCCAGGGCAGCCGGTCGATGCCGTGCACCGGGTCGAGGTCGTGGACGATCGGCACGGTGGCGGCCGAGACGATGTTGGAGTCGAGCACGGCCAGCACGATCGTCAGCAGGCAGAGCAGCATGCCGAGCTTGCGTTGGGCGACCGTCATCAGCGCGGAACCGCCCTGGTCGGACGCCTCTGCAGCGGACGTCTGTACAGCGGCCGTCTGTACAGCGGGTGTCTGGGCAGCGGATGCCATCGGGAAGTCCCCCCGGAGTCAGTGGAGTTGGCCCGTTCCGGTGCGATCCGGCGGGCTCGGCACCAACCATGACAGCATTGTTGGACCGGGTCAATTCTTCAGCCCGTCCAATCTTTCTGCTGGGTCAACCTTTGATCCTGGTACAGTCCCCCCATGGCGACCCACCACGGCTTCGACCTCGGCCCCCACCGCGACCTCGACGCCCTCCCGCTGCGCGAGCGCAAGAAGATCCAGACCGGTATCCGGATCTTCCGCACGGCCGTCGTCCTCTTCGCCGAACGGGGCTTCGACCAGGTCTCGGTGGCCGAGATCGCGGCGGCCGCCGAGGTGTCCAAGATGACCGTCTTCAACTACTTCCCGACCAAGGAAGACCTGGTCATGGGCCCGATGGAGCAGCACCTCGACGAACCGGCCCGGGCGGTGCGCGACCGCGCACCGGGCACCTCCGCCGTCGTGGCGCTGCGCGAGCACTTCCTGGCCGCGCTGGAGCGCAAGGACCCGGCCACCGGCCTGAACGACGACCGGGTCGTGCTGGACGTGATCCGGCTGATCCACGCCACTCCGGCGCTGGCGGTGCGGGCCACCGCCGGCTTCGGCCAGCAGGCCCAGACCCTGCTGGCCGCGGAACTGTGCGCCCAGGACCCGGCCCACGACGAGCTGACCGCCCGGGTCGCCGCGGCCCAACTGCTGGCCGTCCGGCTGACCCTGATCGGCGGCAACCACCGCCGGATGCTGGACGGCGAGAGCGCGGACGCCGCCCTGCCCGCCGCACTGGACGAGGCCCGCCGGGCCTTCGCCTCGGTCGAACACGGCCTCGGGGACTACGGCGCCGCCCACGCCTGAGAGAGTGGGCGCACCACGACCGACCCGGAGGTGCGCATGGACCAGCCGCTGCTGACGCGGGACCGCTCGGCCCTGCCCGCCCAGGCCGAGGGCCTGAACGCCTACGTCGGCGAGGACGGCGTCGCGGTCCTGGAATTCGCCCGTCCGCACCGCCGCAACGCGGTGACCCTGGCGGTCTGGCAGGCGCTGCCCAAGGTCCTGGACCAGCTGGCCGAGCAGGACGGCGTGCGCGCCCTGCTGCTGACCGGCGCCGGGAACACCTTCAGCGCGGGCGCGGACATCACCGAACTCGCCGAGGTGTACGGCGATCCGCAGCGCGCGGACGCCTACCACGCGGTCAACGTGGCCGCCGAGGAGGCACTCGCGGCCTTCCCGCACCCGACCCTCGCCGTGGTGCACGGTGCCTGTGTGGGCGGTGGCTGCCAGCTGGCCGTCGCCTGCGACCTGCGATTCGTCGCGGAGGACGCCCGGCTGGGGATCACCCCGGCCAAGCTTGGTGTGGTCTACCCTGCCGTGCCGACCCTGCGCCTGGCCCGGCTGGTCGGCCCGGCCCGCGCCAAGTACCTGCTGTTCTCCGGCGAGTTGGTGCGCGGCCGGGACGCACTGCCCCTGGGCCTCGCGGAGCGGGTCCTGCCGGACGCCGAACTGGACGCCGCCGCCCTGGAGTTCGCCCGGCTGCTGACCCGTCGCTCGACCCAGACCATCGGCGCGGTCAAGGCTGCGCTGGCCGTCCCGGCGGAGCGGGCCGCCGAGGCGCTGGCGCCCTGGGAGCGGCGCTCCCGGGAGGCCTCGGACGTGCACGAGGGGCTGGCCGCCTTCCTGGACGGCCGCCCGCCGCGGTTCTGACGGGCGCGCCGCGGCTCCGGCCGGTGCCCGGGCGCGGAGGAGTGGCGGCGCCGGCGGCTCACGTACGATCATCCGACCAGCGAACCGGCGCACCAGCGCAACGGCGCACCGACCGCCCAACCACCCAGCCGCCGACCGCCCTTCCCGACCCGGAGCACGCACCCCGATGACCACCGAGGCCACGACCGCCCCCACCAACCGGACGATCTGGGCCCGCCGGGTCACCGACGGCGTCGAACCGAAGAACGTGATCATCGCGGTCTGCCTGCTCATCGGCGGCCTGCGCTACGGCTGGCCCGGCCTCGGCTGGGCCGCCTTCGCGGCGCTGTTCGCGGCTGTCATCCCGACCCTGTTCATCCAGCGCGGCATCCGCAAGGGCACCCTGGAGGACCGCCACGTCGGCCACCGCCGGCGCCGACTGACCGTCATCCCGTTCATCATGGGCTCGGTCGCGGTGAGCTTCGCGGTGATGATCTGGGCCCACGCCCCGCGCGACCTCACCGCGATGGTCGCGGCGATGTTCGCCTCGCTGGTCCCGATCCTGGTGATCACCGTCTGGTGGAAGGTGTCCGTGCACACCGCCGTCGCCAGCGGCGCGGTGGCCTGCCTGGGCATCGCGCTCGGCCCGGTGTGGCTGCTGCTCTACCCGCTGGTCGCGGTGATCGGCTGGTCCCGGGTGGTGCTGCGGGACCACACCACCGCACAGACGATCGTCGGCGCGGTGGTGGGTGCCCTCACCGCCGGTCTCACCTTCTGGGCCGCCCGGTAGGACGCCCCCCGGGACCGGCCCCGCTACCGGATCGGCATCCCCGAGATCGCCCGGGCGATGACCAGCCGCTGGATCTCGCTGGTCCCCTCGAAGATCGAGTAGATCGCGCTGTCCCGGTGCATCCGCTCCACCGGGTACTCCCGGGTGAAGCCGTTGCCGCCGAGGATCTGCATCGCCTGCGCGGTGACGAACTTGGCCGTCTCGCCCGCGTACAGCTTGGACATCGAGCCCTCCGCCGAGGTGAACGGCTGGTTGTTGACCGCCATCCAGGACGCCCGCCACACCAGCAGCCGGGCCGCGTCGATCCGGGTCTTCATGTCGGCGAGCTGGAAGGCCACGCCCTGGTTGTCGATGATCGGACGGCCGAACTGCTCCCGGGTCCTGGCGTAGTCCAGCGCCACCTCGTACGCGGCCCGCGCAATGCCGATCGCCTGCGCCCCGACCGCCGGGCGGGAGGCCTCGAAGGTGGCCATCGCCGCGTTGCCCTTGCCGCCCGCGCGCTTGGCGCCCTCGCGGGCCCGGGCCAGCCGCTCGTCCAGCTTCTCCTTGCCGCCGAGCAGGCAGCTGCCGGGCACCCGGACGCCGTCGAGCACCACCTCGGCGGTGTGCGAGGCGCGGATGCCGTGCTTCTTGAACTTCTGACCCTGGCTCAGTCCCGGGGTGCCCGGCGGGACGACGAACGAGGCGTGCCCGCGGGTGCCCAGCTCCGGGTCGACGCTGGCGACCACCACGTGCACGGCGGCGATCCCGCCGTTGGTGGCCCAGGTCTTGGTGCCGTTCAGCACCCACTCGTCCTTGGCCTCGTCGTAGACCGCCCGGGTGCGCAGCGCGCCCACGTCGGAGCCCGCGTCCGGCTCGGAGGAGCAGAAGGCGGCCACCTTGACGTCGTCCGGGGTGCCGAACATCTGCGGGGTCCAGGTGCCGATCTGCTCGTCGGTGCCGTTGGCGAGCACGGCGACGGCGGCCAGCGTGGTGCCGACGATGGACAGCCCGATGCCCGCGTCGCCCCAGAACAGCTCCTCCATGGCGATCGGTATGCCGACGCCGGAGGGGTCGAAGTACTGCTGGGCGTAGAAGTCCAGCGAGTAGATGCCCAGCTTGGCGGCCTCCTGGATGATCGGCCAGGGGGTCTCCTCGCGCTCGTCCCACTCGGCTGCGGCGGGGCGGATCACGTCCGCGGCGAAGCCGTGCAGCCAGTCGCGTACGGCGAGCTGGTCCGCGCCCGGGTCCAGCGAGAACGTGCTGCTCATGGTGCTGCCTCCGCAGAAGGGATACGACGCAGGGATACGACCCACCGGGGTGTTACCCGGGGTAACATCGTGGGAGTCTGCTACTGATTGGTAACCGGTGTCAACGCCCAGGCCACCCAGAATCCCGAGGAGCAGCGCATGTCCCGAGAGCCCCGTCGCGAGCAGCTGCTCAACGCCGCCGACCGGGTCATCCAGCGCGAGGGGCCGAGCGCCAGCATGAACGCCATCGCCGCCGAGGCCGGCATCACCAAGCCGATCCTCTACCGGCACTTCGGCGACCGGAACGGCCTGATCGGAGCCCTGACCGAACGCCACACCAGCGGCCTGCTGGCCGCCGTCCGGGCCGCCCTGGCCGAACCGCTGGAACGCCGCGACCGGGTCGAACACGTCCTGGACACCTACCTCGCCGGGATCGAGGCCCGGCCCCAGGTCTACCGCCTGCTCACCCACCCCGAGCCGGGCGACCCGAGCGGCGCCGGCAACGCACTCGCCCCCGCCCTGCGGCAGATCGCCGAGGAGATCACCCACGCCGTACAGAGCCAGGTCGACCTGGGCGCCGACCGCGACCTGCTCGCCGAGGCCTGGGGCCGGGGCATCACCGGCATGGTGCTGGCCGCCGGGGACTGGTGGCTGGAGACCAGACCCTGCTCGCGCACCCGCATGGTGCAGGCCCTGGCCGACCTGCTCTGGGGGCGCCTGGCCGCCGCCGCGGACCTGCCGACCGCCGTCCTGCCCGCCGCCCCGGCCGAGCCGCCGAGCCCCGAAGCGACCTGAACTCCCGGCAAACCGAGGCCGGTTGGGCACACGGCCCTTGTCGCACGCCCTCGGCCGCACGGTCCTCGTCCGCACCACCATCGGCCGCACCACCCTCGGCCGCACACCCCTTGTGCCGCCCCCGGCGCCCCGGGCATCATCGGGGCCCCACCCCCGCCGTGCGAGGTCCCCGATGCGCCTGCGCCGCACCGCCGTTGCCCTGCTGCTCGCCGCCACCGCCGCCCTGAGCGCCGCCCCCGCCCCGGCCTCCGCCGCGGCCCACGGCGGCGGGCACCCGGCCCGCTTCCCCACCGGGACGGCCACCGGCCCGGACGGCCGCACCTCCCTCACCGACGCCCAGGGCCGCCGGCTCCAACTGCGCGGCTTCAACCTGGACAAGTACGCCGAGGCCACCCCGGCGGACCTCGACTCGATCGCCGCCCAGGGCTTCACCCTGGTCCGGCTGCCGGTCTCCTGGACCAGACTGGAGCCCGAGCGCGGCCGGCTCGACCCCACCGAGCTGCACCGGATCGGGCGGCTCCTCGACCGCGCCGACCGGCTGGGCCTGCTCGTGCTGGTCGACTTCCACCAGGACGTCTACGGGCCGGAGTTCGGCGGCGGGACCAACGGCATCCCGGCCTGGGCCACCCGTGACGACGGGCTGCCCTTCACCCCCGACCCGGACGACTGGTTCGCCGGCTACTTCCAGCCCGCCGTCCAGGCCGCCTTCCGCCATCTCTACGACGACCCCGACCTGCGTGCCTGGCAGGCCGACTTCTACACCCGGCTCGCCCGCGAACTGCGCGGTCACCGCTCCCTCCTGGGCTACGACCTGTTCAACGAGCCGTTCGGCCCGGTGGACGGCGACCCGAGCGACCCGGCCGTGCTCGCCGCCGCCTCCGCCACCCTGGAACGGGGCCGGCTCGCCGACATGTACCGCCGCCTGATCACCGCCGTACGCCGGGTCGACTCCCGCGCCTGGCTGTTCGTCGAACCGACGGTCCTGGTCGGCCAGGGCGTACCGACGCAGTTGCCCGGCTTCGCCGACCCCCGCCCCGGCGCGCCCCGGCTCGGCTACGCACCGCACTTCTACGACACCGCGGTGGAGAACGGCGCCGACTGGAACCCCGCCGACGGCTTCCTCCAGCAGTACACCGCCGCGATCACCGGCTACCCGACCGCCCACCGGCTGCCCGTCCTGGTCGGCGAGTGGGGCCCGCCGAACTCCCGCACCCCGGGCAACACCCGGCTGGTCCGCGGCCAGGTCGCCGCGATGGACGGCTTCGCCGAGGGCTGGACCATGTGGTACTGGTGCCGCGGCACCGGCGGCTACTGCGCACTCGACCCCGCCGGACACCCCGCTCCCGGCGACGAACCCGCCTTCGGCCCGTACCCGGTCGCCGTCGCCGGCACCGACGTCCGCACCGACGTCCGTACCGACGTCCGCACCGGGAGCGACAACGGGACCAGCCCCGGGAGCAACACCGGGGACACCACCGTGCGCTGGAACGCCGACGGCAGCGCCCGCGCCAGCGAACTCGTCCTGCCGCCCGCCGGGTTCCCGCACGGCGCCCGGGTCGCCGTCTCCCCCGCCGGCGCCCGGGTCGAGGTGGAGCAGCCCGCGGACGGGCGCCCGGGAACCGTGAGGATCCGGCTCCCGCACACCCGCCCCGGCGCCCCGGTGGCGGTCACCCTCGCACCGCGCTGACGATCAGGCCAGCCCGCGGCGCTCCAGCAGCGGCGCGGTGTCCGGCGCCCGGCCGACCACCGCGCGGAAGGACTCCAGCGGGTCCCGGCTGAACCCGCGCGCCAGCAGCTCGCGCCGGAACAGCTCGCCGCTGTCCCGCACCGAGCGCCCGTTGGTCTCGAACCACCGCACGGTGTCCGCGTCCAGCACCTCCGACCAGATGTACGCGTAGTACCCGGCGCTGTAGCCGCTGGAGAAGATGTGCTGGAAGTACGGCGTGCGGTAACGCGGCGGGATCGCCGGCACGACGACCCCGGCCTCCGCCAGCGCCCTCGCCTCGAACTCCTCGGCGTCCGCGACCCGGTGGCCCTCCGGCAGGGTGTGCCAGGCCCAGTCCAGCAGCGTCGCCGCCAGGTACTCCACCGTACGGAAGCCCTGCCCGAAGCCCTCGGCCGCGGTCATCCGCTCGACCAGCTCGGCCGGCAGCGGCTCCCCGGTCTCGTGGTGGCGGGCGTAGTTGGCCAGCACCTCCGGCCGGACCATCCACATCTCGTTGACCTGCGAGGGGAACTCCACGAAGTCCCGCGGCACCGCGGTGCCCGCGAACAGCGGGTACCGCACGTCCGAGAACAGCCCGTGCAGCGCGTGCCCGAACTCGTGGAACATGGTGCGCACCTCGTCCCAGCTCAGCAGCGCCGGCTCGCCCGGCGCCGGGCGCGGGACGTTGAGGTTGTTGAGCACCACCGGCCGCCGCCCGGTCAGCCCGGACTGGCCCACCAGCTCGTCCATCCAGGCGCCGCCGCGCTTGGACGCCCGGGCGTGGAAGTCGCCGATGAACAGGCCCAGCGGGGTGCCGTCCTGCTCGAACACCTCGAAGACCCGGGCGTCCGGGTGGTGGGCCGTCAGCTCCGGCCGCTCGGTGAAGCTCAGCCCGTAGGCCAGCCCCGCGGCGAAGAACACGCCGTCCTTCAGCACCCGCTCCAGCTCGAAGTACGGGCGCAGTGCCGCCGCGTCCACCTGGTACGAGGCCTGCCGGACCTTCTCCGAGTAGTACGCCCAGTCGTGCGCGGCGATCTCCTCGATGCCGTCCGCGGCCGCCACCTTGGCCAGCTCGGCGGCCTCCCGGCGGGCGTTCGCCACGGCCGGCTCGACCAGCCGGGCCAGCAGCCCGGACACCGCCTCGACGGTGCCGGCCGTCTCGTCCGCCACCACGTACGCGGCGTGGCTGGGGTGGCCCAGCAGCGCGGCCCGCTCGGCGCGCAGCGCGGCCATCCGGATCGCCAGCGGGCCGTTGTCCTCGACGCCCCGGGCGAGCGAGGCGGCCAGCAGCCGCTCGCGCACCGAGCGGTCGGCGAGCTGGGCCAGTTCGGGCTGGGTGGAGGTGCTCTTCAGGCTCAGCACGTAGCGGCCCTCGTGGCCGAGCACCCGGGCGTTCTCCGCCGCGGCGGCGATCGCGCCCTCGGACAGCCCGGCCAGCTCCTCGGCGGAGTCCACGACCAGCGCGGCGGCGCGGGTGGCGGCGTTCACGTTCTGCTGGAACGTGGTGCCCAGCGCGGCCAGTTCGGCGTTCAGCTCGCGCAGCCTGGCCTGCTCCGACTCGCCCAGCCGGGCGCCGGAGCGGACGAACGCGGTGTACCAGCGCTCCAGCAGCCGCAGCGACTCCGGGTCCAGCCCCAGGGCGGCCCGGTTACCGTGCAGCGCCTCGATCCGGGCGAACAGCTTCTGGTCCAGGTGGATCGCGTCGTGGTGGGTCGCGAGCAGCGGGCTGACCTTCGCCTCCACCTCGTCCAGCAGCTCGGTGGTGTCGGAGGAGGACTGGTTGCGGAACACCGCGTCCACCCGGCGCAGCAGCTCGCCGGAGCGTTCCAGGGCCACCACGGTGTTCTCGAAGGTCGGCGCGGTTCCGTCGTCGGTGATCGCCGCGATCTCGGCCAGCTGCTCGGCCGTCCCACGCTCGTAGGCGGGCAGGTAGTGCTCCTCCCGGATCTCGGCGTAGGGAGGCAGTTCGTAGACCAGCGGGCTGGCTGCGAAGAACGGGTTCTCGGTCATTTCGCCGACCCTACGCGGTGTCACCCCGCGTGCCCATAGACCCCTGGTCATCGTTGTCAGACCCACCCGTTAACGTCGACGGCGCGGACCCGCGGACCGCACACCCGCACGCCGCCCGTACGCCCGATCGCCGCCCGATCGCCGAACCGCCAGTCCACAGACCCGCACCGGAGAGAAGACGCCCGCAGTGGCCCCCAGAACCGCCCTCGTGCCCGATCCGCACGGCCCCGGCGGCCGCCTCCAGCCGCTCGACGACGCCGGCAGCCCGCTCGGCCCGCCGGAGACCGTCCGCGACCTCGCCGCCGCGGTCGCCGCCCGGGAGGGAACTCGCGGCGATCATCCGCCGGGGCCCCGCTGGGTCTGGGCCGCCGCCGACTCCGGGTACGCCCCGCTGCTGCCCCGACTGCCCGACCGGCTCGCCCGCTGCCACGACCTGCGGCTGGTGGAGGCCCTGCTGCTGGGCCTCGAGGGCCGCTTCGGCGCGCCCCGCTCGCTCGGCGCCGCCTGGTCCCGGCTGCGCGGCCTGCCCGTCCCGGACGACCTGCCCGAGCCCGGCCTGACCGACGCGGACGACGGCCAGGACACCCTCTTCGCCCCCGACCGGCTGCAACTTCCGCCCGGCGCCGACCAGTTGGACGCCGTCGTCGCCGTGCACGCCGAACAGCAGCGGCGGATC
The DNA here is from genome assembly GCF_001888885.2 of Streptomyces viridifaciens. Taxonomy (NCBI): domain Bacteria; kingdom Bacillati; phylum Actinomycetota; class Actinomycetes; order Kitasatosporales; family Streptomycetaceae; genus Streptomyces; species Streptomyces viridifaciens. The sequence continues at coordinate 2,227,494 of NZ_CP090841.1, forward strand.
GCCGCCATCGCGGACCCGGCCGCCCGGCAACGCTTCCGGCTGCTGGTCGCCGCCGAGTCGGCCGGCGCCCTGGTGGCCGCCGAGATGGCACACGACGGCCTGCCCTGGCGCTCCGACCTCCACGACCGGCTGCTCACCGAGCTGCTCGGCCCCCGCCCCACCGTTCCCGGCACCCAGCCCCGGGTGCTCGCCGACCTCGTCGTCGAACTCCACCGGGCCCTCGGCGCCAAGCCGTTCAACCCCGACTCGCACACCCAGGTGCTGCGCGCCTTCGCCGAGGCGGGCATCCAGCTCGGCTCCACCCGCTCCTGGGAGCTCAAGAACATCGACCACCCGGCCGCCCGGCTGCTGGTCCGCTACAAGGAGCTGTCCCGGATCCACGTCGCCCACGGCTGGGCCTGGCAGGACGCCTGGGCCCGCGGCGGCCGTTTCCGGCCCGAGTACGTGGTCGGCGGCGTGGTCTCCGGCCGCTGGGCCAGCCGCGGCGGCGGCGCCCTGCAGATCCCCCGCATCCTGCGCCGCGCCGTGGTCGCCGACCCGGGCTGGCGGCTGGTGGTAGCCGACGCCGCCCAACTGGAGCCGCGGGTGCTCGCGGCGCTCTCCGGGGACGCCGGACTGGCCCGCACCGCCGCCGGCGGCGACCTGTACGAGGCGCTCGCCGCCCAGGCCTTCCAGGGCGACCGCGACAAGGCCAAACTCGGCCTGCTCGGCGCCATGTACGGGCAGACCAGCGGCGACATCGGCCCGCTGCTGAACACCCTGCACCGCCGCTACCCCGCCGCGATGGGCTACGTCGAGGCCGCCGCCCGCACCGGCGAGGACGGCGGCGTGGTCACCTCCCGGCTCGGCCGGGTCTGCCCGCCCGCCTCCGCCGCCTTCCTCGACCTCACCGAGGCCGACACCTCCGGCGAGACCGGCGGCCGCACCGCCCGCGCCCGCGGCCGGTTCACCCGCAACTTCGTCATCCAGGCCAGCGCCGCCGACTGGGCGCTCGCCCTGCTGGCGGCGCTGCGCCGACGGCTGAACGAGCTCCCGGTGGCCGTCCCGGCGGACCGCCCCCACCTGGTGTTCTTCCAGCACGACGAGGTGATCGTGCACACCCCGGCCAACCTGGCCGAGGAGGTGGCCGCGGTCGTCACCGCGGCCGCCGACGAGGCCCGGCGGCTGGTCTTCGGCGACACCCCGGTGCGCTTCCCGCTCAGCACGGCCGTGGTGGACTGCTACGCGGACGCCAAGTAGCCCCGACACGCCCCGGGGCGTGTCCGGCGCCTCCCGCCGGGCGCGCGACGCCGGCAGCACGCACCCCGCCGCGAAGCGTCGGACCCGCCCTACCCCAGCTTCCGGAAGGTGCGCGCGTCCTCGGCCGCCGCGACCACCTCGGCCAGTCCCGCCCCGGTCGAGGCGGTGACGGCGGCGGCCACCGCGCCCTCCACGAACGGTGCGTCCACCAGCTCCACCCCCAGCCTCGGCTCGTCCTCCAGCACGGTCGCGGCGGTGAGCACCGAGCTGCCGAGGTCCGGCAGCACGACCACGCCCGCCCCGCCGTCCGCCTCGGCGATCGCCCCGGCGATCAGCTCGTAGCTGGTGCCGAGCCCGCCGTCCTCCGTCCCGGCCGCGACCACCACCCGCACACCGTCCGGGGCGAGTTCGCCGAGCAGCTCGCGCAGCCCCTCCGCGAGCCGAGCGCTGTGCGAAACCAGAACAATGCCCACGTGTCCGCTCATGCCCGCGACCCTACGACCCGGTCCCACTGCTCCGGGAGGGTGACCGGAATCGCGCGTGTCGCACCCCGTGCCGGGGCCCGCCGTCTGGCGTAGCGTCGGCGCCGGGGCCGTCCTGCGGATCAGGCCCCCGCAGCGTCCGCCGTAGCGTCCTGTCCTCAAGGCCACCTAGGGAGCGAAGAACGTTGAAGAAGCTGATCAACACCCCGGAGAGCGTCCTGGAGGACGCCCTGGCCGGGTTCGCCGCCGCCCACCCCGAGCTGACGGTGGACATCCCCAACCGGGTGATCACCCGGGCCGCCCGCCCGGCCGGGCCCAAGGTCGCACTGGTCTCCGGCGGCGGTTCCGGCCACGAGCCGCTGCACGGCGGCTTCGTCGGCCCCGGCATGCTGGACGCCGCCTGCCCTGGCGAGGTGTTCACCTCCCCCGTCCCGGACCAGATGCTGGCCGCCGCCAAGGCGGTGGAGAACGGCGCCGGGGTGGTCTTCGTCGTGAAGAACTACACCGGCGACGTGATGAACTTCGAGCTCGCCGCCGAAGTGGCCGCCGAGGAGGGCCTGGAGGTCCGCACCGTCCTGGTCAACGACGACGTCGCGGTCGAGGACTCCACCTGGACGGCAGGCCGCCGGGGCACCGGCGCGACCGTCCTGGTCGAGAAGACGGCCGGTGCGCTGGCCGAACGCGGGGCCGGCCTGGACGAGGTGGCCGCCCTGGGCGAGCGGGTCAACGCCGCCTCCCGCTCCTTCGCCGTCGCGCTCACCGCGGCCACCGTCCCGGCCGCCGGCAAGCCCGGCTTCGACCTGCCCGAGGACGAGATCGAGGTCGGCGTCGGCATCCACGGCGAGCCCGGCCGCCGCCGCGAGAAGCTCCGCCCGGCCCGCGAGCTGGCCGCCGAGGTGGTCGAGACCGTCCTCGCCGACCACCACCTGACTGCGGGCGACGAGGTGATCGCCCTGCTCAACGGTCTGGGCGCGACCCCGCTGCTGGAGCTGTACGTGGTCTACGGCGAGGTCGCCGCCCGGCTCGCCGAGCGCGGCATCACGGTGGCCCGCAGCCTGGTCGGCAACTACGTCACCAGCCTCGACATGGCGGGCTTCTCACTCACCCTCACCCAGGCCGATGCCCAACTGCTGGACCTCTGGGACGCCCCGGTCGACACCCCCGCCCTCAAGCGGGCCTGAGTCCCTCGAAGGAGACCCGATGGACTTCGACACCCCGCTGTTCGACACCGCGCTGGCCGAGGCCTGGATCCGCTCGATCGCCGCGGCTGTCGAGAAGGAGCAGGACCGGCTCACCGAACTGGACTCCGCGATCGGCGACGGCGACCACGGCAGCAACCTGCGGCGCGGCTTCGACGCCGCCCTGGCAGCCCTGGAGGGCCTCCAGCCGACCGGCCCCGGCGCCGTCCTCACCAGGACCGGCACCACCCTCATCTCCAAGGTCGGCGGTGCCTCCGGCCCGCTCTACGGCAAGGCCTTCCGCGCCCTCGGCGCCGCCCTGCCCGAGCCGGCCGGCCCGGTCACCCTCGCCGAGGCCATGGCCGCCGGGCTGGACGCGGTCCGCATCCTCGGCAAGGCCGAGCCCGGCGACAAGACCATCGTCGACGCCTGGACCCCGGCCGTCGCCGCCCTCCGCGCCGCGGCCGCCGCCGGCGCCACCCTCCCCGAGGCCGCGGCGGCCGCCGCCGACGCCGCCGAGCAGGGAGCCCGCGACACCGTCCCGCTCCGGGCCCGCAAGGGCCGCGCCTCCTACCTCGGCGAACGCAGCACCGGCCACCAGGACCCCGGTGCCACCTCCACCGCGCTCCTCTTCCGCACCCTCGCCGACGTCACCGGCAACCGGTAGGGCCTCGCTCCTCCAACCGCGCGGTCCCCCGTGCCCCGACCGGGGCGCGGGGGGGCGGAACCGGGTGGCCGACCATCGCACCGTAAGGGAAGCGAGCGTCGTTGATGTTGTCGACCTGGTCGAGAAGCCGTAACCCAGAGGAGCGCCTGCCCGGTGTCCGGTATCCATCCCACTCCGCACGTCACCACGCCCCCCGGCCGGACGGCTGCCCGGCCCCACCACTGGGCGAGGCTCTTCCTGACCGGTCTGCTGCTCTGGGCCTCGACCGTCCTGGTCACCTTCTTCACCGACAACACCAACCTGGTCCCGACGATCGTGCTGCTGGGCAGCTTCCTCGTTCCGGCGACCGTGGTGATCCGGGTGTACGAGCGCTACGCGGCCGACCTCGGCCCGGACCGGATCCTCACCTGCTTCGGCCTCGGCGGGGTGATCGGCGTCCTGGGCGCCTCGGTGCTGGAGTCGTACCTGCTCTCCCCCTCGGTGTGGATGTACGTCGGCGTCGGCCTGATCGAGGAGGCGGTCAAGCTGGCCGCACTGGTGGTGGTCAGCCGGCGGCTGCGGATCAGCGGGCTGCGGTACGGGCTGGTGCTGGGCGCCACCGTCGGGGCGGGCTTCGCCGCGTTCGAGAGCGCCGGGTACGCGTTCAACGCCGTGCTGAGCATCCAGGGGCTCTCGCTGGACGACCTGGTGGAGACGGAGATCCTGCGCGGGGTGCTCGCCCCGGTGGGCCACATCCTGTGGACGGCGATCATCGGCGGAGTGCTGTTCCGGGCCCGGCGCGGCGGGCGCTTCCGGGTCACCGCCCCGGTGGTGCCGACCTTCCTCGGTGTCTCGCTGCTGCACGCGCTCTGGGACAGCACGAGCGGCATCGCCGTCTGGCTGGTCGCCCGAACCACCACCAGCGACTTCCAGCGCGCCCTGTTCGACCTCGGCTACATGCCGAACCCGTCCAGCGAGCAGATCCACCTGTACACCGCGTACGACACGACGGGGCTGCTCGTGGTCTCCTTGGGTGGACTGCTCTGGCTGCGGCTGCTGCTCCGGCGGGAGCCGACCGCGCCGATCCCGGCACAGTCCCCGTCCTCCCCGGTCTGAGCGGTCATGTCGCCTACGATGCGATCCACTTCACCCACCCCTCCGGGAGATACCCTGGAGGGGTATGGTGTCGGGAGAACAAGAGCCAGTGACGCACCGACCTCCGGAGGGCCCCGATGTCCAGCACCATCACCTACACCGTGTCCGGCATGAGCTGCGGCCACTGCGAGAAGGCGATCAGCGAGGAGCTCTCCACGCTGGCCGGTGTCACCGACGTCGCCGCCGACGCCCAGGCGGGCACCGTGACGGTCTCCTCCGCCGCCCCGCTGGAGGAGGAGCAGGTCCGCGCCGCGATCGACGAGGCCGGCTACGAGCTGGTCGGCCCCGCCGCCTGAGCCGCCCCGCTACGGCGGGGGCCGGCACACCCGGCCGCCGCCGTACGCACCACCGAGGAGCCACCCGCATGACCACCTCCGCCCCCGGCGTTCGGGCACGGGACCGGGTCGAGCTGTCGATCGGCGGGATGACCTGCGCCTCCTGCGCGGCCCGGATCGAGAAGAAGCTCAACCGGATGGACGGCGTCGAGGCCGCCGTGAACTTCGCCACCGAGAAGGCCCGGGTCGACTACGGTCCCGGCGTCACGGTCGAGGAGCTGATCGCCACGGTCGAGCGCACCGGCTACACCGCCGAGCTCCCCCCTCCCCCGGCCCCCGCCGCCGAACCGGCCACCGCCCACCGGCCCGCCGCCGCGCGACCCGCCGAGCGGGACCCCCTTCGCGAGCGCCTGCTGGTCAGCGCCGTGCTCAGCGTCCCGGTGGTCCTGCTCTCGATGGTCCCGGCCCTGCAGTTCACCGACTGGCAGTGGCTCGCCTTCGCCCTGACCGGTCCGGTCGTCGTCCACGGCGGCCTGCCCTTCCACCGCGCCGCCTGGACCAACCTCAGGCACGGCGCCGCGACCATGGACACCCTGGTCTCGCTCGGCACCCTGGCCGCCTTCGGCTGGTCCTGCTGGGCACTGTTCCTGGGCCACGCCGGCGTGCCGGGGATGCGGCACGACTTCTCGCTCCCGGTCGGCGGCACCGACCCCTCCGGCACGCTCTACCTGGAGACCGCCGCCGGCGTCACCGTGCTGATCCTGCTCGGCCGTCACCTGGAGGCCCGTTCCAAGCGCCGGGCCGGCGCCGCCCTGCGCGCCCTGCTCGACCTCGGTGCCGGGGACGTCGCCGTCCTCCAGGACGGCCGGGAGGTCCGGCTGCCGGTGGAGCGGCTCACCGTCGGCATGCGCTTCGTGGTGCGCCCGGGCGAGAAGATCGCCACCGACGGCACGGTGGTCGAGGGTGCCTCGGCCGTCGACGCCTCGATGCTGACCGGCGAGTCCGTCCCGGTCGAGGTCACCGTCGGCGACACCGTCACCGGCGCCACCGTCAACGCGGGCGGCCGCCTGGTGGTCGAGGCCACCCGGGTCGGCGCGGACACCCAGCTGTCCCGGACGGCCAGGCTGGTCGAGGAGGCCCAGAACGGCAAGGCCGCCGCCCAGCGCCTGGCCGACCGGGTCTCCGCCGTCTTCGTTCCGGTGGTCATCCTGATCGCGCTCGCCACCCTGGTCGGCCGGCTGCTGACCACCAGCAGCCCCACCGATGCGTTCACCGCCGCGGTGGCCGTGCTGATCATCGCCTGCCCGTGCGCCCTGGGTCTGGCCACCCCGACCGCCCTGCTGGTCGGCACCGGCCGCGGCGCCCAGCTCGGCATCCTGATCAAGGGACCGGAGGTGCTGGAGTCCACCCGCCGGGTCGACACCGTCGTACTGGACAAGACCGGCACCGTCACCACCGGCCGGATGGCGCTGCTCGCCGTGCACACCGCCGAGGGCGTCACCGAGGCCGAGGTGCTGCGTCTGGCCGGGGCCGTGGAGCACGCTTCCGAGCACCCCGTCGCCCGGGCCATCGCCGAGGCCGCCGCCGACCGCCTCGGCGGGCTGCCGCCGGTGGACGACTTCCGCAGCCTGCCCGGCCGGGGCGTGGAGGGCATCGTGGACGGCCGCACGGTCACCGCCGGGCGCGGGGCCCGGCCGACCGACGGCGCCCGGCACCTGCCGCCCGTCCTGGCCCGCGCCATGGCCGCCGCCGAGGCGGCCGGCCGCACCGCGGTCGCGGTCGGCTGGGACGGCGAGGCCCGGGCCGTGCTGGAGGTCGCCGACGCGGTCAGGCCGACCAGCGCCGAGGCCGTCGCCCGGCTGCGCGCCCTGGGCCTGCGCCCGGTGCTGCTGACCGGCGACAACCCGGCGGCGGCCGGGGCGGTCGCGGCCGAGGTCGGCATCGCCCCCCGGGACGTCGTCGCGGGGGTGCTGCCCGAGGAGAAGGTCGACACCGTGCGCCGGCTGCAGGCCGAGGGCAGGGTCGTGGCGATGGTCGGGGACGGCGTCAACGACGCCGCCGCGCTCGCCCAGGCCGACCTGGGCCTGGCGATGGGCACCGGCACCGACGCGGCGATCGAGGCCGGCGACCTCACCCTGGTCCGTGGCGACCTGCGCTCCGCGGCCGACGCCATCCGGCTCTCCCGCCGCACCCTCGGCACCATCAGAGGCAACCTCTGCTGGGCCTTCGGCTACAACGTGGCGGCGATCCCGCTGGCGGCCGCCGGACTGCTCAACCCGATGGTCGCCGGGGCCGCGATGGCCTTCTCCTCGGTCTTCGTGGTCAGCAACAGCCTCCGGCTGCGCCGCTTCCAGCCCGCCTGAGGTCTGAGACAGCCGAAGGGCCCCGCAGCACGAGGCCCGCAGCACGAGGGGCCCGGACCGCGCCCGGTCCGGGCCCCTCGTCATGCCTCAGCGCCCCAGCAGCTCCCCGCCGTTGCAGTGCAGGATCTCGCCGGTGATGAACCCGGCCTCGGGCGAGGCCAGGAAGTGCACCGCCGCCGCGACCTCGCCGGTCTCGCCGATCCGGCCCAGCAGGGTGCGCGCCGCCCGGCGGGCGACCTCCGCCTCGTCCAGCCGCGGCCCGAAGAACTCGGTGCCGGCCACCGTGCCCGGCGCGACGATGTTGGCGGTGATGCCCGAGGTGCCCAACTGCGCGGCCAGGAAGTGGTTCCATGCGTGCAGCGAGGCCTTCGCCGCGCCGTACGAGCCGGCCCCGCGCAGGGCGGCGATGGAGCTGATGGTGACGACCCGGCCGGAGCCCGGGGTGAGCCGGTCCCGGATCGACTCGGTGAGCAGCACCGCGGTCATCACGTTGCGCTCGAAGTCGCCGCGCCAGCGGGCCAGCAGGGCGTGCGTCCCGCCCCCGACCACGGTCTCCCGGCTGCCCGCGTTGTTGACCAGCACGTCGATCCGGTCGGGCAGGTCGGCCAGCGCCGCCTCCACCGCGTCCGGGTCGGCGAGGTCGCACACCAGGGGGGTGGCGTTCGGCCCGAGATCGGCTGCGGCCTTCTCGAGGACCGCACGACGGCGACCGACGATCACCACCTGGTCGCCCGCTTCGGCGAACCGCCGTGCGATTTCGTACCCGATTCCCGTGCCACCGCCGGTGACGACGACGTTCCTGGCCATCTGCGCACTCCCTCCCCAGTTCCGCCGCCGCGCGACGAAGTGGGCGCGACGGTCCGTACCGGAATGCCACGATTCCTATCACGCTCGGTTGCCGTGACTGCGGGGAGGGTGACGTCGCGCGCGAGGGAAGGTGTGATATGAGCGTGGAACCGAGCGCCTACGGAGCGTGGCGAGAGGCAGGTCACACCCCCCGGGCGTAACTTCTCGCACCCTGATACGTCTTAGGTTGGTAGTGCGGCAGTTTTTCCGATGGGCGGGCGCGATCAACGGCAACGCGCCCCGCGCTTCCAGCGGCTGTCGCCGACGGGGCTCCGGCGGGCCCCGGGACGGTCGTCGTCCTTTCGACGGCCTTCGCGCACGGCGCCGGGGTGTGGCGGGCCAGGGACGCTTTGAGCGGCCGTCCCCGGCTGCAGTCGGCCCCGGAGTCGTGCGCCGTACGGTTCCGCCCCCGCGCGGGCCCTTTCCGGGTCCGGGGCGCGAGGACGCGAAGGGGCCCGGCCGCTCAGCAGCGGCCGGGCCCCTTTCGGTGCGGTGCCAGGGCGTGGCGGTCGGACCCGCCCCCGGGTCAGCGCTGGTCGAGCTCGACGTAGTCGCGGATCGCGGTGCCCGTGTAGATCTGGCGCGGGCGGCCGATCCGGCTGGTCGGGTCGTTGATCATCTCGTGCCAGTGGGCGATCCAGCCCGGCAGCCGGCCGAGGGCGAACAGCACGGTGAACATGCTGGTCGGGAAGCCCATGGCGCGGTAGATCAGGCCGGTGTAGAAGTCCACGTTCGGGTACAGCTTGCGCGAGATGAAGAAGTCGTCCTTGAGGGCGTGCTCCTCCAGCTTGAGCGCGATCTCCAGCAGCTCGTCGCTCTTGCCGAGCTGGCCGAGGACCTCGTGCGCCAGCAGCTTGACCTGCGCGGCGCGCGGGTCGAAGGCCTTGTAGACGCGGTGGCCGAAGCCCATCAGCTTGACGCCGGCTTCCTTGTTCTTCACCTTCGTGATGAACGCGTCGACGTCGCCGCCGTCCTTCTGGATGCTCTCCAGCATCTCCAGCACGGCCTGGTTGGCGCCACCGTGCAGCGGGCCCCACAGGGCCGAGATGCCCGCCGAGATCGAGGCGAACAGGTTGGCGTGGCTGGAGCCGACCAGGCGCACGGTGGAGGTCGAGCAGTTCTGCTCGTGGTCCGCGTGCAGGATGAGCAGCTTGTCCAGGGCGTTGACGACGACCGGGTTGAGCTCGTAGTCCTCGGCGGGGACCGCGAAGGTCATCCGCAGGAAGTTCTCGACGTAGCTCAGGTCGTTGCGCGGGTAGACGAAGGGCTGGCCCATCGCCTTCTTGTACGCGTACGCGGCGATCGTCGGCAGCTTGGCCAGCAGGCGGACGGTCGACAGGTGGCGCTGGGCCGCGTCGAAGGGGTTGTGGCTCTCCGGGTAGAACGTGGAGAGCGCACCGACCACCGAGGACAGCATGGCCATCGGGTGGGCGTCCCGCGGGAAGCCCTGGAAGAAGCGCTTGACGTCCTCGTGCAGCAGCGTGTGCTGGGTGATCTCGCGGTTGAACTCCGCCAGCTGGTCCGCGTTGGGCAGCTCGCCGTTGATCAGGAGGTACGCGGTCTCGATGAAGCCGCCCTGTGCTGCGAGCTGCTCGATCGGGTAGCCGCGGTACCGCAGGATGCCGTTGTCGCCGTCCACGAAGGTGATCGCGGACTTGTACGCGGCGGTGTTACCGAAGCCGTTGTCCAGGGTGACCAGGCCGGTCTGCGGGAGCAGCTTCGAGATGTCGAAGCCGGAGTTGCCCGCAGTGCTCTCGACGACGGGGTACTCGTACTCGCCGTCCTGGTACCGCAGTACTACCGAGTTGTCGCTCACGTCTTCCTCACCGACGAAATGAATCCTCTTCCAAGGTGCCCTGACTGTCTCCACGATCCCCCATCCGGAGGACAGTCGCGCACCCGGGGTGGCCCGGAAGGGCCTGCCCCTACAAAACCTGCCGCCGCAGCCGGTACGAACCGGACAAGATCGGCACCACCCTAGGCTCTGCCGTAAATCTCTTCACGTCAAGAGAACATTAGAGGCAACCATCCTGTTGGATAATCATCCAGAAGCAAGTCGATGATCGAGCGCGGCATGCCGCCGACCTGCACTGACGGCCCTCACGGCCTGCGCGATCGCCTTCCGTGACCCCACCAGCACCACGAGTTTCCTCGCCCTGGTCACAGCGGTGTAGAGCAGATTTCGCTGGAGCATCGTCCAAGCGGACATCGTGACCGGAATCACCACCACCGGATACTCACTGCCCTGCGAGCGGTGGATCGTCACCGCGTACGCGTGTGACAGCTCGTCCAGTTCGTCGAAGTCGTACGACACCTCCTCGTCCTCGTCGGTGAGCACCGTCAGCCGCTGGTCGTCCACGCTGAGGGCGGTCACCACTCCCACTGTGCCGTTGAAGACGCCGTTCCGCCCCTTGTCGTAGTTGTTGCGGATCTGGGTGACCTTGTCCCCCACCCGGAACGTCCGCCCGCCGAACCGCCGCTCCGCCAGCCCCTCCCGGGCCGGCGTCACCGCGCCCTGCAACAGCGTGTTCAGGTTCCCCGCCCCGGCCGGGCCACGGTGCATCGGCGCCAGCACCTGCACGTCCCGGCGCGGATCGAAGCCGAACTTCTGCGGGATCCGACGCGCCACCACGTCCACCGTCAGACCGGCCGCCCGCTCCGTGTCCTCCTCGGCGAACAGGAAGAAGTCCGCCAGACCCTCCGTCAACGGCGGCTTCCCCTCATTGATCCGGTGCGCGTTGACCACCACTCCGGACTGCTGCGCCTGCCGGAAGATCCGGGTCAGCCGCACCGACGGGATCGGCCCGCCCTCCGCCAGCAGGTCCCGCAGCACCTCCCCGGCACCCACCGAGGGCAGCTGGTCCACGTCCCCCACGAACAGCAGATGGGCGCCCGGCGGCACCGCCTTGACCAGCTTGTTCGCCAGGATCAGGTCCAGCATCGACGCCTCGTCCACCACCACCAGGTCCGCGTCCAGCGGCCGGTCCCGGTCGTAGGCGGCGTCCCCGCCCGGCTTCAGCTCCAGCAACCGGTGCACCGTCGAGGCCTCCGCCCCGGTCAGCTCCGCCAGCCGCTTCGCCGCCCGGCCGGTCGGCGCCGCCAGCACCACCTTCGCCCGTTTGGCCAGCGCCATCATCACGATCGACTTCACCGTGAACGACTTGCCGCAGCCCGGACCACCCGTCAGCACCGCGACCTTGCGGGTCAGCGCCAGCCGCACCGACTGCTGCTGCTCCGGCGCCAGCTCCGTCCCCGTCCGCTTCGCCAGCCAGTCCAGCGCCACCGGCCAGTCCACCTCGGCGGACCACGGCAGGCGGTCGGAGTCCGAACGGAGCAGTCGCAGCAGCTGGTTGGCCAGCGAGATCTCCGCCCGGTGGAACGGCACCAGGTAGATCGCGGTGATCGGCTCGCCCGCCTCCCCCGGCACCGTCTCGCGCACCACCCCCTCGGCCGCGACCAGCTCCGCCAGGCAGTCGATCACCAGCCCCACGTCCACCTGCAACAGCTTCACGCCGTCCGCGATCAGCCGCTCCTCCGGCAGGTAGCAGTGCCCCTGGTCGCTGCTCTGCGACAGCGCGTACTGCAGCCCGGCCTTCACCCGCTCCGGGCTGTCGTGCGGGATGCCCACCGCCTGCGCGATCCGGTCCGCCGTCAGGAAGCCGATGCCCCAGACGTCCGAAGCCAGCTTGTACGGCTCGTTCTTCACCACCCCGATCGAGGCGTCCCCGTACTGCTTGTAGATCCGGACCGCCAAGGAGGTCGACACCCCGACCCCCTGGAGGAAGACCATCACCTCCTTGATGGCCTTCTGCTCGTCCCAGGCCTCGGCGATCTTCCTGGTGCGCTTCGGTCCCAGCCCCGGCACCTCGATCAGCCGACCCGGCTCGTTCTCGATCACCTCCAGGGTGTCCACCCCGAAGCGCTCCACGATCCGCTCGGCGAACCGCGGCCCGATCCCCTTGATCAGCCCCGAGCCCAGGTACCGCTGGATGCCCTGCACCGTGGCCGGCAGCACCGTCGTGTAGTTCTCCACCGTGAACTGCCGCCCGTACTGCGGGTGCGAACCCCACCGCCCGTGCAGCCGCAGCGACTCGCCGACCTGCGCCCCCAGCAGCGCGCCCACCACCGTCAGCAGGTCGTTCCCGCCCCGGCCGGTGTCCACCCGCGCCACCGTGTAACCGGTCTCCTCGTTGGCATAGGTGATCCGCTCCAGCACGCCCTCGACCTGCGCGAGTTGGTGCGGGACCTGCTGCCCCGACTGCGCCTGCTTGCCCACCGGAGCCCCCTTCGACCGGTACGGGTGAACCATTCCGTTACGCACCGTACCGCCCTGCGCGGACAAAGCCGCGGGCCCGCCGGAACCCGCGCACTCCGCGCACCCCGCGCGCCCGTCGCGGACCTCCCGTAGCTCGCGCACTCTCCGTCCACCGACGGCCAACCCACCGTGCAGGGCCCTCGCCGAGATGCCAGGCTGGAAGGAACCGGGGGGCCGTCCACCGCGCCCGCGCGGGACCCGTCCGAGGAGCAAGTACCGCCATGCTGAACACCGACTTCCGCCCCGGTTCCCCGGTCTGGCTCGACCTGAGCAGCCCCGACACCCGGGCCTCCGTCGACTTCTACACCGCGCTGTTCGGCTGGACCTTCGACTCGGCCGGCCCCGAGGCCGGCGGCTACGGCTTCTTCCAGCTCGACGGCCGAACCGTCGCCGCTCTCGGCCCGCTCGCCGACGAGGCCGCACTGCCCGGCTGGACGCTGTACTTCGCCACGCAGGACGCCGACCGCACTACCGAGCTCGTCCAAAAGGCGGGCGGCAGCGTGCGGTTCGCTCCCTTCGACGTCTTCACCGCGGGCCGGATGGCCGGCTTCACCGATCCGACCGGTGCCGAATTCGCCGTCTGGCAGCCGCACGACACCCGCGGCCTGGACCTCGTCAACGAGGAGGTCAGCCTCTGCTGGGCCGAGTGCTACAGCGTCGACGCCGAACGGGCCAGGGCCTTCTACCGCGCGGTCTTCGACTGGCAGGAACGGGACGTCCCGTTCGGCGAGGCGTTCTACACCGTGCTCACCCCGGCCGGTGGCGGTACCGAGGACGCCCACGGCGGCATCGTGCAACTCGGCCCCGAGCGCACCGCGCGCGGCACCGGCTCGCACTGGCTTCCCTACTTCGAGGTCCCCAACGTGGACGCCAGCCTCGCCATCGCCGGCCGGCTCGGCGCGACCGTCCGGATCCCGGCGACGGACGTGCACGGGGTCGGCCGCCTCGCCCAGCTGCTCGACCCGCACGGCGCCGCCTTCGCCGTCATCACCAGCGCAGCGCCCGCGGCCTGACCTGGCATCGACCCAGAAGGGCCGTAAAGGGGTACTCCGGGCGTAGACAAGACCGGTCCGGCCCTGGAGAGCATCCTTATCCTCCGATCATGACTGAAACGGCTGTTCTGACCATCCGACGGGCCACCGAGGCCGATCTGCCGGCGATCGTCGGCTTGCTCGCCGACGACCCGCTCGGCGCCACCCGCGAGACTCTCGACGACCTCACCCCGTACCGCACCGCGTTCGCCCGCATAGACGGGGATCCGCACCAGCACCTGGTCGTGGCCGAACGCGCCGGCCGTACCGTCGGCACCCTGCAACTCACCCTCGTCCCCGGCCTTTCCCGCACCGGTTCCACCCGCGCGATCATCGAGGCCGTCCGCGTCCGCGCCGACGACCGGGGCAGCGGGCTCGGTACCGAACTGATCCGGTGGGCCGTCGAGCGCGCCCGCGAACTCGGCGCGGACCTCGTCCAGCTCACCTCCGACGCGACGCGCACGGACGCCCACCGCTTCTACGAGCGGCTGGGTTTCGCGCCCTCGCACCTCGGCTTCAAAATGACGCTCCCGAACTGAGGGCAGCGGCGCGGAAACACGAAGAACCCCCATCCGGAATCCGGATGGGGGTTCTTCTGAATGATTGTTCGGCGGCGTCCTACTCTCCCACAGGGTCCCCCCTGCAGTACCATCGGCGCTGTGAGGCTTAGCTTCCGGGTTCGGAATGTAACCGGGCGTTTCCCTCACGCTATGACCACCGAAACACTATGAAACTGTCAACCGCACCAACCCACGCCTTACGGGGTCGGGGTCGTTGTTTCAGAACAACACAGTGGACGCGAGCAACTGAGGACAAGCCCTCGGCCTATTAGTACCGGTCAACTCCACCCCTCACAGGGCTTCCATATCCGGCCTATCAACCCAGTCGTCTACTGGGAGCCTTACCCTCTCAAGGAGGTGGGAGTGCTCATCTCGAAGCAGGCTTCCCGCTTAGATGCTTTCAGCGGTTATCCCTCCCGAACGTAGCCAACCAGCCATGCCCTTGGCAGAACAACTGGCACACCAGAGGTTCGTCCGTCCCGGTCCTCTCGTACTAGGGACAGCCCTTCTCAACACTCCTACGCGCACAGCGGATAGGGACCGAACTGTCTCACGACGTTCTAAACCCAGCTCGCGTACCGCTTTAATGGGCGAACAGCCCAACCCTTGGGACCTACTCCAGCCCCAGGATGCGACGAGCCGACATCGAGGTGCCAAACCATCCCGTCGATATGGACTCTTGGGGAAGATCAGCCTGTTATCCCCGGGGTACCTTTTATCCGTTGAGCGACGGCGCTTCCACAAGCCACCGCCGGATCACTAGTCCCTACTTTCGTACCTGCTCGACCCGTCAGTCTCACAGTCAAGCTCCCTTGTGCACTTACACTCAACACCTGATTGCCAACCAGGCTGAGGGAACCTTTGGGCGCCTCCGTTACCCTTTAGGAGGCAACCGCCCCAGTTAAACTACCCACCAGACACTGTCCCTGATCCGGATCACGGACCCAGGTTAGACATCCAGCACGACCAGAGTGGTATTTCAACGGCGACTCCACAACAACTGGCGTTGCTGCTTCAAAGTCTCCCACCTATCCTACACAAGCCGAACCGAACACCAATATCAAGCTATAGTAAAGGTCCCGGGGTCTTTCCGTCCTGCTGCGCGAAACGAGCATCTTTACTCGTAATGCAATTTCACCGGGCCTATGGTTGAGACAGTCGAGAAGTCGTTACGCCATTCGTGCAGGTCGGAACTTACCCGACAAGGAATTTCGCTACCTTAGGATGGTTATAGTTACCACCGCCGTTTACTGGCGCTTAAGTTCTCAGCTTCGCCCCACCGAAGTGGAGCTAACCGGTCCCCTTAACGTTCCAGCACCGGGCAGGCGTCAGTCCGTATACATCGCCTTACGGCTTCGCACGGACCTGTGTTTTTAGTAAACAGTCGCTTCTCGCTGGTCTCTGCGGCCACCCCCAGCTCAAGGCGCAAGGCCCGTCACCAGGAATGGCCCCCCTTCTCCCGAAGTTACGGGGGCATTTTGCCGAGTTCCTTAACCATAGTTCACCCGAACGCCTCGGTATTCTCTACCTGACCACCTGAGTCGGTTTGGGGTACGGGCCGCCATGAAACTCGCTAGAGGCTTTTCTCGACAGCATAGGATCATCCACTTCACCACAATCGGCTCGGCATCAGGTCTCAGCCTCAATGAGTGACGGATTTGCCTATCACTCGGCCTACACCCTTACCCCGGGACAACCACCGCCCGGGCTGGACTACCTTCCTGCGTCACCCCATCGCTCACCTACTACCCCGTTGGGCCACCGGCTCCACCACTTCCCTTTGCCCGAAGGCTCCGGGACGGCTTCACGGGCTTAGCATCAGAAGGTTCAGCGTTGGCGCTTCAAAGCGGGTACGGGAATATCAACCCGTTGTCCATCGACTACGCCTGTCGGCCTCGCCTTAGGTCCCGACTTACCCTGGGCAGATCAGCTTGACCCAGGAACCCTTGGTCAATCGGCGCAAGAGTTTCCCACTCTTGTATCGCTACTCATGCCTGCATTCTCACTCGTATACCGTCCACGACTCGATTCCTCGGCCGCTTCACCCGGCACACGACGCTCCCCTACCCATCACAGCAGGCGTTGGCCCTATTCGCTGCAATGACACGACTTCGGTGATGTGCTTGAGCCCCGCTACATTGTCGGCGCGGAATCACTTGACCAGTGAGCTATTACGCACTCTTTCAAGGGTGGCTGCTTCTAAGCCAACCTCCTGGTTGTCTCTGCGACTCCACATCCTTTCCCACTTAGCACACGCTTAGGGACCTTAGTCGGTGTTCTGGGCTGTTTCCCTCTCGACCATGGAGCTTATCCCCCACAGTCTCACTGCCACGCTCTCACTTACCGGCATTCGGAGTTTGGCTAAGGTCAGTAACCCGGTAAGGCCCATCGCCTATCCAGTGCTCTACCTCCGGCAAGAAACACGTGACGCTGCACCTAAATGCATTTCGGGGAGAACCAGCTATCACGGAGTTTGATTGGCCTTTCACCCCTAACCACAGGTCATCCCCCAGGTTTTCAACCCTGGTGGGTTCGGTCCTCCACACGGTCTTACCCGCGCTTCAACCTGCCCATGGCTAGATCACTCCGCTTCGGGTCTTGGGCATGCAACTCAAACGCCCTATTCGGACTCGCTTTCGCTACGGCTACCCCACACGGGTTAACCTCGCTACACACCGCAAACTCGCAGGCTCATTCTTCAAAAGGCACGCAGTCACGGCCAGCCGGTAAACCGACTGACGACGCTCCCACGGCTTGTAGGCACACGGTTTCAGGTACTATTTCACTCCGCTCCCGCGGTACTTTTCACCATTCCCTCACGGTACTATCCGCTATCGGTCACCAGGGAATATTTAGGCTTAGCGGGTGGTCCCGCCAGATTCACACGGGATTTCTCGGGCCCCGTGCTACTTGGGAGATGAGCAAGCAAGCCGTACAGATTTCGTCTACGGGGGTCTTACCCTCTACGCCGGACCTTTCGCATGTCCTTCGACTACCCATACGGTTTCTGACTCGCCCAGCCGCCGGCAGACGACTGAAGCTCATTCCCACAACCCCGTATTGGCAACCCCTGCCGGGTCTCACACCAATACGGTTTAGCCTCATCCAGTTTCGCTCGCCACTACTCCCGGAATCACGGTTGTTTTCTCTTCCTGCGGGTACTGAGATGTTTCACTTCCCCGCGTTCCCTCCACACTGCCTATGTGTTCAGCAGCGGGTGACAGCCCATGACGACTGCCGGGTTTCCCCATTCGGACACCCCCGGATCAAAGCTCGGTTGACAGCTCCCCGGGGCCTATCGCGGCCTCCCACGTCCTTCATCGGTTCCTGGTGCCAAGGCATCCACCGTGCGCCCTTAAAAACTTGGCCACAGATGCTCGCGTCCACTGTGCAGTTCTCAAACAACGACCAGTCACACACCCTCAACGATCCCGAAGGACCATCTCGAGTGAGGCCGGCATCCTTGAGGCAACTTCCGTTCCCTCAGGACCCAACAACGTGCCCGACACAACCAGAACCAGACTCTCTCTTCCACGCCGAAGCAGTACTAGGAGACCAAGCCCTCGCTGTGCCGAATAGTCAACGTTCCACCCATGAGCAACCGTGCAGAACATTCGCCTGCAAGCGGCCATGTGCTCCTTAGAAAGGAGGTGATCCAGCCGCACCTTCCGGTACGGCTACCTTGTTACGACTTCGTCCCAATCGCTGGTCCCACCTTCGACGGCTCCATCCCTTACGGGTTAGGCCACCGGCTTCGGGTGTTACCGACTTTCGTGACGTGACGGGCGGTGTGTACAAGGCCCGGGAACGTATTCACCGCAGCATGCTGATCTGCGATTACTAGCAACTCCAACTTCATGGGGTCGAGTTGCAGACCCCAATCCGAACTGAGGCCGGCTTTTTGGGATTCGCTCCGCCTCACGGCATCGCAGCCCTTTGTACCGACCATTGTAGCACGTGTGCAGCCCAAGACATAAGGGGCATGATGATTTGACGTCGTCCCCACCTTCCTCCGAGTTGACCCCGGCAGTCTCCTGTGAGTCCCCGACATTACTCGCTGGCAACACAGAACAAGGGTTGCGCTCGTTGCGGGACTTAACCCAACATCTCACGACACGAGCTGACGACAACCATGCACCACCTGTATACCGACCACAAGGGGGCACCCATCTCTGGATGTTTCCGGCATATGTCAAGCCTTGGTAAGGTTCTTCGCGTTGCGTCGAATTAAGCCACATGCTCCGCTGCTTGTGCGGGCCCCCGTCAATTCCTTTGAGTTTTAGCCTTGCGGCCGTACTCCCCAGGCGGGGAACTTAATGCGTTAGCTGCGGCACCGACGACGTGGAATGTCGCCAACACCTAGTTCCCAACGTTTACGGCGTGGACTACCAGGGTATCTAATCCTGTTCGCTCCCCACGCTTTCGCTCCTCAGCGTCAGTAATGGCCCAGAGATCCGCCTTCGCCACCGGTGTTCCTCCTGATATCTGCGCATTTCACCGCTACACCAGGAATTCCGATCTCCCCTACCACACTCTAGCCTGCCCGTATCGAATGCAGACCCGGGGTTAAGCCCCGGGCTTTCACATCCGACGCGACAGGCCGCCTACGAGCTCTTTACGCCCAATAATTCCGGACAACGCTCGCACCCTACGTATTACCGCGGCTGCTGGCACGTAGTTAGCCGGTGCTTCTTCTGCAGGTACCGTCACTTGCGCTTCTTCCCTGCTGAAAGAGGTTTACAACCCGAAGGCCGTCATCCCTCACGCGGCGTCGCTGCATCAGGCTTTCGCCCATTGTGCAATATTCCCCACTGCTGCCTCCCGTAGGAGTCTGGGCCGTGTCTCAGTCCCAGTGTGGCCGGTCGCCCTCTCAGGCCGGCTACCCGTCGTCGCCTTGGTAGGCCATTACCCCACCAACAAGCTGATAGGCCGCGGGCTCATCCTGCACCGCCGGAGCTTTCCACCAACCCCCATGCGGAGGAAGGTCGTATCCGGTATTAGACCCCGTTTCCAGGGCTTGTCCCAGAGTGCAGGGCAGATTGCCCACGTGTTACTCACCCGTTCGCCACTGATCCACCCCGAAGGGCTTCACCGTTCGACTTGCATGTGTTAAGCACGCCGCCAGCGTTCGTCCTGAGCCAGGATCAAACTCTCCGTGAATGTTTACCCGTAATCGGGTTCACACCCGCGTTGAGCGGCACGGCAACCACCGGAATAGGGCGGTCCCGCGCACTGCGTCCTCGCTAGTGTTTGTTTCAAAAGGAATCTCCAACCCCGATCAGACGATCGAGGCCGGGGATGTCAACATATCTGGCGTTGACTTTTGGCACGCTGTTGAGTTCTCAAGGAACGGACGCTTCCTTCGGACCGCCTTCCAGCGGGCCCTCCGGGCGCTTCGTTCTTTCGTGTTTCCAGCTTATCAGATGTTTTCCGCTCCGTTTTCCGGAGTTTCATTCATCGGATTCGCTTTCCGCTTTGTCACCCCGGTCTCCCGCGGCGACTCCGGAACTGTACGGGTAGCGGCCCGCCACATGCAAATCGCCTCCGCCCGGGGCTCCGGGCGGAGGCGATGGAGGCGATGGAGACGCCAGGTGATCGGGCCGGGGTCAGCGGACCTCGGTGATCTCCGGGCCGCGGGCGAACGGGTCGAGCGAGCCGTAGCGGCCCTCGCCCTCGCCGGCGGTGGCAGCAGCCCCGCCACCGTCGGCGACCATCTGGGCGTCCTCGGGAAGCTTCAGCACGATCGGGTCGCGGGGAGCCATCGGGCTCTCGCCGCGGACGACGACGGTCTGCCGGAAGACCTGCTCCAGGACGCCGGCCATCTCGGGCTGCACGGCGGCCTGGCCCGAGATCACGCCGCGCAGGAACCAGCGCGGGCCGTCGCACCCGACGAAGCGCACCAGCTGTACGCCCTGGGTGCCGTCCGGGAGCTGCACCGGGACCTGGGCGCGGAGGTGCCAGCCGAGCGGGCCTTCCTCCTCGTCGACCAGGCCGCCCTGCGAGGTGATGCCGTTGGCGATCTCCTCACGGACCTCTCCCCAGATGCCCTCCGACTTCGGGGCCGCGAAGGCCTGCAGCTGGATGGCGCTGTTGCCGAGCACGAGGGTCGCCGCGACGATCGCGTCACCCGCGACCTCGACGCGCAGCTCCATGCCCTCGACACCGGGAACCAGCAGACCCCCGAGGTCGACTCGCCCCTCCTCCGGGGTCTCCAGCTCACTGTGATCCCATGGGCCGTCCGGCCGCGGGGCCGGCGGCAGGCCGACCTTGTCGGCCGGGTCCAGCTCGGTCACGTTCTCGCTCTCGGCGGAACCTTCGACGTCATCGGCCGTCTCGTCGGCGCTGATGGCGTCGTCGGCGAGCTGCTCGACAGCGTCCTCGCTCTTCTGGCGACGACGGAACACGGTCACTGTCCTTCCCGGTCCAAGACCGATGCGAATACCTGCTCGGCTTCCTGCGAGGCCGCGGGAATGCTAGACCGCGGCGTGGCCACCGGTCGACCCGAACCCGCCCTCGGCACGTGCCGACCCGGGCAGCTCGGCCACCTCGTGGAAGCGGGCCTTCTCGACCTGCTGGATGACCAGCTGGGCGATCCGGTCCCCTCGGCGGAAGCTGACCCCCTCGCGCGGGTCCAGATTGACGACGATCACCTTGATCTCTCCACGGTACCCGGCATCGACCGTCCCCGGGGCGTTCACGAGGGCAACTCCGCAACGAGCTGCCAGCCCGGAGCGCGGGTGGACGAAGGCCGCGTAGCCGTCCGGGAGCGCGACGGCGATGCCGGTGGGGAGCACCGCCCGCTCTCCGGGGGCCAGCTCGGCGTCGACGGTGGTCCTCAGGTCGGCACCGGCGTCCCCGGGCTGCGCGTACTCGGGCAGCGGCAGCTCGGGGTCGATGCGCCGGATCAGGACGTCCAGCCGCGGGCGGGGGGTCTCGCTCAAGGGTTCACCTCAAAGGCTCGTGCGCGCTTCATCAGATCAGGGTCGTCGAGGACCTTCTCGATGTCCTCGGGACGACCGTGCGTGGTGAAGTGTTCCAGCTTCACCTGGACGAAGAGCGCCTGAGCCCGCACCGCGACCGGTCCGTCCGGGCCGCCGATCCGCGCCTCGGCGGCACTGTAGATCTTGCGGCCGTGCACGCCGGTGATCCAGGCGCGCAGGTGCAGCACGGAATCGACGGGCACCGGGCTGAGGAAGTCGGTCTCCAGCCGGCCGGTCACGGCGGGCGCGTGCAGCAGCCAGTTGAGCGTGCCGAGGGTCTCGTCCATCGCCGTGGTGAGGAGCCCGCCGTGGGCCAGCCCGGGGCCGCCCTGGTGGACGTCCCGGACGGTGAGCTCGGCCGTGACGTCCAGGCCTTCCCCCGCGACCGCGTCGATCCGCAGGCCGCCGGGGTGCTGCGGGCCGCAGCCGAAGCAGTGCTCGTAGTGGGAGCCGAGGCGGGTGCCGGGGGCGGGGGCCTGGGGGTGGCGCTCCGGAATCACGGCGTCCGGCGGCGGGGTGGTCGGGGTCGGCGGCAACGCGGGCGCCGATCGGTCGGTGGGGGTGGTGGGGGTGGTCGTACCGGTCACGGCTCGCAGCCTACCCAGGGGTAGCAAGGCCTCCGGTGGGGGTGGCGTCCCGTGCCGGGCGTCAGGGCGACCACAATGGAGGGCATGTACGACGAACGCCTCACGGTGCCGCGCTCCTGGTGGCTGCTCCCCGTCGCAGTCGGTCTGACCCTGGCGCTGATCCTGATCCGGGTCGGCGGTCTGGCCGCCCTGGTCGGCCTGGTGGTCGGCATCGCCGCCGGGGCGGTGGCGATCAGCAGCTACGGCTCGGCCCGGATCCGGGTGGTGCAGGGCTCGCTGGTGGCCGGGCCGGCCCGCATCCCGGTGGACGCGCTGGGCGCCGCGCAGGCGCTGAGCCCCGCCGAGGCCGCGGCCTGGCGCGGTCCGAAGGCCGACCCCCGAGCCTTCATGCTGCTGCGCAGCTACGTCCCCACCGCGCTGAGGGTCGAGGTGAGCGACCCGGCCGACCCGACGCCCTACCTCTATCTGTCGACCCGCTCGCCGATGAAGCTGGCCGAGGCGCTGGAGGAGGCCCGGCGCGGCGCCCGCACGTAGCCGGCGCACCACGAGGGCCCCGAAAGACCGAGAGGGACGGTTCCGCTGATGCGGGACCGTCCCTACGACTTTGTCCTCGCCGGCGCGCGGCCGACCGACTCCGTCCTCCCGGGTCCGCCCTTCCGGACGGACCGCGGACCTGCCGTCCGGCCCCGCTGCCCGGGGCCGGAAGGAGCGTTGTGCCGGTCCCGCGGGAGCCACGGGTGCCTGGCGCTGTCCGCTGCGGTGCTCAGGCGCCGCAGTCCCGGCAGATCGGGTTGCCGTTCTTCTCGCTGTAGAGCTGGCTGCGGTGGTGGACCAGGAAGCAGCTCATGCAGGTGAACTCGTCGGCCTGCTTGGGCAGGACCCGAACCGCGAGCTCCTCGTTCGAGAGGTCGGCACCGGGAAGCTCCATGCCCTCGGCGGCGTCGAACTCGTCGACGTCCACCGAGCTGCCGCCCTTGTCGTTCCGACGAGCCTTGAGCTCCTCGATGCTGTCCTCGTTGAGCTCGTCGTCGGTCTTGCGTGGGGTGTCGTAGTCGGTTGCCATTTTTCGCTCTCCCCCTCCGGGTTGTGCGGTGTGTGCGGTATCTCCAGCGCACGTAACGCATGGGGGGTCGGTCTTGTGCCCGACCCGAGGCGGAGATTTTGCCTTACTTCAAGCCCTGTTACTCAATCGACACTCAGCCAGGGCTCCGTTGGGGTGATCCTTCAGGGCGTGGAAGGCCTCACGCTGGGCCATCGCCAACCCGCCGAACGACCGTACTTCCGGCGACTCACAGTGACCGGAAGCCGCACCGGTGTCCTCGAAATCCCTTGCCCACCAGGGGCGCCAGCCAACCCCGCGTTCCGGCGGCAGGACAGATTCCGGTCACGGACGGCGATCGACACCCCCGGCCAGGTGATCACTCTCCGGGGTTGCCCGACGTCACGGAGCGACACGGTGTGAGCTTGGTCACGTTCAGAATCTTCCGGGACAAAACCCGGAAAATCCACCCACTCCACCCCCTCGATCCGGGGGCGCGCCCCTTCGTGGGAGCGCCCCCGCAGGCGTGTCAGCCGGCGTTGCGGCGGGCCTCCCGGCGGGCCAGCAGCGCGGCCTGGCGCTCCTCGAACTTGCGCGCCTGGGAGTCCAGGCCGTCCAGGAAGACACCCAGCTCGTTCTGCGCCACCAGGCCCTCGGGGCCGAGGCCGTCGAACTCCATCACCCGCAGGTGGCGCAGCACCGGCTGCAGCACGTCGTCGTGGTGGATGCGCAGGTTGTACACCCCACCGATGGCGATCTGCGCGGCGGCGCGCTCGAAACCGGGGATGCCGTGGCCGGGCATCCGGAAGTTGGTGACGACGTCGGCGATGGCGCGCATGGCCTGGTCCGGGGCGATCTCCAGGGCGGCCTTCAGCAGGTTCCGGTAGAAGACCATGTGCAGGTTCTCGTCGTTGGCGATCTTCGCCAGCAGCTGGTCGCACAGCGGGTCGCCGGCGTACTTGCCGGTGTTGCGGTGCGAGATGCGGGTGGCGAGCTCCTGGAAGGCCACGTACGCGACCGAGTGCAGCATGCTGTGGGAGTTGTCGGACTCGAAGCCCTCGGACATGTGCGACATCCGGGCCCGCTCCAGCTCGACCGGGTCGACGGCCCGGGTGGCGAGCAGGAAGTCGCGAATGGCTATCCCGTGCCGGCCCTCCTCGGCGGTCCAGCGGTGCACCCAGGTGCCCCAGGCGCCCTCGCGGCCGAACATGGTCGCGATCTCGTGGTGGTAGCTGGGGAGGTTGTCCTCGGTCAGCAGGTTGACGACCAGGGACACCCGGCCGAGCGGGGTCACCTGCGACTGCTCGACGTTCCACGCCTCGCCGCCCAGCACGCCGTCGAAGTCACGGCCCTGGCTCCACGGGACGAACTCGTGGGGCATCCACTCCTTGGCGACCCCCAGGTGGCGGTTGAGCTCCTTCTCCACGACCTCCTCGAGGGCCAGGATCAGTCGCGTGTCGGTCCAGCCGCTCGATCCGAGCGAGGGGCTGCTCTGCACAGGGGCGATGGTCACGGTCGTGCTCCTGGGGGACGGATACGCGCGGGACGGGCGCGTGGGGCGGGCAAGCGCCGTGCGGAGCCGTCGGCGGGCGGACCGGCAGGCGCACTTACGGTTGCGTAGGTTACGACACCGTAAGTTGCCCGGGCCGGAAATGACAAGCCGCCCCCGCCAGGCCTTATGTCGTCTTGACAGGCCTGCCGGGGGCGGCTGAAAACGGTCGCCCACGGAACGCGCCGGAGTCCGGGGCCGTTACCTCGCGGAACGGCACAGGGGGCCCCTACGGCGAGGGGATCCGGACCCGCATGGTGAGCCCTCCCCCGGCGCGCGGGGTGGCCTCGATGGTGCCGCCGTGGGCGCGCACCACCGAACGGACGATGGACAGGCCCAGCCCGACCCCCTTGTCGCTGCGGGTGCGGTCGGCGCCCTTGATCCGGCGGAACGGCTCGAAGATGTGCTCCAGCTCGTAGCCGGGGACCACCGGGCCGGTGTTGGAGACCACCAGCTCGCCGCCGCCCGGCACCGTGGCGGTGGCCAGCTCCACCCAGCCGCCCGGGGTGTTGTACCGGACGGCGTTCTGCAGCAGGTTCAGCGCGAGCCGCTCCAGCAGCACGCCGTTGCCCGCGACGACGGCCGGATCGAGCTTCGAACGCAGCTCGACCTCGCGCTTGTCGGCCTCGCTGCGGGTCTGCTCCAAAGCCCGGGTGGCCACCTCGGACAGCTCCACCGAACGGCGGTCGGTCAGCTCGTTCTCGCTGCGGGCGAGCAGCAGCAGGCCCTCGACCAGCTGCTCGCTGCGCTCGTTGGTGGCCAGCAGGGTCCTGCCGAGCTGCTGGAGGTCGGGCGAGGCGGCCGGGTCGGAGAGCTGGACCTCCAGCAGGGTCCGGTTGATCGCCAACGGGGTGCGCAGTTCGTGCGAGGCGTTGGCGACGAAGCGGCGCTGGGAGTCGAAGGAGCGGTCCAGCCGGTCCAGCATGTCGTCGAAGGTGTCGGCGAGCTCCTTGAGCTCGTCGTCGGGCCCGTCCAGCTCGATCCGGCGGTGCAGGTCGGAGGAGGCGACCTCACGGGCGGTCCGGGTGATCCGGCCGAGCGGGCGCAGCACCCGGCCGGCCATCGCGTAGCCGGCCGCGAAAGCGATCACGGAGAGGCAGACGAGCACCGTGAGCAGCTTGCGCAGCAGGGTGTTGAGCGCCTGGCCGGCCTGGTAGGACCGGTAGTCGTTCAGCCACTGGTCGAGCGCGGACTGGTTGGAGATGATCTGGCCGTCCGGCGTCCGCACGGGGATGCCGTTGAGCAGCAGGTGCGGCTGGCCGACCTGCTGGAGCGCCTGCTGGACGAAGAAGTACATCACCAGCAGCAGCACCACGCCGGCCATCAGGAACATCCCGCCGTACAGCAGGGTGAGCCGCATCCGGATGGTGGGGCGGAACGGCAGCCAGGCGAGCAGGCCGTCGCCGGGGACGTAGGTCTCGGGCTGGCGCGGCCGGCCCTGGTGCGGCGCGTGTGCGGGCTTCGGCGGGACGGCGCGCGGGCCGCCGGCGGGCACGCCGGAGGGCCCGCCGGCCGGGCGCGGCGGGGTGCTCATGATGGTCCTCTCGGGCGTCCGCCGGGGCGGGCGCCGGTACGGCGGGGGAATCCTCGGGGGCGGACCCGGCGGCTCGGGCCGCTGGATTCCGGCTGCGGGGGCGGGTTCCGGTCAGATCCGGTAGCCGGAACCCGGCACGGTGACGATCACCGGCGGGTCGCCGAGCTTGCGGCGCAGGGTCATCACGGTGACGCGCACGACGTTGGTGAACGGGTCGGTGTGCTCGTCCCAGGCCTTCTCGAGGAGCTGCTCGGCGGAGACGACGGCGCCGCCGGCCCGCATCAGCACCTCCAGGACGGCGAACTCCTTGGGGGCGAGCTGGACGGTGCGCCCCTCGCGGATCACCTCGCGCCGTCCGGGGTCGAGCGAGATGCCGGCCCGCTCCAGCACCGGGGGCAGCGGGATGGTCGCGCGGCGGCCCAGCGCCCTCACCCGGGCGACGAGTTCACTGAAGGCGAACGGCTTCGGAAGGTAGTCGTCGGCGCCGATCTCCAGGCCCTCGACCCGGTCGCTGATGTCGCCGGAGGCGGTCAGCATGATCACCCGGGTCGCCAGGCCCTGCTCGACCACCTTGCGGCACACGTCGTCGCCGTGCACCAGCGGGAGGTCGCGGTCCAGGACCACCACGTCGTAGTCGTTGACCGCGATGCGCTGGAGCGCGGCCTCCCCGTCGTACACCACGTCGACGGCCATCGCCTCGCGGCGCAGGCCGGTCGCGACGGCCTCGGCAAGCAGCTGCTCGTCCTCGACGACGAGAACCCGCACGGTCGTTGTCCCTTCTCCAGGCCGGCCCCGGAAGCGGACGCACGGCTCCGACGGTGCCTCCATCCTGCCTGGTCCTGCGGTAAAGCAGCGATAAGCTGCCCCGCTGGCACGGGGCCGGGCACCGCGGCGCTGACCGTTCGTGTCGGGAACGCTCCGCTTGGACTGTGACACGGGCAACTTTCTTCCGCCCGGAGGTTTCCCGGCCCCCGGGGTGGGGAGGACAGCTGCACACCCGCGATCTGGCTGTTGGCCGATCGCACCCACCCGCCGTGCGTTCATCCGCGCCGGCCCTGGGGCTGGGGCGTCACCGGAAGCGGCCGAAGGGCCGTCCCCGCGCCCGACCGGAGATCCACCACCTGTCGGTCCGGGCGCATTCACCGGCTGGACCCTCCCCCGGGGCGGAGAGCGCACGACCGTGCACGTCCGACACAGTAAGGGGGCCCGTATGGACGCCTTCAAGGCCGGAATCCTGCAGCGCATAGCCAACGCCGAGCAGGACCTGCACCGCGCGATCGAGGCCGGGGACGAGTTCCTCGCCGAGGTGGAGCAGTCCGAGCTGGACGACCTCCGTCGTCTCGCCGCCGAGCACGGTGTGGACACCGTGCTGGACCGCCACCGCACCGCCGCCTGACCCGACGCCGGATTCCGGCACCAGCGGCCCTGCGGGGGCCGTGCGAAACCCCAGGCCCTGGCATCCCCCGTGTGCCAGGGTCTTCGCTTGCCCGGGGGCGTGTTCCCCGGGGCCCGGTCCGCTCGTCCGAGGCCCCGGGTGGACTCAGTCCGTCCAGGCGCGCAGCGCGGCCAGCCGCTCCTGCAGCGGCTCGTACACGCCCGGGGCGGCGGCCACGGTCAGCTCGCCGTCCGGGCCGTGGCCGGGACGGCCGCCGACCAGTGCGCCGGCCTCGCCGGCGATCAGGCAGCCGGCCGCCCGGTCCCAGGGAGCGAGGCCGCGCTCGTAGTAGCCGTCCAGCCGCCCGGCGGCGACGTCGCACAGGTCCACCGCGGCCGCCCCGCCCCGGCGGACGTCCCGCACCTCGGGCATCAGTGCCAGCAGCACCTCGGCCTGGCGCACCCGCACCGGCTGGACGTAGTTGAAGCCGGTGGCGATCAGCGCCTGGCCCCAGGGCGGGGCCGGGCGGGCCGAGACCGGGCGGCCGTCGAGACGGGCGCCGCGGCCCAGCACGGCGTGGAACAGCTCGCCGCGCGCTGGGGCGTACACCACCCCGACGACGGCCCGGCCGTCCACCTCGGCGGCCACGCTGACCGCCCAGGAGGGCAGCCCGTACAGGTAGTTGACCGTGCCGTCGAGCGGGTCGACGACCCAGCGCACCCCGCTGCTGCCCGGGCGCTCGGCTCCCTCCTCGCCGAGGTAGCCGTCCTCGGGGCGGCGGTCGGCGATCAGCTCCACGATGAGCTTCTCGGAAGCGAGGTCCATCTCGGTGACCACGTCGACCGGGCTGCTCTTGGTGCCGGCCACGCCGAGGTCGGCGGGGCGGCCGTCGCGCAGCAGCACGCCGGCCTGCCGGGCCGCGTCCAGGGCGACGTCCAGCAGGTCGTCGAGGAGCCCGTCGGCGGGCGGGGCGGGGGTGGGCACGGGGGTTCTCCTCCTGGGTCAGCGCTCGGCGGCGGCCGGGCGGGCGGCGCGCGGGTTGGGGCAGCAGGCCACCGCGCACACGTCGTGGCTGGGGCCGAGGGCGCCGAGCGCGCAGCGGCTCACGCCCTCGCCGCGCTCGGTGGCGGCCCGCTCCAGGACGAGTTCGCGGACCGCGGCTGTGAACCGCGGGTCGGCGCCGACGGTGGCCGCCCGGGCGACCGGCAGGCCCAGTTCGGCGGCCTTGGCGACGGCCTCGGTGTCGAGGTCGTACTTGACCTCCATGTGGTCGGAGACGAAGCCGATCGGGACCATCACCACGGCCGGCGCGCCGTCGGCGTGCTGCGCCTCCAGGTGGTCGCAGATGTCGGGCTCCAGCCACGGGATGTGCGGGGCGCCGCTGCGGCTCTGGAACACCAGCTCCCACGGCCGGTCGGCCACGCCGGTGCGCTCGGCGACGGCCGCGGCGATCAGCCGGGCCACCTCCAGGTGCTGGGCGACGTACGCGCCGCCGGGGGTGCCGCGGGCCGGGTCGTCCGGGGCGCCGGAGGTCTCCGCCATCGCGTCCGGGATGGAGTGGGTGGTGAAGGCCAGCCGGGCGCCGGGGCGGACGGCCTCGGGCAGCTCGTTCAGGGCGGCCACGGTGGCGTCGATCATCGGCTCGACGAAGCCGGGGTGGTTGTAGAAGTGCCGCAGCTTGTCGACGGTCAGCGCCGGGCGGCCCTCCTCGGCGAGGACGGCCAGCGCGTCGGCCAGGTTCTCCCGGTACTGGCGGCAGCCCGAGTATCCGGCGTAGGCGCTGGTGGCGAGCACCGCGATCCGGCGATGGCCGTCGGCGGCCATCTCCCGCAGGGTGTCCACCAGGTACGGCGCCCAGTTCCGGTTGCCCCAGTAGACCGGCAGGTCCAGCCCGTGCCCGGCGAAGTCCTTGCGCAGGGCGGCCAGCAGCTCGCGGTTCTGCTCGTTGATCGGGCTCACCCCGCCGAACAGGAAGTAGTGCCGGCCCACCTCCTTCAGCCGTTCCCTGGGGATGCCGCGGCCCCGGGTGACGTTCTCCAGGAACGGGACGACGTCCTCCGGGGCCTCGGGCCCGCCGAAGGAGAGGAGCAGCAGGGCGTCGTACGGGGCGGCGCCGGATGAGGAGGGTTTGCGCGCGTCGGACATGGCACCGATCCTGCCACTGAGGGGCCGGGGCCCGGCGCCGGGGCCGCGTTGGTGTCCGGAAAATACCGTTTGCCAACGTACGTAAGCTGTGTTGACCAGCCTTGTTCCTTACCCCCCTGTCCGGAGCTCCCGTGCTGTCCAGCTACCGCCGAATATTCGCCGCGCCAGGCACCCTGGCCTTCTCCTCCGCCGGGTTCGTAGCCCGCCTGCCGATCTCCATGGCCGGCATCGGCATCGTGACCATGCTCTCCCAGCTGACGGGGTCGTACGGGCTGGCGGGCGCGGTCTCCGCAACGATGGCGGTCGCCGCCGCGGCGCTCGGCCCGGCGGTCTCCTGGCTGGTCGACCGCCGCGGGCAGCGCCACGTCGCCGTCCCGGCCACCGCGCTCACCGTCGCCGCCGCGACCGGGCTCCTGCTCTGCGCCCACTTCCACGCACCGTCCTGGACGCTGTTCCTGTTCGCCGTCGGCCTCGGCGTCATGCCCAGCGCCGGCGCCATGGTCCGCGCCCGCTGGGCCCACCTCTACCGCGACGCCCCCGCCAAGCTGCACACCGCGTACTCCTTCGAGGCCGTGGTCGACGAGGTCTGCTTCATCGTCGGCCCGATCCTCGCCATCGGCCTGGCCACCAACGTGTTCCCCGAGTCCGGCGTCCTCGTGGCCGTCGTCGCGCTCGCCGTCGGCATCGCCCTGTTCACCGCCCAGCGCCGCACCGAGCCGCCGGTCCACCCGGCTTCGGCCCACGGCGGCGGCAGCGCCATCCTCAACGGTGGCCTGATCGTCCTGGTGCTGACCTTCGTCGCCACCGGCGCGATCTTCGGCTCGGTCGAGATCGTCACCGTCGCCTTCGCCGACGCCCAGGGGCACAAGGGGCTCTCCAGCATCGTCCTGGCCGTCTGGGCCGTCGGCTCCGGCCTGGCCGGCGTCGTCTACGGAGCGCTCAAGCCCAGGAGCCCGCTGTCCACCCGCTTCTTCGTCGGCGTGGTGATGATGGCGCTCAGCATGGTCCCCATCCTGCTCGTCGCCTCCACCGTGCACGGCGTGGGCGGGCTGGTCGCGGCCGGTGCCGCCCTGCTGATCGCCGGCGTCGCCATCTCCCCCACCCTCATCTCCGCGATGGCCCTGGTCGAACGGCTCGTCCCGGCCGCCAAGCTCACCGAGGGCATGGCCTGGACCACCACCGGACTCGCCCTCGGCGTGGCCTTCGGCTCCTCGGTCGGCGGCTGGGTGGTCGACGCCTCCGGCGCCCCGTCCGGCTACTGGGTCCCGCTGACCGCCGGTGCCCTCGGGGTGCTCGTCGCGCTCACCGGACTCGGCCGGCTGCGCGCCGGAGTCACCGCGAACGAGCAAGTGGAAGCGGTCGAACGACCCGTAGACGCCGAACGGTGAACTGACTAATCTCTCGCCCTACCCAGGGCCCTACCCGTGGGTAGGGCGGCCCCCGCCGCCCCGGACGCGCCGACCTCGTTCGGCCACGGAGCAGGAGGCAGCGCAATGCCCCAGGCCAGCACCGCGACCCGCACCCGATGGACCAACTGGGCCGGCAACCAGAGCGCCCACCCGGCCCGGACCGCCACCCCCGGCACCGCGGAGGAACTGGCCAAGGAGATCCTGCGCGCCGCCGAACAGGGCCGCAGCGTCAAGGCCGCCGGCTCCGGCCACTCCTTCACCGCGATCGCCTCCCCCGGCGACGGCCTGCTGGTCCGCCCCCACGCGCTCACCGCCGTCCGCGAGATCGACCGCGAGGCCGGCACCGTCACCGTCGAGTCCGGCCTCCCGCTGAGCCGCCTCAACCGGATCCTCGCCGCCGAGGGCCTCGCCCTCACCAACATGGGCGACATCGAGGTCCAGACCGTGGCCGGCGCCACCAGCACCGGCACCCACGGCACCGGCCGCGACTCCGGCTCCCTCGCCGCCCAGGTCCGCGCCCTGGAGATCGTCCTCGCCGACGGCACCGTCCGGCGCTGCTCCCCCACCGAGAACCCCCGGCTCTTCCAGGGCGCCCGGCTCGGCCTCGGCGCCCTCGGCGTGATCACCGCCCTCACCTTCGCCGTCGAACCCGCCTTCCTGCTCACCGCCCACGAGCAGCCGATGGGCTTCGACGAGGTACTGGAGCGCCTCGACGACCTCACCGCCGTCAACGAGCACTTCGAGTTCTACTGGTTCCCCCACACCGACCGCTGCTCCACCAAGCGCAACAACCGCAGCCAGGGCCCGGCCGCCCCGCTGCCCCGGTTCAAGGGCTGGCTGGAGGACGACTTCCTCTCCAACACCGTCTGGGAGGGCGCCTGCCGGGTCGGCCGCCGCTTCCCCGGCGCCATCCCCACCATCGCCTCGCTCGCCAGCCGCGCCTGGTCCGACCGCAGCTACACCGACACCTCCCACAAGGTGTTCACCAGCCCGCGCAGGGTCCGCTTCGTGGAGATGGAGTACGCCGTCCCGCGCGCGGCCGTCGCCGAGGTGCTGCGCGAACTGAAGGCCCTGGTCGAACGCTCCGACTGGAAGGTCAGCTTCCCGGTCGAGGTGCGCTTCGCCCCCGCCGACGACCTCTGGCTGTCCACCGCCTCCGGCCGGGACAGCGCCTACATCGCCGTCCACCTCTACCGGGGCACCCGTGACCCGGGCTACTTCACCGGAGTGGAACAGCTGATGTCCGCCCACCAGGGCCGCCCCCACTGGGGCAAGCTGCACACCCGGGACGCCGAGTACCTGGCCGGCGTCTACCCGCACTTCGGCGACTTCACGGCGCTGCGCGACGAGGTCGACCCGCAGCGCCTCTTCGGCAACGACTACCTGCGGCGCGTACTGGGGGCCTAGGACACCTAGGGCGTTTCCGCAGCCGGCGGTGGGACCACCGTCGGCTGCGCCGGGGCGTCGGTGGGCGTCGGCGGCTGGGGCGTGGACCCGTCCGTCGGCCCGCTGCCGCCGCCCGCCGACGGGGACGCGCCGCTCGAGGGGGTCGTGCTCGGAACGGCCGAGGGGGAGGCTGCGCCGCCGTGCTCGCCGGTGCCGCCGCTCGGGGTCCGGCCCGGCTCGCGGCTCGGCGGGGTGGACGCCGGGGCCGAGGCGCCGCCGGAGGGCGCGCCGCCCGGTCCGCGCCCGCCGCCCCCGGTGGCCGGCCGCTCCGCGGGGGCGTCCTGCGGCGTGGACGACTTCGGGGTCACCGCGCCACCGAAGGACGTCCCGTTGCCGGACTCGCCCTTGACCGTCGCCGACACCGGCTGTCCGGTGGCCAGCTCGAACGCCAGGATCGGCGTCATCGCCAGCAGGAACACCAGCCCGGACACCGCCGCGTAGCTCTTCCAGCCCCACCGCCGACGCGCCCGCACCACCTGCGGCTCGTTCCACTCCGAGGTGATCACCGGCCCGAGCGGCTCCGGCGCGGCCCGCTCGGGCTCCACCGGAACCTGGCGCAGGGAGTTCACGGTCTGGTTCGGCCCGCGGTCCACCGCCGCGCGCAGCTGCTGGCCGGTCCTCCTGAACGCGTGCTGGAACACCGCGCCGCCGGTGGTGGCCCCGATGCTGACCACCGCCGCGCCCATGATCGTGCCGTACACGCCGAGTTCCGAGGCGAGCAGCGCGCCCACCACCGCGGCCAGCGCGCTCGCCGCGACCTGAGCCACGCTCAGATCGATCCGCTTGCGCTCCTGCTTGCCGCCCTCCTCGGCGGGGCTCCGCTCCGGCATCAACATCCCTCGGTCCGTACGACTCTTACTCGAACAAGCCACTCCATCTTGCCCAAAGAAGGACACAAGGGGCGAAAATGCGGTTCTGCGCGCCAGGATTGTGTGAAGATGATCACCGTCCATCCGGCGGTGGTGCGCCGTTGGGGGCGCGCGCTCTTGAGATTCCCGTGAATCGCGGGAGACTTGAGCGGCGAGCCGCCCCTTCGGATGCCACGAATGGAGTACTGTTCGTAAAGCCCGAGCCTTGGGTCGACTTGTCGACTGTGCCTACACCGACAGCTTGACGAAGAGCCACTGAACGGGCACGCACGGCGACGCCGGTCCCGGATCGTCGCGAACACTCCGCGTGCGAGGACGGCCGGGACACCCAGGCGCGACGTCAACGGACGACGTGGCAAAGAGGCAACCGTGCCACATTGGTGTGACCGGGCGTAAGCCCGACACGCCGGGGAACTCAGCAAGGTTGTGGCCAGTCGCGAGTGGGCAGGCCACACTCAGTACGGGAGCAGCGACGCAGGTGACGTCGGCAGGCACCACCCGGGAGGTAACCGTGCCCGAACTGCGGGTTGTGGCCGTCAGCAACGACGGCACACGGCTGGTGCTCAAGGCTGCCGACAGCACGGAGTACACCCTCCCCATCGACGAGCGGCTGCGCGCCGCCATCCGCGGCGACCGGCCGCGCCTCGGCCAGATCGAGATCGAGGTCGAGAGCCACCTCCGCCCCCGGGACATCCAGGCGCGGATACGAGCCGGTGCCTCCGCCGAGGAGGTCGCCCAGGCCGCCGGCATCTCCGTCGACCGCGTCCGCCGCTTCGAGGGGCCGGTCCTCGCCGAGCGCGCCTTCATGGCCGAGCGCGCCCGCAAGACCGCCATCCGCCGCAACGGCGAGTCCCCCGGACCGCAGCTCGGCGAGGCCGTGGCCGAGCGGCTCGCGCTGCGCGGCGCCGAGAAGGACACCGAGCGCTGGGACTCCTGGCGGCGCGACGACGGCACCTGGGAGGTCATCCTCTCCTACCGTGCCGACGGCGAGGGCCGCAGTGCGTCCTGGACGTACGACCCGCCCCGGCGCCTGGTCCAGCCCAACGACGACGAGGCCCGCGCGCTGATCGGCGAGACGGTCGAGCGCGAGGAGGACTCGGTCTTCCCGTTCATCCCGCGGATCGCCCGGCTCCCCCAGGACCGGCCGCCCCGCCCGATGATCGACCGGCCCTCCGCCGACCGCATCATGTCGGCCCGCGAAGTCCGCGAGTCGCGGGAGGCCACCGCCGAGTCCCGGGACTCGCTGACCAGCCTGCTCGACGTGGTCCCCGCCTTCCGCGGCGACCTCGCCGTCGGCGGCCCCGCCCCGATCGAACCGGTGCCCGCCGAGGTCGCCGAGGAGAGCGAGGAACCGGCCGCGGCCGCCGCCCCGGCGGTCGGCGCGGGCTCGGCCTACGCCGACATCCTGATGCCGCGCGCCGTCGCCCCGCACCGCGAGCGCCTGGTCGGCACCACCGACCGGCAGGCCGAGGCGGACGGCGTCCGGCCCGGCCGCCGGGCCACCGTGCCCAGCTGGGACGAGATCGTCTTCGGCAGCCGGCGCAAGAAGCAGGAGTAGTCACCGACAAACGTCGGAGGGGCGGGAGGCCTGGCCTCCCGCCCCTCCGACGTGTCCGGGCTCAGCCCGGCTGGCCGGTCACCGCCACCGGGCGGCTCGCGTCGCTCGACCACTCGCTCCACGAGCCCGGGTACAGCGTGGCGTCCAGGCCCGCCACCTCCATCGCCAGGATCTGGTGCGCCGCCGTCACGCCCGAACCGCAGTACACCGCGGTCCTGCGCTGCCCCGCACCGAACACCCGGAAGCGCGCGAGCAGTTCGGCGACCGGGCGGAACCGCCCGTCGGGGCGCACGTTCTCGGACGTCGGCGCCGAGACCGCACCCGGGATGTGCCCGGCCCGCGGGTCCACCGGCTCGGTCTCGCCGCGGTAGCGCTCCCCCGACCGGGCGTCCAGCAGCAGGCCGCTGCGCGCCCAGTCCGCGGCGCCGTCCGCGTCGACCGTCGGCAACTGCCCCGGCACCGGCTCGAAGTCGCCCGCGGCCGGCTCCGGCAGCTCGTCCGTCACCGGCAGCCCGGCCGCCTGCCAGGCCGCGAAGCCGCCGTCCAGCACCCGGACGTCCCGGTGGCCGGCCCAGCGCAGCAGCCACCAGGCCCGGGCCGCCGCCATCGAGGCGGCTCCGTCGTACACCACGACCGGCCGCCCGGCGCTCACCCCGAAGCCGCGCATCGCCGCGCCGAACTCCTCCGGGTCCGGCAGCGGGTGGCGCCCGCCGTGACCGGGGGCGCCGGGCGGGGCCGCGAGGTCCCGGTCCAGTTCGACGAAGTGGGCACCGGGCAGGTGCCCGGCCCGGTACTCCTCGGCCGCGGTCGGGCCGCCGGGTGCGGCGCCGACCAGCTGGTAGCGCACGTCCAGCAGCACCGGCGGACGCTCGGAGGCGAGCGCCTCCCCCAGTTCGGCCGCGGAGATCAGCGGGGAACCGTCGTTGAAGGTCGTCATGACGGCCATTGTCGCGCAGCGCGCCCCCGGGGCGTGTCCTGCGGATCCTCGCCCGGTCCGAGGCGCCGCGGGTCCACGCACCCCAACACCGCGGCGGGACCCGGCAAACCCGCAGGACACGCCCGAACCACGCCTCTTTGTGCGCTCTTTGCCGGACTTTCCGCGCGGGTCGAGGGTTGGGCGCGCGCCAGGGTGGAAGCATCACCCTCGCGCCCACGGATTTCCGTGCGCCAACCACCCCTGAGGAGGCCCGCATTGCCCGCGGTGGAACTCCGGCTGGCCCAGGGAACGCCCTGCTGGGTCAGCCTGCTGACCCACGACCTGCCCGGCGCCCGCGCCTTCTACGGCGAACTGCTCGGCTGGACGTACTCCCCCGGCCCCGGCCAACTCGGCGACTACGTACGGGCGGAGCTCGACGGGGCGCCTGTCGCCGGACTCGGTGTCTCCACCGCCACCGGCTTTCCGGTGCAGTGGACCACCTACTTCGCCGTGGACGACGCCGACCGCACCACCCAACTGGTGCGCGAGTGCGGCGGCACCGTCGCGGTCGGGCCTCTCCAGGCCGAGCGGGCGGGGCGGATGGCCATCGCCTCCGACGTCTCCGGCGCCGTCTTCGGCCTCTGGCAGGGCGAGGAGCACCTCGGCCGGGAGGCCGGGGCCGAACCGGGAGGCCCCGCCTGGGCCGAACTGCTCACCCCGGACGCCGACGGCGCCGCCACCTTCTACGGCTCCGTGCTCGACCGCCCGGTGCGGCCCGCCGTCGGCGGCTCCGCGCTGCTGGTGCACGGACGCCCGGTCGCGGGCATCCGCCACCACGCCGACCTGCGCGGCCACCCGCCGCGCTGGCGCACCCACTTCGCGGTCCGGGACGCCGCGCTGACCACCCGTCACGCCGTCGAACTCGGCGGCCGCGTCCTGATCGAACCGCACGACACCGCCCGCGGCCGCGCCGCCCGGCTGGCCGACCCGCAGGGCGGGCACTTCTCGGTGCTCGAAGTCTAGGCCCTGGCAGCCGCTACGGAGAGGGTCCGTCCGCACGGCGACGGACCCTAGGCCTGCTGGTCCTCGAAGGGCAGCACGTCCGGGGAGAGCACCGAGGCGCGCGCGGTCGCGGCGGTCATCCGACGGCGGTGGTGGCGGCGGCACAGCACCTCGTAGCCGATCTCGTCGTCGCTCACCGAGATGTCGCCGATCACCACCTGGGCGCCCTCGACCACCATCACCCCGCCGACCGTACGGGCGTTGTGGGTCGCCCGCGCGCCGCACCAGCACAGCGCCTCGACCTGCAGCACCTCCACCCGGTCGGCCAGCTCGATCAGCCGCCGCGAACCCGGGAACAGCCGGGTGCGGAAGTCGGTGGTGATGCCAAAGGTGTAGACGTCGATGTCCAGCTCGTCCACCACCCGGGCCAACTGGTCGACCTGTTCGGCGGCGAAGAACTGGGCCTCGTCGCAGATCAGGTAGTCCACCCGGCCGCCGGCCGAGAGCCGCTGCACCACGTGCGCGTGGAAGTCGAAGTCGTCCGTCACCTCGACCGCGTCGGCGCGCAGGCCCAGCCGGCTGGAGATGGTGGCCGCGCCGGCCCGGTCGTTGCGGGTCAGGATGACGCCCTGCCGGCCGCGCGCGGTGTGGTTGTGGTCCATCTGCAGCGCCAGCGTCGACTTGCCGCAGTCCATCGTGCCCGAGAAGAACACCAGTTCAGCCATGGGTGGAGCAAAGGCCTTTCAGATCGAGTGAGTTCGGGCACGGAGAATGCAACGGTCCGGCTCAGCCCCGGACTTCGAGCAGCGGCACGAACTGCTCGACCGGGGTCATCGAGCCGTGGAGCCCGATCATCGCGGACTCGCCGGGCTCGTTGCGGGAGGCGGTGATCGCGATGTCGTCGCGCGCCGCGGCGACCACGTCACCGATCCGGTGGTAGACCCGCTCGTCGACGGTCGGGCCGAACCAGCCCGCGGCGATCGCCTCGTCCCGGGTGGCCACCCACATCCGGTCGCCCAGCACCTCGCTCCAGACCGTGTGCACGTCGGCCGCGGCCCCCGGCACGGCGTACACGTGCCG
The DNA here is from genome assembly GCF_001888885.2 of Streptomyces viridifaciens. Classification (NCBI taxonomy): domain Bacteria; kingdom Bacillati; phylum Actinomycetota; class Actinomycetes; order Kitasatosporales; family Streptomycetaceae; genus Streptomyces; species Streptomyces viridifaciens. The sequence continues at coordinate 2,265,073 of NZ_CP090841.1, forward strand.
GGCCCGGCCCTCACCGCCGAGCAGGGCGACGCCGGCGCCGAGCTCCCAGTCCTCGTCGAAGTCGATCCGGTCCTCGGGCGCGATGTCGATCATGCCGTGGTCCGCGGTCACGTACATCGCCGAGCGCGGCGGCAGCTGCTCGGCCAGCCGACGGGCCAGCCGGTCCACCGCGTCCAGCGTCATCCGCCACTCGTCGGAGTCCACCCCGAAGCGGTGGCCCGCACCGTCCAGCTCACTGACGTAGGTGTACACCAGCGCCCGGTCGTGCTCGGCCAGCCAGGAGGCGGCCAGGTCCATCCGCTCCTCGCCGGTGGTGCGGCCCAGGAAGCTGCCGCCGGACAGCGCCACCCTGGTCAGCGGGGTCTGGGCGAACAGCGGGGAGGACACCTGGGCGGTCGCCACCCCGGCCCGCTGGGTCTGCTCGAAGACCGTCGGGTACGGCTGCCAGGCCTGCGGGTCGGTGTGCGGCTGCCAGCGCAGCTGGTTCATCAGGTAGTCGGCGCCCGGCACCGCCACCGTGTACCCGGCCAGGCCGTGCAGGCCCGGCGGCGTGCCGGTGCCGACCGAGGCCAGCGAGGTCGCGGTGGTGGACGGGAAGCCCGCGGTCAGCGGACGGCCGGTGCCGCCCATCGAGCTCCCGGCCAGCGAGGACAGGAACGGCGCGTACTCGGGGTGGCGCAGCAGCAGCTCCCAGCCCAGGCCGTCCACCAGGAACACCACCACCCGGTCGGCCGGGGCGATCGGCAGCGTCGCGGTGAACCCCGGGACGCCCAGGCCCGCCGCCACCGAGGGCAGCAGGTCGCAGAGCGAGCCGCTGCCGTACGGGGGCGCGGGGGCGGCGGCCGGGTCGAGGATCTCGAAGGCGTCGTAGCCGTCGGAGGGTGCGAAGGACATGGAACCGGATTCGTAGCGGTCGGAAACGCGGGCGGGAGCGCGAACGGGCACGCGGGCGGGAACTCGGACGGAAGCGGCCGGGTCCGGCGGGGTTCGGGTGGGGCTCAGGCCTGCGGGCCGTTGTCGATCGTCGCGTCGGACAGCGCCCGGGCGAACACCAGCGCCTGGGCCACCGTCTCCGGGCCGTCCCCGGCCTCGCTGACCCGCAGCGAGAGGTCGTCGGCCGTCGCCGAACCGGTGTAGCCGTGGTCCGCGTCGCAGTTCGGGTCCGAGCAGCCGGCCGGCTCCAGGTCCAGACGCTGCACGGCGCCCCAGCCGATCGTCAGCACCACCTCGCGCGGCAGCGTGCCGGGCGTGTAGGTCTCCGGGTTCGCCACCATCCGGCTCAGCACGACCGAGCCGATCCGGTCCAGCCGGACGCTCTCCGTCGAGGTCGTCGCGAACGGCACCGCGGGGCTGCCCGCGTCACCGGACTGCTCGTCGGTGTGGCTCACCACGAACCGGGTCGGGGTCAGCACCAGCACCGTCACGTGCCGGCGCACCTCGTTGGAGTCGAAGGTCGTCTCCTGGTGCACCAGGTAGGAGCTGATCGGCTCCGGGCCCACCGCGGACTCCACCGCCTCGGACACCAGGGCCGGGTAGTAGCCGCTGCGCTCGATCGCCGAACGCAGGTCCTGAGTGGTGGTGGTACCGGTCTTCGCCATAACTCCATCCTGGCATGGTCCGCCGACGAAGCGGGCGGCACGGCGCCGAGCTTCGGACATCAGCGCCAACGGGCAGGCGCAACCAAGGAAGGTTACAGCGTGCTCATCGCGCGCGGGCCCAGATCGCTGCGGACGGGCAGCGGTGCGACCCGAACCCGTGCCCCCAGGATCGCCAGCCCGTGCGGGGCGACGACCACCGGTTCGAGGTCCACCGAGGCGATCTCCGGGACGTCGTCCACCAGCTGCGAGACCCGCAGCAGCAGTTCCTCCAGCGCGTCGGTGTCCACCGCCTCGGCACCGCGCCAGCCGAACAGCAGCGGCGCCGCCCGCACCTCGCGGATCAGCCCGGCGACGTCCTGGTCGGTCGCCGGGACGAGCCGGTGGGCCACGTCGCCGAGCAGTTCGGCAGGGGCTCCGGCCAGGCCGAAGGACAGGATCGCGCCGACGGCCGGGTCGACCGTGGCGCCGATCACGGTGTCCACGCCGCGCGGGGCCAGTTGCTGCACCACCAGTTCGGCCCCGGCCGCGCCGCCGAGCAGGGCGTCCAGCTCGCGGTGGGCACGGCGCAGGCCCGGCTCGCCGGTGAGGTCCAACCGGACGCTGCCCAGGTCGGGGCGGTGGCGCAGGTGCGGGGCGGTCGCCTTCAGGGCCACCGGGTAGCCGAGCTGATCGGCGGCCCGGACCGCGGCCTCCTCGTCCGGGGCGGGCAGCGTGGGCGAGACGTCGATGCCGTAGCGGGCCAGCAGCGCCCGGGCCTCGGCGTCCGGCAGGGTGATCCGGGCGCCGCCCGGCTGGGTGCGCGCGGCTGTCGCGGCCCTGGTGCTCAGCGCCGCCTCCACCAGGGCGCGGGCGCCGGGCTCGTCGATCCGGTCCAGCTCCGGGACGCGCGCCGTCTCCTCCGCCTCGGCGGTACGGCGGCGCCACTGCGCGTAGTGCACGGCGTGCGCGAGGGCGCGCACGGCGCGCTCGGGCGCCGCGTAGGCCGGGATACCGCCGGGGCGCAGCCTGGTCGGCAGGTCGGTCAGGGCCAGGTGGGCCAGCACCAGGGGCTTGCCCAACTCCCGTGCACGCTCTCCCGCTTCGAGCAGGGCGGTGGCGATCCCCGGGTCGTCCGAGCCCATCTCCGGGTCGTCCGGGCCGGCCAGTCGGCCGCCCATGAAGGCGTGGGCGGAGGTGCCGATCGGGGGGATGGCGACGGCGATCACCGCGTCCACGGCGGGGTCGCTGAGCGCGACGTCCAGTGCGATCCGGAAGTTCTCGCCAGTGGCGGCGGTGGTGAGGTCGACGGGCGTGCACGGGCGCAGCCCGGCACTCAGGCAGGCGTCGTAGGTGAGCAGGCCGAGCGAGTCGGAGTTGCCGACCACCGCGACCCGGTCGCCGGGCGGCAGCGGCTGCTGGGCGAGCAGCTCCCCGGTGTCGAACAGCTCGGTGATGGTCGCCACTCTGGTCACCCCGGCCTGTTCGAACAGCGCGTCCACGGTGGCGTCGCGCAGACCGGTGGCGGTGGCCGGAACGGCGTGGCCGGGCGGCAGACTGCCGGTGTGCCGGGCTCCCTTGACCACCACCACCGGCTTGGCGGCGGCCAGGCGGCGGGCGATCCGGGTGAACTTGCGGGGGTTGCCGAAGGATTCCAGGTAGAGCAGCACCACCTCGGTCGCGTCGTCCTCGGCCCAGTACTGCAGGAAGTCGTTGCCGGAGACGTCCGAGCGGTTGCCGACCGAGGCGAAGGAGGAGACGCCGAGGCCGCGCCGGTGGGCGGCCTCCAGCAGGGCCACGCCGATCGCGCCGGACTGGCAGAAGATCCCGAAGCCGCCGCGGTCGGGCAGGTGGGGGGCGAGCGAGGCGTTCAGCGGGCGGTCGGGGTCGGTGTTGATCAGGCCGAAGGCGTTCGGGCCGATCACCCGCATCCCCGCCGCGCGGGCCTGGCGGACCAGGGCGCGCTGGCGGCCGCGGCCCTCCGGTCCGGTCTCCGCGTAGCCGGCGGTGACCACCACCAGACCCTGCACGCCGTGCGCGCCGCACTCGGCGACGGCCGCCGGGACGGCGCTCTCGGGAACGGCGATCACCGCGAGATCGACCGGCCCGGGAATGTCCAGAATCGAACGGTGGACCGGCACGCCGTCCAGCTCGGTGCCGGGCGGGGCGCCGCGGTTCACCGCGTAGACGGCGCGCGGGGCGTGCTCGGGCTCGTACCGGCTCGCGAACTCGGTGTCGAAGCTGCCGAGCAGGTCGCGCAGGAGGGCCCGGCCCACGGTCTGCGGGTTGCGGGAGACACCGATCACGGCCACCGAGCGCGGGGTCAGCAGCCGCTGCACCGAGCGGGCCTCGGCGCGGTGCTCGCGGGCGCGCATCACGGCGAGCGAGCGGTCGGTCTGCTCGAGGTCGAACTCCAGGTGCACCACGCCGTCGGTGAAGCTGCGGCGCTGGGTGTAACCGGCGTCGGTGAAGACCTTCACCATCTTGCGGTTCTCCGGCAGCACCTCGGCCTGGAAGCGGCGGATGCCGCGTTCCTGGGCCACCGCGGCGATGTGCTCCAGCAGGGCGGAGGCGACCCCCCGCCCCTGGTGGGCGTCCTGGACCAGGAATGCGACCTCGGCGTCCGTGCCGTGCTCGGAGGGGCGGCCCTCGGCGTCGATCCGGTCATAGCGGACGGTGGCGATGAAGTGGTCCCGGACCACCACGGCGAGACCGACCCGGTTCACGAAGTCGTGGTGGGTGAAGCGGCGGACGTCCTTGTCGGACAGCCGCGGATAGGGGGCGAAGAAGCGGAAGTACTTGGACTGGTCCGAGACCTGCTCGTAGAACTCGACCAGTCGCCCGGCGTCGTCGGGAGTGATGGGCCGGATCCGGGCCGTGCCGCCGTCACGCAGCAGGACGTCGGCTTCCCAGTGCTGCGGATAGTCGGGTTGCGCGGGGTTCGCCACCGCGGGGTCTTCCACATTCGTCAGGTTATCCGGCGGCGGGCCGAATGGCGCCGGGCGCGTGCTCACGGCAGGGTGGACAGGACCACTGGCCGGGCCTTATGCCCCGAAAAGAAACAATCACAACTCCCGAACGCCACGCCTCGGAGGGGTTGCCTGCGTGCAACACTGGTCTAGACAACACGGTCGTTTCCCCCGCTCCCCCGAGCACGGCCGTGACCAGCTTCACCGGAAAGGCACGTCTCATGGCTGAGCGCCGCGTCACCATCGGTTGGGCCGAGGGCCTGCACGCCCGTCCCGCCTCCATCTTCGTCCGGGCCGTCACGGCCACCGGCGTGCCGATCACCATCGCCAAGCCGGGCGGCAACCCGGTCAACGCCGCCTCCATGCTCGGCCTCCTCGGCCTGGGCGCCCAGGGCGGCGAGGAGGTCATCCTGGCCTCCGACGCCCCGGGCGCCGACGAAGCCCTCGACCGCCTCGCCAAGCTGGTCTCCGAAGGCCTCGACGAGCTCCCCGCCGCCTGAGCCTCACAGCTGCCCGATCGGGGTGCCGCCACATCGTGGCGGCAGCCCGATCTGCTCTTCGGGCCCCGGACTCAGCCCTTGACGCAGACCACCTGCTTGAGGTGCGCGACCACCTCGACGAGGTCCTTCTGCTGGTCGATGACCTTCTCGATGTTCTTGTAGGCGCCCGGGATCTCGTCCACGACACCGCTGTCCTTGCGACACTCCACGCCCGCGGTCTGCTCGGCCAGGTCACGTGTGGTGAACCGCTTCTTGGCGGCGTTGCGGCTCATCTTGCGGCCCGCGCCGTGCGAGGCGGAGTTGAACGAAGCCGCGTTGCCCAGGCCGCGGACGATGTAGGAACCCGTCCCCATCGAGCCCGGGATGATCCCGAGGTCGCCGGAGCCGGCCCGGATCGCGCCCTTGCGGGTCACCAGCAGGTCGACGCCGTCGTACCGCTCCTCCGCCACGTAGTTGTGGTGGCAGCTGATCACCTCGTCGAAGGTGACGTCCGCCTTGGCGAACTCACGCCGGACGACGTCCTGGAAGAGCGCCATCATGACCGCGCGGTTGTGCTTCGCGTACTCCTGCGCCCAGAAGAGGTCCTGGCGGTAGGCGGCCATCTCCGGGGTCTTCGCGAGGAACACCGCCAGGTCCTGGTCGACCAGGCCCTGGTTGTGCGAAAGCGATCGGGCGACGCCCATGTGGTGCTCCGCCAGCTCCTTGCCGATGTTCCGGGAGCCGGAGTGCAGCATCAGCCACACCGAACCGGACGTATCGATGCAGACCTCGCAGAAGTGGTTGCCGGCCCCGAGCGTTCCCATCTGCTGCATCGCCCGCTCGCGGCGCCACTTGACCTCCTCCGCGACCCCGTCGAAGCGCTGCCAGAAGTCGTCCCAGCCCGCCGCGCGGAAGCCGTGCAGCTTGGCCGGGTCGACCGGGTCGGTGTGGAGGCCTCGGCCGACCGGGATGGCCTGCTCGATCTTGGAGCGCAGGCCGGAGAGGCCGTCCGGGAGGTCCTCGGCGGTGAGGGAGGTCTTCACCGCGCTCATCCCGCAGCCGATGTCGACGCCGACCGCCGCCGGGCAGACCGCGCCCTTCATGGCGATGACGGAACCGACGGTCGCGCCCTTGCCCAGGTGGACGTCCGGCATCACGGCGAGGCCGTGCAGCCAGGGCAGGGAGCTGATGTTGCGCAGCTGCTGCAGGGCCGCGCCCTCGACCGTCGCCGGGTCGGTCCACATCCGGATCGGCACCCGGATTCCGGGCACCTCGGTGTACGTCATGGTTGAACGACCTCCAGCGGTCGGTGAGTTCAGAGGAAAGGGAATGCCGCGCGAATGCCGATCCCGGCGTGGCTCGGGGAAGTTCGGGGAAGGGCTGCGCTCAGGCAGCCGGAGCGGAACAGGGGAGGTACGGCCTTGGGGAGCGTCGTATGGTTCGCTCGACCCGCATGGTGACCGCCTCCCTTCGTTCCTCGCAGTTCGCACGTGCTGTGCGTCGTGGAACATCTATCCACGGAACCGGACACGGCCGCAAGGGATTTAAAAACGCGTCCGGCCCGGCGGAGCGAAAGCGCTCCACCGGGCCGAACGAGAAGCAACCGCAGGCGTCAGCTGATGACGGTGACCTCGCCGATCCCGAGCGCCCGCACGTCCGCCTCGATCTCGGCGGCGTCGCCGACCAGGACGGTGACCAGGCGGTCCGGCGGGAAGGCCGCGACCACGGCCTCGGTGGCCGCGGCGGTGGGCAGTTCGGCCAGCTGCCGGTAGACCTCGGCCTGGTAGTCGTCCGGGAGGTTCTGCTCGACCTGGTCGGCCAGGGTGCCGGCGACCGAGCCCGCGGTCTCGTACTTCAGCGGTGCGACGCCGACCAGGAACTGCACGGCCTCGTCGCGCTCGGCGTCGGTGAGGCCCTCGGCGGCGAGGTCGCGCAGGATGGTCCAGGTGTCGGCGAGCGCGGGGGCGGTGGAGGCGGTGTCCACCGAGCCGCTGATGGCGAGCAGCGAGCGCCCGCTGCCGTCCGCGGCGGAGCGCAGCGGCTGGGCGAAGGCGCGGACGCCGTAGGTGTAGCCCTTCTCCTCGCGCAGGACGCGGTCGAGGCGGGAGGTGAGGGTGCCGCCGAGGCAGTAGGTGCCGAGGATCTGGGCGGCCCAGACCGGGTCGTGGCGGTCGGGGCCGATCCGGCCGATCAGCAGCTGGGTCTGGACGGAGCCGGGCCGGTCGACGATGACGACGCGGCCGCGGTCGTCGCCGGTGACCGGGGCGTGGACGGAGGGTTCGGCGGCGGAGCCGGTCCAGGCGCCGAGGGTGCTCTCCAGCAGGGCGGGCAGGTCGACGCCGGTGAGGTCGCCGACCACCACGACGGTGGTGGTGGCGGGGCGCACGTGGGCGTCGTAGAAGGCCTTGACGGCGGCGCGGTCGATCGACTTGACGGTGTCGGCGGTGCCGCTGCGGGGCCGGGAGAGGCGGTCCGCGGCGTCGAAGAGCTCGGCGTAGAGGGCCTTGGCGGCGCGCCGGGCGGGGTTGGCCTGCTCGTGGACGATCTCGTCGAGGCGGTTGGCGACGAGGCGCTCGATCTCCTCGGCGGGGAGGGCGGGGGCGCGCAGGGCGTCGGCGAGCAGGGTGAGGCCGCGCTGGAGCCGGGAGGCGGGGACCTCCAGGGCGACCCGGATGCACGGGTGGTCGGCGTGGGCGTCGAGGGTGGCACCGGCGCGTTCGAGCTCGCCGGCGAACTCCTCGGCGCTGAGGGTGTCGGTGCCCTCGCTGAGGGCCCGGGCGAGGATGGCGGCGATGCCGTCGAGGCCCTCGGGCTCGGCGGCGAGCGGGGCGTCGAGGAGGACCTCGACGGCGACCAGCTGCTGGCCGGGCCGGTGGCAGTGCAGGACGGTGATGCCGTTGCCGAGGGCGGCGCGCTCGGGGGCGGGGAACGCCCACGGGCTGGGGGTGCCGGGCGTGGGCTGGGGGTGGAAGGTCATCGCGGGGACGTAGTCGGTGCTCATACGGCGGCACCCTCCTCTTCGGAAGCGGCGTCGGAAGCGTCGGCGGCGGTCGCGGTCGGCTCGTAGACGAGGACGGCCCGGTTTTCGGGGTGGAGTCGGGCCTCGGCGACGGCCTTGACCTCTTCGGCGGTGACGTCGAGCACCTTGGGGAGGGCCTCGTTCAGCAGCTTGGGGTCGCCGAACAGGACGGCGTAGCGGCAGAGTTCGTCGGCGCGGCCGGCGACGGTGGTGAGCCGGTCGAGCCACTCGCGCTCGATCTGGGCCTGGGCGCGCTCGAGTTCCTCGGCGGTGGGGCCCTCGGCGGCGAAGCGGGCGAGTTCCTCGTCGACGGCGGCGTCGATCTGCGCGATGGTGGCGTCGCCGGAGGTCTTGACGTCGAGCCAGCCGAGGCTGGGGGCGCCGGCGAGGCGCAGCAGGCCGAAGCCGGCGGCGACCGCGGTGCGGTCGCGGCGGACGAGCCGGTTGTAGAGGCGGCTGGACTCGCCGCTGCCGAGGATGGTGAGGGCGAGGTCGGCGGCGTCGGCCTCGCGGGTGCCGTCCTGGGGCAGGCGGTAGGCGGCCATCAGGGCGCGGGAGGGGACGTCCTCGGTGAGGTTCTGCCGGAGTTCGCGGCCGATGGTGTCGGGGAGTTCGCCGGAGCGCGGGGGCTGTTTGCCGTCGTGGGCGGGGATGGAGCCGAAGTACTTCTCGACCCAGGCGATGGTCTGCTCGGGGTCGATGTCGCCGACGATGGACAGCACCGCGTTGTTGGGCGCGTAGTAGGTGCGGAAGAACGCGCGGGCGTCGTCGAGGGTGGCGGCGTCGAGGTCGGCCATGGAGCCGATGGGGGTGTGGTGGTACGGGTGGCCGTCGGGGAAGGAGAGCGCGGTGAGCTTCTCGAAGGCGGTGCCGTACGGGACGTTGTCGTAGCGCTGGCGGCGTTCGTTCTTGACGACGGCGCGCTGGTTCTCCATGGACGTCTCGTCGAGGGCGGCGAGCAGGGAGCCCATCCGGTCGGCCTCCAGCCAGAGGGCGAGCTCCAGCTGGTGGGCGGGCATGGTCTCGTAGTAGTTGGTGCGCTCGAAGCTGGTGGTGCCGTTGAGCGAGCCGCCGGCGCCCTGGACGAGTTCGAAGTGCCCGTTGTTGGAGACGTTCGCGGAGCCCTGGAACATCAGGTGCTCGAAGAGGTGGGCCAGGCCGGTGCGGCCCTTGACCTCGTGGCGGGAGCCCACGTCGTACCAGAGGCAGACGGCGGCGACCGGGGTGAGGCGGTCCTCGGAGAGGACGACGCGCAGGCCGTTGGCCAGGCGGTGCTCGGTGATGGCGATGCCTCGGCTGGAGGCGGGGGCCGGGTTGGCCATGCGCTCGGGTCCTTCCCGTCGTCGATGTCGGGGTTCGTGTGGCGTCCCCCATTGTGGTGCAACGCGCGTGGGGCGTGTTCGTGCCCGCGCGGAAGTGGCGTTCGCCAGGGGCGGAAGAGGGCCGCTGACCGGGAGTGTCGGCGCGAGGGTCCACAATGGGGGCGCCGCGCCCTGTTGACCGCGCCCGGTTGACGGGTCCCGGAGGCAGGACGGCGAAGCGGACGGCTACGTCCGTCCGAGGATTTGACCGGCGGCCGACGACCGGCCGACGACCCAGCCAGTGACACGTAAGGGAGCCCCGCCGCGATGGCCCGCCGCAGTTCGCAGACCCCGCCGCCCGGAGACTTCGAGGAGCGGATCCTTGACGTCGACGTCGTGGACGAGATGCAGGGCTCCTTCCTGGAGTACGCCTACTCGGTGATCTACTCGCGTGCGCTGCCTGACGCGCGGGACGGTCTGAAGCCGGTGCACCGCCGGATCCTGTACCAGGCCAACGAGATGGGCCTGCGCCCGGACCGCGCGCACGTGAAGTGCGCCCGGGTGGTGGGCGAGGTGATGGGTCGGCTGCACCCGCACGGTGACGCGTCGATCTACGACTCCGTGGTGCGCATGGCGCAGCCGTTCTCGATGCGGCTGCCGCTGATCGACGGGCACGGCAACTTCGGTTCGCTGGGCAACGACGATCCGCCGGCGGCGATGCGCTACACCGAGTCGCGGCTGACCGCGGCCTCGATGGCGATGGTGGAGTCGATCCACGAGGACACCGTCGACTTCGGGCCGAACTACGACGGCAGCGAGCAGGAGCCGCTGGCGCTGCCGGCCGCGTTCCCGAACCTGCTGGTGAACGGCGCGACGGGCATCGCGGTGGGCATGGCGACGAACATGCCGCCGCACAACCTGTCCGAGGTGGTGGCGGCGGCCCGGCACCTGATCAAGCACCCGAGCGCGGACCTGGACACGCTGATGCGCTTCGTGCCCGGTCCCGACCTGCCGACGGGCGGGCGGATCGTGGGCCTGTCGGGGATCCGGGACGCGTACGAGTCGGGCCGCGGCACGTTCAAGATCCGGGCCACCGCGACGGTGGAGTCGGTGACGGCGCGCCGCAAGGGCATCGTGGTGACCGAGCTGCCGTACAACGTCGGCCCGGAGAAGGTCATCTCGAAGATCAAGGACCTGGTCAACGCGAAGAAGCTGCAGGGGATCGCGGACGTCAAGGACCTGACCGACCGCGAGCACGGGCTGCGGCTCGTGATCGAGGTGAAGAACGGCTTCGTGCCGGAGGCGCTGCTGGAGCAGCTCTACAAGCTGACGCCGATGGAGGAGACCTTCGGCATCAACAACGTGGCGCTGGTGGACGGGCAGCCGCTGACGCTGGGCCTGAAGGAGCTGCTGGAGGTCTACGTCGACCACCGGTTCACGGTGGTGCGCCGGCGCAGCGACTTCCGGCGCCGCAAGCGCGAGGAGCGGCTGCACCTGGTCGAGGGTCTGCTGGTGGCCCTGGTCGACATCGACGAGGTCATCGCGATCATCCGGTCGAGTGACAACGCCCAGCAGGCGAAGGAGCGCCTGATGGAGCGCTTCTCGCTGTCGGAGACGCAGACCGGGTACATCCTGGACACCCCGCTGCGCCGGCTGACCAGGTTCGACCGGGTGGAGCTGGAGCAGGAGAAGGCGAAGCTGACCTCGGAGATCGCCGAGCTGACCGAGATCCTGGAGTCGGACAGCAAGCTGCGCAGCGTGGTGTCGTCCGAACTGGGTGCGGTGTCCAAGCAGTTCGGCACGGAGCGGCGGACGGTGCTGCTGGAGGCGGGGGCGGCTCCGTCGGCGGCGCTGTCGGTGCCACTGGAGGTCGCGGACGACCCGTGCCGGGTGCTGCTGTCGTCGACGGGGCTGCTGGCGCGGACGGCGGACGGCGAGCCGTTCGAGCTGTCGGAGAAGCGGGCGAAGCACGACGTGATCGTCTCGGCGGTGCCGGCGACGGCCCGGGCGGACGTGGGTGTGGTGACGTCGGCGGGCCGGGTGCTGCGGCTGCCGGTGATCGACCTGCCGGCGCTGCCGCCGACGCCTTCGCCGACGCTGGCGGGCGGCGCCGCGGTGGGCGAGTTCCTGCGGCTGGAGGCCGGGGAGCGGGTGCTGGCGCTGACCACGCTGGACGAGTCCTCGCCGGGGCTGGCACTGGGCACCGTGCAGGGTGTGGTGAAGCGGGTGGTGCCGGAGTGGCCGGCGAACAAGGACGAGTTCGAGGTGATCGCCCTCAAGGACGGTGACGAGCTGGTGGGTGCGGTCGAACTGCGCACCGGCGAGGAGGACTTGGTTTTCGTCACCTCGGACGCCCAGTTGCTGCGCTTCCCGGCGGGCCAGGTCCGTCCGCAGGGCCGCCCGGCGGGTGGCATGGCGGGCATCAAGCTGGCGGACGGCGCCAGGGTGCTGTCGTTCACGGCGGTGGATCCGGCCGCGGACGCGGTGGTGGTCTCGGTGGCGGCGGCTTCGGGCACGCTGTCCGGTGACGAGCAGACGTCCTGGAAGGTCACCCCGTTCGAGCAGTACCCGCGCAAGGGCCGGGCGACCGGCGGCGTGCGCTGCCAGCGCTTCCTGCGCGGGGAGGACGGCCTGGCGTTCGCCTGGGTCGGTGCCGCCCCGGCCAGGGCCGCCACCGCCAAGGGTGCGCCGGTCGACCTTCCGGAGCGCGATCCGCGCCGGGACGGTTCGGGCACCCCGGTGACGAATCCGATCGCGGTGGTCGCCGGCCCGGCGTAGCCGGGGTTCAGGAGGGCGGGGTGCTCGTGGGCGCCCCGCCCTCCGGCGTGGTCGGAGGCCCCGCTCCGGTGCGTCCGGGGGTTCCCTCCGGGGTCCCCGCTCCGGTGCGTCCGGGGGTTCCCTCCGGGGTCCCCGCTCCGGGTGCGTCCGGGGTGCCCGCTCCGGTGCGTCCGGGCCCCTCGCAGGCGGCCGGGCCGGGCTGAACCGCTGAGGGTAGCCTTGCCTAGATGAGCACCTGTACGACCGTTTCGTGTGAACTTGCGGAGCCGCTGGCCGCGACCGCCGCGGTGGCGACCACCTGGCTGCTGGTGGAGCAGAACGGCCCGTGGGGCGCGAAGGCACTGGGCGAGAGCCACCTCGACCGGGCGACCGGGCGGGCCCTGGAGGCCGCCGCCGCCGGTACGGGCGTGCGGGTGGCGCTGATCCGGCGGCCGGGCCGGCACGCGGACTGCCCGCCGACGACGCGGCACGGGGTGGTCGTCGCACACACGGTGCCGGGCCGCGGCTGGGTGCGCCGGGCACAGGTGGTGGACCCGGCGGAGCTGCTGGAGCTGGACTTCGCGGCGCTGGGCGCCGGCGACCACACGGGTTTCGGCGCGGAGCACGTCGGCGGCCCGCTGGCGCTGGTGTGCACCAACGGCCGCCGGGACCGCTGCTGCGCGCTGCTGGGCCGGCCGCTCGCGGCGGAGCTGGCGGCGGCCGGGCACAGCGAGGTGTGGGAGGTGACCCACCTTGGCGGGCACCGCTTCGCCCCCACGATGCTGGTGCTGCCGTACGGCTACGCGTACGGGCGGCTGACGCCGGAGAGCGCCAAGGACGTGCTGGCGGCGACCGCGGCCGGGCACATGGTGCCGGAGTGGTCGCGGGGCTGCTCGGGCTGGGAGCGCCCGGGGCAGGCGGCCGAGCACGCGGTGCGGCTGGCGACCGGCGAGACCGGGGCGGACGCGCTGACCGTGGCGCAGCGGCCGGACGGCGAGGGGCGCTGGCTGGTGCGCGTGGTGCACCGGGACGGCCGGGCCTGGGAGGTGGACGTGATCGAGACGGTGAGCGAGCCGCCGCGTCCGGAGAGCTGCGGCAAGGCGGCGGGGACGCCGTCGCGGATGGACGTGCTGTCGGTCCGGGGCGTGTAGCGGCCCCGCGCCCGTGGGGGTGAGCGCGGGACCGCGACGCCGGACGGGCCCGATCAGGCCCGATCAGGTCCGCTCAGGCCGGATCAGCCGGTGGCCTTGCCGACGAACTCCGCGGTGTACGTCCGGGACAGGTCGATCGTCCCCTCCTTGCCCTGGACGTCCGGGTGGAAGGCGGCGAGCACCGCGAGCACGGTCCTGGGCCCGTCGGCGGGCATCACCCCGTCGGTGGTGAACATCGGCAGGGTGGACTTGATCGCCGCCGCGTACTGCGCGGCGCCGCCCTGGGCGTAGTCGGCGGGCATCTGCGCGGCGATCTCCTCCGGGCTGTGGGTGGACATCCACTTGAGGGTCTTCACGAAGGCGTTGGCGAGCTTCTGGGTGGTGTCCTTGTTCTTCTCCACCCACTCGGTGCTCATGTACAGCGAGGACGACGGGTACAGTCCGCCGAGCGCCTGGCGCGAGCCCTCGGGGGTGCGCATGTCGTAGAGGACCTTGCCGAGGCCCTTGTCGAGGACGTTGGCGACGGTCGGGTCGGTGGTCATCCCGGCGTCGATGCTGCCCTGCTGGAGGGCGGCGACGAAGGTCTGGCCCGCGCCGACGGCGATCGGGCTGAAGTCGCTGACGGAGGCGCCGTTCTTGACCGCGAGGTACTTGGTGAGGAAGTCGGTGGAGGAGCCGATGCTGGTGACGCCGAGCTTCCTGCCCTTGAAGTCGGCGCCGGACTTGATGGCGTCGGCCTGCTTGGTGGAGACCAGTTCGACCTCGCCGGGGGCCTGGGCGAACTGCACCACGGACTCGACGTGCTTGCCCTTGGCCTGCAGGTCGATGGTGTGGTCGTAGAAGCCGACGGCGCCCTGGACGTCCCCCGCCAGCAGCGCGGTGGTGGCGTTGACGCCGGCCGGCTCGGTCAGCAGCTCGACGTTGACCCCGGCGTCGGCGAAGTAGCCGAGCCGCTGGGTGAGCATCGCGGGCAGGTAGATGACCTTGTCCAGGCCGCCGACCATGATCTTGACCTTGGGGCCGTCGACCTGCCTGCCGGCCGGGGCGGCGGCGCCGTGGGCGGAGGTGGCGGCGTCGTTGGCGCAGGCGGAGAGCGGGAGGAGCAGGACGGCGGCGAGGGCGGCGACGGCTGATCTGCGCATCACGGGGGGAGCCTCTCTTCTTACGGGCAGGGGGAGTTCAGCGGCCTTGCGGGCGGGTCGGGGGCAGCGGCCGTACGGGCCGGAGGGCGTTCAGCGGCCGTCGCCCGCGTCGGCGGGCTTCCAGCGGAACAGCTTCTTCTCGGCGAGGGTCAGCAGCCCCTCGGTGACCAGGGCGACGACCGCGAGGATGGTCATGGCGGCGTACACCCCGGCCGCGTTGAAGGTGCCCTGGGCGGCGGCGACCAGCAGGCCCAGGCCCTTTGTGGCGCCGATGTACTCGCCGACGATCGCGCCGATCAGCGCGAAGCCGAAGCTGACGTGCAGGCTGGTGAAGATCCAGGTGGTGGCGGCGGGGACGACCACCTGGAGGGTGACCCTGCGGTTGTCGGCGCCCAGGATGCGGGCGTTGGCGACCAGGTTGCGGTCGACCTCGCGGGCGCCCTGGAAGGCGTTGAAGAACACCGGGAAGAACACCAGCACCACCGCGGAGGCGACCTTGGAGGCCGGGCCGAGGCCGAACCAGATCAGGAAGATCGGGGCGAGCACGATGCGCGGGATGGCGTTGAGCACCTTGATGTACGGCCCGAACACCTCGGCCAGGAAGCGGATCCGGCCGAGCGCGATGCCCAGCAGCACACCGCAGACCACGCCGATCACCCAGCCGCTGAGGGCCTCGTACAGGGTGTAGCCGATCTGCTCGCCGAGCGAGCCCTGGGCGGTGCCGTGGGTGACCCACTGCCAGATCTGGTCCCAGATCCTGGACGGCTGCGAGAAGTTGAACGGGTCGACGACCTCGGTCCGGGCGCCCACCTCCCACAGTCCGAGGAAGGCGACCAGCACCCCGACCCGGGCCGCGTAGACGGTCAACTTCCGGTTGCGGGCGGCCCGTTCACGGGCCTCGGTCCGCGTGCCGGCGGCCGGGGGCTTCCCGGCCGCGGTCGCGGCGGTCTCGGACGCGGCGGTCTCGGACGCGGTCTCAAGCGGCACGACCCGCTCCTCTCTCCCGGGTGATGCGCACCTCTTCGCCGAGCGAGGCCCAGATCTCGCGGTACAGCTCGACGAACCTCGGTTCCAGCCGGACGGCCTCCACGGTGCGCGGTCGCGGCAGGTCGACGGTGAAGATCTCCTTGACGGTGGCCGGCCCGGCCGTCATCACGACGACCCGGTCGGCGAGCGCGATGGCCTCGTCCAGGTCGTGGGTGACGAAGACGACCGAGGCTGCGTTCTCGGAAGAACTCGTGCCGGCCCACAGCTCCAGCAACTGGTCGGACATCAGGGCGCGGGTCTGCACGTCCAGCGCCGAGAACGGCTCGTCCATCAGCAGGATGGCCGGGTCGTTGACGAAGGTCTGGGCGAGCGCGACGCGCTTGCGCATGCCGCCGGACAGCTGGTGCGGGTAGCGGTCCTCGAAGGCGGCCAGGCCGACCCGGCCCAGCCAGTCCCTGGCCCGTTCCTTCGCCTCGGCGGCCGGCACGCCGCGGAAGCGCGGCCCTGCCATGACGTTGGACAGCACGGTGCGCCAGGGGAAGACGGCGTCCTGCTGGAAGACGAACCCGACCTGGGGGTCGATCCCGCGCACGGGCTCTCCGTACACCCGGACCTCGCCCTCGGTGGGCTCCTCCAGGCCGCTGACCAGGGTCAGCGTGGTGGACTTGCCGCAGCCGGTGGGGCCGACGACGGCGACGAACTCGCCCTGGGCGACGGTCAGATCGAGATCGCGGACGGCGGTGTGCAGTGCCCCGGAGGGGGTGCGGAAGCGTTTCGTCGCGCCGGTCAACTCGATCGCCGGGGTGCTCATTCCCCACCTCGCTTCGCTCGGCGGGTGCTTCGCACCAGTGGCATCTCTCGGTGGTTCACTCGCTGCGCTCGCTCGCGCATTCGTTCCTCCCGGGTCAGTGCTTGCCCCGGAAAGGTAGGAGCGGGCCGGGCCCGGGCGGGAGCCTTCTCCGCGTAGTGCGACTTCTCCGCGTTGAGGGGTGTTCTGCTCGTTTTGCTTCCGCTACAACTGCGGGGACGCGGGCTGACAGAAACACGCCGGAAACATAGGGTGTCCCGACCCCTGGTACCCCCGCCCGCACCACCCCGAGAGGAGGCCCGGATGAAGCTCCCCCACTGGCCCCGCCGGGTCTTCGCCCAGCTCCTGCTGAGCCAGACCGTCGTCACCTTCGGTGTCGCCGCCGTGACCGCCGGGCTGTTCCTGGCCCCGGTCAGCAGCGAACTCGACCACGACGCGATGCAGCGGGCGCTGTCCATCGCCCAGGCCACCGCCACCGACGAGACGATCGCCCGGGCCGCCGACACCCGCGACGTCGTCACCGCGCAGCGCAACGCCGAACAGATCCGGCTGGCCACCGGCGCCAGCTTCGTCGTGGTCACCGACCTGGACGGCATCCGCCTCTCGCACACCGACCCGGGCCGGATCGGCCACCGGGTCAGCACCGACCCCGAGCCGGCGCTGGGCGGCCGCAGCGTCACCGCGATCCAGCAGGGCACCCTGGGCCGCACCGCCCGCGGCAAGGTGCCGCTGCGGACGGCGGACGGCCGGATCGTCGGCGAGGTGTCGGTCGGCATCAGCGACGACTCGATCCGCCGCCGACTGCTGAAGATGCTCACCGGCATCCTGCTGTGCGCCGGCGCGGGCCTGGCCGCCGGGACGGCCGCCACCCTCCTCCTGGCCCGCCGGCTCAAGCGCCGCACCCACAACATCGCGCTGGCCGACATCTCCGCGCTGCTGGCCGAGCGCGAGGCGATGCTGCACGGCATCCGCGAGGGCATGGTGGCGCTGGACGAGCGCGGCCGGATCCGGCTGGCCAACGACGAGGCCGTCCGGCTGCTCGGCCTGCCCGGGGACTGCACCGGCCGGCCGATCGCCGAGGTGCTGCCGCCGGGCCGGCTGACCGACGTGCTGACCGGGCGGATCACCGGCGCCGACCTGCCCGCCGTACGGGACGACCGGGTGCTGGTGGTCAACCGGATGGCCACCACGGAGGGCGCGGTGGTGACACTGCGCGACCGCACCGAACTGGAGTCGCTGGTCCGCGAGCTGGACACCACCCGCAGCCTGACCGAGGCGCTGCGCGCCCAGGACCACGAGCACGCCAACCGGATGCACACCCTGCTCGGCCTGCTCGAACTCGGCCGCCACGAACAGGCGGTGGCCTTCATCTCGGAGCAGTCCGGCTCGCACGCCGTGGTCGCCGCCCGGATCGCCGAGCAGGTGCAGGACCCGCACGTGGCGGCTCTGCTGGCGGGCAAGACGGCGGTGGCCGGCGAGCGCGGGGTGCGGCTGGTGCTGGCCCCGGCGGCGCACCTGCCGGACGCGGTGGTGGACGCCCGGGCGCTGGTGACGGTGCTCGGCAACCTGATCGACAACGCGGTGGACGCGCTGGCACCGGGCGGAGGCGGGCGGCTGGAGGTGACGCTGGCGGCGGCCGGCGCAACCCTGCTGCTGCAGGTCGCGGACAGCGGCCCGGGGGTACCGGAGGAGTTGCGCGAGCAGGTCTTCGAGGAGGGGTGGACCAGCAAGGACGCGCCCGCGCACCGTCCGCGCGGGCTGGGCCTGGCGATGGTGCGGCGGCTGGTCGAACGGACCGGCGGCCGGATCGTGCTCGACACCGGCCCGCTCGGCGGCGCCCGGTTCACCGTCGAGCTGCCCGAGGCCCTGCTCACCGCTCAGCTCGTGGAGGCGTGATGATCGACGTACTCGTGGTGGACGACGACTTCCGGGTCGCGGACGTGCACGCCGCGTACGTGGCCAGGGTGCCGGGCTTCCGGGTCACCGGCACCGCCCACTCGGCCGGGGAGGCGCTGGCCGCGCTGGAGCGCCGTCCCGTCGACCTGCTGCTGCTCGACCACCACCTGCCGGACGAGACCGGTCTGGCCCTGGTGCGCCGGCTGCGGGAACGTCAGGTGGCCTGCGACGTCATGATGGTGACCGCCGCCCGGGACGTCTCCACGGTGCACGCCGCGATGCAGCACGGCGCGCTGCAGTACCTGGTGAAGCCGTTCACCTTCGCCGGGCTGCGGGACAAGCTGGTCTCGTACGCCCAGCTGCGGCACGCGCTGGCGGCGCCCGCCCGGGAGGCCGGCCAGGACGAGGTGGACCGGCTGTTCGCGACCCTGCGCAGCGCCTGCGCGCCCGCCGGGTCGCTGCCGAAGGGCCACTCGGCGCCCACCACCGACCTGGTGCTGGGCGTGCTGCGGCGGGCCGGGCGGCCGCTGTCCGCCCAGGAGGTCGCCGACGCCACCGGCCTGAGCCGCTCGACGGCCCAGCGCTACCTCAAGCAGCTCGAACGGGACAGCCGGCTGCGGCTGACCCTGCGCTACGGCGACACCGGCCGCCCCGAGCACCGCTACGGGCTGGCCGCCAGGAGCGCGTAGCGCGTTTGCGACCCGCCCCGGACGCAGGGGAACCCCGGCGGCCCCAAGCCCGCCGGGGTTCCCGGGACACGGCCGCTAGGCCGCGCCCGCACCGGTGAGGGCGCGCACCTCCAGCTCGGCGAAGCGGTCCGCGTCGGCGGGCTCGGGCGAGGTGAGCGTCCCGATCCAGCCGGCCAGGAAGCCGAGCGGGATGGAGACGATGCCGGGGTTCTCCAGCGGGAACCAGTGGAAGTCGACGCCGGGGAACAGCGCCATCTTGGAGCCGGAGACCACCGGCGAGAACAACACCAGCACGATCGCCGGGACCAGTCCGCCGTACACCGACCAGACCGCTCCGCGGACGGTGAACCGCGACCAGAACAGGCTGTAGAGCAGCACCGGCAGGTTCGCGGAGGCGGCCACCGCGAAGGCCAGGCCGACCAGGAAGGCGACGTTCAGCTGCTGGGCGTAGAGGCTGATCACGATCGCCGCCGCGCCGATCCCGGCGGCGGCGAAGCGCGCGACCACCACCTCCTGCTGCTCGCTGGGCTTCTCGCCGACCTCTCCCCCCCGGCGTCGGCGCGGGCCGCCGCGCCAGGCGCCGGCCCAGATGTCGTGGGCGAAGGCCGCGGAGGACGCCAGGGTCAGCCCGGCGACCACGGCGAGGATGGTGGCGAAGGCGATCGCCGAGATCAGTGCGAACAGCACCACCCCGCCGGTGCTGCCGTTGCCGCCGCCGAGCACCAGGGCGAGCAGCGGGACGGCGGTGTTCCCGGCCGCGTTGGCGTGCCGCACCTCGGCCGAGCCGATCAGCGCGGTGGCACCCAGGCCGAGCGCGATGGCCATCAGGTAGAAGCCGCCGACCAGGCCGATCGCCCACATCGTGGAGCGGCGGGCGGCCCGGGCGGTGGGCACGGTGTAGAAGCGGGACAGGATGTGCGGCAGGCCGGCCGTGCCGAGCACCAGGGCCAGGCCGAGGCTGAAGAAGTCCAGCCGGCTGGTGAAGGACGCGCCGTACTTGAGCCCGGGTTCGAGGTAGCGGTGCCCGGAACCGCTGTGCTGGGCGGCCCGGCGCATCAGCTCGAAGAGGTCGCCGTGGAAGCGCACCACCAGCAGCACGGTGAGCAGCAACGAGCCCGCGATCAACAGGAAGGCCTTGACGATCTGGATCCAGGTGGTGGCCCGCATGCCGCCGATCGTGACGTAGACGATCATCAGGGCGCCGACCGCGATGATGGTCCAGGTCCGTGCCTGGGCGCTGTCGGTGCCGAGCAGCAGGGCGACCAGCGAGCCCGCGCCGACCATCTGGGCGACCAGGTAGAGCAGGGTGACCACGACGCTGGCGCCGCCGGCCGCCGCCCGCACCCGGCGGCGGCGCAGCCGCAGCGCGAGCACGTCGGCGAGGGTGTACCGGCCGGCGTTGCGGACGAGTTCGGCGACCAGCATCAGCACGACCAGCCAGGCGACCAGGAAGCCGATGCTGTAGAGCACGCCGTCGTAGCCGTACAGGGCGATCAGCCCGGCGACGCCGAGGAAGGAGGCGGCGGAGAGGTAGTCGCCGGAGAGGGCGAAGCCGTTCTGCAGCGGGGTGAAGCCGCGCCCGCCCGCGTAGAAGTCCTCGGCGGCGTTGCCCTGGCGGCCGACCCAGAGGGTGATGCCGAGGGTGACCAGGACGACGACGGCGAACAGCACGACCGCCAGGCCGTGGTGCTGGCCGGTGGGGGCGACGGGGGGCGGAGTGGCGGTGGTCATCACGCCGGTGGTCGCCGTCATCGCAGCTGGTCCTGGGTGTCCCAGCGCAGGCCCAGGGCGGCGCGGTCGCGCTTGGTCCGGGCGTTGCGGGCGTAGAGCCAGGTGAGCAGGAAGGTGGAGGCGAACTGCAGCAGGCCCAGTAGCCAGGCCACGTTGAGCGGGCCGGCCACCGGGCTGCGCATCGCGCCCGGTGCGACGGCCTCGGCGGCGACGTACAGCAGGTACCAGCCGAGGAAGGCGCCGCAGGCCGGGAAGACGAACGTCCGGTAGCTGCGCCGGATGTCCTGGAAGGCCGGGCTGGCCTGGACGCTCCGGTAGACCTGGGTGCTGTCGGGGGTGCCGGCCTGCGCGGTCGGCTCCTGCGCCACGGCGGCCGGGGCGACGGCGGCCGGGGCGACAGTGGGCACCGGCGGTACCGCCGGTGCGACGGACGGGGCGAACGGCGGCACCGCGGGCGGTGCCGGCGGGACGGGCGGTGCCGGCGGGGCGGCCACCGGCTCGGCGGCGGCCGACTGGGCGTCGGCCGTGCGGGCGGGCCCCGGCTGGGCCGGTACCGCCGTTCGGCGGGGTGCCGCAGCCGACTCGGAAGCGGTGGCGGCGGCCTGAGCGGCCCACCAGTCGAATCGCTGCCCCTGGCCGGGACTGCTGGTCTGCTGCTGTGGCACTGCTGCTCCTGGGCCGGGCCGGCGTTCTGACCCGAACCATCATGGAGGCCGCCGGACACCGCCCCTGACCATCGCAGATACCTTCACTCAATGAGGTGATCGATCATCTGACGGACGCTCATCCGACTACTGCTGCATACCGGTGATTCCGTGCCGGAAGGCGTACGCGACCGCCTGCGCGCGGTCCCGCACCGCGGTCTTGGCGAACAGGTTGTTGATGTGCGTCTTCACGGTGGCCTGGCTCACGAACAGCCGCTGGGCGATCTCGGCGTTGGAGAGCCCCTCGGCGATCAGCGCGAGCACCTCCGCCTCCCGCACGGTCAGCCCGTCCGGCAGCTCCCCGGCCCGGGCGGCGCCCGGCGCGGCCGGTGCGCCCGAACCGCCCGGCGCACTCGGACCGCCCGCCGCACTCGGACCGCCCGGACCGCTCGGCACGCTCGGCGCGGACTTCGGCGAAGCCTCCGAAAGCCTCTCCAGCAGCCGGAGTTGAACCTGCGGGGAGAGCCCGGCCGCACCCGAGCGGACGTCCGCGATGGCCTTGGCGATCTCCTCGCCGCCGGCGTCCTTGGTGAGGTAACCGCGCGCCCCGGCCTGCAGCGCCGGGAACAGCGACTCGTCGTCGGCGTAGGTGGTGAGCACCACGACCTCGGTTCCCGGGTGCGCGGACCGGATCCGCCGGGTCGCCTCGACGCCGTCGACGCGCGGCATCCGCAGGTCCATCAGCACCACGTCCGGGTGATGGCGCTCCACCAGGGCGACGGCCTCCTCCCCGTCCGCCGCCGCGCCGACCACCTCGATGCCGGGCAGCAGCCCCAACAGCATCACGATGCCCTCGCGCACCACCGTCTGGTCGTCCGCCACCAGCACCCTGGTGACCGCATCCGTCATGCCGGCACCCGCAGCAACACGCGCCACCCTCCGTCCTCCGGGCCCGCCAGCAGGGTGCCGCCGAGCAGTTCCGCGCGTTCGCGCATCCCCAGCAGACCGTACCCGCTGCCGCTGTCGGCCAGTTCACGGGAGGACGACCCGTCGGAGGACGGTCCACCGGGCTCGCCCGCGGACTGGCCGCGCGGTGCCCGGGCGTTGCGCACCTCCAGCTCCACCGCGTCGTCCAGGTAGCGCAGTTCGACCGAGCAGCGGGCGCCCGGCGCGTGCTTGCGCACGTTGGTCACCGCCTCCTGCGCCGTGCGCCGCACCGCCAGACCGGCCTCGGCGGCCAGCGGCCGGGGCGTGCCGGTGACGGTGAACGGGGCCCGCTCCCGCTCGGTCAGCTCCACCAGGAACTCCCCGACCGGTGTGAACTCCCCGCGCAGCGCGGACAGCGCCTGCCGGGTCTCGGCCAGCCCGTCCTGCGCCATCCGCCGTGCGGCGACGACTCGTTCGCGGACCTGTTCGCGGTCCGTCCCGGCGTCCAGCATCAGCCGGGCCGCCTCCAGGTGGACCAGCTGCGCGGAGAGGCTGTGGGCGAGCACGTCGTGGATCTCCCGGGCGATCCTGGCCCGTTCGGCGAGTGCCGCGCTCTCCGCCTCGGCGGCCCGGGCGGCGCGCTCCTGGACCAGCAGCCGGCGGGCGGTACCGCGCGCCTCGATGTCCAGCCGCAGCAGGAAGCCGAGCAGGGCGACGCCGCCGATGGTGGCGACGATGCTGAGCCAACTCGCCCAGCTGGCCGCGGTGTACGAGCCCAGCGCGGCCGTGCCGACGGCCAGTGCGGGCGCTGGCGGCAGCCGGACCAGCGCGACCACGGCCAGTCCCACCCAGATCAGGTCGGCGAGCGCGTAGGCCCGCCCCCAGTTCGCCAGCCAGGCCGCCCCGACCAGGGCGGCGGCCAGCAGGTAGGAGGCGGCCGGGCGCTGTTCCCGGCTGGCCTGGAGGAACGCCGCGCAGAGGGCGGCGGCCGCCGCCAGCCCGGCCGCCGCGGCCGCCGCCGCCCAGCCGGTGTACTTGCCGTCGGCGAAGGTCCCCCAGCCGACGACGGCCAGCACGACGATCCGGCCCAGCACGGTGAGGACCCGCCGCGGTCCGCTCTCGGCGTCGCGCTCCATCCCCTCCCGGGACGGCCAGCGGGTCCAGTACCACCCGGTCACGGGTGCCTCCTCGGTGCTCACTGCGGTGGATCAGTGCAGTACGGCGGTCGCCTGCGCGGGCTCCAGCGTCCGGGCCCTCCAGTTGACCACGAGCGAGCGGACCAGCAGCAGGACCGCCATGCCGAGCATCAGCGAGCTGCCCGCCTGGTGGACGCCCAGGGCCGAGCCGATCGCGTACAGGCCGATCCGGATGGCCAGCATCCCGCCCCAGGCGGCCAGGGTGGCCTTGGTTCCCTTGACCAGGACCTTGCCGTCGGCGGCCCGCCAGATCCGCACGGTCCAGCCCCAGACCGTTCCCATCGCGAGCACGGTGAGCAGCCCCGCGACGAGCAGGGTGGCCGACAGTGCGGCGTGGTGGTGGTCGATGATCTGCGGATCGCGCAGCGCGAGCACACCCAGGATCAGCGGCAGCAGCCAGAAGCGGCGCTCGGTGTCCAGGCGCTGGACGCGCATCTGGCGCTGGACCACCAGGACCACCACCGCGGCGGTCACGAGGAGGTTGACTACGGCAGTCATGGGGGGTTCTCCGTCCCGGGGAGAGGCTTTCGCTGACCTCTCCGACGCTACGGATCCGCCGCTCCCCGCTGATCGGCGCCGGGGTGGAGCCCGGGTGGAACCGGCAGCGCGAGGGCCCTCCACCCACGGGTGGAGGGCCCCGGCCGGGCGCGTCAGGCGTCGATGCGGGAGCGGTCCAGGGTGGCCGCCGAGTCCACGATGAACTCCTTGCGCGGGGCGACGTCGTTGCCCATCAGCAGGTCGAAGATCTTCTCGGCCTGCTCCAGGTCACCCAGGTTGATCCTGCGCAGGGTGCGGTGGCGCGGGTCCATGGTGGTCTCGGCCAGCTGGTCGGCGTCCATCTCGCCCAGGCCCTTGTACCGCTGCACCGGCTCCTTCCAGCGCTGCCCCTTGCGCTGGAACTCCAGCAGGGTGGAGCGCAGTTCGGCGTCGGAGTAGGTGTAGTGGTACTTCTCCTGGCCGCGCTTGGGGTTGGTGAGCTCGATCCGGTGCAGCGGCGGGACGGCGGCGAAGACCCGGCCCTGCTCGACCATCGGCCGCATGTAGCGGTGGAAGAGGGTCAGCAGCAGGGTACGGATGTGCGAACCGTCCACGTCGGCGTCGGCCATGAAGATCACCCGGCCGTAGCGGGCCTGGTCGATGTCGAAGGTGCGGCCCGAACCTGCCCCTATCACCTGGATGATCGCGGCGCACTCGGCGTTCTTGAGCATGTCGCTCACCGAGGCCTTCTGGACGTTGAGGATCTTGCCGCGGATCGGCAGCAGCGCCTGGAACTCGGAGTTGCGGGCGAGCTTGGCGGTGCCGAGCGCGGAGTCCCCCTCGACGATGAACAGTTCGCTGCGCTCGACGTCGTCGCTGCGGCAGTCGGCCAGCTTGGCGGGCAGCGAGCTGGTCTCCAGCGCGGTCTTGCGGCGCTGCGCCTCCTTGTGCTGCCGGGCGGCGACCCGGGTGCGGGCGGCGGCGACGACCTTCTCCAGCACGGCGCGGGCCTGCTGCTTCTGGTCCTTCTTGGCCGAGGTGAGGAAGGCCTTGAGTTCCTTGGCGACGACGGCCGCGACGATCCGGTTGGCCGCCGAGGTGCCCAGCACCTCCTTGGTCTGGCCCTCGAACTGCGGCTCGGCGAGCCGGACGGTGACCACGGCGGTGAGGCCCTCGGTGGCGTCGTCCTTGGTGATGTCGTCCTCGGCGACGCGCAGCAGCTTGCTGGAGCGCAGCACCTCGTTGACGGTCTTGGCCAGCGAGCGCTCGAAGCCGGTGACGTGGGTGCCGCCCTTGGGGGTGGCGATGATGTTGACGAAGGAGCGCAGCGTGGTGTCGTAGCCGGTGCCCCAGCGCAGCGCGATGTCCACTCCGAGGTGGCGGGTGACCTCCGTCGGGGTCATGTGGCCGAGGTCGTCCAGGACCGGCACGGTCTCCTTGAAGGTGCCCTCGCCGCGCAGCCGCAGCACGTCGCTGACCGGCTTGTCGGGGGCCAGGAACTCGCAGAACTCGGCGATGCCGCCGTCGTAGTGGAAGACCGACTCCTCGACCTGCTCGCTCTCGGTGAGCCGCTCGTCACGCACGACGATGGTAAGTCCGGGGACGAGGAAGGCAGTCTGCCGGGCGCGGTTGTGCAGGTTCTCCAGGGACAGCTTGGCGTCCTTGAGGAAGATCTGCCGGTCGGCCCAGTAGCGGATCCGGGTGCCGGTGCGGGTCTTGGGCACCTTGCGGGTCCGGGTGAGGCCGTTGGCGGGCTCGAAGGGCGCGTCCGGGGTGGCCTCGGTGAAGATGCCGGGGGTGCCGCGGCGGAAGCTGATCGCGTGGGTGTGGCCGTTGCGGTCGACCTCGACGTCCAGCCGCGCGGAGAGCGCGTTGACGACCGAGGCGCCGACGCCGTGCAGACCGCCGGAGGCCGCGTACGAGCCGCCGCCGAACTTGCCGCCCGCGTGCAGCTTGGTCATCACGACCTCGACGCCCGACAGTCCGGTCTTGGGCTCGACGTCGACCGGGATGCCGCGGCCGTTGTCGCGGACCTCGACCGAGGAGTCCGGGTGCAGCAGGACCTCGATGCGGTCGCAGTAGCCGCCCAGCGCCTCGTCGACCGAGTTGTCGATGATCTCCCAGAGGCAGTGCATCAGACCACGGCTGTCGGTGGAACCGATGTACATGCCGGGGCGCTTGCGGACGGCCTCCAGGCCCTCCAGGACGAGCAGGTGCCGCGCGGTGTAGTTGGAACCGTCGTCGCCGGCCAGCAG
Source organism: Streptomyces viridifaciens (assembly GCF_001888885.2). NCBI lineage: Bacteria > Bacillati > Actinomycetota > Actinomycetes > Kitasatosporales > Streptomycetaceae > Streptomyces > Streptomyces viridifaciens. The sequence goes on from NZ_CP090841.1 coordinate 2,291,075, forward strand.
CGCGGACGGCACGGTCGTTTCGGCACTCACGCGGCACTCTCCTCGGTGAAGTTCTGTCTCATCGGTCACATCCGGACGCATCCGGACCATCCGCCAGTGCAGCACGCCGCACCGACAGTCGTCGCTCCCTGTGCTCGCACCCCTGCGACGGGTGCACAGCACGGCGGGCCGGCCCGGCGCAGCTTGTACGCGCTGCGCGAACAAGGACCGCCCTCGGGTGTGGGCCCCGGGGGCGCCATCTCCTCCCGCTACCACCGGTCCTGGCGGAACGTGGGGTCGGGAAGGGGCTCCGGAACTGCCGTTATGCAGGCTACCGGGGCCCGGGACGGGGCTTATGCTCCAACCCGGCAGAGGATTATGCTACGCGGACCTCGACACCGGTCCCGATCGGACGTTCGAGCGATGGGCGGATCCCGGGATTCGGCACGCATGAACCACCGGCCCCCGGGGCACGTCCTCATCAACACAGCAGAATCCTCAGAGAAGAAAAGCCACGAGCGGGAACGTTTTCGGCCTGGTTGGATGTTGACCCTGGTACGACAGCTCGTCGAGCTAGAGAAGAGGCGACGTGACTACTGTTCTGACACCTGCGAGCCCGCTGACCGCGGCTGACCGCTGCGACCGCTGCGGCGCCCAGGCCTACCTGCGCGTCGTACTCGCCAGCGGCGGAGAGCTGCTCTTCTGCGCCCACCACGGCCGGAAGTTCGAGCCCGAGCTCAAGAAGATCGCCGTGGAGATACAGGACGAGAGCGGCCGTCTCACCACCAGCACCACCGCGACGGCCGTCGACGACGAGCGCTGATCAAAGGCGCCCCATCCAGCCGGCATGAGCTGTGTCCGGTCGCGCACGGTGCGCGACCGGGGAGCCGGGTGGTCAACCCCTTCGGGGGCCGACCACCCGGCTTCGCTGTTCCTGAACGCTTCTCCGGACGGTTCTCGCCGCGTTCTCCCGCATGGGCCCGCGTTCGCCCGCCCGGGACCGCGCCGGCGCCCCATCGGACCCGAAAACGGCGTCAGAACGTCACCGCACCATCACCCGCAGCGATGCTCAGAGCGCCGAGTGCACCGCGTCCGTGACAGATGACACCCTGGTGTAGACCCCCGGGTGGGCCGCCTCGGCGCAGCCCGTCCCCCAGGACACCAGTCCGGCCAGCCGGCCGGCCACGATCAGCGGACCGCCGCTGTCCCCCTGGCAGGCGTCCTTGCCGCCCTTCTCCTCGCCCGCGCAGACCATGCCCCGGGCGTCGAACTTGCTCTCCGGCCCGCCCGGGTAGGCGTGCGCGCAGGTCTGGTCCGGGACGATGTGCACGTCCACCCCGCGCAGCACCGGCGAGTAGTCGCCCCGGCCACTGGTGTCGCCCCAGCCGTAGACCTGCGCGCCGGTCCCGGCCGCGTACGGCCCGCTCTCGCCCTGGCCGACCAGGCCGACCACCGGCCGGCCGCCCTGGGACTCGGCGAGGGTGAGCACCGCCACGTCGTTCATGTTCGCCGCGAAGTCGTAGTCGGGGTGGATCCAGACCTGCTGGACGGCCACCTCGTGGCCGGTCGAGCCGCGCATGTCGTCCCGGCCGACGATCACCTTGAGGCCGGGCCGGTCCACCCGCCCCTTGGACTCGTCGTAGAAGCAGTGCGCGGCCGTCACCACCTTGGTCGGGGTGACCAGCGCGCCGCCGCAGAACTGGCCGGAACGTCCGCTGCCGAACTGCTGGCGGCTGGACAGCGCCACGATCCACGGGTGGTCCGCGGTGCTCACCGTCTCACCCCCGACCACCCGCCGCTGCGCCTCGGCCGGGGCGGCCGCACCGAGGGCGACCAGCGGCACCGGGACGGCGGCGAGCAGCGCCAGCAGGGCGCCCCGCCGACGGCGGCCGGTCCGGTCGGCCCTCGGGGCCGCAGGCGCAACGGTGGCACGGACGGCCGTCGGGGCGGCCCGGCACGGGGCGGGGGTCGGCAGGTCGGCTCGATCCGGGTCGGTCAGCACCGTGACTCCACAAGGCTCGGCAGCAGGCAACCGGCACAGCGTAGGTGCTCAACTACACTGCGCGACCCGATCCCGGTACGCCGCCACCCGGACGAGCGACAAGCGCCGCCCGGACGCTGACGCACCGCCCCCGAACGGCCCGAAGGCCCGGAACCGCACGGTTCCGGGCCTTCGTCGCGTACTGCCGTCGATCAGTCCAGGTAGTCGCGCAGCACCTGGGAACGCGACGGGTGGCGCAGCTTCGACATGGTCTTCGACTCGATCTGGCGGATGCGCTCACGGGTGACCCCGTACACCTTGCCGATCTCGTCGAGCGTCTTCGGCTGACCGTCCGTCAGTCCGAAGCGCATCGAGACCACGCCGGCCTCGCGCTCGGACAGGGTGTCCAGCACCGAGTGCAGCTGCTCCTGGAGCAGGGTGAAGGAGACCGCGTCGGCCGGGACGACCGCCTCGGAGTCCTCGATCAGGTCACCGAACTCGCTGTCGCCGTCCTCGCCCAGCGGGGTGTGCAGCGAGATCGGCTCGCGGCCGTACTTCTGGACCTCGATGACCTTCTCGGGGGTCATGTCGAGTTCCTTGGCCAGCTCCTCCGGGGTGGGCTCGCGGCCCAGGTCCTGGAGCATCTGGCGCTGGACGCGGGCCAGCTTGTTGATGACCTCGACCATGTGCACCGGGATGCGGATGGTGCGGGCCTGGTCGGCCATGGCGCGGGTGATCGCCTGACGGATCCACCAGGTCGCGTAGGTCGAGAACTTGTAGCCCTTGGTGTAGTCGAACTTCTCGACCGCACGGATCAGACCGAGGTTGCCCTCCTGGATCAGGTCCAGGAACAGCATGCCGCGACCGGTGTAGCGCTTGGCCAGCGAGACCACCAGGCGGAGGTTGGCCTCCAGCAGGTGGTTCTTGGCCCGGCGGCCGTCCTCGGCGATGATCTCCAGCTCGCGCTTGAGCTTCGGGGCGAGCTTGTCGGCGGCCGAGAGCTTGTCCTCGGCGAACAGGCCGGCCTCGATGCGCTTGGCGAGCTCGACCTCCTGCTCGGCGTTGAGCAGCGGGACCTTGCCGATCTGCTTCAGGTAGTCCTTGACCGGGTCTGCGGTGGCACCGGCGACGGCGACCTGCTGGGCCGGCGCGTCGTCCTCGTCGTCGTCGGAGAGGACGAAGCCCTCCGACTCCTCCTCCGGACCGGCCTCGGCCTCGGCCTTGTCACCGGGCAGCGCGACGTCTTCCAGCAGCTCCTCGTCGCCGAGCAGCTCCTCGTCGCCACCCTTGCCGGCCTTGGCGGCGGTGGTCTTCTTGGCGGCGGTCTTCTTGGCGGGCGCGGCGGTCTTCTTGGCCGCGGCCTTCTTGGCCGGGGCGGCCTTCTTCGCCGCGACCGACTTCGCCTCGGCGACGACGCTGGTCGTCCCCTCGACGGTGATCTCGGCGGAGACGGTGGGGGCGGGCGCCGCGGCGGCGGCCGCGACGGCCGGAGCCGCGACGGGCGCGCCGGGGGCGATCCGCACGGGCGGCTTGGTCGGGGCCGACGGAGCGGCCGGAGTCCGGGTGGTGACAGCCTTGGTGGCGGTGCGCTTGGTGGGGCTCTTGGCAGCAACGCTCTTGCGCTTGGCGCCGGCCGGCTCGGCCGCGCTGACCATGAGGTCCACCCCCTCCTCAATCAGCACCTGGTTGAGGCTGCGCATGACGTTCTTCCACTTGGTGACCGGGATCTGGTCCGCCTCGAACGCCTGGCGCACGTCGTCACCGGCGATCTGCCCCTGGGCCTTGCCCCGCTCGATGAGCGCCAGCAGAGCCGCGGACTCGGCGATCTCGGGGGGAAGCGAACGGGATGTGCTGGCCGACACGAACAACCTCTCGGACGATGAGTGGACTCGAACCCGTACCGGCCGCCCGAGCGGGCGGGGAAGGAGATCGCGCGCCGGGCGCGCGGTGTCGATTCCGACCGACTCGGGCTTGAGGACTGGGTTTGCAGGACGGCAGCAGCGCCGCGGACCAACACAGCATTCTGACATGTTGGAGTATTCCGGAGCTGCTTCCGCTCAGGACACATCGCTGCTACTCGTCAAGTGTTACGCATGGCCTTGGTGTCGCGGGTCACACCGCTCGGCGCCCGCGGCCCCGGGGCCGGGATCCATCATCGCGCACTCTCGGCCGAGTTGATTGTCATGGAATTGTCATCCCATCGAGGGGGCGGGGGCGTGCTCGGCTTCCGCGGCTCGGCCTCGCGGCCGCCGTCGGCCGGGGTCGGCGCTCTCCGCCGCGCAGAGGCCCTCCGGCTGCGCCGCGCGGTGCGGCCGGAGGGCCCTGGAGGAGCGGACCGCCTCCGGTGCGTCCGCTCGCCGAGAACAGCCCGCTCAGTGCTCCCGGGGCGCTGGGACGGAGGGCTCGATCTCGGGGTGGACGGTGAGCAGCGCACGCATCGCGACCTCGCCCGCGGTGCCGTCGCCCGTGCCCAGCGCGTCCACCAGCCGGGCGTGCAGGCTGACCGAGGACTCGGACGGCCGCTCGCAGGAGATCGCCGGACCGCCCGAGACCTGCAGCGCGCAGGAGACGATCCCCGACAGGTGCTCCAGCATCCGGTTGCCGGCCATCTGCAGGACCAGGGCGTGCAGCTCGGCATCGGCGCGGGTGTACGTGGACAGGTCGGCCTGGGCGGCGGTGTGGCCCATGATCTCGACCAGCTCGACCAGCCGCTGCTGGACGTCCTCCCGACCGTGACCGGCGGCGAGGCGGGCGGCCAGGGGCTCGATCGCCCAGCGGAGCTCGAACAGCTCCCGACGCTGCTCGTCCCGCTGCGGGCCGAAGGCGCGCCACTCGATGATGTCCGGGTCCAGCAGGTTCCAGTCGCCCACCGGGCGGACCCGGGTGCCGACGTTCGGACGGGCGCTGACCAGGCCCTTGGCCTCCAGCACGCGCAGCGACTCGCGGACGACGGTCCGGGAGACCTCGAACCGCTGGCCGATCTCCTCCGGCACGAGCGGACGGTCGGCACCGAGGTCGCCGGAGACGATCATCTGGCCGAGCTGCTGGACCAGCTGGCCGTGCAGGCCGCGCCCGCGGCTGCTGGTGGTCTTGCGGCCGACCCGGCCGATGTCGGACTCGGCGCCCTCCCAGCGGGGCGCCGGCGGGGTCGGCCGGTCGGCGTACGAGAAGCGGTCCAGATCGCCGGGGCCATGGATGGGCCCTTCGGCGGAACGGGCGGGGGTCATGGTGGGGTGCGCAAGGGTACTCACGCCTCCTTTGTCGGCGATCAGCAGGCGCAGCTTGAGAATTCTCGTGAAAAGCACACGAAAGGGTGATCGACCGTGACTGGATAATTGACTTCTTATCAGGAAGAACCGCTCATTACGGTCACCGATGGTCGATCTTGCTGCTTCGGGGCTCCGCGCGGTGCCGGGGCGGGACGGTCGGGGCCCGCCGTGAGACGCGACGGGCCCCGGTGCGAGGTGCGGCGACTCCAGGCGGGTCCGGGGGACTCCAGGCGGGTCCGGGCGGGTGCGGGCGGATCCAGGCGGGCCCGGACGGGCCGGGGAGGTCCGGACGGGTCTACAGCGAGCGGCGGCGGACCTGGACGAGCAGGGCGGCCAGCATCAGGGCCACCGCAGGGACCGCGACCGCGGCCAGCAGCGCCGGGTCCGTCAACGCCGCGCTCCCCGCCGCGGCCTCGCGCGCCCCGCCGTACACCCAGCCGTAGGCCCACTCGATCCCGGACTGGAAGGGCAGCAGCTCCGCCGCCCTGGTCGGCCAGGGACGGCCGGTCCGGCGCAGCAGAAGGGCGACGCCGGACTCCAGCAGCGGCGGCAGCGCGCACAGCAGCAGCACGCCGGCTGCGGCGCTGCGGGTCAGCGAGGCGGTCAGGACGCCGGTCCAGGCGGCCACCACGGTCAGCAGGACGAAGGCCAGCAGTGCGGCCGGAACCCCGTGGCCCACCACCAGCGCCACCGGGGCGAACACGCCCGGCAGGTCGGCCGGCCCGCCCAGCCCGACGGCGCCCAGCGCCTCGGACACCCGGTCTGACAACGCCTCGGGGTCCGTCCAGGCCGGCACCGTCACCCCGGCCGGCAGCGCGAGGTGCACGGCCACCGTGTCGAGCAGCACGGTCACCAGCGCCAGCAGCGCCGCCACCGGGCCGACCACCAGCAGCTTGGCCAGCAGCAGCCGCACCCGCCGGAAGTACGTCACCTGCGAGGCCGCCAACCCGGGGTGGCGCACCTCGTGCCCGTACGAGAGCGCGCCCAGCAGCCCGGCTCCGAGCGCCGCGAAGGGCAGCGGGATCAACGGGACGGCGGCGGTCAGCAGCCGGACACCGGCCGGGGCGGCCAGCGGGCCGGCCGGGGCCTGGCTCGCCAGGACGGCGGCCACGACGACGTCACAGAGCAGGACGGCGGCGAGCAGCAGCCAGGTGGAACGCAGGCCGCGCAGGCGGCGCAGCTCGTAGGCCAGGTCACGCACGGTTCACTCGCTCCGGTGGTCGTCGGGGGTGGCGGGAGTCTTGCCGGCGGTGACCCGGCCGAGGCGGACGGTGTCGTCACTGAGCAGGTCGGCAGCGCTCTCGCGGTACTGCGAGGGCTGGGTGGGGGCGGCATCGGAGCGGACGGGCTCGGTGCGGGCGGGCTCGGTGCGCGCGGGCTCGGGGGCCGGGGTGGGGCGGGCGGCGGGGGTCAGCTGGTTGCGGAGGAGCCGGTCGACGGCGGGTGCGTGGTCCGCCTGCGGGGCCGCGGTGAGGGCGGGCAGGACGGCCGTCACTGCAGCGACGGGCAACGCTCGGGTGGGCCGGACCGCCGCGTCGTCCCGGGCTCGGCCCTCCGTGGCTGGCTCCGGGACGGTCGGGACGGCGGAGGCGGGGCGGTCGGGGAGCGTGGGCAGAGGTGCCGGGGTGGCACTCGGCTCCGGGGTCGGCGGCGTGGCCTCGGTGACGGAGGTGTGGGCCGACGCGTGCGCCATCTCCTGTGCGGTCTCGTGTGCTGCCTCGGAATCCCGCTGGAGGCCGAGGTGCCCGGAGTTTCCCGAGGTCACCGGCGGGGCGGCGCGGGGCACCGGCTGCTCGACCACCCGGTCGGCCAGTTCGTGCAGCAGGATCCCGTTGCGATAGGCGAGTTCACCGATCTCGGTGCGGTCGATGCCCGCCACCGCGAGGCCCGCGCCGCCGTCCGGGCGCACCCGGGCGCCCTGGTTGACCAGCATGTCGGCCAGCCGGGCCATCTGCGGCCCCCGGACGGCCACCTCGGGGCTGAGCCTGGTCCGGCAGAACTCCGCGACCGGCTGGTCGGCCACCAGACGGCCGCGGTCCAGAGTGACCACCCGGTCCGCGAGCTGCGCGGCCTCCCGCGGGGTCCGGGTGGTCACCAGCACCGTTCCGCCCGCGACGGCGAAGGAGCGCAGGAAGGAGTGGAACCACTCGACGTTGCGCGGGGACAGGCCTTCGGTGGGCGCGTCCAGCAGGAGTGTGCCGGGGTCGCCGAGCAGTGCGGCGGCCAGCGAGAGTCGGCGGTGCATGCCCGGTGAGAAGGTGCGCAGCCGCTGCTCGGCGACGGCGGACAACCGGGTCTGCTCCAGCAGCTCGTCGGCCCGCCGGACGGGGACGCCGACGGCCGCGGCCAGCATCCGCAGGTGGCCGCGCGCCTTGCGCCCAGGGTTTCCGGCAACCGCGGTGGCGCCGTCCCCCGGCCCGGACAGCAGCACACCGATCTGACGCTCGGGACGCCGGATCCGGCGGTAGGGGCGGCCGTCGAAGAGCGTGACGCCCTGGCCGCGTTCGAGTTCGAGCATCAGCCGTAGCGCGGTGGACTTGCCGGCGCCCTCGTCGCCGAGCAGCACGGTCACCATGCCGGGCCGGGCGTCGAAGGTCACATCGAGCACGATGGGCGGTGCGCCCTTGTGACGGACCTTGGTCAGTCCGGTGATCTGGATCATCGCTGGCTGCTCCCATGCCCTCGGCCTACCTGCTCGACGCCAGCACATTAGGGGTCGACAACGCCGATTCCGGGCATTACCGAAACGCCACGGGCCCGCCGCCCGCCTGCCTCACCCGATCAGGGGACAATCCGATCCTGCGATTCACGCGGCGGGGGTGACCGGGGGCCGTCCGTGTTCCGCCGGTCCGGGGTCGGCGGATCGGTCAGCAGAACTCCGCGGCACCGGGCGGGCGGGTCTGACCGACGCACTCTCCCTGGAACTCCTCGACGGCGGCCTTGCCCGCGGCGGCCATCTCGGCGAGCTGCTCCTCCTCGGCGCTCAGGGTCTCCTGCACGGAGGCGATCGTGGCCGGGTCGGCGTGCGGCTCGGCCTTCAGGGCGGCCAGCTGCCTCGCGGTCCTGGTGGCGGTCGCGCTGAGGTTCTTGAAGTCCGCCACCTGGCTTTCGATGAGGCTCCGCTGCCCGGCGCGGTTGTCGTTGGTGGTCATCACGGGGCTCCCGCCGTGCGAAGGCCTTCGGTCCGGTGACCGAAGCGTCCAACGCCACTGTGCGTTCGGGGCCGTCGTCGTGGCCCACGGGCCGGGGCCGTTCGGCCGGTCCGGCGGCGCCGGGTGCGGAGCGGGGACTCTCGGGGGCCTCGGGTGCGCAGGGGGCGGGGTGCGCAGGGGGCGGGGTGCGCAGGAGCCGGAATGCTCAGGAGCCGGGATGCGCGGAGGGCCGGGGTGTTCAGGAGTCGGGGCGGAGCATGGGCGGGTTGAGGACGGTCGCGCCACCGGCGGTGAAGAGCTGGGCCGGGCGTCCGCCCTGACGGGTGGTCGTGCCGCCGGAAGGGAGGAGGAACCCGGGGGTGCCGGTGACCTTGCGGTGGAAGTTGCGCGGGTCGAGGGCGACGCCCCAGACGGCCTCGTAGACGCGACGCAGCTCGCCCACCGTGAACTCGGGCGGGCAGAAGGCCGTCGCCAGGGAGGAGTACTCGATCTTGGAGCGGGCGCGCTCCACGCCGTCGGCGAGGATCAGCCCGTGGTCGAAGGCGAGCGGGACTCCGTCGGCCGGGCTCTCGCCGAGGAGTTCGCTGACCGGGGCCCAGCGGGCGCTGCTGGCGTCGCCGCCGGCCCTGGGGGTCGGGAGGTCGGGGGCGAGCACCAGGTAGGCGACGCTGACCACGCGCATCCGGGGGTCGCGCTGCGGGTGGCCGTAGGTGGCGAGCTGCTCCAGATGGGCGCCGGCCGCGCCGGGGCCTACCGCCTCGTGGCCAGGGGCGGAGTGGGCGCGCAGGCCGGTCTCCTCGGCCAGCTCACGGGAGGCCGCCTCGGCCAGGCCCTCGTCCGGGCGCACGAAGCCGCCAGGCAGCGCCCAGTACCCCTGGTAGGGCGGCTCGCCCCGTCTGACCAGCAGGGCGCAGAGCGAGTGGTCGCGCACCGTCAGAACCACCAGGTCAACCGTGACAGCGAACGGGGGGAAGGCCGACGGATCGTAGCGCGACATGGCGACGATCATAGTCGTCTCTCTGACGATAAGCACAGGCCCGTGCGCGGAGCGCGCAGTGCCGGTGACCGTGGCGGCCCGGCACGGTTCGCGCACGGGCGGCCGCGGACCGCGCGGCGCGCACCATGGGCGCCTTCAGCCGGCCCGGGGCGTGTCCGACGGTTCACGCCGGGCGCGCGGCACCGGGGCGCGCCCTGGTGTCAGCGGGCGACCAGCTGCAGTTCGGCGGACGCCTCCTCCACCATCGCGACCCCGATCCGGCTCACCCGGACCGAGAAGGGCTCGCCCGCCACCCGCAGGCCGGTCAGCTCGAGTTCGCCGAGCGGGGCGGTGCTGGCCGGGCGGACCAGCACACGGCCGCCCGGGACGTCGGGCCGGACGCCGGCGAGCGCGAACACCGCGTGAACGGCTCCGGCCGCGGAGACAGCTGCCGGGCGGCAGGCGGCCGGGTGCGGCACCGGTGGGCAGCCGGGGGCGCGCTGCTCCCCCGCGTACATCTCCGGCAGCCGTCCCTCGAAGTGGGCGGAGGCGGCGAGCAGGCCCTCCAGCAGGGCGCCAGCCTCGTTCTCGTGACCGGCCTCGGCGAGTCCGGCGATCGCCAGCGCCGTCTCGTGGATCCGCACCGCGCCACCGCGGTGGCCCAGCGGGTTGAAGCGGGGGGACTTCGCGGTGAGCGTGCGCAGGCCCCAGCCGCTGTCCAGTTCGGGCGCGACCAGGCGCTGGGCGAACAGCCGGGTCTGTTCGCGGTCCAGCAGGCTCTCGTGCCGGTCGCCGTCGACGGCGAGCCCGGTGTCGAGCAGGTGCACCAGGGAGCCGGCGAGGGCCGGCAACGGGTGGCCGCCCGGGGCCAGTCCGGCGGCGGGGCGGCCGCCGGAGAGGTCGTCGATCCAGAACCGCTCGCGGAAGCGCCCGCGCAGCCCGGCGGCCCAGCTCCGCCACTCCTCGGCTCCCGGCCTGCCGAAGGCCTCCAGGAGTTCGGCGCCGTGCAGCGCGGCGCGATGGGCCTGCGCCTGGACCTCGGCGCGGGCGGCCACCGGGTGGGCGGCCCGCTCCTGCGCCGGACGGCTCAGGTCGGTGACGAAGCCGTCGACCAGGCCCTCGCGCAGCGCGGCCAGCACCCGCTCGGCGGCCGGGAGCAGTTCGGCGACCTCCATCCGGGGCATCCCCCAACGCCAGGCCTCGGCCAGCACGGTGACGAACAGCAGGGTGGCCTCGGTGGCCGTGCAGGTGGGCGGCAGTTCGGGGCCGCCGTGCCGCAGGGCGCCGGGCAGCAGACCCTCGGTGCGGCCCGGGGCGGGGGTGAGCTGCTGGCGGCGGGCCAGCGCGCGCAGGGTGCCGGCTGCGAGCCGGGTGCCGAGCGGAAGGGTCAGCCGGGCGGCCCAGAGCGCGTCGGCCGGAGCGAGGCCGAAGCGCCAGGGCGCGCCAGCCGCCGGATAGAGGTCGGTCAGGCGGTCCGGGTCGGCGAACAGCAGTCCACTGAGGGCGTCCAGGGAACGGTCGACCAGCAGGGCAGCACGCGGATCGTCGCTGCGCACCTCCGGTTCGGCCCAGGGCAGCGGGACGCCGGTGCCGCGCCCGGCGGGCGGGCGCGGGCCGCCGCCGGGGGCACTCTCGAGCTCGGCGCGCAGCTCGACCGACCAGCGGGCGCCGGGCTGGACCTCCAGGTCCCAGCGGAGCACCCCGGCCCCGGCCAGGACGGCGTGCGGGGAGGGCTTGGCGCTGACCACGGCACTGTGCACCGGGCCGGACCAGCGCAGCCCGGCGGACTGCACCTGCCCGGGCAGGTCGGGCGGCCGGTGTCCGGCGGCGATCTCGCCGACCGGGCCGAGGTCGGTGCCGAGGGCGATCTCCAGCGGCAGCCGGGCGGGCCGGGCACCGGTGTTGCGCACGGTCACGGTCTCCACGCCGTCCGCGTGGCGCAGCCGCTCGACGGTGAGCGCCGGATCCGGGTCGAGGTCGCCGGGGACGCGGACGGCGCCGAGGAAGCGGGCCTGGGCGGCGCTGGTCAGGGTGCCCTGGAGCGGCAGCGGTTCCATGCCGCCCAGCCGCAGTTCCATCCGGGCCAGCACCCGGACGCCGTTGCGGTAGAAGCCGTGCAGGCCGTGGCCGCGCAGCTGGCCGTCCGGGCCGGAGGCGGCCATCGCGGGGGCGTTGACGCAGAGCAGCGCGTGGTGGACGGCCGGGGGCTGGGGGCGCGGCGGGGCCATGGGCCGTCCGGGGCCGACGGCTGCGCCTGCGGGCCCGGCCGCCGGTCCCTGGTCGGGACGGCCGGCCGGTCTGGGCGCGCCGACCACGCTCTCGGCCGGCATGGCCTGCAGTGGCCTCATGGCGGTCACCGGACTCTCCTCCCCTCGGCGGTCCGGTGGCCGGTCAGGCCGGTGGGCCGCGAGCATGCTCGGTCGCGTGCTGACATTGCCCGGCCGACGGGGCGAGCCCCGTCGGCGGGTGTGCCGTGTCTGGCCGTACCCGGCGGTGGGCCGTGCCATGCGGTGTGCGGTACCGGTCCGGTACCGCGCGCCGCGCCTTCGCGTCGGGCACGTCGTCGCGCCCGGTGCCCCGTCAGGTTCGACGCCGCAGCCCGCCGGTGACGCCCTGTACGTGGCGACCTGCCCGTGGCGACCTGCGCTCGCGGCCCGCGCCCGCCGCGGGTCCGCACCGCCGGGCGGCCACTCCGACCCGGGCTGTGGTCGGACACCGTCCGGGCGTAGGGCCCCCCGGGTGAACGCCGCGCACCGCCGCCAGGTCACGCCCGGCACGGCCACCGCTGGTCGTGCCCGCCCCACCGGGAGGTCGTGCCACCTCCGTCGGACCGTCGCGGAAGGGTCCCGTCACCACCGGCCGGCCGGTTCGGCGGACGAGGACGGTCGAACCGGTGCACGACCGCGCCAGGATACGGTGCGGGGGTCGCGGCGCCCCTACCCGGTGATCCCGTGGACCGCGACGCAACCGCTGTGACCAGCAGAGACCGAGGAGTTGCATGTCCACCGTCAGCCGACTGCCCGGGATTGTCACGACCGACCACGTCTTCCAGGTCCCGCTCGACCACGCCTCCCCCGAGGGGGAGCAGATCGAGGTGTACGCCCGCGAGGTGGTGGCCTCCGGCCGCGAGCGGGACGACCTGCCCTGGCTGCTCTTCCTCCAGGGCGGCCCCGGCGGCAAGGCCGCCCGCCCGCTCGGCCGGGACACCTGGCTGGATCGCGCCCTGGACGACTACCGGGTCCTGCTGCTCGACCAGCGCGGCACCGGGCGGTCCACGCCGGCGACCCGGCAGACCCTCGCCCGTCGCGGCGGCCCGCAGGAACAGGCGGACTACCTGGCCCACTTCCGCGCGGACTCGATCGTCCGGGACGCCGAGCTGATCCGCCACCGGCTGCTCGGCGCCGGGAAGCGCTGGAGCGTGCTCGGCCAGAGCTTCGGCGGCTTCTGCACCCTCACCTACCTCTCGTTCGCCCCCGAGGGCCTGACCGAGGCCTTCATCACCGGCGGCCTGGCCGGCCTCCGCAGCTCGGCCGACGACGTCTACCGCGCCGCCTACCCGCGCGTTGTCCGCAAGAACGAGGAGCACTACCGCCGCTTCCCGCAGGACGTCGAGGCCGTGCGGCGGATCGTCGCCCACCTCGCCGACTCCCCCGCCACCCTGCCGGACGGCGGGCTGCTCACCGTCGAGGCCTTCCAGGTGCTCGGAATGATGTTCGTCGGCGGCAGTGGCTCCGGCGCCCTGCACTACCTGTTGGAGGAGGCCTGGGTGGAGGGCCCGGCCGGGCCCGAACTCTCCGACACCTTCCTGGCCGGTGTCCAGGCCCGGCTCTCCTTCGCCGAGGGACCGCTGTACGCCGTGCTGCACGAGTCGATCTACGGCCAGCGCTCGGTGGACCCGGGCAGCACGGCCTGGTCGGCCGAGCGGGTCCGCAAGGAGTTCCCGGAGTTCGACGCCCGCACGGCGCTGGAGACCGGCGCTCCGGTGCTGTTCACCGGGGAGATGATCTACCCCTGGATGTTCGACGCCGACCCGGCGCTGCGCCCGCTGAAGGAGACCGCGGAGCTGCTCGCCGCCCGCACCGACTGGCCCGACCTCTACGACCCGGCGCGCCTGGCCGCCAACACCGTGCCCGTCGTGGCGACGGTGTACCACGACGACATGTGCGTGGACACCGCCGACTCGCTGGAGACCGCCCGCGCGGTGCGCGGCCTGCGGACCTGGATCACCAACGAATGGGAGCACGACGGCCTGCGGGTGAGCGGCGGCAAGGTGCTGGACCGGCTGATCAAGATGGCGCACGGCGAGGCCTAGCGGCCTTCCGACCGGTGGGGCGGCGAGCGGTTCACCGGGCACGGTGGGCTCCTCTTGCCGCCTGCCGTCCGGTCCGGCATCGGTGGAGCCCGGTGCCGGACCGGAGGGCGGCCACGGCACAGGCCCCCGCCCGGCCCAGCCGCACGCCCCGGGCCGGCCGCGCCCCGGTCACCGGACCGCACCCGGGGGCCGGGAGCAGGGCGACCGGCCCGGAACCGCTCCCCTCCGGCCGTGACTCGCCGGAGCCGGAGGGAGCGCCGGGGCTGCCGGAGCTCCGTTCGGCCGGGCCCACGGCCGTGGGCCCGGCCTTCCGCCGACCGCCCCGCCGCCGTCGGCGACCGCCGCCCGGGGGATGGCCGGGCCCCTGCGGCCCCGGCCCGCGGCCCGTGGCAGGCCCGGGATCCGGTTCCGGCCCGGACTGCGCCGTGGCCGCGCGCTCCTCGCGCCGTCGCCGCTGGGCCTCGACGGCGGCCAGCAGCGCCCCGGGCGTCATGCCGTCGTTCATCGACTCGTAGAGCAGCTCGGCCAGCAGGTAGTCCGGGGCGAGCCGCAGGACGTGGGCGAGCACCACCCGGGCGGTGGCCGTGTCCCCGGCGACCCAGGACGCCCAGGCCAGCAGGGTGAGCGGGGCCACCGCACAGCCCTCGTACGGCGGCACGGCGCGCCGGGCGAGGAAGCGCCAGAGGCGCTCGGCGGGGGCGAGCTCGACGGGCCGGACGTACTCGACGCCGCGGTCCCGGATGAGGCGGTCCCGCAGGGCGAACAGCAGCCGGGCCGTCCGCTGCTCGTCGAGTTCCCTGGCCCCGGCCGCGAACTCCGCGAAGGCCTGCTCCAGCAGTTCGAGGCCCCGCTCCCGGGAGACACCCGCCGCCAGGGACTCGGCCCGCACGAGCGCCTCGCGCTGCGGGGCGTCCTCCGGCGGGCCGAGCGGCGCCAGCGCGCCGACGATCGCTTTCCGGCTGCCGCGCGGCACCAGTCCGGCCACCGTCGCGGCAGCGGCCGCCGGGCCCGGATCGGGCCCGCGCCGCACCGGATAGCCCGCCGGATCGCAGCACCCCTCGCGGCGGCAGAGGAAGGACCACCAGCGATCGTCCGAGACGCACAGCGACTCCTTGACCGCCACTCCCCTGCGCCCGAAGGCCCCGCGCAGGTCGTCGGCCAACGGCCGCAGGCGCTCCACCGGCGGCGGTGCGTGCGCCGTGACCGGATCCTGGCAGAGGTAGAGGAGCACCTGGAGCGGCCGGCCGCCGTGCCGCTCGGAGAGTGCGACCAGCAGAGCGGCCGTCTCCTCCGCCGCGGCGGGCCACTCCGCGGGCGAGACCGGGAGGTCCGCCCGGATGACCCCGCCCTGGTGCAGGTCGGGGCCCTGGAGGCCGACCGCGACGATGCTGTCGTCGGGGTAGAACCCCAGGAAGTAGGGCAACAGTTCGGCCATGTCGGCCGGACCGCGCATGACGACCGGCCGCTGCCCGGAAGCGGGGCCGAGGGACAGGATGACGTGTTCGTTGTTCATCGCGTTCATGGCCGCAAGAGTGCGCGCCATCCGACGACGACCCCGGAATTTTCTCCTTTCCTGTGGATAACTCGGCCCCTGAATTTTCCTTCGCCCATTCGGAGCACACGACACTCGCCCCGAAGAGTGGATTTTGGCAGCCGTTCAGCTGATCTCCGGATGAAATGCACTCCGTCTTCCCCCGCAGCGTCCCGCCCGCATTCGCTCCTTGTCGGCGGCATGGGGTTACATCGACGCCATGAAGCAGCCCGACACCCACACCACCGCCACCGCCGACCGCGCCGAAGTCCGGGCGCGGGCCGAGGCCGTCCTGCGCGAGCTGGCCGGCCCCGCCGCCGGCCTGCGCGAGGACCAGTGGACGGCCATCGAGGCCCTCGTGGTCGACCACCGCCGCGCCCTGGTCGTCCAGCGCACCGGCTGGGGGAAGTCCGCGGTCTACTTCATCGCCACGGCCCTGCTCCGCGCCCGCGGCGCCGGGCCGACGGTGATCGTCTCCCCGCTGCTCGCCCTGATGCGCAACCAGGTCGAGTCGGCGGCCCGGGCCGGCATCCACGCCCGCACCATCAACTCGGCCAACACCGAGGAGTGGGAGGAGATCCAGTCCGAGGTCGCCGCCGGCAAGGTCGACATCCTGCTGGTCAGCCCAGAGCGGCTGAACAACCCGGACTTCCGCGACCAGGTGCTGCCGAAGCTCGCCGCCTCCACCGGCCTGCTGGTGGTCGACGAGGCCCACTGCATCTCCGACTGGGGCCACGACTTCCGCCCCGACTACCGCCGGCTGCGCACCATGCTCGCCGACCTGCCGCCCGGTGTCCCGGTGCTCGCCACCACCGCCACCGCCAACGCCCGGGTCACCGCGGACGTCGCCGAGCAGCTCGGCACCGGCACCACCGACGAGCACGCTCTGGTGCTGCGCGGTCCGCTCGACCGGGAGAGCCTCACCCTGGGTGTGCTCGCCCTGCCCGACCCGGCGCACCGGCTCGCCTGGCTGGCCGACCACCTCGACCGGCTCCCCGGCTCGGGCATCGTCTACACCCTGACGGTGGCCGCCGCCGAGGAGGTGACGGCATTCCTGCGCGAGCGCGGCTTCCCGGTGGCCTCCTACTCCGGCCGCACCGAGGACGCCGAGCGCCGCACCGCCGAGGCCGACCTGCTGGCCAACCGGGTCAAGGCGCTGGTCGCCACCTCCGCGCTCGGCATGGGCTTCGACAAGCCCGACCTCGGCTTCGTCGTCCACCTGGGCTCGCCCAGTTCGCCGATCGCCTACTACCAGCAGGTCGGCCGGGCCGGGCGCGGTGTGGACCGGGCCGAGGTGCTGCTGCTGCCCGGGCGCGAGGACGAGGCGATCTGGCGCTACTTCGCCTCGCTCGCCTTCCCGCCGGAGGAACAGGTGCGCCGCACCATCGACGCGCTCGCCGAGGCGGGCCGCCCGCTCTCCACCGCCGCCCTGGAGCCCAGGGTGGACCTGCGCCGCGCCCGGCTGGAGACCATGCTCAAGGTGCTGGACGTGGACGGCGCCGTCCGCCGGGTCAAGGGCGGTTGGACGGCCACCGGGCAGAGCTGGGAGTACGACACCGCCCGCTACGCCAAGGTCGCCGCCTCCCGGGAGGCGGAGCAGCGGGCGATGCGCGACTACGCCGCGACCACCGGCTGCCGGATGGAGTTCCTGCGCCGCCAGCTGGACGACGAACAGGCCGCGCCGTGCGGGCGGTGCGACAACTGCGCGGGGCCGCTGCACACCCCGGAGGTGTCCGACGGGACGCTGGCCGCGGCCCGGGCCGCGCTCGGCCGCCCGGGCGTGAGCTTCGAGCCGCGCCGCCTCTGGCCCACCGGGATGGACGCGCTCGGGGTGCCGCTGAAGGGCCGGATCCCGGCGGCCGAGCAGGCGGAGACCGGCCGGGCGCTCGGCCGGCTGTCCGACATCGGCTGGGGCAACCGGCTGCGCACCCTGCTCGCCGAGCAGGCGCCGGACGCGCCGGTGCCCGGTGAGGCGGTGGACGCGCTGGTGGCGGTGCTCGCCGACTGGGCGCGCGGCCCGGGAGGCTGGGCCGGGCCCGCGACGGCGGAGGGCACCCGGCTGGACCGGCCGGTCGGCGTGGTGACCATGGCCTCCTCGACCCGCCCCCAGCTTGTCGGCAGCCTCGGCGCGCGGATCGCCGAGATCGGGCGGCTGCCGCTGCTCGGCCGGATCGAGTACGCCGGCGGGCGGCCCCCGCAGGGGGCCCGCAGCAACAGCGCCCAGCGGCTCCACGGGCTGGCCGGGGCGCTGGTCCTGCCGCCGGAGCTGGAGCAGGCGGTGGCGGCCGCCGCCGGGCCGGTGCTGCTGGTCGACGACCTCGTGGACTCGGGGTGGACGGTCACCGTGGCCGCCCGGCTGCTGCGCCGGGCGGGGGCCGGAGCGGTGCTGCCGCTGGTCCTGGCCGTACAGGGGTGATGACGGGGCGGCGGCCCGGCCGTCGCCGCAGGACCGCCGCCCACACTCGAATGGCCTAACGGAAAGGAGCCGGCAGGGCGATTTCGATCACATCGGAGACCCGACCCGAGAAAGGAGTGCCCACCATGCCGACGGCGGTTCGCCATGCCCTTCACGCAGTGTGGATCAAGGCTGGTCGGCACCTGAAGCGCGCTCGGGTCGCCGCGGAACATATCCGGCAGAACATGGGCTATCGGATGGCGTTCGTCATTTCATCATTGCCGCCCCGGCCCCGTTACCCCGAGAATTGGGAGGTACCCGAAACCCGGCCCCCTGGACCCGCCGTTCGGCGTACCCAGGCGCCCGCCTGCCCACGGGCCAGGAAGGAGGATCGTGATCAACGGTATCGGCCGAGGTCAGCATCCCCTCTCCGGGAGTTCCGCGCCCAGACGGCTGCTGGACCTGGAGACCTGGACCGCCTCGGGGATACCGTTGCTGCGCGATCCGCGCGAGTTCGTCCTGGAACTGCACCAGCGTCACCTGCCCCAGCCGGGCACGGTCGTGGTCGCCGTTCTGGACGCGCTCCACCACCTCGCCGCCTCGGCCTCGTTCACGCCCTGGCCACACGACACCGACGGCTGGCAGCACCGGAACGCCCTGCTGACGCACCTGCGCCGGGTCACCCCGCACGACCTGCGACTGCCCTCGCCGACCCGGACGGCCGTGCTGCTGCGCTGCCGCGACGGCGCGCCCGGCTGGACGGAGCAGGACGGCGCCTGGATGTGGGCGCTCCGGGACGCGGCCGGGCTGCACGGGCTGCGCTGCGGCTCCTACATCGGGCTCACACCGGCGGGCTGGCAGATTCTCGGCGACGGACGGAGCGGGCGCAATCCGCATGCGGGTTCGTGGGCGGACGGTCCGGTGCACACCGTGACGGAACTGCCACCACGGTCGGCGCTCGACGACGCCGCGCGCAGCCAGCGCGCCCGGCAGGCGGCCGAACAGGCCAAGCGGGTCGACGCGACTTCGCGTTCCCAGCAGTCCGAGCCCCCGTGGATCCCCGCGCGTGTCACCGCCGTGGAACCGGAACGCCGTACCGGTACGCGCTGAGCGGGCCGCGATCAGCGGAACGGAACGCGCCCCCCGGAGGAGCGGTACGGTCACCGGACGCCCGACGCCGGCCGCGGATTCCGGAACGGGCACCGTGCCACTGCCACTGCGGCACTGCGGACGGACTCCGGGCCCGGCACCGTACGGCGCCGGGCCCGGAGCGAGGACGACTGCCGAACGGCGTCCGGTCAGGCCTTGACCGGACGCCCCGGTGCGGCACCGGCCGCCGCCGCGACAGCCGGACCGGCCTCGCCGCAGACCACCAGCAGCGCGGTCGCCCGGCCGAGCGCCGCGCCGTACGCCTCGGCGGCCCGGGCGGCCGAACCGCCGTTGACCACCAGGACGACCACCTCGCGGCGGACCGGCCGGGTCAGCGCGGCGTCGGCGTAGAACACATCGCCGCCCTCGGTGAGCTGCGCCCAGTAGCGCTCCTCACCGAAGGAGAGCTCGTGCTGCTGCCAGGGGTGCGCCTCACCGACGGTCAGCACCAGGACGTCGCCCGGGTTGCGGCCCGAGTCCAGCAGGCGGTCGACCGCGTCATCGGCGCGCTCCAACGCCTGGGCCGGGGTGGCGGCGATGCGCTGGACCTCGACCTGCGGTGTGGCGGGGGCCGGGCGGCGCGGTGCCGGACCGGGCTTGGGGATCAGGCGCGGCGGGCCCTGGCGGTCGGCACGCGGCGGTGCAGCACGCGGGGGCGCCGGACGCGGGCCGGGCACCGGGAGCGGTGCGGCGGCGGTGGTGGATGCGGTGGCGGGTGCGCCGCCGGTGGCAGGCGCGTGGAGGGCTTGTGCGTCCGACTCGCGGGGGAAGGGAACGCCGGGGCCCGGGAGGCTCTCGTGAATCTCCGGCTCCTCGGGGAAGACAGGCATACCCGGATATCTATCAAATGCCGGTCGAACGCGCACGGGCGCCCCACCCATTGGGCACCGGGCATCCCGACCCCCGCCCGGGGCAATTCAGACGGACTGTCAGAAACCGAGCGTCAACTGTTCGTCGGCGGATCCCGCGGCGGCGCCCACGACGTCCCGACCGCGCTTCAGGTGGCGCCACTTCGGCAGTGCGTCCAAGTACGCCCAGGAGAGCCGGTGGTGGTCGGTGGGGCCGAACTCCTCCAGCGCGGCGCGGTGCACCGGGGAGGGATATCCGGCGTTGTCCGCGAAGCCGTACTCCGGGCAGGTCCCGCCCAGTTCGGCCATCAGCCCGTCGCGGTGGACCTTGGCGAGCACCGAGGCGGCGGAGACGCAGATGCAGGACTGGTCGCCCTTGATCACCGTGCGCACCCGCCAGGGGCCGCCGAGGTAGTCGTGCTTGCCGTCCAGGATGATCGCGTCGGGCTCGACCGGCAGCGCCTCCAGCGCGCGGACGGCGGCCAGCCGCAGGGCTGCCGTCATGCCGAGTTCGTCGCACTCCTGCGGCGAGGCGTGACCGAGCGCGTACGCGGTGACCCAATCGGCGAGCACCGGCGCGAGGGCCCGGCGGCGCAACTCGGTGAGCAGCTTGGAGTCGGTGAGCCCCTCCGGCGCCCTGCGCAGGCCGGTGACGGCCGCGCCGACGGTGACCGGTCCGGCCCAGGCGCCGCGCCCGACTTCGTCGAGCCCGACCACGACCTTGGCACCCGCCCGGCGCAGCGAGCGTTCGACGGAGTGCGTCGGCGGGACGATGGGCATCACGGACTCCGTTCGGCAAAGCAGCCCCGTCGGGCAGGACAGCCCGGTTCGGGCGAGGCAGCCCGCTCCAGTGGGGCAGTCTCCAGCCTAAGCCCGCTCACGGACGCTCCCGACCGCTCGGGGGCCGGCGTCGGCTTCTGCTGCGGCTACGGCTACGGCTACGGCTACGGCTACGGCTACGGCTACGGCTACGGCTGCCGGACCATCGGAACCAGCACGTCGTCCACCAGCCGGACCGCGAAGTCGGGTGCCAGTCCCCCGTCGAAGAGCTTGACCTGGAACATCAGCATCGCCGGGACGACGTCGGCGACCAGCGGCGAGACCGCATCGGGCCGGACCTCTCCGCGAGCGACGCCGCGACGGAGGATGTCCAGGATGGTGTCCTTGGTCGGCCCGATCACCCGCCGCACGATGAAGTCCTTGAACACCTCGGCCTGTTGCTGGGAGAGCTCGGCCATCAGCGCATGCAGGGCGGCGCCCGAGCGGGAGCAGATCGCGTCCGTGAACAGCTCGATGAGCTGCAGCAACTCGGCACGGGCGGACCCGAGATCGGGGACTCCGTGTGGGCGTGGCAGAGTGGAGTCCAGGGCGTCGATGACGAGTTCGACCTTGGACGCCCAGCGCCGGTAGAGCGCGGCCTTCCCGGTCCGCGCCGCAGCGGCGACGCCTTCCATCGTCAGTCGCGCGTAACCGCCGGAGGTGAGCTGGTCGAGCGCGGCTTCGAAGATCGCGTTCTCCAGTTCCTTCCCCCGCCGCCGCACCGGCCGCGCCAACGCCTCCCGGGCGGCCCGCACCGAGCAGCGGGGTTCGACTTCCGGTGGCACGGCGGGGTCCGCGGGCGCCGCACGCACCACAGGCCCCCCGGGCACCCCGGGGGACACCCCCGGCACGTCGGACACCCCCGACTCCACAGGTTCCACCGGCGCCGGGAACGGCGGACACGCGTCCTCCGCAGGTCGGGCGGCCGCCCGACCGGACGCCCGGTCCGCCGACAGACGCCGTATCAACCGATCCATTGCCACCTCCGTAAGGAACGCTTGCGTTCACTATCGAGTCCAGGTTATCGTCAAGATTAGTGAACGGCACCGTTCCTTCCTAGGCTGCGTCATCGCGCAGCAGCACGTTCGGGCCAGCGGATCCGCGGCAGACCAACCACCTGAAGCATCCAGAGCACCTGAAGCGCCCAAAGCACCCGAGCGCCAAGCACCCAAGCACGTAGCCAGCAGCCAGCAGGGGGCACATTCGTGGCTATCTCCGACACGCTCAGCAAGAAGTCACCACCGAAGGCCGGCCAGAGCCGGGGGAAGGGCATCACCCTGGCCGTCATCGCGGCGACCCAGCTCATGGTGGTGCTCGACGCGACCATCGTGAACATCGCGCTGCCGCACATCAAGGACGCGCTGAACTTCTCCACCACCGACCTGTCGTGGGTCATCAACGCCTACACGCTGACCTTCGGCGGACTGCTACTGCTCGGTGGTCGGGCGGGCGACATCCTCGGCCGCCGCCGGGTGTTCATCTTCGGCACCCTGCTGTTCGGCCTGGCCTCACTGCTGGGCGGCTTCGCGCAGGACAGCACGCTGCTGCTGGCCGCCCGCGCGCTCCAGGGCATCGGTGGCGCAATCTGTTCGCCGACCGCCTTCGCCCTGATCGCCACCAACTTCGAGGAGGGCCCGGAACGCAACAAGGCGTTCGGCGTCTTCTCGGCGGTGGCCGGTTCGGGAGCCGCGATCGGCCTGCTGGCCGGCGGACTGCTCACCGAGTACCTCGACTGGCGCTGGGTGTTCTTCGTCAACGTGCCGATCTCCGTGCTGATCGCGATCGCCGCGCCGCGCTACATCGCCGAGTCCGAGCGCCACCCGGGCCGCTTCGACCTCCCCGGCGCCTTCACCTCGACGCTCGGCCTGGTCGGCCTGGTCTACGGCTTCATCCGGGCCGCCAACCCGGACTACGGCTGGTCGGACGGCCTGACGATCGGCTCCTTCGTCGGCGGCGCGATCCTGCTGGCCGCATTCTTCGTGATCGAGCGGCGCACCGCCCAGCCGATCACCCCGCTGCACCTGTTCTCCAACCGCAACCGCACCGGCGGCCTGGTGATGATGCTCTGCCTGGCCGCGGCCATGTTCGGCATCTTCTTCTACGTCGTCCTGTTCGTGCAGGGACCACTCGGGTACAGCCCGCTCAAGGCGGGCGTCTCGTTCCTGCCGATCAGCGTGTCGATCATCATCGCCGCGCAGATCGCGTCGAGCCTGCAGGCCAAGTACGGCCCCAAGCCGTTCATGGCGGGCGGCGCGCTGCTGGTCACCATCGGCCTCACCTGGCTGACCCAGATCCACAAGGACAGCGGCTACCTGGACGGCGTGCTCGCCCCCACGGTGATCTTCGGCTTCGGCATGGGCCTGATCTTCGTCCCGGTGATGCTGCTCTCGGTCGCGGGCGTGCCGGGCGAGGAGACCGGCGCCGCCTCCGGCCTG
Organism: Streptomyces viridifaciens; assembly: GCF_001888885.2. Classification (NCBI taxonomy): domain Bacteria; kingdom Bacillati; phylum Actinomycetota; class Actinomycetes; order Kitasatosporales; family Streptomycetaceae; genus Streptomyces; species Streptomyces viridifaciens. The sequence continues at coordinate 2,313,921 of NZ_CP090841.1, forward strand.
CTCAACTCGATGCAGCAGATCGGGGGTTCGCTCGGCCTCTCGATCCTGACCACGGTCTTCGCGCACTACGCCGTGCCGGAGTTCAAGGCGCAGGCGCCCAAGTTCCTGCAGACGGCCCCGCCGGAGCAGCTGGCCTACTTCCAGCAGAGGGGCGACTTCCCGCCGGGTTCCGACGCCGCGAACTCGGTGCTCGCCCAGGGCATTTCGCACGGCTTCATCGTCGGCGCGGCGCTCGCCGGGATCGCACTGCTGGTCGCGGTGTTCGCCATCAAGGCGAAGCCCGGCGACCTGCCGAGCGGTGACAGCGCGGGCATCGCGATGCACTGATCCCCCCCGGACCGCCAGCGGCCGAACCGCAGGCAGCCGAACCGCAGGCAGCCGGACCACTACGGGCCGGCCGGGAGCAGCACCCTCCCGGCCGGCCTGCCTGTTTTCCCCCCGACCCCGAACCAGCGCTACCGCTACCGCTACCAGCGCCCCTCGGACAGCAACCCCGCCTGCTCGCAGGGGCCGCGCCCCCGCGCCGGCCCCTGCACCAGTGGCCGCTCGGCCAGGATCCCCCGGGCCCGAGGGGCGGACGCGCCGGCCGCGTACCAGGGCCGGACGTCCTGGTCCAGGTCGACCCGGATCAGTTGCAGCGCGCAGGTCCGCTGCGGTTCGGGCAGCCGGTCGAGGGCGGGCACCGCGTCCGCCGACAGTTCACGGACGTTGCGCAGGTCGATCTGCTGCGAGCGCTCGTACCGGGCAACGTTCTGCTCCGCGACGATCGCGTCCGGCCCCATCAGGCCGTAGACCGCGACGGTGAGCATGCCGCTGAGGACGACGGCGCGCGGGAGCCAGCCGGTGCCGCGGGTGAGCCCGGCGGTGATCAGCAGCAGGAAGACGACGCCCAGCCAGATCTCGACCACCAGCACCCACAGCCGCAGCCGGGTGAGCCCGGAGGCGTCCACGTAGAACCACATCCGGCCGAGCGCCGAGGCGACCACCACCAGTGCGAGCAGGCAGAGCAGTCCGAGCAGGATCCGCGCCAGCCGGCGGTCGCCGGGAGTGGTGCGCGGAGCCCAGCGCTTGGCGACGGCCACCACGACCAAGGTCAGCACGGTGATCACGCTCAGCTGCCAGAAGCCCTGCCGGGCGTACTCGGAGCGGCTCATGCCGGTGTTGCTCAGCAGGGCGTCGGCGCCGCCGAGCACCACCACGGCCTGGATCACCGCGAAGGCGCCGAACATCAGGTTGAGCGCGACGAGGGGCAGTGCCCACTCCAGCCGTCGGCGCTCCCGCCCCGGGCGGACCGCCAGCCGGTCCCAGCGGCGCGGGCCGGCCGCGATGTGCGCGAAGCCCAGGGCGGTGAGCGTCCCGAGGGCGAACAGCAACCCACGCAGGGGGAGTTGGTGGACGTCGATGCTGGGCCTCAGGCCGGCCAGCAGGTCCGCCATACCGGCGTCGGCACTCGCGAACAGCAGGCCGAAGACGGTCAGCAGGACGGCGGCGACCGCGAGCGCCTTGAGCACAGGGACGATCCGGCCGCGGCCGGGCAGCGGCCGGCCCTCCATGGCGTCCCAGATCCAGCCCACGCCCGGAACCAGCTGCCAGAGCAGGGCGGGCAGCGCGAGCAGCACACCCGACCAGCGGCGGCCGCCGTGGAGGGCGAGCGAGGCCAGGCCCAGCGCGCAGCCGGAGGCCAGCAGCGCGGGCCAGCCCGCGTCCCAGCAGGCGGGAACGGCGAGCAGGGCGAGGGCCAGCAGGCTCCAGACGACCGTCCAGGGCCGGATCCGACGGCCGGCCGCGCGGGCGACGACCCCGGCGACGGCGGCCGCGGCCGCGCCGCAGATCAACAGGTTGGCGCCCACCCCGTCGTACAGCAGCCAGGCCGTCAGCAGGCCGGTGAGCAGGGCGAACAGGAGGACCCGGGGTGTGGCCGCCGCCCGCCGCTCGGGGTCGGTGACGTGCAGCCGGTCCCCGAAGGTCGGCCCGGACGCTTCGGGCGAGCCGTACCGCCCCCGCGGCGCGTACGGCCCGCGCGCGGCGTAGGGCCCGTGCGGAGCGTCCGCCGAGTACGGCCCGTGGGAAGCAGCCGACGCGTAGGGCGCATAAGGGTCCCCGGACGCGTAGGGCGCATAAGGGTCCCCGGACGCGTACGGCGCGTACGGGTCCCCCGACGCCTGCGAGTCGGACGTGGACCGCGGATCGGTCGGGGCAGGCGTGGACGGGCCTGTCATGAGTCCCCCTCGGTGGTCTACGGGCAGGCGGAAGCCGCCCTCCGGGCGGTCCGCGGGCCGGCGCGCCAACGCCCCGGCCGCTGCTGACTGTAGACCATTCTGAACAAGTTCAAAAGTTGCTTCTGAACATGTTCAGAACGACCTGACCGCGCACGCTCCCCCTCCACAGCCGTCCACGCGTCCACGCCGGCCCACGCCCGCCCGAGCCCCGCCCGCGCTACCCCTTCACCGATCCGGCCAGCAGCCCCCTGACGAAGTACCGCTGCAGGCTGAAGAAAACGATCAGGGGCACGATGATCGACAGGAACGCCCCGGCCGTGAGCAGTTCCCAGCGGCCGCCCAGCGAACCCGCCTGCTGCGCCAGCCGGACCGTCATCGGCGCCACCTCTGGCGTGCCGCCGGCGAAGGTGAGGGCGACCAGCAGGTCGTTCCATACCCACAGGAACTGGAAGATCGCGAAGGAGGCCAGGGCCGGCGCGCACAGCGGCAGCACGATCGAGCGGAAGATCTTGAAGTGCGAGGCGCCGTCCACCACCGCCGCCTCCATCAGGTCGCGCGGTAGCTGGGCGATGAAGTTGTGCAGCAGGAACACCGCCAGCGGCATCGCGAACATGGTGTGCGCCAGCCAGACCGGCGCGTAGCTCCCCTTCAGGTCCACCGCCGGGATCAGCGTCAGCGAGCCCAGGTGGGCGCCGCTGGAGAACAGCCGCAGCAGCGGGATCAGCGCCATCTGGAGCGGGACCACCTGGAGCGCGAACACCGTGAAGAACACCGCGTCGCTCCCCCGGAACCGCACCCAGGCCAGCGCGTACGCCGCCATCGCCGCGAGCACCAGCGGGAAGAGGGTGGCCGGGATGCTGATCGCCAGCGAGTTGACCAGGAAGGGCATCAGCCCGGTGGAGCCGCCGGAACCGCCCTCGAACAGCACCGCGTGGTAGTTGCCGAGGCCGAAGTCCGGGTGGATCAGGGCGTTCCACCAGCCGTCGGTGGTCACGTCCTGCTTGGGGCGTAGCGAGGTCACCAGCAGCCCGAGGGTCGGGACCGTCCAGAGCACCGTCATCGCGATCACGAACGCCGAGGCCAGCGGGCTGCTGAAGGACTTCCGGACCGGATTCCGGTGACGACCGGTCATCGCGTCACTCACCGCGCTCCAACCACCCGCTTCTCCTCGATCACTCACCGCACCTCACGCTCCCTCCGCAGCTGGACGATGTTGTAGGCCACCAACGGCAGCACCGCGAGGAACAGCAGCACCGCGAGGGCGCCGCCCCGCCCGTCGTCGAACTGCACGAAGGACTGCGAGTACATCTCGTTGGCCAGCACCTGGGTGCCGAAGTTGCCGCCGGTCATGGTGCGGACGATGTCGAAGGCCTTCAGGGTGATGATCATGACGGTGGTCAGCACGACCATCACCGTGGTGCGGATCATCGGCACGGTGACGTGCCAGAACAGCCGCACCCCGGTCGCGCCGTCCAGCCGGGCGGCCTCCACCACCTCGTCCGGGATCGCCTTGATCGCCGCCGACAGCACCACCATCGCGAACCCGGTCTGCACCCAGACCATCACGGCCATCAGCAGGAAGGTGTTCAGCGGCTGGGTGAGCAGCCAGTTCGGCGGATCCGACCAGCCCACCGCATGGGCGAGTTGGCTGAGCAGGCCGATCTGCGGCTGGTCCTTCCCGCGCGCCTCGTAGACGAACTTGAAGATGATCGAGGCGCCGACCAGCGAGATCGCCATCGGCATGAAGATCAGCGACTTGTACACCGCCTGGCCGCGCATCCGGTCCACCAGCAGCGCCAGCACCAGCCCGAGGCCGGTCGCCGCCAGCGGTGCGACCACCAGCCACAACAGGGTGTTGATCAGCACCTTCTGCACCGAGTCGGTGGTGAAGGCCCAGCCGAAGTTCTCGCCGCCGACGAACTTGCTGCCGTCCGCGTTGTGCACGCTCAGGTAGACGGTGCGGATCAGCGGCGCCACCAGGCCGACCACCAGCAGCAGTACGGCCGGGCCGAGGAACACCAGCACGGCCAGGGGTCGGGCCAGTCGGCCCCGGGCCCGGCCGGCCACCAGGAACACCACCAGCAGGATGCCGAGGAAACCCGCCATCGCGCCGACACTGTTGCCGAACTTGATCAGCGCGTCACCCCAGGCGCCGGCGGCCAGCGGGCCGGCGGTCAGCGGGGATCCGGATACGGACATGGCTGTACGTCCCTTCGGGTCCGGTGGGAAGGGAATGGGGAGGGGGCGGGCGGTGCGGGTGGGTGGCCCCGCACCGCCCTCGACAGGTGGTCCCGAGTCGGGCACCCTGACCTCGCGGGCGCCCTGACCTCGACGACGGGCCCCGGGCGGGCCCGGTTACTTCGGCCAGGCGGCGTCGATGTCGCCCGCGACCTTCTGGACCGACTGCCCCTCCGCGAACCAGGCGGTGAGCGACTTCCACTCCTGCCCGGAGCCGATCGCCGCCGGCATCATGTCGGAGGCGTCGAAGCGGAAGGTCGCGCTCGGGTCGGTCAGCGCCTCCGCCGAGAGCTTGTCGATCGGGTCGGTGTACAGGCTCTTGTCCACGCCCTGGTTGGCCGAGACCCAGCCGCTCGCGGTCCTCACCCGGCTGCTCGCCCAGTCCGAGCTGGACAGGTAGTTCTGCACCGCCTGCACCTCGGGCCTGCCGGAGAACGCGGCCAGGAACTCGCCGCCGCCCTCGACCGGGTTGGCGATCGCCGGGTTGACCGCGGGCAGGTGGAAGGCGAAGACGTCGCCGTCCGGGGCGACCTTGGTGCCCTTGGGCCACTGCGCCTCGTAGAAGGAGGCCTGCTGGAGCATCGCGCACTTGCCGGTGAGGATCGGCGCGCCCGCGTCCTGGAAGGTGGTGGTGGCGATCGACTTGACGTCGCCGTAACCGCCGTTCACCCAGGCGGGGTTGAGCATCCAGTCGGCAACGGTCTGCATCGCCGTGGTGATCTTCTGGTCGGAGAACTTCACCTGGTGGCCGACCCACTGGTCGTAGACGTCGCCGCCGTACGTGCCCAGCACCACCTCCTCCAGCCAGTCGGTGGCCGGCCAGCCGGTGGCGGTGCCGGAGGCGATGCCGCCGCACCAGGGCTTGGGCCCGCCCGCCTTGGCGATCCGGTCGCTGAGCGCCATCAGGTCCGCCCAGGTCTTGGGCACCTCGTAGCCGGCCGCCGCGAAGGTCTTCGGCGAGTACCAGACCAGCGACTTCATGTTGGCGCTCATCGGGGCCGCGTAGAAGGTGCCGTCGACCGAGCCGTAGGTCTTCCAGACCGGGCTCCACTTGTCCTGGTTGGTGACGGTCTGGGCGGGCGGCTTGACCACCTTGCCGCTCTTGACCATCTGGGCCAGCAGGCCCGGCTGCGGGATGATCGCGAAGTCCGGGGCGTTGCCGCCGGCCACCCGGACCGGCAGCTGGGACTCGAAGTCGTTGGAGCCCTCGTAGCTGATCTTGATCCCGGTGCACTTGCTGAACTCGGCCCAGGACTTCTCCAGGTTGTCCGACTCCGGGCTCAGGATGGAGGCGAACATCGTCACCGTGGTGCCCGAATGGCCGGCGTACGGCTGGTACTTGGCGCAGTCACCGGTCAGTGTCTGGGCGGTTCCACCGCCGCCACCCGAACCGCCGGAGCTGTTCGAGCAGGCCGCGGTCAGGGCCAGCGCCGCCAGCAGGGCGGGTACGGCGACCGGTCGGCGGCGGGAACTCGGGGACGGCGCGGTCGGGTTGAGGGTCAATGCGGTCCTCCTCGCCAGGGCGTGCTGCCTGGGGTTGGCTGAACGACATTGCGCTGTACCGGAGATGGGCGGGCAGGGGTCGTCGGGAGATCGGTCGGCCGAACCGATTGGACGACGTTAACGCAGCTGTCGGCCGCCGCCAAGGTCCATGGTCGACCTTCTCCGCCCGGAATCCGACAACACCTCTTGACGCGACGTCACCAGAGCCGGACGGGCAGCTCCAGCAGGCTGTTCACCACCAGCGACGGGCTCGGCCGCAGCTCGCCGTCCGGCACTGCCAGCGACAGCCCCGGGAAGCGCTCGAACAGCGCCGGCAGCGCGACCCCCGCCTCCAGCCGGGCCAGCGGCGAACCCGGGCAGACGTGCGGACCGTGCCCGAAGGACAGGTGCCGGGTCGGGTCCCGGGTGATGTCGAACAGCTCCGCCGTCACCCCGTGCTGCAGCGGGTCCCGGCCGATCGCGTTGTACGAGACCAGCACCGGCTCACCCGCCGGGATGACCAGCTCGCCGACCTCGATGTCCTCGGCCGTGAAGCGGAACAGGAAGTTGCTGGTCGGCGGCGTCCAGCGGAGCGACTCCTCGACCACCGCGTCCCAGGACACCTGGCCCGAACGCACCAGCTCCAGCTGGTCCGGGTGCGCCAGCAGCGCCCGCACCGCGTTGCCGATCAGGTTCACCGTGGTCTCGTGGCCGGCCGCGATGATCACCCGCAGGGTTGCCGCCGCCTCCGCGTCGGTGAGCGCCCCGCCCTCGGCGTCCGCCGCCAGCAGCACGCTCGCCAGGTCCTCGCCCGGCTCCGAACGACGCTGCGCCACCAGCCCGTTGACGAAGGCGTTCAGGCCGGCGACGGTCGCCTGGATGCCCTCCGGGTCGGGCTTGATCCCGAAGAACCGCTCGTACAGGTCGCGCAGCAGGCCGTGGTCCGACTCCGGGACGCCCAGCAGCGAGCAGATCACCGTCATCGGCAGCGGGAAGGCGAAGGCGGTCTTGAGGTCGACCACCGGCTCCCCGGCCGCCAGGGTGTCCAGCAGCGCGTGGGTGGTCTCCTCCACGCGTGGACGCATCAGCTCGACCCGGCGCGGGGTGAACGCCTGGGCGACCAGCGCCCGCAGCCGGCGGTGCTCGGCGCCGTCCGTGGTCACCATGCTCGGGCCGGGCACCGCCAGGCCGATCAGCGGCCAGGTCTTCGGCACCTCGCCGCGCTGGTAGGCCGCCCAGTGCCGGGCGTCCTTCACCAGCCGGGCGTCGGTGAGCAGGTCGCGTGCGGCCGCGTGCCGGGTCACCGCCCAGGCGGCGACCCCGCCGGGCAGCACCACCGGCACCGCCGGGCCGGCGGCCCGCAGCAGGGCGCCCTCGGCGGCGTTGTCGCGGGCCAGCGGGTCGAGGGCGATCGGGGCCGGGGCAGCGGTCATCGGCGGCAACTCTCCTTCGGTGACGGGAAACATGAGGTCGACTCGGGCTGTCGTGCGGGGGCGCCTGGCGTCAATGACCCGGGGTGAACGAGACCGGCAGCGCGACCAGCCCGCGCACCCAGGCCGAGGGCCGCCACACCAGGGCGTGCTCGGCCACCGCCAGCCGCAGGTCCGGCAGCCGGTCCAGCAGTACCTCGATCGCGGTGGTGGCGATCACCTCGGCCGCCTCCTGGGCCGGGAAGGGGCAGCCGTGCTCGCCGTACGAGTAGCTCATGTGCGCACGGTTCCCCTCGGCCGGGCGGCCGTCGGGCTCGCGCACCGACGGGTCCGCGTTGGCCCCGGCGAAGCCGAGCAGCAGCATGTCCCCCTCGCCGATCCGCTGACCGCCGAGCTGGGTGTCCCGCACCGCCCAGCGACCGGCGAAGATCTGGACCGGCGTGTCCTCCCAGAGCGCCTCGTTGAGCGCCTGGCTGATGCTGCGCCGCCCGCCCGCCAGCGACGCGGAGAACCGCTCGTCGGTGAGCATCAGCCGCAAGGCGTTGGAGATCCAGTACGAGCTCGGCTGGTGACCGGAGATCAACAACACCCTCAGGTCGCGCATGATCTCGTCGTGGTCCAGGCCCGCGGGGTGGGCCAGCATCCGCGAGGCCACGTCCCCGCCCGGGTGCTCGGCCTTCGCCCGGACCACTTCGAGCATCAGCTCCAGCAGCCGCTGGGCGGAGGCCGGCGCGCCCGGACCGCCGTCCAGCATGGTGAGCACCGCGTCGACCAGCTCCGGCGCCCGCTCCTCGTCCAGGCCGAACACCCGGCAGAGCACGAGCAACGGCATCAGGTGGGCGTACTCGGCGACCAGATCGGCCTCGCCGCGCCCGGCGAACCCGTCGATCAGCCGGTCGGCGATCTCCTCGGAGTGCTTGCGCAGTTCGTACGGGTCGATCCCGGCCAGCGCGTCGGTGACCGCGCGGGAGCGGCGGACGTGTTCCTCGCCTTCCGTGTACAGCATCGACGGCACCGGGGCCATCATCGGCTTCAGCGGCCAGTCGGCGGGCAGGGTGTCCCAGGCGTGCCAGCGGCTGGAGTCCCGGCCGAACAGCTGCGGCTGGCCGGTGACCTGCTGCAGTTCCCGGTAGCCGATGACCAGCCAGGCGGGCACGCCGCCGGCCAGCTCGACCGGGGCGACCGGGCCGTGGGCGGCCCGGAGCTCGCGATAGAGCTGGGCCGGGTCGGTCTGGAAGCGCGGCCCGTACAGCGGCGTGGCGCCGGCGTGCGCCGGGCAGCCCGGGGGCGGGGTGGCGGCGGGCTCGGTCACTGGGTGCTCTCCTCGTACGTCAGCGGGGCCCCGGCCAGGGCGGCCAGGTGGTGGACCAGTTCGATCAGCACCCGCTTGCCGGACTCGCGGTCGCGGGCGTCGCAGTCCACCAGCGGGACCTCGGGCGGCAGGTCCAGGGCCTCGCGGACCTGCTCCAGGGTGTGGCCGGGCTCGCCGAAGTTGTTGCGGGCGACGATGAACGGGGTGCCGTGGTGCTCCAGCCGGTCGATCGCGTACCAGGAGTCCTCCAGCCGCCGGGTGTCGACCAGGACGACCGCCCCCAGGGCGCCGCTGAACAGCCGGTCCCAGAGGAACCAGAAACGTTCCTGCCCGGGCGCGCCGAACAGGTACAGCACCTGCCGCTCCGACAGGGTGATCCGGCCGAAGTCGAAGGCGACCGTGGTGGAGCGCTTGCCCCAGCTGCCGGCCGGGTCGATGCCCTCCCCGGCCCGGGTCATCACCTCCTCGGTGTTCAGCGGACGGATCTCGCTGACCGAGCCGACCAGGGTGGTCTTGCCCACCCCGAAGCCGCCGACCACGACGATCTTCAGCGCGTTGTCGGCGGTCGCCCGCAGCGGGGTGCGCCCCGTCGGCGGGGCATCAGAGCCGTTGGAGGCCATGCAGCACCTGCTTCAGCGTGTCGAGATCGGGCAGCCGGGCCTTGTTCGGCGCGAACCTGGGGTGGCGGGCGGTGACCGCCCCGGACTCCAGCAGGTCGCCGAGCAGGATCTTCGCCACCGAGACGGGCAGCGACAGCTCCGCCGCCACCTCCACCACGGCGGTCGGGGCCTCGCACATCCGCAGGATCCGGGCGTGCTCCGACTGCATCCCCGGCGTCGGCTGCCGCTCGGCGACGATCAGTGTGACCAGGTCGAAGGCGTTCTCCGGGGCGCGGCTGCGGCCCCCGGTGATGGTGTAGAGGCGGTCCGGGTCGTCGTCCCGTCCCGGCAGCGCCGGCCCGCCGGTCATATCCCGGCGCTCTCTTGCGCGGCGGCCTCGCCGGAATCCGAGCCCCGGGCCGGTGCGCTGAGGTGGATGCCGATCTGCTCGATCAGGCCGTGCATGTTGTGGCCGACCACGCCCACGTCCGCGTCGTCGTCCGTGACCACCGCGAGGTGGGCGCCCTCACCGGCCGCCACGATGCACAGGATGCCGCCGTGGAACTCGGTCATCGACTGCCGCACGCCGCCGCTGCCGTCGCCGAACTCGATCGAGGCGCCGTGCGCCAGGCTCTGCAGACCGGAGGCGATCGCGGACAGCTGGTCGGCCTGGTCAGCACTCAGCCCGGCGGTGTGGCAGAGCTTGAGGCCGTCGGCGGAGAGCACCAGGGCGTGCCGGGTGCCGGGGGTTGCCGCCAGCAGGTTTTCCAACAGCCAGTCGAGGTCGCGGTCGGGGGCGCTGCTCATCAGGTGTCCTTCTCGGTGACGGGGGAAGCGTCGGGCGTGGTGTCGGTGTCCGCGGTCGGTGCCGCCCCGGAGGCGGTCGGTGCCGCCCCGGAGGCGGTGGGCGCCGCCCCGGAGGCGGGCAGCGCCGGCTGGGCGGCCCGGCGGAAGGCGCCGAACCGGGCGGCGGCGCGCGCCACGTCGGTCCGTGCGGGCTCGGCGGCCGGGGCCGTCGCCGGGGTGGTGGCGGCCAGGGTCTGCCCGCGGCGGCGCTGCGGCAGGCCGCTGTCGGTCATCCGGGCGGGCGCGGCCGGGCCCTGGGCGGGGACGGTGGGTGCCGGAACCGCCGGACCGGCCGGTACGGCCGCAGGTACCGGAGCCGGTGCGGCGGCCGGTGTGCTGGCAGCGGGCGGCAGTGAGGCGGGCGCCGGACGGGCGGGGGTGAGCGCGGGGCGCACGGCCTCCGCGGCGGGCGCGGGCGCCGTGGCGGGGGCTGCGGCGGGCGTGGGAGCGGCGTGGGTGACCAGCTGCTGAGGGATCAGCATCACCACCCCGGTGCCGCCGCGCGCCGACGGCCGGAAGGAGATCTGCAGACCGTGCTTGCGCGCCAGCACGCCGACCACCGCGAGGCCCAGCCGGGTGCCCGCGGAGAGCGTGGCGAGGTCCAGCGGCTCGGCGGAGACGGCCCGTTCGGCCCGGCGCAGCCAGCTGTCGCTCAGGCCCAGCCCGCTGTCCTCGACGGTGACCGCCAGTCCGGCCGGCACCTCCTCGACGTAGACGTGCACCTCGGACGGCGGGGCGGAGAAGTTGGTGGCGTTGTCCAGCAGTTCGGCCAGTGCGTGCATCACGCCCTCGGCCGCGAAGCCGGCGACGGCGGCGGTGCTGGCGTTGTGCAGCCGCACCCGCTGGTAGGCGCCGATCCGGCCGAGCGCGCCGCGCAGCACCGACTCCACCGCGATCGGCTTGGCCCAGCGGCGGCCCGAGCGGGCGCCGGTGAGCACCGCGATGCCGTCCGCCATCCGGCCGGCCTGGGCGGTCGAGTGGTCCAGCCGCAGCAGGTCGCCGAGGACCTCCTCGTCGTGCCGGTGCTGCATCTCGCGCAGTTCGGCGTGCATGCTCGTGGCCAGCGCCTGGACCCGGCCGGCGGCGGTCGCGCAGACCGCGAGCGCGGCGGCCCGCAGCCGCTCGCCCCGGCTGATCTCCTCACCGACGGCGCGCAGCAGCGCGTACTGGGGGTGCTTGCGGTGAGCAGCCAGCGCACTGTCCACGGCCGCGCCCCCGCGCAGCTTCTTCACCACCTCGGGCAGTACGCCCTCGGGGAGCCGCTCCAGCTCGGCCCGCTCTGCGGCGGCCCGCTCCCGCTCCGCCGCGGCCTCGGCCCGCTCGGTGTCGAGCCGGGTCCGCAGCTGGTCCAGCTCGGCGCGGGTGGCGGTGACGTCCGCCTCGGCGCGGGCCTGCTCGGCCCGGGCGGCGTCCCGTTCGGTGAGCGCGGCGGCGGCGCGGTCCCGGGCGGCCGTCTCGGCCTGCCGGGCGGTGCCGGCGGCGACCAGCGCGGCCCGGGTCTCCTCGTGCTGCGCGGCCAGTTCCTCGGCCAGTCGGCGGGAGCGCTCGGCGCCGCTCGCGGCGAGGCCCACCGCGATCAGCCAGAGCACCGCCACGGCGGCCACGGCGACGGCGGTGAGCGGCTGGTGCGCGTCCAGGGCCCGTCCGATGCCGACCGGTGCGGCGACCAGCGCCAGCAGGACGGCGGCCACGGTCAGGGCGGCGGTGCGTGGCGCCGGCCGGCGGCGCGGCCGACCGTCGGGGCTGGTGGCTTCTCTCATCGGTGCGGTCCTCGGCAACGTCGGCGGGCGGCGGCGCGGGCGGCGGGTCGGCGACGGTTGCGGCCGCCGACAGCTGGTCGGGCGCATACCAGACCGCCCGGTGGCGTGGTGAAACGCCTCCGGGCGGCTGATCGGTTCACGCTTTCGGCCGATCATATCGATTCAGACATTGGCCTCAACCCGCTAGTTGACGGCCAATCTCGTTCATTCCCGTCGGGCGGAGCCGCTCGGGGACAGTTTGGCCTCCACCGCCCGCCGTACGGCCGCCGGGTCCAGCCCGTGGTCGGCCACCACCCGCAGCCCGGGGCCGTCCTCCACCCGGAGCACTCCCAGCAGCAGGTGGCCCACCCCGATCTCCCCCGACTTCAGCCGCAGGGACTCGCGCAGCGAGAGCTCCAGCGCCTTCTTCGCCCCCTGGCCGAACGGACTGCGAGCCGGCTTCGACCCCCCGGTCCGGAACCAGCCCCGCCGCCTGGGCCCCTCGTCCACCGGCGGGTCCAGCGCACCCGCCCCGAAGGCCGACTCCACCGCGGCCCGGACCGCGTCCAGGTCCACGCCGATCGAGGCCAGCACCTCGGCGTCGTCCCCCGGCCCGAGCAGCCGGACCACCGCGCGGCGCGCCGCCTCGTGGTCCAGGCCCATCCCGATCAGAACCTCGGCCGCCGGGTCGTCCGGCCCGGCCAGGATCGCCAGCAGCAGGTGCTCCGTCCCGACGTGCCCGTGCCGCAGCCCCCTCGCCTCCTCCTGCGCGCCGACCACGACCTGCCGCGCCGCTGCGGTGAAACGCTCGAACATCGCTCAGCCCCCGTCCTCGCCCTTGCCGGGCGTCCGCCGTGCGTACTTCTTGTGCACCGCCTGTCTGGTGACCCCGAGGCAGACCGCGATGTCCTGCCAGGACCAGCCCTGTGACCGGGCGTTCTCCACCTGCAGGGACTCCAGGCGGTCCGCCAGATCACGTAGGGCGCGGACCGCCCGGAGCCCCACGGCGGGGTCACGACTGCTCGCGGCGGCCGCGAGCTCTCCGCTCTCGCTCATGCCGTCAACTTTGGTTGACATCCGGAAAGATGTCAACCCTGGTTGACAGTCGCGGAAACCTCGGCTGCGGAGCTCACCGGAACCGCCGCGCCAGCGCCTCCTCGAAGGTCCCCCGGCCCACCGCCCGCTCCGGTGCCGTGAGTCCGCCCGCCCGCAGGGAACGGCCCAAAGCGCCCGGGATCCGCAGCGGCAGCAGCAACCGCCGCCGGCCCGACGCCCGCAGGTACGCCTCGGCCAGCTCCCGGTACGACCGCACCCGCGGCCCGCCCACCTCCGGCGCGAACCCGGCCGGCTCCCGCCCCACCAGCTCCGCGACGTGCTCCGCCACCTCCCGGACCTCGACCGGCTGGATCAGCGCGCCGCTCACCACCGGGAACACCGGCAGCTTCGCGCTCAGGTCGAAGGCCTTCAGCAGCAGGTCGTGGAACTGGGTCGCCCGCAGCACCGTCCACCCCAGTCCCGACTCCTCCAGCACCCGCTCGCAGCCGAGCTTCGCCCGGTAGTACGCGAGCGGCACCCGGTCGATCCCCACGATCGACACGTACACCAGGTGCCGCGCCCCGGCCTCCCGGGCCTGTGCCACCAGCCGCCCGAGCGCCGCCACGTCCTTCTTCCCCTGGGTGGTCGCGCAGTCCACCACCGTCTCCACGCCGGCCACGGCCGCCGCGATGCCCTCCCCGGTGACCAGGTCCCCGACCACCCACTCGACCCCCGCGCCCGCCGCCCGCGCCCGCCGGCTCAACCCCCGCACCGCCACCCCGCGCGCCACCAGCAACCGCACCACCTCCCGGCCCAACGTCCCCGTCGCGCCGGTCACCAGCACCGTCCCCATCACCACACCACTCCTCTCCGAACACGCCGTCACCCCCTACGGACCGGACACCGCCCGCATTCGTGACATCGGCGCCTCCGGGCGCGAAAAAGAGGCGGGGCGAGGACGTGGAGTCCTCGCCCCGCCTCAGCGGTGGCTCACCCGCGCGGGGTCAGTCCGGCGGTCAGCTGCAGCCGCTGGTGGAGCCGCAGCCCTCGCACAGGTAGCAGCTGCCGGCGCGGCGCATCTTGGTGCCGCAGGAGAAGCAGAGCGGCGCGTCGGCGTTGAGGCCGAGCTGGATCTCCATCAGCTCCGTGGAGTTGTGAGCCTGCTTCGGGGCCGGGACGGCCTTGGGCGACTCGACGGCCGGGGCCGGCTTGACGGGGGCCACCGGGGCCGACTGGGCGAGGGACTCGGTGTCGAGCTCCTCGGCCTCCAGCGGCTCGTAGGAACCGGTCTCCAGGTGCCGGGTGCGCTCCTCGACGGAGTGGATGCCGAGCGCCGAGCGGGTCTCGAACGGCAGGAAGTCCAGCGCCAGGCGGCGGAAGATGTAGTCGACGATCGACTGGGCCATCCGCACGTCCGGGTCGTCGGTCAGACCGGCCGGCTCGAAGCGCATGTTGGTGAACTTCGAGACGTAGGTCTCCAGCGGCACGCCGTACTGCAGGCCGACCGAGACGGCGATGGAGAAGGCGTCCATCATGCCCGCGAGGGTCGAGCCCTGCTTGGACATCTTCAGGAAGACCTCGCCGAGGCCGTCGTCCGGGTAGGAGTTGGCGGTCATGTAGCCCTCGGCGCCACCGACCGTGAAGGAGGTGGTGATGCCCGGGCGGCCCTTGGGCAGGCGCTTGCGGACCGGGCGGTACTCGACGACCTTCTCGACGGCGGCCGGGGCCTCCTCGGCCTTGGCCTCGGAGTCCTTCTTCTTGGCCGAGAGCGGCTGGCCGACCTTCGAGTTCTCGCGGTAGATGGCGAGCGCCTTGACGCCCATCTTCCACGCCTCGAAGTAGATCTCCTCGACGTCCTCGACGGTGGCGCTGGCCGGCATGTTGACCGTCTTGGAGATGGCGCCGGAGATCCACGGCTGGATCGCCGACATCATCCGCACGTGCCCCATCGGGGAGATGGAGCGCTCACCCATCGCGCAGTCGAACACCTCGTAGTGCTCGGTCTTCAGGCCGGGCGCGTCCACCACGTTGCCGTGCTCGGCGATGTGGGCGACGATCGCCTCGATCTGCTCGTCCTGGTAGCCGAGGCGCTTGAGGGCGCGCGGGACGGTGCCGTTGACGATCTGCATCGAACCGCCGCCGACCAGCTTCTTGAACTTGACCAGGGCGAGGTCGGGCTCGACGCCGGTGGTGTCGCAGTCCATCATCAGGCCGATGGTGCCGGTCGGGGCGAGCACCGAGGCCTGGGCGTTGCGGAACCCGTTCTCCGCGCCGATGCGCAGCACGTCCTGCCAGGACCTGTTGGCCGCGAGCCAGACCGGGGCGTCCAGGTCGTCGAAGGACACCGCGTCCAGGGAGGCGTCGGCGTGCTGCTTCATGACCTGCTGGTGCGCGGTCGCGTTGCGGGCGTAGCCGTCGTACGGGCCGACCACGCCGGCGAGTTCGGCGCCGCGGCGGTAGGCGGTGCCGGTCATCAGCGAGGTGATGGCGCCGGCCAGGGCGCGGCCGCCCTCGCTGTCGTAGGCGTGGCCGGTGGCCATCAGCAGGGCGCCGAGGTTGGCGTAGCCGATGCCCAGCTGGCGGAAGGCGCGGGTGGTCTCGCCGATCTTCTCGGTCGGGAAGTCGGCGAAGCAGATGGAGATGTCCATCGCGGTGATGACCAGCTCGACGACCTTGGCGAAGGTCGCGGCGTCGAACGAGTCGTCGTCGCGCAGGAACTTCATCAGGTTCAGCGAGGCGAGGTTGCAGCTGGAGTTGTCCAGGTGCATGTACTCGGAGCAGGGGTTGGACGCGTTGATGCGGCCGGACTCCGGGCAGGTGTGCCAGTGGTTGATGGTGGAGTCGTACTGGATTCCGGGGTCGGCGCAGGCCCAGGCGGCCTCGGCCATCTTGCGGAACAGCTTCTTGGCGTCGACGGTCTCGATGACCTCGCCGGTCATCCGGGCGCGCAGGCCGAATTCGGTGCCGTTCTCGACGGCGGTCATGAATTCGTCGTTGACGCGGACCGAGTTGTTGGCGTTCTGGTACTGGACGGAAGCGATGTCGTCGCCGCCGAGGTCCATGTCGAAGCCCGCGTCGCGCAGGGCGCGGATCTTCTCCTCCTCCTTCACCTTGGTCTCGATGAAGGCCTCGACGTCCGGGTGGTCGACGTCGAGCACGACCATCTTGGCCGCCCGGCGGGTGGCGCCACCGGACTTGATGGTGCCGGCCGAGGCGTCGGCGCCGCGCATGAAGGAGACCGGGCCGGAGGCGTTGCCGCCGGAGGACAGCAGTTCCTTGGAGGAGCGGATGCGGGAGAGGTTGAGGCCGGCGCCGGAGCCGCCCTTGAAGATCATGCCCTCTTCCTTGTACCAGTCGAGGATCGACTCCATGGAGTCGTCGACGGACAGGATGAAGCAGGCGCTGACCTGCTGGGGCTGCTTGGTGCCGACGTTGAACCAGACCGGCGAGTTGAAGCTGAACACCTGGTGGAGGAGGGCGTGGGTCAGCTCGTGCTCGAAGATCTCGGCGTCGTCCTTGGTGGCGAAGTAGCCGTGCTTCTCGCCGGCGGCGCGGTAGGTGAGCACCACGCGGTCGATGATCTGCTTGAGGCTCCACTCGCGCTGCGGGGTGCCGACGGCGCCGCGGAAGTACTTGGACGTCACGATGTTGACGGCGTTGACCGACCAGAAGTCCGGGAACTCCACGCCGCGCTGCTCGAAGTTGATCGAGCCGTCGCGCCAGTTGGTCATGACGACGTCGCGCCGCTCCCAGCGGACCTCGTCGTACGGGTGCACGCCAGGGGTGGTGTAGATGCGCTCCATCCGGAGACCGCCCTTCGGGGCCTTGGCGCCCTTGGCCGCGGCCTTCTCGGACTTCGACCCGCGTGCGGAACCGCTCGTGGTGTCTGTCACTTCTCGCTCCTCCTCCTGGGCAAACGCCCGAAGTGCCCCGAAAAATCCGGGCACTGCTGGTTCGTTCCTCCGGTGTGCGGGCAGGCGGAACCCGACCGCTCACGCACCGTTTGTAGTGTTCCGTGCCCCGTTTTCGGGCACGCGTGGGCCCACGCGGGGCCTGTGGTGCTGCCGGCCCGCTGGGGGCCTGCGTCATGTTGGCTGTGGGGGGCCGCTCGGGCCCGGCGCGCCTCCTAGGGCGCGGCGGCGGGAACGGGCGCGCAGGTGCCGTCCGCCTCGGTGGCGGGCCGCTCGGCGCGGAGTTCCGCGATGGCGGCCTCGAAGTCCTCGAGTCCGTCGTACGCCTGGTACACGCTGGCGAAGCGCAGGTACGCCACCAGGTCGAGTTCCTTCAGCGGGCCGAGTATGGCCAGCCCGACGTCGTGGGTGGTCAGCTCGGCGTTGCCGCTGGCGCGCACGCACTCCTCGACCCGCTGCCCGAGCTGGGCGAGGGCGTCCTCGGTGACCGGGCGGCCCTGGCAGGCCTTGCGGACTCCGGTGATCACCTTCTGCCGGGAGAAGGGTTCGGTGACGCCGCTGCGCTTGACGACCATGAGCGCGGCCGTCTCCACGGTGGTGAAACGGCGGCCGCAGTCCGGGCACTGTCGACGACGGCGAATGCAGCTGCCGTCCTCGGTGGTCCGGCTGTCGACAACGCGGCTGTCGGAGTGCCGGCAGAAGGGGCAGTGCACCTGGGGATCCCTCCCTGGCAGGACGTGCGGACCGGTTGAGTCTATGCGATGCGCCCCCGGCCTCGGCAAGCTGATCATGCGACGCGACCACTAGTACTGGGCACGGAGAGGACTCTAGCCACTACATCTAGGTCTTCGGGGGATGCGGCACCCGTGGCGTGTCGGCGCCGATTAGACTTCCGAAGTCGACATCCGGTCGAACAATTGCTCGATGTACAACAAAGCCTTGATCGAGTCAGCCAACTCCCGAATAATTCACTCGAACGTGTGTTTGGCGCAACCTTTCGATAGGAGGTGCGTTGGGCTGGAAAAGGGAGAGGACAGCCGTCGAGAGGGGCCGCCGTGAACACCATCGAAAGCAACACCATCCCGGTGCAGGAACACTCCCAGTTCAAGGTGGGGCAGCGCACCACGAATGAGCAGAGCGTGGACATCAGCATGGACCGTAGCGAAGACCACCGCCTCTCCGGCCCGGCCGTTTCCACCACCGGCCGCGTCCCCGACCAGCCGATCGAACACTCCCCCGCCATGGACGACGCCCAGCCCTCTCCGGCCCGCGCAATGCCCGGCCGCCCCCCCGGCATCCGCACCGACGAGGCCGGCCTCACCGAGCGCCAGCGCCGGGTGATCGAGGTCATCCGCGACTCCGTCCAGCGCCGCGGCTACCCGCCGTCCATGCGCGAGATCGGCCAGGCCGTGGGCCTGTCCAGCACCTCCTCGGTCGCCCACCAGCTGATGGCCCTGGAGCGCAAGGGCTTCCTCCGCCGCGACCCGCACCGCCCGCGCGCCTACGAGGTCCGCGGCGTCGAGGTGGCCCGCCCCAACACCGCCGAGACGGCCGGGCGCCCCTCCACCTCCTACGTCCCGCTGGTCGGCCGGATCGCCGCCGGCGGTCCGATCCTGGCCGAGCAGACCGTCGAGGACGTCTTCCCGCTGCCCCGCCAGCTGGTCGGCGAGGGCGAGCTCTTCGCGCTCACCGTGCGCGGCGACTCGATGATCGAGGCGGCCATCTGCGACGGCGACTGGGTCACCGTGCGCCGCCAGCCGGTCGCCGAGAACGGCGACATCGTGGCCGCGATGATCGACGGCGAGGCCACCGTCAAGCGGCTCAAGCGCGAGGACGGCCGGATCTGGCTGATGCCGCACAACCCGGCGTACGAGCCGATCAACGGCGACAACGCCACCATCCTGGGCAAGGTCGTCGCGGTCCTGCGCCGCCTCTGACGGCGCCGCGCCACCCACCCATACCGGCACACCGGAGAGGGGCTCCACCGCCACGGCGGGGAGCCCCTCCGGCGTTCCCGGGCCGGGCCGCAAGGGCCCTCAGCCCCTCGGAGCCGCAAGTTCTCGGGGCCCCTAGGGCCCTCAGCCCCGCTTCGCCACCGGCCGCACCGGCGCCGCCGAGGCGTCGATCGCCGCCAGCGAGCGGCGCACCTGGTTGCGGTCCGTGGTGTACCAGAACTCCGGCATCGAGGACCGGAAGAAACCGCCGTACCGTTTGGTCTCCACCCGCGGGTCGAGCACCGCCACCACGCCCCGGTCGTCCGCCGCGCGCACCAGCCGGCCCGCGCCCTGCGCCATCAGCAGCGCCGCGTGCGTCGCCGCGACGGCCATGAAGCCGTTCCCGCCGTGCTGTTCGACGTCCTTCTGACGGGCGCTCATCAGCGGGTCGTCCGGCCGCGGGAAGGGGATGCGGTCCATCACGACCAGCTGGCAGGCCGAGCCGGGCACGTCCACGCCCTGCCACAACGAGAGCGTTCCGAACAGGCAGGTGGTCGCGTCCGAGGCGAACTCCCGGATCAACTCGCCCAGGGTGTCCTCGCCCTGGAGCAGGATCCGGTGGTCCAGCCGTTCCCGCATCGCCTCGGCGGCCGCCTGGGCGCCCCGCATCGAGGAGAACAGGCCCAGCGTCCGACCGCCGGCCGCCCCGATCAGCTCCTCCAACTCATCCAGCATGTCCGGCCGTTCGGGATCGCGCCCGGGGTCGGCGAGGTGCTTGGCGACGTACAGGATGCCCTGCTTGGGGTACTTGAACGGCGAGCCGACGTCGATCCCCCGCCAGTACGGAACGGCGTCCTCCCCGAAGCCGGGCTCCGGGTTGTCGCCGGGCGTGCGCTGGTCGGGCAGCCGGGTCTCCTTGGGCAGGCCGAGCGAGCCGGCCACTCCGTTGAAGTCCCCGCCCAGCTTGAGGGTGGCCGAGGTGAGCACGACCGAGCGCTCCTTGTAGAGCCCCTCGCGCAGCAGTCCGGACACGCTCAGCGGCGCGACCCGCAGCGAGGCGGTGCCCAGCCCGTAGCGGTCGCTGCGCTCGATCCAGATGACGTCGTACTCGGAGTCCTCCAGCAGCCGCTCGGCGGTCTCGTGCACGGTCTCGGCAGAGGCCATCGCCTGCTTGCGGACCGCGTCCTCGTCGCTGAGCCCCTTGTCCCTGGTCTCGCCGAGCGAGGTGATCACCTGCCGGGCGGCGTCCCGGATCGCGGTGACCGCGTACGCCAGGTACTCGGGCAGTTCCTCGACCCGGCCGGGCTGGGCGGTCTCCATCAGGCCGTGGTAGTTCTCGGCGGCGGCCTGCAGCAGGTCCACGGCCTTCTCGTTGGCCAGTCGGGCCGCCCGCTTCACCGCCCGGTTGACGGCGCCGACGGTCAGCTCGGCGGTGGCCGCGCCGGTGACCCGGTTGACCAGCTCGTGCGCCTCGTCCACGATCAGCAGCCCGTGCTCGGGCAGCACCGGCGCGCCCTCGATCGCGTCGATCGCGAGCATCGCGTGGTTGGTGACCACCACGTCCGCCAGCTTGGCGCGCTCCCGGGCCTTCTCCGCGAAGCACTCCTGCCCGTACGCGCAGCGGGTCGCGCCCAGGCACTCCTTGGAGGTGACCGACAGCTGCGCCCAGGCCTTGTCCGAGACGCCGGGGCTCATGTCGTCCCGGTCCCCGGTCTCGGTCTCGTCCGCCCAGTCGCGCAGCCGCAGCACCTCCTGGCCGAGCTTGCCGGCCGGGCCGCCGAGCGCGTCCACCGGGTCGAACAGGCCCTCGCCCTCGTCGCTCGGGGTGCCCTCGTTGGCCCGGTGGAGGCACAGGTAGTTGGACCGGCCCTTGAGCATCGCGAACAGCGGGCGGCGGCGCAGCACCGGGTGCAGCGCCTCGACCGTGCGCGGCAAGTCCCGTTCCACCAGCTGGCGTTGCAGTGCCAGGGTGGCGGTGGCGACCACCACGCGGTCGCCGTGGGCGAGGGCCGGCACCAGGTAGGCGAGGGACTTGCCGGTGCCGGTGCCCGCCTGGACGAGCAGGTGCTCGGCGTGGTCGACGGCGTCGGCGACGGCCTCGGCCATCCGCACCTGGCCGGGGCGCTCGACGCCGCCGACGGACTCGACCGCGGCGTGCAGCAGCTCAGGGATCCGCGAGCGCGGGACGGCTACGGCGTCCTCGGCCTCGTCGCCGAGGTCCGTCGCCCCCTGGGATTCAAAGTCGTGGGATTCGGAGTCGTTCGTCATGACCCTTCCACCCTACGGGGCGGGGGTGACAATCCGGTGCCGTCGTACCGGAAGCCGCACCTCCACGGTGACCAGGGCGTTCGGCACCGTCCCGTGCCGGACCGCGTGCGGGCGGTGCGGGCGGTCCTGGTAGCCGTCCATGACCAGCCGGTTGCGGTTGAGGCAGAGCCGGTCGATCCGGGGCCGGAACAGGTCGAACAGCTCGAAGCGCGCGCCCAGCTCGGGGAAGCGGTCCTGGTAGCGGTGGATCTCGGCCCGCAGCAGGGCCCAGAACTCGGTCTCGGGCAGTCCGGTCTGCGCCTCGAGCATCGGGGCGAGGTAGCGGAAGACGCCGATGAACAGCCCGGAGTGGATGAACTGGCAGAGGCCCTGGGGGTCGTCCCGCAGCAGCACGTCGGCGACCCCGTCGGGCAGGTCGCGCAGTTCGGGCAGGTCCTGGTCGCTGAGGTTGACGTCGTCGACGAAGTCCTTGACCGCGAGCCGGGTCGGGGTGTCGCGGTCGTCGAAGACCACGATGGCGTTCTCGCCGTGCGGGGAGAAGACCAGCCCGTAGCGGTAGAGGAAGTGCAGCAGCGGCGGCAGCGTCGCCGCGAACAGCCGACCGGTCCACTCGGCGGGGGTGAGGCCGGAGCGGGTGATCAGTTCGGCGGCGAGCGCGCGCCCGTCGGAGCCGGTCTGCAGCAGGGCGGCGAGGGTGCGGGCGCGTTCGTCCGGGGCGAGGAAGGGACCGAGCGGTTCGCGCCAGATCGCGCCGAGGAGTTCCTTGTACTGGTACGGCGATTCGGGCATCACCCGGTAGACGGGGTGGTCGACGGTGACGGAGGCGATCTCGCCGAGCAGGATCACCCGGCACTCGTCCCGCAGGTACGGGTCGGCGTCGCGCAGCCGGTGCAGCCAGGCGGTGACGGCGGGCGCGGCGAGGGTCCGTTCGACCGGCAGCCCGCGCCAGACCAGGGTGTTGAGGATGGACAGCGGCAGCTTGACGGTGCAGCGCTCCGGATGGGCGGTGTTGAAGAAGGAGCGGATGGACTGCTGGGGCAGCCGTGGGTCGCCGTCGGAGGGCAGCGGGACGATCTCGCCGGAGGCGATCCAGGGCGCGAACAGCGGTAGGACCGTCTCGTCCCACTGCCAGGGGTGGACGGGCAGCAGCAGGTAGTCGTCGGCGTCGGCACCGAGCGGGGCGCGCAGCGCGTCGACGTCGTCCAGCTCGCGGGCGTACAGCTGCTCGGGGTGGTCCAGGCCGGGCACGCCGCGGTACTGGGCGAGCCGGCGGTGGACGGCGATCCAGGGCAGCGGGCGGGCGCTGCGGGCTTCCGGGGTCCAGCGGGCGGCGTCGGCGCCGGAGAAGCCGATCCTGCCCTTGCTGGGGACGATCCACGGGTGGCCGGTCTGCCGCCCCTCCAGCGCCGGGTGGTCGAGGTCGGCGAGTTCGGCGGCGGTGAGCGCGGTGGCGAGTTGGCGGGTGTCGGCGGTCAGGGTGGCGGAGAGCTCGCGGATCAGGTGGGCGGTGGTCTCGGCGCGCATCCCGAGGGCCTCCCGGGCGTACGGCAGGAAGCGCAGCGGGTCCAGGCCGTCCGGCTGGGAGCAGCGGATCGTCTCCGGGTCGACCTGCCAGCCGTCGTAGGCGCCGCGCCGGGCGGCGAAGCGGTACTCGGCCTCGGGCAGTTTCAGCAGGTACTCGCCGTCGAGGGCGCCCGGGACGGGCCTGAGCAGCTCCTCGTAGGCGAACTCGCCGAGCATCTTGGCCAGCAGGGCACGGCCGGCCCGCTGCCAGTTCCCGGCGGTGAGGTGCGGGGGCAGGTAGAGCGGCGGTTCAGCGGCCGGCGGTTGCGGCACGGGTCAGCTCCTGGGGGCGGGGGAGGACGGGGGTGGGGGGTTCGGGCAGGACGGTGGCGCCGGCCGGGGCGGTGGGAACGGCCGGGCCGGCGGGGGCGGCAGCGCCGGTCGGGCCGGTGGGGACGGGCGGCGCGAAGCCGGTCCAGGCGGTGCGGGCGGGCAGCCGGTGGACGGTCCGCCCGGCGACGGCGTTCAGGATGACGGCGGCCCGGTGGGCGCCGAGGCCGAGGTCGGGGGTGCCGACGCCGTGGGTGTGCAGTTCGGCGTTCTGGACGTAGATGCCCCCGGCGAGCCCGGGCCGGGTGGCGACCCGGTGGTCGAGGTCGACCCGGTAGCGCCCGGACTCGTCCCAGTCGATCAGGTGGGCGAGCGGTTCGAGGGCGGCCGGGCGGGCGGCGCGGTAGCCGGTGGCGAGCACCACGGCGTCGGTGCGCAGCAGGTGCTCGGCGCCGGAGTCGGTGTGCCGGCAGTGGAGTTCGAGGCCGCCGCAGGGGCCGGGTCGGGCGTCGGTGACGGCGGTGCCGGGGGTGATCTCGACCGGGGCGGTGTCGATCGGACGGCCGATGGTGCGCTCGTAGAGGTGGTCGTGGATCTCGGCGAGGGTCTCGGCGCTGGCGGCCTTGTGCAGCTGCCACTGGGCGGTGACCAGGGCGTCCCGGACGGGGCCGGGCAAGCCGTGGAAGTAGCGGGTGTAGTCGGGGGTGAAGTGCTCCAGGCCGAGCTTGGAGTACTCCATGGGGGCGAGCGCCCTGGTCCGGGTGAGCCAGCGCAGCCGGACGCCGTCGCCCTCGTGGCGGCGGAGCAGGTCGAGGAAGACCTCGGCGCCGGACTGGCCGCTGCCGACCACGGTGATGTCCCGGGCACCGGCCAGGTCGGCCCGGCGGTCCAGGTACTCGGCGGAGTGGAAGGCCCGCGGGTGGTTCGCCAGGGCGGTGAAGGCCTCGGGCAGCACGGGTCGGGTGCCGACGCCGAGCGCGAGGTTGCGGGCCCTGGCCTCGCTGCGCCGACCGGTCGCGGTGTCCGTCAACTCGACCCGGAACAGCGTGCCTTCCCGGTGCAGGGCGGTGACCTCGGTGCCGAAGCGGCAGTTGGGCAGCCGCTCGGCGGCCCAGCGGCAGTAGTGGTCGTACTCCCGGCGGGGCAGTTGGAAGCGTTCGGCGAAGTAGAACGGGAAGAGCCGGTCCTGGGCGCGCAGGTAGTTGAGGAAGGACCACGGGTTGGTCGGGTCCACCAGCGAGACCAGGTCGGCGAGGAAGGGCACCTGCATCCTGGCGCCGTCCACCAGCATGCCGTGGTGCCAGCGGAACTCCGGGCGCTGGTCGCAGAAGAGCGTGCGCAGGCCGGGCACGGGCTCGGCGAGGGCGGCGAGCGAGAGGTTGAACGGGCCGATGCCGACGCCGAGCAGGTCGTACGGGGGGTCGTGCGGGGGGAGGGTGTCCACTGGCGTTTCCTAGGCGGGGAGTCGGGCCTGCAGGACAGGCCCTGCGTCTCGGTCGCGGATCATCAGGGCGGCGCGCTTGTCGGGCAGGTCGAGTTCGGCGACGGCTCGGAACCCGGCCCGTTCGAAGGCCCGGACCGAGCGCCGGTTGCGGACGTCCGGTTCGGCCACCACCCGTTCGCAGTCGGGCACTCGGCGGAGAATCATTTCTGCCAGCGCGGCCAGCAGCTGGGCCCCCAGCCCCCGGCCCCGGCTGGCGGCGGGGCCGAGCAGCAGGTGCACGCCGGTGTCGTGCGGCCGGGCCGGGTAGTGCTCGGCGAGCGGATCGAGGTCGGCCCGGTAGACCTCCCAGTAGCTCATCGGCGCGCCGTCGAGCAGGCCGAGGCAGGGCACGCTGCCCCCGTCGCCGTCGAGTTGGGCCCGGAGGTGCCGTTCGGTGACGGCCGGCGGTCCGGCGAGTGCCCAGAACTCGTCGACCTCGGGGTCGTTCATCCAGCCGGCGAGCAGTTCCAGGTCGGCGGGCAGCCGGACCGGGCCGAGCCGGAACCGGCCGACCGGGGTGGGGACTTCACCCCACCCGGGCAGGTCGTCCAGCATCAGCCACCCGCCACCGGGTTGGGGATGTCCACGTACACGGACTGGGTGGCGACCGGTCCGACCAGCTCGTCCAGTCCGTTGATCCGGGTGAGCAGGTTCGCCTTGCAGGGCAGGGTGGGCGCGTCCAGCAGCAGGGCGGGCAGCGCCGAGCCGGTGGCGGCCGCCCGCGGCCCGGCCAGGAACCGGCGCAGCCCGGCCAGCAGCACCGTCTCGTCGGCGAGCCCCTGGGAGCCGAGGGCGCCGACCAGCCCGAGCACGTGGTTGATGCCGAGGTAGTAGGCGAAGTGGTGGTCGATGACGGCGTCGGGCAGGAAGGTGTCGCTCTGCGCGCCGAGTCCGGGCAGTCGGGCGGTGAGCCGCTCGGCGGCGCTCTCCCGGTAGTAGTAGCCCTGGTTGTCGCGGTAGCGGCCGCCGCTGGGCCAGCCGTCGGCGTCCAGCAGGACGATGCTGTTCTGCTGGTGCGCCTCCAGTGCGACGCCGCCCCGGCCGTCCATCCAGAGGACGGGCAGCACGACGGCCTCCAGGTAGCGCAGGAACCATTCGGCGGCGACGGTGGACAGCGGACGGCCGGTGCGGGCGGCGAGCGAGCGCAGGGTGTCGCCCAGCCGGGACGGCACGGTGGCGCCGTTGCCGCGCGGCTGTTCGGCGACCAGCCCGGCCACGCACAGCGCGCGCTCGGTGGGCGCGAAGGGCTGGGCCCGCAGCACGGTGTCCAGGCCGCCGGGGTCGCCGAGGTCGGGGTGGTCGACGCCGATCCAGGCCGGGTCGCGGACGATGTCGAAGCCCGGGTGGGCGGCCCGCCACTCGGCGGCGAGCCCGCTCTCCAGCAGCCGGTGCACCTCCACGCCGCGGTGGAGTTCCTTGCGCAGGTTCTCCCGGCGGGAGTTGGTGATCCGCAGGCCGAGCGAGAGCTTGAGCATCCACGGCGTGCCGGGCCGGTAGACGGTGCGCACCGAGGAGGTGGGGTACCAGGGTTCCCCGGCCGGGCCGAGGTCGTGCAGCAGCCCGTCCGCGAGCAGGGCGGCGACGGCCGGGCGGTGGGCGAGTTCGCGGGCCTGCCAGGGGTGCAGCGGCAGGGCGGCGGTGCCCGGCGGCAGGGCGGTGCCGCCGCCGAGCAGGGCCGCGGTGAGCCGGTCGGCGCTCCGGGCGACGGCCGAGCCGGCGGCGAGCAGTGCGCGGTCCACGGCGTACCAGTGCAGCTGGAAGGACCCGTGGAGTTCGGGCGAGTAGGCGGCGCTCTGGGCCGGGCCGAGGCCGTCGCGGCTCTTCGGGGTGGGGTGCAGCGGGTGGCCGAGCAGCAGGGACTGTTCGGCGGCGAGGAAGTGGGAGCGCTCCGGGCCGCCGGGTTCGGCGCCGGTGCGGCGGTGGGCGAGGATCTCGGCGGTGCGCGTCACGGAGTCGGCGACCCGGGCGGCGAGGTCGGCGACCTGTCCGGGGTCGGGCCGTTCGGCGGCCGCGGCGGCGAGCAGTGCCGCGGCGGTGACGGCGTCCACCGGGGCCTCGGCGGTCCCCTCCCCGGCGGAGAGGGTGGCCGGGCCGAAGCGGTGCCAGCCGCCGGGCGACCAGTAACGGACCGGGGCGGTGAGCCGGGCGGCGCCGCCGAGGACGTCGATCCGCAGTCGGCCGTCCGCTCCGGGGCGGGCTCCGGTCTCCCGCGTCCAGCACCTCAACAGGGCTTCCACCGCTGCCTGTTCGGCGGCGACAGCGGGATCGGGGTGCAGCAGCGGGTCGGGCGAGGCGGCCCGGTCCGCCGTCGGCGGCGGTACGGGCGGGGCTCCGGTGAGGGCGGTGCTCAAGGCTGCTCCTTGGTGCGCGTGGGGGTGCGGACGCGCGCTGGTGGTGGAGGGGGCGGGCGGGCGCTCGCACCGTCGCGTCAGGTAAGGGTTACCTATCCCTGACGGGTGATCACAAGGATGGATCACTCGTCCGGGTGAAGACCGGGGATAGTGCACCACCGCGCGGGGCGGCCCTGCTGTGCCAACGAGACGAACGGTTCCGCGTCACGGACGGGTGACGACCGGTCAGCTCCGGAACCCGGGGGGCGGCCGCCGCCGTCCTCGCCGGCGATGGAAGACTCCAGGGCGGCGAGCCGCCGCACCGAAGTCCGACCGAGCACAGGGGGAAGCGCACAGATGCCATCGATCCACCGGTCAGCCCTGGCCGCCGCCCTGGTCACCGGAACGCTGCTGGCCGCGACCGCCTGCGGGCCGGACGGCCCGGGCGGCGTCGACCGGACCGCCGCACCGCCACCCGCCGCGGACGCGAGCGCCTCGGCGAGCCCGGGCGGCGGCGTCATCGGCGGGATCACCCTGCCGTCCGGCCTGCCGAGCAGCCTGCTGGAGGGCCTGCCGAAGAGCTGGGACGACCTGAAGAAGTGGAAGTTCGACGACTGGGACAAGTGGGCGTCCAAGCACGTCTTCAACAACCCGGTGGTCAAGGACTTCTGGAACCCGGACAAGATGGGCGACGCCAAGCCCGCCGACCCGGCCCCGCCGACCGCCTCGCCGGCCGCCGCCGACGGAGTGACCGACCCGGAGCCGCCGGTGGTCAAGGCCGTCCAGGTGCCCCGCCCGTACCTCAAGCAGCCCTCCGGGAAGGTGTTCTTCTCCGCCCAGGGCGGCCGCGGCAACTGCTCGGCGACGGTGATCGCCGACCCGCAGCACCCGGGCCGGAGCAACCTGGTCTGGACGGCCGCCCACTGCGTCCACGAGGGCAAGGGCGGCGACTTCTACAAGGACCTGGTCTTCGTGCCCGCGTACAACAACTCCGGCGCCTCCAGCGGCGGCAGGAAGGCCCCGCTGTCCGAACTGGCCCCGCTCGGCACCTGGTGGGCCGACCAGGTCGTCACCTCCCCGCAGTGGATGGTCGAGGGCGGCCCGACCGGTGACGCCGCCAACCAGTACGACTTCGCCGTGATGCGCGTGCACAACCAGAACGACACCGGCAAGTCCCTGGAGGAGACGGTCGGTTCGGCCGCCCCGGTGTGGTTCGACGCGCCCCGCGACCAGCTCAGGGTGTCGACCGTCGGCTACCCGCTGGTCAAGCCGTTCGACGGCCAGGAGCTGTACAAGTGCGACGGCGGCAAGCCCACCCGGCTGTCCTTCGACGCCAAGCGCCCGTCCATGCTGACCATCGGCTGCAACATGACCCAGGGCGCCAGCGGCGGCGGCTGGTTCGCCACCATGCCGGACGGCCGGACCGCCCTGGTGAGCAACACCTCGATCGGCACCCAGGAGCACACCTCGCTGAGCGGCCCGTACCTGGAGACGGTCGCCAAACAGGCCCTGGACTGGATCTCCAGGAAGCAGTGACCGGCACCACCACGGGGGTCTCCTCAGCTTGCGCACCATCCGCACCGTTCGCACTACCGGGGGCACCGGCACCACGAGCACCACGGCCCGGCGGGCCGCCACCGCCGGCGCCGCGCTGCTCGCCGCCCTGACGCTCACCGCGGCCGCCTGCGGGCCGGACGGCCCCACCGCCCCGGCCGCCCCGCCCGCGGCACTGCCCAAGGCCGCGCCGACCAGCCTGGGCGACCTCAGCGGCTGGAAACTGGAGGACTGGGCCCGGTACGTCGCCGACAGCGGCTTCACCAACCAGGTGGCCCCCGGCTACTGGACCACCGCCCGGGCGGAGGCCGCCAGGGCCAGGCCCACCCCCGAGTACTCGCTCACCGCCGCCTCCCCGGCCGCCGTCCAGCGCGACGCCCCGCCGGCCGCCGTCCAGGCCCGGCCGCAGCCGCACCCGTACGGCCCGGACTCCGCCGTGGTCGGCAAGCTGCTGATGACCACCTCCCAGGGCGACAGTGTCTGCTCCGGCACGGTGGTCTCCGACCCGCTCAACCCGGGCCGCAGCAACCTGGTCTACACCGCCGCCCACTGCCTGCACGACGGCCGGGGCGGCGGCTGGGTGAAGAACCTGGTCTTCGTCCCCGCCTTCAACCGGGACGGCCGGGCGGCCCGCGGCAAGCCGTACGGCGACCAGCAGGCCGCCCCGTACGGCCGCTGGACGGCGGTGCGCGCGCTGGTCTCGCCGACCTGGCTCCAGGAGAGCGGCGTCGGCGCCCACGACCAGTACGACTACGGGATCGTCCGGGTGCGCGGCGAGTCCGACTCCGGCCGCTCCCTGGAGGAGACCGTGGGCGGCTCCGTCCCGGTCTGGTTCAACGCCCCCCGCGAGCAGATCACCTCGGCCGCCGCCTTCGGCTACCCCGTCGAGCGGCCCTCCGACGGCATGGAACTGCAGCGCTGCGACTCCGCCGCGGCGCCGGGCGGGCTGTCCTTCGACCGGGCCCGCCCGCCGATGTACGTGATCGGCTGCACCATGTCCGGCGGCGCGGGCGGCGGTGGCTGGTTCGTCACCAGGGACGGCAAGCCCAATCTGGTCAGCGTCAGCTCGGTCGGCAGCCGCAACCCGGTCGGCTACCTGGCCGGGCCGTCCCTCCAGGAGCAGGCGAAGCAGGCCTTCGACTACTTCGCCAAGAACGTGAAGTAGCCCCCGGACGGAATCCGTCCAGGGGCTACTGCAGCGGGCCGGTCAGCCCTGCAGGGCGACCGTGAAGTGCTCCAGCTCGGCGGCCAGCTCGGCCGGCACCTTGGCGTGCAGCAGGGTGCCCTCACCGGTGTGCTCGGTGGCGAGCAGCTCGCCCTCCTTGTGCACCCGGGAGACCAGCGCGCCCTGGGTGTAGGGCACCAGGGCCCGCACCTCGACGGCCGGACGCGGCAGCTCGTCGTCGATGAGCTTCAGCAGCTCCTCGATGCCCGCGCCGCTGCGGGCCGACACCACGATGGCGTGCGGCTCGCGGCGCAGCAGGCGCTGCAGCACGTGCGGGTCGGCGGCGTCCGCCTTGTTGATCACCACGATCTCGGGGACGTTCTGCGCGTCGACCGAGACGATGACCTCGCGGACGGCGGCCAGCTGCGTCTCCGGCTCGGGGTGCGAGCCGTCCACCACGTGCAGGATGAGGTCCGCGTCGGCGACCTCCTCCATGGTCGAGCGGAAGGCCTCGACCAGGTGGTGCGGCAGGTGCCGGACGAAGCCGACGGTGTCGGCCAGGGTGTACAGCCGCCCGCTCGGGGTCTGGGCCCGGCGCACGGTCGGGTCCAGGGTGGCGAACAGCGCGTTCTCCACCAGCACGCCCGCGCCGGTGAGCCGGTTGAGCAGGGAGGACTTGCCGGCGTTGGTGTACCCGGCGATGGCCACGGACGGCACCTGGTGGCGCTTGCGCTCCTGGCGCTTGGTGTCGCGGCCCTTCTTCATGTCGGCGATCTCCTTGCGGAGCTTCGCCATCTTCTCGCGGATCCGGCGCCGGTCGGTCTCGATCTTGGTCTCACCGGGACCGCGGGTGGCCATGCCGCCGCCCGAGGAGCCGGAGCCACCGCCACCCATCTGCCGGGAGAGCGACTGACCCCAGCCGCGCAGGCGCGGGAGCATGTACTGCATCTGCGCGAGCGAGACCTGCGCCTTGCCCTCCCGGGACTTGGCGTGCTGGGCGAAGATGTCCAGGATCAGGGCCGTCCGGTCGACGACCTTGACCTTGACCACGTCCTCCAGGTGGATCAGCTGGCCGGGGGTGAGCTCACCGTCGCAGACCACGGTGTCGGCGCCGCTGGAGGCGACGATGTCACGCAGCTCCTGCGCCTTGCCGGAGCCGATGTAGGTGGCCGCGTCGGGCTTGTCGCGGCGCTGGATGACGCCGTCCAGGACCTCGGAGCCGGCCGTCTCGGCGAGCGCGGCGAGCTCGGCCATCGAGTTCTCCGCCTCCTCCAGGGTGCCGTCGGTCCAGACGCCGACGAGCACCACACGCTCCAGACGGAGCTGGCGGTACTCGACTTCGGTGATGTCTTCGAGTTCGGTGGAGAGGCCGGCGACCCGGCGCAGGGCTGCGCGCTCGCTGCGGTCGTACTGGTCGCCGTCGTAGTTGTGGCCGAGGTCCTCGTCGATGGCCGCGAGGTCCTCGTCCATGAGGGCTTCCGCCCGCAGACCGTCGAGGCGGCGCGGGGCGTCGGCGTGGTCGCGGGTGTCGAACGTGGAGGTCATTCTGTCCTTTGGTCGCTGGAATGCTGCGGCGGAGGCCCTTGAGTCCCGCCAGAGCCCCTGTGCTCTGGGAACGCCGTGGACCGGCCGTGAATTCCCCATGATGGTCCCATGTCCGGCCCGGGGCGGTCACCCCCATTTCCGCCGGAGTGCCGGGTCTGGGTTCCCTCGGGGGCGTGCGGACGGCTGACGTCGTACACCCCGGAGACCCTGAGCATCGCCCGCATCAGGGCGGGCAGGGCGCCCGGCTCGGGCAGCTCCACGGTGTAGGTGTGCCGGACCCGCAGTTCCTGCGGCGGCTCGACCTCGGCGGAGACGATGCCGACGCCCTCGGCGGAGATCGCCGCGGTGAGGTCGGCGAGCAGCCGGGGCCGGTTCAGCGCCTCGGCCCGCAGGGTGGCCCGCAGCAGGACCGCCCGGTGGCCGGCCGCGGGGGCGTCCTCGGGCTGCCAGCGGACCTCCAGCTCGGCGCGCCCGTCCGCGCGCAGCCGCTGTCCGGCGGGACAGCCGGTGCGGTGCACGGCCACCGCGCCGCCGCGGATCGGGTAGCCGGCCACCTCGTCCGGGGGGACGGGTGTGCAGCAACGGGCCAGCCGCACCGTCGCCCCGGGCCGGCCGGCCACCGCGACCGGGGCGGAGCGGCGCTCGCCCGCCGGGTGGGCGGGCGGGGCGGGCTGACCGCCGGCCGGGCCGGTGCGCACCACCGGCAGCCGGGCCGGGTGGTCGGCGAGCCAGCGCTCGATGGCCAGCCGGGCGGCGGGGGTGCGGGCGTGCGCCAGCCACTCCGGCGACGGCCCCGAGGGTTCGGCGCCGCGCTGGCCGCTCCCGGCCGGGGGGCCCTCGGTGAGCACGGCGAGCACGTCCCCGTCCTGGAGCACGGTGGACAGCGCGGTCAGCCGGCCGTTGACCCGGGCGCCGATACATCGGTGACCGGTCTCCTCGCCGAGCAGGTAGGCGGCGTCCACACAGCTGGCCCCGGCCCTGAGCTGAAGCGTTTCACCGCTCTCCGTCACCACGGTGATCTCCCGGTCGCCCGCCAGGTCGGCGGTGAGCGCGGACCAGAAGGCATCCGGGTCGGGGGTCTCCTGCTGCCACTCCAGCAGCCGGCTGAGCCAGCCCGGCCGGGCCGGGTCGGTGCGGTCCAGCTCGTCCGCGTCCTGGGCGGCGCCGGTCCGCGACGGGTCGCCGAGCGCGACCACCCCGGTCTCGGCCACCTCGTGCATCCGGCGGGTCCGGACCAGCACCTCCACCACCTCGCCGTCCAGCGCCACGGCGGTGTGCAGCGACTGGTAGAGGTTGAACTTGGGGGCGGCGACAAAGTCCTTGAACTCCCCGGGCAGCGGCGTCCAGCAGGTGTGCAGCTCGCCGAGCACGGCGTAGCAGTCGGCGTTCTCCTCGACCACCACCAGCAGCCGCCCGAAGTCGGCCGGCTGCGGCCGCTGCGGCTGCCCGTCCGGCCCGGGCGCGGCGGCCCGCTTGACCAGCACCCGGTGCAGCGAGACGCAGTGCCGGGGCCGTACCGTCACCTCGGCGGCGACCCCGGCCTCGGCCAGCTGGCGGGCCAGTCGGCGGGCGAACGGCTCCAGCAGGGCGTCCGGCTCGGCCTCGTGAGCGGCCATCAGTGCGCGGGTGCGGGCGTGCTCCTCGGGGTGCAGGGTGGCGAAGACGATGTCCTCCAGCTCCGCCTTGAGCACCTGGATGCCGAGCCGCTCGGCCAGCGGGATCAGCACGTCCCTGGTGACCTTGGCGATCCGCACCTGGCTGGCCGGCTTCATGTGCCGGATGGTGCGCATGTTGTGCAGCCGGTCGGCGAGCTTGATCACCATCACCCGGACGTCGTCCCCGGTGGCGACCAGCATCTTGCGGAAGGTCTCGGCCTCGGCGGCGGCGCCGAAGTCGACCTTCTCCAGCTTCGTCACCCCGTCGACCAGGTAGGCGACTTCGGGCCCGAACCCGGCGCCCACCTGGTCCAGCGTCAACTCGGTGTCCTCGACCGTGTCGTGGAGCAGCGAGGCGACCAAGGTGGTCGTCCCCGCGCCGAGTTGGGCCAGGATCATGGTGACGGCCAGCGGGTGGGTGATGTACGGCTCGCCGCTCTTGCGCTTCTGGCCGCGGTGGCTGGCCTCGGCCAGCCGGTACGCCCGGGCCAGCAGGGCGAGGTCCGCCTGCGGATGGTGTCGGCGGTGCACCCGGACCAGCGGTTCCAGGGCGTCCGGCACGGGCGGGCGCCCGGTGGCCAGTAAGGCGGCCCGCCCGGCCCGGCCGAGGGCGGCCCGGCCCAGCTCTCCGAGGGGCCTCCTGGCCCCGGCCTGCCGTACGCTCGTCGGCTGCCCCGCGAGAGGGGGCTGCCCGGCTTCGATGGTCATCGGCACCTCCGGCAACGTCGCCGGGCGCTGCCCCTCCCCGTGGGGTGATCGACCCGGTGGTCCATGCTACCGAGCAGAGCACGTTCCGCGACGCAGTGATTCCCGTCCGCGAGCGGTATCACCCGATCGGGGGGATTCGTCACCGCGCGAAATGGGCAAACCGGGCCGTCAGCCCCGCGTCAGGGACCCCCACCAGCGCTCGTCGAGCCGCCCCTCGGCCACGATCACCGCCGGTCCGGTCATCTCCACCCGGCCGTCCGGATGCTCGGTGATGACCAGGCGGCCGCCCAGCACGTCCACGGTGTACGAGACCGCCTCGCCGGTGACGGCCGGGTCCGCGCCGTCCCTGCGGATGGCCGCCACCGCGACGGCACAGGCGCCGGTGCCGCAGGAGCGGGTCTCGCCCGAGCCACGCTCGTGCACCCGCATCGCGACGTGCCGCGGGCCGCGGTCCACCACGAACTCGACGTTGACGCCCTCCGGGTACGCCCCCTCGGGGCTGGTGAGCGGCGCGGTGAAGAGGTCCCCGGCGTGGTCCAGGCTCTCCACGAAGGCCACCGCGTGCGGGTTGCCCATGTTGACGTTCAGCGCGGGCCAGCGCCGCTCGCCGACCGCGACCTCGATGCCGTCCGGTCCGGGCAGCCGGGCGCGGCCCATGCCGACGGTGACCTCGCCGGGCGTGCCGTCCTCGGCGTCCTCGGCGACCTTCGCGGTGAGCACCCCGGAGCGGGTGGCGATCGCCAGTTCCCCGGGCTTCGCCAGACCGGCCTCGACCAGGAAGCGGGCGAAGACCCGCAGGCCGTTGCCGCACATCTCGGCGATGCTGCCGTCGGAGTTGCGGTAGTCCATGAACCACTCGGCCCGGTCGGCCAGGTCCGCGGCGGCCGGGTCGGCGGCCGCGCGCACCACGCGCAGCAGCCCGTCGCCGCCGATGCCGGCCCGCCGGTCGCACAGCGCGGCGACGGTCTCCGGGCCGATCTCCAGCACGCCGTCCGGGTCCGGCACGATCACGAAGTCGTTCTGGGTGCCGTGCCCCTTGAAGAAGGGGAGACCGGCCCGCTGGGAGGAGGACTGCTGAGGAGAGGATGCGCTCACCCCTCCGATGGTACTGATGCCCGCCCGCCCGGCCTGGGGCGGGAAGGTGCCCACGGCCGGCTCAGCGCAGGTAGGCGACCCGCCAGACCGCGAGCGCACAGGCGGCCAGCGCGATCAGGGTGTACACCGCGATGGCCTTCCAGCCGGCCCGCTGCCCGGATCCCCGGCGCGGCAGCCCCGGCCACTTGTAGCCGGCGTGCCGGGCGGCCATCGCGCCCCAGCCGAACGAGGCGGCGGTGAACAGCAGCCCGAGCATCCCGATCATGGTGGCCCGCGCCCCGGCCGAGCCGAAGGCGAGCGGGAAGGCGAACATCAGCGAGCCGAGGGTGCCGAGCAGGGCGATCGGCAGGGTCTGCCACCAGCGGAGCCGGCGCAGCGGCCGGATCTCCCGCTCGTGCACGGCGGCGTCCGGCGGGGTGCGGGTGTCCAGCGCGGGCACCGCGGAGGCGTAGGAGGTCGGTGCCCCCAGGCCGGTCAGCACAGGGAGGTCGCCCATCGTCGACTCGTCGAACTCCTCGGCCGGTGCGGTGACGCTCCCGCTCTGGCCGGGTTCGGGGCCGGTACCCGTCGACACACGGCCTCCCCTGACAGATCGACACGAGCGGACTCGCGGCCGGGCACGGTCGACCCGCGCGGGCCGACCCTTATGGCATCGATGATGGCATGTCCAGAGGGGACGTTCGGGGCCTGACCGGGGTCCTCGGGTGATCCGTGGCCATCACGTGATCGGGCCGTGACCCCCGGTGCGCTCTGCACGGTCGCCTGCGCGCGCAGGTGCACCGCCGAATTGGCCGGAACAGGTCCTATGCGGCCGGAACTCCCTGACGTCCGATCAGTTCGAGGGAGCGCTCCAGCAACTCGACCGGGTCGGTGCCGGCCGGACGGGAGAGCCAGTGGATGCGGTCGTCCCGGCGGAACCAGGACTCCTGGCGGCGGGCGAAGCGCTTGGTGGCCCGGACGGTCTCGGCCCGTGCCTCGTCCTCGGTGCACTCGCCGGCGAAGTGGTCGAGCACCTGCTGGTAGCCGAGCGCCCGCGAGGCGGTCCGGCCCTCCCGCAGTCCGACCTTCTCCAGCTCGCGCACCTCGTCCAGCAGCCCGGCCTCCCACATCCGGTCGACCCGCAGGGTGATCCGCTCGTCCAGTTCGGGGCGCGGGACGGCGACGCCGATCTGCACCGCCTCGTACACCGCGGTGTTGCTCGGCAGGTTGGCGGTGAAGGGCTGCCCGGTGATCTCGATGACCTCCAGGGCGCGGACTATCCGCCGCCCGTTGCTCGTCAGGATCGCCTCGGCGGCCGCCGGGTCCAGCTCGGCCAGCCGCCGGTGCAGCGCGTACGGGCCGGCCTGCTCCAGCTCGGCCTCCAGCCGGGCGCGCACCTCGGGGACGGTACCGGGGAACTCCATCTCGTCGATCGCGGCCCGGACGTACAGTCCGGAGCCGCCGACCAGGACGGGGGTGCGCCCGGCGGCGAGCAGCCGGTCGATCTCGGCCCGGGCCAGCCGCTGGTACTCGGCGACGCTGGCGGCCTCGGTGACCTCCCAGACGTCCATCAGGTGGTGCGGCACTCCCCCGCGCTCGTCCAGGGTCAGCTTCGCGGTGCCGATGTCCATGCCCCGGTACAGCTGCATCGAGTCGGTGTTGATCACCTCGCCACCGAGGCTGCGGGCGATGGCGACGGCCAGATCGGACTTTCCGGCGGCGGTCGCGCCGACGATGCTGATCACACGGGAGCTGCTCACCGCTCCAGTCTCGCAAACCGCCGGGCCGCCCGGGACCGGCTGCCGCTCGCCCCCGACTGCGCGAGAACGTGACCGTTCCCCGGACCGTCTCCGGCCGTTTCCACGGCCGACCGCCCTTTTGCGAACGCTTTACCCTTCCGGCGCGTTGTGCAGGAGACAGGGAACGAAGGAGATCGCCATGGGTCTGATGGACAACCTCAAGGGCAAGGCCGAGGAGCTCAAGGAGAAGGCCGGCGAGCTCGCGGGCAGGCACAGCGACCAGATCGAGCAGATCGTGGACAGGGCCGGGGGCGCGATCGACAAGGCCACCAAGGGCAAGTACAGCGAAAGGATCGAGCACGGCGCCGGCCGGGCCAAGGACGCGGTCGAGGACTTCGCCCACAAGCCGAAGCCGGGCGGCGAGCAGGGTCGGGCCCCGCAGCCGCCGCAGGCCCCGCGGCCGTAACCGGTCAGGACCAGGACGCCACGAAGTACCCGACGCCGTACGGGGCGTCCTGGTAGCCCAGCCGCGCGGTGAGGCCGGCGCCCTCGGCGGCGCCGGCCAGCACCTGCCAGGGCGCCCGGCCCTCGGCCTTGAGCTCGGCGGCCAGCGCTGGGTCGACGGCGGCGAGGGCGGGCAGGTCGGCGGAGCCCAGGGCGGCGGCCAGCGAGGTGTCGAAGCCCTCGGCCCGCTCGTCCAGGTAGCCGGGCGCCTTCAGCGAACGGCAGGCGCTGCCGTCGCCGAGGACCAGCAGGGCGACCCGGTCGGCGAGGCCGGCCAGGCCCTGGCCGAGGCCGAGCATCCGGTCGGCGGGGGCGTCGGCGGGCACGGCGCAGGCGTGCGTCGGCAGGGTCACCCCGGCGCGCTCCAGCAGCCAGGCGCCGACGGTCAGCGAGGGCGCCAGCTCCGGCCCCTCGACCCGCCCCCCGGGCAGCTTGGCGATCAGCGGCACCCCGTAGCGGTGGAAGGACCCGGCCCCGCCCTCGGTCCAGACCTCGGCCTCCGGCCCGGCGCCGACCGCCACGACCAGCTGCGGCTCGGCCGCGACCAGCGCCGCCAGCGCCTCGTCGCAGGCGGCGCGCAGCGCGTCCAGCTCGGGCGCGGCCCCGGCGGCGACCTCGGGGACGAGCAGCGGCGGACAGGGACACACGGCGGCGGCTACCAGCATGCCGATCACTCTAAGGCGTGTCCCCCGGATCCCCGCTGCGGGGAGACACGGCCTTCCACGAGAACGGCCCTCCACGACAACAGCCGTCCACGACAACGGCCCGGCGGGAGCACCAACGCTCCCGCCGGGCCGCCGTCACGGCACGGGCGTCAGTCGCCGCAGCAGGCGCCGCCCGCCGGGGCGGCCAGCGGCAGCTCGGCCGGGGCGCCGATCTTCGGCAGGCCGAGCATCACGCCGGCCGGCTTGCCGGCGGGCTCGGCCTGGCGCTTCTCCCAGGCGTCGCCGGCCCGAGTGCGGCGCACGGCGAGGGCCGGGCCCTCGGCCAGCAGGTGGTGCGGGGCGGCGTAGGTGATCTCGACGGTCACCATGTCGCCCGGCCGCACCGGCTCCTCCGGCTTCGTGAAGTGCACGAGCCGGTTGTCGGGCGCGCGCCCGGACAGCCGCTGGGTCCGGTCGTCCTTCTTGCCCTCGCCCTCGGCGACCAGGACCTCCAGGGTGCGGCCGACCTGCTTCTTGTTCTCGTCCCAGGAGATCTCCTCCTGGAGCGCGATCAGCCGGTCGTAGCGGGCCTGGACGACCTCCTTCGGCACCTGGTCCTCCATCTCCGCGGCGGGGGTGCCGGGGCGCTTGGAGTACTGGAAGGTGAAGGCGTTGGTGAAGCGGGCCTCGCGGACGACGTGCATCGTCTCCTCGAAGTCCTCCTCGGTCTCGCCGGGGAAGCCCACGATGATGTCGGTGGAGATGGCCGCGTCCGGCATCGCCTCGCGCACCTTGCGGATGATCCCGAGGAAACGCTCCTGCCGGTAGGAGCGGCGCATCGCCTTGAGGACGCGGTCCGAGCCGGACTGCAGCGGCATGTGCAGCTGGTGCATCACGCTCGGGGTCTCGGCCATCGCGGCGATCACGTCGTCGGTGAAGTCGCGCGGGTGCGGCGAGGTGAAGCGGATCCGCTCCAGGCCCTCGATCTGCCCGGCGGCGCGCAGCAGCTTGGAGAAGGCCTCGCGGTCGCCCAGGTCGGAGCCGTAGGCGTTGACGTTCTGGCCGAGCAGGGTCACCTCGATGACGCCCTCGTCCACCAGCGCCTCGATCTCGGCGAGGACGTCGCCGGGCCGGCGGTCCTCCTCCTTGCCGCGCAGCGCGGGGACGATGCAGAAGGTGCAGGTGTTGTTGCAGCCG
This sequence comes from Streptomyces viridifaciens, assembly GCF_001888885.2. Lineage (NCBI taxonomy): Bacteria > Bacillati > Actinomycetota > Actinomycetes > Kitasatosporales > Streptomycetaceae > Streptomyces > Streptomyces viridifaciens. The sequence goes on from NZ_CP090841.1 coordinate 2,352,365, forward strand.
ACCGAGATGGCGACCCAGGCCGCGTACGCGGACTCGCGGCGGGTGGGCAGCGTGGAGGGGAAGGTCTCCAGCGACTCCAGGATCTCGACCTGGGCCCTGCGCTCGACGGCGGCCCGCTCCAGCAGTGCCGGCAGGTGGCCGATGTTGTGGGTGCCGAAGACCACGTCGACCCAGGGGGCGCGCTTGACGATGGTCTCGCGGTCCTTCTGGGCCAGGCAGCCGCCGACGGCGATCTGCATGCCCTGGTGGCGGCTCTTGGCCGGCGCGAGCTGTCCGAGGTTGCCGTACAGCTTGTTGTCGGCGTTCTCGCGCACCGCACAGGTGTTGAACACGACCAGGTCGGGGTCGCCGTCCGGCCCGGCCTTGACGTACCCGGCGTCCTCCAGCAGCCCGGACAGCCGCTCGGAGTCGTGGACGTTCATCTGACAGCCGTGCGTGACGACCTTGTAGCTCTTCAATCCGCTCTCACCGCTCACCAGACCAGGGTACGGGCAGCGGCACACCGGTTTTTCCGGACCTTCGCCGAGCTTTCCGCCGCCCGTTCCCCTCCCGTTCGGCCGGAGCGCCTGGCAGTATCCCTGCATGACCCCCACCGATCCGTCACTTCTCGGCGCCGCCGTCCGCCGCGCGGCCCGCAGCCCGTTGTGGCGGACGGTGCTGGTGCTGGTGCTGCTGGTCGCCGGCCTGGGCGGCTGGTGGCTGTCGGCGGGCCGCTCGCCCGGGTACCCGCGCGGGGAGACCCGCTTCGCGACCGGCGTCCCGCGCGGGGTCTACGACCGGTACGGGCAGCTGCTGCAGGCCCACGTCTCGCAGACCATGCCGGGGGTGCGGCTGGCCCTGGACAGCACCGACGGCTCGGTGGAGAACCTGTCCAGGGTGGTCACCGGCCAGGACACCTTCGCCATCGCCACCGCCGACGCGGTCGCCGCCTACCAGGGCGCGGGCAAGGACCGGCTGCGGGCGATCGCCCGACTGTACGACGACTACCTGCAGCTGATCGTCCCGGCCGGCTCCCCGGTGCACCGCACCGCCGACCTCAAGGGCCTGCGGGTCGGTGTCGGGCTGCCGCAGTCCGGGGTGAACCTGGTGACCAGGCGGCTGCTGACCGCGGCCGGGCTGGACCCCGACCACGACATCACCGCGGTCCCGGCGGGCGTCAGCGACGGCTCGGACGAGCTGCGCGAGGGCAAGCTGGACGCCTTCTTCTGGTCCGGCGGCCTGCCGACCAGCGCGCTCACCGACCTCTCCGACCGCTTCCGGATCCGGATCGTCCCGCTGGCCGACCTGTCCGAGGCGCTGCACAAGACGGAGGGCGACGGCGTCGACGCCTACCGGGCGGCCACCATGCCCAAGGGCACCTACCCGAACGCCGAACCCAAGGACGCGGTCGCCACCATGGCCGTGCCCAACCTGCTGGTCACCCGGGACGACGCGGACCCGGGCCTGGTGGAGGGCATGACCCGGGCGGTGATAGACAGCCGGGACCAGATCGGCGCCCAGGTGCACGCCGCCCAGCTGGTCGACCTGCGCACCGCCGTCTACACCGACCCGCTCCCGCTGCACGAGGGCGCGGCGCGCTACTACCGGTCCGTAAAACCCTAGGAACCGCTACGGCCGTTCCGGCCGCGGCACCGCCAGGGTCACCGCGAGCCCGGTCGGCTTCACCGGGGCGAAGCCGAGCGTGCCGCCGCCGGCCGCCAGCAGGGTGCGGGCGATGGACAGGCCCAGTCCGGAGCCGTCCACGTTCTGGTGTCGCGGGCTGCGCCAGAACCGGTCCCCGGCCCGGGACAGCTCGTCCTCGGTGAGCCCCGGCCCGGCGTCGCTGACGGTCACCGCGACCTCGTCCCGGCGCACCGCGACCCGCAGCCGCACCTCGCTGCCGGACGGGCTGAACTTGAGCGCGTTGTCCAGGACGGCGTCCAGCGCGGAGCCGAAGCCGATCGGGTCCGCCATGCCGATCGCCAGCGCCGGGCCGTCCCAGCGCAGGACGATCCCGCGCCGCTCGGCCACCGGCCGCCAGCCGTCCACCCGGGCGAGGGTCAGCTGGGCGAGGTCGGTCTGCTCGGGCTCGGGGCGGGCGTGCTCGGCGGTGGCCAGCCCCAGCAGGTCGTCCAGCACCCGGGCCAGCCGGGAGCCCTCCTCACGGACGCCGCCGAGCTCCTCCTCGTGGCCCTCGGGCAGTTCCAGGCCGAGCACCTCGACCCGCAGCAGCAGGGCCGAGAGCGGGTTGCGCAGCTGGTGCGAGGCGTCCGCGACGAAGGCCTTCTGCTGGTCCATGGCGTGCACCACGTGGTCCGCCATCTCGTTGAACGAGCGGGCCAGTCGCTGGAGTTCGGGCGGTCCGCCGCCGGGGGCGACCCGGGCGGCCATCCGGCCGGTGGCTATGTCGTGGGTGGCCCTGTCCAGGGTGCGCACCGGGCGCAGCACCCACTCGGTGAGCCGTACGGCCAGCAGTACGGCGACGGCCATCGCGGCCGCCTCGCCGCCGGCGAGCACCAGCCACTTGTGCAGCACCCGGGCCCGTAGCGCGCCGGTCGGGGACTCGCTCAGCACCACCGCGACCACGTCGCCATCCCGCACCACCGGGGCGGCGACGGTGATCGTCCGGTCCTCGGTCCACGGCCAGACCTGCGGCGGGTTGTGGCTGCGCCGCCCGTCCAGCGCCTCCTGGAAGGCCTGGGCGCCCCAGCCGACGGCGGGCACCCGCCAGTCGCGCGGCGCGACCGCGATCGGCGCGCCGTCGCGCTGGAAGATGCCCAGGCGCACGCCGTACAGGTCGAAGTAGCGCTGGACCTCGGCCTCGATCGCGTGCCGCCGACTGAGGTCGCCGGGGGCGGGCTCCGGGTCGGCCTTGAGCGCGGAGTCCAGGGCGGCGGCGCCCGAGGTGGGCAGGTCCTGGGCGAAGCGGGCGGCGTCGTCGAGCCGGTCGACCACCACCCGGCTCTGCTCGGCCGCCGCGAACGCCGCCGCGAGCGGCAGCCCCAGGGCGGCCAGGACGCAGAGCATGAGGGCGATCAGGATGCCGAGCAGGCGGGTGCGCACGTGCGGTCAGTGCTCCGCGGGGGCGGACGGGGCCTGGTCGGCCGCGGTGGAGGTCGGGCTGTCGGGGATCAGCCGGTAGCCGACGCCGCGCACGGCCTCGACCAGGCCCGGCAGCGCGAGCTTGTTGCGCAGCGAGCCGATGTGCACTTCCAGGGTGCGGCCGTTGCCCTCCCAGCCGCTGCGCCAGACCTCGCTGAAGATCTGCTCGCGCCGGTAGACCACGCCGGGGCTCTGGGCGAGCAGCGCCAGCAGGTCGAACTCCTTGCGGGTGAGCGGCACGTCCCGGCCGTCCACGCTGACCCGGCGGCGTTCCCGGTCGATCCGGATGCCGCGGGACTCCAGCGGGCCGCGCTGCTGCGGTACGGCGTCGAGCGGGGGCACCGCCACCGAGGACGGCTGGGCACCGCGGCGGGCGACCGCGTGGATGCGGGCGAGCAGCTCGCCCATGTCGTACGGCTTGGTGACGTAGTCGTCGGCGCCCAGGTTGAGGCCGTGGATCCGGGAGCGGATGTCGGCGCGGGCGGTCACCATGATCACCGGCACTCCGCTGCCGGCCCGGATCCGGCTGCACACCTCGAAGCCGTCGCGGTCGGGCAGCCCGAGGTCGAGCAGCACGACGCGGTACGGCTCGTTGCCGTCCGGCACCAGGGCGTCCAGCGCCTCGTGCCCGCTGCGGGCGTGCCGCACCTGGAAGCCGTGCCGGCCGAGCACCGCGACCAGTGCCGCGGCCACGCGTTCGTCGTCCTCGACGAGCAGCAGTCGCATCCCGTTCTCCTCCCTCCCCCACGTGGTCGCCGGGGCCGATTAGGTCGGGGCCCGGTCCTGCGCAGTATGGGCCAGTGCGCGGCCCGGCGCCAGGCTCGACCGCGTACCGGGCTCCCGGGGGACTGCGAGCACCGGTACGGATTCCCGCTGTGACATGCCCCGTCGACACACTCGCGAACAGTGCGTACCCGTCGTGTGTCCGTTTCGTGATCCTCAAGTTCCGCTCAGATCCGCTGACGGGGCACCGTCAGCGCTCCTAAGGTCGCCCCACCGGGGGCTGCGGCTCCGCCGGTCGCGGCTCCCGGATTCGCACCACCTTTGCCACCCAAGGGAGTTGGGACTCCTCGGGCAGGCCGAAATGACCCAGTTCGACACAGTAGGGAGCAGGCGCGATGACCGAGAGCCCGGTCGAGGACTCCACCCCCGCAGCCGCCCCGCTGGTCGTGCTGAGCAACGTCAACAAGCACTACGGCGCGCTGCACGTGCTCCAGGACATCGACCTGGAGATCAGGCAGGGCGAGGTGGTCGTCCTGATCGGCCCTTCCGGGTCGGGCAAGTCCACGCTCTGCCGGACGATCAACCGGCTGGAGACGATCGACTCCGGCACGATCACCCTGTCCGGCCGGCCGCTGCCCGCGGAGGGCCGGGAGCTGGCCAAGCTGCGCGCCGAGGTCGGCATGGTGTTCCAGAGCTTCAACCTGTTCGCGCACAAGACCGTGCTGGAGAACGTGGTCCTGGCCCAGGTCAAGGTCCGCAAGGTGCTCCGCTCGCACGCCGAGAAGACCGCCCGCGAACTGCTCGACCGGGTCGGCGTGGGCGCGCAGGCGGACAAGTACCCGGCCCAGCTCTCCGGCGGCCAGCAGCAGCGCGTGGCGATCGCCCGGGCGCTGGCGATGAAGCCCAAGGTGATGCTCTTCGACGAGCCGACCTCGGCGCTCGACCCCGAGATGGTCAACGAGGTGCTGGAGGTCATGCGCCAGCTGGCCGCCGACGGCATGACGATGGTGGTCGTCACCCACGAGATGGGCTTCGCCCGCTCCGCCGCCAACCGGGTGCTGTTCATGGCCGACGGCAAGATCGTCGAGCAGGACACCCCGGACGCGTTCTTCACCGCGCCCCGCTCCGACCGCGCCAAGGACTTCCTCTCGAAGATCCTGCACCACTGACGCTTCGAGACCACGCGGGGCCGCCTCCGGCAACGGCGCCGGACGGCCCTGCCCGTGCACGACTTCCAGACGCCAGAGCCCGGTCCGCACCGTGGCCCAGCCCCAGGAGTACAACCCTCATGAGGACTTCCCGCACCCTCGCCGTGGCGCTCTGTGCCGTCGCGCTGACCGCCACCGCCGCCTGCGGCAAGGACGGCACCCCCGCCTCCAACGCGGCGAGCGCGACCAACGCCCCGGCGCTGCCGACCTACACGGTCAAGACGGACGCCAAGGTCGACTCCCCGGTCATCGCCGAGGCCAGGAAGCGCGGCCAGCTGATCATCGGCGCCAAGGCCGACCAGCCGAACCTCGGCTGGGAGGACGTCGCCAGCGGCGACCGCAGCGGCTTCGACATCGAGATCGCCAAGATGGTCGCCGCCGACCTGGGCTTCACCCCGCAGCAGATCAAGTGGCAGACCCTGGTCTCCTCGCAGCGCGAGCCGGCCATCGCCAAGGGCCAGATCGACTTCTACGTCGGCACCTACAGCATCAACGACGAGCGCAAGAAGACGGTCTCCTTCGCCGGCCCGTACTACATCGCCGGCCAGGACTTCCTGGTGAAGAGCGACAACACCTCGATCACCGGCCCGGACAGCATCAGCGGCAAGAACATCTGTACCGCCACCGGCTCGACCTCGATCAAGAACATCCAGCCGTACAACCCGAAGGTCACCCAGTTCGACACCTACTCGGCCTGCGTCGAGAAGCTGATGTCGGGCGAGGTCGACGCGGTCACCACCGACGACGCGATCCTCAAGGGCTACGCCTCCAAGTACGCCCCCAAGCTCAAGGTGGTCGGCAAGCCGTTCACCAAGGAGAACTACGGCGTCGGCCTGAACAAGGACGACAAGGCGCTGCGCGACGCGATCAGCGACGCCCTCAAGGCCCACGAGGACAACGGCGACTGGAAGAAGGCCTACGACGCGACCCTGGGCGCGTCCGGCTCGGCCGCCCCGGCGATCCCGACCCTCGACCGCTACTGATTCCACCCCCCGCTTCCCGACCATCTGTGAGAGGAGGGCCGCCGGATGGGGTTCCTGTTCGAGCAGGACAACTTCGCGTTGTTCCGCGACGGCTTCCTGCAGACGATCGAGCTGAGCGCGCTCAGCGCCCTGCTCGCCCTGCTGCTGGGCACCCTGCTGGCGGCCTTCCGGGTCTCCCCGGTGCCGGTCCTGCGCGCCTTCGGCACCACCTGGGTGACGCTGTTCCGCAACACGCCGCTGACCCTGCTGTTCTTTGCCGTCACCTTCGGCCTGCCGCCGCTCGGGGTGCACTTCAGCCACCTCACCTTCGCGGTGCTGGCGCTCGGCGGGTACACCGCCTCGTTCGTCTGCGAGGTGATTCGCTCCGGCATCAACACCGTCCCGCTCGGCCAGGCGGAGGCGGCCCGCAGCCTCGGCATGAACTTCTTCCAGACCCTCAGCCTGGTGATCCTGCCGCAGGCCACCCGGACCGTGCTGGGCCCGATGAGCAGCGTGTTCATCGCACTGCCCAGGAACTCGGCGATCGCCGGCGCGTTCAGCGTCGGCGAGCTGTACAGCGCCCAGCAGACCTTCTCCGAGCGCGGCTACTCGATCTTCTCGATCTTCTTCTGGGTGGCCTGCGCCTACCTGCTGATCAGCGCGACGGTCGCCTCCCTCTTCCGCTTCCTGGAATCCCGACTGGCGGTGGCCCGATGAGCATGCTCCAGCGTCAGCGGCAGGGCTCGGCTAGCGTCCTCTACGACATCCCCGGCCCCCGGACCCGCACCCGCTACCGGCTGTTCGGCGTCCTCGCGCTGCTCGGCATCGCGGGGCTGCTCTGGTACGCCGTCAGCGCGCTCGCCGACAACGGCCAGTTCGACGCCGACCTGTGGGACCCGTTCCAGTACAACTTCGTCCAGCAGATGATCGTGGACGGCCTGCTGTCCACCCTGAAGGCCTTCGGCCTGGCGGGCGCCTTCTCGCTCGCCCTGGGCGCGCTGCTGGCCTCCGGGACGCTCTCCGACCACGGGCCGGTCCGCTGGGTCTGCACCGCGATCGTCCAGTTCTTCCGGGCGATGCCGCTGCTGATCCTGATCGTCGCGCTCTACTACGCGTTCTTCGCCAAGGACCCGATGTGGGCGCTGGTGCTCGGCCTCACCCTCTACAACGGCTCGGTCCAGGCCGAGATCATCCGCAGCGGCGTCAACGCCGTCCCTCGGGGCCAGGGCGAGGCAGCGTACGCCCTCGGGATGCGCAAGACCCAGGTGATGTCCACCATCCTGGTGCCGCAGGCCGTCCGCTCGATGCTGCCGTCGATGATCGGTCAGCTGGTCGTCACCCTCAAGGACACCTCGCTCGGCTACATCATCACGTACAACGAGCTGCTGTTCATGGGCAAGAAGATCGCCAGCCAGCCGATGAACGCCGCGGGCTTCCCGTACATCCCCGTGGTGCTGGTGATCGCGCCCATCTACATCGCGCTGTGCCTGCTGCTGACCGCGCTCGCGCGGTGGATCGAAGCACGCGGCCGCCGCGGCGCGAACCGGCGCACTTCAGCTGCTGCTTGACGGACACGCAGGTGAACTGTTGCATTGCTGTTCGTGACACCTCCCGGGAGCATCCACGCGGCATATGCGGCAGCGGTAACTGACGCCGGCCCATGGGCCGGTTCGTGCCCGGAGGTCCCCGCATGGACCCGGTGATCGTGGTCGGGGCCGGACCGGTCGGTCTGGCTCTGGCCCTCGCGCTGGCCCGGCACGAGGTGCCGACCGTCGTCCTGGACGAGGGCTCCGGGCTCTGCCCGGAGGGCCCCCGCAGCGTCGTCCTCGGCGCCGACACCACCGCCTTCCTGACCCGGATCGGCTACTCCCGGGCCGTCTCGGACTCGGCGCTGTGGGACTCCTTCGCCATCTGGCGGCGCCGCCAGGAGGTGCGGCGGATCGACCTCACCGACTCGCCCACCTTCCACCTCCCCCAGCACCGCCTCCAGCGCGGCCTGCGCGACGCCCTGACCGGCACCCCGCTGGTCCGGCTGGTCCCGCTGAACCGGGTCGTCGAGCTCGAACAGGACCGCGACGGCGTCAGTGTCCGCACCCACGGCACCCAGGACGGCTCCGCCACCTGGTGGCGCGGCAGCCACCTGGTCGGCTGCGACGGCGCCCGCTCCACCGTCCGCAAACTGCTGAAGATCCGCTTCCCCGGCCGCCCGGCCGTCGACCGCAACGCCATCGCCACCGTCCGGGTCGACCTGCCCTTCGACGGCGCCCGGCTGCACCGCGAACCCCCGTGGCGCGGCGACCGCGAGGCCTCCGCCCGTCCGCTGCCGGACGGCGTCTGGCGGCTCGACTGGCGGCTGCCCCCCGGCCGACCCGCCCCCACCGAACAGGTCGACCCGCACGCCACCTGGCCCGGCATCGTCACCGGCGACACCCTGCTCACCCGGGTCACCTCCACCCTCACCGGCTGGTGCGGCGAACTCCCCCGCTACGAGCTGCTCGCCGCCGCCGACCACACTGCCCAGCAGCGCCTCGCCGCCCGCTTCCGCAGCGGCCGCTGCTTCCTGGCCGGCGACGCCGCCCACCTGCACGGCGCACTCGGCATGCAGAACCTCGCCGACGGACTGCGCGACGCCGACAACCTCGCCTGGCGGCTCGCCCTCGCCTGGCACCTCCACTCCGGCGGCCCCCAGCCCGGCGGGTCCCTGCTGGACGGCTACGAGGCCGAGCGCCGCGGCGCGGTCGGCGCCCGGCTGCGCGCCGTCGACCAGTCCATGCCGCTGCTGCGCCCGCTGCGCGGCTGGCAGCAGACCCGGCGCTCGCTGCTGGTCGGCGGCTTCCGCAAACACGCCCCGCTGCTCGCCGACGGCCAGCTGGGCACCGGCCGCTTCGGCGGCGCCCCCGCCTACCCGGCGGCGCCCTCCGGCGTCCCCGGCCGGGTGCCGGTGCAGCGCGGCGCGCGCGGCGCCACCTCGCTCAGCGAACTGCTGCCCGCCACCGCCCCCGGCGTGCTCGTCCCGGACCTTCCGGTGCTCACCACCGACGGCACCCCGGACCACCTGCACGCCCGGCTCGGCGCCACCTTCCTGCTGCTGCTGGTCGCCCCCGGCACCGCGGTCTGGTCGGCCGAGCACTGGCTCGGCGCCGGGCTGATGCCCCGGCTGGCCGAGGTCGCCGCCGCACTGCCGGTGCCGGCCCAGGTGCTGGTCACCGAGGAGTACCCGGGCGCCGGGCCGCACACCGTGCTGCTGATCCGCCCGGACGGCCACCTGGTCGGCGTCACCCAGGGCGCCGCCGCCGAGGACCTCCTGGCACTCGCCGACCGCGCCCGCGGCGGGCCGGCCCCGATCGCCGCCCCGCCCGAGCCGGAGCCCGAACCCACCCCGGAGCCCCAGCAGGTGGATTCCGCGAGTTAGGGCTTCCTCGGGGAGATCCGAGGGACACGCCTCAACCCGCTACCGCCGTGGCCCGGCTCTCCCGGACCTCCACTACTCCCATTCCGTCCCGGACCGTTCACCGGACGCCTCCTGCTCCAGCGCACCGCGCACCACCCGGAAGGCCAGCCCCTCGGAGTAGCCGCGCCGGGCCAGCATCCCGACCAGCCGCCGAGTGCGGACCTGCGGGTCAAGCCCCCGGGTGGACCGCAGCTTGCGCTCGACCAGCGCCCGGGCCGCGTCCGTCTCGTCGTCGTGGTCGAGCTGGGCGACGGCCTGCTCGACCACGTCGGCGGCCACCCCCTTGGTGCGCAGCTCCTGGGTCAGCGCCCGGCGGGACAGGCCCCGGACGGCGTGCCGGGACTCGACCCAGGCCGCGGCGAAGGCGGCGTCGTCGATCAGCCCGACCTCTTCCAGCCGGGTGAGCACCTCCTCGGCGACGTCCTCCGGGATCTCCCGCTTGCGCAGGGCGTCGGCGAGCTGCTTGCGGGACTTGGCCGCACCGGTGAGCAGCCGCAGGCAGATGTCCCGGGCGCGGCTCTCCGGGTCGGACTCCTCCTCGGCCCGCTTGCGGGAGGTACGGGCGGCGCCCGTCTCCTCGCCCGGCGGCCCCTCCTCGGAGCGCCCGCTCCGCCGGCCGCGGCGAGCTCGGGTGGGCGAGGCGGCCACACCCCCGTGACCGGCCGCCTCGGCCCCACCCGGGCTCCGCTCCGCGGGCATGCCGCCGCCCGCGGCCTCCGACTCCTCGGCCAGCGCCGAGCGACGCCGCCGACGGCCGGCGCGCAGCTCGGAGGCGGGGACCAGGCCGAGTGCCTCGAGCGGGGCCTCCGTCGGCTGCTCCCGGTCGAGAACCGGTCCGGGCGCCGCGCCGCGCGCCACCCGGACCGGAGTCCGCTCGGGCCGCGCTCGCGGTTCCGGCTCGGGCTCCGCGACCGCGGCGAACCAGTCCGGCGGCCCGTAGTCGTCGTCCTCGGGGCCCGCCGGGCCGCCGCCCACCATGTCGTACTGCGTCAACGGCTCAGGCCTTGGCAGCCGCCGTCTTCTTCGCCGCGGCCGTCTTGGCGGCGGTCGCGGTGATCGGCTTCGCGACGCCGTCGGCGGCGGCAGCGGCGGCCTCCGGAGCGGCCTCGGCCGGCTCCTCGGTCTTCGGGCCGATGCCGAGCTTGCCCTTGATCTTCCGCTCGATCTCGTCGGCGAGCTGCGGGTTGTCCCGCAGGAAGTTACGGGCGTTCTCCTTGCCCTGGCCGAGCTGGTCGCCCTCGTACGTGTACCAGGCGCCGGACTTCCGGATGAACCCGTGCTCGACGCCCATGTCGATCAGGCCGCCCTCGCGGCTGATGCCGATGCCGTAGAGGATGTCGAACTCGGCCTGCTTGAACGGCGCGGCGACCTTGTTCTTGACGACCTTGACGCGGGTGCGGTTGCCGACCGCCTCGGTGCCGTCCTTCAGGGTCTCGATCCGGCGGATGTCCAGTCGGACCGAGGCGTAGAACTTCAGCGCCCGGCCACCGGTCGTGGTCTCCGGCGAGCCGAACATCACACCGATCTTCTCGCGCAGCTGGTTGATGAAGATGGCGGTGGTGTTCGACTGGTTCAGCGCACCGGCGATCTTGCGCAGCGCCTGGCTCATCAGGCGGGCCTGCAGACCGACGTGCGAGTCACCCATCTCGCCCTCGATCTCGGCGCGCGGGACGAGTGCCGCGACCGAGTCGATGATCACCAGGTCGATCGCGCCGGAGCGGATCAGCATGTCGGTGATCTCCAGGGCCTGCTCACCGGTGTCCGGCTGGCTGACCAGCAGGGCGTCGGTGTCCACGCCGAGCTTCTTGGCGTACTCCGGGTCGAGCGCGTGCTCCGCGTCGACGAAGGCGACCGTGCCGCCGGCCCGCTGGGCGTTGGCCGCCAGGTGCAGGGTCAGGGTGGTCTTGCCGGAGGACTCGGGGCCGTAGATCTCGATCACTCGGCCGCGCGGGATGCCGCCCACCCCGAGGGCGACGTCCAGGGCGGTCGACCCGGTGGAGATCACCTCGACCGGCTCGTTCGCCTTCTCGCCGAGGCGCATCACCGAGCCCTTGCCGAACTGCCGCTCGATCTGGGCGAGCGCGGTCTCCAGGGCCTTCTCGCGGTCCGTACCTGCCATGGCTTTTTCCCTCGGGTTCTGTGCTGTGCGCTTCATCGTCATCGACGCTAGCGCGTCCCACTGACAAACGAGCCCCACCCGGCTCCGCCTGTGGAAAACTCCTCGCCGGAGAGTACAAAGGAACGTCTGTTCGATTCAAGCCGCGCAGGTCCGAACACGCCGGGGGGCGGGTCGACGGGGTCACCCCCGGCCGCCCGCCCCGCACCGTCCGTCACTCCCCGTCGCCGCCCACCATCCGCCGCAGCCGCCGCGCCGCCTCCCGGCGCAGCTCCCGCCGGGCCCGCCGCTGCTCGCCCCGGTCGATCCTCGGATCGGTCGCCACCTCGTACCGCCGCACGTACGTCCCGACGAAGCCCTGCATGGTCGCCGCCGCCGGGATCGCGATCAGCGCGCCCACCGCCCCCAGCAGCGCCGCCCCCGCGATCACCGCGCCGAAGGCCACCGCCGGGTGCACGTCCACCGTCCTGGCGGTGATCCTCGGGTGCAGCACGTAGTTCTCGATCTGCTGGTAGACCACCGTGAAGACCAGCACGTACAACGCGTCCACCGGCTCCACCGTCAGGGCGACCAGCACCGGCAGCGCACCCGCCAGGTACGTCCCGATGGTCGGCACGAACTGCGACATGACGCCGACCCAGATCGCCAGCGCCGCCGAGTACGGCAGGTCGATCAGCGCGAACATCACCCAGTGCCCGGCCGCCGACACCACCGCCAGCACCGCCCGGGAGTACAGGTAGCCGCCCGTCTTGGCCAGCGCGATCTCCCAGGCCCGCAGCACCTCCGCCTGCTTGGCGGGCGGCAGCAGCGAGCACACCGTCCGCCGCACCCGCGGGCCCTCGGCGGTGAAGTAGAACGTGAACAGCCCCACCGTGAACGTCTGGAACAGCCCGCCGATCAGCGTCGACGAGACGCCCCAGACGTTGTCCGCGGCCTGCTGGGCGTACCCCTCGATCGTCCCGGAGTCCTTCAGCAGCCGCTTCTGCAGCTCACCCAGCGACAGGTCCTGGTGGAACGTCCGGTTGGTCCAGACGATCAGATTGTCGACCAGGTGCGGCATGTCCCCGGCGATCTTCGCCACCTGGTCCACCAACAGCGTGCCGAGCGCCGCCAGGAAGCCCACCACCGCCACCCCGACCGCCACGAACACCAGGAAGGTCCCCACCCCCCGACGCACCCCGCGCGCCGCCATCCGGTCCACGGCCGGCTCCAGCGCCAACGAGAGGAAGAACGCCACCAACAGCATCACGAACAGGTCGATCAACTGCCGGAACGCCCAGTCCGCGAGCTGGAACAGCCCCACCGACACCAGGAACAACACCATCGCCCGGGGCAACCAGGGCGGCATCCCGCCCCACAACACCCCACCGTGCCCCGCCCGTTCCCCCTCGGCACCCCGCACCGCCTCACCGAGGCGCTCCTGCTCTCCGCTCGTAGTCACCCGGACAGTCTGTCCCACCACCCCCGCACCGACCGCTCAGCGCAGCAGCGCCGAAACCCCCTGCGTCTCACAGACCACCCGCCACACGTCCTTGGCCTCCCACCCCGCCTCCAACGCCTGCCGCACCGTCCGCCCACCCAACTCACTCATCACATGATCAGATGCAAACGACTCCGCATACCCCTCCCCGAAGTGCGCATACATCCGTCGCCAGAACTCGGTCAGCCTCATACCCCCAGTATCCCGGAGGCCCCTCACGGGCCCCGCCCACCGCCATCCCCCGCCAGTGGGCGCCGCCCCCCGCCCTCGTGGGCGCGCGGGCAAAACCCGCGCGCCCACGAAGCACCGCCCACCCCTCCCGAGAGCCCCGCGAACACCCCCGTCCCCAACCGCCTACCGGGGCACCACCAACAACCCCACCCCGAAGTGCCCCCGGTCCCCGCACCCCCGCACCGGACACCCCGCCGCCGTCCGAGCCAGCAGATCCGCCAACTGCGCCGCCCCGAAGTCCGGGTGCAACGCCGCCGCGACCGCCACCGCCCCCGTGACGTGCGCCGCCGACATCGAGGTGCCCGCCAGCGCCGCGAACCGCCCACCGGGCCAGTCCGAGACGATCGCCCCCTCCGCCCCGCCGTCCGGGTCCCCGCCGGGTGCAGCCAGCGAAATCCGGCCGCGCCCGTAGTTGGTGTAGGAGGACGGACTCCCGTCCCGGTTGACGGCCGTGACGGTGACGACCCCGGGCAACTCGCCGGGAAGGCGGATGCACTCGGTGCCCAGGTAGCGGGTGGGGGCCGGCCCGGTGACCCGGTCGTTGGGGCTGCGCCGGTCCGTCCGGGCCGCGCCGAGGTCCTGCCCGTCGTTGCCGGCCGAGGCGACCACCACCGCGCCCTTGCGCCGGGCGTAGGCGACGGCCCGGCCGACGGCCGCGATCAGCGCCGCCTGGTCCGGTTCCTCGGGGCAGTTGTACTTCCACGGGTCGGCGAAGTAGCTGTCGTTGATCGCCTTCGCCCCGTGGTCGGCGGCCCAGAGCATGCCGCAGACGATGTTCTCCGCGTAGTACTGCCCCAGTGGCCCGAGCAGCCGGACGGCGGCGATCCGCACACCGGGCGCGACCCCGGTGACGCCCTGCCCGTCCCGGGCCGCACCGATGATCCCGGCGACGTGGGTGCCGTGCCCGCTCTCCTCCACCCCGGGATCGGGCCGCCAGGAGCCGGTGCGTGCGTCCGGCCGTCCGTCGGCGCAGGACGCCGAGGCCTTCGGGTCGACGGCCGCCCGCAGGTCGGGGTGGGTGTCGTCCACGCCCGAGTCCAGCACCGCGACCAGCACCTTGCGCATCGCCTCCGGCCCCGGCACCCCACCGACACCGTCCCCGGTCGGCCCAACCCCCGCCACCGCTCCCGACGCCGTCCCTGCCCCCGCATGAACCATGGCCAGGTTCCAGGCCCCGCCCTCCCTGGGGTCCGGCACCGTACCAGCCGTCGTCCCCGTCCCGCCGTCCCCCGCATCCCCCCGCCAGCCGCGCCCCACCCCCGCGGCGAAGTCACCCGCCCCGGCCAGTTCCCGCGGCGGCCCCACCACCGGCGCCGTCCGGGTCGCCCCGACCGCGGCGATCCCCGGCCTGCGTCGCACCCGTTCCGCGAAGCCCCCGGTGGCGTACGTCAGCACCGCCCCGATCTGCGGGTACTCCTGCACCACCTGTCCGCCCGCTGCCCGGCTCTCCTTCCCGGCCCTGGTGGCCCCTGCGGCGTCCTCCCGCTCGGCCAGCACCAGGTAGCTGACGTAGGCGCGCCCGGGCCCCGACACGTACGGCACGGCGCCGCCCGCCACCAGGGCGGTGACCAGTATCGCGAGCAGCGCCCGGGCGTGCCCGCACACCCTGCGGCGGCGGGCCGTACGGACGGGACCGCCGGACCGGTGCGCCTGCGCCATCCCACGCTCTCCGCTCGTCGGTCCAGTGAGGTCACAGCCCAAGCCGGGCAGCCACCAAGTGATCACCCGCCCGATTTCTCACCATATGAGCGTTTCATCATTCCCGCCCCCGCAGCTACACCCCTCGGCCCGGCCCCCTCACGCCCGGCCCCTTCCGCCCACCCCACCCCTGCTCACGGCCCCGCCCTCGCTTGTCAGTCCCACCCGGCACCATGGGTGCATGGCGCCCCAGCACCCGACCCCGCCCGCCGACGCCCCCCGGCCCGACGACCCGCTGGCCGACTTCGCCCCGGCCACCCGGGCGTGGTTCACCGGTGCCTTCTCCGCCCCGACCACCGCCCAGGCCGAGGCCTGGCGCGCCATCCAGCGGGAGACCGACGTCCTGGTGGTCGCCCCCACCGGCTCCGGCAAGACGCTGGCCGCCTTCCTCTCCGCGCTCGACCGGCTCAGCAGCACCCCGCCCCCGGCCGAGCCCAAGCGCCGCTGCCGGGTGCTCTACGTCTCCCCGCTCAAGGCCCTGGCGGTGGACGTCGAACGGAACCTGCGCGCCCCGCTGACCGGCCTGCGCCAGGCCGCCGTCCGGCTCGGCCTGCCCGAGCCCGAGGTCCAGGTCGCCATCCGCTCGGGGGACACCCCCGCCGCCGACCGCCGCCGCTTCGCGGCCCACCCGCCGGACATCCTGATCACCACCCCCGAGTCGCTGTTCCTGCTGCTCACCTCCGCCTCCCGGGAGGCGCTCCGGGGCATCGACACGGTGATCCTGGACGAGGTCCACGCCGTCGCCGGCACCAAGCGCGGCGCCCACCTCGCGCTCAGCCTGGAGCGGCTGGACGAACTGCTGGACCGCCCGGCCCGCCGGATCGGCCTGTCCGCGACGGTGCGCCCGGTCGAGGAGGTGGCCCGCTTCCTCAGCCCCCAGCGCGGCGCCGTCGTCGTCCAGCCCGCCGCCGCCAAGGAGTTCGACCTCTCGGTGGTCGTCCCGGTCCCCGACCTGGACGACCTGCCCGCCGCCCCGGCCACCGGCGGCGCCGCGGGCTCCGACCCGCAGCGCCAGGCCTCGATCTGGCCGCACGTCGAGGAGCGGATCGTCGACCTGGTCGAGGCGCACCGCTCGACCATCGTCTTCGCCAACTCCCGCCGCCTGGCCGAGCGCCTGTGCAACCGGCTGAACGAGATCGCCTACGAGCGCGTCACCGGCACCGCCGCCCCCGAGGCGCACGCCCCGGCCCAGCTGATGGGCGGCTCGGGCGCCGCCGGGGGCGTGCCCGCGGTGATCGCCCGGGCCCACCACGGCTCCGTGTCCAAGGAGCAGCGCTCCCTGGTCGAGGAGGAGTTGAAGGCCGGCCGGCTGCCCGCCGTGGTCGCCACCTCCAGCCTGGAGCTGGGCATCGACATGGGCGCCGTCGAGCTCGTCGTCCAGGTCGAGTCCCCGCCCTCGGTCGCCTCCGGCCTGCAGCGGGTCGGCCGGGCCGGCCACCAGGTCGGCGCCGTCTCCACCGGCGTGTTCTTCCCCAAGTACCGGGGGGACCTGGTGCAGTCCGCCGTGGTCACCGAGCGGATGCGGGCGGGGCGGATCGAGGCGCTGCGCATCCCGCGCAACCCGCTGGACGTGCTGGCCCAGCAACTGGTCGCGATGACGGCCCTGGACGCCTGGCCGGTGGACGAGCTGCTCACCGTGGTCCGCCGCGCCGCCCCCTTCGCCACCCTCCCGCAGTCCGCCTTCGACGCCGTGCTCGACATGCTGGCCGGCCGCTATCCCTCCGACGCCTTCGCCGAGTTGCGCCCCCGGGTGGTCTGGGACCGGGTGGCCGGGACGGTGACCGGCCGCCCCGGCGCCCAGCGCCTGGCCGTCACCTCCGGCGGCACCATCCCCGACCGAGGCCTGTTCGGCGTCTTCATCGCCGGCACCGATCCCAAGAAGGGCGGCGGCAGGGTCGGCGAGCTCGACGAGGAGATGGTCTACGAGTCCCGCGTCGGCGACGTGTTCACCCTCGGCACCACGTCCTGGCGGATCGAGGAGATCACCCACGACAAGGTGCTGGTCACCCCGGCCCCCGGCGTCCCCGGCCGGCTCCCGTTCTGGAAGGGCGACACCCTCGGCCGCCCGCTCGAACTCGGCCGCGCTCTCGGCGCGTTCACCCGCGAACTGGGCTCGCTCCAACCGGAGGCCGCCACCGAGCGCCTCAAGCGGGCCGGCCTGGACGACTGGGCCGCCGCCAACCTGCTGGACTACCTCGCCGAGCAGCGGGCCGCCTGCGGCCACCTCCCCGACGACCGCACCATCGTGGTCGAGCGCTTCCGGGACGAGCTCGGCGACTGGCGGATCGTCATCCACTCCCCCTTCGGCGCCCAGGTGCACGCCCCCTGGGCGCTCGCCCTCGGCGCCCGGCTGCGCGAGAAGCACGGCCTGGACCCGCAGGTCATGCACGCCGACGACGGCATCGTGCTCCGGCTGCCCGACGCGGACCTGTTCTCCCCCGACTTCGACTTCGCCGGCCCGTCGGAGCCCGCGAGTCCGTCCCGGGACGAGGCCCCGGTCGGCGCCGACGCCGCCCTGTTCGACTCGACCGAGATCGAGCAGCTGGTCACCGACCAGGTGGGCGGCTCCGCCCTGTTCGCCTCCCGCTTCCGCGAGTGCGCCGGCCGAGCCCTGCTGCTCCCCCGCCGCAACCCCGGCCGCCGCACCCCGCTCTGGCAGCAGCGCCAGCGCGCCGCCCAACTGCTCGAAGTCGCCTCCGAGTACGGCTCGTTCCCGATCGTCCTGGAGGCCGTCCGCGAGTGCCTCCAGGACGTCTTCGACGTCCCCGGCCTGGTCGAGCTGATGGGGGACCTCGAATCCCGCGCCGTCCGCCTGGTCGAGGTCACCACCCCCGAGCCCTCGCCCTTCGCCCGCTCACTGCTGTTCGGCTACGTCGCCCAGTTCCTCTACGAGGGCGACTCCCCGCTCGCCGAACGCCGGGCCGCCGCCCTCTCGCTCGACTCCCGGCTGCTGTCCGAGCTCCTCGGCCAGGCCGAACTGAGCGAACTGCTCGACCCGCAGGTGCTCGCCGAGCTGGAGGCCGAGCTCCAACGCCTCACCCCCGAGCGCCGGATCAAGGACGCCGAGGGCGTCGCCGACGCGCTGCGCCTGCTCGGTCCGCTCACCGAGGCCGAGTTGACCGCCCGTGGCGCCGAGCCGCTGTGGGCCCTGGAACTGGAGGCCGCCCGCCGGGTGATCCAGGTCCGGATCTCCGGCGAGCAGCGCTGGGCCGCGATCGAGGACGCCGGACGGCTGCGCGACGCACTCGGCACCCCGCTGCCGGTCGGCGTCCCCGAGGCCTTCACCGAGCCGGTCAAGGACCCGCTGGGCGACCTGCTGGCCCGGCACGCCCGCACCCACGGCCCGTTCACCGCCGCCGAGGCCGGCGCCCGCTACGGCCTGGGCACCGCCGTCGTCACCGGCACCCTGCAGCGCCTCACCGCGGCTGGCCGCCTGGTCCAGGGCCAGTTCAGGCCGGCCGGAAGCCACACCGACCCCGAGTGGCACACCGCCCCCGAGTGGTGCGACGCCGAGGTGCTGCGCCGACTGCGCCGCCGCTCGCTGGCCGCCCTGCGCCAGGAGGTCGAGCCCGTCCCGCCGCGCGCCCTGGCCGCCTTCCTGCCGCAGTGGCAGCACCTGGCCGGGCACCGGCTGCGCGGCGCGGACGGCCTGCTCCGGGTGGTCGAACAGCTCCAGGGGACCGCCCTGCCCGCCTCCTCCCTGGAGAAGCTGATCCTCCCGGCCCGGCTCGGCGACTACTCCCCCGGCCTGCTGGACGAGCTGATGGCGGCCGGCGAGATCGGCTGGTGCGGCGCGGGCGCCCTGCCCGGCAAGGACGGCTGGCTCAGCCTCCACCTGGCCGAGAACGCCCACCTGCTGCGCCCCGAGCCGGTGCCGCCCGCGCTCACCCCGCTGCACAGCGCCCTGCTGCAGTCCCTGGCGGGCGGCTACGGCCTGTTCTTCCGCCAGCTCCTCCAGCAGCTGCCGGAGGAGACGGCCGAGCCGGAGGCGGTCGAGGCGCTCTGGGACCTGGTCTGGGCCGGGTACGTCACCAACGACACCCTGGCACCGCTGCGCGCCCTGCTCGGCTCCGGCCGCACCGCCGGAGCCACCGCCCACCGCGCGCCCCGGTCCACCCCGCGCGGCCGTTACGGCGGCGCGGGCCGCGCCTTCGGCCGGGCCGGCGCAGCGTTGCGCGGCGGCCCGACGGTGGCGGGGCGCTGGTCGCTGCTGCCCTCCCTCGCCGCCGACCCGACGCTCCGGGCCACCGCCCAGGCGCAGAGCCTGCTGGACCGGCACGGTCTGCTGACCCGGGGCACGGTGGCGGCCGAACGGGTGCCCGGCGGCTTCGCCGGGGTCTACCGGGTGCTCGCCGCGATGGAGGAGCGCGGCCGGGCCCGCCGGGGCTACTTCGTCGAGGGCCTGGGCGGCGCCCAGTTCGCCATGGAGGGCGCGGCCGACCGGCTGCGCTCGGTCAACGGCCGACTGGAGCGGGCCCGGGCCACCGAGTGGCCGGCCGCGCCGACCGCCGAGCCGCCGCAGCTGCTGGTGCTGGCCGCCACCGATCCGGCGAACGCCTACGGCGCCGCGCTGCCCTGGCCGGAGCCGCCCTCAGCGCCGGGGGCCAAGGAGGCCAAGGCGCACCGCCCGGGCCGCAAGGCCGGCGCCCTGGTGGTGCTGGTCGACGGCGAGCTGGCGCTGTACGTGGAGCGGGGCGGCAAGTCCCTGCTGGCCTGGCCGCAGGACGGGGCGACGGTCGCACTCGCCGCCGGGGCGCTCGCCGGGGCGGTCCGCGCGGGAGCGCTCGGCAGCGTCACGGTCGAGCGCGCCAACGGCGAGCCCGCCCTCGGCTCCGACCTCGGCCGCGCCCTGGAGGAGGCGGGGTTCCACGCCACGCCCCGCGGGCTGCGGCTGCGGCCGTAGCAGGGCCCGAGCGCCGCCCAGGGGCCGGAACGCCGCGAACGCACCCGAATGCCGCGGAAAGAGCCAGGAGGCCGCGGAGTCAACGACCCCGCGGCCTCCGGCCACGTCGATTCACCCGATCGGCGGTGATGGTGCCTCCACCCGGCGCACGGCCTCCTCGCGCCCGCGTCGGCGTCGCACGGGTCCGGTCGCGTTCCGGTCGGCATGGACCGGGATGAGACCGAGCCCCCAGCCGCCGGCCGCCAGCAGCCCCAGCACCGCGCCGTCGGTCAGCTGCCCGCGGACGGCCACGAGCCACCAGGTGAGCCCGGCCGTGAGAACCAGCAGGACCCGGCGCGCCGGCCGCGTCACCGCCCACCGCACCCGCAGCCGTATTCGGGCCACCGTGCGCACCGTCGCGATCCTCCGCACGACCGCCCTCCTCCGCTCGCCCCGGGCATCGGATACCCGGGAGTCGAGGCCGGATCAGGCAGCGACCACATCCATCGCGGCGGCCTTGGGCGACATGTTCGCCCGGTCGGCGCCGGGGGCGGGCAGCGGAACCGGTTCGAGTACCGGCCTCAGCAGATCACCCTCGGAGAGGGTGGCCATCGCCGCAAGTTCGGCGAGCGACAGTTCGTCGCTGACCTCGCGCATGACCTCGGACATCCGGACGTCGAGCGCGTCGCAGATGGCGGAGAGCAGCTCCGAAGAGGCCTCCTTCTGTCCCCGCTCCACCTCGGAGAGGTACCCGAGCGAAACCCTGGCGGCCGCCGACACCTCGCGGAGTGTGCGGCCCTGGCGCTGGCGCTGCCGACGCAGTACATCGCCCAGTAGGCGACGGAGCAGGATCATCGGTGCCTCCCTCCTCGGACTGCGGATCGAGATGTCACGCCCCCACCGTACCGCCTTGCCCGCTTCGCGTGCGGGGACCCTGGTCGTGTTCACTCTGGGCTGCAAGGCCGTCCCCCTCCTTGTTCCGGTGTCGTACCCGGGTTCGCGGGCCCCTCGTGGTACCCGACCTGGCCCACCCGGCCACCGTCACGCAACTCGTTCGCCACCTGGTTTCTGCCCAACCAGGCCGTTGGATGTAACACGATCCTCCAGCTGTGTCATGCCTGTACGCCAGTTCGGCAGAATCTCGATCCGGTGGAGATCCGTCCGCCGGCCGTCAACGACTGAGTCGGCCGGCGAGCAGTTCCAGTGCGGCGGTCACCGCGTCGTGACGGATTGTGGCACGGGCGCCCGACAGCAGGGGCGAACTGACCAGAGTTCCCCCCGGGCCGGCGACCGCCAGGTGTACGGTGCCCACCGGCTGTCCGTCCTGCGGGTCCGGACCGGCCACCCCGGTCGTCGCGAGCCCGTACGTGGCCCCCAGCAGGGCGCGCACGCCCTCGGCCATCTGTCGGGCCACCACCGGGTGGACCGGACCGTACACGTCCAACAGGCCCTCGTCCACCCCCAGCACCGAGGCCTTCAGCTCGGTCGCGTACGCGGTGACCGAGCCGCGGAAGGTCGCGGAGGCCCCCGGGACGTCCACCAGCGCGGCGGCCAGCAGCCCACCGGTGAGCGACTCGGCGACGGCCAGCGTGCCGCCCTCGGCCCGCAGCGCGGCGTGCACCCGCTCGGCCAGCTCGTGGTCCGTCATCGGAGGTCCCCTGTTCCTACCGGTCCGCGCGCTCCGCGGCCGTGCCCTCGCGGCGCAGTCGCAGCGCCTGCCCGACGTAGTCCAGTGCGGTGCCGATGGTCAGCAGCACCGCCAGGCCCATCAGGACCGCCCTCCCGGTGGCCAGCCAGCCGTGGAGGTCCAGCACGTACATGCCGACCGCGATGCCCTGGGTCAGCGTCTTGAGCTTGCCGCCGCGGCTGGCCGGGATGACCCCGAAGCGGATCACCCAGAAGCGCATCAGGGTGATGCCGAGCTCGCGGGCCAGGATCACCGCAGTGACCCACCAGGGCAGGTCGCCGAGCACCGAAAGGCCGATCAGCGCCGCGCCCATGATGGCCTTGTCGGCGATCGGATCGGCGATCTTGCCGAAGTCGGTGACCAGGCCCTTGCGGCGGGCGAGCTCGCCGTCGAACAGGTCGGTGATCATCGCGATGGCGAAGGAGGCCCAGGCGACCGAACGCCACTTGGGATCGTGCCCGCCGCCGGCGAACAGCAGCGCCACGAACACCGGCACCAGCAGCAGCCGGACCATGGTGAGCACGTTGGCGATGTTCCAGATGCCCGGCGCCGACGGCAGGGCGGCCGCCGGTCTGCCCGGGCGGGCCGCGGCCGGGGCGCCGGGCCCCTTGGTCATTCCCCGGCTCCCGGAGCCTCGGCCCCCGCGGTCCTGAGCGGTCGCACCTGCTCCAGCGCCTCGGCGATCAGGTCGACGCCCTCGCTGGCCACCACGGTGGCCCGCCAGAACTGTCCGACCTTCGGGTCCTCGACGCCGTGCAGGGTGGTCAGGCCGTCGGTCTCCGGGGCCTGGTGGGCGGAGCGGCCCTCGACCACGCCGTCCTCGACCGACTCGATCAGCACCTCGACCTCGGTGCCGATCCGCTGCTCGGCCCGCTGGGCGGTCATCTCCTCGGCGAGCCGGCTCAGCCGGTCCAGCCGGTCGGCGACGACGTCCTCGGGCAGCTTGCCGTCGTAGGTGGCGGCCTCGGTGCCGTCCTCGTCGGAGTAGCCGAAGACGCCGATCGCGTCCAGCCCTGCGTGGGTGACGAAGCGCTCCAGCTCGGCGAAGTCCTCCTCGGTCTCCCCCGGGAAGCCGACGATGAAGTTGGACCGGGCACCGGCCTGCGGGGCCTTGCCCCGGATGGTCCCCAGCAGCTCCAGGAACTGGTCGGTGGAGCCGAAGCGGCGCATCCGGCGCAGCACGGCGGGCGCCGAGTGCTGGAAGGACAGGTCGAAGTAGGGCACCACGTCGGCGGTCCCGGTCATCGCGTCGATCAGACCGGGGCGCATCTCGGCCGGCTGCAGGTAGGACACCCGCACCCGCTCGACGCCCTCGATCGCGGAGATCTCGCCGAGCAGCGTCTCCAGCAGCCGGATGTCGCCGAGGTCCTTGCCGTACGAGGTGTTGTTCTCGCTGACCAGGACGATCTCGCGGACGCCCTGCCCGGCCAGCCACTGGGCCTCGTTCAGCACGTCGGAGGGGCGGCGGGAGATGAAGGAGCCGCGGAAGGCCGGGATGGCGCAGAAGGAGCAGCGCCGGTCGCAGCCGGAGGCGAGCTTGACCGAGGCGACCGGGCTGTCGTCCAGCCGCTTGCGCAGGGTGCGCGGGCCGGAGGCCGGGGCGAGGCCCTCGGGCAGGTCGGTGATCGGCTCGGCGGCGGCCTCGGCGCCGTGACCGGGCAGCGCGACGGCCTCGGCGGCGGACTGCCGATCGGCCGGGCTGATCGGCAGCAGCTTGCGGCGGTCGCGCGGGATGTGCGGGGCGTGGTGACCGCCGGAGAGGATGGTCTGCAGGCGGTCGGAGATGTCCGCGTAGTCGTCGAAGCCGAGCACCCCGTCGGCCTCGGGCAGCGCGTCGGCGAGTTCCTTGCCGTACCGCTCGGCCATGCAGCCGACCGCGACGACGGCCTGGGTGCGGCCGTGCCCCTTGAGGTCGTTGGCCTCCAGCAGGGCGTCGACGGAGTCCTTCTTGGCGGCTTCGACGAAGCCGCAGGTGTTGACGACGGCGACATCGGCCTCGGCGGCATCGTCGACGAGCAACCAGCCGTCGGCTTCCAGTCGCCCGGCGAGTTCCTCGGAGTCCACCTCGTTGCGGGCGCATCCGAGCGTGACAAGGGCGACAGTGCGGCGTTCAGGCATAGGGCCAAGATTAACGCGCGGCCTCCGGTGCCGTTCGCCCCGGAGTCCGCGCGCCACGGTTCGGCTGGTCATAACCGGCCCCCGCGGGCCCTGTGGTCAGCCTGCCTGCGGGTCTCCGGGGGTGTACGTGACGTGCACCACCTGGCCGTCCTTGCCGAGGACGCCGAGGTCCTTGCCGTTGACGTACGCGTGCACGGCTCCGCCGTTGCCGAGCACCAGCTTGATCTGCTTGGGGTCGGTGAAGGTCTGGTCCTGGCCGCCGCTCATGTTGTTCTGGAACAGCGACTTGCCGTTGCCGTCCATCGCCGAGACCCAGCTGGTGCCCTCGGCGACCAGCTTCACGGTGACCTTGTCGGCCGGGACCGCGGCGATCGCCGCGGGCGCCGACGGCTGGACGGTCGGCGTGACCGGGGCGACCGAGCCGGTGCCGGAGCCGCTGGGCAGCGGGGCGCTGGCGGAGCCGGTGCCGGTGCCGGTGTGGCCGCCCCTGCCGCTCACCAGGTTGAAGCCGATCAGGCCGACCACGGCGACGATCGCGGCGACCATGGCCGCCGCCCAGTTCGGCCGGCTGCGGGCGGGCACCTTGATCGGGCCGCTGTCGATCAGCTGGGTGGTCGGGCGCTTGGAGGCCGGCGAGCCGCCGTGCGCCTCGTCGAAGCGGGCGACCAGTGCCTCGGCGTCGGCGCCGACCGCCTGGGCGATCGAGCGGATGTGCCCGCGGGCGTAGAAGTCGCCGCCGCAGCGGCCGAAGTCGTCCTCCTCGATGGCATGGACGATCGGCACCCGCACGCGGGTGGAGGTACTCACCTGGTCCACCGTGAGTCCCGCCTCGATCCGGGCGGCGGACAGCACCCGGCCGATGCTCGGAGCATCGGCTGCCTGCTCCGCGTCGTCGGTCGGCTCGACGGACGACGGGGCGTTGTCGCGGTCGGAGGACTTGCCGATGGTCACGGGGCACGCCTTTCGAGCGGATGGCCACCTGCTGGGGAACAGTCTAGGGGCGCGGGCGGATCGTTTCTCAAACGGACCGGGCCGAATGCGCGGCCCCGCCACGACCGTGGCTCCGGCCCCCGCTGGCCGGCGGTCAGCGGGGACGCACGACGGAACTCGGGGTGTGCTTCGCGGCCTGTGACGCGGCGTACGGACATTCGGTTCCCCGGGGGATCGAAGACGAGCCCTCGTGGCGCCTACCCTCCTCCGAACGAGTGAACACCCGCCGAGGGCACGGTCCGTCAGCCCCGCAGGGTGATCAGCACTCCGTCCAGTTCGTCCGGCTTCACCAGCACGTCCCGGGCCTTGGAGCCCTCACTCGGACCGACGATCCCGCGCGACTCCATGAGGTCCATCAGCCGGCCCGCCTTGGCGAAGCCGACGCGGAGCTTGCGCTGGAGCATCGAGGTGGAGCCGAACTGGGTGGAGACCACCAGCTCGGCGGCCTGGATCAGCAGGTCCAGGTCGTCGCCGATCTCCTCGTCGATCTCCTTCTTCGGCCCGGCCCCGGCCATCACGTCGTCCCGGTAGACGGCGCTCAGCTGGTCCTTGCAGTGCTGCACCACCTTGGCGATCTCCGCCTCGGTGACGAACGCGCCCTGCATGCGGATCGGCTTGCTCGCGCCCATCGGCAGGAACAGCGCGTCGCCCTTGCCGATCAGCTTCTCCGCGCCGGGCTGGTCCAGGATGACCCGGGAGTCGGCCATCGCGGAGGTCGCGAAGGCCAGCCGGGACGGCACGTTGGCCTTGATCAGACCGGTCACCACGTCCACCGAGGGCCGCTGGGTGGCGAGCACCAGGTGGATGCCGGCCGCGCGGGCCAGCTGGGTGATCCGGACGACCGAGTCCTCGACGTCGCGCGGGGCGACCATCATCAGGTCGGCCAGCTCGTCGACGATCACCAGCAGGTACGGGTACGGCCGCAGCTCCCGCTCGCTGCCCAGCGGCGGGGTGACCTTGCCGGCCCTCACCGCCGCGTTGAAGTCGTCCACGTGCCGGAAGCCGAACGCCGCGAGGTCGTCGTAGCGCATGTCCATCTCGCGCACCACCCACTGGAGGGCCTCGGCGGCCTTCTTCGGGTTGGTGATGATCGGCGTGATCAGGTGCGGGATGCCCTCGTACGCGGTCAGCTCGACCCGCTTGGGATCGACCAGCACCATCCGCACCTCGTCCGGGGTGGCCCGGGCGAGGATCGAGGTGATCAGGCAGTTGATGCAGGACGACTTGCCCGCGCCGGTCGCACCGGCCACCAGGATGTGCGGCATCTTGGCGAGGTTCGCCATCACGGTGTGGCCCTCAACGTCCTTGCCCATGCCGACGACCATGGGGTGGGTGTCCTCGGCAGCCGTGCGCGAGCGCAGCAGGTCGCCGAGGTTGACCATCTCGCGGTCCCGGTTGGGGATCTCGATGCCGACCGCGGACTTGCCCGGGATCGGGCTGATGATCCGCACGTCCGGGCTGGCCACCGCGTACGCGATGTTCTTGGCGAGCGCCGTGATCCGCTCCACCTTGACGGCCGGGCCGAGCTCGACCTCGTAGCGGGTGACCGTCGGGCCGCGGGTGAAGCCGGTGACCTTGGCGTCCACCTTGAACTCGGTGAAGGTGCCGGTGAGCTGGGCGACCACCTCGTCGTTGAGGGCGCTGCGGGCCTTCGCCGGGCCGCCGCGCTCCAGCAGGTCGAGCGAGGGCAGCGCATAGGTGACGCCCTCGCCGAGCTGCAGCTGCTCCATCCGCACCGGCGCCGGGCTGTGCTCCGCGGGCGCGCCCGGGCCGCCGTTGCGGGCGGCCGGGACGGCGGGCTCCTCGGGCGCCGCGGTGAGGTCCTTGACCTGGTGCATCATGTCCGCCACCGCGGAGGAGGCGGGCACGCCGTAGACCAGTGCGCCGTCCAGGTCGGCGGCCGCGCCGGCGGCGAGGTCGCGGGTGGCGTACGGGTCCGGCGGCTCCTCGCCCAGGGGGCCCTTGTCCAGCGAGACGCGGACGGCGGCCGGCTGCTCCTCGTCGTCCTCGACGGACTGCTTGCGCCGGCGGCGGCGACGGCGGGCGGCGATCTCGTCGCCCGGGTCGTCACGGTCGGTGTCCACGGTGTAGGGCAGCGCCTCGGGGTCGACGTCCTCCGGCGGTTCGGTGGACAGCTCGCGCTCCGGCGTACGCCCCCAGTGCGACGCGTCCTCGGGACCGGGCTCGACCACGCCGAGCCTCATCCCCACGCCGCGCACCCGCTCGCCGATCCGGTTGACCGGGGTGGCGGTGACCACCAGCAGGCCGAAGAAGGCCAGCAGCAGGAGCAGCGGCACGGCCAGCACCGCGCCGGCGGCGGCCATCATCGGGGTGGACGCGCCCCAGCCGATGATCCCGCCGGCCGCCCTTATCCGGGAGGCGCCGCTGCCCATCGTGGGCGCGCCGCAGCCGATGTGGACCAGCCCGAGGATGCCGACCAGCAGCGTGCTCAGCCCGATCACGATCCGGCCGTTGGCCTCCGGCAACTCAGGGTGGCGCCAGAGCCGGATCGCTATCCCGGCCAGCAGGAACGGCACCAGCACGTCCAGTCGCCCGAACAGCCCGGAGACCACGGCGGTGGCCGCCCCGTTCAGCCAGCCCTCCGAGCTGAACCAGGTGCCGGCCGCGACCACCAGCGCGAGCGCGAACAGCAGCAGGCCGATCCCGTCCTTGCGGTGGGCCGGGTGGAGGTTCTTGGCGCCGTCGCCGAAGCTGCGGAAGATCGCGGCGATCGGGCTCGCGAGCGCGTTGAGGGCGCTCATCAGCACCGACCGGCGCGGCGGGGGCGGCGGAGCCGACTTGGCGGCCGCCTTCTTCGCGGGGGCCCTGCGGGCGGCCGCCTTCTTCGCGGGCGGCTTGCCCGGGGCCTTGGCCGCGGCCTTCTTGGACGGCCCCGGACTCGGTTTGCGTGCGGCGTTTCCGGGCGTACGAGTGGCCATGGGTCAGCAGCCTACCGGGGCGGGCGACCCGAGCACATGCGGCCGAGCCGGAGGTCCGGACGTGTCGCAGACACATCGTCACGCTGACCCCGTTTCACCCGGCCGCAGCACCAAACCACCCGGACGAGTGAACGCCCGGAGGCAGGTCTACGCGCTGCCGGGGCGCATCGCATCCAGGGCCCGGCGCAGGCCGGCCAGCTTGCGCTCCAGGTGCGCCGCGGTGGCCGCCACCCCGGCGTCCTCGGCCCCGTCCAGCTGCTTGCCCAGCGCCTCCGCCTGCTCCTCGACCGCCGCCAGCCGCGCGGACAGCTCGCCGAGCAACGCCCCGCCGAGGGCCGGCTGCTCGCCGCCGCCCGCCTCCAGCTCCAGCCGCAGCAGCGCGGCCTGCTCCTTCAGCTGGCAGTTCTTGACGTACAGGTCGACGAAGACCGAGACCTTGGCCCGCAGCACCCACGGGTCGAAGGGCTTGGAGATGTAGTCCACCGCGCCGGCCGCGTAGCCGCGGAACGTGTGGTGCGGGCCGTGGTTGATCGCGGTCAGGAAGATGATCGGGATGTCCCGGGTGCGCTCGCGGCGCTTGATGTGGGCGGCGGTCTCGAAGCCGTCCATCCCGGGCATCTGGACGTCCAGCAGGATGACCGCGAAGTCGTCGGTCAGCAGCGCCTTGAGCGCCTCCTCGCCGGAGGCGGCGCGCACCAGCGTCTGGTCCAGCGCGGAGAGGATCGCCTCCAGCGCCAGGAGGTTCTCCGGCCGGTCGTCGACCAGGAGGATCTTGGCCTTCTGCATCGGGGCTCGCCCTCCTGTCGCCTGCCTGCCGCCCGGTGAGGGCACTCGCGTACTGCCCACCGCTACCCCGGTCATGCTAGCCGCACCCCCTCGCCCGGCACATCGCTCCGTCGTGATCGGATCCGGAGCGGCGCGCAGCCAGTGCTCCGGCGCACGCTCAGCAGCGTGTCGTCGTCCGGTCACTGTTCGCAACGATCGGTGACCCTACCGGGTTCCCGGGCCCGATCGCCAGCAAACCGGCCGGCCGGCGGGCGCGAACCCGGGGTTCGCGCCCGCCGGGCCCTCACGCGCGGTCGCCGTTCAGCCACTCCGACATCACCGACAGCAGGTGGTCCGTCTCCACCGGCTTGGTGATGTGGTCGGTGGCACCCGCCTCCAGGGACTTCTCGCGGTCGCCCTTCATCGCCTTGGCGGTCAGCGCGATGATCGGCAGACCGGCGAACTGGGGCATCCGGCGGATCGCCTCGGTGGTCGCGTAGCCGTCCATCTCCGGCATCATGATGTCCATCAGGACCAGCGCCACGTTCTCGTGCTGCTCCAGCATCTCGATGCCCTCGCGGCCGTTCTCCGCGTACAGCACGGTCAGCCCGTGCTGCTCCAGCACGCTGGTCAGGGCGAACACGTTGCGCACGTCGTCGTCCACGATCAGCACCTGCTGGCCGTCGAAGCGGGTGTCGCCGCGGGCCGGCCTGGGCTGCTGCGCGGGCTCCACCGCCCGCGGCGCGGCGGCGCTCTCCAGCGCGGCGGTACGCCGGCGCTCCATGGCGCCGCGACGGCGCTCCTCGGCCATCTCCCGGACCTCCTGGGCCCAGTGGTCGGCCGGGCTCTCGCCGACCGGCACCGGCAGGCCCACGGGGGTCACCCCGACCGAGGCGCGCGGCGCCGGCGGGTTCGCGGCCCCCGGGCGCTCGGCCGGCCGCTCGGCGGCGGCGTCCGGGGCGTCGGTGCGCAGCGGCAGGTAGAGCGTGAAGGTCGAGCCCTTGCCCAGCTCGCTCTCGGCGTGGATCTCCCCGCCGAGCAGCCGGGCGATCTCGCGGCTGATCGACAGGCCGAGGCCGGTGCCGCCGTACTTGCGGCTGGTGGTGCCGTCGGCCTGCTTGAACGCCTCGAAGATCTCGCGCAGCTTGTTGCCGGGGATGCCGATGCCGGTGTCGGAAACCGAGAAGGCGATCAGCTCGTCGTCCGGGCCCTGGATCGAGCCGAACTCCAGCAGCCGCTCGCGCACGTGCTGGGGGACGTCCCGGCCGGCCGGGCTGATCGAGAAGTCGACGCCGCCGGCGTCGGTGAACTTGACCGCGTTGGAGATCAGGTTGCGCAGCACCTGCTGGAGCCGCTGCTCGTCGGTGTGCAGGGTGACCGGCAGGGCGGGCGAGACCCGGACCGCGAAGTCCAGGTTCTTGTCGACGGCGACCGGCTGGAAGGTGGCCTCGACGTAGTCGACCAGCTGGACCAGGGCGATCCGGGCCGGGCGGACGTCCATCTTGCCGGCCTCGACCTTGGACAGGTCGAGGATGTCGTTGATCAGCTGGAGCAGGTCGGAGCCGGCGCCGTGGATGGTGTCGGCGAACTCCACCTGCTTGGGCGAGAGGTTGCCCTCGTTGTTGTCGGAGAGCAGCTTGGCCAGGATCAGCAGCGAGTTGAGCGGGGTGCGCAGCTCGTGCGACATGTTGGCGAGGAACTCGCTCTTGTACCGGGAGGCCAGGGCGAGCTGCTCGGCGCGCTCCTCCAGCACCTGCCGGGCCTCCTCGATCTCGCTGTTCTTGATCTCGATGTCGCGGTTCTGCTGGGCGAGTTGCTCGGCCTTCTCCTGCAACTCCTCGTTTGTGCGCTCCAGTTCCTCCTGGCGGGCTTCCAACTCGGCGGAACGCATCGAGAGTTCGGCGGTGAGCCGCTGGGACTCCAGCAGCAGTCCCTCGGTCTTGGTGTTGACGCTGATGGTGTTGACGGTGACGCCGATCAGGTCGGCGATCTGGTTCAGGAAGTCCAGCGCGACGGTGGTGAAGGAACTGAAGGTGGCCAGCTCGATCACGCCCAGCAGCCGGCCCTCGAACAGCACCGGCAGCACCACGATGTGGGTCGGCGAGGCCTCGCCGAGGCCGGAGGCGATCTTGAGGTACCCGGGCGGCGCCTCCTTGACGATGATCGCCCGCTTCTCGACCGCCGCCTGGCCGATCAGCGACTCGCCCGGCCGGAAGGTGGTCGGCATCGCCCGCCGCTGGTAGCCGTAGCTGCCGATCAGGCGCAGCACGGTGTCGTTCTCGTCGTCGTCCTCGGTGATCAGTTCGGCGGTGCGGCCGGCCGGCTGGGCGAGGAAGAAGGCGCCGTGCTGGGCGGAGACCACCGGGGTCAGCTCGGTCATGATCAGCGAGGCGACCGCCTCCAGGTCCCGGCGGCCCTGCAGCAGGCCGGAGATCCGGGCCAGGTTGGTCTTGAGCCAGTCCTGCTCCTGGTTGGTGCGGGTGGTCTCGCGCAGGTTGGCGATCATCTGGTTGATGTTGTCCTTGAGCTCGTCGAGCTCCCCCGCGGCGTCCACGTCGATCCGCAGGCTCAGGTCGCCCCTGGTCACCGCGGTGGCGACCTGGGCGATCGCGCGCACCTGCCGGGTCAGGTTGTTGGCCAGCTCGTTCACCGACTCGGTGAGGTCCTGCCAGGTGCCGTCCACCCCGGGCACTCGGGCCTGGCCGCCGAGCCGCCCGTCGGTGCCCACCTCCCGGGCGACCCGGGTGACCTCGTCGGCGAAGGCGGACAGCTGGTCGACCATGGTGTTGATGTTGGTCTTGAGCTGGAGGATCTCGCCGCGCGCGTCGACGTCGATCTTCTGCGAGAGGTCGCCGCGGGCGACCGCCGTGATCACGAGCGCGATGTTGCGGACCTGACCGGTGAGGTTGTTGGCCATCTGGTTGACGTTGTCGGTCAGGTCCTTCCAGATGCCGGCCACGCCCGGCACGCTCGCCTGGCCGCCCAGGGTGCCGTCGGTGCCGACCTCGCGGGCGACCCGGGTGACCTCCACCGCGAACGCGGACAGCTGGTCGACCATGGTGTTCAGGGTCCCGGCGAGCGTCGCGATCTCGCCCTGCGCGTCGATGGTGATCTTCTTGGAGAGGTCGCCGCGGGCCACCGCGGAGGCGACCTCGGCGATGTTGCGCACCTGTCCGGTCAGGTTCGAGGCCATGAAGTTGACGTTGTCGGTCAGGTCCTTCCAGATCCCCGACACCCCGCGCACCCGCGCCTGGCCGCCCAGGATGCCCTCCGTGCCCACCTCGCGGGCGACCCGGGTGACCTCGTCGGCGAAGGCCGACAGCTGGTCGACCATGGTGTTGACGGTGGTGACCAGCTCCAGGATCTCGCCCCTGGCGTCGACGGTGATCTTCTTCGACACGTCGCCGCGGGCCACCGCCGTGGTCACCTCGGCGATGTTGCGGACCTGGCTGGTCAGGTTGTTGGCCATCAGGTTGACGCTGTTGGTCAGGTCCTTCCACGTCCCGGACACCCCGGGCACGCTCGCCTGGCCGCCGAGGATGCCCTCGGTGCCGACGTCCCGGGCGACCCGGGTGACCTCGTCCGCGAAGGAGGAGAGCTGGTCGACCATCGTGTTGATGGTGTTCTTCAGCTCCAGGATCTCCCCGCGCGCGTCCACCTGGATCTTCTGCGAGAGGTCGCCCTTGGCGACCGCGGTGGTCACCTGGGCGATGTTGCGCACCTGGTCGGTGAGGTTGTTCGCCATGAAGTTGACGTTGTCGGTCAGGTCCCGCCACACCCCGGCCGCCCAGGGCACCTGGGCCTGGCCCCCGAGCCGCCCCTCGGTGCCCACCTGGCGGGCCACCCTGGTCACCTGTTCCGCGAAGCCGGAGAGCTGGTCGACCATCGTGTTGATGGTGTTCTTCAGCTCCAGCATCTCCCCGCGCGCGTCCACCTCGATCTTCTGCGAGAGGTCCCCGCGCGCCACCGCCGTGGTCACCTGGGCGATGTTGCGCACCTGGCCGGTCAGGTTGTCGGCCATGAAGTTCACCGAGTCGGTCAGCTCACGCCAGACCCCGGCCACACCCGGCACCTGCGCCTGGCCGCCGAGCCGGCCCTCCGTACCGACGTCCCGGGCCACCGTGGTGACCTGGGCGGCGAAGCCGTTCAGCTGGTCCACCATCGTGTTGACGGTGTTCTTCAGCTCCAGCATCTCGCCGGCCACGTCGACGGTCACCTTGCGGGACAGGTCGCCCTTGGCCACCGCCGTGGTCACCTGGGCGATGTTGCGCACCTGCGCGGTGAGCCGACCAGCCATGGTGTTGACCGAGTCCGCCAGGTCCTTCCAACTGCCGGAGACGCTGCGGACCTTGGCCTGACCGCCGAGCTTGCCCTCGGTGCCCACCTCGCGGGCCACCCGGGTCACCTCGTCGGTGAACTCCGAGAGCTGGTCCACCAGTCCGTTGACCGTCCGGCCGATCTTCAGGTACTCGCCGCGCAGCGGGTGGCTCACCCCGTTGCTGTGCAGCGAGCGCAGCTCCATCTTCTGGTCCAGGTCGCCCTCGGCGATCGAGGTCAGCACCCGGCCCACCTCGGCCATCGGACGGGCCAGGTCGTCGATCAGCGCGTTGCAGTTGTCGACGGCCGCCATCCAGGCGCCCTCGCCCGCGCCGGTCTCCAACCGCTCGTTCAGCCGGCCCTCGCGGCCCACCGCCCGCCGCACCCGCGCCAGTTCACCGGTCAGGTGCTGGTTGCGCTCGGCGACCTCGTTGAACACCGCGGCGATCTCCGCCAGCGGCCCGTCGCCCGGAACCGTCAGCCGGCGCCGGAAGTTGCCGTCCCGCATCGCGGTCAGCGCGGCCAGCAGCTTGCGCAGCTCGGCGGGCTCCGCGCTGCGGTTGTGGCCCGATCGCCGGCCGGCCGCGATCCGCGGCGCGGTCCCGGACCGCCCGCCGCGCGGCGCGGGCGGCGTCGTACCGGTAGCGTCCTTGGTGGCGTCCTTGATGGCCGAACTCAACGGGGCCCCTCCCACATCGTGTGAACTGTCCGGTGACCGCCGCGCCGGTACGGCACGGACCGGGCACCGGCCCGGCTGGGCTGCGTGCCGGCCGGACCCTCCGGTCCACCGGCACCTACACGACCGTACTGCTCCCACCGGCCGTCGCGGACCCCCCAGTCTGGCAGCACTGGCGCCCGGTATACGGCCGGTTGCACTGGGTTGTCCCCGCACCGTCCGAAACAGGTGGGGAGAATCACCCTCTGGTGCCTGTTTCACGGCCCCGCCCCCACGGGGAACCAAGCGGAAAGTAGGGTGGAGCGCTGCACCGGGCCACGACCCGACCCAGCGCCGACGCTCACCCCGACGGCGCGCACGGGGAGGTCGGCGCCGTAACCCCGGACAGTCAGGGCCAGAGCAGCAGAGGAGAAGTGGCAACGTGGTCACTGCGCGCGCAGCCGCCACCTTCGCCCCCGACGGCCGGTCCGCGGCCGCCGCCCGGGGCTTCGTCCGGGATGCGCTGCTCGGCTGGGGCCTGCCCGAGGTCGTCGACGACGCCGTCGTCCTGGTCAGCGAACTCGTCACCAACGCCGTCGTGCACGCCGGCACCGCCGCCGAGGTCTGCTGCCTGCGCGAGGAGCAGACCGTCCGGATCGAGGTCACCGACCACCACCCCGAGCGCGGCCTGCCCTCCCTCGGCGACGGGCCCGTCTCCGCTTCCGACCGCTTCGCCGACCCCGACGGCGAGGGCGGCCGCGGCCTGCTGATGTGCTCCGCCCTCGCCGAGCGCTGGGGCGTCGAGTACGCGGCCGGGCAGAAGACCGTCTGGTTCCGGCTCACCCTGCCGGCACACGTGGTCGGCACCCGCTACGCCGTTCCCGCCACCCCCGGCAGCGACCTGCCCAGCAGCCGCGGCCCGGTGCACGTCGCCGTCGTCCAGCTCGACGAGGACGGCCGGGTGCTGGCCTGGAACCCGGACGCCGAGGCGCTCTTCCAGCACCCCGCCGCCACCGTCCTCGGCCGCCCCTGGGCCGACCTCGCGGTCTGGCCGCAGACCCCCGGCCGCGGCCCCGGCCTCACCGACACCCTCCGGCTGGCCCGCTGGGAGGGCGGCTACGGCCTTCGGCTGCCCGACGGCGAGGAGGTCGAGGTGTACGGCGTCCAGGTGCGCGTGCGCGACACCGAGGGCGTCCCCTCCACCCTCTGTCTGCTCGTCCTCGAAGCCGACCGCGCCGTCCTGCGCTCCCCCGCCCGCGCCCTGCCCGGCGAGCGCGCCGACGCCGCCGGCCCCAGGCTCGACCTGCTGGCCGGCCCGGTCGCCACCGACGACCTGGAGACCCTGCTCCAGCGCACCGTCGAACGCGCCCGCGACCTGCTCGACGCCGACGCCGCCTACCTGCTGCTCACCACCGACGACGAGACCGAGTTCGAGGTCCGCGCAGCCACCGGCCTGACCACCGAGCACCGTCGGCACAGTCGCTTCCCGGTCGACACCGGCAACCGCTACGACTCCGCCCGGCTGCCCTCCGTCCACGAGGACCTCACCGCCCGCCCCAGCGGACTGCCCCTGCTCTCCGGCAGCGGCATGCGCTCCCTGGTCACCGTCCCGCTCAAGGTCGAGGGCCGCCTCATCGGCTCGCTCGGCATCGCCACCGCCGCCCCCGGCCGCTACGACAACGAGGACGCGCTGCGCCTCCAGTTCGCCGCCGACCGGGTCGCCCTGGCCGTCGAGAGCACCCGGCTGACCGAGCTCGAACAACTGCGCCGCGGCTCGCTCTCCTTCCTCGTCGAGGCCTCCGACCTGCTGGCCGGCACCCTCGAACACGAGCAGACCCTCGCGCTGATGGCCCAGATGGCCGTCCCCACGCTCGCCTCCTGGTGCGCGGTCTACACCAACGGCGACCACAGCTCCCCGGCCCGCCTCGCCTTCGTTCTGCACGAGGACGAGGACCGGATCGACCCGCTGCGCGACCTGCTCGACAAGACCGCCTCCCCCGAGGCCGGCCCCACCCACGGCGTCCGCTTCTGGACCGCGCCCACCGAGGCGGCCACCGCCCGCGGCCTCACCGACAGCCCCGAACTCGCGGGCCTGCTCGGCGAGACCGTCGTCCTGCCGCTGACCGCCCGCAACCGGGTCATCGGCCTGCTCGCGCTCGGCGTCCCGGCCGGCGTCCGGTTCCGCCAGGAGATCCTCGAACTCGCCGAGGACCTCTCCCGCCGGGCCGCCCTCGCCCTCGACAACTCCCGCCTCTACTCGGAACGCACCGCCACCAGCCAGGCCCTGCAACGCAGCCTGCTGCCGCCGGACCTGCCCGAGATCCCCGGCGTCGAGGTGGACGTCTACTACCAGGCCGCCGGCGAGGGCAACGAGGTCGGCGGCGACTTCTACGACCTGTTCACCATCCGCGAGGGCACCTACGGCTTCGCCATCGGCGACGTCTGCGGCACCGGCCCCGAGGCCGCCTCCGTCACCGGCCTGGCCCGGCACTCGCTGCGCCTGCTCGCCCGCGAGGGCCTGGACGCCCCACAGGTGCTGCGTCGGCTCAACGCGGCCATCCTGGACGAGGGTTCGCGCAGCCGATTCCTCACCCTGCTGTACGGCGAACTGACGCCCCGCCCGGACGGCAGCACCGAACTGTCCCTGGTCTGCGCCGGCCACCCGCTGCCGCTGAGACTGCGCACCGACGGCCAGGTCGACCGGGCCGCCACCCCGCAGCCGCTGCTCGGAGTCATGGAGGACCTCGAACTCACCGCCGAGCGCCTGGTGCTCTCCCCCGGCGAGGTGCTGCTCTGCGTCACCGACGGAGTGACCGAACGCCGCGAGGGCCGACGGATGTTGGGCGACGACGGCCTCGCCGAGGTGCTCACCGGCTGCACCGGCCTGACCGCCGGCGCGGTTGCCATGCGGGTGCAGCGCGCGGTCGAGCGCTTCGCCCCCGAGCCGCCGTCCGACGACATGGCGATCCTGACCCTTCGGGTGCCGCACCAGCGTCAGGCGTGACCGTTGGCCCGTGACGGTTGGCGCGTGGCTGTCCGCGCGTGGCTGTCCGCGCGTGACCGCTCCACAGCTGACGCAGTCACAAATTGTTATCTTCACAAGGGTACAAGCGAACAGGGCCGGGTAAACCGGTCTCGCCGGGGAATCTCCCCGGCGAGGACGTGACCAGCGGCTCTCCGCCGGCCCACCACTTCCGACCTCACTTCTGACCGCCGCCCGCGCACGCTCCCAGCCGTGCGCCCTCGGCGCGGTCGCGCGCATCCCCCCTCGTCCCCACACCACAGCGTCACTGCGCCCTGCGCGCGCACAGAGTGAAAGGAGCCTCCGGTGAGCAACGACGCTTCCGGGGCAACGAACGCCCGCTCCACCGGAGCCGACGCGGGTAACCTCGGCTACCTCGCCCTCGGCCTCACACTGCTCGCCTACGGTCTGCTCTCCACCGGGATCCTGCACGGCACCGGCGTCGGGGACGCGGCCCACCTCGCCCACCTGCTCGGCGGCGTCACCCTGTTCATCGCGGGCCTCTGGCAGCTCCGCCGCGGCGAGGGCTT
Organism: Streptomyces viridifaciens; assembly: GCF_001888885.2. Classification (NCBI taxonomy): domain Bacteria; kingdom Bacillati; phylum Actinomycetota; class Actinomycetes; order Kitasatosporales; family Streptomycetaceae; genus Streptomyces; species Streptomyces viridifaciens. Next base: position 2,389,220 of record NZ_CP090841.1, read on the forward strand.
CACCGGGACCGCCTTCACCAGCCTCGGCGCCTTCTGGGCGACCTGGTCGGTGGCGGGCGGCGCGAGCAAGAACGCCGCCGGTCTGTTCCTGCTGCTGTGGGCCCTGCTCGCCCTCAGCCTCACAGCGGCCGGCTGGGGTGCGGGCCTGGTCAGCCGCGCCGTCTACGGCCTGTTCACGCTCTCCCTGGTGCTGAACGCCATCGCGGTCTTCGGCAGCTACAGCGGTCTGGGCAAGGCCGCCGGCTGGATCGCGGCCGTCGCCGGGCTCGTCGCCTGGTACTGGGCCACCTCCTCGCTGAGCAACGGCTCCTGGGGGAAGGTCGCCCTGCCGGTCAAGTGACCTGCCTGGGCCGGTTCTCGGCTGCGGTGCGGGGTCGGGTCTCCGTCTCGACGGAGACCCGACCCCGCCACCGTGCCGCCAACGCCAGTACGGCGTAGGCGGACAACAGGATCGCGACCGCGACGATGCCGTCCGCCCAGAAGTGGTTGGCGGTCACCACGACCACCGCCACCGTCAGCACCGGGTGCAGCACCACCAGCCAGCGGAACGGACTCCGCGACACCCGCACCACCGCGACCGCCGCCAGCACGCACCAGGCGACGTGCACCGAGGGCATCGCCGACAGCTGGTCGGCCACCACCACCCCGCCCACCGCGCCGCCGTACACCGACTGCCCGTACTCCGCGGCCACGTCGACGAACCCGCTCCCCGGCAGCATCCGCGGCGGCGCCACCGGGATGAACTGCACCAGCAGACAGACCGCGGTGGTGATCACCACCGTGTTGCGCACCCACGCGTAGCGCGCCCGGTGCCGCACGAAGACCCAGAACAGCACTCCGAGCATGACGGCGAAGTGCATGACCGCGTAGTAGTAGTTCGCCAGCCGCACCAGCACCGGGTACGGCGTGACCGCCGCCTGCCAGGACGCCTCGTCCGGCAGCCCGACCACCTGCTCGGTCCGATGGATCCAGCTCGCCCGGTCCAGCGCGTGGTCGGCACTCATCACCGACAGGTGCCCCACCAACTGCCACAGCGTGAAGAGCGCCAGCAGCGTGCCGGCCTCCCGCAGCAGCGCCGACACCCCCGGCTTCCGGACCCGCGCCGCCGCGTACGCGCCGCCGTAGAGGACGACGGCGGCGCCCCCGGCGGTCTGCCAGGTCAGGGTCAGGTTCTGCATTGGCAGAGGGTAACGCAAAAAGACCCCCTCCCGAATGGGAGGGGGTCTTTTTGGAATGATTGTTCGGCGGCGTCCTACTCTCCCACAGGGTCCCCCCTGCAGTACCATCGGCGCTGTGAGGCTTAGCTTCCGGGTTCGGAATGTAACCGGGCGTTTCCCTCACGCTATGACCACCGAAACACTATGAAACTGTCAACCGCACCAACCCACGCCTTACGGGGTCGGGGTCGTTGTTTCAGAACAACACAGTGGACGCGAGCAACTGAGGACAAGCCCTCGGCCTATTAGTACCGGTCAACTCCACCCCTCACAGGGCTTCCATATCCGGCCTATCAACCCAGTCGTCTACTGGGAGCCTTACCCTCTCAAGGAGGTGGGAGTGCTCATCTCGAAGCAGGCTTCCCGCTTAGATGCTTTCAGCGGTTATCCCTCCCGAACGTAGCCAACCAGCCATGCCCTTGGCAGAACAACTGGCACACCAGAGGTTCGTCCGTCCCGGTCCTCTCGTACTAGGGACAGCCCTTCTCAACACTCCTACGCGCACAGCGGATAGGGACCGAACTGTCTCACGACGTTCTAAACCCAGCTCGCGTACCGCTTTAATGGGCGAACAGCCCAACCCTTGGGACCTACTCCAGCCCCAGGATGCGACGAGCCGACATCGAGGTGCCAAACCATCCCGTCGATATGGACTCTTGGGGAAGATCAGCCTGTTATCCCCGGGGTACCTTTTATCCGTTGAGCGACGGCGCTTCCACAAGCCACCGCCGGATCACTAGTCCCTACTTTCGTACCTGCTCGACCCGTCAGTCTCACAGTCAAGCTCCCTTGTGCACTTACACTCAACACCTGATTGCCAACCAGGCTGAGGGAACCTTTGGGCGCCTCCGTTACCCTTTAGGAGGCAACCGCCCCAGTTAAACTACCCACCAGACACTGTCCCTGATCCGGATCACGGACCCAGGTTAGACATCCAGCACGACCAGAGTGGTATTTCAACGGCGACTCCACAACAACTGGCGTTGCTGCTTCAAAGTCTCCCACCTATCCTACACAAGCCGAACCGGACACCAATATCAAGCTATAGTAAAGGTCCCGGGGTCTTTCCGTCCTGCTGCGCGAAACGAGCATCTTTACTCGTAATGCAATTTCACCGGGCCTATGGTTGAGACAGTCGAGAAGTCGTTACGCCATTCGTGCAGGTCGGAACTTACCCGACAAGGAATTTCGCTACCTTAGGATGGTTATAGTTACCACCGCCGTTTACTGGCGCTTAAGTTCTCAGCTTCGCCCCACCGAAGTGGAGCTAACCGGTCCCCTTAACGTTCCAGCACCGGGCAGGCGTCAGTCCGTATACATCGCCTTACGGCTTCGCACGGACCTGTGTTTTTAGTAAACAGTCGCTTCTCGCTGGTCTCTGCGGCCACCCCCAGCTCAAGGCGCAAGGCCCGTCACCAGGAATGGCCCCCCTTCTCCCGAAGTTACGGGGGCATTTTGCCGAGTTCCTTAACCATAGTTCACCCGAACGCCTCGGTATTCTCTACCTGACCACCTGAGTCGGTTTGGGGTACGGGCCGCCATGAAACTCGCTAGAGGCTTTTCTCGACAGCATAGGATCATCCACTTCACCACAATCGGCTCGGCATCAGGTCTCAGACTATATGTGAGGCGGATTTGCCTACCCCACGTCCTACACCCTTACCCCGGGACAACCACCGCCCGGGCTGGACTACCTTCCTGCGTCACCCCATCGCTCACCTACTACCCCGTTGGGCCACCGGCTCCACCACTTCCCTTTGCCCGAAGGCTCCGGGACGGCTTCACGGGCTTAGCATCAGAAGGTTCAGCGTTGGCGCTTCAAAGCGGGTACGGGAATATCAACCCGTTGTCCATCGACTACGCCTGTCGGCCTCGCCTTAGGTCCCGACTTACCCTGGGCAGATCAGCTTGACCCAGGAACCCTTGGTCAATCGGCGCAAGAGTTTCCCACTCTTGTATCGCTACTCATGCCTGCATTCTCACTCGTATACCGTCCACGACTCGATTCCTCGGCCGCTTCACCCGGCACACGACGCTCCCCTACCCATCACAGCAGGCGTTGGCCCTATTCGCTGCAATGACACGACTTCGGTGATGTGCTTGAGCCCCGCTACATTGTCGGCGCGGAATCACTTGACCAGTGAGCTATTACGCACTCTTTCAAGGGTGGCTGCTTCTAAGCCAACCTCCTGGTTGTCTCTGCGACTCCACATCCTTTCCCACTTAGCACACGCTTAGGGACCTTAGTCGGTGTTCTGGGCTGTTTCCCTCTCGACCATGGAGCTTATCCCCCACAGTCTCACTGCCACGCTCTCACTTACCGGCATTCGGAGTTTGGCTAAGGTCAGTAACCCGGTAAGGCCCATCGCCTATCCAGTGCTCTACCTCCGGCAAGAAACACGTGACGCTGCACCTAAATGCATTTCGGGGAGAACCAGCTATCACGGAGTTTGATTGGCCTTTCACCCCTAACCACAGGTCATCCCCCAGGTTTTCAACCCTGGTGGGTTCGGTCCTCCACACGGTCTTACCCGCGCTTCAACCTGCCCATGGCTAGATCACTCCGCTTCGGGTCTTGGGCATGCAACTCAAACGCCCTATTCGGACTCGCTTTCGCTACGGCTACCCCACACGGGTTAACCTCGCTACACACCGCAAACTCGCAGGCTCATTCTTCAAAAGGCACGCAGTCACGGCCAGCCGGTAAACCGACTGACGACGCTCCCACGGCTTGTAGGCACACGGTTTCAGGTACTATTTCACTCCGCTCCCGCGGTACTTTTCACCATTCCCTCACGGTACTATCCGCTATCGGTCACCAGGGAATATTTAGGCTTAGCGGGTGGTCCCGCCAGATTCACACGGGATTTCTCGGGCCCCGTGCTACTTGGGAGATGAGCAAGCAAGCCGTACAGATTTCGTCTACGGGGGTCTTACCCTCTACGCCGGACCTTTCGCATGTCCTTCGACTACCCATACGGTTTCTGACTCGCCCAGCCGCCGGCAGACGACTGAAGCTCATTCCCACAACCCCGTATTGGCAACCCCTGCCGGGTCTCACACCAATACGGTTTAGCCTCATCCAGTTTCGCTCGCCACTACTCCCGGAATCACGGTTGTTTTCTCTTCCTGCGGGTACTGAGATGTTTCACTTCCCCGCGTTCCCTCCACACTGCCTATGTGTTCAGCAGCGGGTGACAGCCCATGACGACTGCCGGGTTTCCCCATTCGGACACCCCCGGATCAAAGCTCGGTTGACAGCTCCCCGGGGCCTATCGCGGCCTCCCACGTCCTTCATCGGTTCCTGGTGCCAAGGCATCCACCGTGCGCCCTTAAAAACTTGGCCACAGATGCTCGCGTCCACTGTGCAGTTCTCAAACAACGACCAGTCACACACCCTCGGCAACCCGAACCCGGGCTACCTCAAGTGAGGCCGGCATCCTTGAGGCAACTTCCGTTCCCTCAGGACCCAACAACGTGCCCGACACAGTCAATCCCAGAACGCGTTCCACGCCGAAGCAGTACTAGCCCCTGGTCTCTTCCTGTGCCGAATAGTCAACGTTCCACCCATGAGCAACCGTGCAGAACATTCGCCTGCAAGCGGCCATGTGCTCCTTAGAAAGGAGGTGATCCAGCCGCACCTTCCGGTACGGCTACCTTGTTACGACTTCGTCCCAATCGCTGGTCCCACCTTCGACGGCTCCATCCCATACGGGTTAGGCCACCGGCTTCGGGTGTTACCGACTTTCGTGACGTGACGGGCGGTGTGTACAAGGCCCGGGAACGTATTCACCGCAGCATGCTGATCTGCGATTACTAGCAACTCCAACTTCATGGGGTCGAGTTGCAGACCCCAATCCGAACTGAGGCCGGCTTTTTGGGATTCGCTCCGCCTCACGGCATCGCAGCCCTTTGTACCGACCATTGTAGCACGTGTGCAGCCCAAGACATAAGGGGCATGATGATTTGACGTCGTCCCCACCTTCCTCCGAGTTGACCCCGGCAGTCTCCTGTGAGTCCCCGACATTACTCGCTGGCAACACAGAACAAGGGTTGCGCTCGTTGCGGGACTTAACCCAACATCTCACGACACGAGCTGACGACAACCATGCACCACCTGTATACCGACCACAAGGGGGCACCCATCTCTGGATGTTTCCGGCATATGTCAAGCCTTGGTAAGGTTCTTCGCGTTGCGTCGAATTAAGCCACATGCTCCGCTGCTTGTGCGGGCCCCCGTCAATTCCTTTGAGTTTTAGCCTTGCGGCCGTACTCCCCAGGCGGGGAACTTAATGCGTTAGCTGCGGCACCGACGACGTGGAATGTCGCCAACACCTAGTTCCCAACGTTTACGGCGTGGACTACCAGGGTATCTAATCCTGTTCGCTCCCCACGCTTTCGCTCCTCAGCGTCAGTAATGGCCCAGAGATCCGCCTTCGCCACCGGTGTTCCTCCTGATATCTGCGCATTTCACCGCTACACCAGGAATTCCGATCTCCCCTACCACACTCTAGCCTGCCCGTATCGAATGCAGACCCGGGGTTAAGCCCCGGGCTTTCACATCCGACGCGACAGGCCGCCTACGAGCTCTTTACGCCCAATAATTCCGGACAACGCTCGCACCCTACGTATTACCGCGGCTGCTGGCACGTAGTTAGCCGGTGCTTCTTCTGCAGGTACCGTCACTTGCGCTTCTTCCCTGCTGAAAGAGGTTTACAACCCGAAGGCCGTCATCCCTCACGCGGCGTCGCTGCATCAGGCTTTCGCCCATTGTGCAATATTCCCCACTGCTGCCTCCCGTAGGAGTCTGGGCCGTGTCTCAGTCCCAGTGTGGCCGGTCGCCCTCTCAGGCCGGCTACCCGTCGTCGCCTTGGTAGGCCATTACCCCACCAACAAGCTGATAGGCCGCGGGCTCATCCTGCACCGCCGGAGCTTTCCACCAACCCCCATGCGGAGGAAGGTCATATCCGGTATTAGACCCCGTTTCCAGGGCTTGTCCCAGAGTGCAGGGCAGATTGCCCACGTGTTACTCACCCGTTCGCCACTGATCCACCCCGAAGGGCTTCACCGTTCGACTTGCATGTGTTAAGCACGCCGCCAGCGTTCGTCCTGAGCCAGGATCAAACTCTCCGTGAATGTTTACCCGTAATCGGGTCCACACCCGCGTTGAGCGGCACGGCAACCACCGGAATAGGGTGATCCCGCGCACTGCGTCCTCGCTAGTGTTTGTTTCAAAAGGAATCTCCAACCCCGATCAGACGATCGAGGCCGGGGATGTCAACATATCTGGCGTTGACTTTTGGCACGCTGTTGAGTTCTCAAGGAACGGACGCTTCCTTCAGGCCGCCTTCCAGCGGGCCCTCCGGGCGCTTCGTTCTTTCGTGTTTCCAGCTTATCAGATGTTTTCCGCTCCGTTTCCGGCGCTTCGTCATCCAACTCGCTGGTGTCTTCTGCGGCTTGACGCCCCGTCCGACGTTTCAAACTCTAGCCGATCCCCGCTCCGAAAAGCGAATCCAGCCGAGTCCGACTGCAATCCGATAAAACGAGCACGCGCAATAAGCACCGAGCCGAGACGCGAAAGCGAAACGACCGGCGCGAACCGGAAGTGGTGTTTCAGAGGATTGGCTGCCCCGGGACCGTCCGCGCAGACGCGTGTCCGGTGCTCCCTGCCAGGCAGCTCGAAGGACTGTACGCGCTTCCGCTCCCGGATGCAAACGACGTGCAGAAGGGGCCGGCCGGACCCCCGGGGAGGGGTCCGGCCGGCCTCGCCAGCGGGCTCAGCTGTTGGTGGGGAAGCCGAGGTTGATGCCGCCGTGCGACGGGTCCAGCCAGCGCTGGGTGACGGCCTTGCCCCGGGTGAAGAACTGCACGCCGTCCGGGCCGTACGCGTGGGCGTCGCCGAACAGCGAGGCCTTCCAGCCGCCGAAGGAGTAGTAGGCGACCGGCACCGGGATCGGCACGTTGATGCCGACCATGCCGACCTCCACCTCGAACTGGAAGCGCCGGGCCGCGCCGCCGTCGTTGGTGAAGAGGGCGGTGCCGTTGCCGTACGGGTTGGCGTTGATCAGCGCCAGGCCCTCCTCGTAGGAGGCGACGCGCACGACGGAGAGCACCGGACCGAAGATCTCGTCGTTGTAGACGGACATGCCGGGCTTCACGTGATCGAACAGCGTGGGGCCGAGCCAGAAGCCGTCGCTGGTCGGGCTGCCGTTCCGGTCCTCGGGGGCGATCGGGTGCTTGCGGCCGTCCACGGCGAGTTCGGCACCGTCGGCGACACCGGACTCGACGTAGGAGGTGACCTTGTCGCGGTGCTGGCCGGTGACCAGCGGGCCCATCTCGGAGTCGCCGTTGCAGCCGGGGCCGACCTTCAGGGTGGCGATCCGCTGCTTGATCTTGTCGACCAGCTCGTCACCGATCGGGTCGACGGCGACCAGGACGGAGACGGCCATGCAACGCTCGCCGGCCGCACCGAAGCCGGCGTTGACGGCGGCGTCGGCGGCCAGGTCGAGGTCGGCGTCGGGCAGCACCAGCATGTGGTTCTTGGCACCGCCCAGGGCCTGCACACGCTTGCCGTAGCGGGTGCCGGTCTCGTAGACGTAGCGGGCGATCGGGGTGGAGCCGACGAAGCTGACGGACTTGATGTCCGGGTGCTCCAGCAGACGGTCGACGGAGACCTTGTCACCGTGCACCACGTTGAAGACACCGTCCGGCAGCCCGGCCTCCTTCCACAGCTCGGCCAGGAAGTTGGCCGCCGACGGGTCCTTCTCCGAGGGCTTCAGCACGACTGTGTTGCCGGCCGCGATGGCGATCGGGAAGAACCACATCGGCACCATGGCCGGGAAGTTGAACGGCGAGATGATCGCGACCGGGCCGAGCGGCTGGCGGATCGAGTAGACGTCGATGCCGGTGGAGGCCTGCTCGGTGAAGCCGCCCTTGATCAGCTGCGGGATGCCGCAGGCGTACTCGACGACCTCCAGGCCGCGGGCGATCTCGCCGAGCGCGTCGGAGTGCACCTTGCCGTGCTCGGACACGATGATCGAGGCCAGCTCGTCCCGGCGGGCGTTCAGCAGCTCGCGGAAGGCGAAGAGCACCGTGGTCCGCCTGGCCACCGAGGCGTTGCGCCACTGGGTGAAGGCCGAGGCCGCGGCGGCCACGGCCTGGTCGACCTCGGCGATCCCGGCGAAGTCGACCTGGCCGGCGACCTGGCCGGTGGCCGGGTCGAAGACGTCACCGCGACGGGGCGCCGCACCGGCGGTGGCCACCGGCTTGCCGCCGATCCAGTGAATGATGTGCTTGCTCAAGTCCGTCTGCCTCCGAAGTCCCGGGCGGCGTCCTGCCACCGGTCCGGTCTGGCGCCGCCCGCGAGAGGGCCGGGCGACGGGAATTCACGGGGCTACCGCGCTCGTCTCCCAGTGTGGTGGCCACCGGGGCACGGCTCAACGAACAGGCTGACGGGGATCACGGATTCAGCCTTACAGGTCGTCCGGTCGCTGCGCCGAACGCGTGAAGCCGCCGGGCCCGACGGCTCGGTGTCGCCTCAGGACTCCTCGTCCTCGAGGTACGGGTCGTGCAGCCCGTCCGCCGCCTGCTGGGTCTCCAGCAGGTCCAGCCGCAGGTCCTGCGCCCAGGCCAGGGCCCACCGCTTGAGCCCCTCCACCGCCCCGGCCTCGACGCCCCGGGCGCGGAACCGGCCGTCCGCCGCCTCGGCCAGCGTCTCCAGCCGGTCGGCGAGCCAGTCCGGCTGGAAGTCCGGGTCCAACTCGGCTGCCAGCGCGAGCAGTTCGCCTTCCCGGTAGTTCCTGGTGAGGGCGTGCACGTCGATCAGGTCGCGCGGCATGCCCCGGTCGACCAGCAGCGCGGTGGTGAGCGCCGCCGCGTCCTCCAGTGCGACCACCGGCAGGACCACCGGCGGCTCGCCGGGCTCGGACACACCGAAGTCCAGCCGGACCGGCCGGTGGGCGAGCGGCTCCTTCCGCAGCTCCACCGAGTGCGACCGGCCGCCCAGTGCCAGCCGTACGGCCAGTTGCTCCAGGCGCGGTGTGCCGGGCCGCTCCGCGACCCCGCCGCCCGCCGCGCGGTACGCCTCCGCCAGCGCGGCTGCCACCTCCGGCAGGTCGGCGCCGCCGGTGGCCAGGGTCAGTCCGTCCTGCGGGCAGGCCGGAACGCCGTGGGCGCGCAGCGCGTGCCCACCGGCCAGCGCCAGCCCGTACCGGGTGCAGAGGGGCCCGGCCAGGGCGGCCAGGCGCAGCTGGGCGGGGCCCGGTCGGAGCGACGCGTCGACGGCGTGCGGGGCGGTGGTCACATCTCCAGTCTGACCCGAGCTCCCCACCCGGCGCGCCACGGCTGCGGACCGCAGGAGTCCCCGCTACCAGCCGCCGAGCCCGGCCGCCGCCTCGTGCAGGGCCAGCTCCAGCAGCACCGGGTCGTTGAGCCGCCCGGAGCCGTCGGGCGGCACCAGCCAGCGCACGCCGCGGCTGCCGCGTCCGGGGTGGGGCACGACGATCCAGGTGCCCTCCCCCGCGCAGCGCACGCCGGTGCCGATCCAGCGGGCAGCGGTGCCGACCGGCACCAGGAAGCTGACGTGGTCCTCCCCGGAGTCGGTGAGGACCGGGCCGCAGGGGGCGGTGTCCAGGACGTCCAGGGCCGGGCGACCGAGCCGACCGGGGACGGCGAGGACGTCCCAGCGGCGTCCGGCCGGTAGCAGGGTCAGGCCCAGCCCGGTGCGTTCCCACTGCGCCCGGAGGTCCTCCGGGTCCGGTGCCGCCTGGGTGAGCCAGTTCAGTCCGGTGCGCTCCATGTCGTGTCCCCGTTTCTCGCTGGCGTACTGGTCGGGCTCGGCGGGATACCGGGACCCGCCGTCACCGAGGAGAGGCGGACGGCGGGTCCCTCTTACACGGGTCGCGGGACCGAACCGGCGGGGTCAGCTGTCGAAGCCGAGCCCCAGCCGGTCGAGGGTGCGCAGCCAGAGGTTGCGGTGGCCGCCGTTGCGGTCGGCGCGCTCCAGCGAGCGGGTGGTGATCTCGATCCCGGCCCAGCGCACCGGTTCGGGCGGGAACGGCAGCGGCTTGGAGCGCACCATGTCCAGGGAGGTGCGCTCGGTGCGCTCGCCGGCGAGCAGGTCGAGCATCACCTCGGCGCCGAAGCGGGTGGCCCCGACGCCGAGCCCGGTGTAGCCGACGGCGTAGGCGACCTTGCCCCGGTGGGCGGTGTCGAAGAACGCCGAGAACCGGCTGCAGGTGTCGATGGCGCCGCCCCAGGCGTTGGTGAAGCGCAGCCCCTCCAGCTGCGGGAAGCAGCGGAAGAAGTGGGTGGCCAGGGTGCGGAAGGTCTCCGGCCGCTGGTCGTACTCGTGCCGGACGTGGCCGCCGTAGTGGTAGACCGCGTCGTAGCCGCCCCAGAGGATCCGGTTGTCGGCGGAGAGCCGGAAGTAGTGGAACTTGTTGGCGCTGTCGCCGAGCCCCTGCCGGCCGCGCCAGCCGATCGCGGCGAGCTGCTCGTCGCTGAGCGGCTCGGTCATCAGGGCGTAGTCGTACACCGGCACGACGTACGGGCGGACGCGCTTGAGCAGGGACGGGAACACGTTGGTGCCGAGCGCGACCCGGCGGGCGAAGACCCGGCCGTACGGGGTGCGGGCGGTCATGCCGCTGCCGTGCTCGCGCAGCTCGGTGGCCCGGGTGTGCTCGAAGATCCGGACGCCCTGGCCCAGGCAGGCCTCCTTGAGGCCCCAGGCGAGCTTGGCGGGGTGGACCATCGCCACGCCATCCTTGTCCCAGAGACCGCCGAGGAAGGTCGGCGAGTTCACCTCGGCGCGCAGCTGGTCGGCGTCCAGGACGGTGATGTCGAGGCCGTAGCGGGCGACGGCTTCGGCGATCTCGTGCAGTTCCTCGACCTGGTGGGGCTGGGTGGCGACGTCGATCTCGCCGGTGCGCTCCCATTCGGCGTCGATGCCGTAGCGCTTGAGGGTGGCCTCGATGGCATCCAGGTTGGCGGCGCCGAGGCGCTCCAGCTGGGCCAGTTCGGCAGGCCAGCGCTCCAGGCCGTTGCCGAAGCCGTGGGTGAGGCTGGCCGCGCAGAATCCGCCGTTGCGCCCGGACGCGGCCCACCCGACCTCGTTGCCCTCGACCAGCACGACGTCCAGTGACGGGTCGCGTTCCTTGGCGATGAGGGCGGTCCACAGGCCGGAGTAGCCGCCGCCGACGACCAGCAGGTCGCAGGTGGCGTCGCCGACCAGGGCGGGCAGCGCCTGCGGCCGGCCGGGGTCCTCCAGCCAGAACGGGGTGGGCCTGGCGTCACTGAGTGCGCGGGCGGAGTCCATGCATTATCAGCCACTTTCTACGGATAGATGGAGGTGGGGGCCACCGCTGACCGACCGTGCGTCAGGCGGTGGCCTTCCGGCGGTTTCCCAGCCACTGGCCCGCGACGGTCAGTGCGACCGCGGCGACGAACATCGCGGTGCCGATGACGTTCACCTGCACCGGGATGCCACGCTGCGAGGCGCCCCAGACGAACATCGGGAAGGTGACCGTGGTCGGGCCCGAGTTGAACTGGGTGATGATGAAGTCGTCGAAGGAGAGCGCGAAGCTGAGCAGCGCTCCGGCGGCGATGCCGGGGGCGGCCAGCGGCAGGGTGACCCGCAGGAAGGTCTGGGTGGGGGTCGCGTAGAGGTCCTGGGCGGCCTGTTCGAGCCTCGGGTCCATGCTCATCACGCGCGCCTTGACCGCCGTCACCACGAAGCTGAGGCAGAACATGATGTGCGCGATGAGGATGGTGGTGAAGCCGAAGGGGATGCGCATGTTGAGGAACAGTGTTCCCAGCGAGGCGGCCATGACCACCTCGGGCATGGCCATCGGCAGGAAGATCATCGCGGTGGTGGCCGAGCGGCCGCGGAAGCGGTAGCGGGCCAGCGCGAAGGCGACCATGGTGCCGAGCACGGTGGCGCCGACGGTGGCGAGCACCGCGATCCGCAGGCTGAGCGAGAGCGACTGGCACATGTCGGCGACGCCGCAGGGGTTGGTCCAGGCGTCGGTGGAGAACTCGTTCCACTCGTAGTTGAACTTGCCGACCGGCTTGTTGAACGAGAAGGCCAGCACGACCAGGTTGGGCAGCACCAGGTAGGCGAGGGCCAGCAGGCCGGCCAGGACGACCAGGTGGGCGCGGACCCACTTCAGGATGCGGGACATCAGACCAGTTCCTCCGTCCCGGCCTTGCGCATGTAGACCGTCACCATGCCCAGGATCAGGGCCATCAGGACGAAGCTCAGCGCGGCCGCCGTGGGGTAGTCGAGCACGTTCAGGAACTGCTTCTGGATGCCGTTGCCGACCATCTGCTCGCTCGGCGAGCCCAGCAGCTGGGCGTTGATGTAGTCGCCGGAGGCCGGGATGAAGGTCAGCAGGGTGCCCGCGACCACCCCCGGCAGCGAGATCGGGAAGGTGACCTTGCGGAAGGTGGTGAACGGCCGGGCGTAGAGGTCGCCGGCCGCCTCGTGCAGCCGGGGGTCGATCCGCTCCAGCGAGGTGTACAGCGGCAGGATCATGAACGGCAGGAAGTTGTAGGTCAGGCCGCAGACCACGGCGAGCGGGGTGGCGAGCACCCGGTCGCCGGAGGTGAGCCCGAGCGCGTTGGTGACGTCCAGGACGTGCAGGGCGTTGAGCGCGCCGACCACCGGGCCGCCGTCGGACAGGATGGTCTTCCAGGCCAGCGTGCGGATCAGGAAGCTGGTGAAGAACGGCGCGATGACCAGGATCAGGATGACGTTGCGCCAGCGCCGGTTCGCCTTGAAGGCGATGGTGTACGCCAGCGGGTAGCCGATGACCAGGCAGAGCACGGTGGCGACGGCCGCGTAGGAGAACGAGCGGACGAAGTGCCACTTGTACTCGACCACGGCGTCCCAGTAGGTCGAGAAGTGCCAGGTGACCTTGAAGCCCTCTTCGAGCGAGCCGGTCTGCAGCGAGGTGGACCCCTGGTACAGCATCGGCACGGCGAAGAAGACGACCAGCCAGACGATGCCGGGCAGCAGCAGCCAGTACGGGGTGAGCTTGCGCTTCGGCTTCCGTTCGGCCGGCTCCAGCGGGACGGCCTGCGACGGCGCGGCCGGGGCGGTGGTGGTCACGCGGCCTCCTCCGCGGTGCCCGCGTCGATCGCCTGCGCGGCGTCCAGGGCGAAGGAGTGCGCCGGGTTCCAGTGCAGCTGCACGGCTGCGCCGGGGACGATGCGGGCGTCGCGCTCCATGTTCTGCTCGAAGACGGTGACCTCCTGGCCGCCGTCGGTGCGCACCACGTACTGGGTGGAGACTCCGATGAAGCTGGAGTCGAGGACGGTGCCGGCCAGCTTGTTGCGGCCCTCGGCGACCTGCTCGGTGGCGTGGGTGATGGTGATCTTCTCCGGACGCACGCCCAGGTGGACCCGCTCGGCCCCGGTGGCGCAGCGCGCCCTCGGCACCGCGAGGCGGGTGCCGGCCACGGAGACCAGCAGGTCCTCGCCCGCGCCGCCGGTGACCTCGGCGGGCAGCAGGTTGGACTGGCCGAGGAAGTTGGCCACGAAGGTGGTGGCGGGGTTCTCGTACAGTTCGGCGGGCGCCCCCAGTTGCTCGACCCGGCCGCCGTTCATCACCGCGATGGTGTCGGCCATGGTCATGGCCTCCTCCTGGTCGTGGGTGACGTGCACGAAGGTGATGCCGACCTCGGTCTGGATCCGCTTGAGTTCCAGCTGCATCTGGCGGCGCAGCTTGAGGTCGAGGGCGCCGAGCGGCTCGTCCAGCAGCAGCACCTGGGGGTGGTTGATCAGCGCGCGGGCGACCGCGACGCGCTGCTGCTGGCCGCCGGAGAGCTGGTGCGGCTTGCGCCGGGCGTACTGGCCGAGTTCGACCAGCTCCAGCATCTCGTCGACCTGCTTCTTGACGTCCTTCTTCCCGCGCCGGCGCAGGCCGAAGGCGACGTTCTCGAAGATGTCCAGGTGCGGGAAGAGCGCGTAGCTCTGGAAGACGGTGTTCACCGGCCGCTTGTACGGGGGCAGGGCGGTGACGTCCTGGCCGCCGATCAGGACGGTGCCGCTGGTGGGCTCCTCCAGGCCGGCGATCATGCGCAGGGTGGTGGTCTTGCCGCAGCCGGAGGCGCCGAGCAGGGCGAAGAAGGAGCCCTGGGGGACGGTCAGGTCGAGCGGGTGGACGGCGGTGAACGAGCCGTACGTCTTGCCGATGCCGGTGAGGCGTACGTCGCCGCCGGTCGCGTCGCGCAGCTGGTCTGTCATGGGTGTCTTCCTGGGTCTTTCTGCCGGCAGTGTCTGTTTACCGAGGGGGTCAGGCGCCGATGAGCTTGGAGAACTTCTGCTCGAACTCGCTCTCCTCGCCCTCGGTGAGGGTTCGGAACACGTGCGCCTTGGCCGCCATCTCGGGGGTGGGTACGACCAGCGGGTTGGCCGCGCTGTCCGGGGCGAGGGCGGCGAGCTCGTCCTTCATCCCGGTGACGGCGGAGACGAAGCCGATGCCCGCGACCAGCTGCGCCGCGATCTTCGGCTGATAGTAGAAGTCGATCAGCTTTTCCGCGTTCGTCTTGTGCCGTGCCTTGGCCGGGACCAGCATGTTGTCGGTCGAGGCGAGGTAGCCCTTCTCGGGGATGGCGAACTCGATGTCCGGGTTGTCGGCGCGCAGTTGGATCAGGTCGCCGCCCCAGGCGACGCAGGCGGCGATGTCCCCGGAGGACAGCTCCTGGCCGTAGTCGTTGCCGGTGAAGCGGCGGATCTGCTTGCCGTCGACGGCCTTCTGCAGGCGGGCGATCGCGGCGTCGTAGTCGTCGGCGGTGAACTTCGCCGGGTCCTTGCCCATGTCCAGCAGGACCATCCCGATGCTGTCGCGCATCTCGGAGAGGAAGGTGACCCGGCCCTTGAGGTCCGGGTCGTCCAGCAGCTGGGAGACGCTGGTGACCTCCTTGCCCCTGGTCGCCTTCCGGTTGTAGGCGACGACGGTCTGGATGCCGGCCCAGGGGTAGGTGTAGAGCCGGCCGGGGTCCCAGTCGGGGGCGCGGAAGCGGGCCTCGACGTTGGTGATCGCGGTGGTGACGTTCGCCGGGTTCAGCTTCTGCGCCCAGCCGAGCCGGATCAGCCGGGCGGCCATCCAGTCGGTGAGCACCACCAGGTCGCGGCCGGTGTCCTCGCCGGCCGCCAGCTGCGGCTTGACCTTGCCGAAGAACTCGACGTTGTCGTTGACGTCCTCGTTGTACTTGACCTTGATACCGGTGGCCGCGGTGAAGGCGTCCAGGGTGCCGTGCTTCTCCTTGTCCTTCTCGTCGGTGTCCACGTACAGCGGCCAGTTGGAGAAGTCGACCTCCTTCTCGCTGTCCGAGAGGTCCTTGGCGGCGTTGGCGGTCGAGTCGCCGGTCGCCCGGGGTGCCGCAGGGATGCCGCAGGCGGCCAGGGTGCCCGCTCCGGCGGTCAGCGCGGCGGCGCGCAGCAGGGTGCGGCGGCCGACCGCTGCCCGACCACTGGTCAGACTGCGTTCCCAGGCCCTGCGGACCGGTTCGGGCAGACCGTCGGTGAGCTCGTTGAACGCCTTGAACGCCATGCGGGCCTCCTGGGGAAGACGGGGTGCGTGGGGGGGAGCACCCGGCCGTAGGGGTTATCGGTCTCCGAAGACGGTGCGGTGCCAGTCCTTGCGGGCGACCGCGGTGGTGTCGAACATGACGTGCTTGACCTGGGTGTACTCGTCCAGCGAGTACTGGGACATGTCCTTGCCGTAGCCGGACGCCTTGTAGCCGCCGTGCGGCATCTCGCTGATGATCGGGATGTGGTCGTTGACCCAGACGCACCCGGCGGCGATCTCCCGGGTGGCGCGCAGCGAACGGTGGACGTTGCCCGTCCAGGCGGAGGCGGCCAGGCCGTACGGGGTGTCGTTGGCCAGCCGCAGGCCCTCGTCGTCGCCGTCGAAGGGCAGCACCACCAGCACCGGGCCGAAGACCTCGCCCTGGACCACCTCGCTGTCCTGGGCCGCGCCGGTGATCAGGGTGGGCGCGAAGTAGGCGCCCCGGGTGAGGTCGCTGCCGTCGTGGCCCTTGGCGGGCGCGGGGCCGCCGGTGACCACGGTGGCGTAGGAGCGGGCGCGCTCCACGAAGCCGGCCACCCGGTCCCGATGGGCGTACGAGACCAGCGGGCCGAGGTCGGTGCGGGGGTCGCGCGGGTCGCCGATCCGGATCGCGGCGTACAGCTCGGCGACCCCGGCCACGAAGGCGTCGTAGAGCGGGCGTTGGACGTAGGCGCGGGTGGCGGCGGTGCAGTCCTGGCCGCCGTTGATCAGCGAGGCGGCGACGGCGCCGTGCACCGCGGCGTCCAGGTCGGCGTCGTCGAAGACCACGAACGGCGCCTTGCCGCCGAGCTCCAGGTGGGTGCGCTTGACGCTCGCGGTGGCGAGTTCGGCGACCCGCTTCCCGACGGCGGTGGAGCCGGTGAAGGAGACCATCGCGACGCCGGGGTGGGAGACCAGGTGCTCGCCGGCCGTGCGCCCGGCGCCGGTGACCACGTTGACCACGCCGTCCGGGATGCCCGCCTCGGTGCAGGCCCGGGCGAACATCAGGGAGGTCAGCGGGGTCAGCTCGGCCGGCTTGAGCACGATGGTGTTGCCCGCCGCGATCGCCGGGAGGATCTTCCAGGCGGCCATCTGCAGCGGGTAGTTCCACGGCGAGATCGAGCCCACCACGCCGATCGCCTCGCGCCGCACGTAGGAGGTGTGGTCGCCGGAGTACTCCCCGGCCGCTTTGCCCTCCAGGTTGCGGGCGGCGCCGGCGAAGAAGGCGGCGTTGTCGACGGTGCCGGGGACGTCGAACTCGGTGGCCAGCTTCACCGGCTTGCCGGTCTGCGCGGTCTCCACCCGGGCGAGGTCGTCCGCCGCGTCGGCCAGTACGGCGGCCAACCGGGTCAGCGCCTCCGACCGTGCGCCCGGGGTGGCGGAGGACCAGCCGGGCAGGGCGGCCCTCGCGGCGGCGACGGCGGTGTCCACGTCGGCGGCGGTGGCCAGCGCGACCTGCTCGACCACGCTGCCGTCGGCGGGGTTGACGACCTGGAAGGGCTCGCCGCTGCCGCGGGTCTGGCGGCCCGCGATGTACTGCGCGCCCGCGCCGAAGTCGGTCAGGTCCATCTGGGGTTCCTCCAAGTGCCGGCGGTTCGACCGCGCGCCGCGGTGAAACGCTTCCGCAGTGGGGGTCTGCGGTCCCGCTGACCTTGCCAATTGCGGGGTTGACGTGACAAGGGTCACTTCGCCAGCCTCGGCGCGAAGGGCCTTACAGAGTGCAAGGGTTCTCGCAGGGCGACAAGTCGTCGGGACGGTGCATGATTCACCTGACACCCTGTGTACCCCTGGGTCCCCGACGCCCCTGAATCCCGCCCCCTCCTTCCGCCCCGGAGGCCCGCGATGCTCCCCACCGTCGCCCGAGTGCTCGACCTGGAGGTGATGCGGCGCGGTCTGCCCCAGGTGGTGGCCGGCGCCGACCACCTGGAACGACCGGTCCGCTGGGTCCACGTCAGCGAACTTCCCGACGTCGCCGGGATGCTCCAGGGCGGCGAGCTGGTGCTGACCACGGGCATCGCGCTGCCCGAGGACCGCGAGGGCCTGGCCCGCTATGTCCGCGACCTGGACGAGGTCGGCGTGGCCGGGCTGGTGGTCGAGTTCGGGCGGCGCTACTTCGACTCGCTGCCGCGCGCCCTGGTGCACGCCGCCGAGCAGCGCGGGCTGCCGCTGGTCACGCTCCGCCGCGAGGTGCGCTTCGTCGCCGTCACCGAGGCCGTCCACGCCCTGGTGGTCAACGCCCAGCTGGAGCAGCTGCGGATCTCCGAGTCGGTCCACCAGGTCTTCAACGAGCTGGTGGTGGAGGGCGCCGAACCGCCCGAGGTGATCCGCCAGGTGGCCCGGATGGCCGGCGCGCCGGTGGTCCTGGAGAACCTCGCCCACCAGGTGCTCGCCCACGACACCGCCGGACGCCCGGAGGCCGAGCTGCTGGAGGACTGGGAGCGCCGCTCGCGCGGGGTCCGCCCGCCCGGCCGCACCGGCCACGACCCGCGCAGCGGCTGGCTGGTCACCACCGTCGGCGCCCGCGGCCAGGACTGGGGTCGGCTGGTGCTGGTCCAGGAGCCGGGCCCGCTGCCGGAGGGCGAGCCGCACCCCCACGCCATGCTGCTGGAGCGCGGCGCCTCCGCGCTGGCGCTCAACCGGCTGGTGGTGCGCGACCGGGAGAGCCTGGAGCGGCAGACCCACCGCACCCTGCTCTCCGGCATCCTGACCCACGCGCTGACCGTCTCCGAGGTGGCCCTGCGCGCCCAGGCCCTCGGTGTCCCGCTGGACGGCCGACGGCTGGTCGGCGTGGTGCTGCGCCAGCGCCGCGGGCCGATCCCGGCCGCGCTGGAGGCCCAGGCCCGGCTGCGCGACTTCACCGAGCTGGCGGCCGGCGCTGTGCGGGCCTGCCGGCTCTCCGCCCTGGTCGGCGCGCTGGACGACGAGGGCGTCGGCCTGCTGATCGCGCTCGGCGCCCAGCAGGACGAGCACGTCGCGCTGGACGCCTTCTCGGCCACCCTGCGCCGGATGTCCGCCGAGGCCGGCCGGGAGGGCGCCGACGCCCCGGGCCCGGTGGTCGCGGTCGGCTCCTCGGTCGGCTCGGTCCGTGACGCCCGGCGCACCCTGCTGGAGGCCGCCCAGGTCGCCGACGCGGCCCTGCACGACGCGCCCGGTGGCGGCCGCACCGCCTCCTACTACCGGCTGCCGGACGTGCGGTTGCGCGGCCTGCTCCACCTGCTGCGCGACGACGCCCGCCTGCAGACGTACGTGGAGCGCGAGTTGGGACCGCTGCTGGCCCACGACGCCGAGCACAACGGCCAGTTGGTGCAGATGCTGCGGATCTACCTGGAGCACGGCCGGAACAAGTCGGCGGCGGCCGACGCCGCCCACCTGTCCCGGCCTTCCTTCTACGACCGGCTGCACAAGGTCGAACGGATCCTGGGCGTCGACCTCGACCAGGTGGAGTCCTGCCTGTCCCTGCACGTGGCGCTGCTCGCGCTGGACGCCGTCCGCAGGTGAGCGTCACACCCCGGTGATGCGCCCCCAGACCTTGTGCAGCTCCGGCCGCTCGGCCGAGGTGACGTCGCGCATGCCGTGCAGCCGGGCGCGCATCTCCGCGGTCGGGAACACCAGCGGGTTCTCGGCGAGTTCGGCCTTGTCCTTGTCCCCGCTGTCCGCCAGCACCTCACGGGCGGCCGGCACCGGGCAGATGTACTGGACGGCCGCGGCGAGTTCGGCGGCGACCTCGGGCTGGTAGTAGTAGTCGACCAGCAGCTCGGCATTGCGCTTGTGGACGGCCCGGTTGGGGATCATCAGGCTCTCCGCCCACAGTTCGCCGCCCTCCTCCGGTACGACGAAGGCGATGTCCGGGTTCTCGGCGGTGAGCTGGACGGCGTCGCCCGAGTAGGCCTGGCAGGCGACCGCGGCGCCGGAGGCGAGGTCGCCGGTGTAGTCGTTGCCGGTGAAGCGGCGGACGTGGCCGGTGTCGACCATCTTCTGCACCAGGTCCATCGCCCGGTGCGCGTCGTCGTCGCTGAACCGCGCGATGTCCGCGCCCTGGGAGAGCATCAGCAGCCCGAGCGCCTCGTCCAGCCCGGCGAACAGGGTGATCCGGCCCTTGAGGTCGGGTGCCCACAGGTCGGCGGTGGACTGGAGTTCCCGGCCGAGCGCCTTGCGGTTGTACGCGATGCCGGTGATCCCGGACTGCCAGGGCACGCTGCGCCGGCGGCCCGGGTCGAAGACCGGGTTCGCCAGCTGCGGGTCCAGGTTGGCGGTGACGTTGGGCAGGTTGTCCCGGTCCATCGCCTGCACCCAGCCGAGCGAGACGTACCGGCCGGCCATCCAGTCGCTGATCACCATCAGGTCCCGGCCCGGGTCGGCGCCCTGGGTGAGCACCGGGCTGATCTTGCCGAAGAACTCGTCGTTGTCGTTGATGTCCTCGGTGTAGGTGACCGCGATCCCGGTCTTCTCGGTGAAGGCGTCCAGGGTCGGGCGCCCGCCCTGGTCGTCGGTGTCGATGTACTGGGTCCAGTTGGAGAAGTTCAGCCGCTTGTCGCGCTCCGAGCGGTCCGGCGCCGAGCGGCGGTCCTCGGCGACGTACGCGGACGGGATGCCGCAGCCGGCCAGGGTGCCGGCGCCGAGCAGCGCGGCGCCGCCGAGCAGCGAACGTCGGTGCAGCGTACGGGAGTCGGTCGGGCGTCGGGTCAGAGTGGTGCTGCTGGACATGGGGGCCTTCCGGAACGTGGGAGGGCCCCGGACACGCCGTGCCCGGGGCCGTCCTGGGAGGTACGTCAGACAGTGTGCGCGTCGGTGAGCGACAGCACCTCGTCCAGCACCGCGAGGCCGGCCTTGGCCTCCTCCTCGGTGACGGTGCACGGCGGGACGACGTGGAAGCGGTTCATGTTGACGAACGGCCAGAGCCCGCGCTGCTTGCAGGCCGCGGCCAGCTCGGCCATCGGTGCGTTGTCGGCGCCCGCGGCGTTGTACGGCACCAGCGGCTCGCGGGTCTCCCGGTCCTTGACCAGGTCGAGCGCCCAGAACACGCCGAGGCCGCGCACCTCGCCGATCGAGGGGTGCCGCTCGGCCAGCTCGCGCAGGCCGGGGCCGAGCACCGTCTCGCCGATGTGCTTGGCGTTCTCGACGATGCCCTCCTCCGCCATCGCGTTGATGGTGGCCACCGCCGAGGCGCAGGCCAGCGGGTGCCCGGAGTAGGTGAGCCCGCCGGGGAACGGCCGCTCGGCGAAGGTGGCGGCGATCTCGGCGCTGATCGCCACCCCGCCCAGCGGGACGTAGCCCGAGTTGACGCCCTTGGCGAAGGTCATGAGGTCCGGCACGACGCCCCAGTGGTCGGCGGCGAACCACTCACCGGTGCGGCCGAAGCCGGCCATCACCTCGTCCAGGATGAACACGATCCCGTAGCGGTCGCAGATCTCCCGCACCCCGGCCAGGTATCCCGGCGGCGGGACCAGAACGCCCGCGGTACCGACCACCGTCTCCAGGATGACCGCCGCGACGGTGCCCGGCCCCTCGAAGGCGATCACCTGCTCCAGGTGCTCCAGCGCCCGCTCGCACTCCTGCGCCTCGTTCTCGGCGTGGAAGTTGGAGCGGTAGGCGTACGGGCCCCAGAAGTGCACCACCCCGGAGACGCCGGTCTCGTTGGCCCAGCGCCGCGGGTCGCCGGTGAGGGCGATCGCGTTGGCGGTGGCGCCGTGGTACGAGCGGTACGTGGACAGCACCTTCTGCCGGCCGGTGTGCAGCCGGGCCAGCCGGATGGCGTTCTCCACGGCCTCGGCGCCGCCGTTGGTGAAGAAGATCTTGTCCAGGTCGCCGGGGGTGCGCTCGGCGATCAGCCGGGCCGCCTCGCTGCGCGACTCGACCGCGAAGCCGGGGGCGATGGTGCAGAGCTTCGCCGCCTGCTCCTGGACCGCGGCGACCACCTTCGGGTGCTGGTGGCCGATGTTGGTGTTGACCAGCTGCGAGGAGAAGTCGAGGTAGCGGTTGCCGTCGTAGTCCCAGAAGTACGAGCCCTCGGCGCCGGCCACCGCGAGGGGGTCGATCAGCGCCTGGGCGGACCACGAGTGGAAGACGTGCGCGCGGTCGGCGGCCTTGACGGCCTGGCCGGCGGCTGAGTCAGCGGTGGGGATGCTCATGCCGGTAAGGCTAGGACGGGCCGACCGGGAAGTGCAGGTTCATCTTGTCAGCCGGTCGCACGGCGCGCCGACAGGATGCAAAGCGACAGGGCCCGGGGCGGAAGAGCCCCGGGCCCGTGGTCGGTTCGTACGAACCTGGACGGCTCGGACGGCCGTCGTTCTGCGCTCGGTGGTCGCGACCCGCTAGATCGCGGTCATGACGTGCTTCACCCGGGTGTAGTCCTCGAAGCCGTACGACGACAGGTCCTTGCCGTAGCCGGACTTCTTGAAGCCGCCGTGCGGCATCTCGGCGACCAGCGGGATGTGGGTGTTGATCCAGACGCAGCCGAAGTCCAGGCGGCGCGACATCCGCATGGCGCGGGCGTGGTCCTTGGTCCACACCGATGAGGCCAGCGCGAACTCGACGCCGTTGGCGTACTCGACGGCCTGGTCCTCGTCGGTGAACTTCTGCACGGTGATGACCGGGCCGAAGACCTCGTTCTGGATGATCTCGTCGTCCTGGTTCAGCCCGGAGACGACGGTCGGGGCGTAGAAGTAGCCCTTGTCGCCGACCCGGTGGCCACCGGCCTCGACCTTGGCGTGGGCGGGGAGGCGCTCGATGAAGCCGGCGACCTGCTTCAGCTGGTTGGCGTTGTTCAGCGGGCCGTACAGCACGTCCTCGTCGTCCACGCCGCCGGTCTTGGTCTCGGCCGCGGCCTTGGCCAGCGCCTCGACGAAGGCGTCGTGGATCGACTCGTGCACCAGCACGCGGGTGGCGGCGGTGCAGTCCTGGCCGGCGTTGAAGTAGCCCGCCACCGAGATGCCCTCGACGGCCTCGGCGATGTCGGCGTCCTCGAAGACCACGACCGGGGCCTTGCCGCCCAGCTCCAGGTGGACGCGCTTGACGTCCTTGGAGGCGGACTCGGCGACCTGGATGCCGGCCCGGACGGAACCGGTGATGGAGGCCATCGCCGGGGTCCTGTGCTCGACCATCAGCCGGCCGGTCTCGCGGTCGCCGCAGATGACGTTGAAGACGCCGGCCGGCAGCTCCAGGTCCTTCAGGATGCCGCCGATGATCTCGGCCAGCAGCACGGTGGAGGCCGGGGTGGTGTCGGAGGGCTTGAGCACCACGGTGTTGCCCGCGGCGATGGCCGGGGCGAACTTCCACACCGCCATCATCATCGGGTAGTTCCACGGCGCGACCTGGGCGCAGACGCCGACCGGCTCGCGGCGGATGATCGAGGTCATCCCGTCCATGTACTCACCGGCGGCCTTGCCCTCCAGCAGGCGGGCGGCACCGGCGAAGAAGCGGATCTGGTCGACCATCGGGCCGATCTCCTCGGAGAGGGTCAGCGCGCGGGGCTTGCCGGTGTTGCGCACCTCGGCGTCGACGATCTCGTCGGCCCGGGCCTCGATCGCGTCGGCGATCTTCAGCAGCAGCTTCTGCCGGGTGCTCGGCGTGGCGTCGCGCCAGAGCGGGAACGCGGCGGCGGCCGAGGCCATGGCCGCGTCCACGTCAGCGGCACCGGACAGCGGCGACGTCGCGTACACCTCGCCGGTGGTCGGATCGACGATGTCGAGCGTGCGGCCGTCTGCCGCGTCGACGAACTCACCATTGATGTAGTTGCGCAGCGTACGAAGGTCGCTCACGGGTCTCTCCTCGGTCTGGGCCTGCGGCGTTGCAGATTCCGGCGCCATGGTACGTCGGCGGTTGCGGCCTACGAAGGGCGCCGAGTGGCCGGCCCCGAAACGGCGCGGTCCACTGGTGGCGGAATGCGCGACACCCTGCGGAGGCGCGCGCGTACCGTGCCAGGGTAGCCGCAACACTGCCGGTATCGACAGGTACATCGCTCATGGGCGATGAAATCCGTATGCGATTTCCAAGATCACGACGAAATCAGCAGCTTCCACGCTTGCGAACAGAAGAACGATCAGGCACAGTGGCCGCGTGGCCAACCGCGACCGGAACGCGAGCGTTCCCCTCGACGCCGCCTCCAAGGCGATCATCGAGCAGCTCCAGGAGGACGGGCGCCGCCCGTACGCCGCCATCGGCAAGGCCGTCGGCCTGTCCGAGGCGGCCGTACGGCAACGCGTCCAGAAGCTGCTCGACCAAGGCGTGATGCAGATCGTCGCCGTCACGGACCCGCTCACCGTCGGCTTCACCCGCCAGGCGATGGTCGGCATCCGGGTCGAGGGCGACATCGAACCCGTCGCCGACGCGCTGGCCGCCCTCGACGAGGTCGACTACGTCGTCTGCACCGCAGGCTCGTTCGACCTCCTGGCCGAACTGGTCTGCGAGGACGACGAGCACCTGCTCGAACTGATCAACAAGCGCATCCGCGCGCTTCCCGGCGTGCGGAGCACCGAGAGCTTCGTTTACCTGAAGCTCCGGAAACAGACCTACACCTGGGGCACCCGATGACAGCCGACCCGGCGCAGAAGGACCTTTCCAAGACCGCCTACGACCACCTGTGGATGCACTTCACCCGCATGTCGTCGTACGAGAACTCCCCCGTGCCCACCATCGTCAAGGGCGAGGGCACGTACATCTGGGACGACAAGGGCCGGAAGTACATCGACGGGCTGGCCGGCCTGTTCGTCGTGCAGGCCGGTCACGGCCGCACCGAGCTCGCCGAGGTCGCCGCCAAGCAGGCCAAGGAACTCGCGTTCTTCCCGATCTGGAGCTACGCGCACCCCAAGGCCGTCGAGCTGGCCGAGCGCCTGGCCAACTACGCCCCGGGCGACCTGAACAAGGTCTTCTTCTCCACCGGTGGCGGCGAGGCCGTCGAGACCGCCTGGAAGCTGGCCAAGCAGTACTTCAAGCTGATCGGCAAGCCGACCAAGTACAAGGTCATCTCCCGCGCCATCGCGTACCACGGCACCCCCCAGGGCGCGCTGTCCATCACCGGCCTGCCGGGCCTCAAGGCCCCGTTCGAGCCGCTGGTGCCGGGCACCCACAAGGCCCCGAACACCAACATCTACCGCGCCCCGCACTACCTGGAGGGCCCCGACGGCACCGTCGACCCCGAGGCGTACGGCCGCTGGTGCGCCGACCAGGTCGAGGAGGCCATCCTCTTCGAGGGCCCCGAGACCGTCGCCGCCGTCTTCGTCGAGCCGGTGCAGAACGCCGGCGGCTGCTTCCCGCCGCCGCCCGGGTACTTCCAGCGCCTGCGCGAGATCTGCGACCGCCACGACGTGCTGCTGGTCTCGGACGAGGTCATCTGCGCCTTCGGCCGCCTCGGCACCATGTTCGGCGCCGACAAGTTCGGCTACGTGCCGGACATGATCACCTGCGCCAAGGGCATGACCTCGGGCTACTCCCCGATCGGCGCCACGATCATCTCCGACCGCATCGCCGAGCCGTTCTACAAGGGTGACAACACCTTCCTGCACGGCTACACCTTCGCCGGCCACCCGGTCTCCTCGGCCGTGGCGCTCGCCAACCTCGACATCTTCGAGCGCGAGGGCCTGAACCAGCACGTGCTCGACAACGAGTCGGCGTTCCTGGGCACCCTGAGCAAGCTGCGCGACCTGCCGATCGTCGGCGACGTCCGCGGCAACGGCTACTTCTACGGCATCGAGCTCGTGAAGGACAAGGTCACCAAGGAGACCTTCAACGACGAGGAGACCGAGCGCGTGCTCTACGGCTTCCTCTCGAAGGCGCTCTTCGACAACGGCCTGTACTGCCGCGCCGACGACCGTGGCGACCCGGTCGTCCAGCTGGCCCCGCCGCTGATCTCCGACCAGTCGACCTTCGACGAGATCGAGCAGATCCTGCGGACCAGCCTCACCGACGCGTGGGCGAAGCTCTGATCCCCTGAGCCCCTTCCCCACCCTCCGCCGAAGGGCGGTCCCGCTCCCGCGGGGCCGCCCTTCGGCGTTCGCGCCACCACTGCCGAACATCACAGTCGTACGACCAAACATGCCTGAATGCGGGTGATTTGCCCGTGATGGCCCAGAGCGCCGCAACCGCGACCGGCCCCGGTCGTTCTAATCTGACGACTGTCATATCCCTGCGGCCACCCAGGATGGAACCTCATGTCAGCGGCACCGCCTGACAACGACGTGCTGTGGGCCCGAGGGATCGTCAAGTCCCACTACGGCACCCCCGCCCTGCGCGGCATCTCCATCGGCGTCCGCGAGGGGGAGGTGCTCGCCGTCACCGGCCCGCGCGGCTCCGGCAAGAGCACCCTCCTCGGCTGCCTCTCCGCCCAGCTCCCGGTCGACGAGGGCGAGGTCTGGTTCAACAGCTCCCCCGTGCACACCCTCGGCCGGGCCGGCCGAGAACGGCTGCGCCGCGACCGCTTCGGCTTCGTCGGCTCCGAACCGCACCTGGTGCCCGAGCTGACCGCCCGCGAGAACGTCGCCCTGCCGCTGCTGCTCGCCGGCGCCGGCCACAAGGCCGCCTACACCGCCGCCACCGAGTGGCTGGAACGCCTCGACGTCGGCGACATCGCCCGGCACCGCCCCGACCGGCTGGTCCAGAGCCAGTGCCAGCGGATCGCCGTGGCCCGCGCCCTCGCCCCGCTGCCGCCCGTCGTCTTCGCCGACGACCCCACCGCCCCGCTGCACCGCGAGGCAGCCGAGCAGGTCCTGCGGATACTGACCAGCGCGGCCCGCTCGCACCAGCTCACCCTCGTCCTGGCCACCCACGACCCCGAGCTCATCCGGTTCGCGGACCGCGCCGTCGGCCTCGTCGACGGACGGATCACCGCCCCCGCCGCCCCCGTCCCGCGCGGCACCGTCGCCCCGGCCGGTGCCTCCGTCATCACGGCCACCCGCCGCTGACGCGGCCGAGCCGCTGAAAGAGTCGACGTGTTCTACCTCCGCCTGGCCCGGGGCTACCGGGTGCCCGACCTCGGCCGCTGGCTGCTCACCGCACTGGCGGCCGCCGTCGTCGCCGCCTTCCTGCTGCGCTCCCTCGGCCGGGCGCTGAGCGAGCCGATCGGCGGCGCCGACGCGCTGGTGCGACTGCTCTGGTGCCTGCCCCCGCTCGCCGCCGTCGCCTGGTTCGCGGCCGTCGCCGCCCGTTCGGTGCCCGCCCGGCGGCCCGAACGACTCGCCGGGCTCACCGCCGCCGGGGCCGGCTCCCGGCGGATCCGCACCCTGATCGCCGGCGAGGTCGCCCTCGCCTGCACCCTCGGCAGCGTGCTCACCCTGCTGCTCTTCCTGGTGCTGCGCAACGACATCGCCGGGCCCTCGCTCGCTCCCGACCTCGGCATGGGCGTGCCGCTGCCGGCTGCCGCGCCGGTCACCCTGCTCGCCCTGGTCCCGCTCACCGCCGGCATCGCCGCCGCCTGCTCGGTGCCCGTCGCCGAGACCCTGCCCGGCGGCCGCACCCGCGGCCGCACCGGCTTCGGCCCGCTGCGGATCGCCGTGCCCATCGGGCTGGTGGTGATCGGCGCCGCACTCGAACTCATCGCGCTGCGACCCGGCGCCCCCGCCGACGGTCGCCCGATCCACCTGCCCGCCGGGCTCGGCACCACCAGCACCGCCGCCCTCGGCGGCTGGGCCGCCGGCGCGCTCGGCCTCGCCCTGCTCACCGGCCCGCTGCTCGCCTGGACCGGGCGGCTGCTCGCCGTCGGCCGGCCCACCCCGCTGCGGCTGCTGGCCGGACGCGGCCTCACCGCCCAGGCCCCTCGGCTCGGCCCGCCGCTGGCCGTGCTCACCCTGGTCCTCGCCCTGGTGCTGACCACCGTCCGGTACTGGATCGGCACACCGAACCGCGCCGACGCACTGCCCGCCGTCGAGGCCTGTCTGGTGCTCGGCTGCGCGGCCGCCGCGGTGCTCGCCAGGCTCGCGGAGGTCCGCACCGACCGCCGCGAGGTCACCGAAGCGCTGCTGCGTCTCGGCACCTCGCCCCGGCTGCTGTTCGGCGCGGTCGCGCTGCGCACCCTCGCGGTGGGCACCACGCTGCTGCTGACCGGCGGGGCGACCGCCGCGCTGGCGGCCGCAGGACTGCGGTAGGGCAGCCCGTCAGCCCGCCCGGTCAGCTTGCCGAGCCCGCGTGCCTGATCAGCCCGCCGGCTCGGCCCACCTGCTCAGCCCGCCTGCTCAGCCCGCTGCGGCGAGCTGGCCGCAGGCGCCGTCGATCTCCTGGCCGCGGGTGTCGCGGACGGTCGTCGGCACGCCGTGCGACTGGAGCCGGCGAACGAACTCCCGCTCGTCCTCCGGACGGGAGGCCGTCCACTTGGAGCCCGGGGTCGGGTTCAGCGGGATCAGGTTGACGTGCACCCGGTGGTTCTTGATCAGCCGGCCGAGCAGGTCCGCGCGCCACGCCTGGTCGTTGATGTCCTTGATCAGCGCGTACTCGATGGAGATCCGGCGGCCGGACTTCTCCGCGTAGTTCCAGGCCGCGTCCAGCACCTCGGCGACCTTCCACCGGGTGTTCACCGGGACCAGCTCGTCGCGCAGCTCGTCGTCCGGGGCGTGCAGCGACAGCGCCAGGCGGCAGCTGAGGCCCTCGTCGGCCAGCCGGTTCATCGCCGGGACGAGACCGACGGTGGAGACGGTGATGCCGCGCTGCGACAGGCCGAAGCCGTCCGGCGCCGGGTCGGTCAGCCGGCGGATCGCGGCCAGCACCCGGTTGTAGTTGGCCAGCGGCTCGCCCATGCCCATGAAGACCACGTTGGACAGCCGCGCCTCGCCGCCCGGGATCTCCCCGGCCTTGAGCGCGCGCATCCCGGCGGCGATCTGCTCGACGATCTCGCCGGTGGACAGGTTCCGGGTCAGCCCGGCCTGACCGGTGGCACAGAACGGGCAGTTCATGCCGCAGCCGGCCTGCGAGCTGATGCACATGGTGACGCGGTCGGGGTAGCGCATCAGCACCGACTCGACGAGCGTGCCGTCGAACAGCTTCCACAGCGTCTTGCGGGTGGTGTCGTCGTCGCAGGAGACGTGCCGCACCACCGACATCAGCTCGGGCAGCAGGCTCTCGGTGAGCTTCTCCCGGCTGGCGGCGGGGATGTCCGTCCAGCTCGCCGGGTCGTTCGACATCCGGCCGAAGTAGTGGTTGGAGAGCTGCTTGGCGCGGAACGGCTGCTCGCCCAGCTCGGCGACGGCCTCCTTGCGCTCGGCGGGGCTCAGGTCGGCGAGGTGTCGCGGGGGCTTTGCGCCGCGCGGCGCGACAAAGGTGAGTTCTCCGGGCTTAGGCATGGTTGTTCCAGTGTCGCAGACGCGCGGAGGCCCCGGACGCCTGGCGTCCGGGGCCCCGTCTCACCGCGCTCCGGTCAGCTTCCGACGAAGGCGGCCAGCAGCAGCCAGACCACCGGGGCGGTCGGCAGCAGCGAGTCCAGCCGGTCCATGATGCCGCCGTGACCGGGCAGCAGGGTGCCCATGTCCTTGATCCCGAGGTCCCGCTTGATCATCGACTCGCCCAGGTCGCCGAGGGTCGCGGTGACCGCCGCGCAGCCGCCCAGGATCAGGCCCTGCCACCAGCTGCCGCCGTCGATGATCAGCTGCATCAGTACGGCGCCCGCCAGCATCGACAGGCCGATGCCGCCGGCCAGGCCCTCACGGGTCTTGCCGGGGCTGATCGTCGGGGCCAGCTTGGTCCTGCCGAACTTGTAGCCCACCGCGTAGGCGCCGGTGTCGCTGCAGATCGTGACGATCAGGAAGAGCACGATCCGTTGGGGCCCGTCGTCGGCCGCCAGCATCATCGCCACGAAGGTCGCCAGGAACGGCACGTAGAAGGCGGTGAACACACCCGCCGTTATGTCCCGGAGGTAGTTCTCCGGCGGCTGGGCCATCCGCCAGACCATCACCGCCAGCCCGGTCAGCGCCAGCGCGGCCGCGGCCCACTGGACGCCCGCCCAGTAGCCGCAGGCGACCATCGCGACGCCGCCCACCACCAGCGGGACCAGCGGGGCCTTGATCTGCTTGCGCTCGGCGAGCCGGGTGGTCAGCTCCCAGCTGCCGACCGCCACCGCAGCCATCACGACGAACAGGAACAGCGCCTTCACCACGAACAGCGAGGCGACGATCACCGCGCCGAGGCCCACCCCCACGCCTATGGCGGCCTGGAGGTTACGGCCGCCGCGCTGCTTGCGAGGCTCCGGCTGCGGGGCGGGCTGGGCGGCCACTGGTGTCTCCTGCCCTGGATGGAACGACGGCACGAAGGGGGGCTGCCCGGCCGCCCGGTGGCTCTGCGGCGGCGCGGGATGCACCGGAGCCCCCGGGTGCGGCGGGGCGCCGCGGCCGGGGGCGGAGGGGACGTCGTCGGTTATCGCGCGCAGCACGACCGTCTCCGTCAAGCCGGGCGGCGCCGGCTCGGGCTGCTCGTCCCGGAACATCGGGCCACCGGGTCGGCCGGCCTCCCGGGACCGGTCCGCGGCGGGGTCGACCGGCCCACCGGTGGCCGGCGGCCGTCCGGGCGCCGCGTGCCGACCGGGGATCGGCGGCCGACCCGGACCCGGCGGCCGCCCCGGGCCCGAATACTGACCGGGCGCACCGGAGTGCGGGCCGGGATCGGCCGGTACGGGAGGCATGACCTGAGTCTCCTCCGCGTCGCCGCCCCAGTACACCGGAGGCTGCTGCGAGTGATCCGAACGGAGGCCCCGGTCCCCCGGGGCGGCACCCGGCGCACCCTGCTGGGCGGCCGTCCGGCCGCCCGGGTGGCCGGGGTGTCCCGGGAGGGGCAGGCCCTGGTCCGGCTCCGGGCGCTCGCCGTACCCCGGCGCCGGGTGGGCCGGGGTACGGGGTGCCTGCGACTGCGGCGCCGGGCGGTAGGGCTGGAACTGCTGGTCGGACGGGCCCCAGTAGCCAGGGGCGTCAGGGGCGTCGTTCATCAGACCTCGAGCAGCTCGGCTTCCTTGTGCTTCAGCAGCTCGTCGACCATCGCCACGTACTTGGCCGTGGTGTCGTCGAGCTCCTTCTCGGCGCGACGGCCGTCGTCCTCGCCGACCTCGCCGTCCTTGACCAGCTTGTCGATGGCGTCCTTGGCCTTGCGGCGCACCGCGCGGATCGAGACCTTGGCGTCCTCGCCCTTGCCGCGGGCGATCTTGATGAACTCGCGGCGGCGCTCCTCGGTCAGCTCGGGCAGCACGACCCGGATGATGGAGCCGTCGTTCGACGGGTTGACGCCCAGGTCCGAGTCGCGGATCGCCTGCTCGATGGCCTTCAGAGCGGTCTTGTCGAACGGCGAGACGACCGCCATCCGGGGTTCCGGCACCGAGAACGAGGCCAGCTGGTTGATCGGCGTCACGGCGCCGTAGTACTCGGCGACGATCTTGGCGAACATCGCCGGGTGGGCACGGCCGGTGCGGATGGCCGCGAGGTCGTCCTTGGCGACGACGACGGCCTTCTCCATCTTCTCCTCGGCCTCGAGGAGGGTCTCTTCGATCACTGTGATCTCCCTGTCCGGTTCATCTGCTGTTGTCCCGACCGGTGTCGGCATCGGGGCCGGTCGCGGCGGACGCCGTCCCGTACGGCTGGCTGCTGCTCAGGCCCGGACGGAATCCTGGCTGATGAGTGTGCCGATCTTCTCACTCTTCACCGCACGCGCGATATTGCCCTCCGCCAGCAGCTCGAAGACCAGCATCGGGAGATTGTTGTCCTTGCACAGCGTGATCGCGGTGAGGTCGGCGACCTTGAGGTCGCGCGCGATGACCTCGGAGTACTCCAGCGCGTCGAACTTCACCGCGTCCGGGTTGGTCCGGGGGTCGGAGTCGTAGACGCCGTCCACGCCGTTCTTGCCCATCAGCAGGACGTCGGCGTGGATCTCCAGGGCGCGCTGGACGGCCGTGGTGTCGGTGGAGAAGTACGGCATGCCCATACCGGCGCCGAAGATCACCACGCGGCCCTTCTCCAGGTGCCGGACGGCGCGCAGCGGCAGGTACGGCTCGGCGACCTGGCCCATGGTGATGGCGGTCTGGACCCGGGTCTCGATGCCTTCCTTGACCAGGAAGTCCTGCAGCGCCAGGCAGTTCATGACGGTGCCGAGCATGCCCATGTAGTCC
This sequence comes from Streptomyces viridifaciens, assembly GCF_001888885.2. Classification (NCBI taxonomy): domain Bacteria; kingdom Bacillati; phylum Actinomycetota; class Actinomycetes; order Kitasatosporales; family Streptomycetaceae; genus Streptomyces; species Streptomyces viridifaciens. Next base: position 2,421,051 of record NZ_CP090841.1, read on the forward strand.
GAGCGGGCCCGGTCCATGCCGCGGACCTGCAGCTCCGCGCCCCGGAAGAAGTTGCCCCCGCCGATGACCACCGCGACCTCGGTACCGGCGCGGACGACCGTGGCGATCTCGCGGGCGATCGCGTGCACGACGTCCGGGTCCACGCCGAGCCCGCCACCGCCGGCGAAGGCTTCACCGGACAGCTTGAGCAGCACCCGGCGACGCGAGCCCGCCTCGGTGTCCTGCGCGGTCTCCTGCGTCTCCTGCATGGACTTCTCCTTTTTGCACCTGCTGGCTCACAGGCCTGGGCGTGCGGATACCCGGCCTGCGCGTACACGCGAGGAGGCCACTGCCGCGGGAACCGGTTCGGTGTCCTGCACGGCAATGGCCTCCTCGTCGTTCATGGTGCCGAAGCGGCCCGCCCATGGACGGTTGGCGCTGGGTGAGCCCGTTCGGCGTTCCGCCCGCCCCGGTCAGTGGGCGGGGGCGGTTCCCAGCCTAGAGGGGCCGGGGACCAGGTGGAACGTGGCTCAGGCGCCGACGCGGAAGCGGGCGAAGCGCTTGAGGCTGACGCCGGCCTCTTCGAGGACCTTGGCGACGGTCTTCTTGTTGTCCTTCGCGAAGGCCTGCTCCAGGACGGAGTTCTCCTTCACGAAGCCGGTGACGCGACCCTCGACGATCTTCGGCAGGGCGGCCTCCGGCTTGCCCTCCTCGCGAGCGGTGGCCTCGGCGACGCGGCGCTCGTTCTCCAGCTCCTCGGCCGGGATCTCCTCGCGGGACAGGTACTTCGGCGCGAAGGCGGCGATGTGCTGCGCGACGTCCTTGGCGACCTCGGCGTTCTCCTTGTCCAGCTCGACCAGGACGCCGACGGCCGGCGGCAGGTCGGGGCTGGTCTTGTGCAGGTAGACCGCGACGAAGCCGTCACCGTCGAACTGGGCGAAGCGACGGAAGACGATCTTCTCGCCCAGGGTCGCGTTGGCCTCGTCCACGAACTGCTGGACGGTCTTGCCGGCCTCGATCTCGGAAGCCAGGGCGGCGTCCAGGTCGGCCGGGGCGCTCTTGGCGACGTGGGCGGCGATCGCGTCGGCGACCTTGACGAAGTTGTCACCCTTGGCGACGAAGTCGGTCTCGCAGTTCAGCTCGACCAGGACGCCGGACTTCTTGTCCTCGGCGATCAGCGCGGCGACGGCGCCGTTGGAGGCGTCACGGCCCTCGCGCTTGGCAACGCCCTTCTGGCCCTTGATGCGCAGGAGCTCGACGGCCTTCTCGACGTTGCCCTCGGCCTCGTCCAGGGCCTTCTTGCAGTCCATCATGCCGGCGCCGGTGAGCTCACGGAGCTTCTTGACGTCCGCGGCGGTGAAGTTCGCCATGGTGTGAATCTCTTCTCGCGTCTCGCGTGTCTGCGTGGGGATGCGCCGGGACCGATGGTTCGGCCCCGGCGCGGGAGAGAGGGGCACCCGCCGGCGTGGTACCGGCGGCTGCCCCTCACCCTTGGTACGTCAGGCCTGCTCGGCCGGCGCCTCGGCGGCGGGAGCCTCGGCAGCGGGAGCCTCGGCGGCGGCGGGGGCGGCCTCCTCGGCCTTCTTCTCGCCCTCGATGAGGTCCTTCTCCCAGTCGGCCAGCGGCTGGTCGGCGCCCGGCTCGGCCTTGGCGTCGCCCTTGGCAACACCGGCGCGGGCCTTCAGGCCCTCGGCCACGGCGTCGGCGATCACGCGGGTCAGCAGGGTGACGGAGCGGATCGCGTCGTCGTTGCCCGGGATCTTGTAGTCGACCTCGTCCGGGTCGCAGTTGGTGTCGAGGATGGCGACGACCGGGATGTTGAGCTTCCGGGCCTCGCCGACCGCGATGTGCTCCTTCTTGGTGTCCACGATCCAGACAGCGCTGGGAACGCGCTGCATGTCGCGGATACCGCCGAGGGTCTTCTCCAGCTTGTCGTGCTCGCGCTGGAGGACCAGGAGCTCCTTCTTGGTGAGGCCGGAGCCGGCCACGTCCGAGAAGTCCAGCTCGCCGAGCTCCTTGAGGCGCTGCAGACGCTTGTAGACGGTCGAGAAGTTGGTCAGCATGCCGCCGAGCCAGCGCTGGTTCACGTAGGGCATGCCCACGCGGGTGGCCTGCTCGGCGATGGCCTCCTGGGCCTGCTTCTTCGTGCCGACGAAGAGGACGCTGCCGCCGTGGGCAACGGTCTCCTTGATGAACTCGAAGGCGCGGTCGATGTAGTTCAGCGACTGCAGCAGGTCGATGATGTAGATGCCGTTGCGCTCGGTGATGATGAAGCGCTTCATCTTCGGGTTCCAGCGGCGGGTCTGGTGACCGAAGTGGACGCCGCTCTCCAGCAGCTCCCGCATCGTGACGACGGCCATGGCCGTTCTCCTCAGGTGTTACGGCCCGACTGCGGCGGTGCCTCGGGGGTTCCCCGTCGGGCGGCCGCCTACGGCCGGGTCAGTCTCGGTTGTCCGTGGCGGCCAGGTGACAGCCACGCCTGACGCCCCGATCGTGCCGAGCCGCTTCCACCCGCTCGGTCCGGGGACCGGTCGGGCTCGGCGGACCGAGCGGCACTCGCACCTGGCGGGGCTGCGGACGAACCGCGTCCGACCGCCGGTGGCGGGGCGTGCGAAGTCGACCCGGCGGACCGGGTCGCGTGTGAAGTGTACGGGAAGCGCCGAGCGGCGAGCGACTTCACGGGCGCCGGAGGGCCTGCGGCCGGTCTGCGGCCGGGCTGCGAATGACCGGGGGGGAGCCTGGGGGAACGACTGCGGCGGGTGGGGCCGCGGCGGGTGGAGGAACGGCGGCCGACTGGTCGGCGGTCTGCCCCTGGAGCGGTCCTCGTATGCCGTTTGTACACCGGATGGCGGCGTCCGTACACCCGTCCGAGGGATGGCGCACGGGCGCTGGGGCGGTTTGTCCACAGGTATCCGGAAGTGGGTGGCGTGGGAGGCGGAGTGCCGTCAGCCTCGGGGCATGACTGGGCGAAGTGGGGTCCGACAGGTGTGCACCGGGGTGGTGCTGGGGGTGGCGCTCACCCTGGTGGGTGTCGTTGGGGTGCCGGGGGTGGGGTGGGCGGTCGGGGGCGCGCCGGCCGGGGGTGGGTCGGTCGGAGGTGGGCCGGTCGGGGGTGGGTCGGTCGGGGGCGCTCCGACGGGGGATGACGCCTCTCCTCGGGGCGCGGCGCGGGCCTGGCCGGTGGGCGGCCCGGGCGGGCTGTTGGGGCGTTTCGAGCCACCGGCGAAGCCCTGGGCGGCCGGGCACCGGGGCGTGGACCTCGCGGCCGTGCCCGGGGCGGAGGTGCGGGCGGCGGCGGCCGGGGTGATCGCGTTCTCCGGGCTGGTGGCGGGGCGCCCGGTGGTGACCGTCGCCCATCCGGGGTCCGGGTCTCCCCCGCTGCGCACCACCTATCTGCCCGTCACCGGCACCCTCCCGGTCGGTACCACGGTGGCCGCCGGACAGGTGATCGGCCGACTGGCCCCGGACGGGCGCCACTGCGGCGCGGGCGACTGTCTGCACTGGGGGCTGCTGCGCGGCGGGCGCTACCTCGATCCGCTGGCCCTGCTCGGAGCGGGCCGGGCCCGCCTGCTACCGCTGGGCAGGGGTGGCGCAGGGGTGTAGTCAGGGGGTGAGGATTGGAGCAGACAGGCGAACGGGCGGACGGGCGGACGGGCGGACGGGCGGACGGATCGAGCGTCCGGGCTGCGGTTCAGCCGCGGTCGAGGCCGTGCAGCGCCAGGGAGACGGCGGCGTCGGCGATGGCCTCGGCGGACTCGACCGGGCAGCCCGCGCGGTCCCCCGCGGCGAACTGCTCGGCCCGGCGGACGGCCGCCTCCACCACACCCTGCAGCAGCGCCGCGGCGAGCCGGGGCCGCTCGTGGCCGAGGTCCTCCAAGGCCTGGACGACCAGCCCGGCGAGTCCCGCGTGCGCCGCCCGGATGCGCTCGCGCGCGGCCTCGTCCAGTTCCACCGCCGAGATGGCCATCACCGCACGGTGCCTCGGGTCGCCGGCCAGTGCCAGCTGGCCCCGGACGTACGCCTCGATCCGCCCGGCAGCGGTGTCGCAGCTCGCCATCCCGGCCTCGATCTCGGCCGCCCAGAGCGGGAAGTCCACCTCGCACAGTGCCTCGACCACGGCGGCGCGGGAGCGGAAGTACTCGTAGACCGAGGAGCGCGCCAGCCCGGTGCGGGCCGCGAGGGAGGGGAAGGTCAGGGCTTCCATGCCGCCCTCGATGAGCAGGGTGCGGGCAGCGTCGAGGAGGGCTGCCCGCTGCAGCTGGCGATGCTCGGCCACCGTGGCCGCTCGGATCTTCGGCACGCCCCCACTGTACGGAGCCCTACCTGCGACCGGTACGGCGCCGCGTATTCGGGCGAGGGGCGGGACCGGCGGGCGGTCCGGGCACCGGCTACCGGATGTCCGAGAGCTTGGCGCGCAGCTGGAGGACGGACTTGGTGTGGATCTGGCTCACCCGGCTCTCCGTCACTCCCAGCACCTGTCCGATCTCGGCAAGGGTGAGGCCCTCGTAGTAGTAGAGCGTCACCACGGTCTTCTCCCGCTCGGGGAGGGTGTTGACCGCTTGGGCCAGCAGTCTGCGCAGCTCTCGGTCCTCGGCCACCTCGACCGGGTCGTCCGCGCCGTGGTCCTCCAGGGTGTCCACCAGGCTCAGCCGGTCGCCGCCCTCCCCCACCGGGTGGAGCAGTTCGTCCAGGGCCACCACGTTGGCGAGCGACAGCTGACTGAAGATCGCGTGCAGGTCCTCGATCGCGATGCCCATCTCGGCCGCGACCTCGGGCTCGTGCGGCGTCCGGCGCAGCCGGGCCTCCAGCGTCGCGTACGTCCGTTCGACGGCCTTCGCCTTCTGCCGCACCGAACGGGGGATCCAGTCCAGGGCGCGCAGTTCGTCGATGATCGCGCCGCGGATGCGGCTGATCGCGTAGGTCTCGAACTTGATCGCGCGGTTGACATCGAACTTCTCGATCGCGTCGATCAGCCCGAAGACACCGGAGGAGACGAAGTCGGCCTGCTCCACGTTGGAGGGCAGACCGACCCCGACCCGACCGGCCACGTACTTGACGAGTGGTGAGTAGTGCAGGATCAGCTGCTCCCGCAGCCGCTGGTCACCGGTCTCCTTGTACGAGCGCCAGAGCGCTTCGAGCGCGCTGCGCCCCGGGGCGCCGGCGTCCCGGGCGGGTGAGCCCGCACCCTTGCGCTCGCCCTCGCCGGCCCGTTCCCGGCGGGGCCGGGACACGGGTGGGGAGGTGGCTTCCGGCGCGAGGGCGCTCGACGGCAGCCCGGGGGCGCGTTCGACGGCCGCACCATCGGGCGCGTCCGCCTCGGCGACCGCCCCGGCGTGGTGGCGCGCCCCGGTGCCGTGCGCCGGCTCCGCTCCCGGGGGCACGCCGGCGCTGGAAGCGGCGTCGGTACCGGGCGCGGCATCTGCGTCGGGCACAGCATCGGCGTCCCTGGCCGCGTCGGCCGGCTGTCCAGGCACCACCGTCGGCCGGCCGCCCTGGCGCGACAGGCCTCCCATCGTCCCCGCCGATTTGGGCGGGTACTCGGTCACGGGGCGCCGCTCGGTCCGCGGCCCTCCCGAGGACCGGGCGCCACCGGTCACTCTGTGTCCGGGAATGTGTGTGGGCATACGTTGGTCTGCGCCGTTCTGCCGAGTCATGTGCTGATAGGGAAGGCATGTGGAGCGTAGCGTGACCGACTCACTGCAAAGCGCTACCACCGCTCGGTCGTCCCTCGATCCGGTGGCCTTCGCCCACCGGATCCGGCCGTACGAGCGGGAGAACCGGATCAGCGGGTCAGCAGGACCGTCGCGGGTCGCCTTCCCCGGGCGAACCCATGTTCGCCCTTTCGGCGATCACCTCCTCCTCCGTACCACGCGCCAGTGCGCACCGTGTCGCTCCACGAAGCCGAGTGAGACCAACTCGTAGAGCCGCTGGAGGACTTCGTCCGGCGGAAGTCCGGATTGGCGGGCCAGTCGCTCGACCGGAGCGCCCTCCGCCGTGGCCGGGACGGCCTCCAGCACCCGGGCCACCGCAGGCTCCAGCAGGTCCCGCGGCAGCACCGGGCCGCTGCGCTGCGGAGCCAGGTCGTCCCCGATCGCGCCGACCAGGTCGGTGATCTCGGTGGCGTCGGTGACCAGCGTGGCGCCGCCGCTGCGGATGAGGGCGTGCACCCCGGCGGAGAGCTCCGAGGTGACGGGGCCGGCCACACCCATGGTGTGACGGTTGAGGTCACGCGCCCGTCTGGCCGTACTCAGGGCTCCGCTGCGCAGGGCTGCCTCGACCACCACGGTGCCCCGGGTCAGCGCCGCGATGACGCGGTTGCGGAGCACGAAGCGGAAGCGGTTCGGGTGTTCCCCGGGCGGGAGTTCGCTGACCAACAGCCCCTGGACGCCGATCCGCCGGATCAGTTCGGCGTTCCCCTTCGGATAGGCGACGTCGACCCCACAGGCGAGCACGGCGACGGTCATCCCACCCACTGCCAGCGCCCCGCGGTGGGCCGCCGCGTCGATCCCGTACGCGGCTCCGGACACCACGACCCAGCCGCGCTCGGCCAGTTGTGCCGAGAGCTCACCCGCGACGTGGGCGCCGTAGGCCGTGCAGGCCCGCGAGCCCACCAGCGCGACCGAGCGGAGGGCGAGCAGCCGCAGCGAACCGGTGCCGGTGGTCCAGAGCCCAATCGGGCGTCCGTCGCCGAGGTCGTCCAGTTGACTGGGCCATTCGGTGTCCCCCGGAATGATGAAGCGTCCACCGGCGTCCCGTACCCGTTTCAGGTCGTCCGCCGGGGCCAGGCCGGGGAGCCGCGCCTGGTAGGCGGCCAGCCGGGCGGAGTCCAGCCCTGGGTGGTCGGGGACATCTCCGTCCCGGATCGCCCGGACCACCTCCACCGCCGGGAGTTCGCGGAGCCAGCGGCCGACCACCGCGTCGCCCGGTTCGCTGAGCCGGTTGAGCAGGACCCGGGCGAGGCGCTCCGATTCCTGCGGGGCCGACGGCGGGCCCGCCGCGGCCGCGCGGGGCGCCTGAGATGCCCGGGATGCCTGAGGTGTTTGGGGTGCCTGGGGCGTCTGGGCTGTGTGTCCCAACAGCTGGTTCATACCGCCTCCTCGTCGTTCGCCGCGGGTTCCGTCCGCGTTCCGGGCCAGTCGTCGTCCGGGCCGCGCCGACACTGGGCCGGGAGGCTCCCGAGCCGCCCGTGGACGCGCCCGGAGAGCGGGACCCCCTGCTCGACTCCGGTGCGCAGGACGAGGGCGGTGCGCACGTCCTGTTGGTCCGGCCGGTCACGGCCGGCCAGATCGGCAACCGTCCAGGCGACCCTCAGCACCCGGTCCAGGCCGCGGGCGGTCAGCAGGCCGCGCTCCAACTGGCGCGCGGCGTCGTTGAGAGCGCCGGCGCCGAGCTGCCAGCGGGTCCGCAGTTCGTGGCCGGGCACCTCCGCGTTGGTCCGCCAGGGGGTGTGCTCCAGCCGGGCCGCCGCGCGCTCCCGGGCTGCCAGCACCCGGGCCGCGACGGTCTCGGTGCTCTCCGCCGTGGCGTCCCGCTCCATGAGCTCGATCCTGGTCACCGGGGCGACCTGGACCTGGAGGTCGACCCGGTCCAGCAGCGGCCCGGACAGCCGCCCCTGGTACCGGCTGACCATGGCCGGGGTGCACTCACAGCCCTCGCCCCGCCGCGAGTACCGGCCGCACGGACAGGGGTTCGCGGCCAGGCACAGGAGGAACCGGGCCGGGAGCCGCAGCGATCCGGCCGAGCGGGCGATCACCACCTCGCCCGACTCCAGCGGCTGGCGAAGCGCGTCGAGCACCCGCACGGGGAACTCGGGCGCCTCGTCCAGGAAGAGCACGCCCCGGTGGGCGAGGGACACCGCCCCCGGTCTCGGCAGGCCACTGCCGCCACCGACGATCGCGGGCATCGTGGTGGAGTGGTGCGGGGCGCAGTAGGGCGCGGTGTCGATCAGCGGGCGTCCGACCGGGAGCAGGCCCGCCACCGAATGGACGGCGGTGACCTCCAACGCCTCCTTCTGGGTCAGCGGCGGGAGCAGCGAGGGCAGTCGCTCCGCCAGCATCGTCTTGCCCGCCCCCGGTGGCCCCTTGAGGTAGAGGTGGTGCCCTCCGGCCGCGGCGATCTCCAGGGCTCGCCGGGCCTCGTACTGACCGGCCACGTCGGCCATGTCGAGCCGCAGCGTCCGGTCGTCGGGCAGGCCCCGGACCCCCGCGCTGGGGAGCATGAGTCCGGCCATCAGCGGATCCGGCCGGCCGCCGATCCGCTCGGACGGCTCTTCCGGTTCCACCGCCCCGGTCAGCACGGCGACGAGTTGGCGCAGGCTGCGCACCCCGATCGCCGTCACCCCCGGAACGAGCGAGGCCTCGGGCGCCGTCTGCTCGGCGACCACGACCCGTTCGTACCCGGCGTCGGCGGCGGCCAGCACCGACGGCAGCACCCCGCGGACCGGCCGCACCCGGCCGTCCAGCCCCAGCTCGCCGATGAGCAGCAGGTCGGCGATGGAGGAGGGGTCGAGCCGCTCGGCGGCGGCCAGCACGGCACACGCCACCGCGAGGTCGAAGCCGCTGCCGCTCTTGGGCACCGAGGCGGGGCTGAGGCCGACGGTCAGCTTGCGCTGCGGCCAGGCCTCGCCGCTGTTGCAGACCGCGGCGCGGACCCGGTCCCGGGCCTCGGTGAGCGCCTTGTCGGGCAGACCGACCAGGGTGAACGCGGCCACCCCGGGCTCCAGATCGGCCTGGACCTCGACGATCACCCCGTCGACCCCGACCAGCGCGACGGAACAGGTGCGGGCGAAGGCCATCTCAGACCACCCCCCGCAGGTGGTCGACCACGGCTGCACCCCGCGCCCGGTTGACCACGGCCACCAGATCGATCCGTACCCCTCCCGGTGGGGCGGGCGGCCACTGCGGATCGGACGGCCCGGGGTCGTACCCGGGCCCGGCCAGGCGGGCGAAGTGCCCGGGCCAGCGCTCGGCCAGCCAGCGCTCGGCGAGCCGTTGCAGCCGGGCGGCCTTAGCCCGGTCGATGGCCTCGCTGGGTTGTTGGAAGCCCCGCTCGGAGCGGGTCTTCACCTCGCAGACGGCGACGGTGTCGCCGTCGAGGGCGACGATGTCCAGCTCGCCCTCGGCGCAGCGCCAGTTGCGGTCGAGGATGCGGAGTCCGGACTCCGCGAGGTGACGGGCGGCGACCCGCTCCCCGTAGCGGCCGAGCCCGATCCTGGTGCTGCGGCCCGGCTCGGCTGCGCCGTCCGCCCCGGTTGCGGCCGCATTCGGTACGGCCTGGTCCTGCACGATGGTGTTCTGCACGGTGACCACCTCCGCCGAGGAGGCTGCACCACCGTGCGCACCGGGGCCGGGAAATTCCGTTTCCCTGTGGATAACCCCGACCTGTGGATAACTCTTGTCACCCGCAGGAGTGAGAAGCCCCCGCCTGACGAAATTCGGCTGGACAACGCGGGACGGAGTCGTCCAACGTCAGTTCCCGAAGCCGGACTCGTCCGAGGGCAGCTCCAGATCGCTCTTCGCGAGTTCCTCGATGTTCACGTCCTTGAAGGTCAGCACCCGGACCTTGCGGACGAACCGGGCCGGCCGGTACATGTCCCAGACCCACGCATCCGCCATCGACACCTCGAAGAACACCTCGCCCTGGACCGAGTGCACCTGCAGCTCGTAGTCGTTGGTGAGGTAGAACCGTCGTTCGGTCTCGATCACGTACTTGAACAGGCCGACGACGTCCCGGTACTCCCGGTAGAGCTTGAGCTCCATCTCGGTCTCGTACTTCTCGAGATCTTCGGCACTCATCCAGGCGTCCCCTCAACTTGTCAGTCCACCCATTGTGGACCACCGCACCCACGCTCAGAGCCGTACCGGATCGACCGGCGGGCCCTCTGCCAGCAGTCGTCCCAGGAAGTCCCCCAGTCCGGCCGGGTAGACCGTCTCGGCCGTCCCCCGCAGTTCCTCGACCGTCCACCAGCGCGCCGCGAGCAGCTGGGCGTGCTCGTCCTCGCCCATGCCCGCGTGGTCCAGACCCGTCTCCGCGGTCCGGGCCAGATGGAACCACTGCTCCTGCTCGTAGCGCCGCCCCCGAAAGGAGAACGACACCGTGCCGTACGCCACCAAGGGCCCCAGGTCCACACCCCGCAAGCCGGTCTCCTCCGCGAGCTCCCGCTCGGCCGCCTCGCGCACGTCCTCCCCCGGCTCCAAGCCGCCGCCGGGCGTGAACCACCACGTCTCGCCGGGCACCGCCGGATCGGCGCCCAGGAAGAGGAGGATGCGGTCCAGCCCGTCCAGCAGCAGGATCCGCGCGGCCCTGCGACGCTGTGCAGTCATGGCAGCGCTCCACGCTCCTTCCGTTCGCATCGGTGGCGCTACCGATCCTGCCACCCGGCGCGTCCGTCCGGGGCGATGTTCGGCACAGCGGCCCGGCCGGCAACAGCCGCGGTCAGGAGCTGCGCCCCCGGCGGATCCGGCGTGCCAGGCCCGCCACCCCGCCCACCGCCGAGGTCACGACGATCAGCGCCGCGCCCGCAACGCTCGCGTAGGCGGCCGGCTCCAGCGGCCCGGGCTCGGCGGCCTTCGGGCCCGCGAAGCCGTCGAAGGCCGTGGTCCGGTCCAGCAGGCCGGTCCGGCCGAACGGAAGCAGAGTGGCCTCGACCCTGGCCTCGACCTCGGTGGCCGGGACGGTCCCGCCGTCGGCCTCCAGGTGGGTGCGGGAGTCGAGCGAGCCGACCCGGTTGTCGCCGAGCAGGAACAGCCGCCCCTGCGGCACCGTCACGCTGAACGACTCGCCCTGACGGCCCTGGGTCGCGAGGTACGGCTCGTCCACCGGCTTGCCGTTGACCGTCAGCCGGTGGTCGTCCGCGGTGGTGGCGACGGTGTCGCCGCCGACCGCGACCACCCGCTTGACCATGAGTTCCCCGCCCCAGGCCTGGTCGCGGAAGACCACCACGTCGCCCCGGCCGATGGTGCCGCCGTCGGTCTTGCGGGCGAGCACGGTGTCGCCGGCCTGGAGCGTCGGGTGCATCGAGGTGGTGGGGATCTTGTACGGCCGGTAGTCGACCGCGATGAGGACGAAGCCGCCGATCATCATCAGCAGCCCCAGCGCGAGCGCGATGCCCTGCAGCACCGCGGCGGCCCGGCGACCGGACCGGGCCGGCGTCTCCGGGTGGTCGGCCGACTGTTCCACGACACTGCTCATCGACACCGTCCACCTCTGGCCGACCGGAGAACACCACTGGCACGCCGGTGGCTCGGGCGCGAACGCCGACGGGCCGTGGCACGTCCGAGCAGATTACTCGTCGGTACCACGGCCCGCGCAAGAGTCGGAGACGACTCGGTGGAGCTCAGGACTCCTTCCGGCGCTCCTTCCGGGTCCGCACCCGACGCACCAGCGGCAGCAGGGCGACGGCACCCACCGCGCCGCCCACCGGAGGCGCGGCCGGCAAGACCGCCGACAGGCCCGTCTGGTCGAAGGTGTCCGGCACCGGGAGCGTGGACCAGTGGCTCACCGGCCACGCCACCACGAAGGCCCGCCCGATCACGTTGTCCACCGGCACCGTCCCGCCGCCCGGCTGGTCCATGTGGAAGCGGGAGTCCAGCGAGTCGGCGCGGTGGTCGCCCATCACCCAGATCCGGCCGTTCGGCACCTTCACCGGGCCGAAGGGCTGCGTGCCGCAGGGGGTGTTGCCCTGGTAGACGTACGGCTCGTTGAGGGCGACTCCATTGACCTTGACCGGCCCGTCGTCCTTGCACTCGACGGTGTCGCCGCCGACCGCGATGACCCGCTTGATCAGGTCCTTCTCGTTGGCGGAGGGCATCAACCCGACGAAGCTGAGCACGTCCTGCACGCCGCGGACGAAGGAGTTGGTGCTCTGCTGGGTCGGCTCGTCGTTCAGCCAGCCACCCGGGTCGTGGAACACCACGACGTCCCCGCGCTCGGGTTCGGATCCGAACCAGGGGGTCAGCTTGTCCACCAGGACACGGTCGCCGACCTGCAGCGTGTTCTGCATCGACTCCGACGGAATGGAGAACGCCTGGACGAAGAAGGTCTTGATCACCAGCGCGAGGATCAACGCGATGCCGATCAGGATCGGCAGCTCCTTCAGGAAGGAGCGCTGCTTGCGCGGCTTGGCCGGAGCCTCCGAATCCGACTCGTTCACCTGCTCGCTCTCCGACCGCTGTGGCTCCGGCGGGCCGTCCGCCCCGGTGCCGTGCGCGTCGGCGTTCTGGGCGGCCGCGTCCTCGCCCGCCGTCGACGGTGCCGAGGACTCGGCGGACCGGTTCACCCGGCCGCCCGGGCCCTCGGGTTCCCCGGCGCCTGAGCGGGCACCGATCACCAAATCCCCCACAACGTCTCCTCCCTGCTGTGCGGACGCCCGCGCGCCCGCGCTCAGAGTGCCGCACAGCGGGCACCACGCTCGCCACGACCATGAACGCCTCAGGGCTGCCCACAGCGGACTGCCCTGACACCAACCCGGCCTCGGCGCACGGCCGGGACCACTCCCGGCCGCACCTGCACTTCTCTATCACTCCAGGGCATCCGGCTCGCAGTTCCACACGCGCTGTCCGGCCGTCCAACGGCCGGAGCGGCTCACTTCGGAGGCCGCCCCGGCCGGCGAAAGACAAGCGGAAGGATGCCCAATACACCCATAACGAGCGGAGGTTCTGTTGGAACCGGCCCAATGCCCATCGATTCCGGCGCAGTTCCGCCGGGCTGAGACGCCGCGGCGAGAGAGGAGAGTGAACTCGGTTCATCGAGTTGATGGAAGCGGCCCAGCGGCCAGGCGATCACGAACGCGCGACCGACCACGTCGTTCAGCGGGACGGTGCCCTGCCCCGGATTGCCCATGTGGAAGCGCGAGTCGGCGGAGACGTCCCGGTGGTCCCCCATGACCCACAGGCGCCCCTTGGGCACCGTCACCTTGAACGGCTGCCGGGAGGGCGGGTTGCCCGGCGCGAGGTAGGGCTCCTCCACCGCGTGGCCGTTGACGGTGAGCCGCCCCTGCGGGTCGCAGCACTCGACGGTGTCCCCACCGACGCCGATCACGCGCTTGATCAGGTCCTGCTCGTTGTCGGACGGCAGCAGTCCGACGAAGGTCAGCACCTGCTTGGTGCCGCCCAGTACCGGACCGTCGTGGGACGGCTTGCGATCGTTCTCCAGCCAGCCGCCCGGGTCCTTGAACACCACCACGTCGCCGCGCTGCGGCTCACTGCCGAACCAGGGGGTCAACTTGTCCACCAGCACCCGGTCCCCGACCTGGATGGTCTGCTCCATCGAGCCCGAGGGGATCACGAACACCTGGATCAGGAAGGTCTTCAAGACCAGCGCCACCAGCAGGGCCACCAGGACGATCAGCGGGAACTCACGCAGCAGCGAGCGCTTGCGCCGGCGGGCCGCGCGTCGGGCACTGCGACGGCGCTCGGCCCGGCCGCGGACCGGCGCGGCCGACGCGGCCGGCTCGGCCGGATCCGCGAGTCCTACCGAACGGGCGGAACGGCCCGAACGGACGGAACGCACGGCACCGCCCCCGTCCCGGTCCGCCTCGCCCTCGCCCGGCTTCGGGGCCGAGCGGTCGGCGACCCGACCCCTACCCCTGGTCCCCATGACCACCCGTCCCCGTGACCGCGGTGAAAGCCGAGGGCCGGTCCAGGCCGGTCAGGCGCGAGAACGGGTACACCACCCAGTCCGCCCGCCCGATCACCTTGTCCGCGGGCACGAAGCCACCGCCGGGCTCCCCGAGGTGGTCGCGCGAGTCCCGGGAGGCGCTCCGGTGGTCGCCCAGCACGAACAGCTCGCCAGGCGGCACCACGACGTCGAAGGCCACGTCGGACGGCTGGTCCCCCGGGGCCAGGTAGGAGGTCTCGTCCACCGGTACGCCGTTGACGGTGAGCGGCGCGCCCGGGCCGGTGCTCCTCACCCGGTCGCCGCCGACGCCGATCACTCGCTTGACGTAGACCGTGTTCCCCGCCGGGACCAGCCCGAGGTCCCGGCCGACCGAACGCACGTTGTCCCAGAACCCCGGCTGACCGGCCGGTTCGGGGAGGAAGGAGCCCACCCCGTCGAAGACCACGATGTCGCCGCGCCGGGGGTGGCCGCCGAAGGCGTAGGCGAGCTGGTTGGCGATCAACCGGTCGCCAGGCTGCAGCGTGTCCTCCATCGAGCCGGAGGGCACCGTGAACGGCCGGGCGACGAACGCGTTCACCAGGAGCAGGGCCGCCAGGCAGATCCCGACCAACAGCAGCAGGTCCCGGGACCGCGAACGCCCGGGCTCGGACTCCCCGTCCCCGCCGGACTCCCCGTCCTCGCCGTCCTTCTCCGCCGCCTCGGGCTGGTCCTCGGACTGTTCGGGCACCGGGCCGCCGTCCGGCGCCGCCTGCCGTTCCGGGGACGGCTCCGGCCCGGAGACGACCGCGGACCGCGACAGCGAGTCCGCACCGGTGGGTGCGGGACTGCCGTCGCGGTCCGCGGGTGGTTCGTGCGTGCTCATCGGGCGCTGAGCTTACCTTGCGGTTGCTCAGCCCTTCCGAGCGCTCCGATCCCCCGGCGTGGCCGGGGGCCGGTGGATCAGCGGTCGCGCTTCTCCTTGATCTTCGCGGCCTTGCCGCGGAGGTCACGCAGGTAGTACAGCTTGGCGCGGCGAACCGCACCGCGGGTCACGACCTCGATCTTCTCGACGACCGGGGTGTGGACCGGGAAGGTGCGCTCCACGCCGACGTTGAAGCTGACCTTGCGAACGGTGAAGGTCTCACCGATGCCGGCGCCGTGGCGGCGGATGACGACGCCCTGGAAGACCTGGACACGGGAGCGGTTGCCCTCGATGACCCGGACGTGAACCTTCAGGGTGTCACCGGCGCGGAAGGCCGGGATGTCGGTACGCAGCGAGGCCGCGTCGACAGCAGCGAGCTTGTTGCTCATGTTGCTCTCCATCGCAGGCGCCACGGGCCGCCCACGGAAGTTCGTCACAATGGGGTCTGCTGCGGGCCGCATCGGCTGGCGGCGATCCCCCCGTGGCGGGGGCGCCGGTCCACGTGCTCCCTACGGAAGGGAACCAGCGACAGACAGCAGCGGCCTATTCTTCCACATCACCGGCTGCGGACCGAAATCGGCCGAGCTCCTCGTCCCAGACCAGGCCCAGGACGCTGAGCGCCGCCCGGTCCTTCTTGTCGAAGGCGCCGTACTGCCAGCGCCCGACCAGGTCGGGCCGGTTGGTCAGGGTGCGGGCGAAGGCCTGCTCCCGCCGCCAGCGGGCGATCTTGCCGTGGTTGCCGCTGAGCAGCACGTCCGGCACGGTCCGGCCGCGCCATTCGGCGGGCTTGGTGTAGACCGGGCCCTCCAGCAGGTCGGCCATCGCGCCGGGGGCGAAGGAGTCGTCCCGGTGGGATTCGGCGTTGCCGAGCACGCCGGGCAGCAGCCTGGCGATCGCCTCGACCATCACCAGCACCGCGACCTCACCGCCGGCCAGCACGTAGTCGCCGATCGAGGCCTCGACCACCGGCATGCGGGTGGCCGCCTCCTCGATCACCCGGCGGTCGATGCCCTCGTACCGCGCCGGGGTGAACGCCAGCCAGGGCCGGCCGGCCAGCTCCTGGGCGAGCTCCTGGGTGAACGGGCGCCCACTCGGGGTGGGGACGACCAGGGTCGGCACCTCGCCCGCGGGTCCGCCGGCCACGACGGCGTCCAGCGCCTCGCCCCACGGCTCGGGCTTCATCACCATGCCGGGGCCGCCGCCGTAGGGGGTGTCGTCCACCGTGCGGTGCACGTCGTGGGTCCATTCGCGCAGGTCGTGGAGGTGCACGTCCAGCTGGCCGCGGGCCCTGGCCTTGCCGACCAGCGAGATGTTCAGCGGTTCCAGGTACTCCGGGAAGATCGAGACGACGTCGATCCGCATCCCGGACCGGACACCCGCGCCGGCGTCCTGACCAGCTTCCTGCGCGGCCTCTCCGGGAGTCTGCCCGACGGTCACTCCGACTCCTCCGGCTCCTCCGACCCGGTGCCGACGACCTCGGCCTGGTCGGGGTCGATCAGCCCGGCCGGCGGGGTGATCACGGCCCGCTGGTTCTCCAGGTCGATGGTCGGCACGATCTGGGTCACGAAGGGCACCAGCACCTCCGTCCCGTCGGCCTTCCTCACCGTGAGCAGGTCCTGGTACGGCAGGTGGACGACCTCGGTCAGCTCGCCGACCGGGGTGCCGTCGAGCAGCACCACGTCGAGGCCGATCAGCTGGTGGTCGTAGTACTCCTCCGGGTCCTCCGGACGCTCCTCCGGGTCGACCTCGGAGATGAGCAGGGTGCCCCGCAGCGCCTCCGCAGCGTTGCGGTCCTTGACGCCGGCGAAGCGCAGCAGCAGTCGGCCGCTGTGCACCCGGCCGGATTCGACGGTCAGCGGTCCGGCCGAGGCGGGGTCGGTGAGCAGGACAGCACCGGGACCGAGCCGGAGTTCCGGCTCGTCGGTGCGGACCTCGACACTGACGTCACCCCTGATGCCGTGGGCGCGGCCGATCCTGCCGACGACGAGCTGCACGGTGATCGTTCTCCTGGAGTTGCTGGGCGAAGAAGGCTGAGACGGGTAAGCGCTGAGACGGATATGCGCTGAGACGGGTGCGCGCTGAGGGCCGAGCAGGGACAGCCAGCAAAAAAGGCCGACCGGGACGACATGCGTCCCGGTCGGCCTCAAGCCCGACGGCTGAACGAGCAGCTGCGTCAGCGAATGTTGTCCACGTCGACCAGGTCGACCCGGACGTTGCGACCGCCGAGGGCGCCGACCACGGTGCGCAGTGCGCGCGCCGTGCGGCCGCCCCGGCCGATCACCTTGCCGAGGTCATCGGGGTGCACCCGCACCTCGATGGTGTTGCCCCGACGCAGGTTGCGCGAGCGCACCTGCACCTCGTCGGGGTGCTCGACGATGCCCTTCACCAGATGGTCGAGGGCGTCCTCGATCACGATCAGGCCTCGGCGGCGGCGTCGGCGTCAGCCTCGGCCTTGTCCGACTTCTTGGCCTTCGGGGTGATGGCGACACCGGTGGTGGCGTCCTCGAAGCCGGCGACGGCCTTCGCGAACAGGTGCGAGAAGTCCTCGACCTTGGGCTCGGCGACCTTCAGCGGCTCCGGAGCCGGCAGGCCCTTGAACTTCTGCCAGTCGCCGGTCAGCTTGAGGATGGCGAGCACCGGCTCGGTCGGCTGGGCGCCGACGGACAGCCAGTACTGGGCGCGGTCGCTGTCGACCTCGATCTTCGAGGGGTTGTAGGTCGGCTGGTAGATGCCGATCTCCTCGATCGCGCGACCGTCACGCTTGGTGCGGGCGTCGGCGACGACGATGCGGTAGTGCGGGGAGCGAATCTTGCCGAGACGCTTCAGCTTGATCTTGACTGCCACGGGAGTGGATTCTCCTGGTGTTGACGTGGGTGAGCAGCCTCGCCGTCCGCGTGGGGTTGCGGGGGAGGCCGTTCAAGGGACACGCCAGCCGTAGGAGAGAGGGGTCCTGCCCGGCTGCCGAGTACTCAGCTGTCCATTCTGCCATACCGGCGCGGACGCTCTTCACCCGGCCGTCACGGAGGAAGGCCCGGAGCAGGGCATACGGAAGCCCGAGGGCGATGCAGGGGCGCCCCACGACAGGGCGCGGGGAAGCCCCGAGGCGGAGCGCGAACGGGCGACGGGGCCACGGGGCCGCTCAGGGCCCGACCGGGAGCCCCCGCTCCCGGTCAGCCCACAGACTCACCCGTGTCACCGATGTCACCGTCCAGGTCACCGGCGCCAACGTCACCGACGCCAACGTCACCGGCGCCGGCCACCCCGGCCGTGCCGACTGCCCGCACAGTCGCCGACCGGTCCCGGCCCCGGATTACGCGATCTTGAACGGCTGCTGGCAAGCGCCGCAGACGATGGACGCCTGCGCGAGCACCGACGGCACGACCCGGACGTTGCGTCCGCAGCCGCAGACCGCCTTGACCCGTACGCCGCCCCCGGAGGAGCCGTGCCGGGCGGCCGGCCCGCGGAAGGCGCGGTTGGTGCCGTCGCCGGCCACCGCTTCCTGGTGCGCGCCCAGGGCGCGGTCCAGGCGCTCGATGGTCTCGGCGTAGCGCTCCTGCGTCTCCTTGAGCATGGTCACCTGGGAGAAGCCGCTGCTGGCGTGCGGCTCGACCGGGTGCGCCAGGCCCAGCTCGGAGGCGAGCATCAGGAAGCGCCGGTTGTGGTAGCGGCCGGCCCGCGAGGTGTCCCGGATGTCCCGGGCCGCGGCCAGACCGTGGGCAGCCTCGTGGAGGAGCCGCTCGAAACCGAGCCGCGTGCCACAGGCCGAAGAGGACTCTCCGATCAGCGCCTCGGGCGAGGCGAGGTCGGGGAGGTCCTGGTGGTGGGCCTGGATGTCACTCCAGGCGGCGGCCAGTTCGGCCGCGAGGACGAGGGGCTGTGTCGTGCTCACGCTAGACCAACGATGCAGGGCGAGCCGATGTTCCGCATGTTCCCGTTCTCCGAGAATTCCCAGGGAACTCCCAGGAATGCGCGACTGTGCGCGAATTGCGCGTTCCGGATCTGACGCAAGACCAACCCCCTGCCGGTTTCGGCCCGCCCTAACGTCGGCGGGCCTCGTGAATTCCGCCCGGGGGCGGGCTGTCGCCCCCTGGACGTACGGCCCGAGGACCCGCCGAAGTTGACAGGGCCACGGGCCGTACACCGTACCGCTATTCCGTTAATATCGGCAGTTGACCGGCCAGTAGGGATGTCCGCTTCCCGGACTCCCCCGTCAGAGTTACCGGATTCTTACCCAACCGCATTCCGGGCAAATGTCGCCGGTAACGGTCATTACCTGCCGGCGTCAGACATCAGTACGCACGCGCGACGATCGCGATATTGCCGTCCTGGTCGTCCGCCTGCGGCACCGAGCCGTCGGCCGCGATGATGCAGCGCACCGTGACGCCCTGCTCGGCCAGCTTGGCCTCGCCCTCTGCCCCGAGGTCGGCCCAGGCGATCCGGCCCCAGCCGGTCGCGGCGGCCTCGACGGCCTCGTCCAGGGTCTTGACATCGACGGTGCGGGCCTCGCGGCGCTCGCGGGACTGGCGCAGCAGCAGCGCCTGGTCCTCCTCCAGGACGCCCGGCAGCAGCGCGGCCAGGGCGTCGATGGAGACCGGCTCCTTGCCGCCCGGGATGCGGCGGGCCAGCATCGCGGTGCCGTTCTCCAGGTCGCGCGGGCCGACCTCGATGCGCAGCGGAACGCCCTTGAGCTCCCAGTCGACGGCGCGTCGGCCGAACGGGGTGTCGGTGCGGTCGTCGACCACGACGCGGATGCCGGCGGCCTCCAGCTGGGCACCGATCTCGCGGACCTTGGCGATGACCGCGTCGTCGCCCTTGATGGCCAGCACCACGGCCTGGACGGCGGCCAGGCGCGGGGGCACCCGCAGGCCGTTGTCGTCGCCGTGGGACATGATCAGGCCGCCGACCATGCGGGTCGAGACGCCCCAGGAGGTCTGCCAGACGTACTCGCGCTCGGCGCCCTGCAGCTGGTAGGTGGTGTTGAACGCCTTGGCGAAGTTCTGGCCCAGCTCGTGGCTGGTGCCCATCTGCAGCGCCTTGCCGTCGCCCATCATGCCCTCCAGGGTGAGGGTGTTGATGGCGCCGGCGAAGCGCTCCTTGGCGGTCTTGCGGCCGAGCACGACGTCGATGCCGAGCACGTTGGTCATGAAGTCGCCGTAGACCTGGGTGTGGATCATCGACGCGTAGTCGCGGGCGTCCTCGTAGGTGGCGTGGGCGGTGTGGCCCTCCTGCCAGAGGAACTCGGTGGTGCGCAGGAAGACGCGCGGGCGCAGCTCCCAACGGACCACGTTCGCCCACTGGTTGATCAGCAGCGGCAGGTCGCGGTGGCTCTGCACCCACTTCGAGAAGTACTCGTTGATGATCGTCTCGGAGGTGGGCCGGACGACGACCGGCTCCTCCAGCTGCTTGCCGCCACCGTGGGTGACCACCGCGAGTTCGGGGGCGAAGCCCTCGACGTGCTCGGCCTCCTTGGTCAGGTAGGACTGCGGGATGAACATCGGGAAGTAGGCGTTCTGCGCGCCCGCCTTCTTGATGCGCGCGTCCATCTCCTGCTGCATCCGCTCCCACAGGCCGTAGCCGTACGGTCGGATGACCATGGTGCCGCGGACCGGACCGTTGTCGGCAAGCTCGGCCTTGTTGATGAGGTCCTGGTACCAGCGCGGGAAGTCTTCCGCCTGAGGGGTGAGAACGGGTGCCTTAGCCATGGGCGGAATGGTACGGGGAGCGACGCCCTCACTTCGAATCGCCATCACACCCGCACGGAGGGAGACACGTCCGCGGCCGCGGAACGCCGCCCGCAGGGGGCGCACGACCGCGACACGCGCGCACCACCCTGCACCCCTCTGGACGCCGGGCCCGACCCGCTGTTCGCTGGAGTGGGGCGGGACTTTGGGGGAGCCGTAGCAGCACACCGAAGGACCGGATGGGAGGCCGCGATGGCTTCAGCTCGGACGACCGGCACGACCGCACGACCAGCGGACGCACGACCGACCGGCGCACGACCGCACCACCCGCAGCAGGGGGCCGCCGGGCCCGCGCGGGCGCGTGACTGGGCGGAGATCCAGGAACGCATGCTGGTGCCGCTCTACGAGGCGGTGTACGACCGCCTGGAGGTCGGCCCGGCGAGCAGCGTGCTGGGCCTGGGCTGCCGGTCAGGACTGGCCCTGCTGCTCGCCGCCGGGCGGGGCGCCCAGGTCTCCGGGCAGGAGCCGCGGGAGGAGCTGCGCGAGCTGGCCCGGGACCGTCGGCTGCGGGTGTGCGCGGGGGCCCGGCCGGCCGCCGCCGTCCCCCGCTCGGCCCATTCGCTGGTGACGGTTTTCGACCAGCTCCCCGGCGCCGCCGATCCGGGCCGGGTGGTCGCCGAGGCGGCCCGGCTCACCCTCCCGGGCGGACACGTGGTGCTGGCCGCCTGGGGCCCGCAGGAGCGCTGCGAGAGCGCGCCGGTGCTGGACGCGGCCCGTCGGATGGCGGGGCGGACCACCGCACGCGACCCGTTCGAGCTGAGCGTGCCGGGCGCGCTGGAGGACCTGCTCGCCCCGGTCGGTCTGCGACCGGCCGGCAGCGGCCGGGTCAGCTGCCCGTTCGCCTACCCGGACCTGGACAGCGCGGTGCGGGGCCTGCTCTCCACCGGGCTGTTCGAGCCGGCCGAGGAGTTCTCCGGCGCCCCGCTGGTGGCCAAGGAGTTGGAGGAGGCGCTGCAGCCGTACCTGCGCCCGGACGGCTCGGTCCGGATGGAGAACGTCTTCCGCTATCTGGTCGCCGAGCGACCACGCTGAGGACGGCGACGACACGGAGCCGCGAGGACACCGCGCCGGAAACCCGAAACCGGGGGCGCACGCCACCACGGCGAGCGCCCCCGGCCCCGAACGCACGCCTCACGCCTCCTGGTCGGTCGCCTCCCGCGGCACCCCCGCCGCCCGGTAGGCCGCCTCCTCGTCCAGCGTCTCCGCCTCCAGCAGCGCCGCCGCCAGCGCGTCCAGCCGGGGCCGCTGCTCGGTCAGGATCCGCACCGCGTCCTCGTAGCACTCGGCGACGATCCGCCGGGCCTCCTCGTCGACCGCGTCCAGCGTGGTCGGCGCCGCCGAGAGCCCGTACGCGCCCTGCGCGTCCGAGGGCACCGCGGTGAGTCGGCCGACGCGCTCGCTCATCCCCCAGCGTCCGGCCATCCCGCGGGCGATGCTGGTGACCTGCTCCAGGTCGCTCTCCGCCCCGGTGGTGATCACCCCGTACACCACCTGCTCGGCCGCCATCCCGCCCAGCGCGCCGATGATCCGGCCGCGCAGGTAGGGCTCGGTGTACGAGTAGCGGTCGTTCTCCGGGGTGGAGAGGGTGACGCCGAGGGCGCGGCCGCGCGGCACGATGGTGATCTTGCGGACCGGGTCCGCGCCCGGCTGGAGCATGCCCAGCAGTGCGTGCCCGCTCTCGTGGTACGCCGTCCGCTCGCGCTCCTCCTGCGGCATCACCAGGGGCCGTACGGCGCCGAGTTGGACCTTCTCCAGGGCGTCCGAGAGGTCCCGCTCGCTGACCGCGTCCTGCTCCCGCTTGACGGCCAGCAGGGCGGCCTCGTTGACCAGGTTGGCGAGTTCGGCGCCGGTCATCCCCGGGGTGATCTTGGCCAGCTGCTGCAGGTCGGTGTCGCCGGCCAGCGGGACGGTCCGGGTGTGGATGCGCAGGATGGCCGCTCGGCCCTCCCGGTCGGGCGGGCTGACGGTGATCCGGCGGTCGAAGCGGCCGGGGCGCAGCAGCGCCGGGTCGAGCACGTCGGCCCGGTTGGTGGCGGCGATCACGATGACGCCCTCGGAGCCGGTGAAGCCGTCCATCTCGGTGAGGATCTGGTTGAGCGTCTGCTCGCGCTCGTCGTGCCCGCCCATGCCGCCGCCGGCGCCGCGCTGGCGGCCGATGGTGTCGATCTCGTCGATGAAGATGATCGCCGGGGCGACCTTGCGGGCCTCGGCGAACAGTTCGCGGACCCGGCTGGCGCCGACGCCGACGATCATCTCGATGAACTCGGAGGCGGAGGCGGAGAAGAACGGCACGTCCGCCTCGCCGGCCACGGCCCGGGCCAGCAGGGTCTTGCCCGTGCCGGGCGGGCCGCTGAGCAGCACGCCGCGCGGCATCTTGGCGCCGAGCCTGCGGTACCGCTCGGGGTTCTTCAAGTAGTCGACCACTTCGGTGAGTTCGGCCTCGACCTCGTCGATGCCGGCCACGTCGGCGAAGGTGGTGCGCTTGCCCTGCTCGGCGGTGACCGGCTTGGGCGGGGCCTTGCGGCCGAGCGGTCCGGCGCCGAGGCCGCCGGACATCCGGCGGGCGAGCAGCACCCAGACGAAGACCAGCAGCAGCATCGGCGCGAGCGAGAGCAGCAGGTTGGTGAGGAAGCTGCGCTGCTGGACCGGCGAGGTGGCGGTGACCTCGACGCCCTGCTGCTGCAGGGTGGTCCAGAGGTTGTCGCCCGCGAAGGAGGGGCGCTGGGTGTCGAACTCCGTGTAGTCGCCCTTGCCGCCGTCGGGTTTGGGCTGGGCGCTCTTGAGGGTGCCCTCGATCGCGTCGCCCTTGGAGTAGATCTTGGTGATGTTGCCCTTGTTCAGCTGGTTGTTGAACTCGGTGTAGGAGATCGTGGTGGCGCCCTCGTTGCCGAAGAACGACAGCAGCAGGTCGGAGATCAGGAACACCACGAGTGCGGTGAGGACCAGGCCCGTCCAGCCGCCGGGCATCCGGCGGCGGGGCGGCGGCGGGGGCGGGGCGCCCTCGGACCGCCAGGGCTGGTCGGGGGTCTGGCGCGGCGGCACGGGTTCGGTCACCCACCGGACGATACGGACAGGCGCTCGGGCGGGCCAACCGCAACGCCGCGCCCGCCCGGCCGTACGGCCGCATCTAGGCTCCCGACCAGCGGATATGCCCCGGCGGCACCGGTCAGCCCGCGGCGCCCGGCCACTCCTCGGCGGTCAGCGCGAACCGCTCGTGGTCGCGCCAGTCCCCCTGGAGGAACAGCATCCGCGGCGTGAAGCCCTCATGCCGGAAGCCCAGCCGCTTGGCCAGCGCGATCGAGCGCTCGTTCTCCGGCTGCACGTTGATCTCCAGCCGGTGCAGACCCAGCCCGTCCGCCGACTGCGGGGCGAAGCAGCGGTCCAGGACCAGCCGCACGCCCTCGGTCATCCGCCCGGTGCCGGCGTACGGGAGGTAGGAGTCGTAGCCCAGCGTGGCGTTGCAGAACCTGCCCATCACGATGTTGGCGACGTTCACCTTGCCGACCAGCCCGCCGGTGTCCCGGTCGAAGATCAGGAACGTGCGCAGGCCGGCGCCCTGGCGGCCCAGCAGTTCCGGCAGCCCGTCCGGCTCGACCGGGTTCCACCGCCCGATGTGCTCGGCGGACCGGCGGACCGCCTCCGCGTACAGAACCTCGTCCTCGGCCCTCGGGGCCCTGATCATCACTCGCATGCCGACATCATCGGACACGGCGGCGTTCCCGGACACGGCACCCGCCTCGGACGCACGATCGGCCCGCCGTCCGGAGAGCACCGGACGACGGGCCGATCAGGACCGGACGGAGCCGGTCACCAACGCTCGGGCCAAGGACTACAGCATGTCCTTGAACTCCTTGGGCAGCTCGAAGTCGGCCGGGCCCTTGCCCGCGCCGAGGCCGAACGCGCCGCCGTCGGCCGGACCCTGGCCGCCGCCCGGGCCGAGCGCGCGGCGCTCGGCGGCCGCGGCCTCCTCCTGCGCGCGCTTCAGCGGGTTGCCGCTCTTGCGCTTGCCCTTGGCCTGCGGGGCCTTCTTGGCGGACTTCTTGGCGCCGCCGCCCATGCCCGGGATCCCCGGCATGCCGGGCACGCCCTTGCCGGAGGCCATCGCGGACATCATCTTGCGGGCGTCGAAGAACCGCTCGACCAGGTTCTTGACCTCGCCGACCTGGACGCCCGAACCCTTGGCGATGCGGGCGCGGCGGGAGCCGTTGATCAGCTCCGGCTCGGCGCGCTCGGCCGGGGTCATCGACTTGATGATCGCGCCGACCCGGTTGACGTCCTTGTCGTCGATGTTGTTGATCTGCTCGCGGATCTGGCCCATGCCGGGCAGCATGCCGAGCAGCTTGGAGATCGAGCCCATCTTCTGGACCTGCTCCAGCTGCGACAGGAAGTCGTCCAGGGTGAACGCCTTCGGGCCGCCGCGCAGCTTGGCCGCGATCTTCTCGGCCTCGGCCTGCGAGAAGGTCTGCTCGGCCCTCTCGATCAGCGAGAGGACGTCACCCATGCCCAGGATGCGCGAGGCCATCCGGTCCGGGTGGAAGGCGTCGAAGTCGTCGACCTTCTCGCCGTTGGAGGCGAACATGATCTGCCGGCCGGTGACGTGCGCGACCGACAGGGCGGCGCCACCGCGGGCGTCACCGTCGAGCTTGGAGAGCACCACACCGGTGAAGTCGACGCCGTCGAGGAAGGCCTGCGCGGTGGTGACCGCGTCCTGACCGATCATCGCGTCGACGACGAACAGGACCTCGTCCGGGTCCACCGCGGCGCGGATGTCGGCGGCCTGCTGCATCAGCTCGGCGTCGATGCCGAGGCGGCCGGCGGTGTCGACGATGACGACGTCGTACTGCTTCTGCTTGGCGTACTCGATCGAGTCCTTGGCCACCTGCACCGGGTCGCCGACGCCGTTGCCCGGCTGGGGGCCGTAGAAGGCCACGCCGGCCCGCTCGGCCACCACCTGGAGCTGGTTGACCGCGTTGGGGCGCTGGAGGTCACAGGCGACCAGCAGCGGGGTGTGCTTCTGCTTCTGCAGCCAGTGGCCGAGCTTGCCCGCCAGGGTGGTCTTACCGGCACCCTGCAGACCGGCGAGCATGATGACCGTCGGGCCGTTCTTGGCGAACCGCACCCGGCGGGTCTCGCCGCCGAGGATCGCGATGAGCTCCTCGTTGACGATCTTGATGATCTGCTGCGCCGGGTTCAGCGCGCCGGAGACCTCGGCGCCGAGCGCCCGCTCCTTGACCTGCTTGATGAAGGCCCGGACGACCGGCAGCGCGACGTCCGCCTCCAGCAGCGCGATGCGGATCTCGCGGGCGGTGGCGTCGATGTCCGCCTCGCTCAGGCGGCCCTTGCCCCGGAGGTTCTTGAACGTCGCTGCGAGGCGATCGGAAAGGGTGTCGAACACGTCGTCGCGGGTCCTCTGCGGCATCGGTATCGGTACGGTCGTCGTCCCCCAGGGTATCCGGCCACCCCGGGTACGGTCTCCACCCCCGGGGCGGAATGCCCGGAGCGGCCCGGGGAGCAGCCCCCGCGGAGCCCCTCAGCCCAGTGCCGCCCGGACCGCTGCGGCCACCTCCCCGGCCCGTCCTGCGGTGAGCGGACGGCCCGCCGGATCGGTCAGGTAGAAGGAGTCGACGGCCTCCGCGCCCAGCGTGGACACGTGCGCGGTGCGCACCCGGACGCCCGCCCCGTCCAGCGCCCGGCCGATCCGGTGCAGCAGCCCGGGGGCGTCGTGCGCGCGGACCTCCAGCACGGTCGCGGTCGCCGAGGCCACCGCGGGCGCCACCGCGACCAGCGGCGGCGGGGTGGGGATGCCCCTGCGGCGCGGGGCGGCGGCGTCCCGCTCGGCGAGGCGGCGGGAGACGTCCAGCGAGCCGTCCAGCGCCCGGCGCAGGTCGGCCCGCAGCCGGGCCGCCTCCGGCAGCTCGCCGAACTCGGCGGCCACCCGCCAGGACAGCAGCAGTACCGGGCCGGAGCCGACCGGGTCCAGCTCGCGCAGGCCCGCCGAGCGGACGGTCAGCCGGTGCAGCGCCAGTACTCCGGCCACCGTGCCGAGCAGTCCGGGCCGGTCCGGAACGGCGAGGGTCAGCTCGACGCCCATCGGCCCGCTGCCCGGGTCCGCCCCCTCGGCCCGGGCCAGCAGGGACAGCGCGGGGCCGCCGGTGCGGGCGGCCTCGACCGCGATCCGCTCCTGCTCGGCGCTCGGACGGGCCCAGGGCGCGGCCCCTTCCGGCGCGGCCCCTCCCCCGGCCAGCTGCGCGGCGGCCCGGGCCACCAGGCCGTCCACCAGCGAGGCCCGCCAGCCGCTCCACGCCGCCGGTCCGGTGGCCAGCGCGTCCGCCTCGGTGAGCGCGTGCAGCAGTTCCAGCTCCGACGGGGTGCCGACCGCCTTGGTGATCGCCTCGACGGTGGCCGGGTCGTCCGGATCGCGCCGGGTCGCGGTGTCGACCAGGGTCAGGTGGTGGCGGACCAGCACCGCCAGGGTCTCGGTGTCCTCGGCGGGGAAGCCCATCCGGACGGCGAGGTCGCGGACGATCACCTCGCCGGCCTCGCTGTGGTCCCCGGGCCAGCCCTTGCCGATGTCGTGCAGCAGCGCGGCGACCAGCAGCAGGTCCGGCCGGGCGACCCGGCGGGTCATCGAGGCGGCCCGGACGGCCGTCTCCACCAGGTGCCGGTCGACCGTCCAGCGGTGCACCGCGTTGCGCTGAGGACGGCAGCGCACCCGCTCCCAGTCCGGCAGCAGCTTCGTGATCAGCCCCTCCGCCTCCAGCGCCTCCCACACCGGGACGGCCGCCTCCCCCGCCCCCAGCAGGGTGACCAGCTGCTCGCGCGCCTCGTCCGGCCAGGGCACCGGCAGCGGCCGGCACTCGGCGGCCAGCCGGCGCACCGTCGCGTACGAGACGGTCAGCCCGTTCTGCGCCGCGGCGGCCGCGGCGCGCAGCGGCAGCACCGGGTCGGCGGCCGGGCGGGCGCCCTGGGCGAGCACCGCCTCGCCGTCCTGCTCGACCACTCCCTCGGCGAGCGGGCGGCGGGCGACGGCGCCCCGGGCCACCGCACCCGCGCCGCGCCCGGCGCCGGCGAACCGGAAGACCGGGCGGCCCGTCCGGCGGCCCCGGCCGGACCGGGCGGCGAGCACCCGGTCCACCGCCCGCCAGGTGACGTCGCCCGCGTAGGCGACGGTCCGGGCGGCCTCGTAGACCTGGCGCAGCAGGGTGTCGGCGTCCAGCACGCCGAGCCGCTCGGCGACCTGGTCCTGGTCCTGGAGGCTGAGCCGCTCGGTGGCCCGGCCGGTGGCCAGGTGCAGCGCGTCGCGGACGTCGGCGAGCCGCAGCGCGGCGGCGTCCAGCCCGTCCCTGGGGGCGTCGGCGAGCCAGGTGGCGGCGACGGCGTCGAGCGCGACCAGGTCGCGCAGGCCGCCGCGGGCCTCCTTCAGGTCGGGCTCCAGCAGGAAGGACAGCTCACCGTGCCGTTCGGCGCGCTCCCGGCCCAGCTCGCGCAGCTCGGGCAGTCGCGCGGGGGCGCTCGCGCGCCAGTCGGTGAGCACCGCGGAGCGCAGTGCGGCGGTGAGCGCCCCGTCCCCGGCGAGGTGGCGGGCGTCCAGCAGGCCCAGCTGGGCCTTGAGGTCGGCGGCGGCCACCGCGCGGGCCTCGGCGGGGGTGCGCACCGAGTGGTCGAGCTTGGCGCCCGCGTCCCAGACCGGGTACCAGATCCGCTCGGGCAGTTCGGGGGCGATCGGGCCGTCGTGCAGCAGCAGCACGTCCAGGTCGCTGCGCGGGGACAGCTCTCCCCGGCCGTAGCCGCCGACGGCGACCAGCGCGACGCCGGACGAGGGGGCGCCGGACGACGAGGCACCCGACGACGGGACGCCGGCCGCGGCGAGCAGTCCGGCCAGCCAGTCGTCGGTCAGCCGGGCGAGCGCGGCGCGGCGCGGGCGGCCGGTCAGCCCCGGCCGGTCGAGCAGCGCGGCCCGGGCCGCGGCGTAGGCCGAAGGGTCCGAGGGGTCCGAGGGGCCGGAGGAGGGGCCGGAGGAGGGGCCGGTCTCGATGGTCATGCGCGGAGTCCCGTCCGTCGTGCGGGTTGGTCCTGGGCGCCCGTACGGCCGTAGCGGGGCCCGGGCGCGGGTACGCCGACCGGCGGACCCGCGCCCCGTGGGGGAGGGCGGGCCCGCCGGATCGCTCAGTGCCTCACAGGGCGTCGGGCCCGCGTTCGCCGGTGCGGACCCGGACGGCGGTGTCGACCGGGATGCTCCACACCTTGCCGTCACCGATCTTCCCGGTCCGGGCGGCCTTCACCAGGACGTCGATCAGCTCGTCGGCGTCCTCGTCCTCGACCAGGACCTCGATCCTGACCTTCGGCACCAGGTCCACGGTGTACTCGGCGCCCCGGTAGACCTCGGTGTGGCCGCGCTGGCGGCCGTAGCCGCTGGCCTCGGTGACGGTCAGGCCGTGGATCCCGAAGGCTTGCAGGGCGGCCTTCACCTCGTCCAGGCGGTACGGCTTGATCACGGCGGTGATGAGCTTCATCGGGCGTCGACCTCGGTCTTCTCGGCAGTCTTCTGGGCGGACTTCTCAGCAGCCTTCTCGGCGGCCTTCCCGGCAGGCTTCCCGCCGGGCGCGGCACCGGTGCCCAGGGAGGGGAGCGCCCGGGCCAGGCCCGCGCCGACGGCGCTGAAATCGTAGGCGGACTCGGCGTGTTCCGCCTGGTCGATGCCGGCCACCTCGACCTCCTCGGGGACCCGGAAGCCGACCAGCTTGTCGACCGCCTTGGCCAGCAGCCAGGACAGCACGAAGGAGTACGCCGCGACCACCGCCACGCCCATCGCCTGCTTGCCGAGCTGGGCCGGCCCGCCGCCGTAGAACAGGCCCTTGGCGGTCTGGCCGACCCCGCCGGTGGCGAACAGGCCGATCAGCAGCGAGCCGATCGCCCCGCCCACCGCGTGCACACCCACCACGTCGAGCGAGTCGTCGAAGCCCCAGCGGTACTTGAGCGAGACCGCGGCGGCGCAGACCGCGCCCGCGATCAGGCCGATCGCCACCGCGCCGAGCGGACTCACCGAACCGCAGGCCGGGGTGATCGCGACCAGCCCGGCCACCGCGCCGGAGGCGGCGCCCAGCGTGGTGAACGCGCCGTGCTTGAGCTTCTCGAAGACCAGCCAGCCGACCAGCGCCGCGCCGGTGGCGACCTGGGTGTTGACCATCGCCATCGCGGCGACGCCGTTGGCGGCCAGCGCCGAGCCCGCGTTGAAGCCGAACCAGCCGAACCAGAGCAGCCCGGAGCCGAGCATCACCAGCGGCAGGCTGTGCGGGCGCATCGGGTCCTTCTTGAAGCCGATCCGCTTGCCCAGCACCAGGCAGAGCGCGAGGCCCGCCACACCGGCGTTGATGTGCACGGCCGTACCGCCGGCGAAGTCGATCACGCCGTTCCGGTCGCCCAGCCAGCCGCCGTGGCCGTTGTCGACGAAGAACACCCAGTGTGCGACCGGGAAGTAGACGACCGTCACCCAGAGCGCGATGAACAGGCCCCAGGCGCCGAACTTGGCCCGGTCCGCGATGGCGCCGCTGATCAGGGCCGGGGTGATGATCGCGAACATCAGCTGGAAGATCGCGAAAGCCGTCACCGGGATCGAGCCGCTCAGCTCGTTCAGCCCGATGCCGCGCATCCCGAGGAAGTCCAGGTTTCCGATGAGCCCGGCGAAGGCGTCGGGCCCGAAGCTGAGCGAGTAGCCGTAGAGGACCCACAGCACGCTGACGATGCCGAGCGAGAGGAAGCTCATCGCCAGCATGTTCAGTGTGCTCTTGGCCCTGACCATGCCCCCGTAGAAGAAGGCCAGGCCCGGGGTCATCACCATGACCAGGGCCGCACTGATGAGCACGAAGGCGGTGTCGCCCGCGCTGAAGCCGTCCGGCATCGGCGTCTCCTCTGCGTGAGGGCCGCTCCCCGGGTACCTGTCCCGTGCCACCCGGGGTGGCGGCGATGAACAGGAGAGTGCCGAAGGCTGGTTTCGGCCAGTGCGGCCGGTTGTTTCACGGCCGTGACGCATGCGACGCGCTGGTTACGGGCACGTGAACCACGGCCCTGTCGTTGGGCCGGACGGGTTACCGTGCCGCCGCGCCGCACGGTCCGTCGCCGGAAACGCCACCGACCGTGACGGCGGCGGCCGTCACGGTCGGTGGTGTCCTCGCCCGGGGACCGTTCAGACCACCGAGACGAACTCCGGAATGTCCTGAACCACCCGCTCCTTGAGCCGGCTCACCGCGTCCACGCCCCGGAACCGGGCGGACGCCGCCTCCGTGGTCTTGCGGACCCGGGAGTTCAGCCGCTCCGACCGCACCTTGGTCGCGATGTCCACCGCCTGCTCGGCGTACCGGACGGCCTCCTCGGCCTCCTTCTGCAGCAGGTGCACGCTGGCCATGCCGATCAGGTTGAAGGCGTACGAGCGCACGTGGTCCTCGTCCTGGCGGAACAGGTCGACCGCGCGCTCCATCACCGGCGCCGACAGCGAGGCGTACAGCTGGGCGTTGTCCGAGTGGTACGCCAGGTCGCGGTACGAGTGGGCGTTCTCGGCGTTCAGCTCGGCCGGCGAGAAGAACTTCAGCCAGTCCGGCTCGCCGTCCCCGTCGCGGATGTCGGTGAAGGTGTCCTCGGACAGCCGGATCGCCCGGGCGCAGCGGTTGACCTCGCCGATGGTGGCGTAGGCGCGCGCCTCCATCGCGTACAGCAGGGACTGCTGGCGCGGGGTGGCGGTGTCGCGGCTGCCGTACTGGGCCAGGTGGATCAGCTCCAGGGCGTCCTCGCCCCGGTTAAGGTGGATCATCTGACGGCTCATGTCGGTGAGGATCAGCGCGCCGAACGGGCGGTCGCCGGCCTCCTTGGCCGCGTGCAGGGCCAGCACGTAGTACTTCTGCGCGCTCGGGTGCATCCCGACGTCGTAGGACATCCAGCCGGCCAGGTGGGCGAGTTCGGCGGTGAGCCGGAACAGCCGCTTGGTGGTGTCCTCGCTGTACGTCTCCTGGAGCAGGTCGGTGACCTCGTGGAGCTGGCCGACCACGGCCTTGCGGCGCAGCCCGCCGCCGTTCTGGGCATCCCACTGGCGGAACATGACGGTGGTCTGCTCCAGCAGTTCCAGCTCGGGCTCCGAGAGCCGGCCGGTGAACGCCTCGCCGCCGTTGGCCGCGGTGAGGATCGGGGTGGGCACGCCGGTCGGGCCGGGGGCGAGCCAGCGCTGCATCGGCTCGATCAGCGCGGCGCCGGCGGTCAGCGCCAGCGAGGTGCCGAGGAATCCCCGGCGGTTGAGCATCAGGTCGCTGCGGGAGTAGTCGCTGATCAGCTGGACGGTCTGCGGTCCGCTCCACGGCAGGTCCACGCCGCCGCCGACGGTGGAGACCGGGATCGCGGCGCGCAGGCCGAGGTCCTCGATCGAGACCACCGAGCCGAAGCGCTCCGAGAACAGCTCCGACATGATCTTGGGGATCGGCTCGCGGGGCTGCTCGCCGTCGAGCCAGCGGCGCACCCGGGAGGTGTCGGTGGACACGTGGTGGGCGCCGATCTGCCGGGCCCGGCGGTTGACCTGGCGGGCCAACTCGCCCTTGGACCAGCCGCTGCGGGCGAACCACGTGGTCAGCTTCTCATTGGGTTGCTTCTCTGCCATGGGAACGTCCCCATCCCGCCCGGCCCCTGCGGGGCCCCGATCGTGACCGCCCGACGGTGTGCGGGCTCTTGCCAGACGTGCCGTGCCTGAGGTGCTGCGTACCGCCTCGTCGTACTGGTGTGCCATCGTCGTAGACGGTGCGTCAGATCCCCAACTCCCGTTCCCCGACGGCCCGGAGCAGGAACCCCGGCGACGTCCGTGTGCTGAACGTAGTGCCCCTCGGGGCACCCGTGGGAGCGGCCCTGGCGAAACGCCACCTTTCGCCACCCCCAGGAGTGAACCGAAGCACGGGGGCACAGGCTTCACTAGGTAGTCGCGACGGTCCGGCATATGCGGGCCGCCAAGTCCCCCGGCCAACCCCGGAAGCCCCGGCAGACCTCGCAATCCACCGCTGCCACAAGCGATTTCGCCGTCCACTCGGGACGGCAACCGCCTCACGCACCCGACGATCCGGCATCGGCGCCGCCCCCACAAGGCGGCGCCCGAGGCACACCGTCGCGACAGGCGCGCGCCAAGCGCTGCGCGCCGCCACCGCACCACGCACCACGCAACGGACAATCAACACACAGTCACCATCCCGTAACCATCGGCAACGACAACCTGTTGGGGGAGGCATGGACAACCTGTTCGGCGAACTTCGACTGGGGCACCTGCGGCTGGCACCGCTGGGCGCGCGCCGCCGCACCAAGGTCACCGCGTCCCAGGCCGCCGCGGAGTACACCGGCCGCTGGGGCTGGACGGTCGCCCCCGGCGACCCGGCCACCGGCACCCCGGGCACCGGCGCCACCGCCCCGACCCGCTGTCCCTGCGGCTCCCACCGCTGCGCCGCCCCCGGCCTGCACCCCGTACCGGGCAGCGCGAGCCGGGCCGCCACCGGCGCCGAGGGCTCGGTGCTCTTCCCCACCGGCCGCGCCTTCGACGTGCTGGACGTCCCCGAGCAGGCCGGCCTCCAGGCGCTGGTCCGGCTGGAGCGGATGGGCACCCAGATCGGCCCGGTGCTCGCCCCGCCCACCGGCCGGCTGCAGTTCCTGGTCGCCGCCGGAACCGCCCGCCGCCTGCCCGACCTGCTCTACCGGATGGGCTGGGACGACGCCGCGCTCGACCTCACCTGCCACGGCGAGGGCAGCTACGTCGCCGCCCCGCCCACCGTCCTCGGCGAACTCGGCCCGGTCCGCTGGCTGCGTCGCCCCACCCGCGACAACGCCGGCTGCCCGCCCGAGGCCCGGCTGCTGCTCGGCACCCTCGCCTACGCCTGCCACCGCAGCCGCGAGCGCACCGCCGAGCCGGCCTGGATGGCTTCGTGACTCGCCCGCTCGCCTCCGGGACGCTCTGATCCGGCGCCGACGGTCGTCGCTCCGGCGCTCGCCCCCCGCTCTCGCCGCTCCTCCCTTCCGGCACCGGCGCGCCCCTTCCGCTCGAGGCGGTCGCCCGACACACGCGAAAGGGCCCGCCCCCGAAGGAGCGGACCCTCACCGACGGGAGGCCCCGGTCAGTCCCCGATCAGCGCGTCCACGAACGCACCCGGCTCGAACGGCGCCAGGTCGTCCGCGCCCTCGCCCAGACCGATCAGCTTGACCGGCACGCCCAGCTCGCGCTGCACCGCGACCACGATGCCGCCCTTGGCGGTGCCGTCCAGCTTGGTCAGCACGATGCCGGTGATGTCCACCACCTCGGCGAACACCCGGGCCTGGATCAGGCCGTTCTGACCGGTGGTGGCGTCCAGCACCAGCAGCACCTCGTCCACCGGGCCGTGCTTCTCGACGACCCGCTTGACCTTGCCCAGCTCGTCCATCAGGCCGGTCTTGGTGTGCAGTCGGCCGGCGGTGTCGATCAGCACGGTGTCCACACCCTCGGCGATGCCCTCCTTGACCGCGTCGAAGGCGATCGAGGCCGGGTCGCCGCCCTCCGGGCCGCGCACGGTGCGCGCACCGACCCGCTCGCCCCAGGTCTGCAGCTGGTCCGCGGCGGCGGCCCGGAAGGTGTCGGCCGCGCCGAGCACCACCTTGCGGCCGTCGGCGACCAGCACCCGGGCCAGCTTGCCGGTGGTGGTGGTCTTGCCGACGCCGTTGACGCCGACGACCAGGACCACGGCCGGGCCCTCCTCGTGCTTGGTCGAGCGGACGGTGCGGTCGGCGTCCTTGCCGACCAGCTCGACCAGCTCCTCGCGCAGCAGGCCGCGCAGCTCGTCCGGGGTGCGGGTGCCGAGCACCTTCACCCGGGTGCGCAGCCGCTCGACGAGCTCCTGGGTCGGGGCGACGCCGACGTCCGCGGTGAGCAGGGTCTCCTCGATCTCCTCCCAGGTGTCCTCGTCCAGGTGCTCGCGGGAGAGCAGCGAGAGCAGACCCTTGCCGAGCGAGTTCTGCGAGCGGGAGAGCCGGGAGCGAAGCCGGACCAGCCGGCCGGCGGTGGGCTCGGGAACCTCGATGGCGGGTGCCACCTCGGCCTCGGCCGGAGCCTCGACCTCGACGGCCTCGGGGGCCTCGGGGAGCGGCACCTCCTCGACGGTGCGGCGCGGCTCCTCGGTCGGAGGCGCGGCCTCCTCGCCGACCTGGGGCTCCTGGGGGGTCTTCGGCGCCGTGATGACCGGCGCCTGCGACTTCGGGGGCAGCTGCTGGCGTCGTCTGCCGGAAACGACGAGGCCGGCGATCGCGCCGATGGCGACCACGGCGATGACTACGGCAAGGATCACGTATTCCATAACGCCCCCAGTATCCGTGACCGGAGCCGTTCCGGACCGCAGCCCGGCCTAGACCGTCACCCTACGGACGCCTGAAGGACGCCGCTCGCGGTGCTCGTCGCGCAGCCGCTGGCTGATCACCTGGGAGATGCCGTCGCCCTTCATGGTCACGCCGTACAGCGCGTCGGCGGACTCCATGGTCAGCTTCTGGTGGGTGATCACGATCAGCTGGGAGCTCTCCCGCAGCTCCTCCATGATCCCGATCAGCCGGCGCAGGTTGGTCTCGTCCAGCGCCGCCTCCACCTCGTCCATCACGTAGAACGGGCTGGGGCGGGCCTTGAAGATCGCCACCAGCAGGGCCACAGCGGTCAGCGAGCGCTCGCCGCCGGACAGCAGCGACAGCCGTTTGACCTTCTTGCCGGGCGGCCGGGCCTCCACCTCGACCCCGGTGGTGAGCATGTTGTCCGGGTCGGTCAGCACCAGCCGCCCCTCACCGCCCGGGAAGAGCCGGGCGAAGACGCCCTCGAACTGGGCGGCGGTGTCGTGGTACGCCGAGGTGAACAGCTGCTCGACCCGCCGGTCGACGTCCCGGACGATGTCCAGCAGGTCACGCCGGCTGCGCTTGAGGTCGTCCAGCTGCTCGCCGAGGAACTGGTGGCGCTCCTCCAGCGCGGCGAACTCCTCCAGCGCCAGCGGGTTGACCTTGCCCAGCTGCTGATACGCCTTCTCGGCGGCCTTCAACCGCTTCTCCTGCTCGGCCCGGACGTACGGGTACGGCTCCCCCGGCGCCTGCCCGTCCTCGGGCGTTGACGGCGGGACGGGCTGGTCCGGCCCGTACGAGGCCAGCAGCTCGCCCCCGTCGATGCCGAACTCCTCCAGCGCGCGGGCCTCCAGCTGCTCGATCCGCAGCCGCTTCTCCGCCCGCAGCACCTCGTCCCGGTGCCCGGCGTCGACCAGCTTGTCCAGTTCCTCCTTGAGGCCGCGCCCGTGCTCGCGGTGCTCCCGGAGCTCGGCCTCCCGCTCCGCGAGCGCCTGCTCGGCGGCCGCGCGCCCGGCGTCGGCGCGGGCCAGCGACACCTCCAGGCAGGCCAGCAGCTGCCGGGCGCCCGCCGCGACGGCGTTCGCCACCCGGGCGTCGTGCTCGGCGCGCCGGCGGCGCTCGGCGGCCCGGGCGCGCGCCTCGCGTTCGGCGCGGGCGGCCCGGTCCAGCTGGTCGGCCCGGCCGGCCAGGGCGCGGACCCGCTCCTCGTGGGTGCGTACCGCGAGCCGGGCCTCCAGTTCGGCCTGCCGGGCGGCGGAGGCCGCCTCGGCGAGGCGCTGCTGCTCGGCCCGGTCCGGCTCGTCCTCCCCCGCCTCCGCCGACTCCTCGGCCGCGGCCAGCCGTGCGGCCAGTTCCTCGGCGGTGGCGAGCAGTTCGGCCAGGCCCTGCTCGGCCCGGGCGGCGGCGGCCGACAGCCGCTCGGCCTCCCCGGCGGCGGCGCGGGCCTGCCCGCCGAGCCGGCCGAGGGCGCCGGCGACCTGGGCCCGGTCCTTCTCCGCCTGCCGCCGCAGCTCGCCGAGTCGCTCGACCTCGGCCGCCGACTCCCGGCGCTGTTCGGTGAGTTCGGCCAGCCGTTCGGCCGACTCGGCGCAGCGGTGGGCGAGTTCGTCGATCGCCCGGGCCGTCTGGTCCACCGCCGCCCGGGTCTCCAGCAGGCTGGGCGCACCGGCGGAGCCGCCCTGGGCGAAGCCGGCACCGAGCCGGTCGCCATCGGCGGTGACGGCGGACAGTTCGGGGCGTTCGGTGACCAGCCGCAGCGCGTGGGCCAGGTCGGCCACCACCGCCACCCCGGCCAGCCGGTCGCGTACGGCGGCGAGCAACTCGGCCGGGCCGTCCACCAGTTCGGCGGCCCAGCGGGCCCAGTCGGGCAACTGGCGGTCGACGCGGGGGGCTTCCGGGGCGCCTGCGACCAACAGCGCGGCCCGCCCGGCGTCCTGGGCTCGCAGCAGCCGCAGTGCCGCCGCGGCTGCGTCCGGTGAGTCGACGGCCACCGCGTCGGCGGCCGCCCCGAGCGCGGCGGCGAGCGGCACCTCGTAGCCGGTCTCGATCCGCAGCAGCGCGGCGGCCGGGCCGAGCAGCCCGGTCAGCCGTTCCCCGGCGTCCAGCAGCGCGCCGGTGCCGTCCTTGCGGCGCAGCCCGAGCGAGAGCGCCTCGTGCCGCGCGGTCAGTCCGGCCCGCTCGCGCTCGGCCGCCCCGGCCGCGTCCCGGGCGGCGGCCAACTCCCGTTCGACCTCGG
Organism: Streptomyces viridifaciens; assembly: GCF_001888885.2. Classification (NCBI taxonomy): domain Bacteria; kingdom Bacillati; phylum Actinomycetota; class Actinomycetes; order Kitasatosporales; family Streptomycetaceae; genus Streptomyces; species Streptomyces viridifaciens. The sequence goes on from NZ_CP090841.1 coordinate 2,457,880, forward strand.
CCAGCCGGCCCCGGGCCTGCCGGTGCCCGGCCTCGGCCTGTTCGTCCTCCCCGGCCAGGCCGTCCACCTGCTGCTGGAGCTCGTCCAGTTCGCCCTGCGCGGCCTCGGCGCGCAGCAGCGCCTCGTCCCTGGCGTCGGTGAGCCGGCCGATCTCGGCCTCGGCCGAGCCGGCCCGGAGGCGGGCGGCGGCGGCCTGCCCCTGCAGCCGGGCCAGGCCCTCGCGGCGGTCCGCGATGGCCCGGGCGGCGTCCCGCAGCCGGCGTTCCTCGGCGGCCAGCCCGCGTTCCAGCTCGCTCTTGCGTTCGACCGCCTCGGCCAGCGCGTACTGGGCCTCCTCCAGCGCCTCGGCGAGCGCGGCCTCCTCCTCGCGGACCCGCTCGGCCTCCCGTTCCAGCTCCTCCGGGTCCCGGCCGCGCCGCTCCTCGGCCGCGCCCCCGGCGACGGCGTGCCGGGCCCGGGCCTCGGCGAGACCGATCGTGCCGCGGGTGCGTTCGGCGAGCGCGGAGAGCCGGTACCAGGTCTGCCGGGCGGTCTCCAGGCTCGGGCCGAGCTGCTGGACCTGCGCCTCCAGGACCCGTTCGTGCTGCACCGCGCGGGCCAGTTCCTGTTCGACGGTGGTCCGGCGCAGCCGCAGCGCGAGTTCGTCGGCGACCTCGGCCTCGACGGCCCGGCGGAGGGTGAGCAGGTCGTCGGCGAGCAGCCTCAGCCGGGCGTCGCGCAGGTCGGCCTGGATGCCGGCGGCGCGGCGGGCGATCCGGGCCTGCCGGCCGAGCGGTCCGAGCTGGCGGCGCAGTTCGGCCACCAGGTCCTGGACGCGGTTGAGGTTGGCCTGCATCGCGTCCAGCTTCCGCAGCGCCTTCTCCTTGCGCTTGCGGTGCTTGAGGACGCCGGCCGCCTCCTCGATGAAGGCGCGCCGGCCCATCGGGTCGGCGTGCAGGACGGAGTCGAGCTGGCCCTGTCCGACGATGACGTGCATCTCGCGGCCGATGCCGGAGTCGGAGAGCAGTTCCTGGATGTCCAGCAGTCGGCAGGTCTCGCCGTTGAGCGCGTACTCACTGCCGCCGTTGCGGAACATGGTCCGGGTGATCGTCACCTCGGCGTAGTCGATCGGCAGGGCGCCGTCGCCGTTGTCGATGGTGAGGCTGACCTCGGCCCGGCCGAGCGGGGCGCGCCCGCTGGTCCCGGCGAAGATGACGTCCTCCATCTTGCCGCCGCGCAGCGACTTGGCCCCCTGCTCGCCCATCACCCAGGACAGCGCGTCCACCACGTTGGACTTGCCGGAGCCGTTCGGCCCGACCACGCAGGTGATGCCGGGCTCGAAGCGCAGGGTGGTGCTGGAGGCGAAGGACTTGAATCCGCGCAGCGTCAGACTCTTCAGGTGCACGCGGCCGGTCTCCTCAATCGCTCAGGACGGGAACCGACTGTATCCGGAGTCCGACACGACGAAGGGACGCCACATCAGGGCGTCCCTTGCAAAGCTGCGTCCCTTTCGGGGCGGCTCAGTGCACAGCGGCGTCGATCTGCGAGACCGGGGGTGGGGCTCAGGTGAGAGCCGGCTCCCGGTGATCGAGATCGATGCTGTTGAGCAGCGAGTGCTCGCCAGCGACAGCGGTCAGAGCGTCGTTCTCAGCCTGCATCCGAAGGAGCTCGGCTTCAAGGTCCTGAACGCGCTGCTGAAGCCGTCGCATCTCGGAGAGCATTCGCGGGTCGGGGCCGCCGACGTACCCGAGAAGCGCCTTTGCCATGATGAATGGTCCTCCACGCTGAGTGACCGAACCGGAACGGTACAGGTCTAGGGGGAAGGGGGACGCACGCGCGGCGCGCACCGGAAGTGCTGGCTGGGCACTACGGCACAACCACCGTGAGCTGGGCTCACGAGGGCATGCGCCTACCGGGAAACGCGATCGTGTGCGCGGGCTTCAAGCGTCTCACCAAAGACGGTACGGGTCAACACGATCACCGCACGCTACCGCGCCCCTGTCACCTGCCCGGCGGTGTCGTCACGCCTGGGGGTCTCGGGCCCTGGTCCACCACGTGCTCGTGGATCATCGTTCGATGCGGAGTCAACCACGAGTCTGCCCGAATGGCAACCGTATGACACCGACGGTTGCCGATCATTTCCTCGGGACCGCGGCGCGGGGCCGGGAAACCGGGGCTCAGCGGATCTCGAAGCCCTCGTAACCAGCGCCGACGGCGGTCCAGATCTCGGTCACACCGCTCACCGCACCGGGCGTGTCGGGGCCGCGCAGCAGGGCCAGCAGCAGCTCGCAGTCGGCGGCCAGGCCCTCGGCCACCACCTGCACCCGGCCGTCGCCGAGGTTGCTCGCGTAGCCGGTCAGGCCGATCTCCAGCGCCCGCGCCCTGGTCCACCAGCGGAACCCGACCTGCTGGACCTTCCCCCGGACCCAGGCGGTCACCCGGACCGGTTCATCACTGTGGGCATCGCGACCGTGCATGCCCCCGACCCTAACCGGCCGCGGGACCGGTCACAGCCCCACCGGGCCCTCGACCGTCCGGCCCGGGGTGCGCACCAGGGTCACCGGATCGGCTCCTCGAACCCATCGCCCGGCCCCGCACCGGGGACGCGAACGGCCCCGCCGGAAGAACCGGCGGGGCCGAGGATCAGGCTCGGATCAGCGGATCACCAGTCGTCGCCACCGCCGCCGAAGTCGCCACCGCCACTCCAGTCGCTGCCGCCGAAGTCCGCGGCGTTGAAGTCGGCCCCGGTGTAGTCGCCGCCCTCGTACTGGTCCTGGTAGCCGCCGTGGCCGCCGTGGCCGCCCTCCATCATCGGCGCCGCCGCGTAGGCCGGGCTGCTCATCATCGAACCGAGCACGGTGCCGACCAGCAGGCCCGGGAGCAGACCGCCGCCACCGAAGCCGCTGTAGTAGCCGCCCGCGTACGGCGCGTAGGCCGGGCCGGCGTTCCAGTACGGCTGCGGGCCGTACTCGGTGTCGACGGTGCGCACCGCCGGGTCGAGGCCGGCCGCCACCCGGTCCGCGTCGGCCTGGCAGACCGGGACGGGACGGGCGGAACCGCCGGCCGGGGCCCAGTCGACGTCCTTGACGGACGGGCCGTGGCGCGGGTCCATGAAGCACGGGGGACGTCGCTCGGGCAGCGGGCGCTTCTCGCGCCGGGCCGCCAGGGTGGCCAGCTGGAAGCGGCCGTCCTCGATCGCCTCGGTGACCTGCTTGACGTCCTCGGGCTTCCTGGCCTCGGCCATCAGCCGCTTGGACTTCTCATACGAGTCCAGGGCGTGGCTGTAGTCGGTGCGCTGGGCGTCGTCCGCGTCGGCCGCGCCCGGGTTGAAGTCGAGCCGCTCCAGCTCCACGCCGAACGCGGTGATGTCCTCGTCCACCACGCGGCGCAGCTGCTCCAGCTCGGCGCGGGCCTGCTCCTCCTTGCGCTTCTTGGCGCGGCGGAAGAGGAAGAAGACACCGGCACCGGCCAGCGCCACCAGCACGACCGGGATGATCACCCAGGCGATCGAGGTGCTGTGGTTGACCCCGGTGCCCTTGGTCTGCGGGGCGGCCTGGTCGACGAAGTCGTTCAGGGTGGCGTTGATGTCGCCCTTGTCGGCACGGGCGACGGCGCCCCCGATCCGGTCCGCGGCGCCGGCGGCCATCGCGCCGCGGTCGGAGCGGGCCATGAAGCCGCTGGTGCCCCGCCAGACGCCGTAGACGCCGTCGATGCCCACCAGGGTGCGCAGGTCCGTGAGGACGGTGTCCTTGTTGGCGGCGTCGGGGACGACCGCGATGAAGATCGGCTTGTCGGCCTTCTCGATCTTCTTGGTCAGCGCGTCCGCCTGGGCCTGACTGAACCGGTCCTGCATCGTCGGGGCGACGTAGACCTGGCCCTTCTTTAGCGTGGCCGCCGCGTCGCTCAGGCCGCCGGCGGCGGAGGCCGCGGGCGCCAGGAGGAGCAGCAGCCCGAGCAGCGCCGCCACCAGGGCAAGTGGCCCGGCGCCCCGGGAACGTCGTGCAAGGGTTCTCATAACCCCCGACGCTACCGTGACCGGCCACGGAGCACGGCATACCCTTCGCATACTGGTTATGACAAGATTCCCCGCCGTCCGCCGGGGCGGCTCCCCTTCTCGCGGATGAGATTTCCCCGAGTGGACCCTGAGACCGTCGGACCGCGGGAACCGCGGGTGGCGGCCGGACGTACGTCCCGGCGGGCCCGGGGCGGCCCGGGGCGCGGCGGGGCAGCCCGAGGGGGCGTCCCGACGCTACCGCGAGAACGGGCACACTGGTCCCGGACCGCTGGTCCCATGACCTTTTCTTGACCCAACACCCGATCGGAGCGCTCGGTGATCATCGGCCTCGTCACGGCCGTGGCGGCATCCGCCTGCTACGGCACCGGCTCGGTCCTGCAGGCCGTCGGATCCCGCCGCTCGGCCCGGGAGGAGGAGGCCAGGGGCGCCACCACCTCGACCACCGAGCACGGCGGGCCGAGCCTGTCCTCCACCGCCAAGGCCGCCGTCACCTGGGAGTTCATCCTCGGCACGGTGCTCGACCTGATCGGCTTCGGACTCGGCGCGCTGGCCGCGCGGCTGCTGCCGCTGTTCCTCTCCCAGACCATCATCAGCGCCAACCTGGTGATCACCGCGGTGCTGAGCATCAAGTTGCTGGGCATCCGGCTCAGGCAGCTGGAGTGGGCCTCGATCGGCGTGCTCTGCTCGGCCCTGGTGCTGCTGGCCGTCTCGGCCGGCCCCGAGGGCGGTCACCACGCCTCGACGGCCTTCCACTGGGGCCTGCTGATCATCACCACCGTGCTGCTGGCCGGCGGCAGCCTGCTGGTGCGCCGGATGGGCTCCAAGGGCGCGATCGTCGCCGGTCTGCTCTCCGGCCTCGGCTTCGGCGGCCTGGGCGTCGGCGTGCGGATCCTGAACGGCCTCGACCCGTTCCAGCTCGGCACGCTGCTCTCCGACCCCGCCCTGTACGCGGTCCTGGTCGGCGGCCTCGGCGGCATGTACATCCACACCGTGGCGCTGCAGATCGGCTCGGTCAACGGCGCCACCGCCGCGCTGGTGGTCGGCGAGACGGTGCTTCCCGGCGCGGTCGGCGTGCTCTGGCTCGGCGACTCCTCCAAGGCCGGCCTGGGCTGGCTCGGCGTGGCCGGCTTCCTGCTCGCGGTGGTCTCGGCGGTCGGCGTCGCCTACTTCGGCCAGAGCGAGCACGGCGCCCCGGGCGAGGCCTCCGCCGAACACCCGGAGCTCGCCCGCAAGTAGCGCGGCCCTCAGCCCCCGCTGCGCAGCCGCGGCACGCGCTGGCAGCGGGGGCAGAAGTAGCTGGAACGGTTCATCCAGGCGGCCCGCCGGATCGCGGTTCCGCAGCGGCGGCAGGGCTCGTGCTCCCGGCCGTAGGCGTCGAGGTCCCGGGAGAAGTAGCCGCTCTCGCCGTTCACGTTGACGTACAGGCTGTCGAAGCTGGTGCCGCCCACGGCCAGCGCCGCCGTCATCACGTCCCGGGCGTTGGCCAGCAGCAGCGCTGCCTGCGGGCGGGTGACGGTCGCGGTCGGGCGGTCGTAGTGCAGCCCGGAGCGCCACAGCGCCTCGTCGGCGTAGATGTTGCCGACGCCGCTGATCAGGGTCTGGTCGAGCAGCGCGCGCTTGACGGTGGTGCGCCTGGCGCGCAGCGCGGCCACGAAGGCGGCGTCGTCGAAGCGGGGGTCGAGCGGGTCGCGGGCGATGTGCGCGATGGAGACGGGCGTGCCCTCCGGGTCGCCCTCCTCGGCCTCCTCGACGGCCAGACCGCCGAAGGTCCGCTGGTCGACGAAGCGCAGCTCGCGCCCGCCGTCGGTGAAGCGCAGCCGGACCCGCAGATGGGTCTCGTCCGCCGCCGTCGGGTCCTGGACGAGGAGTTGGCCGCTCATCCCGAGGTGGCCGATCAGCGAGAAGCCCGTGCCGGTGCCGCTCAGCGGCACCCAGAGGTACTTGCCGCGGCGCTGCGCGGTGCCGAGGGTGGTGCCGGTCAGCCGCGCCGTGAAGTCGGCCGCGCCGGCCGGCTGGCGGCGCACCGCGCGCGGGTGCAGCACCTGGACGTCGCCGACGGTCCGCCCGGTGACCCAGTTCGCCAGACCGCGGCGGACGACTTCGACCTCGGGGAGTTCGGGCACGGGAAGGGGCCTCCTGCTTCGAAGGGGATCGGCAGGAGTGAAGGCTACTTCGCCGTCAGGCGCCTGCGGGCAGCCGGTCGGCGTACTTCTCCTTGATCGCACGCCAGGCGCTCTCGGCGGCCTTCTGCTCGGCTTCCTTCTTCGAGCGGCCGACGCCGCTGCCGAAGTCCTCGCCGGCCACCCGGGCAGCTGCGGTGAAGGTCTTCTCGTGGTCCGGACCGGACTCCATGACCACGTACTCGGGCACCCCGATGCCCACCGAGGCGGTGAGCTCCTGGAGGCTGGTCTTCCAGTCCAGGCCGGCGCCCAGCTGAGAGGACTCCTCGATCAGCGGGTCGAACAGCCGGTGGACGAACTCGGTGGCCGCCTCCAGACCGCGGTCCAGGTAGATGGCCCCGATCACGGCCTCGACGGTGTCGGCGAGGATCGACGACTTGTCGCGGCCGCCGGTGCCCTCCTCGCCCTTGCCGAGCCGGATGAACGCGCCGAGGTCCAGGCCCCGGCCGACGTCAGCGAGCGCGCGGGAGTTGACCACCGCGGCGCGCAGCTTGGCGAGCGTGCCCTCCGGGACGTCCGGGTGGACGCGGTAGAGGGTGTCGGTCACCACCAGGCCCAGCACCGAGTCGCCGAGGAACTCCAGGCGCTCGTTGGTGGGCAGACCCCCGTTCTCGTACGCGTACGAGCGGTGGGTCAGGGCACGTACCAGAAGGGCGCGCTCAAGTGTGTACCCGAGGCGCCCTTCCAGGACGTCGTATTCGGTCGAAGCCGGCCCGCCGGCCTTGCCGCTGCCCGAAGAACCCTTCGAGGCAGAGGACGCCTTGCGGGTGGAGTTACCGTCCGACATCGATCCGTGCACCCCGCCGATCAGACCGAGAGGACCTGGCGACGGTTGTACGTGCCGCAGCTCGGGCACGCGATGTGGCCCAGCTTCGGCTCGTGGCAGCGGTCGCACGCCACGAGGGCCGGAACGACGGCCTTCCAGTTGGACCGGCGGTGGCGCGTGTTGCTGCGCGACATCTTCCGCTTCGGAACAGCCACGGCTACTTCTCCTGGTTCTCGGCGAGACCCTCACGGGTGTCGCTGTTCTTGATTCCCCGCCGCAGATCAGCGGCTTCGCCACGGGCCTCGTCGCCGGAATCGGCGGAGAGTCCCTGCAGAGCCGCCCACCGGGGGTCGACGGCGTTGTGGTGGTGCGCCGGGTCGTCACTCAGGCGCGCTCCGCACTCGGAGCACAGACCCAGGCAGTCTTCCTGGCACACCGGCTGCAGCGGCAGTGCGAGCACCACCGCGTCACGCAGCACCGGCTGGAGGTCGAAGAAGTCGCCCTCCAGACGGTAAGTCTCTTCTTCCGAGTCCTCGTCGAGGTCCTCGGTCCCGGAGGTCCGGGCGCGGTGACGCTCGTCGGACTCCGGGTAGTAGTACAGCTCCTGGAAGTCCACGTCGATGTCGAACTCGACGGGCTCCAGGCACCGGACGCACTCGCCCTCGACGTGGGCGTCGGCGGTGCCGGTGACCAGCACGCCCTCGACCACGGACTCCAGGCGGAGCTCCAGCTCGATCGGGCTCTTCTCCGGGACGCCGATCACGTCGATGATCCCGAAGCCCTCGGGGGCCTCCAGGGTCCGGCTCACCTTGCGCATCGCGCCCGGACGACGGCCCAGCTCGTGCGTGTCGAACACGAGGGGGTCGCGGTGGTCGAGGCGGTTCAAGGTGTCCTGACTTCCATAGGAATCAACGCTGTGGCCCCCGTCACCGGTCGACCTGGCGCGGGCAAGCCGACAGCCGGACATGGGGATGCCGGAGTGGTCAGACTACCGGAGTCTCCCGCCAGGCCCAACTTCGGTCCCGTCAGGAGACTCCCGCCCGGTCGTCCCGGGGCTGTTCAGCGGCCGCCGAGCTCCCGCAGCCGGGTCATGTCGATCATGCTGGTGTCGAAGAAGCTGGTCTCGTCCAGACCTTGCTGCTGGTGCGGCACGGCCGGGGGCAGGGCGGGCTGCTGCGGGTAGTGGTAACCGTCGTACGGCTGGGCCGCGTAGCCGTCCTGCTGCTGCTGATAGCCGTAGGCGCCCTGCTGCTGGCCCTGGTGCTGCTGGTGCTGCTGGCCCTCGTAGTGGGGCTGCTGCTGGGGGTAGCCGCCCTGCTGGTGGCCCCACTGGGTGTTGTACGGGTCACTCTGGACGGCCGGGTCGAAGCCGCCGCCGTACACCTCGGCGTACTGTCCGGCCTGGTGCTGCCCGGTCTGGTGCTGCCCGGCGTCGTGGGGCCGGCCGTCCTGGTGCTGGGCGGCCGGCGCGTACTGGTCGGCCCCGGGGGCCTGCCAGCCTGCCGCGGCCGGGGCCTGTTCGGGCCAGGTCTGCTGCTGCGGGACGTCCTCGCGGTACCAGGCGAGGTCGGCGCCGTCGGCGTCGGCCTCCGCGGCGAAGCCGGCGGCCACCGCCTCGGCGCGCTCCTTGGCCTGCTGGGCCTCGTCGGCGGCGGCCAGGTAGGCACCCAGGTCGTCGATGGGCTTCTTGCCGAGCAGCTTGTCGCGGCCCTTGCCGACCGCCTCCAGGGTGGCGCTGAGCACGTTCTCCAGGGTGGCGAGCTTCACGTCGACGTACTCGTCGACCTCGGGGCTCGGGGTGCTCCGCTGCGGCTGGAACTCCTCGCCGTCGGTCTCGCCCTCGGCCTCGAAGGCGCCGGAGTCGCCGCGCAGCTTGGTCCGGCCGCGGCCGACCGCGCCGAGCGTCTTGGTCAGCACGACCTCGAAGTTGGCGAGCTTGCTGTCCACGTAGTCGTCGGCCTCGGCGCGCTGGGCGTCGATCTCGGCGCGGGCCTCGGCCAGGATCCGGTCGGCCTCGGCCTGGGCCCGGCGGACCACCTCGGTGTCGGAGATCAGCGAACCGCGCTCGGCGTGCGCGCCCTGGATGATCCGGTCCGCCTCGGCCTGGGCGCCGGCCACCACCTGCTCGTGGTCGGCCATCACCGACTGGGCCTGGGCGAGTTCGGCGGGCAGGGCCGCCTTGAGGTCGTTGAGCAGGCCGATCAGTTCGGCCCGGTTCACCACGCAGGAGGCCGACATCGGCATCGAGCGGGCGTTCTCGACCGCCGCCACGATCTCGTCGACCTTGTTCTGCACGTCCACGGGGCTTCGTCTTTCCGTGTGCCGCCGACGGTCCGGCGGAGGCAGGCCCGGCGCGGTGGACCTCACCGCAGGGCAGGAATACAGACTGTACGGCCACCCCGGGGCGCGGTCACAACGCCCGAGCCGATCCGGCCTTCGGACATCGGACAAGCCATGACGAACCGGCAGAAAAGGACGAACTCCGCCGCCCGGCCCTACTGCTCGGCCCTGCGCTCCGCGATCCGCTCGACCAGCCGGCGGTGCACCGTCTCGGGCAGCAGGTGCGAGACGTCGCCGCCGTACGAGGCGACCTCCTTGACCAGCGTCGAGGAGAGGAAGCTGTACGTCGGAGAGGTCGGCAGGAACAGCGTCTCCACACCGGTCAGACCGTGGTTCATCTGGGCCATCTGCAGCTCGTAGTCGAAGTCGCTGACCGCGCGCAGGCCCTTGATGATCGCGGGGATGCCGCGCTCCCGGCAGAAGTCCACCAGCAGGCCGTGGTGCGACTCGACCACCACGTTCCCGAACTGGGCGGTGACCTCCTCGATCAGGCCGATCCGCTCCTCGACGGTGAACATGCCCTGCTTGTTCCGGTTGATGAGGACCGCGACATGCACCACGTCGTAGAGCTTCGAGGCCCGCTCGATGATTTCGAGGTGGCCGTTGTGGATCGGGTCGAACGAACCGGGGCAGACGGCTCGGCGCATGGCGTGTGTGCTCCCTCGTGGGGTGACGGCTGCTGCGGGCCGCGGCCCGCTACTCGTGATCGCTGGCCTCGGCGGCGGCGCGACCGTACCAGAGCGTGCCCTCGCCGTAGCGGCGCGAGCGCAGCACCTCGAAGCCCTCGGGCCAGCCGAACTCGCCGCCACGGGTGCTGCGCTCCACGGTGACGAGTGCGTCCTCCGCGAGCCAGCCCCCGGCCGACAGTGTGATCAGCATCTCGCGCAACTCCTCGTCCGTCACGGCGTACGGCGGGTCGAGGAAGACCAGGTCGTAGGGGGTCTGCGGGGGCGGCCCGGCGATCACCTTCTCCGCCTTGGCGGCCCGCACCTCTGCGCCCGGCAGGCCGATCGTCCGGACGTTCTCCCGGATCACCCGGGCCGCCTGGCCGTCCGCCTCGACCAGCAGGACGTGCTCGGCGCCGCGCGACAGCGCCTCCAGCCCGACCGCGCCGGACCCGCCGAACAGGTCCAGCATCCGGGCCCCGTGCAGGGTGCCGCGGAACGCCTCCAGCGTGGAGAACATCGCCTCCCGGGCCTTGTCGGAGGTCGGACGGGTGCCCCGGCCGGGCGGTACGGCCAGCCGGCGGCCGCCGGCCGACCCGGCGATCACGCGGGTCATGGTGGTGGAAGGTCCTTTCGTCGCTGCCCGACCACGCTATCCCGCTCACCGCACCGCGCTCACGCCGAACCCCCGTGGCCCGGCGCAGACGCCCCCGCCGGGCCACGGTCACGCGCTCGGGTGGTCAGCTCGCCTCGGAGCCCGCCTGCTGACCCGGGACCGCCGCGCCGAGCAGGGCCGGCGAGGCGTAGCGGGACCAGGACAGGCAGCCGTCGGGCGGGCAGAACTCGGGGCGGCGCGGGTCGTGCCCGAGCTCGCGCAGCTTGGTCCGGACGGAGTCGGGGGTGCGGCCGAAGCGGGCGGCGATCCGGGCGACGGTCTCGCCGTCGTGGAAGCGCCGGACCAGCTCCTCCTCGTGCTGCGGCACCCAGGGGGCGCCGTGGCCGGGGTACAGCTCGCGCAGCACGTCGCGGTCGGGGATGGGCTCGGAGACGTCGGCGACGATCGCCAGCGCCCGCAGCGCGCGGTTGAGCGCGATCCGCAGCGAGGCGACGTCCTCGACCGGCAGGCGGAGCTTGCCCGAGGCGAGCGGCGCGGCGGCCGCCCCCTCGCGCCAGCCGGTCAGGGTGAGGGTGACCTCGCGGTCGTCGTCGCTGGCGAGTTCGATCCGGAAGACCTTGTCGCCCAGCGGGAGCTCGTTGAGATGACGGAATGCCATGGCAGGACCCCCAAGTGTCGTGCCAGGTACGCACCTTGAGGGTGCGCCCTGAACAACTTCATTCTCTCGCGGGGGTCTGACAGTCCGGGCCCGCGAGGCCCGCTCAGCCCTTCTCCATGTAGGCCGCGCGGTCCTCGTCGAGCAGGCTCTCCAGCGCGGTGCGCAGCTCCGGGTGGGCGGCCAGGTCCGGGTCCTCGGCGACCAGCCGGGTGGCCTCGGTCCGGGCGGTGAGGATGACCTCCTCGTCCTCCAGCACCGAGAGCACCTTGAGCGAGGACTTCACCCCGGACTGCGCCTGGCCCAGCACGTCGCCCTCGCGGCGCTGTTCGAGGTCGATCCGGGAGAGCTCGAAGCCGTCCAGGGTGCCGGCCACCGCGTCCAGCCGGGCTCGGGCGGCGCTGCCGCCGGGCATCTCGCTGACCAGCAGGCACAGGCCCGCCGCGCTGCCCCGGCCGACCCGGCCGCGCAGCTGGTGGAGCTGGGAGACGCCGAAGCGGTCGGCGTCCATGATGACCATCACGGTGGAGTTGGGGACGTTCACGCCGACCTCGATAACGGTGGTGGCGACAAGGACGTCCACCTCCCCCGCGGCGAACCGGCGCATCACCTCGTCCTTGGCCTCCGGAGCGAGCCGGCCGTGCAGGATCTCCACCCGCAGGCCGCTCAGCGGTCCCCGCACCAGCATCTCGGCGGTCTCCACCACGGAGAGCGGGGGCCGCCGTTCGTCGCTCCCGGCGCCGGCGTCCGCGATCTCCTCGAAGTCCTCCTCGGCCGCCCTGCGCTTCTTCTTCGCGCCCTTGGGGTCGGCCGCCGGCTCCTCGTCCCCGATCCGGGGGCAGACCACGTACGCCTGGTGGCCCTTGCCGACCTCCTCGCGGACCCGCTCCCAGGCCCGGGTGAGGAAGTTGGGCTTCTCCAGCGCCGGCACGACGTGGGTGGAGATCGGCGAGCGGCCGGCCGGGAGCTGGTCCAGGACGGAGGTCTCCAGGTCCCCGAAGACGGTCATCGCGACGGTGCGCGGGATCGGGGTGGCGGTCATCACCAGCAGGTGCGGCGGCTGCTCGCCCTTGGCGCGCAGCGCGTCCCGCTGCTCGACGCCGAAGCGGTGCTGCTCGTCCACCACGACCAGGCCGAGGTCCTGGAACTGGACCTTGTCCTCGATCAGCGCGTGGGTGCCGATGGCGATCCCGGCATCCCCGCAGGCCATGTCCAGCAGCGCCTGGCGGCGGGCCGGGGCGCCCATCGAGCCGGTCAGCAGCACCACCCGGGTGCCGAGGTCGGAGCCGCCGAGCATGCCGCCCTCGGCGAGGTCGCCCATCATCTCGACGATCGAGCGGTGGTGCTGCTGGGCGAGCACCTCGGTCGGCGCGAGCAGTACGGCCTGGCCCCCGGCGTCCACCACCGCGAGCATGGCGCGCAGCGCGACCAGGGTCTTGCCCGAACCGACCTCGCCCTGGAGCAGCCGGTGCATCGGGTGCTCGGTCGCCAGGTCGGCGGCGATCTCGGCGGAGACCTTCTGCTGGCCCTCGGTGAGGGTGAACGGCAGCCGGGCGTCGAAGGCGTCCAGCAGTCCGCCCTCACGGGCCTTGCGCGGCTTCGCGGGCAGTGCGGAGTCCGCGGCCCGGCGCTGGGCGAGGGCGACCTGCAGGACGAAGGCCTCGTCCCAGCGCAGCCGGCTCTGGGCGCGTTCGCGGTCGGCCTGGCTGCGCGGGCGGTGGATCAGCTCCAGCGCCTCGGGCAGCGGGATCAGGTCGTGCCGCTCGCGGAGTTCGGCGGGCAGCGGCTCGCCGACGTCGCCGAGGTGTTTGGTGAGGGCGGTCTCGACGCAGATCGACAGCTTCCAGCTGGGCATCTGCGCGCTGGCGCCGTACACCGGGATGAGCCGGCCGGCGAACTGCTCCGCCGCGTCCGACCCGGTGTCCTCGTCGAGCAGCTGGTAGTCGGGCGAGACCAGCTGGCGGGTGCGGTTGAAGACGCCGACCTTGCCCGCGAACAGCCCCTGGGCGCCGGCCCTGAGCTCCTTCTGCCGCCAGCCCTGGTTGAAGAAGACCAGCGAGAGCCGGCTGCGGCCGTCGGTGACGACGACCTCCAGCCGGTCGCCCTTGCGGCCGCGGAACGGGATCAGGGTGACCTTCTCGATCCGGGCCAGCACGGTGACGTGCTCGTCGATCTCCAGCTCGTCCAGGCTGGTGAGCTGGCCGCGTTCGACGTAGCGGCGCGGGTAGTGGTGCAGCAGGTCCCCGACCGTGCGCAGCTTGAGGCTGTCGGCGAGCACCTTCGCGGTGCGGTCGCCGACGAGTTTGGTCAGTGGTTCATCGAGAGCGCCCATCAGGCCCTTGTTTACACCAAGGCACCGACGAATATTCGCCCGCTCGCCGCCCGGGCCGGTTCACTCGACGCCGATGAGCAGCGGTGTGGACTCCTGCCCCCCGTGGAACACCACCGAGTCCACCTCCGGCCGCTGCTGGCGGACGTGCGCCACCAGCCGGTCGGCGAGCGCCCGGTCGGCGCCCTCGCCGAGGATCAGGGTGACGAGTTCGCCGCCCGCTCCGAGCATCCGGTCCAGCACGCTCTCGCCGACCTCGGCCAGCCCGGTGCCGATCACCGCGACGTCGCCGTCGATCAGGCCGAGCACGTCACCGGCCTGGCAGACCCCGGCCATGGTCCAGGACTCCCCCTCGGCGACGGCCAGTTCGGCGTACCGGGTGGCCCCGGCGGCGGAGGTCATGGCGACCACGTCCTCGTCGAAGCGCCGCCCGCCCTCGTGCACCGCGAGCGCGGCGAGGCCCTGCACCGGCGAGCGGGTGGGCAGTACGGCGATCCGCACCCCCTCCTCGCGCAGCTGGTCGGCGGCGGCCCCGGCGGCGGCGCGCAGTTCGGGGTCGTTGAGCAGCAGCACCACCTCGCGGGCGGCCGAGCCGCGTACCGCGTCGGCGAGTTCGGCGCTGGCCGGCCGGCGGTCCGGGTCGGCGTGCAGGACGACGGCGCCGGCCTGCTCGCACAACTCGGCCAGCCCCTCGCCGGAGACCACGGAGAGCACCGCGCGGGCCCGTTCCTCGCGTTCGCCGCGCTCGGCGGCGGTGCCGGCCCGGGCGGCGGCCTCCGCGAAGTGGGTGATCCGGATCTGGTGCGGGCGTCCGGCCTCGACCCCGGCTTCCACGGCGGCGCCCGCGTCGTCCACGTGGACGTGCACGTTCCACAGGCCGTCGCCGCCGCCGATCACCAGCGAGTCGCCGAGCCGGCCGAGCCGCTCGCGCAGCCCGGGCAGTGCCCGGTCGGGTGCGTCCAGCAGGTAGATGACCTCGAAGGCGGGGTGGCCGGGGCCGGGCGGCCGCAGGTGCACCTCGCAGCTCTCCACCACCCGGACGTCGCCGCGCAGCGCGACCGGTCCCATCGGCTGCTGCCCGGCGACGGCGTCGGCGAGCGCGCCGAGGACGGCCACCAGGCCGCGCCCACCGGCGTCCACCACCCCGTTCTCGGCCAGCACGGCGAGCTGCTCGGGAGTCTGCCGCAGCGCGTCCCGGGCCGCCCGGTGGGCGGTGTCGGCGACCTGCGCGAGCCCGTCCCCGGCCCGTACCGCCTCGCGGGCGGCGACCCGGGCGACGGTGAGCAGGGTGCCCTCGACGGGCTCCGCGACGGCCTGGTACGCGGAGTCGGCGGCCCGCTGCAGGGCGGACCGCAGCTGGTCGGCGCCACCGCCCTCGGCGAGCTTCTCCGCGGTGCCGCGCAGCCACTGGGCGAGGATCACGCCGGAGTTGCCGCGGGCGCCGATCAGTGCGCCGCGGGCCATCGCCCGGACGGTCTCGGCCAGTCCGGGAGCCGGGTCGGCGGCGGGGTCGGCGAAGCGGCTCTCCACCTCGGCGGCGGCGGACTCGACGGTCAGGTAGAGGTTGGTGCCGGTGTCGCCGTCCGGGACCGGATAGACGTTGAGCGCGTCGATCTCCTCGCGGGCCTGGCCGAGCGCGCGCAGGGCGAGCTGGCACCAGGTGCGCACGGCCGGGGCGTCGAGCGTGTGCAGCACCAGGTCTCCTCCGGATGGGACGCCGATATGGCCTGAGAGTGAACGGCGGTACCCGCAGGTTATCGGGGCCCGGGGAGGGGTGCCCGGACCGGCGACCGGAGCGATCACTCGGCCGGTCATGGTAGTTTCGTGGGACGGAAGCAAGCGTTGTATGCTCTTCCGGTTGCCTGGAACCGTCCAGGCTCACCCCCCTGGTCCGGTCTGGTTCACGCGAGTGCTCCGGTGGGTGGGCGGGGTTTTCGAAAGTAACTGATCTGAAGTCTTGGAGTGACTCCTGTGGCTGCCAACTGCGACGTCTGCGGCAAGGGGCCGGGCTTCGGCAACAGCATCTCCCACTCTCACCGCCGTACCCCCCGTCGTTGGAACCCCAACATCCAGACGGTGCGCGCTGTGATTGGGCGGACGCCGAAGCGGCTCAACGTCTGCACCTCGTGCATCAAGGCCGGTAAGGTCTCGCGCTGACGCGCAGACCGGCATGCCGGTCCTCCAGTGAGTCGGTTCATCCCCGGGTGAGCCGACTTCGCTGTTTCCGGGACCGGTCACGCTTTCCGGACGCACCAGCGATGGGCGGACCCCCTCGGGGGCCCGCCCATCGCTGCGTTCGACCTAGCGCCAGCGCCAGGCGTGGTCGACCGGGCCGATCCCGGCGCCCAGGGCGAAGCCCCCGGCGATCGCGCCGGTGATGTACTCCTTGGCCGAGCCCACCGCCTCGGGCAGCGACTCGCCCTTGGCCAGGCCGGCCGCGATCGAGCTGGCCAGGGTGCAGCCGGTGCCGTGGGTGTGCCGGTTGTCGTAGCGCGGCGCGCGGTACCAGTGCACCTCGTCGGGCCCGCCGTACAGCAGGTCGGCGGCCTCGCCCTCCAGGTGGCCGCCCTTGACCAGCACCCAGCGCGGCCCGAGGTCCAGCAGCGCCCCGGCGGCGGCCAGCATCTGCGACTCGTCCTCGACGGTCCGGCCGGTGAGCTGCGTCACCTCGTGCAGGTTGGGGGTGACCACGGTGGCGACCGGCAGCAGCTTCTCCCGGACGGTGGCCACCGCCTCGGCGGCCAGCAGCGCGTCCCCGTGCTTGGAGACGCCGACCGGGTCGACCACCACCGGGGCGTCCACCCCGGAGAGCAGGTCGGCGACGGTCTCGACCAGTTCGATGGAGGCGAGCATGCCGGTCTTCACGGCCTGCACCCCGATGTCGTCCACCACACTGCGGAACTGCGCCCGGACGGCCTCGGCGGGCAGTTCCCAGTAGCCCTGGACGCCGAGCGAGTTCTGCGCGGTGACGGCGGTGATCACGCTCATGCCGTGGACGCCGAGGGCGAGCATCGCCTTGAGGTCGGCCTGGATGCCGGCGCCGCCGCCGGAGTCGGAGCCGGCGACGGTGAGCACGCGGGGAGGTGCGGTGGAGGACATGCGCCCAACCTACCTCCGGCGGTTCAGAGCACGGCCTCGGACTCCGCCCAGCGGTTCTCCGGCACGGTCTTCAGCCGGGTCACCGCGTGGCCGATCGGCAGCAGCTCGATGGCGGTCCGGCGCAGTGCGGTGAAGTGCCCGAACTCGCCCCGGTGGACGGCCTCCACCGCGTGCCAGCCGAAGCGGGTGGCGAGCACCCGGTCCCGGGCGGTCGGGGTGCCGCCGCGCTGGGTGTGGCCGAGGATGACCGGGCGGGCCTCCTTGCCGAGCAGGTTCTCCAGCTCGTGGGCTAGCCGGTTGCCGATCCCGCCGAAGGTGCGGTGGCCGTACTGGTCGACCTCGCCGTGGTCGAAGCGCATGGTGCCGGGCATCGGGCCGGCGCCCTCGGCGACGGCGATGATGGCGAACTTCTTGCCGCGGTCGAAGCGGTCCTCGACCATCCGGGCCACCGCCTCGATGTCGAAGGGCTTCTCCGGGATCAGGATGCCGTGGGCGCCGCCGGCCATGCCCGCGGTGAGGGTGATCCAGCCGGTGTGTCGGCCCATCAACTCCACCACCATGACGCGCTGGTGGGACTCGGCGGTGGTCTTCAGCCGGTCGATCGCCTCGGTCGCCACGTGCACCGCGGTGTCGAAGCCGAAGGTGACGTCGGTGGCGTCGATGTCGTTGTCGATGGTCTTGGGCACCGCGACGACCGGCAGCCCGGCGTCGCTGAACAGCTTGGCGGCGGTCAGCGTGCCCTCGCCGCCGATCGCGATCAGCGCGTCGATGCGGATGTCCCGGGCCAGCGTCCTGGCGTTCTCCACCGCCCAGGCGATCCGGTCGCGCCGGACCCGGGCCGAGCCCAGGATGGTGCCGCCGAGGGTGAGCAGACCGGTGACGTCGTCGTGCGAGACCGGGCGGGTGCGGCCCTCGATCAGGCCGAGGAAGCCGTCCTGGATGCCCACGATCTCGTCGCCGTGGACGTCCGTGCCCCGGTGCACGACCGAGCGGATCACCGCGTTGAGGCCTGGGCAGTCGCCGCCGCTGGTCAGTACACCGATGCGCATGTGTGGCGTGCTCCCGCTCGCAGTGGATCGGCCCACCCGCGCCGGACGGCGGGCGGGCCGGGATGCCGCAAGCCTACGCAAAACGCCCCCTCGAAGCCCGCCGCCGCAACGCCCTGAGCGTCACGCGCCGTTCCGGCGTCCACGCCCCGTCAGCCGTACTCCGTAGGTCAATCGGCGAAGTCCGTCACCCCGCCGAGTACGTCACCCGGCGAAGTACGTCACCCGGCGGAGTGCGCCGCTCGGCGACGTGCGTCACTCCGCGAAGTGGTCCCAGCCGCCGACCCGGTCCCAGGGTGCGCCGTCCACCGTCACCCGGCCGCTGCGCGAGCCCCGGGGGCGACCGGTCACCTCGCCCACCACCCGCCAGCGGGAGGGGAGTTGGACCCCGCGCGGGAAGGTCGCCACGATCGCGTGGTCCTCGCCGCCGGACAGCACCCAGACCAACGGGTCCACCCCGACCGCCTGTCCGATGTCGGCCATCTGCGCCGGGACGTCGAAGTCGGCGGCCTTGAGGTCGATGTCCACCTCGCTGGCCCGGGCCACGTGGCCGAGGTCGGCGACCAGCCCGTCGCTCACGTCGATCATCGAGGTCGCGCCCAAGTCGGCCGCGGCCGGGCCCGCGTGGTACGGCGGCTCGGGCCGACGGTGCGCCTCGACGAAGGCGCGCGGGGAACGGAAGCCGCGCTGCAGCACGGTCAGTCCGGCCGCCGACCAGCCCAGCCAGCCACTCACCGCGACCACGTCGCCGACCTGCGCGCCGGAGCGCGTCACCGCCGCGCGCCCCTGGAGGTCGCCGAGCGCCGTGATCGCCAGCGTGACGGTGTCACCGCGCACCACGTCGCCGCCGACCACCGTCGCCCCGGCGACCTGGCACTCGTCGCGCAGCCCGTCCATCAGCTCGGTGGCCCAGGTGGTCGGCAGGTCGGCGGGGGCGACCAGTCCGAGCAGTATCGCGGTCGGCACCGCACCCATAGCGGCCACGTCGGCGAGGTTCTGGGCGGCGGCCTTGCGGCCCACGTCGTAGGCGGTGGACCAGTCCCGGCGGAAGTGCCGGTTCTCGATCAGGACGTCCGTGGTGGCCACCACCCGGCCGTCCGGGGCCTTCACCACCGCGGCGTCGTCCCCGGGGCCGAGGTCGACCGCGTCGGTGAGCGGTACCCGGGCGGTCAGCTCCCTGATGAGGCCGAACTCGCCGAGCTCGCCCACGGTCCCCTGCATCTGCCGTCCTCTCGCGTTTCCAACTTCCAGCCCCCGTCGCGCTCCCCCGCGCGCAGCGTACGCCCTTCGGGGGTGCGGGGGTCTCCCCTCCCCGGCCCGCTGCGCGGTAGCGTGGTGATCAGCCTGCCGGTGAGCCCGCATCCACCCCTGTGCCAGACCGGGCGATCACGGCGGCGATCCCCCAACCGGCCGCCGGGAGGTCACCCGTGGTACAGGCATACATCCTGATCCAGACCGAGGTAGGGAAGGCCACCGCGGTGGCCGAGACCGTCTCGAAGATCCCCGGCGTGATCACCGCCGAGGACGTCACCGGACCGTACGACGTGATCGTCAAGGCCGAGGCCGAGACGGTGGACGACCTGGGCCGCATGGTGGTCGCCAAGGTCCAGAAGGTGGAGGGCATCACCCGCACCCTCACCTGTCCGGTGGTGCACCTGTAGCCCCGGCTACCATCGGCGGGTGGCCAGAGAACTCCGCATCCCCGAGGCGCTGACCGCGCTCCCCGCGCCGGTCCGCTGGCTGGCCGTGCCCGTCGCGCTGACCTGCACCGTGGTGGCGCTGGTCGGCAGTTGGAGCTCGGCCGACCCGGCCGTCGAGGTGCCGCAGCCCTCCGGCCGGGTGGCCGGGTACTGCAAAGCGCTGGCCGCGGCGCTGCCGCAGGAGCTGCTCGGCCACCCCCGCAGGGACCCGTCGCCCGCCTCGCCCTACGTGGCCGCCTGGGGCGGTTCGCCCCGGACGGTGCTCCGCTGCGGTGTCGACCGGCCGGAGGAGCTGAACGGCGAGCACGCCGAGGACTGGTCCCCGACAGTCGACGACGTCACCTGGTGGTCGCAGAAGCTGAGCGACGGCGGCTACCGCTTCGTGACGACCATGCGCGCCGCCTACGTCGAGGTGACCGTCCCGGCCGGAGCGGCGCAGAACGCCTTCGACCCGGCCGCCGCGCTAACCCCGGCGGTCAAGGCCAACATCCCCGGTTGAGCACCCGTCCCGGGCACCGCCTCGGGCCGGAGCCCGAGCGGGCGGGCAGCAGGGCGGACCGGGAGTCCCGGCCCGCCCACTCAGTGCACTACCGCAGGCCGGTCGAGCGGCGCAGCGCGCTCTGCAGCAGCCGGTCGATCAGCTCCGCGTACGAGACCCCGCTGGCCTCCCACATCTTCGGGTAGGCGGAGATCGGGGTGAAGCCCGGCATGGTGTTGATCTCGTTGATCATCCAGGAGCCGTCCTCCAGCAGGAAGAAGTCCACCCGGGCCAGGCCCTCGCAGCCGAAGGCCTCGAACGCGGCCACCGCCTGGCGCCGGATCTCCGCGACCTCCGCGTCGGTCAGCTCGGCCGGGATCCGGACCTCGGAGGAGTCGATGTACTTGGCCTCGAAGTCGTAGAAGTCGAAGCCCTCGCCCACCAGCACCTCGGCCGGGACGCTGGCCCGCGGGCCGTCCTCGAACTCCAGCACGCCGCACTCGATCTCGCGGCCGGAAACGCCCGCCTCGATGATCAGCTTGGGGTCGTGCCGGCGGGCCTCCTCGATCGCGGCGTCCAGCTCGGCCAGGTCCCTGACCTTGGTGATGCCGATGCTGGAACCGGCCCGGCAGGGCTTCACGAACACCGGCAGGCCGAGCTCGGCGACCCGCTCGCGCACCGCGGCGCGGCCCTGCTCGGTCTCCCAGTCGCGCGGCCGCACGACCGTGTAGTGGCCGACGCCCAGGCCGTGCGAGGCCAGGATCCGCTTGGCGAACTCCTTGTCCATGCCGGCCGCGCTGGCCAGCACGCCGTTGCCGACGTACGGGACGCCGGAGAGCTCCAGCAGGCCCTGGAGGGTGCCGTCCTCGCCCCACGGGCCGTGCAGCAGCGGGAAGACCACGTCGACCTCGCCGAGGGCCTTGGGGGCACTGCCCGGCTCGCTCAGCAGGACCTCACGGCTGCCCGGGGAGACCGGCAGCGCGACCTGCCCGTCGACGGCCTCGGCGACGTGCGCCACGTCCGGCAGCCTGCCGTCGGTGATCGCCATCCGGGCCGGCTCGTCGCTGGTCAGCGCCCAGCGGCCCTCGTGGGTGATGCCGATCGGCAGCACGTCGTACTTGTCACGGTCGATCGCCCGGAGAACGCTGCCCGCGGTGGAGACCGAGATCGCGTGCTCGGAGCTGCGCCCGCCGAAGACCAGCGCCACGCGCGGCTTCGGGGCGGACGGGTTCGGGGAGGACTGTTCGATGCTCATATCGGGTTTGAGACTACCGTGCGAGGTGTTTCCGGGGAGTCAACGCCTTCCCGCAGTCCCGTCGCGTCAGCGCCGCTCCGCCTTGGCCGAGCGCGACATCAGCGCCTGCAGCGCCTCCTGGGTCGGCCGCCCGTTGTGCACCACGTCCACCACGGCCTCGACGATCGGCATGTCGACCCCGCTGCGCCGGGCCAGGTCCAGCACCGACTCGCAGGATTTGACGCCCTCCGCGGTCTGCCGGGTGGCCGCGATGGTCTCGGCCAGCGACATGCCCCGGCCCAGGTTCATGCCGAAGGTGTTGTTGCGCGACAGCGGCGAGGAGCAGGTGGCGACGAGGTCGCCCATCCCGGCCAGCCCCGCGAAGGTGTGCGGGTCGGCGCCCAGCACCTCGCCGAGCCGGGTGGTCTCGGCCAGCCCGCGGGTGATCAGGGTCGCCTTGGTGTTGTCGCCGAGCCCCATGCCGGCCGCCATGCCGACGGCCAGGCCGATCACGTTCTTGACCGCGCCGCCGAGTTCGCAGCCGACCACGTCGGTGTTGGTGTACGGCCGGAAGTAGGGCGTGTGGCAGGCCGCCTGGAGCCGCTTGGCGACCGACTCGTCGGTGCAGGCCACCACGCTGGCGGCGGGCTGCCGGTTGGCGATCTCCTTGGCCAGGTTGGGCCCGCTGACCACCGCGACCCGCTCCGGGCCGACCTTGGTGACCTCGTCGATGACCTCGCTCATCCGCTTGGCGGTACCGAGTTCGATGCCCTTCATCAGGCTCACCAGCACGGTCTGCGGCTCGATCAGCGGCGCCCAGGCGGCCAGGTTGTCGCGCAGCGTCTGCGAGGGCACCACGAGCACCGCGAAGTCGGCGCCGGCCAGCGCCTCGGCGGCGTCGGTGGTGGCCCGGACGGCGTCGGGCAGCCGGACGCCCGGCAGGTAGTCCGGGTTCTCGTGGGTGGAGTTGACGGCGTCCACCAGCTCCTGGCGGCGCGCCCACAGCACGACCTCGCAGCCCGCGTCGGCCAGCACCATCGCGAACGCGGTGCCCCAGGAGCCGGTCCCCATCACGGCGCAGCGGGTCACCGGCCCGTCCCCTCACCGTCGTTGTCGTCCGGGCCGCCCTTGGCCCGGCGGCGCTCGGCCAGCGCGGCGGCGGCCCGCTCGCGGGCGGCCCTGCGCATGTCGTAGCGCTCGGCCGGCGGCTGCTCGCCGCGGATCCCCGCCAGCACGGCGGTGATGGCCGCCATGATGTCCTCGGTGGCGTCGTTGAGCACCTGGGCGGTGAGCTCCTGGCCCCGGTACCTGCTCAGGTCCACCGCCGGTCCGGCCGCCACGGTCACCCGGTGCCGCGGGAACAGGTTGAACTTGCCCTTGCCGTAACCGGCCCGGCCGTACGGCGGGATGATCTCGTGGGCGCCCCAGTGGGCGACCGGGATGACCGGCGCACCCGTCATCAGCGCGACCCGGGCGACCCCGTTCTTGCCGGTCATCGGCCACAGGTCCGGATCCCGGGTGAGCGTTCCCTCCGGGTAGAACTGCACGCACTGGCCGTTGTTGACGGCGTCGATCGCGGCCCGGAAAGCCTGCGCGGCGTCGGTGGACTCGCGGAACACCGGAATCTGGCCGGTCTTACGGAGCATGAATCCGATGAAGGGAATCGAGAACAGCGAGGACTTCCCGAGAATCCGCGGCGGACGCCCGCTGTTGTACTGCCAGTGCGCGTAGATCACCGGGTCGATGATCGAATTGTGGTTCACCGCGGCGATGAAGCCGCCTTCCTTCGGAATGTGCTCCCAGCCCCGCCAGTCGGGCTTCACCAGGGCAGTCGTCACCGGCTTCACCAGCACGGCCGCGAAGCGGTACCAGATGCCGTAGTCGGCGTTGCCGAACTTGGCGTACGAGCGGCGGGCCACCCCAGCTCCTTCTCTTCGATGCGGCACGTGGGGTGCCGCGGTCATAGCCTCCCGGCGCCGCGCACCACTGCGACCGGGGCCCGGCGCACGGGCGCGGAACAGTGTCGCCCGCCTGCTCACCGGCTGTCGAGCGACCGCACCAACCCGCCGGGCGGGCGTGATCAAACGCACGTCCGCACAGGTCGGACGGCCTGGCGACGGCTCCGGGACCGGCGTCACAATGACGCCGATGACCCAGGACACCGTACGCCCCAGCGGGCCCGTCGCGCCCGCCGCACCCGCCACCGACTGGTCGCTGGTGCTGCCGCTCAAGCCGCTCGCCCTGGCGAAGAGCCGGCTGGCCCCGTACGCGGGGCCGCACCGGGCCGGTCTGGCCCTGTCCTTCGCCCTCGACACGGTCACCGCCGCACTGGCCACCCCTGGCGTCGCACGCGTCCTGGTGGTCACCCGGGACGCCGCGGCCGGCGCCCGGCTGGCCGCGCTCGGCGCCGTGGTGGTCGCGGACGAACCCGGCGGCGGCCTCAACCGGGCGCTGTCGCACGGCGCCTCGGCCGCCCTGGCGCTCGCGCCGCGGGCACCGCTGGCCGCCCTCTCGGCGGACCTGCCGGCCCTGCGCCCGGCCGAACTGGCCAGAGTGCTGCGGGCGGTGCCGCCGGACGGCCGGGCCTTCCTGCCCGACTCCCCCGGCCTGGGCACCACCCTGCTCGCCAGCGCCCCAGGCCGTCCGCTCTCCCCCGCTTTCGGGGACGGCTCACGGGCCCGGCACGCGGCCGGCGGGGCGCTCGAACTGCGCCTGGCGGGCGTGGAGTCGGTGCGCCGGGACGTCGACACCGGCACGGACCTCGGCGAGGCGGCGGCGCTCGGCCTGGGCCCGTACACCAGTGCGCTGTTCGCCCGGATGAGTCGTCCCTGACCCGCGTCCGAGGCGTTGCGGAGCCGCTCCCGGAGCGCTCCTGAGCGGTGGGCCCACCCCGGCCGATCGCTATGCTGCTGGCATGCAGGCCACCGCGTTCACCTTCGACCCCGCCACCCGGGCCGGCTCCGTGCTGCTCGACGACGGGACCCCGGTGCCGTTCGACGCGGCCGCCTTCGACGCCGGCGGCCTGCGGCTGCTGCGGCCCGGACAACGGGTGCGGATCCGCACCGAGGGCACCGGCGAGGCCCGCCGGGTGGTCTTCGTGACGCTGCAGACCTTCCCCGACCCCGCCGACGGGCGCTGACCCCTCGGGGCTCCGCCCATCCCCCCGGTCCCCCCGGTCCCGCGGTTCCCCGCACCCGGCCGACGGCTGCCGCCGAATCCTGACTGAGCGCCCGGATATCGAGAGAGCCGCGGCCACCCCGGTCTCCGCGTTCGCGGAAGGGGTGCCGCGGCTCTGAGCCGAAGGCCGTCCGAGGACAGTCGCGCGGGACCTACTTGGCAGAGGTCTTGCGCGCGGTGGTCTTGCGGGTGGCGGTCTTCTTCGCCGGCGCCGTCTTCTTGGCCGTGGCGGTCGCCTTCTTGGCGGTGGCCGTGGTCTTCTTGGCGGCAGCCGTGGTGGTCGCCTTCTTCGCGGCGGCCGTCTTCTTGGTCGCGGTCGCCGTGGTCTTCTTGGCGGCGGCGGTGGTGGTCGCCTTCTTCGCGGCGGGCGCCTTCTTCGCGGCGGTGGCCGTGGTCTTCTTGGCGGCAGCCGTGGTGGTCGCCTTCTTGGCCGCGGTCTTCTTGGTGGCGGCCGGGGCGGCGGCGGCAGCGGTGGCGGCGCGCTTGGTGGCGGCACGCTTGGCGGCCGGGGTCGCGGCGACGCCGGTCTTGCCCGGGGTGAGGGAGCCCTTGGGGGCCTTCTTCACCGAGGGGCCTTCCTTCGGCAGCTTCTTGCTGCCGCTGACCAGGTCCTTGAAGCCCTGGCCCGGACGGAAGCGGGGGACCGAGGTCTTCTTGACCTTGACCCGCTCGCCGGTCTGCGGGTTGCGGGCGAAGCGCGCGGAGCGCTCCACCTTCTCGAAGGTGCCGAAACCGGTGACCGAAACCCGGTCACCGGCCACAACGGCACGGACCATGGTGTCGAGCACTGCGTCGACGGCCTCTGCGGCAGCCTTGCGACCGCCCAGCTGCTCGGCCACCGCTTCGACAAGCTGAGCCTTGTTCACGTCTTCCCCTTCGGAAACGGGCGCCGGATGATTCCATCCGTTCTTTTCGCACGTTAGGTATGTATCTGCGGACTTTCAATTACCAAACGCGCGAATCACCCTAGTGTCGCAATGGATTTGCGCGTCCGCGACCTCAGTCGAGCGGCGGGTGCCCCTCGTCGAGGTCATGTACAAAGCGACTCAACCGCCTTGCCGCCTCCGGAAGATCGCGCTTGGCGGTCTCGGTGACGATGAGCAGTTGACGGGTGAGAGCGGTCTTTGCATCGACAGACACGTTCAGCGCATGCACGCGGGCGTGAGCTTGCTTCAACCGCTCGGCCACGAGCGCGTAGAGCGCTGCGACTTCCGGGTCGTCCGGCGCCTCAGCTGGTGTTGCGGAGGTGACGTCCGGCCGATCGTCAATTCGGCGTTCGGATCCCCGGCCCATGGACTCCTCGGACGCGGGTTCGCCGCCCGCGTACGGAGGTTCATGGTGCCGGTGCATGTACTGATTGTGCCATCTACCCGCAGTTGTACTTGCGCGGGGCCCTCTTCCGCAAAGCCGAATGGGCAATCCGGGGAGGGCCCGGCGCTAACTCGTGCTCCGGAACGCCGGATGGCCCGGCCCCCCCGAGGGGGAGCGCGGGCCATCCGGTCGATCGTCAGAATGCTTGTTCTGAGGGGAACTCAGGAGACCGGCAGAGTACGGGGCTTGAACGCCGGACGGGTCGCCTCGAAGGCGGCGATGTCGGCCTCGTTCTGCAGGGTGATGCTGATGTCGTCCAGGCCGTTGAGCAGCCGCCACCGGACGTTGTCGTCCAGTTCGAAGGACGCGGTGACGCCTTCGGCCCGGACTTCCCGCTTCTCCAGATCAACGGTGATCTCGGCCGAAGGGTCACTCTCGGTGAGCGACCAGAGTCGTTCCACGGTCTCCTGGGGCAGTACGACGGTCAGCAGGCCGTTCTTCAGCGAGTTGCCGCGGAAGATGTCGGCGAAGCGCGAGGAGATGACCGCGTGGAAGCCGTAGTTCTGCAGCGCCCAGACGGCGTGCTCGCGGGAGGAACCGGTGCCGAACTCGGGACCGGCCACCAGGACGGTGGCGCCCCGGCGCTCGGGCCGGTTGAGGATGAACGACTCGTCCTTGCGCCAGGCCTCGAACAGCCCGTCCTCGAAACCGGATCGGGTGACCTTCTTGAGCCAGTGGGCCGGGATGATCTGGTCGGTGTCCACGTTGCTGCGGCGCAGCGGGACGGCCCGGCCGGTGTGGGTGGTGAACTTCTCCATGGCTCAGGCCTCCACGGCGACGTCGGCGAAACGGTCGGACAGGTCGGACGGGGAGGCCAGGCGGCCCAGGACGGCGGTCGCGGCGGCGACCTGCGGGGAGACCAGGTGGGTGCGGCCGCCCTTGCCCTGCCTGCCCTCGAAGTTGCGGTTCGAGGTGGAGGCGCAGCGCTCGCCGGGGGCGAGCTGGTCGGGGTTCATGCCCAGGCACATCGAGCAGCCGGCGTGCCGCCATTCGGCCCCCGCGGCGGTGAACACCTTGTCCAGACCCTCCTCGACGGCCTGCAGTGCGACCCGGACGGATCCGGGGACGACCAGCATCCGCACCCGGTCGGCGACCTTGCGGCCTTCCAGAACCGCGGCGGCGGCGCGCAGGTCCTCGATCCGGCCGTTGGTGCAGGAGCCGACGAAGACGGCGTCGACGGCGACCTCGCGCAGCGGGGTGCCGGCCTCAAGGCCCATGTACCTCAGGGCGTTCTCGGCGGCCACCCGCTCCTGCGGGTCCGCGAAGTCCTCGGGGTGGGGGACGTTCGAGCCGAGCGGGGCGCCCTGACCGGGGTTGGTGCCCCAGGTGACGAACGGGGTGAGCTCGCTCGCGTCGATGAACACCTCGTGATCGAAGACCGCGTCCTCGTCGGTGACCAGGGTCCGCCAGTACTCGACGGCGGCGTCCCAGTCCTCGCCCTGCGGGGCGTGCGGGCGGCCCTTGAGGTACGCGAAGGTGGTCTCGTCCGGGGCGATCATGCCGGCCCGGGCACCCGCCTCGATGGACATGTTGCAGACGGTCATCCGGGCCTCCATGGACAGGCTCCGGATCGCCGAACCGCGGTACTCCAGGACGTAGCCCTGGCCGCCGCCGGTGCCGATCCTCGCGATGACGGCCAGGATCAGGTCCTTGGCCGTGACGCCCTCGGGCAGTTCGCCCTCGACGGTGATCGCCATGGTCCGGAACGGCGCCAGCGGCAGGGTCTGGGTGGCCAGCACGTGTTCGACCTGGCTGGTGCCGATGCCGAACGCCAGCGCGCCGAAGGCGCCGTGGGTGGAGGTGTGGGAGTCACCACAGACCACGGTGGTGCCGGGCTGGGTCAGGCCGAGCTGGGGGCCGACCACGTGCACCACGCCCTGCTCGACGTCGCCGAGCGAGTGGATCCGGACGCCGAACTCGGCCGCGTTGCGGCGCAGGGTCTCCAGCTGCACCCGGGAGACCGGGTCGGCGATCGGCTTGTCGATGTCCAGGGTCGGGGTGTTGTGGTCCTCGGTGGCGATCGTCAGATCGGTGCGGCGGACCTTGCGGCCGGCCAGCCGCAGCCCGTCGAAGGCCTGCGGGCTGGTGACCTCGTGGAGCAGGTGCAGGTCGATGAACAGGAGGTCGGGCTCGCCCTCCACGCGCCGCACGACGTGGTCGTCCCAGACCTTCTCTGCGAGTGTCCGTCCCATCGGATTCCCTCCAGCCGGCCGCGTTGCCGGCCTTCTCGTGTCGTCGGGGTCACTGCGTGCGCCGTCCGTGCGGAGCGCGTTCGCGAGACCTGCACGCCGGATCGCTGTCCACGATGCGGACACTCTGGCGAGGTCCCATCCTGGATGTCTCCCGGGCTGCTGCATCCAGAGTGGCGCTTTTCCCGGAAGATTGAACTTGCGTCTCGCGGAATGAGACTGCAGTCTTAGGGCATGGACAACACTAGCGGCGTCGGCGTTCTCGACAAGGCCGCTCTGGTGCTGAGCGCACTGGAGTCGGGCCCCGCCACGTTGGCGGGGCTGGTCGCCGCCACCGGTCTGGCGCGCCCCACGGCCCACAGACTCGCCGTCGCACTCGAACACCACCGTCTGGTCACCAGGGACATGCAGGGGCGTTTCATCCTCGGCCCCCGCCTGTCCGAACTCTCCGCCGCGGCGGGCGAGGACCGGCTGCTCGCCACCGCGGGCCCGGTCCTGACCCACCTGCGCGACGTCACCGGCGAGAGCGCACAGCTCTACCGCCGCCAGGGCGAGATGCGGATCTGCGTAGCCGCCGCCGAGCGGCTCTCCGGCCTGCGGGACACCGTCCCAGTCGGCAGCACCCTGCCGATGAAGGCCGGCTCGGCCGCCCAGGTCCTGCTGGCCTGGGAGGAGCCCGAGCGGCTCCACCGCGGTCTCCAGGGCGCCCGCTTCACCGCCACCGCGCTGAGCGGCGTCCGGCGGCGCGGCTGGGCCCAGTCGATCGGCGAGCGGGAGCCGGGCGTGGCGTCCGTCTCCGCGCCCGTGCGCGGCCCCTCCAACCGCGTGGTGGCCGCCGTCTCCGTCTCCGGCCCGATCGAGCGCCTGACCCGCCACCCGGGCCGGCTGCACGCCCAGGCCATCATCGAGGCCGCGAACCGGCTCACCGAGGCGCTGCGCCGGAGCTGACCCGCCCACCCCTCCCCCACTCCCCCGCCGAAAACGAAAGGGCCCCGCTCGACTCCGAGCGGGGCCCTTCGAAAGCATTCGGGGGCGGAAACAAAAAAGACCCCGCCGGGCGGGGCCTTTCCATTTACTGGCTGGGGTACCAGGACTCGAACCTAGACTAAATGAACCAGAATCACTCGTGCTGCCAATTACACCATACCCCAACACAAAGCAAGGGCCGATGGGCGAGCCCACCGGCTTCCTGCTCTGAAGTACCCCCGACCGGATTCGAACCGGCGCTACTGCCGTGAGAGGGCAGCGTGCTAGGCCGCTACACAACGGGGGCTTCCTGGCGATCCCTTGCGGGATCAGTACCCCCGACCGGATTCGAACCGGCGCTACTGCCGTGAGAGGGCAGCGTGCTAGGCCGCTACACAACGGGGGCTTTCCAGGTGATCCCTTGCGGGATCAGTACCCCCGACCGGATTCGAACCGGCGCTACTGCCGTGAGAGGGCAGCGTGCTAGGCCGCTACACAACGGGGGCTTGGATCTTCATTTGTACTGCGGTGCGACCGTTGCCGATCGTACAGCGCTGGGGTACCAGGACTCGAACCTAGACTAACTGAACCAGAATCAGTCGTGCTGCCAATTACACCATACCCCACCAGAGTTGAACCCCTGCGGGGCCTTCTCAGGCGTTGCGCCTCTCGGTCGGTCCCGTTCCGAGGGGCTTTCGCTCCCTCGTCCGTTCCCTCCCGGGCGGCGCAGAAAGAACATTACCCGACGTCTGCCCTGGCTCCAAAATCGATAACCGCAGGCAGCGGCCGGGAGGCCGTCCCGTGGCCTCCGGGTGCACCGCGGGCCCGGCACGGAGCCGGGCCCGCGGGCTGCTCAGCGGCCCGTCCGCACGGTCTCAGGCGGCCGGGAGGGCGTCCAGGGCGGAGCGCAGCCGGCGGAGCGTCTCGGGGCGGCCGAGCAGCTCCATCGACTCGAACAGCGGCGGCGAGACCCGGCGGCCCGTGACGGCCACCCGCAGCGGCGTGAAGGCGAACTTGGGCTTGATGCCCAGGCCCTCCACCAGCGCCTCGCGCAGCGCGGCCTGGATCGGCTCCGGAGTGAAGTCCGCGAGCTCCTCCAGCGCCTTGACGCTGGCCTCCAGCACCGGGCGGGCGTCCGCGGTCAGCACCTTGGCGGCGTCGTCCGGGTCGACGGTGAAGTCGGCCGGGTCGACGAACAGGAAGCCGGCCATGTTCACGATCTCGCTCAGCACGACCATCCGCTCCTGGGTGAGCGGCGCGATCCGGGCGAGCAGGTCCATCTGCTCGGCGGTCGGCTCGGCCGGCAGCAGGCCGGGGCCCTGGAGGAACGGCACCAGGCGCCGGACGAAGTCCTCCGGGGCCAGCCTGCGGACGTGCTCGGCGTTGATCGCCTCGCACTTCTTCAGGTCGAAGCGGGCCGGGTTGGAGTTCACCTTGGTGACGTCGAAGGCGGCGACCATCTCGTCCATGTCGAACAGGTCGCGGTCCTCGGCCAGCGACCAGCCCAGCAGGGACAGGTAGTTGAGCAGGCCCTCGCGGATGAAGCCGCGCTCGCGGTACAGGTTGAGCGAGGACTGCGGGTCGCGCTTGGAGAGCTTCTTGTTGCCCTCGCCCATCACGTACGGCAGGTGGCCGAAGCGCGGGGTGGCGCCGGTGCCCACGCCGATCTCGGCGAGTGCCGCGTACAGCGCGATCTGCCGCGGGGTGGAGGACAGCAGGTCCTCGCCGCGCAGCACGTGGGTGATGCCCATCAGGGCGTCGTCCACCGGGTTGACCAGGGTGTACAGCGGGGCGCCGTTGGCCCGGACGATGCCGTAGTCCGGCACGTTCTCCGGCTCGAAGGTCAGGGTGCCGCGGACCAGGTCGTCGAAGGAGATGGTCCGGTCGGGCATCCGGAAGCGCAGGATCGGCTCGCGCCTCTCCAGCTTGTAGACCGCGACCTGGTCGTCGGTCAGATTCCGGCAGTGGCCGTCGTAGCCGGAGGGCTTGCCGGCCGCGCGGGCTGCCTCGCGGCGGGCGTCCAGCTCCTCGGTGCTGCAGTAGCAGTGGTAGGCGTGGCCGGCCTCGTGCAGACGGCGGGCGACGTCGGCGTAGATGTCCATCCGCTCCGACTGGCGGTACGGCGCGTGCGGGCCGCCGACCTCCGGACCCTCGTCCCAGTCGAGCCCGAGCCAGCTCATGGCGTCGAGCAGCTGGGTGTACGACTCCTCGGAGTCGCGGGCGGAGTCGGTGTCCTCGATCCGGAAGACCATGGTGCCGCCGGTGTGGCGCGCGTAGGCCCAGTTGAACAGGGCGGTGCGGACCATGCCCACGTGGGGGTTGCCGGTCGGGGACGGACAGAAGCGAACCCGGACGGCCGGGTCAGTGTTAGCCACGCTTGATCACCTTGTTGGTGAGAGTGCCGATGCCTTCGATGGAGACGGCGACCTCGTCGCCGACGTTGAGCGGGCCCACCCCTGCGGGCGTGCCGGTGAGGATGACGTCGCCGGGCAGCAGCGTCATGGCCTCGGAGATGTGGACGATCAGCTCGGCGACCGAGCGGACCATCAGGGAGGTGCGGCCGGTCTGGCGGAGCTCGCCGTTGACCGTGCAGGTGATGGCGAGGTCGCCCGGGTCCAGGTCGGTCTCGATCCACGGCCCCAGCGGGCAGGCGGTGTCGAAGCCCTTGGCCCGCGCCCACTGGCCCTCGCGCTGCTGGACGTCCCGGGCGGTGACGTCGTTGGCGCAGGTGTAGCCGAGGATCACCTCGGGCACCCGGTCCAGCGGCACCTCGCGGCACATCCGGCCGATCACGACGGCGAGTTCGGCCTCGTGGTGGACGTCGGAGGAGAACGGCGGGTACGCGATGTTCTCGGTCGGGCCGATCACCGAGGTGGACGGCTTGAAGAAGGTGAGCGGGACGTCCGGGACCTCGTTGCCCAGCTCGGCCGCGTGGGCCGCGTAGTTGCGGCCGACCGCCACGATCTTGTTGGGGAGCATCGGGCTGAGCAGCCTGACGTCCTGGAAGCGGTAGCTCTCGCCGGTGGGCTGGGGTTGGCCGAACGGGTGGCCGGCCAGCTCGTGGACGACCAGCGAGTCGGGCCGGGAAGGGTCCCCCTCGACCACGCCGAAGGAGACGCTGCCGGCGGCAGGGCTCCCTTCCCGAACGGAAAACCTGGCAATGCGCACGGCTGGGCTACCCCTCGCTTCGTCGGCCGCCCGGGGCGCCCCCGGGCGCTGCGCGGGCGCCTCGCCCGCACCGGGCGCGGCCCCGTCAATCGACGTCCAGGCTATCGCGTGGGGCCCCTCCCGACCGCTTTACCCCTGTTCAGCGTGGTTGGGGTGGAAACCGGCGGGACGCAGCACGAGGGCGCCGTGAACCCCGCGCGCAGGGTCCACGGCGCCCTCGGCGGAGCGCTGGCCGGATCAGTCCCGGACGGTGACCACCGGGGCGACCATCAGCTGGGTGCGGCGCGGGTTCGCCGTGACGGCCGGCAGCTCGGTGCCGTAGGTGACGACGTCCTCGGGCTTGCGGGCGCCCGGGATCTTGCTGAAGTCCTCGACCGAGGCCAGCGTGGTCCGGCGCGGGTTCGCCGTCGAGCGGCAGGACAGCGTGGACTTGGTGGCCTTCTTCGCCAGGGACATCGAGAGCACCTCGTGGTCGTGGCCGGGCGGACCGCCAGGGATCTGCACCGGCCGGAGTGGTTCCGATTGATTCGGAGGGGTTCTGGGCAGGCTGGTCAGGGCCGTGCTCCGGAGACAGCCAGATTACGAGATCTCATTCCACAGAGGCCGTGACCAAAGCTACACATTCGTCTGTGATTTTGGCCACAAATTGACGCACAAATTACCGATAACCGACATTTCGCCGCATCGGAATTTTCCGACATTCCGCGCATAAGGGGCACTCCGGCAGGTCTGCGACTCTTGTCGATCTCGGGCCACGTTGGCATGTATCCGGCGAGTGTCCGAAAAAGGCGGTATTCCGGTCCGGTTACCGCACAGTCAGTGAGAACGTGCGTGCGGTCGGTAGTACCCGGCGGCCGGTCCCGGCGGCCCTTGTTGGGATTCCCTCGCTGTGCTGGAATGCCACGGACCGTGGGTAGGGAGCAGTCCACCCCGGTGACCCGCTCTCCCGGACCGGCCGGGGTGCGGATGGAAACTCGACACCGTCCAGGCCGTGGCGACGCGGCGGGACGCCCGGTCCAGAGGTTGCGACGCCAGTGCAGGGACGTTTCAAAAGGGGTAGCGGCGCCGCGGGTGACCCGGAGTCGCGCGAGCCTGTGGCAGCCCCCCAGCAGGCGGCGGCCCCCGGCGGCCCGGCCGACCCGGTGACGCCCGAGGCCCCCGGCCGCCCGGAGGACGACGGCCAGGAGCAGAAGTCCACCCGGGACAAGCTGCGGACCACCCTGACCAGGCGCCGCGCCACCGGTCTGAGCCGGCTCGCGATGCGCAACTGGCGCATCCGCACCCGCCTGATCGCCCTGCTCGCGCTGCCCGTCCTGGTCTCGCTGGTCCTCGGTGGCCTGCGCATCCAGACCTCGATGGAGAACTCGCAGCAACTCGCCCAGATGGCCAACCTGTCCGACCTGGCCAAGAAGGCGACCAACCTCGCGGACGCCCTGCAGACCGAGCGCGACATCAGCGCCGGCTACATCACCAACAAGCCGAACGCCCCGCTGGACGACGAGATCGTCGCGGCCCGCAAGTCCACCGACGACCTCAGCCGCACCTTCACCGCCTCGTCGGACAAGTTCGAGAACCTCGAACTCTCCGGTGGGAAGGCGCTGCTGTTCCAGATCCGCAAGGACCTGAACTCGATCGCGGACGCGCGCAACACGCCGTACCAGAACAACCAGAACATCCAGGCGACGATCACCGCGTACGACGTGATCATCCGCGACCTGCTGGACATCACCCAGGACATCGCGCTCGCCTCCAACAACAAGGACCTGCTGGTCGCCACCCGCGCCCTGCAGCAGTTCTCGCTGGCCAAGGACGCCACCTCGCAGCAGCGCGCGCTGATCAGCGCCGGTCTGGCCAACCCCAAGGCCCCGGACCTGAGCGCGAGCGACGAGTCCTTCGGCATCCGCCTGCGCACCACGTACGACAACGCGCTCAACGGCTTCAACAACATCTACTCCGCGCACGACCTGGACAACCTGCGCGGCCAGCTGAGCTACAACAACGTGGTCGCCGAGGCCGACCGCTACTCGCGCTCGATCCTCCAGCCGGGCGGCATCCACCAGACCGAGCCGGTCACGTACAAGGACTGGTACGAGAAGGCCAGCACCAAGATCACCGCCGAGCGCCGGATCGAGTCCAAGCTGATCGAGGACCTCGACGGAAAGGCCCAGGACCTGCAGTCCCAGGCCGACACCGAGGCCCTGATCATCGGTGCCGCGGTCGCCCTGACCCTGCTCGTCGCCCTCGGCGGCGCCGGTCTGATCGCCCGCTCGATGGTGCGCTCGCTGACCCGTCTGCAGAAGGCGGCCGAGGACGTCGCGGAGCGGCGCCTGCCCGAGCTGGTCAAGACGCTCTCCGAGAGCGACCCGCACGACGTCGACACCACGGTCGAGCCGGTCGCCGTCGACTCGACCGACGAGATCGGCCACGTGGCCCACGCGTTCGACATGGTGCACAGCGAGGCCGTCCGCCTCGCCGCCGAGCAGGCCCTCCTGCGAGGCAACATCAACGCGATGTTCACCAACCTCTCGCGCCGCAGCCAGGGCCTCATCCAGCGCCAGCTCTCGCTCATCTCCGAGCTGGAGAGCCGCGAGGCCGACCCGGACCAGCTGGCCAACCTGTTCAAGCTGGACCACCTCGCGACCCGCATGCGCCGCAACGGTGAGAACCTCCTCGTCCTCGCCGGTGAGGACCCGGGCCGCCGCTGGACCCGACCCGTCCCGCTGGTCGACGTGCTCCGCGCCGCCGCCTCCGAGGTGGAGCAGTACGAGCGCATCGAGCTCGCCGCCGTACCGTCGGCCGAGGTCGCCGGCCGCGTCGTCAACGACCTCGTCCACCTGCTCGCCGAGCTGCTGGAGAACGCCACCTCCTTCTCCAGCCCGCAGACCCGCGTCCGGGTCACCGGCCACGCCCTACCCGACGGCCGGGTGCTGGTCGAGATCCACGACACCGGCATCGGCCTCAGCCCGGACGACCTCGCCGACATCAACGAGCGCCTGGCCAACCCGCCGACGGTGGACGTCTCCGTCTCCCGCCGCATGGGTCTCTTCGTGGTCGGCCGCCTGTCCCTGCGACACGGCATCCGGATCCAGCTGCGCCCGAGCGACTCCGGCGGCACCACCGCGCTGGTCATGCTCCCGGTCGACGTCACCAACTCCGCCGAGCGCCGGACCCCCGGCCGTCCGGGCCCCGGCGGCCCGGGCAAGCAGCAGCGCGGGGTCGCCCCGACGCCGCGCCAGCAGCGCCAGGTGCCGGCCGGTCGTCAGAATGGTCCCGCCGCGCTCGGCCAGGGCCCGTCCGGCGGTGCCCCGCAGGGCGGCCGTCCGCAGCTCGGCCAGGGCGGTCCGGCCGCCCCGGCCGCTCCCGCGGCCCCTGCCGCGCCGGCCGGCCCGGGTACGCCCGGCGGCCGCGCCGGCGGGCTGGGCGGACTGCCCACCCGTCAGGTCGGCCGGTCGCTGCACGAGAACCCGATGCCGCAGGGCCAGCAGGAACAGCAGGGTCGCGGCCAGGGTGCCGGTCTGCCCGG
Organism: Streptomyces viridifaciens; assembly: GCF_001888885.2. Taxonomy (NCBI): domain Bacteria; kingdom Bacillati; phylum Actinomycetota; class Actinomycetes; order Kitasatosporales; family Streptomycetaceae; genus Streptomyces; species Streptomyces viridifaciens. The sequence continues at coordinate 2,493,376 of NZ_CP090841.1, forward strand.
CCGGCGCGGCCAGGGCCGGCAGGCGCCCGCCCAGCAGGGACAGTCGCAGCAGGGCCAGCCCCAGCAGGCCCCGCAGCAGCAGGCCCCGCAGGGCCAGCCGCAGCAGTCGCCGCAGGGCGGTCTGCCGCAGCGCGCCCCCGGCCGCCAGGGCCCGCCGCAGGGCGGCCCCAACGGCCTGCCCCGCCGCGGCCAGGGCCGCCCCGGCCAGGAGCGCCCGCGCCCCGACGCCGGTCCGGGCGCCCCGGCCCCGCAGACCGGCGAGCAGCCCCAGCACGGCCGTCCGGGCGGACCCGGCGCCCCGCAGCAGCAGGGTGCCCGTCCGGGCAACCGTCCGCAGGGCGGTCTGCCGCAGCGCGCCCCCGGCCGTCAGGGCCCCGGTGCTCCCGCCCGTCAGGGTCAGGGGCCCCAGGGTCCGCAGGGCCAGCGCCGCCCGCAGCGCCCCGGTCCGGACGCGCCGCAGGCAGGCCGCCAGCCGCAGCTGCCCCCGCAGCAGCAGCCCCAGCCGCTGCCGTCGGCCGAGCCGGCGCCGGTGGAGAGCACCCAGCAGTTCGCCCGGCCGCGCTTCGAGGCCAGCCAGATCGACCCGCGTGACCCGCTGGGCCTCGGCCTGGTGGAGCCGGTGCTGCCGAACGTGCCGAACCCGGCCCAGCCGCAGCCGGTGCAGCCCCAGCCGGTCCAGCCGCAGCCGGTCCAGCAGCCGCAGCGGCAGGAGCCGATGGCGCTGCCGACCGGCCCGTCCGAGGCCACCGGCGAGCAGCCCTGGTACCCGCAGCCGGCCGAAGGCCGGTCGTACCAGCCGCGTCGGCCCGGCACCTCCGCGCCGGAGTTCCAGCAGGAGGACCGGCCGCAGCAGCAGCCCCAGCAGGCTCAGCCCCAGGTCCCGCAGCAGCAGGTCCCGCAGGGCCAGCCGCAGCCGGGCGTCGGTGACGCGCCCTGGCGCCCGTCCGCGAACGACGAGCGCTGGCGCCGGGCCGAGCAGGTCCGCGAGCCCTCGACCAGCGGTGTCACCATGTCGGGCCTCCCCCGGCGGACCCCGCAGGCCAACCTGGTCTCCGGCACCGCCGAGGCCTCACCGCTGACCGGTCCGCAGGTCTCCCGGGCTCCCGAGGAGGTCCGCGGCCGCCTGACCAACCTGCGCCGCGGCATCCAGCAGGGTCGCCGGGCCGGGGCCGAACAGGCCGCCAACCCGCCGGGCTTCCAGCATGGTGCCCAGCAGTCCGGATTCGATAGTTTCGGTGGCCGGACCGACGGCAACGGCGCAGATCACCAGGAGCGTTGAGTTGAACCAGATGAGCCAGGCCGCACAGAACCTGAACTGGCTGATCACCAATTTCGTGGACAACACCCCCGGGGTGTCCCACACCGTGGTGGTCTCCGCGGACGGCCTCCTGCTGTGCATGTCGGAAGGCTTCCCGCGTGACCGCGCCGACCAGCTCGCCGCCGTCGCCTCCGGCCTCACCTCCCTCACCTCCGGCGCCAGCCGGATCTTCGAAGGCGGCGAGGTCAACCAGACCGTCGTCGAGATGGAACGCGGCTTCCTGTTCCTGATGGCCATCAGCGACGGCTCCGCCCTGGCGGTCCTCGCCGCACCCGACTCCGACATCGGCCTCGTCGGCTACGAGATGGCCCTGCTCGTCGACCGAGCCGGCGCCGTCCTCACCCCCGCACTCCGCGCGGAACTCCAGGGCAGTCTCCTGCACTGACGGAACCCGCGCGGATCTTCCACCGTCCCACCCGCACCGGGTCCGACCCGACCGGACCCGGCGCCCCACCCTCAGCTACCCTCAGGCAGCTGATCCCGCCTCAGCTGGCACCGCCCCAGCTGGAACCGGCTGCCCAAGGCTGCAGCACTAGGAGGACCCATGACCCCGCCCTCGACACCCGCCGGCCCGTACGGCAACGGGTACGGCAGCGGCTACGGCGGGCAGCAGTCCGACGGCTACGAGCAGCAGCCGCTGGTCCGCCCGTACGCGATGACCGGCGGCCGGACCCGGCCCCGGTACCAGCTCGCGATCGAGGCCCTGATCTCGACCACGGGCTCGGCCGAGCGCACCACCGGGCTGCTGCCCGAGCACGCCCGGATCGTGAACCTCTGCCGTGAGGTCAAGTCCATCGCGGAGATCTCCGCACTGGCCGGCGTGCCGCTCGGTGTGGCCCGCATCCTCGTGGCCGACCTGGCCGAGGCCGGTCTCGTCGCCATCCACCAGCCCGCCGCCGCGGGCGAGTCGGGCGGAACGCCCGATGTCACGCTGCTCGAAAGGGTCCTCAGTGGACTTCGCAAGCTCTAACGGACCCGCCCGCGCCACGACCTCCGCGAAGATCGTCATCGCGGGCGGCTTCGGTGTCGGCAAGACCACGCTCGTCGGCGCCGTCTCCGAGATCAACCCCCTGCGCACCGAAGCCGTCATGACCTCGGCCTCCGCCGGCATCGACGACCTCAGCCACGTCTCCGGCAAGACGACCACCACCGTCGCCATGGACTTCGGCCGCATCACCCTCGACGAAGACCTCATCCTCTACCTCTTCGGCACCCCCGGACAGGACCGCTTCTGGTTCATGTGGGACGACCTCGTCCGAGGCGCCATCGGAGCCGTCGTCCTCGTCGACACCCGACGCCTCGCCGACTGCTTCCCCGCCCTCGACTACTTCGAGAACAGCGGCCTGCCCTTCGTCGTCGCCCTCAACGGCTTCGACGGCCACCAGCCGCACACCGCCGAAGAAGTCCGCGAAGCCCTCCAGCTCGGCGCCGAAACCCCCGTCATCACCCTCGACGCCCGCCGCCGGGACAGCGCCAAGAGCGCCCTGATCACCCTCGTCGAACACGCCCTGCTCGCCCGCCTGCGATAACCGAACACACCAACGGCCACCGCGAACACACAAGCGCGCGAGTGCGCGAGCACCGCGCCGAGCCGAAGGGGCGCGCCGGTGCCGAAAGGGAGAAGGGCCGAGCCGCCGACGGAGGAGGTGGCACAGTGCCCGCCGACCGTCGGCACCGGGTCCGAGCGCCCCGGAGGCGAGTGCGCGAGCGCCGCGCCGAGCCGAAGGGGCGCGCCGGTGCCGAAAGGGAGAAGGGCCGAGCCGCCGACGGAGGAGGTGGCACAGTGCCCGCCGACCGTCGGCACCGGGTCCGAGCGCCCCGGAGGCGAGTGCGCGAGCAACGGAACCGTCCGGCCCCGGCGAGCCGTCACACTGACGGGTCGCCGGGGCGGCGGCGCTTACCGGCCGGTGTCCTCCGGGAGCCGCGCGCAAGACCCGTGTATAAGCAGCGGATAACAGTTCGGTAGGCATTTTGTGATCAACAATGACGCAGCGTGGCGAATCAGCGTCACTCAGCGCCAGATGACCACGGATTTGCTCCGCCATGTCACTGATTGTCCGGATTGCGACAACGCGGGAGTCATACGGCAGCTGTTTGTCCCCCATCCCTGCACGTGCTGAAATTCCAGCTACCCCTGAACATCCCGCGCCGGCCGTCCGGGCGGCGGGCCAGGGCCCCGGGGGTAGCGCTGGATTGATCCATGGCCGGCAAGTCGGCCGAGAGGTAGTAGTCGAGTGAGGCGTAAGCAGCAACCCGCCCCGCAGCGGCGCTCCGAGCCCCGCCAGAGCGAGCCGAAGGGCGCCGCCGCGGAACAGGCCGGATTCTCCGCGTTCACTCCCACCGAGGAGCGCACCCCGACCACCCCGGCCCCGAAGCCTCCGACCGCGGCCAACGAGCCGCGCCCGGGCGCCGGTCAGGCGGGCGACGGCGCCAGCCGGTACGACTTCCTCCGTCCGCGCAACTGGCGCGTGCCGACCCGTCTGATCGCGATCCTGCTGATCCCCGTGATCATCAGTCTGGTCTTCGGCGGTCTGCGAGTGAACACCTCGGTCGACGGCTACATCAAGGCGTCCCGCGCCGAGAAGACCGCCGAGCTGGCCAAGGCGGCGACCGAACTCGCCGAAGCGCTCGAGAACGAGCGCGACAAGACGCTGATACCCCTGATGACCGGGCAGGACCCGAACAACGAGGTCACCAAGCGCCGCGCCGACACCGACGCCGCGCTGAAGGCCTACGAGGCCGCGTACGCGGCCTCCGACAAGTCCGGCGAGCTGCCGCGCCGCCACGAGGCCTTCGAGACCCTCGTGGTCGACCTGCCGCACCTGCGCCAGGTCGCGTACAGCAAGGAGCTGTTCGCCAGCGCCACCGCGAGCGCCTACTCGACGATGTTCGCCCCGCTGCTGGCCTACGACAACTCGGTCGGCAACGGCTCCGCCAACGCCACCAGCAAGGGCCGCGCGATCTACGCGATGTCGCTGGCCAAGGCGTCCGCCTCGACCCAGCGCTCGCTGATGCTCAGCCTGCTGGTCGGCGCCGCGACGGGCGCGACCACGCGGTACGAGAACCAGGACATGACCCAGCAGATCCTGGTCTCCGAGAAGCTGGAACAGGTCTCGATCAGCGAGTTCACCACCGGTAGCGACCCCGTGGACGCCAAGAAGTACGCGGACGCGCAGGTCGCCCTGGCCAGCGCCCAGGACCGCTCGGCCTACAAGATGCCCAACGGCACCGTGCCCACCATGCAGGGCCTGCTGGCGCTCGCGGCCAACTACGCCGAGGCCGCCGCCATCGGGCAGCAGAAGGGCAAGGCCGCCGCCGACGCCGCGTACGCCGAGGCCAAGAACGCCGGTCTGACCCCGGACAACTGGAACCAGGCCGCCGGCAACCACATCCAGGCCCTGCGGAACACCGAAGTCGCGCTGCTGGACGACGTCCTCACCGACTCCCGCAACCTCAAGGACAACGCGCTCTACGACGCCATCCTCAACACGGTCATCGTCGTCGCCGCACTGATCCTGGCCGGCCTGCTCACCGGCTACGTCGCCCGCTCGATGATCCTCGGCATGCGCACCCTGCGCAGCGCCGCCCTGGAGATCGCCGACCACCGCCTGCCGGACCTGGTCGAGAAGCTCTCCAAGACCGACCCCGACCGGGTCGACACCTCGGTGACCGCGATCCCGCTGCACGGCAAGGACGAGATCGGCGAAGTCGCCCGGGCCTTCGACCAGGTCCACCAGCAGGCCGTGGCGCTCGCCGCCGAGCAGGCGCTGCTGCGAGGGAACGTCAACGCGATCTTCACCAACCTGTCGCGCCGCAGCCAGGGCCTGATCCAGCGCCAGCTGGCGCTGATCACCGACCTGGAGAACAACGAGGCCGACCCGGACCAGCTGGAGAACCTCTTCAAGCTGGACCACCTCGCGACCCGCATGCGCCGCAACGGTGAGAACCTGCTCGTCCTCGCGGGCGAGGAGGCCGGTCGCCGCTGGAACACCCCGGTCCCGCTGGTCGACGTGCTGCGCGCCGCCGCCTCCGAGGTGGAGCAGTACGAGCGCGTCGAGCTGTCCGGCATCCCCGAGGTCGAGGTCGTCGGCGCCGCCGTGACCGACCTCGTCCACCTGCTCGCCGAGCTGCTGGAGAACGCCACCTCGTTCTCCAGCCCGCAGACCCGGGTGCTGGTCAACGCGACCCGCCTGCCGGACGGCCGGGTGCTGGTCGAGATCCACGACAAGGGCATCGGCCTCACCGCCGACGACTTCGCGGAGATCAACGAGAAGCTGTCCGAGCCGCCCACGGTCGACGCCACCATCTCCCGCCGCATGGGCCTCTTCGTGGTCGGCCGGCTCTCCCAGCGGCACGACATCCGCGTCCAGCTGCGCCCGTCCGGCGAGTCGGCGGGCACCACCTCGCTGGTCATGCTCCCGCCGTTCGTCACCCAGTCCGCGGTGGCGCCGGAGCCGGAGGAGCAGTTCACCGTCTCCCGGATCTTCGCCGACCAGGAGCCGACCTCCGAGTGGGCCCCCGACGGCCGCGACCGCAGCGCCGCGGAGCTGGGCTTCGACGATCACCTCACCGGCATCGGCAACGCCGGCTCCTCCGGCTTCAGCCCGGCCCTGGAGGCCGTCCAGCGCTCGCAGCGCCTCGACCAGGTCCGCCGCGCGGCCCTGGAGGGCGGCCCGCAGCCGCCGGTGGTGGACGCCGAGGTCGAGGAGGACTACCAGCAGGGCTACGACCAGTACGCCCCGCAGCAGGGCTACGACCAGGGCTATGCCGAGGGCCAGTACGCCGACGACCAGTACGGCTACGACCAGGGCGGCTACCAGCAGGAGGAGTACGCCCAGGACGGCTACGGCCAGTACCCGCAGCAGGGTTACGACCAGGGCGGCTACACCGACGGCCAGTACGCCGACGACCAGTACGGCTACCAGCAGGACGGGTACGCCCAGGACGGCTACGGCCGCCGGGCCGAGGATGCCCCGGCCGGCCACCCGTACACCCCGGAGCCGCCCGCGCTGCCCGCCGCCGAGCCCGCCGCCACCCTGCCGTCCGGGCTGCCCCAGCGCCGCCCCGGCCAGCAGCTGGCGGGCGGGAGCCTGGGCAGCGCCCCGGACGCCGGCAGCCCCTCCGGGGAGACCCCGAACTGGTTCGCGGGCGCCAAGGACAACTCCTCGCCCATCGAGACCCGCGGCCACGACGTGTCCGCCCTCGGCGGATACGGCCCGACCGGCCCGACCGCCAGTGCCAGCTGGCAGTCGCCGAACGACGGCGACTGGCAGCGCGCCGAGCAGCTGCGCGAGCCCTCGTCCGCCGGCACCACCGGCGCCGGACTGCCCCGGCGCGTTCCCAAGCAGAACCTGGTGCCCGGCAACGCCAAGCCCACCCCGCAGGAAGGGCCGCAGGTCTCCCGCAGCCCCGAGGAGGTCCGTGGCCGCCTCACCAACCTGCGCCGCGGTGTGGAGCAGGGCCGCAGCGCCGGCAACACCGGAAGCTTCCGGATCGACCCCGATCAGGTAGACCAGTCCGGCAACGGACAGAACCGGAGCACCGATCTCTTCGGCGGCTCGAACCACCAGGAGCGTTGAGTTGACTCAGATGAGCCAGGCCGCACAGAACCTGAACTGGCTGATCACCAATTTCGTGGACAACACCCCCGGGGTGTCCCACACCGTGGTGGTCTCCGCGGACGGCCTCCTGCTGTGCATGTCGGAAGGCTTCCCGCGTGACCGCGCCGACCAGCTCGCCGCCGTCGCCTCCGGCCTCACCTCCCTCACCTCCGGCGCCAGCCGGATCTTCGAAGGCGGCGAGGTCAACCAGACCGTCGTCGAGATGGAACGCGGCTTCCTGTTCCTGATGGCCATCAGCGACGGCTCCGCCCTCGCGGTCCTCGCCGCACCCGACTCCGACATCGGCCTCGTCGGCTACGAGATGGCCCTGCTCGTCGACCGAGCCGGCGCCGTCCTCACCCCCGCACTCCGCGCGGAACTCCAGGGCAGTCTCCTGCACTGACGGTTCGTCGGATACCGTCCAGGTATTCGAAGTACCTCCGCGTCCTTCCCGGGCCCGCTTCGGCGGGCTCGGGTTCGGACGTCGTACGGCCTTCGCACCACCGGCTCCGGACTCGTACCGAAGCTCGCACCGCACCGCCGCACCTTGTGAGGAGAGGAACCGTGACACCGCCCGACGACCGCAGCGGCCAGTACGGCGTTCCGTACCCTGGCACAGGCCATGACGCCTTCGGAGCACCCGGCGCCGGCCACGGTCAGCCGTACGGTCGGCCGCAGTACGGACAGCCCCAGCAGGACCCGTACGCCCGGCCCGAGCAGCAGTACGGCCAGTACGGCCAGCCCGACCCGTACTCCCGGCCGCAGCCCGCCTTCGACGCCCCGCCGGCCGGCTACCCGGCTTCGGCGCCCGGCCCGGCTCCCGCCCCGGCCCCCGGCTACCAGCCGGCCCAGGAGCCCGGGCACGTCGAGGAGTTCGAGGACGAACCGGACTCCGGCCCGCTGATCCGACCGTTCGCCATGACCGGCGGTCGCACCCGGCCCCGCTACGAGCTCGCGCTGGAGGCCCTGGTCTCCGCCGACGTCGACCCGCAGCGCCTGGCCACCCTCCTCCCGGAGCACCAGCGGATCTGCACCCTGTGCAGAGAGGTGAAATCCGTCGCCGAGGTCTCGGCGCTGCTCTCCCTTCCCCTGGGAGTGGCCCGCATCCTCGTGGCCGACCTGGCCGAAGCCGGCCTGGTCGCCATCCACCAGCCCGCTTCCGGCGGCGAATCCGGAAACCAGCCCGACGTCACGCTGCTCGAAAGGGTCCTCAGTGGACTTCGCAAGCTCTAACGCGGCCGCCCCCACCCGCGCCACCACCTCCGCGAAGATCGTCATCGCGGGCGGCTTCGGTGTCGGCAAGACCACGCTCGTCGGCGCCGTCTCCGAGATCAACCCCCTGCGCACCGAAGCCGTCATGACCTCGGCCTCCGCCGGCATCGACGACCTCAGCCACGTCTCCGGCAAGACGACCACCACCGTCGCCATGGACTTCGGCCGCATCACCCTCGACGAAGACCTCATCCTCTACCTCTTCGGCACCCCCGGACAGGACCGCTTCTGGTTCATGTGGGACGACCTCGTCCGAGGCGCCATCGGAGCCGTCGTCCTCGTCGACACCCGACGCCTCGCCGACTGCTTCCCCGCCCTCGACTACTTCGAGAACAGCGGCCTGCCCTTCGTCGTCGCCCTCAACGGCTTCGACGGCCACCAGCCGCACACCGCCGAAGAAGTCCGCGAAGCCCTCCAGCTCGGCGCCGAAACCCCCGTCATCACCCTCGACGCCCGCCGCCGGGACAGCGCCAAGAGCGCCCTGATCACCCTCGTCGAACACGCCCTGCTCGCCCGCCTGCGATAACCGAACACACCAACGGCCACCGCGAACACACAAGCGCGCGAGTGCGCGAGCACCAGCTGTGGCCCACGGGAACCGGTCAAGTCCCGCGGGCCACAGGGGGTTTCGGTGCGCCTACTCGGTCGGCTCCAGCCCGGAGCGGATCAGGCCGTAGGTGTACGCGTCCTCAAGTGCCAGCCAGGAGGCGGCGATCACGTTGTCGGCCACGCCGACCGTGGACCAGGTGGCGGTGCCGTCGGTGGACTCGATCAGCACCCGGGTCTTGGAGCCGGTGCCGTGCTGCCCCTCCAGGATGCGGACCTTGTAGTCCACCAACTCGAAGGTGGCCAGCGGCGGGTAGATGCCCTCCAGGGCCGTCCGCAGCGCCTGGTCCAGCGCGTTGACCGGGCCGTTGCCCTCGCCGATGGCGATCCGGCGCTCGCCCTTGGCCCACAGCTTGACGGTCGCCTCGTTGCCGGAAACCCCGTGCGGGCCCTGTTCGCTGATGGTCCGCCAGGACTCCAGCCGGTAGAAGCGCTCCCGGCTGCCGCGCACCTCGTCGCGCAGCAGCAGCTCGAAGGAGGCGTCGGCGGACTCGTAGGTGTAGCCGAGGTTCTCCTGCTGCTTCACCTTGGCCACCACCCGGCCGGCCAGGTCCCGGTCGGTGGACAGGTCGTAACCCAGCTCCTTGCCCTTGAGCTCCACCGAGGCCCGGCCCGCCATGTCGGAGACCAGCATCCGCATGGTGTTGCCGACCAGCTCGGGGTCGGTGTGCTGGTACAGGTCCGGGTCGACCTTGATCGCGGAGGCGTGCAGGCCCGCCTTGTGGGCGAAGGCCGAGAAGCCGACGTACGGCTGGTGGGTGGAGGGGGCCAGGTTGACCAGCTCGGCGATCGCGTGCGAGATCCGGGTCATCTCGGCCAGCCGGCCCTCGGGCAGCACCCGGCGGTCGTACTTCAGCTCCAGCGCGCCGACCACCGGGAACAGGTTGGCGTTGCCGACCCGCTCGCCGTAGCCGTTCGCGGTGCACTGCACGTGGGTGGCGCCTGCGTCCACCGCGGCCAGCGTGTTGGCCACCGCGCAGCCGGTGTCGTCCTGGGCGTGGATGCCGATCCGGGCCCCGGTCGCCGCGATCACGTCCGCGACGGTGTCCCGGACGCCGGCCGGCAGCATGCCGCCGTTGGTGTCGCACAGCACCACCACGTCCGCCCCGGCCCGGTGCGCGGTGCGGACCACCGCGAGGGCGTACTCCCGGTTCGCCCGGTAGCCGTCGAAGAAGTGCTCGCAGTCCAGGAACACCCGACGACCCTGGGCGCGCAGGAACTCGACGCTGTCCCGGACCATCTCCAGGTTCTCGTCCAGCGTGGTGCGCAGCGCCAGCTCGACGTGCCGGTCGTGGGACTTGGCGACCAGGGTGACCACGGGCGCGCCGGAGGCGACCAGCGCGGCCAGCTGCGGGTCCTCGGCCGCCTTGCCGCCGGCCCGGCGAGTGGCGCCGAAGGCGACCAGCTGGGCGGTGCGCAGCTCCAGTTCGGCGGCGGCCCGGGCGAAGAACTCGGTGTCCCGGGGGTTGGCACCGGGCCAGCCGCCTTCGATGAAGCCGACCCCGAACTCGTCCAGGTGCCGGGCGATGGCCAGCTTGTCCGCCACCGTCAGGTTGATGCCCTCCCGCTGCGCGCCGTCGCGCAGGGTGGTGTCGAACACGTGGAAGCTGTCGTCGGTACGGCTGACCTCGGTCATGACCCCTGGTTCTCCGTTCGGGGAGGTTGGTACTGCTCTGCCGGATTCTCGTCCCGGCTCCACTGTCCAGGATCCCGCGCGCGGCTCCGGTGTCCCCGGGCCCCTCGTGGGGGCCGTCGGCCGGTCCGGGCTGTGCTTTCAACGGGGCGGTGCCCGGAAAGCGAAAAGACCCCTCGCGGGTGCGAGAGGTCTGCGCGCGGGTCTGGACGCTCGTGGTCGCTCCGCATCGGGTCCTGCGGAAGCGGTCACTGCGGACCGGCGCGCCTGCTGCCAATAATCAGCGAAAGCGAGGACACGCTCGCAGTCTGGCACAGCCTCCGGGATCCGGCCCGCCCGTCTCGCGATGCGAAACGGGGCAGGCCGGAGCGGGTTCCGGTGTCCGGATGATCAGACGATCTTGTGCAGCCAGTTGTGGGTGTCCGGCTGCTGGCCGCCCTGGATGGCCAGCAGCGCGCGGCGCAGCTCCATGGTGATCGGGCCGGGCTCGCCGTTGCCGACGGTCCAGTCGGCGGCCGCGGACTTCACCGAGCCGACCGGCGTGATGACGGCGGCGGTGCCGCAGGCGAAGACCTCGGTGAGGGTGCCGTCGGCGTTCGCCTGCTGCCACTCGTCGGTGGAGATCTTCCGCTCCTCGACCGCGTAGCCCAGGTCGGCGGCGAGCTGCAGCAGCGAGTCACGGGTGATGCCGGGCAGCAGCGCGCCGGACAGCTCGGGGGTGACGATCCTGGCGTCCTTGCCCTCGCCGAAGACGAAGTAGAGGTTCATGCCGCCCATCTCCTCGACCCACCGGTGCTCGGCGGCGTCGAGCCAGACCACCTGGTCGCAGCCCTTCTCGGCGGCCTGGGCCTGGGCGACCAGCGAGGCCGCGTAGTTGCCCGCGCACTTGGCGGCGCCGGTGCCACCGGGCGCGGCGCGGACGTACTCCTTGGACAGCCAGACCGAGACCGGCTTGATGCCGCCCTGGAAGTAGGCGCCGGCCGGAGAGGCGATGATCATGAAGAGGTAGGAGTTCGCCGGGCGGACACCCAGGCCGACCTCGGTGGCGAACATGAACGGCCGCAGGTAGAGGCTCTGTTCCGGCTCGCTCGGAACCCAGCCCTGCTCCTGCTGGACCAGCAGCTCGACGGCCTCGACGAAGGTCTCCACCGGCAGCTCCGGCATCGCCAGGCGGCGGGCCGAGGCCTGGAAGCGCAGGGCGTTGGCCTCCGGGCGGAAGGTCGCGATCGAACCGTCGGCTTGGCGGTAGGCCTTCAGGCCCTCGAAGATCGCCTGGCCGTAGTGAAGGGTCATGTTCGCCGGGTCCATCTCCACCGGCGCGTACGGAACCAGCTGGGCGTCGTGCCAACCGCGGCCCTCCGTCCAGCGGATGGTGACCATGTGGTCGGTGAAGACGCGGCCGAAGCCGGGGTTGGTCAGCCGGGCCTCGCGCTCCGCTGCGGGAAGCGGGTGGGCGGAGGGCTTGAGGTCGAACGTGATGGGCGCCTGGGTGGGCGTACTCATGGCTGTTTCCTTCACCGTGGGGTTCGTTCGGGCCGCCCCACCGGAGGAACGTCACGGCGATCCAGCGCCGGAACGCACGCCAACGGCACGGCCCACTGTCGATACTCGCATCCAGAGGGCCGTGCCGAACAGCTGCCCGCTCCTTGGGGAGCTGCAAGCCGCGGTTATGTGGTCCGGCCCTCTCAGCCGGACCCCGCTCCCGGTTCCGGCCCGCTAGCCGGATACTCGGCCGGCGAGCGCGTCGCCGACCTGGGAGGTGGAACGGGTGCCGGTGCGCTCGGCGAGGTCCGCCGCGACGGCGGCCTCGACGCGGGCGGCCTCGGCCGCGTAGCCGAGGTGCTCCAGCAGCATGGCGACCGACAGCACGGTGGCGGTCGGGTCGGCCTTGCCCTGGCCGGCGATGTCCGGGGCCGAGCCGTGCACCGGCTCGAACATGGACGGGAACTCGCCGCTCGGGTTGATGTTGCCGCTCGCGGCCAGGCCGATGCCACCGGTGACGGCGGCGGCCAGGTCGGTCAGGATGTCGCCGAACAGATTGTCGGTGACGATGACGTCGAAGCGCTCCGGCTGGGTGACGAAGAAGATCGTGGCCGCGTCGACGTGCAGGTAGTCGGTGGTGACCTCGGGAAACTCCGCGCCGACCTCGGCGAAGATCCGCGACCACAGGTGCCCGGCGTGCACCAGCACGTTGTTCTTGTGCACCAGGGTGAGCTTCTTGCGCGGCCGCGCCTGGGCCCGGCGGTAGGCGTCGCGCACCACGCGCTCGATGCCGTACGCGGTGTTCAGGCTGACCTCGGTGGCCACCTCGTGCGGCGTCCCGGTGCGCAGCGAGCCGCCGTTGCCGACGTACGGGCCCTCGGTGCCCTCCCGGACGACCACGAAGTCGATCTCCGGCTGACCGGCCAGGGGCGACGACACCCCGGGGAACAGCCGACCCGGCCGCAGGTTGATGTGGTGGTCGAAGGCGAACCGCAGCTTCAGCAGCAGCCCCCGCTCCAGCACCCCGGACGGCACGCTCGGGTCCCCGATGGCACCCAGCAGGATCGCGTCGAAGCCCTTGAGCTCGGCCAGCACGCTGTCCGGCAGCGTCTCCCCGGTGCGGTGGTAGCGCCGGGCGCCGAGGTCGTACTCGGTGGTCTCCAGCTTCACGTCGGCGGGAAGCGCGGCCTCCAGGACCTTCAGGCCCTCGGCCACCACCTCCTGCCCGATGCCGTCACCCGGGACAACTGCGAGACGAATGGTGCGAGACATGCTCGGACCCTACTCCGCCGTCCCAGCCACTGACACCTCACGTCCAGCATCTGGACCAGTCAGGTCAGATCGATCTCCACCGGGAACGGCTGATCGACCTTCAACTGCTTGTGGTAGATCCCCGAAACGACGTAGCCGGTAGCGGGATCCAGCTCGTAGGCGTAGACGACCGGCCTGCCGTCGTCATCGCTTTCCACACGCCAGAAATGCCTGATGCCCGCCGCCGCGTACTTGCGAGGCTTGGTGTCCCGGTCCCGTTGCTGGGATTCCTCGGAGACGACCTCGACCGCAAGCAACACATCCCTCGCGTCACAGAAGGTCTGCTTCGGGCCAGTGACTCCTCGCTCGTCAACCACCAGGAGGTCCGGTTCCGGGCGGTTGCGGCGGTCCAGCCTCACCGTCATCTCCCGCCAGACGTCCCAGCCCTCCGGCACCGCCGTCTCCAGGGCGCGCTCCAGCCTGCGGAGGGTTCGCATGTGGAACGCGGTCTGCGGACTCACGAAGATCAGGCTCCCGTCGATCAGCTCGGTGTGCGGCGGGAGATCAGGCAGCCGGTCAAGATCCTCTGCGGTGTAGCCACCAGCGGGAGGCCGAATCCAGTCGGGGTACGGCGCGATGCTCATGGTTCCTCCCATACGGGCATCCTGACGGCCCTCCCAGGCTACTCGGCAAAGCCTCCTCGGACGCCACTCCTTCGAGGGAGCGCGGGTGATCAGAGTCGCGCCCGCAGCGCGCTTAGGGTGGCGTGATCTGGGGTTTCCGGCAGGAACGGGGCGCGTGGGTGAGGACCGAGTGGCGGCGGGAGCTGCTGGTCTGCGGGGGTGCGGCCGGGCTGGCGGCGGGCGGGTTCGCGCTCGCCGCGGGGCTGCGCGGGCGGTGGCCGGCCGGGGCGGGGGCGGTCGCCGTGCCGTACCACGCGCACCTGTGGGACCTGCTGCACGGCCAGGCCGCCGGGGACCTGCTGTTCAACTGGAACAGCGGCTACGGCGTCCCGTTCCTGGCCGACTTCTTCGCCTACCTGATGAATCCGTTCTCCTGGCCGGCCGCCCTGCTCCCCCGCGACCAGGGGCAGCTCGCCGTCTTCCTGGTCGCCCTGGCCACCATCGGCCTCGGCACCGCCCTGATGGCCCACCTGCTCGGGCGGCTGCACCCCGGCCCCCGGTGGCTGCGGGTGCTCGCCGCCCTCGGCTACGGGCTCTGCGCCTGGGTGCTGGACGTGGGCGGGGCCGCGCCGATGTGGCTCTGGGGCCTGGTCTCGCTGCCGCTGCTCGGCCTGGTCGGGGACTGGTGCCTGCACGAGCGCCGCTGGGTGGCCGGTTCGCTGTGCGTCGCCCTGGTCTGGGCGGGCAACCTCTACACCGCCGCGCTGGCCACCCTGATGGCCGGACTCGTGTTCGCGGTACGGCTGTTCGCCACCCCGCGCGCCTTCCGGCACCGGGTCCGGGCGACCGGGCGGGCGATCACCCTGACCACCGCCGGGGTGCTGCTCGCCTCCCCGGTGCTGTTCGTCGCCGTCCGGGCGGCGCGCGGCGCCCAGCCGGAGTCCCCGGTGCAGCCGCTCGGCCGGTCCGGGCTCGGCGGGCACCTCGCCGAGCTGCTGCCCACCACCACCGGCGGGCGGCCGCTGCCGGACATCGCGATCGGGGTGCTCGGGCTGCTGCTGGTGTGCGGGCTGCCGTTCAACCGCCGCGTGCGCGTCCGTGAGCGGGCGGTCTGGTGCGCGGCGCTGGTGCTGATCGTGCTCGGCTTCGTCTGGACCCCGACCGTGCTGGTCTGGCACGGCCTGGCGATCCCGGCCGGCGGGCCGTACCGCGTCGCCTTCGTGCTCAGCGGGCTGCTGGTGCTGGCCGGCTGGGTGTCGCTCGCCCACCGGCCGGACCTGCTCACCCTGCTGGGCGGCGCCGCCCTGGTCGCGCTGATCGTCGCGCTGGCGGCCACCCGCCGCTCGGTGCACACCTCCACCTGGGTGCTGCTGGCCGTCGGCGGCGCCGTCGTGCTCGCCGCGCTGTGGGCGCTGGAGCACCGGCACACCGACCGCCGGGCGAACGCCCTGGCCACCTGGGTGCTCGGCGGTGCGGTGCTCGGCAACGCCGTCTGGTCCGGGTACGCGTCGCTCGGCGCGGCCCCCGACGACTCCGTCCCCCCGGCCGCCGTCCGGGCCGGGCACGCGGCCGTCCGGGCGGGCGCCGACTGGCCGGACGGGCGCAGCGATCCCGGCCCGCACGCCTTCACCCCCAACGACCCGCTGCTGCTGAACGGCCAGGGCGGCGGCTACTTCAGCGGCTATCTGCCGACCGTGGTCGCCCAGCTGCTGCACGACCTCGGCGCGGGCTGGACGGCCGGCGGGCGGCAGACCGGCAGCGTCACCGACCCGGTCGGGCAGGCACTGTTCGGGATCCGCGCCCACCTCGACGACGGGCCGCCCGCGTACGGCTTCACCCCCGGCCGGGCGCCCGCCCCGCCACTGGTCACCGTGCTGCCGCCGGGCGCCCGGCCGGAGACCTCCTCGGTCTGGGCCCGCCAGGAGTCGCTGCTCGGCAGCCAGGTGTACGACGCCCCGCTGCCCGTGCCGGCCGGCGGCCCGGCGCCCACCCTGCACGGGACCAGCGGCTGGTCGGTGCCGCCCGGCGGGGACGGCACGGTGTTCACCGCAGCCTGCACCCCGGGCTCGACGGCCTACTTCCACGGGGTCTGGTACGACGGCACGGTCAGCGGCCTGGGCACCAGCTACCGCAGCGGCGGTGAACAGCCCACCACGGCGGTGGCCGTCCACCGGCTGGGGACTGTCCCGGCGGACGGGGTGGTCCGGGTGACCCTGCGCTCGGACGTGGTCAGCCAGGTCCCGGCCCGCCCGATCGGCTGCCTGCGGGCCGACGCCCTGGCCGCCGCGGTCTCCCGCCTCACCGCCACCGGCGCCACCCGCGTCGAGGCCGGCGGCCACACCGTCTCGGCCACCCTCCCGCCGGGCTCCACCGGCACCGCGCTGCTGTCCGTCCCCGCCACCGAGGGCTGGACCTGCGCCACCGACGGCGGCGCCCCCGCCGTGCCCACGCCGGTCCTGGGCATGATCGGCGTCCCGCTCGGCGCCGGCGCCTCCCGCGTCTCCTGCGCCTTCCGCCCGCCCGGCCTCACCGAGGGCCTCACCGTCACCTCCGGCACGGCCGCCACCCTCGCCCTGGTCGCCGTCTTCACCCGCCTCGCCCGCCGCGAACACCGCCCGCCCCGCCGCGAACGCCGCGCCGCCGCCCGGGCTTAGGGCCTGCCGGCGGGTCCTTCCGGCCACCCGACGCCGGACGGCGTCAGAGGCAGCGGAAGGGGCGGCCCTCCGGAGTCCGGTGGGCCACCCCTTCCGAGCGCGCTACAGCAGGGTGAGGACCTGGGCCCTCCGGTCGGCCGGGTTGAGGTGGTACAGCAGCAGGAGCCGGGAGGTGTCGCCCGGGGCGCGCCGCACGTCGAGGACGGTGCCGGGGCCGGCCGGGGTCACCATCGCGGTCGGTCCGGTGAGGCCGGCCCGGACGGTGAGGGCGGGGTGCAGGACGTCCACCGGGACGGTGGGGCGGGTGCCGCGCAGGCCGATGGCGGAGTAGGCCCCGGCCGGGTCGGGCGTGCCGGGCCCGGTGGTACCGGCCCACACGCCGTAGTGGACGGTGCTGTGGCCGGGCTTGACCCCGGGCAGGGCACCCAGCCGGACCGGGAGGACCACGACGTCGCTGTCCAGCAGCGCGGTGTCGGTGTCGCCCCAGTGGGCGTTGAGCGGCTGGACGTCGAGTTCGGCTCCGGTGCGGGCGTCGAGGGCGCGGGAGACCAGGACGTCGCTACCGCGCACCCGGTCGGCCTTGAGGATCACGTCGGTGACGCCGTCCCCGTCGGTGTCCAGCGACACCCGTACGCCGTACAGCCCGACCGGTGTGGCCGCCGGGGACCACAGCCGCGCGCCGACGTACAGCAGGTCGGAGTCGACGGCGGCGCCCGCGGCCCGCAGGTCGGCGGCCCGGTCGCCGGGGTGCTCGACGCAGAGGTCCTGGGGCGGGTCGGCCGGCTCCGTCGCGGCCTCGGGCCGGATGCCCGCCCCGGGGCCGACGGCCTTGCCGCTGTCGGGCGGGCAGTCGGGCCAGCGGGGTCCCTCGCCGCCGAGCACGAGGGCGCTGACCAGTCCGGGCGCCTCGCCGGGGGCGGCGCTGCCGCCGAGGGTGACGAGGGTGCCGTCCCGGGCGGTGCGGACGGAGGCGGTGACGCCGAGGTCGCCGGTGGGGCGCGGGGCGGCGAACACCGGGACCCGCAGCTGCGGCAGCTCGCGGTCGCCGAGCGGGCTGAACAGCACCCGTCCGGAGAGTTCGCCGCGGTAGCTGCGCGCCCGGCCGCCCTGCACGGTGTCGATGGTCGGGTCGGGCGTGCGCCCCAGCTCCCCCGGTACGGACAGCGTCACCCGCACCCGGGCGGTGCCGCCGGCCGGCACCTCGATCCGGTCCGGCGACACCTGGAAGGCGGCGCCCGGCAGTTCGGTGGCCGCCGCGTAGCCGGTGCGGTAACTGACCGGCGCGGAGGAGTAGTTGTGCAGCTCGATCGCGCGGTCCAGGGCCGTCGGCCCGCCGACCTCGACCGGCCCGTAGGAGACCCCGACACTGCCCGCCAGGGCGCCCTCCCCCGCCGCGTAGGCCACCACCGGGGTGCGGACGGCCCGGTCGGCCTGGGCGCGTCCGGCGCCGGTGCGTTCGGGTCCGTAGACCGGTCCGGAGTGGTCCTCGCCGAGGTAGGTGTCCGTGCCGGTGTTCATCAGCGCGGCCTTGACCTGCTCGACCGGCCAGTCCGGGTGGGCGGCGCGGACCAGGGCGGCCAGTCCGGCGACGTGCGGGGCGGCCATCGAGGTGCCGTTCTCGCGCTGGCCGCCGCTGCCGCTGCCGACCAGGGCGGACCAGATGGTCTCCCCGGGGGCGGCCAGGTCGGGCTTGACCACCCCGGGCAGTCCGATGCCCCGGGAGGAGAAGTCGGTGAGGGTGTCGGCGCGGGCCGGCTGGTTCTGCGCGACCGAGCCGTGCAGCGGGTTGCCGGGTGCGGCGAGCCGGACCTGCGTACCGCCCCCGGCGGCAGCCTTCAGCAGCCGTTCGCCGTCCGCGCGGCCGAGCAGGACGGCGGGGATCCGGTCGTTGCCGGAGATCTCGGCGAGGTGGTCGGTGTCGGCGGCGTAGAGCGCGCCGATCGCCCCCGCGTCGGCGGCGTGGTCGGCGCGCGGGCCGGAGTTGCAGGCCCGGTCGGCGTCGCGGGTGCGCCAGGTGAGCACCGCGATCCTGCCCTTCAGCCGTTGCCGGTCGGCCGCGCTGAAGTCCGTGCAGCCGTCCGCCTGGTCGACGGGCGCGGCGAGGGCGCCGCTCACCTCGGTGGTGGACCAGCCGCGGTAGCGCTCGCTCCAGTGGCCGGGCACGACCCCGGCGAGCGCGGCGGGGGCGAGCACGGTGATGCCGTCCACGTCGGCGTGCCCGTGCACGGAGGCGGCGACGGTGACCGCCCGCACGGCGGTGCCGGGGCTGCCGCCGACGCCGTACACGTCGCCCTCGTTGCCCGCGGCCGCGACCACCACGGTGCCCAGTTCGGAGAGCCGGTCGACGGCCAGCGCGTCGGCGTCGTCCGGGGTGCCGAAGCGGCTGCCGAGCGACAGGTTGACCACGTCGAGCCGGTCGCCGAGGTCGCCGTCGCCGTTCGGGTCGGCGGCCAGGTCGAGCGCCTGGGCGAGCCGGTCGGTGGAGCCGTCGCAGCCGAACACCCGGATCGCGTACAGCTGGGCGCCGGGGGCGGCGCCGGGGCCGATCCGGAACGAGGCCGGGTCGAGCCCGGGCCGGTACGGGCCGGTGTACGGGTGGCCGTCGGCGGTGACGCCGTACCCGGCGGCCGTCCCGGCGACGTGGGTGCCGTGCCCGTTGCGCACGCAGTCGAGCGGGTTGTCGCTGGGGTGCGGGACGGGCTGGTGGTTCGGGGCGGTCGGGTCGGGGTTGTAGTCGTCACCGACCAGGTCCTTGCCGCCGACCACCTTGGCGTTGGGGAACAGCGCGGCCGGCGCGGGCCTGCCGCGCTCGACCGAGCGGAAGGCCTCCTCGGTGCCGGGGCCGCCGAAGTCGGCGTGGGTGTAGTCGATGCCGCTGTCGATGATGCCGATCCGCATGCCCTGGCCGGTGTTCCCGGCCACCGCGGCGTCCCCGGCCCAGATCTGCGGGGCGCCGGTCAGCGGGACGGAGTAGGCGTTGTCCCGCTGCTTGTTCACGATCGGGTGGACGGCCCGGACTCCGGGCAGCGCCCGCAGCGCGGGCAGCCGCTCGGCGGGGGCGTCGACCGCCAGGCCGGTGAGCAGGGTGCGGGTGCGGTAGAGCTCGCGGGCGGCGGGGGCCGACCGGTGGACGGCCTCGGCGAGCCGGTCCAGCGCGTCGCCGGACCGGGTCCGCTGGGCGGCTCCGGCCCGGGCGGCGTCCCGGCGGACGGCCTCCGGCGAGCGCTGGGCCCGCCGGGCGGTGTCGGCGGCGCGCCGCCAGGCGGGGCCGGCCGCCTCGGTGCCGAGTTCGAGCAGGACGGCGGCCGTACGGCCCTGGCCGGGCGGTCCGGCGCCGGCCGGGCCGCCCGCGGCCGGGGTGGCGGCGAGCGCCGCACCCCCGGCCAGCAGCGTCAGGGTGAGGCCGATCCGGGCGAGCGGTCGGCGGACGGGTGGCAGGCGCACGAGGGACCCTCTCCCCCGGCAGGGGGGAATGATCCGCACACCGAGGAGGTCGCTGGCGCCCGCCCACACGGACGTCGATCACCCTTCCGGGGGCCCCAAATTAGGATGATCGCGCCACCCTGGGCGAGCAACTTCCCTCGGTCGGGCCTCAGTTGCACTCTACGGGGTGACTCGGCGCCAACCCGATCGGCCCAGTTGCCCGATGAACGCCACCCGGCGGCACCACTCGGCCGCGGCCGTGGCCGCGCTCAGTGGTGGCCGGTGGCGCCGCCGTTGTCCCGGCGGTCCAGCGAACGCTGCAGCGCGGCGGCGGCGAAGGGGTTCCGCTCAGCGGCCCGGCGGCGGCGCGGGGCGCGGACGGGGGTGGCGGCGGGGACGGGGGTGGCGTGGCGGTCGGCGGTGGTGGGCATACCGGGCTCCTTGGAAGCGGCGCTGCGCGACAGCAGCGCGATGAGGGGAGATGGGTACGCGCGGGGCAGGGATCGCCTGCCCGTTGGGGCGCACGCACAGACGGGCCGCATGCCCTGGCTACAGGGGCGGCACACCGTATGGCCCTTCCACGGTACGACCCCGCTCCGGCCGTGTCTGCACGAATACTTGGATTTCCTAGTATCTGAGACGGGTGCCACCCGGGGGAACGCAGCAGGGTCCGGACCACCGTTCCCACGGCGGTCCGGACCCTGTGGGGCGCGCGGGACTCAGCCCAGGTCGACCGAGCGCGCGAAGCGGGCGCCGATCTCGGCGGCGATCACCGTCAGCACGTCCTGCGGGATCTCGCTGTCCACCGTGATGGAGGCCAGCGCGCTGCCGCCGTCCCGGGCGACCTGCATGCCCGCGATGTTGATGCCCGCGTCGCCGAGGTGGCGGCCGAGCACGCCGACCACGCCGGGGCGGTCCTCGTACTTGAAGAAGGCCATGTGGTCGGTGAGCGCCACGTCGACGTCGAAGGTGTCCACGCCGACGATCTTCTGGGTCTGCTTCGGGCCGGCCAGCGTGCCGGAAATGGCGATCTCCTCGCCGTTCGCCAGCGTGCCGCGCACGGTGATCACGTTGCGGTGCTCGGGGCTCTCGCTGGAGGTGGTCAGGCGGACCTCGACGCCGCGCTCCTGGGCGAACAGCGGGGCGTTGACGTAGGACACCGTCTCGGCCACCACGTCCTCGAAAACGCCCTTCAGCGCGGACAGTTCGAGCACCTTCACGTCGTGCTGGGTGATCTCGCCGCGGACCTCGACGTCCAGGCGGACGGCCACCTCGCCGGCCAGCGCGGTGAAGATCCGGCCGAGCTTCTCGGCCAGCGGCAGGCCCGGGCGCACGTCCTCGGCGATCACGCCGCCCTGGACGTTCACGGCGTCCGGCACCAGCTCGCCGGCCAGCGCCAGGCGCACCGACCTGGCGACCGCGATGCCGGCCTTCTCCTGCGCCTCGTCGGTGGAGGCGCCCAGGTGCGGGGTGGCGACCACGTTGTCGAAGGCGAACAGCGGGGAGTCGGTGCACGGCTCCTTGGCGTACACGTCCAGGCCCGCGCCGGCCACCCGGCCCTCGCGCAGGGCGGCGGCGAGCGCCTCCTCGTCCACGATGCCGCCGCGGGCGGCGTTGACGATGCGCACGCTCGGCTTGACCTTGTGCAGCGCCTCCTCGCCGATCAGGCCGATCGTCTCGGGGGTCTTGGGGAGGTGGACGGTGATGAAGTCCGAGACCTCCAGCAGCTCCTCCAGCGAGACCAGCTTGACGCCCATCTGCGCGGCGCGGGCGGCCTGGATGTAGGGGTCGTACGCGACGATCTTCATCCCGAACGCGGACATCCGCTGGGCGACCAGGACGCCGATCCGGCCGAGGCCGACCACGCCGAGGGTCTTCTCGCTCAGCTCGACGCCGGTGTACTTGTTGCGCTTCCACTCGCCCTGCTTGAGCGCCGCGTTGGCCGGGGCGATGTTGCGGGCGACGGAGATCAGCAGGCCGCAGGCGAGTTCGGCGGCGGTGACGATGTTGGAGGTCGGCGCGTTGACGACCATGACGCCGGCCTTGGTGGCGGCGGCGACGTCCACGTTGTCCAGGCCGACGCCGGCCCGGGCGACCACCTTGAGCTTGCGGGCGGCGGCCAGCGCCTCGGCGTCGACCTTGGTGGCGGAGCGGATCAGGATCGCGTCGACGTCGGCGATCGCGGTGAGCAGCTCGGTGCGGTCGGCGCCGTTGCAGTGGCGGATCTCGAAGTCGGGGCCGAGGGCGTCGACGGTGGCGGGCGAAAGCTCTTCGGCGATCAGTACTACGCCAGTTTTCACAGTTGTGGCAGCGCTCACGACAGTGGGTCCTTAACTGTCCGGTTCCCCCGGGCACGTAGGTGGCGTGACGGGCGGGGGAAGGTGGCATGGCCGCGTAGGTAGACGCACGACGCTGTGGGCCTGACGCGCACTCGGGAGTGTATCGGCGGGCAGGGTACGGGGCTGCTCCCGTCCGGCGAAATCACCCGGACGGGAGCAGCCTACTTGTACAAGGGAATTGCGGAATTCCGGGGCGGGAAGGCTCAGGCCTTCTCGTTGACCCAGCTCATCAGCGAGCGCAGCTTCTTGCCGGTGGTCTCCAGCAGGTGGTCCTCGTCGGCCTTCTTGTACTCGTTGTACTTGGGCAGGCCGGCCTTGTACTCGGCGATCCAGGTCTTGGCGAAGGTGCCGTCCTGGATCTCGGCGAGGACCTTCTTCATCTCGGCCTTGGTGGCGTCGGTGATGATGCGCGGGCCGGTGACGTAGTCGCCCCACTCGGCGGTCTCGGAGACCGACCAGCGCATCTTCTCCAGGCCGCCCTCGTACATCAGGTCGACGATCAGCTTCAGCTCGTGCAGGCACTCGAAGTAGGCGATCTCCGGCTGGTAGCCGGCCTCGACCAGGGTCTCGAAACCGGCCTTCACCAGGGCGGCGGTGCCACCGCAGAGGACGGCCTGCTCGCCGAACAGGTCGGTCTCGGTCTCCTCGGTGAAGGTGGTCTTGATGACGCCGGCCTTGGTGGCGCCCAGGCCCTTGGCGTACGACAGGGCCAGCTCGAAGGCCTTGCCCGAGGCGTTCTGCTCGACCGCGACGATCGCCGGGACGCCGCGGCCCTCCTCGTACTGGCGGCGGACCAGGTGGCCCGGGCCCTTCGGGGCGACCATGCAGACGTCGACGTCCGCCGGGGGCTTGATGAAGCCGTAGCGGATGTTCAGGCCGTGGCCGAAGAACAGGGCGTCGCCGGCCTTCAGGTGCGGGGCGATGTCGGCCTCGTAGACATCGGCCTGGATCGGGTCCGGCACCAGGATCATGATGACGTCGGCCTCGGCCGCGGCCTCGGCCGGGGTGACCACGCGCAGTCCGGCCTCCTCGGCCTTGGCACGGGACTTGGACTCCGGCTTCAGGCCGACCCGGACGTCGGCGCCGGAGTCGCGCAGGGACAGCGCGTGGGCGTGGCCCTGGCTGCCGTAGCCGATGACCGCGACCTTGCGGCCCTGGATGATGGACAGGTCGGCGTCGTCTTCGTAGAACAGCTCGGCCACGGGGGCACATCTCCTTGCGTGATGGGTGCCGGGGGTCGCCCCCGGCGGGTTGGGTCTTTGCTACGGCGAAGTCAGGCGCTGCGGTCGAGGGCGCGCAGCGAGCGGTCCGTGATGGAACGCGCGCCGCGGCCGATGGCGACCAGGCCGGACTGGACCAACTCCTTGATGCCGTACGGCTCCAGCATCCGGAGCATGGCCTCCAGCTTGTCCGAACTTCCGGTGGCCTCGATGGTCACCGCTTCGGGTGACACGTCGACGGTCTTGGCACGGAACAGCTGGACGATCTCGACGATCTGCGACCGGGTCTCGTTGTCGGCGCGGACCTTCACCAGGACCAGTTCCCGCTGGATCGCAGCGGACTGGTCGAGTTCGACGATCTTTATCACGTTCACGAGCTTGTTGAGCTGCTTGGTGACCTGTTCCAGCGGGAGGTCCTCGACGTTGACCACGATCGTCATCCGGGACACGTCCGGGTGCTCGGTCGGGCCGACGGCGAGGGAGTCGATGTTGAAGCCCCGACGGGAGAACAGCGCGGCGATGCGGGCGAGCACGCCGGGCTTGTTCTCGACCAGGACGGAGAGGGTGTGCTTGGACATGTGGTTCCTCAGTCGTTCTGGGTTGGCAGGGCCGTCAGTCGAGATCGTCGCCGAAGTCGGGGCGGACGCCCTTGGCGAACTGGATCTCGTCGTTGCTGGTGCCGGCCGCGACCATCGGCCACACCATCGCGTCCTGGTGGACGATGAAGTCGATGACCACCGGGCGGTCGTTGATCTCCATCGCCTGCTTGATGACCGCGTCCAGGTCCTCGGGGCGCTCGCAGCGCAGGCCGACGCAGCCCATCGCCTCGGACAGCAGGACGAAGTCGGGGATGCGGGTGCCCTGGGCCGGCGGCTCGATGCCGTCGTGGCCGGGGCCGGAGTGCAGCACGGTGTTGGAGTAGCGCTGGTTGTAGAAGAGCGTCTGCCACTGCCGGACCATGCCCAGCGACCCGTTGTTGATGACCGCGACCTTGATCGGGATGTCGTTCAGGGCGCAGGTGACCAGCTCCTGGTTGGTCATCTGGAAGCAGCCGTCGCCGTCGATGGCCCAGACCGCCGCCTCCGGGCGGCCCGCCTTGGCGCCCATCGCCGCCGGGACGGCGTAGCCCATGGTGCCGGCGCCACCGGAGTTGAGCCAGGTGCCGGGCTTCTCGAAGCGGATGTACTGCGAGCTCCACATCTGGTGCTGGCCGACGCCGGCGGCGTAGATCGCGTCCGGCCCGACCAGCCGGCCGATCCGCTCGATGACCTGCTGCGGGGAGAGCTGGCCGTTCGGGGCCGGCTCGAAGCCCAGCGGGTAGGTCCGCTTCCACTCGTCGAGCTTCTCCCACCATTCCGCGTAGTCGCCCTTGTGTCCGGCGTCGAACTCGGCCTGGACGGCGACGATCAGGTCGGCCAGCACCTCGCGGGCGTCGCCGACGATCGGGACGTCCGCCGGGCGGTTCTTGCCGATCTCGGCCGGGTCGATGTCGGCGTGCACGATCTTGGCGTACGGGGCGAAGCCGTCCAGCTTGCCGGTGACCCGGTCGTCGAAGCGGGCGCCGAGGGTGAACAGCAGGTCCGACTTCTGCAGCGCGGTGACGGCCGGGACGGAGCCGTGCATGCCGGGCATGCCCAGGTGCTGCGGGTGGCTGTCCGGGAAGGCGCCGAGCGCCATCAGGGTGGTGACGACCGGGGCGCCGGTCAGCTCGGCGAGGATCCGCAGCTCGGCGGTGGCCTGGGCCTTGATCACGCCGCCGCCGACGTAGAGGACCGGACGCTTGCTGCTGACCAGCATCTTCGCGGCCTCGCGGATCTGCTTGGCGTGCGGCTTGGTGACCGGCCGGTAGCCCGGCAGCGCGGTCTCGACCGGCCACCGGAAGGTGGTGGTGGCCTGCAGCGCGTCCTTGGCGATGTCGACCAGGACCGGGCCGGGTCGGCCGGTGGCGGCGATGTGGAAGGCCTCGGCGATCACCCGGGGGATCTCGGCCGGGTCGGTCACCAGGTAGTTGTGCTTGGTGATCGGCATCGTGATGCCGCAGATGTCCGCCTCCTGGAAGGCGTCGGTGCCGATCGCCTTGGAGGAGACCTGGCCGGTGATCGCGACCACCGGCACGGAGTCCATGTAGGCGTCGGCGATCGGGGTGACCAGGTTGGTCGCGCCGGGGCCGGAGGTGGCCATGCAGACCCCGACCTTGCCGGTGGCCTGGGCGTAGCCGGTGGCGGCGTGGCCGGCGCCCTGCTCGTGGCGGACCAGGATGTGGCGCACCTTGACCGAGTCCATCAGCGGGTCGTACGCGGGAAGGATGGCCCCGCCCGGGATGCCGAAGACGGTGTCCGCGCCCACGGCTTCGAGCGAGCGGATGAGCGACTGGGCTCCGGTCATGGTCTCGGCGACGTGCTGGGGAGCGGGAGCGTGGGCGGCCGGGTTGTCCCCGCGGCGGGGGGATGCGGCGTGCTCGGTCATCTGCCTGTCTCTTCTCGGGTTTTGCCGGTCCGGTGCTGCGGGCCCCGGTGGTGCGAGGGTGGGGTCCCGGGCCGGGCCGATCGCCGGCTCTGCCTCAATCGTCCCGCTCGATCCGACGAGTCGGACCCTCCGGGGCGGTCGGGGCCAGGGGTCTTGCGGTGGGAACAGCGTCAGTGCAACAAAAAACCCCTCGTGCCCAAGGGCATGCGAGGGGTGGCGCGTCGGTCTGTCACGAGCGGGGCGTGCGAGCCCACTCAGCCGACGCGCCCGCCAAGTACGAGAATTCGGGTGCGCATGGCAACGACCTTCCTCCCGTCCGGGGTGGCGTGTCAAGCAGGTGGGATGACCGTCTCGCCATGCGGACCGGCTGCCGGACCGGCGGCGGCCGGGCGTTCGGGCAGGTCGGAGGCCCCGCGGTGATGTACGACACGCCCTCCCGCGGGGTCCGCACGGCCACTCGTACGGGGGTCTGCGGCCAGCTGGGCGCGGCGGGCGGACAGCGAGCCGAGCGGCTTGGGCAGCGGGTAGCCGCGGCGGGCCAGCGCCCGGCGCAGCCGGGTCTCGTCCAGCGGCGGCGCGAAGGCCGAGCCCTGGGCCAGCCGGCAGCCCAGCTCCTGCAGCGCGGCGACCTGCCGCGGGAGGTCCACCCCCTCGGCGGCGGTGGCCATCCCGAGGTCCCGGCCGAGTCGCAGGGCGTGCCCGGCCAGGGTGTGGCTGAGCGCGGACTCGCCGAGACCCTGGACCAGCGTGCGGTCCAGCTTGAGCCCGTCCAGCGGCAGCCGCGCGAGCGCCCCCAGGGAGCCGCTGCCGGCGCCGTATCCGGCCAGCCAGGTGGAGACGCCGAGTCCGCGCAGCGCGGTCAGCCGACGGCCGAGCTCGTCGGCGAGCTGGTCCGGACCCGTCCGGGCCACCTCGATCACCAGGTCGCCGGCCGGCAGCCCGGTGTCGCGCAGCGCCGCGGCCACCGTCTCGTACAGGCCGGGTGAGCAGAGCCGCTCGGCGGAGAGCCGGACGGCCACCGGGACGGGCACCGGCACGCCGCCGCGGGCCCGGCCGGACTGCGCGCGCCGGTCGGCGGCGGCCGTGACCGCCTCCTGCACCAGCCAGCGGGAGAACCGGGTCGCCGCGTCGCCGT
Source organism: Streptomyces viridifaciens (assembly GCF_001888885.2). NCBI lineage: Bacteria > Bacillati > Actinomycetota > Actinomycetes > Kitasatosporales > Streptomycetaceae > Streptomyces > Streptomyces viridifaciens. The sequence continues at coordinate 2,520,398 of NZ_CP090841.1, forward strand.
GTTCGGCGGAGCGCAGGAACTCGGCCGGGGTGAGCAGCAGGCCGCCCGCCGAGCGCCAGCGGGCCTGGGCCTCGATGCCGGTCACCGCGCCGCTCCCGAGGTCCACCACGGGCTGGTGGAGCAGGGTGAAGCCGCCCTCCCGGACGGCCACCCGCAGCCGTTCCTCCAGCTCGGTGCGGCGCTCCAGGTCGGCCCGCATCGCGGGGGCGTAGAGCACCACCCGGCCCTTGCCCTCGGACTTGGCCCGGTACATCGCGAGGTCGGCGTTGCGCATCAGCTCGTCGGCGGCGGCTCTCGGGTCGGCGGCCGGGCCGCGTTCGGGGGTGCCGAAGGCGATGCCGATGCTGGCGGCGACGCCGAGTTCGACGCCGCCGATCCAGTACGGCTCGGAGAGCGCGATCCGCAGCCGCTCGGCCAGCTCCTGGACCTGCAGCCTGCCGAGCGGGCCGCAGACCAGCGCGGCGAACTCGTCGCCGCCGAACCGGGCGACGGTGTCTCCGCAGCGGACGGCGCCCTGCAGCCGGCGGGCGGCCTGCACCAGCAGTTCGTCGCCGACCTGGTGGCCGGCGGTGTCGTTGACCGCCTTGAAGCCGTCCAGGTCGAGGAAGAGCACGGCGATGCCGGCGCCCGTCCCGCCCTGCTGGCCGCGGGTGCCGAGGGCGGCGCGCAGCCGCTGGGCGAACAGCGCGCGGTTGGGCAGGTCGGTGAGCGGGTCGTGGAAGGCGTTGTGCTGCAACTGGGCCTGGAGCATGACCCGTTCGGTGACGTCCCGGCTGTTGAGCAGCAGGCCGTCGCGGTGCCGGCTGACCGTCGACTCGACGTGCAGCCACTCGCCGATGCCGGAGCTGATCCGGCACTCCACCCGGGCCGAGGCCTCCACGGTGCCCGGGGTGCGGTGGGCGGCCAGCCTGACCCGCGCCAGGTAGCGGCGGACCTCGGAGAGCACCCGGCCGACGTCCTCGGGGTGGACCAGGTCCAGCAGGTTGCCACCGACCAGTTCCTCCGGGTCCCGCCCGTAGACGCCGAGCGCCGCCGGGGAGACGTACGAGAGCACGCCGTTGGCCCCGGCGATCATGATGACGTCACTGGAGCCCTGCACCAGGGAGCGGAAGTGCGCCTCCTTGTGGGCGAGTTCCTGGGCCAGTGAGAGATTGTCGAGCAGCATGACGCCTTGCCTGAGGATCAGCGCCAGCCCGACGGTGCATGCAGCCGCGGCCACCACGCGGTCCAACTGGCGCCCGCCGAGGGCGTTGTAGAGGATTCCGGCGGTGCAGACCGCGGCAGCCGCGTACGGGGTGAGCGCGCTGAAGGTGGTGGCCACCCGGCGGCGCGGCAGCCCGCCGGCCGAGGGGTGCTCGCGCAGCGGGCGACGCCAGCGCTGGGACCACGGCGCCCAGGCGAGCAGCAGACTGCCGGTGAACCAGCCCGCGTCCAGCAGGTCGCCGGAGTGGTAGCTGCTGTGCAGCTGCGGGGAGGTGAACAGGGCGTCGCAGATCACCGTGACGGCGAGCGCGAGCATCGCGGTGTGCACCGCCGCCCGGTTGCCGTCCCGGCCGCTGAAGCGCAGCCCCACCACCAGGCTGACCAGCAGGATGTCCAGCACCGGGTAGGCGAGGTTGAGGGCCAGCCGCAGCGGGGAGCAGCCCTCGCCGGCCGCGATCCGGCCGAGCGCCAGGCTCCAGCTGAGGGTGAACAGCGAGCCGGCGATCAGCCAGCCGTCGAGCAGCAGGCACAGCCAGCCGGCCGCCGAGCGGGGGTGCTGGGCGAGCACCAGGACACCGGTGATGGCGAGCGGGGCGAACAGCAGGAAGGCGCAGTCGGCGAGCGAGTCCCGCGGCGGCTGGGTGCGCACGATCAGTTCGTACCAGCCCCAGGTGCCGTTGCCGAGGGAGACCACGAACGAGGAGAGGCCGAACAGTAGCCAGGCCGGGCGGGCGTGGCCGCCGACCGTGCAGCCGTACACCAGGCAGGACAGCGCGGCCGCGAGGGCAGCCGCGGCCAGCCCGAAATCACCCATGAAGATGGCCAGTTGGTGCGATCCCCAGCCGGTGGCGGCGCCCAGCGCGTAGGCCGCGCAGAGCCCGCCGAGTGCGAGGCCGGGCAGCGCGCGGCTCTCCCGGAGCCGACGCAGCGGGCCGCGCCCGGCGGGTGCCGGCGGCTCGGCGGCGGACGTGTCGGTGGGCGGTGCGCCCGGTCGTCCGGGCCCGGGCAGCACCGTATCGGTGGAGCTCACTCGGCCTCTCCCCCTCCGGCCCGGGGCCTGGCGCCCCGGCCACGGGCCACCGGCCGCGCGCCTCTCGGCCGTACGCAGGGGCCTGGCGCCCCGTCAGGACGGCGGCCCAGGGGGCGGGCGGCCTTCCGGTCGCCGCACCGCACCGATGCTCCCGATCGGGACCCTACACCAATTCCGTCACTCAATGACACGCACACTCAACTTAGAGTAATGGCGACAGAGCGGGGAACTGCACTCGATTCCGACCAATCGGCCCGGTTGGCGGCGGCGCGCGGGCAGGGGCTCACGCGGCGCGCACGGGAGCACGCAACGGCGCTCGCCCCTCGCGGCCGCCCTGGCCGCCGACCGTACGGGTACGGTCGGCGGCCTGCGGATTCACCGGCCCGCGGGGGCCAGGTCGTCGGGGAACAGCCGCAACCGGTGGGCCAGCGCGGCCGCCTCGCCCCGGCCGCCGACCTCGAGCTTGCCGAGGATGTTGGACACGTGCACGCTCGCGGTCTTCGGAGAGATGTACAGCTCCTCGGCGATCTGCCGGTTGGTCCACCCCCGCGCGAGCAACCGGAGCACGTCCCGCTCACGGGGGGTGAGCCCGAAGGAGTCGCCGACGGCCTGCACCGGGGCGGCCGCGGCGGCCGGTCGCGCGGCCGGGGTCAGGGTGAGTCCGGCCCGCTCGGCCAGGGCGGCGATCTGCGCCCCGAGCGGCCGATCGCCCCGCGCGGCCGCCAGTTCGGCCGCCTCCCGCAGCAGTTCGGCCGCGGACTCCCGCCGACCGGCCCGGACCTCCGCCTCGGCGGCCCGCAGCAGCGCGAGGGCCAGCGGGTACGGCAGGCCGGTCGGCCGCAGTTCGGTGACCGCCCGCGCCCACTGCTCCGGCGTGTCCGCGGCCCTGGCGCGGGCCAGTTCGGCCTCCAGCAGCCGGGCCCAGCCGTGGTGCAGCGGCGACTGGGGTCGCAGGTCGGCGCCCGCCGCGGCGATCGCGGCCAGCACCTCGGCCCGGCCCGCCTCGGCCTCCGGCAGGCCCAGGCTGTCCGCCTCCACCCCGGCGGCCTCCACCAGCAGCGGGTAGACGTCGGCCTCGTAGCCGAGCCGCCCCTCCTCGGCGAGCGCGGCGAGCAGTTCGGCCCGGGCCTCCAGCGGCCGCCCGCCGTACGCGGCGAGCCGCACGGCCAGCCGGCTGATCGGCACGCTGTGCTGCGCCTGGCCGACCCGGTTCGCCGCCCGGGCCTGCGCCAGCAGGGTCGCCGCGGTGGCGAAGTCCCCCCGCAGGACGGCGAGGTCGCCGCCCATCCGGTCCAGGAACTCGGCGTGGGAGCCGGGCAGGCCGACCAGCTCGCTGGCGGCGAGCAGTTCCTGGGCCTCCCGGACCTGCCCGAGGTCGGCCAGCGCCTCGACCAGGTTGCCGGTCAGGATGTTGCCGATGTTGCGCTGCAGCCCGTTGCCGTCCGCGTACTCCAGGCCCTCCCGGGCCAGCCGCACGGCCTCCTCGGCCCGGCCCAGTCCGCGCTGCATGCTGGCCAGGTTGTTGATGCCGCGCAGCAGGAGGTCCGGCACGCCCAGCTGCCGGGCCCGCTCGACCGCCGCGGTCAGCTCGGCCAGTCCGCCCTCGGCGTCGCCCAGGAGGTCGTAGCGCAGGCTGCCGAGGGTCATCCGGGCGTGCACCTCGACCGAGTGAGCGCCGACCTGTTCGGCGATCCGGATCGCCCGCTGGGCCAGTTCCAGGTGTTCGAGGCGGGGCGATCTGACCACGGCCACCCCGGCCGCCAGGGCGAACACCTCGGCCTGCACGGCGGACGGCGGCAGGCCGTCCACCAGCCGGTACGCGCGGGCGATCTCCTCGTCGTCCCCCGAGCGGCGCAGATTGCCCAGCATCCGGGCCCGGTTGATCCGGAACCACGCCGAGCGCACCGGGTGCTCCGCCTCGTCGACGAGCCGGAGACCGCGCTTGGCCAGGCTCAGGCCGCGCTCGCGGTCGCCGCAGCGCCTGGCCGCGACCACCGCCTCGGCCAGCACGTCGACCAGCTGGATCCGGTCGCAGTCGGCGTCGGCCGGGCTGTGGTCGCAGGAGCCGGGCGGGTAGGTCTCGGCCCAGTCGTACGGGCGCAGGGTGTGCGTCAGCACCTCCTCGGAGACCTGGTCCCACAGCTCCAGGGCGCGTTCCAGCATGCCGAGTTGCTCGGCGAAGGCGTTGCGGCGCCGGGCCGCGCGGGCGGCGTCCAGGGCCGTCGGCAGGGCGCGCGCCGGATCGTGCGCGTGGTACCAGTAGTTGGCCAGCCGGGCGGGCAGCGCGTCGCAGGGGACGAGCTGCGGCTGGGCCTCCACGGCGAGCGCGAACTTGCGGTTGATCCGGTGCCGTTCGCCGGGCAGCAGGTCGTCCGAGACCGCCTCCCGGACCAGCGCGTGCCGGAAGCGGTAGCCCTCGCCCTCGCTGTCCGGGCGCAGGATGTTGGCGCCGACGGCCGCCCGCAGCGCCTCGATCAGCGCCTCCTCGTCGTCGTCCAGGACGGCGGCCAGCAGGGCGTGTTCGACGTGCGAGCCGCCCTCGGCGGCGATCCGCACCACCCGCTGGGCCTCCTCGTCCAGCCCCTCGACCCGGACCAGCAGGATGTCCCGCAGCGAGTCGGTCAGCCCGGCGCCGCAGCCGTCCTCGAAGGCGGTGGCCAGTTCCTCGACGAAGAACGGGTTGCCCTCCGAGCGGCGGAGGATGCGGTCCACCAGCTGGTGGTCGGGGGCGCCGGTGCCGAGGATGCCGGCCAGCTGGGCCGCGACCTCGCGGCGGCCGAACCGCGCCAGCTCCAGCCGCTGGACGGTGCGCAGCCGTTCGAGCTCGGCGAGGAAGGGGCGCAGCGGGTGGCGGCGGTGCAGGTCGTCGGTGCGGTAGGTGGCGACCAGCAACACCCGCGAGCGGTGCAGGGTGCGCACCAGGAAGGCGAGCAGTTCCCGGGTGGAGCGGTCGGACCAGTGCAGGTCCTCGACGGCGAGCACGAGGGTACGTTCCGCGCCGAACCGTTCGAACAGCCTCGCGGTGTGCTCGAACAGCCGGGCCCGGCCGTACTCGTCGTTGGGTTCGCCGTCCGCCTCGCCGAACTCGGAGAGCAGCCGGGCCAGGTGGCCCTCGCTGCCGGCGGCCGCGGCCTCGAACTCGGCGCCCAGCGAGCGGTGCAGCCGGCGCAGCGCGGTGGCCAGCGGCGCGTACGGCAGGCCCTCGGCGCCGACCTCCAGACAGCTGCCGAGCGTGGTGACCGCTCCCCCGTCGCAGGCCCGCTGCAGGAACTCCTCCAGCAGCCGGGTCTTGCCGATGCCGGCCTCGCCGCCGATCAGCACGGCCTGCGGGCTGCCGGTGCCCGCGCGGCGCAGCGCGTCGGTCAGTTCGGTGATCTCGCTGCCGCGGCCGACGAAGACGGGACTGACCGATATCTGCTGCATGGAGGCGAGCATGCCATAGCCGGAGCCGCCGGTGAGAGGGGTTATCTCGCCCGGCGAACGCCCGGAGGGGGAGGCGCTCTCCCGTGGCGCCTCCCCCTCCGGAACTCCTCCGGCACCGCCATGGTGCCGCACCGTCAGCACTCCGGCTGACGCACGGGGCGCCGCTGGAAGCGGGCGGCCACCGGACGGCGGCGGAGGCGGCCGGTCCGCCTGGCCTCGCGGACCAGACGCTCGTGCTCGGCACGGAGTTCGAGCTCGTGGGCCTGCTGCTGGATGAGCTGGTACTCGATCACTTCGGTTCCCCTTCGGGTTTCACCTTCGTTTCCCTGACGAGTAAGAGCTTCCTCCCCCAGTGGGGGGTGCCACATCGGGAGCGTGCCCCATCTTCCGAAGGCCGGATGCCTTAGATGGGGCGCCGAAAAAGGCTTAAGGCCCTGTCTCACCTAGATACATAGGTGAGACAGGGCCTTAGGCCTTACTTAGAGGGCCTTAGACGCCTTAGACGCCTTAGGAAGGTGGCCTCAACGGCTCAGGCGACCATGGATGACTCAGGCGGAGACGCCCGGCTTCTCCAGAGCGTGCCTACTGTCCTTCCGCGCCGAGCCGCTCCAGGATCAGATCCTTGACGCGCGCCGCGTCCGCCTGGCCGCGGGTGGCCTTCATGACCGCACCGACCAGCGCGCCCACGGCCGCGACCTTGCCGTCGCGGATCTTGGCGGCGACGGCCTCGTTCTCGGCGATGGCCTGGTCGACGGCCGCACCCAGGGCGGAGTCGTCCGAGACCACGGCCAGGCCGCGCTTCTCGACGACCTCGTCCGGCTCGCCCTCGCCGGCCAGCACGGCCTCGATGACCTGACGGGCCAGCTTGTCGTTCAGCTTGCCCTCGGCGACCAGCGCGGTGACCCGGGCGACCTGCGCCGGGGTGATCGGCTGCTCGGCCAGCTCGGTGCCGGTCTCGTTGGCGCGGCGGGCCAGCTCGCCCATCCACCACTTGCGGGCCTGGTCGGCCGGGGCGCCGGCCGCGATGGTCTCCTGGATCGGCTCGACCGCACCGGCGTTGAGCACGGACTGCATGTCCTTGTCGGACAGGCCCCACTCGGCCTGCAGCCGGGCGCGACGCACCCGCGGCAGCTCCGGCAGCGCGGCGCGCAGCTCCTCGACCCACTCGCGGGAGGGGGCCACCGGCACCAGGTCCGGCTCCGGGAAGTAGCGGTAGTCCTCGGCGTTGTCCTTGATCCGGCCCGAGGTGGTGGTGCCGTCGTCCTCGTGGAAGTGGCGGGTCTCCTGGACGATGGTGCCGCCGTCGGTCAGCACGGTGGCGTGGCGCTGGATCTCGAACCGGGCGGCCCGCTCCACGCTGCGCAGCGAGTTGACGTTCTTGGTCTCGGAACGGGTGCCGAAGGTCTCGGTGCCGTGCGGGCGCAGCGACAGGTTGACGTCGCAGCGCATCTGGCCCTTGTCCATCCGGGCCTCGGAGACGCCCAGGGACTTGATCAGCTCGCGCAGCTCGGCGACGTACGCCTTGGCGACCTCGGGGGCGCGCTCGCCCGCGCCGACGATCGGCTTGGTGACGATCTCGATCAGCGGGATGCCGGCCCGGTTGTAGTCGAGCAGCGAGTGGGTGGCCCCGTGGATGCGGCCGGTGGCGCCGCCGACGTGGCTGGACTTGCCGGTGTCCTCCTCCATGTGGGCGCGCTCGATCTCCACGCGGAAGGTCGAGCCGTCCTCCAGCTGCACGTCGAGGTAGCCGTTGAAGGCGATCGGCTCGTCGTACTGCGAGGTCTGGAAGTTCTTGGGCATGTCCGGGTAGAAGTAGTTCTTCCGCGCGAACCGGCACCACTCGGCGATCTCGCAGTTCAGCGCCAGGCCGATCTTGACCGCCGACTCCACGCCCACCGCGTTGACCACCGGCAGCGAGCCCGGCAGGCCCAGGCAGGTCGGGCAGGTCTGGCTGTTCGGCTCGGCGCCCAGCTCGGTCGAGCAACCGCAGAACATCTTGGTCTTGGTACCGAGCTCGACGTGGACCTCAAGGCCCATCACCGGGTCGTACGACGCGAGAGCGTCCTCGTAGGAGACCAGGTTCATGACGCTCACAGCGTCCCTTCTCAATTCTGAAGACTCGGGAGGTACGGGCCCGGCCGCCGCGTGGCGCGGGGCCGGGCCGGGGCACTCGGCTCGGCTCAGCCCAGCAGCACGTCGTCGGAGCCCAGCTGACGGAGCTCCCGCACCAGCAGGGCGGTGCCGGTGATCAGCGCGGCGGCGCCGACCAGGGCGTTGACCAGCTTGAGGGTGTCGTTCTCCTCGCGGGCCTTGCGGGCGTCCTTGACGATGGAGATCGCGCCGAAGGCGCTGGTGCCGATGGACAGCCAGAGACCGGGCTTGCTGTGCTTGAAGCCCTTGAGCGAAGCGGACTGGGCCTTGGCCTTCTCGATCTTGCTCACAGTGCCGGTACCTCCTCCAGCAGGGTGTGCCCCCACTTGTCGTTGAGTGCGGCCTCGACGGCGCCGCCCACTCGGTACAGGCGGTCGTCCGCCATCGCGGGAGCGATGATCTGCAGGCCGACCGGGAGATTGTCCTCCGGAGCCAGGCCGACCGGCAGCGACATGGCCGCGTTGCCCGCCAGGTTCGACGGAATCGTGCACAGGTCGGCCAGGTACATCGCCATCGGGTCGTCGGCGCGCTCGCCGATCGGGAAGGCGGTGGTCGGCGTGGTCGGCGAGACCAGGACGTCCACGCCGGCGAAGGCGGAGTCGAAGTCGCGCGAGATCAGCGTGCGCACCTTCTGGGCCGAGCCGTAGTAGGCGTCGTAGTAGCCCGAGGAGAGGGCGTAGGTGCCCAGGATGATGCGGCGCTTGACCTCGTCGCCGAAGCCGGCCTCGCGGGTCAGCGCGGTGACCTCCTCGGCCGAGCGCGAGCCGTCGTCGCCGACCCGCAGGCCGTACCGCATGGCGTCGAAGCGGGCCAGGTTGGAGGAGCACTCCGACGGGGCGATCAGGTAGTACGCCGGCAGCGCCAGGGTGAAGGACGGGCAGGACACCTCGACGACCTCGGCGCCCAGCTCGCGCAGCAGTTCCACCGACTCGTCGAAGCGCTGCATCACGCCGGTCTGGTAGCCCTCGCCGGCGAACTCCTTGACGACGCCGATCCGCATGCCGCGGACGTCGCGCATCTTCGCCGCCTCGACCACGGCCGGGACGGGCGCGTCGATCGAGGTGGAGTCCAGCGGGTCGTGCCCGGCGATGGCCTCGTGCAGCAGCGCCGCGTCCAGCACCGTGCGGGCGCACGGGCCGCCCTGGTCCAGGCTGCTGGAGAAGGCGACCAGGCCGTAGCGGGACACCGAGCCGTAGGTCGGCTTGACGCCGACGGTGCCGGTGACGGCGCCGGGCTGGCGGATCGAGCCGCCGGTGTCGGTGCCGATCGCCAGGGGGGCCTCGAAGGCGGCCAGCGCGGCGGCCGAACCGCCGCCGGAGCCGCCGGGGATGCGGGTGAGGTCCCACGGGTTGCCGGTCGGGCCGTAGGCGGAGTTCTCGGTGGAGGAGCCCATCGCGAACTCGTCCATGTTGGTCTTGCCGAGGATGACCACACCGGCGTCCTTGAGACGGGTGGTCAGGGTGGCGTCGTAGGGCGGGATCCAGCCCTCCAGCATCTTCGACCCGCAGGTGGTCGGGATGCCCTTGGTGGTGAAGACGTCCTTGAGCGCGAGCGGGACGCCGGCCAGCGGGCCCAGCTCCTCGCCCTTGGCGCGCTTCTCGTCGACGGCCCGGGCGGCGGCCAGCGCGCCCTCGGTGTCGACGTGCAGGAAGGCGTTGACCTTCTTGTCGACGGCCTCGATGCGGTCCAGGTGCGCCTGGGCGACCTCGACGGCGGACACCTCGCCCTTGGCGATGGCGCCGGCGGTCTCAGCAGCGGTGAAGCGGATCAGCTCGGTCATCTCGGTCAGTCCTCCCCGAGGATCTGCGGGACACGGAAACGCTGCTCCTCGGCGGCGGGGGCGCCGGACAGCGCCTGCTCCGGGGTGAGCGACGGCCGCACCTCGTCCGCGCGCATGACGTTGGTCAGCGGCAGCGGGTGGGAGGTCGGCGGTACGTCCTGTCCGGCGACCTCGGAAACGCGGGCGACCGCGCCGATGATCACGTCGAGCTGCTCGGCGAAGTGGTCCAGCTCTTCGGGCTTCAGCTCAAGACGCGACAGCCGGGCGAGGTGGGCGACCTCCTCGCGCGTGATGCCAGGCATGCAGCGATCCTCAGGGTGAGTTCTGGTGAGACCCGGCGACGCCTTCGGCGGTACCGGGCCCGGGCAGGAGCAGCCGGGTTCGGCGCTCCGTCCTCGTGGTCTTTGGACCCCATCCTATGGGGCCCGGCCCGGCCACCGGCCAACGAGTAACCGCGCAGCCGCGTCACTGGGGCCTGGTACGGGCCCAACCCTGGGTGCCGGGCGCCGTGATGCCCAGCTGCGCGGCCGGGAGCGCCTGGCTGCGCTGCACGGCCTGGACGGCCGGCGGCAGCACCGGTGGGAGGGTCGGCGGCAGCACCGGGGGCCGCGCGGCGGGCTGGACCGCCGGCTTGATCGCGGAGGGCGGGCCGACCGGCTTGATGATCGACGGGAGCTGCGGCGGCACGGCGAGCCGCTCCACGGTCGGGGCGCCCGCGGTGCGGTGCACCCGCAGCCAGGCGGTGGCCTGTTCGGCGGGCAGCGCGGCCGACACCAGCCAGCCCTGGACGGCGTCCACGCCCATGCAGTGCAGCCGCTCCCAGGTCTCGTCGTCCTCGACGCCCTCGGCGACCACGGTCAGGCCGAGCGAGTGTGCCAGCTCCACCGAGCAGCGGACCACCGCCGCGTCGTGGTCGTCGGCGACCATCCGGGAGACGAAGGAGCGGTCGATCTTCAGCTCGCCGACCGGCAGGCTGCGCAGCCGCACCAGCGAGGAGTGGCCGGTGCCGAAGTCGTCCAGGGACATCCCGACGCCGTAGCCGCGCAGCTCGGCCAGGGTGTCGGCGGCGCGCCGGGAGTCGTCCAGCAGCAGCCGCTCGGTGATCTCCAGCTGGAGCGCGTGGGCCGGCACCTGGTGGCGGACCAGGTGCCCGGCGACGCGCTGGGCGAAGCCGGGGTTCAGCACGTCGCGCGGGGAGACGTTGACCGCGACCTGCACCTGGAGGCCCTGGTCGCGCCAGTAGGCCAGCTGGCCCACCGCCGCCTCCAGCACGTAGTCGGTGAGCCGGGGCATCAGCCCGCTGGACTCGGCGAGCCCGACGAACTCGTCCGGCGAGACCTTCCCCTGCCCGGGCCGCTCCCAGCGCAGCAGGGCCTCCAGGCCGACCACCCGGCCGTCGAAGGCCACCTTCGGCTGGTAGTGCAGCTGCACCTCGCCGGTCTCCAGGGCCCGGCGCAGGTCCCCGAGCAGGCCGATCCGGTAGGGGGTGTCGGCGTCCTGGGTCTCGTCGTACTGGGCCACCCCGCTGCACTCGCGCTGGGCGTGGCCCATCGCCACGTCGGCGCGGCGCAGCAGTGACTCGGCGTCCTGGGCGCCCTGCGGGTAGACGCAGACGCCGGCGCTGGCCTCCAGCACCAGCAGCAGGCCGTCCAGCCGGATCGGTGCGGCGAGCTCGGCGATCAGCGCCTTGGCCACTCGTTCCAGGCTGTCGGGGCAGTTGATGCCGGGCATCAGGACGGCGAACTCGTCGCCGCCCATCCGGGCCACCATCGGGCGGCCGCGACGGTAGTGCCGGGGCAGGCCGGCGAAGACGTCGTCGATGGACTCCCGGGTTTCGCTGCCGGCCGGGCCGCCGGAGCGCAGCGCCCGATGGAGTCGGCGGGCGATGTGAACCAGCAGCCGGTCACCTGCCGTATGTCCAAGTGTGTCATTGAGTGATCGGAATCGATCGAGGTCGAGCAGGATGAGACCTACGCTGTAGCCCTCCTCGCGCTCGACTATCGCCTCCTGGGCGGCCAGGAGTAAGGCCTGACGGTTGGGCAGGTCCGTCAGCGGGTCGGTCAGCTGGTCGCGGGCGCGGTCCCGGGCGATCCGCCAGGCCGCCACCAGGACGGCCAGCGGCACCGCGAACAGCGGCAGCAGTTCGGGTTCGTACCGGTAGACCAGGACGGCCAGCGGGATGAGCGGCGCAGCTCCGGCCAGCAGCACGCCGAGCAGCAGGACCGCACCTGCCACCCCCTGCGGCGGGCGTGTGGGCGCGCCGCCGGTCGTACGATCCATAAGCCCTGTCCTCCGTCGGGCCCGCCCCGTCAGGCCGCCTTACGGTGAGGCACCGCGCTGGTACCGACAGCTGCCGGGCATGGAGCGACCCCGAGGAGCACCGGCTCAGCCGGTGCCCCCACCCCTGCTGACACTCTGTTGCGCTCCAGGGTATGCCGGGGTCCACCCGGTGGGCAGACTTTCGGACAACCGGAAACGCACCACCGCGCCCGAGTGTCACACAGTGACACAATGCCCGCTTTCACTGCACGGCACCCGGTGACGTTGCATCAGGACGATAACAACACGGATCCGGCCACCGGCGGATCGGGTCCGCTCCGGATCAGCCCTCGGCGGGGGTCCCGGCGGGCCCGGCGGCCTCCTCGGGCTCCGGAAGTCCCAGGTGGGCACGGGCGGCCGACGGTCCGTCGGACAGCAGCACGGCGAAGCCCGCGTCATCCAGGACCGGCAGTCCGAGCTGAACGGCCTTGTCGTACTTGGATCCTGGGTTGTCGCCAGCGACCACAAAATCGGTCTTTTTCGAAACCGAACCGGTCACCTTCGCTCCGCGCGAGGTCAGCGCCTCCTTGGCGCCGTCCCGGGTGTGGCCGGACAGCGTGCCCGTCACGACCACCGTCAGCCCCTCCAGCGGGCGCTCCGCCGCCTCCTCGTCCACGAACTCCTCGGTGAAGCGGACGCCCGCGGCGCGCCACTTCTCCAGGATGTCCCGGTGCCACTCCTCCTCGAACCACTCCTTGATCGAGCGGGCGATGGTCGGCCCGACCCCCTCGACCGCGGCCAGCTCCTCCTCGGTGGCCGAGAAGATCCGGTCCAGGTCACGGAACTCCCGCGCCAGCTCCTGGGCCGCGACCGGGCCGACGTGCCGGATCGACAGGCCGTTGAGGAAGCGCCAGAGCGGGCGCTCCTTCGCCCCCTCCAGGTTGTCCAGCAGCGCCCGGAGCGACTTCTTCGGCTCGCCCTTGGTGGTCGCGAAGAAGAACACCTCCTTCTCCTTGCCGGTCCGGTCGTCCAGCTTGGGCATGCCGGTCTTCTGGTCGCGCACCAGCACCTTGATGGGCAGCAGCTGCTCCTCGGTCAGGCCGAAGACGTCGCCCTCGTTGCGCACCGGCGCCTCGGCCGGCTCCAGCGGCTGGGTCAGCGCGGTGGCCGCGACGTACCCGAGGCCCTCGACGTCCAGGCAGGACCGCCCGCCGAGGAAGGCGATCCGCTCCCGGATCTGCGCCGGGCAGTGCTGGGCGTTGGGGCAGCGCAGGTCGATGTCCCCCTCGGACATGGGGCGCAGCTCCGTGCCGCACTCCGGGCAGTGCGAGGGCATCACGAAGGCCTGCTCGGTGCCGTCCCGCAGGTCGTAGACCGGGCCGAGGATCTCCGGGATGACGTCACCGGCCTTGCGCAGCACCACGGTGTCGCCCAGCAGCACGTCCTTGGCCTTGACGATCTCCTGGTTGTGCAGCGTCGCGTACTGCACCATCGAGCCGGCCACCTTCACCGGCTCGGCCAGCACCGCGTACGGGGTGGCCCGGCCGGTGCGGCCGATGCCGACCTTGATCTCGGCGAGCTTGCCGGTGACCTCCTCCGGCGGGTACTTCCAGGCGATCGCCCAGCGCGGGGACTTGGAGGTGGCGCCGAGCCGGCCCTGCAGCGCGATCTCGTCCACCTTGACCACGACGCCGTCGATCTCGTGCTCGACCGAGTGCCGTTGCTCGCCGAAGTGCTTGATGAAGGCCCGGACTTCGGCCAGCGTGCCGACGACCTTGTTGTGCCGGGCGGTGGGCAGGCCCCAGTCGTGCAGCAGCTGGTAGGCGTGCGACTGGTTGTCGATGTCGAAGCCGACCCGGGCACCGATGCCGTGCACCACCATGTGCAGCGGCCGGGAGGCGGTGACGTGCGGGTCCTTCTGGCGCAGCGAACCGGCGGCCGCGTTGCGGGGGTTCATGAACAGCCGGATCATCGCCCGGGGCCGCTTGCCCTCCTTGGCGCGCTCCTCGTTCTCCTGCCGGCGGCGCTCGTTCTCCTCCGAGAAGGAGGCGTTGAGCGCGAGGAACTCCTCGGTCGGGAAGTAGACCTCGCCGCGGATCTCCACCAGCTCCGGGACGTTGTCGCCCCTGAGCCGGTGCGGGATCTCCTTGATGGTGCGGATGTTGGCGGTGATGTCCTCGCCGACCCGGCCGTCGCCACGGGTCGCCGCCTGCACCAACTGGCCGTTCTCGTAGGTGAGGTTGACGGCCAGGCCGTCCACCTTGAGCTCGCACAGGTAGTGGTAGTCGATGCCGTGCAGCTCGGTGGCGACCCGGTCCGCCCAGGCGCCCAACTCCTCGTCGTCCATCGCGTTGTCGAGACTGAGCAGGCGCTCGCGGTGCTCGACCGCCGCGAACAGCGCGGTGGGGGCGCCGCCGACCCGCTGGGTCGGCGACTCCGGCGTCACCAGGGCCGGGTGCTCGGCCTCCATCGCCTCCAGCTCGCGCATCAGCGCGTCGAACTCGGCGTCGCTGACGACCGGTGCGTCCTGCTCGTAGTACCGGGCACGGTGGTCGGTGATCTCCTGCGCCAGCTCGGCGTGCCGTCGGCGCACCTCCGCCGGAACGTCCTCCCAGCCCTCGACAGCCGTCACCGCAAGCCCTCCTACGTTCTCATTCCGGGTTGTCCACCAGGCTCTGCGCCGCCCGCGCCGCGAGCGACAGCGCCCTGCGCGCGTACGCCGGGGAGGCCCCGGCCAGCCCACAGGTCGGCGTCACCAGCACGCGGCGGCCCAACAGCTCCGGAGCGAACCCGAGCCTGCGCCACAAGGTCCTGACTCCCTGGACACTACCGGCCGGGTCGGACACCGCCTGGTCAGTGGCCGGGACGACACCAGCGAGGATCACCGTGCCGCCCTCCACCGCCTCGCCCAGGTCGTCGTCCTGGCGCTCGGTGAGGAGCGAGAAGTCCAGCGAGATCCCGGCCACCCCGGCCCGGCGCAGCAGCGGCACCGGGACGTCCGGGGCGCAGGAGTGCACGACGACGGGCGCGTCCAGCCCTCGGATCAGCTCCCGCAGCACCTCCTCGGCGACCTGCCGGTCCACGGCGCGCAGCCGCTGGAAGCCGCTGGCGGTCTTCACCGCACCCGCGAGGACGGCGGGCAGCGAGGGCTCGTCCAGCTGGAGCAGCACCTCCGCGCCCGGCACCCGCTTGCGGACCTCCGCGAGGTGGCGGCGCAGGCCCTCGGTGAGCGAGCCGGCGATGTCCCGGCAGGCGCCCGGGTCGGCGAGCGCCTTCTCGCCGTGCTTGAGCTCGATGTTCGCCGCCAGCGTCCACGGCCCGACGGCCTGGACCTTCAGCGCGCCCTGGTGGCCCTGGGTGAACTCCTCCAGGGCGTCCAGGTCCTCGCCGAGCCAGGAGTGGGCGCGGCGGGTGTCCCGGCCGGGGCGGTCGGTGAACCGCCAGCCGCTGGGCTCGGTCTGCGCGAACAGCTCGACCAGCAGGCCGGCGCTGCGGCCGATCATGTCGGCGCCCGGGCCGCGTGCGGGCAGCTCGGGCAGGAACGGCAGGTGCTCCAGCGCGCCGGTGGCGGTCCTGGCGGCCTCCCGGGCGTCGGTGCCGGGCAGCGAGCCGACGCCGGTGGCGGCGCCGCGCAGGTCGGGGAAGGATGTGGGGACGGTGGGCGGCTTCATCAATGGTCCACAGTGTGATGTCGGGCGTTTCGGGATGTCGGTGGTCGCTGTTGCGGTCCCCATGATTCCTGATCCGGTGGGACGGCGCGTTCGATGCGAGGCGCACCGGGCACACCGCACGGGTGCACCCGGCGGGACCGTCCTCCGCCGAGTGCACCCGTCGTGGTTCGCGGCCGGTACCGTGCCTACGGCTGCTTGAGCAGGTTGTCGAGGTCCGCCTCCACCGCGGCGGTGAAGACGCGGGCCAGCGGGAGGAAGGCGAGCAGGCAGGCGATCGCGAAGGCGGCCATGGCGGTGGGGGCGGAGAACCACTCCGCCAGGGCGCCCGCGACGCCGGCGCCGACCGGCCCCGAGCCGAAGGCGAAGAGCCGGAAGACGGCACCGAAGCGGCCCATCATGGTCGAGGGGACGAGCGTCTGCATGACCGTGCGGACGTTGACGGTCCAGAGGGTTCCGCCCATGCCGCCGAGGAGGGCGGCGCAGCCGACCGCCCACCGGTCGGTGGACAACGCGGGGGCCGCCATCATCGCGCCGGTCAGGAAGATGTTGATCATCATGGCCCAGCGGCGCCCGAACAGCCGGTTGAACCAGCCGACGACGAGCGAGCCGGCGACGCCGCCGATGCCGAGGGCGCCGACGAGCAGGCCGTAGTCGGCCGACGTCAGCCCCATGGCGCCGGTCGCGTACAGCGGCATCAGGGCGAACCAGGCTCCCCAGCAGGAGCCCAGCACCGTCACCACGGCGGCCAGCATGCGCAGCAGCCGGTGCCGGAAGAGGAAGCCCAGGCCCTCACCGATCTGCGCGCGGACGGACGGGGCCGCCGCCGCCCCACCGCTCGCCGTCGCGGGCCGGTACCGGTAGACCAGCAGCACCAGCACGGCGGCGGTCAGCACGTAGCCGACCAGGGTCGCACCGAGCGCGAAGGACACTCCCACGCCGACGAGCAGGCCGCCGACGAAGGGGCCGACGAACTCCAGGCACACCGTTTCGGCGCCCGCCACCAGGGCGTTCGCCCGTTCCCGGCCGGAGACCGCCACGACGTCCGGGACGAGCGCCGCGGCGGACGTCCCGGCGATCACCTCGGCGATGCCGAGAGCCGCCCCGCAGGCGTAGATGACCGGCAGGTTCAGCAGGTCCGTGACGGCCAGCGCGAGCAGCGCGCCGCCCACGAGGACCTGGATCCCGTTGGCCAGCCACACCAGTTTGCGCCGGTCGACGCGGTCCACCAGGACCCCGATGTGCAGCGCGCTGAGCAGCCAGGGCAGCGACAGCGACATCGCCACGCCCGAGATGAGCGCCGGAGACTCGGTGAGTGAGGTGGCCACCAGCGGGAGGGCGATCTTCATGACGCCGTCCGCGAGGTTGGTGACGGTGGTGAACGCGACCAGCACCGCGGTGTTCCGCCGACTCGCACCGGTCGTGTCCACCGCGTCCACCGTGTCCACCTCGTCCACAGGCCCGGCCGCGACGTGGTGATCGGACGACGGCGTCGGCCGCTCCGTCGCCTTCGCGCCTTCAGTCATCAGAACTCCGTTCACTGGGGCCGGGATTCGAGGAACTGGCGGTGTGCTCCGCGCTGCGTCACATCGTGGCACCCGTGCGACGGCGCAGAACAGGTCGGGCCGGCCCGGTGGACACCGGCCGGGCTCCGATCGCGGCTACGGTCGGGGATTCGAACAGGTCGCGCACCGTCAGATCGAGGCCGGTGGCCGCCTGGATGCGGTTCACCAGCCTGGCGGCGAGCAGCGAGTGCCCACCGAGGTCGAAGAAGCTGTCGTGGATGCCCACGACGGGGACCTTGAGCACCTCCGCGAAGACCTCGCAGAGCGCGCGCTCGCGGGCGTCCCGAGGCGGAGTCCGGGTGCCCTCGGTGCCGACTTCCGGAAGCTCCAGCTTCCGGCGGTCGAGCTTCCCGTTCGCGGTCAGCGGCAGCGCGTCCAGCACCACGAAGGCCGCGGGCACCATGTACACCGGCAGCTTCGACGCGGCGAATCCGCGCAGCGAGGCGGGAGTCGGCCGCTCGTCCCCGGTCGGTGACGGCGTCACGAACGCCACCAGCCGCTGCTCGCCCGAAGGCATCCGGTCCGCCAGGACGGCCGCCTGCCCGACGCCGGGACAGCCGAGCAGCACGTTGACGATCTCGTCGAGCTCGATCCGCACGCCGCGGATCTTCACCTGGTCGTCGACCCGGCCGAGGAACTCGATGGCGCCGTCGGCCCGGAATCGCGCCCGGTCGCCCGAGCGGTACATGCGGGTGCCGGGTGGACCGAAGGGGTCGGCCACGAAGCGACCGGCGGTCAGGTCGGGCCGGTTGAGATAGCCCCGTCCCACGTTCTCGCCGGCCAGGTACAACTCCCCGACGACTCCGGGCGGGACCGGTCGCAGGGTGTCGTCGAGGATGTGCACCCGGCAGTTCCCGATCGGTCGGCCGATCGGGGCCGTGGCCGGCCACTCGTCCACGTCCTCGGGCAGTGTGGCCGCGGTGATGACATGGGTCTCCGACGGTCCGTACTCGTTGTGCAGCGTGACGTGCGGCCGTTCCTGGAAGAACCGGACCACCTGCTCCGTCAGCCGCAGCGCCTCGCCCGCCTGCCGGATGTGCCGCAGGTCCGCCAGCTTCAGCCCCAGGTCGTTGGCCGCCTCACAGACCGCGTTCACCACCAGGTCGGGCGCGAAGAGCTCGGTGGCGCCCTCCCGGTCCAGCCAGCGGGCCAGCGCCACCGGGTCGAGCCGGGTCTCCTCCGTGGGAACGAGCAGCGCCTTGCCGTGCAGGAAGGCGGCGAGGAACTCGTGGATCGACGCGTCGAAACTGAGCGAACTGAAGTGCGCAACCCGGCAGTTCTCGCCGCCCGGGTACACGGTGCGCCCCCAGGCCAGCAGGTTTACCATCACCCGGGACTGGACGACGACGCCCTTGGGCTTGCCCGTCGACCCCGAGGTGTAGATGACGAAGGAGGCGTTCTCGGGTCCGGCGACGCCGAGGACCTCGTCCGGAGCCAGGTTCGTCCCGTCGTACGCCGCGACGATCCCGGCCCAGCCCGCCTCGTCCAGGCGCACCGAGGGGACGCCGGGCAGCAGGTCGTCGTCCAGCGTCAGCGCCAGTGCGGGCCGCGCGTCACCGGCAATGTAGGCGCGGCGGTCGGCCGGATACTGCGGATCGACGGGCACGTAGACCGCGCCCGCCTTGAGGATCGCCACGTACGCGAGCACCAGGTCGATGGAGCGCGGCAACGACACCGCGACCCGGGCCTCCGGGCCGACGCCCCGGCTGACCAGGAGTCTGGCCAGGCGGTTGGCGCGCTCGTTCATCTGGGCATAGGTGAGCCGCGTACGGTCGTCGGCGAGGGCCAGGCTGTCGGGGGCCTCGGCCACGCGCTGTTCGATCTGCGCGGCGAGGGAGGTCCCCGGCAGCGGCATCGCGGTCGCGTTCCACTCCCGGAGCAGCCCGCGCTCCCGGGGGCTGATCAGGTCGATCGTCTCGATCCGCCGGTCCGGGCTCGACACCACCGCCCGCAGCAGCCGTTCGAGGCGTTCGACCATGGCCTTCACGGTGGAGCGGTCGAACAGGCTGGTGGCGAACTCGACGCTGCCCGCCACCCCGCCGTGCCCGCCCTGGTCGTCGAAGTGCTCGGCCAGGTTGAACAGCAGGTCGAACTTGGCCGTGTCGGTGCCCAGCGTCTCGACGCGGTCGGCGAGGGCGGGGGCCTCGAAGCGGTCACCGTTGACGTCCTCGAAGACGAGCATGGTCTGGAACAGCGGGTGCCGGGCGGGGGAACGCACCGGGTTGACCGCCTCGACCACCGCCTCGAACGGCACGTCCTGGTGGGCGAGCGCGGCCAGGGTCCGGGTGCGCACGCGGTCCAGCAGGTCGCGGAAGGTCGGCCGGTCGCTGAGGTCCGTGCGCAGCACGACGGTGTTCACGAAGAATCCGACCAGGTCGTCCAGGGCCTCGTCGGTGCGCCCGGCGATCGCGGAACCCAACGGGATGTCGTCGCCGCCGCCCAGCCGGTGGACCAGGGCGGCCAGCGCGGCCTGCACGGCCATGAACACCGTGCAGCCGTTCGCCCGCGCGACCGCGGCGAGCTCGCGGTGCAGGCCGGCGTCCAGACGGATGGCGATCCGGCCGCCCCGGTGGTCGGCGACGGCCGGGCGGGACCGGTCGTAGGGCAGCGCCAGCTCCTCCGGCAGGCCGCTCAGCGTGTCCCGCCAGTACCGGACCTGCCGGGTGAACCGGCTTTCCGGATCGGCCGGATCGCCGAGCAGCAGCCGCTGCCAGAGGGTGTAGTCGGCGTACTGGACCGGCAACGGGGCGAAGTCGGGCGCGCGGCCCTGCGAGCGGGCTAGGTACGCGGCGTCCAGGTCGCGGCCGAGCGGCACGTCGGACCAGCCGTCGGTGGCGATGTGATGCACGGTCAGCAGCAGCAGGCGCCGACCGTCGGTGACGTCGAGGACCTTCGCGCGCAGCGGAGGCTGCGAGGTCAGGTCGAACGGCTGGGCCGTCTCGGCTCCGACGGCCGCGTCGAGCCCGTCGGCCGAAACCGTCGCCCGCGACAGCGCCGGGACCGCCGCGGGCCCCTCCAGGACGTGCTGGTAGGGCTCGCCGTCGGACTCCGGGAAGACGGTGCGCAGGCTCTCGTGCCGTCGCATCACGTCGGCGAGCGAGTCCCGCAGGACGTCCAGCTCGACGTCATCGCGCAGGGCCAGGCCGACCGTGGTGTTGTACGTGGCCGAGGGGCCTTCGAGCCGGTCGAGGAACCACACCCGTTGCTGCGCGTACGACAGCGGGACGCGTTCCGGGCGGGCACGGGACGCCAGCGTCGGTGGCGCGGGCTCCGAGCCCGCCAGCCGCTCGGCCAGCAGGGTGGCGGTCGGCGCCTCGAACACCGCCTGCACGTCGACCGCCGCGTCCAGGGCCGACCGGATGCGGCTGGCCAGCCGGGCCGCGGCCAGCGAGTGCCCGCCGAACGCGAAGAAGTCGTCGTCCGGGCCGATCCCCGGCAGCCCGAGCACCTGGGCGAACAGGTCGCACAACAGCCGCAGTCGCGGGTCCCGGACGTCGGGGTGGGCGGCCGG
Organism: Streptomyces viridifaciens; assembly: GCF_001888885.2. Lineage (NCBI taxonomy): Bacteria > Bacillati > Actinomycetota > Actinomycetes > Kitasatosporales > Streptomycetaceae > Streptomyces > Streptomyces viridifaciens. The sequence continues at coordinate 2,540,988 of NZ_CP090841.1, forward strand.
CGTCGCGAACCGCGGCTCGGGCAACGCGGCCCGGTCGACCTTTCCGCTCGCGCCGGTGGGCAACGCGTCGAGCTCCGTGATCACCTCCGGCACCAGGTACTCCGGCAGTTGCTCCCGCATCCGGGCGAGGACGCGTTCGGCGGAGAAGTCGCCGCCGGCGGCCGGCACCGCGTAGGCCACCAGGTGCTTCTCGCCCGCGCCGTCCGGGCGGACGACCGCGACGGCCTGCGCCACGCCCGAGACCCGGCGTAGGACGGCCTCCACCTCGCCGAGTTCGATGCGGTGTCCGCGGATCTTGACCTGGTCGTCCGTCCGGCCCAGGAAGAGCAGTGTGCCCTCCGGCGTCAGGCTCACCCGGTCGCCGGTGCGGTACATGCGTGCGCCCGGCTCGTCGGTGAACGGGCACGCGACGAACCGCGACGCGGTGAGGCCGGGCCTGCGGAGGTAGCCGTCGGCCAGGGCCTCCCCCGCGATGTAGAGTTCGCCCACTCCGCCCTCCGGCACGGGCCGCAGCCGGCCGTCGAGCACGAAGTACCGGAAGCCGGGGTTGGGCCGGCCGATCGTGACGGGCGCGCCGGACACCACCTCGACGCCCGACGTGTCGACCGTGCACTCCGTGGGACCGTACGTGTTGTGCGCGACCACCCCGGGGGCCCCGGCGAGCCGCTCCCACAGCGGCTCCGGCAGCGCCTCTCCGCCGAGGACGCACAGCAGCGGACGCCGGGCGGCCCGCGCCAGCAGTCCGTCCTCGACGAGCGCCTCGAAGTAGGTGGGCGTGCCGTCGAGGTAGTCGATCCCTGCCTCGTCCACGTACCGGACCACCTCGGCCGGATCCCGGCGCGTGCGCTCGTCCAGGAAGTGCAGCTCGTGTCCGGCGAACATCAGCAGCAGGGCCTGCAAGGACGCGTCGAAGGACATGGACGTCGTGTGCGCGATCTTGAACACGGTCCCGGCGGGCCGACCGGTCGCCCCGGCGAATCCGACGACCTTCCGCCGGTACTCGGCGGCCAGCCCGGCCACGCCGGTGTGCGGGACCACGACGCCCTTGGGCGTGCCGGTCGACCCCGAGGTGTAGATGACCCACGCGGGGTGGCCCAGGTGCAGCGGTCGCAGCCGGTGGGCGTCGGTCGGGTTGCCCGCATCCGTCTCCGCCCACCCGGACGGCAGCTCCGCGCCGAGCACCAGGACCGCCGCGTGCTCGCCGTACCGCCCGGCCCCTTCGGTCGAGTCGGTGACGATCAGACCGGGCCGGGCGTCGGCCACCATCAGGGCCAGCCGGGCCGCCGGGTACGCCGGGTCGAGCGGGAGGGAGGCCGCGCCGGCCTTCGCCACGGCGATGGTCGCCACGACGGTGCGCAGGTCGCGCGGGAGGGCGAGGCCGACCAGGTCGCCCGGACCGAGGCCCCGCCGGATCAGCTCGTGCGCCAGCCCGTTGGCGAGCCGGTTGAGGCGGTCGAAGGTGAGGGTGGTCGCACCGGCCGTCAGCGCGGGTGCGCCGGGCGAGGCGGCCACCCGCTCCTCGAAGAGGGCGGCCAGGGTGCGCGGTACCGGACTCATCGGTTCGCCGCCCCCTCGGCCGTCACGGTGCCGGAACGCTCCGGCGAGCCCACGCTCCTGGGCCGGATGTCGGTCCAGGAGGTCTCGACGTACTCCAGGGCGGAACCCCGGGAGCCGGGGCCGAAGACGGACTGCCAACCGGCGGGCACCGCGGCGAAGGCCGGCCACAGGGAGTGCTGCCCCTCCTCGTTGACCAGCACGTGGAACTCACCCGCGTCGTTGTCGAAAGGGTTCGCGGTCATGCCAGTTTCCCCTCCATCGCGGCCGTCGGCGCGATCCAGCTCACCAACTCGTCCAGCGCCTGGTAGAAGCCCTCGATCTCCGAGACGTCGTTGTAGAGGTACGCCGCCACGCGGAGGACCTCGCCCCCGGCCATCCCGCTGACCAGCGGCTGCGCGCACATGTGCCCGCTGCGCACCATGTAGCCGTACGAGTCGCTCAGCAGGCGGGCGACCTCGCCGGTCGGGATGCTGTCGTCGAGCCGCAGGCTCACCAGCGCGATCCGGTCGGTGGAGTCGGGAGGACCGATCAGGCGGACCCCGGGACGGGCGACGGCCCCGCCGATCAGGGCAGCACCGAGCTCCTGCGCGTGCCGGTGCCGCTCCGGCGTGTCCTGCGCCTCCAAGTAGCGGATCGCCGCCGCGCTGCCGATGATCGAGGCGATCGCCGGTGTGCCCGCCTCGAACCGGTAGGGGATGCGCCGGTCGACGCTGCCGTCGAGGTCGACCCAGTCGACCATGCCCCCGCCGACGGACGCGGGGCGCAACCGCGCCAGCCGCTCGCTGCGGCCGAACAGCACGCCGACGCCGGTGGGGCCCAGCATCTTGTGCATCGAGAACGCCATGAAGTCGACGTCCAGCTCCTGCACGTCGATGCGCTGGTGCGGCAGTGACTGCGCGGCGTCGAGGACGATGACCGCGTCGCAGGCGGCACGGATCTCGGCGACGAGTTCCGCGACCGGGTGGACGACACCCGTGACGTTGGAGCAGTGGGTGAGCGCCACCACATGGGGACGGCCGCGCAGCAGCGTCCGGAAGTGGTCGCGGTCGAGTCGGCCGTGCTCGTCCAGCCTGGTCAGTTCGAGCTGCCCCACCCTGCGCCACGGCAGCAGCTGGGAGTGGTGAGCGTCCAGGCAGCCGACCACGCGCGCGTCCGGGGGCAGGTCCAGGCCGCCGGCGACCAGGTTGAGCGCCTCGGTGGTGTTGCGCAGCAGCACGACCTCGTTCGCGGCCGCGCCGAGGTGCCGGGCGATCACCACCCGCGCGCCCTCGTACGCGTCGGAGGCCTCCTCGGAGAGCCGGTGCTTCCCGCGGTGGATGTTGGCCCCGTTGGTCTCGTAGTACTCGGTGATGGCCCGGATGACCGGGCGGGGCTTGAGGGTCGTCGCCGCGTTGTCGAGGTAGGAGATCGACTGACCGTCGAACTCCCTCCGCAGTACCGGGAAGTCGTCCCGGACGGCGTTGCGTGCGGTCATCGGGCACCTTCCGCGGAGAGGTGGGAAACACACGACTGGAACTTCCCGCTGCGTTCGCAGGAGATGTAGCCCACGGACTCCAGGCGGACCCGGTTCGGCGCCAGCGTCTCGGCGAGACGGGCTTCGAGCGCGGCCTCGTCACCGGGCCGCGCCGTGTCGTTGGGGAGGTAGCGGAACGTGCAGTCGCCGTCCTCGCCCTGCTCCAGCTTGTAGAGGTCGAGCCAGGGCGCGTCGCCGACCACGGCGTCCACGGCACCGGGGGTGACGACCCGCCCGTCACGCAGCCGCACCATGTGGGTGCCGCGGCCCTCGATCCGCACCACCGGCAGATCGGAGCCGCACGGGCAGGCCTCACCCGTCGGCGTGAACCAGTCGCCGGTGGCGTAGCGGATGCGCGGGATCAGCCCGTCGTCGATCGTGGTGACGTACAGCTCGCCCATCTCGCCGTTCTCGACGGGCCGGTCGTCACGGACGAACTCCGGGTAGAACTCACGGTCGTTGATGTGACGCTGCCCGAGGTGGCACTGGAATCCCAGGTAGCCGAGCTCGGACATCCCGATCATGTCGCCGATCGGCACCTCCGGCCCCATGAACTCCTCGATCTGGCGCCGCGCGACGCGGGTCATGAGGGTGTACCCGCACACCATGTGCAGTTTGCGCGGCGAGGTGATCTTCCGCCCGAGCCGGCGCGCCCAGCGGGTCAGGAAGGCGAAGTGCGTCGGGTCCACCACCAGCAGGTCGGGCTGGTACTGCTCGATCTCGTCGAGCGCCTTGACGATCTGCCATTCCGGCGTCGCCAGCAGGTCGTGGGCGACCGTCAGGACCAGGGTGCCGTCCGCGAGGATGCGGTCCTCCATGGTGGAGAACCCGGTGGCGCACTCGACGTCCGAACAGTTCGGCGGGGCGAACCGGCAGAGCCGGGGCCGGCTTCCGGGCTGCCACAGACCGTCGAACCCCCGGTGGACGCCGAACCCGGTGGCCTGCCGACGCGCCAGGTCATAGGACATGATGGCGCTGTTCAGGCGCTCACCGGAGGTGCCGGAGCTCTGGAAGCGCATGACGTTCGGCGAGGTGAGGGTGTACCCCTTGGCGAGCACGCCGGCCGGGAAGCCGCGGCGGTAGTGCCCCTTGGAGGTGGGCGGGATCCGCCGGAAGTCCGCCAGGCTCCGGATGTCCTCCGGCCGCAGGCCGTTGGCCTCCATGTGCTTGCGGAAGAACGCAGTGTTCTCGAAGGCGTACGCGATCTCCTCGCGGACCGCGTCGAAGAGGAGGGAGTCGGTCATGCCATCGCCACCAGCGTCGACCGGGTGCCGGAGTAGGGCCTGCGCCCGTGCGCGAACTGCTCGTTGTCGATGATCACGATGTCACCGCTCTGCCAGGGGAACGCGATCTCCTCGGCCGCGTACGCCGCGCGGATCCCGGCCAGGTCGGCCGGGTCGAGCGGACTGCCGTCCCCGTACAGGGCGTTGCGCGGCAACTCGTCCTCGGCGAAGCTCTCGCGCAGCACCTTCTCGACACCGCCGGGAAGCGAGCTGACGTGGAACAGGTGGGCCTGGTTGAACCAGACCTTCCGCCCGGTCGTCCGGGACACCGTGGTCGCCTGGACCACGTGCCGGGTGCGGAGCCGATCGCCGCCCAGCCACTCGGTCTGCATGCCGTGCTCGCGGCAGTAGGCGTCGACCTCGTCGCGGTCCTCGGACTGGAACGCCTCCTGCCAGCTCAGGTCCACGCCGTGGCCGAAGTTGCGCACGTACATGACCCCGTGCCGCTCGAAGCGCTCCCTGATCCCGGCCGGCACCCGGTCGTACACCCGGGCGCTGTCGGCGAACGGCGTCTCGCCGCCCTCCTCGGCCGGGACCACGCAGGCGAAGAACAGCGTGTCCGGCCACGCGTCCGTGTACGACATCTCGTTGTGCAGCGGGATGGTCTGGTCGGCCGGGTACTCGGTCGAGGTGAACACGTTGCCGCTGACCCGAGTCCGCGGGGTGGAACGGTTGTTGTAGTCGAGCAGGCCCCCCGACATCGCCGTGGCGAGCTCTCCGAGCCCGTCCGCGTCCAGCGGGCTGAATCCCCGGAGCAGGACGGCGCCGTGCTCATCGCGCAGCCGCCGGAGCATGGTGCCCGAACCGGCCAGCCATTCCCGCGCGTCGAGCAGGGCGACCGTCGGGGTACAGGAGACCATCCGGGTTCCTTCGAACAGTGGCTCCACCGCGACCAGGGCCTCGGCACGGGCCGAGACGGGCTTGCGGGTGCGGCGCGTGCCGGCGAGCGGCGACGTCTTCTGGCTCATCATTCCCCCGCCTTCTGCTCGAGGAGCTGGTCGATGAACTCGGCCAGCTCCGACACGACGGGCCGCTCGAAGAGGGCCCGCAGCTTCAGGTTCACCTTGAACTCGTCGCGCAGCCTGAAGATCAGCTGGGTGGCCAGCAGCGAGTGGCCGCCGATCTCGAAGAAATCCTGGTCGGCACCGACGTCGTTGAGCAGCAGCAGCTGGGCGATGACGTCGGCGACCTTCTTCTCGGTCGGAGTCCGCGGCGCGACGCCCGAGGCCGATGCCGCGTTGTAGCTGGAGGGCGCGGGAAGCATCGAGGAGTCGATCTTCCCGGTGCCGGTCATCGGGAAGGCGTCGAGGGCCACGAAGTGCGTGGGGATCATGAACTCCGGCAGGCTCTCGGCCAGGAACGGGCGCAGCCACTCCGCCTGGCCCCGGCTGCCCTCGGCGTCGGTCAGGTACGCGACCAGGTGCATGGCCGTGCTCTCACCGGTCACCACCACCAGGCTGCCCGTGACGCGCGGGTGCCGACGCATGACCGCCTCGATCTCGCCCAGCTCCACCCGGAACCCGCGGACCTTGATCTGGCGGTCGACCCGGCCGAGGAACTCGAGGCTGTGGTCCGGGAGCAGGCGCACCTTGTCGCCGGAGCGGTACATCCGGGCCCCGGGCAGCTCGGCGAACGGGTCTTCGACGAATCGTTCCTGCTGCTCGGCGGTCCCGGCGAGATAGCCCTGCGACACCGACGAACCACCGATCCAGAGCTCTCCCGGAACGCCGACGGGCACCGGCCTGCGCTGCGGGTCCAGGACGTAGGTGCGCGCGTGGCGCATCGGCGTGCCCAGCGGCACGGTCGAGGTCAGCCCGGCGAACTCGTTCGAGGTGACCTGGCCGCACAGCACGCCGACGGTCGTCTCGCTCGGCCCGTAGTGGTTGTAGAGCCGGCAGTCGCCGAGGAATCCCTTGAGCATGGTGTACGTGCCCCAGCCCAGCGGCTCCCCGCCCAGGACCAGAGCCTCGCGGGGCAGCAGCTTCGCCGGGTCCTCGGCTACCGTGATGACGGCTTCCAGGTGCGTGGGCGTGATCTTGACGAGGTCGTAGCTCTCCGCGGCCAGCAGCTCCGCAAGCGCCTGGGCGTCCGAGGAGACGTCCGCGGCGACGATCCGGAGCCGGCCGCCGGTCATGAGCGGCGGGAACAGCGCCGTGTTGCCCAGGTCCGTGCCCAGGGTGCTCAGGGCCACCGAATCGATCGCGCCGGTGAGCCCCAGGCGGTCCATCGCGCCGTCGAGGTAGGCCGCGAGCTGCCCGTGGCCCACCAGCACGCCCTTGGGGGTGCCGGTGGAGCCCGAAGTGAACAGCACGTACGCCGGGGAGTCGTCGCGCGTCTCCACGTCCGGACGCTCGCTGTCGCGACCGGCGCAGACCGACAGGTCCGGGTCGACCACGACGACCTCGCAGTCCACCGGCATGTCCGGCACCTTCTCGGTGGTCGCCACGACGTGCCGCAAGCCCACGGCGGTCGCGATGGCGGAACGGCGCCGCGCGGGCAGCTGCGGGTCGACCGGCACGTAGCCGGCCCCGGCCTTGGCGATGGCCAGCATGGTCACGACGGCCAGGTCGGAGCGCTCCAGACACAGTCCGACCAGGCTCCCGGCGCGCACGCCGCGGGCGGTGAGCTCATGGGCCAGGCGGTTGGCGGCCCGGTCCAGTTCCCGGTAGCTCCAGTCGCGGACGTCCGTGCTGAGCGCCACGGCGTCCGGGGTGCGCTCGGCGGTCCCCTCGACCTGCCGGTGCCAGTGCATCGGCGCGGCGCTCGACGCACGCGCGGGCTGCGTGGCCGAGACGAGTGCCCGGGCCTCGTCCTCGTCGAGCAGGGCGAGCTCCGGTACGGCGGCCGAGCGGTCGCCGCCCAGCGCCGTCAGGGTGGCCCGCAGACAGGCCAGGACCGCTTCTGCGCCGCCCTCGGCCATGCCATTGGCCTGGTGGCGCAGCGTCACCCGGATCTCCTCGCCCGCGCCGCGCACCTGGAGGCCGATCTTGCGGCCGTCGTCCGACGGCTCGATCCACAGGCCGGAGAAGGCGGGGGCACCGACCGCCGTGAAGTCCGCGACGTCGCTGAAGCCGAACCCCGGCAGGGCGGCACCGTGGTGCCTGGGCGGCAGCACGGAGCCCTCGTCGGCCCGCTCCAGGGCCGAGAGCTGCTGGTCCACGGCGCGCAGCAGGTCCGCCAGCGTCGTCCCGTCGGAGATGTCCGCGAAGACCGGCATCGGCAGCTCGAAGAGCCCGATCGCGGATTCCAGTTCGCCCATGGCGCGCCGGGAGAGCGTCGCGTCGACGGCGAGGCTCGCCGGTCGGCCGGTGGCGTGCCAGAGCGCGGCGAGCCAGCCGGTCAGCATGACGCCCCGAAGGCCGCTGTCGTACGCGCCGCCGAGGGCACGCAACTCACGTGCCAGGGACGCCGGAACCGTCCAGTCCAGGGCCTCGTGAGCGGTCTCCGCGGAGCGGACTTCGAGCGGGAGGTGCCGGGGCGGCAGGTCCGCCAGGCGCGTCTGGCGGTCGGCGGCGGCCTCCTTGTCCTCCCGCGTTGGCATCGCCTCCTCGAACTGCCACTGCGCGTAGTCGGCGTACTGGACCTCGATGTCGCGGTCCCACCGCGCACCGTCCTGCCGTGCGGCATAGGCCTGTTGCAGGTCACGGAGGAAGACCTCGACGGAGCGGCCGTCCATGCTCAGCCGCGGCGCGGACAGGAGGAGCGACCGGCTCCCGTCGGCGTGGCCGAACAGCGCGAGCCGTACGACGCGGTCCTCGGGGTCCGCGTCGCGGAGCTCGTCGGCGACGGCCGCCAGGGTCGCGCCGTCCCCCGTGTGCTCCGTCACCCGGATCCGCGGCTCGTCCTCGATCACCATCAGCACGGTGCTGTTCTCGCCGAGGACCTTGCGGTAGGCGGTGCGCAGGCTCTCGTGCACGGACGCCACGTCGTGGGCGGCCCGCTCGAGCACCTCCCGGTCGACCGGCCCGGACAGCCGCACGCCGGAGACCGTACGACCCGCCGGCCCGCCGGCGACGCGGCCGAGCAGGTGCTCCTGCTGCCGCGACAAACGGAAACCTTCCCAGGACTCGTTCATCAGATCTCCTCCGGGTCGATCCACAGTTGCCCTCCGGTGATGCTCGTGGTCTTGTTCCAGGTGCTGATCGCGTCGGGGCCCAGCCATTCGGCGGCGGTCTTCCAGAAACCCGCGTACTCCGTCGGCACGTCGAGGACGGTGTGGCCGACCTGCTGGGGAAGGTGCGCCAGGACATCGCCCAGCTTCATGCGCAGGAGGTCCAGGAACTGCTCCCGCTCCAGCGGGATGTCCTCGCCGGTGCGCCGGTCCTTGAGCTCCGGGAGGCCCTTCGGGCGCATCACGTTGCGGAAGCTCTTCCCCAGCGACGCGTAGCTCATGACGGAGAAATTGAAGATCATCTGCTCGATCTCGGGGCCGATGACCCTCCGGACCTCGGCGCGCCTGTGGTCCGGAATGGACTCGACGTCGTCGTTGTGCAGTCCCTCCGTGCCGTAGACGCCATGGAACAGCCCGGCGACGCAGACCTGCTCCTTCGCCTTCATGTCCTGCAGGATGGAGCAGACTCGGAACATGTGATCGATCAGGCTCTCGTCCTGGTGCGCGATCTTGTGCAGGCCCAACCGGACCAGATCGTCGCGGTACACCTCGGCGTCAAGCATGTGACTTTCACTCCTTCCTCTGGCTTGGTTCGCCGCAGGGCGCGCGGATTCCGACCCGGCTCCGGGCACGGCGGAAGCAGCACCGTGAGGCTGCTCACCGAAGTCGGGAATCCGGGCCGATCGGAATCGGTACGCGGGAACGCGCGGCGTTGACGGTGTGTCGGAACGCGGGAAGTGCGCGGGGGACGGGCGCGCCGCCGGAAGGGAGCACGCGCGACGGCGGTCGGACGCTACCGCGCCCATCGCCGGTCAGAGGGTGTTCGCCGCCACCGGGGTCAGTGGGGTGGTGTCCCTGCTCACGAGGAACTCGGGCCGGCTCAGCCGCTCGGGGGCGTTGCTGACGGCGTTGTACGTCACCAGGAGCAGGGCCCGGCGGTCGTCCGAGAGGTTGTCGGTGGACGAGTGGACCAGCGTCGGATGGAAGGCGTAGATCGCCCCCTTCGGGCCGGTGGCGTACATGAGGCCGTACTCGCCCACGAGGTCGTCGGCGACCTGGTCGGGAACCGTGTACTCCAGGTCCGCCGAGACGTGGTTGCGCCAGTCGCCCCCGCCCCCGCTCGGCTCCTTGTCGAGCAGGCCCAGGTGATGGGTGCGCGGCACGATCTGCAGCGGACCGTTCTTCGCGTGCACCTCGTCGAGGTGGATCGCGATGTTGACCGCCTTGTCGGCGACCATTCCGTCCTCGTGGTGCCAGAAGGAGTAGTCCTGGTGCCAGGGCCAGGCGACGCCCTCCCTCGGCTGCTTCATGTTGACCTTGAACTGGTACACGTACACCGGCTCACCGAGCAGTTCCTCGGCGAGTCCGAGCAGCGCGGGCAGCCGCACGAGCCGCCGGCAGAGGTCGTCGAACAGATGACAGCCGTGGATGGCCCGTAAGGTGCGGGTGCCCTTCTCGTACACCGCCTCGGGCCGCTCCTGCGCGCTCAGTTCCTCGATGCGGGCGGTGATGCCCGCGACGAGTTCCGCGTCCAGGGTGTGCGGCGCCAGTAGCCAGCCCTCCCGCTCGTAGACGCTCTTGGCGGTCTCTGGCGTCGCGGCTTCCGGAACCCTTGTCACGTCGATCACGATGGTTTTCCCCCGGGGATCGGTGGTGGACTACGTTGTCGGCTGGAGTTTGACCGGTTTCCTCTGAACGGCTCTGAGCTTTCGCGGGGAGTTCATCGACGTCAGCCGGAGCTCCGGCTCGGCCGCGGCGGCCCGCAACAGCGCGAGGAACTTCTCCACGAGGTTCTGCATGGTGGCGCGATCGAAGAGGTCGGTGCTGTACAGCAGTTCTCCGACGACTCCTCGGCACTCCCCGTCCGGACCCTTCAGCTCGGTCAGACCGAGCCACATGTCGAAGCGCACGACGGGGAATTCGACGGGTTGGTCCAGGCATTCCACACCCGGCAGGCGGAGGGTGGAGTCACCCTTCTCGGTCACGTCGAGCACGACCTGGAAGAAGGCCTGCCGGGACAGTGAGCGACGCGGGTTCAGCTCCTCGACCAGCCGGTCGAACGGCACGTCCTGATGGCTGAAGGCCCCCAGGGCGGCGTCCCGGACCCGGGTCAGCAACTCCTCGAAGGTCGGGTCGCCGGAGGTGTCCGCTCTCACCACGAGCGTGTTGATGAAGAATCCGACCAGGTCGTCCAGGGCCTCGTCGACGCGGCCGGCGGTGGGGACCGCGATGGGAATGTCGTGTCCGGCGCCGAGGCGGGTCAGCGTCGCCGCCAGGGCGGCGTGGAACACCATGAAGGGGCTGGCACCGGCCCGCTTGGCCATCGCGGCCAACGACTCGTGCAGCTCCGCGTCCAGGTGCAGAGGGACGACGGCGCCGTGGCGCGAGGGGACCGCCGGACGCCGGCGGTCGAAAGGCAGGGGGATCTCGTCCGGTATTCCGGCGAGCGACCCTTTCCAGTACAGGAGTTGGCGGCTGATGAGACTATTCGGGTCCGACGCCTGCCCGAGCAGTTCGCGCTGCCATTCCGCGTAGTCGGTGTACTCGACCGGGAGGGGTTCCCACAAGGGCTCCCGCCCCTCGATCGCGGCGCGATAAGCGGCCGACATGTCGCGGAAGAGCGGCCCCAGGGACCATCCGTCCATCGCGATGTGGTGCATTACCAGGAGCAGGACGTGATCCTGTGGCCCGAGAATGAAGAGCCTTGCGCGTAAGGGGATTTCCTCGGCCAGATGGAAACCGCGAAGGGACTCGGCGGTCAGCCGCTCGGCCAACTCGGAACGGGTGGCCGGCGCCGTGAGAATCTCCAGCGGGACGTGCACCTCGCTCGGCTCCAGGATCCGCTGCCAGGGAACGCCACCCACGTCGACGAACACCGTCCGCAGCGTGCTCTGCCGGATGACCGTTCTCCGTAAGGCCGTTGTCAGCGCATCGTGGTCCACGGGACCGCGCAGCCGCACCGCGACGGGGACGTTCCAGGTGCCATTGGATTCTTCCAACTGATTTAGGAACCACAATCGCTGCTGGGTCAGCGATGCCTGGATCACGCGACTACTCCCAACGGGCTTGCCAAACGAAGAGGGATCGCTGGTTCTGAAGGGAAACGAGGGCCCTCACTGATCCGGTCGGCCCGAAAAGCGGGAAAGGGGACGACGCGGAATCGCATCGCGACGGTGCCCCTCCGTCGCCCTGTCGGGGACCTGACCATCTTCGCCCGTCCCAGGGCACCGCGCAAGCCCCTTTGACCACCATCCGTCACAACCGGGAGCTAAGCTCGCGTTCCCCGCCCTGTCGAATTTCAAACTCTGAACTTTGCCTTTAGTGACCATAATTGATGCTTATTCAGAGATGCATGGGAACGTCGGTCACGGTCCCTCGGCGGCCGCTGCTCTCGTGATCGACTTGGCGCTTCGCCCGAAATACTCCCGTAACGGAGGAGGGGGTTGAGCGGGGCGAGCGGGATGAGCGGTGGTGTCCCGAGATGATGCAGCCGATCAGGGCGAGGCGGCCGGGGTGGGCCCGCTACCGGGCCCACCCCCACGAGAACGGGTTTTGGACCCGGTCTTCGCGGACCTTCATGTGCACGCGGTCGATGGAGATCACCGGGTGGACGGAGTCGAGGGGTCGGTTCTGCCCCTCACCGCGCGCCGGGCCCCGGGCGGACGGTGATCTCCGTGATCTCGGCGTCCCGGGAGGCGTCCAGGGCGGCGATGATCGCCTTGGCCACGGACGCCGGCTCGATCCAGCGGCTGGCGTCGTACTCCTTGCCCTCCTGCTGGTGCACCTTGGCCTGCATGGCGGTGGCGGTGCGGCCCGGGTAGACCGAGGTGACCCGCACGCCGTTCGCGTGCTCCTCCTGGCGCAGCGCGTCGGCGAGCGCCTTCAGACCGTGCTTGCTGGCCGCGTACGCCGACCACTCGGCGTGGGCGGTGAGGCCGGCGCCGGAGTTGACGAACACCACGTGGCCCTTGGACTGCCGCAGCGAGGGCAGCAGCAGACGGGTCAGTTCGGCGGGCGCGAGCAGGTTGACGTTCAGCGTCTCCTGCCAGGCCTTCACCGGCAGGTCGCCGACCGGCCCCAGCTCGACCGTGCCCGCGACGTGCAGCAGCGAGTCGAGGGTGACGGGCAGCGCCTGGTGCCCGAACGCCCAGGACAGCTTGCCCGGGTCGCCGAGGTCCCCGACCAGGGTGTTGGCGCCCGGGAAGCGGTCGCGCAGTTCGGCGGCCCGGCGGGCGTCACGGGCGAGCAGCCAGAGCTCGTCCCCGCGCTCGGCGAGCTTCTCGGTCAGGGCGGCGCCGATGCCGGAACCGGCGCCGGTGATCAGATGTGCAGCCATGGATCCGATCCTCTCAGGCCTTGAGCTGCGCGAACACCTCGGCGGGCGTGTCGGCGAAGGTGATCAGCTCGGTGAGCGGGCGCGGCAGGAAGCCCTCGGCGTCCATCCGCTCCAGCTGGGTGCGCAGCCCCGAGTAGAAGCCCTCGGTGTCCAGGACGACGACCGGCTTGTCGAACATCCCGTGCTTCTTGAGCTCCACCACCTCGGTGACCTCGTCCATGGTGCCCATCCCGCCGACCAGGACGACGATGGCGTCCGCGCGGGCCGCCAGCTCCGCCTTCCGCTCGGCGAGGTCGCGGGTCACCACCAGCTCGTCGGCGCCGACGTACCCCTTGTGCTTCAGCATCTCGACCATCACCCCGACGAGCCGCCCGCCCGCCGCCTTCACCTCGTCGGCGAGCAGACCCATCAGTCCGGCGTTCGAGCCTCCCCACACCAGGGTGTGGCCACCCTCGCCGAGGAGCCGGGCGAACTCGGCGGCGGGGGCGGAGTAACGGTCGTCGAGCGAGTACGCGGAGCAGAAGACGCAGATATTCATAGTGCCGTCTGGTCTATCACGCCCGGCCGCCCCCGCTCACCGGCATTACGCCCCGCCCCCGTAGCCGTCCCCTAAAGTGCACCGCGTGCGTCACCTCGAGATATCCGACCTGATCACGGCCGTGGAGCCGCGCAACGGCCGGCGGCTCCCGGTCCGGCGCGCCGATGTCGTCCGGCAACTGCGCGCGAGCGGGGACGAACGCGCGGCCCGGATCGTCGGCGGACTGCCCGTCGACGGGGACGGCGTACTCGACCCCGACGCCGTGGACGGCCTGCTGATCAGCGTGCACACCGAACTCCAGCAGCTGAGCGAGGAACTCCGCATCGGCGAACGCCTGGTCCACGTACTCGGCCCGCTCTTCACCGCGATCCGGACGGCCACCGGACAGCCCGGGCCGTACCGCCTGGTCGACATCGGATGCGGCCTCGGCTACCTGGTCCGCTGGCTGGCCGCCACCGGCAAGCACCGGCCTGCCGTCCGGGCCGCCCTGCGCGGGACGGCCGTCGGAGCCCTGCTGCTGCTCGCCTCCGCGCTGACCGCCGTCATGCTCCTGCTGACGGCCCCCGACCACGCCCGGACCTACGCCACCCTGGCCGCCGGTGGCAACGGATTCCTGCTCCCGCTCATCCCCTACGCCGCCGCCGTACTCCTCTCCCTCGCCGCCTACTTCACCCTGCCGTTCCGCGCCGGCACACTCGCGATGGTCATCGGCCTCGGCCCGCTGACCCTGCTGCGCCCCCTCGCGGTCGCCGCCGGCTGTCTCGGCGCGGTGCTCAACGGCGGCGGCGCGTCCGGCCTGCTGGTCGGCGCGGTCGCGGGCGGCGCCGTGCTGTGCGTGGAGCCGCTGGTGCACCGGCGGTGGTACCGCCGGGTGCAGTGAGGGATGTGTTCGCCCGGCGGCCCGCTCGCCGAGCAGGCCACCGGGTCACAGCAGGTGTCGCCCGTCATGGCTTCGGATGCGAGACGATCACGGGTGTTGGAAGAGCACCTCCGGGTTCGCCGCCGACGGGCCGTCGAGCAAGGGCTGGTGGATTCCCTTCAGGGACTGGTCGAAGAAGGCTCCGACGTACTCCCGGGTCAGCTGCATCCCGCGCTCCGGCGAGGTGGTCGTCCCCGGGGGGAACGGCAGGCCGGCCGCGGCGGCCAGGACCGGGACGTCCGTGAAGCTGGAGTGGTTGGTGCCCGCGACGGCCAGCCAGGGCTTGTAGCCCTCCCAACCCGCCCAGGTCCGCCCCCAGGACGTCTCCCCGCCGCCGACGGCGTGGTCGCTCTGCTTGCCGAGCAGGAGGAACGCGCGTCCCTCGAGCTTGTCGGTCGGAATCGGCGGCCAGAACGCTCCGTCCATGTTCACCCCGGCCAGGATGCGCCGGTCCTCGGCCATCGCCGTCAGCGCCGACGCGCCGCCGATCGAGTGCCCGGCCATGCCGATGCGGTCGCGGTCGATCAGGTGCGCCAGGCTCCAGGCCGGGTGGTGCCCGGTCAGTTGGTCCAGGACGAAGGAGACGTCCTTCGCCCGACTGTCCGGGAGCGAGTCCGGTGCGCCGGTGTCGCACAGCGCGCAGCCGGGGGTGCTGCCGTCGGCGAGGGTCTCGCCGGAGTCCTCGTGGGTGTGGCCGACCAGGGCCACCACGTAGCCGTGACCGGCCAGGTCGGTGGCCAGGCCGGTCAGCGTGGCGCGGGGGTTCTCGAAGCCCGGGGAGAGGACCACCAGCGGGAACTTCCCGCCCGCGGCCTTCGCGCCGGTGTAGGCGTGGGTGTCGATGTTCACAACGTCCTGCGGCTGCAGTCCGGTACCCGCCGGAACCCGCGTCGCCACGAAGCCCTGTGCCTCGCCGAGGGTCATGTACGGAGCGGGCTCGCCGGTGCCGGGCCGGGCCGGGTAGAACATCGAGACCGCCAGCTGCCGCGGCCCGGCCGAGGGCACCCAGGGGTCGGTGCGGCTGTGGTCGGTCAGGTGCAGCACCTCCTCCCCCACCGCGTACCGCCCGGTCGGGCGGGGCAGCTCGGCGTGGAAGGCGGCAGGGGCAACGGCCGCGGCGGCAGCCGTAGTTGCGGACGGCGACGGCGAGGCCATCGCGGCCCCGGCCATCGGAAGCGGCAGAGCGAGCACAAGGGCGGCGACGGCCGCGATGCGGCGGGATCGGTTCATGCCCCTGACGTTAGGTTCGCCGCCCGCACCCTCGAATCAGCCCGATGGATGCCTTCTCCGGCCACGGCCATCCGGGCGATTCAGCGGCGTCATCCATTCGGATGACGCCGCCATGGCCCGCTCAGGCGTTGACGGCCGGGCGCTCGGTGGTGGCGATGGTGGCGGAGCCGATGACGCGGGTGCCGTCGTAGAGCACCACTGCCTGGCCGGGGGCGATGCCGCGGGCCGGGGCGTCGAGGCGGACGTGGAGGGTGTCGCCGACCATCGAGGCGGAGACGGGCACCTCCTCGCCGTGGGCGCGGAGCTGGGCGGTGTAGCGGCCCTCGGTGAGGGGCTCGGTGCCGCACCAGCGGGGGCGGATGGCGGTCAGGGCGGTGACGTCGAGGCCCTCGACGGGGCCGACGGTGACGGTGTTGTTCACCGGGGAGATGTCGAGGACGTAGCGCGGCTTGCCGTCGGCGGCCGGGCGGCCGATCCGCAGGCCCTTGCGCTGGCCGATGGTGAAGCCGTAGGCGCCGTCGTGCTCGCCGAGCTTGGTGCCGTCGACGTCGAGGATGTCGCCGGTGGCGGTGCCGAGGTGCCGGGCCAGGAAGCCCTGGGTGTCGCCGTCGGCGATGAAGCAGATGTCGTGGCTGTCGGGCTTCTTGGCGACGGCCAGGCCGCGGCGCTCGGCCTCCGCCCGGATCTCCTCCTTGGTGGTGTCACCGAGCGGGAAGAGGGAGTGGGCGAGCTGGTCGGCGTCGAGCACGCCGAGGACGTAGGACTGGTCCTTGGCGCCGTCCACCGCGCGGTGCAGCTCGCGCTCGCCGGACGGGAGGTCGACGATCCGGGCGTAGTGGCCGGTGCAGACGGCGTCGAAGCCGAGCGCGATCGCCTTGTCCAGCAGCGCGGCGAACTTGATCTTCTCGTTGCAGCGCAGGCAGGGGTTCGGGGTCCGTCCGGCCGCGTACTCGGCGACGAAGTCGTCGATCACGTCCTCGCGGAAGCGCTCGGCGAGGTCCCAGACGTAGAAGGGGATGCCGATCACGTCGGCGGCCCGCCAGGCGTCCCGGGAGTCCTCGATGGTGCAGCAGCCGCGCGCGCCGGTGCGGAAGGACTGCGGGTTGGCGGAGAGCGCCAGGTGGACGCCGGTCACCTCGTGCCCGGCTTCGACGGCGCGGGCGGCGGCGACGGCGGAGTCGACTCCGCCGGACATCGCCGCGAGCACGCGCAGGCGGCCGGTGGACGGAGTGGTCGGGGCACCCGGGAAGTCAGTCATGGTGAGTACAAGCGTACGGGGCCGCCGGACATGCCCAGGGCGGGCCCTCTCCCCGTACGGACTACCGGCGTACGGTCACCAGCCCGGCGTTGCGGGCCCGCTGCACGGCCGGGCCGATCGCGGCCGTCAGCGCCGTGACGTCCTCGCGCACCGAGGTGTGCCCGAGCGAGAACCGCAGCGAGGCGCGCGCCAGCAGCGGGTCGACGCCCATCGCGAGCAGCACGTGGCTGGGCTGCGGCACCCCGGCCGAGCAGGCCGAGCCGGTGGAGCACTCGATGCCCTGGGCGTCCAGCAGCATCAGCAGGGCGTCGCCCTCGCAGCCGGGGAAGGAGAAGTGGGCGTTGGCGGGCAGCCTGCCCTCCGCCGCCGGGTCGCCGTTGAGCACCGCGTCCGGGACGGCCGCCAGCACCCCGGCCACCAGCTCGTCGCGCAGCGCGCCCAGCGTCACCGCGTGCTCGGCCCGGTGCTCGACGGCCCAGGCCGCGGCGGCCGCGAAGCCGGCGGCGGCGGGGGCGTCCAGGGTGCCGGAGCGCACGTCGCGCTCCTGGCCGCCGCCGTGCAGCAGCGGTACGGGCGTGGCGCCGCGGGAGAGCAGCAGCGCGCCGATGCCGAACGGGCCGCCGATCTTGTGGCCGGTGACGGTGAGCGCGGTGAGCCCCGACTCGGCGAAGGAGACCGGGACCTGGCCCAGCGCCTGCACCGCGTCGGCGTGCATCGGGATGCCGTACTCGGCGGCCACGGCGGCGAGTTCGCGCACCGGCTGGACGGTGCCGACCTCGTTGTTGGCCCACATCACGGTGACCAGGGCCACCGACGCGGGGTCGCGCTCGATCGCCGCCCGCAGTTCCGCGGGGTGCACCCGGCCGTACCCGTCCACCGGCAGGTACTCGACCGTCGCGCCCTCGTGCTCGGAGAGCCAGTGCACCGCGTCGAGCACCGCGTGGTGCTCGACCGGGCTGGACAGCACCCGGGTGCGGGCCGGATCGGCGCCCCGGCGGGACCAGTACAAGCCCTTGACCGCCAGGTTGTCCGACTCGGTGCCCCCGCCGGTGAACACGATCTCGCTCGGGCGGGCGCCCAGCGACTCGGCCAGCGACTCGCGGGACTCCTCGACCACCCGGCGGGCCCGGCGGCCGGCCGCGTGCAGGGCCGAGGCGTTGCCGACCACCCCCAGGTGCGCCGTCATCGCGGCGATCGCCTCGGGCAGCATCGGCGTGGTCGCCGCATGGTCCAGGTATGGCATAACCATCCGATTGTAGAGGCCGCGACCCGGGGCCCCACCCGGTGCGCACCGATCCGGCCACCGATCCGGCCACTGATCCGGACGACGGCGTCCGGCACTGGTTTGTACCACTGTGCCGCCCAGCGGTTAGCCTGACGAACACTTCTCGAACGAACCAGGGGGGCGTCCATGTCGCAGTCGGTCGACCGCGCACTGACGCTGCTCGGCTCGCTCGGCGACGGACCGCTCTCGCTGGATCAGGCCGCGAGCAGCCTCGGGGTGCACAAGTCCACCGCGCTGCGGCTGCTGCGCACCCTGGAGGAGCACGGATTCGTCCGGCGCCAGCCCGACCTGCGCTACCGGGTCGGCGGCCGGGTGCTCTCGCTGGCACACCGCGCACTGGAGGACTTCGACGTCCGGCAGGTCGCCGCGCCGTACCTCGCCGCGCTCAACGCCCGCTGCGGCTACACCGTCCAGCTGGCCGTGCTGCACGACGGCGAGGTGCTCTACCTGGACGAGGTGGGCCCGCCGCCCACCGCCCTGCCGCCCCGGATCGGACGCCGCGCCCCGGTGACCGGGACGGCGGTCGGGCGGGTGCTGCTCGCCGGGCTGCCGGAGGACGGCACCCGCGAGGAGGAGCTGCCGGCCGAGCTGGCGGCGGTGCGCCGCCGGGGCTGGGCGGCCGAGTCGGCCGAGCACCGGGAGCCGGTGACCTGCGTGGCCGCGCCGGTCGCGGGCAGCGGCGGGCGGACGGTCGCGGCCTGCGCGCTGAGCGCCCCGGCCAGCCAGGTGGCGCCGGCCGAACTGGCCCGGATGCTGCCGGAGCTGCTCTGCACGGCCGAGGCGATCTCCCTCGCGTACGGCGGCTCGCCTACTCCTCGCTGGTGCGAGAACCGTTGCGGTGCCAGGCCCGCGGGGCGCGCCAGCCGTACCTCAGGGCGAGCATCCGCAGCCCGAAGGCGGTGAGCGCGGCGGCCGTGCCGGTGGCGCCGGTGAGCCGGTTCGCGCCGATCAGCGCGGCCACCAGGGCGGCGCCGACCAGGGCCGGGACGGCGTAGATCTCGCGGTCCCAGCGCAGCAGCGAGGGGATCTCCCCGGCCAGCACGTCGCGGATCACGCCGCCGCCGGCCGCGGTCACCATGCCGAGCGCGATCGCGGCTACCGCGCCCAGCCCGTAGTCGTGCGCCTTGGCGGTGCCGGTGACGCAGAACAGCCCGAGGCCGAGGGCGTCCAGGGTCTGCACCGCGCGGTTGATCCGCTCGACCTCGGGGTGCAGGAAGAACACCACCAGTGCGGCCGCGAGCGGGGTCACGAAGTAGCCGAAGTTGCTGAAGGCGGCCACCGGCGTGGCCCCGATGACCAGGTCGCGGATCACCCCGCCGCCCAGGGCGGTGGCCTCCGCGAGCACACAGATCCCGAAGATGTCCATGTTCTTGCGGACGGCGAGCAGCCCCCCGGAGAGGGCGAAGACGAATATGCCGGCCAGGTCGAGCGACTGCTGGACGTCGGAGGGGAAGATCTGCGAGGTCACCCTACAACTATGACCTGTCGCGAAACCTTCCCCTCCGATTCGAACCTAGGAACCCTGATTCTCCGGCGCATTCTCAGGGCTGTGCCCATCGTTCCCCTCGCTCCGCTCAGGGAAGTGGCAGGCCACCTGGTGCCCGGTCTCGAGCGCCGTCAGGAGCGGCTCCTGGCTCGCGCACACGTCCTGCGCCTTCCAGCAGCGGGTGCGGAACCGGCAGCCGCTCGGCGGGTTGATCGGCGAGGGCACGTCGCCCTTGAGCAGGATGCGCTCGCGGCCGCCGCTCTGGCGCCGGCGCGGGTCCGGCACGGGGACGGCCGACATCAGGGCGTTGGTGTACGGGTGCATCGGGCTGCGGTAGAGCGAGTCGCGGTCGGCGATCTCGACGATCTTGCCGAGGTACATCACCGCCACCCGGTCGGAGACGTGCCGCACCACCGAGAGGTCGTGCGCGATGATCAGGTAGGTCAGGCCGAGCTCCTGCTGGAGGTCGTCCAGCAGGTTGACCACCTGCGCCTGGATCGACACGTCGAGCGCCGAGACCGGCTCGTCCGCGACGATCATCTTCGGCTTCAGCGCGAGCGCCCGGGCGATGCCGATGCGCTGGCGCTGGCCGCCGGAGAACTCGTGCGGGTAGCGGTTGTAGTGCTCGGGGCTGAGCCCGCACAGCTCCAGCAGGTCCTGCACGGCCTTCTTGACGCCGCCCTCCGGCTGGACGCCCTGGAGCCTGAACGGCGCGCTGACGATGGTGCCGACGGTGTGCCGCGGGTTCAGCGAGGAGTACGGGTCCTGGAAGATCATCTGGATGTCGCGGCGCAGTGGCCGCATCGCGCCGACGCCCAGGTGGGTGATGTCGGTGCCCTCGAACTGGATCTTCCCGCCGGTGGGTTCGTCGAGCCGGGTGATCAGCCGCCCCATCGTGGACTTGCCGCAGCCGGACTCGCCGACGACGCCCAGCGTCTCACCGGCGTTGACCGTGAAGTCGATGCCGTCGACGGCCCGCACCGCGCCGGTCTGGCGCCGGAGCAGTCCGCCGCGGATCGGGAAGTGCCGGGTCAGGCCGGTCACCTTCAGCAGCGGCTCGCGCTCGGGCGCGGGTGCCGGCGAAGGGATGGTCGCCCCCTGAGTGTCCGTCATCGGTTCTCTCCAGAAAGGTGGTACGGGGCCGGGCTCACAGCCGGGGCGCGATCTCTTCGGTGAAGATGCGGTGCCGCTCGTCGGCCGCCAGGTGGCAGGCCGCGTGGTGCCCGGGCGCGGCCTCGGTCAGCACCGGGACCTCGCTCGTGGAGCGCCCGCCGGTCAGGGCGGCGTACGGGCAGCGCGGGTGGAACGCGCAGCCGGACGGCACGTTGATCAGGCTGGGCGGGGTGCCCTTCACCGGGACGAGCCGTTCCTGCAACTCCCGGTCCAGCCGCGGCATCGAGCCCAGCAGGCCCCAGGTGTAGGGGTGTTCGGGCGCGTCGAAGAGGCTCGCGGCGGGTCCGCGCTCGACGCACTTGCCGCCGTACATGACCAGGATGTCGTCGGCGAGCTCGGCGACCACCCCGAGGTCGTGGGTGATGATGATGACGGCGGAGCCGAACTCCTCCTGGAGGTCGCGGATGAGGTCCAGGATCTGCGCCTGGACGGTGACGTCCAGGGCGGTGGTGGGCTCGTCGGCGATCAGCAGCGAGGGGTCGTTGACCAGGGCCATGGCGATCATCGCGCGCTGGCGCATGCCGCCGGAGAACTGGTGCGGGTAGTCGTCCAGCCGGCGGTCGGGCTGCGGGATGCCGACCCGGTCGAGCATCTCGACGGCCCGGGCCCTGGCCTCCTTTTTGGTGGCCTTCGGGTGGTGCACCCGGTAGGCCTCGATGATCTGCGCGCCGACCGTGTAGTACGGGTGCATCGCGGTCAGCGGGTCCTGGAAGATCATCGCCAGTTCGCGGCCGCGCAGTTGGCGCACCCGGTCCGGTCCGGCCGCGATCAGGTCCTCGCCGTCGAGCAGGATCTCACCGCTGATCCGGGCCCGCTTGGAGCGGTGCAGGCCCATGATGCCGAGCGAGGTGACCGACTTCCCGGAGCCGGACTCGCCGACGATGCCCAGGGTGCGGCCCTTGTGCAGGTCGAAGCTGACCCCGTCCACCGAGCGGACCAGGCCGTCGTCGGTGTCGAAGTGGATCCGCAGGTCGCGGACGGACAGGAACGGGTCTCCCAGAGGAGCGGGAGCGGAGTCCGCCGGGGTCTTCTGGAGGTCGGTCACGAGAGCCTCACGCGGGGGTCGACGAGGGCGTACAGGAGGTCGACCACGAGGTTGCAGACGACGATGAAGAAGGCGGCGAGCAGCGTGACGCCGAGGACCTTGGGCAGGTCGTTGTCGTTGATCGCCTGGACGGCGAACTGGCCGACGCCGTTGAGCGAGAAGACCTGCTCGGTGATCAGCGCACCGCCGAGCAGCAGGCCGAGGTCCATGCCGAAGATGGTGACGATCGGGGTGAGCGCGGAGCGCAGTCCGTGCTTGACGACCACCTTGCGCTCGACCAGGCCCTTGGCCCGGGCGGTGCGGATGTAGTCCTCGCTCATCGTCTCCAGCATCCCGGCGCGGGTGAGCCGGGCGTAGAGCGCGGAGTAGAGGAAGGCCAGCGAGATCCACGGGAGGATCAGGTTGCGGGCCCACATCAGCGGGTCCTCGGTGAAGTCGACGTAGTGCAAGTTGTCCAGGATCGGCCACTCGTAGCTGAACACCGTCAGCAGCAGGGCGCCGGTGAAGAAGACCGGCAGCGAGACGCCGGCCAGGGCGACGCCCATGGAGAGCCGGTCGAAGACCGACCGCGGCTTGAGCGCGGAGATCACGCCGGTGGTGATGCCGGAGACCAGCCAGAGCACCGCCGCGCCGATGGCGAGCGAGATGGTCACCGGGATCCGGCTGGTCATCTCCGGCCAGACCTCCAGGTGGTTCTTGAAGGAGTAGCCGAAGCAGGGCACGTGGCAGGTGGCCGGTTCCGGGCCGAACTTGTACTCGGCGCCGCTGACCAGCCCCTTCAGGAAGTGCCAGTACTGGGTGTACAGCGGCTGCTCGAAGCCCAGGTTCTTCTTGACCGCCGCGATCGCCTCGGGCGACGGGTTCTTCCCGATGTACTGCGCGGCCAGCTGGTCGGCGGTCTCGCCGGCGAAGCGCGGAAGCAGGAAGAAGATCGCGAAGGTGACCGCGCTGACGACCAGCAGCAACGCCGCGGCCGCGAAGATCCTGCGGATGATGTAGGCAAACACAGTTGGGCGGCTCCGGCGGCCCGCCGCCGTCCGGGATCTGCCGGACGGCGGCGGGCGCCGCTGCCTTCACCTGCCTTCAGGGATGCGGAGCCAGGCTCTTTACTTGGTGGTGCCGATGTTCAGGTAGTCGTACTCACCCGAGAAGGCCGAGGTGGAGGCGACGTTGGTGGCGTTGTCCGGGCGGTACAGGAAGACCTTGAAGTCGGTCAGCGGGACGTAGACCGCGGACTCCATGACCTTCTTGTCGATGTCGCCGTAGATCTTCTCGCGGGCGGCCCGGTCGGGGTTGATCGCGGCGTCGTCGATCATCTTGTTGACGGCCGGGTCGTTCAGCTGGGCGATGTTGGTGTTGCCGGACGGCTTGATCGCGCGACCGTCGACGACCTGCTGCAGGAAGCCGTAGCCGGTCGGCCAGTCGGCCCCCCACTGCATCATCATCAGACCGATGTTGTGGTCCTCGGTGAACTGCGGGGCACCGGCCGAGTCGGTCAGGTACTTGCCCTGCGGGAACTGCTGGATCTCGGCGTTGATGCCGATGTTCTTCAGCTGCGCCTGGATCTGGGTGGCCGCGGCGACCTCGGTGGCACGCTCGGTGCGGGCGGTCAGGACGGTGCTGAAGCCGCCCTCCTTGCCGCAGGCCTTCAGGGATTCCTTGGCCTTGGCCTGGTCGCCCTTGTTGTCCTTGGTCTCGTACAGGTTGAAGTCCTGGTGGCCCGGGATGTCCGGCGGGAGCACGGTGTTGGCCACCTGGCCGCGGATCGGTCCGCCGAGCGCGGTCTGCACCGCGACCTTGTCGATCGCGTACTGGACGGCCTTGCGGCAGTCGATGTTGTCGAACGGCGCGACCTTGGTGTTGATCGCCATGTAGACCAGGCGGCCGCCGTAGGCGTTGTCGGTCTTGGCCTTGAGCTTCGGGTCGCGCAGGATCTGCGCCTGGGTCTGCGGGTCGACGCCGCCGCCCACCAGGTCGACCTGGGCGTTGCCGGCCAGCAGGTCCTTGTCGATGGTGGCCTGGTCGATGTTCATCTTGAGCACGATCTTGTCCGACAGCTGCTTGCGGATCGGATCAGTGCTCTTGTCCCAGTTGGTGTTCGGGACCAGGACGGCCTGCTTGCCGTCCTCGTAGGACTCGAACTTGTAGGTGCCCGAGGACATGATGTGCTTCACGTAGTCGGCACCGGTGTCCTTGGCCTGCGGGACCGGCGCGGTCTGCGGGGCGCTGACCAGGTAGTCGAAGTCGGCGAAGGGGTGCTGCAGGTGGAAGACGATCGTGGTGTCGTCCGGGGTCTCGATCGACTTCAGGTCGCCGGTCTTGTCCTTGTACGGGCCCTGGTACGGCGTCGGGTTGTCGACCAGCAGGTCGTGGAAGTACGTCGGGCCGTTGGAGTTCACCTCGGGCGCGTAGTTCGAGCGCTCCACGGCGTACTTGACGTCCTTGGAGGTGATCGGGGTGCCGTCGTCGTACTTCAGGCCCGCGCGCAGCTTGTACGTCCAGGTCAGGCCGTCCGCGCTGGGCTGGCCCATCGACTCGGCGAGGTCCGGGACCAGCTTGTTGCCGTCCGCGCCGGCGGCCGGGTTGAAGGTGGTCAGCGGACGGCCGTACAGGCGCGAGAAGTTGTAGATGTACGCGTAGTACGTGTTGCCCGGGTCGAGGGAGTCCGGGGTGCCCTTCATCTCGTAGGTGACCGTCCCCCCCTTCTTGTCCGAGGCGTTGACGATCTGCTTGGTGGCCGCGTCGGCACCGCCGCCGCCCGCGTTGCCGGAGGAGGAAGAGGAGCTGTCGCCGCTCTTGGAACTGGACGAACAACCGGTGACGACCAGGACCGCGGCGGCGGCCGCGGCGGTCAGCGCGACGGTACGGGACCTACGCATGGGTGAGATCAACCCCTTGAGGTGTGGAGGAAGGAGGGTACTGACGGGAAGTCAGTTGCTCTTGGGATCGAGGGCGTCACGCAGCCCGTCGCCGAGCAGGTTGAACGCGAGCACGGTGATGAAGATCGCCAGGCCGGGGACCACCATGTACTGGGGGTCCACCTGGTAGTAGTTCTTCGCGTCGGCGAGCATGCCGCCCCAGGAGGACTGCGGGGGCTGGATGCCGACGCCGAGGAAGCTCAGGCCGGCCTCGAAGAGGATGTTGGTCGGGATCAGCAGGGTCGAGTAGACCAGGATCGGGCCGACCAGGTTCGGCAGCAGCTCCTTGAACAGGATGAACGGGCCGCGGGCGCCGAGGCTGCGGGCCGCGTGGACGAACTCCCGCTCGCGCAGCGAGAGGGTCTGTCCGCGCACGATCCGGCCCATGTAGGGCCAGTTGAAGAATCCGATCACGAAGATCAGCACCATGATGTGCAGCGGGAGGCCGTGCAGGCCGAACGCGCCGCCCTGGAGCGAGGCGGAGATCGCGATGGCGAACAGCAGCAGCGGGAACGCCAGGAAGACGTCCATCAACCGGCTGATCACGGTGTCCACCCAGCCGCCGTAGTAGCCGGCCATCACGCCGAGCACGGTGCCGAGGGTGTTGGACAGGACGGTCGCGCCGAAGGCGACCAGCAGGGAGACCCAGGAGCCGTCGACCACGCGGGCGAGCAGGTCGCGGCCCTGCAGCGGGTCGATGCCGAGCGGGTGGTCCGCGCTCATCCCGCCCCAGTCGCCGAGCGGGAGTCCACCGAGGTCGGCGTCCAGCAGATCGGTGTTCGGCTGGTCGGGGTCGAGCCCGAACAGGGACTCCAGCGGCCCGGCCAGGAGGGCCAGCAGGATCAGCAGGATCACCACGATGCCGCCGGCGACGGCGGCCTTGTCCCGCTTGAAGCGGGTCCAGGCGATCCGACCGAGGGAACGGCCCTCGATCGTCTTGGCCGGGCTCGGGGAGGCGGGTGCCTCGGGTGCGTTCCCGGCGGTTGTCATGGGTGCGGTCATGGTCAGTTGGTCCCCTCGCCGACGGTGGCCGGCCCACGGGTGCCGGGCGCCGGTTCGGCGGTACGGCTGCGGACGTGCGGAGGTGCTAGGTGCAGGTGTTCGCGGCAGTACGTCGTGCACGGGTACTGCCTCCACGCGGGATGGGCGTCGCGTGGATCGAGCGGTCGGCGTGCGCGTTCACCTTCGTGGGGTTTCCAGTACGCGCGATGCGTTGCGCAGAACTCTCTGCCATCCGAACTGGCTTGCGCCAGCCCTGACAAGCGACAGATGCCCAACTGTGATCTGCACGCATGCACCTTCCCGATCTTCGGCATATCCCTCTTCACACGGCTGTAACTGCCATGTCAAGATGTGCCGGCACCCGGAACGGAAATTCGTCCCGAAAGCACCGAAGCCGACCTGATCAGGGATCAAGTCGGCTTCGTGGTAAAGGCTTTAACAAGAGCGGGTTTGGCAATCAGCGGCCGGGGTATCCGGGCCACGGCGGCTGGGGCTGCTGCCCCCAGCCCGGTGCGGGCGGCTGGGTGCCGTAAGCCCACCCCGAAGACGGCTGCCCGGGCATCGACTGACCGGGGATCGGCCGGCCCGGCATCGACTGCCCCGGGTACGGCGGCACCGGCGGGTACGGGCCCGTCGGCGGGCGGCCCGCCTCCCGGTCGAAGAACGGCCGCGCGTTGGCGCGCATCCACAGCGCCACCGGGTCGTACTCGTCCGCCATCGCCACCGTGGACACCGCGAGCCCCTCCGGGGCCACCGCGATCGCCCGCTGCATCAGCGCCCGCACCGCCTCCACCGCCGGCGGAGAACTCTCGTACAGGTCGAGGCCGATAGCCAGGTACGGCTCCCCCACCGAGGGCTGCACCCAGGCCCGGCGCAGCGCCCGGACGGCGCGCACCTCGCCCGCCTGCCGCTCCAGCAGCGCGAAGAACTGCTGGGCGTTCACCTGCGGCTCGCTCAGCTTCAACGGACCGGCCGGCAGCCGGTCCAGGCCCGCGGCGATCCGCCGCAGGTCCGCCCACGGCACCCCGACCCCGCCGCCCGGCGCGTGCGGGTTGAGCCACAGGCCCCAGCGGGTGCGGTACAGCGACGCCGCGATCTCCCGCCCGGAGATGACCTCGTGGGCCCGCGCCCAGCCGGAGGCCGTCAGCTGCTCGGGCGAGGTGACGGCCGGCGCGTAGCCGTGGCCGCTGATCTCCATGTTCCCGTACTGGGCATCCGGACTGCCCGGGCTGCCGTGCCACAGCAGCATCAGGACCTGGCCCTCGGCCAGCGCGTGCAGCAGCCGCTCGTACGCGTCCCAGCGCTCCGGCGCGACCTCGCGCAGGGCCTGCTCCAGCGCGCCCGGATCCGCGCCCGGGCGCCCGGCCGGTGCCTGGCCCCAGGGCCCCGGCACCCCGCCCGCTCCCGTTCCCGCACTCATGCGCCCACCTCGCCGCGCCTCGTTCCTGAACCCGCCGGCCCGTCAGCCGCCTGCACGCACCCTATGGCGCGGCACCGGCCGCCGCCACGGCGACGTGCCTGTGAAGGATCCCCGCTCACACCCGCGAGTAGAAGGGCATGACCTGGGTCAGCAGCCACTCGACCACCGGGTCGTCGGCGAGGTCGAGCAGCACGAGGTGGACGCCGCCCGGCAGCGGCGCGGTTCCCAGGGCCCGCCCGAGCGCCTCGTTCACCGCCCCCGGGTCGGCCGGGGCCGCCGGGTCCAGCTGGACGCCCACGAACATCACGGTCGGCTCGCCCTCGATGCTGGCCAGCGCCCGGCGCGCGGTCAGGACACCCGGCAGGGCCGACAGTTCGGCCCGGCAGGCGGCCAGGAAATGCTCCGGGTCCTCGCCCGGCACCGGCTCGCGCAGCGCCACCCGGCCGCCGGTCGGCGCCTCCGACGCGTTCTCGGTGTGCTCCCAGCGGGCGGCCTCCCGAGGGCCCCGGCGCAGCTCCGCCACGCCCTGCGGAGGCACCGGGATGCCCACCGCCGCCTCCGGGTTGACCGCGATGCCCACGCCCAGCGGCAGTCCGCGGGCGAACTCCCAGGCCGGCGCGATCGCGAAGGCCATCCCCGGCGCCTGCTGCAGGAACACCTCCTGCGAGGAGAACACCGGCACGTACGGGGCCCCGGCCAGCTCGACGGTCGGCAGGTCCAGCGACTGCCCGTTCGGGTCGCCCCCGGCCGGCAGCGGGATCCACACCTGGCT
This sequence comes from Streptomyces viridifaciens, assembly GCF_001888885.2. Taxonomy (NCBI): domain Bacteria; kingdom Bacillati; phylum Actinomycetota; class Actinomycetes; order Kitasatosporales; family Streptomycetaceae; genus Streptomyces; species Streptomyces viridifaciens. The sequence continues at coordinate 2,568,834 of NZ_CP090841.1, forward strand.
GCGGGCCAGCACCTCGATCACCCGCGGCGTCGCCCCCGGGTCGCCCAGCGCGGCCGTCAGCACCTGCTCCAGCTCGTTCGCCGGCCACGCGCCGCCCGACGGCGCCGCCTGCGGCCCGTCCCACCCCTGCTGCTGCTCCACCGGGTACCCCATGCGCCGCCGTCCGCCCTCGTGCCGGGTCGGCCGCCCACTGCTGCGCCGACGCGGAAGAGTTTAGGGCTCGTGTTCGGCTCCGTGCCGTGCGACCGGGTCCCCCCTCCCCTCCTCCGCGCGGACGTGCCATGATGTGCGCGTCCGACGGCATGCGCCGCGGGCCCCCACAACTCCACACCGGCCGCTCGAACCCGCGCGGGAGAGCCCGGAGTGCCCCGCAGGGGGCACAGCCGGCGCCGAAGGAGCAAGTCCTCCCCGGAATCTCTCAGGCCCCCCTACCGCGCGGGTTAGGCACATCTGGAAAGCGGCGCACGGCCCTGTCGCGCGCCCACCCACGGTGCAAGCCGCCGTCCTGTCCCCGATGCTGGAACCAGCTGATGCTGGCACCAGCTGCGGGCAGGTGGGCGGTGAAGCTCTCAGGTTCGACGACAGATGGGGAGACCCACGCCGCCGCATGCCCGCGCGCAGGGTCGGTCCCGAGCGGGTCCGGTTCCGGCGCGCGCACCCCTGAGTGCCCCGACCGAGGAGTTCCTGGCCATGTCGTCCCTCCGCCTCACCGCGCTCGACGCGCTGCACCGCGCCCTCGGCGCGACCATGACCGACTTCGCCGGCTGGGACATGCCGCTGCGCTACGGCAGCGAGCGCGAGGAGCACCTCGCCGTCCGCACCAAGGCCGGCCTGTTCGACCTCTCGCACATGGGCGAGATCACCGTCACCGGCCCGCAGGCCGGCGAGATGCTGGACCACGCCCTGGTCGGCTTCGTCTCGGCGCTCGGCGTGCTGCGCGCCCGCTACACCATGATCTGTGCCGAGGACGGCGGCATCCTGGACGACCTGATCGTCTACCGCCTGCGCGAGGACGCCTTCCTGGTGGTCGCCAACGCCTCCAACGCCCAGCTGGTGCTGGACGAGCTGATCGCCCGCGCCAAGGGCTTCGACGCCGTCGTCACCGACGACCGCGACACCTACGCGCTGATCGCCGTCCAGGGCCCGGAGGCCACCGCCATCCTGGCGAAGACCACCGACGCCGACCTGCCCGGCCTGAAGTACTACGCGATCCTCCCGGCGAAGGTGGCCGGCCGCGAGGTGCTGCTGGCCCGCACCGGCTACACCGGCGAGGACGGCTTCGAGATCTTCTGCCACCCGGTCGACGCCGAGCCCGTCTGGCAGGCGCTGACCGCCGCGGGCGAGGGCCACGGCCTGGTCCCCTGCGGTCTGTCCTGCCGCGACACGCTGCGCCTGGAGGCGGGCATGCCGCTGTACGGGCACGAGCTGTCCACCGACCTGACTCCGTTCGACGCGGGCCTGGGCCGGGTCGTCCGCTTCGACAAGACCACCAACGACGGCGCGTTCGTCGGCCGCAAGGCGCTGGAGCAGGCGGCGGCCGCGGCCGAGAGCAACCCGCCGAAGGTGCTGGTCGGCCTGGTCTCCGAGGGCAAGCGCGTGCCGCGCGCCGAGTACACGGTGGTCTCCACCGACGGCGCCCCGATCGGCCGGATCACCTCCGGCGCGCCGTCCCCGACGCTGGGGAAGCCGATCGCGATGGCCTACGTCGACGCGGCCCACGCCGAGCCGGGCACCACCGTCGCCGTGGACGTGCGCGGCAAGCACGAGCCCGTCCAGGTCGTGGCGCTGCCGTTCTACAAGCGCGCCCGCTGAGGCCTCGCAGGACCCCTCGATTTCCCATACGCGCACGTCGGAGCCGTCCGTGCGGCGGCCCGCTGCGTCGTACCCGCTTCCCATCCTGGAGAATGACGCCATGAGCAACCCCCAGCACCTGCAGTACACCAAGGAGCACGAGTGGCTGACCGCCGCCGTGGACGGTGTCTCCACGGTCGGCATCACCAAGCACGCCGCCGACGCGCTCGGTGACATCGTCTACGTGCAGCTGCCCGAGGTCGGCGACACCGTGACCGCCGGCGAGACCTGTGGCGAGCTGGAGTCCACCAAGTCGGTCAGCGACCTGTACTCCCCGGTGACCGGCGAGGTCACCGAGGTCAACCAGGACGTCCTGGACGACAACGCCCTGGTCAACAGCGCCCCGTTCGAGGCCGGCTGGCTGTTCAAGGTCCGCGTCGAGGCCACTGACGAGCTGCTCAGCGCCGACGAGTACGACGCGCTCACCAACCCCCAGGGCTGAGCCCCGCAGGGACGGGCCGCGGCAGCGCGGTCCGTCCCGCCCCGGCCCCTTTCCCTCCTCCTCCCGGGAAGACCACACCATGACGGTTCTCAACCAGTCCCTGCACGCCCTCGACCCGGAGATCGCCGCCGCGGTCGACGCCGAGCTGCACCGCCAGCAGACCACCCTGGAGATGATCGCCTCCGAGAACTTCGCCCCGGTGGCGGTCATGGAGGCCCAGGGCTCGGTGCTCACCAACAAGTACGCCGAGGGCTACCCCGGCCGCCGCTACTACGGCGGTTGCGAGCACGTCGACGTGGTCGAGCAGATCGCGATCGACCGCATCAAGGCCCTGTTCGGCGCCGAGCACGCCAACGTCCAGCCGCACTCCGGCGCGCAGGCCAACGCCGCCGCGATGTTCGCGCTGATCCAGCCGGGCGACACCATCCTGGGCCTGAACCTGGCCCACGGCGGTCACCTGACCCACGGCATGAAGATCAACTTCTCCGGCAAGCTCTACAACGTGGTCGCGTACCACGTCGACGAGAAGACCGGTCAGGTCGACATGGCCGAGGTCGAGCGCCTGGCCAAGGAGCACCAGCCGAAGCTGATCATCGCCGGCTGGTCCGCCTACCCGCGCCAGCTGGACTTCGCCGAGTTCCGCCGGGTCGCCGACGAGGTCGGCGCGCTGCTCATGGTGGACATGGCCCACTTCGCCGGCCTGGTGGCCGCGGGCCTGCACCCGAACCCGGTGCCGTACGCGGACGTGGTCACCACCACCACCCACAAGACCCTGGGCGGCCCGCGCGGCGGCGTCATCCTGTCCAAGGCCGAGTGGGCCAAGAAGATCAACTCCGCGGTCTTCCCCGGCCAGCAGGGCGGCCCGCTGGAGCACGTGATCGCGGGCAAGGCCGTCGCCTTCAAGGTCGCCGCCTCGGAGGAGTTCAAGGAGCGCCAGCAGCGCACCCTGGAGGGCGCCAAGATCCTCGCCGAGCGCCTGCTGCAGGCCGACGTCGCCGAGGCCGGCGCCTCCGTGCTGTCCGGCGGCACCGACGTCCACCTGGTCCTGGTCGACCTGCGCAACAGCCAGCTCGACGGCCAGCAGGCGGAGGACCGGCTGCACGAGGTCGGCATCACCGTCAACCGCAACGCCGTCCCGAACGACCCGCGCCCGCCGATGGTCACCTCCGGCCTGCGCATCGGCACCCCGGCCCTGGCCACCCGCGGCTTCAAGGCCGAGGACTTCCGCGAGGTCGCCGACATCATCGCCGAGGCGCTCAAGCCCGCCTTCGACGAGACCGTCGCCGCCGCCCTGAAGGCCCGGGTCACCGCCCTGGCCGAGAAGTACCCGCTCTACCCGAACCTGGCCGGCCAGGAGTGATCCCGTTCGGGATGAGGTGACCGGCCTCACCCCGCCGGTGCACCTGCGGCCCCGGGGCACCGCGCACACTGGACAGTGCGCGCGGTGCCCCGTCCCGTGTCATCCCCCTGCCCGCAAGTCCTTCCACGAGACCAGACAAGGACGTCCCCCGTGGCCATCAGCGTCTTCGACCTCTTCTCCATCGGCATCGGTCCGTCGAGTTCCCACACCGTCGGCCCGATGCGCGCGGCCCGGATGTTCGCCCGCCGGCTGCGCTCCGAAGGCCTGCTGGACCGGGTCACCGGCGTGCGCGCCGAGCTGTACGGCTCGCTGGGCGCCACCGGCCACGGCCACGGCACCCCGAAGGCCGTCCTGCTGGGGCTGGAGGACAACTCGCCCCGCACCGTCGACGTCGACCAGGCGGACAAGGACGTCGAGCGGATCATCGCCGAGAAGCGGCTCAGCCTGCTCGGCGAGCACCCCGTCGACTTCGACCCCGACACCCAGCTGGTCCTGCACCGGCGCCGCTCGCTGCCGTACCACGCCAACGGCATGACCCTGTGGGCCTACGCGGCGGACGGCTCCACGCTGCTGGAGAAGACCTACTACTCGGTCGGCGGCGGCTTCGTCGTGGACGAGGACGCGATCGGTGCGGACCGGGTCAAGCCCGACGACACCGTGCTGCGCTACCCCTTCCGCACCGGCGAGGAGCTGCTGCGGCTCACCCGGGAGACCGGGCTGTCGATCTCCGGCCTGATGCTGGAGAACGAGAAGGCCTGGCGCAGCGAGGAGGAGATCCGGACCGGTCTGCTGGAGATCTGGTCCGTGATGCAGGAGTGCGTGCGGGCCGGGATGACCCGCGAGGGGATCCTGCCAGGCGGGCTGAAGGTCCGCCGCCGGGCCGCCGCGGCAGCGCGTGCGCTGCGCGCCGAGGGGATCGGCCCGGCCAACGCGATGGAGTGGGTGACGCTCTACGCGATGGCGGTCAACGAGGAGAACGCCTCCGGGCGCCGGGTGGTCACCGCGCCCACCAACGGCGCGGCGGGCATCATCCCCGCCACCCTGCACTACTACCTGAACTTCATCCCGGGTGCCGACGACGACGGCATCGTCCGCTTCCTGCTCGCAGCCGGCGCCATCGGCATGCTCTTCAAGGAGAACGCCTCCATCTCCGGCGCCGAGGTCGGCTGCCAGGGCGAGGTCGGCTCCGCCTGCTCGATGGCCGCGGGCGGCCTCGCCGAGGTCCTCGGCGGCACCCCCGAGCAGGTCGAGAACGCCGCCGAGATCGGCATCGAGCACAACCTCGGCCTCACCTGCGACCCGGTCGGCGGCCTGGTCCAGATCCCCTGCATCGAGCGCAACGGCATGGCGTCGGTCAAGGCCGTCACCGCGGCCCGGATGGCGCTGCGCGGCGACGGGCGCCACCACGTCTCGCTGGACAAGGCGATCAAGACGATGAAGGAGACCGGCGCCGACATGAAGATCAAGTACAAGGAGACCTCGCGCGGCGGCCTCGCCGTGAACGTCATCGAGTGCTGATCACGGACGCCTGACGGTCGGCCCCCGGACGCAACCCCGTAGCGCCCGGGGGCCGACCCGCTAGGCCGTGGCCTAGTTCGGGACCGCCGCCCGCTCCGCCGGCGCCGCGGCTTCCCGCGGCTCCGGTGCGGAGGCCGGCCGGGCCAGGCAGGCGACCGCCGTCGCCACCGCCGCCAGGGCTGCGCCCCCGGCCACCGTGCCGTGCAGCCCGCTGGTGACCGCCGTCCCGACGGCGTCCCGGACGGCCGGCGGAAGGCCCGCCAGCGAGGCCGGGGTGAGCCCGCCACCGCCGGTCAGCCGGCCGGCCTCGGCCGGGCCCAGCCGCGCCCCCAGCGAGGCGGTCAGCCGTGCCGTGTAGACCGCGCCCAGGGCGGCCGTCCCGAGCGAGCCGCCGATGCTGCGCAGCAGGGTCACCACGCCCATCGCGGCACCCATGTCCCGGCGCGGCACGGCGGCCATCGAGGTCAGCATGGTGCTCTGCATCAGCAGTCCGATGCCGATCCCGGCGACGGCGGTGAGCCCGGAGGCCCACGCCAGCGGCGTGTCCGTCCCCAGGAGCAGCAGGAGCGCGGACCCGGCCAGGGCCAGCACCCCGCCCAGCAGCGGGTAGCGCCGCTCGCCGCCGGGCCGGCCCATCAGCCGGGCGGTGACCAGCTGGGTGCCCATCATGCCGAGCATCAGCGGCAGCAGGAGCAGCCCGCCGGTGGTCGGCGACGCGCCCTGGACGAGCTGGAGGTACTGCGGCAGGTAGCCGATCAGGGCGAGCATGACCGCGCCGGTGAGGAAGCCCAGCACCTGGGACACCGTGAAGTTGCGGTTGCGGAACAGCGCGGGCGGGACCAGCGGTCCGGGGGCGCGCCGCTCGGTCCGGACGAACAGGGCCAGCGCGGCGACCGCGACCGCCCCCGTTCCGAGGATCAGCGGGGACGTCCAGGCGTACAGCGTCCCGCCCCAGCTGCTGACCAGGGTGAGCCCGAGGATGCCGGTGGTCAGCAGGACGACCCCGGCCCGGTCGAAGGGGGCACGGGCCCGCTCGGCCTTCGGCAGCCGCACCCCGGCGCCGACCGCGAGCAGGGCGAACACACCGACTGGCAGGTTGACGTAGAAGGCCCAGCGCCAGCTGAGCCGGTCGGTGAGGAAGCCGCCGAGCAGCGGGCCGCCGACGAAGGCGATCGGCATCAGCACGCCGATCACCGACTGCACCCGGCCCCGGTCGGAGGCGGGCACGAGCACCCCGATCACCGAGAGCGCGCCGACCATCAGCCCGCCGGCACCGATCCCCTGGAGCGCCCGGAAGGCGATCAACTGGCCCATGTCCTGCGACAGCCCGGAGAGCATCGAGCCGACCAGGAACACCGCGACCGCCCACTGGTACGCGCCCTTGCGGCCGTACAGGTCGCCGAGCCGGCCCCACAGCGGGGTGGCGGCGGCGGAGGTGAGCAGGTAGGCGGTGACCGCCCAGGCGAGGTGTTCCAGTCCGCCGAGGTCGCCGACGACGGTCGGCAGCGCGGTGCCGATGATCTGGCCGTCGAGAGCCGAGAGGAAGATGCCGAGCATCAGCCCGAGCACGCCGAGCAGTGGCGGCTTGGGGCGGTCGTCGAGCGGTTCCGCGGTCATGGCCGTTCCCCCTTTCCGGGGCTCAGGCGGCGAACGGGCGGGTCCGCCGGGCATCCCGCAACGCGTGGGCCCACCAGGCCAGCTGGTCGAGCAGGGTCTTGGCGGCGGCGTCGGCGGCCGGGTCGCGCGGCTTGCCGTCGGCGTCGAAGGCCTGCGCGGCGCCGTGGAAGCTGACCGTGTTGCGGATCGTCACACTGTTCAACTCGGCCATCACCACGCGCAGTTGCTCCACCGCCCGGAGGCCGCCGGAGAGCCCGCCGTAGGAGACGAAACCGATCGGCTTGCCGTGCCACTGCTGGTTGTGCCAGTCGATGGCGTTCTTCAGCGGGGCCGGGAAGCTGTGGTTGTACTCGGGCGTGACGAACACGAAGGCGTCGGCGGCCGCCAGCCTGGGCGACACGGCCGCCAGCAACTCCGCCTCGCCGGGCGGCAGTTCGCCGCCGAAGGGCGGAAAGACGGTGGGCAGCGGGGTGGCGGCCAGGTCGACCAGGTCGGCGGTCATGTCCTCGCGGGCGCCCAGGTGGCCGAGCAGCCAGTCGGCGACGACCGGGCCGAAGCGGCCGGTGCGGGTGCTGCCGAGGATGACCGCGATCTTCAGGTCCTGATCGATGGACATGATTGTTCCCCCTCCGGGACGATGTGTACGCCGTATCGGCTCGATACAACGTACACACGAATATGTACGGCGTCCACTCTCGAGATACGCCGTACACGCGAGTGGTACGGTGGACACCTCCAGCCGGAAGGAGCCCGCCCCCATGCCCGCTCAGCAGGCCCCCACCGGGGACAGCGACGCCGCAGCCGACGACCGCGACAAGCCGCAGCCCTCACTCTGGGAGCGGCTCGACCGCCCCTCCCCCGCGCCGCGCACCACCCTGACCCCGCACCGGATCGCCGAGGCCGCGGTCGCCATCGCCGACACCGAGGGCCTGGACGCCGTCACCATGCGCCGCCTCGCCACCGCCCTCGGCGTGGCCCCGATGGCCGCCTACCGGTACGTCTCCGGCAAGGACGAACTCATCGAGCTGATGGTCGACTTCGTGTACGGGCAGCTCCCCCTGGACACCCCCGCCGACGGCTGGCGCGAAGCCATGCACTCCCTCGCCGTCCACCTGCGCGCCATGAACCTGGCCCACCCCTGGATCGCCCGGGCGGCCACCCCGTTCTCCCTCAGCCCCAACCAACTCGCGGTCCCGGAACGGGCGTTCGCCGCCCTCGCCGAACGCGGCCTGGACGCCGACACCACCATGGCGGTCTTCCGCACCGTCGCCGTCTACGTCCACGGCTCGTCCGCCTCCGAGGTCGCCCTTGAGGACCTGCGCCGCGCCCGCGGCTGGTCCGACGGCGACGAGACCCGGGCCGGCCTGGCCCCCCGGATGACCTACCTGATGGGCACCGGCCGCTACCCCTCCTACCAGCAGTACCTGCAGCAGGCCACCCGCAAGGACGACCCCGACTGGCACTTCACCACCGGCCTCGACTGCGTCCTCGACGGCATCGCCGCCCACTTCGGCATCTGAGCCCGCTACGACCCCGCCGCCTCCAGGCGGGCAGCGACGGCCGACAGCCGCCCCATGGCACGCGCCACGCCGAGCCCGTCCATGTAGTCGCGGACGTGCACCAGTTGCCCTCCCCGGGCCCGCATCACCAGCAGTCCGGGGAGGGCGAACTCCTTGCCCGTGGAGGCCACCGTCCCGACCACCAGCTGCTCCACGGTGAGCACCTCCGGATCGGCGCCCGGGTGGACCGCGACCTGCCGGATCTCCCGCGGCCGGGCCTCACTCGCACCCCAGGCCGCCCGGTACCCGGCCCGCACCTCCTCGCGCCCCCGGTAGCGCTCGGGCATCCCCGGGAACAGGAACGGGAACTCGTGCACCCCGTCCTCGGCGTACAGCTCGGCCAGCGCATCCGCATCCAGGTCGAGCATCGCCCGCCGGTAGCGGGCGAGCAGCTCAAGCGGGCCGGGCGTAGCGGATTCCGACATGACTGCAGACCCCTTCGTCAACGGACGGGAAGACCAGAACCCCTGCGCGGCAGTCCACTTGGCCCCGCTGATCGCTCGATCAACCGCACCCTACCCACTGAGCGGCGAGTCCCCCACGGAGAGGTATCCCACCCAGCGCCGGTGCCCTTCCAGCAGTCGTACCGCCGTCCCACGGACGGAGTCCTCCGGCGCGAGGCCGAGCCGCCGGGCCACTTCGTCCAGGTCCACGGTGAGCCGGGCCAGTGGGCGCAGCGCCTCGGCTGCGGACTGGAACAGCGAAAACCGGGAGATCTCCGGTTCGTCCACGGCGCCCAGTCAACCAGCCGCCGCTGCACAGGAAGTCGGCCGGTCCGACTTCCTGTGCGTGGAACTTCGAACCCCCGCAGGAGTCGCTGTCGGGGGCCTCTCGTACGCTCTCGACCGATCGATCGCGGAGCTGAAGAGCGGGACGGGGAACGGGGATGCCGGACGTGATGGACCTGCCGGAGGGGCTGACGCACGAGCCCAGTCGCGAGCACCTGTTGACGGAGGGGCTGCCCGGGGACGGCGCGTTCCTGGAGTTCCGCGCTCCCGTCGCTGCGCCTGGTGGAGGCGGGCGCTGGTTCGTCATCGGTGAGGCGGTGTACGGCGACCCGGTCGCCCTGGACGGGGTGACCGGCGAGCTGCGGCTCGGCGACGGGTCCGAGGGCGACCTGCTGGCCACCTCGCTGCCCGCGCTGGTGGCCCTGGTCCGGGAGGTCGAGGCGGTCGCGACCGGCGCCGGGGGCCCCGGCGCCCACGGGGGCCGCCGGGGCGCGGCGGTGGTGGACGCCGTGGTGGCGGCCGCCGAGCAGCGGATGCGGGCGGTCGACGAGCCGCTGTTCGCCGGTACCGCCCGGCCGGCGCACTGGTGCACGGCGCTGCTGGTCGCGTCGCTGGCCTGGGGTGCCCGCCCCGGCGAACCGGGCGGCCCCGCCTACGCCTTCGAACCGGACCTCGTCGAGGACCTCGCCCGGCTGGTCGGCGGGGACGGGGACGGCGCCGTCCGCCGCTACCGCGCCGAGGACCTGCCCGCCGAGCTCACCCACGAGCCGACCCGGCGGCTCCTCGTCGAGGCGGGCCTGCCGCTGGACAGCGAGATGTTCGGCGTCGACCCCGACGACCCGCTCGCCGCCCTGGACTCCACCCACCCCGGCCGCCTCGCCCTCGCCTACTGGCCGCACGACCTGGTGATCGCACTCGACGGCGCGACCGGCCGCCTGGAGCTGCCCGGCCTGTACGGGGCCGACGACCCGGCGTCGTACCTGCACCGGGACGTCTCCGCCCTGCTCTACGCCCTGTGGACGTACGAGCGGCTGCGCGCCGACCATGACCGCTGGGAGTACGTGGAGGACGAGGCCGAGGGCGAGGACTGGCACGTGTTCGACCCCCAGTTGTTCCTGCGGACCGTCGTCGAGGAGCTGGTCGAGCGGGTGGACCCGGAGGCCTGGGCGACCCCTCGCCACTCCTGGCGCCTCCTCGCCGAAGACCCGTACACCGGCGGCCTCCTGGGCTGAGCGGGCCGCCCGCCGCACCAGAAGTCGGACGGGCCGACTTCTGGTGCGGCACCATGCCCACCACCAGGCCCGCAGCTGGCCCCCCACGGCCACCACGAACACACCGCACAACCTCACACACAGAAAGTCGGCCCGTCCGACTTCCTGTGCAGCAGCAGACCGAGCAGCATCAGGACCGCCAGAGCGACCGCAAGCACAGCGAGCCCGCGCACCAGAAGTCGGCCCATCCGACTTCCTGTGCGGCAGCAACCGCCTACCGCCGGGCGGGGAGGGTCAGGACCCCCAGGCCGCCCGCGAGCACCGCGAGCCCGCACCAGGACACCGTCGGCAGGCGCTCGCCCAGGGCCGCGACGCCGAGGACGGCGGCGACAGCGGGTTCGGCAAGGGTCAACGTGGTGGCGATCTGTGCCGGGGTGTGCCGCAGTCCGTGGCCGAAGAGCCGGTAGGCGAGGAAGGTGGTGACCACCCCGAGATGCAGCACCACGCCCGCCCCACGCACCGAGAGCAGCCAGCCGGTCGGACCGGCGAGCAGCACCGACAGCACCAGCACGGCCGCCCCGCCGAACATCGCGCCCATCACCCCGCCGGACGGGTGCCCGGCCGCGATCAGCCGCCCGGCGATCAGCGAGTACACCGCGTACGAGAGCCCGGAGAGCGCCGCCAACAGCGCCCCGAGCAGATCCACCGTCGAGCCGCCACCGGTGAGTTGGGGCCCGAGCACCAGCACCCCGCAGCCGAGCACGGCCAGCGCGGTGGCCCCGGCCCACCGCCCGCTCGGCCGCCCCTGCCGGGCGAGCCACCCGAGCAGTCCGGTGAACACCGGCGCGCTGCCCAGCGCGATCACGGTCGCCACCGCGACCCCGGTGCGGGTCACCGCCGGGTAGAAGGTGACCGGGTACCCCACCACGGCCACCGCCCCGACCACCAGCAGCCACCGCTCAACCATCCCGCACACCCGGGGCAGCGCCCACGCGGCGCGGTCGGTGAGGAACAGCAGCGAGCCACCGAGCACCAGCGCGGCGGCCCCGATCCCGGCCGCCGGAGCGCCTGCGGGCGCGAACGAGGCGGCCGTTCCGGTGGTGCCCCACAACAGCGCGGAGACCAGGATCGGCAGCGGCCCGTCGATCGGGCGGGTACGGCGAGGAGCGGGGGTCAGACGAGCGCGCTCAGGCGCGGACAAACGATTCGGCACAGTCGTGAACTTCCGTCGTCGAAGACCATCAGAGGAACTGGTTTCGAAGCGGGCGCACGCCACAGAACCCCCTGGGCGGGGGCGACGGGATCAAGCCACCGACTGCGTGCGCCCGGTCAGGCGCTGAGCGGTGGCAGCACGACGTGCCAGTACGAGTTCACGGGCCCGATGGTACCCGGCCTGCGCGGGAAGTCGACGGGCCCGACTTCCTGCGCAGGCACACTTCAAGCCGGGGTGATCGCCGGAACGCCGGGCAGGCCTGCGAATCCGGCGGAGGCGTCGGTGGTGACCACCGTGCGGGCGGTGGTCAAGGCTGTGGCCGCGATGATCAGGTCGTGAGCCCCGCGCGGCTTGCCCTGTCTCCGCACGTGCGCCATCAGCCTGGCGTGAATACGGGCCGTGTCGGGCGTGTAGTCCTCCACCGGGACGACCGCGAGAATCGCATCCACGAAGCTCTGACGGCGAAGATGACGAACATCGTCGGGGAGCTCACTCCCAGGTGCAGTTCGGCTGCGGTGATTGCCGCGATGGCCACGTCATCGGCGGGACCGAACAACGCAGGGGCGCCGGTGCGCTCTGCCTGGATCAGGACACCCGTGTCGAGATCGTCCCGCCGTGTTCTGCCGAGTCCAGCACGGCGGCGAAGCTTCTGGAAGCCTCTGTTGCAGTCATCCGCCTCATGGAATCAGATGATCTGAGGCCGAGCAGGCCGGCGAGGGGAGCGCGAGCTCGAACCAGACGGTTTTGCCGATGTAGCCCTCGCCGCGCGGGTGGGCGCCCCAGGAGGAGGCGAGGGCGGCGACGAGTTCCAGGCCCCGGCCGGACTCGTCGTCGGGGGCGGCGTGGCGGAGGGTCGGCAACTCGGGGTTCGCGTCGGAGACCTCGATGCGGAGCAGGGAGGCGGTGGGGAGGAGAACCCGGACTCCGATCATCCGGTCACGCGGCGAGCGGGCGTGGCGGCAGGCGTTGGTGACCAGTTCGCTGAGCAGGATCAGCGCGGTCTCGGCGGAGTCGACGGGCACCTCCCACTCGAAGGCCAGCCGGAGGAAGCGGATCCGGGCACGGCCGGCACTGCGGGGCAGGCGGGGGAACATCCACTCGACGGCATCGAGGGGCTGAGTGAGCATCGGATTCCTTGAGGAGGTGTACGGAGGGCGTCACTCGGGAGGGCTGAGTTCGGCCATTTCACCCTTCAAGGGTCGGCAGGCGGGCATAGCCTCGGGAGTAACGCCGGTGGTACGGCGAGAGCTTGAACCGCCCTGTGACCAGGGCAGGGAGGGGCGCGGGACCGTGAGCACGCCGAAGGAAAACCCGATGTCGTGGAAGTACTGCGGCGATCAGCTCAAGCGGTGGCGTGAAAAGGCGGGCGTGACGCGGGAGCAGCTGAGCCAGGCGGCGTGCTACGACATCGAGAGCGTGCGGTCGATGGAGGCGGGGAGGCGGAAGCCCTCGCTCAAGCTGCTGCAGGTGGCGGATGAGCTGTGCGACGCGAAGGGGATGTTGGTGGGCGCGGCAGAGTTTCTGAAGCCCGAGAAGTTCCCCTCCTTCTCCCAGGACTTCATGAAGTACGAGCCCGAGGCGATTGTCTTGAGCTCATACGAAAGCCAACTCATCCCAGGCCTGCTTCAGACCGAAGCTATCGCCCGGTCTCTGTTGAACGCACACTGGCCGCCGCTGGACGACGACACCGTGGAAGAGCGGGTTTCAGCCCGATTGGCTCGGCAGGCGATCCTGGGCAAGCAGACCAAGTCATTCAGCTTTCTCATCGATGAGTTCGCCCTCCTGCGCCGGTTCGGCACCGCTCCGGAACACAAGGAGCAGTTGAGGCACCTGCTTGACGCCAGCAAGCCTCGACACATCGACATCCAGGTAGTGCCGGCCAGGTGTGTTCACCCGGGAGTCAATGGCGCATTCGTCCTGCTGGAAACGGCCGATCACGAGCGCTTTGCCTACGAGGAGGGCCAGTCCATGGGCTTCCTGTATGCCGAACCGGAGAAGGTAAATCTGCTGTGGCAGCGCCATGCAATGATCCTCCGGCAGGCCCTCAGCCCCGAGGAGTCGGCTCGTTTCATCAGCAAGTTGGCGGAGGAGCTATGAGCACCAACCTGACCTGGGTGAAGTCCAGCTACAGCGGGACTGAAGGCGGCAACTGCGTCGAAGTCGCTTCCAGCCCCTCCGCCGTCCACGTCCGCGACTCCAAGGACAAGGCCGGCCCGACCCTCGCCTTCTCCCCCGAGGCCTGGTCCGCCTTCGTCTCCTTCGCGTCCGAAGCTCAAGCAGCGCGAGTCGAGTGACCCTTTAGTCGAACGGGTGGGTAACCACCTACCAACCACACCCGCACGCAGCAGATATGACTTATCGTCACGAGTTCTCCACAGCCGGTTCCGCCGTGTAGCGTGCGCAGCGACGAAACAACCCCCGCCGGTGCGCCAACACCGAACGGGGGTCTGACCGGCACGATCGAAAGAGACTCGATCCTGTGGCTACCCACGACTCTACCGCCATGGCCACCCCCGGGTACGGCAAGCAGTCCGCCCCGGAGCAACTCCCCCGCTCCGCTGCCGACTTCTCCCACCTCCCGGCGCGCGAGGCCTACATCGCCTCGCTCATCGACCACCTCCCCGACGGCGCCGCCATGGACGTCAAGACCCTCGCCGTCCTCCAGCCCCACTACGGGCAGATGGCCTGCCGCACGGTGCTCAACAACCTCTCCACCGCAGGTCACCTGCGCCGGGTCCGCGAGCGCATCAGCTCCAAGGACTGCCGCTGGGTGTTCCGCACCTACTTCTCCCGCACGCCCCGCTCCGACGCGTGGTGGACGCAGTTCCTCACCACTGGCGAGGCGTCCGAGGCAGGCGAGGCGTCAACGTCCGGAGCACCCGATCCCCCCAAGGAGCGAACGCTCAACCGCACCTCTCCCACCTCGGCCGCGTACGCGGCGCTCGCCGGTCTCGGCCTTGCCGACGCCCGCCTCGCCCTCTCCGCCGCCGACTGCGCGGCCCTCGAACCGCTCGCCGCCGAATGGCTGGCCCGGGGCGCCACCCCCGCCCTCTTCACCGCCGCTCTCACCGCAGGCCTCCCGCCGGACGGCGTCCACAGCCCGGCGGCCTTCACCCGCCGCCGTCTGACTCGACAAGATGCCCCCCGAACGGCCCCGCCCGGAGTCTCCCGCCACCCGCGTCATCGAGTGCACCGACTGCCGCACACCCTGCCGCCCGCACGCCCTCCTCGGCGGCCTCTGCCGCGCCTGCCGTGGCACCCCGAAGGCCCCACCACCCCGTCGGCATCTCTCCCCCGCCGCTGTTCGCGAACATGCCGCCCGGGCCCGTCAGGCAATGATCAGCTCATCGGGATCATGAATAATCACAGGCTAGGGCGTTAACCTATGCAAAATCCAAAGGTGAAGTAGATGACAAACCTTTCAATCCAAGACGCCCGGTTTGCCCGCATGCTGAGATCCGTGCGATAGTCGACTCGTCGAACTTCGGCGGGCCCGACCTGGCACTGCCGACGCCCATCGCGCGGCACGCACCCCCTTGGCCGGCGCGATGACTTGCAGGGGCCCCCACCGCCGACCACGGCGAGCCCGGGGGCCCTGCGCGTATCCGGAGCCGGAAGAGTCCCCTCAGTGCCGCTCGCGGATCTTCAGCTCGAACCAGACGCCCTTGCCGCGCGGCAGCAGGTCGGCGCCCCAGCGGTCGGCGAGGTCGTCGACGATCCTCAGCCCGCGGCCGCGCTCGTTCACCGGCTTGGCCTCGGCGAGGATCATGCAGGGCAGCGCCCGGGAGGAGTCGCGGACCTCGATCCGCAGCCAACCGGGCTTTCGGCTGACCTCCAGGCCGATGGTGCGCCCCGCGGCGTGCCGCACCGCGTTGGACACCAGCTCACTGGTCAACAACTCCCCGGCCTCCAGGTGCTGGTGGAGGTCCCAGGACTCCAGGACGTTCAACACCAGCCGGCGGGCCACCGGGCCCGACTCCGGACGGGACGGCAGCCGGACCTCGTTCGGCGCGGACGGGTCGCACAGTCTGCCGGAGTACATCTCCTGCAGCTCCTCCGAGCTGAGCCGCTCCAGTGCCGAGAGCGCACCCTGGACGTCGATCCACGACGCCTCCGCGACCACGCCGGCCGCGGGAACCGATGACTGATCTGTTTCGCCCCAACCCGCCATGCGGTCCATCATTGCGGAACGCAAGCAGCCGCGTACGGACAATGAACAAACGATCTCCCCCGAGTCGGCATATGCCCGGAGCAACCCTGCGCCGGAAAAGAGTCGACCCGGGCCGACCGAAGTCAAGCCCGGGTTGACGTCGAACCGCGTCTACCTGGCGATCACCACTTGCTCCACGGCACGTTCCAGCCGCTCAGCCCGTTCGCCGGGTCGAGCGTCTCCTTCTTGACCGAGTTCTTCACGATGACCACGTCCCCGACCAGCGAGTCCGCGTAGAACTTGCCCATCGTGGTGGAGTCACCGCCGCCCTTGACGTCGCGCAGGCCCACGCAGCCGTGGCTGACGTTGTCCTCGCCGAAGGCGCCACCGCTCCAGTAGTTCCCGTGCACGTACGTGCCGGTGGTGGTCAGCCGCATCGAGTGCGGGACCTGGAGGTCGTACGGCGAACCGGTCATGCCGGGCAGCGTGCTGGACTGCATCCGCACCGTGCCCTCCTTCGACATGACCACCATCGTGCCGTTCCAGGTGGGGTGTTCGTCCGAACCGGAGGTGATGTCGATGTCGCTCGACGCCCCGTTCTCGGCCACCGTCATCCTGTGCGCGGCGGCGTCAACCGTCGAAACCTTGGATCGCCCGATCGTGAAGGGCTCGTCCCGGTCGGTGCCGTACACCCCGGGGGCGATCTCCACGCTCTTGAGGCGGTATTGCACCGTCACCTTGGTGCCCGGCTTCCAGTACTCCTCCGGCCGGAAGTCCAGCCGCCGGTCGTCGAACCAGTGGCCCTTGACCGCGGTGCCGTTGTCGGTCTCGAAGGTGATGCCCTTCGCGACCGCGTCCTTGTTGGCGACGTCCTTGCTGAACTCCACCGAGACGATCATGCCGACGCCGTACGTCGCGTTGTCGTCCACGTTGTCGGAGGCCTTGGCCAGCGCCGCCGGGGTCAGCGTGGTGAAGCTGCTGTCCGCCGTGGCGACCGCGCCGTTGGCGTCCGCGGCCATCGCGCTGACCTGGTAGGCGGTGCCCACCGCGAGCCCGGCGGACGGGGTCCAGCTGGAGCCGTCCGCGGCGATCGTGCCGGGGACTTCCTTGCCCGACTTGTCGCTCACCTTGACGGTGGTGAGCTTGCCGCCCGTCGCCCCGATCTTGAGCGCACCCGGCGCCACGTCCACCGCGCCGTTCTTCGGCTCGATGCTCACCGCGGCCGTCGAGACCTTCGGCGCCGAACTCCCGGGCGCCGCCGCGGACGCGGCCGCCCCGGCCCCGATATCGGCCTTGGCGGCGCTCCCGCCCCCACCACCGCCGCCACTGCAGGCCGCGGTCAACGCCATCGCCCCGCCGATCAGACCGACGGCCATCACTCTGCGTATCGACCTCACGTCGATCCCTCCCTTGCTCCCCGCGGCCCCGACGGACCCGACCCCATAGATGTGCCGCGCCACCGGAAAGGTTGCGCCATTCGGGGGGCTTCCCGCCCCGAAAACCGGGGGGCCCGACCCCAACGGGTGAGGTCCGGGCCGCCCGGCGACGAACTGACGGGCCTACCAGTTGGCCCAGGACACGTTCCAGCCGCCCAGCCCGTTGGAGGGCGAGACGGTCTTCTCCTTGGTGTTCACGATCTTCACCACGTCGCCGACCATCGAGTCGTTGTAGAACTTGCCGGCGACCGAGCTGTCGCTGCCGCCCTTCACGTCCTGCATCGAGATGCAGCCATGGCTGCCGTTGGACTTGCCGAAGGGGTTGGACCAGTAGTTGCCGTGCAGGAAGGTGCCCGAGGTGGTCAGCCGCATCGCGTGCGGCACGTCCTGGATGTCGTACTCGCCACCGAGACCGACGGTCTGCGAGTTCATCCGGGTGACCTTCTCCTTGTCCATGATCACCATCGTTCCGCCCCAGGAAGGCGTCGCGTCCGCGCCCAGGGTGACCGGCAGGGTGGTGCTCTTGCCGTCCCGCTCGACCGTCATCTGGTGCGTCTTGGCGTCCGCGGTGGAGATCATCGACCGGCCGATGGTGAACGGCTCGTCCTTGTCCACGTCGCCGTAGACCCCCGGCGCGATCTCGACGCTCTTCAGCCGGTACTTGATGGTCACCTTGGTGCCCGGCTTCCAGTACTCCTCCGGGCGGAAGTCCACCCGGCGGCTGTCGAACCAGTGGCCCTTGACCACCGTGCCGTTGTCGGTCTCGAAGGTGATGCCCTTGAGGACGGCGTCCTTGTTCTTGACGTCCTTGTTGAAGTCCACCGAGACGATCATGCCGACGCCGTAGGTGGCGCCGTCGGCGATGTTGTCGTTGGTGGAGACCTTCTTCTCCGGCGTCAGCGTGGTGAACGAGGTGGTCGACGCGGCCACCAGGCCCGCGTCGTCCTTCGCCTGCGCGTTCACCTTGTACGCCATGCCGACGGCCAGCGCCGCCGCGGGCTTCCAGCCGCTGCCGTCCGCGGTGATCGCACCCTCGACCGGCTTGCCGTTCTTGTCGGTCACCTCGACCGTGGTCAGCTTGCCCTTGGAGACGGACACCTGCAGCGCGTTCGGCGCGACGTCCTGGGCGCCGTCCTTCGGCTCGACCGCGAGCACGGCCGCCGAGGCCTTCGCCGCCCCCGGGGCAGCGCTCCCGTTGGCGTCGGCCGGCGCCGAGGCCGCACTGTCGCCGGACGAGCCGCCCTTGTCGTCGTTGCACGCCGCGGTGAGCAGCAGCACCCCACCCATGACCAGCGCCATCGCACCCCTGCGCCGGTAACGGCTGGTGGTCCGTATCGCTGCGCCGACCGTCTTCCCCGTCTTCACGGAATCTCCCCTCCCGGTACTCACTCACTTGACGCGCTGGGCGCCCCCATGAGTTGCACGGGGTACCGAACTTTCACGCCGGACCCCGACGCGCCGGAGCAGGATAACTGGGCCGTCCGGGTGAACCATCGGAGGAGGTGGGGTGAAGAGCGCAGGACGTGCCCGACAATTCGCGCCCCGCGGGAATTGTCGGACACTCCCTACTGCCCCCACTGCTCCCAGGGCAGGTTCCAGTCCCCCAGCCCGTTCGACGGCGGCACGAAGTCCCCGGCCGAGGCCCGCACCTCGAGCACGTCCCCCGGAATGGTGTGCTCGAACAGCCAGGCCGCCGGGGTGTCCTTGCCCGTCCCGCCCTTGACGTCCGCCAGGCCGATGCAGCCGTGGCTGAGGTTGGCGGTGCCGAACACCCCCGGGTCCGCCCAGTAGTTGCCGTGCACGAAGGTGCCGGAGGCGGTCAGCCGCATCGCGTGCGGGACGTCCTTGATGTCGTACTCGTCCCCCATGCCGACGGTCTGCGAGTTCATCCGGGTCAGCTTGTACTTCTCCGACACCACCATCACCCCCCGGTAGGTGGGGTGGTCGGGGCTCCCCCCGGACACCTTGAGCACCCGGAGCACCTTCCCGCCCTGCCCGGCCCGGACCGTCAGCGTGTGGGCGTCCAGATCGACCGTGGAGACCTGCGCCCGGCCGACGGTGAAGTGCAGGTCCCGGCTCTGCGTACCGAACTCCCCCGGCGCCCCCTGCACGTCCTTGAGCCGCAGCGCCACCGTCACCCTGGTCCCGGCCGCCCAGTACTGCCGCGGACGGAAGTCCAACCGCTGGTTGCCGAACCAGTGCGCGGCCACCGGCACCGGCGGATCCGCCGTCACCCGCACGGCCCGCTCCACCGCCGCCCGGTCGGTGATCGGCCTGCTCAGCCGCAACGAGACCGGCATCCCGACACCGACCGTCGAGCCGTCCTCCGGCGTGAAGAACGCCACGAAGGTGTGCGCCCGGGCCACCGTCGAGAACGCCGAATGCTGAGCCGCCCGCTGCCCCTGGTCGTCCTCCGCCACGGCATCCAGCGTGAACGCGGTACCGAGAGGCAACGGCCCGTCCGGCACCCAGGCGGCCCCGTCCGGACCGATCGTCCCGGGCAGTTCGACGCCCTTCGCATCAGCCAGCCGAACCGACACCAGCCGCCCCTGGCCGACGGTCACCCGCACCGCTCCCTCCGCCGCCACATCCTGCGCACCGTCAGCGGGCACCGCGGTCACCACCGCCCGCGACGGCGCCGGAGGCGGCGTACGCGACCCCACCCCGGCCACATCCCCACCGGACCCGCCCGACACCCCACCCCCGCACCCGGCAACCACCAGCACGCACCAGGCCGCCACCACCCGCCGCGCCCACACCCCGACCCGGCGTCGCATCCCGGGGCCTCCCACCACTCGGCTCCGACCTCAGGAGCATCCGACGCCCGTGACAACGACCGCGAACCAACCGAAGACACGCCCACCCGCCCACACCCCCTCCCCCCACCACGGGCGCGCGGGCAACGCCCCGCGCGCCCACCAAGCGCCCCCCACCCCTCCCGCCCGACCAGGGCGACAGGGACGCACTGCGGGAAGGGCGGCACCCACCCTGCCGAGAGCCCCCACCCCCCGACACCACCCCCCACCCCCCGTTCAGCCGCTTCCTCCCCCCACATTCCGGGAAAGAAGAGGTGAACAGTCCCACGACACCCCCGCCCAGGGAGGCTACGACCATGGCGTCAGGGCAAGAGCCGGAAGCCGGGGTACGGCCAGGCAGCTGGCAACCGCTCGGCGCCCGCTTCCGGACGGACCACCTCGCCGGCCCCGGCACCAACTTCGCCCTCTGGGCGGCCGGCGCCGAGGCCGTCGACCTGTGCCTGTTCGACGAGGACGGCCGGGAGAGCCGCCACCGCCTCACCGAGCAGGACTTCCAGATCTGGCACGGCTTCCTCCCCGGTGTCCGTCCCGGCACCCGCTACGGCTTCCGGGTGCACGGCCGCTGGGACCCGTGGACGGGCGCCCGCTGGAACGCCGCGAAGCTGCTGCTCGACCCGTACGCCCGCGCCGTCGACGGCTGTTACACCTCCCACGACGCGGCCTGTTCGGCCGTCCGCAACTGGCCCGAGGCCGACGTCGCCGACACCGTCCGGGACAACCGCGACTCCGCCCCCCACGTCCCCAGATCCGTGGTCGTCCACGACGACGACGACTGGTACGACGACCACCGCCCGAAGACCCCCTGGTCCGAGACGGTGCTCTACGAGCTCCACGTGCGCGGCTTCACCATGCGCCACCCGGACGTCCCGCCCCACCTGCGCGGCACCTACGCCGGCCTGGCCCATCCCGCCGCGATCGCCCACCTCACCCGCCTCGGGGTGACCGCCGTCGAGCTGCTGCCGGTGCACCAGTTCGCCGACGAGGACCACCTCCAGGCCCGCGGCCTGGTCAACTACTGGGGCTACAACACGGTCGGCTACTTCGCCCCGCACGCCGGCTACTCCGCCTCGGGCTCCCGCGGCGGCCAGGTCGGCGAGTTCAAGCGGATGGTCCGCGCCCTGCACGCCGCCGGGATCGAGGTGATCCTCGACGTGGTGTTCAACCACACCGCCGAGGGCGCCGAGCTCGGCCCGACGCTGTCGCTGCGCGGCATCGACAACGCCGCCTACTACCGCCTGGCCCCGCACCGCCCGCGCGGCTACGCCGACTACACCGGCTGCGGCAACACGCTGGACACCCGCCGCCCGCAGGTGGTCCGGCTGATCACCGACTCGCTGCGCTACTGGGTGACCGAGATGGGCGTGGACGGCTTCCGCTTCGACCTGGCAACGGCCCTGGCCCGGGCCGCGGACGGGGTCGACATGGACCACCCCTTCCTCGCCGCCGTCTCCCAGGACCCCTTGCTCAGCCGGGTGAAGCTGATCGCCGAGCCCTGGGACATCGGCCCGGGCGGCTACCAGGTCGGCGGCTTCCCCCCGCTGTGGGCCGAGTGGAACGACAGGTACCGCGACACCGTACGGGACTTCTGGCGCGGCGCCCGCCCGGACGTGCGCGAGCTGGGCTACCGGCTGTCCGGCTCCTCCGACCTCTACCAGCGCGGCGGCCGCCGCCCGTACGCGTCCGTCAACTACGTGACGGCGCACGACGGTTTCACCCTGCGCGACCTGGTCTCCTACGACCGCAAGCACAACGAGGCCAACGGCGAGGCCAACCGGGACGGCACCGACGACAACCGCTCGTGGAACCACGGCGTCGAGGGCGAGACCACCGACCCGGAGGTCAACGCGTTGCGGCTGCGCCAACTGCGCAACCTGATGGCCACCCTGCTGCTATCCGCGGGCGTCCCGATGATCACCGCCGGGGACGAGCTGGGACGCACCCAGGGCGGCAACAACAACGCCTACTGCCAGGACGGCGAACTCAGCTGGCTGGACTGGTCGTTGCTGGAGCAGCCCGGCTGGCGGGAGCTGTGCGAGCTGACCGCCGGGCTGGTGCGGCTGCGCCGGGCCCACCCGGTGCTGCGCCGGCGGGCGTTCTTCTCCGGCCGGGCCGTCACTCCCGGCGGCCAGCCGGACCTCGCCTGGTTCACCCCGCTCGGCAAGGAGATGACCGAGGCGGACTGGTTCGGCCCCACGGCCTGCCTGGGCATGCTGCTGTCCGGCACCGCGATGTCCGAACGGGACGGCGCGGGGCGGCCGTTGGACGACGACAGCTTCCTGCTGCTGCTCAACGCGGGCCACGAGCCCACGGTGTTCACCCTGCCCGGCGAGCCGTGGGCGGAGCCGGAGGCCGCGTACGAGACGGTGCTGGACACGGCGGCCGCGGGCACGGGCGAGCCGTCCCCGCGGGGCGCGGTGGTGCTGGCCGGACGCTCGCTGCAACTGCTGCGCGCGCCCGACCGACCGGCGTGAACAGCCAGCGGGAGGTGATCTCCTGCGCCTGCGGCTTGGACTTGGTCGTCGTCGCCAGGTTCCGCGCGGCGGTGGTGCTGAGGCTGAGCTGGGCCCGTACCTGCACGGTTGCGGAGCCGGGGCCGGGGGTGGGCTCGGTGTCGACCGCCATGTCCACACTCCCGTCACTCGCGTATCAATGAGCGTCCGTCACGAGATGTAATCGGCCGTTCGGCGGACGCTCGCAAGAGGCGCACGGCTCACTCCTCCCTGCACGAACGGCAACGCGCGCCCCGCATTCCGCTCCCGCCCCGCCCGAGCGGGTGGCCGGTTCTCGCCGGGCGGCAGCGACAGGGGCGAAAAACCGGATGAGAAGTGACGGCCTCTCTGCCTACCCTCACCGCGATGGCCGAGAACAGACAAGACGCGCCGAACCCGTCGACCGGCGACCCCACCGGGCGCCGCCGCTCCACGGTCCGCTCGCTGCTGCGCCTGTGGCCCTACGCCCGGGCGGTGCGCGGCCGGCTGGCCGTCTCGGCGACGGCCGCCACGCTCGCCATGCTGAGCACCCTCGCCGTCCCGGTGGTGCTCGGCCGGATCGTGGACGGCCCGCTCGCCCGGCACGACCTCGCCGCCCTCTGGCCGCCGGTCGGCCTGCTGCTGCTCCTCGGGCTGGTCGAGTCCGCACTGTTCTACACCCGCCGGGTCGTCCTCGCCCGCCCGCTGGGCCGGCTGGAGGCGGCCATGCGCGCCGACCTCTACGCCAAGCTCCAGCGGCTGCCGGTCTCCTTCCACGACCGCTGGGGCTCCGGCCAGATGCTCTCCCGGGCCACCACCGACATGAACGCCATGCGGCTCTTCCTGGCCTTCCCGCTGGTGTTCCTGATCGTCAACTCGGTGACCTTCCTGGCCGGCATCGTGCTGATGTTCACCCAGGAGTGGCGGCTCGCCCTGATCGTCCTGCTGCCCTGCGTGCCGCTGGTGGTGCTCACACGGCGCTTCGAGTCCGACTACTCGGTCACCGCCCGGCTCGCCCAGGACCAGAACGGCGACCTCGCCACCGTGGTCGAGGAGTCCGTGCTCGGCATCCGCATCCTCAAGGCCTTCGGCCGGCACCGGACCATGGCCGAGCACTTCCGCGAACAGTCCCACCGGCTGCGCCGCACCGAACTGCGCAAGGCCCACCAGCTCGCCAACCTGTGGGCGGTCATCGTCGGCCTGCCGGAGATCGCCCTCGGCTGCGCCCTGGCCGTCGGCGCCTACCTGGTCGCCCACGACGAGCTGAGCGCCGGCACCCTGGTCGCCTTCCTCTCCACCGCGCTCGCCCTGCGCTGGCCGGTCGAGTCGCTCGGCTGGCTGCTCGCCTACGCCAACGAGGCCGCCACCGCCACCGACCGCTTCTTCGAGGTCATGGACGAGCCCGAGCCCGAGGACCCGGGCAGCGCCCACGCGCTCGGCGCCCCGGACGGCATCCGCTTCAGCGGCGTCCGCTTCCGCTACCCCGACGCCCCCGACGGCACTCCCGACCTCCTGGCCGGCATCGACCTGCACGTGCGCAGCGGCGAGACGATGGCCCTGGTCGGCGCCACCGGCAGCGGCAAGACCACGCTCACCGCGCTGCTCCCCCGGCTGTACGAGGCCACCGGCGGCCGGATCACCCTGGACGGCCGGGACATCACCGAGCTGCCCCGGGAGAGGCTGCGCGAGCTCGTCGCCGTCGCCTTCGAGGAACCCACCCTGTTCTCCGCCACCGTCCGGGAGAACGTGCTGATGGGCGCACCCGGCGCGGACGACCGGCAGCTGGCCTCCGCCCTGGCCACCGCCCAGGCCGGCTTCGTCGAGAAGCTCCCGGCCGGGGTGGAGACCCAGGTCGGCGAGCAGGGACTGAGCCTGTCCGGCGGCCAGCGCCAGCGCCTCGCCCTGGCCCGGGCGGTGGTCGGCTCCCCGCCCTTCCTGGTGCTGGACGACCCGCTCTCCGCCCTGGACGTGCACACCGAGGCGCTGGTGGAGCGGGCGCTGCGCGAGGTGCTCGGCTCCACCACCGCCCTGGTGGTCGCCCACCGCCCCAGCACCGTGCTGCTCGCCGACCGGGTCGCGGTGCTCGCGGACGGCCGGATCGAGGCCGTCGGCACCCACCAGGAGCTGCTGCGGGACTGCCCGCACTACCGCGAACTGATGTCGGGCGAGGCCGCCCTCGTGCCCGAGGGCCCCCTCGTCCCCGAGGAGGGGGTCGTCCGATGACCACCACCGCCGAGCCCGCCGAGTCCGTCGAGGAGGAGCTGCCCCCGCCACCGGCCGACGACGAGGACATCCCCGTCCCGCCCGGCGCGCCCCGGGCGCTGCTGCGCTCGCTGCTCGGCCCGCACCGGGCCCGGATCGCCGTCGCGATGGTGGTGATCCTGGTCCAGCAGGCCGCCCTGCAGTCCGGTCCGCTGCTGGTCGCGGTGGCGATGGACCGCGGCATCCCGGCGCTGCGCGCGCACGACTCCGGCCCGCTGATCGCGGTGGTCGCCGGGTACCTGTTCTGCGCGCTGCTCAGCCCGCTGCTGCAGTGGGCGTTCATCAAGATCAGCGCGCGGGTGAACCAGGACGTCCTGCTGGAGCTGCGCGGCCGGATCTTCCGGCACGCCCAGCGGCTCAGCCTGGACTTCCACGAGCGCTACACCTCGGGCCGGATCATCTCCCGGGCCACCAGTGACATCGACGCGCTGCGCGAGCTGCTCTCCGAGGGCCTGCAGGAGCTGCTGACCGTCTTCCTGTCGGTCTGCTACATCTCGGTGCTGCTGGTGGTGCTGGACTGGCGGCTGGGCCTGGCCTCGCTGGTGTGCTTCCTGCCGCTGGCGCTGGTCGCCCACTCCTTCCGGACCCGCTCCCGCCGGGTCTACCGCCGTTCGCGGACGGCCGCCGCCTCGATGATCGTGCGCTTCACCGAGACGATGAACGGCATCCGCCCGGTGCAGGCCTTCCGCCGCGAGAAGGCCAACGACGCCGCCTTCGCCGTGGTCAACCTCCGCTCCTCCGGGGCCAACGCGGAGGGCTTCCTGGAACTCGCCCGGTACGTCGGCCTCTCCCGCGCCACCGCCAACGTCTGGACCACCGGCATCCTGCTGCTGGGCGCCTACCTGGTCACCGAGGACTCCCTGGAGCTGGGCGTCCTGACCGCCTTCGTGCTCTACCTGCGCCGCCTGTTCGACCCGATCGACCAGCTGGCGATGTTCCTGAACAGCTACCAGGCCGCCGCCGCGGCGCTGGAGAAGATCGCCGGGCTGCTCGCCCACGAGCCGACCGTCGCCGAGCCGGCCGAGCCGAGGGAACTGCCCCCACCGCCCCGAGCGGAGGCGAGCGGGCGAGTCACCCTCAAGGGCCGGGAGGTGTCCTTCGAACGGACCCGCTTCGCCTACCGCACCGGCAAGGAGGTGCTGCCGCCCTTCGACCTGCTGATCCCGGCCGGTCAGACCGTCGCGGTGGTCGGGGCGACCGGCGCGGGCAAGTCGACGCTCGCCAAGCTGCTGGCCCGCTTCTACGACCCGACCGACGGCCGGATCCGGCTGGACGGCGTCGACCTGCGCGACCTCACCACCCCGGAGCTGCGGCGCGCGGTGGTGATGGTGACCCAGGAGTCCTTCCTGTTCTCCGGCACCGTCGCCGAGAACATCGCGATCGGCCGCCCCGGCGCCACCCGCGCCGAGATCGAGCAGGCCGCCCGCGACATCGGCGCGTACGAGTTCGTCGCGGCGCTCCCGGACGGCTTCGACACCGACGTGCGCAAGCGCGGCGGCCGGATCTCCGCCGGGCAGCGCCAGCTGGTCGCCTTCGCCCGCGCCCTGCTGGCCGACCCGGCCGTGCTGATCCTGGACGAGGCGACCAGTTCCCTGGACGTCCCCGGCGAGCAGGCCGTGCAGCGGGCGATGCGCACGGTGCTGGCCGGCCGCACGGCGGTGATCATCGCGCACCGGCTCTCCACCGTGGAGATCGCCGACCGGGTCCTGGTGATGGATCGGGGCCGGATCGTCGAGGACGGCTCGCCGCAGCGGCTGATCGACGGCTCCGGGCGTTTCGCCACCCTGCATCGCGCCTGGCGGGACAGCCTGGTGTAGAACAACCCCTCAGTGGTGCCCGTCCAGGAAGCCCCACAGTTGTGCCCGTCCGGGTGCGCCGTCACGCACCCGGGCGGGCATCCCCTTCTCCGGGGCCGGTACCGACCCGGCCCGGCAGTCATCCGCTCCGCGGGCTCAGCGCAGCAGCCCCGCGTCCATCCCCGCCGACTCGGCCGGGAGCGCCACCAGCCCCAGTTCGGCCGGCGAGGCCAGCCTCGGGTGCGCGGGCAGGACCCGGACGGTGTAGCCGAACGGCCCGGTGCGGCAGAGCTCCAGCGAGCCCTCGTAGCGGGTGCGGCCGTCCAGGTCCGGGCCGCCGACCGGCTTGAGGGCGAGCGCCGCGGCGTCCGAGATGCCGTCCGTCTCGTCGACCCGGCCGGAGACCGCCTGCACCTCGACGTCCCCCGGCTGCAGCGGGCCCAGCGCGACCTGCACCCGCAGCGCCAGCGAGCTGCCCAGCTCCTGGGCCTCGGCCGGACAGTCCGCCTCGACGTGCTCGACCCGCACGCCCGGCCAGCCCTCCCGGACCCTGGCCTTCCAGACCGCCAGCTCCCGCGCCCCGCGGTGGCCGCCCACCATCAGTTCCCGCTGGGCCAGCGCCGCCGGGGTGTACAGCCGCTCGACGTACTCGCGGACCATCCGCCCGGCCAGCACCTTGGGCCCGAGGGTGACCAGGGTGTGCCGGACCATGGCGATCCAGCGGTGCGGCAGCCCGTCGTTGCCCCGGTCGTAGAACCGCGCGGCGACCTGGTCCTCGATCAGGTCGTACAGCGCGGCCGCCTCGATGTCGTCGCGGCGCTCGGCCTCGCTGCTCTCCGGGTCGAGCACGCCGTCGCCCTCGTCGGCGGTGGGGATCGCCCAGCCGTTCTGGCCGTCGTACCACTCGTCCCACCAGCCGTCCAGGACGGACAGGTTGAGGCAGCCGTTGAGCGCGGCCTTCATCCCGGAGGTGCCGCAGGCCTCCAGCGGGCGGAGCGGGTTGTTCAGCCAGACGTCGCAGCCCGGGTAGAGGTGCCGGGCCATCGCCATGTCGTAGTCCGGCAGGAAGACGATCCGGTGGCGCACCGCCGGGTCGTCGGCGAAGGCGACCATCTGCTGGATCAGCCGCTTGCCGCCGTCGTCGGCCGGGTGGGCCTTGCCGGCGACCACGATCTGCACCGGCCGAGTGGGGTGCAGCAGCAGGGCGCGCAGCCGCTCCGGGTCGCGCAGCATCAGGGTGAGCCGCTTGTACGAGGGCACCCGGCGGGCGAAGCCGATGGTGAGCACGTCGGGGTCGAGCACCGAGGAGACCCAGCCGAGCTCGGCCTCGCCGGCCCCGCGCTGGTGCCAGGAGGCGCGCAGCCGACGGCGGGCCTCCTCCACCAGCTGGGCGCGCAGGCTGCGGCGCAGGTCCCAGATCTCGGTGTTGCCGATCCGTTCCAGACCGGTCCAGCGCTTGGTCTCGCCGGTGGTCATCGCCTCCTCGGCGCGTTCGGCGCCGAGCTCGGCGGCGCCCAGGCGCACCACGGCCGGGTCGATCCAGGTGGTGGCGTGCACCCCGTTGGTGACCGAGGTGATCGGCACCTCGGCGGGGTCGAAGCCGGGCCACAGGCCGTTGAACATCGAGCGGCTGACCTCGCCGTGCAGGGTGGAGACCCCGTTGGCGCGCTGGGCCAGCCGCAGGCCCATCGCGGCCATGTTGAAGAGCTTCGGGTCCCCGCCGCGCCAGGTCTCGGCGCCGAGCGCGAGCACCGACTCGACCGGGACGCCGGGCAGTGCGGCGTCGCCTCCGAAGTGGCGGGCGACCAGGTCGCGGTCGAAGCGGTCGATGCCGGCCGGGACGGGCGTGTGGGTGGTGAACAGGGTGCCGGCCCGGACGGACTCCAGGGCGGCGGCGAAGTCGAGCCCGGCCGTCCGGTCGGCGACCAGTTCGCGGATCCGCTCGACGCCGAGGAAGCCGGCGTGGCCCTCGTTGGTGTGGAAGACCTCGGGGGCGGGGTGCCCGGTCAGCCGGCCGTAGGCACGCACGGCCCGGACGCCGCCGATGCCGAGCAGCATCTCCTGGAGCAGCCGGTGCTCGCTGCCGCCTCCGTAGAGCCGGTCGGTGACATCGCGTTCGGCGGGCGAGTTGGCCTCGATGTCGGAGTCGAGCAGCAGCAGGGGGACCCGCCCGACCTGGGCCTTCCAGATGTGCGCCGCCAGGGTGCGGCCGCCGGGCAGGGCGAGGTCGACCCGGCTGGGGGTGCCGTCGGCCTCCCGCAGCAGGCTGACGGCCAGTTCGTCCGGGTCCAGGAGGGGGTAGCGCTCCTGCTGCCAGCCGACCCGGTCGAGGGACTGCCGGAAGTAGCCGTGCCGGTAGAACAGCCCCACGCCGATGATCGGGACGCCGAGGTCGCTGGCGGCCTTGAGGTGGTCGCCGGCCAGGATGCCGAGGCCGCCGGAGTACTGGGGCAGCGCGGCGGCGATGCCGTACTCGGGCGAGAAGTAGGCGATGGCGGCGGGCGGCGGGGTGGCGCCGCCCTCCTGGTGGGCCTGGTACCAGCGCGGGCCGGTGAGGTACTCGCGCAGGTCGTCGGCGAGGTCGCCGAGTCTGCGCAGGAACCGCCGGTCGGCGGCGAGTGCGGCGAGCCGGGCGGCCGGGACCTCCCCGAGCAGCCGCACCGGGTCCTCGCCGGTCGCGGCCCAGACCTCCGGGTCCACGGACCGGAAGAGGTCCCTGGTCTCGGGGTGCCAGGACCAGCGCAGGTTGAGGGCCAGCTCGTGCAACGGCTGGAGTTGTTCGGGCAGGACGGTGCGGACGGTGAATCTGCGGATTGCCTTCACAGGCGTGAAGCGTAGCCTCGACGATCGTCCTGACAACGGGTCAAGCGGGCCATTGGCCATCCGTTCGGCCTATTGATGAGATCGCATTCGGCGCATTGGTCTGCACGGGGGGCGCGCGAGGCGCACATTCCGGGGTGCCGCGCTACCAATGCGTGAACTCCGTGGAACGGATCCATTTCCGGCCGATCGCCCGGTCCGGACAAAACCCGAAACTACTGTCGTACCGCTGCGAAAAACGTGTCACCGATGCGAGGATGACCGAAGGTCGTTGATGCTGCGGGGACAACGACGACGGGTGGCGTCCCTCGTGAAGCAGCACGTCCGAATCCTTTTCGCGTTGATCGTTCCCCTTCTCCCTTGACCCGTTCGGCGCTCACCGCGCACCGACGCGTGTCCTCGCGCAGGGTCGGCTCGTTCACGGGTCGACCGGGCCGCCCAGGGGCGTGCCCCCGGAGGCGTGCGCCGGGACGCGCACGGGTTCCGGGGCGTCCCGCCACCGGATCGGCGGGCGCCGGGCAGGTTGCCGGGGACGGCGGCGCGGGCAGGCTTCCGGTCGCACGTCCACCCCACCCAGCAGTCCTCCCGGTACTCCCCTGGCCCGATCCCCCGGCCCGCGGGAGCTGCCGCTGATCTCGGGCAGGAGTTTGGCATGCACGGCGACACGCGGGACCAGTCCACACCGGTGGCCCACACCGTCGACCCAGCGGTCGCGGAATCCGCCGGACGGATGGATTCTGACACTCGGACAGACCCGGCGATGCCGTCGCCCCGGGCGTCCGGAGCGGTCCGTACCGAATCCTCCGAATCCCAGGCCTCCACCGCACAGGCCCCCGCAGCACCGCCCGCCACAGATCAGCCCGCCACAGCGGCCCGACAACCCGGGGCCGAGGAGGACCTGACGGCGGCACCGCGCCGGCGCACCACCAGCACGCGCCGCACCACCGCGACGGCCGCCACCCGCCGGGCCGCCGAGCCCGAGTCGGCCGCGGCCGACGCCGAGCCGCCCGCCCGCAAGCGCGCCGCGAGCAAGAGCACCACCAAGACCGCCACTGCCAAAACCGGCACCAAGACCGCCACCAAGCCCTCCGCCCGCAAGACGACAGAGAGCGACACCGTGATCGGCCGCATCCCCGTCCTGGACGTCAGCCCCCAGATCGACGCCGGCCGCCGCCCGGCCAAGGCCGTCGTCGGCGAGACCTTCCTGGTCACCGCGACGGTCTTCCGCGAGGGCCACGACGCCGTCAACGCCAACGTGGTGCTGCGCGACCCGCGCGGCCGCAGCGGCCCGTGGACGCCGATGCGCGAGCTCGCCGAGGGCACCGACCGCTGGGGCGCGCACATCACCCCGACCGCGCCCGGCCGCTGGTCGTACCTGGTCGAGGCGTGGAGCGACCCCATCGCCACCTGGCGCAGGACGGCCGGGGTGAAGCTCCCCGCCGGGATCGACACCGCGCTGGTCCTGGAGGAGGGCGCCCGGCTGCTGGAGCAGGCCGCCGCCGGGGTGCCGAAGAAGGAGGGCCGCGCGCACGTGCTGGCCGCCGTGGACGCGCTGCGCGACCCGGGCCTGCCGCCGCTGTCCCGGCTGGCCGCCGCGCTCGCCCCCGAGGTGCTGGAGCTGCTGGCCCGCTACCCGCTGCGCGAGCTGCTCAGCGCCTCCCGGCCGCTGCCGCTCCAGGTGGACCGCGAGCGCGCCCTGTTCGGCTCCTGGTACGAGTTCTTCCCCCGGTCGGAGGGCGCGGTGGTGGACCCGAACGGGGTCGAGCCGCCGCGTTCGGGCACCCTGCGCACCGCCGCCGAGCGGCTGCCGGCGATCGCCGCGATGGACTTCGACGTGGTCTACCTGCCGCCGGTCCACCCGATCGGACGAGCGTTCCGCAAGGGCCCGGACAACACCCTGACGGCCGGTCCGCACGACGTCGGCTCGCCCTGGGCGATCGGCTCGCCGGAGGGCGGCCACGACGCGGTCCACCCGGACCTCGGCACCATCGAGGACTTCGACCACTTCGTCGCCGAGGCCAGGGCACTGCACCTGGAGGTGGCGCTGGACTTCGCCCTCCAGTGCTCCCCGGACCACCCGTGGGTGAACAAGCATCCGGAATGGTTCAGCCACCGCGCGGACGGGACCATCGCCTACGCCGAGAACCCGCCGAAGAAGTACCAGGACATCTATCCGATCAACTTCGACCAGGACATGGACGGAATCGTCAAGGAAACCGTCCGGATCCTCCGATTCTGGATGTCCCACGGCGTCAGGATCTTCCGGGTCGACAACCCCCACACCAAACCGGTGGTGTTCTGGGAGAAGGTGCTCTCCGACATCGCCCGCACCGACCCCGATGTCGTGTTCCTCGCGGAGGCCTTCACCCGCCCGGCGATGATGCACACCCTCGCGAAGATCGGATTCCACCAGTCGTACACGTACTTCACCTGGCGCAACACCAAGAACGAACTCACCGAATACCTCACCGAACTCACCGGCGACGCGGCCGCCTACATGCGCCCCAACTTCTTCGCCAACACCCCGGACATCCTGCACGCCTTCCTCCAGCAGGGCGGCCGCGCCGCCTTCGCGATCCGCGCGGTGCTCGCCGCCACCCTCTCCCCCAGCTACGGCGTCTACGCCGGCTTCGAGCTGTGCGAGAACGAGCCGGCCCACCCGGGCTCCGAGGAGTACCTGCACTCGGAGAAGTACGAGCTGCGCCCGCGCGACTGGAACCGCACCGACACCCTCGCCCCGCTGCTCACCGTGCTGAACCGGCTGCGCCGGCGCCACCCGGCCCTCCAGCAGCTGCGCGACCTGCGCTTCCACCCCACCGACAACGACCAGGTGCTCGCCTACTCCAAGACCGCGACCACCCCGGAAGGCCTCACCGACCAGGTCATCACCGTGGTCAACCTCGACCCGCACCACGTCCAGGAGGCCACCGTGACCCTCGAAGGCGACGGGCCCCACGTGGTGCACGACGAGCTCACCGGCGCCGTCTACACCTGGGGCCGGCACAACTACGTCCGGCTCGATCCCTCAGCCGAGCCGGCTCACCTCCTCACGGTTCGGAGGAACCCCACGTGACAGTGAACGAGCCCGTCCCCGACACCTTCCCCGAGACCTCGAAGAAGAACCTGGACCCCGAGTGGTTCAAACGTGCGGTCTTCTACGAGGTGCTGGTGCGGTCCTTCCAGGACAGCAACGGCGACGGGGTCGGGGACCTCAAGGGGCTCACGGCCAAACTCGACTACCTCCAGTGGCTCGGGGTCGACTGCCTCTGGCTCCCGCCGTTCTTCGCCTCGCCGCTGCGCGACGGCGGGTACGACGTCGCCGACTACAAGTCGGTGCTGCCGGAGTTCGGCGACATCGCCGACTTCATGGAGTTCGTGGACGCCGCGCACGCCCGCGGCATGCGCGTGATCATCGACTTCGTCATGAACCACACCAGCGACCAGCACCCGTGGTTCCAGGCCTCCCGGGCGGACCCGGACGGGCCGTACGGCGACTTCTACATGTGGGCCGACGACGACAAGCAGTTCCCGGACGCCCGGATCATCTTCGTCGACACCGAGACGTCCAACTGGACGTACGACCCGGTCCGCAAGCAGTACTACTGGCACCGGTTCTTCTCGCACCAGCCGGACCTCAACTACGACAACCCCCGGGTCCAGGACGAGATGATCGCCGGGCTCCGGTTCTGGCTCGACCTCGGCATCGACGGCTTCCGGCTGGACGCGGTGCCCTACCTGTTCGCCCGGGAGGGCACCAACTGCGAGAACCTGCCGGAGACCCACGAGTTCCTCAAGCGGGTCCGCAAGGAGATCGACGCCGACTACCCGGACACCGTGCTGCTCGCCGAGGCCAACCAGTGGCCGGAGGACGTGGTCGACTACTTCGGCGACTTCACCGCGGGCGGCGACGAGTGCCACATGGCGTTCCACTTCCCGGTGATGCCGCGGATCTTCATGGCGGTGCGCCGGGAGTCCCGGTACCCGGTCTCGGAGATCCTCGCCAAGACCCCGCAGATCCCGGGCGGCTGCCAGTGGGGCATCTTCCTGCGCAACCACGACGAGCTGACCCTGGAGATGGTCACCGACGAGGAGCGCGACTACATGTACGCGGAGTACGCCAAGGACCCGCGGATGCGCGCCAACGTGGGCATCCGCCGCCGGCTCGCCCCGCTGCTGGAGAACGACCGCAACCAGATCGAGCTGTTCACCGCCCTGCTGCTCTCCCTGCCCGGCTCGCCGGTGCTCTACTACGGGGACGAGATCGGCATGGGCGACAACATCTGGCTGGGCGACCGGGACGGCGTGCGCACGCCGATGCAGTGGACCCCGGACCGCAACGCGGGTTTCTCCTCCGCCGACCCGGGCAGGCTCAGTCTGCCGCCCATCATGGACCCGGTGTACGGCTTCCAGGTGACCAACGTCGAGGCGCAGCAGAGCAGTTCGAGTTCACTGCTGCACTGGACGCGTCGCATGATCGAGATCCGCAAGCTCAACCCGGCGTTCGGCCTGGGCACCTACACCGAACTGCCGTCCAGCAACCCCGCCGTGCTGGCCTTCGTGCGCGAGTACGAGGGGGACCTGGTCATGTGCGTGAACAACTTCTCGCGGTTCGCGCAGCCGACCGAGCTGGACCTGCGGCAGTACGGCGGGCGGTACCCGGTCGAGCTGATCGGCGGGGTGCGCTTCCCGTCGATCGGCGAGTGGCCCTACCTGCTCACACTGGCCGGACACGGCTTCTACTGGTTCCAGCTCCGGCAGCCCCCGCGCCTGAGCGGTACCAGGCGGTCGAAGTAACGATCCGCCGCACCCGCCGCCGCGGCACGCACAGCACCACCAGACCCTCCGGGGGCGCGAGTTGAACGCCCGCGCCCCCGGACTTCTCTGCACCACCGTACGGAGAACAGCCCAACGGCTACCCACACGAAGGCGTGACACCCGAGCCGTGCTCGCGTGCCGCGACCGCCGCGCCGCCGAAATCCGGAAGACTGACGGACCCGGCCACGACCCGTCGGGCAGTCCGCGTGCTTCCGGGGAAAGGGAGTCATGTCCGAACCCTCCCGTTCTCAAGCCCATGTGCAGCCCGACGCCCCGGCCGGTACCGCCGCGCCCGCGGGCCTGCGCGGCACCGGGCCCCGGAGGACCGCCCTGGGGGTCAGCGAACTCGTCCAGGCGGCCCTGCCGCTGATCGCCGAGTGGCTCCCCACCCAGCGCTGGTACGCCGGGAAGGGACGGCCCATCACCGGACTCGTCCCGGTGGTCGGCACCCCGCTGCAGGTCGGCGACCCGGCCCTGCTCCACCTGCTGCTGCGGGTCGAGCACGCCACCACGGCCGGGCTGCCGCACGGCGACACCTACCAACTGCTCCTCGGAATCCGCTCCCAGGGCCCCTCGGGCATCGAGCCCGGCGCCGTGCTGGGCCGGCTCAGCCAGGGCCCGTACGACGGCGCCACCCTCTACGACGCGGTCCACGACCCCGAGCTCACCGGGCGGCTGCTGGAACACCTCGCCACCGGCGACCGGTTCGGCTCGCTGTCCTTCCGCCGCACCCCCGGCTCCGGGCTGCCCACGAACCTCCCCGGCCGCGCCTCCACCGCCGAGCAGTCCAACAGCTCCGTCATCTACGGCACCTCGTACATCCTCAAGCTCTTCCGGCGCATCCACCCCGGCACCAACCCCGACCTCGAACTCTCCCTCGCCCTCTCCCGGGCCGGCTCCACCCGCATCCCCCGGGTCGCCGCCTGGTTCGAGAGCCGCATGGAACGCGCCGAACCCGCCACCCTCGGACTGCTCCAGCGCTACCTGCCGGACGCCGAGGACGGCTGGGAACTCGCCCTCGACCAGGTCGGCCGGCTCAAGGGCGACCGCTCCCCCGGCAACTTCGCCATCGAGGCGCACCGGCTCGGCCGGGCCACCGCTGAGGTGCACCGGGTGCTCTCCCGCTCGATGCCGGTCGCCCGGCTCGACCGCACCCAGACCGGCCGGCTCGCCACCGCGATGGCCGACCGGCTGGACAGCGCGGTCGCCGCCGTCCCCGGACTGCTGCGCTTCCGGGCCGCCCTGCGCACCGCCTTCCAGCAGCTCGCCGACGCCCACCCGGACGGCCTACCGGTCCAGCGCATCCACGGCGACCTCCACCTCGGGCAGGCCATGCGCACCCCGCACGGCTGGGTGCTGCTCGACTTCGAGGGCGAGCCCGCCAAGTCCGTCACCGAACGCCGCGAGCCGCAGCCCGCCCTGCGCGACGTCGCCGCGATGCTGCGCTCCTTCGACTACGCGGCCGCCCACCTGCTGGCCGGCGGCCCGGTCGACCCGGAGCTCGCCCACCTCGCCGCCGCCTGGGCCCAGCGCAACCGCACCGCCTTCTGCGCCGGCTACACCGCAGGGGGCGGCGCCGACCCGGCGGCCTCGCCGGAGCTGATGCGGGCGCTGGAGATCGACAAGGCGGTCTACGAGGTGGTGTACGAGGCCCGGCACCGGCCCAGCTGGCTACCCATCCCGTTGGCCGCGATCAACCGGCTCGCCCTGTCCGTCTGACCGCCCGTCCCTGCTGTTCCGTCCCTGCTGTTCCGTCCCTGCTGTTCCGTCCCTGCTGTTCCGTCCCTGCTGTCCCGCCACGAGTTCGCCCACCCCCCGCCGCTGGAGGACCACGCCGTGACGCCGCTCGACCCGACCGGCCACCCCACCCGCCCCGTTCCGGCCACCTCCCTGGCCAGGAGCCCCGAACGGGCCGAGGCCCGGGAGGCCGACGAGCCCCGGGAGGCCGACGCGCCCGGCTCCGACGACCCTTCGGGCGTTCCGGCGGACGCCCCCCTCGGCGCCCTGCGCGTGCCCGAGGCGCCGCTGCCGCCGGCCGAGGTGGACCGGCTGGTGAGCGGGCAGCACCACGACCCGCACTCCCTGCTCGGTGCGCACCCCGTGCACGGCGGCACGGCGATCCGGGTGCTGCGCCCGTTCGCCGAGCGGGTGGTGGTGGAGACCGACCAGGGCCCGGCCGAGCTCACCCACCAGCAGGGCGGCCTGTTCACCGGCCTGCTGGTGGGCGACGGACTCCCCGACTACACCCTGCTGGTGGCCTACCCCGGCGGCGAACCGCTGCGCCAGCACGACGGCTACCGCACCCCGCCCACCCTCGGCGAACTCGACCTGCACCTGATCTCCGAGGGCCGGCACGAGCAGCTGTGGCGGGCGCTCGGCTCGCACGTGCGCACGGTCGACGGCGTCACCGGCACCGCCTTCGCGGTCTGGGCGCCGAACGCCGTCGGGGTGCGGCTGATCGGCGACTTCAACCACTGGGACGGCACCGGCCACCCGATGCGCTCGCTCGGCTCCTCCGGCATCTGGGAGCTGTTCGTCCCCGGCCTCGCCGAGGGCACCACCTACAAGTACGAGATCCACACCCGCCAGGGCTGGGTGCTCGACAAGGCCGACCCGCTGGCCCGGGCCGCCCAGTGCCCGCCCGGCACCGCCTCCGTGGTCACCTCCTCCGCGTACCGGTGGCAGGACGACGAGTGGATGGCCCGCCGGGCCCGCGCCGCGCACCACCGCGAGCCGATGTCGGTGTACGAGCTGCACCTGGCCTCCTGGCGGCCCGACCTCACCGGCTACCGCGCCATCGCCGAGGAACTGCCCCGCTACCTCAAGGAGTTGAACTTCACCCACGTGGAGTTCATGCCCGTCATGGAGCACCCCTTCGGCGGCTCCTGGGGCTACCAGGTCTCCGGCTACTACGCCCCCACCGCCCGGCTCGGCTCCCCGGACGACTTCCGGTACCTGGTGGACACCCTGCACCGGCACGGCATCGGCGTGATCGTCGACTGGGTGCCCGCGCACTTCCCCAAGGACGACTTCGCGCTCGCCCGCTTCGACGGCGAGCCGCTGTACGAGCCGGCCGACCCGCTGCGCGCTGAGCACCCCGACTGGGGGACCCTGGAGTTCGACTACGGCCGCACCGAGGTGCGCAACTTCCTGGTCGCCAACGCCGTCTACTGGTGCGAGGAGTTCCACATCGACGGCCTGCGGGTGGACGCCGTCGCCTCGATGCTCTACCTCGACTACTCCCGCGAGGGCGGCGCCTGGACGCCCAACCAGTACGGCGGCCGGGAGAACCTGGACGCGGCCTCCTTCCTCCAGGAGATGAACGCCACCGTCTACCGGCGCTGCCCCGGTGTGATCACCATCGCCGAGGAGTCCACCGCCTGGGACGGCGTCACCCGCCCGACCGACGCCGGCGGCCTCGGCTTCGGACTGAAGTGGAACATGGGCTGGATGCACGACTCGCTGGTCTACATGTCCAAGGAGCCGGTGCACCGCAAGTACCACCACAACGAGATCACCTTCTCGATGGTGTACGCCTACTCCGAGAACTACATCCTGCCGATCTCGCACGACGAGGTGGTCCACGGCAAGCAGGCCCTGGTCTCCAAGATGCCCGGCGACTGGTGGCAGCAGCGCGCCAACCACCGCGCCTACCTGGGCTTCATGTGGTCCCACCCCGGCAAGCAACTGCTGTTCATGGGGCAGGAGTTCGCCCAGGGCGCGGAGTGGCACCACGAGCAGGGCCCGCAGTGGTGGGTGCTCGACGAGCAGTGGCCGGGCCACGCGGACCACCTGGGCGTGCGCCGCCTGGTCCGCGACCTCAACCGGATCTACCGCGACACCCCCGCCCTCTGGGAGCTCGACACCACACCGGACGGCTTCCGCTGGCTCGACGGCGGCGCCGCCGAGGACAACCTGCTCTCCTACGTCCGCCACGCCGCCGACGGCACCCCGCTGGTCGCCGTCTGCAACTTCTCCCCCGTCGTCCGGCACGGCCACCGGGTCGGCCTGCCCCTCCTGGGCGGCCGCGAGCAGCTCTGGGAGGAGGTGCTGAACACCGACGCCGAGACCTACGGCGGCAGCGGCGTCGGCAACTCCCGCCCGATCAAGGCCGAACCCGTCGAGTGGAACGGCCAGCCCCGCTCCGCCGAACTGATCCTCCCCCCGCTCGCCACCCTCTGGCTCCGCCCGGCCTGAGGACCCCGGAGCGCCCGCCCGACGCCGGGCGGGCGCTCAGCCGGGGGCCGTGACCGGGAATCCGAGCTCCTCGGCGGCCCGGCCGAGCTCGCTACGGGTTGACGCAAGGCCGAAGTCGGGCCGTTGGTCCCTTGCCCTCCCGCCCGCCCTCTGCTCGCGGACGGCCGTACGGGGTGCGAAGGTATGGTCGATATGACCAGCTTCCGAGGCGACGGGACGGAGACATCCGCGTGGCGCGCAGCGTGTACGTGACCGGGATCGACCGGGGGGACGGCCGACAGGCGGTCGAGCTCGGGGTCATGGAACTGCTCACCCGCCAGGTGGACCGGGTCGGGGTGTTCCGTCCACTGGTGCACGCGGCCGCGCCCGGCGAGCCGGGGTCGGACCACGTGGTCGAGCTACTGCGCGGGCGGTACCGGATCGACCTGCCGAGTTCGGAGCTGTACGGGCTCACCTACGAGGAGGCCGCCGCGCTGCAGGCCGCCCAGGGGCAGGACGAGCTGGTCTCCGCCCTGCTCGACCGCTTCCGCGCGGTGGAGCGGCGCTGCCAGGCGGTGCTGGTGCTCGGCACCGACTTCGCGGACACCAACATCCCGGACGAGCTGGCCTTCAACGCCCGCCTGGCCAACGAGTTCGGCGCCGCCGTGCTGCCGGTGCTCGGCGGGCAGGGCAAGGAGCCGGAGGCCGTGATCGCCGAGGTGCGCAACGCCCACCGGGCGTACACCGACCTCGGCTGCGAGACCCTGGCGATGATCGCCAACCGGGTCACCCCGGGCGCCAAGCAGCGGATCCAGCGCGCTCTCACCGAGAAGCTGCCGATCCCCGCGTACGTCATCCCGGAGGAGCCCGCCCTCGCCGCGCCGACCGTCGCCCAGCTGGTCGAGGCGACCGGCGCCGAGGTGCTGCTCGGCGACGCGGCCGGCCTGGCCAGGGACGTGCGCGGCTTCGTCTTCGGCGGCGCCATGCTGCCGACCTTCCTGGACGCGCTGACCGAGGGAGCCCTGGTCGTCACCCCCGGGGACCGCGCGGACCTGGTGATCGGCTCGCTGGCCGCGCACGCCGCCGGCGCCCCGCCGATCGCCGGGGTGCTGCTGACCCTCGGCCAGCACCCCGGACCGAACGTCATGGCGCTGGCCGCCCGGCTCGCCCCCGGCACCCCGGTCGCGTTCGTCCCCGAGGGCAGCTGGCCCACCGCCGCCACCCTGACCCACCTGGAGGGCAAGCTCACCGCGGCCAGCCCCCGGAAGGCCGAGATCGCCCTCGGCCTGTTCGAACTGCACGTCGACACCGTCGAGTTGACCAACCGGATCGAGGTCGGCCGGTCCGAGCGGGTCACCCCGATGATGTTCGAGCACGAGCTGCTGGAGCGCGCCCGGGCCGGCCGCCGGCACGTGGTGCTGCCCGAGGGCACCGAGGAGCGGGTGCTGCGCGCGGCCGAGATCCTGCTGCGCCGCAACATCTGCGACCTCACCCTGCTCGGCGAGGTCGACGCGGTGCGCCGCAAGGCCGCGAGCCTGGGCATCGACCTCCCCCAGGAGGCGCCGGGCGCCGACCGCGCCCAGGTCCGGATCGTCGACCCGACCACCAGCCCGCTGCGCCGCCAGTTCGCCGAGCTGTACGCCCGGCTGCGGGCCCACAAGGGGATGACCGTCGAACTGGCGCTGGACGTGGTCACCGACGTCTCCTACTTCGGCACCCTGATGGTCCAGGAGGGGATCGCGGACGGCATGGTCTCCGGCGCGGTGCACTCCACCGCGGCGACCATCCGGCCCGCCTTCGAGGTGATCAAGACCTCG
The DNA here is from genome assembly GCF_001888885.2 of Streptomyces viridifaciens. Lineage (NCBI taxonomy): Bacteria > Bacillati > Actinomycetota > Actinomycetes > Kitasatosporales > Streptomycetaceae > Streptomyces > Streptomyces viridifaciens. The sequence continues at coordinate 2,608,889 of NZ_CP090841.1, forward strand.
CCGGACGCCTCGATCGTCTCCTCGGTCTTCTTCATGTGCCTGGCCGACAGGGTGCTGGTGTACGGCGACTGCGCGGTCAACCCGGACCCGGACGCCCAGCAGCTGGCCGACATCGCGATCCAGTCCGCCGCCACCGCCGCCCAGTTCGGGGTGGAGCCGCGGGTCGCCATGCTCTCCTACTCGACCGGCACCTCCGGTTCGGGCGCGGACGTCGACAAGGTCCGCAAGGCCACCGAACTGGTCCGCGAGCTGCGGCCGGACATCCTGGTGGAGGGCCCGATCCAGTACGACGCGGCGGTGGACGCCCACGTCGCGGCCACCAAGCTGCCGGGCTCGCCGGTGGCCGGGCGGGCGACCGTGCTGATCTTCCCGGACCTCAACACCGGCAACAACACCTACAAGGCGGTCCAGCGCTCGGCCGGCGCGGTCGCGGTCGGCCCGGTTCTGCAGGGGCTGCGCAAGCCTGTCAACGACCTCTCGCGCGGGGCGCTGGTGGAGGACATCGTCAACACCGTCGCGATCACCGCCATCCAGTCCCAGAACGACAGGAACCACGAAGGGGAGCCGAAGGCATGAGTGGAGGCACGCGCGTTCTGGTGCTGAACGCCGGCTCCTCGTCGGTCAAGTACCAGCTGATCGACATGCTGGACGGCGCCCGGCTGGCCTCCGGGCTGGTCGAGCGGATCGGCGAGTCCACCGGCCGGCTGGCGCACACCCCGCACAGCGGGGACAAGCGCGAGCTGCTGGAGGTCTTCCCGGACCACTCCGCCGCGCTGAAGGCCGTCGCCGAGGAGCTGGCCGCCGACGGCCTCGGGCTGGACTCCCCGGAGCTGGCCGCGATCGGGCACCGGGTGGTGCACGGCGGCAAGCGGTTCACCGCGCCGACCGTGATCACCGACGAGGTGCTGAAGGAGATCCGCCGGCTGATCCCGGTCGCTCCGCTGCACAACCCGGCCAACATCACCGGCATCGAGGTGGCCCGCGCGCTGCGGCCCGACCTGCCGCAGGTGGCCGTCTTCGACACCGCCTTCCACGCCTCGATGCCCGAGTACTCGGCCCGGTACGCGATCGACAAGGCCGTCGCGGACGAGCACCGGGTGCGCCGCTACGGCTTCCACGGCACCTCGCACCAGTACGTCTCCCGGGCCACCGCCCGGCTGCTCGGCAAGGACCCGGCCGAGGTCAACGTGATCGTGCTGCACCTGGGCAACGGCGCCTCCGCCTCGGCGGTCAGCGGCGGCCACTGCGTGGACACCTCGATGGGCCTCACCCCGCTGGAGGGCCTGGTCATGGGCACTCGTTCGGGTGACATCGACGCCGGCGTGGTGTTCCACCTGCACCGGGTCGGCGGCCTGTCGATCGACGAGATCGACGACCTGCTGAACCGCCGCAGCGGCCTGCGCGGCCTGTGCGGCGAGAACGACATGCGCGAGATCATGCGCCGCGCCGACGAGGGAGACGCGGACGCGCGGCTCGCCTTCGACTCGTACGTCCACCGGCTGCGCAAGTACATCGGCGGCTACTACGCGGTGCTCGGCCGGGTGGACGCGATCGCGTTCACCGCGGGCGTCGGGGAGAACGCGGCGCCCGTGCGCGCGGCGGCCACCGCCGGGCTGGAGGAGCTGGGCATCGCCGTGGACCCGGAGCTGAACTCGGTGCGCTCCGGCGAGGCCCGGATCATCTCGCCGGCGTACTCCCGGGTGGCGGTCGCGGTGGTGCCCACCGACGAGGAGCTGGAGATCGCCCGACAGGCCTTCGCCCTGGTGCACCGGGAGACTGGTGGTTCCGAGGACTGACACACCGTCGTCTCGCCCCTCGGGATGCTTCGTCGGCGATTCCCCACGATTCGTGCCGAATGCGCCTATAACACGAACGGATAGACTGATCCATATGCGCCGAGCGAAAATTGTCTGCACCCTGGGTCCGGCGACGGACTCCTACGAACAGCTGAAGGCCATCGTCGAGGCGGGCATGAACGTCGCCCGACTGAACATGAGCCACGGCAACCACGCGGACCACGAGGAGCGGTACCGAAAGGTCCGCCAGGTCTCGGAGGACACCGGCAAGGCCATCGGCGTCCTTGCCGACCTCCAGGGTCCCAAGATCCGTCTGGCGACTTTCGCCAACGGCCCGGTGACCGTCGACAACGGCGACGAGTTCACCATCACCACCGAGGACGTCCCCGGTGACCAGCACATCTGCGGTACCACCTACAAGGGCCTGCCCGGCGACGTGAAGCCCGGCGACCCGATCCTGATCAACGACGGCGTCATCGCCCTGGAGGTCGTCAGCGTCGACGGCCCGCGGGTGAAGACCGTGGTGGTCGAGGGCGGCGTGCTCTCGAACAACAAGGGCATCAACCTGCCCGGCGCGGCCGTGAACGTGCCCGCCCTGTCCGAGAAGGACAAGGAGGACCTGCGCTTCGCGCTGCGTCTGGGCGTCGACATGGTCGCCCTGTCCTTCGTCCGCAACGCGGACGACATCAAGGACGTCCACGAGGTCATGGACGAGGTCGGCATCCGGGTGCCGGTCATCGCCAAGATCGAGAAGCCGCAGGCCGTCGAGGCCATGGAGGAGATCGTCCTCGCCTTCGACGCCATCATGGTCGCCCGCGGCGACCTGGCCGTCGAGTACCCGCTGGAGCGGGTGCCGCTGGTCCAGAAGCAGCTGATCACCCTGGCCCGCCGCAACGCCAAGCCGGTCATCGTCGCCACCCAGATGATGGAGTCGATGATCCACGCCTCGCGGCCGACCCGCGCCGAGGTCTCCGACGTCGCCAACGCCATCCTGGACGGCACCGACGCGGTGATGCTCTCCGCCGAGTCCAGCGTCGGCAAGTACCCGGTCGAGACCGTCCGCACCATGAGCCGGATCTGCGAGAAGGCCGAGGAGGAGCTCGTCTCCCAGGGCCTGCAGCCGCTCAACCCGGGCCGCAAGCCGCGCACCCAGGGCGGCTCGGTCGCCCGCGCCGCCTGCGAGCTGGGCGACTTCCTGAACGGCAAGGCGCTGATCGCGTTCACCAAGTCCGGTGACACCGCGCGCCGGCTGTCCCGCTACCGCTCGCCGATCCCGGTGATCGCGTTCACCCCCGACGCGGCCACCCGCAACCAGCTCTCGCTGAGCTGGGGCGTCGAGTCGTACGTCACCGAGCAGGTGGCCACCACCGACGCGATGGTCGCGCAGGTCGACCGCGAGCTGCTGCGGTTGGGCGAGCTGGGCGAGGGCGACACCGTGATCGTCACCGCCGGTGTCCCGGTCGGCGTCCCCGGCACCACCAACCTGGTGCAGGTGCACCGCCTGGGCAGCCACGGCGAGTGACGCCCCGGTAGGACCGTACGAACGCCGGTGGGGCGGGCCCTCCTTCACGGGAGGACCGCCCCACCGGCGTTGTGGCGTCCGCTACCTGCCGCTCACTTGTCGCTGTAGGGCGCGTTGTCGTTGAACAGGTGCATCCCCGGGATGTGCAGGGTGCCGCCGAACTGGCCGGCCTGCTTGGCGGTGACGCCGGTCAGCTCCAGGTCCAACGGGATCGGGACGGAGCCGATCAGGTCGTAGAGCCAGCGCGGCAGGGTGTCCGGGGTGAGGGTGATCTCGCCCAGGTCGATCGGGATCGGCAGGCCGAGCACCTTGGACAGGTGGCCGGACAGCCGCTCCACGTACATGGTGACCTGGCCGTTGCGCATGGTCGAGGTCGAGCCCGGGGCGCCCTGGACGTGGAAGGTGACGCCGTTGCCCTCCAGTGTCGACATGTCGAGGTTCTCGATGTCCACGCTGTCGACCACGAACTTCAGCACCCGCTTGGTGCCGGTCGGGGTCTTCACGTCGTAGACGCCGTGGAAGGCCGCGCCGTGCAGGCCCAGTCGGCTGCTCCGCAGCGTCCAGTTCTGCTCCGGCACCACCTGCTCGGCGGTGGCCTTGCCGGCGGTGAGGTTGCGGGCATCCACGTCGCAGTTGGGGTTCGCGGTCGGCGAGGCGGACGGGGTCGCGGTGGCCGCCGGGGTCGCCGGGACATCGGACGACGGGGTCGCGGACGGGGCCGCCTTGGTGCTGGACTTCCCGCCGGAGGGGGTGGCGCCCGGCGAGGGCTGCCCGGCCGAGGGCTGGGCCCCCGACGACTGGGTCCCCGGGGACTGGCCCGCCGAGGACTGGGCGCCGGTGGACGGGGCCTGGGGCTGCGACTGGGAGGGCTGCGCCGGGGTGCCGACCCGCGGGGCCGGGGCGGCCGGGGCCTGGGGGGTGGCACTGGGTGTCGCGGTCGGCGTCGGACTGGCCGAACCGCCCGGGTTCAGCAGGTGGTTGATGCCGCCGACGAGGTCGTCGATCAGCCCGGCCCGGCTCGCGGTGGCCGTGCCGTCGGCGGTGCCCTGGTACACCGCGCTCACCGCGCCCGAGCCGCCGGTGGCGGCGGAGCGGACCGCGGGCGGGGTGGTGGCCGTGCCGGTGACCGACGGCTTCACCGGCGCGGTGGTCGGGGCCTTGGTCGGCGCCTGGGTCGGCGTGGTGGTCGGCACCGAGCCGGGACCGGCCGAGGGCGCCCCCGTCGAGGCCGCACCGGACGTACCGGCCGTACCGGACGGCGCGGGCGGCGGCTCGGGCAGCTCGCTCTTGGGGACGGGCGTCTCGATCGGCGCCACGTCCGGAACGGTGACGGGCGCGTTGCCGCAGGGCTTGCCCGCCGCAGACTCGGCCACCGCCGGGTTGGGCGTGTAGGCCGCGGCCATCAGCAGCGCGGTCGGTACCGCGGCCATCGCCAGGGCGCGGCCTCTCAGTCTGACCCGCACCGGCGTGCGCGGCGCCGCGTGCCGGCCGGAGCGCTGCGCGGGGACGGCCGTGCCCTCTGCTTGCTCGGCCGGCCCGGTCACCGCGCCTCCTCCTGCTCCCCCGCGGTGGGCTGCTGCGGGACGGCAGGCTCGGCGGCCGGCTCCTTGGGCGCACCCTGGGCGGGCAGCTTGGCGGTGGGCGCCTCCACGGCCTCGGCCTTGGCGGGCTCGGTGGCGGCCGGCTCAGCGGCGACGCGCTGCGCGATGGGGTTGTCCACCTGCTTGGCCCGGCGCGCGCGCCGCCCCTTGGCGGGCTCGGTGGCCGGTTCCGGCAGCGGTGCCCAGGAGACCATCAGGCCACCGCCGATCAGGCCCGGCAGCAGCGCCAGCCCGAAGCCCGCGAGGTTGGAGACCGGGATCGAGACCAGCGTCAGCAGGATGGTCGCGACACCGGCGAAGAAGCGCACGGCCGGCTGGAACCAGGCGGTCAGACCGAGGATGATCATCAGCACCCCGATGATCAGCGACCCGGCGCCGGCCGTGGTGGACATCGCGATGGTCAGCCCGCCGAGGCTGAGGTGGGCGTACGGGAAGTAGAGGATCGGTGCGCCGGCGATCATGGCCAGCAGGCCGCCCCAGAAGGGCCTGGTGCGGCGGAACTCACGGAAGCGCCGCCACAGCCACCCCACCGGGTTCTGCTGGCGGGGCCGGGTCTCGACCGTTGCGCTGGACATGGTACGGCTCCTCGACGTCGCTACGAGGGAAGAACAAAGGGGGGTGGGCCGGAAACGGCGGTCACCCGCCGCCCCCGGCCCGTGAAGACCCGTCACCGGGGTGCGCCCGCGGGCGCACCGTCAGTTCGGGCTCAGAAGCACTCGTTGCCCGCGCCGTCGCCGTGCTTCAGCGACAGGTTCAGGCCGCTGAGCACGAAGGTGCCGGCCGAGGTCGCGCGCGCGGTCTGCTGGACATTGTCCAGCGTGGCGGTCTTGGCGGACTGGGCGAAGCCCGTGGGGCCGGTCGGCAGACCGGAGCCGCCGCCCGCCTTGGTGACGCCCGGGTGGGGGGTCCAGCCCTGGGTCGCGGAGCCCGAGAGGGTGGAGGCGTCCTGACCGATGTTCATGTTCTCGAAGGTCGCGTCGGCCTTCAGCTCCTCCAGGTCGATCAGCAGCTTCTCGGCGTGGACCGGCTTGCTCCCCGGACCACCCGCGTTCAGCTGGAGGGTGATCTTGCCCAGGCCGAACGCGGACAGGTCGGTCACCACCGACTGGCAGAGGTTGGTGATGTCGGCCTTGTCGAAGGCCGAGACGGCGACCGGGTGCGGCGTGCCGTTGGCCTCGACGTCGACGGTGCCGAACTGGGCGAAGTTCTCGCCCTCCAGGTGCGAGGTGCGCACCTTGAACTGCTGGCCGGAAATGCTGAACGAGGCGGCGAGCGCGCTGTTGGCGATCGAGACGCCGACCATGGCGGTGGCCGCGACGCTCGGCACCATCACCAGGGCGAAGCGCTTCCAGCGGGTCTTGCCGTAGGTCTTGGACATGCGAGTCCTCCTTCTAGGACGTACATCTCCGGCTCCCCGGCGGCGCGTCCCGCGCCGGTGGGGGCCTGGGATGGGAGAGAGCTACGTCCTCGGTAGCGGAGAGCGCCTCGGTCGTCGTCGGACGCGGGAGCGGCCTGCGTTGCTGCGGCACTCCCGTCCCGGAACCGGCCGTCCCTGCGGGACGACGGGTCGGACCGACGACATCGGCGATCACCCCCGAGCGACAACCAGCGACCGCGCAGGGCCGCGCGGCCGGTCGAGGACAGGAACCGCCGTGGGACCGCGGATACCCCCCTGCCCTCCCTACCGCCGACCGGGGCCGACGGATCCACCCGGTGGGGATCCCGCGCTCCGCGTGGCCGACCGGCTGTCGGAGGGTGTGGAGTCTGGGACCGGGCGTGGCCGATCGTGCTTGAATCCCGGGCGAAGCACAAGGGGTGCCTTACTGACGGGTAATGCAACAGCAGGTGGCGTGGATCATGGAATTGGCGCGATTTGCACCCTGCGTGACGACTTGAAGGAATCGTGGCGACGAAATATGCCGGAAACAGCAGCGAAACACCCGTAGGTGGTCACTGAACGTGACCACCCACGGGTGAAATCAAGATTTGGTAAACCTCTGTCCGGTTGACCGGATTGTCGCCAAATCACCCGGCGACACCGCAGGTCACCCGAGGTGTCAGGCACTCGGTGCCAGGCCCGGCCCGGAGCCTGCGGAACCCGGGCTCAGAACAGCACGCGGGCCAGCGCCGTACGGGCCGCGACGACCCGCGGATCCTCCGGGCCGATCACCTCGAACAGCTCCAGCAGACGCAGCCGGGCGGTGTCCCGGTCCTCGCCGAAGGTCCGGCCGACGGTGTCCACCAGGCGCCCGAAGGCGTCCTCGACGTGGCCGCCCACCAGGTCCAGGTCGGCCGCCTGCAGCTGGGTCCCCACGTCCTTCGGGTCGGCGGCGGCCGCGGCCCGGACGGCCTGGAGGTCCAGGCCCTCGACCCGCTTGAGCAGCTCGGCCTGCGCCAGGCCCAGCTTGGCCTCGGTGTTGCCCGGCTGGTCGGCCAGCACGTTCCGGTAGGCCTGGATGGCACCGCCCAGGTCGCCGGCGTCCAGCGCGCCGTGCGCGGCGGCCAGCGCCGGGTCCTCCGGCCGCTGCGGACCCGCGGCCTCCGCGGCCTCGCCGGCCGGGGCGACCGCACCGCCGGAGATGCCGAAGCGCTGCTCGGCGACCAGGATCAGCTGGTCCAGCACCTTGCGGACGTTGGCGGCGCTCTCCGCGCCCTGGAACAGCGGCACCAGCTGACCGGCCACCACGGCCATCACGGCCGGGATGCCCTGGATGCCGAACTGCTGGGCGATCAGCTGGTTGGCGTCCACGTCGATCTTGGCGAGCACGAAGGCGCCGGCGTACTCCTCGGCGAGGCCCTCCAGGATCGGGCTGAGCTGCTTGCAGGGCCCGCACCACTCGGCCCAGAAGTCGATGACGACCGGCACCTCGGTGGAGCGCTGGACGACCTCGGTCTCGAAGGTCTCCTCGGTGACGTCGATGACGAGCTGGTAGGCGGACTGGGGGGCGACTCCGTCCGCTTCGGCGGCGGCCGCCTGGCGGGCCCGCTCGGCCCGGGCCTGCTCGGCCTTCTGGGCGGCCTCACCGGCCGCCTTCACTGCGGCGAGGTCGACCGCACCGCGCAGGGCGGAGCTGTTGAGACGCGAATTCCGTGGCTGCATGGCACCATCCTCCCCCGTCCGCGCTGCTCGCGGGCACCAACCTCCGGAAAGTCGCTCCACGCGGGCTGCGTGGTGCGGGTTCCCGGGCGGTGCGCCCCTCCCCCGGTAGCCTGAACCGTTCGGCGCGGATCCCCACCCGCGCCCGCGCCGTTCCCGTCCCACCGGTCCGGCGCCTGGTTGTCACTGCTTTCGCTACAGGTCGTAGCGTAACTGGAGCCGGTGGCCCGGCCGCAAGCCCCACTGCCGGTTCGGGGACGTGAGCTGCCCCACTTTCCCGGGTCGCCCGGCTGCCCCAACCGGCGAACAGTCGCTACCGTTACCAGCCCCACCCAAGTTACTTACCAGTAAACCGCAAGGAGGCCCGGTGCCGGCCCCCCAGCCCTCCGCGAGCCCGGACAGCGCCGTCCCGGGCAGCACCGTCCGGGGCAGCACAGTCCGGGACAGCACTGCCCAGGAGGGGACGACCGCGTCCCGGGCCAAGGGCCGCCCCCGCAGCGCCGCCGCCGACCGCGCGATCCTCGACGCCACCCGCGAGGCCCTCGCCGAGCTCGGCTGGGGTGGACTGACCATGGGCCACGTCGCGAGCCGGGCCGGGGTCGCCAAGACCACGCTCTACCGCCGCTGGCCGTCCAAGAACGAGCTCGTCGTGGACGCCGTCGCCAGTCTCTTCGACGACCTCGTGATGCCCGACCTCGGCAGCCTGCGGGCCGACATCGAGGCCGTGGTCGGCCAGTTCGCCGACCTGCTGGCCCGGCCGGAGACCCAGGCCGCGCTGCTCGCCCTGTTCGCCGAGGGCACCCGCGACCCGCAGCTGCGCCGCCGGATCCGGGAGGCGATCGTGGACCCGCAGAAGCACCTGGTCCGACAGGGCCGGGCGGCCGCCCAGGCGCGCGGCGAACTCGAAGCGGACACCGACACCGGATCGGCCTGCGAGGAGGTCGACATCATCTTCGACACCATCGCCGGCACGGTCGAGCACCGCGTCCTGGTCAGCGGCGAGCCGATCACACCCGAGTGGATCCGCCGCTTCACCGACCTGCTGCTCGGACCGCTCACCACCGGCTGACGGCGTCCGGGCACGGCGAGGCCGCCCCGCACGGACTTCCGTCCGGGGCGGCCTCGTCGGAGAGCTCAGCCGGTCAGAACGCCGCGTTCTCCCGGTACGTCCCCCACTCCTCCCGCAGCGCGTTGCAGATCTCGCCCAGGGTCGCCTCGGCGCGCACCGCGTCCAGCATCGGCGGGATCATCGACTCGCCCGAGCGCGCCGCCGCCAGCATGGCGTCCAGCCCGGCCCGCACCGCCGCGTCGTCCCGGGCCGCCTTGCGCTCGCGCAGCACCCGCACCTGCTCGCGCTCGACCTCGTGGCTGACCCGCAGGATCTCCAGGTCGGGGGTGACGCTGCGCGGGTGGCAGTTGACGCCGACCACGCGCTTCTCGCCCTTCTCCACCGCCTGCTGGTACTGGAAGGCGGCCTCGGCGATCTCACCGGTGAACCAGCCCTCCTCGATCCCGCGCAGGATGCCGGAGGTGATCGGGCCGATCTCGTGGTCCTCACGGCCCTTGTCCAGGATCCGCTGGAAGATCGCCTCGGCCTGCTGCTCGATCCGGTCGGTCAGCGCCTCGACGTACCAGGAGCCGCCCAGCGGGTCGGCCACGTTGGTGACGCCGGTCTCCTCCATCAGCACCTGCTGGGTGCGCAGCGCGATCTCGGCGGCCTGCTCGGAGGGCAGCGCCAGGGTCTCGTCCAGCGCGTTGGTGTGCAGCGAGTTGGTGCCGCCGAGCACCGCGGAGAGCGCCTCGACGGCGGTGCGCACCACGTTGTTGTACGGCTGCTGGGCGGTGAGCGAGACGCCGGCGGTCTGGGTGTGGAAGCGCAGCCACTGCGCCTTGTCGGTCTTCGCGCCGAAGCGGTCGCGCATCCAGCGGGCCCAGATCCGGCGCGCGGCGCGGAACTTGGCGATCTCCTCGAAGAAGTCCAGGTGGGCGTCGAAGAAGAAGGACAGTCCGGGCGCGAAGACGTCCACGTCCAGGCCGCGGGACAGGCCCAGCTCGACGTAGGCGAAGCCGTCCGCGAGGGTGTACGCCAGCTCCTGCGCGGCCGTCGCCCCGGCCTCGCGGATGTGGTAGCCGGAGACGGACAGCGGCTTGTACGCCGGGATGCCCTGGGCGCAGTGCTCCATCAGGTCGCCGATCAGGCGCAGGTGCGGCTCGGGGGCGAAGAGCCACTCCTTCTGGGCGATGTACTCCTTGAAGATGTCCGTCTGCAGGGTGCCGTTGAGCACCGCCGGGTCCACACCCTGGCGCTCGGCCGCCACGATGTACATGCAGAAGATCGGGACGGCCGGGCCGCTGATCGTCATCGAGGTGGTGACGTCGCCGAGCGGGATGCTGTCGAACAGCACCTCCATGTCGGCGGCCGAGTCGATGGCCACGCCGCAGTGGCCGACCTCACCGAGCGACTTGGGGTCGTCCGAGTCGTAGCCCATCAGGGTGGGCATGTCGAAGGCGACCGAGAGGCCGCCGCCGCCCGCGTCCAGGATCATCCGGTAGCGCTCGTTGGTCTGCTGCGCGTTGCCGAAGCCGGCGAACTGGCGGATGGTCCAGGTGCGGCCGCGGTAGCCGGTGGGGTGCAGGCCGCGGGTGAACGGGTACTCGCCCGGCCAGCCGATCCGCTCGAAGCCCTCGACCGGCTGCCCGGGGGCGGGGCCGTAGACCGGCTCGACCTCGTCACCGGAGAGGGTGGTGAAGTCCGCGTCCCGCTTGCGGGCCTTGTCGTACCGCTGCTGCCAGCGCTGCCGTCCGCGCTCGATCTCCTCGGCGTCCATGGGCCGAACTCCGCTCCGTACGGCCGCCACGGCACCGGGCGGCACAGCTATTAGGACGTCCTGGCAATTTACTCGGACGTCCTAGTAGTTGTCGACGGCGGCCCGCCGCGGAACGGTGACGATCGGGGAACGCGAAGGGCGCCCCGCCCCCATCGGGGAACGGAGCGCCCTCGCGGAGCTTCTCGGCTCAGACGCCGGCCGGCTGGCGGGCGCCGCCCGCCGGGAGCTGCTCGGCGGCCTCACGGGCCACCTTGCGCTCGAAGACGAAGGACAGGAACGGGATGCAGCCCGCCGCCAGGGTCAGCACCAGCCGGCCGAGCGGCCACTTCAGTTTCTGCCCGAGCAGGAAGGTCACCACGAAGTACCCGATGTACAGGTAGCCGTGCAGCATCGCGACGTAGGTGGTCAGGTCCTCGGCGGCACCGAAGCCGTACTTCGCGACCATGAAGCCGCAGAACACCAGCAGTGCGCAACCGGTCGCAATGGCCAGGCCGCGGTACCAGCCCAGCAGGGGGGTCGCCTTCATACTCTTCCTCGCCTCGCTCGGCAGTTTCGGCCGGTACGCCCGGATCCGCGCACCGCTCCCACGAGGGTAGCCGTCCTCACGGCCGCTTCCGAGCAGCCCCCTCGGCAGCCCCCTCGACGGCCTGGTCCTCGACCCCGTCGCCCGGCTCGGCGAAGTCCCCGGCGGCGACCCGCAGCGGCTTGAGCAGTTCGAACACCTGGCGGCACTGGTCGGGGCCGTACTCCTCCAGCCCGAACTCCATCGCCATCAGCTCGCGGGTGGCCTCCTCGACCACCTCGCGGCCGCGCCCGGTGATCGTGGCGAGCACCCCGCGGCCGTCCAGCGGGTTGGGGCGGCGGGCGACCAGGCCGGCCCGCTCCAGGCGGTCGACGGTGTTGGTGACGCTGGTCGGGTGGACCATCAGCCGCTCGCCGATCTTGGACAGCGAGAGCTCACCGGTCCGGCTGAAGGTCAGCAGCACCAGCGCCTCGTACCGGGCGAAGGTCAGACCGTACGGCTTGAGCACCGCGTCGACCCGGGACAGCAGGATCTGGTGCGCGCGCATGATCGAGGTGATCGCCGCCATCGAGGGCACGGTGCCCCAGCGACGGGCCCAGAGCTCGTCGGCGCGGGCGATCGGGTCGAAGTCGAGTGCGAGGGGCTTGGCCACGTCCTCAACCGTACCGGCGGACGGGACGTGCGCTACCAGCTGTCCTGATGGTGGACAAGCACGACACGGTGGCGGGATCCCGCCAATCGGACGGCCAGGTCCATACCTGGACATTGCGTCGGTGTGAACGGACGGCAACGCGCTTCGCACGTACCGGGGTTGACCGTCCGATGAGCGAACGCCCCGCTACCAGGCCTCGGTTCGGTCCGGAACCCGCCGAAAGTCCGGGTAAATGATCCGCTTTGTCCCCCCGTTCACAATGCTTCGTCTTGGCGGGACTTGGCCAATTCATGAGGAAGACCTGTCATTTGATTTGCTCGATTGTCATGCTTTCCGCCAACCCCGTTCGACAGCCACCACCCCCACCCAACCGGTGGCAGCCGCACGACCGCTCGGGGTCCTCGCACGTCAGTGCCCGTCCCGCCCCTCAGGTGCCGACCCCGGCCCCCGGGACGCGGTGCGACCGCGCCCACACGCGGTTTCCCGGAAGGACTCGTCCGTGAAGCGAAAGCTCGCCGCAGTCGCCGTACTCTCCGCCACCGCCCTGCTGACCGGTGTCGTCCAGGGCGTCGCGGCCCAGGCCGACCCCGCGCCGCAGGCCCGGGGCGCCCAGCAGCACGCCGACCTGATCGCCCAGGCGAACGGCCAGGCCGCCAAGGTGGCGCACGCCCTGTCCCTGGGCGGCCAGGAGCAACTGGTGGCCAAGGACGTCGTGGTGGACGCCGACGGCACCCGCCACCTCCGCTACGAGCGCACGTTCGCCGGACTCCCCGTGCTGGGCGGCGACCTGGTGGTGCACCAGAAGGCGGACGGCTCGACCACCGCGGTGGACAAGGCCGTCGGCGCCAAGCTCGCGCTGCCCAGCCTCACTCCCGAGATCGCCGCGGACCAGGCCGCCGCCCAGGCGACCGGCGCCGTGCAGTCCACCGTCGGCATCGCCGCCGACGAGGACGAGGCGCCGCTGACCGAGGTCCGGCAGACCGGCACCGCCGCCCTGGTGGTCTGGGCGGCCGACGGCAATCCTCGGCTGGCGTACCGGACCACCGTCGAGGGTCTGCGCGCCGACGGCACCCCGAGCAGCCAGCTGCTGGTCACCGACGCGGCCACCGGCCAGGTGCTCTCCACCCACGAGCAGGTGCAGACCGCCTCCGGCAGCGGCAAGGGCGTCTTCGTCGGCACCGTCCCGCTGACCACCACCCAGAGCGGCACCTCGTACCAGCTGAAGGACGCCGGCCGCGGCGGCCAGGCCACCTACAACCTGAAGAACAAGACCTCCGGCAGCGGCACCCTGTTCGCCAACTCCACCAACGTCTTCGGCAACGGCCTGGTCTCCAACCAGGAGTCCGCCGCCGTGGACGCCCAGTACGGCGCGGCCGCCACCTGGGACTTCTACAAGAACACCTTCGGCCGCAACGGCATCAAGAACGACGGCGTCGGCGCGGTCAGCCGGGTCCACTACGGCACCAACTACGTCAACGCGTTCTGGAGCGACAGCTGCTTCTGCATGACGTACGGCGACGGTGCCAGCAACACCCACCCGCTCACTGCGCTGGACGTGGCCGGCCACGAGATGACCCACGGCGTCACCTCCGCCACCGCGGGCCTCAACTACTCCGGCGAGTCCGGCGGCCTGAACGAGGCCACCTCGGACATCTTCGGCACCATGGTCGAGTGGTACGCCAACCTGGCCGCCGACAAGCCGGACTACCTCATCGGCGAGCAGATCAACATCAACGGTGACGGCAAGCCGCTGCGCTACATGGACCAGCCGTCCAAGGACGGCCGCTCGGCCGACTACTGGTCCTCCTCGGTCGGCGGCCTGGACGTCCACTACTCCTCGGGCGTGGCCAACCACTTCTTCTACCTGCTCGCCGAGGGCAGCGGCGCCAAGACCATCAACGGCGTCAGCTACAACAGCCCGACGTACAACGGCTCCACCCTCGCCGGCATAGGCCGGGACAAGGCGGCCAAGATCTGGTACCGCGCGCTGACCACCTACTTCACCTCCACCACCAACTACGCGGCGGCCCGCACCGGCACCCTGAAGGCCGCGGCGGACCTGTACGGCGCCACCAGCGCCGAGTACGCGGCCGTCGCCGCGACCTGGAGCGCCGTCAACGTCAAGTGACGTACGGCGCGCGGTGAGCCGGACGCCCGGGGCCTCGTTGGAGGGCAGGCCCCGGGCGTCCGGCCGTGTCCGGGCCGACGACTCCCGGCCAATCCCCTCAGGGGGCCTGTTCTTCCGCGGCGACGGTTGTCATGCTTCTGGCGAAACCCCGAATCCACTCCCGGTGAGAAAACGGCGGCAGGCTGCCGCGGCCCTTTGGGAGAGGAGGCCGTGGCAGCCTGTCGACCGTCCACGCGAGCGGGTCAGGCGGTCGCGGGCCGCAGCTCCCCGCGCTCCTCGCGACCGAGCTGCCGCTCGGCGACGAAACCGCCGAACGGCAGCACCGAGAGCACGAACAGCAGCACGCCGCGCTTGGCGTCCCACTTCTGCGCCTGCCAGGCCTGGATCCAGAAGATCACGTACAGGATGAACAGGATCCCGTGGACCATGCCCATCACCGGCACGGCGTCGAAGGACGTGGTCCGCTTCAGCACCGAGCAGATCAGCAGCAGGATGAAGGAGATCCCCTCGGGGGCGGATACGAGGCGCAGGCGGTGGACGGCGCTGCTGTTCACGTTGGATACCTCAATACGGGGGTCGGAGGCGCGGCACGCTTGTGAAGCGACTCACAAGCCTTCCCGCCATTATCACCGAGCACATGTCCGAGCCCAGGGCCGGGGGTGGGCACCGTGCCGGATGTCACAGCGGCGCGCCAGAACCCCGCCGGGTGCGGCGGGGCGTCGCCCGCACCCCCTATCCTGCTGCCCGCGCGCCCACCGAACCGGGCGCCGCCGGCACCGCACACGGGGGGTAGTCACCACATGTTCAAGCGCGACTGGGACCGCAGGACCTGCGCCAAGCGCGGCCACATCACCTACGCGCCGACCGAGCCCGAGCTGGCCTCCCGACTGCACGCCGCCACCGCGGTCGGCGACGCCTGGCGCTGCCTGCGCTGCGGCGACTTCTCGCTCGGCGCCCCGCACGGCTCCGGCCCGGCGGCGAACGCCCCGCTGGTGCCGCGCGGCAAGGCCCTGCGGGACCTCTTCATCCTGCGCTTCCTGGCCGTCGAGCGGGTGCTGCGCGGCGTGATCATCATCCTGATGGCCTGGGGCGTCTGGAAGTTCTCCAACAGTCAGGAGGCGGTGCAGCGGGTCTTCGAGGAGGACCTCACGGTCTTCAAGCCGGTCACCGACCACTTCCACTGGGACCTCGACCACGCCCCGATCGTCGAGACGATCCGCAAGACCTTCGGCTACCAGAAGAAGACCCTGCTGATCGTCGCGGGCGCGATGATCGCCTACGCGCTGATCGAGATCGTCGAGGCGGTCGGCCTCTGGCTGGGCCGGCGCTGGGCCGAGTACCTGACCGTGGTCGCCACCGCCGCCTTCCTCCCGCTGGAGGGCTACGAGCTGCACGAGCACATCAGCGCGGTGAAGATCTGCACCCTGCTGCTGAACATCGCGGCGGTGCTCTGGATCATGCTCTCCAAGCGCCTGTTCGGCCTGCGCGGCGGCGTGGTGGCCTTCGAGGCGGAGCGCCACTCGGCCTCGCTGCTGGAGGTCGAGCAGGCGGCCGGAGCCGTCCCGGCGCCCGGCCACGGCCACGGCCACGGCCACGGCGCCCACGCACGCTCCTGACCCGAACGATTGTCCCGGGTCCGTACCGGTTGGGCCCCGCCCCCTCGCCCCGCAGCCCCGGCGGAAGCTAGATTGCGGCCGTGGCACAGTTCAGACTCCAGGGATCGCGGGTGCTCGCCGTCGAGTTGGGCGGCGACGCCGTCAAGGCCCGGCACGGCTCGATGGTCGCCTACACCGGCCAGATGACCTTCAAGAAGCTGACCGGCGGAGGGGACGGCCTGCGAGGCATGGTCACCCGCAGGCTCACCGGCGAACGGATGACCGTCATGGAGGTGAGGGGGCAGGGCACCTGCTACTTCGCCGACAAGGCCACCGAGATCAACCTGGTCCGCCTCGACGGGGAGACGCTCTACGTCGAGGCGGACAACCTGCTGTGCACCGAGGCCGGCCTGCACACCGGCACCAGCTTCACCGGGCTGAACGGCGTCTCCTCGGGCAACGGCCTCTTCACCACCAAGGTGGAGGGCCACGGCTGGGCCGCCGTCACCTCCAACGGCCCGGCCGTCATCCTGAGGGTCGGCAAGGACATGCCGCTGCGGGTCGACCCGGGCGCCTACGTCGCGCACACCGGCAGCCTGCACCGCAGCCTGAAGTCGGGCGCGGGCTGGACCACGGTGATCGGCGAGGGCGGCGGCGAGGCCGTGCAGGTGGAGTTCACCGGCGAGGGCCTGGTGTACGTCCAGCCCTCGGAGAAGGTCACCCTCGGGGGTGACGTCTGATGGGCTTCACCCGGATCAACGGGAAGATGGTCGAGGCCCAGGTGGTGCCCGGCCAGCGGCTGTTCAGCCAGCGCGGGGCGATGCTCGGGTACACCGGCGACGTCCGGTTCACCCCGAACATCACCGGCGGCCAGGGCGGCGTGATGTCGATGATCGGCCGCCGGGTCGCCAACGAGGACACCCCGCTGATGACCGTCGAGGGCCAGGGGCGGGTGATGTTCGGCCACGGCGGCCACCACGTCCACGTGATCGACCTGACCGGCGACACCCTGTTCGTCGAGGCGGACCGGCTGCTCGCCTTCGAGGGCACGCTGCGCCAGTCCACCGTGTTCCTCGGCTCGCAGGGCGGGGTGATGGGCATGGTCCGCGGCCAGGTCAGCGGGCAGGGCCTGTTCACCACCCGGCTGGAGGGCCACGGCTCGGTCGCGGTGATGGCCCACGGCGGCGTCTTCGAACTGCCGATCACCCCCGGCCAGCCGGTGCACGTCGACCCGCAGGCGTACGTGGCGCACCGCGGCGAGGTGCGCAACAAGCTGTCCACGGCGATCGGTTGGCGCGAGATGATCGGCCGCGGCTCGGGCGAGGCGTTCCAGCTGGAACTGTCCGGGCAGGGCGCGGTGTACGTCCAGGCGAGCGAGGAGAAGCTCTGATGTCCCACCCGCCGCAGCCGCCCCAGCCGTCGTACGGGCAGTCCCCGTACGGCCAGTCGCCGCACGACCAGCCCACCCAGCCGGGCTTCACGGTGCCTCCGGTGCCTTCGAACCACGGGCGTTCGCAGGACTACCCGCCGCCCCCTCCCCCGCCGCCCGGCTACCAGCCGCAGCCCCAACAGGCTTACGCCCAGGAGCAGTTCGGAGGCCCGCAGGCCCCGCTGCCGACCACCCACGGCGGCGAGGGACCGGTGGTGCACGACGCGTACACCCTGCCGGCCAACGACAACGTCAACCCGTACGCCTTCGCCGTCGAGCTGAACGGCTCCTACTTCCTGCAGAAGGGCAAGATGGTCGCCTACTACGGCGACATCACCTTCCGCGGCGTCGGCGCCGGGATGGTCGACCGGATGCTCGGGCAGCACTTCAACTCCCCGCTGCACGCGGCGGACTGGGTGGTCGCCCAGGGCAGCGGCAAGCTGCTGCTGGCCGACCGCGCCTACGACCTCAACTCCTACGACCTGGACGACGGCAACCTGACCGTCCGCTCCGGCAACCTGCTCGCCTTCGACCCGACGCTGCGGCTCAAGCAGTCGATCATCCCGGGCTTCCTGACGCTGATCGGCACCGGCCGCTTCGTCGCCGCCTCCAACGGGCCGGTGCACTTCGTGGAGCCGCCGATCCGGGTGGACCCGCAGGCCCTGGTCGGCTGGGCGGACTGCCCGGCGCCGTGCCACCACTACGACCACGACTACCTGCACGGGGTGGTCGGTGGCCTGCGGCGACTGACCGGCATCGGCGGCGCCTCGGGCGAGGAGCACCAATTCGAGTTCATCGGCGCCGGGCAGGTGCTGGTGCAGTCCAGCGAGCAGCTGATGGCCGAGCGTCCGGTGGGCCGGGTGGACGCCGAGGCAGGCGTCCCGGGAGGCGGGGTGCCGCCCCAGCCGGGCCACGGCGGCAACCACCCCAACCAGCCGGGCCTGGGTAACCTTGGCGAACTCGGGCGGCGTTTCGGCCTGTAAACTTGTACAAGATTGAACTAAATCGGCTATGCTGGATCCCATGGATACGCACACGATCGACACTGCGGACAACCCTGAGCCGCGGCCCGAGGAGGAGACTCCCTGGCTGACCGCCAGGGAGCAGCGGATGTGGCGCGCCCATCTGGAGGTCGCCAAGCTGCTGGACTACCAGCTCAGCCGCGAGCTCCAGCCCCACAACCTGGCGATCAACGACTACGAGATCCTGGTCGTGCTCTCCGAGGCGCCCGACCACCGCATGCGGATGACCGACCTCGCGACCGCCACCCTGCAGTCGAAGAGCCGGCTCTCCCACCAGATCACCCGCATGGAGAACGCCGGCCTGGTGCTGCGCCAGGAGTGCCCCGGCGACCGCCGCGGCCTCTACGCCCACCTCACCGAACAGGGCTGGGAGACCATGCAGCGGGTCGCCCCCGACCACGTCCGCAGCGTCCGGGCCCACTTCATCGACCGCTTCACCCCGGAACAGCTCGACGCCATCTACGAGGCCCTGGCTCCCGTCGCCGAGCACCTGCGCGGCCTCCGAGGCCGCTCGTAGTTCCTGCGGGCCCCCGGCGCGGGAAGTCGGCCCGGCCGACTTCCCGCGCCGGGCTCAGCCGGTGGTCAGGCCGGCGACGAGTTCGTCGGCGGCGCCGTAGGCGTCGAGGGTGCCGGTGGCCACCCGTTCGGCGAGACCGGCCAGCAGGCGGTCGCCGGAGAGGTCGCCGATCCGGGCCCGCAGCTCGGCCAGGGCGATGGCCTCGATCTCCTGGGCGGCCCGGCGGCGGCGGCGCGCCGCCAGTTCGCCGTGCTCCTCCAGCCAGGCGCGGTGCTTCTCCAGCGCCTCGACCACCTCGTCCACTCCCTCGCCGCGCGCCGCGACGGTCTTGACGATCGGCGGGCGCCAGTCCCCCGCCTCGCGCGCCTCGCCGAGGCCCAGCATGTGGTTGAGCTCCCGGGCGGTGGCGTCGGCGCCGTCCCGGTCGGCCTTGTTCACCACGAAGACGTCGCCGATCTCCAGGATGCCGGCCTTGGCGGCCTGGATGCCGTCGCCCATCCCGGGGGCCAGCAGCACCACGGCGGTGTCGGCCTGGGCGGCGACCTCGACCTCGGACTGGCCCACGCCCACGGTCTCCACCAGGATCACCTCGCACCCGGCCGCGTCCAGCACCCGCAGCGCCTGCGGGGCCGCCCAGGACAGCCCGCCGAGGTGCCCGCGGGTGGCCATCGAGCGGATGAACACCTCGGGGTCGGTCGCGTGGTCCTGCATCCGGACCCGGTCGCCCAGCAGCGCCCCGCCGGAGAACGGCGAGGACGGGTCGACGGCGAGCACTCCGACCCGCTTGCCCAGCCGCCGGTAGGCGGAGACCAGCGCCGAGGTGGAGGTGGACTTGCCGACCCCGGGCGAGCCGGTCAGGCCCACGGTGTAGGCCTGCCCGGTGTACGGGGCGAGCGCGGCCATCGCCTCCCGCAGCTGCGGAGCGGCGTTCTCGACCAGCGTGATCAGGCGGGCGACCGCCCGCGGCCGGCCCTCCCGGGCCTGCTCGACCAGCGTGGCGACATCGATCATCAGGGTCTCCTTGCGCAGATGCCGAGGGGCCTGGAAGGCCCGGGGTCCGTCTCCGAACTCGCATCTGCGGGGCGACGCCGGGGCACGGACCCAAAGGGCTGCGGACCACTTGTGGCGGTCCGCAGCCCCGAGGTCAGAGCGTCGGTCAGGCCTTCGGCACGCGCACGATCAGCGCGTCGCCCTGGCCGCCGCCGCCGCACAGGGCGGCCGCGCCGACCCCGCCGCCGCGGCGCTGCAGCTCCAGCGCGAGGGTGAGCACCACCCGGGCGCCGGACATGCCGATCGGGTGGCCGAGCGCGATCGCGCCGCCGTTGACGTTGACGATGTCGGAGGAGACGCCCAGGTCCTTCATCGACTGGTGGGCGACGGCCGCGAAGGCCTCGTTGATCTCGATCAGGTCGAGGTCGGAGACCTCCAGGCCCTCCTTGGACAGCGCGTGCCTGATCGCGTTGGACGGCTGCGACTGCAGCGAGTTGTCCGGGCCGGCCACGTTGCCGTGCGCGCCGATCTCGGCGATCCAGGTGAGGCCCAGCTCCTCGGCCTTGGCCTTGCTCATCACGACCACGGCGGCGGCGCCGTCGGAGATCTGCGAGGAGGTGCCGGCGGTGATCGTGCCGTCCTTGGTGAAGGCCGGGCGCAGCTTGGCGAGACCCTCGACGGTGGTGTCGGCGCGGATGCCCTCGTCCTGGCTGAACAGCACCGGCTCGCCCTTGCGCTGCGGGATGGCGACCGGGACGATCTCGGCGTCGAAGACGCCGTCCGCCTGCGCCTTGGCGGCCCGCTGGTGGGAGGCGGCGGCGATCTCGTCCTGCACCTCGCGCGGGATGCCCAGGCGGGTGTTGTGCTTCTCGGTGGACTCGCCCATCGGGATGTTCTCGTAGGCGTCGGTCAGACCGTCGTACGCCATGGCGTCGAGCACCTCGACGGCGCCGTACTTGTAGCCCTCGCGGGACTTCGGCAGCAGGTGCGGGGCGTTGGTCATCGACTCCTGGCCGCCGGCCACCACGATGTCGAACTCGCCGGCCCGGATCAGCTGGTCGGCGAGGGCGATGGCGTCCAGGCCGGAGAGGCAGACCTTGTTGACGGTCAGCGCCGGGACGTTCATCGGGATGCCGGCCTTGACGGCGGCCTGACGGGCCGGGATCTGGCCGGCGCCGGCCTGCAGCACCTGGCCCATGATCACGTACTGGACCTGATCCCCGGTGATCCCGGCCCGCTCCAGTGCGCCCTTGATCGCGAAGCCGCCGAGGTCGGCACCGGAGAAGCCCTTGAGGGAGCCGAGCAGGCGACCCATCGGGGTCCGCGCACCGGCAACGATCACAGAGGTGGTGTTGGTCATGGGACGGGCCCCTTCGCACGTCGTGGCCAGGTGAGGATGCGCTCAGGGTACTGACCCGTTTTCCGCCCGTCACCGGAGCGACGGTGTGATCGAGCGCACTGGCACCCTCCAGTCAACACCGTGTCAACGCGGTCCGGGTGAACGTTCGGGTGAAAGTCCGCGGGCGACCGCGTGCCGTCCGCGCCCGGTCAGCGTGTGAGCAGGCTCGCACGTCCGGCACTGGCGCGGGCCGAGGCCCGTACGCTGCACTGGGTGCCACTTTCCGTACCTGCCCTGGAGGTCCGCCGTGCTGACCCGTATCGACCACATCGGCATCGCCTGCCGAGACCTCGACAAGACGGTCGAGTTCTACCGCACCACCTACGGCTTCGAGGTGTTCCACAGCGAGGTCAACGAGGAGCAGGGCGTCCGCGAGGCGATGCTCCGGATCAACGGGACCGACGACGGCGGCGCCTCGTACCTCCAGCTGCTGGAGCCGACCCGGCCGGACTCCACCGTCGCCAAGTGGCTGGAGAAGAACGGCGAGGGCGTGCACCACATCGCCTTCGGCACCGCCGACGTGGACGGCGACTCCGAGGCCATCCGCGGCAAGGGCGTCCGGGTCCTCTACGACGAGCCGCGGATCGGCTCGATGGGCTCGCGGATCACCTTCCTGCACCCCAAGGACTGCGGCGGGGTGCTGACCGAGCTGGTCACGTCCGCCCAGCCCGCCGGGCACGAGGGGCACGGAGCACACGGAGGGCACTGAAGCCACCGGAACCCCCGGTAGCCGCGGTCCGGCTCTAGCGACCCGTCAGTAACCTGGTCCGGGAGCCGGAAAACCCCCACGCGGCCATTCCCCCGCAGTGCGCTCCCACTACAATGCCCAGGTGCGCGACGAATCCGGGGGACGGAGTCGACGGGCACGGCCGATGACAGGCCTGTCCGCCCTCCGGTGGTCGGCCCGTCGCAGGGGAGTCCAGTACGCGGGCACGGCTGAGCAGTCGCAAGACGGATCTGTCACCATTCTCCACAGGCAAGAGTTCGCCCAGGAGTCCACCCGGACGGGGGAACGCGGTACCCCCGCGCTCCCACGGCCAGGGCTCCGACGACCGCGGCGGACGCCCCCGGCTTGGCACGGGGTCGTCCGGTGGCCGCGGATGCAAGGACCAGTCGGACCGGCACCCCGGACAGGGGCGCCCCGGACCGGCCGGGTCGAGGACGCGACCAGGAGATGGATGGGACCGCGGAGTGCGGGGCAACGACCGCTACGAGGTTGACGATCACCTCTCCCAGTTCGAGGCCGAGATGGGTCGGACTCGGAAGGAGCGGGACAAAGCAGTCGAGCATGCCGAGGACCTCGCCTACCAGGTGGAGGTGCTCCGGGCCAAGCTGCACGAGTCCCGGCGCATGCTTGCCCAGCCGCGCGCCTTCGACGCCGTCTCCGGCCAGGCCGAGCAGATGCTCCGCACCGCCGAGATGCAGGCCCAGCAGATGCGCGCGGACGCCGAGCGCCAGCTGCGCGACTCCCAGGCCGCCACCCAGCGGATCATGGCCGAGGCCGCCGAGCGCACCGCCCGGCTGGAGGCCGAGCTCGCCGCGCGCCGCCGCCAGCTGGAGGAGGAGCTCACCGAGCTGCGCCGCTCCGCCGAGCAGCACGTCAACGGCTGGGCCGAGCAGACCCGGACCGGCTCCGAGCAGGAGGCCCAGCGCCTGCTGCAGGACGCCCGCGCCGAGGCCGAGCGGATGGTCGCCGCGGCCCGTGCCGAGGCCGCCGCCCTCTCCGACCACGCCCGCGCCCAGACCGCCGCCGACGTCGACGCCGCCCGCGGCGAGGCCCAGGCCGCCGCCGAGGCCGCCCTGCAGAAGGCCCAGAGCGACGCCGAGCGCCTGCTGCGCGCCGCCTCCGAGCACGCCCAGCAGGCCGGTGCCCAGGCCGCCGCCGACGTGGACGCCGCCCGCGGCCAGGCCCAGCAGGAGCTGGCTGCCGCCCACGCCGCCGCCGAGCAGCAGCTGGCCCTCGCACAGGCCGAGATCGGCCGGCTCAAGGAGCAGGCCGCCGCCGAGCAGGCCCGTGCCGAGCAGCAGCTCGATGCCGCGAAGACCGAGATAGAGCGGCTGCGCGCCGAGGCGATCGCCGAGGCCGAGCGCACCCGCCGGGAGGCCGCCGAGCTGCGCGCCCAGGCCGAGCAGGCCGCCGAGCAGCTCCAGGCCGACGCCGAGGCCGCCGCCGAGCGCAAGGTCGCCGACGGCGAGGCCGCCACCGAGCAGCGGTCGCAGACCGCCCGCGCCGAGATCGCCCGACTGGTCGCCCAGGCCACCAAGGAGTCCGAGGCGATCCGCGCCGAGGCCGAGGCGGTCCGCGCCGAGGCGGCCACCAGGCAGGCCGAGGCGGACGCCGCCAAGGCCGCCGCCGCCGAGGAGAGCGAGCGGCTGCGGGCCACCGCCGAGTCGGTCGCCGCCCAGCTGAAGGCCGAGGCCGAGGCCGCGATCGCCGAGCTGCGCGCCCGGGCCGAGCGGGACGTGGCCGAACTGCGGGCGCAGGCCGCGGCCGACGCCCAGCGGCTGCGCGGCGAGGCCGAGGAGGAGGGCCGGGCGGCCGGCGCCAAGGACGCCACCGTCCACCTCGCCAAGGCCGCCAAGACCGCCGAGGAGGTGCTCGGCCGGGCCAACCAGGACGCCGAGACGGCGCGCGCCGAGGCCGCCACCGAGGCGGAGCGGATCCGCGCCGAGGCCCGGGCCGAGGCCCAGCGGCTGCGCGAGCAGGCCCAGGCCGCCGTCGAGCAGGCCCAGAACGCCGCGCTGGACGACGCCGCCGCGATCCGCGAGCGGATCGAGCAGATGCAGGACGAGGCGGCCCGGCTGCGGGCCGAGGCCGAGGAGCTGCGCGCCCAGGCCGCCGCCGAGGCCGACCGGTCCCGCAGCGAGGCCCGCCGCCAGGCCGTCCTGCAGATCGAGGAGTCGGCGAAGAACGCCGAGGAGCTGCTCACCAAGGCCAAGGCCGACGCCGACGAGCTGCGCGCGGGCGCGGCCGGGGAGATCGAGCGGCTGCGCGAGCAGGCCCAGGAGCAGGCCGCCGAGACCCAGGGACGGGCCGAGCAGACCCTCGCCCGGGCCCGGGCCGAGGCCGAGAAGATCACCGCCGCGGCCGAGCAGCAGGGCCAGGACGCCCTGGCCGCCGCCAAGGCCGCGGCCGCCGAGAACCGGACCGCCGCCGAGCGCGAGACCTCCGAACTCCGGCGCGAAGCGGTCGAGTTCGACCAGCGGGTGCGGTCCGAGGCGAGCGCCGCCGCGCAGGCCCTGACCGCCGACGCCCAGGCCGAGGCCAAGGCCGTCCGGGACGCCGCGGTCGCCGACGCCGAGCGGGTGCGCACCGAGGCCGACACCGAGGCCGCCCGTACCCGGGCCGAGGCCGAGGCCGCAGCGAACGCGCTGCGCGAGGAGAGCCGGCGCGAGCGCGAGGAGGCCGCCGCCGGGCTGGAGCGCGAGCGTGAGGAGACCGCCGAGCAGCTGGCCGGCGCCCGGACCGCCCGCGAGCAGGCCGAGCAGGCCGCCGCCGAGCTGACCGAGCGCACCGCCCGGGAGACCGCCGAGGTCCGCGCCGCCGCCGACCGGTACGCCGCCGAGCAGCGCGAGAGCGCCGACCGGGAGACCACCGAGCTGCGCGAGAGCGCCGACCGGTACGCGGCCGAGCAGCGCGCCCAGGCCGAGCAGGCCGCCGCCGAACTGCGCGCCCTCGCCCAGCAGGAGACCACCCAGCAGCGCGAGCACGCCGAGGCCTACGCCGACCGCGTCCGCACCGACGCCGAACAGCACGCCGTCGAGCTCACCGAGCGCACCATCGCCGAGACGACCGAGCTGCGCGAGGGAGCGGACCGGTACGCCGCCGAGCTGCGCGAGGACGCCGACCGGTACGCGGCCGAGCAGCGCGCCCAGGCCGAGCAGGCCGCCGCCGAACTGCGCGCCCTCGCCCAGCAGGAGACCACCCAGCAGCGCGAGCACGCCGAGGCCTACGCCGACCGCGTCCGCACCGACGCCGAACAGCACGCCGTCGAGCTGCGGGCCGAGGTCGAGCAGTACGCCGTCGACCGCCGCGCCGAGGCCGACGAACTGCTGGAGCAGGCCGCAGCCGCCGCCGAGCAGCGCCGGGCGGAGGCCGCCCAGGACGCCAAGGCGACCCGCGAGAAGGCCGCCGCCGAGCTGGCGCTGGCCAACGAGCAGGCCGAGACCGTACGGGCCGAGGCCGGCCGGGAGCTGTCCGAGGCCCGCGCCACCGCCGACGACATCCGCGCCGAGGCCACCGCCGTCCTGGAGCAGGCGCGGGCCGACGGCGAGGACGTGGTCGCCGCCGCCAGGGCCGAGGGCGCCGAGCTGGTCGCCGCCGCCGAGGAGGAGGCCGCCGAGGTCCGCCAGTCGGTGGCCGGCCTGCACGAGGCCGCCGCCGAGCAGATCGCCGCGCTGCGCGCCACCGCCGAGCAGGAGGCCGCGGACACCCGCGACCGGGCGGAGCAGGCCGCTGCGGAGACCCGCGCCCTCGCCGAGCGCGAGACGACCGAGCAGCGCGAGGCCGCCGAGCGGTACTCCGCCGAGGTGCGCGACCTGGCCGACCGGGAGACCGCCGAGCAGCGCGAGGCGGCCGAGCGGTACAGCGCCGAGCAGCGCGAGGCCGCCGACCGGTACAGCGCCGACCTGCGCGCCCGGACCGAGGCCGAGACCACCGCCCTGCGCGAGCAGACCGAGCTGGAGCTCACCGCCGAGCGCGAGGCCGCCGAGGCCGAGCTCGGCCGTCAGCGCGCCGAGGCCCAGGCCTACGACGAGCAGCTGCGCGCCGACGCCGAGGCGGAGCTGCGCGCCGCCCGGGAGGCGGCCGAGCAGCTGCGAGCCGACGCCGAGGCCCAGGCCGCCCGTACGGTGGCCGAGGCCGAGGCCCAGGGCGCCCGGACCGTCGCCGAGGCCGAGGAGCTGGCCGCCGGGCTGCGCGCCGAGGCCGAGGAGTACGCCCTCGCCACCCGCACCCTGGCCGAGGAGTACGACGCCGCCACCCGCACCCGCGCCGACGCCTACGACGCGGAGACCCGGGAGGCCGCCGAGCAGTTCGACAAGGCCACCCGGGACCAGGCCAAGTCCGTCCTGGAGAAGGCCTTCGCGGACGCCGAGTCGCTCGGCGAGGACGCCCAGACCACCGCGCTGGCCACCACCGCCGCCGCCGAGGAGCAGGCGGACGCGATGGTCGCCGCCGCCCGCAAGGAGGCCGACCGGCTGGTCGCGGCCGGCGAGGCCGCCGGTCAGGCCGAGGTCGAGAAGGGCCGCTCCGACGCGGACGCCCTGCTCGCCGAGGCCCGCCGGGACGCCACCGCGATCCGCGAGCGCGCCGAGGAGCTGCGCGAGCGCACCGACGCCGAGGTGGAGGCGCTGCACGAGCGGGCCCGCAAGGAGAACGCGGCGGCGATGAAGTCGGCCGGCGAGCGGGTGGACGCGCTGGTGACGGCCGCTCAGGAGCAGCTGACGGAGGCCGAGGAGCAGGCGGTGGCCACCGTCGCCGAGGCCGAGGAGCGGGCCGCCGCCCTGGTCGCCGCCGCCGAGGAGCGGGCCGCCGAGCTCACCTCGGAGGCCTCCGCGGAGGCCAGCAAGGTCCGGCTGTCCGCCGTCCGCAAGGCGGAGGGCCTGCTGAAGGAGGCGGAGACCAAGCTCGCCAACTCCACCGACCGCGCCGAGACGCTGATCGAGAAGGCCGAGGCCAAGCTGGCGTCGGCCGAGGCGGAGGCCGAGGAGCGGCTCGACAAGGCGGCCGCCGAGGCGGAGAAGCGGCTGCACGAGGCCGACCGCACCGCGGACGAGCAGATCGAGCTGGCGAAGGCGGAGGCCGAGCGGCTGATCGCCGAGGCGAAGGCGGAGGCCGAGCGGGTCACCGACGAGGGTCGGCGGGAGCTGGACGAGCTGGTGCGCCGCCGCAAGGACATCAACACCGAGATCTCCAGGGTCCAGGACGTGCTGTCGGCGCTGGAGGCGTTCGAGGCACCGTCACCGGTCGCCCAGACCAACGGGGGAAGCAACACCAAGAAGGACGGGGGCGCCAAGGCCGGTGCCGGAGTTGGCTCCCCCCGGTCGGGTGGCAATCGCTCCAAGAACGCACCACCCGATTGAGCGGACATTGGCGGTCATTGTCCGTGAGAGAACGGCATTTCGCCGCCGACACTCCGGTACCGTGTCAGGATTCCCTCAACCACCTCAGCGGTTTGACGACAGGAAGCCCAGAGTCCCATGAGCGACAGTCACTCCCCTCACGGCTTCGACCTGGTGCGCCGTGGGTACGAGCGCGCCCAGGTCGACGAGCGGATCACCAAGCTGGTGGCCGACCGTGACAGTGCCTTGACCCGGATCAGCGCGCTGGAGAAGCGCATCGAGGAGCTCCACCTGGAGACGCAGACCGCCCAGGCGGCGGTCGCCGAGCAGGAGCCCTCGTACGCCGGTCTCGGTGCCCGGGTCGAGAAGATCCTGCGACTGGCCGAGGAGGAGGCCAAGGACCTGCGCGACGAGGCGCACCGCGCCGCCGAGCAGCACCGCGAGCTGGCCGAGGCCGCCGCCCAGCAGGTCCGCACCGAGGCCGAGAACTACGCCAAGGACCGCAAGGCCAAGGCGGAGGACGAGGGTCTGCGGATCGTCGACAAGGCGAAGAGCGACTCCGCCCAGCTGCGCGCCGAGGCCAACAAGGACGCCCAGAACAAGCGTGAGGAGGCGGACGCCCTCTTCGAGGAGACCCGCACCAAGGCCGCCCAGGCCGCGCTGGAGTTCGAGACCAACCTGGCCAAGCGCCGGGAGCAGTCGGAGCGCGATCTGGCCGCCCGTCAGGCCAAGGCCGAGAAGCGCCTCGCCGAGATCGAGCACCGGGCCGAGCAGCTGCGCCTGGAGGCCGAGAAGCTGCGCACCGACGCCGAGCGCCGGGCCCGCCAGACCGTCGAGACGGCCCAGCGCCAGTCCGAGGACATCGTGGCGGACGCCAACGCCAAGGCGGACCGCATCCGCAGCGAGTCCGAGCGGGAGCTGGCGGCGCTGACCAACCGCCGCGACAGCATCAACGCCCAGCTGACCAACGTCCGCGAGATGCTGGCGACGCTGACCGGCGCGGCCGTGGCCGCCGCCTCGCTGCCGAACGACGACACCATGGGCGTGCCCGCCCAGCAGTCGCGCTGACCCGGGCCGCCGGCGCGGTCCTTGCGACAGGCCCTCACCCTCCCGGGTGAGGGCCTGTCGGCTGTCTCCCCGTCACCATCTCGGGGCCCTTTTCCGGCACGAGCCTCAGCGGGGGTAGGCGCCGTCGGGCCGCTGGTGCCCGCTGCTGAGCTGGTTGCCCTCGTCGTCCGAGACGGTGCCGAACCAGGAGGTGCACCAGACCGACACGGAGTCGGGCCAGTACTGCACCTCGAACGGGTGTCCGGACCCGTGGTCGCCGTACGAGGTGACGATGAAGGTCTCCCCGGGGCGCAGCCAGTAGTCCTCGCCGAGCGGCTCCAGGGTCAGCTCCACCAGCCCCTCG
Organism: Streptomyces viridifaciens; assembly: GCF_001888885.2. Lineage (NCBI taxonomy): Bacteria > Bacillati > Actinomycetota > Actinomycetes > Kitasatosporales > Streptomycetaceae > Streptomyces > Streptomyces viridifaciens. The sequence continues at coordinate 2,637,462 of NZ_CP090841.1, forward strand.
CCGCGGTTCGTCACCGGCATCCGGCCGGTCACCTCCAGGGCCGAGAAGTCCCAGCCGGCCGCGTCCGGGCTCATCCGGCGGCCACCCGGGCGAGCAGCCGGCGGACGGCGGCGTCGAACGCCCCCGGGGACTCCAGGGCGCTGAGGTGGCCCACGCCGGGGACGACGGTCAGCTCGGCGTCCGGACCGGCCTGGACCATCCGTTCGGCCTCCTCCAGTGGCGCCAGGGCGTCCAGGGCGCCCGCGACCACCGCGAGCGGCACCCGGAGCCCGGCCAGTACGTCCAGCGAGTCCGGACGGGCCGCCATGGCCCGCTGGGCCCACGCGACGGCGGCGGGCGGGGCGGCGGCCACCATCGCCTGCACCCGCTCCACCAGGTGCTGGGAGTCGGGCCCGAGCTGTCCGGCGGCCACCCGTTCGTCCAGCAGCAGCTGGACGCTGTCCCGGGCGGTGACGGCGGCGGCGATCCGCTCCCGGTTGGCCCGGGCGGCGTCGGTGTCGGCGGTGGCCCGGGTGTTGGACAGCAGCAGCCCGGCCAGCCGGTCCGGGTGGCGGCGGGCGAAGGCGAGTGCCACGTAGCCGCCCATCGAGAGCCCGCCGACCACCGCGCGGTCGATCCCGGCCGCGTCCAGGAGCAGCGCCAGGTCGTCGGCGACCAGGTCCAGCGAGGGCTCGTCCGCACCCAGCTCGGTGCCCCCGAAACCCCGCTGGTCGGGGGCGAGCACCCGGGCCTCGTCCCCGGTCGGCCCGGGCAGCGCGTCCAGCTGGGCGGACCACATCGAGGCGTTCAACGGAAAGGCGTGCAGGAGCACGAGGGGTGTTCCGCTACCGCTCTCGCGGACGGACACTGTGGAGGGGAGCCGACTCATGCGCTCACCTCGCTTCGCTCGGCAGGGGCATGACCCAACGCGCACCTCTCGATGATTCGCTCGCTCATGCGCCCACCGTATTCGGGCGGGCCCGGCAGGCCCACTCAGCGGGCCGCCCTATCTGCTTTGTCCTAGCCTGACAGCGAGTAAGGGAGCGCCAATGATCGAGTTGCACGACCTGACAAAACGTTATGGCAAGACGCTCGCGGTGGACCGGCTCAGCTTCACCGTTCCCCCGGGGGTGGTCACCGGCTTCCTCGGCCCCAACGGCGCGGGGAAGTCCACCACCATGCGCATGATCCTCGACCTGGACCGACCGACCGGTGGCAGGGTCACCATCGACGGCAGACGCTACGGGCAGCTCAGCGAACCGCTCAAGAAGATCGGCGCCCTCCTGGAGGCCAAGGCCGTCCACCCCGGCCGCACCGCCCGCGACCACCTGCTCTGGCTCGCCCAGAGCAACCGGATCCCCGAGCGCCGGGTGGACGAGGTGCTGGGCCTGGTCGGCCTCACCCCGGTCGCCCGCAAGCGGGCCCGTGGCTTCTCGCTCGGCATGGGGCAGCGCCTGGGCATCGCCTCGGCGCTGCTCGGCGACCCGGAGATCGTCATGTTCGACGAGCCGGTCAACGGTCTGGACCCGGAGGGCATCCTCTGGATCCGCAACCTGATGAAGCGCCTCGCCGGCGAGGGCCGGACGGTCTTCGTCTCCTCCCACCTGATGAGCGAGATGGCCGTCACCGCCGACCACCTGGTGGTCATCGGCAAGGGCCGGCTGCTCGCCGACCTGCCGATGTCGGAGTTCATCCGGCGCAACTCCCGCTCCGCCGTACGGCTGCGCAGCCCCCAGCCCGAGCGCCTGCTGGACGTCCTGGCCGGGGCCGGCCTGCGGCACGAGCCGGGACCGGACGGCTCCTGCGAGGTGGTCGACGGCGACCTCGCGGCCCTCGGCGAGCTGGCCGCCTCGCACGGCGTGGTACTGCACGAACTCAGCCCGCAGCAGGCCTCGTTGGAGGAGGCGTTCATGCAGATGACGGCGGACTCGGTGGAGTACCACGCGGGCGACGGCCCGGGCCGGGGCGCGCCCGGTACGAGCGGTGCGCCCGGCGCGCCAGGTGCGCCGGGCGGCGGCTGGGGCGCGGGCTGGAAGGCGGACGGCAACCGGCCGCCCGCGGCGGTGCGGCAGGAGGAGAACTGAGATGGCGTCCTTCCCGGCGATCCTGCGCTCCGAGTGGACGAAGATCCGCAGCGTCCGCTCCACGGTCTGGACCCTCGCGCTGGCCTTCGTGGTCACCGTGGGCATCGGCGCGCTGCTGTCCCTGCTCACCAACAACAACTTCACCGAGTTCCGGCGCCACGACCAGAGCCCGTTCGACGCCACCGGCACGGCCTTCTCCGGCATCATGCTCGGCGAACTGGCCATCATCGTCTTCGGCGTGCTGGCGATCGGCAACGAGTACAGCAGCGGCATGATCCGGGCCACCCTGGCCGCCGTCCCCCAGCGCGGCACCCTGCTCGCCGGCAAGACGGTGGTGCTCGGCGCGCTGGCCCTCGCGGTCTCGCTGGTGACCGCCTTCGTCACCTTCTTCGTCGGCCAGGCGCTGCTGGGCTCGCACTCCACCAGCCTGAGCGAGCCGAACGTGCTGCGCGCGGTGCTCGGTGCCGCGCTCTACCTGACGATGATCTGCCTGTTCTCGGCCGGTGTCACCGCCATGCTGCACAACCAGACGCTCGCGCTGGGCGTGCTGGTGCCGTTCTTCTTCCTGCTCTCGCCGATCCTCTCGGCGGTGCCGAAGGTCAAGACCCTGGCCCACTACTTCCCCGACTACGCCGGTTCGCGAATGCTGCTGGTGTACGAGCAGAACGGCCAGCCGTACGGGCCGTGGGCGGGCTTCACCATCTGCCTGGCGTGGACCGTGGCTGCCCTGGTCGGCGGTGCGCTGGTGCTCAAGAGCCGCGACGCCTGAGGGAGTTCGGGCCGTAGCGCGTCAGTACCGCGGAGCGCCGCGGCCTCGCAGGACGTTGGAGGCCCGGCGCTCCCGCGCTCCCCAGCACGCCCGGTGCCAGTGCCGCCGGTCGTCCACCCCGCCGCCGTGCATCGGCCAGGCCACCACGTGGCCCATGCCGGGCGGGATCTCCTGGTCGCAGCCCGGGCAGCGGTAGAACCGCCCCGAGGTGCCCGCGACCGTCTGCACCACCCAGTCGTCGCCCTGGTAGTTCTCGGTACGGCGCAACGATCCGCCGAGCGGGGCGGCGGCCGGCTCTGCGCTCTCGCGGCTGGCGGCGCTCTTGATCCGGTTGCGGCGGGGCACGGCGGACTGCCTCTCTTCCGGGGGCTCGAAGTCTTTCCAGCCTAGGGCCTGGCCGGATCGGGCCGCGGCGGCCCCGGGCAGGGGCCCGAGGGGCGGGCCCCGCCCGGTGGTCCGTCTCCCGGGCCTCTATCACGGCTTCGGCCGACCGTCCGGTGTTTTTGCCGAGATCCACCCGATCATCGGGGAAATTCGGGGTTCAGCGTGCCATTGGCACATGACATCGGATACCCACGAGGGGACAGGCGGGGCCCGCAGACCCTGCGTGCACCCGAGGAGGCCCCCAGGATGACCAAGACCAGCCCGCGCGCCGAGACCCGCCGACCCGTCGGCGTACGGCCGCCAGCCCCCGGCCCGACGCTGACCTCCGCCCCGCCGCTGACCGCCGTCGCGGGCGAGCCGCTGACCGCCGCCCAGCGCGCCGGCGCACTGCCGCCGGACACCGCCCCGGTCCGGGTCGGCGCGTTCCTGCTGTCCGCCCAGTTCCCCGGGCAGAGCCACGGCGAGGCGCTGGAGCGCACCGTCCGGGCCTCCGTCGAGGCCGAACGCGCGGGCCTGGACAGCGTCTGGCTGGCCGAGCACCACTTCGTCCCGTACGGGGTCTGCCCGAACGCCGCGACCCTCGCCGCACTGCTGCTCGGCCGCACCCGCCGGATCGGCATCGGCACGGCCGTCAGCGTGCTCTCCACCAGCCACCCGGTGGCGCTCGGCGAGCAGGCCGCGCTGCTGCACCTCACCTCCGGCGGGCGCTTCACGCTCGGGGTGGGCCGCGGCGGGCCGTGGATCGACCTGGACGTGTTCGGCAGCGGTGTGGACGCCTTCGAGAAGGGCTTCCCGGAGCGGCTGGACCTGCTGATGCGCTGGCTGCGCGGCTCCCGGGTGGGCGCGGACGGCCCCCAGTTCAACTTCCCCGAGGTGCCGGTGGTGCCGCAGGCCACCGAATCGCTGCGCCGTCCGGACCTGGGCAGCTGGCTCGGCCTGGACGACCCGTCCGGCCCGGTGCGCTTCCCCCGCCAGCGCCAGGACACCGAGGGGCTGGGCGAGGAACTCACCACCGCCGGACGGCCGGTGGCCGGCCCGCCGGTCGTGGTCGCCTGCACCTCCCCGGGCGGGGTGAAGCTGGCCGCCGAGCGCGGCCTGCCGATGCTGCTCGGCATGCACTCCGGCGACGACGACAAGCTGCGGATGCTGGAGCTCTACCGCACCGCCTGGCTGGCCGCCGGGCGCGGCGAGGAGCAACTGCGCCGGGTGACCCGCCAGCACGTCGCGGCCGGAGTGGCCCAGGTGGACGACCGCACCGCGGCCGCCAGGGCCACCCTGCTGAACGCGATGCCGGGCTGGTTCGAGTACGGGCTGGGCGCCCACCGCACCGTGGACGGCCGTGAGCGCAAGATGCGCGACCCGCACCAGTACACCGAACTCCTCTGCGACCTGCACGCGGTGGGCACGCCGAAGCAGTGCGCCGACCGGCTGCTGGCCACCGCCGAGCGCACCGGAATCCGGCGGTTCGCGCTGCTCGCGGAGGGCAGCGGCGACCGCGAGGCGACCCTGCACAACATCGCCCGGCTGGGCTCCGAGGTGCTGCCGCAGCTGGGTTGACGCCGCGGGCCGGGTCGAGCGGGGCGTGCCGCTCCCGGGCCGCCGCCCCTCCCCCGCACCGGGGGACGGGGCGGGCGGCACCGGACGGGTCAGCAGTCCCGCAGCTCCTCGGACTGGTTGAGCAGCTGCTCCCGGACGGAGGTGAAGCGGTCGTACCGCGCCGCATTGGCCTCCGACGGCAGGAACACCGCCACCCGGTGACAGTTCTGGAACGCCAGCCGGACGCCGAAGTGGCGCTGCAGGGCGCCCCGAATGGCATCGCTGGCCAGAGCGCGCAGCAGCTGGCCGCGGGCCTGCTCGCTGGGCGGCGGTACCTGGTTGTCGGCGAAGTCGGTGCCGTCGACCTTCGCCTGGGCGACCAGCGAGCTGATCAGGTCCCAGGCGTAGGGCAGCGAGACGCGGACGCAGTCGACGAATTCCCGCTCGTCGACCTCGCCCCGCTCGGCCTTCTCCAGCAGGGCCGGTGAGACGTCGAGCGACATGGATTCTCCTCTCGCGGTCCACCCGCGCGGCGCCCGGGTGGTCATGCGTAGTCCAAGCTCACAGTGAGGGTGGGCGAATCGCAGGCGGTGTCCGGAACACCGTGGGACGTGGAACGGGGGTTTCCGGCACCTTTGCGAAGGCAGGCGGCGCCACGGGACGTGACGTCCTGAACACCGACCGCGTCAGAACAGCGTGGCAGTCAACGGCGAAGCAGGCTGGTCATTCCTTGGGATTGCTCCGGAAATACGCAGTGGTGCACCAGATTGGCCTGATCCAGTCAGATCGTTCATCTGACGTCTCCATCCCCGTTGACAGCGACCCCGCATCCGTACCGTCACACAACGTAGCGGCCTTGGGGGGCGTACGCCAGAGCGCGGGGAGCGGCGGCGGGCCCGCCGAACCTCCATGGTTGGCTGCGTTCGCGCTTTCTTCACCCGGTCGTCTCGGAATCGCATCAACTGGCCCCGGTGGGCTAGCGTGGTCGACCGTGCGTCTCGTAATTGCCCGCTGCTCAGTCGACTATGCCGGTCGGCTCTCCGCCCATCTGCCCTCCGCCACCAGGCTCATCCTGGTCAAGGCCGACGGCAGCGTCAGCATCCACGCCGACGACCGCGCCTACAAGCCGCTCAACTGGATGTCCCCGCCGTGCGCCCTCAAGGAGGCCGACGGGGTCTGGACGGTGGAGAACAAGGCCGGCGAGAAGCTCATCATCACGCTGGAGGAGGTGCTTCACGACTCCTCCCACGAACTCGGGGTGGATCCCGGCCTGATCAAGGACGGCGTCGAGGCACACCTCCAGGAGCTGCTCGCGGACCGGATGGAGGTGCTCGGTGCCGGCTGGTCGCTGATCCGCCGCGAGTACCCGACCGCCATCGGCCCGGTCGACATCCTCTGCCGCGACGCCGACGGCGCCACGGTCGCCGTCGAGATCAAGCGCCGCGGCGAGATCGACGGCGTGGAACAGCTCACCCGCTACCTCGAACTCCTCAACCGGGACCCGCTGTTGGCCCCGGTCAAGGGCATCTTCGCCGCGCAGGAGATCAAGCCCCAGGCCCGCGTCCTGGCCATCGACCGGGGCATCGGCTGCGTGGTGCTGGACTACGACGAGCTGCGCGGCATCGACGACGACAAGCTCAAGCTGTTCTGACCGGTCAGCGCGGCGAGCTCGTCGACGGGCTCGCCGTGCCGCTCGGAGTGGCCGACGTGGTCTGCGCCTGGGTCGGTGTCGGCGTGGGCGCGCTCGTGGACGGGGTCGCCGAGGGCGAGGTGCTGGTCCCGCCGCCGGGATGAGCGCTGCCCCCGCCCGCCGTGCCGCCCGGCGGCTGCTCCGGCTGCTGAACCGGCGGCTGGGTCGGCTGCGGGGCCTGCGACCCGGTGGCGCCCGGCGAGGAGCTCGGTCGCTTCGACGGCGAGGCGCTCGGCGAGTGCGACGCGCTGCCGCTCGCCGAGGGCTCCGGAGCGGTCTCCGTCCCCGCCGGGCTGCCCGGCTCGGCGCCGGCCGTCCCGGCCGCGCCGCCCGGGCTGTGGTCGGCGGACGGCTGCGGCATCGGCGCGTTGCCGGTGTCGCCGACCTGGTCCAGCCGCCCGTGCGGGTCGTTCCCCCGGTGCTCGTCGGGCCCGGTGAGGCTCATCGCCACCGCCGTCCCGAGCACCCCGAAGGTGAGCACGGCCGCCGAGGCCACCACCACCCGCCGCCGCTTCCCGGTGCGGGCCTTCAGTTTGGCCGGCACCCGGGCCGCGATCTTGCGGATCACCGGCCCGCGCCCCGGCGCCGCCGCGGCGGGCGCGGCGGCCGCCAGCTCTCGGCCGTCGGCGCGCAGCAGGTCGAGCATCCGCAGCGCGGCGGCGACCCCGCGCTGCTCCCCGGCGGCGGACCGCAGGGTGAGGGCGGTCTCCAGTTCGGCGAGCGCCCGGGAGGGCTGCTGGAGGCAGAACGCGTGCACGCCCGCCTCGTGGTGGAACCAGGCCTGGTCGACCGTCGAGCCCGTCCGCCGGGCCGCTTCCAGCCCGAGCTCCAGCACCCTCTCCCAGGCTCCCCAGCGCAGCGACAGCGCCAGGGCCGGCGCTGCCGCCCGGGCCAGCCGGACCACCGCCTCGTGCCGCCCGGCGGTCCGGTCGGCGAGCAGCACCCCGATCAGCACCTCGGCCTCGGCGGCGATCTGCGCCAGGGACACCGAGCTGTGCCCGACCCACCAGGCGAAGTGCTGGGCGGCGCCGTCGACGCAGCCGCGGGCCGGCCAGTGCGGGGCGAGCAGTTCGAGCGCGCCGGCGGTGAGCCGGTGGTGCCCCCCGATGGACACCGCGAGCCCGGCGTCGGCGAGTTCGGCCAGTGCGCTCTCGCCCTGGCCGACGTCGATCAGCGCGGGCAGGTGCGGCGCGGTGGGGCACTCCCCGCCGAGTGCGACGGCCAGCCGCAGCACGGCCTGCGCGGGCTCGCTGAGCCCCTCGGCGAGCCGGACGGCGGGCGAGGCCGTCTCGGCGACGGAGGGCAGCGGCACGGTGCGCCGCAGCGCGTCCTCCCGGATCGCCGGGTCGGGGTCGGGGGCGGGCTCGTCGACCGCGCCGAAGACGTCCCGCCGGTCCTCCTCGGCGGCGACCAGCGCGTCCACCGAGACGTCCCGCTGGCGCAGCAGCGCGGCGGCCTGGACGAAGCGCAGCGGCAGGCCCTCGGACTCGAACCAGAGGTCAACCGCCCAGGCCTTCTCGGCGACGTCCAGGGGCCGCCCGGCCAGCCGGCCGGTGAGGGTGAGGCAGGCGGCCCGGGAGAGTCCGGCGACGAGGTGGTCCCGCAGCCGGGAGTCGGCTGGCAGGGGCGGGCTGTCGGGGGCGACCGAGATCAGGAAGGCGCAGCCCGGGGCAGCGGCGAGCAGTCCCTCCAGCTCGGCGCCGGTCGGCTCGGCCTCGTCGATCACGACGACCGCGCCGACCCCGGCGAGGTGGGCGGCCAGCTGGCCCGGGTCGGGCCGGAAGCCGGGGGCGTGGTGGGTGGCCGCGAAGAGGTCCTGGAGCAGGTCGGCGGCGGTGCGGCGGTGTCCGCAGAGCTGGACGACGCCGCCGGGGGCGAGGTCGGCGGCGGCCTCGGCCACGGCGGACAGCAGGGTGCTGCGGCCCGAGCCGGCCTGGCCGACCAGGCGTATCGAGCGTCCCTCGGCGAGCAGGCCGAGCAGTTCGGCGATGTCGGCCTCGCGGTCGAGCAGCGGCAGGTCGGTGGGCCCGGCACCGAGGGCGAGCGGGCCGACGGCGCGGCCGACGCCCCCGACCGGGCCGCGGGCGGGCTCACTGCGTTCGATCCGGCGCGGGCGGGGCCGCCACTCCTCCGGGCAGGGCCGGGCCTCGGAGCCGTCCGGGGCGCCGACGCCGACCAGCAGGCCGCCGGAGACCAGTTCGCCGCCGCGGGTGCGGGCGGCCTCCTGCCGGAACTCCCCGGATGGCTGTGCCACGTTCTGCTCCGCATCGTGGTCGGCCGCCGGCGCCCCGCGCCGGCCGGCACACGTCTCGGTCGCGGCCGCGGGCGGGCTGCGGGCAGCCGGCCCCGGGCGGCCGTCATCTGACGGGCAGACTCTTGCACATCCGGGGCCGCCCGTGCAGCGCGGTCCGGGTGCGGGGCGGGTCGGGGCGGGATCGCCCCAGGCGGGGGGCCTGAAGGGCGCCCGGGCCGGGCGCCCGCGGACATGCCCCCGGACAGGCCCCGGCCGACGTGCTAGCTGACGTGCGCCTCGGCGATCCCGCCGTCGACCGCCAGGATGCGGTGCAGTTTGGTGGCCACCAGCAGCCGCTGGAGCTGCGCGGGGACGGAGCGCAGCACGAGCCGGCGGCCGATCCGGCCGGCCCGCCGGTGGGTGCCCATGATCACGCCGAGTCCGGTGGCGTCCCAGAACTCCAGTCGGGCCAGGTCGAGCACGAGGTCGCCGAGACCGCCGTCCACTGCCTGGTGCAGCAGAACCCGCGCGTCGGCGGCGGTGCGCACGTCGAGGCGGCCTTCGATGGCCAGCGCCGTGTGGTCGCCGGTGATGCGCATGCTCTCCTCCTTCGCCTGGGTGGCCTGGTCTGCGTGGGTCCGGCCCCGGCCGTACCGGGCCGGGCCGGGAGGCTGGGTGGCTCCCGGATTGGGTGGATCGGGGTGCGTGGCCCGGGCGGGAGGCCTGTGACGGCTCGGCTCGCGCCTGGTCCCGGTCACTCTGCCGGGTTCCCTCATCTGACGGTGGAGCAGTGCCGCAGGTTGCTGGCTTTCGCCCTGGTCTGAAGCAACTTCACTCGTCCGAGGGAATATACGCAGGAACTCTCCACACTTACGCTCGATTACCGCCCAAATCACCCGTCTGCGGCACCCGGCGTGAGGAAACTCACCCGCCCCGGCGGAGCGGGCCGTACGACGCTCCGATCGCACGGCCCACCTGGTCGTTCAGCCCCGTAGGGTCACTTGCCCTCGTACGGGTAGAAGCCGCGTCCGCTCTTGCGGCCGAGGTCACCGGCGGTGACCATGCGGGCCATGATCTCCGGGGCGGCGAACTTCTCGTCCTTGGTCTCGGTGTAGATGTTGTGGGCGGCGTGCAGCAGGATGTCCACCCCGGTGAGGTCGGCGGTCTGCAGCGGGCCCATCGCGTGGCCGAAGCCGAGGCGGCAGGCGGTGTCGATGTCCTCGGCGGTGGCCACGCCCGACTCGTACAGCTTGGCGGCCTCGACGACCAGGGCGGTGATCAGGCGGGTGGTGATGAAGCCGGCCACGTCGCGGTTGACCACCACAACCTCCTTGCCGACGCCCTCGGCGTAGGCGCGGGCCGCGGCCAGCGTCCCGTCGCTGGTCTTGTAGCCGCGGACCAGCTCGACCAGCTTCATCATCGGGACCGGCGAGAAGAAGTGGACGCCGACGACCGACTCGGGGCGCTGGGTGACGGCGGCGATCCGGGTGATCGGGATGGCGGAGGTGTTGGAGGCCAGCACGGCGCCGTCCTTGGCGAGCTTGTCCAGCTCGCGGAAGACGCCCTCCTTGACCTCCAGGTTCTCGAACACGGCCTCGACCACGATGTCGGCCTCGGCGACGGCGCCCAGGTCGGTGGTGGTGGTGATCCGGCCGAGCGCGGCCTCGGCGTCCTCGGCGCTCAGCCGGCCCTTGGAGACGAACTTCTCGTACGAGGCGCGGATGCCCGCGAGGCCGCGCTGCAGCGCCTCCTCGGTCACGTCCCGCAGCACCACCGGGTGGCCGGCCTGCGCGGACACCTGGGCGATGCCGGCGCCCATCAGGCCGGCACCGATCACGGCGATCTGCTTGCTGGACGCATTGCTCATGGCTGGGTCTCCCGATGCCGTCGCCGCCCTGCGGGCGGGCCCTGAAGGCGGCTCAGGGCAGGGATCGCCGCCAAGGAGCCGCATTGCTCTGCGCCGGACTTTAGTGCCCGGATCCCCCGTGCAATAGCAATCGGGAGTGTGATCTGCAACCGACGTGGTCAGTTGATCAGGACGCTCGTCAGATGGTCAGACCGAGGTCCTGGGCCAGGATCGCCGCCTGCACCCGGTTGCGCAGCCGCAGCTTCGCCAGGATCCGGCTGACGTGGGTCTTGGTGGTCGCCTCCGCCATCTCCAGCCGGGCCGCGATCTCCCCGTTGGACAGCCCGGCCCCGACACAGGCCAGCACCTCCCGTTCGCGCCCGGTCAGCCCCGCGACCGCCGCCCGGGCCTCCGGGCCGACGGGCCGCTCCGGGCGGGCGAAGGCGCCGATCAGCCGCCTGGTCACCGAGGGCGCCAGCATGCCGTCCCCGCGCGCCACCGTCCGGATGCCCTCGACCAGGGTGTCCGCCTCCAGATCCTTGAGCAGGAACCCGGCCGCGCCGGCCCGCAGTGCGCCGTAGACGTACTCGTCCAGGTCGAAGGTGGTCAGCACGAGCACCTGGGCGGCCCCTGCGGCGACCACCTGCCGGGTCGCCGAAACGCCGTCCAGCCGGGGCATCTGCACGTCCATCAGCACCACGTCGGGCCGCAGCTCCAGCGCCAGCCGGACGGCCTCCTCCCCGTCCGCGGCCTGCCCGACCACCTCGAACCCCGGCTCGGCGCGCAGGATCATCACCAGCGCCGCCCGCACCGCCGCCTGGTCCTCCGCCACCAGCACCCGGATCGTCATGCCCGTCCCTCGCTCTCCCCGCCGCGCGGCAGCACCGCGCGCACGCTCCAGTACCCGTCCCGCGGCCCCGCCTCGAAGCTGCCGCCGAGCAGCCCGGCCCGCTCCGACATGCCCACCAGCCCGGCCCGGGCGCCGGGCAGTTCGCGGCCGGGCTCGCCCCGGTACGGGCTGTCGACGCCGATCAGCAGCTCCTCGCGGCCGAACTCCAGCCGCACCGCGACCAGTCCGGGCCCCGCGTGCTTGAGCGCGTTGGTCAGCGACTCCTGCACGATCCGGTACGCGGCCAGCCCGACCGGCACCGGTACGGCGCCGCGCTCGCCCAGCTCGGTCAGCCGGAACTCCAGCCCGACGTCCTGCCCGGCCGCCCGGGCCTTGGCCAACAGGGCGTCCACCGCGGCCAGGTCGGGCGCCGCGTAGGACTCGTCGGCCTCTCCCCCGCCGCTGTCGCGGAGCAGTCCGATCATGCGACGCATTTCGGCCAATCCCTGGACGCTGTTCTCCCGGATCACCGCCAGCACCTCGACCAGTGGATCGTCCGCCGCCAACCGCCGTCGCCGGGCGACCGACTGCGCCCCGGTGGCGTGGATCGCGATGGCCGACAGGTGATTGGCCACCACGTCGTGCAACTCCCGCGCCATCCGGGCCCGTTCGGCACCGACCGCCTCGCGCCGGTCCATCTCCGAGAGCAGCGCGGTCTGTTCGGCCCGCAGCCGCTCGGTCTCCGCCTCCTGCCGGTGCCTGCGCACCAGGTCTCCGGTCCACACCGGCGCCAGGAACACCAGTGAGCTGAGCACCACGATCAGCAGCCCCTCGGACGTCCCGGCCGCGTACCAGACCAGGCTGGAGAGCACCAGGACGGTCGCCCCACCGGTCAGGTGCAGCACCCGCGACATCCGGCGGCTGCCGTAGAGCACCGCCGCGTACAGCAGATCGGTGTACATGATCGTCGTCGCCAGCAGACCACCGGCGAACACGCTCCCGGCGAAGGCCAGCCCGCCCAGCGACACCGCTAGCACCGGCCGGGTACGCCGGACCAGCTCCAGCCCCGCCGTCACCACCAGCGGCAGCGCCACCGCCCACCAGGGCACCCGATCGGCCCGGTCGTACACCCGGAAGGCGATCAGCACCGCCCCACCGAGCAGCCCGCACAGGGCGATCAGCCGGTCCAGTCGGCGCGGGGGGAGGGACGGTACGAGCACGACCCCATCTCACCATCCCCGGCGGCCCGCCCGGCTCCGGACCACGGAGGAGCCCGCTACATCGAAAGGTGCAGGCCCGGACGGCACCGCACGACGACGACACCAGCACGCCCGCGCACGAGGCTGGGAGCACCGCCGAACGACCGGGAGCAGAACGTGATCGTCACCCTCATCGCCGCGGCCGAGATCTCCTGGTGGATCGTGCTCGGCCTCGCGCTCTCCACCCGCTACCTGCTGCGGTGGCGCCGCACCAGCACCGTGCTGCTGCTCGGCCTACCGGCGGTGGACCTCGTGCTGTACACGCTGACCGTGCTGAACCTGCGCGGTGGCGCCGAGGCGAACTGGATGCACGCCCTGGCGGCGAGCTACGCGGGCTTCTCGGTCGGCTACGGCCCCTCGCTGGTCGCCTGGGCCGACCGGCACTTCCTGTACCGCTTCGCCGGCGGCCCCAAGCCGCTGCCCGCACCGAAGTACGGCCCGGAGCGGACCCGCCACGAGTGGCGGGTCGCCGCCCGCACCGTCGTCTCGGCCGTGATCACCCTGGCCCTGATCACCCTGCTCGTCCCGCTCTCGAACGGTGCCGCCCACGTCGGCACCTTCACGGAGTGGTACATCAGGCTCACCATCGTGGCCGTCGTCAACCTGATCGTGGCCGGCTGTTACTCGCTCTGGCCCAAGGAACCGCCGGCCGGCGTGCGGGTCGAGCACGGCCGGGTGGCCGAGTCCGGGGAACCTGCCGAGAAGGCCCAGGACAGGGCCTAGCGGTTCTCCCCCGGCACCCAGAGCACGTCGCCGCGCTCCTTGTTGGCCACCCGGGCCAGGATGAACAGCAGGTCGGACAGCCGGTTGAGGTACTTCGCGGTCAGCGGGTTCACGGTGTCCCCGTGCTCGGCGATCGCCGCCCAGGTGGAGCGCTCGGCCCTGCGCACCACCGTGCACGCCAGGTGCAGGTGGGCCGCCCCGGGCGTGCCGCCGGGCAGGATGAAGCTGCGCAGCTTCTCGACCTGCTCCAGGTAGTGGTCGCAGTCCCCCTCCAGCCGGTCGACGTAGGACTGCAGCACCCGCAGCGGCGGGTACTTCGGGTCCTCGACCACGGGCGTGGACAGGTCGGCGCCGACGTCGAACAGGTCGTTCTGGACCCGTACGAGCACGGCCGCCACGTCCTCGGGCAGCGCGCCGACCGCGAGGGCCACCCCGATCGCCGCGTTCGCCTCGTTGGCGTCGGCGTACGCGATCAGCCGCGGGTCGGTCTTGGTGGTCCGGCTCATGTCGCCGAGCGCGGTGGTGCCGTCGTCCCCGGTACGGGTGTAGATGCGCGTCAGATTGACCATGCGGCCCACCCTAGCCCGCGAGGATGCTCCTGTGGATGTCAGGCGACGTTGACCCGCTGTCCGGGCGGAGCGGCCTCCAGCCAGGCCAGGAAGCCGGTGAGCGCGTCCTCGCTCATCGCCAGCTCCAGCGGCGCCCCGTTGTGCAGGCAGCGCAGCACCACCGAGCCGGAGAGCAGCGCCAGCTCCTCCTGGCCCTCCGGGTAGCGCCGGCCGAGCACCTCGATCTCACGGCGGGGCAGCACCTTGCGCGGGCGCGGCGCGTACGAGAAGACCCGGAACCACTCGATCGAGTCGCCGCTGTAGCGGCCGATACCAAAAACCCACCCCTTGCCGTCGGTCGGGGGGACCGGGGCTGAGGTGGGTTTGCCGTTCTCGTCGAGGTCGGGCTGCGTCGAGGCGTCGGCGGGCATTTTGAGCCGGTAGCTGCAGTCGAACGTGCCGCCGACCCTCTGGATCAGGCGGCGGCGCACCGCGAAGGCCATCAGGCCGATCACTCCCAGCGCCACGACCGCCGCACACACCACAAGCGCGAGGACCATGCTCACCTACCTCCTCGCTACCCGCGTTCCCCGTTGCGGTCGTCCCGGACGACCGCGCTGACCTACCAACTACGACGACAGTCCCGGGGTCACGCTCACGCGTCCCCGGGACCGTCGGTCGACCCCGCCAAGCCGGGGTCCGGCACACTCAGGCGTGGGCCTTGAGGCCGCGCGCCGCGAACAGTCGGACCTCGGCGCGACGCTCGGCGTGCGCGTCCAGGTCGGACTTGGCCTGCTCCAGTGCGCGCTCGGCACGCGCGACGTCGATCTCGTCCGCCAGCTCGGCGATCTCCGCGAGCAGAGACAGCTTGTTGTCGGCGAAGGAGATGAAGCCGCCGTGCACCGCGGCGATGACGGTGCCGCCGTCCACCGTGCGGATGGTGACCGGACCGGTCTCCAGCACGCTCAGCACCGGGGTGTGGCCCGGCATGATGCCGGTGTCACCGGAGGCCGTACGGGCGACGACGATGGTGGCCGCACCGGACCACACCTTGCGGTCGGCTGCGACCAGCTCGACGTGCAGCTCAGCCAACGTGGGCTCCTAGGCTCATGCAACCCCCGATTACTCGGGAGTTTCGGTAAGAATAACGGCCCCGCGCCTCCGGCATGAAACCGGCGGCACGGATTTGACCGGAATCACAGCCGATGCGACGTGAGGGGTGGTCCCCAGGCTCGGGGGCCACCCCTCACGGTCACTCAGCTGCTACCGGCCGCGATTACTTCTTCGCCAGCTCGGCGGCGTTCTTCTCCAGGTCCTCGATGCCACCGCACATGAAGAAGGCCTGCTCCGGGACGGAGTCGTACTTGCCGTCGGCGATCGAGTTGAAGGCCTCGATGGTCTCCGACAGCGGCACGGTCGAACCCTCGACACCGGTGAACTGCTTCGCCACGTAGGTGTTCTGCGAGAGGAAGCGCTCGATGCGACGGGCACGGTGGACCGTGATCTTGTCCTCTTCGGACAGCTCGTCCATACCGAGGATGGCGATGATGTCCTGGAGGTCCTTGTACTTCTGCAGGATCCCCTTGATACGGACGGCCGTGTCGTAGTGGTTCTGCGCGATGTACCGCGGGTCGAGGATGCGGGACGTGGAGTCCAGCGGGTCGACGGCCGGGTAGATGCCCTTCTCCGAGATCGGGCGCGACAGAACGGTGGTCGCGTCCAGGTGGGCGAAGGTGGTGGCCGGGGCCGGGTCGGTCAGGTCGTCCGCGGGGACGTAGATCGCCTGCATCGAGGTGATCGAGTGACCGCGGGTCGAGGTGATGCGCTCCTGGAGGAGGCCCATCTCGTCGGCCAGGTTCGGCTGGTAGCCCACCGCGGAGGGCATGCGGCCGAGCAGGGTCGACACCTCGGAACCGGCCTGGGTGAACCGGAAGATGTTGTCGATGAAGAGGAGCACGTCCTGCTTCTCGACGTCACGGAAGTACTCCGCCATGGTCAGCGCGGACAGCGCGACGCGCAGACGGGTGCCCGGCGGCTCGTCCATCTGGCCGAAGACCAGCGCGGTCTTGTCCAGAACGCCCGAGTCGACCATCTCGTCGATGAGGTCGTTGCCCTCACGGGTGCGCTCGCCGACGCCAGCGAACACCGACACACCACCGAAGTTCTCGGCGACGCGGTAGATCATCTCCTGGATCAGAACGGTCTTGCCGACACCGGCGCCACCGAACAGACCGATCTTGCCACCCTGGACGTACGGGGTGAGCAGGTCGATGACCTTGATGCCGGTCTCGAACATCTCGGTCTTGGACTCGAGGTCCTTGAAGTCGGGGGCCTTGCGGTGGATCGGCCACCGGACCTCGACCTGGGAGTCGAACTCCGCCTGGTCGACGTTCAGCACGTCACCGAGGGCGTTGAAGACCTTGCCCTTGGTGATCTGGCCGACCGGCACGGAGATCGCGGCACCGGTGTCGGTGACCTGCGAACCGCGGACCAGACCGTCGGTCGGCTGCATCGAGATGCCGCGGACCAGGCCGTCGCCGAGGTGCTGGGCGACCTCGAGGGTCAGGGTCTTCTTGCCCGAGCCGTCGGGGTTGTCCACCTCGACGTGCAGGGCGTTGTACATGTCCGGGATCGCGTCGACGGGGAACTCCACGTCGACGACCGGGCCGATGACCCGCGCGACGCGGCCCGTCGCCGTGGTCGGCTCAACAGTGGTGGTCATACTCATTCGCTCCCGCGGCTGGCGTCAGCGAGCGCGTTGGCCCCACCGACGATCTCGCTGATTTCCTGGGTGATCTCGGCCTGACGGGCCGAGTTGGCAAGCCGCGTGAGCGACTTGATGAGCTCGCCGGCGTTGTCCGTCGCGCTCTTCATCGCGCGGCGGCGGGCGGCGTGCTCGGAAGCGGCCGACTGCAGCAGCGCGTTGTAGATCCTGCTCTCGACGTACCGCGGCAGCAGCGCGTCGAGGACGCCCTCCGCCGACGGCTCGAAGTCGTACAGCGGGAAGATCTCCGACTTGGCCGGCGTCTGGTCGCTGAGCTGGACCTCGTCCAGCTTCAGCGGCAGCAGCCGCGCCTCCACCGCGTCCTGCGTCAGCATGGACACGAACTCGGTCGAGACCACGTGGAGTTCGTCCACGCCGCCGTCCTCGGCCGTGAAGGCCTCGATCAGCTCGGCCGCCACCGTCTTCGCGTCACCGTAGGTCGGCTTGTCCGAGAAGCCCGTCCACGAGTTCCCCACCGCCAGGTTGCGGAAGGTGTAGTACGACAGACCCTTCCGACCGACGATGTAGGTCACGACGTCCTTGCCCTCGCCGCGCAGGCGCTCGGTGAGCGTCAGCGAGGCCTTGATGGCGTTGGACGAGTAACCGCCGGCCAGGCCGCGGTCCGCCGTGATCAGCAGGACGGCCGCGCGCTCGGCGTTCGGGTTCTCGGTGGTGAGCGGGTGCTTGGCGTTGGACCGGGTGGCCACCGCCGTCACCGCCCGGGTGAGCTCGTCGGCGTACGGAGCGGAGGCCGCCACCGCGCGCTGCGCCTTACCGATGCGCGCCGCGGAGATCATCTCCATCGCCTTGGTGATCTTCTTCGTCGCGGTGACAGAGCGGATCCGGCGCTTGTAGACCCGAAGCTGTGCTCCCATGGGTCGTTACGTCCTTTCCCTCGCTACCGGACTCAGGCCTGCTCGGAGAGCAGCTTGCCGTCGGCGGTCTGGTAACCCTGCTTGAAGGCCGCGATCGCCTCGGTCAGGGCGTCGACGGTGCCGTCGGCCAGCAGACCGGTCTCGACGATGCCGGCCAGCAGGTCCTTGTGCTGCAGGCGCACGAAGTCCAGGAACTCGCGCTCGAAGCGGCGGATCTCGGCGACCGGGACGTCGTCCAGCTTGCCGGTGGTGCCGGCCCAGATGGAGACGACCTGCTCCTCGACCGGGAACGGCTGGTACTGACCCTGCTTCAGCAGCTCGACCATGCGCGCACCGCGCTCCAGCTGGGCCTTGGAGGCCGCGTCCAGGTCGGAACCGAAGCCGGCGAAGGCCTCCAGCTCACGGTACTGGGCGAGGTCCAGGCGCAGACGGCCGGCGACCGAGCGCATGGCCTTGATCTGGGCGGAGCCACCGACGCGGGAGACCGAGATACCGACGTTCACGGCCGGGCGGATGCCGGCGTTGAACAGGTCGGACTCCAGGAAGCACTGGCCGTCGGTGATGGAGATGACGTTGGTCGGGATGTACGCCGAGACGTCGTTGGCCTTGGTCTCGATGATCGGCAGACCGGTCATCGAGCCGCCGCCGAGGGCGTCGTTCAGCTTGGCGCAGCGCTCCAGCAGACGGGAGTGCAGGTAGAAGACGTCACCCGGGTAGGCCTCGCGGCCCGGCGGGCGGCGCAGCAGCAGGGAGACGGAGCGGTAGGCCTCGGCCTGCTTCGACAGGTCGTCGAAGATGATCAGGACGTGCTTGCCG
Organism: Streptomyces viridifaciens; assembly: GCF_001888885.2. NCBI lineage: Bacteria > Bacillati > Actinomycetota > Actinomycetes > Kitasatosporales > Streptomycetaceae > Streptomyces > Streptomyces viridifaciens. The sequence goes on from NZ_CP090841.1 coordinate 2,655,797, forward strand.
TCGTACATCCACTCCTGGCCGATGGCCGAACCGGTGTACGGGGCGAGGTACTTGAAGCCGGCCGGGTCGGAGGCGGGAGCGGCCACGATGGTGGTGTACTCCAGCGCGCCGGCCTCCTCCAGGGCGCCGCGGACGGACGCGATGGTGGAGCCCTTCTGGCCCACGGCGACGTAGATGCAGCGGACCTGCTTCTCCGGGTCGCCCGAGCGCCAGTTGTCGCGCTGGTTGATGATCGTGTCGACGGCCACCGCGGTCTTGCCGGTCTGGCGGTCGCCGATGATCAGCTGGCGCTGGCCGCGGCCGATCGGGGTCATCGCGTCGATGGCCTTGATGCCGGTCTGCAGCGGCTGCTTGACCGACTTGCGGGCCATGACGCCGGGGGCCTGCAGCTCAAGGGCGCGGCGGCCGGTGGCGGCGATGTCGCCCAGGCCGTCGATCGGGTTGCCCAGCGGGTCCACGACGCGGCCGAGGTAGCCGTCGCCGACCGGAACCGAGAGGACCTCGCCCGTGCGGCGCACGGTCTGACCCTCTTCGATGCCGCCGAACTCACCGAGGACGACGACACCGATCTCGCGGGTGTCGAGGTTCAGCGCGAGGCCGAGCGTGCCGTCCTCGAACTTCAGCAGCTCGTTCGCCATGACCGAGGGCAGGCCCTCGACATGCGCGATGCCGTCCGCCGCGTCAGTGACCGTACCGACCTCTTCCACAGAAGCGGCGTCCGGCTGGTACGACTGGACAAAGTCGGCCAGCGCGTCCCGGATCTCCTCCGGACGGATCGTAAGCTCCGCCATCAGGCTTCCCTGCTCTCCTAGTTTGCGATCCTCGGCCCGCCATTGAGGGCCGCAAGTACTCGACTCTCGGCCGGGTCGTATGAACCGGCCGTACGTTTTGCCGACTCCTTGGGGAGCCGGTTTCCCGACCGAGGGTCGGATGTGCTGCTGGTTGCTCAGCCTTCGAGCGACTGGCGAGCGCCTTCGAGGCGGCTCGACACGGTGCCGTCGATGATCTCGTCGCCGATCTGCACCCGGACACCACCGACGACCTCGGGGTCGACGTCGATGTTCAGGTGGACCTGGCGGCCGTACATCCGGCCCAGAGCACCGGACAGGCGCTCCTTCTGGGCGTCCGACAGCGGCACCGCGCTGGTGACCAGGGCCACCATGCGGCCGCGGCGCGCGGCGGCGAGCTTCGAGTAGGACTCGAGGCCCTGCTCCAGGCTACGGCCACGCGGCGCGTTCACGAGGGCGGTGACCAGCCGGACGGTGCCGGCGTTGGTGCGGCCGCCGAGCAGCTTCTTGACCAGCTCGGACTTCGCGGCGGCGCCGGCCTTCGGCTCGGTCAGCGCGGCGCGCAGCTCGTGCGAACCGCTCACCACCCGGCCGAAGCGGAACAGCTCGTCCTCGACGTCGTCCAGGACGCCGGCCTTGTCCGCGGCGATGATCTCGGCGTACGCGGCGAGCTCCTCGGCCGCGTCCACCAGGTCGCGCGAGCCCGACCAGCGGGAGCGGACCAGGCCGGAGACCAGGTCCACGGTCTCGCCGGAGACCTGACCGGTCAGCAGCGAGGTGATCAGCTGGGCCTTGTCCTGGCCCGACCGGGACGGGTCGGTCAGGACTCGGCGCAGCGACACCTCACGGTCCAGTACGGCCGTGACGGCGGTGAGCTCCTCGGCGAGCTTGGCCGCGTCCACCGAGGTGGAATCGGTCAGGCTGTCCAGGTTCTGCCGACCGGCGGCAAGAGCCTCGCGGCTGGCGCCGATCACTTGGCCGCACCCTGAGCAACGGCCGCCTTGGCCTCCAGCTCGTCCAGGAAGCGGTCGATCACGCCGCTCTGGCGGGCGGAGTCCTCGAGGGACTCGCCCACGATGCGGGAAGCCAGCTGGGTGGCCAGCGAACCCACGTCCTGGCGCAGGGCGGCAGTCGCCTGCTTCTTGTCGGCTTCGATCTGCGCGTGACCGGCGGCGACGATGGCCTCGCGCTGACGCTGGCCCTCCTCGCGCATCTCGGCGAGCTGGGCGGCACCCTGCTCGCGAGCCTGCTCGACGATCCGGGCAGCCTCGTGGCGCGCCTCGGCAAGCTCGGCGCGGTACTGCTCAAGCAGGGCCTGGGCCTCGGCCTGAGCGGCCTCGGCGCGCTCCATGCCGCCTTCGATGGCGTCCCGGCGCTCCGACAGCACCTTCTCGATGCTGGGGAGGAGCTTCTTGCCGAGCAGACCGAAGACGATGAAGAAGCAGAGCAGGCCGATAACGATCTCGGGCGTGTTGGGGAGAAGAGGGTTCATCTTCTCCTCAGCCGCGAGCTGAGCCACGATGCTCATTTCTGGACCTTCCTCGAAAGGGTCTGCGGCAGGATTACTTGTTGCCGAAGACGAACGGCATGACGATGCCGATGAGGGCGAGCGCCTCGGTCAGCGCGAAGCCGATGAACATGTTGGAACGGATGAGACCGGCAGCCTCGGGCTGGCGGGCCATGGCCTGGACACCGTTACCGAAGATCAGACCGACGCCGATGCCGGGGCCGATGGCGGCGAGGCCGTAGCCGATGGAGGCGACGGAACCGTAGACAGTGCCCTCAGCGAGGATGCTCATTGACGTTGTCCTTTGCAGGGTGGTGAACCGGTGGTGATTGGCCACCGGGCGATCCGGGAGGTTGGTTCTTGGGCGGGGCCGAGGGCCCCGTGGCTCAGTGCGCCTCTTCCAGGGCACCGGCGATGTAGCTGCTGGCCAGCATCACGAAGATGTAGGCCTGCAGGAACTGGACCAGCAGCTCGAAGGCGGTCAGGGCGACGGCGACGACGAACGAGGCCGAGCCGTACAGCGCGCCCAGGGTCGGGCTGAGCAGGTACCAGGAGGCGATGGAGAACATCACGATCAGCAGGTGGCCGGCGAACATGTTCGCGAAGGCTCGGACCGCGAGCGTGAACGGGCGCACGAAGATGTTCGAGAAGAACTCGATCGGCACCAGGATGAACATGACCCAGCCGGGGATGCCCGAGGGCCAGCAGAGGTTCTTGAAACCGCCGACGAAGCCGTGCTTCTTGAAGGTCAGCGTCATGTAGGTGATCCACACGACGGCCGCGAGGCCGGCCGGGAACGCGATCGTCGCCGTCACGGGGTACTGCGCGAACGGGATGATCGACATGATGTTCATCAACCAGATGAAGAAGAACATCGAGACCAGCATCGGGACGTACTTCTCGCCCTTCTTGCCGATCGTCTCCAGCACGATGGAGCGCTTGACGAAGTCGTAGCCGATCTCACCGACCAGCTGCAGCTTGCCCGGGACCAGGCGCGGCTTCGCGAAGGCGGCCCAGAAGAACACGACGACCAGGAGCGCGACGACGATCGACAGCAGCATCGGCTTGTTGAAGTCGATGCCGCCGATCGAGAAGATCGGCTTGAACTGGAACTCGTTCAGGCCCGGGGCCGGGAAGCCGCAGCCAGCGTCCCCGAAGTGGCAACTGCCTGAGGCGAGCGAGGACGTGAGTTCAGCACTCACCGCGGACTCCTTCGTCGTGACGCATGGTTACGGCAACCTCGGTGTGTCGGCGTGGCCTGCGACCACGGAGCGGCACTGGAACTTGATGGGTTTCTCGCCGACCCCGCGCGACGGCTTGCTGCGCGACCGCGGGATCATCGAAGACTGCGCGGATCCGGGGGGCGATCCGTCCACTGTCCGGACAGACCTGGCCTCTTCCCGTACTCCGTTGTTGCGACGGACGATAGCAGCCCGTCAGTGCGGCATAAACACCGCCCCCCTCGTTGGGGGGACAGTCGGACCTCGTCACTGTTGACGACCCTTGTCGGAGGGCTTGTCGCCCTTGTTTTCCGAGGCGTCGGGGTCGACGTAGAACGTCTTGGCCTTGAGTGCGCCGCGCACCTGGAAGCCCGTCCAGATCAGGGCGCAGCCGAGCAGGGTGAAGGCGAAGGCCTGCCGGTTGAACAGCTCGGTGTTCTTGAAGACCGCCAGGACGATGCCCACCAGCAGGATCTGGGTGGTGTACACCAGCAGCGCCGCAGCCATCATGATCTGCGGGTTGGACCTGGTCAGCCGGTCGAGCGCGATCTGGCCGAAGCTGAAGAAGGCCATCACGAGCAGGGCGCCGAAGAGTGCGCCGAGCAGGCCCTTCCCGCCGGCGACGGCGAAGGAGATCGCCATGGCGATGATCCCGGCGACCGCAGTGGGAATCGCGGCGCCTCGGAGGATCCGGGCGTCGGTGGACGGCATGTCGGCAGCTCCGGCGGCATGTCGATGTGGCGGGGGACGGGCACAGATGAAGGCGGGGTGTCACCGACCGAGTGACCGCCGCCGGGCCGCCCGCGAGTGCGGCGGGCCCGTCGAGGGAGACCGAGCAGGGACGGAGTCATCCACCTGTCAGGTCTTTCGGCGTGTTCTCGGTACTCGTGAACGGTATCACAAACTATTTGATGAGAGCTTTACCATGAATGTGTGGCTCCTGTCACACCGACGGCCCAGCGATTCCGCCGTACGGGTGAGCCCATTTGACTTACCGTCAACTCCCAGGTCAACGGCGGCCGGTGGCCTTGTGGTGGTCGGAGGGCACGGACGCACCCCGGCTGACTTCACCCAGAAGTTGCTTGTCCTTCGCCGACAGTTCGGCCATCGGGGCGGTGGACGCCCGCCGCCGGTACCGGGGAGGGACGAAGGACTGCACGGACCGGGGGGCCCGCGGACGGAACCGCGGGGTCAGCAACACCACCAGGCCGACCAGGCAGAGCCCGGCGAGGGTCAGCACCACCGTGCGGCCGGTGTTGGTCACCGAGAAGGCGACCGTGCCGAAGGCGATCAGCGCGGCCCAGAAGTACATGATCAGTACGGCGCGGCTGTGCGAGTGCCCGACCTGGAGCAGCCGGTGGTGCAGGTGACGCTTGTCGGCGGCGAACGGGGACTGGCCGGCCCAGGTGCGGCGCACCACCGCGAGCAGCAGGTCGGCCAGCGGCAGCGCGATGACCGTCAGCGGCAGCAGCAGCGGGATGTAGATCGGCACCAGGGTGTGCACGGTGGCGGTCTGCGAACCGGTCTCGCTGTTGATCAGGTCCGGGTCGACCCGGCCGGTGATCGAGATCGCGGCGACGGCCAGCATCAGGCCCAGCATCATCGAGCCGGAGTCGCCCATGAAGATCCGCGCGGGGTGCATGTTGTGCGCCAGGAAGCCCAGGCACATGCCGATCAGCAGCACGCTGAACAGCACTGCGGGGGCCGCGTCGGTGATCGCGTAGCCGTACCAGAGCCGGTAGCTGTACAGGAAGAACGCCATCGCGGCGATGCAGACCATGCCGCCCGCCAGGCCGTCCAGACCGTCGATGAAGTTCACCGCGTTGACCATGACGACGACCAGGGTGACCGAGATGACCATGCCCTGGGTCGGGCTCACCGCGACCGAGCCGACGCCGGGCACCGGGAGGCTGATCACCGTGACGCCCTGCCAGACCATCACGCCGGCGGCGATCATCTGGCCGCCCAGCTTCACCAGGGCGTCCACGCCCCACTTGTCGTCCAGCACGCCCAGCAGGAACATGATCCCGGCGCCGGACAGCAGCGCGCGGATGTCACTGCCGCCGTTGAACACCTTGCTCAGGTTGTCCAGCTGCGAGGCGACCAGGATGCCCGCGCACAGTCCGCCGAACATCGCGATGCCGCCGAGCCGCGGAGTGGGCTCGCGGTGCACGTCGCGGGCGCGGACCGGGGGCATCGCGCCCGCCGCGATGGCGAACTTCCGCACCGGGCCGGTCAGCAGGTAGGTGACGGCGGCGGTGCAGAACAGCACCAGCAGATACTCACGCACCACTGGCCTCCTGCATCACTGTCGAACGGGGAGGTACCGAAGGTACTCCCCTGCCTTCCCGGGGTTCGAGGTGCGTCGCCACGGCACACACCTTATTGAGTCGGACGCCCGGGGTGTGCATCGCGGTTCGCTCTCCCGGGTAAGAGATCCCGATACCCGTGGCCGTTTCCCCTCTCAGCCGCGCCGGGCGAACGCCGCCGCCAGCTCCCGGACCCGCTCCCCGACCGGCCCCGGCGCCTCCCCGGACAGCAGCCGGGCGATCAGCGCGGCGATCTCGGTCAGCTCCGGCACGCCCATCCCCTGGGTGGTCACGGTGCCGGTGCCCAGCCGGATTCCGGACGCCTCGGCGACCGGTGCCGGGTCGTACGGCAGTGCGCACTTGCCGAGCAGCAGCCCGGCCGCGGCGCAGCGCCGTTCGGCCTCCGCGCCGGTCACGCCGAGCGGGCTCACGTCGACGGTCACCAGGTGGGTGTCGGTGCCGCCCGTCAGAGGGCGCATATCGGCCTCTGCGAGCCCCCTGGCGAGCGTCCGCGCCCCGGACACCGTCCGCTCCGCGTACGCCCGGTACGCGGGCGTCCCGGCCTCCGCGAGGGCCACCGCCTTCCCGGCCACCTCGTTCATCGCCGCGCCGCCCTGGGTGAACGGGAACACCGCGCGGTCGATCCGCTCGGCCAGCTCCGCGGTGGACAGCAGCAGGCCCCCGCGCGGACCGCGCAGAAGTTTGTGGGTGGCCGCCACGGTGACGTCCGCGTACGGCACCGGTGAGGGCGCCACCCCGGCCGCCACCAGACCGGTGGTCTGCGCGACGGAGGCGATCAGGTAGGCGTCCACCTCGTCGGCGATCTCCCGGAAGGCCTCCCAGTCCGGGTGCCGGGGGTGGGAGATCGACCCCGCGACGATGGCCTTGGGGCGGTGCAGCCGGGCCAGCTCGCGCACCTGGTCGAGGTCGATCAGGCCGTCGGCCTCGCGCACGCCGTAGCCGGTGAAGTCGAACCAGCGGCCGGAGAAGTTCGCCCGCGAGCCGCAGCTGAGGTGGCCGCCGTGCTCCAGCGACATCGCCAGCACCCCGTCACCGGGCCGCAGTAGCGCCGCGTAGGCCGCCAGCATCGCCGAAGTCGCCGACCTGGGCTGGACGTTGGCGTGCGGCGCGGAGAACAGTTGGCGCGCCCGGTCGATCGCCAGCAGCTCCGCGGCGTCGGCCAGCGCGCAGCCGGTGTGGTGCCGGCGGCCGGGGTACCCCTCGGCGTACTTGTCGATCAGCGGCCCGGTCAGCGCCGCCAGGACGGCCGGGCTGGTCAGGTTCTCACCCGCCAGCAGCTGGATCGTCTCGGCGCGCCGCTCGGCCTCGGCGGCCAGCAGGTCGGCGATCTGCGGGTCCGCCCGGTGCAGCGCCTCGGACGCCCACGGGCGTCCCGTCGTCGTGGTCGGGGCGGTCGAGCCGGTCGCGGCATCGGTGACGGTCATGGCGGGGCTCCCGGGCGCTGCAGGGACGGTCCACCCAGCGTAGGACCGTCTCGGCCGCCCGGCTCGGCAGCGCAGAGCCGTTCGGCCCCCGGGGCCGGTGCCCGTACGCCCGTCAGTGCGGTGCTCGGACTCCGGTCGGACGCCGGTCGGTGCGGTGCTCGGACTCCGGTCGAACGCCGGTCAGTGCGGTGCTCGGACTCCGGTGAGCGCGGTGACCACCGGGTCGACCGCGTGGAATATCTCCTCGCCACAGTTGCGGAACATGCCGATCGGGGCCCCGTACGGGTCGTCCACCTCGTCGGACTCCGGGGTCGCGGCCAGCAGCCAGCCGCGCAGCGCGGCGGCCGCCCGGACCAGGGCGCGGGCGCGCTCGGTGACGTCGGCGCCGCGGCGCGGGTCGGGCAGGGTGCCCGGGTCGATCGTCCGCACCAGCCGGGTGAACTCCTTCATCGTGAAGGTGCGCAGCCCCGCCTCGTGGCCCATCGAGATCACCTGGGCGCGGTGGTCCAGGGTCGCGGTGAGCACCAGGTCGGCCTCGACCACGTGCTCGTCCAGCAGCTCCCGGCCGGTGAAGCCGCCGCTGTCGGCGCCGTACTCGTTGAGCACGGTCGCGGCGTGGTCCTCCATCGGCGCGCCCACGTGGCCCCAGGTGCCGGCGCTCTCGACCAGGATCCGCCCGGCCACCCGGGGGCTGAGCCGGGTGTCCAGCTCACGCCGGGTGAGCCGCTCGGCGATCGGCGAGCGGCAGATGTTCCCGGTGCAGACGAACAGGATCCGGAAGTGGTCCAGCGGCCTGGGGCCCACGCTCAGGTACGGCGCTATGCCGAGCCCGTCGTGGAGCGAGGCGGTGGGCGTCAACTTCCGGCCTCCAGGTCGGGGACGACCTCCCTCAGCTGCTCGATGCTGATCGCGCCCGCCCGCAGCAGGACCGGCACCTTGCCGGTGACGTCGACGATCGACGAGGCGGTGGCGTGGTCTGCCTTCCCGCCGTCCAGGTAGACCGAGACGGCGTCGCCGAGCTGGGCCTGCGCCTCGTCGCAGGTCGCCGGGGACGGCCCGCCGGTCTTGTTGGCGCTGGAGACGGCGAGCGGGCCGGTGGCGTTCAGCAGCTCGATGGCGACCGGGTGCAGCGGCATCCGGACCGCGACGGTGCCGCGGGTCTCGCCGAGGTCCCAGCGCAGCGAGGGCTGGTGCCGTGCGACCAGGGTGAGGCCGCCGGGCCAGAAGGCGTCGACCAGCTCCCAGGCCTGCTCGGAGAAGTCGGTGACCAGGCCGTGCAGGGTGGTCGGCGAGCCGACCAGGACGGGCGAGGGCATGTTGCGGCCGCGGCCCTTGGCGGCCAGCAGCTCGCCGACGGCCTCCGGGGAGAAGGCGTCCGCGCCGACGCCGTAGAGGGTGTCGGTGGGCAGCACGACGAGTTCGCCGCGGCGGATGGCCGAGGCGGCCTCGCGCAGGCCGGTGGCGCGGTCCCCGGCGTCGGCACAGTCGTATCGGCGGCTCATCGGTGCGGTCCCCTTCCGGAATGGCTCATGACGTTCACGGCGGTGCTCACGGCACGGCCGTGCGCGCAGCCGTGCTGTGCTCGACCGTTCGCGACCCGACCCTTCGGGCGGTCGTGCTGTGCTCGACCGTTCACAACCCGACCCTTCGGGCGGTCGTGCTGTGCTCGACCGTTCACAACCCGACCCTTCGGGCGGTCGTGAAGCGCGGCCGGTTGTTCAGGTCGCGGTGGTCGGCGGTGTCCGTCCAGCCGCGTTCCTCGTTGAAGATCCACGGCACCTGGCCGCCCTGCTGGTCGGCGTGCTCGATCACCACCGCGCCGCCCGGGCGCAGCAGCCGGGCGGCGACCCGCTCGATGCCGCGGATGGTGTCCAGGCCGTCCTCGCCGGAGAACAGGGACATCTGCGGGTCGTGGTCGCGGGCCTCGGGCGCGACGTACTCCCACTCGGTGAGCGGGATGTACGGCGGGTTGGAGATGACCAGGTCGAAGCGGCCGTCCCAGGAGCGGTCGTCCTCGAAGGCCTTGGTGGCGTCCCCGGCGTGCAGGGTGACCCTGGCCCGGTCCGGGCTGGCCTCGATGTTGCGCCGGGTGTACTCCAGCGCCCCCTCGTCGAGTTCGAAGGCGTGCACGGTGGAGCGCGGCAGTTCCTGGGCCAGGGCGAGCGCGATGGCGCCGGAGCCGGAGCACAGGTCGACCACCAGCGGCTCGGCGACGTCCATGTCGCGCACCGCGTCTATCGCCCACTCGACCACCGACTCGGTCTCCGGCCGGGGCACGAACACCCCGGGGCCGACCTCCAGTTCGAGGTAGCGGAAGAACGCCCGCCCGGTGATGTGCTGCAGCGGCTCGCGCGCCTCGCGGCGCGAGACCGCCTCCCAGTAGCGGGCGTCGAAGTCGGCGTCCTTCACCGTGTGCAGCTGGCTGCGCTTGACGTGGTGGACGTAGGCGGCGAGTTCCTCCGCGTCGAAGCGCGGCGACGGCACGCCGGCCGCGGCCAACCGCTGGGTGGCCTGGGCCACCTCGGCGAGCAGCAGGTTCATCCGTACGACCTCTTGTTTCTGCGCTCCGGCTTCAGGCTTGCGTCGGGCTGGGGCGCGCCGGTCTCAGTTCTCTTGGGCCGCGGCGAGCTTGGCCGCCGCGTCCTTGTCGACGCAGGACTGGATCACCGCGTTCAGCTCGCCGTCCAGGACCTGGTCCAGGTTGTACGCCTTGAACCCCGTGCGGTGGTCCGAGATGCGGTTCTCCGGGTAGTTGTACGTCCGGATGCGCTCCGAGCGGTCCACCGTGCGGACCTGGCTGCGGCGCGCGTCGGAGGCCTCGCGCTCGGCCTCCTCCTGCGCGGCGGCCAGCAGGCGCGAACGCAGGATGCGCATCGCCTGCTCCTTGTTCTGCAGCTGGCTCTTCTCGTTCTGGCAGGACGCCACGATACCGGTCGGCAGGTGGGTGATCCGGACCGCGGAGTCGGTGGTGTTGACCGACTGGCCGCCGGGGCCGGAGGAGCGGTAGACGTCGATCCGCAGGTCGTTGGCGAGGATCTCGACCTCGACCTCCTCCGCCTCCGGGGTGACCAGCACGCCGGCCGCGGAGGTGTGGATGCGGCCCTGGGACTCGGTGGCGGGGACGCGCTGCACGCGGTGCACGCCGCCCTCGTACTTCAGCCGGGCCCAGACGCCCTGGCCGGGCTCGGCGTTGCCCTTGGTCTTCACGGCCACCGAGACGTCCTTGTAGCCGCCGAGGTCGGACTCGTTGGAGTCGATGATCTCGGTCTTCCAGCCGACCCGCTCCGCGTAGCGCAGGTACATCCGGAGCAGGTCGCCGGCGAACAGCGCGGACTCCTCGCCGCCCTCGCCCGCCTTGATCTCCAGGATGACGTCCTTGTCGTCGCTCGGGTCGCGCGGGACCAGCAGCAGCCGCAGTTCCTCGGTCAGCTCGTCGCGGCGGGCCTCGGAGTCCTTCACCTCGGAGATGAACTCCGGGTCCTCGGCGGCGAGTTCGCGCGCGGCCTCGATGTCCTCGCCGGCCTGTCGCCACTGCCGGTAGACCCGGGTGATGGGGGTCAGTTCGGCGTACCGCTTGGCCAGCTTGCGGGCGTTGTTCTGGTCGGCGTGGACGGACGGGTCGGCCAGCCTCTTCTCGAGGTCGGCGTGCTCGACGAGGAGCTCTTCGACTGCCTCGAACATGGGGTGGCCTTCTTCCCGGGGAATCGGAACGTGTGGGGGGTTCGGAACGGTGGAGCCGTGGACCGCGCGCTGGGACGCGAACGGCGCCGGTCCCCGGCGCCCCCGACAACGAGTCCGGGGGCACCGGGAACCGGCGCCGAGGGAGCGCTAGGCCTTCGCGCTGTGCTGCTTGCCGAAGCGGGCCTCGAAGCGGGCCACGCGGCCACCGGTGTCGAGGATCTTCTGCTTGCCGGTGTAGAACGGGTGGCACTGCGAGCAGACCTCGGCGCGGATCTCGCCGCTGGTCTCGGTCGAGCGGGTGGTGAACTCGGCGCCGCAGGTGCAGGTCACGCGGGTGACCACGTACTCCGGGTGAACGTTGGACTTCAAGGGGTTCTCCTAGTTTTCGGGAGGGCACCGGGTCGGCGGCTGGGAGTGCCGCACGTGAACCGGGACCGACGGACCAGTCTGCCAGGACCGGCCGCATCTTCCCAAACCGGGTCCCGTTCCGGGATATTCCGGGCGCCGCCCGGCGGGTGGTTCAGCGGCCGGCCGAGGCCTTGGCGGTGGACTTCGGAGCGGGCTTCGGGACAGGGTGCGCCGCGGGGGCGGTGGCGGCGCCGGACTCCGCGGGGGCCGTCTGGGCGGGGTTCTCCGGCTGGGCGGACAGGACCACCTGCGGGACCGGCTGGTCGGCCCTGAGCGCCGCCCAGACGTTTCCGGCCTGCGGCTGCTGCTCGACCACCCGGTTGGCGTCGGTGGGGGGCGTCGTCACCGGCAGGGTGACCATGGTCAACTGGTCCGGCCCGATCCCCTTGAGTTCCCGCACCAGCCCCACCAGGGAGTTCACCGAGCCGAGCGCGGAGTCGGTGGTGACGCTCTTCGTCATGGTGTCGCCGATCGACCACAGCTTGACCGGGTCGGAGAACAGTCCCGTCCCGCCGGCCTGCTGGAGCAGCGACTTGACCATCTGCTTCTGCAGCTCGATCCGGCCGAGGTCGCTGCCGTCGCCGACGCCGTGCCGGGTGCGCACGAAGGCCAGCGCCTGCTGGCCGTCGAGGTGGTGCTCACCGGCGGGCAGGTCGAGCCCGCTGTCCTTGTCGTGGATGGCCACCGCGGTGGTCACGGTGGCCCCGCCTATCGCGTCCACGACCCGGGCGAAGCCGGCGAAGTCCACCTGGAGGTAGTGGTCCATCCGCAGCCCGGTGAGCTGCTCGGTGGCCTTGACCGCGCAGGCCGCGCCACCGCTCTCGAAGGCGCTGTTGTACATGGCGCGCTTGACGGCCGGAACGGCCTTGCCGGCGCTGTCCGTGCACTGCGGGCGGTCGACCAGGGTGTCGCGCGGGATCGAGACGATCGAGGCCCGGGAGTGGTCCTGGCTGATGTGCACCACCATCGCGGTGTCGGAGCGGGCGGAGTCGCCGGTGGCCCCGCCGGCCAGGTCGCCGTTCTCGCCGACCCGCGAGTCGGAGCCCAGCACCAGGATGTTGAAGGAGCCGTCGGTGGCGGCCGGGGGCCGGGCGTCGCCGAGGCGGGAGTCGATGTCGACGCTCTTGATGTTGCCGTTGAGCTTCAGGTACGCCCACCCGGCCGCTCCGCCGCCGAGGACGACGAGCGCGACGAACGCGCAGGCGGCCACCCACAGGACCTTGCGGCGGCGACTGGGGACCCTCTTGTGCTCGGCCATACGGTCCAGAGTAAATCGGACAAGAAGATCGAATAGCCCCAAGTCGTCCCAACTCTGGAACAAAGCGCCCGGAACGCACGGAACCCCGGACCGCTCGCGCGATCCGGGGTTCCGTGCTCGACCAGCCGTCCGACTACGGTCAGTCGCCGGAGCCGGGGGTGGTCTTGGCGATCTGCATCAGGAACTCGGCGTTGCTCTTGGTCTGCTTCATCTTGTCCAGGAGCAGCTCGATCGCCTGCTGCGAGTCGAGCGCGTGCAGCACCCGGCGCAGCTTCCAGACGATGGCCAACTCCTCGCTGCCGAGCAGGATCTCCTCCTTGCGGGTGCTGGAGGCGTCCACGTCGACGGCCGGGAAGATGCGCTTGTCCGAGAGCTTCCGGTCGAGCTTGAGCTCCATGTTGCCGGTGCCCTTGAACTCCTCGAAGATCACCTCGTCCATGCGCGAGCCGGTCTCGACCAGCGCGGTGGCCAGGATGGTCAGCGAGCCGCCGTTCTCGATGTTGCGCGCGGCACCGAAGAACTTCTTCGGCGGGTACAGCGCGGTCGAGTCGACACCACCGGACAGGATGCGGCCGGAGGCCGGGGCCGCCAGGTTGTAGGCGCGGCCCAGGCGGGTGATCGAGTCCAGCAGGATGACCACGTCGTGGCCCAGCTCCACCAGGCGCTTGGCGCGCTCGATGGCCAGCTCGGCGACGGTGGTGTGGTCCTCGGCCGGGCGGTCGAAGGTCGAGGAGATGACCTCGCCCTTCACCGACCGCTGCATGTCGGTGACCTCTTCCGGACGCTCGTCGACCAGGACGACCATCAGGTGGCACTCGGGGTTGTTGTGGGTGATCGCGTTGGCGACCGCCTGCAGCACCATGGTCTTGCCGGTCTTCGGCGGCGCCACGATCAGACCGCGCTGGCCCTTGCCGATCGGCGACACCAGGTCGATGATCCGGGTGGTCAGCACGCCCGGGTCGGTCTCCAGGCGCAGCCGCTCCTGCGGGTAGAGCGGGGTGAGCTTGTTGAACTCGGGGCGGCCGCGGCCGGTCTCCGGGTCCATGCCGTTGACGGAGTCCAGCCGCACCATGGCGTTGAACTTCTCGCGGCGCTCGCCCTCGCGCGGCTGGCGCACCGCACCGGTGATGGCGTCGCCCTTGCGCAGGCCGTTCTTGCGGACCTGGGCGAGCGAGACGTAGACGTCGTTCTGGCCCGGCAGGTAGCCGGAGGTACGCACGAACGCGTAGTTGTCGAGGATGTCGAGGATGCCCGCGACCGGGATCAGGACGTCGTCCTCGCCGATCTGCGGCTCGACGGCGCCGGTCTCGAAGCCCTCGCGGCCGCGACGGCCCCGGCGGTCCCGGTAGCGGCCGCGACGGCCCCGACGGCCCTCGCCGAACTCGTCGTCGTCGTAGCCGCCCTGCTGGGCCTGCGGCTGCTGGACCTGCTGGCCGCCCTCGCGGCGCTGCTGGCCGTCGCCCTGGCCCTGCTGCTGGCCCTGCTGGCCGCCCTGGCGGTCGGCGCGCTCGCGGCGGTTGCGGCGGTCGCGGCGGGACTCGCGCCCCTCGCCGTCCTGTCCGGCCTGGGCCTCGGCGCCGTCCTGGCGCTCGGTGCGCTCGGTGCGCTCGCCCGACTCGCGGCGGTCACGGCGCTCGCGGCGGTCACGACGGGTCTCACGACCCTCCTCGCGGCCCTCGAAGCCGCGGGTCTCGGCCGGACGCTCGGCCTGCTTGGGCTCGGCCACCGCGACGGTGGCGGCCTCGGCGCCGGCCTCGGCGGCCGGGGCGGTGGGGGCGCCGGCGGCCGAGGTGGCACGGCGGCGGGTGCGCTCGGCGCGGGCCGGCGCGGCGGCGGTCTCGGCGGCGGCCTGGACCGGGATCTCGATCTGGGCCTGCGCCTCGGCGGCCGGGGCCGCGGCAGCGGCGGCGGCCTTGCTGCGGCGGGCCGGCTTCTCGGCCGGGGCCTCGGCCTCCGCCTTGGCGGCGGTGCGCTTGGCGGCCGGGGCGCCACCGGCGGCGAGCAGCGGGTCCCCGCCGCTCTTCTCCTTGATGGTCTCGATCAGCTGGCTCTTGCGCATGCGCCCGGTACCGGTGATGCCCAGGTCCGCGGCGAGCTTCTGCAGCTCGGCGAGAACCATGCCGTCCAGGCCCGCGGCGGCATTGCGGCGGCGGCGCGGGGCGGCGGGGGCGGCGGCCGCGTCCGACGCTTCGGCGTCCGGGCGCGCGCCCATCAGATCGGTGGAGTCGCTCACTAAGGGTCCTTCCCTGGAGCGGACGTCGGCCTGTCTGGCTCGGCGACCGGTTGTGCTGTCCTGACCAACGCTCGACTGCGTCGGTCCGAGGCGGTGGTCCCTCGAATGGCGGGAGCCCGTCGAGGGAGAGCTGCGAGGTGCGGTGCATGAAGCACGGTGGTGCTGAGTGGCGCGTGGGCCGGCCGTGTGTCGACCTCCCCAGAGGGCGTTGCCCCCACGCTGCCTGCGAATCCCGGGCCCCCGTCGCGTGACGGTGACCCGCGCTCCGCCCGTCCTGGCCTTCAGGTGGAAGGCCGCGGGTGGGAGTCAGGTGCCGTCACGGCTTCGGGATGCGGCCGCATGTCGCGCAGGCAGGCTGCGTACGCGCTGCGGTGGGCTCCCGGAGAATCGTCGCCCCGGACATCGCGGCGGCTCCACGGCAGTGGAGCGCTGGGATCGGGACGCGGCGCACCGAGCCCCGGAGGGCACATGGTGCAGCAATGAGATTAACACTACCGACCCCCTCAGACATTCCCCGACCTCGGGCCTGCCAATCGTGTCCGGACGGCCCGGCTCGCCGCAGGGCCAAACCAGCTGCTCAGACGTCCAGCGGGAGCACGGTGGCCCCGGTGCGGTCGACGCCCAGCCGGTGCGCGGCGAACGCCGGGTCGCCGCCGTGGCCGTGGTGCCCGGCGAAGGACAGCACCTTGTCGACACCCGCCTCGTCGGTGAGCGCCAGCACGGTCGGGCCGGCCCCGGAGATGACCGCGGGGACGCCCTCCGCGCGCAGCGCGCCGACCAACGCGGCGCTGTCCGGCATCGCGGAGGCGCGGTAGTCCTGGTGCAGCCGGTCCTCGGTGGCCGCGAGCAGCAGTTCGGGCCGCCGGGTCAACGCCTCCACCAGCAGCGCGGAGCGGCCGGCGTTGACGGCCGCGTCGGCCAGCGGGACGGTCTTCGGCAGCAGGCCGCGGGCGGTCTCGGTGAGCACCTCGCCGGCCGGGACGAACACCACCGGGACGACCTGCTCGGACGGCTCCAGGGCGACCGCCTTCGCCGACTCCTCGTCGGTCCAGGCGATGGTGAAGTTGCCGCGCAGGCAGGCCGCGACGTTGTCGGGGTGGCCCTCCAGCTCGGAGGCGAGGGCCAGCAGCGCGTCGTCGTCCAGCGCGGACGGGCCACCGATGGTGACCGCGCGGGCGGCCACGATGCCGGCGCAGATGGCGGCCGAGGAGGAGCCCAGGCCACGGCCGTGCGGTATCCGGTTGGCGCAGACCACTTCGAGGCCGCGCGGCTGGCCGCCGAGCCGGTCGAACGCGGCCCGCATCGAGCGGACCAGCAGGTGCCGCTCGTCCCGGGGCAGTGTCCCGGCCCCCTCCCCGGCGATGTCGACGGCGAGCCCGGAGTCGGCGACCCGGACGACCACGTCGTCGTACAGACCCAGCGCGAGCCCGAAGGCGTCGAAGCCCGGGCCGAGGTTGGCGCTGGTCGCGGGAACCCTGACCCGGACGGCGGCGGCACGGAACGCAGGACCGGCCATGCGGTGGACTCTCCTGGGGAAATCGGGCGGCGCGGAGCGCGTCGTCGGTGCGAGGGTGGGGGAAAGGGCCGCGGGCCCCTCGGGCCGGGCGGTCACAGTCGTCGGCGCGGCCCGCGCAGGACGGGCCCGGGGCATGTGCCACACGGCCGGACCCAGAGTATCGAAGAGAGGTTCCCCAGTGGTACACCCCGTGGGCCTTCGATCTGGTGTGTTGCCGGTTCTGGCCGGAATGCACACCCCTCCCGGTCAAAGGGAGGGGCGGAATCGGATCGGAATGCGCAGCGGAATTGACACAAAGGAGTCACCGGAGAACTTCGACGGGCCGACCCCCGAAAGTGGGTCGGCCCGTCGAAGTGTCAGACCCCTGCGTCAGTCGAGCAGTCCGAGTCGCCGGGCCGCCGCCTCCGGGTCGATCGGGACGACCTGCGGCTGCGGCGCGCCGGCCACCGCCCAGTCCGGGTCCTTGAGGCCGTTGCCGGTCACCGTGCAGACGATCCGCTGGCCCGGGTCGACCAGGCCGGCCTCCGCCTTGGCCAGCAGGCCGGCCACCGAGGCAGCCGAGGCGGGCTCCACGAAGACGCCCTCCTGCGCGGCCAACAGCCGGTACGCGGCGAGGATCTGACGGTCAGTCACCTTGTCGATGAGGCCGCCGGACTCGTCCCGCGCGGCGAGCGCGAAGTCCCAGGAGGCCGGGTTGCCGATCCGGATCGCGGTGGCGATGGTCTGCGGCTTGAGGACGGGCGCGCCGTCCACGATCGGGGCCGAGCCGGAGGCCTGGAAGCCCCACACCCGCGGGGTGCGCGCGGCCATCCCGTCGGTCGCGTACTCCCGGTAGCCCTTCCAGTACGCGGTGATGTTACCCGCGTTGCCGACCGGCAGGACGTGGATGTCCGGGGCGTCGCCGAGCATGTCGACGATCTCGAAGGCGGCGGTCTTCTGGCCCTCGATCCGCACCGGGTTCACCGAGTTGACCAGGGCGACCGGGTACTTCTCGGACAGCTCGCGGGCCAGCGTCAGGCAGTCGTCGAAGTTGCCGTCGACCTGCAGGATCTTCGCGCCGTGCACCAGCGCCTGGCCCATCTTGCCCAGGGCGATCTTGCCCTGGGGCACGAGCACCGCGGAGACCATCCCGGCGCGCACCGCGTACGCGGCGGCGGAGGCCGAGGTGTTGCCGGTGGACGCGCAGATGACGGCCTGCGCGCCCGCCTCCTTGGCCTTGGAGATGGCCATCGTCATCCCGCGGTCCTTGAAGGAGCCGGTCGGGTTGGCGCCCTCGACCTTGAGGTAGACCTCGCAGCCCGTGCGCTCGGAGAGCACCTGGGCGGGTACCAGGGGCGTGCCGCCCTCCAGCAGGGTGACCACCGGGGTGGTCGCGGTGACCGGCAGGCGGTCCCGGTACTCCTCGATCAGGCCGCGCCACTGGTGGGTGTGCGCGCCTCGGACGACGTTCTCGGCAACGGCGTTCATGGCTGGTTCCTTATTCCCCTTCGACCCGCATGATGCTGGCCACGTCCCGCACGCTGTCCAGCGCGCGGAGCTTGTCGACCGTCGCCGACAGCGCGGCGTCGGTGGCACGGTGGGTGACCACGACGAGCGAGGCGTCGCCGTCGCGGCCCTGCTGGCGCACGGTGTCGATGGAGACGCCGTGCTCGGCGAAGACGGACGCGACCTGGGCGAGCACGCCCGCCCGGTCGTCCACGTCCAGGCTGACGTGGTAGCGCGTGACGACCTCGTCCATCGGCTTGGCGGGCAGCCGGGTGTACAGGGAGTCACCGGGACCGGTGGCCCCGGCCAGCTTGTTGCGGCAGACCGCGACCAGGTCGCCCAGCACCGCGGAGGCGGTCGGCGAGCCGCCCGCGCCCGGGCCGTAGAACATCAGCCGACCGGCCGCCTCGGCCTCGACGAACACCGCGTTGTACGCCTCGCGGACGGAGGCCAGCGGGTGCGACAGCGGGATCATCGCCGGGTGGACGCGCGCGGTGACGGACTCGCCGTCGGCGGCCCGCTCGCAGATCGCGAGCAGCTTGACCACGCAGCCCATCGCCTTCGCGGAGGCGATGTCGGCGGCGGTGACCTCGGTGATGCCCTCGCGGTAGACGTCCGCCGCGGTGACCTTGGTGTGGAAGGCGATGCCGGCGAGGATCGCGGCCTTGGCGGCAGCGTCGAAGCCCTCCACGTCCGCGGTCGGGTCGGCCTCGGCGTAGCCGAGCGCGGTGGCCTCCTCCAGCGCCTCCGAGTAGCCGGCGCCGGTGGTGTCCATCTTGTCGAGGATGAAGTTGGTGGTGCCGTTGACGATGCCCAGCACCCGGTTGACCTTGTCCCCGGCGAGGGACTCGCGCAGCGGGCGCAGCAGCGGGATCGCGCCCGCGACCGCGGCCTCGTAGTACAGGTCCACACCGGCCGCGGCGGCCGCCGCGTGCAGCTCGGTGCCGTCCTGGGCGAGCAGCGCCTTGTTGGCGCTGACCACCGAGGCGCCCTGCTCGAAGGCCGACAGCAGCAGCGATTTGGAGGGCTCGATCCCGCCCACCACCTCGACCACGACGTCGATGTCGCCCCGGTTGACCAGGGCCTCGGCGTCGGTGGTGATCAGGTGCTCGGGCACCCCGGGGCGCACCCGGCCGGCCCGGCGGACCGCGATCCCGGCGAGCTCGACCGGGGCACCGATGCGAGCGGCGAGGTCGTCGGCCGTCGTCGTCATGATGCGCGCCACCTCGGAGCCCACCACACCACAACCCAGCAACGCCACCTTCAGCGGGCGCGTACGCATCATCCGACTCCGCTCTGCCATTCTTCGTGCTTCGGTATTTCCGGCGGTTTTCCGGTGCCGCCGGGAACTTCGGTCCGTACCAGTCTCGGGGACTTTCCGCACGGATCTACGGTCGTTCCATGATCTGAGACGAGAATTTCGTCATCCGATATCCAGGCGCAGGAGATCCTCCTCCGTCTCGCGCCGGACGATCACCCGCGCCGCACCGTCCCTGACGGCGAGCACGGGGGGCCTGAGGGCGTGGTTGTAGTTGCTCGCCATCGAGCGGCAGTAGGCGCCGGTGGCGGGCACCGCGATCAGGTCGCCCGGGACCAGGTCGGAGGGCAGGAAGGCGTCCCGGACGACGATGTCGCCGGACTCGCAGTGCTTGCCGACCACCCGGACCAGCATCGGCGCGGCCTCGCTGGTGCGGGACACCAGGGCCACCGAGTACTCGGCGTCGTACAGCGCGGTGCGGATGTTGTCGGACATCCCGCCGTCCACGCTGACGTAGGTGCGCAGGCCCTCCAGCGGCTTGACCGTGCCGACCTCGTACAGCGTGAACGCGGTCGGGCCGACGATCGCCCGGCCCGGCTCCACGCTCAGCCGGGGGGCGTTCAGGTTCGCGGCGGCGCACTCGCGGCGGACGATCTCGGCCAGGGCGGCGGCGATCTCGGCGGGCTCGCGCGGGTCGTCCTCGCTGGTGTAGGCGATGCCGAGGCCGCCGCCGAGGTCGATCTCGGGCAGCTCGACGCCGTGCTCGTCCCGGATCCCGGCCAGCAGGCCGACCACCCGGCGGGCGGCCACCTCGAAGCCGGCCATGTCGAAGATCTGCGAGCCGATGTGCGAGTGGATGCCGCGCAGTTCCAGGCTGTCGTGGCCGAGCACCCGGCGCACCGCCTCGGCGGCGGCCCCGCCGTTCAGCGAGAGGCCGAACTTCTGGTCCTCGTGCGCCGTCGCGATGAACTCGTGGGTGTGCGCCTCGACGCCGACGGTGACCCGGATCAGCACCTGCTGGCGCACGCCGTGGCGGGCGGCGATCGCGGCCAGCCGCTCGATCTCCTCGTAGGAGTCGACCACGATGTGCCCGACACCGGTCTTCACCGCGTGTTCCAGCTCGTCGGCCGACTTGTTGTTGCCGTGCAGCGCGATCCGCTCCGGCGGCATCCCGGCGGCCAGCGCCACCGCGAGCTCGCCGACGCTGCACACGTCGAGGTTGAGGCCCTCCTCGTGCAGCCAGCGCACGATCGCCTTGGAGAGGAAGGCCTTTCCGGCGTAGTAGACGTCCGCGCCGGCGCCGAAGGCGTCCCGCCAGGCGCGGGCCCGGGCGCGGAAGTCCTCCTCGTCCAGCACGTAGGCCGGGGTGCCGAACTCGGCCGCCAGTCGCCTCACGTCGATCCCGCCGACGGTGGCCGCGCCCTCGGCGTTGCGGGCGACGGTGCACGACCAGACCTTGGGATCGAGCGCGTTCAGGTCGGCCGGCGGGGCCTGGTAGTGGCCCTCGGGCAGGACGTCGCCGTGGCGGGGCCCGGCGGGATGTGCGGAGCGACTCATCGTTGTGCCAGTCCTTCGAGACCTATGGCGAGGGGCGGCGACGGTCCCCGTTGACCGTCAGCCGCCCCCCCGCTGTGCGCTTGGGGGTGGTGTCTACATCCGCTCGGGCGTCGAGACGCCCAGCAGCGTCAGGCCGTTGGCGAGCACGGTGCGCGTCGCCTCGACCAGCCAGAGACGGGCGTGCGTGAGGTCCGTGACCTCGTCGTCGCCCTTGGGCAGGACCGGGCAGTTGTCCCAGAAGCGGTGGTACGCGCCGGCCAGGTCCTCCAGGTAGCGGGCGACCCGGTGCGGCTCGCGCAGCTCGCCGGCGGCGGCGATGACGCGCGGGAACTCACCGAGCTGACCGAGCAGGTCGGTCTCCCACTCCGTGCTCAGCAGCTCCGGTTTGAAGTCCGCCGAGCGCGTGATGCCCATGTCGGCGGCCTTGCGCTGGAGCGAGGACATCCGGGCGTGCGCGTACTGGACGTAGAAGACGCGGTTCTCGTTGGTCTGGCTGGTCAGGATGTTGATGTCCAGCGTGATCGTCGAGTCCGTGGAGGAACGCGCCAGGGTGTAGCGGGCGGCGTCGACGCCGATCCACTCGACCACGTCGTCGATCGTGATGATGTTGCCGGCCCGCTTGGACATGCGGACCTCTTCGCCGTCGCGAAGCATCTTCACGAACTGGCCGATCTTCACCTCGATGTTGCGGTTCAAGTCGTCGCCCGCGCAGGCCGCGATGGCCTTGAGGCGGTTGACGTAGCCGTGGTGGTCCGCGCCCAGCATGTAGAGCGCGACCTCGGCGCCGCGGTCCCGCTTGGACAGGTAGTACGCGGCGTCGGCGGCGAAGTAGGTCTTGTCGCCGTCGGCCTTGATCAGGACGCGGTCCTTGTCGTCGCCGAAGTCGGTGGTGCGCAGGAAGACCGCGCCGTCCTGCTCGAAGACGTGGCCCTGCTCGCGCAGCCGGTCGATGGCCTTCTCGACGGCGCCGGAGTCGTGCAGCGTCCTCTCCGAGAACCACACGTCGAAGTGGGTGCCGAACTCGTCCATGGAGCGCTTGATCTCGGCGACCATGAGCTTGAGGCCCTCGGTGCGGAAGACCTCCAGCTGCTCGGCCTCGGACAGGTCGAGCACGCCCGGGATCGCGTCGGTGAGCGTCTTGGCGATGTCGACGATGTACTCGCCGACGTAACCGCCCTCGGGCACCTCGCGGCCGTTCGCGGCGGCCTGGAGGGAGGCGGCGAACTTGGTGATCTGCACGCCGGCGTCGTTGAGGTAGTACTCGGTGGTGACGTCGGCGCCGGAGGCCCGCAGCACGCGCGCCAGCGAGTCGCCGACGGCGGCCCAGCGGACGCCGCCGATGTGGATCGGGCCGGTCGGGTTGGCGGAGACGAACTCCAGGTTGATGCGCAGGCCCTTGAGGGCCTCGTTGCGGCCGTACGCCTCGCCCGCCTCGACGATGGTGCGGGCGAGCGCACCGGCGGTGGCGGTGTCCAGGGTGATGTTCAGGAAGCCCGGACCGGCGATGTCGACCTCGGAGACGCCGGTGATCCCTCGCAGGCGCTCGGCCAGGACCTCGGCAACGGCTCGCGGCGGCTTGCCGGCCGCCTTGGCGAGCTGGAGGGCCACGTTCGTCGCGTAGTCGCCGTGGTCCCGGTTCTTGGGCCGCTCGACCGTCACGTGCTCGGGCACGGCGACGGCCAGCTCGCCCGCCTCGACGGCGGAACTCACTGCGGCCTGGATTGCCTGGGAAAGGTCTGCGGGGGTCACGACGCCAAGCGTAGGCGAGACGGGGTGCCCGCCCGCCACCCGGTTTGCCGGTTGAGACGCCCGGAGGGGCCCCGGCGCCGCCTGCCCAGGGATGTCAGCCGCGATCCGTGCGCTCTGTTCGCTCAGGGCGAAACCCGGCGGGCCGTTCCTCCGCGCGCATCAGGCGCCGGACCAGGGCCACCAGGTCGGCGGGGTCGAAGGGCTTGCCGAGGTAACCGTCCACACCGACCGCCTCCCCCAGGTCGAGGTCCGCCGGGGTGCAGGCGCTCACGATCGCGATCGGCAGTCCACTGGTGTCCGGGGTCGCGCGCAGCCGGGCCGCCGTCCGCAGGCCGTCCAGCCGCGGCATCACCACGTCCAGCGTCACCACGTCGGGCTTCACCCGGCGGATGACCTCCAGGCACTCGGCGCCGTCGGCGGCGGTCACCACCTCGAAGCCTTCGAGCTCCAGGTTGACCCTGATCAGCTGGCGGATCACCTCGCTGTCGTCCACCACGAGGACCCGCCCGGACACTCCCGACACCTCACCGAGGGTATCGGCGGCCCCGCCGCCCCGTCCGGCCTTTGGGCACTTCCGCCCGCCGGGCCACCGGGGGCCGACCCGACGATCTTTCCGGAAACCCGTGCACGGACCGCCCGGGAAGCCTGGTAGTGTTCATCACGTCGGAACGCCGCAGGCGGCCGGCAGGCCAGTAGGCCCCCGTAGCTCAGGGGATAGAGCACCGCCCTCCGGAGGCGGGTGCGTAGGTTCGAATCCTACCGGGGGCACTTCGCAGGAAGTGCAACTGAGGCCCAGATCAGTGGAGTTGATCCACGGATCTGGGCCTTCGTCATGTCCGGACGTGCTTCGGGCTCCGTCCGGGCGCGGTCCGGGCCCGGTTCGGCGGACCCCGCTCGGGGAGAGCGGGGTCCGGGCGGTTCAGGAGGCGGCGGCCTCGGCCTGGTCGTAGAGCTCGGCGACGGTGTGGTCGAAGTAGGCGCTGTACGAGGTGTCGTCGGTGTCGCCGCCCTGCTGGTAGCCGCCGATGGCGCCGACCACGTCACCGGTGGCGGTGTTGATCCACGGGCCGCCGCTGGTGCCGCTCGGGTACGACGGGCACTGGATGACGCGCTGGTACGCGCTCTGCTGGGCCGTGGTGTTGGTGCAGAGGTTGGGCACCTCGGCGTCGGCCGGGTAGCCGTAGAGCCGGACGGTGGCGCCGAAGGGCTCGTCGGTGCCCAGCTTGTTGCCGCCGACCACGTCCTCGACCTTGCGGCCGTTGCTGGGGGCGGTCTCCAGGATCGCGAAGTCCTCGTCCACGTCGCCCTTCTCGGACCAGCCGGACGCGGTGTGGATCGCCGTCACCCGCCAGGTGCCGTACGGGGCGGAGCCGTCCCGGTAGCCGGGGGCGAAGGTCACGCCGTCGGTGCTGGTGAGGCAGTGCGCGGCGGTCAGCAGCAGGTTGCCGGTGGCGCTGTGCAGCACGCTGGCGGTGCAGAAGTGGTTGCCGGGCGCGACCGAACCGCTGAACAGGGCACCGACGGTGGCGGTTTCCCGGTTGTCGGCGGGGGCGGGGCCGGTCGCACCCAGGACGACGCTGTGCGCGTCGGGGGTGGCCGGGGCGGTGGACGAGGGGCTGTCGGTGGGGGTCGGCGTGGCGCTCGGGGCCGGGGTCGGGGTGCGGCTCGGGGTGGTGTCCGCGGCCGGGGCCGGCGAGGCGGGCGCCGCCGTGGTGGCGGCCGGGGAGGTCGCCGGGGCGACCGCGACCGCCCGGGGGCTGCGGGCCTCCTTCCCGGCGGCGGTGGCGTCCGACAGGTCGAACCCGTGCGTGCCCGCCACGACCGTGGCCACCACGACCGCGGACAGCGCGGTGAACAGCGAAGGGGCCAGCAGGCGGTGGCGGCGCGAACCCCGTCGGCGGTGCTGACCCATGCCCGTGTCTCCTGCCGTGGTCGATGGCGTCTCGTTAGGTCAATGACTATGACGCCTCAGCCTGGAAACGTCGTTACCGCAGGCTTGGAGCTCGATGAGAAAAGGTCACCGGGTCAGACGTACCGAGAGGCGGGTCCGACAGTTCCCGCCGGGCGCGAATCGTCAGAGATGCCCCAGGAGCCTATCCAGAACGGACGCCTCGACGAAGGAGGTGTGCGTCCCGGCGGCGGTGCAGGCGAACGCCCCGGCGGCCGAACCGGCCCGGGCGCAGTCCAGCGGCGGGTGGCCGCGGAACCAGGCGTACAGGAATCCGGTGACGAAGGCGTCCCCGGCGCCGTTGCTGTCCACAACCGGGCGGCCCGGGTCGACGGCGGGCAGGTGGCGCAGCACACCGTCCTCGCGGGTGAGCAGGTGGCAGCCCTCGGCGCCCGCGGTGGCGACCACCACGGCGGCCCGGCCCTCGGCGAGGATCGCGCGCATCACCTGCTCGTGCCGGCCGCGGCAGCCGGCCACCGAGAGGAACACCAGGTCGGAGCCGAGCGCGTAGTCGCGGTGGTGGGGGTTCTCGCCGTCCCAGTCGTGCAGGTCGGTGGAGGTGGTGCGGCCGAGCCGGTGGAGGTCGGCGTACATGTCCCGGTTGACGCCGGTGATGGACAGGTGGACGTGCCGGCTGCGCTCGACGTACGGGAGGTGGAACTCGCGCGGCAGCCGCAGGTCGGCGGGGTGGCGGCCGTCGAAGAAGGAGAACCGGCGGCCGGCCGCGTCCACCAGGTTGACCCCGCGGGGGGTCCCGTACGGACTGGTCACGTGTGCGAAGTGCAGGCCGTCACGACGGTGGGCGGCGCGGACGAGGTCCCCCTGCGGGTCGTTGCCGAGGAAGTCCAGGAGGGCGGTGCGCAGACCGAGGCGGTGGGCGCCGAGGGCGACGCCGTAGCCGGTGTGGCCGACGTAGTCGCGCACCGGCTCGACGAACCCGGAGTCGCCGGGCGGGATCTCCAGCCGCTCGACCCGGACGACGGTGTCCACGCCCACACCGCCCACCACGAGCAGGTCGAACTCCACTGACTCGGACTGCCGCACGACGGCGCCTCCTTGATCGCTGGACGGTGGCCAGGAGTCAAGCAGGGGCCGGAGGTTGACTGCAAGAGCTTGCTGCAAACTTTCAGTCGCTCGCCGTCGGTCAGGCCGGGGCCGCCCCCTTCCCGCCTCCGCGCGGGCCGCGCCGAACAGCCCCTAGCGGACAAGAGGACCAGGACTCCGGGACTCACCACCGAGTCGCGGAGCCCTGGTCCCGCACCGACCGCCGGTCAGAGCGCCGACAACTCCGCGACCAGGTCGTCCAGCCCCAGCGAACCCTGCGAGAGCGCCGCCATGTGCCAGGCCTTGGCGTCGAACTCCTCGCCGCGCGCCTCGTGCGCCGCCCGCGCCGCCGCCCGGCCGCGCAGCCAGGCGCGCTCGCCCAGCTTGTAGCCGATCGCCTGGCCGGGCATGCCCAGGTAGCGGACCAGCTCGCTGTCCAGGAAGTCGGCGGACAGACCGCAGTAGCGGCCGAAGAAGTCCCGCGCGTGCTCCGGGGTCACCGGCTCGCCCGGCCGGTACGGGGAGTCCGCCGGGAAGTCCAGGCCGACGTGCATGCCGATGTCGACGATGACCCGCAGCGCCCGCATCATCTGGGCGTTGAGGAAGCCCAGGCGGTGGCCGGGGTCGGTGAGGTAGCCGAGCTCGTCCATCAGGCGCTCGGCGTACAGCGCCCACCCCTCCATGTTGGCGCTCACCCCGCCCAGGCTGACCTGGTAGGTGGACAGCTCGTCGGCGACGTACACCCACTGCGCGAGCTGGAGGTGGTGGCCCGGGACGCCCTCGTGGTACCAGGTCGAGACCAGGTCCCAGACCGGGAAGCGCTCCTCGCCGAGCACCGGCAGCCAGGTCCGGCCCGGGCGACTGAAGTCCAGCGAGGGCTGGGTGTAGTACGGCGCGGCGGCGCTGCCGGGCGGGGCGAGCCGCGACTCGACCCGGGTGACCGGCTCGGCCAGGTCGAAGTGGGTGCCCTGGAGGTCCCGGACGGCCTGGTCCATCAGGCCCTGGAGGTACTCCCGGGCCGCCTCGGCGCCCTCGATCGCCGGGCCGTCCGACTCCAGCCACTTCATCGCCGCCATCGGACCGACGCCCGGGCGGACCTTCTCGGCCTCGGCCTCCATCTGCGCGTACAGGTCGTGGAACTCGCTCCAGGCCCACGCGTACGCCTCGTCAAGGTCCAGGTCGGCACCCGTCCAGTAGCGCACCCAGCGGCCGTAGCGCTCCCGCCCGACGGTGTCGGGGGTGCCGGCCGCGGCCGGGCCGTACACGTCGCGCATCCAGTCGCGCAGCGCGGCCAGCGCCTCGGCGGCGGCCACCGCGTGCCCGGACAGCTCGGCGCGCACGCCCTCCGGGGCGCCCTGGACGAACTCGCCGAACCATCCGCCGGGGGTGTCCCCCGCCAGCCACTCGCCGAACTGGCCGACCACCGTCTCCACCTGGCGCGGGCCGGACAGCAGACCGCGCTCGACGCCCTCGGCCAGGGTCTGCCGGTACTGCTCCAGCGCCAGCGGGAACCGGGCCAGCCGACGGCCGATCAGCTGCCAGTCCTCCTCGGTGGCGGTGGCCATCAGGGTGAAGGCCTCGCGGGTGTTGTGCACCGGGGACCCCAGGTTGCGCACCGCGCGGTAGTCCTCTCCCGCGTCGTGGACGGCGAGTTCGGCGGTCAGCCGCTCGCGCAGCAGCCGGGCGCAGCGGCGCTCGGCCTCGTCCCCGGCGGCGCCGGCCCGTTCGGCCTCGTCCAGCCGGGCCAGGGTGCGGCGGGCGAGGTCGGCGATCGCCTCGGACCCGGCCGGGGACAGGTCGGGCAGCCGGTCGTCCTCCGGGTTGAGGCCGAGGTAGACCGCGGTCAGCGGGTCGAGGTCGGCCAGGGCCTGGACGTAGCCGTCGGCGATGCGGCGGGGGGTGTCGCTGCCGGAGTTGATCAGTTCTTCAGCCATCCGGACATCATCGCGTTGCCCGGGGCGATTGCAAGCCCCCGGCGCCGACCGTTGACCTGCCGCGGTCCGCGGTCTGACGGCCGGTGAGCGGTGCGGTCGCGGCTACGCGGCGGCACAAACGCCCGTTCGGAAGGATCCGCCGCCCGACAGGTCCCGATCGGCCCGACGCCCATTACGCTGAGGCTCCATGGAAGCCCGCCCCACCACGGCAACCGACCCGACCACGGCGACCGACCCGGCCCCCGCACAGCGCCCGCGCCGTTCCGGCTACCGGCGGCTGCCCGTCGAACAGCGGCGCGAGCAGCTGATCGCGGTCGCCCTGGAGCTGTTCGCCTCCCGGCCGCCCGAGGAGGTCGGCCTGGACGACGTCGCCGAGGCCGCCGGCGCCTCCCGCCCCCTGGTCTACCGTTACTTCGCCGGCGGCAAGCAGCAGTTGTACGAGGCCGCGCTGCGCACCGCGGCCGACGAGCTGACCAGCCGGTTCGCCGTACCGCTGACCGGGACGCCGTCAGAACAGCTGGCGGCCGTGCTGGACGGCTACTTCGCCTTCGTGGCCGAGCACGACACGGGCTACTCGGCGCTGCTGCGCGGCGGTTCGGTGGTGGAGACGGCCCGGACCTCGGCGATCGTGGACGACGTCCGGCGGGCCGCGCTCAGGCGGACCCTGCGGCACCTGGGAGTGCGGGAGGCCGGGCCGCGGCTGACGCTGCTGGTGCGCTCGTGGATCGCGGTGGTCGAGGGAGCCTCGCTCAGCTGGCTGGACGAGGGGCGCACGCTGCCGGTGGACGGGCTGCGCGACTGGCTGGTGGACCAGTTCACGGCGATGGCGGCCGCGACGGCGCTGCACGATCCGCAGACGGCGGAGGTGCTGGCGGCACTGCTCGCGCTGGAGGGGCCGCGCGCGGACCGGGCCGAGCGGCTGCGGGCGGTGCTGGAGGCGCGCTGACGGCTTCCCCGCGTGCTGACGGCCTTCCCGACCCCCGTGCCAAGGGTCGGGGCGGCCCGGCGGCCGGGGCCCGCGCCCTACGCCTTGCCGAGCACCTGGCGCTGGCGGCCGAGCCCGTCGATCTCGATCTCGACGACGTCGCCCGGGGCGAGGAACGGCGTGCCGGGGCGGCCCAGGGTGACCCCCGCCGGGGTGCCGGTGATGATCACGTCACCGGGCTCCAGCACCATGAACTGGCTGGCGTAGCGGACGAGTTCGAGCACCGGGAAGATCATCTCCGCGGTGTTCCCGTTCTGCCGCTGCTCGCCGTTGACCCAGAGCCGCAGCGCCAGCGCCTGCGGGTCGGCCACCTCGTCGGCGGTGACCAGCCAGGGCCCGAGCGGGGTGAAGGTCTCCGCCGACTTGCCCTTGTCCCACTGGCCGCCCCGCTCGAACTGGAAGGCCCGCTCGGTGACGTCGTTGGCGATCGTGTAGCCGGCGATCACCCCGGCCGCCTCGGCGTGCGAGTCCAGGTAGCGGGCGGTGCGGCCGATCACGACCGCCAGCTCGGCCTCGTAGTCGGTCTTCTCGCCGCCGCGCGGCACCAGCACCTCGTCGTACGGGCCGACCACCGTGGAGCTCGGCTTGAGGAAGATCACCGGCTCGGCCGGGATCGCGGCCCCGGCCTCGGCCGCGTGGTCGCGGTAGTTGAGCCCGATGCCGACCACCTTGCCAGGCCGGGCCACCGGCGCAGCCACCCGCCGGCCGTCCAGGTCCACCACCGGCAGCACCCCGGCGGCCACCTCGCGCGCCAGCGCGGCGGTGTCCAGCCCGGCCAGGAAGGCCCCGTCGAGGTCGCGGGCCCGCCCGGAGAGGTCGTACGCGGTGCCGTCCTCGCCCAGCACGACCGGGCGCTCGGCGCCCGGGGGTCCGACGCGGAGGAGCTTCATCGATCCGTCACCAGCCTTTCGTCGCAGCTCACCGGGGCGGCGCGGACACCGCTCCCGAGTCTGGCAACGAGGTATATCAACGGCCCGGGCCGGTGGACCAGACCGTCCCGATGGGCGGATTTCCATCAAATCGCACAGCGGCGCGGGGCCCCGAATCGGTGGCCCGTACGGTTGACACGCACGCCGGCGAGACCGGTCTGCCAGGAGCGAAGTCCGCACGCCCAGGGCGAACGCCCGTGTGGCGGGGCGCCGCAGGGCACAGGATCGGGGGCATGGAGATCACCCGGGTACGCGACGAATTGCACATGATCACTCTGGAGTTCGGCACCGCCTACCTCTGGCGGGACGACCACGGACCGACCCTGGTCGACACCGGTGTCGCCGGATCGGCGGACGGAATCGAGGAGGCCGTCCGCACCATCGGGCTGGAGCCGGCCGCCGTGCGCCGGATCGTGCTCACCCACCACCACGAGGACCACACCGGCTCCGCCGCCGAGCTGGCCCGCCGCTGGGGCGCGGAGGTGGTCGCGCACCGGCTGGAGGCGCCGGTGATCCGGCGCGAGCAGCCGGCCGCGCCGCCCGTGCTCAGCCCCTTCGAGCAGCAGCTGTGGGACGCGCTGCCGCCGATCCCGCCCGCCGAGCCCTGCCCGGTGCACCGCGAGGTCGAGGACGGGGACGTGCTGGACATCGGCGGCGGCGCGGTGGTGGTGCACGTCCCCGGCCACACCGACGGCAGCATCGCGCTCCACCTGCCCGGGCCCGGGGTGCTGTTCACCGGGGACATCGCGTCCAACGTCCAGGGGCGGACCCGGCCCGGGGTGTTCCACACCGACCCGGCCCGGGCCCTCGCCTCCTTCCACCGGCTGGCCGCGCTGCCGGTGGAGACGGCCGTCTTCGGGCACGGCGACCCGATCGCCGCAGGCGCCTCAGCCGCCCTGCGCGCCGCCGCCGCTGCCGCCCCGGCCGCCACCGCCGCCCCCGGGGCCGCCACCGAGCAGCGGCCGGGAACCTGAGGCGTGTCCGACGATTCCCGCCGGGCCCGGGCCGAGCCGGTCGGCCTCCCGCCGCCAGTGCGCGAGGTCGCGCCGCAGGTCGGCCCAGGCCTCCCCGGCCGTGCCGGGCTCATCGGCCAACTCCTCCAGCAGCGCCACGGCGGCGCCCCGGCTGCCGTCCCGGGCCAGCCAGAGGGCCAGGTCGTGGCGGGTGCGCAGGGTGCGCGGGTCGGCCGGCCCGCAGATCCGGGCGAAGTCCGGGACCAGCTGCTCCAGGATCTCCACGGCCTGCCCGGCCCGGCCCTCGACGCCGTGCTGCCAGGCCAGGTCGGCCCGGCGGCGCAGCTGCTCCGGGCTGGGGTCGTCCGGCCGCAGCATCCCCGGACGGATCCGGCGCAGCCGCTCCAGCACCTCGGCGGCGTCGGCCGGCCGGTCCTCGGGCCGCTTGGCGAGCAGCTGGGCGACCAGCTCGGCCAGCTCCGGGTCCTTGCCGCGCAGCCGGGGCGGGATCTCCTCCATGTGCTTGTGCAGGTACTCGTACGGCGAGTCGGCGCGGAACGGCCGTCGGCCGGTGCTGACCTCGTACAGCATCACGCCGAAGGCGTAGAGGTCGGCCCGGCCGTCCACGGTGCCGCCGGACCAGCACTCGGGCGCCAGGTACGGGACGGTGCCGACCACACTGCCGGTCGAGGTGAGCCCGGTGGACTGGGTGAGCAGCCGGGCGATGCCGAAGTCCAGCACCTTGGCGCGGTCCCCGTCGTCCGCGATCATCACGTTCTCGGGCTTGATGTCCCGGTGCACGACCCCGCTGCGGTGCGCGGCGTCCAGTGCCTCGCAGACCTGCGCCATCCAGGCCAGCGCCCGCCCGTGGTCCGGCAGGCCGTCCTTGAGGACCGCGGACAGCGGCCGGCCGCGGACCAGCTCCATCACCAGGTAGTGGATGTCCCCGGTGGCGTCGGCGACCCGGCCGTAGTCGTGCACCGTGACGATGTGCGGATTGGACAGGTTGCCGGCCAGCTTGGCCTCGCGGACGAACCGCCCGACCGCCTCCCGGTCGGCGGCGTGCTCGGCCAGCAGCAGCTTCACCGCGACCGGCCGGTCCAGCACGGTGTCGATCGCCCGCCAGACCACGCCGAAGCCGCCCCTGCCCAGCCACTCGTCCAGCCGGAAGCGGCCGCCGAGCACCTCACCCTTGTGCATGCCCTCCCCCAACTCGACCGCGCCCGAGCGGCGTTCGCCGCCGGAGGATCGGAGGGGCCACCATAGCGGCGGGCGGGGACGAACGGGTGAACGAAGCCTACGGCTTCGGCTTGGGCAGGCCGACGGGGTTGATCTCGGAGGTCTGCACCGCCTCGGTCTCCAGGCCCCAGCGCTTCAGCACCTGCCCGTAGGTCCCGTTCCTGATCACCTCGTTGAGCGCCTCGTTGAGCGCCTTGACCAGCCCGTTGTCCTTGTGGGTGGTCGCCGCGATCTTGCCGAGGACGTCCGCGCCGCCGCCCGAGTAGGTGCCGACCACCTCGGTCTCGCCGGTCTGCACGGCGTGGAAGGCCAGGCTGGGATTGGGACCGGTGTAGACGTCGATCCGGCCGGAGGACAGCGCCAGGTAGTACTCGGTGCCGGAGAAGTACTTGATGTCGATCGGCTTGAGGCCGTTGCGGACGTCCTCCTCGCTCCAGGCGATCAGCAGCTTCTCCTGGTTGGTGCCGGTGGCCACGCCGACCGACCGGCCGGCCAGGTCCTTGGGGCCGGTGACCTTGATCCCGCTGCCCTTCTTCGCCTCGAAGCCGAGGACGTCCAGCCGGTAGGTGGCGAAGTCGTACTTCTCCTTGCGCTCCTCGGTCACGGTGATGTTGGACAGGCCGGCGTCGTACTTGCCGCTGTCCAGGCCGACGAAGATGTTCTCCCAGGAGACCGGGTTGAACTCGACCTTGAGGCCGAGCACGTTGCCGATCAGCGAAGCGATGTCCGGCTCCACGCCGATGATGGTCTTGTCGTCGTCGGCGTAGAAGTCCAGCGGCGGGGTGGTGCCGATGGAGTCGACGACCTTCAGGGTGCCTCTCTTCCTGATCTCCTCCGGCACCAGCGCGGCGATCGCGTCGACCTTGGGCGTGGTCACCCGGTTCTGCTGGGGCGACAGGTTCACCACGGTGCCGTTCGGCGCGGTGCTGCCCTTGGCCGGGGCGAGGTACGCCGAGGCGCCCGTGGCCCCGCTGCCGCAGCCGGCCAGGACGAGGGCGGCGGCGAGCGCGCCGACGGCGGTCACGAGGGCGCGACGGGGTAGGGACATTGCGGAACTCCGGTTCGGTGTAGGGGTGCTGGGACTAGAGGACCTTGGCCAGGAAGGCCCGGGTGCGCTCGTGCTGGGGGCGGTCCAGGACCTCTGCGGGCGGGCCCTGCTCGACGACCACGCCGCCGTCCATGAAGACCACGGTGTCGGCGACCTCGCGGGCGAAGCCGATTTCGTGGGTCACCACGATCATCGTGGTGCCGGTGCGGGCGAGGTCCTTGATGACGTCCAGCACCTCCCCGACCAGTTCGGGGTCGAGCGCCGAGGTCGGCTCGTCGAAGAGCAGCACCTTGGGCTCCAGGGCCAGCGCCCGGGCGATCGCCACCCGCTGCTGCTGCCCGCCGGACAGCTGCCGGGGGTAGGCGGCGGCCTTGTCGGCCAGCCCGACCCGCTCCAGCAGTGCCAGCGCCGTCGCCCTGGTCTCGGCCCGGGGGCGGCCGAGGGCGGCGATCGGCGCCTCGACCAGGTTCTCCAGCACGGTCAGGTGCGGGAAGAGGTTGAAGTTCTGGAACACGAAGCCGATGCCGGTGCGCTGGCGCAGCACCTCGCGCTCCTTGAGTTCGTACAGCCGGTCGCCGGAGCGCCGGTAGCCGATCAGCTCGCCGTCGATGGCGACGTAGCCGCGGTCGAGCTTCTCCAGGTGGTTGATCGCCCGCAGCAGGGTGGACTTGCCGGAGCCGGACGGGCCGAGCACCACGGTGACCGAGCCGGACGGCACGTCCAGGTCGACCCCGCGCAGCACGTCCAGTGGGCCGAAGCTCTTGTGCAGGCCGCGGACCTGCACCATCGGGGCGGTCCGCGGCTCGGTGGCCTGCGGTTCGGTGAGCGTCGTCACGGGGTTCCTCCGGAGGTACGGGCAGGCAGGCTCCGCAGGAACGCCCGGAGGCGCTGCAGCGGAGTGGGCGGCGGGGTGCGCCGGGCGCCGCGGGAGAAGTAGCGCTCGACGTAGTACTGGCCGATCGACAGCACGGTGGTCAGCACCACGTACCAGACCGTGGCGACCATCAGCAGCGGCACCACCCGGCCGGTCCTGCCGTAGATCACCTGTGCCTGGTAGAAGAGCTCGCCGATGGCCATCACGTAGACCACCGAGGTGCCCTTGAGCAGCGAGATCACCTCGTTGGCGGCGGCCGGCAGGATGCTCCGCATCGCCTGCGGCAGCACGATCCGCCAGGCCTGCCGCCCGCGCGGGATGCCCAGCGCGGCGGCGGCCTCGCGCTGGCCGGCGTCCACCGCGATGACGCCGCCGCGGATGATCTCGGCGGCGAACGCGGCCTGGTGCAGCCCGAGGCCGAGCACCGCCGCGCCGAGCGCGCCGAGCACCCCGACCGTCTCGAAGTCGCCGAAGGTCGGGCCGAACGGGATGCCGAAGCCGAACCGCTTGTAGAGGTAGGAGAGGTTGAACCAGAACACCAGCTGGACGATCAGCGGGATCGAGCGGAACACCCAGACGTACGCCCAGGCGAGGGTCCGCAGGATCGCGCTGCGGGACAGCCGCATCGCGGCCACCACGGCGCCGAGCGCGAAGCCCAGCACCGTGCCGTAGGCGGTGAGTTCGAGGGTGCGGCCGATCGCCTGGAGGATGGTGTCGGCGGTGAAGTAGAGCCGGAAGGTGGCCCAGTCCCAGGCCGGGTTGGTGGCCAGGCCGTGGAGGAACTGGACCAGGACGACGAGGGCGGCGGCGCCGGCCGCCCAGCGCCACGGGTGCCGGGCGCGGACGGTCCGCAGGCCGTCCAGCTCTCCGGGGTCGAGGCCGGTGCCGGGACCGCTGGCCGCGCCGGGGCCGGGGTCGCCGGCCGGTCTCGCCGGGGCCGGCGGTGCTTGCGTACTGACGGTCATCGGAGGACTCCTTCGACAGGCCCGGCGCTCACGGGTGCTCGGGCGGACTGATCTGCGACTCCTTGATCGCCGAGTCGGTGAGCCCCCACTTCCGGAGGATCCGCTCGTACGTCCCGTCCTTGATCAGCTGGTTGACCGCCGCCTGGAAGGCCGGGGTGAGCGGGGAGCCCTTCTTGAAGGCGAAGCCGACGTCCAGCCGGTGGAACTCGTTGAGGAAGCGCACCCCGGCGGCCTCCTGCGAGGCCTGGTGGCGCAGGCCGTTGATGGTGGACATCTCGACGTCCACCCGGCCCTGCTGGAGACCGGTCAGCAGCGCGCCGCCCTCGCTGAACGCCTTGACCTCGTACGGCTTCTTCCCCGCGTCGGTGCAGACGGCCCTCTTGCTGTTGAGGGTGGTCTCGAAGGTGGTGCCGGCGCCGGTGCCGATGGTCAGCCCGCAGAGCTGGGCCAGGTCGGTGACCGGCTGGACGGCCGTGTTGTCCTTCCTCACCGCGAAGCCCTGGCCGTCGTCGATGTAGGTGACGAAGTCGACGGTTTTCAGGCGGGCGGTGGTGACCCCGAAGTTGCCGGTGCCGACGTCGTACTTGCCGCTGCCCAGGGCGGGCAGGATGGTCTCGAAGGCGGCGTCCTCGCGCTGCACGGTCAGGCCGAGCAGCTTGGCGACGGCATCGGTGAAGTCGATGTCCACCCCGACCGCCTTCTTGCTCGCCTGGTCGGCGTAGAAGGCGCTGGGCGGGGCGCCGACGGACGAACCGAACTTCAGCACACCGGACTTGCGGACCTCCTCGGGCAGCAGCGCGGCCGCCGCCTCCGACCGGCCCAGGCCGGAGACGACGTCCTCGGTGGCGGTGGCGGCGGGCCCGCTCGCCCCGGCCGCGCCCGCGATCTTCGGGTCCGAGCCGCACGCGGCCAGCGCCAGGACCGGCAGCAGGGCGGTGGCCGCGAGGAGGCGGCGGGCGGTGGTGGTTCTCACGGGGGGCCTTTCAGTGGAGGAGCGGTCGGCGGGAGGGGGACCGGTCAGTGGAGGGGAACCGGTCGGTGGAGGGGGACCAGCGCCGGCAGGGGCTTCTCGAAGGGGAGCGGGCCGATGGTCAGCGGATCGGCGGTGACGTCGAACAGCGGGGTGTAGCCGGCGGACAGGTAGAGGCCCTTGGCCTCGGGCTGGCGCGGGCCGGTGGTGAGGAAGATCCGGTGGTAGCCGGCGGCCGCGGCGGTGCGCTCCAACTCGGCCAGCACCCGACGGGCCAGGCCTCGGCGGCGGTGCGCGGAGTGCGTCCACATCCGCTTCACCTCGGCGGTGTGCGCGTCGTGGCGCATGTACGCGCCGCCGGCCACCGGTTCGCCGTCCTCCAGCAGGAGCAGCAGCACGCCGTGCGGCTCGGCGAAGGCCTCGGCCGGGTAGCGGGCCATCTCCTGGTGGGCGCCGGGGCCGTAGCGGCTGACGTACTCGTGGGTGAGCTCGCGCAGCAGCGGTTCGACCAGCGGGTCGGCCAGGGTGACCCGGCGGAACCCTCCGGCCGGGCTCCCAGTGCTCACGCCTGGACCGCGATCAGCTGGTGCCGGTCCCGCTCGGCCTGCTCGGCGGCCTTGGCGGCGTCCCGCTTGGCGACCTCCTCGCGGACGATCGGAATGACGTACCGGCCGAAGTCGATCGCGTCGCCCAGCAGGTCGTAGCCGCGCGCGGAGAGGATGTCCACGCCGAGGTCGTAGTAGTCCAGCAGCGCCTGGGCGACCGTCTCCGGGGTGCCGACCAGCGCGTTGGAGTTGCCCGCCCCGCCGGTCGCCGCGGCGGTCGGGGTCCACAGCGCGCGGTCGTAGCGCTCGCCGGCCTCGGCGATCTCGATCAGCCGCTGGGAGCCGGTGTTCTCAGGGGTGGACGTCACCGGGCGGCGCCGGGGTGCGAGCGCCCCGCTCTCCCGGCGGGACCGGATGGTGGCCACCGTGCGGTGCGCCTTCTCCCAGGCCAGCTCCTCGGTCGGCGCGATGATCGGCCGGAACGCCACCTGGATGCGCGGCAGGTCGGTCCGTCCGGCGGCCCGCGCCGCCTCCTTCACCCGCTCGATCTGCTCGGCGGTGCGGGCCAGCGGCTCGCCCCACAGGCAGTAGATGTCGGCCTCGGCGCCGCCGGCCGCGTAGGCGGCGTCCGAGGAGCCGCCGAAGGAGACCGCCGGGCGCGGCTGCTGGACGGGGAAGACGTCGGAGACGAAGTCGTTGAAGCGGTAGTGCGGGCCCTCGTGGTCGAAGGGCTCCCGGCTGGTCCAGGCCTTCTTCACGATGCCGATGTACTCGCGGGTGCGCTCGTAGCGCTGGTCCTTGGTGAGGAAGTCGCCCTCGCGCTGCTGCTCGTGGTCGGTTCCGCCGGTGATGAAGTGGACGGTCAGCCGGCCGTCGCTGATCCGGTCGAGGGTGGCGAAGGTCTTGGCGGCGAAGGTCGGGTAGGAGACGTTCGGCCGGTGCGCGAGCAGGACCTGCAGCCTGTCGAGGTGCGAGGCGAGGAAGGCGGCCGCGGCGGCGGGTTCCGGGGAGCCGGAGCCGTACGCGAAGAGCACCCGGTCCCAGCCGTGGTCCTCGTGCGCCCGGGCCAGCCGCAGGGTGTAGTCGCGGTCGAAGGCGGCGGTGGTGCGCGGGTGGGTCTCCGAACCGTCGGCGGTGGCGGCGATGCCGAGGAATTCGACGGGCATGGCGGAACCTTTCGGGGTGGGCTGGGTCCGGCGGGCTGCGGGCGGGCACGCCGGAGACGGCCGCGGCGGCGGGTGGCCGTCGGGCACGGGGCGGTACGGGACGCGGGCGGTACGGGCACGAGGGAGGCGAGTGCCGGAGGGCAGTGCGAAGTCGGCTTCGACAGCGGGGCACTGACGCATCGCCGGGGGCGATGCCGGGCCGTGGCGGGGCACACCGAGGGAAGGCTTCCCGCTGGGAGATCAGGCCGGACGGGCGGCCCGCTGCCGGGTCAGCCGCGACACGCCGCGGACCACACCCGACCGAAGTCGATGTGGTCGCGGGTGACCAGGGGCTGCTCGGCGTACATGGCTCCAAGTTGAGCAGTCGGCCGAGCAGTACGTCAACCGTGCATCATTACCGCACTGTTGCGATCTCCTGTCGCTTTTCCGACGCGCCGCGACCGGCCCCGATCGGGCCCCGGGCGCACCCCGGCCGCCCTTGACAGCCGTCGATCGCGCATGCGTACGATCGACGCGGAGTGCAGTGCATCGCACCGGCCGCGTTGAGGGACGCGGGCCGGGCGCCCGAGGGCCCGTACGTGATCACCCCCGTACCTCTCCCCCGCCCGCACTCCGCCCAGGAGCCGCCGCCATGGCCACCCCGCAGGACGTCCTGCCCGCCCCCGCCCCCAGCAAGGCCCCGCCGCCGGCCCCGGCCCCCGAGGCCCGGATCGTCGCCCGCCGCAGGCCCGGCCAGTGGATCGCCGCCGCCGTCGCCCTGCTGCTGGCCGCGATGGCGGTCAGCTCGGTGATCCGCAACAGGGCCTTCCAGTGGGGCGTGGTCGCCGACTGGTTCACCGCCCGGTCCGTCCTCGACGGCCTGGCCCTGACCCTGTGGCTGACCGCCGCCACCCTCGCCCTCGGCTTCGTCCTCGGCACCGTCCTCGCCACCATGCGGCTGTCCACCAACCCCGTTCTGCGCACGATCAGTTGGGTCTACATCTGGATCTTCCGCTCCACCCCGCCGCTGGTGCAGCTGCTGTTCTTCTTCAACATCGGCGCGCTCTACCCGACCCTCGGCCTGGGCATCCCCTTCGGACCCGAGTTCCTCACGGTGAAGACCGTCAACCTGATCGGCCCCACCCTGACCGCCGTCATCGGGCTCACCCTGCTGGAGACCGCGTACGCCGCCGAGGTGATCCGCGGCGGCATCCTCTCCGTCGACCGCGGGCAGCTGGAGGCGGCCGCCGCGCTCGGACTCGGCCGGTGGCGGGTGCTGCGCCGGATCGTGGTACCGCAGGCGATGCGCGCGATCGTGCCGACCGCCGGGAACATGCTGATCGGCGCGCTCAAGGGCACCAGCATCGTCAGCGTGCTGGCCGTCTCCGACCTGCTCTACTCGGTGCAGCTGGTCTACCTGCAGTCCTACCAGGTCATCCCGATGCTGATGGTCGCCACCCTCTGGTACCTGGTGGTCACCACCGTGCTGTCCGTCGGCCAGTACTACGTCGAGCGCCACTTCGCCAGGGGCGCCACCCGGGACGGCCTGCCGCCCACCCCGCTGCAGCGCGCCCGGGCGGCCCTGATCAAGGTGGTGCGGGCATGACGACGCTCGTGATCGTCGGCGCCGGCCCGCGCGGCACCGGACTGCTGGAACGGATCGCCGCCAACGCCGCGGAACTGCTTCCCGCCGACCGGCCGTTGGAGATCCACCTGGTCGACCCCCACCCGCCCGGCGGGGGCCGGATCTGGCGCCACGACCAGTCCCCGCTGCTGCGGATGAACTCGATGGCCGAGGACGTCACCATGTTCACCGACGAGTTCGCCACCATCGCCGGACCGGTCCGCCCCGGCCCCTCGCTGGCCGAATGGGCCCGGCGGCAGCGGGAGTTCGCCCCCTACCAGGAGGTCGCAGACCCGGCCGTACGGGCCGAGCTGCGCGATCTGGCCCCCACCGACTTCCCCACCCGGCGCGCCCAGTCCGCCTACCTGGACTGGGTGTTCCGCCGCGCCGTCGCCGACCTGCCGGACCACGTCACGGTCACCGTCCACCGGGACACCGTGCGGCGGATCGACGGACCGGCCGACGGCCCGCAGACCGTCCACCTCGGCGACACCGCGCTCACCGCCGACCACGTCGCCCTCACCCTCGGCCACCTCGACTCCGCCCCGCACCCCCGGCACGCGGCCGACGCCGCCTTCGCCGCCCGGCACGGCCGCTTCCACCTCCCGCCCGCCTACTCCGCCGACGTCGAGGCAGAGTTGGCCCGGATCGCCCCCGGCGAGCAGGTGGTGCTGCGCGGCCTCGGCCTGGCCGCCGTCGACCTGATCGCCATGCTCACCGAGGGGCGCAGCGGCCGCTTCGAGCCCACCGGCGACGGGCCCGCCCTGCGCTACCGCCCATCCGGCCGCGAACCGGTGCTGCACCTCGGCTCCCGGCGCGGCGTCCCGTACCACTCCAAGACCGACTACCGCCTCCAGGGGCCGCCCGCCCCGCTCCCCCGCTACTTCGACGCGGCCGCCGTGGACGCCCTGCTCGCCACCGACGGGCCGCTCGAACTGCTGCGCGACATATGGCCGTTGATGGCCAAGGAGATCGGCTTCGGGCACTACCACGAGCTGTTCCACGCCCACCCCGAGCGCACCGCACTGCCCTGGCCCGAGTTCCTGGCCCGCTACGACCGGCACGGCTGGTACTCCCCCGAACTCGCCGCCCTGGTCACCGAGGCCGTCCCCGACCCGGCCAACCGGATCGACTTCGAGCGGCTGGACCACCCGCTGGCCGGGGTCGAACTCGGATCCGCCGAGGAACTCCAGGCCCACCTGCGCGAGTACGTCACCGCCGACGCCGACCGCCGCGCCGACCCGGCCCACAGCGCCGACCTGGGCGCCTTCCTCGCACTGCTCTCGCTGTTCGGCCAGCTCCCCCGGCTGGTCGCCGGCGGCCGGCTCACCGCCCGCTCGGTCGCCGAAGAGGTGGACGAGTGGTTCTTCGGCTACTTCAACTTCCTCGCCTCCGGCCCGCCCGGCTTCCGGCTGCGCCAACTGCTCGCGCTCTCCGAGGCCGGGGTGGTGCGCTTCCTCGGCGCGGGCGTACGGATCGAGCGGGACGAGACCAGCGGCACCTGGCGGGCCTCCGGCACCACCGTGCCCGGCCACTCCGTGACCGCCACGGCGCTGGTCGAGGCGTACCTGCCCAAGCACGCGCTGGCCCGCACCCTCGACCCGCTGCTGGGCGAACTGCACCGCGCCGGAAGGGTGGTGGAGGAGGTGGTGAGCGACCCGGAGCACACCCACCGCACCGGCCTGGTCACCATCGACCCCGCCGACAGCCGGCTGATCGACCCGGCCCTGGGCGGCGCCCCGCACCCGCGCCGCACCGCGCTCGGCCCGCACACCAGCCTGCGCTCGGCCGCCGCCTTCGCCCGCCCGCGCACCAACGCCCCCGCCTTCCGCCAGAACGACGCCGCCGCCCGGGCACTGCTCCGGGCCCTGGCGGCGCTCCCGGCGGCGGCACTGGTGGGGTGAGGCCCGCACCCTGGGCGTTACGGCCCGAAGATCTCCTCCACCAGGTCCTCGTCCGAGACGTGGTCCGGCGCCTCGAAGACCACGTCGGCGACCCCCTTCAGACCGAGCCCCCGCTCCAGCGCCTCGACGCAGGCCCCGGCCTCCTGGTCGGTGGCGAAGTCCCACACCCGCAGGCGCCGGACCAGCACCAGCACCTCCGTCCGGCTGATCCTGGGCGCCCAGCGGCGGTCGGCACCCTTGCGGCCCGCCCGGGCGAGCCGCTGCTGGTAGCCGACCAGGTCCTGCCAGGCCTGGACGGTGCTCGGGTGGTGCTCGCCGAGCGTCCGGGCGAGGTCGGGCAGCAGTCCGTGCAGCCGCATCACCGCGCCCTGGAGGTCGCCCCGGTTGGCCTGGTGGACGGCGAGGTCGTGCCGGGCCTTCAGGACCCGGCTGTCCTGCGGGCCCCAGACGGCGTGCAGGTCCGGCAGCAGCTCGTTCAGGAGCCGGATCGCGGTGACGGCCGAGCCGCTCTCGCCGACACACCACGCCAGGTGGTAGCGGGCCCCCAGGGTGTCCGGGTCGGCCGGGCCGAGCGCCGGGCGCATGTCGTCCACGAGGGTGGACAGCAGCCCGATCGCGCCGTCCAGGTTCCCGGCCCGGCTGAGGTACCAGGCGAGGTCCCGCCAGGTGCACAGGGTGTCCCGGTCGGTCGCGCCGAGCGCGGTGACGCACTCCTGGGCGGCCGCCTGGAGCAGGATCGCCGACTCGCCCGCCGTCGCCGCCCGGTAGGCGGCCGACCGGCGCTCGCGCAGCCCGGCCCGTACGGCGTCCTCGGGCGACGCGGCGGCCACCACGGGCGGGGTGGTCAGCGGGGACAGCACCGGCGGGAGCGTCGGCGCGGGCGGCGGGACGGCCGGACGCGCGGGAGGTGCGGGAGGTGCGGGAGGTGCGGGAGGTGCGGCAGGTACCGGCGGCGGCGCCACCGGCGCAGGTGGCACCGCCGGGCTCACCGGGCGCACCGGCCCCACCGGCACGACGGCCGGAGCAGCCGTGCCATCGCCCGACCGGCCGGCCAGCTCCGTGAGCCGCCGCTCGACCGTACGGGCGTCGGCCGGCCGCTCCTGCGGGTCCTTCGCCAGCAGCTCCGCGACCAGCCCGGCCACCTGCGGAGGCAGCCCGAACTGCGCCGGGTCCAGCGCGGGCGGCGGCTCGTTGAGGTGCTGGTACATCAGCACCGGCGTCGAGTCCCCGCCGAACGGCCGTGCCCCGGTGAAGAGTTCGACGAGCACGCAGCCCAGTGCGTAGAGGTCTGCCCGCCCGTCCACCCGGCCGCCGGTCCAGCGCTCCGGCGCCATGTACGCCGGGCTGCCGACGATCGTGCCGGTGGTGGTCAGCCCGCCCGCGCCGACGTCCAGCTGGGCGATGCCGAAGTCCAGCACCTTGAGGTGCCCGGCGTCGGTGATCATCACGTTGTCCGGCTTGATGTCCCGGTGCACCATGCCCGCGTCGTGCGCCGCCGCCAGGGCCGCGCAGATCTGCCGCCCCCAGCGCAGGCTGAGCGCGGGCTCTGGTGGTCCGTCCCGCAGCACCTCGGTCAGGGTGCGGCCGGTGAGCAGCTCCATCACCAGGAAGGTGACCTCCTGACCGGCGACCTCGCTCTGCCCGA
The DNA here is from genome assembly GCF_001888885.2 of Streptomyces viridifaciens. Taxonomy (NCBI): domain Bacteria; kingdom Bacillati; phylum Actinomycetota; class Actinomycetes; order Kitasatosporales; family Streptomycetaceae; genus Streptomyces; species Streptomyces viridifaciens. The sequence goes on from NZ_CP090841.1 coordinate 2,697,963, forward strand.
GGTCGTGCACGGTGACGATGTGCGGGTGCGACAGGTTCCCGGCCGCGCAGGCCTCCCGGACGAAGCGCAGCGCCGCCTTCGCGTGGTCGCCGCCGTGGTGCCCGATCACCTTGACCGCCACCGGCCGGCGCATCCGGGTGTCCTGGGCCCGCCACACCACCCCGAACCCGCCCTGTCCGAGCTTGTCCTGCAGCTCGTACCGGCCGTCGAGGACGTCACCGACTCGCACGCGCCCCTCCCCCTCCCGTTGTGACGCCAGACTCTACCGACGGCCCTGCCCCCGCGACGGGCCAGGTGGAAGGATGGGCGGACGGCCCCGCAAAGGTGCGGCGGCCCGCACCACCAACGCCCGAGGAGCGCAGTCATGGCCAAGCAGGCCCCGCAGAGCGACCCGGTGCAGGACGCCCCCGAGGTGTCCGCGCCCCAGCACGCGGCCGCCGGCCTGCCCGCCGTCGGCCACAGCCTGCGGATGGCCGCCGAGCAGATGGGCGCCCGCCGCACCCTCGCCACCCTGCTCAAGGTCAACCAGCCGAACGGCTTCGACTGCCCCGGCTGCGCCTGGCCCGAGCCGGAAAGGACCCACACCGCCGAGTTCTGCGAGAACGGCGCCAAGGCCGTCGCCGAGGAGGCCACCGAGCGCCGGATCCGGGCCGAGTTCTTCGCCGCCCACCCGGTCGCCGACCTGGCCGAGCGCTCCGGCTACTGGCTGGGCCAGCAGGGCCGGCTCACCCAGCCGATGCTGCTCGACGAGGGCGCCACCCACTACACCCCGGTCTCCTGGGACGACGCCTTCGCGCTGATCGCCGAGGAGCTGCGGGCCCTGGACACCGCGGACGGCGCCGCCTTCTACACCTCCGGCCGCACCAGCAACGAGGCCGCGTTCGCGTACCAGCTGTTCGCCCGCCGGCTCGGCACCAACAACCTGCCGGACTGCTCCAACATGTGCCACGAGTCGTCCGGTTCGGCGCTCACCGAGACCCTCGGCGTCGGCAAGGGCAGCGTCGGTCTCAAGGACCTCTACCAGGCCGACCTGATCATCGTGGCCGGCCAGAACCCGGGTACCAACCACCCGCGGATGCTCTCCGCCCTGGAGCGCGCCAAGCGGGCCGGCGCCACCGTCGTCAGCGTCAACCCGCTGCCGGAGGCCGGCCTGGAGCGGTTCAAGAACCCGCAGAACGCCCGCGGCCTGGTCGGCCACGGCACCAAGCTGACCGACCTGTTCCTGCAGATCCGCCTCGGCGGGGACCTCGCCCTGTTCCGCGCGCTCAACCGGATCATCGTGGAACGGGACGGCGTCGACCACGACTTCGTCGCCGAACACTGCCACGGCTACGAGGAGTTCGAGGCGCAGGCCCGCAGGACCGAGCGGGCGGACGTGCTCGCCGCGACCGGCCTGCCCTGGGAGCAGATCGAGGAACTCGCCCGCCTGGTGCTCTCCTCCAAGAAGATCATCGTCTGCTGGGCGATGGGCCTCACCCAGCACAAGCACTCCGTGCCCACGATCCGCGAGGTGGTCAACTTCCTGCTGCTGCGCGGCAACGTCGGCCGCCCCGGCGCCGGGGTCTGCCCGGTGCGCGGGCACAGCAACGTCCAGGGCGACCGCACCATGGGCATCTTCGAGCGGCCGTCGACGGCCTTCCTCGACGCGCTGGGCAAGGAGTTCGGCTTCGAGCCGCCGCGCGAGCACGGCCACGACGCGGTGGACACCGTCCGCGCGATGCGCGACGGCAAGGTCCGGGTGTTCTTCGCGATGGGCGGCAACTTCGTCGCGGCCACCCCGGACACCGACGTCACCGAGGCCGCGATGCGGCGCTGCCGGCTGACCGTCCACGTCTCCACCAAGCTCAACCGCTCGCACGTGGTCACCGGCGCCCGCGCCCTGATCCTGCCCACCCTGGGCCGTACCGACCGGGACGTCACCCCCTCCGGCGCCCAGTTCGTCAGCGTCGAGGACTCGATGGGCCAGGTCCACGCCTCCCGCGGCGGCCTGCGCCCGCCCGCGCCCGGTCTGCTCTCCGAGACCGCGATCGTCTGCCGCCTCGCCCGCGCCGTCCTCGGTCCGCAGGACACCGTGCCGTGGGAGGACTTCGCGCGCGACTACGACACCCTGCGGGACCGGATCGCCCGGGTCGTGCCCGGCTTCGAGGACTACAACGAGAAGGTCCGCCGCCCCGGCGGCTTCACCCTCCCGCACGGCCCCCGCGACTCCCGCACCTTCCCCACCGCCACCGGCAGGGCCAACTTCACGGTCAACGAGCTCACCGCCCCCGAAGTCCCGCCGGGCCGCCTGCTGCTGCAGACCCTGCGCTCCCACGACCAGTACAACACCACGATCTACGGCCTCGACGACCGCTACCGCGGCATCAAGGGCGGCCGCCGCGTGGTGCTGGTCAACCCGGCCGACGCCGCCGAACTCGACCTCCCCGAGGGCCGGTACGTCGACCTGGTCAGCGAGTGGACGGACGGCACCGAACGGCGTGCCCCGCACTTCCGGGTCGTCCACTACCCCGTCGCCCGCGGCGGCGCCGCGGCCTACTACCCGGAGACCAACGTCCTGGTCCCCCTCGACTCCACCGCCGACATCAGCAACACCCCCACCTCCAAGGCCGTCGTCATCCGCTTCGAGCCCGACTCGACGCCCGCCGGCTGACCCGCCGCCCCGGCTGCCCGGAGAGCACGGAGAGCACGGAGGCCGCCCCACGTCCGTGGACGTGGGGCGGCCTCCTCCCACCGGATCAGTGCAGCAGGCCGCCGAGCGGCAGCGTCGCCGTGGGGCTGCCGGGCGCGGAGGCGCTGGACGAACCGGTGGTGCTCGGGGTGCCGGTGCCCGTCGGCGTGCCGGTCGGGGTGTTCGTCGGGGTCTGCGTCGGACTCTGGGTCGGAGTCTGGGTCGGCGCGCCGGTGGGCTTGTCCGTCGGCGTGCCGGTGCCGGACGGCGTGCCCGTGCCGGATGGGTTGCTCGGCGTGCCGGTGCCGGACGGCGTGCCGCTCGGGGTCGCCGGGGTGCCGGTGGGCTGCTGGGTCGCCGGCGGGGCCGGGGGCCGGCTGGGGGTGATCGGGGTGACGGAGTCCCAGCCCTTGGGCAGGTCCGGCACCTTCCAGGCACCTCCCGCGTCGTCCGCCGCGCCGTCCGGGTCGGGCCGGACGGCGCCGAGGATCGCCATCGAGCCGATCGGCGACACCTTGATGAAGGCGCCGGGCCGCGGGGCCTGGACGATCAGTCCGCCACCGATGTACATCGCGACGTGCGAGGCGTCCTGGAAGTAGATGACCAGGTCGCCGGGCCGCAGCTGGTTCAGCGGGACGTGCGGCAGCTGGGCCCACTGCTCCTGGCTGGTGCGCGGGATGGGCTTGCCGGCGTGCAGCCAGGCCTGCGAGGTGAGGCCGGAGCAGTCGTAGGAGTCGGGCCCGGTGCCGCCCCACAGGTACGGCTTGCCGAGCTGGGCGAGCGCGAAGGCGACGGCGGCGCGGCCGGAGAGCGAGGGGGTGCGCTCGCCCTTGCCGAGGGCGCCGGAGGCGAGGAAGGCGAGCTGGGCCTCGTCGGCCTTGGCCTTCTCCAGCTGTTCGAGTTCGGTCCGCTGGGCGCCGGTGAGCGAGGAGACCAGCTGCTCGACCGAGGCGAGGTCGGCGGCGACCTTGGCCTTGGCCGCGTCCTGCTGGACGACCAGCGCCTGCGAAGTCCTGAGGGCGTCCTCGGTCTGCTTCTTCAGCGCGTCGAGCGCCTCCCGGTCGGCCTTCAGCCGGTCCAGGAACTCGGACTGGGAGCGGCTGGCCGCCTGGAGCAGCTCGGCGATGGTGACGGCCTCGTACGGGTCCTTGGAGAGCAGCAGTTCGGCGTAGGCGGAGGCGGCGCCGTTGCGGTACTGGGCGGCGGCGAGCTGGGAGGCGATGTCCGTCCCGGCGTCGACCTGCTTCTGCTGCCGGTCGAGCCTGCCCTGGAGGTCGGTGAGCGCGGCCTGCTGCTCGGTGACCTTGGCGACCGCACCGTTGTACTGCTCGGTGGCGGCCTCGGCGCTCTGGTAGAGCCCGTGGAGCTGGTCGAGGAGCGGGCCGAGGGTGGCCTTGGCGGCGGCCAGCGGGTCGGCTCCGGGCGCGACGGCGGTCCCGGCGCCGGGGTCCGGCGCGGCGTAGGCGGCCTGGGTGGCCAGCGGGAGGGCGAGTGCGGCGGCCGCGAGGACGGCTCCGCATCTCAGGGCCGCCCGTACCCAGGGCCGTACGCCCGACGTCTCCGTGCGCTGTGCAGCCCCGCCCATGCGATGGTCCTCCCCGCCCTTGCCTGCCCCGGTGGCGCCGTCCCGATGACCCGGGAACGATCCCGCAGATCCTCCCACGGGTTACTCGCCGGAAACAGAGCGCATGCGGACCGGGAGGTGAATTTCCCATTGATCCGTCGATCTGTGAGACAGCTCTCACCAAAAGCTGGTGAATCAGGACTTACTGGGGCAATCTCCTGCTCAGCGCGCCACGGGACACCCCTCCGAAAGCTCCCGGCCACCCCTGAGACACCGCCAGAACCACGATTCCCGGCCCAGTTCACCTTCCGTTTACCCAACAGACCTACGGTCGCGACGACACCAACGTCCGTGCGACAACTACGACGATTGTTTGGGTATGGAACACATCTCGTTCCTGGTGGCCGTTGTGATCATCACGGCGCTCGCCTTCGACTTCACCAACGGGTTCCACGACACCGCCAACGCGTCCGCCACCGCGATCGCGACCGGGGCCCTTCGTCCGAAGGTCGCGGTCACCATCGCGGCCCTCCTCAACTTCGCGGGCGCGTTCCTGTCCGTGAAGGTCGCCACCACCATCTCCGGCGGCATCGTCAACGAGAAGGCGGGGGTCCACCCCGAGATCATCTTCGCCGCACTGGCCGGCGCGATCCTGTGGAACCTGCTGACCTGGCTGCGCGGCCTGCCGTCCAGCTCCTCGCACGCCCTGTACGGCGGCCTGATCGGCGCCACGATCGTCGGCGTCGGCATGAACGGCGTCAACTTCGACACCGTGGCCACCAAGATCATCATCCCGGCGGTCGCCTCCCCCTTCGTCGCCGGCCTGGCCTCCTGGGGCGCCACCAAGCTGGCGTACGCGATCACCCGCAAGGGCGGCTCCGCGGTCAGCGACAAGGGCTTCAAGACCGGCCAGATCTTCTCCTCCTCGCTGATCTCGCTCGCGCACGGCACCAACGACGCCCAGAAGACGATGGGCATCATCACCCTGACCCTGGTCTCGGTCGGCGCCCTGCCGCACGGCGCGCTGCCCCCCACCTGGGTCATCGTCTCGGCCGGCGCCGCGATCGCGCTCGGCACCTACATGGGCGGCTGGCGGATCATCCGCTCGATGGGCAAGGGCCTGGCGGACATCAAGCCGCTGCAGGGCTTCGCCTCCGAGTCGGCCGTCTCGACCGTCATCCTGACCTCCTCGCACATGGGCTTCGGCCTCTCCACCACCCAGGTCTGCACCGGCGGCATCATGGGCGCCGGTCTCGGCGGCCCGAAGCCGGAGCTGCGCTGGAGCCTGGTCCGCCGCATGGTCTACACCTGGGGCCTGACCCTGCCGGCCGCCGGCCTGGTCTCCGGCGGCGCCGCCGCGCTGGCCCGGCAGGGCGCCTGGGGCGTCGCCCTGGTCGGCGCCGCGCTGGTGACCGGTTCGGCCGCGATGTGGGTGCTCTCCCGCCGCGAGCGGGTCGGCGCGGACAACGTGAACGACGTCGCCGAGGTCACCCCGATCGAGGTCACGCCGATCGACGTCGTCGAGGTCGCCCCCGTCGAGGTCGTCCCCGTCGAGGTCACCGCGGCCGCCCCGGCGACCGCCGCCCCCACCCCCGCCTCGACCACGGTCGCGGCCTGAGCGCCGACGACCGAGGAGCACTCACCATGCACATCAAGTGGAACGCCCTGGCCCAGACCGCCGGCATCAGCTTCGGCGTCACCGTCGCCGTGGTCGCCGTCTTCGCCCTGGGCATCCTGGCGCTGTCCCGCCGTGAGGCCGCGCTGGGCGCGCGCCAGGCGGCGGACGGGCAGGCCTCCGGCGGCCGTCCGGCCCTGCTTGCCGGCGCGTACGCCTGCTTCGCGCTCTGCGCCGCCGCGGTGGCCTACGGCCTGGTGCTGATCGCCGCGCCGTAGTCCCGTCCGTACGGAGGAACCGCAACGAAGGAACCCCAGCGGAGGAACCGCAACGGGCCGGGGAGTGTTCGACACTCCCCGGCCCGTTCCGCGTGCCCCGCGCCCGGTCAGCCCTGCTGGCTCGTCCTCAGCGCGGTCTCGCGGATGAACAGCACGGTGACGAAGGCCAGCGCCGCGAAGGGCGCGGCCCACAGGAAGACGGTGCCGACGCCGTGGCCGAAGGCGTCCGTGACCAGCGGCAGGATCGGGGCGGGCAGCTTCGCCAGGTCCGGGATGCCGCCACCGGCCGCCGCGTGCCCGGCCGGGATGTGCGCCGCGGCCAGGTTCTCGGCCAGGTAGTGGCCGACCTTGTTGGTCATCAGCGCGCCGAGCGCGGAGACGCCCATCGCGCCGCCCATGGTGCGGAAGAAGGTGACGACGGAGCTGGCCGCGCCGAGCTCGTGCCGGGGCACCGTGTTCTGCACCGCGAGCACCAGGTTCTGGCTGGTCAGGCCGAGGCCGATGCCGGTGATCGCCATGTAGAGGGAGAGCAGCCCGTAGTTGGTGTCGACCCGGGCGGTGCCGAGCAGGGCGAAGCCGATCGCGAGCAGCGCGGTGCCGGAGACCAGGTAGGCCTTCCACTTGCCGTACTTGGTGATCAGCCGGCCGGCCACCGCCGAGGAGAGCGCCAGCCCGATGATCATCGGCAGGGTCATCAGACCGGCCATGGTCGGGGACTTGTCCTTGGCCAGCTGGAAGTACTGGCTGAGGAAGGTGGTCGCGCCGTACATCCCGACGCCGACCAGCACACTGGCGATCGCGGCCAGGGTGACGGTGCGGTGCTTGAACAGGGACGGCGGGATGACCGGCTCGGCGGCGCGGCGCTCGACCACGACGGCCAGCGCGGCCAGCAGCAGGCCGCCGCCGACCATCACCGCGGTCTGCCAGGACAGCCAGGCGTAGTTGGTGCCGGCCAGCGTGATCCAGATCATCAGCAGGCTGACGGCGGCCGTGATGACCAGCGCGCCCAGGTAGTCGATCTTCACCGGGCGCTTGACCACCGGCAGCTTGAGCGTGCGCTGCACCACCAGGATCGCGGCCAGCGCGAACGGGATGCCGACGTAGAAGCACCAGCGCCAGCCGAGCCAGGAGGTGTCCACGATGACGCCGCCGATCAGCGGGCCGCCGATGGTGGCGAGGGCGAAGACCGCGCCGAAGTAGCCGCTGTACCGGCCGCGCTCGCGCGGCGGGACCATGGCGGCCAGGCAGATCTGGCCGAGCGCGACCACACCGCCGGCGCCGATGCCCTGCAGCGCGCGGCAGGCGATCAGCTCGCCGGTGTTCTGCGACAGGCCGGCCAGCGCGGAGGTGCCGATGTAGATCAGCAGGGCGATCTGGAGCAGCAGCTTCTTGCTGGCCAGGTCGGAGAGCTTGCCCCAGATCGGGGTGGAGGCGGTCAGCGTGAGCAGGGCCGCGGTGATCACCCAGGTGTAGGCGGACTGGCCGCCGTGCAGGTCGGTGAGGATGTGCGGCAGGGCGTTGGAGACGACGGTCGAGGAGAGCACGGCCACGAACAGGCCGAGCAGCAGGCCGGACAGTGCCTCCATCACCTGCCGGTGGGTCATCGGTCGGTCGTCGACGGCGGCTGCGGTGCCGGTCGAGGCCTCGGTGGTCGCGGTCATCTGGGTCCTTCGGCGAGGCGGGCGGAGTGCGGGGCGGGTGCGCCGTGCGGGGACGCGCGGGCATCAGGATTCGTGCGCGCGGGCACGAAAATTCGTTGCCTTAAGCAACCATACGACCAATGGTTGACTAAGGCAACTTTCTTTGTGCTGCAGCAGGCACCCGCCCGGGCCCCGGCTCACTCCGCGGGCGGCTCCCCCAGCACCTCGTTGAAACGGTGCAGCAGGTCGGCGAAGCGGTCCACGTCCTCGCGCGACCATCCGCCCATCACCTCGCGCACCCGCCGCATCCGGACGTCCCTGGCGGACTCGAACCGCCGCCGCCCGTCGTCGGTCAGCGAGACCAGCGCCGCCCGGCGGTCCAGCGGGTCCGCCTCGCGGGCGACCAGGCCGAGCTCCTCCAGCGCACGGATCTGCCGGCTCACCGTGCCCTTGCCGACCGCGAAGTGCACCCCGACGTCCGTCACCCGCACCCGCCCGGCCTGCTCGATGTAACCGAGCATGCTGTACGCCATGCCGTCCAGCTCGGGGTGCACCCGGCGTGAGAGTTCGGCCACTCTCGCGCGGCCCCGCCGGAACATCAGTCCGACCTCGCGCTCCACCGCCACCAGGGCTTCCTCGTCCGTCACCGCGCCAGTATCGCCCAGCGGCAGTGGCCGGTAACCGGCGCGGGAGGTAGGACAACCCAACTAGTTCATGGTATTAAGTATCCGTTTTCCGCCGATACGCAAGGAGATGTGAATGGCCGTCCCCGGGCAGGGTTTCGTCGCTGAACTGAAGAGTGCGGTCACACCGCGTGCGGCCATGCTCGTGATCGGGGTGCTGCTGCTGCAGCTCGGCTTCATCACCTCGTACGTCGGGGCGCTGCACCACCCGACCCCGCACAAGCTGTCGATCGCGGTGGTCGCCCCGCCGCAGGTCACGCCCAAGCTGGTCCAGGCCCTGGAGTCGGTGCCGGACGAGGCCGTCGAGCCCGTCACCGCGCCGAACGCCGGGACGGCGACCCAGCAGATCAAGGACCAGAAGATCTACGCCGCGCTGGTGGTGAACCCCAACGGCACCGAGGACACCCTGCTCACCGGCAGCGCCCGCGGCACCTCCGCCGCCAAGGCCGCCGAGAGCATCACCACCGCGCTGGACAAGTCCCAGGGCCGAACCGTCAAGGTCGAGGACGTCGTCCCGCTGGCCAAGGGCGACACCAACGGTCTGACCGCCTTCTACCTGGTCATCGGCTGGTGCGTCGGCGGCTACCTGGTCGCCTCGATCCTCGGCATCAGCGCCGGGTCCAAGCCGGCCAACGTCCACCGCCTGCTGGTCCGCCTCGGCGTCCTGGCGCTGTACTCGGTCGGCGCCGGCCTCGGCGGCACGATCATCGCCGGGCCGGTGCTGGACGCGATGCCCGGCTCGATCCTGGCCCTGACGGCCATCGGCGCCCTGGTGGTGTTCACGGTCGGCGCGTTCACCATGGCGCTGCAGTGCCTGTTCGGGATCATCGGCATCGGCCTCGCCGTGCTGGTCTTCGTGGTGCTGGGCAACCCGAGCGCCGGAGGCGTCTACCCCGCCCCGATGATGCCGCCGTTCTGGCGGGCGATCGGCTCGCTGATCCCCAACGGCGCCGGCACCAGCGCCACCAAGTCGATCGCCTACTTCGGCTCCACCAACCTGGGCATGCCGCTCCTGGTCCTGGTGGTCTGGGCGGTCATCGGCACCGGGGTCGCCTTCCTGGCCGTTCTGCGCGGCCCGCGCGTCGACGACGGCGCGATCGGCGCCGGCAGGCCCGTGGAGGTCCCCGCCGAGGCCTGAGCCCCACGCGCGACCGAGCCCCCGGCCCCGGCGGCCGGGGGCTCGGTCGCGTTCCGGCACGGAACGGGCACAGCGGGTAGGCGGCTCAGCCGCCCGTGAGCGGCCCCGGGTCGGCGACGATGGCCCGCACCACGCCCACCGCCGCGCCCAGCAGCGGCCCGCGCCGGCCGAGCCGGGAGACCGTCAGCCGGTCCTCCGCCCAGGGCCGCACCGTGACCCGGGAGGCCAGTTCGCGCCGCATCGCCGGCAGCAGCCAGGGCGCCAGCCGGGCGTAGCCGCCGCCGAGCACAACCCCGGCCGGGTCCAGCAGGTTGACCGCCCCGGCGGCGGCGATGCCGAGCGCCGAGCCGGCGCCGGCCAGCGCCGCCCGGGCCGGCTCGTCCCCGGCGCCGGCGCGTTCGGCGAGCAGGGTGACCCAGTCGCCGCGCAGGCCGGACAGCCCGGCCGCCCGCAGCACGGCCGTCTCGCCCGCGTACTGCTCCAGGCAGCCGTGCGCCCCGCAGGCGCAGCGCGGCCCCTCCGGGTGGACGGGGACATGGCCGAGCTCGCCCGCGTAGCCGCGCGCGCCGCGCAGCAGCCGGCCGCCGACCACGACGGCCGCGCCGACCCCGGCCTCGGCGGAGACGTAGAGGAAGTCCTCGGGGCTCCCGCCGAGCCAGCGTTCGGCCAGTCCGCCGAGGTTGGCCTCGTTGTCCGCCTCGACCGGCAGTTCGGCCAGGCCGTCCCCGGCGAGGCGCAGCGCCGGACGCAGTTCGGCGGCGAGCGGGATGTCCTGCCAGCCGAGATTGGCGGCCCGCTGGAGCACCCCGCTGCCGCCGACCAGCCCGGGTACGGCCAGGGTCAGCCCGGCGGGGCGCAGGCCGGACTCGGCGACGGCCGAGCGCACCAGCTGGGCGAGGTCGGCCATCACGGCGGCGGGCGGGCGGCCGCGGTTGGCGCTCTCCTTGCGCCGCCAGGCGCGGACCTCCCCGCGCAGGTCGACCACGCAGACGCCGAGGTGCCGGACGCCGATCTCGGCGCCGAGGCCGCCGGGCCCGAGCGGGTTGAGCCCGAGCGCGGTGCCGGGGCGGCCGACCTTGCCGCTGGGGGCGGCGGGGCCCTCCTCGACGACCAGGCCGGCCGAGATCAGCTGTTCGGCGAGCGAGGAGACCGCTGCCCTGGTCAGCCCGGTCTCGGCGGCCACCTCGGCGCGTGAGCGGGGGCCGCGCGCGATCACGCCGAGCACCAGGGCCAGGTTGGCCCGGCGCATCCCCTGCTGGCTGGCCGGCCCGGTCCGGACGCCGTCCGGCTCCGCGCTCATATGGGTCACCTCATGTCTTACGGCACATCCCGTGGCATCTCGGGTGCAGCGTAACCGGGTTCCGGTCCGGTGTGCGTCCCCGCGAGGGGGCTGGTGAAGACCCAGCGCCGCATCGCCCAGTAGCGGAACAGCATGGAGACGAAGGTGCCCAGGACCATCCCGCTGAGGAAGTCCGCGATCTCCTGCTGGAAGGGGGTGACGTACGGCTCGCGCAGCCGGAAGGCGTACCGGGCGAGCGCCAGTGGAACGACGTTGACGCCGACGGCCACCACGCTGACCAGGAAGAACAGCAGGGCCTCGGGGCGTCGCCCGTGCGTCCGGAAGGCCCAGCGGCGGTTGAGGACGTAGGAGGCGGCCGTGGCGATCACCGTCGCCACGGTCAGCGCCACCACCGGCTTGTGTTCCAGGACGGTGAGCTTGAGTTCGAGGTCGATCACCGTGGTGAGCACGAAGCAGCCGCTGCCGACCAGCAGGAACTTCACCGGCCGGCGGTGCCGGACCAGGAACGGTCGCAGCCGCGCCGGCACCCGGGCCAGGACGCGCTGCGTGGGGGACGGCATGTCCGCAGTGTGGCACGCGGGCAGGCCGTCCCCCCGTCGATCATCGTCAGGCCGCGGCGGCCAGCACCCCGGCCGGCTCCAGGGCCAGCTCGAGCACCTCGCGCACGTCGGCCACCGGGTGGACGGTGAGCCGTTCCAGCACCTCGGCCGGGACGTCGTCCAGGTCGGCCTCGTTGCGCTTGGGGATGATCACCGTGGTGATGCCGGCCCGGTCGGCGGCGAGCAGCTTCTGCTTCACCCCGCCGATCGGCAGCACCCGCCCGGTCAGCGACACCTCGCCCGTCATCGCCACGTCGGTGCGCACCTTGCGGCCGGAGAGCAGCGAGGCCAGCGCCGTGGTCATGGTGATGCCGGCGCTCGGCCCGTCCTTGGGGACGGCCCCGGCCGGGACGTGCAGGTGCACGCCGCGGTCGCGCAGCGAGGTGACGGGCAGTTCCAGTTCGGCCCCGCGCGAGCGCAGGAAGGAGAGCGCGATGTGCGCGGACTCCTTCATCACGTCGCCCAGCTGCCCGGTCAGGGTGAGCCCGGTGCCGCCGGTCTCGGCGTCGGCGAGCGAGGCCTCGATGTAGAGGACGTCGCCGCCGGCGCCGGTGACCGCGAGGCCGGTGGCCACGCCGGGGACGGCGGTGCGCCGTTCGGCGGGCTCCTGGGCGGACTCCGGCACGTGGTGCGGTCGGCCGATCAGGGCGCGCAGGTCCTCCGGACCGACCGCGGCGGGCAGCTCGCGCTCGCCCAGCTCGGCCTGTGCGGCGATCTTGCGCAGCACCCGGGCGATAGAGCGCTCCAGGGTGCGCACGCCCGCCTCGCGGGTGTACTCCCCGGCGAGCCGGCGCAGCGCCTCCTCGTCGACGCTGACCTGCCCGTCGCCGAGGCCGGCCTTCTCCAGCTGGCGCGGGAGCAGGTGGTCGCGGGCGATGACGACCTTCTCGTCCTCGGTGTAGCCGTCGAGCCGGACCAGTTCCATCCGGTCGAGCAGCGGCTCGGGGATGGCCTCCAGCACGTTGGCGGTGGCGAGGAAGACGACGTCGGAGAGGTCCAGCTCGACCTCCAGGTAGTGGTCCCGGAAGGTGTGGTTCTGGGCCGGGTCGAGCACCTCCAGCAGAGCGGCGGCCGGGTCGCCCCGGTAGTCGGAGCCGACCTTGTCGATCTCGTCGAGCAGGACGACCGGGTTCATCGAGCCGGCCTCCTTGATCGCCCGCACCAGGCGGCCGGGCAGCGCACCGACGTAGGTGCGCCGGTGGCCGCGGATCTCCGCCTCGTCCCGGACGCCGCCGAGCGCGACCCGGACGAACTTGCGGCCCATGGCGCGGGCCACCGACTCGCCGAGCGAGGTCTTGCCGACGCCGGGCGGGCCGACCAGTGCGAGCACCGCGCCTCCGCGGCGGCCGCCGACCAGGCCGAGCCCCTGGTCGGCCCGGCGCTTGCGGACGGCCAGGTACTCGACGATCCGCTCCTTCACGTCGGCGAGGCCGGCGTGGTCGGCGTCGAGCACGGCACGGGCGCCGGCGATGTCGTAGGCGTCCTCGGTGCGCTCGTTCCAGGGCAGCTCCAGGACGGTGTCCAGCCAGGTGCGGATCCAGGAGCCCTCGGGCGACTGGTCGGACGCGCGCTCCAGCTTGTCGACCTCCTTGAGCGCGGCCTCCCGCACCTTCTCCGGGAGGTCGGCGGCCTCGACCCGGGCGCGGTAGTCGCCCTCCTCGTCGGCCGGGTCGCCGTTCAGCTCGGCCAGCTCCTTGCGGACGGCCTCCAGCTGGCGGCGGAGCAGGAACTCCTTCTGCTGCTTGGCCACGCCCTCCTCGACGTCCTTGCGGATGGTGTCGTTGACCTCCTCCTCGGCGAGGTGGTCGCGCAGCAGGGTGAGCGCGTACTCCAGGCGGGCGACCTGGTCGGCCTCCAGCAGCACCTTGAGCTTCTGCTCGGCGGTGGCGAAGGGCGCGTAGCCGATGTTGTCGGCGAGCTCGCCGACGCCCTCGATCTGCGCGACCCGGTCGACGATCTGCCAGGCGCCGCGCTTGCGCAGCCACTGGGTGGACAGCGCCTTGTACTCCTTGACCAGCTCGGCGGCCCGCCCGGCCACCGGCGTGCCGACCGAGGACTCCCGGAACGGCGTGGTCTCCACCCAGAGGGCGGCGCCGGGGCCCGTGGTGCCGACCCCGATCCGGACCCGGCGCACGGCGCGCACCAGGGCGGCCGGATCGCCGTCGGCCAGCCGGCCGACCTGCTCCACCGTGGCCAGCGTGCCGGCCGCCGCGTACGAGCCGTCCACCCGCGGGACCAGCAGGACCTGGGGCTTGCCGGAGCCGGCGGCCGCGGCGCGGGCGGCCTCGACCGCGGCACGCACCTCGGTGTCCTTCAGGTCCAGCGGAACGACCATGCCCGGGAGCACGACCTCGTCGTCGAGCGGCAGCACGGGCAGGGTGAGCGGTGTGGACGTCGATGCCATGATCTCTCCCCAGTCAGTGAACTTGAGTCGACCTGACTAAGCCTTTGCGAGCCCCCGGATGTTCCCGACAGCTTGTTCGCCGTGGGCGAACATCGGGGTCACCGGAACGGCCAGGAGGAGGCCCCGTCAAAAGGAGTGGGAAAGAACGGCCCAAGAGGACCCCGGCGTCAGCGCGCGGTGGACGGGCGGGCGCCGGCCCGCACCGCCGCCGCGGCCGAGGAGGCGGCGGAAGCCGCGGAAGCCGCGGTGGCGGCCGTCCGGGCCTGCGCCTCCCGGGCGCGCGACCGCGGCGGGCGCCGCTCGATCCGCCGCAGCCAGCGCGACAGCACCACCCCGGTGAGCACCGCGGCCGGGTGCCCCACGGCCGTGACCACGTCCTTCTCGGTGGCGATCTGCTGGGCGATCATCAGCCCGACGCCGCCCAGCGCCAGCGCCCGCCCGCGCCAGGGCAGCAGCCCTGCCACCGCGCCCAGGCAGGCGAGCACGCCGTAGCTGACCCCGATGTCCAGGTGGTCCATCGCCTCCGGCGCCATCCGCCCGGCCTCCACCGCGGCGATCACCACGCCCTGGGAGAGCAGCGTGGCCGCCACGTGCCCGATCGCGAACACCGCCGCGGCCCGGCCGGTGCCGACCCTGCGCTCCAGCGGCGCCAGGGTGAAGGCGAAGCCCCACAGGTAGGGCATCCACACCTCCCCGGCCACCCAGAACCCGCTGAGCACGAGGGCGCGCAGGGGGTGCTGGAGCAGGTTGTGACCGTCCGAGCTGGAGGCCTCCTGGAGGCGCTGGACGAGTTCCGGATCGGCGAGCCCGGCAAAGGTGGTGGTGGCTCCCACCACGGCCAGATATCCGAGGGTGAAGGGAGTGCGCCGGGGCGTCGGCACGCGTTCCAGCAGCCATTCGAAGACGCCGGCGCGCAGTCCGTACCGCAGCATTCCGTACGGCGCACCCGCGGACGCACTCCGGACGACCGCCCGCCGCAGTCCCGCCATGCCGCCTCCGCTCCCCGCCCGCCGACACCGGTGCTCGCAGGCGCCCAACGTACCCGCGCGTGCGCCGGATTCCGCCCGGCGGGGCGTTGTCGTGCCCACGGTACGTCGAGGTTCTGAGAGGCAGCTGAGAAAAGCCCGTGAAGACCGTCGACGCGAAAACCCGCCGGATTCCCGGCATTGGTCCAGACCTTCTTCGCATTAACGCGTCAGTAGGGCCTCTGACCGGCGTCTTGGCGTCAACTGGACTGCATACGTACCGTTACGCAGAGAAAATTCGCCGGGTAAGGTATCGGCCCGTGCCCACTCAAGCGGTGGGTCCACGGGCGGCCGGACAGCCGGCCCACGGGCCGGAAACGTCCGGTCCACCTGCCGGAAAGCATCCGCTGTCCGTACGCTGCGAAGTGCGTGGGAGACGTGGACGGGAGACCATCCGTCCGCACAACTCCCAGGCGCGCGACGGGACGGCGGACCCGGCACAGTCCACGACGGAACAAGACTACGAGCGGAGCCCCGCCATCCCCACAGGTGGCCGGCCCGCAGCCCTGGGGGCGGTGGCGTGACCGTGACAGAAATTCAGCAGGACAACCCCAACACCGGTGGCACGGTGAGCAGTCAGCGCAGAGTGCTGGTGGTGGAGGACGAACCCACGATCGCCGAGTCGATCGCGGCCCGACTGGGCGCGGAGGGGTTCAAGGTCGCCGTGGCCCACGACGGCCCCGGCGCGGTGGACGGCTTCCACACCTGGCAGCCGGACCTGGTGGTCCTGGACATCATGCTGCCCGGCTTCGACGGCCTGGAGGTGTGCCGCCGGATCCAGGCCCAACGCCCGGTCCCGGTGCTGATGCTGACCGCCCGCGACGACGAGACGGACCTGCTGGTCGGCCTCGGCGTCGGTGCCGACGACTACATGACCAAGCCGTTCTCGATGCGCGAACTGGCCGCCCGGGTCAACGTGCTGCTGCGCCGCGTCGAGCGCGCCCAGCAGGCCGCCCGCACGCCCGCGCTCGGCAGTCTGCGCTTCGGCGAGCTGGAGATCGACCACGTCCAGCGCCGGGTCCGGCTCGCCTCCGGCGACGTCCACCTGACGCCGACCGAATTCGACCTGCTGGCCTGCCTGGCCGCCCAGCCGCGCGCGGTGCTCACCCGCGAGCAGCTGCTGGCCGAGGTGTGGGACTGGACCGACGCGTCCGGCACCCGCACCGTCGACAGCCACGTGAAGGCGCTGCGCCGGAAGATCGGCGCCAGCTGGATCCGCACCGTGCACGGCGTCGGATACGCACTGGAGGCCCCGCTCTCCTGACGGGGCCCCGGGCGACGGGCCACCGGGGGGCCCGTGTCCGGCACCGCCGTGACACCACGCGGGGATCACAGGGACCTGATGACCTTTCCACAGCAACGCAACGGGGACGCCGACGGCGCGCGCCCGCAGACGCTGGCCGCACGCGCGGCCAGCCGGGTCTGGGCCGACATCCGTCCGCTCGACCCGGTCCGGTCGATCAAGGGCAAGCTCGCCCTGCTGGTGATCGTCTCCGTGTTCCTGGCCACCGGGATGGTGGTCGTGGCGATCCGGTCCGAGACCCAGATCCGGATCATCATGGTCTTCTCCATGATCGCCTCGCTGCTGTTCATGCAGTTCCTCGCGCACGGGCTGACCGCCCCGCTGCGCGAGATGACGGCCGCCGCCCGCGCGATGGCCTCCGGCGACTACAGCCGCCGGGTCGAGGTGAACTCGCGCGACGAGATCGGCGAGCTCGCCGCCGCCTTCAACGGCATGGCCGCCGACCTCCAGGCCGCCGACCGGCACCGCCGCGAGCTGGTCGCCAACGTCTCGCACGAGCTGCGCACGCCCATCGCCGCGCTGCGCGCCGTGCTGGAGAACGTGGTGGACGGCGTCGTGCAACCCAATCCCGCGACCCTGGGGGCCGCACTGGAGCAGACCGAGCGGCTCGGCCGCCTGGTCACCCACCTGCTGGACCTCTCCAAGATCGACGACGGCGTGGTCGACCTGGACGCCCGCCCCTTCGAGGTGCGCGAGTTCCTGGACGGCGTGCTGCGCGGGGTCACCGTGGACGGCGCGACGGCCGGCGGGGCGTTCTCCCGGCGCGGCGACGTCCGACTGGCCCTGGAGGTCAGCCCGGCCGGCCTGACCGCCGTGGCGGACCCGGAGCGGCTCCACCAGGTGGTCGCCAACCTGGTCGACAACGCCTGCAAGCACTCCCCGCCCGGCGGCACCGTGACGGTGCGCGCGAGACCGGACGGCGAGGACGGCGGCCTGCTGCTGGAGGTCCAGGACGAGGGTCCGGGCATCCCGCCGGCGGACCGCGGCCGGGTCTTCGAGCGGTTCAGCCGCAGCGGCACCGCGACCGCCTCCGGCCCGGGCGCCGACGGCGGCACCGGACTGGGCCTGGCGATCGCCCGCTGGGCGGTGGACCTGCACGGCGGGCGGATCGCCGTCGCCGAGTCGCCGCGGGGCTGCCGGATCGAGGTCCGGCTGCCCGGACAGCCCTGAGCGGGCCAGGACATTTGTCACAGATCCGACACAGACGCACACGAAGATCGTCTGCGGATTACTCTGGGTCTTTGTCCGTTTTCGCCCCGCTTTGGGGGGCGATCGGGCCCGATCGGTTCCCCTCAGATACGGCTTTCTAACGTACTTTTTCAGCCAATCTGCAGGTCAGGACTGTGATCTGGGCGACGCCTGGGGCCCGGGGACTGCGCGATCACTGGTCAGGGGCGTAGCCTTAATCCCCGCTGTCCAAACATCCCAAAAGGAAGCGGAAGAGGGCGGTTGCCGCCGTGTCGCCACAGTCCCCTGAAACCCCCAACAGCTCGGCAAGCTCCACTGGCTTCGGCCCCAATGAGTGGCTCGTCGATGAGATCTACCAGCAGTACCTCCAGGACCCGAACTCGGTAGACCGAGCCTGGTGGGACTTTTTCGCCGACTACAAGCCCGGTACCGAGGTGACCCCAGTGACCCAGGCCGCGACCCAGGCCGGCCCCACGCCGACCCCTGCCGCTGCCCCCGCGCCCGCCGCTGCTGCTCCGGCCGCACCCGCGCCCGCCGCCCCGGCCGCCCCGGCCGCTCCGGCCCCGGTTGCCGCTCCGCTCGCCGCCGCGCCCGCCGCGCCCCCGGCCCCCAAGGCCGCCGCCACCGCCCCGGCCCCGGCCGGCCCCGAGCTGGTCCAGCTGCGCGGCCCGGCCAAGGCCGTCGCCGCCAACATGGACGCCTCGCTGGAGGTGCCGACCGCGACCTCGGTCCGCGCCGTCCCGGCGAAGCTGTTGATCGACAACCGCATCGTCATCAACAACCACCTGCAGCGCGCCCGCGGCGGCAAGGTCTCCTTCACCCACCTGATCGGTTACGCCCTGGTCCAGGCCATCAAGGCCGCCCCGGGCATGAACCACAGCTACAAGGTGGAGGACGGCAAGGCCTTCCTGGTCAAGCCGGAGCACGTCAACCTCGGCCTGGCGATCGACCTGGTCAAGCCGAACGGCGACCGCCAGCTGGTCGTCGCGGCCATCAAGAAGGCCGAGACCCTCGACTTCTTCGGCTTCTGGCAGGCCTATGAGGACATCGTCCGCCGGGCCCGCGCCAACAAGCTGACCATGGACGACTTCACCGGCGTCACGGTCTCGCTGACCAACCCCGGCGGCATCGGCACCGTGCACTCCGTGCCGCGCCTGATGCAGAACCAGGGCACCATCGTCGGCGTCGGCGCCATGGAGTACCCGGCCGAGTTCCAGGGCTCCGCCCCGGAGACCCTGTCCCGTCTGGGCGTCTCCAAGATCATGACGCTGACCTCGACCTACGACCACCGCGTCATCCAGGGCGCGGCGTCCGGCGAGTTCCTGCGCGAGATCCACCGCCTGCTGCTCGGCGAGAACGGCTTCTACGACGAGATCTTCGAGTCGCTGCGGATCCCGTACGAGCCGGTCCGCTGGGCGACCGACGTCGCCACCACCCACGACGACGAGGTCAACAAGACCGCCCGCGTCATGGAGCTGATCCACTCCTACCGGGTCCGCGGCCACCTCATGGCCGACACCGACCCGCTGGAGTACAAGCAGCGCAAGCACCCCGACCTGGACGTCACCACCCACGGCCTCACTCTGTGGGACCTGGAGCGCGAGTTCGCGGTCGGCGGCTTCGGCGGCCAGAAGATGATGAAGCTCCGCGACATCCTCGGCCTGCTGCGCAACACCTACTGCCGCACCGTCGGCATCGAGTACATGCACATCCAGGACCCGAAGCAGCGCAAGTGGCTGCAGGAGCGCCTGGAGAAGCCGTACGCGAAGCCCGAGCGCGAGGAGCAGCTGCGGATCCTGCGCCGACTGAACTCGGCCGAGGCCTTCGAGACGTTCCTGCAGACCAAGTACGTCGGCCAGAAGCGCTTCTCGCTGGAGGGCGGTGAGTCGCTGATCGCGCTGCTGGACGCGACCATCGACGCCGCCGCCGAGCACCGCCTGGACGAGGCCGTCATCGGCATGGCCCACCGCGGCCGCCTGAACGTGCTGGCCAACATCGTCGGCAAGCCGTACGGCAAGATCTTCGGCGAGTTCGAGGGCAACCTCGACCCGAAGTCGATGCACGGCTCCGGCGACGTCAAGTACCACCTCGGCTCCGAGGGCACCTTCACCGGGCTGGACGGGGAGACCATCAAGGTCTCGCTCGCCGCGAACCCCTCCCACCTGGAGACGGTCGACCCGGTCGTCGAGGGCATCGCCCGCGCCAAGCAGGACATCCTGGACCAGGGCGGCACCACCTTCCCGGTGCTGCCGATCCAGATCCACGGCGACGCGGCCTTCGCCGGCCAGGGCGTCGTCGCGGAGACCCTGAACATGTCGCAGCTGCGCGGCTACCGCACCGGCGGCACCGTGCACGTCGTGGTGAACAACCAGGTCGGCTTCACCGCCGCCCCGGCGTCCTCGCGCTCCTCGATGTACTGCACCGACGTGGCCCGCATGATCGAGGCCCCGATCTTCCACGTGAACGGCGACGACCCGGAGGCCGTGGTCCGCGTCGCGCGGCTCGCCTTCGAGTTCCGCCAGGCGTTCCACAAGGACGTCGTGATCGACCTCATCTGCTACCGCCGCCGCGGTCACAACGAGGCCGACAACCCGTCGTTCACCCAGCCGCTGATGTACGACCTGATCGACAAGAAGCGCTCGGTGCGCAAGCTGTACACCGAGGGCCTGATCGGTCGCGGCGACATCACCATGGAAGAGGCGGAGCAGGCGCTCCAGGACTTCCAGGGCCAGCTGGAGAAGGTCTTCGCCGAGGTCCGCGAGGCGGCCCAGGCTCCGGCCGACACCACCACGGGCAAGCCGGTCGCCGACTTCCCGGTCTCCATCCAGACCGGCATCTCCCAGGAGATGGTCAAGCGGATCGCCGCCTCGCAGGTCAACTTCCCGGACTGGCTGACCGTCCACCCGCGCCTGCTGCCGCAGCTGCAGCGCCGCGCCGCCTCGGTCGAGGACAACACCATCGACTGGGCGATGGGCGAGACCCTCGCCATCGGCTCGCTGCTCATGGAGGGCCACCCGGTCCGCCTGGCCGGCCAGGACAGCCGCCGCGGCACATTCGGCCAGCGGCACGCCGTCCTGATCGACCGCAAGACCGGCGAGGACTACACCCCGCTGCAGTACCTCACCGAGGACCAGGCCCGCTACACCGTCTACGACAGCCTGCTGTCGGAGTACGCGGCCATGGGCTTCGAGTACGGCTACTCGCTGACCCGCCCGAACGCGCTGGTCATGTGGGAGGCGCAGTTCGGCGACTTCGTCAACGGCGCGCAGACCATGGTGGACGAGTACATCGCCTCCGCCGAGCAGAAGTGGGGCCAGCACTCCGGCGTCACCCTGCTGCTGCCGCACGGCTACGAGGGCCAGGGCCCGGACCACTCGTCCGCCCGCCCGGAGCGCTTCCTCCAGCTGTGCGCGCAGGACAACATGACGGTCGCCATGCCGACCCTGCCGTCGAACTACTTCCACCTGCTGCGCTGGCAGGCGCACAACCCGCACCACAAGCCGCTGATCGTCTTCACCCCGAAGTCGATGCTGCGTCTGAAGGCCGCGGCGAGTGCGACCGAGGAGTTCCTGTCGGGCTCGTTCCGCCCGGTCATCGGTGACACCACCGTCGACCCGGCGCAGGTCCGCAAGGTGGTCATCACCTCCGGCAAGTTCTACTACGACCTGGCGGCGGCCCGGACCGAGCGCGGCATCACCGACACCGCGATCGTCCGCATGGAGCGGCTGTACCCGCTGCCGGTGGCCGAGCTCCAGGAGGAGCTGGCCCGCTACGGCGACAACGTCCAGTTCGTCTGGGCGCAGGAGGAGCCGGCCAACCAGGGTGCCTGGCCGTTCATCGCGATGAACCTGGTCGACCACCTGCAGGTCGTCATCGGCCGCAGCGGCGGCGACGCCCGTCTGCGCCGCGTCGCCCGCACGGCGGCCTCGTCGCCGGCCGTCGGCTCGGCCAAGCGGCACGGTGCCGAGCAGCAGGCGCTGATCGAGGAGGTCTTCGCGCTCTGACGCGCTGAGACCCCCCGCACCGCCGACACGCCCGCGGCCCCCGTCCCCTCACCGAGGGAGCGGGGGCCGCGGGCGTCGTCGTGCCGCGGGCGCCGTGTCGTGCCCCGGCAAAGGTCGCAGCTCTGCAACCAAACGCGGACCGGCCTGCGCGGTTTCCTGACGGATCGATAGGTTATGCCTCGCCGGTTCGCCGCCGGGCGCCGGTCCCTGCGCCCGCGAGCCGGCCGAACGACCTCATCGCTCATCCCAGGGGGATCACCAATGACCGCCGACACGCCGCACCCCGGCAAACTGCCTCCGGTCTTCCAGCCGCTCCTTCCGGACGACCCCCGGGAGGTCGGCGGCTACCGGCTGTTCGCCCGGCTCGGCGCCGGCGGCATGGGGCGCGTCTACCTCTCGTACACGCCCGGCGGGCGTCCGGTGGCGCTCAAGGTGGTGCGCTCCGAGTTCGCCGAGGACGGCGAGTTCCGCCGCCGGTTCGCCCAGGAGGTCAGCAACGCCCAGCGGATCCACGGGCTGTACACCGCCCAGGTGATCGACTCAGGCGGCCTGGACTCGGACGCCCCGTGGCTGGTCACCGCGTACGTGCCCGGCCCGTCCCTGCAGCAGGTGGTGCGGGAGCACGGCGCGCTGCCGGTGCGCACCGTGCTGCTGCTGATGGGCGGCATCGCCGAGGCGCTGCAGGCGATCCACAGCGTCGAGGTGGTCCACCGCGACCTCAAGCCCGCCAACGTGCTGGTCGCCGGGGACGGACCGCGGGTGATCGACTTCGGCATCGCCCGGGCCGCCGACGCCACCGCGCTGACCGGCACCGGCTACCGGATCGGCTCCCCCGCCTTCATGGCCCCCGAGCAGGCGCAGGGCCGCGCGGTCACCCCGGCCACCGACGTCTTCGCGCTGGGCGCCCTGGCCGCGTACGTGGCCGGCGGCACCCCGCCGTTCGGTGACGGGCCGGACACCGCGGTGCTCTACCGGGTGGTGCACGAGGAGCCGGACCTGACGGCCGTCCCGGCGGACCTCCGCGAGCTGGTCCAGCGCTGCCTGGCGAAGTCGCCGGAGGACCGCCCGAAGCCGGCCGAGATCATCCAGGCCGCCCGCAACCACCCGGAGGTCGGCGGCCAGCTGCGGTTCGGCGAGGACTGGCTGCCGCGGCAGGTCAACACCGAGATCACCCGGCGCTCCGACCTGCCCAGGACGCCCCCGGCTCCGCTGCCGGCCGCCCCCGCGACCCCGCCGGCGCCGGCGGCCCCGGCGGCTCCCCCGCAGCCGGTCGGCGCGCCGACCCACCCGGGCACCGTCCCGGGCCGGCCGCCGCAGCACCCGGCCACGCCCCCGTCCGGCTTCGCCCCGCCGCCGCTCGGCGCGTACGGCGCCCCGCAGCCTCCCACCGAGACGCCGACCGCACCGGTGCTGCCCGCCCCGCCGACCGTCCCGCTCCGGGCGCAGCCGCCGTCCTTCGACACCCCGCCGCCCGGCCCGGTGGTCACCGCCGCCGCCCCGGCACCCGAGGCGGACGCCAAGCGCAGGGGCGGCGTCTCCTGGAAGGTGCTGGTGACGGTCGCCCTGGTGATGGCGGTCGGCGGCACCGCGGGCGGCGTGGTGCTGATGAAGAAGCTGGACGACGGCGGGAAGGGCAGCAGCAGCAACAGCGCGACCCGGCAGGGCGGCGGCAGCAGCAGTCCGAACCCGGCCCCCGCCCTGGACGGCACCTCCCCCGCCCCGACCACCTCCGCCCCCGGCGTGCCGGTGTCCGCGGCGCCCTCGAAGTCCGGCCCCGGCACCGTCTCGGCCCCAGCCCGGCCGGTCGGCTACACCCTGGTGCTGGACAAGAAGGCGCTCTCGATCCCGGCCGCCGAGTACTCCTCGGACGCGTACCGGATCGACCTGAACGCCGGCACCGTGGTGCCGCACAACGGCTCCGGCGACCTGAAGTGGGGCCTGGGCGTCACCAACACCGGCAGCGGCAGCAAGGCCAACTCCTTCGAGAGCGCGGGGGACGAGAAGTCGGACTTCGCCGTGATCACCGAGTCGACGGTCACGGCCGAGCAGTGCGCCGCCGCGATCGACTCCCGGCCGGACACCGACCTGACGTACAACCGGGTCGCGCCCGGGCGGCTGCTCTGCATCCGCGACCGGGACAGCCGCAACATCGCGATCGCCGCGATCACCGCCGCCGACCCGACCACGGGTGCCGCCTCGGTGACCGTCAGCACCTGGCGGGCCGGCTGACCGGCGGGTCTATCCTGGCCAGGTCAATCCCCACCGGACCGGAGCGAACCGTGTACTTCACCGACCGAGGCATCGAGGAGCTGGAGAGCCGGCGCGGCGAGGAGGAGGTCAGCTTCGAGTGGCTGGCCGAGCGCCTGCGCGAGTTCGTCGACCTCAACCCGGACTTCGAGATCCCGGTCGAGCGGCTGGCCACCTGGCTGGCCCGGCTCGACGACGAGGACGACGACGAGTGACGTCCTGACCCGGTGGCGACGGCCGCCGGACCGAGGGCCCGGGAGGCAACCGCCTCCCGGGCCCTCCGCGTGTCCCGTAGGGGGCGGCTCCGGGTCGGCTCCGGGCCCGTCCCGGGGCCGAACCGCTTGCTTTTCCCGGCACGCGATATATCGTCTTTGAAAGAGAACGCGATACATCGCGATCCGCGACGGGAGGCGGCAGAGATGAGCCAGTGGACGATCGACGGGCCGGGCAGGACCATCTTCGAGGACGCGGTCCGCGCGCTGCACGTGCGCGTCATCGACGGCACCGTGAACGTGGTCGCGGCCGAGGGCCCGGCCCGCCTGGAGGTCACCGGCCTCAAGGGCGAGGCGCTGCACGTGACCCTGGTCGACGGGGTCCTCACCGTCACCTACAAGGACATCAACAGCTGGGGCGAGTTCGGCGACTGGATCAAGTCGGTCGGATCGGTCCGCAACTTCTTCGACTCCTTCAAGCGCAAGCGCTCCGTCGACGTCACCCTGACCGTCCCGGCCGGCACCGACGTCAAGGTCGGCACCGTGTCGGCGCACTCCACCGTGACCGGCGTCGTCGGGCACGTCTCGGTGCAGGCCGCCAGCGGCGACACCACCCTGGCCGGGGTCACCGGGCGGATCGACGCCAGCACCGTCACCGGCGACGTCGACGCCCAGGCGGTCGGCGGCCAGCTCAAGGTCAACACCGTCTCCGGCCAGCTCACCGTGATCGCCGGCACCGCCGACCGGGTCCAGGCCAACACCGTCACCGGCGCCGTCACCCTGGACCTCGACGTGGCCGGCGAGACCGACGTCAAGGTCAACACCGTCAGCGGCCCGGTCGTGGTCCGGATCCCCTCGCTGGCCGACGCCACCGTCGAGGCCGGCTCCACCAGCGGCGACGTCTCCAGCACCTTCGACGAGCTCAAGATGAGCAGCACCTGGGGCGCCAAGAAGATCTCCGGGCAGCTCGGCGAGGGCCGCGGCAGCCTCAACGTCACCACCGTCTCCGGCGCGGTGACGGTGCTGCGCCGCCCCGACACCGAGGACGACGCCCCGGTGGTGGCCAAGGAGCTCCCCGCCTCCCCCGGCGACGACCGGCCCGCCGGCCCCGACCTCACCAAGGAGGCCTGAGATGACCCCCGTGTTCGGCCACGGCCGGCTCCGGCTCTACCTGCTGAAGCTGCTGGACGAAGCCCCGCGGCACGGCTACGAGGTGATCCGCCTGCTGGAGGAGCGCTTCCAGGGCCTGTACGCGCCCTCCGCCGGCACCGTCTACCCCCGGCTGGCGAAGCTGGAGCAGGAGGGCCTGGTCAGCCACAGCACCGAGGGCGGCCGCAAGGTCTACCGGCTGACCGACGCCGGGCGGGCCGAACTCGAAGCCCGGCAGGGTGAGTTGGACGAGCTGGAGCTGGAGATCCACGACTCCGTGGCACAGCTCGCCGGGGCGATCCGGGAGGACGTCCGGGACAGCGCCAAGGACCTGCGCGAGGAGCTGTGGCAGGCCGCCAAGCAGGCCCCCCGGCCCGGGCGCGACACCGGGTCCGGGACCGGCGGCGACCCGTGGGCAGGCCCCTGGGGCGACAACGAGTCCTGGCAGCGCGCCAAGGAGGAGTTCGCCCAGTTCAAGCGGCAGGCCAAGGAGCAGGCCAAGCGCGCCCGGGAGCAGGAGCGGGCCGCCAAGGCCAAGGCGAAGGCCGCCGAGGAGGAGGCCCGCCGACTGCGCGAGCAGGCCAAGGCCTCCCGCACCGCCGCCCAGCAGGAGGCGCTGCGGATCAAGCGCCGGGTCGAGCAGCAGGTGCGCGAGCACGCCGCGAAGGGAGACTGGCCGACCGGGCTGGCCGAGGGCCTGTCCGAGCTGACCAAGGGCCTGGCCGGGCTGGCCGACGCCGCCCGCTGGGGCCACCCGACGGCGGAGGAGCAGGCCGAACCGGCCGATCGGACCACCGTGACCCGGATCGACCTGGACAAGGACCAGGACGCGACGGCCACCCCCGCCGACCTGCCGCCGTGGGCGCGCACCGACCCGGCCGGGGAGCCGTCCCGCGAACTGGAGCGGCTGCTCGACCGCTTCCGCGACCAGGTCCGCGACGCGGCCCGGGACGGCGGGGTGAACGCCGACCGGCTGGCCGAGGCCAGCTCGGTGCTGGGCGCGGCCGGCGAGCGGCTGAAGCGGCTGCTCGGCTGACCCGAGCCGCGGCCTGGTGTCCTCCTCCGGGGACACCGGGCCTTCACGCGTCAGGGGTCGAGCACGACCGCGTCAGGGGTTGAGCACGACCTTGCCGAAGACATCGCCCTTGGCGAGCCGGGCGAAGCCGTCCCGGGCCTCGGACAGCGGCAGCACCGAGTCGATCACCGGACGGACCCCGGTGTTGGCGCACAGCGCCAGCAGCCCGGCCAGCTCCTCCTTGGTGCCCATGGTCGAGCCCACCACCTTGAGCTCCAGGAAGAAGATCCGGTTCAGCTCGGCGGCCTTCGGGCTGGGGCCGGAGGTGGCACCGGAGATGACGACGGTGCCACCCGGGCGCAGCGACTTCACCGAGTGCGACCAGGTCGCGGCGCCGACCGTCTCCATCACCGCGTCCACCCGCGAGGGCAGCCGGGCGCCGCTCTCGAAGGCCGCGTCCGCGCCGAGCTCGACCGCCCGGCGGCGTTTGGCCTCGTCCCGGCCGGTGACCCAGACCCGCAGGCCGGCCGCCTTGCCGAGGACGATCAGCGCGGTCGACACCCCGCCGCCGGCGCCCTGCACCAGAACGGTGTCACCGGGCTTGACCCCGGCGTTGGTGAACAGCATCCGGTAGGCCGTCAGCCAGGCCGTGGGCAGGCAGGCGGCCTCCTCGAAGCTCAGCTCGGCGGGCTTGGGCAGCAGGTTCCAGGTCGGCACGGCCACCTGCTGGGCGAAGGTGCCCTGGTAGCGCTCGGTCAGGATCGACCGGGGCTCGTTCGGGCCCACCCCGTGGCCGGTCTGGCCGATCACCGAGTGGATGACGACCTCGTTGCCGTCCTCGTCGACGCCGGCGGCGTCGCACCCGAGGATCATCGGCAGCTTCTCGGCGGGCAGGCCGACGCCGCGCAGCGACCACAGGTCGTGGTGGTTGAGGCTGGCGGCCCTGACCGTCACCACGCTCCAGCCGGGGCGGGCCTGCGGCTCGGGGAGTTCACCCAACTCCAGGCCGCTGAGCGGGTCGTCGGCGTCGATACGGGCGGCATAGGCAGCAAACATGCCCCGGACACTAGCCGGGACGGCCGAGGCCGGGAACCACGCGTACGTGTGACGCGTGTCCCGGCCTCAGGCTGGTCGGTCCCCCTCGGGGGGCCACCCCTCGATCCCAGGGGTCGGTCAGGCCGTCAGATCCGCGCCACGCCCTCGGCGCGGGCGGCCTCGGCCACGGCCTTGGTGACCGCCGGGGCGACCCGCTCGTCGAACGGCGAGGGGATGACCTTCTGCGGCGTCAGCTCGTCGGCCACCACACCGGCCAGCGCCTTGGCGGCGGCCAGCTTCATGCCCTCGGTGATCCGGGAGGCCCGCACCTGCAGGGCACCGGCGAAGATGCCCGGGAAGGCCAGCACGTTGTTGATCTGGTTCGGGAAGTCGCTGCGCCCGGTGGCGACGACCGCCGCGTACTTGTGGGCCACCTCGGGGTGGATCTCCGGGTTGGGGTTGGCCATCGCGAAGATGAACGCGCCCTCGGCCATGGTCGCCACGACGTCCTCCGGCACGGTGCCGCCGGAGACGCCGATGAACACGTCGGCGCCGGCCAGCGCGTCGGCCAGCGAGCCCTTGAGGGCGGAGCGGTTGGTCTGCTCGGCGATCTCGGCCTTGACGTCGGTCAGGTCCTCGCGGCCCTGGTGGACGACGCCCTTGCGGTCGCAGACGGCCACGTCGCCGATGCCCGCGGCCACCAGCATCTTGGCGATGGCGATGCCGGCCGCGCCCGCGCCGGAGATGACGGCCCGCAGCGAGCCGATCTCCCGGCCGGTCACCGCGGCGGCGTTCCACAGGGCGGCGGTGGTGACGATCGCGGTGCCGTGCTGGTCGTCGTGGAAGACCGGGATGTCCAGGGCCTCCTGGAGCCGGCGCTCGATCTCGAAGCAGCGCGGGGCGGAGATGTCCTCCAGGTTGACGCCGCCGAAGGACGGGGCCAGCCGGACCACCGTCTCGACGATCTCGTCCACCCCGGTGCAGGCCAGCGCGATCGGCACCGCGTCCACGCCGCCGAACTGCTTGAACAGGATGGCCTTGCCCTCCATCACCGGGAGCGAGGCCTGCGGGCCGATGTCACCGAGGCCGAGCACCGCGGTGCCGTCGGTGACCACCGCGACGGTGTTGGACTTCCAGGTGTAGTCGTTGACCAGCTCCGGCTGCTCGGCGATGGCCGTGCAGACCCGGGCGACACCGGGGGTGTAGGCGAGGGACAGGTCGTCCGCGTCGCGCACCGGCACGGTCGCCCGGATCTCCATCTTGCCGCCGCGGTGGAGCGCGAAAACGGCGTCGACCGGATCGTCGGTGTCCTGGGTGCTGCTGATGATCTCCGCTGCCACGATGACCTCTTCGTCATTGTTCTGGCGAGGTGCGCGGCCGACGGGCAGAGCGGCCCCGTCCGGAAGCCGGAAACCGGGTACGCCGAAGCGGACCCGGGGGCGGGGTGGGGCGCTGCCGTCGGGTGGCGCCCTCGGATGAGGGTTTTTATGGGGTCTTGTCTTGATCCGCGTTGTGCTACCGGGCCGAGCGTAGGTCGGACGGAGGCATCGCACCTATGCCTTTTCGTCCTCGTCACGTGCCGTTCACCGCCGTGCTGTCGCGTCGAACTGGGATCCGACGTCGGAAGCGCCGGGCCCCGGCGGCGGCAACGGTGTGGCGGCACGCGCACCCGCAGGAGTGAACGCAGACCCGTTGGGGAGTCGGCGCCCCGGATACGGAGCCACGTGATGACTTCCGGTCCCGGGCGCCCGAACCTGTCGGGGCTCGTCGGTCTGGTTCGAGCGTTCGGGGATCACCCGGTACCGAATTCTGACACACCCGGGGCCGGGCCCGGCAGGGTGGGATGGCAAGATCGCATGTCGCCATTCCGCGTACACGAGCGCGGCACCGCGGCGACCGCGGTCCGCCCCCCAGGAGCAGCCCTCATGCCTCACCTCCTCCATGCCCGCCGTCCGGCCTTCGCCGGAGCCGCCCTGGCCGCCGCCGGAGCCCTGCTGCTCACCGGGTGCGGCGGTGGCGGCGGGCAGGCCGCCGCGAGCGACCCGGTCAAGGACGTCCGCGCCAAACTGCCCAAGGCCCAGCGCTCGGCCGGAGTGCTGCGCATCGGCATGGACGTCAACTACGCGCCGGTGGAGTTCCGCGGACCGGACGGCAAGCCGACCGGGCTGGACCCGGACCTCGCCGCCGCCCTCGGCCGGATCCTCGACGTGCGGGTCGAGTTCGTGGACACCCCGTTCGACAAACTGATACCGGGCCTGCAGGGCAAGCAGTTCGACGTGGCGATGTCCGCGCTCAGCGACATCCGCCAGCGCCGCGAGGGCCTGGACGAGAACGGCAAGCAGGTCAACCCGGGCGTGGACTTCGTGGACTACTTCATCGCCGGCGCCTCGATCGTCGTCCCGAAGGGCAACCCCAAGGGGATCCGGACCATGGACGACCTGTGCGGCCGCACTGTCGCCCTCCAGCAGGGCACCAACCAGGACGACATCGTCACCCGGCAGACGGCCGTCTGCGCCCGCACCGGCCGCCAGCTGACGGTGCACCGCTTCGACGAGGACGCCAAGGCGCTGGCCGAGGTCTCCTCCGGCGCCGCCGCGGCCGGCCTGAACGACTTCCCGGTGGCCGCCTACGCGGTGAAGACCACCGACGGCGGCAACCGCTTCGAGGTGGCCGGCACCCAGTCCACCTCCAACCCGTACGGGATCGCGGTGCGCAAGGGGGACACCGAGCTGCGCGACACCCTGTCCAAGGCGGTGGACCAGCTGATCCGCAGCGGCGAGTACGACAAGATCCTCGCCAAGTGGAACGTGAGCGCCGGCGCGGCCCAGAACGCGGTGGTGAACGGGGGCATCTGAGCCCGCGCCGGTGGGCCGCCCCGTCGGGTGGGCGACCCGGCGGGGCGGCCGGGCAGAGTACAGGCAGATCTGCATACTTATACGCAGGGTGACAGGGGCACGCGATCCGTCCGAATAGCGGACAGCGCGAGGGCTTGTTATCCGATTTTGATCTGAATGAGGGCCATCTGACTGTCCTCAGATGGCAGGATTCCCCCCATCTCGGATCGAGCCGGCCACTGGTCGAGGCGGTTCAGGTCGACGTCCACCTCGGCGGAGGGTGGCGGAAGCAGTACCCGGCACCACCCTGGGCGGCCCCCGTATGCCCAGGCAACTGCACCACCGGCAACGCCCGTACGACGACGTACAGCGACATACCCACCCGTACGGCTCCGTACGGCCAGCTGCCCCGGTGCGCCGCTCCCGCGGCGCGCTCCGCCCGATTTCTCTCCCCAGGAGGAGATCCCCCTCATGACCGCCCGCACCCAGCGCACCCGCCTCCTCGCAGCCGGCGTGGCCGCCGTGTCCGTGTCCCTCGTGCTGTCCGGCTGCAGCAGCAGCAAGAGCAGTGAGGGCGGCGGCGCCCCCAACGCCTCCGCGACCGTCAACGCGGTCAAGGCCGACGACAAGCTGGTCGCCCTCGTCCCCGCGGACGTCAAGTCGGCCGGGAAGCTCGTGGTCGGCGCGGACGCCTCGTACGCCCCGGACGAGTTCAAGGACGACAGCGGCAAGGTCATCGGCATGGACGTCGATCTCGCCGACGCCATCGCCGCCAAGCTCGGCCTGAAGGCCGAGGTCCAGGACTCCGGCTTCACCGCGATCATCCCGGGCATCCAGTCGAACAAGTTCCAGCTCGGCATGTCGTCCTTCACGGACAACAAGGAGCGCGAGCAGGTCGTCGACATGGTGACCTACTTCAACTCCGGCAGCGCCATCGCGGTCAAGAAGGGCAACCCCAACAAGATCGACCCGAAGGACCTCTGCGGCAAGAAGGTCGCCGTCCAGACCGGCACCACCCAGGCCGACGAGATCAAGGACACCCGCAACCCGGACTGCGCCAAGGCCGGCAAGCCGGGCATCCAGAACGACGGCGACAAGTTCGACCTCCAGACGGACGTCACCAACGCCGTGGTCTCCGGCCGCGACGACGCGATGATGGCCGACTCCCAGGTCGTCGACTACGCGATCAAGCAGTCCGGCGGCCAGCTGGAGAAGCTCGGCGACACCTACGGCGTGGCCCCCTACGGCGTCGCCCTGGCCAAGGGCTCCAAGCTCACGCCGGCCGTCCAGGGCGCCATCCAGTCGCTGATCGACGACGGCACCTACAAGCAGATCCTCACCAAGTGGGGCGTCGAGGCCGGTGCCCTCGACAAGTCGACCGTCAACGGCGCCGTCAGCTGACCTCTCGTACGCTTCATCTCTCCCCCGAGGCCACACCGTGAACTCTCTGGACAAGGGGGCGGCGGAGAAGGGACGGCCTGAGACCATCAAGGCCGTCCCGGTTCGCCACCCCGGACGCTGGGCGGGCGCTGTCGTCA
The DNA here is from genome assembly GCF_001888885.2 of Streptomyces viridifaciens. Taxonomy (NCBI): domain Bacteria; kingdom Bacillati; phylum Actinomycetota; class Actinomycetes; order Kitasatosporales; family Streptomycetaceae; genus Streptomyces; species Streptomyces viridifaciens. The sequence goes on from NZ_CP090841.1 coordinate 2,729,402, forward strand.
TCGCCCTGCTCGCGGCAATGCTGCTGAGCGCCCTCTTCACCAACCCCGCTTTCAAGTGGGACATCGTCGGGCAGTACCTGTTCCACGACAGCATCATGCACGGCCTGCTCGTGACGCTGGAGCTGACCGCCCTCTCCATGCTCATGGGTGTGGTCGGCGGCATCGTCCTCGCGGTGATGCGCCTGTCGCCGAACCCGCTGCTGGCCGGCACCGCCTGGGTCTACATCTGGGTCTTCCGCGGCACCCCGGTGCTGGTGCAGCTGGTGTTCTGGAACTTCCTCGGCCTGATCTGGGCCAAGCTGTCGATCGGCGTCCCGTGGGGACCGGAGTTCTGGTCCGAGCAGACCAACGTCCTGATCCCGACCTTCGTCGCCGCGCTGCTGGGCCTCGGCCTCAACGAAGCCGCCTACATGGCGGAGATCGTCCGCGGCGGCATCCAGTCCGTCGACGAGGGCCAGACCGAGGCCGCCCACGCGCTCGGGATGAGCCGGTTCCAGACCATGCGGCGGATCGTCCTGCCGCAGGCCATGCGGGTGATCATCCCGCCGACCGGCAACGAGACCATCTCGATGCTGAAGACCACCTCGCTGGTCTCCGTGATCTCCCTGGAGGAGATCTTCCGGGCCGGCCAGGTCATCTATTCCCGGAACTACCAGAACATCCCGCTGCTGATCGTCGTCAGCCTCTGGTACCTGTTCTTCACCTCGGTGCTGACCATCGGCCAGTACTACATCGAGCGCTACTACGCCCGAGGCTCCAACCGCACCCTCCCGCCCACCCCGCTGCAGCGACTGCGGGGCCTGTTCGCCGGGAAGCCCACCCCGAAGACGAACGCCGACGTCGTCCCGGGCCTCGAGGGAGGTGGTCACGTATGACCGAGCTGAGCAAGACCCCCGCCGCCTCCGCCGAGCCGATGGTCCGCGCCGAGAACGTGCACAAGTCCTACGGCCCGGTCGAGGTGCTCAAGGGCATCGACCTGGAGGTCAGGCAGGGAGAGGTGTTCTGCCTCATCGGCCCGTCCGGCTCCGGCAAGTCGACCTTCCTGCGGTGCATCAACCACCTGGAGAAGATCAACGGCGGCCGCCTCTGGGTGGACGGCGAGCTGGTCGGCTACCAGCAGCGGGGCGACAAGCTCCACGAGCTCAAGGACCGCGAGGTCGCCCTGAAGCGGCGCGACATCGGCATGGTGTTCCAGCGCTTCAACCTGTTCCCGCACATGACCGCCATGGAGAACGTCATCGAGGCGCCGGTCCAGGTCAAGGGCGAGACCAAGGCCGCGGCCCGGGAGCGCGGGATGGCCCTGCTGGAGCGGGTCGGCCTCGCCGACAAGGCGGGGAACTACCCCTCGCAGCTCTCCGGCGGCCAGCAGCAGCGCGTGGCGATCGCCCGCGCACTGGCCATGAAGCCCAAGCTGATGCTCTTCGACGAGCCCACCTCGGCGCTCGACCCGGAGCTGGTCGGTGACGTGCTCGACGTCATGCGCGGCCTCGCCGAGGAGGGCATGACGATGGTGGTCGTCACCCACGAGATGGGCTTCGCCCGCGAGGTCGGCGACGCGCTGGTGTTCATGGACGGCGGTGTGGTGGTCGAGTCCGGCAACCCCCGCGAGGTGCTCACCAACCCCCAGCACGAGCGCACCAGGGCCTTCCTCTCCAAGGTGCTCTGAGCCCGTACGGTCGGCGCCCGGCAGACGACTTCCTGCCGGGCGCCGCCGTTTTCCCCAGCCGGGTAATAGGCTGGAAGCAGTCAGCCCGTTACCGATGATTCCTGGAAGGACCGCCGTGGAGCTCGCCTCGTACGCCGATCTCGCCGTTCGGCTGGTGAACACCGAGGAACCCGAGCGCGGCACCGACACGCTGATCTCGGTGGACGCCGTGCGCGCCCTGTTCTCCGACTCCGCCCGTGCCGCCGCGCTGGCCGACGAGTCCGACGTGCCCCGGCTGCGGGCGGTGCGGACCAGGCTGCGCGGGGTCTTCGAGGCCGCCGCCGAGGGCGACGAGGTCCGGGCCGTCGACCTGCTGAACAGCCTGCTGATGGAGTACCCCGTCAGCCCGCTGGTCTCCGGGCACGACTACCCGGACGACGCCGGCCGGCCGCGCTGGCACCTGCACCTGGCCGACAACTCGCCCACCGCCACCGCGCACTTCAGCGCCGTCGCCTGCATGGGCCTGGCCGTCCACCTCACCGAGCTGGGCGCCGACCGGCTCGGCATCTGCCAGGCCGCGCCGTGCCGCAACGCCTACCTGGACACCTCGACCAACCGCTCCCGCCGCTACTGCTCCGACCGCTGCGCCACCCGCGCCAACGTCGCCGCGTACCGGGCCCGCAAGCGCCAGGAGGCCGAGGCCGCCCTGCACCCGGGGAACTAGCCGGGCCAGCCGGGCCTTTCGGGTCAGACCTCTTCGACCCACACGCCGAGGCGGCGGGCCAGGCCCGGCAGCCGGGACAGCCGGGGGCCGAGCAAAAGCCGCTCCAGCCCGCGGCCCGGCGCCAGCCAGGCCGGGCTCGGACGCAGCCGCAGCAGCACCCGGCCGAGCACCAGCTCGTCCGGAACCGGGCCGTAGCTGCGGCTGTCGCTGTCCACCGGGCGGTTGTCGGACAGCACCCACCAGCCCTTCGGTCGGCGCTCGGCGGCCCGCTTCACCACCAGCAGGTCCTGCTGGAAGGGGTGCCGGAACAGCACCACCGCGCCGGGCCGGATCGGCGCGCCGTAGCGGACCAGCAACTGGTCGCCCTCGCGCAGGGTCGGGACCATCGACGGGCCCGCCACGTCGACCAGCCCGAACGGCACCACGCCGCCCGCGCCGCCCTGCGGTTCCGTGCTCCGCGCCACGACTCCTCCTCCTGGACCGCCCGCCCCCAGTCTGCCGCACGGACCGTCACCGTTCGATGTCCGGATTACCCCGGTTACAGGTCCGCCTTTTGCCCTACGCCCACCGCCCGGCCGCGAAACCCGGAGGCCGGAAGGGTAGTCTCGGGCGCGGGAAGACGATCTAAGGAAGGACTCCCATGTTCTCTCGTCTGTTTGCACCGCGTGCCACCGCTCACGCCCACTGCGACCTGCCGTGCGGTGTGTACGACCCGGCGCAGGCCAAGCTGGAGGCCGAGTCGGTCAAGGCCACCCAGGAGAAGTACCAGGCCAACGAGGACCCGCACTTCCGCGCCCGCGCCATCATCATCAAGGAGCAGCGCGCCGAGGCCGTCAAGCACCACATCTCGGTGCTGTGGAGCGACTACTTCAAGGCGCCGCACTTCGAGAAGTACCCGCAGCTGCACAAGCTGATCAACGACACCCTGAAGGCCGCCTCGGCCACCAAGGCGTCCACGGACCCGGCCACCGGCCAGGCCCTGCTGGACCTGATCGCCGAGGTCGACAAGATCTTCTGGGAGACCAAGCAGGCCTGAGCCTGACACGTCGCCACCCAGCCGCCCCCGTCCGCTCCGTCGGACGGGGGCGGCCGTGCGTTCACGTGCGATCCGCCCCGGTAAGGACTGATCAGCATGAGTGACTGTTATGCTGCCAGGGCGTCCGAGGGAGAAGTCCGGTGTGAATCCGGCGCTGACCCGCAACGGTGAGCACGGCCCGAACCCCCGTGCCAGCCCGATCGCCCCCGGTCGCTGAACTCCCGACAACTCGCCGTGGACTGCGAGGGGAAGGCGCCCGGGCACGCCCCGGCCGGCGCCCGCCCCGGCACACCCCGCGGCCCGAGGCAAGGCGCGACCGCCGTGAGCGACCCCGTTCGCCGAACACCGCACGTGAACGACCCCGTTCGCCGAACACCGCCCGTCCCGCTCGCCCTCGGCCTCGCCGCCGCCCTGCTGCTCTCCCTGGTCTGCGGGGTCGCCTTCGGTTCCTCCGGGATCGAACTCCCCCGGGTGCTGCGCCTGTTGGGCGCCGGGCTGACGGGCGGCCGGCTGGACGCCGACGAGGCCGCCGGGTACGCGATCGTCTGGGAGATCCGGCTTCCGCGCACCGTGCTGGCCGCCGTGGTCGGGGCCGGACTGGCCGCCACCGGGGTCGCCGTCCAGGCGTTGGTGCGCAACGCCCTCGCCGACCCCTTCGTGCTCGGCATCTCCTCCGGCGCGGCCGTCGGCGCCAACGCCGTGCTGCTGTTCGGCGCCTTCGCCTCGCTCGGGGTGTGGGCGATCTCCGTCTCCGCGTTCGGCTCCGCGCTGGCCGCCATGGCGCTGGTCTACCTCGCCGCCCGCACCGCGTACGGGCTCACCCCGCTGCGGCTGGTGCTCACCGGCACCGCCCTCTCCTACGGCTTCTCCGCCGCCACCACCCTGATGGTCTTCTCCGCCGACCACGCCGAGGCCGCCCGGGACGCCATGATGTGGCTGCTCGGCAGCCTCGGCGGCGCCACCTGGGGGTCGGTGCCGATCGCCGCCGGCACCGTCCTGGCCGGGCTGGCCCATCTGACCTGCGCCGCCGGGCGGTTGGACGCGCTCGCCATGGGCGACGAGACCTCCGCCTCGCTCGGCGTGGACCCGGACCGGCTGCGCCGGGAGCTCTTCACGGTCACCGCCGCCGTCATCGGCACCGTGGTCGCCGTCAGCGGGGCGATCGGCTTCGTCGGACTGCTGGTGCCGCACCTGGCCCGGATGCTGGTCGGCGCCGCTCACCGCCGGGTGCTGGTGGTCGCGCCGCTGGCCGGGGCACTGCTGCTGGTCTGGGTGGACATCGCCTCGCGCACCCTGCTGGCACCCGCCGAACTGCCCGTCGGGGTGTTCACCGCGGTGCTCGGGGTGCCCGCCTTCCTGCTGATGATGCGCCGCCGCGGCCAGGCCCTCGGGGGCGGGCGGTGACCGGGGCCGACGGGGTGACGGGAACCGCCGGGGCGACGAGGACCGCCGGGGTGGCCGGGGCCGAGGAACTCTCCGTCGACGGCGTCTCGGTGGAGCTGGCCGGCGCCCGGCTGGTCCACGAGGTGAGCCTGGCGGCCGCCGCCGGCCAGGTGGTCGGGCTGATCGGCCCGAACGGCAGCGGCAAGTCGACCCTGCTGCGCTGCGTCTACCGGGTGCTGCGGCCGGCCGGCGGGACCGTCCGGCTGGCCGGCGACGACCTGCACGCGCTCACCGCGCGCCGGGCGGCCACCCGGGTGGCCGCGCTGACCCAGGAGCACACCGCCGAGTTCGACTTCACCGTTGCCGAGGTGGTCGCCATGGGCCGGCTGCCGCACCGGCGCGGCCCGGGCGGGCCGAGCGCCGGGGACCGGGAGCGCTGCACCGCCGCACTGCGGAAGGTCCGGGCCGAACACCTCGCGGGACGCGGCTTCCTGAACCTCTCCGGGGGCGAGAAGCAGCGGGTGCTGTTCGCCCGCGCCCTGGTCCAGGAGCCGCGCCTGCTGGTCCTCGACGAGCCCACCAACCACCTGGACATCGCCCACCAGTTGGAGGTGCTGGCGCTCGCCCGCGAGGCCGGGCCGACGGTGCTCACCGCGCTGCACGACCTCAACCTGGCGGCGGGGCACTGCGATCGGCTGTACGTGCTGGCGGCCGGGCGGATCGCCGCGGCCGGGCCGCCCGCCGAGGTGCTCCGACCCGCCCTGCTGGCCGAGGTGTTCGGTGTCCGGGCCACCCCCGTCCGGCATCCGGAGACCGGCGCCCTCCAACTGCTGTTCGACCGCCTCCCCTGAAGCCCCGAGACCGCCCCGACCCGAAAGAACCCCCATGCGCACCAAGGCCGTTGCCTCCACCGCCCTGCTCACCCTCGGACTGACCGCCTGCGGCGCCGAGATCGCTCCGCGGGAGGCCGCCACCGCCTCCGCCCACTACCCGGTGACCGTCACGAACTGCGGCGAGCGGCACACCTTCCCGCGGAAGCCCGCCCGGGTGGTGACCAACGACGTCAACATCACCGAACTGATGCTCTCCCTCGGCCTCGCCGACCGGATGGCCGGCTACGTGATGCCCGACGACAAGGGCCGGGTCGACCGGGTCGCCTGGAAGGACGGCTACCAGCAGACCACCTGGCTCTCCAGGAAGGTGCTCACCAAGGAGATCGCCCTGGACGCCCGGGCCGACCTGGTGTTCGCCGGCTGGCACTACGGCTTCGACGAGGGCAGCGGCGTCACCCCGCAGGCGTTCAGGGACCTGGGCATCGACTCGTACGTGCTCAGCGAGTCCTGCCGCAGCGGCAGGGGCGGCGAACGCGGGGTGATGGACCCGCTGGACGCGCTCTACACCGATCTGGCCAACCTCGGCGAGATCTTCGACGTCGGGGACCGCGCCGACCGGCTGATCGCCGAGTCCAGGGCGAAGATCGACGCCGTCCCGCAGCGCGGGCACCGCCCGTCCGTCTTCCTCTACGACAGCGGGCAGGACAAGCCGTACACCGCCGGGAAGTTCGCCGCCGCGAACGCCGTCATCGCCAGGGCCGGCGGCACCAACATCATGGGCGACCTCGCGGACACCTGGGTCACCGCCGGCTGGGAGAGCGTGGTCGAGCGCGACCCCGAGGTGATCGTGATCAACAGCTACGCGACGCCGAGCGCCGAGGAGAAGCGGGCCTTCCTCAAGTCCTTCCCGCCGCTGGCGAACGTCTCCGCGATCAGGAACGACCGGATCCTCGTCATGGACTACGTCAACCTGGTCGAGAGCCCGCGCAACCCGGCCGCGATCAGCACCCTGGCCGACTTCCTGCGCACCGTCCCGGCCGGTTGACCGGCCGCCGGGCGGCCGGGCGGCCGATCGGCCGGACCGGAGCCCCGTTCGAAGCCCCCCGTCGGGCGTACGCTCGAAGGTGCGAGGCCGAGGGAACCCGACCGGAGGAGCGAGACCATGAGCACCATGGCGGCCCCCGCCGCCTTCGACACCCGAGCGCTGCGCGAGGGCATCGAACGCTGCGACGCCGAGGCCCTGCTGGCGCTGTACGCCGAGGACGCCGAGCTGCGCGTGGTCGACCGCAAGACCCAGCCCAGCCACCCCCTGGTGATGCACGGGCGGGACGAGATCGGCGCCATGCTGGACGACGTCTACAGCCGCGAGATGACCCACAAGCTGGAGCAGGTGGTGGTCGAGGGCGACCACCTCGCGTTCCTCGAATCCTGCCACTACCCCGACGGGGTGCGGGTGCTCATGGCGTCGATGGCCAACCTGCGGGACGGCCGGATCGTCGACCAGACCTCCGTCCAGGCCTGGGACGAGAGCGGGTCCGAGCAGTAGGCTCGCCGCATGATCCGCACCGCCGTCGTCACCGACGTCCCCGTCATCCTGGCCATGATCCGCGAGCTGGCGGAGTACGAGAAGGCCCCGCAGGAGGCGGTGGCCACCGAGGAGCAGCTGCGCGAGTCGCTGTTCGGCGCCAACCCGGCGGTGTTCGGCCTGATCGCGGAGGACGACGCCACCGGCGAGCCGGTCGGCTTCGCGGTCTGGTTCCTCAACTTCTCGACCTGGCGCGGCACCCACGGGATCTACCTGGAGGACCTGTACGTCCGCCCCGCGGCCCGCGGAGGCGGCCACGGCAAGGCGCTGCTGCTGGAGCTGGCGCGGATCGCCGTCGAGCGCGGCTACGCGCGGGTGGAGTGGTCGGTGCTCGACTGGAACCAGCCCTCGATCGACTTCTACAAGTCGCTCGGCGCGGTGCCGATGGACGAATGGACCGTCTACCGGCTCACCGACGAGGCACTCCGGGCCGCCGGAAGCCGTTGAACGGACGCACGGAGTACCCGCAAAGGCCCTGCCACCCTGCGTGGTAATGCCTTACCATGAGTAACTCCCGCACCGGGTGCGGAGGACGCCCCCCTCCGGGGGTACCAAGCAAGTTCAGCGCGTCACCCAGGAGGCAAGGGTGTCCAAGATCGACAGCGATCTCGGAGTTCAGGACTTCGTGGAGGTCCGGCTGCCCGCGGCGGGGGCCTATCTCTCCGTGCTGCGAACAGCGACGGCCGGGCTCGCAGCCCGGTTGGACTTCACCCTCGACGAGATCGAGGACCTGCGGATCGCGGTCGACGAGGCCTGCGCCATCCTGCTCCAGCAGGCGGTGCCGGGCTCCGTGCTGTCCTGCGAGTTCCGGCTGGTCGGCGACTCGCTGAAGGTGACCGTCGCCGCTCCGACCACGGACGGCAGGGCGCCCGAGCGCGACACCTTCGCGTGGACGGTGCTCTCCGCGCTGGCCGGCGAGGTGGACTCCTCGGTCGCCGAGGACAACACCGTGTCGATCAGCCTGCACAAGAAGCGCGGCGGGTCCGCCGCTCACTGACGGGCACCGAGCAGCACCCTGCAAGGGCCGTCCGCCGTTCCCCTACCGGGGCCCGACGGGCGGCTCCCAGTACCGCCCCCGGGCGGTACGACCAACGAGACGATTCCGGGGCCGACGGCCCCGGTGCTCCCGGAACGGAACGGGGGAATGGCCGTGAGTGATCTGGACCGTACCGGCCTCGCGACGGCGGGACCTGCCGTACCGACCCAGGCGAGCGTTTCCGGCCTCGCCGCCAACGACGAAGCGCACCCGAAGGACGCCCACCGGATGAGCCACCCGACCGAGCCGACGCCCGCCTCCGCTCCTTTGCCGGAACCGCCGGAACCGGCGGAGGAGGCCGCGGAGCTGCACGGCGCCGTGCCAGCCCAGGGCTCGCACCGCACCGGCGCGCCGGACCGGGAAGCCGCCCGCGCGCTGTTCGTCCGGCTGTCCGCGCTGCCCGAGGGCTCCCCGGAGCGCGTCGAGCTGCGCAACCAGCTGGTGCGGATGCACATCCCGCTGGTCGAGCACCTGGCCCGGCGCTTCCGCAACCGGGGCGAGCCGCTCGACGACCTGACCCAGGTCGCCACCATCGGACTGATCAAGTCGGTGGACCGCTTCGACCACGAGCGCGGGGTCGAGTTCTCCACCTACGCGACGCCGACCATCGTCGGCGAGATCAAGCGGCACTTCCGCGACAAGGGCTGGGCGGTGCGCGTCCCCCGCCGCCTGCAGGAGCTGCGGCTGTCGCTCACCACGGCGACCAGCGAGCTCTCCCAGCGGCACGGCCGCTCCCCCACGGTGCACGAGCTGGCCGAGCACCTTGGCATCTCCGAGGAGGACGTGCTGGAGGGCCTGGAGTCCGCCAACGCGTACTCCACGCTGTCCCTGGACGTGCCGGACAGCGACGACGAGTCGCCGGCCGTGGCGGACACTCTTGGCGCCACCGACGAGGCACTGGAGGGCGTCGAGTACCGCGAGTCGCTCAAGCCGCTGCTGGCCCAACTGCCGCCCCGCGAGCAGAAGATCCTGGTGCTGCGGTTCTTCCGGAACATGACCCAGTCGCAGATCGCCACCGAGGTGGGGATCTCCCAGATGCACGTGTCCCGGCTGCTGGCGCGGACGCTGGCCCAGCTGCGGGAGAAGCTCCTCGTGGAGGAGTGACCACGCGCAGGAACACCGACGGCCGCCCAGCTCCCGCTGTGGCGGCCGTCCGGCTGTCCGGGGCGCTCCGGGGCCTCCCTGCGGCCCCGGAGCGCTCAGTCCTCCCGCGGGGCGTAGAGCGCCGCCGTGGACTTCGGGTTGAGCAGGGCGCCGATGCCCACCAGTCCGAGCAGGCCGACCAGCACGCCCACCGCGATCATCGCGCCGCCGCTCTGGACCATGTAGTAAGCGACCGGCAGGCAGATCGAGTTGGTCAGCACGGCCGGGCTGCGGCCCCAGCGGCGCTCCTTGAGCAGCGCCCGGGCGGCCAGCACCGGCAGCACCCCGAGCAGCACGATGACCAGGCCGCCGAACTCGTTCAGGGCCAGCTGCTTGGCCTGCCCGGACAGCGCGGACACCATGTCCGAGACACCGACGACGGCCAGCGCGGCGCCCTCCAGGGCGGTGATGGCGGCGCCCAGGGTGAGCGGAACCGGGCGAGCGGGTGCGGGGGCGGAGGATTCTGCGGTCACTCCAGCAGGGTAGCCGCCGCTCGGTCCGTACCGCCCCGTAGGCTTTCCCCCATGCGCGCTCTCCTGGTCGTGAACCACAAGGCCACCACCACCAGTGGCCGGACCAGGGACGTACTGATCCACGCACTGCGCAGCGATCTCAAGCTGGAGGTCGCCGAGACGCAGTACCGGGGCCACGCGCGCGACCTGGCCCGTGAGGCGGCGGCGGACGGCACGGTGGACCTGGTGGTGGCGCTGGGCGGTGACGGCACCGTCAACGAGGTGGTGAACGGGTTGCTGTGCCACGGCCCGGGCGAGAAGGTCCCGCGGCTGGCCGTGGTGCCGGGCGGTTCGACCAACGTCTTCGCCCGCGCGCTCGGCCTGCCCAACGACCCGGTGGAGGCCACCGGCGCCCTGCTGAACGCGCTGGAGCAGGGGCGCGAGCGGCCGATCGGGCTGGGCAAGGCGATGACCGAGGGGCTGCCCGACCGCTGGTTCACCTTCACCGCCGGCCTCGGCTTCGACGCCGGGGTGGTCGGCCGGGTCGAGGAGCAGCGCCGCGCCGGTCGCAAGTCCACCCACGCGCTCTACGTCGGGCAGGCGCTCCGGCACTACTTCACCCAGCGTGAGCAGCGCCGCTCGGGCCCCGTGACGCTCGAACTCCCGGGCCACGAAGCCGTTCCGGGCCTGGTGCTGGCCATAGTCAGCAACACCTCGCCGTGGACGTTCCTCGGCAACCGTCCGGTCTACCCCTCGCCCCTCGCCTCCTTCGACACGGATCTGGACGTCTTCGGCGTCACCCGGATGACGGCGTTCGGTACGGCTCGAACGGTCCGTCAGATCCTGCGGTCGCACGCGCCTTCGGGCGACGGCGCCCCGCCGCTCGGCCCGTCCGGAAAACACGTCGTCTCCTATCACGACGTCAGACACTTCACCTTGGTTTCCCAGGAACCGGTCCCGTTCCAGGTCGACGGGGACCATCTTGGAGACCGGAGGCGCGTCAGTTTCACAGGCGTACGGCGGGCACTGCGTGTGATTGTGTGACCGGAAGGGGGGTTCGCCCTTCTTCTCGAACGCACAAGCCCCCTTCACTCCATAGAAGTACTGGCTGTGAGCTAGGCGACACCGAAGAATCAAAAATTCCTCCCCGAAGGGGGTTGTATCCGAGCCCGAGGTTTGCGAACCTCTACATGGCGATCGGGACGCATCGCAGCGACGGCAACTCCGGAACCACAGGAGCGCCGACCGCGGAGTGTCCCTCGAATCGCCGAATCCCCCTCAGCACAGACCACCCGGGCCCGGCGGGCCTTTGGTCTCTTTTGCTGTTGTGGGATTCGTGAAAGCGTTCACATTCACAAGCCATTCGATTATGCCGATCGGGCCACCCCCCGCGGCAGGAGGAGTTGGACGACCATGGACTGGCGCCACCGCGCTGTCTGCCGCGAAGAGGACCCGGAGCTGTTCTTCCCGATCGGGAACACCGGTCCTGCTCTGCTGCAGATCGAGGAAGCCAAGGCCGTGTGCCGCCGCTGTCCGGTGATGGAGCAGTGCCTCCAGTGGGCTCTCGAGACCGGCCAGGACGCCGGCGTCTGGGGCGGTATGAGCGAGGACGAGCGTCGCGCCATGAAGCGCCGTGCCGCCCGCAACCGCGCCCGCACCGCCTGATCAGCAGCGTCCGGTCACACGCCGTAGTACCAGCAGTAACCGCCGTACCGATCAACACATGATCAAAGGCTTCCCTGCACTTCCTGGTGAAGCCTTCCGCACCAAGGGCCTTGCCCAGCGAGGTCCCGCGACACAGGACCGTCCAGCCACTTGATACTGTTCACTTAGAGCAATATTGTGGAGCTGTGACGCTCACCGTGTGCAACGCACATGTCAGGTGTCGCACCACCCAGAGCCCCCGTTCCGGCCGACTCCCCCCGACGGCCGGAACGGGTTGAGAGGCCCTGTCGACCCACCCCCCCCGGTCGACAGGGCCTCGTTTCTGTTCCCGCGCCCGAATGCCCGCCAGGTGCCGCGCCGCCGGTTCCGCGCACCCGGCGCACGGGGCGGGCACCCGGCGCATCCGCCGAACGCACGCCCCTGCCGAGCGCCGCAACGCATCAACGCACCGGGATCTCCAGGATCACCTTGGTCCCGCCGTTCGGGCCGGCCACCATGTCGAAGGTCCCGCCCAGCTCGCCGGTGGCCAGCGTCCTGACGATCTGCAGCCCGAGGTTGCCGGCCGTCTGCGGGTCGAAGCCCTCAGGCATGCCGCGGCCGTCGTCCTGCACGGTGATCAGCAGGTACTCCTCCGGCCGGGCGCCGCCGTTCCAGCTGTCCGACCAGCCCATCCCCGTCGCCGGGGCCCGTCCGCGCAGCGCGCTCACCTCCAGGTTCCCGGAGGCCGTCGGGCCGAAGGCGTGTTCCAGGGCGTTCTGCAGCAGCTCGGTCAGCACCATCGACAGCGGGGTGGCCACCTCGGCGGAGAGGATGCCGAAGCTGCCGGTGCGGCGGGTCGCCACCCGGCCGTCCTGGGACAGCTCCATCGCCATCGCCAGCACCCGGTCGGCGATCTCGTCGAAGGCCACCTGCTCGTCCAGCGCCTGGGAGAGCGTCTCGTGCACGATCGCGATCGAGCCGACCCGGCGCACCGCCTCGTCCAGCGCGGCCCGGCCGGACTCGGACTCCATCCGGCGGGACTGCAGCCGGAGCAGGGCGGCGACGGTCTGGAGGTTGTTCTTCACCCGGTGGTGGATCTCCCGGATGGTGGCGTCCTTGGTCATCAGCTCGCGGTCGCGCCGGCGCAGCTCGGTGACGTCCCGGCAGAGCACCAGCGAGCCGGTCAGGGTCCCCTTGGGCTTGAGCGGGATCGCGCGCAGGGTCACCACTCCGCCCTGCGCCTCCACCTCGGTCTGCCGGGGCGCCCAGCCGCTGGCGAGCTTCACCAGCGCCTCGTGGACGGCCGAGCGGGAGGGCGGGGCCAGGTCCGCGGTGGCCCGGCCGAGGTGGCTGCCGACCAGGTCGGAGGTGAGGCCGAGCCGGTGGTAGGCGGAGAGGGCGTTGGGGCTGGCGTAGGTGACGATGCCGTCCGCGTCCAGCCGGATCAGGCCGTCGCCCACCCGGGGGGCGGCGTCCATGTCCGCCTGCTCCACGCCGGGGAACGGGAAGCTGCCGGCCGCGATCATCTGGGCCAGGTCGGAGGCGCTCTGCAGGTAGGTGAGCTCCAGCCGGCTGGGGGTGCGCACGGTCAGCAGGTTGGTGTTGCGGGCGATCACCCCGAGCACCTTGCCCTCGCGCCGGACCGGGATCGACTCGACCCGCACCGGCACCTCCTCGCGCCACTCCGGGTCGCCCTCGCGCACGATCCGGCCCTCGTCGAAGGCGGCGTCCAGCAGCGGGCGGCGCCCGCGCGGGACGAGGTGGCCGACCATGTCGTCCTGGTAGGAGGTGGGCCCGGTGTTGGGCCGCATCTGCGCCACCGAGACGTAGCGGATGCCGTCCCAGGTGGGGATCCACAGCACCAGGTCGGCGAAGGAGAGGTCGGAGAGCAGCTGCCACTCCGAGACCAGCATGTGGAGCCATTCCACGTCGGCCCCGGTCAGGGTGGTGTGGCGGCGGACGAGTTCGTTCAGCGAGGGCACATGGCGAGGGTAGCGCCGCCGGCCGGGGGCGGGCTCGGCGGACCGTGCGGTGCCGCTGGACGACTGTCCGAAGTTGTTTAGACCAATTTGCCAGGAGGCCTGGACAACCCGGATTGGTCTAGTCCACAATGGGAGGGCACCAAGGAGAGGCCCCCGCGCAACTGCCCTGACCGCGCGCGGCTTCTCCTCGGTCGGACGCCACCGATCGAGGACCCCGCACAGTCCTCGATCGACACCGGTGCCCGACGACAGCTCCGGGCTGCGGTGCCGCACGGGTTGAGGGTCCCGTGTCGGCGCCGTGGCCCGTAGTGCTTTCCGGCCCGTGTTCGCGGCCCTCCCCCGAACCACGTTCCGCCGCTCACGGAACCGGCTCCCTGTCCACAGCCTGTGGACAGGGAGCCGGTTCCGTTGCCTGAGGCGGGAGGGCGAGTGGCCCCGCTCCCCCTCAGTGGGTCTCGGTGACCTTGGCCAGGGCGCGCGGCGCGTCCGGGTCCTGGCCGCGGGCGATGGTGACCTCGTAGGCCAGCTGCTGCAGCGGCAGGATCTCCAGGATCGGCTGGACCTCCTCCGGCACGCCGGCCGGCAGTGCGAAGCCCGCCGAGGCGGCGTCCACCTGGGCCTGCTGGCCGATCACCACCAGGTCCGCGCCTCGCCCGCGCAGCCGGTCCAGCACCGGCTGGAGGGCCTCGCCGCCCCTGCCGTCCGGGACGACCGCGATCACCGGCGAGACGTTGTCCACCATGGCCAGCGGGCCGTGCAGCAGATCGGCGCCGGAGAACGGGGTGGCCGGGATGTACGTGGTCTCCATCAGCTTGAGCGCCGCCTCCCGGGCGGTCGGGTAGCCGTAGCCGCGCGAGGTGATCACCAGGCGCTGGGCGAAGCGGTAGCGCTCGGCCAGCGCCCTCACCTCGGCGTGGCGGGCCAGCACGCCGGCGGCCAGGCCCGGCAGCTCCTTGGCGGCCGAGCCGTCCCCGCCGCGCAGGCCCTCGACCAGCAGGTAGAGCGCCAGCAGTTCGGCGGTGTAGGTCTTGGTGGCCGGCAGCGCCTTCTCCGGGCCGGCCAGCACGTCGATGTGGAACTCGGAGACCTCGGCGAGCGGGGAGTCGGGGTTGTTGGTGACGGCGAGGGTGATCGCCCCGGCCTCGCGGGCCGCCTTGGTGGAGGCCACCAGGTCCGGCGAGCCCCCGGACTGGCTGACGGTGATCACCAGGACGTCGGTGAGGTCCGGCTTGGCGCCGTACGCGGTGGTGGTGGACATCGAGGTCAGGCCGGCCGGCCTGCCGAGCAGGATCTCGATCAGGTACTTGGCGTAGAGCGCCGCGTTGTCGGACGTGCCGCGCGCGGTGAGCAGGACGAAGCGGGGGCTGCGGGCGGCGATCCCGGCCGCGATCTCGCGGATCTTCGGCGCTCCCTCGTCGAGGATGCGCTGGAGGACGGCCGGCTGCTCGGCCATCTCCGCCGCCATGATCCGGCCGGGGACGGAACCGGTCTGCGGGTCGGACATCTGGGTGCCTCCGATGAGATGGGTCGACCCCGCCCGGGCGGGCTGCCAGACGGGGACCTCTACGGCGGCGAGTCCGCACACTCGCTGCGGTTCTTCGCGGGCAATCCTACGAGCGCGCCCCCGGCGCGGCACCCCCGAACCACCGCCTCCCGGAAGGCGGGGGGGGGAGGGGCGGGGGCGCTCGGCGGTGCGGTGCGCGGCCCGTCAGGACGGGTTGTTGATCAGCTGGTCGATCGCCGCGTCGGCGTCCTTGGTGGCCTGGTCCACCGGCTTGCCCTTGAGGATCGCGGTCAGCATGTCGGGGATGATCTTCTGCTTCTCCACCGCGCCCCAGCCGGGCGCCAGCGGGGTGAACCAGGCGTCCGGGACGGCGTTGGCCGCGGCGGCGGTGGTGGGCTTGTTCTTCAGCGGGTTCAGCTGGTTGAGGTTGTTCGGCAGGATGTCCTTGTCGGCGAGCGCCTGCTCGGACCTGGAGCTGGTGAACATCCGGATCCAGTCGGTGGCCGGCGCCAGCTGCTTGGACTTGGCGGTGACGGCGAGGTCGGAGCCGCCGATGAAGGTCGGCAGCGGCTTGCCGTCCGGGCCGGGCATGGTGGCCACCTTGACGGCGTCCTTGAGGCCCGGGTCACCGGTGCCCGGCGCGGTGACGCCGGCCGCCTCGAAGCCGTTGCCGTAGAAGGACGCGGCGTGCCCGCGGGCCATCGCCACGTACTGGTCCTGCTCGTTCTGCGTGAGGTCGCCCTTGTTGTACTTGCGGACCAGGTCGACGAAGTGGCCGATGCCCTGCTGGGACTTGGCGTCGTGCAGGGTGCCGTGCCAGTTGCCGGAGCTGTCGAACTTGGCGACGCTGCCGCCGTACGCGGCCACGTAGCTCATCGCGGCGTACCAGTACGGGCCGGGCAGGTAGAGCGGGGAGAAGGTCCGGTCGCTCCTGTTCCGGTCGGAGATCTTGTCCAGGGCGGTCAGCAGGTCGTTCTCGGTCCTGGGGAACTCGGTGCTGCCGGTGGCCTGCTGGAAGGCGGAGGAGTTGTAGATGGCGACCCGGGCGCCGGCGTAGTACGGCACGCACCACAGCTTGTCCTGGTAGGTGCAGGTGTTGGCGAGCGCCTTGATCCAGCTGTCGGAGTTGTCGAAGGTGGTGCGGTCCACCGGGGCGAGTGCGCCGGAGAGCACGTACTTCATCGTCTCGGTGTTGCCGAGTTCGACGACGTCGGGGGCGCTGCCGTCGGCGAGGGCCTTGTCGAGCTTGCCGACCTTGTCGGCCCAGCCCTGGTAGACCAGCTTGAGGTTGACGCCCGGGTACTTGGCCGCGAACTCGTCGTTGACCCGCTGGACCAGGTCGGGCCAGTTCTTCTGGGCGTCGTCCATCAGCCAGACGGTGACGGTGCCGGTGGCGGCCTTCGGATCCGCGGCGGCGCTCTTGTCACCCGAGGGTGATCCGGACGAGGAGCAGGCCGTCAGCCCGACCGCCAGGGCCATGATTCCGAATGCGGACACGAACTGACGCTTCGTCACGTCATTCTCCGAGGTGCTAGGGCCGAGGGCGGTGCCGGGAGGGAACGGAGTGGACTTTGGCCTAGACCAACGGCGGTGTCAACGCCCAACTCCCCTTCCTTCCAAGGCCGTTGCCGTTCCGTTGCACCCCGTCGCGATTCGGTGGCGATCGGTCGTCGGCCTGTCACCCTAAGTCGAACTTAAGGTGGATTTAAGACCCTCTTGAGGGAACACGGTCACAGGGTGGGAACGCGGGCCGACAGCCCGGAGAACGGGACGGGCCCGCCATGCGACATGCGCATGACGGGCCCGTCGGCCGACGCCTCCCGGACCCGGCCGGTGACGCCTCCCCGCACGGTTCAGCCGATCGCTCCCGGCTGCCCGGTGAGCACCTCCACGGCCGCCAGCCCGCAGACCCGGGCGGCGCCGTGGGTGGCGATGTGCAGCGCGCCCACCGGCTCGGACTGGGGCAGCCCCATCTCGACCACCGCGGCGTCCGGCCGGGCCGCCACCAGGCGGCTCAGCGCGGCGGCCATCCAGGCGTGCCGGTGCGCGTCCCGCACCACCAGCACCAGGCGTCGGCCCTCGGCCCCGGCCACCACCTCGGCGACCAGCGCGTCCAGCAGCTCCGGCGCGGCCTCCGCGGCCGACACCTCGCGGGTGCGGGTGCCCGGGAACCGGTCGGCCAGCATCCCGGCCACGCCCCACGGGGTCACGTCGCCGACCGCGATGTTCGGCTCGTCCGAGAACGAGGCCACGTACGGGCGCTCGCTCACCGGCAGCACCTCGCGGCCCGGCGCCCGGACCACCTTCAGCGCCCGGCGGGCGGCCCGCAGGCCCACCGCGAGGTCCGGTTCGGGCTGCTCGCCCTGGGCCGCGATCCGGCCCCAGCTGCCCAGCGCCCGGACCCGGTCGGCGGCGTCCGCCAGCCGCTCCTCGCCGAGCCCGCCGGAGCGCACGCCCGCCACGATGGCGTCGCGCAGCATCAGCACGGTCTCCTCGTCGGCCAGCCCGCCGCCGACGCAGATCGCGTCCGCGCCGGCCGCCAGCGCGAGCACGGTGCCCTCGCCCATGCCGAAGGTGTCGGCGATGGCACCCATCTCGATCGCGTCGCTGACGATCAGACCCTGGTAGCCGAGGCCGCCGTCGGCCGGGACGGCGCGCAGCAGGTCGCGCAGCACGGTCGGGCTCAGGGTGGCCGGCAGCTTCGGGTCCAGCGCCGGGACCATGATGTGGGCGGTCATCACCGCCTTGGTGCCGGCCGCGATGGCGGCCCGGAACGGCACCAGGTCGCGGGCGCGCAGCACGTCCAGGTCGACGTCGATGACCGGCAGGCCGTGGTGCGAGTCCACCGCGGTGTCGCCGTGGCCGGGGAAGTGCTTGGAGCAGGCGGCCACGCCGGCCGACTGCAGGCCCTCCACCCAGGCGGCGGTGTGCCGGGCGCACAGCTCCGGGTCGGCGCCGAAGGAGCGGACGCCGATCACCGGGTTGCGCGGGTTGGAGTTGACGTCCGCGGTGGGCGCCCAGTTGTAGTTGACGCCGGCCGCGGCCAGCGCCCGGCCCAGCTCGCGGGCGACGTCCCGGGTCAGCGCCGGGTCGTCGATCGCGCCGAGGGCGAGGTTGCCCGGCCAGGAGGAGCCGGAGCCGGCCTCCAGCCGGGTGACGTCGCCGCTCTCCTCGTCGATCGCGATCAGGAGGTCGGGGTTCTCCGCGCGCAGCGCCCGGGTGAGCGCGGAGAGCTGATCGAGGTCGACCACGTTGCGGTCGAACAGCGCGACCGAGCCGAGCCCGGCGGCCAGGTGGCGGCGCAGCCAGTCCGGTGGCTCGGTGCCGACGAAGCCGGGCTGCAGGACGGTCAGGGCGTCCCGGTGCAGCTGGTCGCTGGCCGGGGCGGTGGGTACGAGGATGCTCACGGTGGCTCAGCCCTTCACGGCGCCGTCGGTCAGACCGCCGACCGCCTTGCGCTGCAGGAAGACGAACAGGATCAGCACGGGGATGGCGAACATCGTGGAGGCCGCCATGGTCGCGCCCCAGTCGTTGCCGAAGGCGGTCTTGAAGGAGGACAGCCACAGCGGGAGCGTCTTGCCCTGCTCCTTGTTGACGATCAGAACGAGCGGGAACTCGTTCCACGCCGTGATGAAGCCGAACAACGAGGTCGACATCAGGCCGGGGGCCAGCAGCGGGAAGATCACCTTCACGAAGGCCTGGGTGCGGGTGCAGCCGTCCACCATGGCCGACTCCTCCAGCTCCTTCGGCACCGCGGCGATGAAGCCGCGCAGCGTCCAGATCGTGAAGGGCAGGACCATCATCATGTAGAAGAGGGTCAGCGGCAGCAGGCTGTTCAGCATGTCGTTGTCGCGGGAGATCATGTAGACCGCGATGGTCATGACCTCCCAGGGCGCCATCTGCGCCATCATGATGACCAGCACGAAGGCCTTGCGGCCGCGGAACTTCATCCGGGCGACGGCGAAGGCCGCCAGGGTCGCGATCACCAGGGAGATCACCACCGCCCCGACGGTCACGGTGACGCTGTTGGTGACGTACGTCCAGAAGTCCGGCGCGTCGACCGCGGTGCCGAAGTGGTCGAAGGTCGCGTCGAAGGGAATGAAGACCGGCGTCTTGCTGATGATGTCGCGGTCCTGCTTGAACGCGGTCGCGATCATCCAGTAGACGGGGAAGACGAAGAAGACGATGAGGACGACCGCGATCACGTTCGGCCAGGTACGTCCGAAGAGAGAGCGCCTCACAGCTCGTCCTCCTGCTTGATCATGATGCGGAAGTAGTAGGCCATCAGCGCACCCAGCATCAGGATGGTGAGCACCGCGATCGCGGCGCCGACGCCGTAGTGCTGGCTGCCCGAGCCCTCCAGGAAGGCGTGCACGGGCAGGGTCCGGGTGAGGTTCTCGGGGCCGCCGCCGTTGATCGCGTAGACCTGGGTGAAGGACTTGAACACCCAGATCACTTCGAGGAAGGTCGTGGCGAGGAAGAACGGCTTCAGGTTCGGGAAGATCACCGAGCTGAAGATCTTGAGGGAGCCGGCGCCGTCCATCCTGGCGGCCTCGTAGAGCTCCTTGGGGACGGTGGTCAGACCGGCGTACATGTTGAACGCCACGAAGGGGATCGACATCCAGACGACCAGCAGGATGACGACGAAGAAGGTCGAGTACTCGTCGCTCATCCAGTTGTAGTCGGCCATCGAGTGCCAACCCAGCTGGTCCAGGAGCCAGTTGACGACACCCCACTGCTGGTCGAACAGCCAGGTGTAGACGGTGGTCGCGGCGACCACCGGCATGGCCCAGGCCATCAGCAGCGCGATCGACAGCGCCAGGCGCATCTTCTTGCCGAGGTGGTTGAGCAGCAGGCCGATCAGGGTGCCGCCGATCATGATCAGCACCACGTTGATCAGGGTGAAGGCGACGGTGCGCCCGGTGACCGCCCAGAAGTCCGGGTCGGTCAGCTGCTCCTTGTAGTTGTCGAAGCCGGTCCACTCGGTCAGATGCATGACCAGCTGGCGCCGGTTGAGGTTCTGGAACGACAGCAGGACGGTCTTCAGCAGCGGCCAGCCCAGCAGGGCGAGGGTCGCCACGGTGGCCGGCAGCAGCAGCAGGTACGGGGCGAGGCGGGAGCCGATGCCCGGTCCCCCCGCCGATCTGGTGCGCTTCGGCGTGGTGCCCTCGGCCCCGCCGCCGGCGGCACTGGTGTCGATCTCGGCCACAACGGCCACCCCTGACCCCGGGGACGGTGCCTGCACCCGCTCCGAATGCACAGCCATCGTTCTCACTTCCTCACAACCCGGCCACGACGGATGGCGCCGCCCACCGGCCCCCCGCCGGGGCCGGTGAGCGACGCCGCTCACAGTGCTTAGTTCTTCTCGTTGAGCCGCTTGGCGATCTCGTCGTCGTACTTCTTCGCGGTGGCCGCGTAGTCGCCGCCCTGGAGGGCCGCGGTCAGGAAGTCCTTGATCGGGTTCGGCTTGTTCTCGACGCTGGCCCAGTTCGGGGTGTTCGGGGTGATCCCGCCGACCGCGGTGGCGGCCTGGGCGGCCTTCGCGAAGTCACCGGTGAGCTGGCTGTTCAGGGCCGGCTTGTTCGGGATGTTCCCGGCCGCGGCGACCAGGCCCTCGTTCTTGTCGTCGAGGGCGATCTTCAGGAAGTCCTTCGCCATGTCGGTGTTCTTGCTCTGCGCGGCGACCGCGAGGTTCGAGCCACCGATGAAGACGCCGGACGGCTTGTCGGCGGTCTTGCCCGGGAGCGGGAAGAAGCCGATCTTGTCCTTCGGCATGTCCTTCTCGGCCGGCAGCTCCCAGCCGAGGGCGATCATGGCGCCGACGTTGCCCTTGGCGAAGACGTCCTTCTGCTGCGGGGTGGCCTCGTCCTTGTCCTTCGGACCGGTGGCCGAGTAGCTCTGCAGCTTCTTGTAGGTCTCGAAGGCCCGCTGCGCCTCGGGCGACTCCAGGCCGCCGACCCACTTGTCGCCGTCCTTCTTGGCGATCTTGCCGCCCTCGCCGGTGAGCAGGCCGAAGTAGGTGTACCACTCCTGGCCCGGCAGGTAGATCGGGTCGGCGACGCCCGGGGTGGCCTTCAGCTTGTCCAGGTCGGTGTAGAACTCGTCCAGGGTCTTCGGCGCGTCCGTCAGGCCGGCGGCCTTCCAGAGGTCCTTGTTGTAGGCGACCACGCGGTTGGAGACCCACCACGGGGCGGCGTACTGCTTGCCGTCCAGCATCGCGGCCTCGTTCTGGTTGGCGGCCCAGCCGTCGCCGCCCAGCGCGGACTTGTCCTTGGTGAGGTCGAGCAGACCGCCGGTGGCGGCGTAGCCGGAGGTCTGGGTGTTGCCCAGCTCCAGGACGTCGACGGAGCCCTCGGACAGCGCGGCGGTGATCTTCGGGCCGATGTCGGTCCACTCCTGGGTCTGGAAGTCGACCTTGGAGCCCGGGTAGGTGGTCTCGAACTCGCTCTTGACCGAGTCGGTCCAGCCCTTGGGGGCGGAGCCGGTCATCGTCCACACCTTGAGCGTCTTGCCCTTGTACCTGTCGGCGGACGTGGAGGACGCCTTCGAGTCACCGTCCTTCTTGCCGTCCGAGCCACAAGCCGCGAGACCGACGACCATTGCTGCGACGCCGACCGCCGCGATGAGCTGACGCTTCACGCCATCCTCCTGAGGGATGCCTGGGTTACCCCCGTCGGGCGGTAGCGGCATACCCACGCAAAGCGGGAGGACTGGTGCCGCGGACCCCTTCGAGCGGGTGGGGGATTCATCGATACCGGCCTAGTGGTGTAGACCAGATGCCTGGAGCTTGGCCTAGACCAATGGGCCTGTCAACGGCTGTTCGACGGAACTCGACCACCCGTTATCAAGCCGACACCGCACATCGTTCATCGCGTGATGAGGTATTCGTTCCGCAGCCATACATGCAACGATGTGGTCCGTTAACGATGTGGCGGGGCGGTAGAAGGCCCCGCGAGAAGCGGGAGAACAGGTCCGATGAGCAGCGACGGGGGAACCACAGCCCAGGCCGACGACCCCGAGGTGAGGAACCTCCCGACGCAGAGCGCCGATCCGACCGCGCGCGTCCCCAAGTACTACGGCCTCAAGCGCCACCTCCTCCAGCTCACCGAGACCCAGCCCGCGGGCACCCCGGTCCCGCCCGAGCGCGCGCTGGCCGCCCAGTTCGACACCTCGCGCACCACCGTCCGCCAGGCCCTGCAGGAACTGGTCGTCGAGGGCCGGCTGGAGCGCATCCAGGGCAAGGGCACCTTCGTCGCCAAGCCCAAGGTCGCCCAGGCGCTGCAGCTCACCTCCTACACCGAGGACATGCGCGCCCAGGGCCTGGAGCCCACCTCCCGGCTGATCGAGATCGGCTACATCACCGCCGACGACCGGCTCGCCCCGCTGCTGGACATCAAGCCCGGCGGCCGGGTCCTGCGGATCGAGCGGCTGCGCCTGGCCAACGGCGACCCGATGGCCATCGAGGTCGCCCACCTCTCCGCCAAGCGCTTCCCCTCGCTGCGGCGCAACCTCGCCAAGCACAACTCGCTGTACGCGGCGCTGCGCGAGGTCTACGGGGTCACCGTGGCCGAGGCCGAGGAGACCATCGAGACCACCCTCGCCAACCCGCGCGAGGCCGGGCTGCTCGGCTCCGACCTCGGCCTGCCGATGCTCCAGCTCTCCCGGCACTCCTTCGACGGCGAGGGCGACCCGGTGGAGTGGGTCCGCTCGATCTACCGCGGCGACCGCTACAAGTTCATCACCCGGCTGAAGCGTCCGGAGTAGCCGCACCCCCTCGTTCCACCACGGGCACCGGCGCGCACGACCCGCGCGCCGGTGCCCGTTCGCTTCCCCGAGCCGAAGGGCCGCGCCGGTGCGACCCGGAGGCGAGCGGGCGAGTCACCGCCCCGAGCCGAAGGGCCGCGCCGGTGCCGAAAGGGAGAAGCGACAAGCGAGGAACGAGCGCCGGAGCGACGAGCGTCGGCACCGGGCCCGGAGCGGACCGGAGGCGAGCGGGCGAATAGCAGTGTCCGGATGGCGGAAAGTTGCGCCAATCCGGTGACATGGATCACTCCATGCTCTAGATTGCGCAGCCGTACTGACTGCTGATCACCGATGGTGCTGCTCGGCGGGCTCGCGGGCGTGCGCGGCGCTTCCGGGGGCTGCGGCGCCGACGGGGAGACCCCTCCGGAGCGGAGCCGAAGATGCCCTCTGACCAAGCCCCCGACAAAGCTGTCATGCCCGAGCCAGCCGGGGCCCCCGTCCCGGCGGTGACCCCCGAGCGGGTGCTGGCCGGGCTCGCCCTGCTCGTGCCGATCGTCGCGATGCTCTGGGTCTCCTCGTACGACAAGCCCGATCCGGCGGTGGCCGGGATGCCCTTCTTCTACTGGTACCAGCTGCTCTGGGTGCCGGTGTCGGCCGTCTTCACGGTCGCCGCCTACCTGCTGATCAACCGGGACGAGAAGGCCCGCAAGGCGGCCCGGAACGGCGGTGCGCGATGAAGGACGTCAACGTGCCGGCCCTCGTGGTCTTCGTGCTGTTCTTCCTCCTCGTCACCGCGATGGGCTTCCTCGCCTCGCGCTGGCGCCGCGCGGACAACGCGGCGCACCTGGACGAGTGGGGCCTGGGCGGGCGCAGCTTCGGGACCTGGGTGACCTGGTTCCTGCTCGGCGGTGACCTCTACACCGCGTACACCTTCGTGGCCGTCCCGGCGGCGGTCTACGCGACCGGCGCGGCGGGCTTCTTCGCGGTGCCGTACACGATCATCGCCTACCCGCTGGTCTTCCTGTTCCTGCCGCGGCTCTGGTCGGTCTCCCGGGTGCACGGCTACGTGACCCCGGCCGACTTCGTCCGCGGCCGCTACGGCTCCCGGCCGCTGTCCCTGGTCGTCGCGCTGACCGGGATCCTGGCCACCATGCCGTACATCGCCCTGCAGCTGGTCGGCATCCAGGCGGTGCTGGACGTGCTCGGCGTCGGCGGCGGGGAGAACGCCAACTGGTTCGTCAAGGACCTGCCGCTGTTCCTCGCCTTCGGCGTGCTGGCCGCCTACACCTACTCCTCGGGCCTGCGCGCCCCGGCGCTGATCGCCTTCGTCAAGGACGCCCTGGTCTACATCGTGATCATCGTCGCGGTGATCTACATCCCGCTCCGCCTCGGCGGCTACGGGCACATCTTCGGCGCGGCCGCCGACCACTTCAAGCAGGCCAAGGCCGGCGGGCTGACCCTCCCGGACAACAAGCAGTGGACGTACGCCACGCTGGGGCTGGGGTCGGCGATGGCGCTGTTCATGTACCCGCACTCGGTGACCGGCGTGCTGGCCTCCAAGTCCCGCAACACCGTGCGCCGCAACATGGCGATCATGCCCGCGTACTCGCTGATGCTCGGCCTGCTGGCGCTGCTCGGCTTCATGGCGATCGCGGCGGGGGTGGGCAGCGGCGTCAAGGGCTACAACTCCCAGCTGTCGGTGCCGCAGCTGTTCGCGAGCATGTTCCCGGACTGGTTCACCGGTGTGGCCTTCGCCGCGATCGGGATCGGCGCGCTGGTACCGGCCGCCATCATGTCCATCGCGGCGGCCAACCTGTTCACCCGCAACGTCTACAAGGAGTGGCTCAAGCCCGCCGCCACCCCCGCCGACGAGACCCGGATCGCCAAGCTGGTCTCGCTGCTGGTCAAGGTCGGCGCCCTGGTCTTCGTCCTCGGCATGGACAAGCAGGCCGCGATCAACCTCCAGCTGCTGGGCGGTCTGTGGATCCTGCAGACCTTCGTGGCGATCGTCGGCGGCCTGTTCACCCGCTGGTTCCACCACTGGGCGCTGTTCGCGGGCTGGGCGGCCGGCATGGTCTACGGCACCTGGAAGGCGTACGGGCTGGCCAGCCCGGCCACCAAGCACTTCGGCGGCAACGCGGCCGAGATCCCCGGCATCGGCGAGATCGGCTACATCGGCCTGACCGCCTTCGCGCTCAACCTGATCGTGGCGGTGGCGCTCACCCTGGTGCTGCGGGCGGTCAAGGCGCCCGACGGCCCGGACGAGACCAAGCCCTCCGACTACAGCGCCGAGGCCGGCGACGACGAGCTGGAGAACGCGCCGGAGCCCGTAGCGGCGCACTGATTGGCCGTGCACGCGCCCTGTGATCGCGCCGCCTTCTCCGTCAACACTGGAGGAGGCGGCGCGATCATATGTATGAACAGGCGTGCACGCCGGGCACCACCAGACCGGACCGGCATCCGGCCGGAACCTGATCGACCCACGGGGAGCTCGCGGCCATGGCAGAACTCGGCATCACCCTCAACGGCCAGCACAAGTCCGTCCAGCACCAGCCCGCCGCCCTGACCGCCGTCGCCACGAACGGCGCGGCGGCCACCCGGCTGCCGTCCGTCCTGATCGCCACCCGGCACGGCGAATCCACCGCCAACGTCGAGTTCCAGCTGGCCGAGGCCGCCGGCGCGCTCAGCGTCCCGATC
This sequence comes from Streptomyces viridifaciens, assembly GCF_001888885.2. Classification (NCBI taxonomy): domain Bacteria; kingdom Bacillati; phylum Actinomycetota; class Actinomycetes; order Kitasatosporales; family Streptomycetaceae; genus Streptomyces; species Streptomyces viridifaciens. The sequence goes on from NZ_CP090841.1 coordinate 2,754,809, forward strand.
AGCTGCCGCGACGCCGACATCCCGCTGTCGCTGCGCGGCCAGCAGCAGGCCCAGGCGCTCGGCCGGTGGTGGGCCGCCCTGCCCAGCGGCGACCGGCCGCGCAGCGTCTGGTGCTCCCCGTACGTGCGCACCGCCGAGACCGCCCGGATCGCGCTCGCCCAGGCCGCCGGGCTCGGCGCCGTGCCCGTCACCCTGGCCGTCCGCTACGACGAGCGGCTGCGCGACCGCGAACTCGGCGTCCTGGAGATGCTGCCGAAGGCCGCCATCGAGGCCAAGCACCCGGAGGAGGCCGCCCGGCGGCGCAAGATGGGCGAGCTGTACTACCGCCCGCCCGGCGGCGAGTCCTGGGCCGACGTCGCCCTGCGGGTGCGCAGCCTGCTGCGGGACGTCTGCGAGGAGGAGGCCGGACGGCCCGTCCTGCTGGTCGCCCACGACTGCACGGTGCTGATGCTGCGCTACGCGCTTGACCGGCTCACCGAGCAGCAGCTCACCGCACTGGGACCGGTGCACAACTGCTCCACCAGCCTCTGGCGCTCCCAGGAGGGGCGGCTGCGGCCGGACGGCTGGAACAGCGTCGACCACCTCGCCGCCGCAACGGACTGACTGCCCGTCACCCGCCCCCGAAGCAGCGCCGGTAGGCCAGCGGCGTGGTGCCCAGCCGGCGCCCGAAGTGGTGCCGCAGCGCCGCCGCGCTGCCGAAGCCGCAGCGCTCGGCGATCGCGTCCACCGACTCGGTGGTCGACTCCAGCAGCCGCTGGGCCAGCAGCACCCGCTGCCCCACCAGCCAGCGGTGCGGGGTGGTGCCGGTCTCCTGCTGGAAGCGCCGGGCGAAGGTGCGCGGCGACATGTGCACCCGGGCGGCCAGCTGCTCGACGCTCGTCTCCTGGTCCGGGTGGTGGCGCATCCAGTCCAGCAGCGGGGCCAGCGAGTCGCCGCCGCCCTCCGGCAGCGGGCGGTTCACGAACTGCGCCTGCCCACCCTCCCGGTGCGGCGCCACCACCATCCGGCGGGCGATGCCCCGCGCCACCTCGGCGCCCTGCGCCTTGCGCACCAGGTGCAGGCAGGCGTCGATGCCGGCCGCCGTACCGGCCGACGTGATCACCGGGTCGTCGTCCACGTACAGCACGTCCGGCTCGACCACCGTCCGTGGGAAGCGCTCGGCCAGCTCGTCGCTGTGCCGCCAGTGGGTGGTGGACCGGCGGCCGTCCAGCAGCCCGGCGGCGCCCAGCACGAAGGCGCCGCTGCAGATGGACAGCACCCGGCCGCCGTCCGCCACCACCGCGCACAGCGCCTCCAGCAGTGGCTCCGGGTAGTGCGGGCGGATCGCCGAGGCGGTGACCACCGCCAGGTCCGCCCCGGCGAGACGCTCCGGGCCGTACGGGACGTCCACCGCGAAGCCCGAGTGGGTCGCGTGCGGCCCGGGCCGGGCGCCGGCCAGCGCGAAGTCGTACCCCGGCAGCCCGTCCGCGGTCCGGTCCAGGCCGAAGACCTCGCAGGCCACCCCCAGTTCGAAGGGGTGGACCTCCTCCAGCACCACCGCGACCACGTTCTTCAGCATGCCGCCCAGGATGCCCCGCCGGTCCCGCCCCGGGGAAGGGCCGACCTGGCAGGATTTCGACGGAACCCGGCATTCCTGCCACTCGTGGGCACCCGGGCCGCCCGGCCACAGTGGTGGCCATGGACAGCGACACCCTCGCCAGCGCACTCGGCCTGGTCGGCGCGGTCGGCGGCTTCGGCCTGCTCGGCACCCTGATCGGCCGCGAACTCTCCCGCGGCCCCGCCGCCGGCCGCGACAACCACCACCGCGCCGGCGGCTACCCGGCCGACCCCGACCGCGCCGACCGGCTGTACGGCACCCTGCCCGCCGCCTCATTGCGCCCCTCCGCCGACCCGGCCACCCTCCCGGCATCCCCTTCCCGGGACCACCGAGAGCCCCCCGGATCCAAGGCCCCCCAGGGCTCCGGCACACTGGCCCGATGGACTACCTCATCCGCCACGCCCTCCCCCAGGACCTCGAAGAGGCCGGCCGGATCACCGTCGACGCCTTCGTCGGCGACGGCTTCACCGACCCGGCCGGCAGCTACGTCGACCTGCTGCGCGACGCCGGGCGCCGGTCCCGGGAGGCCGAACTCCTGGTCGCGGTCGACGCGGCGGACGAACGGGTCCTCGGCTGCGTGACCTTCGCCGTCGGCGGCACCGAGTGGGCCGACATCGCCACCCCGCGCGAGGGCGAGATACGGATGCTCGCCACCGCCGCCGCCTCCCGCGGCCGCGGCGTCGGCGAGGCCCTGGTCCGCGCCTCCGTCACCCGCAGCCGCGAAGTCGGCCTGGCCGGCATGGCCTTCTCCACCCGCCCGGAGATGACCACCGCCCACCGCGTCTACGAACGCGTCGGCTTCCGCCGCACCCCCGACCGCGACTGGGCGCCCTTCCCGGGGATGGACCTGATGGTCTACACCATGGCGTTCTGAACCGGCGCGTGCCCGACCGTCACGGCCGCTTGTCGTACCCGGGGGCCACGTAGACGGTGTAACGGCCGTGCTCACCGCTCTGCACCACGGTGGCCACCCGGTACCCGGCGGCCTTCAGCGTCGGCTGGATCGCCCGGTCGGTGGCGCCGGTCTGGGTGAAGTCCAGGACCACCACCTTCCACTCGTGCGCCTCGATCCCGGCCTGGATGGCGGGCACCCCGTTCTGCATCTGGCCGGTGGCCGGGTCCCGGCGGAACACCGCCACCAGGTCGTGCCACTGCTGCCAGTTGCTCCGCTTGCGCAGGTAGTAGGCGGGGACGTTGTAGTTCTCCACCAGGTAGCGGTCGTCACCCTTGACGATGTACGGCTCCAGCGCGGCGACGAACTCCTTCGAGTTCGACCATTCGCCGAACATCTCCCGGCCCTGGGCCGCGCCCTCCCAGGCCAGCGGCCCCACCAGCAACGCGGCGGCCACGATCCCGGCCGTGACGTGGAAGCGGCCCCGCAGCCACAGCACCGCGCGGGCCAGGATCGCGCCGACCACGACGCACGAGAACCAGGCACCGAAGTCCACGTGCTTCTGCAGCGACAGCCAGGTGTGGATGCGGATCTGGTTCACCGGTGCCAACAGGCCGGCCACCAGCAGCAGCACCGCCAGCCAGAACTCCGTCCAGGCCGCGCCGCCGCTCCGGCGCGCCCGCACGAGCTGCGCCAGCACCCCGAGCAGTGCCACCACCAGCAGCGGGCCCACCCAGCGGGCGGCCTCCCCCGCCACATAGGAGTACGCGTCGTGGCCCGGTGCGCGCTGGAGCGTGGTGTGGTTGAAGCCGTCGACGTACCGCTGACCGGCCGCCAGGGCCGCGGCGCCGACGGCCACCACGAAGGTGAGCAGGAGCAGCAGCCCGCGCCGCCAGCGCGCCCAGGCGCGCACCGGGCCGCCCGTCCCGGCCAGCACCGCGATGCCGCACACCACCGGCACCCACAGCAGCGCGGCGTACTTGGTCGCGCCCGCCAGGGCCAGCAGCAGCCCGGACCCCACCAGGCTGGGGTACCCGCCCCCGGTGGTCAGCCGCACCGCCAGGTAGCCGGCCCAGGCGAGGATCGCCAGCGCCATCGCGTCGTAGGTGGCCAGACCGCCCAGGAACTGGGTCGGGCCGAGCGCCGCGAAGGCCGCCGCCGCGCAGAAGGCCGCGAGCGAGCCGTGCAGCCGCCGGGTCGCCAGGTGGACGGCCACGGTCGCGGAGAGCATGAACGCCAGGCTGAGCAGCCGGGCGCCGTTCAGGCCGCCGACGAAGTCGGCCACGGCGACGACCACCGGGTAGATCAGCGGGGAGCCGGAGAAGAAGGTCTCGTACGTCGACACCGGAGTGCCGTGCCGCAGGTGCGCGATCTCCTGGTACCCGGAGTAGATGTAGGTGCCCTCGTCGATGAAGGCCGTGTTGCTGACGATCAGGTGGTACGAGAGCGCGCCCTGGAACAGCAGCACCGCCAGCAGCGGCAGCCAGTCGGCCCGCAGCGCCGGGCGGGGCGGTTGCGGCACCCGGGGCAGCCCGGGCTTGCGGCGTCGCCGGTCGGTCGGGGACGGCGGCGGCACCACCGCGGCCGCACGGTCGGGCCCGCCCGGCGCCACGCCTGCGCCCGAACGGGCCCCGGCGGGGCCCAGGACGGGCTTGCGGGTGGACTCGGGCCGTATCCAGCGACCGTCCGCGCTCATCAGTACTGCTCCTATCTGGGGCTCTGCGTCCGGATGCGCCCCCGGGGCGCGACACGCTCCGGGGCGTGCGTCAGCCGCCCCGCACTGCCGTGGCGGTGCGGGGCGGCGGCTCGACGTTCTCGGGCCGGACGGGCCCCGGGGCGATCGGCCCCGGGCCGGCTCAGCCGTTCAGCCAGGCGCCGGTCGGCGGGACCGACGGGGGCGAGCTCGGGCCCGCCACGATCTTGACGATGTCGGCCTCCGGCAGCACCTGGTTCCACACCTGGATGTCGGCCACCGCGCCGTGCCAGGGGTCGGACCACTGCCCGTTCGAGCTCAGCCGCCCGACCTGCAGGGTGTTGTTGCCGGACGGCTGCACCCCGGCCGACTTGGACGAGGACTGCGGGGCGCCGTTGACGTACAGGGTGAGCGTTTGCGACGGGTCGTCGTACACCCCGGTCAGCAGCACCCACTGGTTGACCGTCGCGTCGGCCTTGGACCAGGCGATCGCCGAACCACCGCCCGGGATCTGGACCTTGAAGTACCACTGGTCGTGCCCGTTGTTGTTGGCCCGCCCCAGCGAGTACGCGTAGTACTGGCCGTCACCCTGGCTGACCGCGCTGCGGTTGCCGTCGGGCTTGTCGACCAGCACCCGCGCGGACACGGTGAAACTCTTGCTCACGTCGACGACCTGGCCCGAGGTCGAGGCGAAGGAGTCCTGGCCGCTGGGCAGCTTGAGGACCTGCCCGGAGAAGCCGCTCATCGTCCCCGGCTGGGCGTCGGCGCCCAGGTTCAGCGCCGGGCCCTTCTTGGCCGCCAGGGTGCCGACGGTCGGCGGGCTGGTGATGCCCTTGACCGGCGGGGCGCTGCTCGTGGAGGAGGAGGGGCCGTTCGAGGCCGAGACGGTGGGGCCCGGCTTCTTGCCGTTGTCCTTCTCGTACAGCCAGAAGCCCGCACCGGCGCCGGCCACGACCACGACGGCGGTCACCGCACCGATCAGCTTGAGCCGGCGGCCGCGCTTGGCGGCCCGCTCGTTGCGCTCGGCCAGCGCCTCCCAATCGGGCGTGCCCGACGCGGAGTTCGACGGCGGAAAGCCGGACTGCTGCCACTGCCCCCCGGGCTGCTGAGGCTGGACGGGCTGCGCCTGCGGCGGGAAGGGTTGCGGCTGCGGCTGCGGCGCCACCGGGCCGGGCTGCACAGGGACCGCTCCGCCCGGCTGCGGCACCGGCGGTACCGGCTGCGAACGGGGCGTCATCTGCTGGGGTGGTTGGGCAGGTGCACCGGGCGGTGGCCCGAAGCCGGTCGCGGGGCCGAATGCACCGCTCGGAGGCTGCGGTGGCACACCGGTGGCCGGAGCGGCCCCCCCGGCCGGTGCCTGCTGCGGTGGCGGGTAGGGCTGCCCCGGCTCGCCACTCGGTACCGGTCGATCGCTCATGGCCGGAATGCTAGGGCATCGGCCCCCTCGCGCCCATGGGGGGTGCGCGGAGGAACCGCGGATCCCGACCGGATCCGCGGCGAACGGCCGTCTCACCCAACCCCGTTGTACGGGATCCTCCAGCGCTGCGAGACCACGTCCGCGCACGGGCGCAGCTGCGCCGCCGTGCCGTTCGCGAGCGCACCCCCTGCGGTGCCCAGGCACAGGCCCGAGTCCTGGTGCATCAACCGCCCTCCCGCGGTGGGCACCCAGCGCTGTCCGGAGGCTCCGGTACAGTCGGCCAGCGTGACCGAAGACCGGTCGGCACCCGGCGCCAGACAGGCCGCTCCCCCGCGCAGCGATCCGTCGTTGCCCACCGTCCAGTTGGTCGACGAACCCGGATCGCCGCAGGCCCCGACGCTCACCGTCCCGCCGGCCGCGCCGCCACCGCCGTGCCGCAGGCAGATCCCGGGCGCCCCGGCCGGGATCTCCCCGACCGGCAGGCCGACCCGGTTGTGGAAGGCGAAGGACTCGCTGCGCAGACCGGTGCCGCCGCTCCACACCTCGAAGCCCGCCTGCACCCGGCACAGGTAGGAACCCCTGGGAACGTACCCGCGGGCCATCGCGTCGGCGGTGAACAGCCGCAGGTTGAGGCCCCGGGTGGTGTGGGTCGGCGTGGTGCGCACATAGCTGATCACGCTGTGCGGGCCGGTGATCGGCGCCTGGAACACGTTGTACGCGGCGTCCCCGAACGGCTGGGCGTCGGTGACCTTGTCCCCGGCCGGGCGCACGCTGTCGGTGGCGTCCAGCCACACCATCAGCTCGGCGCTCTCGCCCGGCAGGCAGTTGTCCGGACTGGAGCCGTACCAGAGGTCGAAGGACAGGTTGAAGGAGCCGCTCACCCGGCCGTTGGCGTCCCAGTCGGCCGTAGCGTCGCCGAGCGCGCTGACCGGCACCGGCAGCCCGCTCGCGCCGGGGGCGGTGGAGACGTTCGGATAGGCGCCCGGGGCCAGCGGGTTCTTCGGGACGAAGTCGCGGATCTGCGACACCGTGAACCCGGTGTCGCCCACCGGGTCCACGCAGATGGTTCCCGCGGTGTTCCACGGGTTCGGTTCGAGGATCTTCGACCCGCCGTCCAACGCCAGCTTGGGGAAGGGGTCCTGCGGGGTCGGGCACAGGCTCACCGCCGACGCGGTGGCGGCCGGCGGCTGTTCCAGCGCCCCGACCGGGCCGCTGCACCCGGCCAGCAGCGCGGCGACCGCGCCGAACGCGGCGACCGCCCGCAGCCTCCGCGCCGCGCGCCCGGCCCCACCGACCTCGTTGTTCATCACGCTTCCCCGAACCGTCCTCGCCCACCTGGGCGGACAACCGTACACAAGTGCTCCGCAGGCACCTCCGTGCACATCACGATCGGAACTCGATATCGGTTCCGGATGGCCGACGGAAGAGGGGGGAGCGAATTCGCCGCGATCGGTCCCGTACGATCCTCGCGTCCCCCGCAGCCCGACCGGGCAACGGCCGACACGCGGGGAGGGTTCATTCCAATGACGGCTTCGGGGGAGTAGAGCACGTGACTGTCACCGAGAGCACGCGACTCGCGGGCAGCGGTCAACCACCCGTCTCACGTCGCCGGAGCCGGCGCGACCCGGCCGCCCGCAACCAGTGGGGCCTGCTCCCCCAACCGCCGGACAACACCGAGAAGTACCTCTACGCCCGCACCCACCTGTGGGTGCTGACCTGCTTCTCCCTCATCAGCTTCGGCTGCATGGTGGCCAGCGAGATCGGCCTGCTCAAGGCGACGCCGTGGTTCCTCGTCTTCGTGCCGCCGCTTGCCTTCACCGTCGTCTACTACCTGATCTCCCGCTGGGTGCACGGCTTCAACGAGACCTTCGACCTCGCGGCGCACCGCGCGCTGGTCAAGTCCTGGCGGCCCGAGCGCTACCCGACCGTCGACATATTCCTGCCCGTCGCCGGCGAGCCGATCGAGGTCCTGCACAACACCTGGACCCACGTCGCCCGGTTGCGCGACCAGTACCCGGGCGAGGTCACGCCGTACGTCCTCGACGACAGCAACAGCCCCCAGCTGGCGCAGATGGCCGTCGACTTCGAGTTCGTCTACGGCACCCGCAACAAGCTCGGCTGGTTCAAGAAGGCCGGGAACCTGCAGTTCGGCTTCCGCAACTCCGACAGCGACTACATCCTCATCCTGGACGCCGACTTCGCGCCCCGGCCGGACCTGCTGGACGAGATGCTCCCCTACATGGCGGCCAACCCCCGCCTCGGCATCGTCCAGTCCCCGCAGTTCTTCCGCATCCTCGACTCGCAGAACTGGATCGAGCGCGGCGCGGGCGCCGTCCAGGAGCTGTTCTACCGGACCGTCCAGGTCTCCAGGCAGCGCAACGACGGCGCGATATGCGTGGGCAGCTGCGCGATATACCGGCGGGCCGCCCTGGAGGAGAACGGCGGCACCACGCTGATCGGCCACTCCGAGGACGTGCACACCGGCTTCGACCTGCGCCGCCTCGGCTGGGACCTGCAGTACATACCCGTCGCCCTGGCCACCGGGGTCTGCCCCGACAACGTCGGCGGCTTCTTCAACCAGCAGTACCGCTGGTGCACCGGCTCCATGAGCCTGCTCGGCAGCAGGAAGTTCTGGCAGGCCAAGCTGCGGCCGGTCACCCGCGCCTGCTACCTGTCCGGGTTCTTCTACTACATCCACACTGCGCTGTTCACCGTCGTCTCGCCGCTCGTCCCGATCATCCTGCTGCTCGCCCGCCCCGACCTGGTCCGCTGGCAGAACACCGCGCTGGTACTGCCCGGCCTGATCTACGCGACGGTCATCTTCCCGCTCTGGCACCGCAACCCGTACCGGCTGGAGGCCTGGGCCGCCCGCATGATGTACGGCTGGGCGCACGTCTTCGCCATCTGGGACATCGTGCGCCGCAACCGGATGGCCTGGCAGCCGACCGGATCCAGCGGTGCCAAGAAGAACAAGACCCGCCGGTTCTGGATCGGCGTGATCGTCTGGGGCGGCGGGACCGCCCTGCTCTGGGTAGGGACCAGCATCTGGCGGATGCTCACCATGGGCCCGCTGAACTTCGCCCTCGTCCTCGCCTCCGGTCTCTTCTACGCCACCATCGTCGGCCGGGTCCTCGTCCAGCCCCGACCCACGGAAGCGCGGTGATCGACATGTCCGCCCAGCCCCGAGGGGCCGGCCTGCGGCGACTGGCGCTCCCGCTGCTGACCGCCTCACTGCTGCTCGTCACCGCCTGCGGCCCCGCCGACCCGGGCTTCGCGATGCAGGAGGACCTCGCCCAGCCCGCGCCGACCGCCACCGGCCCCGCCACCGGCCCCGGCGCCGCCCCGAGCAGCCCCACCAAGCCCAGGGCGCTGCCCACCGGAGTCCCCTACGACGTCACCCCACTGCTCAAGCCGGGCCGCAAGTACCTCGGCGCCGCCCTGACCGACGTGCCCGCCTCGATGGACGCGCTGCCCGGCTACACCTCCGCGATCGGCAAGCAGCCCAACGTCCTGGAGTACTACGCCCACTGGAAGGGCGGCTTCGACACGGCCGGCGTGCGCCGGATCTACGACACCGGGGCGCTGCCCTTCATGGCCTGGGAGCCGTACGACCACTCACTGGCCTCGATCGCGGCCGGCGACACCGACGACTACGTACGCGGCGTGGCCAAGGCCGTTGCCAAGCTCGACCTGCCCATCGCCATCAGCATCGCGCACGAGATGAACGGCGACTGGTACCCGTGGGGCCGCAAGACCGCCAGCTCCCAGGACTTCGTCGCGGCCTGGCGCCACGTCCACGACCTCTTCGACCAGGCCGGCGCGACCAACGTGATCTGGGTGTGGAGCCCCAACATCACCGTCCCTGCGCCCAACACCCGCCTCGCGCCGTACTACCCGGGTGACGACTACGTCGACTGGGCCGGCATGACCGGCTACTTCACCAACGACGGCCCCAAGACCTTCGAGACCCTGTACGGCCCGACCATGGCCGAGATCCGCACCTTCTCCAAGAAGCCCTTCTTCATCAGCGAGACCGCCACCGAACAGGGCAGACACCAGCGCGACTTCGTCGACCAGCTGTTCTCCGGGATGGAGGCGCACGACGACATCGTCGGCTTCATCTGGTTCAACATGATCAAGCGGGCGGACTGGCGGGTCGAGACCGTTCCGGACACCCTCGCCGCCTTCAGGAAACGCGTGTCCGCCCCCCGCTACGGCTTCGACATCCGGAACCCATGATGAGCACAGAGCCCGAGTTCTCCCCCGCGCCGAGGATCCCCACCCAGCAGACCCCCGGCACCGGCACGCCGGAGGCTGACCCGCCCGCGGATGCCCGGGCGGCCGTCGCCGTGGCCGTGGACAACCCCGACGCCGTCGAGCTGGCCCCGTACACCATCCCGCAGGTCCCCGCGATCGGCTGGGACCCCGCCTCCAGCCCCCGGCGCCGCTGGATCGCCCGCGGCCTGCTCGGTGCCGTCCTGGCCGTCCAGGCCGCGCTGTCGCTGCGCCTGCTCGCCGCCGCCCACCCCGACGAGGCCGCCGCCATGGTCGCCGGCCGCCAGCAGCTCGCCCACCTCCTGCACGGCACCCCGGTCACCACCGACCTGATCGACCGCATCCCCGGCTCGCCGTGGCTGTACCCACCGCTGGCCGGCGCCGCCGCGAACGCCGGCGGCATCTGGGGCACCCGGCTGCTCAGTCTCGGCTTCGGACTGCTCACCACGGTGCTGCTGTACTCGCTGACCCGACGGCTCTTCAACGAACGGGTCGCCATCTGCGGCATAGCCGCCTACGCCGTGCTGCAGTCCACCGTCGTGGGGGGTTTCTACGGCGCTCCCGAGTCCCTCGCCGTCCTCCTGGTCGCACTCGCGGCCTGGCTCACCGTTTTCACCGCCCGGCGCTCCCCGGCCCTGGCCCTGACCGCTGCCCCGCCCACGGCCCTGGCCTGCGCCGTCGCCCACTCGGCGGCGTTCGCCGTCCCCGCCCTGGTCCTCCTGGCCCTCGCCGCTGCCCGGCCGCACCGCCGGCCCGGCCCGGCCGCGCTGCGCGCCCTGCTGCTGGCCGTCGGCACCGTCCTCCTGCTGCTGCCCTACGGCCAGCTGGGGAAGGTCGCACACTGGTCCCCGTCGCAGGGCAACGCCCCCGGCTCGGCGGGCTCCATCCTGCTCGGCACCGTCCAGTGGGGTGGCCTGTTCACCCTCCTCGCCGTGGCCGGCACGGTCTCGTACGTCCGCCGCGAGCAGATGAACGAACACGAGTCACCCGAGGACAGCGACGCCGCCACCACCCGGGGCCAGCGCGTCCTGCTCGGCGCCGTGCTGACCTCCACCGCGTTGCTGATCCCCGCCGTCCACCTGTGGACCGGCACCTCGGGGGCGCTGTTCCGCCACCTCGGCTACGGCATGCTGCTCGCCGCACCGCTCGCCGGGGTCGGCCTCACCCGGCTGGTCGGAGCCCACTTCCGCCACCCCCAGCTGGGCATCCTGGTCTGGGTCGCGCTCCTGGCCCTGGGGATGGAGCAGTCCGCCCTGCGCTACCAGAACGGGCCCGACTCCGGCCGCCTGCTGGCCGTGCTGCGGGCGCACGCCGTTCCCCGGGGCCACTACCTCACCGAGGTCGACGGACTCGCCGAGTACTACCTCGGCAGCGTCAGCAAGCCCGAGCAGTGGGTCTCGGCGAGGGCCGGGACGGACTACCGCGACGGCGCCGGAACGCAGCACCACGGCACGGACGGCAGCACGGCCGCGATCCGGGACGGCTGGTTCACCATGGTCGTCCTCGACAGCACCGCGCCGGAGGCCACCGACCGGGCCCTGAGCGCCGCTCTGACCGCCAGCGGGCACTACCGGCTGGTCGCCCAATTCACCTCCCCGACCGGTGATTCGAGCACGTACAAGGTGTACCTGAAGCACTGACGGGCCACCCGGCCCGCCGGCACGCGCGACACGACAGGCACAACATATGGTGCCGCCACAGTCAGCCGGCACTACATGTATGCTCACTCCTGCTGTCGATGCAGGGGAACCCGGTGGGAGTCCGGGACTGCCCCGCAGCGGTGTGCGGGCGGCTCCAGCAGCTGTGCCCGCGAGTCCGAGTACCTGCCGACAGCGTGCGCCACGGCCCTCCCGCAGAGGCCGCGCCGGCACCCAGCACCACCCCTCCGGGCCTCGCGGGCGGGCCGGGGAGACACCTCGCGCGGCGCTTCCTCGCGTTCGCGCCGTGCTCCCCTGCCCAGATCGGCCCGGGTGATCCCGATCACGCCGCCGATCGCCGCCAGGAGAGAGCGCCTTGACCACCGCTGCCTCAGCCACCCTGCCCGCCCAGGGCACCGGCTCCGCCTTCACCGACCCGACGGTCTCCGACCCCGGGGGCGCGCTGCTGCGGCTGCTCACCGACCGCAGCGCCGACCTCACCGAGGTCGACCCCGGCCATGTCGCCGCCGCCGCGCTGCGCGGCCGCCACGCCGGCTCGGACTTCGCCGAGCTGCGCGGGCTGGCCGTGGACGCCGCCGCGTCGATGATCGCCGAGGACCCCCAGTACTCGAAGCTCGCGGCCCGCCTGCTCGCCCTGGAGATCGTCGACGAGGCGAACAGCCAGGGCTCGGTCTCCTTCTCCGCCTCGATCGCCGTCGGCCACGCCGAGGGCCTGATCGGCGACACCACCGCGGCCTTCGTCGCAAAGCACGCCGCCGCCCTCGACGCGCTGATCGACGCCCAGGGCGACGACCGCTTCGAGTACTTCGGTCTGCGCACCGTGCAGTCCCGCTACCTGCTGCGCCACCCGATCACCCGCAAGGTCATCGAGACCCCGCAGCACTTCCTGCTCCGCGTCGCCTGCGGCCTGGCGGTCGGCGACTCCGAGCAGTCGGTGCGCGAGGTCGCCGAGCTGTACGGCCTGATGAGCCGTCTGGAGTACCTGACCTCCTCGCCGACGCTCTTCAACTCCGGCACCCGGCACCCGCAGATGTCCAGCTGCTACCTGCTCGACTCGCCGCTGGACAACCTGGACTCGATCTACAACCGCTACGCGCAGATCGCCCGCCTGTCCAAGCACGCCGGCGGCATCGGCCTGTCCTACTCGCGCATCCGATCACGCGGCAGCCTGATCCGCGGCACCAACGGCAAGTCCAACGGCATCGTCCCGTTCCTGCGCACCCTCGACTCCTCGGTCGCCGCCGTCAACCAGGGCGGCCGCCGCAAGGGCGCGGCCTGCGTCTACCTGGAGACCTGGCACGCGGACATCGAGGAGTTCCTGGAGCTGCGCGACAACACCGGTGAGGAGGCGCGCCGCACCCACAACCTCAACCTGGCCCACTGGATCCCGGACGAGTTCATGCGCCGGGTCAACGCCAACGCCGACTGGTCGCTGTTCTCCCCGGCCGACGTGCCCGAGCTGGTCGACCTGTGGGGCGAGGAGTTCGACGAGGCCTACCGCAAGGCCGAGCTGGCCGGCAAGGCCGTCCGCACCATCCCGGCGCAGACCCTCTACGCCCGCATGATGCGCACCCTCGCGCAGACCGGCAACGGCTGGATGACCTTCAAGGACGCCTCCAACCGCGCCGCCAACCAGACCGCGCTGCCGGGCCGCACGGTGCACTCCTCCAACCTGTGCACCGAGATCCTGGAGGTCACGGACGACTCCGAGACCGCCGTCTGCAACCTCGGCTCGGTCAACCTCGGCGCCCACGTGGCCGCCGGCGCCTCGGCCGACGACCTGCTGGCCGCGATGGACTGGGAGCGCCTGGACGCCACCGTCCGTACGGCCGTGACCTTCCTCGACCGCGTGGTGGACATCAACTTCTACCCGACGGTCGAGGCCGGTACGTCCAACTCCCGCTGGCGCCCGGTCGGCCTCGGCGTGATGGGCCTGCAGGACGTCTTCTTCAAGCTGCGGATCGACTTCGACTCGGCCCAGGCCAAGCAGCTGTCGACGATGATCGCCGAGCGCATCATGCTCACCGCCTACGAGCGCTCCGCCGACCTGGCCGAGCAGCTGGGCCGCCACGAGGCCTACGGCGAGACCCGCGCCGCCCGCGGCGAGCTGCACATCGACCACTTCCCGTCGGCCGCCCCGCAGTGGGCGGACCGCTGGACGGCCCTGCGCGCCCGCATCGCCGAGACCGGCCTGCGCAACTCGCTGCTGCTCGCGATCGCGCCGACCGCGACCATCGCGTCCATCGCCGGCGTGTACGAGTGCATCGAGCCGCAGGTGTCCAACCTGTTCAAGCGCGAGACGCTGAGCGGCGAGTTCCTCCAGGTCAACCCGTACCTGGTGCGCGAGCTCAAGGAGCTCGGCGTCTGGGACCAGCAGACCCGCGACTCGCTGCGCGACGCCAACGGCTCGGTGCAGGAGCTGAACTGGCTCCCGGCCGAGGTCCGGTCGCTGTACCGCACCGCCTGGGAGCTGCCCCAGCGCGCGCTGATCGACCTGGCCGCGGCCCGCATGCCGTACCTGGACCAGAGCCAGTCGCTGAACCTGTTCATGGCGGCGCCGACCATCGGCAAGCTCAGCTCGATGTACGCCTACGCGTGGAAGGTCGGTCTCAAGACCACCTACTACCTGCGTTCGCGCCCGGCGACCCGCATCGCCCAGGCCGCCTCCGGTGCCGCCCGCGCCGCCGCGCCCGTGCCGGCCGGCACGATCCCCGTGGGCACCCCCGCCCTCACCCCGGAGCAGGAAGCCGCCATCGCCTGCTCCCTGGAGAACCCCGAGTCCTGCGAGGCCTGCCAGTAATGACTGCCGACGACCGCAAGATGCTGCTCGACCCCGGCTTCGAGCTGACCCTGCGCCCGATGCGCTACCCGTCGTTCTACGACCGGTACCGCGACGCGATCAAGAACACCTGGACCGTCGAGGAGGTGGACCTGCACTCCGACGTCGCGGACCTGGCGAAGCTCAGCGAGGGCGAGCGCCACCTGATCGGCCGCCTGGTCGCCTTCTTCGCCACGGGTGACTCGATCGTCGCCAACAACGTGGTGCTGAGCCTCTACAAGCACATCAACTCCCCGGAGGCGCGGCTGTACCTGAGCCGTCAGCTGTTCGAGGAGGCCGTGCACGTCCAGTTCTACCTGACGCTGCTCGACACCTACCTTCCGGACCCGGAGGACCGCAACGCGGCCTTCGCCGCGGTGGAGAACATCCCCTCCATCCACCAGAAGGCCCAGTTCTGCTTCAAGTACATGAACGCGGTCGACCACATCGAGTCGCTGCAGACCAAGGAGGACCGCCGCGCGTTCCTCCTGAACCTGATCTGCTTCGCGGCGTGCGTCGAGGGTCTGTTCTTCTACGGCGCCTTCGCCTACGTGTACTGGTTCCGGAGCCGGGGTCTGCTGCACGGCCTGGCCACCGGCACCAACTGGGTGTTCCGCGACGAATCCATGCACATGGACTTCGCGATGTCGGTCGTCGACACCGTCCGCGAGGAGGAGCCCGACCTCTTCGACGACGAGATGGCCAAGCAGGTCACCGAGATGCTGGAGGAAGCCGTCGCGGCCGAGCTCCAGTTCGCCCAGGACCTGTGCGGCGACGGTCTCGCCGGCATGAACACCGACTCCATGCGCCAGTACCTGGAGGCCGTGGCCGACCAGCGCCTGGCCCGCCTCGGGATGCCGATCCGCTACGGGTCGACCAACCCGTTCGGCTTCATGGAGCTCCAGAACGTCCAGGAGCTGACCAACTTCTTCGAGCGCCGGGTGTCGGCGTACCAGGTCGCGGTCGAGGGCTCGGTCTCCTTCGACGACGACTTCTAGGTCGATATCGTTCAGCGAACAGCGGAGCCGCCGTCATGGTGGCTCCGCTGTTCGCTACCCGATACTCAGGAGTAGCCCAGGCATGCCCAAGCTCCAACAGCGTGTGATCGACGGCCCGTTCGGGCCGATACAGGTCAGTCACGACCGCTGGCCGTCCGTCGTGGCGCGGGTGCAGGGGTCGGGGATGCCCACCGTCACGGTGGTGCCCGACCGCGACCACGGCGCGATGAACATCAACGGCCACAGCGTGCCGACCACCCGGAAGTCCCGCACCCGCACTGCCGTTGTCGGCGATCGCAGCTACGAACTGAGATCGACCAGCCTGCGCAGGGCGGAGCTGCGGCGCAACGGGGCGCTCATCGCCCACGCGCGCGGCACGTTCCGCTCGTACGCCCCCGGCCGCACCATCCCCGGCCTGGACGCGAAGGTGACGTGGTCCCAGGGCATCGACCCCACCGATGTGGCGGTCGGCCAGGCCATGGTGATCGCCTTCGGCGCCGGCGGCCCGGGTGCGGTCCTGCGGACCATCTTCTTCTGGTACGACAACCTCACCTGAGAACACCAGGGGTGCCCCGCACGGCCACAGCCCGTGCGAGGCACCCCCGGTTGTTTCAGTCGGTCGAAAACTCCCCGCACTTGACCCCCGCGAGGAAGCAAGCCCACGCCTCAATCCCGAACGACAGGACCGGCCCGTCCGGGTCCTTCGAGTCACGAACCGGCACAAGGCCGAGCACACCGTCAGCCACCTCAACGCACTCGCTCTGCGCACCGGAGAACGAGGACTTGTGCCACACAAGTCCCGAGAGCTCGTTCACAATCCTCAGACCTTCTCGCTCGCCATGCGCCCGATGAGCGCGATCGATTCATCACGGGGCAGCGACTCCGCCAACGCGCGGCGGAACAGATTCGCATACTTGAAGACTTCCTCCGGCTCCTCGATGTACAAGGTGCTGAGAAGGCTGTCGACGTACACCACATCCGTCTCCGTCACCTCCGGGAAACTGAGGATGGTGACAGGCCCGAAGAGCGCCGCGTGGATCGCCGACGCCTCTGGCAGGACCTGGACGTTGATATTGGGGCGCTCGGCTGAGGCCGCAAGGAACTCAAGCTGTTCACGCATGACCACCGGACCACCCACCTGATGCTTGAGCACTGACTCGGAGAGCACAGCCCACACACGCAAAGGCACGTCCCTTGCCAGGACCGACCGACGTTCCTGACGAACCTTCGTCAGCGTCTCGACCTGCTCAGCCGTCGCATCCTCTATCTGTGCCCGGACAACAGCCCTGGTGTAGTCCTCGGTTTGCAAGATTCCGGGCACCAGCAAGGTCTGAATGCTGTACATGTCCGATGAGTCGGACTCCAACGCGATGTAGTCCGCATAGAGCGGCGACAGCGTGTCCGAGTAGCGGTCCCACCAGCCACGCAGACGACCTTCGCGCGACAGAGCCTCCAGCCGACTGCGCGTATCCGGATCTGCCACTCCGTACAGGTCGAGCAGCAGCCGAAGGTCCACCAGCCGGATGCCCGACTGAGCGGCCTCGATCCGACTGATCTTGCTCTCCGCGCAGTCGAGTTGCCGCGCCGACTGGGCGATCGTCAGATCAGCGGCTGTCCGCAGCTCCTTGAGCGTTCGGGCCAGCCGCCGCTGCCGAACCGTCGGATTCCGGTTCACGGGCACGCTCGTGACCTCCTCACTTCTGTGATCTGCCCAGTCTGCCCCCCGCTGTCAGCCGACAACAATCTTTGATCACTTCCAAAGTGGGGACTTGCACTTTAGAAGTCCCCAGGAGCATGCTACTCAACGTAGTCCGCCAGTCGACACATCGTGATCATGGCGGGCTTTCACCGGGCATCCCCATGCCTTCTCCAGCGCTCTCACCTGCACACTCCAGAGGTGGCCCTGCCATGCGCGAACAGACCTGCTGGCTCCCCCGGCACCCCAAGTCCCCCCGCAACGCCCGCCAGGAGCTCCGCTCCTTCCTCCTCCCCCACCCCTTCGCCGAACCCCTCCTCCCCACCGGTGAGGTGATCCTCTCCGAGCTGGTCACCAACGCCGTCACCCATGCCCGCACCCCGCGCGGGCGCCTGATCTTCGTCCGGCTCCAGCTCCTCCCCCACGGCACCCTCCGGATCGAGGTGCACGACGCCGACAGCGAGAAGCCCACGCCCCACCCCTCCTCCCTCACCTCCGAGAGCGGTCGAGGCCTGTTGCTCGTCCGGGAGTTGGCCTCCGAGTGGGGCTGCTGCCCGCGCCGGGGCGGCATCGGGAAGTTCATCTGGTGCCACGTCTCCGCCTCGCCCGAGGCGGCCG
Source organism: Streptomyces viridifaciens (assembly GCF_001888885.2). Classification (NCBI taxonomy): domain Bacteria; kingdom Bacillati; phylum Actinomycetota; class Actinomycetes; order Kitasatosporales; family Streptomycetaceae; genus Streptomyces; species Streptomyces viridifaciens. The sequence goes on from NZ_CP090841.1 coordinate 2,772,471, forward strand.
CCGCGTGAGCGCCGTTCGGGCCGGGATCTCCGGGATCATGCTGCCGACCGTCTTCCCGAGCCTTGACCACGCCCTGCCCGTCCTGTGGGACCACGTCCGCCGGCGCCCGGTCCGCGCTGCCCACCGGGACTTCATCCGCCTGTGCATCGGCCCGGGCGGCGGCGACGGCGTCGCCGAGTGCCTCTCCCGCGGCGGCCGCTGGAGCGTCACCCTCTACATCGGCGACATGACCGACTGGACCGCCCACCCGATCACCATCACCACCCACCACGCCCCCTGAACTCTCCTGTCCCCGCCCGGCGTTCACGCCGGGCGGGGACGCCTCCCAGGGGCAGATTCTGATGAACCATCGGGGGTGTCTCAGGGGCGGGTCGGGGTTGATCCCGATACCGGACGGGCTCGCTCCCGATCAGGATCGGACACATCGCTGAGGCCCGCTCAGACGAGCTGATCCCACGGGGTGCCCCACATGAAGCCGTTCGCCCGTCGTGCCGCCGCCCTCGGTCTGGCCTGTTCCGCCGTCGTCGGCGTCACCGCCGCTTCGGGCGCCCAAGCCTTCGCCGCGAGCGGCACGGGCACGGGCTCCACCGCCGCGACGGCCTTCCCGGCCCTGGACCCCGCCGCGTTGCAGGCCGCCATCGAGACCCGGCCCTCGGACAACTCCTCCGGCGCGGTCGCCCTGGTCGCCGAGCCGGGCCAGGTGTGGAAGGGCTCCACCGTGGACAGCCAGACCGGCCGGAAGATCCCGGAGAACGCGCACTTCCACGCCGGCAGCATCTCCAAGGTGTTCGAGACCACCGTCGTCCTGCAGCTCGCGGCCGAGGGGCGGATCGACCTCGACCAGACCGTCCAGCACTACATGCCGGGCCTGCTGCCCGACACCTTCGCCCCGATCACCGTCCGCCAGCTCGTCAACTACACCAGCGGCCTGCCGAACGTGGACGAGGGCAAGCCCCCGGCGAGCGCCGACGAGACGATCGCCGACCGCTACGACTACCGCACCTTCGACCAGATCATCCAGCAGACCCTGCGCCCCGACGACGGCCGCCCGGCGCCCGGCCCGCACTTCACGCCCGGCACCGAGCAGGAGTACAACTCCCTCGGCTTCCGCATCGCGGGCAAGCTCATCGAGCAGACCACCGGCAACTCCTTCAGGGACGAGGTCACCGCCCGCATCCTGAAGCCCCTGCACCTGAACCAGACCTCGGTGCCGGAGGACGACCCGGAGATGCCCCGCCCCTACCTGCACGGCTACATGACCGACGACAACGGCCGGGCGGTCGACACCAGCGAGCAGGGCGGCGACCCGTCCAACATCATCTCCACCACGGCCGACCTCGACCGATTCCTGACCACGCTGCTCCAGGGCCGCCTGCTGCCCGCCGCGCAGCAGAACGAGCTGTTCACCCTGCCCAAGGACAACGAGGGCAAGCTCGTCCCGTTCGTCGGCGGCAGCTCCTGCAACAAGGTGGCCTGCTTCGGCGCCGGCCTGATGTCCACCCCGCTGCCGAACGGCACCCTGCTCTGGGGCAAGACCGGTCACGACGACGGCTACGCCAACGGCATGTTCGCCACCCGCGACCTGTCCGTCCACGCCGTGTACTCGACCTCCAACCTCGGCCTCGACTTCGGCGCCCCGACTCCCCTCGCCAACCGCCTGCTGACGGCGGTCCTGACCCCCTCGACCTCCCACAGCTGAACTCCCCGCACGTGCTGCCGTCGGCCAGCAGCCGCCCGGGCAGCAGCCGCCGGGACAGCACGAAGGCCGGTGCGGATCGCTCCGCACCGGCCTTCAACTCGCAAGCAAGCCCTACTCGTTCGGCACGGTCGCGTACTTCGCGGTGCCCTCGGCCATCTGCTTCAGGGCGTCCTTGCGGTCCCGCTTCGACAGCTTGTCGATGTAGAGGGTGCCGTACAGGTGGTCGGTCTCGTGCTGGAGGCAGCGGGCGAAGAAGCCGGTGCCCTCGACGCGGATCGGCTTGCCGTCCTTGTCGACGCCGGTCACGGCCGCGTAGTCCGGGCGCGGCAGCTCGGCGTACGCGGTCGGGACGGACAGGCAGCCCTCGTTGCCGTCGTCGAGGACCCGGCGGCGGTCGGCCGGGTACTCCTCCAGCTTCGGGTTGATCACGTGGCCGATGTGGCGCACGCCCTCGTCGTCCGGGCAGTCGTAGACGAAGACCTTGAGGTCGACGCCGATCTGGTTGGCGGCCAGGCCCACGCCCTCGGCGGCGTACATCGACTGGAACATGTCGTCGATCAGCGCGGACAGTTCGCCGTCGAACGCGGTGACGTCCTTGACCTCGCGGTGCAGGACGGGGTTGCCGACCACGGTGATCGGGCGCGCGGTGCCCTTGCTGAGGTCGGGCTCCTCACCGATCACCTTCACGGGGGCCTCGGACGCCGCCCCCTCCACCTCGTGCTCGTGCTCGTGGTCGTGCTGCTCCGCCATGTCTTCCGCTTCCATAGGTCTACGCGTACGTCACCAGGGTACTCAGCACACTTCTTCGAGATCCCGGTAAGCCCGGGTAGCGGGGGCGGCCGCGACCCAGCGGTCCAGCAGCACCCGGACCAGGTGCGCCGGGGCCGCGATCCCGCACTCGCGTTCGACCAGCCAGGACATCCCGGCCGCGCCGCCCTGGCTGAGGTGGCTGAGGTGCCCGGGGTGGGCGGCGTCGCCGTCGTCGTGCGGGTCGTGGTGGGCGACCACGCCGTCGTCCGAGGCCATCCGGCTCTCCGAGCAGGCGCGGCACAGCAGCCGTACCGAGGAGGTCCAGTCCTCGGCCGCGTACCCGGCCTCGGCGACCAGCCGCTCCAGGGCGTCCCGGTCGCCGGCGGTGGCGGCCTGCAGCAGCACAACGTAGGTCGGCACCGGGGAGGGCGCCCACAGCTCGATCTCGTCGAAGACGGGGTAGGCGACGCCGTCGGTGACGCGCTCGCCGTGCGGGGCGCCGTCGTGCAGCACCACCTCGCCCCAGCGGCGGCCGGAGGAGGGCAGCGGGATGGACAGCACCTCGATCCGGGCCGGGTCGAGCCGGCGGCCCCACACCACCTCGGACTCGCCGTCCGGGGAGAGCCGCACCGGGGTGGTGCCGAGGTCCAGGCTGACCGGGCCGTCCCCGCCGGGGCCGCCGGGCAGCTTCAGCCCGTACGCCTGCCAGGCGCGGCGGGCCAGCGGCCAGTCCTGGAGGGCGGTGGCGGTGATGCCGAGGTTCCACCAGTCGGGGGCGCCGTGCTCGCGGTCCAGCAGGGCGACGGCGCGCAGGCCGGCCGAGCGGGCCTGCTCCCAGTCGCGGCGGAACTTGTGCAGCAGGGCGAGGTTGAACCAGGAGTCGGACAGCCAGGGCTCCAGGTCGGCGGCCATCACCAGCAGGGCGCCGGCGTCCTCGTAGCGCCCGTCGCCGATCAGCGTGAAGGCCCGGTCGGTCGTCTGCCGCCAGGTGGCGGACGGCCGGTGCCGTGCCCGGTGGAAGATCCTCACGTTCGTCCCTGCCGTCGTCGTCCGCTCAAGTCCCGTACCGCCGGGCCCGTCCCGTCCTCGACGGAGTCCGGGTCCCGGGGGTCCCGGGTCGGTGTTCCACGCTACGACCGCATCCAACCACGCCCGCCCCCGCCCGCGCTCCCCACCGCCGAGGTTGGGGCCCGCCCCTCCCCAGCCTGCCCGCCGCGGCACGCCTCCTCAACCCCGGGCGGCCGCCGCTCGGCCGCACCCGGTGCCCCGGCGCGCTGGAGTACCGCACCCCGGCCCCGCCCCACACCGGCCTCACCCCGGCCCGGCCCCGGTCGCGGGACGCCCCGACTCAGCCCCGGCCCTGCCCGCCGACCCGGGCGAGCGCGTCCACCACCCGGGCGTCGTAGACCCGCCCGCGCCCCAGCCGCAGCACCTCCAGCGCCTCCAGGCGGCCCACCGCCTCGCCGAGGCCCCGGCCGCGGGCGGCGGTCAGCAGGTCGTCGTGGGCATTGGCGACCCGGATGATCCGGGCCGCGAGCGGCACCGGCCCCTCGCCGCCGGCCGGCCCCGAGCAGGGGTCGGCCAGTCGGGCGACCTGCTCGGCGACCTGCCGGGGCACCCCGGTGCGGCTGATCACCTCGCTGCCGAGCCGGGCGATGCGCTGCTGCTCGGCGCAGGACAGCAGCGCGGTGGCGCCGTCCGGCACCGGCTCGACCAGGGACAGCTGCCCGACGTCGTGCATCAGCGCCGCGTACTCCAGCAGGGCGAGCTCGCGGGTGCCCAGCCCCAGCTCGCGGCCGAGCGCGCACGCCGTGTCCGCGACCCGGCGCGCGTGCCCGTGCGGGGTGTAGCCGGCGACCTCGGTGGCCCGGGCCAGGCTGGCGATGGTCTGCCCGGTGGTGGCCCGCACCGCCGCGGCCCGCCGGAAGGAGATCTGGGCGAGCAGCAGCGGGGTGCAGAACAGCGGCAGTGCCCACAGCCCGACCTCGCCGGCCGCGAGGCTGACCAGCATCCCGGTGGCGACGATCGCCGAGCCGATGCCGAACAGCGAGCGCAGCTCGTCCTCCAGCGCGGCCGGGAACCGCAGTCCCGTGGCGGAGGCGCGCAGCAGCGCGGCCAGGGTCGCGTCGCAGAGCGCGGCCAGCGCGGCGACGGTGGTCAGGAACGCCCCGTAGGCGGGGCCCTCGGGTGAGAAGCGGTCGACCAGGCCGCCGTTGTAGAGCGGCTGGAAGACGGCGGCGGCGAAGCCGACCGAGAGCAGTCGGCGGGCGGCGCTCTCGCGCCGGGCCGGGTCGGCCCAGGGCGGCCGCCGGTACGGGCGCCCCGGCCGGTGCGGGGCGAGGCCGGGCAGCCAGCCCAGGAGCAGGCCGATCCCGGTGACGGCGACCACCTGGAGGATGCCGTGGGCGGTCGGCAACCCGCGCAGCGGCCCGAGCAGGGCGTACGCCAGCGCGCCGGCCGCGCCGATGGGCGCCTGCTCGCGGTCCCCCGGAAGGGTGATCCGGACGCACTCGCCGAGCGCGATCAGCGCGGTGAACGCCAGCGCGACCCGCACCTCTGCGACCCCGCGCACCGCGACCGCGCCGAGCGCGAGCAGCACCAGCGCGGCGGCGGCCGCGTGCATCGCCCGGGCGGTGCTCCCGCGCGCCGCACGGGCGCGGACGGTCCGGCCGAGGACCAGGGCCGCGCGCCCGGGGCCGGTCACGACTGCCCGGCCGCGGGGACGGTCCCGCCCTGGGCGGGGACCCGGCCGGGTGCGGCCCGCACCGGCTCGGGCACCCCGAGCGGGATGTCCGGCACGGCCCGTACGCAGTCCTCGGAGTACTCCACGGGCTGCCAGTCGTGCACGGCCAGCGCGTCGATCAGCGCCCGCACCATCACCGGGTCGAACTGGCTTCCGGAGCAGCGCTCCAGCTCGGTCACCGCCTCGGTGACGGGGCGGCCGCGCCGGTAGGAGCGGGTGGAGGTCATCGAGTCGAAGGCGTCGGCGACGGAGATGATCCGGGCGAACTCGGGGATCTGCTCGCCGGCCAGCCCGCTCGGGTAGCCGCGCCCGTCCATCCGCTCGTGGTGGTGCAGGATCCCGGCGTGGGCCTCGCCGAGGAAGTCGATCCCGCGCACCAGCTCGTACCCGTACACCGGGTGGATCTCCACCGCGCGGCGTTCGTCCTCGCTGAGGGGACCGTTTCTGCGCAGCAGTTCGGTGGCCACGCCGAGCTTGCCGACGTCGTGCAGGATCCCGGCGAAGCGCAGGGTGCGCAACCGCTCGGGCTCCATGCCGAGCTGAGTGGCGATCAGCACCGAGGCCCGGCCGACCCGTTCGCTGTGCCCGCGGGTGTACGCGTCCTTGATCTCCACCGCCTGCACCAGCGACTGCACGGTGGCCTGGTGGGCGTCCCGCTCGCGCTGGCCCTGGGCGAACACCCAGGCCGAGATGGACAGCGGCAGCAGCGCCAGCAGCGCGGCGAACGCCCCGTACGGGCCCTGCCAGAGCACCGCGACCATCAGCCCGCCGGCCGCGTGCACCAGCACCGGCAGCCCGCACACCGCGCAGGCTCCGCGCAGCACCTCGCCGGCCCGCCGGTCCTCGCTGAGCACCACCATGACGCCCACCACCAGCCCGTTGACCAGGCAGAACGTGGCGACGGCGGCGAAGCCGGGCAGCAGTGCGGCCGGGAAGCGGGAGCCGAGCAGCAGTTGCGGGCCGTGCAGCAGGTGGAAGGCGACGGAGGCGGCGAAGGCGCACAGGGCGAGCTGGGAGCCGTTGAACAGCTGGCGTCCGCGGCAGCCGGGGCCGGTCGGGCCGCCGAGCAGCGCGGCCGGGGCGGCGACCAGGGCGGCGGCGGCCGGCGGCAGCATCAGCACCCCGGCGAACAGCACCGGGAAGAAGGCGTTCACGCCGGGGCGGGCCGGGGCCCGTCCGGCGGGGACGGGGCGGCGCAGCAACCGGCGCAGCAGGACCGAGCAGGGGGTCGGCAGGCCCTGGGCGAGCGACTCCCAGCAGCCGTGCAGGAAGCCCAGCAGCCCTACCTTGGGCCAGTCCACCGGGTGGCCGAGCCACTGCGGCACCCCGGGCGCGACGGCCTGGGGCAGCAGCGGCAGCAGGCAGCACAGCGCCGCCACCGGAACGGTCGTCAGGTAGCGGGCCGCCCCCCGCGGCAGGGCCGCGCCTCCACTGTCGGTAGCGATCTCGACCTCCCCGCGTCCGGGCCCCGTGTTGCCTCAGCGCGCCGGGGCAACCGGCGGTGAGCGTCCGTCAGGAGGATAGGCCGCCGCCCGGGCACGGGGACGCATGATCGCGCGATGGCGCAGTTGGCGCACCGCCAACTCACTCGAACGAGTGAGGGCGCACGCGAGCAGAACGGGAGCGGCCCCGGGAGCGCACGCCCCCGGGGCCGTCGAACTCCCGGCCGAACCGTTTCGCCCGCGCCGTTTCGCCCGCGCCGTTTCGCCCGCGTTCACCGGCGGACGGTGCGGGCCTCCCGCCGGACTACTCCGCGGGTGCTCCGGCCTCGACCGGCGCGCCAGGGCGCGCGGCCCGCTCCTCGGAGGCGCCGTCCTGAGCCTCGGATGCGCCGCCCTGCGGCGCGGAGGGCGCCCCGTTCTTCTCCGGCTTGGGCGCCGGGCGGGCCGAGTCGGCGTGCAGCTCGACCGAGGACTCCACGGCGACGACCACCTGCTCACCCGAGCGCTGCCCGGCCCGGATCGAGTCGATCCTGGCCAGGACCTTGCCGCGCAGGTCCGCCGGGGTGTCGTCGCAGCCGCAGGAACGCTTGATCAGCGCCTTGATCGCCTGCTCCAGCCCGTACTGCTTCAGGCACGGCGAGCACTCCTCGAAGTGCACGCGCAGCTTGGCGCAGTCGCCCTCGGCCATCTCGTTGTCGAGGAATTCATAGAGGTGGTCGAGGACCTCGCCACACTCGGTTTCGTGCGGATCGCCGCAGCTCATGAGCCCGAGCCCTTCGCTTCCTGCCCTGCCCCGCTGCCGGCCGGGACCAGCCCGCGCTCACGGGCGTAGTCCTCCAGCATGCCGCGCAGCTGCCGGCGGCCGCGGTGCAGCCGGGACATCACCGTACCGATGGGTGTACCCATGATGTCCGCGATCTCCTTGTACGCAAAGCCTTCTACGTCCGCGAGATAGACGGCGATCCGGAACTCCTCCGGGATGGCCTGGAGCGCGTCCTTCACGTCACTGTCGGGGAGGTGGTCGAGCGCCTGGGTCTCGGCCGAGCGCAGACCGGTCGACATGTGCGACTCGGCCCTGGCCAGCTGCCAGTCCTCGATCTCCTCCGCCGCCGTGCGCTGGGGCTCGCGCTGCTTCTTGCGGTACGAGTTGATGAACGTGTTGGTGAGGATGCGGTACAGCCAGGCCTTGAGGTTCGTGCCCTCACGGAACTGGTGGAAGGACGCGTACGCCTTGGCGAACGCCTCCTGGAGCAGGTCCTCCGCGTCCGCGGGGTTGCGCGTCATGCGCAGCGCCGCAGAGTACATCGGGTCGAGGTACCCCAGGGCGTCGCGCTCGAAGCGCCCCCGCCGGGCCTCCTCGGACTCCTCCGCCGACACCCGGAAGGTGTCCTCACCGATCGCCTCGGCCAGCTCCTCACCGGTGAGCGCCTCGCCCGCAGGCAGGGCCTCGTCCGGGCCACGGCCCGGATCGGCCTCGTGCTCGGTCCCGACGACCGGACCCACCTCCTCGGCATGACGGGCACGGCCCACGGCGGGCCGCCCAGAAATGGAGGATATCGGGCTGACGGGCTTCTCGCCCGCGTCAATCCACTCCGGCCAGGAGGGGGCGAACGCCGCGGTGGCCTCGCGCTCCTCAGGCCGTTCGGGGCACGCGATCGAACCCATCTGCCCTGCCTCTCACCGCTCACTCGTGCTGACGGACACGACAACCACCCCGCCCCCGCCCGCATTCCCGCCCCGGCCCACCATTCACTCGCACGAGTGAGCGAGCGGAAACGCCCTGCTCACAGCCCCACCAGCCCCAGCACCCAGTCCCCCACCGCCGAGCAGATCATCCCCAGCAGCTCGTCCTGCCCCACCGCCGCCCGCTTGGGCACCTCGAAACCGTGGTTCCCGTACGGCAGCCCCACCAGCACGTGCCCCTCCGGCAGCTCCGGGAACTCCTCCGGCCCGCCGAACGGATCCGCCGCGCCCTGCACCACCAGCGTCGGCAACCCCGACTCCAGCAGCTCCTCCGCCCGGCTCCTCTCCGGCTTGCCCGGCGGGTGCAGCGGGAACGCCAGCGCCACCACCCCCACCGCGCCGCTCGCCGCGCCCGTCCGGCACGCCACCCGCGCCCCGGCGCTGCGCCCGCCGACCACCAGCGGCAGCCCCTGCCCGGCCAGCCGCTCCGCGACCGGCCGCCAGCCGAGGTCCAGCGTCCTCGGCGCCGGGCCCAGCTTCTTCCCCGCCACCCGCCAGGGCTGCTCGACCAGCGCCACCGTGATCCCGCGCTCCGGCAGCCGCCCGGCCAGCGCCACCAGGTCCCGCGCCCCGATCCCGCCTCCCGCGCCGTGCCCCAGCGCCAGCACCGCCTTCGCGGCGTCCGCCCGGTGGTAGGTGATCCGGGCGTCCCCGGCCTCCGTGGCGACGAGTTCGGACGTGGTCATCTCAGCGGCTCCCGAAGACGTTCAGAACAGTGTGGTCTCGTACTCGGCCTCGACCCACGGCTCCTTGAGCTCCGGGCCGTTGTTACGGATGCTGCCCACCGCCGGCGACACCGGCGTGGCCAGCAGCGCCCCCGGCGGCGGCGGTACCAGCAGGCGGCGCAGCCCGTCCGGGTCGTCCAGCCCCGGATCCAGCCACTCGCCCCAGGACTCCCGGTGCAGGAACAGCGGCATCCGCCCGTGGATCGGCGCCAGCGCCTCCTCGGCGTCCGTGGTGACGATCGTGAAGGTCACCAGCCAGGCCTGCGGGTCCCCCGGCGGCACCGCCCGGTTGCGCCAGAACTCGTACAGCCCGGCCAGCGCCAGCGGGCCGCCGTCCGCCCGGGAGACGAAGAACGGCTTCTTGCGCGCCTTCCCCCGCTCGCCCGGCACCGTCTGCCACTCGTAGTACCCGTCCACCGGCAGGATGCACCGGCGCGAGGAGAAGGCCTGCCGGTAGGCGGGCTTCTCGTGCACCGTGTCCGACCGCGCGTTGATCATCTTCACCGCCGTCTCGGCGGAGTTCGACCACTGCGGCACCAGCCCCCAGCGCAGCGCCCGCAACTGCCGCACCGGCCGCGCCGCGCCCTTCGCCAGCCGCTCCAGCACCACGAAGGCGCTGTTGGTCGGCGCCACGTTCCAGTTCGGCTCCAGGGACTCCTCCGGATCCCAGAACTCCACGTCGAACAGCTCGACGAGGTCCTCGGGCTTGCTGCTGGCTGCGAACCGACCGCACATGCGGGCCAGCTTGCCATGCCGCCCGCCCTCACCACTTCCTCATCCACGGACCAGAACCGCCGCTCCCGCCCGCCCGTCCCCGCATGGGAGGCTGCCCCGAACGGCCCAACGCAGCGAACGGAGGCGCAGACCCCCCGATGAACCCGAACAACCAGAACCTCGGCGAACTGTGGGACCGGGTCACCGGCACCCAGGCCGCCCCGCCCGGCTGGCTCGTCCTCGCCACCGGCTGCGCCGCCCTGCTCACCGTCCTCGCCCGGCCCCTGTGGCACGTCGCCCGCAACGCCGTCACCATCGCCCACGAGGGCGGCCACGGCCTCGCCGCGCTCGTCACCGGCCGCAAGCTCGCCGGCATCCGGCTGCACTCCGACACCTCCGGCCTCACCCTCTCCTACGGCCGCCCCACCGGCCCCGGCATGGTCCTCACCGCCGCCGCCGGCTACACCGCCCCCGCCCTGCTCGGCCTCGGCTGCGCCGCCCTGCTCGCCGCCGACCGGATCACCCTGCTGCTGTGGCTGGCCATCGCCCTGCTGCTGGCCCTGCTCATCCGCATCCGCAACGCCTTCGGCCTGTTCACCGTCCTGATCGCCGGTGGCGCCTTCTTCCTGGTCTCCTGGTTCGGCAGCGCCCAGGTCCAGGCCGGCTTCGCCTACCTCGGCTGCTGGTTCCTGCTCTTCGGGGCGGTGCGCCCGGTCCTGGAACTCCAGCACCAGCGCCGCATCGGCTGGGCCCGCGACTCCGACGCCGACCAGCTCGCCCGGCTCACCCACGTCCCCGCTCTGGCCTGGGTCACCGTCTTCCTGCTGATCGCCCTCGCCTGCCTCGCCCTCGGCGCCAGCTGGCTGCTCCAGCCCCTCTGATCCGCCCCGGGCACCGACCGTCGGCACCGGGTCAGGAGCGGCCCGGAGGCGAGCGGGCGAGTCCCCGCCCCGAGCCGAAGGGCCGCGCCGGTGCCGAAAGGGAGGAGCGACAAGCGAGGAACGAGCGCCGGAGCGACGAGCGCCGGCACCGGGTCCGGAGCGGCCCGGAGGCGAGCGGGCGAGTCAACAGTCCAGAATCCGGACCGTTCCGGTACGGCCCCTAGACTGGCCCCCATGACCGAGACCCCGTGGCCCGCCCCCGTCGCCACCGCCCCCGTCGACGCCACCGTCACCATCCCCGGCTCCAAGTCGGTCACCAACCGGGCCCTGGTGCTGGCGGCCCTCGCCGACGGGCCCGGCTGGGTGCGCCGCCCGCTGCGCAGCCGCGACTCCCAGCTGATGGCCGACGGCCTGCGCGCCCTCGGGGTCACCATCGAGGAGAAGGTCAACAACGACTCCGGCGGCACCGGCGGCGGCGAGGCCTGGCGGGTCATCCCCGCCCCCGTGCTGCGTGGTCCCGCCAACGTCGACGTGGGCAACGCCGGCACGGTGATGCGCTTCCTGCCCCCGCTCGCCGCCCTCGCCGACGGCCCGGTCCACTTCGACGGCGACCCGCGCAGCCACGAGCGCCCCCAGCACGGTGTGATCAACGCCCTGCGCGCGCTTGGCGCCCGGATCGAGGACGGCGGTCGCGGCAGCTTCCCGCTCACCGTCCACGGCACCGGCGGCCTCGACGGCGGCCCGGTCGAGCTGGACGCCTCGTCCTCGTCCCAGTTCGTCTCCGCCCTGCTGCTCTCCGGCGCCCGCTACAACCACGGCGTGGAGGTCCGGCACGTCGGTGGGCCCGTCCCGTCGCTGCCGCACATCCGGATGACCGTCGAGATGCTGCGCCTGGCAGGCGCCCAGGTCGACGCCCCCGAGGACGGCGGCGAGAAGGACGTCTGGCGGGTCACCCCCGGCGCCCTGCTCGGCCGCGACCTGGTGGTCGAGCCCGACCTGTCCAACGCCGCCCCGTTCTTCGCCGCCGCTCTGGTCACCGGCGGCCGGGTGACCGTGCGCGACTGGCCCAAGCACACCAGCCAGCCCGGCGACCAGCTGCGCGACCTCTACACCCGGATGGGCGGCGCCTGCGAGTTCACCGACGAGGGCCTGCAGTTCACCGGCACCGGCCGGATCCACGGCATCGAGGCCGACCTGCACGACGTCGGCGAGCTCACCCCGGTGATCGCCGCCGTCGCCGCCCTCGCCGACTCCGAGTCCCACCTGTACGGCATCGCCCACCTGCGCATGCACGAGACCGACCGGCTCGCCGCCCTCGCCAAGGAGATCAACGACCTGGGCGGCGACGTCAGCGAGACCGAGGACGGTCTGCGGATCCGCCCGCGCCCGCTGCGCGGCGGCGTCTTCCACACCTACGAGGACCACCGCCTGGCCACCGCCGCCGCGGTGCTCGGCCTCGCCGTGCCCGGCGTCGGGGTGGAGAACGTGGCCACCACCGCCAAGACCCTGCCCGACTTCCCCAAGATGTGGGCGGAGCTGCTCGGCGAAGGCGTCGACGGCGGCGGCGACGGCGGAGCGGCGACGGACGCCTGAGCGGAGACTGGAGCCATGCGCCGCTACGGCAAGGACGCCGACGAGGACGACATCCGCAACCGCCCCGCCCGCCGGGGCTCCCGGCCGCGGACCCGGATCCGGCCCAAGCACGAGGACGCCGAGGGGGCGATGGTGCTGACCGTCGACCGCGGCCGGATCACCTGCCTGGTCGACCCGGGGACCAAGCAGGAGCGCCAGGTCGTCGCCATGAAGGCCCGCGAGCTGGGCCGCAAGGGCGTCGTCGTCGGCGACGTGGTCAACCTGGTCGGCGACCTCTCCGGGGACACCGACACCCTCGCCCGGATCGTCCGGGTCGAGGAGCGCAGCTCCGTGCTGCGGCGCACCGCGGACGACGACGACCCGTACGAGCGGATCGTCGTCGCCAACGCCGACCAGCTGGCCATCGTCACCGCCCTGGCCGACCCGGAGCCCCGCCCCCGGCTGATCGACCGCTGCCTGGTCGCCGCCTACGACGCGGGCATGGAACCGCTGCTGGTGCTCACCAAGTCCGACCTCGCCCCGGCCGAACCGCTGCTGGAGTCGTACGCCCCGCTCGGCATCAACTACGTCGTCACCCGCCGGGACGAACTGGAGACCGTCGGCGCCGAGGCCGTCCGCGAGCACCTGCGCGGACTGTCCACGGTGTTCATCGGCCACTCCGGCGTCGGCAAGACCACCCTGGTCAACGCCCTCGTCCCGGACCGCCGGCGGCAGACCGGCCACGTCAACGCCGTCACCGGCCGCGGCCGGCACACCACCGTCTCCGCCCTCGCCCTGCGACTGCCCCCGCCGCCCGGCGCCAAGCCCGGTTCCCGCAAGGCGCTCGACACCGGCTGGGTGATCGACACGCCCGGCTTCCGTTCCTTCGGCCTCTCCCACATCGACCCGTCCCGGGTCATCCACGCCTTCCCCGACCTGGAGCCCGGCACCGTGGACTGCCCGCGCGCGTGCAGCCACGACGAGCCGGACTGCGCCCTGGACGCCTGGGTCGCCGACGGCCACGCCGAGGCCGCCCGGCTCTACTCGCTGCGCCGCCTGCTGTCCAGCAAGGAGGCCCGCGAGGGCGACTGACGGCTCTGCCGTCCCTCGGGTCGGTGGCCCGTTCGAGGTGTCGGACGGGCTCTCCCTGGCGATCATAGGAAAGTCGGGCCGGGCACGGCCCGTCCGTCGATCGACAGGGAGGGCACGCGATGGCATGGGCCCTGGTGGTCCTGGCCGGCCTGCTGGAGACCGGCTTCGCGATCAACCTCAAGCTCAGCGAGGGGTTCACCAGGCTCTGGCCCACCATCAGCTTCTGCGTGTTCGCGCTCGGCAGCTTCGGGCTGCTCACCCTCTCGCTGAAGAGCCTGCCGGTCGGCCCCGCCTACGCGGTGTGGACGGGCATCGGCGCGGCCGGCACCGCGGTCTACGGCATGGTCTTCCTGGACGAGACCACCTCGGTGCTCAAGCTGGTCTCCATCTCCCTGGTGATCGCCGGCGTGATCGGCCTCCAGCTCAGCGGCACGGCCCACTGAGCCTGCTCGCCCACTGAGACGGGCCCCCGCACTGAGCTAGGGTTTCCGACATGGCCGACTACCACGACGATCTCCGACTCGCCCACGTCCTCGCCGACTCGGCCGACTCGGTCACCCTGGAGCGCTTCCGCGCCCTCGACCTGAAGATCGAGACCAAGCCGGACCTGACGCCGGTCAGCGACGCCGACAAGGCCGCCGAGGAGCTGGTGCGCAGCGTGCTCCAGCGCGCCCGGCCGCGCGACGCCGTCCTCGGCGAGGAGTTCGGCCTGCAGGGCTCCGGCCCTCGCCGCTGGGTGATCGACCCGATCGACGGCACCAAGAACTACATCCGCGGCGTCCCGGTCTGGGCCACCCTGATCGCCCTGCTGGAGGACGGCCCGGACGGCGTCGAGCGCCCGGTGGTCGGCATCGTCTCGGCTCCGGCGCTGCAGCGCCGCTGGTGGGCGGCCGAGGGCCTGGGCGCGTACGCGGGCCGCAGCCTCGCCAAGGCCTCCCGGATCCACGTCTCCGGCGTCTCCCGGATCGAGGACGCCTCCTTCTCGTACTCCTCCCTCACCGGCTGGGAGGACCGCGGCCGCCTCGACCCGTTCCTGGACCTCACCCGCGCCTGCTGGCGCACCCGCGCGTACGGGGACTTCTGGTCCTACATGATGGTCGCCGAGGGCGCCGTGGACATCGCCGCCGAGCCCGAGCTGTCGCTGTGGGACATGGCCGCGCCCTGCATCGTGGTGGAGGAGGCCGGCGGCCGCTTCACCGGCCTGGACGGCATCCCCGGCCCCGGCGGTGCGGACGCGGTCGCCAGCAACGGTCTGCTGCACGAGGAGACCCTGCGGCGCCTCTCCGTCTGAGCCCCCGACGCACATGGTTGCGGGCCCCTCGACCAGTGGGAGCTGGTCGAGGGGCCCGCCGCCCTCCCGGTCCGCCCTACTGCTTGCGCAGCTCCCGGACCGCCGCGTCCAGCCGCTGCCCGTAGTCGGCGTCGGCCTTGCGGAAGTTGTCGATCGCGCGCTCCACGATGTCCTCGCGGTCGGCCGAGACCTTGGCGATGAAGCCCGCCAGGTTGGCGATCAGGCGCTGCTTCTCCTCCTCGGTGTACAGCCGGTACAGGTTGCCGGCCTGCACGAAGTCGTCGTCCTCGGCGTGCGAGGGCGTCGCGTGGTTACCGGTGTACCCGTCGACCGCGGTCGCGGCCCACAGCGGACGGCCGGTCTGCACCGGGCCGCCGAAGCTGTTCGGCTCGTAGTTCTTCTGCCGCCCGTGCCGGCCGTCGTACAGGTAGCCGTCGCGGCTGTTGGTGCGGGCCTCGGTGGCGTGCGGGCGGTTGACCGGCAGGTGGTCGGCGTTGATGCCGACCCGGTAGCGGTGGGCGTCGGCGTAGGCGAACAGGCGGCCCTGGAGCATCTTGTCCGGGGACGGGCCGATGCCGGGCACGAAGTTCGCCGGGGTGAACACCGACTGCTCGACCTCGGCGAAGACGTTGTCGGGGTTGCGGTTGAGCTCCAGCCGGCCGATCTCGATCGGCGGGTAGTCGGCGTGCGGCCAGACCTTGGTCAGGTCGAAGGGGTTGAAGCGGTAGGTGGCCGCGTCGGCCGCCGGCATGATCTGGACCTGCACCGTCCAGCTGGGGAACTCGCCTCGCTCGATCGCCTGGCGCAGCTCGCGCTGGTGGCTGTCCGGGTCCTCGCCGGCGAGCCGGTTGGCCTCGGCCTGGGTGAGGTTGCGGATGCCCTGGTCGGTCTTGAAGTGGTACTTGACCCAGAAGTGCTCGCCGGCCTCGTTCTGCCACTGGTAGGTGTGCGAGCCGAAGCCGTCCATGTGCCGGTAGCTGGCCGGGATGCCGCGGTCGCCGAACAGCCAGGTCACCTGGTGGGTGGCCTCGGGCGACAGGCCCCAGAAGTCCCAGACGTTGTCGGCCTCCTGCGAGCCGGTGTACGGGTCGCGCTTCTGGGTGTGGATGAAGTCCGGGAACTTGACGGCGTCCCTGATGAAGAACACCGGGGTGTTGTTGCCGACGAGGTCGTAGTTGCCCTCCTCGGTGTAGAACTTCAGCGCGAAGCCGCGCGGGTCGCGCACCGCGTCGGCCGCGCCGAGGTTGCCGGCCACGGTGGAGAAGCGCAGGAAGACCTCGGTCTGCTTGCCGACCCGGGACAGGAAGGCCGCGCGGGTCCAGGGGGTCACGTCGGCGGTCACCGTGAAGGTCCCGTACGCGCCGGCGCCGCGGGCGTGCACCACGCGCTCCGGGATCCGCTCGCGGTTGAAGTGCGCGAGCTTCTCGAACAGCAGCTGGTCCTGGATCAGGACCGGGCCGCCGACACCCGCGGTCTCGGTGTTCTGGTTGTCGGCGACGGGGGCGCCGGCCGCCGTGGTGAGGGTCGGGCGCAGCTCGTCCTGCGTGGTCATAACGGGGTGCCTCCGAGGGGTCCGGTCGTGATGACACGATCCTAACTTGGACTTCGTCTAAGTCAACACTGGCACCAATCTCGGAGCGTGACTTATTCTGGTCCCATGAGCGATCTGCTGGAGAGACTGCGCGGACGCGGCTGGCGGCTGACCTCACAGCGCCGGGTGGTGGCCGAGGTCCTCGACGGCGAGCACGTCCACCTCACCGCGGACGAGGTGCACGCCCGCGCCGCCGGCCGCCTGCCCGAGATCAGCCGCGCGACCGTCTACAACACGCTCGGCGAACTGGTCGCCCTCGGCGAGGTGCTGGAGGTCGCCACGGACGGCCGCGCCAAGCGCTACGACCCCAACGCCCACCGCGCCCACCAGCACCTGGTCTGCTCCGGGTGCGGCGCGATCCGCGACGTCCATCCCCACGGCGACCCGCTCGCGGCGCTGCCCGCCGCCGAACGCTTCGGCTTCGCCGTCGCCACCGCCGAGGTCACCTACCGCGGCCTGTGCCCCGACTGCCGGCCCTGACCCCTCGGCCGCCCGGCCGCCGACCACCCGACCGCCGGGCCGTGACCCACCGGCCGCAAGGCTGCCGCCCCCTCGAAGCCGTACCGGGGTACGGGTTCGGCTACGCGCTCAGCTCCGCGTGCAGCGCGCCCAGCAGCCGCCCCGCCCGCTCCGCGACCTCGGCCGGCCCGTAGTCGATCGCCCGCCGGCACCAGTTCTCTGCCTGCACCGGCTCGCCCCGACGCAGCGCCAGCAGCGCCAGGCGCAGCGCCGCCCGCCCGTGCCCGGCGTCGGCGGCCCGGGTGTACCAGAGCATCGCCTCCGCCTCGCTGTCCTGCCGGGCCAGCAGCAGCCCCAGGTTGAACGCGGCGCTGCGGCTGCCCGCCTCGGCGGCCCGCCGGTACCAGCTCTCGGCGATCTCCAGCGCCCCGCGCTCGGCCGCCCTGACACCCATCCGCACCTGCGCCCGCCGGTGCCCGGCGTCGGCCGCCAGCGCGTACCAGTGCTCGGCCTCCGCGTCCGCGTCCCCACGCCGGTCCAGCACCGAGGCCAGCCGGAACGCACCCTCCGCCGAACCGCCCGCCGCCGCCTGCCGGTAGCGCTCCAGGGCGCCCGCCAGGTTGCCGCGCTGCTCCTGGGCGACCGCCAGCTGCAGCGCCGCCTCGCCGTGGCCCTCGGCGGCCGCCCTCGCGTACCACTCCTGGGCCTGCCGCGCCTCGCCGCGTCCGGCGTGCAGCACGCCCAGGTTGAAGGCGCCGTCCACGCTGCCGGCCTCGGCGGCCTTGGAGAACCACGGCTCGGCGCCGGACTCGTCGCCGCGCTGCAGCAGCACCACGGCCAGCGCGTTGCAGGCCTCCGGGTGCCCGGCGTACGCGGCCCGGCGGTACCACTGCTCGGCCTGCTGGTCGCGTCCGGTGCCGGCGCAGAGCAGGCCGAGGTTGAAGGCACCGTTCTGGTCGCCCGCGTCGAGGGCGGTGCGGTACCAGTGCTCGGCCTCCTTGGCCTCGCCGCGGCTCGCGTGCAGCGCGCCGAGCGCGTTGGCGGCGTTGCCGTCGCCGGCCTCCGCGGCCTCCTGCCACCACTCGGCGGCCGCGGCGATGTCGCCGGAGTCGCGCAGCAGGAAGCCGAGCGCGCAGGCCGCGCGCGGCTCGCCGTTCTGCGCGGACTGCCGGTACCAGCGGGCCGCCTCCTCCAGCAGCGACCGGTCCGTGCGGGCGCGCTCCTCCAGCAGCACGCCCAGGCGCAGCGCGGCGCGGGCGTGGCTGCGGGCCGCTGCGGTGCGGTACCAGGCCTCGGCGGTCTCCTTGTCCCCGGCGGCCTCGCGCATCCGGGCCAGCCGGTAGGCGGCCTCCCGGTGCCCGGCATCGGCGGACACCTTGAACCAGCGCTCGGCCCGCACGTCGCGCCGGTGCTCCATCAGGTCGCCGAGCGCGTAGGCGCCCAGCGGGTGGCCGTGGTCGGCGGCGAAGTGCAGCCAGTACTCGGCGGCCTCCTCCTCCCCCTGGTCGCGCAGCTGGAGCCCGAGCGCGTGCGCGGCGGGGGCGCTGCCCGCCACCGCCGCCTGGCGCCACCACTGGCCGGCCTCCGCGCGGTGGCCCTGCTGGTGCAGCAGGACGCCCAGGTTGTTGGCGGCGGCCCGCAGCCCGGCGGCCGCGGCGGCGCGCAGGTAGGGCTCGGCGTCCTCCAGGTCGCCGCGGCGCAGCAGCAGGGTGCCGAGCCGGCCGGCGGCCTCCGGGTCGCCGTCGTCGGCGGCCTGCCGGTGCCGGGCCTCCAGGGCGGCGGACTCCCGGGCGGCCAGCGCGGTCTCGAAGCTGGTCGGGTCCAGCCCGGCCGGGTCCAGCGCGGCGCCGGAGGGCGCTTCCTCACCACCCGCGCCGTACGGGCCGACGGCGGCGGAGAACTGACGGGTGGACACGTGAACGAGGCTGTCGGGCCCGAAACCGCCGGCCGCGGGGCGCTCGGACAGTCCGCTGGTGCGCTGGGCGGGCAGGGCCCCGGGGCGGTTGTCGGGGCTCTCAGCGCTCTCCGCCCAGGCGTCGGTGTCCGCCTCGACGGCCGCACCCGACTTGGTGCCCGACTTGCCGATCAGCCTCATGCCGACTCCCGCTCCCCCAGAGTGTCGCGGCATCGTGCCCCGGCCGACGGCCGGGGGGACTTCTCCCAGGAGAGGCGCCGGACCCGACGGCCCATCAGCGGCCGTGCACCGTCCCCCGTGTGTCCCATCGTCGCATCACCCGCTACCCGCGTACACCTGCCTCGGCCGAATTCGGGCGGGGCAGCCCTGAAGCCGACGGAATTGCTTCGGCGCTTTGTCGATTTCCCGACACTTCCACCCCACAAACCCCGGTGCCGCCCCCGTTGGCGACGGTCGATAGTACCGGAGCGGTTCCCACCGCTTCCGGACGGAAACATCGCGGGAAACGTCAGAGGCCCGGAGGAATGATCCTCCGGGCCTCTGACACTGTGTAGCGGGGACAGGATTTGAACCTGCGACCTCTGGGTTATGAGCCCAGCGAGCTACCGAGCTGCTCCACCCCGCGTCGGTGATAGAACAATAGCACGAAAACGACAGTGGCCCGGAGGAATGATCCTCCGGGCCACTGTCACTGTGTAGCGGGGACAGGATTTGAACCTGCGACCTCTGGGTTATGAGCCCAGCGAGCTACCGAGCTGCTCCACCCCGCGTCGGTGAAAGAACCGTAGCACGGACACGGGGTGGAACCAAAAACGGTCACCGCAGCTCAGCGGGGACTACGGGTGCGGGCTGGGCGCCCCCGACCCGGTCGGCGCGGCCGTCGGCACCGGCGCCGGGCTGCCGCCGCGGGCCGCGTCGGCCGCCTTCAGGGCGTCCCCGAGCGCCTTCTGGGCGTTGCCGTAGGCCACCCAGTCGCCGTTCTTGAACGCGGTCTGGCTGTCGTTGTACGCCTTCTCCGCGTCCGACAGCGCCTTCTGCAGCTCCGGCGAGATCGTCCCGCCCGGCGCCGGGGTGCCCGGACCGGTCGGCGTCGGAGTCGGCGTCCCCGGGGCCGGCGTGGTGCCGCCGCCCGGCGTCGTGCCGCCACCCGGGGCCGTCCCGCCGCCCGGGCTGGACGGTGCCACCGGCGTGGCCGGCGGGGCCTGCCCGGCGAACAGCTTCTTGAGCGCGTCCTCGAGGGTGTTCTCGAACGCCACGTTGTCGTCCCCGTACACCGCGAGGACCTTCTGCAGCGTCGGGTACTTGGCGCCGCGCCCGCGCACGTACACCGGCTCGACGTTCAGCAGCCCGCCGCCGACCGGCAGGGTCAGCAGGTTGCCGTACTCCAGCTCGGTGTCCCCGCCGGTCTTCAGCGCGTAGATCTGCGAGGCCACCTCCTGGCGGGAGTTGAACTTCGACTGCACCAAGCCGGGGCCGGGGGCCCCGCTCTCGCCCGTCATCTTCAGGATGCGGATCTTCCCGTAGTCGTCGCCCGGATCCGCGTTGACGGACATGAAGGCCGCCAGGTTGGGCCGCTGGTTGGGCACGAAGGTGCTGGTCAGCGAGAAGCTCGCGGCGGCGGCGTCCGGTGTGCGCACCGTCACGTAGTACGGCGGCTGGACCTGCTTGGTGTCGCTGGTCGGGTCCACCGGGACCTGCCAGATGTCGCTGCCGTTGAAGAAGGAGTTGGCGTCGGTCACGTGGTACTGGCCGAGCAGGTCGCGCTGCACCTTGAACATGTCCTGCGGGTAGCGCAGGTGCGGCAGCAGCGACGCCGGGATGTCCGCCTTCGGCTCGACCGTGCCCGGGAAGGCCTTCATCCAGGTCTTCAGCACCGGGTCCTTCTCGTCCCACTGGTAGAGCTTCACCTCGCCGGTGTAGGCGTCCACCGTGGCCTTGACCGAGTTGCGGATGTAGTTGACCTGGTTGGCGACGGTCAGCAGCTCACCGCGCTGGTTGGTCAGCGAGTCCTTGGTCGCGGTGCCCAGCGTCGTCTTCGACGAGAACGGGAAGCCGTCGGAGGTGGTGTAGCCGTCCACCACCCACACCACGTGGCCGTCCTGCACCACCGGGTACGGGTCGGCGTCGATCGACAGCCACGGCGCGACCTTCTCCACCCGCTCCTTCGGCGTCCGGTTGTAGATCACCTTGGCGCCGTCGGTGATCGCCCCCGCGTACAGGATCTGCGGCTCGGCGAAGCGCACCGCGTACGCGGCCCGGGTGACCGGGTTGTCCAGCGAGACACCGCTGTCACCGGCGTACGTGTACTCCACGTTCTGGCCGGTCTTGACGTCGGTGTAGTCGATCTCCTTGTTCGAGCCCCCGACGATCGAGTACGTCGTCGTCTTCTCGCCGTAGTAGATCCGCTGCTGGTAGTCGCCCAGCGCACCGGTGGTCGGCAGGCCGGACTCGGTGAACACCGGGCCGCCCTTGTCGTCGACCTGGTTGCCCTTGGCGACCGCCGCGCCGTAGCCGTGGGTGTACTTGAAGTGGTCGTTGATCCAGTTGCGCTGCACCCCGTTGAGGTCCAGCTCGCGCAGGCCGATCACGGTGTCCTGCTTGTCCGCGCCGGTGCCGTAGCGGTCCACCGACAACGTGCTCGGGAACGCGTAGTAGTTGCGCTGCTGCTCCAGCGACTGGAACGTCTGCGAGACGATGTTCGGGTCCAGCAGCCGCACGTCCGCGACGGTCTGCGCGTCCGGCTTCAGCGCGTCACCCGTGGTCGAGCCCTGCGGGCTGTACGGGGTGGTCTTCGCGTCCGCGATCCCGTACGCCTGCCGCGTCGCGTCGATGTTCTTCTGGATGTACGGCGTCTCCTTGGCCTGCTCGTTCGGCTTGACCTGGAACTGCTGCACGATCGCCGGGTACAGGCCGCCGATCAGCACCGCCGACAGCACCATCAGCCCCAGCCCGATCAGGGCCGGCGCCCAGGTGCGGCGGATCGGCGTCAGGAAGAACAGCACCGCGCAGATGATCGCGACGAAGAACAGGATCGTCTTGGCCGGCAGGAACGCGTTGGCGTCCACGTAGCGCAGGCCCGTCCAGCCCGACACCCCCTTGTAGGAGCCGGTCTTCACCGCCAGCGCGTACCGGTCCAACCAGTACGCCACCGCCTTCAGCAGCACGAACACGCCCAGCAGCACCGCCAGGTGCCCCTGCGCGCCCGCGCTCGCCCGACGGCCCGGACCCTGCAGCCGCAGCCCCCCGTACAGGTAGTGCACCAGCGCCGAGGTCAGCAGCGAGACGATCACCGCGCTGAACGCGAAGCCCAGCACGAACTCGTAGAACGGCAGGTCGAAGGCGTAGAACGAGACGTCCATGCCGAACTGGGCGTCCTTCTCGCCGAAGGGCGTCGCGTTCGTCCACATCAGCCAGGTCCGCCACTGGCCCGACGCCGCCGCGCCCGCCACCAGGCCGATCACCAGCGAGACGCCGATCAGCGCCCAGCGCTTGAACGGTGCCAGCCCCGCCCGGTAGCGGTCCAGGCTCTGCTGCTCCACCGACATCGCCGACAGCGGCGGCCGCAGCCGGTGCGCCAGCCAGATGTTGAAGCCGACGATCACCGCCATCAGCAGGCCGAACACCGCGAACAGCCCGATCTTCGTCCACAGCTGGGTGGTGAAGACCGAGGAGTAGTGGACCGACCTGAACCACAGCCAGTCCGTCCAGAACCCGGCGAACATGACGAACAGCAGGAACAGCACCGCGAGTACGCCCAGGGTCAGCAGGGCCACCCGCGCCCGCCGGGAAGGCGGGCCCACCCTCCGCCGGAAACCCGGCCCTGAGCGTTCCGGCATCTGGAATACCACGGTGGCACCTCAGCTGTGTCGTCTGGAATCGGTCGGTCGTCAGAGAAACTTAACCAGGCTTTGGTCGAGTTCCCACCGTTAGCAGACGGTTACTACGCCGCCCCCACCGCCCCCGTCCCCGCGCCCTCCCGCGTTCCCTCCCGCCCTCTCCCCCGGCCGCTCCGGCGAGCGCCCACCGCCCGGCGTGTGAGGATTGAGTCATGTCCGACGCGTCTGATCTGAACAACTCCCCCGACGACGTCTCCAAGCTCCCCGCCGCCACCCCGCTCACCCGGGCCGCGCTGGAGATCGACGAGTACGCCGCCACCCTCGGCTGGGACCTCCCGGCCCGACTGTTCGCCCTGGTGGACAGCGCCGCCCTGCGCAAGGCCGACCCCCGGATCGCCAAGCAGCTCGGCCTCTCCGACGGCGACGAGCCCGGCCTCACCCCGGTCGAGCAGGAAGAGATCCCGGCCGGCACCGAACTCGACAAGTTCCTCGGCACCATCGCCTGGCCCGACGCTGTGGCCGGCTGCGCCCTGGTCGTCGAGCGGCTGATGCTGCCGCCGGGCGCCGAGCAGTCCCGCCCCCGCGGCGCCTCCGACGCCCAGCTCGCCGAGTGGGTCGCCAACCACCCCAAGCGCGAGGAGGTGCGGATCACCGCCGCCGTGCTGCGCGACGGCCGGAAGGAGATCGCCCTGCGGCTGCGTTCCAAGGACGTCGCCCGCGAGGTGCTGACCGGCCCGGACCTGGTGCCCGGCCTGACCGACGCGCTGCTGGCGACCTTCTCCTGAGCCCTCGCCCGGCGGTCTCACCCGACGCCCTTGCCTGACGGGTCTTGCCCGACGGTCTTACTCGGGGCAGGACGGCAGCGCGGAGGTCTGCCCGGAGCGGATCTGCTCCAGCGACTTCAGCGCGCCGTCCAGGGTGTCCGTCTTGATCAGGGTCAGCCCGGACGGCACATTCTTGGTGGCCTCGGCGCAGTTCGAGGACGGGGTGAAGAAGTACTGGGCCCCGGCGTCCCGGGCGGCGATCAGCTTCATCGATATCCCGCCGATCGGGCCGACCTTGCCGTCGTCGTCGATGGTGCCGGTGCCGGCCACGAACTTGCCGCCGGTGAGGTCGCCGCCGGGGGTGAGCTTGTCGACGATGCCGAGCGAGAACATCAGCCCGGCGCTGGGGCCGCCGACGTCCTGCAGGCCGATGTCGATCTGGAACGGGTAGGTGTGCCGGATCCCGGTGCCGATGCCGACCACGGCGAGCTCGGCCCGCTCGGCCGGGGCCTTCGGGTCGAGGTCCTTGGCCCGCACGGTCGGGACGGTGACGTCCGTCTTCGCGCCCGGGGTGGCCGAGCCGTTGCCGGAGGTGTCCTTGACGCGCGGCACCACGGTGAAGACCACCGACTCGCCGGGCTTGTGCTTGGTGACGGCGGCGACCACCTGGTCGACCGAGTCGACGGCGGCGCCGTCCACCGCGACGATCTGGTCCCCCGCGTGCAGCCGGCCCTCGGCCGGGGCGCCCGCGGTGACCGACTTGACGATCAGTTCGTTGCCGACCGGGACGCCCAGCTGCTTGAGCGCGGCGGTGCGGGCGCTGTCCTCGGAGGAGGCGAACTCCTCGGCGTTCTGCTTCTTGGCGTCCGCGTCGGACTGGCCCTTGGGGTAGACGTTGTCGTGCGGCACCACCAGCACGTCGTCGCGCATCCAGCCGATCACCGCGTTGACCAGGCTGGGCTCGTACTTCGCCCCGGTCACCTGCACCGTGGTCATGTTGAGGTGCCCGGAGGCCCGGTACGAGTCGTGACCGGTGATGGTGATCACCGGCTTGCCCCCCTGCTCGCCGAGCGTGTTGTACGTCGGGCCCGGGCTCATCTCCGTGTACGGCACCTTCATCAGCACCGAGACGCAGAGCAGCGCTATGAGCAGCAGGGTGGCAGCGAGCATCGTCGCGGAGCGGCGTGGCATGCCACGACAGTACGGGACGCGGGTGACGCGGCGCCCGCCGGGCTACCGACCGGAGTGCTCCCCCGGCGCGGAGGTGCCGGCCGTGGTGCGTTCCATCGCGGCCATGAAGCGCCGGTGCTCGGCGAGGGAGGCCGGGTCCCCCGTCGCCTTCGGGGCCCGCTGGGCCCAGCTCGCCCAGGCGGCGGCGACCAGGACGGCGACAACCGGAATGATCAACCAGGCGAGCGCACCCATATCAGTACTCCCAGCTCGTCGTGTCTATGAGCAGATTAACCACTCCGGCGGACAACTCGACCGGCGCCGTCCGGGTTACGGGACGGCCGATCGGCTCACTTCCATGGAGTATTCGGCCCACCGCACCGGACCCGTTCGGGTGAGACCGCGGCGCGCCTGACCCGGGGGACGCGCTCCGTGTGCGGCCGGTTCCGCCGCACGCGGTCGGGACCGGCGCCCGGAGGCAGCGCGGCGGAGGCCGCCGGGCGAGGGCCGTCGGGCAAGGGCCGTCGGGTGCGGGGTACCTGGCGCGGGATGCCGGGGTGCGGGATGCCCGGCGCGCAATGCCGGGATGCCGGGGTGCGGGGTGCGGGTGGCGGTCAGCAGCCGCCGGCGCCGACCCACTCCTCCTCGCCGTCGGCGAAGACCTGGTGCTTCCAGATCGGCACCTCGTGCTTGAGGTCGTCGATCAGCCGGCGGGCGGCTGCGAAGGCCTCCCCGCGGTGCGCGCAGGAGACGGCGACGATCACGGCCTTGTCGGTGATCTCCAGCCGGCCCACCCGGTGCACCGCCGCGAGCGCCTTGACCGGGAAGTCGGCGACGACCTTCTCGGCGATCCGGCGCATCTCATCCTCGGCCGTGGGGTGGCAGCTGTACTCCAGCGCGGAGACCGACTTGCCGCCGTCGTGGTCCCGGACCGTTCCGACGAAGACGGTGGTGCCGCCGGCCGCGTCGTCGCCGACCGCCTCGTACACCTCGTCCAGGGAGAGCGGGGCCTCACGGATGGCGAGCAGGCGGATGGGGTCGTGGTTCTCGGACATGACTCCATGATTCCCCATCCGGGTCCGCCCCCGGCAAGGGGCTTCCGCATCACGATTGCGAAATTTCGCATCGTGAGAATCCAGGCGGCCCGTTCGATGCCCGGCCGTTCGTCACCGCTCGTCCGGCCCGCCCGGGAGTCCCTCGGATCAGAAGCGTCGCCGTTTGCGGGCCCGGCGCACCAGCGCCGCCGTACCGACCAGCGCCACCGTCGCCCCGGCCGCCCCCAGACTGGTCGCCGCCTCCTTGCCGCCCAGCCGTCGCCCCGCCACCGCGTGCTTGCCGGACACCTGCGCCAGCAGCTCCGCCAGCACCTGCTCGTTGGTGAACTCCGGCCGCCAGCCCGCCTCGTGCAGCCGGCTGCCGGACACCACCCACGGGTACATGGTGTACGCCAGGTCCCCCGCCGGGGCCGGGGTCAGGCCCAGCCGGTGCAGGCGGGCCGCCGTCCCGAGCGCCAGCGCGGCCGGCAGCTCCATCCGCCGGATCCCCGACAGCCGCTCCACGTCCTCCTGCTCCAGCCAGCCGTCGCAGCCGACCGTCACCTCGCCCTCGACCAGGCCCAGCGCCGCGTACTCCAACGCCGCCGCCAGGTCCTCCACGTGGCAGAACTGCCAGCACGGGCGGGAACCGGCCACCACCAGCAGCCTGGGCGCCTCGAAGTGCCGGGTCAGCACGGTGTCCACCCCGGGACCCACCACCACCGCCGGGCGCAGCACCGTCACCTGCAGGCCGGGGTGGGCCCGCGGCGCCCGCCGGGCCAGGCGCTCGATCTCCAGCAGGTCCCCGACCAGCGAGGCCTCCTCCGTCGCCCGCAGCTCGGAGTCCTCGGCCAGCGGCACCTCGTTGTCGGCCAGCGCGCCGTAGACCATCGCGGAGGTGCAGAGCACCACCCGGTGCACCCCGGCGGCCGCGGCCGCGGTCAGCACCGTCTGGGCGCCGCGCACGTTGTAGGCGCTGCGGGCCCGCGGATCGGACTCCATGCCGAAGTCCATCGCCAGGTGCACCACCACGTCGACCCCGGCCAGCCGCTCGGCGACCGCCGGATCCCGCACGTCCAGCACCCGCCACTGCACGCCCGCGACCTCACCGCGCCGGTCGTCCACCGCCAGCACCCTGCGCACGTGGGGCGAGGCCACCAGCCGGGCCGCGACCCGCTCGCCCAGCACCCCCGCCGCGCCGGTGACGGCCACGGTCAACGGCCGCCCGCCGTAGGCTGGAGGCGGCGACACCGTGGTGTCCGGGTCGTCCTCTCCTGCGGTCAGCCCAGAGCGAACGTCCGAGGGCGGGGAACTCACCGGCCATCCTCCACGGTTAGCTTATGTGCGTACGGACGTGTGTCACGTACGTCCATCCTGCCCGAGGCGAAGGCCCGGCGGTGCACCCGGCGCGGGCCTTGCGTGCGGGAGCCGCCCACGAGTCCCCCGCTCCACCGGACCCCCGGGCGGCAGCACTTCCCGCCACACCCGCATGACGGCCGACCGGATCGAGGACCCCGTGAGCGACCTTCCCTTCGGATTCGGCGTTCCGCCCGAGGAGCCCGAGGACGGCAAGGCCAAGCCCGACGACGCGCAGAAGAAGGAGCAGGGCCAGGAAGGCAGCGGCGGCCCCCAGCCGTTCGGCTTCGGAGCCGGCAACCCCTTCGGCGCGATGTTCGGCATGCCCGGCGCCCCGGGCGGCCCCGGCGGCGCCGGAGCCGACAACCCCTTCGGCGCGATGTTCGGCGGCCTGAACCCCGGTGACCTCGGCGCCGCGTTCCAGCAGCTCGGACAGATGCTCTCCTTCGAGGGCGGCCCGGTGAACTGGGAACTCGCCCAGAACATCGCCCGGCAGACCGTCGTCGCCGAACCCGCCGAGGGCAAGAGCAAGGACCGCTCGGTCGGCGCCGCCGAGCGCGCCGCCGTCGAGGAGGCCGTGCGCCTGGCCGACCTGTGGCTCGACGGCGTCACCGAGTTCCCCTCCGGCGCCGGCACCGCCGTCGCCTGGAGCCGCGCCGAGTGGATCGAGGCCACCCTCCCGGTCTGGAAGGACCTCGTCGACCCCGTCGCCGAGCGCGTCGGCACCGCCATGGGCGGCGTCCTTCCCGAGGAGATGCAGGCCATGGCCGGCCCGCTGATGGGCATGATGCGCTCCATGGGCGGCGCCATGTTCGGCACCCAGATCGGCCAGGCGCTCGGCGCCCTGGCCGGCGAGGTCGTCGGCTCCACCGACGTCGGCCTGCCGCTCGCCCCGGCCGGCAAGGCCGCCCTGCTGCCGCAGAACGTCGCCGAGTTCGGCGAGGGCCTGAACGTGCCCGCCGAGGAGGTCCGGCTCTACCTCGCCCTGCGCGAGGCCGCCCACCAGCGGCTCTTCGCCCACGTGCCGTGGCTGCGGGCCCACCTGCTCGGCGCCGTCGAGGCCTACGCCCGCGGCATCAAGGTCGACACCTCCCGCATGGAGGAACTCGCCGGCCAGCTCGACCCGAGCAACCCGGAGGCCCTCCAGGAGGCCCTCGCCGGAGGCCTGCTCCAGCCCGAGGACACTCCCGAGCAGAAGGCCGCGCTCGCCCGCCTGGAGACCGCCCTCGCGCTGGTCGAGGGCTGGGTCGACGCCGTCGTCCACGCCGCTGCCGAACCCCACCTGCCGCAGGCCGGCGCGCTGCGCGAGACCGTTCGCCGCCGCCGCGCCGCCGGCGGGCCCGCCGAGCAGACCTTCGCCACCCTGGTCGGCCTGGAACTGCGCCCGCGCCGGCTGCGCGACGCCGCCCGGCTGTGGGCACTGCTCGCCGACGCCCGCGGCATCGAGGGCCGCGACGCCCTCTGGCAGCACCCCGACATGCTGCCCACCGCCGCCGACCTGGACGACCCGGACGCCTTCGTGCACCGCGGCAGCGGCGACCTGGAGGGCGGCTTCGACTTCGACGCCCTCGACAAGCTGCTCGGCGAGGCCGCGGCCGGCAAGCCCGACCTCACCAAGGACGAGCGGCCGAAGGGCGATGCGCCGGGGACCGACCAGGACGGCACCGACGGGAAGGGCGAGCCCACCGCATGACGGCCACCGGGACGGGCACGACGTCCACCCTGCACGCGGACGCCGTCCGCACCCTGACCGACTGGCGGCCCGCCGACCAGGACCAGGAACAGCTGCGGCTCGACTACCTCGCGCACCTCGCCGAACAACCCGAGGGCGTGTACCGGTCCTGCCTGCCCGCCCACCTCACGGCGAGCGCGGCCGTCATCGACCCGGCGGCGGGGCGGGTGCTGCTCACCCTGCACCCCAAGGTCGGCATGTGGCTGCAGATGGGCGGGCACTGCGAGCCCGGCGACGCCGACCTCGCCTCCGCCGCGCTGCGCGAGGCCGTCGAGGAGTCCGGCATCCCCGACCTCACCCTGCTGCGGGAGAACGGTGCCCCCGTCCCCGCCAAGCTGGACCGCCACCAGGTCCGCTGCACCGGCAAGGACCGGCCGGAGAACACCCACCTGGACGTCCAGTACATCGCGCTGGCCCCGGCCGGGGCGCAGGCGCTGATCAGCGAGGAGTCGCTGGACCTGCGCTGGTTCGACTTCGACCGGCTGCCGGAACTCACCGACCACTCGGTGCGCGACCTGGTCGCCCGGGCACGGCGGCTGACCGCCTGACCGACTGAGGTGAAGCGCGCCAAGGGGGCGCGGGCCGATGAGCCCGCGCCCCCTTTTCGGTCAGTCTTCCTCAAGCCGCCTCAGCCCCTCGGGCCTCCTCGGCGCCCCAGGCCCCGTCAGCCGCAGGAGGCCGCCGGATCCGGACTCGGCGCGCCGTGCCGGGCACCCGGAATGTGGGGCAGCCGCGCGGCGGACACCACGCCCTCCAGATAGCCGCGGGCCCGCTCAGTTCGGGGATAGGCCTCCAGCAGCGCCCAGAACGCCGGGCCGTGGTCCGGCACCAGCAGGTGCGCCAGCTCGTGCAACAGCACGTAGTCCAGCACGTACTCCGGCATGCCCTGCAACCGGTGGGACAGCCGGATCGTCCCCTCGCTGGGCGTGCACGAGCCCCAGCGCGAATTCTGGTTCGTCACCCAGCGGACCTGGACCGGCTGGGCGCGACCGCCCAGGTAGGCCGCCGACAACTCCCGGGCCCGGCCCATCAGGGCGTCGTCCCCGAGGATCCGCCGGCGCTCCTGCGCGGCGAGTTTCTCCAGCATCTGCGTCACCCAGCGCTGCTCCTCGGCGTGCGACATCCGGGCCGGAATCAGGACGACGGTGCGATCGCCCTCGCGGTAGGCGGAGACGGTACGGCTGCGGCGCGCGCTGCGCCGCACCTCGACCCGGCTGCGGTCGTGCCCCTCCGGGGGCAGCGCACCGGAGGGCGGGAGCTGCGACGCCGCCTGCTGGCTCTCGTGTTGCTTCTCGCGCTGCTTCCCGTCCGGGCGCCCGCGCGTGCTCGGCGCCGCCACCTGCGACCCGGTCGCTGCACGGGCACGCCGACGCGACGCCGATCGATGGGAGTCCCGCTCGGCTGCCATGGCACACGACGTTACCCGGTGCGGCTGACAGAAGTCCGGTGCCGTGGCCGAAAACTTTCATGGAGCGATCGGGAACGAAAGGCCGACAGGGGGTGTCCGGAAACCGACGCCAGAGGGGATGGGCAGTTATCCACAAGGTGCGCGAACAGATGTTGTGATCATAACTCCAGGCCTGTGGATAACTTTCTGCGCGCGGTCTGCGCGATGGGGCATGCTGCGGTCAGCCGTCCGGAAACGATCGGAAGGGAGATCGTCGTGCGCCTCGTGTTGAAGCCCGCTCTGTCCCGCAGCTGGCGGGACTCCGAGACCCTGCAGTTCGGCACCGTCACCCGGTACGCCGGGGTGCTCGGCAACGCCGACAAGACGCTGTGCGAGTTCCTCGAACTCGTCGACGGAACGCGCGACCGACCCGAGCTGCTGTCCGCCGGCGAGCGGATCGGCCTCGGGCGCGAACCCGCCGACACGCTGCTGAGCGAACTGGAGGAGACCGGGCTGCTGGACGACGCGGAAGCGACCGACCGGGCGCTCTCCCACTTCCCCCGGCCCCACCGGGACCTGCTCGGGCCCGACCTCGCCTCGCTGTCCCTGGTCCACTCCGGCCCGGGCGCCGCACCGGCGGTCCTGGCCCGGCGGGCCGAGACCCGGATCGAGGTGCGCGGCGCGGGCCGGGTCGGCGCGGCCGTGGCGGCGGTGCTCGCCGCCGGCGGCACCGGCAGCGTCACGGTGGCTGACAGCGGGCGGGTCCAGCCCGCCGACTGCTCGCCCGCGGGGCTGCCACCCGCAGACGTCGGACGGCTGCGCTCGACGGTCGCCCGGGAGACGGTGCAGCGGGCCACGGGCCGACCACTGGTCCCGGTGCCACGGCGGAAGTCCGACGACCCGCCACCCGACTTCGTGGTCCTCGCGCCCCGGGACGGCAGCGCCGCCTTCGCAGGCGGGACGTACGAGGCCCGGCTGCTGCTCCGCGCCGGGGTGCCCCACCTGTACGTGGGCGTGGTCGAGGAGTTCGGCATCATCGGGCCGCTGGTGATCCCAGGACGGTCGGCCTGCGGGCACTGCCTGGTGCTGCGGCGGGAGGACGAGGACGCGGCCTGGCCGCGGGTCCTGGCCCAGCTGGCCGACAACGGCCCCGGCCGGGCCCGCACACCGGCCTGCGACACCGCCCTGGCGACGGCCGTCGCCGGCCTGGCGGCACTGCACGTCCAGGTGTACCTGGACGGCGGCCGACCGCCGAGCGTGGACGGCTGGTGCGAGATCTCGGCGGGCGACGGGATGCCCCGCCGCCTACGGCTACGAGGACACCCGGACTGCGGCTGTCTGTGGCAGCCGCTGCCACCGGGGTGAGAGGGAGCGAGGAACGAGCAAGGTACCGGGCCCGGGCCCGGCGGCTGCAGGGCTCAGCAGCCGCCGGACCTGAGGCCCCGACCGAAACGGGCGGAACGCCCGGCCAGGTGAGCCCATGGCCAGGTGAGCCCATGGCCAGGTGAGCCCATGGCCCGCGCCCTGCCCGGGGCAGGGCGCGGGCCGGGAGAGGCGGAGCCGCTGTTCCGAAGGAGCGGAGCGAGGGCTGGAGGCGGGTGGGCAGCCGGCGGGTGAGGCGGGAGGAGGAGGGCGAGCGGGGGGGTGGGGGGGAGGGGGGCGGGCCCCCGAAGCGTCAACAATGTGACCAGGGTCACTACTTACGGGCAATGAGTCTCGCCCGGCCCCCCGGTCTCCATTGCACAACCCCGAGCAAGCCACCGGAGGAGCACCCCATGCGCATCGTGATCAGCGAGTTCATCAGCCTCGATGGCGTCGTCCAGGCCCCCGGCGCCCCGCAGGAGGACACCGACGGAGGCTTCGCCCACGGCGGCTGGTCCCACCCGTTCTTCGACCCGGAGACCATCGGCCCGTTCATCAACGAGGCGATGAGCAGCACCGACGCCCTGCTGTTCGGCCGCCGCACCTGGCGCACCATGGCCGCCGCCTGGCCCGAGCGGGCCGGCGACCCGCTCGCCGACCGGATGAACTCGATCAAGAAGTACGTCGTCTCCGACACCCTCGACGAAGCTGACCTCACCTGGACGAACAGCACCCTCGTCCCTGGCACCGCGGCCGTCGATTGGATCCGGGGGCAACGCGCGGCCGACGGCGGGGATCTGCTGATCATGGGCAGCCCGACCCTCGTCCGCTCCCTCCTCGGCGAGGACCTGGTGGACGAACTCCGGCTCATGGTGATGCCCGTACTGCTCGGCGGCGGCAAGTCGCTCTTCCCGGCCGACGGCGTGCGGCGCACCCTGGAGCTGGTCTCCACCACGACCGCCAGGACCGGCGTCCACCTGGCCACTTACCGCCGCGCCACCCAAGCCGACGCCTGACACCCCACGTCACAGGAAGTCGGCCCCGCCGACTTCCTGTGACGACCACCGAAACAGCATCACCCCGCACCGCCGCCCGGCCCACACCAGGCCACCGCCCGCACGACCGAGTCCGCCACCGGCGACTCCCCACCAGACCGAGCCGCCCAGCTCCCCGCAAAGGAAGGCCACCGCCCGTCGTCCCCCGTGAAATACCGGCGGGAGCAGACCAGGAAGCGGGCACAATGGCCTAGTGATGGTGGGCCGTCCGGTGTCGGGGGGCCAGGCGATTGGAGGCCCGGGTGAGCGATCTTCCGCGCAAGGCAGTGACCCGCACGGCACGGCTCGCCGCCCTGCCGCTGGGGATAGCCGGCCGCGCCACGCTCGGACTGGGCAAGCGCATAGGCGGCCGATCCGCCGAGGTGGTGACGGCCGAGCTCCAGCAGGCCACCGCCGACCAGCTGTTCAAGGTCCTGGGCGAGCTCAAGGGCGGGGCGATGAAGTTCGGGCAGGTGTTGTCCGTCTTCGAGGCCGCCCTGCCCGAGGAGGTCGCCGGGCCGTACCGGGCGGCGCTCACCAAGCTGCAGGACGCCGCTCCCCCGATGCCCGCCGCCAAGGTGCACACCGCGCTCGCCCAGCGGCTCGGGAGCAACTGGCGCGAGCTGTTCCTGGAGTTCGACGACCGCCCGGCGGCGGCCGCCTCGATCGGCCAGGTGCACCGGGCGGTCTGGCACGACGGCAGGCAGGTTGCGGTCAAGGTGCAGTACCCGGGCGCGGGCGACGCGCTGCTCGCCGACCTCTCCCAGCTGAGCCGGGTGGCCTGGCTGGTCGGCCCGCTGATCCCCGGGCTGGACATCAAGCCGCTGATCAACGAGCTGCGCGAGCGCGTCTCGGAGGAGCTGGACTACGAGCTGGAGGCCCAGGCCCAGCGTCGGCACGCCGAGGAGTTCGCCGGCGACCCGGACATCGTGGTGCCGGTCGTGGTGGCACAGGCCGACCAGGTGCTGGTAACCGAGTGGATGGACGGCACCCCGCTGGCCGAGGTGATCGCGAACGGCACCCAGGAGGAGCGTGACCGCGCCGGGCAGCTGCTGGCCCGGTTCCTGTTCGCCGGGCCGTCCCGGACCGGTCTGCTGCACGCCGACCCCCACCCGGGCAACTTCCGGCTGCTGAAGGACGACGGCCCGGCCGAGGGATGGCGGCTCGGGGTACTGGACTTCGGCACGGTGGACCGGCTGCCGGGCGGGCTGCCCGCGCCGATCGGGGCCTCGCTGCGGATGGCACTGGCCGGGGACGCCGCGGGCGTGCTGAAGATGCTCCGCGAGGAGGGCTTCGTGAAGCCCTCGATCCAGCTGGACCCGGACGCGGTGCTGGACTATCTGCTGCCGATCATCGAGCCGGCTGCCGTGGACAGTTTCCACTTCACCCGGGCCTGGATGCGCGCCCAGGCGGCCCGGATCGCCGATCCGCGCTCTCCCGCCTACAACCTGGGCAAGCAGCTGAACCTGCCCCCCGCGTACCTGCTGATCCACCGGGTGACGCTGAGCACCATCGGGGTGCTGTGCCAGCTGGGTGCCAAGGCACCGTTCCGCGCCGAGATGCTGGAGTGGCTGCCCGAGTTCTCCGACGAGCCGCCTGCGAAGGCCGCGAACCCGGCCAAGGCGGCCGGGCCCGCGAAGCACACCACGGCGCCGGCCAGGACGACCACCAAGCCCGCCCGTCCCTGAGGGAGCACCCAAGGACGACCGACGACGGCAGCCGACCGCAACGGCCGCAGGCCGCTCCCCTCGAACGGGGGGCGGCCTGCGGCACGACGGGGGTCAGTCGGATCAGCGGCGGTGCGCCTACATCAGCGCGACGGCGAGCGCCTTGCGCGCCCGCATGGAGGCCCGCTCGGCCCGCTGCCGGAGCTTGCGCGCCCGGACGACCCGGCTGACGAGGCGTTGTTCCTCGGCCTCGTGGAGCCTGTCTTGCATATGGGCACGGGCCAGGGATTCATGCAGGAGTTGCATTTCGAGGGTCCTGTTCTGGATCTGAAGTTCAGTGGTCTGCTCGGCGCGGACGGTGGGATCGATGGCGGCGGGGGTCATGTGGTGGTCCTGCTCGTGGTGCGTGCTCGGGAATGGGCGGGTGCTGGCCGCTGTGTCGGCCTTGGCGGCGGCGATCCGTACGGACCGGCGGAGGGCGGTGTCCAGCGGGGGCTGCTCGCCCCGGCGGACGGCCCTGACGTGCTCGGCGGGGTTCACGCCATGACCTCGGTCTTGCGCGGACGCCCACGCGGCCGCTTGCGGGCCACGACGACACCCTGGACGAACAGCTCGCCGCCCCAGACGCCCCACGGCTCGCGACGCTCCAGGGCGCCGGCGAGGCAGGCCTCCTTCACCGGGCAGGTGCCGCAGAGGGACTTCGCGTACTCGACGTCGGCGGGCGTCTCGGCGAAGAAGACCTCGGGGTCGAAGGCGCGGCAAGGGATGGGGAGACCGAGCGCCTCGGCCTGCTCGATCGAGTTGAGCTGCATGAACGGAACCTCCGGAGGGTCGGCCTGGTCGGCCTTGGTGATCTGGCTTGTCGGCGGTACGGACGGGATGGGCGGCGTGATGACCGTGGACACTGTGGGCGTCTTCCTCGTCTTCTCAGTGGTTCCGGCCCAGTGGACTGGTGGTGCTGGGCCGGAGGCCCCGGAGGGCCTGGGGTGGTCTTGCGTACCGGACAAAACAGAAGGGCCGCGGATCCCGGTGTGACGGGTTCCGCGGCCCTGGAGGTGCCGACCTGAGGCTGGCTCAGGTTCGTTCTCTCCAGGGTTCAGGCCCGCGGAAGGCCCGCATCCGGATGGCCTTGGCGCCGATAAAGGCGGCCGTGGCCTGGTTGATCTGCTGCTCGTTCTGCTTCTGGGCGTTTCCGGCACCGATGACCTGCGCATAGCCGCCATGCATGGCGGCGGCTACGGCCGCCTTCGGTGCCTGGGTCGGTCGCTCATCGCGCTCGGGACGCGACGCGTCGACCGACGCCCAGTCACGGGACAGACCGGTCTCGACAGCGGTGCCTTCGACACTCCTGCCGCCCGTGAGGCACAGATCAGTGTGTCCAAGACCACTGACAGCGGAGGCGACGGAGACACCGGTGGCGTCGAGACCCAGACCGGTTCCACCGAGCTCGGCGAGCGCCCGCAGACGGGCGGCACGCAGGGAGGCAGCGACAACGGTCTGGCCAGTCATTTTGGTGATCATGATGTTTCCCACTGTCTTCGCCTCCTCTCGGCGTCTCGCGGAGCCTGGTTCCCCGGGCTCCGAATGTTCGGATGTCTGTCTCGGTGAAGCTGGTGAAGCTGCGGGGCGAGGGAGATCGGCACAGGTGTGACCCCGTGCGACCGCGTCCCCTTGACCGCCCCGGCAGGCTATTGCGCTCCCGGTATGCCGCGCAAACTATTTTTCACGCGAGTTCACGCGGCGCCGTCGACGGCAGGATCCGCGCGACGTTCCGCAGCGGTTGCGAAGTCCCCCGAGCAGTCCCCTGGACCGCGCCCGTGCCGGCTCACGCCGGATCGACCGGACCGTCGTCCTCGACGCCGTCCGGATCCTCCTCGGGCTCCTCCCCCGCGCACAACGAGAGCACGGCGGCCCCGTACTTGTCCAGCTTCATGGCGCCGACCCCCGAGATCAGGGCCAGTTCCTGGCGGCCGGCGGGCACGTCCTCGGCGATCGCCATCAGGGTCGCGTCGGTGAACACCACGTACGCCGGGGCGCCCTGCTTCTTCGCCTGCCGGGCCCGCCACTCGCGCAGCCGCTCGTACAGCGCCTCGTCCATCGTGGACGGGCAGTCCTCGCAGCGGCGCAGCTTGCGTTCGACGGCATCGGTGAGCGGCTTGTCGCAGACCCGGCACTTGACCGGGCCGCGGACCCGCCGGGCGGCCGAGCGCTCGCCGGGCTCGACGCCACCCCGCCCGCCCCGCGCGCCGGTGCGTGCGCCCGGGGCGGAGGAGCCGGGGCGCAGCCCGTCCATGAAGCGGCTGGGCTTGCGGGAGGCGCGGCCGCCCGGGGAGCGGGAGAGGGCCCAGGAGAGGCTGAGGTGCTTGCGGGCGCGGGTGACGCCGACGTAGAGGAGGCGGCGTTCCTCCTCGATCTGTTCGTCGGTCTTGGCGTAGATGATCGGCAGGGTGCCCTCGGTGAGGCCGACGAGGAAGACGGCGTCCCATTCGAGGCCCTTGGCGGCGTGCAGGGAGGCGAGGGTGACGCCTTCGACGGCGGGGGCGTGCTGGGCGGCGGCGCGGGCGTCGAGTTCGGCGACGTAGGCGGCGAGGTCGGTGCCGAGGCCTTCGGCGGTGCGGGTGCGCTCGAACTCCTCGGCGAGGCGGACGAGGGCGGCGAGGGATTCCCAGCGGTCGCGGACGGCACCGGAGCCCGCGGGCGGTTCGGGGGTGAAGCCGCGGCTGGCGAGGACGGCGCGGACCTGGCCGGCGAGGTCGGGAGCGCCGGCGGTGAGCGGGTCGGCGGCGGCGCGGGCGGCGCCGCGCAGCAGGACGCCGGCGTCGCGGACCTCGGGGCGTTCGAAGAACCGTTCTGCGCCCTTGAGCTGGTAAGGGACGCCGAGGTCGGCGAGGGCCTGTTCGTAGACCTCGG
Organism: Streptomyces viridifaciens; assembly: GCF_001888885.2. Lineage (NCBI taxonomy): Bacteria > Bacillati > Actinomycetota > Actinomycetes > Kitasatosporales > Streptomycetaceae > Streptomyces > Streptomyces viridifaciens. Next base: position 2,809,340 of record NZ_CP090841.1, read on the forward strand.
ACTGGCCGTTGGTGCGGAACAGGACGGCGATCTCGCTGGCGCGCACGCCGGTGGCGAGGAGGTCCTTGATCCGGCGGGCGGTGGTCTCGGCCTCGGTGGGTTCGTCCTCGTACTCGGTGTAGACGGGTTCGGGGCCGGCCTCGCGCTGGGAGACGAGTTCGAGGCGGTGGCGGGCGGCCTCGCCGCGGGCCTGGGCGAGCAGTCCGTTGGCGAGGTGGACGACCTGGGGGGTGGAGCGGTAGTCGCGGACGAGCTTGACGACGGTGGCGTCGGGGTGGCGGCTGCGGAAGTTCAGCAGGTAGTCGGGGGTGGCGCCGGTGAAGGAGTAGATGGTCTGGCTGGCGTCGCCGACGACGCAGAGGCTGGCGCCGCCGCCGGGGCCGGTCCACTGGTCGAGCAGGCGCTGCTGGAGCGGGGAGACGTCCTGGTACTCGTCGACGGTGAAGTGCCGGTACTGGTTGCGGACCTGCTCGGCGATGTCGGGGCGGTCCTCCAGGATGGCGGCGGTGAGGAGCAGGACGTCCTCGAAGTCGATGTTGCCGCGACGGCTCTTGGTCTCCTCGTAGACGCGGTAGACCTGGGCGGTCTCGGCGGGGTCGCGGGGGGCTTCGCGGCCGGACTTGGCGACGGCGGCGGGGTAGTCCTCGGGGGAGGTCTGGGTGACCTTGGCCCATTCGATCTCGGCGGTGAGGTCGCGCAGTTCGGTGCGCTGGACGCGCAGTCCGCAACGGCCGGCGGCCTCCGCGACGAGCTGGACCTTGCGTTCGAGGAGCTGGGGCACCGGGCCGCCGACGGCGCGGGGCCAGAAGTACTGGAGCTGGCGCAGGGCGGCGGCGTGGAAGGTGCGGGCCTGGACGCCGTCGGCGCCGAGCTGGCGCAGTCGGCCGCGCATCTCGCCGGCGGCGCGGGCGGTGAAGGTGACCGCGAGGACCTGTGCGGGCTGGTAGACGCCGCTGCGCACGCCGTAGGCGATGCGGTGGGTGATGGCGCGGGTCTTGCCGGTGCCGGCGCCGGCGAGGACGCAGACGGGGCCGTGCAGGGCGGTGGCGACGGCGCGCTGTTCGGGGTCGAGCCCGGCGAGCACGGCGTCGGGGCCGGTGGCGGCGCCGGGGTCGGCCCAGGGGGAGCCGTGGGGGGCGTCGTACGGGCTGCCGCTCAAGAGGTCTTCCTGCATGCGTTCCATCTTCTCAGCCCGGTGGGACAACGGGGGCGGGGTTGTCCACAGGCCCGGTGTGATCGCAGGATGATCCATCCGCATCCCTCCGCATCGCTCCGCATCGCCGCGTCCCGTTCGGGGTCGCCGCTGTCGGTACGGGCGCCGGAATGCCGGCCGCCCGGTGGACGTTGCGGCTGTGAGACCGTACGAACCCCTCTTCCGAAGGAGCCCCCTCGATGTCCGGCACCGTGACGATGTACAGCACGACCTGGTGTGGGTACTGCAACCGACTCAAGAGCCAGCTGGACCGTGAAGGCATCGGTTACACCGAGATCAACATCGAGGAGGACCCGGCGTCGGCGGCCTTCGTGGAGTCGGTGAACAACGGCAACCAGACGGTGCCGACGGTGCTGGTCCAGCCGGTGGGCGGCGGCGAGCAGGTGGTGATGACGAACCCGAGCCTGATCCAGGTCAAGAAGGCCCTGGCCGCCTGACCGGGCGTCGGGACGGCCGGCCGGGGTCGGCGCGCCTCACGGCGCGTCGGCCCGGGCCGGGTCGACGGGGGTGGCGGGGGCGGGCAGGGTGGTGCGCGCGCTGAGGTCGCCGATGCCGTAGACGAGCCGGCTGCGGTCGGCCGAGTAGCGGGTCTCGATGACCCGGACGGGGCCGCGCCGGTCGTAGGTGACCCGGGTCTGGACCACGAGCGGGACGCCGGGGCCGCCCTGGAACCACTGGGCCTCCTCGGGGCCGGGCATCCGGGCGACGAGGTGGTCGACGGCGCCGATCTCGGTGCGTCCGAGGGCGGCGAGGACGGCTTCGTCCCCGCCCTCGACGGGGTCGGGTTCCATCAGCGGGGTGCCGGCGGCGAGGCCGGCCCGGTAGTGGCTCTCCTCGATGGAGTACGGCTCGCGGTCGAGCAGGCGCAGCTGGCGGCGGACCACGATGGTCTCGCCGGGGCGCAGTCCGAGGCGTTCGGCGATGTCGACGCGGGCCCGGACGATCATCATCTCGAAGTCGGTGCTGAGTTCGCGCCCGGCTTCGGCGGCTTCGCCGAGGTAGACGTCGGAGGGTGCGGCGAGGCAGTCGCGGGGCGCCGGGGGCAGGGTGGGGCCGTAGGCGTGGTGGTCGAGGACGGGGTGTTCGCGCAGGTAGGTGCCCTTGCCCTGGAGGCGGACGAGGCGGCCTTCGTTGACCAGGACGTCGACGGCGAGCCGGACGGTGTTGCGGGCGACGCCGTACTGGCGTTCCAGTTCGCTCTCGACGGGGAGGGCGGCGTCGGTGGTGAACTCGCCTTCGGCGATCCGGCGGCGCAGGTCGGCGGCGAGGCGCTGGTATTTGGGGGATTGGGCGGTGCCCCGGGGGATTGTCACCCGAGTGAATGTAGCGAGCGCGGTGACGCGGTTTCAGCCGTTTCCGGCAATGTCGTCCGCGCGGGTCGGCGGTGGGGGCGTCGGAGGGCCCGGCGGTAGCAGAACTGGCCCGTCCGGCCACGAACAGCTGGTCGTGGCGGGTGCGGGAAGGGATGGAAAAGGAAATCGGGGGCGCGCACCTTGAGTCGCGCGCCCCCGCGGGCCCGGAACTCCCCGCAGTCGCCGGGGAATTCGTACAGGATTACCAGCGCGCCGCCGACGGCAGCGGCTCGCCGTACCAGAGTTCGACCAGGTGGCGGGCGATCGAGATGCCGGAGGGCGGCAGGATCTCGCCGGCCTCCATCCCGGCGCGCAGCTCCTCGCGGGAGAACCAGCGCGCCTCGGCCAGTTCCTCGCCGTCCACGGTGATGTCGGTGCCGCCGGGCAGGGCCTTGCCCATGAAGCCGAGCATCAGGGAGGACGGGAACGGCCAGGGCTGGCTGGCGACGTACCGGACCTCGCCGACCCGCACCCCCGCCTCCTCCTGGACCTCACGGGCCACCGCCTGCTCGATCGACTCCCCCGGCTCGACGAAGCCGGCCAGCGTGGACCAGCGGCCCTCCGGCCACAGGGCCTGGCGGCCGAGCAGGCAGCGGTCCTGCTCGTCGGTGATCACCATGATCACCGCAGGGTCGGTGCGCGGGTAGTGCTCGGCCGCGCAGGAGGTGCAGCGCCGCACGTGCCCGGCGCCGGCCTTCTCGGTCGGGTGGCCGCAGCGCGAGCAGAAGCTGTGCAGCCGGTGCCAGTGCTCCAGGGCGACGGCGTGCACCAGCAGGCCCGCGTCGCGGTCGGACAGCAGCGCGCCGACCTCGCGCAGGCCGGCCGGGCGGGCGTCGCCGTCCAGCCGCCCGGGCAGGCTCTCGCCGGCCAGCGCGAAGTAGGAGACGCCGTCCTCGTCGGTGCCGAGGAAGTAGCGGTCCCCGGTCTGCGGCGCCTCGAAGGAGGGCAGCAGGACGAGTTCGGTGCCCTGCGCGGTGTCGACGACGAAGGCCTCGCCGCCGGCGATCGGCAGGACCCGGGTGGTGGGGTGGCTCCAGGCGGCGGCCAGCCAGGGCTCGTCGAACCGGTGCTCGGCGGCCCGGTCCACCCCCGCCCTGGCCAGGGCCAGGGCCTGCGGGCGCTCGGTCTCAGGCACGGTGCTCACTTCGTTCCATCCCCACGTGGTGAATCATCCGGATGAGTGATCTGACTGCGATGTGCGCGAAGGGGCCCACAACGCGCGGGCCCCACGGCACGCGGGCCGACAGCGCGCGGGCCCACACGAGGCGCGCCCGCAGCGCGCGGGCTCACGCGCCGGGCCGGAAGTTCTCGGCCAGGTCGCCCCACAGGTAGGCGGCGGTCTCGACGCCCTTGGCCAGCAGGTCCAGCTCGACCTTCTCGTTGACCGAGTGCCAGCCGTCCGAGGGCACCGAGATGCCGAGGAACAGCACCGGCGCGCCCAGCACGTCCTGCAGGTCGGCCGCGGGGCCGGAACCGCCCTCGCGGGTGAAGAGGATCTTCTGCCCGAAGGCGCGGCCCATCGCGCGGACGGTGGACTGCAGCGCCGGGTGGTCCAGCGGGGTCAGGCAGGGCCGGGTCGCGCCCGGGAAGACCAGCTCGTACCGGATGCCCTCGGGCACCTGCTCGGCGACCCAGGTCCGGACGGCCTCGCGGACCTTCTCCACCTCCTGCCCGGCGACCAGCCGGAAGGACAGCTTGAGGTGGGCCGAGGACGGCACGATGGTCTTGCCGCCGGGGCCGGTGTAGCCGCCCCAGATGCCGTTGACCTCGGCGGTCGGACGGGCCCAGACCCGCTCCAGGGTGGAGTACCCGGCCTCGCCGCGGGTGCCGTACGACTTGGCGACGCGCAGCCACTGCGCCTCGTCGAAGGGCAGTTCGGCGAACAGCTCGCGCTCGCGCTCGGTCAGTTCCACGATCCCGTCGTAGAAGCCCGGGATCGCGACCCTGCGGTCGTCGTCGTGCAGGGCGGCGGCCAGTTCGGCCGCGACCTGGGCCGGGTTGGGGACGGCGCCGCCGAAGGAGCCGGAGTGGATGTCGGTGTCCGGCCCGTACAGGTCAAGCTGGGCGTCCGCGAGGCCGCGCATGCCGGTGCACACGGTCGGGGTGGTCTCGGACCACATGCCGGTGTCGGAGATGACCACCACGTCGGCGGCCAGCCGCTCGGCCTCGCGCCGGACCAGGTCGGCGAAGTGCGGCGAGCCGGACTCCTCCTCGCCCTCGATCAGCAGCTTGAGGGTGACGGCCGGCGCGGTGCGGCCGGTGGCGGCCAGGTGGGCGCGAACGCCGAGGGTGTGGAAGAAGACCTGGCCCTTGTCGTCGGCCGCGCCGCGCGCGTACAGCCGCTCGCCGACGACGGTCGGGGTGAAGGGGTCGGTGTCCCAGCCGTCCTCCTTGGCGGCGGGCTGCACGTCGTGGTGCCCGTAGACCAGCACGGTCGGCGCGGACGGGTCCCCGGACGGCCACTCGGCGAACACCGCGGGCAGCCCGTCGGTCTCCCACACCTCGGCGACCGGGAAGCCGGTCCCGCGCAGCTTGGCCGCCAGCCACTCGGCGGAGCGGCGCACGTCGCCGGCCCGCTCGGGGTCGGCGGAGACCGAGGGGATGGCCAGCCACTCGGAGAGGTCGGCGAGGAACGCGGCCTGGTGCTGGTCGATGAAGGAGCGGACGGCGCTGTCCGGGGTTCTCGTCATACCGACGACTGTAGTTCGCCCGTGCGGGTGCCCGCCCCGGCCCTCCGGGTGCCGGACGCCGTCGGGGCTGTAACCTCCGTCACCCCCGTCGCCTCCACCGCCCCCGCAACCGCTGCCACCCCCGCCTCCACCGCCCCCGCAACCGCCGTCACCCCCGCCGCGGCCGCGCGGACAGGGGTGACGGGGAGCAGCCGCCGGTCTCAGCCGGTGCGGCGCAGCAGCGAGATCCGCGAGCGGGTGAGCAGCGCGGCCAGCGCCGCCGCGAGCAGCGGCAGCACCACGACGGTGGCGGCGATGGTGGGCCAGGGCAGGACCACGGACGACTTGTCGGCGAGTTCCTCGGGGCTGATGCCGGGGTAGTCGGCGGCGAGGCCCTGGACCTTGCGCAGGGCGACGGCGGGCAGGAGTCCGCAGACGGCGCCGAGCAGGGTGCCCATGGCGGCGATGACCCCGCACTGGAAGCCGGAGAGCGAGCGGCGGATGCGTGGTTCGGCGCCGACCGCGGCGAGCGTGGTGAGGTCGCGTTGGGAGTCGGCGGCGGCCAGTCCGGTGGCGATGCCGGCCGCGCCGAGGGCGACGAGTCCGGCGAAGCCGGCCAGGCCGAGGCCGACGAGTCCGGCCTTGGACTGGTAGCCGCGTTCGACGCTGAGGACGGTGTGGTCGGTGAGCTTGGCGAGGGCGCCGTCGGCCTTCTGCTGGTCGCCGTCGGAGGGGGCCGTGCCGGGCAGCCAGACGGAGCCGGCCGGCCTGGTGGTGAAGCCGAGGCGGGTGGCGGTGTCCGGGCTGATCACGAGCTGGCCGGGGGCCGGCATCGCGGAGGGGGCGAGGACGGCGTCGACGGTGGTCTCGATGTTCTTCGGCTTGGTGCGCGCGCCGTCGGCGCCGGTGGTGATCGGCTCGCTGTACCGCAGGACGACCTTGCCGTTTTCGAAGTAGCGCGGGTCGAAGACCACGGCCTTGCCGGCGGTGAGGGCCTGGCCGGCGGCCGGGTCGGTGACGCCGTAGAGGTTGCGCAGCAGGTTGGCGTCGCCGGCGGTGAGGTCGCCGTACTGGCTGCCGCGGCGTTCGTTGACCTGGCAGCGCGGGTCGGTGCTCATCACGCGCTTGATCTCGCCGGGTTCGACCGGGTCGTCGGTGTCGCGGTCGAAGACCGGGCAGCGTCGTTCCTTGGGCGGCATGACCTGGATGTAGCCGCAGGGGTTGCCGTCCTGGCAGTCGCCCTTGTAGTCGACGTGGGAGACGTCGGCGCGCGGGCCGAGGGCGGTGATGCTGCGTTCCACGGTGTCGCGCATCTGCGGCAGCAGTTTGGTCTCGGTGCCGGTGCCGTAGCCGGTGCCGAGGATGACGGCGCCGGGCGGGCCGGCGGCGACGTACTCGCGGCGGTACTGCTCGTCGTAGCTGGCGAGGTAGACGTTGACGGCGACGGAGCCGGCGACGGCGGCCATCACGGCGGCGACGGCGGGCGCGGTGCGGCCGCGGTGGCGGACGGAGTCGCGCAGGGCGAGCCGGGGGCCGAGCGGGAGCCAGCGGCCGAGCTTGCCGAACAGGCCGACGAGGTACGGGGCGAGGACGACCATGCCGAGTTCGGCGAGGAGTGAGCCGCCGAGGACGGCGAGGGTGCGGCTGGAGAAGCCGCTGGTCGCGCCGACCAGGGCGAGGGCGCTGCCGGCGCCGAGCATCAGCAGGCCGAGCAGGGCGAGTTTGCGGCTCGGTGGCTTGAGCGAGTCGCGGCCGGTGAGGGCGGAGACAACGTCCTGGCGGGAGGCCTGGACGGCGGGCACGATGGCGGCGAGCAGTCCGGTGACGAGGCCGACCAGGAGGACGCCGAGCAGGTCGAGCGGCTGGAGGTTGAAGTGGCCGAAGCGGGCGCCGGAGTACTCCTCCGCGCGGGTGCGCAGCAGGGCGACCAGGGCGACGCCGAGGCCGAGGCCGAGGGCGGCGCCGGTGAGGCCGAGGACGATGCCGCCGCCGAGGACGACCGCGCGGACGTTTGCGCGGTCACCGCCCGCGGCGGCGAGCAGGCCGAGCTGCCGCCGTGAGCGCCGGGCCCCGACGGCGAAGGCGGGGCCCGCGAGGAGGACGATCTCCAGGAGGGCCATGCCGACGACGGTGGCGAGGATGACGACGTAGGTGCGGTCGAGCAGGGCGGTGCCGCTCTCGCCGTGGATCCGGTCCATCTCGACGTAGTAGGGCACGTCGGCGCGGGCCGGCGGGTGGAGGATGACGCTGCGGGAGGCGAGGACGAAGCCGTAGCCGTTGAGTTCGGTGACCTTGGCCCAGTCGAGGGTGGCGCCGGCGGGGAGCTGGACGAGCCAGCGGGTGGCGCCGGCGGTGTCGCGGCCGGAGCTGCCGGAGCCGCCGGGGAGCTTTCCGATCAGGGTGCCGGGGCGGGTGACGAGTTCGGTGCCCTTGAGGTCGCCGGGGTACTCGACGACGGCGGTGATGGTGAAGGGGGTGGACTCCAGGCCGCGGACGGTGGTGCGGTCGCCGATCCGCAGGCCGGAGCGGTTGAGGAACTCGCGGGTGACGGCGGCCTGTTGGTCGTTGGTGGGGGCGCTGCCCTCGATCACGTCGAGCCGGCCGTGCCAGACCGGGTCGGTCAGATCGGCTTCGCTGGTGCGGGTGGTGAGCAGGCCCTCGGTGCTGCTGGCGGCGGTGTCCGGGCCCGGGGAGTCGGTCAGCAGGGTGCTGCCGGGCGGCAGCAGTTCCCTGGCGAGCCGGGCGGGTTCGGTGTCGCGGGAGCGCTGCTGCTCGGGGGTGTAGTGGGGGGCGGCGCCGTCCTTGGTCTCGTACTTGGGGTTGACGGCCAGGTAGGAGTGGTCGCCGGGGTCGGGGGCCTGCTTGACGGAGGCGCCGCGGTCGACCAGCTCCAGTTGGCCGTCGGCCTGTCCCATGGTGCGGACGACACGTTCGGCGGGTTCGAGGGTGGCGCTGCGGAAGAACACGTCGGCGCCGGTGACGCCGAGGACGGGCAGCGCGACCATGGCGACGACGAGGGCGCTGCGGCCCTTGGCGCGCAGGGCGTCGCGGCGGGCGATGCGCAGGGCGAGCCGCCAGGCTCCGGGCTTCACTCGTCCACCTTCCTGCTGTTGGCGGCGGCGCTGACGAGGAGGCTGGCGGCGTCCTGGCTGACGGACTCGTCGACCATGCGGCCGTCGCGCAGGAAGACGACGCGGTCGGCCCAGGCAGCGTGGCGGGCTTCGTGGGTGACCATCATGGCGGCGGCGCCGGCGTCGCAGCGGGCACGCAGGACGGCGAGGACGGCTTCGCCGGTGGTGGAGTCGAGGGCGCCGGTGGGTTCGTCGGCGAGGACGAGTCGGCGCTCGCCGATCAGGGCGCGGGCGATGGCGACGCGCTGCTGCTGGCCGCCGGACATGTCGTCGGGGAAGCGGTCGGCGAGTTCGGGGATGCCGAGTTCCTCCAGGGCGGCGAGGGCCTCACGGCGGGCGGCTCGGGCGGACAGGCCGTCGAGTTCGCGCGGCAGTGAGATGTTCTCGGCGGCGGTGAGGGCCGGTATCAGGTTGTAGTCCTGGAAGACGTAGCCGATGGAGCGGCGCCGGACCTGGGCGAGCTTCTTGCGGCTGAGGGTGCCGAGGGCGACGCCTTCGACCAGGACCTGGCCGGTGGTCGGGGTGTCGAGGCCGCCGGCGAGGGTGAGCAGGGTGGACTTGCCGGAGCCGGACGGGCCCATGACGGCGACGAACTCGCCGGGGTGGACCTTGAGGTCGACGCCGCGCAGGGCCTGGACCTCGGCGGCGCCCTGGCCGTGGACGCGGGTGACGTCCTCCAGGTGCAGTACCGGCGCCTGCCGGGACTGGTCGGTGTGGGACACGGTTCCCCCCTCTGTACTGGGTACGGGCCCGGCGTTCGGGGCGCCGGGCCTGCGGATCGGGTGGCGGGGCCGCCCGGGGCCCGTCTCAGGCGCGGGTGCGGCGGCCGAGTCGGCCGGGCTTCCTGGCGGCGCCGTCGCGGGCGGCCTCTGCGGCGCGGGCCTGCTGGAGTTCGGCCTGTTGGGCGAGCCGGGTCTCGCAGTGGTCGAGCCAACGGATCTCGGCCTCGGTCTGGAAGATCAGCTGGTCGAGGACGAGCAGCCAGGCGAGGTCGTTGCCCTCGGAGGGCACGGTGCCGGGTCCGGTCTCGCCGGCGAGGGCGCGGCCCTTGAGCCGGGTGTAGTCCTGCAGCGCCTTGATGCTGTGCCGGCGCTGGCCCTGGACGACGGCGGAGACGTCCACTCCGGGGACGGTCACGGCCATGGCGAGCTTGATCGCCAGTTCGTCGCGCGGGGGGCTGGTCCGGGGCACCGGGGTGTCGAACCAGGTCCGCAGTTCGGCGCGGCCGGCGTCGGTGACGGCGTAGAACTGGTGGCCCTCGTCGTCCTCCCCGGCGGCTTCGACCAGGCCGTCGCGTTCCAGCCGGGACAGCGTGGTGTAGACCTGTCCGACGTTGAGCGGCCAGGTGGCGCCGGTGCGCGCCTCGAACTCGGTGCGCAGCTGGTAGCCGTAGCGGGGGCCCTGGTCGAGCAGGGCGAGCAGACCGTGGCGGATGGACATACTCAGTATGTATACCCGGTATGCCCTCCGGCCTCAAGCCGCGCCCCCTCGGGTACCGTCGTGCGGTGTGAGCCAGTTGCGCATCGCCACCTTCAACCTGTTGCACGGTCAGCCGCTCGCCCCGGACGGCGCACCGCGGCCCTACCCGGCCGACGCGGCGGCCCCGCTGGCCGAGGCGATCGCCGCGCTGGACGCCGACGTGCTGGCCCTGCAGGAGGTGGACCGACACCAGCCGCGCTCCGGCGGCACCGACCAGGCGTCGGTGGCGGCCGGGGCGATGGGCGCGGGCGACTGGCGCTTCGCCGCCGCGCTGCACGGGCGCCCGGCGCCGGTGGCGGGCTGGGTGCCGGACCCGTCCGGGCCGAACGGCCTGCGGGTGTACGGGCCGGGCGAGGTCGGCGACGGCGCCCCGTCCTCGTACGGGACGGCGCTGCTGACCCGGCTGCCGGTGCGGCACTGGCGGGCGCGGCGCTTCGCCCCGGCGCCGTTCGGGCTGCCGCTGCGGGTGGCCGGGCGGCGCGGGCTGACCCCCGTGCCGGACGAGCCGCGAGCGGCGCTGGCGGCGGTGCTGGAGGGCGAGCGCGGGCCGTTCACCGTGGTGGCCGCGCACCTGTCCTTCGTACCGGGCTGGAACATGGCGCAGCTGACCGGGATCCGGCGCTGGATCGCCGACCTGCCGCAGCCGCACCTGGTGCTGGGGGACTTCAACCTGGTCGGCGCGGTGCCGCGCACGGTGCTCGGCGGGGCGACGGCGCTGGAGCGCACGGCGCCGCGGGTGCGGGTGCGGGAGCTGCGGGCGGCCCGGCGGGCCCGGCCCGCGGTGGTGGTGGAGCCGCGCCGGCGGCGGGTGCGGGAACCGCGGGCCCGGCTCCAGGGCTGGTACGACCTGGCGCGTACGCCGACCTATCCCTCGCACCGGCCGGCGGTGCAGTTCGACCACGTGCTGGCGGTGGGGGTGCCGCGCGCGGCGGTGGGCCCGGCGGCGGCGCCGCGCGCGGCGGTGTCGGACCACCGGCCGCTGCTGGTGCGGGTCTCGCTGTAGCGGGCTACCTGGTCGTCAGGACGCCAGTCTGCTGCGGCAGGTGGGCGATGGCGGGCGGGGTGGGCTCGTACTGCAGGAGCAGCATGGCCGCGTCGTCGCCGAGCTGGCGGCCGACGTGGCGCACCACGTCCTCGTGCAGGCGCTGGAGGACGTCGGCGGGGCGGCCGTCGGCGCAGCGCGGGAAGCGTTCGGCGAGCGGGTAGAAGGCGCCGGAGCGGTCGCGGGCCTCGATCACCCCGTCGGTGAACAGCAGTACCCGGTCGCCGCCGTGCAGCGGGACCCGGTGCACCGGGGGGTGGACGTCGGCCGGGTCGAGGACGCCCAGGGGCGGTACGGTCTCGGTGAGTTCGAGCGGGCGGACCAGTCCGCCGCGCAGCAGCAGCGGCGAGGGGTGGCCGCAGTTGACGAGTTCGGCGGTGCCGTCGGACCGCACCCCGATCAGGACGAGGGTGACGAACTCCTCCTCCACGCCGGGGTGGTCGTTCTCGTGCAGGGCCCGGTCGAGGCTGTCGGCCAGCCAGCCGGCCACCCGGTCGAGGGCGGGCTCCTGGTGGGCGGCCTCGCGGAAGGCGCCGAGGACGGCGGCGGCGGTCTCGACCGCGCCGAGGCCCTTGCCGCGCACGTCGCCGACCACGGCCCGGACGCCGTGCCGGGTGTTGACGACCTCGTACAGGTCACCGCCGATGCGGGCGTGGGCGGCGGCGGCCTCGTAGTGGACGGCGGCGCGCACGCTGCCGACCCGTTCGGGGACGGGCCGCAGCAGCACCCGGCGGGCGATCGCGGCGACCAGCTGGGCGTCGGCCAGGGCTTGTTCCTGGCGCAGTCTCAGGGTGGCGCTGACCCAGCCGATCGTGGCGACCAGCAGGATCGCGATGACGCTGGCGGCGTGCACGGACTCGCCGAGCGCGTCGCTGCGGAAGGCCATCAGGAACGCCGCCGCCTCGGTGCACAGGCCGATGGCGAGCGGGTACCAGGTGCGGCGGCTGACCACGGCGGCCAGCGCGGGTACGGCGGTGAGGGCGGGTTCGACCGTCACCTCGGTGCCGCTGAGGTGGTCGAGGACGACGATCAGCGCCATGCCGATGAGGGGCAGCGCGAGCGCCGTCCTCGGCCAGGTGCCGGTCGCGCCCGGTGCGGGTCCCGGGGTCGGCCCGGTGAACCGCTCTCTGATCCATCCGGTCGCGCTCAACTTCGGTCTCTCCAGCAGAAGACGCCGATGCCCGGGGGCACCTGCGGTGATGACTGAGGGTCAGGGAATGCAGGCCTCGCTGGCGGCCGGAGCACGGGGGTTGACCGGTTACCGACCCCACAATAGGCACGAAACGTGTACGACGCACAGGTTTCGGGCGTCGGCGCGATGACTTGGATGCTCTGTGTGACTCATTAGTCACTGTTCCCGATCAGGAGCCGTTCCAACTCTTTTCGGTCGGGAAGTCCTTCCGGTCGTACGATCCGTCCGCTGCGGACGTACAGGAACGAGGCCGTGACCTGCTCGGGATCGACGCCCGCCTGCTCGGCCCAGGCGAGCCGGTAGACCGCGAGCTGCAGCGGGTCGGCCGTCTCCTCGCGGTGGGTCTTCCAGTCCACCACTTCGTAGCGTGACGCACCACCGGATTCCGTCAGCCCGTCACCGTCCCGGTAGACCGCGTCGATCCGGCCGCGCACCACCCGCCCCGCCAGCACCAGTTGGAAGGGCGCCTCGACCCGGTGGGGCCTGCGCTCGGCGTACGGGGTGCGCAGGAACGCCTCCTTGAGCCGTTCCAGGTCCTGCTCGTCCTCGATGCCGTCGTCGTCGGCGCCGGGCAGCGCGCCGGGCTCGATCAGCAGCAGCGGCTCGATCCGGGACTGCACCCAGGCGTGGAAGCGGGTGCCGCGCCGGGCCGCGGGCTGCGGCGGGCGCGGCATCGGGCGGGCCAGGTCGCGGGCGAAGCCGTCCGGGTCGGCGGCCAGTCGCAGCAGCTGGGTGGCGGACAGCGCGGGCGGCAGCGGCACCTCCCGGGCGGTGCGCCGGGAGCGCTCCAACTCGCCCAGAAGCGCGGTGAGATCGCGGTCCCAGGAGGCGACCTGGCGCTGGTCCTCGGCGGCCATCGGCTCCGGTTCGGGAGCGGGCGCTCCCCCGATCCTGCCGCGCACCACCTCGGCGACCCGGCGGCGGGCGTGCTGGGCGGCCGGGTCCAGCGGCAGCGGCCAGGGGCGTTCGACGGCGGCGGCCAGCGCCGGGTTCACGGCGCCCTTCTCCGGCGGCTCGGCCCAGTGCTCGACCTCGCCGGCGCCGGGCTGCTCGCAGTGCGCGCGCAGCTGCTCCAGGAAGGCGGAGGGGCCGCGGACGGTCTTCTGGCTCGGCCCCCACCAGTGCCCGGAGGCCAGCAGCAGCGAGCGGGGGCGGGTGAACGCGACGTAGCCCAGGCGCAGTTCCTCGGTGCCGGAGTGCTCGGCCAGCTCCTTCTTGAACGCGGCCATCGACTTGCTCGTCCAGCCGCCGCGCACGTCGGGCAGGGTGGCGGCGTCGCCGCGCAGGGCGTGCGGGAGCACCCGCTTGGTGCTGGTCCAGCGTTCGCGTGCGGTGCCGGACGGGAACGCGCCCTTCACCAGGCCGGGGACGGCCACCACGTCCCACTCCAGGCCCTTGGACTTGTGCGCGGTGAGCACCTTCACGGTGTCCTCGCCGCCGGGCAGGCTGCTGTCCAGGCCGCGCTCGTACTCCTGGGCGGCGCGCAGGAAGCCGAGGAAGGCGGCCAGGCCCGGGTCACCGTCCAGGTCGGCGAAGGAGGCGGCGACGTCCAGGAAGGCGTGCAGGGTCTCCCGGCGCCGGGCGGCCAGCGCCTGCGGGGAGGCCGCGAGTTCGACCTCCAGGCCGGTGACGGTCAGCACCCGGTGCAGCACGTCCATCAGCGGGTCGGCGAGCGAGCGGCGCAGTTCGCGCAGTTCGGCGGCGAGCCGGGCGAAGCGCACCCTGGCCTCGGCGGAGAACGGCAGGTCGTCGCTCGGATCCCCCTGCTCACCGGTTGGGGCGGTGAGGAAGGTCTCCACCGCGTCGGCGAGCGACACCACCTCGGTCGGGTCGGCCTCGGCGACGGCCGCGGCCAGCGCCTCCACGCCCTCGGGCCGCTCGGTGCGCACCAGTTCGGCGGCCCGGCGGCCGAGCAGGGCGAGGTCGCGCGGGCCGATCCGCCAGCGCGGGCCGATCAGCAGGCGCACCAGGGCGGCGTTGGCGGTCGGGTCCTGCAGCACCTCGCAGACCGCCACCAGGTCGGCCACCTCGGGCAGTTGCAGCAGGCCGCCGAGGCCCACCACCTCGACCGGCACCTCGCGGGCGACGAGCGCGGCGTGGATGTCCGGGAAGGCGGCGCCGCCCCGGCACAGCACGGCGATCCGACCGGGCGCGGTGCCGGTGCGCACCAGGTGGGCGATCGAGTCGGCGAGCCAGTCGATCTCCTCGGCGTGGGTGGGCAGCAGCGCGGCCCGCACGTAGCCGTCCTGTTCGGCGCCGGGGGCCGGGCGCAGCGCCTCGACGCCCTCGTGCATGGCGCGCAGCGGGGCGGCGAGTTCGTTGGCGAAGGCGAGCAGGCGTCCGCCGCTGCGCCGGTTCTCGCTGAGCGCGTAGCGCTCGGCGGGGCGGCCGTCGGCCTGCGGGAAGTGCCGGGGGAAGTCGTCGAGGTTGGCGACGGAGGCGCCGCGCCAGCCGTAGATGGCCTGGCAGGGGTCGCCGACGGCGGTCACCGGGTGGCCCGTGGCGCCGGCGCCGTCCCGGGAGGCCCCGAAGAGTCCGGCGAGCATGAGCCGCTGGGCGACGGAGGTGTCCTGGTACTCGTCGAGCAGGACGACCTTGAACTGGCCGCGCAGCAGGGCGCCGACCTCGGGGCGCTGCTGGGCGAGGCGGGCGGCGGCGGCTATCTGGTCGCCGAAGTCCATCAGTCCGGCGGCCTGCTTGCGGCGGCGGTAGTCCTCGACCAGGCGCAGCAGTTCCAGTCGGGCGCGGGCGGTGGCGGGGACGGCCCGCAGGTCGTCGTTGCCCAGCTTGACGGTGGCGAGGGTGTCGAGCAGTTCCTCGTCGTACGCGCGCAGGGCGGCGGGCTCGACCAGGTGTTCGGCGAGTTCGCCGTCCAGGGCGGTCAGGTCGGCGACGAGGTTGGCGAAGGTGCCGGTGAGGGCGGGGAAGGGGCCGCGGGCGGTGCGCAGCACCTTGGCGGCGAGCTGGAAGCGGGTGGCGTCGGCGAGCAGCCGCACGTCCGGCTCTATGCCGATGCGCAGGCCGTGTTCCTTGAGCAGGCGGCCGGCGAAGGCGTGGTAGGTGGAGATCTCGGGTTCGCCGAGCGGTTCGGTGTCGTCCCGGTCGGCGACGCCGGCCTGCAGCAGGGCGGTGCGGACGCGTTCGGCGAGTTCGCCGGCGGCCTTGTTGGTGAAGGTGAGGCCGAGCACCTCCTCGGGGCGTACGGCGCCGGAGCCGACCAGCCAGACGACGCGGGCGGCCATCACGGTGGTCTTGCCGGAGCCGGCGCCGGCCACGATCACGGCGGGGGCCAGGGGGGCGCCGATGGCCGCCGTCTGTTCCCGGTTGAACGGGATGCCCAGCAGCTCCTTGAGCTGGTCGGGATGGCTGAGCACGGCGGTCACCCCGCAACCGTAACCGGAGCGGCGGACAAGCCCTCATTCCACCAGCTGTGCCCCGTCGCGCTGGGCGGAGCAGCTGCGGCGGAAGCTGCAGCGGTCGCAGCCGCCGCCGGTCTGCGGGACGAAGCGTTCGGCGAGGACCTTGCCGGCGGCCTCGGCGAGCAGGTTCTCGATCCACGGTTCGCCCTCGGGCGGCTCCTGCCGCTGCACCTTGGGGGCGTCCGGGGCGGCCTTGGCGGCGGCCTCGCGCAGGTGGACGAGTTCGGCGCCGCCGGTGGCCGGAGGGCGTTCGGTGAAGCCGGGCAGTTCGTTGAGGGCGCCGGCCCGGACGGCGAGCTGGTAGACGGCGAGCTGCTTGTGCTCGGGCAGCGACTTGTCGGTGGGGATCTGCTTGCCGGTCTTGAAGTCGACGACGTAGGCGCGTCCGGCGTGGTCCCTCTCGACCCGGTCCATGGAGCCGCGGATGCGCACCGAGACGCCGCCGACGTCGAGGGTGACGTCGAAGCCGTGCTCGGTGGCGACGACGTCCCGGCCGCGTTCCAGGACGTGCCAGTTGAGGAAGCGCTCCAGGGCGGCGCGGGCCTCGGTCTTCTCCTGGTGGGACTTCCAGGGGGCGTCGAAGGCGAGGGCGTCCCAGACGGTGTCGAGGCGGGCCATGAGGACGGCGAGGTCGGCGGGGGTGCGGCCGGAGCCGACCTCGTCGGCGAGGGCGTGCACCACGTTGCCGAAGCCCTGGGCGGCGGTGCCGGCGCCACGGGCCCTGACCTCCTTGTCCAGGAACCACTGCAGCGAGCAGTTCTCCAACTGTTCCAGGCCGCTGCCGGACAGCCGTACGGGCGCGTCGGCGCTGCGCAGCGGTTCGGGGGCGGCGGTGGGGTCGTCCAGGCCCCACCAGCGGTCGGGGTGGGCGGCGGGGACCAGCGGCAGGCCGTCCTCGTCGGTGGCGGCGGCGAGGACGGCGAGGCGTTCGGCGGCGGCGCGGCGCAGTTCGGGCGAGCGGGCGGGGTCGACGGTGACGGCGCGCAGCTCGGCGACCAGGGCGGCGACCGAGAGGGGGCGGCGCGGGCGGTGGGTGACGTCCTCGACGGTGACCGGCGGGGTGCGGCGCACGGTCTTGCCGGTGCGCGGGTCGACGTCCTCGCGGTAGAGCTCGCGCAGGAAGCGGGAGGGTTCGTCGCCGTCGTCGGCGGGGGCCTTGACGGCGGTGACGACCAGCCGTTCCCTGGCGCGGGTGGCGGCGACGTAGAAGAGGCGGCGTTCCTCGCCGAGCAGGGCGGCCGGGGAGAGCGGTTCGGCGAGGCCGTCGCGGCCGATCCGGTCGGCTTCCAGCAGGGAGCCTCGGCGGCGCAGGTCGGGCCAGAGGCCGTCCTGGACGCCGGCGACGACGACCAGGCGCCATTCCAGGCCCTTGGAGCGGTGGGCGGTCATCAGCCGTACCGCCTCGGGGCGGACGGTGCGGACGGTGAGGGTGTCGGCGGCGATGTCCTGGGCTTCGAGTTCGGCGAGCAGGTCGAGGGCGCTGCGGTGACCGGTGACCTGTTCCTCGGCGCGGGCGGCGGTCTCGAACAGGGCGCACAGGGCGTCCAGGTCGCGGTCGGCGTTGCGGCCGGCGGCGCCGCCGCGCAGGGCGGCCCGTTCCAGGCGTTCGCGCCAGCGGCGGCTGCCGTCCCACAGTTCCCAGAGGGCCTCCTCGGCGGTGCAGCCGCCGGCCAGCAGTTCGCGGACCTTGCGGAGCAGGGTGCCGAGGTCGCGGGCGCGGCGGGCGGTCGCCGGGTCGAGGGCGACCAGGCGCTCGGGTTCGGCGAGGGCCTCGCGGATCAGCTCGCCGGCCGGGCGCGGGACGGCGGCGGGGCGGCCGTCGGCGCGCAGGGCGGCGCGTTCCTCCTCGCGCAGGGCGCGGCCGAGGCGGCGCAGGTCGGAGCCGTCGAGGCCGCCGAGCGGGCCGGTCAGCAGGGCGTGTGCCAGGTCGGTGGTGAGCGGCTCGGGGGCGTCCGGGTCGCCCTGCTTGTCGCGGGCGGCCTGCTCGGCGCAGACCCGCAGGGCGAGCAGCAGTTGGGCGGCGGCGGGTTCCTCGCGCAGCGGCAGGTCGTCGCCGTCGATCTCCAGGGGGACGCCGGCCGCGCCGAGGGCCCGGCGCACGCCGGGGATGGAGCGGGCGCCGGCCCGGACGAGGACGGCCATCTCGCCCCAGGGCACGCCGTCCTCCAGGTGGGCGCGGCGCAGCAGGTCGGCGATCGAGTCGAGTTCGGCGCCGGGGGTGGGGTAGGTGTAGACCTCGACCCGGCCGCCCTCGCGGGAGGGCAGCAGGGCGCGGTGCTGGGCGAGTTTGTCGGCGGGCAGCCGGCCCATCGGCATCCGGCGGGCGAGTTCGCGGGAGGCGGCGAGCAGGACGGCGCCGGAGCGGCGGGAGACCCGCAGCACCTTGACGTCGGCGGGGCTGCCGTCGGCCTGCCGGAAGGTCTGGGGGAAGTCGAGGATGCCGTTGATGTCGGCGCCGCGGAAGGCGTAGATCGACTGGTCGGGGTCGCCGACGGCGACCAGGTCGCGTCCGCCGCCGGCGAGCTGGCGCAGCAGCCGGACCTGGGAGGGGTCGGTGTCCTGGTACTCGTCGACGAAGACGACCTGGTAGCGCTCGCGGAGCCGTTCGCCGACCTCGGGGCGTTCGGCGAGCAGGACGGCGCGGTGGACGAGTTCGGCGTAGTCGAGGACGCCGCGCAGGTCGAGCACGTCGAGGTAGTCGGCGAGGAAGTGCGCGGCGGCGGCCCAGTCGGGGCGCTGGACGCCCTGGGCGAAGCGTTCGAGTTCGGCCTCGCCGAGGCCGAGTTCGCGGCTGCGGGCGAGGACGGCGCGGACCTCGTCGGCGAAGCCGCGGGTGGTGAGGCAGGCGCGCAGGTCGAGCGGCCACTGGATGCGCGTGCTGCCCGACTTGGCGTCCTCGGCGCCGCCGGCCAGCAGTTCGCGGACCATGACGTCCTGTTCGGGGCCGGAGAGCAGGCGCAGCGGTTCGGCGTAGTCCTCCGGCTCCTGGTGGGCGCGCAGCAGGGCGTAGCAGAAGGAGTGGAAGGTGGTGGCCTGCGGGGCGGCGGCGGAGCTGCCGAGCCGGCCGGACATCCGGTCGCGCAGTTCCGTGGCGGCCTTGCGGCTGAAGGTGAGGACGAGGATCCGTTCGGGGTCGGTGCCGTCCTGGATGCGCCGGGCGACGGCCTCGACCAGGGTGGTGGTCTTGCCCGTGCCCGGTCCGGCGAGGACGAGCAGCGGGCCGCCGGTGTGCTCGACCACGGCGCGCTGGTAGGCGTCCAGCTCGGGTGGGTCGGGCTGGACGAGCGGGCTGCGCACGAGCCGGTAGGGGGAACTCACGAACAAGGTCCTGGGTGGAGCGGAGGGGCATGGCCGGGGCGGGCCCGTCGGGGCCCGCCCGCATCGAGCCTACGATCCTGCCCCGTCAATCCCGTCCGTGGGCGGCGTTCGGTGAATTCTCCCGGCCGTCCCAGCGGGCCCGCCCGAGGTCGACGCGGGGCGGGTCGGCGAGTTCGCGCAGCGGGGTGCCCTCCTCGCTGTAGTGGGCGAGGGCGCGGTGTTCGTGCCCGGGCAGGAAGCGGCCGTCGGCGCGGATCACCCGCCACCAGGGCACGGAGCCGCCGTACAGGGCCATCACCCGTCCGACCTGGCGGGGCCCGCCCTGGCCGAGGTACTCGGCGACGTCGCCGTAGGTCATCACCCTGCCGGGTGGAATCCGCTCGGTCAGATCGAGCACCAGTTCGGCGAACGGCGGTAGGGCGTCCGGGACGCCGTCGTCTGTTACGTCCGTCACCTGCGGCATTCTTCCTTACAGGGACGCGTGCGCGGCCCCGTACGAACGACCCGCCGCGCCCGATCCGGCCCCTGTCCAGCACGGGGGGCCGGGGCATGCCACCATCTTCGGGGCGGTGAGTGGTGATACGAGGACAAGACCAGATGACCGGGACGGCTGACGTGGGCGTGGACAGGGACTCCGACGAGTCCGGCTCCGCCGTGCCCCCGGCCGCCGGCGACGAGCCCGAGGGACGGTCCGGGAACGGACCGACGCCGGAAGTCTCCCTGATCAAGGACCCTGTGATCAAGACCCCCACGCCGGAGAAGGCCCCCGGGTCGCCACCGCGGCCACCCGCCGCGGCGCCGCCCGCCCCCCGGACCGAGCACCACGACCCGCAGGACGACGCACCGCACCTGGACGTCGACGAGCCGCTGCTCGCCGCCCGCGCGCACCGCCCGTCCGACCTGATCCGCTTCCTGGCCGGGGTCCTCGGGATAGTCGCCGTCTTCGTCCTGGCCGGCATCGCCACCTCGACCACCAGCGGCATCGAGCAGGACATCGCCACCAACGCGCCGCACTTCTCGGCGGTGCTGTCCACCATTACCGGCCTGGTCTCCAGCGTCGCGGTGCTCGCCGTGCCGCTGGCCTTCGCGGTCGAGCGGCTGATCAAGCGCGACGGCCTGCGGGTCGCCGACGGCGTGCTCGCCTCGGTGCTCGCGTACGGCGTCTCGCTGGGCATCGACTGGTGGGTGGCCGAGGGCGCCTCCGAGCACCTGCGCGAGGCGCTGACCCGGCTGCCGCTGGACAGCAACAGCACCCTCACCGACCCGGTGCACGGCTACCTCGCCCCGGTGATCGCCTACATGACCGCCGTCGGCATGTCGAGCAGACCGCGCTGGCGGGTCGCCCTGTGGGTGGTGGTGGTCTTCAGCGGGGTCACCGAGCTGCTCGGTGGCTACACCACCCCGCTGTCGCTGATGCTCACCGTGCTGATCGGCTGGTCCGTCGCGTACGGCACGCTGTACGCGATCGGCTCCCCCAACATCCGGCCCACCGGCCAGCACCTGATGATCGGCCTGCGCAAGGTCGGCTTCACCCCGGACGGCGCCCACCGCGCCCCGGACGCCCCCGGCGGCACCCGGCGCTACCACGTCACCCAGCAGGACGGCCCGCCGCTGGACGTCCACATCATCGACCGCGAGCAGCAGGCCTCCGGCTTCTTCTACCGGGCCTGGCGGCGGCTGCGGCTGCGCTCGGTCGCGGTGCGCCGCAGTCCGCAGTCGCTGCGCCAGGCGCTGGAGCAGGAGGCCCTGATCGCGTACGCGGCGGCCGCCTCGGGCGCCCGCGCGCCGCAGCTGGTGGCCACCTCCGAGCTGGGCCCGGACGCCGCGATCCTGGTGTACGAGAACGTCGAGGGCCGGACCCTCGACGAGCTCGCCGACGAGGAGGTCACCGACCTGGTGATGGCCTCGCTGTGGCGCTCGGTGGCCGCTCTGCACGAGCGCCGGATCGCCCACCGCCGGCTGACCGGCGAGTCGCTGCTGGTGGTGGACGAGAAGGCGGGCTGCCTGGTCAACCTCTCCGGCGGCGACATCGCCGCCACCGACCTGACCCTGCGCATCGACGTCGCCCAGCTGCTGACCACCTTCGCGCTGCGGATCGGCCCCGAGCGGGCCGTCGCCACCGCCAACGCGGTGCTCGGCGCGGACCGGGTCGCCCAGGCGCTGCCGCTGCTCCAGCCGGTCGGGATGAGCCGCTCCACCCGGATCGACCTCGCCAAGCTCACCAAGGAGCGCAAGGCCGCCGCCCGGGCCAGGGCGCTGGAGCAGGTCGCGGCCGGCGAGCGCACCCAGCAGCAGGCCGAGGAGGACATCGCGGCGGCCGGCGAGGACCTGCTCAGCCGCATCCGCGGCCAGATCCTGCAGATCGCCCCCGAGGCGCCGATGGAGCCGGCCAAGCTGGAGCGGCTGAAGCCGAAGAGCCTGATCATGGTGATCGCGCTCACCTTCGCCGCCTACCTGGCGCTGACCACCATCAAGCCGGCCCAGCTCAAGCTGTCCCAGATGAACTGGGCGTGGGCGGCGGCGGCCCTGCTGGCGGCCGCGTTCAGCTACGTCGCCGCCGCGATGAGCCTGACCGGCTTCGTCCCCGAGCGGCTGCCGTTCCGGCGCACCGTCGCGGCCCAGCTGGCCGGCTCCTTCGTGAAGCTGGTCGCCCCCGCCGCGATCGGCGGCATCGCGCTCAACACCCGCTACCTGCAGAAGGCCGGCATCCGCCCCGGCCAGGCGGTCGCCTCGGTCGGCGCCTCCCAGCTGGCGGGCCTGGCCGGGCACCTGCTGCTGCTGTTCAGCTTCGGCCTGATCACCGGCAGCCAGACCAACGGCGACCTCTCCGCCTCCCGGGCGGTGATCATCGGGGTGCTGACCGCCGCAGTGCTCGCCCTGGTGGTGGCCGCGGTCGCACCGCTGCGCCGCTTCGTCCTGGGCCGGCTGCGCTCGCTGTTCTTCGGCGTGGTGCCGCGCATGCTCGACCTGATGCAGACGCCCCGCAAGCTGGTCACCGGCTTCGGCGGCATCCTGCTGCTGACCCTGTCCTTCACCGCCTGCCTGGACTTCTCGGTGCAGGCCTTCGGCGGCACCGTCAGTTTCTCGGCCGTCGCGGTGGTCTTCCTGACCGCCAACGCGGCCGGCTCGGCGATCCCCACCCCGGGCGGCATCGGCCCGGTCGAGGTCGCCCTGATCGGCGCGCTGACCGTCGCGGACGTCTCGCCCGCGGTCGCCACCCCGGCGGTCTTCCTCTACCGGGCACTGACCTTCTGGCTGCCGGTGCTGCCGGGCTGGATCGCCTACAACGTGCTGCAGCGCAAGCACGCGCTCTGAGCCGCGCGGCTTGCGACGAAGGAGGGCCCCACCGCCGAGCGGTGGGGCCCTCCTCCACGTACCGGCGGCGGTCTAGTAGACCGGCTTGTGCGGCTCGATCTGGTTCACCCAGCCGAGCACGCCGCCGCCCAGGTGGACGGCGTTGGCGAAGCCCGCCGCCTTGACCACGGCCAGCACCTCGGCCGAGCGCACGCCCGACTTGCAGTGCAGCACGATCTTCTTGTCCTGCGGCAGCTTCTCCAGGGCGTCACCCATGAGGAACTCGTTCTTCGGGATCAGCACCGCACCCGGGATGTTGACGATCTCGTACTCACCGGGCTCGCGGACGTCGATGAGGTAGATGTCCTCCTCGTCGTCCTGCCACTGCTTGAGCTGCTGGGAGGTGACGGTCGAACCGGCGGCGGCGGCCTGCGCCTCCTCCGACACGACGCCGCAGAAGGCCTCGTAGTCGATCAGCTCGGTGACCGTCGGGTTCTCGCCGCAGACGGCGCAGTTCGGGTCCTTGCGGACCTTCACCTGGCGGTAGTTCATCTCCAGGGCGTCATAGATCATCAGCCGGCCGACCAGCGGGTCACCGATGCCGGCCAGCAGCTTGATCGCCTCGTTCACCTGGATCGAGCCGATGGACGCGCACAGCACGCCCAGCACGCCGCCCTCGGCGCAGGACGGGACCATGCCCGGCGGCGGGGCCTCCGGGTAGAGGCAGCGGTAGCAGGGGCCGTGCTCGGCCCAGAACACGCTGGCCTGGCCGTCGAAGCGGTAGATCGAGCCCCACACGTACGGCTTGCCGAGCAGCACCGCGGCGTCGTTCACCAGGTAGCGGGTGGCGAAGTTGTCGGTGCCGTCCACGATCAGGTCGTAGCCGGAGAAGATCTCCATCACGTTGGAGTTGTCGAGGCGCTCCTCGTGCAGCACCACGTCGACGTAGGGGTTGATCTCCTTGACCGAGTCGCGGGCCGACTCCGCCTTGGAACGGCCGACGTCCGACTGGCCGTGGATCACCTGGCGCTGGAGGTTCGACTCGTCGACCACGTCGAACTCGACGATGCCCAGCGTGCCGACCCCGGCCGCGGCCAGGTACAGCAGCGCGGGCGAGCCGAGGCCGCCGGCGCCGACGCACAGCACCTTGGCGTTCTTCAGCCGCTTCTGCCCGGCCATCCCGACGTCCGGGATGATCAGGTGGCGGGAGTACCTGCGGACCTCGTCAACGGTGAGCTCGTCGGCCGGCTCGACCAGGGGTGGCAACGACACGGGGACTCCGATGGGTGTCTTGTTCAAATGGCCAAAGGGCCAGCCTCGGACGGGGTTGCTGCTCCGCCACGCGGGTGGCTCTCCAGACCAACAGTGTCACGCCCCTCCGGTATTCCGAGACAGCCCGTCCGGTAGGCGAGACGGGCCGCGCCGGATCGTGGAACCGGCCGCCGGGCCGGTCAGGGCGCCCCGGGCCCGCTCTTTCAGGGGCCCGAGCGCCGCCGGCACGGCCTCACACCCGGCAGGCCGTCTCCAGCCAGACGTCCCCGAGCGACTCCTCCAGCGGCACCTGTGTCCGCCAGCCGAGACGGTCCCGGGCGGTGCGCACGTCCGCCTGCCGCCACGGCACCGGCTCGCCCGGGGCGGGCCGGCCCTCCGGCCGCCGCTCCTCCGGCCGGTGCCCCGGCAGGTACTGCCCCGACTGGTGACCGTGGCCCGCCAGGTGGTCGCCGCCCTGACCGCCGACCTGCGCGGGCAGCAGGACCTGCCGGTTCTCCTCCACGATCGCCCCCTCGAAGCCCGACGCCCGGACCAGCAGCTGGGCGGCGTCCCGGGCCCGGACGGCATGCCCGCTGCCCACGTTGATCACCCCGGTCGCGGCCGAGACCGCCGCCGCCTGGATCGCCCGCGCGACGTCCCGCACGTCCACGAAATCCCGGTATCCGGACAGGTCCGGCATCCGCACCTGGTTCTCGTCCCGCTCCAGCGCCCGCCGCAGGCCCTCCGCGAGCCGCCCGAACAGCGAGGCCGTCGGCGCCCCCGGGCCCACCACGTCGAACACCCGCAGCACCGCCGCGTCCAGCCCGGAGGCCAGCACCAGCTCCGTCCCGGCCAGCTTGGACACCCCGTACGGGCCGACCGGCCGCGGCTCGGCCTGCTCGGACACCGGCACCCCGCCGGGCACCGGCCCGTACTCGGCGGCCGAGCCGACGTGCACCAGCCGGGCCGGCTCCCGGCTGCGCCGGATCGCCTCGCAGACCGTCGCGACGGCCAGCGTGTTCGACCGGATCAGGGTGCGCGAGCTGCCGTACGTGGCGCCCGCGCAGTTGATCACCACCTGCGGCGCGACCGCGTCCAGGAAGCGGGCCAGCGCGCCCGGACTCCCGGTGGTCAGGTCGAAGCGGATGTCGGCCGAGTCGCGCCGGCCGAGCACCGTCACCTGCAACTCCTGGTCCATCAGCAGACGATCGGTCACCCGGCGGCCGATGAAGCCGTCGGCGCCCAGCAGCAGCACCCTCATCGGGGGCGTCCTTCCACGAAGCGAGGTCGGGGACGACCTGGCGGACTGAAAAACAGCGAACGAGATCTGACAGGGGTTCGTCGGGCCGGGGTCAACGGTGCGAGCCGGCCCGGCCGAGCACCGCCCAGCCGTGGGCCAGCAGCACCGCCGCGACCGCTCCGCCGCCCAGCAGGACGGCCGACGGCCAGGGGCGGCCCAGGGCCAGCAGCACCGCCGTCGCGGCGGGCCCGGCCGCGGCGCCCAGCGCTGCGGCCGTCGACCGGCCGCAGCGCGCCAGCAGCACGGGCAGCACCAGGAGCAGGCCCAGCACGCCCTGCGCCGCCCACGCCGTGGCGCCGGCCCGCTCGGCGGCCAGGTGCAGCAGCCCGCCGCCGTGGCCGGGCCCGGGGCGCGGCGCGACGACCGCGAGCACGGCCAGCGCGGCGTAGGTCAGCACCCCGAGCACCGCCAGGTGCAGGGCGACCGCGACCGGCAGCACCGGCCGCATCCGGGCCCGGAACTCGGCCAGCGTGCGGGCCGCCCCGAGGTGCCCCCGGCCGACCTGCCGGTACCAGCGGGCCGCCCGCTCGGCCGCACCCGCCGACACCGCGGCGGCCAGCACCAGCGCGGCGGCCAGCGGCCGGTCCGCGTCCGCCGCCGCCAGCGGGAGCAGCAGCAGCGCGGCCAGGCCCAGCCCGTACCCGAACTCGGCCGGGCGCCACCGGGAGCCGGCCGGCCCGACCGGCGCGCGCACCGGGCCGAGCTCCGGGCCGAGCTCCGCCGGGCAGGCCGGGCCGCACGGCGGCGGGCCCGGCTCGGCCGGGGGCGGCGAGGTCAGCGCGGGCAGCAGCACCAGCGGTACGGCGGCGGGCAGCAGCACCGGCCAGCGGGCGCCCAGCGCCGCCACCCCGGCACAGGGCAGCACCGCCAGCGCGGCCGCGGTCAGCGCCGCCCGGCCGGCAGGCCCGCCCCGCCGCTCCCCGGACGGCTCCGGCCCCGGCGGCCGCCGGGGCACCCGGGCGTACAGCTCCTCGGCCAGCGAGAACAGGTCGGCGTGCCGGCAGCGCGCGGCGGCCTCCGGGCCGAGCCCGGCCTCCTCCAGCCCGGCGGCGATCTCCAGCGGGTCGACGGCGCGCTCGCACAGCTCCCGGTGCTGGGCCATCACCTCGCGCACCGGGTCGGCGCTGGGGCTGCCGACCGCCGAGCCGGACATCAGACGGCCTCCGCGAGGACCGACGGCCCGGCGGGTCCCGCCGGCTCGGGCCGCTCCTCGGCGGCGGCCGGGACGACGGCGAGCTGCCCACGCCCGCCGTCGGGCGCCCCCGCGCCCCCGCCGCCGGGCTCCGGATCGGCCGGGTCGGCCCGGTCCGCCGGGCCCGCCGAGGCTTCCCGGTCGTCACGGCCGTCACGGCTGTCCCGGTCGTCCCGGCCGCGCGCGCCGTCGGCGAGCCAGTACTCGGCGGGCCGGGCGAACGGGCGCGGCGCCCGGTTGCCTTCGCCCACGCCGCCGCCCCCGGGGAAGGCGGGGTACTGCGAGACCAGCTCCAGGTAGATCTCCCGGAAGGCGCCGATCACCGGCTCGACGGCGAAGCGTTCCTGCGCCCGCAGCCGTCCCGCCAGGCCGAGCCGGGAGCGCCGCTCCTCGTCGCGCAGCAGGGCCAGGCAGGCCCCGGCCAGGGCGCGCGGGTCGCGGGCGGGCACCAGCAGTCCGGTCGGGCCGACCACCTCGCGGGCCACCCCGACGTCGGTGGAGACCACCGCGCGGCCGCTGAGCATGGCGTCGGCGAGCAGCCGGGGACTGCGCTGGGAGAGTGCGGAGAAGACGACGACGGTGCCGCTCTGCCAGGCCTCGGCGAGTGAGCCGGGCCGCCCGGCGAAGTCCACCGCCACCGCCACCCCGAGCCGCTCGGCGACCGCCGCGCAGTGCGCCAGGTAGCCGGGGGCCGTCTCCTGCCCGTGCACCACCAGGCGCGCCGCGGGCAGTTCGGCGCGGACCCTGGCGAAGGCGTGCAGCACCAGTTCGGTGTCGCGCCCGGGCTCCAGCGCGCCCGCCCAGACCAGGGTCGGCCGCTCGGGCTCCGGTCCGGCCGCCGGGCGGTCCACGGCCGGGGTGCCCTCGTACACCACCCGGGTGCGCGCCGGGTCGGCCCCGCAGCGGCGCTGCCACTGCTGGTCGTGGGCGCTGCCCGGGGTGAGTATCGCGGCCTGCCGGTAGGTCTCCTCGGTGAGCGCCCGGAAGAAGGACAGCAGCAGCGCCCGGACCGGCCAGCGGTACGGCGCCTCGTGACTCGCCCGCTCGCCTCCGGGCGCTCGAACCCGATGCCGACGGTCGTCGCTCCGGCACTCGTCCCTCGCTTGTCGCTCCTCGCTCTCGGCACCGGCGCCCCCATCGGCTCGGGGCGGGAAGCCGAGGTACTGCTCGCGCAGGTGCAGCCCGTGCTCGGTGACGACGAACGGCACCCCGTGCAGGTGCCGGGCGACCAGGGCGGGCAGCGCGGCCGGGCCGCCGCCGACGACGTGGCACAGGTCGGCGCCGCCGAGGCCGCCGGGCCCGGTGCCGTACCAGGGCGCGGAGAGCGGGCGCAGGCACTGTTCCAGCAGGTCGGCGGCGACCAGGACGTCGCGGACCAGCGGCTGTCCGGCCGAGGTGTCCGCGCCGGGCAGCCGCCAGGTCCGTTCCAGCACGCGCCGGGCGTGGGCGGAGCCCAGGAAGGCGGGCAGGGTGCCCTCGTCCTCCCGGGCCAGCGCGGCCAGCCGGTACAGCCCGGCCCCGAAGCCGGCCCGCTCCCCCGGCAGCACCAGGGCCCGCACCAGTTCCTCGTACGCCCGGGCGTACTGGCGTCTGCGCAGTGTCCCGGGGGCCCGGCCGCGCGGGCGGCGGCCCCACAGCGCCAGGTCGTGGGCGCCCTGCCAGGCGGGTGAGAGCCGGGCGGCGGAGCCGAGTCCGGCCGGGCCGGTCAGCAGGTACAGCTCGAAGTCGTGCTCCGGCAGACCCTCGGCCAGCCGGTCGCACCAGGCTCCGGCGCCACGGTCGGGATGCGGACGGGCACCCTCGGTGAGCAGGGCGACGCGCACGGGAGACCTCCTCTGGTTGCTACCCCCTCCGAGGGGCTACCGGAGCCGCGGGGCCGTACGCCGGGACCCGTGCTGTTGCCCGGAACCCACCGAGTGGTCCGGTGTCTGCGGCTCTCCCCCACACCTGTTCGGTCCGGCAGCAGAACGGTAGGACCGGCCTGCGGTCACCCATCGCTCACATGCCTGCGTGCCACCTGAACGAGTGAACCGCCGTGACCTCGCCCACGACCGGGGCGTTAGCGGGCGCTGTGCGCCGGGTCTCCCCGTCCGTCTCAGCGGGCGGTGGCCGCGATCAGCTCGCGCACGGCCCGGGCGACCGCGTCGGGGTGCTCCATCATCGCCACGTGCCCCGACTCCGGCAGCACCAGCAGCCGGGCGTCGGCGAAGGCCGCGCAGGCCCGGCGGGCGGAGCGGTAGGCGACCAGCTTGTCGCGCAGCCCGTACACCAGCAGCACCGGCGCCTGCACCTGCTCGGCCTGGCGCCACAGCGCCTGGTCGCCGCGCTCGGTGTACGCGGAGACGATGCCGCGGGCCGAGCCGACCAGGGCCGTCATGGCGTGCGGCAGGTCCATCCGGCGCCGGTACTCGGCCACCGCCTCGGCCCGGGCGACCGGGCTGAGGCCGGCCGGGTCGCCGTAGACCAGGCGCAGCAGGTCCTCGGTGGCCGCCTCGGCGTCGCGCCGGCCGCCGGGCAGCCGGCGCAGCAGCGCGGGCAGGCCGGGCAGGGCGAGCAGGCCGGTGGACCAGGCGGAGCGCTGCGGGGGCAGTTCGGGCAGGGCGGGCGAGACCAGGGTGAGGGTGCGGACGAGGTCGGGGCGCAGTGCGGCGAGGCGGACGGCGACGGCGCCGCCGAGCGAGTTGCCGAACAGGTGGACGGGTCCGCGGCCGGAGGCCTCCAGGTAGCCGATGACGGCGCGGACGTGGCCGGAGAGGCTGAGGTTGCCGTCGGCGGGCGGGTCGGAGTGGCCGAAGCCGGGCAGGTCGACGGCCTCGCCGTCGACGAGGCCGGAGAGCCGCTCCATCAGGGCGGTCCAGTTGGCGGCGGAGCCACCGAGTCCGTGCACGAAGAGCCCGGGCTGGCGCCCGTCGGTGCGGCCGGCGGCAATCCGGGGCGCCTCGGCGGGCCGGTGCACCGCGAGCACCGCGCCGGGGACCTCGACCGTACGTACCTGCTGCTCAGCGCTGCTCATGGTGGACGATGGTAGTGAGCCCCGGGTGGGCGGCGGCGGGGGGTGGTGCGGCTGTCCCATCCCTCGTCACACCACTGCCGGGGCCGAGGTCAGCGCCGTATTGTGGGCTCCTGACAAGGGGACCGGGCAGCTTTTCTCGCCTTCGCCGAACGCGGGCGCGGTTACCGAAAAGTAGAATCGGCCCTCTTGCCAGCCCCGAACAAGCCCGAAGTGAGGAGCGCCGTGACGGCCATCCAGGAGGCGCAGGAGCGCCCGCGCGGTGCCCGCCTGCCGCGAAGCGCCCGCCGTGAACAACTGCTCGGTGCCGCCCAGGAGGTGTTCGTCGCGCAGGGCTACCACGCGGCCGCCATGGACGACATCGCCGACCGCGCCGGGGTGAGCAAGCCGGTGCTGTACCAGCACTTCCCCGGGAAGCTGGAGCTGTACCTGGCGCTGCTGGACAAGCACTGCGACGCCCTGGTCGAGTCGACCCGCGAGGCGCTGGGCACGACCACCGACAACAAGTTGCGGGTGGCCGCGACGATGGAGGCGTACTTCAACTACGTCTCCAGCGAGTCGGGCGCCTTCCGGCTGGTCTTCGAGTCGGACCTGACGAACGAGCCGGCGGTGCGCGAGCGGGTGGAGCGGGCCTCCGAGGCGAGCGCGACGCTGGTCAGCAAGGTGATCCAGGAGGACACCGACCTGCCGGAGTCGGAGTCGAAGCTGCTGGCCGCCGGGGTCTGCGGCCTGGCCCAGATCACCGCCCGGTACTGGCTGTCGCAGGGGCTGGAGATCCCGCGCGACGAGGCGGTGCGGCTGGTCGCCAGTCTGGCCTGGCGGGGGCTGAAGGGCTTCCCGATGCACCCGGGCGACCTCACGGCGGAGGGTTCCGCTCAGCGCTGACGATCCGCTGACCTTCGCCGGGGCGGTGATCGGGTGCTCTATGGTGAAGCCGTACGGCGCGGTCGCCGCGAACGCTTGTTCCAGGCGCTCCGGTGCCCGCGCGTGGAGGCTGCAACCCCGGAGGGACGGAAGCCGTGGAGGTCAAGATCGGCGTGCAGAACACGCCGCGCGAGATCGTGATCGAGAGCTCGCAGACTGCCGATGAGATCGAGAGCGCGGTCGCGAAGGCACTGGAGGGCTCCTCGAAGCTCTTCTCGCTCACCGACGAGCACGGCCGCCGCGTCATCGTCCCGGCCGAGCGCCTGGCGTACGTGGAGATCGGCGAGCAGGCCGCCCGCAAGGTCGGTTTCGGCACCCTCTGAGGCGCCACCGCTCATCCTTCGGTGCCCCGTTCCCCACCGGGAGCGGGGCACCGTCGTGTGTACGGACGGATCGGCCGGGGTACGGCGACAGGTACGGCGCCGGTGCCGTACGCCCGTCCCCCGGGAGGCCGCCTTGTTGGTCGAATCGATCGCCTTCGCGCTGGTGGGCCTGGTCGTGGCCGCGGCCGCGCTGCTGGGCCTGCCCGGGTACTTCCGGGCCTCCCGCCCGACGGTGGCGGGGACGGCGCTGGCGGCGGCGCTGCTCGGCGGGGCGGTCGCGCACTTCTGCCTGGGCGGGCGCCACCCGGTGGTCGCGGTGGCGTTCGCGGCACTGTCCGCGGGTGTGCTCACCTCGCTGCTGGCCCGGCCGGACCTGGCCGCCGGGCGGGCCCCGGCGCACCGGCACCGCCCGCACCGGGCCGGCGCCCACCGCGCGCCGCGGCGGCACCGGCCGGCCTAGCCAGGGGCCTGCCCGTCAGGACGCGAGGCCGAGGGCGGCCATCCGCCTGGTGTGCGCCTCGGTGATCCGGTTGAACATCTTGCCGACCTCGACCAGGTCGAAGCCCTTCACGTGGACGCCGCCGACCAGCAGGTTGGACAGCGCGTCCCGCTCGGCGACGACCCGCTGGGCCTGGCTGAGCGCCTCGCCCATCAGCCGCCGGCCCCACAGGGCGAGCCGCCCGCCGGCCCGCGGGTCGGCCTCGATGGCCTGGCGGACCTTGTCGACGGCGAACTGGCCGTGGCCGGTGTCGGACATGACGCCGAGGACCAGCTCCCGGGTGTCGTCGTCCAGCCGGACGGCCACCTCACGGTAGAAGTCGGTCGCGATGGCGTCGCCGACGTAGGCCTTGACCAGGCCCTCCAGCCAGTCCGAGGGCGCCGTCATCCGGTGGAAGAGCTCCAGCGGCTCGACGAAGGGGCGCATCGCCTCCTGCGGGTCGGCGCCGATCTCGGCGAGCCGGTCGTGCAGCCGCTGGTAGTGCTGGAACTCGGCGGACGCCATCCGGGCCAGCGCCGCCTTGTCGGCGAGGTCGGGCGCCAGCTTGGCGTCCTCGGCGAGCCGCTCGAAGGCGCTCAGCTCGCCGTACGCGAGCGCGCCGAGCAGATCCAGCACCGCCGCGCGGTAGCCCGGCTCGGCCGAGCACGTGGCCCAGTCGCCGATCGAGTCGGCACCGTCCTGCGTCTCACCATGGGTCTCCATGACCCGCCACCCTAAGGCCTGTCCTCGAACCCCCGCCGCACCGCCCGGGACAACCGGGTGACCTGCGGGATCGGCCGCTCGCGGCCCGCTCGCCGGGAACGATGTCAGACGCGTCACGTGTTCGAGTCGTCGCCTGACTGTATGGTGGTACGGAGCCCCGTCGTGTTCGCACGGTGTCGCCGCCGTCTCGGTGACCCGCACGAGCCCGCTCCCTAGCGGCGCCGTCCCCCTCGGACGTGTCCGCACCGGAGGCACGGGTACTCACGTACGCGGATGCCCGGTCGGAGAGCCGATCGGCTCCGACCATGGCTTGGACTTCAAGCCTTGGCACCGCATCAGTGGCCGAGCGAGGGCCGCCGAGACCACGCCCCCTGGCGGAGGTCCCGCGCAGGTCCCTCACGGGAACCCTCCCCGACGCCGCCGGCGACGCGCCCCGCCATCGGGCCGCGCGCACCGGCCGGCCGCAGGGACCGGCGCGGTTGTGCGTCCGCGCAGCTGTATTCGGGGCCGCCCAGGCCCGTACGCAGCCGCGCGGCTGCCCGCCCGCCGCTCGCTCTCGGCCCCTCCGAAAACGGAAGAGGCAGCACCCTGTCCACCACCGCTGAACCCATCAAGACGACGTTCCGGGATCTGGGGATCCTCCCGGAGACCGCCGAGGCGCTCGAGTCCGTCGGCATCGTCCATCCCTTCCCGATCCAGGAGATGACCCTCCCGGTCGCCCTGACCGGCCACGACGTCATCGGCCAGGCCAAGACCGGCACCGGCAAGACCCTCGGCTTCGGCCTCCCGCTGATCGAGCGGTGCACCGTGCGCGCCGACGTGGACGCCGGCCGGGCCACCGAGGAGCAGCTCTCCGACTTCCCGCAGGCGCTGATCGTCGTCCCGACCCGCGAGCTCTGCACCCAGGTCACCAACGACCTGCAGACCGCCGGCA
Organism: Streptomyces viridifaciens; assembly: GCF_001888885.2. Classification (NCBI taxonomy): domain Bacteria; kingdom Bacillati; phylum Actinomycetota; class Actinomycetes; order Kitasatosporales; family Streptomycetaceae; genus Streptomyces; species Streptomyces viridifaciens. Next base: position 2,841,584 of record NZ_CP090841.1, read on the forward strand.
AGGTCCGCAACGTCCGCGTGCTCGCGGTCTACGGCGGCCGGGCGTACGAGCCGCAGGTCGAGGCGCTCACCAAGGGCGTCGACATCGTGGTCGGCACCCCGGGCCGCCTGCTGGACCTGGCCGGGCAGAAGAAGCTGAACCTGTCCAAGGTCCGCGCGCTGGTCCTGGACGAGGCCGACGAGATGCTCGACCTGGGCTTCCTGCCCGACGTCGAGAAGATCATCACCATGCTGCCGGCCAAGCGGCAGACCCTGCTGTTCTCGGCCACCATGCCGGGCCAGGTCATCAACCTCGCCCGCCGGTACATGAGCCAGCCGACCCACATCCGGGCCGCCGCCCCGGACGACACCGGCACGACCGTCGCCAACATCGAGCAGCACATCTTCCGTGCGCACTCGCTGGACAAGGTCGAGATGGTCTCGCGCATCCTGCAGGCCGACGGCCGCGGGCTGGCGATGATCTTCTGCCGCACCAAGCGCACCGCCGCCGACGTCTCCGACCAGCTGACCCAGCGCGGGTTCGCGGCCGGCGCCGTCCACGGCGACCTCGGCCAGGGCGCGCGCGAGCAGGCGCTGCGCGCCTTCCGCAACGGCAAGGTCGACGTGCTGGTCTGCACCGACGTGGCCGCCCGCGGCATCGACGTCGAGGGCGTCACCCACGTCATCAACTACCAGTGCCCCGAGGACGAGAAGACCTACCTGCACCGGATCGGCCGCACCGGCCGGGCCGGCGCCTCCGGCACCGCCGTCACCCTGGTCGACTGGGACGACATCCCGCGCTGGCAGCTGATCAACAAGGCGCTGGACCTGCCGTTCAACGAGCCGGAGGAGACCTACTCCACCTCGCCGCACCTGTACGAGCTGCTGAAGATCACGCCTGGCACCAAGGGCGTGCTGCCGCGCTCGGAGCGCACCCGGGCCGGTCTCGGCGCCGAGGAGATCGAGGACCTCGGCGAGACCGGCGGACGGGGCGCCCGCCCCGCCCGCGTCGGTGGCCGTGGCGGGCGTGGCGGCTCCGGCAGCCCCGCCGTCGAGGCCCCGGCGGCGGAGGAGAAGCCGCGCCGGACCCGTGAGCGCCGCCGCACCCGCCGTGGCGCGGAGCTCGCCGAGGGCGCCGAGGGGACGGCCGCTGTCGCCGCCGCGGTGACCGAGGCGGCTCCGGCCGTCGAGGGTGCCGAGGGCGACACCGCTCCGCGCCGCCGTCGCCGCCGCTCGCGCGGTGGCGCCGCGGTGAACGAGACCGCCGCGGTGGCGGCCGAGGCCGTGACCGAGGCCGTCGCGGTCGTCGAGGCCGCCGTGGCCGTGGCGGAGCCGGTGGCCGAGGAGAAGCCGCGCCGGACCCGCACCCGCAAGCCGAAGGCCGAGGCCGTCGAGGCGGCCGCGGTCGTCGAGGCTCCCGCCGAGGCCCCGGCCGAGAAGAAGGCCACCCGGACCCGCACCCGCAAGCCGAAGGCGGAGGCCGAGGCCGTCGAGGCGGCCGTCGTGACCGAGGCCCCCGTCGAGGCTCCGGCCGAGGCACCGGCCGAGAAGAAGCCCGCGACGCGCACCCGGACCCGCAAGCCCAAGGCGGAGGCCGTCGAGGCCGCCGCGGCGACCGAGGCCCCGGCCGAGGAGAAGCCGGCCACCCGGACCCGCGCGCGCAAGCCCAAGGCCGTCGCCGAGACCGCCCCGGAGGCCCCGGCCGCCGAGGCCCCGGCCGCCGAGGTGCCGGCTCCGCGCAAGCGCACCCGGACCCGCAAGGCCGTGGCCACCCCGGAGACCACTCCGGAGGGCTGACACACCCCGCCCCGAGGGGGCGGACCGGGTCCCCAGCCCGGTCCGCCCCCTCGGGCTTTTCCGCGCCGCACGACGAGGACGACGCCCCGGGGCTCCCGCCCCCGGCCCGCGCAGCCTGTGCGCACGGCCGGGAAGCCGACACGCCGCGCGGGCGTCCCGGCTGGTGGGGCGGGGTGCCGGGACGGCATACGCTCGGGGAGTCGCTGTCGCGGAAGGGAAGCCGTTGATGAGTACTCCGCCGTTCCTGACCCTGCCCGACTGCGCCCGGGCGGAGCGCGTGGTGACCGCGCGGGGGGAGTTCGCCGCGCTGCGGGCGGAGCCGGACGGGCCGGTGCGCGGGTCGGCGCTGCTGGTGCCCGGGTTCACGGGCAGCAAGGAGGACTTCATCGCGCTGCTGGAACCGCTGGTGGCCGCCGGGTACCGGGTGACGGCCGTGGACCAGCGGGGCCAGTACGAGACCGGCGGACCGGACGACGACGCGGCGTACACCGTCGACGCGCTGGGCGCCGACGTCCGGGCGCTGACCGAGGTGCTGGCGCAGGACGGCCCGCTGCACCTGCTGGGGCACTCCTTCGGCGGCCAGGTGGTCCGGGAGGCGGTGCTCGCGGCGGCCGCGGAGGGCCCGCTGCCCTGGCGATCGCTGACCCTGATGGCCACCGGCCCGGGGCCGATCGACCCGGCCGAGGCGGCCCGCACCAAGCTGCTGCTGGACGTCCTGCCGGTGATGACCCTGGAGGAGATCTGGCAGGTGATGCGGCAGATGGACGAGAGCAGCGGGGAGCCGAAGCCCGTCCTGGAGCCGGCCGTCGCGAAGTTCCTGCACCGCCGCTGGGTGGCCAACGTGCCGCGGGCGCTGGCCGTCACCGGCGGGCACCTGGTGGCCGCGCCGGACCGGGTGGACGAGCTGGCCGCGGTGACCGCCGGGGCGCTGCCGGTGCTGGTGCTGTCCGGGGAGCGGGACTACGCCTGGCCGGTGCCGGAGCAGAGCGGCATGGCGGAGCGGCTGGGCGCCCGCCGGGTGGTGGTCGCGGACGCGGGGCACTCCCCCAACGCCGAGCAGCCGGCCGCAACGGCCCGGGCGCTGGCCGCGTTCTGGGCCTGAGCGGCGCCGCCGAGCGGCAGCCCCACCGAAGTGGTCTCTACCACTTCCGGCGGTTCGACCGGTCTCAACGCAGGACAAAATTCGTTAGTTACGGTAATCTTTGATTCTGTCCGGGAATCATCGCCGGCCCGCACCGGGTACCGATCAGCCGAAACCCGGGCGTTACGGACGGGCAACGGCCCGGTAGCACCGCCACGACACCGTGGTTCACCAGGCATTGGACGCACCAGGCAAGCAGGGGGAGCCCTTGCCGCAGCAGACCGCCGCACATACGACCCGCCCGATCCGGCTCCAGCGCCGGATCCGCAGGACCCCGAAAGGGCTGATACCCACTCAGCCGCAACCGCCCCGCATGCCGGGGCCCGGAAAGGAGACGCCCATGACCAAGCCCATGCGCTTCGAGATCCTCCGACTGGACGACGTCGACGGCTCCGCGACCGACCGCGTGATCGCCGACGCCGAGACCGTTCGGGAGCTCGTCCAGGACGCCGCCCGCACCGGCGAACGCCTGCTCATCCGCCCGTGCCCGACCGTCTGACCCAGCGCGGCGCCTCCGAACGGGAGGCCCCACCCGCCGCCGACGAGCCGGGAGCGTCCGATCCGGACGTACCGATACCCGACTGACGCCCCGTCACCGCGATCGCCGATGACGGGGCGTCAGTGCGTCCGGCCCCGACCCGACTTCCGGCGCCGCCCCGACTTCCGGCACCGCCCCCGCCCCGGCCCCGGGACGTTTGCCGCCACCCGCCACGGGACATCCCCCAACGGGGACCGCCGCCCGTGCCGCACCCCACCCGCGCCGGCCGGGCGTCCAGCACCGACAGTGCCGCCGAGCCGTCCGTACGGGTGATCGTCCTTGACGCGGCGGACCGGAGGGAGGAGCGTTGTCGGCTATGAGGGGCGAGCCAAGCTGCCCGAGGTGCGCCGGTCGGGTCCGCGCCCCCGGTCTTTTTTCGGACACCTGGCAGTGCGACCGGCACGGAGCCGTTCACCCGATGCAGCCCGTGCTGCCCCCGAGCGTGGAAGCCCTGGGCGTCGCCGTCGCCCGCTCGCAGGTCCCCGTCTGGCTGCCCTGGCCGCTCCCCGTCGGCTGGCTCTACACCGGCATCGCCCACGTCGGCGACGACGTCTCCGGCGCCCGGGCCACCGCCGTCGCCTGCTCCGGGCCCGCCCCGCTCGGCGGCTTCGGCGAGCTGGTGCTGGTCGCCGAGGAGCTCGGCGTCGGGCTCGGTGCCCGCTACGCCGGACTCCCGGGGCCGGACCCGGGCGACTCGGTCGGCCTGTACAAACCCGCCGACGCCAAGCTGATGGCCGCCGGGCGGCCCACCCCGATGTTCCACGTCCCGGACGCCCCGGCGGACCGCGCGGTGTTCGTGGGCGAGGCCCGCGGGCTCTGGATCTGGGCGATCGCCTGGCCCGAGCAGTCCGCCCTGGTGATGTACGACGAACTGGTGCTCACCGACCTGCGCGAGGCCGGCGCCGAACTGGACCTGCTGCCCTGCGGGGCGCTCTCCCCCCGGCTGCTGGGCTGACCGCACGACAGCCGGACGGCCTATCCTGGGCGGCACCCCGAGCTTCCAGGAGTCCGCCCCGTGCGCATCGACCTGCACGCCCACAGCAACGCCTCCGACGGCACCGACAGCCCGGCCGAGCTGGTCGGGGCGGCGGTCGTCGCCGGCCTCGACGTGGTCGCGCTGACCGACCACGACACCGTCGCCGGCCACGCCGAGGCCGCCGACGCGGTGCACGCGCTGCCGGACGGCACCCGGCTGACCGTCGTCCCGGGGGCCGAACTGTCGTGCGTGGTGGACGGCATCAGCATGCACCTGCTGGCGTACCTGTTCGACCCCGAGGAGCCGGAGTTCGCGCGCGAGCGGGAGCTGGTGCGCACCGACCGGTTCCGGCGCGGCCGGGCGGTCGTCGAGCGCTGCCGGGAACTCGGGGCGGACATCAGCTGGGAGCAGGTGCAGCGGATCGCCGGGGCCGGCTCGGTCGGGCGCCCGCACATCGCCAGCGCGCTGGTCGAGGCGGGTGTGGTCGGCACCGTCTCGGACGCCTTCACCCCGGACTGGCTGGCCAACGGCGGCCGGGCGGACGTCCGCAAGCACGAGACCGACCCGGTGGCGGCGGTCCGGCTGGTCCGGGCGGCCGGCGGGGTGCCGGTGTTCGCCCACCCCGGCGCGGTCAAGCGCGGCCGGACGGTCCCGGACCAGGTGATCGCCGACCTCGCGGCGGCCGGGCTGGCCGCGCTGGAGGTCGACCACACCGACCACGACGAGGAGACCAGGCGGCGGCTGCGCGGCCTGGCGGGCGACCTCGGCCTGCTGGTCACCGGCTCCAGCGACTACCACGGCGGCCGCAAGACCGTCCGACTCGGCGAGCACACCACCGACCCGGAGGTGTACGAGGCGCTGCTCGCCCAGGCGACCGGGGCGAAGCCGATCACGCGCTGACGGCGCGTGGTGTCGCGCCCCGGCGTACCGGAGCGCGGTCAGGGCGTGTGGGCAGCGCCGTACGCCCTGACGTTGGTGCGGCCGGCCGGGGTCGGGATGTCAGTCGAGCTTGACGCCCCGCCGCTGCGGGTCGCGCAGGTCGGTGCCCTGGTCCAGCCAGCGCTCCTGGAGCGCGGCCGCGCCGTGCACCCGCTTCCAGCCCGCCTCGTTGGGCGTCATCGGCAGCAGCGGCAGGAAGCGCACCGGCTCGGCGGGCTCGGCCAGTTCCAGGTCCTCGACCAGGCCGCCCGGCTCGGCGGCCAGCACCGAGGTGAAGGGGGCGCCGTCCCACAGCGGGGCGCCGAGGTCCAGCGAGCCGCCCGGGGCCACCACCAGGCCCTCGACCTGCGGGGTCGCGGCGAAGGTGGCCAGGCTGCGCAGCACGCCGTCGCGTCCTCCGCGCACCGTCAGTACCAGTTCGGCGCGCGGTCCGCGCAGCTGGTCGGCGACCAGCGCGGTCGGGTCGGCCATGGGAGCGGCGGACATCCCGAGGGTCGCGTAGCGGACCAGTCCCTCGACGTCCGGGCCGAAGCGCAGCACCTCGATCCGGTCGGTGCCGAGGAAGGTGACGGCGGCGCGTCCGCTCGGCTCGCCGAAGGTGGTGATCAGCCGGGCCTCGACGGCGGCCAGCACCGCCTCCTGGGAGAGTTCCGGGGAGCTGCCGCCGTGGGGGTCGCCGAAGGACGGGAAGTCGTGCGCCATGCCGGTGAGCGTAACCCGCGCGGTCCGCGCGTCCGCGCGGGGGCGTACGGGCGGGGCCGGGAAACCCGCGGGCGCCGATGCTCGGTCAGATGTTAGGGTGAGCGACTGGCCACCGGGATCGTTCGTCCCGGGGCGGCGGCGCGAAGGAGGTGGTTGCGGTGGATACCGGCCGACCATGCAGTACCGGCAGCTCTGCCCGGACCCGACTTCCCCGCATCCCCCGCCCCTCCGGCCTCAGCGGCTGATCCAGCCGTAGTTGCCCAGGGCGCGGGCCGGCGGCGGACGGACCGGCCGGGAGAGCACCCCTCATCCCTTTTCACCGGTGTTCCGCGCCGTCGCACCACGGCCCTGCCCCGCGGCCCTACCGCGCCGCCGTGCGACGGCTCCTCTCCCAGGGAGCCTGTCATGTCGATGATCAACAGCCTGCGTGCCGCCGTCCGCACCAACCGCCGCCGGGGCGCCGCCGGGGCGTACGACGCCGTGCCGGAGGGCAGCGGCTCGGCGGTCGTGGACTGCGCGGTGTACCAGCACGGCCGGCGCAACGGGGAGACCTGCAGCCCGCGCGAGGCCGCCCGCCGGGTCAAGGCGGCGCACCAACTCCCGGACAGCAGTGGGTCGTTCAGCTGGATCGGGCTGCACGAACCGACCGGGGCCGAGTTCGAGGGCATCGCCCAGCGCTTCGGCCTGCACCCGCTCGCGGTGGAGGACGCGGTGCACGCGCACCAGCGGCCCAAGGTGGAGCGCTACGACGACGTGCTGTTCGCCGTCTTCAAGACCATCCGCTACGTCGAGCACGACCAACTCACGCCCACCAGTGAGGTGGTGGAGACCGGTGAGCTGATGGTCTTCGCCGGGCGGGACTTCGTGATCACCGTGCGGCACGGCGGCCACGGCTCGCTGCAGGAGCTGCGGCACCGGCTGGAGGCGGACGCGGACGAGGCGGGGCTGCTCGCCAAGGGCCCGGCCGCGGTGCTGCACGCGATCGCCGACCACGTGGTGGACAACTACCTGCTGGTCGCCGAACGGCTGCAGAACGACGTGGACGAGATCGAGTACGGCGTCTTCTCGGCCAAGGGCGCGCGCAGCGCGGACGTCGGTCGGGTGTACCAACTCAAGCGCGAGGTACTGGAGTTCAAGCGCGCGGTGGCGCCGCTGCTGCGTCCGATGCAGCAGCTGTCCGAGCCGCTGCAGCGGCTGGTGGACCCGGACATGCAGAAGTACTTCCGGGACGTCGCCGACCACCTGGCCCGGGTCACCGAGCAGGTGCACGGCTTCGACGAGCTGCTGAACTCGCTGCTGCAGGCGAACCTGGCGCAGGTGTCGGTCGCGCAGAACGAGGACATGCGCAAGATCACCGCCTGGGCGGCGATCTTCGCGGTGCCCACCATGATCACCGGTGTGTACGGCATGAACTTCGACTACATGCCCGAGCTGCACCACGCGTACGGCTACCCGATGGTGCTCGGCGCGATCACGCTGATCTGCATCGGGATGTACCGGGGCTTCCGCCGCAACGGCTGGCTGTAGCGCCCGCGACGCCCGCCCGCCTGCTGCCTACCTGCGCCCGCCGCGGGCGACCAGGACCAGGCCGAGCAGGATCAGCACCACCGCCGGGTAGGCGGCCGCCGGGGGCCACTGGCCGAGCCACAGGGCGGCGATCAGGGCCGCGCCCGGGGTCTCCAGCAGGATCGCGGTGGAGGTGATCGACGGACCGAGGTTGCGCACAACCCGGTTGCTCAGCGAGTGCCCGAGCAGCTGCGCGGTGACCATCAGCAGCACGATCTGCCACCAGGCACCGGCCGACCAGCCGGACAGCCGCGTCCCGGTGACCAGACAGATCGCCAGCAGGCCGACCGCCGTGGTGGCGTAGCAGACCAGGGTGTACGCGGTGGTGCTGACGGTCCTGCGGACCTCGGCGCCCAGCAGCATGTACCCGGCCGCGGCCAAGCCCGCGGCGAGGGCGAGCGCGTCGCCGAGCAGCGCGCGGGGGGACATCGAGAGGTCCACGCCGGTCAGCACCAGCACGCCGGCGAAGGCGACGACGGTGCCGAGCCAGACCATCCGCGGCGCGCGGACGCCGAACAGCCGCATCAGCAGGATCGTCCACAGCGGCGTGGTGGTGACCAGGGCGGTGGCGGAGGCCACCGAGGTCATCCGCAGGCTGGGCATCCAGAGCGCGAAGTGCACCGCGAGCAGTGCCCCGGCGGCGACCGCGAGCAGCAGTGCCCGGCGGCCGATCCCCCGCAGTTCGGCGCGGTGGCGCAGCAGGGCGTACGGGCCGAGGGCGCCGACCGACATGACGTTGCGCCAGAAGGCGATGGCCAGTGCGGGCGCGGCGGTGGCGGAGATCAGCGGGCCGGAGAAGGAGATGCCACCGATCGAGACGGCGAGCAGCAGCAGGTCGAGGGTGGGGAGCGGCTGCGTGGGCCGCGGGTCGGCGGCGGTGGCAGGGGCGGGGGCGGTCGCGGGCCGGGCGGCGGGCACGGCGCTCCTTCGCTGGTCGCGGTGGTGGGGCGGTCATACGGTAAGGCCCGTGGCCCGCCAATGGAACTGTCGCCCGGAGGATAAGACGTCCGGGGACATCCGGCGGACGTCCGACGGGCCGCACGTGGACATCCGGCGGACGTCCGACGGGCCGCACGTGGACATCCGGCGGACGGGCGGAGGCCGGAAACCCGTACGCTGTCCGTCATGGACCGCAACTCCGCCGCCACGACCGCCGACGACTTCCTCGACCAGGCCCTGCTGGAGGAGGCCGCGAAGAAGTCCGGACTGCTGTGGGTACGCGCGGACGGCGAGTCCCAGGCCCGCCCGCTGTGGCACGCCTGGCACGACGGCGCGGTAGTGGTGGTCGGCGACGGCGCCGAGCAGCCGCTGCACGGCCTGACCGCGGGCGCCCGGGCCGTGGTCACGGTGCGCAGCAAGGACAAGGGCGGCCGGCTGACCGGCTGGGACGCCGAGGTCGTCGAGCTGGCGCCCGACGGCGAGGCCTGGCTGGGCGCCGTCGAGGAGCTCAAGGGCAAGCGACTGAACGCGCCCGACACCGACACGATCGCCGAGCGTTGGGCACGCGAGTGCCGGGTGCTGCGGCTGCAGCCGGCCGGCGCGCTGACCGAGCGTCCGGGCGCGATGCCGGACGGCTCGCACGCCGCCCGTCCGATGCCCACCCCGGCCACCACCCGCCGGCCGATCCCGGCCGGGCTGCCCAAACTGCTCCTCAAGCGCCGCTAAAGGTTCACGCCGAGTACGCCCGTGACCGCTAACGTGCCCCACCGGGCCGGGCGTACGCCGCACGGGTAGCCTTGGCCGAACGTGCGCCCCGGCGCATGCCGGACGGAGTCGAGCGAGTCGAGGGAGTTCATGGCAGGGCCAGGCACCCGGGTCTTCATCTCCCACCTCTCCGCCATCGCGGTCTTCGACCCCAACGGCGACCAGGTCGGGCGGGTCCGGGACGTGGTCGTCTCGCTGCGTCTGGGCGGCCGCCCGCCGCTGGTGCTCGGTCTGGTGGTCGAGGTCGTCGCCCGGCGCCGGATCTTCCTGCCGATGACCAGGGTGACCAGCCTGGAGTCCGGTCAGGTGCTCACCACCGGCCTGATCAACCTGCGCCGCTTCGAGCAGCGCCCGGCCGAAACCCTGGTGCTCGCCGAGCTGCTGGACCGCACCGTCACCTGGACCAAGACCGGGGAGGACGTCACCGTGCTGGACGTCGGCATGGTGCAGACCCGGCTGCGCGAGTGGGAGGTCAGCAAGGTCTTCGTCCAGGTCGGCCGGGCCTCCCGGCTGCGCAAGGGCAAGGGCGAGCGGCTCACCCTGGACTGGCAGGACGTCACCGGCTTCTCGCTGCCCGAGCAGGACCAGGGCGCGGCCAACCTGCTCGCCACCTTCGAACAGCTGCGCCCGGCCGACCTCGCCAGCGTGATGCACCACCTGTCCGCCAAGCGCCGCGCCGAGGTGGCCGCCGCGCTGCCCGACGAACGGCTCGCGGACGTCCTGGAGGAGCTGCCCGAGGACGACCAGGTCGAGATCATCGGCAAGCTCCAGGAGGAGCGGGCGGCCGACGTCCTGGAGGCGATGGACCCGGACGACGCCGCAGACCTGCTCTCCGAGCTGCCCGGCGACGAGGCCGAACGGCTGCTCGGGCTGATGGAGCCCGAGGAGGCCGCACCGGTCCGCCGCCTGCTGTCCTACGAGGAGGACACCGCCGGCGGTCTGATGACCACCGAGCCGATCGTCCTGGAGCCGGACGCGACGGTCGCCGAGGCGCTGGCCCGGATCCGGATCCGCGACCACAAGCCCGCGCTGGCCGCCCAGGTGTACGTCTGCCGACCGCCGAACGAGACCCCGACCGGCAAGTACCTGGGCACGGTGCACTTCCAGCGGCTGCTGCGCGAGCCCCCGTACGTCCTGGTCGGCGAGCTGGTGGACGACGACCTGGACGCGCTGCCGCCGGACACCCCGCTGTCGCTGGTCACCAGCTACCTGGCGACGTACAACCTGGTGGCCGCGCCGGTCGTGGACGAGGCGGACCACCTGCTCGGCGCGGTGACCGTCGACGACGTGCTCGACCACCTGCTGCCCGAGGACTGGCGCGACGCCGACTTGCACGCCGGGGACGACGACAGAGAGGAGATGCACGGTGGACGGTGACCGCAACGCACGGCCGAGCGACTCCGCGCGCCGGCGCCTGCAGGGGGAACTGCGGGAACTGCGCCAGCTGCGCGAACTGCGCACCCGTGAGGGCGGCGGCCGGGACCGCCTGGAGACCTCCCCCATCACCGGATCCAACCGCGTCCGGCTCGACCAGCCGCGCACCGCCCGCCCCGGCCTGCTCACCCTGCCCTCCTACGACCCCGAGGCCTTCGGCGTGCTGTCGGAGCGGATCGCCCGCTTCCTCGGCACCGGGCGGTTCATCGTCTGGATGACGGTGGTGATCGTCGTCTGGGTGCTCTGGAACACCATGCTGCCGCCGGCCGCGCGCTTCGACGAGTACCCGTTCATCTTCCTGACCCTGGTGCTGTCGCTGCAGGCCTCGTACGCGGCGCCGCTGATCCTGCTGGCGCAGAACCGGCAGGACAACCGGGACCGGGTCAACATGGAGCAGGACCGGGCCCGCAGCGACCGCAACATCGCCGACACCGAGTACCTCGCCCGCGAGGTCGCCGCCCTGCGGCACGGGCTCGGCGAGGTGGCGACCCGCGACTTCATCCGCTCGGAGCTGCAGTCGCTGCTCAAGGAGATCGACGAACGACGGGACGCCGCCGAGTCCTTGTGACCGGCGGCACGCTACCGGCCGGTTAAGCAGTACGCCCGGCGCCGTACCATCAAGGCATGGCCAACGAGACAGAGGTCGCGGCCGGCGTCACGGAGGACTCCGTACGTCAGGCGCTGGCGACCGTCAACGACCCGGAGATCAACCGTCCGATCACCGAGATCGGCATGGTGAAATCGGTCGAGATCGCCGAGGACGGTGCGGTGCGCGTCGCGGTCTACCTGACCGTCTCCGGCTGTCCGATGCGCGACACCATCGTCACCCGGGTCCGCGAGGCGGTCGGCAAGGTCGCCGGCGTGACCGGCGTCGAGGTCGAACTCGACGTGATGAGCGACGAGCAGCGCAAGGAACTCTCCCAGCTGCTGCGCGGCGGCGCCCCCGAGCGGGAGATCCCGTTCGCCAAGCCGGGCACGCTGACCCGGGTCTACGCCGTCGCCTCCGGCAAGGGCGGTGTCGGCAAGTCCTCGGTGACGGTCAACCTGGCCGCGGCGATGGCCGCGGACGGGCTGAAGGTCGCCGTCGTGGACGCCGACATCTACGGCCACAGCGTGCCCCGCATGCTGGGCGTCGAGGGCCGGCCCACCCAGGTCCAGGACATGATCATGCCGCCGCAGGCGAACGGCGTGAAGGTCATCTCGATCGGGATGTTCACCCCGGGCAACGCCCCGGTGGTCTGGCGCGGCCCGATGCTGCACCGCGCGCTGCAGCAGTTCCTCGCCGACGTGTGGTGGGGCGACCTGGACGTCCTGCTGCTGGACCTGCCGCCCGGTACCGGCGACATCGCGATCTCGGTGGCGCAGCTGGTCCCCAACGCGGAGATCCTGATCGTCACCACCCCGCAGATGGCCGCCGCCGAGGTGGCCGAGCGGGCCGGCACCATCGCGGTGCAGACCCACCAGAAGATCGTCGGCGTGATCGAGAACATGTCCGGCATGCCGTGCCCGCACTGCGACGAGATGATCGACGTGTTCGGCACCGGCGGCGGCCAGACCGTCGCGGAGGCGCTCACCCGCACCGTCGGCGCGACCGTGCCGGTGCTCGGCTCGATCCCGATCGACGTCCGGCTGCGCGAGGGCGGCGACGACGGCCGTCCGGTCGTGCTGGCCGCCCCGGACTCCCCGGCCGGCGCCGCCCTGCGCGCCGTGGCCGGCAAGCTCGGCGGCCGCCAGCGCGGGCTGGCGGGGATGTCGCTCGGACTGACGCCCAAGAACAAGTTCTGACCGGACGCGAACACCGGACGCGCCGGGAGACACGGACTCAGGGGCCGGGTGGTGACCACCCGGCCCCTCGGCGTATCCACGGGCGCTACGGCCGGGTGTATCCACTCAGGTCCGGGACGGTGGAGAAGCCGATGCCGTAGGCGCTGACGCCCCGGCCGAAGGCGCCGAGCAGCACGCCGGGGGCCTCGCCCGCGAGCACCCAGCCGTACTCGGACTCGCGGTAGCGGAAGGGCTGCGGCAGGCCGTTGACCGGCAGGCTCAGGGTGGACCAGCCGGGGCCGGCCAGGTCGTCCGCGAGGTCCCAGGCGAGGGTGCTCTGCTGGTCCAGCCAGTCCTGGCGCAGCGTGCGGTCCAGCTGGCCGGGCCAGGTCGCGGCGAGCAGGCCGGAGCCGGCCAGCCAGGCGGCGGAGGAGGCGGAGGTCGCCTCCAGGGTGCCGGTGTTGTCGGCGCTGCGGCGGCTGCCCCGGCGGGCGACGGTGACCACGACGGCGAACTTCCGCAGGTCGCGCGGCTCGAACTGCCGGGCCGGCTCGTCGCCGTGGCCGAGGGTGCCGTAGTCGACGCCGGCCGCCCCGGCGCGGGCGCCGCCGGCGCCGGCCTGCATCAGGAAGCGGCGGCCGGTCCAGCCTTCGTCCAGGCCGTACCAGGGGAAGTCGGCGGACAGGTAGGGCAGCAGCGGGTCCGCCGGACCGGCCTGCCCGCCGACCACCGGGCCGCCGGCCGTGGCCGTCGCCCCTCCCGCCTGACTCGTCGCGTCCATCCCCGGGCCTCCTCAAACGCACGTGTGCCTGCCGTGGCGCGCTCCCATGGTGGCGTACCTCGGCGTTCCCGGGGGCCGTTCCTGGTCCGCGCGGACGCGGATGTGACGGACGGCTCAGCGGGAACAATCAGCACAATAGCGGCGCACACGCCACCGCCCCGCTCAGCCGGGCGGCCGGGCGGGGCGGTGGCGCCGGGTGGGGACCCGGTGCGCTCAGGTGGCGTCGGGGTCGAACGGGGGCCGCTCGCCGGGCTGCAGGGGGGCGCCGGCGGAGGCGGGCGCCGGGGCGGCCTTGTCGAAACCCACGCTGCCCGCGCGGCCGTTCACCGGCGCGGCGGGCTTGTCGTCCAGGACGGAGCGGATGTCGAGCGAGTCCTTCATGCCCTTCAGGCCCAGCGGGTCCTGCTCGTCGCCCATCAGCTGCTTGCGGACGAAGGTCTTGGGGTTGAGGTCCTCGAACTCGAAGTCCTTGAATTCCGGGCCCAGCTCGCTGCGGATGTCCTCCTTCGCGGTGTCGGCGAAGGAACGGATCTTCCGGATGAAGCCCATGGTGTCCTGGATCAGCTTCGGTAGCTTGTCGGGACCGAAGATGATGATCGCCATCACGATCAGGGTCAGGATCTCCAGCCCACCTACGTCGCTGAACAACCTTTGCTCCCTAGCTCGTCGGACGACGGTTCCTACAGCGTAATGGCCACCGGCGGGTCCCTGGTCCACAGCGGGATGAAGCCGTGGTAAAGACCGGCCGGTGGCCCGGGTAAACGCTGTTCTAGCGGATCTGCTGGCGCAGGGCGGCGATGTTGCCCAGGAAGCGCTCCGGGGACGAGGACGGGTTCGGGTCGCGGTCGGCGGCCACCGGGCGGCCCGGGAAGTCCACCGGGACCTGCGCGGTCATCGGGACCAGACCGGTGCGGCCGCTGGTGCCGCTGCCGCCGACCGGGCTGACCGTGGTGCCGTGCTGCTCCTCGCCCTGGGTGAGCCCGCCGCCGACGCCGCCGAGGGTCACCGCGGCGACCGAGAAGGCGCCCGCGGCGGCGAACACCAGCCGGCGTCCGCGGGCCGCCGAGGGGCGGACGGCGGCCGCGGCGGGCTGCGGCCCGGCGGGGGCCTCGGGACGGGCGGTGCGCCGTCCCATCAGCGGCCGCAGCACCGAGCCGCGGCCGAAGGCACGCGGGTCGACCCCGGGCAGCGGGGCGTCGGCGCCGAGCGCGCCCGCGCCGAAGGAGGCGCCGGCGCCGCGGCCGAAGGTGCCACCGGTGAGCCTGCTGCCGCCGAAGGTGCCGGCGGCGGGGACCCCGCCGCCGGGCAGGTCGTCGTCGTCGCGGCCGCGCCGGGGCGGCCAGTCGGCGTCCGCCGGGGCGTCCTCGGGCAGGCTGCCGACGGCCATCAGCCGGGCCATCAGCGCGGAGGACGGGCCGGGGGTGTCGGCGCGGGTCAGCAGGTGCTTGACGGACCGGCCCTCGTCGGCCTCGGCCTTGCACTGCGGGCAGGTCGCCAGGTGGGCCAGCACCCGCTCGCGGGAGTCGTGGCCGAGTTCGCCGTCCAGGAAGGAGGACAGCCGGTCCCCGAGGTGGTGCTCCTCGACCGCGGGTTCGACGGGCCGTACGGGCACCGCGCGCAGGGCCGTGTCGGCGGGCAGCGGAACGGCGGGCAGCACGGGGTCACCGGGTTCGCCGCCCGCCGGATCCCCGGCGCCGCGGCGGCCCGGCAGGGCCCAGCCCCGCCAGGTCGAGGACCGGTCGGACGCATCCGAACGGTCCGGACCGGACCGGCTGCTTCCGCTCACGATCGCCTCCGTCCGCGCCCGCCCGGTGCGGCCGCGACCTCGGCGACGGCGCCCACCGGCACCGGCTCCTCCGAGCCACCGCGGCGCTCGCGGCCCGGCGCCGAGCCGGGGGCGCGGTGCTTGAGCGCGGCGCGCAGGTGGGAGCGGCCGCGGTGGATGCGGCTGCGGACGGTGCCGAGCTTGACGCCCAGCGTGGCGGCGATCTCCTCGTAGGACAGGCCCTCGATGTCGCAGAGCACCACGGCGGCGCGGAACTCCGGGGCGAGGGTGTCCAGGGCCTGCTGCACGTCGGCGTCGAAGTGGGTGTCGCTGAAGTGCTGGGCCGGACTGGGCTCACGGGAGGCGAGCCGCTCGGCCGCGTCCTCGCCGAGCGCGTCGAAGCGGATGCGCTGGCGGCGGCGGACCATGTCCAGGAACAGGTTGGTGGTGATCCGGTGCAGCCAGCCCTCGAACGTGCCGGGGGTGTAGGTGGACAGCGAACGGAACACCCGGACGAAGACCTCCTGGGTGAGGTCCTCGGCGTCGTGCTGGTTGCCCGTCAGACGGTAGGCGAGGCGGTAGACGCGCGCGCTGTGGGCCTCGACGATCTCCTCCCACGTGGGCGGAGTCCAGGTCTGCGCGTCGGGACCCTCGGCGAAGGTCGCGAGGACAGGGGCCTCGGTGGTACCGGCGGCCGGCGTCTCGGCGGCGGGCTGGTCCAGGTCGGAGTGCGCAGGCTGGTTCATCACGGGCTTCGGCGTACGGGCCGACGAGGTGCCGCGGAAGTGCCGCCGCACAGGGACGTCGCCCTCGGCCACACCTCCTCGGTCGGCTCTTCTGCCCAGCAGGGCCACCACCATATCCACCTCACCCGTCAAGCCCGGATAAAAGTGCCCGGGAGGCCTTGTGCACCCGGTCCTGAGTGACAACGGCCCGCCGCCGTACGCGGTTCCCGCCCGGCCAGTAATCTGTGGCAGGAAATATCGACATCCCTCCGCGCCGGGCCGCCGCCCGGGGCTCCGAAAGAGGCAGCCATCAGCGAGTTCGGGCCCGCGCGCGCGGCCCTCGCCGACACCTACGTGGGCGAGGACGCGGTGCTGACCTACGCCCGGGCGCAGTCCGCGCGCACCGGCATACGGGCCATCGGGCCGAGCGGCGGGGCGTGCCTGCGGCTGCTGGCCGCGGCACTGGACGCCAAGGCGGTGGCCGAGATCGGCACCGGCACCGGGGTGTCCGGGGTCTACCTGCTGCGCGGGATGCGGCCGGACGGCGTGCTCACCACGGTGGACTCGGAGCCGGTGCGCCAGCAACTGGCCCGCGAGGCCTACCAGGCGGCCGGGTTCGCGGCCAACCGCTCACGGTTCATACCGGGCCGGGCCCTGGAGGTGCTCCCCCGGCTCGCCGACGGCCAGTACGACCTGGTGTTCTGCGACGGGGACCCAGCCGAGTCCCGCGAGTACCTGCTGGAGTCGCTGCGGCTGCTGCGGCCCGGCGGCATGGTCTGCTTCGAGGGGGTCTTCCAGGAGGGCCGCCTCGCCGAGCCCGAGCTGCAGGACCCGCAGACCGGCGCCGTGCGGGACCTGGTCCGCGACGTGCGGGAGAGCGACGCGCTGCTGCCCGCGCTGCTGCCGGTCTCGGACGGGCTGCTCTGCGCCGTCAAGCGCTAGGACCTGCCCCGGTTGTCCTGACCGCGGGGAACGCGCGGGCCCGGGCCGACATGACGTCGTGCCCGGGCCCGGCGGTACGTCTCCAGGAGACGACGAGCACCCGCTGCGGTCAGCCGGTGACCTCCATCAGGGCATCGCCCAGGGCTTTGGCCTCGTCAGGCGTGAGCTCCACCACGAGGCGTCCGCCGCCTTCGAGCGGAACGCGCATGATGATGCCCCGCCCCTCTTTGGTGACTTCGAGCGGGCCGTCACCCGTCCGCGGCTTCATGGCCGCCATGCTCGTTCCCCTTCCTGCAACCGCTCAGCTACGCACCGGCAGTCCGTCCACCGCCGGTATCGAACGCATTGATCGGAAGCCATTATCCCGCATGCCACGGCCTGATGACCAACATCACTCTCGGTGCAACCAGGGCCGGACCGGCCGCAACCACCGCAATTGGCGTCATAAGCCCCGGCGTGGCGGCGGTACCGGTACGGCCGGAAGGTGCGATACCTCACACTCCCCACGCCACCCCGTGCTCCGGCATCCTGGCACCACCACCCACGCGACGATCACCAGGGAGCCCTCGCCCATGTCGGATTCCGTGCTGTACGAGCTGGACGGCGGCCTGGCCGTCATCACCATCAACCGACCGGAGGCGATGAACGCCCTCGACGTCGCCACCAAGGTGGCGCTGCGCGACACCGTGATCGAGGCGGCCGGGGACCCGGCGGTGCGCGCGGTGCTGCTGACCGGCGCGGGCGAGCGGGCCTTCTGCGTCGGACAGGACCTCAACGAGCACCTGGCCCTGCTGAAGCGCTTCGAGGAGACCGGCGAGGGCGCGCTGCGCACCGTCGCCGAGCACTACAACCCGCTGACCCGCGCGCTGGCCGGGATGCCCAAGCCGACCGTCGCCGCGGTCGGCGGGGTGGCGGCCGGGGCGGGCGCCTCGCTCGCCTTCGCCTGCGACTTCCGGATCCTCTCCGACCGGGCCGGCTTCAACACCGCCTTCACCGGGATCGGCCTGACCGCCGACTCCGGCGCGTCCTGGACGCTGCCCCGGCTGGTCGGGCACGCCAAGGCCACCGAGCTGCTGATGCTGCCCCGGACGGTCAAGGCCGCCGAGGCGATGGAGCTGGGCCTGGCCACCAAGGTCGTGCCGGCCGAGGAACTCGCCGCCACCGCACGGGTCTTCGCCCGCGAGCTGGCCGAGGGCCCGACGGTGGCCTACGGAGCCGTCAAGGAGTCGCTGGCGTACGGCGCTTCGCACTCACTGGACGAACTGCTCGACAAGGAGGACGAGCTGCAGACCCTGGCCGGGGAGAGCAAGGACCACCGGATCGCGGTGCGCGCCTTCATCGCCAAGGAGAAGCCGAAGTACGTCGGGCGCTGAGAGCCGGCGCCCTACCGGTTCCCGCCGCCTACCGCTTCCCGCCGCCGGTGCGGACGTGGCAGTCCGCCAGGTGGTCGTCGACCAGGCCGCAGGCCTGCATCAGGGCGTAGGCGGTGGTCGGGCCGACGAAGCGGAAGCCCGCCTTCTTCAGCGCCTTCGCCAGCGCCGTCGACTCGGGGGTGACGGCCGGCACCTCGCCCAGCGTGCGGGGGGCCGGTCGGTCCGGGTCGGCGGCGAACTGCCAGATCAGCGCGTCCAGTCCGCCGTCCAGGTCGCGGGCGACCCTGGCGTTGGCGATCGCCGCGTCGATCTTGGCCCGGTTGCGGATGATGCCCGTGTCGGCGAGCAGCCGCTCCCTGTCGGCCTCGCCGAACTCGGCGACCTTGCCGATCTCGAAGCCGGCGAACGCGGCCCGGAAGCCCTCCCGGCGGCGCAGGATGGTCAGCCAGGACAGGCCGGACTGGAAGGCCTCCAGGCAGACCCGCTCGAACAGCGCGTCGTCGCCGTGCACCGGGCGGCCCCACTCGGTGTCGTGGTAGACGCGGTAGTCGTCGGTGGAGTCGCCCCAGCCGCAGCGGCGCAGGCCGTCCGCGCCCAGGACGGCACCGTCGAACGGCTCGGTCACTGGTCCTCCACCGGCTTCCCCGTCACCGGCTTCGCGTCCTCGGGGACCGGCTCCTTGGCGAGCGCGACGGCGGGCTTCTCGACGGCGGGCTCGACCACCTGGGCGAAGGACTCCAGGCCGGGCAGCGGTTCGGCGGCCGGGTCGGGGGCGGTGGTGGCCTCGACCGCGCCGCGCAGGTGGGCGGCGGCCTCCAGCTCGGCGATCCGCGAGTCGCGGTAGGCGAGTTCGGCGCCGAGGCGGTCCAGGACGTCGTCCACCTCGTCCATCCGGTAGCCGCGCACGGCCATCGGCAGGCGCAGGTCGTCGACGTCCGCCTTGTGCAGCGGGCGGTCCTGCGGCAGCCGCACGGCGATGCGGTCCGGCACCGCCTCCGGCATCGAGCCGCCCCCGCCGAGCGCCACCAGCGCGGCGCCGCCGACCACCACGGCCATGGCGACCACGATCACCCAGAACACGAGCTGTCCTCCCGAACTCCCGGTCGGCCTCCTCCGAGGTGCCAGGGAACCGGGCTGATCATGACAGCATGGTCCCTGGTGAGGCCGGGGGCCATCATCGCACCCGTAGGAGCTGTGGAGGAGACATCGGTGGCACTGCGCCTGGGACCGCGGGAATTCGGTGACGACGAGCTGGTGATCATGGCGATCGTGAACCGGACCCCGGACTCGTTCTTCGACAAGGGCTCGACCTTCGCCGACGAGGCCGCGTTCGCCGCCGCCGACCGCGCGATGGCCGAGGGCGCGGCGGTCCTGGACATCGGCGGGGTGAAGGCCGGCCCGGGCGACGAGGTCACGGTCGAGGAGGAGCTGCGGCGCACCGTGCCCTTCGTGGCCGAGTTGCGCAAGCGCCACCCCGAGGCGGTGATCAGCGTGGACACCTGGCGGCACGAGGTCGGCGAGGCGGTCTGCGAGGTGGGCGCGGACCTGCTGAACGACGCCTGGGGCGGGGTGGACCCGAAGCTCGCCGAGGTGGCCGCCCGCCACGACGTCGGACTGGTGTGCACCCACGCGGGCGGCGCCGAGCCGCGCACCCGGCCGCACCGGGTCGGGTACGAGGACGTGATGGCGGACATCCTGCGGGTCACCGTGGGCCTCGCCGAGCGGGCGGTGGAGCTGGGCGTCCGCCGGGACGCGGTGATCATCGACCCCGGGCACGACTTCGGCAAGAACACCCGGCACTCGCTGGAGGCCACCCGGCGGCTGCCGGAGATGACCGCGACCGGCTTCCCGGTGCTGGTCTCGCTCTCCAACAAGGACTTCGTCGGCGAGACCCTGGACCGCCCGGTGAACGAGCGGCTCCTCGGCACCCTGGCCACCACCGCGGTCTCGGCCTGGCTGGGCGCCCAGGTCTACCGGGTGCACCAGGTGGAGGAGACCCGCCAGGTGCTGGACATGGTCGCCTCGATCCGGGGCACCCGCCCCCCGGCGGTCGCCCGCCGGGGGCTGGCGTAGGGCCCCCTCTCGACGGCGCTCGGCTCGCCTCCGTCCCGCGGACGCGGGCTCGAAGACAGGTCCTAGATGTCGCTCACGGGCCGACGGGCTTCGGCGAGGATCTTCAGGACCTCGTCGACCTCGTCGGTGATGTGGAACAGCTCCAGGTCGTGCGGGGCCGCCTTGCCCTGCGCGACCAGGGTGTTCTTCAGCCACTCGTAGAGGCCGCCCCAGTACGCGCTGCCGTAGAGGATCACCGGGAATCGGGTGACCTTCTTCGTCTGCACCAGGGTGAGCGCCTCGAACAGTTCGTCCAGCGTGCCGAGTCCGCCGGGCAGGACGACGAAGCCCTGCGCGTACTTGACGAACATCGTCTTGCGGACGAAGAAGTAACGGAAGTTCAGTCCGAGGTCGACGAACTCGTTGAGGCCCTGTTCGAAGGGCAGCTCGATGCCGAGCCCGACACTGAGGCCGCCGGCCTCCGAGGCGCCGCGGTTGGCGGCCTCCATCGCGCCCGGGCCGCCGCCGGTGATCACCGCGTAGCCGGCCTCGGCGAGGGCCCGGCCGATGGCCGCTCCGGCCTCGTACTCGGGCGAGCCGACCGGGGTCCTGGCCGAGCCGAAGACGCTGACGGCGGGCGGGAGTTCGGCGAGGGCGCCGAAGCCCTCGACGAACTCGGAGGTGATCCGCAGCACCCGCCAGGGATCGGTGTGCAGCCAGTCGGTGGGACCGGTGGTGTCCAGCAGGCGCTGGTCCGTGGTGCTGGTGCCGACCTGGTCCCGGCGCACCAGCACCGGGCCCTTCTGCTTCTCGGGCCAGGCCTTCTTCTTCCGCGGCACGCCGACCTGCTCGGGGCCGTGTCCGTAGTGCTTGTCGTCTCCTGTGCCTGTCATGACGAAACCCTACGCCCGCCCTCCCCCGTTTTCAGGCAACGGGAGAAGGTCGGTTGGGCAACCGGAAGGTGGAGTTCGACCGCCGGTTCGGTCGGCCCCGAACGTTTCGGTTCAGCTGGTCAGCCAGGCGCGCAGCCGGTCCTCCGTCTCGGCGATGGCGGTCAGCGAGCAGTGCTCGTCCCGCTTGTGGGCGAAGTTCGGGTCGCCGGGACCGTAGTTGACCGCCGGGATGCCGAGGGCGCTGAACCGGGCGACGTCGGTCCAGCCGAACTTGGCGCGGGCCTGGCCGCCGGTGGCCGCCAGGAAGGCCTTGGCTGCGGGCTGGGCCAGACCGGGGAGGGCGCCGGGGGCGAAGTCGGTGACGGTCAGCTCGAAGCCGTCGAAGACCTCGCGGACGTGCTTCTCCGCCTCGGCCTCGCTGCGGTCGGGCGCGTAGCGGAAGTTGACGGTGATCACGCACTCGTCCGGGATCACGTTGCCGGCCACGCCGCCGTCGATCCGCACCGCGTTGAGGCCCTCCCGGTACTCCAGGCCGTCGATCTCCACCCGGCGCGGCCGGTAGTCCGCGAGCCGGGTGAGCACCTCGGCGGCGCGGTGGATGGCGTTGTCGCCGAGCCAGCTGCGGGCCGCGTGGGCGCGCACGCCGGTGAGCCGGACCTGCGCCCGCAGGGTGCCCTGGCAGCCGCCCTCGACCATGGCGTCGCTGGGCTCCATCAGCACCGCGAAGTCGGCGGCCAGCCACTCCGGGCGGTCCTTGGCGAGGTGGCCGAGGCCGTTGCGGTGGGCCTCCACCTCCTCGCAGTCGTAGAACACGTAGGTGAGGTCGCGGTTGGGCTCGGGCAGGGTGGCGGCGAGCCGCAGCGCGACGGCCACGCCGGACTTCATGTCCGAGGTGCCGCAGCCGTAGAGCAGGTCGCCCTCGACGTACGACGGCAGGTTGTCGGCGATCGGTACGGTGTCCAGGTGACCGGCCAGTACGACGCGCTCGGCGCGGCCCAGGTTCGTCCGGGCCACCACGTTGTTGCCGTAGCGGTCCACGGTCAGGTGCGGGTAGCCGCGCAGGGCTGCCTCGACGGCGTCGGCGAGCGCCTGCTCGTCGCCGCTCACCGAGGGGAAGTCGACGAGGCGGGCGGTCAGCGTGCCGCCGTCGAGGGTCAGGTCCAGGGGCGTCGGGTTCGGGCTGCTCATGGCGTCAGCCTAGCCTCGCCGCCATGTGCCCTGGGTGGTCGTGCTGTGACACGGAACGCCACCTGATCGGAAACCGGAGTGCGCCGTACACCCGTCCGAGTGGGTACGGTGTCGGATCAAGACGGCGGGCGCGAGAGGGGCGACGGTGGCCAGGAGAAGGCACAGCGAGAAGCTGGGCGAGGAGCCGGGCGACGATGTGGCGCCCCGGCGCCGCGGTCCGGTGCGCGCGCTGCTGCTCGTGCTGGTCGGACTGCTCGGCCTGGCGATGGTCGCGGGTCTGGCGGTGGTCGGGATCTGGTGGTTCGGGTTCCGGCAGGGCGCCTCGGAGGAGTGCTCGGTGAAGACCGCGGCGGGCAGCGGCACGCTCGAGCTGCCGCAGGCCGCCAACGCCGCGACGATCGCCGCAGTGGCGCGCTCGCGCGGGCTGCCGGACCGGGCGACCGCGATCTCGCTGGCGACCGCCATGCAGGAGTCCAAGCTGCGCAACCTCGCGGGCGGTGACCGGGACTCGATCGGCCTGTTCCAGCAGCGGCCCTCGATGGGCTGGGGCACCCCGGAGCAGATCGCAGACCCGGTGTACGCGACCAACAAGTTCCTGGACGGTCTGGTCAAGGTGCCCGGCTACACCCGGATGCCGCTGACCGACGCGGCCCAGGCGGTGCAGAAGAGCGGCTACCCGCAGGCGTACGCCAAGCACGAGACCAAGGCGACGCTGCTCACCTCGGCGCTGGCCGGCCGTGAGCCCGCCTCGTTCAGCTGCGTGGTGCACGACTACGCCAAGCCGGACCCGGCCGACTCGCCGTCGCCGACCGCGGGCGCCTCGGCGACCCCGGTCGCGCTGCCGGACCGCACCCAGGTGCTGTCGGACCGGGTACGCCGGGAGTTCGGCCGGACCGTCACCTCGGCCGCCGGCTACAGCTCGACGATCAAGGGCGCCGAGCACGCCGTCGCGCTGACCCCCGACCCGGCCACCACCGCTCTGACCTCCTCGGCGGACTCCGGGGCCGACGCCGGGGCGAGCGCCGAGCGGACCAGCGGCTGGGAGGTGGCCCACTGGGCGGTCGCCCAGGCGCAGCAGCTGGGCATCGCGACGGTCGCCTACGACGGGAAGATCTGGCGCAAGACCGAGTCCGAGGACGGCTGGCAGACCCAGACCTCGGGGACGTCGACCAAGCTCGTCCAGGTCACCCTGGCGCCGTCCGGCCAGGGCTGACGCACATTCGTTCGGGTTGCCGCCGGACGGGTGATTCCGGTCAACCCCGGTGGACCGACCGCCCGTTCCGGCGAACCCCGGTGGGGAACCGTCACTCCCCTTGTTGGGGCCGGTTCGACGGCGTCCGGCAGGGCCCGGTGAGCTCCCCTGCTGCGGTCATACGATCCGATGTTCGGCCAGGCGCTTTCGCGCCCAGGCCGAAACCTTCTGGCTCCTCAAGCGGTAACAACGTCGTCCGCCAGGTCCCGTCCACGCTCGGATCGTCCACCCGGCGGACGGGACGGACCCAGACCCCTTCGAGGAGCCCCATGTCTCACCCCCTCACGCGCCGGATCGCCCAGGCCGCGCTCGTCGTGGCGGCCGGAGCGACCCCGCTGGTCGCGGCCGGCTCCGCGTCCGCCCTGGGCGGGGACGCCCTGCTTCCCAAGAGCGACCTCGCGGCGCCGCTGGGCCAGCTGACCAACACCGACACCGGTTCCACCCTGCAGCACACCACCCACCAGCTCGGCCAGGCGGCCGGCACCACCGGCGCGGCCACCGTCGCCGCGGGCGTGCCGGCCTCCGCCGACGCCGCGGGCAACATCGTCGCCCACCAGCTCCCCGAGGCGAACGAGAAGGCCGGCTCGCTGACCGCTCCGGTCGACCAGACCGCCGCCACCACCGGCCAGCTCTCCGCCGTCACCCCGAGGGTCGCCTCCACCCTGGCCGGCAAGCTCGGCGAGGCCGTCACCGGCAAGGGCACGGGCACCCGCAGCGCCACCGCCGGCACCAACCCGGTCGGCGGGCTCTCCCAGGCCCTGCCCGGCGCCGACCGGCTCTCCAGCGCCGTCCCCGGCACCAGCACCGTCACCGACGCGCTGCCGACCGGCGCCGTGGAGCGCGCCCTGCCGCTCGGCTCGGTCGAGCACGCGGTGCCCGGCGGCCTGCCCGCCACCGACGTCCTGGGCCTCGCGGAGCACGGCTCGGCCAACCGGCTCGGCGGCGCCGACCTGGGCCCGAACAGCCCGCTGTCCGGCCTGTCCGGCGTGACCAACACGCTCGGCCCGCTCGGCGGCCTGCTGCACGGCATCAACGGCGGCAACCTCAACGGCCTGCCGCTGTAGTCCTCCCGGCAAGCCGAAGGGGGCCGGTGCCGAACAGCACCGGCCCCCTTCGACGTCCCGTCAGCGCGCGGCGGCCAACCGCTCCACGGCCGCGGCGACCCGCTCGTCGGTCGCGGTGAACGCGACCCGGACGAAGCGGTCGCCGGACGGCCCGTAGAAGTCGCCGGGCGCCACCAGGATGCCCAGCGCGGCCAGCTCGGCCACCGTCTCCCAGCACGGGCGGTCCTGGGTCGCCCACAGGTACAGGCTCGCCTCGGAGTGCTCGACCCGGAAGCCGTACGCCTCCAGCGCCGCCCGCAGCGCCGAGCGCCGGGCCGCGTACCGCTCCCGCTGCTCGGCCACGTGGGCGTCGTCCGTCAGCGCCGCGATCGTCGCCGCCTGGACGGGCGCCGGCACGATCATGCCGCCGTGCTTGCGCAGCCCCAGCAGCTCCGCCACCACCACCGGGTCGCCCGCCACGAAGGAGGCACGGTAGCCGGCCAGGTTGGAGCGCTTGGAGAGCGAGTGGACGGCCAACAGGCCCTCGTGGTCGCCCCCGCAGACGTCCGGGTGCAGCACGGAGACCGGCTCGGCCTCCCAGCCCAGCTCGAAGTAGCACTCGTCGCTGACCAGCAGCACCCGGTGCTCCCGGGCCCACTCGACGGCGCGGCGCAGCTCGTCCGTGCCGAGCACCCGGCCGGTCGGGTTGGACGGCGAGTTCACCCAGAGCAGGCGCACTCGGGAGCCGTCCAGCTCGTCCACCGAGTCGTACTCGACCGGCTCGGCGCCGCACAGCCGTGCGCCCACCTCGTAGGTCGGGTAGGCCAGCCGCGGATAGGCGACCTGGTCGCCGGGGCCGAGGCCGAGCTGGGTGGGCAGCGAGGCCACCAGCTCCTTGGAGCCGACCGTCGGCAGGACGGCCCGGGGGCCGATCTCGGCGCCGCAGCGGCGGTGCAGCCAGCCGGCGATCGCCTCGCGCAGCTCCAGCGGGCCCCAGACGGTCGGGTAGCCGGGGGTGTCGGTGTGGGCGGCCAGCGCCTTCTGGATCACCTCGGGGACCGGGTCGACGGGGGTGCCGACGGAGAAGTCGCAGAGGCCACCGGGGTGGGCGAGGGCGGTGGCCTTGTAGGGCTCCAGCTTGTCCCAGGGGAAGACGGGCAGCCGGTCGGAAACGCGGCGCGCCGCCCCCGGGTGGCCCGGGAACGGCGCGCGCGTGCTGTTCGTGCTCACAGCTCAGTAGCCACCGATCGTCAGTGGTCGGCGTTCTGCGGCGGCAGGGCCGCGATGAACGGGTGGTCCCGCTCGATCAGGCCGAGCTTCGAGGCGCCACCGGGCGAACCCAGGTCGTCGAAGAACTCGACGTTCGCCTTGTAGTAGTCCTTCCACTCCTCCGGAGTGTCGTCCTCGTAGAAGATCGCCTCGACCGGGCAGACCGGCTCGCAAGCGCCACAGTCGACACACTCATCCGGGTGGATGTAGAGGGAACGCTGGCCCTCGTAGATGCAGTCAACCGGGCACTCTTCGATGCACGCCTTGTCCTTCACGTCGACACAAGGCTGCGCGATGACGTAGGTCACGCTGTCGTTCCTCCTCGGAAGGGCCTGGCGGCCCGTTCTGTTCTGCTCGCGTGCGCGGTGAGCGCGGCGTCGTCGATGCCCGCCCCTAGTATCGCGGGTCGGGGACCGCAAATGCACAGGAGGTGGCCGGATCATGACCCGAGACTCGCTGGAGAGCCGTCCAGAAGTCCGGATAGATCGCTCTGACGTGGGACTTCGCGTGTCCGTGCGACGCCTCTCGGAGTTCGTGGACGACCGCCCGGTGTTCCGCGATGCGATCGGCGTTCTCACATCATGGGACGATCACGGACTGGTGGTCGAGCCGCGCGCGGGCGGGCCGGTCGCCTTCCCGGAGAAACTGCTGGTCGCGGGCAAGGTCGTGCCGCCGTTCCCGGCCCGGCGGGCGCCGCTGCCCACCGCCACCGCGGTCGAACTGCAGCGGATCGCCGGGCGCGGCTGGCCGGCCGTCGAACAGGAACGGCTCGGCGAGTGGACACTGCGCGCCGCGGCCGGATTCACCCGGCGGGCCAACTCCGTCCAGGCGCTCGGCGACCCGGGACTGCCGCTGCCCCAGGCCCTGGCCGCCGTGCGGGCCTGGTACGCGGAGCGGGCACTGCCCGCGTACGTCGAGGTGATCTCCCCCGGATCGCCCGAGGACCTGCGCGCCGAACTCGACCGGCTGGGCGCCGGCTACGCGCCCACCCTGGTGCTCACCGCGCCGCTGGCCGCGGTCGCCCGGTCCGGCGCAGGGCACGAGAGGGTGCGGCTCTCCCGGACGGCGGACGCCGGCTGGATGTCGCTCTACCGCCGGGTGAGCGCGGACCCGGGCGTGGAGGAGGCCGCCCGGCAGGTCCTGCACGGCGGCCCCTCGGTCTGGTTCGCCACCGTCCCCGGCGCCGAGGGGCAGCCTCCGCTGGCGATCGGGCGCTGCGTCGTCGACGGCCCGTGGGCCTGCTTCGGCGCGGTCGAGGTGCAGCCGTACGCCCGGCGGGCCGGACTGGCGACGGCGGTCATGGCGGTGCTCGCCGCCCGCGCGGCGGAGGAGGGGGCGAGCGGCGCGTACCTGCAGGTCGAGGCGGAGAACGGCGGTGCGATCGCGCTCTATGACGGACTCGGCTTCACGACCAGTCACACTTACCACTACGCGCTTCTTCCCCAGGAGTAGCCGCCCGACCGTTCCGCCCTGGTATGTCCGCTTGTCCGCCCGTCGTACGAAGGCCGCCGCCGTCACCGTGACCGAGCAGAGCAGAGACCGCTTCCGGACCGCCGCCCGCGCCGAGCAGCCCGACCCGGTGCTGCTCTGCCTACTCGCCGCCGCCGAGCACGACCCCGCGCTCGACCCGGGCGATCCGGGCGAACCGCCCGGCGTGGACACCCTGCTGGCCGCCTGCGAGGCCGCCTTCGACCGGCACGCGGCGGCCGTCCGGGCCGCCGTCGCCGAACGCTCGCCCGCCGGACCGGAGGAGACCGCCGCCCTGCTCGCCGCCGTGCTCGGCGGGCGGGAGCGGTTCCACGGACGCCAGTCCGACTACCGCCGGCTGGAGTCCTCGCTGCTGCCCGACGTGCTGAGACGGCGGCGCGGACTGCCGATCACGCTCTCCCTGGTGTGGATGGAGGTCGGGCGGCGCGCCGGGCTCACCGTCCACGGCATCGCGCTGCCCGGGCACTTCATCGTCGCGGTCGGCGGACCGGCCGGCGGCGAGGAGTACGTCCTCGCCGACCCCTTCCACGGCGGACGGCTGCTCGACCCGGCCGACGCCGAACGCCTGGTCGCCGCCGCCGGGCACGACTTCGCCCCCGCCCTGCTCACCCCGGCACAGCCACTGGACATCGTGCTGCGGGTGCTCGGCAACATCCGGGTCTGGGCCTCCGACCGGCCCGAGCACGCCCGTACCCAGCTGTGGGCCACCGAACTCGCCCTGCTGCTCCCCCGCCACCCGGCCCAGCTCCGGCTGGAACGGGCCGAACTCCTGGTGCGGATGGGTGACTTCCTCCGCGGCTCGGCGGAGATGGACTCCTACGCCCAGATCCTGGACGCCTTCGACCCGGACACCGCCGCCAAGGTCCGCCAGGAGGCCCGGGCGGCCCGCCACCGGCTCAACTAGCCGCTAGAGCCAGCCCTTCTCGCGGGCGATCCGGACCGCCTCGGTGCGGTTGCGCGCCTCGGTCTTCTGGATCGCCATCGAGAGGTAGTTGCGGACCGTCCCCTCCGACAGGTGCAGCCGCCTGGCGATGTCCGCGTTCACCGCGCCGTCCGCGGCCGCGCCCAGCACGTCCCGCTCGCGCGCCGTCAGCGGGTTGGCGCCCTCGGCCAGCGCGGCCGCCGCCAGCGCCGGGTCGATCACCCGCTCCCCGCGCAGCACCCGGCGGATCGCCTCGGCCAGCTCGGAGGCGGGCGCGTCCTTCACCAGGAAGGCGTCCGCCCCGGACTCCATCGCCCGGCGCAGGTACCCGGGACGTCCGAAGGTCGTCGCGATCACCACCTTCGTCCCGGGCGCCTGCCGGTGCAGCTCGGCGGCCGCCTCGATGCCCGTCATACCCGGCATCTCGATGTCCAGCACGGCGACCTGCACGTCGTTCGCCAGCACCGCCGCCACCACCTCGTCCCCGCGACCCACCTGCGCGACGACGTCGATGTCCCCCTCCAGCCCGAGCAACGCCGCCAGCGCCTCCCGGACCATCCCCTGGTCCTCGGCGAGCAGCACGCGGATCGAGGGACTGTTCTCTGCGTTACCCATGGCCACGACCTTAGAGGGGGCCGGGCCTGACCCTCCGCCAGGGGCCGGGCGGTCGGCCCGGGGGCGGAATTGGATGGTGCACCGAGTCGGTGGGCGCGAGACTGGCCGGATGCTGACCCTGGAGCCGCTGCGCCCCGACCACGCCGACGCCGTGTTCGCCTTCGAACTGGCCAACCGGGCCTGGTTCGCCCGTACCGTGCCCGACCGCGGCGACGCCTACTTCGCCGGGTTCGCCGAGCGCCACGCCGCGCTGCTCGCCGAACAGGCCGCGGGCGTCTGCCGGTTCCACGTGGTCCTCGATCCGACTGGAACCCTCGTCGGTCGCATCAACCTGATGGACCTCGTGGACGGCAGCGCCGAACTCGGCTACCGGATCGCCGAGTCCGCGGCCGGGCGGGGCGTCGCCAAGGCGGCCGTCGCCCAGGTCCGCCGGCTCGCCGCCCACAGCTACGGTCTGCGCTCCCTGACCGCCGTCACCACGCTCGACAACCCCGCCTCGATGGCTGTCCTCGCCCACAACGGGTTCGCCGTCATCGCCGAGTTCCTGCTGGACGGCCGCCCGGCCGTCCGGTACCACCGTGGCCTGGAAGGCAGTTGAGGGACCGGACGGCTAGGAGACCACCTTGGGCGGCTCGGACGGGGCCGACACCGTGCGCAGCGGTACGCAGGCCCGCAGGCGGAAGCCCTTGCCGCGCTCGCCCGGGCCGGTCTCCAGGCGTCCGCCGACCAGGGCGAGGCGCTCGTCCAGGCCCGAGAGGCCGTTGCCCGGCTGGGACTTGCCCGGTCCGCGCCCGTTGTCGGTGATCTCCAGGACGGCGTAGCGCTCGCCGCTGCCCTCCCATGTCTCGTCCGCCGTCACCGTGCAGACGGTGGCACCCTCGCCGTGCCGGACGATGTTGGTGACGGCCTCGCGCAGCGCCCAGGCCAGTGCGCCCGCCTCCTCGTTGGCCAGCGACGGCCAGGCGTCCACCAGCTCCGGCGCGGCCTCCAGCCGGACCTGCGCGGCGGACAGGGCGGTCCGGGCGGCGGCGAGTTCGACCGGCAGGGTGGGGCGGCGGAAGCCGGTCACGGCCTCCCGCACGTCGATCAGCGACTGCCGGGCGACCTGCTCGATGTCGGCGACCTGGGCCCGCGCCGCCTCGTCCTTGCCGGCGTCCATGAACCGCCCGGCCAGCTCGCTCTTCAGGGTGATCAGCGAGAGCGAGTGCCCGAGCAGGTCGTGCAGGTCGCGGGCGAGCCGCAGCCGCTCCTCGGAGGCGGCCAGGTGGGCCACCGCGGCCCGGGCCTCGCGCAGTTCCTTCATGGTCTCGACCAGCCGCTGCAGGCCGGTCATCGCGACGCCGGAGAGGAAGGCGCTGAGCGCGAAGGTGGAGATGTTGTCGTTCCCGGCGTGGACCAGCAGGCCGGTCGCGGCGGTCAGCGCGGCCATGACGACCAGCGCGCGCAACGCGTGCTTCGGCGGGCTGATGACCGCCAGGCACACCGAGGCGTAGATGAACATGGTCAGGAAGGCGCCGCCGAGCGCGAACGAGGACACCACCGCGAGCACGATCATCGTCCCGACGATCACCCGGCAGGCCCGCGGCTTCATCCCCGCCTGCGAGCGGAAGATCACCAGCAGGACGTAGGAGACCACGAAGACCGCCAGGCAGCCCCAGCCGAGCACCTGGCCGACCAGGCTGTGGCCGCCGTTGATCAGGTCGCCCGCGGGGTAGGCCAGGTAGGTCATCCACAGCAGCATCCAGGCGACCTTGACCAGCAGCTGCCGTCTGGTCTCCACCGGGGAGCCGGGGGAGTTCATGAACGACGCGCGCGCCGCACCCGCCTCCGGCTGCTCGTCGGTGCGGTGGGTCCGGCGCGCGTCACTCATGTGGATCATCATGCCCGGCGGGTGTCGCGCCGGTACAGCGCTGCGGCGGCGGCGGTGAACACCGCGAAGAAGGCGGCCAGCCCGGCGACCGCGACCAGGTCCAGGGAGTGCCCGGGCTGGGTGAAGGTGGCCAGCTTGTTGTACAGGAACACCGGGTTGAACCGGGCGAACTTCTCCAGCGAGCCGCTCACCGGGAACCAGGTGCCGCCGAGCAGCGCCATCGCCATGTACGTGATCATCACGATCGGCTGCACCGCGTCCGGCGCCGCCGCGTAGCCGAGCGCCACTCCGAGCGCGGCGAAGACGAAACTGCCCAGCCACAGCGCGGCCGCCAGCCCGATCCACTGCGGCGCGCTCAGCGAGACGCCCTGGGTGGCACCGACCACGAAGACAACCAGGATCGCCGGCAGCGTGGTCACCGCCGTCGACGCGATCTTGCCGACGGTGTACGCCCGGCCGGGCAGCGCGGTCAGCCGCAGCTGCCGCACCCAGCCGCTCTTGCGCTCCAGCGAGATCCGCTGGGCGCTACCGGAGAGCACCGCGCCGACCGCGCCGAAGGTGGCCATCGACACCATGAAGTAGGTCTTCACGGGCAGTCCGCCGGCCTGGTTGCCGGAGCCGTAGGCGTTGATGAAGAAGACGTACATCAGCGCCGGGTAGACGACGGTGAAGAACAGGTAGCGCCGGTTGCGGAGGGTCCGCAGGATCTCCAGCTTGATCAGGGTGGTCATCGCGCGCTCTCCTCCGCCAGGTCCTGCTTGTCCAGCTCGCCGGTGATGGTCAGGAAGGCCTGCTCCAAACCGACCCCGGTGACCTCCAGGCCGCGCGGGTACAGGCCCGCCCGATAGATCCCGGCCACGCCCGCGTCGGCGTCGGCGGTCCGGATCCGCACCGTCCGCACCCCCGGGACGCGGGCGGTGACGTCCAGCGACTGCACGCCCGGCAGGGCGCGCAGCACGGTCTCGTCGAACGGGACGGCGGCCGAGGAGAGGTCGACGTCATGGATCTCGAAGGCGATCCGGCGGGCCCCGGCCCGCGCCTTGATCTCCGCGGAGCTGCCGTCGGCGATCAGCCGGCCCCGGTGCAGCACCAGGACGCGGTCGGCGATCGAGTCGGCCTCCTCCAGGTAGTGGGTGGCGAACAGGACCGTGCGGCCGGCGTCGGCCTGGGCGCGCATGCTCGCCCAGAACCCCTGCCGGACGCTGACGTCCATGCCGGTGGTGGGCTCGTCCAGCACGATCAGGTCGCTGTCGCCGGCGATCGCCAGGGCGAAGCGGACCCGCTGCTCCTGGCCGCCGGACAGCTTGTCCACCCGGCGTTCGGCGATCTCGGTGATCCCGGCGTCGGTCAGCACCCCCGTGACCGACCGACCGCGCGGGTGCACCTTGCAGGCGAGCTCGACCAGCTCGCGGACCTTGACGTCGGTCATCAGCCCGCCGCTCTGCAGCATCGCGCCGACCCGCCCGTCCGCGATCGCCGCCCGCGGGGTGCCGCCGAACAGCGTGACGCTGCCCTGGTCGGGCTCGCGCAGGCCGAGCAGCAGGTCCAGGCTGGTGGACTTCCCGGCGCCGTTCGGGCCGAGCAGGGCGACGGTCTCGCCCGGCCGGAGCACCAGGTCCAGCCCGTCCACGGCGCGCACCCGCCCGTAGCTCTTGCCGACGCCGCGGAAGGCGGCCACCTCGGAAGCCATCGCCCGGCTCCTCTCCCCTGACGGTTGTCGCGTGCGGTCCTGTCCGCACCACCTCAGAGTCCCGCGCGGGCGGGGGCCGGCGGCAGTGTCGGCCGTCGTGCCTTCGGTATGACGGATGTCATGCCGGCGGCCGGCGCCCCGCTCGGGGGTGCCGGCCGCCGTTCGCGCCGGTCGGGGGCCCTTACAGCCCCAGCGAGCGCTTGACGAAGTCGACCTGGAGCAGCAGCAGGTTCTCCGCGACCTCCTCCTGCGGGGTCATGTGGGTGACACCGGACAGCGGCAGCACGGTGTGCGGGCGCCCGGCGGCCAGCAGGGCCGAGGACAGCCGCAGGGTGTGGGCGGCCACCACGTTGTCGTCCGCGAGGCCGTGGATGATCATCAGCGGGCGCTCCAGCCCGGCCGCGTAGCCGGTCAGCGAGTTGGCCTCGTACACCTCGGGCCGCTCGGCCGGGTGGCCCAGGTAGCGCTCGGTGTAGTGGGTGTCGTACAGCGCCCACTCGGCCACCGGCGCTCCGGCCACCGCCGCGTGGAACACGTCGGGGCGGCGCAGCACGGCGAGGGCCGAGAGGTAGCCGCCGTACGACCAGCCGCGGATGGCTACCCGGCCGAGGTCCAGCGGGAACTCCTCGGCGAGCGCCCGCAGCGCCTCCACCTGGTCGTCCAGGGTGGCCCCGGCGAAGTCGAAGGCGATGGACTTCTCCCAGGCCGGCCCGCGCCCGGGGGTGCCGCGCCCGTCGGCGACGACCACCGCGAAGCCCTGGTCGGCGAACCACTGCGAGTTGAGGTGCGGGTTGTGCGCCTGGACGACGCGCTGGCCGTGCGGGCCGCCGTACGGGTCCATCAGGACGGGCAGCAGGCCGTCGCGCTCGCGGTCGTAGCCGGTGGGCAGGAAGACGGCGGAGGGGATGCGGCGCTCGCCGGCGAAGCGGAACACCGGGCGGGCGGTGATGACCGGGGTCTCGGCGTACGAGGCGACGGTGGCGACGTCGTCGACCACCACGCCCTCCGGCAGGTCACGGGCGACCTGCACCAGGGTGCCGGGCAGGTCGGGCTCGGCGGTGGCCCGGACGGTGATGCCGCCCGCGTGCACCGCGCTGGTGACGGAGGTGAACGGGCGGCCGTTGGCGGACTCCCAGGACAGCTGCTTGCCGTCGTGGCTGATCCGGCCGACGGCGATCCAGCCGGGCTCGGGGTCGGTCTCCCCGGCGCCGCCGGAGGCGCTGAAGAACACCTCCCGCTCGGTGACCGCGACGACCGAGCGGAGGTGCAGGTCGGCCCCGGTGACGGCCTGGTCGCCGACCACCAGTGCCCGCACCCCTCCCTCGTCGGAGATCCGCACCAGCTTGCCGTCCGGGGTCCAGGCCGGTACGCCCGGGAAGGCCTCCAGCCAGGCCTCGTCGCGCTCCTCGAGCAGCACCTCGGTGCCGCCGGTGGCCACGTCCAGGCCGAGCACCCGCTGGGCGCGCTGGTCGCGGGACTGGACCAGCAGCAGCGGCACACCGCCCTTGGACCAGTGCACCCGGGCCAGGTACGGGAAGGCCTCGTGGTCCCAGGACACCTCGGTGCGCCCGCCCTGCAGGTCGATCAGCCAGAGGCCGACCTCGGCGTTGGGGGTACCGGCGGCCGGGTAGGCGACCTCGGCGGGCTCACGGTCCGGGTTGGCCGGGTCGGCGATCCACCAGCGGCGCACGGGGCTGTCGTCGGCGCGCTCGACCAGCAGCCGCTCGCCGTCCGGGGACCACCAGAAGCCGCGGTCGCGGTCGATCTCCTCCTGGGCGATGAACTCGGCCTGCCCCCAGGTGACGTTGGGGCCCTCCGGCTCGGCGAGCGTCCGGTCGCCGGTGCCGTCGGTACGGGTCAGCCGCAGCTCGCCGGCCGTGTTGGCGTAGGCGACGTGGGCGCCGTCCGGGGAGATCCGCGGGTCCAGCAGCGGGCCCTGGGCGGGCAGTTCGCGGGCGTCGCCGGTGAGCAGATCGGCGGTGAACAGCCGGCCGGACAGCGCGAAGGCCGCCTGCCGGCCCTCCGCGTCCAGGGCGTAGCCGACGACGCCGGCCGAGCCCTCCCGGCTGCGCTCGCGGCGGGCCCTCTCGGCCGGGGAGAGGTCCTCCTCGCCGCCGCCGAGCAGGACGGCCGGGTCGGCGGCGATCCGCTCCTCGCCGGTGGCGGTGTCGAGGGTCCAGAGCAGGTTGGCCCGGTCGCTGCCGGAGCGCGAGCGGAGGAAGACGACCCGCGAGCCGTCCGGTGCGACGGAGAAGGAGCGGGGGGCGCCGACCGTGTAGCGCAGGGTCCGCGCGTACTGCCGGGGGAAGGTGTCCGCAGGGGTGTGGGAGGTCATGGCACCAGACCCTACGACGGCTGACTCCGACTGCCGGGTGACTGACGATCACTCGTTCGGAGCATCGTCTCCAGGTACACCCCAAAGGGCCCCAAACCGCCTCCGACCGGCCCGTGCACCCCTCGGACGGCCGAGTGCCCGGCACGCGTGGACTCACTGAATGTAATGCTCCCCTTACCCATCGGGTATGACTGGTCGCGCGAGTGATCGTCGGCCCCGTCCCGGGCCCCGGTCACCCGACCCCGGTTCCCGTACGCTCCCACCGCCGCCCACCCCAGGGGCGGCGCCCGAGAAGGGGTATGCGCCGACATGGCCATGAACGTCTCCGCAGCCGTGCTGATGCTCGTCATCGTGGTGGTGATGGTCCGCCGCGCCGGCCTCAAGCTCTCGCACGCCATCGTCTGCGCGCTGCTGGGCTTCTACCTGGCCTCCAGCTCGATCGCCCCGTCGATCACCCAGGTCACCAGCAACCTCGCCGGGATGATCAACGGTCTGAAGCTCTGAACCCCCCGCGAGCGTGGACGAGGGTCTACCGCCGGACTCCCGCCTGCGGGCGGACGAGGCGAGTTCCGCGGCAGGCCCTAGGCTTCCTCCCATGACCGCGACTACCGGCCGCCGCCTCCTCCTGGTGCACGCCCACCCCGACGACGAGTCGATCGGCAACGGCGCCACCATGGCGCGGTACGCCGCCGAGGGCGCCCGGGTGACGCTGGTGACCTGCACCCTCGGCGAGGGCGGCGAGGTGATCCAGCCGGAGCTGGCCCACCTGACGGCCGATCGGGACGACACCCTCGGCGCGCACCGGATCGGCGAGCTGACCGAGGCGATGCGCGCCCTCGGCGTCACCGACTTCCGCTTCCTCGGCGGCCCGGGGCGCTACCGCGACTCCGGGATGATGGGCGTGCCCGACAACGACGCCCCCGGCTGCTTCTGGCAGGCCGACGTGGACGAGGCGGCGGACCACCTGGTCGCGGTGGTCCGCGAGGTGCGGCCGCAGGTGCTGGTCACGTACGACGAGAACGGCGGCTACGGGCACCCCGACCACATCCAGGCGCACCGGGTCGCGATGCGCGCGTACGAGCTGGCCGCCGACCCGGCGCACCGCCCGGAGCTGGGCGCGCCCTGGCGGATCGCCAAGGTGTACTGGAACCGGATGCCCCGCTCGGTGCTCGACGCCGGGCTCGCCGCGACCGCCGCCGAGGCGGCCTTCCCGGGCACCGCCCAACCCGCCGACGTGCCGGGGGTGGTGGCCGACGAGGTGGTCACCACCGTGCTGGACGGCACGGCGCACGCCGGGCGCAAGGCCGCCGCGATGGCCGCGCACGCCACCCAGATCACCGTGAACGGCTCCTCGTTCGCGCTCTCCAACCACCTCGGCCAGCCGCTGTTCGCCACCGAGTACTACCAGCTGGTGCACGGCCAGGCCGGGCCTGGGCGGCCCGAACGCGACCTGTTCGCGGGCCTCGACACCACCGCCCCGACTCCCAGCGAGGGGAACACCCGATGACCGCGTCCGCCGCCAAGCCGAAGCGCCGTTCGATCGCGGTGACCGCCTTCGGCACCCGTGACCAGCGGCTGGCCGAGCCCCAACCCCCGCGCCTCGCCCGGATCGCGGCGTATGTCCTGTTCTTCCTGCTGGGCGTCGTGGTGTCCGCCTGCGGATCCTTTGTGCAGGCCCTGTGGCCGCCCGTGGGAGTTCTGCTGGCGCTCGCCGCCACCGCCGCGACCTTCTACGCGGGCCTGCGGGTCACCGGCACCCGGCTGGGCGCCGCGGCGCCGGCCGCCGGCTGGTTCCTCGCGATGGTGCTGCTGATGGTGCCCCGGCCGGAGGGCGACAACGTGCTGTGGTCCAACGCCACCTCGCTGGCCTGGCTGTTCGTCGGCTCGATCCTGGGCGTGATCTGCGCCACCCTGCCCACCCGGAGCAGCTGGTTCCCCGGAGTGCCCAACCCCCCTCGCTGACCCCGGTGGGCAGCCGCGTACGGTAGCGCGCACAACGCGCAGTCAGGACCACTCCGCCGTACTCTCATACCGGAGGAACCGGACGTATCAGGATCTGTCCGAAGCCGTTCACCGCTCAGTTCTTCCCAGTATGGTGGTCCCGCAGTACGTCGTACCCGACCGCCGTTTGCCCCAGGCCCGGCGACCACGAACCGCGGTCGCGCCGCACGGCCCGCCCGCGAACCCGGAGCAGAGCAGCATTGAGCAGCCGCGAATCTGACAACGCCAACCCGACGCCCCGGCGCACGGGTCCGGACGCCTACCCGTCGGGCACGCCGCCCTACGGCACCCCGGGCCTCCCCGGCGGCGACCGGGCCGCGGCCGGCACCGACGCCGGGTCGGGCGGCGAGGACGACGGTCCCAGGACCGAGACCACCCTGACCACCCGGGTCCGGATCAACATCCCCGGCTCGCGCCCGATCCCGCCGGTCGTCGTCCGCAGCACCGTCAAGAACGAGACTGCCAAGGGCGACGAAGGACCGGCCGAGCAGGCACCCCCCGGCGAACCGGGCGGCCCCCGGCACCGCTCCGCGCCCGCCTCGCCCGTCCTCGGCGTGATGGAGGGCGGCCGCTCCGCCACCCCGCCGAACCTGCCGCCGGAGTGGCAGATCCCGCCGATCCCGCCGGCCACCTCGGAGTCCGAGTCCACCGGCGCCTGGTTCCGGCCGCGGCAGAAGAAGGCCCCCGCCGCCGAGCCCGCCCCGGCCACGGTGGCGTCCGGCGCACCGAGCGCGCCGGAGGCCCCGGCCGTGCCCGGCGCCGCCGAGGCCCGTCCGCAGGGCGCCCCGAACGGCACCCGCCCGACCCCGGCCACCGACGCGCCCCGCCCCAACGGCCGTCCGGTGCCCGCCCAGGGCAAGGCGCCCAAGCCGGGCGCCGCACCCTCCCCCGCTTCGCCGTACGGCGCCGGGCCCGCGGGCGAGGAACCCGGGGTGTACGAGGCCGCCGCCCCGTTCGCACCGGTTGCCGACCCCTTCGCGCCGGTTGCCGACCCCTTCGCCTCGACCGGCCCCGACACCGGTGGCCGCGGCCCGCGCGGCAACCGCCCGCAGCGGCAGGCGCCGCAGCAGGGCGCACCCCGGGCGAAGAGCGCCCGCCCGAACGGCCCGCAGCAGGGCGGACTGCCGCAGGCCGACCCGCAGGCCGGGTCGAGCCCGGAGGACACCTCGGTGGACGGCTTCGCGCCGATCCGCGAGAACACCCCGCCGGCCGCCATACCCGGCGCACCCCGGAACGGCGCCCCGCGCGGCGCCGACGACCGTCCGCAGCCGGGCCTGTTCGCCTCGGCCCCGACCGGTGCCGACCCGTTCGCCACCCAGCGCCCGGCCGCCCCCGGCCAGGACCCCTACGCCACCCCAGCGGGCCCCGGCGGGCTCTTCCCGGGCGCGCCCCAGCCCGCCCCGCAGCCGACCGCCCCCCGGGGCGCCGCCGGCGGACCCCGGCAGGCCGGCCGCGACCCCGAGGCCACCGAGGTCACCCCGCTGCCCGCCCCGGGCCCCGGCGCCCCGGGCGGCCCCGCCGCCCAGTCCGTCCCCGGCGCTGCCCCCGGTTCCGGCCCCGGGCCCGTGCCCGCGGCCGGCCAGGCCCCCGCGAAGGCCAAGACCGAGTCCGCCGCCCCCGCCAAGGCCAAGGCCAAGCGCGGCGGTGCGAAGAAGCTCGTCAAGCTCGGCGTCTACGCCTTCGGCGGCGTGCTGTTCCTCGGCGCCGCCGCGTACGGCACCGGCCTGATGCTCAACCAGTCCGACGTCCCCAAGGGCACCGTGGTGCTCGGCACGGACATCGGCGGCAACAGCCGCGACCAGGCGATCCACGCGCTGGACGCGTCGGTCGGCAAGGCCGGGCAGCAGCCGCTGAAGCTGAAGATCGGCGACCAGACGGTCGACCTCGATCCGACGGTCGCCGGGCTGACCTTCGACACCACGGCCACCGTGGACGGCCTCGCCGCGCACGACTACAACCCGGTCGACGTGATCAAGTCGATCCAGGGCGGCACCAAGGCCGTCGCCCCGGAGGTCCGGGTCGACCGCGCCAAGCTCAAGGCCGCACTGGACTCGCTGGCGGCCGGCTCGGGCCAGGGCCTCCAGGAGGGCTACGTCAAGTTCGCCGACAACGGCGACCCGGTCGTCGTCCCCGGCAGGGCCGGGCAGGCGGTGGACTCCAACGCCGCCATGGACGTGGTCGAGCAGGCCTACCGCGACCGCGCCGCGGGCAAGCCCGACCAGCCGATCGCGCTCGCCGTCACGGCCGCCCAGCCCAAGGTCTCCACCCAGGCCCTGCAGGCCGCCGCGGACAGCCTCGGCAAGCAGGTGACCAGCGGGAAGATCCACATCGTGGCCGGCACCAAGTCCTGGGACTTCGGCCCGAAGACCGCCGCCAAGGCGCTCACACTGGCCCCGGACACCTCCGGCAAGATCGCGCCCAAGTGGGACCTCGACGTGCTGAGCTCCCAGCTGAACGGCCTGTTCGACAAGGTGAAGGTCAAGAAGAACGGCCAGACCGCGGCGATCGCCCCGCAGGACGTCGCGGACGCCGTCAGCTCGCTGTTCGACAAGACCGGCGACAAGGAACGCACCTACAAGTTCACCGTGGCCTGACGAACCGGGCACGAACGAGGGGGCGGGCCCCGCACCGAACGGATGCGGCGGTCCCGCCCCCTCGACAACTCCACCTCCCGGTCAGCAAGATGTGACGCCACACCATCCGCCACAGTCACCCCGGGAGCCACGCCGATGGGCCGCCGCCTCCAGCACCACCGGACGGCGCTGCTCGCCGGTCTCACCGTCCTGACGCTCTCCCTCGCGCTCTGCTCCTGCTCCTCCGGGCAGGACGGCGCCGCCCCGGACGCGCTGCCGAGCGCCGCCGCCGGGGTGCCCAAGCTCACCTCGGTCGACATCAACGCCCACGACCGCGGACAGCTGCGCCAGGGCGGCACCCTGAACCTGGCGATCGCCCAGTTCTCCCACCAGTGGTCGCCGATCCACACCGACGGCACCGAGTCCTCGACCGTCGCGGTCAGCAAGCCGCTGCTGCCGACCTTCTTCCGCTCGGACGCGGCCGGCACCCAGACCGCCAACCCGGCCTACCTCCAGGAGGCCCACGCCGAGGTCAGGGACGGCCACCAGGTGGTCACCTGGACGCTCAACCCGAAGGCCCACTGGTCCGACGGCACCCCGATCACCTGGCGCGACATCGAGGCCAACTGGCGTGCCATGAACGGCAAGGACCCGGCCTACCGGCCCTCCAGCACCTCCGGTTTCGAGCTGGTCACCTCGGTCGAACGGGGCAAGGACGACTTCCAGGCCGTGATGACCTTCGACCGGCCGTTCTCCGAGTGGCAGTCGATGTTCAACGGCGCGGCCAACGCCCCGCTGCTGCCCGCGAGCAAGGTCTCCACGCCGGACCTGTTCAACACGGCCTACCTGGACGCGATCCCGCTCACCGCCGGCCCGTTCAAGGTCGAGCGGCTGGACCCGGCCGCGCAGACCGTCACCCTGGTCGCCGACCCGACCTGGTGGGGCGACAAGCCGATGCTGGACCGGGTCGTCTTCCACGCCATGCTGCCCGACGCGATGGGCACCGCCTTCGCCAAGGGCCAGATCGACCTCTTCAACAACGGCCCGGACCTGGCCGGCTACCAGGTCATCAAGAACACCAAGGGCGCGGCCGTCCGCCGGGCCGGCGGGCCCGACTTCCGCCAGCTCACCCTGAACGCCCGCAGCCCGCTGCTCAACGACGCGACCGTACGCCAGGCCGTGTTCCAGGCGATCGACCGGGACACCCTGATCCGCGCCGACCTCAACGGACTGGACTGGCCCGCCGTCCCGCTCAACAACCACCTGCTGGTCGCCAACCAGAACGGCTACCGCGACAACTCCCTCGGCCTGTCCCGCTTCGACCCGGCCGAGGCGGCCCGCAAGCTGGACTCGGCCGGCTGGAAGCTCGACGGCGACGTGCGGAAGAAGGACGGCCACGAGCTGAACCTGCGGATGGTCGTCCCGGCCGGGGTCGCCGTGGCCCAGGGCGAGACGGCGTCCGTCTCCAAGATGCTCAAGGATGTCGGCATCAAGGTCACCCCGGTGACCGCCGCCCCCAACGAGTTCTTCGACAAGTACGTCAACCACAACGACTTCGACATCGCCGTCTACGCCCTGCTCGGCACCCCGTTCCCGGCCAGCGGCAGCCGCGCCTCGTACACCCAGAACAGCGCCACCAACCGGGCCGGCGCAGGCAGCCCGGCGGTGGACGCCGCACTCGACCGGGCGGGCTCCGCGACCGACGCCGGCACCGCCTCCGAGGCGATCAACCAGGCCGACGGCGAGCTCTGGAAGGTGGCCGGCGTGCTGCCGCTCTACCAGCGCCCCCAGCTGTACGGCGCCCGCGCCGACCTCGCCAACATCGGCGCCCAGGGCCTGTCCGACATCGTCTGGGAGAACGTCGGCTTCACCAAGTAGGCGCCCGGCCCAGGCCTCAGCCGTGCAGGGTCTCCCGCCAGTAGTGGCAGGCGCTGCGCCGGCCCGGCAGCTCGGCGCCCTCCTCGTCCGCCACCGGCACCAGCGGCGGGAGTTCGGTCAGGCAGACGTCCCGCACCCGGTCGCAGCGGGGGTTGAAGGCGCAGCCCTGCGGGATGCTCAGCAGGTTGGGCGGCAGGCCCTTGATGGCGTGCAGGTCCTGGCCCTTCTGGTCCAGCCGCGGGATGGAGTCCAGCAGGCCTCGGGTGTACGGGTGCGCGGGCCGCGCGTACAGCTCGTGCACCGGCGCGGTCTCGACGATCCGACCCGCGTACATCACCGCGATCTTGTCCGCGACGTCGGCCACCACGCCCAGGTCGTGGGTGATCAGGATCAGCCCCATGTTGAACTCGCTCTGCAGCTCCGCCAGCAGGTCCATCACCTGGGCCTGGACGGTCACGTCCAGGGCGGTGGTGGGCTCGTCCGCGATGATCAGGTCCGGTTCCAGGGCCAGCGCCATGGCGATCATGATGCGCTGGCGCATGCCGCCGGAGAACTGGTGCGGGAAGTCGCCGACGCGCTGCTTGGCCGCCGGGATGCGCACCCGCTCCATCAGCTCCACGGCCTTCGCCCGAGCCTCCGCCCGGGACAACCCCTGGTGCACCCGGAACATCTCGCCGAGCTGGTAGCCCACACTGAGCACCGGGTTGAGGGCGGACAGCGCGTCCTGGAAGATCATCGCGATCCTCCGCCCCCGGACCGTCCGCCGGAGCTTGGGGCTCATGGTCAGCATGTCCTCGCCCCGGAACAGGATCCGCCCGGCGGTGATCTTCCCGGGCGGCATGTCCAGGATGCCCATGACCGCCTGCGCGGTCACCGACTTCCCGGATCCGGACTCGCCCAGCACCGCCAGCGTCTCCCCCGCGGCCACCGAGTAGCTCACCCCGTTGACGGCCTTGGCGACCCCGTCCTGGGTGTGGAACTCGATGTGCAGGTCCTCGACCTCGAGCAGCGGGGTCCCGGGCACCAGGTTCTCCCGACCGCCGCCGGTCACCTCCACCACGTCCATCCGGGCAGCCCTCCTCGGCACAGCGGCGAGCAACGACAGGCGCAGTGCAACTATCAAGGAACAACGGGCACTTGGGGAGGCCACGGGAGATCTCGGTTCCATCACGGCGAAGGGCGCGCCCCCCACTGGGAGGGCGCGCCCCGGGTGCGGAACCGGGCGCTACGGCCGGCTGCCGACGTCCTCCCCGCTCTCGCGCTCGGCCGCGAAGTGGCAGGCGGAGTCGTGGAACGCCGGCCCGCTCAGCCAGCCCGGCGGGGCCAGCAGCGGCACCTCCACCGCGCACCGCTCCTGCGCCTTCCAGCACCGGGTGCGGAACCGGCACCCCGAGGGCGGGTTGGCCGGCGAGGGCACGTCCCCGGTGAGCACGATCCGGTCCCGCGACTCGCGCGCCGTCGGGTCCGGCACCGGCACCGCCGAGAGCAGCGCCTGGGTGTACGGGTGGGTCGCGTGGTCGTAGATCTGCTCGTCGGAGCCGATCTCGACCATCTTGCCCAGGTACATCACCCCCACCCGGTCGGAGATGTGCCGGACGATGGACAGGTCGTGGGCGATGAACATGTACGACAGGTTGAACTCGCCCTGCAGCTGCTCCAGCAGGTTGATCACCTGCGCCTGCACCGACACGTCCAGCGCCGAGACCGGCTCGTCGCAGATGATGATCTCCGGCTTGAGCGCGAGGCCGCGGGCGATGCCGATGCGCTGGCGCTGACCGCCGGAGAACTGGTGCGGGTACCGGTTGATGTACTCCGGGTTGAGCCCGACCACGTCGAGCAGGTCCTGGACGGCCTTGCGGCGGTCGCCCCTGGGCGCCACCTCGGGGTGGATCTCGAAGGGCTCCCCGATGATGTCGCCGACCGTCATGCGCGGGTTCAGCGAGGTGTACGGGTCCTGGAACACCATCTGGATGTTGCGCCGGACGGCCTTGAGCGCGCCCCCGGACAGCCGGGAGATCTCCTCCCCCTTGTAGCGGACGGACCCTCCGGTGGCCGGCTCCAGGTTCATCAGCACCTTGGCCAGCGTGGACTTCCCGCAGCCGGACTCGCCGACGATGCCGAGCGTCTCGCCCTGCATCAGGTCGAAGCTGACCCCGTCCACCGCCTTGACCGCGCCGACCTGCTTCTTGAACAGCACGCCGCGGGTCAGCGGGAAGTGCTTGACCAGGTCCCGGACCTCCAGGATCGGCTCGCCGCGCGGCACCTCCTGGGCGAAGGCGGCCTCCTCAGGCACCGCCGCGCCCGTCGGGCCGGCCCCGTCAGCGGTCATGGAGGGTCTCCTTCCAGAAGAAGCAGGCGCTGCGGCGCCCCTCCAGCGGCGTGCCGTCGTCCTCGGCGACCGGGAACAGCTCCGGCACCTCGGCCCGGCAGACGTCCTGCGCCCGGGGGCAGCGGGGGTTGAAGGCGCAGCCCGGCGGGATGCGCAACAGGTTGGGCGGCAGGCCCTTGATCGCGTAGAGCTCCTGGCCCTTCTGGTCCAGGCGCGGGATGGAGTCCAGCAGGCCCCGGGTGTACGGGTGGGCCGGGCGCGCGTACAGCTCGTGCACCGGCGCGGTCTCGACGATCCGGCCCGCGTACATCACCGCGATCTTGTCGGCCACGTCGGCCACCACGCCCAGGTCGTGGGTGATCAGGATCAGGCCCATGTTGTACTCGGCCTGGAGCTCCGCCAGCAGGTCCATCACCTGGGCCTGGACGGTCACGTCCAGGGCGGTGGTGGGCTCGTCCGCGATGATCAGGTCCGGTTCCAGGGCCAGCGCCATGGCGATCATGATGCGCTGGCGCATGCCGCCGGAGAACTGGTGCGGGTAGTCGTTCACCCGCTGCTTGGCGGCGGGAATGCGCACCCGCTCCATCAGCTCCACGGCCTTCGTCCTGGCCTCCGCCCGGGAGACGCCGTGGTGGGCCCGGAACATCTCGCCGAGCTGGAAGCCGACGCTGAGCACGGGGTTGAGGGCGGACAGCGCGTCCTGGAAGATCATCGCGATCTTCCGGCCGCGGATCCTCCGCCGCTCGTCCTTGCCCATCTTCAGCATGTCCCGGCCGCGGAAGCGGATCTCCCCGCGCGGGATCCGGGCCGGCGGCATGTCCAGGATGCCCATGACCGCCTGCGCGGTCACCGACTTCCCGGATCCGGACTCGCCCAGCACCGCCAGCGTCTCGCCCGCCCGGACGCTGTAGTTGACCCCGTTGACGGCCCGGGCGACGCCGTCCCGGGTGACGAACTCGACGTGCAGGTCCCGTACGTCGAGCAGCGGCCCCTGGTACGGCGTCCCGGCCTCTCGGCCGGTCCTGTCCACAGCGGTGTTCACACTGCGCTCCCCTCGCTCAGCGAAGCTTCGGGTCGAGGGCGTCGCGCACCGCGTCGCCCATCATGATGAAGGCCAG
The DNA here is from genome assembly GCF_001888885.2 of Streptomyces viridifaciens. Taxonomy (NCBI): domain Bacteria; kingdom Bacillati; phylum Actinomycetota; class Actinomycetes; order Kitasatosporales; family Streptomycetaceae; genus Streptomyces; species Streptomyces viridifaciens. The sequence goes on from NZ_CP090841.1 coordinate 2,886,225, forward strand.
CACGGTGACGGAGAGTGCCGCGGCCGGGAAGAACAGCACGTACGGCGCCGTCCGGATCACCTTCTGGGCCGAGGAGATGTCGATGCCCCAGGAGATGGTCGGGTCCTGCAGACCGATGCCGAGGAAGCTCAGCGTCGCCTCCGTGGCGATGTAGCCGCCGAGGGCGATGGTGGCGACGACGATCACCGGGGCGACCGCGTTCGGCAGGATGTGCCGGAACATCAGCCGGCCCGTCCCGGCGCCGAGGGCCCGACCGGCCACCACGTAGTCCGACTGTTTGACGGTGAGCACCGCACCCCTCATCACGCGGGCGATCTGGGTCCAGCCGAGGACGGCCAACGCCAGCACCACGGTCCACACCGTGCGGGTGGTGAAGGCGTTCAGCAGCACCAGAGCGCCGAGCAGCAGCGGGATGCCGAAGAAGATGTCCACGACCCGGGAGATCACCGCGTCGACGGCCCGGCCGTAGTACCCGGCGACCATGCCGGTCAGCCCACCGAGCACGGTGACCGCGGCGGTCACGAAGATGCCGACGGTGATCGAGGCGCGGGCGCCGTAGACGACCCGGGCGTAGATCGACCGGCCCTGGGCGTCGTAGCCGAACCAGCCCGCGCCGAAGAAGTCCGTCCAGTCCGGCCGCCTGAGGTAGTCGTGAACCAGGTCGGCCTTGCGCGGGTTGGCGTCGGTGAAGGCCCAGGGGAAGACCGCCATCACCACCAGCAGCAGGATCAGCACGACCGAGAGCAGGAAGATCGGCCGCCGGCGCAGGTCCCGCCAGGCGTCGCCCCAGAGGCTGCGGGCCTCCTCCCGCTTCGCGACGTCGGGTTCGACCAGAGTCTCCTGCTCGACCGCCATGCCCTGCTCGCCCGCGTAGTCGAGCCGCGAGATCCCCGGCTTGGGGTGGGGTTCGAACGAGTCCTCGTCGTGGATGTCAGGCATAGCGGATCCTCGGGTCCAGGACCGCGTAGAGCAGGTCGACGAGCAGGCTGGCGACCAGGTAGATGATCACCAGGACGGTCACGATGCCGACCACGGTGGGCCCTTCCTTGGTGTTGATCGCCCGGTACAGGACGTTGCCGATGCCCTGAACGTTGAAGATGCCCTCGGTGACGATCGCGCCACCCATCAGCGCGCCCAGGTCGGTGCCGAGGAAGGTGATGACCGGGATCAGCGAGTTGCGCAGCAGGTGCCGCAGGACGATGGTGCGCCGGGGCAGGCCCTTGGCGACGGCCGTGCGCATGTAGTCGGCCCGCAGGTTCTCGCCGATCGACGTACGGGTCAGCCGGGCCACGTACGCGAGCGAGAGCGATCCCAGCACGACGGCGGGCAGCACGAGTTGGGAGAGGTCGTAGCTGTCCTGGACGGTCGGGGTGACCCAGCCGAGATTGGTGGCGAAGACGGTCTGCGCGATGTACGCCAGCACGAAGACCGGGATCGAGATCACCATCAGGGTCAGCACCAGCACCAGGGTGTCCTGGACGCTGCCGCGCCGCAGGCCGGAGAGCATGCCGAGGGCGAGGCCGAGGATCATCTCGAAGACGAAGGCCAGCAGCGCGAGCCGGATGGTGACCGGGAAGGCGCCGGCCATGATGTCCGAGACCGGCCGGCCGGTGAAGCTGGTGCCGAAGTCGCCCTGGAACAGGTTCCCCATGTAGTGCAGGTACTGCTTCCAGAGCGGCTGGTCCAGGAAGTACTTGTGCTTGATGCTGGCCACCACCGCGGGGTCGGCCGCCTTCTCGCCGAACAGCGCCGTCACCGGGTCGCCCGGCAGCGTGTAGACCATCACGAAGATCAACAGCGTGGTACCGAAGAACACCGGGATCATCTGCAGCACCCGCCGCAGCACGTAACTGCCCATCCGAGCCTCCTTCCAGGGCGTGGCCGACCGTGGGGGCCGGCCGAGAGGACCGGGCCCCGCCCTCCGTGCGGGGAGGGCGGGGCCGGCGTGAGGGGGCTGATGCCCCTCCTGCCCGCCATCGGGCAGGAGGGGCATCAGCCCTTGACCTCGACCTGGGTCCAGGCCGGGTTGCCGAAGGAGTCGAACTTCACGTTCTGCACCTTGGTCGAGTAGCCCGAGTTGGTGCGGTAGTACCAGAGCGGGATGGCCGGCATGCCGCTCGGCAGCACGGCCTCGGCCTGCTGGTAGCCGCTCACCGTGTCGGCGACGCTGGCGGCCTCGTCGGCCTTGGTGGCCGCGTCGTCGAACTGCGCGTTGCTGTAGCCGAAGTCGTTGGAGGCCGCGCCGGTGCGGTACACGTCGGACAGGAAGTTGGCGTTCAGCGGGTAGTCCTGCACCCAGCCGGTACGGAAGGCGCCGTTGAGCTGGTGGCTGGTGATCGCCGCGCGGGCGGCCTTGAAGTCGGGCTTCGGGTCGCCCAGGCAGTCGACGCCGGTGTTCTGCCGGATCGAGTTGCAGACCGCGTCGACCCACTCCTTGTGGCCGCCGTCCGCGTTGTAGGTGATCAGCAGCTTGTTGCCGGGGACGCCGCCGCCGTCCTGGATCAGCTGCTTGGCCCTGGCCGGATCGAACTTGCAGAAGTCGCCGCAGGCGCCGTCCTTGTAGCCTTCGACGCCCTCGGCGACCCAGGCGGTGGCCGGCTTGCGGGAGCCCTGCAGCACGGTCTTGGTGATGACGTCGCGGTCGATCGCCATCGACAGGCCCTGGCGCACCTTGGCCTTGTCCGGCGAGGACCAGTCGCCCTGGTAGAGCGTGAAGCCGATGTTCTGGATCGCGCCCTGCGGGGCGTCGATCGCCCGGTCGCCGAGATCGTTCTTGTAGTTCGCCAGAGCGGACGGCGGCACCTGGTCCATCACGTCCAGGTTGCTGGACTGCAGGTCCGCGTACGCGGCCTCGGACGTGGTGTACATCTTGAAGACGATGCCGCCGTTCTTCGGCTTGTCCACGCCCTGGTAGTCCGGGAAGGTCTTGGTGACCACCTCGGTGTTGTGCGACCAGCTGACGAACTGGTACGGGCCGTTGCCCACCGGCTTCTGCCCGTACCCGGCCGGGTCCTTGAAGAAGCCGTCCGGCAGCGGCGAGAAGGCGATGTAGCCGAGCTTGTACTCGAAGTACGAGACCTTGTGGCTCAGCTTGACCGTGAAGTTCAGGTCGTCGGTGACGGTCAGTCCGGACATCTTGTCGCTGGCGGGCTTCCCGCCGGCCGGGTGGACGTCCTGGTAGCCCTCGATGTCGGAGAACCAGGAGCTGTTGATCTGGTTGTTGGCCGGGTTGGCGCCCCAGTTCCAGGCGTCCACGAAGTTCTTGGCGTGCACCGGGGTGCCGTCGTGGAACTTCCAGCCCTCCTTCAGCGTGACGCTGAAGGTCTGCGAGTCGCTGGTGTCGATCTTGTCCGCGACCTGCATCCGGATCTTGGCGGTGCTGGGGTCGTAGTCCACCAGCCCCTTGAAGAGGTTCTGGATGATGCGACCACCGCCGACCTCGTTCGCGTTGGCGGGCTGCAGCGGGTTCTGCGGCTCACTGCTCTGGTAGCTGAAGGTCTTGCCGGCGTCCGACGAGCCACTGCCGCCTCCTCCACCGCCGCTGCTGCACCCGGTGGCCACCAGGACCACGGACGTCGCAGCGGCGAGGACCAGGCGGGCGCGGGCGGCTACGGGCATGGAGGTCCCTCCTCAGGCGTGTGTGTCGCATCACACCCCATGAGAAGCTCGGCCCGGTGACGGCGCGAGCCGGGTGCACCCGGACGGGTGCGGTAACCCGCCGCCGGGTTGACGCGGCGCCGGATCGCGGATCGCCGGAAACGCCGCAAGGGCCCGTGGCGGGAGCCACGGGCCCTTGCGGGTGTGTACGGGACGTCAGGCCGCGGCCGACTCCCGGACCTCGGGGAAGTGGCAGGCCGACTCGTGCGCGGCCGGGCCCTCCAGCGTGGTCGGGATCGCCAGCAGCGGGACCTCCTCGGAGCAGCGCTCCTGCGCCTTCCAGCAACGGGTGCGGAAGCGGCAGCCGGACGGCGGGTTGGCCGGCGAGGGGATGTCCCCGCTGAGGATGATCCGCTCGCGGGACTCGCGCGCCGTCGGGTCCGGCACCGGCACCGCGGACAGCAGCGCCTGGGTGTACGGGTGGGTCGCGTTGTCGTAGATCTGCTCGTCGGAGCCGATCTCGACCATCTTGCCCAGGTACATCACGCCGACGCGGTCGGAGATGTGCCGGACGATGGACAGGTCGTGCGCGATGAACATGTACGACAGGCCGAACTCACCCTGCAGCTGCTCCAGCAGGTTGATCACCTGCGCCTGGACGGACACGTCCAGGGCGGAGACCGGCTCGTCGCAGATGATGATCTCGGGCTTGAGCGCGAGGCCGCGGGCGATGCCGATGCGCTGACGCTGACCGCCGGAGAACTGGTGCGGGTACCGGTTGATGTACTCCGGGTTCAGACCCACGACGTCCAGCAGGTCCTGGACGGCCTTGCGGCGGTCGCCCTTCGGCGCCACCTCGGGGTGGATCTCGAAGGGCTCCCCGATGATGTCGCCGACCGTCATGCGCGGGTTCAGCGAGGTGTACGGGTCCTGGAACACCATCTGGATGTTGCGGCGGACGGCCTTGAGCGCGCCCCCGGACAGCTGGGAGATGTCCTCGCCCTTGAACAGCACCTGGCCGGAGGTGGCCCGCTCCAGGTTCATCAGCACCTTGGCCAGCGTGGACTTGCCACAGCCGGACTCGCCGACGATGCCGAGGGTCTCGCCCTTCTTCAGCTCGAAGGAGATGCCGTCGACGGCCTTGACGGCGCCGACCTGCTTCTTGAACAGGACGCCCTGGGTCAGCGGGTAGTGCTTGACCAGGTCCTTGACCTCCAGGATGTTCTCAGCCATGGAGGGTCTCCTTCCAGAGGTGGCACGCGCTGCGGCGGCCGGTGAGCTCCTTGCCGTCCTTGTCCGTCACGTGGTGCAGCGCCGGGATCTCCGTGCGGCACAGGTCGGTGGCGACGTCGCAGCGGGGGTTGAACGCGCAGCCGGCCGGAACCTTCAGCAGGTTCGGGGGCAGACCCTTGATCGCGTACAGCTCCTGGCCCTTCTGGTCCAGGCGCGGGATCGAGCGCAGCAGGCCCTTGGTGTACGGGTGCGCGGGGTTCGCGTACAGCTCGTGCACCGGGGCGGTCTCGACGATCCGGCCCGCGTACATGACGGCGATCTTGTCCGCGACGTCGGCGACCACACCGAGGTCGTGGGTGATCAGGATCAGGCCCATGTTGTACTCGGCCTGGAGCTCCGCCAGCAGGTCCATCACCTGGGCCTGGACGGTCACGTCCAGGGCGGTGGTGGGCTCGTCGGCGATGATCAGGTCGGGCTGCAGCGACAGCGCCATGGCGATCATGATGCGCTGGCGCATGCCGCCGGAGAACTGGTGCGGGTAGTCGTTCACCCGCTCCTTGGCGGCGGGGATGCGCACCCGGTCCATCAGCTCGATGGCCTTGGCCTTGGCCTCGGCCTTGGAGACGCCCTGGTGCACCCGGAACATCTCGCCGAGCTGGTAGCCGACGCTGAGCACGGGGTTGAGGGCGGACAGCGCGTCCTGGAAGATCATCGCGATCTTCCGGCCGCGGATCTTCCGCCGCTCCTCGTTGCTCATCTTGAGCATGTCCTGGCCGCGGTACAGGATCTCGCCCTGGGTCACCTTGCCCGGGGGCATGTCCAGGATGCCCATGATGGTCTGGGCCGTCACGGACTTGCCGGAGCCGGACTCGCCGAGCACCGCGAGGGTCTCGCCGGCCGCGACGGAGTAGTTGACGCCGTTCACGGCCTTGGCGACGCCGTCCCGGGTGTGGAACTCCACGTGGAGGTCCTTGACCTCCAGGAGCGGGGTTCCGACTTCGAGTCGGCCGGACTTCTGGCTGTCGTTCTCGATCACGGTGGTCATCGGGTCGTCACCTCTTCTCTCAGCGGAGCTTCGGGTCGAGGGCGTCGCGCACCGCGTCGCCGAGCATGATGAAGGCCAGCACGGTGATGCTCAGCATGCCTGCCGGGAAGAACAGGGCGAAGGGCGCCGTACGGATCAGCTTCTGGGCCGAGTTGATGTCGATGCCCCAGGAGATGGTCGGGTCCTGCAGACCGATGCCGAGGAAGCTCAGCGTCGCCTCCAGGGCGATGTAGCCGCCGAGGGAGATGGTGGCGACCACGATCACCGGGGCGATCGCGTTCGGCAGGATGTGCTTGAACATGATCCGGCCGGTGCCGGCGCCGAGCGCCTTGGCCGCCGTCACGAAGTCGGCCTGCTTGACCGTGATCACCGAACCGCGCATGACACGGGTCATCTGGGTCCAGCCCAGGGTGATCAGGGCGAAGACCACGCTCCAGATGGTGCGCGAGGTGAAGGCGTTGAGGATCACCAGCGAGCCGAGCAGCAGCGGGATGCCGAAGAAGATGTCGGTGACACGGGAGATGATCGTGTCGATCCAGCCGCCGAAGTAACCGGCGAGCATGCCGAAGATGCCACCGAGGATGGTCGTACCGACGGTGACGCAGATGCCGACCACGACCGAGGCGCGGGCGCCGTAGATGACGCGGGCGTAGATGCTGCGGCCCTGACCGTCGTAGCCGAACCAGTCCCCCTCGAAGAAGTGGCTGTAGTTCGGCGGCGTGTGGAAGTGCTCGCGCAGGTCGCCGGCCCGCGGGTCCACCGAGGTGAACAGGCCCGGGGCGACCGCGATGACGATCAGCAGCAGGATGAGCAGCGCGGAGATCACGAAGATCGGCTTGCGGCGCAGGTCGTGCCAGGCGTCGGAGCCGAGGCTGCGGGCCTTCTCGGGCTTGGCGGCCGCCGCGACGGGGGCCTGGGCCGGGGTCTCCTCGGCCGTCTTGGTCAGGTCAGGCATAACGGATCCTCGGGTCCAGGACCGCGTAAAGCAGGTCGACGATCAGGCCGGCGGCCAGGTAGACGATCACGAGGAAGGCCACGAAACCGGAAACGGTCGCGCCTTCCTTCATGTTGATCGCTTGGTAGAGCGCGTGGCCGACACCCTGGACGTTGAAGATGCCCTCGGTGACGATCGCGCCGCCCATCAGGGCGCCGAGGTCGGTGCCGAGGAACGTGACCACCGGGATCAGCGAGTTGCGCAGCAGGTGGGTGCCGATGACCCTGCGGCGCGGCAGGCCCTTGGCCACCGCGGTGCGGACGTAGTCGGCCTTGATGTTCTCGGCGATGGAGGTACGGGTGAGGCGCGCGACGTAGGCCAGCGACAGCGAGCCGAGCACGATGGCCGGCAGCACCAGCTGGGTGATGTCGGTGCTGTCCTGGACGGTCGGCTTAACCCACTTGAGGTTGATGCCGAAGATCGTCTGGAACAGGAAGCCCAGCACCGGGACCGGGATAGAGATCAGCAGCAGGGTGAAGACCAGGGCGCTCTTGTCGAAGACCTTGCCGCGACGCAGACCGGCGAACAGGCCGATGCCGATGCCCAGCACGATCTCGAAGCCGAACGCGAGCAGCGCCAGCTGGACCGTGACCGGCAGCGCCTCGGTGATCTTGTCGAGCACCGGACGTCCGTCCAGGGCCTTGCCGAAGTCGCCGGTGAACAGGCCCCCCATGTAGTCGAGGTACTGCTGGATCAGCGGCTCGTCAAAGTGCTGCTGGTGCCTCAGCGCGGCGAGCTGCACCGGGTCCGGCGCCTTGTCGCCCCACAGTGCTGCCAGCGGGTCACCGGGCAGCAAGTGCACCATGAAAAAGATGAGTGCGGTGGTTCCGAGGAACACCGGGATCATCTGGAGCAGTCGCCTCGCGACAAAGCGCCCCATCGTGCCTCCATGTATGGCTCTGCCGGGCCCGTCAACCCGGCAAGAGATAAGTCGGCGTGCCAACGGCCGGTGCCAGTCCTCGCCCTCGTGGGGATGGGACGGGCACCGGCCGTTGTCACCGGGTCAGGCGGTGCCGACCGATTACTTCTTCTTGACCTCGACGTCGGTGTAGACCGGGTTGCCGAAGGAGTCGAACTTCACGTTCTGGACGTTGTTCGAGTAGCCCGAGTTGGTCTTGTAGTACCAGAGCGGAATGGCCGGCATGTCCTTGGCCAGGACGGCCTCGGCCTGCTGGTACAGGTCGGCGGTCTTCTCGACCGAGGTGGCGGCGTCGGCGTCGTGGGCCAGCTTGTCGAACTCGGGGCTCGAGTAGCCGGCGTCGTTCGCGGCGGCACCGGTGCCGTAGACGTCGCGCAGGAAGTTGGCGTTCAGCGGGTAGTCCTGCACCCAGCCGGTCCGCATCATGCTCGGGACCTGCTTCTTCGTGATGATGTCACGAGAGGTCTTGAAGTCCGGCTTCGGGTCGCCGAGGCACTCGACGCCGGTGGCCTGGCGGATCGAGTTGCAGACCGCGTCCACCCACTCCTTGTGACCACCGTCGGAGTTGTAGATGATGGTGATCTTGTTGCCCGGAACGCCGCCACCCTCCTGGATGAGCTGCTTGGCCTTGGCCGGGTCGTACTTGCAGGCGTCGCCGCAGGTGCCGGCCTTGTAGCCCATGACGCCCGGCGCCACGAACGCGTCGGCGGGCTGACGGCTGTTGTTCAGCACGGTCTTGGTGATGGTGTCGCGGTCGATCGCCATCGACAGGCCCTGGCGGACCTTGGCCTTGGCCGGGTCCTTCCAGTCCGCGTTGTACATCGCGAAGGAGATGTTCTGGATGGCGCCCTGCGCCTGGTCGATCGCGCGCTTGCCCAGGTCGTCCTTGTACTTCGGCAGGTCGGTCGAGTCGACCTGGTCCAGGACGTCCAGCGTGTCGGACATCAGGTCCTTGTACGCGGCCTCGGACGAGGTGTAGTTGCGGAAGACGATTCCGCCGTTCTTCGCCTTGTTGCTGCCGGCGTACTTGTCGTAGGCCTTCAGCGTGATGGCCTTGTTGTGCTCCCACGAGACGAACTGGTAGGGGCCGTTGCCGACCGGCTTCTCGCCGTAGCCCTTCGGGTCCGCGAAGAACCCGGTGGGCAGCGGGTAGAAGGCCGAGTAGCCCAGCTTGTACGTGAAGTACGAGACGGGGGCGGTCAGTTCGATGGTGAAGTGGGTGTCGTCGACGACCTTGAGGCCGGTCATCTCCTTGGCGGTCGGGTCGCCCTTGTCCGGGTGGACGGCGTCGTAGCCGGCGATGTCCGAGAACCAGTCGGAGTTGATCTGGTTGTTGGCCGGGTTGGCGGACCAGTTCCAGGAGTCCACGAAGGACTTGGCGGTGACCGGGGTGCCGTCGTGGAAGGTCCAGCCGGACTTCAGCGTGACGGTGTAGTTCTTGGCGTCGGTGGTCTCGATCTTGTCGGCCACCTGGTTGCGCAGGGCACCGGTCGCGGGGTCGTAGTCGACGAGGCCCATGAAGAGCTGCTTGACGATGCGGCCGCCCTGGTTCTCCATGGCGTTGGCCGGCTGCAGCGGACGCTGCGGCTCACCGCTCTGGAAGCTGAACGTGCCTGCCGGGTCGACCGCGGCGCTGTTCGAGCTCCCGCCGGAGGAGTCGCTGCTGCCACCACTGCTACAAGCAGTCGCGGCGAGCGCGACAGCGACAGCTGCGACAACCCACTTGGCCTGGCTCACACCACGCATCGGTGTGCCTCCTGAATTCGACGTTACGACGAGGAGGGCACCACGGAACGGTTGTCACCGGGCCCGTAATGCCGTCCGCGCTCGTGGTTTCGGCGCGCACCCCTGCGCGTTAACCCTTGACCCGAGCCTGACTGGCTCCACTATCCGTCACGCACGGACACGAAAGTGACCAGTGACGATCTCAATTAGGTCACATGAACAGTCGGTAAGTTTCGAAAACCGGACATATGAGACATAGCCAGACAGGCACCAAACGGACAGTCGTCACGGATGACGAACTGTCACGTTCGCTCAGCGGACACCTGGGTGTGATGAGCGCTATTCCGTTAATAGCGGCTCCGACAACTTGGAGTAGTTGAAAAAGTTCGCCCCCCTCTCCATCGGAAAGGGGGGCGAAGCATTCCGGCCAAAGGCCGGTCAAGCCGTCCGGATCAGGCCTTCTTGGCGCGCGAGGCAGTGCGTCCGCGGTCCTTCTGGTCCAGGACGACCTTACGGATGCGAACCGTCTCCGGGGTCACCTCGATGCACTCGTCCTCGCGGCAGAACTCCAGCGACTGCTCCAGCGAGAGCTTGCGCGGCGGGACGATCGACTCGGCCACGTCGGCGGTCGAGGACCGCATGTTGGTGAGCTTCTTCTCCTTGGTGATGTTCACGTCCATGTCGTCGGAGCGCGAGTTCTCGCCGACGATCATGCCCTCGTACACCTCGGTGCCCGGCTCGCAGAAGAGCACGCCGCGCTCCTGCAGGTTGGTCATCGCGAAGGCGGTGACCACACCGGCCCGGTCGGCGACCAGCGAGCCGTTGTTGCGGGTGGTCAGGGTGCCGAACCACGGCTCGTGGCCCTCGTGGATCGAGTGGGCGATGCCGGTGCCGCGGGTGCTCGTGAGGAACTCGGTGCGGAAGCCGATCAGGCCGCGGGACGGCACGACGAACTCCATCCGGACCCAGCCCGAGCCGTGGTTGGACATGTTGTCCATCCGGCCCTTGCGGACGCCCATGAGCTGGGTGACGGCACCCATGTGCTCCTCCGGCACGTCCACCGTGAGGCGCTCGACCGGCTCGTGGACCTTGCCGTTGACCTCCTTGGTGACCACCTGCGGCTTGCCGACGGTCAGCTCGAAGCCCTCGCGGCGCATGGTCTCGATCAGGATGGCCAGCGCCAGCTCACCGCGGCCCTGCACCTCCCAGGCGTCCGGGCGCTCGGTGTCCAGCACGCGCAGCGAGACGTTACCGATCAGCTCGCGGTCCAGGCGGTCCTTCACCTGGCGGGCGGTGACCTTGCGGTCCACCTTGGCACCGGACTTGGCGTCCGCGCCCTTGCCGCTGCCGCCGCGGCCGACCAGCGGGGAGGTGTTGGTGCCGATGGTCATCGAGATGGCCGGCTCGTCGACCGTGATCAGCGGCAGCGCGACCGGGTTCTCCGGGTCGGCCAGGGTCTCGCCGATCATGATCTCGGAGATGCCCGCGACGGCGCAGATGTCACCGGGGCCCGCCACCTCGGCCGGCTTGCGGGTGAGCGCCTCGGTCATCAGCAGCTCGGAGATGCGGACGTTCTGGATCGAACCGTCGCGCTTGATCCAGGCCACGGTCTGGCCCTTGCGCAGCTCGCCCTGCTCGACGCGCAGCAGCGCGATGCGGCCGAGGAAGTTGTCGGCGTCCAGGTTGGTGACGTGGGCCTGGAGCGGCGCGTCCTCGTCGTAGCTGGGGGCCGGGACGTGCTCCAGCAGGGTGGAGAAGAACGGCTCCAGGTTGGTGCTGTCCGCGGGAACGGTGCCGTTCTCCGGCTTGGTCAGCGAGGCGACGCCGTCACGGGCACAGGCGTAGACGATCGGGAACTCGATCTGGTCCTCGTCCGCGTCCAGGTCCAGGAACAGGTCGTAGGTCTCGTTGATGACCTCGTCGATCCGGGAGTCCGGGCGGTCGGTCTTGTTGATGCACAGGATGACGGGCAGCCGGGCCGAGAGCGCCTTGCGCAGCACGAAGCGGGTCTGCGGCAGCGGGCCCTCGGAGGCGTCGACCAGCAGGACGACCGCGTCCACCATCGACAGACCGCGCTCCACCTCGCCGCCGAAGTCGGCGTGGCCCGGGGTGTCGATGATGTTGATCGTGATCGGCGCGCCACCGTCCTTGGGGTGGTACTTGACCGCGGTGTTCTTCGCGAGAATGGTGATGCCCTTCTCGCGCTCCAGGTCGTTCGAGTCCATCATGCGGTCGTCGAGCTGCTGGTGGGCGGCGAAGGCGCCGGCCTGCTTCAGCATGGCGTCGACCAGGGTGGTCTTGCCGTGGTCGACGTGGGCGACGATGGCGACGTTACGGATGTCGTTGCGCGTGGGCATGCCTAGCGGATTCTCCCGGAATCGTGGGTTACGGCGGGCCCGGCCGCGAGACGCGCACCCGCGGCCCCTTCGGCCGCCGTCACCCGTTCCGCCTGCTACTACCGGTCCACCCGCCGGGCATCTGGACATGCCTCGGCTTTTCCCTATGGTACGGGGAAGCGCCCAAGGGGGCAGAAACGAGCAGGTCGGGCGGGACCAAGATCACAGCTGGGTCACACCCCCTTCCCGTGCCGGCCGCCGTCCGGCGCTCCGTCGCGTGTCGCTCCCCCGCCGCCGCGCTGATCGCGGCCGGCCGCCCGGAGGAGGCCCCCGGCGGCACTCGACCGGGCCCGCGCGCGGTGCCCGGACCGGCCCGGATCGCCGTGGTGGAGCGCGTGTCGGAGCCGGCGCCCTCGCTGGGCTAACGCGTCCAGCCCATGTCCTGGAAGCGCGGCCACCCGAACCCGAACGCCCCGGCCCCGGCGACTCCGGTCCGCACGGCGACCAGCTCCGGCCGCTGGTACAGCGGCACCGAGTGGCCGAGCTGCCAGATCCGTACGTCCGCCTCCTGGAGCAGGTCCAGCCGGGCGGCCGGGTCGAGTTCGGCGGCCGCCCGGTCGAACAGCCGGTCGATCTCCTCGGTGCCGCTGCGGCCGTAGTTGCCGCCGGGGGCGAGCGTGCCGTCGGCGTCCGGCCGGGGCTTGGCGTACGCGGCGCGCTGCTCGGCGGCCGGGCTGGGCCCGGCCGGCCAGGAGAAGAGCGCGAGGTCGTAGTCCCCGACGGCCAGGTGGTCCTGGACGAAGGTGTCGGCGGGCGCGGACTGCGGCTTCACCGCGATGCCGGACTCGGCGAGGTCGGCGGTGAGCGCGTCGGCGGTGCGCCGGGCGGTCGCCGAGCCGGCCGGGAAGAGGAGGGTGAGGGCGAGCTGCTTGCCGCCCTTGGTCCGGGTGCCGCCGTCCGGCCGCTTCCAGCCGGCCCGGTCCAGCAGCTGGGCGGCGTCGCCCGCTCCGGCCGCGCCGCTGTCGTCGCGGTAGCCCTCCTGGTCCCCGGCGAGCAGGTGGCTGCCGAGCGGGGCGCCGGGCAGCCCGAGCGGACCGAGTGCGGCCTCGGCGATCCGCCGCCGGTCGACCGCCCGGCCCACCGCCTGCCGGACCGCCGGGTCGGTGAGCGGGCCGCGGCCGGCGTTGAGGGTGAGCTGGGTGAGCGAGGCGGCGGCCGCCCGGTGCAGGGTGATTCCGGGCAGCGACTCGGCCCGCCGCAGGGCCAGCGCGGCCGCCTCGGGCAGGGCGGCGGGCGGCGCGGCAGCGGCGGTGGCGGTGGTGGGCGGAGCGGCGGGCGGCGCGGCGGCGGCGGTGGCGGTGGGCGGAGCGGGTGGCGCGGCGGCGGGCGTGGAGGCGCCCGCCGAGGCACTGGCCGTGGGTGCGGGCGGCACCCCCCGGTCCACCGCCACGGTGATCGGGGCGACGTCCAGCCGGTTCTGGTCCAGCGCGTCCAGCCGCCGCTCGGGCGGCGTGGCCAGGAAGTCGATCCGGTCGGTCTTCGGCAGGTCCCCCCACCAGAGCGGGTTGGCTTCCAGGGTGATCCGCCCGCCGGCGGCGTCGTACCGGGTGAGGGTGTACGGCCCGGCGCTCAGGTGGCCGGTGCCGGTCAGCATCCGGTTGAAGGCGGTCGGCCCGGCCGTCTCGGCGGCCGGGTAGAGCGGCCCGAACAGCGCGCGCCACTCGCCGTACGGCCGCCGGAAAGTCACCTTGATCTCGTGCGGGTCGGCGCCCTGGGCGATCGTGTCGATGGCGTCGTAGCCCGCCGCCCGGCTGCTCTGGTAGGCCTGGTCCCGCCCGGACAGGGCGGCCTGCTGGGCGGCCAGGTCGGCGGCCGACAGCGGGGTGCCGTCGCTCCACACCGCGCGGGGGTTCAGCCGGTAGGTGACCACCTGGGGCTGCTGCCCGGGTGGGGTGGACTCGGCGCCGGCCAGGTAGTCCGGGTCGGGGACGAGCCGGCCGCGCTCGTCGGGCCGGAACAGCGAGGGGTACAACGCGTGCGCGAGCAGCGTCGAGTCGGCGTTCGCCCCGCGCTGGTAGACGTTCAGCGTGGCCGGGACGCCGTCCAGCGCCCAGCGCAGCAGGCCGCCGTCCTCGACGGCGTCCCGGTCGACGGGCCGGACGTCGCCGGTGCCGGCGGTGGGGGCGGCCGGGGTCGGAACGGGCTCGGGGCCGCGGGCCGGGTCCGGGTCGTCGGAACAGCCGCCGAGGCCGGCGGCGAGCAGCAGCGCGACGGCTGCGGCGGTGAGCTGGCGGACACGCATGGCGGCCATCGAACGCCGCCCACCCGGCTCGGGCCGCGCCGACACGGCGGGCCGCCGGGCCGGTGCACCCGGACGGCCCACGCCCGGCGGACGGACTACAGGCCCAGCTCGAACCAGACGATCTTGCCCTTGGGCGTGCGCCGGCTGCCCCAGCGCTCCGCCAGCAGGCTGACCAGCTGCAGGCCGCGCCCGCCCTCGTCGGTCTCCTGGGCGCGCCGCTGCCGGGGCTGGGCGTAGCCGTCGTCCCAGACCTCGCAGACCATGCTGCGCTCGCGCAGCAGCCGCAGCCGGATCTCGCCCCGCCCGTGCTTGAGCGCGTTCGTGACCAGCTCGCTGACCAGCAGCTCGGTGGTGTCGACCAGTTCCTCCAGGCCGCGCGAGAGCAGCCAGCTGCAGGCCAGCTCGCGGGCCTTGGCGACGGAGGTGGGCTCGGGCGGCAGGAACCAGTTGCCGACGGCGTCCTCCGGGAAGGCGTGCACCTTGGCCATCAGCAGCGCGATGTCGTCCTCGCCGTGGTGCGGGTCGAGCTCGCCGAGGACGTGGTCGCAGAGGTCCTCCAGGCCCTTGCCCCGGTCGGCGAGTGCGGCGCGGAAGGCGCGCAGGCCCTCGTCCAGCTGGTGCTTGCGGCTCTCCACCAGGCCGTCGGTGTAGAGGGCGAGCACGGCGCCGTCCGGGAGGGTCAGCTCGACCTCCTCGAAGGGCTCGCCGCCGACGCCGAGCGGCAGACCGGGCGGCACGTCGAGCATCCGGGCGGGTTCGCCCGGGCTGAGCAGGACGGGCGGCAGGTGGCCGGCGTTGGCGAAGACGCAGCGGCGGGTGACGGCGTCGTAGACGGCGTAGACGCAGGTGGCCAGGTAGACCTCACGGGCCTCCTCGTCGGCCGTCGAGGTGAGCCGGCCGTACGGGGTGGGCGGGCCGACCGGGACGGAGTCGTCGCCGAGGCCGCGGGCGATCTCGTCCAGCGCGCCGAGCACCTCGGCCGGGTCCAGGTCGAGCATCGCCAGGGTCCGTACCGCGGTGCGCAGCTGGCCCATGGCGACGGCGGCGCGCAGCCCGCGGCCCATCACGTCGCCGATGACCAGCGCGGTGCGGTTGCCGGGCAGCGGGATGACGTCGAACCAGTCGCCGCCGACCTCGGTGTTGTTGTTGCTGGGCAGGTAGCGGCAGGCGATCTCCAGGCCGCTGGCGGCCGGGTTGCCCGGGGGCAGCAGGCTGCGCTGGAGGATCAGCGCCCGCTCGTGCTCGCGGCGGTAGAGCCGGGCGTTGTCGATGCAGACGGCGGCGCGGGCGACGAGTTCCTCGGCGATCGCCACGTCGCGGGCGTCGAAGGGCTCGCTGCCGATCGCCCGGGAGAGCTGGACCAGGCCGAGCACCTGATCGCGGGCGACCAGCGGGACGATCAGGGTGGAGCGCAGCAGCGGGTCGCGGCCGGGCTCGGGCACGACGCTGCGGCCGGTGCGCAGCGCCCGGGCGTGCGGGGAGCGGCGGGGGTAACAGAGGGTACCGCCGGCCTCGGCGATCGGCAGGCCGGTGACCGAGCCGAGCACCGAGGAGGCGCCGCCGATCACGCTGGAGACGGCGACCCGGCGCAGTTCGCCGCTGCCGTCGGTGAGCACGGTGTCGCCGGGCCGGCCGGCGCTGGGGACGGTCTCGCCGGAGAGCAGCGCGGTGTACAGGTCGACGGTGGCGAGGTCACAGAACGGCGGGACGATGACGTCGAGGAGTTCCTTGGCGGTGGTCTCCAGGTCGAGGGTGGAGCCGATGTGCGCGCTGGCCTCGTTGAGCAGGGCGAGGTTGCGGCGCACGCCGTCGGCCTCGCGCTCGGCGACGTGCCGGCTGGTGACGTCGGAGACCTGCCCGGCCACGCCCATCGGCTGCCCGGCGGTGCCGTTGAGCCGGTACAGCGAGACGGCCCACAGCCGGTTGCCCTCGCGGGTCGGCACGACGCCGTGGAAACGCAGGTCGAAGACGGGTTCGCCGGTGGCGAGGACCTTGCGCAGGGCGGCGGTGAGCCGGTCGGCCTCGGAGGGCGGGAAGAGGTCGTGCGGGGTCAGCCCCTCGAGGTCGGTGGGGACGAGGCCCATGCCGGAGGCGAAGGCGTCGTTGACCCGCTGGAGCCGCAGCCGGTCGTCGAAGAGCACGAAGCCGGTGGGCGTCTGGCCGAAGACGGCCTCGGAGGCGGCGAGGTCGGTCTCGATCCGGCGCAGTCGGCCGAGGTCGACGGCCAGGCAGGTGGCGCCCGCGGTGGGCAGGGCGCTGTCGGGCATCAGGTAGAGCTCGGCGAGGCCCTCGCCGCCGCCGGCGTCCCGGTAAGGGGTGGTGCCGACCCACTCCTCGCCGGCCAGCGTGCGCTCCAGCCGGGCGCGGCCGCGCTGCCAGAGCTCGCGGGGGACGAAGGTGGTGATCGGGTCGGCGCCGACGGCCTCCACGGCGGGGACGCCGAAGAACTCGGCGGCCCGCTCGCTCCATTGGCTGATCCGCCCGTCGGGGCCGATCGCGAAGGTGGCGACCCGGATGTAGTCGTAGATCGAGCCCGGGTCCCCGGCGCCCCACGGCCCGGCCCCGGCCTCGGGATGGGCGCCGCGGGCCGCCCCCGCGGGCCCGGTGCCCGGCGGGACCGCCGCTACGGGCAGGTCCGGGGAACCGGCCTGCCCGGGTACAGCGGCATGACCGCTGCTGCTCGGCGCGTTCCGCGCCGGAGTGCTGTTCAACGGACCGACCCCTCCAACCCGCGACCGTCCGGATGTCGAGAAGACCGAGTATTCATCATCAAGGGGTGGGTTCACACGCCCTCAACATCACAACATCAGATCGGGCGAAGGTTTTTGTCCTACCGCCCGCGCAACCACAATGCCACGCCCGCGCCCCCTTCCGGAGCGCGCGCTCCCCCGGGACGGCCGATGGCATGTGCAGCACGGTTCCCCTGACGTTCGGACGGCTCTACTCGCGTCACTCCTCGCCGGACTCAGTACCCGGCAGTGCCAGCTCGAACCAGACCACCTTGCCGATCCCCTCCGCCCGGGCGCCCCAGTGCAGCGCCAGCCGGTGGACCAGCTCCAGGCCCCGGCCGCCCTCGTCGGCCTCGGCCGCGTGGCGCTCCCGGGGCGGGTCCGGCAGCGGGTCGGAGATCTCGGCCAGCAGCGTCTCACCGAGCGTCAGCCGGACCCCGATCGGGGCGCTGGCGTACCGGACGGCGTTCGTGACCAGCTCGCTGACCAGCAGCTCGGCGGTGTCGGTGAGGTCCTCGACGCCCCACTCGGCGAGCGTGGCGCGGACCAGCCGGCGGGCCCGGGAGACGGCGGTCGGCTCGGCGGGCAGCGTCCAGCCGGCCGTCGGGATGCCGGCCTGGCCGTGCCCGAGCCGGGCCAGCAGCAGGGCGACGTCGTCCGGCTCGCGGCCCTGCTCCATGGTGTCGAGGACCGCCTCGCAGGCGGCCTGGATCGAGGCGTACGGCTGCTGGAGCACGGTGATCAGCCGGCCGAGGCCGACGTCGAGGTCCTTGTCCCGGGACTCCACCAGGCCGTCGGTGCACAGCGCCAGCAGGCTGCCCTCGGGGATCTTCAGTTCGACGGATTCGAACGGAACTCCGCCCACGCCGAGCGGGGCGCCGGAGGGCAGGTCGAGGATCCGGCCGGCGCCGCCGGGCAGCGGGCCGCCGGTGCGGGTCGGCTCGCCGGTGTCCTCGCCCGGCACCACCAGCACCGGCGGGATGTGCCCGGCCTTGGCCACCGTCAGCTTGGCCGTGCCCGGGTCGAAGACCGCGTAGACGCAGGTGGCGAGCAGCGCCTCGTCCGGGCCCTGGGCGAGGTCGTCGGCCAGCTCGTGGACGTGCCGCAGCAGGACGTCCGGCGGCAGGTCGAGGGCGGCCAGCACCCGGACCGCGGTGCGCAGCCGGCCCATGGTGGCGGCGGCCCGCAGACCGTGGCCCATCACGTCGCCGACCACCAGCGCGGTGCGGTCGCCGGGCAGCGGGATGACGTCGAACCAGTCGCCGCCGACCTCGGTGCCGCTGCTGCCGGGCACGTACCGGTAGGCGACCTCGACGCCCGTCGGCTGCGGGACCTGCTGGGGGAGCAGGGTGCGCTGGAGGGTGAGCGCGGCGGTTCGCTCGCGGGCGTACAGCCGGGCGTTGTCCAGCGAGCTGCCGGCCCGGTCGGCGAGTTCGACGGTGAAGGCGAGGTCGTCCCGGTCGAAGCCCTCGCGGTAGCCGGCCCGGCTGACCAGCAGCAGGCCGATCACGATGCCGCGGGCGCGCAGCGGGACGACCAGCATCGAGTGCACGCCCAGGTCGTGGGCGGCCTGCATCTTGGGGTCTCCCGGGTAGGTGACGTCGTCCAGCTGGTCGGCGCCGGAGAGCAGCTCGGGCACGCCGGTGCGCAGCACCCGGCCGCAGGCGGAGTCCTCGGCGAAGGTGATCCGGGCTCCGCGCCGGAGCATCACCTCGACCTCGGGGCCGTCCTGGACGGAGGCGGTGCCGAGCTGGAGCAGCGAGGTGCGCCGGTCGTGGCCGTGCCGGGGCAGGTCGTCACCGTGGGCGACGGCCTGGAGCAGGATCACCGCGGAGTGGTCGGTGAGCCGGGGGACGACGGAGCCGGCGAGTTCCTGGGCGATCCGGGCGGCGTCCAGCAGGTCGCCGACCCGGGAGCCGAACTCGTTGAGCAGCGAGAGCCGGCGGCGGGCGTGCTCGACCTTGGCCACCGCTCGGTAACGCTCGGTCACGTCCATCACGGTGCCGGAGATGCCGAGCACCCGCCCGGAGCGGTCGGTCATCCGGCTGTAGGAGATCGAGCGGTAGCCGGGCCGGTTGGTGACCGGGGAGGCGAGGGTGACGTCGATGACCGGCTCGCCGGTGGCCAGCACCTGGCGCTGGATCGCGGTGATCTCGTCGGCGGCCCGCTCGGGCAGGGTCTCGCCGGTGGTGCGGCCGACGTGGTCCTCCGGGGCGACGCCGTTCATCTCGGCCAGGGTCCGGTTGACGGCGGTGTAGCGCAGCTCGCCGTCCAGGATGGCGATGCCCAGCGGGGACTGCTCGAACAGCGCGTCGCGCACCGCGAGGTCCCGCTCGACGGCCCGGACTGCGGCCGCCTCGGCCAGGTTGACCTGGAGGAACGGGGTGCCGTCACCGTCCACCAGGAGGGAGATCCGGGCGTCCACGGCGACCGGCAGGCCGTCCCGGTCGCGCAGTTCGGCGTTGCCGGCCCAGCGGCCGTTGCGCAGGGTGTCCCGGATCGCGGTCCGGATCCGGGCGACCTGCTCCTGGTCCGGGATCAGCTCGTCGATCCGGCGGCCGACCAGCAGCTCGCTCGGCCAGCCGAGCAGTTCCTCGGCGGCCGGGCTCCACAGCACCACCCGGCCCGAGGTGTCCAGGATCGCGATGGCGACCCTGAGCATGTCCAGCAGGCTGCCCCCGGGCGGTGCACCGGTGCCCGGCCCGGCGTCGGCCGGCCCACCGGGGAAGGGCCGGCCGGGGCGACTGCGCGGACCGGGGTGGACGCCGGCCGCCGGGACGGCCAGGGTCGGCGCCGGCTGGACGGGCTGCGCGGGCCCGGGGCCGGCCGGGCCGCCGCGCCGGCGGCCGGACGGCGGCTGTGGGGCGGCCGCGGGGGCCGCGCGGCGCAGCCGGGCGCGGGCGGCGGCGCCCCCCGCGGTGCCTGTCCGCCGCGCTCCCCCGCCGCCGTTCCCGGTAGTCGACACCGACGGGGCCTCCGGCTCTGGTCGGGATCGGCGGCGCCGGCTGGGGCGGCTCACCGATGGTGACGAATAGTGCCGAAAAGTGACATACCCAGCAGGACCCAGGCTATCCCGGCCGCCGGGTCGTCTTGTTCGATTGACCTATCCGGCGGCTTGCGCGTCATCCGCCGGCGCGAGCAGTTCGGCGACGTGCGGCAGCACCTCGCGGTCGTGCTCGATCCAGTCCACGGAGTCCAGCTCGGCCGCGCCCAGCCAGCGCAGCTCGTCGTGGTCCGCCAGCGGGCTCGGCTCACCGGCCAGCAGCTCGGCGGCCCAGAACCGCAGCTCCAGCCCCGGGCGCACGGTCCACGCGCCGGGCAGCCGCCGCAGCGCCCGCGCCCGTACGCCCAGCTCCTCCAGCAGTTCGCGCTCCAGCGTCTGCGCCTCGGTCTCCCCCGGCTCGGCCTTGCCGCCGGGGAACTCCCAGCGCCCGGCGACCGGGGCGGGCGCGCTGCGCCGGGCGGCGAGCACCCGGCCGTCGCGGATCAGCGCGCCGCCGACGACGATCCGCAGCGGGGTGGCGTCGGGGGTCCGGCCGGTCTGTTCCATGCCGCGACCCTACGGGGCGGGGTCCGTCGGCTCGGACTCGACCCAGTACAGCTGCTTGTGGCCGCGCGCCTCGAACTCGGCCGCCAGGCGTCGCGCCTCGGCCTCGGCCAGGCCCCTGGCGACCAGGAAGCGGTTGCCGTTGTCGTCCTGCCGCATCACCCGAAAGGTGCCCATGCGGGGGAGCGTACCGGCCCGCCGGGCGACCTCGGCCGGTGTCCCCGCGGTGTCCCCGGCCGGCGTGGGGGTCGGGCCGGGGACACGCCGGTCACCCTACGGGGCGCGCGCTACCGGCAGGTATGGGCGGTGTTAACGCTGGGTAACCGGCGGAGCGGCTCAGGCCCGGAGGTCGGGCACCTGCTCGCCGGTGGACAGACCGAGCGCGCGCCGGATCTCCACGCTGACCGGCACCGTCTTGGCAGTCAGCGCCCGGGCCCGGCGCAGATCGCCCGGCACGTCGTCGCCGGAGGCCGCGGCGTCCCAGGCGGTGGCCGCCTGGGTCTGGGTCGCGGCCAGCTTGTCGACCTTCGGCTGGATGTCGGTCGGCCACTCCGCGGTCGGCTTGCGCAGGGCGGCGGCCTCGGCCCGGGAGGCGGCGGCCATCCGCCGGGCCCAGGAGCGGTACTCGGCCTCGGCGACGGCCACGTCCTTCTTCGGCTCGTCCGCGTACACCGCGCCGAAGCCCCGGACGGCGTCCAGGTAGGCCAGCTGAACGGAG
This sequence comes from Streptomyces viridifaciens, assembly GCF_001888885.2. Lineage (NCBI taxonomy): Bacteria > Bacillati > Actinomycetota > Actinomycetes > Kitasatosporales > Streptomycetaceae > Streptomyces > Streptomyces viridifaciens. Next base: position 2,907,370 of record NZ_CP090841.1, read on the forward strand.
GTCAGGGTGCGGCGGTCGGTGCGGACCGTCCCCAGGTGCTGGTCGTCGCGGTCCTCGAAGGCGCAGGTGACGTACCGTTCGCCGGCCGCCCAGTTGCCCGCGCTCGGGTAGAGGTAGACGTCGTCCATGCCGTCCGGGACGGCCCACTGGTCCAGCGCGTAGTCGTCGAGCACCGTGCGGCACAGCGTGGTGGCGCGCTCGCGGACGACGGTCGCTCCCGGGTACGGGCCGCTGCTGTCCGGGATCCTGGCGGTGCCGGCCACCTCGCCGTGGTGCGGGTCGGAGCAGACCACCCGGCGCACCCAGTAGACCGTCTCGTCGCCGTTCTCGTCCGTCTTCCCGGTCACATCGGGCGAGTTGTAGCAGTCCCCGGCCTTCAGGGCGGACCAGCGGACGGACCCGGCCGGCGGTTTCTGGGCGTATCCGCCGCCGGGCCCGCCCCGCGCGGGGCCGAAGTCCCCCGCGCCCAGGGCGAGCGACAGCAGCAGCGTGCCCGCCACGCCGAGCACCAGTCCGGTCACCGCCATGCCGCGGCCGCGCTGCCCGCGGCGGTTGATCTGGACCAGCGCGACGATCCCGAAGACCAGGGCCACCGGCGAGAGCAGGCTCAGGCCGGCCGCCAGGGAGCCGACGGCGAAGCCGTTGGTGCGCGGCTCCGGCTGGGGGTTGTAGGGGTGGTGGGCGTACGGCGGGTACGGGTGCTGGTTCGAGCGCGGGTCGGGGTTCGGGTAGGGGTCACCGGGCCGGAAGCCGGACTCGGCGGAGGGCGGCACCGAGGCCCAGCCGCCGGCGGGCAGCGGCGGGGGCGGCGGCTGGGGCGGGGCCTGCGAGGGGGCCGGGGCGGCCTGGGCGGGCCGGTCGGCCGGTGGAGCCCAGGGGTCGGCGGGGTTTTGCGGCTCCTCGGCGTCCGGGGTCGCGGCCTCCGGCTCCGCGGTGTCCGGGATCCCGGCCTTCGGCTCCGCGGTGTCCGGGTCCTTGCGGAAGTCCACCCGCGGGTCCGGCCCCGGAGCGGCGGGCAGCTCGGACTCAGGCTTGGACACGTGGACTCCCCCTGCCCGCCGGGGCGGGCCTCGACTCGGCGTTTCGGCTTCGGCGCCGCCGCTCGGGCCGGACGGGCCCGATGCGAACGGTCGCGCGACTTTACCCGATCTTTCCGAACGCCCGCCCGCGCGTCGGCACCCCCGACCGCCCGCTCAGACCCGGGCCAGGACCTCGCCGTGGATCATCGAGAACCACCCGTCCTCGGCGGCGCTCCACTCCCGCCAGCCGTCCGCGATCCGCTCCAGCTCGGCCCGGTCCGCGAAGCCCCGTTCCACGGCCGTCCGGCCGAAGGCCGTACCGGTCACCCGGTCCGCCCACATCCCGCCCCACCACTCGCGCCGCTCGGGCGTCGCGAAGGTCCAGGTGCCGGTGGTCACGGTCACCTCGGTGAGACCGGCCGCGCGGGCCCAGGACAGCAGCCGACGCCCGGCGTCCGGCTCGCCGCCGTTGGCGCGGGCGGTCCGCCGGTACAGCTCCAGCCAGCGGTCCAGCGCGGGCGCCTCCGGGTACCAGGTCATCGAGGCGTAGTCGACGTCCCGGGCCGCGACCACCCCGCCGGGCGTCGTCACCCGGCGCATCTCGCGCAGCGCGGCCACCGGATCGGCCAGGTGCTGCAGCACCTGGTGGGCGTGCACCACGTCGAACTCGCCGTCCCGGTAAGGCAGTCGGTGCACGTCCGCGAGTTCGAACACCACGTTGGACAGGCCGCGCCCGGCGACGTACCCGGCGGCCTGTTCCAGCACCTCGGCGGAGGCGTCGACGGCCACCACCCGGCCGCCGGGGCCGACCAGCTCGGCCAGGTCGGCGGTGATCGTGCCGGGGCCGCAGCCGACGTCCAACAGCGCCTGCCCGGGCCGCAGTTGACCCAGCAGATAGGCGGCGGAGTCGGCCGCGGTACGGGAGCGGTGCGAGCGCAGCACCGCCTCCTGGTGGCCGTGGGTGTAGGCGGCGGGCTGCGATCCGGACATGGGTCTCCCCCAAGAGGCGTGGTCGGTCTTCCGTTTCCGCGACGCCCTCGACGCTACGCCCCGTCCCGTATGGCGAGAAGAACCATCTCACATGGCGGCCACCGGTCGGCCCGTTCGGGCCCGCCCGCCGTACCGTGGAGGCGCCCGACCGAACGGCCCCGACAGAACGGTCCCGCCCATGCCCGGCCCCGGCCAGCGCCCCTTCGTCCTGCTGAGCGCCGCCGTGTCGCTCGACGGCCACCTCGACGACGCCTCCCCCGACCGCCTGCTGCTCTCCAACGCCGCCGACTTCGACCGGGTCGACGAGGAGCGGGCAGCAGCCGACGCGGTCCTGGTCGGCGGCAACACCCTGCGCGCGGACAACCCGCGGCTGCTGGTCAACGACCCCGCACGCCGGGCCGCCCGGCTGGCGGCCGGGCGGCCCGAGTACCCGCTGAAGGTGACCCTCAGCGCGAGCGGCGCGCTCGACGCCGGGCTGCGGTTCTGGCACACCGGCGGCGCGAAGCTCGCCTACACCACGGAGGCCGGGGCGGCCGTGCTGCGGCCCCGGCTCGACGGGCTGTCCGAGGTGGTCGCGCTCGGCGGCTCGGTGGACCTCGGCGCGGTGCTGGACGACCTGGGCGCGCGCGGGGTGCGCCGGCTGATGGTCGAGGGCGGCGGCGGGATACACACCCAGTTCCTCGCCCGCGGCCTGGCGGACGAACTACAGCTGGCCGTCGCCCCGCTGCTGGTCGGCCAGGCCGAGGCGCCGCGGTTCGTCCGCCCGGCCGCTTTCCCGGGCGGGCCGGGCCGGCGGATGCGGCTGCTGGAGGCACGTACGGTGGGCGACGTCGTCCTGCTCAGGTACGCCCCGAAGGAGCCCGCGCCGTGAACCGCCCCACGACCACCGACCTCGACCACCTGCGCCGGGCCGTCGAGCTGTCCCGTCGCTGCCCGCCCTCCGGTACGGCCTTCTCGGTCGGCGCGGTCATCGTCGGCGCCGACGGCCGGGTGCTGGCCGAGGGCTTCAGCCGGGAGACGGACGCGCACGACCATGCCGAGGAGGCGGCCCTGGCCAAGCTCCCGGCGGGCGACCCCCGCCTGCGCGGGGCGACCGTCTACAGCAGCCTGGAGCCGTGCGGCCGGCGCGCCTCGCGGCCGGTGCCGTGCGCCCGGCTGCTCATCGCGGCGGGCGTGCCGCGGGTGGTGGTCGCCTGGCGCGAGCCGGACCTGTTCGTCACGGACTGCCAGGGCACGGCACTGCTGGAGGCGGCCGGGATCGAGGTGGTGGAGCTGGCGGAGCTCGCTGAGGAGGCCCGGGAGGTCAACGCCCATCTGTTCGGATGATCTTTTGTATCATTTAGAAACAAAGGGCTCGTCTTCACCGACGTCCGCCGCCATTCTCGCCCCCCGGAGCCGCCCCGTGCCCGCCACCCCCGTCCGGTTCACCGCCAGCGCCCTCCTCCTCGACATGGACGGCACCCTGGTCAACTCCGACGCCGTGGTCGAGCGCTGCTGGAGCCGCTGGGCCGAGCGCCACGGCCTCGACCCCGTCGCGGCGCTCGCCGTCGTCCACGGCCGCCAGGGCCACGCGACCATGGCCGAACTGCTGCCGAACCGCCCGGTCGAGGTCAACCTCGCCGAGAACCAGCAGATGCTCGCCGAGGAGCGCGCCGACACCGAGGGCGTGGTCGAGGTCCCCGGCGCCGACGCCTTCCTCGCCTCGCTGACCGGCCTGCCGCACGCCCTGGTCACCTCCGCCGACCTGCCGCTCGCCCGGATCCGGATGGACGCCGCCGGCCTCCCGATGCCGCCCGTCCTGGTCACCGCCGAGTCCGTCGGCGCCAGCAAGCCCGATCCCGAGGGCTTCCTCAAGGGCGCCGCCGCCCTCGGCTTCGCCCCCGCCGACTGCCTCGCCTTCGAGGACTCCGGCACCGGCATCGCCGCCGCCCGCGCGGCCGGCATGCGCGTCATCGGCATCGGCCCCCGGGCCGCCGCCCACCACCCCGACGCCCTCGCCCCCACCCTCGAAGCCGTCACCGTCACCACCGCCCCCGACGGCACCCTCACCCTCACCGTCCGGGCCTGACCCGGCAGCGCCGCAGGGGCCGGACTCCGAAAGGAAGTCCGGCCCCTGCGGAGGGAGTTGGGCGGTCCGGTCAGACGTTGAAGCGGAACTCCACCACGTCGCCGTCCTGCATGACGTACTCCTTGCCCTCGATGCGGGCCTTGCCCTTGGCGCGGGCCTCGGCGGTGGAGCCGGCCTCGACCAGGTCGGCGAAGGCGATCACCTCGGCCTTGATGAAGCCCTTCTGGAAGTCGGTGTGGATGACTCCGGCGGCCTCGGGGGCGGTGGCGCCCTTCTTGATGGTCCAGGCGCGGGTCTCCTTGGGGCCTGCCGTGAGGTAGGTCTGCAGGCCCAGGGTGTCGAAGCCGACGCGGGCGAGGGTGGCGAGGCCGGGCTCCTCCTGGCCCATGGACTGGAGGAGTTCGAGGGCCTCGTCGTCGTCGAGCTCGATCAGCTCGGACTCGATCTTGGCGTTGAGGAAGATCGCCTCGGCCGGGGCGACCAGCGCGCGCTGGGCGTCCTTGAACTCCTCGTCGGCCAGCTCGTCCTCGTCCACGTTGAAGACGTAGAGGAAGGGCTTGGCGGTCAGCAGGTGCAGCTCGCGGATCGGGGTGGTGTCGAAGCCCGCCTCGAAGAGGGTCTTGCCGGTCTCCAGGATCGCCTGCGCGGCCTCGGCGGCGGCCAGCACGGAGGCGGTCTCCTTCTTCAGGCGCGCCTCCTTCTGGAGCCGCGGCAGGACCTTCTCGATGGTCTGGAGGTCGGCCAGGATCAGCTCGGTGTGGATGGTCTCGATGTCGTCCTTGGGCGACACCTTGCCGTCCACGTGCACCACGTCCGGGTCGGTGAAGGCGCGCACGACCTGGCAGATCGCGTCCGACTCGCGGATGTTGGCGAGGAACTTGTTGCCCAGGCCCTCGCCCTCGCTGGCGCCGCGCACGATGCCGGCGATGTCCACGAAGTCGACGGTGGCCGGGAGGATGCGCTGCGAGCCGAAGATCTCGGCGAGCTTGGCCAGCCGCTCGTCCGGGACGCCGACGACGCCGACGTTCGGCTCGATGGTGGCGAACGGGTAGTTGGCCGCCAGCACGTCGTTCTTGGTCAGGGCGTTGAACAGGGTCGACTTGCCGACGTTCGGCAGGCCGACGATTCCGATCGTGAGCGACATGAAGCGCAGTCCCGTGGGCTTGGAGGAGTTGGGTCGGCACCGTACGGGCCGACCCCCAAGTCTACGGGCAGCGCTCCGTACGCCTCACGCCTCGGTCGGGGCCGGCAGGGGCTCCAGGAACTCCAGCCGGTTGCCCAACCTGTCGGCGGAGTAGAAGCGGCGGTGGCCGGGGTGGTTGTCGTCCCAGGTCACCTCGTGGCCGTGTGCGGTGAGCCGCTCGGCCAGGGCGTCCAGCGAGCGCACCAGGATGCCCGGGTGCCCCTTGCGGGCCGGGCGGAAGTCCGGGGTCACCCCGAGGTGCACCTCGACACCGCCGCCGCGGAACCAGCAGCCGCCGCGCGCCGCCAGCACCGGCGGCTTCCGGAGTTCGGTCATGCCGAGCACGCCGGACCAGAAGGCCCGGCACTCGTCCTCGGCGCCCGCCGGGATGTCGAGCTGGAAGTGGTCGATGCGTTCGAAGGTGAAGTCGGCACTCATGCCAGTCCCCCGTGCGGTCATCTGATGATCGTTGCCTCGACTCAGTCCCGCAGGCCAGGGCTTTGAGTGACGATCACAGGAGTACGCCATTCGAAGACACGGGACAAGACCTGAACGGTCCATTACACAGTGTGGCGATGATCGGACCGTACGTTGGACGGATGGAGCAGAGCATCCGTACCCAACCGCCAGGGCCCAGACGCCGTCCGCCGAACGGCGCGGCCCCCGCCGCCGTCCCTGGGCCCGGCCGGGCTCCCGACGGCCCCCGGGACCCCGCCACTCCCCCCGCCCGGCTGCGCTCGGTGGCCGACCGGGCCGCCGCGGCGCGCCCGTCCGCCCAGCGCCGGCTGCGGGTCTACGGGCGGCGCCGGACCGGCCGGCCGACCCGGCTGACCGCGATCGGCACCGGCGTGGCCGCGGTGCTGGCCACGCTCGCGGTGGCCGGCCTGGACCGGGGGCTCTTCGGTGACCTCGGCTGGCTGTTCGGCGTCGGCTACCTGGTGGTCTGCTTCCAGCTGGCCGTCCGGGTCCGCTACGCCGACCTGCTGGCCGCCCCGATCAGCGGGCCGATCGGCTTCGCGCTGGCCCTGGTGCTGCTCGCGCCGGTCAGCTCCCCGGGCATCACCGCCCAGCTGGTGGCGCTGGCGACGGGGCTGGCGCTGCGGGCCGGGTGGCTGTTCTCCGGCACCGGGCTGGCTGCGGTGATCGTGCTCGCCCGCTTCGTCGCCCAGCGCCGGATCCACCGCTCCCGCTGAGCGGCCCGGGCGCGGGACCACCCGCGCGGGACCACGGGCGCAGGGTCACCGGCGCGGAGCCACGGGCGCGACGTCACCGGCCCGGGGCCGTCAGCGCGCCGCCCGGGCCGCCGCCATGGCGGCCCCGACGATCCCCGCATCGTTGCGCAGCGCCGCCGGCACCACCCTCGCCTCGCGGTCCCTGAGCAGCGGCAGGAACTTCTCGTGCTTGCGGCTCACCCCGCCGCCGATCACCACCAGCTGCGGCGAGAACAGCATCTCCACCAGGTCCAGGTACTCGTCGACCCGCTCGGCCCACTGCTCCCAGCTGAGGTCGTGCCGCTCCTTGGCGGCCGAGGAGGCCCGGCGCTCGGCGTCCTTGCCGCGCAGTTCCAGGTGGCCCAGCTCGGTGTTGGGCACGAGGGTGCCGTCCACGAACAGCGCGCTGCCGATGCCGGTGCCGAAGGTGAGCACCAGGACCACGCCGGGCTCGCCCCGCCCGGCGCCGTGCACGGTCTCGGCGAGGCCGGCCGCGTCCGCGTCGTTGAGGACGGTCGCCGGCAGGTCCAGCGCCTCGCGGAACAGGCGCGCGGCGTCCAGGCCGATCCAGCCCCTGTCCACGTTGGCCGCGGTCCTGGTGTGCCCGCCGACCACCACTCCGGGGAAGGTCAGCCCGACCGGGCCCCGGTGGTCGAAGTGCCGGACCACCTCGCGTACGGCGGCGACCACGGCCTCGGGCTCGGACGGCTGCGGGGTGAGCACCTTGTACCGCTCCTGGGTGAGCGCGCCCCGGGCGAGGTCCACCGGGGCGCCCTTGATGCCCGAACCGCCGATGTCCACGCCGAATACCGCCGTCATCGCTCGACCCTCCACCCTCCGCCGTCCGGCCGGTGGACCGGATCGTCCACAGCCTGTGCATGAAAGCAGCCCGGGCACAAAACTACGAGAACCCGGGCGGGGGCGCACAGCAGAGGACCCGGCGCCCGCACCGGGCACCGGGTCCTCCACGACGGGTCTAGAGCTTGCCGGCCGCCTCGGCGCGCAGGTCGCGGCGCAGCTCCTTGGGCAGCGAGAAGGTCAGGTGCTCCTCGGCGGTCTTGACCGTCTCGACCGTGTCGTAACCGCGGCTGGCCAGGAACTCCAGCACGCCGTCGACCAGGATCTCCGGCACCGAGGCGCCGCTGGTCAGGCCGACCGTGGTGACGCCCTCCAGCCAGGACTCCTGGATCTCCTCGGCGAAGTCGACCAGGTGGGCCGCCTTGGCGCCGTACTCCAGGCCGACCTCGACCAGGCGGACCGAGTTGGAGGAGTTCTTGGAGCCGACCACGATCAGCAGGTCGGTCTCCGGGGCCAGCTGCTTGACGGCGACCTGGCGGTTCTGGGTCGCGTAGCAGATGTCGTCGCTGGGCGGGCTGACCAGCGCCGGGAAGCGCTTCTTCAGCTCGCCGACGGTGGCCATGGTCTCGTCCACCGAGAGCGTGGTCTGGGACAGCCAGACGATCTTGGACTCGTCCCGTACCTGCACGTTGGCGACGTCCTCGGCCCCGTCCACCAGGTGGATCCGGTCCGGGGCCTCGCCCATGGTGCCGATGACCTCCTCGTGGCCCTCGTGGCCCACCAGCAGGATGTCGTAGCCCTCGTCGGCGAAGCGCACGGCCTCCTTGTGCACCTTGGTGACCAGCGGGCAGGTGGCGTCGACGGTGGCGAGCTTGCCGGCCCGGGCCTCGTCGTGGACCGACGGGGCGACACCGTGCGCGGAGAACACGACGATCGAGCCCTCGGGCACCTCCTCCGTCTCGTCGACGAAGATCGCGCCCTTCTTCTCCAGGGTCTGCACCACGTACTTGTTGTGGACGATCTGCTTGCGGACGTAGATGGGCGCCCCGTACTGCTCCAGGGCCTTCTCCACGGCGATCACGGCGCGGTCGACACCCGCGCAGTAGCCCCGGGGGGCGGCGAGCAGGACACGGCGCTGCGCGGTGTTGGACATGGCTCCATCGTACGGGCGCCCGGGAGGCCCGCCTGCCGCGGCGGGGAGCCGCGCCGACGGTGGGCGACTTTCCGGTCGTCATGGATCACCAATGCTCAAATGTGCTGCCTATGAGCGCTGCGATCGATCAGCCGACACCGAGCGGTCTGCGCCGCACCCTGGGTGTCCGCGATCTGATGGTCTACGGGCTGCTGTTCATCGCCCCGATGGCGCCGGTCGGCGTGTTCGGGGTGCTGGACGCGTCGGCGGGCGCCGCTGAGGCCGGTACGGCGGACGGTGTCGGCGGGCGCCGCTAGCCTCGTACGCATGGCCAACACCAGCTCCCCCGAAGCCCCGCTCCCGGTCGGCAAGGTCTCCGCGCTGATCGGCGGCTGGATCGACCGGCTCGGCGCGGTGTGGGTCGAGGGACAGATCACCCAGCTGAGCCGCCGCCCCGGCGCGGGCGTGGTGTTCCTGACCCTGCGCGACCCGCAGGCCGACGTGTCGCTCACGGTGACCTGCTTCCGGTCGGTGTTCGACCAGGTCGCGGACGTGGTGCAGGAGGGCTCGCGGGTCGTCGTGCACGCCAAGCCGGAGTGGTACGCGGCCCGCGGGCAGCTGTCGATGCGGGCCTCGGAGATCCGGCCGGTGGGCCTGGGCGAGCTGCTGGCCCGGCTGGAGCAGCTGAAGCGCCGGCTCGCCGGCGAGGGCCTGTTCGCGGCCGAGCGCAAGCGGCGGCTGCCGTTCCTGCCGCAGTGCGTCGGGCTGGTCACCGGTCGCGGCTCGGCGGCCGAGCGGGACGTGCTGGAGAACGCCCGGCGGCGCTGGCCGGCCGTGCGCTTCGAGGTGCGCAACGTCCCGGTGCAGGGGATCAGCGCGGTGGAGCGGGTGGGCGCGGCCGTCCGGGAGCTGGACGAGCACCCCGAGGTGGACGTGATCATCGTGGCCCGCGGCGGCGGCAGCGTGGAGGACCTGCTGCCGTTCTCGGACGAGGGCCTGGTGCGGCTGGTCGCGGCCGCCCGTACGCCGGTGGTCAGCGCGATCGGGCACGAGCCGGACCAGCCGTTGCTGGACTTCGTCGCCGACCTGCGTGCCTCCACCCCGACCGATGCCGCCAAACGGGTGGTTCCGGACGTCGGCGAGGAGCTCGCCAAGGTCCGCCAGCTGCGCGACCGCGCACGCCGACACGTGCAGTCCCGGGTCGAGCGCGAGCAGCACGGGCTGGACGGGCTGCGCAGCCGCCCGGCCCTGGCCGCCCCGCACCGGATGCTGGACGGGCGCGGCCAGGAGGTGGAGGGGCTGCTGGAGCGGGCCCGGCGCACCCTGCGGCACCGGCTGGACCACGCCCAGAGCGACCTCGGACACACCCTGGCCCGGGTGGTCGCCCTCTCCCCGGCGGCGACCCTGGAGCGCGGCTACGCGGTGCTGCAGCGGGCCGACGGCACGGTGGTGACGGACCCGGCGCAGGTCACGGCCGGGGAGGGGCTGCACGCCCGGGTGGCGGGCGGCGGCTTCGACGTGGCCGTCGCGTAACCGCGCAGCCGGTGGTCGGGGTCGGTGCAGATACCGAAGACGAAGCCGAACAGGCCGTCCGGGTTGCCCGGTGAGGGCAGCCGTTCCTCCAGGGTGCCGACGGCGCAGGCGGCGAGTCGGCCGGGCCGCTCCGGGTCGTCGACCACGAAGGAGGGCATGGTCAGCTCCTCCGACGGGACGGCCAGGCGCTCGCGCAGGATCCGCTCGGCGGTGGCCTGCCAGGGCCCGGGGCCGGCCAGGGCGGCCATGCTGGGCATCTCCTCGAGCATCACGTTGCGCAGCCGGACGAGTTCGGGCGCGTCGGCGGGGACGGCGGGTCGGACCTCGGTCATGCGGCGGAGGCTTGCGCCGCCGGCCGGCCGGGTGCACCCGGATTTCGGGCCGTACCGGACCCTTCCTGTCGGCGCCAGCCCCTACGCTGGCTCGCATGGCAGAGCAGCAGGAACCGCAGGCCGCGACGGCACCCACCCCGGACGACGCGCTGGGCTACGAGCACGCCCGGGACGCGCTGCTGGAGGTGGTCCGGCAGTTGGAGAACGGCGGAATCTCCCTCGAGGAGTCGCTGGCGCTGTGGGAGCGCGGCGAGCAGCTGGCGAAGGTCTGCCAGCGGTGGCTGGACGGCGCCCGGGCCCGGCTGGATGCCGCACTCTCCGCCGAGGAGGGCGCGGGCCCGGCCGGGGAGTGAGGCGGGTCACACCCCCTTGGGGAATCGTTGAATCTTCACCTATGTTGGAGGGACTGATCGGCCGCGCCGGTCACACCGACGAACCCCCTCCTCCCGCATGAGGTGCAGAAGCATGACCACCGACGCCCTGGTACTCGACGCCGCCGCCCAGGACCTGCTGTTCCGCGAGGCCCGCACCGCGAACACCTTCACCGACGAGCCGGTCACCGAGGAGCAGGTCCAGGCCATCTACGACCTGGTCAAGTACGGCCCGACCGCCTTCAACCAGCAGCCGCTGCGCGTCGTCCTGGTCCGCTCCGCCGAGGGCCGCGAGCGCCTCGTCCAGCACCTGGCGGACGGCAACAAGGCCAAGACCGCCGCCGCCCCGCTCGTCGCCATCCTGGCCGCGGACAACGAGTTCCACGAGGAGCTGCCGACCCAGTTCCCGCACTTCCCGCAGGCCAAGGACGTGTTCTTCGCGGAGCGCGCCGTCCGTGAGCAGTCCGCCAAGCTGAACGGCGCCCTCCAGGCCGCCTACTTCATCATCGGCGTGCGCGCCGCCGGCCTGGCCGCCGGCCCGATGACCGGCTACGACGCCGAGGGCATCAACAAGGAGTTCTTCGGCGACGGCGAGCACTCGGTGCTGGCCGTGGTCAACATCGGCAAGCCGGGCGAGGACGCCTGGTTCCCGCGCTCCCCGCGCCTGGAGTACGACCAGGTCGTCACCACGGTCTGATCGCACCCCGCGACGGGAAAGGGCCCGCACCGGTTCGTCCGGTGCGGGCCCTTCCGTGCGCGGAGGGGGCTACTTGAGCGCCTGGGCCAGCTCGGCCAGTTCCTCGTAGGAGGCGGTGCCGGTGACCAGGGTGGTCGCCGAGCCGTTCCGGGCGGCCAGCGCACGGGCCTTGTCGCCCTGCTCCCGGTCCCAGGTGCGCCCGGCGGCGTCCGAGGTGCCGTCCGGCTGGGCGCCCGCGACCTTGTCGGCGAGCAGCTTGTCGCGGGGGACGTCGGCCTGCTCGACCGCGGCGTACTGGCCGGAGGGCGTCACGAAGCCCAGGTGCCAGGCGTTGCCCTTGCCGCCGCTGAGGTCGGCCGGCGTGTAGCTGACCGAGGTCGCCCGCCACTTGTCGGACAGCCCGTCCGGGGCCAGCAGCGGGTAGGGCGCGGCGCGCTTCGCGGAGGCCGCCGCCACCTTGTACTCGACCACGTGCACCGGGTCGCTGTTCGCGTCGTGCGGGAGGAACAGGTAACCGATCCAGACGACGAAACCGACCGCCAGCATCGACAGGACCATGTCCCGTACGGTCTGCCGACCCCTCATGCCCTTGCTCTCTGCAGCCACCCCCACATGGTGACTCATCCACATCCCGGCAGGGCCACCCGGGGTGTGCACGTACGGGTGAAGGCGGGCGAAAGGCCACTCTTCGCCCCGGGGTGGCGACCCGCGCCACAGACAGTCATCTCGTGGGCAGATACGATCGCATCACCCTCACCACGGCGTTCGACCAGGCAGTAGTCGGGCGCTCACTGGCCGTCGCGTACAGAGAGGTAACGACGATGACCACGCAGTACCCGCACCACCTTCCCAGTGCCCTGGAGGTCGCGCCCGAGGCTCCGGACCGGAACCTCGCGCTCGAACTCGTCCGGGTCACCGAGGCGGCCGCGATGGCAGCCGGCCGGTGGGTCGGCCGGGGCGACAAGAACGGCGCCGACGGTGCCGCCGTCAAGGCGATGCGCACCCTCGTCTCGACCGTCTCGATGAACGGCGTGGTCGTCATCGGCGAGGGCGAGAAGGACGAGGCCCCGATGCTCTACAACGGCGAGCGGGTCGGCGACGGCACCGGCGCCGAGTGCGACGTCGCGGTCGACCCGGTGGACGGCACCACGCTGACCGCCAAGGGCATGAACAACGCGGTGGCCGTGCTGGCCGTGGCCGACCGCGGCACCATGTTCGACCCCAGCGCCGTGTTCTACATGGACAAGCTGGTGGCCGGCCCGGAGGCCGCCGAGTTCGTCGACATCACCGCCCCGGCGGCCGTCAACATCCGCCGGGTCGCCAAGGCCAAGGGCAGCGCGGTCGAGGACGTCACCGTGGTCGTGCTCGACCGTCCCCGCCACGACGGCCTGGTCCGGGAGATCCGCGAGGCGGGCGCCCGGATCAAGTTCATCTCCGACGGTGACGTGGCCGGCGCCATCATGGCCGCCCGCGAGGGCACCGGCGTCGACCTGCTGATGGGCATCGGCGGCACCCCCGAGGGCATCATCGCGGCCTGCGCGATGAAGTGCATGGGCGGCGTGATCCAGGGCCGGCTGTGGCCCAAGGACGACGCCGAGCGGCAGAAGGCCCTCGACGCCGGGCACGACCTGGACCGGGTGCTCACCACCAACGACCTGGTCAGCGGCGAGAACGTGTTCTTCGTCGCCACCGGCATCACCGACGGCGAGCTGCTGCGCGGTGTGCACTACCGCTCGGAGACCGCCACCACCAGCTCGCTGGTGATGCGCTCCAAGAGCGGCACGATCCGCGAGATCAACTCCGTCCACAAGCTGTCGAAGCTGCGGGCCTACAGCGCGATCGACTTCGACCGCGCCAACTGACCCGGGCGCGAACGGCTCACGACGCGGCCCCGGCGGAATCCCCCTCCGCCGGGGCCGCGTCGGCCTGCTCTCCGGCCCGCTTCTCCGGGTTCGCTTCTCCGGCTCGCGGGGCCGTTCCTCCCGGCCGGTCCTCGGCCCGCGGTCAGCCGGCTATCCGGCGCCCCGCCGTGGCCACCCCGGCCGCCTCGCGCAGCTCCGCGTCCCGGCGGCGCCGCCGCGCCAGGACCACCCGCCGCTCGGCGGCCGTCAGCCCGCCCCAGACCCCGTACGGCTCCGGCTGGGCCAGCGCGTGCTCACGACACTCCAGCAGCACCGGGCAGCGGGCGCACACCTGCTTGGCCTGCTCCTCGCGCGACAGCCGGGCCGCCGTCGGCTCCTTCGAGGGCGCGAAGAACAGTCCCGCCTCGTCCCTCCGACAGGCCGCACCGGTGTGCCACGGATTGTCCTCACCCGCGGCCCCACCCGCCGTGCCGCCCGGGGGCTGCGGCTGGGGGCGGACGGCCGGACGGCGCTCCAGCAACTGGGCGGCGGCGACTGGCGAGTTGGTGCGGGACTCGATCGGATGCAGCACGGCCGTACTCCTGACGAGGCTCTCGGACACGGGGGACCCCGCTCCCCCGCCCGGCTGCGAGCCCCCGCTGTCCAACGCCCGGGGCGGCCGCTGGCCGCCTCCGGTGCACAGCCGTACGAGAAGCGATGTGCGGAAGGAACTACCCCGCCCGGCCGCGATTCATGCACACTGCACGCAATCGACTACGGAGTGCACCGGACACAACGCCGAGTGCCCGACCGGGAGTTGATCCACGGCCGGGCACTCGACAGGTCAATTCGGACTATTCCGTACCGAGTTGCTTGCGCACCCACTCCCTGAGCTTCTTGCCCCGGCGCGGCTTGGCGTTGCAACCTCCGAACAGGGCAACGCCCTTGACCCGCACGACCGGAGCGTACGGGTCCGCCACGGTCTGCTCGCGGACGTCGAAGCCGCCGAAGATGCCGACCCCCGAGCCGATCAGGCTCACGTTCTCCGGCACCCGGATCTCCACCCCGCCGAAGATCGCGGTCACCGTGATCTCCACCTCGGGGGACTCGAACACGGCGTCCGTGAGGTCGATGTCCACCCCGCCGAACGCCGTGAAGGCGGACAGGTGCGAGCCGACCCGCCAACGGCCCTTGCGGGCCGCGCCACCGAAGATCGCCACCACGGACGGTGCCTCCTGCCGCGCGGGCGGCAGCGGCCTGGCCGGCGCCGGGGCGGGCTCCTGGGCGCCCAGCGGCGGCTTGTCGAAGGACACCGAGCGGTGGGCGGGCAGATCCCTGGTCAACGGGACCAGGTCGCCGAAGGTCTTGGCGGCGTACGCGGCCTCGATCCGCTCCGCGTGCTCCTCCGCGTCCAGACGCCCCTCCGCGTAGGCGTCCCGCAGCAGTTCCGCGATCCGCTCGCGGTCGGCGTCGGAGACCCGCATCTCCGCGTCCGCCACCGGGGCGGTCGACGGCCGCGGTGCGGCCACGGGCCCGGAGCGGGGCTCGAGTTCGGGCTTGCTCAGGGGCACGGGCACCGGCACCGGCGGCTGCCCCGGGTCGTCCTGCGACGGCGAGTTCTCCACGGGCCAAGCCTAGTCGTTCGCATTCCAGCCCGAGTGAGCCCCGTCACCTGACAACCGGAAGATGTGTCAGTCCCGTGTGCAAGCCTTAGGGAAGCCCGAGAGCAAAGCGGATCACGCGGCTGTGAGGACATGATGGAAACGCGGCAGGAGACCATGGAGGATACCGGGCATGCCCGGTACACCCACCGCCTGCGCGTGTCCGCCACCGCCCGCGCCGCGCTCGAAGCAGAGTGGGGCAGGTGTCGGTGGGTGTGGAACGAGTGTGTGGCCAAGTCCCGGCAGCAGCACATCGCCAACCGCACCCGGCCCGATGGCGCGCCGAAGGTGACTTGTGGGCCGGCGGAGCTGGACAAGATGCTGACCGAGGCCCGCGCCGCCATGGGGTGGATGCGCGAGGGCGCTTCGGTACCGCAGCAGCAGATCATCCGGGACTTCGCAAAGTCCCGTGCGAAGGCGCAGAAGGACACCAGGGACCGGCTGCCGGTGCACCGCCGGGCGGGCATGCCGAAGCCGAAGAAGAAGCGTGAGGCCCTGCCGAGCTTGACCTACACCCGGCGCGGCTTCCGCCTCAAGGACGGCCGCCTGCACCTCGCGGGCGGGATCGTCCTGACGGTGGTGTGGTCGCGGGAACTGCCCGCCGAGCCGTCATCGGTACGTGTATACCAGGACGCCCTGGGCCATTGGTGCGCCTCGTTCGTCGTCCCGTCGACCGTCGAACCGCTGCCCGCTACGGGAGTGGTGATCGGCATCGACTGGGGCGTCAGGGAGATCGCAACCACCACGTCCGACGCACATGACCTCCCGCATTCCGAGCACGGCAAGAAGGCCGCGCAACGGCTCGCGAAGTACCAGCGGCAGATGAAACGCCGCGAACGGCCGAAGGGAAGGGCCCAGTCCAAGGGCTACCGCAAGGCGCGACGGCGGGCCGCGAAACTGCACAAGAAGGTCGCCCGACAGCGCCAGGACACCGCCCGTAAGTGGGCCAAGACCGTCGTCCGGGACCACGACCACATAGCAGTAGAGGACTTCCGACCGAAGTTCCTCGCCAAGACCTCCATGGCCAGGAAGGCCGCTGCCGCTGCCATCGGCGCAACGAAGACGGCCCTGATCGAAATGGGCCGCAAGCACGGCAGGGCCGTGCACCTGGTCCACCCCGCGCACACCACGATGGACTGCGCGCACTGCGGAGCGAGAGCCAGGCACGCACTGCCGCTGGGGATGCGCACCTACAACTGCACCGCGGGCGGAGTCTCCTCCCCGAGGGACAAGAGCTCCGCCCACGTAATGCTCCACCGGGCAGGTCTGAACCCGGCTGGCGTTGAGTGCGTAGGACGTGGTCACCCGCAGGGCGACCACGCAGCACGAGCCACGCATCCCCCAGTCGAAGGCGGACCCCCGCCTTCGACTGGGGGAGCACTCAAGCAAGGCTGACCTGTCCGCATGCCCGCCACGACCGGGTCTTACCCTGGATGGTGCTTCGCCGACGCAGCCGGACCACTGGACACCTAAGGACCGCCCCGATGGCTCCCACGCCAGACTTCGAGTACAGCGACCTGCTCCCCCTGGGCGCTGACCCGACCCCGTACCGCAAGCTCACGTCCGAGGGTGTCTCCACCTTCGAGGCCGGCGGCCGCACCTTCCTCCAGGTCGAGCCCGAGGCGCTGCGCCTGCTCACGGCCGAGGCGATGCACGACATCTCGCACTACCTGCGCCCCGCGCACCTCGCCCAGCTGCGCCGCATCCTGGACGACCCGGAGGCCAGCCCGAACGACCGCTTCGTCGCGCTCGACCTGCTGAAGAACGTCAACATCTCGGCCGGCGGCATCCTGCCGATGTGCCAGGACACCGGCACCGCGATCGTCATGGGCAAGCGCGGCCAGAACGTGCTGACCTCCGGCGCGGACGAGTCCGCCATCGCGCGCGGCGTGTACGACGCGTACACCAAGCTCAACCTGCGCTACTCGCAGATGGCCCCGGTCACCATGTGGGACGAGAAGAACACCGGCAACAACCTGCCCGCCCAGATCGAGCTGTACGCCACCGACGGCGACGCGTACAAGTTCCTGTTCATGGCCAAGGGCGGCGGCTCCGCCAACAAGTCGTACCTGTACCAGGAGACCAAGGCCATCCTGAACGAGGCGAGCATGCTCTCGTTCCTGGAGCAGAAGATCCGCTCGCTCGGCACCGCCGCCTGCCCGCCGTACCACCTGGCCATCGTGATCGGCGGCACCAGCGCCGAGTTCGCGCTCAAGACCGCCAAGTACGCCTCGGCGCACTACCTGGACAACCTGCCGACCTCCGGCAACGCCAGGACCGGCCACGGCTTCCGGGACCTGGAGCTGGAGGCCAAGGTCACCGAGCTGACCCAGAAGATCGGCATCGGCGCCCAGTTCGGCGGCAAGTACTTCTGCCACGACGTGCGCGTGGTCCGACTGCCCCGCCACGGCGCCTCGCTGCCGGTCGCGATGGCCGTCTCCTGCTCCGCCGACCGCCAGGCGCTCGGCAAGATCACCGCCGAGGGCGTGTTCCTGGAGCAGCTGGAGACCGACCCGGCGAAGTACCTGCCGGACACAACCGATGAGCACCTCGACGACGACGTGGTGCGCGTCGACCTCAACCAGCCGATGTCCGCGATCCGCGCCGAGCTGTCCAAGTACCCGGTCAAGACCCGGCTCTCGCTCACCGGCACCCTCGTCGTCGCCCGCGACATCGCCCACGCCAAGATCAAGGAGCGTCTGGACGCCGGCGAGGGCATGCCCAAGTACCTCCAGGACCACCCGGTCTACTACGCCGGCCCGGCCAAGACCCCCGAGGGCTACGCCTCCGGCTCCTTCGGCCCCACCACGGCCGGCCGGATGGACTCCTACGTCGACCAGTTCCAGGCCGCCGGCGGCTCCATGGTCATGCTCGCCAAGGGCAACCGCAGCAAGCAGGTCACCGACGCCTGCGCCGCGCACGGCGGCTTCTACCTCGGCTCCATCGGCGGCCCCGCGGCCCGCCTCGCCCAGGACTGCATCAAGAAGGTCGAGGTGCTGGAGTACGCCGAGCTCGGCATGGAGGCCGTCTGGCGCATCGAGGTCGAGGACTTCCCGGCCTTCATCGTCGTCGACGACAAGGGCAACGACTTCTTCCGCGAGACGACCGAGGGCCCGCTGATCACCAACCTGCGGATCCGCTCCAAGGAGTAGTCGGGAGGAACGCCCCTGTGCGCCCCCGAACCGCCCCGGCCGCCCTGCGGCCGGGGCGGTTCCGTCTGCTCGCTGCAGCTCAGAAGTGGGGACCGTTGATGGCCGAGGCGGCCGGTCCGGCAGGCCTACCGCTGGCCGGCGCCGCCGTCCACCACGACATGGCGGTCCTGCATCTAGACGACTTCGCCACCGTCGCCGGGTCGTCAATGAGCTGCGCGAGCAGGACGTTCGTCGACCGACCGCTGCCTGACGAGCACCGCGACGCTCAGGCGTCGAAGCCGTACTCCAGGACGTAGGAGGCGGCGTCGAGGATCATCTCGTTGAGTTCGACGACCTGGCCCTCGTCGGCGAAGGCGGTGCGGCAGATCAGGATGACCGGGGTGCCGGCGGAGAGTTCGAGGCGGGCGGCCTCCTCGGCGGCGGGCATCCGGGAGCGGACCTCCTCGCGGAAGTGGACGGGCTTGGCGCCGATCTCGGCCAGCCGGGCGTAGGTGCCGCCGGGGCCGGTGTCCTCGCGGGTGATCGCGGTGCCGGCGACCAGGACGGCCGGCAGGTAGGAGGTGGAGAGCAGCACCGGCTTGCCGTCCAGGACGAAGCGGCGGTGCCGCACGCACATCGGGACGCCCGGTTCCACGCCGAGCACCCCGGCCACGTGATCGGGCGCGCCTTGTTCGGTGACGGACACCTGGTCGACCACCAGGCTGCGGTTGTCGATGTCCGCCGACCATATCGACCGGCCGGAGCCCCACTGCCCCTGCGCCAGCCGCTGGATGCCGCGCCGGCGCAGCGGACGGAAGTCCCGGACGAACACCCCGGCGCCCCTGCGCGCCTCCGCGATGCCCTCGCTCTGCAGCACGCCCAGCGCCTGGCGGGCCGTCATCCGGGCCACGCCGTACTCGTCCATGAGGTCGTTCTCGCCGGGGAGCCGGTCGCCCGCGCGGTAGCGGCCGGTGTCGATGGCCGCCTTCAGGGAGTCGGCGATCCGCTGGTACTTGGGCTGCTTGTCGCCACTGCTGCCGGTCATCGCCGCTCCCTCTCCCTCGGACAATCGTAGGCGCGCCCGCGGTCGCCGGTAAGGAGATACGACCGTTGACATCTCTAGAGATATTAGCTTCTCTAGAGATGTCTGCCAGTCGCTGACGGAGCGAAGGAGCAGTGCGGTGACCATCCGACAGCGCAACGCCCCGGCCTACCGGCCCCACGCGGGTGAACTCGTCCTCGACCGCAGGACCGGACGCACCGGCATCTACATGGACACCATCGGCGGCGAGCACTACCTGCGCCCCGAGCACGGCGGTCGCGAGTGGACCGCCGAACCCCATCACGTCTCACCGGCCCCCGAGCCCCGCGATTCGACTGAATGCCTTCAGCCCCGGTAATTGCGGCGAAACCCACGCAAACCATGGCATTCGGGCACCCGTAATCCCCCCGGTGAATCCGGAATTCCGGAACGCTTCGGAGGCGCCGCCGCGCACGTTACGGACCGCCCCGGTCACCATGCGTGCAGCGAGGGCGGGAATCGGCCACCGAGGGACCCGCACACGAATTGGCGCGCACATCACGACAGTGCCCCCGTGCCCGGACGGGGGCAGGGGGCACTGGGCGAAGGGCTGCTTACGGGTGGCCGCCGACGACGCTCTCCGGCTTGAGCGGACCGCCCGGCTCACCGGCCGGCTCGTTTATGTACTCACCCTCGTCACCGAACGAGCCGTTCTCGAACGCGGTCTTGTCGGCGTCGGTCGGCGCGGTGTATCCGGCCGGGTTCGAGGACGCGGTGACCGCGCCCTCGACAGCCTTGCCCGCCTCCACAGCGGCGGCCGGGGCACCGGTCTGCGCCGCGTTCCCGGGCGTCGACGGAACCGGGGTCTCGCTCTGGTCATTGGCCATTGGGCGGCCGCCTTTCGGTCATCAAATGTGTTCAGCCCGACCTCCGTGGCGCGGGCGCGCGGACAGTATCGTAGGGTTGATTAAATGTCCGATAAACATCGTGCGGCTTGCGGTGCCGTCCGGCAGAGTCGGGCGTCCGCCTAAGCTGAAGCACCGCGGCGGACCGCCGAGCGCCCTTTCACGGAATCGACACCACAGGCCATCGGGGGACTTCATGGAGTTTCGGGAGACGCCGCAGGCCCCTGCGCTGCGCTTCCAAGTCCTCGGTCCGGTCCAGGCCTGGCTCGACGGCGAGCCGCTCTCCCTCGGTTCCCCCCAGCAGCAGGCCGTTCTGACCACCCTTCTGCTGCATTCCGGGCGCCCGGTCACCACGCAGGACCTCGTCGACGCGCTCTGGGGCGATCGACCCCCCGCCCAGGCGGTGGCCGCACTCCGCACCTACGTCTCCCGGCTGCGCTCCGTCATCGAGCCTCGGCGCGAGGTCCGACGTCCTGCCGAGCTCCTGGTCTCGGTCGCCGACGGCTACGCCCTGCGCATCCCGGGCGAGGCCCTCGACCTGTCGGTCTTCGAGCGGCTTTCCGCCGAAGCCGCGGCGGCCCGCGCCTCGGGCGACAAGAACGAGGCGCACCGGCTGCTGGCACAGGCGCTGGACCTGTTCAGCGGCCGTCCGCTCACCGGCATCCCCGGCCCGTACGCCGAGGCCCAGCGGCTGCGGCTGGCCGAGCGCCAGGTCGCCGCCTCCGAGGAGCTGTGCGCGGCCGCCCTCGACGTCGGGCTGCACGCCGAGATCGTCGGCGAGCTCAACACCCTGACCGCCGAGCACCCGCTGAGAGAACGCCTGCGCGAGCTGCTGATGCTGGCGCTGTACCGCTGCGGTCGTCAGGCCGAGGCGCTCGGCGTCTACACCGACACCCGCAAGCTGCTCATCGAGGAACTCGGAGTCGAGCCGGGCGTCGGCCTGTCCTCGATGCACAACCGCATCCTGGCGGCCGACCCGACGCTCGCCGTCCCGGCGGCGCCGGTTCACGTCATCCGCGACGACGGCCTGGCCACATCCCCGGCTCCGGCCCAACTCCCGGCTGACGTATCAGACTTCAGCGGACGCTCGGAGCTGGTGGGTGACCTCTCGGCCGTCCTGATGAACGCCACCGGCCAGGCCGTGGTGGTGACCTCGCTGGCCGGCATCGGCGGGGTCGGGAAGACCACGCTCGCGGTGCACGTCGCCCATCGCGTCCGCGCGGAATTCCCGGACGGACAGTTGTACGTCGACCTGCGCGGAGCCGGCGCCTCCCCGGCCGACCCGGCAGTCGTCCTGGGCGACTTCCTGCACGCGCTCGGCGTCACCGAGAACCCCGACTCGCTCGAACAGCGTGCCGCCCTCTACCGGTCCCTGCTGGCCAGCCGCCGGATGCTGATCCTGCTCGACAACGCACGGGACGCCGACCAGATCCGGCCCCTGATCCCCGGGGTCTCCGGCTGCGCGGTGCTCGCCACCAGCCGCTCCCGGCTGGCGGGCATCCCCGGTGCCCAGTTGTTCGACGTCGAGGAACTGACCCCGGACGAGGCACTGGCGCTGTTCTCGGCCATCGTCGGCGATCACCGCGTCGCGAACGAGCCGGAGGCGGCCATGAAGGTCGTCACCGCCTGTGGCTTCCTGCCGCTGGCCGTCCGCATCGCCGCCGCCCGACTGGCCAGCCGCCCCCGCTGGAGCGTCTCCGACCTGGCCAGTCGGTTAGCCGACCAGCGGCGGCGCCTGGACGAACTCCAACTCGGCAACCTCGCCGTGGAGACCACCATCGGGCTCGGCTACGGACAGCTGTCCGTGGACGAGGCCCGCGCCTTTCGGCTGCTCGCCCTGATCGACTCCCCCGACATTCCACTCGCCGCCGCCGCGGCCCTGCTCGGCGTGGACGAGCACACGGCCGAGGACCTCGCCGAGGCGCTGGTCGAGGCGAACATGCTGGAGTGCTTCACCCCGGGGCGCTACCGCTACCACGACCTGCTCCGGCTCTACGCCCAGCGTCAGAACGAGCGGATCGGCGACACCGGGGAGCAGGAAAGGGCGGTGATGCGGCTGCTCGACCTGCTGATCCCGACCGTCCGCAACGCGGCCCAGATCATCGAGCCGGACGACCCACTGCCCGAGCGGCTGACCACCCTCTCCTCCCCCGGGCTCGACCTGCCCACGAGCCACATCGCCCAGGACTGGTTGCGCACCGAGGGCGGCCTCCTGCTCAGCGCCGTGGAGGCCGCCGCCAGCGGTCCCGGCGCCCTTCAGCGTGCTGCCGTCGACCTGCTGAACTACCTGATCAGCATCGACCCGGACCCGACCCGCGGCCCCCGAGCGCTGCGGATCCTGGAGGCCATCGGCCAGGACGCGCAGAACCGTGACGATGCGGCCGCGCTCGCCGGGGTGTACTTCGCCCGCGGCACCCTGCAGTCCGTCACCAGCGACTTCCAGGGGGCCGAGCAGTCGTTCCGCCGGAGTCTGGGCCACCAGGCACCGGACAACCCGACCGTCCTGCTCCTGGCCACGGCCAACATGCTGGGCGTGATGCTGAACGTGGGCAACCGTCCGGCCGAGGCCCTTCTGTTCCTCGAACAGGCCCGGGCCACCAGCCAGGCCGTCGACGCACCTGTCCTCGAAGCGCGGATCGTCAGCAACATGGCCCGGGTGCAGCACCGCCTCGGCATGACCGAGACGGCGATCCGGTCCGCCGATGAGGGTGTTGCCGCCGCACGGGAGTCCAAGAACGACCCGCTGCTGGCTCAGACCCTCTACCAACTGGGCGTCGTACTCCCCGGTGCCGAGGCCGTCCCGCACCTACGGGAGGCCCACCAGCTCTACCAGTCCCAGCGCAACTCACTCTGGGAGGGCTACACGCTGGCCCGTCTCGCCTCCGCCCTGCTCGTCGCCGGGCAGCCCACCGAGGCGGCCGAGGCGGCCGGTGAGTCGCTGGCGATCGCCCAGGAGTTGGACTCCGCCTACTGCCAGGGCCTGGCCAACGCCGCCCTGGGCGAGGCGCTCCTCGCCCTGGCCCAGCCGGCCCGTGGGCTGGCCTGTCTGCAGGAGGCGCACGCGATCTTCACGCGGCTCGGTGTGCCGGAGGCCTCCCCCGTGGCGGACCTCATCTCCCGACAGCACACCGAGCCCTTCTCCTCTCCCCCCGCGCCGTGAGGCCTCCGCTCCCCTGCGGAGCACCTCCCCCGACCCGCGCGTCGGCGCCCCCGCAGCCCCCCGGCTGCGGGAGCGCCCTCAACGCTTCCCCGGCGCTGGTCCCCACTGTGCACCCAGCCGATTGACGTTCGATAAACGTCCGATTGTCAGCTTGCGGACCGGTATAGCCGCAGGTCAGCGCCACTGTCCTGGGCGCGCCGGGCGGCGTGCGGCGCCGCGCGCACCACCCCGCCCGCACCGGAGTGCTTCCGCCTACCCGGCCCACTTCGGCCCAAGTATGACGAGTTGGCTGGAAAGGGACCCCATGGCGCAGTGATCACGCATATTCTCAGATGCCAGTACGCACGCGAGTGCCCCGCCGGCAACGTGTCGGGGTGCAGGCCGTCCGTGCGATGCGGGGAGCGTGACGTACCGCCACCGGCAGCGGCCCAGGAGGCTGCGGAGGAGCCCACCGGAGGCCACGGGTGGAAGGGTGCCTCTCAACGTGACGACCGGACAGATATCCGACCCGTTCCCGGTCGGCGAGGACGCCGGCGACGACGGGCCCGACGTGCGACGACGCCGGGCGGCACGGGCCCTGCAGGCGGTCGCCTTCGACACCATCGGGGCCGGTTACGGTGAGGCGTTTCCCGCCAAGGACGGGCAGCTGGAGTGCGGGCGGCGGCTGCTCGCCGCACTCGAACCGGGTGCCCGGGTGCTGGACGTGGGCTGCGGCACCGGCGAGCCGACCCTCCCCCAGCTGATCGCCGGCGGGCTGCGGGTGACCGCGGTGGACCTCTCGGACGTGATGCTCACACTGGCCCGTCAGTCCCGGAGCACCGGCCCGATTCCGGCCGAGTTCCACCGGATCGACCTGTACGATCTGGCCACCGAGCGCGCGGACCGGGTCTGGGGCGCGCCCTCGCTGGGCCCTGCGGGCCACGGCTCCTTCGCCGCCGTCACGGCGTTCTTCTCCCTGATCCTGCTGCCGCAGGACGAGATCCCGACCGTGCTCGGGCGGCTGCGCGAACTCCTGCGCCCCGGCGGACTGCTGGCCCTCGGTATGGTCGAGGCCGATCTGGATCACGTTCCGCTTCCGTTCCTTGGCACAGAGCTGCGGATCAGTGGGTATCTGAGGGAGGATCTGGAGCGGGTTCTGGTCGCCGCGGGTTTCGCCGTCGAGGAGTGCTCGGGGCATCCGTACGCGCCGGCCAGTACCACGCTGCCGCCGGAGGAACAGCTGTTCCTGTGCTGTCGACGCGTCGGCTGATCGACCGGAGGACCAGACCAGTTCAGCGAGCCCACCCCCCGAGCTCACCCCGAGCCCACCTCCCGCCCACACCGAATCCAGGACAGGCAGCCGTGCGCGACCAGCTCAAGACCGAGGCGGAGCCGCCGTCCGCCGTCCCGGGCCAGCGCCGCCAGCTCCCGGCCCGGGCCGCGGCCCCGGCGAAGCCGCCGACGGCACGGCCGGACCGCGCGGGAGCAGCGGACGGGACGTCGGACAGGGCGTCGGACGGGGTGGCGGACCGGCTCGCCTACCTCGACGCGGCGACCCGGCGAATCAACAGCGCCCTCGACCTGTCCGCGACCCTGCGCAACATCGGCCGGGTGCTGGTCCCGACCCTCGCCGACGCCGCCGTCGTCCACCTGCGCGACCCGCTGCCCAACGTCGAGCGCGAACCCGGCTTCCCGGAGGAGCTGCGGATCCATCACAGCACCGGCACCCGGATCGGCCGCAGCGGCCGCAAGAGCGGCGCGGACGACCGGCACCGTTCCCGGTACGGCTCCCGCTCGACCGCCGACACCGGCCCGGCAGTCCCGGTCACCCGCGGCGGCGCGCTGGCGCACATCCTGCTCAGCCGCCGCCCCGCCGAGTCGGCCGTCCTCGGCACGCCCGCCGCCGAGCGCACCGAGGCGCTGCTGCGCGAGCTGTACGGCACCCGCGGGCTGGCCCGGCTGGCCCCCGGCACCTCGGTCGTGGCCCTGCCGCTGCGCGGCCGCAAGGCCGTCCTCGGTCTGCTGGTGCTGATCCGCCGGCCCCCTGAACGCACCGGCCGCCCGGCCTTCGACGCGGCCGACACCGCGACCGCCGCGCACCTGGCGACCCAGGCCGGGCTGGCCGTGGACACCGCGCTGCGCTACGCCCGCGAGTGGGAGATAGCCAACGAACTCCAGCGCAGCATGCTGCCGTTGCGCCTGCCGCAGTCGCACGGCGTCCGGCTCGCCCAGCGCTACCTGCCCGGCGAGCGCGGCGCGCAGGTCGGCGGCGACTGGTACGACGCGGTGCCGCTGCCCGGCAACCGGGTCGCCCTGATCGTCGGCGACGTGATGGGCCACTCGCTCACCTCGGCCGCCATCATGGGCCAACTGCGCACCAGCGCCCAGACCCTGGCCGCGCTCGACCTGCCGCCGCACGAGGTGCTGTACCACCTGGACGAGCAGGCCCAGCGGCTCGGCCGCGAACAGCACCTGGCCACCTGCGTGTACGCGGTGTACGACCCGATCGCCAACCGGGTGGTGCTGGCCAACGCCGGGCACGTCCCGCCGGTGCTGGTCCGCCCGGACGGCACGGCCGAGTTGGTGGAACTGGACTCCGGGGCGCCGATCGGGGTCGGCGGCGTGGACTTCACCTCCGTCGAGCTGCCCGCGCCACCCGGATCCGCCCTGCTGCTGTTCACCGACGGCCTGGTGGAGACCCGCACCCGCCCGCTCAGCGACGGACTGGAGGTGCTCCGCGCGCGGATCGAGGCGGCCCGCCGGCAGTCCCCCGAGCAGCTGTGCCAGGAGGCGCTGCGGATCCTGCCGCCCGGGGACCGCGGCGACGACATCGCCCTGCTGGGCGCCTGCTTCGACGGCATCCCGGCCGGGGACGTCGCCCACTGGTACCTGCAGCCGCGCAACGAGACGCCCGGCCGGGCGCGCCGGCTGGCCGCGCACACCCTGCGCCGCTGGGGCCTGGACGAGCTGAGCGAGGCGACCGAGCTGATGGTCAGCGAGCTGGTGACCAACGCCGTC
Organism: Streptomyces viridifaciens; assembly: GCF_001888885.2. NCBI lineage: Bacteria > Bacillati > Actinomycetota > Actinomycetes > Kitasatosporales > Streptomycetaceae > Streptomyces > Streptomyces viridifaciens. The sequence goes on from NZ_CP090841.1 coordinate 2,933,420, forward strand.
CAGCACGCGACCCGGCCGGTCACCCTCAGCCTGGTGCGCACCACCCGGCTGCGCTGCGAGGTCGGTGACGACAGCCCGCTGCTGCCGCGCCCGCGCCGTACCGGTCCGGAGGACGAGCGCGGACGCGGACTGCAGATAGTGGCCCGGTGCGCGGACCGCTGGGGCGCGACCCGGCTGGGCACCGGCAAGGTGGTCTGGTTCGAGCAGCGACTGCCCCCGGCCGCCGTCCGGCCCGTGAAGTAGGCCTCCGGCCGGGAAGCAGCCGCACACCCGGCACCCCGGCCGGGAGACAGCCGTGCGCCCGGCAGGAGGTGCTCCCGCCGGGCGCGTGGGTGACCGGTCCTCAGACCCCGGCGGGCTGCCTCGCCTCCCGCCGCTCCTCCTCCAGCCGGGCGATCAGCTGCTCGCCCTCCATGTCGACCTTCGGCACGACCTTCTCCAGCGGCCCGGGGAACCACCAGGCCGCCCTGCCGAACAGCGCCATCGCGGCCGGCACCAGGGCCATCCGCACCACGAAGGCGTCCACCAGCACGCCCACCGCGAGGGCGAAGCCGATCGGCTGGACGATCGGGTCGTGGCCGAGCACGAAGGCGCCGAACACCGAGATCATGATCAGCGCGGCCGCCGTGACCACCCGGGCGCCGCCCTTCACCCCGCCGACGACCGCCTCGCGCGGCGCCTCCCCGTGGACGTACTGCTCCTTCATCCCGGAGACCAGGAACAGCTCATAGTCCATCGCCAGCCCGAACAGCACGCCGATCAGCAGGATCGGCACGAAGCTGACCACCGGGCCGACCTTGGGCACGTCGATCAGGCCGTCCAGCCAGCCCCACTGGTAGACCGCGACCACCGCGCCGAGCGAGGCCAGGATGCTGAGCAGGAAGCCCAGCACTGCCTTGAGCGGCACCAGCACCGAGCGGAAGGCCAGCGCGAGCAGCACCAGCGCGATGCCGACGATCACCGCGACGAACGGCGGCAGGGCCTGGCCGAGCTTGGTGGAGACGTCGATGTTGGCGGCGGTGGTGCCGGTGACGGCGATGCTCGCGCCGGTCGCGGACTCGATCCCGGCGCGCTGGTCGCGGATCTCGTCGACCAGCGCCCTGGTGGCCTCGTCGTCCGGGCCGGTCTTCGGGATGACCGGCACCAGAGCGGTGCCGCCGGCCCGGTCGACCTTCGGCGGCAGCAGGGTCCGGACGCCGTCCAGTCCCTGGAGCTTGCCCGCCACGCCCTGCACCGCCTGCTCCGGCCGCGGGGCGCCGTGGGCGTCCACGACGACCACCAGCGGCGCGTTGAAGCCCGGGCCGAAACTGTCGCTGACCAGGTCGTACGCCTTGCGGCCGTCGGTGCCGACGGCCTGTGAGCCGCCGCCCGGCAGGCCGAGGTCCAGGCTCGCGGCGGGCACCGCCATGGCGCCGAGCCCGGCCAGGCCGACCAGCAGGACGGGCAGCGGGCGGCGGACCACGAAGCGGGCCCAGCGCTCGCCCGCGGTGACCTTGCCGTGGGTGGCCAGCGCCCGCTTCCAGATCGGCAGCCGGTCGATCGCCCGACCGGTGAAGCCGAGCACCGCGGGCAGCAGGGTGATCGCGACCAGGACGGCCACCACGACGGCGCCGGAGGCGGCCAGGCCCATCACGGTGAGGAACGGGACGCCGGCGACGGCGAGCCCGGCGAGCGCCACCACCACGGTCAGGCCGGCGAAGACGACGGCGCTGCCGGCGGTCGCGGTGGCGCGGGCGGCGGACTCCTCCGGCTCCAGGCCCTCGTCCAGGTGGCGGCGGTAGCGGAACAGGATGAACAGCGCGTAGTCGATGCCGACCGCGAGGCCGACCATCAGCGCCAGCACCGGCGCGGTGGTGATGATCTCGAACGAGCCGGTCAGCACCAGCAGTCCGGCCATCGCCGCCGCGACGCCGACCAGCGCGGTCAGCAGCGGCAGTCCGGCGGCCACCAGGGTGCCGAGGGTGATCACCAGCACCACCCCGGCCACCATCAGGCCGATCGCCTCGGAGCCGCCCTCGATCTGCGCGAACCGGTTGTACGCGTCGCCACCGAAGGCCACGTCCAGTCCGGCCGCGCGGGCCGGTTCGGCGGCGGCCCTGACGGCGTCGCGCTGCTGGTCGGTGACGTCGGCGAGCTTGTGGTCGAAGGAGACCAGCGCGATGGCGACCTTGCCGTCCGGGGACACTGCGCCGGTGGCGTACGGGTCGGGCACCGCGGCCACGCCGGGGACGTGGGCGATCCGGCCGACGGCCTCCCCGATCGCCCGGGTCGCCCCCGGCGAGGCGATGCCGCCGGGGGCCGGGGCGGCGAAGACCACCTGCGCGGAGCCGTGGCCCTGCTCGGGGAAGGTGTCCTTGATCCGGTCCAGGGTGGCCTGCGCCTCGGTGCCCGGGACCTTGAACTCGTCGCTGGTCCTGCCCGCGAAGGCGCCGGCGGCCCCGCCGATCGCGATCAGCAGGGCGATCCAGACGGCCAGCACGGCGCGCCTTCTCCGGAAGCAGTGGCGGCCCAGTCGGTACAGGTACGTGGCCAAGGTCTGACCCCTCGCGTGCGGTCGGCGGACAGGCGGGTGCCTGAGCGAACCTCTCCCACGGTAGACCCAACTTTGTCAGGTGACAAAGTTGGGCGACAAAATCAGTCGACGCAGTTGCCCGACCATGGCGCTACCCTGGCTGGATGGCTCATGTCCCCGCCTCCGAACGCCGACCGCAGCTGGTCCGGGCCGCGATCGACCTGATGACCCGGGAAGGGGTCGCCGCCGCCAGCACCCGCGCGATCGCGGCCGAGCTGGGCGTGGCACAGGCGACGGTGCACTACACCTTCGGCACCAAGAAGGACCTCTACCGCGCCGTGGTCGAGGAGGTCGCCGCCCAGTTCATCGGCCAGGTGCGCGCCGCCTCCCCCGGCGACGGCCCGTTCGGCGAACAGGTCCGCACCCTGGTGCACGCGCTCTGGGAGGCCGCCACCGGCGAGGACGGACGCTGCGTACTGCTGAGCGAGTTCGAGACGCTGGCGATGCGCGATCCGGACGTGCGGGAGATCATGCTCGGGCTCCAGCGCGCGATCGAGGGCACCGCCGGCGAGATGATCGGCGCCCTCGCGGCCGCCCACGGGCTGACCCTGGCCGCCCCCGCGGGCCGGATCGCCGTTCACTTCCTCAGCGGCTTCGACGGCCTGACGGCCCGCCACCTCATCAGGCGCCATCCGGGCGAGCAACCCGACCCGGAGACCCTGACGGCACTGGACGTCCTGGTGGCGACCACGGTCGGGCTCTGCCTCGGCGAGGCCGCAGGCCAGTAGGCCCGGCCCCGGCCACCCTGCCCCCGCGGCCCCCGGCCCTACTGGCCCTCGCCCTCCCCGTCGACGATCCGGACCGGCAGCTCTGCCAGCACCTCGCGCAGCGCCGCCGCGAAGCGCTCGTACTCGGCGCTGCGGGCCGACCCCGGGCGGGTGGCCAGCCCGATCCGCCGGCCGGGCGCGGGTGCGGCGAAGCGGACGGCCGCCAGCCGGTCGGTGCGCCCGGCCTCCACGTCGAGCGCGGTGGCGGGCAGCAGGGTCACCCCGAGGCCCCCGGCGACGAGCTGGACCAGGGTGGACAGGCCGGCCGCCCGGGTGGTGGAGCCGGCCGGGTCGGCGCCGACCTCGCGGCAGATGTCGAGGGCCTGGTCGCGCAGGCAGTGACCCTCCTCCAGCAGCAGCACGTCCAGGTCGAGCAGCACGTCGCGCGGGACGTCGATCCGCCCGGCGAGCGGGTGCCCGGGCGGGGTGACCAGGACGAAGTCCTCGTCGAACAGCGGGATGTCGCGGGTCGGCGAGGCCCCGCCGGCCGGGAGCGCCAGCAGCAGGACGTCCAGGCGCCCGGCGGCCAGGCCCTCGAGCAGCGAGGGGGTGCGCTCCTCGTGGACGTGCAGCTCCAGCGCGGGGAAGCGGTCGCGGACCAGCCGCAGCACGGTGGGCAGCAGGTACGGCGCGACGGTCGGGATCACTCCGAGGTGCAGCGGCCCGGTGAACGGGCGGCGGGCGGCCTCCACCTCCTCGGTGAGGGCCTGCAGCGAGGCGAGCACCCGGCGCGCGTGCTCGTGCACGCGCTCCCCCAGGGGAGTGACAATCACCTTGCGCGTCGTACGCTCGACCAACTGCGCGCCCAGCGACTCCTCCAGAGCCGCGACCGCCCCGGACAGCGCGGGCTGGCTGGTCCCGGTCGCGGCGGCGGCCTCCCGGAAGTGCCGGTGCTCGGCCACCGCGACGAAGGCCCTGAGCTGGGCGACGGTCGGGGTGCGCGGGCTGCGGGATGTGGCGCTCCCCACAGCGGGATCGGGTTTGGCGGCGCCGCCCCTGCGGGGGCCGGGCCGGGACGTGGGCGGTTCGGTACTGATAGCAATCTCCGATCAGACACATCAAGTGTAGCTATTTCCCTGATCAGTCCACGATGTGGAACTGTTGGGCGTGTCCGGAATCCGGACAAAACTGCCCGCAGTCTCATGTTCTGGAGTAGCGAACGTGCTCACGATCGGTGACAAGTTCCCCGAGTTCGACCTCAAGGCCTGTGTCGACCTGGACGCCGCGAGCGCCTTCGCCGACATCGACCACAAGACCTACGAGGGCAAGTGGAAGATCGTCTTCTTCTGGCCGATGGACTTCACCTTCGTCTGCCCCACCGAGATCGCCGCGTTCGGCAAGCTGAACGACGAGTTCGCCGACCGTGACGCCCAGATCCTCGGCGTCTCCGGCGACTCCGAGTTCGTGCACCACGCCTGGCGCAAGGACCACAAGGACCTGCGCGACCTGCCCTTCCCGATGCTGGCCGACATCAAGCACGACCTGATGCGCGCCTGCGGCGTCGAGGGCGAGGACGGCACCGCCCAGCGCGCCGTGTTCATCGTCGACCCGAACAACGAGATCCAGTTCGTCATGGTGACCGCCGGCTCCGTCGGCCGTAACCCCAAGGAGGTCCTGCGGGTGCTGGACGCCCTGCAGACCGACGAGCTGTGCCCGTGCAACTGGAACAAGGGCGAGGACACCCTCGACGCCCAGGCCCTGCTGGCGGGCTGACCCATGGCTCTCGACGACCTGAAGGCCGCCCTCCCGGACTACGCCAAGGACCTCAAGCTCAACCTGGGCTCGGTCATCGGCAACTCCGACCTCCCCGCCCAGCAGCTCTGGGGCACCGTGCTGTCCTGCGCGATGGCCACCCGCAGCCCCGGCCTGCTGCGCGAGCTGGAGCCCGAGGCCAAGGCCAACCTCTCCCCGGAGGCGTACACCGCCGCCAAGGGCGCGGCCGCGATCATGGGGATGAACAACGTCTACTACCGGACGCTGCACCTGCTCTCCGACAAGGAGTACAGCACGATGCGGGCCGGTCTGCGGATGAACATCATCGGCACCCCGGGCGTCGAGAAGGTCGACTTCGAGCTCTGGTGCTTCGCGGTCTCGGCCATCAACGGCTGCGGCCAGTGCCTCGACTCGCACGAGGCCGTCCTGCGCAAGGCCGGCGTCGAGCGCGAGGTCATCCAGGCCTCGCTGAAGATCGCCGCCGTGCTGCAGGCCGTGGCCGGCGTCCTCGACTCCGAGGCCGCCCTCGCCGCCGGCAACGCCTGACGCACCCCGCACGCCCTGACGGGCCCCTCCGCTGGGCGGAGGGGCCCGTCGGCGTTTCCGCACCCGGGCGTGGCCGACTCCGCTACAGTGCGTGGCGATCCGTGCACGACATTCGGTCCGAGGGGGCCCGCGGTGTCCGACCACCCGCAGAACGGCGCGGGCTTCCGTGCCGACCCGGACGAACTCCGGCAGACCGGCGGCACCGCCGTCGAGACGGCCGGCCGGATCCCCGGCGAACTCAAGACACTGCTCGAGGTCTCGCACCAGTCCGCCGCCGGACTGGCCGGACTCCAGTGCGGCACCGCACTCGGCACCTGCACCGACGTCTGGAACACCCTGCTGACGGACCTGCACACCACGCTGGGCCGGCAGGGCCAGGGCCTGATCGACGCGGGCCTCGGCTACGGGAGCACCGACCAGCGGATCAGCACGGCGTTCGGCCCGGACACCCGGACCGTTCCGGCGGGCCCGACCGCACAGCAGAAGCAGAACTTCGTCCTGCACTTCGGCTAGGGAGCGACCGCGTGGACCTCGCCACACTGCGCGACACCGACCTCAGCCACCTGTACGCCGCTGCCGACGCCTACGACAGGCTGCACGGCTCCTTCGGACAGCACATGGACGAGTGGCGCGACGGCGTCGACGGCCGCATCGCGGCAGCCGACTGGTCCGGGCCGTGCGCCGACGCGGCCCGCCCGGCACTGCGCCGCAGCACCGGCGAGCTGAGGGCCGCCCACAGCGAGATCGGGCAGATCGGCAGGAGCATCCGCTCCGGAGCCGACGCGCTGGCCCTCGCCCAGTCCGCACTGCGCACGGCACTGACCGACGCGCAGACCGCCGGTATGTCGGTCGACGCTCACGGCGCCGTCTCCTGGCCGCCCGGCAGCTACGCCGACCAGCACGACCCCGAGTACCGGAAGAGCTGCGAGCGCACCGCCGGAGCGCTCGCCATCCGCATCTCGACCGCACTGACCGAGGCCGGAACCGTCGACCAGGCCCTCGCCGCCCGGCTCCGGCACTACGTCAGGCGTGCCCAGGACGGCACGGGCCTCGACTCCGCCTCCGCCGTCAGGGACCGGCTCGACCCCGCCCTCACCCCGGACGACCTGCTGCTCGGCAGCGTCCCGAAGGCCGACGCACCGCCCGCCGAGGTCAACGCCTGGTGGAACGCACTGCCCGCCGACCGGCAGCAGTGGCTCGTCCACGAGCATCCGGACCTGCTCGGCAACCGCGACGGCGTCCCCGCCGTCGTCCGGAACCAGGCCAACCGGATCCTCCTGCCGGAACTCATCGCCGCGTGCGAGAAGGGCTGGCCGTCGTCCGACCCGCACCACAGCCTGAAGCTGAACGGGTACCGCAGGATCGCCGAGCGGCTGCGCCGGACCGACGGAACCGAGCCCCCGGTCCTCCTGCTCGGCATCGGTGGGGAAGGGCAGGGGCGCGGCATCATCTCCTTCGGGAACCCCGACACCGCCCAGGACGTCACGTCCCTGGTCGGCGGCCTGGGCACCACACTTCAACGCATCGGCGGCGGTGACGCGGACCGGGCGAGGGCCGTGTACGACGCGGCCCGGCGCGCCGACCCGACCCGCAGCACCGCATCCATCGCCTGGCTGGGGTACGACGCGCCGCTCAGCTTCCCGGAAGCCTGCGACGCGAGCCGCGCCCGGGGCGGCGTCGACGCCTACCGCAGGTTCCTCGAAGGACAACGCGTCACGCACCAGGGCGCACCGGCCCATGTCACGGCCGAGGGCCACAGCTTCGGTTCGCTCCTGGTCGGCCTCGCCGCGAAGAGGCCGACCGGCATCGCGGCCGACGACGTCATCCTCGTCGGCAGCCCCGGCACCGGTGCGTTCCACGCCTCCGAGCTCTCGGTGGGGGCCGATCACACCTACGTCGGCGCCGCCTCCTGGGACCACATCTCGCACCTCGGCTGGTACGCCCGCGATCCGGCCGGCTCCGGCTTCGGCGCCCATCGCTTCGCCGTGGACGGCGGGTCCCCGGACTTCACGGCGCACTCGTCCTACTGGGACGACGGCCCCGGTGAACACCGCACCTCGGTCGACAACATCGGACGGATCGTCAGCGGCCACGGCGGCCGGATCACCACAGCGGCCGGACGTCACGACTGACATCCGCCCCGGCACCCCGCCGTACGCCGGGGCGGTCGTCGGGCGGCGGGAGCCGTCCGCGCTTCGCTAGTCCGCTGCCGCCGGCTGGGCGGCCGCCGTGCGTTCGGCGGTTTCGCGGGCGGCTTCGAGGGCGGTGAAGACAGCCTGGCCGGCCTCGTTGCGGCGGCGCAGGTGGCCGACCACGGTGTTGGTGACGGCGATCAGCGGGACGGCGACCACCGCGCCGCCGATGCCGCCGATGATGCCGCCGGCCGCGACGCCGAGGACCACGCCGAGCGGGTGGACCCGGACGGCCCGGCCGAGGATGAGCGGCTGGAGGATGTGGCTCTCCACCTGCATCACCGCGATCAGCACGACCAGCACCATCAGGGCCGTCCACGGCCCCTGGGTGACCAGGGCGATCAGGACCGCGACCGTTCCGGTGACCAGCGCACCGACCAGCGGGACGAAGGCGCCGAGGAAGATGATCACGGCCAGCGGCATGGCCAGCGGCACGCCCAGCAGGTCGATGCCGATGCCGATGCAGACCGCGTCGATGAAGGCCACGCAGACGGTGCCGCGCACGTACGCGGTGAGCGTCGCCCAGGCCTTCGGGCCGGCGCCGGCCATCGCGAAGCGGGAGTGCCGGGGCAGGCCGCGCAGCGCCCAGTTCCAGATCCGCTCCCCGTCGTAGAGGAGGAAGAAGGTGGTGAAGAAGGTCATCAGCAGCGACGTCAGGATCTCGACGGCGATCTGCGCGCCGGTGATCGAGGCCGAGGTGAGCTGATCGGTGTTGGTGGTGATCGCCTTGGTGATCTGGTCGGCGAAGTCCTTGATCTGCTGCTGGGTCAGGTGCAGCGGCCCGGTGATCAGCCAGTCCCGCAGCTGGTTGACACCGTCCTTCACCTGGGCGGTGACGTCCGGCAGATTGGTGGACACCTGCCAGACCACGAACCAGCCGACCAGCCCGATCCCGGCCAGACCGCTGAGGAACACCCCGCCCGCCGCGAGCGAGCGCGGCACCCCGCGCCGGCGCAGCCAGGAGACCGAGGGCTCCAGCAGCGCGCTGATCAGCAGTGAGGCCAGCACCGAGAAGGCGACCAGCCGCAGCATGTCGACGACGTAGAAGATGACGTAGAGGGCGGCACCGAGCAGCAGCAGCCGCCAGGTCGACTCGGCGGCCACCCGCAGGCCCCACGGCACCGCCTCGGCCGGGGTGGCGGGCCGGCCGGGGTGGTACTCCCGGCCGAGTCCGGCGTGTGCGGTGTGTGCGGCGGGGGCGGGCGGCGCGGCGGCCGGGGCCGTCGGGGCCGTCGCCGCGGGCACGGGTGCCGAGGGCTCGGCCACCGCCCCGGCGGCCATCGCCTCGCCCGCCGACGCGGCGACCGACGCGACAACCGGCGCGGGGGCGGGCGCGGGATCGGTGCGCGGGACCGGGACCGGCCCGGGTGCCTCGGTGGGGAGCTCGTGCGGGTCGGCCGCCATCGCGGCACGCCGGCGCCGTTCGATCACGGCGGCCGCGCTCGCCACCACGGCCATGCCCTTGGCCACGGCCTTGAAGGCCTTTCCGCCCCGCGCCATCCTCGCTACCACCGCTTCCCCGCCGGACCCGCCGGGTCCGGCGGTAACGCCGTGGGTCCCGCCACGGCCGTCAGGGATGACGCTACCCGGCGTCAGTCGGGCCGGGCCGCCCGCCGGGGAGGTTCGACGCGATCACTTCCTCCGCCAACCGGGACAAAACGGCAGGTTTCAGGTGGTTTCGTCCAAGCACTGCTGGGGAGGAGTCCGAACGTGACCACCGGGTCGTCCCAGCCGTCCCGGTCGTCCCACTCACGCCGATCCGGCGACGAACAAGCCAACCGCCGGCGGACCGGCCGGTGCGGGAAGCAACCAGGACCCCTTCCCGCGCCCCGCGTCCGCACCCAGGACCGCACCGCCCGTGGGCGCATTGGTCAGCGCAGCCCGGGCGGCGCGGCCCGCCCTTTGCCGGCAGGCCGAGCGACGGGCCGGAAACGCCGCGACCCCCGGCCGCTCGCCGAACGGGACGAGTGGCCGGGGGCCGTACGGAGTGCGGCGCCCCACGGGGGCGCCGCGCCCTCGGACGTTCCTTAGTACCAGCTGTGGGCCTGCCAGAACGACCAGGCACCGCAGGGGCTTCCGTAGCGGCTGTTCATGTAGCTGAGGCCCCACTTGATCTGGGTGGCCGGGTTGGTGCGCCAGTCGGCACCGGCCGAGGCCATCTTGGAGCCGGGCAGCGCCTGGACCAGGCCGTAGGCGCCGGAGCCGCTGTTGGTCGCGGTGTAGTCCCAGCCGCTCTCACGCTTCACGATCTGGCTGAAGCACTGGAACTGGGTGTCGTTGCCGACGATCTGCCGGGCCATGTCCTGGACGGAACCCGGGCTGACCGAGACGGCCGGAGCGCTGTCGTCCACCGCGGCCATCGCCGAACGCGACTTGGAGCGGTTGGCGGCGGCGGCATCGGCGGCGCGCTGGTCGGCGGCGGCCTTGGCGGCCTTGTCGGCGTCGGCCTTGGCCTGGGCGTCGGCCTTCGCCTGGGCGTCCGCGGCGGCCTTCTGGCGCGCGGCCTCCTCGGCGGCCTTCTGCTCGGCGGCGGCCTTGGCGGCGGCGTCGGCGGAGGCCTGCTGGGCGGACGCCTGCTGGCCGATGTTGTCACTGACGGTCTGCGCCTGGGCGCCAGAGGGGACTTCGGCAAGCAGGGTCGCGCCGGCGACGTCGACCGTCTGCGTCGTCTTGCCCTCGCTGCCCGAGGCCATACCCACGACGGCACCGACAGCGGTGACGGCGGTGGCGGAGGCCACAGCAACTCCCCGGACCGAGATCCGAGTCACATGCATTCCTTCCAGCATCGCCCACGCGTGACCGTGCGGACGCAACATGCCCCTTGGCACGGACCTCCGCACGGTGCTCTGGTCACGGGAGGTGCTGGCCCGGCGTCCGGCCGAGGTGAGGCGACCGGGCGTTGGAATCGGGCGGCGTACGGCTCATCGGTCTTCAATTGTGCGTCCACCGACGGGAGTTGGCGGACCTTCCGGGGCCTGACTTCCGGGGTCCGGAAGCCCTGCCGCGCCGTACGCGGGGCCTGACAGAACCCTCACCATGCCGCACCGGGCACTGTCGACGCAATTCCCGCCCGCGTGGCGCATGTCACATTCACCGCGCGGGAGTTCTCCGGACAGAAAGCACTCGATGTGATGAAAGGGACGGGGCCCGCTCCGCCAGGAACGGGCCCCGCGCCACAAGTTGACCCTATTGTCCTACTATGACCCGATCAGGGGCTGTTCACGGGTGGATGTCCTCCAGCATCTCCGTGACCAGCGCCGCGATCGGCGAACGCTCCGACCGGGTGAGCGTGATGTGGGCGAAGAGTGGATGCCCCTTCAGCTTCTCCACCACCGCCACCACGCCGTCGTACCGGCCGACCCGGAGGTTGTCCCGCTGCGCCACGTCGTGGGTGAGCACCACCCGCGAGCCCTGGCCGATCCGGGACAGCACCGTCAGCAGGACGTTGCGCTCCAGGGACTGGGCCTCGTCCACGATCACGAAGGCGTCGTGCAGCGAGCGCCCCCGGATGTGGGTCAGCGGCAGCACCTCCAGCATCCCGCGGGAGATGACCTCCTCGATCACGTCCGGGGTGGTGACCGCCGAGAGGGTGTCGAAGACCGCCTGCGCCCAGGGGCCCATCTTCTCCGCCTCGGAGCCCGGCAGGTAGCCGAGTTCCTGGCCGCCGACCGCGTACAGCGGCCGGAAGACCATCACCTTGCGGTGCTGCCTCCGCTCCAGCACCGCCTCCAGCCCCGCACACAGCGCCAGCGCCGACTTCCCGGTGCCCGCCCGGCCGCCCATCGACACGATGCCGATGTCCGGGTCGAGCAGCAGGTCCAGCGCCACCCGCTGTTCGGCGCTGCGCCCGCGCAGCCCGAACGCCTCGCGCTCGCCGCGCACCAGCCGGACCCGCCCGTCACCGGTCACCCGGCCGAGCGCCCTGCCCCGCTCCGAGGTGAGCACCAGTCCGGTGTGCACCGGCAGCTCGTCCGTCCCGTCGACGTCCACCGCGGCGTCGTGGCCGGCCGCGAACAGCGCGTCCACCTGGTCGGCCGCGACGTGCAGCTCGGACATGCCCGTCCAGCCGGAGGTGATCGCCAGCTCGGCCCGGTACTCCTCGGCGAGCAGGCCCACCGAGCTGGCCTTGATCCGCAGCGGGAGGTCCTTGGAGACGACGGTGACGTCGTATCCCTCGGCCTGGAGGTTGCGGGCGACCGCCAGGATCCGGGTGTCCGCCTCGCCCCCACCGGCCCGGTAACCGACCGGCAGTATCGAGACGTCCGAGTGGTTGAGCTCGACCCGGATCGTCCCGCCCAGCTCGCCGACCGGGATCGGCTCGTCGAGCCGGCCGTGGCGGATGCGGTAGTCGTCGAGCAGGCGCAGCGCCTGGCGGGCGAAGTAGCCCAGCTCCGGGTGGTGCCGCTTGGCCTCCAACTCGGTGACGACCACCACCGGAAGGACGACCTCGTGCTCCTCGAAGCGGGTCATGGCGAGCGGGTCCGCCAGGAGCACGCTGGTGTCGAGAACGTACGTGCGCCGGTCTGGTGTCCGGCGGCTCTTGGAACTGACCACTAGGCCTCCAGAGCGGATGACCCTGCGTCATCCGCGGCAAGCCGGCCCCCGCTGCCCCGGTGGCCTCGGGGCCGGACTGACTGGAGTATTCCCAGGCGGGGAGCGGTGCATTCGCGCCCCCGGCGAACTGACGGATCATTGCCGGTGAACGTTTGGCCTCGCGCGCGGCCCGGGTAGGCCAGGCCTACGGCGGTCATTCCACCGGATGCACCCCCGGAGCCGCACCGGAGCCGCACCGGGCCGCCCGGGAGGAGCGCCCGACAAGGGGTCAGAGGCCCATCCGCCGGTTCCGCTGCTCGAAGGCGCGCAGCGCGCGCAGGAAGTCGACCTTGCGGAAGGCCGGCCAGTACGCCTCGCAGAAGTAGAACTCGCTGTGGGCGCTCTGCCAGAGCAGGAATCCGGACAGCCGCTGCTCGCCCGAGGTGCGGATGATCAGGTCCGGGTCGGGCTGGTTGGCGGTGTAGAGGTGCTCGGAGATGTGCTCGACGGTCAGGATCTCGGCGAGTTCCTCGATCGGGGTGCCGCGCCCGGCGTGCTCCTGGAGCAGCGAGCGGACGGCGTCGGCGATCTCGTGCCGGCCGCCGTAGCCGACCGCGACGTTGACGGTGATCCCGTCGATCCCGGCGGTCTCCTCGGCGGCGCGCTTGAGCACGTCGGCGGTGTGCTGCGGGAGCAGGTCCAGTGCGCCGACCGGGTTGACCTTCCAGCGACGGGCGGCGGCCAGGCCGGTGACGGCGTCCTCGATGATGCCGAGCAGCGGGACCAGCTCGTCGGCCGGGCGGTCCAGGTTGTCGGTGGAGAGCATCCACAGGGTGACGACCTTGACGTGGGTCTCGTCGCACCAGCCGAGGAACTCGCTGATCTTGTCGGCGCCGCGCTGGTGGCCGTACGCGGTGGAGCCGCCGGTGGCCTTGGCCCAGCGGCGGTTGCCGTCCAGGATCACGCCGATGTGGTGCGGGGTGCGCGCGAGGTGGACCTCGACCCGGCGGCCGTAGAGTCCGTACATCCCGCCCAACAGGGTGCGCAGCCCGGGCGTCCGTTCGGCGACATCGCGCAGACCCATGGTTTTCCCGGCCCCTCCGTGCTCGTTCAGGCTGGTGCGTCACCGCCCCGGCGCAGCCTACTCCGGCGCGCAGGCGCACGGTAAAGCCCCAGGTAGCGGTCTGGTCACGGTCCTGTACGAAGTCTGTCGCGACGGGCGTGTCGCGGCCTGCCGGGCGGCGGGCCCGGCGTGGACACGGAACGGTCTCCGAATCCTTAAGGGAGCCGTAAGCCGGTCGCCCGACGCTTGACGGCCGGTAATGGTCTAGTCCAGCTTTTGACCCGGGGCGGCACGAAACCGGTCCGTCCCCTTCGAGTCACCTGCGGACCCCTCCCCCACACGCGGCCGCCGCGCCCCCCACCGCGGCGGCCGCTCCTTCCCCAGGAGCGTCACCCATGGCCCGTACGCTGAACGAGCCCGCGCACAAGCGCCGGCGCAGCCCCCTCCCGGCCCTCGCGGCCGGCGCCACCGCCCTCGCCCTGGCCGGCGGCGGCCTCGCCCTCTTCGCCGGCGGCGCCGGCGCGGCGGTCGGCAACCTGGTCGCCAACGGCGGCTTCGAGAGCGGACTGGGCGGCTGGTCCTGCACCGGCGGCGCGACCGCGGTGTCCTCACCGGTCCACTCCGGCAACGGCGCGCTGCAGGCCACCCCGGGTGCGGGCGACACCGCCGAGTGCTCCCAGACGATCAGCGTGCTGCCCAACACCAGCTACACGCTCAACGCCTGGGTGCAGGGCCCGTACGTCTACCTCGGCGCACGCGGCACCGGCGGCACCGACCCGTCCACCTGGTCGAACCAGACCGGCTGGAACCAGCTGTCCACCGGCTTCACCACCGGGGCGAACGCCACCAGCGTCACCGTCTACCTGCACGGCTGGTACGGGCAGGGCGCCTACCTCGCCGACGACGTCGCGCTGATCGGCCCGGGCGGCACCTCCACCCCGTCGCCGACGGCCACGCCCACCCAGACGCCGACCCCCACCCCGACGCCGACAGCCACCGCCACCGCCACCGCCACCGCGACGCCCACCCAGACGCCGACGGCCACCGCCACGCCGACCACGACCCCGACCACCCCGCCGGCCACCGGCCTGCCCGCCCACGTGGTCACCGGCTACTGGCAGAACTTCGACAACGGCTCGACCCCGCAGCGCCTGAGCGACGTGCAGAACGCGTACGACATCATCGCGGTCTCCTTCGCCGACGCCGTGGCGACCCAGACCGGCGCGATCAGCTTCACCCTGGACCCGGGCCTGTCCAAGGCGCTCGGCGGCTACACCGACGCCCAGTTCCGCGCCGACATCAAGGCCAAGCAGGCGGCCGGCAAGAAGGTCGTCCTCTCCATCGGCGGCCAGAACGGCGCGATCAGCGTCGGCGACGCCACCGCCGGGGCGAACTTCGCCAACAGCGCCTACACGATCATCAAGGACTACGGCTTCGACGGCATCGACGTCGACCTGGAGAACGGCGTCCAGCCCGGGCCGCTCGGCAACGCGCTGCACGCCCTGCAGGCCAAGGCCGGCCCCGGCTTCGTGCTGACCATGGCGCCCGAGACCATCGGGATGTACAACACCTCCGGCGCCTACTTCCAGCTGGCGCTGAACACCAAGGACATCCTGACCGTCGTCAACACCCAGTTCTACAACTCGGGCGGCATGAACGGCTGCGACGGCAAGGTCTACAACCAGGGCACGATCGACTTCATCACCTCGCAGGTCTGCACCCACATCCAGGGCGGCCTGCGGCCCGACCAGGTCGGCATCGGCGTCCCCGCCTCCAGCCGGGCGGCCGGCGGCGGCTACGTCGACCCGTCGGTGGTGACCAACGCGCTCAACTGCCTGGCCACCGGCAACAACTGCGGCAGCTTCGTGCCGCCGGCCAAGTGGCCCACCATCCGGGGCGCGATGACCTGGTCCACCAACTGGGACGCCAACAACGGCAACGCGTTCTCGAACGCGGTCGGCCCGTTCGTCCACAAGATGCCGTAAACGGCCTCCCTTCGGCGCGCCGCTCCTCGAGGGTGGGGCCCGCGCGCCGACGGCGGGGCCCGCCGTACCGGTTCCGGTACGGCGGGCCCCGTTCCGTCACCGGCTCACCGGGTGAGCAGCGCGGTGAGCGCGCCGAGCAGCAGGAACGGGCCCACCGGGACCTCGAGTCCGCGCCAGGAACGCCGGCGGACCAGCAGGGCCGCGGCCCGCAGGGTGCCCCAGAGACCGGCGAGCACCACCGCGGCGAACAGCCCGCCGATCGCGACCCACCAGCCGTACCAGCCGAGCAGCCCGCCCAGGGCGAGCCCGAGGGGGGAGTCGCCGGGGCCCAACGCGCCGATCTGGACGGCGACTTCGAGCAGCGCCCCGACGGCCAGCGCGACCAGCAGACAGCGCAGCAGCACCCCCGGGCGCCCCTCGGCCAGCGCCGCCACCGCCAGCAGCGCGGCCACCCCGGCCAGCAGCGGCACGGTCAGCCGGTAGGGCAGCCGGCGCACCCGCCCGTCCGTGAAGCCGAGCGCCACGCCGAGCGCGCCCGCCCAGACGAGCGCCGCCGTCTGCGGCCCCTCCGCCGCGTACGCCACCGCGACCGCGACCGCCGCCGCCACCGCCTCCACCGTCCCGGCCCCGGCTCCGAGGCGCCCCCGGCAGCCCGGGCAGCGCCCGGTCGGCGGCAGCAGCCGCCCGATCGTGCGGCCGCACAACGGGCAGGCCTCGCACCAGGGTTCGCCCTCGGGCACGGCGAAGCGGGCGATCAGTCCGCGCAGCAGCGGAGCCAGCAGGAGACCGACCAGTACCGCCCCGGACACGACCGCCACCACCGGTCCACCCCCTCGTCGTCGACGCACCGGGGCCCATCTTCCCGTCCGCGGCGGCCGGGCGGTGTGCTGTCCGTCTCCTTCCGTCCGGGAAACCGGCCGCGTTCCTCGCGTACGCGAGCATTCCGAACATCGGGCCACTGGTTCGGAAGGCCGTTCGAAGTCGGCGCCTGCGGATCCAAGGGCCGCTCCCGGGGCCCGCGAGCCGGGTCCCCGGATGGCCGACGCGGGCCCCGGCCTGCCCCTAAAGTAGGCAGGCATGCAGGTCATCCAGTCCAGCAAGCTCGCCAATGTCTGCTACGACATCCGCGGTCCGGTTCTCGACGAGGCGATGCGGCTGGAGGAACAGGGCCACCGCATCCTCAAGCTCAACACCGGCAACCCGGCCACCTTCGGCTTCGAGGCGCCCCCGGAGATCCTCCAGGACATCCTGCGCAACCTGGCGAACGCGCACGGGTACGGCGACTCCAAGGGGCTGCTCTCGGCCCGCCGCGCGGTCGTCATGCACTACGAGGACCGCGGGCTGCACGGGCTCTCCGTCGACGACGTCTTCCTCGGCAACGGCGTCTCCGAGCTGATCCAGCTGGCCATGACCGCACTGCTGGACGACGGCGACGAGGTGCTCGTCCCGGCGCCGGACTACCCGCTGTGGACGGCCTCGGTCTCGCTGGCCGGCGGCACGGCGGTGCACTACCGCTGCGACGAGCAGGCCGAGTGGTACCCGGACCTCGCCGACATCGAGGCCAGGGTCACCGACCGGACCAGGGCCATCGTGGTGATCAACCCGAACAACCCGACCGGCGCGGTATACCCGCGTGAGGTGCTGGAGGGCATCGTCGAGATCGCCCGCCGGCACAAGCTGGTGGTCTACGCGGACGAGATCTACGACAAGATCCTCTACGACGACGCCGAGCACGTCCCGCTGGCCACCCTGGCCCCGGACCTCTTCTGCGTCACCTTCAACGGACTGTCCAAGTCGTACCGGGTCGCGGGCTTCCGCTCCGGCTGGATGGTGCTCTCGGGCGACCGCCAGCCCGCCCGCAGCTACATCGAGGGCCTGACCGTGCTCGCCTCGATGCGGCTGTGCGCCAACATGCCCGCCCAGCACGCGGTGGCCGCCGCGCTCGGCGGACGGCAGTCGATCAAGGACCTGGTGCTGCCCGGCGGCCGGCTGCTCGCCTCGCGCGACGCCGCGCACGAGCTGCTGAACCAGATCCCGGGGGTGAGCTGCGTCAAGCCGAAGGGCGCGCTGTACGCCTTCCCCCGGCTGGACCCGAAGGTCTACAAGATCAGGGACGACGCCCAGATGGTGCTGGACCTGCTGCGCTCCCAGCGCATCCTGCTGGTCCAGGGCACCGGCTTCAACTGGCCCGAACCGGACCACTTCCGGCTGGTCACGCTGCCCCGGCCGGAGGAGATCACCGAAGCGGTGACCCGGATCGGCGACTTCCTCAGCGGCTACACCCAGCCCTGATCCCGCTCCACGGCGGGGAGAACACTACGGCCGGAGTCCCGGCCCGGGTGGTCTCCTTGGTCGGGGAAAGACCACCCGGCGGAACTCCGGCCGTCCCGTCACTCGGTCGGCGCGCGGTTCGTGCCGCGCGCCGACCTCTCGCTCGACTGAGGCTCAGGCTCAGCCGAGTCGCGCGACCAGGCTCCGGTACTCGTCCCACAGCTCCTTCGGGGTGTGGTCGCCGAACAGCTCCAGGTGGGCCGGCACGAGCGCGGCCTCCTGGCGCCAGATGTCGGCGTCCACGGTGAAGAGCAGGGCGAGGTCCTCCTCGGACAGCTTCAGGTCACCCAGGTCGAAGCCGTCGACCTTCGGCAGCACTCCGATCGGGGTCTCGACGCCCTCGGCGGTGCCCTCCAGGCGCTCGACGATCCACTTGAGCACGCGGCTGTTCTCGCCGTAGCCGGGCCAGACGAACTTGCCCTCGGCGTTCTTGCGGAACCAGTTGACGTAGTAGATCTTCGGCAGCTTGGCGGCGTCCGCCTGGGCGCCGACCTTCAGCCAGTGGGCGAAGTAGTCGCCCATGTTGTAGCCGCAGAACGGCAGCATCGCGAACGGGTCGCGGCGCAGCTCGCCGACGGTGCCCTCGGCGGCGGCGGTCTTCTCCGAGGCGATGTTGGCGCCCAGGAAGACGCCGTGCTGCCAGTCGAAGGACTCGGTCACCAGCGGGACGGCGGTGGCGCGGCGGCCGCCGAACAGGATCGCCGAGATCGGCACGCCCGCCGGGTCCTCCCACTCCGGGGCGATGGTCGGGCACTGCGCGGCCGGGACGGCGAAGCGGGCGTTCGGGTGGGCGGCCGGGGTGCCGGACTCCGGGGTCCAGTCGTTGCCGCGCCAGTCGGTGAGGTGCGCCGGGGGCTCCTCGGTGAGACCCTCCCACCACACGTCGCCGTCGTCGGTGAGGGCGACGTTGGTGAAGACGGTGTTGCCCCAGAGGGTGTCGATGGCGTTGGCGTTGGTGTCCACGCCGGTACCGGGAGCGACGCCGAAGAAGCCGGCCTCGGGGTTGATGGCGTACAGGCGGCCGTCCTCGCCGAAGCGCATCCAGGCGATGTCGTCGCCGATGGTCTCGACCTTCCAGCCCGGGATGGTCGGCTGGAGCATGGCCAGGTTGGTCTTGCCGCAGGCCGACGGGAAGGCGGCCGCGACGTACTTGACCTCGCCGGACGGCGGGGTGAGCTTCAGGATCAGCATGTGCTCGGCCAGCCAGCCCTCGTCGCGGGCCATGGTCGAGGCGATGCGCAGCGCGTAGCACTTCTTGCCGAGCAGGGCGTTGCCGCCGTAGCCGGAGCCGAAGGACCAGATCTCCTTGGTCTCCGGGAAGTGCGAGATGTACTTGGTGCTGTTGCACGGCCACGGCACGTCCGCCTGGCCCTCGGCCAGCGGGGCGCCGACGGTGTGCACGGCCTTGACGAACTCCCCGTCCTCGCCGAGCTGGTCGAGCACGGCCTGGCCCATGCGGGTCATCACGCGCATCGACACGGCGACGTAGGCGGAGTCGGTGATCTCGACGCCGTACGCGGCCAGCGGGGAGCCCACGGGGCCCATCGAGAAGGGCACGACGTACATCGTGCGGCCCTTCATCGCGCCGCGGAACAGGCCCTGCTCGCCCTGGAAGAGCTCCCGCATCTCGGCGGGCGCCTTCCAGTTGTTGGTCGGGCCGGCGTCCTTCTCCTGCTCGGAACAGATGAACGTGCGGTCCTCGACGCGCGCCACGTCCGAAGGGTCCGAGGCGGCGTAGTAGGAGTTGGGGCGCTTCTCCTCGTTCAGCTTCTTGAAGGTGCCCTGAGCCACCAGCAGGTCCGCGAGGCGCTGGTACTCCTCGTCGGAACCGTCGCACCACTCGATGCGGTCCGGCTGGGTGAGCTCGGCGATCTCGCTCACCCAAGCGAGCAGCTGCTTGTGGCGGGTGGGCGCGGATGCGCTGAGAGCAGAGATCTCGTACGACACGATCGCTCCGTTTCACGCCGTCTCGTCGAGGAGACGGCGTTGCGGGGGTCTGAGGGTGCTTGCAGCGTAGCTCCGGACCCGAGGCCGGAATGCGGCGTCGAGGCGAAATTGACGCATCTTTTACTACGGAAAGTACGATTACCGGCCAGTAGAAGCTCGCTCACGTCCGGGCCGGAGTGCGCGGGGCCACACTTCAAATACTCCAAAACGTCCAAGAGTGATGATCGCCACTTCCATACGCGCCAGTAACCTACGGTTCCGTAGGTCGCCGGTAGCATGCTGCCCATGACTGCTGCTGTGCTCGCGGAGAGCATTGGGGAGGACCCGGTCGAGCACCGGGAGAGCAAGCCGAAGTGGCGCGGCTGGCTGCACGCCGGGATGTTCCCCGCCACCGTCGCCGCCGGGATCGTGCTGATCTGCCTGGCCGACTCCACTCCGGCCAAGATCGCCTGCGCGATCTACTCGGTCAGCGCCTGGCTGCTGTTCGGGGTCAGCGCGGTGTACCACCGCTTCGACTGGGGCCCGCGCGGGGACGCCGTGCTGCGGCGGCTGGACCACGCGAACATCTTCCTGATCATCGCGGGCACCTACACGCCGTTCACGATCCTGCTGCTCAAGGGCGCCGCCCAGCAGCTGCTGCTCTGGGTCGCCTGGGGCGGGGCGCTCGCCGGAATAGCGTTCCGGGTGTTCTGGGTCGGCGCGCCGCGCTGGCTGTACACACCCGTGTACATCGCGCTGGGCTGGGCCGCCGCGTTCTTCCTGCCGGACTTCCTGCGCACCGGCGGGGTCGCCGTCCTGGTGCTGATGATCGTCGGCGGCGTGCTCTACAGCATCGGCGGCGTGGTGTACGGGCTCAAGCGGCCCAACCCGTCACCGCGCTGGTTCGGCTTCCACGAGGTGTTCCATGCCTTCACCCTCGGCGCCTTCATCGTCCAGTACGTCGGCGTCTCACTGGTGGCGTACAGCGCGGCCGGCTGAACCCGGCGCACTTCGACGGGCGGTCGACCGGTCCACGGACCGGGTGGCCGCCCGTTCGGCCGTCCAGGGCCGCTCGTACGGGGCCCGGCCCTGCGGGCGGCGCGGGGAGGACGGGTGGTCGGCGGTGCCGGACTCCGGCGCGGACGGCAGCTCCGTCAGTTCCGGGGCGGCCTCCGGGCGCACGGCGCGCACCGCGCGGACGGCCAACCCGGCACTCCCCGCAGCCCCGTGCTCCTGGCGGGCGTCCAGCGCCTCCCGGGCCCGGCGGCAGCGATCGCAGTGGGCGGCGTCGGGGATGCCGCGCCGCAGCCGGTGCCCGGCCGGGACCGCCTCCCGGTGCAGCGCGCGCCAACGGCGGCCGACGTAAACCATGACCAACACCGTCTCGATCCCGGCGACCACCAGCACCAGCGGGGCGCCGTTGATCAGATAGGCCGCGACCACGGCCAGCGCGGAACCCACCACCACGGCCGCACCCCACACCTGGGTACTCGCCTGCCTGTCGTCACTGTCGGCCACTTCGGCTCCCCTTTCCCGGCGCCGGGCTCGTGGTCGGCTCCTGCCGCCCCACCCCTTCTCCGCTCTCGGCACGCGTCCGGTCAGCACTGACCGATTGCCACATGGTATCTACCGACAGTCACCCGGCGCCGCCCCGAGGCGGCGAACGACAGATCAACGTTGCGTCAATTCCTCGTGCGGAAGCAGCACTTCCAGGACACGTCACGAAGAGTCATCAGATGGTCACGATGATCCGCGTTGACGGCCACCTCCTTTTGATAGTTACTGTCATTTGACAGCAACTATCACACAAGCCCGTTGGAGGCCGCATGTCCACCGCTCCGCCCACACCCACCACCACCGCTCCCGCCGCCCCCGGCACGGCCGCCGACCCGCGCCGGTGGCTCGCCCTGGTCGCCGTCGCCCTGAGCGTCCTGGTGATCAGCTTCGACATGACGATCCTCAACGTCGCCCTGCCCACCCTGGCCGCACAGCTGCAGGCCGGCACCGGGCAGCAGCAGTGGATCGTCGACGCCTACACGCTGGTCTTCGCCGCCGCGATGCTCCCGGCCGGCCTGCTCGGCGACCGCTACGGCCGCCGCCGCACCCTCACCGCCGGCCTCGCCCTGTTCGGACTCGCCTCCGCCGTCGGGATGCTCACCGACTCCCCCGGCACCCTGATCGCCGCCCGCGCCGCGATGGGTCTGGCCGGGGCGCTCGTGATGCCCATGTCGCTCGCGGTGATACCCGCGATCTTCCCGGCCGCCGAACAGCGCCGGGCCACCGCGATCCTCACCGCCGCCATCGCCGGCGGCGCCCCGCTCGGACCGCTGATCGGAGGCCTGTTGCTCCAGCACTTCTGGTGGGGCTCGGTCTTCGCGGTCAACGTCCCGCTGACCGCGATCGGCATCGTCGCCTGCGTCCTGCTGCTGCCCGAGAGCCGCAACCCCGCCGCGCCCCGGATGGACCTGCCCGGCACCGTCCTCGCCGCCACCGGGCTCGGCGCGCTCACCTACGGCATCATCGAGGGCGCCGACCGCGGCTGGAACGACCCGCTGGTGCTCGCCACCCTGATCGGCTCGGTGCTCCTGCTCACCGCACTGGTGCTGCGCAGCCGCCGCCAGAGCGACCCGATGCTCGACCTCACCCTGCTCGCCGACCCGACCTTCCGCTGGTCCTCGGTCGCCGCCACGCTGATCTCACTCGTCCTGTTCGGCGCCTTCTTCGTCCTACCGCTCTACTTCCAGAGCGTCCTGGGCACCGACGCCCTCGGCTCCGGGCTGCGGCTGATGCCGATGATGCTCGGACTGCTGGCCGCCGCCAGGTTCACCGAACCGCTGGTCACCCGGATCGGCGCCCGCGCGGTGATCACGCTCGGTCTGGCCCTGCTCGGCGCCGCGCTGCTGTTCGGCAGCCGCACCGACGGCTCCGACGGGTACGGGCGGGCCGCGGTCTGGCTCACCGTCCTCGGCGTCGGCATGGGCCTGTCGCTGATCACCGCCCAGTCCTCCGCCCTGATCACCCTGCCGCCCGCCCGGGCCGGGGTCGGCTCCGGACTGCTCCAGACCCTGCGGCAGGTCGGCGGCGCCGTCGGGATCGCCGCCTTCGGCAGCCTGCTCGCCGGGGCCTACCGGGGCGCGCTCGACACCGGCGGACTGTCGGCCGGGGCCGCCCACCGGGCCGGGAAGTCGGTGGTCGCCGCCGACGCCATCGCCCGGGAGACCGGACGGCCGGCGCTCGGCGCGGCAGCGCACACGGCGTACGTGCACGGCATGACGGTCGTGCTGCTGGTCGCCGGGCTGGTCGCGGTCGGCTCGGCGGTACTGGTCGCGGCCCGGATGCCCGCCGCCGAGCCCGCGGGCGCGGCCGAGGCCGGACCCGCCGCCCGGGCAGCCGACGCCGGAGATCCCCGATAATCGGGGACATGACGCCCGAGCAGCCGAACGCGATCCTCCCGGATGCCCCGACCAACCCGGTCCAGGCGCTGCTGGAGGCGCCGCTGTCACTGCGCGAGCGCAAGAAGCTCAAGACCCGGCAGACCGTGCGCCGCGAGGCGTACCGGCTGTTCGTGGAACAGGGCTACGAGAACACCACGGTGGAGCAGATCGCGGCCGCCGCGGAGGTCTCCCCCTCCACGTTCTTCCGGTACTTCGCCACCAAGGAGGACCTCGTCCTCACCGACGAGTACGACCCGGCGATGATCGCCTCCCTGATGGCCCGCCCGGCCGGCGAACCCTTTCTGCGGTCCTGCCGGGAGACCCTCATCGGCCTGATCCGCACCCTGCTCCAGCACGAACGCCAGGAACTGCTGACCCGGATGCGGCTGGTCACCCAGGTCCCCGCGCTGCGCGCCGGACTGTTCCGCACCGGCAACAGCCCGCACGAGCTCTATCTCGACGTCCTCACCCGACGGGCCGGCCTCGACGAACCCACGTACGACATGCGGGTCACCGCCGCCGCCATCGGCGCCGCCACCACCGAGGCCGTGCTCCAGTGGGCCGCGGGCGACGGCCGGGAGGACATCGCCGACCTGGTCGACCGCACCTTCGCGCTGCTGGAGAGCGGGTTCGCCGGGGTGTGAGCGGGTTCTGGTCGGACTGCTCGCTCTGCGCGGAGCGATCGCGGTCCGGGGCCCGGCTCAGCGAGCCGGGCCCCGGTGGGTGTCCGCCGGATCAGCGGATCGCCCGCTTCCGCCGCAGCACCGCGCCCGCACCCACGCCGGCGGCCGCCAGCGCGGTGGCGCCCAGCGCCGCGGCCGCCGTCACGGCCGGGATCGCCGAGTCGTGGTCCGCGGCGGCCTGCGGGGCGGCCTGCGCGGCGGCTCCGGGTCCGGCTTCCGCCGCGGCGTCCAGCCGGTAGCCGCCGCCCCTGCCCTCCCGGTCGTACGTCGAGCCGGGCAGCTTGTCCCCGTACCGCTGGTGCACCAGCTTCTGGTACGCGGCCAGCGACACCCCGCCCGCGCCCACCGAGCGCCGGGCCTCGTCGTCCAGTGGCAGCACCCGGCCGTCGCGCAGCACGTACCAGGCGTTGACCTGCGGTTCCCGGAAGGCCGTACCGCCGCCGTCCGCCGCCTTCGCCGCGTAGTCGCTCTCGTCGCCGCCGGAGGCGATGTTGACGACCCGCCAGGCATCGCCCTGGCGGACCGTCCAGACCGAGGCGGTCTGCCCGTCCGCCGCGACCACCTTGCTCGCCGTGAACTCGACCTTCGCCACCGGGGCACCCGGGGTGCCGGCCACGAACCCGGCGTCCAGGGTGTAGACCGGCACGGTGTCCCCGGCCAGGCGGGGCGCCTCGTCCTGCGCGGCCTTCGCCTCCTCGGCGGCGCCGATCGTCAGCTGCCGGGTCGGTGGCACGCCCTTGCGGGCGAAGAAGTGGCCCACCTTGTCGAGCACCGTCGGGTCCTGGACCGCGCTGTGGGCGCGGGCCAGGTCGGCGGCGGGCACCGGTTCGGGGTCACCCTGGGCGGGGGCGGCGCCCTGGGCGGAGGTGTCGGCATGGCCGGAGGTGTCGGCGTGGGCGGCGAGGTCGGCGTGCGCGGCCTGGGCGGTCACCAGCGCGAGGCCGGCGGCGAGCAGGGCGGTGACGGCGGCCCGACGGGCCTTGCTGAGCTCGGTCATGGTCGTCCTCACGCGCCGATCCGGTACAGGGAGTGGGTCCACGAGAACGTGTCGTTGTTCACGTAGTACCAGTAGTCCGCCCAGTTGTAGCGGTAGTTGGACGGCCACGGGTCGCCCCAGTAGACCCAGTTGTTGCCGGTGTCGTAGCCGTACAGGACGTGCATGTGCCCGCCGCCCGAGCTCCACTGGATGCGCGTCTCGACCGGCCGGTTTGCGTCCACCTCGGACTGCACGGTGCTGTAGCGCAGGTACCCGGTGACGTACGAGCCCGGGTTGATGCCGATCCAGTCCAGCCCGTTCTGCACGTCCGCCAGCGAGGCCTGGCTGTTGGGGCAGCTGGAGTCGATCGAGCGGCCGAACGCGGCGTTGCAGAACTGGTTCTGGCTGTAGCTGTAGCCGAACCAGGTGGCGATGGTGTTGCCGCTCGCCGCCCAGCACCAGTTGGTCTGCTGTTGCTGCTGCATGGTGATGTTGAGCTTCTTGTACGTGCCGGCCAGATCGGCCGTACTGCCGGGCGCTGCCGCCGGACGGACCTGGTGCTGGCCGGCCCGGTCGTGAGCGGTGGTGGGGGCGGCGGTGGCTGCGACCGCGGGGGTGGTCGCCGCGGCGGTGAGCGCCGGACCCAGCACGCCCAGGGCGAGCAGGGCGACCGCGCGGCGCAGCCGTATCCGTGGAACTGGCATGTGGGGATGCCTCCTTGCGCGAATGGAGCGAGGTCCTGCGTGGGGGCGCGGTCCGGATCGCGCCCTGAGCATCGCGCCGTTGTCGGTGGCTGGTCAACGGCCCTGGGCGGGGCCCGATCACGGTGTGAACGGAGCGGCCCGGATGTGAACGGCGCCCGGGAAGCCGCAGCGCGAGACGCCCGGACCGGTGACAAACCGCCGCGCGGATGTGAATATTCACGGTCAAAACCCGGTCTGCGCCGGTCCGCACCGGCCCGCGCAGGTCCGCGCAGGTCCGCGCACGCTCGGAACCAGCCAGGAGGCCGCCATCCACCGAAGCGAACCCCCCGACCTCGCCGCCGCCCTGCGCACCGGCCCCTTCCACCTCGCCCTGCGCACCGCCATCACCGCCCGCGGCCTCGCCCTGCACCGCATCCGCCGCCACCTCGCGCTGCGCGGCGTCAACATCGGTCTCACCAGCCTCAGTTACTGGCAGCAGGGTCGACGCCGCCCGGAACGCCCCGAGTCACTGCGCGCCGTCGCCGCCCTCGAAGACGTCCTCGACCTGCCCGAACACTCCCTCACCCGGCTCCTCGGCCCCCGCCGCGCCACCACCACCGTCGGGCCGCCCGTACGCCCGTACCGCGACCTGATCTCCCCGGCCACCGCCGTCGACCACCTACTCGCCACCCTGGCCAGCCCCCGCGACACCGGCCTGCACACCATCACCCACATCGAACGCGTCCGGATCGGCCCCGACCGCCAAGTCACCCGCCGCGACTCCCAACACGCCCTGCGCGCCCACCGCGACGGCATCGACCGATACCTCGCCCTCTACCAGGGCGACCCGGGCAGCGACATCTCCCTGGTCGGCGTCCGCGCCGAGGAGAACTGCCGCCCCGGCCGCATCCGCCGCGACCACGCCCACCACCTGCTCGCCGCCGAACTCCTCCTCGACCGCCGCCTCCGCGCCGGCGACACCCACCTCCTCGGCTACGGCTTCGACGACGCCCCCTCCCCCGACCCCAGCTGCGAATACGTCCGCGGCTTCAACTCCGGCGCCGGCCAGTACGTCCTCCAGATCACCTTCCACCCCACCGCCCTCCCCGTCCGCTGCCACCGCTTCGCCCTCCACTCCCCCGGCGGAGCCCCCTACGAGACAGAGGAGCTGACCCTCGACGGCCACCGCTGCGTCCACCTGGTGGCAACGGCGGTACGGCCCTGCATCCTGGGGATCCGCTGGGACTGGGAGTGAGGGGGCTGTCAGTGCGACCAGTAGGGGTCGTCGAGGTCAGGGGCGGGCTCGTGCCCGGTCAGCTGTGGGCCGACGGGGGAGGCCCCGTAGTCCCCTGCGGGCTGGTAGCGCACCACGAACGCCTCTGCACTCATGAGCACCTGCTCGGTCGAGACGGTCGGGGAACTGACCACCGACAACGTGAACAGGGTGTCTCCGCGTCCGGAACAGTTCAGGTCCGTGTAGCGCTTCGCCCCGGCCTCCGCGGTGACTTCGGGTCGGCACTCTCCGCCCCAGACCTGCTTCATCCGGTCCAGCAGCACCGGCACCTTCGCCGGAGCCACCTTCGTCCGGACGGAGACCGAGGCCGTAACGCTGGACCGCAGGCTCGGCTCGCCGTCGGCGTGCTCCGGAGCGCGTTCGACGACGTAAACACCCCCGAAGTAGCTCAGCGAGGGGCTGACCGCGCCCATGGCGGTCTGAAGGGTGTCGTCGAGCTGTCCCTTCGCCTCACCCGCACTCCGGATGGAGCCCCGGTCCATCAGTGCCATCGGGCCGTACCCGTTGTAGAACAGCCCGAACCCGGCGGCCAGCACGGCCGCCGCCGCCACGGAACAGCCCAGCGCACGTCGTGGCCGCTTCACCCGCGTCGCCCCTGCAGCTTGACGTCCCCGCTGCCCGTGACGACGGCCGCGATGTTGTCCAGCGAGGGGCCGCCCCGCCCGTTCAGGTACTTGGTGTGCGCGTCGATGGGGTTGCCGCGGCTCCAGTCGTCGACGGTGAAGCGGTTCGCTCCGAAGTGCTTGCTCGACGGATCCCGTCCGTACCAGCGTTCGTCCGGATCGAGGCTGAGCTTCGACGGGGCGTGCGTCACGACATCGTTGTCGGCGGCACCGACCCAGACGTGACCGGGGGCCATCCTGAGGTCGGAGGCCTTGTCCACGCCGACGCCCGGGCTGCCGATGAAGACCACGTCGTCCGGGGCCACGTAGTGCGAGCCCGGCTGGGTGGCGAGCTTGGTGGCCTGGCCGACCAGGTACGAACCGTAGCTGTGCCCGACCGAGGTGACGTGCGGCGGCTGAGTGCCCTCGTGGCTCGCCCGTACCCCGCTCAGGAACTGGGCGTACGCCGGGGCGCCGTCCTTGCCCGCCTTCGTCGACGCGGCCCCGAGGTCCGCCCCCGGCGAGTCGTACCCGAGCCACACGACCGAGGCGACGGAGTGGCCGGCCGGGGCCTTGCCGCTCGCGGCACGGTAGAGGTTCAGCGCGTTCTCCGCCTCGTTGGTACCGTCGTTCGCCCCCGGCCCGAGGCTGTCCATGGTGGTGGTGATCCCCGGCACGTAGGCGGAGATGTCGGTCGCGGTGTCCGGGTTCCCGAACGAGAGGACCGCCCGGCCCTGGCCCTCGTCGCCGAGGCCCAACAGGTAGACCGGCGGGTCGCCCTTGCTGTCGGCGAGGCGGGCGTCGATCGGCCCGTAGAGGACGAGGTTCGCCTTGTCGCTGGAGTCCAGCGGCTGGCCCAGCTTCTGCTTGGCCCTGATGGGCCCCATCACGTCCTCCAGGTGCTTGCGGTTCACCTGGTCCCGGACCTCCGCCGGGATGCCGTCGAGGTTGCCGATCGCCTCCGGGTGGTGACTGATGTACCACTGCTGGCCCTGCGGGCCGAGCCCCTTCCACCAGGAGTTGACTTCGGTGGGGGGCGCGTCCTTGAGGGGCATGCTCCACTGCCACGCCGGGTTGGACGCATTGCCGAACTGGTCCATGTACGCGTCGGCACCGGCCGTCTTCTCGTCCAGGCCCGACTTGTCCTTGGCATGCCCCGCGAACTTGTTGAGCGTGTCGGTCAGGGCGCCGTCGGCCTCGGCCGCGTCGGACAGTGCCTTGGCGATCTGCTTGCTGATCTCGTCGGCGGCCGCCTTCTGCTTGGTCTCCCAGTCGGGAGCCTGGTACGGGTTGGTCGACGCGGGCCAGCTCACGGCGCCGGTGTCGCTGACCCTGAAGCCCTTGCTCTGCGCCTCGGACAGCGCGTTGGTGAGCCTGTCCTGGGCCAGCGTCATGGCGTCGGCGCAGTCGCGCATCTCCTTGCCGATGAGGCCGAGCTCCGTCGTCGCCGCGCTCATCTTGCTGGTCAGGCCGTCCAGCACCGGGAGCGCGGCATCGGCCGTGGGTCCGGTCCACTGGGAGCCGTGGACCCGGTCCGTGGTCCCGCTCTTCCAGTCCGTGGCATGCTGCGACATCGCCTTGGCCAGCGTGTCGTACGCTCCCGCCGCCGTGTAGAGGTCCGCCAACTTGGCGTTCCGCAGGCTTGCGATGTCCATCCCCGGCCCCCCGTGCGCCTTGTGTCCCCCACGACACTCACAGCTACCATAGCGTCCGCAGCCGACACGGAAGCCAGGGGGAAGCCATGGGACAGGATCCCGGATTCACGGTCAAACCAGGCGAGTTGACCGCTGCCGGGAACAACGCGCTGACGGTCGCCGGGAAGGTCCCCGACGAGACCGCGAAGCTGGCGGAGCCCAGCGCCACGGCCGCCGGGAGCCTGGCCGGGTGGCAGAGCGGGGCGGCGCTGACGGGGTGCAGCAGCGCGTGGAAGACCCTGCTGGACGGGCTCTCCACCGACATGAAGACGGCCGGGGCCAACCTGATCACCTGTGCGCAGGGCTACCAGAACGCCGACCACCTGCCGCCGCCCGGCGCGGCGCCGGTCTCCGACCCCTTCGAGACGAAGGTGGTCGGGGTGACCGGCGGCCACCTGACCAGGGATGCCTAACTCTCTGACGGCGCTTGGAAGTCCAGCACCAGGCAGTCCTCCACCGGCCGGTAGCCGATCTGCTGGTAGATGGAGTTGCTGGTCGGGTTGTCGAGGTCGGTGTAGAGCAGCACCTCCTCCGCGCCCAGACCGAGGACGTGGGCGGAGGCGGCGGCGGTCACTGCGCTGGCGTACCCGCGGCCGCGGAGGTCGGCGGGGGTGTAGACGGGGCCGATGCGGGACATCCCGGCGAGCACCGGGCTGCTGCCGGCCAGGGCGACGGGGGTGCCGGCGTCCTCCCAGAGGTGGAGGCCGCCGGACGCGATCCTGTCGTCCACCGCCCGTGCCACGTTGTGGGCTTGGACCTTGACTTCGAGCAGGAACTCCTGCCACCACCGGATCGCCAGTGCCCGGTCAGCAGGGCCGGCGAGCCGGTGGCGGCCGGCCGGCGGGCGCGGCGGGCCGGCCAACTCGCCGAGCCGGTAGAGCCGTTCCTCGACCCGAACGGACTGTCCGGCACCGGTGGCGGCCGTCCAGGCCTCGGCGAAGGCCCGGACCTGTTCCGTTCCCCCGCCGACCCCGGTGACCTCGGTGAACCCGGCCCCGGCCGCTGCCAGCCGGACCGCCAGTTCGACGGCCGCCGCCTGCGGCATGGCGGAGAGCCTGGGGGCGAACGGCGGCGTCTGGAGGAAGGCGCCCCCGACCGGGCCGTCCGGCTCGGCCTGCCACCAGCCGAAGACCGGCGGGCGCTCCCCGAACACGTCGAGCCCGGCCTCGGCGAGCCGGTGGGCGATGGTGATCAGGACGGTGTTCTCGGCGGGGCGGGCGGCCAGGAAGGCGTCCGCCCGACTGCGGAAGTCGTCGAGCGAAGTGCTGAGGGTCCACGTCATGACCCATCCTCGCCCCGCTCGACGCACGCCCGCCAACGGTTATTCGAGTACGACCCCCAGCCGCGCGCCGAGCGCGGCGGGATCGGTGGTCGGCGCCTCGCAGGCGAAGTGCCGGCAGACGTACGCGGCGGGCGCACCGCCGACCAGCGGCCGGTCCGCCAGCAGCGGCACCTCGGCGGCGGCCTCCCCCGGTGCGCCGACCGCGAGCACCGCCCCGGGCGCCGTGCCCAGCAGCGCGGCCCGGCGCAGCGCCGCGGTGGCCGGGTCGTCGGCGGGGCCGACGACCGCGATCTCGCGCGGCCCGTCCTGCAGCGCCTCGGCGACGGCGAGGCCCCAGCCGATGAACCGCGGGGCCCGCCCGGCCAGTGCGCCGACGATGCCGAGGGCGCGTTCGGCGGCCGTGCGGTGCCGGTCGGAGCCGGTGTACGCGGCGTAGCCGAGCAGGGCTCCGGCGGCGGCGGTCCAGCCGGAGGGGGTGGCGTTGTCGGTCGGGTCCTGGGGGCGGCGGATGAGCTCCTCGGCGTCGTCGGCGGTGTCGTAGAGCGCGCCGGAGGCCTCGTCGGTGAAGTGCTTGAGCACGGTGTCGAGCAGGCCGCCCGCCAGCTGGAGCCACTCCGCCTCGCCGGTGACGGCGTACAGCGCGAGGAAGCCCTCGGCGGTGTCCGCGTAGTCCTCCAGGACGCCGGCGTTGGTGCCGGGCCGGCCGTCCCGGGAGGTGCGCAGCAGCCGACCGTCGGGGGTGAGGTGGACGGCGAGCAGCAGGTCGGCGGCGCGTTCGGCGGCCTCGACGAGGTCGGGGCGGTCGAGCAGGGCGCCGGTCTCGGCGAGCGCGGCGATGGCGAGGCCGTTCCAGGCGGCGACCACCTTGTCGTCCCGGGCGGGGGCTGGCCGGGACGCCCGCGCCTCGAACATCCGCCGCCGGATCTCCTCGTACTCGGCGAAGTCCTCCGGGTCGGCCAGGAGTTGGAGTACGGAGGTGCCGTGCTCGAAGGTGCCGTCGGCGGTGACGGTGAACAGCCGGGCGGCGGTGGCCGCGTCGGCGGGGCCGAGCAGGTCGACCAACTGCCCCGGCTCCCAGACGTAGTAGGCGCCCTCGGCGGAGGCGCCGGTCTCCTCGTCCAGGCTGTCGGCGTCCAGGGCGGAGGCGAACGCCCCCTCGGGCGTGCGGAGTTCGCTCAGCAGGAAGTCGGCCGTGGACAGCGCGACCCGACGGGCGAGTTCGGAGCCGGTGGCCCGCCACAGGTGCAGGTAGACCCGCAGCAGCAGGGCGTTGTCGTACAGCATCTTCTCGAAGTGCGGCACCACCCAGTCGGCGTCCACCGCGTACCGGGCGAAGCCGCCGCCGAGCTGGTCGTGGATGCCGCCGCGGGCCATCGCCTCGCCGGTGCGGACGGCCATCTCCAGCGCAGCCTCCGAACCGGTCCGGGCATGGTGGCGCAACAGGAACTCGATGACCATGGCCGGCGGGAACTTGGGTGCCCCGCCGAAGCCGCCGCGGGTCTGGTCGAACTCCCGGCTGAGCGCGACCAGCGCCTGGTGCAGGTCGGCGTCGCCCGGCGGGTGGTGGGCGCCGGCGGAGTAGACGGCGGCCCGCTCGGCCAGGTCGGCCCGGATCCGCCCGGCGACCTCCCCGACCTCCTGCCGGCGGTCCCGCCAGGCCGCGTCCACGCCCTCCAGCACCTGCCGGAAGGACGGCATCCCGTGCCGGGGCTGCGGCGGGAAGTAGGTGCCGAAGTAGAACGGCTCCTTGTCGGGCGTGAGGAAGACCGTCATCGGCCAACCGCCCTGTCCGGTCGCGGCCTGCACGGCCTCCATGTACACCGCGTCGACGTCCGGCCGCTCCTCCCGGTCCACCTTGACCGCGACGAACCGCTCGTTCAGGTACCCTGCGAGCCCCGCGTCCTCGAAGCTCTCGTGCGCCATCACGTGACACCAGTGACAAGCGGCGTACCCGACGCTCAGCAGCACCGGCACCCCCCGCCGCTCGGCCTCCTCGAAGGCCTCCGGCCCCCACGGCCACCAGTCGACCGGATTCTCGGCATGCTGCAGCAGGTACGGCGAGGTCGCGTCCGCGAGACGGTTCGGCATGCCCCCCATCCTCGCGCATCCGTCCCCACGGACGCGTCAGGCCCGGCCCCGCACCTCGCCGAGTCCGCCTGGGCCGGCCCCCGCGAACGGAGGCGGGAGCCGGCCGGGGCGGGTCACTCCTTCGGGGTTTCCGGCTCCTCCGTGAAGTCGACCTTCTTGAACTGCCGGTTCATCGACTTGGCCAGGAACCACGTCGCCACGCCGAGGGCGGCGAAGACGACGAAGCCGAGGAGACCGGGGGTGACCTTGGCGTCGTCGACGGCGAGGTCAGCGGCGAGGTGGATGAGGTTCACGGGGGCACTCATATCTCTATGGTGGCCCGGCTCACGCCGAGCCGGACCGTCGGGGGTGGGTCAGTCGCGCGCGGCGGCCTCGGCCGCCAGGGTGGGGGCGCGCAGTCCGGCGAACAGGTCGTCCTCCGGGAGGTCCACGTCAATCAGGGTACGGGCGAGCTCGTAGTCCTCGGTGGGCCAGACCTCGCGCTGGACCTCCAGCGGGACGCGGAACCACGGGCCGTCCGGGTCGATCTGGGTGGCGTGGGCGATCAGCGCCCGGTCGCGGGTCTCGAACCAGTCGCCGCAGCGGACCCGGGTGGTGATCTCGCGCTCCTCGCGGCCGCTCTTCTCCCAGCCGGCGATCCACTCGCCGTACGGGGAGTCGTGGCCGTGCTCGGTGAGGTACTGGTGCAGCGCGCGGATGCGGCCCATCGGGAAGCCGTGGTTGTAGTAGAGCTTGAGCGGCTGCCAGGGCTCGCCGGCCTCGGGGTAGGCGTCCGGGTCGCCGGCGGCGTCGAAGGCCAGCATGGTGATCTTGTGGGTCATGATGTGGTCCGGGTGCGGGTAGCCGCCGTTCTCGTCGTAGGTCGTGATGACCTGCGGCTTGAACTCGCGGATCAGCCGGACCAGCGGCTCGGCCGCCTGCTTGACGTCCTCCAGGGCGAAGCAGCCCTCGGGCAGCGGGGGCAGCGGGTCGCCCTCCGGCAGGCCGGAGTCGACGAAGCCCAGCCAGGCCTGCTTGACGCCGAGGATCGCCCGCGCCTCGTCCATCTCCTTGCGGCGCACCTCGTGGATGTTCTCCTCGATGTACGGGTCCCCCTGGAGCTTGGGGTTGAGAACCGACCCGCGCTCGCCCCCCGTGCAGGTGGCCACGAGCACGTCCACACCCTGCTCGACGTACATGGCCATGGTGGCCGCGCCCTTGCTGGACTCGTCGTCCGGGTGGGCGTGCACCGCCATCAGTCGCAACTGCTCAGTCAACGCCTTGCGTTCCTTCCACATCATCGGGCGTTCCGCGAAGTCGGGTCTGCCCACCGTACGAACCGCTCACTTCGGGACCGCGTCGCCGCAAGGCCGGCCTGCGGCCGGTCTCCGGCGCGGCCGATCTCCGCCCCCGCCGGACCGGCCGCGGGCGAGCCCCTCCTATAGTGACGGACTGGAGGACCGTCGCATTCCCCTGCACCGCCCGCGCGGCCCCTCCCTAGGAGAGGACGGAGTCCGATGACGGCACAGAGCACCGCCACGCAGTTGCCCGAAGGGCGCTACGGCCGGCGCGGCGACGGCGAGTCGGACCGCCGCCTGAAGGTGGTCGGCGCGGTCTGCGGCGTGCTCGGGCTGGGGCTGATCGCCTGGCTGGGCGGCTCCTACCTGCTGCGCGAGTCCAAGATCAACGGCTCGGTGCCGACCTTCCAGGTGCTCTCCGACTCCGAGGTGCAGCTGCACCTGTCGGTGAGCAAGAGCGACGGTACGGCCGGCACCTGCACGGTCCGCTCGCAGAGCGACGACCACGCGGTGGTCGGGGTGGCCGACTTCCCGGTCCCGGCGGCCGGGTCGAGCTACGACGCCACCGTCACCCTGCGCACCACCGCCCGCGGCACCACGGCCGAGCTGTTGGGCTGCACCCCGGCGAAGTAGCCGGCGAGCGGACGGAACACGCCCGGGCACGCGGACGGACGCGCCCGGCACGCGGGCGGGGACACGCGCGGGACATGCGCCGGACGCGGGCGGAAAGTGGGCCCCGAACGGCCAGGGGACGCATACTCCCCCGACGGAACGGGCATCCGTAGGAAGTCCCGCACCCGGTTGCTGTACACCGTGGCGCAACGCCACCGTCAATGCCACGACAACGCCTCTCCCGCTTGTCGGCAGGACTTGTTAGGCTCGTGGTTTCGCCCCTTCCGCACCGGATGGTACGGGAGCGGGCGTTGCTTTGTAGTTACGACCGATATCACCGACGACCCTGCTGACGACTGACTCCCTCAGCACAGCCCCCAGCACCTACGAGGAGCACCTGTGACCCAGACCAGTGAGAACGTGACCTGGCTCACTCAGGCCGGCTACGACCAGCTCAAGGCCGAGCTGGATCACCTGACCGGGCCCTGGCGCATCGAGATCGCCCAGAAGATCGAGGCGGCGCGCGAGGAGGGTGACCTCAAGGAGAACGCCGGCTACCACGCGGCGAAGGAAGAGCAGGGCAAGTACGAGCTGCGCATCCGCCAGCTGACCCAGCTGCTGGAGCGCGCCAAGGTCGGCGAAGCCCCGGCCGACTCCGGCGTGGTGGCCCCGGGCATGGTCGTGACGGTCGCCTTCGACGGCGACGAGGACGACCTCATGGAGTTCCTGCTCGCCTCGCGCGAGGTGGCGGGCGCCGACGACCTGGACGTCTACTCGCCGCAGTCGCCGCTGGGCCGCGCGATCGACGGCAAGAAGATCGGCGACGAGGCCACCTACGAGCTGCCGAACGGCAAGCCGGCCATGGTGAAGATCGTCAAGGTCGTGCCGCACGCCGGCTGACTCGGCCCGCGAACACCGCCGAGGGCGGTCGCGCAGTCCCGCAGAGGACTCCGCGACCGCCCTCGGGCGTTCCCCGACAGTGACGTTTCACCCCACGGCCGAGCGGTACTTGCGCACCGACAGCCAGGAGAACACCGCCGTGATCACCAGCGACCACAGCACCGACACCAGCGCCGCGTGCTGCATCGGCCAGGTGTTGTCCACCGGCCCGACCTGGTTGCCGAAGAGGTCCCGGCAGGCCTGCACCGTCGCGCTGAACGGGTTCCAGTACGCGACGCCCTGCAGCCAGCCCGGCATCGAGCTGACCGGTACGAAGGCGTTGGACACGAAGGTCAGCGGGAAGAGCCAGATCAGCCCGGCCGAGGTGGCCGCCTCGGGGCTGCGCACCGACAGCCCGATCAGCGCACCGATCCAGGAGAAGGCGTAACCGAGCAGGAGCAGCAGGCCGAAGGCGCCGAGCGCACTGAGCACCCCGTCGTGCACCCGCCAGCCGACCGCCAGCGCGACCAGCGCCAGCACGACCACGGTGAACGCGGTCTGGCACAGGTCCGCGAGGGTGCGCCCGACCAGCACCGCCGAGCGGGCCATCGGCAGCGAGCGGAAGCGGTCCACCAGCCCCTTGGTCATGTCCTCCGCGATGCCGGCCGAGGCGCCGGCGGTGGCGAAGGTGACGGTCTGGGCGAAGATGCCGGCCATCAGGAACTGGATGTACGTGTCGGAGCTGGAGTTCGCCCCGGGGATCTTGATCGCCCCGCCCATGACGTACGAGAACAGCAGCACGAACATGACCGGCTGCATGAGCCCGAACACCACGATCTCGGGGATCCTGGACATCCGGCGGAGATTGCGCTTGGCGACGACCCAGGAGTCGTGAAGGGTCGCGGACAGGCCCCGGCGGGGGGTCGGCACCGCCCCGCCGACGGCGTGCTCGGTGGCCGTTCCGGTGCTCATCTCAGTGCTCCGTTCCGGCCGTGACGGCCTGCTGCTGGTCCGGTCCCCGACCGCCGTCGCCGTCCGTGCCGCCCGCGCCGCCCGCGCCGCCGCCGCTGTTCCCACGGCCCCGGCCACCCCGGCCGCGGCCCTCCGAGCCGGCGGCGCCGCCGTCCTCCTCGACCGCCTCGGCGACGTGGCCGGTGAGGGTGAGGAAGACGTCGTCCAGGGTCGGGCGGCGCAGGCCTATGTCGTCGATCTCGATGCCCCGGCCGTCCAGTTCGCGGATCGCGTCGGCGAGCACCCGGGCGCCGCCGCTGACCGGCACGGTGATCTTCCGGGTGTTCTTCTCCACGGCCGGCTCGCCCAGCGCGTACCGGGACAGCGCCGCGACCGCGTCCGCGACCAGGCCCGGGTCGTGCACCACGACCTCGATCCGCTCGCCGCCGATCTGCGCCTTGAGCCGGTCGGCCGTGCCGCGGGCGATCACCCGGCCGTGGTCGACCACCGCGATGTCGTGGGCGAGCCGGTCGGCCTCCTCCAGGTACTGGGTGGTCAGCAGCAGCGTGGTGCCCTGCTCGACCAGGGTCTCGATGACCTCCCAGAGCGCGAGCCGGTTGCGCGGGTCGAGGCCGGTGGTCGGCTCGTCCAGGAACATCACCGGCGGCCGGACGACCAGCGCGGCGGCGAGGTCAAGGCGCCGGCGCATGCCCCCGGAGTACGTCTTGGCGGTGCGGTCCTTGGCCTCGGTGAGGTTGAACCACTCCAGCAGCTCCAGCGCGCGGGCCTTCGCGTCGCGGGTGCGCATCTGGTACAGCTCGCCGACCATGGTGAGGTTCTCGAAGCCGGTGAGGTACTCGTCGACCGCCGCGTACTGACCGGACAGCCCGATCAGGCTGCGCACCCGGTCCGGGTGTTCGAGGACGTCGACCCCGGCCACCACCGCGCGGCCGGAGTCCGGGCGGAGCAGGGTGGTGAGGACGCGCACGGTGGTGGTCTTGCCGGCCCCGTTCGGGCCGAGCAGCCCGAGCACCGTGCCCTCGGGGACGTCGAGGCTGACGCCGTCCAGGGCTCGTACGTCGCCGAAGGTCTTGACCAGGTTCTCGGCTTGGATGGCTGGCGCCATGGCCTGCCTCATCTCCTCGGTCGAGTATGGGCGATCTGTCCCACTCCGCCCCCCGTTCGGGCGCGCGGGCGACTCGGTTCCCGATAACCGAAACAGAACGCGATGTATCGCGAGTGTGGCAACTCGCGATACATCGCGTCAAGGGGATTAAGGGGAACGGATCGGGAGAGGGGACGGCCGCTCAGCCCGCGACCACGTACCCCGCGTCCCGCAACTCGCCCACCACCAGCGCGCAGTGCTCCGGCCCCTTGGTCTCCAGGTGCAGGTCCACCTCGACCTCGGTCAGCCCCAGCCGCGGGTCGGTCCGCACGTGCGCGACGTCCAGCACGTTGGCGTCCACCCTGGTCAGCACCCCCAGGAGGTCCGCCAGCGAACCCGGCTTGTCCGCCAGCCGCACCCGCAGCGACAGGTAGCGCCCGGCCGCCGCCAGCCCGTGCCGCAGCACCCGCTGCATCAGCTGCGGGTCGATGTTGCCCCCGGAGAGCACCGCCACCACCGGGCCCTCGAAGGAGTCCGGCTGCTCGAGCAGCGCCGCGATCGGGGCCGCCCCGGCCGGCTCGACCACCAGCTTCAGCCGCTCCAGGCCCAGCAGCAGGGCCCGCGCCAGGGCGTCCTCGGAGACCGTGCGGATGCCGTCCGCCAGGGTGTTGACCACCTCGAACGGGATGTCCCCCGGGCGCCCGACCATGATCCCGTCGGCCATGGTGGCGAAGTGCTCCAGCGTCACCGGCCGCCCGGCCGCCAGCGAGGGCGGGTACGCGGCCGCGGCCGCCGCCTGCACCCCGACCACCCGGACGTCCGGTCGCAACGGCTTGACCGCCGCCGCGATCCCGGCCAGCAGCCCGCCACCGCCCACCCCGACCAGGATCGTGCGCACCTCGGGGCACTGCTCCAGGATCTCCAGGCCGACGGTCGCCTGGCCGGTGACCACGTCCCAGTGGTCGAAGGGGTGGATGAACACCGCCCCGGTCGCCTCCGAGTACCGCTGCGCGGCCTGTAGCGCCTC
The DNA here is from genome assembly GCF_001888885.2 of Streptomyces viridifaciens. Taxonomy (NCBI): domain Bacteria; kingdom Bacillati; phylum Actinomycetota; class Actinomycetes; order Kitasatosporales; family Streptomycetaceae; genus Streptomyces; species Streptomyces viridifaciens. The sequence continues at coordinate 2,971,635 of NZ_CP090841.1, forward strand.
GTCCACGGTGGTGCCGTGCAGCCGCACCTCGGCGCCGTACTCGCGGGTGGCCGCGACCTTGGGCAGCGGCGCCGCGACCGGCATGAACACGGTCGAGCGCACCCCCAGCAGCGAGGCCGCCAGCGCCACCCCCTGGGCGTGGTTCCCGGCGCTCGCCGCCACCACCCCGCCGGCCCGCTGCACCGGCGAGAGTCCCGCGATCCGCACGTACGCCCCGCGCAGCTTGAAGGAGCCGGTGCGCTGGAGGTTCTCGCACTTGAGGTGGACCGGCGCGCCGATCAATCCGGACAGGTGCCGGCTGCCCTCCATCGGGGTGACCCGGGCGACCCCGGCGAGCATCTTCTGGGCGCCGCGGACGTCGTCGAGGGTGATCGGCCAGTTGTGCATGATCCCAGCCTAGGGCGCCCCGCGTGGGGCAGGCCGGATCAGCACGCCCGGCCTGGCCCGCACGGGGCGCCCCCGGGCGCCCCGCACCCCACATCGGGGACGTCGGGCCTGTTCCCGGGCCCGCTCCGCCCGCGTACGCTGCTGGTTCTGAGCTTCTCTCACCGCATGACGATCGTGAGCCGCGATGACGACGCCCTCGCCCCAGGCCACCGACCGAACCGAGCCCGTGCACACCCAACTCCAGTACCAGCTGGCGGTGTTCGCCCGCCGGATGGAACAGGTCCGGACCTCCGGCGGCGTCGGCACGCTGGACCGGGCCGCCTATCTGCTGCTCGACCGCCTGGAGCGGCACGGCCCGGCGAACGTCAAGGCGCTGGCCGAGGCGCTGGGGGTGGACTCCTCCACGGTGACCCGCCAGGTCGCCCCGCTGGTCGCGGCCGGGCTGGTCGGCCGGGTGCAGGACCCGGCCGACCGCCGCGCGGTACGGCTCGCGCTGACCTCCTGCGGCACCGGTCGGCTGGCCGAAGTCCGGGACGGGCGGGCCGAGTTGACCCGCCGCCTGGTGGCCGGCTGGCCGCCCGAGGAGCAGCGGGCGTTCTGCGCCCTGCTGGCCCGCTTCAACCTCGCGATGGAGTCCTACACGGCGGACCAGCAGGGGCAGTAGGGCCAACGCCCTTAGCCGAGCGCCTGCTTGAGGTCGGCCAGCAGGTCGTCGACGGACTCGATGCCCACCGAGACGCGCACCAGGTCGGCCGGCACCTCCAGCGGCGAACCGGCCGCCGAGGCGTGGGTCATCCGGCCCGGGTGCTCGATCAGCGACTCCACGCCGCCCAGCGACTCGCCCAGGGTGAACAGCTGCGCACGGTTGCAGACCTCGACGGCCGCCTCCTCGCCGCCGGCGACCCGGAACGAGACCATGCCGCCGAAGGCCTTCATCTGCTTGGCGGCGATGTCGTGGCCGGGGTGCTCGGGCAGGCCCGGGTAGAGCACCTGGCTGACCTTGGGGTGGCTGCTCAGCAGCTCGGCGACCTTCTCCGCGTTGGAGCTGTGCCGGTCCATCCGGACGCCCAGGGTCTTGATGCCGCGCAGCACCAGCCAGGCGTCGAACGGCCCGGAGACGGCGCCCATCGCGTTCTGGTGGTACGCGACCTCCTCGCCGAGGCCCGCGTCGGCCAGCACCAGCGCACCGCCGACCACGTCCGAGTGGCCGCCCATGTACTTGGTGGTGGAGTGCACGACGGCGTCCGCGCCGAGCGAGATCGGCTGCTGCAGGTACGGGCTGGCGAAGGTGTTGTCGACCACCAGCAGGGCGCCGGCGCCGTGCGCGACCTCGGCGAGCCCGGCCAGGTCGGTGATGCCCAGCAGCGGGTTGGAGGGGGTCTCGACCCACACCGCGCGGGTGTTGGGGCGCAGCGCGGCGCGGACGTCACCCAGCGCCTGGGTGTTCGCGACGGAGAACTCGACGCCCCAGCGGGTCAGCACCTTGGCGAACAGCCGGAAGGTGCCGCCGTAGGCGTCGTTGGGGATCACGATGTGGTCGCCCGGCTTGAGGATGGTGCGCAGCAGGGTGTCCTCGGCCGCCAGGCCGGAGGCGAAGGCGAGGCCGCGGGCGCCGCCCTCCAGCGCCGCGAGGCACTCCTCCAGCGCGGTGCGGGTCGGGTTGGCGCTGCGGCTGTACTCGTAGCCGCCCCGCAGGCCGCCCACCCCGTCCTGCTTGTAGGTGGACACCTGGTAGATGGGTGTGACGACGGCCCCGGTCTGGGGGTCTGCTTCCTGACCCGCGTGGATGGCGAGGGTCTCGAAGCCGTGGGGAAGCTGGTGCTCGGTCATGGCTCCGAGCCTAACGGCCGTACGGCCGAGCGCTCGCCGGAATCGGCGGACGGAATCCGCAGGCCGTCCGGTGCGTTGAACCCTGGGCAACCCTCCCTACCCCCGCTGGAGCAGGCCGTGCTGTTCAACCGCCACAAGACCTCGCTCGTCCCCGCCGACCAGGCACTGCCCGGCCGCCAGGCCCCGGGTTTCGCCCTGACCGAGCCGCACACCGTGCTCGGACACCCGCTCACCGGCCCGTATCCGGAGGGTCTGGAGGTGGTCGACTTCGGGCTGGGCTGCTTCTGGGGCGCGGAGCGCACGTTCTGGCGGCTGCCCGGCGTCTGGACGACGCTGGTCGGTTACCAGGGCGGCCACACGCCCAATCCCACGTACGAGGAGGTGTGCAGCGGGCTGACCGGGCACACCGAGGCGGTCCGGGTGGTGTTCGACCCGGCGGTGATCTCCTACGAGCGGCTGCTGAAGACCTTCTGGGAGGCCCACGACCCGACCCAGGGCAACCGCCAGGGCAACGACGTGGGCACCCAGTACCGATCCGCGCTCTACACCCACTCCCCCGCCCAGGCCGCCGCCGCGACCGCCACCAGGGACGCCTTCCAGCCCGCCCTGACCGCGCTCGGTTACGGCCCGATCACCACCGAGATCGCGCCGGCCGGCCCGTTCTACCCGGCCGAGCCGTACCACCAGCAGTACCTGTCGGACGCCAAGAACCCCAACGGTTACTGCGGTCTGGGCGGGACGGGCGCCTCCTGCCCGATCGGCGTGGCCCGCACCCAGGGCTGACCGCCGCCGCCCCTCGCCGCCCGGCCCGGGAGCGGGCGGAGCCGACCGGGCGCGACCGGAGCCGGAACGGGTCGGCCGCGCCCGGTCACAGCCGCTGCGGCGCCCGCTCGTCGGAGCCGTCGGAGGCGGTGCCGGGGTTCTCCGCCAGCAGTTTGCCCTCGGCGTCGTACACCCCGATCGCGGGGCCGGCCGGCCGCCGGTGCGCGGACGGGTCGCCCGTCGGCATCGGCGGCAGGACCACGTAGTAGCCGGTCCAGCCCTTCATCCCGGCGGTGGTGACGATGGTGGCGACGGTCGGCTTGCCGTCGAAGAACGCGACGATCCGGGAGGGGGTCGGTCCCAGGTAGAAGCTGGCCACGACGGAGCGGTCCCGGTTGCCGCTGGTCTGCGCGTAGACGCTGGGCTTGTCGTGCTCCAGGTTGTCGCTGCGCACGTCCCGGCAGCCGAAGGAGGTGTGCCAGCTGCCGTCGGACTCGCGGGACTCGTCGCAGCGCTGGTTCGCGGTGAACCAGATCCGGGTGTCGTCGGTGACCAGGATCTTCTCCCCGGGGGCGACCTGCCGCACCGGCGAGAGCGGCAGCGCGGTCCGGGTCGAACTCGGGGTCGGTGAGCCGGTCGGGGTCGGTGCGGCCGCCCCCGTCGACCCGGCCGCCCCCGTGGAGGGGGCCGACGCCGCCTCCAGCTCCGCCGCGGCGTTCCCGGCCGCGGCGTTCCCGGCCGGTCGGCCACCGCCCGCCGTCACCGCCGTCGCCCCGCAGATCAGCGCCACGGCCAGGGCCGCCGCCCCGGCCCCCGCCCTGCGCCGGGCGCGCCGCCGCCGGGCACCGGCGATGACCGCAGCCGGCTCCGGCCCGGCCGCGTGCGGGTCCTCGTTCCTGAACAGCTCTCCGAGTCGGTCCTCGAAGCTCATACCGTCACCTCGATGTGCGTCGTGGCACCCGCCGGGCCGCCCGTGCGGTCGGCGAGTTCGGGGTGTGCGCGCAGCTTCGACATCGCCCGGTTGAGCGTGCTCTTCACGGTGCCCCGGGCGATTCCCAGTTCGGCCGCGACGGCGGCCTCGGTGAGGTCCCCGTAGTACCGCAGCACGACGACCGTCCGCTCCCGGCGGGTGAGGGTGCCCAGCGCCTGGTGCAGCAGCGCCCGTTCGGCCTGCCGTTCGGCCAGGTCCTCGGCCAGCGGCCGGTCGGGGGCGTGGTCGGTGGGCAGTTCGCGGTTGCGCAGCCGGCGCCACCAGTCGCGGTGCTGGTTCACCACGATCCGGCGGACGTACGCGATGGGGTCGTCGCCGGTGATCCGGTGCCAGTGCAGGTAGGCGCGTTCCAGCGCCGACTGCACGATGTCCTTGGCCCGCTCCGGATCTCCGGTCAACAGCTCGGCCAGCCGCAGCAGTTGGCGGCCGCTCCCGGCGACGAAAGCGCTGAACTCGGCATCCTGCCGCTGTCTCTGCTCGCGTTTCACACCCACCTGACTCCTCGGGCGGACCGCGAGGTTCGGTCCGCCCGGAGCTTTTCTTCGGATACGGGGGTGCGGGAATGCAGGAATGCGGCTGTGCGGGGGTGCCGGGGATGCGGACCGGTTCCTGCCGGCCCGGACCCGATCAGACCGCGCTGCCGGCCTTCCAGTCGGCCCAGCTCAGGTTCCAGCCGTTCAGGCCGTTGTCCGGGGCGACGGTCTTGTCCCCGGAGTTCACGACCTCGACCACGTCGCCGATCATCGAGGACTTGTAGAACTTGTAGCCGTCCGTGCTGCTGTCCGAGGCGCCCTTGGCGTCCTGCAGGCCGACGCAGCCGTGGCTGGTGTTCTGCCCGCCGAAGATCGACGGCGAGGACCAGTAGTTGCCGTGGATGAAGGTGCCGGAGGTGGTCAGGCGCTGGGCGTGCGGCACGTCGGCGATGTCGTACTCGCTGCCCAGGTTGACGGTCTGCGAGTTCATCCGGGTCTGGGTGAACTGCTCGGAGATGACCATCTTGCCGCCCCAGGTGGTGTGCTCGGGGGCGCCGCCGGAGATCTTGTAGACGGCGCTGACCTGGCCGTCCGTGGTGACGGTGAGCTTCTTGGTGCCGAGGTCGGCGACGCTGGTCTGGGCGCGGCCGATGGTGAAGCTCACGTCCTTGGACTGGGTGCCGTAGACGCCCTTGGCGCCCTCGACGTCCTTGAGCCGCAGCTTCAGGGTGACCTTGGTGCCCTTGGCCCAGTACTCCTGGGGCCGGAAGTCGAGGCGGGTGCTGGAGAACCAGTGGCCGACGATCTCGACACCCGGCTCCGCTATCACGGAGATCGCCGACTGGACGGCCTTCTTGTCGGTGATCGGCTTGCTGAAGTTGATCGAGACCGGCATGCCGACGCCGACCACCGAGCCGTCCTCGGGGGTGAAGTACCCCACGAAGGTGTTGGCCGGGGTCGCCGTGGTGAAGGTGGCGTTGGCGTCCGCCTCCAGCTTGTCCTTGTCGACGCCGCTGGCGGTGACGGAGTACTTGGTGCCGCTGGCCGGGGCCGCCGCGGAGGTCCAGCTGGTGTTGTCGGAGGAGAGCTGGCCGGCCAGCTCCTTGCCGGTGGAGTCGGTGACCTTGACGGCGCTCAGGGTGCCGTTGCTGACGGTGACCTTGACCGGCTCGCTGAAGCTGGCGCCGGTGGTGCCGTCCGCCGGGCTGACGGTGATCACGGCGGCCGAGGTCTTCGGGGCGCTGCCACCGCCCGAGCCCCCGGCGCCGCCGTTGGCACCGCCACCGCCGGAACCGCCGTTGCCGCCGCCGCTGCCGCCGCTGTTGTCGTTGCAGGCCGCGAGCAGCAGGACCGGCGCACCGATCAGGCCCGCGAGCACTCCGCGCCGGCTCCAGCCGCCCCCGGCCACCCGCCCCTGACCGTCCCGTGCCGTCACGTCACGTCTCCCTGCTGATTCGTCCCGGGCAATTACGGATACAGAAACGCAATCCGGCTGCTCACGGTTCCATCCCCGAAGGGTAAGCGATCGTATGAGATGACCCAACTTCCCGCCTAACATGGACAAAACGCCCGGTCCGCGGAAAGCGGACCGGGCGTTCACGGGCGTTCACGGCACGTACGGCCGTTACTCGGCGGACTCCTCCACCGTGTACTCGTCCCACTCCTCGCTCTCGGGGTCGAACTCGGTCTGCGCCGACTCCCAGGTCGCCGAGGCGAGCTCGACGCCCGGGACGTCGCCGAGCAGCGCGACGGGGTCGATGAAGTGGGCGAGCGAACCCGACGGGTCCACCTCGATGGCCTCGACGGACTGGGCCCGCTCCTCGTCGTCCAGGTACTCGTCCCCGGCGACCTGCTGCAGGGCCGCCGCCTTGAGGGCGCCCTCGTCGGTGATCTCCGCGATGAGCTCGATCTTGAGCTTGACGTAGCGCGGGGCGTCGGTCGTTTCAGTGCTGGTCATGCGTGCGAGCGTACGGGAACGGAGGCTCCCCGGCGCGCACACGGAGGCCGGACGCACGGGAGGGCCGGTCCTCGGAACAGGACCGGCCCCACCGTTCCTCCGCCTCGGCTCCCCCACCCGGGAGCCGCGGAGCCGCGCCGTGCGGCGCGGTGATCGCCGCGGGAGTCGCCGCACCCTGTCGACCGGCCGGAGCCGGACAGGGGCGGGACGACGGCGCCTCCCGCGGAGGGCCCCTCCCTCCGGTACCGGTCGGGGAGGGCGGACACGGCGGCCGGGTCAGGACCGTCCGACGTGTCCGGAGCCGACCGCGCCCGCCGGGGAGCCGCTCCCGGTCGGCCGCTGCCGCCTCGCTCGGCGTCTCGCCGTTGACCACCACGATGCCGGAGCCTTGTTAACCACGTGCTGCGGGCAGGTGACGCCGGTGTACCACTTCGCCCGTGGACGAATCCTTCCGATCCGCCCACGGGCCGCGCGGGGTGAGCGGGCCTCAGCGCGCACCGGGCCCGGGAACGGGCCTCAGTGCCCGCCCGCCGTGATCCGGCGTCAGTGCGCGCCGCGGGTGGTCAGGAAGCTCAGCAGGTCCTGGCGGGTGACGATGCCCTGGGGCTTGCCCTCGACCAGCACGACCGCCGCGTCGGCCTTCTCCAGCACGGTCATCAGGTTGGTGACGGTCTCGCCCGAGCCGACCACCGGCAGCGGCTTGGACATCACCTTGTCCAGGGTGTCGGTCAGCTCGATCTCCTTGGCGAAGATGCCCTCGAGCAGCAGCTTCTCCACCACCGAGCCGATCACCTCGCCGGCCATGATGTCCGGGTGGCCGGCGCCCGGGGAGACCACCGGCATCTGCGAGACGCCGTACTCGCGCAGCACCCGGACCGCCTCGGCGACCGTCTCGTTCGGGTGCATGTGGACGAACTGCGGGACGCCGCCCTGCGCCACGGACTCCTTGCGGGCCAGCACCTCGCCGATGTGGGCCTCGTCGGTGGAGGAGGGCAGGAAGCCGTAGTCGGCCATCCAGTCGTCGTTGAAGATCTTGGACAGGTAGCCGCGGCCGCCGTCCGGCAGCAGCACCACGACGACGTCGTCCGGCCCGAGCTTGCGGGCCACCTCCAGCGCGGCCACCACGGCCATGCCGCAGGAGCCGCCGACCAGCAGGCCCTCCTCCTTGGCCAGGCGGCGGGTCATCTGGAACGAGTCCTTGTCGGAGACCGCGACGATCTCGTCCGCGACGTTGCGGTCGTAGGCGGTCGGCCAGAAGTCCTCACCGACGCCCTCGACCAGGTACGGACGGCCGGTGCCGCCCGAGTAGACCGAGCCCTCCGGGTCGGCGCCGACGACCTTGACCTTGCCGCCGGAGACCTCCTTCAGGTAGTTGCCGGTGCCGGAGATGGTGCCGCCGGTGCCGACGCCCGCCACGAAGTGGGTGATCCTCCCGTCGGTCTGCTCCCACAGCTCCGGACCGGTGGAGTGGTAGTGCGAGGCCGGGTTGTCCGGGTTGGAGTACTGGTCCGGCTTCCAGGCGTTCGGGGTCTCGCGGACCAGGCGGTCCGAGACGTTGTAGTAGGAGTCGGGGTGCTCCGGGGCGACGGCGGTCGGGCAGACGACCACCTCGGCGCCGTAGGCGCGCAGGGTGTTGATCTTGTCGGTGGACACCTTGTCGGGACAGACGAAGATGCACTTGTAGCCCTTCTGCTGGGCCACGATCGCCAGACCGACACCGGTGTTGCCGGAGGTCGGCTCCACGATCGTGCCGCCCGGCTTGAGGGCGCCCGAGGCCTCGGCGGCCTCGATCATGCGCATCGCGATGCGGTCCTTCACCGAGCCGCCGGGGTTGAAGTACTCGACCTTCGCCAGCACAGTCGCGCTGATGCCCTCGGTGACCTTGTTCAGCTTGACCAGCGGCGTGTTGCCGACCAGGTCGATGATCGAGTTGTGGTACCGCACGGGGGTCCTCCCGGTCTATGGGCATGCGAGTGCATTCGGTACTGCAAAGCCTAGGGCGTGGGTGGCACCCCGGCGCTCCCCTCCGGCACACCGCCCCCAATGGCCCACCTCCGCCCGTGCCGCCGGTAGTCCCACCCCCGGTCCGGGTAAGAGCGCTGTGCAGGCGTTGCCGTGCCTCGAGGGGACGGCACGAGGACGCGAAGGGGGCGCCGGATGCCAGGCGCACAGGACTCACGGGCCCGGGTGGCCCGCCGGATCGCCACCGCCGCGGCGTACGGCGGCGGGGGCCTCGGCCTGCTCGGCGTGGGCCTGGTGGGCCTGCTGCTGACCGAGAGCAAGCTCGCCATCCAGGCCATCGGCGTCCTGGAGACCGTCCCGCCCAAGGCCGACGGGGTCTACGGCGAGGCCTTCGCCGACCGCTGCGCCGCCCCGCAGGCGCCGCTGGTGCTGGCCGTCCTCGGCGACTCCACGGGCGCCGGGCTCGGGGTGGCCCGGGCCCGCGAGACCCCGGGCGCGCTGCTGGCGGCCGGCCTGGCCTCGGTGGCCGAGCGCCCGGTGCGGTTGGTCAACGTGGCCCGGTCCGGCGGCCGCTCCGCCGACCTCCCCGGCCAGCTGGAGCAGGCCCTGCGACACCGCCCGGACATCGCGGTGATCATGATCGGGGCCAACGACGTGACCCGGCACAGCCCCGCCCAGGTCGCCGTCCGGCAGCTCGGCGAGGCCGTCGCCGCGCTGCGCGCGAACGGCTGCGAGGTGGTGGTCGGCACCTGCCCGGACCTCGGGACGATCAAGCCGGTGCGCCCGCCGCTGCGCTGGGTGGCCCGGCGGCTGAGCCGCCAGCTGGCCGCCGCGCAGACCATCGCGGTGGTGGAGGCGGGCGGCCGCACCGTCTCGCTGGGCTCGCTGCTCGGCCCGGAGTTCGCCGCCCGCCCGGAGATGTTCGCCGCCGACCGCTACCACCCCTCCGCCCAGGGCTACGCCACCGCCGCGATGGCCGTCCTGCCCTCGGTGTGCGCCGCGCTGGGCCTGTGGCCGGAGGAGGAGCGGCCGAGCGCCGCCGTTCCGGGTGAGTCGGTGCTGCCGGTCGCGCTGGCCGCCGCGGCGGCGGCCGGGCGGGCGGGCACCGAGGTGGCGGCCGTGGAGGCGGAAGGCACGGGCCGGCGCTGGGCCCTGCTGCGCCACCGGCTGCGGGTCGGCGCGGAGGCGCCGGCGGAGCCCGGCGCGGACCCCGGGAACACGTCGGCCAGCTCACACGCCGGGGCCGGTGACGGTTGAGCTACCAACCGGTAGCTTTCCTCCCGGACCGCCAAGTCCGCCGTCACTCAGCGAGGAGCCCGCAATGCCCGAAGCCGTCATCGTCAGCGCCGCCCGTTCGCCGATCGGCCGGGCCTTCAAGGGCTCGCTCAAGGACGTCCGCCCGGACGACCTGACGGCCCACATCATCCAGGCCGCCCTGGCCAAGGTCCCGCAGCTCGACCCGCGCCAGATCGACGACCTGATGCTCGGCTGCGGCCTGCCCGGCGGCGAGCAGGGCCACAACCTGGCCCGCATCGTGGCTGTCCAGATGGGCATGGACTACCTGCCCGGCGCCACCATCACCCGCTACTGCTCCTCCTCGCTGCAGACCACGCGGATGGCGCTGCACGCGATCAGGGCCGGCGAGGGCGACGTCTTCGTCTCGGCCGGTGTCGAGACCGTCTCGCGCAGCATCAAGGGCACCTCGGACGGCCTGCCGGGCACCATGAACCCGATCTTCGACGAGGCCCAGGCCCGCACCGCCAAGCGCGCCGAGGAGGGCGGCGGGGAGTGGCACGACCCGCGCGAGGACGGCCTGGTGCCGGACGCCTACATCGCGATGGGCCAGACCGCCGAGAACCTCGCGGCGCTCAAGGGCATCACCCGCGCCGAGCAGGACGAGTTCGGCGTCCGCTCGCAGAACCTCGCCGAGGCCGCCATCAAGGCCGGCTTCTGGGAGCGCGAGATCACCCCGGTCACGCTGCCGGACGGCACCGTGGTCAGCACCGACGACGGCCCGCGCGCCGGCGTGACCCTGGAGGGCGTGTCCGGCCTGAAGCCGGTGTTCCGCCCGGACGGCACCGTCACCGCCGGCAACTGCTGCCCGCTGAACGACGGCGCGGCCGCGCTGGTCATCATGTCCGACACCAAGGCCCGCGAGCTCGGCATCACCCCGCTCGCCCGGGTGGTCTCCACCGGCGTCAGCGGCCTGTCCCCCGAGATCATGGGCTACGGCCCGGTCGAGGCCTCCCGGCAGGCGCTCAAGCGGGCCGGCCTGACCGTCGACGACATCGACCTGGTCGAGATCAACGAGGCCTTCGCGGCCCAGGTGATCCCCTCCTACCGCGACCTGGGCATCGACCTGGACAAGCTGAACGTCAACGGCGGCGCCATCGCGGTCGGCCACCCCTTCGGCATGACCGGCGCCCGGATCACCACCACGCTGATCAACTCCCTGCAGTGGCACGACAAGCAGTTCGGTCTGGAGACCATGTGTGTCGGCGGCGGCCAGGGCATGGCCATGGTCATCGAGCGCCTCAGCTGACCCTCCCGCACTCCCGAAGGGTCTGGACCACCCGTTTGGAGTGACACTGGGTAATTGAGGGCCGGATCACACCGAGAGGTCGATCCGGCCCTCTTCTCTGTCATTTCCGGTCCCGAAATCGACACTGCGGAGCGGATCAACTCCACTGCGTAGAAGGGTGTTACCTAACAATTTGGGGACAAGCGCGAAACTCCCGGACGAATTAGACATTCGCCACTGCGGTAACAGCCCCGCATACGGCAGTGTGGACACGTAACCCCGTTCCGCTCCGCGCTAGGAGTACGTTCCGTGAGCGTCGTCTACACCATCCTGCTGCTGATCCTGATCACCGTGTCGTCCGCCGTGCTGCTCCGCCTGCGCGGGATCTCCCGCCAGTTGGACGCGCAGGCCGCGGCCCCGACCGTGCCCGCACCGGTGGACGAGGCCGCGATACGCCGGGCCGTCGGCGAGGCGCTCGCCGCCGACCGCGAGCGGGAGATCACCGAGGCCCGGGCGTTCTGGGCCGAGCAGGAGGCCCGCGCGGCCGAGGACGCTCCACTGTTCGACTCCCCGTTCACCGGTGCCTTCACCGGCACCGCCGAGTGGCCGGTGTTCTTCCCCCGCCCCACCGGCCCGCAGGATGCCGCCGACAACGCCGGGACGATGGACCCGGAGTTCGGCGAGGCGTTGCGCTCCGCGCTGGAGGACCTGATCGGCGAGGGCGGCACCGGCCCGGCCGAGCCCGGCGGCGAGGGCGGCGCCCCGCTGCGCCCCGGCCACCCGGTCGGCGAGCCCTCCAAGGACGCCCGGGCCCGCCGCGAGGCCGACCTGCTGGCCACCGGCCTGGAGGCCGGACTGCTGGACGCCGAGCCGGTCGTGGAGGACGCCCCGGTCGCCGTGCCCGACCCGCGCCGCCACCCCTCGCACCCCGACTTCGTGCCGAGCCAGTCGCCCTCCCGGGAGTGGACCGACACCCGGCTCGCCGCCCTCGCCGAGGAGGCCGTCGCCCTGGTCGACGTCCGCCCGGGCCCGCTGGGCACCCTGGACGTGTACGCCTTCGCCGACGGCACCACGCTGTGCGTGGCCCCGGGCGACCGGGAGGCCGCCTACCGGCTGATCGACGCGGTCCGTGCCGGTGAGCACGTCCGGCTGCTCGGCGGCTCGCGCTTCTCCGGCTCGTACTCGCTGACCTTCTCCACCGACGACGAAACCGTCTACGTGCTCGCGGACCGGGTGGTCGCCAGCATCTGACGCCACCTCACCCAGCAGCGGGACCGAAGGCCGGCCGGGCCAAGGGGTTAGTTACCCGGCCGGCCTTCGGCGTGTCCGCGCCCGCGCCGTCCCCTACCCGCGCCGGCCCGAACGCGTCGGGGGTCAGGGGCGTCGAGGCTCGGTCAGGCGCAGAGCTCGGCGGTCTCCCGCACCGCGGCCACCGCCCCGGCCAGCACCTCGGCCGCCGCCGCCGGCCCGTCCGGCAGCGCCACCGCGGCGCCCTCCGGCAGGGCCGCCAGCGCGGCCGCCAGGTCGTGCCCCGCGACGGCCAGCTGGTCCCCCGCCGCGAAGGCCCCGGCGTCCGGGAACTCCCGCTCCGGCCCGCCCTCCGCCGCCAGCGCGAGCGCGGCCAGCCGCCGGGCCAGCGCCAGCGCGGCCGCCGCCCGCGAGGGGTGCCCGGGCACCGCGCCCAGCAACTTGCTCTGCGGCAGCGAGCGGAAACGATCCGCCAGTTTGTCGACGGCTTCGACCAGGGGCTGTACGTCATGCATGCACAGGAGCCTAACCACAAACGCCGCCGGGCCCCGGAGCGGTCGGCTCCGGGGCCCGGCGGCAGTGGTACGGCGGGGAGTGGGCGTCAGTCGTCGCCGCGCAGGCTCGCGATGAGGCGCATCATCTCGACGTAGATCCACACCAGCGAGAAGGTGAGCCCGAAGGCGGCGCGCCAGGCCTCCTCCTGCCGGGCACCCCGGGCGATCGCCTCCTCGACCTCACTGAAGTCCAGCGTCAGGTAGAACGCGCCGATGGCGACGCCGAGCAGGCCGATGCCGAAGCCCAGCGGGCCGCCCCAGGTGTTGAGGCCCCCGCCGAACGCCCAGGCGATGCAGTTGATCAGCAGCAGCCCCGAGAAGCCCAGGCCGATCGCCAGGCCGATCCGGCGGTACTTCGAGCCGACCCGGAGCCGACCGCTCTTGTAGACGTAGAGCGTCGCGCCGAAGACCACCGCCGTGCCGACGACCGCCTGGATCGCGATGCCGGACCAGATGGTGTTGAGGACGTGGGTGGTCGCACCCAGCGCGAAGCCCTGGAACGCCGCGTAGGCCAGCACCAGGGCGGGGCTGATCTTCTCCCGGAACTGGACGACCAGACCGACGATCGCGGCGACCAGCGAGGCGCCGATCGCGAAGCCGTAGTTCTCGAACGGCAGGGTCAGCCAGGACACCGCGCCGGCCACGACCACGGTCAGCAGCGTCATGGCGGTGCGGGCGACCACGTCGTCGAGCGTCATCCGCCCGGTGGCCGCGGGGCCGGCCGACGGACCGCCGTACATCTGGTGGAGCTGGTCGTCCGTCAGCGGGCCCTGCCCCTGGGGCTGCGCGTACTGCGTCCCCGCGTAGGGGTTGCCGTACGGGCCCCCGGCCTGACCGCTCGTTCCGAACCCCGCGTAGCCGGGCTCGCGGGTGAACGACCCCTCCCGCGAGAAGACCGGGTTGCTGCTTCTCATTGCTCATTCCCTCCGTGGCGGCACTGCACCGCCCGCGCACCAGGGTAATGGCTTGGCAAAAATTTCGGGATACGCCGCGAGGAGGATCCGGTGAACGACTCCCGGCGGGGACGCCGGTGGCGCCCCCGCGGGTCGTTGCGGTGCCCGGAGCCGGACTCGAACCGGCACGGCCTCGCGGCCAAGCAGTTTTAAGCTGCCCGTGTCTGCGTTCCACCATCCGGGCGTCCTGCGAACCACCCCTGAGAGTAGTCGCCCGGATCACTCTTTCGCATGTTCCCGGCCCGGGAAGTTGTCATGTTTCCTTGCCATCTGACGAACAGTTCGGAATTCGGCCACGAAGCACGGTGATTCCGGCCACCGCCCGGCCACCGCGCCCGACCTCAGGGTTCCCGTCATACCGCAGGAGGAGGGTGCCGCCCCTCCCTACACCCAGCGGCGGTCGGGCCAACCGTCCGGCGGAGCGACGCCGGACCATGATCACGTAACGGAGCATGGGGGTACGAATCCGCGAACCAGCAAGGAGCACCCCCGTGACCACGTCGACCGCAACCGCCGTCCACACCGGCCTGGCGGCCGCCCGCGCCACCGGTCTGAACAAGGTCTACGGGGAGGGGGAGACCCGGGTCGTCGCCCTCGACAACGTCAGCGTGACCTTCCCCCAGGGCGAGTTCACCGCCATCATGGGCCCCTCCGGCTCCGGCAAGTCCACCCTCATGCACTGCATGGCCGGCCTGGACACCGTCTCCTCCGGCTCCACCACCATCGGCGACACCGAACTCGTCGGCCTCAAGGACAAGCAGCTCACCCAGCTGCGCCGCGACCACATCGGCTTCATCTTCCAGGCCTTCAACCTGCTCCCCACCCTGACCGCCCTGGAGAACATCACCCTGCCGATGGACATCGCCGGCCGCAAGGCCGACCAGGCCTGGCTCGACCGCGTCGTCGACACCGTCGGCCTGTCCGGCCGCCTCGGCCACCGCCCCTCCCAGCTCTCCGGCGGCCAGCAGCAGCGCGTCGCCTGCGCCCGCGCCCTCGCCGGAAAGCCCGACATCATCTTCGCCGACGAACCCACCGGCAACCTCGACTCCCGCTCCGGCGCCGAGATCCTCTCCTTCCTGCGCAACTCCGTGCGCGAACTCGGCCAGACCGTCGTCATGGTCACCCACGACCCGGTCGCCGCCTCCTACGCCGACCGCGTCGTCTTCCTCGCCGACGGCCGCATCGTCGACGAACTCCACGCCCCGACCGCCGACACCGTCCTGGACCGCATGCGCCGCTTCGAGGCCAAGGGCCGCACCAGCTGACACCCGGCCCGTACGCCCGACGCCCTCGATTCCCAGGACACCTCATGTATCGCACCGCACTGCGCAACGTGCTGGCCCACAAGGGCCGACTGCTGATGACGGCACTGGCCGTCATGCTCGGCACGGCGTTCGTCGCCGGCACCATGGTCTTCTCCGACACCTTCGGCAAGGCCCTGCGGGACAGCAACTCCAAGAGCTACTCGGACATCGCCGTCCAGGTCGTGGACCGCTCGGCCGGCTCCAGGGCCTCCGCCAGGGAGAAGAGCGAGGGCGGCTCCGCCACGCTCACCGACGAAACCGTCCAGCAGCTGGCCTCGCTGCCGGGCGCGGCCGGCGCCCGCGGCGTGGCCGGCGGCTTCACCGGGGTCGCCGACAAGAAGGGCGACCTGATCGGCCAGGTCTGGTCCGCCAAGGGCGCCAACTTCGCGCCCGGCCAGGACGGCCGGGACCCGCGCTACCCGATGGTCGAGGGCCAGGGCCCGAAGAACGCCAAGGAGATCGCCCTCGACCGCAGGACCGCCGACAAGGCGGGTTACAAGGTCGGCGACACCGTGCGGGTGGCCGCCAACGGGCCGGTGATCGAGGCCAAGCTCACCGGCGTCTTCACCACCGACGACCCGGTGGTGAACACCGGCGGCACGCTCACCCTGTTCGACAAGGCCACCGCCCAGCAGACGCTGCTGGAGCCGGGCCGCTACAGCAGCATCGTGCTCACCGCCAAGCCCGGCACCTCCCAGGACGCGCTGCTCGCCCAGGTCGAGCCCAAGGTGACCGGCCACCAGTTCGACGTCGAGACCGGCACCAAGCTGCAGGCCGACGAGCAGGCGCAGATCACCCAGGGCACCGACAGCATGCGCACCATGCTGCTGGTCTTCGCCTTCATCTCGCTCTTCGTCGGCATCTTCATCATCGCCAACACCTTCACCATGCTGGTCGCCCAGCGCACCAGGGAGCTCGCGCTGCTGCGGGCGATCGGCGCCAGCCGCAAGCAGGTGACCCGCTCGGTGCTGATCGAGGCGCTGGTGATCGGCGTCGTCTCCGCAACGGCCGGTCTGCTGGCGGGCATCGGGATCGGCGCCGGGATGCAGTCCCTGATCGGCTCGCTGAACGAGAACATGCCGAACGGCTCGCTGGTGGTCAAGCCGCTCACCGTCGTGGCGACCCTCGTGGTCGGCGTCCTGGTGACGGTCCTGTCCGCCCTGCTGCCGGCCATGCGCGCCGCCCGGATCGCCCCGGTGGCGGCGATGAGCAGCGGCGACCAGCCGGCCAGTCAGAAGAGCCTGGTGGTCCGCAACACCATCGGCTCGGTGCTCGCCGGCGGCGGCCTGGCACTGATCGGCTACGGCGCCTCCACCGGCAACGACAGCGGCCGGCTGCCGGTCGGCGCGGGTGCCTTCCTGGCCCTGATCGGCGTGTTCGTCCTGCTGCCGCTGCTCTCCCGCCCGGTGGTCGCGCTGGTCGGCCCGCTGCTGCGGGCCCTGGGCGGCACCCCGGGCAAGCTCGCCCAGCAGAACGCGGTGCGCAACCCGCGCCGCACCGCCGCCACCGCCGCCGCACTCACCATCGGGCTGACCCTGGTCACCGGTCTGACGGTGCTCGGCACCTCGATCGGCGACACCATCGACCGGGCCGTCACCAAGTCGATGAAGGCCGACTACATCGTCTCGACCGCCAACGGCATGAACCTGTCCGGCCAGGTGCCCGCCCAGATCGCCAAGGCCCCCGGCGTGGCGGCCTCCTCGCCGATGACCGCCGCCTACTGGAAGCTCGACGGCACCTCGAAGGCGATCAGCGGCCTGGACGCGGCCGCCTTCGAGCAGCTCGCCGAGATCAAGCTGACCAGCGGTTCCGCCGACGCACTCGGCAAGGGCCAGCTGCTGGTGGACCAGGACGTCGCCACCAAGTTCAACGTCGCCACCGGCTCGACGATGACCGCCACCTTCCCGGACGGCTCCACCGGCCCGCTCACCGTCGGCGGCGTGTACGAGAAGGGCGGCATGCTCGGCCCGGTCCTGCTGGCCAACAGCGAGATCGCGAAGCACGACCCGAAGCCGTATGTCGCCGACGTGCTGGTCAGGGGCAAGAACGGCGCCACCCCCGAGCTCAAGCAGGCGCTCAAGGACGCCACCGGCGCCAACCCGGTGATCGAGGTCAAGTCCAAGCAGGACGTCCGGGACGACTTCAGCCAGGTCATCACCTTCGCGCTGAACCTGATGTACGGCCTGCTGGGCATGGCGGTCCTGATCGCCGTCCTCGGCGTGATCAACACGCTGGCCATGTCGGTCTTCGAGCGCAAGCGCGAGATCGGGATGCTGCGGGCGATCGGCCTGGACCGCAGCGGCATCAAGCGGATGGTCCGGCTGGAGTCGGTGGTGATCTCGCTCTTCGGCGCCGGGATCGGCCTGCTGCTCGGCTGCTTCATCGCCTGGGCGATCAACGGGACGCTGAAGTCCAGCCTGGCCGGGCTGACCACCGTCCTGCCGTACGGCCAGCTGGCGGTCTTCCTGGGCCTGGCCGGGCTGGTCGGCCTGGTGGCCGCGATCTGGCCGGCCCGCCGGGCGGCCAAGCTGGACATCCTGGAGAGCATCAAGACGGACTGACGCCCCGGCACCGGCTCCCGCCCCCGGTCGCACCCGCGGCCGGGGGCGGACCTGTGGCCGGGGGCGGACCTGTGGCCGGGGGCGGACCCGTGGTCGGGCGCGGACCTGTGGAGGCCGTCCCGGGACACGGCAAGAGCCCCTGCCGGAGGGTTTCGGCAGGGGCTCTTCTACTGCTGTACTCCGCCCGGTCGCACGGCCGGCTGAGCACCACGGAGGTCGTGGTCCGGCGACACTGCCGGGCGGAGGGCCTCCGACTCATACCCCGGCGCTCCCACACCGGGGTCCAGTCGCTTACTTGCTGGCGAGCTCCTTGTCGGTGGCCGGCTTCGCGGCCTCGACGGGCTTGGTGGGCGGCGTGACCTCCTGGATCGGAAGCTGCGGGTTCTCCATCTGGGAGAGGCCCACCGCCTCGCGCTTCAGGAACATCGCGAGGGTCCAGTCGGTGAAGACCCGGACCTTGCGGTTGAAGGTCGGCACCATCGCGCCGTGGTACAGGCGGTGGAACCACCAGGCCGGACGGCCCTTCAGCTTGTACTTGCCGAAGAGGATCGCCACGCCCTTGTGCAGGCCGAGACCGGCGACCGCACCCAGGTTCTTGTGCTTGTACTCCTTCTGCGGGAAGCCCCGCATGCCGGAGATGACGTTGTCACCGAGGACGACGGCCTGGCGGCAGGCGTGCTGGGCGTTCGGCGGGCACCAGGCGCCCTCGCCGGCGGCGAGGTCCGGGACCTGGGCGTTGTCGCCGGCGGACCAGACGTAGTCGAAGCCCTGGACCTGGAGGGTCGGCGCGGTGTCGACGTGGCCGCGCGGGCCCAGCGGCAGGCCGAAGTTGGCCAGCACCGGGTTCGGCTTCACGCCGGCCGTCCACACGATGGTGGCGGCGTCCATCTCCATGCCGTTCTTCAGCATGACGTGGCCGTCGATGCAGGAGTCCATCGAGGTCTCGATGTAGACCTCGATGTTCCGCTCCTCCAGCTTCTCCTTGGTCCACAGACCGAGGTCCGGGCCCATCTCGGGGAGGATGCGGTTGGCGGCCTCGACCACGACGAAGCGCATGTCGTCGCGGCTGACCGTCTTGTACAGCTTCGACGCGTCGCGCGCCATGTCCTCGATCTCAGCGACCGTCTCGATGCCGGCGAAGCCGCCGCCGATGACGACGAAGGTCAGGGCCTTGCGGCGGACCTCCTCGTCCGAGGTGGACTCGGCCTTGTCGAGCTGGGCCATGACGTGGTTGCGGAGGCCGATGGCCTCCTCGACCGTCTTCATGCCGATGCCGTTCTCCGCCAGACCCGGGATCGGGAAGGTGCGGGAGACCGAGCCGGTCGCGACGACCAGGTACTCGAAGGGCAGCTCGTAGCTGTCGCCGGCCGCCGGCTGGATGGTCGCGACCTTGCGGGCGTGGTCGATGCCGGTGACGGACCCGGTCAGCACCTCCGCCTGCTTGAGGGTCTTGCGCAGCGGCGCGACGAGGTTGCGGGGCGCGACGTTGCCGCCGGCCGCCTCGGGGAGGAAGGGCAGGTACGTCATGTACGACCGCGGGTCCACGACCGTGACGGTCGCTTCGCCGTAGCGCATCTTCTTGAGGATGCGCATCGCGGCATACAGGCCGACGTAACCACCGCCGACAATGAGGATGCGAGGACGCTCCGTGGTGCTCATATCCGAAAGTATCCAGCACCGTCCGGAGCAGCCTTCGTGAGCCCGGTCACAAGCTCGTGGACACCCCGTGCTACACTTCGCGCCCGCAAAAACGCCACCGGCGCGCCGGCGCAGGGGCCCCGGCGGCCCCTCGTGAACGCGCGCCGGAGCACCACCCGGCTGAGCAGCAACGATCCGCACAGGGCCCGGGTTCCCGCTCGTGATTTCGATTTTCAAACCCCAACCGAGGCCTGACCTGCGATCCAGTGGGCCCCGTCGGGGGCGGGCCTTCGGTCCCACAATTCGGACGTAGCGGGCGGCGGGGTGGGGCGAATGACTGGATCGTCATGTGAAGAAATTCACGAACTTTTCCACTCGCGCCCGGGCGCGCCCCGGCCCCGGCACCCGCAACGGGGCGCCGGGGCCGGTTCGGTAAGCCATGCGGACCGTCAGGAGGCCGTACTCCAGGCGATGCCGTCCAAGATGTCGTGCTCGCTCACGACCAGCTCGGCGGCGCCGGTCCGGTCCATGATCTCCAGCAACTCCAGCGCGCCCGCCGCGATCACGTCCACCCGGCCCGGGTGCATCGACGGGATGGCCGCGCGCTCGGCGTGGGTGGCGGACAGCAGATCACGGGCGATCTCCGCGACCCGCTCGCGGCTGAGCCGGGAGTGGTGGATCCGCGCCGATTCGTACCCGGGCAGGTCCTGGGCGATCGCGGACACCGTGGTGACCGTCCCCGCCAGGCCGACCAGGGTGGCCGCGCCGGTCAGCGGGACGACCTCCTCCGCCTTGTCCAGCTCGGCCCGCACGTGCGCCCGGGCCTCGGCGATCTGCTCCTCGGAGGGCAGCTCGGCGCCGCCGAAGTGCCGCTCGGTCAGCCGCACGCAACCGATGTCCACCGAGCGCGCCGCCTGCACGTCCTCCCCGCCGAGCACGAACTCGGTGGAGCCGCCGCCGAGGTCGAAGACCAGGTAGGGGGCGGGGAACTGGCCACCGGTCAGCTCCTTGGTGGCGCCCACGAAGGACAGGTGCGCCTCCTCCTCGCCGCTCACCACCTCCGGCTCGACGCCCAGGATGTCGCGCACGCCCTTGACGTACTCGTCGCTGTTCTCGGCGTCCCGGGAGGCGCTGGTGGCGACGAAGCGGGTGCGCTCCGGGCCGACGCCGAAGCCGGTGATGATCTCCCGGTACTCCCGGCAGGCCGCGAAGGTGCGGGCCAGGGCGTCCGGGTGCAGCCGGCCGGTCCGGTCCACGCCCTGGCCCAGCCGGTTGATGATCATCCGGCGGTCGAGGTCGGTGATCTCGCCGGTCTCCGGGTCGAGGTCGGCCACCAGCAGCCGGATCGAGTTGGTGCCGCAGTCGATCGCGGCCACGCGGGTCATGGTCACTCGGACTCCTGCTCCGCCGCGGACCCCGCGGACTCCTCGGCGGCGCGCTTGGCGGCACGCTCGGCGGTCTTCTGCTGCTTGGCCGCGATCACGGCCTCGTGGTCCTGCTCCTTGGCGCGGTTGCGGGCGACCCGCTCACCGGCCGCCTGGACCTCGGCCGGGGAGACGCACGGGCCCTTGGCCCACCAGTCCTCCAGCATGCCGATCGCCTCGTCGCCGAGCGGGTTGACGCCCTCTCCGGCCGCCAGCGAGTGGCCGACCAGCACGTGCAGGCACTTCACCCGGTCCGGCATGCCGCCGGCGCTCGGGAAGCCCTCCAGCACCTCGATCGCGTCGCGCCGGGCGATGTAGTCCTCGTGCGCCTTCTGGTAGGCGGCGGCCAGCTCCGGGTCCTCGGCGAGCCGGGCGGTCTGCTCCTTCATCACACCCTCCGCCTCCAGGGTGCCGATCAGCGAGGCGGCCTTGGGGCAGGTCAGGTAGTACAGCGTCGGGAACGGGGTGCCGTCCGGCAGGCGGGGGGCCGTCTCCACGACGTCGGGGTTGCCGCAGGGGCAGCGGTGGGCCACGGCGCGCAGGCCGCGCGGCACCCGGCCGAGCTGGGCGGCGATGGCCGCGACGTCGGCGTCGGAGACGGCGGGGTGGTTCTCAGTGGTCATGGGGGGTGGGGTCTCCAACGGGGGACGGGGGGAGCGGACGGGGGGTCGCGGGGGCCAGCGCGGCGGTGTCGGCGGCGTCCACCGAGTCCCAGATGCCGGCGTACCAGGGCTTGGCCGCGTTCGGGCGGCCCGCCGCGTCGGCGGACGGCCCGGTCGCGGTGGCGGAGGCGGACGGCCGGGCGGCCGCACCGGACGGATCCGCCGCGATGTACGGGGTCTCCCCCGGCACCGCGTAGTGCAGCCGGGCACGGGCCTGCGCCTTGACGTACTCCGGATCCTGCCAGCGGGCCTTGTCCCGGCGCAGCTGCTCGACCTGCTGGCGCACGTGGTCGGCCTTCGCCCGCTGGGCGGAGATCTCGGCGCGCTGGGAGATGAACTGCCGCGTCGGGTAGGCCAGGATCGCCACCAGCGAACAGAGCACCAGGACGAGGACGGTCGCCCGGCTCGTGAACCGAGGCCGGGCCGCCAAGCCCGGGATCCTCCAGCCAGCCATCTCCCGTATCCCCTCCTGGTCGCGACGGTGCCCCGCCGTCCAACCCTACGGGGTGTGCGGCGGGGCACCGGTCAGGCGTGCGCTACCGGGGACCTTCGGCCCCGGGGTTTTCAGCCCTCGTGCTTGCTGTGCTCAGTGGTCCGCGGAGCGACCGTGCCGGTTGCTCCGCGGAGCGGCCGTGCTCGTTACTCCGCGGAGCGGAAGCGCGGGAAGGCGCCGCGGCCGGCGTACTCGGCGGCGTCGTCGAGGATCTCCTCGATGCGCAGCAGCTGGTTGTACTTGGCGACGCGCTCGGAGCGGGCCGGGGCGCCGGTCTTGATCTGGCCGCAGTTGGTGGCGACGGCCAGGTCGGCGATGGTGACGTCCTCGGTCTCGCCGGAGCGGTGCGACATCATGCAGCGGTAGCCGTTGCGCTGGGCCAGCTCGACGGCGTCCAGGGTCTCGGTGAGCGAACCGATCTGGTTCACCTTCACCAGCAGCGCGTTGGCGGTGCCGGTCTCGATGCCCTTGGCCAGGCGGGCCGGGTTGGTGACGAACAGGTCGTCGCCGACCAGCTGGACCTTGTCGCCCAGCTTGTCGGTCATGGCCTTCCAGCCGTCCCAGTCCGACTCGTCCAGCGGGTCCTCGATGGAGACCAGCGGGTAGGCGGCGACCAGCTCGGCGTAGTACTCGATGAGCTCGGCGGACGAGAGCGCCTTGCCCTCGAACTGGTAGGCGCCGTCCTTGAAGAACTCGGAGGCGGCGACGTCCAGGGCGAGCGCGACGTCGCGGCCCGGCACGTAGCCGGCCTTCTGGATGGCCTCGGTGATGAGGTCCAGGGCCTCGCGGTTGCTGTCCAGGTTCGGCGCGAAGCCGCCCTCGTCGCCGAGGCCGGTGGACAGGCCGCGCTCCTTCAGCACGCCCTTGAGGGTGTGGTAGACCTCGACGCCCCAGCGGACGGCCTCCGAGAAGGACTCCGCGCCGATCGGGGCGATCATGAACTCCTGGATGTCGACGTTGGAGTCCGCGTGCGAGCCGCCGTTGAGGATGTTCATCATCGGGACGGGCAGGACGTGCGCGTTCGGGCCGCCCAGGTAGCGGAACAGCGGCAGGTCGCTGGCCTCGGAGGCGGCGTGCGCGACGGCCAGCGAGACGCCCAGGATGGCGTTGGCGCCGAGCGAGGACTTGTCCGGGGTGGCGTCCAGGTCGAGCATGGCCTGGTCGATCAGGCGCTGCTCGGTGGCGTCGTAGCCGACCAGCTCCGGGCCGATCTGCTCGATGACGGCCAGGACGGCCTTCTCCACGCCCTTGCCGAAGTAGCGGTTCTTGTCGCCGTCGCGCAGCTCCAGCGCCTCGAAGGCGCCGGTCGAGGCACCCGACGGAACAGCGGCACGACCCGTGCTGCCGTCGTCGAGGCCGACCTCGACCTCGACCGTGGGGTTGCCGCGGGAGTCGAGGATCTCACGGGCTACGACGACATCGATGGACGGCACGAGGCATCTCCTTGCGGAAGCAGGGTCCGGCCGACGGTGGTGCTGTCGGCCGGAGGATTGCGGAGTCGTTACGACCAGAGCCTAACCGCCCGGGCTCCCGGGACCACGTCCACCTCGGCTCCGTCTCAGCGTGTGGCCCCACTACCCACCGGTAGTTCACCTGCTTGTCCCAGCTTGTCCCATCGGGGCGGGCGAAGCCGGACGAAAGCGGATGAATCCTGATGAAGGGGGCCGACCGGTCGGTCGGCCCCCCGTCAGGTCTCAGCCCAGGTGCAGGACCTGGCCGGGCACGATCAGGTTCGGGTCGCCGCCGACGGTGCCGCGGTTGCCGTCGTACAGCGCCTGCCAGCCGCCGGACACGCCCTGGGCGGCGGCGATGCCCGACAGGGTGTCACCGGAGCGGACGGTGTAGTCGTGGCCGGTCTGCGGGGTCGGGGCCGGCTGGGCGGCGCGCGGGGCCGCGTGCTTCGGGGTGTACTGCTGGGCCGGCTGCTCGACGGGCTGCTCGGCCTTCTTCGGCGCGGCGTGCTTCGGCGCGTACTGCTGGACCGGCTTCGGGGCGGCCTTCTGGGCCTGCTGCTTCGGGGCCTGCTGCTTCGGCGCCGCCTGCTGCTTCTGGGCCCTGGTGTCCGAGGAGGTGTCCACGGCCGCCGGGGCGCCGCCCTTGCTCAGACCCGCCTTGACGGAGCAGACCGGCCAGGCGCCCGGGCCCTGCGAGGCGAGCACCTTCTCGGCGACCGAGATCTGCTGCGCCCGGCTGGCCTGGTTGGCCTGCGCCGCGTAGGCGGTGCCGCCGTACGCCTTCCAGGTGCTGGAGGTGAACTGCAGTCCGCCGTAGAAGCCGTTGCCGGTGTTGATGCTCCAGTCGCCGCCGCTCTCGCACTGGGCGACCGAGTCCCAGGCGGAGGCCGGGGCGGCGGAGGCGCCGGTGGCGGTGAGGAGCGGCAGCGCGAGTCCGACGCCGGCCACCCCGGCGACGGCGATGGCCTTCTCGGCCTGGGTGCGACGGCGATGACGGCCAGATCCAACGAGCAGCATGAAGAGGTCCCTCTCCGTACGCCTGCGAGGTGAGCTGTCGGGTTCGGACCGGGAGGTGGCCCGGCCGCCGTAAGCGGAAACGATTCCGCTCGGGCGGCTTCACCCCAAGCCGTGGAGGAACGGCAACAAACCTGGTTCCCCCGCCCCTGCCCAGGGTCTGGTCGGTTTCCCGTGGCGCGGCGGGCAGGATTCGGCGTTCCGCGCACGGGGTCCGCAGCTGCGAACTCCAGGGAGACTAGACAGATCCTCAGACCAATCACAAGCTCATATCGTCGACATCACACCACAATTACGGCCCGTGTTCGATCGCCTACCAACGGCGGAGCTTTGTCCGGTTTGATGGCCGTTCATACGGGCTCTGGAGGCCGAAAAGCGACGTCAGGTCAGTGTGTCGGTGGCTCAGGAAGGACGTGCGGAGAGCGCGGCTCGGGGCTGAATTCGACCGGAAGTTCGCGCAATCCACGCATGATCAGGCCACCTCGCCAGCGCAGGTTCTCCGGGCTCTCGGCCAGTCGCAGATCGGGCAGCCGGGAAAGCAGCGTGGCCAGCGCGGACCGCCCCTCCAGCCGGGCCAGCGGGGCCCCGATGCAGTAGTGGATGCCGTGCCCGAAGCCCAGGTGGGGGTTGTCGCTCCGGGCCAGGTCGAGGGTGTTCTCGTCGGCGAACCGGGCCGGGTCGCGGTCCGCCGCCGCGAGCACCACCAGCACCGGGTCGCCGACCGGGATCTCCACCCCGCCGACGGTCAGCGGCGCGGTCGCGAACCGCCAGGTCGCCAGCTCCACCGGCCCGTCGTAGCGCAGGAGTTCCTCGATCCCGGTCTCCAGCAGCGCCGTCTCGCCACGGACCACCGACTCCTGCAGCAGCGCCCGCTGCTCCGGGTTGCGCAGCAGCGCGTACGTCCCGTTGCCGATCAGGTTGACCGTCGTCTCGAACCCGGCGAACAGCAGGATGAAGGCCATCGCGGCGGCCTCGTTCTCGGTCAGGTGCTCGCCGTGGTCGCTCGCCCGGATCAGACCGGAGATCAGGTCGTCGCCGAGGTCCGCCCGCTTGCGGTGGATCAGCTCCAGCAGGTACGCCCGCATCCGCTTCACCGCCCGCCCCACGCCGCCGCGTTGGCCGCCTCCATGGCGGATCATCATTCCGGCCCAGTCGCGGAAGTCGTCCTGGTCCTCGGCCGGCACGCCCAGCATGTCGCAGATCGCGTAGATGGGGAGCGGGAAGGCGAACTCGTGGATCAGGTCCGCCGAACCGCGCTGCGCGAAGCCGTCGATCAACCGGTCGGTCAGCTGCTGCACCCGCGGCTCGAACTCGGCCACCCGGCGCGGCGTGAACGCCTTCGACACCAGGCGGCGCAGCCGGGTGTGGTCCGGCGGGTCGATGTTCAGCAGGTGGGTCATCAGGTCCGCCTGCCGCTCCCCCGGGATGCCCACCCGGCCGGTGCGGTGCGCCTGCTCGCTGTGGTGCGCCGGGTTCTTCGACAGCCGGCTGTCCGCGAGTGCCTGCCGGGCGTCCGCGTACCTGGTCACCAGCCAGGCCTCCACCCCGCTCGGCAGCTTGGTGCGGTGCACCGGGGCGTGCTCGCGCAGCCAGGCGTAGGCGGGGTACGGGTCGGCCGCGAACTCCCAGGTGAAGAGCTGCGGGGCGGACTGGGCGGCGGGCTGGACGCCGTCGGGCTGAGCTGGCATGGGTCGACCGTAACCGGTGGACCGCACGGGCCCGGGACGACCGCCGGGGAGCCGCCGCGTCACCGGTGCGCGAACCGTCCGTGAGCGGCGCGTGAGCGGCACGTGAGCGGCGCGCCAACAGCACGTGGACAGCCCTTGGACAGCTCTTGCCCGGGCGGCAGGCGTGAGCCTGGTCACCTGCGGGGTAATCCCTGTTGCGGAGGGTCAGGACGTGCCTACGATCCTCCGCAGTACGCGTGGGCGCCGGTGCGGTGCCGCCCACAGGGAGGAGCAGGCCATGCGGGTCAGCGGAGCAGTCGTCGTCATCGCGGTACTCGACGGCGGTTCGGGAGCCGACCTCGCCCGCCGGTTCACCGCGGCCGGCGCCGCCGGGATGCTGATCGCCGACCAGCACGTCGGGATCGCCGAGGACCTCGCCGCCGAACTCGACCGGCCGGGCTGCCCGGTGGTGGGCGTCTGCGGCGACATCCGCCGGCCCAGCGACGTCGCCGCCCTGGTCGACACCGCCGAGAAGCACCTCGGGCCGATCGACCTCTTCTGCGTCGCCGGCCCGGAGGGCGAGCGGGTCGTCTCCCTCGCCGACCTGCCCGACCACCTCGACCTGGAGCGCCTCGCCGAACTGGTCGCCCTGATCGGCGAGGCCATCGGCGAACTCGTGCCGCCGCAGCGTCGCCCCTCGGAGAGCACCGCCACGGCCGCCTGAGCCGGCCGTCCCGCCCTACTACGGTTCGAGCCCCTCGGCCGCGCGCACCGCGTCCCGGTAGCCGCGCGCGGCCGAGCGCAGCGCCGCGTCCACGTCCACCCCGGCGTCGTGCGCCCGCTGGGTCACCGCGAGCAGCAGCCGGCCCGCCGACTCCGCGGTCAGCTCGGCCGGCAGCTCGTACGGCTCGTCCGGCACCCCCGTGAAACCGGCCCGGCGCACCCGGGACACCAGCTTCGCCGCGTACGCCAGCGCGGGCAGCCCGGCCGGCACGCCGTCCAGGACGGACTCCCGGTCCGTCTTCTCGGCCGCCTTCAGCTGCTCCCAGTTCGCCTCCACCTCGGCGGCGCCCCCGGCCTCGACGTCCCCGAACACGTGCGGGTGCCGGTACACCAGCTTGTCCACGAGGTCCCCGGCCACGTCGTCGACGCTGAACGGCTCGGTGGGGTGCTCCTCGGCGATCCGGGAGTGGAAGAACACCTGCAGCAGCACGTCGCCCAGCTCCTCGCGCAGCGTGTCCCGGTCCCCCTCCTCGATCGCCTCGACCAGCTCGTAGGCCTCCTCGACCAGGTACTTCACCAGGCTCTCGTGGGTCTGCTCGGCGTCCCACGGGCAGCCGCCGGGCGAGCGCAGCCGGTCCATCACCGAGGCGAGGTCCAGCAGCCGGGCCCCGGGCAGGTCGTACGAGCCGGGCAGCACCTCGATCTCCGGCACCTCGCCGGCGTGCTCCACGGCGAGGCGGGCCAGCGCGTCCGTCAGCCCCGGGTCCCCGTCCGGGCCACCCAGCCAGACCGTCGGCCCGGCCTGCGCCGGCTGCCCGGTCAGCAGCCGGGCCAGGGCAGGCGCCGGCCCGGCCGGCACCACCTCGACCGTCACCCCGGCCTGCCGCACCGCCGCCACCTGCGGATGCCCCTCGTCGGCGACCAGCACCCGCCCCGCGGAGCGCAGCGCCTCCCAGGCCGGCCAGGCCAGCAGCCCGGGGGCCACCCGGTGGGTGGTGGTCAGCAGGATCAACTTCGCGCCCGGAGCGTTCGCAGGCACAGCATTCGTCGTCACACCTCGAACCTACCCGCCCCGCCCGGCCCGGGCCCCGCCGATCCCGGAGGGCGACGGCGGCCCGGGCCGGAGCCCGGGCCGCCGGTCGCCGGGGGCTACTTCTTCGCCCCCGCCAGGTCGTCGAACATCGCCGACAGGAACTCGGTGCACCAGTCCAGCAGCTCCCGCCCGACCAGCGGCCTGCCGCCGATGCGCCCGGTGCTCGGCCGCGGCACCAGCAGCTGCTGGGCCGCCGCCTTGACCTGGCTGCGCGGGTAGAGCCGGTTCAGCCGCAGCTGCTGGGACTCACGCAGCTCCACCGGGCCGAAGCGGACGTTCGAGCCCTGGAGGGTGATGTCCGAGATCCCGCACCGCCGGGCGTACAGCCGCAGTGCGGCGACCAGCAGCAGGTTCTCCACCGGCTCCGGCAGCTTCCCGTAGCGGTCCACGAGTTCGTCCCGGACCTGCTGGATGTCCGCCTCCGAGTTGACCGCCGCGATCGAGCGGTAGGCCTGCAGCCGCAGCCGCTCGCCGGGCGCGTAGTCGTGCGGCACATGGGCGTCGACCGGCAGCTCGATCTTCACCTCCAGCGGCTCCTCCTCCGGCTCCGCGCCGCCGTTGGCCAGCGACTCGCGGAACTCGGCCACCGCCTCGCCGACCATCCGCATGTAGAGGTCGAAGCCGACGCCCGCGATGTGCCCGGACTGCTCGCCGCCGAGCAGGTTGCCGGCGCCGCGGATCTCCAGGTCCTTCATCGCGACGTACATGCCGGCGCCCATCTCGGTGTGCTGGGCGATGGTGGCCAGGCGCTCGTGCGCGGTCTCGGTGAGCGGCTTCTCCGGCGGGTACAGCATGTACGCGTAGCCGCGCTCCCGGCCGCGGCCGACCCGGCCGCGCAGCTGGTGCAGCTGGGAGAGGCCGAAGGTGTCGCCGCGCTCGACGATCAGGGTGTTGGCGTTGGAGATGTCGATGCCGGACTCCACGATCGTGGTCGACACCAGGACGTCGAACTCCTTCTCCCAGAAGTCGACGACGACCTTCTCCAGCTGGGTCTCCCCCATCTGCCCGTGCGCGGTGGCGATCCGCGCCTCGGGCACCAGGTCCTTCAGCCGCGCGGCCGCCTTGTCGATCGACTCCACCCGGTTGTGGATGTAGAACACCTGGCCCTCGCGCAGGAGTTCACGCCGGATCGCGGCCGAGATCTGCTTCTCGTCGTACGGCCCGACGAAGGTCAGCACCGGGTGGCGCTCCTCCGGCGGGGTGGTGATGGTGGACATCTCACGGATGCCGGTGACCGCCATCTCCAGGGTGCGCGGGATCGGCGTCGCGGACATGGTGAGCACGTCCACGTTGGCGCGCAGCTTCTTCAGCTGCTCCTTGTGCTCGACGCCGAAGCGCTGCTCCTCGTCGACGATGACCAGGCCGAGGTCCTTGAACCTGGTCTCGGAGGAGAACAGCCGGTGGGTGCCGATGACGACGTCCACCGAGCCCTCGAACAGCCCCTCCAGGACGGCCTTGGCCTCGCTGTCGGTCTGGAAGCGGGACAGCGCCTTCACCGTCACCGGGAAGTTGGCGTAGCGCTCGGCGAAGGTGGAGAAGTGCTGCTGCACCAGCAGCGTGGTCGGCACCAGCACCGCCACCTGCTTGCCGTCCTGCACCGCCTTGAAGGCGGCCCGGACGGCGATCTCGGTCTTGCCGTAGCCGACGTCGCCGCAGATCAGCCGGTCCATCGGGACGGACTTCTCCATGTCGGCCTTGACCTCGGCGATGGTGGTCAGCTGGTCCGGCGTCTCCGCGTACGGGAAGGCGTCCTCCAGCTCACGCTGCCACGGGGTGTCCGGGCCGAAGGTGTGGCCGGGCGCCGCCATCCGCGCCGAGTACAGCCTGATCAGGTCGGCGGCGATCTCCTTGACCGCCTTCTTGGCCCGCTGCTTGGTCTTCGCCCAGTCCGCGCCGCCGAGCCGGTGCAGCGTCGGGGCCTCGCCGCCGACGTACTTGGTGACCTGGTCGAGCTGGTCGGTCGGCACGAACAGCCGGTCGCCGGGGTGGCCGCGCTTGGCGGGGGCGTACTCCAGCACCAGGTACTCGCGGGTGGCGCCCTGGACGGTGCGCTGCACCATCTCCACGTACCGGCCGACGCCGTGCGCCTCGTGCACCACGTAGTCGCCGGCCACCAGGGCCAGCGGGTCGATCGCGTTGCGCCGACGGGACGGCATCCGGCGCATGTCCTTGGTGGAGGACTTCTGGCCGGACAGGTCGGTCTCGGTGATGACGGTGAGCTTGAGGGCCTCGTCGACGAAGCCGTGCTCGATGGAGCCGCAGGCGACGTACACGACGTCCCGGGTGGGCGCCTCGGCGAGGTCGGCGACCAGCCGGGCCGGGATGCCCTCGTTGCCGAGTACCTCGGCCAGGCGGGAGGCTGGGCCGTGGCCCTCCGTCACCATGACGACCCGCCAGTCGGCGGCCAGCCGCTCCTTGGCGTCGGCGATCGCCCGGGCGGTGTCGCCCCGGTAGGCCTCGACGGCGTGCATGCCGAGGGTCAGCGTGTTGGCGTCGAACTCCAGGATGGTGTCGACCGTGGACTCGCTGGTCGCGAACGGGCTGACGGACCACCAGGGCAGCCCGATCTCGGCGGCGTGCTCGCGCACCTCGGCGAGCGAGCGCAGCGAGGCGGCGGAGACGTCGATGGTCTCCAGGTCGATCGGCCGGTCCCCGCCGGCCGCCGCGGCGACCCAGGAGGCCTGCAGGAACTCCTGGCTGGTGGCCACCAGGTCGGCGGCCCGGGTGCGGACCCGCTCCGGGTCGCACACCACCGCGACCGAGCCGAGCGGCAGCACGTCTACCAGCAGTTCCATGTCGTCCACCAGCACCGGCGCCAGCGACTCCATGCCCTCGACCGCGATGCCCTCGGCGATCTTGTCCAGGATCTCGGCCAACCCGGGCTGCTCGGCGGACAGTTCGGCGGCCCGCGCGCGCACCTCGTCGGTCAGCAGCAGCTCACGGCAGGGCGGCGCCCACAGGCCGTGCTCGGCGATCTCCAGCGAGCGCTGGTCGGCGACCTTGAAGTAGCGGATCTCCTCGACGTCGTCGCCCCAGAACTCCACCCGCAGCGGGTGCTCCTCGGTCGGCGGGAAGACGTCCAGGATGCCGCCGCGGACGGCGAACTCGCCGCGCTTCTCGACCAGTTCGACCCGCGCGTAGGCGGCCGCCGCGAGCCGGCGGGCCACCTCCTCCAGGTCGTGCGACTCCCCGCGCCCGACGGCCACCGGCTCCAGCTCGGCCAGCCCCTTGACCTGCGGCTGGAGCACCGAGCGGACCGGGGCGACGATCACCTGCACCGGACCGGCCGCCGGGTCGTCGGCCCGCGGGTGCACGATCCGGCGCAGTACGGCCAGCCGGCGGCCGACGGTGTCCGACCGGGGCGACAGCCGCTCGTGCGGCAGGGTCTCCCAGGCCGGGTACTCGGCGACCGCGTCGGGGGGCAGCAGCGAGCGCAGCGAGGCGGCCAGGTCCTCGGCCTCCCGGCCGGTGGCGGTGACGGCCAGCACCGGACGGCCCCGCTCGCCGGCGGCGTGCCCGGCCAGCGCGCGGGCCAGCGCGGCGATCGCGAACGGCCGGGCGGCGGGCGGTCCGACCAGGTCCAGGTGGCGGCGGCCGCCGGCCGCGGCTCCGGTGGCGGTGGCCGCCTCGATCGCCTCGGCGAGCGCCGCGTCCCGCGCGACGACATCGAGCAGTCCGGTCAGGCTCATCTGGGGTCTCTTCTTCGTCCCGTGGCTGGTGCTGCCTCCGGGCGGCGAGAAGCCCGCCGGGGCAACGCGAACGGCCCGGCACGCCGAGCGGCCGGGGGTCTCCAGCCTACGCCGCGGCACGGACGGGCACGCGGCGTACGAGTCCGGCGGGGCCGCGCCGACCGGGCGCCGGAGCGCGCGGGGACGGACCGGCGGGCGCACCCACCGTACTGTCAGGGACACGACCGCAGGCGAACCACTGGACGGAACACCGGTCGGCCGGCGGACGCACCGGCCGGACACCGGTCCGGGCCGGACCCCACCATCCGCCACGCACTGGACATACTCCTGTCACTGGCCGTCCATGGAGATCGCGCACCATGGTGAACGTGCCCGCCGCACCCAACCGTGGGGGATGGCTGTGGCGGCACTGTCGCACCCCCGATGGGGGTCGGAGGTGCGAGGCCGGGCGACCCTGGGTGGGGGCGCCCGCCCAAGCGCCGGGAACCGTGGCGCCCTTTCCTGGAGGGCGCCACGGGTCTCGGCCTCTTCGCCTTCGCCCTCCCGCCCTCGCTCTGCTGCCCCCGTCCACCGCTCCGGACGTCCGCACCCGTCCGGGCGGCGGGCAGCGCCGTGCCGGGACTACCAGCGGGACAGGTTGATGTCGTACATCATCACCTGGTGGCCCTGGTTGGCGTTGAAGTCGTAGCGCTCCCAGGTGAAGACGGTCCAGGAGCCGAGGCCGCCGCCCAGATAGGTGATGACCTTGTTGTTGCCCGCGTCGATCCGGTCGACGTTGTAGATCCGCACCGCCATCCAGCCGTCGTTCGCGAAACAGAGCTGCCCGCTGTAGCCGTAGTTCCACACCTTCGCGAAATCGTCCCGGCCCCCGCAGTCGATCCGCTCCACGGCTCGCGCCGCGGTGGTCGGCAGCAGCGTCGCGGCGGCGGCCGTCAGAACCGCCAGCACGCCCACCCGCCGGGCTGCGCCATTTCTTCCCCGACCGGCCGTGCGGGGATTAGTGCGGCGAATCATGTAACCCCTCCATCGATAGCGGTTGGGCACCCGAGATTTGCACGGCGGGGCAGCGCCGGACAGCCGTTTTCCGGCCAAGCCGGGCTTTCGACGGAACTCGGTGAACGTACCCGGACGAAATGAGCTAGGGTCCCAACACGCCTGCCGCGCTGGAGGATCGGAGCAAAAGCTTGGCACGACCCGACAGATTGGGACGATTCACCGCAGCCGCCCTGGCGGCCGTTCTTCCGGTTTTATCCGCGGGCTGTGCGGACAACTCCGGGAAAGGATCCTCCGATTCCGCGCCGACCCCGCCGGAGATCGGTTCGACGGCCGCTCCGGAATCCGGTCGGGGCGGAATGACCGGACTTCCGCTCTCCGCTTACCAGGCCGACGACCGGTCCGCGGTCAAGGAGATCCAGGCGCGGAACGCGCTGATCGTCTCGTGCATGCACCGGGCCGGCTTCTCCGCGTTCACCGGGGACGGCCTGCAGGCAGCGCAGCCGCCGGACAACGCGACCGCGCTGCCGGCCGGCGCCTGGGGATACCTCGGGGCCGAGGCCGCGGCCACCCTGGGCTTCCACCCGCCGAAGCGCACCCCGCCCCGGCCGAACCCCGCCCCGGCCGGCTCCGGCGAGGCGTACGACGGCGCCCGGGTCGACTGCGACCGGCAGGCCGCCGAACGGATCGGCTCACCGCCCGCCGCGGGCAGCCGGCTGGTGGGCCGGCTGTTCGACGAGTCGACGAAGGCCACCGCCAAGGACGCCCGGGTGGTGGCGGCCACCCGGCAGTGGAGCGCCTGCATGACCACTGCCGGGTTCGGGGCCACCACTCCGGAGGAACTGCCGCAGCGGTACCAGACCGCGCCGGGGGTCACCCCGGCCGAGCTGGCCGCCGCCCGCGCGGACGCCGACTGCACCGCCGGAACCGAGCTGGCGGGCCTCTGGTTCGCCGTGCTGGCCGGCTACCAGCGCCAGCTGATCGACCGCAACGCGGAGGCCCTGACCGCCCAGAAGGAGGCGGTCAGGGCCCAGGACGCCAAGCTCACCGAGCTGATCGCGGGTGAGGGCGGCAGCTGACGACCGACGGCTAGCGGCGGCGGTAGGTCACCGTGTTGGGGGCCGCGTAGCCGGCGCCGTCGTCCACAATGATGATCTTCGGGATGATCCGGGTCTCCTCGACGCCGTCCGCACCGTCCGCTTCCGCTGCGCCCGCCGCGCCGTCCCCTTCGGCCGCCGGCAGGGGCGGCACGGCCGGCTTCGGGGGCACCGCGACCGGGGCGACCGGGCCGGTCACCACCTCGGTGTCCTGGGCGCCCCCTGGGGCGGCGGCCCTGGGGAGAGCCGAGACGGCCGAGGAGCCACCGAGCACCGGCCGCCGCACCGCGGTCGTCCGCTCCTCGGCCCGGGCGTCCGCCCCACTGTCGGCCGGCACCGCCTTCGGCAGGTCCGGCGCCGGGATCTCCCCGGTGTCCGCCTCGGAGTCCACCGGCTCCGCGTCGGCCACCGCGTCCACCGGAACCGGAGCCGCCGCGGCCCCGGCGGCGGCGAGCGCCCCGGGCTCGATCTGCCCGACGGCCGCGCCGGTGAGCGAGGCCAGGGTGGCCTTGATGTGGTCCAGGTGCTGCTGCACGGTCTCCAGCCGGGCCTCGAACTCGCGCTGCTCGCGCTCGCTCTCCGCGTTGATCCGCTCGGCCTCCCGGCGGGCGTTCTCGATCAGCTGGTCGGCCTTGGCCTGGGCGTCCGTCTCCAGTTGCTTGATCTGGTTCAGCACGGTCTCCCGGTGCTGCTCCGCCTCCTTGACCCGGCGCTCGGCGGTCGCGGAGAACTCGGCCTCCTCGGCGTCGGCCTTGGCCAGTGCCGCGGCGAAGGCCTCGTCGGCCCGGCGCCGCTTGGCGGCCAGCTCGGCCTCGGCCTGCTCGCCGGCCTCGGCGGCGGCCACCCGGACCTTGGCGGCGTAGGCGGTGGCGCCGTCGCGGGCGGCGCGGCTCTCCCGGTCGGCCTCGGCGCGGATGGCCTCGGCCTCGGCGCGGGTGCGCTCCTCGGTGCGGCGGGCGGCCGCGTCGGCCTCGGCGCGGGTGGTGGCGGCGTACTCCTTGGCCGCCTCGGCGAGCGCCTGCCCCTGCTCGTACACCTCGTCCCGCAGGTCCTCGGCCAAGCGCTCGGCCTTCTCCCGGACGGCGCGGGCCTCGTTCACGGCCATCTCGGCCAGGCCGGCGGCCTGCTCGCTGAGCACCTGGTAGTCCGGCTCCGGGGCCTCGTCGGCGGCGCGGCGGATCGCCTCCAGCCGGGTCTCCATCTGCCGGATCCCGGCTCCCAGGACGCTCAACCGCTCCCAGGCCTCGTCGCGTTGTGCGGTCAGGGCGACGAGCGCCCGGTCGACCTGCTCGGGCGCGTAGCCGCGCCGGGCCTGGGTGAAGCCGTACTGGGGGACGGCGTCGCTCATGGGCTCTTCCCCTCGTTTCGCGGGCTGCGGAGCCCATGATCGGACGGAACGGCCGGATCCGGAACCGGTTGGGAGACCGGGGCCGGATTCGACCGTCGTGCGGACCGGAATAGGTCGAGGACCGGGCGAACAGACCCATCCTCTTGACCTATTTTGCGCAGATCCGGACGAAACCCCAACGAGGCACAGCTGCCGGGACGTGCCGGAGAGGTCGTTCCGGACACCGGAACGACCCCTCCCCACCTGCGAGGATCGCGACGGTCCGCTACAGCAGACCGTCCCAGAACTGCTCCAGCAGCACGGCCCACCAGGTGTCCGTGGACTGCAGGGCCGCCGGGTCGATCGCGGCGAGCTCCGCCTGGAAGTCGGTCGTCCAGCGACCGGCCTGCTCCGGCGTCAGCCCGTACCGCAGCCGCCACATCCGGCCCAGCAGGGCCAGCGCGCGGACGAACTCCGGTACACCGCTGTTGACGAAGCGCGGCGGCTGGCCGGTTCCGTCGACGTCCACGGCGACCACGTTCGCGGTGCCGTACTGGACGCACAGCTGGCGGCCGTAGTCGTTGCCGAGCACCAGGTAACCGCCGAAGTCCGCGGCCGCGGGCAGGCCGCGCTCGGCTGCCAGTTCGGCCAGCGTCGGGATCGGCCGGCCCTCCTGCGCCTGGGCCCAGAAGAACGGCCCGAAGTCGCGCGGCAGCCCGGCCCACATCAGGGTCTGCGACACCGGCTCGGGCACGCCCTGGCGGGAGACGGCGCGCTGCTCGTAGCGGAACAGGTTCTGCCCGAAGGCCGTCCCGAGCTCCTGGGCGAGCTGCTGGGGCGGCAGCGGGGGCAGCGGCTGGACCGAGCCGGGCGCGGGCAGCGGGGCCCGGAACGGGCGGACCCGCTGGGCGCCGGAGGCCAGCTGGTGCAGCTCGTCCAGGTGGTCCAGCAGCTCCGCCATACCGGCCTGCCGGGAGGCGTGGTCGCGGCCGTACGGGGCGGTGTGGGTGAGCCGCACGTTCGGCCAGGAGGCCGCGATCATGCGGTTGCAGTAGCCGCCGGGCAGATCGCAGGACTCCAGCTCGGTGTACAGCTCCAGCACCTGCTCCGGGGGCACGTTCAGCCGGCGCAGGTCCTGGAGGATCTTCCACTCCGGGTGCGGGGTGCCGGGCTCGCTGCGGTGCAGCAGCTTCTGCTCCGAGCCGTCCGGGCCCCGGTAGCTGAGCGCGGCGAAGTAGCCCGGGCCGACCGCGGGCACCCCGGGCGGCACCGGCGCGCCCGGCGGCGGGCCGGTGACCGGAGTCGGCGGGACGACGCCGGGCGCGGCGCCCGCGTTCGGGTAGCCGTACCCGGCCGCGGGCGCGGCGGGGGCGGCCGGGCCGCCGGGCGGTGGCGGGACGGCGGGGCCGCCGGACGGCGGGGTGCCCGGGTCCGCCGGGCCGCCGAGCAGCGCCGGGTCGATCGCACTGGCCAGCTGGGTCGCCTCGTACGCCACCCCGGCGGCGGCTGGAGCGGGCGCGCCCTGGGGGGCAGGGGCGGGAGCGGCACCGGCGCGCAGGCCCGCCGGGGGCGGGGGCGGCGGGGTCGAACCGGCCGAACGGCCGCCGGGACCGCCGGCGGGCGCGCCGGAGCCGGGGGTGTGCCGCAGCTCGGCGGGCGGGGGCGGCGGCGGGGCGGACCCGGCGGTGCGGCCCGGCCCTCCCGCGCCGGACGGTCCGGACGCGCCGGCCGCACCACCGCGCAACGCACCCGGCGGGGGCGGCGGCGGAGCCGAGCCCGGGGTGCGGCCGAGGCCGCCCTGGGCCGCGACGGCGGGCGGGGCGGCCGGGCCGGGGGCGCCGGGCAGGCCGGCCAGCCCGCCGGGCGAGGCCAGCATGGTGGGCGCCTGCTCCACCGGGGCTCCGCCGACGGGCGGGGCGGCCGGGGTGCCCGGCGTGGCGAGCATGGTCGGTGCCTGCTCGACCGGGGCACCCGGAGTCACCGGGGCACCGGGCAGGCCCATCAGGCCGGGCATCGCGTCCGGCGGCGCGAGCAGCGTCG
The DNA here is from genome assembly GCF_001888885.2 of Streptomyces viridifaciens. Classification (NCBI taxonomy): domain Bacteria; kingdom Bacillati; phylum Actinomycetota; class Actinomycetes; order Kitasatosporales; family Streptomycetaceae; genus Streptomyces; species Streptomyces viridifaciens. The sequence goes on from NZ_CP090841.1 coordinate 3,008,452, forward strand.
GTGCCGGCTCGACGGCCGCGGCGGGTGCCGGGACCGGCGGGGCGACGGGGGGCGCGGCCGGGGGCTGGGCGGCCGGGGGCTGGGCGCCGACCGGCGGGACCGGGGGCATGCCGTGGCTGCCGCTGCCCGGGGGCATCAGCATGGTGGCGGCCTCGGCCCCGGCGGGGGCGGGCGCGTCGGGCAGGTCCGAACCGGAGGTGCGCAGGCCCTCGGGCATCAGGACGGTCGCCGCCTCGGCACCGACCGGGGCGGCCGGCGGGCCGGGTGCGACCGGCGGCACCGGCGCCGCGGCCGGCGACTGCGGGGCGACGGGCGGCTCCTCACCGGGCGGCGGGGCCAGCATGGTGGGCGCGTCCCCGGCGGGCCGGTCGGAGACCGGCGGCTCGGTCAGCACGGCGGGCGCGGACGGCACGGCGGCCGCGGGCGGCACCGCAGGCACCGGCGCAGGCGGCTGGGGCTGGGGCTGGGGCTGGGGCTGGTCGGCGGACACCGGAGCAGCCGGAGCGGGAACCGGAGCAGGCGCAGCGGCCGGAGCGGCGGCAGCGCCCCCCAGCTTCTCCGCCTCCGCCGCGATCGCCGCCGCCCCCGCCTCCTGCAGCCACTGCGGCGGGCTGAGCAGGAAGGAGGTGGCCTCCACCGGCCCCGGTGCGGGCTTCGCCGCCCCGGCCGGGTTGGCCGCGACCGGCCGGCCGTACACCTCCTCGTACTGCCGGACCACCTCGTTCACGGGCAGCGCGGGCCACAGTGTGCTGGCGCCCGAGTCACGGGCGATCACCAGCCGCGCCTCACCCGAGCCAGAGCCAGAGCCAGAGCCCGGACCGGCTCCGCCGTCGGCACCGGCAGCGACCGCCGCCTCCGCGGGCGAGACCGCCCAGCAGACGAAGCCCAGGTCGAACTCCCGGACCCGCACCTCGCGCTGCTGCCCGTGCGGCACGCCGCCGTTGATCCACTCCTCGGCGAGCTCCTGCGCCTGCGCGTACGTCACCACGCCCGGTTCACCCCTGTCCCCGTCGTCCCCACTCGTTCCCTCAACGCCGTTCCCGCGGTCACGTCAGTCCACCGGGACGGCCCGGGCGAACCCGCCGTCCACCATCAGCTCCGCGACCGTCTCCAGCTCCGGCGGGCTGCCGGCCAGCCGCAGCAGGAAGGCGTCGAAGTCGTCGCCGCAGGGCAGCAGCAGCCGGGCGCAGCGCTCCTCCGGGGCCTCCGGGGCGCCGGAGTCGCGGGCGTCGTCGTACAGGTGGAACCAGACCGAGCCGATCCGGTCGCCGCGCACCTTGAGCGCGACGATGCCGCCCTGCGCGTAGGCGATGCCCAGGTAGTCCTTGGTGAGGTGGTCGCGCAGGCACTTGTTGGCGTACACGACGTCCTCGGTGCCGTACTCCTCGGTGAGGGTCAGGAACGGCTGGTCGAGCAGCATGCCGAGCTCGGTGTCCAACGCCACGCCGACCGGGCCGCGGCCGCCGCCCAGCTTGAGGAAGGTGCGGTAGGCGCCGGGCAGCCGGTAGCCGAGGCGCTCCTCGGCGCGCTGCACCAGGTCCTCGGGGACGCCGATCGGGTCCCCGCCGTCCCTGGCCAGCGAGAAGTGGACGGGCCGGCGCTCCTGCAGCGGGCGGGTGCCGCGGCGGGTGTGGTCGGCGGGCGAGGTGGCCAGGCCGCCGTGGTGCCGCAGCAGGGCCTTGACCTCGACCGGGACGAGCTCCATCCGGCGCCAGCCGGGGGCGGCCCGGCCGACCGCGTGGTGCCAGGTCCAGCCGGGCGGGGTGGCCACGGCGGTCTCCAGGTCGGCCCAGAGCGGGTGGCCCTGGGTGAACAGCGCGACGTTGGCCGAGACGTAGTCGGTCAGCCGCAGTTCGTCCACGCCGAAGCCCTCCGGCGGGTCGGCGACCTCGGCCGCCGCGGCGGCGTACGGGCCGAAGTCCGGGTAGCCGGACTCGTCCACCCGGACCCCGGCCGGGTGCCGCTCCGCGCGAACCGGGTCCGGGAACTGCACCACCTGACCTGCGTACGCCGCGTTCGGTGCGGCGGCGACGCCGGGCCGACCTGTCGTCATCTGGGAGCCCCCACTGGCTGCTGCAAATTCTTCGGTGCGCTTGCTGGGCACCAGCCTATTGGTTCACCCGCCCGGCCGATCCCCCGCACCCGGAGCCCGTTCCAACACCTCCACGACCCGCAGTTGCCGCGCCTCCGTGAGGTGCGGGTGCAGCGGCAGGTCGAGCGGTTCCCGGGCGGCCCGCTCGGCGGCCGGGAGACTCCGGCGGGACCCTCCACGGCTCCCGCGCCCGGGGCGGACCGGCGCCCGGCCGACGGCCTCAACGTCCGGCGCGGGCACCGGAGTCGGGCCCGCCGACGGTTGTCCGCACGCCGGCCGCGCCTCCTCCGGCCGCTGCCGGAACCGTACCGGCCGGGGTCCGGGCCGGGGGGCGGTTTCGGTAGATCGGTGGACAAGTCATGACGAGACCGTGCGGATCCGGCCCCGGCCCGGCCAGGATGCGGATGGGCGGGGACGCGATCCGCCAGGAACCGTACGGGTGTTCGCCCGGCCCGCACCCCGGTTGTGCGGTTGTCGGGGTCGAATGACAGGCTTGCCCCGGACCCCACGGGACCGACAGGAACCGGACCGCCAGGAACGAGGAGGAGGAAGCCGCATGACCACCGGTGAGCCGGCGGGCCCGCCCGTGCTGCGCCACCACCGCGACAGCCTGCTGCCCGCCGTCGCCGCCGCGCTGTCGCTCAAGGGCGGCGAGGTGCACACCCTGGCGGGCGCCAAGGAGGACCGGCGCCCGGTCCTGCACCCGCTGGTCGGCGAGTTCCTGGACACCCTGCCGGTCGAGGCCCGCGAGCGGTTCACCGGCCGCTGCCCGGAGGCCGTCCTGCTCTCCCAGTACCTGACCACGGTCGACGGGAAGCGCTCCAAGCGCGCCGCCCGCAAGCCGATGAGCCTGCACGAGGCCCGCAAGGCGCTCAAGGGCGCCCGGATGACGACCCTGCGGATACGCGAGGAGGGCGACCCGGCACACGGCACCCACGCCCCGCCGTGCCGCTCCTGCGCCCCGATGCTGGAGCACTTCACCGTGCAGAGCGTCGCCGTCGGGCCGCCGGCGCGCTGAGCCGTCCGCCCACCGGACCCCGCGCCCGCAGCCCTTCGTACGCCCCCGTCCCCGAGCCTCCGGAGCACGCCCTGAATCCGCCCAGCCCGCCCCCGCCCGCACCGGCCGCACTGGCCCCGGACACCCTCGCCCCGGGCAGCCCGTCCCCGGCCGCCGCCGGACGGGCCCGCCCGCGCTTTCCGGCCGACGTCGCCGCCGAGCTGAAGGCCTCCGGCTGGCACCCCGGCCGCTGGCAGATCCGGCAGGCCGAGGAGTGGGCCGACACCCTGGTCGGGTACGGCGGTCCCGGCGGCGTCCCGCACGCGGTGTTCCCGGCGGCCGTGGAGGCCTGGGCCGAGTTCGGCGGCCTCGCCTTCGACCTGTCCGGCCCGGGCCGCCAGCTGGCCCGCACCCCCTTCCTGATCGACCCGATGTGCGGCCTGCACCAGCCGCGCACCCTGTTCGACCTCGGCCGGGCACTGGGCACCCAGCTCGCCCCGCTCGGCGAGGAGGCGTACGGGCAGGCACTGCTGGCGGTCGACCAGGAGGGCCGGGTCTACAGCCTGGACCACACCGGCGAGTGGTTCCTCGGCCACGGCATCGACCAGGCGCTCAGCACCCTCGTCCTGGGCACCGCCCCGGAACGGCTGCGCACCGCCGAGGCGTACGACTAGGACCTGTCTGCAAACTCGCGTCTGCGGGGCGGCGGATCCTGCCGGACCGGCCTGAAGCGCTACCCGAGCCGGTCGCTCCGGACGGCCAGCCGGGACGGCAGCACCGCCTCCACCCGGAACCCGCCGTCCGCCTCCGGCCCGGACGAGAAGGTGCCGCCCAGCGCGATCACCCGCTCCCGCATCCCGACCAGCCCGTTGCCGCCGCTCGGCAGCTGCGCCGCGCCCCGCTCCCCGCCCGGGCAGGCGTTCACCACGCTCACCCGCACCCCGTTCGGCGCGTACGCCAGCAGCACCGACACCTGGGCGCCGCCCGCGTGCTTGTGGGCGTTGGTCAGCCCCTCCTGGACGACCCGGTAGGCGGTCTGCTCGGCGTCGCCGGTGAAGTCCTGCCGGCTGCCGCTGACCGTCAGCGTCACCGCCATCCCGGCCGCCCGGGACTGGTCGACCAGCCGGGGCAGCCCGGCCAGCGAGTCCGGCTCCGGCTGCCGCTCGTCGTCCATCCGCAGCACGCCGAGGATCTCGCGCAGCTCGTTGAGCGCCTGCCGGCCCACCTCGCCCATCAACTTGGCGCTCTGCGCGGCCTTCTCCGGGTCCTTGACGGCTATTCGCTCCAGCGCCCCGGCGTGCACCACCATCAGCGAGACCCGGTGCGCCACCACGTCGTGCATCTCCCGGGCGATCCGGGTGCGCTCCTCCAGCCGGGCCCGGCGGGCCCGCTCCTGGGCCTGCTCGGCCAGCAGGTCCAGTTCGGTCTCCAGGCCGTGCGCACGGTCCTTGAGCGACTCGATCAGCCGCCGCCGCGCCCCCACGTACAGGCCGGTCACCACCGGGGCGACGGTCAGGCCGACCGCCACCAGCAGCGAGAACAGGATCTGGATCCACAGCGGCGGCTGCTCCACCGACGAGTCGCCCGGCACGATCAGCGTCACGGCGATCACGGCCGCCGCCTCGGCGAAGGCCAGTCCGGACAGCGCCACCACGCGGCGGCGCCGGGAGGGCCACTCCCAGGTCTCCGCCAGCGTGTACAGCGACACCACCAGCAGCAGCACGCCCAGCATCCCGGGCGTCACCAGCAGCGTCGCCAGCACCGGTACGGCCGGCCAGCGCCGGCGCACCACCAGCGAACCGCCGGCCAGCGTGCCGAGCACCGCGATCCCGACCGCGCCCGCGAGGCTCACGTGGATCCGGGCGGACAGGAAGGCGATCGTACCGGCCGAGCACTCGACCGCGGCGAGCAGCGCAAGCCCGATGTCGAGGAGGGCGCTGCGCCGCCGCTTCCACCACCAGAACGACCGGACCGGCACGCGCTCCCCAGGCGACTTGCTCATGCCTGACAGGTTAAGCGGCAACCCCTTCCCTTCCCCACCGGGATTGCGGGGTACGCCGATCACGCCCGTCAAGTGGTCCAGACCACAGGCGGTCCTCGGCAGCCCTGTCCGCCATCCGGCCACCTCTCGGACAGCAAACGCCCCGACACCTATGCTGGTCGCGTCGGACAGCGCGGTCCGCACGCGTCACACCCGCCACACTGCGCGTGGACCTGTGACGATGAGCCGTTGCCGAACCCCACCACCACAGGGAGCCAGCCGTGACCGCTCCGGTCCCCAACCCGGCGGACAGCCCCACCGCCATCGCCGACAATGCCGCCCTGCGTGCGGACATCCGCCGCCTCGGCGACCTGCTCGGCGAGACGCTGGTCCGCCAGGAGGGCCCCCAGCTGCTGGGCCTGGTCGAACAGGTCCGCCTGCTCAGCCGCACCGACGGCGAGGCCACCGCCGAACTCCTCTCCGACATCGACCTGGACACCGCCGCCAAGCTGGTCCGCGCCTTCTCCACCTACTTCCACCTCGCCAACGTCACCGAGCAGGTGCACCGCGGCCGGGAGTTCGCCACCCGCCGCGCCCGTGAGGGCTCGCTGCTCGCGCAGACCGCCGACCAGCTCGCCGACGCGGACCCCAAGCACCTCGAGGACACCCTGGCCCACCTCGCGGTCCGCCCGGTCTTCACCGCCCACCCCACCGAGGCCGCCCGCCGCAGCGTGCTCAACAAGCTGCGCCGGATCGGCGAACTCCTCGACCGCATCCACCACGAGGAGCTCGCCTCCGGCCTGGCCGCCGCCGACCCGGCCCGCACCAGCAGCGCCAAGCGCTCGGCCGACCGCCGCCTCGCCGAGGTCATCGACCTGCTGTGGCAGACCGACGAGCTGCGCATCGCCCGCCCCGAGCCCACCGACGAGGCCCGCAACGCCGTCTACTACCTGGACGAGCTCTACCGCGAGGCCGTCCCCGAGGTCCTGGAGGAGCTGCACGAGGAGCTCGCCCGGGTCGGCCTGCGCCTGCCCGACGGCGTGCGCCCGCTCACCTTCGGCACCTGGATCGGCGGCGACCGCGACGGCAACCCCAACGTCACCCCGCAGGTCACCTGGGACGTCCTCAACCTCCAGCACGAGTACGGCATCAAGGACGCCCTGGACGCGATCGACGACCTGCGCAACACCCTCTCCACCTCCGAGCGGCTGGCCGGCGCCTCGGTCGAACTGCTCGCCTCGCTCAACACCGACCTGCACCGGCTCCCCGAACTCAGCCCCCGCTACAAGCGGATGAACGCCGAGGAGCCCTACCGCCTCAAGGCCACCTGCATCCGGCTCAAGCTGGAGAACACCCGCGAGCGCCTGGCCGGCGGCACCCCGCACGTCGAGGGCCGCGACTACGTCGGCACCCGCGAGCTGATCGCCGACCTGCGGCTGATCCAGGACTCACTGCGCGCCCACCGCGGCGAACTGATCGCCGACGGCCGCCTCGCCCGCGCCATCCGCACCATCGAGGCCTTCGGCCTCCAGCTCGCCACCATGGACGTGCGCGAGCACGCCGAGGCCCACCACCACGCCCTCGGCCAGCTCTTCGACCGGCTCGGCGAGGAGGCCTGGCGCTACGCCGACATGCCCCGCGAGTACCGGCAGAAGCTGCTCGCCAAGGAGCTGCGCTCGCGCCGCCCGCTCGCCCCCACCCCGGCCCCGCTGGACGCGGCCGGCACCAAGACCCTCGGCGTCTTCAACACCATCCGCGAGGGCTTCGAGCGCTTCGGCGACGAGATCGTCGAGAGCTACATCATCTCGATGTGCCAGGGCGCCGACGACGTCTTCGCCGCCACCGTGCTGGCCCGCGAGGCCGGCCTGATCGACCTGCACTCCGGGATCGCCAAGATCGGCATCGTGCCGCTGCTGGAGACCACCGACGAACTCCAGCAGGCCGACCGCATCCTGGACGAGATGCTCTCCGACCCCTCCTACCGGCTGCTCGTCTCGCTGCGCGGCGACCTCCAGGAGGTCATGCTCGGCTACTCCGACTCCTCCAAGTTCGGCGGCATCACCACCTCCCAGTGGGAGATCCACCGCGCCCAGCGCCGGCTGCGCGACGTCGCCCACCGCTACGGCATCCGGCTGCGCCTGTTCCACGGCCGAGGCGGCACCGTCGGCCGCGGCGGCGGCCCCTCGCACGAGGCCATCCTGGCCCAGCCCTGGGGCACCCTGGAGGGCGAGATCAAGGTCACCGAGCAGGGCGAGGTCATCTCCGACAAGTACCTGCTCCCCTCCCTCGCCCGGGAGAACCTGGAGCTGACCGTCTCCGCCACCCTCGCCGCCTCCGCGCTGCACACCTCCCCGCGCCAGGCCCCCGAGGAACTGGCCCGCTGGGACGCCGCGATGGACCGGGTCTCCGAGGCCGCCCACACCTGTTACCGCGCCCTGGTCGACCAGGAGGACCTGCCGAAGTACTTCTTCGCCTCCACCCCGGTCGACCAGCTCGCCTCGCTCCACCTGGGATCCCGCCCGTCCCGCCGCCCCGACTCCGGCGCCGGACTGGACGGCCTGCGGGCCATCCCCTGGGTGTTCGGCTGGACCCAGTCCCGCCAGATCGTCCCCGGCTGGTACGGCGTCGGCTCCGGCCTCGCCGCCGCCCGTGCGGCCGGTCTCGGTGACGTGCTGGACGAGATGTACGGCCAGTGGCACTTCTTCCGCAACTTCTTGTCCAACGTCGCCATGACGCTGGCCAAGACCGACCTGCGGATCGCCCGCCACTACGTCGAGCAGCTGGTGCCCGCCGAGCTGCGGCACATCTTCGACCAGATCGTCGCCGAGCACGAGCTCACCCTGCGCGAGGTGCTGCGGCTCACCGGCGAGAGTGAACTGCTGGAGCACAACCCGGTGCTGAAGCAGACCTTCACCGTCCGCGACGCCTACCTCGACCCGATCTCCTACCTCCAGGTCGCGCTGCTGCGCCGCCAGCGCGAGGAGGTCGCCGCCGGCCGCCACGAGGACCCGCTGCGCGCCCGCGCGCTGCTGCTCACCGTCAACGGCATCGCCGCCGGCCTGCGCAACACCGGCTGACCGCCGCCCGGGCACGCGTCGGGGCCGGTGCTCTCCACGAGCACCGGCCCCCACGCCGTTTCAGAGGCCGACCGAGACCAGGTTTCCGTACTGCCGGACGATCTCCGCCCGCGCGGTCTCCGCCTGCGGGGTGTGGACGATCACTCCCTTGCCGTCCAGGGCGATCTCCACCCACGCGATGTACACGCCCTTCGTCGCCGACCAGTCCCCGGCCTCGGCCCGGATCTCCTTGGCGAGGGTCAGCTGCGAGGGGTACGAGGGCGCGGCGACGAACCGCAGCTTCACCGTGGGCCACGGGGCCACGGCCTGCGACGCGGCGGCGTCCAGGCCCGTCGGGGCCGGGTTGCGCATCACGACCAGCGTGCCCTCGGCCGTGTCCAGGCAGGTCGCGAAGTAGTGGTCCCCGTACTCCTGCCGCGCCATCCGCTCGACCGCCCGGCCCGCCGCCACCAGGTCCGCCCCCGCCTGCTGGTCCGACGCCGGTGCCGAGGACGGGCCGCTCCGGCCGCAGCTCAGGACGGTCTTCACCCGCTCGTCGGTCTCGGCTCCCCGCGATGTTCTGCCCGGGGTCCCGGTCGGCGTCACGACCGCGGTCCCGGTCGGCGTCACGACCGGGGTTGCCGCCGGCCCGGCGCCCGAGGCCGCGTTCCCCCCGCCGCCCAGCTGCGTCAGCGCCCCCGCGCCGACCGCCAGCACCGCCACCGCCGTGACGGCCCGCACGACCCCCCGTCGCCGGGCCCGTCGGCGTCCCGCCTCGCGCAGCTCGGCCAGCGGCGGGCTGCCGCCGATCCCCGCCGCCCGGGCCCCGAGCCGGACGGACAGCTCCTCCTCGAACTCGTCCTCAGCCCTCACGCCCCACCAACTCCCTCGCCGGTTCCACTTCCTGTCGAAGCGCCTTGAGCCCCCGCGCCAGGTGGGTCTTCGCCGTGGTCACCGAGCACCCCAGCTCCACCGCCACCTGGGCCACGGGCAGGTCCAGGTAGTAGCGCAGCACCACCGCCGCCCGCTGCCGCCGCGGCAGACCGGCCAGCGCCGCCGCCAACTGCCCGTCCCGCTCGGCCTCCTGGACCGCCGGCCCGTCCGGCAGGACGGATGTCAGCACCTCGCGTCTGGTCCGGCGCCACCGCGAGACGTGGGTGCGCACCATCGTCCGGCGGACGTAGCCCTCGGCCGCGCCGGGCTCCCGGATCGCCGACCGCTTCGGGTACACCCGTGCCAGGGCGTCGTGCAACAGGTCCCGGGCGTCGTGAACATCCCCGGTGATCAGGTACGCCCCCCGCAGGAGGGCCTGGTACCGCGCCGCGACGAACTCGTCGAACGGGTCGGATCCGGAACCCCCCGGGCGCATCGATTCGCGCTTCATACCCTCAGGACGCACCGGCCGCCGGAAACGGATGACAGGACGACGAGGGGCCGGTGCCCACTTCCGTGGACACCGGCCCCTCGCATCACGTTCCTACTCCGCGGGCTCCCCCGCGCGCCGGCGCTTCAACCACAGCGCCGCTCCGCCGGCCGCGACCACCAGGCCGCCCCCGACCGCCAGCAGTCCGGCGTCCGGGCCGACCGAGTCGCCCAGCACCGGACCGAACTGCGCCGCCGCGGGCTCCGGCGTGACCCCCGGATCCGGCTCGGCCACCGGATCGGCGTGCGCCACCGCACCGCTGGACAGCAGCATCCCCGCCGCTCCCAGCGCACCGGCGGTGCCCACCCGTCGTCCGAGCTGCTTCAGCCGAATCACCCGGAGCCGCCGAAGTCGGCGGACCGGACGCAATCTCCGCATCGAGAACTCCCCAGGACCCGTTCGCGTACCAGGCCGACGCTATCCGATCCCGCACAGGGTTCTCACATGGTTTCAGGTTTGGCGGGGCAAGCGTTGCACGACTGTTGTGTACCCGGCACACCGTGCACATGACGGACGGTCAGGAGTTGTACGTGCCCTGCGCCCGCTCCAGCCCCTCGGACAGCAGCGCCTCCACCGCGTCCGCCGAGCGGTCCACGAACCACTCCAGCTCCTTGCGCTCGGTCGAGGAGAAGTCCTTCAGGACGAAGTCCGCGACCTCCATCCGGCCCGGCGGGCGGCCGATCCCGCAGCGCACCCGGTGGTAGTCCGGCCCGAGCGACTTGGTGATCGACTTCAGCCCGTTGTGGCCGTTGTCCCCGCCGCCCAGCTTCAGCCGCAGCGCCGCGTAGTCGATGTCCAGCTCGTCGTGGACGGCGATCAGCGCCGAGGCCGGCACCTTGTAGAAGTCCCGCAGCGCCGTCACCGGCCCACCGGAGAGGTTCATGAAGGACATCGGCTTGGCCAGCACCACCCGCCTGCCCGCCAGCCGCCCCTCGGCCACCTGCGCCCGGCTCTTGTGCGCCTTGAACTTGGCGCCCATCCGCTGCGCCAGCAGGTCCACCACCATGAAGCCGATGTTGTGCCGGTTCCTGGCGTACTGCTCCCCGGGGTTGCCCAGCCCGACCACCAGCCAGGGGCCCTCGTAATCCTCGGCCATGCCTCTCTCCTTCGCGCTCGACTCCGCGCTCGACGTCATCATCCCGGACGCACCGCTGCCCCGGCCGCTCCAGGGGAGCGACCGGGGCAGCGGTCAAAAGCCGTGAAGGCTACGAGGCTCAGGCCTCGGCACCCTCGGCCTCGGCGGCCTCGTCCTCGACCGGGGCGGCCTGGGCGGCGATGACCTGCAGCACGACGGCGTCGGCGTCGACGGCCAGCGAGACGCCAGCCGGCAGGGCGATGTCCTTGGCGTGGACGGAGGCACCGGCCTCCAGGCCCTCGACGGAGACGGTGACGGCCTCGGGCAGGTGGGTGGCCTCGGCCTCGACCGGCAGGGCCTGCAGGACGTGCTCCAGCAGGTTGCCACCGGGGGCCAGCTCGCCCTCGGTGTGGACCGGAATCTCGACGGTGACCTTCTCGCCACGCTTGACCAGCAGCAGGTCGACGTGCTCGATGGTGCGCTTGATGGCCTCGCGCTGGACGGCCTTCGGCAGGACGTACTCGTCCTTGCCCTCGATCGGAACGACCAGCAGGGCGTTCGGGGTCTTGAGGGCCATCATCAGGTCGTGGCCGGGCAGGTTCAGGTGAACCGGGGCGTGGCCGTGGCCGTAGACGACACCGGGGACGAAGCCGGCGCGGCGGGCGCGACGGGCGGCACCCTTGCCGAACTCGGTACGGGTCTCAGCGGCAAGGCGGATCTCGGACACGACTGCACTCCTCGTGAAGACTGGCGCGGGGGTGCAGGCAACGCGAAAAACCGCCGGGACCACACCCTCAGTACGTTCGGGGGTCACTCGGCGGCAACGGCCTCTGCCGGCGGACGGAATCCGCTACCGGCAGCGCGTCGATCACGGTGTCGGCGCCCGTCGAGCAGGCACACGGCATCCCTCGCCGAGCAGTTTCACGAGTCTAACCGCACCGGCCCCCTCCCGCGAAATCGGCCCCCTCCCGGGGAAACGGCGGCGGCCCCGGACCGTGGATGGTCCGGGGCCGCCTGCGCGGGGCTTCGTCAGTGCACGCCCCCGAAGGTCAGTGCACGCCCTCGAAGGTCAGTGCACGCCCTCGAAGAGGCTGGTGACCGAGCCCTCCTCGAACACCTCGCGGATCGCGGCGGCGATCGACGGTGCGATGGACAGCGTGGTGATCTTGTCCAGCTGGAGCTCCGCCGGGGTGGGCAGCGTGTTGGTGAACACGAATTCGCTCACCCGCGAGTTCTTCAGCCGGTCCGCGGCCGGGCCGGAGAGCACACCGTGGGTGGCGGCCACCACGACGTCCGCGGCACCGTTGTCGAACAGCGCGTCGGCGGCGGCGCAGATCGTGCCCGCGGTGTCGATCATGTCGTCGACCAGGACGCAGACCCGGCCCTTGACGTCACCGACGACCTCGGCCGACAGGATGGTGTTGGCCTGGGTCATGTCGCGGCGCTTGTGGATGATCGCCAGCGGGGCGTCCAGCCGGTCGCACCACTGGTCGGCGACCTTGACCCGGCCGGCGTCCGGCGAGACGACGGTCAGCTTGGAGCGGTCCACCTTCCCGCCGATGTAGTCGGCCAGCAGCGGCAGCGCGAACAGGTGGTCCACCGGGCCGTCGAAGAAGCCCTGGATCTGCGCGGTGTGCAGGTCCACGGCCATCAGGCGGTCGGCGCCGGCCTGGCGCAGCAGGTCGGCGATCAGGCGGGCCGAGATCGGCTCGCGGCCCAGGTGCTTCTTGTCCTGGCGGGCGTAGCCGTAGAACGGCAGGATCGCAGTGATGCTCCGGGCGGAGGCCCGCTTCAGAGCATCGATCATGATCAGCTGCTCCATGATCCACTGGTTGATGGGAGCCGTGTGGCTCTGCATCACGAAGCAGTCCGCACCGCGGGCCGACTCCAGGAAGCGGACGTAGATCTCGCCGTTGGCGAAGTCCAGGGCCTTGGTCGGGACCAGCTCGCTCCCCAGCGCCTCGGCAACCTCCTTCGCCAGTTCCGGGTGGGCACGGCCGGAGAAGAGCTTGAGCTTCTTCTCACCCGACGTCGTGATCCCGCTCACTGCACCGTCTCCTCGCGTTGCGGACGCTGAATCCCTCTCCCGAGGAGGGCAGGCGCAGCCCGCACCCACGGGGGATCAGGGAATTGTCGGTACGCCTGGACACGGGCGGTAGGCCCAGTGGCGCACGTATGTCCCCAAGGTTACGCGCCCGCGCAGAAACCGTCCGCCCCGGGACCGTCCGGCCGGCCTCCGGCGCCCGGTCAGGCCTCCCCGGCGCCGTCCCCGGCGCCGTCCACCGCGGCCTTGGCGGCCTGCGCGGACACCGTCCCGGGGCGCTTGCGCTCGACCCAGCCCTCGATGTTGCGCTGCTGCGCGCGGTTCACGCCGAGTGCGCCGGGCGGAACGTCGGTGCTGATCACCGAGCCCGCGCCGGTGTAGGCGCCGTCACCGACGGTCACCGGGGCGATGAACATGTTGTCCGAGCCGGTGCGGCAGTGCGCGCCGATGACCGTGCGGTGCTTGTTGACCCCGTCGTAGTTCACGGTGACCGAGGCCGCGCCGACGTTGGTGCCCTCGCCGATCGTGGCGTCGCCGATGTAGGAGAGGTGCGGGACCTTGGCGCCCTCGCCCAGCTCGGAGTTCTTGACCTCGACGTAGGTGCCGACCTTCGCCTTGCGCGCCAGCTTGGCCCCCGGCCGCAGGTAGGCGTACGGGCCGGTGGCGGCCAGCTCGCCGATCTCGGCGCGGTCGGCCGTGGTGTTGCTCACCCGGGCGCCGGCGCCGACCAGGGTGTCCTTCAGGGTGGAGTTCGGGCCCACCTCGCAGCCCTCGCCCAGGTGGGTGGTGCCCTGCAGCTGGGTGTTCGGCAGCACGACGGCGTCCGGCTCGTACGTCACCTGGACGTCGACCCAGGTGGTGGCCGGGTCCACCACGGTGACGCCGGCGCGCATCGCCTGCTCCAGCAGGCGGTCGTTCAGCAGACGGCGGGCCTGCGCCAGCTGGACCCGGTCGTTGATGCCCAGGATGTCCCGGTGGTCCTCGGCGACCACGGCGCCGACCCGGTGCCCGGCCTTGCGCAGGATCTCCAGGGTGTCGGTCAGGTACTCCTCGCCCTGCGAGTTGTCCGTGGTGAGCTCGGCCAGCGCCTCGGTGAGCAGCTTGGCGTCGAAGGCGAAGACGCCCGAGTTGATCTCGGCGATCGCGCGCTGGGTGTCGGTGGCGTCCCGCTCCTCGACGATCGCGGCGACCGTGCCGTCCTCGTCGCGCAGGATCCGGCCGTAGCCGAAGGGCTCGGGGACGACGGCGGTCAGCACCGTGACGCCGTTCTGCTGCGCCTCGTGCGACTTCGCCAGCCGGCGCAGGGTGTCCCCGGTCAGCAGCGGGGAGTCCCCGGCGGTGACGATCACCGTGCCGTCCAGCGTGACGCCGTCGGCGGCCAGCGCCTCCAGCGCGGTGCGCACCGCGTGGCCGGTGCCGTTCTGCTCCTCCTGCACGACCGGGCGCACGCCGGGGTAGTGCGCCGCCAGGTGCTCCTCGACCTGCTCGCGCTGGTGCCCGACGACCACGACGAGCTGTCCCGGCGTCAGCTCCCCGGCCGCCGACACCGCGTGACCCACCAGCGAGCGCCCGCACACCTCGTGCAGCACCTTGGGCAGCTTGTTCGACTTCATCCGGGTCCCGCCACCGGCGGCGAGCACGACAACGGCGGCAAGCGAATTGGCACCCATGCGGGGAGGCTCCTCATTAGGTTCACAGAGAGGGCAGAGCAGGCCAGAACGCGGGTCCGCACATGTGCTCTGGCAGTTCGAGGATAGTGCGGGGCAGCCGGCCGGAATGCCAGCGGCCCGGCCCGCGCATGCCCGCCCGCGGCCGTACTCAGTGCTCCCGGAGGAGGATTCGAACCCCCATAAGCTGGACCAAAACCAGCTGTCCTGCCCTTAGACGATCCGGGACCGGAGCGCCCGCCGCCGGAGCCCCGACGGCGCGCTGGGGCAAGACTACGGGGTAGCGCGCTTCACATCTACCACCTGTGCCGACCGTGCTGGCCCGTCCGATCCCGGCACGGCGGCGGTCCCGGGTTCATCCATCCAGTCGGGTGAATTCACCCGGGCGCCGCGCAGCGGTGTGTTCCCCTGGCCGCGGAGCGCAACCTACGATTCCGTAGGTTACGCCAACGTAGGTTTTGCCGTCCCGGTCCCGGGACGCCGCGAAGGGATGCCCATGACCATCCAGGCCGGCGAGGAGCGCGCGGGGGCCGCCGCGCTTCCCGATCCCTCCTCCGATCCCTCCGCCGACGCCGCGACCCGGCTGTCCGCCACCCGCGGCGGGGAGAAGCAGGGTCTCGCCGAGCGGATCGCACTCGCCCTCTTCATCCTCGTGCCGTTCGCCGCCCTGGTCGCCGCCGTACCGGTGGCCTGGGGGTGGGGACTCGGCTGGACGGACACGGCGGTCACCGTCGCGATGTACTTCCTCACCTGTCACGGCATCACCGTCGGCTACCACCGCTACTTCACCCACGGCGCCTTCAAGGCCTCCCGCCCGATGCGGCTGGTCCTCGCGATCGCCGGCAGCCTGGCGGTCGAGGGCCCGCTGGTGCGCTGGGTGGCCGACCACCGCAAGCACCACCGGTTCAGCGACAAGGACGGCGACCCGCACTCGCCGTGGCGCTACGGCGAGAGCGTCCCGGCGCTGATCAAGGGCCTGTGGTGGGCGCACATGGGCTGGATGTTCGACGAGGAGCAGACCCCGCACCTCAAGTACGCGCCGGACCTGGTCGGTGACCCGGCCATGCGGCGGATCTCCCGGCTGTTCTGGCTCTGGACCACCATCTCACTGCTGCTGCCCGCCCTGGTCGGCGGTCTGGTGAGCCTCTCCTGGCAGGGCGCGCTGTCCGCCTTCTTCTGGGGTTCGCTGGTCCGGGTCGCGCTGCTGCACCACGTCACCTGGTCGATCAACTCGATCTGCCACGCGATCGGCCGGCGCCCGTTCCGCTCCCGGGACCGCTCCGGCAACGTCTGGTGGCTCGCGGTGCTCTCCTGCGGCGAGTCCTGGCACAACCTCCACCACGCCGACCCGACCTCGGCCCGGCACGGGGTGCTGCGCGGGCAGATCGACTCCTCGGCCCGGCTGATCCGCTGGTTCGAGCTGGCCGGCTGGGTCCGGGACGTCCGCTGGCCGGACCCGCAGCGGATCGCCGCCCGCCGCGCAGCATGAGGCGGCGCTTCCAGCATGATGTAGGGGTGAACGGGAGCAGCGCAGACAGCACAGGCGGTCACCAGAGCACGCGGACGGACGCGGCGCCCGGAACGGCGCCGGCCCGTCCGCGGGCCGCCGCTGCGGCGGGCGCGGCCCCCGACGGCGGCACCGAGGGCGCCGCGGAGGCGGTGCCCGGTACGGCGCCGGCGCCGCGCCGGCGGGGCGGCCGGGTCCGGATGACCGGCAAGCAACGCCGGGAGCAGCTGCTGGAGATCGGCCGAACGGTCTTCGCCGAGCGCGGCTACGACGGCACCTCGGTGGAGGAGATCGCCGAGCGCGCCGGCGTCTCCAAGCCCGTGGTGTACGAGCACTTCGGGGGCAAGGAGGGGCTCTACGCGGTGGTGGTGGACCGCGAGATGCAGCTGCTGCTGGACATGGTGACGGGGGCGCTCACCGGCGGGCACTCGCGCGAGCTGCTGGAGCAGGCGGCGTTCGCGCTGATGGACTACATCGACACCTCGACGGACGGCTTCCGGATCCTGGTCCGGGACTCGCCGGTGGCCCAGTCGACCGGCACCTTCGCCTCGCTGATCAGCGACATCGCGACCCAGGTCGAGGACATCCTCGGTCTGGAGTTCAAGTCCCGGGGCTTCGACGCCCGGCTGGCCCCGATGTACTCGCAGATGCTGGTCGGGATGGTCGCGCTGACCGGCCAGTGGTGGCTGGAGGTCCGCAAGCCGGACAAGGCGACGGTGGCGGCGCACCTGGTGAACCTGGCCTGGCACGGGCTGGAGGGCCTGGAGCGGCACCCGAGGCTGGTCGGCGACCGCAGGGCCTGATCCGCCACCGCCCCGTTCCACAGCTCCGTCCCGCCCTTACCGCCTCACTCTCGTCCGCCTCTGCCCCACTCCTGTCCGCTTCGGCCTTACCGCTTCGGCCTTACCGCTTCACCCCCACCGCGAAGATCCGCCGGAACGGGAAGACCGTCCCGTGCGGCCCGGCCGGGTAGGCCTCGCGCAGCAGCCGCCCGTACTCGGCGAGGAAGGCGGCCCGGTCGGCCTGGTCGGTGAGCCGGCCGAGCACCGGGCGCAGCGCGGTCCCCTTGACCCATTCCAGTACCGGGTCCGGCCCGGGCAGCAGGGTGCTGTAGGTGGTCTCCCAGACGTCGACGGCGCAGCCGGCCCCGGCGAGGGCGTCGAGGTACCGCCCCGGCGGGTGGACGCCGCTGCGGACGGCGTCGGCACCGAGGGTGTCGCGCCAGCGGGGGCTGCGGCGCAGTTCGGCGAGCAGGGTGTGGCTGGGGGCGTCGAAGTTGCCCGGCACCTGGAAGGCGAGGACCCCGCCGGGCCGAAGGGCGTCCGCCCAGCGCGCCAGCACCGCCAGGTGCCCGTCCACCCACTGGAGGGTCGCGTTGGAGGCGATCAGGTCGGGCCCGGCCGGGGCCGGGTCGTAGTCGCGGGCGTCGGCGAGCAGGTAGTCGGCGGTGGGCTCGCCCTCGGTGCGGGCGGTGGCCAGCATCGGGGCGGAGTTGTCGACTCCGGTGATCCGGGCCTGCGGCCAGCGTTCGCGCAGGACGGCGGTGGAGTTGCCGGGGCCGCAGCCGATGTCGAGGATCGTTGCGGCGGGCTCGTTCGGCAGGGCGGGGACGCGGGCGAGCAGGTCGCGCAGCGGGCGGGTACGTTCGTCGGCGAAGCGCAGGTACTGCGCCGGGTCCCAGACGGGGCTGGTCATGGTTCACCTCGCAGGTATCTCGATATCAAGATATCTCCCGCAGCCTCCCCCGCACATTTCTCGATGTCAAGAGACTTCACATCGACACATCCACCGATACACTGATCGCCATGGAGGACGAGGTCGACAGGCTGGTCGCAGCGTGGCGCCGGGAGCGCCCCGACCTCGACGTGGAGCCGCTGGAGGTGCTCAGCCGGGTCAGCCGGCTCGCCCGCCACCTCGACCGCGCCCGCCGCACCGCCTTCGCCGAGCACGGCCTGGAGCCCTGGGAGTTCGACGTCCTGACCGCCCTGCGGCGGGCCGGCTCCCCCTACCAGCTCTCCCCCGGACAGCTGCTCACCCAGACCCTGGTCACCTCCGGCACCATGACCAACCGGATCGACCGCCTCACCGGCAAGGGCCTGGTCAAGCGCCTGCCCGACCCGGACGACCGCCGCGGCGTGCTCGTCCGGCTCACCGACGACGGCCGCGACCGCGCCGACCAGGCGCTGGCCGGCCTGCTGACGCACGAGCGCGAACTGCTCGCCCAGCTCAGCTCCGGCCAGCAGGGCGAACTCGCCGCCCTGCTGCGGCTGCTGGTCGCACCGTTCGACAACATCCCGGGCTGAGCCCCCGGCCTCCGGCTACGGGGCCGAGGCGATGGACGGCGGCACGACCGGCTCCGCCGGACTGACCCCGGCCCGGCGGGCCACCGCGACGGCGGCCAGCGTGGAGTGCACCCCCAGCTTCCCCAGCACGTTCTGCATGTGGGTGCGGACGGTGTGCGGCGACAGGTAGAGCCGCTCCGCGACCGCCTGCCGGCCCAGGCCCGCCACCATGCAGCGCAGGATCTGCTTCTCCCTCGGCGTCAGGGTGTCGACCAGCCGCTCGCTCTCGGTGCGGTCCCGCCGGGCGGTGGTGAGCTCGCGGATCACCCCGGTGAGCAGCGCGGGCGGCAGGTGCGTCTCGTCCCGCAGCACTCCCCGGACCACCGCGAGCAGCCGGGCCAGCGAACTCTCCTTCGCCACCCAGCCGGTGGCGCCCGCGTGCAGCGCCCGGGCCGCGCGGTGCGGGTCGTCCACGGTGGCCAGCACCACCGCGCGCAGCCCCGGATGGGCCCGGCGGAGCCGGCCGAGCAGGGTGATGCCGTCCGGCTGCGGGGCGGCGGGCCTGAGCTGCTCTGCGCGGGCCTGGTCGGCGCGCAACTGGTCGGTACGGAGCTGGTCCGCGCGGGCCTGCTCGGCGCGCAGCTGCTCCGCGCGTACCTGCTCCGCGGAGCGGGCCACGGCCCCCGGGACGGCGGACACGGCGCCCGGCCGGCGCGGCGGCGGTACGGCCGACAGCGGTACGGCCGGGGGCGGTACGGTCGGCGGCGGGCGGCGGCGGGCCTCCTCGGCCGGTTCGCCGCCGGGCCTGGCCCGGGCGCCCGGCCCGGCCGCCTCGCCCCCCAGGTCGGCGTCGATCAGCGCCACGTCGTAGGCCCGCCCCTCGGCGGCGGCACGCTCCAGCGCCCGCTCGGCGGCGGCCGCGCTGCCGGCCGCGCCCACCTCCACGTCGGGCTCGGCGGCCAGGGCCGCGGCCAGCGCCTCGGCGAAGATCCGGTGGTCGTCGACCACCAGGACCCGGATCCGCCCCATCGTCACTACCCCCTGCTCAGAGCGCCCGAGCCCGGGAGCGGGGACCGGTCCGGCGTCCGCGTTCCGGACCCTCCGCTCCGCCCGCCCACCGGTGGCCGGTGCGGCCGAAAGGGCGCCGGCCCCCACCGGTACCGCACTCAGCGTACGGGCCGGGAAACGCTCCCGTGCCGGTTCGGTGAAGTTTCGTCAGGAGTGGCGCGAGCGGCGCGGCCGGCCAGCCGGGCGGCTCCGGAGAGACGCCCAACTGACCGGCCGGGACGGGCGGTTGGCCCTGGCGGGCGGACGGTCCTACTTGCCGTTCTTCTCCAGGGTGAACTTCCAGGCGTCGGCGACGATGTCGTCCAGGTTCGGACGGCGCGGCGTCCAGCCCAGCGCCTCGTGGGCGCGCTCGGCGGAGGCCACCAGCACGGCCGGGTCGCCGGCCCGGCGGGCGGCGACCTGCACCGGGATCTCCCGGCCGGTGACGCGCTTGACCGACTCGATCACCTCGCGCACCGAGAAGCCGCTGCCGTTGCCCAGGTTGCAGATCAGGTGCTCGCCCGGCTTGGCGGCGTCCAGCGCCAGCAGGTGGGCGTCGGCCAGGTCGGCGACGTGGATGTAGTCGCGGATGCAGGTGCCGTCCGGGGTCGGGTAGTCGTCGCCGAACACCGCGATGTGCGGGCGCTGTCCGAGCGCGGCCTGGAAGACCAGCGGGATCAGGTGCGACTCGGGGTCGTGGCGCTCGCCGTAGGCGCCGTACGCGCCGGCCACGTTGAAGTAACGCAGCGAGACGGCGGCCAGGCCGTGCGCGACGGCCTCGCTGGTGATCATGTGGTCCATGGCGAGCTTGCTGGCGCCGTAGGTGTTGGTCGGCGAGGTCCGGGCGGTCTCGGCGATCGGCACGACCTCCGGCTCGCCGTACACGGCGGCGGTGGAGGAGAACACCAGCTTGCGCACGCCCGCCGCGCGCATCGCGGTGATCAGCTCCAGCGAGCCGGCCACGTTGTTGCGCCAGTACTTCTCCGGGTCCACGACCGACTCGCCGACCTGCGAGGAGGCGGCGAAGTGCAGCACGCCGTCGAAGGAGCCGTCCAGCACCTTGCCGGCCTCCTGGATCCGGCCCTCGACGAACTCGGCACCGGCCGGGACACCCTCACGGAAACCGGTCGAGAGGTCGTCCAGGACGGTCACCTGGTGACCCGCCTCCAGCAGGTGGGCGGCCACCACGCTGCCGACGTAGCCGGCGCCACCCGTGACCAGGTACTTACTCATGATGAGACCTCCAGCGGGCGATGGTCCGCCCGGTCGGGGGCGCCATCGAAGGAATGCGAACGACTGGGGTCAATTGTCCCCGTCCGGCGGGGTGCTCCCGACCACCGGGGCTCCCGCTCCCGCGCATTCTCACCCACTCCTCAGCCGTCCTCCACAGGCGCCCGCGGCCAACCCCCGTCGGCCCCACCGCTCAGGCGTCGGCCCCACCGCTCAGCCTTCGGCCATCCGTTCCAGCAGGCCGGTCCGCGCGGCCACCGCGGCCGCCTCCAGCCGGGTGCGCGCGCCCAGCTTCATCAGCACGCGCTGCACGTGGGTACGGGCGGTGCTCGCGGCGATCCGCATCCCGGCGGCAATCGCCGCGGTGTCCTCGCCGTCCGCGATCCGGGCCAGCACCTGCACCTCACGGCGGGTCAGCAGCCGCAGCAACCGGACCGACTCGTCGTCCGGTTCGGCCACCGGGCGCAGCAACTGGTCGAAGGCCCCGCGCAGGACGTCCACGGCCACCGCGGCCTCGCCCGCCCGGGCCCGTCCGATCGCCCGCTCGACCACCTCGATCCGCTCGTCGCTCGGCACGTAGCCCGCTGCTCCGGCCGCGAACGCGCAGGCCACGCCGCCGAGTTCACCGACCGGCCCGAGGACGATCACGGCCACCTCGGGGCGC
This sequence comes from Streptomyces viridifaciens, assembly GCF_001888885.2. NCBI lineage: Bacteria > Bacillati > Actinomycetota > Actinomycetes > Kitasatosporales > Streptomycetaceae > Streptomyces > Streptomyces viridifaciens. The sequence continues at coordinate 3,029,517 of NZ_CP090841.1, forward strand.
TCCCGGCGGATCCGACGCAGCCCGTCGAAGGCGCCCGGCTCGCCCGGCGCGGACACTCCCAGCAGGCACACCTCGGGCCGCCGCCCGGCGACCAGGTCGGCGACGACGCCGACCGGGGAACCGACCGCGAGCACCCGGTGGCCGCGCAGTTGCAGTGCCGTGGCCAGCGCCTCGGCCAGCAGCCGGTGGTCGTCGACCACCACGAGTCGAACACCCATGACGCCCTCCCGGTCGGGGCCCGGCTCGCACCCGCACCCCCTCGGGCGGGCGGCCGATGACGCACCATCACAGCGCATTCCGTACCCGCCCCGCTAGGCCGCCGCGTGTCACCGGAACCGGAACGCACCCGGGCCGGGGAACGCGAAAGACCCCCGCCGCGAGGCGAGGGTCTTTCAGTGGAGCCCCCATGCGGAATCGAACCGCAGACCTTCTCCTTACCATGGAGACGCTCTACCGACTGAGCTATAGGGGCTTGCCGGGTTTTTGTTTTCCCGGGCCGGTCGAACAAGGAAGACATTACACGGCCGTCGACCCGAAAGGGAAATCGGCCCCGCTCCGCCCCCCGGCCGCCCGGTTCGCCCGCTCGATCCGCCCGATCCGCCTGATCCACCCGACCGGTCCGCCCGGACCGTGCCGCCGGGCAGCCCGCTACCGGGACCCCTCGGGGTGCGCCGCGTCGAACTCCTCGCGGGCCGCGAGCATCTGCCGGGCGCGCCGCTCCGTCCAGTGGCCGAGCGGGGTGACCAGTTCGGCCAGCTCCCGGCCGAGCGGCCGCAGGTCGTAGACCACCCGCGGCGGCGTCTCCGGGAAGACCGTACGGAGCACCAGGCCGCTGCGCTCCAGGTTGCGCAGCGACTGGGTGAGCATCTTGCGGCTCACTCCGCCGACCCCGCGCTGGAGCTCGGAGAAGCGCTGGGGTCCGCAGGCGGAGAGGCTCATCAGGATCAGCAGCGACCACTTGTCGGCGAGCTCAGCGAACATCTCGCGGCTTGGGCAGAGCTGGGCGAAGACGTCGTGCTCCTGCTCCGCCTGCGGCTCGGCCCCGGTGCGGGCGGTGTCCTCCGTCGTCATGGCGTCCAGGGTAGACCTGCGGTCTCCGATTCGAACCTGGTCTCCGATCCATGCTTGGTCTCTATCAGAGACCTGGTCTATATTGGAGACCGATCGACCGGCCGTAGCCCGCCGGACCCGCATCCGTTCCCCCGCCGCACAGGAGTGCCCCCGCATGACTGCCATCCGCCCGACCGTCGCCCTCGCCTACCACTCCGGCTACGGCCACACCGCCGTGATCGCCGAGGCCGTCGCCCGCGGCGCCGCCGCCGCCGGTGCCGAGGTCGTCTCGATCGCCGTCGACACCATCACCGACGAGCAGTGGGCCCAGCTCGACGCCGCCGACGCGATCGTCTTCGGCTCCCCCACCTACATGGGCACCGCCTCCGGCGCCTTCCACGTCTTCGCCGAGGCCACCAGCAAGCGCTGGTTCACCGACGCCTGGAAGGACAAGGTCGCGGCCGGCTTCACCAACTCCGCCTCCAAGAGCGGCGACAAGGCCAGCACCCTCGGCTACTTCCAGACCCTCGCCGCCCAGCACGGCATGAACTGGGTCAACCTCGGCCTCAAGCCCGGCTGGAACGCCACCACCGCCAGCGAGAACGACCTCAACCGCCTCGGCTTCTTCAACGGCGCCGCCGCCTCCTCCCCGTCCGACGCGGGCGCCGAGGCCGTCCACAAGGCCGACATCGCCACCGCCGAGCACCTGGGCGAGCGCGTCGCCCGGCACACCGCGATCGTGCTGGCCGGCCGCGCCGCCCTGGCCGGCTGACCGCCCAGGCCCCCCGCGTACGGCTACGCCGCCGGGTCCGCCCCCAGAACGGGCGCCCGGCGGTATCCGCCGTCCACCGCCGCCAACTCCGCACCCGTGGTGTCCGGCAGCACCCACAGACAGCCCAGGGCCAGCACGCCCAGGGCCGCCAGGTACCAGCCGGCCGGCTGCGCCGTGCCGTACGCCGCCGTCAGCCTGGTCGCCACCAGCGGCGTCGTCGCCCCGCCGACCACCCCGCCCAGGTTGTACGTCAACGCGGCACCCGTGTAGCGCACCCGAGTCGGGAACAACTCGGGCAGGAACGCCGCCAACGGGCCCATCAGACAGCCCAGCACCACCATCGCCCCGGCCAGCCCCAGGAACATCAACGGCCGGCGCACCGTCTCCAGCAGCGGGAACAGCACCAGCGACCACCCGGCCGCCAGGCCCGTCGCCCACCGCAACGTCCGCCGACGGCCCCACCGGTCACTGTGCGAAGCGCTCAACCACACCGTCACGGCCCCGCCCGCCGCCCCGGCCAGCAGCATCGCCAGCACCAGCGTGCTCGCCACCCCGAGACCGGACGTCGCGTACGCCAGCGCGTACGTGGTGGTCAGGTAGAACAGCGCGTACCCGACCGTGATCGCCCCGCCGCCCGCCAACACCGGCCGCCAGTGCTCGCGCAGCACCTCCACCACCGGCGGACGGTCCCGCCGCACGTCCGCCCGGAACAGCGGCGACTCCGCCAGCCGCAGCCGCACGAACAGCCCCACGGCCACCAGCACCAGCGAGGCCAGGAACGGCACCCGCCAGCCCCACTCCCGGAACGACCTTTCGTCCAGCACCAGTTGGAGCGCCAGGAACCCGCCGTTCGCCAGCACGAACCCGGCCGACGGCCCCAACTGCAGGAACCCCCCGTACCGCCCGCGCCGCCCGGCCGGCGCGTTCTCCGCGATCAGCAGCGCCGCCCCGCCCCACTCCCCGCCCAACCCGACGCCCTGGCACACCCGCAGCACCACCAGCAGCGCCGGCGACCACCACCCCCACACCGCGAACCCCGGCAACAACCCCACCGCCGCCGTCGCCAACCCCATCAACAGCAGCGACACCACCAACGTCGCCTTCCGGCCCACCCGGTCCCCGAAGTGCCCGAACACCACCGCCCCCAACGGCCGGGCCAGGAACGCCACCGCATACACCGAGAAGGCCGCCAACAGCGCCCCCACCGTGCCCAGTTCGGGAAAGAACACCGGCCCGAACACCAACGCGGCCGCCGTCCCGTACAGGAAGAAGTCGTAGAACTCGATCGCTGTCCCGATCAACGCCGCAGCCGCCGCCCGCCGCAACTGCCCAACCCGCCAAGCACCCTCCGCATCCATACCACCCACCCTCACCACCACCCGGGCCCCCCACCAGCCCCCACCCGAGTGACCCCAGCGCACACCCCCAACCCCCACGCCCACCCCGCGCACCGCGCGCCGCTACCGCGCGCCCCGCACGATCACGATCAGCCGCCGGACCAGCAGCATCACTGCCAAACCCGCAGCCAAGACAACCGCCACGATCACCGAAATGGCCACGGGCCAGCCGAGACCGCTGTTCCCGCTCCCGACGTCCGCCGCGGCCGCGGTGGTGGGCAGCGGCGGGACCGTCGGCGACGGGCCGGCAGGCGTCGCGGCCGGCGTCGAGGCCAGGAGGGTGGACGACGGGACCGGTACGGGCGCGTCCGCCGGGAGCGGCGACACGTCCGCCGGTCCGGGATCGCCGGGATCCGTCAAGGCGATCCTCGGCCGAACCGCGCCCCAACCAGCGCCATCCGTGCGGACCGTGCCCCCGTTCGACCTTCCCGCGGTGTTGATGAGCACCCGCAGAACCTGATTCGCCGTCCAGCCCTTGTGTACCGCCCACACCAGCGCCGCCGAGGCGGACACCAGAGCGGTCGCATAGGACGTGCCCTGGCCCTTGCAGTAGCCGGTGGAACCCATACAAGCAGTGATCACATCCACGCCCGGGGCCACGAGAGCCACGTAGGACCCATGCTGGGATTCCTGTGTCACATCGCCATTGCGGTCGACAGCCCCGACGCCGACGACGTTGGGCAGCGCAGCCGGATACTGGACGAGGTTGCCGTCCCGCTTCGAGTTCCCGACACCTGCAACCACGAGCACCCCCTTCGCCCTCGCCTCCGCCAGAATGCGGTTCAGCTTGGCGACGTCCTCTGGCGTGGCCGTGACGGCCGAGCTCTGCTCCGAGATGCTGACGACCTTCGCGCCCTGGTCGACCGCATAGCTCACGGCCTGGCCCACCTCGTCGAGGAAGTCCGATGAAATGGAGGCTCCCAGGGATCGATCCGATCCATCATTCATCTTCAGGGGGAGGATCTTGACCCCAGGCGCCAGCCCGTAAGCGCCCGTTCCACCGGTGCTCCTGCCGGTCCCGGCGATCAGGCCGGCCATTTCCGTCCCGTGGCCATCCGCGTACGACCCCACCCCGCCGGGGCTGCCGCTGAAGTCCTTACCCGGGAGGAACTGGCCCGCCAGGTCCGGATGATCCAGCTTGAAGCCTCCGTCGATCACCGCAACGGTGATCCCCTCCCCCTTCGACGCCTTCCACATCTCCGGGGCATGCATGGCTTCCAGATGCCACTGATCAGCCCGGATCGAACCACCCGCGACCGCCGGCCCGGCCGCGCTCCCCACCACGCACACACTCGCGACCCCGGCGGCCACAAGCCGCCGGGCCCGCATCCAGTGGCTCCCCACCCGATCCCCCTGCAACAACTGGACTACTTCGCGTACGGGTTGTCCTCCGGCGGCACGGGCGGCTGGTACGCCGGCGGAGCCACCAGCGGCACGGCGGCCGCAGGCTGGGCAACAGCCTTCCTCCGCCTCAACACGGCGAACACCACCCCGCCCACAACCGCCAGCCCAGCCACCACTCCACCCACGACGGGCAGTCCGCCGCTCGACCCGGACGACGCGTCAGCCTTCGGGCGTGCAGTCGGCACACCCACCGCCACCTCGGACGGGCTGTCGCCCGGACTCGACGACGACGCAGGAGCTGGCGAAGCCGCAGATGCAGATGGACTCGCCGTGGGCACGGGCGCGACCGGAATCGGCGACACATCCGCCGGGCCGGGATCCCCCGGATCTGTCAACGCGACCCGGGGGCGCACGGAGCCGTAGCCGCCGAGATCATTTCGTACACTCCCGTCATGCGGTTTGCCCGCCGTATTGATGAGAACCCGCAAAACCTGATTCGCAGTCCAGTCCTTGTGCACCGACCACACCAATGCAGCCGAAGCAGAAACTAGAGCAGCCGCATCGGATGTGCCGTGGCTCTTGCAGTATCCAGTATCAGCGGCACAGGCTGCGACGATATCCATGCCCGGCGCAGTAAGGATCACCTGCGGCCCCTGTTCGGATTCCGACGTCACTACAGCGTCGTGATCGAGTGCTCCGACGCCTACAACGTTTGGCAATCCTCCCGGGTAGGAGACAGGGTTTCCCGACTGCGCCTGGTTCCCGACGCTTGCCACGACCAGCGCCCCCTTGGCCCTCGCCTGCGCAAGAATACCACTCAGCTTGACCACGTCATCCGAAGCAAATCTGGCCGCATCCATACCTTGCGAGATATTGATGACCTTTGCGCCGTGATCGACCGCATAATTCACCGCCTGGCCGATCTGGTCAAGAAAGTCGGTCGGAGAAGCTCCGGAGACTGAACCGTTATTGATCTTGAGCGGAAGGATCTTTGCGCCAGGTGCCAGGCCGTAAGCTCCCGTCCCTCCGACACTCTCGCCGGTGCCGGCAATCAGGCTCGCCATTTCCGTGCCGTGTCCGTCGCCATACGACCCTACGCCACCAGAACTGCCACTAAAGTCCTTGCCCTGCAGAAACTGCCCTACCAAGTCTGGATGGTCCAGCTTGAATCCACCATCGATCACCGCAACAGTGATTCCCTGCCCCTTGGACACTTTCCACATCTCCGACGCATGCATGGCGTCCAGGTGCCACTGCTTCTCTCGAATCGATCCGTCCGCAGCCGCCGCCGCTGCAATGGGGCCGACTACGACTCCCGCCGCCAGAAGTGCCGCAGTTGCAGCCCGCCAACGCATTCGCACGTTCGTCCGCCCCATCACAACTCCTCGTCGTCCTCCCCGCGACCAGGGAAGCATGCCAAAACAGATCTGCCCGGTCACTGGGTGAGCCCAGTGACCGGGCAGACAGAGCGTCTTACTCAACCACGTCCGGGTTGCTGTGCGGCGTACCGCTGGTCCAGGTCTCCTCGTCCTCGTGGAGGTAGTCCGCGCGGTTGCGGCGGTCGCGGTCCTTCTTGCCGCCGTGGCCGCCCGCGCCCGGGGCCATCATGCCGTTCTGCCCGGACCGGGAACCGCCCTCGGCGGCTCCCGCTGCGGCTGCACGGTTGCGCAGGCCCGTACCGCCCGGGGTGAACTCCCCACCGGCAGCAGGGCCCTTGCGGCCGCCGACCGTTCCACCGGCGGTCGAGGTCAGGCCCCGACCACGCGAGCCGCCGACACCGCCGCCGACACCGTGGCCGCCGCCCATGCCGGGGTGCATGCCCATCCCGCTGCCCATGGACGATCCGCCGACCCGCCCGCCGCTCGCCGCGCCCTCCCGGCCGAAGACCGTTCCACTGGGCAGGCCCGGGGTGCCGGCCTTGCCGGGAACCGAGCCGCCGTTGAACGGGCCGGTGCGGAGGGGCACCGAGCCGCCGCCCTTGCCCGGGATGCTGCCGATGCCCTTGGCCGGAACGGAGCCACTGCTGGTCCCTCCCGGGAAGCCGCCGATGGGCCCGCCGCCCGGCAGGCCGGGCAGGCTGCTGGGGCCACTGGGGCCACCCGGGTAGGCGGGAGTTCCGCTCGGGCCGCTCGGCAGGACGGGGCCGCTACCGGGACCGACCGGGGAGGTCTGGTCCGGCAGGGTCGGAATGCTGTCGAGGCCGGTACCCGGCTGGGTGATCGGGCCCGACGGGTGGGACGGCGGGGTGGTGGGGGTGCCCGGGTCCTGCGGCGGCGGAGGCAGCTGACCGTGGTCGTACGGGGGGACCGGTCCGTGGTGGGTCGGGTAGGAGGGGTCCTGCCAGCTTGTCGACGGGTCTCGGGGCCTCATGGTGGCGCCGCCGTAGGTTCCACCGGATGGGCTGTAGCTCCCGCCGGTGCTGCCACCACTCGTTCGCGGAGCACGCATGGAACCGCCGTAGGCACCGCCGCTATCCCCGCCGCGGGAAATCGCCGTGGAATCGTTCTGGTTCGTATCAGGTGTCCCCGGCAACACCACGTTGTCGCCGAGCCCGTTCAGTGTCGTCGTCGCCGCGATGTAGGCCTGCCCGAGCTTCTCCATCTGATGGATGGCATCCTGATGCGCCGTATAAAGCTCACGGGATCCGGCCATTGCCTGCGTTTCAGTGACCCACGCGTCACCTACGCTTTGCCTCATCGCCGCATCGATTTGCGCGGTGGAAGGGCCGCTGCCATCCGGATTCAAGGTGGTCAACTTCAGGCGGTTGAGCACCACAGGATCAGGTTTCTGCGTCTTACGGGTGTTCACCCAGTTGAGGGCATCGGACGGCACGGGCGGCATGCCGGACTTGACGGTGCTGAGCGTCTCACCGGCCAGGTGCATGGCGTCACCGGCACCCGTGGAGTACTTACCCAGCAACTCCGCCGACTGCTGTAGGTTTCCAGCCCAGGTCTTGAAGTTCTCCGCGGCCTGGCCTTCCCAGACAATGTTACCGAGATGCGCTTTGAGGGCGTCGCTCAGCTCTTTCAGAACGCGACCAGCCTGCCCAAGCTGATTACCACGGCTCAGCACCACGGTGGGGTTGGTGTGCTGCACCATGTCAATGAGCTGCTGGTGCTGGAAATCATCGAACTTGGTTTCGCCTGCCATTACCTGCTCCCCGTCTCCCCGTACGTCTTCCCCCGAGCCGCTCTTTAGTAGTCGGCCTCGGCGCCCTTCGATGCAGGCCTGTTCGCCGCCACCTTCGGCGTGGTCACGCCCGCGCTCTGCGCGACCGCCTTCTGCGCAGCCGCCGCATTGTCATCGCTCGTCTGGTAGGCGCCCGCCGACTTTGCGACCGCGTCCTTCATGGCCGTGATCTGGGACAAGAAGTCCTTGTGGAGCCTGACGAGCTCCGCATGCACCTTGCCGTAGGCGGTCGTGAGGTCCGTCGCCTCCGTGAACGTGGCGCTGGCCAAGTCCGTACCCTGAAGCTTCTGCTCCTTCATGTTGTACGGCGCGGCCGCTGACCCCTCCATCGCTTGGAGCAGCGCCTCGACCTTGTTCGCGAAGACAGTGAGCGTGTCAATCTCGATCTTGACGTTCTGCCCACCGAAGGCGGTCACGAGGTCCTGGGCGCTCGAATAGGTCTGCGACTCACTGATGGTGGGGCCGTACATCTTGGGGTTGGCGGGCAAGGTATACGCGCCCCCGCCAGTCGGGCTGGCCCCCGCCGGCGTCGTCCCCGCGCTGGGCGCGCTGCTCGTCGGATCCGTCACAGCAATCCACTCCTCCCCCGTACGGCCGGACGCCCGGGCGGCTACTCCCGGGCCCTTCCGGCCGCAACACACCGTCAACTTCTGGGTCTGACCGTCCTGGTCGGTTCGACCGCCCGCCCTGGGGGCGGTCTGCCGCCTCCGTCATGGTAGCCACCGCCCCTGTCGGACCGGCAGGGACCTTGGCCTGCCCGGGCTCGATCGGTACGAACTTGACACGTACAACCCGCTTCCGGCCGCTGGGTAGACTGACCCGGTACGCCCCATCTGCCGCGCAACGTCGCACAGCAGCGACCCGAGGCCGCAGAACGGACGTGACGGCATGCCTGCGCACGAGCAGATCCCGACCCCCTGGTGGGCCCGTGCCGTGCGGCCGGCGCGGCCGCCGGTGCCGGTGGTGTTGATGGTGCGGGCGGCGGTCGGGTTGGCGGTGCCGCTGAGCGTCGGGCTGCTGTCGCATCGGCTGGATCTGGGGGTGTTCGCCGGGCTCGGGGCGATGCACGCGACGATGAACGACCGGGTCGAGCCGGTGCTGCTGCGGGTGGGCCGGGTCGGGTCCGCGGTGGCGGCTTCGGCGTCGGGGATGCTGGTCGGTACGGCGTTGCAGCACGCGCACGTGGGTGCCGCCGTGCTCGGCGTGGGACTGACGTTGACGGCGTTCGTGTCGGGTGCGCTGAGTGCGACCGGTCCGCGTGGCTCGGCGGCGGGGATGCTGCTGCTGGTGTCGGCCGCGCTGGGCAGCGGGATGCCGTTGCCGGGGCCGTGGTGGGCGGCGGCGCCGATGATGCTGGTGGGTGCCGCGTTCGTGGTGCTGCTGGGCCTGCCGGCCACCGCGCACCGCCGGCCCGCTTCCGATCCGCGCAACCGGGCGTTGGCGGCGGTGTACGAGGCCCTCGGCCGCACCCTCGCCGATCTGGGCACGGTGCGGGGCGCGGGCGCGCGCCGGGTGTTGACGGCCCGGCTGAACCAGTTGCAGGACCTGCTGCCGAACCGCCGTCGCCCGGACCGCGCCGGCCTGCGCCCGATGTACGAGGCGGCCCTGGCCGCGACGGAGGCGGCGACGGGCCTGCTGTGGGCCTGGCGGCCCGTCCCGCCGGAGGTGGCCGCGGTGCCGGGGCTGCTGGCGGAGGCGGTGCGGCGGGGCGGTGGCGAGGTGGTGGTGCCGGACTGGGGGCCGGACACCCCGGCCCGGCAGGCGTTGGACGTGGCGTTGCGGGCCGCCGCCGAGGCCGTGGCGGGCCGCCCGGCGCGGATCGGTACCGCTCCGGCGCCCCCGCCGGACCCGTGGCGGCTGCGGGCCGGGCTGCTGTCGGGACCGTCGGTCCGGTACGGCCTGCGGGTGGCGCTGTGCATCGCGGCGGGTTCGGTGGTGACGGCGAACTTCCCGCTGAGCAGGAGCTACTGGGTGCCGATGACGATCGCCTTCGTGTTGAAGCCGGATCTCGGTTCGGTGTTCCTGCGCGCGGTGAGCCGTGCGGTCGGCACGGTGCTCGGTGTGGCGGTGACGGCGGCGCTGCTGTCGCTGACCACCGAGGAGTGGGCGCTGACCGCGGTGGCGGCGCTCTGCGTCGCCCTGCTGCCGTACGCCACGGCGGCGCACTACGGGCTGAACACCCTGGTGATGACGCCGATGGCGCTGGTCCTGCTCCAACTCGGCGGGCAGAGCAGCGCGGCCGAGTTCTGGCCCCGGGTGCTGGACAGCGTGCTGGCGAGCGCGGTGGTGCTGCTCTTCGGCTACCTGTTGTGGCCGGAGCGTCCGCGCCACCGGATCGAGCCCCGGCTGGTCACCGCGACGACCGCGCTGCGCGCCTACCTGGACGCGGTGACCGACCACCGGAGGACGGGCGAGGTGTGGCTGCGCCGTACGGCCTACCGGTCGTTGGCGGACGCCCGGCACGAGGTGCGGCAGGGCTTGGCCGAGCCGCCGCCGACCGGGCGGCTGGCCGAGCAGTGGCTGCCGGCCACGGCCGCGCTGGAGCGGCTCGGCGGCGCGGTGGCGGCGTTCGCCGCGCAGGTCCGGTACGGCGGCCGGGTGCCGGACCCGGCCGAGACGGAGCGGGTCCGCCGGGCGCTGGACGAACTGACCGCCGCGGCCCGTGAGCACCGGCCGCCGACCAGCCCGGCGGCCCGGCCGAGTGCGCCGCACGACCCGGCGCTCAGTGCGCTGGGCCGTGCGGCGGACGAACTCGAAGTACTGCTCAGGAAGCGGTAGTTCGGCCGCGGAAGGCGGCGGTTCAGACCTGCTCGGCCAGCTCCAGCCAGCTCATCTCCAGCTCCTCCTTCTCCTCCCGGACGGCGCGCAGCTGCCCGTCCAGTTCGGCGACCTTGGAGAAGTCGGCGGCGTGCTCGGCGAGTTGGGTGTGCAGCTTGGACTCCTTCTCGTCCAGCTTGGCGATCTGCCGCTCCAGCTTCTGCATCTCCTTCTTCGCGGCGCGCAGGTCCCCACCGGACAGCCCGGCGGCGGCACCCTCACCAGCCGGAGCGCCGACGGAGGAACCGGAAGGAGCGGAGGAACCGGAGGAGGCGGAGGAACCGGAGGAAGCCGAGGAAGAAGCCGTGGCGGCCGCCATCCGTGCCCGCCGCTCCAGGTACTCGTCCACGCCGCCCGGCAGCATCCGCATCTTCTTGTCGCCGAGCAGCGCGTGGACGACGTCCGTGGTCCGCTCGATGAAGAACCGGTCGTGGCTGATGACGACCATCGAGCCGGGCCAGCCGTCGAGCAGGTCCTCCAGCTGGTTGAGGGTCTCGATGTCCAGGTCGTTGGTCGGCTCGTCGAGGAACAGCACGTTGGGCTCGTCCATCAGCAGCCGCAGCAGCTGGAGCCGCCGCCGCTCGCCGCCGGACAGGTCGCCGACCGGCGTCCACTGCTTGTCCTTGCCGAAGCCGAACTGCTCGCACAGCTGCCCGGCACTCATCTCCCGGCCCTTGCCGAGGTCGACCCGCGAGCGCACCTGCTCGACGGCCTGCAGCACCCGGGTCTCGGGGTCCAGTTCGGCGACCTCCTGCGACAGGTAGGCCAGCCGCACGGTCTTGCCGACCTTGATCACGCCGGAGGCCGGCTGCACGTCGCCCTCGGAGGCGTACGCGTCCCGCATGGCGCGCAGCAGTGAGGTCTTGCCGGCGCCGTTGACGCCGAGCAGGCCGATCCGGTCGCCGGGGCCGAGCTGCCAGGTGAGGTTCTCCAGCAGCAGCTTGGGGCCGGCCTTGACGGTGACGTTCTCCAGGTCGAAGACGGTCTTCCCGAGCCGGGCGTTGGCGAACTTCATCAGCTCGCTCTTGTCCCGGGGGTCGGGCACGTCCGCGATCAGCGCGTTGGCCGCCTCGATCCGGTAGCGCGGCTTGGAGGTGCGGGCGGGGGCGCCGCGGCGCAGCCAGGCGAGCTCCTTGCGGGCCAGGTTCTGGCGCTTCTGCTCCTCGACGGCCTCGATCCGGGAGCGCTCGGCGCGGGCGAAGACGTAGTCGGAGTAGCCGCCCTCGTACTCGTGCACCTCGCCGTGCTGGACGTCCCACATCCGGGTGCAGACCTGGTCGAGGAACCAGCGGTCGTGGGTGACGCAGACCAGCGCGGAGCGGCGCTTCTGCAGGTGCTGGGCGAGCCAGTTGATGCCCTCGACGTCGAGGTGGTTGGTGGGCTCGTCGAGGATGATCAGCTCCGGGGAGCCGAGCAGCAGCTTGGCGAGGGCGATCCGGCGGCGCTCGCCACCGGAGAGCGGGCCGATGACGGTGTCCAGGCCGTCGGCGAAGCCGGGGAGGTCGAGGCCGCCGAAGAGGCCCTCGATGATGTCGCGGATCCGGGCGTCGCCGAGCCACTCGTGGTCGGCGCGGTCGGCGATGACCTCGTGCCGGATGGTCGCCTCGGGATCGAGCGAGTCGTGCTGGGTGAGGACGGCCGGTTCGAGGCCGCCGCTCCAGGTGATCCGGCCGCCGTCGGGCTCCTCCAGCTTGGCGAGCATCCGGATCAGGGTGGTCTTGCCGTCGCCGTTGCGGCCGACGACGCCGATCCGGTCGCCCTCGCTCACGCCCAGGCTCACCGCGTCCAGCAGGGTGCGGGTGCCGTAGACCTTCGTGACGGACTCGATGGTGGCGAGGTTGACGGCCACGTGTGCTGCGCTCCTGGGTTCGGCGGTCGCGGGGCGGCCCGCCCTCAGCGGTGGGACGCCCCCTCTCGGGGGCTCCCCGATCACTCCAGCCTAATGGGCCCGGCCGGCAGCCCCGGACGCGTCAGGAAACCACCGAAGCGCCCGGCACCGGCCCGTACGTGGCGTGCGCGGCCCGGCAGGTGCCGGAGGCCAGCAGGGCCGCGGCGACAGCGGTGGCCGCCTCGGCGTCCTTGGCCAGGAAGGCGCAGGTCGGCCCGGAGCCGGAGACCAGGGCGCCGAGCGCGCCGGCCTCGGTGCCGGCCCGCAGGGTGGCGGCCAGCGAGGGGCGCAGCGAAAGTGCCGCGGGCTGGAGGTCGTTGGCGAGCGCGGCGGCCAGGGCGACGGCGTCGCCCTCGGCGAGGGCGGCGAGCAGCGCCGGGTCGGCGTCGGGGGTGCGGACGTCGGTGTCGCTGGAGCCGGTGCCGGCCTCCTCGCGCAGCCGGTCGCACTCGCGGAAGACCGCCGGGGTGGACAGCCCGCCGTCGGCGACGGCGAAGACCCAGTGGAAGGTGCCGGAGACGGCGAGCGGCTCCAGGATCTCGCCCCGGCCGCGGCCCAGCGCGACGCCGCCGAGCAGCGCGAACGGCACGTCGGAGCCCAGTTCGGCGGCGAGTTCCAGCAGCGTCTGGAAGGGCGTGTCGAGCTTCCACAGCGCGTCGCAGGCGACCAGCGCGGCGGCGCAGTCGGCGCTGCCGCCGGCCATGCCGCCGGCCACCGGGATGGCCTTGGCGATGTGCAGGTGCACGCCCGGGTCGGCGATCCCGTGGTGGGCGGCGAGCAGCCGGGCGGCGCGGGCGGCGAGGTTGCTGTCGTCGAGCGGGACGGCCCCGGCGTCGGGACCGGAGCAGGTCAGCGTCACGCCCTCGCCGGAGGTTGCCGTGACCTCGTCACCCAGCGCGACCGCGAAGAAGACGTTGGCCAGGTCGTGGAACCCGTCGGCGCGCAGTCCGCCGACCCCGAGCTGGACGTTGACCTTGGCCGGCACCCGTACGGTGATCACTCGCTGTCCCTCACAGGCTTGTGCTCGGCGATCGCGGCGAACTGTTCCACCGTCAGCATCTCGCCGCGCAGCTTGTGGTCGATGCCGGCGGCCGCGAGCGCCTGCTCGGCCCCGGCGGCGGAGCCGGCCCAGCCGGCCAGCGCGGCGCGCAGGGTCTTGCGGCGCTGGGCGAACGCGGCGTCGACCACCGCGAACACCTCCGCGCGGCTGGCGCTGGTCTTCGGCGGTTCGCGGCGGACCAGCGAGACCAGCCCGGAGTCCACGTTGGGGGCGGGCCAGAACACGTTGCGCCCGATGGCGCCGGCCCGCTTCACCTCGGCGTACCAGTTGGCCTTGACCGACGGCACGCCGTACACCTTGTTGCCGGGCTTGGCGGCGAGCCGGTCGGCGACCTCGCTCTGCACCATCACCAGGGTCCGCTCGATGCTGGGGAAGGTCGCCAGCATGTGCAGCAGGACGGGCACGGCCACGTTGTACGGCAGGTTGGCGACCAGCGCGGTGGGCGCCGGGCCGGGCAGTTCGGTGACCTCCATGGCGTCGCTGAACACCAGGTCGAAGGAGTCCGCCTTGCCGGGCATCCGGGCGGCGACGGTGTCCGGCAGGTGCTGGGCGAGCACCGGGTCGATCTCGACCGCCGTGACGTGCCGCGCCACCTCCAGCAGCGCCAGCGTCAGCGAGCCGAGCCCGGGCCCGACCTCCACCACCGCGTCCTGCTCCGTCACCTCGGCGGCCCGGACGATCCGCCGCACGGTGTTGCCGTCGATGACGAAGTTCTGCCCGCGCTGCTTGGTCGGCTTCACGCCGAACGCGGCCGCCAGCTCCCGGATGTCGGCGGCGCCCAGCAGGTGGCTGTCAGGGGTGGGGTCGGTGGTGCTCACGCGCCAAGGATACGGGCGCACGGGCCGGCGCCCGGACGCACCGGTGCCGGGGGCGAGCCTCAGTACCCGAAGGCCCGGGCGGTGTTCTCCGCGACGGCCGCCGACAGCTCGTCCTCGTGCAGGCCCAGCGTCGCCGCCATCGAGCGGACCGTGACCGGGATGAGGTACGGGGCGTTCGGGCGGCCTCGGTAGGGGTGCGGGGTGAGGAAGGGGGCGTCGGTCTCGACCAGGATCCGGTCGAGCGGGGTGGCCAGCAGGGCGTCCCGCAGCGGCTGGTTGGCCTTGAAGGTGACCGGGCCGGCGAAGGAGAGGTACCAGCCGTGCTCGGCGCAGACCTTGGCCATCTCGGCGTCGCCGGAGTAGCAGTGGAAGACCGTCCGCTCCGGGGCGCCCTCCGCCAGCAGGACGGCGATGACGTCCTCGTGGGCGTCGCGGTCGTGGATGACCAGCGCCTTGCCGTGCCGCTTGGCCATCTCGATGTGGCGGCGGAACGACTCCTTCTGGATCTCCACGCCCTCCGGCCCGGTGCGGAAGTAGTCCAGGCCGGTCTCGCCCACGGCGAGCACCTGGGGCAGGGCGGCCAGCGCGTCGATCTCGGCGAGCGCCTCGTCCAGGGCCGCCCGGCCGCCGGCCGGGCGCTGCTGCCCGGACCAGCCGTCCGGATCGCCGAGGAAGATCCGCGGCGCCTCGTTGGGGTGCAGGGCGACGGCCGCGTGCACCTGCTCGTACGAGGCCGCCAGTTCGGCGGCCCAGCGCGAGCCGGGCACGTCGCAGCCCACCTGGACCACGGTGGTGACCCCGACCGAGGCGGCCCGGGCGAGCCCCTCGGCCGGGGTGCCGGCCTGCATGTCGAGGTGGGTGTGCGAGTCGGCCACCGCCACGGCCAGGGGTTGCGGCAGTGGCGGCGGGGTCGACCGGTCGTCGTCCTTGGCGGGCATCAGGAGGCCGGCTTCTCTTCCAGGCGCGGGAACAGGATCTCGCCCTTGGTGACGGTGGCGCCGGCGGGCAGCCGGCCCCAGTCGCCGGAGGTGGCGACGGGCTGCGCGGCGAGCGCGCCGAGGCCCTCGGCGGCGCCCAGCGAGGCCCACAGCTTCTCGGCGGTGGACGGCATCACCGGGTTGAGCAGCACGGCGGTGCCGCGCAGCGCCTCTGCGGCGGTGTAGAGGATGGTGGCCAGGCGGGCCTGCCCCTCGGCCGACTCGTCCTTGGCGACCTTCCACGGCTCCTGCTCGGTGAGGTAGCCGTTGACCTGCTTGACGAACTCGAAGACCGCCGCGAGGCCGCCGGCGAAGTCCAGCTCCTCGCCGATCTTCCGGTCGGCGACCTCGACGGCCGTGCGCAGCCCGTCCGCGACGGCCTGCTCGGCGTCGCCGTGCGCGGCGGAGGCGGGCAGCGCACCGCCGAAGTACTTGCCGACCATCGCGGCGACCCGGGAGGCCAGGTTGCCGAAGTCGTTGGCGAGCTCGGAGGTGTAGCGGGCGGTGAAGTCCTCCCAGGAGAACGAGCCGTCCGTGCCGAACGGGATCGCCCGCAGGAAGTAGTAGCGGTACGCGTCCACGCCGAAGTGCGAGGTGAGGTCGGTGGGCGCGATGCCGGTCAGGTTGGACTTGGACATCTTCTCGCCGCCGACCATCAGCCAGCCGTTGGCGACGACCCGCTTGGGCAGCGGCAGGCCCGCGGCCATCAGCATGGCCGGCCAGATCACCGCGTGGAAGCGCAGGATGTCCTTGCCGACCAGGTGGACGGAGGCCGGCCACAGCTCGGCGAAGCGCTCCGGGTCGCTGCCGTAGCCGGCCGCGGTGATGTAGTTCTGCAGCGCGTCCACCCAGACGTAGAGGACGTGCTTCTCGTCCCAGGGCAGGGGGACGCCCCAGTTGAAGGTGGAGCGGGAGATCGAGAGGTCCTTGAGGTCCTGCTCGACGAAGCGCAGCACCTCGTTGCGGGCCGAGGCCGGCTGGATGAAGTCGGGGTTGGCGGCGTAGAACTCCAGCAGCCGCTCGGCGTAGGCGGAGAGGCGGAAGAAGTAGTTCTCCTCCTCCAGCCACTCGACCGGCTTCTTGTGGACGGAGCAGAGCTTCTCGTCCTCGGTGGCGCCGTCCAGCAGCTCGGAGGGGAGCTTGAACTCCTCGCAGCCGACGCAGTACGGGCCGGAGTAGCCGCCCTTGTAGATCTCGCCCTTGTCGTACAGGTCCTGGACGAACTCCTGCACCCGGGCGGTGTGCCGCTCCTCGGTGGTGCGGATGAAGTCGTCGTTGGCGATCTCCAGGTGCTGCCAGAGCGGCTTCCAGGCCTCCTCGACCAGCTTGTCGCACCACTCCTGCGGGCTGACGCCGTTGGCCTCGGCGGTCCGCATGATCTTCTGGCCGTGCTCGTCGGTGCCGGTCAGGTACCACACCTTCTCGCCGCGCTGGCGGTGCCAGCGGGTGAGGACGTCGCCCGCCACGGTGGTGTACGCGTGGCCCAGGTGGGGACGGTCGTTGACGTAGTAGATCGGAGTGGAAACGTAGTACGCCGGGGCGCTCGCCCCGGTGGTGCTGTGGTCTGCAGTGGCCGCCATGGTCGGCAAGCTTAGTCGGGCCCGAACGCACCCCTCGACCGCGTTGCGGCCGGAACGGCGGGCCGCCCGCCGCGCTGCTCGCGGCGGGCGGCCCCGGGTCCGACGGTCAGCCCAGCAGCCGCGCCCAGAACCGGGCCCAGCGCCCGCGCGGCTTCACGGGCTCGGGCACCGCGGGCACCGGGGTCGCCCCGGCCGGCTCGGCGTGCGCCGGGTAGCCGGGGGCGTGCTGCCAGGGCTGGTCGGCGGAGGCCACCCGGCCCTCGCGCATGATCCGGACGGTGTGGCCACCGCAGCCCGGGCAGGTCGGCTTGAGCAGCGGGGACGGCACCCGGACACCGTTGGCGTGGTACTCGAACACGATGTGGCCGTCCCTGGCCACGTGGTGCTCGATGTCGTACGCCTGCTCCCAGCCGTACCCGCAGCGCAGGCAGGCGAAGGAGTAGGCCTCCCGTACGGTCTCGACGGGAGTGTGCGCCCGCCCCGCCAGGCCGGGGACGTTCAGCGCGTTGCCACTGCGGGGGCTACCGATCGTGTCGCTCATAGCCAACTCCCACTGCCCGTCGGGCGCTCGCCCGGCTGGGTCTTTCCATTCCAGGAAATGCCCGGACCGCCCCGTCCGACGCCCTTCTTGTGAAAGCTTGGATGCGGGTTGGGAAGCCCTATACGAAGGGCCTCCCGGAGCCCGCCCACCAGGACCGAAACTTCAGCTCAGCGGGCGTTTACCGGGGCCTTCTCTCCACCGTACGACTCCCCGCCCGCCTCGCAACCCCCGGAAATTCACCCCTTTTTCAGGGCCTCTCCCGACGCCTCCTTCTTGGCCGCGACCACCGCGTCGAAGACCTCCCGCTTTGGCACGGAGAGTTCGACCGCGACCGCCGCGATGGCCTCCTTGCGCCGCTCCCCGGCCTCCTCCCGGACGGCCACCAGCCGGGCCAGTTCGGCCGGGGTCAGCTCCCGGGGCGCGGCCGGCGGGGCGCCCGCGACCACGACGGTGATCTCGCCCTTGACGCCCTCCGCCGCCCAGGCCGCCAGCTCGCCGATCGGCCCGCGCTTGACCTCCTCGTAGGTCTTGGTGAGCTCGCGGCACACCGCGGCCGGCCGCTCCGGCCCGAAGGCCTCGGCCATCGCGGCGAGCGCCTCGGCGATCCGGTGCGGCGCCTCGAAGAAGACCATGGTGCGCGGCTCGGCGGCGATCGAGGCCAGCTGCCGGGCCCGGTCGCCGGCCTTGCGCGGCAGGAAGCCCTCGAAGGTGAAGCGGTCGACCGGCAGGCCGGACAGCGCCAGCGCGGTGAGCACCGCGGACGGCCCGGGCACGGCGGTGACCTTGACGTCCGCCTCCACGGCCGCCGCCACCAGCCGGTAGCCCGGGTCGGAGACGGAGGGCATCCCGGCGTCGGTGACCAGCAGCACCCGGGCGCCGCCGAGCAGCGCCTCCACCAGTTCGGGGGTGCGGCCGACCTCGTTGCCCTCGAAGTAGGAGACGACCCTCCCGGCCGGGGTCACCCCGAGCGCCTGGGTGAGCCGGCGCAGCCGCCGGGTGTCCTCGGCCGCGATCACGTCCGCCGTGGCCAGCTCGGTGAGCAGCCGGGGCGGGGCGTCCGAGACGTCGCCGATGGGGGTGCCTGCGAGAACGAGTACTCCTGTCACGGGCCCCATCCTTGCAGTTCGCGGGCGCCGGGGCTTTTGGTGACGATTCGGGCAGCTTCCGAGGGACCGCTCACACGTACGAGGAGCGCCCCTACGATGTGGCGGATGAACGGCGACACGGCGGCGCAGGCGCCCACTGGTACGGACCACTCCGCGCAGGGCGGTGCCGGCCTGCCGTCCCCCCGCTCACCCGGCTCGCCGCTGAGCTGGCGGGAGCGCCTGGCCCGGCACGGCTACCGCGCCCGCCCCACCGGCACGCTCACCGAGCGACTGGTCCCGCCGATGCCGGACGGCCCCGGGGTGACGGAGCCCGGCGTCCCGCAGTCCCCGGTGCTGCTGCGGCTGGGGATCACGCTGCCGCAGGGCCTCTGGTACTTCCTGTGCCGCTGGTCCGGCTGGCTGGGCCCGATCGCGGTGGCGGTGTTCGCCGGGCTGCTGCGGTTCACGAACCTGGGGCAGCCGCACGCGATCATCTTCGACGAGACGTACTACGCCAAGGACGCCTACGCGCTCTGGCAGGGCGGCTACGAGATCAACTGGCCGGAGGACGCCAACACGACGATCATGACGCCGGGCGCGGCCGTCCCGTACCGCTCGACGGCGTCGTACGTGGTGCACCCGCCGGTGGGCAAGTGGATCATCGGCGCGGGTGAGCAGCTGTTCGGCATGAACCCCTTCGGCTGGCGGTTCGCGGTGGCCCTGCTCGGCACCCTGTCGGTGCTGATGCTGGCCCGGATCGCCCGCCGGATGTTCCGCTCCACCCTGCTGGGCTGCGTGGCCGGCCTGCTGCTCTCGGTGGACGGCCTGCACCTGGTGCTCAGCCGGACCGCGCTGCTCGACCTCGTGGTGATGTTCTGGATGCTCGCGGCCTTCGGCTTCCTGCTGCTGGACCGGGACCACACCCGGGGCCGGCTGGCGGCGCGCCTGGGAGGGGTGGCGGACCCTGCGCGGGCCCAGCGGCTCAACCTGGGCTGGCGCCCGTACCGGATCGCGGCCGGCGTCTGCGTCGGCCTGACCTGCGCCACCAAGTGGAGCGGCCTGTACGTCGCGGCGGCCTTCGGCGTGCTGACCGTGCTGTGGGACGTCGGCGCCCGACGACTGGCCGGGGCGCCGCGCCCGTACCTGGCGGTGCTGGCCCGGGACGTGGTGCCGGCCTTCGTGTCGGTCGTGGTGGTCTCGGTGACCGTCTACCTGGCCTCCTGGTGGGGCTGGTTCGCCAGCAGCAACGCGCCCGGCCGGGGCGGCTGGGGCCGGGACTGGGCGGTCGGCCGCTCCACCGACTACCCGTGGATACCGGAGGGCCTGCGCGCCCTGTGGCACTACCACTCGACGGTCTACGAGTTCCACACCCACCTGACCGACCCCCACACCTACCAGTCCAACCCGTGGTCCTGGCTGGTGCTGGGCCGCCCGGTGTCCTTCTACTACGAGTCCCCCAAGTTCGGCCAGGACGGCTGCACCGTCAGCGACTGCGCCCGCGAGGTGCTGGGCATCGGCACCCCGCTGCTGTGGTGGACCGCGGTGCTGGCGCTGGTCTACTGCCTGTGGCGCTGGGCGTTCCGGCGGGACTGGCGGGCGGGCGCCCTGCTGTGCGGCCTGGCCGCGGGCTACCTGCCGTGGTTCCTGTACCAGCAGCGGACGATCTTCCTCTTCTACGCGGTGGTCTTCGTCCCGTTCCTCGTCCTCGCCGTGACGATGCTGATCGGTGCGCTGATCGGACCGGCCGGCGCCTCGCGGGACCGCCGGATCATCGGCTCCGCGACGGCCGGTCTGCTGGTGCTGCTGATCATGTGGAACTTCCTGTACTTCTTCCCGCTGTTCACCGGGCAGACCATCCCGCTGGAGGACTGGCGCGCCCGGATGTGGTTCAACAGCTGGATCTGAGCCGCCGGCCCGGCCGGGGGGCGGCCGACACACCGTTCCCCCGGGACGTCCGTACCCGGTCCACGACACGTACCAGATCCGTCACAAGTCCCCGGCGTTTCGTCGGCGTCCTCATCAGGGCTGCCTAGGGTGGTGCACGTACCGCGTTTCCGGCCCCGCCGGTTGCGCCCGGCCGCGAGACCCCTGGGGGATTTGCACCATGCGCAGTGGCGCGAAGTTCGGCATCATCACCGGCGTGTCCATCGTCGTCCTCGCGGGCGGCGGCTACGGGGCGTACAGCCTGATGGGCGGCTCGGACTCCGGGTCCGGCGGCAAGCCCCGCACGGTGGTCGCCGACCCGCCCTCGGCCGACCAGGCGGCGAGCGGTGCGAAGGACTTCCTGGCGGCCTGGGCCTCCGGCGACATCGCGAAGGCGGCCTCGCTCACGGACGACCCGACGGCCGCCACCACCGCGCTGACCGCCTTCAAGACCCAGGTGAAGCCCAGCGCGCTGACCCTCACCCCGGCCGGCCCGGCCACCCCGCAGGCCTTCGCCTCGGCCACCGGCACGCCCACCCCGGCCAAGCCCACCGGCGCCGCCTCGGCCACCCCGTCCGCGACCGGTACCCCCGGCGCGGGCGACTCGCCGTCCGCCACCCCCGGGCCGACCGGCGTGCTGATGGGGTTCAAGGCCCGCGCCGAGTTCGAGGGCACCAGCCGGGTCTGGGACTACAACGGCTTCCTGAGCGTCGTGAAGATGAGCGACAACACCCCGGCCGTGCACTGGGCGCCCTCGGTGATCCACCCGCACCTGTCCGGCAACGAGACGATCGCCACCCAGCAGGTCTTCGCCCCGCCGTCCACCGTGGTGGACCGCAACGGCAAGGCGCTGCAGGGCGCCTCGCTCACCCCGGCGCTGATGGCCAGCCTGCAGGAGAACGCCCGCAAGCTGCTGCCGCCGGACCCGAACAAGGACCAGGACGCGGGCAGCGCGGTGGTGATCACCGACCCGTCCGGCAAGACCGCCTCGGACAAGCTGTTCACCATCGTCGAGCCCAAGCCCGGCAAGCCGTTCAAGGTGACCATCGACAACACCCTCCAGGCCGCCGCCGAGAAGGCGATGACCGACCTGGGCGGCAAGCAGGGCTCCATCGTGGCGATCGAGCCGAGCACCGGTCAGGTGCTGGCCTTCGCCAACGCCCCGGCCACCGGCCAGAACCGGGCCTTCACCGGCCTGCTCGCCCCCGGCTCGACGATGAAGATCGTCACCTCCACGGCCCTGCTGGAGGCCGGGCTCAGCCCGGACACCCCGGTGGCCTGCCCGGAGAAGAGCAGCAACCCGGTGGCGATCCCGAACGACTTCCCCGGCGCCTTCCCGGAGTACACGCTCCAGAAGGACTTCATGGTGTCCTGCAACACCGCCTTCATCAACCAGGGCCTGACCAGCCTCAAGCCCGAGACGCTCGCCGGCACCGCCAAGGACGTGTACGGCATCGGCCTGGAGTGGAAGACCGGCCTGCCGAACGCCGACGGCAAGATCCCGGCGACCCCGGGCAGCAAGGACGAGCAGGCCATGAACTACATCGGCCAGGGCAAGGTCCAGATGAACCCGCTGGCCATCGCCTCGGTCACGGCGACCGTCCAGAGCGGTTCGTTCAAGCAGCCGGTCCTGGTCGCTGGCCTGCCGCAGCAGCAGGCGGCCCGGCAGATCTCGCCGGACGTCGCCGCCAAGCTGCGCGCGATGATGAACGCCACCGCCGTCGGCGGCACGGCCAGCCAGGTGATGGCCGGGATCACCGACAACGCGGGCGCCAAGACCGGCTCCGCCGAGGTCCAGGGCGCGTCCACCACCAACAGCTGGTTCACCGCCTTCCGCGGCAACCTCGCGGTCGCCGCCGAGGTCCAGGGCGGCGGGCACGGAGTGGACGCGGCCGGCCCGGCCGTCGCCTCGCTCCTCAAGGCCGGCCACTGACGCCCCGGTCCGCGAAACGTACGGAGCCCGCCCCGCCGTCACCGGCGGGGCGGGCTCCGTCGCGTCACGGCCCGTCGTCGTGCGGGCTCAACGGCGCGGCACGGCGGGCGCCGGCGCGTCCGGCACCGGGCGCGGCGGCACCGGCCGGCGGCTGGTCCAGCGCCGGGCCGCCAGCCGCGGCCAGATCATCAGCACGGCCGGCAGCGCCAGGTACCCGAACCGGCCGGCCGGGGCGAGCGTGAAGGCGATCGCCAGTCCGGCGGCCAGCAGGTCGGCGGCCGCTATCGCGGAGACCGGCGGACGGGCCAGCAGCCAGATCGCCACCCCGACCAGGGCCGTGGTCATCAGCGCCAGCGAGACGGAGTGCCCGGTCGGTCCGAAGCCGGCCAGCACCTTGCCGGGCAGCGGACTGCCGGCCGGGGTGCGGATCGCGGTCATCCCGAGCGGGAAGCGCACCACCTGGTCGCGCAGTGCCTGCGGCTGGGTCAGCACGGACGGCAGCAGCACCGCCGCGCTCACCCCGGCCCCGATCAGCGCGGTGCGGGCGGCGGGCCGACGCCCGTACAGCCGCCAGAGCAGCAGGACGGCCACCGGCAGGGCGGGCCAGGCGGTCCACTTGAGGCTGCAGGCGAGGGCGAGCACCAGTCCGGCGCTGACCGTGCGGTCCCGCTCGGCGAGCGCCATGGCCAGGCAGCAGACCCCGATCAGCGGCAGGTCCACCCCGCCGACGACGAGGGCGAGCGCTATCAGCGGCGAGGCCGTGAGGACGGCCAGCGGCAGCAGTGGCGCACGGTCCCTGGAGGGCCGCAGCAGCCGCCAGGCTCCCAGCAGGCAGGCGATGAAGGTGAGGGCGAACCAGATCCGGGCGTCCCCGGCGACCCGGGCGAAGGCGGTGGAGCTGCCGAGCAGCTGGCGCGGCAGTCCGAACAGCGACATCGCCGGCAGGTACGGGTTGTAGTCGGTGACCACCACGGGGTGCTGGAGGTAGACGTCCCCGGTGGTGAGCAGCAGGTGGGCGGAACGTTCGACCACCATGACCTCGGACTGGTGCCGACCGGTCACAGCGAGTAGCCCGAGCGGGGCCAGCACGGCTCCGACCAGGGCGACCACGGCGGCGGCCTCGGCGGCGAAGCGGCGCGGCAGGGTCAGGCACAGGAGCCCGGCCACGAGGTAGGCGGGGGCCGCGACGAGGCCCCACAGCCGCTGGTTGGCCAGGTCGGAGACCAGCGGGAAGGCGGCGGCCCAGCCGGCCGCGATCAGGCAGCCGAGCAGCTGGACCCGGCGCAGCGAGGCGAGTCGGGCGGGATTCCACCGATCGGGCGTGGGCGGAAAGGTGCTCTCGCCACGCTGCCGGGGGAACGGTCGGGTCGAGAAGCCCGTCGGCGGCCGTCTCCGTCTGGACGGCAGTTCGGCGCTGATGGACTGGGCCGGCGTTCTGGCGCGGCCGGTGAAGCGGCCGCGCGGGCGGGAGAAGCCGGGCGTGCGGGTGCTCACCATGGTGGAAGGTTATGGGTGCGGGCGGGGCCCTGTCGCCATCGCGTCGGGCGGTTGATGGCGGTTTACGCGCGTAGGGCCGCCCGGTGTCGTACCTGGCGGCGGCCCTTCACGATTGGGTAACGGCACGGTCAGCCGGCGTTGGTGTCGACCGGGACGGGCTGTTCGGCCCGCTCCAGCCGGGAGTGCTTGATGCTGTAGCCGAAGTAGACGGCCACGGCGACGGCGAGGGCGATCGCCCCGGCCCGGAAGGTGTCGGCGTGCAGGCCGGTGATCAGGTAGATGCAGAAGCCGACGCTGAGCAGCGGGACGACCGGGTAGCCGGGGACCTTGAAGCCGCGCGGCAGGTCGGGCTGGGTGCGGCGCAGGACGATCACGCCGATCGAGACCACCGAGAAGGCGATCAGGGTGCCGAGGCTGGTGATGTCGGCCAGGACGTCCAGCGGGATGAACGCGGCCAGCGCGCCCACGCCGACGCCGACCACCAGGGTGTTCCAGACCGGGGTGCCGGTGCGCGGGGAGAGCTGGGCGAAACGCTTGGGCAGCATGCCGTCGCGGCCCATCGAGTACAGGATGCGGGTCTGGCCGTAGATCACCACGAGCGTGACGCTGAAGATCGAGATGATCGCGCCGACCGCGAAGATCATCGCCGGCCAGCTCTGGCCGGTGATGTTCTGCATGATCTGGGCGAGCCCGGCCTCCTGGCCGCCGAACTCGGTCCACGGCTGGGCGCCGATGCCGGCCAGGGCGACCAGGATGTAGAGCAGGGTCACCACGACCAGCGAGATGATGATCGCCATCGGCAGGGTGCGGCGCGGGTTCTTGACCTCCTCACCGGCGGTGGACACGGCGTCCATGCCGATGAAGGAGAAGAAGATGCTGGAGGCCGCCATCTGCACGCCGCCGACGCCGAGCGGCATGAACGGGGTCAGGTTGCCGGACTTGAAGCCGGTGAGGGCGACGCCGATGAACAGCAGCAGGATGACGATCTTGATCCCGACCATGGCCGCGTTGACCTTCGCCGACTCGCTGACGCCGCGGACCAGCAGGAAGCAGACCATGGCGACCAGCAGCAGCGCCGGCAGGTTGAACCAGTGGCCACCGCCGGGGGCGCCGGAGAGCTGCTCGGGGATCCTGAGCCCGAAGGCCAGGTCGAGGAACTTGTTCAGGTACTCGGCCCAGCTCACCGCGATAGCGGAGGCGGACACGCCGTACTCCATCAGCAGGCAGATGCCGACGCCGAAGGCGACGCCCTCGCCGAGGGTGGCGTAGGCGTAGGAGTACGAGGAGCCGGAAACCGGGATCGCGGAGGCCATCTCGGCGTAGCAGAGCGCGGTGAGCCCCGCGGTGATCGCGGCGACCACGAAGGACAGGATGACGGCCGGTCCGGCCTGCGGGACGGCGCTGCCGAGCACGAAGAAGATGCCGGTGCCGATGGTGGCGCCGATGCCGATGGCGGACAGCTGCCAGAGGCCGATCGAGCGGCGCAGGTGGATGCCGGAGCGTCCGCCTTCCTCGGGTGCGCCGGCCGGAAGGCCGTGGCCCTCGCTCTCCGCGATCAGGGTCGAGACGGGCTTGCGTCGCAGCAGACGCGCACCAAAGGTGTTGCTGGCCAAAACTGCGGTCCTTCTAGGCGGGGGAGGGTGTCCTAGGGGCCGGTCACCCGAGGCACTGGGAGGTGTCATCGGGAACCAACCGAACAAACATGGGACAGTACCCGGCGAAGACACCAGTGTCGCAAACAAACAATACTGATCGGCGCATTGTACGAATTGGCGTATCAGACATCACAAACCGGACACTTCGCACGCGGCGGAGTTTCCGGGCCTTGGCTAGAAGAGCAGGTCAGAGGCCTGCCGGGTCAGCGGCCCAGCACCGCCCGCATCACCGAGCGGGCGATCGGGGCGGCCAGTGCGCCACCCGTGACGTCCGTGGCGTCACTGTCCGCCACCACCACGGCCACCGCGACCGGCGGCACCGCGTCCGAGCCGGCCGGCCCGGCCCAGGAGATGAACCAGGCGTACGGTGTCCCGCTGTTGTCCACCCCGTGCTGGGCGGTGCCGGTCTTCCCGCCGACCACCGCCCCCGCGATCCGGGCGTTGCCGCCGGTGCCGTTCTCCACCACGTCGGTCATCAGCTTCCGCACCTGCCCCGCCACCGCCGGGGTGACCGCCCGCCGGTAGACGGCCGGCCTCATCAGCTCCACCTCGGTGCCGTCGCTCCTGGTCAGCTTGTCCACGAGCTGCGGACGCATCACCGTCCCGTCGTTGGCGATCCCGGCCGCGACCATCGCCATCACCAGCGGGGTGGCCGCGGTGTCGAACTGCCCGATCGAGGAGAGCGCCAGCTCGGCGGGGTCCATCGAGGTGTCCACGTTGGACCGGACCGGGCGCACCGGCACGTCCAGCCGGGGGTCGTTGAAACCGAAGCCCTCGGCCGTCGCCACCACCTTCGACAGCCCGGTCCGCACCCCGAGGTAGCCCAGCACGCTGTTGCAGCTGGCGGTCATCGCGGCGTCCAGCGACAGCCCCGGCCGGTCGCAGTCCGCGCTGTCGTTGACCAGCGGCGTGGTCGTCCCCGGCAGCACGTACGGGAAGGGCGCGTCGGTCGGCGCACCCGGATCGGTGACCACCCCGGCGCTCAGCGCCGCGGCGGCGGTGACCACCTTGAAGGTCGAGCCCGGCGGGTAGGTCTGGCGCAGCGCCCGGTTGAGCATCGGCTGGTCGGTGTCGTCCCGCAGCCGGTTCCAGGCCGTCCGGTCGGCGCCCGAGGAGCCGGCGAAGTCGCCCGGGTCGTAGGAGGGGGTGCTGGCCAGCGCCAGGATCCGCCCGGTGGCCGGCTCGATCGCGGCCACCGCGCCCTTCCGGCCGCCGAGCCCGCTCATCGCGGCCTGCTGGGCCGCCGGGTCGATCGTGGTGTGCACGTCCCCGCCGGGGTTCTGCCGGCGGGTGATCGCGTCCCACAGCGACCAGCCGGTCAGCCGGCCGTCGGTGCCGGTCAGCAGGCCGTCCTCGGTGCCCTCCAGCTGGCTGTTGCCGTACGCCTGGGAGGCGAAGCCGGTGACGGCGGCGTACGTCGGGCCGTCGGTGTAGCCGCGCTTGTACGCGTACCGCCCGCCGGTGGGCCGGGAGCCGGTCACCGGGCGGCCGCCGACCAGGATGTCGCCGCGCGGCCGGGCGTACCGCTCGATGGTGAGCCGCTGGTTGGCGGTGTTGTGGTCGAGGTCCGCGGACTCGAAGACCTGCACCCGGGTGGCCTGCACGCACAGCGCCCCGACCAGCAGCAGGCAGAAGGTGGCCGCCCGGCGCCCGGTGACCGAGATCCCGGGCAGTCCCTGCGGGCCGTTGCCCCGCGCTCGGGTCGAGGCCATCAGCCCACCTCCGGCCCGGGCGCCGGGAAGGGCGCGGGAGCGGGAGCGGGCCGCCGGGCGTCGTCGCTCATCCGCACCAGCAGCGCGACGACGATCCAGTTGGAGACCACTGAGGAGCCGCCCTGGGCGATGAACGGCATGGTCATCCCGGTCAGCGGGATCAGCGCCAGCACCCCGCCCGCCACCACGAACACCTGCAGGCCGACGGTCGCCGCCAGCCCGATCGCCAGCAGCCGCCCGAACGGGTCGCGCAGCGCGATGCCGGTCCGGAAGCCGCGCGAGACCAGCACCGCGTACAGCAGGAACACCGCGACCAGCCCGGTCAGGCCGAGCTCCTCGCCGATGGTGGCGAGGATGAAGTCCGACTTGGCGGCGAAGCCGATCAGCACCGAGTGCCCGTTGCCCAGCCCGGTCCCCAGCTCCCCGCCCCAGGCGAAGGCGAACAGCGACTGGGCGATCTGGTTGGCGCCCCTGCCGGCCGCGATCGACCCCAGCGGATCCAGCCAGTCCACCACCCGGCTGTGCACGTGCGGCGAGAGCCGGCCCACCGTCACCGCGGCGACCGCCGCCAGGCCCAGCCCGATCGCGATCCAGCCGGTGCGCGCGGTGGCCACGTAGAGCATCACCACGAACAGGCCGAAGTACAGCAGGGACATCCCGAGGTCGGTCTCCAGCACCAGCACCCCGACGAAGGCCGCCCAGATCATCAGCACCGGCCCGAGCACCCGCCCGCGCGGCAGGTGCCAGCGCCAGACCCGGCGCCCGGTGAGCGCCAGCGCGTCCCGGTGCACCGCCAGGTAGGCGGCGAAGAAGACGGCCAGCAGGAGCTTGGCGAACTCCCCGGGCTGGAAGGAGAGCGGCCCCACGACGATCCAGATCCGGGAGCCGTACACCGGCGGGAAGAGGACCGGCACCACCAGCAGGACCAGCGCCACCAGCGCCCCGAGGTAGGCGTAGCGCCGCAGCCGCCGGTGGTCGCGCACCAGCAGCAGCACCGCGATGAACAGCGCCACTCCCAGGCTGGACCAGAGCAGTTGGGCGGAGGCCGCCTCGCGGCCCGGGGTGGCCCGGTCGAGGCGGTGGATCACCACCAGTCCGATCCCGTTGAGCAGCACCGCGATCGGCAGCAGCAGCGGGTCCGCGTACCGGGCCCGCCACCGGACCACGCCGTGCGCCGCCAGGGCGAGCACACCGAACTCGGCCCCGTACCGGGCGGCGTCGGCCGGCACCTCGCCGTCGAGGTTCACCCCCACCTCGACGTAGCCGAACACGGCGGTCAGGACGGCGGCCAGCACCAGCACCAGCTCGGTGGTGCGCCGGCTCGGCACCGGCCGGTTCGGCCGGGCGGCGGATCTCGTCACGGCGGAGGGTGTCGCCACGGACCGTCCTGGGGGAGGCGGGGTTGGCCGGGTCGGGCGCCGATGCCCGGGGTTCGTCACCCTAACGAGCGCTGTCCACATGTATCGGCTCTTCACCGCGGTGTGTCCGCAATTGCGCCCGCGGTCGCCTACTCCGGCCACCGCCCGGCCAGCGCCGCCACCCCGGCCCCGACCGCGGCCGACAGCACGGCGGCCAGCAGCAGTTCGCCCCAGGGCGCGGCCGGCCGCCCGGTCCGGGCCGCCGTCACCACCCCGCGCAGCGCCGCGTTGGCCGGCGAGACCGGCACCACCAGCGCCGCCGCGGCCAGGCCCAGCGCCGCCAGGACGCCGTACGGCGCGCGGACCAGCACCGGGCGGTTGCCCAGTGCCCCGGCCAGCACCCCCAGCAGCACGCAGACCACCGAGGTGACCAGCCCGGCCAGCAGCGCCGGGCCGACCCCCGGCTCCCGCTGCGCCCCCGGACCGGCCACCGGCCCGCTGACCCACCACAGCGCCGCCACCTCGCCCACCGCCAGCAGCAGGCCCGCCGACAGCGCCGCCAGCAGCGCGCCCAGGTGCACCCGTGCCGGGCCCGCCACCGCGACCAGGCAGGCCCGCGAGGCCGGCGGCTCGGCGGTCAGCGCGCCGCGCACGTACCAGGCGCTCACCGGCACCAGGAGCCCCGCGCCGTAGCCGAGTCCGCCCAGCAGCGGGTCCCCGGCCGTCACCCCGACCACCAGCAGCAGCGCGAACGCCAGGAACGGCGGCAGCCAGGCGTGCGAGCGCACCAGCAGCTCCAGGTGGTACCGGGTCAGTGCCCCGACCTGCCTCACCCCTGCCCCTCCCGTCGACGCACCGCCAGCACCCGTACGGCCGGGCGGCCGAGCAGCAGGCTGCGCAGCAGCGCGTCCGAGTGCGCGGCCGCCACCGTCAACCGCACCGCCGTCCCACCCAGCGCGGTCGGCTCCGGCCCCCCGGGCAGGCGCTCCGGCAGCGGGGCGCCGTCCGGGACGTCCACCTCGATCTCCATCACCGGGCCGCCCCCGCCCACCGCCCGCGGTGGCGGCTCCTCCTCCGCCGGGCACAGTCCACCGTCCGCACCGACCCGGTAGGCGGCGCTGGTCCGCCCGGCCAGCCGGGCCGGGTCGTGGTCCACGAACAGCACCGCGGCGCCCGCCGCCGCCCGTTCGGCGGCCGCCTCGTCCAGCACCGCCCTGGCGCCGGGGTCCAGCCCGGTCCAGGCCTCGTCCAGCAGCAGCACCCGGGCCTCGGCGATCAGCGCCTGCGCCACCGCGACCTTCTGGCAGGTGCCCTTGGACAGCCGGCTCAGCGGGGTACCCGCCCGGTCCGCGATGCCGAACCGGTCCAGCCACTCCCCGGACCGCCGCCGTGCCACCGCCTCCGACAGCCCGTGCACCCGGCCGACCCGCAGCAGGTACGAGGCGGCGTCGAACGGCAGCGCCGGCGGGAAGCGCTCCGGCACGTACGCCGCCGCCCCGGGCCGAACCACCCGGCCGGTGCTCGGCCGCTCGATCCCGGCCACCAGCCGCAGCAGGGTCGACTTGCCGCTGCCGTTCGCCCCGGTGATCCGCACCAGCTCCCCCGACCCGACGGCCAGCCGGACACCGCGCAGGATCCACCGGCCGCCCCGTCCGTACCGCTTGCCGACCGCGGTCAGCTCCATCCGCACGCCCGCCTCCCTCCGAACCGTACGAAGGCTATCCGCCGCGGATAAGCCCGGCGTGAGCACGACGGCCCGCAAACGCCCCTCGGCGCGCCGGAGTTCACACCGGGGCAGGTGGGTGCACCGTCCGGTCCCGTTTGGCCCTGACGAACTGATGATCCCTAGGATCTGCCGGGTGAATACCGGACGACGACCGAAGACCAGGCTCGGCAGCCTGCTGGCCGCCCTGGCGATAACGGGCGCCTCGCTGCTCCTCGGCCTGCCCGCCCACGCCGACGAACCCTCAGCCGGCGCCTCCGCCGCACCCAAGGAGAACCCCAGGGTCGACCTGATCCTGGACGTCAGCGGCTCCATGAACATCGCCGACATCCAGGGCAAGAGCCGCATCTCGGTGGCCCAGAACTCGCTGAACGAGGTGATCGACGCCCTGCCCGGGGAGACCGATTTCGGCATCCGTACCCTCGGCGCCACCTACCCCGGCAACGACAAGACCGCCGGCTGCCAGGACACCAAGCAGCTCTTCCCGGTCGGCAAGACCAACAAGGTCGAGGCCAAGACCGCGGTCGCCACCCTGCGCCCCACCGGCTGGACCCCGATCGGCCTGGCCCTGCGCGGCGCGGCCCAGGACCTCGGCAAGGGCGACGCCACCCGCCGGATCGTGCTGATCACCGACGGCGAGGACGACTGCGCCCCGCCCGACCCGTGCGACGTGGCCCGCGAACTCGCCGCCCAGGGCATCCACCTGGTGGTCGACACCCTCGGCCTGGCCCACGACGACAAGACCACCCAGCAGCTGATCTGCATCGCCAACGCGACCGGCGGGAGCTTCACCGACGTCCGCACCCCGCAGCAGCTCACCGACAAGGTGAAGCAGCTGGTCGACCAGAGCAACGACACCTACACCATCAACCCGGTCAGGACCACCGGCACCGACAAGTGCGAGAGCGCCCCGGTGCTCACCCCCGGCGTCTACAGCGACCGGGAGAAGTTCTCCGAGCACCGCGTCTACAAGGTCCCGGTCAAGTCCGGCCAGGAGCTGCGCGCCTCGGTCAGCGTGGGCCTCGACCGCGCGATGGCGCGGGACTACGGCGTCCTGCTCCAGGCCACCAGCGCCACCGGCCAGGAACTGGTCCGCGGCACCGACGCCGGCAGCACCCGCACCGACGTGATCTCCACCGGCCTGCGCTGGTCCACCGACGACTCCAAGGGCTACGTCACCGCGAGCCCGACCACCTCGGCCAAGGACAAGGACAAGGACAAGCCGGACACCACCGTCTGCCTGGTCGTCAGCAACTCGCTGGCCCCGCAGGCCGGTGTCCACACCGATCCCGGCATGCCGCTGGAGCTGACCGTGGACCTCGCCTCCGCCTCGCCCGCCCCCGAGGGCGCCGCGATGGGCCTCGGCCGCGGCTGGATCCTGCTCCTCACCCTCACCCTGGCCGGCCTGTTCTCCGGCCTGGTCGCCGGCTGGATCGCGCGCTGGCGGATCGCCGTCTGGCGGGAGAACTGATCATGCGTACGACGATCCGCGGCGTCCTCGCCGCCCTCGCCCTGCTGCCCGCCCTCGCGCTGGGTGCCCCGGCCGCCTCCGCCGCCCCGCCGTCCCCGACGGCGACCGCGAGCGGCACCGCGGCCCCGGCCACCAAGGCCGGCACCTCCTTCCTGACCGCCGTCAACCTCTCCCCCGGCCAGGACGCCGACGTCGCCGTCTCCACCGGCGACTACCTGTACTGGGCGTTCGGCGCCTCCGAGGGCCAGACCCCGACGGTCAACCTGTCCGTCAACCTGGCCCCGGCGGGCGACCGGCACGGCCCGCAGACCTGGACCGTCGAGGTCTTCGACGGGCTGCGCCGCCGCCAGTCCTGCACCGCCGGCACCCAGAACGCCACCGGCGACCAGAGCGCCACCAGCCTGACGCTGAGCTGCACCCTGCGCGAGGTCCGCACCTGGGCCGAGCCGTGGTCCGGCGACCCGCTGCCCGGCACGTACTACGTCCGGCTCTCGGTCACCGACGCCCCGCAGCCCGACCTCGGCCTGGCCGCCACGGCCCACCTGCACGTCGCCGCCAAGGGCAACGCCGACAACGCCCAGCCCGAGGGCGGCACGCTCAAGGCCCCGCTGGTCCCGCCGGTCGGCGGCGGTGCGAGCACCGCCAAGGCCGCGGCCCCGGTCGCGGAGAAGGAGCACTGGTACACCGGCTGGTTCTCCGGCTGGAACAGCCGCTGGTACTGGACCATCGGCGGCGGCTTCCTGGCCGCCCTGGCCGGCGTCCTCGGCTACCACCTGACCCGGCACCCGCGCGGCCGCCGGCCCGGCCACTACGGCGCCGTCCCGCCCCAGGGCTCGCACCAGCACGGCTCCTACGCCGAGCGCCCCTGACGAACCCACTCCCACGGGGGCCGGCCGGACACCTTCCGGCCGGCCCTCCGGCGTGTCCGCCCCGACGGCGGTGTCTACGCTCGAACCATGCAGCCGCACGGCCTGATCGTGGTCGGTGTGGACGGCTCCGCGCCCGCCCGCGCCGCCGTCCGCTGGGCGGCCCGCCTGGCCGGCCTCACCGGCGGCCCGCTGGAGGCGGTGGCCGTCTGGGACTTCCCCTGCCTGCTCGGCGAGCACGGCCTCGTGCCGCCCGCCCTGGACGGCTTCGAGAGCGAGCGCCGCGCCGCGGAGATCCTCGCCGAGACGGCCGGCGCCTGCACCGTCCCGGTCCGCCGCAGGCTCAGGACCGGTCCACCCGGCCCCGCCCTGGTCGCCGCCGCGACCGGCGCCGCCCTGCTCGTGCTCGGCAACCGCGGCCACGGCACCCCGCCGGACGCCCCGCTGGGCACCGTCGCCCAGTACTGCCTGCACCACGCGCCCTGCCCGGTGGTGATCGTCCGGCGGGACCAGAGCCGTGAAGACGGGCCCTGACTCACCCCTTGAACAGGTTGTGCCCCACGTCGGACGGCACCTCGTCCTGCACCGGCTTGCTGCCCGGCCCCGGCACGTGCTCACCGGGCACCGGCTCGGTGCTCTCCCGGTGCAGCAGCACCACGCCGTCCTCGGCCCAGAGCTGCCGGTAGCCGTGCGCCAGCAGCAGTTCGATCCGGTCGGCCTGCTCCTTGTCCGTCTTGAACGGGAAGGACCGCTTGTCGGACCGGGTCAGCACGTACTCGCGTCCGCGCGGCGTCCCGTCCACCAGCACCACGTCGGTCCGGGCGGTCAGCCGCGGGGCGATCTGGTTGTCCGCCTCCACCGGGGCGCCGTCCGGGATCAGCCGGGCCGCCCGGACCAGCGCGGCCTCGCTCGCCCTGGGCTCCCAGGAGGACGGCACCGCCAGCTGCAGCAGTCCGATCGGCACCGCCGCGACCAGCGCGACCCCGACCGTGCCCAGGCCCAGCAGCCGGGCCCGCCGACGGGTCCGCTCGGGCCGTTCGACGCTGCTCATCCGCCCCAGCACCTCGACGGTGGCGGTCAGCAGGACCGGCCAGAGCATCGAGTCGTAGTGCCGGGCGATCGACCAGTGATTGGGGTTGCTGGACAGGATGCGCTCGGCCAGCAGCGGCAGCATGCACAGCACGGTGGCCGAGCGCAGCGGCAGCAGGAACAGGGTGCCGAACAGCCAGAGCAGCAGCAGCGGCTTCAGCGGCTGGTCGAAGGCTGCCTGCACCAGCAGGAACGGGTCGTGCAGCAGGTTCCGCAGCGCGTCGCCGCCGTCGTCGCCGAGCGCCTTGTAGTTCCAGTAGTAGCCCGGCTCGCCGCCCATCGCGGGGATCAGCCACTTGATCGCCACCGCCGAGGCGATCGGGCCGCCCAGCAGCAGTCCGATCCCGGTGAACCGCCCGGCCCGGTCCGCGGTGCGGCGGGTGCGCAGCAGCAGCACCAGCCCGTACGCGCCGACCAGCAGGCCCAGGTCCTCCTTGGTGCAGCAGAGCAGCACCGCGGCGAGCACCACCGTGCCGTAGCGGCGGGCCTGGCCGCGCTCCAGCATCAGCAGGGTCAGCGGGACGGCGAAGGCGACCTCGTGGAAGCCGACCCGGGAGGCGACCAGCAGCGGCCAGCCGAGCGCGTAGGCCAGCCCGGCGAGGTCGGCGGCCCGGCGGGCGGTGCGCTGCTCGGCGGCGGCGAAGGCGTGCGCGGCGATCCGCCGGATCAGCGGCACCCCGAGCGCGAACAGCAGCGCCTGCCCGATGATCAGCGAGCGCGGGTCGTCCCAGATCCAGTACAGCGGGGCGAGCAGCGCCAGCACCGGGGAGAAGTGGTCGCCCAGCAGCGAGAACCCGGGCGGGAACTCGTGGTGGTAGTACTTCAGCGTGGAGACCGGCAGGTGGAAGTGGGCGTAGCCGCGCACGCCCTGGTCGAAGATGCCCAGGTCGAATCCGCCGAGCGAGACGGAGGACCAGCCCTGCATGCCGATGGCGCACATCACCGCGAAGCACAGCACGCTGAGCAGCACGGTGCGCCGGACGGGCGGGGCCAGGACGGCCGCGGCCCTGCGGGCGGCGGGCGCGGCGGCCAGGGGCGGCGACGGGGTCGCGGTCTGGGTGGTCACGTCGGCTCCGGTCCGTCTCTGGTCCGTCAGGTCCGATTGGTCAGGGCGCGGTCACGGGCGGGGTCGTGCTCGGTGTCGTGCTCGGGACCGCGGTCGCGGTCGAGGGCGAGGTCGAGGTCACGGTCGGCGTCGGGGTCGAGCTTGGCGCCGAGCAGCGCCCAGGCCCCGGCCGAGGCGTCGGCCTCCTGCCGCCGGGCGCGGTACAGCCGCAGGCCGATGACGACCAGGACGGCGATGCCCAGCGGCGGGTAGATCGCGCCGGGCAGCTGCCAGTACCAGGCGACCCCTCGGCCCCAGCGGTGCGGCACGGCCCACATCACGTGGGAGAGGAACACCAGCAGCGTCGCACCGAGCAGCACCCTGCGCCCGGTGCTCCTGGCCTCCGCGGCCAGCAGGGCGATCAGCGGGATGCACCAGACCCAGTGGTGGGTCCAGCTGATCGGGGAGACCAGCAGCGCGGTGAGCGCGGTGCAGACGCCGCCCCAGGCGTCGGCCCGGCGCAGCACCCGGACGGAGCGCCCGGCGAGCACGGCCACCCCGAGCCCGAGCGCGGCGACCAGCCCGGTGGCGATCAGCCCTACCGTGCCGGGGTCGTTGGCGTCGAGCAGCCGGCAGACGGCCCCGCGCAGCGACTGGTTGTCCACCAGCACGGTGACGCCGACCCGGCTCGGGTCCCACAGGTACTTGGTCCAGAAGCCGTACGAGCCGTCCGGCAGGGCGACCCAGCCGATCAGGCCGGCCGCCAGGAAGGTGCCGATGGAGACCAGCGCGGCCCGGATCCGGCCGGTGAGGATCAGGTAGACGGTGAACAGGCCGGGGGTGATCTTGATCGCGGTGGCCAGGCCGATGCCCACGCCCTTGAACCGGCTGCGGTCCGGCCGGGTCAGGTCCCACAGGACCAGGCAGAGGATGGCGAGGTTGACCTGGCCGTACTGGAAGGTGGTGTACACCGGCTCCAGCCAGACCCCGAGGCCGGTCGCGAGGACGGTGGCGGCCGGGCGGTACCGGCGGGCGGGCCAGCCGGCCAGCTTGAGCGACAGGTGCACGGCCAGGCCGAGCAGCGCGTAGTTGCCGAGCATCACCAGGATGCGCAGCGGGCTCACGTCGAACCAGGTGCTCGGCACGAACAGCATCGCGGCGAACGGCGGGTAGGTGGCCGGCAGGTCCCAGCCGGGCAGCCGCATCGCGTACAGGTCGTCGCCGTTGACGACGGCCTGGCCCTCGGCCCGGTAGACGAGCATGTCGACCATGTTCGCCCCGTGCAGGTGCCGCTGGACGACGAAGGCCGTCAACGACAGCACCGCGACGCAGACCGCCGCGACGGTCCAGGAATTCGGTCTTCCGTTCGCCGGGCCGCTCTCGGGCCCCGCCGGGTTCGCCTGCCGCGTCCACCGTTTCAGACCGAACTCGCGCACCGCGATGGCACCCCGTTGAGATAGACCAGATCGTTCCCTCGTCAGCGTCTGGGCCCACCCACCATAACCGACCCCTCTGAGACTCCCCTGAGTCCCAAAGTGCGTCAGATTCCGCCTGGTGAAGGCGGTGTGAGCTCCGTCACGAGGCGAGTGCCCACCCCCGACGAGGGCCGCAAAACACGAAATCCCGCCGGGAGTTGACTCCCGGCGGGATTTGCTGGGCCGGTCGGAACCGGTCCGTTGGGTGGAGCTGAGGGGATTCGAACCCCTGACCCCCTCGATGCGAACGAGGTGCGCTACCGGACTGCGCCACAGCCCCAACGAGAAGAAACTCTAGCACCTTTCGGAGGGGGGTCGTGACCACCCCCTGGTCGGGGGCGGTCACGGCGGTCACTCGTTGGCCGCGCGGGGGCGGGGCTCCGGAGCCGGGGCCTCGGCGTACTGGTCGAAGAGCGGGGTGCTGCGGGTCTCGGCCGGGCGCCCGGCGGTCCAGGTGCCGGGGGCCGACAGGTCGAGGCCGCGGGACACCCGGGGGGCGACCGGTGCGGTGACGTAGGTCGGCAGCGGGACGGGCACCGGCTCCCAGGAGTCCGGGCCGGCCGCACCGCGCTCGCGCATGCCGTCGACCCACTCCTCGTGCTCGGTCGCCTCGGCCACCGCGGAGGCGGAGGCCATCTGGACGGTGGCCTCTCCGGCCTCGGCGGCCAGCCGCAGGTGCGGACGGCGGCCGGCCCCCTGCTCGGCGGGCGGGTCCCGGTCCGGCTCCACCGCGACGGGCGTCTCGACCGTCGGCCGGTCGTCCGTCGGGGCCTCGGCGCGCTGCCGCTCGCGCTGGCGCAGCCGCTCGGCCGCCTGGGCGGCCCGGGTGCGGTCGAGCTTCACCTCGTACCGCTGGCGCTCCAGCTTGCGCAGGTGCCCGATGTAGAGGGTGAGGAGGAGCGCCGGGACGGCCGGGACCCAGAGGAAGGCGAGGCCGGCCACCGCGGCGACCACCGCGCCGAGGGCGAAGGCGAGGAAGAGGACGGTGACCATCCGGCGCCGGCGGGCCAGCAGCCGAGCCCGGCGCTCGCCGCCGACCGCCCGCAGCGGGGCCGGCCGTTCGGCCGGGCGCTCCGGGGCGGGTTCGGGCTCCCGGGTGGCGGGGTCGCCGGAGGCGGCCTCGTCCCCTTCGGGAGGGCCGTCGTTGCTCTGCTCGCCGTCACGCGGTTCGTCGCCCAGGGCCCGGGCTGCCCGCCGCTCCAGCGCCGAACGCCCGGCCAGCAGGCGGATGGCGGTGCTGAAGCGTTCCGTCGGGCGCGCCTCGTTGAGTTCGTCCTGCCTGCGGAGCCACATCGGCACCAGATAGGCGGCCCAGGCCCCTACGATGACGGCGTAGATAAGGCCGCTACTGCTCACGATTCACACCGTACGGGCGCCGGGGAAGGCCTGGCAGCAATTTGGCGCGGCGTGTCGTGTGTTCAAGCTGATTCTCCGACTATTTTGCCGGCATTTGTGACGGTCCGCCACCGCGTCGATGCCATATCGATATTTTTTTCGAACAAATATTCAATTGCCTGGCCCGCGGCCGGAACTGAGCGCCCGCCAGCGCTCCAGCATCCCCTCCGGGACCTCCTCGGCGGTCAGGGCGTAGACCAAGTGGTCCCGCCAGTCCCCGTCGATGTGGAGATAGCGCGGGCGGATTCCCTCCGAACGGAAGCCGAGCTTTTCCACCACCCGGCGGCTGGGGCCGTTCTCCGGGCGGATGCAAACCTCGATCCGGTGCAGCCCGAGGGTGTGGAAGCAGTAGTTCACCGAAAGCGCCACCGCCGTCGGCATGATGCCCCGCCCGGCCACCGCCTCGTCGATCCAGTAACCGATGTTGGCCGAGCACATCGAGCCCCAGGTGATCCCGCCGACGGTCAGCTGACCGACCAGCTGGCCCTTGTGGATCACCACGAAGGGCAGCATCCGGCCGGCCGAGGCCTCGCCGCGCAGGAAGCGGACCATCTGCCGGTACGTCGGGCGGGGGCCGACGGCCTGACCCGCCGGGCCGGGCGGCACGGTGGCCTCCCAACGGCGCAGCCAGTCCCGGTTGCGGCGGCTCACCTCCTGCCACTCGCGCTGGTCGCGGGCCCGGATCGGGCGCAGCACGACCTCCCCCTCCTGGAGCTCTACCGGCCAGCCGGCGTTCAGTGCGCTCTCCCGGAAGCTGGTGCGTCGGGCCGGGGGTGGTCCCCGCCGCCGAGCTGGTCGACGGCGTGGGCGAGCAGCGGCTCCAGGACGGCCAGGCCGTCCTTGACGCCGCCGGTCGAACCCGGCAGGTTGACGATCAGGGTACGTCCGGCGAGCCCGGCGAGCCCGCGGGAGAGCGCCGCGGTCGGCACCTTGTCGCGGCCGTGGGCGCGGATCGCCTCGGCGATGCCGGGGATCTGCCGGTCGATGACCCGGGCGGTCATCTCGGGGGTGAGGTCCATCGGCGAGATGCCGGTGCCGCCGGTGGTCAGCACCACGTCGTACCCGGCGGCGACGGCCTCGCGCAGCGCGATCTCGACCGGCTCGCCGTCCGGAACGATCCGGGGGCCGTCCACGGTGAAGCCCATCGCGGTCAGCCCGGCGACCAGCAGCGGGCCGCCCCTGTCCTCGTACACCCCGGCCGAGGCCCGGTTGGAGACGGTCACGGCGAGTGCCCTCGTGCGCCCGCTCACTCCGCCACCTCCGGCGCGAACCAGTCGCCGCTCTTGCCACCGGTCTTGCTGAGCACCCGGACGGACTCGATGGCGGCACCCTTGTCCACCGCCTTGACCATGTCGATCACGGTCAGCGCGGCGACCGTCACCGAGGTCAGCGCCTCCATCTCGACGCCGGTGCGGTCGGCGGTCTTCACGGTGGCGGTGATCTCGACCGCGTCGTCCGCGACGGCGAGGTCGACCTTGACGCCGGAGACCGCGATCGGGTGGCAGAGCGGGATCAGGTCCGGGGTCCGCTTGGCGCCCATGATCCCGGCGATCCGGGCCACCGCGAGGGCGTCCCCCTTGGGCACGCCCTCGCCGCGCAGCAGCTCCACCACCTTCGGGGAGACCCGGACCCGCCCGGCGGCGACGGCGGTGCGCGCGGTGGTGGCCTTCCCGGACACGTCGACCATCCGGGCGGCGCCCTGCTCGTCGACGTGGGTGAGTCGGTCGCCGGGGTTCGGTGTCGTCACGGGTACTCCAGGGGCGCGCAGGTCGAATACCGCGCTACCGTACCGCTCCCCGACTCGCCCGCTCGCCTCCGGGCGCTCTTGACCCGGCGCCGACGGTCGGCGCTCCGTCGCTCCCTCGCGCTCTCCCTTTCGACGCCGGCGCACCCTGCGGCTCGGGGCGGAACCCGCACGCCGAGCGCGGCAACCACTCCCCTCCGGGGTCCTCAGGAGTCCAGCAGCACCACGTCGACCTCGCTGCCGGCCGGCAGCTCGGTGGTGTCCTCGGGGACGGTGATCAGGCAGTTCGCCCGGGCCAGTGCGCCGACCAGGTGCGAGTCGGCGCCGCCCACCGGTTCGACGGTGCCGTCGGCCGCCGAGTACCGGCCGCGCAGGAACTGCCGGCGGCCGGCCGGGGAGCGCAGCGCGGACGGGCAGAGCGCGCGCACTACCGGGCGGTGGACGTCGGCCGCGCCCAGCATGGTGCGGATGGCCGGGCGGACGAAGAGCTCGAAGGAGATGTAGGCGCTCACCGGGTTGCCCGGCAGGGCGAGCAGCGGCACCCCGGCCGCGCCGCCGATCCGGCCGAAGCCCTGCGGTTTGCCGGGCTGCATCCGGAGCCTGCGGAAGTCGATGCCCCCGTAGGACTCGAAGACCTCCTTGACCACGTCGTACGCGCCGACGCTGACCCCGCCGCTGGTGACGATCAGGTCGGCCCGGCCGAGCTGGTCCTCCAGGACGGCGCGCAGCAGGTCCGCGTCGTCGGGGACGCCGCCGACCCGGTAGGCGATGGCGCCGGCCTCCTGAGCGGCCGCGGTGAGGGTGAAGCTGTTGGAGTCGGCGATCTGCCCGGGCCCGACCGGCTCGCCGGGCTGGACCAGCTCGCTGCCGGTGGAGAGCACCACCACCCGGGGCCGCGGCCGGACCTTCACGGTGGCCCGGCCGACCGCCGCGAGCAGGCCGAGCTGAGTGGGGCCGAGCCGGGTGCCGGCCTCCAGCACGGTGGTGCCAGCCGCGACGTCGCTGCCGCGGCGGCGGATGTGGGCGCCCTCGGCGACCGGGCGCAGCACCCGGACCTCCTCGTCGGCGACCGGCGCGGTCATCGCGGCGGCGGCCGTCCCGGTGCCGGTGCCGCCGTCGGTCCACTCGACCGGGGCGACGGCCTGGGCGCCGGGCGGCAGGGGCGCGCCGGTCATGATCCGGGCGGCCTGGCCGGGGCCGACCTTGGGGAGTTCGCCCGCGCCGGCGGCGATGTCGCCGACCACGGTGAGCACCGAGGGGTAGATGTCGGTGGCGCCGTCGGTGTCGGCGGTGCGCAGCGCGTAGCCGTCCATCGAGCTGTTGTCGAAGGGCGGCAGGTCGCCGTCGGCGACCACGTCCTCCTCCAGTCGGCAGCCCTGGGCGTCGAGCAGCTGGAGCTCGATCGCGGGCAGCGGGCCGATCGCGGCCAGGATGTCGGCGCGGTGCTCGTCCACCGTCCAGAAGCGAGGAGCCGCCGGTGCCCGGTCCGCGGACCCGTCGCAGCAGGCTGCGGGGGTGGTGCTGTGTTCCGTGGACCCGGTCATCGGCGGCTCGCTCTCTGTGTGGGGGATCAGTCCTGCAGCTCGGAGCCGACGAACTCCCGGAGCCAGGAGCGGAACTCCGGGCCCAGGTCCTCGCGCTCGGCGGCCAGTCGGACGATAGCGCGCAGGTAGTCGGCGCGGTCGCCGGTGTCGTAGCGGCGGCCCTTGAAGAGCACGCCGTGCACCTGGCCGCCGGCCTCGGGGTCACGGGTGGTCAGCTCGCGCAGCGCGTCGGTGAGCTGGATCTCGCCGCCTCGGCCGGGCGGGGTCTCGCGCAGCACGTCGAAGACCAGCGGGTCGAGGACGTAGCGGCCGATGACGGCGTAGTTGGACGGGGCCTCGCCGGGCTCGGGCTTCTCGACCAGGTCGGTCACCTGGAAGACGTCCTCGCCGAAGCCGTTGGCCTTGACGGCGGCGCAGCCGTAGAGGTGGATCTGGGAGGGGTCGACCTCCATGAGGGCGACGACCGAGCCGCCGAGCTCCTGCTGCACCTCGATCATGCGGGCGAGCAGCGGGTCGCGCGGGTCGATCAGGTCATCGCCGAGCAGGACGGCGAAGGGCTGGCCGGCTACGTGCTGCTCCGCGACGGAGACGGCGTGGCCGAGGCCCTTCGGGTCGCCCTGGCGGACGTAGTGCATGTTGGCCAGCTCGACGGACTCGCGGACCCGGCGCAGGCGGTCCTCGTCGCCCTTGCGGACGAGCAGCTCCTCCAGCTCGTAGGCCCGGTCGAAGTGGTCCTCCAGCGCGCGCTTGTTGCGGCCGGTGACCATCAGTATGTCGGACAGGCCCGCCGCGGAGGCCTCCTCGACGACGTACTGGATGGCCGGCTTGTCGACGACGGGCAGCATCTCCTTCGGGGTGGCCTTGGTCGCCGGAAGGAAGCGGGTGCCCAGTCCGGCCGCGGGTACCACGGCCTTGGTTACCGGAATACGGGAGGTGGTCGTCGTCATGCGTTTACCTTACTCAGGCACGTTTTCGCCCGGCCGAGCACGGTCGGACGGCTAGGACAGCACGTTCCGGGGCACGGCCACAGTGGCAGGCGTATGGGAAGCGACCGGCTGGGCCAGGGGGTCCCCTCCGGTACAGGCCGACAGACTACCCGGCTTTCCCGAACGGTCACGTTCGGCAGTCGACGGCCGCTCCGGGGCCGAAGCCGGCCGCTCACGGGGGCCGCCGGAGGGCTGTCCGGGGCGCGGTGCGATCCGCCAGCAGTCGCCGCCGGCGGCCCGTGCCGCGGCCAGCGCGGTGTCCGCGGCGCGCACCAGGACGGCCGCGTGGGTGCCGTCCTCCGGCAGCACGGCGATGCCGGCGGCGGCGGTCAGGCCGTTGCCCGCCGGGCGGGGCGCCCGGGTGCCGGAGGACCAGTCGAGCAGCAGGTGCCGACGGACCGACCAGACCAGCCGCTCGGCGACCTGCACCGCGCCCTCGGCGCCGGTGTCCGGGAGCACCACCAGGAACTCCTCGCCGCTGTACCGGCCCAGGGTGTCGGCCCGGCGGATCTCCATCGCGAGCCGCTGGGCGAGGTCGCGCAGTACGGCGTTGGCGCGGGCGCGGCCGTGCTTGGCGATGACCGCGTCGAAGCCGGCGATCTCCAGCAGCAGCACGGCCAGCGGGCGGGGGCCGTCGGCCTGGTCGGTGTGCTCGGCGCGGCGGGCCCGTTCGATCTCCCGGTCCAGGGTGAGCTGCAGGTGGCGGTAGTTCCAGACGCCGGTGAGCGAGTCGCAGGAGGCGGTGCGCTCCAGCTCGGCGCAGCGCTCCTCCAGTTCGGCGATCCGGCCGTTCAGCCGCTCCCGGTCCTCGGCGGCCTCGGTCCGCTCCCGGCGCACGCGCAGTCCCAGCACGGTGGCGCCGGCCAGCGCGGGGGCGCTCAGCGCGGCCAGGGCGTGGACCAGCAACGGGGTGGACAATCGGGGCACCCTTTCGCGTGTCAGGCTCTGCGCGTCACGGTTTTCGGACGTGGAGGATCCGGTGCACAACGAGAAGAGCGACCTGAGGACACGGCTGTTGACGCGGCGCCGCGCCCTCACCGCCGAGGGGCGCGCCGAGGCGGCCGACGCGCTGGCCGGACACGCCTGGGAGCTGGCCGCCCCGGGCTCCACGGTGGCCGCCTACGTCTCGGTGGGCGCGGAACCCGGGACCAGGCCGCTGCTGGACGCGCTGCGGGAGAGCGGGGTGCGGGTGCTGCTGCCGGTGCTGCTGCCCGACAACGACCTGGACTGGGCCGAGTACGCGGGGCCGCAGACGCTGGTCCCGGCCGGGCGCGGGCTGCTG
The DNA here is from genome assembly GCF_001888885.2 of Streptomyces viridifaciens. Taxonomy (NCBI): domain Bacteria; kingdom Bacillati; phylum Actinomycetota; class Actinomycetes; order Kitasatosporales; family Streptomycetaceae; genus Streptomyces; species Streptomyces viridifaciens. The sequence continues at coordinate 3,072,733 of NZ_CP090841.1, forward strand.
GAGCCGGTCGGGCCGCGGCTCGGGCCGGAGGCCGTCACCGGTGCCTCGGTGGTGCTGCTGCCGGGCCTGGCCGTGGACCGGGGCGGGCTGCGGCTGGGCCGGGGCGGTGGCAGCTACGACCGGGTGCTGGCCCGGCTGGGGCGGGCGGGGGTGCGGCCGGTGCTGGCCGTGCTGCTGTACGAGCACGAGCTGCTGGAGCGGGTCCCGGCCGAGCCGCACGACCTGCCGGTGGACCTGGCGATCACCCCCTCCGGGGTGCGGACGCTCGGCTGAGACGGCGGCGGCCCCGCTCCCCCGGCTGGGGAGCGGGGCCGCCGTGCGCGTGCCGTACGGGCGTCAACCGGTGGTGAGCACCAGCTTGTGCTTGGTGGCCTTCTCCACCGCGTCGGGGGTGAAGGCCCAGGTCAGCAGCTTGCCCTTGAGCCAGAGGTCGGTCTGGTCGTTGTAGTTCGCGTGGAAGGCGTGGCCGGACTCGCCGCCGACGTTGATCCAGCGCGAGGAGTCCAGGTCGTTCAGGTCGACCACCATCCGCATCGACGGGATCCAGTCCACCTGGTAGCCGGCCGCCGCGTTCCAGCCCGCCGCGTCGACCGCCGCCGAGCCGCCGGAGAGGCGGTACGGGCCGCGGTTGAGCAGCTTGTGGACGGCGCCGGAGGCGATCGAGGAGTTGTCGGTGCCGAGGGTCTGCTCGCGCAGCTCCAGCTTGTGCAGGCGGCCCCAGCTCCAGGTGGAGATGTCCTTGCCGAGCAGCGAGGTCAGGTCCTGCCGGGCGTTCTTCATCGCCTCCTTGAGCAGGTTGTCCAGGCCCTTCTGCTCCTTGTGCTGGGAGTCGATGTACGTCCACCACGAGCTGTCGGGCTTGTCCAGCTGGGCCCGGACGACCTCGGTCCAGCGGTCGCCGCCGTCCGGCTGGGCCTTGCCCGGGTCGCGGGTGCCGCACTGGGTGACGATCTTGCTGGAGCTGTCCGGCTTGGTCGGGTCGTCCTGCTGGCGAACCAGCAGGCAGTTGTCCTTGGCCCGGATGTCGGCCGGGAACTTCTGGCCGAAGGCGAGGCTGAGCAGGTTGCGCCAGACGCCGTTGTAGTAGGCGGCGGCGGCCGAGTCGGCGTCCTGGTGGTAGTTCCAGTCCTTCAGCAGGTCCTGGGCCCGGCGCACGTACGGGTCGTCGATCTGCTGCTTGAGCAGCAGCGGGACGAGCGTCTTGGCCATGATGCTGGTGTTGTCCAGCTGGAGGGTCTGCATGTCGTCCGGCGAGATCTTGCCGTTGTTCTTGAGCAGGCCCTCGATCTGGTCGGTGATCTCCTTGGCCCGGGTGCCGTACTCCCAGTCCTTGGTCAGGTTGTACTTGTAGTTGGGGTCGACCACGGCCTGGTTGGCGGTGACGATGTAGCCGACGGCCGGGTTGAAGCTGTACGGCAGGGCGGTGAAGGGGACCGGGTCCGGCTTCCACTGGTAGGAGGAGTCCCAGCCCGGGGCGGGCATCGAGCCGTCGCCCTTGCCGCCGCGCACCGGGATGACGCCCGGGGCCTGGTAGCCGATGTTCTTGGCGTCGGCGTAGATCAGGTTCTGCGCGGGGACGGCGAAGTCCTTGGCGGCGTTGCGGAAGTCGTCCCAGTTCTTCGCCTTGTCCAGCTCGAACACGGCTTCCATGGTCTTGCCGGGGCTGAGTGCCGTCCACTGCAGGGCGACACCGTAGCCGCCGGTGCCGCGGTCGGGGGCGGAGCTGCCGTTGGGGGCGTACTTGCCGACGTTCTGCTGCTCGGTGCTCGTGTCGGAGATGAGCGGCGCGCCGGTCCTGGTGGTGCGGACGGTGATGGTGCGGTCCTCGCCGCCGGCGACCTTGATGGTCTCCTTGCGGAGGTCGAACTTCTCGTCCTTGCCGTCCACCTGGTAGGTGTCCGGGCCGGTGACCTTCTCCAGGTAGAGGTCGGTGACGTCGGCGCCCAGGTTGGTGAAGCCCCAGGCGATGTCCTTGTTGTGGCCGATCACCACGCCGGGCATGCCGGCGAAGGTGAACCCGGAGACGTCGAACTGGCAGGCCGAGGAGAGGGTCCGGCAGTGCAGGCCCATCTGGTACCAGACCGAGGGCAGGCCGGGGCCGAGGTGCGGGTCGTTGGCCAGCAGCGGCTTGCCGGTGGTGGTGTGGGAGCCGGCGACCACCCAGGAGTTGGAGCCGATGCCCTGGCCGGGGCGGCCGAGCAGCTGCGGCATCCCGTCGATCCGGTCGGTGAGGCCCTGCATCAGCGCCTTGGTGGTGGTGGCGCCCTGGGCGGTGCTGCCGCCGGGGGCCGCGCCGGGCTGGGTGGAGCCGTCGGCCGGGCGGTAGGTGTCGCCGCTGACGGTGCCGGTCTTCACGATCGTGCCGTTGCGGGAGTACGGGTACTCCGGGTACAGCTCGGCGATCTTGTCCGGGCCGAAGTCCTGGGCGAGCAGCGAGCGGTCGATCTCCTCCTGGAGGTTCCCGGAGAGGTTCCAGGCCATCGCCTTGAGCCAGGCCACCGAGTCCACCGGGGTCCACTGCTCGGGCTTGTAGCCGCTGTTGACGGCGCCGAGCATGGCGTACTCCAGCGAGGCCTTCTCCCCGCCGGGGTGCTCGGCGAGCCAGGCGTTCACGCCGTCCGCGTAGGCCTGGAGGTACTTCTTGGTCTCCGGCGAGAGCTTGGTGTCGTACTCCTTCTGCGCCACCTGGCGCCAGCCCATGGTGCGGATGAAGGAGTCGGTGTCGACCTGGCTGTCGCCGAACATCTCGGAGAGCCGGCCCGCGGTGATGTGCCGGCGGACGTCCATCTCCCAGAAGCGGTCCTGGGCCTGGACGTAGCCCTGGGCGCGGGACAGGTCCTCGGAGGTGTCCGCGTACAGCTGCGGGATGCCGTTGGCGTCGCGTTTGACGTCGACCGGCGCGCTCAGGCCCGCCACCTTGACCGTGCCGTCCACCTCCGGGAAGGACGCACGGACCGCGGTGACCCCGCGGTAGCCGCCGTAGCCGACGCCGGCCACCAGCAGCACGACCAGCACGATCACGATCAGACGGGCGCGCCGGAACTTCTTCGAGCGGGGCATCTGGGTCCTTGCGGTCCTGACTTCGGGGCGGGCGGGCGTGTCCAGGGCCTGGGGCCGTGACAGGGAACCACATTAGGCCGAGTCGGCGGAGGGCTGTGAACGGGGGACCAAACTAAAGATATGGCAAAATGTTAGACTGAGTAACGATCCGCAACAGGAGCATTGACGACTTCTTAGCGGGTCCGTGCTCGACAGCACTCCTCTCTGTACGCACGGAACACTCCCGCACTACAGACACTGCCGCACCACCTGCCACTTCTGCACCACCTGACACCCCGCCCGCCCATGCCTGCCCGAGGTGCCACTGCGTGAACGTCGCCCATCTGAACCAGCTCCTGCTCGAAGCCTCCGTGATCCTGCTCTTCGCGGTGGTCGCCGTCCGGTTCTCGACCCGATCAGGACTGCCCAGTCTGCTGATCTACCTCGGGATCGGCGTGGCACTGGGCCAGAACGGGATCGGCGTCACCTTCAACAACGCCGAACTGACCCAGGTGCTCGGCTACGCGGCACTCGTGGTGATCCTGGCCGAAGGCGGCCTCAAGACCAACTGGCGCGACGTCAGACCGTCGTTGCCGGCGGCCACCGTACTGGCCACCGTCGGCGTCGGGATCAGCGTCTTCGTCACCGCGGCCGGCGCCCACTGGCTGGTCGGCCTGGACTGGCGGACCTCGCTGCTGCTCGGGGCGATCGTCTCCTCCACCGATGCCGCGGCCGTCTTCTCGGTGCTGCGGATGGTCCCGCTACCGCACCGGCTCACCGGCCTGCTGGAGGCCGAGTCCGGCTTCAACGACGCGCCCGTGGTCATCCTGGTCGTCGCCTTCGCCTCCACCGGCGAACCGGACACCTGGTACGTACTGCTCGGCACGATCGTCGCCGAACTGGCGATCGGCGCGGCGGTCGGCCTGGCCATCGGCAAGCTCGGCGCGTTCGCGGTGAAGCACGTCGCGCTGCCATCCTCGGGCCTCTACCCGATCGCCGTGGTGGCGCTGACCGTGCTCGCCTACGCCGGCGGCTCGCTGCTGCACGGCTCCGGATTCCTCGCCGTCTACATCAGCGCGGTGATCCTCGGGAACTCCAAGCTCCCGCACGGACCGGCCGTGCGCGGTTTCGCCGACGGGCTGGCCTGGATAGGGCAGATCGGCATGTTCGTGCTGCTCGGGCTGCTCGCCGCGCCCGAGAGCATGGGCGACGCCGTGGTGCCCGCGCTGGTGATCGGCACGGTGCTGGTCTTCCTGGCCCGGCCGCTGTCCGTGGTGCTCACGCTGACCCCGTTCAGGGTGCCCGGCCGCGAGCAGGCCCTGCTGAGCTGGGCCGGGCTGCGCGGCGCGGTGCCCATCGTGCTGGCCACCATCCCGGTGGTCTCCGGCGCCCACAAGGCCGCGGACGTGTTCAACATCGTCTTCATCCTGGTCGTCGTCTTCACCCTGCTCCAGGGACCGACCCTGCCCTGGATGGCCAAGCGGCTGAAGATCGGCGAGGGCGCGATGGGCCAGGACCTCGACATCGAGTCGGCGCCGCTGGAGAAGCTGCACGGGCACCTGCTGGCGATCACGCTCTCGCCGGCCTCGCGGATGTCCGGGGTGGAGATCAGCGAGCTGCGGCTGCCCAAGGGGGCGGCGGTCACCCTGGTCGTGCGGGAGGGCAACTCGTTCGTGCCGGACAAGGCGACGATGCTGCGCGGCGGGGACGAGCTGCTGGTGGTCACCACGGACGAGGTGAGCGAGGCGGCGGAGCGGCGGCTGCGGGCCGTGGACAAGGGCGGCAAGCTGGCCGGGTGGCTGAACGGGCGCTGACGGCCTTCGGTCCGCTGCTTGCTGCCGGTGCCGGTGCCGCTGCTGGCGCCGCAGCCGGTGCCGGTGCTGGCGCCGCAGCCGGTGCCGGTGCTGGCGCCACTGCTGGTGAAGTGGGTGGTCTGGCAGAATCTACGCGCGTAACTGTATGCTGGTTCGACTACGCCGTATAACTACCGCTAGACCACCCCCAGCATCTGCCTGACGCAGAGTTGGCGCGACCGCTCGGCGGCCGCGGTCCGGCCCCGGCCCACCAGGCCCGGCCGGCCCGGTATCTACCCCGGTCGACGCGCGAGAGGACGACTCTCGGCGCCGTCGGGGCCACCCCATGCCCTGCCGCGCTACCAGGCAGCAGGAAGGACCGACCGTGACGGCCCGCCGAACGGTCGAGATCGCCGCGGACTCCACCCCGGACACCGCTCCGGACACCGCGGCCGGCACCCCCCACAGCGCGATCGCACCGACCAAGGTCGGTTACGGCGCGCTGCTGCGCACGCCCGGCGCCTGGACGTTCCTGGCCCCCGCCTTCGTCGCGCGGCTGCCCTACGCGATGCTCAGCATGGGCATCCTGATGCTCGTCGAGAACACCTACGGCTCGTACGGCACCGCCGGCACCGTCACGGCGATCGCCGCCGTCGCGCAGGCGCTGATCGGCCCGCAGACCGGGCGGCTCGCCGACCGGTACGGGCAGGCCGCCGTCCTGCTCCCGACCGTCGCGGTGCACGCGGCCTCGGTCGGCCTGCTGATCGCGCTGGCCCTCGGCCACGCGCCGGTCTGGTGCCTGTTCCTGGCCGCCGTCCCGGCCGGCGCGAGCGTTCCGCAGATCGGCGCGATGGTCCGGGCCCGCTGGATCGCCACGATCGGCGCCGAGGGCGCGTCCGCCTCCTCGGCGGCCAAGGTGAGCACCGCGTTCGCCTTCGAGTCCGTGACGGACGAGTTCACCTTCGTGATCGGCCCGATCCTGGCCGCCAAGATCGCCACCTCGGTCAGTCCGTCCGCCGCGCTGATCACCGAGGCCGCGCTGACCTTCGTCGGCGGCCTGGTCTTCGCCACCCAGCGCCGTACCGCCCCCGCCCGGACCGCCCCGCAGCCCGGCGCGCGGCGCGCCTCAGCGCTGGCCTCGCCCGGCGTCCGCCTGCTGGCCGGGGTGATCCTCGGGGTGGGGGCCGTGTTCGGCGGCATGCAGGTCTCGGTGAACGCCTTCGCCGACTCGGTCGGACAGCACGCCGCCGCCGGCACCGTGTACGGGATCTTCGCCGGCGGCTCGATGGTGGCCGGCGTGCTCTACGGCGTCATCGCCTGGCGCCGGGCCGTCCAGCAGCGGATGGTCATCAGCTACGCACTGCTGGTGGTCGGCTGCTCGACGCTGTGGGCGATGCCCAACCTCGTCACGCTGTCGATCGCCGGGCTGTTCTGCGGCCTGGCCATCGCCCCGACCCTGATCAGCGGCTACACCCTGGTCGAGACGCTGGTCGAGGACGGGGCCAAGACCGAGGCCTTCACCTGGCTGACCGGCGCCATCGGCCTGGGCCTGGCGGTCGGCTCGATGGTGGCCGGGCGGCTGATCGACGGCCACGGGCCGTCCGCCGGGTTCCTGGTACCGCTGGCCGGCGCCGGTCTGGGGCTGGTCGCCCTGGTGTCGATGCGGCACCTGCTGGTCGCACCGAACAGGAGCGGTCACGTGGTGGCAGGGTCCGGCGAGCGCCCCGCCCCGGCGCAGCTGGCCGGCGCGGCCAAGGGCTGAGCGAGCGGTCGAACGCGGCCCGTACCGGCGCATCTCACACCGGATTCGCTGGACTGATCCAACGGAATACCGCATCATTGACCATCGTTAGCACTCATCAGGCGAGAGTGCCAGGAGGAAGACAAGTGCCCACGTACCAGTACCAGTGCACCGAGTGCGGCAACGGCCTGGAGGCGGTGCAGAAGTTCACCGACGAGGCGCTGACCACGTGCCCCGACTGCCAGGGACGGCTCCGCAAGGTCTTCTCGGCCGTGGGCGTCGTGTTCAAGGGCTCGGGCTTCTACCGGACCGACAGCCGCTCGTCCTCCAGCAGCTCGGTGGGTTCGTCCGCCGGCTCCTCGACGTCGTCGACGACGTCGGGCTCGTCGAGCGCTTCCGGTCCTTCGAGCTCGTCGAGCGCTTCCAACTCGTCCAGCTCGTCCAGCTCGTCCAGCAGCCCGGCTCCGGCCGCGAGCTGAGCTCGGCTCCCGGGGGTTTCCGGGAGCTTCCGAGGCATCACGAGAAGGCCCGTCGGCCCCGCTTCGCGCGGGGGCGACGGGCCTTTCCACGTTCTTGCGGTGGTCCCGCGCCGCTCCGTGGTCCGGTGCCGTGGTCCGGTGCCGTGGTTCCGCGCGGGGTCCCCGCGCGACGTTCGTCAGTTCTCGGAGGTCGGTCTCACTCGTGTGAGTGTACGAAGTTGTCCACAGGGGCGGAGTTTTCCACAGGTTGTGGGAACCGGCTTTCCGGCGGCGGCGGATGCGCGCATCGTGTGGGTCACCCGGCGGTGCCGACCGCACGGTGACCGAGCGAATCCGGAGGTCCCCCGATGACGACCGTGAGCCTGTCCGTTCCGCTGCCCGCACCCACCGTGCCGCCCCGACAGGAGGTGCCGAGCTTCCCGCCGATCAGACGCGGGTGCGGCGGGTGGCACCGTTGGCGGCGAGCCGTCCGCCGACGGGCCGGGGTGCCCGCGCTGGTGCTGCTCGCGGTGGCCGCGGCGCTCGCGCTCGGGCCCGCGCGGGCCGGGCTGCCACCGCCCTCCGAGGGCGCGGTGGGCCGTACGGGTTGTCAATCCCGGATTCCGGAGGATCACCCGTAACCGAGGAACGACTTCGTCGTTCGAGGCGGCATGAAAGGCTTCAAGGAATTCCTGCTGCGGGGAAATGTCGTCGAACTCGCCGTCGCCGTGGTCATCGGCGCGGCCTTCACCAACATCGTCAACGCCTTCGTCAAGGGCGTCATCAATCCGATCGTCGGCGCGTTCGGGACGAAGGACCTGGCGTCCTACAGTTCCTGCCTCAAGGGGCCGTGCGAGGTGAGCGGCACCGGTGAGGTCACGTCCGGAGTCCTCATCCTGTGGGGGTCGGTGCTCAGCGCCGCCCTGCAGTTCCTGATCACCGCCGCCGTCGTCTACTTCGTCCTGATCGTGCCGATGAACCGGATGGCGGCCAGGCGGAAGACCGTCGTCGAGGAGGCGGCCGAGGCCGAGGCCAAGGAGGTCCAACTGCTGACCGAGATCCGCGACGCGCTGGTCACGGCGCGCTAGACCCTCCCGCTACCCGTTACTGCTCGCTAGTCACCGTGGTGCGGCGGGCGCTGGCTCAGGTACCAGTCCAGCCCCCGTCCACCGCTCTCCCCGGCACCGGGGCGGTCACCCCAACCGGCGTCGGTGTCGTCCCGGGACTGCTGGTCCAGGGGGTCGCGGAAGACCAGACGGGCCTTCGCTGTGCCCTCGGCCTGGGCCTTCGCCTCGGCCGGAGTGCCCTGGGCCTTCGGCTGCCGCCGGTCCTGCTCCTCCCGGCCCTGCCCTCCGTGGCCCTGCTCTCCCTGGCCCTGCTCTCCTGGCCCCTGTTCCTGTCGCCGCTCGCTCACCCTGTCCACTCCGTCCACTCCCCTGCCGGTCCCCTGTTCACAGCCCGACCCGTCCCTCCAGCCTAAGAGGCCCGCGACGCGCCACGGGCCCCGATGCGGAGCGCTCCGCACCAAGGCCCGGGTGGTCGACCTCGGCCGCCGACCGTCAGGCGGCTTCGAAGCCCGCGTGGTCGGCGATCTTCTTCAGTTCGGCCAGCGCGTGCTTCTCGATCTGACGGATCCGCTCGCGGGTGAGTCCGTGCTGCTTGCCCACCTCGGTGAGGGTGCGCTCCCGGCCGTCCTCCATGCCGTAGCGGGAGCGGATGATCGAGGCCGTGCGGTCGTCCAGCCGCCCGATCAGGTCGTCCAGTTCCTCGCGGCGGAGCATGACCATCACGGCGTCCTCCGGGGACGTCGCCCCGGTGTCCTCCACCAGGTCACCGAACTGGGTCTCGCCCTCGTCGTCGACCGACATGTTGAGGCTGACCGGGTCCCGCGCCCAGTCCAGCACGTCCTTGATCCGGGCCTCGGTGGTGTCCAGCTCGGCCGCGATCTCGGCCGGCTCCGCCTCCCGGCCCAGTTCCTTGGACTTCTCGCGCTGCACCCGGCGGATCCGGCCGAGCTCCTCGACCAGGTGCACGGGCAGCCGGATCGTGCGGGACTGGTCGGCGATCGAGCGGGTGATCGCCTGCCGGATCCACCACGTCGCGTAGGTGGAGAACTTGAAGCCCTTGGCGTAGTCGAACTTCTCGACGGCGCGCACCAGGCCGGCGTTGCCCTCCTGGATGAGGTCCAGCAGCGGCAGGCCACTGCGCGGGTAGCGGCGGGCGACCGCCACGACCAGACGGAGGTTCGAGCGGATGAAGACGTCCTTGGCGCGCTCGGCGTCGGCGGCTATCGCCTCCAGCTCCTCGCGCGTGACGCCGTCGGGGAGTTCGCCCTCGTCCAGCATGTGCTGGGCGTACACGCCGGCCTCGATCCGCAGCGAGAGCTCGACCTCCTCGGCAGCATCGAGCAGGGGCGTCCTGGCGATCTCGTCGAGGTACATACCGACCAGATCGCGATCGGCCTCAAGGTTGGTCGGGCGGGCCGCGCGAGTCCGGTCGGCCCTGTCGCGAACGACGGCACGGGTGGCCATGCTTGCTCCCTTTGCTGGAATTTGCCGAGGTCTGCCTGCCTGCCCCGAGGGCAAGAAGTGCGGGCCCCGAGGGGCTCACACGTAACGATCCAACGAACAGATTCCGGACAACATTCCCAAGTCGCTCAGATTCTTCCCGGCGATGCAGTATCCTGCCGGTTTTCACTCCGAGTTTGGACACCGCGTGACCGGACGAACACGGGAAGTGCCCGTTCGCGACTGCCTGTCGAGCGCTTCTTCACCGGCCGCACACGCAACCGCCGCCCCTTCGTTGAACAGTTTGGCGATCGCCCGCGTTCCCGTGCGCCGCCCGGCTTCCGCCCGCACCCACACCCCGGCGTACGCAGGTCCTCCGCACAAAAGATGCCAAATCGCTATCACCCCGGCTCCCGATCGGCGCAGGACGCTGGGAAGGTACCAGGCATGCACCTGACCAACAGCACGACCTCCGTCACTGTGCGTCAGCGTCGCCTCCTTCGGGACGCGTCGCTCGCGCTGGGCTGCGCCGCGCTGTTCTGCCTCCTGGCGACGCTGGTGACGGGCCGCTGGCACCCCCTGTACCAGTTCGACCAGGACTGGACCAGCGAACTCCACGACTACGCACGGGATCACCGGATCTGGACCGCCGCGGTGCAGACCCTCTCCGACATCGGCGGACCGGTCACGATGCGTGCACTGCTGGGCATCGCGGCCGCCTGGCTCTGGCTGATCGGCGCCCGGGTGCTGGCCGGCTGGGTGGCCGCCCAGGCACTGGTCGGCTGGGGCGCCCAGTGGGCGCTCAAGCTGGCCGTCGGCCGGCAGCGGCCCGCCTTTTCCGACCCGGTCGCGCACGCCGGCGGCCCGGCCTTCCCCTCCGGACACGCGATGGCCTCGGCGATCACCTGCGCCGTCCTGGTCGGCCTGCTCTGGTACCGGGTCCAACGCCGCGGCCGTACCGCCGCCTGCGCGGTGGCCGCGGCGACGGTGCTGACCATCGGGTGGACCCGCACCGCCCTCGGGGTGCACTGGCCCAGCGACGTGCTGGCGGGCTGGCTGGCCGCCGGCGTCGTGCTGGGAGTCGTCACGGCCGCGATCGAGCTCTGGCGCCCGGGCGCACTGGCCCGTGACGTACGACGGGTCAACTGGCGCACCAGGCCCCGGGTCCAGCGGGTCATCGTGCCCTACGACCGCACTCCCCGCCCCGACGGCCCGTTGGACGACGGACCCTCGAGCGACGGCCCGTCGGATCGTGGCGCGCCGGCCGGCGACCCACTGAACGCCGACCCACGGAACCACGACCCGCTGGACGACGGCCCGCTGGCCGGTGCCGAGTCGGACGTGCCCGGCAGGGACGACCCGGCCGACCGTCCGGACGCGCCGGTCCGCTGAGACCGCGAACCGCGGCGAACCACCCCCCGAAATGCCGCAGGCCCTCCGTCCCGGGGTGGGAGGAGGGCCTGCGAGCTGCGGTTCTGCTGTGCCCCAGACAGGAATCGAACCTGCGACACCGGCTTTAGGAGAGCCGTGCTCTATCCCCTGAGCTACTGAGGCGCGGCCGGTCGGTGACCAGGCCGTTCACAGCGTACCGGATCGGGGATGGGCCGGGGGCGGTGAAGGGGGAACCGGGTGGGCCGGCTCCCCCTTCGGGGTCGGGGAGGGGGAGGTCAGGGCTCAGAGGAGGCGCAGCAGGCGGGACTGGATGGACGGCGGGCTGAGGTCGGACTGGAGGGCCACCGGAACCTCCGACTTGCTGTCGCCGGAACCCACGCGCAGGGAGCCGATCTCCTTGCCCGCCTTCTCGTTGTGGTGGAGCGGGGTCGGGTCCAGGGTGATCGTGCCGGTGACGCCCGGGAAGCCGGCCACCACGAGGTCCTTGGTCGCGACGACCGGGACCTTGCCGCCGAGGCCGTCGTCCACCGTGCCGACGACGTCGCCCTTCTTCACCACGGTCTGGCCGGTCAGCCCGTTCTGCGCGGCCTGGATCTGCTTGCCGCTGACCTTGAGCACAGTGGGCAGGATGCCGTCGCCCGGGTTGGGCGAGGTGGCCTGCTGGCCCAGGGTGACGCCGAGGATCATCCGCTTCACGCCGCCGATCTCCTTGTAGGCGGCCCACATCAGGCAGCCGCCGGCCGGGGTGCTGGAGCCGGTCTTGACGCCGATCACGCCGGTCTTCGGGTTGATCAGGTTGTTGGTGTTGGAGATCTTCACGTTGTTGAACGTGGTGTCCGGGGTGGAGACGATCTGCCGGAAGATGTCGTCCTTCATGACCTGCTCGGCCAGCTTCAGCTGGTCCTTCGCGGTGGACTTGGTGTCCGCGTTGAAGCCCGCCGGGTCGGCGTAGATGGTGTTGGTCATGCCGAACTTGGCCGCGGTGTCGTTCATCTGCTTGACGAACGCCTCCTCGCTGCCGGAGTGGAAGCGGGCGAGCAGCCGGGCCACGTTGTTGGCGGACGGCAGCATCAGCAGTTCCAGGGCCTGGTACTCGGTGAGCTCCTGACCGGCGGTGAGCGTGACCCGGGACTCGTCGCTGTTGCCGGACTCCTGCGCGGCCTGCGGGTCGACCATGATCTTGGGCCCGCTCTCCCCCTTCTTCAGCGGGAACTTCTGCAGGATCAGGTAGGCGTTCATCACCTTGGTGACGCTGGCGATCGGGGCCGGCGTCTCCTGGCCCGAGCTGCCCAGGCTGCCGACGCCGACCACCTCGGCGGCGGACTGGCCCTTGGCCGGCCAGGCGAGGTCGAGCGGGTCACCGGAGAAGCTGAAGCTGCCCGCGGTCGTCATCCGCACCTTCGCGTCCGGCAGCGGGCGCAGCAGCTGGGCCACCACGACCGCGCCGAGCACCACGGCCAGGAAGACCGTCCAGATGGTGATCCGCTTGAGCGCACGCCGTAGCGGCGTGACCGGGCGGGCGTTGAGGGTGGCCAGGACCTCCATCGCCTCAGCCGTGTTCTCGGGCGAGGGCTCGGGAGCGGGCTGGGGCTGCGGCTGCGGCGCCGGCTGGGGAGCGGGCTGCGGGGAGGGCAGCGGCTCCGGCCGGGGCAGCGGCGGGACGGGCGGCAGTGGAGGGGCCGGAGTCGGGGCCGGCTCGGGCTCGGGGAGGGGCCTGGGCGCCGGAGTCGGCTCGGGCACCGGCTCCGGGACGGGGGTCGGCTCGGGCACCGGAGCCGGCTCCGGGGGCTCGGGGACGGTCCCGGCGGCGGGGGCCGCGGGGGCGCGACGCGGCTCCGGCTTCTCCAGCTTCTCGGTCCGGCCCGACTCGGCAGACCCAGCAGACCCATTCGACTCGCCCGGCTCGTCCGCCTTCTGACCGGGCTGCCCGTTCCTGGTCAGTACGACGGTTGCGGTGGCACCGCCGGCGCGGGGGTCGGCCGCGGTGTCGGCGTCCCTGTCCGCCTCGGTGTCAGTGTCCGAGGAGGCGTCGGTGGAGGAGTCGGCGTCGGTGGAGGAGTCGGCGTCGGGCGTGTCGGCCGCGCCGCCGGTCTTCTCCGCAGCCTTCTCGTCGGCCTTCTCGGTCTTCTCCGCAGCCTTCTCGTCGGCCTTCTCGTCGGCCTTCTCCGCCGCCACCGCCGCTGTCCGCATGGCGAGACGCGGGTCGGCGACGGGCGGCCGCTCGGCGGCCTCCTTCGCTCCGTCAGCCTTCGGCGAGTCCTTCGTCTCCCTTGCCGCACCGTCGGAACTGTCATCGCCCGTAGGCTTCCGCAGTTCCTCGGGCAGCCGGAGCGCGGTGGTCTTGTTGTCCACCGGCAGCCGCAGCATCGTCGTCCGGCTGTCCACATCCCGGACACGGAGCTGTACGGTCGAACCGCCCTTGGCATCGGTCTTCGGCGTGTCGGCGGATGCCTCGGCGGGTGCGTCAGCGGGCGCCTCGGCGGGTGCCTCGACCTCGGCCTCCGCCGCGGCCTTGGCCCCGGTCTCCGCCGCACTCTCCGCCGCGGCGTCGGCCGACCCCTCCGCGGACGCGTCGGCGGAGGCCCCGGCTGACGCACCGACAGCCCGCGCACCGGTCCCTTCGCGCTCGCGGTCCTGCTTCCGCTCGCCGTCCCTCAGCACCCTGTCGGGGGACTCGCCCACGTATCCCAGCCTCCTCAACGCCCCGGCGGGGCACCGGCAGACCCGATTTCGGGAAGCCGACGCCCCGCCCCGTGTACCTGTACAGTCTCCGCCACCGACGGTCGATCCAGCCGCGCACACCCCGCCCGACCGGCGCTTATTGCCGCCGCACGGCCGCACCGCTGTCTGTTCGAGAGTCAGACGCCGGGCCGGAGGCCGCCGGTTCCGCGCCTTCACCGCAAGGTCACGATTCGGAGGCGTACTCGACAAGCCCGTGTGAGAGGCGTCACCCTGTCTCTCATCCACGCGGGGAGGCTTGGATGGGCAAGAGCCGCAGAACTGTTCCCGAGGAACTCTTGCTGCTCGCTTTGGACCCGACCACGGGTACCACGGCGCAGCCGCAGACCCTCGACCTCGGACTCGCCGGGGCGCAGCTCGTCGAGCTGTCCCTGGCCGGACGGATCGTACCGGAGGGCGACCGGATCGCCGTCGTGCTCGCACGGCCGACCGGCGACCCGACCCTTGACCACGCACTGGAGCTGCTGCGACGACGCGGCAGTCCGGTCCGCGCCGCGCACTGGATCGGCGGGCCCCGGCTGGGGCTGCGGCAGACGTACCTGGCGCACCTGGAACGCTGCGGCATGGTCACGGCCGTGCCGGGGCAGGTGTGCGGGGTGCTGCCGACGACCCGGTACCAGGCGTCGGACGACTGCACCAACGCCGCGATCAAGCAGCGGCTGGACACCGCGATCCGCACCGGCGTGCCGCCGGACCCGCGGACGGCCGCGCTCGCGGCCCTCGCCCACTCGGTGGGGCTGGGCAAGCACCTGTACCCGGGCAACGAGGGCCGGTCCTCACGATCGCGGCTGCGCGACCTGATCCGGTACGACCCGCTGGGCGGGATGGTCGCGCACGCCGTGATGGACGTGCAGAACGGCCTGCCGACACAGCAGAACCGTTCTTCCCAGAGTTCCGGGGCCGCCACCGGCCGCCCCGGTGCCCGTGCCGCGGGCCGGACCTCGGGCGGGCGGGTCGCCGCCCCACGGGTCGCGGTCCGCTGATCCGAAACCGCCGACGGCGTGCCCGGCGGCGCGTCCGGCAGCGTGCAGCACACCGTTCACGCCCGCCGAAGGCGCTGAACCACCGTCCGCGCAACTCCGTACCGCCGGCACGACCGGCACGACCGGCACGACCGGCACCACCAGTAGCACCAGGGGCGGTCGCCCCGCGACGCAAGTCGCCCGGCGACCGCCCCTCTGCCGTTCCCGGAGGCCCGCCGGGGCCCACCGGCTCACTACCGGTTCGAGTCGCCGAGCCGCATTACCACCTGGGAGCTCCCGGTGTCTCACGGACGCGCTTTTCCGATGATCTGTTCTACTGCGCTGCTGTGATTCCCCGGCGCCGAGCTGGCCCAAGGTGTCATGCTGCTCCAAGTCAGGGGGGTTGGTCCCAATGTCCGAAGTGTTCCGAGGGCTGCCGTTCCAACGATCACCAGAGGTTCGGCCGGAGGTCGACGTGTCCGCGAACATCAATCCCACCGTGCGCCGCCGGCGGCTCGGCTCGGAGCTGCGCAAGCTCCGCGAGGGCCTCGGGATGACGGCGGAGGAGGTGGCCGGCCGACTGATGGTCTCCCAGTCGAAGATCAGCCGACTGGAGAACGGCCGCCGCAGCATCAGCCAGCGCGACGTGCGCGACCTCTGCGACGTGTACAACGTCTCCGACGAGCAGATGCGCAGCAGCCTGATGGAGATGGCCAAGGAGTCCCGCCAGCGCGGCTGGTGGCACGACTTCAACGACATGCCGACGCCGTACAGCGTCTACATCGGCCTGGAGGCGGAGGCCTCCTCGATCCGCGCCTACGAGTCCTCGTTCATCCCCGGTCTGCTGCAGACCGAGCAGTACGCCCAGGCGGTGGTCGAGGGCACCCAGCCGGACACCGACGCCAACGCGGTGCAGCGCCGGGTGCAGGTGCGGATGAAGCGCCAGGAGCGCGTCCACGGCGACAACCAGCTCGGCAGCCTGTGGACCGTCATAGACGAGGCGGCGCTGCGCCGCGAGGTGGGCAGTCGCGAGGTCATGGCCCGGCAGCTGCGGCAGATGCTGGAGCTGAGCCTGCGCCCGAACATCACCATCCAGGTGATCCCGTTCTCGCACGGCGCCCATCCCGGCATGACCGGGACATTCTCCCTGCTCGAGTTCCCGGAGTCAGCCGATTCCACGGTTGTCTACTTCGAAGGTGTGACGAGCGATCTCTACCTGGAGAAGGAGGCCGATGTGCGCCGCTATACCGGTCTCTACGACTACCTGAGAGCGGCCGCACTCGGTGTCGCGGAGAGCCGGTCGCTGATAGCCGACATCGAAAAGGGATACCACGAATGAGCACCCCCGCCGAGCACGGAACCCGTTGGCGCAAGAGCAGTCACAGTGGAGGCCAGGGCGCCTGCGTGGAGATCGCCGGACCGGCCGCGGGAGCGGTGGCGGTCCGGGATTCCAAGGACCCGGACGGCCCGCAACTGCGCTTCTCCTCCGAGGCCTGGAACGCGTTCGCGTCGGCCGTGGCGGCGGGGGCATTCGGCGAGGTCTGAACCGGATCCGTGCTCGGCCCAGTTGCCCATAGCGGTGTCCGTCGCCCCGAGCGGCGGTCGCGCTACGGGCAACTGCCGTGTCGTGGGCTCCCCTTCGCAGAACGGTCGTTCCCACGGCACGACCGCCGCACCACCCGGCCACCGCACCACCCGGCCGCCGCACCGCCCGGCCGCTCAGTGCGCCACCGGGTAGCGGGCGACCCAGTCGACCCCCTCCGGGCTCTGCCGGTCGTGCAGTTCGGTGCCGTGCATCAGCTCCAGCGCGAAGTCGTCGGCGAGTTCGAGGATCGCCCCGCGCCCCTCCAGTCCCGCCACCAGGCCCGGGGGCAGCGCGGTGTCGCCGTGCAGCACCCCGAGCAGGTTGCCGCAGATCGCGCCAGTGGAGTCGCTGTCCCCGGAGTGGTTGACGGCCAGCAGCAGCCCCGAGCGCACGTCGTGGGCGACCAGCGCGCAGTAGACCGCGATGGCCAGCGCCTCCTCCGCGACCCAGCCCTCCCCCAGCGCCTCGACCCGCTCGGCGGACGGTTCGCCGGCCCGCACCGCGTCCAGCGCGGCCCGCAGGGCGGCGGTGGTCTCCTCGTGCGCCTGCCGCTCGGAGAGCAGCGCCAGCGCCAGGTGGACGCCCTCCTCCAGGGTGCCGCCGCGGGCCACGGACTGGACGATCACCGCGAGCGCGCCCGCCGCGAGGTAGCCGGTGGGGTGGCCGTGGGTGAGCACCGAGCACTCCACCGCGAGCTGGAACACCAGGCCCGGCTCCCAGGTGGTGAGCAGCCCGAACGGCGCCGCCCGGACCACCGTGCCGCAGGCCTTGGAGTGCGGGTTCTTGGGCCGTTCCAGGGTGCCGAGCCGCTCGCCGTCCGGTCCGCTGAGGCCGGTCAGGCAGCCCTGGCCCGGGGCGCGCTGGGCGTACAGCCACTCCTCGCGGCCGAGCCAGCCGAGGTCCGGGCGGCGCTCGTCGGGGCCCCAGTCGCGCTGGGTGGCGGCCCAGCGCAGGTAGGCCAGGTGGAGGTCGGTGGGCGGGTGCCAGCTGCCGGTGTCGCGCCGGATGTGGGCGCGAATCAGGCCGTCCACCGTGAACAGGCTGAGCTGGGTGTCGTCGGTGACGGCGCCGGTGCGCCCGTACGCGGGGACGTAGCCGGTGACGCCCTGCGGGCCGTGCTGGGCCCGGATCTTCTCCAGCGGTTCGAACTCGACGCCGGCGCCGAGCGCGTCACCGATGGCACCGCCGAGCAGGCAGCCGCGCACCCGGCTGCGGAAGTCCTGCTGCTGGGCTCGTGACCACAGTGGCATCACGACGGGGCGCCTTTCGTCGGGGTGGGGGCCGGTCCGCGCGACGCACGGCCGTGGCGCGCGCCCTGGCACTGTATTCGAAGGCGCGAGCGGAACGACGGCGTCCCTCGTACTTCGGTTCCCCGCCCCGGCCGCCGGCCCGACGACGACCCGGGGCCCCTGATCGACAGGTCCTAGTCCAGGACGGGCAGCAGCTCCGGCAGGTGCCCGTCCGAGGCCAGTGCCGCCTCCCGGCGCTCGGCCGGGACCTCGCCGTACAGAGTGGTGCGCTGGCGGTGCGGCCGGCCCGCGGCCTCGGCGATCGCCTGGAGGTCGCGCACCGACTTGTAGCTGCCGTACGCCGAACCGGCCATCCGCGAGATGGTCTCCTCCATCAGCGTGCCGCCGAGGTCGTTGGCGCCCGAGCGGAGCATCTCGGCCGCGCCCTCCGCGCCGAGCTTGACCCAGCTGGTCTGGATGTTGGGGATGTGCGGGTGCAGCAGCAGCCGGGCCATCGCGACCACCGCGCGGTTGTCCCGGGCGGTCGGTCCGGGGCGGGCGATGCCGGCCAGGTAGACCGGGGCGTTGGTGTGGATGAACGGGAGGGTGACGAACTCGCTGAACCCGCCCGTGCGTTGCTGGATCTCTGCGAGCAGCCGCAGGTGGCCGAGCCAGTGCGCGGGGGTGTCCACGTGCCCGTACATCATGGTGGAGGAGGAGCGGATGCCCAGCTCGTGCGCGGTGGTGACCACCTCGACCCAGGTCGCGGCCGGCAGCTTGCCCTTGGTGAGCACCCAGCGGACCTCGTCGTCGAGGATCTCGGCGGCGGTGCCCGGGATGGTGTCCAGGCCGGACTCCTGGGCCTTCTGCAGCCAGTCGCGGATCGAGAGCCCGGTCCTGGTCGCGCCGTTGACCACCTCCATCGGGGAGAAGGCGTGCACGTGGATGCCGGGGACGCGCTCCTTCACCGCGCGGGCGATGTCGAAGTAGGCGGTGCCGGGCAGGTCCGGGTGGATGCCGCCCTGCATGCACACCTCGGTGGCGCCCACCTCCCAGGCCTGGGCGGCCCGCTCGGCGACCTGCTCCAGGGACAGGGTGTAGGCGTCGGCGTCGGTGCGGCGCTGGGCGAAGGCGCAGAAGCGGCAGCCGGTGTAGCAGACGTTGGTGAAGTTGATGTTCCGGGTGACGCAGTAGGTGACGTCGTCGCCGACCGCGTCGCGGCGGACGTCGTCGGCGATCCGGCACAGGGCGTCCAGGGCCGGGCCGTCCGCGTGGAACAGCGCCAGCGCGTGGTCGTCGGTGAGCTTCACCGGGTCGTCGGCGGCCACCGCCAGCGCCTCGCGCAGGTCCCCGGCGAGGCGTTCGGGCGCGCCCTTCGCCAGCACCTGTTCGCGCAGCACCTCCCAGTCGCCGTACACGTCCTCGAAGTCGGCCCGGCGGTCGCCGGTGCGACCCTCGGTGTCGACGGCGGTGTGCAGGTCGGTCCGGCCGTACGCCTCCGGCAGGTCCTCGGGCTCCTGCCAGGGGTGGCCCTGGACGGTGGCGTCCGGGTTCGCCAGGCCGGTGGCCGGGTCGGCCAGGGCACGGACGTGCGGCAGGACCCGCGGGTCCAGCCACGGTTCACCGCGCAGCACGTATTCGGGGTAGACGGCCAGGCGCTCGCGCAGCTCGAAGCCGGCCGCGGCGGAACGTTCGGCCAGGCGGTCGATCTGCGGCCAGGGGCGCTCGGGGTTGACGTGGTCCGGGGTGAGCGGGGAGACGCCGCCCCAGTCGTCGATGCCGGCCGCGATCAGCCGCTCGTACTCGCCGTCCACCAGGTTCGGCGGCGCCTGGAGGCAGGCGGTGGGGCCCAGCAGGTGCCGGGCGACCGCCACCGTGGCCACCAGCTCGTCGAGTTCGGCGTCGGGCATGCCGCGCATCGCCGTGTCCGGCTTGGCGCGGAAGTTCTGCAGGATCAGCTCCTGGATGCCGTGGTAGGCCCGGGACACCCTGCGCAGCGCGAACAGCGACTCGGCGCGCTCCTGGTGGGTCTCGCCGATGCCGATCAGCAGCCCGCTGGTGAACGGCACGGAGCTGCGGCCCGCGTCCTCCAGCACCCGCAGCCGGACGGCCGGTTCCTTGTCCGGGGAGCCGTGGTGGGGGCCGCCGGGCTCGCTCCACAGCCGGGTGGCGGTGGTCTCCAGCATCATGCCCATCGAGGCGGAGACCGGCTTGAGCCGCTGGAAGTCCGTCCAGCTCAGCACCCCGGGGTTGAGGTGCGGGAGCAGCCCGGTCTCCTCCAGGATGCGGACGGACATCGCCCGGACGTAGGCGATGGTGTCGTCGTAGCCGTGCGCGTCCAGCCACTCGCGGGCCTCGGGCCAGCGGTCCTCGGGCTTGTCGCCGAGCGTGATCAGGGCTTCCTTGCAGCCGAGTTCGGCCCCGCGCCGGGCCACCTCCAGCACCTCGTCCGGGGACATGAACATCCCGTGCCCGGCCCGGCGCAGCTTGCCGGGGACGGTGGCGAAGGTGCAGTAGTGGCACTTGTCGCGGCAGAGCCGGGTGAGCGGGACGAAGACGCTCTTGGAGTAGGTGATGACGCCGGGACGGCCGGCCGCCTCCAGGCCGGCGTCACGCACCCGGGCGGCACTGGCGCACAGGTCGCGCAGGTCCTCGCCTCTGGCCTGGAGCAGCACGGCGGCCTCGGTCAGGTCGAGGGCGACGCCGGCCCGGGCGCGGCGCAGGGCGCGCCGCATCGCGTTAGCGGTCGGGGGGTTGCTTGCGTCCGTGGCGGTTCCGTCCATGGCGCGACCCTACGCCAGGGCGGTACGTGGGTAGTACACAACCCTGAGGCCGTCTCAGGGTCGATGTACCCATCAGGTTCACCTCGAAGTGACCCTGCAGGGCGATGACGCGGCGGCGGCACCGGCCTCTAATGGAGGAGCAGTGCCAAACGCACTCGTTCCCAGAGGAGTTGAATACGCCATGACCAATGAGACGGCGGTGGAGGACCAGTTGGACGGCGGGGTGCCGTACCGCTCACGGCGGCGCACCCTGGTGCGGGCCGGGGTGCCGGTGGCGGTGGGCGCGGTGATCGCCGCCGGGGTGGGGCTGGTGCCGGCGCTGGCCGCCGACTCGCCGCCGGACCTGCCGCAGCTGTCGGCCGAGCAGGTGGTGACCAAGGTGCTCGGGTCCGACACCCAGGCCCTGTCCGGGACGGTCTCCGTCTCCACCGACCTCGGGGTGCCCAGCCAGCTGCTGGGCGCCGCGGCCGGCGGGCTCGGTGCGGCCGCCGGGCACGGCAGCGACCAGGGCGGGGCCTCGGCGGACCCGCAGTCCAAGCTGCTCGGCCTGCTCGGCGGCGACCAGACCCTGCGGGTCGCGGTGGACGGTCCGGACCGCCAGCGGGTGGACCTGATGGAGAACATGGCGGGCTACACCCTGGTCCGCAACGGCGACCAGAGCTGGGCCTGGGACAGCTCGACCAACACCGCCCTGCACATGACGGGGCGTCCGGCCGGGCACGCCGGGGCCAAGGCACCGAAGGCGCCGCTGACCGGGGTGCCGGCCACCCCCCAGGAGGCCGCCAGGCAGTTCCTCACCGGCAGCGCCGGCACCACCTCCGTCACCGTGGCCGGGACGGCCAACGTGGCCGGACAGAAGGCGTACCAGCTGAGCGTCAAGCCGACCCAGTCCGGCTCGACCGTCTCCGAGGTGCGGATCTCGGTGGCCGCCGACAACGGGGTGCCGCTCGCGGTGGTGGTGAAGTCCACCGACGGCTCCACCGTGCTGGACGTCCACTTCACCGACGTGTCCTTCGCCGAGCCCACGGCCAAGACCTTCGACTTCACCGCGCCCAAGGGGGCCAAGGTGACGGAGAAGAAGGCGGACGAGGCGGCGGCCGGTCACGACGCCCAGAACAAGAAGGGCGACCAGGGCGGGAAGGGCGACCGGGGCAAGGGCCACGACGGGGTGAACGTGATCGGCGAGGGCTGGACGGCGGTGGTCTCCACCCAGCTGCCCACCGGCGTCGAGGCGCCCGCGCAGGGCTCGCAGGGCAACGGCAAGCAGGGCAAGCAGCACGGCCGGCCGATGAACCCGCAGGCCCTGGTGAAGTCGCTCGGCAAGCCGGTCGGCGGCGGCACCCTGATCAGCACCAAGGTCGTCAACGTCCTGCTCACCGACGACGGCCGGGTCTTCGCCGGCGCGGTGACCCTGCCGGTCCTCCAGCACGCCGCCGGGGTGAACTGACGGATGACCGAGACTCCCGTAACGGGGGACGTTACGGAGTCGGCCGGGGGCCCGGGCGCCGCGTCGCGCCCGGCCCCCGTTCCTTCCGCCACCCCCGCTCCCCTTGCCTCCCGCACCTCCGGTGCCTCCCGGACCTCCGGTGCCCCGGCCGACGACGTGATCAGGACCCGCGGCCTGACCAAGCGCTTCCGCGGCGGCCAGCTCGCCGTCGACGGCCTGGACCTGACCGTCCCGCGCGGCTCCGTCTTCGGCTTCCTCGGGCCCAACGGCTCCGGCAAGACCACCACCATCCGGATGCTGATGGGCCTGATCGCCCCCACTTCCGGCACGGCCACCGTGCTCGGCGAGTCGATGCCGCAGTCCGTCGCCACCGTGCTGCCCCGGGTGGGCGCGCTGATCGAGGGCCCGGCCCTGTACGGCTTCCTGTCCGGCCGGGACAACCTGGTCCGTTTCGACGCCGCCGACCCGACCGCCGACCCGCGCACCCGACGCGAACGGGTCGAGGCCGCCTTGGAGCGGGTCGGGCTGAGCGCCGCCGCAGGCAAGAAGGCCCGCGCCTACTCGCTGGGCATGAAGCAGCGTCTGGGCCTGGCCGCCGCACTGCTGCAGCCGCGCGAACTGCTGGTACTGGACGAGCCGACCAACGGCCTGGACCCGCAGGGCATGCGGGAGATCCGGGCGCTGGTCCGGGAGGTCGCGGCGGAGGGCACCACGGTGTTCCTCTCCTCCCACCTGCTGGACGAGATCGAGCAGGTCTGCACCCATGCCGCGGTGATGTCCCGCGGCCGGCTGGTGGTGCAGGGCACCGTCACCGAGCTGGCCGCCCGCGCGCAGGGCCGGCTGGTGGTCCGCACCCCCGACGTGGCGCAGGCCGCCGAGGTGCTGGCGGCCCACCAGGTGGGCGCGCTGGTGCCGGGCGAGGGCCGGGTGGACGGCGAGCTGGGCGCGAGCGTCGACGAGGCGCTGCCCAAGCTGTGCGCGGCGCTGGTCGAGGCCGGGGTCCGGGTACACGGGTTCGGGCTGGAGCGGGGCACGTTGGAGGACGCCTTCGTGGCGCTGACCGGGGAGGGCTTCGATGTCGCAGGCTGAGACGGTGCTGGTGGCCGGCCGGCGGCCGCAGACCACGTCCGGGTTCCTGGCGCTGTTCCGCAACGAGCTGCACCTGACCTTCCGCCGGATGCGCACCAAGGTGCTGCTGGCCATCCTGGCGGCGCTGCCGATCCTGATCGGGGTGATCGTCAAGCTCAACACGGACAGTCCGCGCGGCGGTGGCGGCGGGGCGCCGAGCTTCATCGCGCAGACCACCCAGAACGGCCTGTTCCTGGTGTTCACCGCGCTGGCGGTGGCCCTGCCGGTCTTCCTGCCGATGACGGTCGGCGTGGTCGCCGGGGACTCGGTGGCGGGCGAGGCGGCCACCGGCACGCTGCGCTACCTGCTGGTCGCCCCGGCCGGGCGGACCAGGCTGCTGGCCGCGAAGTTCACCGCCGGGCTGGTGTTCTGTCTGGCCGCCACCGCGGCGGTCGCGGTGACGGCGCTGGCCACCGGCGCCACCCTGTTCCCGCTCGGCGAGGTCACGCTGATCTCCGGGGACACCATCGGCTTCACCGACGCCCTGCTGCGGGCGGTGCTGGTGGCCGGGGTGGTCGCGGTCTCGCTGGCCGGGCTGGTGGCGATCGGGCTGTTCGTCTCCACCCTCACCGGCAGCGGCATCGCGGCGATGGCCGCGACCGTCGGGCTGGTGATCACGGTGCAGATCCTGGACGCCTTCCCGCAGCTGGACGCCGTCCGGCCGTTCCTGTTCACCCACTACTGGATGAGCTTCTCGGACCTGCTGCGCGAGCCGATGTACTGGGACGGGGTGTGGAAGGACCTCGGGTTGCAGGCCGCCTACGTCGCGGTGTTCGGCTCGGCGGCCTGGGCCCGGTTCAGCAGCCGGGACATCAGCGCCTGAGCGGCGTCAGCCGGTGGGCGGTCCCAGCCGGTGAGGGGCGTCAGCTGGTGACGGCTTCCTTGGCGGCCGCGGCCGAAGCCGCCGCCGGGGCCGCCGTCGTCGGGGCGGGCTGCGGCACGGCCGCGGCCCGCCCGGCGCGGTCGGCCCGCACCTGGCGCAGCGCGTCCCAGGTGAGCACCGCGAGGGCGGCCCACACCAGGGCGAAGCCGGCCCAGCGCGCCGGTGGCATCGACTCGTGGAACACCGCGACGCCGATCAGGAACTGGAACACCGGCGCCAGGTACTGCAGCAGGCCCATCACGGTCAGCGGCACCCGGACGGCGGCCGCGCCGAAGAACAGCAGCGGGATCGCGGTGATCACCCCGCTGAGCATCAGCAGCCCGGAGTGCCCCCAGCCGTACGAGCCGGCCACCGTGTGCCCGAAGGTGCCGCGCCCGCTGACCTCCAGGTAGACCAGGTAGCCGAGGGCGAAGGGGAACATGAAGGCGCTCTCGGCGGCCAGGCTCTCCAGGCCGCTCAGCCCGACCTGCTTCTTCAGCAGGCCGTAGGTGGCGAAGGAGAGCGCCAGGGTGAGCGCGATCCACGGCAGCTGCCCGTACGCGACGCTCAGCACCGCGACGGCGGCGGCGCCGATGCCGACGGCCGTCCACTGCGCGCCGCGCAGCCGTTCCTTGAGCACCAGGACCCCGAAGCCGATGGTGACCAGCGGGTTGATGAAGTAGCCGAGGCTGGTCTCCACCACGTGGCCGCTGTTGACGGCCCAGATGTAGACGCCCCAGTTGACGGAGATCACCGTGGCCGCGCCGGCCAGCATGGCGAGCCGGCGGGGCTGGCGCAGCAGCGGGCGTATCCAGCCCCAGTGCCGCTGGGCGACCAGCATCAGCGCCACCGCGACCAGGGACCAGACCATCCGGTTGGCCAGGATGTCGTCGGCGGCGCCGGGCTCCAGCAGCGGCCAGAAGAGGGGGAAGAGCCCCCAGATCCCGTAGGCCGCCATGCCGTACCAGAGGCCTCGGCCGCTGTCCTGCTGGGTTGTCTGTGGCATGGCCGAGTGCCCTCCCGCGCGCGTGTCGTCCTGGCGACGGTAGCGGGCGGGAGGGCAGGCTGTCATCTCCGTTTCCGGATTTTGGTCATGACATTGCTTGAATGCTGGACGGGACCGGCGTTCTCGCAGGTCGGGTGAGCTGTCTCAGGCACCCAGCGCCGCACGGACGGACTCCGCCAGCGGGACGGTCGGGCGGCCGATCAGCCGGGCGAGGTCGCCCGGGGTGCCGGCCAGCTCGCCGCGCGCGATGCCCGCGTCCACGTCGACCAGCGCCTCGGCGAAACCCTGCGGCAGGCCGGCGCCGACCAGGACGTCCAGGTGCTCGGCCGGGGTGACGTCGCGGTGCCCGACGGGCTCGCCGGAGGCCTTCGCCAGCTCGGCGGCGAGCTCGGGCAGGCTCCAGGCGGCGTCGCCGCTCAGCTCGTAGGCCCGGTTCTGCTCGCTCCCGTCCAGCAGGACGGCGACCGCCGCGTCGGCGTAGTCCCGGCGCGGGGCGGTGGCCACCCGGCCGTCCCCGGCGCTGCCCAGCACCACGCCGCGCGCCACCGTGCCGGCCGCGTCGGCCAGGTAGTTCTCGGTGTACCAGCCGTTGCGCAGGAAGGCGTACGGCAGTCCGGAGGCCAGGATCAGCTCCTCGGTCGCCTTGTGCTCCTCGGCCAGCCGGAAGGTCGCCGTGCCGAGGATGCTCGTGTAGGCGAGCAGGGCGACCCCGGCCGTCCGGGCGGCCTCGACCACGGCCCGGTGCTGCGGGACGCGGCGGCCGACCTCGCTGCCCGAGATCAGCAGCACCCGGTCGCCGGCGGCGAAGGCGCCGGCGAGGGTCCGCGGCTCGTCGTAGTCGACCACGCGGACGTCGACCCCGCGCGCGGCCAGGTCGGTCGCCTTCCCGGCGGAACGGACGGCGACCGCCACCTCGCTCGCGGGGACCCTGGCCAGCAGGCCTTCGACGACGAGGCGGCCGAGCTGGCCGGTGGCTCCGGTGACGACGTACATGGGGTGCTCCTTCTCCTGGGTGACCCTCTGGCCTCGCAACTCACCCTAGGGATGGCACTAACCTTTCGAAAGTACGCACGTCAAAGTACGGTACTGGCATGGAGGTAAGTGAGATGCGGGTGAGCCTGAGCGGACCGCCGCCGGCGAACGTCTTCGACCGGATGTGCCCGTCCCGGGGTGTGCTGGAGCACGTCACCAGCCGCTGGGGCGTGCTCGTCCTCGGTGCGCTGCGCGAGCGCGGTTACCGGTTCAGCGAACTGCGCCGACGGGTGTCGGGGGTCAGCGAGAAGATGCTCGCGCAGACCCTGCAGACGCTAGAGCGGGACGGCTTCGTGCTGCGCGAGGCGCACCCGGTGATTCCCCCCAGGGTCGACTACAGCCTCACGCCGCTCGGACGGGAGGCGGCCGAGCTGGTCGCGGCGCTCGCGCACTGGTCCGAGCAGCGGGTGGGTTCGGTGGTCGCGGCCCGCGAGGAGTACGACGGGCGGCCTACCGCTCCCTGATCAGCGCGGCCAGCCCGTCCAGGACGCGGGCCAGGCCGAAGGCGTAGGCGTGGTCCGGGCTGTACGCGCCGCCGTGGGCCTCGCCGGCGGCGGCGCCGACCCGGGCGGCGACCGGGTAGCGCTCGGGGTCGAAGACCCGGGCCAGCAGGTCGGCGTTGGCCTGCCACCACTGGGCGTCGGTCAGGGCGCTGTCCTGCTGGGCGGCCCGCTCGTCGGCGGCCATCCGGGCGCAGGTCTGGACGAAGCCCAGCAGGTGGGTCAGCGCGGCGTCCAGCTCGACGTCGGGCAGGCCGGTGCCCTCCAGGGCGCTCAGCTCGTACTCGTACTTGGCCATCAGGCCCGGGCCGAGCGGCGGGCGGCTGGTGGACACGGCGGCGACCCACGGGTGGGCGCGGAACAGCGCCCGGTTGTCGTCGGCGACGGCGGTGGCCCGGGCCCGCCAGCCGTCGTCGGCCGGGGCGGTGCGGGGCATGGTCGCGTAGACGGTGTCCAGCATCAGGTCCAGCAGCTCGGCCTTGCCCGGCACGTAGGTGTAGAGCGCCATCGGGGACAGCCCGAGTTCCTGGGCGACCCGGCGCATGGTGACGGCGTCCACGCCCTCGGCGTCGGCCAGGGCGATGGCGGTGGCGGCGATCTCACCGGTCGAACGGGCCTGCTTCGGGCCGCGCCGTCCGGGCTTCTCCTCGGCGGTCAGCCCCCAGAGCAGGGCGAGGGTGCGCGCCGGGTCTCCTGCGCTGCTGCGGTCCGTGGCCATGCGCAGGATCCTTTCACGGGATCCCTTCACCGGTGCGTGGCCGCTACCGTCTCCCCATGACCAGCCCTGAGCCGGAGCCGCTGCCCGGTACGGACACCACCCGGGCGCTCCGCCCCCGGGTGACCTGTCGGCGCTGCCACCGGCCGCTGCACGACCCGGAGTCGCGGATGCTGCGGCTGGGGCCGGAGTGCCGCGATCCGGCGGAGCGGGTCGCGCGGTTCGAGGTGGAGCAGGAGACGCTGCCGGGGGTGTAGGCCGGGACGCGCGGGCGGAAGGCGGCTGCGCGGACTCAGCCTCGGCCGAGAAGCCGCCCGAGGAATCCCGGGCGCCGCGGCTCGAGCGACGGTTCGGGCTCCGGCTGGGGTTCGGGTTCGGACCGGGGTCCGGACTTCGGGCCGTCAGCGGCCTCCTCCGCGCGGATGGCCGCCCGAGCGAGGTCGCGGTCGGCAGGTGTGACCCAGGGCGCGGCGAGCACCAGGTGGCAGACCGAGCGCAGGATCGTCACCACGCGCACCCGCCGGGCGTCGACGCTGTAGTGCAGCCGCCGCCGGAGCTGCGTGGCGATGTCGGCGCGGGCCTGCGGGTGCGTCCAGCCGATCGCGACGAGCGCGAATCCGGCCGCCTCGGCGACCCAGTCCTCCGGTCCCAGTAGCAGGTCGAGCAACACCCGGCGGCGGTCCGACTCCGGCCACGGCTGATCGGTGCGGTGGTGGGCGATGCCGAGGCAGGCGAAGGCCTGGACGGCGCGCACCCACAGTTCGGGCTGGTGGGCGAGCAGGGCCCGGCCGAGGTCGTCCTCGCGGGGCAGCGGAGGATGGACCAGGGCGCCGAGCAGGTCGTCGAGCGACAGGCCGGCGAGGCGCACGGCGTGGTCGTAGGCGGCCGGGATGGTCGGCCACACGATCTCGGCGGTGGCGCGGACGAGTTCGGCGCTTTCCGGGGCGGGCGGCGCGACGGCGGCCTTCGGGTCGGTGCCGTCCCATGCCCAGACCGCGGCGGAGGTCTTGATCAGCGGGAGCCGTGGGTCGGGTTTGTCGATGGACTGATAGACGACGGTGCAGCGCGGCAACGCGAGGTGGAGGGCCAGCTGTGAGCTGGGCGGTTCGACGGTGGAGACATCGCACTCGATCTCGGTGTCTCGGTCCGTGTCGGGCGCCGCCAGGACCTGGTGCAGCAGGTTGACGGTTGCCTCGGACGTCCCGGGGACCATGCCGAGCCAGGGCTCGCGGTGGCTGAGCCGCTCCAGCAGGTCCCGGGCGTACTCGTGGTCGGGGTGGTCGCGGTGGTGGTCGGCGAGGGCGAGCAGGTGGACGGCTTCGCCGTCGACGGCGTGGCGCAGCCCGTGCAGGGCGGGGGCGGCCTTCGGGTGGTCGGGCTCGGTGGCGAGGACGCGCTCCAGCCAGGGCAGGCCCTCGGCGGGGCGGCCGAGGGTGCCGTACAGCTCGGCGACGTCCACGGCGAGGTAGCTGCTGGAGTTGCCCTCGTCCGGCACGACCCGGGCGAGTTCGGCCTCCCAGACGGTGAGCGCCTCCTCGGGGCAGCCGTCGGCACGCAGGGCGTTGCCGAGCATCACGGAGGGCAGGTGGCCGGGAGCCAGCCGGTGGGCCCGCTCGGCGAGTTCGACGGCGCGGGCGGTGGCACCGAAGCGGCGGGTCAGGCCGGAGGCCATCGCCAGCAGCAGCGGGTGCTCGGGGTGGCGGTCCGTCACAGCCCGCACGAAACGTTCGAAGGGCCTTACGGTGTCCACCAGTTCGGCGGGCAGCGGGTCGGGCAGCGCACCGGCGGCGCGGGCCACCGCCTGGGCGACGGCGTCCGGGTCCACCAGGGCGGGCAGGTCCTCGCGGGCCAGCCAGGCGGTGTGCGCCCACGGGCGGGCCGGCTCGTACTGGATCGCCGAGGCGAGCAGGCCGACGGCGGTGTCCCAGTCCCCGGCTGCGGCCTCCACGTGGGCGCGGCAGACGACGGTGCCGAGGTAGACCTCGCCGTCCAGCGGGAACAGGTCGCGGGCCGCGGCGGGGCCGCCGACGGCGGCGCACAACTCCGCCAGTGCCTCGTGCAGTTCGGGCAGCTGGGGAGCGGCGATGATCGCGTCGGAGAGGTGGTCGGCGGCGTGGCCGAGGTCCCCGGAGTCGATCGCCAGCCGGGCCACGGCCACCTCGCCCTCGGCGGCCAGCCGCTCGTCGCCCTCGTCGTCGGTGTGCGCCATGCCCTGTCCCCCGGTCCGCTCTCGGCTCGTGCGCGGACGAGGCTATCCGGTGCGTAGGACTGGTGGATGATCACCCTGCGGTCCGAGCTGTCCCGGTTCTTCGATCGGATACAACCCGTACGAGTGGTTTAGACCTCGGAAAGGTTCAGATCCCGGGCGCCGCCCAGCACGATGAACCCCGATGCTTCGAGAGCGAAGCACCGCTCAAGTTACGACTCCTGACGAGGAATGATGACGTTCTCCCGCGCCCTCTCCGCAGTCGCCTCGGCCGCCGTCCTGAGTACCATCGCCCTCACCGGACCGACGGCCACCCCGGCGTCCGCCGCAGGCTCCTTCGTGGTCAGCGAGGCCCAGTTCAACCAGATGTTCCCGAACCGGAACCCCTTCTACACGTACAAGGGCCTCACCGACGCCCTGAGCGCCTACCCCAAGTTCGCCGCCACCGGCGACAGCGCCACCCGCAAGCGCGAGGCGGCCGCCTTCCTCGCCAACGTCAGCCACGAGACCGGCGGCCTCAGGTACGTCGTCGAGCAGAACACCGCCAACTACGGCCACTACTGCGACACCACCCAGCCGTACGGCTGCCCGGCGGGCAGGAGCGCGTACTACGGGCGCGGGCCGCTCCAGATCAGCTGGAACTTCAACTACAAGGCCGCGGGCGACGCCCTGCACATCGACCTGCTGCACGACCCGGCCAAGGTGGAGAAGGATCCGGCCGTCGCCTGGAAGACCGCCCTCTGGTTCTGGGACAGCCAGAAGGGCGCCGGGACGATGACCCCGCACGACGCCGTCGTCAACAACAAGGGCTTCGGCGAGACCATCCGCAGCATCAACGGCGACCTCGAGTGCAACGGCAAGAACCCGGACGAGCGCAACGACCGGATCAACCTGTTCAAGAGGTTCGTCGGCGTGCTGGGCACGAACGTGGGCGGCGGCAACATCTCCTGCTGAGCCCGGCGGTGGGCGAGCGGCTGTACTGCCGGATCGGCCGGTGGCGACCCTCAACCGGTGAGCGGCTCGGAGTGGCCGGTGGCCGGCGCCCAGCCCGCCGAGACCTTCACCCGGGCACTGAGCAGGCCCGGGAGAGCCGGGTGCCCTCGCCGCTGGTCCCGCTCGGTGCCGAGGCGGTGGAGGCCTGCGGGCCGGACGGCTGCGAACCGCCCCGGCGGTGACGGCCGGTGACGGTCAGCCCTTCCCGACGGTCTGGGTGAGCCAGGTGAACACCTGCGGGACGAGCGGCTCCCAGGTGGACGTCAGGTGCGGGCCGTTGACCTCCACCGGGGTGACGGCCGTCGGCGCCTTGGCATTCTTCTGGAGCGCCAGGGCGTCCTCGTAGCCGTCGCCCTTCCTCCCGGTCATGTACAGGGCGACGTCGGGCGGCGTCTGCGCGTGCTGGAGCAGGTAGACCGGGTTGGAGACCTCGCGCAGGTGCGGGTCCTTGGCGGTGAGCGAGTCCGACTCGCCCATCGGGTCGTTGTACCCGGACAGGCTCACCCCGGCGTGGTACCGGTTCGGGTGCGCCAGGGCGAGCCGGGCGGCGCAGTGCCCGCCCGCCGAGTAGCCGGCCACCGCCCAGCGCTCGGGGCCCGGCTCGGCGCGGAAGTTGTCCAGCACCATCTGCGGCACGTCCCGTGCCAGCCAGGTCTCGGCGTTGACCTTGCCCGGCACGTCCGCGCAGCCGGTGTCGACGTGCCCTTCGAGCAGCACGACGCGCGGCGAGACCAGGATGAACGGCGCGACCTGCCCGGACTTCATCAGCGGCGCCAGCTGCCTGGAGACGTTCATGCTGCCGAACCAGGCGCTGGACGACCCGGGGAAGCCGACGAGCAGCTCGACCACCGGGAACTTCCTGTCCTTGTACGCCGGGTCGTCGTACTGCGGCGGCGTCCAGACCAGCACCTCGCCGTCCACCCCGGAGACCCGGCCCTTCAGCTCGGTCGTCCTCACGTCCTTCGGCACGGCCTTGTCGTCCACCGAGGTGAACTGCTGGGTCACCTTGGGCTGGCCGGGCGCGTTCGCGGCCGCCGTCGCGTCCGCCGGCGGAGGGACGGGCACGGTGCGGACGTGGCTTCCGGTGCCGAGCAGGTCGTCCCAACTGCCGTACAGCTGGTTGTCGTTGTTGACGACCACGAACACCAGGGTGACGGCGGTGAGTTGGGCGAAGGCCACCATGAGCAGCCGACTGCCGAAACGCACCGGCTGCGGGCCGCGCACCCGGTTCCACAGGTACATCAGCAGGCCCATGGAGAGCGGGACGAGGAGGATCGCGAGGACGAGGAACGGGGTGCCGGTGAGCTTCACATCAGCTCATACGGACGGCAGCCGCTGTTCGGTTGCGCCCCGGCCCGGCGTATGTCGCCAGAAGTCGGACGGGCCGACTTCCTGCGACGTACGGCTCGACAAAAAGCATGAGGCGGGCGCGGTCAGTCGTAGAAGAACTGGCGGAGGTCCTCGACGGAGCCCGGCCCGAAGAGGAAGGCCTCCGCCTTGAGGACCTCGGCGACCGGCGGCGGGCCGTCCGCCGGGAGGCCGCGGAGCCAGATCTCACCCTGCTCTCCGACCGCGTACACGGCGGAGAGCAGGGCCGCCATGCCCGCGGGCCGGGGCGGGGCCGCTCCGGCGACGGGCGCCAGCTCCCAGCCGCCGGCCCCCGCAGCGAGCCGCAGTACGGCGGCCCAGCGGACGATGCGGGCCAGCCGGGCGCGCCACGGCAGTTCATCGGGCGAGGGCGGGCAGCCGACGGCCGCGGCGGCGATGTCGTCGATGATCCGGCGCTCGTCGTCGGTGCGGATCCACCGGCCCTCCTGGGAGTCCTCGATCGCGGCGCCCCACCACTCCCAGGCGCTGTCCATGCGCTGCTCGAACCCGTCCATGAGAGGAGGGTGTCACACCGGCAGGCGGGGGCCGGAAGACGGGCGGCGCACCATGCTGACCGGTGGCCCCCTGCGCCGGTGGCCGTCGAGGTCCCTGGGCCGATCCGCCGAGGTGGCACACGGTTCGGGCACGTGTGATCACGACTCGGCATCCCTTGTCACGGACCTGCGAGGGAGTCGTCACGGGGCCGTCAAGACGGGATCGAAATCGTGGCGGGCGCGTTGACCACTGCGCTATGAACGTCCCTCAGGAGGGCTGCCGCCACGGCGGTCCGCATTGACGGGGGACGTCACGTGAAGACCATCCGCAACAGTCGCACCATGGCCCTGGCCGGCCTGGCCGTGGTGGGCGCGCTCACCATGACCGCCTGCAACGACGACGCGGCGTCGTCCGACAGCGCCAGCACCCCGCCGGCCACCCGGGCGCCGGCCGCGCCGACCGGCGCGCCCACCACTGCGGCGGCCTCCGGTTCGGCGGCCGCGCCGGGCGGCGACGCCACCGGTGCCGTCCCGGGCGGTTCCACCGCGGGCTCCACCGGCGGGGCCCCGGCCCAGGCCGGCCCCACCGCGGCGCCCGGGACCACCCTGAAGATCGGCGACGCCGCGACCGTCCCGTTCAGCTCGGGCAGCACCAAGGGCACCGTCTCGCTCGCGGTGACCTCGATCGACAAGGGCGACCCGGCCGACCTCGCCCCGCTCAAGCTGGGCGACAAGGTCACCGGCATGGTGCCGTACTACGTCCGGTTCAAGGTCACCAACACCGGCAGCACCGACCTGTCCTTCGCCAGCCTGACCCAGGTGAAGGGCACGCTGCCGGACGGCTCGGAGGCCTCCGAGGTGATGCTGATCGGCACCTTCGACAAGTGCCCGCACCCGTCCTTCCCGAAGGGCTTCACCAACGGCCAGTCCATCACCTCGTGCGTGCTGGCGCTGGCGCCGACGGCGACCAAGGTGGCCGGCGCGGAGTACTGGGGCGATCCGTACACCCTGGGCAAGGGCGTCAACTGGAAGTGACGCGGGACGGCCGGTGGGCGGGGCGGCGTCAGGCCGCCCCGCCCACCGGCCGCTTCTCCGCGACGGCGGCCGCTCAGCCCGCCGGCCGGCCCGCCCCGGGCCCGCCGTGGATCCGCAGGAAGGCGTCCACGCCCGCCGTCGCGATCCGCTCGACCTCCTCCGCGGCCACCGGCAGCGCGCCCCAGAAGGAGCGCTCGGCCACGCCGTGGAAGGTCAGCAGGGTGAACTGCTCGGCGGCCAGCTCCCCGTCCTCGACGGCCAGCAGTCCGCGCCCGCTGAGCGCCGCGAAGTGCTGCGCGAGGTCCCGCTGGGAGGCCACCGGACCGGCCTCCAGCCAGGCCTCCAGCACGTCCACCGGGATGTTGGCCACCTCGGCGCGGATGGCCCGGCCGAGCGCGCCGTGCTCGCCCGCGGAGAGGACGGCGTTCGCCCGCTCGACCGCGAAGTCGGTCAGGTCGCGGCGCAGGTCCACCACCCGGTCGAGGTACTTCGCCATCAACTCACGGATGCGTTCGGTGAGTTCGGCTGAGTTCTGGAGCGCCACCGACAGGAAGAGGGTCTCCTTGTCGGCGAAGTGGTTGTAGACCGTGCGCTTGGACACCCCGGCCTCGGCCGCGATCGCGTCCATGCTGGCCCGGACGTAGCCCTCGCGCCCGAAGACCGTCGTCGCGGCCCGGGTGATCGCCTTGCGCTTCTCCGGTCGCCCCGCTCCGCCTGTGGTGGCCACGGCCCTCCTCCTTCTCCGTCGGCGCCCTCGCCGACCGCTCAGAAACTGCTCGGTGTAGTGTATGCAGATCCGTTCGCGATCGGACTTGCCACCGAACAGGCGTGCTCTATGCTGCGTACGATCTCTACACCTCTGTAGAGCAAATCCGAAAACGTGCCCGCCCCCGAGCAGCGACGGGAAACCGAGAACGGGAACCGGCCGGCCGAACACCAGCGTCCCGTACTGGCAGCGCCGCTACCGCTCTTCCACGGCTGACCCGGCGCAGCGCCGAGCGGCGCGCGAAGCACGGGAACACCGGGGGTGAGCGAGTGGCGGGGCAGCGAGGACGGTCGTCCGATCAGGGTTCACGGCGGCGGGCGACGGGCCGCCCCGCAGGCCCCGCGCGGCCCTTCTCCGGCGGGCCGGCCCTGCCCGGGGTGGTGGGCGTCGGGCTGCCGCTGGTCGGCGCGGTGGTCGACGAGTTCTCCGGGCCGGGCATGGGCGTCGTCTTCGCGGTGTGCGCGGTGCTCGGCACCGGCTTCGCGGCCGCGCTCAGCACCCGCCGCGGCTGGTGGTGGGTGCTCGCCGCCTCCCCGCTGGTCGTGCTCGGCGTGACGGCCGCGGTCGAGTTCTCGGCGAACTCCGAGAAGTACCGGGGCAACGCCTTGGCGACCGGCTCCGCGAAGTGGGTGGTGCACGGTTTCCCGGTGATGGCGCAGGCCGCGGCCGCGGCCGCGGTGGTGATCGTGGCCCGGGTGGTCCTGGACCGGAGGGGGCAGCAGCATGGCTGAGGACCGCGAGCAGCAGGGGGGCCGTCGGCCCGCCGCCCGCAGGAGCACGGACGACGCCCCGGCGGGCCGCCGCGGCCCCTCCCCGCTGCTGATCGCCACCCGGGTGCTGGCCACCACGGTGGGCCTCACGGTGTTCGCAGCCAGCGGCGTGGTCTGGTACGAGTACACGTCCCTCACCGACGGCATGACCACCTCCAACGCCATCGCGCAGACCAAGAAGGACGCCCCCAAGCACCTGGACAACTCGGTCAACCTGCTGCTGATCGGCCTGGACAGCCGCAAGAACATGGACGGCTCCGACCTGCCCCCGCAGTTCGTCCAGGACGAACTGCACGCCGGCCACAGCTCGGACGTCGGCGGCTACAACACCAACTCGCTGATCCTGCTGCACATACCGGCGGGCGGCGGCAAGGTGCAGGCGATCTCCATCCCGCGCGACGACTACGTGATGACCCTCAACGGGGACGGCTCCCAGCAGGGCATGCACAAGATCAAGGAGGCGTACGGGATCGCCAAGGAGAAGTTCAACGGCGGCTCGAAGGCCAAGGGGCTCAAGGGTGCCGACCTGGAGAAGGCCGGCCGCGACGAGGGCCGCGCGGCGACGATCCGCACCGTCCAGACCTTCGTCGACCAGCCCATCGACCACGTCGCCGAGGTCAACCTGATGGGCTTCTACGACATCGCCAAGGCCGTCGAGCCGATCCAGGTCTGCCTGACCCACGACACCAAGGACCCGGCCATGGAGGGCCAGGGCTCCGGCGCCGACTTCAAGAAGGGCATCAACACCCTCAACGCCTCCCAGGCGCTCGCCTTCGTCCGCCAGCGCCACAACCTGGACGACGGCAAGGGCAACACCGGCGACTTCGCCCGCACCCACCGCCAGCAGGCCTTCATCTCCTCCGTCGTGCACAAGCTCAAGCAGGACGGGATCATCAGCGACATCGGCAAGCTCAAGGACCTGTTCGGTGTCGTCCAGAAGGACCTGGTGATCGACAACGAGTGGAACGTCCTGGACTTCGCCCAGCAGGCCCCGGCCCTGACCGGCGGCAATGTCGAGTTCAACACCCTGACCTTCGACGGCTTCGGCACCAGGAACGGCCAGGACGTGAACCTGGTCACCCCGTCGAAGATCCAGAAGGTGGTCAAGCAGGTGTTCGGCTACGCCGACGCCGCCGCTCCCGCCGCCCCGGCCGACGGCGCCACCGACGCCCCGACCACCGAGGCCGCCGCCCCTTCGCCGACCGCGACCACCCCGGCCAAGGCGGTCGCCCCGGCCACCGTCGAGGTGTTCAACGGCTCCTCGGCCGCCGGGGTCTCCTCCGCCACCGAGGCCAAGGCCCTGGTCGCGATGGGGTTCAAGGAGGGCAGGACCGGCCCGGCCGCCGGCAAGCCCAAGGCCACCACGGTCACCTACGGCAAGGGCGCCAAGGACGCCGCCGACCAGATAGCCGCCCGCTACGGGGTCACCGCCACCGAGTCGGCCGCCACCCCCGCGGACCACGTCGTGGTCACCCTCGGCAGCAGCTTCACCGGCGTCGCGGGCGACAAGCCCGCCGCCCCCAGCGGCCCCGCCCCCACCGGCGACCCCGCCGCCAACCTGCCGATGCAGGGCCCCGGCGTCGACGCCGAGTCCGACGGCGGCATCCCCTGCGTCTTCTGACGCGACCGGCACCGCAGCGAGGGAGGCCCCCCACCGGGGGCCTCCCTCGCTGCCTTTCCCCCACCGGTGTTCCGGGCCCGGCACCTCTGGCGCAATTCCCCGTACTATGTATAGTGTACTGCGTACGGGATAACCGTGCGCCATGACGAGAGGGCTCCGCCATGCAGATCACCGACACCGCCGTCTCCCTGACCGTCGAGGACACCGGGAGCTCCGCCGCCTTCCTCCGGCGGCACTTCGGCTACACCGAGCAGATGTCCGCCGACGGTTTCGTCTCGCTCGCCCACCCGGGCGGCGGGGTCAACGTCGTCTACCTGCGGCGCGGCCTGGAGGTGCTGCCCGAGGAGCAGCGTCACCGCACCGCGGACGGGGTGGTCCTGGCGTTCGTGGTCGAGGACATCGCCGCCGAGGAGCGCCGGCTGCGCGAGGAGGGGGTCGCGATCACCCTGCCGCTGCACGAGGAGCCGTGGGGCGAGAAGCTGTTCCAGGTCACCGACCCGAACGGGGTCGTGGTCGAGCTGGTCGAGTGGGTGAAGCAGTAGCCGTTCCGCGGAACGCGGGCGCCCCCGCCCCGGGAGACCGGGACGGGGGCGCCGAACTCGCGGCGGCGGACGGTCGGCCCACCGCCCGGGTGGGTCAGTCCACCGTCCAGGTGTCGCTGCCCGCCAGCAGCGTCGCCAGGTCGCCCGGACCGCGCTGCTCGACGGCCGCGGTCAGCTGGCTCTCCATCAACTCGTCGTAGACCGGCCGCCGGACGTCGCGCAGCACGCCGATCGGCGTGTGGTGCAGGGTGTCCGCGTCGGCGATCCGGGAGAGCGCGAAGGCGGTGGCGGGGCTGGCCGCGTGGGCGTCGTGCACCAGCAGCCGCGCCTCGTTGTCCGCCGTGACCGGCGCCGTGAACAGCTCGCCGTCCGGGCCCCGGAAGACGCCGTTGGCCGCCTGCGCGCCGAAGCGGATCGGCTGACCGTGCTCCAGCCGGATCAGCGCCTCGTCCCGGGTGCCGGCCTCCTTCAGCACCTCGAAGGCGCCGTCGTTGAAGATGTTGCAGTTCTGGTAGATCTCCACCAGCGCCGTGCCCTCGTGCTCGGCCGCGGCCCGCAGCACCGACTGGAGGTGCTGGCGGTCCGAGTCGATGGTCCGGGCGACGAAGGAGGCCTCGGCGCCGATCGCCAGCGACAGCGGGTTGAACGGCGCGTCCAGCGAGCCCATCGGGGTGGACTTGGTGATCTTGCCCAGCTCGCTGGTCGGTGAGTACTGGCCCTTGGTGAGGCCGTAGATCCGGTTGTTGAACAGCAGGATCTTCAGATTGACGTTCCGCCGCAGCGCGTGGATCAGGTGGTTGCCGCCGATCGACAGCGCGTCGCCGTCGCCGGTCACCACCCACACGCTCAGGTCCCGCCGGGAGGAGGCCAGCCCGGTGGCGATCGCCGGCGCCCGGCCGTGGATCGAGTGCACCCCGTAGGTGTTCATGTAGTACGGGAAGCGCGAGGAGCATCCGATCCCGGAGACGAACACGGTGTTCTCGCGCCTGACGCCCAGCTCCGGCATGAAGCCCTGCACCGCGGCCAGGATCGCGTAGTCCCCGCAGCCGGGGCACCAGCGCACCTCCTGGTCCGTCTTGAAGTCCCGGGCGCTCTGCGGCGCCTCGGCCTTGGGTACCAGTCGCAGCGACGGGAAGCCGCGCTCCTCGGAGTCACCGTCGCTCATGCGCCGCTCGACGGGTCGCTCGCTCCGCTCGCTCATCGGTGGTCCTCCTCGTCCAGGCTGCCGATCGCCGCCCACAGCACGTCCGCCAACTGGGCCGCCTTGAACGGCAGTCCGCGCACCTGGTTGTAGGACTCCGCGTCCACCAGGTACTTCGCCCGCAGCAGCAGCGCGAGCTGCCCGAGGTTCATCTCGGGCACGATGACCTTCTCGTAACTGCGCAGCACCGCACCCAGGTTGGCCGGGAACGGGTTGAGGTTGCGCAGGTGCGCCTGGGCGACCTCGCCGCCGTCCGCGCGCACCCGGCGCACCGCCGCGGTGATCGGGCCGTACGTCGAACCCCAGCCGAGCACCAGGACCCGGGCGTCGCCGGTCGGGTCGTCGACCTCCACCGGCCTGACCGTGATGCCGTCGACCTTGGCCTGCCGGGTGCGGACCATGAAGTCGTGGTTGGCCGGGTCGTAGGAGATGCTCCCGGTGCCGTCCTGCTTCTCGATGCCGCCGATCCGGTGCTCCAGGCCGGCCGTGCCGGGCACCGCCCAGGGCCGGGCCAGGGTGTGCGGGTCCCGCAGGTACGGCCAGAAGGCGCCGTCCTCGCGGTTCGGCTCCGTCGCGAACTTCGGGTCGATCTCCGGCAGTTCACCGATGTCCGGAATCCGCCACGGCTCCGAGCCGTTCGCCAGGTAGCCGTCCGAGAGCAGGAAGACCGGGGTGCGGTAGGTCACCGCGATCCGGGCCGCCTCCAGCGCCGCGTCGAAGCACTCGGCGGGCGTGGCCGGGGCCACGACCGGCACCGGCGCCTCGCCGTTTCGTCCGAACATCGCCTGCAGCAGGTCCGCCTGCTCGGTCTTGGTCGGCAGGCCGGTGGACGGGCCGCCGCGCTGGATGTCCACCACCAGCAGCGGAAGTTCCAGCGACACCGCCAGGCCGATCGTCTCGGACTTCAGCGCCACGCCCGGCCCCGAGGTGGTGGTCACGCCGAGCGCCCCGCCGAAGGCCGCGCCGAGCGCCGCGCCGATGCCGGCGATCTCGTCCTCTGCCTGGAAGGTGCGCACCCCGAAGTTCTTGTGCTTGGACAGCTCGTGCAGGATGTCCGAGGCCGGGGTGATCGGGTACGAGCCCAGGTAGAGCGGCAGGCCCGAGCGCTGGGCGGCGGCGATCAGCCCGTAGGCCAGCGCCAGGTTGCCGGAGATGTTGCGGTAGCGCCCGGCAGGCAGGGCAGCCGGGGCGATCTCGTAGGAGACCGCGAAGTCCTCGGTGGTCTCGCCGAAGTTCCAGCCCGCCCGGAAGGCGCTGATGTTCGCCTCGGCGATCTGCGGCCTCTTGGCGAACTTGCCGCGCAGGAAGGCCTCGGTGCCGTGGGTGGGCCGGTGGTACATCCAGGACAGCAGCCCCAGGGCGAACATGTTCTTCGCCCGCTCGGCGTCCTTGCGGGCCAGCCCGCTGTCCTTGAGCGCCTCCAGGGTCAGCGTGGTGAGCGGCACCTTGTGCAGGTGGAAGCCGTCCAGCGAACCGTCGCCCAGCGGGTCCGCCGGGTAACCGACCTTCGCCAGCGCGCGCTTGGTGAACTCGTCGGTGTTGACGATGATCTCCGCGCCGCGCGGCAGATCGGGCAGGTTCGCCTTCAGTGCGGCCGGGTTCATCGCCACCAGCACGTTTGGGGCGTCGCCCGGGGTGAGGATGTCGTGGTCGGCGAAGTGCAGTTGGAAGGACGAGACCCCCGGCAGCGTGCCGGCCGGCGCCCGGATCTCGGCCGGAAAGTTCGGCAGCGTGGAGAGGTCGTTGCCGAACGCGGCCGTCTCCGAGGTGAACCGGTCACCGGTGAGCTGCATCCCGTCACCGGAGTCGCCGGCGAACCGGATGATCACCCGGTCGAGTCTGCGGACGGGCTTGGCACCGCCGGGCGGCGGGCTGCCCGGGGCGTGCGGACCGGCGGGGCCGGCTGCTCCGGGGCGCTGCGCACCGCTGCCGGTGCGACCCCCGTCGCCGTCCGATCCGTCCACTGCCTCTGACTGATCGACCTGACTGGTCACTGCCGCGGACCTCCTCGTGGGCACACCACCGCGGGCGCGGCCCCGTGCCCCGTCCGCCTGGTGCACCGCTCGCATCCTATGCGCGCGCACACGAGCCCGGTCGGAACTCCGGCAGGAAATTCCACCCGCCCGCGACTCTCGCCGCATCCACCGACAACGCTCGGCCACCGGAGATCATTCCGCGTACGGAGCACCGCGCCGCGGCGGCTCCCCGGGCCGCGGGCGGGCACGCCCGGGGAGCCGTCGCGGTCAGGAGTTCAGGTAGGTGAGCACCGCGAGCACCCGACGGTGGTCCTCCGGGCTCTGTGCCAGGCCGAGCTTGAGGAAGATGTTGCTGACGTGCTTCTCCACCGCCCCGTCGGAGACCACCAGCTGCTTGGCCACCGCCGCGTTGGTGCGCCCCTCGGCCATCAGCCCGAGCACCTCGCGCTCGCGCGGAGTCAGGTTGGCCAGGACGTCGCCCTTGCGGCTGCGGCTGAGCAACTGCTGCACCACCTCCGGGTCCAGCGCGGTGCCGCCCTCGGCGACCCGCACCACCGCGTCGGCGAACTCGCGCACCTCGGCGACCCGGTCCTTCAGCAGGTAGCCGACGCCCCGGGTGGAACCGGCCAGCAGCTCGGAGGCGTACCGCTCCTCCACGAACTGCGACAGCACCAGCACGCCCAGGTGCGGGTAGCGCCCGCGCAGTTCCACGCAGGCGCGCAGGCCCTCGTCGGTGTGGGTCGGCGGCATCCGCACGTCCGAGACCACCACGTCCGGCAGGGCGTCGGAGGCCGCCAGGTCATGGACGGTCTTCACCAGGGCGGCGCCGTCCCCGACCCCCGCCACGACCTCCAGGCCGCGGTCGGTGAGCAGCCGGGTCAGACCTTCCCGCAGCAGTACGGAGTCCTCGGCGATGACGACGCGGCGCATGGCGACCTTCCGGGCAGGCGTGAACTGACGGGAGCCAGTCTCCCCCATCCCTGCGGCGCCGTGGGCGGGGATCACATGGTGCGGATCGCCACCGCGTCGCACAGCCCGTCCAGGGCCGCCTTCGCCGCGCAGTCCGGCAG
Source organism: Streptomyces viridifaciens (assembly GCF_001888885.2). Lineage (NCBI taxonomy): Bacteria > Bacillati > Actinomycetota > Actinomycetes > Kitasatosporales > Streptomycetaceae > Streptomyces > Streptomyces viridifaciens. Next base: position 3,113,693 of record NZ_CP090841.1, read on the forward strand.
CGGGGCCAACAGCGCCCGGGCCTCCTCGGCGTGCCGCAGGGTCTCCCGGCGGGCGCGCTCCAGGGCGGGGTGGGCGCGCAGCAGGCGCAGCGCCTCGGCGTGCAGGTCGTCGTCGGAGAGGTCCTTGGCGAGCAGTTCGCGCAGCCGGGTGTCGTCCGGGTCGCCAGGGTCGGCCGGCATCTGCTGGAGCAGCAGGGTCGGCAGGGTGGCCACGCCCTCGCGCAGGTCGGTGCCGGGGGTCTTGCCGGACTCGTCGCCGTCGCTGGCGATGTCCAGCACGTCGTCGGCCAGCTGGAAGGCGATGCCGATCCGCTCGCCGAAGTCGCCGAGGGTCTCCACCAGCCACGGCTCGGCGCCGGCCATCAGCGCTCCTATCCGGCAGGAGACGGCGATCAGCGACCCGGTCTTGCCCGCCAGCACGTCCAGGTAGTGCAGCAGCGGGTCCCCGTCCGGGCCGGGGCCACGGGTCTCCAGGATCTGGCCGGTGACCAGCCGCTCGAAGGCCTCGGCCTGCATCCGCACGGCCTCCGGGCCGAGATCGGCCAGCACCTGGGAGGCGCGGGAGAACAGGAAGTCGCCGGTGAGGATGGCCACCGAGTTGTCCCAGCGGGAGTTGGCGCTCTCCGTCCCGCGGCGCACCGGAGCCTCGTCCATCACGTCGTCGTGGTACAGCGTGGCCAGGTGGGTCAGCTCGACCACCACCGCGGCCGGCACCACGCCGGGCGCCCCCGGGTCGCCGAACTGGGCGGCGAGCAGCAGGAGCAGCGGACGGAAGCGCTTGCCGCCGGCCTCCATTAGGTGGCTGGCGGTGACGGTGATGAAGGGGACGTCGCTCTTGACGGCCTCGGAGAGCGCCGCCTCCACCGCTTCCAGCCCGGCCTGGACGTCACGGGTCAGGTCGCGGTCCTGCACGCTGAGCCCGAAGGGTCCCACGACGGTCACGAAGACCACTCCTCTGTCCCTGGTCGATCTAGCGGCCTGGTCCCTGAGTGCCGCCGCTGGCCATACAGGCAGGGTATCCGGTCGTGAGTGGATCACTGCACGGGCGTGCGGATCCTGTCATGACCGAGCCGGAAGGCCTGGTCAGGAGCGCTACGCGGGCGACGCGGCGGTGGGGGCGAATTCGTCTGGAAACAAAGGCTGGAGATCGGCCCGGACATCCGGACCGACCTCCAGCAAACCGACCGGTGACGGTCAGTACGCGAACAGCGAGGCCTTGGACGCGAGGTCCAGGAAGTACTGCGGCAGCAGACCCAGCCCCAGCGTCACCAGCACTCCCACCCCGATGGCCGTCGCCGTGAAGGCGCTCGGGATCGCCACCGTCGGACCGCCCGGCTTCGGGTCGGAGAAGAACATCAGCACGATCACCCGGATGTAGAAGAACGCGGCCACCGCCGAGCTCAGCACACCGACGATCACCAGCGGCGTCGCCCCGCCGGCCGCCGCCGCCTGGAACACCGCGAACTTCCCGGTGAAACCGGAGGTCAGCGGGATCCCGGCGAAGGCCAGCAGGAACAGCGCGAACACCGCCGCCACCAGCGGCGACCGCCGGCCCAGCCCCGCCCAGCTGGACAGGTGGGTCGCCTCGCCCTTGGAGTCCCGCACCAGGGTGACCACGGCGAACGCACCGAGCGTCACGAAGGAGTACGCCGCCAGGTAGAACAGCACCGAGGACAGGCCCTGCTTGTTGACAGCGATCACCCCGGTCAGGATGAACCCGGCGTGCGCGATCGAGGAGTACGCCAACAGCCGCTTGACGTCCTGCTGGGTCACCGCCAGCACCGCGCCCACCACCATGGTCAGGATCGCCACGCCCCACAGCACCGGTCGCCAGTCCAGCCGCAGCCCGGGGAACGCCACGTAGAACAGCCGCAGGAACGCCCCGAAGGCCGCGACCTTGGTGGCCGAGGCCATGAAGCCGGTCACCGGGGTCGGCGCGCCCTGGTAGACGTCCGGCGTCCAGGAGTGGAACGGCACCGCGCCGACCTTGAACAGCAGGCCCACCGCCAGCATCGCCAGGCCGGTCAGCAGCAGCACGTCGCTCCGGGTGCTGCTCAGCTGCGCCGCGGTGGTCATCGTCTTGCCGGAGACGATGTCCGCGATGTCGACCAGCTTCACGCTGCCGGCGTAGCCGTACAGCAGCGCCGTGCCGAACAGGAAGAACGCCGAGGCGAAGGCGCCGAGCAGGAAGTACTTGACCGCCGCCTCCTGGGACAGCAGCCGGCGGCGGCGGGCCAGCGCGCAGAGCAGGTACAGCGGGAGGGAGAAGACCTCCAGCGCCACGAACATGGTCAGCAGGTCGTTGGCGGCCGGGAAGAGCAGCATCCCGCCGACCGCGAACATGGTCAGCGGGAACACCTCGGTGGTGGTGAAGCCGGCCCGGACCGCGGCCCGCTCCTGCTCCCCGCCCGGGGTGGCGGCCGCCTGGGCGGCGAAAACGTCGGCGGGCTCGCCGCCGGCCTTCGGCTCCAGCCTCCGCTCGGCGTAGGTGAGCACCGTGACGACCGCGACCAGCAGGATCACGCCCTGCAGGAACAGCGCCGGGCCGTCCAGCGCGACCGACTCCATGGCCAGCAGGTCGATCCGGGGCGCGCCGTGGCCCTGCGCGGCCAGCACCACCACGGCGACGAAGGCGCCGACCAGCGCGACCAGGGAGAGCGAGACCTGGGTCCAGCGCCGCAGCCGCCGGGGGACGAACGCCTCCACCAGGACGCCGGCCACGGCGGCGCCGAACACCACCAGCATCGGGGAGAGTTGGCCGTACTCGACGTGCGGTGCGGGGATGCTCGGGGTGTTGCCGCCGGCGGCGGCGAGCACTGCGCTGGCACTCACTTCTGCTCACCTCCTGAGGTGGCGGCGACCGGGTGGGCCGGCGCCGGGTCGGTCCGGTGGACCTGCGAGAGCGTCGCGTCCACCGAGGGGTTCACCAGGTCGGTGAGCGGCCTGGGGTAGACGCCGAGCAGGATCGTCAACGCCACCAGCGGTGCCACCACGGCCAGTTCGCGGACCTTGAGGTCGGGCATCGACCGCACGCCCTCCTTGACCGGGCCGGTCATGGTGCGCTGGTACAGCAGCAGCGCGTACAGCGCGGCCAGCACGATGCCGACGGTGGCGATCACGCCGATCGCCGGGTAGCGGGTGAAGGTGCCCACCAGCACCAGGAACTCGCTGACGAACGGGGCCAGCCCCGGCAGCGACAGGGTCGCCAGACTGCCGATCAGGAACGTCCCGGCGAGCACCGGGGCGACCTTCTGGACCCCGCCGTAGTCGGCGATCAGCCGCGAGCCGCGGCGGGAGATCAGGAAGCCGGCCACCAGCATCCACGCGGCGGTGGAGAGGCCGTGGTTGACCATGTAGAGGGTCGCGCCGCTCTGGCCCTGGCTGGTCAGCGCGAAGATGCCCATGATGATGAAGCCGAAGTGCGAGATCGAGGCGTAGGCGACCAGCCGCTTGATGTCCTTCTGTCCGATCGCCAGCAGCGCGCCGTAGACGATCCCGATCAGCGACAGCACCATGATCGCCGGGGCGAAGGTCTTCGAGGCGTCCGGGAACAGCCCGAGGCAGAAGCGCAGCATCGCGAAGGTGCCGACCTTGTCCACCACGGCGGTGATCAGCACGGCGGTGCCCGCGGTGGCCTCGCCCATCGCGTTCGGCAGCCAGGTGTGCAGCGGCCACAGCGGGGCCTTCACCGCGAAGGCGAAGAAGAAGCCCAGGAACAGCGCGTTCTGGGCGGTGCCGGACAGCTTCAGGCTGCCTCCGGCGACCGCGTCGGTCAGGGTCGGCAGGTCGAAGGTGCCGAAGCCCTGGTCCTGGGCGATCACGTACAGGCCGATCACGGCGGCCAGCATCACCAGGCCGCCGAGCAGGTTGTACAGCAGGAACTTGACGGCCGCGTAGGAACGCTGGCGCGCCGACTCGGGGCCGCCCGCCCGGTCGCCGAAGCCGCCGATCAGGAAGTACATCGGGATCAGCATGGCTTCGAAGAACACGTAGAACAGGAAGACGTCGGTGGCGTAGAAGGAGACGATCACCATCGCCTCCACCGCCAGGATCAGGGCGAAGAAGCCCTGGGTCCTCCTGCGCCGCTCAAAAGTGCCGGGGTCCAAGGTCCCGTCCGGCGCTGCGGGCCCCGGGTCGGCGTCGTGCCAGGAGGCCAGCATCACCATCGGCACCAGGACGGCCGTGAGCAGGGCGAGCACCGCGCCGATGCCGTCCACGCCGAGCGAGAAGGTGATGCCGAAGGAGCGGATCCAGCTGTACGACTCGGTCAGCTGGTAGCGGGCGCCGTGCGGGTCGAACCGCAGCGCCACCGCGGCGGCCAGCGCCAGGGTGACGGCCGAGACGGCCAGCGCGACGGTCTTGGTGGTGCGGCGCCGGGCCTCGGTCGCCCCGGCGGGCAGGGCGGCGGTCAGCACCGCACCGGCCGCCGGGACGGCGCAGGTGGTGGTCAGCAGGACGCTCATGGCCGCACCTCCCGCCGCGTCTCCCCGCCCCGAGCCGAAGGGCGCGCCGGTGCCAGAAGTGATGAGCGACGAGCGACCGACGCAGGAGGGACTGCCGGAGCGAAGAGTGTCGGCGCCGGGTCGGAGCGCCCGGAGGCGAGCGGGCGAGCAACTGTCATCAGACGGACCTCATCAGGAGAGTCGAGGCGACCAGCACCAGCGTGCCGCCGAACATGGAGAGCGCGTACGAGCGGACGAAGCCGTTCTGGACCCGCCGCAGCCGGCCGGACAGGCCCCCGATGACGGCGGCCAGGCCGTTGACGAAGCCGTCCAGGCCGCGGCTGTCGAAGAAGACCAGGGTCGCGGTGAGCGCCGAGCCCGGCCGCACCAGCACGGCGTGGTTGAAGTCGTCCTGCAGCAGGTCGCGGCGGGCGGCCCGGGTGAGCGGGGAGCCGACCGGCGGCACCACCGGGACGGGCGAGCGCCCGTACATCACGTACGCGAGGCCCAGGCCGGCCAGCATGCAGACCGTGGTCAGCCCGGTGACGGTCCACGAGCTGAGCGGCGAGTTGCCCTCGCTGTGCCCGGTGACCGGCTCCAGCCACTTCAGGAAGGAGTCGTTGATGTCGAACAGCGCGCCCGCGAACACCGAGCCGACGGCCAGCAGCACCATCGGGATCACCATGGTCCTCGGCGCCTCGTGCGGGTGCGGGAGGTTGCCCTCCGCGTCGGGCTGCCAGCGCTTCTCGCCGAAGAAGGTCAGCAGCATCACCCGGGTCATGTAGAACGCGGTGACCGCCGCGCCGACCAGCGCGCACAGGCCGAGGATCCAGCCCTCGGTGCCGCCCTCGGCGAAGGCCGCCTCGATGATCCGGTCCTTGGAGAAGAAGCCGGACAGGCCGGGGAAGCCGATGATGGCCAGGTAGCCGAGGCCGAAGGTGGCGAAGGTCCAGGGCATGTGCTTGCGCAGGCCGCCGTAGTGACGCATGTTCACCTCGTCGTCCATGCCGTGCATGACCGACCCGGCGCCGAGGAACAGCCCGGCCTTGAAGAAGCCGTGGGTCACCAGGTGCATGATCGCGAAGACGTAGCCGATCGGGCCGAGCCCCGCCGCCAGCACCATGTAGCCGATCTGCGACATGGTCGAGCCGGCCAGCGCCTTCTTGATGTCGTCCTTGGCGCAACCGACGATCGCACCGAACAGCAGCGTCACCGCGCCCACCACCACCACGGCGGTCCGGGCGTCCGGCGCCAGGTTGAAGATCGCCGCCGAGCGGGTGATCAGGTAGACCCCGGCGGTCACCATGGTGGCCGCGTGGATCAGGGCCGAGACCGGGGTCGGGCCCTCCATCGCGTCCCCCAGCCAGGACTGCAGCGGCACCTGCGCCGACTTGCCGCAGGCCGCCAGCAGCAGCATCAGGCCGATCGCCGTCAGCTTGCCCTCGCTCGCCTCGTGCGCCGAGTCGAAGACCGGGGTGAAGGCGAAGGAGCCGAACTCCGCGAACATCAGCATGATCGCGATCGACAGGCCCATGTCGCCGACCCGGTTGACGATGAAGGCCTTCTTCGCCGCCGTCGCCGCGCTCGGCTTGTGCTGCCAGAAGCCGATCAGCAGGTACGAGGCCAGGCCCACGCCCTCCCAACCGAAGTACAGCAGCAGGTAGTTGTCCGCCAGCACCAGCAGCAGCATGGCGGCCAGGAACAGGTTCAGGTACGCGAAGAAGCGGCGCCGGCGCTCGTCGTGCGCCATGTAGCCCACCGAGTACAGGTGGATCAGCGTGCCCACCCCGGTGATCAGCAGCACGAAGGTCATCGACAACTGGTCCAGCCGGAACGAGACGTCCGCCTGGAAGGCGTTCACCGGCACCCAGCTGAACAGGTGCTCCGTCACCGCCCGGTGCTCGCCGTCGCGGCCGAGCATGTCCCAGAACAGCGCCAGGCCGAAGCCGAACGAGAGCGCGGCGAGCGCGGTGGCCAGCCAGTGGCCGAACCGGTCGAAGGCCCGGCCGCCGAGCAGCAGCAGGGCGGAGCCGGCCAGTGGAGCCGCCACCAGCAGCGGAATGAGAGAGTTCACCGAAGGTCCTCCGCCTACAGCTTCATCAGGTTGCTGTCGTCGACCGAAGCGGAGTGCCTGGTCCGGAAGATGGAGACGATGATGGCGAGGCCGACCACGACCTCCGCCGCAGCGACCACCATCGTGAAGAAGGCGATGATCTGGCCGTCCAGCGTCCCGTGCATCCGGGAGAACGTCACCAGCGCCAGGTTCGAGGCGTTCAGCATCAGCTCCACGCACATGAACAGCACGATCGCGTTGCGCCGGATCAGCACCCCGGACGCCCCGATGGTGAACAACAGGGCCGACAGGTACAGGTAGTTGACCGGGTTCACTGCGCGTCCTCCTCGCCGTTCTCGTGGTTGGGCACCGGTTCCAGGGACTTGCGCGGACCGGCCACGGCGGGCCGCTCCGAGGACGGCCGGCCCAGCCAGTCCGCCGTGCTGTTCTCCAGCTCCGCCATCCGCTGCAGCATCGCCTGGCTGACGTCCCGGACCTGGCCGCGCTCGCGCAGCGTCGCCATCACCGAGTCCTCGGCGACCGTGCCGTCCGGCAGCAGCGCCGGGACGTTCACCGCGTTGTGCCGCGCGTACACGCCCGGCGCCGGCAGCGGCGGCACCTGGATGTTGTCCCTGACCCGCTGCGCCGCCAGCTCGCGCTGGGTCCTCGGCGCCTTCACGTGCTCGCGGTGGGTCAGCACCATCGCGCCGATCGCCGCCGTGATCAGCAGCGCGCCGGTGACCTCGAAGGCCCACACGTACCGGGTGAAGATCAACCGGGCCAGGCCCGGCACGTTGCCCTCGGCGTTCGCCTCGGCCAGCCCGGTGAAGTGGTCCAGCCTCGCGTTGGCGATCCCCGCGATCAGCAGCACGCCGAAGCCCAGCCCGCACAGCACCGCGGCGAACCGCTGGCCCTTCAGCTGTTCCTTCAGCGAGTCCTCGCTGGTCACGCCGACCAGCATCACCACGAACAGGAACAGCATCATGATCGCGCCGGTGTAGACCACGATCTGCACCACGCCCAGGAACACCGCGCCCTGGGCCATGTAGCAGACCGCCAGCGCCATCATGGTCGCCGCCAGGCACAGCGCGCTGTGCACGGCCTTGCGCATCAGCAGCATGCCCAGCGCGCCGCCGACCGCGATCACCGCGAGCACCCAGAACTGGACGGCCTCACCCGTGGAGGTCGTCCCGGTGGCCGCCGCCAGATGTGCGATCACGGCCGCACCTCCTTCTCCCGGTCGGTGCGCTCCTGCTGGACCGTCCCCGGCGCCGCCGCGGTGACCTCACCCCGGTAGTAGGCGCCCTCGTCGGTGCCCGGGAAGATCGCGTGCGGGGTGTCGACCATGCCCTCGGACAGGCCCACCAGCAGCTGCTCCTTGGTGAAGATCAGGTCCTTGCGGGAGGAGTCGGCCAGCTCGTACTCGTTGGTCATGGTCAGCGCCCTGGTCGGGCAGGCCTCGATGCACAGCCCGCACAGGATGCAGCGGGCGTAGTTGATCTGGTACACCGCGCCGTAACGCTCGCCCGGCGAGTAGCGCTCCTCGTCCCGGTTGTCCGCGCCCTCCACGTAGATCGCGTCGGCCGGGCAGGCCCAGGCGCACAACTCGCAGCCGACGCACTTCTCCAGACCGTCCGGATGCCGGTTCAGCTGGTGGCGGCCGTGGAAGCGCGGAGCGGTCGGCTTCTTCTGCTCCGGGTACTGCTCGGTGAGCCGCTTCTTGAACATGGCCCTGAAGGTCACGCCGAAACCGGCGGCCGGGCCGAGGATCGACGGCCGGTCGGCCCGCTCAGGCCGGCCCGTCTGGTCGGACGACATCGCGGATCAGCTCCCTTCGGAATGGTCGGCCCCGTTGAGGGCGTCCTGGAGTTGCTTCGGGGCGCGGCTGGGCCGGCGTGGCACCGGCGGGAGCACCTGGCCGGGCAGCGGCGGCACCGGGTACCCGCCCGCCATCGGGTCGAACGCCTCGGCCGGCCCGTCCTCGGACGCCGCGGCCTCCTCGGGCTGCTTCCTCAGGGCGTCCCGCACCAGCGCCAGCAGCAGGACCGCGCCCACCGGCGCCCCCACGTACAGCACCACCTGGCCGAAGCCGTACCCCTCGTTGCGCAGCGCCCGCACGCTGGTGATCAGCACCAGCCACACCAGCGAGACCGGGATCAGCACCTTCCAGCCCAGCTTCATGAACTGGTCGTAGCGGAACCGGGGCAGCGTGCCGCGCAGCCAGATGAAGAAGAACAGCAGCAGCTGGATCTTCAGTGTGATCCACAGCATCGGCCACCAGCCGTGGTTGGCGCCCTCCCAGAAGGTCGACACCGGCCACGGGGCGCGCCAGCCGCCCAGGAACAGGGTCGAGGCCACCGCCGAGACCGTCACCATGTTGACGTACTCGGCCAGCATGAACATCGCGAACTTCAGCGAGGAGTACTCGGTGTTGAAACCGCCCACCAACTCGCCCTCGGCCTCCGGGAGGTCGAACGGCGCCCGGTTGGTCTCGCCCACCATCGCGATGATGTACACGATGAACGACACCGGCAGCAGCGCCGCGAACCAGGTCGGCTGCTGGTGCGCCACGATCTCCGAGGTCGACATCGAACCCGAGTAGATGAACACCGCCGCGAAGGACAGGCCCATCGCGATCTCGTAGCTGATCATCTGCGCCGAGGAGCGCAGCCCGCCCAGCAGCGGGTACGTCGAACCCGAGGACCAGCCCGCCAGCACGATCCCGTAGATGCCCACCGAGGCCGTCGCCAGCACGTACAGCAGGGCCACCGGGAAGTCGGTCAGCTGAAGCGGCGTCCGGGTGCCGAAGACCGACACCTCGTTGCCGGGCGGACCGAACGGGATCACCGCGAAGGCCATGAACGCCGGGATGGCGCAGACGATCGGGGCCAGGACGTAGACCACCTTGTCCGAGCCCTTGACCACCAGGTCTTCCTTCAGCGCCAGCTTCACGCCGTCCGCCAGCGACTGCAGCAGGCCCCACGGGCCGTGCCGGTTCGGCCCGATGCGCAACTGCATCCAGGCCACCACCTTGCGCTCCCAGACGATCGCGACCAGCACCGTCAGCACCAGGAAGGCGAAGCAGAACACCGCCTTCAGCAGCACCAGCCACCACGGGTCCTGGCCGAAGAAGTGGAGCGTCTCGTACGGCTGCGAAGTCATCGGACCTCCCCTTCCCGGGCCCCGGAAGCGGCCGCGGAACCGGCCGCGGAACCGATGCCGGTGCCGGCGCCGGCCGCGGAACCGGTCGCGGTTCCGGTGCCGGCGACGGCCGCGGAACCGGCCTGTTCGAGCTCGGCCGCGGCGATCGTCACCAGGTGGCCGACGGTGGTGCCGAGCGCGCGATGGGCGCCGCCCGGCGTGGAGTTGAGCGGGATCCAGACCGTACGGTCCGGCACCGACTCGGTGACCTCCAGCGGAAGCACCAGCGACCCGGCCGGGCCGGTCAGCCTCAGCGCACCGGCCGCCTCCGCCCCGACGCCCTGCGAACCGGTCACCAGCGCACCGACCTCCTTCGCGGTGGCCGCCGAGAGCCGGGCCACCGCCCGGTGCCGGGTCCCCGCCAGGTGCGGATCGCCCTCCTGCAGCGAGCCCCTGTCCAGCAGCAGGCGCCAACCCGCCAGCACCGCCTGGCCGGTGGCCGGCCGCGGCAGCACACCCGGGTGCGCCGCCGGAGCGGCCGCCCGGTCGCCCCGCCACGGCTCGAAGCGGTCCAGCTCCAGCCGGGCCGCCCGCACGTCCGTCAGGCCCAGCCGGTGCCCCAGCGCGTCCGCCAGCATCGACAGCACCCGCAGGTCCGACTGGAGGTGCCGGCCCATCTGCTGGTCCGGCTTCAGCGCGGCCTCGAACATCCGCACCCGGCCCTCCCAGTCCAGGAAGGTGCCCGCCTTCTCCGCCACCGCCGCCACCGGCAGCACCACGTCCGCCCGCTCGGTCACCGCCGACGGACGCAACTCCAGCGACACCACGAACGCCGCCGCCAACGCCTCCACGGCCAGCGCCGGATCCGACAGGTCCTCCGGATCCACCCCGCCGACCAGCAGCGCGTCCAGGTCGCCCTGCACGGCCGCGGTCAGGATCTGGCCGGTGTCCCGGCCCGGGCGCGACGGCAGCTCCGCCACCCCCCACACCGCGGCCGCCTCCGCCCGGGCCGCCGCCGCGGCCACCGGACGGCCGCCCGGCAGCAGGCCCGGCAGCGCACCGGCCTCCACCGCCCCGCGCTCGCCCGCCCGGCGCGGCACCCAGGCCAGCTCGGCCCCGGTCGCCTGCGCCAGCCGCAGCACCGCCGTCAGCGCACCCGGCACCGACGCCAGCCGCTCACCCGCCAGGATCACCGCGCCCGGGCGGCGCAGCAGCTCCGCCACCCGGCCCGCGTCGTCGTTCAACGGCTCGTCCGCGGCCAGCGCCGCGAACCACTCCGGCTCGGTGCCCGGCGCCGCCGGCAGCAGCGCACCGCGCAGCTTCGCCAGCCCCCGGGAGGCGAAGGCCGCCACCGAGAACACCTTCATGCCCTTCGCCCGGCTCGCCTTCCGCAGCCGCAGGAAGACGATCGGCGACTCCTCCTCCGGCTCGAAGCCCGCCAGCAGCACCGCCGGGGCCTGCTCCAGCCGCTCGTAGCTCAGCCCGGTGCCGTCCACGTCCACCCCGCGCCCGGCGACCGCCGCGGCCAGGAAGTCCGCCTCCTCACCGCTGTGCGGGCGGGCCCGGAAGTCCACGTCGTTGGTGCCCAGCACCACGCGGGCGAACTTCGCGTACGCGTACGCGTCCTCCACCGTCACCCGGCCGCCCGCCAGCACACCCGTACGGGCCCCGCGCAGCCCCTCCGCCGCCCGGGCCAGCGCCTCCGGCCAGGACGCCGGCACCAGCTCGCCGTCCACCCGCACCAGCGGAGTCGTCAGCCGGTCGCGCTGCTGGGCGTAGCGGAAGGCGAACCGGCCCTTGTCGCAGTTCCACTCCTCGTTCACCGCCGGGTCCTCGCCCGCCAGCCGGCGCAGCACCTTGCCCCGCCGGTGGTCGGTGCGCTGGGCGCAGCCCGAGGCACAGTGCTCGCACACGCTCGGCGAGGACGTCAGGTCGAAGGGGCGCGAGCGGAAACGATAAGCCGCCGAAGTCAGCGCACCCACCGGACAGATCTGGATGGTGTTCCCGGAGAAGTACGACTCGAAGTCGTCCCCCTCGCCCGTGCCCACCTGCTGCAGCGCCCCGCGCTCCACCAGGTCGATGAACGGGTCCCCGGCGATCTGCTGCGAGAACCGGGTGCAGCGCGCGCACAGCACGCAGCGCTCCCGGTCCAGCAGCACCTGACTGCTGATCGGCACCGGCTTCTCGTAGGTGCGCTTCATGCCCTCGAAGCGGGAATCCGCGTCGCCGGTGGACATCGCCTGGTTCTGCAGCGGGCACTCGCCGCCCTTGTCGCAGACCGGGCAGTCCAGCGGGTGGTTGATCAGCAACAGCTCCATCACGCCGCGCTGCGCCTTCTCGGCCACCGGCGAGCTCAGCTGGGTGCGCACCACCATGCCCTCGGCGACCGGGATCGTGCAGGAGGCCACCGGCTTGCGCTGGCCCTCGATCTCCACGATGCACTGCCGGCAGGCGCCGGCCGGGTCCAGCAGCGGGTGGTCGCAGAAGCGCGGGATCTGGGTGCCGATGGACTCGGCGGCCCGGATCACCAAGGTGCCCTTGGGGACCTTCACTTCGACGCCGTCGATGGTGAGCGTGACCAGTTCGACCGCGGTGTCGTCGCTCCTGGAGGCGGTTGGCTCAGTGATCGTCACGCGTGCACCTCCCTTTCGGTGGCGGACTGGTGGCCGGGGCGGGGGCCGTCGGCCCAGACGGTGGAGGCGGCCGGGTCGAACGGGCAGCGGCGCTCGGCCAGGTGCTGCTCGTACTCGGCCCGGAAGTACTTGAGCGAGGAGACGATCGGGCTGGCCGCGCCGTCGCCCAGCGCGCAGAAGGACTTGCCGTTGATGTTGTCGGCGATGTCGAGGAGCTTCTCCAGGTCCCCGTCGACGCCCTCGCCGGCCTCGATCCGCCGCAGCAGCTGGACCAGCCAGTAGGTGCCCTCCCGGCAGGGGGTGCACTTGCCGCAGGACTCGTGGGCGTAGAACTCGGTCCAGCGGGTGACCGCCCGCACCACGCAGGTGGTCTCGTCGAAGACCTGCAGCGCCTTGGTGCCGAGCATCGAACCGGCCGCACCGACGCCCTCGTAGTCCAGCGGGACGTCGAGGTGCTCCTCGGTGAACATCGGGGTGGAGGAGCCGCCCGGGGTCCAGAACTTCAGCCGGTGGCCGGCCCGGACGCCGCCGCTGAGGTCCAGCAGCTGGCGCAGGGTGATGCCCAGTGGCGCTTCGTACTGGCCCGGGTTGGTGACGTGGCCGGAGAGCGAGTACAGCGTGAAGCCCGGGGACTTCTCGGTGCCCAGGCCCTTGAACCACTCCTTGCCGCGGGCCAGGATCGCCGGCACCGAGGCGATCGACTCGACGTTGTTGACCACCGTCGGGCAGGCGTACAGGCCAGCGATCGCCGGGAACGGCGGCCGCAGCCTCGGCTGGCCGCGACGGCCCTCCAGCGAGTCCAGCAGCGCCGTCTCCTCGCCGCAGATGTAGGCGCCGGCGCCGGCGTGCACGGTGATGCCGAGGTCCACGCCGGAGCCGAGGATGTTCCGGCCCAGCAGCCCGGCCTCGTACGCCTCGGCCACGGCCGCGTGCAGGCGGCGCAGCACCGGGACGACCTCGCCGCGCAGGTAGACGAAGGCGTGGTCGCAGCGGATCGCGTAGGAGGCGATCACCATGCCCTCGATCAGCGAGTGCGGGTTGGCGAACAGCAGCGGGATGTCCTTGCAGGTGCCCGGCTCGGACTCGTCGGCGTTGACCACCAGGTAGTGCGGCTTGCCGTCGTTCTGCGGGATGAACTGCCACTTCATCCCGGTGGGGAAGCCGGCGCCGCCGCGGCCGCGCAGGCCGGAGTCCTTGACCAGGGCGATCACGTCGTCCGGGGGCATGGCGAGGGCCGCCTTGAGGCCCTCGTAGCCGTGGTGGCGGCGGTAGGTCGCGAGGGTCCAGGGGCGGCTGTCGTCCCAGGGGTCGGACAGGACGGGGGTGAGCAGCTTCTCGGCCGACTCGGCGGAGGTCATCACGCTTCGGTCCCTTCCTGGCCGTCGGCCTTCGCCTCTGGGCCCCGCTCCTCGTGGCGGGATTCCTCTTGCAGGGGCTCCCCCTGGTGGGGCTCGTCGTGGAGGGGCTCCTCATGGAGGGGCTCCTCGTGGCGGGGGGAGACGACCTTGGCTCCGGGGGTGCCGGGCAGGGCCTCGCCCCGGGCCAGCCGCAGGCCGGCCAGCGAGGGCGCGCCGCCGGCGCCGGACTCGTCGTTGGCGCCGGGACGCTCGTCGGGGAAGCCGGCCAGGATCCGGGCCGTCTCCCTGAAGCCGCACAGCCGGGCGCCGCGGGTGGGCCGCACCTCGCGGCCGGCCCGCAGGTCGTCCACCAACTGCCGGGCGCTCTCCGGGGTCTGGTCGTCGAAGAACTCCCAGTTGACCATCACCACGGGGGCGTAGTCGCAGGCGGCGTTGCACTCGATGTGCTCGATCGAGATCTGGCCGTCCTCGGTGGTGGCGTTGTTGCCGATCCCCAGGTGCTGCTGGAGCTCGGCGAAGATCTGGTCGCCGCCGAGCACGGCGCACAGGGTGTTGGTGCAGACCCCGACGTGGTACTTCCCGGCCGGGCGCCGCCGGTACATCGTGTAGAAGGTGGCGACGGCGGTGACCTCGGCGGTGGTGAGGTCCAACTGCTCGGCGCAGAAGCGGATCCCGGTCGGGCTGACGAAGCCCTCCTCGGCCTGCACCAGGTGCAGCAGCGGCAGCAGCGCCGAACGGGCCTGGGGGTAGCGGCCGATCAGCTCGGCGGCGTCGGCGGCGAGCCGGGCGCGCACCTCCTCCGGGTAGGGCGGGGCCGGCAGCGCCGGCAGTCCGAGTTCGACGTTGGTCACCGGTCCACGCCTCCCATCACCGGGTCGATCCCGGCCACCGCGACGATCACGTCGGCCACCTGGCCGCCCTCGCACATCGCCGCCATCGTCTGCAGATTGGTGAACGACGGATCCCGGAAGTGGACCCGGTACGGGCGCGTCCCGCCGTCGCTGACCACGTGCACACCCAGCTCGCCCTTGGGCGACTCGACCGCTACGTACGCCTGGCCGACCGGGACCCGGAAGCCCTCGGTGACCAGCTTGAAGTGGTGAATCAGGGCCTCCATCGAGGTGCCCATGATCTTGCGGATGTGGTCGAGCGAGTTGCCCAGGCCGTCCGGGCCGACGGCCAGTTGGGCGGGCCAGGCGATCTTCTTGTCGGCCACCATGACCGGGCCCGGCCGCAGCCGGTCCAGGCACTGCTCGACGATCCGCAGCGACTGCTTCATCTCCTCCAGACGGATCAGGAAGCGGCCGTAGGAATCGGCGGTGTCCGCGGTGGCGACCTCGAAGTCGTAGTCCTGGTAGCCGCAGTACGGGTCGCTCTTGCGCAGGTCGTGCGGCAGACCGGCGGCGCGCAGGATCGGGCCGGTGGCGCCGAGGGCCAGACAGCCGGCCAGGTCCAGGAAGCCGACGTCGACCAGGCGGGCCTTGAACACCGGGTTGGCGGTGGCGAGCTTGTCGTACTCGTGCATCCGAGAGCGGAAGGTGCGGACCGCCTCGCGGATCTGGTCCACCGCGCCCGGGGGCAGGTCCTGGGCGAGGCCGCCGGGGCGCACGTACGCGTGGTTCATGCGCAGGCCGGTGACCAGCTCGAAGACGTCCAGGATCAGTTCGCGGTCCCGGAAGCCGTAGACCATCAGGGTGGTGGAGCCGATCTCCATGCCGCCGGTGGCCAGACAGACCAGGTGGGAGGCGATCCGGTTGAGCTCCATCATCATCACCCGGATGACACTGGCCCGCTCCGGGACGTCGTCGGTGATGCCGAGCAGCTTCTCGACCGCCAGGCAGTAGGCGGTCTCGTTGAACAGCGGGGTCAGGTAGTCCATGCGGGTCACGAAGGTGGTGCCCTGGACCCAGCTGCGGAACTCCATGTTCTTCTCGATGCCGGTGTGGAGGTAGCCGATGCCGCAGCGGGCCTCCTTCACCGTCTCGCCGTCGATCTCCAGGATCAGCCGCAGCACGCCGTGGGTGGACGGGTGCTGGGGGCCCATGTTGACGATGATGCGTTCGTCGTCGGCCCGGCCGACCGCCTCCACCACCTCGCCCCAGTCGCCGCCGGTGACGGTGAAGACCCGGCCCTCGGTGGTCTCGCGGGCGTCTGCTTCCTCGTAGTGCTGAGTGCTCATCAGCTGTACGACCTCCGCTGGTCGGGTGCCGGGATCTGGGCGCCCTTGTACTCGACGGGGATGCCGCCGAGCGGGTAGTCCTTGCGCTGCGGGTGGCCCAGCCAGTCGTCCGGCATCATGATCCGGGTGAGTGCCGGGTGGCCGTCGAAGACCAGGCCGAAGAAGTCGTAGGCCTCGCGCTCGTGCCAGTCGTTGGTCGGGTAGACGCTCACCACGGAGGGGATGTGCGGGTCGGCGTCCGGCGCGGTGACCTCCAGCCGGATCAGCCGGCCGTGGGTGATCGAGCGCAGGTGGTAGACCGCGTGCAGCTCGCGGCCCTTGTCGCCGGGGTAGTGCACTCCGCTGACACCCAGGCACAGTTCGAAACGCAGTGCCGGGTCGTCGCGCAGGATGCGCACGGCCTTCAGGAGGTGGGCGCGGTCGACGTGGAAGGTCAGCTCGGCGCGGTCGACCACGGTCTTGTCGATCACCTCGGCCGGGTCCAGGCCCTGCTCCTCCAGGGCGCCCTCGAACTCGTCCGCCACCTCGTCGAACCAGCCGCCGTACGGGCGTTCGCTCGGGCCGGGCAGCACGATCGGGGCGGACAAGCCGCCGAAGCCCGAAGTGTCGCCACTGCCCCGGGTGCCGAACATGCCCTGGCGGCGGCCGACCACCTCGACCGGGATCTCGCGCACCGGCTGCTCGCGGCGGGTCTCGGGTACCTGCTCGTTCATCGCAGCTGCCCCCGCATCTCGCTGACCGGGGTGGCCTTGAGGGCCAGGGCCTCGCCGAGTTCCTCGGCGCGGCGCCGGTTCACGCCCAGCGGCTCGTGCTGGATCTTGTCGTGCAGCTTCAGGATGGCGTCCATCAGCATCTCCGGGCGGGGCGGGCAACCGGGCAGGTAGATGTCCACCGGGACGATGTGGTCGACGCCCTGGACGATCGCGTAGTTGTTGAACATCCCGCCGGAGGAGGCGCAGACGCCCATCGAGATGACCCACTTCGGGTTGGCCATCTGGTCGTACACCTGGCGCAGCACCGGGGCCATCTTCTGACTCACCCGGCCCGCCACGATCATCAGATCGGCCTGCCGGGGGGAGCCCCGGAAGACCTCCATGCCGAACCGGGCCAGGTCGTAGCGGCCGGCGCCGGTGGTCATCATCTCGATCGCGCAGCAGGCCAGACCGAAGGTGGCCGGGAAGAGTGACGCCTTGCGCACCCAGCCGGCGGCCGTCTCCACGGTCGTGAGCAGAAAGCCGCTCGGCAGCTTCTCCTCGATTCCCATCAGATCCCTCTCAATGCCCTCAAGTCCTCTGGTACGTCCGGCGGTACGCCCGGGGAGCGTCCGGGTGGCGCCCGGTGTGCCGGGACCCCGGGAGCCCGGGAGAACGTCCGGGGAGCCCGGGAGAACGTCCGGCTCCTTGGAGCTTGTCCGCTCGTTCACAAGGGCGGCGGCGCCACCCCTGGCTCAGCCCCGCTCCGGGGCTCAGTCCCACTCCAGGCCACCGCGGCGCCAGACGTAGGCGTAGGCGACGAAGACGGTGGCGATGAACAGGAGCATCTCGACCAGCCCGAAGATCCCCAGGGCGTCGAAGGTCACCGCCCAGGGATAGAGGAAGACGATCTCGATGTCGAAGACGATGAAGAGCATCGCCGTCAGGTAGTACTTGATCGGGAACCGACCGCCGCCCACGGGCTGCGGGGTCGGCTCGATGCCGCACTCGTACGCCTCCAGCTTGGCCCGGTTGTACCGCTTGGGGCCGGTGAGTGAGGCCATCACGACGGAACCGACCGCGAACGCCGCCGCGATGGCACCGAGTACGAGGATCGGCGCGTAGGCATTCATAGCCCCGCTCCCTCCGTCCAGTCGTCCTTGACTGCAGATCGGAACCGGCGGGTCACACTGAGGTGAACCCGCGCTCCAGTTCCCGAGATCCACCTCATGTGAGGCAGTTCACAAAGCCTGGAACGAGCGCATCCTATGCCCGGTAGCTTGTGATCTGCGACACGCAGTTCGTCGCCATCTTTGTGATCTACGACACCATGTGAATGGTGGCGAATGTGAACATGCCCAGAGTTGTCAACGCAAAGGAGTCAAATGGCCACAAGCAGTCGCATTCAAGTTTGAAGCGGCTGGTCAGGGACGAGTTCCTATATCAACTATGCGTCGCTGTTGGCAAATTTCCGGGCGCCATGTTGACGTGTTATGGCGGCTCACTCGGAGGGGTGGCGGGGGGAGGAACGATTGCTTGACCTTTCGTTCACAAGGGGAGCGAAGTTGCCGTGGGTGTCCCCCTCCCCCTCCCGCCGCCCGCCGCCCGCCGCCCGCCGCCCGCCGCCCGCCGCCCGCCGCCCGCCGCCCGCGCCAGGGTTGCCCACCGACTACCGGTGTCACCTGCGCTGAGCCGGCCGGTCTCAGCGCGGAGCTGCTGCGCGCGCAGCTCCGGCAGTCTGTGGGCCCCTGGAGGCCTGCCCTCCTCCTCGCCCTCCTCCTCCGCCGCCTCCGCCTCCGCTGTCGCGGCATGCCTCCCGCTGCGGGCAGGCCCAACTTCCTGGTGCGGCCCTCACAACCCTGGGCCCGCCTCCGCCTCCGGCCTTGCCTCCCTCTCGTTCTCGGGGCTCGCCCTTGTGAGGGCCTCCTTCATCCGCTTTCGCCCTGCGGGCCAGGCACCCGGTTACCGGTTACTGGCTGCCTGTTCCCACACCCAGGCCGCGACGCCCACCCGGTTGCGGGCGCCGAGCTTGCGCTGGATGTTGGCGAGGTGGTTCTTCACCGTTCCCGGTGAGATGAAGAGCCTGGCGCCGATCTCGGCGTTGGTCGCTCCGTCGGCCACCAGCTCGGCGATCTCCTTTTCTCTCTCGGTCAGTTCCTCCACCGGCCCGGCTGTCAACGGGCCCGGTACGCCTGCCGCGGCCGCAGGCCCGGGCACCGCGCTGGATCCGGGCACCGCCATGTGCTGGAGCAGCCGGACCGTGATCTGCGGGCTGATCAACGCGTCCCCGGCCATCGCCGCACGGACCGCCTCGATCAGCAGTACCGGCCCGGAACGCTTCAGCAGGAAACCCGCCGCCCCGTGCCGCAAGGCCGTGTGGACGTACTCGTCCAGGTCGAAGGTGGTCACCACGATCACCTTGCACTGGTCGGCCAGCTGCCGCGTGACCTCCAGGCCATCGAGCTTCGGCATCCGGATGTCCGCGAGCACCACGTCCGGCCGCAGTCTCTTCGCCTCCTGCACCGCTGCGGCGCCGTCCGCCGCCTCGGCTACCACCGTCATGTCCGGTTGGACGTCCAGGATCATCCGGAACGCGCTTCGGACGTCGGCCTGGTCGTCGGCCACCAGGATTCGGATCGGCCTTGCACTGTTGCTCATCTGCTCTTCTCTCCTGCACCCGCACTGGTCCTCATCGGGGTTTCCGGTCGCTCCGGTTCCGCCCGCCCGGCCAACGGCAGCCTCGCCGTCACGCGCCAGGTCTGTTGCTCGTGCGGACCTGCCTCGAACACTCCGCCCAGGGCCTCCACTCGCGCCGCCAGTCCTGGCAGTCCGCTGCCGCCGCCACTGCGGGGGCGGACGACCGACCCCGGCGACCGACCGTCGTTCGTCACGGTCAGCTCCAGCCAGTCGCCGGCGCAGCGGGCCCGGATGTCGATGCGGCGGACGCCCCCGGCATGCCGTCGGACGTTGGTCAACGCCTCGACGACGATCCGGTGGACCGTCCCACCCACCTCGCGCGGGAGCGGCTGGTCCGGCAGCTCCAGTTGGACCTCGGCACCGCCGGCGGCCGTGAACTGCTCGGTCACCTGAACGAGTTCGCCGAGGCCCGGCTGTGGGCTGCGGCCACCGGCTTCTTCGCTTCGAAGCAGCTGAACGGTCCGGTCCAACGAGGCCAGGGCCCGCTGCCCCGCCTGCTCTATCCGCTCGAACATCTCGGCCGTCCGTGCCGGGTCGACGGAGGCCAGGTACGCCCCCGCCTGGGCCTGGGCAACCATGCCGCTGACGTCGTGCGCCACGAAGTCGTGGAGGTCGTGGGCCAGTTCGATCCGCTGAGCCCGCCTGGCTTCGGCGACCGCGCGGGCCCGGCCCTCGTCCAGGCCGCGCAGGTAGAGCCCGATCAGCACCGTCGGCAGGGACAGCATCGATCCGAACCCGAAGAGCGTGAGCGCGTCGGCGGGTCCGTCGAACCGGGACGGCCAGAGCGCGACCGCTCCGCATGCCGTCCAAGCGGCCGCCGCACACCGCGGGCCGTCCTCGGACCGCAGGCTGAGGGCCACTGCGAGCAGCAAGCCGGCCAATTCGGCCAGGCCGACCAGCCCCGTCCAGCGATCCGCCTCCGTCCAGCGGCCGGCGAACCAGACGGCGCCCGAGACCGCCGCCGAGACCGCGCCGAGCGCGGTGGTCACCGCCGCCGATCCGTACCGCCTGCGGAGCAGCCAGGCCGGCAGCAGCAGGACCGGGACGGCCAAGGACAGGAGCTGATTCATCGTCACCGCCTTTCATGGACTCTTCGACTGCCGTCACAGTACGACGGGCCGCAGCGGGGCCACCTGTGCCGATCGGCATATTTCACAGGCGGGTTGAGCAGCCAGAACAGCCCGATCGGCACTGCCGGCGTCCCCCGGCGGACCTCCACTCTTGAGTCGTCGCACCGGCCGAGGGGGTCGGGCCGAAAGGAACCCACGATGTCGAAGCCCGTGATCAACGCCCGTGTCGCCACCGCCCGCCGAGCCCGTGCGGTCGGGGCGGTCGGGGCGGTCGGGGCGGTCGGGGCGGCCGGCGAGACCGCGCCCACTGCCCCGGGCGTAGCCCCCGCACCCCGCTGGGCCCAACTGGCGGCAAAGGCAGCCGTCCTGAGCACCGTCCCCTCGGGGGTGTGGCGCATCGTCTTCGGCTTCGGCGTCCCGGTCGGCTTCACCGGCGCGACGGCCGCGGCTTTCGGGGCGCACCAGCCCGGTTGGGGGACGGTCTACTGCGTGGTCCTGAGCGCCCTGGCGGAGGCTCTGGCCTTCCTGACCCTCGGCCTGGTCCGGCCCTGGGGGCTGGTGGCGCCCAGGTGGATCCCGCTGATCGGCGGCCGCCGGGTCCGGCCGCTGGCCGCGATCGTCCCCGCTCTGCTGGGCTCGGCGATACTCACCGCCCTCGGCATGGAGGGGCTCTTCGGCCGCTGGGCCCACAACCTGGCCGAGCCGGATGCGCCGCACGGCTTCGCCGGTCTGGTGATGACGGCCGCGTACCTGCCGCTGGTGGCCTGGGGTCCGCTGCTCGGCGCGGTCACTCTCGACTACGCCCGTCGGACGTTGTGGCGGCGCCGGTGATGACGACGTCGGGTCACGCCGGGACCGGCTCCCGCGTCTGCTCCCCGGTCCCGGCATCCGCCACCGTGCCTGTCCCGTCCTCGCTCCCGGTCGGGCGCGGCGTGGGGGCGGTGCGCCGACCCCACTCGGTCGCGACCAGCACCAGGGCCCCGCCGAGCAGGGCGAGCGGGCCCATCCGGTTACCGGCGACGGTGATGCCGAAGATCGCGGCCCACAGCGGTTCGGTACCGAGCAGCAGGCTCACCCGGGACGGCGAGGTGGCCCGGACGGCCCACATCTGAACGAAGAAGGCGAAGAGCGTGCAGAACAGGGACAGGTGCAGCAACCAGGCCCACTGGCCGGCTCCGTACGAGAGCGCGACGGTCCAGGGGGCGGGCCCGACGGCGAGTGCGACGACGGCGAACACTGCGGTGGCGACCGCGAGCTGGACCCAGGTGACGGCGAGCATGTCGGTGTTGCGAACAGCCCGGGTGCGGGCCATCGCGAGGACGTACGCGGAGCGGACGAGGGCGGCGCCCAGTACCAGTAGGTCGCCGAGCGTCGGAGGGCGCAGCCCGCCGTCGCCGGTGAGCAGTGCGACGCCGAGGACGGCCAGTCCGGCGGCCGCGAGGAAGGCTCGCGGTGGTGCGGTCCGGCCGAGGGCGCTCTCGCCGAGCGGGGTGAGCACCATGGCGAGGCTGATGATCAGCCCTGCGTTGGTGGCGGAGGTGTGGACGGCGCCGTAGGTCTCCAGCAGGAAGATACCGCTGAGGACGAGGCCCAGTGCGGCGCCACCGAGCCACTCGGTGCGGGTCAGCTTCCGCAGGGCCCGCCACGCGGCCAGCCCGAGCAGCGGCAGCACCAACCCGAAGCGCAGCACCAGCATCGCCACGACCGTCCCGGGCTCGGCCACCCGTTGCACGGCGAGGAAGCTCGACCCCCAGACCACTGCCACGAGTAGGACCGGCAGATCACGAAGGACCGATGAGTATGAGGATGAGGACAGGGAGGCACGCATGAGGAGGATCCCTCCGAGCGAACGGAACCGGCGGGTGCGAGGACCGTACGGCGTCGGACGGACCCAGGAGCTGGGCGTGTGGCTCAGCGGCGGACGGGGTGAGGGATGGAGCAAGGGGGCGCCATCCTCGCGCACCGGCCCGCCGGTGATCAATGCCCCTGCCGGGTGCCGGCGGGTCAGGAGGCGAGCAAGCCGTTCGCGTCGGCGATGGCCTCGATGTCGGCTGGGGTGCCGGACATGATGGCGCGGACGTGCTCGGTGACGAGTTCGACCGGCCAGTCCCACCAGGCGGCGCGGAGCAGGCGTTCGATGTCGGCGTCGTCGAAGCGGCGCCGGATCGGGTGGGCGGGGTTGCCGCCGACGATCGTGTAGGGCTCGACGTCGGCGGTGACCATCGCACCGGCCGCGATGATCGCGCCGTCGCCGATCCGGACACCGGGCAGGACGGTGGCGCCGAATCCGAACCAGACGTCGTTGCCGACGACGGTGTCGCCCCGGCTGGGAAGGCCCGTGACGATGTCGAGGGTCTGCTCCGTCCAGCTGCCGCCGAACATCGTGAAGGGGAAGGTGGACGCACCGATGGTCGGGTGGGCGGCCCCGGCCATCAGGAAGCGGGTTCCGGTGGCGATCGCGCAGTACTTGCCGATCACCAGCCGTTCGGGGCCGTAGGCGTAGAGGACATTGCGTTCCTCGAAGCGGGTGGCGCCGTCGGGGTCGTCGAAGTAGGTGTACTCGCCGACCTCGATCCTCGGGTCGGTGACGAGCGGGCGTAGCAGGACCACCCGGTCGTGGCCGACGAGCGGGTGGAGAGCGGTCGGGTCGGGGATGGCGGTGGTGGTCACGCAGGCTCCTCTCGTAATGCGACTTCAGTCGCATTACGATGAGCATGGCAGGATTGCCGCCCCACAGCAAGCCTTAATGCGACTGGAGTCGACTTTGAACGAGCCCACCCACCCCGACCAGCAACCCCGCACGCCGTCCCCACGCCCGGGCGGCCGCAGCGCCCGGGTCCGTGCGGACGTGGTCGCCGCCACGCTCGCCGAGGTCGCGGAGAAGGGCTACGACGGTCTCACCGCCGAGGCGGTCGCGGCCCGGTCCGGCGTCCACAAGGCCACCCTCTACCGGCGCTGGGGCGGCATCGACGGCCTGGTCGCGGACGCCCTGACCGCCTCGGCCGACCAGCCCTGGCCGCTGCCCGACACCGGAGACCTCCAGGAGGACCTCCGCCGGATCACCCAGGAGGTGTTCAGCGTCTTCACCGACCCCAAGCAGAGCCCCACGCCCACCGCGCTGATCTCCGCCGCCCAGCGCTCCGATGCCGGCGCGGCAGCCCTTCGCGACTTCTTCGCGGCCCGCCACCACCAGGCTGCCGAGGTCGCCGAACGGGCCGTCACCCGAGGAGAGTTGCCGGCCGGAACGGACGGCGCCGAGGTCATCAGGGCCGCCACCGCCCCGCTCTACTACCGACTGTTCGTCACCGGCGAAGCACTGGACGCCCGCACCGCCGAGCGGGCCGCCGACGCCGCCGCCCTGGCCGCCCGCGCCGGACTGTTCGCCTCCATCCCGACCGACCCGGAACCCGACACCGCACCGAACACCCCCGACCAGTAGCCAAGGCGCGGTGACTGAACGACCCCGCAACCCAGCTGACTGCCCATGACCACCACCCGGCAAAAGGAGTCCCAGCCGTCCCGACCCCTACCGGAGACCCATCCGGCCGTGGATGATGCCTCCATGACAAGCATGCCGTCCACCACCCCCCGGAAGGCCCGTCACGTGAAGCGCAAGCACTGGGCGCTGGTCGCCGCCGCCACCGTCCTCCCGCTCGCGGCGAGCACCGGCACCGCCGTCGCGGCGCCCTCCGGCTCCACTCCCGCCCAGAGCACGGCCTGCACCTACACACCCGCCGTCCCTGCCGACAACTTCAAGGGCATCCCGGTCTTCGACGCCCAGAAGGCCGCCCGCCCCTACCACGCGACCCTGCGGACCAACCAGGGTCCGATCACCTTCGAGGCACTGACCGACAAGGCGCCCTGCACCACCTTCTCGTTCCGTTTCCTCGCCGAGCACGACTACTTCGACCGCAGCCACTGCCACCGCCTCACCACCCAGCGGATCTACGTCCTGCAGTGCGGGGACCCCACCGGGACGGGCAGCGGCGGCCCGGGCTACTCCTTCCCGGACGAGAACCTGACCGGCGCCACCTACCCGGCGGGCACGGTGGCCATGGCCAACGCCGGTCCGAACACCAATGGCAGCCAGTTCTTCATCGTCTGGAAGGACACCAAGCTCTCCCCCGCCTACACCCCGTTCGGCCGGGTCACAGCCGGGCTGGACGTCCTGCAGAAGATCGCCGCCGCCGGCGAGGACGACCAGAACGGCCCCGGTGACGGCTACCCCAACGTCCCCGTGAACATCCGCAGCGTGAAGATCAGCAAGCACTGACCAGCGTCCGGCCGGCGGGGTGGGCCGGGCGCAGCCGCCCGGCCCACCCCCGTTGCCGCTCCCGTACGGTGGCATCACCAACGACACCGCAGGGAGCAGCGCCGCATGGACAGCCGGATCTGGGAGAGCGTCGACCACCTGGTCGCTTGGCTGGACGAGCACAGCACGCAGTCGCCACAGGAGGAGCGCCTGCTGCGGCTCCTCAAGCTCTCGGAGGAGGTCGGCGAGGTCGGCGCGGCGGTGATCGGCGCCACCGGCCAGAACCCGCGCAAGGGCGTCACCCACACCTGGGAGGACGTCCAGCACGAGCTCTGCGACGTCGTCTTCAGCGCCCTCGTCGCCCTGCGGACGCTCACCCCCGACGCGGCCCGGGTGTTCGCCGAGCGCCTGGCCTACGTCGAACAGCGCTCCGCCGCCTCCCGACGCCCGGTCGACGGGCCCGAGGAGACGGCGGCGGCCAAGAAAGCCTGAAACGAAGCCCGGCAGAGAGCCCACGGAGAGCCCCACGAAGCCCCGGACCCAACCGTCAAGGGCCAAGTCTCCGACACCAGGCCTCAGAACCCAGGCCTCAGGCACCGAACACCAGTCACGGGCGTCAGGCGTTGGGCGCGACCTTCGCCAGCCCGTTGATCACGCGGTCCATCGCGTCGCCGCCCTTCGGATCGGTGAGGTTGGCGAGCAGCTTGAGGGTGAAGCGCATCAGCAGCGGCCGGGGCAGGCCGTGCTGGGCGGCGAGCTGCATCACCTTGGGGTTGCCGATCATCTTCACGAAGGCCCGGCCGAGCGTGTAGTAGCCGCCGTACACGTCCTTGAGGATGCGCGGGTAGGCCTGCAGGGCGCGCTCGCGTCCGCCGTCGGTGAGGCGGGCGTGGGCCTGCACGATGACGCCGGCGGCGATCTGGCCGGATTCCATCGCGTAGGCGATGCCCTCGCCGTTGAACGGGTTGACCATGCCGCCCGCGTCGCCGACGAGCAGCAGGCCGCGGGTGTAGTGCGGCTGCCGGTTGAAGGCCATCGGCAGTGCGGCGCCTCGGATCGGTTCGGTCATGTTCTCGGGGGTGTAGCCCCACTCCTCCGGCATGCCGGCGCACCAGGCCTTGAGCACCTCGCGCCAGTCGAGTTCGCCGAACGCGGGCGAGGAGTTGAGGATGCCGAGGCCGACGTTGGAGGTGCCGTCGCCCATGCCGAAGACCCAGCCGTAGCCGGGCAGCAGCTTGCGCTGGCCGCCGCGGGTGTCCCACAGCTCCAGCCAGGACTCCAGGTAGTCGTCGTCGTGGCGCGGCGAGTTGAAGTAGGTGCGGTAGGCGACGCCCATCGGGCGGTCCTCGCGGCGGTGCAGGCCCATCGCGAGCGAGAGCCGGGTGGAGTTGCCGTCGGCGGCGACCACCAGCGGGGCCCGGAAGGTGACCGGCCGCTTCTCCTCGCCGAGCTTGGCGGTGACGCCGACGATCCGGCCGGTGCGGTCGTCCAGGACCGGCCCGCTGACGTTGCAGCGCTCGTAGAGCCGGGCGCCGGCCTTCTCGGCCTGACGGGCCAGCAGCTCGTCGAAGTCGGCGCGCTTGCGGACCAGTCCGTAGTCCGGGAAGGAGGCCAGCTCGGGCCAGTCCAGCTCCAGCCGGACACCGCCGCCGATGATGCGCAGGCCCTTGTTGTGCAGCCAGCCGTTCTCGGTGGAGACGTCGATGCCCATGTCCACCAGCTGCTTGGTGGCGCGCGGGGTCAGACCGTCGCCGCAGACCTTCTCCCGCGGGAAGGCGGTCTTCTCCAGCAGCAGCACGTCCAGCCCGGCCTGGGCGAGATAGTACGCGGTCGTGGCGCCGGCCGGGCCCGCGCCGACCACGATGACGTCGGCAGTGCTCTCGACCGTGCTGTCCGGCTTCGTCAGATCGGCTGCGGTCTCGGACACGTGGACACACTCCTGGAGCTGCGGCGGGGGGATGGCGGCTTTTGTCTCCGGCAGTCTAGTTCCGCTGACGTCGCCGGACTCGCCCGCGCCCCGTCCCGCCCTGCCCCGACCCGGGCCGGGGCAGGGCGGGACGGGGCCGAGGCAGGGCGGGACCGGGGGGGCAGGGCGCGGGATGGGCGGCACGGCCCCGCTAGGCGGACTTGTACCCGCGGTGCAACGCGACGATCCCGCCGGTCAGGTTCCGCCAGGCGACCTTCGACCAGCCGCTCTCCTGCATCCGGGCGGCCAGCGCCGGCTGGTCCGGCCAGGCCCGGATGGACTCGGCGAGGTAGACGTACGCATCCGGGTTGCTGCTGACGGCGGTGGCGACCGGCGGCAGCGCGCGCATCAGGTACTCGGTGTAGACGGTCCGGAACGGCGTCCAGGTCGGCGTGGAGAACTCGCAGATCACGAGCTTGCCGCCGGGCTTGGTGACCCGGTGCATCTCGCGCAGCGCCGCGTCGGTCTCGTGGACGTTGCGCAGCGCGAAGGAGATCGTCACGGCGTCGAAGGTGTCGTCCGCGAACGGCAGCCGGGTGGCGTCGCCGGCGGTCAGCGGCAGCTCGGGGTGGCGGCGCTTGCCCTCGGTGAGCATGCCGACCGAGAAGTCGCAGGGGACGACCTGGGCCCCGGCCTCGGCGAAGGGCAGCGAGGAGGTACCGGTGCCGGCCCCGAGGTCGAGCACGAGGTCCCCCGGTCCGGCGGCGACCGCCTCGGCCACCGCCCGACGCCAGGCGCGGGCCTGGCCGAGGGAGAGCACGTCGTTGGTGAGGTCGTACTTGGCCGCGACGTCGTCGAACATGGCGGCGACTTCGTGCGGCTGCTTGTCCAGGGAGGCTCGGGTCACGCCCCCATTCTTCACCCTGTGACGGGCGCCGCGACCAACGGGGCACACCGGGAGGGCGCCACGAGCCGACCGGCACGAACCGACCACGGGCCGACGAGCGACCACCACCGGCCGACGACCGGGAGCGGCCCCCACCGGTCACCCGCTCTGGTGCGACCCCCGCCGCCCGCCCGTACGCCGCCTGCGCCGGGAGCGCTTGCCCTGGGTGATCGCGGGCATCCCCTCGGCCAGCGCCCCGGTCGCCAGCGCGAGGTTGGCGGCGAGCCGGCCCTGCCCGGTGCGGACGGCCACGGCCCGCCGGTGGCGCCGGATGCGCAGCACGCAGATCAGGAACAGCACGACGGCGACCGGCACACTGAACCGGGCCAGTCCCACGCCGACCGGCTGGGGGTAGGTGTCGCCGCAGATCCGCACGGCGCCCGGGTCGTCGGCCGCGTGCTCCAGACAGACCGGGTCGCCGACCTTGGTGCCGTCGGCAAGCGGCAGCGCGGCCGCAGTGTGCGGCTGGCCGCTCACCTTGTAGCTGACGGCGCTGTAGGTGCCGCCGCCGGTCGGCAGCTGGGTGACGACGCCCTCGACTCTCACCGGATGGGCCGCGATCCGGTCGGCCTGGTCGGCCTGGCGCCAACCGAGCAGGCACATCCCGACGGCCAGCACGGCGCTGAGCACGGCGGCGAGGTACCAACCACGGCCCAACCGCGGGGATCGCGGCGGGGGGACGGTCGCGGTTCGCATGGTTCCTGTCCTGGCTTGCCTCCGGGGCCTGGGACACGGCCCCGCCACCCGCGGGCACGGGCGGTGGTGTGGTGAGGGTACGGAGTGAGCTGTCCGGGATCGTATCCGCTGGCGGGCCCTCAGGTCACGGCGAAGGGTCAATCACCCCCCTGCGAGAGCACGGCAGTTCGGGTGCACACGATGCAAGTTCCCTGCGCACCAAGGCAATCCGACTACTGATGAGTACGTCACACCGGCCGGCCGCCGGCCCTCGCGCGGGAGTCACCGCCGCCGGTACACCAACCGCCCGCCCAGCGCCGTCGCCAGGCACCCACCTGCAGCCGGTCGCACCCCGTCCCCACCCCCGACCGCCAGCCCCGAGAGCCCCGACACGCCGGACAGGCCCGACAACCCTGACAGCACGGGCAGCCCAGGGAACACCGCGAAGTCCGCCCGCCCACCGGCCGCCACCCGGCCGTGCACGGCCAGCGGCAACGGAAGCACCGCCAGCGGGTCCAGCGACCCGGCGCCGGCGGCAGCACCGGCACCGGCGCCAGCCCCGGCATCGGAAGCTCCCGGCAGCGCCGCCAGCCCCGAACGCGCCACCGCCGTCCGCACCGCGGCCCGTTCGAACGGCCCGGCCACCGCCGTCACCCCGAACCCGAGCATCCGCTGCAGCCCGCGCCGCGCGCTGGCCCCGTACCGGGTCTCGTCGGTGCAGCCCACCAGCCCGTCCACCACCGGCTCGACGCCGATCTCCTCGCGCGGGTCCGGGTGGTAGTCCCGCTCCAACAGCCGCTGCCCCCAGGGGTTGCGCAGCCCGGGCGTGAGCACGGCCGCCGTGCCCCAGTCCCGCACCCGCGCCGACGGGTGCGCCGCCGCCAGTTCTCCGTACGGCCCGACGGCCTCGACCAGTTCGCCGCGCACCACCACCGCCCCGTCGGCGATGGACGGGGCGGTGGGATCGGCCGGATCGGGCAGCACGAGGGCCGCCCGGTGGAGGGTCAGCACCGGTTCGGGCTCCGAGGACTCGACGAGCTCAGCGGGCTCAAAGGACCCGAAGGACTCAAGGACTCAAGGACCCGAAGGTCCCGACGGACTCGGAGGACTCAGTTGTCCAGGATCTTCAGCTCCGGGTGCGCCGTGCCGCCCTCGATCGCCGTGGAGGCGATGTGCGAGGCGACCCGCGGGTCGACCGGGTCGTTCGCCGGGTCGTCCAGCACCCGCAGGTGCTCGTACGTGGTCGAGCGCTGCGCCGGGACACGGTCGGCGGCGCGGATGAGGTGGATCAGTTCGGTCAGGTTGGAGCGGTGCTTGGCACCGGCCGCCGAGACGACGTTCTCCTCCAGCATCACGGAACCGAGGTCGTCCGCGCCGTAGTGCAGCGACAGCTGGCCCGCCTCCTTGCCGGTGGTGAGCCAGGAGCCCTGGATGTGGGCGATGTTGTCGAGGAACAGGCGGGCGATCGCGATCATCCGCAGGTACTCGAAGACGGTGGCCTGGGTCGAGCCCTTGAGGTGGTTGTTCTGCGGCTGGTAGGTGTACGGGATGAAGGCGCGGAAGCCGCCGGTGCGGTCCTGCACGTCACGGATCATCCGCAGATGCTCGATCCGCTCGGCGTTGGTCTCGCCGGTGCCCATCAGCATCGTGGAGGTGGACTCCACGCCGAGGCCGTGCGCGGCCTCCATGATCTCCAGCCAGCGCTCGCCGGACTCCTTGAGCGGGGCGATCGCCTTGCGCGGCCGCTCGGGGAGCAGCTCGGCTCCGGCGCCGGCGAAGGAGTCCAGGCCCGCCTTGTGGATCCGGGTGATGGCCTCCTCGATGGAGACGCCCGAGATCCGGGACATGTGCTCGACCTCGGAGGCACCGAGCGAGTGGATCACCAGCTGCGGGAACTCGGCCTTGATCGCCGAGAAGGCGCGCTCGTAGTACTCCACGCCGTAGTCCGGGTGGTGGCCGCCCTGGAACATGATCTGGGTGCCGCCCAGCTCGACCGTCTCCGCGCAGCGGCGCAGGATCTCGTCGAGCTCGCGGGACCAGCCCTTGTCGCTCTTGGGCGGCACGTAGAAGGCGCAGAACTTGCACGCCGTCACGCACACGTTGGTGTAGTTGATGTTGCGCTCGATGATGTACGTCGCGATGTGCTCGGTACCCGCGTAGCGGCGGCGGCGCACCGTGTCGGCGGCGGAGCCGAGCGCGTGCAGCGGCGCGGACCGGTAGAGGTCGAGCGCCTCCTCCGGGGTGATCCGGCCGCCGGCGGCGGCCCGGTCGAGCACGGCCTGCAGGTCGGTGCTGGACGCATCGAGGGTGGTCGCTGCGAGCTCGGTCACCTGGCGGCCTTCTCTCTCTCAAGTGCTACTGGGGTACGGCCGAACCAGCCTACGCCAGGCCTTTCGGGCGCCCGCGTCAGCCCGCTGAACTGCGCCTCAGCCGCGCAGCGGCGCAACCCGGCCTCCCCCTTCACCCCTTTCCCTCCTTCGCCCCTTCACCCATTCACCCTGTGCATCGTCCCGGCCGGGTTCCCGGCCGCCGGGTCGGCGGAGGTGAAGCGGATCGTCCCGTCGGCCTGGAGGGTGAGCGTCTCCGTGTTGGAGCCGCCGGTGCAGGCGCCCGGGATCGAGGACTTCACCAGCCGGGACCGGAACACCAGCTCGGTGCCGGTGACCGACCGGAGCGTCCAGGCGCCCTCGCAGCTGATCGAGATCAGGCCGGAGAGGGCGTTGCGGCTGGTGGTGGTCTCCTGACCGACCGCCGCCTGGCGGACGGTGAGGGTGGTGGTGCCGCCGGGCAGTCCCTTGTCGGTGACCATGTCGCCGCTCCAGGTGCCCAGGAACGCCGCCGGCACCGCGTTCGGCCCGCCCGTCGCGCCCGCCGTGCCCGTCCCACCCGGCGGCACCGGAGCGTCGGCCGACGGAGAGGTCGACGCAGAGGTCGACGCGGGAGCCGAGGCCGGCGGCCCGTCCGTCCCGCCCGACCCGAAGGCCCCGGGCGACGCGACGGCGCCGCTCGGATCGATGGACGGAAGCGGCATCGGCCCCACGGAAGGCACCGACACCACCGGATCCGGCCGGTGGGTCATCGCGTACAGCCCGTACCCGCTACCCCCGAGCATCGCGGCCACCAGCACCGCCGCCCCCGCGAGCCCGGCCCGCCGCTTCCACGGATCGGCCCCCGCCGGCCGCACCCCCTCCGACTCCGCCCCCGCCCCCGCCCCCGGCTCCGGCTCCGGCTCCGGCTCCGGCACCACCCCAGGCACCGGACGTCCCCCCGGCACCAAGGTCGGAGTCGGCACCACCTCGGCCCCGTCCCCGGCGGCCCCACCGTCGACCGCCGCCTCGGCCCCCTCCAGGTCCAGCAACTCCACCGCGCTGCGCCCAACCCCCGCCGCCAGGGCCGGCGGCAGCCAGTCGCCCCGCGACAGCCGGGCGGCGGCCGCGCCGTCCGGGTCGAGCCGCGCGGCCAGTCGCTGCGGGGTGGGCCGGGCGGCCGGGTCCTTGGCCAGGCAGTCGAGGACGGTCTCGCGCAGCGGCTCGGGCAGGCCGGCCACGTCCGGTTCCTCGTGCAGCACCCGGTAGAGCAGGACGGCCGCACTGACGCCTTCCCCGAAGGGGTGGACGCCGCTGGCGGCGAAGGCCAGGACGGCGCCGAGGGAGAAGACGTCGCCGGCCGGTCCGACGATCTGCCCGTTCGCCTGCTCGGGTGACATGAAGCCGGGCGAGCCCACCACATAACCCGAACGAGTGAACCCGCTGGTGGCGTCCAGGGCCCGGGCGATCCCGAAGTCGATCAGCCGCGGCCCGTCCAGGGTGAGCAGCACGTTGGAGGGCTTGACGTCGCGGTGCACCAGGCCGAGCCCGTGCACGTGGGCGAGCGCTCCGGCGAGCCCGACGCCGAGGGCGCGGACGGAGTCCTCGGGCAGCGGCCCGTGCTCCTGGACGGCGTCGGCGAGTGCGGGGCCCGCGACGTAGCCGGTGGCGACCCAGGGCTGCTCACCCTCGGTGTCGGCGTCCAGGACGGGCGCGGTCCAGGTGCTCCCGACCCGGCGGGCGGCGGCCACCTCCTGGCGGAACCGGGCCCGGAACTCGGGGTCGTCCGCGAGCTCGGTCCGCACCACCTTGACGGCGACGGTGCGGCCCCCGGCCGTCCGGCCGAGGTAGACCCGACCCATCCCTCCCGAGCCGAGCCGCCGCAGCAGCCGGTAGGCGCCCACCCGGCGCGGATCGTCCGACCCCAGTGCCCGAATGCCCCGCATGCCCCGCACGCTCCCCTCGCACGCGTACGCGCGGCTCCGGGCGGGTGCCCGGCCGCGTACGCCGCTCCCGAACCGCACCCCGCGCAACACCTGCCGGGCACGCCTCGGGAGCAGACCGTACCGGGCCGGGCGGACCGCCGTCCGGCCGTAACGACAACCCCCGGCCCACCCCCTCCGGCCCACCCCGCCGGACCTTCCCTCCGGCCCCCGGACCTACTCCCCCGTCCCCTACCCCCCGACCGGCAGCGCCGTCGGCTCCAGCAGCCGCACCGCCACGTCCGGCGCGAAGCCGCTGTCGTGCGCGACCCGCCGGGCGAACTCGGCGACCCCGGCCAACTGCCGCTCGCCGAGCGAGAAGTCGAGCGCCTCGCTGAAGTACCGCTCCAGGACGTCCGCCCCGAAGGCCTCCCAGCGGGCGGCCTGCTCGGCGACCTTGGCGGCCTCGACCAGCGACAGGTCGCGGGACTCCAGGAAGGCCCGGTGGACGGCCGCGGTCAGCTCGGGGCGGCGCTCGGCGAACTCGCGGCGCACGGCCCAGACGGCGAAGACGAAGGGCAGCCCGGTCCACTCCTTCCACATCTCGCCGAGGTCGTGCACGGTCAGCCCGAGGTCGGCGGCCTGCCCGAGGTAGGCGCGCAGGGCCGGGTCGCCGATCAGGACGGCGGCGTCGGCCTCGGCGAGCATCGCGCTGAGGTCCGGAGGACAGCTGAAGTAGTCCGGGCGAACGCCTTCGCGCTCCTCCAGGAGGAGTCGGGCCAGCCGGACGGAGGTGCGGCTGGTGGAGCCGAGGGCGACCCGGCGGCCGTCGAGGTCGGCGAGCGGCACCTTGCTCACGATCAGGCAGGACATCACCGGACCGTCGCTGCCGACCGCGATGTCGGGCATGACGAGCAGGTCGTCGGCGTTGCGCAGGTACTCCACGCAGGTGATCGGCCCGATGTCGAGGGAGCCGCCGACGAGCTGGTCGCTCAGCTTTTCGGGGGTGTCCTTGGTGAGGTCCAGGTCGAGCAGGTTGCCGGTCCTGGCGAGGCCCCAGTAGAGGGGGACGCAGTTCAGGAACTGAATATGGCCGACCCGCGGTCTGACCGGGGTGTTCTCTTCGGGCTGGTCGGGCTCCCGCTTTTGCGCGTCCGGTGCTGCCACTGCGCCGCTCCCTTGCTGTTCGTGCGCTCCCCCGCAGCGTATGCCCGCTGTTCGGGACGGCTCGCACCGGCCACCCGACACGCGCGGGAGCGCCCCTCGTCAGAGCGGTGACGGTCCGGCGCGCGCCCCCAACGCGCCTTCCACCGCCCGCTCCCAGCCTTCTTCCCGCCCGATCCGGAGGCCCACGACACGCACCGTCCGGAGGGCAAGTGACCTCTGGTCGTCACAGCGGCCGCATGCTAGCGTTGCCCTCAGTTGCAGTTTGATTCCCCTTGCAGTACTTGAAGCCTGCGGAGCATGTAACCGCGGGCTTTTTGTAGTTTTTCAGCAATATCGAAAAACTTCGGACTCGTCCGGAGGCAGGGCGATCAGCGCAGCGGACCGGGGACCACACGGTGTGGCCCCCGACACGCATCGCAAGGAGAACGGCATGGCTCAGGGAACCGTCAAGTGGTTCAACGCTGAGAAGGGCTTCGGCTTCATCGCCCAGGAGGGCGGCGGCCCCGACGTCTTCGTCCACTACTCCGCCATCAACGCGAACGGCTTCCGTTCGCTGGAGGAGAACCAGGCGGTCACCTTCGACGTCACCCAGGGTCCGAAGGGCCCGCAGGCGGAGAACGTCACCGCCGTCTGACCATCCTCTGATGTTCTGATCGCTCGGGACCCCTTCGGGTCCGCCGGCGGCTCCCGACAGCCGTCACCATGAGCACAAGAGCAGCACCCAAGGGGGCCTGCCCATCGCGGCGGGCCCCCTGCCTTTTCGGTTCGCCCGTCTCCGCGGGCCGCGCCGGGAAGGCGACGAGGAACGCCGAAAGGCCCTCCCCCGTCGGGGGAGGGCCTTTCGCGTACCCGGCCGGAGGACCCGGCCGGAGGAACCCGCCGGAGGAACCCACGGGCGGAACCCGATCGGGCGAACCCGGGGATCAGGCCGCGGCCACGCCCTCGGCGTCGGCGCGCACCGGGATGACGGCCTTCGGCGCGTCCTCCTCGTACAGGTCCCCGGAGGGGTTGTTGTACGCGGCCACGTCCAGGATCCGCTCCCGCGCCGCGACCACGATCGGCACGACCACCTGACCGGCGACGTTGGTCGCGGTCCGCATCATGTCCAGGATCGGGTCGATGGCGAGCAGCAGGCCGACGCCCTCCAGCGGCAGGCCCAGGGTGGAGAGGGTCAGCGTCAGCATGACGATCGCGCCGGTGAGGCCGGCGGTCGCGGCCGAGCCGACGACCGAGACGAAGGCGATCAGGATGTAGTCCTTGATGCCCAGCTCGACGTTGTAGACCTGGGCGACGAAGATCGCGGCGACGGCCGGGTAGATCGAGGCGCAGCCGTCCATCTTGGTGGTGGCGGCGAACGGCACGGAGAAGGACGCGTACTCGCTCGGGACGCCGAGGCGCTCGGTCACCCGGCGGGTGACCGGCAGGGTGCCGACCGAGGAGCGGGAGACGAAGGCCAGCTGGATGGCGGGCCAGGCGCCCTTGAAGAAGTGCAGCGGGTTGAGGCCCGCGGCGAAGCGCAGCACCAGCGAGTAGACGACGAACAGCACCAGCGCGCAGCCGACGTATATGTCGAGGGTCAGCGTGGCGAAGGGCTTGAGCAGGTCCCAGCCGTACTTGGCGACGGACTTGCCGATCAGGCCGAGGGTGCCGAGCGGGGAGAGCCGGATGACCCACCACAGGGCGGTCTGGGTCAGCTCCAGCACGGTCTCGCTGAGCTTGAGGACCGGGTCGGCCTTGGTGCCGAGCTTGATGATCGCGGCGCCGACCACGACCGCCAGGAAGACGATCTGCAGGACGTTCACCTTGACGAAGGCGTCGACGATGTTGGTCGGGAAGATCCCGGTCAGGAAGTCGATCCAGGTGCCCTTGGAGTCGAGCGCCTTGAGGCCCTCGGTCTTGAGGTTGGTGCCCTGGCCGGGGTTGGTCAGCAGGCCCAGGCCCAGGCCGATGCCGACCGCGATCAGCGAGGTGATCATGAACCAGAGCAGCGTGCGGGTCGCCAGCCGGGCCGCGTTGGTGACGTTGCGCAGGTTGGCGACGCTCACCACGATCGCGGTGAAGACCAGCGGGGGCACGGCCAGCTTGAGCAGCTGGACGAAGATCTTGCCGATGGTCTCCAGGGTGGTGGCCAGCCAGGAGACGTCGGCGGCACGGGCCAGGTAGCCGAGGCCGACGCCGAGCACGAGGCCGGCGACGATCTGCACCCAGAACGGCGTCTTGCGGATGCGGGTGAGCACGGACGGCGACGAGGTCGCCTCGGGCGCTGTGGACATGGGGGTGCGACTCCGGGGAGGGCGTTGCTGACGGTGGGGTGTGGGGCGGAGGCGGCGGCACGGCACGGGGCCGGGCACGGGAGGGGCTCGGGCCCCGGTTCAGGGGCGTGCCGCCGCGGTACAGCTCAGGGCCGTACGGACCGTGGCGCGACAACGGCACGGGCTGTCCACAGCACCGGTCAGAGCACGGGGGCGGGCGGCGCCGGGCAGCTGGCCCGGGCCGTGCATCCGCAGTGCGTCTGAGGTGGTCACGGCCAATACGTTAGCAGTAAAGATTTGAGATGTTCAAAGTAGTTGTTTGAGATGAGCTCGAACTCCAAGCCCGCCTCGGGGCGAGATCCGGGCACGAACGATGCTGACGCCCCATCAGATCAGCCTTCCGGACGGATTGACCGACCGGCAGTTATACGTATAACCTTGACGGTGTCCCCGGCCCTCCCCTGCGCTCCCCGCCCTCCCCGCCCAGACACCGGAGAAGACCACCGATGGGCTACCTCGCCCTGCTCCGCGCCCCGCACGTCACCCGACTCCTGCTCGGCACCCTGCTCGGCCGCCTTCCCGCCGGTATGACCGCCCTGGTGATCGCCCTCGCCCTGCGCGAGGCCGGCGTCCCGTACGGCCGGATCGGACTGGCCACCTCCGTCTACGCACTCGCCGCCGCCGTCGGCGGGCCGGTGCTCGGGCGGATCGTCGACCGGACCGGACAGCCCCGCGTCCTGCTCGCCTCCGCCGTGATCGCCGGCGGCGGGTACGCGCTGCTCGCCCTCGCCCCCGGCTCGGCCGTCGCGGCGCCTCTCGGCGCCGCCGTCGCCGGTCTCGCGATGCCGCCGCTCGAGCCCTGCCTGCGCTCGCTCTGGCCGGACGTGGTCGAGGACGAACAGCTCGACACCGCGTACGCCTTCGACTCCGCCTCCCAGCAGATCCTCTACGTGGCCGGGCCGCTGGCCGTCGCCGGGATCGCCGGACTGTTCAGCCCGGTCGCCGCACTCTGGGTGGCCGCGGGACTGGGACTGGCCGGCGCCCTGGTCGTCGCCACCGCCGCCCCGGCCCGGGCCTGGCGCGCCCCCGCCCGCGAGAAGTCCGCCGGACTGCTCGGCCCGCTGCGCTCCCCGGGCCTGGTACTGCTGCTGGTCGGACTGGCCGGAGCCGGCTGGGCGGTCGGCGCGCAGAACGTGCTCTTCATCGCCTACGCCGAGCGGCACGCCGGCGGACTGCCCGGCGGCGGAGGCACCCTGCTGGCGCTGGCCGCGCTCGGCGGACTGCTCGGCGCACTCGCCTACGGCACGGTCAACTGGCGGCAGAGCACCGCCACCCGCACCTGGCTGATGGCCCTCGCGATGGCCGCCTCCTACCTCCCGCTGGTGACGCTGCCCGGCCCGTACCCGATGGCCGCACTGGCCTTCGTCTCCGGCATCCTGCTGGCCCCGCTGCTCGCGGCCGCCTTCGTGCTGGTCGCCGAACTCGCCCCGACCGGGACGGTCACCGAGGCCTTCGCCTGGCTGGTGACCCTGTTCGCCACCGGCAACTCGCTCGGCTACGCCGTCTCCGGGCACCTCGCCGAGGGCTCCTCGCTCCGGCCGGTCGCGGTGTGCGCGGCGGGCGGGATCGCGCTCGGCGCAGCGGTGCTGTTCGGCGCCCGCCGCTGGTTCCGCTCCGCGCCGACGGCGCCGCGCTTCGAGCCCGTCGGGGCCGTCGAGCCCGCCGAGCCCCTCACGGTGGGCTGACCGGCCCGCCCCCACAGACGACTGCGCCCGCCGGGGGTCTGGCCGGCGGGCGCAGTCCTTTCCTCGGAGCCGCAGCCCCGTCAAGGCCGCGCCGGGGCCGTCAGCGCGCCGGGGCCGTCGAGGAGCGCCGCACCAGGGCGGTGGCCAGCGGCGCCACCGGCGCCACCCGCTCGCCGCGCAGAAGTCCGGCCAGCGCGGCCGCCCCCGCCCGGCCGAGCTCCTCGCCGGGCAGGTCGACGGTGGTCAGCGGCGGGGCGAGCAGCCCGGAGACCGCGACGTTGTCCATGCCGACCACCGACAGGTCGTCCGGCACCCGCAACCCCCGCTCGGCGGCCGCCTGGTAGACGCCGGAGGCGACCACGTCGTCGTCGCAGATCACCGCGCGCGGACGGTCCGACCGCTCCAGCAGCTCCCCCGCCACGCTCCGCGCGGCCGTGTACCCCTCGTTCAGGCTCACGCCCAACTCCACGACGTCCAGGCCGAGTTCACGGACGGCCCGCTCGAAGGCGGCCTGCCGGACCCGGAAGGTGTACGCGGCGTGGGTGGAACGCAGGTGCCCGATCCGGCGGTGCCCGAGGGCGGCCAGGTGCTCGACGGCGGCCCGCATCCCGCCGGCCACGTCCAGTTCGACGGTCGGGCGCGCCCGGTCGGTGCCGGGATCGGCGTCCAGGAAGACGGCAGGGGTGTCGGGCGGCAGTTCGCCGAGCTGGCTGTCGTCCGGGGAACAGATCAGCAGGCCGTCGAAGCGGCCCGCCGTGGCGGCCTCGGCGAGGGTGGCGCTGCCCCAGCCGGAGCTGACCACAACCGCCAGGCCGTGCCGGCCGGCCTCGTGGTGCACACCCTCCAGCACCCGGCCGAAGAACGGGCCCTGGAGGTTCGGCACGGCCAGCATGATCATCCCGCTGCGGCCCAGCCGCAGCTGGCGGCCGGCCGCCTGCGGGCGGTAGCCGAGGCTGCGGGCGGCCTCGCGGACCCGCTCCCGGGTCGCCTCGGAGACCCGGCGGCCGGCCTCGGCGCCGGAGAAGACCAGCGAGACGGTGGCCTGGGACACTCCGGCGAGCCGGGCGACGTCCCGCCCGGTGGGCCGGCGCACGGGGGCAGGCCACGTCCCGGCGGACCGGTCGGCCCCGGCCGGCCGGTCGGCCTCGACGGACCCGTCGGGCTCGACGGCCCGGTCGCCCCCGGAAGGATCAGCAGCCACGGCGGGCCGCGCCCGGCGTCAGCTCTGCCGGGAGGCGGTCGCGCGGGCGGCGTCGTCCGCGGCGTCCTCCTCGGCGTTCTGGCTGGCGATCCGCTCGGCGGTGCGGCTGCGCATCCCGGCGACCTTGGTGGTGATCTGGGTGGACATCTCGTCGCGCTGCTTGCTCAGCAGCACATAGCTGAGCGGCGCGGAGGCGACCGCGGCCAACAGGACCAGGAAGACCACCCCGGCCTCGCCGCTCACCGGGATGACCCCGAAACGCCCCAGCAGCAGGGCCACCAGCAGGCACCCGAGGAAGATGCTGGCCCGCATGGAGGTGTAGCGGAGCGTGGCGTGCGACTTCTGCGGGCCGTTGCTGCTCACTGGGACACATCCTTCTGGTTCGAGCCGGGGCGGGACTTCCCAGTGAAGCATGCCTGACACCCGGCGCGGGCCACGGGTCCGCCGCCCCTGGCCCGGGGAAGCCCGTGGGAAGCCCCGACGGGCCCCGAGGGTTCAGCGCAGGTCGAGCCACATGGTGATGTCGTCGCGGTCGTCCCCGGGGGCGACCCGGATCGCGGCCGGCACCCGGCCGACCTCCCGGTAGCCGCAGCGGGTGTAGAAGCGCTCCAGGCCGAGGCCACCGCGCGCGGTGAGCCGCAGCGACTCCAGGCCCCAGGCGCGGGCGACCCGTTCGGCCTCGGCGAGCAGTTCGGCGCCGTAGCCGAGGCCCTGGAAGTCGGGGTGCACCATGACCCGCTTGAGCATCCGCCAGTGCTCCATCGGTGCG
The DNA here is from genome assembly GCF_001888885.2 of Streptomyces viridifaciens. Lineage (NCBI taxonomy): Bacteria > Bacillati > Actinomycetota > Actinomycetes > Kitasatosporales > Streptomycetaceae > Streptomyces > Streptomyces viridifaciens. Next base: position 3,153,099 of record NZ_CP090841.1, read on the forward strand.
AAGCGCATCGACGCGAAGAACAGCACCCCGACCAGCCGGCCGGTCGCGCTCTCGTGCGCGACCAGCAGCCGGTCGGGACCGTCCGGGTGGACCCCGGCGAACTGGTGGTCGGCGGTGTCCCAGACCTCGTCCTCGGTGACCGGAGCCACGAAGCCGACCGCGCCGCCCGCGTTGGTCACGTCCGTCCACAGCCGTACGACGGCGGTGCGCAGGTCGGGGTCGAGCTTCGGGTCCAGGGTGAAGGTGAGCGCCATGGAGCGGAGCCTAGTGTTCCGGTCGAACGTGCTTACGAGAGGGCGGGCACCGCCCGGTCGGTCGGCCGGCCGGTGCGCAGCGCCAGGCAGAGGCCGACCGCGACCGCGCACAGTGCGCCGGCGCCGTACCAGGTCAGGTCGTAGTTGCCGAGCGCGTCGCGGGCCAGGCCGGCCAGTCCGGCGACGACGGCCGCGCCGATCTGGTGGGCGGCGAGCACCCAGCCGAAGACGATCGGGGCGTCCTCGCCGAAGTGTCGGCGGCACAGGGCGACGGTCGGCGGCACGGTGGCCACCCAGTCCAGGCCGTAGAAGACCACGAAGGCGAGGATCGGCGGCTGGAGCGAGCCGGCGAGCAGCTGCGGCAGCAGGAGCAGGGAGACCCCGCGCAGCCCGTAGTAGACGGTGAGCAGCAGCCGGGAGTCGACCCGGTCGGTGAGCCAGCCGCTGAACACGGTGCCGGCCACGTCGAACAGGCCGATCAGGGCGAGCAGGCTCGCGGCGGTGGTGACGGGCATGCCGTGGTCGTGGGCGGCCGGGATGAAGTGGGTGCCGACCAGACCGGCGGTGGTGGCGCCGCAGATCGCGAAGGAGCTCGCCAGCAGCCAGAACGGCCGGGTGCGGGCGGCGTCGCGCAGCACCCGCAGGGTGCGGGCCAGGGCGCGGGCGTCCCGCACCGGCTCGGGCGGGGCCTCGGTGGCGCCGTACGGGAGCAGGCCGAGGTCGGCGGGGCGCTCACGCATCAGCAGCAGGACGGGCACGGCGACGGCGCTGGCGGCCAGCGAGACCACGACCACGGCCGAGCGCCAGCCGTGCTGTTCGACCAGCCAGGCGCCGACCGGCAGGAAGACCAGATTTCCCGCTGCTCCGGCGGCGGTGAGCACACCGGTGACCAGTCCCTGGCGGGCCTGGAACCAGCGGCCGGTGATGGTGGTGGCGAAGGCGCCGGCCATCGAGCCGCTGCCGAGGCCGACCAGTACGCCCCAGCACAGGACCAGTTGCCAGGGCTGGCGCATCAGCATGGTCAGGCCGGCGCCGACGGAGATGGTCAGCAGCGCGCAGACGACCACCAGGCGCACGCCGAAACGGTCCATCAGGGCGGCGGCGAAGGGGGCGGTGAGGCCGTAGAGCGTGAGGTTGACGGAGGTGGCGCTGGAGATCGTCCCGAGCGACCAGCCGAACTCGTTGTGCAGGGCGTCCATCATCAGGCTGGGCGTGGAGCGGAAGCCGGCCGAGCCGAGCAGGACGAGCAGGGCGACGGCGGCGACCACCCAGGCGTAGTGCACCCGGGGGCGCCGGCCGGGCGCGGGGGCGGTGGGCGTGGAGGCGGCGAGGGCGGCGGGCGTGGAGGCGGCGAGGGCACTGCGTTCGGTCACGTGGACGAGTCTCCCGAGCCCGCGCCACCCGGACGAGTGGCCTGAATGACAGCTTTCGCAAGAATCGGGCCACGCCCTCGCGTACCCTGACCCGGACGCGCCCCGCTCCGGTCGGGGAGGCGGGAGTCCGAGGACGGGGCCCCGGGGAGGGAACGGCATGGCGCACCTGGTCGCGGTACTCGCCCTGGAGGGCGCGATCGCCTTCGAACTCGGCATCCCCGCAAGGATCTTCGGCAACGCCAAGGACGACGCCGGCCGCCCGCTGTACCAGGTGGCCACCTGCACCCTGGACGGCGGGCCGGTCGCCACCAGCGCAGACTTCCGGATCGCGGTCGACCACGGGCCCGAACTGCTGGAGCGGGCCGACACCGTGGTGCTCCCCGCGTCCCACGACTCCGACCCTGACCTGGCGGACGCCCCCTTCACCCCCGAACTCGCCGCCGCACTGCGGCGGATCCGGCCCGGCACCCGGCTGATGTCGATCTGCACCGGCTCGTTCCTGCTGGCCGCCGCCGGACTGCTGGACGGCCGCCCGGCCACCACCCACTGGCGCTACACCGAGCTCTTCGCCCGGACGTTCCCCAAGGTCCTGCTGGACCCGGACGTGCTCTACACCGACGACGGCGACATCCTCACCTCCGGCGGGGTCGCCGCCGGGGTCGACCTGTGCCTGCACGTGGTGCGCCGCGACCACGGCAGCGCGGTGGCCAACGCGGTGGCCCGCAACTGCCTGGTGCCGCCCTGGCGCGACGGCGGCCAGAAGCAGTACGTGGAGGCGCCGAGCCCGGTGACCTCCGGCGGCACCGGCACCGGCACCGGCACCGCGGCCGTCCGCGCCTGGGCACTGGAGCACCTGGAGGAGCCGCTTCCGCTGCGCCGGCTCGCCGACCGGGCGGGCATGAGCGTGCGGACCTTCACCCGGCGCTTCCGCGAGGAGACCGGCGCCAGCCCCGGCCAGTGGATCACCACCCAGCGCACCGAGCGGGCCCGGCAGTTGCTGGAGCGCACCGACCTGACGATCGACCAGGTCGCCCGGCGGTCCGGCTTCGGCACCGGCACCTCGCTGCGGCTGCAGTTGCGCGGACGGCTGGACGTGGCTCCGAGCGCCTACCGGCGAACGTTCCGCACCCCGGCGTAGCGCCGAAGGACGGTTCCCGCGCGGCCGAGGGCCGGGCGAAGAGCCGACCGAAGCCGAGTGAAGCCGAGTGCTGAGTGAAGCCGAGTGAATCCTGGGAGAAGACTGGCGCTAGGCCGGAATCCGCCCCCGGGGAGCGGCGCACCGGACGGCGGCCGGCCGCGTACGCGCCTGGCGCAGCGTGGCGGGCCACCGTCCGATCGCGGCGCACGGCCCCTGAACCCGCGCCGCGGCCTCCGCACTCGCCGAGGAGCGGGCCGCGCCCGGCGGTCCACGATCCCCCCTGCTGACGCGATCCCCCTGGACAGCAGCACCGTGGCGCGGACGGACGTCCCCTCGGCGTCCCCTCGCAACGGAGAGCCGCACCCAAGCGTGATCAGTCGGATACGTCACGTCAATGGGTAGTCCGAAATTCGGAATGGTTGCGTCAGCTTTCGGCCGGTGATCACCGCCGTGGTCCACGCCACCCGGCAGCGGCGCCCGAAGGCCCGTGGAGAGCCGCTGAAGTCCGCTGCCGGAAGCCGCTATTGAGCCAAAGCGGCCCAGTCCGCCCCGGCCATCGGGTCCACCGGTCGGGCCTGGGTGTCGATCTCGCACCAGACCCGCTTGCCCGATCCGTCCGGGTACCAGCCCCAGCGCTCGCAGAGCAGCTCGACCAGTTCCAGCCCGCGCCCGTTGGTCGCGTCCTCGTCCGCACCGGCGTGCCGGGGGGCCGGGGCGGTCCGGCTCGCGTCGGCCACCTCCACCCGCAGCAGGCCGCACGGACCGGCCTGCGCGGAGCCGTCGGCCACTGGCAGGCAGAGTCGCAGCACGGCCGGACAGCCGGTGTGCACCACGGCGTTGGTGACCAGTTCCGAGACCACCAGCACCACCGTCTCGGCCATCGGTGCGTCCGGGTCCACTCCGTGGTTCAGCAGCCGCGAGCGCACCCACCGGCGGGCCCGGCCGACCTCCGAGGGGTCCGCCTGCACCGCAAGCTGTACCTGAAGAACCTGCACCGCTCCACCACCCGCACTCGCAGTTCGGCCAACGTCCCGATCGGGCCGGATCAGCCGGCCGGCGGGGCCCTCGCGCTTCGCCCGGTGCCACCCGGGGCTCACCCGGGCGCTCGCCGACCCGTCCGCCCGCGCCACTCGCCCGCGCCAACTCGTCAGTCGCACACAGGCCGCGACACGAATACGCCTCAGGATGGGCGGGCGGACGGACGGCAGCAAGCGCTTCGGGCATATTCCGGCGATCGGGGGACAGGGCAGTGCATACTGTCCCGCTCACTCACGCGAGCCTCGTACCGGCACTCGTCCGGCCCGGGCCGACGCCGGTCCCGCTCAGCGCGTGTCGGACACGCCCTGGCGGGAACCTACCGCCGGAGGCCCCCACGGCCCTGCCCGCCACTCGCGAACCACCCGTGCGACATATGTCCAGCGGGTCTCGAACAGCGGCCTCCGCGGACGGTCCCGCGAGCGGACGTCCCGCCATGTGACGAACCGTCGCCGGGATCCACCATCGGGCTCCCCCGGAGCGATGCCGATCCACGGGACGGGGTTCCGTTCTTGCCCGATTCCCTCCCGCCGCGGACCGGCCACGGGATACCGTGGAGTAACGCCGAGCGAACCGGGCAGGAGGGTGGTTCTCGATGGCCACCCCGGACCGGATCCCGCGCTGGGACGAGCAGTTGCAGCGGCGCCTCGCCCGGGGCGAGGAGACCGCGCTCGGCGAACTCTACGACCGGCTCTCGCCGATGGTGCACGGCCTGGCCGGGCGGATACTCGCCGACCAGGCGGCCGCCGACCAGCTCACCCGGGAGATCTTCGCCCAGGTCTGGGAGCACCCCGAGGACTTCGACCCCGCCCAGGGGTCGCTGCGCTCCTGGCTCGGCGCGCTCACCCACCGCCGCGCGGTCGAACGGCTGCGGGCGCGGCGCGACGCCGAGCGGGCGCCGGAGCGCGGCACCGGCGCGACCGAGGAGGAGATCCGCGCCGTGGCCACCGCCGCGCGCGTGCAGTACGTGGTCGACTCCCTGCCCCAACCCCTGCGCGAGACCATCGCGGTGACGTACTACGACGGCCGCACCTACCAGGAGACGGCCCGGCTGCTCGGCATCAGCGAGCAGGCCGCCAAGCAGCGGATGCGGCTCGGCCTGGAGCTGCTGGCCACCGAACTGGCCGACGAACGCGCCCGCCAGGAGCCCCACCCGTCGCGCCGGGACGGCGACGGGCACGGCGACGGCGACGGGCACGACGACGGGAACACCGCCGACGACGGGCACCGCACCGGGCGCGGAGACTGCGACTGCGACTGCGACTGCGACGAGGGCGGGCGGACATGAACGAGGAGCGGCACGACGCCCTGCGCTCGCTGCTCGGTGCCTGGTCCCTCGGCGCCTGCCCGCCGCGCGAGTCCGCCGAGTTGGAGCGGCACCTGCGCGGCTGTGCGGAGTGCACCGAGGAAGCCGCCCGGCTGCGCGACGCGGCCGGCTGGCTCTCCCTGGACGAGCCGCTGGACCAGCCCGGTTCGCTGCGCCAGCAGGTGCTGGACTGGTGCCTGGCCCGCCGCCCGGCCGAACTGCCCGTCCCCGCCTGGGGGATGCCGTACACCGCGGAGACCGCCAAGCTGGACGCGCTGCTGCGCGACCTCGGCCCGGAGGAGTGGCAGGAGGTCGCCGAACTGCCGTGGCACGGCGGCGCCGAGCTGCTGCGCCCGGCCGAGGTGCTGGGCCGGCTGACCGCGGTGGACGGCTTCCTGGCGCTCGCCCTCGGCCTGCCCGACCCGGTCCCGGCGGCTGCCCCGTCCGCCCCGGCGCGGGCACGGGTGGTGGAGCGGCGGGTGCCACCGCAGGAAGCGGCCGTCCCGGCGCCGAGGGTGCCACGGGTGCCACCGCAGGGCGGCCCGTCCACCGCGGTCACCGCGCGCACCGCCCGGCTGCTCGCCGACCAGGCCGGGCTGCCGCCGCAGTCGGTGCGCGCCCGCTGGCGCCAGCAGACCCACGACCTGGTGCGCGGCGCCGCGCTGGCCCCGCAGGGCAGCACCCCGGTCGACCTCGGCTTCGCGGTTCTGCCGCTGCGCGACGCCTTCGTGGACCGCGCCCTGGAGTGCTTCGTGCACGGCGAGGACGTGGCCCGGGCGGTCGCCTACCCGTACGACCCGCCGGCGCCGCAGCACCTGCGGCAGATGGTGGAGCTGGTGGTCCGGCTGCTGCCGCGGGCGCTGGCCGGATTGCGGGCGGCCCGCCCCCAGCCCGCCGGGGCACCGGGCACGGCAGGGCCGGCGGGGGCGACGGCCGTCCGGGAGCCGAGGCGGCTGCGGCTGGTGGTGGACGGTCCGGCGGCCGGCGAGTGGCTGGTGCCGCTGGACGGCGAGCAGGCCGGGCCGCCCGGCGGTGAGCCGGTGGCCTCGATGGTGCTGGACGGCCTGGAGCTGTGCCAGTTGGCCGCCGCGCACCGCGACCCGGACCGGCTGCCGGTGGGCGAGCACGGTGACCGGGCCGCGGTGCGCGAGGTGCTGCACGCGCTGCCGCTGCTGTCGCGGCCGCGGGCGCTCTGAGAAGGCTCAGGCTCTGCGGAAGCTGAGGCTCTGCGGAAGCTGAGGCTCTGCGGAAGCTGAGGCTCTGCGGAAGCTGAGGCTCTGCGGAGACTCAGGCGAAGACGACGGTCCGGCTGCCGTCGAGCAGCACCCGGTGCTCGCTGTGCCACTTGACCGCGCGGGCCAGCGCCTGGCACTCGACGTCCCGGCCGAGCGCGACCAGCTGGTCCGGGCTGACGTCGTGGGTGACCCGGGCCACCTCCTGCTCGATGATCGGGCCCTCGTCGAGGTCGGCGGTGACGTAGTGCGCGGTGGCGCCGATCAGCTTCACCCCGCGGGCGTGCGCCTGGTGGTACGGCTTGGCGCCCTTGAAGCTCGGCAGGAAGGAGTGGTGGATGTTGATCACCCGGCCGGACAGCGCGGTGCACAGCTGGTCGGACAGGACCTGCATGTAGCGGGCCAGCACGACCAGTTCCACGTCCTCCTTCTCGACCAGGTCGAGCAGCTGCCGCTCGGCCTCGGCCTTGGTGTCCCTGGTGACCGGGATGTGGTGGAAGGGGACGCCGTAGCTCTCGGTGAGGTCCCGCAGGTCGGTGTGGTTGGAGACCACCGCGGCGATGTCCACCGGCAGGGCGCCGATCCGGGTGCGGTAGAGCAGGTCGTTCAGGCAGTGCCCGAACTTGCTGACCATGAGGACGATCCGCATCCGCTGCTCGGTCGGGTGGATCTGCCAGTCCATCCCGAAGGAGGCGCCGATCGCGGCGAAGCTGGCCCGCAGCTTGTCGGCGGTGACCGGCTCGGGGGCGGAGAAGTGCACCCGCATGAAGAACAGTCCGGTCTCCCCGTCCCCGAACTGCTGGCTGTCGATGATGTTGCAGCCGGTCATGAAGAGGTAGCTGGAGACAGCGTGGACGATGCCCTGCTTGTCGGGGCAGGACAGCGTGAGGACGTACTGGGCGCTGGCCGGCTGCTGTTCCACTGGGGGTATCCCGTCCTGAGGTCGTGCGAGTTCGTGAATGGTCCAGCGTGTCACATCCTGGACAGTGGCCGCCCCGCTGCCCGCACTGCGGGACGGCACCGCCCGGCGGACGGGCGGCCTCAGACCTGGGTCAGGATCCGCAGCACGTCCAGCGACCTGGGTGCCGCGTCCGGGTCCTCCCCGTCGCCGACGGCCAGGGCGACGTGGGCCTCGCGGGCGGCCCGGACGGTCTCCGGCCAGCCGGGGTGGCCGAGGTAGGCGGAGGCGGGGGCGTCAGCGCCGACCTCGTGCAGCATCTGCACGGCGCGCAGCACCGCGACGTCGACCAGGGCGGCCTCGGCGGAGTCCCGGAAGATCGTGCCCACGTACTTCTCGGCGGACCAGCGGTCCAGCCAGGTGTCCTCGACCAGCCGGTAGACGGCGTCGGTCACGTCCCCGTAGCCCTCCCGTCCGGCCAGCCAGGCCTCCTGCTGGAAACCGGGGTCGGACAGCATGTGCAGCGCCGAGCGCAGTCGGGCTCGCCAGCGCCACCAGGGCAGGTCGTTTAGCGGCATGCCGCCCATCGTGCTGGAGCGGTGGCCCGGACGAGAAGTGTTTCGGGCGGACCGGTGCGAAGAATCTGTGCTGACGGACATGGTGAACGATCGTACGTTCCCCGTCTGTTCGTGCTCCACTCGCGATCTACACGCGTACCCCTTCGGATTTCGGCCGCCGTTTGCCGAGCGTTCGCATTTCCGCCCTCTCGCCTTGCGGCACCGGGTCTTGGCTGTTTCCGGTGCGCCGGATGGCGCCCAGAGAGGGAAGACCGATGACCAGCCGAAGGGACTCGTTCCGGGCCCGTCCCACGATCGCCCGCCGTCGCCGGCGTCCGATCGCCGCCGCGGTGACCGCCGCGGCGCTGCTCCCCACCCTCTTCTCGGCCTCCGCGTGCGGCGGACCGGCCGATGCCTCCACCAACGCCGACGACCTGACGGTGATGACCTGGGCCCCGTCCGGCACCGGGTCCGCCGACCGCCCCGGCATGACCGCGCTGGCCGACTCGATCGGCCGGGACGTCAACCTCAAGGGCGGGTTGAACGGCCACAAGCTGCACGTGATCACCTGCAACGAGCACAACACCGCCGACGGCGCCAAGGCCTGCGCCCAGCAGGCGGTGGACGCCGGGGCGGCCGCCGTGATCGGCTCCTACAGCCAGTGGGGCGACGCCTTCATGCCGGTGCTGGAGCGCGCCGGCATCCCGCTGATCGGCGGGTACGGCCTCTCCCAGCCCGAGTTCTCCAGCCCGCTGTCCTACCCGGTGGACGGTGGGATGCCCGCGCTGATCGCGGGCAGCGGCCGCCAGTTGGTCGAGGCCGGCTGCAGGTCCGTCGCGCTGATCCGTCCGGACACCCCGGCCGGCGACAGCCTGCTCGGCTACCTGGGCAACGCGCTCAAGCCCGCCGGGATGAAGCTGCTGGACGTCAAGGCGCCCGAGCAGTCCTCCGACTACACGGCGGTGGCCCGCAAGGCGATCGGCAGGGACGAGCCGGGCAACTGCGTCACCAGCGCGATGGCCGCCGAGCCGACCGGCAACCTGCTGGACGCCTACCGGCGGCTCACCCCGAAGAACACCCGGATCGCCTCGGTGATCGGCAGCGTCCAGCAGTCGGTGGTCGACTCCACCGGCGGCGACTCCGGCCCGCTGGCCGGGGCGTTCGTCACCAGCTGGTACCCGCCGGAGTCGGCCAGGATCTGGGACGGGCTGCGCTCGGTGGTGCGCTCCGACACCACCGGCGCCAACAGCATCGACGTCTCCGACCCGGGCGTGCAGACCACCTGGGTCGCCTACGAGGTGTTCCGGGTGGTGTCCGAGAAGCTGGCCGCGGCCGGCAAGCCGGTCAGCTCGAAGACCGTCACCGCCCTGCTGGACAGCGGCGAGGGCATCGACGTCGGCCTCACCCCGCCGCTGAACTGGGGCACCACCAACATGCTGCCCAGCACCGAGTCGCCGCGGCTGGTCAACACCTGGATCACCTACCAGGTGGTCAGGAACGGGCGGATGACGCCGCAGCAGCCGGGCTTCGTGGACGTCCGCTGGGTGCTCACCGGCGGCCGACCGCCCGCCTGAGCCGGAGCCCCGTGTCAAGGGCCGGCCCGGGCCGGCCCTTGACAGCGTTACAGGTCGCCGTCGCTGCGGCTGGGCAGGCCGGTCTGGGTGGCGATCGTGTTCCACAGGGACGAGGCCTGCTTCTTCGCGGTGGTCGCCGTGCCGCTGGCCTGCACGGCGTTCTTGTAGTGCTGGTTGCCGGTGTCCGGCTTCTTCGGGTCGCAGGAGGACTGGGCGTCGGTCGCCCAGGCCGCGTACTCGTCGTCCGCCTGGGCCGAGGCCGTCCAGGCGGCGTTGAGCTGCTCGATCAGCTGCTGGCCGCCGGGCAGCTTGTCGGTCTTCAGCTGGCCGAGCTTGGTCTGCAGCTCCCGCCGCTTGCCGGCCGCGGCGGTCAGGGCCTGTTGCGAGTCCGGGAGCTTGTCGCACTTCTGCACCGAGGCAACCGCGGAGACCACCGAGCTGCGGCTGTCGCTCGCGGTGCCCAGCAGGTCGGACAGCGGCTGCGCCTGTGCCTTGACCTCCGGGTCGACGGGGGCGCCGGAACCGCTCGCGCTCGCCGTGCCGGGGGCGGTGCTGCCGGTGGCGGCGACCGGAGCGGTCTTGTGGCCGGACTTGTCGGTGTTCTCGCCGCCGTTCATCAGAACGGCGACCAGGATGCCGGCCGCCGCGCAGCCCGCCACCACGCCGCCGATGATCAGCTTGTTGGAGGAGCGGCCGCCGCGGCCCGGGCGGCCCCCCTGGGTCGCGTTCGGGTCGGCCTGGCCGTAGCCGCCCTGCCCGTAGGCGTCGGTGCCGTGGGCGCCCTGTGCGTAGCCGCCCTGCCCGTAGCCGTCGGTGCCGTGGGCGCCCTGTGCGTAGCCGCCCTGGCCGTAGCCCTGCCCGGGGTGGCCGGGCTGCTGCTGCGTCTGCGGCTGCGCGGCCGGCGGGTACCCCTGGTAGCCGGGCGCGGCCTGCTGCGGTACGCCGTAACCGGGCTGCGGCGCGGGGTAGCCGCCGCTCTGGGGGTCACCGGCCGGGTACGGCGGCAGGTGCTGGGTGGCCGGCGCCGGGTCGGCCTGCGGCGGGACGCCGTAACCGGGCTGCGGCGCCGCACCCCACTGCTGCTGGGTGTGCGCGCCGTCGCCCAGGTACTCCGGCTGACCGGACGGCTGGCCCACCGGCGGCACGGCCGTGGGGCCCTGCGGCTGGCCCGGCTGGCCCTGGGGCTGGCCGGGCTCGGGGCGGAACAGGTCGTCCAGGTTGAAGTCACCGGAGTTGGGGTACGAGCGGCGCTGACTCAACGCGATTCCTCACCTGTGCAGGACCGCGCACGGTCGGCGGACCACATCTCGTCGGTTCTTGGGAGCATCACAGTTCCTTGGACGTCGCGCCCACGCTACCGGTTCGCCTCACCGGGTGACCACGTGGGCGGGACAATCCCACCGCTCCCAGCGCGGACCGTCCTCAGGCCGCCTCCGCGTCCGCCCTGGCGTGGAACTCGCGCACCACCCGCTGCTCCCGGTAGGGCTCCAGCCTGCGCCGGAACTCGTCCAGGTACTCCACGCCCCGGTTGGAGCGCAGCCCGCTCAGCAGCCGCACCGCCTGGGTGCCCGTCTCGCAGGCGCGTTCCAGGTCGCGCTGCTGGAGCTGGGCGGTGGCGAGCAGCACGAGGTCCACCGCTCGCCGGCGCACTCGGGTCGGCGGGTGCAGGTCGAGCGCCCGCCGGGCGTAGTGCTCGGCCGGGCCGGCCTGTTCGAGGTCCCGGTGACAGTGGGCCAGTTCGTCGGCGAGGTAGGCGTCGTCGAAGTGGGCGATCCAGTCCGGGTCGTCCTCCGGGCGGCGCTTCTCCATCATCTCCAGCGCCTTGGCCGACACCGCCTCGCAGGAGCGGGCGTCGCCGAGCAGGGCGTGGCCGCGGGCCTCGGCGGCGTAGAACATCGCCATCGCCGTCGGGGTGGCGACCGACCGGGCGCCCTCCTGGGCGGCGCGGGCGAGCTGGGCGATCTCGCGCGGGTTGCCGAGGGTGGCCGCCAGGTGGCTCATCGAGGCGGCGAGGACGTAGCCGCCGTAGCCGCGGTCGTCGGCGGCCTGGGCGAGCCGCAGGGCCTGGATGTAGTAGCGCTGGGCCAGCCCGGGCTGCCCGGTGTCCACCGCCATGTAGCCGGCGAGTTCGGTCAAACGGGCCACCGCGGCGAAGAGTTGGCGTCCCGTCTCCTCCCGGTAGGCGCCGCCGAGCAGACCGGAGACCACCGAGTTGAGGTAGTGCACGACGACCGGGCGCACGTGCCCGCTGCCGAAGCGGTGGTCCAGGTCGACCAGCATCGTGGTGGTCGCCCTGATCGCGGCCACGTCCGTCGGGCCGACCCGGGGGCCGCCGCCGCGGGCCACCACCGGGTCGGGCGGGGTGATCAGCCAGTCCCGGCTGGGCTCGACCAGCGCGGAGGCGGCGACCGTCGCCCCGGTCAGGAAGTCCCGCCGGCCGACGTCGCTGCGCCACAGCTCGCACACCTGCTCCAGCGCGGCGCCGAGGGTCGGCGCGAACTGCAGCCCGATGCCGGAGCTGAGGTTCTTGCCGTCGGCCATGCCGATCTCCTCGACCGACACGCTGCGGCCGAGCTTGCGCCCGAGGGCCTCGGCGATCACGGCCGGCGCCTGCCCGCGCGGCTGCTGGCCGCGCAGCCAGCGGGCGACGGAGGTCTTGTCGTAGCGCAGGTCCAGTCCGTGCTCCGCGCCGCACAGGTTGACCCTGCGGGCCAGGCCGGCGTTGGAGCAGCTGGCCTCCTGGATCAGCTGCTGCAGGCGCTCGTTGGGCTGTCGTGCGACGAGTGGTCTCGCGGCCATTGGGCTTCGCCTCCCCACACCCTCCGGTCCCGGCCGGCGGGCGACGATGTGCTGATCTGTTGCCGACTGTCCGACCGTCCAAGGAATCTGACACCAGGTTAGCGATCAGCAACGTCAGCGGGATACCCACGGTGACGAACCGCACCCCCCGCGCGCCCTGGGAAATGCTTCCGTGCGCCCCCGCTGCGCCCGCCGCCGCCCGCACCAACTCGCGTGAGTCACCGGTTCGGGTGACATTGCCGGGATGCGGCCGACCGGGGGCCCCCGGCCCGTAACCAGCCTCACACACGGTAGTTGAGCAGCCCGTGGAAGAGATCCCCGACGCCCCCGGCCAGGACGAGACCGCCGGCCCGCCCCCGCTGCTGATCGAAGCCGTCGGCTACGCCGAGAACCGCCACTGGGAGGTGGCCCCGGGCGCCTGGCTGATCGACGGCGACGGGCCCGCCCGCTGCTCCTGCGGCGACCCGCGCTGCGCGCTGCCGGGAGCCCACCCGATGGACGCGGACTGGGCCCGCCGGGCGAGCGCCGGGCCGGGCGCGGTGCGGCGCTGGTGGACCGAACGGCCCCGGGCGTCGATCCTGCTGCCCACCGGCCGGTCCTTCGACGTCCTGGACGTGCCGGAGACGGCCGGGTGCCTGGCGCTGGCCCGGATGGAGCGGATGGACCTCCAGCTCGGCCCGGTCGCGGTGCTGCCGTCCTCGCCCGGGCGGCTCGGGCGGCGGCTGCACTTCCTGGTGCTGCCCGGGGTCGCGGCCAAGCTGCCGGAGATGCTCCGCAAGCTGGGCTGGCCGCCCGGGCGGCTGGACCTGGTCGCCCGCGGCGAGGGGGACTGGACGGTCGCCCCGCCGTCCCGGGTCGGCTCCACCGGCTACGCCCAGTGGGCCCGCTCCCCCTCCGAGTCCAACCGCTGGCTGCCGGACGCCGCCGAGCTGATCAGCCCGCTGGCGTACGCCTGCGGCCGCGAGGCGCCCGCCCAGCAGCTCCAGGCCGCCCAGCCAGCCGGGGTCTGACCCCGGGCAGCGGCCCCCGGATCCTGCCGCCCTGAGCCGATCGGGTGAGGGCGAGCACTGCGCGACACAACGCGCGCGAGTGACGGGCCTTGTCTCCCACCGGAGACGGGGCCCGTCATACGCATTTGCGGATAAGGCTTCGGTCTACCCGCTGGTCAACCGGAAAAGCCCCTCGTACGAGTGACAGCGCTCAAGGATTGCCATGATCGGCCGAGGGGAGGAATTGCGGTGCGAGGGGACGCCGGAAGGGTCGCTCGGACGGGGAAGCCGGGCGAGGCGGTGGAGGGGACCAGGAGGGGCGGAGGGGAACGGGGAGGACGGGAAGGGCCCGCTGCACGGGGAGCAGCGGGCCCCGATCGTCAGTACCGGCCCGGCGCTGTCGCAGCGGGAGTCGCGGAGGAAGCGGCAGGCCGGAGCCCTCAGCCCTGGGCGACGAACACGTGCTGGGCGATGTCCTTGCCCAGTTCCGCCGCGTTCTCGCCGCTGCCGACCAGCACACCGCCGACCCCGGTGGTCACCTTGACCGTCGAGCCCGGCCGGATGCCGGCCCGGCGCAGGGTGCTCATCAGCGCGCTGTCGGTCTGGATCGGCTCGCCGATCCGGCGGACCACCACGTCCGCCCCGGTCTCACCGGGCTTGACGGAGTCCAGCGGGACGAGCGCGGCGTCGAAGCCCTCGCCCTCGGCCTTGGTGTCGCCCAGCTCGTCCAGGCCCGGGATCGGGTTGCCGTACGGGGACTGGGTCGGGTGGCCGAGCATGGCGAGCACCTTGCGCTCGACCGTCTCGCTCATCACGTGCTCCCAGCGGCAGGCCTCCTCGTGCACCTGCTCCCACTCCAGGCCGATCACGTCGACGAGCAGGCACTCGGCGATGCGGTGCTTGCGCATGACGCGCACGGCGAGCCGGCGGCCCTCCTCGGTGAGTTCGAGGTGGCGGTCCCCGGCGACCTGGAGCAGCCCGTCGCGCTCCATCCGGCCGACCGTCTGGCTGACCGTGGGGCCGCTCTGTTCCAGGCGCTCCGCGATCCGGGCACGCATCGGGACGATGCCCTCTTCCTCCAGCTCCAGGATGGTGCGAAGGTACATCTCAGTGGTGTCGATCAGCCCAGACATCGCCGCTGGCTCCGTTCTTCGGTGTCCTCACCGCCAATTCTGACGTACCGCACCGACAACCGGACCCGCCCGGGGGCTTCCGCCACCCGTTTTCGTTCCTGTTGACAGCGGTGCCGCCGGGGCGCGACCGTGCTCGCCGTAGCTTTCTCCACTGGCGGTCTGGACCACCCCCGGCCGCCCCACCCGGCCGGCCCCCTCACCGGCAGAGAGCGAAGGCAACCGATGAACGACCTGGTCGGCAGCTACTTCGACGCCGCGATCGCCCACCTGAACCGGGTCCGCGAGGAGGAGGCCGACACCATCGAGGCGGCGGCCGCCCTGCTGGCCGAGGCGATCACCGAGGGCCGCCGGGTCTTCACCTTCGGCGCCGGGCACTCCTCGCTGCCGGCCCAGGACGTGGTCTACCGGGCCGGCGGACTGGTCCCGGTGAACCTGCTGAACGTCCCGGGGATGGCCGGGGTGACGATGATGCCCGCGCCGCTGTCCAGCGCGCTGGAGCGGGTCTCCGGGCTCGCCACCTCGGCCCTGGACCTGACCCCGGCGACCAGCGGGGACCTGCTGTTCCTGATCTCGTTGTCCGGCCGCCAGGTGATGCCGGTCGAGCTGGCCCGGTACGCCCGGGACCGCGGGCTGAAGGTGATCGGCGTGACCTCGCTGGCCTACCCGGGCGAGGTGCCCTCGGCGCACCCCTCCGGCACCTACCTGAAGGACCACTGCGACGTGGTGCTGGACAACAAGATCGCGGTCGGCGACGGCGAACTGTCCCACCCGGGCGCCGAGACCTCCTTCGGCCCGGTCTCCACCCTCGTCACCAGCGCGCTGATGCAGGCCGTGGTCGCCTCGGCGGTCGGCCGGCTGGCGGACCGGGCGGCCGCCGGGGAGGCTCCCGCACCGCCGCTGTTCCGCTCCGGCAACGTCCCGGGGGGCACCGAGTGGAACGCGAAGCAGATGGCCGACAACGCCGAGCGCATCTTCTACACCTACTGAGCCCCGTACCCCCGCCGGCACCGGTACGGCCACCGGCACCACCCATGACTTCGGGTGCTGGTGCGACTACGGACCGTACCGGACAATTCACCGGGGCTTCCCGGCCATTGCCGACCGCCCCGGCCCGGGCCAGGCGTACCGGGAAGCCGCCCGGGGCAGGAGAGCGGAGGGACCGGAGCGACGGGTGGGGGCCGAGCATGGCGTCTGGGGCGGGACGGACCGGGTGGGTGCGCGAGCGGGAGCTGCTGCCCGAGTTCTTCTGGGCCGCCGACGCGGCCTCGCTGCGCGGCCAGCGCCGCGCGGTGCTGCTCTCCGCCTGGGAGCTGGCGCTGCTGCTGGTCGCCGCCGCGACCGGCTCGGCCGACGGCGAGCCGTGGGCCTGGCCGGCCGCCGCAGGGTACCTGGGCGCGATGGCGCTGGCGGTGGTGATCAGCCGGCAGAACCCGCAGGGCCTGTGGTACGAGGGCCGGGCGGCCGCCGAGTCGGTGAAGACGCTGGCCTGGAAGTTCGCCGTACGGGCGGACGCCTACCAGCCGCCGCCGCGCAGCCTGCCGGACGCCGAGGGGCTGTACCGCTTTCAGCTCACGCGGGTGCTGGGCGCCTTCCGGGACGGTCCGGTGGCGGTGCCGGCGAACGGGATCGAGATCACCGAGGCCATGCGCGACCTGCGCGGGCAGCCGCTGGCGGTGCGCCGCGAGGTGTACCTGAACGAGCGGATCCGGGTGCAGCACGACTGGTACCGCAGCAAGGCCCGCTACTGCGCCCGCGCCGGGTACTGGACCGGCGTGCTGGGCGTACTGCTGCCGGCGCTGGGCCTGGCGCTGGCGGTGCTGCGGGCGCTCGGCGCGTTCACCTACGACGCGCTGGGCACGGTCTCGGCGGTGGCCGCCTCGGTGACGGCCTGGGCGCAGCTGCGCCAGTACCGCCCGCTGGCCGCCGCGTACGGCCTGGCCGCCGAGGAGCTGGAGCTGATCCGCCTCCAACTCGCCCGGCTGGACCTGGAGTCGCCGGACGCCGAGGAGATCTGGGCCCGGCTGGCCCGGGACGCCGAGGACGCGGTGTCCCGCGAGCACACCACCTGGCAGGCCCGCCGGGAGGTGCGCACCACCACCGACCGGGAGCACTGAGGAGGAACGCGTGGCGTTACGGATGGTCAAGACGTCGGACGGCCGGGCCCTGGCCGTCGAGTCCCTCGGCGACCCGCGCGGCCGTCCGGTGTTCCTGCTGCACGGCATGCCCGGCAGCCGGGTCGGCCCGCACCCGCGCAGCACCGTGCTGTACCGGCTGGGGGTGCGGCTGATCTCCTACGACCGGCCCGGCTACGGGGACTCCACCCGGCTGTTCGGCCGCCGGGTGTCGCACGCGGCGGCCGATGTGCGCACCATCGCGGACGAGTTGGGGCTGGACGGCTTCGCGGTGCTGGGCCGGTCCGGCGGCGGCCCGCACGCGCTGGCCTGCGCGGCGATGCTGCCGGAGCGGGTCAGCCGGGTCGCGGTGCTGGTGGGGCTGGCGCCGCGCAACGCGACCGGCCTGGACTGGTACGCGGGGATGACCCCGTCCAACGTCCGCGCCTACCGGGAGGCGGAGCGCGGGCACGGCCGGATCGCCGACGCGATGGAGTTCCGCTCCCGGCAGATCAAGGACGACCCGGTCCGGCTGCTGAACGGGCTGCGCACCGAACTCACCGGTACCGACCGGGAGGTGGTGGCGGACAGCGGGCTGCGGAGGATGCTGCAGAGCAACTACCGGGAGGCGTTCCGGCACGGCGCGGACGGCTGGATCGACGACGTGCTGGCCTTCACCGCCGACTGGGGCTTCGACGTCGGGTCGGTCGGGGTGCCGACCTGGCTGTGGCACGGCGCCGACGACCAGTTCTCGCCGGTCGACCACTCCCGTTGGCTGGCCGACCACATCCCCGGCGCCGAGCTCTTCCTGGAGCCCGGCGCCGCGCACTTCGGGGCGTTCCGGGTGATGACCACGGCCCTGGCCTGGGCGGCCGGTTAGCGGCTACGGCTTCACCGGCGTCAGCGGCTCGGAGCCGTCGAGTACGGCCACGATGTTGTCCACCGCCAGGCCGCCCATCGCCTGCCGGGTGCGGACGGTGGCACTGCCCAGGTGCGGGACCAGCACCGCGCGTTCCTGGGCGAGCAGCGCGGACGGGACGTCCGGCTCGTGCTCGAAGTTGTCCACGGCGGCGGCGAACAGCGCCCCGGACTCCAGTGCGGCGGCCAGCGCCTCCTCGTCCACCACGCCGGCGGTCATGCTGACCACCACCGCGCCGGGCGGCAGCATGGCCAGCCGGCGGGCGTCCAGCAGGTGCCGGGTCTCCTCGGTGCACGGGCAGGTGACGACCAGCACGGTCGAGGTGGCGAGCAGTTCCTCCAGCGGCTTCCACTCTGCGCCGTCGGCCTGCTCGGCGGGCAGTTCGCGGCGGTTGTGGTAGCTGACCGGCATGTCGAAGGCGCGGGCCCGGCGGGCCACCGACTGCCCGATCCGGCCCATGCCGAGCACGCCGAGCGGGGTGCCGGCCAGTTCCAGGCCGAGCAGGAAGTTCGGGCCCCAGGTCCAGGGCGTTCCGGAGCGCAGCAGCCGTTCGCCCTCGCCGAGCCGGCGGGTGGCGGCCAGCAGCAGCGCCCAGGCGGTCTCGGCGGTGGCGTTGGTGAGCACGCCGGGGGTGTTGGTGACCACCACGCCGCGTTCGGCGCAGGCCGCGAGGTCGATGTTGTGGTAGCCGACCGCGTGGTTGGCGACGATCTCCAGCTGCGGGCCGGCCGCGTCCAGGAACTCGGCGTCCACCCGGGTGTTGAGGGTGGTCAGCACGGCCCGGCGGCCGCGGACGGCGTCGAGCAGTTCGGCCCGCTCCAGCTCCCGGTCGCTCTCGCGGCAGGTGGCGGCGTACCGGGCGGTGAGCCGTTCGAGGACGCCGGGCGCGGGGCGCCGGGTGACCAGGACCGGGGGCGGAGTATCCATGGTCCGGCAGGGTACCCCGCCCCTCCCCCGGTCACACCGGCTGCGGCTCCAGGTCGCGGTTGATCCGCTTCCAGCCCCGCGCGGACACCGTGTTGGGGTGCTCCTCGCCGAACTGCCGGATCAGCTCGGAGATCGCCCGGGCGCGCAGTTCGGCGGCCTGGGTGTGCCGGCCGGCCGCCCTCAGGGTGATCGCCAGGTTGGCCTCGCAGGCCACCGCGTCCGGGTGCTGCGGGGAGTAGCGCGCGCACAGTCCCGCGTACGCGGCCCGGCCGAGTTCCTCGGCGAGTTCGGTCTGCCCGGCGTCGCCGTAGGCGTTGGCCAGGTTGATCATCGCGTTGAGGGTGTACGGATGGTCCGGCCCGGCCGATCGGGTCAGACCCTCGACGGTGGCCCGGCCGGTCTCGATGGCGCCCCGGACGTCGCCGCTGCCGCGCAGGTAGATGCCGAGGTTGTTGGCACAGGCCAGGGTGAAGGGGTGGTCGTCGCCGAACAGCCGCCGGTGGCCGTCGTAGACGGTGGCGCACAGGTCGCGGGCGGCTTCCTTGTCGCCGAAGGCGCTGTGGTCGGCGGCCAGGTTGAGCGCGCAGGCCAGCGCGTCGGGGGCGTCGGCGCCGTAGCGCTCCAGGTAGCGCTCGTAGGTCTCCTTGGTGATCCGGCGGGCCTCGGCGAGCTGGCCCATCCGACGCAGTGAGACGGCCAGGGACTTGGCGTTGCGCAGGCTCTCGGGCAGGCCCGGGTCCAGGCCGTCGCCGAAGTCCGCGGTGACCTCCTGGAGCAGGTCGACCGAGCCGCGGTAGTCGCCGAGTTCGCGCAGGTCCCGGGCGAGGGCGGACTTGGTGATGAGGGTGTACGGGTGCTTGGGTCCGAGCACGGCGGTGCGCCGGTCCAGGGTCTCCTGGTCGAGTTCGCGGGCGGCCTCGCTCTCGCCGACGAGGCGGTAGTCGATCGCCAGGTTGTTCGCCATGGAGAGCGTGCGCGGGTTGTCGTCTCCGAACAGCTCGCGGAACTGGTCGAGGATCTCCCGGTCGAGGTCGAGCGCGGCCTGGAAGCGGCCGAGCGCCCGGCGGTCGGCGCCGAGTGAGCCGGCCGTCATCAGGGTGTACGGGTGGTGCTCGCCGAGCAGCGCCCGCTGGCGCTCCAGGGTGGCTTCGTCCAACGCCAGCGCCTCGGCGTAACTTCCCTGGGAGCGCAGCACGTTGGCGAGTTGGAAGCGCAGCAGCAGGGTCTGCCGGTCGTCCTCGCCGAGCTTGCTGGTCCACTCGGCGTCCAGGGCGTGGCCGAGGTCGCGGGCGCGGTCGAGTTCGCCGCGCTTCCACAGGTAGCGGACGCGGTCGATGAGCAGCTGGCGGGTGTCGGCCTCGTCGCAGTTGTGGGCCTTGGAGGGCGACAGGTGGGGCCAGATCTCGTCGAAGGCGGGCCAGTTGGCCGGGTCGTCGGTGTCGCCGAGGACGGGCCGGGCGCCGGTGAGGATGCGGTGCACCTCGTGGACGGCGATCTCCTGCTCGTCGTCGCTCATCCCGGCCCGGATCACCGCCTGGACGAGCCGGTGCACCTGGAAGCTGTTGCTGCCGGCGTCGACCTTGGCCAGGGCGTACCGGCCGATCGCCTGGATGACCTTGCCGAGCATGAACTTGTCGCTGAGGTCGGCGTCGTACTTCACCAGCGCCCGGATCATCTGGTCGCTGTAGAAGAGGTTCATGGAGATCGGCTCGGGCGCGAAGAAGGCGCACAGCTGGAGCAGCCGCACGGCGGCCGGGGACTGCTGGCGCAGCCGTCCGATCGAGACGTTCCAGGTCGCGGCGACCGGGGTGGGGTAGTCGGTGGGGTGGTCGACGGCGAGCGCGCGGGCGGCCTCGGCGTGCAGCTGGCTGACGTAGGTGTCCACCGGGGTGCCGGTGGTGTCCAGCCAGGCGGCGGCCACCTCGACGGCCAGCGGCAGGTCGCCGACGGCCTCGGCGACCCGGTCGGCGTCCGCCCGGGAGAGGCTGCGGGCGCGCCGGCACAGGTGCTCGACGCTCTCGCCGCGGGTGAAGACGTCGACCTCCAGCGCCTCGGCGTGCCCGGTCCAGGCCTGGTTGCGGGAGGTGACCAGGATGTGGCCGGAGCCGCCGGGGAAGAAGCGGCGGATCTCGCCGGGTTCGTCGGCGTTGTCGAAGATCAGCAGCCAGCGGGAGGTGGGCACGCCGCGGCGCAGTGCCTCCCGGGCGGCCTCGGCGGCCTCGGTGACGGAGTCGCCGACGCGCAGGCCCAGGCGGCGGGCGAGTTCGGCGAGCGCGGGGGCGACCAGCTCGGTCTGCTCGGCGTCAATCCACCAGACCAGGTCGTAGTCGGACATGAAGCGGTGGGCGTACTCCAGCGCGACCTGGGTCTTGCCGACGCCGCCGAGCCCGTACAGGGTCTGCGGGGTGGGCAGGACGGCCGCCATGCCGCCGCGCAGCTGGTTGCGGAGCTGCTCCAGCACGGCGGCGCGGCCGGTGAAGGAGGGGTTGCGCGGCGGCACGTCCCACACCGAGGGCTTGCTGCCGGGGAAGCGCGGGCCGCCGCTGGGGGCGTCGCCGAGCGGGGCTTCGCCGCGGCCCAGCGCCCGCAGCAGGCTCTGGACGGACTGGGCCTCGTCGCGGCCGACCAGGTCGACCGGGTTGCGGTTGCTGAACGGCGCGGTGAGCCGGACGTCGCCGACGCGCACCGGCAGCAGCTGGCGCCGGGTGCCGGAGGGGTCGGAGTTGACCACCGACTCCCACAGCGCCCGGGCCTGCGGGGAGCGCTGGTAGGCGGGCGAGAGCACGGCGACGGTGCGGTAGGCGGAGTCGATGCCGCGCTCCGTCTCCTCGCGCGGGTCGGTGCCGGCGCTGAGATCGCGCGGCAGCACCCGGAAGCCCGCCCGGGTCAGTACCGACTCGATCCAGTCCGCCCACATCCGGTCCTCGGGCACGTAGGAGAGGTAGAGGTCGGCGGGGACGGACGGGCGGCGGCGGGTGAAGGCGTCGACGTAGCGCAGCCGCACCTCCTCGTCGACCGGCGGCAGGCCGGTGACCCGCCCCTCGGTGATCATCGAGGTGAGCCGCTCGCAGGCGGCCAGCATCGAGGTGGGGGTGCCGGTCTGGTCGCCGAAGGTGGCGAGGATCTCCTCGTAGGCGTAGAACGGCCGGTACGGGATCTCCACCGAGCCCCAGTAGCTGGCGAGTTCCTCGCCGCTCAGGCCCGCGGGCAGGCCGTCGAAGCGCACCCGGGCGAGGGCGCGGCCGGCGTCCGCCTTCTCCTTCTCGCCCTCGTCGATGCGCATCGGGACGGGCAGGATGCGGATGCCGCGGTCGCGGTAGCGGTCGTGGATGTGCTGGGCGATCCGGGAGGCGCCGTCGATGGACTGGTCGCTGAGGGTGAAGCAGACCACCAGGTCGTCGGGCATCTGGACGGTGCAGATCTCGGCGATGTCGGACAGGCCGGTGCGGGAGTCGATCAGCACGTAGTCGTAGCGCTTGGACATGTCGGCCTTGAGCGCGTCGAAGAACTGCCCGCCGTCGAAGCGGTCGTAGAAGATGTCCCAGTCGAGGTGGGTGACGGCCTCGGAGTAGTCGCGGTTGAACTGGCCCGCGGAGAGGAAGTCCAGGCTGCCGCCGGCCGGGAAGTGCGGCCAGGACAGCGACAGCGCGTGCGGGTGCACCCGGGCGAAGTCCAGGTGCCATCCCTCGGCGTGCTCGACCGGGCGCAGCGCCTCCTCGCGGTACTCGGCGATGAGGTCCATCATCCCGGTGGTGCCGGCCAGGGAGGCCGGGTCGAGGAAGGGGTGGAAGAACTTGGCGAGGCCGGGGGCCTCCAGGTCCCAGTCCACGGTGAGCACCCGGAAGCCGTTGGCGGCGAGGATCCAGGCGGTGTTGGCGAGGGCCATGGTGCGGCCGGTGCCGCCCTTGTAGGAGTAGAAGGTGATGATCCGGCCCTGGCGGTCCTGCTCCGCGGCTCGCCTGGCGGCCTCGCGCGCGGCGGCCAGCTCGGCGGCGCCGACGCGGAAGTTCCTGGTGGTGTTCTCACTCATCGGTGCGGTCCTCCCAAGGGCGCCATCCCAGCATCGGGGTCATCGCCGCCGTCACGGTCGTCGCGGGTGTCGCGGTGGTCGTTGGTACGGGCGTTGCGGTGGTCGGTCCCGTCGTCCGGGTCGTGGTCCCGGTCGACGGGGTCCGGACCGTACTGGTCGGGCCGGTGTCCGCCGAAGCCGTCCGGCCCGTACGCCCCCGGCTCTCGCCGGAATGCCTCCCGCAGGCTCGGCCGGGGCGTCGGCGGTTCCTCGGGTTCGGCCCTGGTGCGGCTCTCGAAGGCGTACTTGGCCTTCATCGCCGCCCGGGGCAGGGCGTCGTCGAAGTCCTCCAGGGTGTCCAGCCCGGTCGGGCCGGTCACCCCGAGGAAGCTCGGGCGGCCGGCCCGCCGGGTGATCCGCAGGATCTGGTCGCTGAGCTCGACCAGTTCCCGGCCGCCGCCGTCGCACTCGGGGTCGTCGCTGTTCCACGGCTCCAGCACGCTCACCCAGGTGGCGTCGCAGCGGTCGAAGCGGCGGACCAGCTCGCGCCGGTGCGGGTCGCGCAGCGCCCACCGGTCCAGCAGCAGCAGTCCGGGGGCCTCGGCGTTGCCCTCGATGATCGACTCGACCTCGTCGTCGAACTCGTGCACGGTCGGCTGGAACCCCAACTGCCGCGCCAGGCGGACCGCGTGCTGAGCTATCGGCGACCCGGCCGGACGGTAGGGGTGCCAGTCGGTACGCCGGGCGCCGTAGAAGTCGGGATTGCGGTCGGGCGGCAACTCGCCCTGGTGGTAGGTGAGTACGGAGATCCGCAGCTGCTTGGTCGGGGCGGTCACGTTGAAGGCGCTGGGCAGTGTGTTGAAGTCCAGCCGGCGCCCGACCGGGATCACCGTCTCCTCCGCGACCTGCACGATCCGCGCGGCCAGCCGGTGCACGGCCAGCTCGTAGGCTGCGCGGAAGTAGCTGAGCTTCATCAGCGCGTAGAGGCCCTCGGTGGCGTAGTCGGGCCCGAACCCGGCGTGGTTGAACTGGAGTTCGCTGGCCACCTTGGGCAGCCGGTAGCGGCTCATCGGCGCCCACAGCACCGGGACGATGCCGCTGGTGCGCTCGGCGTCGATGGTCGCCGGGTACACCGGGCGCCGGGTGAAGGCGTGCCACTCCTGACCGCACGGGACGCTGTTGAAGTAGCGGGGCGAGTACAGCGGCACGAACACCCGGCAGCTCGCCAGCTCCTCGGACAGCCGCTCGGCCCACAACTCGCCCTGGTGCATGGACTCGTCCATGAATCCGACCGGCACCCCGGCCGGGACGGTGGTGAGTTGCAGCACCGCCTCGCAGAGGTCCCGGTACAGCTGTCGGACCCAGTGGTTCGGGTCGCCGGCACCGCGCGCACCGGACTTGGGGGTGTGCGCGTAGGAGAGGAAGAAGTACGGCCGGGCCTCGTCCTCGTCCCAGCCCCGGTCAGTCACACGTGCCTCCCCCGGGCCCGTCGGCAACCTGCCTCCCGCAGCCCCCGTGCGGCGGGGTCTCAGTGTAGGAACGACTGACACCCCAATGGAATAGCACAACGTCTCGCACGAATTGACATGACCGAAACGATGCCGCTGTGTTCTTTCGTTGAGCAGTACCCTCGTTGCGGCCGTAGTGAACGATCAGGAGGGGTACGCATGGAGCGCACGGAGCAGCTCGACTGGCAGAGGTCGAGCTTCAGCACCGACCAGGCCAACTGGCTGGAGATCGCCTCCGAGGGCGAGTTCGTCTACATCCGCGAGTCCGACAACCCCGAGCTGGTCGTCACCACCACCCGTACCAAGCTCAACGCCTGGATCCTGGGCGCCAAGGACGGCGAGTTCGACCACTTCGTGGGGCTCTGAGCGCTCACCCGTCGTAGCGGGCGGCGAGCGCCCTGACCGTCCCCGCGATGCGGTCCCGGAGTTCGGCCGGCTCAAGGACCTCGACCTCGGCGCCCAGGCGCAGGAACTCCCCGTGGGCGTGGTCGACCGACTCGATCGGCACCCGGGCCCGCGTCCAGCCGCCCTCCGCCGGCGCCACCCCGAGGCGGCGGGCGCCCTCCGGGGTCAGCCGCACCAGCGCCTCACCGGTGTGCAGCCGGGCACGGAAGTCCGCCAGGTAGCCCTGCCAGTAGGCAGCCAGCCCGAAGCCGTCCGGTACGGCGAACTCCTCGCGCTGCTCGCCGAGTTCGATGATCTGGTCGACCCGGTAGGTGCGCGTCCCGGACGGCCCGCCGGCCACCAGGTACCAGCGGCCCGCCTTGAGCACCAGCCCGTACGGCTCCACCCTGCGCTCGATCTCCTCCGGCGCCCGCCAGCGCCGGTACCGCAGCACCACCGCCCGGCGGCCCCAGACCGCGGCGGCGACGGCCGCCAGGTGCGGGGTCTCGTCCGCGTCGCCGTACCAGCCGGGGGCGTCCAGCAGGAAGCGCTCCTGGATCCGTCCGGCGTGCTCGCGCAGCTCGGCCGGGAGAGCCGCCCTCAGCTTGAGCTGGGCGGTCGCGAGCGCCTCACCGAGGCCGAGTTCGGCGGCGGTGCCGGGGAGCGCGGCCAGGAAGGCGGCCTGCGCCTCGTCGGCGGTCAGCCCGGTGAGGCGGGTCCGGTATCCGTCGACCAGCCGGTAGCCGCCCGCGTGCCCGGCCTCGCCGTACAGCGGGATCCCGGCGGCGGCGAGCGCCTCGACGTCCCGGTAGACCGTCCGGGCGGACACCTCCAGCTCCTCGGCCAGCTGCCGGGCGGTCATCCGGCCCCGGTTCTGGAGGAGGAGCAGCAGGTTGACGAGCCGACTCGCGCGCATGCCGCCCAGTCTTCCCGACTCCACTGACAGGCGTTGTCAGTGGAGTGCCCCTAGCCTGCGCCGCATGAACGACTTCGACTTCCTGTACGGCACGTGGGACGTGGCCAATCGCCGTCTCACCGCACCGCTCTCCGGTGGCGGGGCCTGGGAGGAGTTCCCCGGCCACTCGGTGGTCCGGCCGCTGTTCGGGGGCGCCGGCAACATCGACGAGATCACCTTCCCCACCCGCGGCCTCCGGGGCGTCACCCTGCGGCTGTTCGACCGGGAGACCGAGCAGTGGGCGATCCACTGGTCCGACAGCCGGACCGGCCGGCTGGACCCCCCGGTGACCGGCGGCTTCACCGGTGACCGGGGCGACTTCCACGGCGAGGACACCCTCGGCGGCCGCCCGATCCGCGTGCACTTCACCTGGTACCGCCTCGGCCCGGACAGCGCCCGCTGGGAGCAGGAGTTCTCCGCCGACGGCGGCCGCTCCTGGGAACTCAACTGGACCATGGACTTCACCCGCACCGGTCCGGCCTTCGACGGGCTGGGCAACGCATGAGCCTCGTCGTCGAACTGCGCCGGTACACGCTGCACCCCGGCGCCCGCGAGACCCTGATCGAGCTGTTCGAGCGGGAGTTCGTGACCGGCCAGGAGGCGGTCGGCATCACCGTCGGCGGCCGCTTCCGCGACCTGGACGACCCGGACCGCTTCGTCTGGCTGCGCGCCTTCCCGTCGATGGCGGAGCGCCGCCGCGCGCTGGAGGCGTTCTACTACGGCCCGGTCTGGCGGGAGCACCGCGACGCCGCCAACGCGACCATGATCGACAGCGACGACGTCCTGCTGCTGCGCGGCCCCGGCTTCGCCCTGCCGACGGACGGCCGCGAACTGCGCGCCACCGTCTTCCACCCCGCCGATGCGGCCGCCTTCGACACCTGGGCCGCCCGCCACCTCGGCCCCGAGCACGCCCTCCACCGCACCGAACACGCCGAGAACGACTTCCCCCAACTCCCCGTCCGCACCGGCGAGGACGCCCGCCTCTGGTTCGGCGCGGTCGAGGAGCCCCCACCCTGGCCCCACCAGCACCTCCGCCTGGAGCCCGTGAAGGGTTAGGGGGCTGGGTGCGCAGGAAGTCGGCCGGCCCGACTTCCTGCACAACCAGCCCGGCCGTGCGTGCGGCCGTGGCCGAGGCGCTGGGCGCGGCCTGACGGCCCGACGCCCTCAGGCCCCGACGAGCTCCGCCAGTTCGTCGGCCGACTCCGGAGTCAGCCGGTAGAAGCCCTGGAGGCTGACGAAGCGTTCGAGGCGCCCGTCCACCACGTACTTCAGCCCCCGAGTCTGGTTCCGGCGGTTGCGCCAGGTCAGGCGTGGCAGGAGGTCGCCCGGTATTCGCTGGTCGAAGCGGACGGGCGTGGCGTCCACGTGGACGGCGTCGGCGCCGCAGCCGCCGGCACCGAGCATCCACCAGTCGGCGTGCCCGGGGAACCCAGGGTCCCGCCAGGTCTCCGGCTCGGCGCCGCAGCAGTCGCCGCGTTCGCGGTCGACGATCCGCATCCGGCTCACCACGAACACCTCGCGCTGCTTGACGTGCAGCGCGTACACCTCGTCCCCGACTCGGGCACCCGACCAGGCGGGCAGCGACTGGTGCGCCCCGCTGAAGGCGACTGGCGGCCGCTGACCCACGCGGCCCTCTTTGCGCAGTTCGCGGCAGGTGTCCTGGGTCCACAACACGGTGTAGGCATCTGGCATGCCGCTGAGCTTAGGAACGGGGACCGACACCCCGGCGCGGGCCCCGCTCCGGCGAGCGGGGCCCGCACGCCTGTCACCCGGCGTGACGCTCCCGGAACCGCCGGGAACAACCACCCGCGCCAAGCTCCACGCCTGGATCAGCGGCGCCAAGGCCGGCGAGTTCGACCGCTTCGTCGCCTGAGCGCTCCCCCGCGCCCCGGCCCGTCGCCGGGGCGCGGATATCCGGTGGCACGCCGCTCGTGAGGCAGCCAGGATCACCACCATGCACGTCTTCCTCCAGACCGCACGACTCCTGCTGCGCCCGTTCACCGCAGGCGACACCGACCACCTCCACGCGCTCGACAACGACCCCGAGGTCATGCGCTTCATCAACGGCGGTGAGCCGACCAGCCGGGAGGCCGTCGAGACCCGGATCCTGCCGCGTCTCCTCCACGACCACGCCTGCTCCGGCACCCGTGGCTTCTGGGCCGCCGAGGAGAGGGCCACGGGCCGGTTCCTGGGCTGGTTCGAGTTCCGCCCCCTCGACGACCACAGCCCCGCCGTCGTCGAGCTCGGCTACCGGCTGAACCGGGCGGCCTGGGGCAAGGGTTACGCCACCGAGGGCTCGCTGGCCCTGATCGACAAGGGCTTCACCGATCTGGGGGTCGAGCGGGTCACCGCGAACACCATGGCCGTCAACACCCGCTCCCGGCGCGTGATGGAGAAGTCGGGCCTGTCGTTCCTCCGGCACTTCACCGGGGACTGGCCGCACCCGATCCCCGGGTCCGAGCACGGCGAGGTCGAGTACGAGCTCACCCGGCGCACGTGGCAGCAACGCCGGTAGCCTTCGCCCAGGCGGCTGAACCACTGCGTCCCCCGGCCGGTCCGGCCGTTGACCACATCATGGAAACCAGAACCTGGGCCGGGCTGTTCGCCGGCGCCGCCGTACTGATGACGGGTGCGGCTCTCGCCCCCGTCGCCGGTGCGGCGGGCACCCCGACCGCGCCGCACGATCCGTACACCCGGACCGAGCTGTTCTTCGGCACCGAGCGGCCGGACGGCGGCCCCGCCGTCACCGACCAGCAGTTCCAGCAGGAGGCCGTCGGCCGGGTGGACGAAGCGGTCGAGGCGTCGTTCTAGCCGGGGCCCGGCCCGCAAGCGTCCCGAGGGGGGAGCCGTGTGCGGTCCGGGCGTCGGAAAGGATGTCGGGCGTGGAAGGAAGCTACAAGCTGCTCCGTCAGACGAGCCGGTGGGCACGTTTCGCCCGGGTCACGGTGAGCGGAGAGACGTCGGCCGAGCCCGCTGTCCAGGTGGGCGCGGACGTGTTCGGGTGGCGCGTTCGGTCCTACGGGCCCACCGTCGGTGCCGTCCAGGTCGGTGACGAGCAGTTCCGAGCAGAGGCGCTGGACGGCGTCCGGTACGCGCTGGCACGGCTTCCCGAGGAGAGCCGCGGGCTGTCCGTGTCCGTCGTCGAGATCGTGACCTCGCCGGTGGACACGGGCCCTGGCGACGTGAAGTTCGCGGCGGCGCACGCCGTATGGGCGATGGTTGGCCGGCAACCGGGCCGGCAACCGTGGATCGATGCCGACGGCGTCCCCGTCTTCCCGTAGCGACCGGGGCGAGGGAGTCAGCGGCAGAACACCGCCGCGATCAGCCCGTTGAGCGCCTTCGGGAACTCCTTCGCCGGGTCCGCGTCCGAGTCGCCGGTGGTCAGTCCGGCGGCGAGGGTCCGGCTCCCGTCCGGGGTGCTGATCATCAGTGCGCCGTAGCCGCCGGGGGCGCCGCCGTTGTGGTGGACGATGGTGACGTCGCCGTTCTCCGGACCCAACTCCTGGACGAAGAGGCCGAGTCCGTAGCCGAGCGGGCCGTGCGGTGTCCGCATCTCGTCCAGCAGTGCGGCCGGGAGGAGGCGGCCGCCGAGCAGTCCGGCGAAGAAGACGTGCAGGTCGCGGGTGGTGGAGATCATGTCCCCGGAGCCGGTCAGCAGCGAGGAGTTCTGCCGGGAGACGTCCACGACCTTCCACTCCTCGCCGTCCTGGTAGCGGTAGTAGCCGTGGGCGTGCGGGCCGGGGATGTCCGGCGAGTCGCCCGGCACCACGGTGTCCCGCAGTCCGAGCGGCCGCAGGATCCGCCGCTGCATCTCCTCGGCGTACGAGCGGCCGCTGAGCGCCTCGACCAGCAGCGCGGCCAGCGTGTAGTTGGTGTTGGAGTAGCTCTGGTCGGTGCCGGGCTCGAACCGCGCCGGCTTCGTCAGCGCGAACCGCACCAGCTCGTCCGGTCGGTAGTTGTGGAACCGGTTCTCCACCCACGCCTTGCCGACCGACGGCAGCCCGGGCACGAACGTCCCGTCGGCGTCCAACTCACCGGTGCAGTTGTAGAGGCCGCTGGTGTGCTGGAGCAGCATCCGTACGGTGATCCGCTCGTCCAGGCCGAACCGGGGCAGGTGCTCGGCCACTGGGGAGTCCAGCCCGATCGCGCCGTCGGCGACCAGGTGCAGCACCAGCGTCGCGACGAAGGTCTTGGTGGTGCTGCCGATCCAGAACTGCCCTTCGGTGGACGGCTTCGCGCTCCCACCCAGCTTGTGCACCCCGGCGCTGCCGGCCCACTCCCCGCTCTCGTCGTACACCCGCATCTGTATCCCGGCGAAGCCGACGTCCACGACGTCCTGGACGGCCTTCTGCAGGTCGGGGCGGTCCTGGGTGGTGTTCCCGCTCATGGTCGGTCCTTCTTCCTTCCGTCGGAGGTTCGGTTCAGAGGCTGCGGGCGGTGATGTCGCCGTAGCCGGTGGTGGCGTGGATGGTCAGCCCGGGGGTGCCGTCGGCGTTCCTCAGGGCGTTGTGGATCCGCCCGTGGCCGGTGCCGGCGTCGAGGGCGGCGGAGATCCCGCGGGCGGCGCCGACGGCGATCTGCCCGTACTCGGTGCGCAGGGTGACGTCGCCGCCGACGGCTTCGGCGATCTGGAGGTCGCCCTTCTGGGTGCGGATCTCGGCGGGGCCGCCGAGCCGGCCGACGGCGATGTCCCCGGCCTGGAGGGTGAGGTGGGCGCCGGCGGTCTCGTCGAGCTTGACGGTGCCCTGCGCGGCCCGGAGGGTGACGTCGCCGAGGCGGCCGACGCCCCGGAACTCGCCGAGCGCGGCCTTGGCCTCGACCCGGGAGCCGACCGGCAGTTGGACGGTCACCTCGGCGGTGCCGGAGTTGCCGAGGAGCCGGTTCTCCGCCTCCGGAGCCTGGATCCGCAGCACGCCGTCGGCGTACCGGACCTCGATCCGCTCGGCGGCCTTCACGTCACGGCTCTTGGTGGCGTCGGCGGGCCGGACCTCGACCACGGTGTCGGTACGGTCCGCGGCGATGAACCGGATGCGGCCGGCGGGGATGTCCAGGACGACCGAGACCGGGGTGGGGGTGGCGAACTTCTGCATCGTGCGCTCCTTCTCTTCCACGGCGTCGGCCCCTTCGGCCCGCCGCTTTCTGATGAAGGAAACGCTACGTTGCGTTCGCCATCCAGGCAACGCCAAGGAGGCATCAAAACAGCGTCATTGCAGGTGAATAGCGCAAATTCATTGCAACGGCCCTGCCGGGAATGCAACGGCACCGAGCACATTCATTGCAATGGATTGAGAATGAACGCTATGCCAGGGCCCGCAGGAACCCGTCGGCGAGGTCGACCGCCTCCCGGACCGGTACGAGCCTGCAGTCGGCCGTACCGATCCGTGCACCGGAGATCCCGGCCGCCGAACCGAGCACCCGGTCCCCCAGCTCGGCGAAGTGCAGGTCGTCCAGGTCGGGCGCCCGGAAGGCCGTCCAGCCGTCCGCGCCGACGCACCGGTACTCGCGCAGCCGCACACCGGGCTGGCGCAGGTCGGCGAGGTGGAAGGCCGTGAAGCGGGCCATTCCGACGCCGAGCATCAGCACCCGGGCGTCGAGTTCGTAGAGCCGCCCGAGCGGGGACTCCGGGCCCAGGTGGGAGGTGAGCGGGTGGCCGGCCGTGATCTCCTCCGCCCGGGCGCCGAGGGCCGTCCAGGAGGTCTGCGGATGGCCGCTGCGCAGGGCGCCGGGCCGGGTGCGGACGGCCTCCGACAGCGCTCCCATGGTCGGGGAGGCCGGGGTGGCCGCCGGGTCGAACCGCGGCATCCGTGCCCGGTGGGCCTCGACCTCCGCCGGGGAGAGACCGGCGACGGCCTCCTGGTGGATCCGCGACGTCGCGGAGTTCTCGGGCGTCGCGGTGTACGCCACCAACGTGCCGTCCGGCCCCAGCACTTCGCACAGGGCGTCGACCACGCCCCCCGCCCCGCCCTCGACCGGCCCGAGCGCCCGCAGCGAAGCCTGGACGTGCAGCACCATGCCCGGCCGGACGCCGAGCCGGGTGAACCCTTCGACGAGCGCAGCAGTGGAGAGCACCGGAACTCCTCCCGAAATCAGGCCTCGACCGACCGCAGGCGGCTGCGCTCGTCGCGTTCCCGCCGCGCCCGCTCGGCGTCCCGCTCCGCCGCCGCCGGCAGCGGCACCGCGAGCCACGGCTCGACGCTCTCTCGCATCCCCTCGGCGAACCGCGCCCCGAGCCCGGTCAGCGCCCCCGACCCGGCCAGCCGCTCGACCGCCTCCGCCGTGTACCGCCGCCAGAGCCCGAACTGCGCCCGCGCCCGTTCGGCGGCCTCCCCCGCGAGGCCGTCGTACGCGACCGTCCGGGTGCCCCAGTACTCGGTCACCGCGAGGTGCGCGTACGTGCCCTGCAACAGGCCCTCCAGCGGGCGCGGATCGGGCCGCCAGGGGGCGAAGTACAGCCGGTCGTCGGCCCGGTCGTAGAGGTCGTGAAGATCGAGCACCGCCCCCAGCTTCACGTGCTGGAACTCGTGCGCGAGCAGCAGCGCCAGGGTCGGCGCCGTCGCGGGCCGGGCGATGCCGACCGCCCCGTACGCCTGCCGTGCCGCCGAGCTGACGTCCCGGCCCGCCGGGCCCGGCCGCAGCGGGGTCACCGTCCCGAGCCCGGCCCGGATGCCCTCCGCGTAGCCGGGCAGGTCGCGCCCGAGCAGCTCCCAGGCCTCCCGCAACGCGCCCGTCCAGTTGAGCAGTTCGGCCTCCGGCAGCCGCTCGGCCACCGGGTGGTCGTGGCTGTCCCGCAGCGGGTCGAGGTCCTCCAGTGCGACCGTCCAGCCCCCGGCCAGCCGGACCCGCCGCAGCGGCTGGTCCAGCGCCGTGCGCACCGAGCCGTCGGCGGCCCGCACCTCGAAGCCGTCCGCCCGCCCGGTGACCACCGCCTCCCCGTCCGGCACCGCGACCCGCCCCAGCGTCGGCAGGTGCAGCCACCCGCCCCGCACCGGCACCGCGACCGCGTCGCCCCGCCCGGCCCGCACCGCCGCCGCGGCGGCCAGCGCGGCCAGCGGCCCGAGTCCGACCGCCAGGTCCCCGGCCAGCCGCCGCGCGGCCCAGGCCCGGGCGTACGGGTGCGCCAGCACCGCGTCCACGGCCGGGGCCGCCGCCCCGTCGAGCTCGGACAGCAGCTCCCAGGCCTCCGCCCGGCCCTGCCCGGAGGCGTCCCAGGCGGCGGCCAGCATGGCCCGGGTCAGGGCCAGTTGGGAGTTCCCGAGGGCGGCGACGGTGGCGGCGCTCCCGTACCCCCGGGCCAGTTCGTCGAGTTGGGCCGGAGCGAGCGCCGCCGGCAGCAGCGCTTCCCCGCCCCGAGCCGGAGCAGCGGCCGGCTCAGCGGTCGGAGCCGCAGCCGCAGCCGAACCACCTGCCCCCGCAATGCCGTTGATGAGAGTCATGAGGTCACCGCAGTAGACGGAGGGATTGTCGAAGCCAGTGTCCGCTCGGTAGCGGTGGGCGTACAGTCCGCCCCCGCAGGAGCGCACCACCGGACAGGCCCGGCAGGCCGCGCTCAGTCCGGCCAGGCCGGACTGCCGGGCGGCGATCCCGGGGTGGCGGGCGAGGTCGTCGAGGCTGTGCGCGAAAACGTTCATCCCGGTGACGGGCGCCCCGTCGTAGGCGGTCTTCAGGCTGTCCGCCTGCTCGAACGTCCCGTCCGTCTCCAGCACGGCCAGGTCCGAGGGTTCCAGCCCCAGCGACTCGGTCAGGCTGGACAGCCCCCGCAGCGTCCTGTGCACGGATTCGAAGGTCCGCACGACGAACGGCCGTCCGTCCGCCTCCCACAGCCCGTGGACGGTCAGCAGCCAGTCCGCGTACGGCGCCTCCCCGCCCGCCGGGAGCCGCTTCGGCGGAGCCTCCCAGGTGGCGTGCGGCAGCAGGAGGTCCACTGTCGGCGGCCGGAGTTCGGCCAGCGCACGGTACACGGCCACCGGGTCGTTCTCGATGTCGACGGTGCACAGCAACCCGGCGAACAGGTGCCGGTACTCGGGCTCGTTCAGCAGCCCCACCGCCCGCAGCACCTGCGGATGGCTGCTCCGCCCGTCGGCGAACCGCCGGTGCCGGTCGTTGGCGGCCCGGTCGCCGTCCAGCGAGATGCCGACCTTGACGTCCAGCTCCGCGAACAGGGCGCAGAAGGCGCGGCTGAGCAGCACGCCGTTGGTGTGGATGCGCAGGTCGAGTGCGCACTCGGGCGGCAGCGCCGACCGCAGCGCCTCGGCGGCGCGGCGCAACCGGCCCGGGCCGGCGAGCAGGGGTTCTCCCCCGTGCAGGACGACCCGGACGGTGGACAGCCGATGGGCGACCGCGTGCTCGCCGATCCGCTCGGCGGCCTTGGCCAGGATCCCGTCCCCGATGACCTTGGGGCGGGAGCGCCAGCTGCTGTCCGCGTGCTCGTAGACGTAGCAGTGGTCGCAGGCGAGGTCGCACCGGCTGTGCATCTTGACCACGAATTGCGTCAGTGGCACCGGAATTCGCGTCATCATGGATGTGGCGGGTTCAGCTCGGCCTGAGTCCGTTTCGGTGTTCCGGTCCGGTTTCAGATCGAGGAGTTGAAGGCCGCTACCGGAACACGGCCGGATTCCGCGCCGGGAAGGGCGCGCTGCAGCTGGGAGGCGAGTTCCTCCGCACCCAGGGCGGCGAGCTCGGCGAGGGAGGGGCGTTCCGGCGTCTCCTGAGTGTCAGTGAGGTTGCCGGCCGGCCTGGTGCTGGTTACCGGAGTCATATTCGTTTCCTTAGGCGCGGTTAGGACCTGCCGAGTGCGGGTAGGCCACCCAGTTGCGACCAATGTAGTGCCCGCAGGGACTCCGCGCGGCACCTTGTCTCCCCAAGTTGGTCCGCCCAGCCGACCGACGCCATACCACGGCGCGTGAAGGGCCCAGAATTCACCCGTTCAGCGGTCGCGCACTTCGCCATGGCGCACGCCGAAGCGCGGTGGCCGGAGCAGGCGTTCGAGCCCCTCGGCCGGTTCTCCCGAAGGGCGCGCCACAGGAGCAAAACCGCTCCCGAAATCGCCGTGCCGACGCCCGGCCTGCGGATGTCCGAAGGGCCGGGCGAGCCGCCTCAGCCACCCAGCGCACGGACAGAACGTGCCAGTTCCTCGGTGAACTCCCTTCCGTTGTGCGTGAGTTCACCGCATTCCAGCAAAGTCCCGGCCGCCGTCAGGGTGTGCGCCCGCCAGCGGGCGAACTCCTCTTCCGCGCGCTCCCGTTCACTCACCCCCGCAGCCGCCTCGGCACACCAGAAGGACGCCACCCCCAGGTGTGCGTACGTTCCCTGGAGCAGCGCACCGGCCGGGCGCAGATCGGGCCGCCACGGGGCGTGGTGGACCGCCGGGCCGTTCGGCCGGTGCAGCGGCACCAGGTCCAGCAGGGCGCCGAGTTGGACGTGCAGGAACTCGTGCACCAGAGCCAGCGCCAGCAGCACCGGATCGCCCGGCAGCGAGGTCGCCACCGCCCCGTACGCCCGGCGGGCCGCGGAACTGACCGCCTCGCCGCCGGGGGCGGGGTGCAGCGGCACCACGGCGGCGACGCAGGCCGCCACCGCCGCCGCCTGCCCGCGGTGGCGGCGCACCAGGATCTCCCAGGCGGCCGCCAACTGCTCCTCCCAGCCGCGAAGTTCCGCTGTGGACAGCGGCCCGGCCGGAGGCCGGCCGTAGTCCACCCGGCGCGGCCCGAGGTGGTCGACCACCGGCGTCCAGCGCAGCCCGTCGCACTCCAGGTCGAGCACCGGCCCCACGCCCGCCCGCAGGAACCCGCCCAGCCCGGCCGGTCCGCCCAGCCCGGACGGCCCGGCCGGCCCGTCCGGCGGTGCCGCCGGGCCGAGCGACAGCGCCCGCAGGCAGTCGGCCGCCCAGGCGTCCAACTCCGGTCGCAGCAGCACCTCTTCCCAGCGCGCCCGGTCGCTCCGCTGGAGCGCGCACAGCTCGTCGTACGCCTCCCGGAAGCCCTCGTCCCGGGGAGCCACCCGGCGCATCGCCACCAGCAGCAGGGCCCGCTTGCTCAACTGCCCGGCACGCAGCAGCCGGACGGCCTCCGGTCCGCCGCGCGCGCCCGCGATCGCCCGGAACGTCGCCCGGTCCAGGACGTGCCGGGGCAGCCCGTCCCCGCCGCTACCCCGCGCGCCCGGCACCCCGGCCGCCACCGCCTCGCCCGTACCCGTCACCGGTCCGTCCTCTCCCGAAAGCCTGAACGCCTGAAGGCGGCCGAACGCCCTGAAGACCTGATCGCCCTGAGGGCCCCGAACAGCCGGACCGGCCGTCCGGTCCGCCCGCAGTCTCCCCGCGCGGCGCCGACTCAGCCGGTCCCGACCCGCGCATGACCCGGACGGGTGAGCACCGCCCGCGGGGCCCGGCCCCGAGGCACCCGCCGGCCCCCTCAGGCACGCCCTACCGCCGCTGCCCGGCCCCGGCCAGCTCCGCCACCCCGGCCCGCAGCCTGCCCGCGATGTGCCGGATCAGCCGGTCCATGTCCGCGCAGTACACGGACGGGTGGGCGAAGCCGTCCCCCGCCCAGCGGTGGGCGTAGAGCCCCCCGCCGCAGACCCGGACCAGCGGGCAGGCCGCGCACACCGGCCCGAGCCCGGCGAGGCCGCGCTGACGGGCCCGGAACGCCGGGTGCGCGGCCGCCTCCGTGAAGCCGTGCCGCCACACGTCCAGGCCCGTCCGGGCGGCGCCGTCGTACGCCACCTTGAGGCTGTCGGCCTGCTCGATCGTGCCGTCCGCCTCGACCACCACCAGGTCCACCGGTGCCAGCCCCACCGCCTCGCTGGCCGCCCGCCCGCCGAGCAGCAGGACCGACAGCTCCTCGAACAGCCGCACCCCGGTCTCCCGGTACGGCGCGTCGTACCAGCGGTCGAAGGCGGCGATCAGCCACTCCCCGTACGGCGCGGGATCGGCGCCGGAGGGCACCGCGCACGGTACGGGCCGCCGGACGCCCGTCGGCGGCTCCTGCCAGGTGGCGTGCGGCAGTAGCAGGTCGAGCCGGGGCGGCGCGAACTCCAGCAGCGCCTCGTAGGTGGCGACCGGGTCCGCGGCGAGGTCGACGACGCACAGCAGGCCGGCGAACAGCTCCCGGTGCCGGTCCGAGCCGAGCAGCCGCACCGCCGCCGCGGTCCGCTCCCAGCTGCCCGCGCCGGAGGGCAGCCGCCGGTGCCGGTCGTGGTCGGCCCGGGCGCCGTCCAGCGAGACCGCCACGCCGACCCGGTGGCGGTGCAGCACGTCGAGCAGCGCGGGCTGGTCCAGCAGCCGCAGCCCGTTGGTCTGCAGGCTGAACCGCACCCGCGGCCCGGCGTCGGCGATCCGGGCCAGCTCGGCCAGCAGCGCGTCCAGGTGGGCCGGTCCGACGAGCAGCGGCTCGCCGCCGTGCAGCACCACGGAGACTTCGTCCAGCCCCTGCTCGGCCGCGTGCTCGGCGATCCGCCGGGCGGTGCGCCGCACGGTCGGCCGGTCCATCCGCCGGGGCCGGTCGCGCCAGCTCTGGTCGGCGCCCTCGTACATGTAGCAGTAGTCGCAGGCCAGGTTGCAACGGCTGTGGATCTTCAGCAGGAACTGCCGGAACGGCACCATGCGCGTGAACCTAGCACCGCCCGGCGGGTTCGCTGACCGCCCGTCACACGTGCGGGGGCTCCACGTCCGAGTCCAGCCGCGTCCCCGCCTTCACGGCGACCGTGGTCGGGTGCTCCTCCCCCAGCGTCACCCGGGCCCGCCGGATGCAGTCCGCCCGCAGGTCGGCGGCCCGCTCGCCCTCGCCGACCGCCGCCAGGCTCAGCGACAGGTTGGAGTTGATGCCGATGGAGTCGTAGTGGTCCGGACCGAGCGCCTCGGTCATCAGCGGCGCCGCCTCCGTCTCCAGGGCGAGCGCGGCCGGGATCTCGCCGCCCACCGCCAGGTCGTTGGCGTGGTTCATCATCGCGATCGGGATGTAGAGGTGGTGCGCGCCGAGGACGGTCCGGAACTGCGCGAGCGTGCGCCCGGACAGTTCCCGGGCCTCCGCGAGCCGCCCGGCCAGCCGCAGGTAGACCGAGAGGTTGTTGGCGCCGGCCAGCGTGACCGGGTGGTCCTCTCCGAGGTAGTCGCGGTAGCGGGCGAGGGCCCGTTCGGCCAGCGGGATGGCCCGGTCGGTGTCGCCGAGCGCGTTGAGGTCGCTGGCCAGGTTGGTGGCGGCGGCCAGGGTGTCCGGGTGCTCGGGGCCGTTGATGTCCAGGTAGCGCTGGTAGATGTCCTCGTCG
This sequence comes from Streptomyces viridifaciens, assembly GCF_001888885.2. Lineage (NCBI taxonomy): Bacteria > Bacillati > Actinomycetota > Actinomycetes > Kitasatosporales > Streptomycetaceae > Streptomyces > Streptomyces viridifaciens. The sequence goes on from NZ_CP090841.1 coordinate 3,190,458, forward strand.
ATCTCCAGGGCCTCGTGGTAGCGGCCGGCCCGGCGCAGCGCCACGGCGAGGTTCTTGCGGGCGCGCAGGGTGTCGGTGTGGTTGTCGCCGATGGTCTGCTGGTAGATCCGCACGGTCTCCTCCAGCAGGTCCAGCGCCTCCCGCAGCCGCCCGGTCTCGCGCAGGTCGCGGGCGTAGTTGGAGGCGGAGGACAGCGCGTACAGGCTGTGCGCGCCGAGGGCGTCGCGCTGCTGGAGGTAGTTGCTGCGGTGCCGCTCCAGGGCGGCGCGGCGGTCGCCGGCCAGGTAGTCGGAGACGGCGAGGTTGTTGGTGATCATCAGGGTGCGCGGGTGGTCCGGGCCGAGGGTGCGCCGGGCCGCGTCGAGGGTCCTGCGGTCGAGCGCCCGGGCCTCGTCGTAGCGGCCGAGGAAGCGCAGGTCGGCGCCGAGGCTGTTGGCGACGGCGAGGGTGTGCGAGTGCTCCGGGCCCAGGGTCGCGGTGAACCGCTCCAGGATGTCCCGGTCCATCTCGTACGCCTCCTGGAGGGCGCCCTGGGAGCGGCGGATGTTGCTCAGCTGGGTGCGCAGCATCAGCGTCTGGGCGTCGTTGTCGGCGTCGAATCCGGGGCCGCCGTAGCCGTCCTCGCGCCAGTGCTCCAGGGTCCGTTCGGCGAGTTCCCGGCCGGACTCGTGGAGGCTGCGCTTCCACTGGTAGCGGACCGAGTCGATGATCCACTGCCGGACGTCCTCATCCGAGCTGTCGAGCGCGCCGGACGGCCAGAGGTGGGGCAGGAGTTCGGCGTACTCGGCCCAGTTGGCGGGGATGTCCGGGTCGCCGGGGTTGGCGGTGGCCAGGGCCGCGTGCACGACGCCGCTCAGCTCGGCCCGCCGGCCCTCCTCGACCTGGTCCCGGAGCACCGCCTGGACCAGCCGGTGCACGGTGATGGTCTCGCTGCCCTGGTCGGTGCGGGCGAGCCCGAACCGGTTGATGGCGCGCAGGAACTCGCCGATGGCGAGCTTGTCGCGGGGTGCGCGCGGGGGCAGCCGCAGGGCGCGGGTGACGGCCCGGCTGTAGAGCAGCCGCATCGGGATGGCGTCCGGGCCGAAGAAGGCGCAGATCTCCAGGATCTGGGCGGCGGGGGCGTTCATCCGGCGCAGTTCCTCGACCGAGATGCGCCAGGTGGCGGCGGCGGAGTGGGGGTACTCGGCGGGGCGCAGCCGGGTGCGCTCCAGCATCTCGGTGAGTTCGCCGTCGAGCAGTTCGAGGTAGGTGGCGATCGGCATCGACGTCTCCTGCAGCCAGACGGCGGCCTGGCCGACGGCGAGCGGGAGGTCGCCGAGGCGGTGGGCGACCTGGTCGGCGTCCTCCGGGGAGAGGCCGCCGTTGAAGCGGCGCAGCAGCCGGATGCTCTCCTCGCGAAGGAAGACGTCGACCTCGACCAGGCCGGCGTGCCGGGCCCAGCCCTGGTTGCGCGAGGTGATCAGCACGTGCCCGCCGGAGGAGCCGCCGGGCTGCCAGGGGGCGAGCTCCTCGGGGGTGCCGGCGTTGTCGAAGACCAGCAGCCAGCGGCGGTACGGGTGGCCGCGGCGCAGCGCGTCGAGGACGGCGGCGGCGGTGTGGGCGACGTCGTCGCTGGTGGGCACGCCGAGCCGGGGGGCGAGTTCGGCGAGCTTCTGCGGGATGTTGGCGGGCTCCTCGGCGGGCACCCACCAGATGACGTCGTAGGCGGACTTGAAGCGGTGCGCGTACTCGGCGGCGATCTGGGACTTCCCGGCGCCGCCGAAGCCGTAGAGGACCTGGCTGAGGACGGCGGCGGGTCCGCCGGTGAAGCGGTTGCGGAGCAGTTCGAGCAGCTTGCCGCGACCGATGAAGGCGGCGTTGCGCGAGGGCGCCTCCTGGACCTGCGGGGCGGTGCCGGGGAACCGCGCCGGGGCCAGGAACTCGCCGCTGTCGGAGTCGAACTGGCGGTTGCTGCCGGGCGGCGGGCCGAGTTCGCCGTACAGCTGGGCCTCGGCGCCGGTCGCGGAGGAGCGGATCAGGTCGGGCACCGCCTGGCCGACGAACGGGCGGGGCACCGGCTCGTCCGAGTCCTGCAGCCGCAGGGCGACCAACGCCGACGCTCCGGAGGGGAGTTCGCGCCCCTGGAGGAGCTGCCAGACCTCGGCGGCGCGGGGCAGCGCGGTGTACTCGGGCGAGAGCAGCGCGAGCAGCCGGCCCTGGCCGTCGAGCGGCCCGGCGACCTCGGGCGGGCGCTGGCCGGCGTGCGGATCGGCGGCGTTGTGCAGGGAGGTCTGGTAGCCGAAGCGGGTGAGGGTGGCGGCCGCCCACTCGGCCCACATCCGGTCCTCGGGCGCGTAGCTGACGAAGACCTGGCGGGGCACCGCCCGGGCGGAGCGCAGGTAGGCGCCGTACAGTCGGCGGCGGGCCTCGGAGCTGAGCGGGCGCAGCGAGCGGACCCGGCCGTCGGTGATCCACTCGGCCAGCCGCTCGAAGGCGTTGAGCAGGCTGCGCGCCTCCTGCGGCCGGTCGGCGACGGTGGCCGGCACCTCCTCGTAGGCGTAGAACGGCTTGTACGGCACTTCGACGTCGGCCCAGTAGGCGGCCCGGCGGTCACCGGGCAGCCAGCGGCCGAGGTAGGGGGCGAAGGCCTCCCGGGCGAAGTCCCGGCCGGCTTCGAGGCGTTCCTGTTCCGCGTCCTCGACCCGCATCGGCACCGGCAGGACGCGGATGGCCCGCTCCTCGGCCTCGGCGATGGCCCGGGCGGCGTCGACGCCGCCGCGGATGTTCTGGGCGCTGAAGGTGAAGCAGTCGACCACGGTGTCGGGCATCAGCACGGTGCAGATGCCGGAGGTGTCGCTGACGCCGGTGCGGCTGTCGATGAGCACGTAGTCGTAGGCGCGGGCCCAGCGTTCGCGCAGCTCGCGCAGGAACTCGCCGCCGCGGATGTCCCGGCCGTGGTAGAAGCTGCGCCAGTTGAAGCTGGTGACGGCGGCCGCGTAGGCGGCGTTCTGCCGTCCGGCGGGAAGGAAGTCGAGCCGGGCGCCGGCGGGCAGGTCGAGGGCGAGGCCGCAGATGTATCCGTCGAGCCGCCCGGGTTCGTCCAGCCAGGCGGCCGGGGGTCGGCCGGTCGGCCCGGTGGCGGAGGGCAGCGCCTGCCTGACGTAGGAGCGCAGCAGGTCGATCAGCCCGTCGGTGGAGTGGAGTTCGGGGTCGACCAGGAGCGGGTGGTAGTAGCGGTGGAGGCCGGGCGCCTCCAGGTCCCAGTCGACCACCAGGACCCGCAGGCCCCGGCTGGCGAGGATCCAGCCGACGTTGGCGAGCGCCATGGTGCGGCCGGTGCCGCCCTTGAACGAGTAGAACGTGACGACCGAACCCGGTCCGCCGCGTCCCGCCTCCGCGCCGGGCTCAGTGTTCATCGTCCGTCTCCCCTCAGCGGGACAGAGCCGTCGTGGCTGCCCGGGCGCTGGCCCGGCATGTCGTTCGGTGTCGGGGCCGGCCCACGGCCCGCGGACGGGCTGTGCGGCGGACCGGAGGGATCGGGCGGGCCGGCCGGGATGGTCAGCCCGGGCATGTCGGGGCCGCCGCCCGGACCGAAGCCGAAGGCGTCGCCGCCATCGTCCCCCCAATCCAAGTTGTCGTCCATGAGCTTGTTCTGAGCGACCGTCACCATGATGGCGAGGTCGGTGTCGAAGCTCTCCCGGCTCACTTTCACCCGGAACAACTGCTCCGGGTCACGCCGGCGCAACCAGTTGCGGCGGAACACTCCGCGCACGCCCGCCCACGGCGCTTCGCGCTCCCCGTCCGGGTCGTTGCCGCCGATCGGCACCACCACGCCGGTGACCGGGTGGTTCTGGTCGTCGTACTCGCGCAGGGCGGCCCGGTAGCGCTCGCTCCCGGCCGCCCACGGGTCCACCAGCAGCACGCTGACCTGGCTGTCCTCGCGGGCCTGGTCGAGCTTCTCGCCGAGCCCGGCGCCGATCTCCTCCAGCGTGGTGGTGTGGCCGGCGTTGGTGATCACCTGCTGGGCGCGGGAGGCGAGCGACGGCTGGGCGGGAGGGTAGAACGGCGCCCAGTGCCAGGGCTTGGCCCCGTACCAGCCGCCCGCGTACGAGCCGCCCTCGGCGGCGGCCTCCGAGGCCCGGCCGGCCGCGATGAACAGCCGCACCATGCCGGGCTCGGTGGCGGGCGCCGGCGCGGCCGGTCCGGGGAAGTAGCCGCGGACGGCGTCGAGGTCGAACTCGGGCAGTTCGGCGAGCCGGCGCACGGCCGCGTCCCGGATCCGTCCGGCGACCACCCGGACGACCTGCCGGTAGGCGTCCTGCTGGGCGGTGCGCAGCAGGGCGCGCAGGCCGTGCCGGGCGTAGGCGTCCCCCATGTCCGGCTGGGCCCATTGGATCTTGGTGACCTCGGTGACCAGTTCGCCCGGCGCGACCGGCTCCCAGAGCACCGGGATCAGTGCCGAGACCAGCTCCGCGGTCTCCTCGTGGTGGCGCCGGACCCTGCCGCGGAAGGCCGTCCACTCCTTGCCGCAGTACAGGCTGGAGAAGTAGGCCGGGGAGTAGAGCGCGACCATGGTCCGACTGCGGCCGAGCATCAGCGCCAGCTTCTCGGCCCACTCGTCGCCCAGGCGCAGCCGCTCGGTGTCACGGAAGGCGAGTTCGTCGGCCTGGACGGCCGGTCCGAGGATGCGCCCGAGTTCGTCCCTCAGGTCGTTGAAGAACTGGTCGACGAAGGCGTCCCCCGCCTCGAAGTCCCGACGCGCGTAGCTGAAGAAGAAGTACGGCCGCTGCTGTTCCCGCTCACTCACCTGTTTCCCCCCGACCCCGACGGTGCCGTGACGGCGCTGGTTTCTTACCCAGCATGTCGTGAACTGCACCGGAAGGAGCGGGAGTTGGTGATTTTTCGAGCCCCGGGGGTTTAACCGGCGGTCAGCGGCCGGTCATCGGAGTTCGAGCGCCGACTGGAAGGCGGCCAGCGGCTCCGCGCCGGGGGTCAGGGCGTCCGCGACGACCCGGCGGAGCAGGTCGCCGAGGACGGTGTCGGGAAGGGCGTCGAGCTCGTCGAGCGGCAGGGCGGCGACGTCGACCAGGTCGGAGCCGAGTCCCGCGGCGGTTTCCGCACCGGTGACGCTCATCAGTCCCTTAGTCCCTCGCTCGACCACGCCGGCACAGCGGGACGGTGGCCGAAAAGGAATCGACCCCGGTCCGCGACGCGCACATTCTACACAAAACGGTGACGGTGCGTCAGATCCGTGCACGCGCCGCGCCCGGATGCGGTACGGCCGGCCGCCCCGCCGGTCACGGGCAGAGCCGTTCCACCCGCCAGCCCGTCGGGGAGGCCGGGTCGGCGAGGTAGCGCAGGCGGTCGTGCAGGCGGTTCTCCCGGCCCTGCCAGAACTCGACGCTCTCCGGGACGACCCGGTAGCCGCCCCAGAACGGCGGCACGGGGACCCCCTCGCCCTCGGGGTAGCGGCGCTCCAGGTCTGCGTAGCGCTGTTCGAGGACGTCGCGGCCGCTGACCGGGCTGGACTGCTCGCTGGCCCAGGCGCCGAGCTGGGAGCCGTGCGGGCGGGTGCGGAAGTAGGCGGCGGTCTCGTCGCGGCCGACCTTCTCGACCCTGCCCTGGACGATCACCTGGCGGGCCAACGCGATCCAGGGAAAGAGGAGTCCGGCGTGCGGGTTGACGGCGAGCTCGGAGCCCTTGCGGGAGCCGTAGTTGGTGAAGAACACGAAGCCGCGCACGTCGTAGCCCTTGAGCAGCACGGTGCGCGAGCTGGGCCGGCCCTGGGCGTCGGCGGTGGAGAGCACCATGGCGTTGGGCTCCACCACCCCGGCGCCGTCCGCCTCCAGGAACCAGCGGGCGAACTGGGCGACCGGCTCGGGTGCGAGCTGCTCCTCGGCCAGGCCCTCGTGGGTGTAGTGCTTGCGCATCGCGGCGAGGTCCGGACCGGGGCTGGCCGCGTCGGCCAGGGTCCGGGTGGCGGGGCTCAGGGGCGTCGGCTGGGCGCGTTCCGGGGTCTGCACGCCAACATCATCCCGTACGACAAGCAACCGGCACCGCTACCTCCGGACAAACCCCGGCCGGAGTTATCGTGACTCGCCACCGCTCGGCCGCCCGCCGTACGGGGAATTGTCCGGAACCGGGCGTTTTGGTTCCGGGAACCCCCGGGCACGACCGACCCCCGGCGGAAGGTCGAGCGGGTCCCACGGGAAACATCACCGCGGTGGTGTATGGCGCAATGCACCCCGTGCCTGTCACTCTGGCACCGAGTGCCAACCACGATTCGGTCACTGGCGAACCGCCCCACCACGGCGGAGCGCCGATCGCAGAACTGAAGGAGCCGTCGTATGTCCGATTTCGTACCCGGGCTTGAGGGAGTCGTCGCGTTCGAGAGCGAGATCGCCGAACCCGACCGTGAAGGCGGCGCCCTGCGGTACCGCGGTGTCGACATCGACGACCTGGTCGGCCACGTCTCCTTCGGCCACGTCTGGGGCCTGCTCGTGGACGGCAAGTTCAACCCCGGCCTGCCGGCCGCCGAGCCCTTCCCGATCCCGGTCCACTCCGGCGACATCCGGGTCGACGTGCAGTCCGCGCTCGCCATGCTCGCCCCGGTCTGGGGCCTCAAGCCGCTGCTCGACATCTCCGCCGAGCAGGCCCGCGACGACCTCGCCCGCGCCGCCGTGATGGCGCTGTCGTACGTCGCCCAGTCCGCCCGCGGCCAGGGCCTGCCGATGGTCCCGCAGAGCGAGATCGACAAGGCCGAGACGGTCGTCGAGCGCTTCATGATCCGCTGGCGGGGCGAGCCGGACCCGAAGCACGTCAAGGCCGTCGACGCCTACTGGACCTCGGCCGCCGAGCACGGCATGAACGCCTCCACCTTCACCGCCCGGGTCATCGCCTCCACCGGCGCCGACGTCGCGGCCGCGCTCTCCGGCGCGGTCGGCGCGATGTCCGGCCCGCTGCACGGCGGCGCCCCCTCCCGCGTGCTCGGCATGATCGAGGAGATCGAGCGCACCGGCGACGCCGTCAAGTGGGTCAAGAACGCACTGGACAAGGGCGAGCGCCTGATGGGCTTCGGCCACCGCGTCTACCGCGCCGAGGACCCGCGCGCCCGCGTGCTGCGCCGCACCGCCAAGGAGCTCGGCGCGCCGCGCTTCGAGGTCGCCGAGGCGCTGGAGAAGGCCGCGCTGGAGGAGCTGCACGCCCGCCGCCCCGACCGGGTGCTCGCCACCAACGTCGAGTTCTGGGCCGCGATCATGCTGGACTTCGCCGAGGTCCCGGCGCACATGTTCACCTCGATGTTCACCTGTGCGCGCACCGCGGGCTGGTCGGCGCACATCCTGGAGCAGAAGCGCACCGGTCGCCTCGTGCGCCCCTCCGCGCGCTACATCGGCCCCGGTCCGCGCCGTCCCGAGGAGATCGAGGGCTGGGACGCCATCGCCCACTGAAAGCCCTGAACGCACCGGGCGTCCGATCGCGAAAACGCCCCTGACCAGCGGGTCCGGCTCCGGCCGGGCCCGCTGTTCGCACACCTGCGGGCTGCCGAGATCACAGTCTCAGCGAGCGGACGACCGTACCCCGCGGGGCCCCCGGCCGGTAGGCTGCGGGCGTGGCTCAGATCCAGATCCCCGCTGACATCAAGCCCGCAGACGGCCGTTTCGGCTGCGGACCGTCCAAGGTGCGCCCCGAGGCCCTGAGTGCCCTCGCCGCCACCCAGACCTCGCTGCTCGGCACCTCGCACCGCCAGACCCCGGTCAAGAACCTGGTCAAGCGCGTGCGCGAGGGCGTGAGCAGCCTCTTCTCGCTGCCGGAGGGCTACGAAGTCGTCCTCGGCAACGGCGGCTCCACCGCCTTCTGGGACATCGCCGCCTTCGGCCTGGTGCGGGAGAAGTCCCAGCACCTGGACTTCGGCGAGTTCTCCTCGAAGTTCGCCTCCTCGGTCAAGGCCGCCCCGTGGCTGGCCGAGCCGACCGTGATCAAGACCGCCCCGGGCACCCACCCGCTGCCGGTCGCCGAGGCGGGCGTGGACGTCTACGGCCTCACCCACAACGAGACCTCCACCGGTGTCGCGATGCCGATCAAGCGCCCGGTCGGCGCCGACGAGGGCTCGCTGGTGCTGGTGGACGCCACCTCGGGCGCCGGCGGCCTGCCGGTCGACATCACCGAGACCGACGTCTACTACTTCGCCCCGCAGAAGTCCTTCGCCTCCGAGGGCGGCCTGTGGCTGGCCACCTTCTCCCCGGCCGCCCTGGAGCGCGCCGCGGAGATCGCCGGCTCCGGCCGGTACGTCCCGCCGTTCTTCTCGCTGCCGACGGCCATCGACAACTCGTCGAAGGACCAGACGTACAACACCCCGTCGATCGCCACCCTGTTCCTGCTGGCCGACCAGCTGGAGTGGCTGAACGGCAACGGCGGGCTGGACTGGGCCGTCGCCCGTACGGCTGATTCCTCGTCCCGGCTGTACGGCTGGGCCGAGAAGTCCTCCTTCGCCAACCCGTTCGTGGCGAACCCGGCCGAGCGCTCCCAGGTGGTCGGCACCATCGACTTCGACGAGTCGGTGGACGCCGCCGCGGTCGCCAAGGCACTGCGTGCCAACGGCATCGTGGACACCGAGCCGTACCGCAAGCTGGGCCGCAACCAGCTGCGCATCGCGATGTTCCCGGCGATCGACCCGGCGGACGTCGAGGCGCTCACCCACTGCATCGACCACGTGGTCGAGCAGCTCTGACGGCTCCCTCAGGGAACGGCTGAGGGCCACCGCCTGCGGGCGGTGGCCCTCTCGCCGTTCCCGGCTGCCGCGCCGCCGTCCGGCCTCGCCGTCCCGCCCCGGTCGGCCTACTTGCCGACCAGGGCGCCGATCAGCACGACGGCCAGCAGCAGCACCAGGGTGCCGGAGACGATGCGCATACGAGTCTTGGGATCCACGGTCATCGAGCGTACCTGCGGCTCACAGCAGGTTGACACCGAGGGCCGCCCCGCCGGTGGCGCCGAGGTGCCGGCCGGTGATCCGGCGGGAGTCCGGTGAGGACGGGAAGGCCACGACGCCGGCGATGTCGGACACCTCGGCGGTCGCCGCAGGACTGGAGCCCGCCGGCACCGGTCCGGCAACCCGTTACGGGTACGCCGCCCAGCGCGCCAGCGACCAGGCGCGCACCGACTCGTAGTGCGGGCCGCCGCCACCGCCCTGATCGCTCCGCATCAGGTGCAGTTCGGCGGCCTCCCAGTCCGGCCCCCGGTACCCGGCCAGCGCGGCCACCAGCGCCTCCACCTCGGCCGCCGACGCCCGCCGCTCGGCCCGCCGCCGCCCGCGCGAGGACCCGGCCCGGGCCAGCGTCAGGTGCGGGTGGAAGCCGAACGCGTCCACCTCGGCGGTGATGTCCTCAGTGGCCCCGTACACGGCCTCGGCGAGCCGTCGCAGCGCCCAGGTCTGCCCTCCGACCCCGGCCCAGAGCACCCGGTCGCCGAAGCGCCCGGCCCCCGCGAGTCGCAGGCGGTGCGCCGGGGTCGCCTCGGCGACTGCGGCCAGGCCCGTCGTCAGCTCCGTCAGCCGGTCCTCGGCGACCTCCCCGAGGAAGGCCAGCGTGAGGTGCCAGTCCTCGACCGTGGTCCAGCGCAGCCGGTCCGCCCCGGGCAGCCCGCGCACCGGCGCGACCGCGTCCGAGAGCCCCTGCAACGCCGCGACCGGCGGCAGTACCGCCACGAACAGCCTCATGGACCAATCTTCCCCCGATCGGCCGTTTCAGGTAGAACCGTTGTCCATGAAGATCCGCACCGGGGGCCTCGCGGACATCCCCGACATCCTGTCCATGCTCGACGGCGCCATCGCCTGGCTGGCCGCCCAGGGGCGCACCGGCCAGTGGGGCGACCAGCCGTTCTCCACCAATCCGGCCCGGGTGGAGCACATCGAGCAGTACGCGGCCGAGCCGTTCCTGATCCGCCTCGCGGTGGACGACGAGGGCCGTACGGTCGGCTGCTGCGTGCTGGCCGAGGAGCCCGGGAAGTACATCCCCCTCGTGGACGAGCGCGAGCTCTACGTCCGTCACCTGGTCACCGACCGCAGCCGAAAGGGCTCCGGCATCGGCGCCGCGCTGATCGCCGACGCGGTCGAGGAGGCCCGCCGGCGCGGCATCGGCCTGCTGCGGGTGGACTGCTACGCCGGCGCCGACCGGAAGCTGGTCGGCCAGTACAGGGCGCTCGGCTTCACCGAGACCGTGGGCTTCGAGGTCGAGCAGCCCACCGGCACCTGGCCCGGCCAGGTGCTCGAAATCCGCCTCTGACACGGCACTCGACGCGCCGTCAGGGAACCCCGGACGTTCACTTCCGGGGCTCCCCGACGCATCGTCAGCAGGCGGGGACCAGCTCGCCCTTGCCCGCCGAGGCGGCGCGCGGCACGAAGGCCACCACCCGCCCGCCGCGACCGGGGTGCAGGTCGAACCGCACCCGCAGGTCCGCGCTGCGGGCCAGCACCAGGCCGACCGCGGCGGCCGCGAGCGCGGACACCACGCCGCAGGCCAGCAGGCCGAGCCGGGGCCCGTACGAGGCGGTGACCCAGCCCACCACCGGGGCGCCGATCGGCGTGCCGCCGGTGAAGACCAGCACCAGCAGGCCCATCACCCGACCGCGCATCTCGGGGTCGGTGGCCAGCTGCAGGGTGGAGTTGACCGAGGTGTTGAAGCTCAGCCCGAACACCCCGATCAGCGTCAGCAGCAGCGCGAAGGTCCAGTAGTCGGGCGCGAAGGCCGCGACCACCTCGAGGGTGCCGAAGGCCAGCGCCGCGCCGACCAGCCGGCGCAGCCGGGGCGCGCCGCGGCGGGCGGCGAGCAGCGCGCCGGCCAGCGAGCCGACCGCCATCGCGGTGTTGAGTATGCCGTACTGGCCGGCGCCCACCTTGAAGGTGTCGTGCGCGAACCCGGACAGCAGCGTCGGGAAGTTGAACCCGAACGTGCCGATGAACCCGGCGAGGACCATCGGCCAGAGCAGCTCGGGCCGCTCCTTCACGTACCGCAGGCCCTCGCGCAGCTGGCCCTTCTCACGGGCGATCGGCTCGGTCGGGCGCAGTTCGCTCTCCCGCATCGCGAGCAGCCCGCCGATCACGGCGGCGAAGGACAGCGCGTTGACGGCGAACGCCCAGCCGCTGCCGACCGCGGCGATCAGCAGGCCCGCGGCGGCGGGGCCGACCAGGCGGGCGGTCTGGAAGTTGGCGGCGTTCAGGCTGACGGCGTTGGCGAGGTCCTTGGGCCCGACCATCTCGGAGACGAAGGCCTGCCGGGTCGGGTTGTCGACCACGGTGACCAGGCCGAGCAGCAGCGCGAAGGCGTACACGTAGTACGGCGTCACGACGTCGCCGATGGTCAGTACGGCCAGGCCCGCGGCGAGCAGGCCCATGGTGCCCTGGGTGTGGATCAGCAGCCGGCGCTTGGGCATCCGGTCGGCGAGCACGCCGCCGAACAGGCCGAGCAGCAGCATCGGCAGGAACTGCATGGCGGTGGTGATGCCGACCGCGAGCGGGCTGCCGGTGAGGCTCAGGACCAGCCAGTCCTGGGCGATCCGCTGCATCCAGGTGCCGGTGTTGGACACCACCTGGCCGGCGAAGTAGTAGCGGTAGTTGCGAACGCGCAGGGAGGAGAACATCCCCCGCGGCCGGGTGAACTCGGCTCCCGTGGGAGATGCGGCCGAACGGGTTCGGCGCTGAGCGGCGGAGTCCGCCGCGGTGCGTTCGTCGGGGTCGTCGTCGCCGCTGCCGGGCAGACCGCTGGGGGCGGAGGCCTGGGCGTCGGCGGCCGCGGTGCTGTCCGCGGCGGGGTCGGTGGTCGGGTCGTCGGTACGGATGGCGGCGGCGCTGGCTGCGGCCGGCGGTGTCACGGTGGTCTCCCCTCGCGGCGCGACGGCCCCGGCGGGGGCCGTCGCGCTCCTGGTCATGGTGGTCTGTCCTGCGGTGATGCGGGCTCCTTCGTCTCCCGGCGGCTGGGCCGGGCTCGGTGTGCCTAGAGGTGTGCGAGCTTGTAGAGCACAGGAGCGGCTTCCCGGAGGACGGCCCACTCCTCATCGTCGAGCCCCTGGGCGAGCTCGGCGAGCCAGACGTTCCTGCGCCGACGACTCTCCGTGAGGATCGTCTCGGCCTGCTCGGTGCTGCTGACGACGACCTGGCGGCGGTCCTCGGGGTGCGGCTCGCGCCGCACCAGCCCCTTCTCCTCCAGCATCGCGACGATCCTGGTCATCGAAGGAGGCTGCACGTGCTCCTTCCGGGCGAGCTCACCCGGCGTCGCCTTCCCGCACCGGGCGAGGGTGCCCAGCACTCCCATCTCGGTAGGACTGAGCGACTCCTCCACCCGCTGGTGTTTGAGTCGTCGGGAGAGGCGCATCGTGGACGACCGCAGCTGTGAGATCGCTGCGAGGTCCTGCTCGGACATCTCGGGCATCTCTTTAGCTTACGTCATTACTCTCTCTAAGGAAAAACGGGTTCCCGCCGTGCCGGAAGATCGGCCCGGTGCCATATTGGTCATGGGGCCACCGCTCCCAACTCCCGGAAGGGCCGACCAGCCATGTCCGACGTCGTCGCCGAACAACCGCCGCAGTCCCCGCAGGGCGACACCGGCTTCGCCCGGCTCGCCATGGTCACCATCGACTGCGCCGACCCGGTCGCGCTGGCCTCGTTCTACGGCGAGCTGCTGGGCTGGGAGACGCGGCACGTCGACGAGCACTTCGCGATCCTGGACAACCCGGAGGGCGGCAGCCCGCTGGGCTTCGGACGGGTGACCGGCTACCGGCCGGAGCCGTGGACCGAGCCGGACGGCAGCAAGCACTTCCACCTCGACTTCTACGTCGACGACCTGGAGGAGTCCACCGCGAAGGCCCTCGCACTCGGCGCCACCGAGCCCGACTATCAGCACGGCCGCACCCTCAAGGTGCTGATCGACCCGGCCGGCCACCCGTTCGGCCTCGCCCCGCTGGAGTAACCGCCAAAGAGGCCCGGGGGCGGTGCGCAGGCAGTGTCAGGGCTTGGTGCCAAGATCATGCAGACGGCGTAAAGATCCAGCCTGACCTGGGATTTCACGAAAACCGCGAACCTTGTGCGACTGGCGGGTAGTGGCTACTGTCCCCGCTGTCAGGTGCACCACACGCCGGGCCCCCTCGCGACGGAACCCGTCCCGTGCCGCTTCCCGAACGCCCTCCCCGGCCCACCCGGCCCACCGCTTCCGTCCGAGCCCTGGCGTCCGCAACCCCATTCCAGGGAGCTCAATTGGGCGAGATCCATCATGCCGACCACGGCTGGGTGACACCGGCGGTTTCGTACTTCGTCGCCTGTCTCGGTGCCTTCGTCGCCCTGCGCAGCGCCCGCTGGGCACTCGTCTCACAGGGCCGCAGCCGGATCGCCTGGCTGCTCTTCGCCTCGACCTCGCTCGGGGCGGGCATCTGGTCCATGCACTTCATCGCGATGCTCGGCTTCTCGGTCAGCGGCGTCGAGATCAGCTACCAGCCGGGGCTGACCGTGCTCAGCCTGCTGGTCGCCGTCGCCGTGGTGGGCATCGGGCTGTTCACCGTCGGGTACTGGCGCAGCCACCCGCTGCTGGCCCTGCTGGTCGGCGGGCTGACCACCGGGCTCGGGGTCGCGGCGATGCACTACCTGGGCATGGCCGCGATGGTCCTGCCCGGCCACCTCGGCTACGACCACGTCACGGTGGGGCTGTCGGTCGCCATCGCGGTGTTCGCGGCGACGGCCGCGCTCTGGGCCGCGCTGAACATCCGGGGCACCCTCGCCGTACTGGCGGCGGCGCCGGTGATGGGCGTGGCCGTCTGCGCCATGCACTACACCGGGATGGCAGCGCTCTCCGTCCGCCTGGACTCCTCGCACTCCACCCAGGGCGGCGTGATGGCCCTGCAGTTCATCTTCCCGCTCGGGGTCGGGCTCGGCTGCTACGTCTTCTTCGGCTCACTGGCCTTCGCCGTCTCGCCGAGCAAGGCCTCCACGAAGCCGCTGCTGGCCGGCCCCGCCGCGCCGCTGCCGCCGCGACCCCCTCGGGTCCCCCCGCAGCAGCGGCGGTTGATGAGCGAGACGCGCGCCCGGCGCTGAACTCCGGACGCGAGGACGCCCGGCCGGGCCCCCACCCCGGCCGGGCGTCCTCGCGTCCGGACACTCCGAGGGCTCCGAGGGCCCGTCCTGGAACGCCCCGCGGGCGGGACTTCCGGGACGGGCCCCGGGGGCTACTCCGGCTTCCCGAGCAACCCGGTCAGGTGCTCCGGCGTGGCCACCGGGCAGACCTTGCGCACGAAGTCCCGCCGCAGCGCGTGGTACGGCTCGCCCGTCCGGTAGAAGTTGGCGTGCATCCGGCGCAGTTCCTCCGCCCGGTACTCGGCCAGCGGCTTCGCCTCCTCGTCCTCGGCGCGGCGGCGCTTCTTGTCCACCAGCCGCCCGGTGAGCTCCGGCGAGTCGGCGAGCCGGGCGGCCTCCCGGGCCACCCAGCGGCGGAAGTCGGCCGCGTCCCCGCCGGCCGTACGGTCCACCAGGCCGATCCGGCGGGCGTGCTCCGCCCCGACCGGCAGCGCCTCGGTGGTCAGCCGCTCGGCCTGCTCGGCGCCGACCCGGGCCGGCAGGGTGTACGTCCAGTACTCGGAGCCGTACAGGCCCATCAGCCGGTAGTGCGGGTTGAGCACCGCCGAGTCCCGGCACCACACCTCGTCGGCGGCGAGCGCCAGCATCAGCCCGCCGGCCGCCGCGTTCCCGGCCAGCGCGGCGACGGTCAGCTTGTCGCCGGTGGTCAGGATCGCCTCGACCAGGTCGTCCATCGCGTTGATGTTCTCCCAGGACTCCAGCGCCGGGAAGGCCGCGCCCTCGATGACGTTGAGGTGGATCCCGTTGGAGTAGAAGTCCCGGGGCGCGCCGAGCACCAGCACCGAGGTGGGCCGGTCGGCGGCCGTACGGTAGGCGGCCAGCAGCCGGCGGCACTGCTCGGTGCTCATCGCCCCGCCGGCGTAGGCGAACTCGAGGAAGCCGACGTCGCCCTCCTCGCGGTAGCGCACTTCCGACCAGGTGTTGCGGCGGGCGGCCTGCGCCGGGGTCACCGGCACCTCGCGGACCCGGTGCAGCTCGTCGGCCAGCACCGTCGCGGCCGGCAGCTTGAAGGTGACCGGGCCGCCCGGGGTGCGGCGCGGGCGCAGCTGCGGGATCCAGACCGCGCCGTCCACGGTGGCCCGGCAGATCGCGCCGTCCCGGGTGGCCAGGACGGCGCCGGGCACCGGGCCGCGCAGCTCGTCCTCGGGGTGGCCGCCGTGCAGGAAGAACTCGCGTCCGTACAGCTCGTCCAGCACGCCGGGCTGGGAGTCGGCGGCGCGCAGCTTGCGCAGCACGATGGCGGTGTCGTCCCGCTGCCAGTCGATCCGGCGCACCTCCTGCTTGAGGAAGGGCCGCAGCTCGCCGCGCACGTCGGGGCGGCTGTAGTCGAGCGGTTCGGGGGTGAACAGCCCGCCCTCGTACCGCTGGACGGCCAGCAGGACGGCCTCGACGGCGGCGTCCGCGACCTCGCCCCGGTACAGCTCGCTCTTGCCGCAGTCCGGGACGGCGAACTCGACGGACGCCCAGATGTCGCCGGCGTCCATCTCCTCGACGGCCTGCAGCACGGTGACGCCCCAGCGCCGGGCGTCCTCGGTGATCGCCCAGTCGAGCGAGGAGGGGCCCCGGTCGCCCTTGGGGCCCGGGTGCACGATCAGGACCGTCCGGGTGGACCAGATGTCCGCCGGGACGGCCCTGGTGAGCATCGGGCAGATGATCAGCTCCGGGTCGACGCGGGCCACGGCGTCCCTCATCTGATCGTCGCCGAGCGCGAGTTGGACGGCGACCTGGTGGCCGCGCTCGCGCAGCTCGGTGTGGACGCGCTGGGTCAGGCTGTTGAACGCGGTGGCGATCAGGAGAATGCGCACAGGGGGCCTCCGGGCAGGGACTGCGGGTCGCGCGGAGGCGATGAAACCAGGGCATGGACACGTAATGGTCACGGTCCGTGCCTCGACGCTCTACTCTCACGTACCCCGCACACCTGTGGCCGCTGCTTCGCGGTATCTCCCCAGCCCCTCCTCCGGGTTGTCGCCGTTGTCGCCTAGCGGGGGAACGCCCGGCGGGCCCGCCAGGTGGTGTGCTCCCGGGAGACCGCGTCCTCCGCCTCGGCGGCCATCCGGGCCCAGCGCAGCTCGGCGTCCGGCGCCTTGAGGTCGAGGTCGGAGAGCTGGTTGCCGACGTTCTCCAGCTCGCGCGCGGCCAGCTGGTAGGCGGCGGCCAGCGGGCGCAGCTGCTTGAGCTGCGTCCAGGCGATGATCGCGGCGGCCGCGGCCGAGCTGGCGCCGAAGATGTGCACCTCCAGGGCGCCGGTGGCCTGGGCGATCGCCGCCGCCGCGCCGATGATGATCAGCGTCGCGATGCCCAGCCCCCAGGAGACCGCCTGGGACTCGCAGGACTCGGCCCGGGAGCGGTACCAGGTGCGCTGACCCTCGACCCGGGTGCGCAGGTAGAGGGTGCGCCGGGCGGTCAGGCTGTCGGCCCGGGCGCGCCGCATCTCCTCGGTGATCTCCGGGACGCTGCCGGGCGGCACGATCTCCGGGTTCTCGAAGGCCCGCAACACGTCCTCGACCTGGAGCAGGTAGCCGCGGTCGGCGTCCGCCGACTCGGCCTCGCCGTCGAAGGGCCGGGCCCGGACGCTGTACTTCCAGGCCAGCGTCTTGACCGACTCGGCCGCCGCCCGGGCCTCGTACCACCGGCCCTGCGGGTTGCTGCGGCGCAGCCGGGACCAGAAGTAGCCGGCGACCAGGAAGGCCGCCACCGAGAACAGTGGCTTGATATCGCTGTCGCCCTTGTGGTCCGGGCCCGGGAGCGAGCCGATCAGCGCGGCGACCACCAGCATGGCGATCAGCCCGCGGTGCCAGCGGAGCGTCTCGCGCTGTCCGTCCAGCGAGGCCTTGTCCGCCCGCCAGAACAGCTCCGGCAGCAGCCTCGCCTCGACTCCCCCGGGCGGATCCTGTTGCACCATCGGTCGAGCCCCCTCCCCGTCTCCGTCCAGGCAGTATGCCCCCCGCCAACTGCCCTACACAGTCGGCTTTTTGACACCTTCCGCCGGTAGCCGATTGCCCCATCGAGGCGTAACCGATACAAAGGGTTACATGCCGCTGCACTGGAAGCTCGTCATCGACTGCGCCGACCCGCACCGCCAGGCCGCCTTCTGGGGCGCCGCCCTCGACTACACCGTCGAGGACCACAGCACCCTGATCACCCGCCTCCTGGGCGCCGACGCCGTCACCCCCGACGCCCTCACCGAGGTCGACGGCCACCCCGCCTGGCGCACCCTCGCCGCCGTCCGCCACCCCGGGGACGAGTGCGACCCGGCCTCGGACACCGGCCTGGGCCGCCGCATCCTCTTCCAGGCCGTCCCCGAGGACAAGCAGCGGTCCAAGAACCGCCTCCACCTGGACGTCCACGCCGGCCCGGGCGGTCGGGCGGCCACCGTCGCCCGCCTCGAAGCCCTCGGCGCCACCGCCCTGCACGACGTCAGGGAGCCCGGCGGCGAGTGGACCGTCATGCGGGACCCGGAGGGCAACGAGTTCTGCGTCCACTGACCAGGGGCCGCCGGGAACGCCGAAGGGCCCTCCCCGCACGGGGAGGGCCCTTCGGGACTGTCGGGCTCAGAGCAGGCCGAGGGCCGGCATCAGGTAGTAGAAGGCGAACACCGCCGCCACCGCGTAGAGCGGGGCCGGCACGCCGCGGCCGCGACCGGCGGCCAGCCGCAGCAGGCAGAAGGCGATGAAGCCGAAGCCGATGCCGTTGGTGATCGAGTAGGTGAACGGCATCATCACGATGGTCAGGAAGGCCGGGATCGCGATGGTGTAGTCCGCCCAGTCGATCTCCTTGATCGAGTTGGCCAGGATCAGGAAGCCGACCGTGACCAGGGCCGGGGTGGCGGCCTGGGCCGGGACCATGGTGGCGAGCGGGGTGAGGAAGAGCGCCACCACGAAGAGCAGGCCGGTGACGATCGAGGCGAAGCCGGTGCGGGCGCCCTCGCCGACGCCGGCGGTGGACTCGACGAAGCAGGTGTTGGCGGAGGCCGAGGTGGCGCCGCCGGCCGCGGTGGCGATGCCGTCGACCATCAGGATCCGGTTGATGCCCGGCAGGTCGCCCTTCTCGTCGAGCAGGTGGGCCTCGTCGGCGACGCCGAGGATGGTGCCCATCGCGTCGAAGAAGCAGGACATCAGCACGGTGAAGACGAACAGCACGCCGGTCAGCACGCCGACCTTCTCGAAGCCGCCGAACAGGCTGACCTTGCCGACCAGCCCGAAGTCCGGGGCGGCCACCGGGTTGCCCGGCCAGGTGGGGACGGTGAGGCCCCACTTGAGCGCCGGTACGTCGGCGACCTTGTCGACCACCAGGGCGAGCACGGTGGAGGCCGCGATGCTGATCAGGATCGCGCCGGGCACCTTGCGGATCACCAGGACCAGGGTCAGCACCAGGCCGAACACGAAGACCAGCACCGGGAAACCGAGCAGGTGCCCGTTGCCGCCGAGCTGCAGCGGGACCGTGGTGTGGGCGGCGTCCGGGACCCGGCTGACGAAGCCGGAGTCGACCAGGCCGACCAGGCTGATGAACAGGCCGATACCGATCGCGATGGCCTTGCGCAGCCCGATCGGCACGGCGTTCATGACCCGCTCGCGCAGGCCGGTGGCGACCAGCAGCATGATCGCGAAGCCGGCCAGCACCACCATTCCCATGGCGTCCGGCCAGGTCATCTTGGGCGCGAGCTGGAGCGCCACGATGGTGTTGACGCCGAGACCGGCCGCCAGGCCGATCGGCACGTTGCCGATCACGCCCATCAGCAGGGTGGTGAGCCCCGCCGTGAGGGCGGTGGCGGTGACCAGCTGGGCGCTGTTCAGGTGGGCCCCGGTGACGTCCGTGCCGCTGGCCAGAATGATCGGGTTCAGCACCAGGATGTACGCCATGGTGAAGAAGGTGGCGACACCGCCGCGGATCTCGCGCGGCAGGGTGGAGCCGCGCTCACTGATCCTGAAGTAGCGGTCCAGGGCACCGTTGGGGGGCGTCGGCGCGGAGGCCGCGGGTTCGGGCGACTCGGTGGTCGGCTGGACCACAGGCATGCGTGCGTCCTCTGTGGGGGAGCTGAGGAGAGGGGGAACGCCCGTGGCGACGGTGGCCGGGCGTGGACCTTCCAGTATGGTTTCCCGGTCGCACACGCGCTATCTTCGCGCGTAGAGTCCGGATGGCGCCGGACGGACCCCGCCGCCTCCCCGCACCCCGCCGCGCACCGTACGCTAGGCCCCATGCCCAAGACGCCGCTGCACCCCTCGCCCCCTCCGCTGGAGGCCAACGACGTCGCCATCGTCGGCGGCGGCACGGTGCTGTGGTTCGTCGCCTTCCTCGCCCTGCTCCCCTTCCAGGGCACCCTCTCCGACCACGGCCACGGCACCTGGCCCTGGATCTGCCTCTCCGGCGGCCTGCTCGGCCTGATCGGCCTCTGGTACTGCCGCGCCCGGCGGGACGCGATCGCCCGCAGCCGCGCCGCCGAGGCGGCCGCGCGGGAAGCGGAGACGGACGGCAAGGGCCCGGCCACCCGGTCGGACTGAATGGTTCTTCAGTAGCACGCACCGGACAAAAGGCACCCGTAGAGTCGGTGCCATGACGCAGCCTGCCCAGCCCGCGGAAGAGCAGCCGAGCGGCGCGAACCGCCCCGACGGAGCGCACCCGCTGGGGCTGCTGCCCGGCCGGCGCGGCGGCCTCACCGCCGCCGAGGTGGCCGAACGCGTCGCGAACGGGCAGGTCAACGACGTCCCGGTGCGGTCCAGCCGGTCCGCCAAGGAGATCGTCCGGGCCAACGTCTTCACCCGGTTCAACGCCATCATCGGCGTCATGTTCGGGATCATCCTGATCGTCGGCCCACTCCAGGACGGTCTGTTCGGCCTGGTCATCGTGGCCAACACGGCGATCGGCATCTTCCAGGAGCTGCGCGCCAAGAAGACCCTGGACAGCCTGGCGCTGATCGGCGAGGCCCGCCCGCAGGTCCGCCGGGACGGCAGCGTCCAGCAGATCGCCGTCTCCGGGATCGTCCTCGACGACACCGTGCTGCTCGGCACCGGCGACAAGGTGGTCGTGGACGGCGAGGTCACCGAGGCGGACGGCCTGGAGATCGACGAGTCGCTGCTCACCGGCGAGCCCGACCCCGTCCTCAAACAGCCCGGCGACCAGGTGATGTCCGGCAGCTTCGTGGTGGCCGGCGCGGGCGCCTTCACCGCCACCAGGGTCGGCCGCGAGGCCTACGCGGCCCAGCTGGCCGAGGAGGCCAGCAAGTTCACCCTGGTGAAGTCGGAGCTGCGCAGCGGCATCAACAGCATCCTGCGCTTCATCACCTACCTGCTGATCCCCACCGCGCTCGGCCTGATCATCAGCCAGCTGGCCGTCGAGGGCCGCGACTGGCGCGAGGCCGTGCGCCGGATGGTGGCCGGCATCGTGCCGATGGTCCCCGAGGGCCTGGTGCTGCTGACCTCGGTCGCCTTCGCCATCGGCGTGATCCGGCTGGGCCGCAAGCAGTGCCTGGTCCAGGAGCTCCCGGCGATCGAGGGCCTGGCCCGGGTCGACACCGTCTGCCTGGACAAGACCGGCACCCTCACCGAGGGCGGCATGGACGTGATCGACCTGCGGGTGGTCTCCGACGGGGAGCCCGCCCCGGTCGACGAGGACACCGTCCGGCACGCGCTCGCCGTGATGGCCGGCGCCGACGCCCGCCCCAACCCGTCCATGCAGGCCGTGATCGACGCGTACGGGCGCGGCGACGGCCCCGGCGGCAACGGCTGGCGGGTGATCGAGGCGATGCCCTTCTCCTCCGCCCGCAAGTGGAGCGGCGTGCAGCTGCTGGAACCCCAGGGCGGCGAGGCCAGCTGGCTGCTCGGCGCCCCGGACGTCCTGCTGCCCGTCGGCCACCCGGCGCTCGCCGAGGTGGACGAGCTGGGTGCCCGGGGCCTGCGGGTGCTGCTGCTCGGCCGTACGCCCGTCCCGCTGGACTCCCCCGACCCGGCCGCCGGCCTCACCCCGCTCGCCCTGGTGGTGCTCCAGCAGCGGCTGCGCGCGGACGCCGCCGACACCCTGCGCTACTTCGAGGGGCAGAACGTCCGGGCCAAGGTGATCTCAGGCGACGCGGCCGTCTCGGTCGGCGCCGTCGCCGGGCACCTCGGGCTGCCCGGCGCGGACCAGCCGCTGGACGCCCGCACCCTGCCCGAGGACCCGGACGAGCTCGCCGGGACGGCCGACCGGACCAGCGTCTTCGGCCGGGTCACCCCCCGGCAGAAGCGCCTGCTGGTCGGGGCGCTCCAGTCGCGCGGCCACACCGTGGCGATGACCGGCGACGGCGTCAACGACGTGCTCGCGCTCAAGGACGCCGACATCGGCGTGGCGATGGGCACCGGCTCGGACGCCACCAAGGCCGTCGCCCAGATCGTGCTGCTCGACGACTCCTTCGCAACCCTGCCCTCGGTGGTCGCCGAGGGCCGCCGGGTGATCGGCAACATCGAACGGGTGGCCGGACTGTTCCTGGTCAAGACGGTCTACTCGGTCCTGCTGGCGCTGCTGGTGATCTTCACCCACTCGCCGTACCCGTTCCTGCCCCGGCACTCCACCGTGCTGTCCACCCTCACCATCGGCGTGCCGGCCTTCTTCCTCGCCCTCGCCCCCAACAACGAGCGGGCCCGCACCGGCTTCGTGAAACGCGTGCTGCGGCTGGCCGTCCCCGGCGGAGCCATCGCCGGCACCGGCACCTTCGTCGCCTACTCGCTGGCCCGGGCCAACCACGCCACCGACCTCGAGGCCGACACCAGCGTGGCCACCCTGACGCTCTTCCTGATCGCCATCTGGGTGCTCGCCATCGTCGCCCGCCCGTACAACTGGTGGCGCCTGCTGCTGATCGCCACCATGGGGCTCGCCTTCGCGCTGGTGCTGGTGGTGCCGTGGCTGTCGAACTTCTTCGAGCTCTCCCTGGTCGGCGGCCGCGACCCGTGGACGGGCGTCGCCATCGCGCTGGTCTGCGGTGCGGTCCTGGAGACCGGCTGGGCCTGGATGAAGCGCCGCGGGATGGAATGACAGGCGTTCGGCATCTGCCCGACTGAAGTCGGCGGCGCTGGTGGTGACGCTCGGCGCGATCCGGCTGACCGCCACCACCACCGTCCACCCGCGGCTCGAGCCGCGCAGCAGCTGACCCGGGTCAGCCCTCGAAGTCCCGGGCCGCGGACAGCTCGTACGCCCGGTCCGGCTCGCTGAGCGCCGCCAGCACCTCGAAGCGCCGGTGCCACTGCCCGACCGACCAGGCCAGGCCCGCCGCCAGGCCCTCCGGGGTGGCGGCGTGCAGCAGCCCGGGCACCGGCGGGACCTCGAACTCGTCGTCCTCGTCGGCGGCCTCGGCCAGCTCCGGGTCGTACGGCGGCTCCGGGGCGTCCGCCTCGTGGTCCCACCGCCAGTCGACCGCGGCCTCGCCGCCGTCCGGGCCGACCACCAGCAGCTCCTCGTGCTCCTCGTAGGCGACCGGGCAGCCGGGCAGCAGCTCCCGCACCACGGCCGGGACGCGGTGCAGCACGCCCTCGGAGAGCACCCGCCCGCCGGCCACCTCGCTGGCCAGCGACACGTGCAGCCGCTCGGCGAGGTCCACGGCGAGCGCCGGGGCGACCGGCAACAGCGGGTAAGGGTGCAGCAGTTGGACCAGGTCGGGGGCGTCGGCGACGACCGCCTCGGTGGCGTCGACGACCACGGTGTGGTCCGGGCGGCGCCCGGTGGCCGGGTCCAGCGGCGGCAACGCCCGCACCACGTCCAGGGGTTCGATCCGCTCGCGGTCGACCCTGGCCAACGCGCTGTGGATGCCGTGCAGTTGGCGGTGTCCAACCTCGGCGGCCGGGTCGGTGAGCCGGTCCAGCACCTCGTCCGGGCCGTGCACCTCGGCGAGCAGCGCGGCCAGCGTGGTGCGCACCCCGAGCGCGTGCAGGAACTGCTCGTCCAGGGTGGTGCGGGCCTCCTCGTACAGGCCGCGCAGCAGCGGGTCGGCCCCGGCGGCACGCAGCCCGGCGGGCTCGCGGCCGGACAGCACCGGGTGGTCGCGCAGCCACCAGGCGGTGTACGGCGGCAGGTCGACGTAGCTGCCGTCCGGCAGCAGGGTGCGCACCGGGTTGACCACGGCGTCCCGGTACGGCGGGCGGGCGAGCGCGGCGAGCGCCTCCGGCCATGCGTCGTCGTCCACCAGGTCGAGGTCCCGGACGGCCAGCAGCTCGGCGGCCACCGGCGGAACCCCGACCAGTTCGTCGGCGTGCAGCGCCTCCAGGGCGTCCTCGGCCCACTCGGCGAGCCCGTCGGGCGCCTCGTCCAGCAGCCCGGTGGGGTGGCCGCCGGCCGCCCGGTCGGCGGGCGCGGTCGGGTCGAGCCGCTCCAGGTCGTCCGGGTCGAGCACCACGTCCTCGGCGCGCACCAGCACGAAGTCGGCCAGCACGCCGACGGCCGTGAGCACCTCGGGGCCCCAGCGCTCCAGCAGCTCGTCGTCCACCCAGCCGGCGTCCTCCTCGCGGGCGATCGCGGCGAACGGGCTTTCGGGCAGCACCAGTTCGCCCGCCCGGGCGGGCTCGCCCTCGTCGTCCAGCAGCGCCAGCCGGGCCAGCCAGGGGTGCTCGCCGGGCGCCGGGGCGGCGGCCTTCACCAGGGCCAGCACGGCGTCGGCCAGTTCCAGCGCGGCGTCCGGGTCGTCCTCGGCCAGCTCGTAGGAGCGGGCGACGGCGGCGCGCACCTCGGGGGTGTCCAGCACCCCGGCCGGGGTGGCGGTGCCGGCGCCCAGCTTGGCCAGCAGCGGGTGGGCGGCCTCGGGGTGGGCGAGGCGCAGGTCGAGCGCGGCGAGCGCCCCGGCCAGCGTCTCGGGGTAGCCGGGGAAGGCCGCCCAGTCGGCGTCCTCGGAGGGCAGCAGCACCCGCCGGGGCCCGGTGACCGTCCGCCCGTCGGCGAGCGGTACGGGCAGCGCGCCGAGCGCCTCCGGGTCGGCCGCGCCGAGCGCCGCGTACAGGTTGCGCCACCAGGCGGGGTCGCGGTCCAGTCCGCCGAGCTGGTCCACCACCTCGGCCAGCGGCACCCGGCGCACGTTCAGCACCCGCAGCTCGGTGCGGCGCTCCAGACCGGCCGGCAGCAGGCCGGGGAAGATCGGCGCGAGCGCCTCCACCACCGAGCCGTCCGCGCCCTCCAGCAGCGTCGCGTCCCGGGGCCGCAGCGCGGGCGTGCCCTCCTCGACGCCGCCCGGGTGCGGCAGGAACGGCGTGCCGGGCAGCCGGGACAGCACCGCCGCGCGCAGCGCGTTGTCCAGCGCGCCCTGCCCGAGCGGCCCGGGCACCAGCCCGAGCGAGCCGAGGTCGGCGCCGCGGGCGCGCAGCAGGTCGGCGTAGCTGTCGGCGGCGCGCTCGGTGAGGAAGTCGGCGAGCGCGCCGGGGGCGACGTGCCGACGGGTGGAGTCCAGCGGGTAGGAGGCGATCAGCAGCGCGGGCAGGCCGATCGGCTCGTCGCTGGGGGTGGGCGCGTGCAGCACCGGCGCGATCGCGGGCCGCTGCGGACTGCCGTCCTCCTCCACCGGGACGGCCCAGGTCACCGTCCAGTACGGGCGGGCGCGCTCCTCGGTGGGCCGGTCCGCGAGCAGCTCGGCGTGCAGCCGGCCGGAGGCGCCGGCGGTCTGCCAGACGGTCCGCCGGAGCCGGGCCTCCGCGTCATCGGTGACGGTGACCTCGGTGACGCCGTCCGGGCGGGGCTCGGCGGCGCTGCGGGTGAGCGTCCGGGTTCCCTCCGGGGTCTCCACCACGACCTCGGCCAGGCCGGGCAGGGTGAGCAGCAGGGCGTCGTCGATCCCGGCCAGCAGACGGCGGGTCAGGTCCTCGGCGGCGGCGTCCCGCAGCGGCAGCACCACCACGGTGTCGTAGCCCTCGGGCGCCGGGCCCTCGGCCGCGAACGGCAGCCGCAGCAGCGGCACGTGGCCGTCCCGGGCCCGCAGTTCGTCGGCCAGCGCGGGCTGCGCCGCGGCGAGCGCCCGGGCCTCGCCCAGCGACCAGCGCACCCCGCCCGCGGCGCCGAGCACGGCCGGCTCGTCGGTGACGGCCAGGACGGCGGCGAAGCCGACGCCGAACCGGCCGACGGCGGGCTCCTCGCCGCGCTTGGAGGAGGCGCGCAGGGTGGACAGCGACTCGACGGCCGCCGCGTCCAGCGGGGCGCCGGTGTTGGCGGCGGCCAGCACGCCGTCCGCCAGGGTCAGCCGCAGCCGCCCGGGCCCGTGCCCGGCCCGCACCGCCGCGTCGGCCGCGTTCTGCGCCAACTCGACCACCAGGCGGTCCCGGTAGCCGCCGAGCGCCAGCTCCTCCTCGGCGTTGGCGTCCTCCCGGAACCGGGCCGGCGAGGCGGCCCAGGCGTCCAGGACCCGCCGGCGCAGCGCGGCGCTCCCGAACGGATCCGCGAGGTGCTCGTCCGCGCCGCTGCCGATGATCCGAGGTTCCACTGGACCTGCCGCCTTCCGCCGCCCTGTTCGTCGTAGGGCATTCTTCCCTGCCCCACTGACTGCTCCCGACCACGGCCCGCCCTGACCGGGGCCGGGAGCGGGAATCCGCAGGCCGGGACGGTCTCGGCGGGCGGGCATCGCAAGGGCCGCCTCACCGCCGGAGGCGGGGGCGCGGCGGAGGCGGGGGCGCGGCGGAGGCGGGGGCGCGCCGGAGGCGGGGGCGCGCCGGAGGCGGGGGCGGCCGTCGGCCGGCACCCCACCGGCCGGGCCGACGGCCCGCCCTGCCGCCGCCCGTGGGCTGGGGGGATCCCCACGGACGGCGGAAGGGCCAGGGGCCCCGCGGCGGGCGGGCGCCCCTACCCGGAGGAACGCCGCGGCCCGCCCCACCGGTTCAGTGGGACGGGCCGCGGGGACGGATCAGGAGTGGCCGAGCTCCTCCGCCGGGGCGTCAGGCTCGACCGAGCCGGAGGCGCGGTCCGGGTGGAGCTGCAGCGGCTCGACCACCAACTCGTCCAGGATCAGCTCGGACGGCGCCGGCGGGGCGGGGATGACGGCCGCCTCGGAGTGGCCGCCGCAGCCGTACGCGAAGGAGACGATCTGGCCGTCGGCCGGTCCGAACTCGTTGCCGCACACACCGAAGGCCTGTCCGAGCGAGCCGCCGATCGGGATCAGGAAACCGCAGCTGCCGCACGCGGCCGGGGCGGCCTGCGCCATCGGGGTCTGCGGGCCGTGGGACTTCTCCCAGCGGTCGGCGGCCAGGTGCAGGCCGAGCCGGGAGAGCACCCGGCTGCGGCCCAGGCCGAGCTCCTCGGCGACCGCGTTGATCTGTGCGCGGGCCGGGGCCGGCTGGACGTGCGGGTCGGTGACGACCACGTCCTCCTCGGCCGCGAGGGCGACCGCGGAGTTCGGGGCGGGCTCGTCCTCGCCGGTCCAGCCGGGCTCCAGCCGCAGGTCGTCGGCACCGGTCGGCAGCAGGTCGCCGGGGCCCATGTCGCCCGGGCGCAGCCGCTCGCTCCACGGCACCCACTCCGGCGCCAGCACGGCGTCGGGGCCGGGCAGCAGCACGACCTCGTCCAGCGTGACGTTCTTGGCGCGCGGCGCGCGGGCGACGGTCACCGCCCAGTGCCAGCCGCGGTAGGCCGCGTCCAGGCACTCGAAGCTGTGGGTGACGACGCGGTCGGCGTCCGCCTGCACACCCAGGTGCGTCCCGACCGCCTCCGGCCCGACGGCCTCCTCGGCAGCCTGGCGGGCGAGTTCGACGGCCTCGGCACAGAGCCGGTCGGGGGTACGGCTTCGCATCGCAGCACTCACGGCGTCGATTCTCTCCCAGTTCTTCTGTCGCCCACGGCGTGTTGCCTTCTCCGCCGCGGCGCGGTAGTCCCTCATCCATTCTGCGCGACCCGGGGCCGCCGCGGGTACCGGCCGCGCCGCTCGTCCGGCCTGCCGGCGCCCCTGCGCCCCGGCGGGCGGACCCTGGGGCAGGCTACCCGGCGCTCGGTGCCCCGGCACAGTCCGGGGCGGAGCCGACCCTTCCGGAGGCCGCGCCGAGCGGTTCCGCATCCCGCGTTACGGCGGCGAATCTGGGGCAGGATGGGCTTGTGGCGGACGACGACCCGTCGCAGCACGCAGTGCCCGCCTCGCAGGCCGACAGCCCCGACGAGGCGGACGCCGCGTCGCGACAGCAGCCTCACGTCCCCGCTGCGGGCGAACCGCAGCCGGCGGACGGCGACGGGGCGTCCACCGCCCGGGTCACTCTGGAGAAGTCCCTCCGGCCGGAGACGGCGGACACCGCGGAGATCCCGGAGACCCCGTCGGCATTCCCCGGTCCGCCGGAGGACGAGGACCTGGCCGAGGAGGCCCCCGAGCCCCGCCGGCACTTCCTGGTCCGCACCGCCTCCACCGTCGGCCTGAGCGCCGGCAAGCTGGTGCACGGCACCGGCCGCCGGATCCGCCGGGCCACCTCGGCCGAGGGCGCGGGCGAGTCGGGCCTGGCGAAGCTGATCGAGCTGCACGCCCTGAACTCCTTCGGCGACATGCTGATCACCATCGCACTGGCCTCCACCATCTTCTTCTCCGTCCCGACCGGCGAGGCCCGCGGCCGGGTCGCCCTGTACCTGCTGATCACGATGGCCCCGTTCGCCCTGCTCGCCCCGGTGGTCGGCCCGCTGCTGGACCGGCTGCCGCACGGCCGCCGGGCCGCCATGGCGATGTCGATGCTGGCCCGGGCCGTCCTGGCCTGGACGATGGCCGGGGTGATCTCCGGCGGCGGCATCGCGCTCTACCCGGAGGCGCTGGGCGTGCTGGTGGCGTCCAAGGCGTACGGGGTGGTGCGCAGCGTGGTGGTGCCCCGGCTGCTGCCGAGCCGGCTGTCCCTGGTGAAGGCGAACTCCCGGGTCACCCTGGCCGGGCTGCTGGCCACCGGCGTGGCGGCCGCGGTGGGCGGGGCGCTGCACCTGATCGGGCCTGGCTGGCCGTTGCGCGGCGCCTTCCTGGTGTTCGTGATCGGCACCCTGATGGCCTTCCACCTGCCGCACACCGTCGACTCGGCCAAGGGCGAGCAGCGGGCCGTGCTGCACGCCGACCTGCCCGGCGAGGGCCAGGGCCCCCACCTGATCCACCACAGGCCCCCGAAGGTCAAGGCCTCGCTGCGCACGGTCGGGCCGTCGGTGGTGCTGGCGCTGCGCGCGATGTCGGGGATGCGGTGGCTGGTCGGCTTCCTGGTGTTCTTCCTGGCCTTCCTGCTGCGCACCGATCCGATCGGCGGTCTGCAGCCGACCCTGGCGCTGGGCCTGGTGGCGCTGTCGGCCGGGACGGGCAACGCGCTGGGCTCGGTGCTCGGCTCCTGGCTGCGCACCCGTGGCCCGGAGGCGACGGTCACCGCGATGCTGCTGCTGGCGACCTGCGCGACGGCGGCGGCCGCGCTCTGGTACGGCGTGGTGACGGTGGTCCTGGTCGCCGGGGTGTCCGGGATAGCGGCCTCGCTGGGCAAGCTGGCGCTGGACGCGCTGATCCAGCGGGACGTCCCGGAGGCGGTGCGGACCTCGGCGTTCGCCCGTTCGGAGACGCTGATGCAGCTGTCCTGGGTGGCGGGCGGCGGGGTGGGCATCGTGCTGCCGCTGGACGGGGTGCTGGGCCTGTCGATCGCCGCGGCGGTGGTCGGCCTGGTGCTGGTGTGGACGGGCCACTCGCTGCTGCGGCTGGGCCCGCGACGGCACCCGGCCGCGCCCCGGGTGGCCTGAACCGGCCCGTACGGGGTGACGGGCAACACGCGGTGGCCGACCCCCGCGTAGCGTGATCGGCCGGGCCCGGTAGATTCTGACGCATGAGCCTCAATACCCGTGTCATCGCCGCCCTCGGCGCCGTCGTCGTGGTCGGTGCCGCCACGGTTGGCACCTCCGTCGCGATCGCCGCCGGCCAGACCGAGCACAACAGCCACCGGGCCACCCTGACGGTCGGCACCTCGTCGATGACCGCGGACCCGCTCTGCTGGAACGACGGCAGCCCGCTGACCGACGACCAGCAGGACCAGTGCAAGGCCAATGCCACGAAGGCCCTGAAGGACGGCTCGCTGCCGTCCTCCGACGTGGTGCCGAGCGACCGGATCGGTGTCGGCGTCAGCCCGAACGTG
The DNA here is from genome assembly GCF_001888885.2 of Streptomyces viridifaciens. Classification (NCBI taxonomy): domain Bacteria; kingdom Bacillati; phylum Actinomycetota; class Actinomycetes; order Kitasatosporales; family Streptomycetaceae; genus Streptomyces; species Streptomyces viridifaciens. Next base: position 3,219,594 of record NZ_CP090841.1, read on the forward strand.
GCGAAGACCGGCTGGTGGGCCTCCACCAACGGCGGCTCGTCCTCCCAGGGCGGGCAGACCAGCCTGTTCTCGTACGCCCAGGGCCCGACCTTCTCCGGTCTCCAGACGGCCGGCTCGGTGCTGAACGCCAGCGGCCGCACCCTGGTCACGGTGGTCGAGATCGACAAGAAGGCCGAGGCCCCGATCGCGGTCTGGTACTTCCAGCTGAACGGCAAGAACGCCACGGACGCCGGCAACAGCTGACGCTCCCGCGATGACCGCGCACGTCGTCGACGCGCACCCCGGGCAGCCGGGCCCCGAACGGGCCCGGCTGCTCGTCGTCGTCGCGGTCCCGGCGGAGGCCGAGGCGGTGCTGCGCGGTCTGCCCGGCGGGGCCGAGGCCGTACCGCTGCCCGGCGGGGTGCTGCACCGCTGCGCGGGCGCGCCGGTGGACGTCCTGGCCGCCGGGGTCGGACCGGCCGCCGCCGCGGCCGCCGCCTCCGCCGCCCTGGCGGCCCGCCCGTACGGCCTGGTCGCCTCGGCCGGGATCGCCGGCGGGTTCGCCCCGCACGCGCCGGTCGGCGCCACCGTGCTGGCCGACGCGATCGTCGTCGCCGACCTCGGCGCCGAGACCCCCGAAGGCTTCGCCGACGTGACCGAGCTGGGTTTCGGGACCGTCCGGCACACCCCTCCCCCGGCCGTCGTGGCGCTGGCCGGGAAGGCACTCGGCACCCGGGACGTCGACGCCGTCACCGGCCCGGTGCTGACCGTCTCCACCGTCACCGGCAGCACCGAGCGGGCCGCCGCGCTGGCGGCCCGTCACCCGGGTGCCGCCGCCGAGGCGATGGAGGGCTTCGGCGTGGCCGAGGCCGCCGCCCGGTACGGCGTGCCGGTCTTCGAGCTGCGCACCGTGTCCAACCCGGTGGGCCCGCGCGACCGGGCCGCCTGGCGGATCGGCGAGGCGCTGGCCGCCCTGGAGCGGGCCTTCGCGGCCCTGCCCGTCCGAGAACTGATCGAGGAGGCCGGCCGTGGCTGAACGGCTGAGCATCGCGTACTCGCCCTGCCCGAACGACACCTTCGTGTTCCACGCCTGGGCGCACGGCGAGGTCCCCGGGGCGGACGCCCCCGAGGTGACCTTCGCCGACATCGACGTCACCAACGGCCTGGCCGAGCGCGGCGAGCTGGACGTGCTGAAGATCAGCTACGGCGCGCTGCCCTGGGTCCTGGAGGAGTACGCCCTGCTGCCCTGCGGCGGCGCGCTCGGGCGCGGCTGCGGCCCGCTGGTGCTCACCCTGCCGGGTGTCGGCTCCCCCGCGGAGCTGGCCGGGAAGACGGTCGCGGTGCCGTCCGAGCGCTCCACCGCCTACCTGCTGTTCCGGCTCTGGGCGGCGCGGGCGGTGCCGGGGGGCTTCGGCGAGATCGTCGTCCTGCCGTTCCACGAGATCATGCCCGCCGTCCGGGACGGCCGGGTGGACGCCGGCCTGGTCATCCACGAGGCCCGCTTCACGTACCAGCAGTACGGCCTGCACAGCCTGGCCGACATGGGCGAGGCCTGGGAAGCTGAGACCGGTCTGCCGATCCCGCTGGGCGCGATCGTCGCCCGGCGCTCGCTGGGCGCCGGGCGGCTGCGCGAGCTGGCCGAGACGATCCGCACCTCCGTCCGGCAGGCCTGGGCGGACCCCTCGGCCAGCCGGGAGTACGTGCTGGCGCACGCCCAGGAGATGGACCCGGCCGTCGCCGACCAGCACATCGGGCTGTACGTGAACGAGTTCACCGCCGACCTCGGCGAGGAGGGCTACGGAGCCGTCCACGCGCTGCTCACCCGGGCCGCCGAGGAGGGGCTGGTCCCCCCGCTCGACCCGGGTGCGCTCGCGTTCCCGTCGTAGGGCCCGTGAATCCCCGGACTCAGACGTCGAACTGGTCGGCCACCGCGCGCAGCAGGCCGGCCAGCTTCTGGCCGGTCGGCTTGGCCGGGTAGCGCCCGCGCTGGAGGCCGGGCAGCACCGCGTCCAGGGTGGTGATCAGGTCCTGGACGATCGGCGCCATGTCGTCGGCGCTCCGGCGCTGGGCGGCGGCCACCGAGGGCAGTGCGTCCAGCAGCTGCACGGCCATCGCCTGGTCCCCGCGGTGGCCTGCGACCACGCCGAACTCGACCCGTTGGCCCGGCTTCAGCACGGTGACACCGGCGGGCAGCGCCTTGGTGTGGACGAAGACGTCGCCACCGTCGTCGCGCGACAGGAAGCCGAAGCCCTTCGTCTCGTTGAACCACTTGACCTGGCCGGTGGGCATCTCGAACAGTCCTCGAATGGGTGTGAGGGATCCCGGACCTGGCCGGGGATCACTGGATGGGGTGGAAGAAGGACGGCCGACCTCGACTCGGCGCCCGCGGGCGCTCACGGTCGGCGCGTTGCCAGAAGCAGACTAACGGCCCGTCACTGCCTCATCCGCGTTCCGCGATGAGGGTTCCGCGTTCCGAGGCCCGCCAGGGGTGACGGGAGCGCGGGGATCTCGCCGCCGCGGGCGACCCGGCACTGGCACGGCCGGGGCGCGGTTCTGCGCTGTCCATCGGCTCACACCCCCGGGTCTGAGGACACGGGACGCACCTGTAGCGCCCCTCGGCACCCCGTGCATACCCCCGCCCAGCAGGGATCAAAACGCATCGCTGCCGGGAAACTGCGCAACGTGACCGAGCCGCTCCGGTGGGCCGCCGCGCCGGGCGTTCTGCCAGACTGGACGGCGCAGACCGGGGCCCGCGGCGGGCGGCCCGGCGCAGCCCGAGGGAGTGAGCGGACGTGAGCAGCCAGAGCGCCGATCCCGGCGACGTGTACGTCAAGGCCGGAGCGGTCGTCTTCGCCCTGGGCGCGCTCGCCACCCTGGTCACCTTCGTCCCGCTGTTCCTGCACCTGACACCGCTGCCGACGGCCATGTACTGGCTGAGCATGCTGATGCCGGCCGGTTTCCTGGCCGCGCTGACCGGGTTGTTCCTGAACGCCCGGGCGCAGCGCCGCCGGCTGGAGCCCCAGCAGCCCGCCCGGGCCTAACCGGCGAGGTGCCGGTCGAGCCACTCGGGGAAACGGGTGAGGTCGGCCAGCACCACGTCCGCCCCGGCCGCGCGCAGTTCGTCCGCGCCGTACGGGCCGGTGGCCACGGCGACCGCGACGGCCTCCGCGTGCCGGGCGCCCACGATGTCGCCGAGGTGATCGCCGACGTAGATGCTCGCGCCGTTCGCCCGCAGCGCCTCGCCCTTGGTCTCCGCCCACAGGTCGCCGATCACGGTGTCGGCCTCCAGCCCGGCGTGCTCCAGGTGGAGGCGGGCGTTCGGCTCGTACTTGCCGGTGATCACCGCGACCCGGCCGCCGTGGGCGCGGACCGCCTCGACGGCGGCGCGGGCGCCGGGCAGCGGCACGGTCGGGGCGAAGGCGTGGTCCCGGTAGAGCTCGCGGTAGCGGTTCACGGCCCGCTCCACCTCGGCCTCCGGGAACCAGTTGCGGATCTCGTCCAGCAGCGGCGGGCCGAGCCGGGTGACCACCAGGTCCGCGTCGATGTGGGTGCCGGTCTCGGCGGAGAGCGCCCGGTAGGTGGCGTGGATGCCCGGCCGGGTGTCCAGCAGCGTCATGTCGAGGTCGAAGCCGACGGTGAGCGGGGCGGGCGAGGTCGCAGGCATGCCGTCAGGCTACCGAAGGGTCACCGGCCACGACGAGGCGATTTGCCCCGCCTCGGAGGGGGAACTTAGGTTTACCTGAGTTCCCGCGGAGAGGCCTCATGACCGACACCACCGCACCACCGGGCAAGCGGCGGACACCCCGTCACCGAATCCTGTGGCTCGCCGCCGCGCTGGCCGTCCTGGCCGTCGCGGTGCTGCTGAGCCTGGCGGTGGGCAGCCGCAACGTGCCGCTCTCCGGGACCGTCGGCGCGCTGCTGCACGGCGGGGACTCCGCCGACGCGGTGGTGATCCGCGAGCTGCGGGTGCCGCGCACGGTCGTCGGGCTGGCCGTCGGTGCGGCGCTCGGTCTGGCAGGAGCCGTGATGCAGGGCCTGACCCGCAATCCGATCGCCGACCCGGGCATCCTCGGCGTCTCGCAGGGCGCGGCGGCGGGCGTGGTGGTCGCCGTCTCCGGCTTCGGGGTCTCCACCCTCACCGGGTACGTCTGGTTCGGCTTCGCGGGCGCCGTGGTCGCCACCGTGCTGGTGTACGGCCTGGCCGGGCGCGGCCGGGGCGGGGCCACGCCGATCAAACTGGCGCTGGCCGGCTCGGCGATGTCCGCCTTCATCGCCTCGCTCAACACCCTGGTGCTCACCACCGACGCGGCCACCATGGACCAGTTCCGGTTCTGGCACGTCGGCTCGCTCTCCGGCCGGACGGCGGACGTGGCCTGGCAGCTGCTGCCCTTCCTGGCCGTCGGCACCCTGCTGGTGGTGGCGGTGGCCCGGGGGCTGGACGCGCTGGCGCTGGGCGAGGACACCGCCAGGGGCCTGGGGGCGAGGACCGGCGCGGTCCGGGCGGTCGGCGCGCTCGGCGCCACCGTGCTGACCGGATCGGCGGTCGCGGCGGCCGGCCCGATCGCCTTCATCGGCCTCGCCGTCCCGCACGCCGCCCGGGCCGTGGCCGGCGCCGACCACCGCTGGGTCCTCGCCTTCTCCGCCGTCCTCGGCCCGGCCCTGCTGCTGCTCGCCGACACCCTCGGTCGGGTGCTGTTCCCGCCCTCGGAGGTCCCGGCCGGCGTGATGACGGCCCTGGTGGGCGTGCCGGTGCTGGTCACCCTGGTCCGGCGCCGCAAGGTGGTGGCGGCATGACCACCGTCGCCCTGCGCGGGTACTCCGTCGTCCGGGCGGGGCGCGCCTCCTTCCTGCTCCACCGGCGCTCGGCGCTCGCCGCCGTCGGGCTGCTGCTCGCGCTCACCGTGACCGTGGTCGCCTCGCTGTGCCTGGGCGAGTCGACCGTCTCGCCGGGCGAGGTGGTCAAGGTGGTGCTCGGGCAGCCGAGTCCGGACGAACTGGTGGTCGGGGAGTTCCGGCTGCCGCGGGTGGTGGTCGGGCTGCTGGTCGGCGCGGCGCTCGGGCTGGCCGGGGCGCTGGTCCAGACCGTCGCCCGCAACCCGCTGGCCAGCCCCGACGTGGTGGGCGTGACCTGGGGCGCGACCGCGACGGTGGTCGGGCTGATGGCGTACGGCGTGGTCGGCTCGACCGGGCAGGCGCCGTACGCGGCGGTCGGCGGCGGGCTGGTGGCCGGGCTGCTGGTGTACGCGCTGGCCTGGCGGCGCGGGCTGCACGCGCAGCGCTTCGTGCTGATCGGGATCGGGATCAGCGTGGCGCTGTCCTCGCTGACCTCGGTGTTCCTCACCAAGGGAGACGGCTTCCAGGCGCAGGCCGCGAAGGTCTGGATGACCGGCAGCCTGAACGGCTCCGGCTACGACCAGGCGGGCCGGCTGGCCTGGGTGCTGCTGGCGGCCCTGCCGGTGGCGCTGTGGGCGGCACGCGCCCAGCGGTCGATCTCCTTCGGCGACGCGACCGCCGTCGGCCTCGGGCTGCGGCTGGACCGGATCCGCCTCGGCATGGCGCTGCTGGGCGTCGTGCTGGCCTCCTGCGCGGCGGGCGCCGCCGGTCCGGTGGACTTCGTGGCGCTGATGGCCCCGCAGATCGCCCTGCGGCTGGCCCGGTCGGCGCAGGTCCCGCTGTTCTGCTCGGCGCTGACCGGCGCGCTGGTCGTGGTCGTGGCCGACCTGATCGCCCGGCGCCTGCTCGCCCCGACCGAGCTGCCGGTGGGCGTGGTGACCGGCATGGTCGGCGCGCCGTACCTGATGTGGCTGTTGATCCGATCCCGCCGTGGAGGCTCCTGATGACCGCACACCGCCTGGAGGCCCGGGGCCTCACCCTGGCCTACGAGGCGCGCACGGTCGTCGAGGGGCTGGACGTCAGCATCCCGGACGGGCGGGTGACGGTGATCGTCGGCCCGAACGCCTGCGGCAAGTCGACGCTGCTGCGGGCCCTCGGGCGGTTGCTGAAGCCCGTACGGGGCGCGGTGCTGCTCGACGGCCAGGAGCTGGCGCGGATCCCGACCAAGCGGATCGCCCAGCGGCTGGGCCTGCTGCCGCAGTCGCCGACCGCGCCGGAGGGCATCTCGGTGGCGGACCTGGTCTCGCGCGGGCGCCAGCCGCACCAGAGCTGGTGGCAGCAGTGGTCGCCGGAGGACGAGGCGGCCGTCGCCGAGGCGCTGGAGCGCACCTCCACGGCGGAGCTGGCCGAGCGCAGCATGGACGAGCTGTCCGGCGGCCAGCGCCAGCGCGCCTGGATCGCGATGACGCTCGCCCAGGGCACCGACATCCTGCTGCTGGACGAGCCGACCACCTACCTGGACATCGCCCACCAGGTGGAGGTGCTGGACCTGGTCCGGCGGCTGAACGTGGAGCGCGGCCGGACGGTCGTGGCCGTGCTGCACGACCTCAACCAGGCCGCCCGGTACGCCGACCACCTGGTGGCGATGCGGGACGGCCGGGTGGTCGCCGAGGGCGCGCCCGGGGAGGTGGTGACGGCGGAGCTGGTGCGGGAGGTGTTCGGGCTGGACTCCGTGGTGGTCCCGGATCCGGTGACGGGCACCCCGCTGGTCGTTCCGGGCGCGCCGTGGGCGGCGCGAGCGGATGCAGCGGACGCCGTGGACGCCGTGGACGCCGCGGAGGCGTAGCGGCACTTTAGGTCTGATTTCGGACATAATCGACGCGCCCCTGTCCTGTTGCCGCGTCACCCGAGGACCCGCCGATGCCCCGGATCGCCCGCCGTACGTTCCTCGCCGGCCTCGGCGGGGCCGCGCTCACGGCGTGCACGTCCTCCTCCGGGGGTTCGCAGCCGCCCACCCCCGACGGCTTCGAGGCGAGCGGGTCCCCCTCCCCCACGCCGCTGCCGCCCGTGACGGTGAACGCCGCGAACGGGCCGGTGCTGGTGCCCGGCGAGCCGCAGCGGGTGGTCGTCCTGGACACCGACGTGCTCGACTCCGCGCTGACCCTGGGCGTCACCCCGGTCGGCGCCGCGCTCCCGGCCGCCGACACCCGCTTCCCCGACTACTGGCCGGCCTCCCGCACCGCGGGCATCCGGCTGGTCGGCCCGGCCGGCGCACCCGACCTCGACGCCGTACGGGCGCTGCGGCCGGACCTCATCCTCTCCAACCAGGGCCGCGACGGGGACCGGTACGAGCAGCTGCGCGGGATCGCGCCGACCGTGCTCACCCAGACCACCGGGGCGCCGTGGAAGGCGAACTTCCAGCTGCAGGCCCAGGCGTTGGGCCGGGTGGCCGCCGCGGGGGCCTTCGTCGCCGCGTACCAGAAGCACGCCGGTCAGGTGGTGCAGGCGCTGTCGGCGGCGAAGCTGTCGGGGCACCGGGTGAGCCTGGTGCGGTTCGTCGAGGGCGGCGGGATCCGGCTCTTCGGGCGGCAGAGCTTCCCGGGGATCGTGCTCACCGACGCCGAGGTGGGGCGGCCGGACGCGCAGAACGTCGACCAGTCGGACTTCGAGGTCCCGCTGGACCAGATCGCCAAGGCCGACGGCGACCTTCTGCTGTACGCGACGTACGGCGACCCGGCGAAGGCGGGCACCGACGCGGCGCTGGCGAGCCCGGGGTGGCAGGCGCTCGGCGCGGTCAAGGCGCACCGGGCGTTCCCGGTGGACGACCAGCTGTGGTTCCAGGGGATCGGGTACACCGCCGCCAACTTCATGCTGGACGAGCTGCAGCGCTTCCTCGGGGCGTAGTCGGCCTACTGACGACTTGTCGACTCGCCGGGAGTTGTGCAGTGGAGCGTCGATTCCGCCACAATGAGCCGCCAATCACAACAATCGTCCCGGGGGACAACACCATGTCAACTGCGGTAGCTCCGACCGCTCCCGCCCGCAAGGGGAAGGCCGCCGCGCTCGGCTGGCTGATCAGCATCGCGTTCAACGTGGTCGCGCCGATCATGATCTACAACCAGCTGCACGACCACGGCTACAGCGAGTCCACCGCCATCCTGGCCTCCGGCCTCGGGCCGCTGGTCGACACCGTGATCTATCTGGCCTGGCACCGCCGGATCGACGAGTTCGCCGTCGTCTCGCTGGTCTTCGTGGCGCTGAGTCTGGTCGTCGCGCTGGTCGGCCCGACCGACCCGAAGATGCTGCTGGCCAAGGACTCCTTCGTCTCCGGCCTGCTCGGCGTGCTCTACCTGGCCTCGCTGGCCGCGCCGAAGCCCATCATGTTCTACTTCGGCCGCAAGTTCGCCACCGACGGCACCCCGGAGATGATCTCCTGGTGGAACTCGATGTGGCAGTACGAGGGCTTCCGCAAGGTCCAGCGCAACCTGACCCTCGTGTGGGGCGTCGCGTTCGTGCTGGAGGCCGCGCTGCGGATCGTGTTCGTCTACACGCTTTCGCACGGCACGGTGGTGACGATCAACAACATCCTCCCGTACGTGGTGATCGGCGGGCTGGTGTACTGGACGATGACCTACGCCAAGCGGGCCAGTGCCCGGGGCCGGGCCGCCGCCGAAGCGGCGGCTGCGGCGGCGGCTTGATTCACGTCGAACCCGCGTAGCGGGCCGGGGATACGCCGACCGCTGCGGTGAAGTCCCGGGTGAGGTGGGCCTGGTCGGCGTAGCCGAGTTCCACGGCGAGCGCGGCCAGGTCCAGCTTTCCCTCGTTCGCGGCGCGTTCGGCGGCCTCGTGCAGCCGGGCGCGCCGCAGCACCCACTTGGGCGAGGCGCCGACGTACTCGGCGAACAGCCGCTGGAGGCTGCGGACGGACACGCCCAGCTCGCGGGCCAGCTCGTCCACCCGGCACAGGTCCGGGGAGCCGGTGATCCGCTCCACCATGGCGGCGACCTCCTCGGCCACCGGGTCGGGCGCGGGGAGACGGGGGCGGAGGAATTCGTCGACCCGTTCGGCCGTCGGCTCGTCGAGGATCCGGGCGTTGATCCGGTCCACCTCGGGCCCGAAGTAGTCGGCGGCGGGGACGGACCGGTCGGCGAGGTCGCCCACCGGGTGCCCGGCGAAGGGCCGGAAGGCGCCGGGGCGGAACTTCACCCCGAGCACGTGCCCGGTGCCCTCCAGCCGGCGGACGAACAGCGCACGGTCCACCCCGTAGACGCGCGCCCGAGGGGCCTCGAAGACGAGGTGGACGTTCGGGTGGGCCAACACCTTCTGCTCGTACGGCGGGTGGCCGGTCAGGTCCCAGCGGACGAGCCAGTAGAACTCCACGAACCGCGCGACCTCGGCTGCGGGGACGAGCCGTTCGACGCTGATCAGTTCGGCGGCGTGGGCCGGGTGGAGCACACCACGGCAGCGGTCGGGTTCGGGAGAGTCCATGGCGGCCAGGCTAATCGCGCCGGCCCGGACGGCTCCTGTCGCGTTTGTTCAAGACCTCGTGGCAGGGCCCCGGGCAGGATCCGGGCATGAACGTTCACCCGATGCACCCGTTCCTCGCCCGTGCCGCCGCCGCTGCCTCCGGTGTCGCCGCCGCAGTCCCGGCCGGGCAGCCGCTGGACGCTCCGACGCCCTGCGGGGAGTTCGACACCCGGGCGCTGATCAACCACTGGGTGCTCTACACCTCGCACGGCCTGGAGCACCGAGCCCGGCGCACCGAGCTGCCCGGGGAACTGGTCGCGAGGGACTTCACGGCGGACGCCGACTGGCGCTCCGCGTACGCGGCCCAGCTGGAGCGCGCGGTGGCGGCCTGGGGCGAGCCGGCCGCCTGGGAGGGGGACGTCGACCTCGGCGGGTCACCCGTCCCGGCGGTGGGGATCGCCCGGATGCTGATCATCGAACTGGTGCTGCACGGCTGGGACGTGGCCCGGGCGGTCGGCGCGGAGATCGAGGTCGACGACGAACTCGCCCTGCTGGTCAGGGAGATCGTCGAGGAGAACGCCGAACTGTACCGGCAGTACGCGGGGTTCGCGGAGACGGTTTCCGTGCCGGACGACGCCTCGGCGTGGGAGCGGGCGCTGGCCGCCTCCGGGCGCGACCCGCGGTGGAAGGCCTGAGAGGTGCCGCGGTCGGGGCGCCGTCGCGGGCCCGAGTAGTGCCCCACGCGCTCGACCGAGAGTTGACGTGTCGTCATTCGCTGCTACCGGGTTCTCTGGCACGTCTGGCCGAAACGGTCAAAACCCGACGGGGCGCACCTGCCTCACGCCTCCGAGTTTGCGTTAGAACGCACTTCAACTCCTAGGTTCGGAAGCATGCGATACGTCAAACTCGGAACGACCGGGCTGGAAGTCTCCGCCATCACCCTCGGCTGCATGAGCTTCGGCGAGCCGGACCGGGGCGGCGAGCCCTGGTCGCTGGGCGCGGACGCCAGCCGGGAGATCATCAAGCAGGCCCTCGAGGGCGGCGTCAACTTCCTCGACACGGCCAACGGGTACAGCGCCGGAAGCAGCGAGGAGATCGTCGGCCAGGCGGTCAAGGACTTCACCCGGCGCGAGGAGGTCGTTCTCTCCACCAAGGTCTGGATGCGGATGCGCCCCGGCCCGAACGGCGCCGGGCTGTCCCGCAAGGCGATCTTCGCCGAGCTCGACGCCTCCCTGAAGCGACTGGGGACCGACTACATCGACCTCTACCAGATCCACCGCTGGGACTACGACACCCCGATCGAGGAAACCCTCGAAGCACTGCACGACGCGGTCAGGTCCGGGAAGGTCCGCTACATCGGGGCCTCTTCCATGCACGCCTGGCAGTTCACCAAGGCCCTGTACCTGGCTGACCTGAACGGCTGGACCCGGTTCGTGTCGATGCAGGACCACTACAACCTCATCCACCGGGAAGCGGAGCGGGAGATGCTCCCGCTCTGCGCCGACCAGGGCATCGGCGTGATCCCGTGGAGCCCGCTGGCGCGGGGCAGGCTGACGCGGGCCCGGGACACCGCCACGGCCCGTGCCGAGACCGACGAGGGCGGCAGGATCCTCTACCGCGACGAGGACCAGGCAGTGGCCGATCGCGTCCACGAGATCGCGGGCAAGCGGGGTCTGTCCCCGGCCCAGGTCGCCCTGGCCTGGGTCATGCGCAACCCGACGGTGACCTCGCCCATCGTCGGGGTCACCAAGCCGGCCCAGTTGGCCGACGCGCTCGGCGCGGTGGACGTCGAACTCGACGAAGACGAGGCCGCCTACCTGGAGGAGCCCTACCAGCCGCACGAGGCCGCCTACCTGGAGGAGTCCTTCTACAAGTCGCGCCCCGGGGCGGGCTCCCGGTAGTCCGGGCTACCGCGGGGCCTTCGGCGGGTCCTCGGCCCCGGCCTTCGCTGACGTCCACCGACTGCTCCTGAGTTCGGTCAACTGGCAGAACCACCCATCGCCGCAGAGAGCTTGGCCCGTAGCAGCCGTACTGCCGGGGAGTGCTGGTCGCGCCGGGCAACCAGGCCGAGTTTGGCGTAGGTCGCCGCATCGGCGATCGGAACGGCTCGCAGGCCGGCGCCGTCCACGGAGGATTCGCTGAGCACGGCGACCCCGGCGCCGCGCTCCGCGAGGCGGAGCAGGGCGAGCGGGGAGCTGGCGTCGATGTCCACGCGCGGTTCGAGGCCGAGCCGGCGGCAGGAGTCCTCGTAGGCGGCCCTGAGGCCGGTGCCCGGGGAGAGGCAGAGGACCTTCTCGGAACGGAGGTCGGCGAGCTTCAGCTCCGCGCGGTCGAGCGGGTGCCCGACCGGGACGGCCGCGACGATCCGCTCGTCCACGACGAGGTCGACGTCCAGGCCCGGGTCGGCCTCGCCCGCGAAGCCGATCAGGGCCAGGTCGAGGGAACCGGAGAGAACCTGTGCCTGGAGGAGGTCGGAATGCCCCTCGTGCAGGCTCAGGTCGATCCCGGGGTGGGTACGGCCGAGGTCCGCCACGGTGTCCAGGAACGGCGGGATCGAGCAGCCCATGATCATGCCGAGCCGGACACGCCCGCGCACCGCGTCGGCGAACTCGGCGGCGGTGTGCTCGATGGCGTCCAGCGTGGCCAGGGCGCTCTTCGCCAGCGGGAGGACGGCCTCGCCGGCCGGGGTCAGCCGGACGCGGCGGCCGGAGCGCTCCAGCAGCATCTGGCCCAACTCCCGCTCCAACTTGGCCACCTGGGTGCTGATGCCGGACTGGCTGACGTGCAGCCGGGCCGCGGCGGCGGTAAAGGAACCCTCGTCGACCACGGCGGCGAAGTAGCGCAGCTGGTGCATCTCCATGACTCGTGACGATATGCGACGGCCGCGGATCAGCCCGTCGGACGCGGCGGACGGCTCCGAGAGGCCGGGCCGTCGCCGCCGCGGGCGGTGACGGCCCGGCAGGGCACGGTCACCGACGACGGTCCTCGCCCCGGATGCCCTTGCCCCTCATCTGCTGTTCCGTCTCGGAGGGCAGGTTGGCCTCGATGCGCTCCTTGCACACCCGGCCCGAGACGGTCTCCTGCTCGACCTGCTCCTCGGTCACCAGCCGCACCCGTTCCACCGGGACGGCTTCGGTGTGCACGACCGGCCGTTCGACGTGCAGTGTGACCTCGTATTCGGCCTCCGAGATCGTTTCGCCGGACATCGCGGCACCCCGGTTGGCCTCGGTGATCGGCTCGCGCTCGATGCGCGCCTCCTCGTGCCGCATGGGCACGGTCTGCTGTTCCTCCTCCGTGACGCGGTTCGGCGATAGCCGCCACACTGCGCCACTTCCATCATTGGTGGTGATATCAAGCATCAGATCTATGTGTTGGACGGATGGATTGGTCGAGGCGGAGGATTGAGGCATGACGACGACGAAGACTGCGCGTGAGCTTGCCGAGACCTACTTCTCCGCCTGGGAGGCGGGCGACTTCGACACCCTCCGGGGCCTGCTGGCCGAGGACGTCGACTTCGTCGGGACCCTGGGAACGGCGTCCGGGATCGAGGAGGCGCTCGGCGGGCTGAAGGGGCTCGGCCAGGTGCTGGAGAAGATCGACGTGAAGGTGCGGGTCGCGGAGGGGGACGAGGTGATCACCTGGTTCGAGCTGTGCACCACGGTTGCGCCGCCGGCACCAACGGCGAACTGGATGCACGTGGAGAACGGGAAGATCGCCCGGATCCGGGTGACCTTCGACCCGCGCGGACTGCTGGCGGGATTCGAGAAGAAGAGCTGAGCGGGGCGGGCAGAACAGCGGGGAGCGGGGAGCGGGGAGCGGGGGCCGTGATCGCCGGGGGCGGTGACGGCCCTCTTCGGCTGTTCGCGCTCAGGCGTCCTCGTCGGGCGGGGTGGCCCTGAGGGCGGTGACGACGCCCAGCGCGACCGTGGCGAACGCGAGGGCGAGGAGGAAGGCGAAGGCCGCCCCGATCAGGAATCGCACGGGCGCTCGCGGTCGGCGTCGAGGAGGAGGGTGAGGAGGTTGAGGAGGGTCGAGGCCGGGGCGGTGTTGAAGCGGACGAGGACGCGGCCGTCGAGGGTGTGGTCGATGTCCGCGGAGGGGAAGAGGAGACCGAACTTTCGTCCGCGCTCGTGGAGTTCGGCGAGGAGCGTGCGGATGTGGTCGTCGGTGTAGGCGCGGATGCGGGGGTCGGTGGGCTTCATGGGGTACCGGTTCACGCGGCACCGTCCAGCTCGCACTCGAACCAGATGGTCTTGCCGCGCTCCTGGGGGTCGACACCCCAGCGACTGGTGAGGGCCGCGACGAGCTGGAGGCCCCGGCCGGACTCTGCGAGGAGGTTCAGGGGCTGCATCTCGGGCAGCACCGGGCTCTCGTCGGAGACGCCCACCCGGACGGTACGGGCGGTGACGGCGAGGATCTGGACGACCGGCGCGGGGGTGTTCGCGTGGCGCCAGGCGTTCACGATCAGTTCGCCGAGGGCGAGTTCGGCGTCGAAGGTGGAGGAGGACGGCCAGCCGAGGCGGGTCATGGCGTCCTGGAGGGACTGGCGAGCGAGGGTGAGGGTGGGCGTGTTGCACTGACGCATGGGAAATCTCCCGGCGTGAGGTGGGGTGGAACGCCTGACAGCAGGCGTTGCTGACGATCCGTCGGATCGATGCGACACTGAACGTAGCGCATTGCGCCTGCGTTTTGAGGGGCACACCTAAAAATTAGCTCTATCGTGGGACGATCCAGATGGACCTGCGCACCGCCAGCGCGGCAGACTGGCCCCAGCCCCGGCAGAGAGGACGCCATGCCCCTTCGCTCGAACCCGACTCTCCGTCAGCGTCGGCTCGGCACCGAGCTACGGAGGATGCGGGAGCAGGCTGGCCTCGGCGGCAGCGAGCTGGCCCGCACTCTCGGAATCAGTCCTGGCCAGATGACGCAGATGGAGAAAGCGAAGATCGGGGTCAGCCCCGAGCGCCTGCGGACCGTGGCTTCTGCATGCAACTGCGCCAATCAGCCACTGATCAACGCCCTTGTCGACATGGCCTCGGAGCGCGAGAAAGGGTGGTGGGAGAAATATCGCGGCACCCTGACCACCGACTTCCTGGAGGTCGCAGAGCTCGAAAGCCGCGCAACCCGGCTGACGATCTGCACAACCACCTTCGTGCCGGGACTGCTTCAGACCAGCGACTACGCGTCGGCCGTGTTCGACCGGATCTTTCCTCCGCTGCCGCCGCAGGACATCGCCACCAGGACAGCCTTTCGGATCAAGCGCCAGGAGACCGTCCGCTCCAGCGCGATTCCCTCCCAAGCGTTCATCCACGAGGCTGCGTTGCGGATGCAGTTCGGCGGCCCCAAGGTCCTCGCCGGTCAGCTCGGCTCACTCCTCGATGCCTCTCAACAACCTGGCATCTCAATCCGCGTCGTACCCTTCGCCGTCGACACCTTTCCCGGGTCCGGTGAGAACCTCACCTTCGCCGAAGGGCCCGTCCCCGAGCTGGACACCATCCAGATGGACGTAACCCAAGGCGCACTCTTCTTCGACGCTCCAGCGGACTTGGCCAAGCACCGTGTGATCTTCTCTCGTCTGGACTCCAAGGCGCTCTCCGAAGAAGGATCACGTGAGTTCATTCGATCGGTCATGGGAGATGTGAAGAAGACGTATGAGTAGGTCACAGTGGCAGAAGTCCAGCTTCAGCGCCGCGAACAATGAGTGCGTGGAAGTTCGTACCGTGGACGGCGCGATCGAGCTCCGCGAGTCCGACGAAGGCCACACCATCCTCCGCACCATCCCCGCCGCCCTCGCCGACCTCCTCCACGGCATCAAGGCCGGCGAATTCGACCACCACGCTTGAGACACCCCGGAGTGGGAAGTCGGCCCCGCCGACTTCCCACTCCCACCCATGCCATCCTGGCCGCCATGAAGATCGCTGCCGCTCAGCTCTCCTGCGTCCCCGCCGACATCCCCGCCAACGTCCGGCAACTCGTGGCCCTCGCCGACCAGGCCCGCTCGCAGGGTGCCGAGCTGATCGTCTTCCCCGAACTCGCTCTCACCGGGTACGAACTCGACGCCCTGGCCGCCGCCCCCACCCTCTGGACCACCCCGGACGACCCCCGCCTGGACGCCCTCCGCTCCACCGGCATCGCCACCGTCGTCAACTGCGCCGTCCCCACCGACGGCCCCCTGCCCGCCATCGGCACGTACGTCTACGACGCCAACGGCGACCTCCTCACCACCTACCTCAAGCAGCACCTCTACGAGAACGAGCAGGGCATCTTCACCCCCGGCGACCAGGACGGCCGCTTCGAGTTCAACGGCCTCCGCTTCGCCCTCGCCACCTGCTTCGACAACCACTTCCCTGACCTCACCGCCCGCGGCGCCGCCGACGGCTGCGACGTCCACCTCGCCAGCTCCCTCTACGGCACCGGCAACGGGATCCAGGAACGCGCCGCGCTCTACCCGTCCATCGCCAAGGACACGAACCTGCACGTCGTCCTCGCCAACCACGTCGGCCCCTCCGGCCCCTGGACCGGCTGCGGCGGCGGCGCCCTCTGGGCCCCCGACGGCACCCTCCTCACCGAGGCCGACGACCACTCCACCACGGTCGCCATCGCCGACATCCCCTAGCCATCCATCCCTCTGAGTAGGAAGTCGGCCCCGCCGACTTCCTACTCAGCTGCGACCTGCGGCCTCCTCCGACACCCGTGCCCTGAACTCCGAGTAGCGGGTCGCGTAGTGCCACGTGGCGTCACGGGCCTGGCAAGCCCGGAGAACCTCTACCGGCTCGGTGATCAGCTCCATGCCAACCGTGCGCTCCCCGTCGAAGTGGAATCGCGCGACCGTGCGGGAGTCGAAGAGCCAGAAGTCCGACAGCCCACCCAAACCGACTGCTTCGGCTTCCGAACGCCACATGTACCTGATGTCCTCGCCAGCCGCCATGTTGGTGCGGGCACACGCCAGCAGGTACTGCTGCCCCTCCGTCGGCGGGCTGTCGACCAACCGCACCCGCTCGAACCTCTTTCCCTTGCCGACCATGCGGCGCACGGTCTCGAACCACGGGTGCCCGACCTCGCCTGCTGTGTCCCCCGTCCGCAGGAACTCGGCGTAGGAGGGCATCTGCTTGTCGGAGAGGTAACCGGTCCTGGTCTCCAAGCGCCAAGCGGTGTGCTCGAAGCCATCGTTGACGAACTCGGTGATCTTCTGCTGCGGCACGAACTCCGGCACTGATGTGACTCCTTCGGCGCGAACCGGCACGACCTCGGAGCCCCATCCAAGTACGTCCGCGCCCACCAGGCCACACAACTAAAGCCTCATGGGCGAATATTCGAGAATCATGGCCCGCTCCGAAGGAGTTCGAGGGCATCCTGACTCCGCCTGACCGACAGCGAAGGGAGCGGCCATGAGCCGACGACTGCGGTACATCGGAAGCAACTCGGGGCACAACGGGTGCCCGACCCTCTACGAAGACGTGGAAACCGGGCAGGTTCTCGTACAGGGGGAAGTCGCAACCGACCCCGACGACCTCGCCCAGCTCCGCAACGTCAAGCCCGGCGAGGGGGCAGTCATCGTGCCCCGTGTGCTGCTCGCCGAATTCGTTCCGCGTGACGTAGACCGAGAGCCCGTGCTGATCGGCCTCGACGAGTTCGACGACATGTTCACGAGCTTTCAGCACACCGCCTTCCGCTTGGAGACCCGCCGCCGGTACCGCTCCGACGAGCAGAGCGAGACCTACCGCCGGTTCGCCGCCGGACTGGACCCCGAATGGGACCTGGACCACCCCTGGTGCCGATCGCGTCGCGAACAGTCCGCCCTGGGCAAGCGGTTCGAGCGCGTGCGGATCATGGACAACCCGCCCACGCCGGGGCAGCGCTACCTGCTCAACAACTCCGAGCGGAACGGCAAGGTCGGTGAGGACATCCGCTACCTCTGGCGCGCCGACGCCGAGCGGCTGGGTCTCGCGGAGGAGGACGCCTGGCTGTTCGACTCGCGCGTCATCGCCTTGCTGCACTTCGACTCCGACGACGACCTGACCCACGTCGAGCTGATCACCGATCCGGTGCGGGTGGCCCGCGCCTGCCAGGAGCGGGACGCCGCCTGGCACTACGCCGTCCCGCACCGCGAGTTCGGGGCTCAGGTACCGTCCGACATGTGAGCACCGACTTCCAGCAGGCCAGAATCGCCCTCGGCCAGCGGCTCCGTGAGCTGCGCGCCGAGGGTGGTCTCACTGGTCGGCAACTGGCCGACCGGCTCGACTGGACGCAGTCCAAGGTCAGCAAACTGGAAACCGGCCGACAGACTGCCACCCATGACGACCTCAAGGCCTGGGCCACTGGCGTCGGACAACCCGAGGCGGCAGCCGAGCTGTCTGCCAGGCTTCGATCGTTCGAATCGGGAACCCGTTCCTGGCGGCGGCAGTTGGCTGCCGGGCACCGGCCCGTGCAGGACACGCTGACCGCCGAGCACGACCGTTCGACGATCATGCGCGCCTGGGAAAGCGCGATGGTCGTCGGCATACTTCAGACGGCTGACTACGCCCGGCATGTTTTCAATGCCTACGTCGATCTCCATCAGTCTCCTCGCGATGTCGAGGACGCCGTGCGAGCACGCATCCAGCGTCAGGAGAGCCTGTACCGCCCCGGCAGGAAGTACCACGTCATCATGGGGGAAGCCGCACTGCGCGCGCTGATCTGCCCGCCCGCCGTGATGGCCGCGCAGCTCGATCGGCTCAGTGGCGTGATCGGCTTGGACACCGTCTCCCTCGGTATCGTCCCGTTCGAGGCGCCCCTCAAGCTTCCGCCCGCCAACGGCTTCTGGATCCATGACGAACGACTCGTCGTCGTCGAGGACTGGCACGCCGAACTGTGGCTCGACCAACCCGAAAACGTCGCCCTGTACCTGCGCGTGTGGGAGACCCTCGCCGGCGCGGCCGTCTACGGTGCGGACGCCCACAGGGTCATCACGCGGTGCCGAAGAGCGCTCGGGACTATCTGAAGAATCCCTGCGAACCGCCCACGCCGCCTGCCGGAATATTCGAGAATCAGCCGCCCCTCCGCCCCGCCCGCCCCCCCCTACCGTGCTGGTCGAGGGCGGCGGTCGGCGCCGCCTCCGAAAGGGGAAACACATGCCCGCGTTCAGCGACGGCAAGCACGGTGGCGGATCCGGCTCCGGCAGCGGCGGCGGCCAGCAGGACGACTCCAGCAGCGGCAACAAGCACGGTGGCGGCGGCAGCGACGAGGGCGGCAACACCTCGGACGGCAGCGGCCCGGCGTCGGGTCGCTGACAGGTGATCGAGCAGCACGAAGCGGAGGCCGGTCGGGCCCGGCTGGCCTCCGCGCTCATCGCGAACGGGTCCCTCACCCCGGACTGGCTGACCGCCTACCACGCCGTTCCCCGACACTGGTTCGTCCCGGCCCTCGTCTGGCCCGGCCAGGCGGACGGCGTGCGCCAGGGCGAGGCCGTGAACCGGCACGCCGACCCGGCCGCCTGGTGGAAGGCCGTCTACTCCGACGTCCCCCTCACCACCCAGTGGGACGACGGCGACCACACCGGCTTCGGCCGGGGCACGATGCCCACCTCCTCCAACTCCATGCCCACCATGGTGTTCTCGATGCTCGCCGCCCTGGACGTCGGCGACGGCCACCGAGTGCTGGAGATCGGCACCGGCACGGGCTGGAACGCCGCCCTGCTCTCCCGGCGCGTGGGCTCCGACGAGGTCTTCACCATCGAGGTGGACGAGGACACCGCCGCCGAAGCCCGGCACCGGCTCGCACGCGCCGGGTACTCGCCGACGCTCGTGGTCGGCGAGGGCGCGGACGGCCACCCCGACGGCGCGCCCTTCGACCGGGTGATCGCGACCTGTTCGGTGCAACGGATCCCGTACGCCTGGGTGGCGCAGTCCCGGCCCGGCGCCGTGATCGTCGCCCCGTGGGGGCCCGAGTACGGCGGGGAGGCCGTGGCCCGTCTCGTCGTCGGCGACGACGGCACGGCCGGCGGCCGGTTCGTCGGATCCTCCGCCTTCATGCGGCTGCGCCAACAGCGCACCGCCCGCCCCGGCAGCCTGGAGTACCTGTCCGGGCCCTGGCCGGCCGACGGGACGAAGTCGTCGACTCCCCTCTCCCCCGAGTCCCTGGCCGACTGGTTGGCCATGTTCGCCGTCGGGGTGCAGGTGCCCGAGGCCTTCCCGTTGACCGAGCGCTACGCCGACGGCGCGTACACCCTGTGGCTGCACGACACGGCCGTCACCTCCTGGGCCACCGCCGACTGGGAGCCCGGCCGCACCGCCTACGAGGTCGTCCAGTCCGGCCCCCGCAGCCTCTGGAACGAAGTCAAATCCGCCTGGAACTGGTGGGACGACCGGGGCCGCCCCGGCTTCGACCGCTTCGGCCTCACCGTCACGCCCGACGGCCACACCGTGTGGCTGGACGGCCCCGACAACCCGGTGCCGGTCCGGACCGGCACCGTTGCCCCGAACTGACCGACCCCGAGCAGTCCCGCCCGTCGGGGCGGGACTGCTCGGGGTGCGGGGAACGGCGGTGCGGGTCAGGCCGGGCGGGCGGCCGGGCCGGCGTGCAGTTCTGGCCCTGGCCACACAGCCCACCTTCGGCCCAGCGGGCAGAGGCGAGTCGGCGGGGAGCGCCCCTCAGCCCCCGGAGCGGATCGGCTCGCCCGTCCGGTGCAGGTGGGTGAGGATCTCCCGGTACGAGCGGAGCAGGCCGGTCTCGTAGTACGGGATGCCCTTCTCGGCGCAGAACTCCCGGGTGATCCGGGCGGCCCGCCCGAGTGCGGGGGTCGGCATGCTGGGGAAGAGGTGGTGCTCCACCTGGTAGTTGAGGCCGCCCATCACCGAGTCCAGCACCGCGTTGCCGCGCACGTTGCGCGAGGTGAGCACCTGGCGGCGCAGGAAGTCGAGCCGCATCTCCGGCGTCACCATCAGCATGCCCTTGTGGTTCGGGGCGAAGACGCAGCCCAGGTAGACCCCGAGCAGGGCCTGGTGCACGGCGAGGAAGGCGACCGCCTTGCCGAGCGGCAGCGCGGCGAGGACCAGGCCGAAGTAGGCCGCGAAGTGGACCACCAGCAGGGCGCCCTCCAGCAGCGGGCGCTTCACCGCCGGGCCGCGCAGCGCACGGAAGCTGTTGAAGCTGAGGTTCAGGCCCTCCAGCAGGAGCAACGGGAAGAACAGGTAGGCCTGGCGGCGGCCGATGAACCGGGCCAGGCCGCTCGCCTGCCGGGCCTGCCGCTGCGACCACACGACGAGGTCCGGGGCGACGTCCGGGTCCCGCTCCTCGTGGTTGGGGTTGGCGTGGTGGCGGGTGTGCTTGTTCATCCACCAGCCGTAGCTCATGCCCATCATCAGGTTGGCGGCGATCCGGCCGCCGATCTCGCTCGGCAGCCGTCTGCTGAACACCTGGCGGTGCGCCAGGTCGTGTGACAGCAGGCCGACCTGGGCGAAGACGGCGGACATCGCGGCCGCCAGGCCGAGCTGCCACCAGGTGTCGCCCAGCGCGAACAGGGCGTAGAAGCCGCCGAGGAACGCGGCGAGCACCAGGCCCGCGCGGACGGTGTAGTAGCCGGGGCGCCGGTCGAGCAGACCCTCAGCGGCTATCCGGCGGCTCAGCTGGGCGAAGTCGCTGCCGCCGGCCCCCGGCTGCGGGGCGGTGGCCCGCAGGACCTCGGGAGCGGCCTTGGTCATCGTCACGGACTGTGTGGGCATGCCCCGAGTCTGGTCCGCCGGGAGGGCCCGAAGAACGGGGAAAGCACCCGTCCCGTAGGGGTGTTAGCCCCCTGGTGGCGACGGGGGCCGCCCCCCGGCCCCGTCGCCAGCAGGGGGACGAGCGGCCGGGAGCAGGAAGTCGGCGGGTCCGACTTCCCGGTCCCGGCGCCGACGGGAAGACATCACGGGCGGAACAGTTCGTCGAGGTGGTGGCTGAGGACCGCCAATGCCTGCTCGCCGGTGCGCTGGCCGCCGAGGACGCTGGAGCCGAGCCCGTTGACCATCGCCAGCAGCCCGGCGGCCGCCATCTCGACGTCCCGCTCCGGCGCGATCCCGCCGGCCTCCTGGGCGGCGCGCAACTGCTTGACCAGGAAGCCCTCCAGCACGACCGGAGGCTGCGCGGCCTGCTTCTCCAGCACTTCGGGGTCGCTGAGCACCAGCGCGTAGTACGCCGCGTAGGTGCGCGTGATCCGGCGGCTCTCGGCATCGGTCGGCAGGATGCAGGACAGGACCGCCGTCACCACCTCCCGGGGGGCGCGCGCCTCGCCGATCCAGCGTTCCATCCGGGCCTGGAGCTGGGCACCGAGCCGGGCCAGGGCGTCCAGCAGCAGGCCCTGCTTGGTCGTGAAGTAGTACTGCACGAGGCGCAGCGAGACGCCCGCCTCGGTCGCGACCGCCCGCATGCTGGCCGACTGCAGGCCCTCGGTGTCCGCGATGCGCAGCAGGGCCTCGGCGATCTGCCGCCGGCGCTCCTCATGGTCGACCTTCTCGGCCACGGCCCGTCCTCTCCCTCTCCCGAGGTCCCAGTCTCTTGGTACACACGTATCATGCATGTGATACATCTGTACCATGCGAATCAGCGAGTTCAGGAACGGCAAGGCCGAAGCCCGCTTCCGCGCCGCGTACGAGCACGCCTTCACCCAGCTCTGGCCCGGGCAGCGCACCCCGCTCGACGTGCCGACCCGCTTCGGCACCACCCGCGTCCACCGCACCGGCCCCGCGCACGGGCAGCCGATCGTGCTGCTCCCCGGCTCCGGCGGCAACGCCCTGATGTGGCACGCGTACGTCGAGCCCCTGGCCGAGCACCACCCCGTCCTCGCCGTGGACACCCTCGGCGAACCCGGCGCCAGCGTGCAGAGCGCCCCCATCGAGGGCGGCCACGACGCCGCCGACTGGCTGGAGGACCTGCTCGCCGCCCTCGACGTCCCGGCCGCCCACGTGGTCGGCTGCTCCTACGGCGGCTGGATCGCCCTCCACCACCAGATCCGCCACCCCGGACGGACCGCCGCCCTCACCCTGGTCGACCCGGCGGGCCTCGCCGACGCCGGACGGCGCTTCTACACCTGGCTCGTCCTCGGCGGCCTCGCCGCCCTCGCCCCGCGCCCGCTCCGGCCCCGACTGGCCAGGGCGGTCGGCAACAGCGCCGTCCTGGAGACCGAGCTGATGACCCTGATGCGCGCATCCATGGGCTTCCGCCGCCGCCTGCCCCTGGCCGACACCCTCGGCGACGAACAACTGAGCCGCCTGAGCGCCCCCGCGCTCTTCCTGCTCGGCGAGCGCAGCGCCCTGAACGACCCCCGGACCGTCTCCGAGCGGCTGCACCGGCTCGCCCCGGCCGCCCGGGTCGAGGTCGTCCCCGGCGCCGGGCACGCGCTGCCCACCGACGACCCGGCCGCCGTCCTCGCCGGCATCCTCAGCATGTCGGCGACACACGGACGTTGAGCGTCGGAAGCCTCAGCCCTGCTGCGGCGGGCGGCGGCGCAGGCCGAGCAGCAGCAGGACCACCGCCGTCGCCACGGCGGCCGTACGCAGCACGCCCGGCGCCATCGACCAGCTGAACTGACCCAGCGGGGAGCCGGGTTGGACGGCGCCCCCGCCCGCGCCGCCGGCCTGCTTGGCGTGGTTCATCGCGAACAGGGTGGTCGCGCTCATCGTGATCAGCGGGATTCCCAGGATCACGAACTTGCGCATCAGGTCCGAGAGCTGCCGGGTCAGGTAGCCGAGGCCCCAGCCCGCCAGCATGGCCGGGAAGAACCCGGACACCGCGCCGCCGACCAGCAGACCGCAGGACAGCAGGATCAGCGGGGACGGCTTGCGCGCGCCCTTGGCCGAACCCGTTCCGGCGGCGGGCGCGGCCTTGGCACCGGCCCTGGCCTTCGCCTTCGCCTTCCGCTGCCGCTTCGGGCTCGACGGCTGTGCACCGGCCGGCGCGGCCGCCTGCTGCTGCGCCGCCTCCTCGGCCGCGCGCTGGTCCGGAATCGGCCCGGGCGCGGGCTGCGGCGCGTCAGAGAAGTCGAGCATCGTCATCGTCCACGGGCTCGAACTCTGCACCGTCGGCGGCGGGATCACCTCCGAGCCGCCCCCGGGACCGGCGACGCCCGGCAGGTCCAGCGACACGTTCGGGATGCCGCCCGTCGCGCCGGACGCGGCCGGGGGGCCGTACACGCTGTCCTCGGCCGGTCCGCCCGCTGACGCCTCAGCCGAAGAAGCGGGAGAAGAAGCGGACTCGCCGGGCGACCCCGACGCCCCCGCCCGCTCGCTCCACGGCCCGCTCTTGCGCCACCACTCGCCGTCCGTCATCACCGACACCCCGCCTCGCCCGGCCCGCCCATGGAGAGCGCGGCCGCCCACCGAACCGCCCTCGGCCGTGACGGTACCCACCGTGCCCCGCCCGCGCGAGTCCATCGCGGCCACCGTGACCGCCACCGTCGTCCGCGGGTGCGGCCCCGCGTACGAGCGCACCCCCTCGTCCGCGCTCCCGACTAACCTAGGTCGAATGACCACACAGCAGGGCCCCCAACGCCAAGGCAGGACGTCCGCCGGCCCGCGCACCCTCGCCGAGGAGCTGCGCGCCCGCCCCGACGACGCGATCACCGCCCTGCTCCGGTCCCGCCCCGACCTGCTGAACCCCGTCCCCGGCGACCTCACCCAGCTGTCCGCCCGGCTCTCCTCCCGCGCCTCCGCGCTGCGCGCCCTGGAACGGCTCGACCGGTTCACCCTCCAGGTCGCCGAGGCACTGGCGACCTGCCCCGACGGCACCGGCCTGGCCACCGTACGCACCCTGCTGACCGGCCCGTCCAAGGTCAAGCCGCACCCCGGCGCCACCCCGCTCACCCCGGCCGACCGGTCCGCCGTCGCCGCCGCCCTGCCCCGCGCCGTCGCCACCCTGCGCGACCGGGCACTGCTCTGGGGCCCGGACAACGGCCTGCGGCTGGTCCTCGCCGTCCGCGAGGCGCTCGCCCCGACCGCCGCCAACCCCGGCCGCACCGGCCTCGGCCCCACCCTCGCCGAGGCCACCACCGGCATGTCCCCGGCCCGGCTGCAGCAGCTACTCGCCTCCGCCGGACAGCCCGCCACCCCGGACCCGGTCACCGCCGTCGCCGCCCTGACCGCCCTGCTCAGCGACCGCGCCCGCTGCGCCGCGCTGCTCGACACCGCCCCCGAGCCCGCGCTGCGACTGCTGGACCGGCTGGTCTGGGGCCCGCCCACCGGCACCGTCCCGGACGCCACCCGCCCGGTCACCGCCGAGGACGCGCAGAGCCCGGTCGAATGGCTGCTCGCCCGCGGGCTGCTGCTGCCGACCAGCCCGGGCAGCGTCGTGCTGCCGCGCGAACTGGCCCTCCACCTGCGCGGCGGCCGCACCCACCGCACCGTCGAACCGCTCCAGCCCGAGCCCGCACCCGCCGCTCCCCCGCGCGATCCACAGGCTGTGGACAGCGCCGCGGCCGGGCAGGCGCACACCGCCGTCAAGACCGTCGAAGAACTGCTGGAGGCCTGGGGCCTCACCCCGCCGCCCACCCTGCGGGCCGGCGGCCTCGGCGTACGGGACCTCAAGCGCGCCGCCCAGACCCTGGAGACCACCGAGCAGCAGGCCGCCTTCTGGCTCGAACTCGCCTACACCGCGGGCCTGCTGGCCCCCGACGGCGAAGCCGACGAGTGCTGGGCGCCGACCCCGGGGTACGACAGCTGGCTGCAGCTGGACACCGCCGAGCGCTGGTCCGTCCTGGCCCGCGCCTGGCTCGCCGCCACCCGCGTCCCCGCCCTCACCGGCACCCCGGACGGCAAGGGCAAGCCGCGCGCCGCGCTCGGCCCCGAACTGGACCGCACCCTCGCCCCGTCCGTGCGCCGCGCCGCCCTCGCCCTGCTCGCCGAACTCCCGCCCGGCACCCCGGCCACCGCCGAGGAACTGCTGCCCACCCTGCGCTGGCAGCGCCCGCTGCGCGGCGGCCCCACCGGCCCGGACGGCCGCGAACTGCGCGACGACCTCACCACCTGGACCCTCGCCGAGGCCGAACTCCTCGGCATCACCGGCCGCGGCGCCCTCGCCGCCCCCGCCCGAGCCATGCTCACCGCCGAGTCCGACCCGGCCGAGGTACTCGCCCCGCTGCTGCCGCAGCCGCTGGACCACGTGATCCTCCAGCCGGACCTCACCGCGATCGCCCCCGGCCCGCTGCTCACCCCGCTCGCCCAGGCGCTCGCCCTGTGCGCCGACATCGAGTCCAAGGGCGGCGCCACCGTCTACCGGTTCACCCCCACCTCCGTCCGCCGCGCCCTGGACGCCGGGCGCACCGCCGCCGACCTGCAGACCTTCCTGGACCGGCACAGCCGCACGCCCGTGCCCCAGCCACTCTCCTACCTGATCGACGACGTCGCCCGCCGGCACGGCATCCTGCGGGTCGGCGCCGCCTCCTCCTACCTGCGCTGCGACGACCCCGCACTGCTCAACGAGGTGCTCGCCGACCGCCGCGCCGCCGACCTGCGGCTGCGGCTGCTCGCCCCCACCGTCCTCGCCTCCCAGGCCGCGCCGGACGTCCTGCTCGCCGCGCTGCGCACCATGGGCTACGCCCCGGCCGCCGAATCCGCCGAGGGCGACGTCCTGATCACCCGGCCGGACAGCCACCGCACCCCGCCCCGCACCGCCCCCACGCCCGTCCCCGACGGCCCGCCCGTCCCCGACGACACCCTCCTCGCCGCCGCCGTCAAAGCCATCCGAGCCGGCGACCGCGCCGCCACCGCCTCCCGCCGCGAGCCCACCCCGGACCCGCGCCAGCTCCCCCGCACGGCCGCCGCCGAGACCCTCGCCGCCCTCCAGACGGCCGTCCTCCTCGGCGAGCGGATGTGGATCGGCTACCTCAACGCCGAGGGCATCGCCAGCCAGCGCATCATCGACCCGGTCAAGGTCGAAGGCGGCTTCGTCACCGCCTTCGACCACCACGCCGACGAACTCCGCACGTTCGCCCTCCACCGCATCACCGGCGTCGCGGAACTCGACGAATAACGGCAGGGCGACCGGGCGTCAGTGGCCCTTGGCCTCCTTCATCCTGTCCTTGACCGCCTGGTCCGCCAGGCTGCCGATCTGGCTCTGCCCGACCGGCAGCGAACCCCCGGTGACGGTGTCCGCGAACAGGAATCCGGGCGCCGCCAGCAGACCGCCCGGCCCCTCCCCGATGCCCGCGAGGGCGTAGGCAGAACCGGCCGAGGAGGCGGTGGCGGCGAAGGCCGTGCCCATCAGAGCGAGGGCGGTGAGAACGCGCTTCGAGGTCTTCATGACCAGCTCAACGAGCGAGCACGCACCGTGGTCACTTCGGGCGATCCCTCGTTCGGCCCCTGCGGGGGCGCGCCGCACTGACGAACCGTCAATGACACGTATCCATCGTTTGTTCCTGTTTTTCACAGTTCACGGTCCTGCCGAGCCCACGCCATCGCAGTTCGCGGGGGGACGCGGGGCCGTGGCGCCGGGTGTGAGGAGAGAGCGATGCGTCTGGCCCGTCGTCCACACGATTCCGCGGGTGAGCCCGCACGTTCCGGCCCGGAGGCCGAAAGCAGTGGGCCACGGCCCAGGCGGTGGGCGCGGATGCGGGCCACGGTGGCAGGGCTGGCCCTGACGGCCGGGCTGGCCCTGCCGGTGCTGGACTCACCGCCACCAGCATCACCGGCAGGGGATGGCGCTGCGTCCAGAGGACCCTGACCTGCACCCGCAGCAACGTCCTCAACCCCGGGAACACCTACCCGCCCATCACACTGCGGGTCCGCGTCGCCCGCACCGCCACCGGCACCCTCACCAACACCGCCACCGTCAGCGGAGGCGGCGACGGCACCGCCACCGCCACCGACCCCACCGTCATCGACCCCCGCGACGACCACCACCAGTGGTGACCGCAACGCTCCGACCACCCGGCCCACGGGACCGGCACATCTGAACAGTCGAACGCTTCGCCGACATCCACGCTCGACCCGACGAGCGTGGATGTCGGCGTACCGGGGCCGCTCGCCGCGGCCGGTTGACCAACGGCAGTCCGAAGGAGCCCGCCCACGTTGCACGCGGAATGCGCGACACTGGAGGGTCTGCGTCAATCCAGCCTGTCAGCCAGTGGAGGGCTCCCCCGCGTGAACGACGGACCGCTCATCGTCCAGAGCGACAAAACTCTTCTCCTGGAGATCGACCACCCCAAGGCCGCCGACTGCCGTCGCGCCATCGCGCCGTTCGCCGAGTTGGAGCGGGCACCCGAGCACGTGCACACGTACCGGGTGACGCCGCTCGGGCTGTGGAACGCTCGGGCCGCCGGGCACGACGCCGAGCAGGTGGTGGACGCCCTGGTGACGTACTCGCGCTACCCGGTGCCGCACGCACTGCTGGTGGACGTGGCGGACACCATGGGCCGGTACGGGCGGCTCCAGCTGTCCAAGCACCCCACCCACGGGCTGGTGCTGACCACCACCGACCGCCCGGTGCTGGAGGAGGTGCTGCGCTCCAAGAAGATCGTCCCGCTGGTCGGCGCCCGGGTGGACCCGGACACCGTGGTGGTGCACCCCTCCGAGCGCGGGCAGATCAAGCAGGTGCTGCTCAAACTCGGCTGGCCCGCCGAGGACTTCGCCGGCTACGTGGACGGCGAGGCGCACCCGATCGACCTGGACGAGAACGGCTGGCAGCTGCGCCCCTACCAGGCGCAGGCCGTCGAGGGCTTCTGGCACGGCGGCTCGGGCGTGGTCGTGCTGCCCTGCGGCGCCGGCAAGACGCTGGTCGGCGCCGCCGCGATGGCGCACGCCAAGTCGACCACGCTGATCCTGGTCACCAACACCGTCTCGGCCCGCCAGTGGAAGCACGAACTGGTCAAGCGCACCTCGCTCACCGAGGACGAGATCGGCGAGTACAGCGGGACGAAGAAGGAGATCCGCCCGGTCACCATCGCCACCTACCAGGTGATGACCACCAAGCGGAAGGGCGTGTACGCGCACCTGGAGCTGTTCGACGCCCGCAACTGGGGCCTGGTGGTCTACGACGAGGTGCACCTGCTGCCCGCGCCGGTGTTCAAGTTCACCGCCGACCTCCAGGCCCGCCGCCGGCTCGGCCTGACCGCCACGCTGGTGCGCGAGGACGGCCGCGAGGGCGACGTGTTCAGCCTGATCGGCCCCAAGCGCTTCGACGCCCCGTGGAAGGAGATCGAGGCACAGGGCTACATCGCGCCCGCCGACTGCTGCGAGGTGCGGGTCACCCTGACCGACTCCGAGCGGCTCGCCTACGCCACCGCCGAGCCCGAGGAGCGCTACCGCTTCTGCGCCACCACGGCGACCAAGCGGCGGGTGGTGGAGGCGCTGGTCAGGAAGCACGAGAAGGACCAGACGCTGATCATCGGCCAGTACATCGACCAGCTCGACGAGCTCGGCGAGGTCCTGGACGCCCCGGTGATCAAGGGCGAGACCAGCAATGCCCAGCGCGAGAAGCTCTTCGACGCGTTCCGGAACAAGGAGATCAGCGTCCTGGTGGTCTCCAAGGTCGCGAACTTCTCCATCGACCTGCCCGAGGCGACGGTGGCCATCCAGGTCTCCGGGACCTTCGGCTCCCGCCAGGAGGAGGCCCAGCGCCTCGGCCGCGTCCTGCGCCCCAAGGCGGACGGGCACGCGGCGCACTTCTACTCGGTCGTCGCCCGGGACACCGTGGACCAGGACTTCGCCGCCCACCGGCAGCGCTTCCTGGCCGAACAGGGCTACGCGTACCGCATCATCGACGCGGACGACGTGCTGTAACGGGACTCAGAGCCAAACACCGTCGCGCCCGAGGAAGATCACGCGCGCGGCGGTGTCCAGGGCGATGCCGACATTGCGGACGGCACTCCTCAGCGGGTTGCGGTGACGGCCCTGGGCGGCGGTCGCGCCGGCCGGGGCGGTGCGGGATTCGTTTCGACTGCTCATGTTTCAACGGTAGGCACCCGACCGGCCCACGGCATCACTCCAAAGGCCGCATCCGGCGAGACGGCCATCCGCCTCCGGGGGTACGCGAGCCCCGAGACCTGCGGGGCTGGAACCCTGAGACGGACGGGTCTAAGATCGTCCGCCTGCCCCCTCCCGAACCGTGGTACCTGGCGGTGTCCCGCAGGCAGCCGGGGGAGGCGCCGACCGCACGGCAACCGGTCGGCCCGTACACCACCGTGAGCTCCATCGATCCGCTGCGCCCGTCACCGGGGCAGCCGGGAAGGTTCGCTGTGCCCGCCACCCCCACCACCGACCCCCTCCAGCGCGAACGCGACCACCTGGCCGCGTCCCGGTCCGCGCTGCGGGCGATGCGCGAGGACGTCGAGTCGCTCGACCTGCGCGACGTGACCGGCACCTGGGTGTCCGCCGTCATCCTCCAGAACCAGATCGAGGCCAGGATCGCCGCCCTGGCCGACCTCTCCGACACCCCGCTGTTCTTCGGCCGCCTCGACTACCTGCACGCGGTCAGCGATGAGCTGAGCGAGGGCGGCGGCGGGGAGAGCTTCTACATCGGCCGCCGCCACGTCCACGACGCCGACGGCGACCCGATGGTGATCGACTGGCGTGCGCCGGTCTCCCAGCCGTTCTACCGGGCCAGCCGCGCCGAGCCGATGGACGTCGAGCGCCGCCGCCGCTTCGGCTACACAGGCGGCGAGCTCACCGCCTACGAGGACGAGCACCTCACCGACCCGTCCGAGGCTGACACCGCCTCCGCCCTGCTCGCCGCCGAGATCGAGAAGCCGCGCGTCGGCCCGATGCGCGACATCGTCGCCACCATCCAGCCCGAACAGGACGAGATCGTCCGCTCCGACATCACGGGCACCATCTGCGTCCAGGGGGCGCCCGGCACCGGGAAGACCGCCGTCGGCCTGCACCGCGTCGCCTACCTGCTGTACGCGCACCGCGAGCGCCTGGCCCGGACCGGCACCCTGGTGATCGGGCCGAACAACGCCTTCCTCTCGTACATCGAGCAGGTACTGCCCGCCCTCGGCGAGCTGGAGGTCGCCCAGGCCACCGTGCAGCAGCTGGTCGCCCACGTCGAGGTGAGGGGCGAGGACGACCCGGAGGCGGCCCGGCTGAAGGGTGACGCCCGGATGGCCGAGGTGCTGCGCCGCGCGGTACGGGCGGGCATCACGCTGCCCACCGAGCCGTGCGTGGTGGTCCGCGGCTCCCGCCGCTGGCGCGTCCCGGCGTACGAACTGGCCGAGATCATCGAGGAGTTGAAGGGCCGCGACATCCGCTACGGCGCCGCCCGGGACGCCCTGCCGCAGCGCATCGCGCACGCCGTGCTGCTGAAGATGGAGCAGGGCGGCGAGGCCCCGGACGACCGGGTGCAGGACGCGGTGGCCCGCAACAGCGCGGTCAAGGCCGTGGTCAAGGAGTGCTGGCCGGCCGTCGACCCGGCCAAGCTGGTGCTGCGGCTGCTCTCCGAGCCGGAGTTCCTGGCCGAGTGCGCCGAGGGCGTGCTGACCGCCGAGGAGCAGCAGGCGGTGCTGTGGCCCAAGCCCGGCCGCTCGGTGAAGACCGCCCGCTGGACCCCGGCCGACGCCGTCCTGGTGGACGAGGCGACGGACCTGGTGCAGCGCACCCCCTCGCTCGGACACGTGGTGCTGGACGAGGCCCAGGACCTCTCCCCGATGCAGTACCGCGCCGTCGGCCGCCGCTGCACCACCGGCTCGGCGACCGTCCTCGGCGACCTCGCCCAGGGCACCACCCCCTGGGCGACGGCGAGTTGGCCGGACGCCCTGCACCACCTGGGCAAGCCGGACGCGCACGTGGAGGAGCTGACCAAGGGCTTCCGGGTGCCCGAGGAGGTCATCGCGTACGCCTCCCGGCTGCTGCCCGCGATCGCCCCCGGCCTGGCCCCGGCGACCTCGGTCCGCGACGCCCCCGGCTCGCTGGTGATCCGCCCGGTCACCGCGTGGGAGGACGCCGTCCTGGACGCCTGCCGGGAGGCCCTGAAAAACGAGGGCTCGACCGGCCTGATCGCCGCCGACGCCCGGATCCCCCAGCTCGCCGAGCTGCTCAGGGCGGCCGGGCTGCCGTTCCTCTCCCCCGGCACCGAGACCAGCACCGAGGCCCGGCTGACGCTCGTCCCGGCCTCGCTGGCCAAGGGCCTTGAGTACGACTACGTGGTGCTGGACGAGCCGGCCGCGGTGATCGCCGGCGAACCGGACGAGCGAACCGGCCTGCGCCGGCTCTACGTGGCGCTCACCCGCGCCGTCTCCGGCCTGACGGTGCTGCACGGCGAGCCGCTGCCCGAGCAGCTCCGGTAGCGCGGAAAGGGGCCGGCGGGAACCGGCCCCTCTTCCGTGGCTTCAGGCGTCGATCAGTGCCCGCCACTCGGCGACCCTGGCCGCGTCGACCGGCGTGTGCCAGCCGTCGACCCGCACCGCGCCGCCGACGTGGAAGGCGTCGAAGCCGTCCGCCCGCAGTTCCTTGAGGTGCTCGGCCCGCAGGCCGCCGCCGATGAGGATCCGCTGGGTGTAGCCGGGCTCGCCCGTACGGGCCAGTTCGGCGGCCAGCACCTCGCGCCCGGCGTCCACCCCGGCGGCCGCGCCGGAGGTGAGGAAGGTGTCCAGTCCGGGCAGCGCGCCGACGGCGGCGCGCAGGGCGGCGCGGTCGGCGCCGTGGTCGATCGCCCGGTGGAAGGTCCAGCAGCAACCGGCGATCGCCTCGGCCACGGTCGTGGTCGCGGCCAGGTCGACGGCGCCCTCGGCGTCGAGGAAGCCGAGGACGAACTCCTCGGCCCCTTCGGCCCGCAGCGCGGCGGCCCGGGCGCACAGTTCGTCCAGGTCGCCGGGGGCGAAGCCGTCCCGGATCCGGAGCATGACGCGCAGCGGGATGCCGACGGCGGCCCGGATCCGGGCGAAGTCCTCGACGGACGGGGTGAGCCCGTCGGCGGCCATGTCGGTGACCAGTTCGAGCCGGTCGGCGCCGCCCGACTCGGCAGCCTGGGCGTCCTGGGGCGTCAGCGCGATGACTTCGAAAATTGGTCTAGACATATGAGACAGCCTGCCACATGCGACCGGCCCCGGCGAGACCACACCCCGGCTTTCGGCCCCCTCAGGCCAGCTGCCGCCCACCCGGCCCGGCCGCACCCCGCCGGCGCCCCACCAGCACCAGCGCCACCGCCGCCACGACCGTCAGCCCGGCCATCGGCAGCAGCTTCCAGGCCCCGCCCTCCTGCTGCCAGAGCGCGTGCAGGTTGACGCTGAACGTCCACGGCAGCGCCGCGAGCCCCGGAACCGCCACCAGGTACCAGCCGCGCACCACTGCCAGGGCCATCAGCAGCGGGACGACGATCATCAGCGCCCGCCACTGCCGGTCCAGGTGGTACCAGCTCGTGTAGACGTTGTCCGCGAACGCCACCACCGGGGTCAGCGCCGCCGCAGCCAGCAGCAGGCCGCGCTCCCGCCAGCTCGGCACCGGCAGCCCCTCCTTGGGCGCGGCCAGCAGCACCAGGGCCCAGAGCACGAACGGCCCGTCCCACTGGAAGGATTCCAGGAACACCCACAGCGGCTGGGTGACCTCCGGACGGGTCGCCACCCAAACGAGTTCCACCACCGCGGCCAGCGCCGACACCCCGGCCAGCACCTTCGCCACCGTCCACCGTCCGAGCAGCGCCGCGACGGCGGAGAGCATCGCCGCCCCCAGCAGCGCCCAGTAGGGCAGGAAGTGCAGCAGCCCCCACCCCCCGTGCGGCACGCCGGACTCCAGGTAGCCCAGCAGCGCCTGGCCCGCCGCCAGACCTCCGGCAGCCCCGGCCACCAGCGGAGCGGCCAGCGCCGCCAGCCGCCCGCCCGCGGAGGTGGAGGTCAGCCCGGTCCGCATCCGCAGGCCGTACGCGCCCAGGTCGAAGAGCTCCTGGATCTTGGCCATCGGCCCGGCCCCGGCGGTCGTGTCGGCGAAGACCACGGCCAGCTCGTCCCCACGTTCGCGGCGGTAGCGCCCCGGGTAGAGCGCCAGCGCCGTCCGAACGGCGAAAACGGTCGCATCACTCATGCGAAGGCCCCCCTGACCCTCGGACTGACAACGGCGACGGACAGCCGCCGCTCGGCCTCGGTGGCCACGGCCCGCAGCCGCTCGGCCTCGGTGGCCAGCGCGCCCCGACCGGCGTCGGTCAGCGCGTAGGTGCGCCGGGCGCGGCCGTCCACCACCTCCTCGGCGGCGACCTCGATCAGGCCCTGGCCCAGCAGCCGGTCGAGCGCGCCGTACAGCGTGCCGGTACGCATCTTGACCCGGCCGTCCGAGATCGCGGCGATCTCCTGGATGAGCGCGTAGCCGTGTCTCGGGGCATCGGCCAGCGCGGTGAGCAGAAGCAGCGTCGGCTCCTGCATGGAGCGTTCTGTCATACGACTACATATATCGCCGACCGGCACATCCCGTCCACCCGAACCAGCCGACAGAATGTGCCCATGCCGACCGAGGACCTGCTCACCGCCTGGACCGCCCTGCTCAACCGCTGCGGCGCCGCCGACGACCCCGAACCGTACGGACGGGAGCTGCTGCGCCGCTGGTCCGAGCCGCAGCGCCGCTACCACACCCCCGAGCACCTGCGCGCGGTCCTGCGCCACGTCGACGACCTCGCCGGGCACGCCGTCGACCCGGACGCCGTCCGGCTCGCCGCCTGGTTCCACGACGCCGTCTACCGCCCCGACCGCACCGAGAACGAGGAGCGCAGCGCCGCCCTGGCCGTACGCACGCTCACCGCCGCCGGACTGCCCGCCGAGCGCGTCGCCGAGGCCGAACGGCTCGTCCTGCTCACCGTCACCCACGACCCGGCCCCGGGCGACCGCGACGGCGAGGTGCTCTGCGACGCGGACCTCGCCGTCCTCGGCGGCACCCCGGAGGCGTACGCGGCCTACGCGGCCGCCGTCCGCGAGGAGTACGCCTTCGTCCCGGAGCCGGACTTCCGCGCGGGCCGCGCGGCCGTCCTGCGTCAACTCCTGGCGCTCCCGGCCCTCTACCGCACCCCCGCCGCCCGCGAGCGCTTCACGGCGGCCGCCCGCGCCAACCTGGCCGCCGAACTCGAAACCCTCTAACCGAGCTCCCCCACCGGCGCCACCACGACACCCTGCTTGCCGCACACCCAGTGCGGCTCCGGCCCCAACTCGGGCTCCACGCCCAGCGCGTGCGGGTCCCCGTCGGCCGCGCAGGCGGTGCACAGCGGCCACCGGCCGTACGCCTCCAGCAGCGCGTCCTGGACGTCCTGGGCGACCAGCCCGAGGACGTACTCGGTGCCGTCCGGCCACTGCTCCAGCCACCAGCGGCGGTGGGTGACGGCGTCCTCGACCAGCGAGACGACGGCGGCGTCCGCCACGTCCCGCGCGGTGAGGTCGGCCAGGATCAGTGCCCGCGCGTTGTGCAGGGCGGTCTCGATGTCGTCGGAAGCCATCCGCCCATCCTCTCGCGAAACGCCCGCGGCCCGGAAACGCCGCGTGGGCGGCCCCCGAAGGGGACCGCCCACGCGGACGAGGAGTCAACCGACCCGATCGGAGCGATCAGGATCAGAAGTCCATGTCACCGCCCGGCATGCCGCCACCGGCGGCCGCGGCGGCCTTCTCCGGCTTGTCGGCGATGACGGCCTCGGTGGTGAGGAACAGCGCCGCGATGGAGGCGGCGTTCTGCAGCGCCGAACGGGTGACCTTGGCCGGGTCGATGATGCCCTCGGCGACCAGGTCGACGTACTCGTTGGTGGCGGCGTTCAGGCCGTGACCGGCGGGGAGGTTGCGCACCTTCTCCACCACGACGCCACCCTCCAGGCCGGCGTTGGTCGCGATCTGCTTGATCGGGGCCTCGAGCGCGACCTTGACGATGTTGGCACCGGTGGCCTCGTCGCCGTCCAGCTCCAGCTTGTCGAAGGCGACACCGGCCTGCAGCAGGGCGACGCCACCACCGGCGACGATGCCCTCCTCGACGGCGGCCTTCGCGTTGCGGACGGCGTCCTCGATGCGGTGCTTGCGCTCCTTGAGCTCCACCTCGGTGGCCGCGCCGGCCTTGATGACGGCCACGCCGCCGGCCAGCTTGGCGAGGCGCTCCTGGAGCTTCTCGCGGTCGTAGTCCGAGTCGCTGTTCTCGATCTCGGCGCGGATCTGGTTCACGCGGCCGGCGACCTGCTCGCTGTCGCCGCCACCGTCGACGATGGTGGTCTCGTCCTTGGTGATGACCACCTTGCGGGCGGTGCCCAGCAGGTCGATGCCGGCGTTCTCCAGCTTGAGGCCGACCTCCTCGGAGATCACGGTGCCACCGGTGAGGATGGCGATGTCGCCGAGCATGGCCTTGCGGCGGTCGCCGAAGCCCGGGGCCTTGACGGCGACGGACTTGAAGGTGCCGCGGATCTTGTTCACGACCAGGGTCGACAGGGCCTCGCCCTCGACGTCCTCGGCGATGATGACGAGCGGCTTGCCGCTCTGCATGACCTTCTCCAGCAGCGGGAGCAGGTCCTTGACCGCGCCGATCTTGGAGTTGGCGATGAGGATGTACGGGTCCTCGAAGGTCGCCTCCATGCGCTCCAGGTCGGTGGCGAAGTAGGCGGAGATGTAGCCCTTGTCGAAGCGCATGCCCTCGGTGAGCTCGAGCTCCAGGCCGAAGGTGTTGCTCTCCTCGACGGTGATGACGCCTTCCTTGCCGACCTTGTCCATGGCCTCGGCGATCAGCTCGCCGATCTGGGTGTCGGCGGCGGAGATGGAGGCGGTGGAGGCGATCTGCTCCTTGGTCTCCACGTCCTTGGCCTGGGCCAGCAGCTGGTCCGAGACGGCGGCGACGGCCTTCTCGATGCCGCGCTTCAGGGCCATCGGGTTGGCGCCGGCGGCGACGTTGCGCAGACCCTCGCGAACCAGGGCCTGGGCGAGCACGGTGGCGGTGGTGGTGCCGTCACCCGCGACGTCGTCGGTCTTCTTGGCGACCTCCTTGACGAGCTCCGCGCCGATCTTCTCGTACGGGTCCTCGAGCTCGATCTCCTTGGCGATGGAGACACCGTCGTTGGTGATCGTGGGGGCGCCCCACTTCTTCTCCAGCACGACGTTGCGACCCTTGGGGCCGAGCGTGACCTTCACTGCGTCGGCGAGCTGGTTCATGCCACGCTCAAGGCCGCGGCGAGCTTCCTCATCAAAGGCGATGATCTTGGCCATCAGAAGTGGTCCTCCGGGACACGGTCGACTGCTCGGACCAAGGGGTGCCCGCGACGGACGGCCCTGGTGTGCGGAGGTCCATTCCCCTGCCGCTCCCGGGGGCCTCACCGACCCGGTCCGCTGTCACTCTCACACTGTGAGTGCTAACGCAATGATTAGCACTCCGGGTGGTCGAGTGCAAGCCCAATCGACGACCCGCGAGCCGTCGTCCGGGCCCGCACCGACTCCCGCCCGAGGCCGTGCGGGAACGCGAACGGGCCCGTACGACGCGTGTCGTACGGGCCCGTCGAGAAGCGAGTGGTCACCAGCCGTGGGCCGCGCCGAGCTCCTGGATTCGAAAGGGGTCAGACCGCCGCGCGGACCATGTCCGCCTGCGGGCCCTTCTGTCCCTGGGAGATCTCGAACTCGACCCGCTGGCCCTCCTCGAGGGTGCGGTAGCCGTCCATCTGGATCGCGCTGTAGTGGACGAAGACGTCCGCACCACCGTCGACCGCGATGAAGCCGTAGCCCTTCTCCGCGTTGAACCACTTGACGGTGCCCTGAGCCATTCCGAACTCCCCTAGTGCTGTGCTGGCCCTTCACGGTCCCGCAGGTCGCGGGCCCGGGTCTGGTTTCTAGGCCGGCCCGGGGAACCCCCCCTGGGCGCAGCCGTGCACGCCGCAATCCTCCGCACGGGAACACCGGACGGCTTCCGTGAGCGGTTGATTACGTCGACCGCCGCTGAATGTATCCGGATCGACGCCCTCTGCAACAGGGTCAACCGCTGGGAATTCCGCAGCCCGTCAAGAGACAACACCGAACAAATCGGGAGGAACTCGGCATTCCGCGCCGGACATAGCGGACGAATTACTCAAATGCCTGCAGGAATTCTGACATCTGCCTGACATGTTTCCCGGGCCGGTCCCACTCCACGGACACCCTCGGGCGAAGCGCCCCACGGCGGGAGGACGCACCCTGTTCCCAGCCGAGCCACACTCTACTCCGACTCGACCCGGAATATTCCCGCCGAAATGCAAGCGGCCGCCCGCGCGCACGGAGAGTGGAATTCCGTACGCGCGGGCGGCCGCGCAGCGGGCCCGGAGGCGGTGCGAGCGGCTCAGCAGCCGCCGGCCACCGCCGGAATGATCGAGACGCTCGCGCCGTCCTTGATCTCGGTCGCCAGACCGTCGGCGAACCGCACGTCGTCGTCGTTCACGTACACGTTCACGAAGCGGCGCAGCTTGCCGGTGTCGTCCAGGATGCGGGCGGAGATGCCCGCGTGGTTCTTCTCCAGGTCGGCGATGACCTCGGCCAGGGTGGCGCCCCCGGCGGGCACCTCGGCGGCGCCCCCGGTGTAGGTGCGCAGGATGGTGGGGATGCGGACGTTGGCGCTCATGGCTCTCCTAGCGGGGGTGGGGCGGTTCAGGCGGACGCGAGGCCGGCGGCGCGGAAGGAGTCCAGCGTCGGGCGGATGACGGTGGTCATCCCGGCCTCGGAGACGGCGTCCAGCGTCTTCAGGCCGTCGCCGGTGTTGATCGCGACGGTCTCCTTGGCCGGGTCCAGCTGACCGGTCTCGACCAGCTTCTTCAGCACGCCGACGGTCACCCCGCCCGCGGTCTCGGCGAAGATGCCCTCGGTCCGGGCCAGCAGCCGGATCGCCGCCACGACCTCCGCGTCCGTCACGTCCTCGACCGCGCCGCCCGTCCGGCGGGCGATGTCCAGCACGTACGGGCCGTCCGCCGGGTTGCCGATCGCCAGGGACTTGGCGATGGTGTCCGGCTTCACCGGCCTGATCACGTCCCGGCCGGCCTTGAACGCGGCCGACACCGGCGAGCAGCCCTCCGCCTGGGCGCCGAAGATCCGGTACGGCCGGTCCTCCACCAGACCCAGCTCGATCAGCTCCCGCAGCCCCTTGTCGATCTTCGTCAGTTGCGAGCCCGAGGCGATCGGGATGACGATCTGCTCCGGCAGCCGCCAGCCCAGCTGCTCGCAGATCTCGTACGCCAGCGTCTTGGAACCCTCGCCGTAGTACGGCCGCAGGTTGACGTTGACGAAGCCCCAGCCCTCGCCGGCCGGGTCCCCGATCAGCTCCGAGCAGAACCGGTTCACGTCGTCGTAGTTGCCTTCGATGCCCACCAGCTCGCCGCCGTACACCCCGGCCATCACGACCTTGCCCTGCTCCAGGTCGTGCGGGATGAAGACGCACGAACGGAACCCGGCCCGGGCCGCCGCCGCACCCACCGCACCGGCCAGGTTGCCGGTCGAGGAGCAGGACAGCGTGGTGTAGCCGAACGCCCGGGCCGCCTCGATCGCACAGGCCACCACCCGGTCCTTGAACGAGTGGGTCGGGTTGCCGGAGTCGTCCTTCACGTGCAGCTGCGCGGTGAACCCCAGCTCCCGGCCCAGGTTGTCCGCCTTTACCAGCGGGGTCCAGCCGGGGTTCAGGTTGGGCTTCGAAGCCACGTCGGCCGGCACCGGCAGCAGCGGCGCGTAGCGCCAGATGGACGCGGGGCCGGACTCGATCCGCTTGCGCAGCTCCTCGGCGCCCTCGCTGCCGAACTCGTACGCGATCTCCAGCGGCCCGAAGCACTCCAGGCAGGCGAAGCTGGGGCCGAGCGGGAAGCGGGTGCCGCACTCCCGACAGGACAGCGCGGCGGCGGGGCCGAGGTCGACGGGCGGGAGTCCCCCCGGCCGAAGGCCGGCGGAGGGTGCGGCGCCAGAAGCAGTCGACACAGTGATAGCCATGATGGCGAGGCCTCTCTCCTCATCTTCCCCGTGGCGCGGTCGCGCCACGGGCCGGAATTGGCACCTGTCCCGCCGGGGCCTGTCGACGACAGCCGGGCGAGAAGGTTGCCGGGACGTCAACGGGCCGTTCCCTCAGTCCCTCTGGATGAGCATGTGAAGTTGTGGTTCAGCGGCGACCCCGGCGTGCAAAGGTCCAACCGCTGTACGAAGACTGTATCCGAAGGCGTCCGTCCCGAAAGGGTCCGTCCGCCAAGCGAGATGGCCCGTTCCACCCAGCCCGCCGAGGAGAGTCACCGTGCCCGCCGAACCGACCCCCGCACTCCTCCCGCAGGCGGCGTCCTGGCTCCGCCGCCGTTCGTGGAGCGCGGCCGACCGGCCGGTGCACACCCTGCTGGAGGCCAAACGGCGCACCGGCCGCACCATCAGCGTCGTCCTCCCCGCGCTCGACGAGGAGGCCACCGTCGGCGACATCGTCCGCACCGTCCGCCGCGAGTTGATCGAGCGGATCCCCCTCGTCGACGAACTCGTCGTGGTCGACTCCGGCTCCACCGACGACACCGCCGCCGTCGCCGCCGCCGCCGGCGCCCGGGTGGAGCACCGCGACGCGATCCTCCCCCGGCTGCCCGCCGTCCCCGGCAAGGGCGAGGTGCTCTGGCGCTCCCTGCTGGTCACCCACGGCGACATCGTCTGCTTCGTCGACGCCGACCTGCGCGAGTTCGACCCGGCCTTCGTGACCGGCATCATCGGCCCGCTGCTGACCGACGAGGAGCTCCAGCTGGTCAAGGCCATGTACGACCGCCCCCTGGAAGTGACGACGATCGGCTCCGCCACGGGGGAATCCGCCGCGATCGTCCCCACCGGCGGCGGCCGGGTCACCGAACTCGTCGCGCGCCCGCTGCTCAACCTCCACTGGCCGGAACTCGCCGGTTTCGTCCAGCCACTCGGCGGCGAGTACGCGGCCCGCCGCTCACTGCTCGAACGACTGCCCTTCCCCACCGGCTACGGCGTCGAACTCGGCCTCCTGGTCGACGCACTGGAACTGGCCGGACTGGACGCCCTCGCCCAGGTCGACGTCGGCGTCCGCCACCACCGCCACCAGGACGGCCAGGCCCTCGGCCGGATGGCCGCCACCATCTACCGCACCGCCCTGGAACGCCTCGACCGCACCCACCGCCTCAAGGCCTCCGCCGACCTGGTCCACCCCCACCTCACCCAGTTCACCCGCGACCCGGAGACCCGCTCCTTCACCGCCCACACCCACCCGGTGACGGCCCTGGAGCGCCCCCCGATGCACACCGTCCCCGAATACGCCGCCCGACACTGAGGGGCCCACGGGGTTTGCCACCCCGAACCCGAGGCAACATCCCAACCATGGGCGATCTCACGACCGAACGTTCGAGTGCCACCGGCACCGCCCCCGTCCTGGTGGCCTCCAACCGGGGACCGGTGTCGTTCAGCACCGCCGACGACGGCACGCTGACCCTTCGCCGAGGCGGCGGAGGCCTGGTCTCCGGCCTCTCCGCGATCGACGACCCCCACGCCGTCTGGGTCTGCGCCGCCCTCGGCGACGCCGACCGCCGAGCCGCGAGAGAAGCCCCCGACGGCCGCCTCGACCTCGCCGGGCACGAGGTCGGCGGCCAGGCCGTACGGATGCTGGACATCGACCCGCAGACCTTCGCCCACGCCTACAACGGCGTCGCCAACTCCACCCTGTGGTTCGTCCACCACCTGCTCTACGCGACCCCCACCTCGCCGTCCTTCGACGGCGACTTCCGCACCGAATGGGCCGCCTACCAGGCGTACAACGGCGCCTTCGCGGACGCCCTCGCCGCCGAAGCCGCCCCGAACGCCGCGGTCCTGGTCCAGGACTACCACCTCTCCCTCGTCCCGGCCCTGCTCCGCGAGGCCCGCCCCGACCTGCGGATCGGCCACTTCTCCCACACCCCGTGGGCCCCGCCCGAGTACTACCGACTGCTCCCCGACGACGTCGCCCGCGCCGTGCTCACCGGCATCCTCGGCGCCGACCGGGCCGGCTTCCTCACCGAACGCTGGGCCCGCGCCTTCGCCGCCTGCTGCGAGGACCTCCTCGGCGCGGCCGTCGACCACGAGCAGCTCACCGTCACCCACGACGGCCGCACCACCCGCCTGGGCGTCCACGCCCTCGGCGCCGACGCCGACTTCCTCCGCGAACGCGCCCACCGCCCCGACGTCGACGAACGCCTCGCCGCCCTCCGCACCGCCGTCGGCGACCGCCGCACCGTCGTCCGGGTCGACCGCACCGAGCTGAGCAAGAACATCGTCCGCGGCCTCCAGGCCTACCGGCACCTGCTCCGCACCCGCCCCGAGTGGCACGACCGGGTGGTGCACATCGCCTTCGCCTACCCCTCCCGCACCGACCTCGCCGAGTACCGCGACTACACCGCCGCGGTCCGACGCCTGGCCGAGGAGATCAACGCCGAGTTCGCCACCGCCACCTGGCAACCCCTGATCCTGCACGTCAACGACGACTTCCCACGCTCCCTGGCCGCCTACCGCATGGCCGACGTGGCACTCGTCAACCCGATCCGGGACGGCATGAACCTGGTCGCCAAGGAGGTCCCCGTGGTCTCCGACCACGGCTGCGCCCTCGTCCTCTCCCGCGAGGCCGGCGCCCACGCCGAACTGGGGGACGACGCCCTCACCGTCAACCCCTACGACGTCATCGCCACCGCCGAAGCCCTGCACACCGGCCTCGCCATGAGCCCGGAGGAACGCGCCGACCGCACCAAGCGCCTCGCCGCCGCGGCCACCGCGCTCCCCCCGCAGCAGTGGTTCCTCGACCAGCTCAACGCCCTCTGACCGCCTCCCCCAGGGCGCCCAACAGCTCCACCACACCCTCGGGCCCGCCGACCACCAGATCCGCCCGGTCGGCCAGCTCGCGCACCGGCGCGTCCCCCACCGCCCCGGCACACACCAGCAGCCCGGCCAGCCCCTGCCCGCGCAGCTTCTCCACCGCGGCGAAGGCCGCCACGTCCCCCAGGTCGTCCCCCGCGTACAGCACCGACCGCGCCCCACGCTCCCGCAGGAACCCGGTCAGCGCCGCCCCCTTGTCCACCCCCGGCGGCCGCAGCTCCAGCACCAGCCGCCCGGGCTCCACCACCAACCCGTACTCGGCGGCCAGTTCCTCCACCGGCGCCCGCAAGAGCTCCAACGCCTCCTCCGGCGCCTCCGTCCGCCGGGTGTGCACCGCCACCGAGCGCCCCTTGTCCTCCACCCACGTCCCCTCGGGCGCCCCCACCCGCTCCAACA
The DNA here is from genome assembly GCF_001888885.2 of Streptomyces viridifaciens. NCBI lineage: Bacteria > Bacillati > Actinomycetota > Actinomycetes > Kitasatosporales > Streptomycetaceae > Streptomyces > Streptomyces viridifaciens. Next base: position 3,261,964 of record NZ_CP090841.1, read on the forward strand.
CCTCCGGCAACGCCACCCGCACCCCCGCCACCCCCGGATGCACCTCCGGCGCCGTCACCACACCCCCCTCCCACCGCTCGGCCCCGTAGTGCCCCAGCACCACCAGCCCCGGGACCCCCTCGAACCCCCCGAACTCCGCCGCCACCCCCGCCGGCCGCCCCGTCACCACCACCACGGCCCCCACCACCGAGGCCAGTCCCCGCAACACCCCCACCACTCCCGGATGCGCCCGCGCCGCCCCCGGGTCCGCCACGATCGGCGCCAACGTCCCATCGAAGTCGAGCGCGACCACCGCCTCCCCCGGCCCCGCCAGAATCGCCCTCAACCCATCCCGCCCGGCAGCAGTGGCCGGCACGTACATCTCCTCAAAATCCATACCCACCCCCTTACCCCCATCCCCCGGCACTCCCACGTGGACGGCAGCCCTTCGCTCAGGACGCACCCCCGCCCGACCCCCACCCCCCGGACAACGACCCAGACCCCCGTCAACGAGCCGCCCGCCGCCCCTCCCGAACCCGCCTCAACCGGTTCACCAGCACCGGGGCAAAAGCCAAAGCCTCCTCCCGGTCCAACAACCCGTTCAGCACCTGGTAGTACCGAGTGGAGGAGAGCCCCAACTCCTCCCGGATGGCCCGCTCCTTGGCCCCCGCCGTCCGCCACTGCCGCCCCTCCAGCGCCAGCACCGCCCGGTCCCGCTCACTCAGCTCGCCCACCGAAAACACCTCCGCGCATCCCCCACGGACCTACGGAGTGTCATTCTCCCGCCGAACCCCGACACACCCTGCGCCCCGCACACCCGCCCCCGCCGCACTACGGTCGGCCCCATGACGAGCTTCACCACCCACATCCCCACCGCCGACCTCACCCCCGAGCCCCTCGACCCGTCACAGATCGTCTCCGGCACCCCCGAGGTCACCGGGAAGGTCCTCACCGAGTCTCCGGACGGCCGCCAGCTGCGCGGCATCTGGCAGATCACCCCGGGCGTGGTCACCGACGTGGAGGCCGACGAGATGTTCGTGGTGCTGAGCGGCCGGGCCACCATCGAGATCGAAGGCGGCCCGACCCTGATCGTCGGCCCCGGCGACTGCGCCGTGCTGCGCGAGGGCGACCGCACCACCTGGACGGTCCACGAGACCCTCCGCAAGGCCTACGCGATCACCCTCCCCTGACCGAGGCCGGTCCGGGTCCCTACTGCTTCCGGACCCGGGCCGCTTCCTTCATCGCCGCGTCCTGCAGCCCCCCGAGCACCTGCTTCGGGTCCCCGGTCACCGCCTGCCCGATCCCCGCCTTGATCCGGTTGCTGACCTCGCCCCAGACGGGATCCCCGAACGGGTAGAAGCTCGCGTTGGTCAGCCCGACCGCGAACTGCTTGAGGTCCGCGTGCTTGGGGTCCGAGGACATCTGGTTGAAGGCGTCCTGGGTGACCGGCAGCAGGTTGTACTGCTCGTCGAACTTCAGCTGGTAGTCCTTGGTGTAGACGAAGGACAGGAACTTCTTGATCTCGTTCTTGTGCCCGTTGGCCTTGAACGCCATCATCCAGTCGGCGACCCCGAGGCTCCCGGTCCGCCCGACGCCGTCCTTCTTCGGGATCGCCGCCGTCCCGAACTCGATGTTCGCGGCGGACGCCATCCGCAGCAGCGTCGGGTGCCCGTTGAGCATCGCGACCTTCCCGGCCGTGAAGTCCTGGAACGCCGGCGTGCGGTTCATCTTGCCGGGGTCCGGGTAAGTCAGCCCGGTGCTCACCAGGTTGTTCTTCAGCCAGCTGAACGTCGCCTGGTTCTGGTCGCTGTCGATGGTGTAGTTGCCGACGTCGTCGGAGAGGCTCCCGCCGCCGCTCAGCGTCCACAGCATCGACTCGGCCGGCGCCTCCTCGGGCCCCAGCGGCAGCCCGTACGGGGTCACTCCCGGCACCTTGGCCTTGATCTTCTCGGCCGTCGCGCGCAGCTCGTTCCAGGTGGTCGGCGGCTGGGTGATCCCCGCCTGCCGGAAGATCGCCTTGTTGTAGAAGAGGACCCGCGAGGACGACACGAACGGGATCCCGTACTGGGTGCCCAACACCTGCCCGGCGTGCGAGAAGTTGTCCATGAACTTGGCCTGGGTGTCCATGGAGAGCACGTCGGCGGCCGGGTACAGCCGGTCCGCGGCGACCTGGTCCGCGAACCCGCCGGTCTGCAGCAGGTCCGGCGTCTTCCCGGCCGCGATCATGTCGTCGACCTTCTTGCCGATGTCGGTCCAGCTGTCCACCTCGACCTGGACCTTGATGCCGGGGTTGGCCGCTTCGAAGGCCTTGGAGACCTCGTCCCAGTAGTGCTTGGAGCTGGTCTCGGCGTTCTCCCCGTAGTCCGCGGCGACCAGTTTGAGCGTGACCGGCCCGCCGCCCTGTCCGCCGCACGCGCTGACCGTGGTGAGCACCAGTGCTCCGGCCAGTGCCGTTCCGAGCACACGGATGGAAACGTGGGCGCGCCTGTCCAACGCGGGTACCGCCTTCGGGGGAAATACGGCCGGATGAGGGAATCCGGCAGGGGGGAGCGCAAGACTGCCAAACCGTTCGTCCACTGGTCCACACCAATCGGACCCACCCGCCGAGTAGTTACCGAAGTGCCCCGTTTCGTTGCACGATGCGCAACACAGGGTGAACGGAAGCCCCTGCCCGCCCCCTCGACACAAAGCCCCGCACACCCCCGCAGCCGAGACAAAGCTCACCCAACATGGACCAGACCAATCCGACCACTGGACTAGACCTCTTCGCCCGGACCAAGGGAAACTGTCCTCCGTGAAGCACGTCATCGCACTCGATGTAGGCGGCACCGGCATGAAGGCCGCGCTGCTCGCCCAGGACGGCTCCGTGCTGTTCGAAGCACGCCGACCGACCGGGCGGGAGCACGGCCCTGACGCCGTCGTCGCCGCCATCCTCGACTTCGCCGCCGACCTGGCCGACGAGGGCCGCGCCCGCTTCGGCGTCGCCCCGGCGGCGGCCGGCGTGGCCGTGCCCGGCACGATCGACGAGAAGAACGGGATCGCGGTCTTCTCCGCCAACCTCGGCTGGCGCGACCTCCCGATGCGCAAGCTGCTCGGCGAGCGACTGGCCGCCCCCGGCGGTCCCGCGATGCCGGTGGCCCTCGGCCACGACGTGCGTTCCGGCGGCCTGGCCGAGGGCCGGCTCGGAGCCGGCCGGGGCGTCGGCCGCTTCCTGTTCATCGCCCTGGGCACCGGCATCGCCGGCGCCATCGGCATCGACGGCCGGATCGAGGCCGGCGCGCACGGCTACGGCGGCGAGATCGGCCACGTCGTGGTCCGCCCGGGCGGCCCGCGGTGCGGCTGCGGCGCCCGCGGCTGCCTGGAGACGCTCGCCTCGGCCTCCGCGGTCTCCCGCGCCTGGGCCGTGGCCAGCGGCGATCCCGACGCCGACGCGGCATCCTGCGCCGCCGCCGTGGACGCCGGGGACGACCGCGCCCGGACGGTCTGGCAGGAGGCGATCGACGCCCTGGCGGACGGCATCGTGCTCGCCCAGAGCCTGCTCGACCCGTCCACGGTGATCGTCGGCGGCGGGCTGGCCGAGGCCGGCGACACGCTCTTCACCCCGCTGCGCACGGCGGTCACCGAGCGCCTGACCTTCCAGATGCCCCCGAAGGTCGTACCCGCCATGCTCAAAGACACCGCCGCGTCCCTGGGAGCGGGTCTGCTCGCCTGGGACCTGCTCTCGATGGAGGTGACCGCGTGACCACCGCGGACCGTGACCGTACTGCCCTGGCCGGCGCCAGACTGGTCCTGCCCGGCGGCGTCGTCGAGGGGGACCGCCTCGCCGTCGAGGGATCCCGCATCGCAGCCATCACGAGCGGTGGGACCGAGCCGGGCGACCTCGACCTGACCGGCCACACCGTCGTACCCGGCTTCGTCGACCTGCACGTCCACGGCGGCGGCGGCGCCTCCTACGCCTCCGGCATCGCCGAGGAGGCCCTCCTCGCCGCCCGCACCCACCTCGAACACGGCACCACCACCACGATGGCCTCCACCGTCACCGGCGAGATCGACGACGTCGCCCGCCAGGCCGCCGTACTCTCCGAACTCGTCGAGGACGGCATCCTCGCCGGCGTCCACTTCGAGGGCCCCTTCATCTCCCACAACCGCTGCGGCGCCCACCGCCCCGACCTGCTGCGCGACCCCGACCCCGCCCTCGTCCGCAAGCTCGTCGACGCCGCCCGCGGCCACGCCAGGATGGTCACCCTCGCCCCCGAACTCCCCGGCGGCCTCGACTCCGTACGCATGCTCGCCGACCTCGGCGTCATCGCCGCCGTCGGCCACACCGACTCCGACTACCCCACCACCCTCGAAGCCATCGACGCCGGCGCCACCGTCGCCACCCACCTCTTCAACGCCATGCCCGGCATCGCCCACCGCGCCCCCGGCCCCATCGTCGCCCTGCTCGAGGACGAGCGCGTCACCGTCGAACTCATCAACGACGGCGTCCACCTCCACCCCTCCGTCCTCGACCTCGCCTACGGCACCGCCGGCCCCGGCCGCGTCGCCCTGATCACCGACGCCATGGGCGCCGCCGGCATGGGCGACGGCCTCTACCCCCTCGGCCCCCTCCAGGTCCGGGTCGAGAACGGCGTGGCCCGGCTGGTCGAGGGCGGCGCGATCGCCGGCTCCACCCTCACCCTGGACGTGGCCTTCAAGCGCTCGGTCACCGTCAACGGCCTGACCCTCGACCAGACCGTCGAGTCGCTCTGCACCACCCCGGCCCGGCTGCTCGGCCTCACCGACTCGGTCGGCTCCCTGGAGACCGGCAAGCTCGCCGACCTGGTCGTGGTCGACTCCACGAGTTACGACCTGGTCGCCGTCATGCACCGGGGCCGCTGGGTCCTCGGCGGCGACAGGTTCCCCATCGTCAAGTCCGCCTGAGCCGCGGGGACCGACCGAACGAAAGGCAACGGCCGCCCTCCCCCGAAGGGGCGGGCGGCCGTTCGCGTCCGCGGGACGGATCGTCAGCTGCTCGGCTCGACCGTGACCTGGTCGATCAGGACCGGGCCGGACGGCACCGTGAAGGTGACCGAGTTCGCCCCGGCCTGGAACTGCGGGAGTATCCAGGTGGTGTACCAGGACGACGCCGGGTCCTTGCCGGGGACGTAGTTCCTGAACGACAGCCCGCTCGGCCAGTCCTTGCCGTTGACCGAGGCCGCGCCCTTCACGTCCGCCCCGGCGTTGTTGTAGTGCACGGTGAGTTTGTACGTCCCTGCCGTGGCGATCTGGCCGTTCCAGGTCACCGAGCCGCCCTGCTGGAGCGTCAGGTAGCTCCCGTCGGCGGACTTGGCGCCCTTGACGCTGTTGCCCGACGGCGCGTTCTGGCCCTGCAACTGGCCGGCGTCCACGGTCGACGGCCCGTCGGTGGCGGTGGCACTCGCCGAAGGGGAGGGCGTCCCGCCGGCGGTGCTGCTCGCCGCGGTGGCGGTGGGGGACGGCGGGGCGGCGGTCGTGGTGCCGCCCTTGGCGCTCTTGTCGCCGCCGTCCGGGTCCCCGGTGGAGAGCGCGATCCCAGCACCGATCGCTATCGCCGCGACCACGGCGACCGCGCCGATCACCGCGCCCTTGCTCCGGCCGCTGCTCGGCCGCTCGTCCCCCGGCTGCGGCCGGGAGTGCTCGGCGTAGCGGGACTGCTGGGTTGGCGCGCCGTACTCGCCGTGCTGCGGCGGAACGCCCGGCTGGCCGTACGGGCCCTGCGGCGGGATTCCCTGCTGGCCGTACGGCGGCTGCACCGGACCGGGCTGGCCGTACGGCTGCTGGGCGCGCGGCGGACCGTACTGCGCCCGGCCGACCTCCATCGGCCGGCTGTACGGCGTCCGGGGAACTCCCTGCTGCGGCTCGGCCGGCTGTCCGGTGGAGCCGTCGGCCGGGCGGTAGAGGTAGCCGAACGGGTCGTCGTCCTGTGGGGCACCGCCCCCCTGGCCCTCGGGCACTCCGTTGTCGCCGGCGGTCGTCACGGTGGTCTGTTCCCCCATCCGGTGCGCGCCGCCGCGCTGCGGGCGGCGCAGATCATGGACGCTGTCGTACCGCGCACCCTACCTGCCGTACGTGACAGCGGGAAAAGAACCCTTGACAACCCGTGGGTAACCTGCGCGTCCCCGGTGTGGTCGGCACCCGACCGACCGGCCTGTGCCCGGCGGCCGCCGTCAGCCCGCGCGCCGGTGCGAGCGCTCGCCCCGCGCGCCCCGCACCGCGCCGCCCCGGGCCCGCTTCTCGTCGTACATCCGCTCGTCCGCGGTGTTCAGCACCTCCTCGATGCTCATCCCGCAGCCTGCCCAGCCGATGCCGAGGCTCACCCCGACCCGCATCGCCCGGCCGTCGATCCGCATCGGCGGGATGATCGCGTTGCGCAGCCGGTGGGCGAGGTCCTTGGCCTCCTCGCGGCCGATCCCGTCGGCCAGCACCACGAACTCGTCGCCGCCCAGCCGGGCCACCGTGTCGCCGTCCCGGACCGCCCCGCTCAGCCGCCGGGCGACCTCGACCAGCACCGAGTCGCCCGCGTTGTGCCCGAACCGGTCGTTGATCGACTTGAAGCCGTCCAGGTCGCAGAAGAGCACCGCGAGGCCCTTCTCCGCGGGCGCCGCCGGGCCGGAGCGGAACGGCCCGGACCAGGCCTCGCCGCCCTGCCCGTACTCGGCCGGGACCACGGCGTGCACGTGCTCCCCGTAGCCGGCGCCGAGCCCGGGCAGCGGGCCGCCCTCGACCGGCCCGTACCCGTGCACCTGCCCGGCGTACGGGTCCAGGCCCTCCAGCCCCTCGTACGCGGTGTGCGCGCTGTACGAGTCGGCCGGGTAGCCGTACGCCTGCGGGTAGGCCTCGCCGGACTTGGCGGCGGCGCCGACCGGCTGGGGCTCGGCGCAGAGCCGGCGGGCCAGCCGGGCCTTGAGCTCGGCGCCGTTGGGCAGGCCGGTGAGCGCGTCGTGGCTGGCCCGGTGGGCGAGCTGGAGTTCGTGGCGCTTGCGGTCCTCGATGTCCTCGACGTGGGTGAGCAGGAAGCTGGGGCCCTCGGCCGCGTCCGCCACGATGGAGTTGCGCAGGCAGACCCACTGGTAGCCGCCGTCCCGCCGGGACAGCCGCAGTTCGGCCCGGCCGCTCTCGGCGCTGGTGCGTTCCAACAGGGCGCGGTCCTCGGGGTGGACCAGGTCGGCGAAGCTCTGCTGGCGCAGCACCGCGCGGGGGCGGCCGAGCAATCGACACAGCGCGTCGTTGACCCTGGTCAGCTGGCCGCGCCCGGCGCCGTGCAGTTCGGTGATGGCCATCCCGCTGGGGGCGTACTCGAAGGCCTGCCGGAAGCTCTCCTCGCTGGCGCGCAGCGCCTGCTGCTCCTTCTCCAGCCGGGCCAGCGCGCGCTGCATCTCGGCCCGCAGCCGGGCGTTGCCGATCGCGATGGAGGCTTGCAGCGAGAACATCTCCAGTGCCTCGCGGGTCCACGCCCCGGGCCGTTTGCCGCTGCGCGGGCGGTCCACCGAGAGGACGCCGAGCAGGTCGCCGCCTGCGCTGTACATCGGGGCGAGCAGCCCGTCGGCGGGGTGCCAGTCGTTGGCGTAGACGGGCAGCGGGCCGTCCCCGATCCAGCGCGGGATGTCGCTGGCGACGGCCCAGCCGCGGTCGTACGGCAGGAAGCGCAGGGTGCCCCAGTGGTCGCTGACGCCGAGCAGCCGGTCCCAGGACTCCCGCGAGCCGACCTGGCCGAGGAGCACCGAGGGCCCGCCCATCGGGCTCTCCTCCAGCTCCCAGACGGCCGCCACCACGAGGTCGCCGTCCGGCCGCACCAGGCTGACCGCGGCGGCGTCGAAGCCGAGTCCGTGCACCGCGCCCTCGACGACGGCCTGCAGCGTGCCCGCCAGGCTGCGGGCAGCGTTGAGGTCCGCCACGACCCGGTGCAAGGTGCGGAGGGTCGCGAGACGGACGTACGGCTCCGACTCGGCTTCCATGCGGGGGCTCCCCGGCTGCTTCGGATAGTTCTTGATTGGTTATCGTCCGATTGCCAGAAGAACTGAATCACAGGGAGCACAGCGTTCGGCACGCTCGGTCAGCAATAGGGCGCCACTTGTGACTTAAATCACACGACACTAATGCACCCTTAATCAGTTCATCCGTCCCACAGCAGGACATAAAGCGCGACTCGGGACATTTCTCGTGCTCGACCGCATGGGCCGCGCGCTGAAGCCCACTGCACCCGCCGGTCCCTCCGCTTCACTCCTGGGGGTGAGCGCAGCACGACCGGAAAGGGACCACCCCGGTGGTCCTACGACCACGGCCCGATGCCGTTTCCGGCGAGCGACGACTACCGTGCGGTACGTGTACCCGTCCCCGCAGCCCGAAGCTGCCCCCCGCGCCACGCCCGACGAGTTCCGGGCAGCACTCTCCCAGCTCGCCGCCGGTGTGAGCCTGGTGACCGTCCACGACGAGGAGGACGGCGAGGACGTCGGCATGACCGCCACGTCCTTCCTCTCGGTGTCGCTGGACCCGCCACTGGTGCTGATCTCGGTCCGCGAGGACTCCCGGATGGACGAGGTGCTCTCCCGCAACGACACCTGGGCGGTCTCGGTGCTCGCCGAGGGGCAGAAGACGCTCGGCTCGCGCTTCGCCATGAAGGGGCGGCTCAGCGACCGGCTGCTGTTCGCGGAGACCCCGCACCGCCGCGGCGCCCACACCGGGGCCCCGCTGGTCGAGGGCGCGCTGGCCACCGTCGAGTGCCGCACCGAACAGCGGATACCCGCGGGCGACCACCTCCTGCTGGTCGGCCGCGTCCTGGAGGCCACCGTCCCCGCCCCCGGCGGCCGCCCGCTGCTCTACTTCCGCGGCGGCTACCGCACCCTGGGCTGAACCGGACCGGGGTGCCGGGCCCGGTCGCGGGCCTTCGGCTACTCGCCGCGCGGCGACCGCCGCCCCTGCTTCAACTCGGAGCGGTGCCGCTTGTTGTTCAGCCGCCGCTCGACCGTCCCCCGACTCGGCCTGGTCGCCCGGCGGGCCTTCGGCGGCGGCGCGCACGCCTCGCTCAGCACCGCCGCCAGCCGGGCCGCGGCCGCCTCCCGGTTGCGCCACTGCGAGCGGAACTCCGACGCCTGGACCACCAGCACCCGGCCGTCCACCAGCCGGTTCGCCAGCCGCTCCAGGGCACGCGTGCGCCACACCTCGGGCAGCGCCTTCGAGGCGGCCACGTCGTAACGCAGCTCGACCTTGGAGTCGGAGGTGTTGACGTGCTGGCCGCCGGGGCCGGAGGAACGCGAGAAGCGCCAGACGAGCTCGGCGTCGGGGACGACCACCGACCCCCGTACGCGGATGGGCTCGGACATGGGCCCATCATCCCGCGCGGCCCCCGCCCGGTCACCCGGTTATCGCCGCTCCGCCCGCCCGCCCCCGGCCCCGGTTACCCGCCCCCGCCCCGAGCCCCGACAATGGCCTACGTGATCGAGCTCGGCTACTCCCTCTCCAACCGCTTCCCCGACCCCCCGCAGACCGACTACCGCACCGCCCCCGTGCGCGCGCTGCGGTACGACCTGTTCTGCGGCGACGTCTACCTGGACGCCGAGGGCGCCGAGCTCTCCACCCGCTGGGGCTGGGTGCCCGTGCTGGACTTCGCCTGGGCGCTGTGCGACATCGTCGAGCAGCTCGACCGCGACCCGGACGGCTCCCGGGCCGCCCGGGTGCAGACCGCCGACCTCGACTTCACCCAGAACACCGAGCTGCTGCGCTTCGCCCGCCGCTTCAACTGGGTCGAGATCACCGCGACCTGGCTGCGGGACGAGCCGCCCGCCGTGGTCCGGCACAGCGAGCTGCGGCGCGAGGCCCGGGACTTCCTCCAGGACACCCTCGCCGACCTGTTCGACATGCACCCCGACCTGGCGGACAACCCGAACATCTGGACGCTGCAGGGCCGCTTCCCCCGGGTCTGACATCCGGAAACGAGCGCCCCGACCCCCACTTTGCCCGCTCTTTGCCCGGGTTTGACACCTCACGAAGAATTCACGGGATCCACGGAACCAAGCTGCCGGAGTATCGCGTTGTCCCGGAAAAAGCGAACGAAGGGACTGCAATCGCCATGCCAGTGAGCCTCTCCAAGGGTGGCAACGTCTCGCTGACCAAGGAGGCCCCCGGCCTGTCCGCGGTGAGCATCGGTCTGGGCTGGGACGTCCGCACCACGACCGGCGCCGAATTCGACCTCGACGCCAGCGCGATCGTCCTGAACGCGGACGGCAAGGTGCTGTCCAACGCGCACTTCGTGTTCTTCAACAACACCAGCACCCCGGACAACACCGTCGTGCACACCGGTGACAACCGCACCGGCGAAGGCGCGGGCGACGACGAGTCGATCAACGTCAACCTGGCCGGCCTGCCCGCCGAGGCCGCCAAGATCAGCTTCCCGGTCACCATCTACGACGGCGTCGCCCGCGGCCAGAACTTCGGCCAGGTCCGCAACGCCTACATCCGCGTGGTGAACGCGGCCGGCGGCGCCGAGATCGCCCGCTACGACCTCTCCGAGGACGCCGCCACCGAGACGGCGATGATCTTCGGCGAGCTCTACCGCAACAACGGCGAGTGGAAGTTCCGCGCCGTCGGCCAGGGCTACGCCTCCGGCCTGGCCGGCATCGCCCAGGACTTCGGCGTGCAGATCTGACGCGGCACGGCCGGGAAACGCCGCGGCGCGGGAAGTCGATCCGTCCGACTTCCCGCGCCGCGGCGTTCCGCTGCGGTGCTCAACGGTGCTCAGCGCGAGGCGCGCAGCTCCGGCAGCTCGATCAGCTCGGTCTCGTCCTCGGGCGTCAGGTCCACCACCGTCGGCCCGTCCTGCTCCGCGTCCCCGGAGCCGACCGGCTGCGCGGGCCGCACGTCCGACGTGCTCTCCCGAACGTCCAGATCCTCCCGGGCCTCCTGGGCCTCGGCCTTCGCCTTGGCGGCGAGCGCCTCGTCGCCCACCACGTCCGCCAGGTCCGCGCGCTCCCCCAGCTCGGCGATGCTGCCCACCGCCGGCGCCGGAGCGGCCGCCCGGACCGCCGAACCCGTGCCACGACCGAAGAAGCTGAAGCCCGGACCGCGGACCTGCCCGGACTGCGCCGGACGCGGCCGCTGCCGCTCCACCGGAGGAGCCGGCACGGCGGCCGGAGCGACCGGTGCCCCGCCGAGCTGGCCGACCGTCGCGGTCAGCGCCGGGCGCAGCGGCGTGGGCTGCACCGGCGTCCGGCGCGCCGGGGCACCGGCGGCCCCGGCCGGGGAGACCTCAGCGGTCGGCGCCTGCGCCGGGGTGGGTACCGAGGGCGCCACCGGAGCCGGCACGGCGACCGACTTGGGCGCCGGCACCACCGACGGAACGGGCACGGCAGTCGCAGCCGGAGCGGCTGTGACGATCCGCGACTCCCCCGCGGGCGCCCGCAGCGCGACCTCCGCACCAGCCGTACGCTCCCGCAGCGCCTCCTGCTCGGCGGCCCGCCGCTCCAGCAGCCGCAGCACGGACGCGGCGCGGACGAACGCGGCCGGGCTGGCCGGGTACTTGGGGCGGCTCGCGGCGAGCGCCCGCTGGGCCGCCTCGGCCTCCTTGAGCGCCTGCTCGGCGACGGCGACGGCCCGCTCCCGCAGTAGCCGGGCGATCTCGGTCTCGGCCTTGGCCAGCCGCGACTTCTCCGCCGTCAGCCGCCGCCCGAACCGGGTCGCCCGCTCCTCGGCGACCTCGGCCGCGTACTCGGCCTCGGCCAGCTGCTCCTCGAACCGCTCCTCGGCCCGCATCCGCTGTGCGGCGGACACCTCGGCGGCCGCCCGGGCCGCCTTGTCGCGCTGGCGCAGCAGCACCGCGAAGCCGAGGGTGGCGATCAGCGCGGCGATGCCCACCGAGCGCACCAGGATGGTGTCCTGACTGAAAAGCAGAGCGGCCAGTGCGGCGACCAGCAGTACGCCGGCGGCGGTGGGGGGAAAGACCCGGCCCAGGACGGAGGAATGACGGTGGCGTCCGCGAGACATGCCAAGAAACTAGCGTGCGAATTGGGGGCGTGTCAGCCCAGGGTCTCCTTCCGCCCTTGACAGGGCGCAGTTTTTACCGCATGTGCCCGGCTTTTCACTCAAGATCACGAAAAAAGCCCTGCTCAGCGACGTACGACGCGATCCGGAGCGATCCCGACGCGATCGGAGGTGATCCGGGGTGGTCGAGCCGGTCCGTCAGTGGTGCGAGGCGGCCGGGCCGCTCGGGTCGTCGTGGTTCTCCGGCAGCTTGCACACGTGCTGCACCCAGAGCGCCGCCGCGATCACCGCCGCCCCCGCCAGCACCGAGAGCCCCGCGGTGACCGCCTGGTCCTTGCGGGCCGGCACGTCCAGCTCGCCGAGCAGGTAGATCCCGGCCCCGGCGTAGATGCCGGTGACCACCGAGGAGACCAGCGCGCTGGCCTGTCCGAGCACCACCGCCCGGGCCGCCAGCAGCGGGTCGACCCGCTTCGCGCCGGGCTGCCGCTCGCGCACCGCCTTCAGCCGGGACCGCAGCGAGATCGCGGTCGCCAGCAGGATCACCGCCACCGCCGCCAGCACCACCGGCGCCGCGGCGGGCACGGCCGGCAGCGTGTCCAGGGAGGCCCAGAGCTTGGAGCCGGCCCAGGACAGCGCCGTCGTCGCGGCGGTGATGCCGATCAGCAGGCGGAGGCGAAGCAGCTTCACGCGGAGGGGGTCCTTCCCGAGGTCCAGAGCCGACCGCCCGCCCGGTGGCCCGGAACGGCGGCGTCAGGCCACCGTACCGGGACCGGACGGGCGGGCATCTACTCGTACGGCCGGGGCCCCCGGCCGAGTTCCCCGACCGGTCGGCCGGCCCGGCCGCGCGCCGACCTTCCGGCGCCGCTCCGGCGCTACTCCGGCAGCGTCAGCCGGATGTCGTCGCGCCGCTTCACGCCCTGCGCGTCCGGGCCACCGAGCGCCGCCAGCAGCGCGGCGACCTGCCCGTGCCCGGGCACCTCGGCCTCGGGCTGGGCGTCCAGCCACGGGGCCAGCACGAAGGCCCGCTCGTGCGAACGCGGGTGCGGCAGCAGCAGCTGCGGGTCCTCGCTGAGCACGCCCTCGTAGGTCAGGATGTCGACGTCCAGGGTGCGCGCACCCCAGCGGACCTCCCGGACCCGCCCGAAGGCGTCCTCGATCGCGTTGCCGCGCTCCAGCAGGTCCCGCGGGGGCAGCGAGGTGCGCAGCACCACGACCGCGTTGTAGTAGTTGGGCTGTTCCTCCGGGCCGCCGACGGCCTCGGTCTCGTAGACCGCCGAGACGGCCTTGATCTTCAGCCCGGGGGTGTCGGCGAGCGCGTCGACGGCACCCTGCAGGGTGTCCAGCCGGTTACCCAGGTTGCTCCCGAGCGCGATCACCGCACACCGCTGGCTGTGCAGCGTGGTGTCGGCGGAATCCACCCGGCTCTCCAGGTCGAACGCGTTCGGCTCGGCGATCGGGTCACTGCTGTTCATCGAAGAAGTCCCTCTGCATCGGAAACCAGGCGCGCGGTGGGGGTCATGCGCGGCCCCGGTGGATGGTCACGGTCACGTCATCGAACGGCACGGTGATCGGGGCGTCCGGCTTGTGCACGGTGACCTCGACCTCCTCGACCGCGTCGTGCTTGAGGCACTGGTCGGCGATCCGCTGCGCCAGGGTCTCGATCAGGTCGACCGGTTCCCCGGCGATGATCGCGGTGACCTCCTCGGCCACGATGCCGTAGTGCGCCGTGCGGGTGAGGTCGTCTCCGGACGCGGCGGGGCGGGTGTCCAGGTACAGCACGAGATCGACCACGAAGGTCTGGCCCTCGACGCGCTCGCGCTCGAAGACGCCGTGGTGACCCCGGGCTCGCAGCCCCCGCAGGGTGACGCGGTCCAGCAAACGAATCACTGCTCCCAGTCGGACGGGCCCCGCCCGGAGGAAGAACACGGACGGACAGGGCGAAGGCGGGCAGCACGCCCGCCACTCCGTTTCGAATCTACCTGTGAGCGCGGACAACGCCTGACCGTCCTACCCGGCACGAACCGTCGCCACGCGCGCCGGAATGGCGATTGACGTGAACGTTCGGTGACCACTCGGAAATTCCCCGGCGACCCTCCGGCAGACATTTCCCGCAGCCCCCGGAATCAGTCCTCGTCGTCCTCGTCGCCGCTGGTCAGAACAGGTGAACCGTGGTGCGACCAGAGCTTCCACCCGGCCGGGGTACGACGGAACAGATTGCTCGACACGACCTTTCCGCCGACCAGCGGTCCGAGTTCCCCCTCCTCCTCCGCCTCTCCGCCGGAGAGGATGTTCTCGGTGCACGTGACAAGGGCCACATCGCCGTGGACCTCGGCCTCGACATCGGTCAGGAAGAACTGGATGTACTCCGTGTTCATCATGATCAGCATGTACGAGCGGGTCACCTGTGCCCGCCCGCGCAGCACCGGCCAGCCGGGGTGCACACAGACCACGCCGCCCTTGTCGTCGGCGTGGTCGGGCCCCAGCCAGGCCTCCTCGACGGCCTCGACGTCCCCCCGCTCCAGCGCTTCGTAGAACGCCCGGTTCGCCGCGAGCACCGCCTCCAGGTCCGCCTCCCGGGCCCTTCCGGCCGTCCCGCCGCTCAACCTGCCGTCACCCGTCACAGACCCTCCCTCATCCCAGCCGCGCCGCGCGCTGCCAGGCCGCGACCACTCGGACGGCGTCCGCCGTACCGGACACGTCGTGCACCCGTACCGCCCAGGCTCCGGCCTGGGCCGAGAGCACCGAGACCGCGGCGGTCGCGTCGTCCCGCCGGCGGGCCGGGCGCAGTTCCCCGGTTTCCGGGTCGGCGAGCAGCGTACCCAGGAACCGCTTGCGCGAAGCCGCGACGAGGACGGGACGGCCGAGCGCGGTGAGCGCGTCCAGCCGGCCGAGCAGCGCCCAGTTGTGCTCGGCGGTCTTGGCGAAGCCGAGCCCCGGGTCGAGGACCAGCTGGTCCTCCTTGACCCCGGCGGCGAGCAGCGCCTCCATCCGCCCGGTCAGCTCGGCGACCACGTCCCGTACGACGTCCTGGTAGACGGCCAGCCTGTCCATGTCGGCGGACTGCCCGCGCCAGTGCATGACCACGAACGGCGCACCGGTCTCGGCGACCACCCGGGCCATCGCCGGGTCGGCGAGGCCGCCGGAGACGTCGTTGACGATCGCGGCGCCGGCCTCGACGGCCCGCTCGGCTACCGAGGCCCGCATGGTGTCGACGGACACCACCACCCCGGCGGCGGCCAGCTCGCGGACCACCGGCAGCACCCGGCGCAGCTCCTCCTCCTCGGGCACCCGCTGGGTCCCGGGCCGGGTGGACTCGCCGCCGACGTCCACCAGGTCCGCGCCGCGCGCCCGCAGGGCCAGCCCGTGGGCGATCGCCTTGGCGGGGTCGAACCACAGCCCGCCGTCCGAGAAGGAGTCGGGCGTGACGTTGACCACGCCCATCACGGCGCAGCGGTCGAGCCGCGGCAGTCCGGCCGGCGGATCGAAGGACGGCGAATCGCTCATGTGCCCATTATCGAACGGGGCCCCCGCCGAGGATTCTCGGCGGGGGCCCCGGACGGTGTCGAGGTGCCTCAGGCGGCCTCGCCGACCTCGCGGGTCGACGGGACGGGCATCAGCCCCTCGCGCTGGCGCTTGCGGCCGAAGCGCGGCATGCCGAGGGTGATGAAGGCCTCCGCCTGCATCGCGGCGAAGCCGATCCGGGGCAGGTCCCGGGTGCTCGGGAAGATCAGGAAGCGCGGCTCCCACTCCGGCTGGAACTTGGCGTTGAACTTGTACAGCGACTCGATCTGGAACCAGCGCGACAGGAACACCAGCAGTCCGCGCCAGGCGCGCAGCACCGGGCCGGCGCCGATCCGCTCGCCGCGGGCCAGCGCCGAGCGGAACATCGCGAAGTTGAGCGACACCCGGCGGATGCCCATGGCGCCCACCTCCTGCAGCGCGGCGACGATCAGCAGCTCGTTCAGGCCCGGGTCGGCGGCGCGGTCGCGGCGCATCAGCTCCAGCGAGATGCCGTCCGGCCCCCAGGGCACGAAGTGCAGCACGGCCTTCAGGTCGTCCCCGCTCTCGCCCTCCTCCGGGTCCTTGTGGGCGGTGACCACCACGCAGTCGTCGTCCAGCGGGTCGCCGAAGCGGCCCAGGGCCATCGAGAAGCCGCGCTCGGTGTCGGTGCCGCGCCAGCGGGCGGCGGCGTCGGCGATCCGGAGCTTCTCCTCGACGCTGAGCTCGGAGACCCGGCGCACCTTGCAGGAGTAGCCGTTGCGCTCGATCCGCTTGACCATCTGGCGGACGTTGCGCATGGCCCGGCCGGAGAGCGAGAAGGTGCCGGTGTCGACGATCGCCTCGTCGCCCAGCTCCAGCGCGTCCAGGCCCGCCTCACGGGTCCAGACCTCGCCGCCGACCTCACTGCAGCCCATCACGGCGGGCACCCAGGCGTGCTCGCGGGCCTCGGCCATGAACACCTTGATCGCGCCGGGCCAGGCCTCGACGTCGCCGACCGGGTCGCCGGAGGCGAGCATCACGCCGGAGACCACCCGGTAGGAGATCGCGGCCTTGCCGGTGGGCGAGAACAGCACGCTCTTGTCGCGGCGCAGCGCGAAGTAGCCGAGCGAGTCGCGCTCGCCGTGGCGCTTGAGCAGCTCGCGGACCTTCTCCTCGTCCTCGGCGGTGAGCTCCGGCTTGGGCTTGCCCGGGCGCAGCGCGAGGTAGGCGGTGGTGAAGGCGGTCAGCAGGCCGAGGCCGCCGAGCAGGTAGGCGACCAGGTCGGACATCCGCTCGTTGCTGTAGCGGACGGGCCCCTCGAAGCCGAACAGTCCGTACCCGACGTGCTGCAGCCGCTCCAGCAGGGCCGGGTGTCCGACCTCGTACCGGGTGCGGGTGCTCACGATCAGCAGGCCGAGGAGCACGCTGAGGGTGCCCATGACGACCAGGTTGACCACCGCGCCCCAGCGGGTGCGCGGATCGGCCTTGGCGTAGAACTCGCGCTGGTGCACCAGCATCACGCCGAGGACCAGCAGCGAGACGACCGTCGGGCCGATCTGGTGCCAGCGCACGAGGTGCAGCGCGGCGCTGACCGGCAGCAGCACGCAGACCGCCCGCCAGGCCCGCCGCTTGCGCCGGCGCAGCGCGTGCGCCAGCGGCACCAGCAGGATGCCGACCATCAGCGTGCCGACCGCGGCCAGGCTGGTGGTGCCGCCGGGCAGCTGCCCGGCGAAGGTGTGCATCTTGGTGTGCCGGAGCTTGGGGAACACCGCGCTCGCGATGTCCACCAGTCCGATCAGCAGACAGGCGTAGCCGACCGCGCCGGGGAGCCAGGCCCTCGGGACGGCGGCCGCCTGGTTGCGCAGCGTCTGCAGGCCGCGCCGACGGCGCGGCGGCTGCTCGGGGCTCGGCTCAACGGACACGGGAACGCTCATGGAAGCTCAGCGTAGAGGCTGCGGTGCGGTGTCCGTTCACTCCGGGGGAGCACGTGTGATGGACCTTCATGCCTATTCCTTCATCAGGCAATGCGCATACCAAGGACCCGGAAAAGGACGGTAATCCGGGGCCGTGGGCGCGCTGCGGGTTGAGCCGGGGGTGGGAGCCGTGAGCCGCCGCCGCGTGGCGGGACAGGACCCTCCGGTACGCGTTACGTACGGTGGACGCCGCATTCTAGGGCGCCGGTTGCCCCCGGCCTCCCCCCGCCCTCCCGTGCCGGCCCGGGCGCCCGGACAGCCTAGCTGCGGTGGCCCTACCTGACGGACCGCCAGACGATGAAACCTGCATCGACAGTGTCCCACCGGAAGGCCGACGGCATGGAACTGACCAGCGAAGCGCTGGTGAACTCGCTGCTCGCACTGGGTGTGGTGGCCCTGGTCTCCACTCTGTGGGTCTGGCCACGGCTGGCCAGCCAGCGCCCGCTCCCGGTGCTCGGCCGAATCGGCCTGCTGACAGTCGTTCAAGTCTCGATCCTCGCTGTGCTGGCGCTGTCGGTGAACAACTCCTTCGGGTTCTACACCTCCTGGGACGACCTGCTCAACCCCGGCGGCGCGAAACGTGTACTGACCAGCAACGAGAACCACAAGGGCGGCACACCGGTCTCCGACCAGTTGGTCCAGCCGACCGACGAGGGCGGTCTGGAGGGTGTCGGCAACCTGCCCAAGGGGGCGCCGGAGGAGGTCGGGAAGATCGAGTCGGTCCGGGTCAACGGCAAGGAGACGGGTTTCTCCGACCAGATGTTCGTCTACCTGCCGCCCGAGTACTTCGACCCGAAGTTCGCCCTGGTCCGCTTCCCCGTCGTGCTGGCCCTGGCCGGCTTCCCGGGCACCACGCTGAACCTGCTCAAGGAACTGCCCCTGCTGCAGACCGCGGTCGAGCTGCAGCACTCCGGCAAGATGCCGCCGACCGTCCTGGTCCTGGCCCGCCCGGCGGTGGTCCCCGCCCGGGACACCGAGTGCGTGGACGTCCCCGGGGGGCCGCGCACCGAGACCTGGTTCGTCAAGGACGTGCCCGCGGCGCTGCACAGCGCGTACCGGCTCGGCCGCTCGGCCGGCTCCTGGGGCCTGTTCGGCTACTCCACCGGCGGCAGCTGCGCGATGCGCCTGTCGATGCGCTTCCCGAACGTCTACGGGAACGCCGCGGGCCTGCACGGCGACTTCGCGGTGCGCCAGGACCAGTACACCGGCGGCGACCTCTTCAACGGCGACAAGACACTGACGCAGCAGCACGACCTCGACTGGCGGCTGCAGAACCTCCCGGCGCCGCCGCTCAACCTGCTGGTGGTCTCCACCCGCAAGGAGGCGGACTACCCGCAGACCGTCCAGTTCGTCGAGCAGGCCGCCCAGGTCTCGGCGGCCAACCCCCAGTTCAAGGTGGAGTCGCTGTACCTGGACGACGGCGGGCACAACTTCGACAGCTGGACCAGGGAGCTGCCCGCCTCACTGGAGTGGCTGGGCTCCCACCTGGGGTGACGGACGACGAGCCGGCGCGTCCGAGTGATTACCCGCCGGTCGGTCCCGACCGGCCGGCGGTTCGGGGGGACGTATCGCGACCGCCCGTCCGCCCCCCCCGGCGGGCGCCGCCCCGGATCCGCGCAGGAGGCGCCGTGCTGAGCACCCGATCGCTCTTCGACGAGATCTACCGGAACGACCAGGCGTACCAGCTGTTCTGCAGCATCGCGGCCGGTGGTGAGGACCAGGGCGGCTGGGAGAACGAGCGGATCAGCGCCCTCACCCGGGACCCGGTGCTCGCGCCGAAGATCGCCCGGCACGGCGCGGACGAGCGCAAGCACGGCCGGATCTTCACCCAGCTGCTGAACAAGCGCGGCCTGCCCAAGGTGCCCGTCCCGGACGAGGCCGACTACTGCATGCTGCTGGAGCGCAAGGGCATCGGCCTCTCCCACGAGCGGCTGAACGGCGACGCCCCGCTGAGCGTCCGGGAGATCATCACCTACCTCGCGCACAGCCGGGTCACCGAACAGCGCGCCGCCGAGCAGATGCGCCAGCTGGTCAAGGTGTACGGGGACACCCCGGAACTCGGCCGGGCGATGCGGATGATCTCCGCCGACGAGGACAACCACCTCGCGTACTGCCACGAGGAGCTGCTGCGGCTGACCGCCGAGGGCCACGGCCCGTACATCCGGCACGCCCTGGAGACCAGCGCCCGCGGCGAGATCCGCACCCACCGGGACGTCGGGCTCGCGGTCGCCGCCCGGATGGCGCGGATCCTGGGCTGGTCGCGCCGGCAGCTGGCCCTGGTCACCCTCGGGGTGCACGCCCTCTACCTGTACGACCGGGCCTTCGGCTGGCGCCGGATGGTCACGCTCCGGATGCCGGAGCGCCGCAACGCACTGGGCACCCCGGCTCCGCCGCACGCGGAGCACGAGGTGCCCTGAGTCCTGCCGTCCGGCCCCGCTCCGGCTAGCGGCCGATGATGAGGCTCATCGCCTCGGCCCGGGTGGCCGGGTCGCGCAGCTGGCCGCGCACGCAGGAGGTGATGGTCTTGGCGCCGGGCTTGCGGATGCCGCGCATCGACATGCACATGTGCTCGCACTCGACCACGACGATCGCCCCGCGCGGCTCCAGGATCCGCATCAGCGCGTCGGCCACCTGACTGGTCAGCCGCTCCTGGACCTGCGGGCGGCGGGCGTAGACGTCGACCAGCCGGGCGAGCTTGGACAGTCCGGTGATCTTGCCGCTGGTGGACGGGATGTACCCGACGTGCGCCACACCGCGGAACGGCACCAGGTGGTGCTCGCAGACCGAGGTCAGCTCGATGTCCTTGACCAGCACCATCTCGTCGTGGCCGAGGTCGAAGGTCGTGGTCAGGACGTCCTCGGGCACCTGCCACAGGCCCGCGAATATCTCCTTGTACGCCCGCGCGACCCGGGCCGGGGTCTCCAGCAGTCCCTCGCGGTCCGGGTCCTCCCCGACGGCGAGCAGCAGCTCGCGGATGGCGTTCTCGGCCCGCTTCTGGTCGAAGGTCCCGACGGCGGGCGGACCGTCGAGCGTCACCGGGTCGATCATGCGGGCCTCGCTTACTTGGGGGAAGACTCTGGCTGAACAGCACGGATGCCGCGCCTCCAGGGTACAAACCCTGGTGACGCGGCAACCATTCCCTCCTGGGTCCCCTGCGGGAGCCCGGATCAGCCCTCGGTCGGCGGCTCGGCGGCCGGCAGCGGCGGGAGCTTCACGATGTCCACCGGAGCGGTGTCGGAGGCGGCGGCGCCGTTGGTGAGCGCCAGCTCCTTCGGCGACTGCACCGGCGGCCGGGTGGACGGCGTGCGACGGGCGGAGCCCGTCCAGGCCGGCCGGGCCGGGCGCTTGACGACCGGGGCGAAGATCTCGGCGATCTGCTCCTTGTTCAGGGTCTCCTTCTCCAGGAGCTCCAGGACCAGGTTGTCGAGCACGTCGCGGTTCTCGACCAGGATCTCCCAGGCCTCGTTGTGCGCGCTCTCGATGAGCTTCTTGACCTCTTCGTCGACCAGCCCGGCGACCTCTTCCGAGTAGTCGCGCTGGTGGCCCATCTCACGGCCCAGGAACGGCTCGGAGTTGTCGGAGCCGAACTTGATCGCACCGAGGCGCTCGGTCATGCCGTACTGGGTGACCATGGCCCGCGCCGTGGCGGTGGCCTTCTCGATGTCGTTCGAGGCGCCGGTGGTCGGGTCGTGGAAGACCAGCTCCTCCGCCGCGCGGCCGCCCAGCATGTAGGCCAGCTGGTCGAGCATCTCGTTGCGGGTGGTGGAGTACTTGTCCTCGTCCGGCAGCACCATGGTGTAGCCGAGGGCCCGACCGCGGGACAGGATCGTGATCTTGTGCACCGGGTCGCTGTACTGGCAGGCCGCCGCGACCAGGGCGTGACCGCCCTCGTGGTACGCGGTGATCTTCTTCTCCTTGTCGGACATGATCCGCGTGCGCTTCTGCGGACCGGCCACGACGCGGTCGATCGCCTCGTCCAGGATGCCGTTGTCGATCAGCTTCTTGTCCGAGCGGGCGGTCAGCAGCGCGGCCTCGTTGAGCACGTTCGACAGGTCGGCGCCGGTGAAGCCGGGGGTGCGCTTGGCGACGGCCGACATGTCGACGTCGGGCGCGATCGGCTTGCCCTTCTGGTGCACCTTGAGGATGTCCAGACGGCCCTGGAGGTCGGGGCGCTCCACCGCGATCTGGCGGTCGAAGCGGCCCGGGCGCAGCAGCGCCGGGTCCAGGATGTCGGGGCGGTTGGTCGCGGCGATCAGGATCACGCCGCCCTTGACGTCGAAGCCGTCCATCTCGACCAGCAGCTGGTTGAGGGTCTGCTCGCGCTCGTCGTGGCCGCCGCCGAGGCCCGCACCGCGGTGCCGGCCGACGGCATCGATCTCGTCGACGAAGACGATCGCCGGGGCGTTGGCCTTGGCCTGCTCGAACAGGTCGCGGACGCGGCTGGCACCGACACCGACGAACATCTCGACGAAGTCGGACCCGGAGATGGAGTAGAACGGCACCCCGGCCTCGCCCGCGACGGCACGCGCCAGCAGGGTCTTGCCGGTACCGGGCGGGCCGTAGAGCAGCACGCCCTTGGGGATCTTGGCGCCGACGGCCTGGAACTTGGCCGGCTCCTGCAGGAACTCCTTGATCTCGTGGAGCTCCTCGACCGCCTCGTCGGCGCCCGCGACGTCGGCGAAGGTGGTCTTCGGGGTGTCCTTGGTGAGCAGCTTGGCCTTCGACTTGCCGAACTGCATGACCCGCGAGCCGCCGCCCTGCATCTGGTTCATCAGGAACAGGAAGACCAGCACGATGATGACGATCGGCAGCATCGACAGCAGCAGGCTGACGAAGGTGCTCTGCTTCTCGGGGCTGACGGTGTAGCCCTCGGTGAGGGCGCTGCTCCGGTCGTTCATCTGTGACTGCAGCTTGTCGGCGATCGCGACGCCCTGGTCACCGATGTACGAGGCCTGGAACTTGGTGCCGGACGGGGCCTTGCCCGTGCCGGCGGGGGACAGCGTGGCGCCGTCCTTCAGCTGGATCTTGATCGTGTTCGAGTCACCGGTGGTGATCTGCGCCGACTTGACGTTGTGCGCGTCGATCGCTGCGACGACCTGACCGGTGTCCACCGTCTTGTAGCCGTTCGAGTCCGAAACGACCTGCATCAGTACGATGACGGCGAGGACGGCCAGCACGATCCACATGATCGGCGCACGGAAGTATCGCTTGACGTCCATCCATGCGGGGCGTTGCCGCCCCGTCCCTCCTGCCACTCAACGGCGCCGGCTGGCTTGTGGGCCGCGGCGCATCCGATTGGTGCTCATGTGAAGAGCGGTTTATTGGACCGTACCGCAGTCGCACCCACCCACGGCGGGAGCGCGGCGACACGGCTGTGGTTCTTTGTCCCCCGGTGCAACGGGCGGGAACAACCTACTGTTCCCGCCCATCGCCCGAACGGGGCCCTCAGCCGCCGTAGACGTGCGGGGCGAGGGTGCCGATGAAGGGGAGGTTACGCAGCTTCTCCGCATAGTCCAGCCCGTAGCCCACCACGAACTCGTTCGGAATGTCGAAGCCGACGTACTTCACGTCGATCTCGACCTTGGCCGCGTCCGGCTTGCGGAGCAGGGTGCAGACCTCGAGCGAGGCCGGGCCGCGCGAGCCCAGGTTGCCCAGCAGCCAGGACAGCGTCAGACCCGAGTCGATGATGTCCTCGACGATCAGGACGTCCCGGCCGGCGATGTCGGTGTCCAGGTCCTTCAGGATCCGCACCACACCGGAGGACTTGGTGCCCATGCCGTACGAGGAGACGGCCATCCAGTCCATGGTGACCTGCGAGTGCAGGGCCCGGGCGAGGTCGGCCATGACCATCACGGCCCCCTTGAGGACGCCGACGATCAGCAGGTCCTTGCCTGCGTAGTCCCGGTCGATGCGCTCGGCCAGCTCCAGGAGCTTGGCGTCGATCTCGTCCTTGCTGATGAGCACCTTCGCGAGGTCAGCGCCCATGTCGTTCTGGTCCACCGGGGATACGTCCTCAAACGTTCGGGGTCTGTGTGGCCGGCGGCCGGCTCCCCCGGGACGTGCCTCGCCCTCAGTCGCCCTGCCGCCGAAAGACCAGCGTGCCACACCTACGGGTGGCCTCGACGCCCCCGGGTAGGTGCAGCGGCCCCTGGCCGCGCCATCCGGTGACCAGCAGGTCCACCGTCTCCAGGTGACGGGCGAACAGGTCGCCGGCCGGACAGCCCGCGCGCAGCGCGGCCCGGCGCAGCACCCGGCGCCGTACGGCGGGCGGCAGTTCGGCCAGCTTCACGGCGTCCAGGGTGCCCTCGCCGGTACGGAGGTCGCGTTCGGCCAGGGACGCCCACTGGTCCAGGGCGTCGGCGTCGTCGCGGAACAGCCGGGCGGTACGGGCCAGCGCCTCCACCACACCGCCGCCCAGGTGCTTCTCCAGCACCGGCAGCACCTCGTGGCGGACCCGGGAGCGGGTGTAGGCGGGATCACAGTTGTGGGGGTCGTCCCAGACCGGGATCGCCTGGGCGGAACAGGCCTGCCGGGTGGCCGCCCGGTCCAGCTCCAGCAGCGGGCGCCGGTAGCGCCCCTTCTGGGCCGGCATCCCGGCCAGCGAACGCGAGCCGGAGCCGCGGGCCAGGCCCAGCAGCACGGTCTCGGCCTGGTCGTCCCGGGTGTGACCGAGCAGGACCGCGATCGCGCCATGGCGCTCGGCGGCCTCGTCCAGCGCGGCGTAGCGGGCGTCCCGGGCGGCGGCCTCCGGGCCGCCGGCGCGGCCGACCAGCACCGGGACGGCCTCGACCGGGTCCAGGCCCAGCGAGCGCAGCCGCTCGGCCACCTGCGCCGCGCGGTCGGCGGAACCGGGCTGCAGGCCGTGGTCGACGGTGACGGCGCCGACCCGCAGGCCGATCTTGGGGGCCTCGAAGGCGGCGGCGACGGCCAGCGCCATCGAGTCCGCGCCGCCGCTGACGGCGACCAGGACGAGCGGCGAGCCGGGGGCGGCCGGGGTGCGGGGAAGCCCGGAGGGGTGGCGGGCGGCGTTGCCGATCAGGGTGGTGCCGACGGCGGCAGCCACCAGCGGCGCTTCGGCCGGGCGCTGGCGGGGCTCGCGCACGGGCGCGGTGAAGGTGGTACCGGCCTCGGCGGCGAGGTCGGTGAGCGTACGGCGAACGGCCAGGCGTATCGCGGCGACAGCGGGGTGAGGGCCCACGGCGGACGACTCCTCGACGGAGGGGACAGGACTGCGGCGGGCGGCCGGAACCGCGCACCTGCATGAGCGCCGCGTTACCGGGCGCTCACAGATGGTGGCAGAAAGTGGCGACCCGCTACGCCACCCGCGCCACCGGTACGACCACCGTCCCACGTTCGGGTGAATGGAGAAACGTATCTTCATCCACCAACTGCCTGATTGGACCACTCGTACGAGCGGGTTTGCCCGCCCCCGACCGGCGACGGCCCCCGCTGTGCGCCGGGATCGCCCGGCCGCGGCCGCCCCGGAGCGGCCCGCGCCCCGGGGCTGCGTCAGCGCCCGACCCGGGCGACCCAGGCGGCCGGGTCGTGGATCTCGTCCTTGGTCGGCAGGGTGTTGGGGGACGTCCACACCCGGTTGAACCCCTCCATGCCGACCTGCTCCACCACGGCCCGCACGAACACCGCGCCGTCCTGGTACTGCCGCAGCTTGGCGTCCATGCCCAGCAGCCGGCGCAGCACCAGGTCAAGCCGGTTCGCCCCGCGGTCGCGGCGCTGCTGGAACTTCTCCCGGATCTCCGCGACCGTCGGCACCACGGCCGGGCCGACGCCGTCCATCACCACGTCCGCGTGACCCTCCAGCAGCGACATCACCGCCGTCAGCCGACCGAGGATCTCGCGCTGCGCGGGCGACTGGACGAGCTCCAGCAGGTTCCCCGGCGACGGGCTCTCCCGGCCCTCCCGGTTGCCCGCCCCCGGCAGCCCCGCCCCCAGCGAACCCGCCGCGTCGCGCAGCCGCTCCAGCAGCGCGCCCGGGTCGACGTCCGTCTCGGCCAGGAAGGACTGCACCTCGGACTGGATGTGGTCGCGCAGCCACGGCACCGCGGTGAACTGCGTCCGGTGGGTCTCCTCGTGCAGGCAGACCCAGAGCCGGAAGTCCGACGGGTCGACGTCCAGCTCGCGCTCGACGTGCACGATGTTCGGCGCCACCAGCAGCAGCCGGCCCGGCCCCGGGCCCTCCGGGCCCAGCCGCGGCTTGTCGAACAGCGCCGCCGGGCTGTCCGGCGCCTCCAGCGAGGGCTCGGCCGGGGCGAAGGTCTCGTACTGGCCCAGCACCTTGGTCGCCAGGAACGCCAGCAGCGCCCCGACCTCGATCCCGGTCGCCTTCTCCCCCACGGCGCCGAACACACCCGCGGCCGCGCTGTTCGCCCGTCGCGCCTGCAGCTTCTCCACCAGCGGCTGGACGACCGTACGGAAGCCGGCCACGTTCGCCCGCACCCACCCCGGACGGTCCACCACCAGTACCGGCGTCGCGGTGGCCGCGGCCAGACTGCTCGACCGCATCCCGGTGAACGCCCGCACGTGCTCCTCGGCCTCCAGCGCGTGCCGGCGCAGCTCGGCGACCACCGCCGCCGCCTCCGCCCGGCTCACCTCCGGCCCCGGCCGCACCAGCCTGGTCGCCGTTGCGACCGCGAGATTCCAGTCGACCATGTCAGCCCCGCCACTCGCGCTCGTCATGCCCTCACCGTACGTGCTCCCCACCGTCAACGGCAGCCACCCGCCACGAACACCCCTGCCCGCCCCGGGGCCCCTCGAACCCGCCGCCGACGGCGGCGTCGAAAGCGCGCCGGACACCGCCTGCGCGGGCCCGGAACACCCACCCCGCCCGGCAGAGGCCACCGGGTGCGCAACGGATCACGCGGGCCCCGCCGCCCCGGGGAGTCCATGCGGGTGGCGGCATCTCCCGGCCGAAGGCCGGGGAGCGTCTCGCGCCCGGCGGGAATGGTCGGACACGCCTTGGGGCGTCGGGGGTCACCGGTCCCGTGGCCGCCGGGCCTCCGGGAGGGCCCCGCAGCGCGCCGGGGACGAGGGCGCCTCAGTCGGCCCGCGCACCCGGACCCGGGGCAACTGGCTTGCCGGGCAGGGCGGCTGGCGACGGTGCGGCGGCTCAGTGGCAGCCGCAGGAGGCGAGGTGGGCGGCGATGCGGTCCAGGGCGGCGCGGACGGTGTCGGCGGGGACGGTGTCGGCGGTGCGGGACATGACGGCGAAGGTGAGCAGCCGGCCGTCGGCGTCGACGACGGTGCCGGCGAGGGTGTTGACGCCGCTGAGGGTGCCGGTCTTGGCGCGGACCAGGCCGGCCGCGTCGGCGGCGCCGGATCCGGAGCCGTAGCGCTTGCCGAGGGTGCCGGTGAAGCCGGCCACCGGAAGGCCGGTGAGGACCGGACGCAGGGCGGGGTGCTGGTCGGAGGCGGCCAGGGCGAGGATCCGGACCAGGGCGGCGGGCGGGATCTGGTTGCCCTTGTGCAGGCCGCTGCCGTCGTTGAGGACCACCCCGGTCATCGGCACACCGAGCCGGGTCAGCTGCTGGGTGACGGCGGCCGCCGCGCCCTCGAAGCCGGCCGGCTGGTGGGCGGCGATGGCGACCTGACGGGCGATCGCCTCGGCGAGCTGGTTGTCGGAGTCGGTCAGCAGGCGCTCGACCAGTCGGGCGACCGTCGGCGAGTCGACCTTGCCGAGGACGGGGGCGTCGGCGGCGGCCGGGGCGGCGGCCGGTCCGGCCTTGCCGTCGACGGTGACGCCCTGGGCGGCGAGCATCGTGGCGAAGGTCGTGGCGGCCGCGTCGGCCGGGTCGGCGAACCGTTCCGGCGCCTCCTCACGGCTCTTGGGGTCGACCTTGGCCTCGTCCACCATCAGCGGGACGACCAGGGCGATGTTGTAGTTGTCGGGGTTCGTCCTGTGCTGCGGGCTGCCCGTGTACAGCGACAGGTCGTAGTCCAGCTTGACCCTGGTGGTGCCGGCCGCCTTGAGCGCGGCCGCGGTCTGCCGGGCGAGCGCCTCCAGCGAGGCCGGGGCGGTGTCGGCGTCGGCGGGCCGGCCGCCGATCTGCACCTGGTCGGCAGGCAGCGCGGTGAGCGTCGGGTCGCCGCCGCCGACCAGGGTGACGGTGCCCGGGTCCGCGCCGCGGACCACCCTGGTGGTGAGCCGGGTGTCGCCGGGGATCAGCGACAGGGCCGCGACCGAGGTGGCCAGCTTGGTGGTGGAGGCGGGGGTGCCGGGGACGTTCTCCCCCGAGCCGTAGAGGACCTGGCCGTCGGCGGCGTCCGCGACGGCGACGCTCACGGTGCCCAGGTTCCTGTCGGAGACGTAGGGGCCGAGTGCCTGCTGGAGGCCCTTCGCGGTCGGGACGGCGGCCTCCGGGCCCGTCCCGGCGGCCGCCAGCACGGCGCCCGTCGCGGGCCCCGAGGGCGCGGCGGGCGACCCGCTCCCGCCCGGGGTCGGGATCGGCTGCGCGTACGCGCCGCCCGCTCCCAGTGCCGTTCCGGCGGCCAGCAGGGCCGCCCCGATCAGTCCGGCGGCCGTCCCCCTGCGACGGCGCACCGCCCCTCCCCCTGCTCCCACCGACCGGCCCCTTTCCCGAGCACTCACTCCCGTAGGAGACACTTGGATTCTGTCAGTCCCTACCTTGGAGGAACCGTTGGAGTTCGACGTCCTTATCGAAATCCCGAAGGGCTCTCGTAACAAGTACGAGGTCGACCACGAGACCGGCCGTCTGCGGCTCGACCGGATGCTCTTCACCTCGACCCGCTACCCGGCCGACTACGGCTACGTCGAGGGCACGCTCGGCGAGGACGGCGACCCGCTGGACGCCCTGGTCATCCTGGACGAGCCGACCTTCCCGGGCTGCCTCATCAAGTGCCGCGCCATCGGCATGTTCCACATGACCGACGAGGCCGGCGGCGACGACAAGCTGCTGTGCGTCCCGGCGACCGACCCGCGCTGGGAGCACCTGCGCGACATCCACCACGTGTCGGAGTTCGACCGCCTGGAGATCCAGCACTTCTTCGAGGTCTACAAGGACCTGGAGCCGGGCAAGTCCGTCGAGGGCGCCAACTGGGTCGGCCGCGCCGAGGCCGAGGCCGAGGTCACCGCTTCGATCAAGCGCCTCGCGGAGCAGGGCGGCCACTGAGCCGTCGTTCCGATCTCGTTCGCTCCTGGTCCGTTCGGAGCAGTTCGAGGTAGGTCGGGACAGATTCTCCTGGGGCCGGGGTCCGCGGATTCGTCCGTGGACCCCGGCCTCTGCCGTCTCCGGGAGCCGGTCAGTCCTCCAGCCGGAAGCCGACCTTGATGCACACCTGGTAGTGCTTGATCCGGCCGTCCTCCAGGTGGCCCCGGACCTGCGAGACCTCGAACCAGTCGAGGTTGCGCAGCGTCCGGGAGGCCCGTTCCACCCCGTTGCGGATCGCGGCGTCGACGCTCTCGGTCGAGGACCCGACGATCTCGGTCACCCGGTACACGTGGTCGGTCATGGCGGACTCCCTCAGCTGTGCGACGGCCCCCGGTCCACCGTGCACCGCCCCGGGGCCGCCCGCACCCCGGACGGGGTCCGCAGGGGCCCCGGCGCTGTCGGGGCGCGCTAGAAGGCCGCCCGGACCTCGCCGACCGGGGCGCCGCCGCCGAGCAGCGGGGCCGCGCCGATCCGCTCGACGGTGTCGTCCGCGCCGGTCACGCCGAGCCGGCGCAGCGCGGCCGCCAGCACCGGGCCGCGGGCCCGCTCCGCGCCGTCGTCGATCTTGAAGGCGAGCGCCCGCCCGTCCGGCAGCGCGACCACCTGGACGGCCTCGGCGCCCATCTTGGACAGCGCGCCCGGGACGGCCCGCATCAGCCAGGTGTCGGCCCGGCGGGTGCCGGCCACGTACTCGGGGTGGGCGCGCATGGCGTCGGCGATCCGGCGCTGCGCGGTGCCCTCGGCGGCCAGCACAAGGCTGCGGTAGCCGCGGGCCAGGCCGGTCAGGGTGACGGCCAGCAGCGGGGCGCCGCAGCCGTCCACACCGGTGTGCACGGGGGTCTCGCCGGTCCCCTCCGCGAGGGCCTCGCGAGCCAGCTCCTGGATCGGGTGAGCCGGGTCGAGGTAGCTGCCGGTGTCCCACCCGTTGGCGACGCAGGCAGCCAGCCAGCCGGCGTGCTTGCCGGAGCAGTCCATCAGGATCGGGGCGCGCCGTCCGCCGGCGGCGAGCAGGAGCTCCGCCTCGGTCTCGTCCAGCGGCAGGTCGGCCGGGGTGCGCAGGGCCGACTCGTCGAGGCCGGCGGAGCCGAGGATGGCCCGGACGCCGTCGAGGTGAAACGATTCGGCAGAGTGGCTGGAGGCCGCCAGCGCCAGCAGCTCGCCCTCGATGGCCAGCCCGGCCCGCAGCGTGGCCACCGCCTGGAACGGCTTGGCCGTCGAGCGGGGGAAGACCGGCGCGTCGGGGTCGCCGAGCACGAACTCCACCGAGCCGTCGGCGGCGAGCAGGACCAGGGAGCCGTGGTGACGGCCCTCGGTGAAGCCCGAGCGTATGACCTCGGCGAGCACGGGCGGGGTGGCGGGCTGGGACATCGGGGTGCCTTCCGGGGGCGGGGGTGGGCCGGGAGGAAGCCGGACCCGACCGCCCCCGACGACTCACCCGGTCAGAGCGGCCTCTCCGAGAGCAGGTCCTCGACCCGTGCTTCCCCATCACGGTACCTGCGGGTGATCTCGGCATTGCAACTGTCGGCCGTGCGCAGCAGCCGCTGGCGCCGTCCGGACACCTCCCGCTCATGGGCGCGCAGCCGCTCCAGGGCGGCCAGCAGCTCCTCGGCGGGGTGGGCGGCGAGGTCGGCGAGCTGGACGTCGCCCATCAGCGCGTCCGCCTCCAGCTGGGACTCCTGAGTGCGCGGCGGGCCGAGGGTGACGTGCCGGGCCGAGCGCCGCACGGTGGAGGGCGCGTCGGTCAGGATGGCCGGCAGCAGGTCCAGCAGGTCGCCGCCGGGCTCCCCGCCGACCGCCGGGGCGCCGCTGCCGTAGCCGCCCGACCGGGCGCGGTGGGCGGTGCCGCCGCCGGGACGCCGGTCGAGCTCGGCCCGCAGGATGTCCATCCGCCCGTGCAGCAGCCGCCGCAGGTAGGACAGGTCGGCCTCCTGCTCCATGGTCTCCCGGCGCAGGATCCGCAGCTGCTCCAGGTCCAGCCGCTCCAGGTCGGGCTCGCCGTCCGGGCCGGCCGCCCAGGACGGGGCCCCGGGGGCCTGCGCCACCTGCCCGGATCGGTTCCACGCCGCGCCGCTCGCGTCCATCATCCAGCCCACCTGCCGTCGTCCGATCCCGCCCGCTCGCGGCAGCCCGTCCCTGCCGCCGGCCCGGCCCGTCCCCCGACGGGCTCGCGCGTCCCGTCCGTTGGCACGCCCGGGGCCCCCGAAGGGTTCCGCTCCCCGGCCGGGACCACCCACCAGGGCGACCCCCGACAGAACGCCTGACCTACCGGCTCGACCGCCCGGCCGAACCCCGGCCCGGTGCGGCGGACCTTCAGGCGCGCCGAGCCCTTCGTACGGTTCCCCAGCGTGCCACCCCACCCGGCGCGCGCGCACCGCCCGTGCACCCGAACGGCCCCCTGGCGAACGGGGGTGGCTGATATGACCGGGACTTTCCGCAGGAAGAGCAGCGCTCGAACCTGCGCAGGCGCGCGCCGCACGGCGTGCACCACCAGTTTGCGCGCCCATCGTGTGCGCCCCCGTACGCGTCCCTCGCCCGCGCTCCTCATTACGCGCCCTCCTCACGCGTCCTCGTTGGGCGCCCCGAGCCCGGGCCGTCCCGTGCCGATCACCCGGAGCCCTCTCCGGGCCGTACGGCGCTCCGGCACAATGGCGGCATGCGAGCAGTGGTGCAGCGAGTGACCGAGGCCCGGGTGACCGTGGCCGGAGAGACCGTCGGCGCGATCGAGGGGCCCGGGCTGTGCGTCCTGGTCGGTGTGACCCATGAGGACACCCCGGCCAAGGCGGCCCAACTGGCCCGCAAGCTCTGGACGCTGCGGATCCTGCCGGTCAACGACGAGGGCGTGGAGCAGAGTTGCTCCGACATCGGCGGGCCGCTGCTGGTGATCAGCCAGTTCACCCTCTACGGCGACGCCCGCAAGGGCCGCCGCCCCACCTGGACCGCGGCCGCCCCCGGGCCGGTCGCCGAGCCGCTGGTGGACGAGGTGGTCGCCCAACTGCGGGCGCTCGGCGCCAAGGTGGAGACGGGCCGGTTCGGCGCCGACATGCAGGTGGCACTGGTGAACGACGGCCCGTTCACCGTCCTCGTCGAGGTCTGAGGCCCGGGGCCCGGGGCCCGGGACCGGGGCCCCGGTCCCGGGGCCCGCAGGCGCTACTGCGGGACGATCACGTCCTGGGTGCCCGGAACCGTGCCGGCCAGCAGCACCGCGTCGACCGGGACGTTCCGCTTGACGATCGCCAGCGCGATCGGCCCCAGCTCGTGGTGCCGGGCCGAGGAGGTCACGAAGCCCAGCGAGCGCCCGTCCGGGTCGGAGGCCAGCCGCACCTCGGTGCCGTGCGGGGGCAGCGTCTCCTCGGTGCCGTCCAGGTGGAGGAAGACCAGCCGGCGCGGTGGGCGGCCCAGGTTGTGCACCCGGGCGACGGTCTCCTGGCCCCGGTAGCAGCCCTTCTGCAGGTGGACGGCGGTGCTCAGCCAGTCCACCTCGTGTGGGATGGTCCGGTGGTCGGTCTCGAAGCCGAGCCGGGGGCGGTGGCCCTCGATCCGCAGCGCCTCGTACGCCCAGACCCCGGCCGCCGGGCCGAACCCGGCGGTGACCCCCTCCAGACCGGCGCGCGGCACGAACAGGTCGCGCCCGTAAGGGAGTTCGCGGACGGCGGCGGCACCGTCGACCGAGCCGGTGGAGCCGGCCGGCAGGTGGACCACGGCGTAGTCGGCGGTCGCGTCGGCGACCTCCACCCGGTAGAAGAACTTCATGCTCTCCAGGTAGGCCACCAGCGCGCCCTGGGTGCCCGGCTCGACGTGGGCCCAGGTGGTGGTCCCGTCGTCGACCAGGTAGAGGGCGTGCTCGACGTGCCCGTTCGGGGAGAGCACCAGCGCCTCGGTGGCGTGCTGCGGCTCCAGCTGGCTCACGTGCTGGGTGAGCAGCAGGTGCAGCCAGGAGAGGCGGTCCGCGCCGGTGACGGTGACCACGCCGCGGTGCGAGAGGTCGACGAAGCCGGTGCCCTGCGACAGGTTCCGTTGCTCGCGGAAGATGTCGCCGTAGTGGGCGGCGACGCCCTCGTCGGCCCCCTCGGCGGGGACGGCTCCGGGCAGGGCAAGCAGCGGACTCTTCACACCGGTCATACCGGCCAGCTTACGACCGGCCGTCCTCCTGCTTCGCCGTGCAGTCGGCGCAGCGGCCGAAGATGGCGAAGTGCTTGAGGTCGGTGTCGAAACCGTGCTCCTCGCGCAGCCGGTCGATCAGCGGCTGGGCGATCTCGGTGCCGGTCTCGGTGACCTTCTCGCAGTCCCGGCAGACCAGGTGCAGGTGGTGGTGCCGGCCGGCCAGGTGGTACGTCGGGGCGCCGTGGCCGAGGTGGGCGTGCGAAACCAGGCCCAGTTCCTCCAGCAGCTCCAGGGTCCGGTAGACCGTGGAGATGTTGATGCCGCTGGCGGTCTTGCGGACGTGGCAGAGGATGTCGTCGGGGGTGGCGTGGTCGAGCACGTCCACGGCCTCCAGCACGAGCTGCCGCTGCGGCGTGAGACGGTAGCCGCGCTCGCGCAGGTCGGCCTTCCAGTCGCCGGAGAGTTGCCAGTCGGTGGTGCCGGTGTCCGCCACGGGTTCTGTCCCTGCCAAGGTCGGGGGTCCTGAAGCAAGTGTAGGGACCGGCCGGGGGCCGGTCCCTACCTCGTGCACGGACCTTGCTCGAGCTGTGCCTGCTTGAGCCGAGCCCTACTTGAAGAAGGCGATGCCGTCGTCCGGCAGGTCGTTGATGTCCTTGATCAGCTGCGCCGGGCTGAGCACCTTCTTCAGCTGGGCGGACATGTACGGGCGCAGCGGCACGTTCGGGGCGGCCTTCTCGCCGACCCAGAGCAGTTCGCCGTTGACGAAGCCGTACAGCCGCTTGCCGCCGGAGTACTCCGGGGAGCCCTCGATCCGGGCCACCGCGTCGGTGGACACGTCGACCTGCGGCTTGCCGTCGGCCAGCTCGCCGTACCAGATCTCGACCGTGCCGTCGTCACGGACGGAGGAGATCTCGATCCCGCGCGCGCCCGTGGTGCCGTCGTGGTTGCTGGTGATGCGCCAGAACGCGTGCTCGTTCTCCAGCGGACGGACCTTCTCGCCCTCCTCGTTCAGCACCCAGGTGCGGGAGCGGAACTCGAGGAAGGGGCGGCCGTCGTGCCGGATCACGATCTCCTGGCCGAAGTTGCACTTCTCCGTGCCCGGGAAGTCGTAGACGCCCGCGCCCTCCCAGGTGCCGAGGAGGAAGGCGAGCGGGACGACGTCCTTGTGGAGGTCAGAAGGGATCTCGATCATGTTCCTGGTCGCTGTCGTGGTCGGTGCGGTCTGCCTCAACCGTACGGCAGGGTCAGCGCTGGCCCTGGTACAGCTTCATCACCGAGAAGATGGCGAACCAGGTGATCAGCACGGCCATGAGGGCCAGCAGACCGTCGAAGAACATTTCCAGACCGGACACGGGGGGCTCCCAGGCGGCGACAGTTGTGGTGGATTTTGCGGGCTCACTCTATCCGCCGTGGTCCGGCCGGTCGCGGTGAGCCCCACCACGTCGGCTCTCGTGCCCCCGCCCCCGGCTGCCGCCCAAGGTTTCCCCAAGGGATTCCGGGATGACCTCGGCCGGGGGTCGCGCGCCCTCTAAGGTGGCGCCATGTCGAAGAAGCTCGTCATCAAGGTCACCGCCGGGGCGGACGCGCCGGAGCGGTGCTCGCAGGCCTTCACGGTGGCGGCCGTGGCCGTCGCCAGCGGGATCGAGGTCTCGCTCTGGCTGACCGGGGAGTCCTCCTGGTTCGCCCTGCCGGGGAGGGCGGCGGAGTTCGAGCTGCCGCACGCCGCACCGCTGCCCGACCTGCTGGAGTCGATCCTGGCGGCCGGCTCGGTGACGCTGTGCACCCAGTGCGCGGCCCGGCGCGGGATCGAGCAGAAGGACACCGTCGAGGGCGTCCGGATCGCGGGCGCGCAGGTCTTCGTCAGCGAGATCACGGCGGACGGCGTCCAGGCGCTCGTCTACTAGGACCGGTCCCGGCTCCGTTCAGCCCCGGTCCCGAACCGGTCCGGCCCGGCTACCGGGGCTTGTCGCGCGGCTCGTGGTCGGGGCGGTCCCGGTCGTGACCGGGGTCGTCCCACTTCGGGTCGTCCCAGCGCGGATCGTTCCACCAGTCGTCCTCCGGGTCCCGCTTGTTGGCGAACACCGCCGCGGCGGGCGGGATCACCATCGCGACCACGCACATCCCGATCGCCGCGCCGACCGAGAAGAACCGCACCACGCCCCAGGCCAGGACGAACAGGCCCAGGCACACGCCCATCATGGCGTAGTAGTAGCGCCGCCGGCGCCTCGTCTGCACGTCTTCCACGGTACGGCCGAGGGCCCCTGCGCGGCAGGGGCCCTCGGTGTGATCGTCCGTTCCGGTCAGACCGCGATCGCGACCTCGACGGCGGTGCCCTGGGAGGCCACCACCTGACGGTCCACGGTCTGGCCCGGCACGAGCGCCCGCAGGGTCCACTTGCCCGGGCGGGCGAAGAACCGGAACTGGCCGGTCGCCGAGGTGGGCACCTCGGCCGTGAACTCGTTGTTCTCGTCCAGCAGCCGGACGTAGCCGTTGACCGGCTCACCGTCGCGGGTCACCGAACCCTGGATGATCGTCTCGTTCGCCACGTCAACTCCTGCCAGGTCCGGGCCGCCGGCCTTCGCACCGCACATGTCTGGTATTCCCTTCTGACTTACGGGTCGAGCCGGGGGCTCAGTTGCCGAGCTCGATCGGCACGCCGACCAGGCTGCCGTACTCGGTCCACGAACCGTCGTAGTTCTTGACGTTCTGCTGGCCGAGCAGCTCGTGCAGCACGAACCAGGTGAGCGCGGAGCGCTCGCCGATGCGGCAGTAGGCGATGGTGTCCTTCGCCAGGTCGATGCCCTCGGCCTCGTACAGCGCCTTGAGCTCCTCGTCGCTCTTGAAGGTGCCGTCGTCGTTGGCGTTCTTGGCCCACGGGATGTTGCGGGCGCTCGGCACGTGGCCGGGGCGCTGCGACTGCTCCTGCGGGAGGTGCGCCGGGGCGAGCAGCTTGCCGGAGAACTCGTCGGGCGAGCGGACGTCGACCAGGTTGAGGTTGCCGATGGCGGCGACCACGTCGTCGCGGAAGGCGCGGATCGAGGAGTCGGCGGCCTGCGCCTTGTACTCGGTGGCCGGGCGGGCCGGGACCTCGGCGACCAGGTCGCGGGAGTCCAGCTCCCACTTCTTGCGGCCGCCGTCCAGCAGGCGGACGTCGCCGTGGCCGTACAGCTTGAAGTACCAGTAGGCGTAGGAGGCGAACCAGTTGTTGTTGCCGCCGTAGAGGACGACGGTGTCGTCGTTGGCGATGCCCTTGGCGCTGAGCAGCGCCTCGAAGCCGGCCTGGTCGATGAAGTCGCGGCGGACCGGGTCCTGGAGGTCCTGCTTCCAGTCGATCCGGACGGCGTTGCGGATGTGGTTCTTGTCGTACGCGGAGGTGTCCTCGTCGACCTCGACGATGACGACCTTCGGGTCGTCCAGGTGGGCCTGGACCCAGTCGGCGTCGACCAGGACGTCGCTGCGGCTCATGGTGGTTCTCCATCCGAGGGCGGTTGGCGGAAGGTGCTGCTCAGCAGGTGCTGCAGGGGTGCCCGAACGGGTGCGGCCCGAATTCCCGTCCGAAATCCTGTCCGAATGACGGGATGGAGGAGCGAGCCGGGGCGACCGGGCGGGGAAGTGCGGGGTACGGCGGCGGCCATCGGCCCGAAGGGCCGGGCGAGGTCACCGGAGAGATCGGCGGCGGGCGTCAACTGCCCTGCCAGGATGCCGACTTAGCGCATTCGACACAGACAGGCGGCCACGCGGCACAGGTCGACCGCCCGCCGCTTCGTGAGATCCGTCTGTCGCTTCATGCCGACGATGCTAGGGACACCGAAGGCCTGCTGTCATCAGCGTATCGAATGCCGAGATCGAAACAGCCGAATGCTGGGATTCAGCCTTGGTGCGTTCCGGCGGGCGCGGGCCGGATGCCCGGCAGAGGGGCACAACGGGCGGAAACGACACCGCTCCGCGTGCCGCACTGGACAGCGCGTCTCGCGGAGCGGAACGGAGGAAGAGGAGCGGGGGGAGGGGAGGGGAGGAAGGCAGGCCGACGGCGGGCGGGCCCGGGTCAGCCCAGCAGCTTGACGTCCTTGCCCTCGAAGGACAGCTGCAGGCCCTCCGGCAGCGGCGTCACGCCGTCCTTCGCGGCCAGCTTCAGCCCGGCCGGCATCGAGTCCAGGGTGAAGGCGGCCGGCTCGACCTTCCGGTTGGCGAGCCCGGCGAACATCTCGGCCAGCGAACTCAGTTTGAGGCCGTCCACGGTGACGGTGTTGCCCTGGTTGTGCACGGTGGCCTCACCGACCGAGACCGGTCCCAGCGAGGCCTTGACCTTGCCCGGACCGCCGTACGACAGGCTCAGCCGGGAGTTGGCGCCGCCCGGCAGCGGGGCTCCGCCCAGCAGCTGGGAGGCCGGGGGCAGCAGCTGGGCGAGGTCCTGGTAGGTGATCACACCGCTGCCGGTGCTGCTGTCCACCGTGGCGCTGTTCAGGCTGTCGCTCACATCGACGCCCGAGAGCTTCGCCTTGAAGGAGTGCAGCGCCACCTGCTGGCCGTTGTTCCGGACGGTCAGGCCGTCCGAGGAGATCCGGACGTCGTCCAGCTTCTTCGAGACCGCCTGCGTCAGGAACGGGAAGCCCTCGATCGTGACGTCCGGCCGCTGGCTCATCTGGCCGCTCTTCACCAGCCGGTCCGCGGCCTCGTCCTCGGCCACACCGACCGCGATCCGGTCCGCGCCCACCAGCAGGCCGGCGAGCACCGCCAGGCCGATCGTCGCCTTCAGCCATCCGCGCATCGTGTCCCCCGTCGTCGCCGGTCGCCGTCGTCGTCAACTCCCGGAGCCGTCCGGACGCGGCTCCTCCCGCACGACCGTACGACGTCCCGCCCCGGAAGGTGGTTCCGGGGCGGGACGCGGTCGTGACGAAACCGGCTCAGCCGGCCAGCAGGTCGGTGGCCATCCAGATCAGCGGCGCGGCCACCGCCAGCGGCAGCGCCACGCCCGCCGTCATGTGCACGAAGCGGGACGGGAAGTCGTACGCCGCGACCCGGCGGCCGATCAGCGCACCCAGCCCGGCGAGCGCCCCCAGAGCCACCGGCGCGCCCGCCAGGAATCCCAGCAGCACCGCCGCCACCAGGCCCAGCACCGGGCCCAGCTGCTTCGGGCCGGGCAGCGGAGCCGCCGCCAGCAGGGTGGCCAGCGCCACCGCGCCGACCCCGGCCGGCACCCAGTCCGCCAACAGCAGCGCGGTGCACAGCGCTGTCACCACGGTGGCCGAGCCCAGCACGGTCAGCGCGTAGAACCGCTCCTTCGGGTCCGACGGGCGGAACGTCTGCAGCACCAGGACCAGCAGGAAGAACCCGCCCAGGGTGCCCACCACGGCCGCCGCGTCGCCGCTGGAGTCCGCCAGCAGCACGGCCACGTCCGCGGTGAGCCCGGCCAGCGCGGCGAGCAGGATGCCCTGACGGGCCGGCCACATGCCGTTCAGCCGGAACCAGCCGGCCGCCGTCAGCAGCTGCAGCAGCGCAACCACCAGGGCCAGCGCCACCTGCCCCAGCGCGGCGCCGCCCGCCAGCAGCGCGGCCACCCCGGCGGTGATCAGGGCGGGCTGCAGGCCCGGGTCGATGATCGGGGAACCGGTCCGGCCGGGCGGCGTGCCGACCGGTGCGGCGAGCGGAGTCGGCTGCGCCGGGAGGGAGCCGTACGGCGGGGCAGCGGGGGCGCCCGGGCGCTTGAGCGTCATGGTCGGCGGGTCGAAGCCCGCTCCGGCGTCGGGCAACCCCGCCAGGGGCGTGCCGGGCATCCCGGCGACGGGCGGTGCGGCGGGGGCGGCCTGCTGCGCGGCGGGCTGCGGCGCCGGGGCCGCGTGCCGCGCCCTGGAGGGCTGCTGCGGCTGAACCGGACGCTGCTGCACCGGCGGCTGCCCGAGGTGCTGCGGCGGGGCGACCGGCATCGCGCCGGAGACCCGCACCGGCGGCAGCAGAGTGGTGGCCGCCGCGTCGTCCAGCGGCGGGACGGGCGGGAGCAGCGTGGTCGCGGCCGCGTCGTCGAACGCGGGCACCGGCGGCAGCAGGGTGGTCGCGGCCGCGTCGTCGAAGGCCGGGACCGGCGGCAGCAGCGTGGTCGCCGCCTCGTCGTCCACCGGATAGCCGTACGGGTGCTGCGGCGCGTGTTGCTGGGGCTGCTGCGAATGCGAATGCGGATGCGGATAGGGCTGCTGGGGCTGCTGCGGCCAGTTGCCGTAGCCGCCGCCGTGATTCGGGTCGTTCATGTCCGTCACGCCGCTCAGCCTCCCGCGAACGGCGGGAGAACCTCGACCGTCCCGCCCTCGGTCAGGGCCACGGCCGCGTGGTCCCGGCCGCCCACCTGCGCGCCGTCGACCAGGTACGAGCAGTGCCCGAGCAGCTGGACGAGCTTCGGCCGGTCGGCGTGCCGCTCCTTGGCCGCGGCCAGCGCCTCCGCCAGGGTCGCCGCCTCGTACGGCTCCTCGGCCAGCCCGGCCTCGGACTTCGCCGCCGCCCAGTAGCGGATCGTCCCGCGCGCCCGGGCGCCGCTCGCGGGCTCGGTGGTCGCGCCCATCGGGCACCCCTTCCGTTCGTCCTCGCCCGGCCCCGGTGGCCCGGTCCGGCTCGCCACCGGAGTTTCCGCCCGACCACCCGAACGATGGACCCGGGCGGCGCCGCCGATGTGCGTCCATGATGGCGTGTCCGCCGGTCCGAGCGGCAATCGCCCTGGCCGGACGAGCCCGGGGCGGCGCCCGAAGCTGTGTCCAGGCTCACCCGGCGCACGCCCGGATTGGGCGAACCGCCGGATTCGCGCACTCCCGGCGCGGAGGACGGTCGGCTATTCTCGTGCACCAAGAGGGATCCGGGCAGAGTCGCCCCCGGGTCCTTTTGTGCTTTCAGGACGCCAGTACGGACGTTCGTGCGATTCGTCGGCCCACCCCCGGCGCACCGCAGGAACCGCCCCGCCTCTCGCGGCACAAGGACGTGCCGGCCCGGCGGGGTGTCGCCACCCGGCGCCGGGCCGCCACCCGGGACCGGACCAGACCGGAGGGTTCGCGGGATGACCAGGGCAGGAACGGTGCGCCAGGGGTTGCGGGACCCCCGGTGCGCCGCGCGCTCCCCCGAAGCCGCCCGGGCGTCCTCCCCCTCCCCTCAGCACCTGCGTCCCCCGGCTGCGGCGGCAGCCGGAACGCGACCGCGACGACCCGGAAAGGGGACCACCGGGTATGAGTTCTCTCCTCCTCCTCACCAACGCGCTCCAGCCGTCCGCCGAAGTACTGCCGGCCCTCGGCCTGCTGCTGCACAACGTCCGGGTCGCACCCGCCGAGGGATCGGCCCTGATGGACACCCCCAGTGCGGACGTCATCCTGGTCGACGGGCGGCGCGACCTGCCGCAGATCCGCAGCCTGTGCCAGCTGCTCCGCTCCACCGGCATCGGCTGCCCGCTGATCCTGGTGGTCACCGAGGGCGGCCTGGCCGCCGTGACCGCCGAGTGGGGCATCGACGACGTCCTGCTGGACACCGCCGGGCCGGCCGAGGTCGAGGCCCGGCTGCGGCTCGCGCTCGGCCGCCTCCAGGTCGCCGTCGACGACAGCCCCATGGAGATCCGCAACGGCGACCTCTCGGTCGACGAGGCCACCTACTCCGCGAAGCTCAAGGGCCGGGCGCTCGACCTCACCTTCAAGGAGTTCGAGCTGCTCAAGTACCTCGCGCAGCACCCCGGCCGGGTCTTCACCCGGGCCCAGCTGCTGCAGGAGGTCTGGGGCTACGACTACTTCGGCGGCACCCGGACGGTGGACGTCCACGTCCGGCGGCTGCGCGCCAAGCTCGGTGTCGAGAACGAGCAGCTGATCGGCACCGTGCGCAACGTCGGCTACCGCTTCGTCGTCCCGGAGAAGGCCGAGAAGAGCGAGCGCCCGGACCTCTCCCAGCGCCCCTCCGCCCCGCTGGAGGCCTGAGACCGGGCGGGTCGGGAGGGCCGTCCTCCGCCCGACCCGTCCGGTTTCCTCCCGGTACGCCCCCCGAAGCGGCCCCAGGTCCCACTGCCGCCTCGGGGGCCACACGCGTAGACTCCCCCCGTGGCCAAGGTGACGCGCGACGATGTAGCCCGACTGGCTGGGACCTCCACCGCGGTCGTCAGCTACGTGATCAACAACGGGCCGCGCCCGGTCGCGCCCGCGACCCGGGAGAAGGTCCTCGCGGCGATCGAGCAGCTCGGCTACCGGCCGAACAGCGTCGCCCAGGCGATGGCCTCCCGGCGGACCAACCTGATCGGCATGGTCGTCCCGGACGCCCGCCAGCCCTTCTTCGCCGAGATGGCCCACGCCGTCGAACGGGCCGCCTCCGAGCGCGGCAAGCTCGTGCTGATCGGCAACTCCGACTACGTCGACGACCGCGAGGTCCACTACGTCCGCGCCTTCCTCGGCATGCGGGTCTCCGGCCTGATCCTGGTCAGCCAGGGCCCCTCGCAGCGCGCCGCCGAGGAGTTCGCCGCGATGGAGGGGGCGAAGGTGGTGCTGCTGCACCGCCGCCCCGAGGCGATCGACGACGTCGCGGTGGTCACCGACGACGTCGGCGGAGCCGAGGCCG
Organism: Streptomyces viridifaciens; assembly: GCF_001888885.2. Classification (NCBI taxonomy): domain Bacteria; kingdom Bacillati; phylum Actinomycetota; class Actinomycetes; order Kitasatosporales; family Streptomycetaceae; genus Streptomyces; species Streptomyces viridifaciens. The sequence goes on from NZ_CP090841.1 coordinate 3,303,239, forward strand.
TCGTCCGCCATCTGCTGGAGGTGCACGGGCACCCGTACGTGGCCTGCTTCGGCGGCCCGGTGGAGTCCCCCGCCCCCGGCGACCCCGTCATCGACCACGTCGAGGGCTGGCAGCGCGCCATGGACGCCCACGGCGTCCCCACCGCACCGCACCTGATCGACGCACCCTTCCACCGCTACGGCGCGTACGACGTCGCGCTCGACCTGCTGCGCAGGCCGGACCGGCCGCGGGCGGTCTTCTGCTCCACCGACGACCAGGCCATCGGCGTGCTGCGGGCCGCCCGTGAGGTCGGCCTGCGCGTACCCGAGGACCTCGCGGTGGCCGGCTTCGACGACGTGCCCGAGGCCGCGCTCGCCGACCCGCCGCTGACCACCGTCGCCTCCGACCGCGACGCGATGGCTAGGGCCGCCGTGGACCTGGTGCTGGACGACTCGCTGATGGTGCCCGGCTCGGACACCGAACGGGTCCGCAAGTTCCCGTCCCGCCTGGTCATCCGCCGTTCCTGCGGCTGCGACGGCGCCGCACCCGGGCGGACCCTGCCGGAGTAACCGAACGGAGCAGCGGACGGAGCGGCCGGACCGGAACCGCCGATTCCGCTCCGCAGGCGGTCTGACCAGGCTTTATGAGAAGCCAACGCGCTTCTCGGGGCGTTCTGAGCCGCTTCTCATCCGGTCCTCATCCACCGGGCGGAGCTTGGTCGGCATGAGCGAACACCAGCAGCACCCCGACGAGCAGTACGGCCCGTACGAGCAGCCCCGCGTCATCGAGGGCACCGTGCTCGGCCACGGCGCCGGCAACCCCGACCCACGCACCGCCTACGGGTACCGCGAGGACCACTCCGGCGGCAGCTTCGACGGACCACCCCCTCCCCCGCCCATGCCGCCCGAGCCCCCCACCCTGCTCGGCCACCCTTCCGGGTCCGAGGGCCCCGGCGGCCACGGCAACCGCGCCCGGCGCGGCCTGCTGCGCGGACGGCTCGCCCTGGTCACCGCCGTCGCCGCGATCGCCGCCGTCATCGGCGGGGTCACCGGCGGGGTCGTCGCCGCCGACCGGCAGTCCTCCGACAGCCGCGTCGGCACCATCGCCAGCCCGGTCTCCGCCCGCACCGACGGCACCGCCAACGTGCCCGCCATCGCCTCCGCCGTCTCCCCCAGCGTCGTCCAGATCACCGTCAAGAGCGGCAACGGCACCGCCACCGGCACCGGCGTCGTCCTCAACCACAACGGCCAGATCCTCACCAACTTCCACGTGATCGACACCGCGGCCGACGGCAACGGCCGGATCACCGTCACCTTCAAGGACGGCTCCACCGCCCCCGCCACCGTCACCGGCACCGACAAGAAGCTCGACGTCGCCGTGATCACCGCGACCGGCGCCAAGAACCTCTCCCCCGCCGTCCTCGGCGACTCCTCCACCGTGGCCGTCGGCGACCCAGTCGTCGCCATCGGCAACCCCGACGGCCTCACCGGCACCGTCACCTCCGGCATCATCAGCGCCGAGAACCGCGACGTCACCGTCCAGCTCGACGAGGGCAGCACCAGCGGCAACGGCGGCTTCGGCTTCCCCAACCTGCCCGGTCTGCGCGGCAGCATCCCGCAGCAGCAGAGCGGTGCCGACACCACCACCTACAAGGCCTTCCAGACCGACGCCGCCCTCAACCCGGGCAACTCCGGCGGCCCGCTGATCAACGCCAACGGCCAGGTCATCGCCATCAACTCGGCCATGTACGCCCCGAACGGCGCCAGCTCCACCGCCGGCGGCGGCAGCAGCACGGCCGGCAGCGTCGGCCTCGGCTTCGCCATCCCGATCAACGACATCAAGCAGGCCCTGCCGAAACTCGAAGCCGGCCAGAGCCTGTGAGCCACAATCCCTGAGAGCCGGTAAGCGTCCGCGAGACGGACAATTGCTCCCAGCAGGTCCTCCACCCGACGAGAAAGGGCACCAGCCCATGACCCCGTCCGCCGACGACCGCACCACCGCCGAGGCCGGCCACCCCTCCGCCCGGCTCCTCGTGGTCGACGACGAACCCGCCCTCCGGGACGCCCTGGAGAGCAGCCTCGCCTTCGAGGGCTACGAGGTCGCCACCGCCACCGACGGCTACGAGGCCCTGGAGTCCGTCGAACGCGACAAGCCCGACCTCGTCCTGCTGGACATCATGATGCCCCGGATGGACGGCCTCACCGCCGTCCGCCGGATGCGCTCCCGCGGCGACACCGTCCCCGTCCTGATGCTCACCGCCCGCGACGCCGTCGGCGACCGCGTCACCGGCCTCGACGTCGGCGCCGACGACTACCTCGCCAAGCCCTTCGAACTCGACGAACTCCTCGCCCGCGTCCGCGCCCTGCTGCGCCGCAACGCCCTCGCCGCCGAGGCCGCCGCCCGCGCCGCCGCCGAGGACGACAGCGAGGTGCTCGCCTTCGGCGACCTGCGGATGAACACCGCCACCCGCGAGGTCACCCGCGGCGGCAAGCCGGTCGAACTCACCCGCACCGAGTTCATGCTGCTGGAGATGTTCCTCTCCCACCCCCGGCAGGTCCTCACCCGGGAGCAGATCCTCAAGGCGGTCTGGGGCTTCGACTTCGAGCCCTCCTCCAACTCCCTGGACGTGTACGTGATGTACCTGCGCCGTAAGACCGAGCAGGGCGGCATGCCGCGCCTCATCCAGACCGTACGCGGCGTCGGCTACGCCCTGCGCCCGGCCGCCGGCGCCGGCGCGTGAGTACTGTTCCGCCCCCGCCGCTGGCGCCGCCCCGCACCCCGGGCCGGCGCGAGCGAATCGTCCACTGGTACCGCTCCCGCTCGCTGCGCGGCCGCCTCACCTTCCTGAGCGCGGCGGCGGTGGCGGTGGCGATCGCGATGTCGGCGCTGGCGTGCTGGTTCATCGTGGAGAGGCAGCTGTACGGCCAGGTCCGAACGGATCTGCTCAACGCTCCCCCGCAGCCGCGGATCCCACCCACGTTGTACTGCGCCTCATCGCCTGCTGCAGCCCCGACGGCACAGGGGTCCTCCCCGACCGAGAGCAACGGCCCCGTGCTCAGGGACGTCCAGTTCGTCCTGGCGAACACCGGCCAGGTCTGCTTCGCGGAGCGCACGCCCCGAGCCATCACGCTCAAGCCGAGCGACACCGACGCGTACCGCCTCAAGCTCGGTCAGTCGATCATCCGTGATGGCACCTACACCAATGGTGATCCTGCTGTCGTCCGCGTCTCCGCGGCCCAGAGCCACTCTCTCGGGCCGGTGCTGGTCATGGTCGCGACCCCCACCCAGTCCGTCGAGGACTCGCTCCAGGGCCTCGCCATCCTCCTCGGCGCCGTCTCCCTCGGCGGCATCCTGCTCGCCGCCGTCGCCGGCCGCCTGGTCGCCCACTCCTCCCTCAAGCCCGTCGACCGGCTCACCGACGCCGTCGAGCACATCGCCCGGACCGAAGAGGTCGGCACCACCATCCCGGTGCGCGGCGACGACGAGATCGCCCGCCTGTCCACCTCCTTCAACTCGATGAGCACCGCCCTCGCCAACTCCCGCGAGCGCCAGACCCGGCTGATCGCGGACGCCGGCCACGAGCTGCGGACGCCCCTCACCTCCCTGCGCACCAACGTCGACCTGCTGATCCGCAGTGACGACACCGGCCGCCCGCTGCCCCCGGCGACCAAGACCAAGCTGCTCGGCAACATGAAGGCGCAGATGCAGGAACTCACCGTCCTGATCGGCGACCTGCTCCAGCTCTCCCGCCCCGACACCCCGAAGGCCGGTCCCAACCTCACCGTGGTCGCCCTGCACGAGATCGCCGGCCGGGCCGTCGAGCGCGCCAAGCTCCGTGGTCCCGGGCTGGTCTTCGAGGTGAGCACCGAGCCCTGGTACACCCACGGCGACGCGGCCGGCCTGGAGCGCGCCGTGATCAACCTGCTGGACAACGCGGTCAAGTACAGCCCGCCCGGCGGCACCATCGAGGTCCGGTTGCAGCAGGGCGTGTTGACCGTCCGCGACCACGGCCCCGGCATCCCGCCGGACGAGCTGCAGTACGTCTTCGACCGGTTCTGGCGCTCCCCCTCCTCGCGCCAACTGCCCGGCTCAGGCCTGGGGTTGTCGATCGTCGCACAGAGCGTGCGGGAGGCGGGCGGCGAGGTCACCCTCGGCCCGGCCGAGGACGGCGGCCCCGGCGCGCTGGCCACCGTACGACTGCCGGGCGGCCCCGGCCCCGAGTAGCCCCCGAGTGACGGTCGGGGGAGAACGGAACGGGCGGGGCGCCCCGACAGCGCCCCGCCCGTCCTCATCGTCGGCTCACGGTCAGTCGATGTCGCTGCCCGGGCCGAGGACCTTGATCCGGTCCTGCGCCGGCGGCTTCAGCGGCGAGGCCGCCGAGCTGTGGGCCGCCAGGTAGGCCGTGAAGACGTCCAGGTCGGAGGCGCCGACGAGCTTGTCGGTGCCCGCCGCGAAGGCCGGGAAGCCGTCGCCGCCGCCGGCCAGGAACTCGTTGGCCGCGACCCGGTACCTGGCGGCCGGGTCGACCGGCGCGCCGTTCAGCCGGATCGAGTCGAGCACCACCCGGTCCGCGCCGGTCTTGCGCATGTCCAGGGTGTAGTGGAGGTTCGAGGACACCTGGAGGACCTTCGGCGCCGCGTCGTTGAGCCCGCTCACCTGCTGCTGGAGCAGCTGGACCAGCTGTGCGCCGGTCAGCGTCTTGACCTGCATCATGTTGGTGAACGGCTGGGCGGTGAACGCCTCGCCGTAGGTCACCACGCCGTCGCCCTCACTGCCGGAGGCCTTGTACACCAGGTCGGAGCGCAGTCCCCCGGGGTTCATGAAGGCGACCTGCGCCCCGCCCTTGCCGGCCGGGGCGAGCCCCTCCAGCTGGGCGTCGGCGATCACGTCGCCGAGCGGCTTCTCCAGGTCGCTGCTGCCGCGGCCGTTGATGTCCGCGGAGATGTAGCCGATCGGGCGGTTGGCGATCGGGGCGGCCAGCTTGGAGTAGTGGTCGATCAGCGCCGTCATGTCCGGGGCCTTGGGGACCGTGCGGCGCACCACGTGGTTCTCGGCCTTGACCGACGGGCGGACGATCTCGCCGGTGGTCTTGTCCAGCTTCATGTCGATCTCGGTGAACAGCCGGCCGAAGGAGGCGGCACTGGTGACCGAGCGCGGCACGCCGTTGGGGTCGGGGATCTCGCAGGCGTACGCGTTGTGGGTGTGGCCGGTGACGATGGCGCCGACGGCCGGGTCGATGTTCCTGGCGATGTCGACGATCGGGCCGGAGATGCCCTGGCCCGCCGGGCCGCAGTCGTAGTTGTAGACGCTGCTGGCCGGGTAGCCGCCCTCGTGGACCAGCGCGACGATCGAGTTGACGCCCTTGGCCTTCAGCTCGGCGGCGTACTTGTTGATCGTGGTGACCTCGTTGGCGAACTTCAGGCCCTTGATGCCCTCGGCGGTCACGATGTTCGGCGTGCCCTCCAGGGTGACGCCGATGAAGCCGATCTTCACGCCCTGGGACTTGGTCACCCAGTACGGCGGCAGCAGGGTCCTGCCGGTCTTCTCGTCGGTGACGTTGGCCGACAGGTAGTTGAAGTTGGCGCCCTTGAAGGTGCGGCCCGGCTCGTAGCAGCCGTCGGTCGGGTGGCAGCCGCCCTCCTGCTTGCGCAGCAGCTCCGCAGCGCCCTGGTCGAACTCGTGGTTGCCGACCGAGGTGACGTCCAGGCCGAGCTTGTCCATCGCCTCGATGGTCGGTTCGTCGTGGAACAGCGCCGAGGTGAGGGGGCTGGCGCCGACGATGTCGCCGGCCGCGACGGTGATCGAGTCGTCGGCCGGGATCCGCGCCTTGCGCAGTTCGGTGGCCAGGTACTCGATGCCGCCGGCCGGGGTCGAGACCACCCGACCGGTGGCCGGGTCGACCTCCTTGATCGTGCCGGAGGAGCCGGCCGGGGGCTCCAGGTTGCCGTGGAAGTCGTTGATCGCCAGCAGCTGGAGGTTGACGGTCTTGTGACGCTTGGCGTTGGCGTCGGCGGCCTGAGCGGCCGTCGGCACGACCACCGTGCCGAACAGACCTGCGGCGGCGACGACGGCGAACGCCGCCCGTCGGGATCTGACGGTGAGCATGAGGGAACCCCTGCACCTTGGAGGACCACGCGGCGGCGGAGGAACCGGGCGTGGGCGATGAGTTGCGCGAGTGCAGCCTAGGGTCAACGCGCGTAGCTGTCAGGACGTCGAACGTAACGAGAGGATTACCTGCTGACGAACCATCGCGGCAGAGCCGGGACGGGCAGCCTGCGTACGACCGGCCGGCCAGGCTGACGACGGACGGTCAGACCCCCGGCTCCGCCGCCAACTGCCGCTCTGCCCGCGTCCGTTCGGCCACCGCGTCCTCGGTCATCGCGCGGTCGGTGTAGACCAGCGGCCGTTCGGTGTCGGTGATGATGTGCTTCACCACCTGGACGTTGCCGTTGACGTCCCACACCGCGATGCCCGGCGACAGGGTCGGAATGATCTCCACCGCCCAGCGCGGCAGGCCCAGCACCCGGCCGGTGGCCCGCGCCTCCTCGGCCTTCTGCATGTAGATCGTCCGGGTGGAGGCCATCTTCAGGATCGCCGAGGCCTCCTTGGCGGCCGCACCGTCCACCACGTCCGACAGGTGGTGCACCACCGCCACGAACGAGAGCCCGAGCCGTCGGCCGAACTTCAGCAGCCGCTGGAACAGCTGTGCCACGAACGGGCTGTTGATGATGTGCCAGGCCTCCTCGACCAGGAAGATGCGCTTCTTCCGGTCCGGCCGGATCCAGGTGTGCTCCAGCCACACCCCGACGATCGCCATCAGGATCGGCATCGCGATCGAGTTGCGGTCGATGTGCGAGAGGTCGAAGACGATCAGCGGCGCGTCCAGGTCGATCCCGTCGGTGGTCGGGCCGTCGAACATGCCGCGCAGGTCACCGTCGACCAGTCGGTCCAGCACCAGCGCCACGTCCAGGCCCCAGGACTGCACCTCGTCCACCGCCACGCCCAGCGACTCCACCGAGGACAGCTCGGGATTGCGCAGGGTGTCGATGATGTCGTCCAGCACCGGCTGACGGTCTTTCACCGAGGCCACCACGTGGGCGTGCGCCGCCTTCAGCGCGAAGCCCGCCCGCTCCTCCAGGCCCCGCCCCATCGCCACCTCGATGATGGTGCGCAGCAGCGACAGCTGACCGGTCTGGGTGATCGCCGGGTCCAGCGGGTTGAGCTTCACCCCGCCGTCCCGGGCCGCCATCGGGTCCAGCCGGATCGGCTTTATGCCCAGCGCGTCGGCGATCAGGTTCCACTCGCCGACGCCGTCCTCGCCCTGCGCGTCGAGCACCACGACCTGCCGGTCGCGGAACCTCAACTGCCGCAGCACGTACGTCTTCTCCAGCGCCGACTTGCCGTTGCCGGACTCCCCCAGCACCAGCCAGTGCGGGGCGGGCAGCTGCTGCCCGTACAGCTGGAAGGGGTCGTAGACATAGCCCTTGCCGCTGTACACCTCCCGCCCGATGATCACGCCCGAGTCGCCCAGCCCCGGTGCGGCCGTCGGCAGGTAGACCGCCTGCGCCTGGCCGGTCGAGGTGCGCACCGGCAGCCGGGTGGTCTCCACCTTGCCGAACAACAGGCTGGTGAACGCGTCGGTGAGGTTGCCGAGCGCCATGGGCGGCCTCCTGGTGCCAGCGGTGGGGGGTGGACGGGTGCGGTGGGTGGACGGGCGCGGCGGTCAGCGGCGGATGCCGGTGGCGAACGGCAGGGTGTTGACGAAGGCCCGGTGGTGCTCGCGGTCGCACCACTCCAGCTTCAGGTAGCTCTTGCCGGCCGACGCCCGGATGGTCCGCTTGTCGCGGGCCAGCGCCTCGGGGTTGCGCGAGGAGACCGTGATGTAGCCGACCAGGTTCACCCCGGCCGCGCCGGAGGCCAGGTCGTCACCGCGCTGGTCCACCCGCCCGGTGTGGGCCAGGTCGCGCGGGTCGACCGTGCGGTTCATCTTGGCCGCGCGGCTGGCCTCCGCCTCGTCGTTGGTCTTCTCGGTCAGCATCCGCTCGATCGCGACGTCGGTGGGCTCCAGGTCCATCGTCACCGCGACCGTCCGGATCACGTCCGGGGTGTGCACCAGCAGCGGCGCCAGGAAGTTGACGCCCACCGGGGTCAGCGGCCACTCCTTGATCCACGCGGTCGCGTGGCACCACGGCTCCCGGGTCGCCGACTCGCGGGTCTTCGCCGTCAGGTACTGCGGGTGGGTCGCGTCCAGCTCGGCCGGCCAGGCGTTGCGCCGGGACATCGCCTGGATGTGGTCGATCGGGTGGTCCGGGTCGTACATCGAGTGCAGCAGCGAGGACAGCCGGGCCTGGCCCAGCGGCTGGCGCACCCGGATGTCCGCCTCGGCCAGCCGGGCGCAGATGTCGGTCAGCTCGCGTGCCATCACGGCCGCCAGCCCGTCGTCGTCCCGGGACGGACCGCCGGCGGCACGCTTCTCGTAGGCGCTGCGGCCCATCGCGTGCGCCTCGGCGGCCAGGTCGCGGGTGTAGTGCATGCAGGCCACCAGGTACGCCCGGTGCTGCTCCGAGGAGGTCGACACCATCGACTGCAGCTGGTCGTACGACTCCTGCAGCCAGCGCGGCGCGTCGCGGTCGCCGCGCCGCTCCACGTCCTTGGCGTGCGCGTCCGGGTCGGCCGGCAGCGTGCGGGCCAGGATCTGCAGCCGGGTCACGAACCCGTCCCCGTTGGCGACGTGCTTCAGCAGCGTGCCGAAGCGGTCGACCAGCGCCTCCTGGTCCTCCGAGTCGCGCAGCCCGACGCCCGGGCCCTCGATCTCGATCGCGGCCGTCACCGTCCGCCGCTCCAGGTGCATCAGCACCCCGACCTCGTCCGGCCCGAACGGCGCGGTCAGCCAGCGCAGCCGCCCCACCCCGGGCGGCGGGCCGATCTCCACCTCGCGGCCGTCCATCCGGGTGCCCGCGTCCATCGCGTCCGAGCGCCACACCCCGCGCCCGCTGCGGACCGTCCGGCGGTAGGTGCGGTTGATCTCCACCCACTTGTAGAACGTCCGCTTGCGGTACGGCACGTAGACCGCCGCGATGGCCAGCAGGGGCAGGCCGAGCAGACCGGCGATCCGCAGCGGCAGGACCGGCATCAGCAGGCCCCAGAGCATCCCGACGAACGCCCCGAAGATGATCAGCAGGATCTCGCCGGACTCCCGGTTCCGGCCGATCGGCGCGTTCGGGCGGGCCTTGCCGATCAGGTAGGTGCGGCGCTGGTGCACGTACGGCTGGGCGTACTGGGCCCCGTACTGGCCGAGCGGTTCACTGCTCACTTACCCGTCACCCTCCCTTCGCTGGATTGCTGTCGCGGATCGGAACCGGGGCCTGCGGCGGTCCGGCCTGCGGCGGTGGAGCCGGCGTCCGGCCGGCGTGCGCGGCGATGCCGGGCGCGACCGAGCCCCCACCCGCCCCGCCACCCCCGCCGGCCGCCTGCGGACCGCGGTCGCCGTGGGTGCTGATGCCCTGCTTCATCAGGTTCGCGGTGCCGTTGATCATCGCCGAACCGGCCTGCACCGCGCTGGCCCGGGCCCGGCGCATGTTCAGCATCTCGTCACCGAAGGTCGGCACGAAGCGGTACACCGCGGCGCTCGCGAAGATCGACAGGAACAGGATCGCCAGCCCGGACAGCACCCGGGCGAAGTCGTCGTTGGCCCCGGCCCCGGTCGCCACCGCGCCCGCCAGACCCAGGATGATCACGATGATCGGCTTCGCCAGGTCCACCGCCAGCATCATCCCGGCCCACCGGCGCACGTGCTTCCACAACTGCCGGTCCACCAGCCCCGCGTACACCGCCGTCCCCAGCAGCGCCCCCACGTACAGCATCGCCGCCCGGATCACCAGCTCGATCCAGAGCACCGCCGCCGCCAGCACCGCCACCAGCGACACGATCACCAGTATCAGTGGGCCGCCGCCGACGTCCCCCTTCTCCAGGGTGTCCGCGAAGCCGCTCAGGTACGTCCCGGTGTCCGACTTCGTCCCGACCGCGATCGCCTTCGTCAGCCCGTCCGTCACGCTCACCACGGTGAACAGGATCAGCGGCGTGAACGCGGAGGCCACCACGGTCAGCCACAGGAAGCCCACCGCCTCCGAGATCGCCGTCGTCAACGGCGCCCCCCGCACCGCCCGCTTGGTCACCGCCAGCAGCCACAGCACCAGCGTGATCACCGTCGACACCGCGAACACGACGGCGTACTGCTGCAGGAACGACTGGTTGGTGAAGTCCACCGCCGTCGTCCCGTCGATCGCCCCGGACAGCTTCCGCACCACCCAGGCCGCCGCCTGGGCACAGCCCTTGGCGAGCGACCCGAGCGGGTCGGTCACGGTGCCGACGGTGCCGCCGCCGGGGAGCCCTCCGCCGGGCGGAGCGCAGTACACGTCGTTCCCGGGAAGCGGAACTCCTGGACACGCCGTGTTAGTGACCCCGGCGCTGGGGGTCGGCGACGGTTCCGCCATCGCGCGATTGGCCGCCAACACGACCGAGAGGACGCCGAACAGCGCCGTCCCGGTCACACGGCCGATGACCCTGCGGACCAGGCCAGTGTTGCCGTCAGCGGGCATAGCGGAAGCCTCCGAACTGCTCGACGGCACCAGTGATCTCCTCCGCGGTCGCGGCTTGCTGGTCCGGCGGGACAGGAGCCGGGCCCGCCACTCGGCTGAAGTCGGTGAGCTTCCAATCCGTTCCGGTCCACCGCAGACTGAGGCTGAGCGTGAACCACTCCTCGGAGACCGGCTTGGTCGACCGCTCGCCAGCCAGTCCGAACAGGCCGTTGCACCAGACGTCGACCTTGACGCTCTCCGCGGTGTAACCGTTGCTCCTGGTGCCGACCGGAATGGTCCGGCTGACGAAGGTCAACCCCTTGGGGGCCCGCCCCTGTGCGTCCACACCGAACCGGGCCGCTGTCTCCGGCGAGAAGCCCTGGTCCAGCCGGCTCTGCAGCGCCCCCGCCGCTCCCGGGTCGGCGATGGTGGCGATGATGGTGTGGCGGCTGTCGGTGCGGAACATGTCCGCGGAGCCGATGGCCACAGAGTAGTTGGCGGCGGCGGACTGGGCGCCCTGGTCGCTGTGCGGGAAGCCGGAGGCGATGCCGTTGACGGTGGTGCCGACGGGCTGGTCGCCGCTGGGGGCCGGGCCGGCGCCGGAGGCGGCGCCGGGGGCGGCGTGGTCGGAGGAGCTGCCGCCGCCGGCGGCGGGCTTGCCGCGGTTGGCGATGGAGATGGCGACGACGAGCAGGGTGACGACCACGAGGACGGTCAGCAGGGTTCGCAGCGGCCGGGACTGACGGAGGGTCGCCGGCGTGGAGGGCTGTTCGTCGACCGGCAGCCGCGTACGGGTGTGCGGCTGGTCGTCGGACAACGGCACGGCGGCCCTCCTGGTGCGGGGAGCCGGGGCGGCTCCGGGGGCCCTCCGCCCCGGGGCGGGCGCGGACGGAGGGTGGGAACGGGGGTGGGGTCCTGGCTGGTCGGCCACTGGTGGGGTCCGGGCGGGGAACCTGCCCTCAGTCGGGCCGGATCACTGCTGTCCTATCGTCAGATCGCCATGCCGTAGACAATGGTGAACAGAGTGCCGAGTGATCCGATGATGAACACGCCGGTCAGCCCGGCGATGATCAGTCCCTTGCCCTGTTCGGCGCCGAAGCTGTCGCGCATCGCGGTCGCGCCGATCCGCTGTTTGGCCGCGCCCCAGGCCGCGATGCCGAGGCAGAGGATGATGGCGAGGGCCATGATGACCTCGACCATCACCCGGGCCTCCGACCCGAGGGTCGCGAACGGGCCCCAGTCGGGGGCGATCCCGCCGATGATCGTGTCGATGCTCGGCTTCTTGGGGGGGTCCTCGGCCAGGTGGCCGACCGCATAGGTGTGCACGCTGCTCAGGTTCATTTCCATCTCACCGCCCGATCAGGCAAATTCAAGGGCCCTGACCCCGCCCGCGCGAAGGGTCGGTGCCTATTCTTGGCCAGATCTGATGTCGACTTGGCTACTTCTCGCGGATTGGTCGTGAGGCATCGGACACGTACGCGAGGATGTCCACCGTACGAAGGATAGCGCTCACTCTTTGTATCTCTGATGATTGCGGTGAGCAACGCCTTCCGGGACACTTCGACTGACGATTCGTCGGGATGGTGCTGATGGTACTCCGGAAGGCCGGTACGGCCGCCGCTGCGGCGGGAGTTGTCGCGTTCGGATTCCTCGGCCTGGTGACGATGGGGACATATGCGGCAAGTGGGACGCCGCAGCAGTCGGCCAATCGCTCCGCGCTCTCTCCCGGAACGGTCCCGGCGGCCTATCAGGACACCTTCCAGAAGTGGGGATCGCTCTGCCCGGAGATCTCCCCGCCGATGCTCGCCGCGCAGCTGTACCAGGAAAGCGGTTTCGATCCGAGGGCCCAATCCCCGGTCGGAGCGCAGGGAATGGCGCAGTTCATGCCGGGGACCTGGCCGGTGTACGCCACGGACGGGGACGGGGACGGCAAGAAGGACGTCTGGAACCCGTACGACGCGATCGCCACGGCGGCGGTGTACGACTGCGCGCTGGCCAAGGACGTCTCGGGGGTGCCGGGTGACCCGCAGGCGAACCTGCTGGCCGCCTACAACGCCGGCCCGTACGCGGTGACGAAGAACGGGGGCATCCCGCCGTACAAGGAAACCCAGGGCTACGTGCGGAACATCCAGGCGATGGCCCGCAGTTTCACCGCGCCGACCGCGCCGGTGGAGGTGTCCGCGCAGTCGGCCGGCGCGATCTACTTCGCCCAGACCAAGCTCGGCACGCCGTACCTGTGGGGCGGTGAGGGCCTGTCCTCGCAGAACGGGCAGTTCGACTGCTCCGGGCTCACCAAGGCGGCGTTCGCCACCGTGGGCATCGAGCTGCCGCGGGTGGCCAACGACCAGTGGTACGCCGGGCCGCACCCGTCGCGCGATCAGCTGCGGCCGGGGGACCTGGTGTTCTTCGCGACGGACCTGAGCGATCCGCGGAGCATCCACCACGTGGGGATCTACGTCGGCGGCGGCTACATGATCAACGCACCCCACACCGGGGCGGTGATCCGCTACGACAAGATCGACACCAGGGAGTACATCGGGGCGACCCGGGTGACCTCGGACGGTGCCCAGGCGCTGCCCACCCGCGACAACAACGGCAACGGCGCGGTCCAGCCCCCGAGCCGCCCCGGCACCACGGCACCGACCACCCCGGCCGCCACCGGCCGCCCCGCGGCCGCCGCCCCGCCCGCGCCGACGGCGGTGGGCCGGCCGTGAAGGCCCTGCCGGCCGTCACCGCACGGATGGAACCGGTGGGACCGGCCGAGTCGTCCGTCGATCTGTGTGCGGGCTGTGGACGCTGAGTCAAGTTTCCATAACCCCGCGTTTCCGTGGAACGCTGTGTCCCGGCGATGACGTTGGGTCCGGTGGCCCCTCGTCAGCGTTCCGCGCGGGGCGGGCCCCGGCGGGAACGCACAGGTGCAGCGGACCAGAAGGAGGTACGGCGTGTCGACGCCGCTTGCCGACACGACCAACCCCGACCTCGGCCTGCTCTACGCCGTGAACGGCCTGGCCAAGAGCTCCCCGCAGTGGCTGGACCACCTGGTCTCGTGGATCGGCGAGTACGGCATCCTGATCGGCCTGGCGATGCTCGGGCTGGTGGGCTGGCTGCAGGCCAGGCGCCGCCCGGACGCTCCGGTGGCGATCGCCGGGCTGCTCTGGGTGCCGCTCTCGGTGGCCGTCGCCGAGCTGGCCAACCTGCCGATCGCCGCGATCGTGGACCGTCCCCGGCCCTTCGTCGACCACCCGGGACTGCTGGTGCTGGTGGACGGCAAGGCCGGCACCCACTCCTTCGTCAGCGACCACTCGACCATGACGATGGCCGTCGCGGTCTCACTGTTCCTGGTGAACCGGAAGTTGGGCTGGATCGCCGGCGGCCTGGCGCTGCTGCAGGGCTTCTGCCGGATGTTCATGGGCGTCCACTACCCGACCGACGTGATCGGCGGCTACGCCCTCGCCGTCGCCGTGGTGCTGCTGCTGGCGCCGATCGCGATGGCGGTGCTGGTCCCGTTCTGCCACGCGTTGGGCCGGACGGCGGTCGCGCCGCTGATCCGGGCGCCGGAGCGCGGCGGTACGGCCCGGGGCTCGGCCCAGCGCGGCCGTCGGCGCGGGCGCGGGGCGGTGCGCTCCGAGGAGCAGCCGCCGGAGTCCGACCTCGCGGCCTGACCCCGGCGTGATCCGGAAGGTACGGCCCGACTAGTCCGCGGGCTCGCTGCCGTACCCGGCGGTGTGGTCGGCCGCCTCTCGGCGGGCCAGGTCGCGGGAGCGGCGGGCGGCGGAGTACCAGCCGCAGCTGCAGGCCGCGAAGGCGAAGGAACCGCGTTCGCTGACCGCGACGCGGTGCTCGGGCATCGGGGTGGTGCCGGGGACGGCCGGCAGCTCACTGTGCACGTGGTTCACCGTAACGCGTCGGACGGCCGGGGCGCGACGCCCGGGTCCGCCCGCTTCCCGTAACCCTTCGCGGCCCAACTCGTTTGCCCGGAAAGAGCTCTGCCCACCCGGGGGTGTCCGGCGGGGCAGTCGGGCCCGAGGGGGTTGTCGCGAGGATGAAGATGACCGACCAGCAGCGAACCGGGCGGCCAGCGCGCCGTCCGCGGCCGCACCTGCGCTCGGCGGCCGGGGCCGCCCTGCTCGCCGCCGCCCTGGCCGCGGGAGCCGCCGGCTGCTCGGGCCGCTCCGGCGGCGGCTCGTCCGACCAGCAGTCGGCCGCCGCCGACCACCTGGCCGCGGACCCGGTGACGGCGGTGCGCAACGCCGCCGACATCACCGGCCGCACCGGCTCCGCGCACGCCGCCACCGAGCTGGTCACCGAGTCCGCCGACAAGAAGGCCTCGTTCAGCGGGAGCGGCGGCTACGACTACGTGAAGCGGATCGGCCGGCTGGAGGTCCAGGTGCCTCCGGGCGCGGCCACCACCGGGAAGATCGTCGAGGTGGTCCTGCCGGGCACGGTCTACCTGCAGAACAGCGGGGCCAAGGTGCCCGAGGGCAAGTGGGTCAAGCTGGACGTGCGCCAGCTGCCGGACGGCAACCTGGTCAGCAGCGGCGCCACCGACCCGGCCTCGGCGGCGGGTGCGCTGCGCGGGGTGCAGAAGGCCGACCTGGTGGGCACGGAGACCGTGGACGGCGTGCCGCTGCACCACTACCGGGGCACCCTGGACCTGGCCAAGGCCGCCGACGCCACCGGCGGCCGGGGCGGGGACGGCCTGCGGACGGGCGGGCAGACCTTCACCGTCAAGGAGGTCCCGTACGACGCCTGGCTGGACGACCATGGCCGGCTGCACAAGGTGGTCGAGGTGTTCACCTTCGCCGGGGTGGCCGGGTCGAAGGAGGCCAAGGACCAGGTGAAGGTCACCTCCACCACCTCGCTCTCGGACTTCGGCAAGCCGGTCGAGGCGGCCGAGCCGCCGGCCTCGGACATCTACCAGATGAAGCCCTCGGAGAGCCCGAAGTAGGCCGCCGGGGCGGGTGGCCGCGCGGGGAGCGACGGCCACCCGTTTCGGCGGCGCCGAGATGGCCCGTCCGTGCCATGTGGACGGGCCCCGGAGTGCCTAGGCTGGACGCCGGGTGGCTGCCGCCCGGGCTGGCGAGGCACTGAAGGGGTGGTGCAGGTGGTGTCGTCCACGGGCGGCCGCAGTGGCGGTCACGACGACGCGGCCCTCGACGAGATCGAGCTGGCCGGCGAGCTGATGATCGCCGCGACGGCCAGCACCGGTGAGCGGCTGCCGACCGAGCGGATCGACGAGGTGCTGCTGGACCGGGTGGACCCGGCCCGGACCGAGCGGGAGGGCGACGGCTGACGGCCGCTGCCCGGGCCGGCCGTGCGGGGCCGGGCTCAGCTGCGCAGCAGCCGGCCGATCGCGGCCGAGGCCTCCGCCACCTTGGCGTCCAGTTCGACGCCGCCCTGTTCGGCGGCCGCGGCGACGCAGTGCCGCAGGTGCTCCTCCAACAGGGAGAGCGCGAAGGACTGCAGCGCCTTGGTGCTGGCCGAGACCTGGGTGAGCACGTCGATGCAGTAGACGTCCTCGTCGACCATCCGCTGGAGACCGCGGATCTGGCCCTCGATCCGGCGCAGCCGCTTGAGGTGGGCGTCCTTCTGCGCGCTGTAGCCGTGCGGGCCGTGCCCGTTCCCGTGCGCCGCGGCGGTGGTGGGGGTGCCGGCGTGCGGGTCGGTGCCGGACGCGTGGTCCGGCTCGGTGCGCGCTTGCGTCGTGGTCATCGGCCCGCCTTCGTCTGAGTGCCTGGTGGCTGCGTCGGCCACCAGTGTCCAACACCGGGGCCCTCCGTGGTGTTCCGACGGCCCACCCGGCATGTGCCGAACGGCCTGGTGGGGGGTCGGCGCGGGGTTCACCCGTCTGAGCGGCGCCCCGGTCCCGCACACGCAGGCCGGGGGCAATCGGGGCGGGGTTCCGTCAGACTGGGGAATCACGTCCGCCCATGGCCGTGCGGTCCGGGTCGGCCGGTTCGGCAGCCGAACGGAAGGGGAGGTTCCGCCTCCCTGGTCACCACCCCGTTTGCGCGATCGCGCTCGGTTGCACCTAGCATCGTTCAGTCCCTACCCCGCACATCGGAGATTTCCGTGCGTTTTAGCCTGACCCCGAAGGAGACGAGTTTCTACGACATGTTCGCCGCCGCCGCGGAGAACCTCGTCGTCGGATCGAAGCTCCTGCTGGAACTGCTGGGATCAGACGTCTCGGCCCGCGCGGAGATCGTCGAGCGCATGCGCGCCGCCGAGCACGCCGGGGACGACACCACCCATGCCGTCTTCCACCAGCTGAACTCCTCCTTCATCACGCCCTTCGACCGCGAGGACATCTACAGCCTCGCCTCGTCGCTGGACGACATCATGGACTTCATGGAGGAGGCCGTCGACCTGGTCGTCCTCTACGACATCCAGACCCTGCCGAAGGGCATCGAGCAGCAGATCGAGGTGCTGGCGCGCGCCGCGGAGCTCACCGCCGAAGCGATGCCGAACCTGCGCAGCATGTCCAACCTCACCGAGTACTGGATCGAGGTCAACCGGCTGGAGAACCAGGCCGACCAGATCCACCGCAAGCTGCTCGCCCACCTGTTCTCCGGCCAGTACGACGCCATCGAGGTGCTCAAGCTCAAGCAGGTCGTGGACGTCCTTGAGGAGGCGGCGGACGCGTTCGAGCACGTCGCCAACACGGTGGAGACCATCGCCGTCAAGGAGTCCTGACCCTCGTGGACATGGCAGCACTCATCGCCGTCATCGGTGTTGCGTTCTTCTTCACGTACACCAACGGCTTCCACGACTCGGCGAACGCGATCGCCACGTCGGTCTCCACCCGGGCGCTGACGCCGAGGGCCGCGCTCGCGATGGCCGCCGTGATGAACCTGGCCGGCGCCTTCCTGGGCAGCGGGGTGGCGCACACCGTCTCCCAGGGGATCATCGAGACCCCCAAGGGCAACCAGGGGATGGCGATCCTGTTCGCCGCCCTGGTCGGCGCGATCGCCTGGAACCTGGTCACCTGGTACTTCGGCCTGCCGTCCTCCTCCTCGCACGCGCTGTTCGGCGGCATGGTGGGCGCGGCGCTGGCCGGCGGGATCGGGGTGATCTGGAACGGGGTCATCGACAAGATCGTCATCCCGATGATCCTCTCGCCGGTGGTCGGCCTGATCGGCGGCTTCATCGTGATGCTGGCGATCCTGTGGATCTTCCGCCGGGCCAACCCGCACCGCGCCAAGCGCAACTTCCGGGTGGCCCAGACCGCCTCCGCCGCCGCGATGGCGCTGGCGCACGGCCTCCAGGACGCCCAGAAGACCATGGGCATCGTGGTGATGGCGCTCACCATCTCCGGCCACCAGACCGCCGGGGACATCCCGGTCTGGGTGAAGATCTCCTGCGCGACGATGCTCTCGCTGGGCACCTACGCGGGCGGCTGGCGGATCATGCGGACGCTCGGCCGCAAGATCATCGAGCTGGACCCGCCGCAGGGCTTCGCGGCCGAGGCCACCTCCTCGGTCGTCATGTACATCACGTCGTTCGTCTTCAAGGCGCCGATCTCCACCACTCACGTGATCACCGCGGCGATCATGGGCGCGGGCGCCACCAAGCGGCTCCGCGCGGTGCGCTGGGGCGTCGCGAAGAACATCGTGCTCGGCTGGTTCATCACGATGCCGGCGGCCGCCGTCGTCGCCGCGCTGGTGTACTGGTTCGTCCACCTGTTCTGGGGCTGAGCCCCGCCGGAACGGTCGGACGCGATGGGCGGTCCGCCGCCCCGAGCCGCACCGGCTCCGAGCGCCCCGGAGCCGAGCGGGCGAGCAACTGACAGGGCCCGCCCCCACATCTCGGGGGCGGGCCCTTCCTCATGCCCCGCGGCGGCACCGCCATGCAGCACCGCGGGACAGCTGGGGTCCGGTCTAGCCGAAGCGGCCGGAGATGTAGTCCTCGGTCGCCTGCACCGACGGGTTGGAGAAGATCCGCTGGGTGTCGTCCAACTCGATCAGCTTGCCCGGCTGGCCGACGCCGGCCAGGTTGAAGAAGGCGGTGCGGTCGCTGACGCGGGCCGCCTGCTGCATGTTGTGGGTGACGATGACGATGGTGAACTGCGACTTCAGCTCGCCGATCAGGTCCTCGATGGCGAGGGTGGAGATCGGGTCGAGCGCGGAGCAGGGCTCGTCCATCAGCAGCACCTGGGGCTCGACCGCGATGGCGCGGGCGATGCACAGTCGCTGCTGCTGACCGCCGGAGAGGCCGGCCCCCGGCTTGTTCAGCCGGTTGTGGACCTCCTTCCAGAGGTTGGCGCCCTTCAGCGAGCGCTCCACCACGTCGTCCAGGACGGACTTCTTCTTCACACCGGCGAGCCTGAGCCCGGCGACCACGTTGTCGTAGATCGACATGGTCGGGAACGGGTTCGGGCGCTGGAAGACCATGCCGATGGAACGGCGCACGGCGACCGGGTCGACGTTGGAGGCGTACAGGTTCTCGTCGTCGAGGAGGACCTTGCCCTCGACCCGGGCGCCGGGGATCACCTCGTGCATCCGGTTGAGGGTGCGCAGGAAGGTGGACTTGCCGCAGCCGGAGGGGCCGATGAAGGCGGTCACCGAGCGGGGTTCGATGCTCATCGAGATGTCCTCGATGGCCTTGGTGGTGCCGTAGTAGGCCGACAGTCCGCTGACGTCGATGCGCTTGGCCATGATCGTTGCTTCTCTCGTCTGTCTTCGTGCGTCAGTCGGTCGCTCAGTGTCCGCCCTTGGGCGAGCGCCAGCGTGCGATGCCCCGGGCGATGAGGTTGAGCCCCATCACGAAGGCGATCAGCACCAGCGCGGCGCCCCAGGCGCGGGCGTAGCCGAAGTCGTTGTTGACCACCGAGTACTGCTGCCAGATGTACATCGGCAGGGACTGCTGCGGTCCGTCGAACGGGTTGCTGTTGATGTAGTCGGCGCCGAACACCAGCATCATCACCGGGGCGGTCTCGCCCGTGATGCGGGCGACCGCGAGCATCACGCCGGTGGTGATGCCGCCGATCGCGGTGGGGAGGACGATCCTCAGGATGGTCTTCCACTTCGGCACGCCGAGGGCGTACGAGGCCTCGCGCAGCTCGTTCGGGACGAGCTTGAGCATCTCCTCGGTGGACCGGACCACGACCGGGATCATCAGGATCGCCAGCGCGAGGCTGCCCGAGAAGCCGGAGTAGCTGAAGCCCAGGGCGAGGTTCCACAGCGAGAGGATGAACAGGCCGGCGACGATGGACGGCACGCCCGTCATGACGTCGACGAAGAAGGTGACGGCCTTGGCGAGCCGGCCGCGGCCGTACTCGACCAGGTAGACGGCGGTCAGCAGGCCTAGCGGGGCGGCAATCAGGGTGGCCAGGCCGACCTGCTGGAGGGTGCCGAGCAGCGCGTGGTAGATGCCGCCGCCGGGGCCGGACTGGATCACGCCCTTCATCGAGTGGCTCAGGAAGTTCCCGTTCACCACGCCGATGCCCTGCTGGACCGTGTAGACGGTCAGCGAGACCAGCGGGACGACGGCCAGGATGAAGGCGACCCAGACCACCGAGGTGGCGAACCGGTCCTTGGCCTGGCGGCGGCCCTCGACCTGGGCCGAGATCAGGTAGCCGCCGACCAGGAACAGCAGGGCCGAGATCAGGCCCCACTGGAGGTGGCTCTGCAGCCCGGCGGCCGCGCCGATCCCGCAGCCGACCGCGATCGAGCCGGCCGCGACGGCGGGCGGGGTCCACCTGGGCAGCCGGTTGGCGGTCAGCCTGGGGCCGACCTGCGGCCGGGCGTCCTCGGGGACGGTCGTCATGGTGGTCATGCGTTGGCCCCCGAGTACTCCTTGCGGCGGGCGATGATCAGTCGCGCGGCGCCGTTCACCAGCAGGGTGATCACGAACAGGACGAGGCCGGAGGCCATCAGCGCGTCCCGGCCGTTGTTGCCGGCCTCGGCGAACTTCAGCGCGATGTTCTGCGCGAAGGTGCCGCCGCCCGCGTCGAGGATGTGCAGCGACAGGACGCTGTTGGCGGAGAGCACCACCGCGACCGCGATGGTCTCGCCGAGCGCCCGGCCGAGGCCGAGCATGGAGGCCGAGATGATGCCGGGGCGGCCGAACGGCAGCACCGCGGTGCGGATCATCTCCCAGCGGGTCGCGCCGAGGGCGAGCGCCGCCTCCTCGTGCATCCGCGGCACCTGGCGGAACACCTCGCGGGAGACCGCGGTGATGATCGGCAGGATCATGATCGCCAGCAGGATGCCGACGGTGAACAGGTTGCGCGGGGTGCCGGTCCTGGTCTGGTCGAAGAGGTACGTCCAGCCCAGGTACTGGTTGAGCCAGCTGGTCAGCCCGTCCATGTGCGGGACCAGGAACAGCGCGCCCCAGAGGCCGTAGACGATGCTGGGGACGGCGGCGAGCAGGTCGACCAGGTAGGCGAACGGCTGGGCGATCCGGCGCGGGGCGTAGTGCGAGATGAACAGCGCGATCCCGATGGCCACCGGGACGGCGATCACCATCGCGATGAGGGCGCTGACGATGGTGCCGAAGGCCAGGACGGCGATGCCGAAGACCGGCTTCGGGGCGTCCGGCGTCCACTCGAAGGTGGTGAGGAAGTTGCCGTTGTTGTTGCTGAGGGCCATGCCCGAGCGCCAGGCCAGGAAGCCGGCGATCGCGGCCATGATGACCAGCAGCAGGATGCCCGCGCCGCGGGCGAGGTTCATGAAGATCTTGTCGCCGACGCGGCTGTCGCGCGGTCGGCGTTCCCTGCCTCGCGGGGCGGCAGGGGAGGATGAGGTCATTGGTCTACTCCGGTCTGGTGGTGCCGCCCCGGAAGGGGGTCGGCACCATGGCGGCGGTGCCCCGGACGTTGGTGCTGGATGGTGGCGCTCCGGTGGGACGGCCCCCGCCCCCCTCGCTCACGGGGCCGTCCCACCGGGGGTCCTGTCGGGTCAGGCCAGGGTGCCGACGGCGGCCTTGACCTTGTCGCCGATCGCGGCCGGCATCGGGACGTAGCCCTTGTCGCCGATCGACTTCTGGGCGCCGTCGCTGATGGTGTAGGTCAGGAAGGACTTCAGGGTGTCCAGGGTCTCGGCCTTGTTGCCCTTGTCGCAGGCGATCTCGTAGGTCACCAGGACGATCGGGTAGGCGTTGTCGGCCTTGGTGCCGTAGTCCAGGGAGAGGGCGAGGTCGCCGTCGGTGCCCGACACGGTGGAGGAGGCGATGGTGTTCGCCGCGTTGGCGGCGGTCGCCTCGACCGGCTGAGCGGCGCCGGTGGCGATCTTGGCGCTCTTCAGGTTGTTGGTCTGGGCGTAGGACAGCTCGGCGTAGCCGATCGAGTTCTTGACCTGCTTGATCTGGGCGGAGACGCCGGCGCTGCCGTTCGCGGACTGGCCGCCCTTGCCCTTCCACGCCTTGCTCGGCTCGGCGCTCCAGGCGCCGCCGGAGGTCTTGGCGAAGTAGGAGGTCAGGTTGAAGGTGGTGCCGGAGTCGTCCGACCGGTGGAAGGTCTGGATCTCGGCGTCCGGCAGCTTGGCACCCGGGTTCAGGGCGGCGATGGCCGGGTCGTTCCACTTGGTGATCTGCGAGTCGAAGACCTTGGCGGCGGTCGGGCCGTCCAGGACCAGGTTGTCGACGCCCTCGACGTTGTAGACCAGCGAGACCAGACCGGCCACCATCGGCAGGTCGATCGCCTTGCCGCCGGTGCAGACGGCCTTGGAGGCGTCGACGTCGGCGGGCTTGAGGGCGAAGTCGGAGCCGGCGAAGGCGACCTTGCCCTGGTTGAACTGCTGGACGCCGGCACCGGAGCCGCCGCCGCTGTAGTTGACGGTGGTGCCGGAGCAGGAGGAGCCGAAGTTGGTCTTCCACACGTCGATCGCGGGGGCCTGGGCGGTCGAACCCGCGCCGAGCAGCGTGCCGGCCTTGCCACAGTTGATCGCGGCCGCGGCAGCGGAGGAGCCGTTGGATCCGCCGGACGCCGTGTTGGTGTTGTTGTCCGAGCCGCAGGCGGCGAGCGACAGCGAGCTGACGAGCGCCATGGCACCGATGGCGAGGGCCTTGGAGCGGCCGTTCCGCTGGAGCTTCACAGGGGTGTCCCTTTCTGTGGCATTGCCCGTCGCGCAGGCCGTGCGGACATGGCCGAGCGCGGGTTTTGCTGTGGTCCGGGGCCCGTTCGGCCCTCCGGTGGTCCCGAAGTTAGGCCGGGGAAGTGACACGTCAGCCGGTCACAAGTGAACGGGGAGTGAACCTCGAACGGATGACAGGAAACTACGTCACGTAGTAACGGTTGCGTCACGGGGAGGGCGCAGGGAGATCACTTCCACCGCTCCCGCACCCGCGGCTCCTCACCCGTCCGTACGGGCTTCGCTCCCAGGACCGCCAGCAGGGCGTCCACCAGCAACCGGTCCCGGTCGTGGGTCAGCCGGGCCCTGGCCTTGCCCGCCGGCAGCCACTCCAGGCGGTCGACCTCGCGGTTCGGCCGGAAGGCCCCGCCGGTCGGCACCGCCGCCCAGTACCGGACCTCCTTCGGACGGCCCTGCGCCAGGTAGTGCTGGGCGGGCAGCTCCGGGCCGAGCAGGCAGCGGAAACCGGTCTCCTCCGCCACCTCGCGCAGCGCCGCCTCGACCACGCCCTCGCCCGGGTCGAGCTTGCCCTTCGGCAGGCTCCAGTCGTCGTACTTCGGCCGGTGGATCACCGCGATCCGTGGCCGGCCCAGCCGTCCGCT
The DNA here is from genome assembly GCF_001888885.2 of Streptomyces viridifaciens. NCBI lineage: Bacteria > Bacillati > Actinomycetota > Actinomycetes > Kitasatosporales > Streptomycetaceae > Streptomyces > Streptomyces viridifaciens. The sequence goes on from NZ_CP090841.1 coordinate 3,326,465, forward strand.
GGGCTTGGGCTTCCCGGGCAGCCAGAGCACCGCGCCCGCCGCCAGGACCACCGGGGCACGGCCCGTACCGGTCGCGGGCGCGTCCACCCGCTGCTCGGGGTACGGGCGGCTCCGCCCGGTGCTCGGGCGCCTCTGCCCGACGTTCAGGCGATCGTGCAATTCAGGCCGTCCGTGATGCGGGGGAATCCCCCCGGCCCTCGGCAGGGGGGATCTCCAGCCAGCCGTCCAGGCCGGGCGGGAGGTCGGTCCACCGGCGGCCGAAGGCGTACCGCGCCGCCTCCACCTCCAGTCGCTGATCAGCATGCACCACGCCCAGCACGTAGGCGGTCGCGGGGGTGATCCTCGGCGTGCGTGCCGCGGTGGCGGCGGTGACCGCGGCGTCCGCCGCCTCCTGGTGCCGGTCCAGCACCGCGTCCAGCTCGTCCAGTTCGGAGGACGGGCGGCCGCAGACCTCCAGCGCGTACCGGGCCCGCTTCACCAGGATCCGCAGCCGGGACCAGGGCGCGTCGTCGGCCGCCAGCGCGGCGTCGGCGCCCGCCGGAGCGACCCGCGCCGAGGGCACCGCCTGCCCGAAGGCGGGCGAGGAGGGAGGCAACGGGCCCAGCCGGCGCAGCCCGTCCCCGCCGTACGGCGTCGCGGCCCGCTGCAGCGGCAGCTGCTGGGCGCTCGCCGACAGCGCGGTGAACGCGGCCGCCGCCTGCGGCAGCAGCACCGCCGAAGCCCGGCCGCCGGCCGTCTCCAGCAGCGGCGCCTCGCCGACCAGCAGGGTCATCCGGTCCGCCAGCGCGTGCAACCGGGCCGAACGCAGTTCCTGGAGCACGGTGGAGTGCGCCCTGGTCCGGGCCAGGGTCAGCTGCCGGTCCAGCAGCGCCCGCGCCTTGGGGGCGCCCGCGTGCCCGGCCAGCATGCCGGTGCCCTCCGGGTCCGTGCCGCTCAGCGAGTCCACCGCGCCCAGCAGCCGCACCGAGCGGCGGACGTAACCGGGCTCCAGCGCCAACAGGTTGAGCAGCCAGCGCAGTTCGGTGCGCGACTCCTGCGCCCAGCCCGGCTCGAAGACGGCCCCGAAGGTGTGCAGCAGTCCGCCGATCCGACGCACCGCCCGCAGCAGGTCCGCGGTGCCGCTCGACGGCACGGCCGCGGCCGAGCCCGGTCTGGCGCCGACCTCGCCCACCGCGAGCGGCAGGGCGCGCAGGAACGCGCCCGCCTGGGCGGTGAGTTGGCGGGAAAGGATGTCCCCGGCGGTCGCTGTGGAGGCCGCCTGGGCCGTCATCGGCGCATCGGTCATGGCGTGGTTGATCCCCGTTCCCCCGGGCCCTTCCCCGAGGCTGGTGGCCGACCGCCGGAGCAGGTCCCCTCGGGGCCTTCGGGGGCCCCGACCGCTCCGGCGGCTCGCATCAGTGGACGCGTCAGCGCGGGGTGGCGGCCCGGCGGCGCTGGCGTGAGTCGATGAGCAGGTCCTGGACGTGCCGCAGCGGCCGGCCCTCCGCGTCCTGCGAGTGGCGGGCCCAGGCGCCGTCCGGCCCGAGGTGCCAGGACTCGGTCTCGTCCGACACCCCGAGGTCGATCAGCCCGGACAGCTCGGCGCGGTGCGCGGGGTCGGTGATCCGCATCAGGGCCTCGATCCGGCGGTCGAGGTTGCGGTGCATCATGTCGGCGCTGCCGATCCACACTTCGGGATCGCCGTTGTTGCCGAAGACGAAGATCCGGGAGTGCTCCAGGAAGCGCCCGAGGATGCTGCGCACCCGGATGTTCTCGCTCAGCCCCGGCACCCCCGGGCGGATCGCGCAGATCCCGCGCACCCAGACGTCCACCGGCACCCCGGCCTGCGAGGCCCGGTAGAGCGCGTCGATCACGGCCTCGTCGACGATCGCGTTGACCTTGATCTTCACGTACGCGGGCCGGCCCGCCCGGTGGTGGGCGATCTCGTTGTGGATCCGCGAGACCAGGCCGTCGCGCAGGCCGCGCGGCGCGGTCAGCAGCCGGCGGTAGGACTCGCGGCGCGAGTAACCGGACAGCCGGTTGAACAGGTCCGAGAGGTCCGCCCCGACCTGCGGGTCGGAGGTGAGCAGGCCGAGGTCCTCGTACAGCCGGGCCGTCTTCGGGTGGTAGTTGCCGGTGCCGACGTGCGAGTAGCGCCGCAGGGTGTCGCCCTCCTGGCGGACCACCAGCGACAGCTTGCAGTGGGTCTTCAGCCCGACCAGGCCGTAGACCACGTGGCAGCCCGACTCCTCCAGCTTGCGGGCCCACTTGATGTTGGCCTGCTCGTCGAAGCGCGCCTTGATCTCGACCAGGACCAGCACCTGCTTGCCGGACTCGGCCGCGTCGATCAGCGCGTCCACGATCGGCGAGTCGCCAGAGGTGCGGTACAGGGTCTGCTTGATCGCCAGCACGTCCGGGTCGGCGGCGGCCTGCTCCAGGAAGGCCTGCACCGAGGTGGAGAAGCTGTCGTACGGGTGGTGCAGCAGGACGTCGCGCTCGCGCATCGCGGCGAAGATGTCCGGCTGGGAGGCGGACTCGACGTCGGTCAGCCCGCGGGCCGTGCCGGCCACGAACTTCGGGTACCTGAGCTCCGGGCGGTCCAGGTCGGCGATCCCGAACAGCCCGGTCAGGTCCAGCGGCCCGGGCAGCGGGAAGACCTCCGCCTCGGTGATGTTCAGCTCCCGCACCAGCAGGTCCAGGATGTAGGGGTCTATCGACTCCTCGACCTCCAGCCGGACCGGCGGGCCGAAGCGCCGCCGCATCAGCTCCTTCTCCAGGGCCTTGAGGATGTTCTCGGTGTCGTCCTCCTCCACCTCCAGGTCCTCGTTGCGGGTGACGCGGAAGGCGTGGTGGGCCAGCACCTCCATCCCCGGGAAGAGCTCCTCCAGGTGCGCGCCCATGACGTCCTCCAGCGGGACGTACCGCTGGGGCGAGGCCTCGAGGAAGCGGGCCAGCGACTGCGGCACCTTCACGCGCGCGAAGTGCTTGTGGCCGGACACCGGGTTGCGGACCACCACGGCCAGGTTGAGCGAGAGCCCCGATATGTACGGGAAGGGGTGCGCCGGGTCGACCGCCAGGGGGGTCAGCACCGGGAAGATCTGCTGCCGGAACAGTGTGTGCAGCCGGGCCTGCTCCTTCTCGGCCAGCTCCGGCCAGCGGACCACCTCGATGCCCTCGGCGGCGAGGTCCGGCAGCACCTCCTGCTGGAACGCGGCGGCATGGCGGGCCATCAGCTCGCGCGAGCGGGTCCAGATCAGGTCCAGCACCTCGCGCGGCTGAAGCCCCGACGCGCTGCGCTGGGCGACGCCGGTGGCGATCCGGCGCTTGAGGCCGGCCACCCGGACCATGAAGAACTCGTCCAGGTTGCTGGCGAAGATCGCCAGGAACTTCGCCCGCTCCAGCAGCGGGATCCCCGGGTCCTCGGCCAGCTCCAGGACGCGCTCGTTGAACGCGAGCCAGCTCCGCTCCCGGTCGAGGAAGCGGCCCTGCGGCAGTGCTTCGAACTCCTGCTCGTCCGTGGCCGGCAGCTCCGGCGGGATGCCCAGCGCACTGGACATCCTGGCCGTGGGCGCCGACGGGGCAGGGACGGGGCGGGGGATGCTCATGGGTTCCAGCTCCTCCAGCAGGACGGCGTCCGGACGCGAACGGCTCTGCGGGCCGTCGTCCTCGCCCCGGGTTGCCCCCGGGGACAGCGCCCACCCACCGGGCGCGGTCCGTACAGGACCGGCCGACGAATGGCGGTCGACTCTGCACGAGCGAGACACTACGGACTTCATCCTGTGATCTTCGCGGCAGCAATTGAATCCACGGTAAACACCGCATGGCCAAGAGGAAAGCTGAGTCGGTCGGGGCAAGGGGCGGCGCCGCTCTCCGCCCCTCGCCCGCGACCGTTCCGTTACGGCTCGGCCGTTCCCGGCGTGGGTGGGGGTCTGGGTGTAGGTGGCGTGGCGTGGGGGTTGGGGTTGGGGGTGGGGTTGGGGGTGGGTGCGGGTCTAGGCGGGGGTCCGGGTCCACCGGTCAGCCTGGTACCGGGCCCGGTACATGAGATCCACCTCGTGAATGGTGAATCCCAGTCGCTCGTATACCCGCACGGCGGCCGGATTGTCGGCGTCCACGTAGAGGAGGACGGTCGCCAGTCCGCGCTCGCCGCTGCCCGACCCGGTCAAGTGACGCAGACCCGCCGCGGTCAGCGCCCGGCCGAGGCCGCTGCCCTGCTCGGCCGGATCGACCCCGACCACGTACACCTCGCCGAGCTCCGGCTCGGCGGCGGTGGCCGGGTGCACCTTGGTCCAGTGGAAACCGACCACCTTGCCGTCCCGGGTGGCGAGGAAGAAGCCGGCCGGATCGAACCACGGTTCCGCGATCCGCTCGGCCAGGTCCTGCTCCGTCCAGGAGCCCTGCTCGGGATGGTGGGCGAAGGCCAGGGCGTTCAGCCGCAGCCACTCGGCGTCGTCCTCCCCCGGGCGGAAGGTCCGGAGCTCGATGCCCGCCGGGAGGGGAACGGCCTCGGTCTGCGCACCGGTGCGGCGCATCTGCCGCAGCTCGCGGACCAGCTCGGCCCCGTACGCGCCTGCCAGGTGCCGGGCCGCCGGGTGACCGCCGTGCAACCAGAAGTCCACCGCGTCCCGGCCGACCAGGTGGGCCTGCGCCAGTACGGCGTCGACCAGCGGACGGGCCAGACCGCGGCCACGGGCGGCCGGGTCGACCACCAGCTCGGCGGCGGGCTCGGCGGTCGGCGCCTCCGGAACCTCGAGCTGGCCGTAGCCCACGACGGAGCCGCTCTCGCTGCCGACCACGTGGGTGACGCCCGAGCGGGGCGTCCCGGCGCTCCGCAGCCGGAGCCGGCCCTGCTCGGAGACGGCGGCCCGGCCGTCGACCGCCTGGGCCTCCGCCAGAACACGCAGGGCGCCGTCGCGCTGCTCGGGGCTGAGCACGTTGCTCGCAATGACCGCTGTCTGATCGTCCATGCACCGACGATACGTCAACGGAAATGCGAAAAGCCCCTGATCCAAAGGATCAGGGGCTTTTCTGAATGATTGTTCGGCGGCGTCCTACTCTCCCACAGGGTCCCCCCTGCAGTACCATCGGCGCTGTGAGGCTTAGCTTCCGGGTTCGGAATGTAACCGGGCGTTTCCCTCACGCTATGACCACCGAAACACTATGAAACTGTCAACCGCACCAACCCATGCCTTACGGGGTCGGGGTCGTTGTTTCAGAACAACACAGTGGACGCGAGCAACTGAGGACAAGCCCTCGGCCTATTAGTACCGGTCAACTCCACCCCTCACAGGGCTTCCATATCCGGCCTATCAACCCAGTCGTCTACTGGGAGCCTTACCCTCTCAAGGAGGTGGGAGTGCTCATCTCGAAGCAGGCTTCCCGCTTAGATGCTTTCAGCGGTTATCCCTCCCGAACGTAGCCAACCAGCCATGCCCTTGGCAGAACAACTGGCACACCAGAGGTTCGTCCGTCCCGGTCCTCTCGTACTAGGGACAGCCCTTCTCAACACTCCTACGCGCACAGCGGATAGGGACCGAACTGTCTCACGACGTTCTAAACCCAGCTCGCGTACCGCTTTAATGGGCGAACAGCCCAACCCTTGGGACCTACTCCAGCCCCAGGATGCGACGAGCCGACATCGAGGTGCCAAACCATCCCGTCGATATGGACTCTTGGGGAAGATCAGCCTGTTATCCCCGGGGTACCTTTTATCCGTTGAGCGACGGCGCTTCCACAAGCCACCGCCGGATCACTAGTCCCTACTTTCGTACCTGCTCGACCCGTCAGTCTCACAGTCAAGCTCCCTTGTGCACTTACACTCAACACCTGATTGCCAACCAGGCTGAGGGAACCTTTGGGCGCCTCCGTTACCCTTTAGGAGGCAACCGCCCCAGTTAAACTACCCACCAGACACTGTCCCTGATCCGGATCACGGACCCAGGTTAGACATCCAGCACGACCAGAGTGGTATTTCAACGGCGACTCCACAACAACTGGCGTTGCTGCTTCAAAGTCTCCCACCTATCCTACACAAGCCGAACCGAACACCAATATCAAGCTATAGTAAAGGTCCCGGGGTCTTTCCGTCCTGCTGCGCGAAACGAGCATCTTTACTCGTAATGCAATTTCACCGGGCCTATGGTTGAGACAGTCGAGAAGTCGTTACGCCATTCGTGCAGGTCGGAACTTACCCGACAAGGAATTTCGCTACCTTAGGATGGTTATAGTTACCACCGCCGTTTACTGGCGCTTAAGTTCTCAGCTTCGCCCAGACGAATCTGAGCTAACCGGTCCCCTTAACGTTCCAGCACCGGGCAGGCGTCAGTCCGTATACATCGCCTTACGGCTTCGCACGGACCTGTGTTTTTAGTAAACAGTCGCTTCTCGCTGGTCTCTGCGGCCACCCCCAGCTCAAGGCGCAAGGCCCGTCACCAGGAATGGCCCCCCTTCTCCCGAAGTTACGGGGGCATTTTGCCGAGTTCCTTAACCATAGTTCACCCGAACGCCTCGGTATTCTCTACCTGACCACCTGAGTCGGTTTGGGGTACGGGCCGCCATGAAACTCGCTAGAGGCTTTTCTCGACAGCATAGGATCATCCACTTCACCACAATCGGCTCGGCATCAGGTCTCAGACTATATGTGAGGCGGATTTGCCTACCCCACGTCCTACACCCTTACCCCGGGACAACCACCGCCCGGGCTGGACTACCTTCCTGCGTCACCCCATCGCTCACCTACTACCCCGTTGGGCCACCGGCTCCACCACTTCCCTTTGCCCGAAGGCTCCGGGACGGCTTCACGGGCTTAGCATCAGAAGGTTCAGCGTTGGCGCTTCAAAGCGGGTACGGGAATATCAACCCGTTGTCCATCGACTACGCCTGTCGGCCTCGCCTTAGGTCCCGACTTACCCTGGGCAGATCAGCTTGACCCAGGAACCCTTGGTCAATCGGCGCAAGAGTTTCCCACTCTTGTATCGCTACTCATGCCTGCATTCTCACTCGTATACCGTCCACGACTCGATTCCTCGGCCGCTTCACCCGGCACACGACGCTCCCCTACCCATCACAGCAGGCGTTGGCCCTATAGCTGCAATGACACGACTTCGGTGGTGTGCTTGAGCCCCGCTACATTGTCGGCGCGGAATCACTTGACCAGTGAGCTATTACGCACTCTTTCAAGGGTGGCTGCTTCTAAGCCAACCTCCTGGTTGTCTCTGCGACTCCACATCCTTTCCCACTTAGCACACGCTTAGGGACCTTAGTCGGTGTTCTGGGCTGTTTCCCTCTCGACCATGGAGCTTATCCCCCACAGTCTCACTGCCACGCTCTCACTTACCGGCATTCGGAGTTTGGCTAAGGTCAGTAACCCGGTAAGGCCCATCGCCTATCCAGTGCTCTACCTCCGGCAAGAAACACGTGACGCTGCACCTAAATGCATTTCGGGGAGAACCAGCTATCACGGAGTTTGATTGGCCTTTCACCCCTAACCACAGGTCATCCCCCAGGTTTTCAACCCTGGTGGGTTCGGTCCTCCACACGGTCTTACCCGCGCTTCAACCTGCCCATGGCTAGATCACTCCGCTTCGGGTCTTGGGCATGCAACTCAAACGCCCTATTCGGACTCGCTTTCGCTACGGCTACCCCACACGGGTTAACCTCGCTACACACCGCAAACTCGCAGGCTCATTCTTCAAAAGGCACGCAGTCACGGCCAGCCGGTAAACCGACTGACGACGCTCCCACGGCTTGTAGGCACACGGTTTCAGGTACTATTTCACTCCGCTCCCGCGGTACTTTTCACCATTCCCTCACGGTACTATCCGCTATCGGTCACCAGGGAATATTTAGGCTTAGCGGGTGGTCCCGCCAGATTCACACGGGATTTCTCGGGCCCCGTGCTACTTGGGAGATGAGCAAGCAAGCCGTACAGATTTCGTCTACGGGGGTCTTACCCTCTACGCCGGACCTTTCGCATGTCCTTCGACTACCCATACGGTTTCTGACTCGCCCAGCCGCCGGCAGACGACTGAAGCTCATTCCCACAACCCCGTATTGGCAACCCCTGCCGGGTCTCACACCAATACGGTTTAGCCTCATCCAGTTTCGCTCGCCACTACTCCCGGAATCACGGTTGTTTTCTCTTCCTGCGGGTACTGAGATGTTTCACTTCCCCGCGTTCCCTCCACACTGCCTATGTGTTCAGCAGCGGGTGACAGCCCATGACGACTGCCGGGTTTCCCCATTCGGACACCCCCGGATCAAAGCTCGGTTGACAGCTCCCCGGGGCCTATCGCGGCCTCCCACGTCCTTCATCGGTTCCTGGTGCCAAGGCATCCACCGTGCGCCCTTAAAAACTTGGCCACAGATGCTCGCGTCCACTGTGCAGTTCTCAAACAACGACCAGTCACACACCCTCAACAATCCCGAAGGACCATCTCGAGTGAGGCCGGCATCCTTGAGGCAACTTCCGTTCCCTCAGGACCCAACAACGTGCCCGACACAGTCAATCCCAGAACGCGTTCCACGCCGAAGCAGTACTAGCCCCTGGTCTCTTCCTGTGCCGAATAGTCAACGTTCCACCCATGAGCAACCGTGCAGAACATTCGCCTGCAAGCGGCCATGTGCTCCTTAGAAAGGAGGTGATCCAGCCGCACCTTCCGGTACGGCTACCTTGTTACGACTTCGTCCCAATCGCTGGTCCCACCTTCGACGGCTCCATCCCTTACGGGTTAGGCCACCGGCTTCGGGTGTTACCGACTTTCGTGACGTGACGGGCGGTGTGTACAAGGCCCGGGAACGTATTCACCGCAGCATGCTGATCTGCGATTACTAGCAACTCCAACTTCATGGGGTCGAGTTGCAGACCCCAATCCGAACTGAGGCCGGCTTTTTGGGATTCGCTCCGCCTCACGGCATCGCAGCCCTTTGTACCGACCATTGTAGCACGTGTGCAGCCCAAGACATAAGGGGCATGATGATTTGACGTCGTCCCCACCTTCCTCCGAGTTGACCCCGGCAGTCTCCTGTGAGTCCCCGACATTACTCGCTGGCAACACAGAACAAGGGTTGCGCTCGTTGCGGGACTTAACCCAACATCTCACGACACGAGCTGACGACAACCATGCACCACCTGTATACCGACCACAAGGGGGCACCTGTCTCCAGGTGTTTCCGGCATATGTCAAGCCTTGGTAAGGTTCTTCGCGTTGCGTCGAATTAAGCCACATGCTCCGCTGCTTGTGCGGGCCCCCGTCAATTCCTTTGAGTTTTAGCCTTGCGGCCGTACTCCCCAGGCGGGGAACTTAATGCGTTAGCTGCGGCACCGACGACGTGGAATGTCGCCAACACCTAGTTCCCAACGTTTACGGCGTGGACTACCAGGGTATCTAATCCTGTTCGCTCCCCACGCTTTCGCTCCTCAGCGTCAGTAATGGCCCAGAGATCCGCCTTCGCCACCGGTGTTCCTCCTGATATCTGCGCATTTCACCGCTACACCAGGAATTCCGATCTCCCCTACCACACTCTAGCCTGCCCGTATCGAATGCAGACCCGGGGTTAAGCCCCGGGCTTTCACATCCGACGCGACAGGCCGCCTACGAGCTCTTTACGCCCAATAATTCCGGACAACGCTCGCACCCTACGTATTACCGCGGCTGCTGGCACGTAGTTAGCCGGTGCTTCTTCTGCAGGTACCGTCACTTGCGCTTCTTCCCTGCTGAAAGAGGTTTACAACCCGAAGGCCGTCATCCCTCACGCGGCGTCGCTGCATCAGGCTTTCGCCCATTGTGCAATATTCCCCACTGCTGCCTCCCGTAGGAGTCTGGGCCGTGTCTCAGTCCCAGTGTGGCCGGTCGCCCTCTCAGGCCGGCTACCCGTCGTCGCCTTGGTAGGCCATTACCCCACCAACAAGCTGATAGGCCGCGGGCTCATCCTGCACCGCCGGAGCTTTCCACCAACCCCCATGCGGAGGAAGGTCGTATCCGGTATTAGACCCCGTTTCCAGGGCTTGTCCCAGAGTGCAGGGCAGATTGCCCACGTGTTACTCACCCGTTCGCCACTGATCCACCCCGAAGGGCTTCACCGTTCGACTTGCATGTGTTAAGCACGCCGCCAGCGTTCGTCCTGAGCCAGGATCAAACTCTCCGTGAATGTTTACCCGTAATCGGGTCCACACCCGCGTTGAGCGGCACGGCAACCACCGGAATAGGGTGATCCCGCGCACTGCGTCCTCGCTAGTGTTTGTTTCAAAAGGAATCTCCAACCCCGATCAGACGATCGAGGCCGGGGATGTCAACATATCTGGCGTTGACTTTTGGCACGCTGTTGAGTTCTCAAGGAACGGACGCTTCCTTCAGGCCGCCTTCCAGCGGGCCCTCCGGGCGCTTCGTTCTTTCGTGTTTCCAGCTTATCAGATGTTTTCCGCTCCGTTTCCGGCGCTTCGTCATCCAACTCGCTGGTGTCTTCTGCGGCTTGACGCCCCGTCCGACGTTTCAAACTCTAGCCGATCCCCGCTCCGAAAAGCGAATCCAGCCGAGTCCGACTGCAATCCGATAAAACGAGCACGCCGAATAAGCACCGAGCCGAGACGCGCAAGGCGAAACGACCGGTACGGGACCGGAGTGGTGTTTCAAGGGATTGGCTGCCCCGGGGCCGTCCGCGCTGATGCGTGTCCGGTGCTCCCTGCCAGGCAACTCGAAGAACTCTAGGCCTCTGGGATGGCCGAGTCAAGCGCCGCAAGTGGATTTTCGGCGCCCTCCTCCCCCGGCAGTTGGAAGGCCAGGACGGCCACGTCGTCGTCGTGTTCCGAGGTCACGCCCATCGCCCGCAGCAGCCGGGCGCAGATCACCTCGGGGGCGCCGATCGCGCCGGTGAGGGTGCGGGCCAGCAGGTCGAGTCCCTGGTCAATGTCCTCGTCGCGGCGCTCGACCAGGCCGTCCGTGTAGAGGACGCCGGTCGTGCCGGGGAGCAGGCGCAGGGTGTGGGAGACGTGCAGGCCGCCGCCCGTACCGAGCGGGGGGCCGTTCTGCTCCTCGCTGCGCAGGATGGTTCCGTCGGGGCAGCGCAGCAGCATGGGGAGGTGGCCGGCCGAGGCGTAGGAGAGGGTGCGGTGCTGCGGGTCCCAGACGGCGTAGGTGCAGGTGGCGATCTGGTTGGCGTCGATCTCCATGGCGAGGCCGTCGAGCAGGCACATCACCTCGTGCGGGGGCAGGTCGAGGCGGGCGTAGGCGCGTACGGCGGTGCGCAGCTGCCCCATCACGGCGGCCGCTCGCAGGCCCCGGCCCATGACGTCGCCGATGACGAGTGCGGTGCGCCCGCCCGCGATGGCGATGACGTCGTACCAGTCGCCGCCGACCGCGGCCTCGGCGCCGCCCGGCTGATAGGTGGCGGCGACCCGCAGGTCGGCGGGCTGGTCGAGCTTCTGCGGGAGCAGGCTGCGCTGGAGGGTGACGGCGGCCTCGCGCTGGCGGCGTTCGGCTTCGCGCAGCCGGGCGGCGGCGAGCACCTGGTCGGTGACCTCGGCGGCGAAGACCAGCACTCCGGCGGGCGGGCCCTCGGCGGGCGCGTCGCCGGTGTCGCCGGTGCCGAGCGGTACGCAGGAGACGTTGTAGTAGCGGTTGCCGGTGAGCCCGAGGATGCAGCGGGCCTTGACGCTGCGGGGGCGGCCGCCGCGGATGACCTGGTCCATCAGGGGCAGGACGCCCATGGTGCCGAGTTCGGGGAGGGCCTCGCCGGCGGGCAGGCCGGTGGGGCGGTCGCCGAAGAGTTCGCGGTAGGCGCGGTTGGCGTAGCCGAGCTGGTGGAGCGGGCCGTAGGTGACGGCGACCGGGGCGGGGATGCGGTTGAGGACCTCGCGCAGGTTCTGGGGTTTGTGCGGGTCGAGCAGTTCGGCGGCGGCGGTGGGGCCGATCGGGTCGCGCTGGCCGGGAACGACGACGCCGTCGGTGGAGGGCGTGCCCTCGTCGGTGCCGGCCCCGTCGGGTGGGGCGGCACGCCAGGGGACTCCGGTGAGCCGGGCGCTCCAGCGCATGAGGTTCAAACGACGGCCGCTTCCTCGTTTTCCAGGCATATCATCACTTTTTGTGCGCACGTCAGCACACGGGGTAATGACCAGTTCGGGCTGATCCTGTCAGGCGGAGGGCCGGTTCCGGAAGTCGCCCGCCCGGGGTGGCCGTCGGACGGGCCTCCGGATCGTCCGTCGACCCCGGGCGACGGGCGCGTTCATTGCGGAGCTTCCGGCTCAGCCCCGGCCGGCCGACCCGTTCCGGAATCGAAATCGCCCTCGAGGGTCGAACGCGGGTGCGCCATCGTTCCCAGCGAGACCACCTCGCGGGAGAACACCCCGAGCAGCACCCAGTCCATCAGCACCCGCACCCGGCGCTCCGCGCTCGGCAGCCGCCGCAGGTGCCGCGCCCGGTGCAGCCACCACGCCCGCCGTCCGGTGAGCCGACCACCGCGCCGGGTGTGGGCGACGGCCCGGTGGAGGCCGAGTGAGGTCGAGCAGGCGGCGGGGCCGGGCCGGTACGCGACCAGCCCCGGCGCGTGCGGTCCGCCGTCCAGGGCCAGCGCGATGTTGCGGGCCAGCAGCGCGGCCTGGGCGAGGGCGTGCTGGGCGTTGGGCGCGCAGGGGGCGCCGTCCGCGTTCGGATCGGGGACGGCGGCGCCGTCGCCCGCCGCCCAGACACCGGGCAGGGCGCGTCCGTCCGGTCCGACGGCCTGCAGGGTGGCCAGGCAGCGGACCCGGCCCAGGGTGTCCAGCGGCAGGTCGGTGTCGCGCAGCATCGGGGAAGGCCGGACCCCCGCCGTCCAGACCAGGGTGCGGACGCCGAAGCGGCTGCCGTCGGAGAGCGCGGCGATCCCGCCGGCGGCGGACTCCAGGGTGGTGCGCAGCCGGATGTCGACGCCGCGTTCGCGCAGCTGGCGCAGGGTGTGCTCGGCGAGTTCGGGCGACTCCTCGGCGAGGATCCGGTCGGTCGCCTCGACCAGCACCCAGCGCAGGTCCTCGGCACGGACGTTGTGGTGGCCCCGTACGGCGGTGCGGGCCATGTCCTCCAGTTCGGCGAGCGCGCCGACTCCCGCGTAGCCGGCACCGACGAAGACGAAGGTGAGCGCGGACTGCCGCAGGGCGGGGTCGCGGGTGGCGGAGGCGAGGTCGAGCTGCTCCAGCACGTGGTTGCGCAGGTGCACCGCATCGCCGACGGTGGAGAAGCCGATCCCGTGCTCGGCGAGGCCGGGCACCGGGGCCGTCCGGGAGACCGAGCCGGGGGCCACCACCAGGACGTCGTAAGGGACTTCGAGCGGCGCCGGGGGCTCGCCGGGGCCCGCGGCGTCGGCCAGGACGCGGCGGGCGGCGTGTTCGATCCGGGTGATCCGGGCGGTGAGCACCCGACAGTCCGGCAGGACCCGGCGCAGCGGGACGACCACGTGCCGCGGGTCGATCGAACCGGCCGCGACCTCGGCCAGCAGCGGGTGGTAGGTGGAGTAGGCCCGGGGTTCGACGACGGTGATCTCCACCTCACCGCGCCGCAGCCGCTCCCGCAGGCCACGCTGGAGGTGGAGCGCGGTGGCCATCCCGGCACAGCCGCCGCCGGCGATCAGGATCCTGATGGTGCACCTCCTGCCGATGTGACGTTTCGTCCCGGCCTCGCGGCCGGGCGCGCCCCCCATCACGCCCCCCTATGAAGGACCGGCGGAGGTGGTCTTGTCCACAGTCCGTACGGGGCTGGTTGCGACGGAAGTGGCGGGCGTGGCCAGTTGTGCTTGCTGGACGACTTTCTGACGCACTTTCGGCCGCGAAGAGCCGTGAACTATGGTCGGATTGTGTGCCGGAGCGGCCACCGCCATGACAACTGGCGGCGACGCACCGTGGACCGGCCACTACGGCCAGTTCCAGCGTTGGCGCGAGAACCCGACTGGGGGACAGTCATCCGGGGAAGGGTAGTTCCCGGACGAGGCCCCGGGCGGTGCCGACGCGCCGAGCCGGACGTCGAGGCGGCCCGGCGGCACGACCGTGGTCACCGGAACGGGACGGGCGGCACGAGCGATGGGTCATCTGGTCATTTCTGACGGGCTGAGCTGCACCGGGGGGTGCAGGGGCGGGCGACGACAGGGTCCGGTTTCGGACGCCTGCGGGGGAGAGTTGGGATGATGGAACAGAAGCAGGTGTTGGGGCGGGCGGCTGTACCGCACGCCGGACAGGGCGTGGTGCCGGAGCAGCGCGGCCCGGTGGACCTGCCACCGGGCGGGATGGCGTACGCGGCCGTCCCGTACCGGTCGGAGCCCCCGCAGGCCACCGCGGCGGTACCCGGGACCAGGCTGCGGGTGGACGCCCGGCGGAACCTGGAGAGCGTGCTGCGCGCCGCCCGGGAGGTGTTCGGCGAGTTCGGCTACGGCGCTCCCATGGAGGAGGTCGCACGCCGGGCCGGAGTCGGGGTCGGCACCGTCTACCGGCGCTTCCCGAGCAAGGAGGTGCTGGTCCAGCGGATCGCCGCCGAGGAGGTGGCCTGGCTGACCGCGCAGGCGCGGGAGTCGCTGTACGGCGGTGACGGCGCCTGGGAGGCGCTGGCCGGGTACCTGGCCCGGGCCGTGAGCACCGGGGCCGGGCGGCTGCTGCCGCCGGAGGCCTTCCGGTACGCGGAGGAGCTGGGCCGGGTGCCGGAGCAGCGGGCGCCGGAACCGCCGGCGGCCGTCCGCTTCGACCTGCGCGGCGAGGAGGCACGGTCCGGCGCCGCGGCCGAGCCGTCGCCGGCGGACGCCGATCCTCGGCTGCTGCTGCAGCTGTTGGCCGCCCTGGTGGCGCGCGCCGGTGCGGCGGGCGAGCTGCGGCCGGGCGTCACGGTGTCGGACGTGGTGCTGGTGCTGACCGCGTCGGTGCCGGTGCACGCGGCACGGCCCTCGGTCTCGGCGCCGACGGCGGCCGGTTTCACGGCGGTCGGTCCGCAGACGGACGGTCAACCGGCCGCGGCGCCGTCGGACCGGCTGCTGCAGATCCTGCTGGACGGCCTGCGGGCGCGCTGAGTCGGCGGCGGCCTCGACCTTCGCGGTCGTGGTGCCGGACCGGTGTTGGACGTGGTGCCGGACCCGGCGCCGGGCGGGCTGCCGACGACGCGTCGGGCAGGCGCGGTCGACGCGCCGGACGGGCGGGCGAGTTGGGCGGGACACCGGCGCGCGCACAGGGCACGCGCGCCGGGTGCGGGCGCCGCGCGGCCCCTCACCGCACGCTGGGCGAACACGTCCGCGACGGCCCCTCGGAAGAGTGGGTACCGGCCGGTCCGGCTACCGCGGGTCCCTGCGCTATGCCATCCTTTGCCCGTGGTTGGAGCCAATGTCCCGATGCGCGCCCTTCGCGCGCCGTCGGCGCCGCACCCCGGGGAACCGTGCGCCTACGCACACCCGCGCGCCCTGCCACACTACGGGGGCTGTCGTGGAATCTGGGGTCCGTTGTGAGCGCCGAGGAACAGAACGACTACGGGTACGGCCTCGACTTCGGGGGCTTCTCCGGTAGTACGGCCGGAGGGTCCGCCGCGGGCCCCGGCGGCACCGGCGCGTCCCAAGTCCCGGGATCCCCAGGCAGTTCGGGCGCTGCGGCCGGTTCCGGCGCAGGGCACGTCCCGGACCAGGGCGGATGGCCCGGCCGCGAGTCGCTGTCCGCTGCCCGGCCGCCCGGCCGGGTGCCCGGCCAGGCCCCGGCGGGGCAGGGCGGTGTCGCCCCCGAGGCGTTCGTCGGTGACGGTCTTCCGGCCCGTCGTCCCGCCCGCCCGACCGTGCCCGCCCCCGCCGACCCGGTGGACGGCGAGCGCCCGCCCTCCGACGCCGAGTTGACCGCCCGGGTCCGGGCCGGGGACGACACCGCGTACGAGGAGATCTACCTCCGGCACGCCGACTCGGTGCGCCGCTACGCCCGCACCTGCTGCCGGGACAGCTTCACCGCCGAGGACCTCGCGGGCGAGGTCTTCGCCCGCACCCTCCAGGCGCTCAAGGCGGGCAAGGGCCCGGAGTTCGCCGTCCGCGCCTACCTGCTGACGGCCGTGCGCAACGTCGCCGCCGCCTGGACCCGGAGCGAGCGGCGCGAACAACTCGTCGACGACTTCGGCCTGTTCGCCCAGAGCTCGGCCGCCGTCGCCGGCTTCGACCTGGCCGACCCCGGCGCCGACGCCTGGGCCATGGCCATGGCCGACCGGCGGATGGTCATGCAGGCCTACGCAGAACTCCCCGAGGACGACCGGGTGGTGCTCTGGCACACCGAGGTCGAACGGGAGTCCCCGAAGACCGTCGCCGTGATGCTCGGCAAGACCGCCAACGCCACCGCCGTCCAGGCCCACCGGGCCCGCGACCGGCTGGCCGCCGCCTTCCTCCAGGCCCACATCTCCGGCAGCCAGGAGAGCACCTGCGAGGCGTACGCCAACCGGCTCGGGGCGTACGCGCGGGGCTCGCTGCGCAAGCGGGCCTCGGCGGAGGTCGGCCGGCACCTCAAGGAGTGCGACCGCTGCACGGCGGCCTGCCTGGAACTCACCGAGATCAACACCGGTCTGCGCGCGCTGCTGCCCGGCGGTGTGCTGGTCTGGGTCGGGGTCGGCGGGTTCAGCGCCGCCGCGGCCGCCGTGGGCGGTGCCGCCGCGGTCGGCGGTGCGGCCGCGGTGGGAACGGCGGCGGCCTCGGCCGGGTCCTCGGGCACTGCTGCGGGGGCCTCCGGTGCTTCCGGCGCAGCGGGTGCCGGGGGCGCAGCAGGTACTGCGGGTGCCTCCGGTGCTTCTGGCGCTTCCGGCGGGAGCGCTGTCGGTGCCGCGGCCGGCGAGGGCCTGGGCACCGCGGCCAAGGCCGGGATCGCCGCCGCCGTCGCGGTGGCGGCCGCCGCCGCGGTGGCCGCCTACGCGCTGACCGGCTCGCCCGACCCGACGCCCCCCGTGGCCGCTCCCCAGGCCGCCTTCTCCGCCCCTGCCTTCCCCGCCCCGGTGGTGCCCGCGCCCGCGCCGCCCACCCCGGCGCCCACCAGCGCCGCACCGGCTCCGGTCCCGGTCCCGGCGGCCCCGGAACGGCCCGCGCCCAGCCCGAGTGCGAGCCCCAGTCCGAAGCCGACCCCGAAGCAGATTGCGCCCCCGGTCGCCACCCGGGCCCCCCGGCACGAACCGGCCCCGGAACCGACCACCGAGGCGCCGGTCGTCCCGATCCCGGCCCCGGCCCTTCCGGCCCTTCCGGCCCTTCCGACCCTCCCGCCACTGCCGCCACTGCCGACGCCGGAGGTGCCGGTCGTCCCGACGCCCACCGTGCCGCCGGTGCCGGAACCGACCGTCACCCCGCCCGGGCCGCCCGCCCCCACCGACTTCTGGGGCGACTCCCTGCCCGTGTGGAAGCCCGGCAACCACCGGGTGCCGCCGGAGGGGCCGAGCATCCGGCGGAAGGGCAGCGACAGGTTCTGGCAGCGCGACGGCGGCTGGATCGGCGGCGACTACCACCCGCACGCCATCACCGTGCACGCGCCGGCCACCACGCTGGTCGACCTCAACCGCAGCTGCACGTCCTTCGACGCGGTCGCCGGGGTCGACGACGCCACGCTCAGCCCCGGCGGCGTCGTCTTCACCGTCCAGAGCGGCGACGGCAGCACCCTTTGGCGCTCCCGGCCCATCGGCGCCGGGGACGACGCGGTGCCGGTGCACGTGCCGCTGGCCGGGCAGAAGTCGATCCGGCTGGTGGTCACGCCGGTGCACGGAATCTGGTCCGCGCTGAACGTCGCGGACTGGGCGCAGGCCCGGTTCAGGTGCTAGTAGGGGTGTGGCCCCGGGCCGGGGCCCGTCCCGGAAGCCGCTGACGGCTTCCCTGGCGACGGGCCCCAGTCCTGCTTCCGTGGCGTCCTGCTCAGATGGCGCAGGAGCCGTCCGCGCAGGCCTCGCCGGCCGGCGCGACCGGCACCGGGGCCGGGCGGCGCTCGCCGATCTCGTCGGCGACCTGGTCCAGCACCTTGCGGAAGGTCGCGGCCTCCTGGCCGCCCTGGACCGCCCACTTGCCCTCGAACACGAAGGTCGGCACGGCACTGATGCCCAGCTCACGGGCCTCGGCCAGCTGGGCGCGGACCTCGGCGGTGCCCTCGTCGCCCGCCAGGTAGGCGGTCACCCGCTCGCGGTCCAGACCCGCCGCCACCGCGACATCGGCCAGCGCGGCGCGGTCGCCGATGTCCACGCCGTCGGTGAAGTGCGCCTTCAGCAGCGCCTCCTTGAGCCGGCCCTGCGCCTCGGCGCCGTACTCGGTCTCGGCGAGGTGCAGGAGGCGGTGGCCCAGGAAGGTGTTGGCGTGCAGGGCGGCGTCGAAGTCGTACGTGATGCCCTCGGCGAGGCCCAGCTCGGCCACCCGCGCGTCCATCGCGACCGACTGGGGGCCGTAGCGCTCGGCCAGCCAGGCGCGGTGCGGGCTCGCCGTCGCGGGCGCGTCCGGGACCAGCTGGTACGGGCGGTAGACGACCTCGACGTCCTCCTTGCCCGGGAAGTCCGCCAGGGCCTGCTCGAAGCGGCGCTTACCGATGTAGCACCAGGGGCAGGCGATGTCGGACCAGATCTCGACCTTCATGTCGGGGGGCTCCAAGGGGGCGTCTCGTGCGGATGTGCGGATGTACGGATACGCGGATGTACGGGCTAGGTGAACGATGAACCATCTCGGTACATTCCCGGCACCGCCCGGCCCTCGCCGGCCCCTCGGGTCAGCCTTCCGCGGGCGCCGGCACCACCAGGACCGGGCAGGCCGCGTGGTGCACCGCCGCCGAGCTCACCGACCCCAGCAGCAGCCGGGCGAAGCCCCCGTTGCCGCGGGTGCCGACCACCAGGGTGTGCTGCCGGGTCGACGCCTCCAGCAGCACCTCGATCACGTTGCCCAGCACCACGTGCAGCGACATCTCCCCCGCGTACGGCCGGACCCGCTGCCGGAGCACGGTCGCCACCGCCCGGCGCAGCCCGTCCGCCATGCTCTCGACCAGCGTCTCCACGCTCTCCTGCACCAGCTCCGCCATCCCCGGCGGGTAGCCGGCCGGTGCCGGGTTCACCACGGCCAGCACGTACAGCGGCAGGCCGAACAGCTCCGCCTCCGTCATCGCCCGGTCCAGCGCCCACAGCGACCCGTCCGACCCGTCGCACGCCGCCAGCACCCCGGGCGGCCGCCCCATCGGCGGCCGCCCGAGCACCGACAGCACCACGGGAACTTCCTGCCCCGGGCTCACACCGGCCACCGCACCCACTCCTCACCGCGGACTCACAGCCCCGCCATCATCGCCCGCCCGGCGCCCCCGCCCGGCCCAGCCGCGCCGGACGGCGCAACGGAGGGCGCCGGGCGGGCGTAGGGCTACCGCACTGGGCGCGGGTGCAACGACCGGGCCGGGCGTAGCGGGCCCGGCCCGGGGGTCAGGGGGTGAGGGCCGGGGGGCGGGGGCGGGGGAGGCCGGTCCAGCAGGCGCCGTGGCGGCGGGCGCGGAGGCGGCGGAGCCAGAGTTCGGTGGAGACGAGGTCGGCGAGGCCTGCGAGGGCGGCCGGGGAGAGCGGGGTGGCGGGGTCGGCGCAGTGGGCCAGGCCGGCGCGGACGGCGGGGAGGTCGATGAGGCCGGCTTCGGCGAGGAGGGGGGCGTCGAAGAGTTCGGCGAGGCCGTCGGCGGCGAGGCGCAGGCCGGCCCGGGTGGGAGCGGTGCGGTCGGGTCGGGGGCCGCGGCCCCAGTCGGGGGGCAGGTCGGTGCGCCCGGCGCCGGTGAGGACGGCGTGCAGGAGGGCGTGCCGGGCGCCGGGTTGGAGGCGGATGTCGTCCGGGAGCAGCCGGGCGGCGCGGACCACCTGGTTGTCGAGGAAGGGTGCGTGCAGGCGCTGGCCGGGCCGTTCGGCGGCGTGTACGAGCGTGCGGTAGGAGCGTGCCTGCCGGTGGAGGGCGTGGCGGGCGCGGTGCGCGCCGGGGTGTTCCTCTGGCGCCGGTTTGCGCGCCGCCAGCCGTAGCCGGAGGGCCACCGCGGAGAGCGCCTCGTCGGAGAGCCAGCGGGCGGCCGGGCCGGGGACGCACCAGGCGAGGTCGACGGCCGAGCGGTCGCCCGCCGTACCCGCGCCGTCCGGGACGTGGCGGGCGGTCAGCTTGGCGGCCGCCTCGTCCAGCGCCTCGGCGTAGCGGACCCGGGAGAGCCGGTGGGCGGCCCGGACCACGGTGAGCGGGGTGCGCAGCGCGCCGGCCAGGACGCCCGCGACGGCCCGGTCGGCGCCGGCCAGGGCGGCGACCGGGGGCAGGAGTTCGCGGGGCCGCCCGGCCCGGAGGAGGTCGGCGAGCCGGGCCGGGTGGCCGTCCAGGACCTGGCGGGCGCCGTAGCCGGTGAGGTGGTCGGTGCCGCCGGCGTCGAAGCGGGCCTCGGCGCGGGCGGCGGCCACGAGTTCGGGGCCGGGCTCGTCGGTGAGCGGGCCGGACTGCGGGTCGGTGCGCAGGACGGCGTACGGGAGGGTGTCGGGGCCGGGGTCGAGCACGGTGTGCCGCAGCCGCGGGGTGTCGGGGGCGAGGGCGAGGGTGGTGGGCGGTTCGGTCTCGCCGAGCGTGACGGCGGCCAACTGCTCGGGCGCGGACGGCTCGTGGGCGCTTTCCCGGACCCAGGAGCCCTTGACCGCACCGCGCCTGGCACCGGCGGTACTCCTGGTGCCGGCATCGCTCCTGGGGCCGGCGCTCCTGAGGCCGACGGCGAGCGGCGCGGAGGCGGCGGCCGTGGGCACCGGCGGCAGTGGTACGGCGGCGGCGAGCAGGGCGACGGTGGCGGAGGCGGTGCCGTACGAGAGGTCGACGCCGAGCCGGGCGCGCCCGGCGGGGCCGGGGGCCGCCGCGGTGGTGCGGACCCGGGAGCGGACGGACTCCAGCAGGGCCCTGGTGAGTTCGCGGATCGCGGGCGCCTCGTCGCGCGGCTGTTCGGCGCCGGGCGGCTCGTCGTAGGCGTCGACGTACGGACGTCCGCCGCGGATGGCCAGCACGTGGCCGGGCGGCACCCGTTGGACGCCCAGGTAGGGGGTGCCGGTGCCGAGCGCCTCCGGGGACTCGGGGCAGGCGAGCCGGGCGGCGAGGTGGCCGGTGTCGAGGGCGGCGCCGACCAGGTCGGCGAGCGGGAGGGCGGCGGTGGCGTACGCGGTGCCGCCGGCCCAGGGGGTGTGGAAGACGGGTTGGGCGCCGGCGAGGTCGGTGAGCAGCAGGGTGGAGCGGGTGCCGGTGCGCAGGACGACGGTGTAGCTGCCGGGCCAGGCGGTCAGGTGGCGGACGGCGCCGCCGCGGGCGGCGGCGAGGCCTGCGGCGAGTTCGGCGTCGGTGGCTCCGCAGTGGCCGAGGACGGCGAGCCGGGTGGTGGCGGGGGTGTCCTCGACCGGGTCGGGGACGGTCGGTCCGGTGCTGACGACGGCGGGGGCGCCGGGCCGGAGGGTGACCAGGCGGATCTCCTCGGGTCGCCAGTCGCCCACCGCCCAGAGCGGGTTGGGGCCGGTCCACAGGGGGCGCGCGGCGATCGGCGTGACCGTGGCGAGGGCTTCGTGCGCCGGTGTTCCCGCCCGGGGCGTGCCCGTGCTCCAGCCCGTCAGCCACCGCATCGCGCCTCCACCGGACGAGGACCTGCACTCGCGCGGCGCGTCCGGCGCCGGGCGGGCGGCCGGGTGGGGTGCCGGGGCGGCCCGCACGCGCGTCCGGGCGTGCCCTCGTTCCGGCGCGCCGTCAGGAGACATCGTGCCACCACCGGGCGCTGCCGTGACCGGTGTTGTCGGTTCCGGTTCTGTTTCGCCGCGGCTGCGGCGGCCGCCGGGCGGGGTTCCCGCGGGGACGGATTCGGGCGGGCCGGGCCTCCCCCTCCCTGGCCCGGACCGCCCGGACGGCGCCCTTGACATGGGCATCGCTAGATGGCCGAAAGGCGTCGCCCCGCCCGGGAGGGCATCCGCATGCCCTCCCGGACTTGACCGCCGCCCGCGGGGATTGAGGCGGCGGCATCCCCCGGCCCGCCGGGTCCTCGACGGCGGGCCGACCCACGACCACCAGCGAATCGCCGCGCAGCCGGTCGGGCCAGGGGGCACGGCCGGGCGCACGTGAACACGGGACCGGAGCACGACGCTCCGGCGCGCGGCGCGGCCGGACCGCGCCGAGAGGTCCGGACCAACCGTCGCGACGGCCCGGCGCGGCAGCGCCGGGTGCGCGATCCCGCCATCCGGAATGCGGCCTCTTAACCGTCGGAACGCGTCCGACTACTCTAGGTACAGCAGCTACGGCCCGGTGCCGCCCGGGCCCCGCGCACAAGGCCGCAGGAGGTGCCGCCGCCACCATGACCGTCAGCCCACGAGGACCGAACGAACGGCTCGGCACGCTCCTGACCCTCGCCCAGATCAGCAACGCCGGCCTGGCCCGTCGGGTCAACGACCTAGGCGCGCAGCGCGGATTGACGCTGCGCTACGACAAGACCTCGGTGGCCCGCTGGGTCAGCAAGGGCATGGTGCCGCAGGGGCCCGTCCCGCACCTGATCGCCACCGCGATCGGCGGCAAGCTCGGCCGGCCCGTCCCGCTGGAGGAGATCGGCCTGGGCGACACCGACCCGGCGCCCGAACTCGGCCTGGCCTTCCCGCGCGACGTCGCCGACGCCGTGCGCTCCGCCACCGACCTGTTCCGGGTCGACCTCGACCTGCGGCGGGGGCCCGGCGGCGGACGCTGGAGCGACAGCCTGGCCGGGACCTTCTCGGTCGCCGCGTACGCGACGCCCGTCTCCCGCTGGCTGATCAACCCGGCGGACGGCTCGGTGGCCCGTGAGGTGCCGCGCTCCCCCAGCGAGAACTCCTCGTACCGGGTCGGCCACTCGGACGCCGTCAAGCTCCGCGAGGCCGCCCAGGAGGCCCGCCGCTGGGACTCCAAGTACGGCGGCGGAGACTGGCGTTCGTCGATGGTGCCGGAGTGCCTGCGGGTGGAGGCGGCGCCACTGTTGCTGGCCTCGTACAGCGACGCGGTCGGCCGGGCGCTGTTCGGCGCGACCGCCGAACTGACCAGGCTGGCCGGGTGGATGGCCTTCGACACCGGACAGCACGAGGCCGCCCAGCGCTACTACATCCAGGCCCTGCGGCTCGCCCGGGCCGCCGCCGACGTGCCGCTCGGCGGGTACGTGCTCGCCTCGATGAGCCTTCAGGCCGGCTACCGGGGCTTCGCGGAGGAGGCCGTCGACCTCGCCCAGGCCGCGCTGGAGCGCAACCGGAGCCTGGCCACCGCACGGACGATGAGCTTCTTCCACCTGGTGGAGGCACGCGCCCAGGCCAAGGCCCGCAACGCCGCGGCGTGCGCGACGGCGCTCGGTGCGGCGGAGAGCGCACTCGAACGAGCACGCGCCGGGGATCCCGACCCGGCGTGGATCGACTTCTACGCCTACGACCGGCTGGCCGCCGACGCCGCCGAGTGCTTCCGCGACCTGGGCGTGCCCTCCAAGGTCCGGCAGTTCACCCGCGAGGCGCTGGCCAAGCCCACCGAGGGCTTCGTCCGCTCGCACGGCCTGCGGCTGGTGGTCTCGGCGATGGCCGAGGCCGAGGCGGGCAACCTGGACGCCGCGGTCGCCGCCGGCGAACGCGCCGTCGAGGTGGCCGGCCGGATCTCCTCGCAGCGCAGCCGGGAGTACGTGGTGGAGATGCTGCGGCGGCTGGAACCCTTCCAGGGTGAACGCCGGGTACGGGAGTTGACCGAGCGGGCGCGGGCGGTGATCGTCGCCCCGGCGTGAGCCGCCGGAGCCGGCGGAAGGGCCCCCGAGGGAATTCCCGGCGATAAATGAGGTGCACCGGCGGGAGGGGCCTGACTAAGGTCTCTCTCGTCCAGGTGCGCAGGCAGAGGTTACTTCCACTCTTAATGGGCGTGTCGCGGGTTCGAGTCCCGCCGCCGGTACTTCCGTGCCGGTGTAGCTCAGTCGGTAGAGCAGCTATGTCACCTCAGCCGTCCTTGAACTCTGGACACCTAAACGTGAATAGGATTCCGCACCTCCCGGTGCGACGGCAGCGGTTACTTCTGGTAGACGCCGGTCTTCCGGCGTAGCGGTTCAAGTCCGCGAAACACCGCCGCCACCTTTGATCTCGGGAGGCAGTTGCGCCTCGGAGTGCCCGGTGCGCAGGCGGGGGTTACTTCGGATCTTGCGGTTCCGGGTTCGAGTCCCGGGCGTGCCGTGCGCGAGCGCGGCCGCTAGCTCAATCGGACAGAGCACAAGGCACATACCTCCGCCGAGGCCGGTCGTCGGACGACGACCGGCACGATCTCGGGCACCCTTTGGCGCGGCATGCCTCCCTCCCGTTGACGACCGAGCACGCCGAGGGGGGCTGCAGCATGTCCAGGTTCAACATTCGCAAGGCCAAGTCGAGTCCCAAGTCGCCGGTGACCACGACCGGGCAGCGCGGCCGCACCCACGAGGGCGGCACCGGTCACGTCCGGGACCGCAAGTCCGAACTCTTCCTCCTGTCGATCTCCAACATGGTCGGCCAGGACACCTTCTACGAGCGCGGCGGCGACCGCGACGACCGCTACACCGCGCTGGTGCGCGAACTCGCCGTCGCCGAGCCGGAGTGGACCCTCGGGCTGCTGCGCTGGCTGCGGTTCGGGGCGCAGATGCGCACCGCCGCGCTGGTCGGCGCCGCCGAGTTCACCCGCGCCCGGCTGGACGCCGGTGCCCACGGGTACTCCCGGCAGGCCGTCGACGCCGTGCTGCGCCGCGCCGACGAGCCCGGCGAGCTGCTCGCGTACTGGACCTCGCGCTACGGCCGGGCGCTGCCCAAGCCGCTCAAGCGCGGTGTCGCGGACGCGGTGCGGCGGCTGTACGACGCCCGTTCGCTGCTCAAGTACGACACCGCGGGCAAGGGTTACCGCTTCGGCGACGTCCTGGAGTTGACCCACCCGACGCCGGACCCGGGCAAGCCCTGGCAGGGCCCGCTGTTCGGGTACGCGCTGGACCGCCGGCACCGGCCGGAGGAGGCCGTCCCGCCCGCCGCCGACCGGACGCTGACCGCCAACCGCGAGCTGCTCGCCCTGCCGGTCGAGCAGCGCCGGGCGGCCGTCACCGCCGAGGACGGCGCGGAGCGACTGGCCGCCGCCGGGCTGACCTGGGAGGCGCTGGCGGGCTGGCTGCAGGGGCCGCTGGACGCGGCGGCCTGGGAGGCGGTCATCCCCTCGATGGGCCCGATGGCGCTGGTCCGGAACCTGCGCAACTTCGACCGGGCCGGGGTGTCGGACGAGGTCGCGGCCGAGGTGGCCCGGCGGATCTCCGACCGGGGCGAGGTACGGCGCTCGCGCCAGTTCCCGTTCCGCTACCTGGCCGCCTACCGGCACGCGCCCTCGCTGCGGTGGGGCCACGCGCTGGAGACGGCGCTCGGCCACTCGCTCGCCAACGTGCCCGGACTGCCCGGCCGGACGCTGATCCTGGTCGACCGCTCCGGCTCGATGTTCGACCGGCCCAGCGAGCAGACCCAGCTCAACCGGGCGGACTCGGCGGCGATCTTCGGCACCGCGTTGAAGGTCCGGGCGGCCGAGGCGGACCTGGTCGAGTTCGGCACCGGCAGCCGGGTGATCGAGGTCGGCCGGGGGGAGGCGGTGCTGCGGGTGCTGGAACGGTTCTCCAGCCTCGGCGGCACCAACACCGCCGAAGCCGTCCGCACCCACTACCGCGGCCACGACCGGGTGGTGATCGTCACCGACGAACAGACCGGCTCCGGCTACCGGGGCAGCGACCCGCTCGCCGCCGTCCCGGCCCACGTGCCCGTCTACACCTGGAACCTGGCCGGCTACACCCTGGGCCACGGCCCCAGCGGCGGTGCCAACCGGCACACCTTCGGCGGCCTGAGCGACGCGGCCTTCCGGCTGATCCCCCTCCTGGAGGCGGGGTCCGACACCGGGTGGCCCTGGGAGGCCTGACCGCAGCCGGTGCACCGGGTCGGGGGACCGGGCGCGCCGCGACGCGACGCGGCCGGGCGGGG
Source organism: Streptomyces viridifaciens (assembly GCF_001888885.2). NCBI lineage: Bacteria > Bacillati > Actinomycetota > Actinomycetes > Kitasatosporales > Streptomycetaceae > Streptomyces > Streptomyces viridifaciens. The sequence continues at coordinate 3,352,387 of NZ_CP090841.1, forward strand.
GGGTGGCGCGCGGAGTCGGGGGACTCGGCGCGCCACCGTCACGGCCGTACGAGGGGGGCGCGGTGGCGCGGAGTCGGGGGGACCCGACGCCACCGCGGGCGGCCGGTCCGGGGGGACCGGCCGGAACGCCGGGGCGGAGCCACCAGGGGGAGGCTCCGCCCCGCACCCGAGGTGGGCGACAGGACACTGCCGCCCACCTCGGCATGCCACCTGCCGGACCACGACGAACAGCTCCCCGGCCCCGGCCCTGGCCCCGGCGAACGGAGAACGGCGAAAGGGCGGAGGGTCGCGCAGCCGCGCAGCGGAGCCTTGACGGGCCGACCGGTGCGCAGCGAACAGCCGCGGCCCCCGCCGCCCGCCGCGCACCACCCGTCACGACGCCACCGGCAGCCGACCTCCGCCACTGCAACGGCACCGCGGCCCGGGCAGCAACCGGGAAACCGACCCGGGCGCCCCCGACCCGTGGCAGCATCGGCGCAACAGGCCCGGCGCCGGACCGCGCCGGGCCCGCACAGGCGCGGGGCGGCGGACGAGGAGCACAGGGTGGCGGACGAGTTCGATGTCGTGGTGGTCGGCGGCGGGATCGTCGGGCTGGCCACGGCCTACGCCCTGACCAGGGCGCGCACCGGCCTGCGGATCGCGGTGCTGGAGAAGGAGAACGGCTTCGCCGCGCACCAGACCGGGCGCAACAGCGGGGTGATCCACAGCGGCGTGTACTACCGCCCCGGCTCGTACAAGGCCCGGTTCGCCGTCGCGGGCGCCGCCGAGCTGGTCGGGTTCTGCCGCGAGCACGGCATCCCGCACGAGGTCACCGGCAAGCTGATCGTGGCGACCGACGACGCCGAACTGCCCCGGCTGGCGGTGCTGGCCGAGCGGGGGCGGGCGAACGGGATCCCGGTCACCGAGCTGGACCGGGCCGGGATCGCCCGGTACGAACCGGAGGTCGCGGGGCGGGCCGGGCTGCACGTGGGCACGACCGGCATCTGCGACTTCCCGGCCGTCGCGACGACGTACGCCCGGCTGGCCCGGGAGGCGGGTGCCGAACTGCGGCCCGGCACCGAGGTGCGGACGCTCGTCCGCCGCCGGGACCGGGTCACGGTCGGCACGGCCGCCGGGGAACTGCGCTGCCGGGTGCTGGTGAACTGCGCGGGCCTGCACAGCGACCGGATCGCCCGGCTGGCCGGGGACGACCCTGGCGTGCGGATCGTGCCGTTCCGCGGCGAGTACTACGAACTGGTCGAGCAACGCCGCGCCTTGGTGCGCGGCCTGGTCTACCCGGTGCCCGACCCGGCCTTCCCGTTCCTCGGGGTGCACCTGACCCGGGGCATCCACGGGGACGTCCACGTCGGCCCGAACGCGGTGCCCGCCCTGGCCCGCGAGGGGTATGCCTGGCACACCGTCCGCCCGCGCGATCTGGCCGGGACCCTGGCCTTCCCCGGCACCTGGCGGATCCTCCGGCGGCACTGGCGTTACGAGGTGGGCGAGCTGCACCGCTCGCTGTCCAAGCGGGCGTTCACCACGGCCGTCCGACGGCTGCTGCCCGCCGTGACCGCCGCGGACCTGGTACCGGCCCCCGCCGGGGTGCGGGCGCAGGCGGTGGCCCGGGACGGCTCGCTGCTGGACGACTTCGCCTTCGCGGGCTTCGACCCGGAGGACCGGCACTCCCCGCGCCGCGCGGTGCACGTGCTGAACGCCCCCTCCCCCGCCGCGACGGCCTCGCTGCCGATCGGCCGCGAGGTGGCCCGCCGGGCCCTGGCCGCCCTCGAGGCCGGCGGATGAGACCGCACGGGAGGGGACAGGAGGGAACGGGAGGGGACGGGACCGGACGGGAGCGGATGAGACCGGTCACAGGCCCTGCGGAACAGCCCCGGGAGCCCCGTAGACTCGGGTGATTGTGACTGCCACCGCCCCGATCCCCCAGCAATCTCCGTCCGCCCGGCTGTCCGCGGCGCCGGCCGCCTACCCCGCGCCGATGTACCCGCACAAGGCCACCGAGGAACAGCACCGGGAGCGGCGCATCCGCAGTTTCCAGCCGCGCCGGGGCCGGATGACCAACGCCCAGGCGAGCGCCCTGGACCGGAGCTGGGAGAGGTACGGCGTGCCGATCGACGGCACCCCGCTCGACCTCGCGGAGCTGTTCGGCGGCCTGCCGGTCACCCTGGAGATCGGCTTCGGCATGGGCGAGACCACCGCCGCGATGGCCGCCGCCGACCCGTCGATGGGCATCCTCGCCGCGGACGTGCACACCCCCGGCCACGGCAACCTGCTCGGCATGCTGGAGCGGGACGGTTCGCAGAACGTCCGGCTGGCCGCCGGTGACGCCGTCATCCTGCTGCGCGACATGCTGCCGGACGCCTCGCTGGCGGGCCTGCGGGTCTACTTCGCCGATCCGTGGCCGAAGCCCAAGCACCACAAGCGCCGGCTGGTCCAGGCGTCCTTCCTCGACCTGGTGCTGCCCCGGCTCGCCCCGGGCGCGCTGGTGCACTGCGCGACCGACTGGGAGCCGTACGCGGAGCAGATGCTGGAGGTGTTGTCCGCCTCCCCGGAGCTGGAGAACCTGCACCCCGAGGGTGACGGGACCGGCTGGCTGGAGCCTGCGGACCACCCGGACGGCAGCGTCCCCGGCTACGCGCCCAGGCCGGACTGGCGGCCGGTCACCAAGTTCGAGCGGGCCGGGATCGCCAAGGGCCACGTGGTGCACGACCTGCTGTTCCGCCGCCGCTGACCCACCGGCAGCCGTTCGAACGGGCCCCGGCGGGCTGACCGGCCGGTCGGGCCCCGGACGAACCGTTCGTCCCGAATCCTCCCGACGGGCCGCCGCCGTGGCCTACCCTGTGCCGCATGGGCAGCCCGTCCGGCGGCGGCCCGGGCGTCTGGCTGGGGCGGGCGACCGTCCGCACCGCCGCCGACGCACCGGGGACGGGCCCGCGCACCGGTGACACCCGGACCATCCCGGGGCCCCGCGGGCGCCGGGCCCACCGGTTGCTGCCCGGGCCCGGCGGCGCGTCACCGCCGCCGACGGCCACCTCGGCACCCACTCGGGACGGACCGCCCGGGGCTCCCCCGGGCCGCGGCCGCTCGATGGCGCTCTCCTCGGTCACCACGACCGCCGTGCTGGTCCTGGTCGGCTGCGGCGTGCTGGTCCTGCACCTGGTCCAGCGGCAGACCGGCACCGTCGGGCTGCTGGTGGGCCTGGGCCTGGCGCTGGTGCCGCTGCCCTTCGTGCTGGGCGGCCTGGCCTGGCTCAACCTGACCGCCCGGGTGCCGCTGCGGCACACCGTGTTCTGCCTCGGCTGGGGCGCCTGCGCCGCCACCACCGTCGCGATCCTCGCCAACAACTGGACCGCCGACTATCTGACCGCCCACCGGGGTGCGTTCGGCGGACTGCTCGGCGCCGGGATCGCCACCCCGGTGATCGAGGAGAGCGCCAAGGCCACCGCCCTCCTCGTGCTGCTCCTGCCGCTCGGCCAGCGGCTGCGCTGCCACGGCCGCCGCTCCGGGCGCCCCTGCGCGCCGCTGCTGCACCGGGCGCCCGCGCCCCGGCGCACCCACCCGCCCCGGCGCCCTCCGACCGGGCCGCACGCCCGGGGGCGGCTGCGGCTGCGCCCGTACCTGCGGCCGCTGCCGTACCTGTGCCCCGCGCCGCCCTCCCCCGGCACGCCGCACCGCCGCTCCCGGCCGCGCACCCTGGCCGCCGGGGTGGTCCTCGGCGGGATGACGGCCTGCGGCTTCGCCTTCACCGAGAACGCCCTCTACCTGGGCCGGGCCTTCACCACCGACCAGCGCAACCGGCTGGACAGCATCGGCCTGGGCGACCCGCCCAGCCTGCGCGACTTCGACAGCACCGTGCAGACCTTCGTGCTGCGCGCCCTGCTCTCCCCCTTCGCCCACCCCCTGTTCACGGCGCTCACCGGCATCGGCCTGGCCGTCACCCTGACCACCGGGCGGCGCTGGCTGGCCCGGCTGGCCGCGCCGGTCGGGCTGCTGACCGCGATGGTGCTGCACGGGACCTGGAACGCCGCCGCGGACCTGGGGACGGACGGGTTCCTGGTGGTGTACGGGGTGCTGATGGTGCCCTGCTTCGTGGCCCTGGTCTGCTTCGCGCTCTGGGCCAGGTCCCGGGCCGCCCGGCACGCCTGGCGGCGCGGACGGCGGTCGGCGAGGGGGTAGCGTCCGGGCCGCTCGGACGGCCGCGTCCGGCCGGCCCGGAGAACCGATTTCCCATCTCGGCGACTTCCCCGTATTGTTGTGTTCACCGACGCGGGGTGGAGCAGCTCGGTAGCTCGCTGGGCTCATAACCCAGAGGTCGCAGGTTCAAATCCTGTCCCCGCTACTCAGTAGCCGAAAGGGCCCGGAGGATTCTTCCTCCGGGCCCTTTCGCGTTCCCGGGGACGGGCAGAGCACGGTCCCGCCACGAAGCGGTAACGGGGGCGGATTCCAAGATCTCCCGCCGTACGGCTCCCCCATACTGAGGAAAAAATTCATCCAAGTGGGGGACGGCGGGACCGTGCCCTGGATAAGGAACCACCTCGATGCTGTCGAAGCGCCTGGCCAGTACCGCCGCGATCTGCCTCCTCCTGGGGGCCGGTACGGCCGCCTGCGGTGACAACAAGGCCTCGGACAAGGCCGCCGCACCGGCGACCGGCGCCGCCGCTGCCGCGACTCCGACCGCCGCGCAGCTCGACACCGACAAGCTGAGCGCGCAGGAGATCGAGAAGAAGGCCAAGGACGCCCTGGCCTCGGCCACCTCGCTCAGGATCTCCGGCAAGATGACGTCCGACGACGGCGTCATGACCATCGACATGGTGATGGACAGCAAGGGCCAGTGCCGGGGCACCATGGCGCTCCCCGGCATGGGCTCCTTCGAGATGATCAGCGACGGCACGGCGTACTTCATGAAGCCGGACACGCAGTTCTGGAAGACCTTCGGCGGGTCGAATCCCGCGGTGCTCGCCAAGCTCGAGAACCGCTACCTGACCGGCTTCCAGAACGACCCCAAGATGAAGGACATGACCGACTTCTGCAAGCTCGCCGACGCGAGCAACCAGATGTTGGACGAGGGGTCGAGCACGCCCAGCAAGGGCAGCGCCGGCACCGTCAACGGGATCAAGACCTTCAGTCTCAAGGAGAAGGACGACCAGGGCGAGGAGTCGACCCTGCACATCGCCACCGAGGGCAAGTTCTACCCGGTGCGACTGGAGAAGACCACCGGCAAGGACCAGGGCCAGATCAACTTCACCGACTTCGACAAGCCGGTGACCGTCCAGGCCCCGCCGGCCAGCAGCGTGATCGACTACACCAAGTTCCAGGAGACGGTGAAGAGCGCCTGACCGCCGCCCGCGAATAATCCGTTGCCCTTCCGACAGGAGCCTGCCTACAGTGGCGGCACACTGAAAGGAGGTGATCCTGAATTGAGTTCCATCAGGATGCGTGAGGTGGCTGCTCGCTAGAGCCGCCCCTGCCTGCGCAGGGTGAGGCCCCAGGCCTCCGGCAGGCGAAATCCACAGCAGTCACCCGGCCCGCGGGCTCACCGGTACATCCCCGGTGCCTCGGGCGCCAGGCCAGTGCACGGGCCGGCGCCGAGGAGCAGCCCGCGGGCCGTCTGCGTTTCCGCGGTCGGTTCCGGTCGTAGCCGTGGCACCCCCCGACGCGTTCCCGTGGTGGGGCCGCGGCGCTAGAGTCGGCGCGGCCCCACGGACGACGGGGCGCAGTGGCGCGGACACATGGGGTGGGCGATGGCGGTGACACGGCGACGGGTCGGCACGTCGGCGCTGCGGGCGGCGCAGTGGACCGCGGCCGGGGTGCTGGGCGGTACGGGCCTGCTCGGCCTGCTGCTGTTCGCGCTCGGCCGGGCACGGACCTGGCAGGCGCTCGGCGGCGGCCTGGTGGTGGCCGGGGCCTCGACGGTGCTGGGCGGCGCACTGGGCTTCCTGTTCGGGGTACCCCGGGTCAAGAGCGGTTCCGGTGAGCCGCAGGGCTCGTACGCGCCGAACACCAATCTGGAGCAGGTCTCCGACTGGCTGACCAAGGTGCTGCTGGGCGTCGGGCTCACCCAGCTCGGCTCGCTCGGCGAGCGGCTGCACAAGCTCGGTGCGTCACTGGCGCCCGTACTCGGCGGCGGGGACGCCGCGGCGCCGTTCGCGGCCGCACTGGTGCTGCACTTCCTGGTCCTCGGTTTCCTGGCCGGCTGGCTGGTGACCAGGCTGGCGCTGCCGAGGGTGCTGACCGAGACCGACGAGGCGCTGGACCTCTTCCTGGCCGGGCAGGACCGCGACCGGCGGGGCGACAAGGTGGGCGCCGACGACCTGCGGGTGCGTGCGATGCAGCAGCTCGGCCTGCTCGGCGGCAGTGCCGGCCGGTCCGCCGCGCCCGCCGCGCAGTTGCCGCCCGCCTCGGGTTCCCCGGCCGGGCCGGAGGGCGTGGTGGCGGAGGTCCGCTCGACCGCGAAGCGCTCTGCGCTGACCGCCGACCAGGTGCGGGCCCTCTTCGCGGACGGCACCGACGGCCGCCGGATCCAGGCGCTCGCGCTGATGCAGGGCGACCCGTCGCTGGCGGACCTGACGAGCCTGCTGGACGCGATCGAGCACCCGTGCTCGGGCTTCGAGCAGTACCACGCGTTGCTGGCCGCCCGCGGCCTGCTCTCCCGGCTGTCCGGCGCCGAGGCGCAGCGGCTGCGGGACGCGGTGGCGGCGCAGTTGGTCGACCCGCAGGGCATTCCGTACGGGTCGGACCGCAGCTGGCTGGCGGAGAAGATCCTGTCCCGGCTGCCGGTGACGGCTTCCGTTCCGGCGCAGCCGACGGTCGCCGTCCCTGTGCAGCAGGCGGTCGCCGCGGGGAGCGACGGGCCTGCGAGCTCTGCGCAGGCCCCGGGGGAACCGAACTCCTAGACGGCGAAGCGCAGTTCGGGCTGCTCCCAGGGGGTCTTGGGCTGCGGCGGGCGGGTGCCGGTTAGCTCGGCGCCGACCTGGAGGTAGAAGCCCTCGGCGGGCGGGTGGGAGACGACCTCGACGGCCGTGATGCCGGCGGCCCGGGCGCGGTCGAGCATGTCGGTGATCAGCGCCCGCCCGATGCCCAGCCCCTGGGCCTCGTCGGCGACGAACATCAGGTCCAGTTCGGCCGGTTCGTGGATCAGCGCGTAGAAGCCGAGCAGCCGGTCGTCGGCGCGGTCCACGACCATCCGGACTTCGTGGCGTTCGACGTAGTCGGGTTCCACGGCGTAGCCGTCGATCATGGCGAAGTACACCCCGCGGTAGGCGCTGGAGGCCTGGATCAGGGCGGCGAGCCGGGCGCGGGTGAGGCCGAAGAGGGCGCAGTACTCGTCCAGTGGGCGGGAGGTGACCAGGACGCCCTGCTCCGGGGCGGACTCCTGGGCCGCGTCGGTGATCACCCGGCCATCCGAACACGGGACCGCCCCGCCCGCGTCCGAAGCGCAGCCGGAAGCGGGCGGGGCGGGACCGGACCGGACGGGACCGGTCAGGGCTGGGCCGGTAAGGGCGGGGCGGACCAGGGCGGGATGGAGCGGCTGGAGCTCAGCGGCCGAGCAGCCCGCGGGCGGCGGCCCGGTTGACGCTGGTCAGGCCGTGGACCAGCCGCGCGGTGAGGAAGACCAGCAGCACCCCGACCACCGAGGTCGCGACGATCTGCCAGGTGCCCTGGACGTAGTAGGCGTGCCGGACGTGGTGGCTGTCGGTGTAGTCGAACAGCTGGTAGCCCGGCCAGGAGGTGTAGTGCGGGAAGACCCACTGGTAGAGCGGGTAGAGCGCCATCGCCCAGCCGAGCACCAGGAACGTCAGGGTCATCACGAAGCTGAACACCGCCCAGGGGAACATCACCAGCTGGTACAGCGCGGCCTTCCAGCCCGCCCCGTCGGCCAGCCGGGCGGTGATCGCGCCCCAGTTGCCCGGGCGCACCTGGCGCACCGGCGCCGGGCCTGGCACGTCGAGGGCGAGCATCCCGCGCACCCGGGCCCGCTCCGCCCGGCCGAGGCCCCGGGCGGCGCTGGTGAGGCCGGCCAGCACCGGCAGGCCGAGGACGGTGACGAAGGTGCCCACGCCGAGCGAGAACAGGGTGACCGCAACGGTGAAGCCGACGATCGCCACCGGCAGGCCGGTGAGCGCGTAGCCGACCTCGCGGTAGTACTGCCCGGAGAACGGAGCCCGCCAGAAGCCCGGCGGCTGCTCGGTGCGGCGGGCCCGGGCCGGGCGGGTCCCGTCGCCGTAACCGTCCGGGCCGTCCCACTCCTGCCCCAGCGTGCTGTTGCTCATCTCCCGGCCCCCGGCCCCTCGTTGTCCTGTCGCGGTCTCTTCCGTGCTGACGGACTCCAGTCTGGCCGGAACGCCGCCCGGACGGCATCCGGCGGACCGGCGGACGAGGGGTGGGGTTAACCCCCCGGCGGCGGAACGGGCGGACCGGTCCACTCGTCGGCGAGCAGCGAGTACTGGTACGAGTCGGACCAGACGCCGCCCTTGTACAGGTCGTGCCGGGCCCGCCCCTCCAGCTGGAAGCCGAGTTTGGTGAGCACCTTGGCCGAGGCCGCGTTGTCCACGTCGACCCGGGCGACCAGCCGGTGCAGCCCCAGCGGGCCGAAGGAGAGTTCGCAGAGCAGCCCGGCGATCTCGCCCGCGTAGCCGCGGCCCCACACCGGGCGGCTCAGCACGTAACCGAGGTACGCCGAGCGGTACTTGCCGAGGGTGAGGCTGGCGTGCGCGATCGGCAGCGCGTCCTCCGGGTCCTCGGCGTCCTCGCGCCGGACGACCGCGAGCCGGTAGGTGTCCCGCTCCTCGGCCATCGCTTCCTCCAGGTAGAGCTCGATCTGGTCGGCGCAGGTCTCGCGGTCGCGCGGCTCGAAGGGGAGGTAGCGGGTCACCTCCGGGTCGCCGTACAGCGCGTGCAACGCGTCCACTTCCGCCGGGGTGTGGTGGTACTCGCGGACGGCGAGCCGGGGGCCGGTGAGGCGTACGGGGACCATGGCTGCCGACCCTACCCCCGTCCGGCGGCTACCGTTCGGAATATGAACGACGAAGACCTGCGGCTCGCCCCGCGCACCAGGGCCGCCGACCTGCTCACCTGGGCGGCGGCAGCCGGGCACGACCGCGCGCCGGTGGCCGAGGCACCGCTGCGCACGGTGCTGGCGCTGCTGGAGCTGGGCGAGAGCAGGATGCACGACGGCTGGCCCGAACTGACCTCCGACGCTGTGGAGCACCTGCTGTACGAACGCCTCCACCTCTACGTCCAACCCGCGCCGGAGGACGACCCGCTCGCGTACGGCGACGCCGTACGGCTGCTGGTCGACCACCAGCGGGCGGCGAAACGGCTCAACGCCAAGCGGCAGGAGCGGCTGCACGCCGAGGCCGAGTGGCAGGGTGAGGTCGCGGCCGGGCTGCTGCGCCGCGCCGACCTGGTGACCTGGCCCCGGCTGTACGCGGTGCTGCTGCACGCGCACGGGGTGGACGTGACGGACCCCGCGGCCGTCCGGGAGTGGCTGACCGGCTTCGCCGGCCTCGACGAGGAGCAGCGGCTGGCCGGGTACGAGGCGCTGGTACCGACCGGCTGGCTGGACGAGCCGGACGAGCAGGGCTGGGGACCGGGCCGGGTGCTGTCGGTCGGCATGGCCACCGACGGGGCGCGGCGGCTGCTGGAGCAGGGCCTGATGCGGCGCAGCTACCGCAACCTGGCCGAGCTGACCGCGCTGGGGCGGCCGATGCCGGAGGAACTGGCCGGGGACTTCGAGGAGTTCGAGGCGGCGGCCGCCGAGGTGGCACTCGACCTGATCGGCGAGTGGACGGTGCCCGGGCTGCCGCGGCTGCTGGTGGAGGAGTTCCCGGAGCTCGCCCCGGAGCCGGGGGCGGAGGAGATCGACGCGTACCTGGCGCAGCTGCCGCCGGAGTGAGGTGCGGGAGGGGCCCCGGGCGTTCGCGGCCCGGGGCCCCTCCCTTTCGAGCCCGTTACGGGTTTCCGGTCCGGTTACGGGCTCTCCGGGCCCGCTACGCCTTTTTCGAACCCGTTACGACTTTGCCGGGCCCGTTACGAGTTTTCCGGCCCGTTACGGGTTGAGGCCGTGCTGCTGGAGCCAGGGCTCCGGGTCGACCGGGGCGCCGCCGCCCGGGCGGACCTCCAGGTGCAGGTGCGGGCCGGTGACGTTGCCGGTCGCGCCGACCTTGCCGATCTGCTGGCCGGAGGTGACCTCGCCCGAGCCCTTGATGATCGAGGACAGGTGGCAGTACCAGATCTCGGTGCCGTCGGGCAGGGTCTCGACGATCCGGTAGCCGTACGCGCCGGACCAGCCGGCCGAGGTGATGGTGCCCTGGCCGACCGCGTAGACCGCGGTGCCGGTGTCGGCGGCGAAGTCCAGGCCGGTGTGCAGGTGGGCCCAGTAACGGGCGCTCTGGCCGTAGTGGGCGGAGAGGTTGTAGTCCTTGACCGGCAGGGTGAGGGCGGCGGCCTTGGCCCGCTCGGCCTCCTCGGCGGCGCGCTTGGCCTCGGCCTCCTTGGCCTCGGCCTCCTTGGCCGCGGCCTTGGCCTCGGCCTCCTGGGCGGCCTGCAGCCGAGCGCTCTCCTCGGCGGCGGTGCGCTGGCTGTCGGCCTGCTGCTGGATGCGGGCGGCGAGTGCGAGGCCCGGGTCGGCGGCCAGGGCGACCGGGGTCTCGTCCGGCGCCTCGACGGCGGGCGCGGCGGCCGGGGTCGCGGCGGCGAAGCCGGTGGCGCCCAGGGTGGCGGCGACGGCGGTGACGCCGAGCAGCGGGGAGGCACTACGGGTCTGACGCGGCAGCCGGTGGCGGCTGGACTCGGCCTCCGGGGCGAAGGGGTCGCCGTGACCGGCGGTGCCTGCAGCGCCGGCATGGTCGGAGCCGCGGGCCGCGGAGTCGCGCGCCTCGGAGCCGTTCGGGCCGGGGTGGTCGAGGAGCTGGGTGCCAGCTGCGGGACCGGCCGGGTGTGCCGGGGTGTGCGTCGACGCCACGGAGGCGCGCTCCTTTCCTTCCTTCGCGCCTACCGGGTTAGCTGACGGGTTCGGAGCAGGAAGGTCTCCTACGGCCGGGCCGGAGCCCCGCCGATTCACCCCAGGAACGTGGTTCCCCGGCTCCCTGACCTGCCCGTAGGCCGGCCGGCGGGATTAGGCGACGGCGCACGGTGCCGTCTGGGTACGGCGTTGACGACCGCGCTGCGTTATCAAACGTTAATCCTAGGAGGCCCTGATTCCAAGCCATCCGTCCGCGACGGCCGGGACACAGGTGATCGGACGTCAACGAACGACCCCTCAGCCGCCCGGCCCATCTGAGTACTCCTACTCATGTGCACCCCGGCCGCCCCGCCGCATCCTGGCGCTATGAACGCACCGATGCAGTCACGCACCACGGCCGCGTACCACGTCCAGGCCGTCCTCTCCTTCGCCATCTCCGGCACGGCCCTCGCCGCCGGGATCGCCTACCTGCCCGTCGGCGGCTGGACCCGGGCCTTCCTCGGGATCGGCCTCCTCTACACCGTCACGTCCTCGTTCACGCTGGCCAAGGTCATCCGGGACCGGCAGGAGTCCTCGGACACCGTCGCCCGGGTCGACCAGGCCCGGCTGGAGAAGCTGCTGAGCGAGCACGACCCGTTCAAGGTCGAGGGGGTCTGAGCGGCGCCCGCTCCCCGGGTCGCGGACCACCGCGAGGGCTATTGACGGCTAAGGCTATTAGCCGTAGCTTTATGGCTATCGGCAGCAGCGAGCGAGCCCGTGGAGGCCCACCATGAACGGCACCATCACCCCGAGCACCCAGTACCTCGACGTCCCCGGCGGCCGCCTCGCGTACGACGACACCCGGCAGGGCGCCGGCACCCCCGTCGTCCTGCTCCCCGGGATGCTCGACTCCCGCCGCGCCTACCGGCACCTGCACCCGCTGCTCACGGTCGCCGGGCGCCGGGTCATCACCATGGACCTGCGGGGCTTCGGCGAGTCCTCGATCGTCTGGGACGACTACAGCCCCTCTGCCGTCGCCACCGACGTCCTCGCCCTGCTCGACCACCTCGGCATCGAGCGGGCCGTCCTGGTCGGGCAGTCCTACACCGGGGCGACGGTCGTCAAGCTCGCCGGGGACGCGCCCCAGCGGGTCGCCGGGATCGCGCTCATCGACGCCTTCGTCGAGCAGCGGGCGAACGCCCTCATGAAGGGCGTCATGGCCGTCATGGGCGCCGCGATGGTCCGGTGGCCCGCGGTCTGGGGCTACTACCTCCGCAAGATGGCCTTCCCCGGCCCCCGGCCCGCTGACCTCGACACCTATGTGGACGGACTGGTCGCCGCCCTGCACACCCCCGGCCGCAGGACCGCCACCCGCGGCCACGTCAACGGCGACTCCGCCCCGATCGGCTGGAGCGCCGCCGTCCGCTGCCCCGCCCTCGTGCTGATGGGCAGCAAGGACCCCGACTTCCCCCGGCCCGAGGCAGTCGCCGACCTCCAGGCCGAGAAGCTCGGCGCGCGGAAGATCATGATCGAGGGGTCCGGGCACTACCCGATGGCCGACAACCCGCAGGCCGTCGCCGACGCGCTGCTGCCCTTCCTCGCCGAACTCGCCTGAACCCGCCTGCTGGAGAACCAGAACCATGCCCCGCGTAGGACTGACCCCCGACCAGGTCGTCGACCACGCCCTCGCCCTCATCGACGGCCAGGGCACCGAAGCCCTCACCCTCGCCTCCGTCGCCGCCCGCGCCGGAGTCGCCACCCCCTCGCTGTACAAGCACGTCAGCGGCGGCCTCACCGAACTCCGACGGCTCATCGCCGTCCGGGTCACCGAGGAACTCGCCGACCGGCTCGCGGAAGCCGCGGTCGGCCGCAGCGGGGACGACGCCGTCACCGCCCTCCTGCGCGCCTACCAGGCCTACGCCACCGCACACCCGCACCGCTACGCCGCTCTCCCCCAGGCCCCCCAACCCGACGAGGACCTCACCAAGGCGGCCACCCGCCTCGTCGGCGTCATCATCGCCGTCCTCCGCGGCTACGGCCTCGACGGCCCCGAAGTGATCCACGCCGCCCGCACCGTCCGCTCCCTGGCCCACGGCTTCGCCGCCCTCTCCATCACCGGCGCCTTCCAACTCACCGAAGACCTCACCACCACCCACAACCGCCTCATCACCACCCTCACCACGGGCCTCCACTCATGGCCGAAGTCAGAGGAGCAGTGAGCCGCCCCCGCCCGCACCACCCGAAACCCGGGCCGACTTCCAGCACTCCCCCCCGCGCGACCAACCACCCGCCAACGCCGCGGCAGCAGAAGCGACCTCCCGCACGAAAGACACACCGACGCACAAGCGCGTGAGAAGTCGGCCCCATCGACTTCCCACGCCTCACCTGCCGGCTGACGCCGCAGCGCGAACCACCGGAGTCGGCAGAACCTCCCCCACGCCGAAGGCACGCAGCAGCGGACGAACAGGCGAAAAGTCGGCCTCGCCGACTTTCAGCGCTCCTCCCGTGCGGCCCAGCACCCGCTGACGCCGCAGGTGCAGAAGCGGCCTCGCGTGGAAGACACGCACCGGCGAGCGACGGTGTGGCCCGGCCGACACTCTGCTTCTCACTGCCCGACGCACCAACCATCCGACGCCGCAGCGGTGGACGCGGGAGTCAGCGGAAACGACCCTCCGCGCGGATGGCTCGCGCTTTCGGGTGAGCTCGGGAACGACCGACCTCATCGACCGCCCGCACATCACGCGCCCGGCGGGCCCGGCGGGCTGACGCAACGAGGACAGCCTCCCTCGCCGGACGACACCTGCTGGCCGACGAGCGCGAGAAGTCGACTCCTTCGACTTCTCGCGCCTCGCCTGGCTGGCGAACCCTCGGCTGACGCCGCAGCAGCGGGGTGGGACGGCGGTGAGTTCGGTTTCCGGCGCGGATGGGCGCGGCGGCCGGGGAAGCCGGTCCTGTCCACTGGGCGCGCCTGGCTGACGGCGCAGCCGTGAGGGGTGGGGTGTGGGGGCGGGTGTGCGGTGGCGGGGGAGTGGGTGGCAAAGCGGCCCTTTCGGGCTGAGGTGTCCGGCCGGGGCGGCTGACCGCGCAGGCGTGAGGGGGTGGGGAGGGGGCGGCCGTCGGGGGTGGGAATGGGGTATGAAGATTTGGTGCCCATCCCTGAGGAGCAGAGCCGGACGAGCGGTCGTAGCGCGATGCGCTGTGTGCGCTTGTTGCTGGCTTGCACCAGTGCCGCCGAGTTGTTGGGGACCGTGCTCGCGGAGGGGCCCGGGTGGATCACCGGGGAGGGTTCGGCGCTGTACCTGCTGGATTCGGCGGGGATGCTGCGGCTGACGGCCTCGCACGGGCTGCCGGACTGGGCGCACGAGCGGTACGGGCTGGTCGATCCGGCCGGTGAGCTGCCGGCCGCGATGGCGCTGCGGCTGCGGCGGCCGTACCTGCTGGGCCCGGAGCACACCAGCGTCGACTACCCGAACCGGAACGCCGGGATGGGGACCGGGATGGTCGCGGTGGTGACCCTGCCGCTGATGGTGGACGAGCGGGCGATCGGGGTGCTGGCGCTGGCGCTGGCGCACCGGGGGACCGTGCCACCGCGGGACCTGGACGTGCTGGAGACGATCGCCGGGGCCTGCGCCCACCGGCTGCACCACCTGCTCGACCACGTGTCGGACGACGTGGACGCCCGGCGGGAGCCGCCGGAGGCGGGCCCGGATCCGGCGTCGGCGCACCCGCTGCTGTCGCTCGCGGTGCGGGCCGCCGGGCACGGCGCCTTCGCACGCGACCTGGTCACCGGCGAGAGCTACTGGGACGCCGCCGCCTTCGCGGTCGCCGGACGGCCGGTGTCCGCGGACGGGGCCGCGCCGGAGCTGGAGCGGATCGTCCACCCCGAGGACCTGCCGGACGTGCAGGCCGCCCTGGCGGAGGCGCTGGCGAGCGGCGGGCGCTACCGGATCGGCTACCGGGTGCTGCGCCGGAGCGGGGAGGTGGCGCGGGTCGAGGAGTCCGGTGAGGTGATGCTGGACGTGCACGGCCGTCCGGTGCGGATCGCCGGCCTGCTCGCCGACGTGGACCACCGCGGGGAGCGGCCGGCCGGGCCGCGGCACGACCCGGCCGGGGCCCGGACGGCGCTGCTGCTGTCGCTCACCCGGGCGCTGTCCCGCGCGGTGACCGTACGGGACGTCACCGCCGCCGTCACCGATGTCGCCCGACCGGCCTTCGGCGCCGCGAGCATCGTCCTGGACCTGGTGGACGAGGGCCGGCTGCTGCCGGTCTCGCACACCGTGTACGGCGGCCCGCGCCGCGCCGAGCTGACCCGGCTGGCGGACCTGTCCGAGGGGGTGATGCAGCACTCGCCGGCCCGCTCGGCCCCGCTGTTCAGCGAGCCCGGCGGCAGGCCGACGAAGGCGGACGACCCGGCCGCCTGGGCGGTGCTGCCGCTGGTCGCCTCGGGCCGGCAGGTCGGCTCCTGCCTGATCACCTTCGCCGCCGAGCGCGTCTTCAGCCGTGAGGACCGCACCCTGTACTCGGCCTTCGCCGGCATCCTCGCGCAGTCCCTGGAACGGGCCCGGCTGTACGACACCCACCACCACCGGGCCGGTGAGCTGCAGCGGGCGATGCTGCCGCGCACCCTGCCGCGGCTGCCGGGGATCGCCAGCGCGGCCCGCTACCTGCCGAGCACCGAGGGCATGCAGGTCGGCGGCGACTGGTACGACCTGCTGAAGCTGCCGGACGGCCGGGTCGGGCTGGTGATCGGCGACGTGCAGGGCCACAACGCCGAGGCGACCGCCGTGATGGGCCAGCTGCGCAGCGGGCTGCGGGCGTACGCGACGGACGGGCACGACCCGGCCGCCACGCTGGCCCGGACCAGTCGACTGCTGGCCGAACTGGACACCGAGCTGTTCGCGACCTGCCTCTACCTGACCCTGGACCCGGCGGACGGCAGTCTGACCGCGGCCCGGGCCGGGCACCCGGCGCCGGTGCGGATCGCCGCCGACGCCACGGCCGTCGAGCTGGAGCTGCCGGGCGGCCCGCCGCTGGGGGTCGACCCGGCGCAGTCGTACCCGCTGGCCACCGGCCGGCTGGCGGGCGGGGAGACGCTGCTGGCGTACACCGACGGGCTGGTCGAGGACCGTGAGGAGGACTACGACGAGTCGGTGCAGCGGATGCTCGGCGGTCTGGAGCTGTGGGCCCGGCAGACCGGTCCGGGGCGGGTCGACCCGATGCCGGCGCTGGAGCGGCTGGCGGACCTGCTGACCCTGAACGTGACCGAGCGCCGGTCCCGGCCGGACGACGTGGCGCTGCTGCTCCTGCACCGGATGCCGTCCCTTCCGTAGCCCGGGGCCGAATTGTTCACCTGCACGGAATGTCGTTCGTTCAACAACGGCGTGCACACCAACCCCACACATCCCGGGACGCGAATCAGCCATCACCCGTCACACCCGCGGGGGCGGAAGGCCCTGGACGAACGAACGGACACGGTGTCAGGGCTGCGCGATCGCGCCCGAACAACGCCGAAACGACGGCGTATTGACTCGATATTGACGAGATCCGGTCACATGGCGAGATCCGTTCACACCTTCGTAGGATCATCGCCCTAGAATTCGCCGCGTGACGATGACTCAGTGGTACGCAACGGCTACCGGCGTGCTCGCCGTCCTCGCCCTCGTGGCCGCCGCGCGGTACCGCGCCGTGTCCGTCACCCAACGCGGCCGGGCCGACCGGCTGGAGGGTGAACTCGCCAGCCTCCAGGAGCAGCTGACCTCCGAGCTGTCCCGGCGGGGCGCCGACCTGGCCGCCGTCCAGCAGGAGCAGGAGCTCACCGCCTCCACCCAGCGGGCCTTCCTCAGCGTGGCCCGACGGATCCTCGTCATGGCCCACGACCAGCAGGCCCTGCTCGACGAGATGGAGCGCACCCACGACGACCCTGCGCTGCTGGAGGGCCTGCTCAAGGCCGACCACGCCGCCGCGCAACAGGCCCGGCTGGCCCAGACCCTGGCCGTGCTGTGCGGCGCCCGGGCCGGTCGGCACTGGCCGGAACCGGTCTCGCTGGAGGACGTGGTGCGCGGCGCCCAGTCGCGCATCCTGCCCTTCCAGCGGGTGGTCGTCCGCAGCCGGATCGAGACCGCGGTGGTCGGCGCTGCCGCCGAGGCGCTGATCCACGCCGTCGCCGAACTGCTGGACAACGCCACCCGCTACTCCCCGCCCAGCACCCAGGTGTTCGTCACCCTGATGCCGGTGCACAACGGCGCCGTCATCGAGATCGACGACGGCGGGGTCGGCATGCCCGAACAGGCCGTCGCCAAGGCGGCCGCCGCGCTCGCCGGGGGGAGCAGCCTGGAGGTCTCCCGGCTCGGCGAGGTGCCGCAGTTGGGACTGGCCGCGGTCGGCCGGCTGGCCGAGAGCTACGGCTTCCGGGTCACCCTCAGCTCGGCGCCCTCGCCGTACGGCGGTGTGCGCGTGGTCGTGCTGCTGCCGAACGCCCTGCTCACCGAGCCGCTGCCGCCCACCGTCCCCGGACTCGGCCTCGGGCTGGACGGGGACGACCCGGCGTTCACCCCCGGCCCGGCGTTCCGCCCCGGCCCGGCCTTCACCCCCGGCCCGCAGCCGACCGCCGGCACCGCCCACCCCGGTGCCGCCCACCCGGGCGCCGGCCACCCCGACGCCGGTCACCCGCTGGTGGAACCCCCGCCCGCCGGCCGACCGGCCGCGACCGGCGACGCCCCGCCGCCGCTGCCCCGCCGGAGCCACCGGCGCGATCGCGGGAACCGCCCCGCCCAGCACGCCGCTCCCCCGCCGCCGCCCGAGCCGCCGCACCGCTCGGCCCGGGACGCCCAGACCTTCATGACGATGTTCCAGGCCGGGACCGCCAACGGCCGCTCGGCCGCCCGTACCCAGGGCCGGCCCCCCGGCCCGCACTGACCGCCCGCCGCCCCGCTTCCCCCGAGATCTCCCGTCTTCCCCGAGTTCCCCCGGCTTACCCCGACTTCCCCAGCGCTCCGGAGAGTTCCATGACCACCACCCCCGATCTCGGCTGGCTGCTCGCCGACATCATCGCCGTCCCGCAGGTCCAGCACGCCGTCGTCGTCTCCAACGACGGCCTGGAGATCGGCCGCAGCGCCGACATCGCCCGCGAGGACGCCGAACGGCTCGCCGCCGCCTGCTCCGGACTGCAGTCGCTGGCCCGCGGCGTGGCGGCCGGCTTCGGCGGCCCGGGCAGTGCCACCCGCCAGATCATCATCGAGTACGGCGGCGGCTACCTGTTCATCGTCGCCGCCGGGGCGGGCGCCCACCTGGCCGTGGTGACCAGCGAGGCGGTCGACGCCGGGCTGGTCGCGTACCAGATGCAGGTCCTGGTCGAGCGGATCGGCACTCACCTCACCAGCCCGCCGCGCGTCGACCACGCGGCGGGGGGCCACCGGTGAACGGGCCGGTCCGGCCCTACGTGATCACCGGCGGCCGCAGCCGCCCCACCCGCACCGACCTGGCCATCGAGAGCCTGGTCAGCGCCCTGCCCGGACCATTAGGGCTGCCCGAGCCCCCGGCGCTGCCCGAGCACGTCCTGCTCAACCGGGAGCACCGGCGCATCCTCGGGCTCTGCCACAGCCTGTTGTCCGTCGCCGAGGTGGCGGCCCACCTGGGGCTGCCGCTCGGCGTCGTCAAGGTGCTGGTCGGCGACCTCTGGGACCTCGGCGCCGTGCAGGTGCTCCCTCCCGTCCCGCAGGCCGAACGCCTGCCCACAACCCTCCTGGAAGAGGTACTCGTTGGCCTCCGCCAACTCCGCTGAAGCCCCCGCCTCCCGGCCGTCCGGACCGCAGTACCTGCCGTCCTCGGTGCAGGGCGCGGTGAAGATCCTGGTCACCGGCCCGTTCGGGGTCGGCAAGACCACCCTGGTCGGCTCGCTCAGCGAGATCACCCCGCTGCGCACCGAGGAGACCATGACCGCCGCCAGCAGCGGCGTGGACGACCTCACCGGCCGCGGCGACAAGACCACCACCACGGTCGCCCTGGACTTCGGCCGGATCACGCTCAACTCCCGCCTCGCGCTGTACCTGTTCGGCACGCCCGGGCAGCAGCGGTTCTGGCCACTGTGGGACGACCTGTCGCGCGGCGCGCTCGGCGCCATCGCGATGGTCGACCTGCGCCGCCCGGACGAGAGCTTCGACGTGCTCGGCCGGCTGGAGGAGCAGCGCATCCCCTTCGCGGTGGCGGTCAACACCTTCCCGGACACGCCGAGTTACCCGGAGGAGGAGCTGCGGTCGGCGCTGGACGTGCTGCCGGAGGTGCCGATCCTCTACTGCGACGCCCGCGACCGGCGCCAGTCCTACGACCTGCTGATCGACTTCGTCGACCACCTGCACCGCAGCTCGCTCCTGGAGCTGCAGCCGTGACCGCGCCCGAGCCCCCGCGGGCGGCCGGCGGCTGCCCGGTCGCGCACGGCGCCGCGTACAGCGGCGGCCCGGCCCCCTACGGCGGCGGGCTCCCCGCGGGCGGCCCGCTGACCCCGCTGTACGGGCAGGCCGTCGCCGACGACCCGCACGGCCTGTACGCCCGGCTGCGCGAGCGGTACGGCCCGGTGGCGCCGATCGAGCTGGAGCCCGGGGTGGAGGCGTGGCTGGTCCTCGGCTACGGCGAACTGCTCGAACTCACCCGCAACGAGGCACTGTTCTCCAAGGACTCCCGGCACTGGCGGGTCCCCGCCGAGGGCCGGCTGGCCCCCGACTCGCGGCTGCAGCCGATGACCGCCTGGCGGCCCACCCTGCTCAACCTCGACGGCGCCGAGCACCAGCGGCTGCGCGCCGCCGTCTCGGACACCCTGGCCCAGATCGACCACCGGCAGCTGCGCGAGACCACCGAGGCCGCCGCCAACGGCCTGATCGACAGCTGGGGCCCGGACGGCACCGCCGACCTGATCGGCCAGTACGCCCGCGCGCTGCCGCTGCTGGTCTCCACCCAGCTGGTCGGCCTGCCCACCGGCAGCGGGCCGCGGATGATCGAGCTGATCAGCCACTTCGTCGACAGCGGGCCCGAATCGGTGCGCGCCGCCGGGGAGTTCCAGGGGACCCTGGCCGAACTGGTCCGGCACCGCCGCACCGCCCCCGGCGCCGACCTCACCTCCTGGCTGCTCGCCCACCCCGCCGCGCTGACCGACGAGGAGGCGGTGCACCACCTGGTGGTGCTGATGATCGCGGGCAACGAGACCTGCATCAACTGGATCGGCAACACCCTGCGGCTGCTGCTCACCGACCGGCGCTTCCGGGCCACCCTGACCGGCGGGCGGCTCACCGTCTCCGACGCGCTGGAGGAGGTGCTCTGGCGAGACCCGCCGACGCAGAACTTCCCCGGCCGCTGGGCCACCGGCGACACCGTGCTCGGCGGCCAGTACATCAGCGCCGGCGACATGCTGGTGCTCGGCCTGGCCGCGGCCAACGCCGACCCGGCCGCCCAGGGCGCCTCCTCCGCCGCGCAGGGCTCGCTCGGCGGCAACCGGGCCCACCTGGCCTGGGGCGCGGGCCGGCACGTCTGCCCGGCCCAGCACCCGGCCCGGATCATCGTCGAGACCGCGATCGAGACCCTGCTGCACCGCCTGCCGGACCTCCAGCTGGCCGTGCCTTCGGGAGAGTTGGCCTGGCGCCCGTCCCCCTGGTCGCGGGCCCTGGTCGCCCTGCCGGTGCTGTACAGCGCCTTCACCCCGCCCCGCCCGCCAACGCCCGAAAGGCCCGCACCCGCATGGACACCGTCGACGACCCCCGCGGCTCCCGCCCCGAGCCCGTCCGGCTCGACCCCTTCGGACGCGACCAGCACGGAGAGAACGCCCGGCTCCGCGCAGCCGGACCGGCCGTCCTGGTGGAACTCCCTGGTGGGGTGGTGGTCTGGGCGGTGACCCACCACGACACCCTTCAGTCGCTGCTGGCCGACCCCCGGGTCGGCAAGAACCCGGCGCTGTGGACCACCTTCCGGGAGGGCCGGCTGCCGTACGGCTGGCCGCTGCTCAACTTCGTCGCCGTGCCCGGCATGATCACCGCGGACGGGGAGGACCACAAGCGGCTGCGCGGTCTGGTCAGCCAGGCCTTCACCCCGCGCCGGATATCCGCGCTGGCCCCCGCGATCGAGGCCCGGGCGCTCGCCCTGCTGGACGCGGTGGCGGAGCTGGAGGGGCCGTTCGACCTGCGCGAGCACTTCGCGTACCCGCTGCCGATGCAGGTGATCGGCGAACTGCTCGGCCTGGGCGAGGAGCAGCAGGACCGGCTGCACGCGCTGTCCGACACCCTGGTCTCCAGCTCCGCCACCCCGGAGGCGGCCCTCGCCGCCCAGCGGGACCTGAACGCGCTGCTGGCCTCCGTGGTGGCGGCCAAACGGGCCGAGCCCGGCGACGACCTGACCACCGACCTGATCGCCGTCCGCGAGGCCGGGGACGCACTCAGCGAGGCCGAACTCGTCGGCACCCTGCTGCTGATGCTGGTCGCCGGGCACGAGACCACCCTCAACCTGATCACCAACGCGGTCCGCGCCCTGCTCGCCCACCCCGACCAGCTGCGGCTGGTGCTGGACGGCGCGCAGCCGTGGTCGGCGGTGGTGGAGGAGACCCTGCGCTACGACTCGCCGGTGGGCCAGTTCCCGCTGCGCTACGCGATCGAGGACATCGAGGTCGGCGACACGGTGATCCGGCGCGGTGAGGCGCTGCTCGCCTCGTACGCGGCGGCCGGACGCGACGGCGGGCACTACCCGGACGCCGACCGCTTCGACCTCACCCGGCAGCCCGCCCGGCACCTGTCGCTCGGCCACGGCCCGCACTTCTGCCTCGGCTCGGGGCTGGCCCGGCTGGAGGCGGAGACGGCGCTGCGGCACCTGTTCGGGCGGTTCCCGGGGCTGGCCCTGGCGGAGGGGGAACGGCCGGAGCCGATCGGCTCATTCGTGAGCAACAGCGTGCGGACCCTGCGGGTGACCATTCGAGGGTGACGGCCGGGGGTGACGGCCCGGGGGTGACGGCCCGGGGGTGACACTTCGCGCCGCGGGGTTACCTGAGGGCGGCCCGGTCGTTCGGCAGGGCATGAAGAAACTCGCCACCCTGGCCGCCCTCACCATGGCGGGCCTCGCCCTCGCCGCCCCGGCGGCCTCCGCCGCCGGCCAGATCGCCAGCTCGCCGGACGCCACCGGCGGCCTCACCGACGGGCTGGAGCTCTCCCCCGCCGACCTCGCGCTGAAGTCCGCGGGCAAGCTCCCGGTGGTCGGCCACGTCGCCGACGAGGTGGAGGCCGTCGGCACCAACCAGATCCACCACCCGGGGCTCAGCGGGCAGATCAACCCCTGATCGGCCGTCGCCCGCACAGCCGTGCGGCGGGCGCCTGACCGACCCCCGTCCGGTCAGCCGCCCGCCTTACCCGGTGCCGCTCAGCCCTCGAAGAGGCCGTTGAGCTCCGGGTAGGTCAGTCCGCCGTCCAGGGAGGTGTACGTGCCGCTCGCGTACACCTCCTCGGCAGCGCGGCGGACCGCCGCGTAGGCCACCTTGGCCAGGCCCGGGCCCAGGCTGATCCGGGCCACCCCGAGTTCGGCCAGCTCGGCGACCGACGGGGAGCCGGGGGCGGCCAGCACGTTCAGCGGGGCCGGGACGGCCGCGACCAGGGCGGCGATGGTCTCCGCGTCGGCGACACCGGGGACGAACACGCCGTCCGCGCCCGCCTCGACGTACGCCCGCAGCCGGCGGACCGCCTCGTCGAGCCGGCCCCCGGGCTCGCCGAGGCCGTGCAGGAAGACGTCGGTGCGGCCGTTGACGAACAGCGGGACGCCTGCCGCGTCGGCGGCCGCCCGGGCGGCCGCGATCCGCTCGGCGGCCTCCTGCGGGGTGTACTCCGCGTCCTCCAGGTTCACCCCGACCGCGCCGGTGGCGAGCAGCGCGGTGACCGTCTCGCCGACCCCGGCCGGGGTGTCCGCGTAGCCGCTCTCCAGGTCGGCGGTGACCGGCAGATCGACCGAGCGGACCACCTCGGCGGTCCGGGCCAGCACCTGCTCGCGGTCGGCGCCGCCGCCGTCCGGGCTGCCGAGCGACCAGGACACACTGGCGCTGGCCGTCGCCACCGCCCGTGCCCCGGCGCCGGCCACCAGCCGGGCGCTCGCCGCGTCCCAGACGTTGGCCAGCACCACCGGCTCGCCCGGGCGGTGCAGCTCCGCGAGCAGCCGGGCCTTGTCCCGCTGGGAGGTCATCGCGGCCGCGTTCACTTCGCCGCCGGGCTCATGCGGGTGGACACGCCGATCCGGTTCCAGGTGTTGATGGTGGCGATCAGCGCGATCAGCTGGGCCAGCTCGGCCGGCTCGAACTGGGCGGCGGCCTCGTCGTACACGGCGTCCGGCACGTGGCCCCGGGTCAGCAGGGTGACCGACTCGGTGAGGGCCAGGGCGGCGCGCTCGCGGGCGGTGAACCAGGGCGTCTCGCGCCAGGCCGGCAGGGAGACCAGGCGGTGGTCCTGCTCGCCGTTCTTGCGGGCGTCGGTGGCGTGCATGTCGATGCAGAAGGCGCAGCCGTTGATCATCGAGGCGTGCACCTTGACCAGCTCGGCGAGGACCGGGTCCAGGCCCTGCCGGGAGGCCCGGTCCACGGCGATCATGGCCTGGTAGAAGTCGGGGGCGAGCTCCGGCATCCGCAGGCGCTGCTCGGGGGCGGGCACGGTCTCGTTCGAAGTGCTGTTCGTGGTCACGGTGACCAGCCTAGGAGCCCACTGGCCCGCGGTCCTGGTGCATTCACCGCCCGGCTCCTTGGGCCACTTCCGGTGTGCGAACGGGCGTGCGAGGATCACTGACGAGGATTTTCGACAGGGGACTTCGGCAGCGAGCCTCGGCAGGGATTCCCGGTAGGGATTCCCGGCAGGACGGCGTCAGGGGGAACGGGACCGTGTGCACGGCCTTCGTCAGCATCGAACCGGGCTCGGCGGTACCGGTGCTGCTGCTGTCCGTCCGGGACGAGTACCTCGGGCGCGCCTGGCTGCCGCCGGACCACCACTGGCCGCAGCGGCCCGAACTGCTCGGCGGACTGGACCTCGCGGCCGGCGGCACCTGGCTGGCCGTGGACCCGGAGCGGCGCACCGCCGCCTGTCTGCTCAACGGCTTCGGCCCGCTCGCCCCCGCCGACACCCGGCTCAGCCGCGGCGGACTGCCGCTCACCGCCGTGCGCGAGGGCGGGATCGGACACCTGGACCTGTCTCCGTACGACCCCTTCCACCTCGTCCAGGTCCGCCCCGACGGCGCCCGGGTGACCAGCTGGGGCGGCGGACTGCTGACCGAGCACGAACTGCCCACCGGGCTCAGCGTGGTGCTCAACGACGGCCTGGAGGGGATGGCCGCCAACCGCACCGCCTCCGAGCGGGTCCGGGCGCTGATGGCCGCCCGCGCCGACCACTTCCGGGCCCGCTTCGCCGCCGTGCCCCGCCCCGAACCGGCCGCCGGGGGGCCGACGGAACCGGCCTGGGGCGACTGGCTGCCGATCGTCACCGGCGACGGGCTGGCGCTGGACGGGGACGCCGCGCTGATCCAGCGCCGGGACTTCGGCGACGGGCGGATCTGGGGGTCGTCCTCGGTCTCCCTGCTGGCGCTCGGGCCGGAGCTGCTGCGCTACGACTTCGCGACCGCGCCGGTGCCGGCCGACGGCTCGGGGTGGCGGCGGATGGAGGTCTGAACCGGGCGCGCCCGGAAAGGACTTGAACCTGACGCTGCGGGAGGCGGCATCGTGGGCGTCCGTCGACCCCCGCCCTCGAAGGAGGCTCCCGATGGACCGTCCCCGCCCCCCGCGCCGACCGTCCCTCCTGCTGCCCGCCGTCCTGGCCGTCGCCCTGCCGCTGGCGGGCGCCCCGGTGGCGGTGACCGCCGGCGTGCTCCTCGGTGATGCCGTGCACCGGGCCGTACCGTCCGCCACCGTGCCCTCGTCAGGGCTGCCGGGCGCCGTGACCGGGCTGCTGGTCCGGGCCGCCGGTGGCCGGTGACACCCGGAAATACGCTCGATGAACTTCTGGCGGCGGGGCTGCCGGGCGTCTACATGCCGGTAGTAGCTTCGCGGAGGCCCCCGGAATCGGGGGGCCGCAGACCTCCGAGCGAAGGTGCGCGATGTCCACCCTGACCTACCCGGAAGCGATAGGCGTCGGCCTGCTGCAGGGTGTGACGGAACTCTTCCCGGTCTCCAGCCTGGGCCACAGCATCCTGCTCCCGGCCGTGATCGGCGGGAAGATCCAGCAGGACCTCGACATGACCGCCGACGGCTCCTCCTACCTCGCCGCGCTGGTCGCCCTGCACCTGGCGACCGCGCTCGCGCTGGTGGTGTTCTTCTGGCGGGACTGGGTCCGGGTGGTCAGCGGTCTGTTCGGCTCGATCCGGCACCGCCGGGTGCAGACCCGGGACGAGAAGCTCGCCTGGCTGCTCATCATCTCCACCATCCCGGTCGGCGTGGCCGGCCTGGTCCTGGAGAAGGCACTGCGGCACGCCCTCGGCAAGCCCGTCCCCGCCGCCGTGTTCCTCGCCCTCAACGGGCTGGTGCTGCTCGGCGCCGAGCGGCTCAAGCGCGGCGGCTCCGGCCGGCGCCGGGCCGGGCACGCCGCCCCCGTCGACGAGCCGGGCCTGGACCCGGCGGTCGCCTCCGACGTCCGGCTGACCAGGCTCGGCTACGGCAGGGGCGCCTGGATCGGCGCCGCCCAGATCCTCGCGCTGTTCCCGGGCATCAGCCGCTCCGGCGTCACCATGAGCGCCGGCATCCTGCGCGGACTGCACCACGAGGACGCCGCCCGGTTCTCCTTCCTGCTCGCCACCCCGGTCATCCTGGCCGCCTCGGTGCTGAAGGTGCCCGAGCTGTTCAAGCCGGAGAACTCCGGCGTCCTCGGCCCGGTCGCGGCCGGCAGCCTCGCGGCCTTCGTGGCCGGCTACGTCTCGGTGCGCTTCCTCACCAGGTACTTCGAGACCCGCAGCCTGACGCCGTTCGCGGTGTACTGCTTCCTGGCCGGCGTCGGCAGCGCGGTGTACCTGTCGCTCTGAGCCCCGGTCCGAACGGAATTCGCGCGCGCCGACCGGCCGCCTCGGTGACGATGGCCCCGACAGGCAGGCGACTTCACGGCGGGAGGACAGGTGCTCAAGGTGGTAGAGGGCAAGGCGGCGGTCGTCACGGGCGGCTCGCGGGGCATCGGACGGGCGATCGTCGAACGACTGGCGCGCGAGGGCGCGGACGTCGTCCTCGGCTACGCCAACGACCGGGCGGCCGCCGAAGCGGTGGTCGGCGCGGTGGCGGCGGCCGGCGGACGCGCCTGGGCGGTACGGGCCGACCTCGGCGAGTCGGGCGCCGCCGAGCAGCTGATGGCCGCGGCGGAGGAGCGCCTCGGCGGGCTGGACATCCTGGTCAACAACGCCGCGAAGTCCTTCACGCCCACTCCGCTCGCGGACCTCGACGACGCGGCCTTCGACGCCGTGCTGAGCGTCAACACCCGCGCCGTGCTCGCCACCGTCCGCTACGCGGCCCGCCGGATGCGCGACGGCGGACGGATCGTCAACATCTCCAGCGTGAACACCGCCCGTGCCGTCCCCGGCATCGGCGCGTACGCCGCCAGCAAGGGCGCCGTCGAGCAGCTCACCGCCGTCGCCGCGGCCGAACTCGGCCCACGCGGCATCACCGTCAACACCGTCTCCCCCGGCGCCACCGACACCGACCTGCTGCGCGGCACCAACCCGCCCGAGGCGCTCGAACGGGTCGCCGGCCTGACCCCGCTGCGCCGGCTCGGACAGCCCGAGGACATCGCCGACGTGGTCGCCTTCCTGGCCGGGCCGGACGCCCGCTGGATCACCGGGCAGAACCTCCGGGCCGCCGGCGGCCTGGGCTGACCACCGGCGGCCCGCCCGCGTCCCCGCCTACGCGGTGAGGCCGAGGGCGGCCAGCCGGGTCGGGTCGGTGAGGATGTCCAGACCGGTGATCCGGTCCTCGTGGATGGTGAACGACATGACCGACAGCACCCGGCCGTCGGCGAAGGACACCACCCCGGGCGAGCCGTTGACCAGCACCAGGCGCGCCTCGGCGGCGAAGCGGGCGAAGGTGATCGCCTGCCCCGCGACGTCCGCCGCGCCCCGGCGCAGCACGCTCGGCACCAGCGTCCCTCCGTCGGAGCGGGCCAGCACCTCCGGGTCGAGCACGGCCAGCAGGGCGTCGAAGTCGCCGCCCCGGGAGGCGCTCAGGAAGGCCTCCACCACCGCGCGCTTGCGGTCGTCGTCCGAGTCGGCGGCCGGGGTGGCGCCCTGGACCCTGCGGCGGGCCCGGGAGGCCAGCTGGCGGGTCGAGGCCGGGGTGCGGCCGAGCACCTCGGCGATCCCGTCGAAGGGCACGTCGAACATGTCGTGCAGCACGAAGGCCACCCGCTCCGCCGGGGAGAGCGTCTCCAGGACCACCATCAGCGCGATCCCCACCGAGTCGGCGACCAGGATCTCGTGCACCGGGTCCAGCACCGCCGGCCCGGTCACCACCGGGTCCGGCAGCCGCACCTGCTCCTCCTGCTCGGGCAGCGGGTCCTCCCGGCGGGAGGCCCTGGAACGCAGCTGGTCCAGGCAGACCCGGCCGACCACGGTGGTCAGCCAGGCCCCCAGGTTGCGCACCTCGCCCACGTCGCTGCGGCTGAGCTTCAGCCACGCCTCCTGGACGGCGTCCTCGGCCTCGGCCACCGAACCGAGCATCCGGTAGGCCACCGACCGCAGTTGGGGGCGCTCCGCCTCGAACTGCGCGGCCAGGAGCTCCGCTCGGGAAATGTCCCCGCTCATCTGTCACATCCTCGCGTCGGGATCCGTCGGTCCAGCGACGGACGCTAACCGACCAGGAGGACAGCACGACGACCACCACCCGGCTGAGGAACCCGGACGCGGTCCGGGACCCCGGCACCGCCCGGTGGGCCGGCACGGCACGGGACAATGGGCCCGTGAACGGCTCCTGGACCTCCTTCGGCGGCGACCTGCACCTGGACCTCACCGAGCGGCGCGCCGCCGGCGCCGGGCTGCGGGCCGCCCTGGAGGACGCCCTGCGGGAGGCCGTCCAGGACGGGCGGCTCGCGCCCGGAACCCGGCTGCCGTCCTCCCGCGCCCTCGGCGAGGACCTCGGCATCGCCCGCAACACCGTGGTCGAGGCGTACGGCCAGCTCACCGCCGAGGGCTGGCTCAACTCCCGGCAGGGCTCCGGCACCACCGTCGCCCGGCGGGCCGCGCCCTCGCCCGCCGTACGGCCCGCCCGGTCGCCGCGCCCGCGGCCGGCCGTACGGCACGACCTGATGCCCGGGCGCCCCGACCTCTCCCTCTTCCCCCGCACCGCCTGGCTCGCCGCCGCCCGCCGCGCCCTCGCCACCGCGCCGCACGAGGCGCTCGGCTACGGCAGCCCGCTCGGCCGGATCGAACTGCGGGAGGCCCTCACCCACTACCTGGCCCGGGTCCGCGGGGTGCGCACCGACCCGGACCACCTGCTGATCTGCAGCGGCGTCCAGCAGGGCCTCGGCCTGCTCTGCGCGGCCCTGCGGGAGCGCGGCACCCGGTCGCTGGCCGTCGAGGCGTACGGGCTGCCGCCGCAGCACGCCGTGGTGCGGGCGGCGGGACTGTCCACCGTCGCGCTGCCGCTGGACGGCGAGGGCGCGCTGGTCGACCGGCTCGACGCCCGCTGCGGGGCCGCTCTGCTCACCCCCGCCCACCAGTACCCCACCGGCTCCCCGCTCTCCGCCGACCGGCGGGCGGCCGCGGTGCGGTGGGCGCGCGAACAGGACCGGTACGTGGTCGAGGACGACTACGACGGGGAGTTCCGCTACGACCGGCAGCCGCTCGGCGCCATGCAGGCGCTCGACCCGGAGCGGGTGGTGTACGCGGGGACGGCCGCCAAGAGCCTGGCCCCCGGCCTGCGGCTGGCCTGGCTGGCGCTGCCGGACGCGCTGGTGGAGCCGGTCGCCCGGCTGAAGGTGCTGGCCGACACGATGTCCCCGGTGCTGGACCAGCTGACGCTGGCCGAACTGATCGCCTCGGGGACTTACGACCGGCACGTGCGGCGCTGTCGGCTGCACTACCGGCGCCGCCGGGACCGGCTGGTCGCGGCCCTCGCCGAGCACGCCCCGCACGTGCGGGTCACCGGCATCGCGGCGGGCCTGCACGCCGTCCTCCAACTCCCGCCCGGCTCACCGTCGGAGGCCGAACTCGTGGCCCGCGCGGCAGCCGCCGGCCTCGCTCTCAGCAGCCTCGGCTGGCACCGCGCCGACCCGACGGCGGAGATGGCGGAGGTGGCGGAGGAGGCCGGGCCCGCCCTGGTGATCGGCTACGCGACCCCGCCGGAGCACGCCTTCCCGGCGGCCCTGGAGGCCCTGTGCGGGATGCTCGGGGCGGGGTGAGGGAACGCCGGACGTCCGCCTCGGACGGGGGCCGAGGCGGACGGGAACGGGGGGCGCCTAGTGGTGCCGGTTGCCCAGCTCGAACAGCAGCATGATGAAGCCGGCGAAGACGTGGATGCCCGCGGTGTAGATGACCAGGCGCAGGTAGACCCGCTTGTTGGCCCACTTGCCGGCGTCCATGGTCTTCGGGCCGGTGGCGGTGTCGGCGGCGCCGGTCGGGACGGCGCCGGTCGGGACGGCGCCGGTCGGGAGGGTGGCGGTCGGGACGGTGGCGGTGGTGGGATCGGCCACGGGGATCTCCTCCAGGGGGTCTGACGGCAGGTCAGTGGGTGGCGGCGGGGCCGCCGCCGAGGCAGAGTTCGCCGCCGGGGCTCTGCAACAGGGTGTGGATGAAGAGCAGTTCGACGCCGGAGCCGGACTCGGCGGCGATGCAGTGCGGGGTGAGCGAGTCGTAGTGGGCGGAGTCGCCGGGGGCGAGGTGGTGGACCCGGTCGCCGAGGGTCACCCGCAGCTCTCCGCGCAGCACGTACAGCCATTCCTCGCCGGGGTGGACCCGGACCACCGCGTCCTGGACGCCCGGCGGGACGTGCACCCGCAGGGCCTGCATGGCGCGGCCGGGGGCGCCGGCCCGGCGGTAGCCCCAGCCGCCGGCCCGGCCGGGCTCGATGGCGCCGCCGCGGACCACCGGGTCGGGTTCGACCATGGTCTCGCCGAGGAGGCCGGAGACCGAGGTGCCGTAGGCGCGGGCGAGGCCGAGCAGGACGGGCAGCGAGGGCTGGCGGCGGCCGGTCTCCAGTCGGGACAAGTACGCTGGGGACAGGCCGACCCGGCCCGCGGCCACCTCCAGGGTGAGCCGGCTGCTGAGCCGGTGCTCACGGAGGCGGGCGGCGAGGCCGGCGACCTCCTGGTCGTCGAGCCGGCCGTCGGCGTCGGGGGTGCCGGTGGGGCTGGTGGTCATGTGACCAGTGGACACCCGGCCTGCCGCGCGGGCAAGAAATTTGCCTCATAGGCAAACCCGCACGAGTACACCCGCCACGCGCGACGCCCGGGGCGCTCACGGCGCCTACGGCCGGGGGATGTTGCGCAGGTTGCTGCGCGCCAGGTCGACCATCCGCCCCACGCCGCCCGACAGCACCGTCTTCCCCGCCGCCAGCGCGAAGCCCTTCAGCTGGGCGGCGGTGATCCGCGGCGGGATGGACAGTGCGTTGGGGTCGGTGACCACGTCCACCAGGGCCGGACCGGGCCGCTCCAGGGCCTCCGCCAGCACCTCCCGCACCCGGCCCGGTTCGGCGACCCGCTTGGCCGGGATGCCCATCGCCCGGGCGATGCCGGCGTAGTCCACGTCCCCGTTGTCGATCTCGGACTCCGGGTAGCCGGAGACCAGCATCTCCAGCTTGATCATGCCGAGCGCGCCGTTGTTGAAGACCACCGTCTTCACCGGCAGCCGGTGCTTGGCCACCGTGAGCAGCTCGCCGAGCAGCATGCCGATCCCGCCGTCGCCCGCCATCGCGATCACCTGCCGCCCCGGGCAGGCGAGTTGGGCGCCGATCGCGTGCGGGAGGGCGTTGGCCATCGAGCCGTGCAGGAAGGAGCCGATCACCCGGCGGCGGCCGTTCGGCTGGAGGTAGCGGGCGGCCCAGACGTTGTTCATGCCGGTGTCCACGGTGAACACCGCGTCGTCGGCGGCCACGTCGTCCAGCACCGAGGCGACGTACTCGGGGTGGATCGGCAGGTGCTTCTCGATGTCCCGGGTGTAGGCGCCGATCACGTCCTCCAGGGACCGGCAGTGCTTGCTCAGCATGCCGTCCAGGAAGGAACGGTCCTTCTCGGCGTCCAGCAGCGGCAGCACGGCCCGCAGGGTGGCCGCGACGTCCCCGTGCACGGCCAGCTCCAGCGCGGTGCGGCGGCCCAGCCTGGTCGCGTCGTGGTCGACCTGGACGGTGTGCACCTGCGGCAGGAAGGAGTCGTACGGGAAGTCGGTGCCGAGCAGCAGCACCAGGTCGGCGGAGTGCAGCGCCTCGTGGCAGGCGCCGTAGCCGAGCAGGCCGCTCATCCCCACGTCGTACGGGTTGTCGTACTGGATCCACTCCTTGCCACGCAGCGAGTGCCCGACCGGCGCGTTCAGCGCCTGCGCGACCGCCATCACCTCGGCGTGCGCGCCGCGCACCCCGGCGCCGCAGAACAGGGCCACCCGGCGGGCCGCGTTGAGCAGCCGGGCCAGCTCCTGCACCTGGGACCAGGGCGGCGCGGCGACCGCCTGCTCGGTGAGGAAGTGGCTGGTGCCGGTCGGCCCGGCGGCGGGCAGGGCGGCGACGTCGCCGGGGAAGGCCAGCACCGAGACGCCGTGCGAGCCCAGCGCGTGCTGGATCGCGACCCGCAGCAGCCGGGGCAGCTGGGCGGGGGTGGAGAGCATCTCGCACCAGTTGCTGCAGTCGGTGAACACCCGCTCGGGGTGGGTCTCCTGGAAGAAACCGGTGCCGATCTGCCCGGACGGGATGTGCGAGGCCAGCGCGAGCACCGGCAGGCCGCTGCGCTGGGCGTCGTACAGGCCCTGTACCAGGTGGGTGTTGCCGGGGCCGCAGGAGCCGGCGCAGACCGCGAGGCGGCCGCTGAGCTCGGCCTCGGCGGCGGCCGCGAACGCCCCCGCCTCCTCGTTGCGCACGTGCACCCAGCTGATGCCCTCGGCCCGGCGGATCGCGTCGACCACGGGGTTGAGGCTGTCGCCCACGACGCCGTAGACCCGCTCCACGCCGGCCTGCCGGAGCACCTCCACCATCTGTTCGGCCACGGTCGCCACGGGGACTTCCCTTCGATCGCCACAGGACACCTGCACCCTCCGGCGCATTGGCGGGGGCGTGCACCCGGGGTGGGCCGAACGGGTGAGGGCGCGGGGCCCGGGAACGGCCCCGCGCCGCGGGGACGGGCGGGAGTGGCCGGGCTACTCCGCCGCCAGGTGGTCCTGCTGGCCGAGCTTGCCCGCGGCCAGGCCCGCCTGGGCCTGGCGGCGGGCCGGTTCGCGGCCCGGCGGCTGGGCGCAGGGCTCCTGGGCGGGCGGGACGGTGGTGGGCAGGGTGACCGGGGAGCCGGCCTTGACCTGGACCGCCTCGCCGTCGTGCCGCAGGTGGATCACCTCGCCGCGGCGCAGCGTGTAGGTGGTGCCCCCGTGGGTGATCCGGACGCCGAGCAGCTGGTCGCGCACCATCAGGGAGAAGCTCAGCTTCATCAGGCCGGCGGGCAGCCGGGGGCGGAAGTCGAGCACCTCGCCGTGGTCGCGCAGTCCGCCGAAACCGGCCACCAGGGCGACGCAGGCGCCCGCGAGCGAGGCCATGTGGAGGCCGTCGCGGGTGTTGCCGCCGAGGTCGTGGAGGTCCATCAGCGCCGCCTCCGCCGTGTAGTCGTAGGCGAGGTCGAGCTGGCCGACCTCGGCGGCGATGACGGCCTGGGTGCAGGCGGACAGCGAGGAGTCGCGGACGGTGAGCCGCTCGTAGTAGGCGAAGTTGCGGGCCTTCTGCTCGTCGGTGAAGGCGTCGCCGCGGACCTGCATGGCGAGCACCAGGTCGGCCTGCTTGACCACCTGCTTGCGGTACAGGTCGAAGTACGGGTAGTGCAGCAGCAGCGGGTACTTCTCCGGCGGGGTGCCCTCGAAGTCCCAGACCTGGTGGTGGGTGAAGCCGTCGGCCTGGGGGTGGACGCCGAGGTTCTCGTCGTACGGGACGTACATCGCGGCGGCGGCGTCGCGCCAGGCGGCGGTCTCCTCGGTGTCGACGCCGAGCTCGCCGGCCTCGCGCGGGTGGCGGACGGCGGCCTCGGCGGCGGCGCGCAGGTTCGTCTGCGCCATCAGGTTGGTGTAGACGTTGTTGTCGGCGACGGCGCTGTACTCGTCGGGGCCGGTGACGCCCTCGATCCGGAACTTCCCGGCGCTGTCGTGGTGGCCGAGCGAGCGCCACATCCGGGCGGTCTCCACCAGGAGTTCGAGGCCGTACTCGCGCTCGAACTCGTGGTCCCCGGTGGCCCGGACGTAGCGGGCGACGGCGGAGGCGATGTCGGCGCCGATGTGGAAGGCGGCGGTGCCGGCCGGCCAGTACCCGGAGCACTCCTCGCCGCGGATCGTTCGCCAGGGGAACACCGCTCCGGACAGCCCGAGTTGGGCCGCTCGTTCGCGGGCGAGCGGGAGGGTGGTGTGCCGCCAGCGCAGGGCCTGGTTGACGGCGCCGGGCAGGCAGTAGGTGAGCACCGGCAGGACGAAGGCCTCGGTGTCCCAGAAGCTGTGGCCGTCGTAGCCGGGGCCGGTCAACCCCTTGGCGGGGATGGCTCGTTCCTCGCTGCGGGCGCCGGCCTGGAGGACGTGGAAGACGGCGAACCGGACGGCCTGCTGGAGTTCGACGTCGCCCTCGATCTCGACGTCGCTGGTCTCCCAGAACTCCCTGAGGTAGTCCGCCTGTTCGGCGACCAGGCCGTCCCAGCCGGTGTACCGGGCGGCGGTCAGCGCGGCCTCGACCTGGTCCCGCACGGCGGGCAGCGAGCGGGTGCCGGACCAGCCGTAGGACATGAACTTGACCAGCCGGAGCCGCTGCCCGGGCTCCAGCACGGTGGTGACGCTGATCCGGCAGTGGTCGGACTCGGCCTCGGCGACGGTGTCCAGCCGCTCCGGGCCCTCGATGACGTGGTCCATCCCGGCGGCGACCCGGATGCCGCTGAACCGGGTGCGGTGCACCAGGACGGCCTTGGTGCCGCTGGCGTGGTGCGCCTCGGCCTGCAGCGGGGCCTCCAGGACGGCGGCGGCGCGCGGGTCGCCCTCGGGGCCGCCGGGCAGCTGCTCGTTGGCGACCAGCTCGGACTGGAGCACGACCCGCACCGGCCCGTCCACCGCCTCGACGCTGTACTCCACGGCCGCGATGGCGCGCTGGGTGAGCGAGACGAGCCGGGAGGAGCGCACCCGGATGGTCCGCCCGGCCGGGGAGGTCCACTCGCACTCGCGGTGCAGCAGGCCCTCGCGGAAGTCCAACCATCGGGTGTGGCCGACCAGTTCGCCGTAGCGCAGGTCGAAGGGCTCGTCGTCCACCAGCAGCCGGATGATCTTGCCGTTGGTGACGTTGATGACGCTCTGGCTGGACTCCGGGTAGCCGTAGCCGCCCTCGCCGTACGGCAGCGGGCGCAGCTCGAAGACGCCGTTGAGGTAGGTGCCGGGCAGGCCGTGCGGCTCGCCCTCGTCCAGGTTGGCGCGCAGGCCGATGTGCCCGTTGGACAGCGCGAAGACGGACTCGGCGCGCGCCATCGAGGTGGCGTCCACCCCGTGTTCGGTGATCTGCCAGGGGTCGACGGAGAAGTTGTCCGCGGGACTCATGCGCCCACCTCGCTCCGCTCGGCAGGGGCATTCGCCCACACGCGCCCCTCGACGGTCCTCCCCCGGCCTCCGGCCGGGGGGACCCCCGTGCTCCGCTCGCTCATGCTTTCCCCTCCCCCAGCAGCTCGGAGAGGTCGTCGACGACCACCGTGGCCCCGTCGCGGCGCAGTTCGTCGGCCTGTCCGGTGCGGTTGACCCCGACCACCGCGCCGAAGCCGCCGGCCCGGCCGGAGGCGACCCCGGCGAGGGCGTCCTCGAAGACGACGGCGTGCGCGGGTTCGACGCCGAGCTCGCGGGCGGCGTACAGGTAGGTGTCCGGGGCGGGCTTGCCGGGCAGGGCCTGCCGCTTGGCGACCACGCCGTCCACGATCAGGTCGAAGAGGTCCAGGATGCCCGCCGAGCGCAGCACGTCGCGGCAGTTGGCGCTGGAGGAGACCACCGCGCTGGGCAGCCCCAGCTCGCGCAGCCGGCGCACGTAGGCGACCGAGCCCTCGTACGGCGCGACGCCCTGCTCGCGGATCAGCCGCAGCACGGTGTCGTTCTTGGCCCGGCTGATCCCCTGCACGGTACGGGCGTTCGGCGGGTCGTCCTCGGTGCCCTCGGGCAGGTCGATGCCCCGGCTGTGCAGGAAGGCCCGGGTGCCGTCGAGGCGCGGTCGGCCGTCCACGTAGGTGTCGTAGTCGGTGACGGCGTCGAAGGGGACGAACTGCCCGCCGGTGCGGGCGGCTTCGGCGCGCAGGAAGGCGTCGAAGGTGTCCTTCCAGGCCGCGGCGTGCACCGTGGCGGTCTGGGTGAGCACTCCGTCGAGGTCGAAGAGGAAAGCGCGGATGTCGTCGGGTAGCCCCAGCATGGGTGCAGTCTGCCCCAGGGAGCGCGGGGGATGCCGCCCATTCCCGGCGGCGCGTCGCGGGAAGGGCGGCGTCCGGTCGCCGCGGCGGTGAAGGGCGGCGGGATCAGGGCGAGTCGGGCAGCTGGGCCTCGGGCGCCTGGATGACGGCGAAGACCGCGCCCTGCGGGTCCTTGACCACGGCCATCCGGCCGGACTGCATGTCGAACGGCGGCTGGACCACCGTGCCGTTCTGCTTGACCAGGGCGTCCACCACCGAGTCGGTGTCGTCCACCGAGAAGTACGGCATCCAGTGCGAGGGCGTGCCGGCGTCCAGGTACTTCGGGATCTCCTGCATGCCGCCCACCGTGCGGTCGCCGACGTTCAGCGAGTAGTAACCGTCCATGCCCTGGATGGTGGCCGGGCGCAGGCCCAGGGCCGACTGGTAGAAGCCGCCGGCCGCGCCGGTGTCGGCGGTGTTGAGCTCGTTCCAGACCAGTGCGCCGGGCTCGTTGACCACGCCCGCGCCGATGAAGTCCATCGCCTGCCAGACGCCGAACACCGCGCCGGTCGGGTCGGCGGCGACCATCATCCGGCCGAGCGCGCCGACGTCCATCGGGTCGTACAGGACCGTGCCGCCGGCCCCGGCGATGGCGGCCCTGGCCGCGTCGACGTCGTCCGAGGCGAGGTAGGTGGTCCAGGCGACCGGGGGCAGCGGCTGGCCCTCGGGCCCGGACTGCGCCATGATCCCGGCGACCGGGCGGCCGCCCAGCGTGCACACGGCGTAACCGCCGAACTCTGCCGGGCCGATCTCACCCTGCCAGCCGAACAGGTCACGGTAGAAGTCGAGCGCGGCCTGCTGGTCGCTCGCCATCAGGTCGATCCAGCACGGGGTGCCGGGCTTGTACGGGTCGGTCACTACGGGCATTGCTGGGCCTCCCGGAGGCGGTGGTGGCCGGCTGTGGTCGTCGGGCGGGCGGGGCCCGGCCCGACCGGTACGGCCGTCCGCGCGGACGGCGGTACGACGGGGTACACCGCCCACCTTCGGCCCGCCGCCGCGTTCCCGCCACCGGACGGCGCCCTGGCGGGCGACCGGCGGCCCGGGGCCGCCGGCTGCTCACTGCTCGTCGTGGCGCATCGTGGTGACGAAGTACGGCTGCACCTTGCCGCTCTGTGCGTAGTCCTTGAGCCGGACCAGCAGTTCGGCCCAGGTGCCGGCCACCATCGGGACGCCCGCCTCGCTGCCCGGCTGCCAGCCGCCGTGCCGGAAGAGCAGCCGGGTGCGGTCGGGCGCGTCGGGCTGGTCGGCGAGGTCCCAGCTGATCCAGGTGCCGGCCCAGTGCGGCGGGAATGCCCCGGCGTTGGCCCACAGCACCCGGTCCCGGTCGGCCCGCTCCCGACGCAGCCGGAACGGCTCGGGGACGCCGGGGAAGTCGAAGAGCAGCACGTCGCCCTCGCGGTCCACACCGGTGGTCCACCAGCTGGTCAGCCCGTCGTGGGTGTTCAGCGCGTCGAGCACGGCCGCGCGGGGCGCG
The DNA here is from genome assembly GCF_001888885.2 of Streptomyces viridifaciens. Taxonomy (NCBI): domain Bacteria; kingdom Bacillati; phylum Actinomycetota; class Actinomycetes; order Kitasatosporales; family Streptomycetaceae; genus Streptomyces; species Streptomyces viridifaciens. Next base: position 3,389,387 of record NZ_CP090841.1, read on the forward strand.
GCGATGTCGATCTGCATGGCGATCTCGGGCACGGAGTCCGCCTTTCGGTGACCGGTGGGGCCCCCACTACCTGCCACGATGGCACGGCCCCGGGACGCACGCGCCCCGGGGCTGTCCCCGTCGGTCCGGTGCCCGCGGTCAGCCGCCGCTGCCGTAGGTGGTGTTCGCGCAGATGTCGTCGTCCGCCGAGCGGGCGTCGTTGGTGACGGTGGTGGGCAGCGGCGCCGCGGGCGTCTGGGCGCCCGGGGTGGTGCTCGCGGTGCCGGCCGTGGTCGTCCCCATGCCGTTGGCCGCGGCGAAGTCCTGGCCGACGATCACCGAGATGCCCCGCGCGCTGCTGGGCTCCAGGCTGGCGCCCGGGAACAGCGCGGCGACCTTCTCGGCGTTCGCCTTCTGGCTGGTGCTGTACTCGATCGTGGTGGTCTTGTACTTGGTGCTCGCCGCCTGGCCCGCCGTGCTGGCGGCGAACTTGGCGCCCTTGAGCAGGTCGGTCGCCTTGCCGGCCAGGCCGTTGGCGACGGTGCCGTTGTAGACCGCGACCTTGATCGAGGCGTTGGAGGCGTCCCCGGCCGGGGCGGCGGGCGTGCTGGGCGCGGCCTGCTGCGGGGGGGCGCTCGGGCTGCCGCCGGCGTCCGGCTGCTGGCCGGTGGCGTTCTGGCCGTCGATGGTCTGGTCGGCCCTGAGGGTCTCCCAGAGCTTGTTGGCGTCCGGCTGGACCAGGTCGATGTTGGCGTCCTGGGTGCGGTAACGCCAGGGCGCCGTCACGAACTTGAGGTCGTGCATGTCGATGTTCTTGAGCGACAGGCCGAAGGAGAGCAGCTTGTCCGCGGAGTCGAGCCCCGGGTCGACGGTCAGCGACTTGGTCGCCGCGTCGGCCAGCGGCAGCAGGTTGGTGGGGCTCATCCCCTCCTTCTTCATCTTGGTGGCGAGCGAGCTCATGAAGGCCTGCTGGCGCTTCATCCGGCCGATGTCGGAGCCGTCGCCGATGCCGTGCCGCAGGCGGACGTAGTCGAGGGCCTGCTGTCCCTCGACGGTCTGCTTGCCCTGCGGGAGGACGAGGTTGCCCTTCTTGTGCAGGTTGGGGTTGATGTCGCCCTCGTAGATCGGCTTCGGGAGGCAGACGTCCACGCCGTTGACGGCCTTGGTCATCGCGGCGAAGCCGTTGAAGTCGACCACGATGGTGTGGTCGACCCGGATGCCGGTGACCTTCTCCACCGTGTTCTGGGTGCAGGCCGGGTTGCCGCCGTCGCTGCCGCCGACCGAGAAGGCGGCGTTGAACAGGTCGTTGCCGCCCTTGGTCCACTTGCCGTTGGGCAGCTTGCAGGACGGTATCGGCACGATCGTGTTGCGCGGGATCGAGATGCCGACGGCGTGCTTGTGGTCGGCGTAGACGTGCAGCAGGATCGTGGTGTCCGAGCGGGCGCCGCCGTCCTCGCCGCCGCCGAGGTCGGAGTTGTTGCCGCCCCGGCTGTCGGAGCCGATCAGCAGCACGTTGACCGGCTTGTTGCCGTCCGCGTCGGCCTGGGCCTCCGGCGGGCGGTCGGTGGCGATCGCGTCGGCGTCGAAGGACTTGATGTTGGCGTTCAGCTTGTAGTAGATCGCGCCACCGGTGCCCGCGATCAGCACCAGCACGCCGGCCGCCGACCAGGCGACGATCTTCTTCACGTTCTTCTTGGGCTTGGCGCTGCGCCGTGCTGCCGCCCGTCCGCCGGAAGTGCCGTCCGCCGCGCCGGCGCCCTTGCCCTGCGCGGCGCGACGGGCCTCGGCCCGGCCGCCGGAGCGCGGCGCGGGCACGGTGCCCGGTGTACCTTCCGCCGGGAGCGCGTCGGACGCGCTCTCGCCCCGAGCCGGGCTCTCGCCCCTCCGACCTGACATGCGCGTACCTTTCACCGACGGAAGCGACGCCCCGGACGATCTGGCGCACCGCACAGGGGGAGACGGTCAGAACCGCTCCCTGGTTGTACGTACGAAGGTCGGTACAGTCCGACCATCGTGGCTTCCGATCATATTGAGACCGAAGGTGATCACTGACCTCCGGTACACCAACGACCCCGGCAGTCACGGGGAGATCCCTACAGAACCCCCCAAACCACCCGATTCGGACTCGGTGCTGTCGAGCGGCTCGGAACACGCGGTCGGCCGTCTCGGAAGACGCAGGGGATGCCGCCGTCGGCCTGGGCGTCGACCATCGGGCCCTGCCGGGCCACGTTGCTGCCCGGGTCGGTCGGGGCGGCGGTGGGGCGGCCGGAGGCGACGCCGGTGAAGGCGGCGCCGAGGGTCACCACCACGTGGCCGGCGGCGGCCGGGGCCGACTCGGTGGCGGTGACGCCGTAGCGGGCGGCGATCCGGTCGGCGGCGCCCTCGGCGCCCTTGCCGTAACCGGCCGTGGTGACCTTCGGCCCGGTGGCGGCCGGGCCGGTCAGGCCCTCCTCGAAGCCCAGGCCGACCAGGACCTTGGCCTCCCGTCCCCGACAGGTCTGTCGCGGCCCGGCGGAACACGGAAACGGATCAGGACGAAACAGTTCGACGGAACTGCCTGCAGTCCAGGCTTTTTGAGGAACGATCACCTCCACCGCCGGAAGCGGTCAGAGCCAGCCGCGCCGCCCGGCCAGCAGGCCGGCCTCGAAGCGACTGCGGGCGCCGAGCCGGTCCATCAGGTCGGCCATCATCCGGCGGGTGGTGCGCAGCGAGACCCCGAGGTGCTTGCCGGCGGCCTCGTCGGTGTAGCCCTGGCCGAGCAGGCGCAGGAGTTCCTGTTCCTGGCGGGTGAGGCCCTCCTCGTCGCGTTCGCGCGGGGCCCCGAAGGGGGTGGCGTCGGACCAGGTCTGCTCGAAGAGCGAGACCAGGGCGGCGAGCACGCCGGGTGACGAGATCTGGACGGCGCCCTTGAGGGTGTTGGCCGGGTCGATCGGGACGAGCGCGACCCCGCGGTCGATGACCAGCATGCGCAGTGGCAGGGCGGGCACCGTCCGCACCTCGCAGCCGAGGCCGGTCAGCCACTCGGCGTGCTGGACGGTGGCCCGGTCCTTGCGCACCGAGTCGAGGTAGACGGTGCGCATGGTCACGCCCCGGGCGAGCAGTGCCTCGTTGTCGGGGCGGCTGGCCTGGAGCGAGGCGGCGGACTGGGCGCCGCCGGGGCTGAAGGTGAGCAGTTCGTCGCGGACCGAGCCGACCAGCTCCTCCATCCGCGCCTGGACGGTGGCCATGCCGAGCAGCCGTTCCAGCTGGCTGTCCTCGCGGGCCGACTCGTCGCGGAACTGGGCGAGCATGCCGGAGATCTCGGCCTGGCGGCGCTCGAACTCCAGCTGGGCGCGCTGCTGGACGGATTCGTAGTACCGCAGCAGGGCGGGCAGTCCGACCCTCGGGTCGACCGGGCGCAGGGCGCCGGACGGCTCGCCCGGGGCGTCGTCCTCGCAGGGGCGGAGCAGGCGCAGGCCGGCGAGCTGGTCGAGGGCGGCGCGGACCTGGTCCTCGGTCAGGCCGAGCTTTCCGGCCAGCCCCTCGACATCCAGCTGATGATCGGTCAGCATCAACCGGTAGACCGCCTGCGCGGCATCGTCGATCCCCCGCGTCATCGGCGCACCACTCCCCCGTAGCCCGTACCGATTTCCGGCGCTCGGCCGGACAAGTCCGCTGCCCGATCATGCCAGGACGGACAGGTCGGGACAACTGCGTAGGCGTTTCTTCCGGGGCAGCACGGCGGCAACGGACGGCCGGTCGGGATAAAGGTAATGAGAAGGCAATGGCACCAAGGTGCCACGGCGATCTTCCTGCCGCCCCGAACACCTTCCGATAGCGCTAGACGTCCTCCAGACTTTCGGTTGTCGGGGAGCCGCGAGCTCCCCAGCCGGGCCCGCCGATGATCACGGACCGTCATCACCGACGGCCGACCGACGAAGTCGGGGAATTGGCCGGCACCCGCTTCCGAACACACTTGTCCTGGGGGTTCTCCATGCTGCTTTCCTGCCGCAAGCTCGCCTGTACCGCCGCGGCCGCGCTGGCCGTCGCCTGCGGCGTCCTGGCCGGATCCGCGCACGCCGCGACCGACTCCGCGCCGGCCGTCAGCCCCGGCACCGCCTCGGTGCAGCAGTTCACGAACCACCTCACCACCCAGCTCCACGAGTCCCAGCTGCTGATGCTCGGCGGCAAGGCGACCCCCGCCGACTGGCGCTGGGGATAACGGCCGCTTCCGCAGGCCAGCGCACCCGATGACTCCGCACCGGGACCGGCCGCCGGGCAGCCCGGCCGGTCCGCGGCGGAGAGCCGGCGTCCGAACCCCGGACGCCGCATAAATTGAATGTGCAACAAACCGCCAGGAGCGACAGTGCCGGTTATCGAGCCGATTGTGCTGAACTTCTTCGGCCTCCAGATCGCCCTCGTCCAGGCCGACCGCGACGAGATCTCGTTCCATTTCGGGCCGCACCTCACCGGGATTTCCCGGGACCCCGATCAGCTGCGGGTCGAATTCTCCCGGGCCCCCGGGAAGGACGCTCCCGGCGATTTCCTGGTCCGCCGCAGTGACGGAACGCCATTGCTGCGGCGCACCTTCCGGGGCTGGGGGAACGTCCCGTCCGCGGTCCCGCCGTTCGCGGCGCTGCAGGACCGCTTCTGCCTGGCCCAGGCCGTGGTGCTGGCCAAGGGCGGCGCCACCGTGGCACTGCTCGGCGGGCCGTACTCGGAGCAGGCCAACGTCGGCGCCGCGCTGGCCCAGCGCTCCTGGGAGTTCGTCTCCGGACGGCTTCTGGTGCTGGACCGCCGCACCGGGCACGTACTGCCCTACCTGGCGCCGCTGGAGGCGCGCGGACCGGCCGCCGCCTGGCTGCGCGGCGCCGGACTGCCCGACGGAACTTGGCGCTCCGTCACCTCGCCGGTCGGCGGCGAGGTGCTGCTGGTACGGCCGGAGAGCCTCGGTCCGGTGGTGCCGGTACGGGCCCGGCTGGCCCCGCCCGCGCTGGTCCGGCTGTGCCGCAGCGTCGACGAGGAAGTCCGCCTGGCACCATGGGAGTTCACCACCAGGACCTGGCCCGCCGGCTCCAGCGGACTGCTCGCCGACGCACCCACCCACTGCCTGCACCTGCCCGGCGTGAGCGGGGCGGAGGAGGCGGCCGGGCTGATCGATCACGCTTTGACCAAGGAGAAGGACGACCCGTGCCTCGACGTACCGGCTATGCCATCGGCGCACCGTGCTGGGCTGACTGCATCACTCCCGATCTGAACGGCAGCCGGGAGTTCTACTCGGCGCTGCTGGGCTGGGAGTTCGTCACCGAGTCGCCGGGATACCAGCTGGCCGTGCTGGGCGGCGAGGTCATCGGCGGCTTCGGCGCCGCCCCGGTGGGGCTGCCGCCGCTGGCCACCTGGAACGTCTACCTGGCGACCAAGGACGCGGAGTACAGCTGCGCGCAGGTCGGGCGGCTGGGCGGACGGGTGGTGATGCCGCCGGTGCCCGCCGGGGAGAACGGACGGCTGCTGCTCGCGGTCGACCCCTCGGGGGTCACGGTCGGCTTCTGGGAGGGCGCCCGGGCCGAGGGCGTGGTGCTCGCCGACGAGCCGGGCGCGATCTGCGGCCACGAGCTGCGGGTGCCGTCCGCCACCCGGGCCGAAGCCTTCTACGGGCCGATGTTCGGCTACCGGATCGGCGCGGACGGCGAGTTCGCGCTCGACGGCGTCGCCCACGCCCGGGTGGTGGAGAGCGACCAGGGCCGTCCGTGCTGGCTGCCGCTGTTCGGTACGGCCGACCCGGCGGACGGTGTCCGCCGGGCGGTCGAGCGGGGCGCCCGGCTGGTCCGGCCGGGCCGGGGGGAGCCGCCGGTGCTGCGCGACCCGTGGGGGGCGGAGTTCGGTCTGGTGACCGCTACAACGCCTTGACCGCGGCCCCCAGTTCGGGCCGCCCCTTGATCGCCAGCTTGCGGTAGATCCGCCCCAGGTGGGTGTCCACCGTGCGCTTGCTGAGGCAGAGCCGCTCGGCGACCTCCAGGTTGCTCAGGCCCTGCAGCACCAGTTCGGTGACCCGCCGCTCGCTCGGGGTCAGCCGGACCGGCCCGGCGTCGCGGGTGCCGATGGCCGGGCCGCTGCGCTCCTCCGCCGGGCGCGGCCGGGCGTCGCCGCCGGGCAGCGGGTCGGCCGCGATGGTCCGGGCGGCGGCGTGCTCGCCGAGCGCCTGGTAGGCCTGCGCCGCGTGGGTGCGCCACGGCACGCAGGCCGGGTTGGCCACGCCGCGGGCGGCCAGTTGGTGCCCGCACTCCAGGAAGAGCCGCAGGGCCTGCTGGTGGTCGCCGCGGTGGGCGGCGAGCAGGCCGCGGGCCTCCAGCAGCACCGCGCGCAGCAACGGGTGGGCCTCCGCGGGCAGCTCGACGGCGGCCAGCTCGGCCTCGGCGCGGGCGGCATCGGCGCGGGCGGCGTCCACCGGCAGGCCGCGGCGCAGCCGGGCCCGTACGGCCAGCGCCCGGGCGGCGCCCGCGAGGTCCTCGGCCCGGATCTGCCGGGCCAGTTCGGCGGCCTGTTCGGCGTCGGCGAGGGCGGCGTCCAGCCGGCCCTGCCGGTGGGCGATGTCGCAGCGGGCGAGCAGGGCGAGGGCGAGTTCGCCGCGGTGGTTCCAGCGCTGGGCGGAGCGGACCGCCCGCCCGGCCCAGGCGGCGGCCTCGTCCAGCCGTCCGGTCCAGGCGTAGGCCATCGCCGCGCCCAGGACGTCCGTCCCGGCCTCTGCGGGCGAGACCCGGCGCACGCAGCGCGCCGCCAGCCGGACGGCCGTACGGGGCTGGCCACCGGCGGCGGCCAGCGCGGCCAGGGCGCCGAGCATGCCGGTGGCGGCGGGCTCGGCCGGGTGGGCGCGCAGCGCGGCGAGGGCGGGCCGCAGGGCGGTGCGCCGGCCGGTCAGCACGGCCTGGGCGGCGAGCGGCAGCAGCAGCTCGGCGGGGGGCGCGGCCGTGGCGGCGAGCGCCGCGGCGGCCTCGGCGAAGGGGACGGCGGCGGCGCCGGCCGCGCTGAGCGCGAGCACCGGGCCGGCGAACGGCCGTAGCAGTCGGGCCCGTTCGGCCGGGTCGGGGGCGTTCGCGGCGAGCCCGGCGGCGCAGCGGGCGGCGGCGGCCACGTCGCGGTGGAGTTCGACGGTGCCGAGCTGGCCGGTGAGCGAGCGGACCAACTCCGGGTCGGCGGCGTCGGCGAGGGCGCGCTGGAGGTAGCGGGCGGCGTCGTCCCAGTGGCCGTCGGCGGCGGCCTCCCGGGCGGCGGTGCGCAGCACCGGGACGGCCCAGTCCAGTCCGGTGGTGCCGGAGGACATCAGGTGTTCGGCGGTGCGGGCGGCGGGGGCGCCGAGCCGGGCCAGCAGCGCGGCGGCCCGCTCGTGCAGGGCGACCAGGACGCGCGGGTCGGTGCGGGCCAGGACGGCGGTGCGGACCAGCTCGTGCCGGAAGGTCTCGGGCGGGCCGGGCTCGATCAGGTCGGTGCGGTGCAGCGCCTCGCGGGCCTCGTCGGCGAGCAGTTCGCCCTGTCCGGTGAGCAGGGCCGCGGTGGCGAGGTCGGCGTCGGCGCCCAGCACGGCGAGGCCGGTGAGCAGTTCGGCGGCCCGGGGGTGGCTCTGCCGCAGCCAGCTGAGGGTGGTGTCGGCGAGGGTGCCGGCGCCGATCCTGAGCACCTTGTCGAGGTCGGGCGAGCCGGGCGAGATCCGGGCGGCGGCCAGCCGGGCGGTGAGTTCCTCGACCACCAGCGGGTTGCCCCGGGAGAGGTTGTGGCAGACGGCGGCGAGTTCCGGGTCGACCGGGGCGTCGAACTCCTCGGCGACCCGCTCGGCCACGCAGCTGTCGCAGAGCGGGCCGGGGGTGAGGGTGCGGGCGTGGCGCAGGGCGGCGAGTTCGGCGGCCAGCGGGTCGGCGGCCTCGTCGGCGGTGCTGGCGAGCAGGGCGACCGGGAGGCCGTCGAGCCGGCGGGCGAGGTAGGAGAACCACTGCCGGGACTCCTCGTCGGCCAGGTGGAGGTCGTCCACGGCCATCACCACGGGTGTCCGGGATGTGAGCGAACGGGCCGCGTGGAAAAGGTTGTTCAGCACCCGTTCGCGCCCGTTTCCGGTGCTTTCGGAACCTGCCGGGAGGGCCCCCGGGTCGACGCCCGGAAGGGCCGCCGGAAGGGCTTCGGCGAGGAATTCCCCGGGTGATTCGCCCAGGAATTGCGAGGCCGCCGCCGAAGTTCTTGTCATGCGCATGAAAGGATCGAAGAGCTGGCGCACGACGCCGTACGGAAAGTCCCGCTCGTTGTCGTGGCAGCGGGCCCGCAGCACCACCGCCTCGCCCGGCATCCGGGCCAGCGCGGCCCGCAGCAGAGCACTCTTCCCGATCCCCCGCGGGCCCCTGACCAGCACGACCGCGGACCGGCCGGCGCCGGCACCCGCCACCGCACGTGCCAGCTCCGCCAGCTCCGTCTCCCGGTGCAGCAAAACCCCAGTCGGCACCGCAACCCCCCGTCGTACCTTCGCGCGGACACACCAGTATCGCCCTCCGCACCCCCCTGTCAACGCTCCGGCCGAATACGTACGGCACTACGTACCGCCCCGGTGGAATACGCAATTCCGCGCGATGCGTAGGTCGACGGCCCCGCCGAATATGCAGTATGTACATCGCTTTTGACGCCGTGTTCGAATACTCGCAACGACTTGTGAACACAGGGGGATGACTTATGGAGCGTCCGCGGCTCAAGGCCCATTTCCTCACCGAGACGGTGGGAGAAAAGGTCTTCCTGCTCGGAGAGGGGCAGGACTACCTCGTCCCGGGAGCCGCCGCGGTGCGCCTCCTGCCCTACCTGGACGGACGGCGCACCGTCGCCGAGATCCTCCAGGAGCTCGGCGGCGAGGTCGGACTCGGCCAGGCGCTGACCGCGCTGCGCCGCTACGAGGCGGCCGGGCACCTCGCCGAGGGCCGGCCCGACCTGCCCGACCACGTGCTCGCCTACTGGGACGCCCAGGGCGTCGACCCGGCCGTCGCGCTGGAGGCCGCCCGGGCCACCGAACTGCTGGTGCTCGCACTCGGCGCCGCCGAGGCCGCCCCGCTGGTCGACGCGCTCACCGCCACCGGCCTGCGAGCCCGCGCCGTCGCCGAGGACGACGCCGTCGCGGCCGGCCCGGACACCCTGGTCGTCGCCCTCACCGACGACTACCTCGACCGTGCCCTGGAGCGGCTGAACACCGCCCGGCTCGCCGACGGCCGCCCCTGGCTGCTCGCCAAGCCCACCGGCACCTCCCCCTGGCTCGGCCCGCTGCTGCGCCCCGGCGAGACCGGCTGCTGGAGCTGCCTGGCCCAGCGGATCAGCGGCAACCGCCAGGTCGAGCGCTACCTGGCCGGCAAGCGCGGCGAGACCGTGCCGCTGCACCCCACCCGCGCCGCGATCCCGGCCGGCCCGGCGATGACCGCCCAGCTGCTCGCCACCGAGGCCGCCCGCATCCTGGCCGACGAGTGCTGCTCCGCGCTCTCCGGCAGCATGGTCAGCCTCGACCTCAACACCCTGCAGACCACCGAGCACACGCTGGTCCGCCAGCCCCAGTGCCCGAGCTGCGGCGACCCGAAGCTGCTCACCGAGCGCAGCCCCAAGGTCGTCCTGCAGCCCAGCCCCGCCCGGCACACCACCGACGGCGGCTACCGCGTCCAGGCCCCGCAGTTCACCTACGACCGGCTCAAGCACCACATCAGTCCGCACCTGGGCGCGATCACCCGCCTCGGCGCGCACGAGGACACCGGCAACGGCATCACCTACAGCTTCACCGCCGGCCACAACTTCGCCATGGTCAACGACAACATGGACCTGCTGCGCCGCAACATGCGCGGCCAGAGCGGCGGCAAGGGCCGCTCCGAGATCCAGGCCAAGGTCAGCGCGATCTGCGAGGCGATCGAGCGCTACTCGGCGGTCTGGCGCGGCGAGGAGCCGGTGGTGCGGGCCGCCTACCGCGACCTCGACCCGGCCGTCGCCGTCCACATGGACGCCCTGCTGCAGTTCTCCGCCGCCCAGTTCGCGAACCGCGCCGAGTGGAACGCCGACCCCAAGCACCGGCTCCACCTGGTCCCCGACCCGTTCCCGGTCGACGCCGAACTGGACTGGACCCGTGCCTGGTCGCTCACCCACGACGAGGAGCGGCTCGTCCCCTCCGGCTACGCCTGGTACGGCCACCCCGACCTCCAGCAGCACTTCTACTGCGTCGGCGACTCCAACGGCTGCGCCAGCGGCAACACCCTGGAGGAGGCGATCCTCCAGGGCTTCTGCGAGGTCGTCGAGCGCGACGCCGTCGCCCTGTGGTGGTACAACCGGCTCGCCCAGCCCGAGTTCGACCTCGACTCGCTCAACGACCCGTACGTGGACACCATGCGCGCCTTCTACGCCTCGGTGGACCGCGAGCTGTGGGTGCTCGACCTCACCTCCGACCTCGGCGTGCCGGTGTTCGCCGCGATCTCCCGGCGCAAGCACGAGGTCGAGGACATCATGGTCGGCTTCGGCGCCCACCCGGACCCGAAGATCGCCGCGATCCGCGCGCTCACCGAGGTCAACCAGTTCCTCCCCTTCGTCGACCGCCGGGACGAGAACGGCAACACCCTCTACCGCACCGACGACCTGGAGACCCTGGAGTGGTGCAGGACGGCGACGATCGCGAGCGAGCCCTGGCTGCTGCCCGACCGCGCCGCCCCCGCCAGCACCCTCGCCGACTTCGCCCCGCTCGTCGGCGACGACCTGGCCGGACACGTCCGGGACTGCGTCGAACGCGCCCGGAAGGCCGGCGTCGAGGTGATCGTGCTCGACCAGAGCCGCCCCGACCTCGACCTCGCCGTGGTCAAGGTGATCGCCCCCGGCATGCGCCACTTCTGGCGCCGCCTCGCCCCCGGCCGGCTCTACGACGTGCCGGTGCGCCAGGGCCGGCTGGCCGCTCCGCACACCGAGGAGCAGCTCAACCCGAAGAACGTCTTCTTCTAGGAACGGCCGGGTGCAGACGAGATGACCACCGCCCTTGACGAGATCCACCTGCCCGCCGCCGCCCGTACGGTGCGCCGGCTGCGGCTGCGCCCCGACGGCGCGCTCGCCCCGCTCGGCCCCCGGGCCGTCCGGCTGACCGCGCCGGTCGGCGCGCTGAGCCTGCCCGACCTGGCGCCCGGCGCCATGGAGGCGGTGGCCGCGCTGGCCGCCGGGGAGCAGACCGAGGAGGAGCTGGCCGCCCTGGTCGCGGCCCGGGACGGCGACGCCGGGCTGCTGCGGTGGCAGCTGACCCGCCGCCGGCTCGGCACGGCCGGGATGCTGGAGCACTCCGTCCACCTGGCCGGCGAGGCCGCGGAAGAGCCACTGGCCCGGCTGCGCCCGGTCGGCCGGGGCGCCGCCGAGCCGGGGCCCACCCCGGACCCGACCGGCCAGGTGAAGCTGTCCCGCTTCGCCTCCGCCTCGGTCGAGGGCGGCGCCCTGCTGGTGCGCGCCCCCGGCAGCCCGCTGGCCGTCCAGCTGACCACCAGGGCGGCCGGCCTGCTGGCCGCCCTGGCCGGCTGGACCAGCCCCGCCGCGCTCGCCCAACTCCCCGGCGGGCTCCCACTGGACGCCGTCCGGCAGACCCTGCGGCTGTTCGCCGCGGCCGGCCTGCTGGCCTACGGCTCCCCCGGCGCCGAGCCGGAGGCCGAGGAGCAGCGCTTCGCCCAGTGGACGGCCGCCGACCTCGCCTTCCACTCCCGCACCCGCCGGCCCACCTCCGTGGCCGGGTACGGCGGCACCTACCGCTTCGGCGACCGCTTCGCCCCCGAGCCGGCATCCCCGGCGCCCTTCGCGGGCCGCAAGGTCGCCCTGCCCGTCCCGGACCTGGACGAACTCGTCCGCACCGACCGGCCGTTCACCGAGGTGCTGGAGCAGCGCCGCTCGGTGCGCGACCACGACGAGCGGGCGCCGATCACCCTGGAGCAGCTGGGCGAGCTGCTCCACCGCAGCGCCCGCCGCCGGCAGACCTTCACCGGCGGGGACGGCCAGGAGCTGGCCGACCGGCCGTACCCGAGCGGCGGCGCGGTGCACGAGCTGGAGCTGTACCCGCTGGTGACCTCCTGCACGGGCCTGGAGCCCGGGCTGTGGCACTACGCGACCGACCGGCACGAACTGGAGCTGGTCAGCGAGCCGAGCGCCGCGACCGCCCAACTGGTGAAGAGCGCCCGCGAGTCCAGCCTGATGCAGACCGACCCGCAGGTGGTGCTGCTGGTCACCGCGCGCTTCGGCCGGGTGATGTGGAAGTACGAGACGGTCGCCTACCCGCTGATCCTCAAGCACGTCGGCGCGCTCTACCAGACCCTCTACCTGGTCGGCGCCGCCATGGACCTCGCGGTCTGCGGCCTCGGCGGCGGCGACGCGGCCGACTTCGCCGCGGCCAGCGGGCTCGACTACTTCACCGAGGGCAGCGTCGGCGAGCTGGTCATCGGCAGCCGGCCGCCCACGCTGCGCCAGGACGTCGGCGTCCCACGGAGAGAAGCCAGACGATGAAGTTCCGTTTCAAGGCGCTGCAGCGGATGCGCGAGCCGGACGAGCTCGACTCGCCGACCCTGCTCGCCGCGCCCCGGGGCTGGATCGCCCTGTTCGTCGTGATGATCACCATGGCCACGGCGCTGCTGTGGACCTTCGCCGGGAACATCCCGATCACCGTGGACGCTCCCGGCCTGCTGACCCACCCGCACGGCACCGCGATGATCCAGAGCCCGTTCGGCGGGATGGTCCGCACCGTGCTCGCCAAGCCCGCCGACCAGGTCCGGCAGGGCCAGTCGGTGGTGCGGGTCGAGGACACCGAGGGCCACAGCCGGGAGATCACCAGCCCGTTCGGCGGGCGGGTGGTCGGCCTGTCGGTCACCGACGGGCAGGTGGTCGCCCCCGGTTCGCCGGTCGCCTCGGTCGAGCGGGTGGACGACCCGCAGGAGCGGGTGGTCGCGATGGTGTTCGTGCCCGCGACCCGCAGCGTCGGCCTGGAGCCCGGCGACCAGGTGGACCTCAACGTGTCCACCACCCCGGCCGGCACCTTCGGCCTGCTGCGCGGCACCGTCAGCTCGGTCAGCCCGTACGCGCTCACCAGGGAGGCCGTATCCGGCCTGGTCGGCGGCGACCTCGCCGCCCAGCGCTACCTCGGCAAGGACGCGCCCCGGCTGGTCGTCGTCGACCTGACGCCCGACCCGGACACCCCGAGCGGCTTCGCCTGGACGTCCCAGAGCGGCCCGCCGCACCCGCTGGGCACCCAGGTCGCCGTCACCGCCACGATCAACGTCGGCCGGCAGACCCCGTTCAACCTGATCCTCGGCCGCTGAGAGGAGGCTCCGATGACAGCCACGATCCCGGAGACCACCTCCGTCTCCCCGGAGGAGAAGCAGAAGAAGCCCCGCCGCGGCCGCCCCACCCGGGCGGCCGCGCCGCGGCGCTGGCGGCACGCCGTCCCGACCGTCCTGCAGATGGAGTCGGTCGAGTGCGGCGCCGCCAGCCTCGCCATGATCCTCGCCTACCACGGCCGTTGGGTCCCGCTGGAGGACCTGCGCGGCGTCTGCGGCGTCTCCCGCGACGGCGCCCGCGCCTCCACCCTGCTGAACGCCGCCCGTACGTACGGGCTCACCGCCCGCGGCTACCAGACCGAGGCCGAGAAGCTCCGCGACCTCGACGGCCCGGTGATCATCTTCTGGGCGTTCCAGCACTTCATGGTGGTCGAGGGCGTCCGCACCCGGTACGGCCGCACCGTCGTCGCCGTCAACGACCCGGCCAGCGGCCCCCGGCTGATGGAGTGGGAGGAGTTCGACTCCGGCTTCACCGGCATCGTGCTCTCCTTCGAGAAGGGCCCCGACTTCCAGCCCGGCGGCGACAAGGGCGGCATCGGCCGCGCCCTGCTGGAACGCCGGCTGCCCACCGGGCGCGCCATGCCGCTGGTGCTGCTCGCCAGCCTGCTGCTGGTGCTGCCCGGCATCGCGGTCCCCGCGTACACCCGGGTGTTCATCGACCGCGTGCTGGCCGGCAGCGGGAGCGGCTACCTCCTCCCGCTGCTGGCCGCCATGACCGCCACCGCCGTGGTCGTGTTCGTGCTGACCTCCGTCCAGCGGCACTACCTGCTGCGGATCGAGATCCGGATGGGGCTGGTCAGCTCCGCCCGGTTCTTCCGGCACCTGCTGCGGCTGCCGGTCGACTTCTTCCTGCAGCGCCGCCCGGCCGAGGTCGCCAAGCGGGTGTCCGGCAACGACGTGGTCGCCGAGATCCTCTCCCGCGACCTCGCGCTCACCGTGATCAACCTCGGCCTGGTGCTGTTCTACGCGGCCGTGCTGATCCGCTACGACATCCTGCTCGGGGTGGTCGGCGTCGGCATGGCGCTGCTCAACGTGGTCGTGCTGCAGGCCGTCGCCCGGGCCCGCACCGACGCCGTCGCCGCGCTGCGCACCGACCGCGGCAACCTCACCGCGACCACCTTCACCACGCTGTCGCTGATCGAGACCGTCAAGGCCACCGGCGCCGAGCAGGACGCCTTCGGCCGCTGGGCCGGGTTCCTGGCCAAGGTCGTCACCGCCAAGCAGAAGCTGGGCATCCCCAGCGCCGTGCTCACCGTGGTGCCGCCGATGCTGGCCGCGCTGAACAGCGGGCTGATCCTGCTGGTCGGCGGCCAGCGGGTGGTGGACGGCGCGATGAGCGTCGGCATCCTGGTCTCCTTCCAGACCCTGCTGGCCGCGCTCAGCCGGCCCGTCACCCAGCTCACCAACCTGGGCGGGCGGCTCCAGGACGTCACCGCCGACATCAAGCGGCTGTACGACGTCGAGCGCTACCCGGTCGCCGCCGCCTTCGCCCGCCCCGAACCGCCGGCCGGGCCCAAGCTGGACGGCACCCTGGAGTTCGAGGACGTCCGCTTCGGCTACAGCCCGCTCTCCGAGCCGATCATCAAGGACCTCAGCCTGACCGTCGTCCCCGGCCGCCGGATCGCCGTGGTCGGCGGCTCCGGCAGCGGCAAGTCCACCCTGGGGCGGCTGCTCACCGGCCTCTACACCCCGTGGTCCGGCCGGATCCTGCTGGACGGGCGGCCGCGCGAGGAAATCTCCCGCACCGTCCTGGCCTCCTCGCTGGCCTACGTCGACCAGGACATCTCGCTGTTCGAAGGAACCGTCCGGGACAACCTGACGCTCTGGAACGACGACGTCCCGGACGAGGCCGTCACCGCCGCGCTGCGCGACGCCGCCGTCTTCGACACCGTGATGACCCGGCCCGGCGGCATCCACAGCCCGGTCCTGGAGGGCGGCCGCAACTTCAGCGGCGGCCAGCGCCAACGACTCGAACTGGCGCGGGCGTTGGCCAGCGAGCCGACCCTGCTGGTGCTGGACGAGGCGACCAGCGCACTCGACCCGGAGACCGAGCGGGTGATCATGGACAATCTGCGCCGCCGGGGCTGCGCCTGCCTGATCATCGCGCACCGGCTCTCCACCGTCCGCGACGCCGACGAGATCATCGTGCTCCACGAGGGCTCGATCGTCGAACGCGGCACCCACGACGAGCTGTTGGCGCTCGGCGGCCACTACACCGCGCTCATCGAGTCCGCGCGCCGCGAGGAGGAGGACGAACTGTGAGTCTTGCCGTGGAGGTCTTCTCGCCGTTCCTCACCGAGGCAGCCGAGGCAGCCGAGCCCGCGGGTGAGCGCTACCTCGTGCTCGACGACCCCGGGCGGATGCTGCTGGTCCGGTCCGGCGCCGTCGACCTGTTCGCCGTCCGGCTCGACTCCGGCACGCCCCAGGGCCGTTGGCACTTCCTCTGCCGGATCGAGGCGGGCACGCTGGTGCCCGGCACGGCGGCGGCCGGGGCGCGCCGCGGCATCGTCGCCCGGCCGGTGCTCGGCGCCGAACTGTCCCACCTCGCCACCTCCCGGGTCGAGGGACTGTCCGGCGGTGCTTCCGGCGGTGCTTCCGGCGGTGCTTCCGGCGCCGCCCCTGCCGCCTCTGCCGCCTCCGAGCAGTTCCTCGCCGGGCTGGCCCGCGGCCTCACCGCGCTGGCCGGCGCGCTGCGCGACACCCTCCCGCCGCGCGAGTTCACCCCGCTCGACCCGGCGGAGCCGACCGTCCTCAAGAAGGGCCAGGCCCTGCGCTCCGTGGACGGCCTGCAGTGGGTGCGGGTCGAGGAGGGCACCGTCGAGGCACCCGAGGGCGCGGGCGAGTTCACCGAGGGCGCCGAGGTCTGCCTGACCGAGCGGGACTGGCTGGTCGCGACCGGCCCGGCCACCGTACGGGCCCGCTCCCCGCGCGAACTCCTCGACCGGGGCGGCCTGTGGGAGCGCCTCGCCGCCCACTGCGGGCGGCTGCTGGACGCCGTGGACCGCCGGATCGAGGGCCGCCGCACCGCCGAGACCGCGCAGATCGCCACCCGCCGGGAACGCGACGCCGGCACCCTCGCCGACTCCGCCCGCGGCTTCGAGACCATCCTGCGCGACACCGCCTCCCGGCTGCGGATCGGCGACGCCACCGGCGACGAACCGACTCTGGCCGCCGCCCGGCTGGTCGCCGCGCACGAGGGGTTCAGCGTCACCGCCCCGGTGGCGGGCAGCGGCCACGACCGCCGGCTCGACCGGCTCCAGGCCATCGCGCTGGCCTCCCACGTGCGCACCCGATCCGTCCGGCTGGACGGCAGGTGGTGGCAGAACGACCTCGGCGCGATGGTCGGCTACCGCAAGGCCGGCGCCCCGGTCGCACTGCTCCCGCTGGGCAACGGCTACGTACTGGCCGAGGGCGGCAAGGTCACCCCGCTGACCCCGAAGCTCGCCGCCGAACTGCAGAACAAGGCCACCGTGCTGTACCGGCCGCTGCCCGCGGCCGTCCGCACCGTCGCCGGGCTGCTCCGCTTCGGCCTGCGCAACAACCGGCAGGACCTGTGGATGTTCACCGGCATGGCCGCCCTCGTCGCACTGATCGGCCTGCTCGTCCCGGTGATGACCGGCGAGGTGCTCGGCACCTTCGTCGCCCACGCCCAGCGCAACCTGATCACCGAGGGCGCGCTGGTGGTGATCGGCTCCGCGATGGCGGTGGCCGCGCTGTCCATCGTGCAGAACATCGCGGTACTGCGGATCGAGAGCCGCTCCACCGCCGCCATGCAGGTCGGCGTCTGGACCAGGCTGCTGTCGCTGCCCGCGCCGTTCTTCGCCAACTACTCCACCGGTGAGCTCGGCACCACGGTGCTCGGCGTCAGCGCCGCCCAGGAGACCCTCTCCGGGATGATGACCACGGCGACCCTCGGGCTGCTGACCGGTCTCGCCAACCTGGTGCTGGTCTACTTCTACGACCTGCGGCTGGCCGGGCTGGCCACTCTGCTGGTGCTGGTCGGCGTCGGGGTGGGCCTGGCCGCCGGACGGCTGGAGGTCCGCTGGCAGCGCCGGCTGTACGCCCACGAGCAGGCGATGTCCGCCCGGGTCTTCCAACTGCTCACCGCCGTACCCAAGTTGCGCGTCACCGCGGCCGAGGACCGGGTGTTCGGGGTGTGGGCCGCCGAACTCGGCAAGGGCCGCGGCCTGGCCGCCTCCTCGCGCCGGGTGCAGAACGCCGTCACCACCTTCAACGCCGGTTTCCCGCTGGTGTGCTCGGTGGTCATCTTCGGCGTCATCGCCGGACCGCTGGACGGCGACGTTCCGATCCCCGTCTTCCTCTCCTTCTTCACCGCCTTCAACCTGCTGATCGCCTCCAGCCTCCAGTTCACCTCGGCGGCCGTCACCGCGATGGGCGTCGTACCGATGCTGGAACGGCTGCGGCCGATCCTGGAGGAGAAGCCCGAGGTCGACGACACCAAGGCCGACCCCGGCGACCTCTCCGGCCGCCTCGGCCTAAGCCACGTCACCTTCCGCTACGGCGAGGACGGCCCGGCGGCCCTCCAGGACGTCACGCTCAGCATCGAACCCGGCGAGTTCGTGGCGATCGTCGGCCCCTCCGGCAGCGGCAAGTCCACCGTGCTGCGTCTGCTGCTCGGCTTCGAACGCCCGGAGAGCGGCACGGTGCTGTACGACGGCCAGGACCTCGGCGAGCTGGAGGTCTCGGCGGTCCGCCGCCAGTGCGGGGTGGTGCTGCAGAACGGCGCACTGCTCGCCGGGGACATCAAGGCCAACATCGTCGGCTCCACCAACCACACCCTCGACGACGCCTGGGCCGCCGCCGAGATGGCCGGCATCGACAAGGACATCGCGGCCATGCCGATGGGCATGAACACCGTGCTCTCCGAAGGCACCAGCACCCTCAGCGGCGGCCAGCGGCAACGCCTGATGATCGCCCGCGCGCTCGTCTCCCGGCCCCGCATCGTCTTCTTCGACGAGGCGACCAGCGCCCTGGACAACCCCACCCAGCGCCTCGTCACCGAATCCACCCGCCGGCTCAACGCGACCCGGGTGGTCATCGCCCACCGGCTGTCGACGGTGGCCGAAGCCGACCGGATCATCGTGATGGACCAGGGCCGGGTGGTTCAACAGGGCCGCTACGAGGAGTTGTTGGCCGACCGGGACGGGCTGTTCGCCCGGCTGGCGCACCGGCAGATGTAGCCGGTGGACGGGTAGACGGAAGAAGAGAGAACGATGGAATACACCCTGCTCATTCACGGCGACGAGCGGGTCTGGAACGGACTGAGCGAGGCCGAACAGGCCGAACTCGACGCCGCCCACGTGCGGTTCGGGCGCGCGCTGCACGAGGCCGGGGTCACCGTCCGCTACGGCGCCGGGCTGCGCCGCAGCTGCAGCGCCCGGCTGGTGGTGCCCGGCGGCGGCTCCGAGGCGCCGGTCTCGGACGGGCCGTACCGGGAGGGGCACGAGCACCTGGGCGGGCTGTGGGTCATCGACGTCGCGGACGAGGCGGAGGCCGTGTCGTGGGCGCGCTGGATGCCCGCGGCGCCGGGCGACCTGGTCGAGGTCCGGCCGGTACGGGTGACCTGAGCACAGTGGAGCATGAAGGCCCCCGTCCTGGGAAGACGGGGCCTTCATGAGTTCGGTCAATTCTTGGTCGCGCTAAGGCAATTGACGCCTCAACAATGTCCGTGTGGTCTTGCCCCGCTCATGACAGTCGGCAACTCTGTACTGCCACCCCTCAACGGCCGACCCCAACGGCCGGGCTGGCGCGTGCACCTCCTGCTCGCCCCCAACGAAGGAGCCGACATGCGCAATTTCGTCATACGCCTCGCCACCCTCGCGGCGGCCGCCACCACACTCGCCGCCCCCGCGGCACCGAGCACCGCGGCGGCCGCCCAGAGCCTGGCGTTCCGCCCCCTCGCGTACAACACCAACGGCTACAACTGGGGCGGCTACGCCGCCACCGGCAGCGGCTTCACCTCGGTCTCGGCCTCCTGGACCGAACCGGACGCGGTCTGCAACTCCACCAACGACCTCTACGCCCCCTGGGTCGGCATCGACGGGTACGGCTCGTCCTCCGTGGAACAGACCGGCGTCGCGACCGACTGCTCCAGCGGCAGCCCGGTGAACCAGGCCTGGTACGAGATGTACCCGGCGAACCCGGTCTACCTGAGCCTCAGCTCCTACCCGGTCTCGGCCGGCGACCACATCAGCGCCTCGGTCACCTACGCCGGGAGCAACCGTTACACCCTCAAGCTCACCGACTCCTCGCAGGGCTGGACCTACACCACGACCAAGTCCGTCTCCGCACAACGGACCAGCGCCGAGGTCATCATCGAGTCGCCGACCGGCTCCTACCCCGACTTCGGCACGCTGAGCTTCACCTCGGCGACGGTCAACGGCAAGTCCCTCGGGTCCTTCAGCCCGGTCGCCCTCGACCCCAGCGCCAACGGCACCTACGAGGCCCGCACCAGCGGCCTCGGCTCCAGCGGCACCAGCTTCACCGACACCTTCCTGGCGGAATAGCCATCGTATCGAGGAGCAGGAAGTCGGCCGGGCCGACTTCCTGCTCCTCTTCTACGGTTCCCGAGCTGCGGAAACGTGCGCCACCGCTGCGGCGACGAGCGCGACGCACCCGCCGAGCAGCAGCACCGTCGACGGCGACGAGGCGTCGACGACCGCACCGCCGACCAGGGCACCGAGCGAGATGGTGGCCTGGAAGGAGGAGGTGAAGACGACGGTGGCCGCCTCCTGCGCGTGCGGGGCCGCGCGGACGAACCAGGTCTGCGCACAGACCGGGACGGCGCCGTAGGCGAGGCCCCACGCCGCGAGCAGCAGTGCCGCGACCGGCCAGGTGGTCCCGAGGGCGGGCAGCAGCAGCACGGCGGCGGCGAGCAGGCCGATGGCGAGGGTGAAGGTGGCGCGCCGCCGGGCCGCCCAGACTCCGCCCACGACGTTGCCGACGACGCCCGCGGCCCCGTACACCAGCAGGAGCGCGGTGACGGCGTCCGGGCCGGCCTGGGTGACGTCCTCCAGGAACGGGGTCACGTAGGTGTACGTGCCGAAGTGGGCACTCACCAGGAGGAGAGTCACCACCAACCCGGCCCGGACCGACCGCGTGCGCAACAGCCCCCGCAGAACGGCGAGCCTGGTCGGGGCCTCCGGCGGCAGCGGGGGCAGGGTCGCGGCGAGGGCGGCGAAGACAGCGAGGGTCAGCAGCGCCATGGCCGCGAAGGCCGCCCGCCACCCGGCCAGGTGGCCGAGCAGCACCCCGGCGGGCACGCCCAGGACCGACCCCAGCGGGACGGCCGAGAAGATCACCGTGTTGGCCCGGGCCTGCCACTCCGCCCCCGCCACCAGACGCGGCGCGAGTCCGGCCCCGACCGACCAGAACCCGCCGATCACCACTCCGAGCACGATCCGGGCGGCGAGCACCGCCCAATAGCCGGGCGCGAGCGCACTGACGAGATCGGCCAGCGCGAGGGCCAGCATGAGCCCGCACAGGACCCGGCGCCGGTCGGCCCGCCGAACGGCGACCGTGACGACCGGGGCGGCCACGGCCGCGACGATCCCCGGCAGGGTCATCATCAGCCCGGCGGTGCCGTCCGAGATCCGGAAGGTGTCGCCGATCGGGGTGAGCAGGCCGATCGGCAGGATCTCGGTGGTCACGACGGAGAAGATCCCCGTCATCACGGAGACCACGGCCAACCAGCTGCGCACCGAGGTACGGGCAGCAACGGGCGATGTGAGCAGAGAAGTTGTGGGCACGCAACCAGTCCAACAGCGGTGCCGGGCCCCGGCTGGCGCGATTGCGACCTCAACGTCCGAAGCGTCCGGGGCCGCGAGGCGTGCGGTTCAGGTGGCATCGGGGGCGACGAGGTCGAGTCGGCCCAGACGGTCTTCGCGTTGGGGTGGTCCGCGACTCCAAGGACAAGACCGGCTCCCACCTCTCCTTCGACCCGTCCGCCTGGCAGGCGTTCGTAACGTTCGCCGCCACCATCTGAATCTGACGCCGGGGAGGACCCAATGGCGGCCTGTACGCAGTGCTCCGCATCTGCGGTGATCGAGGATCTCGACGTGCAGCCGCCGCAGACCTGGTCCCTCGGGTGCGCGACCGCACGCGTGCGGGCCGGTGATCCGATGATCAACTACCGCTCGCTCAACCGCGATAGCGACTACGCACACATCCTGGCCGGTGGCAGCACCCAGGTGTTGCCCTTCGGCTGACGGGCGCACCAGAGCAGCCCGCTCCCTGTCACCGTAGGGAGCGGGCCGCTTTGGTGTGCCTCAGGCCAGGTGGGCGGCGATCAGCTCGGCGCTGGCGTCGGGGCGTTCCAGGAGGGGGAGGTGGCCGGTCTCCTTCAGGGTCTCCAACTGGCAAGCCGGGACGGTGGCACGTAGGAGTTCGGCGTTGCGGACGAAGGCGGGCATGTCTTCGTCGCCGAGGACGACCAGGGTGCGGGCGGTGATGCGGCGCAGGTCCTCGGCAGTGTGCTTGTGGGAGGTGAGGGCGTCCATGGCGCGGTTGCCGAGTTCGGCCCAGGTGTGGCGGGCGACGACCTCGCGGAGAGAGGCCCGCAGGGCGGGGTGGCGCTGGGTGCCGGTGAAGATGTCGGGCGGGGACTGCATCCAGAGGTCGGCCAGCTGCTCACCGGGCCCGACCATGCGGTAGAGCATCGAGAGCTGCTGGTAGCGAACCCTGGCGGAGTCCTCGTTGGGGGTGCCGGCGAGGGTGGGGGCGGCGAGGACGAGGTTGTCGACCAACCCCGGCTCCTGGATGGCGAGTTGGATGGCGGACATCGAGCCGAAGGACAGGGCGACCACCGACCTGGCGCCGGTTTCCTTCGCGACCTCGGCCAGCTGCCCGGCCAGGGCGGTGAGCGGCAGCCCCGGGGGGAGCGGGGCGGATCCGCCGTGGCCGGGCAGGTCGATGCCGATGTGGGTCCAGCCGGGGAGGCGGTCCCACAGGGGCTGCCAGGTGGTGGAGTCCATGGTGTAGCCGTGGATCCAGAGCACGGCAGGGCCGCTGCCCCGGCGGCGCAGGTGCAGGGCTTCAGGCATCAGTGCCTCCGGAGAAGTCGGCGCAGAACCGGCGGAAGGCGAGGACCGGCGCGTCCCGGGCGTCGTAGCGCGGGGTCATGGCGTGGTCGAGGTGTTCCCAGACCACCTTGTCCTCCGCCAGAGCCTTCTCGCTGCCGCCGAGCAGGGCGGGCAGCGCGGCGCGCTGGTGCTCGCGGACGCCGATGGCGACGCGGGCGGTGCAGCCGCCACCAGCGGAAGGTACCGAACCGGTGACGATCACCTGTCGTTCCGACTCGGGCCCGAACTCGGTGACGACCACGTTCGGGCTGAACGCCTGGGCGTGGAAGCGCGGCTTGAAGTCCCACCGCACCCGGCCCGTACGAACCGCCTCCCAGCGGATCTCCTCCAGCCGGCGCGCGTCCTGCCAAGGCGAGGCCTGCATCAGGAACTGGCCCTCGATGACCAGCTCCCCGTGTTCACCGATACGGGTGGCCATCCCCTGGTTGCCGGGCACGCCGTGGACGGCCTTGAAGTGGTCCGGGTCGAAGGCGTTCTCCACCACGTACTCGGACGGCACGTCGACGGGCAGGCTGACGGCCGCCACCAGCGGGTAGTCGGTCTTCCAGCCCTTGAGGGACTGCTCGAAGCCTCGGTCGCCCGCCGGGTCGTCGGAGAGCCGGACGAACACGGCGTCGCCCCACTCCAGCACCTGGTGCTCTGCGACCGACCAGTGCTTGGACGAATCCCCGAGGCCGATCCGCTTACCGTGGAACGGGCAGACCACGCAGTCGCCTTCGCGGCGTCCGCCGTAGCCCAGGTGGGCTCCCCGGTGGGGGCAGGAGGCGTCGAGGACGCGCAGCCGCTCGTCCTCCCGGAGGGCGATGAGGCGACGAGGCCCGATCGCCAACGGCGTGATCTCGTCGGCCAGTTCGGATCGGAAGGCCAGCAGGTACCAGCCGTGGTGCACAGTCATGGGGCTCGCGTTCATCGAAGTGCCTTGAGGACTTGTTCGGCGGCCCGCTCGCCGCTCGCCAGGGCGCCCTGCACCCAGGGCAGTTGCTCGCCCGCGACGGTCGCCTCGCCGGCGAAGAAGAGCGTGTCGTCCACCGGCTCGGCCCAGCGGCGGGCGGCTCCCTCCAGCCCGGCCCGGGGTGCGGTGAACGCCCCTCCGGTGTACGGGTCCCGGCCCCAGTCGGCGACCTCGACGTCCAGCACGGCCGCACCGACTGTCCAGGGCAGCGCCGTGGCCAGCAGAGCGGACAGCTCCGAACCGGCCGTGCGCAGGGACGCAGCGGCGTCGGCCTTGGCGACCACCAGCACCTCGGACCGTCCGGCGGCGCAGCGGGTGAAGCCGGTGTGCCCGTCCACGTCGAACACGATCATGGTGTCGGGCGCGACCCGGTCCAGGGTGACCACCGCGCAGTAGCCGTCCCCGGCGGGCAGGTCGGCGGCGGCCGCCAGCTTCCACGCGGGCAGCCCGGGGACCGGAACCGCCGGGGGGACGGTGATCACAACGGCACGGGCGGAGGAAACCCCGACATCCGTCCGCACGGTGACCCGCCCCGGCTCGTACAGCAGCTCTCGGACGGGCTCCCCGAGCCGTACGTCCAGGCCGTCCGCCAGCCGCTCCGGCAGCCGGTCGAAGCCGCCCTCGACGGCGAACTCGCCCTCGCCGACGGTGTCCCCGCAGTGCGCCCGAGCGATGCCCGCGGCGCTGAGCTCCTCCGGGTCGGCGGCCCAGTTCTGCCGGAACCATTCGAGGACGGCCACCGCCTCGGCCCCGGTACTGCCGAAGGCGCGCAGCCAGCTGGCGACGGACAGCCCGGTGACGCCGGGGCTGCGCTGGAGCACGGCCTCCAGTTGCCAGGGGGCGCGGCGGCCGGAGCTCAGCGCACCCATCTCCCGGTTCGCGCCGTCCTCGACGATCCGGGCGGTGACCCGGCGCGGTACGGCACGGGTGCGGCCGGGGCCGAGCAGCTCGTGCACCGGGTTGCGGTCCCCGTGCACCACCTGGGCGCCGAGTTCCAGCGGCGGGCCGCCGTCGGCCGGCCGGTGGGTGCGGATCCGCCCGCCGAGCCGTTCCCTCGCCTCGTACACCACGACGGACAGCCCCTCCCGGGACACCAGCCGGGCGCAGTTCAGGCCGGACGCTCCGGCGCCGATCACGATCACATCAGTCACGCGGAGCCCCCCAGCTCGATCGGGAGTGCCCGCAGCCGGCGCGGCACCAGGCACTGGTCCCAGTCCGGCACGCCGTCCGGCCCCCGCAGTGCGGGGAAGCGGCGGACCAGGCGGGGCAGCAGCAGGGCGGCGGTCTGCCGGACCAGCGGCGCGGCCAGGCAGAAGTGGGGGCCGCCGCCGAAGCCGAGGTGCGGGTTGGGGCTGCGGTCGAGCCGCAGCTCATCCGGGTCGGTGAAGACGGACGGGTCGCGGTTGGCCGCGGTGAGCACCGCGAGCACCCGGGCACCGGCCGGCAGGACGCCGCCGCCCAGCTCGACCCGGTCGGTGGTGACCCGGGCGGTGAACGGGATCGGCGCCTCCAGGCGCAGCAGCTCGTCGACGGCGAGCCGGGCGAGGTCCTCGTCGGCTCCTGCCAGAGAGGACACCGCCGCCCGGTCGGGCAGCAGCAGGTGCAGCGCGTTGCCGATGAACTCGGCGAGCGGCTGCCAGCCCCCGATGACGGCCAGGCTCAGGATGCCGAGCATCTCGGCACGGCTCAGCCGGTCGTCGGCGGCCAGGGCGGCCAGCGGGACGTCGGTGCGGCCCACGACCGAAGAGGCGTGCCCGTCCAGGTAGTGGGTCAACGCCCCGGCGGCACTGCGCCCGAGCGCGGCGCGGGCCGGAGGCACCATCGGGTCGAGGTTGACGGACGCGGCCCGGGCGAGCGCCTCGAAGCGCTTCGACTCCCCTGCGGGCAGCCCGAACAACCGCGCGTACACGGCGGTGGCGAGCGGTCGGCCGATCTCCGCGACCGCGTCGACCCGGCCGCCCACCGGCAGCCGGTCGAGCAGCGCGTCCACGTCCTCCAGCAGACCGGCGGAGAGGGACCGTACGGCCGCCGGCCCCAGGAGCAGCGCCCCCGGGGCCCGGAGCCGGTGGTGGTCCGGCGGGTCGGTGGTGAGCATGGACGGCGGCAGGGCGTCGTCGCGGGCGCGTTCCCGCTGGCCCTGGGCGGCGGAGAAGCGCGGGTCGCGCAGGACCGTGGCGCAGTCGCCGTGGGCGGTGACCAGCCAGAGCCGGGACGCGGCGTCGTAGTGGACCGGGTCGTTGGCCCGGAGCCACCGGTACGCCGGGTGCGGGTTCGCCCGCCCGGCGGGGGCGAACGGGTGGATCAGGTGCTCCGGCAGGCGCACCGGCGCCGTCGTCATGGGTCCGGCTCCTTGGAGTTCAGCGGACCCGGGGCCCGCGCCAGCGGAAGGAGAAGGCGGTCAGCACCAGGCCGGCCAGCGACCAGGCGACGAGCACCATCGCGATGTGCCCCAGCTCCCAGCTCCCGGCCGGTTCCACGGCCTTGAAGGACTCCGGCAGGAAGACCGAGCGGAAGCCCTGGGCCATCCACTTGACCGGGAAGAACGCGGCCACCGTCTGCATCCAGGCGGGCAGCTGGCCGAACGGGAAGAACACGCCGGAGATGAACTGCAGCACCATGAAGACCGGGGTGACGATCGCCGCCGCCGACCGGCTGTTGGGGATCAGCGCCGAGTAGGCGGCGCCGGCCATCGCGCAGGCGACGGTGCCGAGGGCGAGGTCCCAGCCGAGGGTGAACCAGCGCTCGGGGGTGCTGGGCAGCGGCAGCCCGAACAGGGCCAGGGCGATGCCGATCAGCAGGACGGCTTCCAGCACGGTGGTGACGATGACCCGCACCAGCTTGCCGACGAAGTACGCCGACTTGGGCATCGGGGTCATCGCGAGCCGGCGCACCGTACCCGTGTCCCGCTCGATCGCGATGTTGATGGCGAGGCCCGAGAAGGCGGTGCTCATCACGCCGGCGGCGATGATGCCGGCCATGAACACCTGCTTGAGGTCGGTGTCGGTGCCGGCCACCTTGCCCGAGAAGATCGAGCCGAAGACGACCAGCAGGATCACCGGGAACATCAGGGTGAAGACCAGCGACTGCTTGTTGCGGAAGAAGGCGCGCAGCTCGACCTTGGAGCGGGCCGCGCCGGCCCGCCAGATGCCGGGCATCCGGCCGGTGCGCCGGGGCGTTCCGGCGGTCACCGCGTCGGCAGCGGGGGTCTGGGTGAGGGTCATCGGGTGCCCGCCTCGGAGATCAGCTGAGTGGTGTCGGCGCCGCGGTCGGTACCGTCGACGTTCTCGCGGATCAGGTCCAGGTAGACGTCCTCCAACGTGGGCCGGTGCACCCGCAGTTCGGGCAGCTCGGCGACGCCCGCCCGGTGCGCCCACGGGACCAGCGCCGCGAGCAGCGCGGTCGGGGCGTGGGTGCCGATCCTGAGCACGCCGTCCGCGCCCACCGGGGCCGGTTCGGCCCCGGGTGGCAACGACGGCAGCGTGCGGCCGGCCAGCTCCGGCGGTATCCGGAAGGAGACCGTGGTCGGAGTCTGCGATCGGCCGCCGAACTCGGCCAGCGGCCCGCACTGGACCACCCGGCCGGCGACGATCACCGCGGCGCGCTGGCACAGCGCCTCGGCCTCGTCGAGGTAGTGCGTGGTGAGCACGGTGGTGCGACCGCGCTCGGAGAAGTAGCGGACCAGGTCCCAGGCCTCCCGGCGAGCCACCGGGTCCAACCCGGTGGTGGGTTCGTCGAGGAAGATCAGGTCCGGGTCGCCGACGATGCCCACCGCGACGTCGAGCCGCCGGGCCTGGCCCCCGGAGAGGTCCGTGCTCTGCTTCTTCTCGTGCTTGCCCAGTCCGACCATGTCGATGACCTGGCCGACCGGGAGCGGGTTCGGGTAGAACGCCGCGAAGTGCTCGACCACCTCACGGACCGTCAGGTCCGAGTAGGCGCCGGTGGTCTGCGGAACGACCCCGATCCTGGCGCGCCACTCGCGCCGGTCCTCGGCTGGGTCACAGCCGAGGACCCGCACGTCACCGCCGGTTCGCTGGCGGACGCCCTCCAGGATTTCGACGGTCGTCGTCTTGCCCGCGCCGTTCGGCCCGAGCAGGGCGAAGACCTCACCCTGGTGGATGTCCAGATCCAGGCCCTGGACCGCGTGCCAGTCGCCGTAACTCTTGCGCAGGCCGCGGACTGAGACGGGGTGCTCCCCGACGGCAGTCGCCACTGTGGATCGCTCCTCTGTGGGGTGTTCAGGCCGACCTGGCACTCAGGTCGACCGGCCGGGCGCCTTGCCCGGCGGGCGGGTTTCCCGGCTCGATCAGGTGCAGCAGCAGCACGGGCAGCAGCAGGAGTTGCCGCCGGCCGCGATGTCCGACAGGTCGCCCTCGCTCAGCTCGGCGGTGTCGATCTGCGGGGTCTCCGGGATGTGGAACTCGTAACGGCCGGTCGCCAGACCGATCTCGTACAGCTCCACCTGCACCTCGAGGTTGCCCTCCTGCTCGCCCTCGGCGGCAGTCTGGACGATGACGATCTCGGCGTCGGCCGGGAGCTCCAGGCCGGCCTCGGCGAGGGCGGCGCGGGCGTCGGTACGCAGGCGGGCCGCGTACTCCTCGCTCGACCAGGCGCTGATCAGGGCGCGGGTGTAGCCGTTGACGAACTCGGCCCGCTTCCTCTGGTCCAAAGCCATGAGAATATTCCTTTTCTCTGGTTACCGGATTGTCGGCGGACCTCGGCGCTCGGTGCCGAACACTTGGTGACGGGCACCCGGTGCTTTGCACTTCCTGCTTCCCGGCGCCGCCGACGAATGAAGAATGTCACGGCCGCAATTGGCCGCCAAGACCTCACTTCCGACGCCTGGACTAAGTATTGAGCACGTGCGGCGGGTGCGGTAGATTTCAGCCGTCACGCACCCATGAATACGCATCAGAATACGTATCGGAATACGCATCCGAATGCGTACCGGGAAATGCGTACGTACGCATTCGGGGATCGCGTACGCATTCCGGAAGTCCCGGGTGAGCATCGAGAGGAAACACGGGGGTGGTCCGCACCGTGCCTACGCACACCGTCCCGCCAGGCCCTGCCGACGACGTCGACATGGCGCTGATGAGGGAGTCGCCGCTCGACTTCATCACCGGCCTGGCCCGCACCTACGGCGACGTCACCCGGCACCGGGCCGACGGCGACACCGTCTACCTGCTCAACCGCCCCGAGTACGCCAGGCACGTCCTGAAGGACAACGGCGCCAACTACACCAAGGAGGGCACCCCGGACGACGCCATGCTGCGCCCGCTGCTCGGCAACGGGCTGCTGACCAGCAACGGCGCCGACTGGGCCCGCCAACGGCACCTCACCGCACCGGCGTTCCGCCCCAGCGCCGTCCGCACCTTCGACACCATCGTCACCGACGCCACCGCCGGGATGCTGGAGCGCTGGCGCCCCTCCGTCGAGGCCGGCACCCCGCTGGAGGTGGACCAGCACCTCACGGCGCTCACCCTGGGCATCCTCACCCACGCCATCCTCGGCGCCGACATCGACGGCATCGGCGAGGGCTTCGGCCGCGCGGTGGACGCCGTCAACCGCTGCATCGGCCACTACGTACCGACCCCGGACCCGGACCCGGCCGACACCGCCCGCCGGTACGCCGACTTCGGCCGCGCCCGGGTCTTCCTCAACACCGTCACCCGCACCCTGATCGCCGCCCGCCGCGCGGGCGGCGGCAGCACCGCGGGAGGCCGCGCCCCGGGCAGCAGCACCGCAGGCGGCGGCAGCGCGGGAGCCGGCGGCGACCTGCTGGACACCATGATGTCCAGCCACCACCTGGTCTCCGACGAGGACCTGCGCGACCAGGTGCTGACCATCGTGATGGCCGGCCACGAGACCACCGCCAAGTCCCTGACCTGGACGCTCTACCTGCTCGACCGCCACCCCGAGGAGCTGGCCAAGGTCCGCGAGGAGGTCGACCGCGTGCTCGGCGGTCGCCCGCCGACCGCCGCCGACCTGGCCGACCTCCCGGCCTGCCGCCGGGCGATCCAGGAGGCGATGCGGCTCTACCCGCCGGTCTGGCTGATCTCCCGCCGGGCCGCCGGGCCCGACGTCATCGGCGGGTACGACGTCGAACCCGGCACCCTGGTGTGCGTCAGCCAGTGGGTGCTGCACCGCCACCCCGAGTACTGGACCGAGCCGGACGCGTACCGCCCGGACCGCTTCGACGGCGCCGACCTGCCCAGCCATCTCTACCTGCCGTTCGGCGGCGGGGACCGGATCTGCGTCGGGCAGCACTTCGCGATGCTGGAGGCCGTCCTGGTGCTCGCCTCCCTGCTCCAGTCGGTCCGGCTCGAGCTGGTCGAGGGCTTCCCGGTCGAACCCGAGGCCCTGGTCACCCTCCGCCCCAAGCACGGCATGACGATGATCGCGAGGCCCCGATGACCACCGCTCCCGCACGCCCCGACGAGAAGCGCCCGCTCGGCGGCTCGTACGACCCCGCCCGCACCACCGGCGGCGGCCTGGGCGCCGAACTCGACCGGCTGGAGGCGCAGGCCGCGCTCTCCTTCCCCGAGGAGCTGCGCATCCTGCGCGAGCTGGGCCTGCCCACCGGCGGCACCGTGCTCGAGCTCGGTGCGGGGCCCGGCGCGGTGACCCGTCGGCTGCGCGCCGCGCTGCCCGCCGACACCGCCCTGATCGCCGCCGACATCGACGGCGAGCTGCTCGCCCACGCTGCCGGCCCCGGGGTGACCCTGCTGGTCGCCGACGGCGCCGAACTGCCGCTGCCGGACGCGAGCGTGGACTTCGTGCTGCTGCGCTACGTCCTCCAGCACGTCCCCGACCCGGTCGCGGTGCTCGCCGAGGTCCGCCGGGTGCTGCGCCCGGGCGGCCGGGTCGCCGTGACCGAGGTGGACTCCGCGCTGTGGGGCGCGGCCGAGCCCTCGTACCCCGAACTCGCGGGCGTGCACGCCAAGATGGCCGCCGCCCAGCGCGCGGACGGCGGCGACCGCTCGATCGGGCGCCGGTTGCCCCGGCTGCTGCGCGCGGCCGGGTTCGGGCAGCCGGTGCTGCGCCCGTTCGCCACCACCAACGACGACCACCCCACCGACGCCTTCGCCCCCCAGCTCGGCCCGCAGCGCCTGGAGCCGCTGGTCGCCCGGGGCGTCCTCTCACTGGCCGAGCTCGCCCTCGCCGCGGACCGCTGGAACCGCTTCCGGTCGGACCCCGACGCCTGGGTGATGCTGCTCGGCCTCACCGTCGCCGCGACCGCACCCGCGGGCCGCGGACCGCAGGAAACCGCCTGACCCACCACCCGTACCGGACACCGGAAAGGAACACCTCCATGCACCCCAAGGTGAAGATCTTCATCACCATCTTCTGCTACATCAGCGCCGTCGCCGGCCTGGTCACCGCCGTGATGGACGCCAGCCAGAAGCCCGCCGACACCACCTCCGCGGTGGTCGCCGGCGTGCTCGGGGTGGCGTTCCTGCTGGGCGGCCTGGCGCTGACCCGGAAGCCGCGCTACTGACGGTGGGGTCGACGCCGAGCGGCTTAGGTACTCGAGCAGCACAACGGGTCGGGGGGTAAGGCTTCGAAGCCTTACCCCCCGACCCGTTCCGGGTTCCGCTGCTACTTGCCGTTTCGCCGCAGCGGGTTGATCACCCCGAACGCCCCGGTCAGCGTGGACGGGTCGACGAAGGAGCCGCCCGGCCCGTGGGTGCGGCGGAAGTTGTTCACCAGCCCGGAGAACGACGGGTCCACCTTCGCCCGGTAGGCGGCCAGCAGGTTGACCCGCTCCGGTGTGGACAGCTCCTGCTCGGCCCGCAGCTGGTGGCTGCGCGAGAGGTGGTACATGCCCTCGACGGTGTAGCCGGCGTCCAGCCAGCCCTGCCACAGCGCGTCCCGGTCCGCCTCCTGCCCGGCGAAGTACTCCAGGGCGCGCGGCCGCGGCTCGGTCGGGGCCGCCACGGCCGGCACCGGTTCGGTGCGCAGCTCGACCCGCCGCCCGCACAGGTACAGCACCCGAACACCCTTGCGGACACAGAAGTTGAGCGCCTGCGCGGCCTGGTCGACGACCGCCTCGGCCTTGTCGTTGAGCGAGGTGTTGCACAGGATCGGCACCCCGGTGGCGGCCCGGAAGGCGTCCAGCGCCCGGTGCAACGCCGGGTTGGACTCCGCGGTGACGGTCTGGTGCCGGGCCGAGCCGTCCAGGTGGACGATCGCGGGCACCAGCTCCCGTACCTCGGGCCGGACCTGCACCGCCTCCAGCATGTACGGCGACTCGCGGTCGGAGGCGAACCACTCGCCCGCGTGCTCGGCCATCACCATCGGCGCGACCGGCCGCCACCACTGGCGCCGCTTGTACTCGTTCAGCAGGTCCTTGACCTTCTGCGAGCGCGGGTCGCCGAGCAGGCTGCGGTGGCCGAGCGCGCGCGGCCCGAGTTCGGCCCGGCCGTCCACCCAGGCGATCACGCCGTCCGAGACGTCGGCGACGAAGCGCTCGTCCTCGAAGTCCGTGACCGAGACGATCCACGGCGCGAACTCGGCCAGCGCCTCCTCGGTGTCCAGGACGTCCCGGCCGTAGTACGGGGAGACGATCCGCAGGTCCGAACCGTCGAGCGCGCCGGCCCCGTACAGGCCGAGCAGGCCGAGGCCGATGCCCTGGCCGGAGTCGTTGGCGCACGGCGGGGTGACCAGGCCGCGGAAGCCGAAGCGGTCCATCAGCAGAGTGTTGGTGGGGCAGTTGAGCGCGTAGCCGCCGGTGGTGGCGAGGTGGGTGTCCTCGGCGCGGAGGCCGCCGACCTCCAGCAGCCGTTCCACGTTGCGGACGGCGACGCCCTCGCAGCAGCGCTGGATCACCTTCATCACCGCGCTGCGCAGGTGGTCCTCGCGGCTGAGCGAGTCGTCCAGCTCGGCGTCGGCGAGCTGCTCCTCGGCGGCGTCCACCACCGAGCGCACCAGGTCGTGGGCGGCCTTCCAGGGCTGGGTCGCCGAGCCGCCGAAGAAGGTGACATCGGCGATCGCGGCCTCGGCGTCGAACTCGATCGCGGCGGTGGAGGCGGAGGCGAGCGCCATCAGCGAGCCGGGCTCCAGCCCGAACACCGTCTCGGCCGCGGTGTAGAGCGGCCCGGGGGACTCCACCGGCTCGAAGGTGATCCGACCCTGCTTGACCACGCAGCCCGCGTACCAGTACGGGTTGGGGCGGCTCTCCTGCGCGTAGTCGGGCAGCGCGTCGATGGCCAGGCCGACGATCTGCCCCTCGCGGAACAGCGGGACGTCCCGCAGCACGCCGCTGAACAGGTGCGCCAGGCTGTGCAGCGGGAAGTCCTCCGCGCCGACCGGCTTGGGCACCGGCTGCGCCTTCGGCAGCCCGGGGGTGCCCCAGGTGGCGGTGACGTCGTCGAGGGTCAGACCCTCCTCCGCCAGCAGCGCGGACAGGAAGGCCTCGGAGCGGCCCTCCGTGTACAACGGCCAGAAATGGTGCTTCTGCCCGCTGACCCGTTCCAATTCCCAGACCCGGACCAGTTCGACGTCGGCGCCTTCCCGGCGCCACAGCGCGACGTTCTGGTCGTGCCGGACCGAGAAGACCGCACCCGGCCCCGGCGGCGTGAGATAGGCGGAAAGGAAATGCTCGGCCACGGTTACCTCTTTTTCCTCGGTCTGCCAGGTTCTGTCAGGACGAGGTAATTCCGGCCCGTACGCGAGGGGATTTCCCGCACCCCGCCAGGGCCGGCCGCCTGCCCCCGGCGCCAGCGACTACCCGGCCATTCGACCACGCGTCCGGACGGGCGGTACATACTGAAATCGCCGTTTACGCACGTCCCGGGGCCGGGGCGTACGCATGCGCAGCAGGGCCCGGCCCCGACCGGCCGAGCCCCGGGACATGATCCGACGGGGTTTTTGATAAGTAAGCCAACAACTGTCACGATCCTCCCATGGCACGCCCGAGGAAGTTCGACACCGAGACCGCGATCGACGCGGCCATGAACACCTTCTGGTCCAAGGGGTACACCGCGACCTCGACCGACGACCTGGCCGAGAGCACCGGCATGCTGCGCGGCAGCCTGTACAACGCCTTCGGCGGCAAGCGGCAGCTGTTCGAGCTCGCGCTGCGCCGCTACCGCGAGGGCGGCACGGCCGGGAGCAACCCGGCGCCCGCCGACCTGCCGCCCCTGGAGCTCATCCGGCAACTGCTGCTGACCGGGGTGGACCAGACCTCGACCGACCACCGCGGCTGCCTCGCGGTCAACACCGTCACCGAACTCGCCCTGCGCGAACCCGAGTTGGCCCAGCTGGCCCGCCAGGCCTTCGTTCCACTGGAGGCCACGCTGACGACGGCGGTCGAGAACGGCCGGCTCCGCGGCGAGATCCGCGCGGACCGCACCCCGCAGGTGCTCGCCCGCCAGGTGATGGCCGGGTTCCACGGCCTGCTGCTGCAGGCCAAGGCGGGCTTCGAGCCCGAGTCGCTGCACGCGACCGTCGACGCGATCGTCGAGGACCTGCGCGCCTGATCGCCGCGGCCCCCGCCCCGGCCCCTGCCGCTGCCCCCAGCGCTCCCCTCCCGGCGCCGGCCCGGCAGTGACCCATCCCCGAGCAGGCCGCCCGCCCCCGGTCAGGCGGCCTGCCGGACCTTGACGCCCCCGACCAGCGAGTACGAGCGGACCGTGACCACCGCGCCGCCGGGCTCACCGGCCACGCCCTTGCTGCGGCCGCCGAGCAGCGAGAACCCGCTGACCTCCACCGCCGTCCCGGCCGGAACGGTCAGGTCGACCCCGCCGAACACCGAGAACGCGTCCACCTCGGCCGAGGCACCCTCCGGGTAGGCCAGCTCCGCGCCCCCGACCAGCGCCGCCTTGACCAGGTGCGTCCCGTCCGCCGGAAGCACCGCCCCGGTGTGGTCCAGCTTGGCCCCGCCCACCGCGGCCACGTGCACCGTGCGCTCGCGGGCCGTGAACCCGCCCCGGTGCTTCAGGCCGCCCAGCAGGGCCAGGCTCCACTCGGTGCGGCGGGCGGTGGTCTCGGCGTTCTTCGTGATCTCCATGCCCTGAAATCTACGGCCGGGCCCTGAGCCCCCGTCAGTGCCGTGGAGCACGACTGCCGTATGACAAACGTCATCATCCGCACCGGGCGCCACCTGCGCGTTTCCCTCCACCCGCGCCACCCGCTCCGCCCGCCGAAAACGGCCCGGGCCCCGGGGCAGTGGCTGGACCACTGCCCCGGGACCCGGGCCGTTGGTGGGGAAGTACGAAGGGGTGGGGACGTCAGGCGCGGGTGCCGGCCCGGGCGTCCTTCGCGTCCTGGGCGGCGAAGAACTCCTCGGCGATCGCCCGGGTGCGCGGCAGCTCGGCGACCGGCTCGCCGATCACCCGGCCCGCGAGCTCACCGGCCAGCCGGATCACGTCCTCCCGCAGCTCGGCCTCGGCCAGCACCCGGTCCGTCGCCAGCTGCACCTGCGCCTCGGCCAGCATCCGGTCCCGCAGCTCCTGCCCCTCGGCCCGCAGCTGCGCGATCAGCGCCGCCCCCTCCTCGGTGGCCGTCTGCCGGATCAGCGCCGCCTCGTGCCGTGCCGCGACGAGCTCCGCCTGGAACTCCTCGTACACCCGCTGGGCCTGCGCCCGCGCCTCCTCGGCCCGCTCCGCACCACCCTCGGTGGCGTCCCGGCGCTCCCCCAGCAGCTTCTCGATCCGCGGCAGCAGCACCGCCCCGAGAACGCCGAATATCAGGAAGAAGCAGACGAGTCCGACGACGACTTGAGCAAGATCCGGCTTCAAAGGTCCCATGGCCTCAAGATAGTTGAGTCGCCGTCGCCCAACTCCGGCGGGTCCGTCCCCGGCTCCGGGAACGACGAAGGGCGCCCTCCCCGAAGGAAGGACGCCCAGGTCGGAAGCACTGCGGCCGTGTGGGGCATCAGGGGCTCGAACCCTGAACCTACGGATTAAAAGTCCGCAGCTCTGCCAATTGAGCTAATGCCCCGCGGCTCTCCGTACCGGGCTGGTCCCGGGTGGGGAGGGCCACCGCGATCCTACCCGGTGGGCCCCAGGGCTCCGCCAGTGGATTGGCCGGGCGCGCCGGGGGCGCAGGGCACGGCCGGGAGCGGGTTGTAGTGGGCGGCCCGGACGCGGCGCAGCCAGGCCTCGGCGGGGCGGGGGTCGGGGGCCTCGGGCAGGACGCCGGGGCGGGAGAGGCGGTCGGCGGCGTCGGCGAGCAGGTGTTCGGCGGTGCGGGGGCGGTCGGCGATGCGTTCGCCCAGGTCGCGGACGCGTTCCGGATCGGACAGCCGGATCAGGTTGTGGCCGGTGCGGTGCAGCCGGACGGCCTGCTCGACCAGCCGGACGAGGTGGCGGGCGTGCTTGGCGGCCCGGCGGCGGGTGGCCGGGTCGGTGGTGTCCCGGGTCAGCAGCTTGCGGAACTGCTGGTCCGCGTAGCCGAGATAGGCCCTGCGGACGGCCGGTGCGCTGAGGAAGCTCGACCGGATCCCGACCAGTTCGCGACCGAGCGGGGTGACGGTCTCGTACAGGTCCTCCGGCAGCCAGACGAGCTCGGAGGCGGTCGGGTTGCAGGACAGTGCCAGTCGGCACCACTTGGCGGCCTCGTGCAGGGTCACGTCGGGCGCGGTGGTGACGTGCGACTCGACGGGGCGGTGCAGGCCGTGCAACTCCTCGGTCGGGGTGGCGAACAACCCCAGGCGGTCGAGGTCGGAGCCGGCGTGGGCGAAGCCGTACGCGGTGGAGCCGACGATGCCGGAGAGCAGTACGGTGCCAGCGGGCGGAACGGCGCCGGAGGGCAGCGCGGTGCCGGAGAGCGGCACCGCGCCGGGGGCGGTGGGCATGGACGGGCTCCTCCCGAACGGGCTGCTCACGAGCGGGCTGCTCACGAGCGGGCTGCCGGAGAGCGCATCCTCCCCCGGGCGGGCCGCGCCGGGCGAGCGATTTCCGGAGCGGCGACCGCCCCGCCGCCGATACTGGCCCCATGCAGCACGCTCCCCTCCCGGAAACCGTCGGCGTCGAGAGACTGCGGGCCTGGTGGTCCCACCGGCAGTGGCTGGACCGCCCGCATACCGGGGCGTCCGCCGCCGAGGTGCTGGCCGCCACCGGCTGGGCCCGCTCGGTCGGCGGCGCGGCTCCGTACCTGGGCCTGTTCGCCCGGGCCGGGCTCGGCCGGGCGGCGGTAGACGCGGCGGTGGCGGGCTTGCAGGTGCACGAACTGCCGGCCGCCCGCGGCTGCACCTACGTGCTGCCGGCCGCCGACTTCGCGCTCGGCCTGGCGGTCGGGGCGGCCGCCCCGGAGGGTGAACTGGCCGCCGCGGCGAAGCACCTGGGGGTCGGCCGGGACGAGGTGGAGCAGCTCTGCCTGGCCGTCGAGCGGGTGCTGTCCGACGGCGGTCCGCTGGACCCGACCGCGATCCGGGAGGCGGTCGGCGACGCCGTCCGGCCGCTCGGCGAGGCGGGCCGCAAGCGCGGCCTGTCGACCACCCTGCCGCTCGCCCTCGGGCTGATGCAGTCGCGCGGCCGGATCCGTCGGGTGCCGGTCAACGGCCGTCTGGACCAGCAGCGTTACGGCTACGTCGGCTGGGACCAGCCGGTCGCGGGGAACGCCGTCGACCTGGCCCGCCGCTACTTCTCCTGGGCCGGGCCGGCCACCCTCGGGCACTTCCGCTGGTTCTCGGGCTTCACCGCGGCCACCGCCCGCCGGGCCGTCGCCGAGGCCGGGGCGGTCCCGCTCACGCCCGGCTCCGAACTGCTACTGCTGCCCGAACTGGCCGAGGCATTCGCCGAGTTCGAGGTGCCCTCCGAACCGCACTACACCCTGCTGGCCGGCATCGACGGCATCCACCTGCTGCACCGCGACCTGTCCCGGCTGCTCGACCCGGCCGACGCCGCCCGCCCGCTGCCCGCCGGCCGGGCCGGGCGCACCTTCGGCGGCGAGGCCGACCCGCAGACCCATCTGGTGCTGGACCCCGGCCGGATCGTCGGCCTGTGGGAGTACGACACCGAGCGGGCCGAGATCGTCCACCAGTCCTTCGTCCCCCCGGACGACGCGCTGCGCGAGGCGGTGGCCCGCACCGAGGCGTTCGTCCGGGACGAGCTCGGCGACGCCCGCGGCTTCAGCCTCGACTCGCCGAAGAGCCGCGCCCCGAAGATCGCCGCGCTGCGGGCGGCCGCACTCGCGCGGCAACAGGCCGGATAGCGTACGGCCCATGTCGACCACCACCACCGACGAGGTCCTGATCGTCACAGGCGCCGGCCGCGGCATCGGCGCCGCCACCGCCCTGCTGGCCGCCCGCCGCGGCTACCGGGTGTGCGTCAACTACCGCACGGACGAGGCCTCGGCCACCGCCGTCGTGGACGCCGTCCGGGCCGCGGGCGGCACCGCGATCGCGGTCCGGGCCGACGTCAGCCGCAGCGCCGACGTGGAGCGTCTGTTCACCACCGTGGACGCCGAACTAGGGCCGCTCACCGGGCTGGTGAACAACGCCGGCACGCTGGAGCGGCAGTGCCGGCTGGAGGAGATCGACGAGGACCGGCTGAACCGGATCTGGGCCGCCAACATCACCGGCCCCTTCCTGTGCGCGGCCCAGGCCGTCCGCCGGATGTCCACCCGGCACGGCGGGCGCGGCGGCGCCATCGTCAACGTCGGCTCGGCCGCCTCCCGGATCGGCTCGCCCAACGAGTACGTCGACTACGCGGCCGCCAAGGGCGCGGTGGACTCGATGACCCGCGGGCTGGCGTTGGAGGTCGCCGACGAGGGCATCCGGGTCAACTGCGTCCGTCCTGGCCTGATCCACACCGGCATCCACGCGCTCGGCGGCGAGCCGGGCCGGGTCGACCGGGTCGCGCCGGGCCTGCCGATGCGGCGCGGCGGGGAGCCGGAGGAGGTCGCCGAGGCGATCCTGTTCCTGCTGTCACCGGCCGCCTCGTACACCACGGGGGCGTTCCTGGAGGTCTCCGGCGGGCGGTGAGCACCCTGTCCGGCGTCCGCCGGACGCCGAACGGTCCTCTCCGGTTTCCTTCCCCCCGCGCCGTCCGCGCCCGTACGGTGGAGGCCATGACCGCTGCCTTCATCGACATCCCCGGCGTGCGCAACTTCCGTGACGCGGGCGGGATCGGCGCCCTGCGCCGGGGCGTGCTGTACCGCTCCGGTTCCCTCCACACCCTCACCGAGGAGGGCGCCCGGAAGCTCAAGGACCTCGGTCTGCGGACGGTGGTCGACCTGCGCAGCCCGTTCGAGCTGGAGACCTGGCCGGACCAGCGGTACGGCCTCGACCACGAGTCCCTCAACCTGCCGACCCTGCCCGCGAACCGCGGCGACCTCGACCGCCCCTGGCCCGAGGACCAGGCCGGCCTCTACACCTTCATGCCGGAGACCGCCGGCCCCTCGCTCAGCGCGGTCATCCGCCGGCTGGCCGACCCGGAGGCCGTCCCGGTGGTCGTGCACTGCGCGGTCGGCAAGGACCGCACCGGCCTCACCATCGCCGTCCTGCAGTCCCTGCTGGGCGCCTCGGACGCCGACATCACCGCCGACTTCCTGCTCTCCAACCTCGGCCTCGGCCTCGACGAGGGCCCGATCCCCTACATCGACGAGACCGGCAGCGAGCGCCTCTCCCGCCCGGTCGCCGCCGAACACATCGCCGCCTCCCTCGACTGGATCCGCACCCAGCACGGCACCGTCCCCGGCTACCTCTACTCCCACGGCCTCACCGACGCCGACCTGGACGCCCTCCGGGCCAACCTGTCGGCCTGAGGCGCCGCCTCCGGGGCTACGGGCTACCCCTGCCGCTCGAAGCGCCACCACTGGGTGGGCGAGTCGACGTCCTCCCACTGCTGGACGACCCCGTCCGGGGCCTCCGGGGCGGTCAGCGGCTTGCCGCTGATGAAGCTGGTGACGGTGTACGTCCCCGGGGCGTCGACGTGGGCCTCCAACAGCCATTCCTGGGCGCCGAAGGCGTTGGCGGACCACTGCTGGATCGGGACGCCGTCCTCCGGGGAGGCACCGGTGACGTCGAGGCGCTTGCCGCTGCCGGCGTTCTCGACGTGGAACAGCGCGCCACCGGGGTGGACGGCGGCGAGCTGCCAGAGCTGGGCGTCGGAGCCGTCGTCCGTGCCCAGGCGGATGCGCGCGCCGCTGCGCCGGGAGGCCTCGGCGACCTCCAGCAACAGTCCGCTGCCGACGTTGCGGATCCGGTACCGGCCGTCGGTCACCGCCCGGTCGGCCGGGCTGCCCCCCACGCTGTCAGTCATGCCCGCAGTCTCCCATCCGGGACTGACAACGGGCCGCCATCAGGCACCGACAACGGGCCCGCCGCCAGGCGCTGCCGGCCGGGTCCGCCGGGGCGCGGCGGACGGCTTCGTATCCGAAGACCGCGACCACGGGGGGCGTTTCCGGTGGACGGACCGTGCCGCCTATGCTGCGGCGAATGTCCACCGAGCAGAGCCCAGAGCAGACGTCCGCCGCCGTCCCGTCACACCGTCAGCAGCCGACCCTCCTGGAGGCGGTGGCCGAACTGGAGGCGGTGGTCGCGGCCGGCGACGACGAGCGCTTCGGGCCGGCCCTCGGCCTGGTCGGCGGGCTGTTCGGCCCGGCCGGGCCAGCCGAGCGGCGGGCCGCCGGGCCCCGGCTGGCCGCGCTGCTGCCGGACGCCCCGCCGTTCCCCCGGGCGTACCTGGCGATGGTGGTGGGCGCCTGCGTGGAGTCCGGTGCCGACCCGGTGGCCTGCGCCGGCCCGGTGCTGGCCGGCCTGCGCGGGGCGCTGACCGGCGCCCAGCGGCTGGTCGAGGGCTGGGCGCGCACCGGCGGCGGCCCGCTGCCGGACCAGGAGGCCGACGATCCGGCCGAGGCGCACGCCCGGATCGAGAGCCCCGGGCACCTCGACGCGTGGAACGCCCACCTGGCCGTGGTCGGCTGGTGGACGCTGCACCTGTGGCAGCAGGCCGCCTGGGCGGTGTACGCGCACGCGCCGGTCCGCGCCGAGGCCCGCACCTCGGGCGTCACCGAGGTGCTGCTGGAGCTGTTCGACCGCTACGAGGGCGAGCGGCACGACTTCAAGGGCCTGACGCACCTGGCGCTGGTGCTCGACGACGAACCGCTGCTGGTGCTCGACCGCCCCACCGGCACCGGCTACCTGCTGCGGATGAGCGGCCTGAGCGACACCTTCCAGTTGCACACCCTGCTCGCCGACGTGCTGATCGGCGGCGGCCACCTGCCCGGCGACCCGCAGGACCCGGAGGTGGTGGCGCTGGCCCGGACGGAGTTCCTGGACGGCCGCCGGCTGATCGCCACCGGCGCCTTCAACCTGGTGGCGCCGGACGGCTCCTGGCTCTGGAACGAGGGCACGCCCAGCGACATCCCGGTGGTGGACGGGGTGCGCACCCTGGTGCTGGAGCAACTGCCGTACGAGCGCAGCTGGTCGGCCGGGCGCTTCATCCAGGAGATCCCGGGCGAGCTGCGGCTGGAGCGGGTGCTGGACCCGGCGGAGGCGGCGCAGCGGCTGGCCCGGACGGTGCCGGGGACGTCCACGGCGTCGGCCTTCGGGTAGTCCGACCGCGGGCCCCCGAAGGGCCGTCCCCGTTCGCCGGGTTATGGTCGGAAACCGACGCACGGTTCCCCACGAGCCCCACGAACGGAGTCGACGATGGCGAAGGTCCCGAACGCGCTCGCGGCCGCCGCACCCGCCGCGCTGACCGCGGCGGGCGGTCTGGTCGGCGGTTACGGTGTGGCCCGCTGGAGCGGTCGGCGCGAGCTGGGCGGCGCGGTGCTGGCGGTGGCCGGGGCCGGGGCGGCCGCGCAGTGGCGCCGCAGCTCGGGCACGGCCGCCGCGGCGGCGCTGACCGGCCTGTACGTGGCGGCCTTCGGCGGCTCGCACCCGCTGGCGAAGCGGATCGGCGCCTGGCCCTCGGTGTTCGCCGTCACCGGGGTGGTCGCGGCGGCCTCCGCGGCCGCGACCGTGCTGTCCGCCCGCAAGCGCTGATCAGCGGGCGTTCACCGGACCGCCGCGCCGAACCGCGCCTCGAAGGCGGCCCGGTTCGCCGAGACCGGTGAGCGGTCCCAGACCGCGAACACCACCTGCTCGAACGCGCCCCCGTACCGGGCCAGCGCGCCCTCGAAGGCCTCGGCGACCTGGGCCGGGTCGTTGCGGAACACCCCGCAGCCCCAGGCGCCGAGCACCAGGGCGCGGACCTCGTGCCGGGCCGCCGCCGCGAGCACCCGGACGGCCCGCTCGGCGAGCACCCGCCGGACGTCCGTACCGGCGGAACGCCGTTCCAACTGACCGGCGTTGGGCGCGGGCGAGGTCAGGAAGGTGACCGGGTACGGCCGCGCCTGGAGCTCCCCCCGGCTGCCGCGGATCACCGGCACGGCGGGCGAGACGATCACCCGGTGGCTGTACCGCAGGTCCGTCGACGCCCGGTGCGCCTCGTAGTAGTCCGGGGCCTCCACCAGGCAGCTGTACAGCAGCGCGCTGCGGCACAGGTCCTCCTCCTGGGCGCGGGCGCCGCGCAGGTAGCCGCCGCCGGGGTTGCGCGCGGAGGCGAAGTTCAGCACCCCGACCGGTCCGACCCCGGCCGTGACCAGCCGCCGGGCTGCCTCCATGCTGCCCTCGGCCGTCACCTCGATCCGCCCGCCCGCGGGCCCCGGCCCGCGTTCCCCCGCCGCCAGCAGCGCGTCCAGGTCCGCCGGCGCGTACGACACCGTGCCGGCCCTGGCCGCCGCCAACTGCTCCCCCACCTGCACGAGTTCGCCCCCGGCCGTCCGGTAGCTCCCCCGCTCGGCGATCTCCTCGTTCACCCGTGCCACTTCGTGCAGTCTGCTGCTCATGTCCGTGACGCTACGGGACTACCGCCATCGCGCGCCACAGGTTATTCTCACCCCAAGAACAACACCTCGGGGGGCGAGCAGCAGCGAGGTGTTCGGGGGGAACGGGGGAACACGAAGGGCCCGCTCCGGGGGACGGAGCGGGCCCTTCGTGTGTGCTTCAGGCGTCAGTTCTTCCAGCGCGGCTTGCGGTCGTCGCGGTTGAAGCCGCCGCCGTTGAAGCCGCCGCGGTCACGGTCGAAACCGCCGCGGTCACGGTTGAAGCCACCGCGGTCGGACTGCGGACGGCCGCCGGAGCGGTGGTCGTCACGGCGCGAGAACGGACGGCTGCTGCTGCCGCCGCGCTCGTCACGGTCCCGGCCGAAGGACGGGCGGTCGCCGAAGGAGCGGGCCGGACGGTCGCCGAAGGAGCGGCCGCCGCGGTCGTCGCGGTCACGGTTGAAGCCACCGCGGTCGCCGCGGTCGTCACGGTTGAAACCGCCCGAGCGACGGTCGTCACGGTCACGGCCGGCACCGAAGCCACCACGGTCGCGGTTGAAGCCACCGCGCTCGCCGCGGTCGTCACGGTTGAAACCGCCCGAGCGACGGTCGTCACGGTCACGGCCGGCACCGAAGCCACCACGGTCGCGGTTGAAGCCACCGCGCTCGCCGCGGTCCTCACGGTTGAAACCGCCCGAGCGACGGTCGTCACGGTCACGGCCGGCACCGAAGCCACCGGAACGGCGGTCGTCACGGTCGCGGCCGCCGAAGCCACCGGAACGGCGGTCGTCGCGGTCACGGTCACGGTCACGGTCGCGGTCGCGGCTGAAGGCCGGACGCTCGGTGCGCGCCTCGCGGTACGACGGGGTGCGCTCCTCGGCCTGCGGCGCGGCGGCGGCCGGGGCCTCCGCAGCGGCCGGGGCGCCGGCCGGGGCGGTCTCCTCGCCGGCCTCGGCGGACGCGGCCGGGGCCTCGTCCTCGATGCCCAGCTCGGCCCGCTCGCGCGCCGCACGGGCGGCCAGGCGGTCGGCCTCCTCGCGCAGCTCGGTGGCGCGGCGCTGCGCGCGCTCCAGCTGGCGGGTCATGTCGGCGAGCTCGCGCTCGGCGGCACCGGCGATGTTCGCGGCGCTCTCGGCCTGCACCTCGGTGAGCGAGCGGGCGCCGGTGATCTTGGCGACCTCGGCGTCGAAGGCGTGGTCCAGGATGTGGCGGCTGGCGTCGACGCCCGCGTCCTCCATCAGGCGGAAGACGCCGCGGCGCTGGTGCGGCAGCACCAGGGTGACGACGGCACCGGAGCGGCCGGCGCGCGCGGTGCGGCCGGAGCGGTGCAGGTAGTCCTTGTGGTCACCGGCCGGGTCCACGTTGAGGACCAGGTCGATGCCGTCGACGTGGATGCCGCGGGCGGCGACGTCGGTGGCGACGACGACGTTGACATAGCCGTCCTTGAAGTCGCCGAGGACGCGGGTGCGGGCGCCCTGGGTCATGCCGCCGTGCAGCGCGTCGGCCTTCACACCGGCCTCGATCAGCTGCTCGGCGACGCGGTCGGCGCCCATCTGGGTGCGGACGAAGATGATCGTGCGGCCCTTGCGGGCGGCGATCGCGTTGGTGATCGGCGCCTTGTCCTTGGGCTTCACCACGAGGATGTGGTGGGTCATGGTCGTGACGGCGCCGGCCGACGGGTCGACCTCGTGGGTGACCGGGTTCTTCAGGTAGCGCTTCACCAGGGTGTCGATCTCGTTCTCCAGGGTGGCGGAGAACAGCAGGCGCTGGCCGCCGGCCGGCACCTGGTCGAGGATCTCGGTGACCTCGGGCAGGAAGCCCATGTCGGCCATCTGGTCGGCCTCGTCGAGGACGACGGTCTTGACGTCGTCCAGCTTGGCCGAGCCGCGGTTCAGCAGGTCGCGCAGACGGCCGGGGGTGGCGACCAGGATGTCGACGCCGCG
This sequence comes from Streptomyces viridifaciens, assembly GCF_001888885.2. Lineage (NCBI taxonomy): Bacteria > Bacillati > Actinomycetota > Actinomycetes > Kitasatosporales > Streptomycetaceae > Streptomyces > Streptomyces viridifaciens. The sequence goes on from NZ_CP090841.1 coordinate 3,433,437, forward strand.
CTCCAGCGCGTAGATCTGGTTCGACATCGAGGTGCCGCCGCAGACGACCTTGAGGCGCAGGCCGAGCACCGAGCCGAACGGCTCCAGGGCGTCGGCGACCTGCATGGCCAGCTCGCGGGTCGGGACCAGGATCAGACCGCGGGGGTGCTTGGCGCGGGTGCGCTCGCCGTCGGCGAGGCGGGTCAGCAGCGGCAGGCCGAAGCTCAGGGTCTTGCCGGAGCCGGTGCGGCCACGGCCCAGCACGTCCTTGCCGGCCAGGGCGTCCGGGATGGTCGCGGCCTGGATCGGGAACGGGGTGGTGACGCCACGCTTGGCGAGGGCACGGACGACGTCGTCGTGCAGGCCCAGGTCACCGAAGGTGATGGTGGGCTCGGTCGCCTCGGCCGTCTCCTCGACGGTCTCGGCGGTGATCTCCTCGGCCGACTCGACGGCCTCGGTGATCAGATCGGTGGAGTCGGTGACATCGGCGGCGGCCTCGTTCGCGGGCATGGCGAAGCGGGCGTCGTCAACGAGAGACATGCAAAACCTTCCGGAAGTGGCACGCGCCAAAGTCCGGGGTTCTGTTTCACAACCGCCTCTATGCGGTCAGCCACGGATCGCCGGAACGCGCCAAGGGCGCCAGTTGGGAATAGGGCGCCAGTCAAATGGATCAAACGAACGATCTACCACCATAGACGACCCTCGGGAACAGAGGCAAATGCCCAGGCCAGTCCGCTAGTGCGCACCCGCATGAGGGCTCGGGGCCGAGGAACCGGAGCTGCCGGAGGAGGGGTCCGGGACAGGCGGGACGGTGGCGGCGGGCGTGGTGCGCTCGGGCTCGGGGGTGCCGGACGGGTGGCCGCTCGGAGTGGCCGACGGAGTGCCGGAACCGCCGCCGGAGCGGCCCTCGCCGGTGCCGCCGGTGCCGCCGGTGCCCGTCGAACCGCCGCCCGAGCTGCCACCGGGGTGCGGCACGGGGCTGGAATTCGCGCCGCCCGCCGAGGCGTTGCCGCCCGGCGCGCTCTCGGGAGCGGGCGCCCCCGGCACCGGGACCACGCCGGCCACCGGGCCGTTCACGCCGGGCGTGAGCTCGCCCGGCGCGGCGGTCGCGGCCCCGGCCGGCGCATTCTCGGCCTGCAGGCCCCCCTGGTGCTCCGCGCGCCCCGACGCACCCCCCGGGTGCCCGGCGCCCGGCGAGGCCGAGGGACCGCCCGACGCCCCGGGCCGACCCGCCGGACCGGCCTGCCCGACCGGAGCCACCCCGCCGTGCTTCTCCTCCGCCGCCGGACCGACCGACATGCACCCCGTCAGCCCCAGCCCGGCCACCGCCAGCACCGCCGCCGCCCGCACCGCGCGCGACCGCAGCGCGACCGCCTCCCGCACCGCCGCTTCCGATCCCACCGCCCGCACCGAAGCCACCGCGCTCACTCTCCTGCCGCCCCACCCGGGCCGCCCACTGGCGCGCGGCCGCTTTCGGTGCCCAACGCGCGCCGGGCCCGCGGGACACGGTTCGGTACGGCAGTTCTCCGCCGCCACGGCACGCCGAAACCCCCGGACCCCGGCTCCGGAACCCCGGCCCCAAAACCTCAGCCCCAGATGGCCGAGGCCAGCTCCGCCCCCGCGTACACCGCGGTCAGCCCGGCCGCCAGGCTCCCGGCCACGTTCGCCAGCGCGTACCGCCCGGCACCGGACTCGGCCAGCCGCAGCGTCTCGTACGAGAAGGTCGAGTACGTGGTCAGCGCCCCGCAGAAGCCCGTGCCGACCAGCAGTTGGACGTGCGAGGAGGCCGCGCCGGCCGTCACCGCCCCGGCCAGCAGACCGAGCACCAGGCAGCCGAACACGTTCACCGTGAAGGTGCCCCACGGGAACACCGAGTCGTGCCGGGACTGCACCGCCCGGTCGGTCAGGTACCGCAGCGGCGCGCCGACCACCGCACCCGCCACCACCAGCAGCCAGTTCACCCCCCGCCCCCGCCCGCACCCCGGCCCCGGTAGTGCACGACCTCGCAGCGGTCCAGCAGCACCAGGCCCTCCGCGACCAGTTCCTCCAGCTGCGGCAGGAACGCCCGCACCCGGTCCTCCTCGTCCACGATCACCACCGCGACCGGCAGATCCTCGCTCAGCGACAGCAGCCGCGCGGTGTGCACCAGCGAGGAGGCGCCGAACCCCTCGATCCCGCGGAACACGCTCGCTCCGGCCAGTCCGGCCGCCCGCGCGCGGTGCACGATCTCGCTGTACAGCGGGCGGTGGTGCCAGGTGTCGCTCTCGCCCACCAGCACGGTCAGCCGCAGCGCCGGCCCGCCCAGCCGGCTCACCGGGCACCGCCGCGGTGGATCACGCGCCGCGTCAGCGCCGCCGCCGCCCACACCGCGCCGAGCGCGCCCACCAGGGTCAGCCCCAGGTACGCCAGCCCGGGCCCGGGCCGCCCGGCCTCCAACAGCCGGCGGATGTCCACCGAGTACGTCGAGAAGGTGGTGAACCCGCCCAGCACCCCGGTGCCGAAGAACGGCCGCAGCAGCGGGTGCGCCGGACGCCCCTCGGTGACCGCCACCAGGAACACCCCGATCACCGCGCAGCCGAACACGTTGATCAACAGCGTCGTCCACGGGAAGGCCGACGGCCCGGTCTGCCAGCCCAGCCCGGCCGCGTACCGCGCCACCGCGCCGAACGCCCCGCCCACCGCGACCACCGCCACCGCCGGCCCTTGCCCGCGCAGCACCGACGGCCATCCGCCCACCGGCGCCGGCGTGCTCTCCACCGTGTCCTCCGAGGTCGTCACGAACCCATCAAACACCGCTGTTCGCTGCCTGGCACACCGTCACCCGAGACCCGACAATGATCCGGTGGAAATGACCCGGGAAGAGTTCGAAACGCTGGTCGGCGACGCCCTGGACCGGATTCCCCCGCACCTCGCGGCCATGATGGACAACGTCGCGGTCTTCGTCGAGGACGAACCCGACCCGAGCGACCCGGAGCTCCTCGGCCTCTACGAGGGCACCCCGCTCACCGAGCGCGGCGAGTGGTACGCGGGCGTCCTGCCCGACCGGATCCTGATCTACCGCGGCCCCACCCTGCGGCACTGCGAGACCCGCGAGCAGGTCGTCGAGGAGGTCCGCACCACCGTCATCCACGAGGTCGCCCACCACTTCGGCTTCGACGACCACGAGCTCGACGAACTCGGCTGGTCCTGACCCCCGCCCCACCCGGCCCAAACCCGTTTTGGCGATCCGCCCCGCATCCCATATGCTTCTCGACGTCCCCGGAACGCTGGAAACAGCCGGACGGGCCGCAAGCCCTCATCGTCTAGTGGCCCAGGACGCCGCCCTTTCAAGGCGGTAGCACGGGTTCGAATCCCGTTGGGGGCACGCAGTACCGTAGTAAAGTGCAGTGCCGCAAGACCTTAGTGGTTCGCCACTACCAGGTCCCGTGGAGCAGTTGGTTAGCTCGCCACCCTGTCAAGGTGGAGGTCGCGGGTTCAAGTCCCGTCGGGATCGCTCCGTCTCGCAAGAGACGGCGCAGTACGGCCAGGTAGCTCAGTTGGTACGAGCGTCCGCCTGAAAAGCGGAAGGTCGCCGGTTCGACCCCGGCCCTGGCCACATCGCCTGAAAAGGCATGATGCCCTCGAAGCAGCTCGCTTCGGGGGCATTTTCGTGTCGTTTGACGCCAACGGGACGGCGGACGGTCACCCTCCTTCCGCCCGACAGCGAGTACCGACAGTTCTGGACCGGGGGCCACTGACACGCTGCCCTCGCCGCCGATGCGACGCGCCCAGCGTGCCAAGCTCCCACCCCGGGTCCGGGAGACGAGGTGACCTCACCACCAAGGGCGGCGCACGCCGCCCTGCTCGAGCCCTTGGGGCGGTCCCCGGTCACCGGCCGGCCAGCAACGCGCCCGCCAGCGACTGGGCGGTGCCCGGTCCCTGGCCGCGGCGCGGTCGCGCTCCGGACAGCGACGGCATGCGCTTGGGAGCGCGTTCCTGGCGGGCCTTCTCGATGACCGTCGTCCCGGTCTCCGCCTCCAGCACGGGGGCGTAGCCGGCAGCCCGAAGCGCGGCAAGGGTTGCCTCGGGATCGGCGGTACTGATCAGCACGGTCGGCGCGATCCTCCGCAACCCGAGCTTGGACAGCGCACGAGCCGCGGCGAGCTCCGACACCAGTGACTCGTCGTCGGAGCGGATGCAGCAGGCGGAGCGCACCACTCGCATCCGGCCGTGGGTACGCGCGGTGTCCTTGACCAGGTACTCCAGGGGCTGCGGAAGCGGCCGTCCGCCCTCGGAGACGTCGGCCAGCCGAGCCAGCAGGTCGGCGGCGTCCAATCCGGAGTCCAGCGCCCGGCGGACCGCCGCAGGGGTGATCCGCCACACCACGGCACGGCCCTCCGACTCCCGGTCCGCACAGGCGGCCAGCAGGTCGGTCAGCTCTGATGCGGCGGCTCCGGCGACCACGGCCGTAAGGTCCGCCTGGAACCGGGCGGTGGTCTGCGGCGCGGGCAGCAGGGCGTCCAGGGCCGCGGACAACCGCCGAACCGCGTCGTCCAGAGCAGGACGGTCGCGCAGTGCCGGCCCGGCGCCCGGGACGGCGGGGAAGTGGCGGTGTGCACCCGCCCTCAGGAACCCGAGCACGGCGTGCCCGAGCGAAGTCAGCGCTCCGTGGGCGACGACCCCGAGCAGCTCCGCCTCCGCCAGGGTCGCCTCGACCCGCTCGGTCTCCCCCGCACCCTGGGTGAGGGCGGTGGGGCGGAACCAGGCCGCCGTGGCGATGAGGGCGGCGAGAGCGGTCGCCCGCCCGCGAGCGGACTTGCCGGTGGCGACTCCGTGTCCGGCCGGAAGGGTGGCGAGGGCCTCCAGCACGGCATGGCGCAGATCGACGGCCTCGCCGTCCTCCGGCGCGGTCAGCGCGACCGGGGTGTCATTCTCGTCCGGCCAATGGCTGAACACCTCGGGCACCACCGCCCAGGTGGCGACGAACGGCAGCAGCCGCCGAGCGGGTGGAGCCGCCAGCCACTCGTCGTACCGCTCGGTGGGCAGCATCCGGGCAGGTGGCTGGGATTCCGGCCGACGCGCGCGGCCCCGTCCTCTCGCCGGGGCCTCCGGCTCCTCGGCGCAAGGGGCGATCAGGTCCGCGTTGTTCGCCAGGTCGAGCCACAGTCGGGCTTGTTCCTCCGGCATGCCGACCGCCTTCGCCAGCCGGCGGGTGTCCCGGACCGCGATTCCGCCCGCCTTGCGGACAGCCGGCGGTTGCACGGCCACCTGGCGGAGCATCAGCTCGACCCGGGAGGCCGCCTCGGCCAACGCCGCCTGTGCCTGGCTCTCGACCGCACCGTCCGGGATCTCCACCGTGCCCCCGACCGGAGGCGGGACGGACAGGTAGCTCGGCGCGCGGTCGTGGTCGCGCAACGCGTCGGCCGCCTCGCGCGGCAGTTCCACCAGGTCCTCATCCACCGGAACGACCAGGCCGCGAGCGGCCAGCCAGTCCGTGCCGGGATCTCCCGAGCCGCCTTCCCGGAAGGTGAACTTGCCTCCGGAGCCCGGGTAGAAGCCGCCGCCGTACCGCGAGACGAAGCAGTGCGTGCGCAGCAGTGGCGGGCCCGGAACCAGTTTGTCCAACAGGTCCAAGGCCGCGGGCGGCGCCTCGGCGGCCATGGCGCGCACACGCTTCGCATCCCTGAGTACGTCCACGATCTGCCGCTGCGCCTCGTCTCGAGTCCGCGCCTTCGCGAGCCCCAGCCCCTGCGCGATCCGGTGAATCTCCGGAGCGTTGAAGGCCTCGGTGAGCAGTTGTTCGGCGGGCCGGCCGTAACCGCCGCCGCCCGCCTGACGGTGGAACAGGATCGGAACGGTGACCCTGATTCCGGACGAGGGCAGCACCAGGGCCCGCTCGGTCAGCCGGGACAGCGCGGCCTCGGCCGCAGACCGACCCGCGTCGTCGAGTCGCAGGAATCGGAAGAGCTGGTCCCGGGTCACGGACCGGTCAGCGGGGTCGACCGCAGGCGCGTCGAGGCGCGGCGAACGGCCGCCGTAGCCCATGAACAGGTGATGGGCGGACGGGACGGCCGGTAGCGGACCGTGCAACCGTTCGGCCAAGGTCGCCACAGCGAAGAGCAGTTGAATGTCCCCGAGACTGATCTCGTTCAGCCCCAGGGCCGTCGATTCGTCCGTCAGCAGGTGGCCGGCCAGGTCGGCCAGGCTCGCCACCCTGGCCGCGTGGGGAAGTTCGCGCTGCTCCAGCAGTTCGGTCAGCTGCGAGGGAGTACGGTCGGCCAGCCAAACAGCGAGGCTTCGTGCTGCTTTCACCGCACCAAGCGTAGTGAGTCGCCGGCGGGAACGGGACCAGAGATGTGAAACAGGGGACCCTGGCACAGCTCGGCCCGCACCCGGCAATGGCACCGGGTGTACGCACTCCCGGCTGGTGAACGCGGTCCGATCGAAGCCATCGGCGAGCCCCGCGCGGTCACGACGGAGAATCTCCGGCTCTTCGCGGCAACCTTTTCGACCTCCGCGGCCACTCAGTGCTGTCCGGCCAAGTGGTTCGGTCAGATGCGACGGCTGAAAGAGAGCACAGACGTGTCCCTTGAACGAGAGCGCAGAGATGTCCCCCGCCCACCCCACGCCGTCAGTGGCGTCGCGCGGGTGGGCGGCCACGGGCGCGGAGCCCGTCCGTCGCATCGCGCCCGTCGGCTGTACCAGCGCCGGGGTTTCTGGGCGGCTGTCGGCCTGGCGGTCGTGGGCGCCTCCGTGGCCGTGGTCAACACGGCCTCGGCGGGCACCGTGTCCGTGGACACGAGCCCCTGGTACCTGCTGGTCAACCGCAGCACCGGCCAGGTGCTGGACGACTACGGCTACGGCGCGTACGACGGCGCCCCGGTGGTGCAGTGGAGCCGCACCGGCGCGGCGAACCAGCAGTGGAAGTTCCTCGACGCGGGTGACGGGAACTACCGGCTGCAGAACCGGTACTCCGGAAAGGTGCTGGACGACTACGGCTGGTCGAAGGCCGAAGGCTCCCAGGTGAGGCAGTGGCGTGACCTCAACGGCGCCAACCAGCAGTTCCACCTGGAGAAGTCGTCGGACGGCTACGTGCGTCTGATCAACACCTTCAACGGCAAGGCCGTCGAGGTCCCGCTCGGCTCCAAGACCGACGGGGGCCAGATCGCCCAGTACCACGACTGGAACGGCGCCAACCAGCAGTGGCAGCTCGTCCCGGCCGGCGGCGCGGGAGGCACCGGGAACACCGGGGGCTCCGGCAGCAGCGCCACGCCCCCCAAGCCCGCCACGCCGGGCGGCAGCGCTCCGACGAGCCAGGCCCCGGGTGGTAACCACCCGACGTCGGCGCCGCCGGCGGCTCCGGCCGGCGGCGGCAACAACTCGGCGAAGAGTTTCATGGGCAGCAACACGGTGCTGATCGGCGGCTCGATGTCCGACGCATCGGCGAACGCCGCACCGTTCGACGTGCAGTACGCCTACGTGCACAGCCAGCCCGCGCCCTCCTCGGACTACTACACGGCGGCCCGCTGCCAGGACGGGTGGACGGGCTGGTGGGGTTGCTGGAACGGCAGCACCACGGCACCCGGCACGTACGTGACCTGGCGGGACGCCAAGGCGGCTCAGGAGACCTACCAGGGCAAGCCGCGTCCGCAGAAGTTCCTCTGGACCTGGTACTCGCTGCGTGACCTCGGCGACGCGGCGGGCCAGGGCGACGGTCCGGGCGAGGTCCAGGCCATCAACAGGGCCGACCTGCTCACCCGGTACCTGAACGACTACCGCTTCTTCCTCCAGAAGATCGGCACCTCGCACGACATGATCGACCTCGAGCCCGACTTCTGGGGCTACGTCCGGTCGCTCGGCGACCCGCACCACGTCGCCGCGCAGGTCACGGCCGCGGACCCGACGGACTGCGGATCGCAGGAGAACAGCGCCGCCGGACTCGCCCAGTGCCTGATCTCGATGGCGCACAAGTACGCTCCGAACACCGCCGTCGGCATGCACCTGTCCTGCTTCGACTGGCAGCAGAACACCCCGCAGTGTGTGAAGGACTACGCCCAACTCGGCGCACAGAACGCCGACTTCCTGGCCACCGACGTGTCGGACCGCGACGCGGGCTGGTACGCGCAGCCCGCCCACGGCGGCCTCGACAAGTTCTGGACCGACCAGAAGGCCGCCGCGCAACTGTCGTTCTACAAGACGATGGCCGAGTCGGTGGGCAAGCCGGTGGTCCTGTGGCAGATCCCCGTGGGCAACATGGCGCAGAACAACACGCTCAACCACTACAAGGACGACAAGGTGGACTGGTTCTTCGCGCACATGGACCAGGTGGCGAACGCGCACATCGCCGGTCTGCTCTTCGGCGCGGGGCAGCAGGAACAGACCACGGCCGAGACCGACGGCGGAAACCTGATCAACAAGACGATCGCGTACCACAACTCCGGCGGTGCAGCGCTCAAGTAGGCGGAGGAACGGCCGTGGCCCCGTCCTTCGGCGGGGCCACAGTCGTTCTTCTGGTGCGCGGCCGGGGCCTCGAGGGGCATGCCCCGAGTCTTCCCCATGAGCCCGCAGGAGCTGGTGCGGCCCGGCCGGTGGTGGTGTCAGAGGGCGGGGAAAGCGGGGAAGGTGCAGGTGGGGGCCGCGCCCGGGCCGTTGGTGGTGGTCAGGGTGACGTCGGGGCCGGACGGATGGAGGTTGGTGTCGGTGGCGGTGATGCGGGCGTTGGCGGCGGTCGCCGTGGTGACGTCGAGGTTGACGTGTTGCAGGGTCAGTTCGAGCGGGCGGGTCCTGTCCAGTCCGACGAGAGTGGATTTCGCGCCGCTGGGGGAGTGGGTCGCGGTGACACCGTCGACGGTGATGCCGGTGAACCAGGGTGCGTTGGGGCCGCTGCCGCCGGAGTAGTGGGTGTCGAAGACGAGCGGGGCGCGGACGGCGTCGAGGCAGGTGTTCAGGTAGGTGACGCCGGTGACCCTGCCGCCGTTGGCGGGCGAGCTCTTGATGCGGATGCCGGTGCTGGAGCCGCTGGTGGTGCCGAGGGCATCAGTTCCGGTGAGGGTGTTGTCGCGGAAGAGGACGTTGGTCACGCCGCTGGTGGTCTCGCTGCCGATGGAGATGCCGTGAGTGCCGTAGAAGTGGTTGTTCGTCACGGTGATGTTGCTGCTGGACCTGTTGCCGCCCTTGATGGCGATGCCGTCGTCGCCGTCCATGATGAAGGAGTCGGTGATGGTGACGTTGGTGGCGCCGGCCGGGTCGATGCCGTCGGTGTTGCGGGCGCCGGCGGGGGTCTTGATGCGTACGCCCCAGGCGGTGAAGCCGTTGCCACCGTTGTAGACGACGTGGAAGTTGGGGGAGCTCAGCAGGTCGACGTGGTAGAGGGTGAAGTTGTCGGAGTCGTCGGCCTGGATCAGGCGGGGGTTGTTCTGGTTGGATCCGGCTTTCTGGGCGTCGGTGGCGAGCTGCCACCAGCTGGTGGTGGTGCCGAGGACGGTCTGGTCGCCGCGGCCGTCGATGCGGCCCTGGCTGCCGTCGGCGGCGCGGACGGCCTCGATGCCGGCGTTGGCTCCGGCGACGCTGATCAGTGGTTTGCAGCCGCCGCCGGAGGAGGCGAGGGTGCCGCAGCGCGGCTTGCCGCTGATCTGGTAATCGGCGGGGTTACGTGAGCCGTAGAGGGTGACACCACTTTCCAGCAGCAGGACTTCGCCTCGGTGGACGGCCAGCGGTCCGGTGAGGAAGGCGTTGTGGCCGGAGTCCGTCGCCTGCAGCCGGACGGCCACCGTCTGCTGTCCGGTCTGGGCACAGGTGTCGAGGGCATGCTGGATGCGGATCGTGTCCGGTGGGGTGGTTTCGCTGCCCTGGTCGGTAGCGCGGGTGGGCATGGTCCGGGCGGCGGGAACGGTGGCACAGACGGTGGTGGGCAGTGCGGGCTCGGTGACATAGCGGGTGTCACCGGTCGCTGTTCCGGCCGGCACGGTCGATCGCATGTGGGCCTTCGGGGTCAGCGTGGCCTGGGCGACCAGGGGGACGGCGGCGCCCATGACGGCGAGGACGCCGGCGGTGGCGAGCACGCGACGGGTCGCCGGGCGTCGGCGGTGTGTGCGTCGGTCGAGATCTGGCAACGGTCCGTCCTTCTGGAGCGGCGGCCCGCGGGCGCGGGCCGATTCTCCATCAGTTGCCGTCGGCGGATGAAAGGTTGCCGTGCCGAAGTGTGTTCCTCCTGCCGGGCGCGCCGCCGCCGGGTGCACGTCTCACCGCGGGGAGGAGAGGTACCCCCGACGGGATGAGGGCCGCGCCGGTCCGCTCGACGGAAGATTCTTCTTCCCGAACGGCAACCTTTCGATCCGGCACGGCAACTGACGGGTAACCGGGGCACTAGACGGAGGCCCCCAGCGCCAGAAGGACAAGCCTTTGTCAGATCAGAACCGCTCTCATCGCCGCCGTCCGGTAACCCGCCGCGTCCTCGCCGCCGCCGTTGTCCTCGCTGCCGTGGGTGCCGCCGTACCGCTGGTCGCTCAGGCCGCGTTCACCTCGAACTCCAGCACGCCGACCACGCTGGGCACGGGGGCGGCCGGCAGCGGCCGCTACTTCGGCACGGCGGTGGCCGCGGGCAGGCTCGGGGACTCGACGTACTCCACCATCCTCGACCGGGAGTTCACCGCGATAACCCCCGAGAACGAGATGAAGTGGGACAGCACCGAACCCTCCCGGGGCTCGTTCAACTTCGGCCCCGCCGACGCGATCGTCGACCACGCCGCCGCGCACGGCCAGAAGATGCGCGGCCACACCCTGGTCTGGCACTCCCAGCTGCCCGGCTGGGTCGGCTCGATCAACGACGCCAACACCCTGCGCAGCGTCATGGACAACCACATCACGCAGGAAATGACCCACTACAAGGGCAGGATCTACGCCTGGGACGTGGTGAACGAGGCCTTCGCCGACGGCCCCAGCGGCCAGCACCGCAGCTCGGTGTTCCAGAACGTGCTGGGCAACGGCTTCATCGAAGAGGCGTTCCGCACCGCCCGGGGCGTCGACCCCGGGGCGAAGCTCTGCTACAACGACTACAACATCGAGAACTGGTCCGATGCCAAGACCCAGGGCGTCTACGGCATGGTCAAGGACTTCAAGTCCCGTGGCGTGCCGATCGACTGCGTCGGGTTCCAGAGCCACTTCGGCGCGGGCGGGCCGCCGGCGAACTTCCAGACCACGCTGTCGAGCTTCGCCGCGCTCGGCGTGGACGTCCAGATCACCGAGCTCGACATCGCCCAGGCCCCCGCGAGCGCGTACACCGACACCGTCCGTGACTGCCTCAACGTCGCCCGCTGCACGGGCATCTCGGTGTGGGGCATCCGCGACAGCGACTCGTGGCGCGGCGGCGAGAACCCGCTGCTGTTCGACGCCAGTGGCAAAAAGAAGCCCGCCTACGCCGCGGCGCTCACCGCCCTCGGCGGCGGCAGCAGCGGTGGCGGCGGCACCCAGGGCGGAGGCATCAGCTCCGGCACCGTCTACTCGCTCTCCGCGGCGGTCGGCGGGCGCGTCCTGGACGAGCCCGCCGGGCAGAACGGCAACGGCACCCCGCTTCAGGTGTGGGACGCCAACGGCGACGCGCCCAACCAGCACTGGCGCGCCGACCGCAACGCCGACGGCTCCTACACGTTCACCAACCTCGCCAGCGGCCGGGTCCTGGACGAGCCCGGCGGCCGGACGGCCAACGGCACGAAGCCGCTGGTCTGGGACGCCAACGGCGGTGCCAACCAGCACTGGCGTGCCGACCGCAACGCCGACGGCTCCTACACCCTGATCAACGTCGCCAGCGGCCGGGCACTCGAACTCCCCGGCGGCCAGAGCGCCAACGGCACCTCCGTCCAGATCTGGGACTCCTGGGGCGCCGCCAACCAACACTGGAACCTCGGCTCGTCCGCACCGGCGGCCGGCGGCACCTGCACCCTCCCGTCGACGTACCACTGGTCCTCGACGGGAGCGCTGGCGCAGCCGGCGAACGGCTGGGCCGCGGTGAAGGACTTCACCGACGTGGTCTACAACGGCAAGCACCTGGTCTACGCGTCGAACGTGAACGGCTCCTCGTACGGCTCGATGGCCTTCGCCCCCTTCACCAACTGGTCCGACATGGCCTCGGCCGGGCAGACCGGGATGAACGAGAAGGCGGTGGCGCCCACCCTGTTCTACTTCGCACCGAAGAAGATCTGGGTGCTGGCGTACCAGTGGGGTCAGTGGCCGTTCGTCTACCGCACATCCAGCGACCCGACCAACCCCAACGGCTGGTCCGCGCCGCAGCCGCTGTTCACCGGCGGCATCCCCAACTCCGGCACCGGTCCGATCGACCAGACGCTGATCGGTGACGACCAGAACATGTACCTGTTCTTCGCCGGTGACAACGGCAGCATCTACCGGGCGAGCATGCCCATCGGAAACTTCCCGGGCAACTTCGGCTCCTCCTACACCACGGTCATGAGCGACTCGGAGAAGAACCTCTTCGAGGCCCCGCAGGTCTACAAGGTCAAGGACCGGAACCAGTACCTCATGCTCGTCGAGGCCCGCGGCGCGAACGAGCAGCGCTACTTCCGCTCCTTCACCGCCTCCAGCCTGAACGGCTCCTGGACCCCGCAGGCCGCCACCGAGGACCACCCCTTCGCGGGCAAGGCCAACAGCGGTGCCACCTGGACCAACGACATCAGCCACGGCGACCTCGTCCGCAACAACCCCGACCAGACCATGACCATCGACCCCTGCAACCTCCAGCTCCTCTACCAGGGCAAGTCCCCCACCGCGACCGGCTCCTACGACCGACTGCCGTGGCGGCCCGGCGTCCTCACCCTCCAGCGCTGACCCCGCCTGATCCACGGTGATCGCGATCGGGTGCGGCCCGCCGGCGCGTAACCGAGCGGTTCACGCCGCGGGCGGCTCCACCCGCTGACCGGCACTCGCCGCATCGAGGAACCCCAGCCGTGCGCCGGCTGGGGTTCCTCCTTCGTGGACCTCCGCCGCGGGTAGCCGAAGCGTTCAGCCGCAGCACGTCGCTCTCGTCCCGGGCGTGGGGCGAAAACGTCCGCGGGAGTCTCGGAACACCGCGCACGAAGGCCGTCACAGCCCCAGCGCCGGACTACTCTGAGGGTGTTGCCCGGCATACCCCAGGAGACCGCGCATGAACCCGGAGCACTTCGCACTTCTCGAAGAAGCCCGCCGGAGCCTGCCCGACGGATTCAAGGTGGAGATCTCGGGCGACACCATCGTCATGATGGTCAGCCCCTCGGGCATCCACCAGCGAAACCTGCTACTGGTCCGCCGCCAGTTCGACAGGCACGCCCCGGTCGACCTGCTGCCGAGTGAGAACACCGACCTCGTCTCGCCCAACGTCGGCAAGAGCCGCAATCCGGACCTGACATACCTTCCGAGTGAGGCGTTGGAAACGTCCGACAACCAGGTCCCGTCCGAGCTCGCCGCGGTCGCCGTCGAGCTGGTCTCCCCCTCGAACCCGGAGAACGACTGGGTGGGGAAGGTTCGCGACTACCCCCTGATGGGCATCCCGCTGTACTTGCTGGTCGACGCCAGGCAGAAGACCGTGACCCTGTTCAGCCGACCCGACGGTACGAAGTACCACCGCCGTGAGGACGTCGACTTCGGCGAGACGCTGCGCATCCCCGAGCCGTTCGACTTCGACCTGGTCACGAGCGACCTGCTGCCGTACTGATCCGCGCCGGCTCGTGCTCCCCGCCGCCGGTTGACGCCAACGCTGACGCCAACCGATCCGGACGACGGCGCTCGACAGCGGCCTTCCCCGGACGGCAGAGGTGATCAGGCCGGGGGCGTTCCCCTCCTCAGCCGCCGCCCGACCGCCCCTCACCGGGCGAGCCGGGCGGCGAGCCAGTCCGCGGTGGCGGGGAGCCAGTCGGGCAGGGCGGTGCCGAGCAGGTGGTTGCCGTGCGGGACGAGGAGGAGCTCGGCGTTCGGCGCGTGCTCGGCGAGGACGGTGGCGTTGGTGACGCCGGGGATGCGGTCCTCGCCGCCCTCGACCACCAGCAGCGGCAGGGTGATGGTCGGCGCGAGCCCGGTCAGGTCGAGCCGGTCGGCGAAGGCCCGGGCCGCCTCGGGGCCGCCGCAGCGCTGGCCGAGGGTCTCGGTGACGAACGGCACCAGGTCCGCCCAGTCCAGCCGGTACGGACCGCTGACCGCCACGGCGGCGCGCAGCCGCGGCTCGTGGGCGGCGGCCATCGCCGCGTAGTAACCGCCCAGGCTGAGCCCGACCAGGGCGGTGCGGCCGAGGTCCAGGCCGTCGTGCGCCGCGAGCGCGTCCAGCGCCCGGCCCACGACCCGGTGGTAGTCCGGCTCCGGCGCACTGGTGGCCGCCAGCACGCCCTGCCCGGGCCCGTCGATCGCCAACACGGCGATCCCCCGGGCCAGCAGCGCGTCGGCGAGCGCGTGGAACTCCTCCTTCGAGGAGTCCATGCCCGGCACGATCAGCACCACCGGACCGCCGGACTCCGCCGGGCGCCGCAGCCAGCCCGCGAAGCCCTCACCCTCGACCCTCGCCGCCTCCGGCTCCAGCAGCGCCAGCGACTGCCGCATCGCCTCGTCGGCCTCGGCGGCCAGCCGGGCGGCGCCCGCCCGGTCGGGGTGCGGCATCAGCCCGGCCGCGTGGAACCAGCGGGCGGCACTGCGGTAGGCGCCACCCGCGGTGACCGTACGACCCTGGGCAGCGGCGATCCCGGCCTCAGCGGCGTACCGGCGCCCGACCGCGCCGAACGCGGCCGGCCAGTCGCGCAGCGAACCCAGCGCCCCGGTCACCCGGTCGTACTCGTACAGGTCGAGACCGGCGCCGTGGGCACGCGGTCGGGTCTCCGCGATGAACGCGGGCAGCAGACCGGGGGTGTCGACGAAGGACACGATGAAAGCTCCTTTTCCGGCAATCAGGCGACGGTCAGCACGGCCTTGCCGCGGATCCGCCGGTCACGCAGGTCGGTGAGGGTGGTCGCGGTCCGCTCCCAGGGCGCGACCAGGCCGATCTCCGGGGTCAGCCGGCCCGCCCCCACCAGGCGCACCAGGGTGGCCAGGTCCTCGCCGTCCGGGACGTCCGAGTCGGCGTAGTGGAAGTGCCGCAGGGCGGCCGACTCGGGACCGGCGAAGAAGTCGAAGAAGTTCAGCGTGGCCGGCGTGCGCGAGGCCTGGCCGAACCAGACCAGCGTCCCGCGCCGGTCCAGCCGGGCCAGCGCCAACGGCAGGTTGTCCCCACCCGTGGACTCCAGCACCAGGTCGTACGGGCCCCGGGCCTCACCCAGCCCGTGCACCACCTCGGCCGCCCCCAGCTCGGCCAGCCGCCGGCCGCGCTCCGGCGAAGCGGTCACGACGGTCAGCTCGGCCCCCGCCGCCGCGGCCAGCTCGGTGAAGTAGTGCCCCACCCCACCGGACGCCCCGGTCAACAGCACCCGCCGCCCGGCCACCGCCCCCACCGTGCGCAGCAGCCGCAACGCGGTCAACCCCGCCAACGGCAGCGCGGCCGCCCGTACGGCATCCACGCTGTCCGGCAGCTCGGCCAGCGAGGACACCGGCACACACACGTACTCGGCCCACCCCGCCGCCGGCGGATGCCCCACCACCCGCCGACACACCGCAGGCCCCGACCCGTCAGCCGCAGCCTGCACCACCAGCCCGGCCACGTCCTTCCCCGGCCGCCACCCGTCCCTGGGCGCCTCCAGCTGGAACGTCTCCCCCCGGTTCACCGAGAAGGCCTCCACCTTCACCAACACCTCCCCCGGCCCCGGCTGCGGCTGCTCCACCTCCGCGAACCGCACCGGCTCCACCGCGTCCCCCGTCGCCACCAGCGCCTTCATCCCCGCTCCTCACCTCGTCGGAGCCCCCACTCCACCGCCCCCACCGCCCCCCGGTCCAACAACCACCGGACAGCGACGACAACCATCAGCTGTCACAGCCGCACCCCACCCAACCAGGGCGAGAGGGGTGCGCCCCGGCGTCACCCACCCTCCCGGGAGCCCCCACCCCCAACAACAACCCCCCGCTAGGGTTCCCCAGGTGGATCTGGATCTGGGACAGGTACGAGCCTTCGTGACCACCGCCGAAGAACTCCACTTCGGCCGAGCCGCCACCCGCCTGGCCATCAGCCAACAAGGCCTCTCCAAGCGCATCGCCCGCCTCGAGGCCGCCCTCGGCCTGCGCCTGCTGGAGCGCGACGCCCGAGGCGTCGCCCTGACCGCAGCCGGAACCCGCTTCCTGGGCCCCGCACGGCGAGTGCTCACCCAGGGGGACCTGGCAGTGGCCGCCGCACAGGAAACCGGACGGCCGTTGCGGATCGACGTGTGGGGACACCTGTACGCCCCGATGCGCACCCTCGCACAGGCGGTGGACGCGGCACCCGGCCTGGAGGTGGAGCCGGTGCCGGGGCGGGACCTGCCGTCGGTGGCGGCGGCGCTGCTGCGCGGGGAGGCGGACGCCGGGTTCGGCCGGGTGCACGCCCTGCCGGACGGCGCCGACGCCGGGCTGACGCACCGGCTGGTCCGCCTGGAACCGGTGGACGCGCTGCTGAGCGCGGACCATCCGCTGGCCGACCGCGACACCCTGAGCCCGGCGGAGCTGCGCAGCAGTGTGCTGCGCTATCCGGCGGCGGTGGACCGGCTGGACTTCCTGACCCGCTTCGCCGCCCGGTTCGACGTCACCGCCCGGGTCGGCTCGACCAATCTGGGCCTGGAGCACTTCCTCGATCAGGTCGCCGCCGATCCGGGCTGCTTCTCCCTGGTGCCCGCCGACGGCCCGCTGCCGGACCGCCCGGGTGTCCGCACCGTCCCGCTGGCCGATCCGACCCCGCTGTACGCCTGGTCACTGCTCTGGCGGACCGACCGGGCACCCGAGAGCGACGGCCAACTGGACCGCCTGTTGAGGGCGTTCACCGCCGAGGCCGCCCGAAGCCGGTGGCTGGAGTACGACCCGTCCCGCGACTGGCTCCCGGACGCCGACGAAGCCGCCCTCCGGCCGTAGCGGCCTGGCGAGGCGGACCCGGTGCCGGCGGTGGTCACGGAGACCCCGAAGCCCCACCCGGCCGGCCGACAGGCCCGTCGCCACGCTCATCGACGGCCGCCTCCCGCACAGTTGACACCCGGTCACATCCGGGGCCCACTGTGCCGCACGGCACGGACAACCGGGTGCGGCGGTGGCTCGACCCGTGTCCCGCCGCCGGTCACCACCAGGTGTTCCGGACCCCCAGCACCGACCCGTCCGCGGCGAAGGAGGTGGCGGTGTTGCCGGTGTTGCCGGTGGAGCCCAGCCTGCGGACGACGGCGTACCAGTGCACAGGGGAGTCCCCGACCGCGACCGGGACCGCGGCCACGGAGCCGCCGGTCTTCCAGCTGACCACGACCCTGGCGACCTCCGGTCCGACCGAGACGGCCACCATGTCCGGCCGGCTCGCCTCCCCGGTCACCCGGTTGAGCATCACGCCCTTGGTGGGGCCCGTGTCGTCCTTCGCCGTCCCGCCCGGAGCGGTGGTCGCGTCCACGAAGTCCCCGGGCTGCCGCTTGCCGTCCGCGACCAGGTAGACGTCGACCCGGTCGGCCTGCAGGTCCCAGACCGGGTTTCCGCTCTCCGCGGGGTCGGCCGGCAGCGTCGGGTCGGCGGCACGCCGCTCCCTCCAGATCAGCTCACCCTGTTTGAGGCCGTCCTGCGCGGTCGGGGCCGCCGGCCACAGGGCGACCCAGACCTCCATGGTGTGGCCGTTGACGGCGCCCTCGCCGATCTTGGCCCGGACCGGGGTGAACGGGTCCCGCGGGGTCCGCGACGAAGCGGCCGAAGCGGCCGGCGTGACCGTCGGGATGGCCGCCGGGGTGGCCGTAGCCGCTGGTGCGACCACCGGGGACGGCGAGGCCACCGGCGAGGGGAAGGCCGAGGCCGACGGCGTGCCCGACACCGACGACCTGCCCGGAACGAGCGCGGCCGCGGAGGACACGGCCGCCACCGAGGCGCCGCCGGCCTCCCGCCCGTACCCGCCGATCGCCGTCCCCGCCCCGGCCACCGCCACCACCAGCACCGCGCCCGCGCCACCGGTCAGCAGCCGCCGGCGCCGCAGCCTGCGCCGGCCCCCGGCCAGCAGCCGGTCGTACGGGACGGCGCCGATCTCGATGCTCTCGGCCACCTCGCTCAACCCGTACGACGCCGCGGCCTCGGCCCCGGCCATGTCCTCGTTGCTCATCTTCCGCCTCCGACGGTCGTCAGCTCGCTGAGTGAGGAGGTCTCCCGGAGCTTGGCCAGCCCCCTGGCCGCCTGGCTCTTGACCGTGCCGACCGAGCAGCCCATGGCCGCCGCGGTCTGGGACTCGCTGAGGTCCTCCCAGTACCGCAGCACGACGGCCTCCCGCTGGCGGGGCGGCAGGGCGGCGAGCGCGGCGAGCAGCACGGCCCGGGCGTCCGGGTCGGGCCCGGTCGGGGCGGGCCGGTCGGGGAAGGCCTCGACCAGGTACTCGGCCGGTCTGCGCCGGAACCGCCGGGCGTGCTCGTTGACCAGGATCCGGCGCACGTAGGCGTTCGGGTCGTCCGCGGCGCGCACCTTGGTCCAGTGGACGTAGGCCCGTTCCAGGGCCTGCTGGACCAGGTCCTCGGCGCCGTGGCGGTCCCCCGCCAGCAGGTACGCCGTCCGCAGCAGTCGTGACCACGCGCTGCCGGCGAACGCCCGGAACTCGTCGTCCCGGGCGGTCTTCTGGGCTCCCATGAGCACCTCCTCGAACCCCCAGAGCCCGGAACCGCCGCCGATCGTTGCCCGGCGTCCGCGACCAGTCGTTCGCGATTCGCGACCAGTCGTTCGCGATTCGCCACCGGCGGCTGTGACACTGGAGGGGCTCGAAAACCGAGGTGCGCTCCGCCGTGCCTCCTTGCGAACCTAGAGGGATGCCCGCAGTGAGTTCTCCCGCAGTCCAGTCCGCCCCCGTACCCGCCGAGGGTCCCGGAATCGGTGAGCTGGCCGCCCGCCTGCCCGAGCTGACCCTGCGCGACGAGGTGCGGATCGGGCGCCGGCTGGAGGGGGCCCGCAGGGTCCGCAAACCCGAGGCCAGGCAGAAGATCGCCGCCGAGATCGCCGCCGACATCGACCGCGCCGAGCTGCTGGTCGAGCAGCGCCGGGGCGCCGTGCCGAAGATCACGTACCCGGCCGAGCTTCCGGTCAGTCAGAAGAAGGACGACATCCTGGCGGCCATTCGGGACCACCAGGTGGTGATCGTCGCAGGTGAGACCGGGTCCGGCAAGACCACCCAGATCCCGAAGATCTGCCTGGAGCTGGGCCGTGGCGTGCGCGGTCTGGTCGGTCACACCCAGCCGCGCCGGATCGCCGCCCGTACGGTGGCCGAGCGCGTCGCGGAGGAGCTGGACACCCCGCTCGGCGAGGCGGTCGGCTGGAAGGTCCGGTTCACCGACCAGGTCGGCCAGGACACCCTGGTCAAGCTGATGACGGACGGCATCCTGCTGGCGGAGATCCAAACCGACCGCGATCTGCGCCAGTACGACACCCTGATCATCGACGAGGCGCACGAGCGCAGCCTCAACATCGACTTCCTGCTCGGCTACCTCAAGCAGCTGCTCCCCCGCCGCCCCGACCTCAAGGTCGTGATCACCTCCGCGACGATCGACCCCGAGCGCTTCTCCCGGCACTTCGGCGACGCTCCGATCATCGAGGTCTCCGGCCGGACGTACCCCGTCGAGGTCCGCTACCGCCCGGTGATCGACGACGGCGAGGACGAGGCCGACGAGGCGGACCGCGACCGCGACCAGATCCAGGCGATCTGCGACGCCGCCCAGGAACTGCAGGACGAGGGCCCGGGCGACATCCTGGTCTTCCTCTCCGGCGAGCGCGAGATCCGCGACACCGCCGACGCCCTCACCAAGCTGAAGCTGAGGAACACCGAGGTCCTCCCGCTCTACGCCCGCCTCAGCTCGGCCGAGCAGCACCGGGTGTTCCAGCGCTCCAACCTGCGCCGGATCGTGCTGGCCACCAACGTGGCCGAGACCTCGCTGACCGTCCCCGGCATCAAGTACGTGATCGACCCGGGCACCGCCCGGATCTCCCGCTACAGCCACCGCACCAAGGTGCAGCGGCTGCCGATCGAGGCGATCAGCCAGGCCAGCGCCAACCAGCGCAAGGGCCGCTGCGGCCGCACCTCGGACGGCATCTGCATCCGGCTGTACTCGGAGGAGGACTTCCTCTCCCGCCCCGAGTTCACCGACGCCGAGATCCTGCGCACCAACCTCGCCTCGGTGATCCTCCAGATGACCGCGGCCGGCCTGGGCGACATCTCCGCCTTCCCGTTCCTGGACCCGCCGGACTCGCGCAACATCAAGGACGGCGTCCACCTGCTGCACGAGCTGGGCGCGCTGGACCCGGACGAGAAGGACCCGCGCAAGCGCCTGACCGCGCTCGGCCGCAAGCTCGCCCAGCTCCCGGTGGACCCGCGGATGGCCCGCATGGTGCTGGAGGCGGACCGCAACGGCTGCGTGCGCGACGTCATGGTGATCGCCGCCGCGCTGTCCATCCAGGACCCGCGCGAGCGCCCCGCCGAGAAGCGCCAGGCCGCCGACGAGCGGCACCGCCGGTTCTCCTCGGAGACCTCGGACTTCCTCTCCTACCTGGCGATGTGGCGCTACGTCCGGGAGCAGCAGAAGGAGCTCTCCTCCTCGGCGTTCCGCCGGATGTGCAAGTCGGAGTTCCTCAACTACCTGCGGATACGGGAGTGGCAGGACGTCTACACCCAGCTGCGCACCGTCGCCAAGCAGTTGGGGGTGACGATCGAGGAGCCTCACCCCGATGCCGAGCCGGACGCCGACCGGATCCACCAGTCGCTGCTGGCCGGGCTGCTCTCCCACATCGGCCTGTTCGACGTGGAGAAGCGCGAGTACGGCGGCGCCCGCGGCGCCCGCTTCGCGGTCTTCCCGGGCTCCGGCCTGTTCAAGAAGCCCCCGCGCTGGGTGATGTCGGCCGAGCTGGTGGAGACCTCCCGGCTGTGGGCCCGGATCAACGCGAAGATCGAGCCCGAGTGGGTCGAGCCGCTGGCCGGGCACCTGATCAAGCGCAGCTACAGCGAGCCGCACTGGGAGAAGAAGGCCGGCGCCGTGCTGGCGTACGAGAAGGTGACCCTCTACGGGATGCCGATCGTCGCCCAGCGCAAGGTCAACTACGGCCGGATCGACCCGGAGCTCTGCCGCGAGCTGTTCATCCGCAACGCGCTGGTCGAGGGCGACTGGGAGACCCACCACCGGTTCTTCGCCGAGAACCGCAAGCTGCTCGGCGAGGTCGAGGAGCTGGAGAACCGGGCCCGCCGCCGGGACATCCTGGTGGACGACCAGACCCTGTTCGACTTCTACGACGCCCGGCTGCCCGACGAGGTCGTCTCCACCCGGCACTTCGACTCCTGGTGGAAGAAGGCCCGGCACGAGCAGCCGGACCTGCTGAACTTCGAGAAGTCGATGCTGATCAACGACGCCGCGGACGGCGTCACCGAGGCCGACTACCCGGACTACTGGCAGCAGGGCAAGCTGCGCTTCAAGCTGACCTACCAGTTCGAGCCGGGCAGCGACGCGGACGGCGTGACCGTCCACATCCCGCTGCCGGTGCTCAACCAGGTCACCGCGGAGGGCTTCGACTGGCAGATCCCCGGCCTGCGGGAGGAGCTGGTCACCGCGTACATCAAGTCGCTGCCCAAGGCGATCCGGCGCAACTTCGTGCCGGCCCCGGACTTCGCCAAGGCGGCCCTGCGCCAGGTGAAGGACCGCCAGGAGCCCTTGCTGCCGTCCCTGGAGCACGCCCTGAAGCGCCTGACGGCCGTCACGGTGCCGCCGGAGGCCTGGGACGACGAGCGGGTGCCGGAACACCTCAAGGTGACCTTCCGGGTGGTGGACGGCAAGCGCAGGCTCGCCGAGTCCAAGGACCTGGAGGAGCTGCGGCTGAAGCTCAAGCCCAAGCTCAAGGAGACGCTCTCCTCTGCAGCCTCCGGCAAGGGCATCGAGCAGAGCGGCCTGACCGCCTGGCCGGCCGGGCTGCCGGTGCTCCAGCGCACCTTCGAGCAGCGCTCGCGCGGCCATTCGCTGCGCGCCTACCCGGCGCTGGTGGACGAGGGCTCCTCGGTGGGCGTGAAGCTGTTCGACACCCCGGAGGCCCAGGCCCACGCGATGTGGGAGGGGACGCGCCGACTGCTGATGCTGACCACCACCTCCCCGGCCAAGTCGATCCAGGGCCGGCTGGGCAACCAGGCGAAGCTGGCGCTCTCGCACAGCCCGCACGGCTCGATCAACGCCCTGTTCGAGGACGTCGTCTCGGCCGCGACGGACCGGCTGATGGCCCTGGCCGGCGGCCCGGCCTGGGACGAGGCGGCCTTCGGCAAGCTGCACGACAAGGTGCGGGCGGACCTGTACGACCTGTCCGCGGACACCACGCTGAAGACGGCCACCGCGCTGATCGCCTTCCACAAGGCCTCGACCCGGCTGAAGTCGGTGAGCAGCCCGGTGCTGCTGAACGCGGTGAACGACGTCCGGCTGCACCTGGCCTCGCTGGTGCACCCGGGCTTCGTGACGGCCACCGGCTGGCAGCGGCTGCCCGACCTCAAGCGCTACCTGCTGGCGGTGGACCGCCGGCTGGAGGCGCTGCCCAACCACCCGCAGCGGGACGCCCAGCAGCTGCTGAAGGTCCAGCAGGTGCAGCAGGCGTACGGGGAGCTGCTGGCGGCCGTACCGCCCGGGCGGCAGCCCTCCGAGGAGGTGCGGGCGATCCGCTGGATGATCGAGGAGCTGCGGGTCAGCTTCTTCGCCCAGTCGCTGGGCACGCCGAGCCCGGTCTCGGAGAAGCGGATCATGAAGGCGATGGAGGCGGCCCGGGCGACCCTGTGACCCGGGCGGCGCCCTGAGCTGCGGGTGCGCGGTGGGGCCTTCAGGAGCCAGTTCGACCTGGAGGCCCACCATGGGCTACGATCTGTCTTGTTCGCAGCGCGGCAAGCGAGTGAACGAGATCAGAAAACTCTGGTCCCGTGGAGCAGTTGGTTAGCTCGCCACCCTGTCAAGGTGGAGGTCGCGGGTTCAAGTCCCGTCGGGATCGCCGTAGCGCGAGAGGCCCGGAACCGTAAGGTTCCGGGCCTCTCGCTTTTGGTTTTCGGCTTCTACCAGGCACCAGGTCCGGGCCACAAGCGGCAGGTGCTGTGATCGTCGCCACTCGATGCCCCCGGGAACGACCCCGGAAACAGTCGGTTCTTGAGTCCACTAATTTAATATGTAAAATTGCACTTCTATTCACTGTAAATCCCCCCCGCACCACGTGCACCAAATCGTTATCCGGAGTTCAGCATTCCGACCCTCGCGAAGCGCGCTCCGGGCACGACAAAGGGGCCGCTGACCGGACCCGGCGGAGTCCGGTCAGCGGCCCCTTTGAAAGAGCCTTCGGCCTAATCAGGCCTCAGTGCGCTGAGCGGGAATCCCGGCCAGCAGGGCACGCACCTCCGCCTCACGGTAACGACGGTGACCGCCGAGCGTGCGGATCGACGTCAGCTTGCCCGCCTTGGCCCAGCGGGTGACCGTCTTCGGGTCAACGCGGAACATGGTGGCAACCTCCGCCGGCGTCAGCAGCGGCTCAGCATCAGGGGTACGAGCGGTCATGAGCGGCCTCCTCGGGAGAACCGAACCAGGGCGGTTCTATCCTTCAAATTCTGCACCTTGGCCCGCGATGCCCTAAATGGCATAGACGGACCGAGTCGGTTATAGGACGAACGGCTTGTCCTGGTGTCTACAACTACACCATCCGTCCAGCCCTATCGACCAAACCGCCAAAATTGACCCCTCACGGGTTCAAGGCCGACGGATGGCGATGGACCACCCCATAACGGACAGTCACTCGACAGTGACGTCCGGTTACGAGGGGACCAGACCCTCCGTTTCCCCGCAAAGCACGCATCGACTCCAGAACCACCCAAAAGTGGGCACGCTCACGTGAAGTTGGGCTGGTTGTCCCATTTTTGCACATAGGGGTAAGTTCGCGTCAACGGTGAGTAGTGTCACGTTCGGCAGCTATTGACCCGAACCGGGACCTTGGTCGGAGCCGTTGCGGACCAAAGACCCCTCCCAGTCATACACGGGCGGTCGGACGTCAGTTCGCCTGCCGCAGCGCAAGCACCCGCCGCCAGCGCACCGTCAGTTCCCCGTACGCGCGCAGCGCCTCGGCGGTGTCCCCCGCCCGCAGCGCCCGCAGCCCGTCCTCCAGCTCCCCCGCCGAACGGTCCGCCAACAGCCTCTCCGGCCCCAGCAGATGCACCAGCCCCCCGTAGTCCAGCTCCAC
The DNA here is from genome assembly GCF_001888885.2 of Streptomyces viridifaciens. Classification (NCBI taxonomy): domain Bacteria; kingdom Bacillati; phylum Actinomycetota; class Actinomycetes; order Kitasatosporales; family Streptomycetaceae; genus Streptomyces; species Streptomyces viridifaciens. The sequence continues at coordinate 3,457,704 of NZ_CP090841.1, forward strand.
CAGCGAGCGCGGGTGGAACTCCTCCAGCCACCGCCCGACCTGCTCCGCCCCGCGCACCAACTCCCCCTCCGGCACCGCCTCGCGCAGAGCCCGGTAGGCCCGCGCCACCCGGCGCCGCGCCTGGGCCATCGGCACCAGGTAGAACAGCGCCGCCGGCCTCCCCCGCTCCCCCTCCACTCCCTCCCCGTCCGTACCCCCCGGCACGAAGCAACGGTCCTCGTCCCCGAACGGGAGGAACCAGCGCACCGGCACCTCCCACCGGCTGGTGAGGATCCACGGCCGGGCGTCCGGGTGCCCGGCCAGCCAGCGCTCCCGGTCCGCCTCGGCGGCCGCCCTGGTCACCGGCGGCACCGCGGTGTCCAGCAGCGCCACCGGAGCCCCCGCCCGCAGCTCCTCCAGCGCCTGCCAGCTGCGCAGCCTGGTCGCCCACGGGCACACGTACAGTACGCCGTCGACGATCCGCAGGTACGCCCGCCCGCTCTCCTTCTCCGGCAGCGCCCTCGGCGTGCGGGCGGCCAGCTCCGCGAGCGCCTCCCGCTGCTCCTCCAGCACCGCCGCGGCCACCGACTGCTCGGCCGCCGACGCGTCCGGCCCGTGCTCCGCCGCGTAGGCCTGCCAGTCCGCCCGCTCGGGTTCCGGGTAGGCCGCCAGCGGCTCGTAGACGCGCAGGTGGGCGGCGTAGGGCGGCAGTACGGAAGTGCGTACGACGGTCACGTCCTGCATGGTCGCACGCGCCGCGCGGCGCCGGGAGGGCGCGCCTGCGAACCGTTCGTCCCCGCACCGCGCGAGCTCCTCCGTCTCACCCTTCGGACAACCGGCACAAGCTCGGACAAGACGGCGGATCAGCGGCCCCCGCCCGACTACTCTTCGGCTTAGGCGCCCGCACCACAGCAGCGGGCCTTTCGATACTGGAGTCACCACAGTGACCGACGTACAGACCCCGGCCACGCACCCCGCACCCGGCGTGCTCAGCAGGATCTTCCGCACCGAGCAGGACGGCGCCCCCGGCGACGGCCACGAGCAGGTCGTCCTCTGCCACGACCGCAGCTCCGGGCTCAAGGCGATCATCGCCATCCACTCCACCGCCCTCGGCCCCGCCCTCGGCGGCACCCGCTTCTTCCCGTACGCCTCCGAGGAGGCGGCCCTGGAGGACGCGCTGAACCTCTCCCGCGGGATGTCCTACAAGAACGCGCTCGCCGGCCTCGACCTCGGCGGCGGCAAGGCCGTCATCATCGGTGACCCGAACAAGGACAAGAACGAGGCGATGCTCCGGGCCTACGGCCGCTTCGTCGAGTCCCTGCGCGGCCGCTACATCACCGCCTGCGACGTGGGCACCTACGTCCAGGACATGGACGTCATCGCGCGCGAGACCGAGTTCGTGACCGGCCGCTCGCCCGAGCACGGCGGCGCCGGCGACTCGTCGATCCTGACCGCCTTCGGCGTCTTCCAGGGCATGCGCGCCTCCGCCCAGGCCCGTTGGGGCCAGCCCACCCTGCGCGGCAAGCGGGTCGGCGTCGCGGGCGTCGGCAAGGTCGGCCACTACCTGGTCGGCCACCTGGTCGCGGACGGCGCCACCGTGGTCGTCACCGACCCCTTCGAGGCCGCCGTCAACCGCGTGCGCGCGGCCCACCCGGAGGTGGAGGTGGTCGCCGACACCACCGCCCTGCTCCGGGCCAAGCTGGACGTCTACGCCCCCTGCGCCCTCGGCGGCGCGCTGACCGACCCCGTGGTCGCGGCGCTCAGCGAGTTCGGCACCTCCATCGTCTGCGGCGCGGCCAACAACCAGCTGGCCCACCCGGGCGTCGAGAAGGACCTGTCCGACCGCGGCATCCTCTACGCCCCCGACTACCTGGTGAACTCCGGCGGCGTGATCCAGGTCGCCGACGAGATCGACGGCTTCAACTTCGAGCGGGCCAAGAACAAGGCCACCAAGATCTTCGACACCACCCTGGAGATCTTCACCCGGGCAGCCGCCGACGGCGTCCCGCCGGCGGTCGCCGCCGACCGCCTGGCCGAGAAGCGGATGCGCGAGATCAGCGCGCTGCGCACGGTCCTGCTGCCGGGCGCCCGCCGCGGCTGACCGGGCCCGCTCCGGTGAGCCGGTGCGCGGGGGGCCGTCACCGTCGGCCCCCCGCGCATCACGATGTGGAACCGGATTCTCACTTCTCCGCCCGAACGGGTGATCCCAGGCCCCCCCAGGGGGGATAATCGGTCCTGGAACGACGGACCCCGAACACCTCCGGACAGCGTGCAAAACGCCGCAAAACCTCCTCTGACCTGGGAAGACCCGGTCGTTGGTGCAGTCGGTGCGCGCCACGTCACACCGACGACGTACCGTCCAGCGGCGGAAACAGGTACCGTTAATGCTCCAAGGGACGGTCCTCCCATTCGGGCAGGCCGGTCCTGATCATGAACACGTGTCAGACTCGGGGCCGTGAGCCCCATCGTTGAGGGGGTCGACCCATGGGGCGCGGCCGGGCCAAGGCCAAGCAGACGAAGGTCGCCCGCGAGCTGAAGTACAACAGCGGCGGGTTCGACGCTAACCGTCTGTCCAACGAGCTGGGCGTATCGCCGTCCACCGCTTCGATCGACCCGGAGCCGATCGAGGAGGAGGAGGACGACGACCCGTACGCGGAGTACGCCGCCCGCTACGCCGACCTCGACGACGAGGACGACAACGAGCCGGGCAACGGGCCGTCGCGGGCATCCCGCCGCTCGTAACCCACAGCTTCGCCGGACCGGTCCGGGCGCCCCTGGGTGCCGGACCGGTCTTCGGCGTTCCTCCGGGCGGATCCGGCGCCGTCGCGGACGACAGCCGTCGGTTGCCAGGCCAGGGTGACCGCCGCAGACGTGCGGCAGAGGCCCCTCCGGTGCACCGGAGGGGCCTCTGCCGTCAACGGGGCCGGACGGGCCGTCAGCCCGCCGTGAAGCCCTCGTAGGCGTTGTAGAGGGCCGCGCCCTCCGTGTGCTCGTCGGTGCGCTCGACGATGTCACCGAGCAGCCAGGCCTCGACGCCGCGGTCCTCCAGGATCGACAGCACCACGTCCACCGAGTGCGGCGGGACGACGGCGACCATGCCGACACCCATGTTGAGCGTCTTCTCCAGCTCCAGGGTGGCCACCTTGCCGACCTCGGCGACGGTCCGGAAGACCGGCAGCGGGGTCCAGGTGCCGCGGTCCAGGCGGGCGTGCAGGCCGTCCGGGATGACCCGGGCCAGGTTGGCCGCCAGGCCGCCGCCGGTCACGTGCGAGAAGGCGTGCACCTCGGTCGCGCGGGTGAGCGCCAGGCAGTCCAGCGAGTAGATCCGGGTCGGCTCCAGCAGCTCCTCGCCGAGGGTGCGGCCGAACTCCTCGACCTTGCGGTCCAGCTTCCAGCCGGCCTGGTTCAGCAGCACGTGGCGGACCAGCGAGTAGCCGTTGGAGTGCAGGCCGGAGGCGGCCATCGCGATCACCACGTCGCCCGCCCGGACCCGCTCGGAGCCCAGCAGCGCGTCGGCCTCGACCACACCGGTGCCGGCGCCCGCGACGTCGTACTCGTCCGGGCCGAGCAGGCCCGGGTGCTCGGCGGTCTCGCCGCCGACCAGGGCGCAGCCGGCCAGCGCGCAGCCCTCTGCGATGCCCTTGACGATCGAGGCGACCCGCTCCGGGACGACCTTGCCGACGCAGATGTAGTCGGTCATGAACAGCGGCTCGGCGCCGCACACCACGATGTCGTCCACGACCATGCCGACCAGGTCGTGGCCGATGGTGTCGTGCTTGTCCATGGCGGCCGCGATGGCCACCTTGGTCCCCACGCCGTCGGTGGCCGAGGCCAGCAGCGGCCGCTCGTAGTCCTTGAAGGCGGACACGTCGAAGAGGCCGGCGAAGCCGCCGAGACCGCCGACCACCTCGGGGCGGTTGGCCTTCCTCACCCACTGCTTCATGAGCTCGACGGCGCGGTCGCCCGCCTCGATGTCGACACCGGCGGCGGCGTAGGTGGCGCCGTTCTGGTTGCTGGTCACTGCGTGCGGCCCTTTCGGGTCAGGTGGGGGTGGTTCGGAAACAGCGGTGGGGCCCCGGTTCGCGGGACCCCACCGTGCGTTCGTTACGGGCGGCGCAGCGCGTCGGCCGCGCCCGCCCCGCCGAGCAGCGACTGGACGCCGTCCAGGTCGCTGCCGCTGGTCGGCTTGCCGCGGACGGCCGGCTGCTGCTGGCCGCCCTTGATCTCGGCCTCCAGCAGGAGCTTGCCGAGCAGCGCCGGGTCCGGCAGCTCCATCGGGTACTCGCCGTCGAAGCAGGCCCGGCAGAGCTTGTCCTTGGGCTGCTTGGTGGCCTCGATCATGCCGTCGATCGAGATGTACGCGAGCGAGTCGGCGCCGAGCGTGCGGCCGATCTCCTCGATGGTCATGCCGTTGGCGATCAGCTCCGCGCGGGTGGCGAAGTCGATGCCGAAGAAGCAGGGCCACTTCACCGGCGGCGAGGAGATCCGGATGTGCACCTCGGCGGCGCCCGCCTCGCGCAGCATCTTCACCAGCGCGCGCTGGGTGTTGCCGCGCACGATCGAGTCGTCCACGACCACCAGGCGCTTGCCCTGGATGACCTCGCGCAGCGGGTTGAGCTTGAGCCGGATGCCGAGCTGGCGGATGGTCTGGCTGGGCTGGATGAAGGTGCGGCCCACGTAGGCGTTCTTCACCAGGCCGGAGCCGTACGGGATGCCGCTGGCCTCGGCGTAGCCGATCGCGGCGGGGGTGCCGGACTCGGGCGTGGCTATCACCAGGTCGGCCTCGACGGGCGCCTCCTTCGCCAGTCGGCGGCCCATCTCCACCCGGGAGAGGTGCACGTTGCGGCCGGCGATGGAGGTGTCGGGGCGGGCCAGGTAGACGTACTCGAACACGCAGCCCTTGGGCTTCGCCTCGGCGAAGCGGGAGGTGCGCATGCCGTTCTCGTCGATGGCGATGAGCTCGCCGGGCTCGACCTCGCGGATGAAGGAGGCGCCGCAGATGTCCAGCGCCGCCGTCTCGGAGGCGACCACCCAGCCGCGCTCCAGCCGGCCGAGCACCAGCGGGCGGATGCCCTGCGGGTCGCGGGCGGCGTAGAGGGTGTGCTCGTCCATGAAGACGAGCGAGAAGGCGCCCTTGACCTTGGGCAGCACGACCTTGGCCGTCTCCTCGATGGAGAGGTCCGGGTGGCCGGCCAGCAGGGCGGTCACCAGGTCGGTGTCGTTGGTCGCGGCGGTCCGGCCGGAGCGCGAGACGTGCTCCTCGCCGGGCAGTTCGGCGACCATGGCCGCCAGTTCGGCGGTGTTCACCAGGTTTCCGTTGTGCCCGAGGGCCAGCGAACCGTGCACGGTCGCCCGGAAGGTCGGCTGGGCGTTCTCCCAGACCGAGGAACCGGTGGTCGAGTAGCGGGCGTGTCCGACGGCGATATGCCCGTGCAACGACCCCAGCGAGGCCTCGTCGAAGACCTGGGAGACGAGCCCCATGTCCTTGAAGACGAGAATCTGGGAGCCGTTGCTCACTGCGATGCCCGCGGATTCCTGACCGCGGTGCTGCAGGGCGTAAAGGCCGAAGAACGTGAGCTTGGCGACCTCCTCGCCGGGAGCCCAGACACCGAAGACGCCACACGCGTCCTGGGGGCCTTTCTCGCCGGGAAGAAGATCGTGGTTGAGTCTTCCGTCACCACGTGGCACGCCTTCGAGTCTAGGGCAGTTGACCAGGGCTTCCGGAACCCGGGACGTCCGGTTCGGTCGGCGATCGCGGAGTAACGCGCGTAGACAAAACCCCTTACGGGGCCGGGAATTCGGGTGGGGGAATTCCGTCGGACGTCGGTTGGCCTTGCGGTTCGCGCCTGTTGGGGCTTTCCGTGTGCGGAGCGGTGGTTGCCGGGGCGGCGCGAACGTGAGCCTGCTCACCCGGGGTTCAGCGGGCGTTCACGGGCGGAGGTCGTGCGGCGCGCGTTCACGGGCGGGCTCGCGGGCGGGGGTTCGCGGGCGGGGTTCGCGGGTGGTGGTCACGCCGCGGGCAGCAGCAGGCCCCAGGCGCCCGGGTGGACCGTCCAGGTCCGGGCGCGGACCGGGCCGACCGCGTGGCCGTCCGCCTCGTAGCCGAAGCCGCGCCCGACCACCGAGACGCTCGCCGCCCGCGCCCGTACCAGCGCGCCCGGCGCGCTGACCACCACTTCGAGCACCCCCGCGCCGGCCGGGTCGGTCCGCCCGGCGCCCTGGAGGGTCAGCTGCACCAGCCGGACCGGGCGGTGCACGTCGGCGAGCAGCCGGCCGTCCGCCTCGACCCGGACCCGGGGGCTGTGGTCCGCCGTCTCCGGGGTGAGTGCGTTCGCCTGCTCGGCCGCAGCCAGTTTCGCCCATAGCGAACGCCACCCACCCGTACGGCCCACCTGCCGCCGGGCGCCACCGGTGATCCGCACCCCGCCCAGCGCCACCCCGCCGCCGTCGTCCACCAGCAGGTCGAAGGTGCGCGGCGCACCCGACAGCACGGCCCGCGCCGCCCGTACCGGCTCGCCCGGCACACCGAGCGCGCGGGCCGTCGCCAACTCCTCCGCCCGGCCGACCGGAACCATGCCCACCGGATCGGCGCCCAGCTCACGCTGCCGGTGCAGTGCCTGGAGCACCCGCTGCAGGGCGAGATCGGAACCGATCACCACCGGTCGCCGACGGCCCCGGTGCGAAAGCATCCGGTCGAGTTCCGACGGGCTCTCCGGATAGGCCACCTTGACGTCCGCACCCCCGCACAGCACGTCCTTCGCGATCCGCACCGACTCCCCGTCGGTCTGCCGGGCCGCCGGGTCGAGCAGTAGTAGAAGGGGCTCGGGACCGCCGGTTCCAGGCGTGGACAGGGACGACACGACCGGTCCTTCCTCAGGTAATCTCTCGGTGCAAGAGCCCCTTGCGCCATTGCGCCAGGGGCTTCGTCTATCTCGGGGCAGACTGCGGCCTACGCAGGATGCCCCAACCGGAAGGGGTGTACGCCTGTGCCGGCACTCGTGCTCGTTGGCGCTCAGTGGGGGGACGAGGGCAAGGGGAAGGCCACCGACCTCCTCGGCGGCTCCGTCGACTACGTCGTCCGCTACCAGGGCGGCAACAACGCCGGTCACACGGTGGTCATCGGCGACCAGAAGTACGCCCTGCACCTGCTCCCCTCCGGCATCCTCAGCCCGAACGTGACGCCGGTGATCGGCAACGGCGTCGTCATCGACCCGGGCGTGCTGCTCTCCGAGCTCAACGGCCTGAACGAGCGCGGCATCGACACCTCCAAGCTGCTGATCTCGGGCAACGCCCACCTGATCACCCCGTACCACCGCACCATCGACAAGGTCACCGAGCGCTTCCTCGGCAAGCGCCGGATCGGTACCACCGGCCGCGGCATCGGCCCGACCTACGCGGACAAGATCAACCGCGTGGGCATCCGGGTCCAGGACCTGTTCGACGAGTCGATCCTCCGCCAGAAGATCGAGGCGGCGCTGCACGACAAGAACCAGATCCTGGTCAAGCTCTACAACCGCCGCGCCATCCCGGCCGACCTGGTGGTCGAGGAGTACCTGGGCTACGCGGAGAAGATCAAGCCCTTCCTGGCCGACACCACCCTCGTCCTGGACGAGGCGCTGAAGGCGAACAAGGTCGTCCTGCTGGAGGGCGGCCAGGGCACCCTGCTCGACGTCGACCACGGCACGTACCCCTTCGTGACCTCGTCGAACCCGACCGCGGGCGGCGCCTGCACCGGCGCCGGCATCGGCCCCACCAAGATCGACCGGGTCATCGGCATCCTCAAGGCCTACACCACCCGCGTCGGCTCCGGCCCCTTCCCGACCGAACTGCTCGACGAGGACGGCGAGGCGCTGCGCCGGATCGGCGGCGAGCGCGGTGTCACCACCGGCCGCGACCGCCGCTGCGGCTGGTTCGACGCCGTCATCGCGCGCTACGCGACCCGGGTCAACGGCCTCACCGACTTCTTCCTCACCAAGCTCGACGTGCTCACCGGCTGGGAGCAGATCCCGGTCTGCGTCGCCTACGAGATCGACGGCCGCCGGGTCGAGGAACTCCCCTACAACCAGTCGGACTTCCACCACGCCAAGCCGATCTACGAGACGCTGCCGGGCTGGACCGAGGACATCAGCAAGGCGAAGACCTTCGCCGAGCTGCCGAAGAACGCCCAGGCGTACGTGAAGGCCCTGGAGGAGATGTCCGGCGCGCCGATCTCCGCCATCGGCGTCGGCCCGGGCCGCGACGAGACGATCCAGATCAACTCGTTCATCTGAGCCTGACGGCCTTCGAGGGCCCCGCGGGACGGTTCGTCCCGCGGGGCCCTTCGCTTAGCCTCGCTGTTTTGCACTAGTTCAGAGATTCATTGCCTCTAGTGCAGAACCGAGCTACGTTCGGATCATGACCGCGAAGCTGCCCTCACCCGTCACCCTCACCGGCCACCACATCCGCCTCGAGCCGCTGGCCCGCCACCATCTCGCCGACCTCTGGGCCACCATCGGCTCCGAGCCCGACGTCTGGCGCTGGACCATGAACCTCCCGCCCGCCACCGAGGAGGAGCTCGGCGCGATCCTCGACGCCCGCATCGCCGAGGGAGCCAGCGGCGAATCCGTGGAGTTCGCCGCCGTCGACCTCGCCAGCGGCACCGCCGTCGGCGTCACCGGCTACTACGACCTCAACGCCAAGGACGAGTACCTGGAGATCGGCGGCACCATGTACGCCCGCTCGGTCTGGCGCACCGCGGTCAACACCGAGGCCAAGCTGCTGCTGCTCACCCACGCCTTCGAGGAACTCGGCATGGGCCGCGTCTTCTGGAAGACCGACGCCCTCAACGAGCGCTCCCGCAACGCGATCCTGCGCCTCGGCGCCCAGTACGAGGGCACCTTCCGCCGCCACCGCCTCCGCCCCACCGGCGTCTGGCGCGACAGCGTCTACTTCTCGATGCTCGCCGACGAGTGGCCTGCCGCCAAGTCCCGCCTGGAGGAGCGACTTTCGCGCGGCTGAGGGCTCACCCTCATCACCGGTGGGCCCAACTTGGCCACGGCCCATACGGCTTTGCCGTGGCTGCCGATCAGTTCGACGGCCCACTCCTCCGAGAGGGCCTCGACGATGTCCAGGCCCCGGCCACTCGCCCGCGCGTCGTCCCAGGCCTGCCGCAGAAGCGGGCCCCCCGAGGCGTCGGAGACGGTGATGTGCAGCTCGCCGCAGAGGAGTTCGAGCGTGATGCCCGGTCGGCCCTCCCCGTGGAGCAGGGCGTTGGTCACCACCTCGGAGAGGATGAGGCACGCCGAGTCCGGGTCCAGGCCCATGGCATGGAGCAGGTCCCGGAGGAATCGGCGGATCGGCCCGACCATCCCGGGAAGGGCCGGCGGGGACAGGTCGAGCCGGAACTCGGAGGCGAGCGGGCCCCGGGAGGGACCGAACCGTGGAAGGCACATGGCTTTCTCCAGCCCTGAGATGAGTGGAAAGCACCTGGGAGAGAAGCGAAACCCGTGGCCTGCCCCGCCGACGATGGAGGAGGGCAGGCGACGGCAGCCTGCACTCCCACACCCGGGGTGCACTTCGGGACCGCTTGCGCGACTTCGCGTAAGCGACTCGCTACACCCGGCAGGCCATCTTCTGGCAGTTGCGCCACCCATTCCGTGGCATTGATGCCTCGTCAATTCGGGGAAAATATGCCCCAATCGGCGAGGGCCGCAGCCCACACGAAGTGGACTGCCGCCACCGGACGCGGGAGACTCTCCGCATGCCGCCGAGGACCACACCAACCGCCCGCCAGTTGCGCGTTGGCCTGGAGCTGCGAAAGATGCGCGACTCCGCCAGGAAGACCTCCGCTAACGCGGCCTCAACTCTCGGCCTGGACCGGACGAAGATCACCCACGGCCCCGCCCGCCCAGGACCTGGGCGGAAGATTCAACGGAGAAGCCAGGGGAAGGGCGAGCGATGCCGGGCCCGTCAGCGCCAGAGACTGATGCGCGGGCTGGTGGCTGTTACGGCCGCCCGCTCAGGTACGGGGCACCTGGGAAGCAGCGGCCGACACGGTCGAGTGGCTCGCGGGACGGTACGGGGAGCACTCGCCCGGCGGCGATCCGTGGATGCCGATCGAGGCACGGCGCCGGTGCGCCGTTGCGCAACTGACCGAGGCGTCGGACGTGGTGTGGTCATGTTGGGTGTCCGGCAGCCGCTGGTCGGGCCACTACGTGATTGTCTGCCCCAACAAGACCTGGCCGCAGCTCGCTTGTCCGGTGAGTTGAGGACATGGTGGGGGTGGGGTCGGGAGGCAGGGCAGGTCAGTCGCGGTCGACGGGGGTGGGGCGGCGGGGGGTGAACTCGCGTTTCAAGGGGCGAAGTTCGCGCGGCTGGCCGTTGACCAGCCAGACCAGCCAGCCGACGAAAAGGACGGCGAGGAGGAGGGTGGACAATCCGGCGACGAGAAGGGCGTTCACCAGGACGGGGAATTGCGGGGAGGAAGACGGAGGGGCGGCGGAAGGGGCACGGCTGTCTCCGGTCGGTGATGTCGAACGCCCTGACCATGCATCTGGTGTGTATTTACGGCTCATTGGCGACTTGGCGACTGTTTACGGGACAACAAGTCAGCGAGTGACAAGGATGACCATAGAGTCAGGGTGCCAGAGTTGCTACCGAGGGACTGGACGTTCACTCCATCGTGGGGTATCCCCCATTTCGCTAGCTAGTGCCCGGTGTCCACGGCACACTTCACCGGAAGCATCGACCGTAGCCGCGATTCGGAGAAGAGAGTCATGCCACCCCGCTTGTCGCCGACCGTGCGCCAGCAGCGCCTGGGAATCGAACTACGCAAGATGCGCGAGCGCGTGGGGGTGACGCCCAAGAGCCTGGCCGCCACGATCGGCACCGACCTGCCCAAGATCTCGCAGATGGAGAACGGGAAGTCGGGCATCAGCGCCGAGCGGCTCCGGACCTGGGCGCGCACCTGCGGCTGCCCCGAGGGCCCGTACCTCGACGCGCTGCTCGCGATGACGCAGGACCGCCGTAAGTACTGGTGGGACGGTTACCGGGGGCGGATGCCCAGCGGGATCGTCGACATCGCGGAGATGGAGCACCACGCGGCGTCGCTGTCGATCCTGAACAGCACTTTCATCCCCGGGCTGCTGCAGACCTCGGACTACGCCGCCGCGGTGTTCGAGCGGCTTCCCGCGCACTACCGGCAGGAGGCGGAGGTCCGGAAGGCATTCCGGATTCGGCGCCAGCAGATCTTCGTCGACCACCCGAAGCCGTACAGCGCAATCCTGCACGAATCCGCACTGCGGATGCAGTTCGGCGGTCCGGAAGTGCTGCGCGAGCAGTTGCGGAGCCTGCTGGAGAATTCCGAGCGGCCGGGCGTGGAGATCCGGGTGATCCCGTTCAGCGTGCCCACCTACACGGGGTCCGGGGAGAGCCTGTATCTCGCCCGCGGGCCGGTCCCGGAGCTCGACACCGTGCAGATCGATCTCTCTCACGGGCCGAAGTTCGTGCACTCCGAGGCGGAATTGGCCTCCTACCGCCGGATCAAGGAGAAGACCGCGGCGATCGCGCTCGGGACGGCGGAGTCCCGGGACTTCATCCGGGCCTTACTGAAAGACTTCGTATGAGTACGTGGCGCAAGGCGTCAGCCAGCGGCGAGAGCACCGACTGCGTGGAGGTCAGATCGGCGGGCGGCCTGGTGGAGATCCGGGAGTCGGACCTGCCCGAGGTGGTGGTGCGCACGACGCCGCGCAAGTGGGCGGCGTTCGTCCGCGGGGTGAAGGCCGGGGAGTTCGACCGGTACGCCGACTTCACCCGGGCCCGGCCGTGAACCGGGCCGTCAACCCGGCTGTGAGCCCGGCCGTGACCCCGCCGTGACGGCGGTAGGCTTGGCAGCCCACAGTGGACCCCTGCGCCTGGCACAGCACTCCGCGTCGGGGTGCGCGTGCGGGAGAAATCGGAGCATCCGAGGATGGCTCGGCACCTGATCACCAGCGCCCTTCCGTACATCAACGGGATCAAGCACCTGGGCAACATGGTCGGGTCGATGCTCCCGGCGGACGTCTACTCCCGCTACCTGCGCCAGACCGGCCACGAGGTGCTGTTCATCTGCGCCACCGACGAGCACGGCACGCCCGCCGAGCTGGCCGCCCAGGAGGCCGGGCTGCCGGTCGCGGAGTTCTGCGCCCAGGCGCACGAGGCCCAGAAGGCGGTGTACGACGGCTTCGGGCTGTCCTTCGACCACTTCGGCCGCAGCTCCTCGCCGCAGAACCGGGAGATCACCCAGGAGATCGCCCGCGAACTCCAGCGCAACGGCTTCATCGAGGAGCGCTCGATCCGCCAGGTGTACTCCAACACCGACGGCCGCTTCCTGCCGGACCGCTACATCGTCGGCACCTGCCCGCACTGCGGCTACGACAAGGCGCGCGGCGACCAGTGCGAGAACTGCACCCGGGTGCTGGACCCGACCGACCTGCTGGAGCCGCGCTCGGCGATCAGCGGCAGCGCCGACCTGGAGGTCCGGCAGACCCGGCACCTGTTCCTGCTCCAGTCGAAGCTGACCGGGGAGGTCGAGCGCTGGATCGCCGACCACGGAGACGACTGGCCGGTGCTGGCCTCCTCGATCGCCCGCAAGTGGCTGACCGAGGGCCTGCAGGACCGTTCGATCACCCGTGACCTGGAGTGGGGCGTCCCGGTGCCGGCCGACGTGTGGCCCGAACTGGCCGCCGAGGGCAAGGTGTTCTACGTCTGGTTCGACGCCCCGATCGAGTACATCGGCGCCACCAAGGAATGGGCGGACGCGGCCCCGGCGGAGCGGCGGGACTGGAAGTCCTGGTGGTACGAGGCCGACGAGAGCGTCCGCTACACCCAGTTCATGGCCAAGGACAACGTCCCGTTCCACACCGTGATGTTCCCGGCGACGATCCTCGGCTCGCGCCGCCCGTGGAAGAAGGTCGACTACGTCAAGGCCTTCAACTGGCTGACGTACTACGGCGGGAAGTTCTCCACCAGCCAGAAGCGCGGGATCTTCACGGACGTCGCGCTGGAGCTGCTGCCGGCCGACTACTGGCGCTACTTCCTGATGGCGCACGCCCCCGAGTCGGACGACTCCAGCTTCACCTGGGACCTCTTCGCCTCGGTGGTCAACAAGGACCTCGCCGACACCCTCGGCAACTTCGTCAACCGGGTGCTCTCCTTCAGCCGCAAGCGCTTCGGCGACGACGTCCCGGCCGGGGCCGCGGCCGGCGAGGCCGAGGCGCGGCTCGGCGAGCAGATCGCCGGCCTGCTGGCCGAGTACGAGGCCCAGCTGGACGCGCTGAACTTCCGCAAGGCGGCGCAGGCGCTGCGCGCGCTGTGGAGCGCGGGCAACGCGTACCTGGACGAGAAGGCGCCCTGGCAGCAGGTGAAGACCGACCCGGAGGCGGCGGCGCTGACCCTGCGGACGGCGATGAACCTGATCCGGCTGTACGCGGTGGTGTCCGAGCCGTTCATCCCGACCGCCGCGGCGGCGATGCGCGGCGCCTTCGCGCTGCCCTCGGACGGGCGCACCTGGATCACCGGGGAGGAGGCCCGGGCGCTGGACCTGGTCCCGGCCGGGACGCCGTTCACCGTGCCGCCGGTGCTGTTCGCGAAGATCACGGACGAGGACCTGGCGGCCTGGACGGCCCGCTTCGGCGGCACGGAGGCGTAGGGTACGCAGGTCACGAGGCCCCCGACCGTCGCGAAACGGTCGGGGGCCTCGTCGGTGGTACGGGCCCGGTGGACGGACCTGTGGCGACGGGCCCGGTGGGGCGGGCCGGTGGTGGGGGCTACCAGCGGGTGGTCTCCGCGAAGAAGCCGGGGATCTCGGTCGCCTTGCCCGCGGCCACCGCCTCCGCGTGCACCAGCGCGCCGACCGCCAGGTCGAGCACGCCGAGGCCGAAGGGCGAGAAGACCACCGGGCGGTCGGTGCCGACGGCGACCTCGCCCTCGATCACCTGGGCGAGCGTGCCGGTGACGAACTCCCGGTTGCCGTAGAGCTGTTCGGCCAGGTGCGGCGAGGTGTTCGCCTTCATGCAGTGCTCCACGTCGTCGAGCACGTTGTACGCGCCGCCGATGATCTCCGGGGCGAGGTCGCGCAGCGAGATGTTGAGCACCAGCTGGCCGGGGGTGAAGGTCTCCGGGTCGAGGATGTACGGCTCGCCGGCGGTGGTGGCCAGCACCACCACGTCGGCGCCCTTGAGCGCCTCGCCGAGGTCCTCGACCACCCGCGCCGGGTAGCCGAGCTGGGCGTCCGCGTGGTCGACCAGCGCCTGGGCGTACGTCGCCTCGCGGTCGTGCACCACCAGCTCGTCGATCGCCCACTTCTGGGCGCCGAAGAACTCCAGGATGTTGCGGGCGATGATGCCGGCGCCGACCACCGCGAGCCGGCCCGCCGTCCGGCCGCCGCTGAGCACCTCGGCGGCGAGCACCGCGGAGGCCGCGGTACGGGCCGCGCTGATCTGCGAGGCCTCCAGGACGGCGAACGGGTAGCCGGTCTCGTAGTCGTTCAGCAGCAGGGCGGCCGAGGCGCGGGGGAAGCCCCGCTCGATGTTGGCCGGGAAGCTGCTGATCCACTTGATGCCGGCCAGGCCGACGCTGCCGCCGAGGTAGGCCGGCAGGGCGATGATCCGGGCGTCCGGCTTGGCGGGGAACCGCAGGAAGTAGCTGTCGGGGTTGACCGACTCGCCGGCGCCGTGGGTCAGGTAGGTCTCCCGGACCTCCTGGACGATCCGCGGGCGGGCTCCCGCGATGACCTCGCGGGCGGTGGTGCCGTCGATGACTCTGAACTCGAACACGGTGGTGGCTCCAGTCGAGACCGCCCGGTGCGGGCGGGGATTCGGATGTGCGGGCGGAGTGGGGTCAGCTGACGTAGGCGGTGCCGGCGGGCTCGTGGCGGCCGCCGGCCGCGTGCGCACCACCGGCGTGGGCGCGGGTGCTGCGGCCGCCGCCCAGCCAGCGCGGCAGGTACCAGTTGCGGTCGCCGAGCAGGGCCATCACCGCGGGCAGCAGCACCGCGCGGACCAGCGTGGCGTCCAGCAGGACCGCGACCGCCAGGCCGATGCCGAGCTGCTTGAAGTCCTGCATGCCCAGGGTGCCGAAGACCGCGAACACCGCGACCATGATCAGCCCGGCGCTGGTGACCACCCCGGCGGTGTTGCGGATGCCGAGGCCGACCGCCTCCCGGCTGGGCTTGCCCGACAGGTAGGCCTCGCGGATCCGGGAGACCACGAACACGTGGTAGTCCATCGAGAGGCCGAAGAGCACCACGAAGACGAACAGCGGCATCCAGGACTCGATCGCGCCGGGTGCCTTGGTGCCGACGATCGAGGCTCCCCAGCCGTGCACGAACACCGCGGTCATCACGCCGTACGCGGCCGCGACCGAGAGCAGGTTGAGCAGGATCGAGGTGATCGAGATGGTCAGCGAGCGGAAGGAGAACAGCATCAGCAGGAAGGTGACGCCCATGACGAAGGCGAACACCGGGACGATGCTGCGGTGCAGCTGGTCGTTGTAGTCGACCGAGAAGGCGAGGTCACCGTTGACCAGTGCGGTGGTGCCCGGGACGGTCTTCAGCGTCTGCGGCACCAGCTGCCCGCGCAGCGCCGCCAGAGCCGCCTTGGAGGTGGCGTCGGTACCGTTGCCGGCCAGCGGAACGCTGATCTCGGCGATGTTCTTGTCCTTCCAGTACCGCACGTCGATCTGGTTGCCGGTCCTGCCGGACGCCAGGGCGGCCGCCTTGAAGTCGTCGATGCTCTTGGCGACCTGCGGCGAGCCGATGTCATCGGCCTTGACCACCACGGTGGCGGGCGAGGGCGAGCCGGGGAACTCCCGGTCGATCCGCTGCGAGACAGAGACCAGGGGGTTGTCCGAGGGCAGCAGCTTGTCCATGCCGAGCTTCTCGGTCTTCATGCCGAGCGCCGGCACGGCCAGCACCACGAGCACCGCGGCGGACAGCACGGCGAAGATGCCGGGGCGGGCGAGCACGCCGCGCAGCAGCGCGTTGGCGGGCTTGGGGTTGGCCGCGGCGGCCTGGCGGCGCTTGCTGATCCACGGGATCCGGCCGGACGCGACCTTGTCGCCGAGCATCGACATCAGGGCCGGCAGCACGGTCATCGAGCCGACCACCGCGACCGCGACGACCTCGATGGTGGCCATCGCGAAGCCCTCGAAGACGGTCAGTCCGGAGAGGAACATGCCGGCCATCGCGACCATGACGGTGAAGCCGGAGACCATCACCGAGTGGCCCGAGGTGTGGGCGGCGATCCGCAGCGCGGTCGCCTTGTCCCGGCCGGCCGCCCGCTCCTCGCGCTCACGGCGCAGGTAGAACAGGCAGTAGTCGACGCCGACGGCCAGACCCATCAGGAACATCACCGAGTTGGTCATGCCGTCCACCGGCACCGCCTGGCTGCTCAGCGAGAGCAGGCCGAGCGCGCCGATGCAGGCGGTGACCGCCAGGGCGACCGGCAGGACGGCCGCCACGAAGGCGCCGAAGACCACCAGCAGAATGCCCAACGCGACCGGCAGGGCGGTCAGTTCGGCGCGCGTGAAGTCGTCGCCGAGGCTGTCGTTGATGCCCTTGAGGGCGGTCGCGCCGCCGAACTCGCCGATGGTCACCTGCGAGTGGGCCTTGGCGGTGTCCTGGACGGCGGTGATCACCGGCTCGATCCGGTCGGCCGCGGTGTCCGGGTCGCCGGTGACGGCGAACGTGATCAGTGCCGAGTGCTTGTCGGCCGAGAAGGCCTGGGTGGTGTACGGGTCACGGAGGTTCTCCGCGAGACCGGTCTTGTTGACCGCGTCGGAGGTGGCCTGGACGGCGCTGCGGAACTCCGGGGAGTCCGCGGTCAGACCGTCGCTGTGGACCAGGATCAGTTCGTTGACCGGGTCGTTGATCCCGGCGTCCTTGAGGATCTGGGCGGCGCGGCCGGAGTCCCCGGTCCCGTAGTCGGCCTGGGTGAGGCTCTTCTGGCCGACCATGCCACCGAGCACGGTGACCAGGACGACCAGGACGACCCAGCCGATGACGGCGGTCCTGCGGTGGTGGGCACTCCACTCGCCCAGCCTGGCCGCGAAGTTGCTTTGACGTGCCATTACCTCTCCTGCGATAGGCGGCATGATCAAGCCGCAGTGGCGACAGTCGGGTTCGGATGTGTCCTCACCGGCATGAGGGGGACCGGAGGAATACTCATGACCGTAGGCCCTCGCGAACGGCCCCGGGGCCTGCGGGAGTTGCAGCATCCTGCGGTGGCAAGCTGCTGCCAGCCGAGCCCCGCCGAAGCCCCTTACCGCGTCCGTTTCCCCGGTGCTACGGTCGGTTCCCGTTGAGGGACAACCATTCGAGCGGGCCACATCCGAGTGAAGCCGGGCCGAAGCCGCGGCAACGCCCAGCGGCCGCCGAACGATTCCACCCAATTCCTTGGTCCCACGCCGGAATGCGCTCCGGCGTCGGCTTTCCGCACGATTCACCTACCTCCGTGAAAGGGGGAATGAATGATGGACACAGCCATTCGGGCGACCGGTCTCGGCAAGAGATACGGGGAGCACCACGCGCTGAGAGGCGTGGACCTGGAGGTGGCGGCCGGCACCGTGCTCGGCCTGCTCGGGCCCAACGGGGCCGGCAAGACCACCACCGTCCGGCTGCTGGCGACCCTGCTGGAGCCGGACCAGGGGCGGGCCGAGGTGGCCGGCTTCGACGTGGTCCGCCAGCAGCGCCAGGTGCGCCGCCGGATCGGCCTGGCGGGCCAGTACGCCGCCGTGGACGGGCTGCTCACCGGCCGCGAGAACCTCGAACTCCTCGGCCGGCTCCTGCACCTGGGCCGCAAGGGCGCCCGCGCGCGGGCGGCCGAACTGCTCACCCGCTTCGAGCTGGAGGGCGCCGCCGAGAAGCCGGCCCAGACCTACTCCGGCGGCATGCGCCGCAGGCTGGACCTGGCCGCCGCGCTGATCGGGCGACCCGAGGTGCTGTTCCTGGACGAGCCGACCACCGGGCTGGACCCGGCGAGCCGGCTGGTGCTCTGGGAGATGGTCCGTGAGCAGGTCGCCCAGGGGGTGACCGTGCTGCTCACCACCCAGTACCTGGAGGAGGCCGACTTCCTGGCCGACCGGATCCTGGTGATCGACACCGGCCAGGTGATCGCCGAGGGCACCCCGGACGAGCTCAAGCGCAAGGTCGGTGAGGAGTGGCTGGAAGTGGGCGTTTCGACCGACGCCGCCCTGCCGCAGGCCCTGGCCGTGCTCGCCCCGGTGGCCGCCGCCCAGCCCGAGGTGGACCGCACCGGGCGCCGGATCACCGTCCAACTGGCCGACGGCATCGGCACGATAGCCGCCGCGGCGGTCGCCCTGGAGTCGGCCGGCGTGCCGGTGACCGACTTCGCGCTGCGCCGCCCGTCGCTGGACGACGTGTTCTTCCACCTGACCGGGCGCGGCACCCAGGTGGGCCGGGCCCCCGAGGAGGGCGCCCAGCCGCTCGCACAGGGCCCGGAGGGGGAGGCCGAGCGGGACGAGAAGGCCGAGAAGGCCGCGCCGGGTGAGAAGGCCGGGCGGACCGAGAACGGTGAGAAGGCCGAGCGGGAGCCGGTGGCCGCCGCCACCGCACGGACGGGAGACGAGCAGTGAGTGACATCGGCGCATCGGCCGGCCTCGGCACGGCCCTCGGCGACACCGCCGCGCTGATCGGCCGCCACCTGCGGCACCTGCGCCGCACTCCCGAGAAGATCATCGCGATCACCCTGACGCCGGTGACCATGGTGGTCGTCCTGGGCTACCTGTTCGCCAGCGTGGTGACCGTGGCCGGCTCCGGGGAGTACCACGACTACGTGATGGCCGGGGTGTTCGCCCAGGTCGGTCTGACCTGCGTCGGCGTGGCCGCGCTGGGTGTGGCCACCGACCTGCGCACCGGTCTGATCGACCGCTTCCGCTCGCTGCCGATGGGCCGCTCCGCCGTCCTGGTCAGCCACACCGCGGCCGACCTGCTCACCGCCGCGGCCGCCACCTTCGCCGTCACCCTGGCCGGTCTCGGCGTCGGCTGGCGGATCCACAAGGACGCCGGCTCGGCGGTGCTGGGCTTCGTGCTGGTCCTGGCCTTCGCCTACGTGATGCTCTGGCTGGGCGCGCTGGTCGGCATGCTGATGCGCAACGCCGAGGCGATAAACGGCATTTCGGCGCTGTTCCTGGTCGTGCTGTCGTTCCTGTCCAACTCGTTCATGCCGCTGTCCGGGCTGCCCGCCTGGCTGCGCGCGGTGGCCGAGTGGAACCCGGTGAGCCTGGTGGCCACGGCCTGCCGCGAGCTGTGGGGCAACGCGCCGACGGTGGCCGGCTCCAGCCTGCCGGACCGGCACCCGGTGCTGCTCGCGGTGATCGTGGTGGCGGCCCTGCTCGCGGTGCTGGTCCCGGTGAACCTACGGGTCTACCGCACCGCGGTGACGCGTTGAAGGAGCACGGGGCAGGCCGGTTCGGGCGAGGCGGTAGGTGTCCCGCCCGGACCGGCCGTTCGCGTGGGCGCGTGGGCTCAGGAGCCGGACCGGCCCTGGCCCTCGCGCGCCGACGCGCCGCCCTGCAGCAGACCGCGCTCGCCGGCTATCACCCCGGCCTGGAAGCGGCTCCGGCCGCCGAGCCAGGCCATCAGCTCCGCGGTGATCCGGCGCGAGGTGCGCACCGAGACGCCGAGCCTGCGGGCCACCACCTCGTCGGTGTGGCCCTGGGCGAGCAGGCTGAGCACCGCCATCGTCTGCGGGTTGAGGCCCTCGGCCCCCCTGGCCGGGGTCTTCCCGTACGGGGCGGCGTTCTCCCAGACGTACTCGAACAGCGCGCAGAGCGCGGAGACCAGTCCGGGACCGGACAGCACCAGAGCCCCCACGCTGGTGTCGTCCGGATCGGTCGGGACGACCGCCACCTCGCGGTCGAAGATCACCAGGCGCATCGGGAGCGAGGGCGCGACCCGCACCCGGGCGCCCCTCTCCGTGAGCCAGTCCAGGTGGGCGATGGTGCCGCCGTCGTTGGCCGCGCTCTCCAGGTAGATGCTGCGCATCTGCACGCCGCGGTCGAAGACCGCCTGGTCGGCGGCCTGGCTCGCCTTCCGGGCGGCCTGGGACTGCCCGCCGCCGGTCGCGAAGCCCATGATCTCGCTGGTGCAGGAGTGCGCGAGCTCCTCCAGCCGCAGCCGGATCTGGTCGACACCCTCCAACTGTTCGACGCCCAGGCCCCGTTCGCCCTTGCGGTTCTCGGCGTACTGGGCGACGAGCTTGGCGGCCTCCAGCCGGCTCTGCGCGATCTGGCGCTGCCGCTCGGCGAGTTCGGCCTCCTGTCGGCCGATCAGCATCGCCAGGCTGACCTCCGGGTTGACCAGGAGGAGATGCCCGGGCTCCAGCTCGGAGTGCCTGATCAGGGTGAGCCGGGCCAGTCCGTCCAGGGCGTCCCGGACGCGTTGTTCCGGCCAGTTGAGATCCTGCGCGACCCCCGCGATTCCGAGCTCCGGACGGGCCAGCACCGTCCGGTACACGGCCTCGGCGTCGGGATCCAGTCCTAACACTGACAGCACCGCCTGCCCCCCCGATATTTCGAACCTGATGAAAACGCCACGTCATTGCCGGATCTCGGGGGCATGCTACGACACCTGACCCGGAGCCACCCGAGGTTTCAGGACAGGCCCTTTCCTGCGGGCTTCGAGCGGGTCCACCCACGAGAGGATTTGACATGTATATCACTGTCGGACGTCTGGTTCGGGGTATGGTCGGACCGGAACAGGTCACGCCCGACAAACTCGTCGAACTGCTCCGAAAGGCCGCCCGTCCGGGCGAGGGACTTGAGCACGTGTATGTCGAGATCGACCCGCTCGGCGCCGATCTCGTCTTCTTTCTGGGGCCACCCAAATCCGGAGACCTGGATTCCGCCGCACGCCGAATCACCAGCCGGTGCCTACGGGACGCGCCTGAACTGCGCGGATGGCGGCTGGCAGCCCAATTCAGCGACGACCGGCTGCCGTTGCTGGAGGAGTGACGCCGGAGACGGAGGCTGTGCAGGGTGCTGCCATAGCAGGACCCTGACAGCGGCGAACCATGGCACGGAACGTGTGTGCGAGACAGACTTGGTCACGCCGAAGGGGGCCGGAGCCCCCTTCCCGCAGGATTAGAGAGCCGGGCTCGCCTAGCCATTCAGCGCAGGATTCGAACCCGGCGGAGCGCTCATCCGTTTCCGTTGTTTCGCCGCCGCTTATTACGCGGCCCGCGACGTCTTTGCCACCGGGGGTTCACCATGAGCAGCATCACCGTTTTCGCCGGCCGCGCCGCCGCCCTCCTCGGCCTGCTGGCCGCCGGCATCACCCTCACCGCGCCGGCTGCCGGCGCCACCACCACCGCCGCCCCGACCGGCGCCCACACCGCCACCGTGCACGGCGACGACATCATCTGGGACTGACGTCCCGTCACTCGACGCGAAGGGGGACGGGCCGATGCCCATCATCAGAACACCGCAGGAGTTCAACGAGGACGATCTCTTCGTCGACCTGCGCGCGATGTTCGACTACCCGCTGTACCTCAAGTGCGAGGGCTTCAACTTCGCCGGATCCGTCAAGCTCAAAGCCGCCCTCAGCATGGTCGACGCCGCCGAGCGCGACGGCCGGCTGAACCGCGACTCCGTCCTGGTGGAGTCCTCCTCGGGCAACCTCGGGATGGCGTTGAGCATGATCGCCTCCGTCCGGGGCTACCAGTTCATCTGCGTCGTCGACCCACGTACGAACTTGTCCACCCGCCAGCTCATCGAAACCCTCGGCGGCCATGTCCACATGATCACCGAGCCCTCGCCGGAAACCGGGTTCCTGGGCGCCCGGCTGGACTACGTCCGCGAGCTGTGCGCCTCCTCGCCGCGGTACGTGTGGCTCAACCAGCACGCCAACCCGGACAACTGGCGGGCCCACTACCGCACCACCGGGCCGTCGATCCTCCGCCAGTTCCCCGAGCTGGACGTGCTGTTCGTCGGCGCCGGGACCACCGGGACGCTGATGGGCTGCGCCCGCTACTTCAAGGAGCACCGGCCTGCCACCCGGGTCGTCGCGGTGGACAGCGTCGGCTCCGTCACCTTCGGCGGCGAGCCCGGCCCGCGGATGATCCCCGGCCTGGGCGCCGGCGTCCGGCCGGCGCTGCTGGACGAGGACTTCGTCGACGACGTGGTCCACGTGCCCGAGGTCGACACCGTCCGCACCTGCCACCGGCTCGCCCGCGGCGGCTTCCTGTTCGGCGGCTCCACCGGCACGGTGGTCAGCGGCGCCGCGGCCTGGCTCGAGAAGCACCGCGAAGGCAAGGACGTCGTGGCCGTCGCCGTCTCGCCCGACCTGGGCGACCGCTACCTCGACACCATCTACCAGAGCGCCTGGGTGCGCGACATCTACGGAGCCGACGCACTGGATGCGGTCGAGCGCCTGACGCCGCCCAACGCCATTGTCACGGGGGTAAGATGACGATGCGTCATGACGCGCGTCCGATCGAAACAGTGCGTCCCGAAGAACTGCCGCTGTCCGCCGCCCAGCGCGAGATGTGGTTCGCCCAGCAGCTCGACCCGGGCAACCCGGTGTTCACCATGGCGGACTGCCTGGAACTGACCGGCCCGCTGGACCACGAGCGGCTGCGGGCCGCCTGGCAGCGCGTGCAGAACCGCACCGAGGCGCTGCGGGTGCGCTTCGTCGAGCGGGACGGTCAGCCGGTGCAACTCGTCGAGCCGCCCCACGAGCGCCCGCTGCCGGTGCTCGACCTGACCGGCGAGCCGGACCCGCTCGCCGCCGCCGAGGCGTTCCTGGACGCCGACCGGCAGCTCCCGTCCACGCTCGGTCCCGACGCCTTCGCCGCCACCCTGCTGCTGATCGGCCCCGAACTGGCCTGGCTGCACGTGAAGGCCAACCACATCCTGGTGGACGGCTTCAGCCGCTCCCTGGTCTACGCGCGGCTCGCCGCCGAGTACGACCTGCCCGACGCCGAGCCGGCCGCCGACCCGACCCTCGCCGAGCTGCTCGCCGAGGAGGACGACTACCTCGCCTCCCCCGCCCACCAGCGCGACCGCGCCTACTGGGCCGAGCAGTTGGCCGACGGCATCGAGCCCACCGTGCTCTCCGGCCACCTCGGCGCGCCCGCCCGCAGCACCCTGCGCAGCACCGGCCTGATCCCGCCCGACACCGTCACCAGGCTCCAGGACGCCGCCTGGGCCGAGCGGGTCACCTGGCAGACCCTGCTGATCGGCGCCACCGCCGGCTGCCTGGCCCAGCTGGCCGGCACCGACCGGGTCGTGCTGACCCTGCCCGTCGCCGCCCGGACCACCCCGCTGGCGCAGTCCGTCCCCGGCATGCGCGCCAACTTCCTGCCGCTGCCGGTCGCCGCCCACCCCGCGCTCGGTCGCGACGGCCTGCTCACCCAGGTCGCGGCCACCCTGCGCGGCACGCTGCGCCACCAGCGCCACCGGCACGACGCGATCCGCCGCGACCTCGGTCTGACCGGCGACGCCGGCCGCAGCTTCGGCCCGACCGTCAACGTGCTGCAGACCGGCGGCGAGTTCGCCCTCGGCGACTGCCGCGCCCGGGTCCGCAACCTGTCCACCGGCCCCGTCCCGGACCTGCAGATCCTGTTCCTGGACAGCGGCGAGGAAGGCTGCGAGCTGCGGATCGACGGCGACGCCGACCGCTACCCGCAGGAGCGCCTGGACCTCTTCCGCGACGCCCTGCTCGGCTACCTCGCCGAGTTCGCCACCGTCCCCACCGAGCTGCCGGTCGGCCGGATCGCCGCCCTGCCGCCGGCCGAGCGCGAGCACGTCCTCGCCGGGGGGAACGGCTACGGGCAGCAGCCCGAGGTGTTCACCGACGTCCTGCCCCGGATCCGCGAACTCGCCCTGGCCCGGCCCGGTGCGACCGCCGTCCAGGACGACGCCGGCCGGCTCGACTACGCCGAGCTGGTCGCCCGGGCCAGCGCCCTGTCCCGCCGACTGGTCGCCGCGGGCGCCGGGCCGGACCGGCTGGTGGCCGTCGCCGCCGCCCCCGGCACCGGCTTCGTGACCGCCGTCCTCGGCGTGCTCGGCGCGGGCGCGGCCTGGCTGCCGCTGGACGTCCGGGCCCCGGCCGCCCGCGGCGCGGCACTGGTCGAGGCCGCGGGCGCCGCCGTCCTGCTGCACGGCGAGGACCAGCAGCCGTACGTCGACACCCTGCTCGGCGCACTGTCCGAGGGCCACCCCGCCGTCCTGGTCCTCGACGACGCCCGGGACGAGGAACTGCTGCCGGCCGCCGGGGGCCCCGCCGAGCTGGCGTACGTCATCTACACCTCGGGCTCCACCGGCCGGCCCAAGGGCGCCATGGTGCACCGCGACGGCATGGTCAACCACCTGCTCGCCAAGCACGCCGACCTGGAGCTGTCCGAGGCCGACACCGTGGTGCACAACGCCCCGGTGACCTTCGACATCTCGGTCTGGCAGATGCTGAGCCCGCTGGTCGCGGGCGGGCGGCTGCGGGTGGTCTCCCGCGAGCTCGCGGCCGACCCCGGCGCGCTGTTCGCGCTCGCCGACACCGAGGGCGTCACCGTGCTGGAGGTCGTCCCCTCGCTGCTGCGCGCCGCCCTGGACTCCTGGGAGGCCGGCGCGCCGGTGCCCCCGCTGTCCGCGCTGCGCAAGCTGGTGGTCACCGGCGAGGCGATGCCCGCCGACCTGGCCCGCCGCTGGTTCGCACTGCGGCCCGGCATCCCGCTGGTCAACGCCTTCGGGCCGACCGAGTGCTCGGACGACGTCACCCACGCCCTGATCGGCTCCCCGGCGGAGCTGGACTCGGTGCGCGCCCCGATCGGCCGCCCGGTCCGCGACACCCGGCTGTACGTCCTCGGGGACTCGCTGCAGCCCGTACCGGCCGGGCAGCCCGGCGAGCTGTACGTCGGCGGGCGCGGCGTCGGCCGCGGCTACCTGAACGACCCGCGGCGCACCGCCGGAGCGTTCGTCGCCGACCCGTACTCGGACGAGCCCGGCGCCCGGATGTACCGCACCGGCGACCGGGTGGTGCACCGGACGGACGGGCAGCTGGAGTTCCTCGAGCGGGTCGACCACCAGGTCAAGATCCGCGGCCACCGGATCGAGCCCGGCGAGGTCGAGGCCGCGCTGCGCGCCGTCCCCGGCGTGGCCGACGCGGTGGTCACCGTCGCCCGGGACCCTTCCGGCGGCGCCCGGCTGGTCGCCCACCTCGCCGGCGGCGCCGACCCGGCCGCCGTCCGCGCCGAACTGGCCCGGACGCTGCCCGACTACATGGTCCCGGCCGTGCTGGTACCGATGGCGGCGCTGCCGCTGACCCCCAACGGCAAGGTGGACCGCAAGGCCCTGCCGGTGCCGGACTTCGGCGCGCTGCGCCGCGAGCGGCGGGCCCCGGCCACCGAGCGCGAGGCGCTGCTGTGCGCGCTGTTCGCCGAGGTGCTGGAACTCGACGAGGTCGGCGCCGACGAGGACTTCTTCGCGCTCGGCGGGCACTCGCTGCTGGCCGGCCGGGTGGTCACCGCGCTGCGCGCCCGGCTCGGCGTCGAGCTGCCGATCCGCACCCTGTTCGAGGCGCCCACCCCGTTCGCCCTGGCGCTCGCCCTGGACGGCGCCGAACCGGCCCGGGAGGAGCTGGTGGCCGGCCCGCGGCCGGAGCGGATCCCGCTCTCCCCCGGGCAGCAACGACTGTGGTTCCTCTCCCAGTTGGACGCTGCCGGCGCCACCTACCACCTCTCCCACGCGGTCCGGCTGACCGGCGCCCTGGAACGGGCGGCGCTCGCCGAGGCGCTGGCCGACGTGGTCGCCCGGCACGAGAGCCTGCGCACCGTCTTCCCCGCCGAGGACGGACGCCCGCACCAGCGGGTGCTGCCGGTCGGCGAGGCCGGCCCGGAGCTGCCGGTCGTCCCGTTCACCGGCCGCACGGCCGAGGAGCTGGACGCCGAACTGGCCGCCCGGGCTGGCACGCCCTTCGACCTGGCCGCCGAACCGCCGCTGCGCGCGGTGCTGTTCGAGACCGGCGTCGAGGAGCACGTGCTGCTGCTGGTGCAGCACCACATCGCGGCCGACGGCTGGTCGGTGCGCCCGCTGGTCGACGACCTCCAGGCCGCCTACCGCGCCCGGCTGGCCGGCGGCGCCCCGGAGTGGGCCGAGCTGCCCGTC
The DNA here is from genome assembly GCF_001888885.2 of Streptomyces viridifaciens. Taxonomy (NCBI): domain Bacteria; kingdom Bacillati; phylum Actinomycetota; class Actinomycetes; order Kitasatosporales; family Streptomycetaceae; genus Streptomyces; species Streptomyces viridifaciens. The sequence continues at coordinate 3,483,816 of NZ_CP090841.1, forward strand.
CAGTACGCCGACTACACCCTCTGGCACCGTCGACTGCTCGGCGATCAGGACGACCCGGGTTCGCTGATGTCCCGCCAGCTCGACTACTGGGCCGGACAGTTGTCGGACCTCCCGGAGGAGCTGTCGCTGCCCGTCGACTTCCCGCGCCCGGCGGTGCCCAGCTACCGGGGCGCCACCGTGCCGCTGCGGCTGGACGCGCAGGCGCACCGCGCCCTGGCCGAGCTGGCCCGGGAGTCCGGCGCCAGCCCGTTCATGGTGGTGCAGGCGGCACTCGCCGTGCTGCTCGGCAAGCTCGGCGCCGGTACGGACATCCCGGTCGGCACCCCGGTGGCCGGGCGCACCGCCGAGGCCCTGGACAGCCTGGTCGGCTTCTTCGTCAACACCCTGGTGCTGCGCACCGACCTCTCCGGCGACCCGACCTTCCGCACCCTGGTCGGCCGGGCCCGGGAGACCGTCCTGGCCGCCCTGGCCCACCAGGACGTGCCCTTCGAGAAGCTGGTCGACCGGCTCGGCGCCGGCCGCTCGCTGGCCCGCCAGCCGCTCTTCCAGGTGATGCTGGCCTTCCAGAACAACGCCGGGGCCCGCCCCGAGCTGCCCGGCCTGACCGCCGAGGTCAGCCCGGTCGGCACCGGGACGGCCAAGTTCGACCTGGCCTTCGAACTCGTCGAGCAGTACGACGGGTCGGGCGAGCCGGACGGCCTCACCGGCACCCTGGAGTACAGCACCGACCTGTTCACCGAGCGGACCGCCCGCGGCCTCGCGGACCGGCTGGCCCACCTGATCGGCCTGCTCACCGGCGAGCCCGACCGGCCGCTCAGCGGACTGGACGCCCTGCTGCCCGAGGAGCGCGAGCTGCTGCTCGGCTCCTGGAGCGGGGCCTCGATCCCGACCACCGTCGGTGCCGTCCACCTGCCCGCGCTGTTCCAGGCGCAGGCGCACCGCGCGCCCGAGCGGCCCGCGCTGCGCTGGTTCGAGGACGGCGCGGTGCGCGCCGAGGTCGGCTACGGCGAGCTGAACGAGCGCGCCAACCGGCTCGCCCACCACCTGATCGCCCTGGGCGCGGGCCCCGGACGGATCGTCGCCCTGGCGCTGCCGCGCACGGTCGACGCGGTCGTCGCGGTGCTCGCGGTCCTCAAGACGGGCGCGGCCTACCTGCCCGTCGACCCGGCGTACCCGCGAGAGCGGATCGCCTACCTGCTCGAGGACTCCGCCCCGCTGGCGGTGCTCAGCCACGGCTCGGTGGCCGGACGGCTGCCCGAGCAGCAGGCCGCACCCGTGCTGCTGCTGGACGACCCGGCGACCGCCGCCGCGATCGCCGGAGCCCCCGCGCACGACCCGGAGGACGCCGAGCGGGTCGCCCCGCTGGGCCCGGACCACCCGGCGTACGTGATCTACACCTCCGGCTCCACCGGCCGCCCCAAGGGCGTGCTGGTGCCGCACCGGGCGGTGGCCGCGCTGGCCGCCGAGCACGACCGCTTCGGCGTCGGCGAGGGCACCCGGCTGCTGCAGTTCGCCTCGTTCAGCTTCGACGCCGCCGCCTGGGAGCTGCTCACCGCGCTGCTCACCGGCGCCGTCCTGGTGCTGGCCGCGGAGGCCGACCGGGCGCCCGGCGAGCCGCTCGCCGAGCTGGTCGCGAAGGCCGGCATCGAGGTGGTCTGCCTGCCGCCGACGGTGCTCGCCGCCTGGCCGGTCGGGCTGCCGATGCCCGACGGCCTGACCCTCATCACGGCCGGCGAGGCCTGCCCGCCCGAGCTGGTGGAGCGCTGGTCCGCGGGCCGGCGGATGCTCAACGCGTACGGCCCGACCGAGACCACGGTCTGCGCCACCGTCAGCGAGCCGCTGGCCGGAGCGGTCAAGCCGCCGATCGGCCGCCCGCTGGCCGGCGCCCGGGTGTACGTGCTGGACGAGGCCCTGCGGCCCACCCCGCCCGGCGTGATCGGCGAACTGTACGTGGCCGGCGCCGGGGTGGCCCTCGGCTACCTGCACCGGCCCGAACTCACCGCCCAGCGCTTCACCGCCGACCCGTACGGCGGCCGGGATGACCGGATGTACCGCACCGGCGACCTGGTGCGCTGGACGGCCGACGGCCAGCTGGACTACGTGGGCCGGGTCGACGAGCAGGTCAAGCTGCGCGGCTTCCGGATCGAGCTCGGCGAGATCGAGACCGCGCTGCTCGCCCGGCCGGGCGTGGAGCAGGCCGCCGCGGTGGTCCGCGAGGACCGCCCCGGCGACAAGCGGCTCGTCGCCTACGTGACCCCGGCCGACCTGCCGGTCGGCGAGCTGCGGGCGGCGCTCGCGGCGGAGCTGCCCGACTACCTGGTGCCCTCCGCGTTCGTCCCGCTGGAGATCCTGCCGCTGACCGGCAACGGCAAGCTGGACCGCCGGGCGCTGCCCGCGCCCGACTACGCCGCCGCCTCCACCGGCCGCGCCCCGGCCGACGCCCGGGAGGCCGCGTTCTGCGCGGTCTTCGCCGAGGTGCTCGGACTGCCCGAGGTCGGCGCCGACGACGGGTTCTTCGACCTGGGCGGCGACAGCATCGTCTCCATCCAGCTGGTCAGCCGGGCCCGCGCGGCCGGGCTGGTGGTCACCGCGCAGGACGTCTTCACCCACCGGACCCCGGCGGCGCTGGCCGTGGTGGCCCGCGACGGCGAGGACGAGGGGGCCGTCGCCACGGTCGGCACCGATGACGGCGTCGGCCCGCTGGGGCAGCTGCCGATCGGGCACTGGCTGCGCGAACTCGGCGGACCGGTGAACGGCTTCCACCAGGCCGTCCTGGTCCGCACCCCGGCCGACGCCACCCGGGAGTCGCTCACCGCGGCCCTGCAGGCGCTGCTGGACCACCACGACGGGCTGCGGATGCGGCTGCTGCCGGACTGGTCGCTGCTGATCACCGAGCCCGGCACGGTGGACGCCGGCGCGCTGCTGCGGATCCTCGAGGGCCCGGCCGCCGACTGGCCCGCCGAGGCGGTCGCCGCCCGGCAGCGGCTGGCACCCGGCCAGGGCCTGATGGTCCAGGCGCTCTGGCACCCGGGCGCGCCCGGCGAGAGCGGCGAGCTGCTGCTCACCCTGCACCACCTGGTGGTGGACGGGGTGTCCTGGCGGGTGCTGCTGCCCGACCTGGCCCGGGCGCACGCGTCCGTCCTGGCGGGCGAGCCGGTGCGGCTGCAGCCGGTCGGCACCTCGCTGCGGCACTGGTCCGGGCTACTGGAGCGGACCGCGGGCACGCCCGAGCTGCGCGCCCAACTCGACTGGTGGCGCACCGAGTCGGCCGGCGAGGAGGCCCCGCTGGGCCACCGGCCCGCCGACCCGGCGGTGGACACCTTCGCCACCGCCCGTACGCTGCACCGCACCCTGGACGCCGACACCACGGCGGCGCTGCTCACCGAGGTCACCGGGGCGTTCCACGCCGAGGTGAACGACGTGCTGCTGACCGCCCTGGCACTCGCCGTCGCGGACTGGCGGCGACGCACCGGACGGCCACAGGGCCCGGTGCCGGTCGAGCTGGAGGGCCACGGGCGCGAGGAGTTCGCCCCCGGCGTGGACCTGTCCCGCACGGTCGGCTGGTTCACCACCGCCTACCCGCTGCGGCTGCACCCCGGCCCGGTGGACCTGGCCGAGGCGCTGTCCGGCGGCCCGGCCGCCGGACACAGCCTCAAGCTGGTCAAGGAACACCTACGGATGGTGCCCGGACACGGGCTCGGCTGGGGCCAACTGCGCTATCTGGACCGCGCCGAGGCGCTGTCGGGGGCGGCCCGGCCGCAGCTCGGCTTCAACTACCTGGGCCGGATGCCCGCGCCCACCGGCGAGGACTGGTCGCTGACCGAGCAGTCCGCCGCCCTGGCCGCCGGGGCCGACCCGGAGATGCCGCTGCCGCACGTCCTGGACGTCAACGCGGTGACCGAGGACGGCCCGGACGGCCCGCGGCTCAGCGCCCGCTGGACCTGGGCCGGCCAGGCCCTGCCGCAGGCCGACGCCGAGGACCTGGCCGAGAGCTGGTTCCAGGCCCTGCGCGCCCTGGTGCGGCACACCCGGGAGCCCGGTGCCGGCGGCTGGACGCCGTCCGACCTCGACCTGGTGGCACTCAGCCAGGACGAGATCGACGAATTCGAGGACGAGATGGACGACTGGGGGGACGAGCTGTGACCACGGCCTCGGCCGAGCCCCGCGCCGGGCGACGACCCGGGCGGAGCTCCAATCTGAGCGACATCCTGCCGGTGGCACCGCTGCAGGAAGGGCTGATGTTCCACGCGCAGTACCACCGCGAGGAACTCGACGTCTACACCGTGCAGTTGGTGATGGACCTGGCCGGCGAGCTGGACCCGGCGCGGCTGCGTGCCGCGGTCACCGCCCTGCTGGAGCGCCACCCCAACCTGCGGGCGGCCTTCCGCTACCGCAAGAACGGGGACCCGGTGCAGGTCGTGCCGCGCGAGGTCGCGCTCGACTGGCGGGAGATCGACCTCCGGGGCGACGAGGACGCCGAGCAGCAGAGCGAGGGGATCGCCGAGCGCGACCGGCTGCGCCCCTTCGACCTGGCGCGCCCGCCGCTGCTGCGCTTCAGCCTGCTGCGGCTCGGCGATCTGGAGCACCGCCTGGTGCTGACCGCCCACCAGATCCTGTTCGACGGCTGGTCGATGCCGATCGTGGTGCGCGAGCTGTTCGCCTGCTACGCCGATCGCGGCCTCTCCCTGCCGCGCCCCGCCCCGTACAAGTCCTACCTGGCCCACCTGGCCCGGCAGGACAGAGCGGCGGCCGAGGCGGCCTGGACGGCCGCGCTCGACGGCTTCACCGAGCCCACCCGGCTGTCCGGCGCGACCGCCGGCACCGGGTCCACCCGGCGCGGCATGCCCGGCGAGCACGCCGTCGAGCTGAACGAGCGGGAGTTCGCCGCGCTCACCGGCTGGGCCCGCAGCCGCGGCCTGACCGTCAACACCGTGGTGCAGGGCGCCTGGGCCACCGTGCTGGGCACCCTCACCGGGCTGCGCGACATCGTCTTCGGCGGCACCGTCTCCGGCCGCCCCCCGGAGCTGCCCGGGGTCGAGGGCATGGTCGGGCTGTTCATCAACACCCTGCCGGTGCGCGTCGACCTGGACCCGGCGCAGAGCTTCACCGAGCTGCTGTCCGCCCTCCAGGACCGCCAGTCCGCCCTGCTGCCGCACCAGCACCTGGGCCTCAACGCCATCCAGCGCCTGGCCGGGGTCGGTGACCTCTTCGACAGCGTGCTGGTCTTCGAGAACTACCCGCTCGACCCGAAGGCGCTGGCCGGCGAGGTCGCCGGGCTGCGGCTGACCGGCCTGCGGGCCGGCGACGCCAACCACTACCCGCTCAGTCTGATGGCCCTTCCCGGCGAGCGGCTGCGGCTCCAGGTCGGCTACGACACCTCCCGGTTCACCCCGGCCGAGGCCGCCGTCGTCGCCGAGCGACTGCTGCACGTGCTGCGCACCGCCCAGGCCGAGCCGGACCGCCCGCTCGGGCAGCTGGACCTGCTGCTGCCCGGCGAGCGCGCCCGGCTGGCCGTCACCGCCCCGGAGCCGGCCGGGGCCGACCCGTGGACGGACGTGGTGGCGCGGGTCCAGGAGTTCGCCCGCACCACCCCGGCCGCCGTCGCCGTCTCCGACGGCACCGAGCAGCTGACCTACCGCGAGCTGGCCGGCCGGGCCGGCGCCCTGTCCCGGGCGCTGCTCGACGCGGGCGCCGCGACCGGACCGGTCGGCGTGCTGGCCCAGCCCGGCTGCGGCTTCGTCACCGCCGTCCTGGGCGTGCTCGGCGCGGGCGCGGCCTGGCTGCCGCTGGACGTCGCCGCGCCGGTCAGGCGCGGCGCCGTGCTGGCCGCCGAGGCGCACGTGAGCGCGCTGGTGGTCGGCCCCGACGAGCACGCCATGGCCGCCGAACTGCTGGCCGGGGCCGGGCTGGACGTCCCGGTGCTGGAGCCGGGCCCGGCCGTCGCCGAGGAGCCGCCGGCCCCGCGCGGCGCCGGCGACGACCTGGCGTACGTCATCTTCACCTCGGGCTCCACCGGACGCCCCAAGGGCGCCATGGTGCACCGGGCGGGCATGGTCAACCACCTGTTCGCCAAGATCGACGACCTGGAGCTGGACGGGCACACCGTGCTGGTCCACAACGCCCCGGTCACCTTCGACATCTCGGTCTGGCAGATGCTCGCCGCGCTGGTCGTCGGCGGGCGCCTGCGGGTCACCGGCCGGGAACTCGCCGCCGACCCGCAGGCGCTGTTCGGGCTGGTCGCCCCCGAGGGCGTCACCGTGCTGGAGGTCGTCCCCTCGCTGCTGCGCGCCGCCCTGGACAGCTGGGACGACGGCGCCCAGCCGCCCGTCCTGGACGGCCTGCGCAAGCTGGTGGTCACCGGCGAGGCGCTGCCCGCCGACCTGGCGCACCGCTGGTTCGCCCGCTACCCGGCGATCCCGCTGGTCAACGCGTACGGGCCGACCGAGTGCTCGGACGACGTGACGCACGCCGTGATCGGCTCCCCCGCGGAGCTGGACTCGGTGCGCGCCCCGATCGGCCGGGCGGTGCGCGGCACCGGCCTGTACCTCCTGGACCACGCGCTGCGCCCGGTGCCGGACGGCGTCCCCGGCGAGCTGTACGTCGGCGGGCGCGGCGTCGGCCGCGGCTACCTGGACCAGCCCGGCCGCACCGCATCGGTGTTCGTCGCCGACCCGTTCAGCCCGCTGCCGGGCGCGCGGATGTACCGCACCGGCGACCGGGTGATCCGCCGGACGGACGGGCAGCTGGAGTTCCTGGAGCGGGTCGACCACCAGGTCAAGATCCGCGGCCACCGGATCGAGCCCGGCGAGGTCGAGGCCGCGCTGCGCTCGATCGAGCGGATCGGCGACGCCGTGGTGGTGGTCCGCCGCGGCGGGGCCGGCGACGCCCGGCTGGTCGGCTACGTCACCGGCGACCTCGACCCGGCCTGGGGTCGGGCGGCGGCCGCCGCGATCCTGCCCGAGTACATGGTGCCCTCCGCCCTGGTGGTGCTGGACGCCCTGCCGCTGACCCCCAACGGCAAGGTGGACCGCAAGGCGCTGCCCGAGGTCGACCTCTCCTCGGCCACCGGCCGCGGCCCGCGCACCCCGCAGGAGGAGGTGCTGTGCGCCGCCTTCGCCGAGGTCCTGGACCTGCCGAAGGTCGGCATCGACGAGGACTTCTTCCAGCTCGGCGGCCACTCGCTGCTCGCCACCCGGCTGGTCAGCCGGGTACGCACGCTGCTCGGTGCCGAACTGCCGATCCGCACCCTGTTCGACGCGCCCACGGTGGCCGCGCTGGCCGGGCGGCTCACCCAGGACGCCGACCGCCCCGCGCTGACCGCCGGGGAGCGACCGGAGCTGCTGCCGCTGTCCTACGCCCAGCAGCGGCTCTGGTTCCTGGACCGGCTGGAGGGCCCCTCCGCCACCTACAACCTGCCGTGGACGCTGCGGCTGCGCGGCCCGCTGGACCGCGCGGCGCTGACCGCCGCGCTGACCGACGTGGTCGAGCGGCACGAGAGCCTGCGCACCGTCTTCCCGGACCGCGACGGGCTGCCGTACCAGCGGGTCCTGTCCGTCCGGCAGGCCGCCGTCGAGCTGCCGGTCCGTGAGCTGGACGAGACCGAACTCTCCGCGGTCGCCGAGGAGTTCGCCACCCGAACCTTCGACCTGGCGAATCGCCCGCCGATCCGGGCCACGCTGCTCGCGGCCGGGCCCGAGGACCACCTGCTGGTCGTGGTGATCCACCACATCGCCGGTGACGGCTGGTCCAACGGCCCGCTCGCCCGCGACCTCTCCACCGCCTACGCGGCCCGGCTGGCCGGCCGCGCGCCCGCCTGGACGCCGCTGCCGGTGCAGTACGCCGACTACGCGCTCTGGCAGCGTGAACTGCTCGGCGAGGAGGGCGACCAGGAGTCCCTCATCGCGCGCCAGACCGCCTACTGGAAGGAGCAGCTGGCCGGGCTGCCGGAGGAGCTGCAGCTGCCGGTGGAGACCGCCCGGCGGGCCACCGCCGGCTACCGCGGCGCCAGCGTCCGCTTCGCCGTCCCGGCCGAACTGCACCACCGGGCGGCCGCGCTGGCCCGGCAGAGCGGGGCGAGCCTGTTCATGGTGCTCCAGGCCGCGCTGGCCACCCTGTACGGCAAGCTCGGCGCGGGCGAGGACATCCCGCTCGGCACCCCGATCGCCGGCCGCACCGACGACGCGCTGGACGACCTGGTCGGCATGTTCGTCAACACCCTGGTGCTGCGCACCGACCTGTCCGGCGCGCCGACCTTCCGCGAACTGCTGGAGCGGGTCAAGGCCACCGACCTGGCCGCCTACGCCCACCAGGACCTGCCCTTCGAGAAGCTGGTCGACGCGCTCGGCCCCGAGCGCGCCCCGGCCCGCAACCCGCTGTTCCAGACCCTGCTGGCCCTGCACAACAACGCCGCCGCCCGGCTGGAGCTGCCCGGCATCACCGCCGAGGCGGGCGCGGCCGAACTCGGCGTGGCCCGGCTCGACCTCTGCTTCGAACTCGCCGAGGTCTCCGGACCGGACGGCCCCGGCGGGCTGGAGGGGCGGCTGGAGTACAGCACCGACCTGTTCAGCGCGGCCGGCGCCCGGCGCCTGGCCGACCGCCTGGTGCACCTGCTGGGCGTCCTGGTCGACCAGCCGGACCGGTCGATCGGCGCAGCCCCGGTGCTGCTGCCCGGCGAGCAGGAGGAGCTGCTGGCCCTCGGGACCGGCGCCGCCGCCCGGGGCGACGGGCAGCCGCTCGCCACCCTGCTGGAGGCCACCGCGGACGCCCACCCGGACGCGATCGCGCTCGAACACGCCGACCAGCGGCTCGGCTTCGCCGAGCTGCACCGCCGGGCCAACCGGCTCGCCCGCACCCTGGTCGCCCAGGGCGCCGCGCCGGACCGGCTCGTGGCGATCGCGCTGCCGCGCTCGGTCGACCTGGTGGTGGCCGCGCTCGCGGCGGTCAAGACCGGGGCCGCCTACCTGCCGATCGACCCGTCCTACCCGGCCGACCGGATCGCCGGGATGGCCAAGGACGCCCGGCCGGTGCTGACCGTGACCCTGACCGGGGTGGCCGCGGCCGTCCCCGGCCTGGACAACGGCCGGCTCCTGCTGCTGGACGACCCGGCCACCCGCGCGCTGGTCGACGGCCAGGACGCGGACCACCTGCGCCCCGCCGAACTCGCCGGGCCGGTACGGCCCGAGCACGCCGGGTACGTCATCTACACCTCGGGCTCCACCGGCCGCCCCAAGGGCGTCGTGGTGCCGCGCGGGGCCCTGGTCAACCACCTGTACGACCTCACCGAGCGGGTCGGCCTGGCCCCCGGGCGCACCCTGCTGGCCGTCACCACCTTCGGCTTCGACATCGCCAACCTGGAGCTGTTCGGCCCACTGCTCAGCGGCGCCCGGCTGGTCCTCGCCCCGCACGACACGGTCCGCGACCCGGAGCTGCTGGCCGAGCTGACCCTCGCCACCGGGGCGGACGTCATGCAGGCCACCCCGACGCTGTGGCACGCGCTGGTCACCGCCCGGCCCGACGCGCTGGCCGGGGTGCACGTGATGACCGGCGGCGAGGCCCTCAGCCCGGCCCTGGCGGCGGCGCTGACCGGCGCCGCGGCGAAGGTCAGCAACCTGTACGGCCCGACCGAGACCACCATCTACTCGGTCGGCGTCGACCTGGCGCCCGACCACACCGGCACCCCGCCGATCGGCCGCCCGCTGGCCGGCAACCGGGCCCTGCTGCTGGACCCCGCGCTGCGCCCGGTACCGCCGGGCGTGGTCGGCGAGCTCTACCTGGCCGGTGCCGGCCTCGCCCGGGGCTACCTGGACCGGCCCGGCCTGACCGCCGAGCGCTTCACCGCCGACCCGTACGGGCCGCCCGGCTCGCGGATGTACCGCACCGGGGACCTCGCCCGCTGGCGGCCGGACGGCTCGATCGACTACCTCGGCCGGATCGACCACCAGGTGAAGATCCGCGGCTTCCGGATCGAACTCGGCGAGATCGAGGCGGTGCTGACGGATCATCCGCTGGTTGAGCGGGCCTCCGTGACCGACCGGGAGGACTCCCAGGGCGAACGCCGGCTGATCGCCTACCTGGTGCCCGCCGGCCCCGAGCGGCCCGAACCCGCCGCGCTGCGCGCCCACTTGGCGGCCGTACTGCCGGAGTACATGCTCCCGGCCGCGTACGTCCCGCTGGAGGCGCTGCCGCTCACCCCGAACGGCAAGGTGGACCGCAAGGCGCTGCCCGCACCCGGGGCCGGGGACCGGGCGGTGGCCCGCTCGGACGGCCGCGCACCCAGCGGACCGGTGGAGCTCGCGCTCGGCCGGGTGTTCGCCGAGGTGCTCGGACTGGACCGGGTCGGCGCCGAGGACGGCTTCTTCGATCTGGGCGGCGACAGCCTGAAGTCCATCCAGCTGGTCAGCCGGGCCCGCGCGGCCGGGCTGGAGCTCACCCCGGCCGACGTCTTCGCGCACCGCACGGTGGCCGGGCTGGCCCTGGTGGCCGGCGCCGTCGAGGGCACCGGTGCGCCGGAGGACCCGTTCGCGCCCGTCCTGGCGATCCGGCCGACCGGCACCGCCCGTCCGGTGTTCTGCGTGCACGGCGCGGTCGGACTCGGCTGGCCCTTCCTGACCCTCGCCGCGGAAATTGACGCGGACATTCCCGTGTACGCTTTCCAGACCGGTGGGGTGCGCTCCCCGGAAAAGGCCCCGGAGTCCGTCCGGGAAATCGCCGGAAAATATCTCGGCGAAATGCTGGAAATCCAACCGCAGGGGCCCTATCGTATTCTCGGCTGGTCGTTCGGGGGGCTTGTCGCCCACGAGATCGCGGTCCAGCTGCAGGCCCGCGGCGAACAGGTCGAACTGCTCGCCGACCTGGACGGCTACCCCGGCAGCGGCTCGCCCGCCGAGGACGTGCCGGACGACCGGGCCGTCCTGGCCGAACTGCTCCAGCGGGCCGGCCTCCCCGGCGAGGGCCCGGTCGACCCGGGCACCGCCCGCGAGCGCCTCGCCGAGGCCGGCAACGCGCTCGCGGAGCTGGACGAGACCGAACTGACCAGGCTGCTCGGGGTGATCCGCACCCACAGCCTGCTGGGCGACGCCCACCGCCCCGGCCGCTACCAGGGCGACCTGCTCCTGTTCGCGGCCACCCGCGGCGTCGCCCCCGGCGACCCGGACGAGGAGTCCTGGCGGGAGCACGTGACCGGCCGGATCCTGCGGCACCCGGTCGACAGCGACCACGACTCGATGCTCGAACCGACCCCGGCCGCATTCATCGGAAAGACCCTGTCGGCCGCCCTGCGGAAGTCGGACTGAAAACAGACGGCAACCGCCCCGGACAATTCCGCCCCGGGGCCGCCGCGCCCGGACAGAAGACGTTCCCGGGAATTCCGAAAGGACCAGAATCATGAGCAACCCGTTCGACGACGAGCAGGGCACCTTCCTCGTACTCGCCAACCACGAGAACCAGCACAGCCTGTGGCCCGCCTTCGCCGAGGTCCCGGCCGGCTGGCGGACCGTCAAGGGCGCGAGCACCCGGCAGGAGGCGCTCGACCACATCGAGCGCACCTGGACCGACCTGCGCCCGCAGAGCCTGATCGACGCAACCGCCTGAGCACCACCCAACCGACACCCCTGAGGAGCACACCATGAGCGCTGTCGCCATCGACGAGGCCAAGGTCCGCGAGATCGTCGCCGACTGCCTGGACCTCGAAGTCGAGGAGCTGACCCTGACCGACCACTTCATCGACCACTACGGCGCCGACTCGCTGAACGCCATCGAGGTCCTCGCCCGCCTCGAGAAGGAGTTCCACGTCACCATCCCGCAGGAGGAGCTGGCCAACATGGTCAACCTGTCCGCCGTGCTGGAGGTCCTGTCCCGGGCGAACGCGCGATGAACGAACCCCAGCGCGTGGTGGTGACCGGCATCGGCGTCCTGTCGAGCATCGGCAACGGGGTCGAGGAGTTCACCTCGGCCCTGCGCGAGGGCCGCTGCGGCGCCGGTCCGATCACCAGCTTCGACACCACCGGCTTCCTCCGGACCTTCGGCCACGAGGTCGACGGCTTCCGGCCGGAGCAGTGGATCCACCGCCTCCCGGTCGAACAGCTCGGCCGCGCCACCCAGTTCGCCGTCGCGGCGGCCCGGATGGCCGTCCAGGACGCAGGCCTCGACGAGCAGGAGCTCGCCGGACTGCGCGCCCAGATCACCGTCGGCACCACCGACGGCGAGGCCGCCGAACTCGACAAGATGATGGCCGAGTCGGTGGCGAAGGGCCCGGAGCACCCGGCGGACCAGCTGGTGGCCGGCCGGCTGCCGTCCCACCAGCTGGCCCTGGCCATCGCCCGGGAGCTGCGGCTCCCCCGGGCGGTCCCGGCCGTCCTCGGCACCGCCTGCGCGGCCGGCAACTACGCGATCGGCGACGGCTTCGACGCCGTCCGCAGCGGCGAGGCGGACATCGCCGTCGTCGGCGGCGCGGACGCGATCTGCCGCCGCACCTTCGCCGGGTTCAGCCGGCTCGGCCTGGTCTCCTCGGACTTCTGCCGTCCGTTCGACGCCGACCGGGAGGGGCTGCTCACGGCCGAGGGCGCGGGGGTCCTCGTCCTGGAGACGCTCGAATCCGCCCGGCACCGCGGCGCCCGGATCTACGCCGAACTGCTCGGCTACGGGCTCAACTGCGACGCCCACCACCCGACCGCACCCGACCAGGCCAGCGTCGCCCGCTGCATGGAGCTCGCGCTCGCCGACGCCGGGGTCAAGGCGAACGAGGTGGACCTGGTCTCCGCCCACGGAACCGGCACCCCCACCAACGACATCACCGAGACCCGTGCGATCCGCGAGGTCTTCGGCGACAACCCGCCGCGCACCGTCGCCCTCAAGGCGATGCTCGGCCACTCCATGGGCGCGGCGAGCGCGCTCGGCGCGGCCGCCTCGGCGCTCGCGCTGGCCCACGGGTTCGTCCCGCCCACGGTCAACCACCGCACCACCGACCCCCAGTGCCAGATCGACTGCGTGCCCAACCACTCCGTCCCCGCGGACCTCCGGGTGGTGGTCAACAACGGCCTGGCCTTCGGCGGCAACAACGCCTCCGTCGTCCTGGGGCGCCACGACGAGGAACTTGTTCGATGAGCGAGCGCAGCGAGCGAACCATCAAGAGGAGCGCGTGGGCGAATGCCCCCGCCGAGCACAGCGAGGTGGGCGCATGAGCGAGCGCAGCGAGCGAACCATCAAGAGGAGCGCGTGGGCGAATGCCCCCGCCGAGCACAGCGAGGTGGGCGCATGAGCGAGCGCAGCGAGCGAACCATCAAGAGGAGCGCGTGGGCGAATGCCCCCGCCGAGCACAGCGAGGTGGGCGCATGAGCCCCAGCACCATCCACCGGGATGCGCCGCTGATCACCGCGTGGTCCGCCGTCTCCCCGTTCGGCCTCGGCCGCGAAGCGTTCGCGGCCGGGGTCGGCCGGGGGGAACCGGCCCACGAGGTGCCCGACTTCGACACCCGCAAGGTGCTCGGCAAGGCCGGCACCCGCACCTTCGACCGGGCCACCGGCCTGGCCGTCACCGCCGTCCGCGAACTGCTCGACGAGGCCGAGGCCGCACAGAGCCCGATCGCCACCGGCGGCGGCACCGCCCTCGTCCTCGGCACCACCCTCGGCAGCGCCCACAGCTCCGCCGGGTTCAGCCGGGCCTCCTTCGAGGGCGACAAGCCCTACGACGTGCCGGCCCAGCTGATGCCGAACGTGCTGATGAACGGACCGGCCGCGGCCACCGCCATCCGCTTCGACCTCAAGGGCCCCAACACCACCCTGGCCGGCGGCGCCGCGGGCGGCCTGCTCGCCCTCGGCTACGCCCGCCGCCTGCTGGCCGCCGACCGCGCCGAACGCGCCGTGGTCGGCGCGGTGGAGGAGCAGTCGACCACCCGCGAGTGGCTGGCCGGCCTCGCCGAGCAGCCGCTCGGCGAGGGCAGCGTCGTCCTGCTGATGGAGACCGCCAGGACACTGCCGCCCGGCCGCCGGGTGCTGGCCGAACTGCTCGCCCTGGACGTCCGGCTGGACATCGACGACGACCCCGCACGGGCCCTCGCCGACGTCGTCCGCGAGGCCCTCGACCAGGCCGGCGCGACCCCCGACGAGGTCTGGGCCGCGGCCGTCACCGGGCAGCCGGCCCGCGACCAGCTCGCCGCACTGGTGGGCGCCGAGGCCGTCGACCGGGTCCCCGCACTGTTCGGTGACACCGGCTCCGCCGGCACTGTCTTCTCCCTCACCACCGTGCTGTCCCTGGCCGAGCACGACCCCACGGCCACCGGCCGCGTCGCCGTGATCGCCTCGCTGGACCACCAGGGCCTGGCCGCCTGCGCCGTCCTGCGCCTCACCGGCGGTGACCGATGAGCACCTCCGGCACCGCCCTGATCAGCGGCGGCTCCCGCGGCATCGGCAAGGCCGCCGCCCTGCGGCTGGCCGCCGAGGGCCACCCGATCAGCTTCTGCTACCAGTCCGACCAGCAGGCCGCCGACCTCCTCACCAAGGAGCTCGACGCCCTCGGCGTGGGCGTCCTGGCCGAACGGGTGGACGTCACCGACGCCGCCGCCGTCCGCGCCTGGGTCACCCGCACCGAACAGGAGCTCGGCCCGATCACCGTCGCCGTCGCCAGCGCCGGCATCACCCGCGACAAGCCGCTCCTCCTGATGGCCGACGAGGACTGGCAGGCCGTCACCGACACCAACCTCACCGGAACCGCCAACCTCTGCCGCGCGGTGGCCTTCCCGATGGTCAAGCGCCGCGGCGGCTCCATCATCACGCTCTCCTCGGTCTCCGGCCTCTACGGGAACCCCGGCCAGAGCAACTACGCGGCCTCCAAGGCCGGCATCATCGCGCTCACCCGCGCGCTGGCCAAGGAGGTCGGCCGCTACGGCGTCCGGGTCAACGCGGTGGCCCCCGGCATGATCGAGACCGACATGACCTCGGTGCTCACCGACGCCCAGCGCGGCGAGGCCCTCAAGAACATCCCGCTCGGCCGCTTCGGCACGGCGGACGAGGTGGCCGAATCGGTCGCCTTCCTGGCGGGCCCGCAGTCCGCCTACTTCACCGGCTCGGTCCTGCAGATCGACGGCGGAATCGTCCTGTGACCACCAGACGCACCGTCAACCTCTACTAGGAGCAACGACCATGACCATTCCCGCCGTGCGCACCTTCGACAACCACACCCCGCTGGTCGACACCGAGCTGCTCCCCGGCCGCGGCACCGGCGTCAACGCCGCCCACCGGATGTACGAGCACCTCATCGGCATCTGGGCCACCGGCGTCATCGAGGCCGCCCACGACCTCGGCGCCTTCACCGCGCTGATCAGCGGCCCGGCCACGGCCAGCGAGCTGTCCAGCAAGCTCGGCACCGACCTGCGCGCCACCCGCGTCCTGCTCGACGGCCTGGCCGCCTACGACGTGGTCGAGCGCAGCCGCGCGGCGGACGGCCAGGCCGTCTACACCCTGCCACCGGAGATGCACGACATCTTCGCCCCCGAGGGCCTGTACAGCCTGGTCGGCAAGATCCGGCACGACCGCAACGTCGCCTGGAGCGCCTGGCGCAACCTCGCCACCAACGTCCGCACCGGCGCCCGCAACTCCGACGGCTCCCAGCAGCTCAACCAGATCTCCGAGGAGGACTACACCTCCCTCGTCCGCGGCATCAACTTCTGGGCCCCGCCGATCGCCGCCACCCTCGCCACCGCCCTGCGCGAGCAGGGCTGGACCGACGGCACCGGCCGCACCCTGCTCGACGTCGGCTGCGGCACCGGCATCTACAGCCAGCTCCTCCTCCAGGAGTTCAGCGGCCTCAACGCCCGCGCCCTGGACGCCGAACGGATCATCCCGATCGCCAACGCCCAGGCCCACCGCCTCGGCGTGGCCGACCGCTTCAACCCCGAGATCGTCGACTTCTGGGCCGACGACTGGGGCACCGGCGTCGACGTCGCCCTCTTCGTCAACATCTTCCACCTGCAGACCCCGGAGTCCGCCCGCGAGCTCCTGCTCCGGTCCGCCAAGGCCCTCACCGAGGACGGCGTGATAGCCATCGCCGACCACATCGTCGACGAGGACAGCACCGACGGCAACACCCAGAACCGCTTCTTCCGCCTCTTCGCCGCCTCCATGCTCGCCACCGGCGGCGGCGACGCCTTCACCGTCCACGACTACGACCAGTGGCTCGCCGACGCCGGCCTGCGCCGCGTCTCCCTGCTCGACACCCCCATGCACCGCCTCCTGCTGGTCAAGCGCGCCTGACCCACCCCTCACCACCCCTCGACGGCCCCGACGCCCCGCGTCGGGGCCGTCGGGGTTCCCACACCCGGAGGCCCGGAATGACCGACCGAACCCCCCTCTTCCGCACCGACCGCACCGACCTCACCCCCGAGGAGATCGCCACCCTCACCGTCCTCCTCCTCCAACGCCACAGAACCCAGGCCGCCACCACCGGACACCACCCCGCCCCCCGCAGAGTCCGCTGGCACGACGTCTCCCTCAGACCCCCGACGCCCACCACCTCCTGGCAGATCGTCGCCTGACCCCGTCCCGCTTCGGTGGCCCGCCGCGCACGCCGGGGCCATCCCCCTGGGCGCCCACCCCACCCCCTCCCCTCCGTGGGCGCGCGGGCCACGCCCCGCGCGCCCACGCCGCACCTCCCCCACCCGACCGAGGCGGGAGGGACCCGCCCCGGCGTCACCCACCCTCCCGAGCCCCCCCACCCCCGACAACAACCCCACCCCCCACCCGGAAAGAACCCACCCGGAAAAAGCCCGAAAGGCCCGGAGCCTCCCCGGCCCCGGGCCTCCCTCCCCCGCCCCCTCACCCGATCAGATCCAACGACCCCGCCATCTGCCCCGTCCCGATCAGGTCATATCCCCCCGCCAGCACCAGGAACACCAGCGCCGCCACCGTCACCCCCGTGTAGTGCAGCCGCCCGAACACCCCCCACCAGCCCCGCCGCCAGGCGACCACCGCACAGATCACCATCAGCAGGGTGAGCACCGCCGCCCCCAGGTACATCGCCGGTACCACCTTCAGCAGCGGAGAGTCCCCCAGGAACAGCGTCTGGTTCAGCGCGTTGGAGTCCGAGGTCAGCAGGGCGAACCCCGCCGTGGCCACCACGAGCACCGCCCCCGTCAGCCACCCCAGCAGCCGGGCCGCCGGCTGCCCGGCCCGCCCCTTGCCCCGCGCCGCCCGCACGACCGCCGCCAGCCCCCACCCGAGCACGGTCAGCACCAGCACCACCAGGCTCCCCAGGGCGATCCGCTGGTGCAGCTCCGGAGCCTGGTACCACGCCAGCGGCTCGTACGCGATGGTCGGGTCGCTGTCCGTCAGCATCGAGGTGACGTCTCCGTCCCCGTCCAGCTCGAAGGCGATCCGACCGCTGCCGCCCACCTGCTGGAAGAGTCCCGGCTGCACCTGCTCCCACTGGGTCTCCCCCACCGAGGGATCCCGGGTGACCGGCCCGCTCACGACGAGCCGCCCGTCACGGGCGGCGATGTGCACCGACCCCGTCAGCGCCGCCGCCTTGGTCAGGTTCGACTGGCTGACCCGAGTCGACCGGAAGTCCCCGGTGAACTTCGAAAGGTCCCCACCCACCACACCAGCAGCACCCGCACCAACCGCACCCGCCCGCGCACCCCCAGCGGACGCACCCCCCACCGGGTAGAAGCGATCGACGAAGTCGTTCAGCACCTGCTGGGTCATCCACCCCCCGGTGGCCCCCTCCCCGTCCCCGTTGACGGTCACGTACAGCCCGACCCCCTGTGCCGGCAGCAGCGCCAGGTTGCTGTGGAACCCGGGCACGTCCCCGTCCTTGACCAGGAGCTGCTGCCCGTTCCGGGTGCGCTGTTCGAGCAGGTACGCCATCCCGGGCATCCGCTGGTCCGGCCCGAAGTGCCGGGCGAGCAGCAGGGCGTCGCCCTCCCGGTCCAGGATCGACCGGCCGTCGAAGGTCCCGTCGTGCAGCTGGGCGAGCATCAGCCGCCCCATGTCGCCCGCCGTGGTGACGGCGGCCGCCCCGGTCGGGGTCAGCGGCCCGTACAGCCCCTTGGTCTCGGTCTGCCCGCCGCCCTCCGGCCGGTACCCGTGGGCGAGGTCGGCGTCGATGGGGGCGGGGTGCGGCTGGGTGAAGGTGGTGTGGTCCATGCCGAGCGGCTGCAGCACGTGCTGGGCGACGTACTGGTCGAACGGCTGGCCGGAGACCACCTCGACGAGGTAACCGGCGAGCGCGACACCGTAGTTGTCGTACGCGGCGGTCGTCCCGGGGGCCCGGACCCGGTCCGGCTGGTGGGCGGCCAGCGCGGGCCCGAGGCCGCCGCTGTTCCGGGGCTCGGCCTCGGCGAGTCCCATGAAGGTGTCGTCGAAGCCGCCGGTGTGGGTCAGCAGGTTCTCGACGGTGACCGGGCGCCCCGGGTAGCTGTCCCGGATCTTGAAGGCGGTCAGGTAGGTGTTGACGTCCGCGTGGAGGTCCAACTTGCCCGCCCGGACCTGCTGGAGGACGGCGACGGCGGTGAACACCTTGGCGTCGGAGCCCATGAAGAAGGCCGTCCGGGCCGGGTCGACGGGCTTGCGGTTCGGCACGTCGGAGACCCCGTACCCGCCGGCGAAGACCTGCTGCCCGCCGGCCACCACGCTCACCGCCGCGCCGGGGATCTTGTGCTCGGCGAGCAGTTTCGGCACGATCTCGTCGAACAGCCGCTTCACCGACCCGGGGTCGGGTGGTGCCGTCGAACCGCCCGCCGCCGAACTCCCGCTGCCCGCCGTCGTGGTGGCCGCGTGGGCACCGTCCGGCGTGAGCCCGTAGAGGAACAGGCCGATGGCCGCCAGCACCATCACGAGTCGGACCCAACCCCGCTCGGCCAGCGGCCGGTTCGCCTCTGCACGTCGCTCGCTCATGATGAACTCCCCTTCGGGAAAGATTGATTGTGGAGGCTCCGGCGCTCTGTGGCGGGTCGCCTCCCGACACCGACAACACTAGGAGGGACGCCCTTCCCGGGGACATGGCCTCTGGTCGTCGATCGGGGGGTGTACCCAGGTACCACCAAGAGGGGTCCAGGGCCCAGTGATCGGAATCGCGGCGGACGGCAGTCTGGATGTCGTCAGCAAGCAACGGGTAGGGATACCGGCCGCGAGGCCGTCACGGGAAGGGCCGAGCGGTCATGACCAGCAGCATCACCACGGGAGTTGTGAACAACGTGCAGAACACCGACACCACCGGCCGCTCCGGGCGGAACCCGCTCCGGGCGCTGGGCAACGCCATCCGGTCCTGCCTGCGCGGCCCGGTCCTGGCCGCCCTCGCGGTGCCGCAGCTGCTGCTGCTCACCGCGGCCACGGTCGCCGCCTCCCTGCTGGGCCTCGGCGTCGGCGCGCTGCTCGTTCCGCCCACGATCGTCGCGATCCGCGGCCTGGCCGGCCTGCGGCGCCGGCTCGCCGCCGACTGGACCGGCGTGGAGATCCGCGACCCCTACCAGCCGCTGCCGGACGCCGAAGCGGGCTTCAAGGGAGCCTGGAAGCGCTGCCAGGCGATGCTGTCCGACCAGGCCACCTGGCGCGACCTGCTCTGGCTGCTGGTCGATCCGATGGTCGGCTTCACGCTGGCGATCCTCCCGCTCACGGTGGTCGCGTACGGCGTCCTCGGCCTGGTGCTGCCCCAGTTCTGGCAGTCGATCGCCGACAACGGCGGCAACACCTGGTACCTGTGGATCCACGTCACCAGCTCGGGTGCGGCCGGCACCGCCGCCCTGTTCGGCGTCCCGGTGATGCTGGCCGGCCTGGCCGTCGCCCCCGCCGTCATGCGGGCCCACACCGCCCTCGCCAAGTCGCTGCTCGGCCCGACCGCCCGTGCCGAGGCGCTGGCCGCTGAGCGCAAGGTCGCCCACCTCACCGAGACCCGGCGCGACGCGCTGACCACCCAGGCCGCCGAACTGCGCCGGATCGAGCGGGACCTGCACGACGGGGCGCAGGCCCGGCTGGTGGCCATGGGCATGAACCTGGGCGTGGCCGAGCGCCTGGTCGAGCGGGACCCGGAGGCCGCGAAGCAGCTGCTCGCCGAGACCCGTCAGGCCTCCGCCTCCGCCCTCAACGAGCTGCGCGACCTGGTCCGCGGCATCCACCCCCCGGTGCTGGCCGACCGCGGCCTCGCCGACGCCGTCCGGGCCCTGTGCATGGACAGCCCGCTGAACGTGACCGTCTCCGCCGAGCTGCCCGGCCGCCCCGAGGCCCCGGTCGAGTCCGCCCTCTACTTCGCCGTCTCCGAGGCGCTCACCAACGCCGCCAAGCACTCCGGCGCCAGCCACGTCGACGTCCAACTGTGGTACGAGAACGGCACGCTGAAGGCCCAGATCACGGACGACGGCACCGGCGGCGCCGACCCCTCCCGCGGCACCGGCCTGCGCGGACTCGAGCGCCGGCTTGCTACCTTCGACGGAGTCCTGGCCGTCCGCAGCCCGCTCGGCGGCCCCACGACCCTGACGATGGAGCTGCCGTGCGAGTTGTACTCGCGGAGGACCTCTTCCTCCTGAGGGACGGTCTGATCCGGATGCTGCAGGCCTACGACTTCGAGGTCGTGGCCGCGGTGGACACCGGACCGGACCTCCTCCAGGCCCTCCTCACCGAACGTCCGGACGTGGCAGTCGTCGACGTACGACTGCCGCCGACGTTCACCGACGAGGGCCTCCAGGCGGCTCTGGAGGCGCGCCGGCAGATCCCCGGTCTGCCGGTGCTCGTGCTTTCCCAGTACGTGGAGCAGCTCTACGCCAAGGAGTTGCTGGCCGACGGCAGCGGCGCGATCGGCTACCTGCTCAAGGACCGGGTCTTCGACCCCGACGAGTTCGTGGCCACGGTCCACCGGGTGGCCGCGGGCGGCACCGCGCTGGACCCCCAGGTGATCGCGATGCTGGTCAGCAACACCGAACGCACCAAGCCGCTGGAGCGGCTGACGCCTCGTGAGCGCGAGGTGCTGGAGCTGATGGCCGAGGGGCGCTCGAACGGGGCGATCGCCGAGCGGATGGTGATCACCGAGCGGGCGGTGAAGAAGCACACCGCCAACATCTTCCTGAAGCTCGACCTGCCGCCCTCCGAGGAGGACCACCGCCGGGTGCTGGCGGTGCTGGCCTTCCTCCAGGTCGCGCCCTGACCGGCTACGACGCGGTCTCCCCGGCCACCCAGCGCAGGTAGCCGGGGCTGCCGGACACCACCGGCACGGCGATGACCTCGGGCGTCTCGTACGGGTGCCGCGCGGCGACGAACCCGGCCAGCCGGTCGGCCAGTTCGGCCCGGGTCTTGAGGTCGATCCGCCACTCCTCGGCGTCCTGCACCTCGCCCTCCCACCAGTACACCGAGCGGACGGGGTACACCTGCGCACAGGCCGCCAGCCGCTCCCGCACCACGGCGGCCGCCAGGTCCCGGGCCTGCTCCTCGGACTCGTGGGTGGTGGTCACCACGACGAAACCCTGCTCGTTCGCTGTCATGCAAGGACTCTAGGGCCGCGCCGCGCCACGCCACGGGCCCCGCGCCCGTCGGGGTCTCGGAAGCGACGGGCGGGGGCGGTTCTCAGTCCCGGCGGGCGGTGTGGACGGTCATCGCCGAGAGGTAGAAGGCGTCCGGGCGGTGCAGGACGCCGGTCGGGGCGTCCTGCTCGATCAGTGCCTCCAGAGTCGCCCGGTCCTCCGGGTCGAGCACCTCGGCGAGCTGGTCGTGGCGCCGTGCGAGCTGGGTGCGCAGGTACTCGCGGACCGGCCGGGCCAGCGGCGCCGGGTGGTCGACCAGGAAGGTGCGGGTGCCGCTGGGGACCAGTCCGGCCCGCCGCAGCATGGCCGGCCAGTCCTCGATCTCCTCGGTGGTGCCGGGCAGTTCGGCGCGCATCGCGGCGAAGCCGTCCTCGTGCACCGCGTCCAGCCGGGCCTGGAAGCCGGGTCGGCCCAGGCCGAAGTCACGGGGCAGGTAGCGCGCGGGCAGGCCGCTCTCGGCGACGGCGAGCAGGCCGCCGGGCCGCAGCCGGCCGGCCAGGGCGGTGAGCGCGGCCTGCTGGTCGCCGAGGTGGTGGATGGCGTTGCCGGACCAGATCAGGTCGGCCTCGCCGAGCTTGTCGAACTCGGCCGGCAGGTCGGCCTGTTGGGTGCCGAGGCGGCCGCCCGCGCGGGCCCGGGCGCGTTCCAGCAGGGCGGCCGACTGGTCGACGGCGACCACCTCGGCCGCCGGGAAGACCTCGGCGAGCAGCCCGGCGATCACCCCGGGCCCGGCGCCGACGTCGAGCACCCGGCGCACCGCGCCGTCCCCGGCGAGGCCGGACAGCCACCGCCCGGCCTCGGTGACGGCCTCGGCGCGCAGGTCGGCCTCCAGCTCCAGGTGCGCCGCGAGGGCGTCCCAGTCGAGGTCGGCGGCGGGCACGTGGCCGTGGCCGTGGTGCTGGTGCCCGTGGTGCTGGTGGCCGTGCTGCTGTGCGGACATGGTGTTCCCTCTCCGTGGTGGGGGTTCGGTGGTGGGTCCGGTGGTGGGTCCGGTGGTCAGCTTCACCGCTCAGGCGGCGACGGCCGGGCCGGACGCGCGGCGCAGTGCGACCGCCCGTCCGATCTCCTCGTCCACCAGGTCGTGGTTGAGGGCGAAGGCGGCCGCCGCGCCCGTCCCGGCGGCGGTGACCACCTGGGCGCGCGGGTCGGCGACGTTGCCGACGGCCCAGACGCCGGGCACGCTGGTGCGGCCGGTCCGGTCGGTGGTGACCCAGCCGTTGTCGTCCCGGGCGCAGTTCAGCCCGAAGAGCAGGGCGTCCCGGGGCACCGGCTGCGGGAAGACGAACACCGCCTCGCGGTTGACCACCCGCCCGGTGTCGAGCTCGACTCCGCGCAGCCGCCCGTCGTCGGCCACCAGCCGGACGATCCGGCCCCCGACCACCCGGACGCCGCGAGCCGCGAGCCGCTCGCGGTCGGCCGCGGTCAGTTCCAGGGTGTGGGCCAGCAGCACCACGTCCGCCGACCACTGCCGCAGCAGCAGTGCCTGGTCGACGGACCCGGGTGCGGTGCCGAGCACCCCGAGCGGGCGGTCGCGGACCTCCCAGCCGTGGCAGTACGGGCAGTGCAGCACGTCCCGGCCCCAGCGCTCGGCGAGCCCGGGCAGTTCCGGCAGCCCGTCCCGCAGTCCGGTGGCGACGACCACCCGGCGCGCCTGCAGCACCGGTCCGCCCGCCAGGTGGACGAGGAAGCCGAGTTCGGTGGGCTCGGCGTTCTCGACGTGCTCGACCCGCCCGTCGATCAGGTCCACCCCGTACCGGGCGACCTCCTCCCGTCCGACCGCCAGCAGTGCGGCCGGCGGCATGCCGTCCCGGCTCAGGAAGCCCTGCATGTGGGCGGCGGGGGCGTTGCGCGGCTCACCCGCGTCCACCACCGCGACCCGCCTCCGGGCCCGGCCCAGCACCAGGGCGGCGCTCAGTCCCGCCGCGCCCGCGCCGATCACCACCGCGTCGTGGCGCTCCGCCGTGTCGTAGTACTCCGCCGTTTTCGTTGCGCTCATCGTCGCTCACCTCCACCGCCAGGCTGCGACCGACCATCCGGTATCGGCAAGGATTGTTGCCATCTCAGCAAACCTTCGGAGAAGCCCGGCCGCCGCCGGTCCGCCGCCAGTACGAGCGGGTGGCCACCGCCAGCGCCACCCCGTACCCCGCGAAGGCGCAGGCCCCGACCCAGGCCACCTCCAGGGCCTGCTCGGGCGTGGCCCATTCGCCCTGGCGGATCCCGATCACCCCGGACGAGCACAGCGACAGGTAGCCGATCCCGACCACCCCGTACGGCACCAGCGTGACGGCGCCGATCAGCGCCGGGGTGAGCGGCAGCCAGCGCGGGACGGCCCGGCCGCGCAGCGGCAGGGTCCAGCGCGGGAACACCTGTCCCCACGGCCGCACCAGCCCCCACAGCAGGAACACCCCGATCGCCGCCAGCAGCACGGTGCCGTCCAGCCCCCGGCGCTCCAGCGCGAGCCACAGCCCGGAGGAGCCGTTGTGCACGTAGCTCGCGTACATCTCGTCCCCGCTGACCCCGGCGAAGCTGCCCCCGAACGCCCAGATCAGCTTCATCACCACGTAGGGCAGGAAGGCCAGGCTCCCGGCCCAGGCGGCCAGTTGGACGACCGCCGGGGCCGGCGAGGGCGCCGGGCGACCAATCACCGGCCGCTCCGCGAGCGGCCTTCGGGCCCGGGCGGTCCCGGCCAGCAGCAGCGCCCCGGCCGCCGCCAGCGCCTTGTGCACCGCGTCCGGGACGCTGTCCACGGCCTGCCCGAACAGCAGCGTCACCACGTCCATCAGCAGGCTCCAGGACGCCACCACGGCCAGTCCGCACAACACCCGGAGCACCCACGTCAGCCACCGCCCCGGCTGCCCCCGGGCCGCCGCCCACCCGGCCCCGACCGCCGCCAACCCCACCCCGGCGACCACCCATCCCAGCCAGGCGGCACTCCACAGGGCCGTCCCGCTCAGCCCACAGCCCAGCCCGAACCCGGCGTAGCCCACGCCCCAGCCGGCCACTGCCCGGCCGTCCCGCACCCACTCGCGCTCTCCCATGGCCCCAGGCTCGCCCGCGCCACCCCGCCCCGGCCTCCGCCCGGCTGCTGATCCGGCTCCCCCATCAGGGGGATCCACGCCGGCCCTTGCGCTGGAGCGCACTCCAACTCCTAGCCTCTGAGCCGACACCGCAGCACCGACCCACCAACCTGGGGAGTACCACCATGCGTTACCGCGTCCTCGGCGGCACCGGCATCGAGGTGAGCGCCTACTGCCTCGGCACGATGATGTTCGGCGCCATCGGCAACCCCGACCACGACGACTGCGCCCGGATCATCAACACCGCGCTCGACCGGGGCGTCAACTTCGTCGACACCGCCGACATCTACTCGGCCGGAGAATCCGAGGAGATCGTCGGCAAGACGCTGGCAGCCCGCGGTGACCGGGACGAGATCGTGCTGGCCACCAAGGCGCACTTCCCGATGGGCGAGGGCCGGGCCCGCGGCGGCAACTCGCGGCGCTGGATCGTGCGCGAGGTGGAGGAGAGCCTGCGCCGGCTGCGCACCGACCGGATCGACCTCTACCAGATCCACCGGCCGGACCACACCACGGACATCGAGGAGACCCTCGCCGTCCTGGGCGACCTGGTCCGGGCCGGCAAGATCCTCGCCTTCGGCTGCTCCACCTTCCCCGCCGAGCAGATCGTGGACGCCCACCACGTCGCCGAACGCCGCGCCCTGCCGCGCTTCCGCACCGAGCAGCCGCCGTACTCGCTGCTCGCCCGCGGCATCGAGCGGGACGTCCTGCCGGTGGTGCAGCGGCTCGGCATGGGCGCGCTGACCTGGGGCCCGCTGGCCGGCGGCTTCCTCACCGGCCGCTACCGCAAGGGCCGCCCGGTCGACCTGACCACCGGGCGCGCCGCCATCAACCCGGGCCGCTTCGACCCGACGCTGCCCACCACCGCCGCCAAGCTGGACGCGGTCGAGGCCTTCACCGAGCTCGCCGAGGACCTCGGCCGCACCCTGCCCGAGCTGGCCACCGCCTTCCCGCTGGCCCACCCCGCCGTCACCTCGGTGATCATCGGCCCGCGCACCATGGAGCAGCTCGAATCCGCCCTCGAGGCGGCCGACCTGGTCCTGGACGACGCCACCCTGGACCGGATCGACGCCATCGTCCCGCCCGGCACCGACCTCTACCGGGCCGACGGCGCCTGGCAGCCCCCGTCCCTCACCACCCCCGCCCTCCGCCGCCGCCCCGCCGCCGACCGCTCCGCGGCCTGATCGAGGCCGGCCGTCGAAGGACTGCTGCACGGCGCATGACGGCGCGACACATCGGCGGCATGAAGACCATCACGCAGCGCGAACTCGCAGCGCGGTCCAAGGCCGTACTCGACGATGTCGAAGCCGGCGAGGTCCACCACATCACCCGCAACGGCACCGAGATCGCCGAGGTCCGTCCGATCAGCAGTCGCCGTCGCTTCGTTCCACACCCGGAACGGCGCTGACTTCGTCGGCCTCGAACAGGGCGTCGAAGTCATCCTGGTCCAGGACCGGCCCTGGACCGACCGCCCGGCGACACGCCGGGCGGTCGCGCCGCGTCCGGCTCACCCCCTCGGCGCGGCGAAGCAGTGGACCACGACCGTACGGCCGGAGGCCCACCGCTGTTCGCCGCTGCCGAGCGGGGTCCAGCCGAGGCGGCGGTAGAGGGCCAGGGCGGCGGTGTCGGTGGAGAGCACGTCGAGCACGGGGTGCAGCCCGAGCACCCGCGCGTGCGCCACGGCGCTGGCCAGCAGCAGTGCGCCGGCGGCCCGTCCGCGCGCCGCCGGGGCGACGAACAACCGGCCGATCACCGCCGTGAGTTCCGGGCGTCCGCCGGCCCGCCGGCTCCACAGTCCGGGGGCCATGTCCCCCGGAGCGCTGCGGGCCAGGCCGACGTGACCGGCGGTCCGGCCGTCCGCCTCGGCGATCCAGGCCGCCAGCAGGCCGTCCGGGGTGAGCCAGGCGGCGGGCCGTTCGGGCCACTCGGCGGGGTAGCCGTCGGCGGCATGGACATCGGCCAGGGCCCGGACGCAGTCGGCGAGGTCGGCGGCGCGGCGCCGACGGACGCCCACCCCCGCCCCGGTCCGCCGTGAGCCGGACGCGACGACATTGGCGCGTTCTTCAAGGTCAGCCATGCCGGTACGTTACCGGCCGGCCCTCACCGCCGCAGCAGGTCGACCACCCCGGTCACGTCCTCGGCGCCGCTGCCGAGCGCCAGCCGGTGCTCCATCAACCGGAAGAACGGGGACAGCAGTTCGACGCTGACCCGCTGCTCCTCGGCGGTGCGCAGCAGCGTCTCCTTGCCCGCCACCTGCATCGCCAGGTTGGAGACCACGCCCGTGGTGTAGTCCCCGCTCTCCAACTGCGCCGCCGTCCGCTCGACCGACCCGGCCATCGCGGTGAGCCAACTCCCCAGCAGCGGCGCCAGATCGCCCGGCCTCACCGCCTCGCCCCGCACCAGCGCGAAGGCGTGCGCGACCCCGGCGAACATCCCGTACATCGCGCTCAGCAGCGCCACGTCGTGCAGCGCCGCGTGCCCGGCGTCCGCGCCGACGTACCGGACGGCGGCCGGGGCGGCCAGCGCCTCCCGGTGCTCCTCGAACAGCTCCGCCGAGCCGCTGTAGAACACGTACGCCCCGGCCTCCGGGACGCCGATCATCGGCGGGACGGCCATGATGCCGCCGTCCAGGTAGCGGGCGCCCCGGGCCCCGGCCCAGGCGGCCCGGGCGCGGGCCTGGCCCGGGGTGCTGGTGACCAGGTTGACCAGGTCCCGGCCGGCCAGGTCGGCCCCCGCCAGCGCCTCCTCGACCGAGACGTCGTCCAGCAGGCAGACCACCACCAGCCGGCCGGCCGCGACGGCCTCGGCGGCGGTGGCCGCCACCACGGCGCCCTCGGCGGCGAGCGCCTCGGCGCGGGCGACGGAGCGGTTCCAGACGGTCAGCGGGTGTCCGGCGGCGAGCCAGGCGCGGGCCAGCGCGGTGCCCATCGCACCGAGGCCGAGCAGGGTGACGGGGCTCTTCGTGACGTTCTCAACTGTGTTCTGTGCCATGCCGACCAGCCTCGGCGCGACCCCGACCGTGATCAAGTACGCACTTCGGAGTGGGTGGTTACCCTGGGGTGAGCGACGAGGTCGGAAGGGGTGGGCCGTGGCGACCGTGCCGAGGCCGGGGGCGCACGTCTGCGGGATCGACGCCGCGATGGACGTGATCGGCGGCAAGTGGAAGGTGCTGATCCTGTGGGCGCTCGGCGAGCGCCCACACTGCCGCTTCGGCGAACTGCGCCGCCTGGTACCGGGGATCACCGAGAAGGTGCTGGCCGCCCACCTGCGCGAGCTGGAGGCCGACGGCATCGTGCACCGGGAGGCCCACCAGGAGGTGCCGCCCCGGGTCGAGTACGCGCTGACCGAGGCGGGACGGCACCTGAACGCGGCGCTGGCCCCGCTGGGCGTCTGGGGCCGGGACCACGTCCTGAACCGCTGACCCTCAGTGCTCCTCCGCCGCCAGGTGGTCGACGCAGGCCGCGACCGCGAGCAGCAGCCCGGTGTCCGCCCCGTCCGCGATCTCCACCCCGTAGGTGTCCCGGACCCGGAACCACTTGCGGGAGATCCGGGCGAGCCGGTCCCCGTGCTGGTTCTCGATCCGGTAGTCCTTGTCGATCAGGTCGCCGTGGATCCGCAGCTCGCCGCCGGAGGCCAGTTCCACCAGGTACTTGTCCCGGAACGGGGTGAACAGCTTCTCCCGGACGGTCGCGACCACCTCGCCGTCGGCGTCCTCGATCTTCATCGCATCGCGGACGGCGAGCATCTTCTCCTTCACCACCGCGACCACCCGCCCGTGCGCGTCCTTCAGCTCGAAGGTGTGCCGCAGCCGCAGCACCTTGCCGTCCACCAGGTAGGCCTTGTGCCCCCGGTCGTCCTCGATCCAGTAGTCGTCGCCGACCGCGAACAGCTTCTCCCTGACCAGGTACCGCACCACAGCCTCCTCCGTCGTCGGACTCGAACCACCCATTCGACCCGCACCCGCACCCGCCGCGCGGCACCGCCGCGCCGCAGCGCTTCAATGTCGCCATGCTGATCACCCCGCTGCGCACCGAGCGCCTCGACCTCCTCCCCCTCACCCCCGAGCACGCCGACGAACTCGCCGCCGCCCTGGCCGATCCCGCCCTGCACGCCTTCACCGGCGGCCGCCCGGCCACCCCCGAGGAGATGCGCGCCCGCTGCACGCGGCTCGCCGCCGGCTCCCCGGACCCGGCCGTGGCCTGGGGCAACTGGGCCCTGCGGCTGCGCGCCGACGGCGCCCTGACCGGCTACGTCCAGGCCACCGTCCGCCCGCAGGCCGCCGAAGCCGAACTCGCCTGGGTGGTCGGCGCCCCCTGGCAGCGCCGCGGCCTGGCCACCGAGGCCGCCCGCGCCCTGCTCGACCACCTCGCCGCCACCAGCGTCACCACCGCCCTGGCCCACATCCACCCCGACCACGAGGCCTCCGCCCGCATCGCCCGAGCCCTCGGCCTCCGCCCGACCCCGCACACCCAGGACGGCGAGATCCGCTGGCAGGCCGATCTTCCGCACCCGTAGCATCCGAGGCCCGAAGAACCCGGACGGAGGAAGCCACCATGTCCGCCCGCCCGGAATGCCCCCGACCCCCCATGGGGTTGGATACAGCCATGGCATCTCGTGCACGTGTACGCGCCCCCGAACTGGTCGGGGCAGGCGGTTGGCTGAACACCGGCGGCAAGGACCTCACCCTCGCCCGACTTCCGGGGAAAGATCACCGTCCTGGACTTCTGGAAGTCCTACACAATGTAGGGATCTCCAGAGGGGGCGTACGTGCACCACCACACCCTGAGTGACCTGTACCTTCGGCTGTCCTTGGACCGGGACGGCAAGACGGCGATCGAGCGGCAGGAAGCCGACTGTCGCGCTTGGGCTGAGCGCCACGGGCTGACGGTCCGCAAGGTCCACATCGACCGAGGGCGCTCCGGATTCAAGGACGTTGAGCGTAAGGGGTTCGACTCGGCCCTCGCCGCCGTCACAGCGGGCGTCGTCGGGACGCTGATCGTATGGAAGCTGGACCGCCTGTCCCGCAAGGGCATTGGGCAGGTCGGCAAGGTCCTGGACGACATCGAGAAGGCGGGCGGCCGTCTGGTCTCCGTCGTGGACGGTCTCGACACCTCGAACGACTCGGCCCGCATGGTCGTCGCCACGCTCGCCGAACTCGCCCGATCCGAGTCGAAGAACCTCGGGACCCGGGTCGCCCACGCGAAGCGCCACCTGCGCCGACAGGGCCAGTGGATCGGCGGACAGCCCCCGTACGGGCTGCTGGTCGACCCGACCACGAAGAAGCTGACGCACGACCCCGACACGGCCGTCTACGCCCGGCTGATCGCGGATGACGCGCTGGCCGGCAAGTCCCTCGTGCAGATCGCCCGGCTGCTCAACGAGTACGACATCCCCTCGGCCCGGGGCGGCCAGTGGAACGCCGCGAGCATCATGAACCTGGTCAAGTCGCCTGCCTTCGCCGGACTCATGCCCGAGACCGAAACCATCGAAGCCGAGGACGGCAGCCGGAAGTTCACCAGCCGCGTGTTCCCCTACCGCGATCCCGAGACACTGGACACGGTCAGCATCGGCGAGGGGATCATCACGGTCGGCGAGCGCGAACGGATCATCCGGCAGCTCGAATCCAGGACCCGCGTCCATGCTGGGAAGCGGATGCCGAAGCCGAACGGCACGGCGCTGCTCACCAGCCTGGTGTTCTGCGACGTACCCGGGTGCGGTCGCCGGATGCACAAGGTCGGCAACAGCTACCAGTGCATGGCCCGCCGAGCGGGCAACCAGTGCCCCGGAGCGAGCGCCATGGCCGACCGGGTGGACGAGTACGTGTCCGAGCGCTTCCTCTCCATGCTTCCTGCTCTGGAGTTGGACGACCCCATGTTGGTCGCTATCGCCGACCGTTGGGTGAAGCGGGCAGACCCGGAGACCTTCGCCAAGCGGGGCGCCATAGCCGACGAAATCGCTGACCAGGAAGCCCGGTTGGCCGACCTGGAAGACGCACGCTACGTCCGTGGCGAGTTCGACCGCCCCGGCGCACTCGACCGCTACGACCGCCTCGCCGCCCGACTCCAGAGCCGCATCGACGGCCTGCGCGCCGATCTCACCGCCCTGCCGCTCCCGGCCGTCGACATCACTCCGCTGCTGGACGGCGAGTTGCTGCGGGCCGCCTGGGCGGCCGCGACACAGGACCAGAAGCGGGATCGCCTTTCCCTGGCCATAGACGGCGTGTTCATCAGCAAGGGTCAGCGCGGCAAGCGCTTCATCCCGGAGCAGCGAGTCCGCATCAAGTGGGCTGAGATCAAGGAGTAGCAACCCGTGCCCGCCCATGGTCCCCACTGGCCACCGTGCCTGGGTGCCTGCCGGGGGCTTTCTCGTGCAACGCAGGACAGCGCCCGGCGGGGTGACGAGGTGACGGTTCTGGGGCTTGTTCTGGTTCTCTCAGACATGTCTATAGAGAGAACTGAAATCAGGCTCTCAACCGTCACTACGTCACCTCACCGCGCCGGGGGCAGTGCGGTGGACCGCCAGGGGTGACGTGGTGACGTTCGAGGCGGTGGTTCTGGTTTCTCTTAGATCCCGCGCACAGAAGAGAAACCGGAATCACCCTGCTGAACGTCACCACGTCCCCCGCGCTGGTCGAGACGCACACGGGCGCACGCCGCCGTGGTGGGTGTGCATGAAGGGAAGGTTTGCTCTCCCTAACAAGCGAGGGGCAGGAAGCGGCGAGTAGGAAATTTCTGGTCCCCCACCATGGTGAGCCTGCGCCGTACCGTCTGCGGGGCACATCTGGCCTCCCCGGAATCTTGGAGGCCACGACGCAGAGCGTCCGCCGGGCCGCTTCGACCGTTACCCGTCATGCCGCAGAGTGAGACGCAGATCACATGTCCGAGATTACCTGAACGCCCCGATATACAGGCCATCTGCCCGCTCTCCCCAACGGTAGGAGAGGAAATCGTCCGTCCCTACAAGTCCGGGGAGGGGAATTCGTCCCCTTCTTCCACTTCGGGGCCCAAGGAATCCCTCCCCGTCCACTACAGGATGAACGGGGAATCGTCCCTCTCTACGTGGGAACCCCTCGCCCTCCACTTACGAGGGATTGACCGTCCCACCGAAAACACCGACAGCCATGGAGGCTTCGAAATGAACACTGACCACGCCCGCACGCTGGAGCTGATCCGCAGCGCCGAAGCGGCAACACTGAGGGCCCTGTCCGGAGAGGGCGCGGCAGCCGGCGAAGCGCACCGGCTGACCGCTGAGGCGGCGCGGCTGTTGGAGCCCATCACCGAGGCGGGCCCGTGCCAGCGCAAGGGCTGCACCAACACGGTCATGCAGCGCGCCACGGGTCGCCCCCGGCTCTACTGCGGCGCGGTGTGCCAGCAGGCCGCCTACTGGGCCCGCAAGGCGGACGCTGCGTAGCGAGAGCAGTCGCCGTAAGCCGACCCCTCCCGGTTCCGGGCAGGGGCTTTTTCATGCCGCCGAGGCGGCCAACCAGAGGAACATCGTGATCACCCGCAGCAGTTTCAACTACTCGAACGAGGACCGCGAGACGAAGCGGCTCCGTCTTCGCGCAGACGCTTTCCAGTACAGCGCTGCCATGGAGCGGCTTGCCGAGATGAAGCGCGACCGCCCCGAGCAGTACGACCAGATGGGCGCTGTCGCTCACCTGTCGCTCGGCCACTACGAGGCCGCGAAGGCTGCCGCCGTGCAGCTCGGCCGCAACGTTTCCGCCCCTACCGATCGTGAGGTCTGACCATGAGCAACGACGTTTCCCGAGCCGCTGACAAGCTCGCCAAGCTGCGCGCCCAGGCGGACCGCCTCGCGGGTCCGATGGCGGACGCCGAGGCCGCCCTAGTGGCCGCCGAGGAGGCTGAGCAGGCCCGTCGTGCCGAGAGGGCCGCCGAATACGACCGCACGTTCCTCACGACGTGGACGGCGCAGGCCGCTGAGAGGTCCGACCGAGCCAATGAACTGCACGCGGAGTTCATCGAGCTTCTGTCTGCCGAGCCGTGGTTTCAGGCGTACGTGGCGCACCATGCCGAGCGGTACAAGCGCGAGAAGATCCTGACGGCCGCGCAGAACGCACAGGCCCACCTTGGCGAGGCGCGGACTCTCCCCGAGCAGCGTTGGTACGACCTGCGCATCATCGAGGACATCACCAGCGCTGTGGACAACGCCGCTGCGGCCCTCGGTGTGGCCTACGCCGAAGAGCTGGACGCCCAGCGAAACGCCTACATCGAAGCGGCGGACTGACATGGCTGTTGACGCGCTCGACCCCGGCCCGGACGGGACCTATCCGTACTTCCCTCGGGATGCGAAGGGGCGGCCCGTTTGGTCCGATTCCCCAACTGGTCTGCCGCTAGTCAACGGTGGTGCACCGATGCCCCGCGGAGTCCAGCCGATGCGCGACCCGATGAACTCTGGCCGGCTGCTGGCCGTGGACGTGACGCCGAGGCACCGAAACGGCGAACCGATCAATCCACCGGTCATTCCTCCGGCTCCGGAATGACCAAACAGGCTCAGCAGCGTGCGGGCTGTGCGGCGGGATATTCCCCGCCGAGCTGGTCGACGTGGACCACCCAACACCGCTCGCCCTCGGCGGCGAGGACACGGACGACAACGTGTGGCGGTTGTGCCGCACCTGCCACCGAGGGAAGACCGTGCGGGAGTTCACCGCCGGGTGAGCAGTGCCGCGAGGGTTCCGGCGCCTGCTGTGGCTGCGGTGATGAGCCACGCTGGGATGCGCTGAATGGTCAAGTGAAGTCCACCCCAGCGGAGTTCGAACTGCGGGGCTCGGGCCTTGCTGCCTGGCTGTTGAGTC
Source organism: Streptomyces viridifaciens (assembly GCF_001888885.2). Taxonomy (NCBI): domain Bacteria; kingdom Bacillati; phylum Actinomycetota; class Actinomycetes; order Kitasatosporales; family Streptomycetaceae; genus Streptomyces; species Streptomyces viridifaciens. The sequence goes on from NZ_CP090841.1 coordinate 3,517,198, forward strand.
ATGTTCTCCACCTCATCAGTTGCGAGGGAACGGCGCGGCACCTTGCCTCCTCAAATTGGTCTGCCCAACCGGTCGACGCCATACCACGGCGCGTGAAGGCCCCAGAATTCACCCCCGTTCTACGGTCGCGCACTTCGCCATGGCGCACGACGAAGCGCGGCGACAGAACAGAAGACACCATTGGAGGCGCCCCATGCCGCGAAGCCCGTGCTCGATCCCGGGGTGCCCCGAGCTGACCGCCCGCGGTGCCTGTCGGCCTACGACTTCCGAGCCCACCAGGCCGTGAGGACGGTGCCGCCGGTCGACGCTGTGGTGATGAGCCACACGGGGATGCGCTGGATGGTCAAGTTAAGCCCACCCCATCGGAGTTCGAACTACGGAGTTTGGGCCCCGCGGCGTTTGGTTCGCGTCATGGCTGTATTCCAGCAGATCTGACGCCGAGTTAGGGGATTGCCGAACGCCCTCAGGCCTCAGAAGTGCGTCTCATCAGGGCGTTCCTGATGAGAAATCACCCGTTCAGCGGTCGCGCACTGCGCATGACTGTGCAGCCTGGGGTCAAAACGGGATGAACCCTCCCATGCTGCGGGGCCTCGCCCCGCGTTCGGTCGCCCGATGCTTGGGACTCGTCGTACGAGATTGCACCTTTCCCGCTACCCCGCAGTGGTTCCCAGGTCTGTGTGCCTTGATTTTCCCGCGGTAGAGGAGGCCCCCCATGCCCCGAAGACCCCGCCCACCCTGTTCGGTTCCCGGGTGCCCCGAGCTGACTGCCCGTGGCGGTCGCTGTCCGCAGCACCAGCGCGAGGCAGAGCAGCAGCGAGGCAGTGCGGCAGAGCGCGGGTACGACGCTCGGCGTTGGGCTCGCATCCGTCGGGCCTACCTGTATGCCCACCCGTGGTGTGTGCTGTGCGGTCGCTCGGCCGTGGTCGCTGACCACTTCCCCGAGTCGCGTCGCTCGCTGGTCGCCCGTGGCGTTGCTGACCCGGACGCTTGGCATCGGCTACGGCCGTTGTGCACTCAGTGTCACAGCCGCGAGACCGCGCAGCACCAGCCCGGCGGTTGGGCTGCTGAGAGGGTCAAGCCGACAAGGCTCTGACCTGGGCTTTTACCAGGGGGGTACCCCCTGCCCCTCCCGACCCTGACCGGCAGGGAGGGAAAAGACTCGCGCCGGAGCTGAGGCCATTTTTGGCAGTCCGGCGCGTCCGCCACAAAACGAAAGGAGACCATGGCTGACCGATACCGGCCTAAGCCGGCAGCAGCGCGGGCCCGAGAGGGAAACCCATCCAAGTCCGAAATCAAAGAGGGTGTGATAGTCCCGCGCGCCATCCTCGCGGAACCGAATTGGCGAGACATTTTCAAAGACTCGCCGACCGCCCAGACGCAGGAGGCGAACATCCGGTGCAGGAAAGTCGCGTCCGCGGAGTGGCGCCGCATCGTTCCCATCCTCGAATTTGCCGCAGGGCTCGGCGAAGTCGACCATACGACCGTCAAGGACCTGTGCGTCTGCGTTGCCAGGATCGACCAGGCCGAGCGAGACCTGTCCGAACGTGGGCTCATGGTCACCGCCGAGCGCGGCACCGTGAAAAATGGCGCTGCCACTATTGCCACTCAGTACCGGTCACAGCTCTCCCGTTACATCAGAGAGTTGGGGCTATCGCCCAGCGCACGAGTCGCTATCGCCCCGACCGAATCCGAAGATGACTCCGACATCTGGGACTGATCCGCCCAAGCACCACAACGGCCCCACCCTGTCCGCCCTTTGTGGTGGCAGGGGTGGGGCCCTTTGTCGTCTGTGCCCTACCCCAGGTACGGAGTCGCCCGGTGTTCAAGGAAGTGCCGGAGCCGCAGTTGCTGCGTGTGATGCATGGGCAGTTCTCCGATGTCGCTCGGGGCCACGAACTGCAGATCGGTCGACTCGTTGGAGATCCGGAGTTCTCCGCCGGTGATGCGCGCGGTGAAGCAGACGTTGAACTGTTGCCGTACCTCGCCGTCCGAGTAGGCGATCACGTGCCGAGGATCGGTGTACGTGCCGACGAGTCCCGTGATCTCCACGTCAAGGCCGGTTTCCTCACGCACCTCCCGGACGGCCGTTCCTGGGAGTGACTCGCCAAGATCCATCGTGCCGCCCGGCAGCGCGTACAGACCGTTGTCGGTGCGTCGTTGCAGCAGGATGCGCCCTTCCTCATCGGTCACCACTGCGGACGCTGCCACCACCAGCCGATTCGGCTTGGGCGCGTTGGGGTCGTCGTAGAACTCGGTGCGTGCCACGTGATCAGCTCTCCTCCACCGGTCGGGCGGTGTTCCACACTGCATCGAAGCTCGCAGCATAGGTGTCGAACAGCGTCCCTGCGCCGGTCCTCCGCAGGTGCCAGACGGGGGCTCCGAAAGCGTTGACTCCCCAGACGTGCGCGTTCACCAACAGCTGGTCATCGGCCCGGTAGAGGCTGTTGTAGAGCGTGGTCCCGTGGGTTCGGATCTCGATGCCTGGTGTGCCGAGCAGCGGACGGTAGTGCAGGAGGGCGAGCCTGCACCGGGACTCGATGCCGTGCCCGAACCGCTCCTCCTCTCCTCGTTGCTTGACGTTCTCGCTGGCGGCGTCACCAAGGGCGATCCGGACCGCGCACCCCTCGGCGGCGCGCTCGCGAAGGAGTTCGTTCAGCCGGGGATACGCCTCGTGCAGGAACACGGCCGCGTAGACCAACACGTCGATCCGCTCAGTGGCCTTTCCAAGCAAGTCCACGAAGACGGAGACGGGAAGGTCGGCTCGCTGCTCGTACAGGGCGACCAGTTCGGGGCTTATCGCGCGTGCGGCGCGCGGCTGCCGCAGGCTCGGCCACAGTGCGAACATGTCTTCTCCGAGGGCTTCGGCAGCCAAACGGGCTGTGCCTAACCGGGGCGTGCGGTTCTGGTTGGCCCACCGCTCGACCGACTTGGTGTCCACGCCGGCTTTCTCAGCCAGGGCTGAGCACGTCCAACCTCTCGACGCCATAACGTCTTTCAGTCTCTCGTTCGGCATCCCGCTTGTCTCCCCGCACATCACGGACCTTTGTCAGGGACGTTCTACCCCACGAGGGACGTTCGGAAGTGTCCCTTGCACGAGGTTCCACCGTCCCGGGTAACTGCCAGATCTTGGTGGCAAGTCGGCGGAGAGGAGCGGGGGCAGTGGCACCGCGCAAGGCAACCCGGACGATCTACAAGCCCAAGATCGGTGAGGTCGTCAGGGACCGTGCCCACAAGGGCGTGGAAGGCACCTACATGGGCATCCAAGGCCGCGTGGTCTACCTTCGCCCCAGAGGCGGCGGGCAGGAGTGGGAGACCTATCCGAGCGAGATCGAAGCCTTGCCGAACGGCCCGGAGCTGATCGCCGTCATGCGGCCGAGTACTCCGTGCTGCGCTTCGGAGCGGACCGAGCGGTGAGCACCCCACGTCTCGTCGTCCTGGGACGTGTCCTTCGTGCACTGGCGACGGAGCCCCGCCACACGATTGCGTGGATGTGGGGCGCCTACATCCAATTCGCATGGCCTGTAACGATGTTCAGCCCCTATCGCAGGCATCTTGCCAGGCGAATGAAGCTCCGCCGAAAGCTCGACCAGCAGGCCCGGCGCATAAGGCCGACCACCCGCGGCAGCAATGCCTGACCCGTACCGTTCCCGTGTTCGGCCTCGGAGGCCTCTGGGCGGGTCAGCGGCGTGCGCGCGACGGCTTACCGGCCCCGGCGCCCTGGTGGGCGCAGAACCGGCCCTCTTGGGCCACCACAGACCCCCGTCCCGGCTGCCTGGGGAAGGATTCAGCCGGGACGGGTCAGCAAGGTGCACACCGGGTCGGAGGAACCCCCTCGACCCGAAGCAGCGACGGAGGGACACCCATGCCCGCGTGGATTCTGTACGCCGACGGCAAGCACGGCGGGGGCTCCGGCTCCGGCACCGGTGGCGGCCAGCAGGACGACTCCAGCAGCGGCAACAAGCACGGTGGTGGCGGGTCGGACGAGGGTGGCAACACCAGCGACGGCCAGGGCCCGGCTGGCGGTAAGTAGCCGGTGAGCGACAAGCACGAAGCGGAGGCCGGTCGAACCCGGCTGGCCTCCGCGCTCATCGCGAACGGATCTCTCACCTCTGACTGGTTGGCGTCGTACAACGCCGTACCCCGGCACTGGTTCGTCCCTGACACGACCTGGCCGGGCCAGGCGGACGGCGTGCGCCAGGGCGAGGCTGTGAGCCGCCAAGCCGACCCGGCGGCCTGGTGGAGCGCCGTCTACTCCGATGTGCCACTCACGACGCAGTGGGACGACGGTACCCACACCGGCGACAGCCGGGGGACCATGCCCACGTCGTCCAACTCCATGCCCACCATGGTGTTCTCCATGCTCGACGCCCTCGACGTGGCGGAGGACAACCGGGTGCTGGAGATCGGCACTGGGACCGGGTGGAATGCCGCTCTCCTGGCCCACCGGGTCGGCCCGGGGAACGTCGTCACCGTCGAGGTGGACGAGGGCAGCGCCACGGACGCCCAAGGCCGACTCGCGCGGGCTGGGTATTCCCCGACACTCGTGGTCGCCGACGGAGCCGAGGGCTACGCCAAGGCGGCTCCGTACGATCGGGTGATCGCCACGTGTTCGGTGGGCAGGGTGCCGTACGCGTGGGTGGAGCAGTCCCGACCCGGCGGGGTGATCGTCGCGCCGTGGGGGCCGGAGTACGGCGGGGAAGCCGTGGCCCGGCTCACGGTCGGCGACGACGGCACGGCCACCGGCCGGTTCATCGGGTCGTCCGCGTTCATGCGGCTCCGCCAGCAACGCACACCCCGGCCGGACAGCCTGACGTACCTCTCCGCCCCATGGCCGGCTGGTGGAGCCAGGTTCCGAAGCTCCCTGTCTCCGGACGATGTCGGCGGCTGGCTGGAGATGTTCTCCATCGGCGTGCAGGTACCTGGAGCGTTCCCGCTGACGGAGCGATACCCCGATGGGACCTACACGCTGTGGCTGCACGACACGGCCGTCACCTCGTGGGCTACCGCCGATTGGGAACCCGACCGGACCGACTACGAGGTGGTGCAGTCCGGCCCGCGGAATCTGTGGGACGAGGTCGAGGCGGCCTGGCGCTGGTGGGACGACCAGGGCCGCCCCGGCTTCGACCGGTTCGGACTCACGGTCACGGCGGATAGCCACGCGGTGTGGCTCGACAGCCCGGACAACCCCGTGCCGCGTCGTAGCTGACCAGACCGGTCCGGCTGCCCTACATCCCAACAGGGCAGCCGGGCCACGGCCAGTCCGGAGCACCCGGAATGCGGACACCGCTCGTGAGGTTTGATTGGGGCATGGCTTCTCGTGCACGTGTCCGCGCCCCCGAGCTGGTCGGCGCCGGTGGATGGCTCAACACAGGCGGCAAGGAACTCAAGCTTGCCGACCTGCGAGGTAAGTGTGTCGTACTAGACTTCTGGACCTTCTGCTGCATCAACTGTCTGCACGTCCTCGACGAGCTCCGCGAGCTGGAGGAGGAACACCGCGACACCGTGGTGATCGTGGGCGTGCACTCGCCCAAGTTCGTGCACGAGGCCGACCACCAGGCCGTCGTGGACGCCGTCGCGCGGTACGAGGTGCACCACCCGGTGCTGGACGACCCGGCGCTCGCGACCTGGAAGCAGTACGCCGTACGGGCCTGGCCGACGCTCGTGGTGATCGACCCCGAGGGCTACGTGGTGGCCCAGCACGCCGGTGAGGGCCACGCCCACGCGATCGCCAAGCTGGTGGCGGAGCTGGAGGCGGAGCACGAGGCCAAGGGCACCCTGCGGCGCGGGGACGGCCCGTACGTGGCGCCGGAGCCAGCCGCCGGGGACCTCAAGTTCCCCGGCAAGGCGGTGCGGCTGCCGAACGGGCACTTCCTGGTCGCCGACTCCGGCCACCACTCGCTGGTCGAGCTGGCCCAGGACGGCGAGACGGTGGTGCGCCGGATCGGCGACGGGCAGCGCGGCCTGGTGGACGGCACCAGCCCCCGGTTCAGCGAGCCGCAGGGCCTGGCGCTGCTGCCGGAGGGGCACGAGTACGACGTGGTCGTCGCCGACACCGTGAACCACGCGCTGCGCGGCGTGCGCCTCGCCGACGGCAGCGTCACCACCCTGGCCGGCACCGGCCGCCAGTGGTGGCAGGGCTCGGCCACCGAGGGGCCGGCCAGCGAGGTGGACCTCTCCTCGCCCTGGGACGTCGCCTGGTTCGACGGCCGGGTGTGGGTCGCGATGGCCGGCGTGCACCAGCTGTGGGCGTACGACCCCGAGGCCGGCACGGTCGGCGTCGCGGCCGGCACCACCAACGAGGGCCTGGTGGACGGCCCGGCCGCCGAGGCCTGGTTCGCCCAGCCGTCCGGCCTGGCCGTCTCCGCGGACGGCGGGAAGCTCTGGGTGGCCGACTCCGAGACCTCCGCGCTGCGCTTCGTTTCACGTGAAACCATGACGGTCGAAACCGCCGTCGGCACCGGCCTGTTCGACTTCGGCCACCGCGACGGCACCGCCGACCAGGCCCTGTTCCAGCACCCGCTGGGCGTGACCGTGCTGCCGGACGGCTCGGTCGCCGTCAGCGACACCTACAACCACGCGCTGCGCCGCTTCGACCCGGCGAGCGGCGAGGTCACCACCCTGGCCACCGACCTGCGCGAGCCCTCCGGGGCGGTGCTGGTGGACGGCGACATCGTGGTGGTCGAGTCGGCCCGGCACCGGCTGACCCGGCTGCGGCTGCCGGAGGAGGCCGTGCGGGTCGAGTCGGTGGCGCACCGCACGCAGCGCGCGGCGACCGAGGTCGCACCCGGCGCCCTCCGGCTGGACGTGGTCTTCGAGGCACCGAGCGGCCAGAAGCTGGACGAGCGCTACGGCCCGTCCACCCGGCTGCTGGTCAGCGCCACCCCGCCCGAGCTGCTGGTCTCCGGCGCGGGCGCGGACACCGCCCTCTCCCGCGAGCTGGTGCTGTCCGACCGGGTCACCGAGGGCGTGCTGCACGTCTCGGCGATGGCCGCCTCCTGCGACGACGACCCGGAGATCGAGTTCCCGGCCTGCCACGTGCACCAGCAGGACTGGGGCGTGCCGGTGAAGCTGGTCGCCGACGGCGTCCGCCGGCTCCCGCTGGTCCTCGCGGGCATGGAGTAGCCGGGCAACGCGCAGGGGGCCCGCCGGAACACCGGCGGGCCCCCTGCGCATCAGCGTGCTCAGCCCTCCAGGAAGGCCTTGATCGCGCTCGCCAGCAGGTACGGGTCCTCCGCCCCGCACAGCTCGCGCGCCGAGTGCATGGACAGCGCCGCGATGCCGCAGTCCACCGTCTTGATGCCCAGCCGCGCCGCCGTGATCGGGCCGATCGTCGTACCGCAGGGCATCGCGTTGTTGGACACGAAGGTCTGCCACGGCACGCCGGCCTTCTCGCAGGCCGCCGCGAACACCGCCCGGCCGACGCCGTCGGTCGCGTAGCGGTTGTTGACGTTGACCTTGAGGATCGGCCCGTCGTTCGGCAGCGGGTGGTGGCCCGGCTCGTGCCGCTCGGAGTAGTTCGGGTGGACGGCGTGGCCCATGTCCGAGGACAGGCAGACGGTGCCGGCCAGTGCCCGGGCGCGGTCCTCCGGGGAGCCGCCGCGGGCGTGGACCGTCCGGTCGAGCACGTTGCCGAGCAGCGGGCTCTGCGCGCCGGTGTCGGACTCGCTGCCGGTCTCCTCGTGGTCGAAGGCGGCCAGCACCGGGATGTACGGCAGCACGGCCTCGCCCTCGGCGGCGGCGACCGCGACGGCGGCCAGCGCGGCGGTGGCCGCGTGCACCGAGAGCAGGTTGTCCAGGCGCGGGCCGGCCAGCAGCTCGCGGTCCCGGCCCAGGTAGGAGGCGGGCTGGACGTCGTGGGTCATGAGGTCCCAGCCGGCCACGTCCTCGGCGGCCAGCCCGGCCCGCTCCGCGACGTAGGCGATCAGCGAGCCCTCGTCGACCGGGCCGAGGCCCCAGATCGGGGTGAGGTGGCGCTGTCGGTCGAGCTTCATGCCGTCGTTGACCTGGCGGTCCAGGTGGATGGCGAGCTGGGGCACGCGCAGCAGCGGCTCGTCCAGCTGGACGAGCCGCGCACTGCCGTTCTTCAGCGCGAGTCTGCCGGACAGGCCGAGGTCACGGTCGAGCCAGGTGTTCAGCGGCACCCCGCCGTAGATCTCCACCGCGACCTGCCGCCACCCGGCCGAGCCGGTGTCCGGCACCGGCTTCACCCGCAGGTTCGGCGAGTCGGTGTGGGTGCCGACGATCCGGAACGGCGTCTCCGGCCCTGCTCCCTCCGGCACGTACCAGGCGATCAGCGCGCCACCGCGGATCAGGTAGCGCCCGCCGACCGACCCGTCCCAGGCGTCCGTCTCCGCGACCTGACGGAACCCCGCCTTCTCCAGGCGCTGGGCGGCGCTCGCGACCGCGTGGTACGGGGACGGCGAGGTGCCGAGGAACGTGATCAGATCGTCGGTGTGCGTCCGGTCGAAGAATGCCCGGCGGGCGGCGGTCGACATGCTGCTCCAGGGTCGAGGGAGGGCCGAAGCCGGATGGGGGTCGGCTTCGCCCCTTGAGCATATGCCCGTACACGGACATGGCATTCGATACCTGGCAACCGTTGTTGAACACGGACACAACGTGAACCCGCACTTCACCGGGCCTCCTTCACCCCGCGGTCCACCCCGGTCGCAGACTGTCAACGGGCTGCCGCTCGCGAACGGACCACGGGCAGCGCCCGACAGTCGGATGATGGCCCTGGTCCACAGTGAAGTCACCGGGGAGGGGAAGCAGTTGACCACCACGACGCCCGCCGACGAGACCGTCGAGCCCGGCCCCGAAACGCCGTCACCGCCGCCCGCCCGGTCCGGGGCCGCACGGCGCAGGCGGGCGCTGCTGGGGGTGGCGCTGGCCGCCGGACTGGTGGCGGTGGGCGGAGTGGGGGCGGCGACGCTGGTGAAGTCCCCCGCCGAACGGGCCGCGCGGACCGCGCCGCCGCCGAGCAGCCTGCTCACGGCACCGGTGGTCAGCCAGGTACTGACCCCCTCGACAGCCGCCCGAGCGGTGGTGTACCCGCCGGTCCAGTACAACGTCGTCCCGACCGCGGCCTCGGCCGAGGTGACCGCACTGTACGTCTCCGAACTGGGCGTGAAGCCCGGCGACACCGTCTCCGCCGGGCAACTGCTGGCCGAGGTGTCCGGGCAGCCGCTGTTCGCCCTCCCCGGGCCGGTGCCCGCGTACCGCGACCTCAAGCCGGGCAGCACCGGCCCCGACGTGGCCGAACTCCAGGATGCCCTGGCCGGGTTGGGGCACGGCAGCGGCGAGGACGACAAGGGTTCGTACGGGCCGGGCACCGCCGCGGCGGTGTCGGCCTTCTACCGCGGGCTCGGCCGTCCGGTGCCGACCACCGGCGCCACCACCCAGCAGGCCGTCGACACCGCGCAGAAGGCGGTCGACTCCGACCGGCAGACGGTGGACAACCTCACCGCACAGAAGAGGGCGGGCGCCGCCGCGCCCCAGAACCCGCCACCGCCCCAGCCGGCCCGACCGGACCGGCAAAGCCGGCCGACCCAGCAGAGCCAGCAGCAGCCCGCCGGCGACCTCGATCAGCAACTGGCCACCGCCCGGAAGCAGTTGGCTGCCGACGAGGCCGCCCTCGCCAGGGCCGGGGCCGTCAACGGCCCGATGGTCCCGGCCGCCCACGTGCTGTTCCTGCCCACCCTCCCCGCGACCGTCACCGCCGTCAACGGCGCCGTCGGCTCACCCGTCTCCGGCACTCTGCTGTCGCTCACCAGCGGCGGCCTGACCGTCACCGGTCAGCTGGTGCCAGGTCAGGCAGCCGGCGTCGCCCCGGGTATGGCCGTCGAGCTGCTCGCCGAGGACACCGGCACCACCGTCCACGGCACCGTCGCCGAGGTCGGCACCCCGACCACCGCTCCCCCGACCGGCAGAGTGATCACCCTCGGCGGCGCCGGGGCCGCAGCAGCCGGGGCTGCACCAGCCGGCGGGGCCCCCGGGGCAGCCCTCGGTGGAGCCCCCGCCGCCCAGCCCGCCGCGGGCCAGGTCGCCGGAGCGCCCAACAGCCAGTCCGGCAGCCCGAGTTACCTACCGGTGACGATCACCCCGGACACCCCCCTGCCCGCCACCATGAACGGCAGGAACGTCCGGCTCACCGTCCTGAAGGCCAGGGCGGGCGCCCCCGTCACCGTCGTGCCGGTCGCCGCGATCTCCACCAACACGGCCGGCCGGACCTCCGTCACCCGGGTGGACCCCGCCGGAAACCGCAGCACGGTGCCGGTCACCACCGGCGTCACCGCGGACGGCCTGGTGGCCGTCACCCCCGCCGAGGGCGCCCAACTCCGCGCCGGCGACCAGGTGGTGGTCGGCAAATGACGGCAGGGACCAACCCCCCCGTGATCGCCCTGTACGGCGTCGGCCGCACCCACCCGGGTCGCCCGCCCGTGGTCGCGCTGCGCCCCACCGACCTGACCGTCCGCCGCGGCGAGTACCTGGCCGTCACCGGCCCGTCCGGCTCCGGCAAGTCCACCCTGCTGCACCTGCTCGGCCTGCTCGACACCCCCACCGCCGGCCGCTACGAACTCGACGGCATCGACACCGGCGGCCTGCGCGACAAGGACCGCTCGACGCTGCGCGGGCGCCGGATCGGCTTCGTCTTCCAGTCCTTCCACCTGCTCCCGCACCGCACCGCCGAGGAGAACGTCGCCCTCGCCCAGGTCTACAACCGCACCCCGCGCCGCACCCGCGACGCCGCCGCCGTGGACGCGCTGCGCCTGGTCGGCCTCGGCCACCGCACGGACGCCCTGCCCGGCACCATGTCCGGCGGCGAGCGCCAGCGGGTGGCGATCGCCCGCGCCCTGGTGAACCGGCCCAGCCTGCTGCTCTGCGACGAACCGACCGGCAACCTGGACTCGGCCAACGCCGAGGCGGTGCTCGCCCAGTTCGACGCGCTGCACGCCCAGGGCTACACCCTGGTCGTCATCACCCACGACCCTGCCGTGGCCGCCCGTGCCGAACGCCGGGTCACCATCCGCGACGGCCGCCTGACCGTGCCCGAGGTGGTCTGAATGCCCCGCCCCGACCGCACCGCCGCGATCCCCGAGCCGCCCTCCCACCTCAGCCCCCACGACCTGCTTACCGAGGCCCTGTCCGGCATCCTCCAGCGCCCCGGCCGCTCGTTGCTCACCATGCTCGGCACCGTGCTGGGCATCGGCGCCTTCGTCGCCGTCCTCGGCCTCACCGCAACCGCCACCGGCCAGATCGGCGAGCGGTTCAGCCTCACCAGGGCCACCACCGTCACCGTCACCGACCGGCCGCGCACCGACGGCACCGCCCCCGGCACCAACCCGCCCAGCGACTTCCCCACCGACACCGACCACCGGATCGCCGCGATCGACGGCGTACGGGCCGGCGGCGTCTGGTGGCCGGTACCCGGCGCCCCGACGCTCTCCCGCCGCCCGGACGGCCCCGACGAGGGCACCGGACTGTCCGTCCTCGCCGCCACCCCGGGCGCGGTCGCCGCGATGGAACCGACCCTGACCGCCGGGACCACCCTGGACGAGTACGTCCAGAAGACCGCCCAGCCGGTGGCGCTGCTCAGCGAGGCCGCCGCCGAACGCCTCGGGGTCAGCCGCCTGGACGCCCAGCCCGCCGTCTTCATCGACCGGCTCCCCTACACCGTCGTCGGCATCTACGCGGACGTCCAGCGCCAGCCGGCCGCCCTGCTGAGCCTGCTGATCCCGGCGAGCACGGCGCTCGAACGCTACGGCAACCCCGCCCCCCAGCCCGACCGCGGCGCCCAGGCACTGGTCGCCACCCGGATCGGCGCCGCGCCGGTGGTGGCGGCCCAACTCCCGCTCGCACTGCGACCGGACACCCCGAACGCGTTCACCGTCGTCCCGCCCCCGGACCCGCACACCCTCCAGGACACCGTGACCTCCGACCTGACCGGACTGTTCCTCGCCCTGGCCGGGATCTGCCTGCTGGCCGGCGCGGTCGGCATCGCCAACACCACCCTGGTCGCCGTCCTGGAACGGACCCCGGAGATCGGCCTGCGCCGCTCACTGGGCGCCCGCACCGGCCACATCGCGGCCCAGTTCCTCACCGAGTCCACCGCCCTCGGCACCCTCGGCGGCCTGATCGGCACCGCCCTCGGCGTGCTCACGGTCCTCGGCGTCGCCGCCGCCCGCGACTGGACCGCCGTCCTCCAACCCGCCACCACCCTGCCCGCCCCGCTCATCGGCACCGTCGTCGGCCTCCTGGCCGGCCTCTACCCGGCCCTGCGCGCCGCCCGCACGGACCCGCTCCGGGCCCTGCGCTGCGCATGATCACCGACCGGAAACACCGAAGGGCCCGGTGGCAGCCGGGCCCTTCGGTGTGAGGGTTTCGTCAGGCGGTCAGAAGGGGGGTGCGGGCCTTAGAAGGCCTCCTCCGCCAGCTCCATGATCTCGTTGTCGATGCCCTCGGCGATCGCCCGCTGCGGGGCGACGGTCGGGAGGATGTTCTTGGCGAAGAAGCGAGCCGCCGCAACCTTGCCCTGGTAGAACGGCACGTCCTTCTCCGAGGCGCCGGCCTCCAGCTTGGCCAGGGCCACCGCGGCCTGGCGCAGCAGCAGCCAGCCGACGACGACGTCGCCGGAGACCATCAGCAGGCGGGTGGTGTTGAGGCCCACCTTGTACATGTTCTTGACGTCCTGCTCGACCGAGGTCAGGTCGGCGATCAGCTTGCCGACGATGGCCTCCAGGTCGCCGGCGGCCTTGGCGAGCAGCTCGCGCTCGGCGGCCAGGGCGTCGCCGCCCTCGGCGGAGGCGAGGAACTTCTGGATCTGCTCGGACAGCGCGGCCAGCGCCTGGCCGCCGTCCTTGACGATCTTGCGGAAGAAGAAGTCCTGGCCCTGGATCGCCGTGGTGCCCTCGTACAGGGTGTCGATCTTGGCGTCGCGGATGTACTGCTCGATCGGGTACTCCTGCAGGTAGCCGGAGCCACCGAAGGTCTGCAGGGACTGGGCGAGCTGCTCGTAGGACTTCTCCGAGCCGTAGCCCTTGACGATCGGCAGGAGCAGGTCGTTGAGGCGCTCGGCGGCCTCGTCGCGCTCGCCGCGCAGCTTGGCGGCCAGCATGTCGTCCTGGGTGGACGCGGTGAACAGGACCAGCGCGCGCATGCCCTCGGCGTAGGCCTTCTGGGTCAGCAGCGAGCGGCGCACGTCCGGGTGGTGGGTGATGGTGACGCGCGGGGCGGTCTTGTCCAGGAACTGCGAGATGTCGGCACCCTGCACGCGCTCCTTGGCGTACTCCAGGGCGTTCAGGTAGCCGGTGGAGAGGGTGGCGATGGCCTTCGTGCCGACCATCATGCGGGCGAACTCGATGATCTTGAACATCTGGCGGATGCCGTCGACGGTCTCGCCGAGCAGCCAGCCCTTGGCCGGGTGCTTGGCGCCGAAGGTCATCTCGCAGGTGTTCGAGGCCTTGAGGCCCATCTTGTGCTCGACGTTGGTGGCGTAGACGCCGTTGCGCTCGCCGAGCTCGCCGGTCTCCCAGTCGAAGTCGAACTTCGGGACGATGAAGAGGCCCAGGCCCTTGGTGCCCGGCTTACCGCCCTCGGGGCGGGCCAGCACCATGTGGATGATGTTCTCGGACATGTCGTGCTCGCCCGAGGTGATGAAGCGCTTCACACCCTCGATGTGCCAGGAGCCGTCCTCCTGCTTGATCGCCTTGGTGCGGCCGGCGCCCACGTCGGAGCCCGCGTCGGGCTCGGTGAGGACCATGGTCGAGCCCCACAGGCGGTCGGTCATCCGCTGGGCTATCTTCAGCTGCTCCTCGGTGCCCTCCTCGGCGATGACGCCGGCGAAGGCCGGGCCGGAGGAGTACATCCAGATGGCCGGGTTCGAGCCCAGGATCTGCTCGGCGAAGGCCCAGATCAGCGAGTTCGGGGTGACCTGGCCGCCGATCGACTCCGGGATGCCCAGGCGCCACCACTCGGCGTCCATGAAGGTCTGGTAGCTCTTCTTGAAGGCGGCCGGGATCGGCGCGGTGTTGGTCTCCGGGTCGAAGACCGGCGGGTTGCGGTCGGTGTCGGCGAAGGACGCGGCGAGGTCGTTCTCGGCGAGGCGGGCGATCTCGCTGAGGATGTTCTTCGCGGTCTCGACGTCCATGTCCGCGAACGGCCCGGTGCCGTACACCTGATCGCGACCGAACACCTCGAAGAGGTTGAACTCCACGTCCCGCAGGTTGGACTTGTAGTGACCCATGGCCTGTTTTCTCCGGTTCGTCGCTTTCCGGGTGACCGCCGCGTTTCGGGCGCCCCGTACCCACCAGTAGGCATCATGATGCTACCCAGCGGTAACTTGGGCAAGCCCCCGGCGGTGAATCCGCTATGAACGTGGTCACGTCCCACAAGCCGGGAGGACCACTCCTTGTCAGGATCGACGCCAGCGCGGGCGGGTGCGCTCCCGCTAGCCTGTCCGTGTGTACGGATATGACCAGAACGCATACCCGGGTGGCCCCTACCAGCAGCAGGCGGGTCCGCAGCCGGGCATGAACGGCATGCCCGGACCGGACGCCTACGGCGCGCAGGGGCAGGCGTCCCAGCAGTCGCTCTACCCGGAGCCCTCCCCGCCGTCCCTGGCGGACGCGGTCCGGGCCTTCACCACGGGCTCGATGGCGGTCGAGGACTTCCAGGCCATCTTCATCACCTCGAAGGTGCACTGCCCGCGCGGCGAGCGCCCCGGCTTCCTGGCACTGCACAACACCCCGACGCCGGTGATCCCGATGTTCAGCTCGCTCAAGGAGCTGCGCCGCTACGCCGGCAAGGACTCCAAGCACTTCACCGTGACCGGGGCCGAGGTGCTGGACCTGCTGCCCACCGGCTACGGCTTCGCCCTGGACATGGAGGGCGAGCACCGGATGGTGTTCGACGCCAAGGCGGTCGAGCAGATGGTCGACTTCACCATGCGCCGGATGTACGGATAGCCACCCCGGCGGGAGGAGCCGCGCTCCTCCATGCCCTCATAGTTCAATTTTCAACTTGCCTGTTGTTGATGATTGAACTAATCTGGTGGACGTAGGCCAGAGAACCCCCCTCGAAGGAGGCCGACATGCCCGCCGTGACCGTCGACAACCCGCTGACCCTTCCGCGCGTGACCACGCCGGACCAGGCCGTCGCGAACGCCCGGCCGGTACTGACCGTCGCCACCGCCCCCGAGGGCTACGAGGGCGAGGGCTTCCCCGTCCGCCGCGCCTTCGCCAAGATCAACCAGAAGTACCTCGACCCGTTCATCATGATGGACCAGATGGGCGAGGTGGACTATGCGGCCGGTGAGCCGAAGGGAACCCCCTGGCACCCGCACCGCGGCTTCGAGACGGTCACCTACATCATCGACGGAACGTTCATCCACCGGGACTCGCACGGCGGTGGCGGCACCATCACCGACGGCGACACCCAGTGGATGACGGCCGGCTCGGGCCTGCTGCACATCGAGACCCCGCCGGAGTCGCTGGTGAGGTCCGGCGGCCTCTTCCACGGCCTCCAGCTGTGGGTCAACCTGCCCGCCTCGGACAAGATGATCGCCCCGAAGTACCAGGACATCCGCGGAGGCAGCGTCAAGCTGCTCAGCTCCGAGGACGGCGGCGCGCTCCTGCGCGTCATCGCTGGTGAGCTGGACGGCCACCAGGGCCCGGGCACCACCTTCACCCCGATCACCATGATCCACGCCTCGATCAGCCCCGGTGCCCAGATCACCCTGCCCTGGCGCGCCGACTTCAACGCCCTCGCCTACGGCCTCGCCGGCAACGGCTCGGCCGGCACCGAGCACCGCCCCTTCCACCGGGGCCAGGCCGTCGTCTTCGGGGACGGCGACTCGATCACCCTGCGCGCCGACGAGAAGCAGGACTCCCGTGACAACAACTTCGAGGTCGTCCTCCTCGGCGGCCTCCCGATCCGCGAACCCGTCGCCCACTACGGCCCGTTCGTGATGAACAGCCACCGCGAACTCCAGCAGGCCATGGAGGACTTCCAGGCCGGCCGCCTCGGCACCATCCCCGCCGACGCCCGCTGACCGCTCCCGTCACGAAGGGCCCGGACCGTACGGTCCGGGCCCTTTCGCACACGTCGTACCGCAAGTCGACCGGATCCCCATCTCTCCCCTGGCGCACAGGCGTTGACAACGGATCCGGGCCCGTCGGGATCCCGTCCAGCTTCGTCCGGGGCCAGAAGCGCTGATCCCACGGCCCTGCGGCCGGCCGTCGCCTCCGTCGCCTACAGCAACGCGTAGACGGCGGAGGCGTCGTCGTGGGTCTTGCCGCGCGGCCAGCGTTCGCAGGTGGCGTCCGCCCGCTCCACCTCGCGGACCCGGGCGATGAGCTCGCCCGGGCCGGACTCGGCGAGCAGCCGCAGCACGTCGCCCCAACTGCCCAGCCCGAAGCGCTCGGTGTAGCGCGAGGCGCCGTCGGTGAGGGCGGCCAGCGCGTGCAGCCGGTCCAGCGGTACGAAGCCCGTCTCAGCGTGCTCGGCCGCCCGCGGGCTGGCGGCGGCGATCCACGGACCGGTGCCCCGGTTGCGGGCGGCGCGCACCGCCAGCGCGTACTCCAGGTGCAGCGCGGCCCGCTCGGCCGAGCCGGGGACGGTCGCCCAGACCTGGCGGCGCAACCCCTCCCCGCCGGGGAAGCGCTGGTTGTCGCCGATCACCTTGGGCGGGCCGTCCTTGAACTCCAGCACCAGCAGCGAGTCGCCGAGCACCAGGTACTCCAGCGAATCCCCGTGCCGCCGGGCGGCGACCACCATCGCCGCGGGCGTGTTGGCGTGGCCGAGGTCGCAGCGGCCGCCGTGCAGCGCCGCCGTCTCCACGATGGCGTCGGCCAGGCACTCGGCGATCGAGCGGTCCGCCCGGTCGGTGAGCCGGGCGAGCAGGTGCACGCCCAGACGCCGGACGTACCAGGCCGTTCCGTGCCGGCATCCGGACTCCAGGCCGGCCGGCGAGCTGGCGCCGTCCAGCAGGACCAGCGCCTCCGGCGAGGCCGCCGCGAAGTCCTCGCTCTCACGGTCCGGCCGCCGTGCTTCCCCTGCGAGCTGTAGCTGCATCCCGACAGTGTGGCCGCCCGTCCCAGCCCGCGCCCAGACCCGTGCGCCGGTGCGGCGGGGGCCGGGGCGCGGTGTGCGGTGGCAGCGGCGGTGATTCGGCCATACCGTCGGATAGCGACTGGCCGATTCGGCCAATCGGGGCCGGTCGGGTTTGGGCGCACCTTCGGGTGTCCGAACGGCCCGGGACTGACGAGGAGCGGATGATGACGATGTTCTGGCAGTTCATCGTGTTGCTGGCCGCCTCGCTCGGCTTTCCGACCGCCGCGCTGTTCTATCTGATCGGCGGACCGCGCTTCCCGGACGAGCGGCGCGACCGTTAGGGCCTGGCCTTCCAGGCCGGATCGCGGCCGAGCAGCGCCAGGGCGCGGTCGAACCGGCCGGCACCGCCGCCGGGTTCGAGGCCCGGGCGGAAGGCCCGGCCGGGCGCCCGCGCCTCCGGCGTGTTCGGGACGGCCTCGCTCACCGCCAGCAGCGCGGTGACCAGGGCGTCGTCGCCGTCCACCGCCGCGACCAGCCGGTCCGCGGCGCCGAGCGCGGCGGCGACGTCCCAGCCGTGCACCAGGGTGTCCACCAGGTGGAAGCCGACCGCCTGGGCGAGCGGAAAGGGCCCGCCGTCGCGGATCTCGGGCAGCCAGAGCGCCCGGTCGGTGACGGCCGCCTCCCGGAACGCGGCGACGAGGTCGGCGCCGGTGCGGCGGAAGTCCTCCGCCGGGTCCGCCCCGAGCGTGGCGTCCGCGAACAGCGCGAGGTCCGGCCCGGCGCCGCGGGCGGCCGCGGCGAAGCCCCGGTGCTGGCCGACGCAGTGCTCCAGCAGTCGGCGCAGCGTCCACCCCGCGCACGGGGTGGGCCGGTCCAGCCGGTCCGGCCGGACGTCGTCCACCACCTCGACGGCCAGTTCCATCGCCCGTGCGTGCAGTTCGACGAGCTTCATGCGGCAGTGACCCCCAGTCCCGCGGAAATGAACCCGATCACCTGATCAACGACGGTCGGTTCCCCGATGATCCTCCGGTGGCCGAGCCCGCGAGTGACCACCAGGTCCAGCTGCTCCCCGTACGCCCGCTTCAGCCGGTGCGCCTGCCCCAGCGGCACCACGTCGTCGCCCTCGTCGTGCAGCACCAGGATCGGCAGCCCGACCGCACCGGCCCGACCCGCCGCGTCGTAGCGGTCCCAGGCCCCGGCGTCCCCGGCGAACAGGTCCTGCTCGATCCGGCCCCGCAGCGCCCGCTCGACGGCGGCGTCGAGGCCGAGCCCGGCGCAGAAGGCGGCCGGGAAGAAGCCGACCTCGGACACCCCGGAGACGGCCGCCAAGCGGCCCGCCCGCAGCCCGTCGCCCAGTGCGCCGAAGGCCGCGCAGACGCCCAGCGAGTGCGCGATCACGGCCTCGAACGGCCCGTACCGGTCCTGGAGCCGGAGCACGAGTTCGCGGTACTCCAGCACGCTGGTGCTGCGGCCGCCGGAGTCGCCGTGGCCCGGCGCGTCGAAGGCCACGGCGCTGAGGCCGAGGGCGCGCAGCCGGGGGACGAAGGGCGCGAAGCGGGAGGCCCGGGAACGCCAGCCGTGCAGCAGCAGCACCGGCCGCTCGCCGCTGCCCCAGCGGTAGCCGGCGACGGACTTGCCGTGCACGGTCAGCCGCTCGAGGGCCGCCCGTCGGTGGACCTCCCGCTCGGCGGGGCGGACCCGGCTGCGCCGCAGCGGGCGCCGGAACAGCTCGAAGGCCGCCCGCCCGGCCAGGCCGGGGGCGATCCGGGCGGTGGGGTTGAGGGTGGTGCGGATCAGTGCCTGGGCCGGGTCCATCGGGTCTCCCTGCTCTCTGCGCTCCCTGGCCTTGCCTTGCTCGGGGCGAGATATTAGCACGACCGTTCGTGCAGTTTTAGGACTCTCGGGTGGCCCGGGCACTACCCTGGGCCGCACCCACCGCGACATCCACCAAGGCGAGGAACGAGGGCGCACGATGGCCGGACCGACCACCGACGGACGGGTCCTGCGCGGCGAGGAGACCCGCCGGGCCGTCCTGCGCCGCGCCGTCGCGATCGCCTCCGTCGAAGGCCTGGACGCGCTGTCCATCGGCCGCCTCGCCACCGACCTCGGACTCAGCAAGAGCGGCGTCTTCGCCGGCTTCGGCTCCAAGGAGGAGCTGCAGCTCGCCACCGTCCGCGCCGCCCGCCGGATCTTCGCCGACGCCGTCGTCGCCCCGGTCGCCGACGCCCTGCCCGGCCTCGCCAGGGCCCGCGCGCTCTGCGAGAACTGGCTCGCCTACTCACGGGCCCGGGTCTTCCCCGGCGGCTGCTTCTTCTACGAGGTCACCGCCGAGTTCGACGCCCGGCCCGGCGCCGTCCGGGACGCCCTGGCCGGCTGCGCCCGGGAGTGGCACGGAACGATCGTCGAAGCCCTCACCGACGCCCGCACGGCCGGCGCCCTGTGCCCCGACACCGACCTCGGCGACCTCGCCTTCGCACTGATCGCGGTCCTGGAGACGGCCAACTCACAGGCCGTGCTGCACGAGGAGGACGTCCCCTACGAACGGGCCGGCCGCCTCCTGCTCCGCCTGCTGCGCGCCGAGGCCACCGACCCGGCCGACCCGGCGCTCGCCTGACCCCCGGGCGGACCCAGGGCCTGTCCTCGAACTCCCGTCGTCCGCCCGGACGGCGGGCCGCAGACGCGAGTTCGAAGACAGGTCCTAGCCCAACAGCCCTTCCAGCAGGGCGGCCCGGGCCAGCAGCCGTTCGTCCTCCCCCGCCGCGCCGACCACCTGGAGACCGAGCGGCAGCCCGTCCGGGGTCCGCCCGGCGGGCAGGCTCAGCGCGGGCAGGCCGAGACAGCTCCACGGCAGCGACATCACCGCGTCCCCGGTGCTGTGCAGCCCCTCCGGCGCCCCGCCCGGCGCGGACGGGGCCAGCCACAGGTCCACCCCGGCCGCCGCGGCCGCTCCGGCCACCCGCTCGCGCAACCGCTCCCGGAACCCCAGCGCGGCCTCGCGGTCCTCCGCCGCGACGCCCTGGCCCACCCGGATGCTCGCCGCCGTCTCCGGCCGGTACAGGCCGCCGAACCGGGCGAACCAGTCGGCGTGGCTGCGGGCCAGCTCGAACCGGTTGACGATCTGCAACTGCCGGGTGACCTCGGCGAAGTCGGGGAACAGCGGCACCCTGCGCACCGCCAGTCCGGCCCGTTCGAACCGCGCCACCTGCTCCTCGAAGGCGCGCAGCGCGGCCGGTTCGGCCCGCTCCAGGTACGGCCCGTCCGGCACCCCCAGCACGGGCTCCGGGCCGGGCTCCACCACCCGCCACCCGTCGCACAGCAGCGGGGCCGCCAGCGCCGCGCCCGCCAGGTCCGCGGTGAACAGGCCCAGGGTGTCGAAGCTCGGCGCGTTCGGGATCACCCCCGCGAACGGGATCCGACCGTGCGTGGGCCGGAAGCCCACCACCCCGCAGTACGCGGCCGGGCGGATCACCGAACCGACCGTCTGGGTGCCGATCGCCAGGGGCACCAGTCCGGCCGCGACCGCCGCCGCCGACCCGCTGCTGGAACCGCCCGGGGTGTGCCCCGGATGGTGCGGATTGCGGGTCGGGCCCGGGGCGCTCGCGGCGAACTCGGCGGTCACCGTCTTGCCCGCGACCATCGCCCCCGCCGCCAGCAGCCGGTCCACCACCACGGCCTGCGGACCCGCCAGCACGCCCGGCGGCAGGGCGGAGCCGCCGTGCGTGGGCAGCCCGTCCACGTGCACGATGTCCTTGACCCCGACCGCAACCCCGTACAGCGGCGGCCGCCCGGCCGACTCCGGGTACCGCGCGGCCAACTCCCGCGCCCGCGCCTGCAGTCGGTCATGCCGCCCGGGCTCCGCCACGAAGGCGCGCAGCAGCGGATCCACCCGATCGACCAGCGCGCAGAAGCGCTCGACGTGCTCGGGCAGCCCGGGCACACCGACCCGCAGTCCGGCGGCCTCGCGGGTCAACGACCGCGGCCGCACCAGGGGTTCGTCCATACCGAGCACCGTAGCGCCCGGCCGCTCACTGGTGCTCGGCCGACAGGTACGGCGTCTCGCGCAGGAAGTACGCCCCACAGGTGTGGCAGCACAGCTCCGGGGTCTTCCCCCAGTCCACCGCCTCCCGCACCCGCGCCCCCGGATCGAGCTCCCGGCCGCACATCGCCACGCTCTGCGCCCCCCGGACCATGTGCCACAACCGCACCCCGCCGGCCTCCCCACCGGACCCGTACTCGGCTCGCATCTGGTGCATCATGCCCCCCATCGTCCGACCACCCGGCCCCCCGGGCAACCGGGGCGCCCGCGTACCCGCGGCCCTGCCGGAGACCGGGCACGGAACCCCCCGTACACCAACGACACAAGGCGCGCCCCGGCGCCGGTCGAACCGCTCCGCCCCGGCGGAATCCGGCCGCCACGGCTCGATAGGGTGCGCGATCGCGGCCCGCCCTGCGCCCCGCGCCCGGGCCCGCGTCGCCCACACAACCTTCCTTCGTAGCTGGAGCACCGATCGTGCGCTCTTCCCGCCTCCTGGCCAGTGCAGCCCTGGTCGCCCTCACCTTCGGCGCCACCGCCGGCGCCGCCACCGCCGGCGCCGTCGGGGTCCCCGCGACCCCGTCCGCCACCGCGGCCCCGAGCACCCCCACCGGTGGCCCCACCACCGTGCCGACCCACGTGCCGACCCCGCCGATGCCCTCCCCCAGCGGGCCCTGCCCGGGCGGGTACCACCTGGAGAACCTCAAGGCCACCGGCAGCGGCCTGTCCGGCGTCACCCTGACCAGGGGCGGCGCCGCACAGGAGGCGACCGTGACCTTCGAGAACGACGCCCCGGTCGACTTCAAGAAGTTCAGCACCCACTTCTTCGTCACCAACATCGGCGAAGAAGGCGCGCCCAACCAGCCCGTCTGGGGCAAGGACGCCTTCACCGTCCAGGTGAAGCTCCCCGGCGCCGACTGGAAGCCCGTCGCCCAGGACGCCATCGAGAACAACATGAGCTACATCCGTGCCGACCTCGGCACGTTCAAGCTCGCCAAGGGCGAGAAGCTCACCCTCCAGGTGCGCCTGGCCGCCACCGGCAAGGCGGTGAGCACCGACTACTTCGCCCAGCTCGACGGCGCCTCCGAGTCCTTCCTCAGCAAGGACGTTCCGGGCGTGCGACAGGGCCCGGAAGGCAGCTGCAGCGGATTCAGCGGCAACTACCGCATCGCTGCGCCGTTCAAGGTCGTCGACGGCACCCCGGTCACCACCGGTACGCCCTCGCCCTCCGCCCCGGCCACCACCACCGCCGCCCCCGCGCCCGCGCCCGCCGCCACGGCCTCGGCGTCCGCCTCGGCCGGTCCGGAGCTGGCGCACACCGGCGCCTCCTCCAACACCCTGCCGATCGCCCTCGGCGGCGCGGCCGTACTGGCCGCCGGCGCCGGCACCCTGTTCGTCCTGCGCCGCCGCAAGGCGGGTGCGCACGGCTGACCCCCCGCCAGATGAACCGAGGGGCGCGGACAACCGTTCGGGCCCCTCGGTGGTCTTCCCCCGGAGAGCGAACCCCGACCCCACCGCTGGAGCCCACCGATGCGTCCCGCCCGCCTTCCCGCCGCCTGCGCCCTGCTCGTGCTCACCACCGGTCCGGTCGCCCTCGCCACGGCCCCCGCACTCGCCGCCGACGCCACCCCCACCCCTTCCTCCTCCGCCACCGGCGACTGCCCGGAGGGCACGACCGCCGACCCGATACCGGTCACCAGCAGCAGCGACGCCGCGGGCGAACTCGCCGTCACCTTCACCAACCCGGGCACCGCGACGGCCAAGCAGCTCGCCACCACCGTCGCGCTCGCGGACGGTGGCAGCCTCCCCGTCGAACTGCGCGCGGGGTCCGGCGCCTGGAAGTCCCTCACCGTCGCCGGCAGCCCGCTCAACACCGGCAGCTACCAGCTCCCCCAGGGCCAGCGGCTCACCCTCCGGGTGCGGCTCGCCGCCGGAGCGGCACAGGGCGACCACCGCCTCACCTTCACCGCCAGGTCCGAGGTCCTCCCGAGCGGCTCCGCCCCGGCGAAGAAGTACACCTGCCCCCAGCTCACCGCCAGCTACACCGCCCCGCTCACCCCCGCCAACCACACCCCGGACCCCACCCACCTCGCCGACACCGGCGCCGGCACCGCCACCCGCCCCCTCGCCATCGCCGGCACCACCGCCCTCCTCCTCGGCACCGCCCTCCTCGTCCTCACCCGCCGCCGTCCCGCCACCGACTGACCCCGCCCCCGCCGCGACCGACTGCCGGTGCCGCGACGACCCACCCCGTGTGAGCACCGACGGCCCCGGAGACAGCACAGCCCCGGACGTGATCGATGAGGCCGGGGATCCGGCAACCCGCCGACGCGCGGCACCCACACCCACCCCTACGAAGCCGCCCGCAGGAGCGCGTCGTCCCGCCACTTCAGGATCTTGTCGAAGCTCACGATCGCCCCGCGGAGCGGGTGGTTGCGGAGCTGGACGTGGTCGGTGAGGGCGTGGATGAGGAAGAGGCCGCGGCCGGATTCGGCGGTGAGGTCGGGGAGGGTGTCGAGGTCGACCGGGCGGAGAGTGGGGGCCGCGGGTCGACAGGGGAGGACGTGGGTGTCGTACGGGTGGCCGTCGCGGCGGGGCCGGTGGGCAGTGAGGCCTCGGAGAGCCGGGACGGTGGCGCGGCCGCGGCGGTGGCGGCGGGGCGCGTGGCCGGCCGGGGCGGGGGTGGCGGGGCGGCGGGCGGCGGCCGGGGCAGCGGCGGCGGGCAGGCCGGGGCCGGAGTCGGTGACCTCGATCCGCAGCCGGTCGCCGTTGATCGAGGCGGTGACCTGGAAGCCGTCGTCGGGTCGGCCGGTGGCGCCGTGTTCGACGGCGTTGGCGCAGGCCTCGGTGAGGGCGACGCCGAGGTCGTCCGCGATCTGCGGGTCGACGCCCGCGGTCGCCATGGCACCGAGCAGGATGCGCCGGGCCAGCGGGACGCTGGCCGGGTCGCGCTTGAGGTGCAGAGTCCACCAGATGTCCACGGGAGGTCCCTCCTGGCTGCGGCTCCACATACAACTAGGTATCTCCGGGCGAATCGGCGGCGAACCGTGCCCGGGGGCGGCTACCGCCCGTTCGGCGGATGGACTGGCGACGGGGTCTGTGCCGAAGGGCGCACTGGGTGGGGTGCACGCCGCTGCCGAACGGGGCATTCATAGGGATTTCCCACCCTGCCCGTGTCGGCGGTGTACGCGATGAGATGATGTCCCGGCCATGACTGCCCTCCCCGTCGCCCCGTTCCGGGGCACCCCTGCACCGGCTCGGCCGGTGGGTGCCGCCTGGGACCTGCGGCTTGCCCGGGCGGTCCCGTTCGCGCTGGTCTGCACGCTGATAGCGGCGGCCGGGCACGCCCTGGCCGGTGGCGGGAACGTGCCGCCGACCGCGTTGGCGACGGGTTTCGCCGCGGTACTGGTGCTCGCGGTGGCGTGCGGCGGGCGGGAGCGTTCGCTGGCGGCCATCGCCGGGGCGCTCGGCGCGGGGCAGCTCGGACTGCACTGCCTCTTCCACGGCTTCGGCGGCTCCGGCATGCACCACGGCTCGATGTCGGTGCCGCAGGCGGCCGGTCGGCTGATCTGCAACGAGGCCCGCCCGGGCACGCTGATCGGCCTGCCCGCCGGCGCCTCCCCGGAGCAGCTGGTCTCCTCGGCGGGCCTGGATCCGCACGCGTACGCCGCCGTACCGGGGTGGCAGGGCGGCGTGCTGGGGATGACGCCGTCGATGCTGGCCGGGCACCTGGCCGCCGCGCTGGTGGCGGGCTGGTGGCTGCGGCGCGGCGAGGCGGCGCTGTGGCGGCTGGTGCGGGTGGCCGCTTCCGCGGCCCGGGAGCACTGGGCGGCGCCGTTGCGGTCGGCTCTGGTGCTGGTGGCCGCGCTGCTGCGCGGTCTGTTCGGCGTGGCCGGTCCGGCCCGCCGGTTCGGTGCGGGTGGCGGCGAGGACCGGCTGCCCGCGAGCGCGGTGCTGCGGCACAGCGTGGTGCGGCGCGGTCCGCCGTGCGGGGCCTTCGCGTACTGATCCGGTGTTCCGCCGTACCCGTTGAGCGGTGGCGGTCGAGCCGGTGAGGTGCGCGGTGTCCGGGCCGTTCCCGTCCGCCCACGGCGACGACGGCGGCCCCCGGCTCTGCCCTCACACGTCCGCAACGTGCGGCGCCGCCGAGGCACGGTTCCCCGTCGCCCGGTCCGGCCGGCCGCCGAGCTCCGATCGGAGACCCCCATCATGCGTTCCCTTCCCGTCCGCCGTACCGCCGCCGTCGCCCTGACCGCCGCCGCCTCCGTGGTGGCGCTGGCAGGTCCGGCCTTCGCGCACGTCACCGTCAACCCGGGCTCGGCCGCCCAGGGCGGCTACGCGACGGTCAACTTCCAGGTGCCGGACGAGAGCGACACGGCGAGCACGGTGAAGCTGGAGGTCAGCCTGCCGCTGGACCACCCGCTGGCCTCGGTCCGCACCATGCCGATGCCGGGCTGGACCGCGACCGTCGAGAAGTCCAAGCTCGACAAGCCGATCAAGGTGCACGGGAGCGACGTCAACGAGGCCGTCTCCAAGATCACCTGGACCGCCGACGCGAACACCAAGATCGCCCCCGGTCAGTTCGGGGAGTTCAAGCTGTCGCTCGGCCCGCTGCCGGCCGACGCCGACAGCATGGTCTTCAAGGCCCTGCAGACCTACGACAACGGAGACGTCGTCCGCTGGATCGACGAGGCCCAGGCCGGTCAGCCCGAGCCGGCCCACCCGGCGCCGACCCTGAAGCTCACCAAGGCCGCCTCCGGTGACGGCCACGGCGTCACCGCCTCCGCCTCCCCGGCGGCCGGCGCCCACGCGGACAGCTCGGACCAGGCCGCCTCCAGCGGCGACGCCAAGTCCGGCGACGGCACCGCCCGCACCCTCGGCGTGGTCGGCATCGTGGTCGGCGTGATCGGCACCGCCGTCGGTGTGCTCGGCCTGCGCCGCCGGAACGGCGGCTCCGCCTCCTGACCCCCGCCCCGGCGGGGCCGTGCCCGTACCCGTTGACCGGTACGGCCCCGCCGGTGGTCCCACCGCGCCCGATCGGATCCACCATGCCCCGCACCACCCGTACCGCCCGCACCACCCGCCTGGCCGGCGCGGCCGCCCTCGCCCTGGCCGCCGCGCTCACCCTCTCCGCCTGCGGCTCCTCCGGCGGCGGCTCGACCGCCGCGAAGGTCACCCAGCAGAAGGACGACAGCCCGTACCAGGGCACCAAGCTGGCCAAGAACTTCGAGAAGCCCGACCTCCAGCTGACCGACACCTCCGGCCAGCCGTACGACCTGCGGCAGCAGACCAACGGCAAGGCCACCCTGCTGTTCTTCGGCTACACCAGCTGCCCGGACGTCTGCCCGACCACCATGGGCGACATCGGCGTCGCGATGAAGGCGCTGTCCCCGGAGGACCGCAAGAAGATCAACGTCGTCTTCGTCTCCACCGATCCGCAGCGCGACACCCCCAAGGTGCTGCGCACCTGGCTGGACTCGATGGGCACCGACTTCATAGGCCTCACCGGTGACCTGTCGAAGGTGAAGACCGCCGCCAGGTCGCTCGGCATCATGATCGAGGACCCGGTGGTCAACGCGGACGGCACCGTCACCTCGACCCACGGCGCACAGGTGCTGGCCTTCCTCCCCTCGGACGACAAGGCCCATGTGCTCTACATGAGCGGTACCGAGGAGAAGACCTACGAGCACGACCTGCCGCTGCTCGCCAAGGGCGTGGCGGCATGAGTGAGCGCAGCGGGCTCACCGACAGGAGAGGGACGGCCGACCGCCGGTTCCGCCGCTCGGCCCTGGCCGGCGCGGTGCTGGCGGCGGTCCTCGGCGGCGGGGCGATACTCGCCGCCTGCGGGACCGGTGGCCAGGACGGCACCGCGGCCGCCGACACCGCTCCGGCGAAGCTGAGCGTGGCCGACTCCTACATCCCGCTGCCGCCGGCCGGCGGGATGGGCGCCGGCTACCTGACCGTGCGCAACGACGGCGGGCCGGACCAGCTGGTCAAGGTGTCCAGCCCGGCCGCCGGGTCGGTCACCATCCACCGCTCGACCGCGTCCACCATGGAGCAGGTGAGCAGCCTGGACGTGCCCGCGCACGGCGCGCTGCAGCTCGCCCGCGGCGGCACCCACCTGATGATCATGGATTGGCAGAAGGCCCCCGCCCTGGGCGACGAGCTGGAGCTCGACCTGACCTTCGCCAAGTCCGGCACCATCTCCGTCAAGGTGCCGGTCAAGGAGCTCACCTACCGTCCAGGCCAGAGTTAGGGGACCCGCCCAGCATGGAGAAGGCCGCCCACCCCCGGACCGCCCGTCCAGGGACCGCCCACCCCCGGACCGCCCGGCGCCGCCGCGCTGCCGGGCTCATCGGCATGCTCGGTGCGCTGCTCGCACTGATGCTCGCCGGCGCGGGCCCGGCCTCCGCGCACGCCACCCTGGACTCCACCGACCCGGCGCAGAACTCGGTGGTCGCCACCGCTCCGCAGGCGGTCACCCTGACCTTCAGCGAGACGGTCTCGCTGTCCGGCGACTCCGTCCGGGTGCTCGACCCGGCCGGCAAGCCCGTGGACACCGGCAACCCGGCGCACGCCGACGGCAAGGGCGACACCGCCCGGGTCGGCCTGAACAGCGGGCTCGCCAACGGCACCTACACCGTCGCCTGGCGGGCCGTCTCGGAGGACTCGCACCCCGTCGGCGGGGCCTTCACCTTCTCCATCGGCGCGCCCTCGGACACCTCGGTTTCCACCACCGCGCTGCAGGGCGCCGAGGCGGACGGCCTGGTCGCCGCCCTGTACGGGACCGGACGCAC
Organism: Streptomyces viridifaciens; assembly: GCF_001888885.2. Taxonomy (NCBI): domain Bacteria; kingdom Bacillati; phylum Actinomycetota; class Actinomycetes; order Kitasatosporales; family Streptomycetaceae; genus Streptomyces; species Streptomyces viridifaciens. The sequence continues at coordinate 3,545,074 of NZ_CP090841.1, forward strand.
CGTCGCCTACGCGGCCTTCGCGCTGCTCGCCGGGGTCGCCGCCTTCGTGCTGGTCTGCTGGCCGGCCGGCGCCACCCGGCGGCCGGTGCAGCGGCTGCTGATGACCGGCTGGACGGCGCTGCTGGCCTCGACCGTCGCGGTGCTGATGCTGCGCGGCCCGTACGAGCGCGGCACGGGCGTCGGGCAGGCCCTCGACCTGTCGCTGGTGCGCACCACCCTGGACGAGCGGATCGGCACCGCGCTGGCCGCCCGGCTGCTGCTGCTCGCCGCGGCCGGGATCTTCCTGTCGCTGCTGGTCGGCCAGCTGGGGCAGCCGCCGAAGCCGGCCACCCCAGCCGCCGCAGCCCCCGCGGAGGACGAGGACGCCGACGCCGAGGTCGCCGAGCTGCGGGCGATGGAGCAGCGGGCCGCCGAGCGGCCGCAGCGCGAGGCCCGGCTCGGCCTGGGCGTGGCCTGGCTGGTGCTGGCGGTGGCGCTCTCCGCGACCTGGGTCGGCGCCGACCACGCCTCGGTGGGCATCCAGGTCTGGCTGGCCCTGCCGCTCGGCATCCTGCACCTGATCGCGATGGCGCTCTGGCTGGGCGGCCTGGCCTCGCTGCTGGTCGCGCTGCGCGAGGGCGTCGGCGCCGAAGTGGTGGACCGCTTCTCCAAGATCGCCTTCGGCTCGGTGGCCGTACTGGCCGCCACCGGGATCTACCAGTCCTGGCGGGGCCTGGGCAGCTGGGGCGCGTTGACCGGCACCGAGTACGGGAAGCTGCTGCTGGTGAAGAGCGGCTGCGTGGTCGTGATGCTGGGCGTCGCCTGGATCTCCCGCAGCTGGCTGGCCCGGCTGCGCTCGGCCCCGGCCGAGGCCGCCGAGGTCGAGCGCGCCGAGGTGCCCGAGCCGGTCGGCGCCGCGGCGCGCAGCGAGGACCCGGTGCGGCAGGCGCAGCTGGACCGTCAGCGGGCGGCCACGGCGAGCGCGGGGCGCGAGCGCGGGCTGACCCCGACCCGGGCCGGGCTGCGCCGCTCGGTGCTCGTCGAGGCGCTGGTCGCGGTGGCGGTGCTGGTGGTGACCACGATGCTCACCAACTCCCCGCCCGGACGGGTGGCGGGCGAGATCAAGGCGGCCGGGACCACGGCGGGCGCGGGGAGCACCGCCCCCGCCGCCCCGCAGACCCAGCCGGGCCGCACGGTGGAGCTCAAGCTGCCGTACGACACCAAGGGCCGGACGCCGAACGCCAAGGGCACCGCGACCGTCACCCTCGACCCGGCCGGGACCGGCCCGAACGAGGTCAAGCTCGCGCTGGACGGCACGAACGGCAAGCCGGTGGACGTCCCCGAGGTGCAGCTCGCCTTCACCCTGCCGGACCGCGACCTCGGCCCGCTGCCGGTCGCGCTCACCCCGGCGGGCACCGGCCGCTGGAGCGGCACCGCGCAGCTGCCGCTGGCCGGCACCTGGGTGGTCTCGGTGCAGATCCGCTCCTCCGACATCGACCAGACCACCCCGACCCAGCAGTTCAAGATCGGGTGAGCGCGGTGGACGACTTGGTGGACGATGCGGTTGACGACTCGGTGGACGACACGGTGCGCGACACGGAGAAGAGCCCGGCGGGCTTCACCCGCCGGGCGCTGCTCGGCACGGCCGGCGCCGGACTGCTGGTCGGCGCCGGGGCCGGGGTGGCCGGGGCGGTCGCCTACGACCGCCCGGACGGCGACACAGCGGCGAACGGCGTCGCGGCGGGCGGCGGTGCGCTGGGCACCGGCCGGGTGCCGTTCCGCGGCGAGCACCAGGCGGGGATCCTCGAACCCCAGCAGGCCGGCGTCCGGCTGGCCGCCTTCGACCTGGCCGACGACGGCGCCGGCCGGGACGGGCTGCGCACCCTGCTGCAGCGCTGGACCAGGGCCGTCGACCGGCTGACCGCCGGGGAGCCGACCCAGGAGTTCGACAACCAGGTCGCGCTGGACGCCGGGCCCTGCTCGCTCACCGTCACCCTCGGCTTCGGCGCCGCGCTGTTCGACCGGGCCGGGCTGGCCGACCGCCGCCCGGCGGCCCTCGAACCGCTGCCCGCCTTCCCCGGCGACGCGCTCGACCCGGCCCGCGGCGGGGGCGACCTGTTCGTCCAGATCGGCGCCGACGACGCACTGGTGGCGGTGCACGCCCTGCGGACGCTGCAGAAGCTGGCCACCGGCACGGCGGCGCTGCGCTGGCAGTCGGCCGGCTTCGCCCGGACCCCGGGCGCGACCGCACGGCCGATGACCGGGCGCAACCTGATGGGCCAGATCGACGGCACCAACAACCCCAGGCCGGGCGAGGACGGCTTCGCCGCCAAGGTGTTCTGCACCGCCGGCGGGGACCAGCCGGCCTGGCTGGCCGGGGGCTCGTACCTGGTGTTCCGGCGGATCCGGATGCTGCTGGACCACTGGGAGGAGCTGCCGGTGGAGCGCCAGGAGCGGGTGATCGGGCGGCGCAAGTCCGACGGTTCGCCGCTGAGCGCACCGGCCGGGTCGGGCGAGGGCACCGCGGTGGACCTCTCCGCCCAGGGCCCGGACGGCGGACCGGCGATCCCCTCCGACGCCCACATCCGGGTCGCGGCCCCGGCGGGCAACGGCGGGGCGGCAATGCTGCGGCGCGGCTTCTCGTACCACGACGGGGCGCTGCCGGACGGCTCTCCGGACGCCGGGCTGCTCTTCCTCGCCTTCCAGGCCGACCCGCGCAAGGGCTTCACCCCGGTGCAGCGCAAGCTTTCGCGGGGGGACGGGCTGTCCCGCTTCCTGCGGCACGAGGCGAGCGGGCTGTACGCCGTCCCGCCGGGGGTGCCGGCCGGAGGCTACCTCGGCCAGCAGCTGCTGGAGGGGTGATCGGCAACCGCGGTCCCGGCCATCGGAACGCTTTCCTGCCGGGAGCGCGGAATCGTTATGGTGACTGCTTCGGCACCACCCCGCCCATGCACCACACCATCCGCAACGGAGGCGTCATGTCGGCCACCCGCTACACCTATCTCGGCCCGGCCGGCACCTTCACCGAGGCGGCGCTGCACACGCTGCCCGAGGCGGCGACCCGGGAGCTGGTGCCGCTGTCCTCGGTGGCGCTGGCGTTGGACGCGGTGCGCGGCGGGGAGGCCGCCGGGGCGTTCGTGCCGATCGAGAACTCGGTCGAGGGCGCGGTCACCGCGACCAACGACGAACTGGCCGCCGGCGCGCCGCTGATGATCTACCGCGAGGTGCTGCTGCCGATCACCTTCGCGCTGCTGGTGCGGCCGGGCACCGAGCTGTCCGGGGTGAAGACGGTGACCAGCCACCCGGTGGCCCAGCCGCAGGTGCGCAAGTGGCTGGCGGCCAACCTGCCGGACGCCACCTGGGAGTCGGCCGCCTCGAACGCGGACGGCGCCCGGCTGGTCGCCGAGGGCCGGTACGACGGGGCTTTCGCGGGCGAGTTCGCGGCGCCGATCTACGGGCTGGACCCGCTGGTCAAGGAGATCGCGGACTCCCACGGCGCGACCACCCGCTTCGTGCTGGTCGGCCGGCCGGGGCGGGTCTCCTCGCCGACCGGGGCGGACAAGACCTCGATGGTGGTCTGGCTGCCGGACGACCACCCGGGTGCGCTGCTGGAGCTGCTGCAGGAGTTCGCGGTGCGCGGGGTGAACCTGATGCGGATCGAGTCCCGGCCGACCGGGGAGGGGCTGGGCAACTACTGCTTCCTGATCGACTGCGAGGGGCACCTGTCGGAGCGGCGGGTGGCCGAGGCGATGATGGGCCTCAGGCGGATCTGCCCGCAGGTGCGGTTCCTCGGCTCCTATCCGCGCGCCGACCGGCAGGGGTCCAAGCACCGGCGGCCGGGGACCTCGGACGAGGATTTCGCGGCAGCGGCGGACTGGCTCTCCCGGGCGCTCGACGGACGCGCGGACATCTGAGCGTCGCCTCCCGTCTTTCCGGCCTTTTCCGACCGTTTTCGACTGTTACCGACCGGGCTGATCAAGTGCGGCGGGTGACCGCACCGTCATCCACAGGAACGTCCGGCTCCGGGGGCCGCTGTCCACAGGCCTCCCCGCTGTCCACACGCTGTCCACAGCCTGAAGTTATCCACAGGGCTGGGGACGAGTCGACAAACCGGTATAGCCATTGCGCAGAACAGGTCGGATCATCGGTTTGCGTCGCAGAGATGACTAATCGGACCAGAGTCACCCGCTTGCCTGCAAATCACCCGTGCGAGTGGTCCAATTCCCTCACCCGAGAAGGTTGATTGAGGTTTGAAACCTCAATTCCCTGCTTCCGTCGAGCGGAGGCCGATCCTCCCCCGCCATCCACAGCCCCGCCCCCGCGCCTGTGGATAACCCGCCCCGGACCCGGGCCCGATCCGGGCCCGGTGGATTCCCCACCGGAGTTATCCACAGGATCCGGTGAGTTATCCCCAGGGGAAAACCGGTACCGGTGGAGGAACGCCCGCCCGGTACGCTTGGCCCTGTGATTGACCTTCGCCTGCTCCGTGAGGACCCTGACCGAGTGCGCGCCTCGCAGCGCGTCCGTGGCGAGGACGTCGACGTGGTCGACGCCCTCCTCTCCGCCGACGAGCGGCGCCGGTCCTCGGGCAGCCGCTTCGACGAACTGCGCAACGAGCAGCGGGTGCTCGGCAAGCAGGTCGCCCAGGCCAAGGGCGAGGAGAAGACCGCCCTGCTGCAGCGCACCAAGGAACTGGCCGCCGAGGTCAAGGCCGCGGACGCCGAGCAGAGCGCGGCCAAGGAGGAGGCGGACCGCCTGCTCCGCTCCCTGGCGAACCTCATCGACCCGGCCGCCCCGGTCGGCGGCGAGGAGGACTTCGTCACCCTGGAGGAGATCGGCACCCCGCGCGACTTCGCCGCCGAGGGCTTCGAGCCCCGCGACCACGTCGAGCTCGGCCAGCTGCTGGGCGCGATCGACACCGAGCGCGGCGCCAAGGTCGCCGGTGCCCGCTCCTACTACCTGACCGGTCCCGGCGCGCTGCTGGAGCTCGCCCTGGTCAACATGGCGATCGCCCAGGCCACCGCGGCCGGCTTCATCCCGATGATCACCCCGGCCCTGGTCCGCCCGGCCGCCATGGACGGCACCGGCTTCCTCGGCCAGGCCGCCGAGAACGTGTACCACCTCCCCGAGGAGGACAAGTACCTCGTCGGCACCAGCGAGGTCCCGCTCGCGGCGTACCACATGGACGAGATCATCGAGGCCGACAAGCTGCCGCTGCGCTACGCCGGCTACTCGTCCTGCTTCCGCCGCGAGGCCGGCACCTACGGCAAGGACACCCGCGGCATCATCCGCGTCCACCAGTTCGAGAAGGTGGAGATGTTCGTCTTCACCACGCCCGAGGACGCCGAGAACGAGCACCGCCGCCTGCTCCAGTGGGAGAAGGACTTCCTCAACGCCCTGGAGCTGCCCTACCGGGTGATCGACGTCGCCTCCGGTGACCTCGGCTCCTCGGCCGCGCGCAAGTTCGACATCGAGGCCTGGATCCCCACCCAGGGCAAGTACCGCGAGGTCACCTCGACCTCCAACACCACCGAGTACCAGGCCCGCCGCCTGTCGATCCGGATGCGCGAGGAGGGCAAGACCCGCCCGCTCGCCACCCTGAACGGCACCCTGGTCGCCGTCCCGCGCACCATCGTGGCGATCCTCGAGAACCACCAGCAGGCCGACGGCTCGGTCGTCGTGCCCGAGGCGCTGCGGCCCTACCTCGGCGGGCGGACCGTCCTAGAGCCGGTCAAGTGACGTCGACCGCACACCCGATCGGTGGCGACCTGCCCTACCGGCTGGTCGCCACCGACCTCGACGGAACGCTGCTGACCAGCGCGGAGACCGTCTCCGAGCGCACCCGTGCCGCCCTGGCCGCGGCCACCGGCGCGGGCGCGCTGCACATCATCGTGACCGGGCGCTCGGCCGTCTGGGCCCGCCCGGTCTTCGACGAGATCGGCTACACCGGGATAGCGGTCTGCGGCCAGGGCGCCCAGGTCTACGACGCGGGCGCGCACAGGCTGCTCACCTCGCTCACCCTGGACCGCCGGCTCGCCGCCCTCGCGATCGAGAAGATCGAGGCCGAGACCGGCCCGCTGGCCGTCGCCTCCAACCAGGACGGCCTGGACGGGCAGGTGCTGGCCGGCCCCGGCTACGAGCTGCTGATCGGCTCCGACCTCCCGGTCGTCCGGGTCGGGCGCGGCGAACTGCTCGCCTCCCCGGTCGCCAAGCTCTACATCCAGCACCCCGGTCTGACCGACGACTCCCTCGCCGAGGCCGCCCGGCGCGCCGCGGGCGACCTGGTCGGCGTGGTGATGGCCGGGGCCGGCGTGGTCGAGCTGCTGCCGCTGGGCCTGTCCAAGGCCACCGGCCTGGCCGTCGCCGCCCGCCGCCTGGGCGTGCGCTCCGCCGACACCATCGCCTTCGGTGACATGCCCAACGACGTGCCGATGTTCGGCTGGGCGGCGCACGGCGTGGCCATGGCCGGCGCCCACGAGGAGCTGCTCGCCGTCGCGGACGAGGTGACCGCCGGCAACGACGAGGACGGCGTCGCCCTGGTCCTGGAGCGCCTCTTCCCCCGGGCCTGATCCCGGCCGACGACCGACGACGCACGGCCCCGGGGCAGTTGTAGGATGACCGGGCAAACCGGTTGTAGGATGACCGATGACCGACGAGTGGTGCACGAAGGGAGGCCCGGCATGAACGGCGACGGCAACGGCCTGCAGGCGGCCGGGCGGCGATCCCTGGTGGACACCACCATCGACCAGCTGCGCGAGCAACTCGCCGGCGGAGCCTGGCCGGTGGGATCGCAGATCCCCACCGAGCACGAACTCGCCGAGCGCCTGCAGGTCGGGCGGAACACCGTGCGGGAGGCGATCCGGGTGCTGGTGCACGCCGGAATGCTGGTCTCCCGGCAGGGCGAGGGCACCTTCGTACGGTCCACCAGCGACCCGGCGGCGGTGCTGCGCGGCGTCCAGCGCTCCGGCATCCGGGACGTCCTGGAGGTCCGCGCCGCACTGGAGACCGAGGGCGCCCGGCTGGCCGCCCTGCGGCACACCCCCGAGGACATCCGGCGGATGCGGGCCGCGCTGGCCCGCGAGGCCGAGATCTTCGCGACCCACCCCGAGCGGGCGGGCCGCGAGGCCACCGTCGAGCACGACCTGGAGTTCCACACCGCCGTCGTCGAGGCCGCGCACAACCCGGCGCTGGCCGAGGTGTACCGCTACTTCGGCGCCTCCGTGCGCGAGGCGATGACCGCCGCCTTCGGCGACCACGAAATGCCCGAGGCCGTCGTGGCCACCCACGAGGCGCTGGTCGACGCGATCGAGAGCGGCGACCCGGACCGTGCCGAGACGGCGTGTCGCGCGCTGCTCGCCGAGCCCACCGCGGCCGTCGAGCAGCTGCTCGCGGAAATCGCGGCCCGGAAGTAGGACGGCGCGAGCCCCGCCTCCGTCCGTTCCGCGACCGGCGTCCGTCCTCGTCGTCCGCGTCTCCCCTGATTCACGAAAGAACAGCACCCCCATGGCCGTCACCCGTGCCCCGCAGCCGGTTGCCACCACCCCTGCCCCGCTCCCCGTCCGCACCCGGCTCGCCCACCCGGCCCTGCTGCTGGCCGGCATCCTGCTGGTCGCGCTGAACATGCGCGCCTGCCTGGCCGCGGTCTCGCCGATGGTCGCCGAGATCCAGCGGACCTTCGGCCTGTCCTCCACCGCGAGCGGGCTGATCACCACCGTCCCGGTGCTGTTCCAGGGCGTCGGCGCGCCGCTCACCCCCCGGCTGACCCGCCGGTTCGGCGCCGAGCGCGTCGTCCTGGGCGCGGTGCTGGTGCTGGGCGCGGGCGTGCTGCTGCGGGTGCTGCCCTCCGTGTTCGCGCTGTACGCGGGCTGCGTGGTGATCGGCGTGGCCATCGCGGTGCTGAACGTGTCGATGCCGGGCCTGGTCAAGCGGGAGTTCCCGGACCGCGCGGCGACCATGACCGGCGTCTACTCGACCACCATGCTGGTCGGCGCGACCCTCGCCGCCGGCACCTCCGTCCCGCTGGAGCACGCGCTCGGCGGCGGCTGGCGGGCCTCGCTCGGCGCCTGGTCGCTGCTCGCGCTGGTCGCCGCGGTGGCCTGGCTGCCGCAGGTGCTGCGCTCCCGGCAGGAGAAGGCCGCGGTCGCCGCGGCCGCCCAGCCCGGCAAGCCGATCGAGAACCTGTGGAAGTCCCCGCTGGCCTGGCAGATCAGCCTGTTCATGGGCATCTCGTCGCTGCTGGTCTACACCCTGGTCGCCTGGATGCCCACCATCCTGGCCGACCACGGCATGGACCGCGGCCAGGCCGGCCTGGTCTTCGCCTTCTCCAACCTGGTGCAGGTGGCCGGCGCCTTCCTGGTGCCGCTGCTGGCCGGCCGGATGACCAGCCAGCGCGCGCTGGCCGTCACGATGGCCGCCCTGAACGGGCTCGGCATCGCCCTGCTGCTGGTAGCCCCGGTCTCCGGCGCCTGGGTGTCGGCGGCCATCCTCGGGGTGGCCCAGGGCGGTTCGCTGGGCCTAGGCCTGGCGTTCATCGTGCTGCGCACCGGCACCGCGGCCGGTGCCGCCCAGCTGGGCGGGATGTCCCAGGCGATCGGCTACCTGGTCGCCGCGGCCGGCCCGGTCGGCGCCGGTGCGCTGCACCAGCTGACCGGCGGCTGGGAGGCCACCCTGGTGCTGATGCTGGTGCTGGTCGCGGTGGTCGGCGCGGCGGGCCTCGGCGCGGGGCGCAACCGAACCCTCTGAGGCCGTTGCTCCTCGGCCGCGAGGGTCAGCGCGGTTACTCCTCGGCCGCGAGGGTCAGCCCGGCGAGCTTCACCGAGGCCAGCACGCTCGCCCCGACGGTGACCACCAGCAGCAGCGGGACGGCCGCCCCGAGCGAGACGTCGGCGCCGACCGCCGCGTCCCCGGCCACCGCCTCGGCGACCGCCCGGCCCCACTGCTGGACGCTCAGCGTCCGGGCGCCCTGGACGAAGTTGCCGATCAGCGATTCCCAGACCAGCGCGTACGCCAGCCCGGCCACCACCGCGTGCCGGGTGACCACGCCGAGCAGCAGGAACAGCGCGCTGTACGCGGCCCCGGCGACCAGCACGGCCACGGTGTATCCGAGGGCCACGCCGTCCCGGGTGCCGTACAGCAGCAGTCCGGCGAGCAGGGTCGGAACGGCGGCGAACACCCAGGTGGTGCCGATCGCGACGGCCAGCTTGGTGGTGACGATCTTCCAGCGCGGCAGCGGCTTGGCGAGCAGGTAGACGATCGACCCGTCGTCGATCTCGGTGGCGATCACACCGGTGCCGATCACCAGCCCGAGGATCGGGGTGAGGGTGCCGAGGTCCAGCTGACCGAGGATCTTGACGGTCAGGCCGTGTGCGTCGCCGTTCGACCGGCCGGCGATCGCCGAGACGATCAGCAGCAGGGCGGGCGCCACCAGCAGCAGGGCGCCGCGGCGGCGGCCGAGCAGGCCGCGCAGGGTCAGCCTGGCGACGGTCGGGTTCATGGTCGGTCGGCCCCTTCCTGGGTCCGGGTTTCGGTGGGGGTCGGGCCGGTCGTCACGCGGAGACCAGGTACGAGAAGACGCTCTCCAGCGACTCGTCCGCCGGGGACACGGTGTACAGCCGGATGCCGGCCTCCCGGGCGACCCGGGGCAGCAGGGTGGTGAAGCCCTGGAAGTTCACTGCCTCGATCCGCAGCGCCCGCTCCCGCTCGTCCACCTCGATGCCGGTGGTCGATCCGTCGGCGATCAGCGCGGCGGCGAGCCGTCGGTCGTCGCTGGAGCGGACCAGGTAGCGGTGCGGGCGGTCGGTCATCAGCCGCCGGATCCGCCGGAAGTCGCCCGAGGCGGCGTGCCGTCCGGCGACCACCACCTCGATGTGCCGGGCCAGTTGCTCGACCTCCTCCAGGATGTGGGAGGAGAACAGCACCGTCCGGCCGTCCGCTCCGAAGCGGCGCAGCAGTTCCATCAGCTGCAGCCGCTGGCGGGGGTCCATGCCGTTGAAGGGCTCGTCCAGCAGCAGCACGGCCGGGTCGTGGACGAGCGCCGAGGCCATCTTGACCCGCTGCTTCATGCCCTTGGAGTACGTCCCGGTGCGGCGGTCCTTCGCGTACGCCATCTCGACCAGGTCCAGGGCGCGCCGGGCGGCGGCGCCCGGCTGGGGCAGGCCGTGCAGTTCGGCGTTGGCGAGGACGAACTCCCAGCCGGTCAGGTGGTCGTACACGGACTCCCGTTCCGGGACCAGGCCGATCTGCCGGTACACCTGCTGGTTGCGCCAGATCGGCGCGCCGTCCAGGGTGACCGCCCCGCTGGAGGGGGCGAGGAAGCCGCTCATCATGTGGATGAGAGTGGACTTGCCCGCGCCGTTGGGGCCGAGCAGGCCGGTGACGCCGGGGCCGATCGACATCGTGATGTCGTTGACCGCGACCACGTTCCCGAACCAGCGGGAGACCTTGTCGATGGTGATGGTGGCCATGCCGCCCTCTCAGACGTCTCGCGGAAAACTGCGGTGGATCAGACGCGGCTGTAGCGGCGCAGCAGGAGCCGGTACGAGCCCGCCACCATCGCCACCGCGACCAGGGCGAACACCGCCGCGCCGAACGCGCCCGGGGCGTGCCGGCGGTCGAAGCCGGAACCGAGGTCGAACACCTCGTTGACCAGCGACTCCACCAGGCCGTTCGGTGAGATCAGGGCCGTCCACTGGGCGGCGTCCGAGCCGCCCGGGCTCGGGCCGCGCATGTCCACGACGACCGCCGCGACGGTCGAACTCACCACCAGGTAGCCCATGATGGCGGCCACCCCGAAGCCCCGGCGCGGGGTGGCCGCGGCGATCACCAGGGCCACCGAGGTCGGCACCAGGGCGTACAGCACGGCCGCCGCCAGGCCGTCGAGGAACTGGCCGGTGTTGTGCCCGAAGTCCATCCCGGCGAGCAGCGCCCCGGTGTACAGGACCAGCAGGGGCACTGCCATCAGCAGGAGTTGGGCGCAGGCCATGGCCGCGAACTTCGCCCGGACGTAGTCGGCGCGGGTGATCGGGCGGGAGAAGTAGAGCGGGACGGTGTGGTGGCGGAGGTCCCGGGAGAGCAGCACCGGCGCCTGGGAGGCGAGGAAGATCGACACCACCAGGCCGAGGTCGGAGAGGTAGCCGGCGTACTCGACCGGCAGCTCGTCCCGCTTCATGTACACCGCGACCGCGACGTAGATCACCGCCGGGACGGTGACCACGCCCAGCAGCAGCATCGGCAGCACCTTGGACCTGCCGGAGCGGCCGAGGCCGTACGCGGCGCGCAGGCTCTGGACGAAGAGCGAGCGGGTGGCGTGGGCGCGGCCCAGCCGGGGCCCGGTGTAGCCGCGGTAGCCGATGTCGTGGATGACGCCGGTGTCGGCGGCCCTGGCGTCAGGAGGCTGCGTCATCGTCCGTACCTCCCCTGGTGCTCGCGTCGTCGTGGGCGGTGAAGAGTTCGGCGACCCGGTGCCGGCGCTGCTCCAACCGGACCAGGCCGAGGCCGAGTTCGGCGACCGTGTCGCGGATGGTGTCGTAGGTGTCCTCGTCGGCCAACCGGACCAGCAGCAGGTGCGAGCCCTCCGGCTGGACGTCCAGCCCGGCCGCGGCGAGCCGGTCCCGCACCTCGGCGCCCGGTTCGGCGATCAGGTCCTCCGGGTGATCGGTGACCTCGACCGCGAGGACGGCCGTCGCCTCGGTGAAGGAGGCGGTGGAGGAGGAGCGCAGCAGCTTGCCGCCGTCGATCACCACCAGGTGGTCGCAGGTGCGTTCCAGCTCGCCGAGCAGGTGGGTGGTGACCAGCACCGAGATCCCGAAGTCGGAGTGGACCCGGCGGATCAGCCCCAGCATCTCGTCCCGGCCGGCCGGGTCGAGGCCGTTGGTCGGCTCGTCCAGCAGCACCAGTTTCGGGTCGTGCACCAATGCCTGGGCGAGCTTGACCCGCTGCTTCATGCCGGTCGAGTAGCCGCCCATCGGGCGGTACCGCTCCTCGTACAGGCCGACGTGCCGCAGGGTGTCCGCGGTGCGCTCGCGGGCGGCGGTGGCGGGCAGCCCCGCCATCCGGGCCATGTGCACCACGAACTCGGTCGCCGAGACGTCCGGCGGCAGGCAGTCGTGCTCCGGCATGTAGCCGACCCACTCACGGATCTCCGAGCCCCGGGTGGCGATGTCCAGGCCGAGCACCTCGCCGCGGCCGGAGGTCGCCGGGGCGAGCCCGAGCAGGATCTTGATCAGGGTGGACTTGCCCGCCCCGTTGGCCCCGACCAGTCCGACGACCCCGGGCTGCACCTCGACGGTCAGCTGGTCGAGCGCGGTGACCCGGGCGAACCTCTTGGTGAGGCCCTCGGTCTTGATGACAGCAGTGGACACGCCCTCAACGTAACGGCCGTGCGCCGCAAGGGGCATGAGCTGGAATGAGGAGGTCCTCTAGTGCCCCGGTATGACGCCGGGCCCGCTCCCCCTTAGGGGCTGCCGGGCCCGGCGTCACGTCACGTCCCGGGTCAGGAGCTCGGACGCTCCCACATCTCGGTGACCTTGCCGGAGGCGTCGACGGCGATCTTGTAGTCGCCGTTCGAGCAGGGGTAGAAGCCCTTCTGGTTCCCCGGCGTGGCGATGCACTCGTTGATGTGCTTCGCCAGGTCGGCCGCGTTGACGTCCTTCGGCGCGGCGACGACCGACCTGAGGTGGCCCTTGACGGTGGGCGAGAACTGCGCGGTCTTGTCGGCGCCCGTCGGCTCGTGGGCGACGTCGTCGACACCGCAGGCGTCCTTGGACTCCTTGTAGACCAGGGCCGTCGCGCTGGTGCCCTTCTGCACGATGACCCACTTCTGCCCGGCGGGCAGCGGGTCGCTGGTGCAGAAGCCCTCCGGGGCGCCGTCGGTGGGCTTGCCGCTCGGCGCGGGCTTGGCGGTGCCGGAGGCCGGGGCCCCGCTGGCGGGAGCCCCGGTGGCCGGCGCGGTGGCCGGGGCGGCGGTCGCACCGGCGGTGCCGGCGCCCTGGCCGGAGGAGTCGTCCGGGCCGCAGGCGGCGAGGCCGAAGGCGGCGGTGGCGACCAGGGCGGTGGCGAGCAGCCTCCTGGAAACAGACATGACGAAAGAACCCCCGTTTAACGCATGATCAGATAAAGGTGCGGCGGACAGATTAGCGCCTCCCGCCGACGTCCCCGCCCCGGACGGCACCCGGCCCGCCCCTCGCCGAAGGCCCGCTGAACCGGTCCGTCCGGTTATGGTCGGGGGCATGCGACTGAGCACCGTGATCCTTCCCATCCACCGGTGGGGCGAGGGGCAGAAGATCTGGCGGCGGGCCGAGGACCTCGGCTTCCACGCCGCGTACACGTACGACCACCTGTCCTGGCGCAGCTTCCGGGACGAGCCGTGGTTCGGGTCCGTGCCGACCCTCACCGCCGCCGCCTGCGCCACCGAGCGGATCAGGCTGGGGACGCTGGTGACCTCGCCGAACTTCCGGCACCCGGTGACGCTGGCGAAGGAGCTGATCACGCTGGACGACGTGTCCGGCGGGCGGGTCACGCTGGGCATCGGGGCCGGCGGGACGGGCTTCGACGCGACGGCGACGGGGCAGGAGGCGTGGTCGCCGAAGGAGCGGGCGGACCGGTTCGGGGAGTTCCTGCCGCTGCTGGACGAGCTGCTGCGCAGTGACGCGACCACGCGCGAGGGCACGTACTACTCGGCGGTCGAGGCGCGGAACGTCCCCGGCTGCGTGCAGACCCCGCGGGTGCCGTTCTACGTGGCCGCGACCGGGCCGCGCGGGCTGAGGCTGGCGGCGGAGTACGGGCAGGGCTGGGTGACGTACGGGGACCCGAAGGGGCCCGCGGACGTGCCGGTGGAGCAGGCGCCCGCGGTGATCGCCCAGCAGATCGCGAAGCTGACGGCGGCCTGCGAGGCGAAGGGCCGGGACGTGGCGACGCTGGAGAAGGTGCTGCTCCAGGGCTCGACGGCGGAGAAGCCGCTGCAGTCGGTGGACGCCTTCGTGGACTGGGCCGGGACGTACCGGGAGCTGGGGATCACCGAGCTGGTGATCCACTGGCCGGTGCCGGACTCGATCTTCGAGAACGACCTCGCCGTCTTCGAGCAGATCGCCACCGAGGGTCTCGCCCAGCTGGGCTGAGCCCGGCCGGGCCGGGCGTCACGGGTGCGGGCGGGTGCGCTGGGCAGGGAGGGCGGGGACCGGGTCCGGGGTGCGGCGGGCGAGCTCGGCGAGGGTGTGGAAGAGGACCTCGCCGAGCAGGACCGGCTCCCGGGAGACGGTCGGTGAGATCGGGGCGTCCATGGCCCGGGGATCCGGGACCCGGGGATCCGGGGACGGGAGGGTCGGGGGCGGCTCGTCACGGCACTGGCGAGTGGGCATGGCTCTTCCTGCCGACGGGGTGACCGGGAGGAGTCCTGCCCGCCGGGCCCGCAGCGACACCCCGGACGGGGACGGATCGGCCGGAAACGGCGCGCGAAGGGCCGGAACCCGTCCGTACGGTCATCACTGCTGCCCCGACCGGGGCGCCGCACGGGTGTTCAGCCGCGCGGCGGCGATGGGCGAAGATGGACCGGTGACCGAAGCCCGCACCGCCCCCCGCCTCATCGCCACCGACCTGGACGGCACCCTGCTGTGCTCCGGCGGTACCGTCAGCGACCGCACCGCCGCGGCCCTGGCGGCGGCCGAGGCGGCCGGGGTGCAGGTGGTGTTCGTGACCGGGCGGCCGCCGCGCTGGATGCAGCAGCTGAGCCCGCACATCGGCGGCCACGGGGTGGCGATCTGCTCCAACGGCGGCGCGATCGTGGACGTGCGGCGCGGCGGCGAGCTGATCGAGTGCTTCCCGATGCCGGCCGAGACCTCGCTGGCCGTGGTGGAGGCGCTGCGGGCCGAGCTGCCCGGCACCACGTTCGCCTTCGAGTACGCGGACGGCTGGGCCCGCGAGCCCGAGTACGAGGTGCTGATGTGGGGCGACGCGGAGGTCCGGGCGGTCGGCCCGGCCGAGCGGCTGCTGGCGGACGGCGGACCGGTGCGCGGCCTGTTCAAGCTGCTCGCCAAGCACCCGGACCTCGACCCGGACACCTTCCTCACCGAGGCCAGGACGGCGGCCGGGCACCTGGCCGAGATCACCCGCTCCTCGCCGATCTCGCTGCTGGAGATCAGCGCGCCCGGCGTCACCAAGGCCAGCACGCTGGCCCGTTGGTGCGCCGAGCACGGGATCGACCGCAGCGAGGTGGTGGCCTTCGGTGACATGCCGAACGACCTGGAGATGCTGGCCTGGGCGGGCACCTCGTACGCCGTCGCCAACGCCCACCCCCAGGTGCTGGCGTCGGTGGCGCAGCACACGGTGAGCAACGAGGACGACGGCGTCGCGGCGGTGGTGGAGGAGCTCCTCCGGCTGCTCTAGGGGGACGTCCTCCCTCGTTCGGCTTTCACCCGTCGGTGCGGGACCGCCTGCGGCCGGGCCCGCTCACAGCCGCGCGGTCCAGCGCACCACGGTCCCCTTCCGGTACGGACCACTCTCGTGCCAGGCTGCCCCGCCGAGCGCCTCCGCCCGCCGGGTCAGGTTGAGCAGTCCGCTGCGCCGGCCGCCCTGCGGGATGCCGACCCCGTCGTCGGTGACGCTGAGCAGCACGCCGGGCCTTCCGCCCCGGTCCAGGGACTCCGGGTCGCCGCCGACGGGCCGGCCCTTGTCGCCCAGGTGGACGGTGGCGTCGATCTCCACGCCGACCCGGGAGGCCCTGGCGTGCCGGGCCGTGTTGGAGAGCATCTCCCTCAGGGCGGCGAGGAGTTGGCGCCCGGTGTTCTCGCCGACCAGGCTCTCCACCGGCCCGACGAAGCTCACCGAGGGCTTGAAGCCGAGCGCCGCCGCGGCCTGGCTGGCCTCGCGCAGGACCCGGGTGCGCAGGGTGTCGGGGGCGTCGCCGTGGTTGTCGTGCTGGAGGGCGTAGATGGTGGTGCGGACCTCCTGGATGGTGGCGTCCAGTTCGTCCACCGCGTTGCCGATGCCGGCCTTCACCTCGGGGACGACGGCCCTGCGGGCCGCGCTCTCCAGCATCATCCCGGTGGCGAACAGCCGTTGGATCACCAGGTCGTGGAGGTCGCGGGCGATCCGGTCGCGGTCCTGGAAGACGGCCAGGCGCTGCTGGTCGCGCTGGCCCTCGGCGAGCCGCAGGGCGAGGGCGGCCTGCGAGGCGAAGGTCCCGGCGAGCTGCTTCTCGGAGTCGGTGAACGGCAGCGCGCCGCGCGGGCGCCAGACGCAGAGGCCGCCGAGCACCCGCCCGCGGGCGACCATCGGCACGGCCATGGACGGGCCGAAGCTGCGGGCGAGCCGCATCACCACGGTGGGGTCGCCGGACATGTCGTCCAGGTAGACGCTGTCCCCCTCCAGCAGCCGGGCGGCGAAGCTGTCCTTGGGCAGCAGCTCGCCGCGGACGAACTCGGCGGCCTCCCCGGAGGCGTGGGCGACCCGCATCTGGCAGTCCCCCTCGCCGACCGGGGCGGTGGGCAGCAGGATCATCCCGAGCGCGGCGTCCGCCAACTCCCGTACCTGCTCCGCCGCGACGGTCAGCGCGCCCTCGGCCTGCTCGGCGGCGAGCAGGGCGGTGGTGACGGCGGCGGCGCCGGCGATCCAGCGTTCTCGGCGGCGCCCCTCCTCGTACAGCCGGGAGTTCTCGATGGCCACACCGGCGGCCGCGGCGAGCGCGTGCACCACCTGCTCGTCCTCGGGGGTGAAGGCGCCGCCGCCCTTCTTCTCGGTGAGGTAGAGGTTGCCGAAGACCTCCTCGCGGACCCGGATCGGCACGCCCAGGAAGGTCCTCATCTGCGGGTGGTGCGACGGGAATCCGGAGGAGCGCGGGTCGGCGCCGAGTTCGGTCAGCCGCAGCGGTTCGGGGCGGTCGATGAGCGCGCCGAGGATGCCGCGGCCGGCGGGCAGTTCGCCGATCTCGGCGGCGGTCGCGTCGTCGATGCCGACGTGGATGAAGTCGGCCAGGCCGTCCCCGCCGGGGGCGATCACGCCGAGGGCCGCGTACCGGGCGTCGACGAGTTCGGCCGCGCCGGTGGCGATGCGGTGCAGGGTGGCGTGCAGGTCGAGCCCGGCGCCGATGGACACCACCGCCTCCAGCAGCCGCTGCATCCGGTCGGTGACCGCCGCGGCGGACTGCAGGCGTTCCGCGACCTCGGTGACGAGGGTGTCCAGCCCGAGCGAGGCGATCTCGGGCACCCGGTGGGGTGTCGGCTCGGGGGCGGCCTCGGGGAGGTCCGGCATGGGGTCCATGCAGAAAGCCTAGTTTGTACGGTTTTCAGCAGAAGGGCGGCGCAGCGTCACGCGCCCACCGGTTCCAGCAGGCCGTCCGCCTCCCGCTCCCGCCGCCACATCGCGTGCAGCCGGCCGTCCGGTTCGGCCACCAGCTCCGACCAGCGGCCGCGCTCGGCGACCCGCCCGCCGTCCAGCACCAGCACCTCGTCCACGGTGCCGTCGTCCAGCCCGGCCAGCCGGTGGGTGATCAGCACGGTGGTACGGCCCGCGGTCGCGGTCAGCAGGTCGGCGGTGAGCGCGTCGGCGGTGGGCAGGTCGAGGTGCTCGGCGGGCTCGTCCAGGACCAGGACGGGGAAGTCGGCGAGCAGCGCCCGGGCGAGGGCGAGGCGCTGGCGCTGGCCGCCGGAGAGGCGGGCGCCGTGCTCGCCGACCATGGTGTCCAGGCCCTCCGGCAGGGTGTCCGTCCAGTCCAGCAGCCGGGCGGCGGCGAGCGCGGCGCGCAGCTCGTCCTCGTCGGCGCCCGGTCGGGCGAGCCGCAGGTTCTCCCGCAGCGAGCTGTCGAAGACGTGGGCGTCCTGGGCGCAGAGGCCGATCACCCGGCGGACGTCCTCGCCCGCGAGCGCGCGGCTGTCCACAGCCTGTGGACGACCGGCGGCGAAGGTGACCGATCCGGCAACGGGCTCCAGGAAGCGCAGCAGCGCCTGGGCGAGCGTGGTCTTGCCGGAGCCGGAGGGGCCGACCACGGCGATCCGGCGGCCGGGCGCGAGGTCGAGGTCGAGGCCGGCCAGCGCGTCCTCGCTCTGCCCGGGGTGCCGTACGGTCAGCCCGCGCACCGCGACGGGCAGCGGATGCTCGGGCAGCGCGAGCGGCTCGGCGGTGTCCGTGACGGGCTCCGGGGCCCGGAGCACCTCGTCCAGCCGGGCCCGGGCGGCGCGGCTGCGCTGGCGGGCCCGGACGGCGAGCGGCATCCCGGTGACGGCCTCGAAGGCGGCCAGCGGGGTCAGCACCACGACGGCCAGGCAGACCGGCGCGAGCGAACCGCCGCGCACCCCCTGGATGCCGACGGCCGCCGCGCCCACCACCGTCAGCCCGGTGAGCAGCGCGATCAGGCCGGTGCCGAGCGCGGTGGTGGCGGCCGAGCGGGCGGCGAGCCCGGTCAGCGCGGCGTCGGCGGTGCGGACGGCGGCCAGCCGGCGGGGCAGCGCCCCGGCCACGGTGAGCTCGGCGGTGCCGGTGAAGGCGTCCACCACCGAGGTGGCCAGCTGCCCGCGGGCGGGGGCCTGGCGGCGCTCGGCGCCGGCCGACCAGCGGGCGGCCAGTGCGGGTACCAGCGCCCCGGCCAGCAGCAGTCCGAGGCCGAGCACCAGTCCGGCGGCGGGCAGGAAGGCGCCCATCGCGACCGTCGAGGCCAGCGAGACCACCGCGGCGACGGCGGCGGGCAGCCGCCAGCGCAGGTGGTGGTCCTGGATCGCGTCGACGTCGGCGACCAGCCGGGAGAGCAGGTCACCGCGCCGGAAGGCGGGCAGTCCGGCCGGGGCGAGCGCGGTCAGCCGGCGGTGGACGGCGGCCCGCAGGGTGCCGAGGGTGCGCAGCACGGCGTCGTGGGAGACCAGCCGTTCGGCGTAGCGGAACACGCTGCGGCCGATGCCGAAGGCCCGTACGGAGGTGACGGCCATCATCAGGTAGAGCACCGGAGGCATCTGGGAGGCCCGGGAGATGAGGTAGCCGGAGGTGGCCGTCAGGGCGACGGCACTGCCGAGGGCGAGCGCGCCGAGCAGGACGGACAGGGCCATCCGGGGGGCGGCGGGCTCGGCCTCGGGCTCCTCGGGCGCGGCCGGGACGGGGGTCGGCCTCCCGCTGTGGGCCAGGGGGGAGACGGCAGTGACTCGCCCGCTCGCCGGGGCCTCGACGGCGGCGGGCCCGGCCAGGTGGACCCGCTGGTCCGCGACGGCCAGCAGGGCGGGCCGGTGGGCGACCACCAGCACCGTGCGCGCCGGGTCCTCGGCGAGGGTGCGGACGGCGTCCACGACGGCGGCCTCGGAGGCGCCGTCCAGGTTGGCGGTGGGTTCGTCGAGCAGCACCAGCGGCCGGTCGTCGGCGAGCAGGGCCCGGGCGAGCGCGAGGCGCTGGCGCTGTCCGGCGGAGAGTCCGGCGCCGTCCTCCCCCAGCTCGGCGTCCAGGTCTGTGACGAAGTCGAGCGCGTGGGCGGCCCGCAGCGCCGTCCACAGCTGCTCGTCCGGGGCCCCGGGCCGGTAGAGCCGCAGGTTGTCGGCGACCGTTCCGGCGAACAGGTGCGGGTGCTGGGGCACCCAGGCGATCTGGCGCCGCCAGCTGCCGGGTTCCAGCTCGGCCAGGTCGTGGGTGCGCCCGTCGGCGGCGGTGATCCGGACGGTGCCGGACTCGGGGGCGGTGAGGCCGAGCAGGACGGCCAGCAGGGTGGACTTGCCGGCGCCGCTGGGGCCGGTGAGGGCGGTGCTGGAGCCCGGGTGCAGGGTCAGCGCGGCGCCGTCCAGCGCGGGCAGGGCGCGGCCGGGGTGCCGTACGGTCAGGCCCTCGGCGGTGATCACGGCGCCGGCGAGGTCGGGGGCCGGCACCGTTCCGGCGGCCGGCAGGGGCGTCTCCAGTACCCGGAAGATCTCGTCGGCGGCCGTGAGCCCCTCGACGCTGGAGTGGTAGAGCGCGCCGACCTGGCGGATCGGGAAGTACACCTCGGGGGCGAGGATCAGGATCAGCAGCCCGGTCTCCAGGTCGAGCGAGCCGTCCACCAGCCGGAAGCCGATGGTGACCGCGACCAGCGCGACGGACACGGTGGAGAGCAGCTCCAGCGCGAAGGAGGAGACGAAGGCGATCCGCAGGGTGCGCAGGGTGGCCCGGCGGTAGTCGGCGGTGATCCGGGCGATGGTGGCGGCCTGGCTGCGGGCCCGGTTGAAGACCTTGAGGGTGGGCAGGCCCGCGACCACGTCGAGGAAGTGGTGGGAGAGCCGGGCCAGGGTGTTCCACTGCCGGTCCATCCGGGACCGGGTGGCCATCCCGATCAGCACCATGAACAGCGGGATCAGCGGCAGCGTCCCGGCGATGACCGCGGCCGAGGTGAGGTCGGCGCCGACGATCCGCAGCAGCACGATCACCGGGACGACCACGGCCAGGGCGAGCTGCGGCAGGTAGCGGGCGAAGTAGTCGTCCAGGGCGTCGATGCCCCGGGTGGCGAGGGTGGTGAGTTCGCCGGTGCGCCGGCCCGCCAGGTAGGACGGGCCGAGCGCGGTGGCGTGGTCGAGCAGCCGGCGGCGCAGGGTGGACTTCACCCGGGCGACGGACCGGTGCGCGGTGAGTTCGGTGAGCCAGCCGACCAGCCCGCGGCCGACGGCGGTGAGGGCCAGCAGCGCCAGTGGGGTGGTCAGTTCGCCGAGGCCGGCGCCGCGCTGGAAGGCGCGGACCACGATCTCGGCGATCAGGCTCGCCTGGGCGACGACCAGGGCCGCGCCCGCCCCGCCGAGGATCACGGATCCGGCGAGGAAGGCACGGGTGGTGCGGGCGTACCCGAGGAGTCGGGGGTCGACCGGCTTCACGGCGTCAGGCCCGGTCGGCGGAGGCGGTCGGCGTGGCCGGAGTCGCCGGCGCCGCCGGAGCGGCCGGCCGGTGGGCGGCGGGGATGTGCTGCACCCCGATCCGCTTGCGGAACACCCAGTACGTCCAGCCCTGGTAGAGCAGCACCAGCGGGGTGAACACGGCGGCCACGACGGTCATCAGCTTCAGCGTGTACGGCGAGGAGGCCGCGTTGCCGACGGTCAGGCTCCACGCCGGGTTCAGCGTGGACGGCATGACGTTCGGGAACAGCGCCAGGAAGAGCATCGCGACCGCGGCCACGACGGTCGCCCCGGAGAGGACGAACGCCCAGCCCTCGCGGCCGAGTTGGTTGGCCACCAGGGCGCCGGCCAGGGCCAGCACGGCGACCACCAGGGCGACCAGGCTGCGGCCGTTGCCGCTGTCCGCCTGGGTCCAGAGCAGGAAGGCGAGGGCGAGCACGGCGGCCGCCAGGCCGGCCCGGAGGGCCGCTGCACGGGCCCGCTCGCGGATCTCGCCGACGGTCTTGAGGGCCGCGAAGACCGCGCCGTGGAAGGTGAACAGGGTGAGCGTCACCAGGCCGCCGAGCAGCGCGTACGGGTTGAGCAGGTCGGCGAGGCCGCCGACGTAGTTCTTCTGCGCGTCGATGTCCACGCCGCGGACGATGTTGGCGAAGGCCACGCCCCACAGGAAGGCGGGGACGAGGGAGGTCCAGAAGATGGCCTCCTCCCAGTTGCGCTGCCAGCGGGCGCCGTCCCGCTTGGCCCGGTACTCGAAGGCCACGCCGCGGACGATCAGGCAGACCAGGATGGCCAGCAGCGGGATGTAGAAGCCGCTGAAGAGGGTCGCGTACCAGTCCGGGAAGGCCGCGAAGGTGGCTCCCCCGGCGGTCAGCAGCCAGACCTCGTTGCCGTCCCAGACCGGGCCGATGGTGTTGATCAGCACCCGCCGCTCGGCGGTGTTCCGGGCGAGCGGCTTGGTGAGGATGCCGATCCCGAAGTCGAAGCCCTCCAGGAAGAAGTAGCCGATCCACAGCACCGCGATCAGCACGAACCAGACGTCGTGGAGTTGCATGACCCTGGGTCTCCTATCTGTGGGTCAGTTCCGCGGATCAGTACGCGAAGGCGAGCGGCTTGTCGGCGTCCTCGTCCGCGGACGGGCCGCGCAGCGACGGGTCCTGCGCCGGGGGCTGCTCGGTCACCACCGGACCGGCCTTGGCGTACTTGACCAGCAGCCGGACCTCGACGACGGCGAGGATCGCGTACAGCGTGGTGAAGGTGGCCAGGGCGCCGATCTGGGTGCCGACACCGACGTTGGGCGACACCGCGCCGGCGGTGGTCATCAGGCCGAAGACGGCCCAGGGCTGGCGACCCATCTCGGTGAAGATCCAGCCGAAGCTGTTGGCGATCAGCGGGAAGCCCATGGTCAGGATGCCGATCCGCCAGCTCCACTTGGTGAGCAGCGGGCTCAGCTCCCGCTTCGGGGTGAGCATCAGCCGGGGCACCTCGGTGTCACCGGTGCGGAACTCGGGGCGCAGCAGGAACTTCCTGCGGGTGGTCCAGAGGCCGATCAGGCCGGCCACGAAGGAGGTCATCCCGAAGCCGATCATGAACCGGAAGCCCCAGTAGGTCACGAAGACGTTCGGGATGTAGTCCTTGGGGTTGCCGCCGTGGGCGGCGGCCTCGGCGGCGGCGGTGTCGTTGATGCCGGGAACGGACGAGCTGAAGTCGCTGTGGGCGAGGAAGGACAGCACCCCGGGGACCTCCAGCGCGACCGAGTTGTGGCCCTTGCCGACGTCGCCGACCGCGAAGACCGAGAACGGCGCGGGCGACTGGGTGTCCCACAGCGCTTCGGCGGCGGCCATCTTCATCGGCTGCTGCTCGAACATGACCTTGCCGAGGGTGTCGCCGCTGAGCGCGGTGCCGGCGCCGAAGACGACGGCGAGCACCAGGCCGAGCCGCAGCGAGGTGCGCATCACGGCGGTCCTCTTCGGGTCGGCGTCCTCCGGGCGGCGCTTGGCCTTCCAGAGGTGGAAGGAGGCGATACCGACCATGAAGGCGGCGCCGGTGAGGAAGGCGGCGGTCAGGGTGTGGAAGACCACGGTGAGCGTGGTGTCCTGGAACAGCACCTTGGTGATGTCGGTGAGCCGCGCCTTCCCGGTGGCCTTGTCGATCGCGTAGCCGGCCGGGTGCTGCATCCAGGAGTTGGCGGCCAGGATGAAGTAGGAGGAGAGCACGGTGCCCAGCGAGACCATCCAGATGCAGGCGCAGTGGATCTTCTTCGGCAGCTTGTCCCAGCCGAAGATCCACAGGCCGATGAAGGTGGACTCGAAGAAGAAGGCGATCAGCGCCTCCATCGCGAGCGGGGCGCCGAAGACGTCACCGACGAAGCGGGAGTAGTCGGACCAGTTCATGCCGAACTGGAACTCCTGCACGATGCCGGTGACGACGCCCATCGCGATGTTGATGAGGAAGAGCTTTCCCCAGAACTTGGTCGCGTGGAAGTACTTCTCCTTGTTCGTGCGCACCCAGGCGGTCTCCAGCCCGGCCACGATCGCGGCCAGGCTGATGGTGAGCGGTACGAAGAGGAAGTGGTACACGGTGGTGATGCCGAATTGCCATCGCGCGATCGTCTCGTGAGCGATTGCCAGTTCCACGTCGCCCTCTCTCCGCCGGCCCTGCTCCCAGGGGTGTTTCGGACAAACTCCATCTCGGGTCGAGCACCGTCGCCGAACCATGCGGGCTTGTCCGCTTGTGAACGTGAACACGTTCACAAGCACAGTATCCACCATCCTTACGGGGGAACCACAGGTGGGGTGGCATTGACAGCGGGTGGCAGGGCGTGACGGTGCGCACAGTTTGCGGACCGGCCGCGGGGCGTGGCAACGAACGACCCCGCCGCACGGGGCCCCGCTCTTGTCCGAACCGGCGCTTGACAGCCGCACGCCCCGCTCGCTTCGGCGAGCGGGGCGTGGTAGCGCCCGTGGTTACGGGCGGCCGAGCAGCTGCGCCCCCGAGGTGGAGTCGGCGCGGGCGGTGAAGAACTCGGTGAAGCCGCGCAGGAACTCCTCCACCGTGATCCGCCCGTCCCCGTCCGCGTCCAACTGGCGGAAACCGTGCGACAGCTCGGCCGGGTGGACGCGCGGGCCGCCGAACACCGCGCGGTACTCGTCGAACTCCAGGAAGCCGCTGCCGTCGGTGTCGGCCGCCACGAACACCGCCCGCAGCGCGGGCAGCAGGCCCTGCTCCAGGTACGCCCCATCCCGGTCGAGGCCCGCCAGGGTGGCCGCCGTGAACTCCTCCCGGCTCACCTTCCCGTCCCCGTTGGCGTCCATCGCCGTGCGCAGCTGCTCCCACCAGCCGTCGAAGGCCCGGTACACCCGGGCCTCGGCCGCCTCGTCCAACTCCAGCTGCCAGCAAACGTTGTGGGCCATCGCCCGCAGGTCGTGCACGGTGATGAAACCGTCCCCGGTCTGGTCCAGCACCTCCCGGAAGAACCGGTCCACCCGGGAGCCGCGGGCGTCCCCCCGCCCCGGGTGCAGCCGGCGCGGCGGCCGCTGCCGCTCGTCCGGAGAGCGGTAGCGCACCCGCTCCGGGAGGAGCGGGACGACGGCCCCGGCACCCCGGTGCAGCACCGCCGACAGCAGCGCCCCGCGCCGGGTCCGGACCAGCCCGAACCGCTCCCGCACCACCGGCGGCAGGTCCGCCACCGTCAGCTCCCGGATCACCCGGGCCACGGCCACCCGGACGACCCGCCAGCCGGCGTCCCCGAGGAACCGGAGCCGTCGGGGGCGGGGCGCCTCGCGCAGGATGTCGTCGAGCAGGTAGCGGGCCGACTCGGTGAACTCCAGCTTCTCCCGGGCGTACCGGCCGAAGTAGCCGGGCAACTCGGCGGCCGTCTTAGGGAGTTCCTCCTCCGGCAGCTCGAAGGAGGTGATCGCCTCCCTGAACTCCTGGTACGAAAGCTCCAGTTGAGCGCTGTCGTACGGCTCGCCGCCGAGCCGCCGCATCGCCTCCACGCACTCGAACAGCGTCAGCAGCACCCACACCCTGGTCGCCGCGTCCCGCGCGTCGTACGGACGGCCGTCCGGCATCGTCCCGCGGATCCGCTTGTGCGCCCGGTTCAGCCGCTCGACCTCCCGGCGCAGGGCGTCCGCGTCCTGGTAGAACAGCCGTCGCCCGCTCCCCAGGGTGTGCTCGATCCGCCGCCAGGGGTGCGCCCGGTAGGTGGAGTGCTCCTGCATCCCGGCCGCCACCACCGGGTCCGCGGCCTGCAGCACCAGGAGCCGCCAGGCGACCAGGGCGATCCGCCACTCGGACAGGTCGCGCTTGAAGGAGACGGCCCGGTCAGGCACGGGGCTCCCCGGTGATCTCCGGGCCGATCACGAAGCCCTTGGCGGGACCCTCCGGGATCACGGCCTCCTTGCCGTACGGGATCCGCGTCGAGGAGGCGTAGACCCCGCGCTCGGGGTCAGGGCTGGTGAGGACGGTCACGGTGCCGCCGTCGTCGTAGTCGTCGATGATCACGTACACCGGGACGCCGGCGCGGGCGTACGCCCGGCGCTTGAGAACGTGGTCTCGTTTGCGCGCTTCGGCGCCCGGCGAGACGGTCTCGACCACCATCGGGACACCTGAGGCGAGCACCCCGACGCCCTCGGGGTGCTCGATTTCTTCGACGTCGTCCGGCGCCACGAAGACGTCCGGGATGAACACCTTGAGGTCGGCGATCACGTTGCCGTCCTGCGCAGGCCCGTAGCCGGAGCCCCTCAGATGGTCGTACAAGGCCCGGCCCAGCCGCCTGTTCACGCTGAAATGGCGGGTGCCGCCAGTGGGTGACAACGTGATCGTCCCCTCGATGATCTCCGCCCGGAAGCCCTCGGGTACATCCATGGACTTCCATGCCTGCCATAGTTGCTGGTCCAGGTTCACGACGGTCTCCTCGACAACGAGCGCGCTCACGAGACACCTCTTTCCCGTCCAGTGTGGTCAGCCCGCGCGATCCCGCACAAGCAACGGCAGCACGGTCGCACACAACCGGGGGGCCGAGCGGGTGAACGGCTTCCGGTTCACCCGATCGAGGAGTTTCGGGCGGTATCCGTCAGCGCTGGCGGGGGAGTTCGACGCGGAAGGTGGCGCCGGCGCCCGGGGCGGTGTCCAGGGTGAGGGTGCCGCCGTGGGCCCGGGTGAGGGCGGTGGCGATGGCGAGGCCGAGTCCGCCGCCGCCACCGTTGTCGCGGCTGCGGGAGGCGTCGACCCGGTAGAAGCGGTCGAAGACGCGCTGGGCCTGCTCCTCGGTGAGGCCGGGTCCGGAGTCGGCGACCTCCAGCAGGCAGACCCCGTCGGCGCCGCCGCCGACGCCGATCCGGACGGGGGTGCCGGGCGGGGTGTGCTTGACGGCGTTGCCGACCAGGTTGGTGACCACCTGCCGCAGCCGGGCCTCGTCGCCGAGGACGGGCGCCGCGCCGGGTGCGCCGGTGCCCGCCGGGCCGGTGAGCGCGACGGGGCGGCTCGGGTCGAGGGCGGTGAGGTCGTGCAGGGCGTCGGCGGCGAGGGTGCGCAGGTCCATCGGGGCGAGGTCGAGCGGGCGTTCCTCGTCGAGCCGGGCGAGGACCAGCAGGTCCTCGACCAGGGCGCCCATCCGGACGGCCTCGCTCTCGATCCGGCTCATGGTGCGGGTGACGTCCGTCTCGGTGGGCAGCGCGCCCATCCGGTACAGCTCGGCGAAGCCGCGGATGCCGGCCAGCGGGGTGCGCAGCTCGTGCGAGGCGTCGGCGACGAAGCGCCGCATCCGGGCCTCGGACTCGGCGCGGGCGGCGAAGGCCGCCTCGATCTGGGTGAGCATGCCGTTGAGCGCGACCGAAAGCCGGCCGACCTCGGTGCCCGGGGAGAGCTCCGGCATGCGGTGGGAGAGTTCGCCGGCGGCGATCCGCTCGGCGCCGGCCTCGATCCGCCGCAGTGGCCGTAGTCCGGCCCGGACGGCGAAGAAGCCGAGCGCGGTGATCAGCAGCAGGACGCCGCCGCCGATGGCCAGGAAGGAGGTGCTCAGCCGGCCGGTGGTGGCGTCGATGTCCTCGCGGGAGACCGCGACCATGACGTAGGTCGGGCTGGAGGCCGGCGAGACGTACGCGCCTGCCCCGGGGGCCGGGGTGCGCGGGGCCTGGAGTGGCAGCACCAGCACCCGCCAGCTGTGGTGGCCGCGCTGGTCGGGCAGGTCGAAGGGGGTGTCCGGGGCGGTCTGGGTCGGGTCCAGCCCGGCCAGTTGCGGCGCCGGGTCGGTGTCGGAGACGGGCTGGCGCAGGACGGCCTGGACCTTGCCGTCCGAGGACAGCCACTGCACCAGGTACTGACTGGGCAGGCTGATCCGCCGCCCGGAGACGACCGGCTTCGCCGCGCCCGGCGCGGCCACCTGGACCGGGGCCTTGCGGGACAGCGGCTGCCCGTAGCGCTGGAGCTGCTCGTCCAACTGCTCCACCAGCTGGGCCCGTACGGTGCCGAGCACGAAGGTGTCGCTGACCGCGAGCCCGGTGGTGACCAGCGCGAGCGCGAGGACCAGCAGCCGGGCGCGCAGCGACAGCCGGGAGGTGAAGCGGTTGAACACGAGCGGTGCCGGTCAGCCCTGCGGGGGGCGGCGCAGCGCGTAGCCGATGCCCCGCACGGTGTGGATCAGCTTGGGGCCGTGCGCCGGGCCGGAGTCGAGCTTGCGGCGCAGGTAGGAGATGTAGGACTCGACGATGGAGAGGTCGCCGCCGAAGTCGTATGCCCAGACGTGGTCGAGGATCTGCGCCTTGGACACCACCCGGCCGACGTTGGCCATCAGGTAGTGCAGCAGCTTGAACTCGGTCGGGGAGAGCGCCACGGGGGTGCCGGCCCGGGTGACCTCGTGCGCGACCGGGTCGAGGCTGAGGTCGGCGACGACCAGTCGGCCGTCCTCGGCGGGGCCGCCGGCCCGGCGCAGGATGGCGCGGATCCGGGCGATCAGCTCCTCCAGGCTGAAGGGCTTGGTGACGTAGTCGTCCGCGCCCGCGGCCAGGCCCTGGACCTTGTCGCCGACGCCGTCCTTGGCGGTGAGGAACAGCACCGGCAGGTGGTCGCCGGGGTGTCCGTGCGCGGGCCCGGCGATCTGGCCCCGGCTGGTGCGCTCGCGCAGCTTCTCGACGACGGTGAAGCCGTCGAGGTCGGGCAGCATCACGTCGAGGACCACCAGGTCCGGTCGCTCGGCGGCGATCAGTTCCAGGGCCTCGGTCCCGCTCGCGGCGGAGGCCACCCGGAAGCCGGAGAACCGCAGCGAGGCGGCGAGCAGTTCGCGGATGTTCGGCTCGTCGTCCACGACGAGGAGGAAAGCCTCGCCCTGGCCCCCGGCCATGGTGGAGCCGCCCGGTGTGGTGACAGTGCCTTGCACGGGGGTTTCGCCTCCCGGTCGGACGATGACGTTCAGCATGAGGCTAGCCCCCGGAGGCTATGCGGCATGGATGAATGTTGGATTAACACCTTATCGGTCGGTTTTTGGGCGACAAGCCCCCAGGGGTGGGGCTCGGTGGTGTGCGCACGGGTGTGCGCACGGGTGTACGGGCGTGCGGGAACGCCGAACGGCCGGGGAGCCGGCTCCCCGGCCGCAGGCGTCACGCCGCTCCGACGATCAGTGCTGGGCGAACTGGCCCGGCCGGTAGTCGCCGGCGGGCTGGCGGATCATGACGTTGCCGCGGTTGAAGGCGTTGATCAGCGCGATGACGCAGACCAGCGCCGCGAGCTGCTCCTCGTCGTAGTACTTCGCCGCGTTCTCCCACGCCTCGTCCGTCACGCCGCCGCCGTCGGCCAGCCGGCTGCCCTGCTCGGCCAGCTCCAGGGCGGCCCGCTCGGCCTCGGTGAAGACGGTGGCCTCGCGCCACGCCGCGACCAGGTTCAGCCGGGTCGCCTCCTCGCCCGCGTGCACGGCGTCCTTGAAGTGCATGTCGACGCAGTAGCCGCAGCCGTTGATCTGGCTGGCCCGCAGCCGCACCAGCTCCTGGGTCGCGTACGGGAGGGTCGAGTCCGCGATCTGCTGGCTCGCGGTGATGAGGTGCTTGAAGACCTTGCCCATGACCGGGCTGGCGAAGGCGTTCAGACGGGCTTCCATGGCGTGCTCCTCGTGTCTCGTACTTCTTCGGTGTTCGTCGGTCTTCGTCGGTCTTCGTCGGTCTTCGTCGGTGTTCTCGGTTGCGTCCTCTTGGACAAGGTGGCCGGGCGTCCTGTGACAGCCCCGGACGTGACCCGCGTCACCCCTGCCACGGGCGGAGCTTCTCCGGGTTGCGCACCGCCCAGATGTGGGTGATCCGTTCCCCGGCGATCCGGAAGGCGATCACGGTGTCGGTGACGCCGTCCTGCTGGACGACCAGACCGGGCAGGCCGCTGACCGTGCACTCCCGCAGCGTCCGGCCGGCGATGAGCCGGGCGGAGTCCGCGTACGCCCGGGCGATCCACTCGCTGCCCGTGAGCGGCTCCAGCAGGGCCCCGACCAGGCCGCCGCCGTCGGCGATCACGGTGGCCTCCGGGTCGAGGAGGTCCATCAACGACCTGACGTCCTTCGCCTCCCAGGCCCGCTTGAACTCCCGGACGATCCCGGCCTGCACGCCCGTCGGCGGCACCGGGGCCTGCGCCGCCCGGATCCGGCGGCGGGCCGAGGTGGCCAGCTGGCGGCAGGCCGCCGCCGAACGGCCGACGACCGCGGCCACCTCGGCGAACGGGTACTGGAAGACGTCGTGGAGGATGAACGCCACGCGCTCGGCCGGGGTCATCGACTCCAGGACGACGAGGAAGGCCATGTTGACCGACTCGTCCAGGGTGATCCGGTCCGCCGGGTCCGCGGCCGCGCCCTCGGGCCCCTCCCGGTGTTCGGGCAGCGGCTCGGGGAGCCACTCGCCCACGTAGCGCTCCCGCCGGGCCCGGGCCGAGCCGAGCTGGTTGAGGCAGATCCGGCTGGCGACCGTGGTCAGCCAGCCGCCGGGCGAGACGACGGCCTCCCGCTGCTCCGCGGGCATCGCGTACCAGCGGGCGTAGGTCTCCTGCACGACGTCCTCGGCATCGGCGAGGGAGCCGAGCAGCCGGTACGCCACGTTGATCAACTGGCGCCGCTCGCCCGTGATCACGCTCAGGTCCTGGTCCATGGTCCCCCTCCGGTCGGTCTCCTCTCCCTACGACAGGACAGCGGGCCGGAATGTGACGTCCGCCCCGCGCCTCACATTCCGGCGCACCGTCCTGTCGTAAGGAGCAGACGGAACCGAACGACCGGGAGGAACCAACCGTGAACGACTTCCAGGCGATCGCCGATCTCGTCGAGATCCAGGCGCTGCAGGCCGAGTTCACCGACGCGGTGATGATGCGCGACGGCGACCGGCTCGCGAACCTGTTCACACCGGACGGCGCGCTGCGGATGCCCAACGTCCCGATCGAGCTGGTCGGCAGGGAGCAGATCACCGCCGGGCGCGAGGAGCTCCAGGCCCGGTGGGACTTCTTCGTGCAGAACACCCACCCGGGCTCGATCCGGATCGACGGCGACACCGCGACCGGACGCGCCCTCATGCACGAGATCGTCCGCCTGAAGGACGGCCTCGAGGGCCTCAACTACGCCATCTACCACGACCGCTACCGGCGGACGGTGGACGGCTGGCGGTTCGCCGAGCGGGTCTACGAGGTCCGGTACGTCGACACCAGCCCGCTGGGCGGCTCGGCGCCGCGCGATGCGCAGGACCGCACCGCCTTCACCGCCCCGGCGGACGCGGAGCGCCTGGCGCGGACGGCCGCGGCACTGGCGGCGCGGGGCTTCGCCGTCGAGGTCCTCGACGACGCCGCCGCCGCGCGCGTCCGCATCCGGGAGCTGATCCCGGTGGGCGCCGCGGTGTTCACCGCCGCCAGCGAGACGCTCCGACTGTCCGGCATCGACGAGGACCTCAACACCGACGACCGCTACCGCTCCGTCAGGTCCCGGGTGCTGACGATGGACCGGACCACCGAGGCCGACGACATCCGGCGCCTGCTCGCCGCTCCCGACGTCGCCGTGGGCAGCGTCGCCGCGGTCACCGAGACCGGCTCGTTGGTGATCGCCTCGGCCAGCGGCAGCCAGCTCCCCGGCAACGCCGGTGGCGCCGGCCAGGCGATCTGGGTCGTCGGCGCCCAGAAGGTGGTGCCCGACCTGGCCTGCGCCCAGCGGCGGCTGGAGGATCACGTCCTCCCCCTGGAGGACACCCGTGCCCTGGCCGCCTACGGGCAGCCCAGCGCCGTCAACCAGGTCCTGGTCCTCAACGCGCCGACCCGCTTCTCGCGGGGCACCGTACTGCTGCTGCGCGAGGCCATCGGGTACTGACGCGTCTCAGGCGTCGGCGTCCGAGGGCTTCCCGGGCTTCGTGCGGAGCACCTGGCGCCCCTGCTCGGCGGCACGCGCGATGGTCTCGGAAATGAAGTCCAGGAAGCGGGCCGTGTTCTCCAGCCGGGTACCAGCCGGGGTGCCGGCGCCGAGGACGCCGACGCCCTGACGGGTGGTGTCGACGAGTTGCGCCGTGGTCTGGGCGCTGACCATCATCGACCGGTACCAGATGTCGTCGTCCAGGAAGTAGCGCTCGCGGCGGCGCTCGTCGCGCTCCCGGCGCACCATGCCCTGGCCGTCCAGGAACGCGATCGACTTGGAGACGGTCGCCGGGCTGACCTGGAGGTGTTCCACGAGTTCGGCGGCGGTGAGGCTGCCGTCGTCGGTGATGTAGAGGCAGGCCAGCACCCGCGCCGTCATCCTGGGCATGCCGGACTGCATCATGACGGTGGTGAGCACCTCCTCGAAGGCGCGCACCGCCTCGGCGTCGCGCCCGTAAGGCTGCGGGGTGGCGTCCGGCTCCTGGGCGGCGGGCTGTCGGCGGCGCTGGGCCCGATGCCCGGTGGCGCGGTGGGCGAGGTCGGCGCGGTAGGCGGTGGGGCCGCCGTTGCGCATCACCTCCCGGGTGACGGTCGAGGTCGGCCGGTCGAGGCGCCTGGCGATCTCCGCGTAGGCGAGGCCGTCGGCCAGTCCCCGCGCGATCTGCTGGCGTTCCTGCTGGGTGAGTCTGCCGCCCGGCATCGCGGTCCCCTTCGTGCTCCGTGCTCGGTCCTCCGTAGCTTTCCATCATAGGAAAGCAGCACGGCGAACCGGGGGTTGACCTTGACCCAAGGTCAACGCTCACGCTGAAGGCATGAAGACGAACGCGAACGCGCGACAGCACACCGCCCGCCCCGCCCGCACCCGCATGCTGCCGGTCGAGGACACCGCCCTGGCGGTCACCGACACCGGGGGCGACGGCCGCCCGGTGCTCTACCTCAACGGCTCCTACTGCACCCGGAAGGACTGGCGCCGGGTCATCGCCGAACTCGGCGACGGCTACCGGCACATCACCTTCGACGAACGGGCCCGCGGCAAGTCCCGGAAGTCCGCCGACTACTCCTTCGAGGCCTGCCTGCGCGACATCGACGCCGTCCTCGCCGCCACCGGCGCCCGCAACCCGATCGTCGTCGGCTGGTCCTACGGCGCGGCCCTCGCCCTGCACTGGTCCACCCGCAACCCCGACCGCCTGGCCGGCGCCGTCATGGTCGACGGCGGCTACCCCTGGGACTACCTCGCCACCGTCGAAGGCGGCCGAGAGGCGGGCAAGGAGCAGATCCGCACGCTGTTCAAGCGGTTCGGCCCGCTGATGCCGCTGGTCCGCCCGCTCGGCATGGCCGCCCGGATGTCCGCCGCCCAGCACGCCGAGATCAACATCGAGCTCAACGAGATCGTCGCCGAGAGCGGCCCGGTCTTCGACCTCGTCACCTTCCCGATGCGCTTCCTCGTCGCCACCGGCGCCAGCCTCGGCGGCACCGACGAGGGCCTCACCGCGATGCGCGCCACCCTCGATCCGATCCTGGCCCGCAACCCCGACGTCCAGGTCAGTGCGACCGTCCCGAGCAAGCACACCACCATCGTCCGCAAGGACTTCCGCGCCATCGCCGACGCCGTCCGCGAGGTTGCCGCCCTCCGGCCCGGGCTGGTCAACTGACGCCATGACGGACGGAGTAACGATCAGCCAGGCTGCCGCCTTCGCCGGTGTCACGGTGAAGACCATCCGGCACTACCACAAGAACGGCCTGGTCGAGGAGCCCGCGCGCGACCGCTCCGGCTACCGCCGCTACGGCAGCGCCGAGTTGCTGCGGCTGGTCCAGGTACGGACCCTGGCCGGGGCGGGCGTGCCGCTCGCCGGGATCGGCCCCATCCTCGACGCCGGCCCCGAGGAGTTCGCCGCCGCGCTCGTCGACGTCGAGGAGAACCTCACCGCCAAGATCGACGAGCTGATCGCCCGGCGCGAGACCCTGCGCCAACTCGCCACCGGGGACCGCGTCCTGCTGCCCGCCCGGGCCTGCGCCCTGCTCGACCGGATGCCCGGGCTCGGCTTCGACGCGGACGACGTGAGGACCGCCCACGAGGGTCTGGTCCTGGTCCGGGCGCTGATGCCGGAGGGCTTCGACGAGTACCTCACCCAGATCGAGCACGGCCTGGAGGACCCCCGGCACGTCGCCGTCGTCAAGCTCACCTGGAGCGCCGGGAAGTGGGCCCCGGACGATCCCAGGATCGAACGCCTCGCGGAGGAGGTCGCCGCCCACTTCATCGCCGACCCCTCCCTGCTGCCCACCCTGGGCGGCCTCCAGTCCCGCCAGGACGGCGACACCCGCCACGAACTCCTCACCCACCACGGCGAGGACGAGCGGCCCGGCTGGATCCGGCTGACGGCACTGATCGAGCAGAAGCTGCGCGCCGCGGGCGTCGACGTCCCGTAGACCCGGCTGCTCCACCACCCGGGCCACCGGCGGCACCGAGTCCGTCCGCTGGCCGAAGCGGCTGAGCGCGTCCGCAAGTTGCCCACCGCCGACGCGCGGACCGTGACGCGGTACGGGATGCCGATCAGTTCGACGTCGCGGAACCTCACCCCGGGCCGTTCACTTCAGCGCTGCTCGGGGGAGGCGGAGTTCAGCGGGGCCCGGCGGCCGAGGGCGGAGAGGCCGAAGAGCAGCCCGCCGGTCATGAAGAAGGGCTCGTAGAGCAGGGTGGCGAAGCGGCCCATGGCGTCGAAGTCGGCCGTCGTCCGGGCGCCGGTGGCCAGGGCCAGCCAGTCCGGGACGGACGGCACGGAGTGCACCAGCAGGACGGCGGCGATGCCCCGGAGCGCGAAGTCGAGGAGCCTGCCCGGCAGCCGTCCGCCCCATGGCCGGACGCCCGCCAGAGCGAGCACGGCGGCGACCGCGCAGCCGGGGACGGCGAGGACGTCGATCACCAGCAGCGGGGTGTTGCCGGTGACGGAGAGGCCGTCCGGCAGGCCGGTCCGGCCGCCCAGCAGCCAGTACAGGTGGACGAGGGAGAAAGCGGCGGACCAGGTGGCGGCGGCGTAGGCGGCGGTCCGGAGGACGGTGGTCTTCATGCCTCCACGTTCGCCGCCGGGGGCGGCTCCGCGGATCGTCCCGGCGGGCCGACCCCCTCCCCTCGGAAGGGGAGTTCTGACTCATCCGCGAGGCCTGACCGAAGGTCCGGGGTCGCCGGGGGCGGGGCTTGCTCGCCGGGTGCCGGTTCGCCAGGTCGGCGGACCGGCACCCGGCACCCGGCAGGGCACCGGACGGGCGTCAGACGACGGCGAGCCGGTCCACCAGCAGTTCCACCCTCTGCCCGGCGTACTCCGGGGGGAGCCGTCCGGCCCGGGTCAGGGTGGCCAGTCCGTGCAGGGCCGCCCAGAACGTCTCGGTGAAGACTCCCGGGTGAACGCCGTCGCCGGCGACCTCGCCGAGGCTCTCCAGCAGCGCGGCGAAGGCGTCCTTGAGGGGTTCCGGGGTGTCCTCGTGCGCGAAGGCCAGGCCGCCGTCGAGCTGGAACAGGGCGTCGTAGACCGCCGGGTTGTGCGCGGCGAAGTCGAGGTAGGTGCGCGCGAGCGCGGTGACCCGGGCGCGGGGGCCGTCCGCGGCGGCGGTGGCGGCCCGGATCGCCGCGGCCATCTCGGTGGCGCCTTCGAGGGCGACGGCGCCGATGATCTCGCGCTTGCCGCGGAAGTGGCTGTAGAGGACGGGCTGGCTGTACTCGATGCGCTCGGCGAGCCGGCGGGTGGTGACCGCGTCCCAGCCCTGCTGCTCGGCGAGTTCGCGGGCCGTCGCCACGATGAGGCGTTCGCGCTCCGCCCTTTCGCGCTGCTTGCGTTCTTGTACCGACATGAGTCGATCCTAGCACCGCTAGACAACGGAGCGGCAGCAGCTCTAGTGTTGCTTCATCAGCTAGCAGCGCTAGATGCCAGGCCTGGAGGGGTCATCATGCTCAACGCACTTGAGGTCATCACCACCGTGGTCGTCGGTGTGATGGTGGGGGTGGAGTTCTCCGTCGCCTTCGTCATGAACCGGATCTTCAACACGCTCCCCGAGGACAGCGACCAGCTCGCCCGCGCCCACGGCGGCCGGATGCTCGGCGCCGTGATGCCGTTCTGGTACATCGGCTCGCTCGTCCTCGCGGCGATCTGGGCCTTCGCCGGATGGCACCGCCACGGAGCCGGTCTCGTCGTCACCGCAGGCGGGCTGCTGATCGTCAGCGTGGTCATGTCGGTCCTGCTGCTCGTCCCGATCAACAACCGGGGCAAGACGTGGACCCCGGAGAACCGGCCCGCCGACTGGAAGGAGCAGATGAACCGCTGGGACCGCTACCACTACGTCCGCGTCGCCGTCATCATCGCCGCCTTCACCCTGCTGGTCGCGGCCCTCGTCTGAGCCCGGGAGCGGCAATCGCCCCTCTTTCCCGGGTGGGTCCTCGCGAGACCGCGAGGACCCACCCGGGAAAGAGGGGCCGGCTGCGTGCGGGTCACTGCTTCGGGAAAGCGGCGGTGACGGCCTTGGTGCGGGTGAGGACGGCGACCGGGAGGAGCGCGAGGGCGGAGAGGCCCTGGAGCACTGCGTACCAGGCCGGGCAGATGCCGGGGATGAGGTCGACGGCGATGACGGCGATCGGCATCACGGTGGAGAGGGTCCGGATGCGGTCGAAGGCCCTGTAGTCGCCCTCGGTGGCGCGGCCGGCCAGGCGGAGGAGCACGGGAGCCAGGGCCGGGAAGATGACCCCGCGGATCCACATGAACGGGGTGCTCACGTGCCCGGTGGAGGCCAGCACGGCCACGGTCGCGAGGGTGATCAGGCCGATGACGCCGAAGAGCGTGATGCACTTCTTCGCCGTGGAAAACACCTGGTGGGTACGGGAGTTACCGAGGTTCGCCGTCGCGGTGATCGCCATGATTCTGCCCTCCGTGTCGTGGTGGGAACGAATCTACGGAGGCCGCGAGCGACCCGACACCGGTCCAGCCCCACACCTGGGGTGGGGCTGGACCCACCCTGCCGGAGGCCGTCCAGGAAGCGGGCGGAGGCCCTCGCCTTCCCGGGCGAGGGCCTCACGAGCGTCCGGCGGCTGCAGGGAGTCAGCCTCCGGACGGGTTCCGGTTCCCACCTCCGAAGCCACCGCCGCCGAAGCCGCCGCCTGCGGAGCCTTCGACGAGCTGGCTGGCGTTGTACCCGCCGTTCGCGTCGGGCGTGCCGACGACGGTCACGCTCTGGCCGGGCTGGAGGTCGGCGACCTTGCCCTCCTTGTTGAGCTGGACCTTGGTCGAATCCCCCGTCGTCACCTTGACGGTGTTGCCGTTGGCGTCCGTGAGGTACACGGTCGAGCCGTCGACGGCCTTGACCGTGCCACGGGTGAAGCCACCCTGCCCCTGCCCCTGCCCCTGACCCTGCCCCTGACCACCTCGGCGCCCACCGGCGCCCTGCCCGTAGCCGCCACCCGTCGCCGGTGCGCCGGCCGAAGCGGCCCGGGGCGAGGAGGACTTGCCGCTCGAAGTCCCCTGCCCCTGCTGGTACCAGACCCCGCCCGCGAACGCCCCCGTGGCGATCACGCCGCCCGCGAGCACCAGCGACAGCCAGGGCAGCTTCCGCCTCGGCGGCGCGGCCAGTTCCGCGCTCACGTCGCGCGCGTCCGGCGGGGTCGAGAGCAGCGCGACCTGTTCGTCGTGTTCCATCGAAGAAGTGCTCCTACTCGTGCCGGAGGGCGTCGATCGGCCGCAGGGAGGCGGCCCGGTTGGCGGGGTAGCTGCCGAAGAACAGCCCGATCGCGACGGCGATGCCGAACGCACCGAGCACCGATGCGGGGATCACCACCGGTTTGATGCCGACGATGCTGAAGTGCGAGCCGACGATCCCGGCGGCCACGCCGAGCCCGGCTCCGATCACGGACAGCAGCGTGGACTCGGTCAGGAACTGCCCGAGGATGACGGCCCGGGGAGCGCCGAGCGCCTTGCGGATGCCGATCTCCCGCGTCCGCTCCGTGACCGTGACCAGCATGATGTTGGTGATCCCGATCCCGCCGACCAGCAGCGAGATCGCGGCGACCGCGCCCAGCAGCACGGTGAAGGTCTTCGTCGTGCTCTCCCTCGCCGTGAGCAGCGAGGCCTGGTTGGTGATCCGGAAGTCCGCCTTGCTCGGGTCGGCGATCGCATGGGTTCCGAGCAGGACCCGGGTGATCTCGGACTGCGCCGCCGTCGTGGTGTCGGCGGAGGAGGCCTGCACCAGGATCTGGTTGACCGTCCCGAAGCCCGTGAAGGCGTTCTGCACGGTGGGCAGCGGTGCGATCACCACGTCGTCCGGATCGGTGAACCCGCTGCCGCCCTTGGCCTGCAGCACGCCCACCACCGTGAACGGCGTGCCACCGAGCACGATCTTCTTCCCGACCGGGTCCTCGGTGTCGAACAGCTGCTTGGCCGTCGTGGCGCCGAGCACCGCGACCTTGCGCGAACCGAGCACGTCGTCGTTGGTGAAGTACTCGCCGTGCGCGACCTTCTGGTTGGAGGTCTCGAAGTACGCGGGGTACGTCCCCACCACCGAGCCCGGGGTGTACGAGACGTTCCCGTACAGCGCCGTCGCGCTGGTGGTCACCACCGGCGCCACGGACTTGATCGCCGAGGAGTCGGCGTCGGTCGCCAGCGCCTTGGCGTCGGCGACGGTCAGCTTCTTCACCGAGGACACCGACCGCGAGCCACCGGCCGCCGAACCGGCGCTGACCGTGAGCGAGTTGGTGCCGAGCGAGGTGATCGAGTCCTTCACCGCCTGCGAGGAGCCGTTGCCCACCGCGAGCAGCAGGATCACCGAGGCCACGCCGATCAGCACCCCCAGCATGGTGAGCGCCGAGCGCACCTTGTTGGCGGCGAGCCCACCCACCGCGAAGCGGAGCGTCTGCCAGAGGATCATGCCGGGACCCCCAGCCCGGCGAGCACGGGCGGAGGCCCGTCCACCGGCGCCTGCCGGACATCACTCACGATCTGCCCGTCGACCAGCCGCAGCACCCGCTTGGCGTGCCGGGCGACCTCGTCCTCGTGGGTGATCAGCACGACGGTGCGGCCGGTGGCGTTGAGCCCGTCGATCAGGCCCAGCACCTCCTCGGTGGAGCGGCTGTCCAGGTTCCCCGTCGGCTCGTCCGCGAGCAGCATGGCGGGCGCCGTGACCAGCGCCCGGGCCACCGCGACGCGCTGCTGCTGGCCGCCGGAGAGCTGGTTGGGCTTGTGCCCGGCGCGTTCGCCGAGACCGACCAGCGACAGCGCGGCCATCGCCCGCCGCCGGCGCTCGGCGGACCGGACGCCCGCGTAGGCGAGCGGCAGCTCGACCTGGGCGAGGGCGGTGGTGCGCGGGACCAGGTTGAAGGACTGGAAGACGAAGCCGATCTTGCGGTTGCGGACGAGGGCGAGCTGCTGCTCGTCCAGGTGGCCGACGTCGGTGCCGTCCAGCAGGTAGCGGCCGGAGGTGGGGACGTCGAGGCAGCCCAGGATGTTCATCAGGGTGGACTTGCCGGAGCCCGAACTGCCCATCACGGCAACGTAGTCGCCCTGCTCGATGTCCAGGTCGACGCCGGCCGGCTCGTCCGTCCCGGGCAGGGACGGGCCGCGCAGGGCGTGCACGGTGGCGTCGCCGTGCCCGTACGACTTGGTGAGCCGGCGGATCCGGATCACCGGTACGGGGTTCGCGGGGACGCGGTTGTCGATGACGTGCTGCATGCTCAGCCCTTACCGCCCCGGCCACCGCCGCCACCGCCGGCACCGCCCGGGATGCCGACCGCGCCGCCGTTGCCGCCCCGGCCGCCGGACCCGCCGCCGAAGCCGGGGAAGGAGCCGTTCGGGAAGCCGTTGTTGCCGCTGGTGGTGGGGAGTTCGACCTTGTCGCCCTCCTTGAGCCCGGAGACCACCTGCACGGTGGTGTCGCCCTCGACGCCCACGCCGACGTCGACCCGTTCGGTGGCGCCGCCCTCGTGCACCACCGTCGCGGTCCGCGAGGAGCCGGTGCCGGACAGCGCCGAGGTCGGCAGCGAGAGCGCGTTGTCCGCCTCGCCGGTGACCACCTGGACGGTCGCGCTGAGGCCGGTGCGCAGCGTGCTGGTGTCCCCGGTGAGCTGCAGGGTGGCCGCGTACTGGACGGCGGAGGAGCCGGCCGCGCCGCTGCCGCTGCTCGACGGCAGCGAACTGACCGACAGGACGGTCGCGTTGAGCTTGGTGTCGGACTGGGCGTTCAGGGTGACGGTCGCCGCCTCGCCCTTCTTCAGTTTGAGCGAGTCCAGCTCGGAGAAGTTGGCGGTGACCTGCATCCCGGTCGGGTTGGTCAGCACGATGAAGCCGCCGGGCGAGCTCGAAGCCGCGCTCGTGCCGGTGGACTTGGCGGACGTGGACGTGCCGGAGGAGGTGGCCCCCACGGTGTCGCCGACCTTCGCCGAGATCGAGGCGACCGTGCCGTCCACCGAGGCGGTGAGCGTCGTACCGGCCAGCGCGGCCTGGGCGTTGGAGAGGGCGGTCTGCGCGGTGGCGACCTGCTGCTGGGCCTGGGCGACGGCCG
Source organism: Streptomyces viridifaciens (assembly GCF_001888885.2). Lineage (NCBI taxonomy): Bacteria > Bacillati > Actinomycetota > Actinomycetes > Kitasatosporales > Streptomycetaceae > Streptomyces > Streptomyces viridifaciens. Next base: position 3,584,751 of record NZ_CP090841.1, read on the forward strand.
CGTCGTCGACCTTGGTGGTGGTGACGGTGGTGGTCTGAGGGGCGGGCGTACTGCTCCCGCCCGCCCCGCGACCGCCGCCGCTGCCGCCCTGCGGGGCTGTGGTGGCCCCGGGCAGCGGCTCGGTGGTGGTCGTGGTGACGCCGGCCTGCGCCTTGGTGAGGTTGGCGTTCGCCGTGGTGAGTGCCGACCGGGCGGCGTCCACTTGCTGCTGGGCCGCCATGGTGTCGACGGTCGCCAGGACCTGCCCCTTCCTGACCGCGTCCCCGACCGCCACCTTGACGGCGGTGAGCCGCCCGCCGGTGGTGAAGTCCTGGGCGGCGTCGGTCGGCGAGACCAGGGTGCCGGTTCCGGACACGGTGGCCAGGACCGTCCCCTTGGCGACGGTCGCGGTACGGGCGGCCGGCTTGGCGGCCGCCGTGCCACCACTGCCGTTGACGGTGGCGTACACGAGGGCGACACCGCCCAGGAGTGCCACGCCGAGCGCGGAGTTGACGAGGACGGCACCTCGCCGCCGTGGGAGCACCTTCATGGCGGACAGCTTCGCCGGGCGCTCTTGCGCTGCCCTGGGCGGCGGCTGGGAGAAGACTGACCGGCCGGATCCGGGCATTCCTCCCCGATCGCCCACCCTGGACGGGCAGCTTGGCCGGGCCGTGGGCTGTCGTTGGCAGAACTCCCAGCGGCCTCCCAGCGATCCCCAGCCATCCGGCAGCGCATCCTCAGAGATCCCACATCTGCGAGGCGGCAGGGGTGCCCCCGAACACGCCGCAGGGGCGCACCCCTGAGGGGTGCGCCCCTGCGACCCGGGAGCCGGGACCAGAGCCCGGAGACCGGAGACCGGCCACCGGCAAGCAGTGACTGGCGGCCGGCGACCGGTCAGCCGTCGATCTCCTTGCGGAAGGCCTCCGCCACCGACAGGAAGATCGTGTTGCCCTCGGCCTCGCCGATCGACACCCGCACGCCCTCCGGGAACGGCCGGACGATCACCCCGGCCGCGGCGCAGGCCGCGGCGAAGTCCGCCGAGCGCTCGCCGAGCCCGAGCCAGACGAAGTTGGCCTGCGAGTCCGGGATGTCCCAGCCCTGGGCGCGCAGCCCGGCGACGACCCGGTTGCGCTCCTGGACCAGCGCCTCGACCCGGACCAGCAGTGCCTCCTCCGAGCGCAGCGAGGCGACGGCGGCGTCCTGGGCGAGCTGGCTGACGCCGAACGGCACGGCGGTCTTGCGCAGGGCGCCCGCCACCGGCTCGTGGGCGATCGCGAAGCCGACCCGCAGCCCGGCCAGGCCGTACGCCTTGGAGAAGGTACGCAGCACGCAGACGTTCGGGCGGTCGCGGTAGAGGTCGATGCCGTTGGGCACCTCGGGGTCGCGGATGAACTCGATGTAGGCCTCGTCGACGACCACCAGGACGTCGCCGGGGACGGCGTCGAGGAAGCGCTCCAGCTCGGCGCGGTGGACCACGTTGCCGGTGGGGTTGTTGGGGTTGCAGACGAAGATCAGCCGGGTGTTCGGGGTGACGGCGGCGAGCATCGCGTCCAGGTCGTGGTCGCCGTTGGCCTTGAGCGGGACCGGGACGGGCGTGGCACCGGCGATCTGGGTGATGATCGGGTAGGCCTCGAAGGAGCGCCAGGCGAAGATCACCTCCTCGCCGGGGCCGGCCGTGGCGAGCACCAGCGACTGGGCGACGCCGACGGAGCCGGTGCCGAGGGCGATGTGCTCGGTGGGCACGCCGAAGCGCTCGGCCAGGACGGCGGTGAGCTCGCTGACGCCCATGTCGGGGTAGCGGTTGAACGAGCCGGCCGCCGCGACCGCCGCCTCCAGGACGCCGGGCAGCGGGTTGTTCGGGTTCTCGTTCGAGGACAGCTTGTAGGCGTCGGCGCCGGCCGGCTTGCCGGGCTTGTAGGTGGGGATGCCGTCCAGGCTCGGGCGCAGGCGCGGGCCCGGCGCTGAGGTACCACTGCTCACGGTCGTACTCCTTCGTGTTCTCTGCCGGTCCGCCCGCCCCGGCGCGGTCGGGATCGCCGCCGCACCCCGGGACCCGGCTTCGCCCCGTGGGTCCCGGGACGCGCCCGGACCACCCCGGTCGGGTGCCTTGCACGATACCGACCGCCCTCACCCGTAGGAGTGAGATGCCCGGACGGGTTACAGGCGCAGATCAGCCATTCTGCCCGGTTCCTTTGGCACATGTCAGAGGTAATACGCCTGGTTTCAGGAGGGGATCGAAGGGGCGCACCCCGGCTCACTCTTGGAGAAACGTATCTCCGAAGGCTCCCGATGCGCCGGTCACAGACCCTTGTCAGGAGCCATACGATCGGTCCGCCATGACAGCAGCAGCCAACCAGAGCGGTCGGCGACCCACCACCTCACGGCGTCTGGAGCGGGCCGGCATCCGGGATGTGGCAGCAGCCGCCGGAGTGTCGATCACCACCGTCTCCGATGCGCTGAACGGAAAGGGCCGCCTGCCCGACGAGACCCGCAGCCGGGTGCGCGAGGTCGCCGAGCGCCTCGGCTACCGCCCCTCCGCGGCAGCCCGCACCCTGCGCACCGGACGGTCCGGCCTGATCGGGCTGACCGTCACGACCTACGGCGAAGAGCCCTTCACCTTCACCGAGTTCGCGTACTTCGCCGAGATGGCCCGGGCCGCCACCAGTGCCGCCCTGGGCCGCGGCTACGCGCTGGTGGTGCTGCCCGCCTCCTCCCGCCACGACGTCTGGGGCAACATCGCCCTGGACGGCACCGTGGTGATCGACCCGCCCGACCAGGACCCGCTGGTCAGCGAGCTGTACCGGTCCGGCGTGCCGGTGGTCAGCGACGGCAAGCCCGGCAACTGCCCGGTCACCGCCTGGGTCGACAACGACCACGAGGCCGCCGTGCTCGGCATCCTCGACCACCTCTCCGAGGCCGGTGCCCGCCGGATCGGCCTGCTCACCGGCACCAGCACCGACACCTACACCCGGCTCTCCACGGAGGCCTACCTCGGCTGGTGCACCAAGGTCGGCCAGGAACCGGTGTACGAGGCCTACCCGGCGCACGACCCGGCGGCCGGCGCGGTCGCCGCCGACCGGCTGCTCGCCCGCCCCGACCGGCCGGACGCCGTGTACGGCCTGTTCGACCCCAACGGCACCGATCTGCTGGCCGCCGCCCGCCGCTACGGCCTGCGGGTGCCGGACGACCTGTTGCTGGTCTGCTGCAGCGAGAGCGACGTCTACGCGGCCACCGAGCCGCCGATCACCACGCTGTCGCTCAAGCCGCGCAAGATCGGCACCACCGTGGTGAACCTGCTCATCGACGCCATCGAGGGCGTCGACTCCGGTACGGGCGTGGACATCGCCCGGCTCTTCCCGCCGCGCTTCCGCACCGCCGGGAACGGCCCACCGCCGGGCACCCTGATGCCGACCGAGCTGATCGTCCGCGCCTCCTCCCAGCGGCGCAGCCCGCGCACCACCGTCAGCGCGCCCCGCCCGCCGGGCGAGGTGTAGACCTCACGCGCACCGGCCGTCGACCGCCGGGACGACGCCGAGACCCTACCGAGCCGGGACAAAACGGACCTTGCGGCACCGCCCGGCTGACGCTCCGGAGGATTGGATACCCACCAGGTGACGACGCCGGGAGAGTGGTCTTCCTATGATGGGCGAATGACACCCGAGGACCGCTTCCCCGGACCTGAGCACCCCCACTCAGGCCCCCGCCACCAGCCGGACCTCGACGTGCTGCCGTACGGCACCTACTACGAACCCGAGCCCGCCACGGGCTACCAGGGCGCGCCGTACGACGCGGAGACCTACAGCGGCTACGGCGGGGCACGCTACCTGGAACAGCACTGGCCGGTCGACGGCCAGGGCCACGGGCACACCGTGCACGCCCAGGGGACCGGCACCGACCACGGGCCGGTCGACCAGTCGGCGGTCTTCTCACACCAGGGCCAGGGCCCGGGCGACTACGAGGACGCCTACGAGACGGCCGGGTACGAGGGCGGCTACGACGCCCAGGACCACCCCGGCTACGAGCCCACCCTGCCCGACCAGCCCTCCCCGGCCCTCCAGCTCGCCGACCGCGACGACCCGCCGACCATCGAGCTCGGCCCGCCGCTGCCCGACCCCGCCGCCCCGACCTACCCGTACCCGGCCCCCGGCCCCGGCGAGCCGCCCGGCCCGGTGTACGTGGTCGGCGACGTGCACGGCTACCTCGACGAGCTGCGCGCCGAACTGCACCACCAGGGCCTGATCGACGCCGACGGCCACTGGTCGGCCGGCCGCGCCCGGATCTGGTTCCTCGGCGACTTCACCGACCGCGGACCGGACGGCATCGGCGTCATCGACCTGGTCATGCAGCTCGCCGCCGAGGCGGCCGCGGCCGGCGGCTACTGCCGCGCCCTGATGGGCAATCACGAACTGCTCTTCCTCGGCGCCCACAAGTACGGTGACGAGCCCGTCCAGTCCACCGCCGGGACCGCCTCCTTCCTCGCCGCCTGGCGGCTCAACGGCGGCCAGCAGAACGACCTGGACCGGCTGGAGGCCCACCACATCAGCTGGCTGTCCCGGCTGCCCGCGATCGGGCTGGAGGACGGGCACCTGCTGCTGCACTCCGACACCACCGCGTACCTGGAGTACGGCGAGTCCATCCCCGACGTCAACGACGCGGTGCACGGCGTGCTCGCCGACGGCGGCGTGGACGAGTGGTGGGACTGCTTCCGCCGCTTCACCAAGCGCTTCGCCTTCCGCGGCGACGCCGGCCCGACGGCCGTCCACGAGCTGCTCGACACCTACGGCGGCTCCCGGATCGTGCACGGGCACAGCCCCATCCCGTACCTCACCGGCGCGGTGCACGCGGACGACGGGCAGCCGCCGCACATCCCGGGGCCGTACGTGTACGCGGACGACCTGGCGGTGGCCATGGACGGCGGGGTCACCATGGAGGGCCGGCTGCTGGTCGCCAGGCTGCCGATCTGACGGCATGACGTTCAGTCAATAACCGCTCGCCGCCGGAACAGTTGTTCCCGGCGCTCGGGCCCCCGCACGCGCGCCGCCCGGGGCGCGAAATTCCGGAAACCGACTGTCAGCACGGCCACACCCGCCCCTACCATGAGGCACACCACACCCGGCCGCCCGTCCGGCGGCCCGCCTCCGCGCCCGCCCCGGCGTCCCGAGGGTGTCCCGCGTCCCCGATGCGGCCCCACGTCCTCGCTGCCGGCCGGGGTCCGCATGAACGGGGTCCCCATGTCCAACCCCCCGCCGCTGCACGCCGAGGACCGCCCGGAGTACGAGCGCCTCCTCGGGGAAGCCCTGCGCGACCGCACCGTCCTCACCGCCCTGCGCGCCCCCGGCGCGCTCACCGCCGACCAGTTGCGCGTCCTCGCCCTGCGCGACGCCGACACCGTCAACACCGCGGCCGGCACCGAGTACGCCCACTACACCGCGCTGCGCGAGAGCCTGCGCGCCACACCCCCGCCGCCGGCCGACGTCGAACCGTACGCCCCCGGCCTGCTCAGCCAGCTGCGCTCCACCAACGGCGGCGCCGGGCTGTTCCCCGTCCTCACCGTGCTCACCCCCATCCTGGCCTGGTCCGCCGGACTGGTCCTGCTGCTGGTCGGCTACCTGCTGCGCGCCGTCGACTCCGGCCTCCTCCTCGGCCGCTCGATGGTCACCGCCGGCTGGGTCGCGCTCGCCGCCGGGGTCGCCGCGATGGCCGTCGGCGTCGTCGGGCTGCTGCTCACCGCCATACGCGACGGCGCCGCCGCCGTCCCGGCCGGCACCGATCCGGAGCTCGCCGCCGAACTCGCCGCCGCCCGCGCCGAATGGCGCACCGCCCTGCGCGAGCGCGGCCTGCTGCCCTACCTCCACACCCGCCTGCCGGCCGTCCCCGGCCGCCCGGCCCCCGGCTTCACCGGCCCCGGCTACAGCCCGCCCGCCTTCACCAGCCCCGGCCCCGACGGCCTCACCGGCGCCGACGGCCGCACCCCCCGGCCCGCGGCCTTCACCACACCGGACTTCACCGGGCCCGGCTACACCCCGCCCGACTTCACCGGACCGGACGACGTCGGCTGACGCCGTGGGCACTGTCCTGGGGACTGCCGCCGTAGCCCACTCGGGAGCCCCGGCCTCCGCCCTGCCCCACCCCGGCCCCACCCCGGGCCCGGCCCCGGTTGCCGGCCCGCTCAGAAGCCGGTCGGCAGCCGGGGGGTGTACGGCGCCTCCAGGGCCGCGCGCTCCGCCCCGGTCAGGTGGACGTCGAACGCGGCCGCCGCGTCGTCCAGGTGCCCCGGTCGGGTGGCGCCGACGATCGGCGCGGTGACCAGCGCGTTGCCCAGCACCCAGGCCAGCGCGACCCGCGCCATCGGCACACCCCGGGCCCCGGCGACCGCCTCCACCGCGTCCACGATCGGCCGGTCGACGTCCGCGAAGAACCGACCGGCCACCGCGTCCCCCGCAAAGCGCGCCGTCGACTCCCCGTACGGACGGGCCAGCCGGCCCGAGGCGAGCGGGCACCACACCAGGCTCCCCACCCCCTGGTCGGCGAGCAGCGGGAACATCTCCCGCTCCTCCTCCCGCTGCACCAGGCTGTACTGGTGCTGCATCGACACGAAGGCCGGGCCGCCGTCCCGGACCGCCGCGTGCCGCAGCTTCGCGAACCGCCAGGCCCACATCGAGGAGGCGCCGACGTACCGGACCTTCCCCGCCGCGACCACCTCGGCCAGCGCCGCCACGGTCTCCTCGACCGGGGTCACCGGATCGAAGCGGTGCAGTTGGAACAGGTCGATGTGATCGGTGCCGAGGCGGGTGAGCGAACCGTCGACCTGCTCCAGGACCGCCCGCCGGGACAGCCCCGAACCGCCCGGGCCGTCGTGCATCGGCAGGCCCGCCTTGGTCGCCAGCACCACGTCCTCGCGCCGGGTGTAGCGCCGCACCGCGCGGCCGACCAGCTCCTCCGAGGCGCCGCCGCCGTACACGTTGGCGGTGTCCCAGAGGGTGATGCCGAGCTCCACCGCCCGCCGGAACACCGGCGCGGCCGCCTCCTCGTCCAGCGCCCAGGGGTTGTGGCCGCGGCCGCTGCCGCCGAAGCCCATGCAGCCGAGCGCGATCCGGCTGACCACCAGGTCGGTGCCGCCGAGCTTTCCGTATTCCATCGTGTTCCCCGTCTTCCTTTATCGGGCTCTTCTGCTGGACCTGTGGGTGCGATCACGTGAGTTGGGCGGCGGGGCAGGTTGGGGCGGTTGCCGCCGAGGCTGAGCGCCCGAGAAAGCCGTGGACTACACCTTCGGCCTCTATCTCGGCGACCCCATGCCCTGATCGACGCCCCTCCAAGAACTTCCGCGGAGCAGCGCTGGGGCCCGTCCGCCGGGCGCCCGCGCCGCGACAACCCGACGCCCCCAACGGCCCTGACGGGCTCCCGGTGCGGCGTCGGGCGTTCCGGGCCGCCGGGCCAAGTGATACGTGTCACTTCGGGAGGTTCGGTGCAGCAGGCCGCGGTGAGGGGCCGTCATGGGTGTGGGAACGCTGAAGGAGGAGAACATGAGTGCATCGGCGGGCGGCTGGTGAGGCTGGGCAGGCGCGGCAGGGACACCCGACAGATCGACTTCGTCGAGTTCGTCCAGCATCGCTCCGCAGCACTGTTCCGGACCGCCTACATCCTGACCGGAAGTCAGGACAGTGCGGAGGACCTGCTGCAGGAGGCGCTGGAGAAGGCATGCCGGCACTGGAAACGGGTGGCCGTCGCGGACTCGCCGGAGGCCTACGTGCGCCGGATCGTGGTCAACCTGGCCAACGACCGGTGGCGCAGACTCCGCCGGGCCGGTGAGCACTCGAACCTCGCGGACCACGTCGACCCCCGTGACCCGTACCGGCTCGTGGACCTTCGTGACGAACTGGTACAGGCGCTCCACGCCCTGCCGATCGGGATGCGCACCGTCGTGGTGCTGCACTACCTGCATGACATGGGCGACCAGGAGATCGCCGACACACTCCGGATCTCATCCTCCGCCGTGCGCTCACAACTCGCCCGCGGGCTGGCCAAACTCCGCACCGCGGTGCCCCGGTCCGAATCGCCCGCGCCCGTACCGGACGACGGCCGGCCCACTCCTCTGCCCCAGTTCGAAGGTGCGTGATGACCTCGTTCCCGCCCGACGGCCACCTCGGCTCCACCCCGGACCCCAACCTGAGAGAGGCACTGATCCAGGCCATGGACAACTTCGCGAACGACCGGCACCCTCCTGCGTTCGACGGCGCCGCCATCCTGCGCCGCACCCGCCGTCGGCGCGCACTGCTCGCGGTCACGGCCTCGGCGGCCGCCATCGTCCTGACCGCTGGCACCGCCTTCGCGCTGCACGGCTCCGACCAGTCCCCGGTCCGACCTGCCTCCGCCCCGCCGGTAGCCTCCGGGACACCCTCTCCCGCGCCGCCGGAGCCGACCTCCACCGCCTCCCCCGCCACCGACACCTCCGCCACCGCTTCCCCCGAGGCTCCGATGGGAAGCGCCACGCCCTCCCCCGGCACCCGCACCGAACCAGCGCCCGGCGACCCCTCCGTCACCGTCCCCGCAGTCCTCGGCATGCCCCAGGCCCAGGCCGAGAACGTCCTCACGGAAGCCGGACTGAAGATCGAGCACGTCCAGAACTTCACCGACTGGAAGACCCCGGCCGGCGCGGTGATCAGCAGCGAGCCCAGGCCTGGCACCGTCGTCGCCCCGGGCACCGCCGTCGCCCTTTTCGTCTCGAAGGGGAAGCCCTGACGTCACCGGCCCCCGAACCGGCGGACGGCCCTACGGGGCGCCCCCGGTGGGCGCCGACCGGTCGCGTCAGGCCGGTTCGGCGATCAGGGCGGTGCCGACCGGCCGGAAACCGACGCGGGCGTAGACACGGGCGACGTTCTCGTCCGCGGCGGAGAGGAAGCCGGTGCGGACGCTGCGAGCCCGGACGCCGCGAGCCCGCGATCGCGGCGGCCAGGGCGGTTCGTCGGCGTCGCGTTCTGCAGCCGAGCCGGTTGCTCGACGGGCGGGCGCCACAGGCGGCTTCTGGCTCGGAGTAAGGAAGCTCAGGTGACAGGAGGGGAGGGCAGGATGACGGCGCAGGTCGATCACGGGGCGCTGTTCGCCGCTACTCCGAGCCCGTACCGGGTGATCGTGGACGGTGTCGACCGCGATGTCGGCGGGCGAGGGTGATCTCGCTACCGGTTCGGCGGTTGCCGCCGGATCCGCGCCCGTTGTCGCGCCTGTCCAAGGACGACAGGCTCCTGTGCCGGTGACGTCCGCGACGACTAGGACGAAGGACACGAGCGTGTGAACCTCGCTGAAATTCTTTTCGCTGCCGCCCCGTCCCGCCCTCTCCCGTCTCAGGCCGGGTACGGCGCGGCGGCCCGGGCGTTCTTCAACGCACCCGCCCACCAAACCAGTTGGTCGAGCATGGCCTTGGCGTAACCGGCGGCCTGCGGGTCGTCGGGTCGGCCGTCCGTCCACGCGGTGAAGTAGTTCGGGAAAGAGAGGCCGTCCCGGATGGTCACCGCGTGCAGTTCGGTCAGGACGTTCTCCAGGTGCAGCACCGCGTGCCGGCCGCCGGCGGCGCCGCCGTAGCTCACGAAGGCGACCGGCTTGGCCGTCCACTGGGTGAAGTGCCAGTCGATCGCGGCCTTCAGCGATGCCGGGTAGCTGTGGTTGTACTCGGGTGTGACGATCAGGACGGCGTCCGCGCCGTCCAGGGCCCGGGTCAGCCCCGCCATCCCGGCCGGGCGGGGATAGTCGGCGCCGGCGAACTTCGGCGGGGCGGCGGGCAGCGCCAACGGCAGCTCAAACTCCGCCAGATCGACCACCTCCACCTCGAACCCGCCGTGGGCTACGGCCTGTTCGGCCACCCACGAGGACACCACCGGGCCGAACCGGCCCTCCCTGACACTGCCGACCAGGACCACCAGCTTGTACGTGTTCTTCTCCATGCCCACCACCATCCGCCCGCCCGCCGGTGCCAGCCAGACCCTGCCCAGGCTGGCCCCCGCAGGGCCACCCTCCGCGCCCGCCCCACCCGTACGCTCGTCATATGGGCACACCCCTGGGGGACTTCATCCGCGCCAAGCGCGACAGCATCCAACCCGAGACCTTCGGCCTGCCGGACCACGGCCGCCGCCGCTCACCCGGACTGCGCCGCTCCGACCTCGCCATCCGCGCGGGCATCAGCGTCGAGTACCTCACCCGGATGGAACAGGGCCGCGACCGCAACCCCTCCACCGCCGTGGTCAACGCCCTCGCCGACGCCCTCAGCCTCGACCCCGCCGAACGCACCCACCTGCGCTACCTCGCCAAGATCACCGGCGGCGCCTGCCCCCACCACGTCCGCCCGACCCCGCCCTCCCGCGAGGTCCGCCCCGCCGTCCGCGAGACCCTCCGCCTCCTCGAACCCGGCATCGCCGCCGTCACCAACCGCCTCGGCGACGTCCTCGCCCACACCCCCGGCTACGCCGCCGTCCTCGGCGCCGCCGGCCTGCTCGACCACCCCGCCCCCAACCTCACCCGCTACGTCTTCACCGACCCCCGCGCCCGCACCCTCTTCCCCGACTGGGACGACATCGCCGACGAACAGGCCTTCGACCTCTGGCTCGGCCCCTCCGTCGAGAACTCCGAATGGCTCAGCACCGAGCTCGCCCCCGTCGCCGGCCCCGAGTTCACCCGCCGCCTCGCCAACCAACTCGTCCCCCGCCGGGGCCCCCTCCGTCTCCACCACCCCACCGGCCCCGAACTCCGCCTCCACCGCGAAACCCTGGAGTTCCCCGCCGACGCCCAACAGCTCCTCGTCCTCCTCCCCGCCGACCCCGAAACCGCCACCCACCTCACCCGACTGACCCGCCCGGCCGGCCCCCACCTCCGCGCCATCTCCTGACCCCGGCCCCCTACCACCCCGCTCCGCGAGCCGAGCACTGCACAGCCGCGCCCCCACCGGCCACATCCGCCGTGGCCCGGATGAACTCCCGCACCCGCCCAGTGGTGTTGGACGGAAGCCAGATCGGCCCGCGCTCGATCAGCGGGGCGTCGTGGATGGGGACGTAGGCGAGGTCGGGCCGGGGGTAGTACTGGCGGCAGTGTTCGCCGACGGGAAGGACGCCGCGGCCCATGGCGACCAGGCTGAGCATCTCGGAGAAGGTGGCGCCGGAGGGCCCCTTGGGGACGGGACGGCCGGAGGGGGTCCGGTCGGGGGTGCGGTCGCGCTTGAAGCCGATCGAGGTGACCGCCGGGTACTGCACCACCGGGTGGTCCGCGAGCACCTCCAGCGACACCGACGCCTCGGCCGCCAGTGGATGCCCGGCCGGGACGGCCAGTGCGCGTCGCTCGGCGAGCAGGACCGGGCCGAGCGCCATGCCGTCGAACGGGTACGAGGCGACCAGGATGTCGATCGACCCGTCCTCGAGGCTGGAGCGGGAGTTGGAGAGCTGTGCCTCCCGGACGTCCACCCGGCAGTCCGGGTGCCGCTCGCCGAACAGCGCGACCGCCCTGAGCAGCACCGGTGCCGTCCACTCGCCGAGGAACGCGACCCGCAGCTCGCCGGTCACCCCCTTGCCGGCGTCGACCGCCCGCCGCAGCGCCTGCTCCATCGCGGCCACCACCGGGGCGAGGTCCTCGGCCAGCTGCCGCCCGACCGGGGTGAGCCGTACGGACCGGCTGGTGCGGTCGAACAGCGCTGCGCCGACCTGGCGTTCCAGCTTTCTGACGATCTGGCTGACCCGACCGGTGGTGAGGCCCAGCCGCTCGGCGGTCCGGCCGAAGTGCAGTTCCTCGGCGAGTGCGAGGAAGACCTCGGTCTCCAGCCGCTCCAGCATGCCGCCCCCGTTCCTGCCGTCATGCGACCGGCATCGTTCAATCCAGCTCAATGATCGTTCGGCGATCCGGGATTGATGATCGCTCCCGTTCGGAGGATCGTGGAACCCGCCCCCACCGATCCCACACCACCGGAGCCGATCACATGCGCGTCGTCGCCCTCGACCACCTGGTCCTCAACGTCGCCGACATCGAGCGGTCGCTGGCCTTCTACACCGGTCTCCTCGGCCTGGAGCCGGTCCGGGTCGAGGAGTGGCGGGCGGGCAAGGTCTCCTTCCCGTCCGTCCGGGTCTCCCCCGGCACGATCATCGACCTGTTCGACCGCCCCCGGCACGAGTCCAACGTCGACCACATCTGCCTCACCGTGGAGCCTCTCGACTGGCAGGAGGTCGTCGACTCCGGCGTCTTCACCGTCCTCGACGGCCCGGGCCCCCGCTACGGCGCACGCGGCACCGGCACCTCCCTCTACGTCCAGGACCCGGACGGCAACACCGTCGAGCTCCGCTGGTACCCCCAGAACGCCGGCGAGGACACGGAATGACCACCGGCGGAGCACACGGTGACCGACACCCGTCGCCCGGCTCGTCGAGGAAGGTTCACCGGCGCGCCCGGTGACCGGTCTGCCGGTCCAGCCGCTGGCGCGCCCGCCTGGCCGCGGTGAGCTGGCGCACGAGTTGGTGGAGCGAGATGACACCGGTGAGCGGCGGCAGGCCGGAGACGACGACGGCGGACAGCGTCCAGGGGACGTCGGCGACGCACAGTCCGGCGGCGAGGCCGGAGAAGAGCACGACCACCACCCAGGAGTGGAACGGCTGACGCCCGTGCTGGACGGCGCGCAGGACCGACAGACAACCCGCGAGCCACGGTCCGTAGACGACCACCGGCCACACCTGTGACAGTCCGCGCGGCACCCGCGAGAAAGCCAGTTCCTGGAGGGGCCCGTAGGAGAACACCAGGCCCAGCGCGCAGGCCGCGGTCACCGCCAGCGCCGTCAGCGCACCGCAGGCGGAGCTGACCAGGCGGGGCCAGGCCGGGCCGGGGAAGGGAGGGCGTCGGCGGTGCCGGGAAGTCGACGGGCCCACCGGGCCCACCGGGCCGACCGGTCCGCCCGTCCCACGAGTCCCGGACGGCTCGACCGGGGATCGCGGAGGCGGCACGAACGCCGTCTCGTTCTCCCAGCCGGCGGCCGACGCGACGACGGGGCTGAACGCCTGCACGTCACCGGGCACGGCGCCGAGGCCGTAGGTGGAGCCGTCGTCGTACCAGTCCGCGGAGCAGGGCTCCTCGCGGCCCCGGTCCCCGGGAGCGGCCCAACCCCCGTGGTTCGCCTCGCCGTAGCCGCGGGCCCCGTACGCGCCGAGGAGTTCGGTCATCCGGTCGTACACGGCAGGCTCCCCACATGGTCGTCCGGCTGCGGATCGGCCCGGCGGCCCGCCCGGCCCGGCACGGAACAGCTCGATGGCACCGGTGGCGTCACGATTCCTCCGGGAAGAGCAGGGCGCCGATCCGCGCCGCGAAGTCGCTCTCCAGCTGGCCGATCTTCCGCACGAGGTCGGCCAGCGGACGCGAGGTGTGCGACAGGACGACACGCTCGCCGTTGCGCGACAGGTAGCCGGTGGACACGTCGCCCACGGCGTTGCGGCGGTCGGGGACGAACAGCCATGTCCCGAGCGGGGCGATCGGCTCCCGCATCGGAGGCGACGGGGCGTAGGGCAGGCATGGTGAAGTCACGCGTACATCAACGAGAAGCGGCGGGCACGGTTTTACGACGTACGGGCGTCCTTCCATATTCGATATCGGAGATGCTCTGCAAAATTACCCAGGCCGAAGAGCCGGGGGGTGAATATTTTCCCGCCGCCCGCGGAGTTCGCATGAGGGGTCGACCCGAAGCGCCGGAGCACGGGTAATCCTATACTCACCGGCGGTGCTGCTCGCCAAAAATCCCCAAGTAAAACAATGACAAGAGAAACGTTTCTTCTTTTCGCGCGATGCTATGTTTCCGACTTGCCCTTGGCATATCCCTCGGCTCGCGCCGGGTCGAACGGCCCCTGGGAGGCTTCTTGCTGTCCTGGAAGGAATACCTGGAAGCGGTAATGCTGCATCGCCAAGGATGGTCGATAATCAGAATCTCCCGACACCTCGGGCGTGATCGGAAAACCGTGAGGTCCTACCTCCGGGGAGAGCGGACCCCTGGCATCAGAATTCCCCCTCGGGACGGATTCCTCCAGTTCCTGCCGTACTGTCGCCATCGTCTGGCGGAGGACCCGCACCTGGCTGCCACCGTCCTCTTCGACGAGGTCGTCGAGCTCGGCTACGGGGGCGGCTACTCGACCTTCACCGGGGCCCTGCGCAAACACCAGGCCAGGCCGCGCTGCCGGCAGTGCCACGACCTGGCCGTGGCCGCGAGCGGGCGGTCCGATCCCGTGCCGGCCGAAGGGACCGTCGAGTTCGACTGGCTTCGGCTCCCCGATCCGCCGCCGTCCTGGGGCTACGGCCACCGGGCGGGGCTGCTGGTGGGTTCGCTCCCCGGCCCCGGCCCCGCCGCAGGCGCGGGCTGCCGCATCGGCCGCTGGGCGGTGGCGCTGGCGGAGGACCAGGAGCTGCCCCACCTCGTCGAAGCCGTCGACACCGTGCTGAGACGGCTCGGTGGTACCGCCGGATGCTGGCGGTTCGGCCGGACACCGACCGTGTGGGGCCCGCGAACCGACCGGGTGACGCCGGAGTTCCGGCAGGTGGCCGAGCACTACGGCGTGCGCGTCGAGTGCCGGCTGCCGACCGACCAGCGCTCCTCCACCCGCCGGACCCTGGACGAGGCCGTCCGCTCGTGGTGGCGCGGGCTGCCGGACGACACCAGCCTCCGTAACGCCTGGGACGATCTGGACCGGTGCGCCGCACGCCTGGACGCCCGGTGGGGAAGCACCGACACCCCGGCACTTCGGAAGCTGCCCACGCCCTACCCGGCCCGTGTGCGTGTCCGCCGCACCGTCACCGCCCAGGGCCTGGTGCCCTTCCGCGGCAACTTCTACGCCCTGCCCGAGCACCTGGTCGACGCGCCGGTGGAAGTCCGCCGTCGCCTCGACCAGTCCCACCTGTCCGTCGCCACCCCCGCCGGCGCCGTGATCGCCCGCTGCCCCCTCGCTCCGGCGGAGGCCGGGCTGACGGTCGTCGAACACAGCAGCGCCATCACCGTGCTGGAGCGCCACCCGGCACCGGTGCCCCCCGACGCCCCGCTCTGCCGGCGGAACACGCCGCGTCCACCGTCCCCCCGGGCCCTGGCCGAAGCCGACGCGCTGCGCGCCCGGTTCGCACTCCAGCCCACCCACCGGCCCGACGGGGAAGGCGACGCCCCGACGCCACGGGTGCCCGCCCCACGGGCCCGCCCGGCCGGCGGCACCGGGAGCTGATCGGCCGGCCCACGAGCCCCACTGCCCGCTCCCGCCGGGTCACCGGACGCCGGTGACCCGGCGGGTGAGCGGCCCTCCGACGAAGGCACCACCGGGACGCGCTGCGCCGACTAAGGGCGAACCGAAGCGAAGACCTCGATGTCGCACTTTGCCGCCCCGCTGCGCTTGATCCTCGCGTCGCTGGTGATCAGCGGTACGCCGAGGGCTTCCGCCAGGGCGACGTACTGGGCGTCGTAGGCGCTGAGGTTGGCGTGCAGCTTCTTCACTCTGTCCCAGAACGGCAGCGTCTCCCGTTTGGCGATGGGAAGCATCCGGTAGGCGAAAACCGCCCTTTCCACCTCCCTCTCGGTCAGCTTGCCGCCACGCTGCATGCCGAGCAAGGCCGACTGGATCTCGTAGTCCAGGAGGGTGGGAGCGTAGACGTCCCCCGCCTCGGCCACACGGCTCCGGATGAATTCTCCGTCGGGACTGTGGGCCGTGAGGACCAGGACCAGAGCGGAACAGTCGATAACGATCAACGCCCGGCTCGTCCCTCGTCGATGGCAGCGACGATGTCGGTGGCGCTGACGCGGGCGGTGGTCTCCCGGTTCAGCCGCTCCATCATCTCCGCCATCGTCGGCTTGGACACTTCCCTTGCGATCAGGTCCTGCATGAACGCCTGGAGCGACTTGCCGGCCTGGGCTGCGCGGATCTTCAGGGTCTGGATCTGATCGTCAGGGACATCCCGGATGGTGAGCGCTGGCATATCTGCACTCTAGCATCAGTAGCTGCAAAATGCAGATGCCAGCCGGTCGGCGCCGGTTCAAGCGACGAGCCCTCTCCCGGCATCCGGAAGAGGGCTCGCAAACGGGCAGGGGCGTCAGTCGGCCAGCGGGAGGTAGACCCGGTTGCCCTGAGCGGCGAACTCGGCGGACTTCTCGGCCATACCGGCCAGAGCCTCGGCGTCGAACTCGCTGGAGACGGCCGTCGAGCCGTCGCCGTGCTCGTCCCGGATCTTTTGACTGATCTTCATCGAGCAGAACTTCGGGCCGCACATCGAGCAGAAGTGGGCCGTCTTGGCGGGTTCGGCGGGGAGGGTCTCGTCGTGGAAGTCCCGGGCGGTCTCCGGGTCGAGGGCCAGGTTGAACTGGTCCTCCCAGCGGAACTCGAAGCGGGCGTCGGAGAGGGCGTCGTCCCAGGCCTGGGCGCCGGGGTGGCCCTTGGCGAGGTCGGCGGCGTGGGCGGCGATCTTGTAGGTGATCACGCCGGTCTTGACGTCGTCCCGGTTGGGCAGGCCCAAGTGCTCCTTGGGCGTGACGTAGCAGAGCATCGCGGTGCCCCACCAGGCGATCATGGCGGCGCCGATGCCCGAGGTGATGTGGTCGTAGCCGGGGGCGACGTCGGTGGTGAGGGGGCCGAGGGTGTAGAACGGCGCCTCGTCGCAGATCTCCTTCTGGAGATCCATGTTCTCCTTGATCTTGTTCATCGGGACGTGTCCCGGGCCCTCGATCATCACCTGGACATCGCGCTCGCGGGCGATCCGGCCGAGCTCGCCGAGGGTCTGCAGTTCGGCGAACTGCGCCTCGTCGTTGGCGTCCGCGATGGAGCCGGGGCGCAGGCCGTCACCGAGCGAGAAGGTGACGTCGTAGGTGGCCAGGATGTCGCAGAGTTCCTCGAAGTTGGTGTAGAGGAAGTTCTCCCTGTGGTGCGCCAGGCACCAGGCGGCCATGATGGAGCCGCCGCGCGAGACGATGCCGGTCTTGCGGCGCGCGGTGAGCGGGACGTACCGCAGCAGTACGCCGGCATGGACGGTCATGTAGTCGACGCCCTGCTCGCACTGCTCGATGACGGTGTCCCGGTAGACCTCCCAGTTCAGCTCCTCGGCCTTGCCGTCGACCTTCTCCAGGGCCTGGTAGAGCGGCACGGTGCCGATCGGCACAGGGGAGTTGCGCAGGATCCACTCGCGGGTGGTGTGGATGTTGCGGCCGGTGGAGAGGTCCATGACGGTGTCGGCGCCCCAGCGGGTGGCCCAGGTCATCTTCTCCACCTCCTCCTCGATCGAGGACGTGACGGCGGAGTTGCCGATGTTGGCGTTGATCTTCACCAGGAAGTTGGTGCCGATGATGGCCGGCTCCACCTCGGGGTGGTTCACGTTGACCGGGATGACGGCCCGGCCGCGAGCCACCTCCGCGCGCACGAACTCCGGCTCCAGGCCCTCGCGCAGCGCCACGAACTCCATCTCCGGCGTCACCACGCCCCGCTTGGCGTAGGCGAGTTGGGTGACGGCGGCGCCGCCGCGACCGCGCAGCGGGCGGCGTGGGCGGCCGGGGAAGACGGCGTCCAGGTTGCGCAGGTTGCCGCCGCGCGGCGAGGTGTGCTTGATCCCGTCGTCCTCGGGGCGCGCCTCGCGGCCGTCGTACTCCTCGACGTCGCCGCGCTGGCGGATCCAGGCGTCGCGCAGGGCGGGCAGGCCGCGCCGGACGTCGGGCTCGTAGGCGGGGTCGGTGTACGGACCGGAGGTGTCGTACAGCGGGACGGTCCTGCCGTTGGTGAGCTGCACCTCGCGGTACGGCACCCGCAGGTCCGGGCGGGACCCGTCGCGGTACGCCTTGCGCCAGGCCGGCGTCGGGTAGCCGGTGCGCTCACTGCTGGGGGCGCTCTGGGCAGACTGCGGCTGTGCTTCGAACGTGGTCATCTGACCTCTACTCCCTACGCCGGCATTACCCGGTCAGGTTCCTGCGGTCGACGCAGCCGTCGGTACGTCCGTCGACGTCCCGGTCAGCGCCCTCTCAGCCCGGTGCTCCGAGCTCCCGCGTCGCAGGCGGTGTTGCCTGCACATGACGCCCAACACCGTAGCGAGCCGATCGCCGCAGGTCCAGACGGTCCCCGAACGGAACCGGCCAAGGAACCGGCCAGGGAACAGCCGAGGAACCTGGCGCCCGAAGGCGCCGCGAAGGCCGAGGCCCGGCCCCCGCGGACGGGGTACCGGGCCTCCGGAGGTGCTCCGCGCGGCGCGCGGAGCGGGGTCAGCTCTTGGCGGCCTTCTTCACCAGGATCACCACGGCGGCCGCGATGCCGACGACCACCAGCAGTTTGATCACGATGCTCAGCAGGGCGCCCACCACGCCGAACACGAAGGCGATGACGTTCCAGGCCAGCACCAGGACCAGCACCGGGATGACGATGTTGCGCACCCAGGAGGGCAGCGACTTCCAGAGCTCAGCCATGTCGGTTCCTCTTCTCCCCTCGGGGTCGGCTGCCGTCCGGTGCCGCATCCCGCTTGCTTTCGATGTGTCGATCGTACGGTGGCGCAAGCGGCGGAACGAGGGCCGACAGCCCGGAGAGAACCCCGAGATCACCCCGATCCGACCCCCCGGGGCGACCCCCGAGAAACGGCCGGGGCCGGGGTCAGACCGGCCAGCGTTCCCCGCGCCAGGCGGCGTCCCAGAACATCCACTCGTAGCGCGAGGTCGTCCTGAAGTGCTCGACCACCCGACGCCGTTCGGCCGTCGAGAGCTCCTCGCCGAGCCGGTCGGTGAGCGCCAGCACCCGGCGCACCACGGACTGGAAGGCCTCGTCGCCGTAGGTGGCGATCCACTTGGCGTACAGCGGGTCGGGGGAGCCCTGGGCGAGCAGCGCCTCGCCGACCCGGGCGTAGATCCAGTAGCAGGGCAGCACCGCGCCGAGCGCCTCGGCGAAGGAGCCGCCGTAGACGGTGGCCAGCAGGTAGCTGGTGTAGGCCCGGGTGGTCGGCAGCACCGGTTCGGCGGCGGCCTCCTCGGCGCTGCCGCCGAAGGCGGTGAGGAACTCGGCGTGCATGCCCTGCTCGGCGGCCAGCGCGCCGACCGCGTCGTCGGCGAAGGCCCGGACGTCCTCCTCACCGGGTGCCTTGGCGGCGCAGACGGCGAGCGCGCGGGCGTAGTCGCGCAGGTAGTGGGAGTCCTGGACGACGAAGTGGCGGAAGGCCTCGCGCGGCAGGGTGCCGTCGGTGAGGCCGCCGAGGAAGGGGTGGGCGAGGATCTCGGCGTAGATCGGCTCGATCGACGCCCAGAGTTCCTCGGTCAGGGTCCTGGTGCTCATGCTGCGACCCTAAGGCGTGCCCGGTCCCTCAGTCCTCCGGCGGGGAGAACACCACCAGCACCCGCAGCTCCTCGGTGATGTGGTGGAACCGGTGCGGGGTGCCGGCCGGGACGTAGACCACGCTGCCGCGCCCGACGGTCGCGGTCTCGGCGCCGACGGTCAGCTCGGCCCGGCCGCTGATCACCTGGTAGATCTCGTCCTGGTCGTGCGCGGTCTGGGTGTCGGTGTCGCCGGGGGAGAGCGCGTACAGCCCGGCGGACATCCGCGGTTCGCGCAGGAACCGCAGGTACGCGCCGTCGTTGGCCGCCCGCTCCGCGTCCAGTTCGTCCAGCCGGAACATCTTCACCGCTGCCGTCCTCCTCCGCCCGGTCCGCCACGCAGGTCCCGTCCGTCACGCCGGGACATGTCCGTCACGTGGGCCCCGTCCATCCCGTCCGTCCCGTCCACCGGGCGGACCAGGGGCATTCAACACCAACTCGTCCGGGGGGAGCTTCCCCCGGGGCGGGGCGCCTGCCAGGCTTGGGCGGCATGAAGGGTTTCGTCATCAAAACACTGATCAACGCGGCGGCCATCTGGGTCGCCGCCTGGATCGTCAGCGGCATCCAACTCGCCCAGGGCAACGCCGACTGGCAGCACAAGGCCCTCACGGTGCTCGGCGTGGCCGTGGTCTTCGGCCTCATCAACTGGCTGATCAAGCCGGTGGTGAAGCTGTTCTCGTTCCCCTTGTTCATCCTGACGCTGGGCCTGATCACCTTCGTGATCAACGCCCTGATGCTGCTGCTCACCTCCTGGGCGTCCAACCGGCTGGAGCTGGACTTCCACGTGGTCGACTTCGGTGCGGCGCTGTTCGGTTCACTGATCATCAGCCTCGTCGCCTGGGGCCTGCACCTGGCCCTGGACGACGACTGACCCCGTCGTACGGCTCGTCGCCCACGACGATGCGGAAGGGGCCCGTGCCCGGGTGGTCCACCGGGTACCGGCCCCTTCGCCGTTCCCGGCCGCTCAACCCGCGTCGCACCCTCCGAGGATTTCCGCGAGCCGGGCGTCGAGCTCCCGCCCGATGCGCTCCTGCCCCATCGGCACCAGCCGGTCGGTGCGCGCCAGGAAGGCGATCAGCGGCGCGGCCGGGGCGTGCAGCACGGCGTCCCCGTGGGGGGAGTGCAGCGCGATGCGCACCTCCGAGGGCTCACCGTCGAGCGGGTGGATGTGCACGTCGCCCTCGCCGGACGGGCCGCCGAGGCCGTCCAGCAGCAGCTCGCGCGCGAACACCCAGGTGACGGGGGCGTCGCCGGGCAGGTTGAAGGCGAACCGGACCGCGTACGGATCGGTGGGCTCGTACGCCAGGTCCGCCACGATGCCGAAGGACAGCTCGGGCGAGACCACGAGGTTCATCACCAGGCGTCCCTGGACTGTGCTGTGCTGCATGGCGCCAGTACCTCTCCTCTGCCCGGCCCCGGTGTGTGGACGAGGGTTCCACCGGCGGGGCCGGACCTGCTTCGGACGGTTTCGTGCGGGCCGACGGGCCCGGAAGCCGAACGGCGGACTTCTCGGAACGCCCGTCCGGGTCGGCGTTTCGACCTCCGCCCGGCGCGGGAGACTCCCGCACAACGCTCCAGCCCCGGAGGTCGCCATGGGCCCCGACAACCGAACCCCGCCACCACGCCCGGTGGTCAAACGGACCGCGCGGGCGATCCTGCTGGAGCTGGACCCGGACGACCCGTACGGCCCGGCCTCGATCGTGCTGATCCGGCGGGTCCGGCCCGGGGCGCCGCACCCGTACTGGATCACTCCCGGCGGCGGGGTCGAGCGGGACGACCGCACGGTGGTGGAGGCGCTGCACCGCGAGGTGGACGAGGAACTCGGCGGCAAGATCGTGGACGTGGTGCCCGCCTTCGTCGACACCATCAGCCACCCCCTCCCCCAGCCTCCGGCCGGGGGGACCCCCATCGACGACGGCACCCTGCTCCACCCGCACGGGGTCAAGGTGCAGCACTTCTTCGTCTGCAGGCTGGCCTCCATGGACCTCAGCCGACGGCACGGGCCCGAGGTGACGGACCCGAACGGCGAGTACCAGGTGGTCCGGCTGCCGTTCACCCGCGAGGGCGTGACCTCGGTGAACGTCGTCCCGCCCCGGCTGCGGGCGTACCTGGCGGCCAACATCGAGGGCATCCGCGCGCTCCTCGCACCCGATCTCGGGTGATCACCCGGAGGCCCGCTCGCCCACCAGGTCGTGCCGGATCCGCTCGGCCGGCAGTCCCATCCGCAGCAGCACCCCGACCCCGCGCCGGACCATCGCGGGCGGCCCGCTGAGGACCGCCTCCCGGCCGCTCCACGGGCCGAACCGGCCCACCACCTCCGGCAGTTCACCGGTCAGCGCGCCCTCGGCCGGGCCGGCGCCGGACAGCACCGGCCGTACCGTCAGCCAGGGCAGGCGGCCCGCCAGGCCGCGCAGCGCGTCCAGCTCGTACAGCTCGGCGGCGTGGCGGGCCCCGTAGAACACCTCGACGCTGCGGCCCGGTCCGCCGTGCCCGGCCGCCTCCTCGACCAGGGCGCGGATCGGCGCGATGCCGGTGCCGCCGCCGAGGCAGAGCAGGTCGGTGCCGGCGGCGTGGTCGACGGTCATCGCACCGGCCGCCGGGCCCAGCCGCAGCACGTCACCGGGGGCGGCCCGGTGCACCAGCGCGTTGCTCACCCAGCCCGCCTGGACGGCCTTGACGTGGAAGGTCAGCAGTCCGTCCGGGCGGGGCGCGGAGGCGAAGGAGTAGTGCCGCCAGACCCGCGGCCACCAGGGCGTCTCCAGGCTGCAGTACTGGCCGGCCCGGAAGGGGTAGGCCTGGTCCGGGCGGACGGTGAGCACCGCGACGTCGCGGGTGCGGCGCTCGTGACGCACCACCTCGCCCTGCCACCAGGGCGGCGAGGTGCGGGCGTCCTCCTCGGCGGCCTCGATCATGATGGTGGAGATCAGCCGGTAGGCGCGGCGCCAGGCCAGTTCGGTGTCGTCGCCCCAGCGACTGCCCGCGTAGCGGGCGAGCGCCTGCACCAGGCACTCCCCCACCGGGGCGTAGTGGCCGGTCAGGGTGCCGTAGCGGCGGTGGCCGCGGCCGAGCGCGCCCATCCGGGCGCGCAGCGCCGCCGGGTCCTCGGCGCCGCGGGCGGCGGCGAGCAGGGTACGGAACAGCCGGTCGCGCTGGACGTCCATGGCGGCGGGGAAGAGCGAGCGGACCTCGGGGTGCCGGAGGAAGAGCAGGGCGTAGAAGTGCGCGGTGGCCCGGTCGGCGACCGGCTCGACGACGGCGAGGCTGGCCCGGATCAGCTCGATGTCCTGTGCGGTGAGCGGGAGTTCGGCGCTTTCAGCGCTTTCCTCGCTCGAAACGGCGACGGGCAGCGCGACCGGGAGCCGCGGGACGGGCGGTTGCGGGACGAGCTGCGGGACGGGCGGCTGCGCCGCCCATGCGCTGCTCCGACTGTCACCGGATCCGGCCCAGTTGAGCCCGGGTGCGTCGGTGAAGAGGGGCTGGAAGGCGGGCGCGGTGCCGGTGGTCGAGGGCGTCTCGGGGTGGCTGGGCCCGGGAACGGCCGGCGGCTGGGCGGGCGGCGGCGGAATCACCGGCACCGACGGCCGTACGGGCTCCGGCTCGACTGCCGCCACCGGATCGGAAACCTGCCCCTGCGGCAGGCCCGGCACGGCGGCAGCCCCCGCCGAGCCGAGCCCGGTACGGATGAGGAGTGTTCTGCGGGACTTCACCGCTGCGTTTCGAGTACCCAAGAGAATCGTTTCGCCTCCGGCCGGCCTGCGCCACCACCTGGCTTGTCTCTGCTGACGCCTAGGCAGCGTGGCACGTCCGAAAAGCTCATCCGACAAATCGCGCGAAGCCCGGACACCCGACCCGGGAACGCGCTACTCTCACTCGATCGGTGGTCGCCCTGAGTGCCGAGCAGCACACCCAGGGCGACCCCGCCCCGATCGGTACGGTGGGATCACAGCTGCCGCAGCAGCATCCCCGGCTGCTCGACGCAGTCCGCAACGAACCGCAGGAACCCTCCCGCCGTACCACCGTCGCAGACCCGGTGGTCGAAGGTGAACGACAGCTGCGTCACCTCGCGCACCGCCAACTCCCCGTCGTGCACCCAGGGTTTGGCCACGATCCGACCGACCCCGAGCATCGCCGCCTCCGGGTGGTTGAGGATCGGAGTGGATCCGTCCACGCCGAACACCCCGTAGTTGTTCAGCGTGAAGGTGCCGCCGGTCAGTTCGGCCGGGGTGAGCGAACCGCTGCGCGCGGATTCGGTCAACCGGCCCAGCTCCTCGCCGAGTTGCTCGGTGCTACGGGCCTGCGCATCCCGGACCACCGGGACGACCAGTCCGCGTTCGCCCTGCGCGGCGAAGCCCAGGTGCACCGCCGAGTGCCGGACGATGCCGGAACCATCCTCCGTCACACTGGAGTTGAGCTCGGGGAAGCGCGCCAGCGCGACCGTGCAGATCCGGGCGAGCAGCGCCAGCACGCTCACCTTCGGCCCCGGCGTGGAGTTCAACTGCCGCCGCAGAGACATTAGTTCGGTGGCGTCCGCGTCCACCCAGCAGGTCGCGGCGGGGATCTCCCGGTGGCTGCGGCTGAGCTTCTCCGCGACAGCCTTGCGCAGCCCGCGCAGCGGGACGACCCCGTCCTGCGCGACCGCCACGGGCGCGGCGGGCGCCGGAGCGGCGACCTTGGCCGCGACCGCGCGCTCGACGTCCGCCCGCATGATCAGCCCGTCCGGCCCGCTGCCGGTGAGTGCGGTCAGGTCGACCCCCTGCTCCCGGGCCAACCGCCGTACCAGCGGCGAGATCACCGGCACCACGACCGGAGCCGCAGGAGCAACGGGCTCAACCGGTTCAGCAGGGGCAACCGGTTCAGCAGGGGCAACCGGAGCCGCCACCGCAACAGGAGCGGGAGCCGAAGCCGGAGCAGCAGCAGCCCCCACCCGACGCCGCCGCGCCCCCCTGCTCTCGACGACCCCGTACCCCACCAACGGCCGCTCGACCTCGGCAGAAGAAGCAGAAGAAGCAGGAGAAGAAGCAGCCGTGTCCGCCGCCCCGCCCCCCGCCGAAGCCACCGCGACCGTCACCAACGGCGCGCCCACGGCGATCTCCTCGCCCTCCGCGCCGTACCGGGCGGTGACCACCCCGCCGTACGGGCAGGGCACCTCCACCACGGCCTTGGCCGTCTCCACCTCCACCACCGGCTGGTCGACCGCGATCACCTCGCCGACCTCGACCATCCAGCGCACCACCTCCGCCCCGGTGAGCCCCTCACCGAGGTCGGGCAGCCGGAACTCCCGTACGACGGGCATCATCCTCAGTCCTCCCACTGCAGCCGGGCGACCGCGTCCAGGATCCGGTCCACCCCGGGCAGGTGGTGGTGTTCGAGCATCGGCGGGGGGTAGGGGATGTCGAAGCCGGTGACCCGCAGCACGGGCGCCGCCAGGTGGTGGAAGCAGCGCTCGGTGACCCGGGCGGCGATCTCCGCGCCGGTGCCGCCGAAGCCGCTGGCCTCGTGCACCACCACGGCCCGGCCGATCGAGCGCACCACCCGGGTGACGGTCTCGTCGTCGAAGGGCACCAGGGTGCGCAGGTCCAGCACGGCGAGGTCCCAGCCCTCGGCCTGCGCCGCCTCGGCCGCCTCCAGGCAGACCGGCAGCGAAGGACCGTAGGTGATCAGGACGGCCGACGTGCCGGTGCGCCGCAGCACGGCCCGGCCGATCGGCTCGACCGGCGCCGCCGGGTCGAACTCGGCCTTGCCCCAGTAGAGCCGCTTGGGCTCCAGGAAGACCACCGGGTCGTCGGAGGCGATCGAGGCGCGCAGCAGCCCGTACGCGTCGGCGACCGTCCCCGGGGTGACCACGTGCAGGCCGGGGGTGCTGGTGTAGTACGCCTCGGAGGCGTCGCTGTGGTGCTCGACGCCACCGATGCCGCCGCCGTAGGGGATGCGCACGGTGATCGGCAGCGGGAGCCTGCCCGCCGTGCGGTTGCGCATCTTGGCGACGTGGGAGAACAGCTGCTCCAGCGCCGGGTAGGCGAACGCGTCGAACTGCATCTCGACCACCGGGCGCAGCCCGTACATCGCCATGCCGATCGCGGTGCCGAGGATGCCGGCCTCGGCGAGCGGGGTGTCCAGGCAGCGGTCGGCGCCGAACTCGGCGGTGAGCCCGTCGGTGATCCGGAAGACGCCGCCGAGCGCGCCCACGTCCTCGCCGAGCACGTGGACCGTCGGGTCCTCGCGCAGGGAGTCCCGCAGGGCGGAGTTGAGCGCCTGGGCCATCGAGGCGGTACGGGCGGCAGAGGTGTGCCGCGCGGCGGCTCCGCCGAGGGTGGGGGTGGGCGACGGGTGGGATGCCGTGGACATCAGTGCTGCACCTCGGCCTCGGCGGCCAGCTCGGCGGACAACTGGGCGGCCTGCTCGCGCAGTTGGGGGGTTGGCTCGGCGTAGACGTGGGTGAACAGCGCCATCGGGTCGAGCTCCGGGTCGGCGTGGAACTCGGCCCGCATCCGGGCCGCCAGCGCCTCCGCCTCGTCCGCCGCGTCCTGCGCCAGCCCGTCGTCCAGCAGGTGCAGTTCGCGCAGCGCGCGGTCCATCAGCAGGATCGGGTCGTGCTCCCGCCAGGCGTCCACCTCGGGCTCGGTGCGGTAGCGGGTGGCGTCGTCGGCGTTGGTGTGGGCCTCGATCCGGTAGGTCAGCGCCTCGACCAGGGTCGGGCCCCCGCCGGCCCGGGCACGCTCGACGGCCTCGGTGAGCACGGAGTGCAGGGCGGGCGCGTCGTTGCCGTCCACCAGTCGGCCCGGCATGCCGTAGCCGACGGCCTTGTGGGCCAGGCTGGGCGCGGCGGACTGGGCGCTGAGCGGGACGGAGATCGCGTAGCCGTTGTTCTGCACCAGGAAGACCACCGGGGCCCGGAGCACGGCGGCGAAGTTCAGCGCCTCGTGGAAGTCGCCCTCGCTGGTGCCGCCGTCGCCGAGCATGGCCAGCGCGACCACCGGCTCGCCGCGCAGCCGGGCGGCGTGCGCCAGTCCGACGGCGTGCGGGGCCTGGGTGCCGAGCGGGGTGCAGAGCGGGGCGGTGCGGCTGGCGCGCGGGTCGTAGCCGGTGTGGGCGTTGCCGCGCAGCAGGGTCAGCGCCTCCAGCGGATCGACGCCCCGGGAGACCACGGCGAGGGTGTCGCGGTAGCTGGGAAACAGCCAGTCGCGCTCGCCGAGCACCAGCGCGGCGGCGATCTGGCAGGCCTCCTGGCCGGTGGAGGCCGGGTAGACGGCGAGGCGGCCCTGCTTGGTCAGGGTGGTCGCCTGCTGGTTGTAGCGCCGGCCGACGACGAGTCGCCGGTAGAGCTCACGCAGCAGCGCCGGGTCGTGCTTCTCCAGCGCGGGGGTGCCGAGCACCCGGACGGGGGAGACGTCCGGGAGGAGGGGGGCCGGATCGGTGCGCGGGGCGGTCGCTCCGGGCATCCAGCCGGGCACGCCCGTGTGGTGTCTGTGGTCGAGAACGGTCATCTCGGGGCACCTCCATGGGTGGCGGGGGCTCCCTACCGATTGTTCGGTCGTCTGTTCATCTTGACCAGAAGCGTGACAAGGTGGTGGACATTCGGCCTGAGCGGCGGTCGACTGGTGGCAGTGCGTCCAATCGGTGAGGGTGGGGGGTCATGTCGGCTGAACAGATGTCCAGACTCGACCGGGTCGACCGGTCGATCCTGCGGCTGCTGCAGCAGGACGGTCGCGCCTCCATCCGCTCGGTGGCCGAGCGGGTGCACGTGTCCCGGGCCAACGCGTACGCCCGGATCTCCAGGATGGTCGAGGACGGCATCATCCGCGGCTTCACCGCCCGTGTGGACCACGAACGGGCAGGCCAGGGCGCGTCCGCGTACATCACCCTGAAGATCGTGCAGAACTCCTGGCGCACCGTGCGCGAGCAGCTGCTGGAGCTGCCCGGGGTCGCCCACATCGCCCTGGTCGGCGGGGACTTCGACGTCCTGCTGCTGGTGCACACCGCCGACAACCACGCCCTGCGGGAGCTGGTGCTCAACCGCATCCAGTCCATCCCGCAGGTGCTCGGCACACGAACCATGCTGGTGTTCGAGGAGACCGACCAGGTGCCCCCGGACTAGTGGGGCGTCAGCGTCAGCCGCGCGGTCAGCCGCGCGCCCGCAGCCCGTCGAAGGCCAGGTGCACCACGGCGTCCGCGACCCCGTCCGCCGCCTTCAGCCCCGGGCGGTACCACTCCACGATCGAGTTGATCATCCCGAACAGCAGCCGGGTGGCCAGCCGCGGCTCCACGTCCCCGCGCAGCGCGCCGTCCGCGACGGCCGCCCGCACCAGCTCCGCCACCTGGTGGTCGAAGTCCCGGCGCCGCTCCAGCGCCCACAGCTCGGTGGCCGTGTTCCCGCGCACCCGCAGCAGCAGCGTCACGTACGGCAGCTCGGCCAGCAGCACCTCCGCGGTGCGCCGCACCACGTGCGCCAGCCGCTCCACCGCCGGACCCTGCACCGCGGCCGGCTCGGCCAGGATCGCGAACAGCCCGTCCAGCGCCCGCCCCACGGCCAGCCGCAGCAGCTCCTCCTTGCCGCGGACGTGGTGGTAGATCGAGGACTTGGAGATCCCGGCCGCCCGGGAGAGGTCCTCCATCGAGGTGCCGTCGTAACCCCGCTCGTTGAACACGTCGACGGTCACCGCGAGCAGTGACTCGACGGTGTAGGCGGTGCGCGTGGTGTGATCGGCCATCCTCCGAGTATCCCCGGACGGCCCACGGGCCACTCGATCGGGTCCGGTTGGTCCACACCTCCTGAAAAGGGCAGGCCCTAGAATCTGCGGACGATCGTCCACGTCCAGCAGGCTGGGGTCCACAGCTGATGAACGCAATACCGGCAGTCTCCTCCGACGTGCCCGACCAGCGCAGCGAGGAGCCGGCGGACGTCCCGCACCCCTGGCAGGAGCGCACGCGGGCCCTGGTGATCCGCTTCGGCCCGGCCGTGTGGTGCTACGCCGTGCTCAAGCTGATCGGCTTCGCGGTGTTCATGAAGCTGCTCTCCTTCGCCGGCGACTACGCCAAGAAGCCGCCCCGGTTCGGCGGCGGCGCCCACGCCTGGGACGTGCTGGCCAGCTGGGACGGCTGGTGGTACCAGCAGGTCGCCCAGTTCGGCTACCACCCGGCGCTGATCCCGATCCCGGGCGGCCAGCCCGGCTTCACCATCGAGCAGAACTCGGCCGCCTTCTTCCCGCTCTACCCGGGCCTGATGCGGCTGACCTCGGACGTCACCGGTCTCGGCCTGTACGGCGCCGGGATGCTGGTCTCGGTGCTGGCCTCGCTGTTCGCCGCCGCCGGAATCTACGCCGTGGTGGACAAGCTGGCCGGCCCCCGGGCGGGCGTGATCGCCGCCGGCATCTGGGCGATCGCCCCGGGCTCCGGCGCCGAGTGGGCGGTCTACTCGGACTCGCTGTTCGTCGCGCTGGCCGCCTGGGCCTGCTACTTCACGATGACGAAGCAGTGGGTCGCGGCCGGGGTGGTCACCCTGGTCGCCGGGCTCAACCGGCCCACCGCGGCGGCGCTGATCGGCGCCGTGGGCCTGGCCGCCCTGGTCGAGCTGTACCGGCGGGAGAGCGGGGTGCTGCGCCCGCTGGCCGCGATGCTGCTGGCCCCGCTGGGCCTGCTCGGCTACGTGGCCTGGGTGGGCTGGAGGACCGGCGAGTGGGGCGGCTACTTCCGCATCCAGCACGACGCCTGGCTGCACTACTTCGACTGGGGCCAGGGCACCTGGCAGGCGATCCGCGGGGTGCTGCTGGGCCGCAGCGACTACCCCTTCGCCTTCCCGGTGCCGGACCTGCTGGCCACCCTGATCGTGTTCAGCCTGCCGGTGCTGATCGTGCTGCTGGTCCGGCTGCGCCCGCCGCTGGTGCTGACCGCCTACACGCTGGCCACGATCGTCTCGGTGCTCGGCAGCCTGGGCATCTTCGGCAACGTCTCGCGCTACCTGCTGCCGGCGTTCCCGCTGTTCATCGCGCTCGCGGTGGGGATGCGAAAGCTCAGCTGGCCGGTGCTGGCGGCCGTGCTGGGCACCGGCGCGATCGCCTCGGGCTGGTACGCCGGGTACGTGATCTTCGAGCTGGGCGTGCCGTAGACCGGCCCGTCGCATCAGACGAGGGGCGCGTCCGGACCGGACGCGCCCCTTCGCGTTCCCCGGTCCCGGGATCCCCGCCGGAATCCGTCCCCTGCACCCCCTTGAGCCGACCGATCGTTCGGTTACTCTGTGACGTGTCCCGTCCTCCCCCCTGAGGAG
Source organism: Streptomyces viridifaciens (assembly GCF_001888885.2). Lineage (NCBI taxonomy): Bacteria > Bacillati > Actinomycetota > Actinomycetes > Kitasatosporales > Streptomycetaceae > Streptomyces > Streptomyces viridifaciens. The sequence goes on from NZ_CP090841.1 coordinate 3,614,297, forward strand.
CGCACAGATGTCCGCAGCGGTCACCCACCCCCTCGTCAGCGAGCTGGTCGAGCGCCACCAGGCCACCCTGGACGCCGCACTCTCCGCCGCCGCGAAGCGCGACTACTGGTCCCCGTACCCCGAGTTCCCGAAGGCCTACGGCGAGAGCGGCCCGGCCGACGGCAAGGCCGCCTTCGACGCCCTGCTCGGCAAGCCCTTCGCCCTCGACGGCCACCCCACCGACGGCGACCAGGTCGGCGGCGAGGCTTCCCCGTACGGCATCGAGCTGGGCATCACCTACCCGCACGCCGACCCGGACGCGCTGATCGCCGCGCTGCGCGCCGCCCAGCCCGGATGGGCCGCCGCCTCCCCGCTGGAGCGCGCCGCCGTCTGCCTGGAGATCCTGCACCGGATCAACGCCCGCTCCCACGAGTTCGCCCAGGCCGTGATGCACACCACCGGCCAGGCCTACGGCATGGCCTTCCAGGCCGGCGGGCCGCACGCCCAGGACCGCGGGCTGGAGGCGGTCGCCTACGCGTACGCCGAGCAGACCCGGCTGCCCGAGCGGGCCGGCTGGACCAAGCCCCAGGGCAAGCGCGAGCCGCTGGTGATGACCAAGGAGTTCACCGTCGTCCCGCGCGGCCTCGCGCTGCTGATCGGCTGCAACACCTTCCCCACCTGGAACGGCTACCCCGGCCTGTTCGCCTCGCTGGCCACCGGCAACCCGGTGCTGGTCAAGCCGCACCCGCGGGCCGTGCTGCCGCTCGCGCTGACCGTGTCCATCGCCCGCGAGGTGCTCACCGAGGCCGGCTTCGACGCCAACCTGGTCTGCCTGGCCGCCGAGCACGAGGGCGGCACCGTCGCCGCGACCCTCGCGGTCCGCCCCGAGATCAAGATGATCGACTACACCGGCTCGACCGCCTTCGGCGACTGGCTGGAGGAGCACGCCAAGCAGGCCCAGGTCTACACCGAGAAGGCCGGCGTCAACGCGGTCGTCATCGACTCCACCGACGACTACAAGGGCATGCTGGGCAACCTCGCCTTCGCGCTCTCGCTCTACAGCGGCCAGATGTGCACCACCCCGCAGAACGTGCTGATCCCGCGCGGCGGCATCAGCACCGACCAGGGCGACAAGTCCTACGACCAGGTCGTCACCGACCTCGCCGCCGCCATCGAGGGCCTGCTCTCCGACGACGCCCGCGCCGCCGCCATCCTCGGCGCCGTGGTCAACCCGGGCGTGCTGCAGCGCTCGGCCGCCGCGGCCGGCGGCGAGTACGGCGAACTCGCCCTCGCCCCGCGCGCGGTGGTCTCGCCCGACTTCCCCGGTGCGACCGTCCGCACCCCGGCGCTGATCAAGCTCAACGCCGACAAGCCGGACGACCGCGCGGTGTTCCGGACCGAGTGCTTCGGCCCGGTCTCCTTCGCCGTCGCCGTCGAATCCACCCCCGCCGCCGTGGAGTTGCTGCGCACCACGGTCCGCGAGAAGGGCGCCATGACGGCCTCCGGCTACACCACCTCGCCCGAGGTGGAGGCCCTGCTGGTGGAGGCCGCGCTGGACTCCGGCGTCTCCCTCTCGCTCAACCTCACCGGCGGCGTCTACCCCAACCAGACCGCCGCCTTCTCGGACCTGCACGGCACCGGAGCCAACCCGGCCGCCAACTCGGCCTACTGCGACGGCGCCTTCGTCGCCAACCGGTTCCGCACGGTGGAGATCCGCCGGCACAGCTGAGCGGCCCGGCTGAACCGCCGTACCCGCGCACCCGGTCCCCCGGTGGTCACCGACCACCGGGGGACCGGCGGTTCACAGCTCCGCGGGCGCCAGCGATGATGGAGGCTGGGAGAACGCCGGAAACGGCGTCCAACCGACCTCCGAACAACGGGAGCTGATACATGACCGTGAAGCCGACCACCGAAACCGACGTCATCGTCGTCGGCGCCGGACCGACCGGACTGCTGCTGGCCGGCGACCTCGCCGCCGCCGGGGTCGGCGTCACCGTCCTGGAGAAGCGCTCCACCGAGTCCAACCTCACCCGGGCCTTCGCCGTGCACGCCCGCAGCCTGGAACTGCTGGACGCCCGAGGCCTCGCCGACGAGCTCATCGCCACCGGCCGGCCGCTCGGTAGCCTGCGGATGATGAACCGGCTCGGGATCGACTTCGGCTCGCTGCCCAGCCGCTTCCCGTTCGTCCTGATCACCCCGCAGTACAACGTCGAACGGCTGCTCCTGGAGCGCGCCGAGCGGTCCGGCGCCGTGATCCTGCGCGGCGCCGAGGTCACCGGGCTGCGTCAGGACGCCGAGGGCGTCACCCTGGAGACCCACGACGGGCAGAGCCACCGCGCCCGCTACGCGGTCGGCGCCGACGGCGTCCGCTCCGCCGTCCGCGAGCTGCTCGGCATCCCCTTCCCCGGCGAGTCCGTGGTCGACTCGGTGATGCTCGCCGACGTCCGGCTGGAGCGCGAGCCCGCCGACGCGATCGCCGTCGGCGCCAACAAGGCCGGCTTCTCCTTCGTCGTCCCCTTCGGCGACGGCTGGTACCGGGTCATCGCCTGGGACCGCACCGAGCAGCACACGGACGGCGCCACCCCCACCCCCGAGCAGCTCACCGCGGTCGTCCAGGCCACCCAGGGCGAGGACTTCGGCCTGCACGACGTGCGGTGGAGCTCCACCTTCCACAGCGACGAGCGCCAGGCCCCCAACTACCGCTCGGGCCGGGTCTTCCTGGCCGGCGACGCCGCCCACTGCCACTCCCCGGCCGGCGGCCAGGGCATGAACACCGGCCTCCAGGACGCCGCCAACCTCTCCTGGAAGCTCGCCGCCGCCCTCCGTGGCCGGGCCACCGACGCGCTGCTCGACACCTACCAGGCCGAGCGTCACCCGGTCGCCAGGACGGTGCTGCGCACCTCGGGCGCACTGATCCGGATCGCCCTCGCCGAGTCCGCCCCCACCCGCGCCCTGCGCGGAGCGCTCACCGCGATCGGCGGCCACCTCGACCTGCTCACCGAGCGCGGCGCCCGGATGGTCTCCGGCATCGAGATCTCCTACCCCGCGCCCAAGGGCGCCCACCCGCAGGTCGGCAAGCGCGTTCCGGACCTGCGGCTGACCGCCCTCAGCAAGCCCACCGAGGACGCCCCGGCCGGTCCCGACCGGCTCTACGGGGCGCTGCGCGCCGGGAAGTTCGTCCTGGTCAGCAATGACGAGCTGACGGCCGTCGGCCCCTGGGCCGACCGCCTGGTCACCGCCGCCCCCGCCGACCCGCACGGCAAGCTGGCCGACACCGTCCTGCTGATCCGCCCGGACGGCTACGTCGCCTGGGCCGCCGTCGACCCCGGCCAGGGCGAACTGCGCGAGGCCCTCACCACCTGGCTGGGCGCCCCCTCCGAGGCCTGACCGGCCACCCCGGCGCGGCCGGCCGGTCCGTCCCCGGCCGCGCCGCCCCCGCCGACCCTTCGTTCGGTCGTCGGTTCACCCGCGCGCCTTCACATAGTGCCGGGCGGCCTTGGCCCGGTTGCCGCAGACCGCCATCCGGCACCAGCGCCGGCGGCCGTTCTGCGAGGCGTCGAAGAAATGCAGAATGCACGCCTCGTGTGCGCACTGCTTCACCCGGTGAGCACCCTGACCGAGCAGCGTGAGGAAGTCGTCCGCCGCCAGCCAGGGCGCCAGCCACTCCGGCCGGTCGGCCTCGACCCGGTCCTCGGCGCCGCCCGGCCCGGCCGTCCGCCGGATCCTCCCGTGCGCCAGCACCGCGTCCAGCCCGTCCCGGGCAGGTGCGCCCAACTCGCCCTGCTCGCGGGCGTCCTGAGCAGCCAGTTCGATCGCCTCACGGGCCTGCCGGATCGCCTCCAGCCCCGCTTCGTCGGCCGTGCAGCGCTCGCTCAGCCCGTTGCTGGAGAGCCAGATCCCGTACTGCTCGACGCCGGTGAGCGCGTCGTTGACGGGCGTCCCGGCCCACCGCGTGTTGAGCAGGTCGAGCGCCAGCGGCTCGCCGATCAGCGGGCGGTGGTCCCTCGGGTCCGGCATCACGTCAGTCATCGCTCTCCCTCGGCTCCGTTCGATTCTACGGCCGCGCCCCGCACCGTGAATCGGTATGGACCGACGCCGGAATTCCGGTCATTCACTGTATGGAATCCCCGGCTTTCCACGCCTCCACAGTTGACTGTTTTTTAGCAATGAATTGCCTGACCATGATCCACTGCGCGGATCCGTTCTGACATGTTCTAGCCAGTGTTCCCGAACCCCTCGGAACGCCTTGCCCCTTGCCGGCTCCCCACAGCCGACTGGAGGAGGATCCGTTGCGCCACCGTTCCCTCGCCGTCGCCGCCGCGATAGCCGTCCTGCCGCTCACCGCCGTCTCGCTCGGCGTCTCCAGCGCGCAGGCCGCCACCCCCCACGCCGCCCCGCGCGTCGCCCTGCCGAACACCGTGAACCCCGCGGTCGCCCACTCGGAGAAGAAGGGTGACGTCCCGGCCGAGCAGCAGATCTCGGTGGCCGTCAGCCTGAAGCTGCGCAACGCCGCCGAGCTGGACCGCTTCCTCACCGCGGTCACCACCCCCGGCGCGCCGGAGTTCGGCAAGTACCTGACGCCGCAGCAGTTCAGCGACCGGTTCGCGCCCACCCAGCAGGCCGTCGACCAGGTCAAGGCCTACCTGGCCGCCCAGGGCCTGACCGTCGGCGACGTCAGCGCCAACCGCCAGGTGGTCAACGCCCACGGCACCGCCGCGCAGATCTCGCAGGCCTTCGCCACCCACGAGAGCTCCTACCTCGACCGGCAGTCCAGCCGCGCGTTCTTCGCCAACGACGCCGCCGCCGCGATCCCCGCCGAACTGGCCTCCGTGGTCGAGGGCGTAAGCGGCCTGGACAACCACGCGGTGCGCAAGGGCCGGATCGCCGCGCCGAACGCCGCCACCGCCACCCCGAGCGGCATGACGCCGGCCCAGTACCAGGGGGCCTACAACCTGAACAGGACCGGCGCCGACGGCACCGGCACCACGGTCGCCCTCTGGGAGTTCGACGGCTACAAGGCCTCGGACCTGACCACCTACGACGCGCAGTACGGCCTGACCGGCCCGGCCGTCTCCACGGTCCCGGTGGACGGCGCCGACTACGACTCCTCGCCCGGCCAGGGCGAGGGCGAGGTCGAGCTGGACAGCGAGATCGTCCGCGGCGCGGCCCCCAAGGCCACCCAGCTGCTCTACGAGGCGCCCAACAGCGACCAGGGCGAGATCGACATGGCCAACAAGATCGTGGCCGACAACAAGGTCTCGGTCATCTCGATCTCCTGGGGCACCTGCGAGCCGGACACCACCGCCTCCTCGATGACCGCCGTCGACAACGCCTTCAAGCAGGCCGCCGCCCAGGGCATCTCGGTCTTCTCCGCCTCCGGCGACGACGGCTCGCGCGACTGCACCCGCTCCGCCAGCGGCTCGGGCGTCACCTCGGTCGACTTCCCGGCCTCCAGCCCGCACCAGACCGGTGTCGGCGGCACCAACCTGAAGGTCAGCGGCACCAACACCTACTCCTCGGAGAGCGCCTGGAGCACCGCCGGCGGCGGCGTCTCCACCGTGTTCGCCAAGCCGAGCTGGCAGACCGGCACCGGCATCGGCGGCACCATGCGCACCGTTCCGGACGTCGCCTCCAACGCCGACCCGCAGAGCGGCTTCGCGATCTACAGCGGCGGCGCCTGGGCCGTCTACGGCGGCACCAGCGCGGCCGCCCCGCTGTGGGCCGGCTACGCCGCCCAGTTCAACCAGAAGGCCAAGGCCGCCGGACAGCCCGCCCTCGGCGAGGCGAGCCCGCGGCTGTACGCGGTCGCGAACAGCAGCAGCTACGGCAGCGCCTTCCACGACGTGACCACCGGCGCCAACCAGGACTTCTCCACCAAGGCCGGCTACGACCAGGTCACCGGCTGGGGCAGCCCGGTCGCCGACGCCCTGACCACCGCCCTGCTCGGCGGCACCACCGGGGGCACCACCCCGCCGCCCACCGGCGGCTGCACCGCCGCCCAGCTGATCGGCAACGGCGGCTTCGAGACCGGCACCGCCCCCCCGTGGAACACCTCCTCGGGCGTCGTCGACAACAGCTCCTCGGAGCCGGCCCACTCGGGCAGCTGGAAGGCCTGGCTGGACGGCTACGGCTCCGCCCACACCGACACCCTGTCGCAGACCGTCTCGGTCCCCGCCGGCTGCGCCTCCGCCACCCTCACCTTCGCGCTGCACATCGACACCGCGGAGACCGGCAGCACCGCGTACGACAAGCTGACCCTCAAGGCCGGCAGCACCACGCTGAAGACCTGGTCCAACGCGAACGCGGCCGCCGGCTACGTGCAGCAGACCGTGGACCTGACCTCCTTCGCCGGCCAGACCGTGACCCTCACGTTCACCGGCAGCGAGGACGGCTCCAACCAGACCAGCTTCGTGATCGACGACGTCGCCCTGAACGTCAAGTGATCACCGGCCGGTAGCACCACCCGACCCGACCCCCGCCGGGCCGGCGCCCCCAGGGCCCGTCCCGGCGGTGTCCGTTTCCGCCCGGTTCCCCGCCTCCCCGGGCCGCGTTCCGGGCGTGTTTCCGGACTGTTTCAAGATCGATAACCCTCCGGTCCACCTGCCGTGACCACTGTCATACGCACGACTGATGACGTAGCCTCTCGACCGTGCATAGGGTTCCCCAAAGCTCGGTGAAGCCGCTGGCGGCGCACCCCGGCGTCGGCCCGGTGCAACCGAACTCACCTGGTGGGGAGGGTCACCGCATGGCCGCACAGCAACCTCAGGACGCCGCGCGGCTGCGGCTGGTCGGATCGCGTACGGAGCGACCCGATCCACCCGTGCCCGCGCCGTCCCCCAACCCGGCCCCCGCGCCGTCCGCCGGTCGCCCCGCGCCGGCCGGCGGCTTCGCGGACGCCCTGCACCTGGCCATCGAGGCCAGTGGCCTCAGCCTGGACCGGATCCGCGCGGCGCTCGCCCAACGGGGCGTCAGGGTCAGCGTCACGACACTGAGTTACTGGCGCCGCGGCCGCAGCCAGCCCGAGCGGGCCAGCTCCCTGCGCGCCGTCCACCTGCTGGAGGAACTGCTCGGCCTGCCGCACAGCGCGCTCTCCTCGCTGCTCGGCCCGCCGCGCCCGCGCGGCCGCTGGGCCGCCGCCGCCAACACCCTCCACCTCGGACTGGAGGACGTCTGGCCGGGTGAGCAGGAGATCGCCGCGATCTTCGCCGAGCTGGACGCCCCGCCGGCCGGCGAACTGGAGCGGCTCAGCATCCACGACTCGTACTACGTGGACGCCGAGCGGCGCGGCAACCTGCTGCGGATGCGCCAGGTGGTGCGCGCCACGGTCGGCGGCGTCGGCCGCTGCATGGTCGTGCACAAGGCCGACGAGGAGGCCACCGGCTGCCCCGAGATCACCTCGGTCCGGCACGGCCGGCTGGGCAGGGTCCGCCGCCGCGCGGACACCGGGCTGACCGTCGCCGAGCTGATGCTGGACCGCCCCCTCGGGCTCGGCGACAGCACGGTCTTCGAGTACGAGGTGGAGATCCCGCCGGGCGGCCCGACCATGGAGTACAGCCGCCGCTTCGCCACTCCGGTGCGCGAGTACGTGCTCCAGGTGCACTTCGACCCGGCGGCCGTCCCGGCGCACTGCGAGCGCTACGACCGCGAACCGGGAGCCGACGTCGACCACCGCCGCGAACAGCTGTGGATCGGCGCCTCGGCGAGCGCCCACGTCCTGGCCCCGGACCAGCAGCCGGGCCACATCGGCATCCGCTGGGAGTGGGCCTGACGTTCACCGCCTCGAGCCCCGCCGGACCATCAGGTCCGGCGGGGCTCCCGCATTTCCAGACCTAACCACTTCAAGCCGCTACATCGGTTGACGCTCCATCACCTAACCCTTAATCTCATTAACACCGGTTAGGCAGGAGCCTCGCCGGAAGCCCCAGCCCCGGGAGTGACCAGGCATGTCCAGCACCACCCTGCTCCGCACCCTTCAGACCGGCCACGTGGGCCTGAACGTCACCGACCTGAACCGCTCGATCGACTTCTACCGCACCGTCCTCGGCCTCCAGCTCACCCACGAGGGCACCGACCCCGAACGCCGCTACGCCATGCTCGGCCGGGACGGCCGCCTGGTGATCACGCTCTGGCAGCAGAGCACCGGCGCCTTCTCCACCGGAACCCCGGGCCTGCACCACCTCTCCTTCGAGGTGGAGAGCCTCGGCGAGGTCCGCGCCACCGAGAACCTCCTGCGCGAGCTGGGCGCCGAGTTCGCCTACGACGGCGTGGTCCCGCACGGCGAGGGCTCCGCCTCCGGCGGCATCTTCTTCAGCGACCCGGACGGCATCCGACTGGAGATCTACACCCGCGCCGGCGTGGACGAGACCCCCGCCGAGGCCCCCACCACCGGCGCCCCGACCTGCGGTTTCTTCTAAGCGGAGCACACCATGACGACCACCGACACGCCCTACCACTCCGGTGAGCGGACCGCCCAGGCCCGCGCCGGCGTGACCGACCGGGCCGACCACGCCGGCCGGTCGATCCGCAGCACCGTCCCGGCGGTGGCCGCCCGCTTCCTGACCGAGCGCCGCATGCTGGTGGTCGGCGCCGCCGACCCGGACGGCCGGATCTGGGCCACCCAGCTGTCCGGCCCGGCCGGCTTCCTCCAGGCCGCGGACGAACGCACCATGACGGTCGCCGCCCGACCGGCCGGGGCCGACCCGCTGGCCGAGGCCCTGGCCCGCCCGGCGCAGATCGGCACCATCGCCCTGGACCCGGCCGGCCGCCGCCGGATGCGGCTCAACGGCCGCTCGGCCCCGGACGGCCGGGGCGGGCTGACGGTCCACGCCGAGGAGGTGGTGTCCAACTGCCCGAAGTACATCCAGCGCCGCACCCCGCTGGACCGCCCGGGCGCCGGCTCGCCCCGCACGGTCTCCGAGGGCCCGGCCCTGTCCACCGCGCAGCGGCTCGCGGTGAACACCTCGGACACCTTCTTCATCGCGACCGCCGGCCCGGACGGCAGGGTGGACGCCTCCCACCGCGGCGGCTTCCCCGGCTTCCTGCAGGCCGTCGCGCCCGACACCGTGCGCTGGCCCGAGTACCGCGGCAACGCGATGTTCATGACCCTCGGGAACCTCGAACTGGACCCACGGGCCGGCCTGCTGCTGCCCGACTGGGAGACCGGCGGCGCCCTGCTGATCACCGGAGAGGCCCGCACCGACTGGTCCGAGGAGGCCCGGCAGGCCGCCCCGGGCGCCGAGCGGATGGTCGAACTGACCGTCACCGGCGTCCGCGAACTCGCCGACGCCACCCCGCTCACCTGGACCGACCCCGAGTACTCTCCCGCCAATCCGCACTGATCGCCCGCGCCCCTACCCGCGGCTCACCGCTTCCCCGACATCCAGTGGAAGAGCCCCATCGCCACACTCGTCGCCAGATTGAAGCTGGACACCCCCGGCTGCATCGGCACCGCGACCAACTGGTCGGCCCGCGCCCTCAGCTCCGCCGACACCCCGTGCCGCTCCGTCCCGAAGGCGAGCAGCGCGTCGTCCGGGAACGGCAGGTCCCGGATGTCCGCCCCCTCCGGATCCAGCACGTACAGCGGCCCGGCCGGCAGCTCCGACAGCGCCACCCGCTCCACGGCCGTGGCGAAGTGCAGCCCCGCGCTGCCCCGCAGCACCGTCGGATGCCACGGATCCAGCTCCCCCGTGGTCACCACCCCGGTGGCCCCGAACCCGGCCGCCAACCGGATCACCGCCCCCACGTTCCCCAGGTTCCGCGGATTCTCCAGGACCACCACCGGCGCCCGCCGAGGCCGCCGCCCCAGCACCTCCCGGTTCGCCTCCACCGACGGCCGCTCCGCCAACGCGATCACCCCCGTCGGGTGCAGCCGAGGCGCCAACCCCCGCAACCGCTCCTCCGACACCTCCACCGCCAGCCCGTCCAACACCCCCACGACATCCGGCGCCAACTCCCCCGCCAACGCCAACAGCGCTCCCCGATCGCCCGTCAGAACCCGCCGAACCGCACCCCCGAATCGCAGCGCATGCTTCAGCGGATGGAACCCGTCCAGCAGCACCACCCCCGGCTGCTGCTCGACAACCCGCCACGCCCGCACCACCTCGTCATCCATCCCCCCACTCTCCCACCCGCCCCGGAGCACCCCATCCCACCCTCGTGGGTGCGCGGGCCAAGCCCCGCGCACCCCCACCCCCGTCCCCGACAACAACCCCCTACCGCTCGGAACTCCCCCGAAGCGCCCGCTCCAGATCCCGAAGCGCCACCCCCACCAACCGGGTCCCCGCCCGCACCACGTCCCCCTGCACCCCCACCGGCAGTCCCGCCTCCAACCGCTCCTGAGCGGCCCGCACCGCCCCGAACTCCACCGGCTGCCCCGTAAGCAACGCCCCCGCCGCCAGCGCCGTGGCCAGCTGGAGCTCCTCCGCGTACTCCGCCGCCCCCGGCACGGGCTCCGCGTCCGCGCCCGGCAGGTGCGCCTCCAGCAGCAGGGCCGCCCGTCCGAGGTGCCCGACCGCCGCCCGGGCCCGGTCGATCTGGCGCCGGGTGACCCCGGCCAGCCCGGACTCGTGCCGCCCCGGCTCGGCGTCGGCCCGTTCCATCGCCTGGATGAGTTCGGAGCGCGCCTCCCGCGAGTCCAGCAGCGCCGACCGGACGACCCGCCCCCGTGGCGTCGCCGGCTGCTCGTAACAGGCGACGACCGCCGCCGCGTACCGTCCAGCCGCCGCCAGCCACTCGGCGAGCCGCTCCCCGAGCCGGGCGGTCTGCCAGGTGGGGAACAGCGCGTACGTGAGCAGCGCCAGCGATCCGCCGAGCAGCGTCATCCCCACCCGTTCGAAGGCCGTCTCCAGCGGGTTCCCCTCCTGCAGCCCGAGCAGGAACACCACGTACGCCGAGATCCCGACGGTCGTCAGCGCGTATCCGGTCCGGAACGCGAGGTAGGCCCCGCCGATGCACAGCACCGCCAGCACGGCCAGCACCCACTCGCCGGGGTGGGCCAGCTGCACGACCAGGGTGGAGACGGCGACCCCGACGACCGTCCCGACGAGCCGGGCGACGCCCCGGCTGTAGGTCTGGGCGAAGTCAGGCCGCATCACCATCGCGGCGGTCATCGGCGCCCAGTACCCGTGGTGGAACCCGAACGGCCGGGCCAGCAGATAGGCGACGGTGACCACCCCGGCGAGCCGGACGGCGTGCTGGAAGATCGCCGAACGCGGGTGCAGTTGCCGCCGTACGGTCCGCAGCGCGACCGGCAGTATCCGGGCGATCGACGGCCTGTGCAGCGCCCCGCCTGTCCCGACCACGGGCGTGGTGATGGTGTCGGCGTCGCCCCGGTCCAGTGCGTCCGCCGCCTTGCGCAGCAGCCCGCCGAGCCGCCGGGCCGAGCGCCGGGCGGCTCCCTGCAGCCGCGGGCCCTCGTCGGGCCGGCCCAGGGTGAGTGCGGGTGCCGAGCGGGGGAGCCGGACGGGGTCGGCGGTGCGGATCGCCCGGGCGAGGGCGTCCATGACCTCGGCGGCGGCCGCCAGCACCTCGCGGGCCCGGTCGCGTTCCGGCCCCTCCTCGGGAGCGCCCACCTTGGGGTCGGCGAGCGCGGCGAGGGTGGGGCGGATGCGTTCGGCGATGCCGCGCAGGCCGCGCAGTTCGGGCGGCCGGTGGCGGTCCTGCCAGGGGGTGACGGCGGAGGCGTGCCGGGCGGTCATGAACGGTTCCGGGTCCACGTGCGCGGTCGGGTCCTGCCGCAACCGGCGTGCGTAGTCGGCGAGTTCGGCGTAGGTGTCGGCGAGGGCGTCCCGTTGGGCGGTCCAACTCCCAATGGGCCAGAGGGTGATGACGGCGGCCTGGACGACGCCGCCGAACGCGGCGACCAGCCCGTGGCTGAGCGCGGTGGCCACGCTGACCGGCAGCTGCACGACGATCAGCATCACCGAGACGGTGTTGGTGGCGACGACCCCGGCGGTCGGTCCGGTCGCCCAGGCGAGTCCGGCGCCGAAGGCCCACACCGCGAGCAGCACCGGGAACAGCCCGTACACCCCGACCGCCAGGTAGCCGAGGAAGGAGCTGATGCCGAGCCCGACCCCGGCCGCGACGGCGAGGCTGGCGCGGGGCCGGAAGCTGCGCTGGAAGGTGGCCGCACCGGCGATGAACGCCCCCATCGCGGCGGAGGTGGCCAGCCGGACCCCGCTGACCGCCAGGATCGGGAACAGCACCGCTGCCACGGCGACCGCCCCGCGCAGCGCCCGCTTGGGGTCGGTGAGCGCCCGGTCCAGGGTGAGTCCGGTCCGCGCGGTGTCGCGAAGGGCGGCGAACCAGGACATACCGACATCCTAGGGTGCTCCCACCAGCCGCCGCCGGAGCTGGCCGAGCCGCTGCGCCGCCCAGAGCAGTGCGCCGGTCGGCAGGAACACCGCGTCGGCCGCGACCATCGCGAGCGAGAACACCGGCAGCCCGAGCACCACCGCAATCCCCAGGTGCTCGGCCATCATCACCGCCAGCAGCACGTTCTTGACCCGCCGGTTCATCAGCGTGAACGGGAAGGCGACCTGCAGCGCCACCGTGGCGTACGAGATCAGGAAGACCGGGAGGAGCGCCGAGCCGACCAGTCCGGACAGCGCCGGCCAGGGGGTGAAGTAGTCCAGGTGCAGCGGGTAGTACAGCGCCGTGCCGTCCTGCCAGCGCGAGCCCTGCACCTTGTACCAGCCGGCCGTGGCGTAGACCAGCACCACCTCGGTGGCGATCACCAGCATCGCGCAGTTGTGCACCATGTTCGCCAGCGCGTCGAGCACCGCCCGCGGCTCGCCCGCCGGCCGAAGCCGTCCGAGCAGCCACCAGAACCCGGCCACCGCCCAGAGTCCCCAGAACAGCGGCGCCCAGCCGATGTGCGGGAAGGTCGGGGCCGTCCAGGTCAGGCTGTCGCCGGAGAAGTCACCGGCCTGACAGATCGCCAGCGCCGCGCCCAGCAGCGCCCAGAGCACCACCCCGCTCCGCCCCGGGCCGACCCTGCGGGCGTCCAGCGACCACACCTCGGCGCAGCGGGTGAAGACCAGGTAGACCGCCATCAGGTGGACGACGTTGTCCCCGCCGTCGCCGAGCAGGACGTCGCGGTTCTGCAGCGACAGCACGGTGACCAGGAACAGCACCGTGCTCGCCCTGGTCCGCCAGCCCAGCAGCACGGCCAGGGCGGCCAGCACGGCCAGGTGGTAGACCAGCTCGAACCAGAGCCGTCCGCCGAACCAGGGCAGCACGGTGAACGCCCCGTCGTCGGCCAGCAGCCGCTGGGCCAGCTCCATCGACCAGGGCGAGCGGTCGCCGTACAGCACCCGCCGGTTGGGCCACTCGCGCAGCAGGTAGGCGAGCCAGACCAGGCCGAAGCCGATCCGCACCACCGCGGCCTGGTGCCGTCCGAGCGCCCGCCCGGTGAACGCCCCCATCGCCCGTCCGAGGGCCGCCACCGGCCCGCGCGGCGCCACCGGAACGGGCGGCACGACCGGCGGCCCGGGCAGCTGCCGCGGGAACCCCGGGACCTCAACCGGCTCCACCGGCCCGACCGGCTCCACCGGCTCCACCGCCGACGCCTCGTTCACCCCAGCCCCCGGTAGTCCTCGTCCCCGACCGGCCACCACGGCAGCTCCCGCACCTTGGGTGCGGACGGCCCGGTCTCACCGCTCCAGGACGGCGGGGGCACGGTGGCCGTGGTCACCCGGAACTCGATCTCCAGGACGCGCTCGCCCCCCACCTCCCGGCCGATCCGCTGCAGCGCGATCCGCTTGAGGTACTGCTCGGCGAGCCTGCCGCGCGAACTGGTGGGCTTCTCGTCCTGCGGGTCGTGCGAGCCGTCGTAGAAGTCCCAGGCCCGGCGCAGCAGGTTCTGGTCGACGTGGCTGGGCGCCGGGTTGCCCCGGATCGCGGCGATGTCCCGGGCGGTCAGCCCGATCCAGTCCCGGGTACGGGTGGCGCCGCCGTCCGCGACGGTGCGCACCCGGGCGTCCAGGCTGACGTTCTGCTGCAGCGGGTTGGGCGCGAACAGCTTCCAGTTCTGCTCGAACTCCGGGTACACCACGCCGTCGACCTCGTCCCGGTACTGCCGGGAGAGCACGTTGTCGGGCGCGACGTGCAGGAACACCGCGGCGAGGAACAGCCCGGTGCCGCTCACCAGCACCGCGGCGGCCAGGCCGAGGACGAGCTGTGCGGGCCCGGACCACACGCGTCCGGGGGCGGCACGGTCCGTGGTACCCGTCATGGCCTCCCCGCCCGATCGGCGCGCCGCCGGCCCGCACCGGCGCGTCGCGCGCCCATCCTGCCCTACCCGTCACCGGGCGGGCGCCGCGAGGGGTCGCGGGACGGAGGCGTTACAGGACGAAGGCGGGCTGACCGCTGCTGCTGACCATCGGACGGCCCGCGCCCTCCCAGGCGTACATCCCGCCGTCCACGTTCACCGCGTCCCGGCCCTGCTGCACCAGGTACTGGACGACCTGGGCGGAGCGGCCGCCGACCCGGCAGAGCACGTACAGCTTCTCGTCCGGCAGCTCGCCGATCCGGGCGATCACCTCGCCGATCGGGATGTGCAGCGCGCCGTCCACGTGGCCGGCGTCCCACTCGTCCTGCTCGCGCACGTCCAGCAGGGCGGCGTCGGCCGGTACGGAGGCGGCGTCGGTGGTGGGGATCTGCGCGAACATCGTGGGGCTCTCCTGGGGTCGGTTCGGGTCGGTGCCATTGTGGCCCACCGGGCGGTCAGGGCCGCCGAGCAGCCGCTCCAGCTCGGCCTGCTGGGCGGCGGCCTTGGCGAGCAGCTCCTCGGCGAGCTGCTCCAGCAGCCGGTCCGGGTCCTGCGGGGCGAGGGCGAGCAGCTGCCCCATCGGGGTCTGCTCCAGCCGGACCTGCTCGGTGGCGGTCTCGGTGATCTTGGCGGTCAGCCAGTCCAGCCGGCGGCGCAGCCAGCCCAGCCGGTCGGGGGAGTCGACGGCGGGCGCGGCCTCCGGCGCGGTGGACCACTCGGCGGCCAGGCTCTCCAGCACGGCGGTGTCCCCGTACGCGTAGGCCTCGTTGACCCGCACCAGGAAGTCCGCCCGGCGCTGCTTCTCGGCCCCGTCGGTGGTCAGGTCCGGGTGGGCGCGCCGGACCAGCTCGCGGTAGATCCGCTGGGCCTCCTTGCCGGGACGCACCCGAGCCGGCGCGGCGGGCGGCGGCGCGGCCTCGTCCACGCCCTCGCCGGACTTCTCCCGCACCGAGTCGAACAGCGCGTCCAGGTCGGGCAGCTCCTCGACCCGCTGCCGCGCCTCGGCGGCCCGGCGCAGGTCCCCGGGGTCCCCGGTCCGGGCCGCGACGGCCTCGGCGACCAGCGCGTCCAGCTCGTCCAGCCGGGCGTAGAGCGGGCCGAGCAGCTGGTGGTGGATCAGCGCGAAGTTGTCGATCTCGACCCGCAGCGTCTGCACGTCCACGTCCATGCTGAGCCAGGCGAGCTCGGCCGCGGCGACCCGCTCCTCCAGCTCCTGCTGCTCCGGGTCCGTCCAGCGGACGGGGCTCTGCGCGCTCACGGTCTCGCCTCTGTCTCGTCCGGCCGACTGGGTCCTGCGGAGCCGCCGCGCGGGCGGCCCGGCCTGCCACCCTACCGCCGCGTTCCAAGGCCCCGTCCGGGTGAAGCGGGGGTACGAACCGGCGCGCGGCGCGTGACACGCAACCGATCCTGATGAATCTCCCCGTTTCGGTGTCGAGTCCGGCCCGGTCCGTGCTTCGCTGGTATCCGCACAGCGTGCCTTCCTCCGGAGAGACGGCCGCCTCCAGGCGCGCGGCCAGGCGGGAGCAGACCGAATCCATGGTGGCCGAGTCCAACTCCACACCGCTTCCGGCGAGCGCCGAGACCGCGCCGGGCGACCATCCGACCGGAGTGGCCGCCCTGGTCCGGCTCGCCCTCCTGCTGGTCGACCGGACCGGTCGGATCGCCCAGTGGAGCCGGGCCGCCGAGGAGCTGTTCGGGCACCGCGCCGAGTCCGCCACCGACCGCCCCGCCTCGGGCCTGCTGCCCGCCGTCCAGTCACGGGTGCTCGACCGCTGCGCCGTGCGCCGCCGCTGTGACGCCCTCGACACCCTGGCCGAGCTGACCGCCGCCGGCCGGCCCTGGGCCGGCCGGCTGACCGTGACCGACCGCGAGGAGCACCAGCGCGACGTGCTCTGGTGGGCCTACCAGCTGCCCGGCCCCTCCGGCGGACTGCTCGCCCTCGCCGCCGACGCCCGCCCGCTGCGCACCGGCGGTCCGCGGCTCGCGCTCGGCGAGCGGCTGCTGCCGTTCGCCGCCGCACCCGCCGCCCGGGGCGGCTTCCACGCGCTCACCGCCGCGCTCACCCCGCCCGCCGCCGAGCTGCCCGAGCCGCTGGCCCGGCTGCTGCCCGCCGCCCACCGGGCCGCGCTGCGGGAGGCGGCGGCGCTCGGCGGGCTGCCCGCGCTGCGGCTGGACGCGGCCACCGTGCTGCCGGTGCTGCCCTCCGATCCGCAGACCGGCACCGCCCACGCGGCTGCCGGCCTGGGCCGCCGCTACCCGACGCCCCAGCAGCGCGCCGCCCGGCTCGGTCCGCCCCCGCAGCCCGACCAGTCCGCGCCGGGCCGCCGCCCACCCGGTCCGCTACCCTCCCAGCGCGAACCCGCCCCGCGCGAACCCGCCCAACGTGAACAACGCGAACAACGCGAACAACGCGAACAGCACGATCAACGCGAGGCCGCACAGGCCACCCCCGCCGTCCGCCCCGCCGCCGTCCTGGGCGGACCGGTCGGCACCCCGCCCGTCCCGTTCCCCCACGGAGGAGGAGCCACCATCGAGCAGCAGGCCGCCGCCGTCGAGTCGTCCGCCCCCGGCGTCCCGCCGCGCCGCGCCGACCAGGCCCCGCCCGGCACCGTCCCCGCTCCCGCCCCCGCCGAGGGGCAGCCGAGCGGCCGGCTGAGCCCGTTCCTCACCAACGGGCAGGCCGGCGAGCAGCTGGCCCTGCTGAACGAGGTCGGCGGCAAGGTCGGCACCACCCTGGACCTCGGCTTCACCGCCCGCGAGCTGTGCCAGGTGCTGGTCCCCCGGGTCGCGGACTTCGCCTGCGTGGACCTCGTGGACGGACTGATCTCGGACTCCGAACTGCCGGTCGCCCGTCCCGACGACGACACGATGCTGCGCCGGGTCGCCCTGGTCTTCAACCAGACCGGCGGTGCCTGGGACCACGTGCTCGCGGAGGGCTCGCTGGTCTGCATGCCACGCCGGACTCCGCCCGGGATGGCCCTGCAGCTCAACCAGCCGGTGCTGGTCCCGGTGGTCAGCGCGGACGTCGCGGTCGACTACGCGATCGCCCTCGGCGGCGCCCGGCTGGCCCCGGTGGTCTCCGGCCGCTCGATGCTGGTGGTCCCGCTGTCCGCCCGGGGAACCGTGCTGGGCATCCTCAAGCTGCTCCGGCTGCCGGACCGCGCCCCCTTCGACGAGAGCGACGCCGCCACCCTCAAGGAGCTGGCGGTACGGGCCGCGCTGTCGCTGGACAACGCCCGGCTGCACCGCGCCGAGGCGCGGGTCGCCACCACCCTGCAGCGCTCGATGATCCCGACCCGCCCGCCGCAGATCCCCGGCGTGCAGATCGCCCACCGCTACCTGCCGGGCGATCCGAAGGCCGAGGTCGGCGGCGACTGGTTCGACGCGATCCAGCTGCCCGGCAGCCGGGTCGCCCTGGTGGTCGGCGACGTGATGGGCCACGGCATCCACTCGGCCGCCGCGATGGGCCGCTTCCGCACGGCGATGCAGACCCTCGCCGCCCTCGACCTGCCGCCCGGCCAGCTGCTGCGGCACCTGGACAACCTGGCCCAGAAGCTCGGCGACGACCACCTGGCGACCTGCCTCTACGCGGTCTACGACCCGATCAACCGGACCTGCGAGCTGGCCAGCGCAGGGCACGTCCCGCCCGTCCTGGTGCACCCGGACGGCACCGGCGAGCTGCTGGAGATCCCGGCCGGCGCGCCGATCGGCGTCGGCGGGGTGCCGTTCGTCGCCAAGACCATCGACGTCTCGGACGGCTCGATGCTGGTGCTGTGCACCGACGGGCTGGTCGAGGTCCGGGGCGGGGACATAGGAGCCGGCCTGGCGGCGCTGTGCGGCAACCTGATCGACCCGCAGCAGAGCCCCGAGCAGGCCTGCGACGAGGTGCTGCGCCGGCTGCACTCGGACGACCGCAAGGATGACGTCGCCCTGCTGGTGGCCCGCTTCGACGGGGTCGCCCCGTCCGAGGTGGCCACCTGGGACCTCACCGTGGACCACCGCGAGGTCCGCCGGGCCCGTTCGCTGGTCCGCGAGCAGCTGGCCGCCTGGCACCTGGAGGCGCTCAGCGACACCACCGAGCTGCTGGTCAGCGAGCTGGTCACGAACGCCGTCCGGGTCGCCCGGGACCGGGTGCAGCTCCAGCTGATCCGGGTGGACAAGCTGCTGGTCGAGGTCAGCGACGACAACCACAACCTGCCCTCGCTGGAGCCGGCCGAGCAGCTCGGCGAGACCGGCCGCGGCCTCACCCTGGTCACCAAGCTCGCCGAACACTGGGGCACCGCCCGCAAGGCGGTGGGCAAGGTCGTCTGGTTCGAGCTGCCCCTCCCGCACGCATGACAGCCGCGTACGGGCAACGCCCCGTACGCGGCCGACACGCCAGATGGAGCGTCCCTCAGGGGATGACGGCCCCCGCCGGACGGCGCCGGGCCTCCTTCGCGACCTCCAGGGAGGCGACCGTGGCCACCGAGGTGGCGGCGCCGACCCCGGCCAGCACCCGCGGCCAGAAGTCCCCGAACACCTCGACCGAGACGGCGATCAGCAGCGCGGTGATCACCGCGACCACGTGCTCCAGGCCGGCCAGGTTCGGCAGCACGACGGCCTCGCCGACCATCAGCACCACCACCAGGGTGGCGGTGAACCAGGCCCGGGTGCGGAACGCGATGCAGATCGCCAGCGCGACCACCGCGGCCGACGGCCCGGTGTCCCGCACGTAGGCGACCCACTTCGGGAAGCCGAACAGGTGGCCCGGCCCGATCGCCACCCCGACCCGGGCGAACAGCGTGCCCGCCAGGGTGCACGCGTAGGCGACCACCAGGGTCATCCGCCGGCCGAGCACGACCTCGGCGATCGCGAAGACCACGAACACCTGGGCCAGCGCCCCCCAGACCGGCAGGTCCAGCGCCGGCACGTACAGCGACAGCGGGGTCCGCAGCAGCGAGAGGTCGAGCGGCAACGAGGCCCGCACCACCCCGATGTGGTTGACGAAGCGCTCGCCGCCCGGCAGGTGCTGGACGATGCTGAACAGCAGGATCAGAAACGTCGCCATCGTGGCCAGCGGGAATGCGGCGAACCTCTTCCGCGCCACCGCGCCCCGGACCGTCAGGTACAACGTTCCCCACTCGGCGACAGCGGCCTTTCCGGCTGATGCCAGCGGCCCCTTTCGCACGCCCCCCGCGTGGGTCCTGTGAATCACAACTGTTTCTCCCGAATCCCCGAACTTGTCAGCTACTCCAACATTAGAAGCCCGTTAACAAATCCACATCGGCATGGATGGGGATTGAGGTCATCCTCAGGAGGGAGACGAATCCCCCCTCCGGACCCCCCTTACGACCGATGGCCCCAGGTCCCCCACGACCCTGGCCCTAGGTACACCCCCCGGCCGTCGGCCCCCCTCCGCCCCCCGACGGAGGGCTACCCCTTCCCGTCCCGCGCCGGCACCGGTACCCGGGGCGCCACCACGGCGGCGCCCGCGTGCCGACGACGGAACAGGGCGGGCAGGCTCGGCGCGACGATGAAACCCTCGGCGCGCGCGCTGGCGATGCCGATCCGCGGAATCTCGCTGCTCTTCTCGAACAGCAGGTAGCGCGGTTCCCAGATGGGCCGGTACTTGGCGTTCGCGCGGTACAGCGACTCGATCTGCCACCAGCGCGAGAAGAACCCGAGGACGGAACGCCACAGCCGCAGCACCGGTCCGGCGCCGAGCCGCGAGCCGCGCTCGAAGACCGAACGGAACATCGCGAAGTTCAGCGAGACCCGCTTCAGCCCCACCTCGTGGGCGCGCTGCAGCAGCTCGATCACCATGAACTCCATCAGGCCGTTCTCGGTGTCCCGCGCCCGGCGCATCAGGTCCAGCGAGAGCCCGTCCGGGCCCCACGGGACGAAGCTCAGCAGCGCCTTGAGCTCGCCCTCGCCGTCGCTGCACTCCAGCATCACGCAGCGGCCGTCGCCCGGGTCGCCGAGCCGGCCCAGCGCCATCGAGAAGCCGCGCTCGGTCGCCCCGTCGCGCCACTCGTCGGCCTTGGCCACCAGCTCGGCCATCTCCGCCTCGGAGATGTCCTCGTGGCGGCGGATCCGCACCGTGTACCCGGCCCGCTTGACCCGGTTGTACGCCTGTCGGACCACCCGCATCGCGCGGCCGTCCAGCGAGAACTCGTCCAGCTCGACGATCGCCTCGTCGCCCAGTTCCAGCGCGTCCAGGCCGTGCCGGGCGTAGATCACCCCGGCCTCCTCGGAGGCGCCCATCACGGCCGGCGCCCAGGCGTGCTCGCGGGCCTCGGACAGCCAGGCCTCGATCGCGCCCGGCCAGGCCTCCGGGTCCCCGATCGGGTCGCCCGAGGCCAGCGAGACCCCGCCGATCACCCGGTAGGTCACCGCCGACTTGCCGCTGGGGGAGAAGATCACCGCCTTGTCCCGGCGCAGCGCGAAGTACCCCAGCGAGTCCCGCTCGCCCTGCTTGTCCAGCAGGCCGCGCAGCTTCGCCTCGTCCTCGGGGGTGAGCAGCTCCTTGCCGCGCGGGCTGCGGAAGGCCACGTACAGCACCAGCAGGAACAGCACCGCGCCCATCGCGTTGATCGCGGCGTTGACCCAGGTCGGGGCGGCGATCACCGAGCGCAGGTGCTCGGTCGGGGTGACGGTGATCATCCGGCCGACCGAGTAGCGGAAGAGGTCCCACCAGCCGGCGCCGTTCAGCTCGTTGGTCAGCCAGACCAGCAGTGCACCGACCGCGCCGCCGAAGAACAGCCCGCCGACGAAGGTGGCCGCCGCGGTCTTCGGGTTGGAGCGGTCGCCCTTGGAGGTGAACTCCTTGCGCCCGATCAGCAGCGCCAGCACGAACAGGCAGGTCAGGACGGTGGAGACGTAGTTGAGCGGGTGCCTGTTGAAGTGCTCGCCGGGCACCACCATGACCGCCAGGTACAGCAGGGCGAAGACGCTGCCGAGAGCCGTGTTGAAGATCCAGGCGGCCCGCTTGCGCCGCCTCATCGCGACCGCGAGGAAGACCGACAGCACCGCGGCCGCCAGGCCGGAGGTCATCAGGTACGGGGTGAAGTACTCACCCTCGTTGTGCTCGGAGACCTGGTTGCGCCACGGCACCAGCAGCACCGTGGTCACGTTCAGCAGCGCCAGCAGCCTGAGGTACCAGACGGAGGCGACGGCGGCCCTCGGGCGCCAGCGGTCGAGCACGCCGACGGGCCGGGGCCCGGCGGACGTGGCGGACGGCTCCGACTTCACAGTGGACGACACAGCTCAATTCCAAACGATCAGATGGTGGGGCGCATCCGCAACGGCCCGGCGCCGGGCGCCCGCACGGGCCCGACGGACTGACCGACCGCCCATGCCCACCGACCGCCCGCATCGAGCGGCAGGTCGGAAAGGGCAGCCAACTCCATGGTTCCGCACCATTCCTGAGAATTACGTGAACCGGGTAGCGGATTCCCACCCCCGCCGAACGGCGGGGGTCCATATCCCCCATGCGTTCGGCGACCCGCCCCGGCTACCCCTACTCTCAGAGCGACCCCCGCGGACCGTCCGAACCCGGCCGCCCGAACCGAGGAGGCACCATCACCACCACCCGCGTGCTGATCGTCGACGACGAGATCCTGGTCCGCTCGGGCCTCGGCCTGATCGTCGGCTCCGCCCCCGACCTGGAGGTGGTCGGCGACTGCTCCGGCGGGCAGGCCGAGGAGCACGTCCAGCGCCTGCGCCCGCACGTGGTGCTGCTCGACATCCGGATGCCCGACCTCGACGGCATCTCGGTGCTGCGCCGCCTGCGCGCCCTGCCCGACCCGCCCGCCGTGGCGATGCTCACCACCTTCGACACCGACGAGTACATCGGCACCGCGCTGCGGGCCGGGGCGGCCGGCTTCCTGCTCAAGGACACCGCCCCCGAGCAGCTGGTGCACGCGGTCCGGGTGCTCGCCGCGGGCGGCAACATCCTCTCCCCGACCGTCACCAGCACCGTGATCGGCGGCTACGTGGACGGCGGCGGCCCGGACGCCGAGGCCACCGCGCTGGCCCGCACCCTGACCGTCCGGGAGCTCGACGTGCTCGCCCTGCTCGGCGAGGGCCTGTCCAACGCCGAGATCGCCGACCGGCTCTTCCTCGGCACCGGCACGGTCAAGGACCACATCAGCGCGATCCTCGGCAAGCTCGGCGCCGCCAACCGGGTGCAGGCCGCCGTGCTCGCCCACCGGGCCGGCCTGGTGCGACCCAAGCCCGGCGACGGGGCATGACGCCCGCCGACCAGCTGCCGTCCCGACGGCTGCCGGCCTGGTGCACCGCGCCCTGGCTGATGCTGCTGCTGCCCGTCCTGTACTCCCTGATGGACGCCGCGCTGGTGGCCCGGGACGCCACCTGGTGGCAGATGGCGCTCTCCACGCTGGCCGCGGTGGCGCTGTTCTGGCGCCGCCGCTTCCCGGTGACCGTGTTGCTGCTCACCATGCCCGGCACCTGGGTCGAGGCGATCTGGCTGGCCCCCATCACCGCCGTCTACACGGTGGCCACCGAGCGCCCCGGCGCGAGGGTGCTGTTCCCCTGCGCCACCCTGTTCACCCTGGTCTCCTTCTTCCACTGGCCGCTGCCGACCCCGGTCATCGACCTCAGTCGGAACACCGCCCTGGACGCCATCCAGGCCGTGATGCTGGCCGCCGGCCCGGCCGCCACCGGCCTGCTCTCCCGCACCCGGCGGGAGCTGGCCGCCCGGCTGGACGAGCTGACCCGGGGCCAGGAGCGGGAGAGCAGGCTGCTCGCCGAGCGGGTGCTGATCAGCGAGCGCGGCCGGCTGGCCCGGGAGATGCACGACGTGGTCTCGCACCAGGTCAGCCTGATCAGCATCCAGGCCGGGGCGCTCCAGGTGAGCACCGCCGACCCGGCCGCCGCCGGCGTCGCCCGCACCATCCGCGAGCTGTCCGTACGGACCCTGGACGAGCTGCGCCAGATGGTCGGGGTGCTGCGCGGCACCACCAACGGCCCGTTCCCGGCCGCCCCGCTCGCCCCCCAGCCCCGGCTGACCGACCTGCCCCGGCTGATCGAGCAGAGCGGCCTGGCCGCCGACACCGAGCTGAACCCCGGCGACCGCCCCTGGCCCGAGGCGGTCGAGCGGGCCGCCTACCGCACCGTCCAGGAGGCGCTGACCAACATCACCAAGTACGCGCCGGAGGCGGTGGTGCACGTGAGGGTCCGGGCTAAGGGACGCCGACTGCGGGTCGAGGTCCGCAACGAGGCGCCTCCGGTCCACCCGGCCGAGATCCTGCCGGGCGGCGGCCACGGACTGGTCGGCCTGCGCGAGCGGGCCCAGCTGCTGGGCGGCACCCTCACGGCCGGCCCCACCCAGGACGGCGGCTTCGAGGTCCGCGCCGAACTCCCCGCGAGCCGCTCCTGACCACCCGCGCCCGAGCCTCCGGGCCGGGCGCCCGAGCCGTCGCCCGTACGGAACGGACCGGCGCAGGGAACGAGAAAGCCCCGCAGATCCGAAGATCTGCGGGGCTTCGCTGTGCGCGAGGGGGGAGTTGAACCCCCACGCCCTTTCGGGCACTGGAACCTGAATCCAGCGCGTCTGCCTATTCCGCCACCCGCGCATGGGTGTTGTCTTCTTTGCCGTCCGGTCCTCGGAACCGCCGGTACCATGTGGCCCTTCGCGTTTCCTCGGTCCGGCTCCCTTCCGGGCGGCCCTTCCGACGTGGAAAACAGTAGCACGACCTGGGGGGCGGCTCCGAATCCGTTCCCCGGGGAGACCAACCGCATCCCGAACGGGTGCACGACGAACGGGTGAGCGAACGGCACGGACGGCTCCGATGGACACACCTGGCGTGCCGGACCCTGGATGCGTCACCCTGTGTGTCCGAGCCCACCCCCCGGCACCACGCGGTCCGGGAACCGTACGGAAGGGCCCGGCGTGGATACGATCAGTACGGAAGTACCGCAAGTAGGCACGACCGGATCCCCGGAGGAACACTCCACCGGGGGGCCGGGACGGCAGGCAGGCGAACGAGCCCTGGAAGGGGGTGCCCCATGGGGATGCTGAAGAAGTTCGAGCAGCGGCTGGAGGGTCTCGTCAACGGCACCTTCGCCAAGGTGTTCAAGTCCGAGGTCCAACCCGTGGAGATCGCCGGCGCTCTGCAGCGCGAGTGCGACAACAACGCGAGCATCTGGAACCGCGACCGCACCGTCGTGCCGAACGACTTCATCGTCGAGCTCAGCCCGCACGACCACGAGCGGCTCAGCCCCTACTCGGGACAGCTCGGCGCCGAGCTCGCCGGGATGGTCCGCGAGTACGCCGAGGCCCAGCGCTACAGCTTCATGGGCCCGCTCCAGGTGAACCTGGAGAAGGCCGACGACCTGGACACCGGCCTGTACCGGGTGCGCAGCCGCACCCTGGCCTCCGAGGAGCCCCCGCAGTACTCCCCGCCGCAGGCCCCGCAGCAGCAGTCCGGCTACGACCGCCAGCCGGCCGCCCCGGCCCCCGGCGCACCGTGGCAGCAGGGCGGCGCCGGGCAGTACAACGCGCCCCCGCCCCCGGCGATGCCCCCCGGGCCGCCGGCCGGCGGCAACGTCCGCAACTTCCCGGGCGCCGGCCACGGCGCCTCGGTCCGCCGCTGGATCGAGGTGAACGGCGCCCGCCACCAGATCACCGGCGCGGCCTGCGTCCTCGGCCGCTCGACCGAGGCGGACGTGCGGATCGACGACCCCGGGGTGTCCCGCAAGCACGCCGAGATCCGCCCCGGTACGCCATCGATGGTCCTCGACCTGGGCTCGACCAACGGCATCGTGGTGGACGGACAGCACACCCAGCGCGCTACGCTCCGCGACGGCTCCCGAATCGTCGTGGGCTCCACCACCATCGTCTACCGGCAGGTCGAAGGGTAGTGTCCGAGTTGTTCGCGCGCCTCGCTCACCGACTGGCGGGACGGTCATGTCAGAACTGACCCTCACGGTCATGCGGCTGGGCTTCCTGGCCGTGCTGTGGCTGTTCGTCATCGTCGCGATCCAGGTGATCCGCAGCGACCTGTTCGGTACCAAGGTGAACCCCCGCACCTCCCGCCGCGGCGCCGCAACCGCGTCCGGCGGCGGCGCGGCCACCACCGCGGCAGCCGGACGTCCCGCGGCACCCGCCGCCCCCGCCGGCAGCGGGGGCCAGACCCAGGGCGGCGGCCGCCGTCGCGGCGCCCCGACCCAGCTCGTCGTGGTGCAGGGCTCGCTGGCCGGGACCACGGTCGCGCTGCAGGGCCAGACCATCACCCTGGGCCGCGCGCACGACTCCACCATCGTGCTGGACGACGACTACGCGTCCTCCCGGCATGCCAGGATCTATCCGGATCAGACTGGGCAGTGGACGGTCGAGGATCTAGGCTCCACCAACGGCACCTATCTGGACCGGCAGCGCCTGACCGCGCCCACCCCGCTCCAGCCGGGCATGCCGATCCGTATCGGCAGGACCGTCATCGAACTGCGGAAGTAGTAGCGCATGAGGGACAGCATCCCGTCCATGACCCAGAGGGGGGCACAGGTCGCATGACCCTGGTGCTGCGCTTCGCCGCCGGCTC
The DNA here is from genome assembly GCF_001888885.2 of Streptomyces viridifaciens. NCBI lineage: Bacteria > Bacillati > Actinomycetota > Actinomycetes > Kitasatosporales > Streptomycetaceae > Streptomyces > Streptomyces viridifaciens. Next base: position 3,640,085 of record NZ_CP090841.1, read on the forward strand.
CCACAAGGGACTGATCCGGGAGGGGAACGAGGACTCCGGCTACGCCGGGCCGCGGCTGCTGGCCGTGGCCGACGGCATGGGCGGCGCCGCGGCCGGCGAGGTCGCGTCCTCCGAGGTGCTCGGCTCGATCGTCCGCCTGGACGAGGACGTGCCGGGCGCCGACCTGCTGACCCTGCTGGGCGACGCCGTCCAGGGCGCCAACGACCGGCTCCGGCAGATGGTCGAGGAGGACCCGCAGCTGGAGGGCATGGGCTGCACCCTGACCGCCATGCTGTGGACCGGCCAGCGGATGGGCCTGGTGCACGTCGGCGACTCCCGCGCCTACCTGCTGCGCGACGGGTCGCTGGTGCAGATCACCCAGGACCACACCTGGGTGCAGCGCCTGGTCGACGAGGGCCGGATCACGCCCGAGGAGGCCGAGACCCACCCCCAGCGCTCGCTGCTGATGCGGGCCCTGGACGGCCGCGGCCAGGTCGAGCCCGACCTGTCGATCCGCGAGGTCCGGGCCGGCGACCGCTACCTGATCTGCTCCGACGGCCTCTCCGGCCCGGTCAGCCACCAGACCCTCCAGGACACCCTCGGCAGCTACTACTCGCCCGAGCAGACCGTGCAGGAGCTGATCCAGCTCGCCCTGCGCGGCGGCGGTCCGGACAACATCACCTGCATCGTGGCGGACGTCATCGACGTCGGCGCCACGGACACCATGAGCGGCCAGTTCAACGACGTCCCGGTGGTGGTCGGCGCGGTCGCCGACACCCCGCCGTCCTCGACCGCCGCCGACCACTCGATCGCGGACACCCCGGCGGGCCGTGCGGCCGGCCTGGGCCGCGGCCCACAGGGCGCCTTCGGCCCGGCCGAGGGCTACCAGGACGGCTACGGCGCCGCCCAGGGCGGCTTCGGCCCGGCCGAGGGCTACGAGGGCGAGGAAGGCTACGGCTACCCCGCAGAGCCTTCGGTGTACGGCACCGACGAGTTCGACGAGGAGCAGCCCCCCAAGCGCAAGCGCCGGGGCCTGACCGTCCCGCTGGCCGTCCTGGTCACGCTCGGCCTGCTCGGCGGCGCCGGCTACTTCGGCTACCAGTGGACCCAGGACCAGTACTACATCGGCGAGGACGGCGACCACGTCGCCATCTACCAGGGCATCAACCAGAACCTGGCCGGGCTGAGCCTCTCCTCGGTGCACGAGTCGCGCAGCGACGCCCCGCTGAAGTGGCTGCCGCAGGACCAGCGCACCCAGGTGAACCGGACCATCTCGGTCGGCAGCCTGAAGGACGCCGAGAAGACGGTCAGCGACCTCGCGGACTGGGCCAAGCTGTGCCAGAAGGCCGCCACCGCGCCCCCGCAGGGCACCCAGACCGCCCAGCCGGGCCAGCCGGCCCAGGCCACCAAGACCGACTTCGTGGCCGCCACGCCGGTCACCCCGGGCGAACGGGAGAAGCGCAACCCGCCCGCGGCCGCGCCCAGCACCTCGCCGACCGCGAGCGCCCCGGCCACGCCCGCTCCGACGCAGACCGCCACGCCCCCCGCGGCCGGCGCCCCGAGCGAGCAGGCCCAGCAGCCCCAGCAGGCGCCGCTGAGCGATGACGAGCGCACCCGGGCCGAATCCTGCCCGAAGCCGTGACGTCCGCGATCCGACACTGGTCCGCCCGGAGCGGGTCCGCCGGCCGGCAGGGAGCGGTCACCACGTGAGCAGCTACGACCTGAGCGGTGACACCGGCCGCGCCGGCGGCCGACGCCGGGCGGCGGCCGGGCGCGTCGTGCCGAGGCGCCGGGGCAACACCACCATCTCGCCCCAGGGCGCCCCGAACCGGCGCAACACCGAGCTGGCCCTGCTGGTCTTCGCGGTCCTGCTGCCGATCCTGGCGTACGCCAACGTGGGCCTGGCGATGGACTCCCGGCTGCCGGCCGGCATGCTCGGCTACGGCCTGGGCATGGGCGCGCTGGCGCTGGTCGCGCACCTGCTGGTGCGACGCTTCGCGCCGTACGCGGACCCGCTGATGCTGCCGATCGCCACCCTGCTGAACGGGCTGGGCGTGGTGATGATCTGGCGGCTGGACAAGGCCGGCCACCTGCTCAGCGGCAACTTCCCGGCGGCCCGCAACCAGCTGATGTGGTCGGCCCTCGGGATCACGCTGTTCATCGGCGTCATGGTCTTCCTGAAGGACCACCGGGTGCTCCAGCGCTACACCTACATCTCGATGGTGGTGGCGCTGGTGCTGCTCGCCGCGCCGGCCTTCTTCCCGGCCCGGGCGGAGGACTTCGGCGCGAAGATCTGGATCCGGATGGGCAGCTTCTCCATCCAGCCCGGCGAGTTCGCCAAGATCGTCCTCACCGTGTTCTTCGCCGGCTACCTGATGGTCAAGCGCGACGCGCTGGCCCTGGCCAGCCGCCGCTTCATGGGGCTGTACCTGCCGCGCGGCCGCGACCTCGGCCCGATCGTGGTGATCTGGATGCTCAGCCTGCTGATCCTGATCTTCGAGAACGACCTCGGCACGTCGTTCCTGTTCTTCGGCCTGTTCGTGGTGATGCTCTACGTCGCCACCGAGCGGACCAGCTGGATCCTGTTCGGCCTGCTGATGTCGGTCGGCGGCGCGGTCGCGGTCGCCACCACCACCAGCCACGTCAAGGTCCGCATCGACGCCTGGCTCGACCCGATGGCCGCCTTCTCCGCGAACCCGCCCAAGGGCTCCACCGAGCAGATCGGCCAGTCGCTGATGGCGCTCGGCTCCGGCGGGGTGACCGGCTCCGGCCTGGGCCAGGGCCGCTCCTGGCTGATCAACTTCGCCGCCAAGAGCGACTTCATCCTGGGCTCCTTCGGCGAGGAGCTCGGACTCACCGGCCTGATGGCGATCTTCCTGCTGTACGCCCTGCTGGTGCAGCGCGGCCTGCGCACCGCCGTCGCCGCCCGCGACCCCTTCGGCAAGCTGTTCGCCGTGGGCCTCGCCTCGGCGATGGCACTGCAGGTGTTCGTCGTGGCCGGCGGGGTCACCGGACTGATCCCGCTGACCGGTATGACCATGCCGTTCCTCGCGCAGGGCGGTTCGTCCGTGGTCGCCAACTGGGCGCTGGTCGCGATCCTGCTGAAGATCAGCGACAGCGCACGCCGTCCCGGGGTCGAACCGGCCCCGGCCACCGAGGGCCAGGGAGGACCCGCCCGATGAACAAGCCGATCCGACGGGTCTCGATCTTCTGCCTCGTGCTGATCCTGGCCCTGATGGTGCGCACCAACTGGGTGCAGGGCGTCCAGGCCGACGCCTGGGCCTCCAACAAGAACAACAAGCGCCAGCTGTACGACCGCTACGCCCACCCGCGCGGCAACATCATCGTCAGCGGCCAGCCGGTGACGAACTCCGACTTCGTGAACGGGCTGCGCTACAAGTACAAGCGCTCCTGGATCAACGGTCCGATGTACGCCCCGGTCACCGGCTACTCCTCGCAGGCCTACGGCTCCAACGGGCTGGAGAACCTGGAGGACGGCATCCTCTCCGGCACCGACGACCGGCTGTTCTTCCGCAACACCCTGGACATGCTGACCGGCGAGCAGCAGCGCGGCGGCGACGTCGTCACGACCATCAACGCCAAGGTCCAGAAGGCCGCCTTCGACGCGATGGGCGACAAGAAGGGCGCGGTGGTCGCGCTCGACCCGAAGACCGGCGCGATCCTGGCCCTGGTCTCCACTCCGTCCTACGACCCGGGCACCATCGCGGGCAACGACGACGGCGACGCCTGGAAGGCCCTCAACTCCGACCCGAACAAGCCGATGGACAACCGGGCGCTGAAGTACACCTATCCGCCCGGCTCGACGTTCAAGCTGGTCACCGCGACCGCCGCGTTCGAGAACGGCATGTTCCAGAGCATCGACGACACCACCTCGACACCCGAGCCGTACATCCTGCCCGGCACCCAGACCCCGCTGAAGAACGAGAGCCCGAACGAGCGCTGCGAGAACGCCACCGTGAAGTCCGGGCTGGACCAGTCCTGCAACACGGTCTTCGCCAAGATCGGTGCGGACCTGGGCAAGGACAAGATGCGCGCGCAGGCCGAGAAGTTCGGCTTCAACAGCACCATCGACACCCCGGTCCGGGCCGAGAAGAGCGTCTTCCCGAACAGCGCCAGCCTGGACGGCACCGCCCAGGACTCGATCGGCCAGCACGACACCCGCGCCACCCCGCTGCAGGTCGCCATGGTCTCCGCCGCGATCGCCAACAACGGCAGCCTGATGCAGCCGTACCTGGTCGACCAGGAGCGCTCGGCCTCGCTGACCACCATCTCCAAGCACACCGAGAAGCAGTTCTCCCAGGCGATGAGCCCGGCCACCGCGCAGAAGATGCAGGACCTGATGGTCTCGGTGGTCCAGGACGGCACCGGCAAGAACGCCCAGATCCCGGGCGTCCAGGTCGGCGGCAAGACCGGCACCGCGCAGCACGGCGAGAACAACTCCGCACTCCCGTACGCCTGGTTCACCTCCTGGGCCAAGACCCCGGACGGCCAGTCGGTCGCGGTCGCGGTCGTGGTCGAGGACGGCTCGGACAACCGCGACGGCATCAGCGGCGGCCGGCTGGCCGCCCCGATCGCCAAGGCGGTGATGCAGGCCGCGCTCGGCAAGTAGGGCACCGCCCCCAGGGCCGAGGGTGAGGTGAATGTCACGATCGCCACCCGCGCCCGGATACCGGTCTGATATCGGCCGACGGCTGACTCCGGTCCGGTGCGGTGCGACCGGTAGCGTATCCGCCAGCAGCGGGTGTGCCCGTTGCCGCCCGCGAGGCGGCGCACGGCCCGGCCGGAGAACCGGTCGCGGCGCGCGCGGCGTCACCCAGAGCGTGCGGGGACACCTACGTCACAACCTCACCGGCGGGTGAGGGAGAGGGTCGGAACTATGGAAGAGCCTCGTCGCCTCGGCGGCAGGTACGAGCTCGGCGGCGTCCTCGGACGCGGCGGCATGGCCGAGGTGTACCTCGGCCATGACACCCGGCTCGGCCGTTCCGTCGCAGTGAAGACGCTCCGGGCCGACATGGCCCGGGATCCGTCGTTCCAGGCCCGCTTCCGCCGCGAGGCACAGTCCGCGGCCTCCCTGAACCACCCGGCGATCGTCGCCGTGTACGACACCGGCGAGGACTACATCGACGGGATCTCCATCCCGTACATCGTGATGGAGTACGTCGAGGGCTCCACGCTGCGCGAGCTGCTGCACTCCGGCCGCCGGCTGCTGCCCGAGCGGGCCCTGGAGATGACCATCGGCATCCTCCAGGCCCTGGAGTACTCGCACCGGGCCGGCATCGTGCACCGCGACATCAAGCCCGCCAACGTGATGCTGACCCGGCAGGGCAACGTCAAGGTGATGGACTTCGGCATCGCCCGTGCGATGGGTGACGCCGGGATGACCATGACCCAGACCTCGGCCGTGATCGGCACCGCCCAGTACCTCTCCCCCGAGCAGGCCAAGGGCGAGCAGGTCGACGCCCGCTCCGACCTCTACTCCACCGGCTGCCTGCTCTACGAGCTGCTGACCGTCCGCCCGCCCTTCGTCGGCGACTCCCCGGTCGCGGTGGCCTACCAGCACGTCCGGGAGGAGCCGCAGCCGCCGTCGGTCTTCGACCCCGAGGTGCGCCCCGAGATCGACGCGATCGTGCTGAAGGCGCTCGCCAAGGAGCGCGACTACCGCTACCAGAGCGCCGACGAGATGCGCGACGACATCGAGCGCTTCCTCGACGGCCTCCCCGTCGCCGCCGCGCAGCAGGCCGCCGCCTACGGCATGGGCGCGGCCGGGTACGGCTACGACCAGAACGGCTACCCGCAGCAGCACGATCCGTACGGCCAGACCAACATGCTGCCGCAGCAGCCCGGCGGCGGCCCGACCACCCTCCTGCCGCAGGCCGGCGCCCAGGGGCACGACGGCTACCAGGACGACGGCTACGGCCAGACCTACGCCGGCGCCCCGGGCGGCGGCCGCGACGGCTACGACGACGGCTACGGCCAGGGCGGCGGTCGGCGCGGCGAGGACCGCCCGAAGAAGAGCAACACCTCCTGGATCGTGCTGGCGGTGGCCGCCGTGCTGGTCCTGGTCGGCACCTTCTTCGTGGCCCAGGCGATGTTCAGCGACAAGGGCGGAACCAACACCGCGAAGGTGACGGCACCCAACCTGGTCGGCAAGGGCCTGGCGGACGCCAGGACCGCGGCGACCGCGGCCGGCTCCAAGCTCACCGTCGCCGAGGGCGACAAGATCGCCTGCCCGGACACCAACGTCAAGAAGGACCAGGTCTGCACCCAGACCCCGACGGCCGGCACCCAGGTCGCCGAGGACGCCCGCATCACCGTGCAGCTGTCCTCCGGTCCGGCCAAGCAGCAGATGCCGCCCCTGACCGGCAAGACCAAGGACCAGGCGATGCAGGCGCTGGCCTCGGCCGGTTTCACCAACGTCGCCACCCCCGACTACAAGGACGACGACACCGCCCCGCAGGACACCGTCGTCGCCCAGGACCCGGCGGCAGGCGCGACCGTCGACCCGAGCGCCCCGGTCAAGCTGACGGTCTCGCAGGGCAAGACCAAGGTGAACGTCCCGAGCGTGGTGGGTTCGCAGAAGGAGGACGCGCAGAGCCAGCTGCAGGGCCTCGGCCTCCAGGTCGACACGTCGAAGAGCACGCCGACCAACGACCCGACCAAGGTCAACACCGTCGCCTCGCAGTCGGTCGCCCCGAACAGCAAGGTCCCGGCCAACACGAAGATCTCCCTGACGATCTACAAGGCGCCGGACAAGTCCACCGTCCCGCCGCTGCAGAACTCCAAGCTGTCGGACGCCATCGCCGCGCTGTCCAAGGCCGGCCTGGGCTACACCGTGGTCAGCGGCCCGCAGGACCTGAACGCGGTCGTCATCCAGAGCAACCCGGGCGCCGGCACCCAGCTGGACCCGAACACCCAGGTGCAGCTCTTCACCCGACCCGCCGATCCGGCCAAAGGGGGCGACCCCCTCACCACACCCCCCGGCAAAGGGGGGAACGACCACTAAGCCCTTCTTCCCCTGGTTCTGAGGGCAGGTCATTCCGAGCACCGGGAACCCGAGGGCCCGTCGCGTCGATCGCGACGGGCCCTCGGGCGTTTCCCGGGTCAGGGGCTGAGGGGGCCTCAGGAGTGCCGCAGCTCCGGCGGCGGGGTGCGCCGGGCGTCCATGGCGTCCACCCGCACCAGGCTCCCCCAGACGGCCATCCGGTACCGCGAGGTGTACACCGGCGTGCAGGTGGTCAGGGTGATGTAACGGCCGGGGGCGGTGTACCCGGAGCTCGCCGGGACGGGCGCGACGATGCCGGTGTCGTACTTGGACGTCTCCGGCAGGGTGTTGTCGACCTTGTAGACGTACCACTCGTCCTTGGTCTCGACCACGATCGCGTCTCCCCTGTGGACGGCGTCCAGGTCGTGGAACCTGGCGCCGTGGCCGTCCCGGTGGGCGGCCAGCGCGAAGTTGCCGGTCCGGTCCCACGGCATCGCGGCCCTGTAGGGCTGCTCGTACACACCCGCCACGCCCTCGTCCAGGACGGCGGTGGAGGTGCCCATCCGGATCAGCACCTGGTAGTCCCGGCCCATCGCCGGGACGTGCAGGAAGCCCACGTCGTCCCCGATCGCGGGCGGCGGCACGGCGGCCGCCCCGCCCGGCCCGGGGGCGGCGCCGGACCCGCCGGGGCCCGGGGTCGGGCCGGCCGCCCAGGAACTTCGCAGCCTGTCCGAGGCGGCGGCCGCGGAGCGGTCCGCCTGCACGTTGGTCCACCACAGCGAGTAGGCCACGAACAGGCCGAGCACCAGGCCCAGGGTGATCAGCAGTTCACCGAAGACGCCCAGTGCGGCCAGTGCCCGGCCCCGCCCGCCGCGGGCCTTCCCGGCGGCCCCTCCGGGCGGGGGAAAGTCCTCCTCGGCCGGCTCGGCCGACCGCGCGGTCCCGTCGTCCTGCATCTGTGCTGCTCCCCCTCCGAAACCTGGCCCCCGGGCGGCTATCCGCCCGTGATCGCGGCCGGCTTGCCCTGGCTCCGCGGCCGTTCCTCGACCAGTTTGCCAAACAGGATGAGACGGAACTTCGAGGTGAACTCCGGGGTGCAGGTGGTCAGTGTGATGTACCGGCCCGGGCCGGTGTACCCGGAGCCGTTCGGCACCGGCTTGATCACGCTCACGTTGTTGGGGGAGGTCTGCGGGATGCCGCCGGTGAGCTCGTAGGTGTAGTAGCCGAAGGCGGTCTCCACCACGACCTTGTCGCCCTTGCCGAGCTCGTTGATGTACCGGAACGGCTCGCCGTGGGTGTTGCGGTGGGCGGCCAGCGCGAAGTTGCCCGACTGGTCGCCCGGCATCGCGGTGCCGGTGTAGTGACCGACCAGCCCCTTGTCGAGCACCGCCGACTTGGAGGTGCCCTCGGCGATCGGGAACTTCAACCCCAGCTTGGGCAGGTAGATGATGGCGAAGCCCTTGCCGGGCTCGAACACCTCGGGCTTGTTCGGGTCCGGGGCCGGCTGCCCCGCCCCGGGCGGCTGGGCGTCCCACTGCTGCTCCAGCTGGTTGCGGGCCCCGCTGGCGGCCTCGTCGGCCTGCACGTTGGTCCACCAGAGCTGGTAGGCGACGAACAGCAGCATCACCACACCGAGGGTGATGCACAGCTCGCCGACGAAACGGGCGGCCACCACGGCCGCCGACTCCTTGGGGCGCGGTCCACCGGCGCCCCGGCCCTTCGCCCGGCGCCGTCCACCTCCCGCGCGGACGGAGGTCCGGCCCTGGGCGGCCCGGCGGCGCTCGGCCCGGCCGCCGGTCGGCGGGGCGGGCTCGGTGACCGGCTCGGCGCCGTCGGCGGGCAGTCTCAGCTGGAGGGTCTGGTCGGGCAGCCACGGGTACTCGGGCCCGCCCTCGACGGGCTGCTCGGCCTGCTCGTACACGCCCCAGCCGTCCTCGGACGCGCTCTGGACCGGGTGCTCCTGCGGGTGGGGGCTCCCGACGCCGTACGACGGCGCGTCGTACGGCTGCGCGCCCCCGTACTGCTGCGCGCCCCCGTACGGGTCGGCCCCCGACTGGTAACGCCCCTCCGGACGCACCGCGGTCACGCCGCTCAGCCCCGGCCGATCACCGGGGCGAGCCCGGCCGACCGGTCCACGGCCTGCGGGAAGCCGCACTCCGCCAGCCAGTTGGCGAGCATCCGGTGCCCGCCCTCGGTCAGCACCGACTCGGGGTGGAACTGCACGCCCTCGACCGGCAGTTCACGGTGTCGAAGGCCCATGACCACACCGCTGGCGGTCCGGGCGGTGACCACCAGCTCGTCCGGCACGGTGGCCGGGTCGACGGCCAGCGAGTGGTAGCGGGTCGCCGTCAGCGGCGAGGGCAGGCCCTCGAACACCCCGCCGTCCTCGTGCTCGACCGGCGAGGTCTTGCCGTGCAGCAGCTCCGGCGCCCGGCCGACCACCGCACCGTAGGCGACCGCGATCGACTGCAGGCCCAGGCAGACGCCGAACACCGGCAGCCCGATCCCCGCGCAGTGGTGCACCATCGCGATGCAGACCCCGGCCTCCTCGGGCGCCCCGGGCCCGGGGGAGAGCAGCACCCCGTCGAAGCCCTCCTCCCCCGCGCGGCGGACGGCGTGCTCGACGGTCACCTCGTCGTTGCGCACCACCTCGCAGGTGGCACCGAGCTGGTACAGGTACTGGACCAGGTTGAAGACGAAGCTGTCGTAGTTGTCCACGACCAGGATGCGGGGCGGGGTCGACTGGGTGGTCATGCGCGCGTGGTCTCCGTGGGATGCGGTGCTGGGGGGAAGTTCCGGGCCCGCCGGGTCAGCCGGCCGAGGCGCCGTCGCCACCGTCCACTGTGACGTCACCGAAGGGGAGCAGCGGTTCCGCCCACGGGAAGACGTAGGTGAAGAGGAGGTAGACGATCCCCAGGATCAGGAGCAGCGAGATGACGGCCCGGACCAGGGTGTTCCCCGGCAGATGACGCCAGATCCAGCCGTACATGGTGCTCCCTCTAGGTAGCGGACTGGGGTCAAGAGTAGACCCGGGATCAACGGCCGCGGGGCCGGTCCGCCACCGGCGCGGCCGCGGTCAGTCCGCCGACCGCAGTTCGGTGGTGCCGGAGTAGCCGGGCAGCGTCAGGTCGCCGCTCTCCTGGACCTTCCAGCCCAGGCCGTACGCCTGGACGTACTGCAGGTAGTTGCGGATCGTCGGGTCCGCCTCGACGGCCGAGCGCAGGGCGTCCGTCTTCCCCACCGCCTTGATCACGTAGGGCGGGGAGTAGACCCGGCCCTGGAGCAGCAGGGTGTTGCCCACGCAGCGGACGGCGCTGGTGGAGACCAGCCGCTGGTCCATCACCTGCACGCCCGCGGCACCGCCCCGCCACAGCGCGTTGACCACCGCCTGGATGTCCTGCTGGTGGATGACCAGGTCGTTGACGCCCGGCTCGGGGACCCCGGGGATGCGCGCGGTGGCGTTCGGCGGGGCGTCGTTGAGGGTGACGGTCAGTCCGCCGCCCTGCACCGGCTCCAGGGCTGCGCCGCGCCGCAGGCCGTCCAGCTGCGCCGCGTCGGCGGGGTCGTGGCCCTGCTGCTCGGTGAGTTCCTGCGCCCGGGCCTGGAGGTCGGCCAGCTGGGCCTGCGCCTGCTGGTTCTGGGAGCTGCGCTGGCGGATCACGTCGCCGAGGCTCAGCAGCGAGTTGTCGGTCCGCAGGTCGGTGCCGCGGGCGGTCTGCGCGCTGATGTAGAAGAGCAGACCGGCGAGCGCGAACACGGCGCAGGTCAGGGCACGGCCGACAATTCGGATGCCGGACCGACGGGTGACGGCCTTCCCGGGGGGAATCGACAAATTAGTCACCGTACCCTTATCTCCTTGAGACCCGCCGAGCCACTACGCTAACGGACGCCGGTGGCAGGCCGGGGAGCGGTCCCAGAGCGCTCTCCGCGACCGACCGTCGGCGTCTCACCCGCTGCACCTCTGCGCGGTCTCACAGCGCATCGACAGGAGAGCTCCTCGTGCCGAAGTCTCGACTCCGCAAGAAGTCCGACTACACCCCGCCGACCACGGCCGCGGTGAAGATCAGTTCGGGCCGCGGTTGGGTCGCGCCGCTGATGCTGGCACTGTTCCTGATCGGCCTGGTGTGGATCGTCACCTACTACGTGACCAGCGGCAGCTTCCCGGTCGAGAGCTGGCGGAACTGGAACATCCTGGTCGGCTTCGGCTTCATCGCGGCCGGGTTCGGCGTCTCCACCCAGTGGAAGTGACGCCCCGCGCGTCCTGAGGCCCGGGTTCGGGCCCTTCCCGCCGCTTCGGATCCGACCGGACCCGGAGCGGCGGTTCGGCGTGCCCGGAACCGGTGGGAGCCGGAGGGAACCGGTCGGGAAGGCTTCCGGCCGACCGCCGTCGGACAGTCCCACGATCAGACGGTCACGCTTATCCACATGGTTATCCACACTGGGGAAAAGTCCCCACAGCCTGTGGATAACTTTTCTCGGCCGGTCCGTCCACAGCTGTGCACAACTCCCCCCAAGCGCGGAATTCGCACAGCAGGACACGCGTAGAACAGCAGTCCACAACCGGCTGGGCACACGAGCTGTGCACAACCCCGCACCCGCTGTGGACAAACGCCTTGGGGCGTCACGCCCCGTAGAGGGCCATCCCGCTCAGCAGCATCGCCGCCTCCACCGCCACGGCTCCGACCACCGTCAGCGCCTGGACCGCGCCGCGCCGCTCGCGCGGGGCGTACATCAGACCGAGGGCGACCAGTCCGCCGACCACCAGGCCGCCGATGTGCGCCCGCCAGTCGATGTTCTGGCGGGAGAAGGTGACCACCAGGTTGAAGACCAGGAAGGCCACCGCGGGGGCCAGTGGCCCCCGGTTCCGCAGCTGCATCACGATCGTGGCGCCGATCAGTCCGAAGACCGCACCGGAGGCCCCCACCGAGTTCATCCAGTCGCCGGCCACCAGGAAGGCGAAGGTGCTGCCGCCCAGTCCGGCGAGCAGGTAGAGGGCCAGGTAGCGCAGCCGGCCGAGCGCCTCCTCCAGCGGCGGGCCGAGCCAGAGCAGCACCAGCATGTTCAGCCCGACGTGCCACCACTGGAGGTGCAGGAAGGTGGCGGTCAGCAGCCGGTACCACTGGGCCGGGCCGTCGGCGACGCCGTACGGGCCGCCGGGGTGCGCCCGGCCGGCACTGGCCAGCGACCAGACCTCGCCCAGCCGGGGGTTGAGGACGTAGGCGGCCAGCACCCAGACCACGATGTTGATCCCGACCAGGGCCCGGGTCACCACGCCGCCGTCCACGGTCAGCGCCCCGCCGAACCGGGTGGTCGCCCGCCGCGTCCCGGCGTGGCCCCCGCCCACGCACTCCGGGCACTGGAAGCCCACCGCGGCGCCCACCATGCACCGCGGGCAGATCGGCCGCTCGCAGCGGGTGCAGGAGATTCCGGTGGCCGTCTGCGGGTGCCGGTAGCAGCCGGGCGGCCCGCCCTCGGGAGAACGGTCCGTGGACTGTCGCGGCTCGTCCGGGAGCATCAGCGGTTTCCCCTTCCGTACCCCACCACCGGCGCCGCCAGCCTACTGCGGCACCCCGCCCCGACACCCCGGGAACGAGCCGTGCCCGCCCCTCCCGGGCCCGGCCCCCGCGGGGACCCGCAGACGGCCCACTCCGAAGTGCCGGAGGACGAATCAGGATGCATGATCAGCATTCAGGTGGATATGTGCATAAAGGACGCCACCCAGGAGGAGAGACTCGTGAGCTTTTCGGACTCGGCCCGTGAGACCGCCACCCGGACCCGGGACACCGCCGCACAGTTCGCGGACGGCGCCAAGCAACGCCTCGGGCCCGCCATGGACGCCCTCGGGCCCAAGGCCACCCAGGCTGCCCACCACCTCCGCGTCCACTACGACCGGCACCTCGCCCCACAGTTCGGCCATGCCTTCGCCAGCCTGCCCCCCGAGGCCCAGCAGAACGTTCTGAAGGCCCTCCACCGCGCCCAGGAAGCCGCGCTGGCGGCCCGCCTGTCCGCGAGCCGCGCCGCCGACCAGGCCCGCACCACGGTCGGCCCCAGGGTCTCCCAGGCCGTCGAGGCGGTCTCCCCGGTCGCCCATGAGGCCCAGACCCGCGGCGCCGCCGCGCTCACCGCGCTCCATGGCAACGTCAGCTCGGCCGAGATCAGCCGACTCGCCGCCCGGAACGCCAAGCGCCGGCAGCGCTGCGGCAAGCGGACCACCGGCCTCGCGCTGGCCGGGGTGCTGGCGATCGGCGGCGGCATCGTCGCCTGGCAGTGGTGGCGCCGGCACAGCAACCCGGAGTGGCTGGTCGAACCGCCTGTCGCCACCGCCCCGGTGAACGGCCTCCTCCCGGAGGAGCCCACCGAGGACGACCGGCCGCAGTCCTAGCCGCAGACCCAGCCGCCGCGGTCCCAGCCGCGGAAATGCCGGAGGGCGGCCGACCTGTCTTCCAGGTCGGCCGCCCTCCGGGCGTTGTGGAGCATAGGAGACTCGAACTCCTGACATCTGCCTTGCAAAGGCAGCGCTCTACCAACTGAGCTAATGCCCCTCGACGGCACGGCTCGTGCCAACGGGCACTAGCGTACCGGGTTCCGGCGCGATTCCGGGAGCCGTCCCCCTGGGGGAACCGGCCGGTCCGTTCGGGTGAACGGGCCGACCGGTCCGGGAGGCGCGGATCAGCGCCCCCGAAGTTCGTCGATCGTCAGATCGCCCGGGACTCAGCGACCGGCCGGAACCGGGTCGGTGGCCTCGGTCCACAGGTCCTGCTCGGCGCGGTCCGCCTGGACCTGACGGTAGACAAAGAAGCCGCCGAGGGCGACCAGGGCGACCAGGAGGAGCTTCTTCACCGCGGGACCTCGTCCTTCTTGCGTTGGTGGACTCAGGAGCCGGGGCTCCGGCCGGAAGGACCGGGCCGACGAGTCCAGATGTGTTTCGAGCGCGAACGGGCGGCCGGGTGCCAGACTGCCCTTGCGGCCGATGATACACACCGGTGTCCCAATCGTGACCAGCCACCGGCGCGGTCAACGCGGCGGTCCGGTCCGAGGATTGACGGCGCACCTCGTTCCGTCCGGATCGTCCGCACGCGGCGGACCCGGAATTCGCCCGGGAACGCCGAAGGGCCCGGAGTGGATCACTCCGGGCCCTTCGGGGCGGTGGGCCTAACAGGACTTGAACCTGTGGCCTCTTCCTTATCAGGGAAGCGCTCTAACCGTCTGAGCTATAGGCCCTCGCTGCACAGCAGAGCGTACCGGAAGCCGCCCGATCTGCGAAAACGACGCCGAAGGGCCCGGAGTGGATCACTCCGGGCCCTTCGCGGTGGTGGGCCTAACAGGACTTGAACCTGTGGCCTCTTCCTTATCAGGGAAGCGCTCTAACCGTCTGAGCTATAGGCCCTTGCCGCACTGAAAGATTAGCGGACCGACCGCCGATCCCCCAAATCCGTTCCGGCCGGGGTCGCGGCAGTGGCCCCGGGGGCCGGGCGCACCAGCCACTCCTCGCGGGTCGGCGGCAGGCCCGCCCCGCCCGCCTCGGTGCTGCGCACGGCGAGGACCTGGTTGATGCCGATCCGGTTCTGCTCGAAGGCGAGCGCGGAGGCGGCCATGTACAGCCGCCAGACCCGGGCACGGCCGATGCCGACCAGCCGGACCGCCTCCGTCCAGTTCGCCTCCAGGTTGGCCACCCACTCGCGCAGGGTCAGCCCGTAGTGCTCGCGCAGCGCCTCGACGTCCCGGACCTCGAAGCCCGCCTCCTCCAGCCGGGCCACGGTGGAACCGACCGGGGAGAGCTCGCCGTCCGGGAAGACGTAGCGGTCGATGAAGGGGCTGGTGCGGTGCGGTTCACCCGGGTAGTCGGGGCGGCGGGCGATCTGGTGGTTGAGCAGCCTGCCGCCGGGCGCCAGCAGCCGGTACAGCCCGTCGGCGTAGATCCGGTACTGCTCCGAACCGACGTGCTCGGCCATGCCGACGCTGGAGATCGCGTCGAAAGGCCCGTCGACGATCTCCCGGTAGTCCTGGAGCCGGACGTCGACCCGGTCGGCCAGGCCGGCCTCCTCGACCCGTGCCCGGGCCAGCGCGACCTGCTCCTTGGAGATCGAGACCCCGACCGCGGTGACGCCGTAGTGCTCGGCCGCGTGCAGCAGCAGCGAGCCCCAGCCGCAGCCGACGTCCAGCAGCCGCATCCCGGGCCGCAGGCCGAGCTTCCGGCAGATCAGGTCGAGCTTGGCCTCCTGGGCGGCCTCCAGGCTCTTCGCCTCGGGCGTCCAGTAGGCGCACGAGTAGACCATGGACGGGCCCAGCACGAGGCCGTAGAAGTCGTTCCCGACGTCGTAGTGGTGGCTGATGGCCGCGCGGTCCCGGCTGCGGCTGTGCAGCCGCCCGCGGGCCTTGCGGACCTCCTCCGGGGGCGGGGTGGGCTCCGGGCCGAGCGCCCCGGCCCGCAGGGCGACGGCGAGCACCCGGCGGCCCTTGGCGCCGAGGACGTCGCGCGGCCCGAGGGCCATGGTGCGGATCTCCGGCAGCTCGGCGAAGCGGGCGACCGCGGAGAGCGTCTCGTACAGGTCGGTGCCGGGGGCGAGCTCCAGGTCCCCCGCGACGTAGGCCCGGGCCAGGCCCAGCTCGTCCGGCTGCCAGAGCAGCCGGCGCAGCCCCCGGCGGTTGCGCAGGACCACCGTGGGCGCCCCGGGCGGCCCGGCGACGCTGCCGTCCCACGCCTGCACCCGCAACGGGACCGGGATGCCCAACAGCCCGTCCAGGGCCTCCACCAGTTGACCTGCGAGCTTCGCCACCGCGCGCCTCCGTCCAGCCGTCCTGCGGAACCTCACCTGACCCGGTCGACCGACCGGGGCGGCCTGCGGCACTCCCAGGCGTGGGAACGGGCGGCGTCCAGCTAATCCCACGGCGGGTGGCCCGTTTCCGGGCGGCACGCCGCGGGGGCCGGCTGTCACCCGAAATGCCGACGGGCCCCGCAGGCTGCAACAGCCTGCGGGGCCCGTACATTCCGCCCGTGGGCGGCGAACTGACCCGGGGTCAGGATCCGGCCGGGATCAGTCCTCCTCGGCCAGGGTCAGCTCGACGCCGCCGGTGAAGCCGGCCGCCGCGTTGTAGATGAACGCCGAGAGCGTGGACAGCGCGGTCAGCAGGACGACGTCGACCACGGCGATCAGCGTGGTGAACATCATGACCTTGCCGAAGCCGATGTAGTCCATCAGGTTGAGCTGGCTGCTGGCGTTGTCCGCACCGCCGCCGGTGACGTCCTTGAGCGTCTTGGTCAGCGAGTCGAAGACGCCGAGCGAGTCCAGGGTCATCCACAGCACGGCCGAGGCCACGATGACGATGATGCCGACGGCCAGCGACAGCAGGAAGCTGACCTTCATCACCGACCACGGGTCGACCTTGGTGACCCGCAGCCGGGCCTTGCGGGTGCGGCCGAGGCCGCCCCCGACGGTCGCGGGCCCGCCGGAGGGGCGGCGCGCCGCCCCGGGGACGGGGGTGCCGCCGGGCGGGGTGTTGCCGCCGGTCCGGGTGCCCCGGGCCGGGGTCGGCTGCCCCTTGGCGTAGGTGGTCGGCTGCGAGAAGCCGCTCTGGCCGCCGCCCTGGCTGCCGGACGGGGTCTGGCCCCCGTAGGTGGCGCCGCCGCCCTGGCCGGCTCCGCCGACCGGCGGCATCAGCGAGGTGGACGCGGCCGAGTGCTCGGTCGGGGTCTGTCCCGGCACGCCGCCGTACGTACCCCCGCCCTGCGCGCCCGGACGGCCGCCGGAGGGTCCTCCCGCAGCACCCGTGGCTCCACTCACCTGGTCCTCCCGCACTTCCCACCAGGGCGGCGCCGCCCTGGTCCGTCACTCGTCATCCAGCGCCCGGCGGGATTGCCCGGTACTGGTCGGCGTCCGGTGCCGCCGCGCCCACTCCTGTGGACGCGGCGGCACCGGTCCGCGGTTCGGTTCAGTCCTCGGCGTCGCCGCCGACCGCCGTCCCCGCACCTTCGGCCGTCTCGGTGGACTCGGTGACCTCGTCCTCCGCCGTCTCGTCGTCCTCGGCCTCCGCGTTGCGGGCCATGCCCACGACCGCGTCGCGCTTTCCGAGGTTGATCAGTTGGACGCCCATGGTGTCACGTCCGGTTTCACGAACCTCGGAAACCCTCGTGCGGATCACCCCGCCCGAGAGGGTGATCGCCATGATCTCGTCGGTGTCGTCGACCACGAGCGCGCCGACCAGCGAGCCCCGGCCCTCGACGATCTTCGCCGCCTTGGTGCCGTAGCCGCCGCGTCCCTGGACACGGTACTCGTCGACGGCGGTCCGCTTGGCGTACCCGCCATCCGTGGCCGTGAAGACGTAGGTGCCCGGACGGACGACGTTCATCGAGAGCAGCTCGTCGTCCTCGCGGAAGGCCATCCCCTTGACGCCGGAGGTGGCGCGGCCGGTGGACCGCAGCGCGTCGTCGGTCGCGGTGAAGCGGATCGACTGGGCCTTCTTGGAGACCAGCAGCAGGTCGTCCTCGGCGGAGACCAGCTCGGCGCCGATCAGCTCGTCGTCCCGGCCCTCCTCGTCCTGGCGCAGGTTGATCGCGATCAGGCCGCCGGAGCGCGGGGAGTCGTAGTCCTTCAGCGGGGACTTCTTCACCAGGCCGGCCCGGGTGGCGAGGACCAGGTACGGCTTGTCCTCGTAGGTGCGCACGGCCATCACCTGGGCGATGTGCTCCTCCGGCTGGAAGGCCAGCAGGTTGGCCACGTGCTGGCCGCGGGCGTCGCGGCCGGCGTCCGGCAGCTCGTAGCCCTTGGCGCGGTAGACCCGGCCCTTGTTGGTGAAGAACAGGATCCAGTTGTGGGTCGTCGTCACGAAGAAGTGGTCGACGATGTCGTCCTGCTTGAGCTGGGCACCGCGCACGCCCTTGCCGCCGCGCTTCTGCGAGCGGTAGAGGTCGGAGCGGGTCCGCTTGACGTAGCCGCCACGGGTGATCGTGACGACGATGTCCTCTTCGGCGATGAGGTCCTCGATGGAGAGGTCGCCGTCCGAGGGGATGAGGGTCGAGCGCCGGTCGTCGCCGTACTTCTCGACGATCGCGGCGAGCTCCTCGGAGATGATCCCGCGCTGGCGGACCGGCGAGGCGAGGATCGCGTTGTACTCGTCGATCTTGCGCTGCAGCTCGTCGTGCTCGTCGGTGATCCGCTGGCGCTCCAGGGCGGCCAGGCGGCGCAGCTGCATCTCCAGGATCGCGTTGGCCTGGAGCTCGTCGATCTCCAGCAGGCCCATCAGGCCGGTGCGGGCGGCGTCGGCGCTGGCCGAGGCCCGGATCAGCGCGATGACCTCGTCGATCACGTCCAGGGCCTTGAGCAGCGCGCGCAGGATGTGGGCGCGCTCCTCGGCCTTGCGCAGCCGGAAGGTGGTGCGCCGGACGATGACCTCGACCTGGTGGTTGACCCAGTGCCGGATGAAGGCGTCGAGCGACAGGGTGCGCGGCACGCCGTCGACCAGGGCCAGCATGTTGGCGCCGAAGTTGGTCTGCAGCTCGGTGTGCTTGTACAGGTTGTTCAGCACGACCTTGGCGACCGCGTCGCGCTTGAGCACGACCACCAGGCGGGTGCCGGTGCGGGACGAGGACTCGTCGCGGACGTCGGCGATGCCGGCGATCTTGCCGTCCTTGACCAGGTCGGCGATCTTCAGCGCGAGGTTGTCCGGGTTGACCTGGTACGGCAGCTCGGTGATCACCAGGCACTGGCGGCCCTGGATCTCCTCGACCTCGACCACGGCCCGCATGGTGACCGAGCCGCGGCCGGTGCGGTAGTAGTCGTCGATCCCGCGGCGGCCGACGATCAGCGCGCCGGTGGGGAAGTCGGGGCCCTTGATCCGCTCGATCAGGGCCTCCAGCAGCTCCTCGGCGGAGGCCTCCGGGTTCTCCAGGTACCAGAGCGCGCCGGAGGCGACCTCGCGGAGGTTGTGCGGCGGGATGTTGGTGGCCATGCCGACCGCGATGCCGGTGGCACCGTTGACCAGCAGGTTGGGGAAGCGGGCGGGCAGGACGGTCGGCTCCTGCGAGCGGCCGTCGTAGTTGGGCGCGAAGTCGACGGTCTCCTCGTCGATGTCGCGCATCATCTCCATGGCCAGCGGCATCATCTTGCACTCGGTGTAGCGCATGGCCGCGGCCGGGTCGTTGCCCGGGGAGCCGAAGTTGCCGTTGCCGTCCACCAGCGGCATCCGCATCGACCACGGCTGGGCGAGGCGGACCACGGTGTCGTAGATCGAGGTGTCACCGTGCGGGTGGTAGTTGCCCATCACGTCGCCGACGACGCGGGCGCACTTGTAGTAGCCCTTCTCGGGCCGGTACCCGCCGTCGTACATCGCGTAGAGCACGCGGCGGTGCACCGGCTTGAGGCCGTCGCGGACCTCGGGGAGCGCCCGGCTGACGATCACGCTCATCGCGTAGTCGAGGTACGAGCGCTGCATCTCGGTCTCGAGCTCGACCGGCTCGATCCGCATGGTCGCCTGGGCGGTGGCCTCGGCTGCCTCGGGGGTCTCGGGCTGGTCGCCTTCGGGACGGTTGTCGTCGACCACTGGTGGTCAGTTTCCTTTCACGCGGACTGGTACGTGCGGGGCCTGGGGTGCAGGCGTCACACGTCCAGGAAGCGGACGTCCTTGGCGTTGCGCTGGATGAAGGAGCGGCGGGCCTCGACGTCCTCGCCCATCAGCACGGAGAACAGCTCGTCGGCGCGGGCGGCGTCCTCCAGGGTGACCTGGAGCAGCAGCCGGTGCTCGGCGTCCATGGTGGTGACGCGGAGCTCCTCGGCGTTCATCTCGCCGAGACCCTTGAAGCGCTGGATCGCGTCGTCCTTGGGCAGCCGGCGCCCGGCCTCCACGCCTGCGGCGATCAGCGCGTCGCGCTCGCGGTCGGAGTAGGCGTACTCGAAGTCGTCCTTGCCCCACTTGATCTTGTACAGCGGCGGCATGGCGAGGTAGACGTACCCGGACTCGACCAGCGGCCGCATGAAGCGGAACAGCAGGGTCAGCAGCAGGGTGCGGATGTGCTGACCGTCGACGTCGGCGTCGGCCATCAGGACGATCTTGTGGTACCGCAGCTTGGAGTCGTCGTAGTCCTCCTGGATGCCGCAGCCGAAGGCCGAGATCAGCGCCTGGACCTCGGTGTTCTGCAGCACCTTGTCGATCCGGGCCTTCTCGACGTTCAGGATCTTGCCGCGGATCGGCAGGATGGCCTGGGTGCGCGGGTCGCGGCCCTGCTTGGCCGAGCCGCCGGCGGAGTCACCCTCGACGATGAAGATCTCGCACTCGGACGGGTCCTTGGACTGGCAGTCCGAGAGCTTGCCCGGCAGCGAGGCGGACTCCAGCAGGCCCTTGCGACGGGTGAGGTCGCGGGCCTTGCGGGCGGCGACGCGCGCGGTGGCGGCCTGGATGGACTTGCGGATGATGTCCGCGGCCTCGTTGGGGTTGCGGTCCAGCCAGTCGTTGAGCTGCTCGTGGACGACCTTCTGGACGAAGGTCTTCGCCTCGGTGTTGCCGAGCTTGTCCTTGGTCTGGCCCTCGAACTGCGGCTCGCCGAGCTTGACCGAGATGATCGCGGTCAGGCCCTCGCGGATGTCCTCGCCGGAGAGGTTGTCGTCCTTCTCGCGGAGCAGCTTCTTGTCCCGCGCGTAGCGGTTGACCAGGCCGGTCAGCGCGGCGCGGAAGCCCTCCTCGTGGGTACCGCCGCCGTGGGTGTGGATGGTGTTGGCGAAGCTGTAGACCCCCTCGGTGTAGGAGGAGTTCCACTGCATCGCGACCTCCACCGAGATCGCCTTGTCCTTGTCCTCCGCCTCGAAGTCGATCACCGAGGGGTGGATGACCTCGCCCTTGCGGGAGTTGAGGTGGGCGACGAAGTCGGCGATGCCGCCGTCGTACTTGTACGTGACGGAGAGCGGCTTGCCCTCCTCGTCCACGTGCTCGGGGCGCTCGTCGGTCAGCGAGATCGACAGGCCCTTGTTGAGGAAGGCCATCTCCTGGAAGCGCCGGGAGAGCGTCTCGAAGGAGTAGACGGTGGTCTCGAAGATGTCGGGGTCGGCCCAGAAGGTGACCGTGGTGCCGGTGCGGTCGGTCTCCGCGCCCTTGACCAGGGCGGCGGTCGGCGCGCCCATCTTGTAGTCCTGGGTCCAGACGTTGCCGTCCTTGTGGATCTCCACCGAGAGCCGGGTGGACAGCGCGTTCACGACCGAGACGCCGACGCCGTGCAGACCGCCGGAGACGGCGTAGCCGCCACCGCCGAACTTGCCGCCCGCATGCAGGACGGTGAGCACGACCTCGACGGCGGGCTTGTCCTGGCCGGGGACGATGTCCACCGGGATGCCGCGGCCGTTGTCGACGACGCGGATCGCGCCGTCGGCCATGATCGTGACGTCGATGGTGTCGGCGTACCCGGCCATCGCCTCGTCGACGGAGTTGTCCACGACCTCCTGCACCAGGTGGTGCAGGCCGCGCTCACCGGTGGAACCGATGTACATGCCGGGGCGCTTGCGGACGGCGTCGAGGCCTTCCAGCACCTGGATGTTGCTACCGGTGTAGGAAGACTGGTCGGTGGTCTGGTCTGGGGTCTGGCTGGGGTTGCCGGAATCGGCCACGAAGCGCCCTCTCTGGCACAGCGCGGGCCGCAATCCCACCCCGTGCGGGCGAGCGTGCGACCACGGCGTTTCGACTCGGTTGCCACTAGCAACAGTGTTTGGCTTTCAGTCTACCGGTACGACTGACAGAGATGGGCGTTTGGCAGCCCTTGAAGGCAGATACGCCGCCCTGAATCCCCTCTGCACGTGTCCCGATACTCGCCCCGGGGGCCGGAGGCGCCTGGAAGGGCCGTCAGGGGTTCCGGAAGATCGTGGTCCGATCCCGGCCGGGGTCGAGGGGCGCCGGCGGGGCTCAGCCCCAGGTGTCGCCGGGGCCCTTGCTCCCCGGGGCGCGCAGCCGGCCGTAGCCGCGGACCGGCGCGGCCGGGCCGAGCACCTTGATGGTCCGGACCGTGCCGTGGCCCAGCTCGTGGTTCAGGCGGGCCACCAACTGCCGTGCCAGCCACCGAAGTTGGGTGGCCCATGCGGTGGAGTCGCACTGCACGGTGAGCACCGCGGCCGCCTCGTCGTAGGAGGAAGGGTGGCAGTGTGCGGAGATGTCCGGGCCGACGATCTGCGGCCAGCGGCCCATCACCCCGCCGACCGCGGCGGAGGACTCCCAGCCGCGTTCGGTCAGCAGCCGGTTCAGCGCCGCGCCCAGCGGGACCGGGTCCCGGCCGTCCGAACGGGCACCGCTGCGCAGGCCGTGCCGCTTCGCCTCGCGCTTCTGCTGGACCTGCTCACCGCGCTGGCGGGCCTGGGCGCGGGCGGCCCGCAGGGCGGACCGGGCGAGGTCGGCCCCGGTGGGCCCCTCGGCGCCGGGGCCGGGGGAGGTCTCCGCCGACTCGCTCACGGCGATCTCCTTTCCCCAGCCTGTGGACAACCCGATGAGCCGTCCAGCCTACGGGAGCGCACGAACGCCGGGGCGTCGGGCGTCGGCGGGTGCCGCGCTGCGGTACGGGTAGGGATGCGGTGCGAGTGCGGGTCGGCGGGCGGGGATCAGGCGTCGATCCGGCGGACGGCGCCGTCGGAGACCGCGAACCGGGCGCCCGCCAGCGCCTTCGGCACGTCCTCGGCCACCGCCGCGGTCACCAGCACCTGCTCGCCGTCGGCCACCAGCTCGGCCAGCCGGTCCCGTCGGGCGGCGTCCAGCTCGGCGAACACGTCGTCCAGGATCAGCACCGGCTCGCCGCCGTCCGCACGCAGCAGCTCGTACGAGGCCAGCCGCAGCGCGAGCGCGAACGACCAGGACTCGCCGTGGCTGGCGTAGCCCTTGGCGGGCAACGGGCCGAGCTTGAGCACCAGCTCGTCGCGGTGCGGGCCGACCAGGGTGATCCCGCGCTCGACCTCCTGCTTGCGGACCGCCTGCAGCGCCTGCAGCAGCTGCTCCTCGGCCTGCTCGCGGCTGGTCGGCAGCTCGCCCTCGAAGGAGCTGCGGTACTCCAGCGCGGTCTCGCCGCCGCCCGGGGCCAGTTGGCCGTACGCGGCCGTCACCAGCGGCTGCAGCGCGGCCACCAGCTGGATCCGGAAGGCCGTCAACTCGGCTCCGGCGCGGGCCAGATGGCCGTCCCAGACCTCCAGGGTGGACAGGTCGGCGCCCTTGCCGCCGCCGGCCCGGCGGGCCATCGCGGCGGTCTTCAGCAGGGCGTTGCGCTGCTTGAGCACGCGCTCGTAGTCCTGCCGGACCCCGGCCAGCCGGGGCGCGCGGGCGGTCAGCAGCTCGTCCAGGAAGCGCCGGCGCTCGCCCGGATCGCCCTTGACCAGGCTGAGGTCCTCGGGGGCGAACAGCACGGTGCGCAGCAGGCCCAGTACGTCGCGCGGGCGGACGTTGTCGGAGCGGTTGATCCGGGCCCGGTTGGCCTTGCCCGGGGTGAGCTCCAGCTCGACCAGGGTGGAGCGGCCGCGGTCCACCACCGAGGTGCGGATCACCGCGCGTTCGGCGCCCAGCCGGATCAGCGGGGCGTCGGTGGCGACCCGGTGGCTGCCCAGGGTGGCGACGTAGCCGATCGCCTCGACCAGGTTGGTCTTGCCCTGGCCGTTGGGCCCGACGAAGGCCGTCACGCCCGGGTCGAGGGGAACCTCGGCCCGGGCGTACGACCGGAAGTCGGCGAGCGACAGGTGCGCGACGTGCATGGCTGTGGACTGCGCTCGCCTTCTGTGGAGAACTCTTCGGTTACTTGGACTCGACCGCGTGGCCGCCGAACTGGTTGCGCAGCGCGGCGATCATCTTCATCTGCGGCGAGTCGTCCTGGCGGGAGGCGAAGCGGGCGAACAGCGAGGCGGTGATCGCCGGCAGCGGCACGGCGTGGTCGATCGCGGCCTCGACGGTCCAGCGGCCCTCGCCGGAGTCGGCGGCCCAGCCGCGCAGCTTGGCCAGGTGCTCGTCCTCGTCCAGGGCGCGGACGGCCAGGTCCAGCAGCCAGGAGCGGATGACGGTGCCCTCCTGCCAGCTGCGGAAGACCTCGCGCACGTCGGTGACCTCGGGGGCGGCCTCCAGCAGCTCCCAGCCCTCGGCGAAGGCCTGCATCATCGCGTACTCGATGCCGTTGTGGACCATCTTGGCGAAGTGGCCGGCGCCCACCGCGCCCGCGTGCACCGAGCCGAAGTCGCCCTCGGGCTTGAGCGCGTCGAAGACCGGCTGGACCCGGGCGACGTGCTCGGCGTCGCCGCCGTACATCAGCGCGTAGCCGTTCTCCAGGCCCCAGACGCCGCCCGAGACGCCGCAGTCGACGAAGCCGATGCCCTTGGCCGCCAGCGCCTCGGCGTGCTTGATGTCGTCGGTCCAGCGGGAGTTGCCGCCGTCGACCACCACGTCGCCGGGGGAGAGCAGCTCGGCGAGCTCGTCGACGGTCGCCTGGGTCGCGGCACCGGCCGGGACCATCACCCAGACCACGCGCGGGCCCTGGAGCTTGGTGACGAGCTCCTGCAGGCTCTCGACGTCGGAGATCTCCGGGTTGCGGTCGTATCCGATGACGGTGTGGCCGGCGCGGCGGATCCGCTCGCGCATGTTGCCGCCCATCTTGCCGAGACCGATGAGGCCGAGCTCCATGACCAAATCCTTACTGTGGGGACGTGCCTGGCGGCGGCGCCGTTGCCGCACTCCCCGAGCCTACGCTTCCGACCGCTACGGGCTCCGCGCGGTCGGGCCGACCGGGGGAGACGTCCACAGGCTGTGCACAGCGGGTGTGCACAGCCTGTGGGTGACCGACCGGTTCGGCGCTCGGCCCTGGCGGAGGGATCAGCCAGAGAGGCGGACCGGCATGATCAGGTACTGGTAGGCCTTGTCCTCCTCGGAGTCCACCGAGACCTTGCCGCTGAGCAGCGCGGGCTTGGTCGGGGTGGTGAAGCTCAGCTGGGCGAACGGGGAGTCGATGGCCTTGAGGCCCTCCTCCAGGTAGCCCGGGTTGAAGGCGATCGAGATGTCGTCGCCCTCCAGGTCGGCCTCGATCCGCTCGGTGGCCTGGGCGTCGTCGCCCGAACCGGCCTCCAGGGTCAGCACGCCCTGCTCGAAGTTGAGTCGGACCGGGGTGTTGCGCTCAGCGACCAGCGATACGCGCTTGAGCGCCTCCAGGAAGGGCTGGGTCTGGATCGCGGCGACCGCGCTGAACTCGGTCGGGAAGAGGCTGCGGAACTTGGGGAACTCGCCCTCCAGCAGCCGGGTGGTGGTGCGGCGGCCGGCGCCCTCGAAGCCGATCAGGCCCTCGCCCGCGCCGCCCGAGGAGAGCGCGATGGAGACGGTGTCGCCGCTGCCCAGGGACTTCGCGATGTCCTGCAGGGTCTTGGCGGGCACCAGGGCGACCGCGGAGATGTCCGACTGCTCGGGCTTCCACAGCAGGTCGCGGACGGCGAAGCGGTAGCGGTCGGTGGCGGCCAGGGTGATCCGGTCGCCCTCGATCTCGACCCGGACGCCGGTGAGCACCGGCAGGGTGTCGTCCCGGCCGGCGGCGACCGCGGCCTGGCTGACGGCCGAGGCGAAGACGTCACCGGAGACGGTGCCGGTGGCGGTCGGCATCTGGGGCAGCGCCGGGTACTCGTCCACGGGCAGGGTCGGCAGGGTGAAGCGGGAGCTGCCGCAGACCACGCTGACCCGCTGGCCGTCGGTGGAGATCTCCACAGGCCTGTTGGGGAGGTTGCGCGAGATGTCGTTGAGCAGTCGACCGGAGACCAGGACGGTGCCGGCCTCCTCGACGTCCGCCTCCAGCTCGACCCGGGCCGAGACCTCGTAGTCGAAGCCGGACAGCGCCAGGCTGCCCTCCTGCGCGGTCAGCAGCAGGCCGGCCAGCACCGGCACCGGCGGCCGTGCCGGGAGGCTGCGGGCAGCCCAGGCCACCGCCTCCGCGAGGACGTCACGCTCCACACGGAACTTCACCGGTAACCGCCTCCTGGTTCGAGCGCTCCCGCTCGCACTCTGGTTCGTCTGATCTTGATCGTCGGTCCGCCTGTCCGCCGAGCTCTGCCACTCCGCTTCCAGTCGCCAAGGACAGTCTGACGTACTCCACCGACAGACGGGGCAGACGGGCGGAAGCGAACCGAACGGATGCCCGGGAGCGGTTGTCCACAGATTTCGGGGCCACCCACTTTGAAAGCAGGTTCACGGTCTATCTGTGTAGCGGTAGTAGTAGGGCCTGTGGAAACCGTGGATAACCCCGTTTCCGCAGGTCAGCACCCGAATTTTGTCCACAGTGGGTGTGGACGGCGGCTGTGGACGGGCAGCCCGCGCTGTGGACAGCCGAGCGTTACCCACAGGGCACGCTGGGTATCCACAGGTTATCCCCAGGGCTGTCCCCAGATCCGGGCCCGGTTATCCACGGGCGCCGGTCAACTTTTCGTGACGCCTTTCACACCAGGGTATGAACGGTAGCTCACGGTTGTCGAACTGTGGACCCCGCTGTGGACAACCTGGGGATAACCGCTCCGCGCCTGGGGACAACCGGTGGATAACCCGAACGGCCCACTGGTGACCCGTCAATTGTCCACACCCTGTGGATAACCGTTGTGCACAAGTCCACAGGCACCTGACCTGCGCGGAAGAGCGTAGCGGCGACGGGCCTGTGGACGAATTCTGGATAACTCCGGACTCCCCAGCCTGTGGACCGTGCAGAAGGGGCCCGCCCTGTGGACAACCGCCCTGCGCGCCCGCGGTTTTCGAATCACCGGTCAGTTGTTCGGCGCGCGCCGGGGACTGGTGGCCCGTCCGTCGCCCGGATCCCTGCCCGGCCGGCGTCCGGCGCACACCTGTGGACACGCGAAAAGGGCGTCAGGATCGCTCCTGACGCCCTTTTCCGGCCAGCGGGGAAGGCGGGGCCCGACGGGCCCGACTCCGCGGTGCGCCCTAGCTCTTGATGCGGTTGGTGAGCTCGGTGACCTGGTTGTAGATGGACCGCCGCTCGGCCATCAGCGAGCGGATCTTGCGGTCCGCGTGCATCACCGTGGTGTGGTCGCGGCCGCCGAACTGCGCGCCGATCTTCGGCAGCGACAGGTCGGTGAGCTCCCGGCACAGGTACATGGCGATCTGGCGGGCGGTCACCAGCACCCGGCTGCGCGAGGAGCCGCAGAGGTCGTCCACGCCAAGGCCGAAGTACGCGGCGGTCTGCTGCATGATGACCTGCGCGGTGATCTCCGGGCCGGCGTCCTCGTCCCCGCCCGGGATCAGGTCCTTGAGGACGATCCCGGCCAACTCCAGGTCCACCGGCGCCCGGTTGAGGTTGGCGAAGGCGGTGACCCGGATGAGCGCGCCCTCCAACTCCCGGATGTTGCGGGTGATCCGGGACGCGATGAACTCCAACACGTCGGCGGGAGCGTTCAGTTGTTCCTGGATCGCCTTCTTGCGCAGGATCGCGATCCGGGTCTCCAGCTCCGGCGGGGTGACGTCGGTGATCAGGCCCCACTCGAAGCGGTTGCGCAGCCGGTCCTCCAGCGTGGTCAGCAGCTTGGGCGGCCGGTCCGACGAGAGGACGATCTGCTTGTTCGCGTTGTGGAGGGTGTTGAAGGTGTGGAAGAACTCCTCCTGGGTGGACTCCTTGCTCGCCAGGAACTGGACGTCGTCCACGAGCAGGATGTCCATGTCCCGGTAGCGGCGGCGGAAGGTGTCCGCCTTGCCGTCCCGGATCGAGTTGATGAACTCGTTGGTGAACTCCTCCGAGGACACGTAGCGCACCCGGGTGCCCGGGAAGAGGCTGCGCGAGTAGTGCCCGATGGCGTGCAGCAGGTGGGTCTTGCCCAGCCCGGACTCGCCGTAGATGAAGAGCGGGTTGTACGCCTTGGCCGGGGCCTCGGCGACCGCCACCGCCGCCGCGTGCGCGAAGCGGTTGCTGGCGCCGATGACGAAGGTGTCGAACAGGTACTTGGGGTTCAGCCGGGCGGCCGGCTCGTCCTTGCGCGAGCCGCCGGCCGGGGGAGCGCCGGGCGGGGCGGGCACCCCGGGGACGGCGGGGCGCTCGGTGGACCGCTCGGGGGCGGCCTTCTCGGCCGGGCGGCCGCCGGCGGGCCGGGAGCCGTGGCCGCGGCGGCCCGCGCCGGTACGCGGCTGCTCGCCGGGGCCGGGGCCGTACGCGCCGCCGAAGAGGTCGCCCTGGGTGGTGGAGGGCGGGCTGGGCAGGGGGCGCGGCGCCGGGCGGCGCTCGGGCTCCTCGGGCTCGTGGTAGGGCGCCTGGGGCTCCTGGTAGCCGGACCACGGCTGGGCCGGCTGGCCGCCGTAGGGCGCGGGGCGGTGCTCGTAGCCGCCGGTGTCGTAGCGGGGGCGCTCGTAGTCCTGTTCGTACGGCTGCTGCTGGTAGCCCTGGTCGCCGTAGCCCTGGTCCTCCTCGGCCGG
This sequence comes from Streptomyces viridifaciens, assembly GCF_001888885.2. NCBI lineage: Bacteria > Bacillati > Actinomycetota > Actinomycetes > Kitasatosporales > Streptomycetaceae > Streptomyces > Streptomyces viridifaciens. The sequence continues at coordinate 3,668,445 of NZ_CP090841.1, forward strand.
GCCAGGGTACGGCTCGGCGGGGGGCTGGGCGACGGGCGCGGTCGGCACGGCGTTGGCGTCGACCATCACGGCGATCCGGACCGGCCGGCTGAGCTCGCGGCTGAGCGCATCGGTCAGCTGGGGCAGCAGCCGACCCTCCAGCACCTGCTTGGCCCGCTCGTTGGGGGTCGCCAGCAGGGCGGTGTCGTGCATCATCCACATCGGCTGGGTGCGCTGCACCCACTGTTTGTCCATCTCCCCGACGTCGGGGTCGCTGACCAGCCGCTCGACGACCCTCGCCCAGACCGGGACGAGGTCGCTGTTGACATCAGCCACTGGTGCACGCTTTCCAAGAACAAACCAGACAAGTTCTGCAACGGTAGTCAGCGAACAGGGACGGATCAAGTCGTTGTCCACAGGCTGTGGGTAAACCACCTCCGGGCGGCTGGTTTGACCCTCGAGCCCCGTCCCGCGTACCGTAACCAGGTCGAGTTGTCGATGGCCGCTGCCGCATGTCCGCGGGTCCACCCGCTCCATAAGGCGCGCAGCACGGGCGCCGTGGATTGCCTCAGACCCCAGCCGAACTGGGGCGATGGGCCGGATTTCCGAATCAGGGGAGATCACGCGGACGCACGGTGACGGCCAAGCGACCCCCCGTCATCCTACGATTCACCTCAGGAGCCCCCGAGTGAGCAAGCGCACCTTCCAGCCGAACAACCGTCGTCGCGCGAAGACCCACGGCTTCCGGCTGCGTATGCGTACCCGCGCCGGCCGCGCCATCCTGGCTGCCCGCCGTGGCAAGGGCCGCGCCAGCCTGTCCGCCTGATCCACGCCAGAGTCTGTTGTGCTGCCCTCCGAGAATCGGCTGCGGCGGCGCCAGGACTTCGCGACCGCGGTGAAACGCGGTCGCCGGGCCGGCCGGCCCCTTCTGGTCGTCCATCTCAGCAGAGACGGTGACCCGCAGGGGCAGACCGACCGGACCAGCGACTCCCGCCCGCACGTCGCCGAGGGGACTCCTTCGGCGCGTGCGGGTTTCGTCGTGAGCAAGGCCGTTGGCCCGGCGGTCGTTCGCAATCTGGTCAAGCGCCGGTTGCGCCATCTCCTCCGTGATCGTCTGTCCAGGCTGCCCGCCGGTAGCCTGATAGTGGTGCGTGCGCTGCCCCAGGCCGCGACCGCCTCGTACCAGGACCTCGAACGGGACCTGGACGCGGCGCTCAAGCGGTTGCTGAGGGCCGAGCCCGCCGCGACGGCGCCGACGGGAGCAGGGCGATGAAGTACCTGCTGATGGGTCTGATCAGGGTCTACCAGTGGACCATCAGCCCACTGCTCGGTCCGGTCTGCCGTTACTACCCCTCCTGCTCGCACTACGGCTACGAGGCCGTGAAGGTGCACGGAGCGGTCAAGGGCGGCGGGCTGACCGTCTGGCGCATCCTGCGCTGCAACCCCTGGTCGCCCGGTGGGGTGGACCACGTTCCGCCCCGCAAGCACCCGGTGTGGCACCGCCGGCTGCGAGACTGGCTGAGCAGCCGGTCCGCCGCCGAGGAGCCGGTGACCCCCACCCCCGCCGGTCCGGACCCCGAGGGCCCGGCGACCATTGGCCCGGAGCGGCCAATCCACCTGTCCAAGGAGTCTGACCGGTGACCTTCGGTTTTCTTAACCCCCTCTACACGGCGGTGTCCTGGATCATCGTCCAGTTCCACTCGCTGTACAGCCACGTCTTCAACCCGGACGGCGGCTGGGCCTGGGGTCTGGCCATCGCCTCGATGGTGGTCGTCATCCGGATCTGCCTGATCCCGCTCTTCGTGAAGCAGATCAAGGCGACCCGGGCCATGCAGGCGATCCAGCCGAAGATGAAGGCCATCCAGGAGCGCTACAAGAACGACCGGCAGCGCCAGTCCGAAGAGATGATGAAGCTGTACAAGGAGGCGGGGACCAACCCGTTCTCCAGCTGCCTGCCCATCATCGTCCAGGCGCCGTTCTTCACCGCCCTCTACGGCGTGCTGTCCAAGGTCGCCAAGGGCCAGGACATCGGCGTGATCCACGGCTCCCTGCTGGTGAGCGCCGGCAAGGCGCACATCTTCGGTGCCCCGCTCTCCGCGACCTTCCTCGGCAGCCCCGAGACCAGTGTCAAGATCGTCACCGCGGTGATGATCGTGATGATGTCGCTGTCGCAGTTCGTCACCCAGCGCCAGCTGATGACCAAGAACGTCGACCTCACGGTCAAGACGCCGTTCATGCAGCAGCAGAAGATGCTGATGTACGTCTTCCCGGTCATGTTCGCCGTGATGGGCATCAACTTCCCGGTCGGTGTCCTGGTCTACTGGCTGACCACCAACGTCTGGTCGATGGGCCAGCAGCTGGTCGTCATCCACAACAACCCGACCCCGGGCAGCAAGGCCTTCCAGGAGCGCCAGGAGCGCCTGAAGAAGGCCGGGCGCCTGCGCGCGGACGGCACGGAGATCAAGGGCGCGCTCTGGGGCATGCTGCCCCCGTCCAAGGCGGCCATCGCCGAGGCGGCCTCCGCCTCCGCCGTGATCGAGGAGTCGGTCCGGGCGAGCCGCCAGCAGCCCCGTCGCCAGACCAAGGCCCAGCGCCAGCACGGCGGTGCCACCCAGGCGGCCGAGCCGGGCGGGGACACCCCGGTCGAGCAGCCTGCCGAGGAGGCCGTCGCGGCCGACCCCGGCACCAAGCCGGCGGCCGCCAAGCAGACCGCGGGCAAGCCCGCCGGCACCAAGCAGGGCACCCGGCAGCAGCCCAAGCGCGGCGGCCAGCGGCCGAAGAAGAAGTCCTGACCGGCCCCTGGCCTCGTTGTGGCAGCTGCGAAGAGCTTCGTTCCCCGCCCGCCAGCCGGGCCCATCTCCGAAGGAGTCCATCAGTGACGGAAGGCACCACCTCCGCCGTCGAGACCGAGGCCGCTGCCGGCGCCGACGAGAGCCTCGTCGCCCGCCTGGAGCAGGAGGGCGACATCGCGGCCGACTACCTGGAGGGTCTGCTCGACATCGCGGACCTCGACGGTGACATCGACATGGACGTCGAGGGCGACCGCGCCCTGGTGTCCATCGTCAGCGACGGCAACGACCGCGCGCTGCAGCGACTGGTCGGCCAGGACGGCGAGGTGCTGGAGGCCCTGCAGGAGCTGACCCGGTTGGCTGTCCACCGGGAGACCGGCGAGCGCAGCCGCCTCATGCTGGACATTGCCGGCTTCCGGGCCCGCAAGCGCGAGGAGCTGGCCGCGCTGGGCGCCGAGGCCGCCGAGCAGGTCAGGAGCACCGGCGAGCAGGTCAAGCTGCGGCCGATGACGCCGTTCGAGCGCAAGGTCGTCCACGACGCGGTCGCGGCCGCCGGTCTGCGCAGCGAGTCGGAGGGCGAAGAGCCCCAGCGGTGCGTGGTCGTGCTGCCGGCCTGAGGCCGGCGGATCGATGACCGGTCGCCACGGCGACCGGTGAGATTTACCGGACGCGACCCCGTCCGCCTCGTGCGGGCGGGGTCGTTGTTCCTTCTGGGATGTTTCACGTGAAACAGTGCGTTGAGCGGGTCGGTGGATCCGGAGATCGGAGAGGTCGAGATGGACACGGAGAGCGCGGCCACCGGCCGTCCGGGGGCGGACGTGAACCCTGACGCCGAGGGGCGGACCGCCGAGGCGGCCGAGACGTCCGAGGCGCCCGAGCTGGACGTGCTGGCCGAGGCGCCGGCCGCCGCCCGGGAGGTGTTCGGCGACCGCTTCGACGCCGCTGTCCGCTACACCGAGCTGCTGGCGACCGCCGGTGTCCGGCGTGGGCTGATCGGGCCCCGCGAGGTGCCCCGGCTGTGGGACCGGCACGTGCTCAACTGCGCGGTGCTGGCCGAGCTGCTGCCCTCCGGCTCCACCGTGTGCGACGTGGGCTCTGGTGCCGGTCTGCCCGGTATCCCGGTGGCCCTGGCCCGTCCGGACGTCTCGGTGACCCTGCTGGAGCCGCTGCTGCGCCGGACCACCTTCCTGGAGGAGGTCGTCCGGGAGCTGGCACTGGAGAACGTCACGGTGCTGCGCGGCCGCGCCGAGGAGATGGTCGGCAAGCTCGCGGTGGACGTGGTGACCGCCCGGGCGGTGGCGCCGCTGGACCGGTTGGCCGGCTGGGGCATGCCGCTGCTGCGCCCGCACGGGCAGATGCTGGCGCTCAAGGGCGACAGTGCCGAACAGGAGCTGGCCGACTCGCGCGCCGGGCTGGCCAAGCTGGGCGCCGTCGAGTGGAGCGTGATCTCGGTCGGCGAGGGCACCCTGGAGACCTCGACCCGGGTGGTCCAGGTCAAGGCGGGGGAGAGCCCCGGCGGCGTGAAGGCCGCGACCCGGCGCGCCAAGGTGGCCCGGGCCGGTCGCAACGCCGGCGCCAAGAACGGCACCACCGCCGGCCGGGGCGGTCGACGCCGCAGCCGCTGACCGCCGGACGGCCCTGACGCCGGACGGCCCTGACGACGGGCGGACGGTCCTCCTGAGGGGGGAACCGTCCGCCCGTCGTCGTTCGGGTGACGGGCGGGCCGACAACCGGACATCGGAGTGTCGCAACGTCAGATTTCCGACATAGCGGGCATGGTGTTTCGCGTGAAACGTCGCTCCTTGCTCTCCGGAATCCTTGCCCGCGGCCGGGCGGCGACTGTTGCCGCTCCGGTTTCACGTGAAACACTGAGCCCCATGCAGGACTCGGAGACCGTCGACCAGATCGATGACACGCCCATCGCACGGGCTGCCCAGGCTGCGGTTCAGGCGATCGGCCGAGCGGGGGAGGGGCTGCCCCGGCCCGCGGCCACCCGGGTGATCGTGGTCGCCAACCAGAAGGGCGGGGTGGGCAAGACCACCACCACCGTGAACATGGCCGCCTCGCTGGCCATGCACGGGCTGCGCGTCCTGGTGGTCGACCTCGACCCCCAGGGCAACGCCTCCACCGCCCTCGGCATCGACCACCACGCCGAGGTGCCGTCCATCTACGACGTCCTGGTCGAGGGCAAGCCCATGGCCGACGTCGTCCAGCCGGTCGTGGACGTCGAGGGGCTCTTCTGCGTGCCGGCCACCATCGACCTGGCCGGCGCCGAGATCGAGCTGGTCTCGCTGGTGGCCCGGGAGAGCCGGCTGCAGCGCGCCATCGCCGCCTACGAGCAGCCGCTGGACTACATCCTGATCGACTGTCCGCCCTCGCTGGGCCTGCTGACGGTCAACGCCCTGGTGGCCGGTCGGGAGGTGCTGATCCCGATCCAGTGCGAGTACTACGCGCTGGAGGGCCTCGGCCAGCTGCTGCGCAACGTCGAGCTGGTGCGCGCGCACCTCAACCCCTCGCTGCACGTCTCGACCATCCTGCTCACCATGTACGACGCCCGGACGAGGCTGGCCGCCCAGGTCGCCGAGGAGGTCCGGACCCACTTCCGGAACGAGGTGCTGAGCACGGCGATCCCGCGCTCGGTCCGCATCTCGGAGGCGCCCAGCTACGGGCAGACGGTGCTGACCTACGACCCGGGCTCGACCGGGGCGCTCTCGTACCTGGAGGCCGCCCGCGAGCTCGCGCAGCGCGCGGTCGGCCCGGGCGGCGGCTCGTTGGTGGGTCAGCAGCGGGGCGGCAGCAGTACGGGGCACGGCGCCCCGGTGGCACAGCACGGTACGACGGAGGGTCATCAGTGAGTGGTCGCAGGGGTCTGGGACGAGGGCTGGGGGCGCTGATCGGCCCGGCCGCGCCGGCGGACGGCGGGGCGGCGCAGCCGGTCACGGCCACGCCCGCGCCGACCCCGGTGGTGACGACCGGCACGACGTCGCCGGCCTCGGTGCCGGTGCTGCCGGGCGGTCGCGCCACGGTGGCGGCCCGGGCGGCCGTCGGACGGCGGCCGGAGCAGCCGGCGCCGGTCCCCGGTGCCTCCTTCGCCGAGCTGCCCCTGGACGCGATCACCCCCAATCCGCGTCAGCCGCGCGAGGTGTTCGACGAGGACAAGCTCGCCGAGCTGGTCGCCTCCATCAAGGAGGTGGGCCTGCTCCAGCCGATCGTGGTGCGCCAGATCGAGGCGGGGCGCTACGAGCTGATCATGGGCGAGCGCCGCTGGCGGGCATCCCGTGAGGCGGGCCTGGAGCGGATCCCGGCGATCGTCCGGGCCACCGAGGACGACAAGCTCCTCCTGGACGCCCTCCTGGAGAACCTCCACCGGGCCGAGCTGAACCCGCTGGAGGAGGCGGCCGCCTACGACCAGCTGCTGCGGGACTTCTCCTGCACCCACGAGGAGCTGGCCGACCGGATCGGCCGCTCGCGCGCGCACGTCTCCAACACCCTGCGGCTGATGAAGCTCCCGGCGTCCGTCCAGCGGCGGCTGGCGGCCGGCACGCTGACGGCCGGGCACGCGCGGGCGCTGCTCCCCCTGACGGACCCCGAGGCCCAGGAGAAGCTGGCCGCGCGGATCATCGCCGAGGGCCTCACGGTGCGCAGCGTGGAGGAGCTCGTCGTCCTGATGCGCTCCGAGGAGCCGCGGGAGGCGAAGCGCCAGACGCCGAAGGCGGGCAAGATCATCTCCCCGGCCTTCAACGACCTGGCGAGCCGGCTGTCGGACCGCTTCGACACCCGGGTCAAGGTCGAGGTGTCACAGCGCGGCGGCAAGCTGGGCAAGGGCAAGGTGGTGCTGGAGTTCGGTTCGGTGGAGGACCTCAACCGGATCCTGGACAGCATGGCCCCGGGCGAGGACGGTCTGCGGCTGTCGCAGGGCTGAGCCCGTCCGGACCGGGGGCGACGACCCGATGGGTGCATGTGCCACGTGAGCGCTGTTTCACGTGAAACATGCACCCATCGGCGTTCGTGGGGGAATGCTCGACCGTGAAAGGGAGGAGGAGGTACGGGCCATGGGACGCCGGATCGCTCCGCTGACGCTGGACAACCTCGCGGACCTGCCGACGGGCTGCCGCTCCTGCGTGTTCTGGGAGCTGGACCCGGTCAGCGCCAAGGAGGCGGTGGAGTCGGGGAAGCCGGAGCTGGAGAAGGAGGGGTGGATCTCCGCGGTGCTGCTGGAGTGGGGTTCCTGCGGCCGGATCGTCTACGTGGACGACCAGCCTGCCGGTTTCGTGCTCTACGCGCCGCCCGCCTACGTGCCCCGCTCCCAGTCCTTCCCGACCAGCCCGGTCTCGCCGGACGCCGTTCAGCTGATGGTCAGCCGGGTGCTGCCGGGATACCAGCGGCAGGGGCTGGGCCGGGTGCTGGTGCAGACCGTCGCCAAGGACCTGCTGGGGCGCGGGGTGCGGGCGATCGAGGCCTTCGGCTCGGCGGGCCGGGTGTCGACCAGCTGCGTGCTGCCGGCCGACCACCTGCTCGCGGTCGGCTTCAAGACCGTACGGCCGCACCCGCGCTACCCGCGGCTGCGGCTGGAGGCCCGAACCACCCTGTCCTGGCGCGGCGACGTGGAGGGGGCCCTGGAGCGGCTGCTCGGCGGCGGGCGGAAGGAACCGGCGCTGCGGCCGTTCTGAGCGGTGCCGCAAAAGCAGCGGCGGGACTCCCCGACCGGAGAGCCCCGCCGCCGTTCGACCGGTGGCCGGAAGACCTAGATCAGGCCGTCCAGCTCGCGCAGCAGCGCGGCCTTCGGACGGGCACCGGTGATCTGCTTCACCGGCTGGCCGCCCTTGTAGAGGATCAGGGTCGGGATCGAGATGACGTTGTACTCGGCGGCGGTCACCTGGTTGGCGTCCACGTCGAGCTTGGCAACGGTCAGCTTGTCGCCCTGCTCGGCCGCGATCTCCTCCAGGATCGGGGCGACCTGGCGGCACGGGCCGCACCAGGTGGCCCAGAAGTCGACCAGTACGGGCTTGTCGCTCTCCAGGACGTCGGACTTGAACGTCGCGTCGGTGACGGTGGTGGTGGCGCCGGCCACGGGAACTCCTCGGGTTAGGACGGAGGGGGCTGCTGCCAGGTGAACAACGGACGGGCCCGTTCTGTTTCTGCCTGGCCGGGGGCGGGGGTGTTTCACGTGGAACACCCCCGCGGGGTTCGCTCGGGGCGAGGGGGTCAGACCGCGACGGCGGCGGCCTTGTTCTCCGCGTCGTCCAGCGCGGCCAGGTAGCGCTCGGCGTCCAGCGCGGCGGAGCAGCCGGTGCCGGAGGCGGTGATGGCCTGGCGGTAGGTGTGGTCCACGACGTCGCCGGCGCCGAAGACGCCCTCGACGTTGGTCCGGGTGGAGGGGGCGTCGACCTTCAGGTAGCCCTCGGCGTCGAGCTCCAGCTGGCCCTTGAACAGGTCGGTGCGCGGGTCGTGGCCGATCGCGATGAACAGGCCGGTGACCGCGAGCTCGCGGGTCTCACCGGTGGTGGTGTCGCGGAGGGTGACGCCGGTCAGCTTCGGGTCGCCGTGGATGGCCTCGACCGCGCTGTCCCACTCGAAGCGGATCTTCGGGTCGGCGAAGGCGCGCTCCTGCATCGCCTTGGAGGCGCGCAGGCTGTCCCGGCGGTGGATGATCGTGACGCTCTTGGCGAAGCGGGAGAGGAAGGTCGCCTCCTCCAGGGCCGTGTCGCCGCCGCCGACCACCGCGATGTCCTGGTCGCGGAAGAAGAAGCCGTCGCAGGTCGCGCACCAGGAGACGCCGCGACCGGAGAGCTTGTCCTCGTTCGGCAGGCCCAGCTTGCGGTGCTGGGAGCCGGTGGTGACGATCACGGCGCGGGCCTTGTGCACGTTGCCCTCGGAGTCGGTGACGGTCTTGATGTCACCGGTGAGGTCGACCGCGACGATGTCGTCCGGGATCAGCTCGGCGCCGAAGCGCTCGGCCTGCGCCCGCATGTTGTCCATCAGCTCAGGGCCCATGATGCCGTCCCGGAAACCCGGGAAGTTCTCGACCTCGGTGGTGTTCATCAGCGCACCACCGGCGGTGACGGCCCCCTCGAAGACCAGCGGCTTGAGGGAGGCACGGGCCGTGTAGAGCGCAGCCGTGTACCCGGCCGGGCCGGAACCGATGATGATCACGTTACGGACGTCGCTCACTGCTTCTCCTGGTTCGCATCGCGACCCGCGTTTGCTGCGGGGAGGGCGGTCATGCTCCGCCGCCCGGGACAACGACTGACCAGTCTCTCGCATTCCCAGGCGGATCAGTACCAGGTGCCCGAACTCCGGAAGCGGCGTGGCGTCCTGGTCGTCGATCGCATGGGAACGGCCGGCCGGTGGCTGGGAACGGTCGCTCAGTGGCCGGGGACGGTCCGGTGCAGGACGACCGGGCCGCACTCGGGGGAGCGCAGGTAGACGTCCACGTAGCCGGCTCGGCCGGGGGCCGGGTAGACCAGCACCTCGACCGGGGAGCCCTGGTAGCTGCCCCGGTCGGTGGCCAGCGGGGTGCCCGGCGCGGGGGCCTGGCAGGCGGCCGGGGAGGCGGCCGGGGAGGCGGGGGCGGCGGGCGAGTCCGGGCCGGACAACTCGGGCCGGGCGCCCTCGGCGGGGGCGGCACCGGACCTGGCCGGTCCGGTGGCGCGCAGTCCGGGCTCGGCGCCGGAACGGGCGAGCAACTGCTGGACCTGCGCGGCCAGTTGGTCCTCCCGGTAGGCGGTTCCGGGGCCCGCCAGGTGCGGGGTGCGGGCACTCTGGTCCTCGGGGAGGCCGGCCGAGGCGGCCGAAGCGGCCGAAGCGGCCGAGGTCCCGGAGCCCTCGGAGTGGTCCAGCAGCAGGGCTCCGCCGAGGCCGAAGGCGGCCAGCGCGGCGGCGGCGCCGAGCAGCACGGCGAAGCGCCGGCGGCGGAGCCGGGGACGGCCGGGGCCGGAGGAGGAAGGGCCGGAGGAGGAACCGGGGCGGGACGGGGGCGCGGAGGGTGCCGGAACGGCCCGTACGGGCGTGGCAGGGGCGTCCGTCCGGCGGGCGTCGGCGGGGGACCTCCGGGGGCTCTCCTGCGGGCGGTCCGCGCCCCCGGTCGCTTCGGTGCGAGCGGTTTCGGTGAGAGCGGCTTCGGCGAGGGCGGCGTCCAGCCGGGCGGCGACGTCGGCGGGCACCGGCTCGGGCTCGACGGCGCCGAGCAGGGCCTGCACCTCGGCCAGGGCGTCGGCGGTCTCCCGGCACTCGGCGCAGCCGTTCAGGTGCCGGTGCAGCGTCCGGGCGGCCTCGGCGGGCTCGACCAGACCCTCGGCGAGGTCGGCCAGCTCCTCGACGGAGGGGTGGGCGTCGGCGGGCTCGGGGGAGGAGAGGGGGGCGGTCATCGCGTGCTCGCATCTCCTTCCAGCATCGTGCGGCCGGTGCTCGGGCCTGTCCCTGTGACGGTGCGGGGGCCGGTCGGGTTCCCCTGGGCGTCGTGGCGCGGCGGCGGGGCCGTACCGGGTGAGCCGGACGCCCCGCGGCCCGGCGCCCCGCGACCCGGCGTTTCACGTGAAACATCCTGCCGCGCGCCGTCCGTCTCGCGCAGGTGCCGGACCAGCGGGAGCAGCCGGGCCCGGCCCCGGGCGCAGCGGCTCTTCACCGTGCCCACCGGGACGCCCAGCAGTTCGGCGGCCTCGGCGACGGGATAGCCCTGCATGTCGACCAGGACCAGCGCGGCCCGCTGCTCGACGGGCAGCTCGGCGAGGGCCGCGGTCAGCTCCCGGTGCACCTCGGCCCGGACCACCGGGGAGTCGGCCGGTTCGGCCGTGCCGACCAGGCTGTCCAGCCGCTGCGGGTCGTCGTCCAGCGGGGTGGTGCGCCGGGTGGCGCTGCGCCGGGCGCGGTCCAGGCAGGCGTTGACCACGATCCGGTGCAGCCAGGTGGTGACCGCCGAGCGGCCCTGGAAGCCGGGGGCGGCCCGGAAGGCGGAGACCAGGGCGTCCTGGAGGGCGTCCGCGGCCTCCTCGCGGTCCCCCAGGGTGCGCAGGGCGACCGCCCAGAGCCGGTCGCGGTGACGGTTCACCAGTTGCCCGAAGGCCTGCGGATCGCCGGCGACGTGCCGGGCGAGCAACGCCGCGTCGTCGTCCGCCACTGTCACCCCTCGACCCCTTGCCGTCGTTCCGGTGCGCCGGGGTGCGGTCAGCCGGAGACCTTGACCTCGGCGACGTGGCCGCGGTACCTGCCGTCGCCATCCTTCGCCAGAGCGGTCAGCCAGATCAAGAGGTAACGCGTGGTGACCGGTGAGTCGAGGGTGTAGTCCACGGTGTTGCCGGACTTCTTGCCGAGGGTGGTGAAGCTGTCCGGCCTGAGCTGCGACGGGTTGGCGACGGCCGCAGGGGGCACCCGCAGCTCTGCGGTCTGCTCGCCGCCCTGGAACTGCACGGTCACCGAGGAGACCGACTGCGGCGAACCGAGGTCGATCATCAGGCCGGTGCCCGACTGGAGCGCGGGCGGCCTGGGGCCGAACTGGTCGACGAACCAGCCGGTGGTCCAGGCGGTGCCCGGGTCGCCGTCGATGGCGTTCTTGATGCTCTCGGTGCCCTGGGGCCCGTCGCCCAGTGGGTTGTACGACTCCACGCCCTTGATGGTGACCGGCGCCGGAGCGTGCGTCGGCGGGTGCGTGCTCGGCGCGGCGGTGCTGACCGTGGGCTGCGGGGTCGCGACGGCCTGACCGTTGTTGCGCAGACTGCCGACGAACTGCCAGGAGGCGACGCCGATCGCGCCCAGTGCGACCGTCCAGGCGGTGGCCTTGACCACCCGGCGCAGCCGGCGCCTGGTGCGCCGGGCGGCGGTCGGCCGGGAGGAGGCCGGCAGCGGGGCGACCGTCGTGTCGGCGACCCGGGTCGGGTTGGGCGCGGTGGGCAGGGCGTGGGTGTTGTGCCGGGGCGGCGCTGGGAAGGCCGGCAGCTCGGGCTCGGGCTGTCGGATCCGGGGCATCTGCGCGATCACCCGGACCAGCTCCTCCGGGGTGGTGATCGGCTCGGCGTGGTGCGGCGGGTGGTCGAACAGGGCGCGCGCCGCGAGTTCGGACAGGCCCTTGTGGACGCCCGCACGGACCTGGTCCGGCGCGGCGTTCTGCAGGCCTCTGGGCAGACCCTTGAGGTCGTAGCGGTCCTCGGGGTACGGCCAGCGGTGGGTGAGCGCGGCGAACAGCAGTGCGCCGATCGCCCGGGTGTCGGTGCGCTGGGCATCCTCGGTGGAGTCCTCCGGAGGCAGCCCGCGCAGGGCGGCGTCCACCGCGATGCCGTTGATCCGGTACTGGCCGCTGTCGGTGCGCAGCACGCAGCGCGGGGTGAGCCGCAGGTGGGCCTGGCCGCGGCGGTGGGCGGCGGCGACGGCGTCGGCGACCTGGCGCACCATCTGGTACGCCTCGTGCGGCTCCATCGGGCCGTCGGTGAGCAGCTTGGCGAGGTCGGAGGCGTGCGGCAGCCACTCCCGCACGACGAAGACCAGCTCGCCCTCCTGGACGGCGTCCAGCACCTGGACGAAGCGCGGGTCGCCGAGCAGGGCGGCGGACTTGGCGGCGGCCAGCACCTTGCGGGCGCGCTGGTGGCCGGAGGCCATCAGGTGGACGCCGACGGCCCGGCGCAGCTTCTCGTCGACGGCGCGCCAGCTGCTGAAGGTCTCCGTCTGGGAGATGCACTCCTCGAGCAGGTAGCGGTTGCCGATCTTGTCGCCGCTGTGCCGCATCGGGGCGGGGAGGGTGCGCGGGAGGGTGGCGGTGTCGCGCGGGTCGACCGTGGGCTGGGGATCGGTCGGGCGGCGCTTGTCGGAGGCGGCCGCGGGCGCGGGGGAGGGCTTCTTCCGCGGGGTGCCGGCCGCCAGTTCGGCGGCGATCTCGTGGACCGAGAGCGGGGCGGTGATCTCCGAGGTCTCCTCGCTGACGGACGCCTCCGGGGCCGGCTCGGCGCCCCGGTCGTCGTCGGCCGGAGCGTCCTCGTCGCCGGCTGTGGAGGCGGCCGTGGAGGTGGCCTTCGCTCCGTCCGTGGAGGTGGCCTTCCCTCCGGCTGCGGAGGCGGCCTTCCCTCCGTCCGTGGAGGTGGCCTTCCCTCCGGCTGCGGAGGCGGCCTTCCCTCCGTCCGTGGAGGCCGCCTTCGGTCCGGCCTCGGCAGCGGCCCCGGGTCCGGCTTCGGAGCCGGCCGTGGACCCGGCCCTGGGGGCGTCCGCGGAGGGGGCGTCGGCGGTGCCCGCCGGGGCGGTCTTCCCGCCCCCGAGCTCGTCGATCGCCGCAGCCAGCGCGGCCTCGTCCGCCGCCGCGTCAGCTGCTGACGTGTCGACGACCGCCTTGGTGCCATCAGCCACCGTGGTCCTGCCTCCCCTTGTGTCGCCCCGGCCGAGAGAGTCGCTGGAGCGCGCGGATAGGCCGCCCTGTGCTCCAGGACAATTGTGCCCACTCTTCTCCACCGGGTACGACCGCTGAGACGTCCGCTCGGTTGCCCACGGGTGGAGAGATGTCGTGCAGACCCGACACCGGGCCGCCACGTCGCGGCCCGGGCGTTCCCGGTAGTGGGGGCGGCTCGGAATGCGGCCGGACGGGCGGAGGCGGTGGTCGCCCCGGTTGACGCCCGGTCAGGGCGTCCGCCCGTTCGGCCGGTTGACCGGTCGGTCAGCGGCCCAGTCGGCCGCGGACCATGCCCAGCATGGCGTTCATCTCCTCGATGCGCAGGCGCTTCGCGAGGAACACGAACACCAGCAGCTGGAGGCCACCGGCCAGAACCACCGACAGCACGCTGCCCGCCCAGCCGGCCAGCACCTGCTGGACCGCCAGGCTGACGCCGAGGCCGACCGCCGCGGCCGGGACGCAGGCGGCGGCCAGCCGGCTGTACGTCTTGCCGATCCGCTTGGTGTCCAGCCCGCCGATCTTCTTCTTCAGCTTCGGCACCGCGACCGTCACTCCGACGGCGTAGGCGAGGCCGTAGCCGAAGGCCATGCCGGTCACCGTCCACTGCGGAGGCAGGGCGGCCCAGCAGATCAGCGAGAAGCCGGCCTGGCAGGCGGCCACCCAGACGGTGTTGGAGAACGGCGTCCTGGTGTCCTCGTAGGCGTAGAAGCCGCGCAGCATCACGTACTGGGCCGAGTACGGGATCAGCCCGAGCGCGAAGGCGGAGAGCATCAGACCGACGTTGGTCGCGTTGTCCAGGGCCGTGCTGCCGCCGCCGACCGCGTAGATCGAGCGGCCGATCGCCGGGCCGAGCGCCAGGAACAGGAAGGCCGCCGGGACGACCGCCACCGCGGTGGTGCGCAGCCCGTACGACAGGTCGTCGCGGACGGCGCCGGCGTCCTCGTCGGCCGCCGCCCGGGAGAGCCGGGGGAGCACCGCGCTCATGATCGAGACGGTGATGACGGCCTGCGGGAGCTGCCAGATCAGCAGGGCGTTGGAGAAGGCCGACAGGCCGACGCCGCCGTGGCCGCCCTGCTCGGCGGCGCTGCCGGCCGCGGTGGCCAGCTGGGTGATGACCAGGTAGCCGGCCTGGTTGGCGAGCACGAAGAAGAAGGTCCACTTGGCCAGCCGGGCCGCCTTGCCCAGGCCGTGGCCGCGCCAGTCGAAGCGCGGACGGAAGTGGAAGTCCGCGGCCCGCAGGTACGGGACCATCGCCAGCGACTGGACCACCAGGCCGAGCAGGGTGCCCAGGCCGAGCAGCCGGACGCCCTCCGGGGAGATGTTCTCCGGGGTGACCTGGGAGCCGTTGTAGCCGCCGTAGACCCAGATGTACGCGCCGAAGGTGAAGACCACCACGATGTTGTTGAGGACCGGGGTCCACATCATCGCGCCGAAGCGGCCGCGGGCGTTGAGGATCTGGCCCATCACCACGTGGACGCCCATGAAGAAGATGGTCGGCAGGCAGTAGCGGGCCAGCGCCACCGTGGTGTCCGCGCGGGCGGGGTTGGTCATCATCGGGTGGGCGATCAGCTGGACCAGCAACGGCGCCCCGAGGACCGCCAGGAACACCACGCCGCCGAGTCCGACCATCACCAGGGTGAGCAGCCGACTGGCGTAGGCGGTGCCGCCGTCCTCGTCGTTCTTCATGCTGCGCACCAGCTGCGGCACGAAGACCGCGTTCAGCGCGCCGCCGCCGATCAGGATGTACAGCAGGGTCGGCAGGGTGTTCGCCGCGTTGTACGAGTCACCCATGACCGCGATGCCGATCGCGCCGGCGATCACCATGGTCCGAAGGAAGCCGGTGCCACGGGAGACCAGGGTGCCGGCCGCCATGATCGCGCTGGAGTTCAGCAGGCTGGCGACCTTGCCGCCACCGCCGGCCGCCGGGGCGGGCGCGGCCGTGGGCCGGGCGGTCCGCTCCTCGGCGAGGTCCGCCCGCGGCTCGACCGCCGGGGGCACCGCGACGGCGGCCACCTGCATGGTGGCCTCGTCCTCGGAGAGCGGCGGGTCGAACTCGATCGGCGGCACGAAGGGGCGCTGCCCGTCCGGGCCGCCGTACTGCGGCTGCCCCGGGTAGCCGCCCGCCGGCGGGTACGGCGCGGGGGCGCCCGGCGGCGTCTGGGCGCCCGGAGGCACCTGGGCGGCCTGGGGCACCGGCGCGACCGGCTGGACCGGCTGGACCGGCTGGACCGGGGCGGGCTGGGGCACCGGCTGCGGGCCGGCGGCCTCGGGCTGGTGGCCGCCGCCGAACAGCGCGTCCACCCCCACGTACTCGGTGGTCTCGGTGTCCCAGGCGGAGTGTGCCGGGCCCGGCTCCCACTGCGGCCGGGGCTGCTCGGCACCGCCCCACTGCGGGGCGGCCGGATCGGCCTGCTGCGGCCAGCCGGCCTGCGCCGGGGGAGTGTCCCAGCCGGGCTGCACGGGCGGCACCGGGGGCGAGAACGGCGTCGACGGCACCGGGGTCGGGTAGCCGCCGCCCTGCGGCGGAAGCTGCGGCGGCACGTCGTACGCGGTGGCCGGCGGCGGCGTGGCGGCGGGCCGCCCGGCCTGCAGTCCGTACGGGTCCTGGCCGTCCTGCTGGGACCCGTACGCGTCGGCCGCGTACGGGTCCTGGGCGTAGGTGTCGGCCACGTACCAGTCGCCGGACGGCGACTCGGCGCCCGGCCGGCTCTCACCGCGGCCCGGCGGCCGCTCCTCGCTGCGCCCGGTCATGTCACCTCTTCGCTGTCGTGGGGGGTGGCCGGCCCGGCGTCGCGGGTGGTCGGCGGTATCAAGGACCAACCTTCTCATCACCGGCGGTCCGATCCAGGCCATCCGGGCTGCTGGCGCGTGGTGTCTGCGCGAGACCGCCGCCCGTGGAACCGCTCCCGGAGGGGTCCGGTTCGGAGGCCTCCGGCTCCTCCGGCTCCTCCGGCTCCTCCGTTTCCTGCGGTTCGTCCGGCTCGTCCGGCTCGTCCGGCTCGGCCCCGGCGGCGCCGTCCGGCCCGTCCGTCGCCGGGCCGTCGCCGACCGGCTGGTCGCCGTCCTCGTGCGGCTGACCGCCGCGCCGCTTGCGCTGGCGGAAGAAGCGCAGCGCGGCCAGCACCAGCAGCACGGCGGCGCCGGCGAAGACGTACAGCACCCCGTTGGTGACCGAGGTGACCTCGACCCTGAACACCTGGGGGTCGCCGTAGGGCCTCGGATCGGGGCCGGTGGTGTACAGCTGGGCGGTCATGGTGACCGGGCCGTTGTTGCGGGCCTCGGCGTTGAAGCGCAGCGTGACGCTCTGCGAGGCCGGGAGGACCAGGTCCTCGTCCTTGCCCACCCGCAGCCGGTTCGGCTGGCTCGAGGTCAGCCGCAGCTTCAGGTTGGTGACCGTCTGGGTGAGGTCGTTGCGCACGCTGACCTGGAGCTGGCCGGTGTTCCCGGCCAGGGTGACCACGGTCTTCTTCGGCACCTGGACGGCGTTCGTGAGCTCCGTCAGGTACTTGTCGACGCCCCGGCGGTAGTTGTCGCCGGCCGTCGTCCGGGTGCGCCACTCGGTGGACAGCGAGCGGACCATGGCGGCGCTGAACGGGCCGCGCACCCGCTGCGGCAGGGTGAGCACCCGCATCAGGGTGTCCAGATCCCGCTGGACCTTGTCGGTGCCGCTCAGGGCGTCGGCCGGCAGTTCGGTGGCCCGGACCTGGGTCGGGTAGTCGGCGGACGACGGGACGGCGGTGTTGGCCTTCGGGTCCGGCGCCACCTCGGTCAGCGTGTCCAGCTTCACCGGGGTCAGCCACTTGTCGGTCGCCGTCTGCAGCGCGCCGGCCAGCACCTTGGCGGTGGCGGCGGTCATCTCGCGCGGCGGCATGACCAGCAGGCCGCGCTGGTTCTGCGGCTGCTCGTGGGTGATGGTGAAGGTCTCGGCCAGGAAGCGCTGGGCCGCCTCGGTCTGGTCCTGCGGGGAGCTCAGGTCCTTCTGGAAGAGCGAGGAGACCGTGTCGTCGGCGACCACGGCGCTCTGTCCGTTGCCGATCGGGCGCACGGCGGTCGGGGTGTAGTTCACCGACTCCGGGTCGGGCATGCTCGCGCCGTTGGCCAGCACCAGGCTGCTGCCCGCCTGCCGGGCGATGCCGGCGATCTGCTGGTCGAGGTAGCCCTGGTACGGCCAGGCCACGTCGGAGCGGGTGTCCACGGAGAGCCGGCCCTCGACGGTCAGCCGGCCGGCGGTGGCCGCCTTGTCCAGGGCGGTGCCCATGCCGGTCAGGTCGGCGCCGTTGTGGGCGATCGAGGCGAGGTCCGGGTCGGCGTACGGCAGCGCGATGACCTGGTTGCCGGACTTGGCGACGGCCGCGCGCAGCTTGTTCAGCCAGGCCTCGGCGGCGGGCGAGGCGTCGTGCGAGACGGTGTTGTCGTCCTTGGCGGGCTTGCCCGCCGCCTCGCTGCCCGGCTTCTGGACCCGGTACCTGCCGGTCATCGCGAACGCGGCGTCCAGCAGGTCGGGGTCGATCACCCAGCTCAGGCCGGTCAGCTTGGAGCCGGTGTCGACCAGCTCGTACAGCCGGCCGCCCGGCGCGAACTCGGTGGCCAGGCTGTCGTCGCGCAGCACCGGGAGGGTCTGGTCGTTGTCGGCGGTGGTCTGCGCGGCCAGCACCGGCGCGTGCACCAGCGGCCAGAGGGTGGTGACCTTCGTCGGCTGGGCCTCGGTGCCGCCCTGGGAGAAGGGCAGGAAGGTCCGGGCAATGCCCAGGGCACGGTCGCGCGGGTTGTCGGCGGTCGAGCCCCAGGCGTCCACGGCGAGCTCGTAGACGCCGCTCTCGGACAGCCCGAGGTCGCTCACCGCGACGCTGAGGGTGTACGGCAGGCTCTGGCCGGGCTTCAGCTCCGGCAGGGCGTACTGCGGGCTGTCCAGCTCCGTGCCGTCGTCGCCCCTCGGCGTGGTGCGGGAGGCCACGCCCTGGAGCTCGCTGCGCCGCTGCAGGGGCTTGCTGCTGACCGGCTTGCGGACCGCCGCGTGAGCGCCCTTGAGGGCCGACTTGCCGGAGTTGGTGACGTGGCCGGTGATGGACACGGTGCCGTTGGGGACGGCCAGCTGCGGGGTGACCGTCTCGATGCTCAGCACGACCGGGTACTCCGCGGTGGCCGCGGCGTCGGCGGCCGGGCTGATGTTGCCGCCGGCCGGGAGCGCCATGGCGGGAACGGCCGTGAACAGGGTCAGGGCGGCCGCGCAGGCGGCGGCGAAGCGGCGGGCGAGGCGGCCCGTACTCCGTCCGTCGGCGGGACGTCCGTGGGGGCCCGTGGCCCGTCCAGGCTGTCGGTGCGCCCCCAGGCCCGAGTGCCGTGCCGGCTCACTCACTCGTTTCGCCCTCGCCGTTCTGTTCGATCGCTCGCTGCTGATGCTGATGCTGTCCGCCCGGCGCTGCTGCCGGACGTTCCCCGCTCGACGTTCTTCGTTCGACGCTGTACGCCACCCTGCTGCCGCGGAGGGTTCCGTCGGCACGGCGGCGGTACGCGACACCGCATCCCCGGTTCCGGTGTCCGCGATCCGTCCACCGGCATGGTAACGATCCAGCCAGGCGAGCAGTGTTGCGGGCTGTGGGAAGAGACGCCCGAAACGCGCGGGCGGTTGACCTTCCGGGGCACGTACCCTTGTGAGCCGTGTCCACTGCCAATGAGCCCACCGCGCGCACCGATCGTTCCAGCACCGCCACCCAGGTCGTCCCAGGCCTGAGCGAGGCCCAGGCCCTGGGGCTGCAAGAGCTGCTGCGGGTGTCTCCGGTGGCCGACGAGATCGCCCGCCGGTTCCAGGCGGCCGGTCACCGGCTGGCCCTGGTCGGCGGCTCGGTGCGGGACGCGCTGCTCGGCCGGCTCGGCAACGACCTGGACTTCACCACCGACGCCCGCCCGCAGCAGGTGCTCAAGCTGGTCAAGGGCTGGGCGGACGCGGTCTGGGACGTCGGCATCGCCTTCGGCACCGTCGGGGCCCGCAAGGACACCCCCGAGGGCTCCTTCCTGATCGAGATCACCACCTACCGGTCCGAGGCGTACGACCGCACCTCCCGCAAGCCCGAGGTGAGCTACGGCGACACCATCGAGCAGGACCTGGTCCGCCGGGACTTCACGGTCAACGCGATGGCCGTCGACCTGCCCGGCCGCGGCTTCGTCGACCCGCACCACGGCCTGGAGGACCTGGAGGCCAGGGTGCTGCGCACCCCCGCCACCCCCGAGGAGTCCTTCTCCGACGATCCGCTGCGGATGATGCGGGCCGCCCGCTTCGCCGCCCAGCTGGACTTCGACCCGGCGCCCGGGGTGGTCGCCGCGATGACCGCGATGGCCGAGCGGATCACCATCGTCTCGGCCGAGCGGGTGCAGGCCGAGCTGAACAAGCTGCTGCTGGCCGACCACCCGGTGAAGGGCCTGCGGCTGCTGGTCGACACCGGCCTGGCCCGGCACGTGCTGCCGGAGCTGCCCGCGCTGAAGCTGGAGCGCGACGAGCACCACCGGCACAAGGACGTCTACGAGCACTCGCTGACCGTCCTGGAGCAGGCCATCGACCTGGAGCAGGACGGCCCGGACCTCACCCTGCGCCTCGCCGCGCTGCTGCACGACATCGGCAAGCCGCGCACCCGCCGCTTCGAGTCGGACGGCCGGGTCTCCTTCCACCACCACGAGGTGGTCGGCGCCAAGATGACCCGCAAGCGGATGCGCGAGCTCAAGTACTCCAAGGAGCTCACCGAGGACGTCTCGCGCCTGGTCGAGCTGCACCTGCGCTTCCACGGCTACGGCGGCGGCGAGTGGACCGACTCCGCGGTGCGCCGCTACGTCACCGACGCCGGGCCGCTGCTGGAGCGCCTGCACAAGCTGACCCGCTCGGACTGCACCACCCGCAACAAGAAGAAGGCGGCCGCGCTGTCGCGCACCTACGACGGCCTGGAGCACCGGATCGCCGAGCTGAAGGCGCAGGAGGAGCTGGACTCCATCCGCCCGGCGCTGGACGGCAACCAGATCATGGAGCTGCTCGGGCTGAAGCCCGGCCCGCAGGTCGGCAAGGCGTACAAGCACATGCTCGAACTGCGGCTGGAGCACGGGCCGATGGAGCCCGACGAGGCGGTCGCGGCGCTGCGGGCCTGGTGGGACGGGCAGCAGCAGGGCTGAGGCCCGGACGACGGAACGAGGGGCGGACCCGGTGCGGGCCGCCCCTCGCTCCGTGCGCGGGATCACTTGAGGTGCTTGAGGCAGAGCACGTAGTCCAGCGCGGGCCAGTTCGAGTAGGTGCGGGTGTACGTGCTGTCCGACTTGGGCTGCTTCTTGCAGACCGTCTCGTCCGAGGTGGCGACGTACTTGTAGACCACCTTGTACTGCGCCTTGGAGTCGGTGCAGGGCAGCACGGTGATCTTCGGGTGGTCGTCGCTCGTCCCGTCGTTGCGCAGGCAGTCGCCGGTCTTGGCGTCGTCCACCGTGTCGCTCGGGTCGGTCGGGGTGGCGATCGGCGGCAGGGTGATGCTCGGCATGGTGAAGGACGGCATCGGCGGCGGCGGGGTGTAGCTGAAGGTGGGCAGCGGCGACGGCGAGAAGGTGACCGTGGTCGGCGTCGGCGAGGCGATCGTGTTGCCGGAGTCGTTCTTCGGACCGATCACGCCGGTGGCGAGCAGGATTCCGGTGGTCAGCAGGGAGACCGGCACCAGCAGCATGGCCAGGTGCGGGCGGCTGGTCAGCGGGGCGCCGGGGTCGAGCTGCGGGCCGTGGGTGCCCGGCATCGGCGGCGGCAGCCGCTTGATCCGGCCGTGGGCGCCGAGGTTCATCAGCAGGGTGATCAGGGTCAGCAGCGGGGAGACCCAGCTCCACCAGCCCTGGACGAGCGTCCGGGCGGACATGTCGCGCACAGTGGCCGTGCCGCAGGTGTGGCAGAACGGTCCGTGCATCCGCAGCATCCGGAACGCGACTATCAGGCCCTGGTGGCCGCGGACGGTCGCGCGCACGGCGGGGAAGCCGCCGCAGAAGCGGCAGTGCTCCCCGTCCATCGGGGCCGGCGGCGGGTAGCCGTAGCCGTAGCCGGGAGGCTGGGCGCCGTAGGGCTGCTCCGGGGGCGGGGCGCCCGGGTAGCCGTACCCCGGCGGAGGCGGGGCGCCGTACGGGCCGCCGGCGTACGGACTGCCGTCACCGGGTGGCGGGCCGTAGGGCATCTGGGGCGGTGGCGGAGCGGACAAGAGGTCCCCCGGGAACAGGAAGGTGGCGGAAGGGTCAGGACTTCTTCACCGGCGGGTAGCCGCCGGTGGTGGGGGTCAGCGGGCCCAGGCAGAGCACGTACCGCGTCTTGTTCCAGCGGCGTCCGCTCTTGCCCGAGACGGCGCTGGTGGTCTGCGGCGTCTGCCGGCAGCGGGTCACGTCGGTGGTGCCGGTGAACTTCGACAGCACCTTGTAATTGGCTTTGGAGTCATTGCAGTTGACGATCGAGACGTCACGCGAGCCGCTCACCCGGACGCAGTCGCCGGGCTTGGCGCTGCTCACGCTCGGGCCGGCCAGGAAGTAGCCGCCCGCGAGCACGGCGCAGCCGCCGACCAGCCCGGCGATCCTCAGCTTGGACCGGACGCCGCGCTTGGCGGGGGGCGTCGCGGCCGCCGGGGCGGGCTGGGGGTGGCCGTACGGCCCGGCGGGCGGCTGCTGCCCGTACGGCGCCTGCTGCCCGTACGGCGCCTGGGGCTGGGGCTGCGGCTGGGCCTGCGGTGCCTGCGCGTAGGGATTCTGGGCGTACGGGTTCGGGTACGGCAGCGGTGCGGCCGGCTGCTGCCCGTACGGCGGTTGGCCGCCGTACGCGGGCGGGGGCGGACCGTATCCGGGCGCGGCGGGCGGCGGCGGCCCGTACGGGCCTGTCGGTGTGCTCATCAGTTCGTCCCCCGAGACCGAGTTCTGTCGTTCCGACAGGTTTACGTACCTTAGCGACTCGGTCGGACGCAATCGGTCCCGAGCCCGCGAGGGACATCGGGACGTGGTGGTTTCGATTCCGCTACCGGACGGTTTCAGTGGCCGTCGCCGGGGAGCGGTCCGGACCGCCGGGCGGCCCGCAGGTAGAGCACGGCGGTCAGCGCGTACACCACGGCCACCCCGACGACCACCGCGACCGAACGGCCGGACAGCGGCAGCACCAGCGCGGTGACCAGGGCGGCCGCCACGAAGGCGACGTTGAACAGCACGTCGTAGATGGCGAAGACCCGGCCGCGGAACTCGTCCTCGACCGACTCCTGCACCACGGTGTCGGCGCAGATCTTGGTGCCCTGGGTGACCACCCCGAGCAGCAGGGCGGCGGCCAGGCAGGGGACCGGGGCGAAGGACAGGCCCAGCGCGGGGACGAAGACCACCGGGGCGAGCAGGCAGACCGTCATCCAGCCGGCCAGGCCGAGCCGGCGGGTGCACCAGGGGCTGACCACCGCGGCGACGAAGAACCCGGCGGCCGACAGGCCGACCGCCTGGCCGAGGGTGGCCAGTCCGGCCGCGCTGTCGGTCGGGTCGTTGAAGGTGTACCGGGCGAGCATCACCACGACCACGATCAGCACCCCGTAGCAGAACCGGGCCGCGGTGACGGCGGCCAGCGCGTGCACCGCGGGGCGGCGGTCCCGCACCAGGTGGCGCACCGCGGCGCCGAGTTCGGCGGCGGCCCGCTTCAGCGCCTGGCCGAGCGCGGGGTGGTCGTCGCGCTGCTCGGGGCCGAGCAGGTCGCGGTCCATCCGGCGGGCGGCCAGCGCGGCCGACAGGTAGAGCAGCGAGGCGACGGTGACCAGCGCGGCGTCCGCCTTCGGCCCGGGCGCCATCACCTGGTGCAGCAGGAAGCCGATCCCCCCGCCCGAGGCGGCGGCGACCGTCCCGAGGGTGGGGGAGAGGGCGTTGGCGGTGACCAGGGTGTCCTGCTCGACCACCCGCGGCAGGGCGGCGGACAGGCCGGCCAGGATGAACCGGTTGAGCGCGGTGACCAGCAGCGCGGAGGCGAAGAACAGCCAGGTCGGCGCCTCGACCAGGAGCAGCGCGCCGGTTCCCAGACCCAGCCCGAAGCGGGCCAGGTTGCCGAAGTACAGCACCTGGCGGCGGCGCCAGCGGTCCAGCAGCACCCCGGCGAACGGGCCGATCACCGAGAACGGGAGCAGCATCACGGCCAGCACCGAGGCGATGTCGGCGGGGGAGGACTGCTTCTCGGGGGAGAAGACCACGTAGGCGGCGAGCGAGACCTGGAAGACGCCGTCCGAGAGCTGGGAGAGCACCCGGGCGGTGAGCAGCCGACGGAAGTTCCGGCCGCGGAGCAGACCGAGGAGCGTGGCGCGTTGCGCGGACTGGTGGGTGCTGCCGTTCTCGGTGATCGCCACCCGCCCAGAGTGCCATGGAACCGGTCGCCGTTTCACGTGAAACATTCGCTGCGGAAACGCGAAGGGCTCACGATCAGATGATCGTGAGCCCTTCGGCCGCGTTATGAGCGGTCAGCTCGGCGCTCGACAGTCGCGAACCTCGCTGCGCTCAGCGCTCGACCTCGCCGCGGATGAACTTCTCGACGTTCTCCTTGGCCTCGTCGTCGAAGTACTGCACCGGCGGGGACTTCATGAAGTACGAGGACGCCGACAGGATCGGGCCGCCGATGCCGCGGTCCTTGGCGATCTTCGCAGCGCGCACGGCGTCGATGATGACACCGGCGGAGTTCGGGGAGTCCCAGACCTCCAGCTTGTACTCCAGGTTCAGCGGGACGTCGCCGAACGCGCGGCCCTCGAGGCGGACGTAGGCCCACTTGCGGTCGTCCAGCCAGGCCACGTAGTCCGAGGGACCGATGTGGACGTTCTTGGCGCCCAGCTCGCGGTCGCGGATCTGCGAGGTCACGGCCTGGGTCTTGGAGATCTTCTTGGACTCCAGGCGCTCGCGCTCGAGCATGTTCTTGAAGTCCATGTTGCCGCCGACGTTCAGCTGCATGGTGCGCTCGAGGATGACACCGCGGTCCTCGAACAGCTTGGCCATCACGCGGTGCGTGATGGTGGCGCCGACCTGGGACTTGATGTCGTCACCGACGATCGGCACGCCGGCCTCGGTGAACTTGTCCGCCCACTCCTTGGTGCCCGCGATGAACACCGGCAGGGCGTTCACGAAGGCGACCTTGGCGTCGATGGCGCACTGGGCGTAGAACTTGGCCGCGTCCTCGGAGCCGACGGGCAGGTAGCAGACCAGGACGTCGACCTGCTTGTCCTTGAGGACCTGGACGACGTCGACCGGGGCCTCGTCCGACTCCTCGATGGTCTCCCGGTAGTACTTGCCCAGGCCGTCGAGGGTGTGGCCGCGCTGGACGGTCACGCCGGTCGGCGGGACGTCGCAGATCTTGATGGTGTTGTTCTCGCTGTTGCCGATGGCGTCGGCCAGGTCGAAACCGACCTTCTTGGCGTCGACGTCGAACGCGGCGACGAACTCCACGTCACGGACGTGGTAGTCACCGAACTGGACGTGCATCAGCCCGGGGACCTTGCCGGCCGGGTCGGCGTCCTTGTAGTACTCGACACCCTGCACCAGCGACGCGGCGCAGTTGCCCACGCCCACGATGGCTACGCGAACCGAACCCATTCCGGTTGCTCCCTGTGATCTCATGAGGGCCGTCGGGGTCGACGGCACTCGTCCTGCTTCTTCGAATGACTGCTTGTACGGGCGCGAGGCGCCCACTCCTGCCGCGTGGCACAGGGCTGACGCGGTGTCAGCGCTCCTGGGCGGAGCGCCCCGGGCGGTCGTACGGTGGCCCGGACGGGTCGGGGGACCCGGTCTCCTGGCCACGGCCGTCCGAAGTCGTGTGGGGTGCGGCGGTGGAGCCGGTGCTCCCGGTGGGGGCGCCGGCGGCGGGCCCGGTCCGGCCGGTGCGGTTGGCCCGCTCGGTCTCGATCAGCTCGTTGAGCCACCGGACCTCGCGTTCCACCGACTCCAGGCCGTGCCGCTGGAGTTCGACGGTGTAGTCGTCGAACCGTTCGCGGGCGCGGGCCAGCGAGCTGCGCATCCGCTCCAGGCGCTCCTCCAGCCGGCTGCGGCGACCCTCCAGGACGCGCATCCGGACGGCCCGGTCGGTCTGGCCGAAGAAGGCGAAGTGGACGCCGAAGCGCTCGTCCTCCCAGGCGTCCGGACCGGAGTCGGCGAGTAGCTCCTCGAAGCGCTGCTTGCCCTCGGGGGAGAGCCGGTAGACGATCTTCGACCGCTTGCCGTTGAGCGCGGTGGCCGGGACGTACTCGACGTCCGGGTTGTCCTCGACCAGGAAACCCTGGGCGACCAGGCTCTTCAGGCACGGGTAGAGCGTTCCGTAGGAGAGTGCCCGCAGCGCCCCGAGCAGGATGTTGAGCCGCTTGCGCAGCTCGTAACCGTGCATCGGGGCGTCATGGAGCAGGCCGAGAACGGCGAACTCCAGCACTCCTGAGCGTCTGCCCACTGCCGTCGTCCTCCTCCCTCTCGGCCTTCGCTCCGGCCGCTGCACCGGCGGTATACCGCTTCGATGTATCGGCTCGATATATCGAGAACAGTAAACCCGACCCCCGGAACGGGCAAGGGGGGCACGCGTGAATGTGATCACAAGCCGACGCGCGGGTGGGGTTGGCAACGGGCATGTAATGATCTGTCGCCGTTTTGCGGTTATTGGCGTCTGATGCCCGATTAGTTGTATTTCGGTGCTGCGTACGCTGTCGCGTGTGCACGAGGACCAACCTCCGGGGTTAGGGCGGTCCGGGCATCGGACAGGAACCCTGCCTTCAGGCCGACAAGGCCTGGCGAGGAGCGGCTGAGAACATGAGCGAGCGACGGCGAAGGACGCCCAACCCGGGCGGTGACGGGCAGCAGCCCCCGGGAGGCGGAGGTCGTCGGGGTGGTCCCGGTCCCGACGAGCTGGCCTCGGACGGGCTCGGTCGCCGACGCCAGCCGGGCGTCCGGGAGACCGCCCAGCAGCCCCGGATGGGCCGTGCCGAGATGCGCAAGGCCGCGCAGAAGAAGGGCAAGGGCGGTGGCCGGCGCGGCGGAGCCGCCTCCGCCGCGGCCGCCGCCGGGCCGGGCAAGAAGCGCTTCATCGACTACCCGCGGTTCGGCAAGACCGGCGTCCGGCGCTGGCTGCCGTCCTGGAAGCAGTGGCTGAGCGCCTTCCTGCTGTTCTTCGCCACCGGCGTGGGCGTCGTGTTCTACCTCTACGAGACCACCACGGTTCCGGACCTCAAGGACCTGGTGAAGGAGCAGAACACCATCTACTACTGGGCCGACAACACGGAGATGACCCGCAAGGGCGACACCAACCGCCAGATCGTCGAGCTCAGCGACATCAGCCCCAACCTGCAGAACGCCGTCATCTCGGCGGAGAACGAGACCTTCCGCACCGACAGCGGCATCGACCCCAAGGGCATGCTGCGCGCCGTCTACAACATGGCGAAGGGCGGCGAGACCCAGGGCGCCTCGACGATCACCCAGCAGTACGTCAAGAACGCCTACCTCAGCCAGGAACAGACCATCAGCCGCAAGCTGAAGGAGTTCTTCATCACGCTGAAGATCAATCAGCAGAAGAGCAAGGACGACATCCTCAAGGGGTACCTCAACACCAGCTGGTTCGGTCGCAACGCCAACGGCGCCCAGGCCGCCGCCCAGGCGTACTACGGCGTCAACGCCAAGGACCTGAACCTCTGCCAGAGCGCCATGCTGGCCGGTCTACTGAAGGGCGCGAACTACTACGACCCCTCCAAGCCGGCCAACCACGACCGCGCCGTGGAGCGCTGGAAGTGGATCCTGGACCGGATGGTGACCACCCACAACACCACGCCGGAGGAGCGGGCGAAGTGCACCACCTTCCCCGAGCCGATCCCGGTGAAGGCCAGCTCCAACATGAACGGTGAGATCAGCTACCTGGTCGACACCGCCAACCAGTACGTGATGACCACCGACAAGTCGATCACCCAGCAGATGATCGACAAGGGCGGCCTGAAGATCTACACCACCTTCGAGAAGGACAAGGTCGACGCCCTGAAGAAGGCCGTCGACGACGTCAAGGGCGAGAACCTCGACCCGCAGAAGCGCCCCAACAACGACACCTTCGTCCAGTTCGGCGCCGCCAGCATCAAGCCGGGCGACGGAGCGATGGTCGCCATCTACGGCGGCGACGGCGTGGAGAACGGCCACTTCGACAACAACGCCAACGCGAACGGCGTCCAGGTCGGCTCGACCTTCAAGCCCTTCGTGCTGGCCACCGCCATGCAGGTCGGCGTGCAGACCGCGAAGGACAGCGACGGCAAGCCCAAGCGGATCAACGCCGACAGCCGCTACCTCGCCGACGACATGTCCGAGATCCGCAAGCCGGACGGTTCGCTGGTGATCGGCGACGACGGCAAGCCCTACCGGCAGAAGAACGAGGACTCCGGAAAGCGCGGCTACGTCTCGCTGCGGCAGGCCATGCAGTGGTCGTACAACGTGCCCTTCGTCCAGCTCAACCAGGACGTCGGCGGCCCCGCCGTGGCCGACATGGCCGTGCAGATGGGCATCAAGCGGGAGAGCCTGGCCGACCCGAAGACCGCGACCTTCCCGCTCGGCACCTCCACCATCAGCCCGATCCGGATGGCCACCGGTTACGGCACCCTGGCGGCCAGCGGCAAGGAGGCCGAGCCCTACTCGGTCACCAAGGTCGAGGTGGACGGCAAGGAGCGCCCGGGCTTCGGCAAGAAGGACGTCAAGGCGGCGCTGGAGCCGGCCGTCGCCGACAACGTCACCGACGTGCTGGTGAACGTGGCCAAGAACGGCACCGGCTCGAAGACCAACGCGCTGGGCCGCCCGGTGGCCGGCAAGACCGGTACCACCGACGAGAACAAGTCGGCCTGGTGGGTCGGCTACACGCCGCAGTTGGTCACCAGCGTCGCCATGTGGCGCGAGGACCCGAGCAAGCACGACCGGGAGTCGCTCAACGGCACCGGCGGCAAGCAGTCCATCCACGGTGGTGACATCCCCACCGACATCTTCACCCGGTACATGAAGGCCGCGCTGGCCAACGAGAAGAACATGGACTTCCCGACCCCGCAGCCGGTCGGCACCGAGGTGGACTCCTCGGGCGCGCCGTCCACGGCCACCGCGACGCCCACCCAGACCGCGACGGAGACCCCGTCGGCCCCGGTCCAGACCCAGGCGCCGGTCCAGCAGCCGACCCAGCAGCCGACCCAGCCCACCCAGGGCGGGAACTGCGTGCCGGGCGTGGACTGCCAGCCGACCCAGACGCCGACCCACGGCGGCGGGCACACCCCGAAGCCGACGGACACCTCCTGCGGCAACATCATCTTCGGCTGCCCCTCGTCGTCACCGACCGGGAGCAGCGGAGGGGGCGCCGGAGGGGGCGGTGCCGGCGGCGGCACCGGCGGCGGCAAGCCGACCCCGTCCAGCACCGCCGGCGGCACCCAGGGCGGCGGAGCGGCCGGACAGTAGCCCGGCCCCGGTCCGACCGGTGACGAGACGGTGAAACGGCGGTGGCGGTCCTCCTCGGAGGGCCGCCACCGCCGTTTCGTCACGATTCGCCGCCCGCACCCCGGCCGCACCGCCGGAGCACGCGGGGTCCTCCTCGTCCCGGCGCATCCGGTGCGGCAGGATGTCCGGCATGACGTCGAGCGATCGTGACGAAACCGCCGGCCCGCACGGGCCCGGCGCCGCCGCAGGGCCCACCCCGGCAGCCGTCGCCACGGCCGCGCCACCGGCCAACACCGTGGTCGTCCCGGCCGACGAGGACCGGGTGGCGGCGGCCGGCAGCGAGGTGTTCGGCGGCCCGCCGGGGCGGCGGGCGCTGCTCGGCGTCTCCTGGTGGATCCCGGTGCGCGTCCTGGCGCTCGTGGTGATCGTGGTCTCGGCGCTCGGCATGGTGCACGACCTGCCCTGCTACGACCAGGCCTGGTTCCAGCCGGGGTCGCCGCAGTACATCCACGCCTGCTACAGCGACATCCCGCACCTGTTCTCCGGCCGCGGCTTCTCGGCCGGGCTGCACCCGTACGTGGACCGCATCCCCGGCACCACGGGGGACCTGCAGTACCTCGAATACCCGGTGCTGACCGGCCTGTTCATGCAGGTCGCGGCCTGGCTGACGCCCGGTGGCGGCACCGAGCAGTCCCAGGAGCAGTGGTTCTGGGTGATCAACGCCGGGCTGCTGATGGCCTGCGCGGTGGTCGCCGCGGTCGCGCTCTCGCGCACCCACCGCCGCCGCCCCTGGGACGCGATGCTGTTCGCGCTCTCGCCGATCGTGCTGCTCAACGGCACCGTCAACTGGGACCTGCTCGCGGTCGCCCTGGCGGCCGTGGCGATGGCCTGGTGGGCCCACTCCCGGCCGGGCTGGGCCGGCGTCTTCATCGGCCTGGCCACCGCGGCCAAGCTCTATCCGCTGCTGCTGCTCGGCCCGCTGCTGGTGCTCTGCTGGCGGGCCGGGAAGTGGCGCGAGTTCCGGGCGGTGCTCGGCGGCGCGGTGGGCGCCTGGCTGGTGGTCAACCTGCCGATCATGCTGGCCAACTGGCAGGGCTGGTCGACCTTCTACGTCTTCAGCGAGCACCGCGGCGAGGACTACGGCTCGTTCTGGCTGATCCTGATGCAGAACCGCGGGGTGGGGCTGGCCGACCTCGACCTCTACATCGGCGTGCTGATGGTGCTGGGCTGCGCCGCCACGGCGTGGCTCGGCCTCTCGGCGCCCCGCCGGCCGCGGTTCGCGCAGCTGGCCTTCCTGGTCGTCGCGCTGTTCGTGCTGGTCAACAAGGTGTACTCGCCGCAGTACGCGCTCTGGCTGCTGCCGCTCGCGGCGCTGGCCCGGCCGCGCTGGCGCGACATCCTGATCTGGCAGGCCTGCGAGGTGCTGTACACCCTCGGCATCTGGTCCCACCTGGGCTTCGTGACCGGGCCCAAGCAGCACGGGATCGGCGAGCCCTGGTACCACTTCGCGATCGTGCTGCACCTGCTCGGCACGCTCTACCTGGTCGTGCTGGTGGTCCGCGACGCCCTCCACCCGGACCGGGACCCGGTCCGCTGGGACGGCAGCGACGACCCCTCCGGCGGGGTGCTCGACCGGGCCCCCGACGCCTTCACCCTCGGCACCGCCCGGCACCTCCACGAGGACGAGAGCTACGCCGGATAC
Source organism: Streptomyces viridifaciens (assembly GCF_001888885.2). Lineage (NCBI taxonomy): Bacteria > Bacillati > Actinomycetota > Actinomycetes > Kitasatosporales > Streptomycetaceae > Streptomyces > Streptomyces viridifaciens. The sequence continues at coordinate 3,698,695 of NZ_CP090841.1, forward strand.
GCGCCGGCCGGCTCCTTCGAGCAGTGGCTGGAAGAGCCACGGCTGTCGGAGCCGGCCGGGGAGCAGCCCTAGCGCGAGCCGAGCGCCAGGGGGGCGGTCCTAGCGGTCCACCACGCGGTCGAAGTGGGTGGTGGTGTGCCGGACCTGGAGGCCCAGCTCCTCGCCGATCGCCGGGGGCGCGGTCTCCCCGTCCAGGAACAGCAGGGAGACCTGCATGTGCGGCGGCTCGGCGAACCAGAGCTGCTTGCCCGCCCAGTGGAACGGCGACTTGGTCTTGTTGACGGTCGCCAGGCCGGCCCGGGCGATGCCCTTGGCCCGGGCGCCCATGCTCGCCACGTACTTGGGCGCCTCCAGACCGATGCCGTGCGCGGTACCGCCGGCGACCACCAGGATGTGGCCGTCGGCGGGCGCCGGGTGCTGGCGGTAGCCGTAGCGGTCGCCCTTCCGCACCGGGGTGACGTCCAGCACCGTGGCCCGGACCTCCAGTGCGCCGTGGTCGCCCAGCCAGAGCCGGGTGCCGATCCGGGCCCGGAAGACGGTGTCCGGGTAGCGCTGGGACAGCTGGTCCATGCCGGCCGCGCCCAGGTGGCTGACGAAGACGGTGTGCACGGGGATGCCGGCCGCCTTCGCGGTGTCCACCCAGTACACGACCTCCTCGACCGGGCTGGAGCCGTCCGGCCGGTCCATCGGCAGGTGCAGCGCGAGGCCCTCGAAGGCGACGCCGTCCAGCTCGGCGGCGACCGTGCGCAGGTCGGCCGCGCTCACGCCGTGCCGGCGCATGGTGGTCATGCACTCCAGCACCACCCGGGCGCCGTGCAGCGAGCGCAGCGCGTCCACGCTGGCCACCGTCCGGATCACCCGGGCGTGCGGCAGCGGGAGCACCTCCTCGCCGACCCGGTAGGGGGTGAGCACCAGCAGCTCGCCGCCGTACCACTCGGCGGCGTCGGCCGCCTCGTAGGCGGTGCCGACGGCCAGCACACCGGTACCCAGCAGCGTCGCCTCCTCGGCCAGCCGGTGGTTGCCCAGGCCGTAGCCGTTCCCCTTGGCGACCGGCACCAGGCCGGGGAACTCGGCGAGGACGGAGCGCTGGTGGGTGCGCCAGCGTTCGGTGTCGAGGTAGAGCGACAGCGTCATCGGGTCAGCCTCCTCAGCGGCGGGACATGTAGAGGTCGAGGGCCTTGTGCAGCAGCTTGTTGAGCGGGAAGTCCCACTCGCCGAGGTACTCGGCCGCCTGGCCGCCGGTGCCGACCTTGAACTGGATCAGACCGAACAGGTGGTCGTTCTCGTCCAGGGTGTCGCTGATGCCGCGCAGGTCGTACACCCCGCCGCCGAGGGCATAGGCGTCGCGCATCATCCGCCACTGGATCGCGTTGGAGGGCTTGACCTCGCGCTTGTGGTTGGCCGAGGCGCCGTAGGAGTACCAGACGTGCTCGCCGACCACCAGCATCGTGGTCGAGGCCAGCGGCTCGCCCTCGTGGTAGGCGATGTAGAGCCGCATCCGGTTCGGGTCCTCGGAGTTGAGGGCGTTCCACATGCGCTGGAAGTAGGCCAGCGGGCGCGGGGTGAACTTGTCGCGCTCGGCGGTGACCAGGTAGAGCTGGTGGAAGATCGGCAGCTCGTCGTAGCCGCCCTGGACCACCTCGACGCCGCTCTTCTCGGCCTTCTTGATGTTGCGGCGCCAGAGCTGGTTGAAGCCCTTCTGGATGTCGTCCAGCGAGCGGTTGGCCAGCGGCACCTGGTACACGTAGCGCGGCTGGACGTCGCCGAAGCCGGCCCCGCCGTCCTCGCCCTGCAGCCAGCCGGCCTTGCGCAGCCGGTCGGCCACCTCGAAGGCGCGTGCCTCGTACCAGTCGGCCTCGACGTCGCGCAGCCGCTTGGCCTGCTTGGCGGCGATGGCCTCCTTGATGGTGGCGGCGTTCCAGCGGCGGATGACCACCGGCGGGCCCATCTTCACCGAGAAGGCGCCCTGCGCCTTCAGGTGCGCCAGCATCGGGGACAGCCAGCGGTCGAGGTCGCGGTCGAACCAGTCGATCACCGGGCCCTCGGGCAGGTAGGCGAGGTAGCGCTTGAGCTTCGGCAGCTGGCGGTAGAGCACCAGGCCGGCGCCGACCAGCTGGTTGTGCTCGTCGAACCAGCCGATCGACTCGGAGCGCCACTCGGCCTTCACGTCACCCCAGGCCGGCACCTGCATGTGGCTGGCCGAGGCGCGGCTCCTGATGAAGGCGAGGTGCTCCTCGCGGGTGATCGTCCTCAGGCGCAGGCTCATTGCTCGGTGCTCCTCGTCGGTCGGGCTGCGGTGGCCCCAGGTTCTCGGGCTGACCTTATCGTCCGGGGCCCGGGCGTCCGCTGCTGCGGGCACGACGGCGCCCCCGTCGGGTACCTGTCTGCTTGCAGATACGCGACGGGGGCGCCGAGGGTTCCTGGGGTGGTGCGGTCAGCCCCAGAGGCCGCCGCGCGCGATCCCGAGGTAGAAGCCGATCGCGGAGGCGCCGAGCGTGATCATCAGTACGAAGCGTTCGGCGGTGGTGACCGAGACGAACACGCCCCACAGGCCGGTGACGATCCCGGCCAGGCCGGTCCACGACGACAGCAGGTGCAGGTTGTGGAAGAACGAGCTGGTGAAGGCGATCACGCCCAGCACGGTGGTCAGTGCCACCAGGGTGTTCTCGCGGGGGTGCGGGTGGCCGTCGGTGTTCAGGGTGAGAGCGGGCATGCGGTGGACGGACTGGGCCATGAGTCCCACCTCCTGGCGTGGAGACGAACGAGCAGGAATCCCGTTCCGTCCAGATTGCGGCGGTTGGGTCCGTCTCACAACCCCTATGCGTTTTGTTCGGCCGTCCGGGTGCAGGTAGGCTGTGCCGTCTGCACTGGTGTAGTTGTGCCCCCTTGCGCCCTCTTTCGGGTGACACCCTTTCCGGGTGCGGAGCCCGACTGTCCGACCCGGCCGCTACGGTGGGCCCGGAGTCGTCACCGCACCGGTGCCGACGCTACGCACAACCCTCCTGCCACGGAGAGACCGTGGCCGCTGAGTCCAAAGGAGGTGGGTTACTCATGCGTCACTACGAGCTGATGGTCATCCTCGACCCCTCGGTCGAGGAGCGCGCTGTCTCCCCCCTGATCGAGTCCTTCCTCGCCGTCGTCCGCAACGGCGGTGGCAAGGTCGAGAAGGTCGACACCTGGGGTCGTCGCCGTCTGGCTTACGAGATCAACAAGCAGTCCGAGGGCATCTACTCGGTCATCGACCTCAAGGCCACGCCTGAGGTCGTCAAGGAGCTCGACCGCCAGCTGGGCCTGAGCGAGTCGGTTCTGCGGACCAAGGTCCTGCGCCCGGACACCCACTGAGCCACCTCTGAGGCCTTCGGGTCTCGGGTAGCTCGCGTCCGCTGTTTCACGTGAAACAGCGGTGAACGGACATCTTCCCGAGAGGTCATCACCACCATGGCAGGCGAGACCGTCATCACCCTCGTCGGCAATCTCGTCGACGACCCCGAGCTGCGCTTCACCCCGTCGGGTGCGGCGGTCGCGAAGTTCCGCATCGCGTCCACCCCCCGCACCTTCGACCGTCAGACGAACGAGTGGAAGGACGGCGAGAGCCTCTTCCTCACGTGCAACGTCTGGCGTCAGCCGGCGGAGAACGTGGCCGAGTCGCTGCAGCGGGGCATGCGCGTCATCGTGCAGGGCCGACTGCGCCAGCGGTCTTACGAGACCAAGGAAGGCGAGAAGCGGACGGTCTTCGAGGTCGAGGTCGACGAGGTCGGCCCGAGCCTGCGTTCGGCGACCGCGAAGGTCACCCGGGCCAACCGGTCCGGCGCCCCCGGTGGCGGCTTCGGCGGCCAGCAGGGCGGCGGCCAGGGCGGTTGGAGCGGCGGTGGCGGCCAGCAGGGCGGCGGCTGGGGTGGAAACTCCGGCGGCGGCCAGTCCGGCCCCTCCGACGACCCGTGGGCGTCCAGCGCCCCGTCCGGTGGTAACCAGGGTGGCGGCGGCTGGGGCGGTGCCCCGTCCGGCGGCGGCTACTCGGAAGAGCCCCCGTTCTAGAGCTGACAGATTTCGTGCGGCCCGGCCGCAGGCGTCCCCGGACGCCGGTCGGGCCGTGAACCCCAAATGGAGCACACCATGGCGAAGCCGCCTGCTCGCAAGCCGAAGAAGAAGGTTTGCGTCTTCTGCAAGGACAAGGTCAACTACGTTGACTACAAGGACACGAACCTGCTGCGGAAGTACATCTCCGACCGCGGCAAGATCCGTGCCCGCCGGGTCACCGGCAACTGCACCCAGCACCAGCGTGACGTCGCCACGGCCGTGAAGAACAGCCGTGAGATGGCGCTGCTGCCCTACACCAGCACCGCGCGCTAAGAGAGGGTGACCGAGTAATGAAGATCATCCTCACTCACGAGGTGCCGGGTCTCGGCTCCGCCGGCGAGGTCGTCGAGGTCAAGGACGGCTACGCCCGCAACTACCTGGTCCCGCGTGGCTACGCCATCCGCTGGACCAAGGGCGGTCAGAAGGACGTCGACGCCATCCGTCGCGCCCGGAAGATCCACGAGATCCAGACCCTCGACGCCGCCAACGACGTCAAGGGCAAGCTCGAGGGCGTCCAGGTCAAGCTGGCCGTTCGCTCGGGTGACGCCGGCCGTCTGTTCGGCTCGGTGACCCAGGCCGACGTCGTCGAGGCCATCAAGGCCGCCGGTGGCCCGGCCGTGGACAAGCGCGCCGTCGCGATCGCCTCGCCGATCAAGACCGTGGGCACCCACAAGGTCTCGGTCAAGCTGCACTCGGACGTCGTGGCCAACCTCGACGTCGCCGTCGTGGCTGCCTGAGTTCCGTAGCAGTGGCCTGAGGGCCGGACTCCGCGAGGAGTCCGGCCCTCGGTCGTTCCCCGGATCGACCGCGGTGGTTCCGTTCCCGGGCCGGGCGTGCCGTTCAGCTCCGGACGGCCCCGGTGACCAGCCAGCGGCCGCCCCGGGCGCGGGCGACCAGGAAGACCGCGCGGACCAGCATGAACAGGTCCATCGCCCACCACAGCCCGGCCAGCCCGGTGCCGGTGGCCGGCACCGCGAAGGCCGCCGGGGTGAACACCGCCAGGGTCGCGAGCGCCGCCCGGGCGAGGTACGGGCCGTCCCCGGCGCCCATCAGCACGCCGTCCAGCACGAAGACCAGTCCGGCCACCGGCTGGCTGAGCGCGAGCAGCAGCAGGGCGGTGTGCAACTGCCCCTGGACGACCGGATCGGGCGTGAACAGCGGGACGTACAGCGGGCGGGCGAGCACCACCAGCAGACCGAGCACCACTCCGGAGCCGACGCCCCACTCGACCATCCGCCGGGTGGCCGCGCGGGCCCCCGGAACGTCCGAGGCGCCCAGGTAGCGGCCGATGACGGCCTGCCCGGCGATCGCGATGGCGTCCAGTGCGAAGGCCAGGAAGCTGAACAGCGTCATGGTGATCTGGTGCGCGGCCACCTGGTCGTCGCCGAGCCGGGCGGCCACCGCGGTGGCGATCATCAGTACCGCGCGCAGGCTGACCGTCCGGACCAGCAGCGGGCCGCCCGCCCTGGCACCGGCCCGGATGCCGGCCGGGTCCGGCCGCAGTGAGGCCTGCTCCCGCCGGGCGCCGCGGACCACCACGACCAGGTAGACGGCGGCCATCCCGGTCTGGGCCAGCACCGTGCCCCAGGCCGAGCCGGCCACCCCGAGCCCGGCGCCGTACACCAGCCCGGCGTTCAGGCCGATGTTGGCGGTGAAGCCCGCGACGGCCACCACCAGCGGGGTGCGGGTGTCCTGGAGGCCGCGTAGCACGCCGGTGGCGGCGAGCACCAGGAGCATCGCCGGGATGCCCAGGGAACTGATCCGCAGGTACGTCACGGCGTACGGCGCCGCGGTCGGCGAGGCGCCCAGCACCCCGGCGGCCCAGGGCGCCAGCAGCAGGGTGAGCAGGACCACCGGGACGGCCAGGCCGAGAGCGAGCCAGAGGCCGTCGACGCCCTGTTGGACGGCGCCCCGGCGGTCCCCGGCGCCGATCCGGCGGGCCACCGCGGCGGTCGTGGCGTAGGCGAGGAAGACGAACACCCCGGTCGCGGTGGTGAGGGCGGCGGAGGCGACGCCGACGCCGGCGAGCTGGGGCGTGCCGAGGTGGCCGACGATCGCGGAGTCGGCCATCAGGAACAGCGGCTCGGCGACCAGCGCGCCGAAGGCGGGCACCGCCAGGGCGAGGATCTCGCGGTCGTGGCTGCGTCCGGAGGGCTCGGAGGTGGCGGTGCTCATGCGCTCCAGGGTACTCATCCACAGGTAATAGTCCACTGGCCATATTGATCATTACTCGAAAGCCCGGGCGACCGGCTCCGTCCGGTCCGCGCCCACAGCCGCCCGGATGTGTGTGAAGAATTTCTCATGCACAGCCCCGGGAAGAGGTAATCGCAGGTCAACAGGTTGACGGTGGATCGATCGTCCGGTTATCCACAGGAGCTTCCACAGGGGTGTCCACAGCTTTGCGGCAGTTCTCCACAGCCCGGGGCCACTCGTCCACACCCCCTGTGGATAACCGTCTTGGCGCGAGGGCGTCCGGCACCTTAGCGTGGGCTCTCCACCCGACACTCCCACCGGCCCCGGCGTCCGATTTGTCGGTGCCGTGGCGTACAAAAGGAGCGGCTCCGCTCCACCCCAGCCACCGGCAAGGCCCGCTCCAACTTCGCACCACTCGCTGATCGGGGAACACGCGTGACCGGCCCCCAGTACGACGACCACGACGCCCCGCCGCCGGAGGAGGACTGGCAGAACGCCGAGGACCCCTTCCCGGCCGGAGTCTTCGACGACGCACCCTTCCCGGACGGGCCCGGCGACCGGCTCCCGGTCTCCCGCAACCGCGGCAACGGCCAGGGCGGCAACGGCCAGGGCGGTGGTCGGGGCGAGGGCTTCCGCAAGGGCGGCGCCGGGTTCAGTCCCAACGGCAAGAAGGGCGACCGCCGGGACGACCGGGGCCACCGGGACGACGGGGGCCAGGGCGGCGTCGACGGCTTCGAGCGGGTCCCCCCGCAGGACCTCGCCGCGGAGCAGTCCGTCCTGGGCGGCATGCTGCTGTCCAAGGACGCCATCGCCGACGTGGTCGAGGTGCTCAAGCCCGCCGACTACTACCGGCCCGCGCACGAGATGATCCACGGCGCGATCCTCGACCTGTACGCCCGCGGCGAGCCGGCCGACCCGATCACCGTGGCCGGCGAGCTCACCAAGCGCGGCGAGCTGCAGCGCGTCGGCGGCGCCCCCTACCTGCACACCCTGGTCAACTCCGTCCCGACCGCGGCCAACGCGGAGTACTACGCCCAGATCGTCCACGAGCGCGCCGTGCTGCGCCGCCTGGTCGAGGCCGGCACCCGGATCGCCGGCATGGGCTACGCGGCCGAGGGCGACGTGGACGAGATCGTCAACGCCGCCCAGGCGGAGATCTACGCCGTCACCGAGCAGCGCACCAACGAGGACTACGCGCCGCTGGCCGACATCATGGAGGGCGCCCTCGACGAGATCGAGGCGATCGGCTCCCGCAACGGCCAGATGTCCGGCGTGCCGACCGGCTTCGCCGACTTCGACCAGCTCACCAACGGCCTGCACCCCGGCCAGATGATCGTCATCGCGGCCCGTCCCGCCATGGGCAAGTCCACCCTGGCGCTGGACTTCGCCCGGGCCTGCTCGATCCACCACAAGCTGCCGAGCGTGATCTTCTCGCTCGAAATGGGCCGCAACGAGATCGCCATGCGCCTGCTCTCCGCCGAGGCCCGGGTCGCGCTGCACCACATGCGGTCGGGCAACATGACGGACGACGACTGGACCAGGGTCGCCCGCCGGATGCCCGACGTCAGCGAGGCGCCGCTGTTCATCGACGACTCGCCGAACCTGTCGATGATGGAGATCCGCGCCAAGTGCCGCCGGCTCAAGCAGCGCAACGACATCAAGCTGATCGTCATCGACTACCTCCAGCTGATGCAGTCCGGCGGCTCCCGCCGGGCCGAGAACCGCCAGCAGGAGGTCTCGGACATGTCCCGGAACCTGAAGCTGCTGGCCAAGGAGCTGGAAGTCCCGGTCATCGCGCTGTCCCAGCTGAACCGTGGTCCCGAACAGCGCACCGACAAGCGGCCGATGGTCTCCGACCTGCGCGAGTCCGGCTCCATCGAGCAGGACGCCGACATGGTCATCCTGCTGCACCGCGAGGACGCCTACGAGAAGGAGTCCCCGCGCGCGGGCGAGGCCGACCTGATCGTCGCCAAGCACCGTAACGGCCCGACCGCCACCATCACGGTCGCCTTCCAGGGCCACTACTCGCGCTTCGTCGACATGACCAGGGACTGACCCCGCCGCGGTGGTCACCCGACGGGCGACCACCGCGGTCGGTGCCGGTCAGAACCAGTGCAGGCAGTGTGGGGCGCGCTCGGCGCGGAACAGGGCGTCGGCCAGGGCGGCCGCCTCCGGGCGGTGGGCCCGGAGGTGTCCGGCCCGCACCAGGGTGCTCGGGGCGGTGCCGCCGAGGTAGACCGAGCCGAGGTCGCGCACGTCCAGCGAGAGGTCGGGCTCCCGGTCGGTCGGGACGCACTCGGCCTTGCCGTCCCGGACGGTCAGCAGGTGGCGGGCCCGCTCGCCGAGGAACGGATCGTCGACGTCGAGCACGAGCTCGCCGTCGGCGGACCAGCCGCGGGCGGTCAGCGCCTGCGGGACGTCCAGCAGCCGTACCCAGAGCCAGTCGGTGTCGTAGCTCGCCTCGGCGGCGCGGAAGTCCACGAGCTGCCAGCGCAGTGGGTGCCCGGGCGGGAAGTGCTTGAAGAGCACCTGGGTGACCAGGTCGTGGGCGAGCAGGAACCGGACCAGGGCCGTTGTGACGGCGTCGTCGACGGTGATCGTCTCGTCCACCTTCAGGGTCTCGCCGTCGACGGTGTAGGTGGCGTACCCGTCCGGGTGGCCGTCGGCGTCCCGGTGGACGGCGACGTAGCGCGGTGCCCGGGAGACCGGCGGCTGTCCCGCGCCCAGGGCCCACCAGCGGGGCGGCCGGGAGAGCGCGCCGGGCTGGGCGCGGCGGTAGCGGTCGTAGAGCTCCTCCAGGAGGTCCCCGCAGTCGGCGCGCCGCAGCACCTCGACCGTGCCCCGGTCCGGAGCGTCGGCGGCGGTGCCGCGCGCCCGGGGGAGGTCGAGGGCGGCGCCGGTGCGGGCGACCTTCAGGTTCCCGGTGTAGGTCGCCGGACCGTAGCCGAACCGGCCGTAGATCGGTGCCTCGGAGGCCAGCAGCACGGAGAGGAACTCCCCGCGGGCCCGCAGCCCGGCGAGCTGGTGGCGCATCATCGCCGTGAGCACGCCCCGCCGGCGGTGGGTGGGTAGGACGCCGACGTTGCTCACGCCGGAGACCGGGACGACGGCCCCGCCGGGCAGGGTGAGTTCGAAGGAGTACGCGGCGGCGGTGCCGACCGGCCGCCCGTCCTCCGCCACCGCCAGCACGCCGCGGTCCGGTTCGACCGCCGACCACCAGACGCCGCCGCCGTCCTCGGCCGGCGTCTCAGGGAAGCGGCCGAACGCGGTGTGGAGCGTGTCGACGAAGACGTCGAGGTCCTGATCGGTCGTGGAACGTATGTCCATGGCTGCCGCTGCCTCCCCTGGGTATCGGCCCCACGGTGCGTGGCGCCCGCGACAGTCCAGCCCCGCGCCGGGACGGGGGTCAACCGAATTAGGCGGCGGGGTGGCGACTCGGGTGGACAGGGTGGCGACGTCCGCACCGGCTTCGGAGAGGGGCGGGGGCGCAATGGACTACTGTCCCTGCCGTGAAGACGATACGACAGCTGTCCGCCCGCAGGGGCCGGGGGAGCGAGCAGTCCCAGACGGCTGGGGCGGCTGCCCGACTCGGCTGGCTCGACGCGCTGCGCGGCGTGGCCGCCCTCGTGGTCGCCCTGCACCACTTCGACGTGCTGAAACTGCTGCCGGACCGCCTGGCCGCCTTCGTCTGGTGGCACGCGGACCTCGGCCTGTACGGCGTCATGCTGTTCTTCCTGGTCAGCGGCTACATCATCCCGGCCTCGCTGGAGCGCCGCGGGAACGTGCGGGCGTTCTGGATCGGCCGGTTCTTCCGGCTCTGGCCGCCGGTGATCATCGGCATAGCGGTGGCGCTGGCGATCATCCCGAAGGGTGACGGCTCGGTCGCGCTCTTCGCGACCGGCCACAACTACGTGGCCGTGGCCGCCAACGCGACCATGCTGCAGGACTTCATGGGCGTCTGGAACGGCCTGGGCGTGATGTGGACGCTCAGCTACGAGATGGCGTTCTACTACATGGTCACCGCGCTCTTCGCGGTCGGTCAGCACCGCCGCAGCGGTCCGATCGCGGTCGGTTTCGCCGCGGTCGCGGTGCTCTTCGGCACCTCGATCGCCTCCCACACGATGACCGTCGACGCCGCCTCGACCCGTCACCTGGTGTGGGGCGCGGTGCTGATCGTGCTCTTCGCCTTCGCCTGCGTGCTGAGCGGCCGGGCGAACCTGACCCGGGTCGGGGCGATCACGCTCGGCCTGCTGGCCTTCGTGCTGATGTACAACAACAGCCGGGCTCCGATGTTCGAGACCCTGATGATCTTCGCGACGATGTTCGCGGGCACCGTGGTCTACCGCGCCGAGAAGGGCCAGATCGACCGGCTGCAGGCGGTGCTCTGCTGCGGCTTCGTGCTCGCCGCCGGCGTGGCCGTCGCGTGGTTCTACAACCGCAACGGCATGGAGAACAACACCTGGACGGCCGGGCCGCGGGCCTGGGCCGGCTCCTTCGTCGGGGCCTGGATCACCTTCGGGATCGGCTTCGCGCTGCGCAAGCGCCGCTTCCCGAAGCCGCTGACCTGGCTCGGTGGGATCAGCTTCTCGCTCTACCTGCTGCACGTCCCGGTGCTGCACACCCTGCACTACGCGCTGGACGTGCCCAAGGTGCCCCCGACGACCAGCGGCAAGGTGATCTGGACGGCCGAGTACCTGGCCGTGATCATGATCGCGAGCTGGCTCATGTACAAGCTGGTGGAGCTGCCGGTCCAGAAGCTGGGCCGCAAGGTGGGCAAGTGGGCGGACCGGCGCTGGCCGGGCGGCGAGCTTCCGGCGCTGGCGTTCGCGGTGCCGGCCGGTCCGGTCACGGCCGCACCTTCGGTGCCCGGCCCGGCATCAGCTGCGCCGGAGCGGACCGTGGAGCCGGTACCGGTCGAGGTCGGTGCGGGCGGGCCCGGTTCACGGGACCGCTGACCGGCTGAGAGTTGCGAGCAAGGGCCCGCCCCCGCTGGGGGGCGGGCCCTCACTCGTTCGCGGTGCGGCCGTCAGACCGTGACGGTGGCGCGGAAGAGGGTGCTGCCGGTGCCGGCGAGGCGGGTCGGGGTGCCCGTGGCCGGGAGGAAGGCGGACTGGCCGCGGGCGAGGTCGAGCACGGCGCCGTCGGCGGCGGTGAGGCGTACGGCGCCCTCGGTGCAGAGCACGATCTGCGGGGTGCGGCCGTCGATCTCGCGGTCGACGCCGTCCAACTCGAAGCGGGAGAGCCGGAATTCGTCGATCGGGACGGGGTAGAGCTGCTCGCCGGGGGTGGAGTCGACCCGGACGGGGTGCACCACCTCGGGGGCGCCGGGTTCGAAGAGCACGACCTTCAGCAGCTCCGGCACGTCGATGTGCTTGGGGGTCAGCCCGGCCCGCAGCACGTTGTCCGAGTTGGCCTGGAGCTCCACGCAGACGCCGGACAGGTAGGCGTGCGGCACGCCGGCGGCCAGGTAGAGCGCCTCACCGGCCCGCAGTCGGACGTGGTTGAGCAGCATGCCGACGATCACGCCGCGGTCGTCCGGGAAGTCCTCGGCGATCCGGGCGTACGGGGCGTGCTCGCCGTCCGGGTCCGTCCCGGCGAGCGCCGCGACGGTCTCCCGGACGGTCCGCTCGGCGGTCGCGTCGTCCATGGTGAGCACGGCGGCCAGGGCGCCGCGCAGCGCCTCGGCCTCGGCCTTGTCGTCCCCGGGGTCCTCGACCGACAGCAGCTCGATCAGCGGCTCCAGTCCGGGCACCGCGAGGGCGGCCAGCAGCGCGGCCGCCGCGGCGGGCCGGCGGAAGCCGCACAGTCCCTCGAACTCGCCCAGCGCGCAGACCATTTCGGGCTTGTGGTTGGCATCGCGGTAGCTGCGCTCGGGGGCGTCCAGCGGGAGTCCGAGGGCGTTCTCGGTGGCGAAGCCGGCCCGGGCCTGGTCCAGCGTGGGGTGGGCCTGGATGGACAGCGGCAGGCCCGCGGCGAGCACCTTGAACAGGAAGGGCAGGCTCGGACCGAAGCGGGCCGTGCTCGCCGCGCCGAGTTCGCCCTCGGGGTCGGCCGCGATCAGCTCGTCCAGCCGTCGCGGACCCTCGCCGCGGTCGGCGCGGGACGGGTCGCCGGGGTGGGCGCCCATCCACAGCTCGGCCTGCGGCTCACCGGTGGGCTCCTGCCCCAGCAGCTCGGGCAGGGCCGTGAGCGACCCCCAGGCGTACGGGCGGACGGTGTTGACGAGCCTGTCCATGCGCGCGGTCCTACTCCTTCGCTGACGGGGGCGGCCCCCGGACGTTCCGAGTCCGGATCGCCGGGGCGGGCCCGGCGGTACGGGCGGGTCCCGGCACGAGCAAGGGCATCGACCCTAGCCGACCCCGGTCGTCCGCGGGGAAACGGTGGGCACCAGGTGGGAGTGCGGTGGTCCTACCAGCGGTTCCCGGGCGCGGTAGTAGGATGCCAGGACGCAGTAGTCTCCGCCCTCCGCAGCATCCTCCACCGTGGTCATCCCGTCGGCGGGCTGTCGGCGGGGCCGCGTTCCAGAGTGCGGGCGACGGTGTTCTGACACTCCCCGCCATCGGCCGAGAGGTTTGTACGTGACCGTGAACCAGCAGAGTTTTGCTGATCTCGGCAGGGTCCTGGTGATCATCCCGACCTACAACGAGGCGGAGAACGTCGAGCGGATCGTCGGCCGGGTCCGCGCCTCGGTGCCCGAGGCGCACGTGCTGGTCGCCGACGACAACAGCCCCGACGGCACCGGCGAGCTGGCCGACAAGCTGGCCGCCGAGGACCAGCACGTCCACGTCATGCACCGCAAGGGCAAGGAGGGCCTGGGCGCCGCCTACCTCGCGGGTTTCCGCTGGGGCATCGACAACGGCTACGACGTCCTGGTCGAGATGGACGCGGACGGCTCGCACCAGCCCGAGGAGCTGGACCGGCTGCTGAACGCGCTGCGCGGCGCCGACCTGGTGCTCGGCTCGCGCTGGGTGCCGGGCGGCCGGGTGGTGAACTGGCCGAAGTCGCGCCTGCTGCTCTCCCGCGGCGGCTCCACGTACTCGAGGCTGATGCTGGGCGTGCCGATCCGGGACGTCACCGGCGGCTACCGGGCCTTCCGCAAGGAGACCCTGCTGGGCCTGGGCATGGACGAGGTGGCCTCGGCCGGGTACTGCTTCCAGGTCGACCTGGCCTGGCGCACGGTGAAGGCGGGCTTCAAGGTGGCCGAGGTGCCGATCACCTTCGTCGAGCGCGAGCTCGGCGCGTCCAAGATGAGCCGCAACATCGTGGTCGAGGCGCTCTGGCGGGTGACCACCTGGGGCATCGCCGACCGGGTGGCCCGCTTCCGTGGTGGCGCCGCCACGCGCTGAGTCCCAGTGCCGAAGGGCCCGTCCGCCGTGCAACGGCGGACGGGCCCTTCGGCGTGTCCGGGGCCGGTGCGGGCCGGTCAGCAGCCGCCCCGGAGGGCGCTCTCCGGCAGGTAGCGGTCCGCCCAGACGGCCAGTTCGGTGAGGGCCGGCTTCAGCGCGACGCCGCCCTCGGTGAGCCGGTAGCTGACCCGTAGCGGGGGGCCGGGGTCGACCTCGCGGACGACCAGTCCGGCCTCGGCCAGCTCGGTCAGCCGGTCGGAGAGCATGCGTTCGCTGATGCCCGGGACGGCCCGGCGCAGCTCGGAGAAGTAGGCCGGACCGCCGTTGTTGAGCACGCCCAGCAGCATGCCGGTCCAGCGCTTGCCGAGCAGGGTGAACACCCGGTTGAGGGCCAGGTCGACGTTGCCGCAGCCGCCGGGGCCCGCGGCGGCCGCGCACGGGTCGTCGACGGCGGTCGGGACTGCGTCGGTGACTACCTCGTGCTCGGCCATGGATCAAGCGTACTCGATATGTCCGTAGTGACTGCAGAAAAGTAAGCTGCTACCGTACTTGCAGCTGCGACGGAAAAAGCAGCTGCTTATTCTCTGGAGGTCATGCCATGCCCACGCTCCTGCACATCGACTCCTCGGCGATCACCGACGGCTCCGTCTCCCGCGAGGTCACCGCCGCCTTCCGGGCCGCCTGGGAGGCCGAGCACCCCGGAGGCACGGTGATCCACCGGGACCTCGCCGCCGAGCCCGTCCCGCACCTGGACGCCCACGGCATCACCGCCGGGTACGCCCCGGCGGAGGCACGCGACGCCGAACAGGCCGCCGCCTTCGCGCTGCGCGAGCGGCTGATAGCCGAGCTGGAATCCGCCGACGCGGTGCTGATCGGCGCCCCGATGTACAACTTCACGATCCCGTCGACCCTCAAGGCCTGGCTGGACCACGTGATCCTGATGGGCCGCACCGCCGGCGAGTCGCCCTCCGCCAAGGGCACCCCGGTCACCGTCGTCGCCTCCCGCGGCGGCTCGTACGGCCCCGGCGCCCCGCGCGAGCCGTTCGAGTTCGTCACCACCTACCTGGAGAAGGTGCTGGGTGGCGGCCTCGGGCTGGAGGTCGAGTTCATCGTCCCGGAGTTCACCCTCGCGGCGTCCGTCCCGGCGCTGGCCGAGTTCGTCCCGGCCGCCGCCGAGTCCAGGGCCCGGGCCCTGGAGCTGGCCGCCCGCCGGGGCAAGGAGCTGGCCGCCCGCTTCGCGGCGTGACGTGCGGGAGGGCGCGTCCGACGATCCCGCCGGGCGCGGATCGTCGGACACGCCCGAGGCTCGCCCCGACGGGCGCGCCTTCCGCGCAATCGGCCGCCGGTGCTCCCATGCTGTAGGGCGCAGGAAGTCCGACCGCCGAGCAGAGGGAGCCACCCGTGACGTCGTCCCCGCCCGAGGAGGGCTCCGGCGCGGAACGGGCCGACGCCGAGCCCGTCACGGCCGCCGCCGATGGTGCTGACGGTGCCGGTGACGCGGAGCGGACCGCCCGGCCGCTGGAGGTCGCCGTCTTCACCGGGCCCGAATCGGCCTTCTTCACCACCTCCACGCTGATCCTCGGTGAGCGGACCGCGATCCTGGTGGACGCCCAGCTCACCCGCAGCGCCGGACGCGAACTGGCCGAGTGGGTCGCGGGCAAGGGCCGCCGACTGCTCGCCATCGTGGTCACCCACCAGCACCCCGACCACTACTTCGGCGCCGAGGAGGTGCTGAAGCTCTTCCCGGACGCCCAGCTGCTGGCCGCCCCGGTGGTGGTCGAGGGCATCCGGCGCACCGTCGCGGCCAAGGTCGCCCAGTGGAAGCCCGTCTACGGCGACGACATCCCGGACAACCCCTCGGTCCCCGCCCCGCTGCTGCCCCAGCCACTGATGCTGGACCGCCAGGTGATCCCGGTGCTGCTGCTCGGCCAGGCGGACTGCGGGGAGTCCTCGGTCGTCCACGTGCCGAGCATCCGGACCGTGATCGCCGGGGACTTCGTCAGCAACGGCACCCACGTGTGGACCGCCGACACCACGCCGGCCCAGCGCACCACCTGGGGCCACAACCTCGACCGGATCGCCGACCTCGGCGTCGACCGGGTCATCGCCGGACACCGCGCCCCCGAACAGGGCGATGACGCCGCCCGGGTGCTCGCCTTCACCGGGGAGTACCTGCGGGACTTCGACCGGCTGCTGGCCGAGCACCCGGACGATCCGGAGGCGCTGATCACCGCGATGAACGAGCGGTACGGGGAACTGACCCTGCCGTCCTTCCTGCAGCTGGGCGCGGCCGCGAACACCGCCCGGGCCGCCTCCCCGGAGTCCGGACCGGAGGCGGAGGACGGAGACTCCGAATCGGAGGCGGCGGACGAGGACGAGGGCGGGGACGGCGAGTAGGGCGGGATACTGGCCGCATGACGACGCCGTACGACGTGATCGTTCCGGCGGGCGGCGCGGCCCGGAGGTTCGACGGGGCCGACAAACCCGGCCTGACCGTGGGAGAGACCACCCTGCTGGACCGGGTGCTCGCTGCCTGCGCCGGCGCCCGGACCACCGTCGTGGTCGGTCCGGCCCGGCCGACCACGCGCGCGGGCGTCCGGTGGACCAGGGAGCAGCCGCCCGGCGGCGGGCCGGTCGCCGCCGTCGCGGCCGGACTCGACCTGGTCACCGCGGACACCGTGCTGCTGCTCGCCGCCGACCTGCCCTTCCTCGACCGGCGGACGGTGGAACGGCTGGCATCCGCCCTCGAAGAGGCCGGGCCGTACACGGACGTCGCCGTCCTGGTCGACGCGGGCGGACGCGACCAGCCGCTCACCGCCGCTTACCGCACCGCCGCGCTGCGCGCCGCGCTGGCCGCCCTCGGCGGCGACCCGGCCGGACAGCCGCTGCGCCGCCTCGTCGGCGGGCTGAACCGGCTGCGGGTGGCCGACACGGACAACGTCGCGTACGACTGCGACACCTGGGAGGACCTGGAACAGGCGAGGGAGCGCGACCGGTCCTGAGCGCCCCCGGCGCGCGGGCGAGCGTGGCCGTCGTGGACGGGGCCGGGCGCGCCCGGTGGTCGCAGCGCTGCCGGTGGCCGCTGCCGGGCGGCGATGACCAGGCACCGCGGAGGGAACCTCACCGCGGCCACCCCCGGGCTGTGAGGGAAACGACGCACGCCGCACACGGGGCGAACACGCCGGGGAAACCGCCGATCGGGCAGCATGGGCGCATGGAGCGCACGCTGGAAGACTGGATCGCCGAGGTCAAGGCCGACCTGGGCATCGACCTGGACGTGGACGTCCGGGGACTGCTCGACACGGCCCGGGTGGTCGCGCACGGAGTGGCCCGGCCGGCCGCGCCGCTGACCGCCTTTCTGATCGGCTACGCGGCCGCCCAGCAGGGCGGCGGACCGGCCGCCGTCGCCGAGGCGTCCCGGCGGACCACGGCGCTCGCCGAGCGGTGGCAACCCGCTGACGGCCCGGAGGAGCCGTGAGCACGGTCGGACGGACCACCGTGACCGTTCCCCCGACCCGTCCCGGCGTGCTGAGCTGGTCGCGCGCCCGGGAAACCGCGCGCCGGGCCGGGCTGCGCCCGCTGCCGGTGGTCGGTCTGCCACTGGCCGGGGCGCTCGGGCACGTCCTCGCCGAGCCGCTCGGCGCGCTGACCGACCTGCCCGCCTTCGACACCTCGGCGATGGACGGCTGGGCGGTCGCCGGACCCGGTCCCTGGCGGGTCGCCGGACGGGTGCTGGCCGGGCGCACCGAGGTCGCACCGCTGGCCGACGGCAGCGCGGTCGAGATCGCCACCGGCGCCCAACTGCCACCCGGAGCCACCGCCGTACTGCGCCGGGAGCACGGCAGGACCGAGGGCACGCTGCTGCGCGAGCGCGGCCCGGAGAAGCTGACAACCGGTCAGGACGTGCGCCCGCGCGGCCAGGAGTGCCGCCGGGGTGAGGAACTGCTGCCCGCCGGGACGGTGATCGGTCCGGCCGTGCTCGGCCTGGCCGCCGCCTGCGGGCACGACCGGCTCGCGGTGCGCCGCCGTCCGGTGGTCCAAGTCCTGGTACTGGGGGACGAGTTGATCGACAGCGGGACCCCAGGCCCGGGGCTGGTACGGGACGCGCTGAGCCCGCTGTTGCCGCCCTGGCTGCACGCGGCCGGTGCGGAGGTGGCCGAAGTGCGCCGCGTGCGCGACGACTTCGGGCTGCTGCGGGACGCCCTGCGGTACTCCACCGCCGACGTGGTGGTCACCACCGGCGGGACGGCCGCCGGACCGGTGGACTTCCTGCACCGGGCGCTCGCCGAGGTCGGCGCCCGGCTACTGGTGGACGGCGTGGCCGTCCGTCCCGGGCACCCCATGCTGCTGGCCGAACTCCCCGGCGGGCGCCACCTGGTGGGCCTGCCCGGCAACCCGCTGGCGGCCGTCGCCGGGATGGTCACGCTCGCCCTGCCGCTGCTGCACGCCCGTAGCGGACGGGCCGCCTTCGGCCCCGCACCCGCCCCGGCGGCCGTCCTGTTTCCCGGGCACCCGGTGGACACCCGGCTCCAGCCGGTGCGCCGCACCGCCGAGGGGGTCGTACCGCTCGCCTTCGACGGGCCCGCGATGCTGCGCGGCCTCGCCCGGGCCGAGGCGCTGGCGGTGATCCCACCCGGCGGGGCGGCGGCGGGGGAGGTCGTCGAGCTGGTGGAGGCGCCGTGAGCGAGCTCACCGTAGGGGTGGGCGTTTGAGCGAGCGGAGCGAGGTCATCGTCGAGAGGTGCGTGTGGGCGAATGCCCCTGCCGAGCGCGGCGGGGTGGGCGTTTGAGCGAGCGGAGCGAGGTCATCGTCGAGAGGTGCGTGTGGGCGAATGCCCCTGCCGAGCGCAGTGAGGCGGGCGCATGAGTGGGCTGTGCCGCCCGGTCACCCGGGCCGAGGCGGGGCACGGCCCGCGCGAGTGCGAGGACCTGGTGGTCGCGGTGGTGCGCGGCCGACGGGTGCTCAACTACAACGAGCCGAAGGCCGCGGTGCTGCAGCTGACCGACCGGGTGATCGTCATCAAGTCGACGGCGTAGGGCGGGCCCTGGCGGCCGGACCACCGTGCGGCGCAGTAGGTTCGGTGCATGCATGCGATGACGATTCCCGTACCCGGCGGCCCCGAGGCACTGGTGTGGGCCGAGGTGCCCGACCCGGTGCCTGGCGAGGGCGAGGTCCTGGTCGAGGTGGCGGCCACCGCCGTCAACCGTGCCGATCTGCTTCAGCGGCAGGGCTTCTACAACCCGCCGCCCGGCGCCTCGCCCTACCCGGGGCTGGAGTGCGCCGGGCGGATCGTCGCGCTCGGGCCGGGCGTGGCCGGCTGGGCCGTCGGCGACGAGGTGTGCGCGCTGCTGTCCGGCGGCGGTTACGCGCAGCGGGTCGCGGTGCCGAGCGGGCAGCTGCTGCCGCTGCCGAAGGGGCTGAGCCCGGAGCAGGCCGCCGCGCTGCCGGAGGTGGCCTGCACGGTGTGGTCCAACGTCTTCCTCACGGCCCACCTGCGGCCGGGCGAGACGGTGCTGCTGCACGGCGGCGCGAGCGGGATCGGCACGATGGCGATCCAGCTGGCCAAGGCGGTCGGTGCGCGGGTCGCGGTGACGGCGGGCAGCCCGGAGAAGCTGGCCCGGTGCACCGAGCTGGGCGCCGACATCGTGATCGACTACCGCGAGCAGGACTTCGTCGAGGCGCTCCGGGAGGCCACCGACGGCGCCGGGGCGGACGTGATCCTGGACATCATGGGCGCCAAGTACCTGCAGCGGAACGTGGACGCGCTGGCGGTCAACGGGCGGCTGGTGGTCATCGGGCTGCAGGGCGGGGTGAAGGGCGAGCTCGACCTCAACACGCTGCTGCGCAAGCGGGCGGCGGTGATCGCCACCAACCTGCGCGGGCGGCCGCTGGCGGAGAAGGCGGCGATCGTGGCGGCGGTGCGGGAGCACGTGTGGCCGCTGGTCGAGTCCGGAGTGGTGAAGCCGGTGGTCGACCGGGTGTTGCCGTTGACCGACGCCGCCGCCGGGCACCGGGTGCTGGAGGCGGGGGAGCAGGTCGGGAAGGTCGTGCTGACGGCCTGAGCGGCGTGGCGTGAGGGGTTCGAAATGCCGCGATTGCCGGATTGTGTGAGGCTGGTCCGGAGCTGTCTCGCCGCCGGTCCCGCCCCCGGGCGTGGTCGGCCGTCGGAAGGACTCCGACCGTGGCTGCAACTCCGCACGACGTCCTCGGGCCGCTGCCGACCGCGCCGCCGCCCGCCGCGCCCCACCCCCGTCGTACCCGCCGGACCAGCCGTTCCCGGTGGCTGCTCGCGGCGGCCGTGCTGGGACTGACGCTCCCGCTGGCCGCCGTGACCACGGCGGTGGCGGAGCCGTCCCCGGGCGCCTCGGCCCCGGCGGCGGACTCCCCGGCTCCCGACTCCCCGGCTGCGGATTCCCCCGTACCGGACTCCGCTGTGCCGGTCTCCCCGGCTCCCGACGTCTCGGCTCCGGACGCCTCGGCGCCGGGGGCCGACGGGCGGGCCGATCCGGCCGAGGCCTCCGGGCCGTCACCCAACGCGGCGCCGCCGCAGCAGCACATGGTGCCCGACCGGTCGCGTCCGGACTTCTACGAGAGATGGGCGCGCCACCACCGCCCGGTCTCGGCGCCGGAGCGGCGCCCGGACGCGACCGTGGACCGGGTGCCCGACCGGGCGCGCGGTCAAGCGCCCGGTCAGGCTCCGGGCCAGCCGTCGAACCAGGCTCCGGGCCAGGCCGTCGAGCAGTCGCCCGAGCAGGACCGGGGCGGCACCGCCGACCAGTCCGGCTCGGACTCCGACGCGGACGCCCCGGACGCCTCGGCTCCCGCCGACGACCAGGGTGCCGGCACGGCGGCCTCCGGCCGGCCCGCGGCCGCCGGGACCGTCCCGGCCGTCCTCCCGGCCCACTGGCAGGACCCCTCCACCCTCCAGCTGCCGCTGGGCGTGGGCCTGGGGCTGATCGGCTGCGGCCTGGGGCTGATCGGCGTGCGGCTGCGGAAGGGCTGAGCCGGGGGCTCGCAGAGTGGCGGGGCGGCGTCGCAGGGCTGTGGGGCCCGGGGCGCCGCCCCCGGGCGGCTGGCCGGGGTGCGGCTGCGGAAGGGCCGGGCCCCGTCGAGCCGGTGCGCGGGTGGCGGGTGGCGTGGAGATTCCGTGGGGGTTTCCGGGGCGGGTGACGCGCCGCCGTGGCGGACCGGAGCGGCCGGGGAACTGAGTATCCGTACGGATTCCCGGGCCGCCCGCGGGGGCGTACCGTCGTGACGGGGTGGCGCAGGACGGCGGGACGAACGGGGGCTTCCGCCCGACCAACCCCAGTGAGAGAGAATGTTGTTCATGACGAATCCGATGAACGAGCGCTCGTCGCAGGAGCCCTTCCGGGCCGGCGGCGGGCAGCCGCAGGACGGCCAGAAGGTGCTGATCGTCGGACCGGACGGGCTGCCCGTGGGCCAGGGGTTCGCCGGGGCGACGATGGAGGGGGACGACGAGGCGGACGTGCCCCGCGAGCTCCCGGTGACCGAGATGGTCGAGCAGCCCGCCAAGGTCATGCGCATCGGCAGCATGATCAAGCAGCTGCTGGAGGAGGTTCGGGCGGCGCCTCTCGACGAGGCCAGCCGGGCTCGGCTGAAGGACATCCACGCCAGTTCGATCAAGGAACTGGAGCTCGGGCTGGCCCCGGAGCTGGTCGCCGAGCTGGAGCGGCTCTCGCTGCCGTTCACCGAGGACAGCATCCCGACCGAGGCCGAGCTGCGGATCGCCCAGGCCCAGCTGGTGGGTTGGCTGGAGGGCCTCTTCCACGGCATCCAGACCGCCCTGTTCGCCCAGCAGATGGCCGCGCGGGCGCAGCTGGAGCAGATGCGGCGCGCGCTGCCACCCGGTTCGCACGGTGTCGACCCGGACGAGGAGGACCCGGGCCAGGGCCGCGGGATCCGTTCCGGCCCGTACCTGTAGGGCCGCCGGGGCCGGACGTACCACGACGATCCGCCCCGGACCGCACCGCCGCAGGACGGCGCCGGCGGTCCGGGGCCAGGATCGGCCCTGGACCGGTCACCGTCGGCGGAAGCCGATACCCTGACCCCTGTCGCTGGCCGGTCGAGCCGCCGCGGCAGGGGATCGCCGGGCCGGTGGGCCGGGCCCACCACGTACGGACGAGACCGAACGTCACGGTCGCGGCAGCACCACCGCGCCGAGGGGGAGCAGAGGACCATGAGCGAGCACGGCAACGCGGTCGAGGGCTTCTCCCTGGGCAACGGCCGCTATGTGCTGCAGCGGCTGCTGGGCGAGGGCGGCATGGCCTCCGTGCACCTCGCGTACGACAGCGTGCTGGACCGGCAGGTCGCGTTGAAGAGCATGCACAGCGAGCTGGGCCGGGACGACTCGTTCAAGGAGCGGTTCCGCCGCGAGGCCCAGGCCGTGGCCCGGCTGGAGCACCCCAACATCGTCACGGTGTACGACAGCGGCGAGGACGTCGCCCCGGACGGTTCCAGCACGCCGTACATCGTCATGCAGCTGATCGACGGCAAGGGCCTGCGCGAGACGATCAACGAGGCGGTCGCCCAGCACGGCGCGGTGCCCACCGAGGAGGCCCTGAAGGTCACCGTCGGCGTGCTGAACGCGCTGGAGGCCTCGCACGACATGGGCCTGGTGCACCGCGACATCAAGCCCGGCAACGTCATGTTCGACCGCAAGGGCAATGTCAAGGTCATGGACTTCGGCATCGCCCGGGCGCTGGAGTCCGGCGTCACGTCGATGACGCAGACCGGCATGGTGGTCGGCACCCCGCAGTACCTGTCGCCCGAGCAGGCGCTCGGCAAGCCGGTGGACGCCCGTTCCGACCTGTACTCGGTCGGTGTGATGCTCTTCGAGATGCTCACCGGCCAGCTGGTCTTCGACGGCGACTCGGCCTTCTCGATCGCCTACAAGCACGTCCAGGAGGAGCCGCCGGCGCCCTCCAGCCTCAACCGCTCGATCACCCCGGCGGTGGACGCCTACGTCGCCCAGGCGCTGCGCAAGGACCCGGCGCACCGGTTCCAGAGCGCGGCCGCGATGCGGGACGAGGCGGAGCGGCTGATCGCGGAGCTGAAGGGCGGCGGCAGCGGGCACGCGCTGCAGGCCAGCTCCCCGCTGGTGATCAAGGAGGGGCCGCGCTCGGTGCACGCCGGTCCGCAGGCGCCGCAGACCCCGCACCCGCAGTACCTCCAGCAGGGCGGGCAGCCCCAGTACCAGACCCCGCCGCCCGCCTACCAGACGCCGCACCCGCAGGCGCCGCGGACGCCGCACCCGTTCCCGCAGCAGCAGCAGCAGCAGCAGCCGCAGTACCGGACCCCGCCGCCCGCCTACCAGACCCCGCGCCCGCAGGCCCCGCACACGCCGCACCCGTTCCCCCAGCAGGGACAGCGGCCGCCGATGCACACCCCGGGCCCGCAGCCGATGCCGCCGTACCAGCAGCCGAAGCCCAACGGCGGCGGCTGCTCCACGGCCTTCGTGGTGATCGCGATCATCGTCGGCGTGCTGGTGCTGGCCGGCATCATCATCGCGATCGTGGTCAACAAGGCGGAGAAGAACACCAACGGCAAGTTCCACTCCGAGCGGCCCGCCGCGGTCGTGGTGGTGGGTCCGCAGGCCGACCGGAACGGTCTGCTCTGACCGTTTCCCGCCGCTTCGCGCGTGTCACGGGTGCGCGCCGGAAGCGGTAGCGTTCGGGGATACGTAAGCGACAGGGCACCGCGATCCGAGCGAACGCCCGGGGCGAGGAGCGATGGCACAGACGCAGCAGCCGGACGACGAGGCGGGTGCCCGAGCGGTCGGACGGACCGGCGGCACGCCGAGGATCCCCGAGCCGGGCAGCGAAGCCGCGACATCCGCGCTGCCGCCCTTCGGCGGGGCCGGCGGACCGCAGACACCGGGCCGCGGAGTGCCGCTGGGCACGGTCGGCGACGGCCGCTACCGGCTGACCCACCGGCTCGGCCGCGGCGGCATGGCCGAGGTGTTCGCCGCCGAGGACGTGCGGCTGGGCCGCACCGTCGCGATCAAGCTGCTGCGCGGCGAGCTGGCGCAGGACGACGTCGCCCGGCTGCGCTTCACCCGCGAGGCACACGCCGTCGCGGCGCTGAACCACCACGCGATCGTCTCGGTCTACGACACCGGCGAGGAGTACGTCGGGGACGAGTCCACGCCGTACATCGTGATGGAGCTGGTCGAGGGCCGGACCGTCCGCGAGCTGCTGGTGGACGAGGAGGCGCCGCCGGTCGACCAGGCGCTGATCATCATCGCCGGGGTGCTGGAGGCGCTGGCCTACAGCCACCGCAACGGCATCGTGCACCGCGACATCAAGCCCGCCAACGTGAGCATCACCACGACCGGCGCGGTCAAGGTGATGGACTTCGGCATCGCCCGCGCGCTGACCGGCGGGGCCACCACGATGACCCAGACCGGCATGGTCATGGGCACCCCGCAGTACCTGTCGCCCGAGCAGGCGCTCGGCAAGCCGGTCGACCACCGCTCCGACCTCTACGCGGCCGGCTGCATGCTCTACGAGCTGCTCACGCTGCGCCCGCCGTTCACCGGCGACACCCCGCTCTCGGTGGTCTACCAGCACGTCCAGGACCCGCCGGTGCCGCCCTCGCAGGCCAACAGCCGGGTGCCGGTCGGCCTGGACGGGCTGGTGCTGCGCTCGCTCGCCAAGAACCCGGACGACCGCTTCCAGGACGCCGACGAGTTCCGCGCCCACCTGCAGCACGCGCTGCGCGAGATGCACGGCGCGGCCGGGGCCGGCTGGGTCGGTGCCGCGACCGGGATGCCCGGCGACACCGGGGCCACCCAGGTGCTCCGGCCGGACCGCGCGGCGGCCACCCAGGCCTTCGGCGCGGTCGCGGCGGGCGACCAGACCTCGGTCCTGCCGTACTCGGCGGGCGGCCAGCACAGCCCCTCGTCCTACCAGGGCGGCGGCGGCCCGTACGGCGGTGGCGGCGAGGACGACCACGGCGGGGACGGCGGTCGGCGGCGCGGGCCTTGGGGCTGGGTGGCCGGCGGGATCGCCGTGCTGGTCGCGGCCGGGGCCGGGATCGCCTTCGCGCTCAGCAGCGGTGGCGGCGCCATGGACCACACGACGCCCCCGACGCCCGCCCCGGTGGTCAACACCACCGAGCCGACCACGCCCACCCAGAACGGGCAGCCGACGCCGCCGCCGTCGTCGTCGGGCGCCGGCAGCAGGCGGCCGACCCAGCCGGCCGACAGCGGGTCGTACGGCTGGAGCGGCGGGAGCGGCGGCAACAACATGTCTCCGTCACCGGGTTCGGGCAAGCACACCCAGGCCCCGACGCCGACGCCGACCCACTCGGCGACCTCCACCGCGACGGCGACCAGTGGGGCGAGCACGACGCCGTCGGCGCCGGCGGGCGGTGACGGCGGCAGCACCGCTAGCCAGAAGCCGACCACGAAGCCGACCGGCGGCGGGAGCGGCGGCGCGGGCGGAGCCGGCGCCGGGGGCGTGGGCGGGGTGACGCCGCCGGCCACCAACTGACGGTTCAGTTGACGAAGGCGTCCAGGACCTGCTCGTACTCCTGGCACCACCACGCCAACTGCGCCGCCGAGGCGGGGTACAGCGGGTCGGCCCGGTGGTCGGCCCGCTGGTAGCGCCACTGCAGCATCCAGAAGTCGTTCAGCCGTTCCCACCAGACCCGGTGGACGGCGGCGGCCAGGTGCTCGGCGGTGGCGGCGCCGGAGGCCCGGTAGGCCTGTGAGTAACGGCGGACCCGGACCAGGTCGAGGGTGCCGGTGGTCCGGTCGTTGAAGAGCAGGGTGGCGGCGCGGACGGCCTCCTCGGCGCGCGGCTGCGGGCCGAGCTTGTCCCAGTCGAGCACGGCGGCGACCCGCTCGCCGTCCGGGCCCTCGTCGTACAGCAGGTTGAGGCCGTGGAAGTCGCCGTGGGTCCAGCCGGTGGGCGGGGCGTCGAGCGGGTCGGGGCGGCGGTGGGCGTGCTCGGCGAGCAGTTCCAGCCGTTCGCCGAGCCGTTGTTCGACCAGGGCGTCCAGGTCGTCGTACGGGCGGTGCTCGCGGGCGCGGCGCCGCAGCTCGCGGGCCAGTTCGGCGCTGTCGAGGGGGTCGGCGCTGCGATAGCCGGCGGGCGGGTCGAGGGGGGCGCAGACGTCGTCGAGCGCGCCGTGCAGTCGGCCGAGCAGCGTGCCGAGCGCGTCGCACCGCGCTGGTTCGAGCTCCGTACCGTGCCGGTGTCGGCCGTCCACCCAGGGGAACAGCGCGAACATCCGGCCGTTCGGGGCGGCCACCGTCCCGCCGCGGTCGGCGCAGCTCAGCGGGGGTACCACCGGCAGCCCCAGGGCGTTCAGGTCGGTCATGGCGCGGTGGTGGGCGAGGATCTTCGGGCGGCTGGCGGTGGCGGTGTCGACGTAGCACTTGAGGAAGTAGTCGCCGGCCTCGGTCGTGACCCGGTAACCCCGGTTGAGCAGGCCTTCGGCGACCGGTTCGGCGGTCAGCAGCCGCCCCACCCGGAAGCGGGCCAGGACCTCGACGAGTGCGCTGCGGGGGACGGGTGGACTGAGGGTCCCCATCGGCGGGGCGGAGAGGTCGGGGCGGGCCGGGGCGCAGGCGAGGGTCTGGCTGAAAGTCACGTGCAGAGGTTATGGCCCCTTGGTGGGGGCCCTTGACAAACCGTCAGGAGTGTGAAAGGGCCAGGGTTCAGTGCTGGTGGTCGGCCTGGTGCCGCGCCACGTACGCCGCCGCCTGGGTGCGTCGCTCCATGCCCATCTTGGCGAGCAGACTGGAGACGTAGTTCTTCACCGTCTTCTCGGCGAGGTGCAACTCGTTGCCGATCTGACGGTTGGTCATCCCCTCGCCGATCAGGTCCAGGATCCGCCGCTCCTGCTTGGTGAGCTGCGCCAGCCGTTCGTCCTCCCTCTCGCCGCCGTCGCGCAGCCGGGCGAGCACCCGGCTGGTGGCGACCGGGTCGAGCAGCGAGCGGCCCGCCGCGACGTCCCGGACGGCGGTGATCAGGTCGGTGCCGCGGATCGCCTTCAGGACGTAGCCGGCGGCGCCCGCCATGATCGAGTCGAACAGGGCCTCGTCGTCCGAGAACGAGGTCAGCATCAGGCACTTGATCTCCGGCAGCCGGGAGCGGATCTCCCGGCAGACCTCGACCCCGTTGCCGTCCGGCAGCCGGACGTCGAGCACGGCGACGTCGGGGTGGACCGCGGGAATCCGGGTGAGCGCCTCGGCGGCCGTGCCGGCCTCGCCGACGATCTCGATGTCGTCCTCGACCGAGAGCAGATCGTGCACCCCCCGGCGGACGACCTCGTGGTCGTCGAGCAGGAACACCCTGATTTGTCCGTTATCAGTCACGCCCAAAGCCTCCCATATCACCGTACACAAGGCGTATCGTTCGCAGCGCCGTAAAGGCGTGATCCGGCCACAGCCGCCGAAACCGATACCGAGAACCCCCTTACGTACGGGCTTCCGCCCGGATAACGTGCGCTGGTGTCCTGAAGGCGCTCGAATTGAGAGCTGCGTCACGCCGACCGTCACCCCCACCCTTCCGACGGCGAGCCGGGCGCGGCACCCTCGGGGTTGTAGGCCCTGAACAAGTAGGACGTCCTAGCGCAAGCGCGCCAAGGGCGGACGCTGGGTAACGTTCTCGTGAGGGACGCCGTCGGAACAGGATCACCACCTGCCACGCAGTAGGTGCGCACACCCACGCGCGCCCCGCGAGGCGGTGACCGGACCGGTCACCGGCGACCCCGGGCGGCCGGACAGACCGAGGAGTGAACGTGACCGTCAAAAGCACGGCGAGGGCTCGCAAGAAGGCGGCCCCCGCTGTCCCTGACACCCTCCGCGCCACGGGGACGGACGCCCAGCCGGAGCTCGTACAGCTGCTCACGCCGGAAGGCGAGCGGGTCGAGCACCCGGACTACCCCCTGACCACCACTCCGGAGGAACTGCGCTCGCTCTACCGCGACCTGGTGCTGGTGCGCCGGTTCGACGGCGAGGCGACCGCCCTCCAGCGCCAGGGCGAGCTGGGCCTGTGGGCCTCGCTGCTCGGCCAGGAGGCCGCCCAGGTCGGCTCCGGCCGGGCCATGCGCACCGGTGACTACGCCTTCCCGACCTACCGCGAGCACGGCGTGGCCTGGTGCCGCGACGTCGACCCGCTGAACCTGCTCGGCATGTTCCGCGGTGTGAACCACGGCGGCTGGGACCCGAACGAGAAGAACTTCCACCTGTACACCATCGTGATCGGCGCGCAGACCCTGCACGCCACCGGCTACGCGATGGGCATCACCAAGGACGGCGCCGACGACGCGGTGATCGCGTACTTCGGCGACGGCGCCTCCAGCCAGGGCGACGTCAACGAGGCCTTCACCTTCGCCTCGGTCTACAACGCCCCGGTGGTCTTCTTCTGCCAGAACAACCAGTGGGCGATCTCCGAGCCCACCACCACCCAGACCAAGATCCCGCTGTACCGCCGCGCCTCCGGCTTCGGCTTCCCGGGCGTCCGGGTCGACGGCAACGACGTGCTGGCCTGCCTCGCGGTCACCCGCTGGGCGCTCGACCACGCTCGCAGCGGCAACGGCCCGGTGCTGATCGAGGCCTTCACCTACCGGATGGGCGCGCACACCACCTCCGACGACCCGACCCGCTACCGGCTCGCCGAGGAGACCGAGGCCTGGAAGGCCAAGGACCCGATCCTGCGGCTGCGCACCCTCCTGGAGAAGGAGGGACTGGCGGACGAGGAGTTCTTCACCGCCGTCGACGCCGAGAGCGAGCAGCTGGGGCTGCGGGTGCGCGAGGGCGTGCGCAGCATGCCGGACCCGGACCCGACGCTGATCTTCGACCACGTGTACAGCGAGCCGCACGCGCTGGTCGATGAGGAACGGGCCGAGTACGTCGAGTACGCGGCCTCCTTCGAGGCGGGGGAGAACCACTGATGGCCGGTCAGCTGAGCATCGCCAAGGCGCTCAACGACGCGCTGCGCAAGTCGCTGGAGAAGGACCCGAAGACCGTCCTGATGGGCGAGGACATCGGCAAGCTCGGCGGCGTCTTCCGGATCACCGACGGCCTGCAGAAGGACTTCGGCGAGGACCGGGTGATCGACAGCCCGCTGGCCGAGTCCGGCATCATGGGCACCGCGATCGGCCTCGCGCTGCGCGGCTACCGCCCGGTGGTGGAGATCCAGTTCGACGGGTTCGTCTACCCCGCCTTCGACCAGATCGTCTCCCAGCTGGCCAAGATGCACGCCCGTGCGCTGGGCCACGTCAAGATGCCGGTGACCGTGCGCATCCCCTACGCGGGTGGTATCGGCGCGGTCGAGCACCACAGCGAGTCGCACGAGGCGTACTTCGCCCACACCGCCGGTCTGCGGGTGGTCACGCCGTCCAACGCGCACGACGCGCATTGGATGCTGCGCCAGGCCATCGAGTCCGACGACCCGGTCATCTTCCTGGAGCCCAAGCGGCGTTACTGGGACAAGGGCGAGGTCGGCGCCACCGCCGACCTGGCGCTGCACGACGCCCGGATCGTCCGCCCCGGCACCGACGCGACGCTGATCGCGTACGGCCCGATGGTCAAGGTCTGCCTGGAAGCCGCCGCGGCCGCGGAGGAGGACGGCCGCCGGCTGGAGGTCGTCGACCTGCGCTCGCTCTCCCCGGTGGACTTCACCACCCTGGAGGAGTCGGTCAAGCGCACCGGTCGGGCCGTCGTGGTGCACGAGGCGCCGGTCTTCCTGGGCATGGGCGCCGAGTTGGCCGCCCGGCTCACGGAGCGGTGCTTCTACCACCTGGAGGCACCGGTCCTGCGGGTCGGCGGCTACTACGCCCCGTACCCGCCGTCCCGCGTCGAGGAGGCCTTCCTCCCCGACCTGGACCGCGTGCTCGACGCCGTCGACCGCGCGCTCGCGTACTGATACCGGGGAGCGTAGATGACCACCGAAGTTCGCTCGCTCCGCGAGTTCAAGATGCCCGATGTGGGCGAGGGCCTCACCGAGGCCGAGATCCTCAGCTGGTACGTCAAGCCCGGTGACACCGTCACCGACGGGCAGGTCGTGTGCGAGGTGGAGACCGCCAAGGCGGCGGTGGAGCTGCCGATCCCGTTCAACGGGGTCGTCGAGCAGCTCTTCTTCCCCGAGGGCTCGACGGTCGACGTCGGCACCGTGATCATCTCGGTCGCGGTGGCCGGGGAGGCGGGGGCCGCGCCGGCCGCCGCACCCGCTCTGGCTGCCGCACCCGCGCCGGCCGCGGCTGCCGCGCCGGCGCCGGCCGCCGAGGCCGAGCCGGAGCGCCGGGAGGTGCTGGTGGGCTACGGCCCGCGCACCGGCACCGCCCAGCGCCGGGCCCGGCGGACGACCACCACCACGACGAAGGCGGCCGCCCCGCAGCCGGCCCAGGTCGCGCCCGCGGCCCCGGCCCCGGTCCCGACTGGACCGGTGGCCGAACCGCAGCTCGGCGCCCGGCCGTTGGCCAAGCCGCCGGTGCGCAAGCTGGCCAAGGACCTCGGCGTCGACCTGCGGGCCGTCACCCCGACCGGCCGGGACGGCGTGATCACCCGCGAGGACCTGCACGCCTATGCCGAGGCCCAGGCCGCTCCGGCGGCCCCGGCCGTCGAGCCGGTCGTGGTCGAGGCCGCCGAGGCCGTCGTGGCCCCGGTGCCGGTGTCCGGCGCGGGCGACGTCCGGGTGCCGATCAAGGGCGTCCGCAAGGCGACCGCGCAGGCGATGGTGGCCTCGGCCTTCACCGCCCCGCACGTCACCGAGTTCGTCCAGGTCGACGTGACCCGCACGATGAAGTTCGTCCGCAAGCTCAAGGAGAGCGGCGAGCTGGGCCGGGACGTCCGGGTCAGCCCGCTGCTGCTGGTCGCCAAGGCGCTGCTGGTGGCGATCAAGCGGCACCCGGAGATCAACGCCCAGTGGGACGAGGCGGCCCAGGAGATCGTGGTCAAGGGCCAGGTGAACCTCGGCATCGCCGCGGCCACCCCGCGCGGCCTGATCGTCCCGAACATCAAGGACGCCGGGTCCAAGACCCTCGCGGGCCTGGCCACTTCGCTCGGCGAGCTGGTCGAGACGGCACGTCAGGGCAAGACCTCGCCGGCCGACATGCAGGGCGGCACGGTCACCATCACCAACGTCGGCGTCTTCGGCGTCGACACCGGCACCCCGATCCTCAACCCGGGCGAGGCGGCCATCCTGGCCTTCGGCGCGGTCCGGGAGCTGCCGTGGGTGCACAAGGGCAAGGTGGTCCCGCGCCAGGTGACCACGCTCGCGCTCTCCTTCGACCACCGGCTGGTGGACGGGGAGTTGGGCTCCAAGGTGCTGGCCGACATCGCCGGCCTGCTGGAGTTCCCGAAGCGCCTGATCACCTGGGGCTGACGCCTCCGGAGACATGACGAAGGGGCCCTCGCTCCGCACCGCCGTGCGGAGCGAGGGCCCCTTCGCCGTACCAGACCGTCGACTACCGCTGGCGGCGGAGGCGGCGGACGACGAGCAGGACGCCGGCGCCGAGCGCGAGCAGCGCGGCGGCCGAGGTGGCGAGGAAGGTGTCGGTGCCGGAGGAGCCGGTGTGGGCCAGCTCGGCGGTGCCGGCCGGTGCGGAGGCCGCCGGCGCGGAAGGAGTGGCCTGCGGAGCCGGGGACCCGGCGGAGGGCTGCTCGGTCTTCTCGGCGGCCTGCTTGGCGGCGGTCTGCTCGGCGGGTGCGGGCTTGGCGGGTGCGGGCTTGGCGGCCGGGGTCGGCTTCCCGGTGGTCGGCGCGGTCCTGGGGTGGGTGACCTTCACGGTGCGGTTGCCCCAGTACTCCAGCGTGGCCTTGTCGGTGACGGCGTCCGTCACCAGCGTCAGCGTGCTCAGGTCCTTCGGCGAGGCGGGGGAGAGCGAGACCCGGAACACGAAGTCGGCGGCCCGGCCGTTGGCCAGCGGCTGCGCCAGCGAGTCGGTGTCGGCGTCGATCCCGATGCAGCCCGCGTTGAGCTCGAGCGGCTTCCAGCTGCCGTTCTGCTCGACCTCGACCCGTACGTCCCTGGTACGCAGGGAGGTGCCCGCCAGGCTGAAGCTCGGCGCGGCCTTGGCGACGTCGGCTCCGGTGAAGTTGGTCATCCCCACTCCGAACTCGGTCCAGCTGCCGTCGGCGGCAAGGCTGTTGGACAGGGGGTCGCGGAAGTCCGAGTTCGGGACGGTCGGCTTGCGGACGGAGGGGTCGAACACCGGAGAGGTGCCGAACCGGGCGTCGCCGCAGGCCCAGGCGGTGTCGCTCATCGCGAGGACCTGGACGCCGCCCGCGAGGACGGCGGTGGCGGCGAGGACGGCGATGCGGCGGCGGCCGGAGAAGGCGCGGTCGTTCTTCGCAAAACGGTTGATAACGGACGTACGCATGACGTGACTCCCCAAGGTCATGGGCCTGACGGTGTGTTGGGTGAAGACGACCGGCTCCGCTCCTGGTGAGCGGAAGCGCCCCCCGGCTCCGCCGGTCTCGCTCTCCGTGCCTTCACCCTGATAGACGTCCATCACCGTCGGGGGTTGCAGGTGGATCGAAAACTTTTTCCGGGAGTCTTCGGCCGGGCTTCGGGATACTGCCGGAATGACGGATGAGCTGACGATTCGACCGGAACAGACGGCGGCCGGGGACGGCGAACGCCGGTCGCTGCGGCGGGACGCGTCGGCGCCGGCGTTGCTGGCGGGGCTGGTCTGCGTCGCGGTGTCGTTCTCCGGGCCGCTGGTGGTGGTCCTCGCGGCGGCCGCCGCCGGGCGGCTGGACCCGGCGCACACCGCGTCCTGGATCTGGGCGGTGGCGATCGGCAGCGGGGTGAGCGGATTCGCGCTCAGCTGGTGGACCCGGACGCCGGTGGTCACCGCCTGGTCCACTCCGGGGGCGGCGCTGCTGGTGACCAGCCTGGGCGGCTACCCGTACCGGGAGGCGGTCGGGGCGTTCCTGGTGAGCGCGGTGGTGGTGACGCTGTTCGGGGTGACCGGCTGGTTCGGCCGGCTGATCGCCGCCGTGCCGGTGGGGATCGTGAACGCGATGCTGGCGGGCATCCTGTTCTCCTTCGGTGCCGGGATCTTCGGCGCGGTGCACAGCGCGCCGGTGCTGGTGGTGGGCAGCTTCGCCGCCTTCCTGCTGGCCAAGCGGCTCGCGCCGCGGTACGCCGTACCGGTCGCGCTGCTGGTCGGCGGGGTGCTGGCGGCGCTCACCGTCGGACTGCCGCTGCACCTGGGGACGGGCGGGCCGACCGTGCCGGTGCTGACGGTGCCGGCCTTCTCCTGGTCCGCCGTGGTGGGGCTGGCGCTGCCGCTCACCATCGTCGTGCTCGCCTCGCAGAACGCGCCGGGCCTCGGGGTGATGCGGGCCTTCGGCTACCGGGCGGACGACCGGCTGCTGATCGGCACCACCGGTCTGGTGTCGCTGCTGGTGGCGCCGTTCGGCTCGCCGGGGGTGAACCTGGCGGCGATCACCGCGGCGATCTGCTCGGGCCCGGAGGCGCACCCGGCCCCGCGCCGCCGGTACGTCGCGGGGATGTCCTCGGGCGCGGGGTACGTGCTGGTGGGCAGCTTCGGCGGGGTGCTGGTCAGCCTGTTCACGGGGCTGCCGAAGGAACTGATCGCGGTGATCGCCGGGGTCGCCCTGCTGGCCTCGCTGCAGGGCAGCCTGGCGGCGGCGGTCGCCGAGGAGCGCGGGCGGGACGCGGCGGTGGTCACCTTCCTGGCCAGCGCATCGGGGATGAGCCTGTTCGGCATCGGCTCGGCCTTCTGGGGGCTGCTCTTCGGGCTGGGCACCCACCTCCTGCTGGACCTGGGGAAGCGCGCCCCGCACTGATCGGCGGAATTGGTTGGTATGGCCGGGACAATGCGGATCGTTCGGCCAGGTCGGTGACTTTTTCGTCCGCCGGTGGGGGCGACACGCCGCTCCGGGTACGTCTCCGCTCCACCACCCGGGCGACACCGGGTGACCGGAACCCCGAGGACGCACCCGTATGCCTGCTGGCAACCCTGGCCGTCTCGTCCGGAGTCTGGCCGCCCTCGTACTGGTGTCCACCGCCGTGCTCCCGGCCGCTTTGGAACTGGCCGGCCCGTCGCCGTTCGTCGTGATCGGACCGGGTGCCGTCCTCGACCGGGCCGTGCCCCCGCACACCGCGATCCGCGCCGACCAACGGATACCCGCGGCCGCCCCGACCTTCGACATACGCCGGACCGGGGACCCGTCCAACCGGATCACCCTGGTCCTCCTCGGCGACGGCTACACGGCGGACGAACAGGAGCTGTTCCGGCAGCAGGTCGACAAGACCTGGCACGCCCTGATGGACATCGAGCCGTTCCGCACCTACCAGGGGTTCTTCAACATACGGAGGGTCGAGGTGGTCTCCCCGGTCTCCGGGATAGCGGAGACCGAGAGCCACGGCCGGAACCCCGCCACCCCTCTGGGCATGCACTTCTGGTGCGAGGGGACCGCCCGGCTGCTCTGCGCCGACGAGAGCGCCACCGCCCGCTACGCCGGCGACGGCGCCGGGCCGCAGTACCTGATCGCGCTGGCCAACTCGACGGAGTACGGCGGTGCCGGGGGCACCGGGGTGACCACCCTGGCCGGAGGCAGCCCGGACGCCGGGCGGATCATCCAGCACGAGATCGGGCACACCGTGGGGGACCTCGGCGACGAGTACGACAGCGCCCCCGACGACGCCGACTACCCGAACCTCTCCACCCTCAACGCCGACGACATGAAGAAGAAGCAGACCAAGTGGTGGCGCTGGCTGGGCGCGGTGTCCCCGGACGGCGCCGGCACCGTCGGGGCGTACCGCAGCGCCAACGGCCTCTACCGGCCCACCCCCGACTCGGTGATGCGCACGCTGGGCAGTGCGTACAACCTGCCCTCCCGCGAGGCGATCATCGAGGAGCTGTACCGCAGGGTCCGGCCGACCGACGCCCCCTCTCCGCCGCCCGGCGAGGTCACCGGGCGGCCCCGGCTGGACGCCCGGCCGCTGCCGCTGACCGGCCCCCGGCAGCTGAAGGTGGAGTGGAAGGTGGACGGGGTCCCGGTGAGCCCGCCGGTCGCGGACGGCGGGGTGCTGGACACCGCGCAGCTGAACCTGGTCCCGGGCCGTACCGCGACCGTCACCGCGACCGTCCGGGACACCACGGACTGGGTCCGGGACGAGGCCTTCCGGGACCGCTACATGACCCGGTCGGTGTCCTGGACGGTCACCGGCTGAGCAGGCCCCCTCACCCCAGGCTGGGCCTCCCATCATGGGATGACTAACCTGGACGAACTATGACCGTGGAGCCCGCCCGCTCAGCCGCAGCCCCGTCCCCGTCCTCCTCCGAACCCGCTCCCCGGGCCGCCGCCGCGACCCCGGCCGTAACCGTTGTCCAGGCTGCTCCGCCCGGCGGTCGTGCGGCCTGGGTGGCCTGGTCCATCGGCGTCAGCGTCTACGTCCTGGCCGTCGTCCACCGCACCAGCCTCGGGGTGGCCGGACTGGACGCCGCCGAGCGCTTCGGCATCGGCGCCTCCGCGCTGTCCACCTTCTCGATCCTCCAGGTGCTGGTCTACGCGGCCATGCAGGTCCCGGTCGGCCTGCTGGTCGACCGGTTCGGACCGCGCCGGGTCCTGCTGCTCGGCGTACTGCTGCTCAGCACCGGGCAGCTGGCCTTCGCCTTCAGCTCCTCCTTCGCCCCGGCCCTGGCCTCCCGGGCGGTGCTCGGCTGCGGCGACGCGATGACCTTCATCAGCGTGCTGCGGATAGCCGCCCGGTGGTTCCCGGCGGCGAAGAACCCCTTCGTCGCCCAGCTGACCGGCCTGGCCGGGATGGGCGGCAACCTGGTCAGCACCGTGGTGCTCGCCCAGGCGCTGCACAGCGAGGGCTGGACGCCCACCTTCACCGCTGTCGCGCTGCTCGGCGTCGCGGTTTTCGCGCTGGTCGCGCTGTTCCTCAGGGAGGCGCCGGCGGCCGTACGGCCCGTCGACCCGCCGACCGCCGCCGCCCGCCCGAAGGTCCGGCGGCAGGTCCTGGACTGCTGGCGGGAGCCGGGCACCCGGCTGGGCCTGTGGGTCCACTTCACCACCCAGTTCCCCGGCAACGCCTTCGGCCTGCTCTGGGGCATGCCCTACCTGGTCGAGGCCCAGGGCATGTCCCGGGGCGAGGCGGGCGGGCTGCTGACCCTGCTGGTGCTCTCCAACATGAGCTTCGGCTTCCTCTTCGGCCGACTGCTCTCCCGCACGGCGCGGGCCCGGATGCCCATCGTGCTCACCGTCATCACCACCACCGGCCTCGGCTGGGCCCTGGTCCTGGCCTGGCCCGGCGGCCACCCCCCGATGTGGCTGCTGGTTGGCATCATCCTGGTCATGGGCAGCAACGGCCCGGCCTCACTCGTCGGCCTGGACTACGCCCGCACCCGCAACCCGGCCGAACGGCTCGGCACCGCCTCCGGGATCGTCAACATGGGCGGCTTCATCGGCACGATGATCACCCTCTTCGGCATCGGGGTGCTGCTGGACGCGGTCTCCCCGGCCGGCGCCGAGGCGTACTCGGCCACCGCCTTCCGCTGGGCGTTCTGCTGGCAGTACGTGCCGCTGGCGGTGGGGACGCTGATGATCCTCCGCCTGCGGCGGAAGGTCGATGCGTAGCGTTTCTGACCTGGGGAAATTCGGCCAACTATCACTGAAAGTGATAGTTGGCCGCTGTTACGACCCGATGCCGCGGAGGACTTCGGTGATCTCCGGTGGGCGACCGTAGATCCGGGCCCGGTCAATGAGGCACAGGACCATGCCCTCCGGTGGCATCGTCGGCGAGGGAGCCGAGTGGGCCACTGGCTGCGATCGTTCGATCGCTGCCTCTCGGAGGCGGAGCAGCTCCACCAGTTTCAGCTTCCGGCACCCCGGGACGACCCGGCTGCCCCGGATCCCGACCCGCTCCCCGCCCGGGCAGGCGAAGTACGCGCCGAACGGTGGTCCGCTGTCCTCCTCCCGGCCCGGCAGGTGGAGGACCATCTCCCCGTGCCGGCAGTGGACCGTCCCGTCCGAGTGGACGGTCGGGCCGGGCCAGCCCTCGTGGTCGATCTCCGCGACGATCCGCACCTGCTGGCCGATCGCCTGGGCCAGGGTCTCCGCCATCCGCCGCTGCTGGGTCGGGACGTCGGTGTCCCCACGGCGGACGGAGGGGAGGAGGTCGCGGGTGACCCAGTCCCTGAAGGGCTTGGAGGATTTCTTGTTGGACCGCATCAACAGGGAGTAGAGGCCTGCTTCGCTGACCAGGACCAGGAATGGATTTCCTCGGCTGTACAGTTTCTGACCTGCGGAAACGTCGTATGCCTGACTTTTGGGCAGGCATACGAGGCGCATATCCACAGTCCGCGTGTCGCTGGGATCGAGGTTCCTCGTCGCGCGGCTCGCGCTGCCTCGGTCCAGCACCGTGCACACGTCCGCCGTGACGAACCACGGCTCCCCGTCGATCATCACGACGCGGATCGGCTGCCCCGTGACCGGGAAGCTCGACCGCACCAGCACCATCTCTTCCTGCTACCCCTGTTCGTCGTCCATCAGGACGCTCCTCCTTCTACCGGGTGACGGCATGACTGCCCGGAGAAACGAGGCCGAACAGGTGAGGTTGCTGGTGCGGCGTTGACGCATGGATGCACGAGTGGTGCCGACCCGGCGCACGGTCGTGCGTGTACGCCGGGTGGTGCGCGCCGACGAACCTCAGATGGTGACGGAGAAGTTGGCCAGCACTCGCTCGGCCAGTTCCTTGTCCCCCTCGACGGTCACCGGCCCGGGCCGGCCGCGCCCGCAGGCGAGCCGGACGTACGTCTCCCAGTCCATGGTGAGCTGGACGTCGGGCGCCAGGCTGATCGACTCGTCCACGCTGCCGCGGCCGGTGGAGTCCACCCGCACGGTGCGCAGGAACTCCACCGGGCCGGTCACGTCGACCACCAGGGTCGTCCCGGCCGGGGCGCCGGCGGTGTGGGCGACGGCCTTGGGCAGCCGCTCCAGCAGGAAGTCCCGGGCGACCAGCGCGCCCGGGGCGGCCAGGTTGCCGGGGGTGTCCAGGGCCCGGCGCAGGTCCTGCTCGTGCACCCAGACGTCGAAGGCCCGCATCCGCAGCAACTCGTGGTACGGGAGCTCCCCGGCCAGCGGCCCGGCCGGCCAGCGGACCAGCTCGCCGGGCGTCTGCTTGGCGTTCCGCAGCGCGCGGGAGCGGCGGATGATCGTGTACTCCAGCTCGCTGGTCATCTCCAGCGCCGTGTGGCAGCGGCGCTTGTCGACGGGCAGCTCGATGTAGCGGGCGAACTCGGTGGTGACGTGGCGAAGGTCACGCGGCAGCGAGTGGATCGGGCGGGGGTCGCCGAGCAGTTCGGACTCCACCGCGATCACGTGCGAGACGACGTCCCGGACCGACCAGCCGGGGCACTCGGTGGCCCGGTTCCAGGAGCCTTCGGGGAGGGGGGCGACCAGCTCCGATATGGACTCGATGCTGTGCGTCCACGCCTCGGTGTAAGCCTGCACGGTCTGGTTGTCCGTCACGGGAATCTCCGGCCCTCCGTCAGCTTTCCTACGCTCCGCGCCCGGCCGTCGCGGTCGGCCGGGATGTCCGGCTTCCGGGCGCACACGCTAACCGCACGTTACGCTGCCGGGAGACAGCTGGGCAGCGCTTTCGGGTGACGATCGTAGGTCTCTTGCCGTGGACGGTGGTACTGTGCGCGCTTCATTGATCCAACTCGCGGTCTCCGACGCCGAGCCGCCCGCCGAACGGCGGGCCCGGGCCGCGTCGCTGGTACGGGCGCAGCAGGGCGCCGACCTGGTGGTGCTGCCGGAGCTGTGGCCGTTGGGCGGCTTCGCCCACGACCTCTGGTCGGAGGGCGCCGAGACGCTGGACGGACCCACCTCGGACGCCATGGCGGCGGCTGCCCGGGCTGCCGGCGTCTGGCTGCACGCCGGTTCGATCGTCGAACGCGACCCGGACGGGCCGATCTACAACACCTCGATGGTGTTCGCCCCGGACGGCGAGCTGGTGCACACTTACCGCAAGATCCACCGCTTCGGCTTCGACAGCGGCGAGGCGGTGGTGATGGGCGCCGGACAGGAGATCGTCACGGCGCCGACCGAGTTCGGCACCCTGGGCCTGGCGACCTGCTACGACCTGCGCTTCCCGGAGCTGTTCCGGGCGCTGCTGGATGCCGGCGCCCAGCTGCTGGTGGTCCCGGCGGCCTGGCCGGCCAAGCGGCGCGAGCACTGGACGCTGCTGGCCCGGGCCCGGGCGCTGGAGGAGCAGGCCTTCGTACTGGCCTGCAACACCGCCGGAACGCACGCCGGGGTCGAGCAGGCCGGGCACAGCGTGGTGGTGGACCCGTGGGGCCGGGTGCTGGCCGAGGCGGGGCCGGAGGAGGAGGTGCTGACCGTGGAGTTCGACCCGGCCGAGGTGGGCCGGGCGCGCGAGGACTTCCCGGTGCTGCGGGACCGCCTGCTCGGCATTCCGGCGCCCGTCCAGCGGTAGGGCCTGTCCGCCGGGAGGGTCGTCGGGTGGGTTGGTTCGGACCTGCCCCGGGCCGGTTTGAGAAGATGAGCACTCGTCGTGTTCCCTGCCGCCGGTCGGCCGGTCCGTCGCGGGTCGGTACGGCGGCCTGCCCGAGGAGGTCGCGCGCATGTCCGGCACCGGCGCCGGCGACACCCCCCACCCGGTCATCCACCGCAACAGCCTGCGCGAGCAGATCGCCGGCGCGCTGCGCGAGGAGATGATGGCCGGCCGGCTGGAGGCGGGTCGCAACTTCACGGTCAAGGAGATCGCGGAGCTGTACGGAGTCTCCGCGACCCCCGCCCGGGAGGCGCTGGTCGACCTCGGTGCGCAGGGGCTGCTGCGGGCCGAGCACCACCGCGGCTTCACCGTGCCGGAGCTGTGCTGGGAGGACTTCCTGGAGGTCTTCGAGGCCCGGGTGCTGCTCACCGACAGCTTCTACCGCCAGTTCTCCACCCGCCGGGCGCTGCCCGACCTCACCCGGCTGCCCTCGCTGCGCCGCCGGGCCGACGCGGCGGTGCGGGCCGCCCGGGCCGGGAACCTCGACGTGATGGTGGGCTGCGACCGCCGGTTCTGGCAGGAGGTCTCCGCCCTGCTCGGCAACCGCCGGATCGGGGACTACCTGGACTGGCTGCGGGTGCAGTCCTGGATGTTCGCCGCGCCCTACCTGCGGGCGATGCCCGCCCTGGGCGGGGTCTGCTGGGACCGCCACCCGGACCTGGTCGACGCGATCGGAGCCCACGACCTGGCCGGTGCGCACCGGATCATCTGCGAGTACAACCTGTTCACCGTCCGGCTGCTGGCGGGGCTGGCCGGGCAGTCGCTGGAGTCGGTGCCGGTGCTCGGGCTGCTCACCGAGGTGGCCGACGGAGAGCCGCTGCCCGTCCCGGTCGAGCCGCGGGCGCCGCAGCCGCCGGCCCGGACGGCCTCCGGAACCGAGTCCGCATCCGGGGCCGGGTCCCGGGCCGGGTCCGCCCCCGCGCCCGGCGGGGACCGGTCCGGGCGGCCCCGCCGGGGCGACGAGATCGGCCGGGAGCTGGGCCGCGAACTGGGGCTGGGCCTCGGTCTGGTGCCGCAACCGCGCTGGGTGCCGCACACCCGGTTCGGCCGACGGCTGCCCGAGCCGCCCCCCGAGGCCCCGAGGGGACGGCCCGATCCGCACCCGGCCCCGGGCCGGTAGGGTGGGCGGTCGTCGAACCGGGTGCCCCGCACGGGCCCTCCGGGTACCGACTCCGCCCCCCGTCGTCGCCCCGCCCCCGCGGGCGATCCCGCCGTCCGGAGAGGAACTGCCGGCCATGGCCTGCGACCTCTGGCTCGTCCCGCTGGTGGACGTGCTGAGCCACAGCCCCGACAACCCCTTCCGGGACGACCTCGCGCTCTACAACGCGGTGCTGACCTCGCGCGGGCTGCCCGAGGTGCCGGTCTACCAGTTCGTCCCCGGGCTGAGCGGAGCGGTCGAGCCGATAGCCGCCTTCGACTACGACTCGCTGCACTTCCTGCGCCGCGCCTACCTGTTGGGTCTCACCGGCCTGGACATCACCCCGGTCGACTCGCTCGGCGGCGACTACGAGCAACTGCTGGAGATGTTCGAGAGCAGTGCCGAACAGTCCCATCTGGTCTGGCACTTCGACCACGCCGGTGCGTACGTGCCGGTCGAGTTCCAGACCCCGCTGGTGGACGAGGTGCTGCTCGCCTCCGGCGGCCCGCTCGGCTCCAGCCACGGGCTGCTGCGCGAACTGCAGGCGGTGGCACCGGCGCTGGGCATCGACCCGCTCAACCCGCCGGACCCGACCCGGCCGCTCGGCCCGACCGGCCTGGAGCAGCCGTTCGGACCGCCGATCGACGACGTGCACCCGTTCGCCCGGGAGCGGCACGCCTGGTCGGGCCTGTACGCGGCGGCGACCAGGAGCGTCAGCCAGGGCTCGATGATCGTCTTCGCGTAGCGCCGTCCCGACCGCCTATCGCAGTGGCCCCTCCGGCGGCCGCTGGCGCGGCATGGTGGGCCTGGTCCCAGGCGGTGGCAGCACCCGCACCTGGGCGCCGGCCCCGGGCTCGGTGCGCCCTCCCCACGTCCCGGCGGTCTGGGTGGGCAGCCGGGTCATCGACGCGCGGAACTCCAGCATCCACTCCGAGGTCTCGGTGCGGACCATGTCCGACACGTCCTCGCAGAACCGGCGCAGCACGCCCAGGCAGCGTTCGGCGGCCTCGCCCGCGGTTCCCTCGGTCGGGCCGAGCACCTCGCGCACGCACTCCGAGGCCCAGTCGAACTGGAAGGCCTCCAGGCGGCGTTGCAGCGCCTGCCCGGTGGAGACGTCCCGCATCCAGCCGGAGGTGAGCCCGAAGACCCGGTCGGCGCCGTAGCAGGCGGCGGAGAGCGCCAGGCCCACGTACCCCCAGCTGGTGCCGTGGGCGACGGCGCCGGTCAGGTCCACCAGCGGGGCGGTCACCCCGCCGACGGCGAAGCCGGCCGACCCGAAGCGCAGCAGGCGTGCCCAGCGGCGCTTCCAGATCCGGTCCCGGCGGTACCACTCGATCGCCTCGACCGCCCGCTCCTCGGACCAGCGGTAGAGCTCCTCCAGCCGTTCGGCGGGCTCGCCCCAGTCCCCGAGCGGGAACTGGCGGGCGCTCAGATCGGTCCGGCGGCGGGTGGTGGCCCGCCGGGCCACGGCTGCGGCGGGCTGGTCCTCCTCGCCGATCTCCTTGCCCCAGGCACTCTCCTCGGGCTGCATTTCCGGCTGGCTCACCTGTGGGGCTCCCTGTGGCGGGCGGGCGGCTTGGTCTGTCGGCGCATCGGCTGACATGACGTCTGCCGGTGGTTCTCCAACAGCACTTCTTACCGCCAAATGGCTGACCATGGGGGCGCTTCCCCGCTGATCGTTACCGGTTTCGGCCACCGGAACCCGAGGTGGGAGGGTTGCGGGGGGCGGCGAGATTTCACCCGTCCGAGCGAGGCCCCGGTGACCTGCCGTCCTGACCCGGACACCGACCGCGCACCCGGGCCCGTCCGAATTGGAGGATCCTCCTATCTCGTCGGCTCACGGACCGCTTCTCCTGGA
This sequence comes from Streptomyces viridifaciens, assembly GCF_001888885.2. Lineage (NCBI taxonomy): Bacteria > Bacillati > Actinomycetota > Actinomycetes > Kitasatosporales > Streptomycetaceae > Streptomyces > Streptomyces viridifaciens. The sequence continues at coordinate 3,740,842 of NZ_CP090841.1, forward strand.
GGATCCGACGACGATCTGACGGGACCGGAGAGCGGCCGGAACCGGCCACCGACTACGCTGCCTGGCGTGAAGGTCCTCGTCATCGGCGGCGGCGCCCGCGAACACGCCCTGTGCCGCTCCCTGTCCCAAGATCCCTCCGTGACCGAGCTGCACTGTGCCCCGGGCAACGCCGGGATCGCCCAGGTGGCGACGGTCCACCCGGTCGACCAGCTGGACGGCGCCCTGGTCGCCGACCTGGCCGCGAAGCTCGGGGCCGACCTCGTCGTGGTCGGCCCAGAGGCCCCGCTGGTGGCCGGCGTCGCGGACGCCGTGCGCGCGGCCGGCATCCCGGTCTTCGGCCCCTCCGGCGCGGCCGCGCAGCTGGAGGGCTCGAAGGCTTTCGCCAAGGACGTGATGGCCGGCGCCGGGGTGCCCACCGCCCGCTCCTACGTCTGCACCACCCCGGAGGAGGCCGCCGAGGCGCTGGACGCCTTCGGCGCCCCCTACGTGGTCAAGGACGACGGCCTGGCGGCCGGCAAGGGCGTCGTGGTCACCTCCGACCGCGCGGCCGCGCTGGCCCACGCCGCCTCCTGCGAGCGCGTGGTCATCGAGGAGTACCTCGACGGCCCCGAGGTCTCGCTGTTCGCGATCACCGACGGCACCACCGTGCTGCCGCTGCAGCCCGCGCAGGACTTCAAGCGCGCGCTGGACGGCGACGAGGGCCCCAACACCGGCGGCATGGGAGCCTACTCGCCGCTGCCGTGGGCGCCGGCCGGGCTGGTCCAGGAGGTGCTGGACACCGTCCTGCAGCCGACCGTGGACGAGCTGCGCCGCCGCGGCACCGAGTTCTCCGGCCTGCTGTACGCGGGTCTGGCGCTGACCTCCCGCGGCACCCGGGTGATCGAGTTCAACGCCCGGTTCGGCGACCCGGAGACCCAGGTCGTGCTGGCCCGGCTGCGCACCCCGCTGGCCGGTGTCCTGCTGGCCTCCGCCACCGGCACCCTGGACCAGCTGGAGCCGCTGCGCTGGGACGAGGGGGCGGCCGTCACCGTGGTCATCGCCTCCGAGGGCTACCCGGCCGCGCCGCGCACCGGCGACCCGATCGAGGGCCTGGCCGAGGCCGAGGCGGACGGCACCGCGTACGTGCTGCACGCCGGGACGAAGGCGGACGAGGACGGCCGGGTGCTGAGCGCCGGCGGCCGCGTCCTGTCGGTCACCGCGACCGGCGCCGACCTGGCCGAGGCGCGCGACCGCGCGTACGCGGCCGTGGCGCGGATCTCGCTCAAGGGCGGCCAGCACCGCACCGACATCGCGCTGAAGGCGGCCACCGCCTGAGGCACCCACGCCCCCGCGGCCCCCGTGCGAACCGCTCGCACGGGGGCCGCCGTGCACTTTCGGCGAGCGAGCCGCTGGAAAGGCGCGAGCCTGCGGACCCCCGGGGGAGGGGAAACAACCCGCAGGGCGCAGCGCTCCCGGCGTTTCCGGGGCAGGAGCGGCTCCGGGGGCCGACGCACCGTTCGGCGGCCCGATTCCAGCCCATCGGGTGACAGCAACCGCATCCAGCTGACGCAACCGGGCGCCCGGCCTTATGGTGCGCTGGATCGCCGTGCGACGGGCCGTGCGCCGGGGTCGCCGCCGGGTAGCGGCGCGCCCGCGGGGGGATGCTGGACGGCGATCGGCCGGGCGGTCGCCCGGTGCTTCGCACCGGACCGGTCCCGGGGAGCCCGGGCGGCGTCACCGGCACGACCGGGCGGCGTCACCGGGACGAGTGGAAACCGGGGCGATCCGGAACACCCGCTCGGACCGGGGCGTCGAAAATGTCAGTAGCGCCACACAGCATGCACTGCCGGGGATCGGATGCCTCCGCTTCCCGGTCGGAACTGATCGTTTCGAGTCGGCTCAGGGCCCGTAGGCGGGCGCCCGAGGGCTCCGAAGGGGGTGCCGCACCGTATGGCCGTCGACACCGCGCGCGCTCACGCCCAAGCGGTCCTGCGGGTCCGGGGCCTCGCCCTGGCCGCCGCAGTGCTGCCCACCGCCGTCGCGGTGGTCCTGCTCGCGGGCCGGTTCACCGGCCGGATCGGGGCCGCCGGATCCTCCGACGCCACCGGGTGGGACGCCGCCCGCTGGGTGGTCTGCGCGCTCGCCGCCCTCACGCTGCTGGTGGCCGGACTGACCACCCGCGCCCTGCGCCGGGCCGTCCCGCCGCAGACCCCCGCCGTGCCGGTCGAGCGCGCCGTCGCCCCCGAGCTGTACCGGCTGATCGACGAACTGGCCGACCGGCTGGACGTCCCCGCGCCCTCCGCCGTCGCCCTCACCCCGGACTGCGACAGCTGGCTGGAGGACGTCCCGCCGCCGCGGCGCCCCCACGCCCTGCGGCCGCACCCCGGGGGGCCCGCGCCGGTGCTGGTGATCGGCTCGCCCTTCCTGTGGTGGATGCGGGCCGGCGAACTGCGCGCCCTGCTCGCCCCGGTGGTGGCCGGCACCGCCGCCTCCGCGGACCCGGAGATCGCCGCCGCCCGCCGCTTCCTGCGCAGCCTGGACGCCTGCCTGGACTCCGGCCCGGGCTCGGCCCCCGGGCTCGGCGGCGCCACCCTGGCGGCCCCGCCCGCCCCACCGCGCGGCGGCCCGGCCGGGCTGGCCGACCGGATCACCCGGCGGATCACCCGCCGGTTGCTGGGCGCCTGCCGCGGCCACTCCGCCGAACTGGAGCGGTCCGTCGCGAGCTGGGCCTCCGAGGAAGCCAGGACGGTCGACTACGGCCTGCGGATCGCCGCCCAGGAGCAGGTCGGCCTGGCCTATGCGGGCTGGGACCGGCTGCTCACCCGGGTCGCGCTGCCCGCCTGGCGGCTCGGCCGCCACCCCGCCCACCTGAACGCCGGCGTGGTCGCCGCGCTCACCGAGCTGTCCCGCCGCGACCGGCTGGCCGACGGCTACGGCACCCGGCTCGGTGACCGCCCCGCCTGCGACCTGCTGGAGGAGCCCGGCACGGTCGACCGGGCGGTCTCCCGGCTCGCGGCCGACCTGTTCTTCGGCCGCCCGGCGGCCGGCGCCTGGCACGAGCTGGAGTGGGCCGACTACCCGGCCGAGGTGGTGGACGCCGGCTGGCGGTCCCGGGCCGCCGCGCTGCAGGCCGCCCTGGACCGGCTGGCCCCGCAGTCCCGCCCGGGTGCCCCGACCCTCACCCGGCTGCTGGTCCGGCTCGCCGAGGGCGACGGAGAGCAGCTGGCCGCAGCCCTGGCCGCCCAGCTCGCCCGCACCACCGCCCCGGCCCCGCTGCTCGAACCCGACCGCACCGGCCGCGACCTGCTGGTCGACCACGTCACCGCGATGGTCTGCTGCGCCGCCGTGGACACCGCGGGCGGCGTTCCCGGCCTGGACTGGCTGGACGGTCCGGTGCTGCTGCTCGGCGGGGTCCGCCGCACCGACCTGGCCGCCCCGGTCGCCCAGGCCGTGGAGCAGGGCCAGGACGGCCCGCTGCGCGCCTGGCTGGACGCGGCGGAGGTCCGGCTGGAGAAACCCGTGCGCCTCTGACGCCCCGGGCGTCACCGGACCTCCGTGCGTCCCCTGGCCCCCCTGTGCGTCCCTGGCGCCCCATGCGTCCCCGGGCCTCCGGGCGGCGCTCGGCGGTCCGGCACGCGCCCCCGGGGGCCTCGGCCGCCGGTCGTCTCCGCAGGCCGGAGGCCCTGTCCCGGAGGCGTGCGAGATTCCCGACACCAATTGCTACCGTGGGGTGACGGAGCGCCAGCACCGTGTGGTGTATTAGACCGCACGCACATCCGGGGGGCACGTGCCAGCCGGACGGAAGTGCACCTGGGAGGGGCGCGTGGGGACCGAACTCAACCGCCGCTGGGAGTCGGGCACGCACGCTTACAGCGTCTCCGACCCCTTCGGCCAGGGCCCGCTGCCCTGGCTGCGCAGCCCCGACCAGTACCTGGCCGGGGCCGAGGGCGCCGTGCCCTGGTACGTCTCGGTGGACGCGCCCGGCCAGCAGCCGCTGTCGGAGGGCGTGCGGCCCAAGCCGCCGGTCGGCACCCCGCAGAGCTCCAACGACGTGGACCAGCAGATCAAGGGCTTCGCCTCGGCCGGGGTGATCCGCCCCGGCGGCTCGGTGGACTTCCGGGTCACCGTCAATCCGCCCCGCGAGTTCACTGTGGACGTCTACCGGATCGGCCACTACGGCGGTGACGGCGCCAGGCACATGACGTCCAGTCCGCTGATCGCCGGACTGGCCCAGCCCGCCCCGCTGGTCGTGGACCGGACGGTCTCCTGCCACCACTGGTGGCACTCCTGGCGGTTGCAGGTCCCGCTGCACTGGAAGCCCGGCGCGTACGTCGCCGTGCTGACCACCGCGGACATGCTGCACCGCAGCCACATCCCGTTCACCGTACGGGACTTCGCCGACCAGGGGCACACCGCCGAGCTGCTGCTGGTGCTCCCGGACGTGACCTGGCAGGCGTACAACCTGTTCCCCGAGGACGGCCGCACCGGCGCCAGCCTTTACCACGCCTGGGACGGCCGGGGCGGCCTGGTCGGCGAGTCCGAGGCGGCCGTCACGGTCTCCTTCGACCGCCCGCACGCCACCGCCGGGCTGCCGCTGCACGTCGGCCACGCGTACGACTTCATCCGCTGGGCCGAGCGCTACGGCTACGACCTCTCCTACGCCACCGCCACCGACCTGCACGCCGGCCAGGTGGACCCGTCCGAGCACCGGGCGCTGGTCTTCCCCGGGCACGACGAGTACTGGTCCGAGCCGATGCGCCGGACCGTCGAGCGGGCCCGGGACGGCGGCACCTCACTGGTCTTCCTGTCCGCCAACACCATGTACTGGCGGGTCGAGCTGTCCGCCGCCGCCTCCGGCGAGCCCAACCGGCTGCTGAACTGCCGCAAGCGGCAGAAGCCCGGTCCGGGCAGTCCGGCCGCCGGGGTGCCCGGCGCGGCCAGCGCGCTCTGGCGGGACGCCGGCGAGCCCGAGCAGCACCTGCTCGGCGTGCAGTACTCGGGCCGGGTCGCCGCGCCCGTCCCGCTGGTCGCCCGGCACACCGCGCACTGGCTGTGGGACGGCACCGGGCTGCAGGAGGGCGACGAACTGCCCGGCCTGGTCGCCGGGGAGGCCGACCGGTACTACCCGAAGGTCGCGCTGCCCGAGCACACCGAGCGGGTGCTGCTGGCCCACTCGCCGTACCGGGACCTGGCCGGCCGCACCCGCTACCAGGAGACCTCGCTCTACCGGGCGCCCAGCGGCGCGTACGTCTTCGCGGCCGGCACCTTCGCCTGGTCGCCCGCCCTCGGCCGCCCCGGCCTCACCGACGAACGGGTCCAGCGGGCCACCGCCAACCTGCTGGACCGGCTCTGCAAGAACTGAGCCCCGGCTCCGCAGGAACCGGGGCCGGGCGGGCGTGAAAGACTGCGGGGGCAGTGACCTCCCCTTTCGCGGTGCCCCACGCCCGTGAACGACCCCTGAGGACTGAGACACCTTGAGCGGATTTGTCACCAAGCCCGAGCCGGTTCAGGTACCCGGCCTGGTCCACCTGCACACCGGCAAGGTGCGCGACCTGTACCGCACCGGAACGGGCGAGCTGGTGATGGTCGCCAGCGACCGGATGTCCGCCCACGACTGGGTGCTTCCGAACGAGATCCCGGACAAGGGCCGGGTGCTCACGCAGCTCTCGCTGTGGTGGTTCGAGCGGATCGCCGACATCGTCCCCAACCACGTGATCTCCACCGAGGTCCCGGCCGGCGCCCCCGCCGACTGGAAGGGCCGCACGCTGATCTGCAAGAGCCTGGACATGATCCCGGTCGAGGCGGTCGCCCGCGGGTACCTGGCCGGCTCCGGCCTGACCGAGTACCGGGAGAGCCGCACGGTCTGCGGCATCGCCCTGCCGGAGGGCCTGGAGAACAGCTCCGAGCTGCCCGCCCCGATCTACACCCCGGCCCTCAAGGCCGAGGTCGGCGAGCACGACGAGAACGTCCCCTACGAGGAGACCGCCCGCCGGATCGGGGCCGAGCTGGCCGCCCAGGTGCGCCGCACCACCCTGGACGTCTACGCCCGGGCCCGGGACATCGCCCGCGACCGCGGCATCATCCTGGCCGACACCAAGTTCGAGTTCGGCCTGCTGGACGGCGAGCTGGTGATCGGCGACGAGGTGCTCACCCCGGACTCCTCCCGCTACTGGCCGGCGGACGAGTACCACCCGGGCCGCTCGCAGGCCTCCTTCGACAAGCAGCTGATCCGCGACTGGCTGGTCTCCCCTGCCTCCGGCTGGGACCGCTACAGCGAGCAGCCGCCGCCGGAGCTGCCGGCCGAGGTGGTCGAGCAGACCCGCGCCAAGTACATCGAGGTGTACGAGCGGCTGACCGGCACCAGCTGGGTCTGAGCCGCACGCGTGACGCCCGTGAGCTAGATCCACCCGTGCTCGCGGGCGATCCGCACCGCCGCGTGCCGGTTCTCCGCGCCCAGCTTGGTGGCCGCCGAGGACAGGTAGTTGCGCACGGTGCCCTGGGAGAGCGCGGCCCGTTCGGCGATCTCCGCGATCGGGGTGCCGTCCGCGGCCAGCTCCAGGACGTCCGTCTCGCGCGGGGTCAGCGGGGTCTCCCCGGCGCTGATCGCGTCCGCCGCCAGCTCCGGGTCCACGTACCGGCCGCCGGAGCGCACGGTGCGGATGATGCCGGCCAGGTCGGCCGCCGAGACGGTCTTCGGCAGGAAGCCCCGGACCCCGACCTCCAGCGCCCGCTTGAGGTAACCGGGGCGGCCGTGGCCGGTGACGATCATGCAGCGGCAGTTCGGCAGCAGCCGGCGCAGCTCGGTGGCCACCTCGATGCCGTCCTGGCCGGGCATCTGCAGGTCCAGCACCGCGATGTCCGGCCGGTGGGCCCGGGCCATCGCCAGCGCCTCGGGGCCGGATCCGGCCTGGGCGACCACCTCGATGTCGTCCTCCAGGGAGAGCAGCGCGGCCAGCGCACCGCGGATCAGGTGCTCGTCGTCGGCGAGCAGGACGCGGACGGGCGCGGTGTTCTCGGTCATCGGAAGGCCTTTCTCAGCCCGGCAGCGGGACGGTGGCGAGCATCCGGAAGGTACCGGGTGCGGTGGTCGGGACGGTCAGCTCCCCGTCGTGGGCGGCCAGCCGCTCGCGCAGGCCGTGCAGCCCGGTGCCGCCGCCCTGGGAGGGGAGCGGTACGGCGGGCACCCCGTCGTTCTCCAGCTCCAGCACCGCCCGGCCGTCCTCCTGCCGCAGCCGGATCAGGCAGCGGGCGGCCTCGCTGTGCCGCAGCACATTGGTGGTGGACTCGCGGATCACCCAGCCGAGCACCGACTGCACCTGTGGCGGCAGCCGGTCGGCCTCCTCGCCGAGGTCGATCTCGCAGTGGACGTCGGCGGCACGCAGCACCGCCCGGGCACCGATCGCCTCGGCGTGCAGGTCGGCGGTGCGGTAGCCACGGATGACGTCCCGGACCTCGCGCTGCGACTCCTGGGCGATCTTCTGCACCTCGGCCATCTGCTCGGCCGCCTCCGGGCGTCCGCGCCGGGCGAGCTGGACGGCGAGTTCGCTCTTCAGCGCGATGGTGGTGAGGTTGCGGCCCATCACGTCGTGCAGGTCGCGGGAGAAGCGCAGCCGTTCCTCGGCGACGGCCAGCCGGGACTGCGCCTCACGGGCGGCGTCCAGTTCCCAGACGATGGCGGTGAGCCAGGCGAAGCTGCGGCAGCTGGCCCCGAGGAAGGCCATGGCGACCGTCATGACCATCAGGAATCCGGTGGCCGTGGCCGCGCCGACCCCGGCCAGCACCATGGCCGGGACGACCGCCACCACCATGCCGAGTCCGGCGGGGGCGGACCAGCGCGGGGGCAGTCCCACGCACACCGGGCAGAAGCCGAAGATCAGCAGGTAGCCGGCGACGAGCGCGGTGAACGGGAACTGCACCGGCTTCGCCGTCATGTCGCCGGCCGGTCCCACCAGCATGACCGCCCAGGAACCGGCCACCACCAGACCGACGGTGAGGACGATCCAGCGTCGGTGCTCGGCGGGCCGCCGCAGGTAGTGGTCGAGGGTCACCCGGAAGGTCCGCAGCAGCACCAGGGTGGTGGCAAGGCCGATCAGGAGGGACACCTGGACCGCGGAGGAGTGTCCGGCCGCTCCGCTGCCGGTGCCGATGGCGAAGAGCACTCCGGGCATGAGGAACACGGCCATCAGGTAGAGGGACCAGCGGAGGTAGTACTCGGTGCGCTGCGGCTTGCTGAGACGCCGCCAGTTGCGCAGCGGTGACCGCATTCCCAATTCTTCCGCCCCCATTCGACCATGATCATGCTTTCCGCCTTCATATCAGAGGTCGAAGCGGGGGCGGTCCTTCGGATTCCTTTCCACTGCGGTCAGCGGCGCGGCTCCCAGCGGAAGTAGCGCACCGCGCCCCAGACCGCCAGGCCGAGCCAGACGGCGCCGGTGACCAGATGCGGGGCGGCGGCGCCCCAGCTGCCGAGGAAGTCGGTCGCGGCGGCGGAGCCGTCGGTGCCGAACCAGCCGACCCGGATCAGCTGGAAGGCCGGGGTGGTCGGCAGCAGGCGGCAGACGTCGGCCAGCTGTGAGGGCATGACCTCCAGCGGGAAGTACAGGCCGGAGCCGAACTGCATCACCAGCATGACGGGCAGGGTGGTGATGCCCGCGCTCTCCACGGTCTTGGTGAAGGCACTGGACAGCGCGGCCAGGGCGATCATGGTGGCCAGCAGCATCAGCAGGCCGACCAGCATCAGCACCGGGTTGACCGGGACGGCCAGGTGCAGGCCGAGGCTGCCGCCGATCCCGATCAGGGCGGCCATGAACAGCCCGAGGACGAGCGAGGGGACGGCGGTGCCGAGCAGGATCTCCAGGTCCCTGGCCTCGCCGGTGCGCAGCCGCTTGAGCACCAGCTCGCCGCGCCGCCCCACGTACGCGGCGGTCAGGTTGTAGTACACGACGAAGGCCAGGACCATCCCGACCGAGCCGTAGACCAGCAGCGAGTGGACGTCCAGCCCGGGGTTGTCCTCGGACTGCTTCTTGAGCAGCCCGTGGAGGGTGCTGATCAGCACCACCGGCAGCACCACGGCGGTGAACAGCGCGGCGCGGTTGCGCAGCAGCAGGGTGGCCTCGGCCCGCCCGAGGGCGAGCAGCCGGCCGGCGGTGGTGCTCTGCGGGCCGGTGACGGTGGCGGGGGCGGGAGCGGCGGTGGTCATCGGGCGGATCCGATCAGGCGGCGGCGGGCGGGACGGGCGGCGGCGGGGGTCTGCGGCGGGGCCTGGTGGGCGGCCTCGGAGGCGATGGCGAGGAAGGCCTCCTCGAGCGAGGCGCTGCGGGCGTCCAGGGCGCCGAGTGCGATCCCGTGGTGCCGGGCCCAGCCGAGCAGGTCGGTCAGGGTGTCCTGGAGGCCGGTGCTCTGCACGGTGACCTTGCGGCCGTCGACGGTGACCTCGGCGCCGGGCAGGACGGGCAGTGCGGCCCCGGTGAACTCCGGGAGCTCGAAGGTGATCCGGGAGGGCCGTCCGGCGATCACCTCGGCGACGGTGCCGGTGGTGACGACCCGGCCGCCGTGCATGATGGCCAGCCGGTCGGCGAGCTCCTCGGCCTCCTCCAGGTAGTGGGTGGTGAGCAGCACCGTGGTGCCCTGGGCGCGCAGCTCGCGGACCAGCCGCCAGACGGCGGCGCGCGCCTCCGGGTCGAGGCCGGTGCTGGGCTCGTCCAGGAAGAGCACCTCGGGGCGGCCGAGCAGGGCCATCGCGAGGTCGAGCCGGCGTCGTTCGCCGCCGGACAGCTGCTTGACCCGGACGCCGGCCCGGTGGCCGAGGCCGACCAGCTCCAGGGCCTCCGCGACCGGGCGGGCGCCGCTGGTCACCCCGGCCCAGGCGCGGCCGGTCTCGGCGGCGGTGAGCTCGCCGGGGAAGCCGCCCTCCTGGAGCATGACGCCGATCCGCGGCCGGACGGCGGCGCGCTCCTCGAAGGGGTCGTGGCCGAGCACCCGGACGGTGCCGCCGCTGGGTGCGGCCAGTCCTTCGATGACCTCCAGGGTGGAGGTCTTGCCGGCGCCGTTGGTGCCGAGCAGGGCGAACAGCTCGCCGCGGCCGACGGTCAGGTCGACGCCGCGGACGGCGTGGTACTCGGTGGCGCCGGTGCCGTAGTGGCGGTGCAGGTCGGTGACCTCGATCACGCTGTCGCCGGGGCGGCCGGGCTTGCTCGTTTCCATGCCCCCAGCCTTCCGCCGCCCCGGGCCCGGGGGCAGTGCGCGCCGTCACGGGTCGGCAGTGCGGATCCACGGGTCGGCGATGACAAATGTCATGGGGGAAGGGGGAATGGGGGAAGCCGGAATACGTCGAAGGCCCCCTCGATCGAGGGGGCCTTCGCTCTGGAGCGGACGACGAGATTCGAACTCGCGACCCTCACCTTGGCAAGGTGATGCTCTACCAACTGAGCCACGTCCGCATGGTCAAACTATTGAGTTGTGCTGTGCTCGCGCACTGCGAGCGGACGACGAGATTCGAACTCGCGACCCTCACCTTGGCAAGGTGATGCTCTACCAACTGAGCCACGTCCGCATGGTGCCTGGTGGGGCACCCGCCGCCTCTTCGGATCTCTCCGTTGCGGCGACGAGGAATACTCTACAGCATCGTTCGGGGTGGTCGCCCCACCCTTTCGGTCCGGGCGGGCGGGGCGACCGGGGGCGGGGCCCCGACGGGGTCAGTTCGCCTCGGCGAAGGCCTCGTACACGTGCTTGGGGATCCGGCCGCGGGCCGGCAGTTCCATGCCGCGCGACAGGGCCCAGGCGCGCACGGCGGCCGGGTCCGGGGTGAGCGCGGTGCGGCGGAAGGACTTTCCGGTACGGCTCTGGCGCCGGCCGGCCGCGACGAACGGGGCGAGGGCCTCCCGCAGCTTTTCCGCGTTGTCCACGGACAGGTCGATCTCGTACGACTTCCCGTCGACGCCGAAGTGGACGGTTTCTGCGGCGGCGCCGCCGTCCAGGTCGTCGGAGAGCGTGACAACTACACGCTGAGCCATGGGTGTCAATCCTCTCGGGCAATTCGGCCGCCGGTTCACGGAGTGTGCCCCGTGGCCTGATGTGCACCAACTCGCGCAAGCGCACACGGGCAGGCCTGGTGGCCCGCCGGATACGCAGCACTTGCCGCGACAGGTGGCCCTATTCTGCACCCGAAGGGGGTCGAAATCGAAGAGTCCGGCATTCTTTTCCGGATATTCACGAGTCTTCGCGGGACTGCCGGATACCGATGCGCGGGACGGGCGGTTCTGTCCCCAAGTGCCGTATTCGGGTGTTCTCCGGGGGTTCCCCTTCGGGGCCGCGAATCCCCGGAAACGGGCCGGTCCGGGCGGGGGGTGGGGGCGCTGGATCCCTTGTGGCGTAAGGGTCCTGGGTCTACGCGCGTCACTCTCCCCGGCCAGCAATCCTCCCCCGAACGGCCGGTAGTCTGGAGTTCCCCCGCCTCACCGAAGACACCACCGGGAGTGCCAGTGGCACGCGTCGTAGTCGACGTCATGCTCAAGCCGGAGATCCTCGACCCCCAGGGACAGGCGGTGCAGCGTGCACTGCCCCGTCTCGGATTCACCGGGATCGCCGACGTCCGCCAGGGCAAGCGTTTCGAGCTGGAGCTGGAGGGCCCGGTCGACGACGCCGCGCTCGCCCGTATCCGTGAAGCCGCCGAGACCTTTCTCGCCAACACCGTGATCGAGGACTTCACCGTCCGCGTCGAGGAGGCGGCGAAGTGACCACCCGCATCGGCGTCGTCACTTTCCCCGGCTCGCTCGACGACCGCGACGCCCAGCGCGCGGTCCGCCTGGCCGGCGCGGAGCCGGTCGCCCTCTGGCACCGTGACAAGGATCTCCACCAGGTCGACGCCGTCGTCCTGCCCGGCGGATTCAGTTACGGCGACTATCTGCGCTGCGGCGCGATCTCCCGCTTCTCGCCGGTGATGGAGACCGTCATCGAGCAGGCCAAGCTCGGAATGCCGGTCCTGGGTATCTGCAACGGCTTCCAGGTGCTGTGCGAATCCCACCTGCTGCCCGGCGCGCTCACCCGGAACGACTCGCTGCACTTCGTCTGCCGCGACCAGAAGCTGCGCATCGAGAACGCGGAGACGGCCTGGACCGGGGATTACTCGGCGGGCCAGGAAATCGTCGTCCCGCTGAAGAACGGCGAGGGCCGCTTCGTCGCGGACGCTCACGTCCTGGACGAACTGGAGGCGGAGGGCCGGGTCGTGGCCCGGTACCTGGCCGGCGGCAACGCCGCTGACGGGTACGGCAACCCGAACGGTTCGTACCGCGACATCGCCGGCATCACCAACGCCGCCGGCAATGTCGTCGGCCTGATGCCGCACCCGGAGCACGCCGTGGAGCCGCTCACCGGTCCGACCACCGAGGGCCTGGGCTTCTTCACTTCCGTACTGAAGCAGCTGGTGAACGCCTGATGAGCCTCGACACCGTCAAGAACGCCGAGCAGACCCCGGACGCCGCCCAGCCGTGGGCCGAGCTCGGCCTCAAGGAGGACGAGTACGCGCGCATCCGGGAGATTCTCGGCCGCCGCCCGACCGGCGCCGAACTCGCGATGTACTCGGTCATGTGGTCCGAGCACTGTTCGTACAAGAGCAGCAAGGTCCACCTGAAGCAGTTCGGCGAGAAGAAGCCCGATTCGGACGCGATGCTCGTCGGCATCGGCGAGAACGCCGGTGTGGTCGACGTCGGCCAGGGCTACGCGGTGACCTTCAAGGTCGAGTCGCACAACCACCCGTCGTACATCGAGCCGTACCAGGGCGCGGCCACCGGCATCGGCGGCATCGTGCGCGACATCCTGGCGATGGGCGCCCGTCCGGTCGCCGTGATGGACCCGCTGCGCTTCGGTGCGGCCGACCACCCGGACACCCGGCGCGTGCTGCCCGGCATCGTCGCGGGCATCGGCGGCTACGGCAACTGCCTGGGCCTGCCGAACATCGGCGGCGAGGTCGTCTTCGACTCCTGCTACCAGGGCAACCCGCTGGTCAACGCGCTGTGCGTGGGGGTCATGAAGCACGAGGACATCCACCTCGCGCAGGCCTCCGGCGCCGGCAACAAGGTCATCCTGTACGGCGCCCGCACCGGCGGCGACGGCATCGGCGGAGTCTCGGTGCTGGCCTCCGAGACCTTCGACGACACCAAGCCGACCAAGCGCCCGGCCGTCCAGGTCGGCGACCCGTTCCAGGAGAAGCTCCTGATCGAGTGCACCCTGGAGATCTTCCGGGAGAAGCTCGTCAAGGGCATCCAGGACCTCGGCGGCGCCGGTCTGTCCTGCGCCACCAGCGAGCTGGCCTCGGCCGGCTCCGGCGGCATGCGGATCGACCTCGACACGGTGCACCTGCGCGACCACACGCTCTCGCCGGAGGAGATCCTCATGAGCGAGTCGCAGGAGCGCATGTGCGCGATCGTCGAGCCCGACAAGGTCGCCCGCTTCCTGGAGATCTGCGAGAAGTGGGACGTCATCGCCAACGTCATCGGTGAGGTCACCGACGGCGAGCGCCTGGAGATCTTCTGGCACGGCGAGCTCGTGGTGGACGTGCCCCCGCGCACCGTCGCCCACGAGGGCCCGACCTACCAGCGCCCATACGCCCGCCCGAGCTGGCAGGACGCGCTGCAGGCCGACGCCCCCACCGCCGAGCGGCTGGCCCGCCCGACCACCGGCGAGGGCCTCAAGGCCGACCTGCTGAAGGTCGCGAGCCACCCGAACCAGGCCTCCAAGTCCTGGATCACCGACCAGTACGACCGCTACGTGCTCGGCAACACCGTGCTCTCGCACGGCGAGGACTCGGGCATGATCCGGATCGACGACGAGACCAACCTCGGCGTCTCGGTCGCCACCGACGGCAACGGCCGCTACGCCAAGCTGGACCCGTACACCGGCGCCCAGCTGGCCCTGGCCGAGGCGTACCGCAACGTCGCGGCCGGCGGCGCCAAGCCGCTCGCCGTCTCCGACTGCCTCAACTTCGGCTCCCCCGAGGACCCGGACGTGATGTGGCAGTTCGCCGAGGCGACCCGCGGCCTGGCCGACGCCTGCCTGGTGCTCGGCACCCCGGTCACCGGCGGCAACGTCTCGCTCTACAACCAGACCGGCGAGGTCGCCATCCACCCGACCCCGGTGGTCGCGGTGCTCGGCGTCATCGACGACGTCACCCGGCGCACCCCGGTCGCCTTCGCCGAGGAGGGGCAGCTGCTCTACCTGCTCGGCGACACGGCGGACGAGCTCGGCGGCTCGGCCTGGTCGCAGGTCGTCCACGACCACCTCGGCGGCCTGCCGCCCAAGGTGGACCTGGAGCGCGAGCGGCTGCTCGGCGAGATCCTCATCTCGGCCTCCCGCGACGGCATGATCGACGCCGCGCACGACCTGTCCGACGGCGGCCTCGGCCAGGCGCTCGTGGAGAGCTGCCTCAAGGGCGGCCACGGCGCGCGGATCGTCGTGCCCGAGGGCACGGACCCGTTCGTGTTCCTGTTCTCGGAGTCGGCCGGCCGCGCCGTCGTGGCGGTGCCGCGCAGCGAGGAGCTCCGCTTCAACGACATGTGCACCGCGCGTGGCCTGCCGGCCACCCGGATCGGTGTCGTGGACGGCGACGCCCTGGACGTCCAGGGGCAGTTCACCGTCTCGCTGGCCGAGCTGAAGGACGCCCACACCGGCGTCATCGAGGCCCTGCTGGCCTGACCGGCCCGCTCCGGGGGGCGGACGGTTCCGTTGGAACCGTCCGCCCCCCGTCGTATGTTGGGCCCCATGCCTCCCAAGTCCCGTACGTACCAGCCGCAGAAGGTCCGCGCCGCGCTGGCCGCCCAGAGCGAGTCGCTCCGTGCCGTCGTCCACGGCCTCACGGCCGACCAGTTGGAGCGGCCGACCCGGCTCGGCACCTGGCGGGTCCGGGAGTTGCTGGCGCACCTGAGCCTGGCGCTGGGCCACCTGGCCGCCGCGGTGGGCACCCCGGCACCGGACGGGCCGGTGCTCTCGCTGGCCGGCTACGCGGAGTTGAGCGGGACGATGGCCGCGACCGTCGACAGCGCGGTGACGGAGCACGCGGCGACCGGGTTCGCCGGCCCGCCCGCGGAGGTGGCCGCCGCGTTCGACCGGTCGCTCGACGCCGTACGGGCCGTGCTCGACCGGCCTGCCGGGGCGGAGCGGGAGCCGACCGCCGTCGTGGTCGGTCGGCGGATGCTCCTGGCCGACTACCTGGTGACCAGGCTGGTCGAGGCCGTGGTGCACGCCGACGACCTGGCCGACGCGCTGGGCCTGGACGCCTTCCCGCACGACCGCCAGGCCCTCGCCGCCGTCACCCGGATGCTGGCCGACGCCTTCGCCGACCGGGTGCCCGGCGGCGCGGTCGAGCTGCGGATCCCGCCGTACGCGGTCGTCCAGGCCGTCCCGGGGCCCAAGCACACCCGGGGCACCCCGCCGAACGTGGTCGAGACCGACCCGCTGACCTGGATCCGGCTGGCCACCGGCCGGGTGCCCTGGGCGGCGGCGGTGGCGGACCACGCGGTGGCCGCCTCGGGGGAGCGCAGCGACCTGGGGGAGTACCTGCCGGTCCTGGGCTAGCGGCGTCCGTGAGCCGGCCGACCAGCCCTTGAGCTGCCCGGCCAGGGCTTCGGCGGCCTTGCGCAGCGGTTCGCCGGCCAGGGCCGGGTCCTGGGCCGCCTGCCCGCCGGTGGTGTTCTGGTCGAGCACCAGCACCAGGTCTCAACTCCGTTGCGTTCCGGGACGGCTGCGGCACGGCTACGGCACGGCCGGGCCGCTCAGGTAGGTGCCGTCCGCCGAGTACGGCCAGGCGTTCGGCGTGCAGCCCTTGAGGCCGTAGATCTGCTGCATCATGGCGGGCGCGGGCTTGCCGGGGCCGGGGCAGGTCTCGTGTCCGTGGCCGATCCGGTGGCCGACCTCGTGGTTGACGATCAGTGCCCGGTACTCGTCGATCGGGCCGCTGAACTGCGGCGAACCGGTGTTCCAGCGCTTGGAGTTGACGAGCACCTGGTTGCCGACGTTGCAGTTGACCTCGCCGTGGGTGTCCAGCCCGGAGGCGCCGCAGATCTTGTCCACGGTGGCCGGGGAGGCGATCTTGACGGTGAAGTCGTACGAGCCGCCGGCCACCAACTGGAAGCCGTTCTTGTGGTCGTTGGTCCAGCCGCGGCGGTCGCCGAGGATGCCGTGGATCTGCGCGGCGGCGGAGGCGGCGTCGATGCCGATGCCGTCCTCGACCTCGACCCGGTAGCGGCGCACGGTGCCGCGGCCGACGGCCTTGGCGCTGGCGGGGGCGGTGCTGAAGGTGCCGGAGCCCTTGGTGGGGCCCGGATCGGGCGCGGTGGGCGTGGGCGTGGGGGCCGTCGTCGGGGGCGCGGTCGGGGTGGGGGTGCCGGTGGGCGTCGGCGTCGCCGGTGCCGTGCCGGGTGACTGCTCGCCGGGCGGGGCGACCCGGGCCTGGGCGGTCGCGGCGGGGGCCGGGGCGTCCGAGGGGCGGTTCAGCGCGAAGGCGGCGACGCCCAGCAGCAGTACGGAGGCAACCAGTGCCGTGAGCATGCCAGGGCCGATCCGGCGACGTGACCTGCGGCGGCGACGGGCGCTGCGAGCGTTCTCCGGTGGAGCGGCTCGCCTGCGGGCGGATCTGGCTGCGGGCACGAGCGACACCCTGGCATGCGAACGGGTGAATGTCTACATACCTGGTATGCAGCTCCGGACGACCTCAGCCGATCGACGGCCCAGGTCGGCAGGATCGCGGTCACCGTCCGGCACCGAGCACCCCGCGAGGGGCGACGATCACCGCACTGCGATTGACCCCGGGCCCGGGGTGGCAGACTGCACTGCATGGCGATTCACAAGAATCTTCTCGACGGCCCCGATCCGACGTTCCTGCCGGAGGACGAGCAGCCCTACCGGATGCTGGCGGAGGAGTCGGCCTCACCGACCCAGGTGGCCGCCGACTTCCCGGCCTTCTGCCTCGCCTGGGCCATGCTCGCCGACGACGCCTACGCGGCGGGCCGCTACGTCGAGTCCTACGCCTACGCCCGTACCGGCTACCACCGCGGCCTCGACCAGCTGCGGCGCAGCGGCTGGAAGGGCCACGGGCCGGTGCCGTGGGACCACCGCGGCAACCGCGGCTTCCTGCGCTGCCTCGCGGCGCTCGCCCGGGCGGCCGGCGCGATCAAGGAGACGGAGGAGGAGGCGCGCTGCTGGCAGTTCCTGCAGGACAGCAGCGCGGAGGCGTACGCGGAGCTCAAGCAGTAGGGACCACGGAACCGTCCGGACCGCGAACCGTCCGGACCGGGAACCATCCGGACATGACCGTGCCCCCGGCGGGAGACCGCCGGGGGCACGACCGTTGTCACGCGCGATCGTCGTCACGCGCGCGTCAGCGGGCTCACTTCAGGCGCTTGCCGGCCGAACGCAGCTGCTCGGCGGCCTCGACCACGCGGGCGGCCATGCCGGCCTCGGCCAGCTTGCCCCAGGTGCGCGGGTCGTAGGTGTTCTTCTTGCCGACCTCGCCGTCGACCTTCAGCACGCCGTCGTAGTTGGCGAACATGTGGCCGGCCACCGGGCGGGTGAAGGCGTACTGGGTGTCGGTGTCCAGGTTCATCTTCACGACGCCGTTCTCCAGCGCGGTGGCGATCTCCTCGGCGGTGGAGCCCGAGCCGCCGTGGAAGACGAAGTCGAACGGGTCGGTCTTGCCGTACTGCTTGCCGATCGCGTCCTGCAGCTCGCGCAGCAGCTCCGGCTTCAGCACGACGTTGCCCGGCTTGTACACGCCGTGCACGTTGCCGAAGGAGGCGGCCAGCAGGTAGCGGCCCTTCTCGCCCAGGCCCAGGGCCTCGGCGGTGCGCACGGCGTCGTTGACGGTGGTGTACAGCTCGTCGTTGATCTCGTGCGAGACGCCGTCCTCCTCGCCACCGGTCGGGGTGATCTCGACCTCGAGGATGATCTTGGCGGCGGCGGCCTGGGCCAGCAGCTCCTGGGCGATGGACAGGTTGTCGGCGAGGGTCTCGGCCGAGCCGTCCCACATGTGCGACTGGAACAGCGGGTTCTCGCCCTTGGCCACGCGCTCGGCGGAGATCGCCAGCAGCGGGCGCACGTAGCCGTCCAGCTTGTCCTTAGGGCAGTGGTCGGTGTGCAGCGCGACGGTGATGTCGTACTTGGCGGCGACGATGTGGGCGAACTCGGCGAGCGCGACCGCGCCGGTCACCATGTCCTTGTTGTGCTGGCCGCCCAGGAACTCCGCGCCACCGGTCGAGATCTGGATGATGCCGTCGCTCTCGGCCTCGGCGAAACCGCGCAGCGCGGCGTGCAGGGTCTGCGACGAGGTGACGTTGATGGCCGGGTAGGCGAACTTGCCCGCCTTGGCCCGGTCGAGCATCTCGTTGTAGACCTCGGGAGTTGCGATGGGCATGCGATCCGCTCCTGTCGGGTTGCGGCGTACGGACGGTGCTGTCCGACGCTGTGTACGCCTTCGTGACGACTCCGTGCCGGCCCGCCGACGCGCGGCGCTGCGGTGTGGCTCTCCGGCACCAAGGTTCGAGGCGACCTCCGCGGTACGGCCATGAGGGTGGTGGGCCGCCGCGGACCGGACGCCTGGGCCATCTTCCCAGACTCGTGCCCGCAGGTCAGCAGGAGCCCGCCAGTCGGGACGTCGCCCGGGGAGGCTCGGCCGGAAGTCGACGGCGGACCGGGACCCGACCCGCTGGGCTCGGCCGGAAGTCATCGGAAAGGTACGCCCGCTATCCTGCGCCCGTGGACTACAACCAGCTGGCCGTCAACCTGCTCGACGCCAAATCCCTGATCTCGTCCCTCGGCGCCATAGGGCTGATCGCGATCATCTTCGCGGAGACCGGCCTGCTGGTCGGCTTCTTCTTCCCGGGCGACTCGCTGCTGATCATCGGAGGTGTCGCCGCCTCGAACGCCGCCTCCTCGGTGCTCGGAGACGGCGCCAAGCTGCCGATCGCCGTCCTGCTCACCGGCTGCCCCGTCGCGGCGATCGCCGGTGCCCAGCTGGGACACCTGATCGGGGCCAAGGTCGGGCCGAAGATGTTCGACAAGCCCGAGTCGAAGATCTTCCGCCGCGAATACGTGGTCAAGGCGGAGGAGTACTTCAACAAGTTCGGCTCCGGCAAGGCCGTGGTGCTGGCCCGCTTCATGCCGATCATCCGCACTTTCCTGAACCCGGTCGCCGGCACCCTGGAGATGCCCGCCAGGACCTTCTTCGTGTGGAACGTCGTCGGCGGCGTGCTCTGGACCGAGTCCATGCTGCTGATCGGCTACTTCTTCGGCGACGCGCTCGCCCCGGTGATCGACAAGTACCTGATCCCGGCGGTGCTGCTGATCGTGCTGCTGTCGATCTCGCCGATCCTGGTCGAGGTCGTGCGCGAGCGCCGCAAGAAGAAGGCCGGCCTCGTCGAGGTCCCCGCCGCGGACGCCATGCAGGGCAGCGGCAGCGGGCGGCACCGGCGCGGCTGAGGTCCCCGTTCACGGCCTCGCTGCGGATGCTTCGAGGGCCGGGTCCCGTTCCGCGTGGTTTCACGTGAAACAGGACCCGGCCCTTCGTCTTGTCCGGGGAGCCGTATCGGCCGGGGCCGTACGGTCAGAGGCCCAGGTCGTCCAGGGTGTACGCGGTCACGTACGGCAGGCCCTGCTCCTCGACGGCGCCCGCGCCACCGCGCTCGACGATCACCGCGACCCCGACGACGTCGGCGCCCGCCTCACGCAGCGCCTCGACGGCCTGCAGCACCGAGCCACCGGTGGTGGAGGTGTCCTCGACCGCCAGCACCCGGCGGCCCTTCACCTCCGGGCCCTCGATCCGGCGCTGCAGACCGTGCGCCTTGCCGGTCTTGCGGACCACGAAGGCGTCCAGCTTCTGCCCGCGCGCGGCGGCGGCGTGCAGCATCGAGGTGGCCACCGGGTCGGCACCCAGGGTCAGACCGCCGACGGCGTCGTACTCCAGGTGCGAGGTCGCGTCCAGCATCACCCGGCCGACCAGCGGGGCAGCCTCGCCGTCCAGCGTGATCCGGCGAAGGTCGACGTAGTAGTCGGCCTCCTTGCCGGAGGAAAGGGTGACCTTGCCGTGCACGACGGCCTTGTCCTTGATCTGTGCCAGCAGGGCGTCGCGGTCGTTGCTCATGAGCGTTCAGTCTAGGCCCCGCCCTCGGCCTCCCGCCTGCGGGGCGCCGCCGGGGCCGCGCCCCGGCAGCCCGTGAAGCGCACCCACGCGGCCGGACACGTCCTAGCGGCGGCGCAGCGCCCTGACCAGCACCACGGCCCCGCCCAGCAGGGCCACCGAGCCACCGATCACCCACGGCACCGCACTGCGACCGCCCGTGCCCGGCACCACGATGCCGCCGGCCTCGCCGCCCCAGCGGGACGCCGCCCGGGCCCGCGCGCTGCGGGCCGGCAGCGCCGGGGCGTAGCGGCCGCGCGGCGGGGCGTGGTCCACCTCCTCGGCCGAGCGGCCGACGATGCTGCGGCGCACCGGGCCGGTGAGCTCCGGCTCGTCCTCGTAGGCGAACAGCGGCTCGGCGGGGAGTTCCTCGGCGACCCCGTCCTGGGGGCCGTCACCGGCGTTCCCGGCGGCGTCGGCCGAGTCGTCGTGGTCGTCGACGTCGTCCTCCTCGTCCTCGTCGTCGTCGGACGAGCCGGTGGGGAGGCCGAAGCGCTCGGCGTCGGCGTCGGAGAAGGCGATCAGGTCGGAGAGGTCGTCGTCCAGGTCGTCGCCGGGCTGGTCCTGAAGCTCCTCGATGAAGACGATCTCGGCGTCGGTGCCGGTCTCGGCCGCGGCGTCGTCCGGGCCCTCGTCGCCGGTCCCGTCCGTGAGTTCCTCGTCGCCCTCCTCCGGGGCGTCCAGGGCGTCGGGGGCGTCCGGGGAGGTGAGCGCGGTGGCGAAGCGGTCCAGCAGACGGCGACCGGCGGCGTCGAGGGTCTCGGCGTCGAACTCGGCCAGCCGGCCGGTGGCGCTCAGATCGCCCGTGAAACGAACGGCCGCGGTGCCGTCCTCGGTGCCGTCCGTGACGCTCACCCGTACGGTGGCGGTCGCCTCACCGCTGCCCCGGGCCTCCTGACCCTCGGCGAGCACGGTGAGCACCCCGTTGCGGCCCTCGATCAGCGACAGCACGCCCTTGAAGGTGATCGTGGAGCCGCCGATCCGCAGCTTCAGTCGCCCGCCGATCTCCTCGGCCGGCCCGGCCCCGACCGCGGCCGGCTCGGTGCTCAGCCCGGGCACGCTCCGCGCCAGCAGCGCCGGATCCTGCAAGGCCTGCCGCACCAGCTCTGCGGACATCGGGACGACAACCTCATGCTCCATGCCACGGAGCCTACCGACTGGGCCCCGCCCGGTCCCTACCCACCACCGCCCGACTTTCCGTCACCACCCGCCTCACCACCCTCCGCCCGGCTCGCCACCGTGGCCCTCATCCCCCTCGGCCTCCGCCCGCCGCCCTTCTCCGTCGGCGCGGCCCGCTTCCCGGCGCTTCCGCCCGCCGAACCGCGCTGCCGGGGTGGCCTTCCTCCTGGCCTACTGCTCGCCGGGCCGTCCCGTCCGGGTGGTCTTCTCCCCGCCTTCGCTCCCTGCTTGCCGCCTCCTCCCGTCGGGGCGGCCCCCTTCACCCCCGCCTCCTCCCGTCAGCGGGGCCCGAGGAGCGTGAGCGGGGCCGGGGGGCGGGGCGGGCGGAGGGTGGTGAGGCGGGTGGTGGAGCTGCGGAGGGTGTCCGGGGTGAGGGCGCGTGGCGGTGGGGCGTCGTCGGCGAGGGCGAGCGGGGGCGGGGTGGCGGCGGCGAGCAGGAAGTCCTGGGTGGCGTCCGGCGGGCCCGGGCGGCAGGTTGCCCTCGCGCTGCCCTGGACGGCGTACGGGGTGGTCCGCAGTCCGGCGGCCCGCAGCCCCGCCTCGATCTGCCACAGGCCGCTTCCGCCCGCGTCCCCGTCCGCACCCCCGCTCCCGCCTTCTCCGCCGCGGACGGCGATCCGGCCGTCGGGGGCGAGCAGCCGGGCGGCGAGGCCGTAGAACTCCTCGGAGTGGAACTTGACCGGCCCGCCGTCGGAGGGCGCGGGCAGGTCGGCGAGCACCACGTCGTACTCCTCGGCGGGCGCGCCGCGCAGCCAGGCCATCGGGTCGGCGGCGGTGGTGCGGACCCGGGGGTCGTCCAGGGAGTGGCCGTTGAGGGTGGCGAGCCCGGGGTCGGTGCCGGCGAGCCGGGGGAGGGCCGGGTCGGCGTCGACCAGCCGGACGGAGCGGACGCCGCGGTGCCGCAGTACCTCCCGCAGGGCGAGGCCGTCGCCGCCGCCGAGCAGCAGGACCCGGGAGTCGGGCCCGGCGGCCAGGGCGGGGTGGACGAGCGCCTCGCTGCCCCGGTACTCGTCGGGCCCGCAGACCGCGAGCCGTCCGTCGAGGTAGAGCCGGAGCGGGCCGTCGGCGGGGCCGGTGAGCACGATCTCCTGGTACCGGCTGCGGGTGGCGTAGCGGACCTGGTCGCCGTAGAGGGCGTGCCGGGCGGCGTGTTCGATGCGGTCGGAGCCCACGGCGGCGGCCGCGAGCACGGCGAGGACGAGGGTGCAGCCGCCCCAGAGCAGCCGTCGTATCCGGGGGGCGGGTTCCTCGCGGAAGAGCCAGAGCACCACGGCGGCCCCGGCGACGGCGTTGACCGCGCCGGTGAGCAGCGCGCCGTCGCCGGGGCCGAGCCGGGGGAGCATCAGGAAGGGGAAGGCGAGGCCGCCGATCAGCGCGCCCACGTAGTCGGCGGCGAACAGGTCGGCGACCGCGCGTCCGGCGTCCTCGCGTCGGATCCGTTGGATGAGGGTCATCAGCAGCGGGATCTCGGCGCCGATGAGGATGCCGATGAGGCAGGTGAGGCCGACCATCGCGGCCTGGTAGCGGCCGATCCAGGCCCAGCAGGAGTAGAGGGCGAGGACGGAGAGCCCGCCGGTGAGCGCGAGGGCGCATTCGACCAGGGCGAAGGCGGTCGCGGGGCGGCGGGTGAGCCGCTTGGCGAGCAGTGAGCCGAGGCCCATCGCGAACACCATGACGGACAGTACGACGGACGTTTGGGTGACCGTGTCCCCGAGGAGGTAGTCGCCGAGCGCCACGAGTTCGAGCTCGTAGACGAGTCCGCAGGCCGCGCAGACGAACGCGGCCAGCAGGACGGCGAGCCGGGCGAGCCGGGGGCGGGAGCGCAGCCGGGAGCGACGGCGGGCGGGCAGGGGGATGAGGCTTCGCCCGGGCAGGGGTGGGGTGCCGTCGTCGAGGTCCACTTGCGGGTGTGCGGGCGGACCGGCCGGATGGTTGATCACGAACAAACGCTAGGGGACGTGCGGGACGGATAGCTGCGCCCATCCGACGGACAGTGAGTGCCGTCCGATTGACGAATCGTTCCTGCGTGCGATTCATCGGCTTGTGCTGGGTAGCGTATGGCCGGGCAGACGGTCCCGCCCAGCTCGTCGGCCCTCATGGCCCCGACACCACCAGCGAGGATCGGGTGCAGACCAGCTGCCCCTCCTGCGGGTAGGCGTGCCAGGTCCGCCAGAGCAGCCGGTCAGGGCCGCCCTGGGTGACGAGTGCGGTGAAGGCGCTCGGGTCGCCCGGGAAGACCCCGGCGAGGCCGCGCGGATGGCCCTCGACCAGGGCCAGCAGCTCCTGGGCGCGGGCCGCGAAGTCGTGCGGCGGCAGCGCCTCGATCCGGGCGGCGAACTCGTACTCCCAGCCGCCGACCTGTTTGGCCACCCGGGCGGGCAGCGGGGTGCGGCGGCCGGGCAGGCAGGCGACGGTCTCCAGGCAGTCGCCGGGGCCGGCCGAGATCACCACCTGGTGCGAGGCGCCCAGCAGCCGCAGCTGGAGGGTGCCGGAGGCGCCGGGGCGGCCGCCGTCGAGTCTCAGGTCGCGGACGGCGAGAGCGGGCAGCGGGTCGCCGCCGAGGCACCAGGCCAGGTCACCGGCGCGGGTGTCCGTGTAGGAGGTCTGCAGTGTGGTGAGCATGCTCGGCTCCGCGTTTCAGCTCCGTGCGCGCCCGCCGAGCAGCAGCGAGTAGGCCTAGGCGATGGCGAGGCTGTTCGTGGCTGTGCGGCCCTGGGCGCGGCCGACCGTGGAAGGAAGGATTCCGGCTGGAGATTCAGCAGCAGAGAAGCATGAATACGCCGGGCCCGTCGGGGATTTACCCAACTTTGTGAAGCATTCACCGTTTCGAGCACCCCTGCTTCCCGGCTCTGATCGACCCGGTGTGCGACTTTGCACAGCGCGCGCCCCTGTCACCGGCCTGTGCGCCGTGCGCGCTGGTTGTGCACTCTTCGCGCGCTCCACGCGCCGCAGCCCGCCACGCGCAGGCGTGGAGGACGGCCGGACGTGCCCGACGGGTCGCCGAATTTGCCTCACTGGCAGTAAAGAAGCATGTCACTCATGGGAGTTGAGCATTGATCAGAACTGGCGTCGGAACCATGACCCCCCCGTTCGAGGGGGCGCGCGAAACCTCCGCCAGCGCCGTAGACGCGCAACCCGCTCCAGAAGCCCCCGGCCCCTCTGCACAAACCCGCCCCGGCTGGGCTAGCGCGGCCCCGCGGAAGGCGGCCGCACCGCCAAGTGCGGTCGCTTGTAAGGCACTTGCCGCAGCGGTCGCCCCTCAGAGCCGTTGGAGGCGGGTAACCGCTTCGGTCAGCACCTCGTCCTTCTTGCAGAAGGTGAAGCGGACGAGGCTGCGGCCCGCGTCGGTGTTGTCGTAGAAGACGGCGTTGGGGATGGCGACCACGCCGCAGCGTTCCGGCAGGGAGCGGCAGAAGTCGATGCCGTCCTTCTCGCCGAGCGGGGTGATGTCGGTGGTGATGAAGTAGGTGCCCTCGGGGGTGAAGGCGCGGAACCCG
This sequence comes from Streptomyces viridifaciens, assembly GCF_001888885.2. Lineage (NCBI taxonomy): Bacteria > Bacillati > Actinomycetota > Actinomycetes > Kitasatosporales > Streptomycetaceae > Streptomyces > Streptomyces viridifaciens. The sequence goes on from NZ_CP090841.1 coordinate 3,765,658, forward strand.
GCCGCGGTGAGCCCGTCGAGCAGCAGGTCGCGCTTGCGGAGCAGGTCGGTGCGCAGGGTGCGGAAGTAGTCGTCGGGCAGTCGGAGGGCTTCGGCGACGGCGTACTGGAAGGGCCCGGCGCTGACGTAGGTCAGGTACTGCTTGGCGGTGCGGACGGCGGAGACCAGCGCGGGGCTCGCGGTGACCCAGCCGACCTTCCAGCCGGTGAAGGAGAAGGTCTTGCCGGCGGAGGAGATGGTGACGGTGCGCTCGCGCATGCCGGGGAGGGCGGCGAGCGGGTGGTGGGTGGCGCCGAAGACCAGGTGTTCGTAGACCTCGTCGGTGATCACCAGCAGGTCGTGCTCGACGGCGAGGGCGGCGATCGCGGCCAGTTCCTCGGGGGCGAGGACGGTACCGGTGGGGTTGTGCGGGGTGTTGATCAGCAGCAACCGGGTGCGCGGTGTGATCAGGGCGCGCAGCTCGTCCAGGTCGGGGCGGAAGTGCGGGGCCCGGAGGGTGAGCGGGCGGCGGGTGGCGCCGGCCATGGCGATGCAGGCGGCGTAGGAGTCGTAGAAGGGCTCCAGGGCGATCACCTCGTCGCCGGGCTCCAGCAGGGCGAGCAGGGCGGCGGCGATGGCCTCGGTGGCGCCGGCGGTGACCAGGACCTCGGTGTCCGGGTCGTAGGTCAGGCCGTGGAAGCGCTGCTGGTGCTCGGCGATGGCGTGCCGCAGTTCGGGGATGCCGGGGCCGGGCGGGTACTGGTTGCCGCGGCCCTCGCGCAGGGCGCGTACGGCGGCCTCGCGGACCTCCTCGGGGCCGTCGGTGTCCGGGAAGCCCTGGCCGAGGTTGATCGAGCCGGTGGCCGTGGCCAGGGCGGACATCTCGGCGAAGATCGTCGTGCCCATCCCGGCCAGTCGGCGGTTCAGCAGCGGCCTGGTACCCATCGGTGGCTCCTCACGGCTCGTCGTCAGGGCCATCCTGGGGCAGCCGGGGGCCGGGGACAAGGACGGCCCGGCCGCCCGGACGTACCGGGGGCCGGGCCGCGGGGTGCGTGCCGGGGGCCGGGGACAAGGACGGCCCGGCCGCCCGGACGTACCGGGGGCCGGGCCGCGGGGTGCGTGCCGGGGGCCGGGATCAGGCCTCCTCGCCGTCCTCGCCCTCGCCGCCCTCGCCCTCGATCTCGTTCTGCAGGCCCAGGCGCTCGACGATCCACTGCTCGAAGCCGACCGCGGCCTGGGTCCAGTTCGCCGTGGTGGTGACGAAGTAGTCCAGGTTGACGCCGGTGCCGACGATCATCTGGGCCTCGCCGATCAGGCGGACCACGCCGTCCTCGTGGGTGTGGGTGTAGACCTTGGGCCAGAGGGTCTCCCGGTTCCACTCGTCGATCAGGTCGAGGATCTCGCCCTTCTTCTCCAGCGGGTACGCGCGGTCGTAGAAGGCGCGCACCGCGAAGAGCTCCTTCTGCTCGCCGCGGAACATGTAGTAGACGCGGAAGCCCTCCCAGGGGGCGGTGAGGTCGCCCTCCTCGTCCACGACGTGCTTGAGCTGCATCTGGTCGAGCAGCTGGGTGACCAGGGCCTGGTCCGGGACGATGATCGGCGGAGGGCCGGCCGGCCGGCCGCCCTGGCCGCCGGGCTGGCCGCCCTGGGGCACGCCGAACGAGGGGATGGACGACGGGTCGATGCTCATGGGGGTCCTCTTCCTCAGTGCACGTGGTGGCCGGCAATGAGAGGCCGCCCTTTCCACCTCCCATCCTGCCTCATTCGGGGCTCCGCTCACAGGGGCGCCGAGGGGCGCGTCGATCTTCGTTCCGGGGCGCCGCCGGGGCGCGCGGGGGCCTTCGTCACCCACGGTGTCCGGGCGGCCGTCGGCCCGCCGTCACCCCTCCGCCACCCCGTCGTCCCGTACGCCTGACCGGCGCTCGGCTCACCGCTCGCCCGGCCGCGCGCCCGGCGCTCGCGTGAGCCAAGTCACGTGCCCGGCGCACGGTTTCGCCTGCCGTGCGGGCCGGATGCGGTTAGCGTGCGACGGAACTCACCGGGAGGCAAAGTTCTTTTTTACCGGGCGAGTTGAGGTGGTTCGAACCGAAGGGGGGAGCAGTGATGGAGCGTACGGTGACCGCGGAGGGCGCCTCGCTCGGGACGCTGCTGCGGAACATCCGACTGGACCGGGGGATGACGCAGGAGCAGTTGGGCGAGGCGTCGGGGCTGAGCGTGCGGTCGATCCGCGACCTGGAGCGGGGAGTGTGCTGCCCGCGGGTGTCCACGCTGCGGCTGCTCACCCAGACGTGGAACCTGCCGGCGCCCCAGGGGGCCGAGCTGCACCGGCTGGCGCGCGCGTGGCGGGACCGCTCGCGGCGGCAGCGGCGGGCAGTGCCGGACTAGCGGACGCTCGCACCGGAGCGGCCTCTCCCGCGAGAGCGGTCCGTCGCACGGAAGCGGTCCGCCACACGGAAGCCGTCCGTCCCGCGAAAGCGGTACGGGCCGCTCCCTTCGCCTGTGCGAGGGAGCGGCCCGTGCGACGGTGCGGCTGCTACTTCTCCAGCGGGCCCCGGCCGCGGACGATGAGGTGGTCGCCCTCGTCGTCCCGCTCGACCAGGACGGTGTCCCCGTCGTGCACCTGGCCGGACAGGATCGCCCGGGCCAGCTGGTCGCCGATCGCGGACTGCACCAGTCGGCGCAGCGGGCGGGCGCCGTACGCCGGGTCGTAGCCGGTGAGCGCCAGCCAGTCGCGGGCGGCCGGGGAGACGTCCAGGGTGAGCCGCCGCTCGCGCAGCCGCTCGCCGAGGCGGGCCACCTGCAGGTCGACGATGCGGCTGAGCTCGACGGTGCCCAGCGGGTCGAAGACCACGATGTCGTCCAGCCGGTTGAGGAACTCCGGCTTGAACGCGGCCCGGACGGAGTCCAGCACCAGGGCCTTCTTCCGCTCCTCCGGGGTGGTCGGGTCCACCAGGTACTGGCTGCCGAGGTTGGAGGTGAGGATCAGGATCGCGTTGCGGAAGTCCACCGTGCGGCCCTGGCCGTCGGTGAGCCGGCCGTCGTCGAGCACCTGGAGCAGCACGTCGAAGACCTCCGGGTGGGCCTTCTCGACCTCGTCCAGCAGCACCACGCTGTACGGGCGGCGGCGGACCGCCTCGGTGAGCTGGCCGCCCTCCTCGTAGCCGACGTACCCGGGCGGGGCGCCGACCAGGCGGGAGACCGAGTGCTTCTCGCCGTACTCGCTCATGTCGATCCGGACCATCGCCCGCTCGTCGTCGAACAGGAAGTCGGCCAGGGCCTTGGCGAGTTCGGTCTTGCCGACGCCCGTCGGGCCGAGGAAGAGGAAGGAGCCGGTCGGCCGGTCCGGGTCGGCGATGCCCGAACGGGTGCGGCGCACGGCGTCCGAGACGGCCTGCACGGCCTCCGCCTGGCCGATCAGGCGCTTGCCCAACTCCTCCTCCATGCGCAGGAGTTTGGCGCTCTCGCCCTCCAGCAGCCGGCCGGCCGGGATGCCCGTCCAGGAGGCGACCACGTCGGCCACGTCGTCCGGACCGACCTCCTCCTTGACCATCGAGGGGGAGGCGGACCCGGGCTCGTCGTTCGCAGTGGCGGCGCGCTCCTGGGCCTCGCTGAGCTCCTTCTCGGCGGCCGGGATCTCGGCGTACATCAGCTTGGACGCCCGCTCGAAGTCCCCGTCGCGCTGGGCCCGTTCGAGCGCGCCGTGCAGGTCGTCCAGCCGCTCCTTGAGCTCGCCGACCCGGTTGAGGCTCTTCTTCTCCTGTTCCCAGCGCGCCGTCAGCACGCTCAACTGCTCGTTCTTGTCGGCCAGATCGCGGCGCAGCCGGGCCAGCCGGTCGACCGAGGCCGGGTCCGACTCCTTCTCCAGGGCCAGCTCCTCCATCCGCAACCGGTCGACGGCGCGCTGGAGTTCGTCGATCTCGACCGGGGATGAGTCGATCTCCATCCGCAGCCGGGAGGCCGCCTCGTCGACCAGGTCGATGGCCTTGTCGGGCAGGAAGCGGGAGGTGATGTAGCGATTGGACAGGGTGGCCGCGGCGACCAGGGCGGCGTCCGAGATCTGCACCTTGTGGTGCGCCTCGTACCGGCCCTTGAGGCCGCGCAGGATGGCGATCGAGTCCTCCACGCTGGGCTCGCCGACCAGTACCTGCTGGAAGCGGCGCTCCAGGGCCGGGTCCTTCTCGATCCGCTCGCGGTACTCGTCCAGCGTGGTGGCACCGACCATCCGCAGCTCGCCGCGGGCCAGCATCGGCTTGAGCATGTTGCCCGCGTCCATCGCGGAGTCGCCGCCGGCGCCCGCGCCGACCATGGTGTGCAGCTCGTCGATGAAGGTGACCACCTGGCCGTCGGAGGCCTTGATGTCGTTCAGGACGGCCTTCAGCCGCTCCTCGAACTCGCCGCGGAACTTGGCGCCCGCGACCATCGCGCCGAGGTCCAGTGCGACCAGCCGCTTGCCGCGCAGCGACTCCGGCACGTCGCCGGCCACGATGCGCTGGGCCAGGCCCTCGACCACGGCCGTCTTGCCGACGCCGGGTTCGCCGATCAGCACCGGGTTGTTCTTCGTCCGGCGGGAGAGCACCTGGACCACCCGGCGGATCTCGTGGTCACGTCCGATCACCGGGTCGAGCTTGCCGTCCCGGGCGGCCTGGGTGAGGTCGGTGCCGAACTTCTCCAGGGCCTTGTAGGTGCCCTCCGGATCGGGCGAGGTGACCCGGCCGGTGCCCCGGACGTCCTTGAAGGCGGCCAGCAGTGCCTTGGGCGTCGCGCCGTGCTGCACCAGGAGCTCGGCGACGGCCCCGCCCTCGGCGGCCAGGCCGACCATCAGGTGCTCGGTGGAGACGTACTGGTCGTCCAGGTCGTCCGCGCGCTTGCCGGCCTCGGTGAGCACGGCGAGGGTGTCCCGGGCCAGCTGCGGGGCGGCGACCGTCGAGCCCATCGCGCTGGGCAGCGCCGTCAGCAGGCGGCGCGCCTCGGCGTCGATCCGGGGGACGTTCGCCCCGACCGCCTCCAGCAGGGGCCGGGCGATGCCCTCGGGCTGCTCCAGCAGAGCGATCAGGATGTGCACCGGCTTGACGTCCGGGTTGCCGGCCGCGCCCGCCTGCCGGATCGCGGCGGACAGGGCGTCCTGCGTCTTGGTGGTGAACTTGCTCGCGTCCACTGGTGGGGGATCCTCCCTCGTCGTCCTTCACTGCTGCTGCGTACAGCATGCACTAAGTTGAGTGTATTCCACTCAAGTTTTTTTCGGGAGCCTTCCGGCCGGTTGGCCGGGAGTCCCCCGTCCCGGCGGGCCTCAGCCCTTCCGCCTCGGCGGCCGGCCCGAGCTCCTGCGGGTCAGCCCCAGCAGCTCCCGGGCCGGCCCGCCCGGCCGCTGCCCGGCCGGCCACACCGCGCGCAGCGGCCGCCGCAGATCCAGCTCCTCCGCCAGCGGCACCTCGACCAGCCGCCGGGTGGCGAGTTCCTCCACCACCGCCAGCTCGCTCAGGCAGACCGGCCCCGCCCCGGTCATCGCCGCCGCCTTCAGCGCGGTGGACGAGGCCAGCTCCATCCGGGGCGGCACCGCGCCCCCGTACGGAGTCAGCGCCATCTCCAGCACCTCCCGGGTGCCCGAGCCGGGCTCGCGCAGCACCAGCGGGGTGGACGCCAGCTCCGTCCCGGTCAGCGGGGCGCGGCGGCGCGCCCACCGGTGGCCGGGCGCGACCACGACCACCAGTCGGTCCGCCGCCACCACCGCGCCGGCCAGACCGGGCGGGGTGGTCGGGCCCTCGACGAAGCCGAGGTCGGCGTCCCCGGCCAGCACGTGGCCGGCCACCTCCGCCGAGTTCGCCGTCCGCAGCGTCACCGCCGTCCCCGGACTGGCCTCGGCCAGCGCCAGCAGCCAGCCCGGCATCAGGTACTCGGCGACCGTCAGGCTGGCCACCACCCGCAGCTTGGCGTCCCGCCGCTCGCGCAGCGCGTCGATCCCGGCGTCCAGCGCCTGCGCGGCCTCCACCACCTGCCGGGCCCACTCGACCACCAGCCGGCCGGCCTCGGTCGGCCGGCTGCCCCGGGGCGAGCGCTCCAGCAGGGGGACGCCGATCTGCCGCTCCATGCCCTTGATCCGGGCGCTCGCCGTCGGCTGGCTGACGCCCACCTCGGCCGCCGCCCGGCCGACGCTGCCCAGCCGGGCCACCGCGAGCAGCAGTTCCAGGGCGCCCAGTTCGGGGACGTGCGGGGAGAGAGCCATAGGTTCAGGCTATGCCCTCATAGAACCCGCGGCGCTACCGGTCACCGGGCCGCCGGGCGACGGTGGAACCATGTCCACCTCGGCCGATGTCCGCCCGCTCACCAGCCCCGCTGCCGCCACCAGCCCCGCTGCCGCCACCGTCCCCGCCGTCGCCGCGGGTGCTGTCGGCTCCGCCGCCCTCCCTGCGGCCTCCGCCGTCGGCTCCCCGCTCTCCCGCCTCGACCTCGCCCAGCTGGGCCCCAACTGGTACGCCGCCGTGATGGGCACCGCGATCGTGGCCAACGGTGCCGCCGCGCTGCCGGTCCGGGTGCCCGGGCTGATCGGCTTCGGCGAGGCGATGTGGGGCCTCGGCGCGGCAGCCCTGCTGGTGCTGGCCGCGGCCCGGCTGGTGCACCTCACCCGGCACCGCGAGGCGGCCCGCACCCAGCTGCTGGACAACCCGGCCACCGCCGTCTTCTACGGCTGCCCGCCGATGGCGCTGCTCGCGGTCGGGCTCGGCACCCTGCTGCTCGGCTCACGGGTCATCGGCACCGGTCCGGCCGTCGCCCTGGACGCGGTGCTGTGGGGCGTCGGCACCCTCTACGGGCTGGCCGTCGCGGCCGGCATCCCGTACCTGATGATCACCCGGCACCCGGTCTCCGCCCTGGAGGCCAACCCGACCTGGCTGCTGCCGGTCGTCGCCCCGCTGGTCGCCTCCGCCTGCGGCCCGGCGCTCGTCCCGCACCTGCCCGCCGGCCTGCCGCAGCAGGCCATGCTGTACGGCTGCTGGGCGCTGTTCGGGGTCGGCCTGCTGGCCACCCTGGTGCTGCTGCCGGTGGTGTTCACCGGACTGTTCCACAGCAAGGTGCCCGCCCTGGCGCTCACCCCCGCACTGTTCCTGGTGCTCGGCCCGCTCGGCCAGTCCGTCACCGCGATCCACCAGCTCGCCGACGCGGCCCGCCCGGTGCTGCCCGCGCTGGCGCCCGTCATGCTGCCGCTGGCCGAGCTGTACGGCGTCGCGGTGATCGGGGTCGCGATGCTCTGGCTGGCCGTCGCGCTCACCGCCAACCTGCGCGCCCGGCGGGCCGGGATGCCGTTCGCGATGACCTGGTGGGCGTTCACCTTCCCGGTCGGCACCTGCGTCACCGGTGCCTCCGCACTCGCCGGGCACACCCGCTTCGGCGGCTTCACCGGGCTGGCCGCCGTCCTCTACCTGCTGCTGGGCGCCGCCTGGCTGCTGGCGGCGGGCGGCACGGTCGCGGGGCTGCTGCGCGGGCGGCTGCTGGCGCGCTGAGCTGCGGGGGAGCGGGGCCGGGCTCCTGTCGGATGCCCCCCGTCGGCACCCGCCGTCAGGAGCGCGCCGCCGTTGCAGGAACGCGCAGGTGCAGGACGACGGTGTACAGCCAGCCGCCAGCCGCCGATGCCACCCCCCGCTGGCCTCGGCCTTTACCGGAATCCGACCTGCCGTCCGAGACCCGGCACCCTCGCCGGGATGCAGAAAACTGCAATTGCGCGAACCTGCACTCGGACGGCACTTGTTCACCGGCCGTCACGCTGTGAGGGTGGAGGCACGCCAGGTCGTCCGGGCACCGCAGCCCGATGGTGGCGACTTGCTCTTCAGACTGACCACGGGTGCAACATCCCGCAGCCGTGGAACGGGGGGGAAGAGCCCCGGCCGGGGTCCATGTGTGGTGATGGCCCCCGGAGCCGGAGCCGGCGAGGCGTTGCTGCTCCGCCTCGACGGAAGCGCCCAGGTCCTGGCGTACTGATGGGGACCCCCGGGATCCCGGTGTGCGACGGCACCCGGACCCGGGGGTCCACCGTCCGACCGGTACCGTGGACGCCCCCGGCCACCGGGGACCGCGCGTACGGCTCGGGGGCAACAGGGGAGAGGCGTCCGGCAGGGAGAGTGCGACGTGACGGCGGAACCGGCGGTCACGCCGCACCAGGTGCCCGAGAACGGTGAACCCGACGAGGCCGCCCGGCAGTTGTACCTGGCGATCATCGCCGAAGGCGGCCGCATCCCGTTCGCCGACATCACCGACGACGACGGCGCCGCACTCCGGCAACTCCTCGACATCGGCCTGATCATGGTCAACCGGATGGACCGCTGCTACACCGCCGTCAGCCCACGCTCCGTCAGCGACCGCCTCGGTGCGGAACTCCGCAGCGAGGCCACCCGGCTGCTGGTCCGCGCCGAGAACCTCCCCGGCGCCCTGGACGGCCTCACCCGCGCCTACGACGCGATGCCCCGCCCGTCCGGCGGCTCCGGCGGCGCCGTCCACGTCGAGGGCCACGTCCACATCCGCCAACGGATCTCCCAGCTGGTCTCCGACTGCCGCTCCGAGGTCCTCACCGCGCAGCCCGGCCAACGCCCCGCCGACGCCCTGCAGGTCGCCCTCGCCCAGGACATCCGGCTCCTCCAGCGCGGCTGCTCGCTGCGCACCATCTACCAGCCCGTCGCGCTCGCCGACCCGCCCGCGATCGCCTACGCCGAGGAGGTCACCCGGCACGGCTCGCAGATCCGGATCCTCGACGAGCCCTTCCAGCGCCTGATCGTCTTCGACCGCAGCGTCGCCGTCATCTCCGCCAACGACGACAACAGCGCCGCCGCCTTCATCAGCGACCCGGCCGCCCTCACCTTCCTGATCGGCGGCTTCGAACGCGACTGGACCCGCGCCGACACCGCCGAAGCAGCCTCCGCCCTCGGCCGCGGGCCCGCCCGCACCATCCCCGACCGGATCGGCCGCCTGCTCGCCCGCGGCCTCACCCAACGCGCCGTCGCCACCCGCCTCGGCCTCAGCGAACGCACCGTCGCCGGCCACATCTCCCGCCTGCGCGACCGCTACGGCGCCCAGACCCTCTTCCAGCTCGGCTGGCTGATGCGAGGCGCCCGCGATGACCGATGAGCCCGGCCCCGCCGAACGCGCCCGCTACCTCGCCATCCGCGGCGGCGGGCGACTGCGCCCCGAAGACCTCGCCCCCGCCGAGCGCCCCACCGTCGCAGCCCAACCCGGCCATCGCCCCGCCGAGCGCCACCTCAACGCCCCCACCCCACCACGGTCCGCATCGGCCGTCTGCTCGCCCGCGGCCTCACCCAACGCGCCGTCGCCACCCGCCTCGGCCTCAGCGAACGCACCGTCGCCGGCCACATCTCCCGCCTGCGCGACCGCTACGGCGCCCAGACCCTCTTCCACCTCGGCTGGCACCTGAACGGAGAACGCCATGGCTGACCCCTCCGCCCTCCTCGCGGCCGCCCTCCCCGACCCCGCCGCCCGCGCCCTCTACCTCGCCATCCTCCGCGAGGGCGGCCGCATCCGATCCGCCGAGGTCGGCCCGACGGATCGGGCGGCGCTCGGACGGCTGTTGGAACTCGGGCTGGTGGTGCCGCAGTTGCAGGACGCTGCGTACAGCGCTGTCGACCCGCGTGGGGCCATCGAGCGAATCGGCACCGAGATCCGTCTGCAGAGCGCCCGCCTGCTCGCGGACGCCGAGCAGCTTCCCGAAACAATGGGCGAACTGATCCGGGCGTACGACGCCAGTCCGAAACGGCAGAGCGAGTCGAGAGGGCTGCGATACGTCACCGGCAAGGAGGAGATCCGGCACACGGTCGAGCAGTTGAGCCAGGAGTTTCCGAGAGAGAGCATGGCCGCCCAGCCCGGCGGCCCCCGCCCTGCCGTCGAACTGCCGGACTCGCTGGAGCGCGCCCGACGCTTCCACGAACGCGGCGGCACCGTGCGGTTCCCTCTACGAACTCTCCGCCAAGTACGATCCGGCGACCGTCCGGTTCGCCGCTCAGGTGGCCCAGCTCGGCGCCACCACCCGCGTCCTGGGCGTCCCGTTCAAGCGATTCCTGGTCTTCGAATGCTCCGTGGCCCTCATCCCCGCCGCCTCGGACTACAGCAGCGCCGCCGTGGTCGACGATCCGGCGATGGTCGCCTTCGTGGTCGACACCTTCGAGACGCTCTGGCAGCAGGCCGAGGGCGTCAACTGGGCAGCAGTGGCGGCTGGTTCCTCCGCCTATCCCGTCCACGAGCAGGTCGGCCGCCTGCTCGCCCAGGGCCTCACCCAGCGCTCCGTCGCGAGCCGCCTGGGCCTGAGCGAGCGTACGGTCGCCAGCCACATCGCCCGGCTGCGTGAGCTGTACGACGCCGAGACGCTCTTCCAGCTCGGTTGGCAGATGAGGGGAGCCCGGGCGGGCGGGTCCGGTGGGTGAGTTCTGCTCAGCCGGTGGCGGCGCCGGTCGGCCAGTAGCCGGGGACGGCGGTCTGCTGTCGGGGGACGTTGAAGCGGTCGCCGGGGGCGGTCCAGAAGCCCTCGCGGAGGGAGAGCGCCATGCCGGCCCAGTCCAGGGCGGTCTCCACGGTGTGGTGGAGGGCTTCCTGCGACCAGGTGTCGTCGAAGACCAGCGGCAGGACGGGGGCGACCTGCTCGATGGTGGCGATCAGCGGGTTGTGGGTGATGGCCTCGTCGACGAGCAGGACGATCGGCTTGCGCAGGGCCGACGCCCAACCGAGTTCGAGGCTCACTCCGGCCGAGAGCGGGGCTCCGACGTAGGCGAACACCAGGTCCGCGGACTGCAGCGCCCGGAAGTCGGACGGCACCCGGGGCTCAGGGGCCCGGCCGGAGACGGTCCAGGCGTCGCTGTGGTGCGCGCTGTACACGGCGGCACCGCTGCGGAGGAGGGTGGTGCGGAGCGTCGTCAGCCGCGTCCGGCTGGCGAGCGTCACCACACTGTCTGCGGGACCGGTCAGCCGCATCAGCGGCGCGGCCAGGAACACACGTGCACGCCGACCCTCAGGGGCCTGGCTGTCGTGCTGACGCAGGTAGGGCTCGGTCATGTCGACTCCGGGGGAAGGCCGACCAGGGGAGAGAGCGTCGGCTATGCGTTGGATGTGGGCTGCTCTTTGGAGTGGTGCGCTGGTGAACGGTGAACGACTTAGCATTTGACGGTACATTGGCAAGGTGTGGTCCTTGCCGGACCATCGGGAGCGAACTGATCGTCCATCGGGGGGCGGCATCACGTCCAGGGTTGGCCTGTGTCATCTGTATGCCTGGCAGGGAGATGACGCACACTCCACAGGCGGGGCGGGTGACAGCCCCCCTCTCGTGCGGCACTATGTGAGCCGTTATCCTGCTTGGCGGTTCTAGTGGCGATTCTCGAGAGAGAGTGGGGGCGTGACTGACATGCGCCGATTTGTCCGTAAAGTTATGCTTTGCTTTGCCATTGCCGCGGCTGTGCTTGGCGTCGGTTCTCTCGCGAATGCTGCCTGCTCTCACGATGTGACCACCGTTAAGGCTGCCGTGACTGTCGCGGACGACCTCTCCTGGCAGTGAGTCCGGTCAGGGCGAGCGCCTGGCGGTTTGTCAGGACCGCGAAGTATTCGCTGACCGGCGGTCCGGGGTCGGCGGAGGCGTCAGTCGGCAGACTCCTGAGTTTTTCGGCCGAGAACGTATCCAAGCTGGAATAGCGAGTCGACTTTGTAGTCGTCCCGCATTTCGGCGATATGCCGCGCCAGCGTTCGCTCGCTTATGCCCAGGCGTCGTGCGATGACGCGGTGATTGGTCCCCTCAAGCATCTGGTCGATGATTGTTTGACGCAGACGGGACACCACCTGCTGGGGAACCGTACGGGCTCCATCGAACTCCAGTGCACGGCTCCAGCATCGCTCGAACACTTCCTCGACGAGGTAGTCGATGACTGCAGGGTCATATATGAAGGCCGCGAGGCTCATGTCATCGACGATCGGGATGACGGCCACGCGTCGATCCATCACCAGGAGCCGCGTATAGGGCTCGTCCAGGGTCCGGTACTGGCCGCCGGCGCGGGCGAGTGTGGCCACGTAATCCCTGGTCGGCTGGTGGTAGCGGGTGCTGGCATGGTAGATCGTCCGCATCTTCGTACCGCTGCGCAGCGTTTCCAGGTCCTGCTCGATCATTCCTGAGAGGATCTCCGGAAGGCGGGGGCCGCCGGGTTGAAGCGCCAGAGCTTCCTCCATACCGGAATCTCTGAAGTGCTGCACCCGCTGGCGAATAAGGGCCTTTCCCTGCACGTGCTCGATTGAGCCTCCCGGCTGCTTCGGGGCATGGAATTCCCGTGCCAGCTCCTGCAGTTCGGAAGGGAGGGAGACGGCGCGGGACAAGAGATCCAGCGCTTGACGCTGCCATGAATTGCTGAGGCTTGTCGAAAGCTGGGTCGGGTCGGCGGCTATGAAGGTAGTCGGGTCATCACTGTCGGGCACGAGGAGGCCAATCTTCACCAGCTCTTCTCGCGCAGAATCATTCTGCGCGGCATTTGGCCCAGTCGGCAGATTTCCGTCTCCTCGGATGACGGTGAGATATAGCTCTCTTGCCTCGGCCGACAGGACCGTCGAGCCGGCGGCAACGGGCTGTTCTCGTTCACTCATCCGCGACTCCTTGCCGTTACCGTGATACCTGTGTCCCGTCAGCGCTGCTGCTGGATGGCGTTTCAGCATGCCAGATCCGCCGAGTCCTCTGGAGAGGGAATGTGACGCACTCTCTCACCACACGCCAGCCGCCGGCACCCCCCGAACAGGAGGGAGCCGGCGGCTGGCGGGGCGGGCAGTGCCTCGGGTCAGCGCTTGGGGCGCCAGACGACGAGGGCGCTGGACTGGGGGGTGGGGGGCTGGTAGGGCACCAAGTCGCGGCGGTAGGAGGCGTGGACGGCGGCCTCGCGCTGCTGGAGGGCGGCGGCGGCGCTGTCGAGGGAGTCGGCCAGTTCGGTGATGCGGGCCTGGAGGGCGGCGACCTGGTTCTCCAGCTCGATGATCCGCTTGATGCCGGCCAGGTTGATGCCCTCGTCCTGGGAGAGCCGCTGGACCTCGCGCAGTTGCTGGATGTCGCGGGCGGAGTAGCGGCGGCCGCGGCCGGCGGTGCGGTCGGGGCTGACCAGGCCGAGGCGGTCGTACTGGCGCAGGGTCTGCGGGTGGAGGCCGGAGAGTTCGGCGGCGACCGAGATGACGTACACCGGGGTTTCCTCGGTGAGTACGTACTGTGGCGGGGCGGCCGCGCGCCGGGAGCGGCGGGGGGCGTTGCCGGGCAGGCCCTCGCCGAGCCCGGGGCCGATCGGGCCGCCGGCGTCCATCGGGTTGGTCGGGTTCATCGGGTTCGGGGACATCTGGTCGTCACGCTCCCTTCGCCGCCCGGAAGAGGGCGGCTCGCGGGTCGTCGGAGGCGGTGGCCTCGCGGTACTGCTCCAGGGCGTTCAGCGCGTCGCCGGTGACGTGCTGGGGCACCACGACCTCGACGGTGACGAGGAGGTCGCCGCGGGTGCCGTCCTTGCGGGTGGCGCCCTTGCCGCGGGCGCGCATGGTGAGGCCGTTGGCGCTGCCCGGGGGCAGCTTGAGCTTGACGGCGGGGCCGTTGAGCGTGGGCACCTCGATGGTGGCGCCGAGGGTCGCCTCTGGGAAGGTGACCGGGACGGTGACGGTGAGGTTGTCGCCCTTGCGCCCGAAGACCGGGTGCGGGTCGACGTGCACGGTGACGTAGAGGTCGCCGGGCTGGCCGCCGCGTTCGCCCTGGGCGCCCTTGCCCTTGAGCCGGATCCGCTGGTCGGCCTGGACGCCGGCGGGGATGCGGACCTGCATGGTGCGGGCGGAGCTGGCCCGGCCGCTGCCGTGGCAGTCGGGGCACGGGTCGTCGACGATCATGCCCCGGCCGCGGCAGTCCTTGCAGGGCTCGGAGAGCGCGAAGGCACCCTGACCGCGGCTGACGGTGCCGGCGCCGACGCAGGTGGGGCAGACCCGCGGGGTGGTGCCGGACTTGGCGCCGGTGCCGTTGCAGAGGCGGCAGGGGGCCTGGCTGGTCATCCGCAGGGGGACGGTGGCGCCGTCCACGGCCTCCTCGAAGGAGAGCGTCACCTCGGTCTCGACGTCGGCTCCGCGCCGGGGCTGGGCCTGCCGGGGGCCGCCGCGGTTGAAGAGGCCGCCGAAGACGTCGCCGAGCCCGCCGCCGCCACCGCCGCCCTGGCCGCCGCTGAAGAGGTCGCCGAAGTCGAAGCTGTAGCTGCCGGTGCCGGGGCCGCCGGTGCGGAAGCCGCCGTTGGCGAAGAGGCTGCGCGCCTCGTCGTACTCCTTGCGGCGCTTCTCGTCGGAGAGGACGTCGTACGCCTCGGAGATGTCCTTGAAGCGTTCCTCGGCCTTGGCGTCGCCCGTGTTCGCGTCGGGGTGGAACTCGCGCGCCAGTTTCCGGTAGGTCTTCTTGATCTCGGTGGCGGTGGCGTCCTTGGGCACGCCGAGGACCTTGTAGTAGTCCTTCTCCACGTAGTCCTTGCCACTCATGCGCCCACCTCGCTGCGCTCGGCAGCCGCTGAGCGGGGCACGCACCTCTTCATGGTTCGCTCGCTGCGCTCGCTCACGGCTTCCGCCACCTCCCGATGTCCATCGTCACTGCGCTGTCAACAGCCGCCGAAAGAGGAGCCGTTGACAGCGCGCTGCGGAGTCGGCCGCCGTACTGGCCGGCACTCGACTCCGCAGCGCACTGGTTGTCAGCTGTCACAGGTTGTCAGCTGTCCGAGCCACCGTCGGGCTTGTCCTCGCCGGACTCGGCCTCGGCGTCCGGGCCGGGCGTCGTCTGGGTGCCCGGCTGGGGCTCGGCCACGGCGACCATCGCCGGGCGGATGATCCGCTCGCCGATGCGGTAGCCGGGCTGGAGGATCTGCACGCAGGTGTCCTCGGTGACGTCCGAGGAGTAGCTGTGCATCAGTGCCTCGTGCTGCGTCGGGTCGAAGGGCTCGCCCTCCTTGCCGAACTGCTGCAGGCCCAGCTTGGCGACGACCGTCTCCAGGGACTCGGCAACGGACTTGAAGCCGCCCGTCACCTCGCCGTGCTCGCGGGCGCGGCCGATGTCGTCCAGGACGGGGATCAGGGACTCCAGGATGTTGGAGACCGCGATCTCGCGGACGGTCAGCCGGTCGCGCTCGACCCGCTTGCGGTAGTTCTGGTACTCGGCCTGCAGGCGCTGCAGGTCCGCGGTGCGCTCGGCCAGCTCGCGCTTGGCCGTGGCGAGTTCCTCGGAGCCCTCGCCGGCACCGCCGGCGGCGGCGGCCTCCTCGGCAGCCTTGATCACGGCCTCCTCGGCGGCGGAGTCGTCGCCGGGCTTGCCGCCCTGCGGCTTGTCCGTCATGCCGACGCACCGCCCTTGGGCTTCTCGTCGTCGACGATCTCGGCGTCGACGACGTCGTCCTCCTTGGCCTGGGTGGACTCGCCGGCCGCGGCGGCACCGGCACCGGCGGCGTCGGCGTTGGCGTAGAGCGCCTGGCCGAGCTTCTGGGCGGTGGTGGAGACCTTCTCCGAGGCCTCGCGGATCTTCGCGATGTCCTCGCCCTTCAGGGCCTCCTTGAGCTCGCCGATGGCGGTCTCGACCTCGGTCTTGACGTCGCCCGGGAGCTTGTCGGCGTTGTCCGCGATAAACTTCTCGGTCGAGTAGACGAGCTGCTCGGCGGAGTTGCGGGTCTCCACGGCCTCGCGGCGCTTGTGGTCGTCCTCGGCGTACTGCTCGGCCTCGCGGCGCATGCGGTCGACCTCGTCCTTCGGCAGCGAGGAGCCGCCGGTGACGGTCATCTTCTGCTCCTTGCCGGTGCCGAGGTCCTTGGCGGCGACGTGCATGATGCCGTTGGCGTCGATGTCGAAGGTGACCTCGATCTGGGGCAGGCCGCGCGGCGCCGGCGGGAGGCCGGTCAGCTCGAACATCCCGAGCTTCTTGTTGTACGCGGCGATCTCGCGCTCGCCCTGGTACACCTGGATCTGTACGGACGGCTGGTTGTCCTCGGCCGTCGTGAAGATCTCGGAGCGCTTGGTCGGGATCGTGGTGTTGCGCTCGATCAGCTTGGTCATGATGCCGCCCTTGGTCTCGATGCCGAGGGACAGCGGGGTGACGTCGAGCAGCAGGACGTCCTTGACCTCGCCCTTGAGGACACCGGCCTGGAGCGAGGCGCCGATGGCGACGACCTCGTCCGGGTTGACGCCCTTGTTGGCGTCCTTGCCACCGGTGAGCTCGCGGACCAGCTCGGCGACGGCCGGCATGCGGGTGGAACCGCCGACCAGGACGACGTGGTCGATCTCGGCGAGCGAGATGCCGGCGTCCTTGATGACGTTGTTGAACGGGACCTTGCAGCGCTCCAGCAGGTCCGCGGTCAGCTGCTGGAACTGGGCGCGGGTGAGCTTCTCGTCCAGGTGCAGCGGGCCCTCGGCGGAGGCCGTGATGTACGGCAGGTTGATCGAGGTCTCGGAGGACGAGGACAGCTCGATCTTGGCCTTCTCGGCGGCCTCGCGCAGACGCTGCAGGGCCATCTTGTCCTTGGACAGGTCGACGCCGTGGCCGGCCTGGAAGACCTTGACCAGGTGGTCGACGACGCGCTGGTCCCAGTCGTCACCACCGAGGTGGTTGTCACCGTTGGTGGCCTTCACCTCGACGACCCCGTCGCCGATCTCCAGCAGGGAGACGTCGAAGGTGCCGCCGCCGAGGTCGAAGACCAGGATGGTCTGGTCGTCCTTGTCGAGGCCGTACGCGAGGGCGGCCGCGGTCGGCTCGTTGACGATGCGCAGGACGTTCAGGCCCGCGATCTCGCCGGCCTCCTTGGTGGCCTGGCGCTCCGAGTCGTTGAAGTACGCCGGGACGGTGATGACGGCGTCGGTGACCGTCTCGCCCAGGTACGCCTCGGCGTCGCGCTTCAGCTTCTGCAGCACGAAGGCCGAGATCTGCTGCGGCGTGAAGTCCTTGCCGTCGATGTTGATCTTCCACCCGGTGCCCATGTGGCGCTTGACCGAGCGGATGGTCCGGTCGACGTTGGTGACCGCCTGGCGCTTGGCCACCTCGCCGACGAGGACCTCGCCGTTCTTGGCGAAGGCGACGACGGACGGCGTGGTCCGCGCGCCCTCGGCGTTCGTGATGACGGTGGGCTCGCCACCCTCCAGAACGCTGACGACCGAGTTCGTCGTGCCGAGGTCGATGCCGACCGCGCGTGCCATCGTAGATACCTCCACGGAAGAGTTGAGCTTTACAGGCTCAAGGATGCACGACCCGGCCGGGGGCGTCAACAGGTATGAGTGCGAGCCGCTCAACTTTGCTGAGGCCGCTCCCCGTCCCGCCGGGGCGGCGGCCGGCGGCTGCGGGGCGGGGCGGCGCGCGCGCCGTCACGTGACTGCCGCCATAGCTTGGGAACCTTCTGGAGAACTGTTGCCCACCGGTAATGTCCGGGCCGTCGGCCCGGCAAGTTACCGACCAGTACAATCTCTTCGGAAAACCGCAGAGACTGCTCAACCGCAAGCCGCAGGAGACGGAGAGCGATGCAACTAGCAGCGATCGTCATCTCGCTGGTCACCTTCGTGATCGGCACCGCGCTCGCCCTCCGTGCGGCGTGGCACATCTTCAGGGTGGTGCTGACCGGCGCGCCGGACTCCACCCGCTTCGGGAAGCCCGCCCGGCGCGTGGGCACCGTGGCGACCGAGTTCTTCGGACACACCCGGATGAACCGCTGGGGGATCGTGGGCATCGCCCACTGGTTCGTCGCGGTCGGCTTCTTCAGCCTGGTGCTGACCATCGTCAACGCGATGGGCCAGCTGTTCGACGCCGAGTGGGAACTGCCGATCATCGGCAACTGGATGATCTGGCAGCTCTTCGTCGAGCTGGTCGGCACCCTGACCACCCTGGGCATCGCCACCCTGATGGTGATCCGCCTGATGAGCCTGCCGTCCAGGTCGGGCCGCAAGTCCCGGTTCGCCGGCTCGATCGCCTGGCAGGCGTTCTACGTCGAGTACACGATCCTCGGCATCGGCATCTGCATCCTGATGCTGCGCGCCCTGGAGGGCGCCCTGGCCGGCGTCGACTCCTACGGCCCGGAGCACCTGGTCTCGTACCCGATCACCTCCGTGCTGAGCGGCCTGTCGCACGGCACACTGGAGAACCTGGTCTACCTGTTCGCGATGCTGAAGATCTGCATCTCGTTCGCGTGGGCGATCACCATCGGCCTCAACCCCTCGATGGGCGTGGCCTGGCACCGCTTCCTCGGCTTCTTCAACATCTACTTCAAGCGCGAGGAGGACGGCGGCACCGCGCTGGGCGGGCTCCGCCCGATGACCAGCAACGGCCAGCCGATCGACTTCGAGGACCCGGCCGACGACGCCGTCTTCGGCGTCTCCCAGGTCGAGCACTTCTCCTGGAAGGGCATCCTCGACTTCTCCACCTGCACCGAGTGCGGTCGCTGCCAGTCGCAGTGCCCCGCCTGGAACACCGGCAAGCCGCTCTCGCCCAAGCTGCTGATCATGAGCCTGCGCGAGCACGCCTACGGCAAGGCGCCGTACCTGCTGGCCGGCGGCGGCAAGGACATGGAGGGCACCGAGAAGGCCACCGCCGAGCAGCTGAAGGACGTCCCGGCGGCCGCGCTGGCCGAGGCCGAGCGCCCGCTGATCGGCACCGCCGAGGAGAACGGCGTCATCGACCCGGACGTGCTGTGGTCCTGCACCACCTGCGGCGCCTGCGTCGAGCAGTGCCCGGTGGACATCGAGCACGTCGACCACATCGTCGACATGCGCCGCTACCAGGTGATGATCGAGAGCAACTTCCCGACCGAGGCCGGGACGATGCTCAAGAACCTGGAGAACAAGGGCAACCCGTGGGGCATGGCCACCAAGGCCCGCCTGGACTGGGTCAAGGAGCTCAAGAAGGAGACCGGCATCGAGGTGCCGGTGATCGGCGAGGACATCGACCCCGCCGAGGTCGAGTACCTCTACTGGGTCGGCTGCGCCGGCGCCCTGGAGGACCGCGCCAAGAAGACCACCAAGGCCTTCGCGGAGCTGCTGCACACGGCGGGCGTCAAGTTCGCGATCCTCGGCAAGGAGGAGACCTGCACCGGTGACTCCCCGCGCCGCCTGGGCAACGAGTTCCTCTTCCAGATGCTCGGCGCGCAGAACGTCGAGACGCTGAACGCCGCGCTGGAGGACGCCCCGACCAAGCGGATCGTGGCCACCTGCCCGCACTGCTTCAACACCATCGCCAACGAGTACCCGCAGCTCGGCGGGCACTTCGAGGTGATCCACCACACCCAGCTGCTGCAGCACCTGATCGACGAGGGCAAGCTCGTCCCGGTCAACCCGGTCGAGGGCCTGATCACCTACCACGACCCCTGCTACCTGGGCCGCCACAACAAGGTCTACAGCCCGCCGCGCGAGATCATGGACAAGGTCCCCGGTCTGCGCCAGCAGGAGATGCACCGCCACAAGGAGCGCGGCTTCTGCTGCGGCGCCGGCGGTGCCCGGATGTGGATGGAGGAGCGCATCGGCAAGCGGATCAACACCGAGCGCGTGGACGAGGCGCTGTCCCTCAACCCGGACATCGTCTCCACCGCCTGCCCGTTCTGCCTGGTGATGCTCTCCGACTCGGTCAACGGCAAGAAGAACGAGGGCGCGGCCAAGGAGCACCTGAAGGTGGTCGACGTGGCCCAGCTGCTGCTCGACTCGGTGAAGGCGACCCCGCCGACCGAGGCCGAGGAGCCGGCGACGGTGGACGCGTAACGGCGCCGCTGATTCGACAGTTCTGCTACAACCGCCCGGCCCGGTGGACGCCGCCAAGGCGCCCGCCGGGCCGGGCTTTTCGGTGCCCCGGGGACCGCCGGCGGTACGGCGGGCGGACGGCGAGTGACGTCAATCGCACGACCGCCGGACGGGCATCCGGTCGGAAGGAAATACAGTAGGCACCGGACCGGCGACGAGCCGGTCGACCCGTTCCGGACGGGAACGGACCACCGACGGAGGTATCGGCCCGCCGGGCCGGGCCGCAGAGACCACAAGGGGAACAGCGCAGACCATGACCGAGGCGATCATGCTCGTCGGTGGTAAGGGCACGCGACTGCGTCCGCTGACCACCCACACCCCCAAGCCGATGCTGCCGGTGGCAGGCGTCCCGTTCATCGCGCACCAGCTGGCCCGCGCGGCCGCCGCCGGGGTCACCCGGGTGGTACTGGCCACCTCCTACCTGGCCGAGGTGTTCGAGGACCACTTCCAGGACGGCACCCCGTACGGCATCGAGCTGGTGTACCTGACCGAGCGCGAGCCGCTGGGCACCGGCGGGGCCATCCGCAACGCCGCCTCCGGGCTGACCTGCGGACCGGACGAGCCGGTCCTGGTCTTCAACGGCGACATCCTCTCCGGCCTCGACATCGCCGCCCTGCGCGACGGCCACGTGGCCGCCGGGGCCGACGTCACGCTGCACCTCACCCGGGTCGAGGACCCGCGGGCCTTCGGCCTCGTCCCGACCGACGCGAACGGGCGGGTGCTGGAGTTCCTGGAGAAGCCGGAGACGCCGGAGCAGATCGTCACCGACCAGATCAACGCCGGCTGCTACGTCTTCACCCGGTCCGTCATCGACCGCATCCCGGCCGGCCGGGAGGTGTCCGTCGAGCGCGAGACCTTCCCCGAGCTGCTGGCCACCGGCGCCCTGCTGCGCGGCGTCGTCGACACCTCGTACTGGCTGGACCTCGGCACCCCGGCCGCGTTCGTCCGCGGCTCGGCCGACCTGGTGCTCGGCAAGGTCGACTCCCCGGCCGTCCCCGGCCCGACCGGCGACGCCCTGCTGCTGCCCGGCGCCACCGTCCACCCGGGCGCGGTGCTCAGCGGCGGCACCGTGGTCTCCGCGGACGCGGTGGTCGAGGCCGGCGCGATCGTCGAGGGCAGCGTCATCCTGCCCGGCGCGGTGATCGGCCCGGACACCCTGGTCAAGGACTCGATCGTGGGCGCCTTCGCCACCGTCGGCGACCGCTCGGCGCTGGACGGCGCGGTGATCGGCGACGGCGCGATCGTGGAGTCCGACAACGAGCTGCCGAGCGGCATCCGGATCGCCTGCGGCACCCTGCTGCCGGTCGGTGCCGTACGCACCACGGCCGGCCCGGGCGGCTGCCCGGCGGGCACCACGGCGGCCGCGGCGGTGCACGGGCCGTCGGTCACCGCCCAGCGGTAGCGGGCTCCTCCGGCCCGGTTCCTCCGGTTCGGCCCCTCCGGTCCGGGTCCTCCGGCCGGGCCTCCTCCGTGGGGCTCCGGGGGCGGCTTTCGGACCCGTTCGTCTCAGGCTCGCTGCAAACCGGCCCCGGCTCCGTCCGGGGCCGACGCGCGTTGGGCCGGACGGGTACCTTCGGAGCGTGGCTGGTAATCGATACGACAGCGGTCAGGGTGCCGGCCGTCCGCACGGCGGACGGCCGGCCCCGCCCGGGGGGTACGGGCGGACGGACGGGCCCGTGGACGGGCCGGAGTACTTCACGTCCGCGCACCCGACGGTCGGCGGGCTCGGCGGCCCCGGCGGTCACGGCAGCGGTCCGGGCGCCACGGTCGGCGACGGGTACGACCCGTACGCGGCCGACCGGCCCGGCAACACCCGGGCCTTCCCGCTCGGCGACCCGTACGAGCCGCAGCGCGACCCGTACCACCGGCAGCAGCCGTACTACGCCCCGCCGCCGGCGCCGGGCCCCTACGACGACGACGGCGGCTACGGACAGCAGCCGCCGTACGGTCAGCAGCCCCCGCCGCCCTACGGCGGCCAGGACCAGCACCCCCCGTACGGTCAGGACAACGTCACCACCTACCGCGCCGGCGGCCAGTCCGCCCCGCACGTCAGCGGGCCCCGGCCGCAGTGGCGCGAGCTGTTCGTCGGCATCTTCCGCACCCCGACCGCGATCTTCGACCGCACCCGCGACCACCAGGTCTGGCTGCCCGCCCTCACCGTCTCGCTGCTGTACGGCGTGCTCGCGGTGCTCGGCATCGGCCTGACCCACGACGACATCGTCAACTCGACCTTCTCGGTCGCGCTGACCGGACTGTTCGCCGCGGCCGTCGGCTTCACCGTGGCCGGGGCGGTGTTCGGCGCGGTCACCTACGCGCTGGCCCGCCAGCTCGGCGGCGACGGCCCGTGGAAGTCGACGGTCGGCCTGGCCGCGCTGATCGGCTGGCTGACCGACGCCCCCCGGCTGCTGCTCGACCTGGTGCTGCCCTCCGGCAGCGCGGTGGTCCAGGCCGTCGGCTGGGCCACCTGGCTGCTCTGCGCGTACCTGCTGACCGGCATGGTCCGGCGGGTGCACGACCTGCCCTGGGGCAAGGCGGCGGGTGCCGCGGCGGTGCAGCTGGTCGCGCTGTTGGTGTTGATCAAGCTGCCGACCCTGGGCTGAGGGGCGAAGGGCACAATGGTGGGCGGGTCCGGCCGGTAGGCGCTGGGCCCGCCCACCCTCGTCCAGTCCCAGCCACGGAGTGCGCCATGACCCTCCCCACCACCCACGTCAGCTTCCCGGCCGGGGCGGTGACCGGCGAGTCCCAGGTGCTGGCTGTGCACCCGCTGGCCGACGGCCGGTACGCGGTGGTGACCGAGTCCACCCCGTTCCACCCGCTCGACCACACCTGGCCCGACCAGCCGGCCGACCACGGCACCCTCACCGTCGACGGCACCGAGCTGGCCGTGGTCGACTGCCTCACCGGCGCGGTCGGCCCGGACGGCGGCGCCCCGCTGGTCGGCGCCGAGATCCCGGTCAAGCGCGGCGACGAGGAGTGGTCCTGGCTGGTCCTGCACGTCCTGGCCGCCGACCCCGGCGACCTCACCGGCCGCACCGCCGTCCTCTCGGTCGACGCCGAGCGCCGGGCCGCCCTGAGCGCCTCGCACAGCGGCTGCCACCTGCTCGCCCTCGCCCTCAACGCCGCGCTCGCCCCACGCTGGCGCAAGGACCCGGGCCGCTCGGACGCCTTCGGCAACCCCGACTTCGACAGCCTCGCCATGGCCGCCTCGGTGATGGACACCCAGGCCAGCACGGACACCTACCGGCTCGGCAAGTCGCTCAAGAAGAAGGGCTTCACCGTCGACGCCACCGAGGACTTCCCGGCCCTCGCCGACGCCCTGCCCGCCCTCACCGAGGCCGTCAACGCGCGGCTCGCCGCCTGGGTCGCGGCCGACGCCCCGGTCCGGATCGACGTCCCGGGCCCCGAGCTGACCGCCCGCCGCCAGTGGCACTGCGAGCTGCCCGAGGGCGGCGCGCAGATCTTCTGCGGCGGCACCCACCTGCACCACCTGGGCGAGCTCGCCGAGCTGCGCACCGAGCTGCGGCTGTCCGAGGACGGCGCCGAGCTGGTCGCGGTCACCAGCCCGAAGCGGGCCTGAGAAACGCCGCGGGCGGCCGTCCCCCTCGTTCGTGGGGACGGCCGCCCGCCGTGCGTGCACTCCGTCGTGGTGCGGCCCGAGTCGCGGTGCGGGCCGAGTCGTGGTGCGGTCAGACCTGGCTGCGGTGGAAGTTCAGGTACGAGCGGGACGGCGTCGGGCCGCGCTGGCCCTGGTAGCGCGAGCCGTAGCGCTCGGAGCCGTACGGGTGCTCCGACGGCGAGGAGAGCCGGAACAGGCACAGCTGCCCGATCTTCATCCCCGGGTAGAGCTTGATCGGCAGGGTCGCGACGTTCGACAGCTCCAGCGTCACGTGGCCGCTGAAGCCGGGGTCGATGAAGCCCGCGGTGGAGTGGGTGAGCAGGCCCAGCCGGCCCAGGCTCGACTTGCCCTCCAGCCGGGAGGCCACGTCCTCGGGCAGCGTGATGACCTCGTACGTCGAGGCCAGCACGAACTCGCCGGGGTGCAGGATGAACGCCTCGTCGCCGTCCGGCTCGACCAGCCGGGTCAGGTCCGGCTGCTCCTCGGAGGGGTCGATGTGCGGGTACTTGTGGTTCTCGAACACGCGGAAGAAGCGGTCGAGGCGCACGTCGATGCTCGACGGCTGGATCATCGCCGGGTCGAACGGGTCGATGACGACCCGGCCCAGGTCGATTTCGGTCCGGATGTCCTTGTCAGAGAGCAGCACGTCTCGAGGTTACGTGCACGACGGGGCCCCGGACGAATCCGTCCGGGGCCCCGGGTGTCCTCCCGCCGGCCGTCAGGCCAGGAACTCGGCGGCCTCCAACCGCATCGCCTGCGCCAGTTGGGCCGTGGACAGCTCCCGCACGTCGGCCAGCACCGAGCTCCGGAGCCGTCCGCACTGCGGACAGCGGATCAACCGTCCGGGCCCGAGCCGGCCCGGACCGAGGTTCTGCATCGGAAACGTGGTGGTGCTGAACAGGTGCCCCTCGGCACAACGAACGACGGTGCGCTGCTCCATCGATCCCCTTCCCATCCCTAACCCAGTACTCACCCGTACTCATCGCGCCCCGGCGGCCGGGCCTCGGGACAGCGTCACATTAGGGGATGTTCCGGACATTCCACACCGTGGCTCGCCGCCCCGACCCCACACCCACCGGAGCACTCACACGCGGCCCAAACAGTACGCCCCCCGCTTTCCCCCGTCCGGCTCCGCCACGGCTCGGACCAGCCGTGCAACCACGGCGGCGGATGGGGTACAGTGACACTGGATCGAGCGGTCTCTGACGGCTCATCAGGCGGGCGTAGTTTAATGGTAGAACATGAGCTTCCCAAGCTTAGAGCGCGAGTTCGATTCTCGTCGCCCGCTCCACTACCGAAAGCCGCAGGTCATCTGACCTGCGGCTTTCTTGTTTTGTGCGGTCGGCGGTCGGCGGTCGGCGGTCGGCCGGGGCGGGTCAGGCGGCGGCGAGGAAGTCGCGGACGGTCTTGACGAAGGCGGCGGGCTCCTCGGCGGGGGCGATGTGGCCGGTGTCGAACTCGGCGTAGGTGCTGGTGGGGAGCGCGGCGTGGAGACGGCGGGTGTTCTCCACCGGGACGGTGGCGTCCTGGGTGCAGCCGATGACCAGGGTGGGGGCCTGGACGCGGGGGAGGAGCGGGGCGAGGTCCAGGGCGAGGTCGAGGGCGATGTGGCGCAGGGTGCCGGGGGTCGGCTGCATGTAGGAGGTGTTGGCCTCGACGGCCTCGCGGCCGATGCGGTTCAGGAAGCCGCGGCTGAAGGCGGTGAGGGTGGCGTAGCGGCCGAAGGCGGTGGGGTCGTCGGCGAGGGAGAGCCAGGTGGCCATGGAGAGCCGGAGGTACTCGTCCTGTTCGGCGCTGATCCAGCCGGCCGTGGCGATCAGGCGGCGGACCTGGTCGGGCCGTAGGGCGGCGGCCGCGGTGGCGACGACCGCGCCGAGTGAGAAGCCGAGGAGGTCGACGGGCCCGCGGCCCGCGTCGTCGATCACGGCGTTGACCTGCTCGGCGAGGGTTTCCAGGGTGAGCGGGGCGCCGTCGTCCTCGGCGGCCTCGCTGCCGGAGAGGTCGGGCAGCAGGACGGTGTAGCGGTCGGTGAAGGCGTCCAGCATGGCGTCCCACATGCCGGAGCCGGGGCCGGTGCCGTGGACCAGGAGGAGGGTGTCGGGGCCGTCGCCGACGATGCGGTAGGGGATGCGGGCGGTGCCGACGGTGATGGTGGGCATGGCGGGGTTCCTCCGGTTGGTTCTGGATCGGCTCTGGGCCGGGGCCTCGGGGGCTTTGGCGGCTCGGGAAGTAAACTACACGGTACAGATCAGTGGTTCAACTGCACCGTGCAGTGCAATTCAGGGAGTCGCGCCGGCGGAACTGTCCGTGCCCGACCGCCGTCCAAGGAGTGACGGAATGCCTGCCCGGGTTGAACGCCGGGAGGAGTACGGAGGGGCCCTGTGCAGTCAGGTGGTGCCGAGCTGAACCTCGGATGTCCGGGCGGCTTCCGCGGCGGCGCGTCGGCCGCGCCGGACTGGTGGCCGGTGCTGGCCCCGGATGTGACGGTCGATCAACTCGACGCGGCGGAGCACTGCGAGGCGCTGCTCCGGGACACGATGGGCGCCGTCAGGCCGGCTCCGGTATGGCGGGAGACGGTGCCGCGGGCGGGGGTGCGGCTGTCCGCGCCGGGGCGGCGGGAGCCGGAGGTGCTCTGGTACGTCACCCGGGGGCGGGATGTGCTCACCGTCGTATCGCCGGGCCGGCGGCGGGAGTTGGCGGCGATGGTGGAGCGTCAGTGGCGGCGGCGCGGGTGGACGATCACCTCGCTGAACGCGGGGCGGGACCGGCCGGGCGTCGCGGCCACCACTCGGTACGGCTCCCAACTGGTGCTGTGTTTCGGTGAGTTCGGCGAGATCCGGTTGACCGCGAGCTTGCTCGGCGTCGCCTGCTCGGAGCGGGTGCCCGCACTGCCGGGTGCCGGTGAGCCGGACCCCGCGGCGCTGCCCCATGTGCACTGCTCGTACTGGAGCGCGCTGGTGTGACCGGGGGAGGCGTGGAGCGAGTCCCCCCGGACCCGCTCCACGCCGCCTCGTCGCGCGGCTTCGGCGCTGCCGCTCCCCCCGACACCCCGGCCAACCCCGCCGTCCCCCCTGGCCTTACCCTCCGGCGAGAGCGTCCGCACAGACCCCGGCGAGCCCCCACCTCCGGGGGCGTCGTTGATCTCACGCTAACAAACCGCGTGGTTGGTTTGTCAATAGTGAGATCCACGAAAAATCCACAATCGTGGCGATCCGGTCGGGCCGGGGTGATGGGCGTCCCACCACGCATTTGGGGGTTCGTCAGGCCGTTCGCGGTAGTGCCGCACGCCTGGGGCACGGAAGATCGTGCGGCCTGGAATCCGACATTCCATGCATCATGTCACCACGGAGTGACACCGCGCGAGTGCCCAGCGCAGTGAGTGGCGGGGTGGACGACAGGTCGGACGGGCCCCGCCGGCGGCCCGCGCGCTCAGCGCAGCAGTCGGCGCTCCTTGGCCACCGCCACCGCTCCCGCCCGGGTGTCCACGCCCAACTTGTCGTAGATCCGCCCCAGATGGGTCTTCACCGTCGCCTCGCTGATGAACAGCGTCCGGGCGATCTCCCGGTTGCCCAGCCCCTGTGCCAGCTGTTCGAGGATGTCCTGCTCGCGCTCGGTGAGCTGCGGCGAGGGCGCCCGCATCTGCGCCATCACCCGGGAGGCGACCGGCGGCGAGAGCACCGTCCGGCCCTGCGCGGCCGCGTGGACGGCGGCGAACAGTTCCTCCGGCCGTTCGGCCTTCAGCAGGTAGCCGGTGGCGCCCGCGGCGATGGCCCGGGTGATGTCGGCGTCGGTGTCGTAGGTGGTGAGCACCAGGACGTGCGGTCCGCCGGGGGCGGCGGTGATCCGACGGGTGGCCTCCACGCCGTCGATGCCGTCGCCGAGTTGGAGGTCCATCAGCACGACCTGCGGCGCCAGTTCGGCGGCCAGCGCGACGGCCTCCTCGCCGGTGCTCGCCTCGCCGACCACCTCGATGTCGCCCGCGCTGGCGAGCAGCGCCAGCAGGCCCGCCCGCACCACCGCGTGGTCGTCGCAGACCAGCAGCCGGACGGCCGACGGGCCCGGCGCCGTACCGGAGGCACCGCTCGGCGCACCGCCCGGTGCGTCGTTCGGAGTGTTGCGCGCTGCGTTCATCGCTGCTCCAGGGGGATCGCGGCGGACACCACGGTGCCCTCGCCGGGGGTGCTCTCCACCGTCAGCGTGCCACCCAGCTGCCGCAGCCGGGCGCGCATGGCCGGCAGCCCGTACCCGCGGGCGCCGCCGGAGGCGCGCCGGTCCCCGGCCGAGGGGTCGAAGCCCTGTCCGTCGTCGGCGATGTCCAGCACGGCCTGGTCGCCGAGGAAGGAGAGCGTGATCGCGGCCGCCGAAGCCCCGGCGTGCTCGCGGACGTTGGCCAGCGCCCCCTGGGCGATCCGCAGCAGCGCGGACTGGACCGCCGTCGGCAGCGGGACGGGCGTGCCGTCCAGGTGGAACCGGACCGGCAGCCCGCTCTCGGCGGACTCCCGCCCGGCCAGCGCCCGCAGCGCCCCGTCGAGGGTGCCGCCGTCGGCGAGTTCGGCCGGGGCGAGGTCGCGGACGAAGCGGCGGGCCTCGGCCAGGTTGCGGGCGGCCACCTCGGCGGCGGTGCGGACGTGGGTACGGGCGGTCGCCGGGTCGGTGTCCCAGGTGCGGTCGGCGGCCTGCAGCAGCATCTGCTGGCTGGACAGGCCCTGCGCCAGGGTGTCGTGGATCTCCATCGCCAGCCGCTCGCGCTCGGCGAGCGTGCCCTCCCGCCGTTCGGTGGCGGCGAGTTCGCGCCGGGTGCGGACCAGGTCGGCGATCAGCGCGCGCTGCCGGGCGGCCTGCCGGGCCATGAACAGGAACACCCCGGTGGCCAGCGCGGCCACCGCGGGCGGCAGCAGGACGAGGGTGGCGTCCGCCGTGCCGGGCAGCCGGATCTCGGCGATCACCACCAGCAGCGTCAGGGCCGCCACCAGCGGGATCGCCGCCTTCGCGGGCAGCGCCCGCAGCCCGGTGTAGATCAGCGGGACGGCGCACCAGGCGAAGCTCGGCGCGAGCAGCACCAGCACCACCCAGAGCGCGACCACCAGCGCGACCGGCCACCGGCGCGGTCGGTCCGGCGCGGCCGGACGGCGGTGTTCCAGCCAGGAGGCGGTCGGCTGGGCGACGGCCAGGGCGGTGCTCAGCCCGATCACCCACGGGATCCAGGGGCTGTCGGCGTGGTGGGTGAGGTAGCGGCTGAGGGCGGCGGCGAGCAGCAGCAGGAAGGCGAAGTCCAGCAGCAGCGCCAGCCGGCCGGCGTCCGGGTTCCCGGCATCGCGACCGCCGAGGGGCGGGCCGCCGGACGGGCGGGTGTGCTGCACGGCTGGCTCCTGGCGCTACGGGCTCCGGACGGCGCTCGGTCGACCGTCGACTGTGGTGGCGGATCGGCGCGCACCGCGCGGCCTGCGCTTGCCGGCACCGGTCTGTGCTCGCCGGCACCGGCCTGTGCTCGCCGGTACGGACCTGCGCCGATCCCTCGATGGTGACCCGTCCGGCCCGGTCCCGCATCAGCCGATCGGTTGACGGAGCCGTCCCCCAACGTGCCCGGACGGTCGCGCCGGACCGTCGATGCCGCGCGCCCGGATCCGGCCGGAGGATCGAGGCAGAGCCGGGCGGTCCCCCGCCGCCCGGCCCCGAACCCCTGCGGCCGCCACGGATTCCCACGGACCCCCACGAATCCCGGTGGACCTCCGCAGGCCCGTAACCGTGATCCCGTTGAGGAGCTGGACCATGAAGAAGACCTCCGTGCGCGCCCGGGTGCTGACCGGCACCGCCGCCGTCGCCGCGCTCGCCGCCGCCGGCGTGGGCGCCGTCTCGGCCAGCGCCGAGACCACCGACACCCCGGCCGCGCCGGCCGCCGTCAAGGTCGACACCCAGAACAAGAACCTCGCCCAGAGCACCGGTCTGAACATCGACGCCGCCACTCGCGCCGCCCAGGCCGCCCTGGACGCGGCGAACAAGGCCGGTCAGCACGTCTCGGTCGCCGTGGTCGACCGGGACGGCGTCACCCGGGTGCTGCTCAAGGGAGACGGCGCTGGCCCGCAGGCGACCGAGTCGGCCGAGCGCAAGGCCTTCACCGCGGTCTCCTGGAACGCCCCGACCTCGGAGCTGGCCAAGCGACTGGCCCAGGCCCCGAACCTGAAGGACATCCCGGGCACGCTGTTCCTGGCCGGCGGTGCACCGGCGCAGTCCAAGGGTGCCCCGGTGGCGGGCATCGGCGTCGCGGGCGCGCCCAGCGGCGACCTGGACGAGCAGTTCGCGCAGGCGGGCGTCGCCGCGCTGGCGAAGTGACCGCGGACCGAGTGACCGCGGACCGAGTGACCGCGACCGAGTGATCCCGACGGACTGACCACGGACCGCGTGACCGTGGCGCGGTGACCCATTCGGCCGGTCGGCCGCCTCCCCGGGGCCGACCGGCCGGGCGCGTGACTCCCCGAACCGCCGCCGTGCTCCCGCCCGCAACCCCACCGTGTCCTCGTTCGGGTGAACGCGGGAGGGGTCGTCGCAGAACAGGCGATGACCCTTTGAAAAGCCGGTGTCGTTGTCAGTGCCGCGTGGCAGGCTTCCCGGTATGACGGCGTGGACCCTCAACGACATCGAACGTGCGATCCGCTCCTCCTGGGGTGTCGACACCTGTGCGCCCGAGGACCTGGCCCACTGGCGTCCCGACAATCCCGCCCGCGGCCAGTGCGGGGTGACGGCCATGGTGGTGCACGACCTGCTCGGCGGCGAGCTGATGATGGGCGAGGTGCACGTCGACGGGGTCCGGACGGACCTCCACTGGTGGAACCGTTTCGCCACCGGTGTCGAGATCGACCTCACCCGCGAGCAGTTCGGCCCGGACGAGCTGGTCGGCCCCGGTCGCCCGGTCGCCCGCCCGGCCCGCCCCGGCCGGCTCCAGGCCCAGTACGAACTGCTGCGCCACCGCGTGGTCACCGAGCTGGAGCGCGGGGCCGCCGCGAACCGGATCCGCCGCCCGGCCCGGGTCGCCTAGGGCCTGTTCTGGCGCCTGGCGCAGGCCGGGCACCAGCCACCCGGCCCCGGGGGCTGCCCTGACGTACAGTCGGCCTCGGACGGACCACCGTACGGGTGGCGGCGACGACGGGAGTGCGCGGATGAGCGGGGCGACGGTCGGTTTCGTGGGGCTGGGCGCGATGGGGCGGGGTATGGCAGGCAGCCTGCTGCGGGCCGGCCACGCCGTACGGGTCTGGAACCGTTCGCCCGAGCCGGTGGCCGCCCTGGTGTCCCAGGGGGCGGAGGCGGCCGGTTCGCTCGCCGAGGTGTTCGCCGCCGACACGGTGGTCTCCATGCTGGCCAACGACCAGGCGGTCGAAGGGTTGTTGCTGGACCCGGAGCTGCTGGCGGGCGCGAAGGCGACCCTGCACGTCAACATGGCCACGGTCTCGCTGGCGCTGGCCGAGCGCGCCGAGGCACTGCACGCCGAGCACGGCATCGGCTACGTCGCCGCGCCCGTCCTCGGCCGGCCCCCGGTCGCGGAGGCGGGGAAGCTCAACATCCTGGCCGCGGGCGCGCCCGAACTGCTGGACCGGGTCGAGCCGCTGTTCGCCGCGATGGGCGACCGTACCTGGCGGTTCGGTGACGCGCCCCGGCAGGCCAACACCGCCAAGATCAGCACCAACTTCCTGCTGGCCTGCGCGATCGAGTCGATGGCCGAGGCGTGCAGCCTGGCCGAGGCCCACGGCGTGCGGCCCACCGACCTGGTGGAGATGCTCACCGGCACGCTCTTCCCGGGGCCGATCTACTCCGGCTACGGCTCGATGGTGGCCGAACGCCGTTACGAGCCCGCCGGGTTCCGGCTGCCGCTGGGGCTCAAGGACGTCGGCCTGGCGCTGGAGGCGGGGGCCGCGCGCCACGTCCCGCTGCCGTTCGGCGGGATCCTGCGGGACGCCTTCCTGGACGCGCTGGCGCACGGCGACGGGGAGAAGGACTGGGCCGCCGTCGCCGAGGTCGCCCGCCGCCGGGCCGGACTGCCGGACTGAGCGCCGCCCCGCGATCCCCACCCCGCCCGCGCCCCGAGCCGACCCGGTTCGGGGCGCGGGCGCGGAATACCCGGCGCGCGGCGGGTGCTCGCACCTCTGTCCGCAGCACCCGACCGGGGGGAGTACCGATGACCGTCCAGCCGTCCGGCGCCGAGGCGCCACGTCGTTTCCTGTTCCTCGACGCCAGCTCGCGCGCAGGCGGCAACTCCGAACAACTCGCCCGACTGGCCGCCGAGTCGAGCCTGCCCGAGGGTGCTGAGCAGCGCTGGCTGCGGCTCGCCGACCACCCGCTGCCGCCCTTCCAGGATCTGCGGCACACCGGTGACGGCAACTACCCGGAGCCGGTCGGCCACGAGCGGACCCTGCTGGAGGCCACCCTGGAGGCCACCGACCTGGTCTTCGTCGCGCCGGTGTACTGGTACACGCTGCCGACCACCGCCAAGCTCTACCTCGACTACTGGTCGGCCTGGTTCCGGGTGCCCGGGGTGAACTTCCGCGCCGGGATGAACGGCGGCACGCTGTGGGACGTCACCGTCCTGGCCGGAACCGAGGACAAGGCCGAGCCCATGATCGGCACGCTCAAGCTGACCGCCGAGTACATGGGGATGCGTTGGGGTGGCGCGCTGATCGGCAACGGCACTCGTCCAGGGGACGTCCTGCGCGACGAGCGGGCGCTGATCGCGGCCAAGTCCTTCTTCTCCGGTTGAGCCGGCGCCACGGCCCCGAACCGACGCCACGGCCCCGGGTGGCATTTCGCCGATCCGGGGCCGACTGACGTATTCAGGCCATCGGGGGCCGTGCGGTACCGTCCCCCTGGGCGTGTACCCGTCACTCTGTGGTCATCTTTCGGCGAAGAGCAAAAGCCCTGTCGAAGGACGGAGTTGGACGATTCGGGCGCCCTGGCCCCGATAGTGCGTCACAGCGGGGCACCTGCCTTCCGGAGTGGCTGGATCGTTCGGTACTCTCCGTCGGACTTTCAGCTTCGCGGGGGGTTCGCGGCGTCTGCGGCCGCCCCCTCGCGCCCGGGCCTCGCCCGGACACTTCCGTGAGGTCTCTTTGTCCATACGTCGCAGTCTTGCCCTGGCCGGCGTCGCCGCGCTCACGTCCTCGCTGGTGCTCACCGGCGCCCAGGGCGCCATGGCCGTCGGTTCCCCCGGCACCCCGTCCGCCGCCGCCCCGTCCGCCGCCGCCCCGTCCGCCGCCGCTCAGGCCGAGCAGGCGAAGCACCAGGGCCTCGACCTCTCGGTGCGCGGTGTCCCGGACACCTTCGTCGCCGGCGGCCCCGCCCGGGTCTTCTCCTACCGGATCCAGAATTCGGCCAAGAACGACTTCGTGGCCTTCCCGCTGCTGAAGTTCAAGAACAAGGCCGGCACGCTCAAGGCCAAGGACCTCAAGGTCGAGTACCAGCTGCCGGCCGGTCTGCCCGGCGGCGGCACCTGGAAGGCCGGCTCGATCGCGCCCGGTGGCGGTGACGGCGACGACAGCGCGGTGCTGATCCTCCTCGGTGGCGTGTCCGACGGCGGCCCCGCCGACGACGCGCTGCTCTTCGTCGCCCCCGGCAAGCGGATCGACATCGACGTCCGGGTTTCCTTCACCAAGGACACCCCGCTGGGCAAGGCCGGCGTCGTACCGGTGGCCTTCGAGGCCAACGCCGACGACGAGTCCGACAACGGCCACTTCAGCTGCGACGGGATCAAGGGCGCCGGCTTCACCATCAAGGCCGGTGGCGGCAGTGGCAAGCCCACCCCGAGCCCCACCCCGACCAAGACCGGCAAGCCGAGCCCGACCGCCACCGCGTCGCCCACGACCACCGCGACGGCGACCGCCACCAGCACGCCGACCACGCCGGCCCCGACCACGCCGGCCCCGACCACGCCGGCCCCGACCACCCCCGCGCCGACCACCCCGGCCACCGGCACCGCCTCGCCGTCCGCCTCCCCGACCGGCTCGGGTTCCGGCTCCGGCGAGACCACCACCCCGGCCCCGTCCGGCGGCAGCACCGACGCCCAGCAGCCGATCGACTTCCCGGTGGACGTCCCGAAGGTCGCCCCGCCGAAGATCACCCCGGCCGTCGTGACCAAGGCCAAGACGGCCGCCTCCGACGCGGACAAGAGCCTGGCCACCACCGGTGGCGGCGATGACACCACCGCGATCGCGGCCGCCGGCGGCGCCGTCCTGGTCGCCGGTGTCGGCACCCTCGTGGTGCTGCGTCGCCGCAAGGCGGGCCAGCAGGGCTGAGCCCCGACCGACGGTCCCGGGCCCGGCAGGGCCGGCCCGGGGCCGTCGAAGCGGGGGCTTTCCCGAGTACCCCCGTGCCGCCCGACCGTCCACGCGGACGACCACCGGGCGGCACCGGCGGTACTCCTCCGTCACATAGGATGTCCGGCCGGAGGGGGGCGGAACGGCGGGGAGAGGGACAGGTGCGGGGAGAACGCACGACACGGGCCACCACCGACTACGAATCCGCGGCCGGCCGGATCGCGGGCCTGCCGCTCCGCAGACACCACGTGCTGCTGACGGCGTGGACGGTGCTCTGGTTCTTCCTGGTCGAGCCCAGCGGCGGCTTCTCCTGGCACTACCTGCGCCAGGGCGAGCAGCTGCTCTTCAGCGGGCAGCCCGACGGCGGCCTCGCGCTCTACGCCCACCACCCCGAGCTGCAGATCGGCCCGGTCAGCCTGGCCGCCGCCCGGCTCACCGCCCCGTTCTCCCCGCACGTCGGCCAGCTGGTCGCCGAGGCGGTGAGTGCCGGGCTCGGCCTGGTGATGCTGGTCCTGGTCGGCCGCACCGCCGCCCTGTACTACCTCGGCACCGGCACCAACCACCGCCGGCTCCAGCAGCGCCTGCTGATCGCCGGGCTGGCGTTCATCCCGATGTGGGTCGAGGTCTCGGTCCGCTTCGCGCACCTGGACGACGTCCTCGCGCTGTTCTTCACCGCCCTCGCCGCGCACGCCCTGGCCCGCGGCAAGCCCGTCCAGGTCGCCGTCTTCCTGGCCCTGGCGGTCGACTCCAAGCCCTGGGCGATCGCCTTCGCCCCGCTGATCCTGGCCCTGCCCCGGCCCGCCTGGCTGCGCACCGCACTCTGGTTCTGCCTCCTGGTCGCGATCGCCTGGCTGCCGTTCTACCTGGGCAACCTGGACACCCTGGCGGCCGCCAAGTTCACCATCCCCAACCAGCCCGCCTCCGCGCTGCGCTGGTTCGGGGTCACCGACCCGTCCACGCCCTGGTGGGACCGCCCGACCCAGTTCGCGCTCGGCATCGGCCTCGGCTGCGTCGCGGTTTGGCGCGGCCGCTGGCCGGCCGTGGTGCTGCTCGGCGCGGACGCCCGGATCCTGCTCGACCCGAGCGTCTACACGTACTACACGGCCTCGATCCTGCTCGGCACCCTGCTCTGGGACGCGGTCGGGCAGAAGCGGCTGGTCCCCTGGTGGAGCTGGATCGCGCTGGTCGCGCTGTACGGCGGCACGCTGTTCCTGCCGTCCGACCCGGCCCGCGGCTTCGTCCGGCTCGCCTTCGTGGTGGTCTCCGCCGCGTACGTGCTGCTCTGGCCCACCCAGCAGACCCGCCGACCGCGGCCACCGGTCCGGGGTGGCGGGGACGGGCGCCGCCGGACGTCCCGGCGGCGCGAGCGGGAGCTGGTCGGCGCGTAGGGCGTGTCTCCGGCCCGCCCGCAGGCCCCACGGCTTGACCCTCACGCGACGTGAGAGCGCAGGGTGGTGGTCAGCACCAGGGAGGAGTTTCCGGATGAGCGAGGACCAGGGCCACTCGGTCGGCGCCGTGGCGAAGATCGCCAAGGTGACCGTCCGCACCCTGCACCACTACGACGAGATCGGCCTGCTGTCCCCCGCGGGCCGCACCCGGGCCGGCTACCGCCGCTACGTGGACGCCGACCTCGACCGGCTGCAGCAGATCCTGTTCTACCGCGAGCTCGGATTCCCCCTGGAGGAGATCGCGGCGATCCTGGACGACGACTCGGTCAGCCCGAGCGAGCACCTCCGGCGGCAGCACCGGCTGCTGACCGACCGGATCCGGCACCTCCAGGACCTCGCCGCCGCCGTCGAACACGCCATGGAGGCACGCAGGATGGGCATTCAGCTGACCCCGGAGGAGAAGTTCGAGATCTTCGGCGAGGGCTACCAGGAGGAGTGGGAGCAGGAGGCCGAACAGCGCTGGGGCGACACCGCGGCCTGGGCCGAGTCCCAGCGCCGCACCGGCGGCTACACCAAGGCCGACTGGCAGCGCATCCAGACCGAGATGACCGAGCTCAACACCCGCCTGGCCGAGGCGGTCACGGCCGGCGAGCCCGCCGACGGCACCGTGGCCATGGACCTCGCCGAGGCGCACCGGCAGCACATCTGCCGGAACTTCTACGACTGCACCTTCGCCATCCACCGCGGCCTGGCCTGCCTGTACGTCTCGGACCCGCGCTGGACCACCACCTACGAGGACCTCGCACCCGGCCTGGCGCAGTGGCTGCACGACGCCATCGTGGCCAACGCCGACCGGCGCGAGCAGGCGTAGCCGCTCGGACGAGTCGCGTTGCGGCTCATGCCACCCCGCGCCCGAAGGAGCGCCGGTAGGCGGTCGGCGAGGTGCGCATCACCCGGCCGAAGTGGTGGCGGAAGGTCGCGGCGCTCTCGAAGCCGACCGCCGCGGCGATCTCCTCCACCGACCCCTCCGGCGCCTCCAGCAGCGCCAGACTGGCCGCGATGCGCTGGGTGACCACCCAGCGCATCGGGCTGGTGCCGTTGCGGGCGGTGAAGTGCCGCAGGTACGAGCGGTCCGACATCCGGGCGGCCCGGGCCAGCACCGAGACGGTCAGCGGGTCGGACAGGTGGTCCAGGGCCCACTGCATGCTGCGGGCGATCCCGTCCTCGTCCTCCTCGACCGGGCGGACCGCCGCCTCGATGAACTGGGCCTGCCCGCCGTCCCGGTGCGGCGCCACCACGAAACGGCGGGCCACGCTGTTGGCCACCTTCGCGCCGTGGTCCCGGCGGACCAGGTGCAGGCACAGGTCGATGCCGGCCGCGCTGCCCGCGCTGGTCAGCACGTCGCCGTTGTCCACGTACAGCACGTCCGGGTTGACGCGGACCCGCGGGTGGCGCTGCTGGAGCAGTTCGGCGTACCGCCAGTGGGTGGTCGCCTCCTTGTCGTCCAGCAGCCCGGCGGCGGCCAGCGCGAAGGCGCCGGAGCAGATCGAGACGATCCGGGCGCCGCGCTCGTGCGCCGTCCGCAGCGCCTCGACCAGACCGGGGGAGACCTCGCCGCTGAAGGCGTTGCGCACCCCGGGGATGACGACGGTGTCGGCCGCCGCGAGGTCGTCCAGGCCGTGCCGGGCCGTCAGCGCGAAGCCGCCGACCGCGTCCAGGGCCGCCCCGGGGCGGTCGGCGCACACCTTCAGGCCGTACCAGGGCGCCGCCAGCAGCCCGCCCAGCTCGGGCCGCGCCAGTCCGAACACCTCGACCACCACGCCGAGTTCGAACGGTGCCATGCCCTCGAAGGCGTACACCGCGACGTCGTGCACGGGCTCCGGGCGCCGGCCGATGGTGACGGCCACCGGGTGCGACCGGGCGGCCCGGTCCTCGGCGCTCGGCCCGGCGGGCGGCTCGGCGCTCTGCCCTGCGATCTGCTCGGCGGTCGGCTCGGCCATGCGGAACCCCCTGCTCACGGGTGGCGGAATCCCGGTGAGTGTAGCCGTTGCGGCCACCCCGGAGGTTTCTGCGAACTCCCCTGCAACCTCCCCCCGTCCCACACGTCCATCAGTACGGGGGCGGAGGGAACCGGGCCGCAGGCGGCTGCGAGGATCTCCGCGATCAGGACCTTGATCAGTGCCTGACGGTCCGGCGTGCACGCCGTCACCGTCCCGGGGGAAAGCGGAACCGTACATGTCCATGGCCATCGGGCCGTTCGCCGCGTCACGGCGGGGGCGCGGCATCTCCGTCGGCGGAGTTCGCGGAGTTCGCGGACTGCGCGGAGTGGTCGTCGCGCTGTTCGGCGCGCAGGAGGCCGGCGAGCCGGACTACGCGCTCTCCATCGACCAGCAGGCGGCCCAGCGCCGCTCCGGCTTCCGGCTGCTGCGCGGCGGCCGCAAGCCCGCGGAGGACCGGCCCACCCTGACCGACCTGTACCACGCCCACCGGCTGGGACTGGTCCGGATGGCCGTCCTGCTGGTCGACCACCAGGACCTGGCCGAGGACGTCGTGCAGGAGGCCTTCACCCAGCTCTACCAGCGCCACGGCGAACACCTGGACGACCTCGACAACGCACTCGGGTACCTGCGCACCTCGGTGGTCAACGGCGCCCGCTCGATGCTGCGCCGCCGCAGGACCGCCCGGGAGTACGTGCCCCCGCACGAGGCCGACGCCCCCTCCGCCGAGGACCACGCGGTGCTCAACGACGAGCACCGCCGGGTGCTCGTCGCCCTGCAGGAGTTGACCCCCCGCCAGCGCGAGGTGCTGGTGCTGCGCTACTGGTCCGACATGTCGGAGGCGCAGATATCCGAGACCCTGGGCCTGTCCCGGGGCGCCGTGAAGTCCACCGCCAGTCGCGCTCTGGACGCGTTGGAAAAGCACCTGGAGAAGGTTCGATGACCGACAAGCTCCCCCGCCCGGGCGGCGGTGACGACGACGGGCTGGCCGGGACCCCGACGGAACGGCTGCTCCGCGAGGCGATGAACGCCCGGACGTCCCTGATCACCGCCCACGACCTGCGTCCGGCCGCGCCCCCGAGGACCCGGGTGCGCCGGCTGCGCCCGGTGTACGCGGTCACCGTGCCGCTGCTCGGCCTCGCCGCCGCCGCGGCGATCGGCGTGGTCACCCTGCACGGCAGTCCGGTCGCCAAGCAGGACGTCCCCCCGCCCCCGGCCGCCAGCCTCACGGCCTCGCCCGGTCCGACCCCCACCCCGACCCCGAGCACCAGCGCGAGTGCCGCCCCGACCGGTGACGCGCAGACCGCGGACCCGCTGGCCGACGTCACCCCGACGTCGAGCCGCTCGGCCACCGGTGCCCCGACCGGTCCGGCCACGCCGTACACCTTCCGGGGCGTCAAGCTGAAGGTGCCGGCCGGCTGGCGGGTCGCGCCCGCCGACCCGGCGGACCTCCACCTGTGCGTGCTGAGCCCGGGAGCCCCGCAGGGCGCCTCCGCGCAGAACTGCCAGCCGTACGGGGTGGACCTGGCGGTGTTCGACACCGGGTCGCCGGGCTGGCCGTCGACCGCCGACCTCGACGCGCAGAGCGGTTGGAGCCACCAGCCCAACTGTCCGGTCTGGGGCGATCCGCATCCGCCCGCCGCGGGGGAGTCCGTCAGCAGTACGGGCCCGACGAAGAGCGCGCCCACCGTCTCCGGCCGTCCCGCGCTCAAGTCGCAGTGGCAGGTGACCTGCGGCCAGTCGCCCTTCACCGCGCAGGTCTGGGCGCTGCCCAAGGACCAGGTGTTCGTCTCGGCGGTCGGCCTCAGGGACGAGTACCAGGCCGGGCTGCAGTCGATCGTCAACAGCCTCGACGTGAGCGGCCACAGCCAGGCTCCGCAGACGACGGCGCCGCCCGGCCCGAGCGAGGTCGCGGTCAGCATCGACGGCCTCCCCACCGGCCAGCAGCTGCGGGTCGGAAGCGCGGTCGTCACCTTCTCGGTGACCTTCCGGAACGACGGCCGGAGCGCCTCCGGCCAGCTGGAGCCGCTGGTCTTCACGGACCGCTACGCAGGCACGCCGGTCGTGCCCGGCCAGCAGCTGCCCAACGACGGCAAGCTGGAGCTGCAGACCGACAGCGGCTGGATCACCAAGCCGATGTCCCCGGCCGGCGACACGTCCTACGCCACGGCGCGGGACGAGGAGCTGTTCTCGCTGGCCCCGGGGCAGAGCAGGACGCTGATCTACCGGCTGACCATGGGGCCTCGGAGCGGGCCAGGCGACATGCCGTTGCGGGCGCAGGCCGTGCTCCCGTACCACGGTGGTGACCTGACCGTGATCGCCCGCCAGGACCTCACGGTCAAGCTCGTCTGG
Source organism: Streptomyces viridifaciens (assembly GCF_001888885.2). Taxonomy (NCBI): domain Bacteria; kingdom Bacillati; phylum Actinomycetota; class Actinomycetes; order Kitasatosporales; family Streptomycetaceae; genus Streptomyces; species Streptomyces viridifaciens. Next base: position 3,805,054 of record NZ_CP090841.1, read on the forward strand.
TAGTGCGCAAGGGCCCGGCCCCCGTCACCGGGGAGCCGGGCCCTTCGGCGCTCGGTTCAGGCGAGCGAGGCCATCCACGCCTCGACGTCCTCGGAGCGGCGCGGCAGCCCCGCCGAGAGGTTCTCGTTGCCGTCCGCGGTGACCAGGATGTCGTCCTCGATCCGGACGCCGATGCCGCGGTACTCCTCCGGCACGGTCAGGTCGTCCTGCTGGAAGTACAGGCCGGGCTCGACGGTGAGCACCATGCCGGGCACCAGCAGGGCGTCGACGTGCTCCTCGCGGCGGGAGTGGGCGCAGTCGTGGACGTCCAGGCCGAGCATGTGGCCGGTGCCGTGGAGGGTCCAGCGGCGCTGGAGGCCGAGCTCCAGGACCTTCTCGACGTCGTGGACGGAGGCGTCCAGCAGGCCCCAGGCGAGCAGCCGCTCGGCGAGGACGCGCTGCGAGGCCTCGTGGAAGTCGCGGAAGCGGGCACCCGGCCTGACCGCGGCGATGCCGGCCTCCTGGGCGTCGTACACCGCGTCGTAGATCTTCCGCTGCAGCTCGGTGAAGGTGCCGTTGATCGGCAGGGTGCGGGTGACGTCGGCGGTGTAGAGGGTGTGGGTCTCCACGCCCGCGTCCAGCAGCAGCAGCTCGCCGGGGCGCACGTCGCCGTCGTTGCGGACCCAGTGCAGGGTGGTGGCGTGCGGGCCGGCGGCGGCGATGGTGCCGTATCCGACGTCGTTGCCCTCCACCCGGGCGCGGCGCCAGAAGGTGCCCTCGATCCAGCGCTCGGAGGTGGCGACGGCCTGGCCGAGCTCGCGGACCACGTCGGTGAAGCCCTTGACGGTGGCGTCGCAGGCGGCGCGCAGCTCGCCGATCTCCCACTCGTCCTTGACCAGCCGCAGGCCGCTCAGGAACTCCTTGAGCTCGGCGTCCTTGTCGGCGTCCAGCACCTCGGCGAGCGCGGCCTCCAGGCCGGCGTCGTAGCCGCGGACGATCCGGGTCGGCACGGCGGAACCCTTGGCGCGCTCGGCCAGCTCCTCGGCGGCCTTGCGGACGTCGCGGGCCGGCAGGCCGAGCCGCTGCTCCTGCTCGCTCAGGCTGTACCGGCGGCCGACCCACAGCTCGCCGTAGCCGTCGAGCCAGAACTCGCCGTTCTCGCGGTCGGAGCGGGGCAGCAGGTAGAGCGTGAACTCGTGGCCGGCGTCGCCGGTCGGCTCGCCGACCAGCACCGCGTCCTCGGTCTGGTCACCGGTGAGGTGCACGTACTCGCTGGCGGCGCGGAAGTTGTAGTCGGTGTCGTTGGCGCGCACCCGCAGGTTGCCCGCGGGGACGACCAGGCGCACGCCGGGGTGGGCGGCGGACAGCGCGGCGCGGCGCTCGGCCGCGTACCCGGCCTGGGCGATCGGGGCGAGGCCGTGCAGCTCGGTGTCGGCCCAGCCGGACTTCATCGAGGCGGACAGCTCGTCCGAGATCTCGCCGTAGAGGCCGTTCTTGCGGCCCTTGAACTGCGGCGGCTCCTCGCCGCCCTCGGCCTCGGGGTTCTCGGCCACCGCGGGGGTCCGGTCCTCGCTCACGTGCAACGCCTCCTTGGGGGTGGTACCGCCGCCCTCGGGGGAGGTGTCGGGTCGCGACACGCGCGGACGGCCGTGCGTCCATGGTACGGACGCCCGGCCGACCGCATTTCCGGGGTTCGTGCGCCTACTCGAAGCGCGCGGCCAGCAGCATCAGGTCGTCGGTGGCCGGGGCGGCGTCCGGAACCGGGCAGACGGCCAGCAGGTGGGCGCAGAGCCGGTCCGGGTCGATCCGCACGTCGCGCGGGGCGTCGGCGGCGGCCCGGCGCAGGTTGGCCTGCCCGGCGTGCAGGGTCGGGCCGCAGCGGCGGGCCAGTCCCTCGGTGTAGAGGAGCAGGGTGTCGCCGCGATCGGCGGTGAACTCGATCCCGGGGGCTTCCCAGCAGGCCAGCATGCCGAGCGGCGCGGAGAGCGAGGTCTCCACGAACTCGGCGCCGTGCCGGCCGACCAGGACCGGCGGGCAGTGCCCGGCCCCGGCCAGGGTGACCCGGCGCTCCCCGGGTTCCACCCAGGCGTAGACGGCGGTGGCGGTGCGGGTCGGCTCGGTCGTCTTGAGCAGCAGCTCCAGGTCGCCGAGGACGGAGACCGGGTCCTCGCCCTCCAGCACCGCGTACGCCCGCAGGGCGGCCCGGATCCGGCCCATCGCGGCGGCCGCGCCGGGGGCGGAGCCGGGTCCCGCGCCGGGGCCGTCGCCGAAGACCGAGCCGACGGTGAGGCCGACGGTGCCGTCCGGCAGCGGGATGGCGTCGTACCAGTCGCTGCCGCTGGAGTGGTCCAGGCCGGCCGGGACGACCCGGGCGGCCAGTCGCAGCCCGGCGGCGCGGGGGAGGTGGTCCGGCAGCAGGCCGCGGCGCAGCGCCTCGGTGGTGCGCCGGATGCGCTCGACCTCCAGCTGCTTGGCGAGTAGCGGCGCGGCGAACTCACAGTAGCGGCGGGCCAGTTCGCGCTGGCATCCGGTGGGTTCGGCGGGCCGGTCGTAGAACCAGACGACGGCGGCGAGCGGGCCGTCCTCGACGGTGGCGAGCGGCAGGCCGACGGCGCCGCCGAGGCCGAGCTGGACGGCGAGTTCACGCAGCCGGCCGCCGACGGCGGGGTCCTCGGCGAGGTCCGGGGAGTGCAGCTGCTCGGGCCGGTCGTCTTCGCCCAGCAGCCGGGCCAGCAGGCTCTGCTCGGTCGGGACGGTCTCCAGGGCGCCGAGGCTGGCCCGGTCGAGGCCGAGGCCGACGGGCTGGCCGGGACCGCCGCCCGGCATCAGGGTGACGAGGACGCCGCGGTCGGCGCCGAGCAGGGCGGCGCCGGAGGCGAGGACGGCGTCCAGGGTGGCGGCGAGGCCGCGGGCGTGGGCGAGGCGCTCGGTGTGCTCGTGCAGGCTGGTGATATCGGACAGGCGTCCGGCCAAACGGTCCTGCACGGTGGCGGACGGTGCCGCGGTGCCGTCGGTGCCGTCCTCCGGGGCGTCGGCGGGGCCGAGCAGGCCGGGCGGGTCGAGGACGGTGAGCCCGCCTGCGCAGCCGGGCTCACCGGGTTCGGCGGTCGTCGGCGCCGGGTGGGACGTCGACGGGTGGGAGTTGGTCATGCCGCCACTCCTGACGCGGTGCTACGTGCCATGCGGAACCCCCAGATACGGCCGATGTGGAGCGAGCACGGCCAAAGGGCGTGTTTCGCCTCGATTCGCTACTACTCGTCATTGATCGACAGCAATGCCACCACTTCTACACAGGCCATTCGGGGCATGTCCAGATCCGGGGCGACGCGGTGGCCTGTTCCACGGCTGCTCGACCCGGTCGGAGGGCGTGCACGGCTGGTGCGCGCGCCGGTCGTGCCCGCAGGCATGGAGCGAGCCGCGAGCGGGCAGAACGGAGGGGACGGACCGGGCGGCCGTCCGGATCGTATGTCCGCGCCGCCCGCGTTCTCGGCTGGCCGGAAGTCTCTCACTCGTACGGTGGAACCAAGCGCGCCCGGGCGGCGTCCATCCGGTCGCGTACGGGATTCTCGTTCCAAGGGCTGTTCCAGTGCGCGGCCCTTCTCATGTCGTGCTCCACACCGTGCTCCACGTCGTAGCCGCGCCGTCCGCCGTGCCGCCCGCCCCGCTTCGCGCCTTCCCGGGACCGTGCCGCCGCAGGTCCGCGCGGCGAGTTCCGACGGACGTCGGCGGGGCGGAGCGAACCGAGCGGTCAGGGAAAGGAACGAGCGCCATGCGTGAGAACCCGAAGAGCCCGAAGAGCCGGTCGCAGGAGTCGTCCGCCCGGCTGGCCGCGGCCCTGACGGCCGCCGTCGAACACCGCTGGCCCGTGGTGCCGGGCACCGTGCTGTGCGGAGGCCGCTGCTCCTGTGGTGACCCGGACTGTCCGGCGCCCGGCGCCCACCCGCACGACCCCTCGCTGCTGGCCGCCACCACGGACGCCCGGATGGTGCGCTGGTGGTGGGAGCGGCAGAGCCCGGACGCGCCGGTGCTGGCCGCGACCGGCTCCGCGGTGTCGGCGGTCAGCCTGCCCGCGGCGGCCGGGGCCCGGGCGCTGGTCCACCTGGGGGCGCTGCGGCTGCCGCTCGGGCCGGTGCTCGCGATGCCGGGCCGCTACGCGCTGCTGGTGGCCCCGTACTCGCTCGACGCGCTGGGCGAGATGCTCGCCCAACTCCCTTGGGTACCGGGAACGTTGCGCTACCACGGGCCGGGCGGCTTCCTCCCGCTGCCGCCCGGCGGCGGGGCCATGGGGGTCCCCCCGGCCGGAGGCTGGGGGAGGGTGCGCTGGGTGCTGGCGCCGCGGCCGGCCGGGGGCGGCGGGGTCCGGTTGCCGCAGGTCGGGCCGCTGCTCGGCGAGTTGGTGGATGCGACGGTCCGGCTGGACAGTGGCCGCTCGGCGTACTGACGGACCGCCGGGTGGTGCCGGACTCCGGGCCCGGTGGTGCGGGGCGTTCCGGAAAAACAAAAGATCCGGCCGCTGGCGACGGGGGATGCACCAGCGGCCGGACTCTTTAGACAGTAACAAGGATCCGCGCCCGCGCCAATTTCCAAGACGCCCTCCAGGCCCGGAAATTGCGGCTTCGGGGCGACAATGTGACGCGTATCACCCGAATCCTGCGCGCTTTAGTTCAGGGTGACCTGACGGTTCACCAGGTTCGCGCGGGCGCGCCGCTCCTCGGCGGTCAGCGGGGTGGCGTCGGCGAGGACGGCGGCGAGCCGCTCGCCGAACTCGGCGGCCGGCTTCTCGCAGTCGGCGGCGGTCATGGCGAGCGGGAGGTCCCAGACCGGCACGGTCAGGCCGTGCGCGCGGAAGGAGCCGACCAGGCGGGTGTCCGGGCCGAGCGAGGCCTCGCCGGCCGCGTTCAGCCGGGCCAGCGCGTCCAGCAGCTGCTCCTCGGGCACGGTCATCACCCAGCGCAGGTGGTTCTTGTCCGGGGTGCCGCACCAGTAGGCGGCGTCGACGCTGTCGAGCTTCTCGGTCGGGATGGCCGAGGCGTTGGCGCGCTCCAGCGAGGCGGCGACCTCGCCGGTGGCGGCCTCGGCGTCCTCCAGCCAGAACTCGAAGCCGGAGTGCACGGTGGGCGTGAAGGCGGCGGTGGTGTCCAGCAGGTCCTGCAGGCGGCGGCCGCCGGGGACGGTCCGGCGGGCCGGTACGGGGCTGCCCGGCTCGGTGGCCAGGGCCAGCTCCAGGGCGTCCGCGAGGTCGCGGCTGAGGTCACCGGAGGAGGACTGGGTCTGCAGGCCCAGCAGGATCGAGCCGTCCGGGCGGCGCAGGGCCGGCCAGGCCAGCGGCAGCACGGTCGCCAGGGTGACCGACGGGACGTCACCCCCGGCGCTCGCGGCCACCCCGGCGGCCAGCGTCAGCGGCGCCGTGGCGGCGGGCACCAGCTCGCGCAGCGCCACCCAGTCGGCCTCGCCCGGCAGGCCCTCGAACGGGCGGTGCACCAGCTCCTGCACCGCGTGCGAGGCCTCCCGGCCGTGGCAGGCCTTGTAGCGGCGGCCCGAGCCGCAGGGGCAGTCCTCGCGGGCCCCGACCACGGGGATCTCGCCCGTGACGGCGGTGGTGGACTGGCGCTGCGGCGCCTTCTTGGCGGCCTTCTTGCCCATGCTGCGGCTCTCCCGGGGACGGTGGTCCTGTTCACCGGGAAGCCTACTGAGGTTCCCCCGGCGCGCGGGAACGCGCCGGGGCGGGCGTCGCGCCGTCCGTGGCCATGCGCCGGGCGGGCGTCGCGCGGCCCGTGGCTACGCGCTGCGCGCGTCGCCCCCGGTGCGTCGGGCGTGCCGGGCGCGGGCGGGCAGCGCCGCCCAGACCGTCACCTCGCCGGGCGCGTCGCGCACGCCCCAGTCGCTGGCCAGCTGGTCGACGATGCCCAGGCCCCGGCCGCCGCGCGAGGTCAGCGAGGGACTGGCGGGCGCCGGCCGGGTGGCCGCGCCGCCGTCGGTGACCTCCAGGGTCAGCACGCCGTCGGCGTGCATCTGCCAGCGGACCAGCACTCCGCCGTCCGGCTCGGCCGGCCCGTCCTCGCGCTCCGGGCCGCCGGGCGCCGGGTGCGTCCCGGAGGGGACGCCGACCAGCACCTGGTCCACCACCTCGGCCCGGGCCCCGCGGCCCAGGGCCCGCAGCGGGCCGAGCGGACGGGCGTAGCGACAGGCGTTGCTCAACAGTTCGGAAAGGATCAGTACAGCATCCTCGATGACCGGTTCCGGTATTTGCCGGTCACCCAGATCTCGACGCAGTCGGCGCCGTGCGACCCCGACACTCGATGGGCCGTGCGGCACTGCCATGGTCGATGAAGTAGGCACTTCACGCGCCACCATCAACGCCACCCCCGGACCTCCTTCAGCGTATGCCGAGGGATGGATGCCCCTTGGTAATGCGTCGGAAACGACCGGCGGGGGATCCCGCGAGTCCCATTTCGAGCAGCGCGACCCAGGGTCGACGAGAGGTCATTCCGTGCTCACCCTCCGTCGCCCGCGCGCAGGAATTTCCGGCAATACCGTACGCGGAAGGTTTGACTGCCGACCAGAGTGATCGGGTCCCACCGGTACGGCGGCGGTTCCCGCCCCCGGATCACCGCCCGAGCTGCGCCCGGATCACCGCCCGAGCTGCGCCAGCACCTCGGCGGGCCGGTTGGTGATGATCGCGGAGACACCGAGCTCCAGGCAGAGCTCGACGTCGGCCGGCTCGTCCACCGTCCACACGTGCACCTCGTGGCCCAGCTCGCGCAGCCGGGGCACCAACTGCGGCCTGGCCTTGATCAGCTCGATGCCCGGACCGGCGATCCCCGCCCCGCCCGGCAGCGGACGGCCCGGCCGCAGCTGACCGAGCAGCGGCAGCATCCGTTCGATCAGGAACACCCGCCCGTACTCGGGCGCGGCGGCGGCCACCCGGTCCAGCGCGATCGAGGAGAAGCTCATGATCCGGGCGGACGGACGGTCGCCCTCCCGGGTCGCGCCGATCTTGAACCGCTCCAGCATCCGCAGCAGCTCGGCCTCGACCCGGCCGCGGAACCGCACCGGGTGCTTGGTCTCGATCGCCAGGTCCACCGGGCGGCCGCAGTCCGCCACCAGCTCCAGCAGCCGCTCCAGCCGCAGCACGCCGCGCAGCTCGGGGTCGGTGCTGGGCCTTCCGGTCTTCCAGGCGCCGAAGTCGTACGCCTCCAGCTCGGCGAGGGTCATCGCCGAGACGGTGCCCCGGCCGTTGGAGACCCGGCCGATCCGGCGGTCGTGGACGCAGACCAGGTGACCGTCGGCCGTCACCCGGACGTCGCACTCGACGGCGTCCGCGCCCTCGTCGAGCGCGCGCCGGTAGGCCGCGAGGGTGTGCTCGGGCAGCGCGTGGGAGGAACCGCGGTGGGCGATCACCTGGACGGAGGGCGCGGTGCGCGCCGCCGCCAGGGGCAGGTCTGGGCTGGTCACGGGCCCAACGATAGGCGGCGCAGGTGTCGCGGAGGCGAAGACGGTCCCAACCTGTGGGGCCGGCTCCGCCTCCGCGGACCGCCGGGGTCGGCGCCGGAGGGCGCGGCCGCCCCGGGCCTGCGCCGCCGCCTCAGACCTGCGCGGTGCGGCGGGTCAGCGGGGTGAGCGCCCAGGTGGCCAGAGCCGGGACCAGGAAGGCGAACAGCGAGGCGGAGGTCCACTCCTGCGGCGTGAAGTGCAGCGCCTCCTGGGCGGAGGTCCAGAAGTCCACCCACCAGCCGGCCACCGCGGTCGGCGCGATGAACTGGTAGACGGCGAAGCCCAGCACCCACGGCAGCAGCATCAGCCAGCGGGACGGCGCCCGCTCCGAGAGGTCCCAGCCGTGCCGGCCGGCGCCGAAGAAGTAGTCCACCGCCAGCACCGCCAGCAGCGGCACGAACACCGAACCGATCAGGCCGAGGAAGTTGCTGTAGGTGTCGGTGAACCGGTCGATCCGCAGCGCCAGCACGGTGGTCAGCACGCCGATCCCGCCGCTCAGCACCCGGCGGTCGACCCGCGGCAGCAGGTTCTGCAGCGACATCGCGGTCGAGTACACGTTGGCGAACGACTGGTCGGTCTCGCGCAGCACCAGCACCAGCAGGAACAGCCAGCCGGCCCAGACGCCGAGGAAGGAGTCGAAGATCCGGCTCGGGTCGCCGTCGGACTGCAGCAGCGCCATCAGGCCGAGCACGTAGCACCAGACCTGGGCGACGGTGTAGCCGGAGAAGCTGCCCCAGAAGGAGGAGCGCGGGGTGCGCGAGTGCCGGGTGTAGTCGGCGGCCATCGGGACGAAGGAGATCGAGACCGCGATCATCGCGTCGGTGGCGCCCAGGAAGCCGTGCCAGTTGCCCGCGCCCGGGTCCGGCACGCCCTGCCGGCCCAGCTGGACGGTGAAGTACACCATCGCGACGGCCACCGCCCCGGCCACGAAGCGGCGCAGCACCGCGATCGAGCCCAGCGGCCAGATCGTCAGCGCGGTGGTCAGCACGCCCGCGAGCAGCACGAACAGCCAGCGGTAGCCGGTGGTGTGGGCGACGGTCTGCGCTCCGGCCGCGATGGTCAGCAGCTCGAAGACGCCCCAGCCGATGCACTGGACGATGTTCAGCACGGTCGGCAGGTAGGACAGCCGGGTGCCGAACAGTCCGCGCAGGTTGGCCATCGCCGGGGCGCCGGTCCGGGCGCCGATCAGCGCGGCCACGCCGAGCATCGCGGTGCCGACGGCCGTACCGGCCACGATCGCGGTCACCGCGGCGGCCAGCGACAGCTCGCTGCCCTTCTCGCCGAGCACGGTCGCCGCGGTCGAGAAGCCGATCAGGCTGACGCCGAGGTTCATCCAGAGTGCGAAGTGGTCCCGGAAACGCAGCGTGCGCGGCGGCTCGGTGTCCAGCACCAGCGGCGCCTCGACCCGGTGGTCGAGCAGCGCGGTGGCCGCTGCCGAGACGGTCGGAAGGCCGGAGAAATCCTTGGGCCCGGGCGCGCCCGGAGAAGAGGATGACGAAGCAGGCGGCATGGCCGATACTCCCTACGCCGGCATTACCCGGACAGGTTCCGGCGGTCAGCGCCCCCTCGACGGTCAGCCTGTCGCTCGCCTGGCGTACCGTCGACATGCGCACTCTCAGCCTGGTGGGTCCAAGCTCCCGCGTGTCAGTTTGGAGCGACAGGCTAACCGGCACGGGTGCGAACGCCAAAGGCCGCGGGTGCGCGGTCCGCATCGCGGGATGCCGGCGGGGGGTGGGGAACCCCGGCCGTCGGTGGCGGCTAAGGATTCTTATGAGTTCTTCAGAGGGGTCCTTACGGCAATCGAATCGACGGTGCGAAAAACTATGGTCCTTGGTTCTGTCAGCTATGGAGGTCGTCCGTGAGCACCGAGCGCGAGGTTGGGCCCACCGGGCCGCAGGGGGAGCAGCCCGCCGGGGCCCAGGAGGCGGCAGGCGCCGCCTCCGACAGCACCGCTCAGGGCGGTCACAAGCCGACCATGGCCTTCAGCCGGGTCCCGCAGCCGGCGGCCGAGCCGGCGGCCGAGCCGGCGGCCGAGCCGGCGGCCGGAGCGTCCGCGGCGGACGAGGCTCCGGCCGACGGTGCGCCTGCGGCCGAGGGCGGGCACAAGCCGACCATGGCCTTCAGCCGGGTTCCGCAGCCGGCGGCCGAGCCGGTCGCCGAACCGGGCGCGCCGGAGGCCGCTCCGGCCGAGGGAGGGCACAAGCCCACCGTCGCCTTCACCAAGGTCCCCGCGTCGGAGGCCCCGGCCGCGCCGGCCGTCGAGGAGCCGGCCGTCGACCCGGTCACCGGCTACGTCGATGCCCCGCCGCCGGTCCTGCCGCCCGCACCGCCCGTCGCGCCCGCACCGCCCGTCGCGCCCGCCCCGGCCGTGGCCGTGCAGGCCGCGCCCGCCCCGGCCGCGCCCGCCGTGCCGCCGGGCACCAACCCGTACGCGACCCCGACCCACGGCGTGCCCGCCGCCGGTGCGCCGGACCCGTACGGCGTTCCGGCCGCCAACGCCCAGGACCCGTACGGCGTGCCGGCTGCCAACGCCCAGGACCCGTACGGCGTGCCGGCTGCCAACGCCCAGGAGCCGTACGGCGCTCCGGGCGCCGGCGGGCCCGCCCCGCACGGCCACCACCCCTTCGGCGCCGGCCAGCCGCTCGGCGGCTGGGGCGCCCACGACGCCACCTCCGGCGGCGCGGGCCACCCCGGCGGCCCGAACGGTCCGCTCGGCTACCCGGCCGACTACCCCGGCGGCCCGGGCGGCCCCGGCGGTCCCCGCAAGAAGCGCGGCGGCCTGGTGGCCCTGCTCGCCGCCGTCGCGCTGGTCGCCGGTGTCGCGGGCGGCGCGATCGGCGTGGTCGCCACCGGCCACAACAACAGCAGCAGCTCGGCCGACGACCACCGGAGCACCACCGTCCAGGCCAGCAACACCCAGAAGAACGAGCCCGCCCCCGGCTCGATCGCCAGCATCGCGCAGAAGGCGCTGCCCAGCGTCGTCACCATCAAGGCGCAGGGATCCCAGGAGTCGGGCACCGGCACCGGCTTCGTCTTCGACACCGAGGGCCACATCCTCACCAACAACCACGTGGTCGCGCCGACCCTCAACGGCGGCAAACTGACCGTCAAGTTCGCCGACGGCACGTCCTACAGCGCCTCGGTGCTGGGCCACGCCGAGGGCTACGACGTCGCCGTGGTGAAGATCGACAACCCGCCGAAGGCCAAGCTGGCCCCGCTGGCGCTCGCCGACTCCGACAAGGTCAACGTCGGCGACGCCACCATCGCGATCGGCGCGCCGTACGGCCTGGAGTCCACCGTCACCAGCGGCATCGTCAGCGCCAAGGACCGCCCGGTCGCCTCCGGCGACGAGACCGGCTCGCAGGCCTCGTACATGAACGCCCTGCAGACCGACGCCTCGATCAACCCCGGCAACTCCGGCGGCCCGCTGCTCGACTCCAGCGGCGCGGTGATCGGGATCAACTCGGCGATCCAGTCCAACGCCTCCGCCAACGGCCGGGCCGGCAGCATCGGCCTGGGCTTCGCCATCCCGATCAACCAGGCCAAGTGGGTCGCGGACACCCTGATCAAGACCGGCAAGCCGGTCTACGCCAAGCTCGACGTGCTGCGCAACGACGACTACAAGGGCGACGGCGCCCAGATCCAGACCCGCGACGTTCAGGGCCAGCCGGCCGTCACCCCCGGCGGCGCGGCCGACAAGGCCGGCCTCAAGCCGGGCGACGTCATCACCAAGCTCGGCGGCGCCCCGATCGAGAACGGCCCCGCCCTGGTCAGCCGGATCTGGACGCACAAGCCCGGCGAGACCGTGGACGTCGAGTACACCCGCAACGGCCAGACCATGACCACCAAGGTCACGCTCGGCCAGCGGGACGGTGACCAGTGACCCCCGCACGCCGAATCGTGTGCACCGAACCCCGCCGGACCCGTTAGGCTGACCTCCGCCTGGAGAGCTGCCCGAGCGGCCTAAGGGAACAGTCTTGAAAACTGTCGTGGCGTGACCCGTCACCGTGGGTTCGAATCCCACGCTCTCCGCCGGTAGGAGAACCACCTGCTCAGGGCGGGTGCCGACATCGTTCGGCACCCGCCCTAGGTGTTTTCCGGGGCGGATCCGGCGGGCGGGGTTGACCCTGACACCGTGGCAGGCGGTGGAGTGGAAGCACCATGTTGAACATCGGAGACTTCGCCAGCCACGGCCGGGTGTCGGTGCGGATGCTGCGCCACTACGACGCGATCGGACTGCTCAGGCCCGCCCGGGTCGACCCGGTCACCGGGTACCGCTCCTACGAGGCGGGCCAACTCGCCCGGCTGAACCGGGTGATCGCGCTCAAGGAGCTCGGCTTCACGCTGCAGCAGGTGCGGGCCGTTCTGGACGAGAGGCCGGACGCCGCCGAACTGCGCGGGATGCTGCGGCTGCGGCGGGCCCAACTCGCCGCGGCGATCGCCGCGGACGAGCAGCGGTTGGCCCGGGTGGAGGCGAGGCTCCGGACGATCGAGAGCGAGGGGAACATGTCCGAGCACGATGTCGTGGTGAAGCCCGTGCCGTCCGTCCGGGTGGCCCAACTGACCGGTGTGGCGGCGAGTTACCAGCCCGAGGACATCACGCCGGTGATCGGCCCGCTGTTCGCGGAGCTGTGCAGCCGGGTCGCCGGGGCGGGCATCGAGGAGGTCGGCCCGTCCGTCGCCCACTACGAGGACTCGCCGGAGGGCGACGGCTCGGTGCTCGTCCGGGCCGCCGTGCAGGTCCCGCACTCGGTGCCGGGCGGCCGGGACGACTTCGAGGTGCTCGACCTGCCGCCGATCGCGGAGGCGGCGACCATCGTCCACCGCGGCTCGATGGACGCGGCGATGGGCAGTTTCCAGGCGCTCGCCCGCTTCATCGGCGAGAACGGCTACCGCTCGGCCGGCTACGCCCGCGAGCGCTACCTGGAGACCCCGGACGACCTGTCCGGCTGGGTCGTCGAGCTGCAGGAGCCGGTGCTCCGTCGTTAGGGCCTGTCGGGCGGCTTGCCCTCGACCTGGTCGAGGGTCCTAGCGTCGCCCGGCATGACCACCACCGCGCCGCCCCGCCCGGGCCCTTCCCGTCCGGGCCCGCCCCGCCCGTACCTTCCCCGGCCGTACCTGTTCTGGCTGCCCGGTGCCCAGACCGGGCTGCTGGGGGGACGCCGTGTTGGGCTTCGCTCTCGGCTGGGCCGCTTCGGGGTACGGGGGCGGCGCGGCCGGGCTGGTCCTCACCGCGATCACCGTGCCGCGCACCACGCTGGTGCTGCTGGGCGGCGCGGTCGCGGACCGGCTCGGCGCCCGCCGGGTGATGCTCGCCGGGGACGCGGTGATGCTGGCCGCGAACGTCGCACTGACGCTCGCCGTGGCCGGGAGCCGGGGCACGCCGCTGTGGCTGCTGGTCGCGGCGGCGGCCGTGACCGGGACGGTCGACGCGTTCCACCTCCCGGCGAGCGGCTCGATGCCGCGCAGGCTGGTGCCCGCCGACCGGCTGCCCCGGGCGCTCGCACTGCGCCAGGCCGGAGGGCAGGCCGTGGTGCTGCTCGGGGCTCCGCTGGGCGGCCTGCTGGTCGCGGCGGGCGGGCTCGCCGGAGCGGCGGCGGCGGACGCGGTGAGCTTCGGGGTCGTCCTGCTGGTGCTGCTGAAGGTCCGGCCGGAGGGGGAGCGGCCGGGTGCCCTCCGCCGAGCGGGTCTGCTGGGGGAGGCGGCGGCCGGTGTCCGGCTCGCCGTCGGTGATCCGCTGCTGCGGGCCGCGCTGCTGCTCACCGGCGCGGCCGCCGGGGCGCTGCTGCCGGTGGTGTCGCTGCTCGGGCCGTTGCTGGCCCGGGCGCACGGCTGGGCGGCGGGAACGGCCGGGCTGGTTGCCGGCGGCCAGGCGGTCGGGGTGCTCGCGGTGGCGGCGCTGGTCGCCTGGCGGGGCGGGCTGCCCCGGGCGGGCACCGGGGCGGCCGCGGGGCTGTGTACGGCTTCGGCGGGCATCGGGCTGTTGGCCCTGTCCGTGGGACCGGTGGGGGCGGTCGCCGGCAGCACGGTGACGGGCATCGGCTCGGGGCTGTTCGCCTCCCACCTCGGCCCGCTGGTGCTCGGCGGCGCTCCGGCGTCCCATCTGTCGCGGATCCAGGCGCTGCTGACGTTGGTGCAGAGCCTGCCGTTGGTGCTGTCCACCGGCCTGCTCGGACTGCTGGCGGACGCGGCGGGAGCCGCCCTGCCCACCCTCCTCTGCGCCCTCGCGACCGCCGCGGCCGGCCTGACGGCCCTCGCCACCCCGGCCCTCCGCCGCGCCCGACCGGGTCCGGCGGCCACGGTGTGCCCGCCCGGCCCCGAGGCCCACTTGCCCGCTTTCGGCCCTCCGGGCAGAGTGCGGAGGTGGAGGCGGGCGGCGGCGAGCGGAGGCGGCGATGAGTGACCTGACGGACCGACTGGCGCAGGGCCTCCCGGCCGGGGCGGTGGTGGTGGATCCGGACGTGACCGCCGCCTACAGCCATGACATGGCGGGCTTCTGCGCCGCCGGTGCGCCCGCCGTGGTGGTGTTCCCGGAGACGGTCGAGCAGGTGCAGCACGTGCTGCGCACCGCCACCGAGCTGCGGGTGCCGGTGGTGCCGCAGGGGGCTCGGACGGGGCTGTCCGGGGCGGCGAACGCCGTCGAGGGGTGCGTCGTGCTGTCGCTGGTGAAGCTGAACCGGATCCTGGAGATCGATCCGGTGAACCGGGTCGCGGTCGTCGAGCCGGGTGTGGTGAACGCCGAACTGTCGCGCGCGGTCGAGGAGTTCGGGCTGTGCTACCCGCCGGACCCGTCCAGCTGGGAGTCCTGCACGATCGGCGGCAACATCGGCACCGGCGCCGGCGGCCTGTGCTGCGTGAAGTACGGCGTCACCAGCGAGTACGTGCTCGGGTTGGACGTGGTGCTGGCGGACGGGCGGCTGCTGTCGACCGGGCGCCGGACGGCCAAGGGGGTCGCCGGTTACGACCTGACCCGGCTGCTGGTCGGTTCGGAGGGGACGCTCGGGGTGGTGGTGCGGGCGGTGCTGTCGCTGCGGCCGGCGCCGGCTCCGCAGCTCGCGCTGGCGGCGGAGTTCCCGAGCGCGGACACGGCCGGTGCGGCGGTCTGCGCGGTGATGGAGGCCGGGCTGACCCCGTCGCTGATGGAGCTGATGGACGCGGTTTCCGTCCGGGCGGTCAACGAGCTGGGGCAGATGGGGCTGCCGGAGTCGACCCAGGCGCTGCTGCTGGTGGCCTTCGACGGGCCGGACCGGGAGGCCGGGTTGGCGCGGGTCGCGGAGCTGTGCCGGGAGGCGGGGGCGACCGAGGTGGTGCCGGCCGAGGACCAGGCGGAGTCGGACCTGCTGCTGGCGGCCCGGCGGCTGGCGCTGCCCGCGTTGGACCGGCTGGGGACCACGATGATCGACGACGTGGCGGTGCCGCGCTCCCGGCTGGCCGAGATGCTCAACGGCGTCGCGGTGATCGCGGAGCGGCACGCGCTGACCATCGGCGTGGTCAGCCACGCCGGGGACGGCAACACCCATCCGATCGTGATCTTCGACGGCTCGGACCGGGACCAGACGGACCGCGCTCAGCGCGCCTTCGACGAGATCATGGCGCTCGGGCTGGAGTTGGGCGGCACGATCACCGGGGAGCACGGGGTCGGGCTGCTCAAGCGGGACTGGTTGGCCCGTGAGCTGGGACCGGTCGCGCTGGACCTGCAGCGGCAGCTGAAGGCGGTCTTCGACCCGCTGGGAATCCTCAATCCGGGCAAGATGGTCTGATTTTCGGAGCGGGCGGATTCCTCCCGCCCCGGCCCTTTGTCGCCCACAGTTTCGGTACGACTTCCTGATGGTCCGCGAATGGCCGGAAAAGTCGACACGGGAGGGTGATCGAACTTTTCGGGGGCGTGTTCCACGTCGTCCCGCGCCGGGGTGGTGCGCCCGGCGGTTCGTGTGATGTCGAAGTGCCGCTTCCCGGAGGCCGCCGAGCGGCCGCAGAACGGCCGTCGTCCGGGCGAATTACCAGTTCATTGGCGGTGTGTCGACGCGCTGTCCGGTTCGGTGCCCGTTATGCGCGGCTGCGGTGAAGATCACGCTAACGGGCGAAAACCGCCCTGTCGGCTACCGCTTTGTCGATTTGTTGCGGAAGGCTGTCTTCCGGCGTCGCAGCCCGCAGGTGTTCGTCCGGCCGGCGAACCCCCGCACCCCATGCACGACCAATGCACGACCAATGCGTGATCAACAGCTTCTTGGAGGCGCACATGGCTCGCATCAACCCCCGGAGGGCGTCCGGGTTCCTGCTCGCCGTCCCGCTGGCGGCGGGTCTGCTGCTGGCAGGTGCCGGGGTCGCCGCCGCCGACAACGGCGCGGGTGCCGCGGCCGGTTCCAACGCCGGCGTGGTGTCCAACAACGGGACGGGCAACGTGTTCGGCGGGGTCAACGGCAACTACGTCTCCAACCAGCAGACGGCCACCGGCTCCGGCGCCTCGAACCAGAACAACACCCTCGCGGCGAAGGACAACGCGGGCGACATCCTGGCCGGCCAGGACAACAAGAACGTCAACGTCATCTCCACCCCGATCTTCGGCTGATCCCCCGGGCACCACCGCCGGCGGGGGCGCCGGGGGTGGACGGCCGCGGGTGAGCTGAGCACCCGTGGAGGGAGACCGGACGAAAGCTTCGACCGGCCAGCGGAAAGGGTCACCGCGAAACCGGCCTCGTGGGCGGTGCCGCCATCGGCACCGCCCACGAGTGTGTCCGGCGCCGGTCCCCGTGCGAGCGGCCCGGATCCGCCCACCGAGGGCCCGCGCCCGGAGTCGTCGGCCCACGGCGGTACGGTTGCGCTCCGACAGCGCTCCACGCGCCCGGCCCCGGAACGGACGGCCCGGCCGGGGCGGCGACCGCGGCAACCGGAAGGAAGGTGCGCGATGGCGGCGGAGGACGAGGGACTGACCGGCCCGGACGGGGCCAGGCCCGCACCGGAGCCGCAGGCCGACGCGTGCCCGGCACCGCTGGACGAGCGCCGGCCCGAGCCCAGGTCGGTCCCCGAACTGCTGCTCGGCCGCCCGCCGATGGCCCGCCCGCTGCCCTCCTTCGACCCCCAGGCCGCCCCCGCCGAGCCCGGTCCGCTGTTCGTGGACTGGCTCGCCACCGCGCTGGACGCCGGGGTGCTGGACCCACAGGCCTTCACCCTCTCCACGGTCGACGCCGACGGCATGCCGGACGCCCGGGTGCTGGTGCTGCGCGACGTGGACGCGGCCGGTACCGGCTGGAACTTCTCCGCCGCCGCCGACAGCCCCAAGGGCCGCCAGCTCGCCCACCACCCGGCCGCCGCGCTGACCGTCTACTGGCCGCAGCTGGGCCGCCAGGTGCGGGTCCGCGGCAGTGTCGAGCGCGCCGCCGACCTGGTCGCCGCCGCCGAGTTCGCCACCCGCTCGCCCGCCGCCCGGGTCGGCGCGCTGGTCGGCCGGCAGAGCGAGCCGCTGGGCGCGCTGGAGGAGTACGACGAGGCGGTGGCGGTCGCCCGCCGCCGGCTGGAGGCCACCCCGGGTGCCGTCGCGCCCGGCCACGCGGTCTACACCCTGTGGGCGCACGAGGTGGAGTTCTGGCAGGGCGACGCCCAGCGCCGGCACGTCCGGCTCCGCTACACCCGCACCGGCCCGGTGCGCACCCCGGAGTGGTCCCGCACCCTGCTCTGGCCGTAGGCGCCGCGCACGCCGTAGCCCGCCGTGCCCCCGGTCAGCACCCCCTGGCCAGTGCCGCCCGGGCCAGTGCCGCCCGGGTCAGCGCCGCCCGGTCAGCGTGGCCCCCACGCTGGCCGCGACCACGCAGCCGATCCCGGCCAGCTGCGCCGCGCCCAGCAGCTGGCCGAGCACCACCAGCCCGACCAGTGCGCTGACCGCCGGCTCCAGGCTGACCAGCACGCTGAACACCCGCTGCGGCATCCGGCGCAGCGCCGTCATCTCCAGCGCGTACGGGAGCACCGGCAGCAGCACCGCCACGCCGGCCACCGAGGCGAGCAGTACCAGCGGCGAGGCGCCGGGGGCGGTCAGCCCGTCCCGGGCCTCGCCGAACCCGAACGGCGCGAGGGCCAGCGCCCCGACCGTCATCGACACCGCGAGGCCCTGGAAGCCCTGGAAGGTGGCGCCGACCTTGTCGGTGAACAGGATGTACACCGCGTAGCAGGCGGCCGCACCGAAGGCGTAGAGCAGGCCGACCGGGTCGAGCGAGCCGCCCCCGTCGCCCTCGCCGAGCAGGGTCAGCAGGACGACGCCGGCCGCGGCGAGCAGCGCCCAGAGCAGGTGGCTGGCGCGCCGGGCGAAGACCAGGGCGACCGCGAGCGGACCGAGGAACTCGATGGTCGCGGCGGTGCCCATCGGCAGCCGGTCGATCGCCCCGGCGAACAGGTAGGTCATCCCGGCCGAGGCGACGCCGAGCAGGGCGGCCGCGGCGAGGTCGCGCGGGCGCTTGTCGCGCAGCCGGGGCCGGGTGACGGCGAGCAGGATGGCGGCGGCGAAGCCCAGCCGCAGGAAGGTGGTGCCGCTGACCCCGAGCGGGCCGAACAGCGGCTTGGACAGGGCGATGCCGGTCTGCACCAGGAACATCGCGACCAGACACAGAAGCGGCGCCGGGATCCGCTCCGGGCGCCGCAGTACCTTGCCGAACCGACCGGTGGACCGGCCGGGGCGCACCCCCGGGGGCGCCGCGGAGCCGGGCTCCCCACCTCGTCGCCAGCTGCCCCGCTCGCCGGCGGGCTCGCCCTTGGGGGCGGGCGGCATGGCAAGGGCCTCGGCGACGGCGGAGGCCGAGGTGGGTGCAGCGGTTTCGCTGGTATGGGAGGTGGGCATACTAGCGAGTTTGCCGTAAGGAGCGATGAACGGGCAAGCTCGTTACAAATATCGGGACGGAAGCGGACGGGTGCGCCCGAAAGGGCGGGCCCGCGCGGCCCGTCGACCGGGTGGCCGCTCACCGTGCACGAGGGGGCGGCGCGAGGAGCGGCCCGGACCCTCCGGGCGGGTCGGCCACGGGACGAATCCGTGATCCGTGCAACGGTGCCGGGATGCTGACAGGGGATGGACGGAAACGGCACAATCGGGCACGTCCGGGCCGTATTACCGCCCGGTAGGTGTGCCGTAGGAGCCACCGGTGCCGCCAGGTCGAGGAGGACCCGTGTTCAGCACGATGCAGGACGTACCGCTCACCGTCGCCCGGATCCTGGAGCACGGGTCCACCGTCCACGCCCGGTCGACCGTCACCACCTGGGACGTCACCGGGCCGGTCGTGCGGACCTACGCCGAGGTGGGCGCCCGCGCCGCGCAGCTCGCCCACGCGCTGCGCGACGAGCTCGGGGTGACGGGGGACGACCGCGTCGCGACCCTGATGTGGAACAACGACTTCCACCTGGAGGCGTACCTCGCCGTCCCCTCGATGGGGGCCGTGCTGCACACCCTGAACCTGCGGCTGCCCTCCCAGCAGCTGTCCTTCATCGTCAACCACGCCGCCGACCGCGTGGTGATCGTCAACGGCAGCGTCCTGCCGCTGCTCGCCGCCGTGCTGCCGGACCTAGCGCCCACGCTGAAGCACGTCGTGGTGGCCGGCCCCGGCGACCGTTCGCTGCTGGCCGGCTTCGCGGGCGGCGTGCACGACTACGACGAGCTGATCGCCGACCGGCCCACCGACTACCCGTGGCAGCGCGACATCGACGAGCGCCAGGCCGCCGTGCTCTGCTACACCTCCGGCACCACCGGCGACCCGAAGGGCGTGCTCTACAGCCACCGTTCGATCTACCTGCACTGCATGCAGGTCAACACCGGTGACAACTTCGCCTTCACCCCGCGCGACACCGCCCTGCCGGTGGTCCCGATGTTCCACGTGAATGCCTGGGGCATCCCGCACGCCGCCTTCATGTCCGGCGCCAACCTGCTCATGCCGGATCGTTTCCTCCAGCCCAAGCCGATGGCCGAGATGATCACCGCCGTCCGCCCCACCGTCAGCGCCGCCGTCCCGACCATCTGGAGCGGCCTGCTGGACGAACTGGACGCGGGCGACTACGACACCTCCAGCCTGCGCATGGTGGTCATCGGCGGCAGCGCCTGCCCGCCCTCGCTGATGAAGGCCTACGACGAGCGCCACGGCATCCGGGTGCTGCACGCCTGGGGCATGACCGAGACCTCCCCGCTCGGCTGCTTCGCCCAGCCGCCGGGCGGCCTCACCCCCGAGGAGGAGTGGCCGTACCGGATCACCCAGGGCCTCTTCCCGGCCTCTGTCGAGGCCCGGCTGATCGGCCCGGGCGGCGAGCGGATGCCGCACGACGGCGTCGCGGCCGGCGAGCTGGAGGTGCGCGGCCCGTGGATCGCCGGGGCCTACTACGGAGGCGCCGGGCAGGACCCGGTCCGCCCGGACGACAAGTTCTCCGAGGACGGCTGGCTGCGCACCGGCGACGTGGGCACCATCACCGCCGACGGCTACCTGACCCTCACCGACCGGGCCAAGGACGTCATCAAGTCGGGCGGGGAGTGGATCTCCTCGGTCGAGCTGGAGAACGCCCTGATGGGCCACCCCCAGGTGGCCGAGGCCGCCGTGGTCGCGGTGCCGGACGAGAAGTGGGGCGAGCGCCCGCTGGCCACCGTCGTGCTGCGCCCGGGCGCGACCGCCGGGCTGCGGGAGCTGCGGGCCTTCCTGGCCGAGCGGATCGCCTCCTGGCAGCTGCCGGAGCGCTGGGCGATCGTGGAGTCCGTCCCGAAGACCTCCGTCGGCAAGTTCGACAAGAAGGTGATCCGGGCCAGCTACGCGGCCGACGAGCTGGACGTCGCCACGCTCGGCAAGGAGTAGGACGACAGGAGGGCCGGCCCCCGTTCGGTACGGGGGCCGGCCCTCTGGCACGTCCGGGTTCAGCCCGCGGCGGCGACGCCCGCCTCGCCCATCGCGCCGATCCGCCCGAGCAGGTCGACGATCCGGGACTGGACGTCCTCGCTGGTCGAGCGCTCGGCCAGGAACAGCACCGTCTCGCCGGTGCGCAGCCGGGGCAGTTCGCGCGGGTCGAGGTCCACCGAGGTGTAGACCACGAGCGGGGTGCGGTGCAGCCGGTCGTTGGCGCGCAGCCAGTCCAGCAGCCCGACCCGGCGGCGGCGGATCTGGAACAGGTCCATCACCACCAGGTTGGGCTGGACGCTGCTGGCGCGGGCGACCGCGTCGTTCTCGTCCACCGCGTGCTCGACGTGCATGCCGCGCCGCTCCAGGCTGCTGATCATCGCGGCGGCGATGTCCGGGTCGCCCTCGACCAGCAGCACCCGCGGGGCGTGGTGCTCGCCGTCGCGCGGGGCGAGGGCGCGCAGCAGTACGGCCGGGTCGGCGCCGTACGCGGCGTCCCGGGTGGCCTGGCCGAGGCCTGCGGTGACCAGCACCGGGATCCGGCTGTTGAGGGCCGCGGTGCGCAGGGACTGCAGCGCGGTGCGGGTGATCGGGCTGGTCAGCGGGTCGACGAAGAGCGCCGCCGGGAAGCCGGCCACCTGGGCGTCCACCTCCTCGCGGGAGCGGACGATCACCGGGAGGTAGCCGCGCGACTGGAGCGCCTGGCCGGTGGCGGGGTCGGGCTCGGGCCAGACCAGCAGCCGGCGGGTGTTGGCCAGCTCGCCGGACGCGGGCTGCGACTGCTCGGCGTCCGGGCGCTCGCCCCCGGCGGCCGGCAGTTCGGCCATCGGGCGCGGCGCGACCGGTACCGGCGGCTGCGCCGGGACGGCGGGCACCGGCGGGGTGCCGACCGGGGTGACCGCCGGGCGCGGCGGGGTGAGTTCGGCCAGCCCGCTGCCGACCGGGCGCGGGCCGCTCTGCTCCTCGGCGGAGGGCAGCGCGGGCCGGGCGGGTTCCAGCGCACCGCCGGGCTGCGGGGCGGGGGCTCCAGCCGGGGCGTCGGCGGCGGGACCGGGCGGTACGGAGAGCCGGCGGCGGCGGCCGGTCGGCGCGGCGGCGGGCTCGGCCGGGGCGGGCGCCGGCCCGGTGGGCAGGGCGTGCTCCAGGCCGGGGTACACCGGGGCGTCGCCCACACCGGGCAGCGCGAATCCGCCCGACGAGTCCTCGGCGGAGGGCAGGGCGCGGCGGCGGCGCGGCTTGGTCCCGGCGCCGTCCTCGGTGGGGGCGTCGCCCGGCTGGGCGGCGTCGGCGGGTGCGGGGCCGAGGGCGAGCGGCTCCCGGCCGGCGGGCCGGGCCTGCTGCGGGCGCTCGCCCTCGACGGGCACGGCGTAGGCGGGGCCGGAACGGCCGTCGTCCTTGCCCCACGGGTCGCTCTGCGGCGGCTGCGGGGCGGCCAGGCCGCGGCGGCCGTACGCGGGGTCGTTGCCGGTGCCGTTCCACTGCTCGGGGACGTCCCGCTCCACCCGGGCGGGGGCGTTCGGCCACTGGTCGGCGGGGCCGGCCGGGGGGGTGGCGGCCTCCGGGGCCGGGGTCCCGGCGGCGGGGCGGCCGCGGCGGCCGCGGCGCTCGGCCGGGGGCTCCTCGGTGGGCGCCTGCTCGGCTTCGGGGGCGCGGGCGGGCCGTTCGTCGCCCGGGCCGTCCGGTCCGCTCGGTCCGGCCGGGGCGCCGGCGGCGGTCGGGGTGCTCCCGGTGTCCTCGGCGACGTCGCCGCTGCTGGGCAGCGGGGGGATGCCCGGCAGCTCGGGCAGGACGGCGCTGTCGGTCTCCTTGGGCCGGTCGGAGCGGCCCTCGGCGGACGCGCGCTCGGCGGCGGCCTTCGCGGCGACCGGGTCCAACGGCAGCTCGACCACGTACGTGGTCCCGGCCTTGCCGGGCAGCTCGTGCGGCTGGAGCACGCCACCGTGGCGCTCGACCACCGCGCGGGCTATCGGCAGGTGGACGGCGCTGCCGCCGATGCCGGGACCGCGGATCTCGACCCGGGCGACCTCGCCGCGCTGGGCGGCGGCCAGGACGACGGTCGGTGGTTCGGCGGGCGTGGCCGGGGTGGGCGGGCCGCCCAGTCCGGGCGTGGTCAGGCCGGGGACGGCCAGACCGGGGGAGGGGGCGACGGGCGGGTCCAGCGAGAGGCCGGTGCCGCTGACGTCGGCGACCAGGTGGGCCAGCGCCTGGGCGAGCCGCCGCTTGTCGGCGATCACCTCGACCGCGGCGGCGTGCACCGAGAAGCGCACCCGGCCGGGGCCGACCAGCTCGCCGGCCTCCTCGACGGCCCGGCGGACCACCTTGTCCAGGCCGACCGGCACCCGCTGCTCGGCCTGGCGCCCGGTCTTGCCGTCCTTCGCGTCCCTGCCCTCGGCCGGCCCGTTCTCGCCGGCCTCGGAGCGCTGGTGTTCGAGCACCCCGTCGATCAGCTTCCCGAACCGGCGGCACTCGTCGGCGAGCCGGCGCAGGGTCCAGTTGGCCTCCGGCCAGAGCTGTCCGGCGGGGTCGGCGGCGAGCCGGTCCAGCCGCTGGTTCAGCGCGCTCAGCGCGCCGCCGAGCTCGCTCTCCAGGACGGCGGTGAGGTGCTCGTTGCGGGCGATCAGGGCGAGTTCGCGGCTGCGGTCGGTGAAGGTCATCACCGCGCCGACCAGCTGGTCGCCGTCCCGGACCGGGGCGGTGGTGAGGTCGACGGTGACCGGGCGGCCGTCCTTGCGCCACAGCACGGTGCCGCGCACCCGGTGCTTGCGCCCGGAGGTCAGGGTGTCCAGCAGTGCGGACTCCTCCAGCGCCAGCGGGGTGCCGTCGGCCCGGGAGTGCTGGATCAGCGGGTGCAGTTCGCGCCCGCCCAGCTCGCTCGCCCGGTACTCCAGGATGTGCGCGGCGGCCGGGTTGACCAGGACGCAGCGGCCTTCGAGGTCCACGCCGAGCACGCCCTCGGCGGCGGCCCGCAGGATCATCTCGGTCTGCTTGTGCTGGCGGCGCAGCTCGGCCTCGACGCCCAGCCGTCCGGAGAGGTCGCGGACCAGCAGCAGGAGCAGGTCGGAGGACGAGGAGGCGCGGGGGCCGTCGCGGTAGGGGTCGTACGGGGAGCGCCCGTAGCCCTCGCCGCCGTCGGTGGCGAAGTCGTTGCCGGAGACCTCGACCGGGAAGGTCGTGCCGTCGGTGCGGTGGGCGGTCATCCGGACCGGGCGGTCGAGGGCGTCGCCGTCGCGGGTGGCCGGGCGCATCGAGCCGGGGATGCGGCTGGGGTCGAACTCGGGCAGCAGGCCGAGCACGCCCATGCCGACCAGCGAGGTGCCCGGCGCCTGCAGCGCCTGGACCGCCGCGCTGTTGGCGTCCACGACGGTGCCGTTGCTGTTCACCAGCAACAACGCGTCGGGCAGGGCGTCGAGTATGGCGTCGAGGCGAGCAGCGCCTCGGATCGGCCTGCTGCTCACGTCGACAGGTCTCCTCGGCTCAGGGCAGCTCCTCCGGAGTCGGCAGTATCTCATTCTTCTTTGCGGCGGGGGCGACCCGCCTAGTAACGTTGGCGGTGGTTGGTGCCGAGCCCCACGGTTGTGGCATCATCACTGACACACGGAACGGGTCCGCTTCGCGCGGGTGCGGTCCATGTGGGGAGGCTTCGCCTAGTCCGGTCTATGGCGCCGCACTGCTAATGCGGTTTCGGGGTTATTCCTGATCGAGGGTTCAAATCCCTCAGCCTCCGCAGCCGGGAGCCCCGTCGAGATCTTGTCGGCGGGGCTCTTCTGCATGTCCGGGGCGTGATCGCCAGCCGGCCCGGAGGGGCCGGATCAATCGATTTCGTCCTACGTCGCAGGTCATGTAATGTTGTCCCCGCAACGCCCCGAGGACAACGTCCACAGGGCGAGCGCTCATAGCTCAACGGATAGAGCACTTGACTACGGATCAAGAGGTTGCAGGTTCGAATCCTGCTGAGCGCACCAAACTCCGCAAGATCGGGTTCGCCCGTTCCTTGCGCTCATAGCTCAACGGATAGAGCACTTGACTACGGATCAAGAGGTTGCAGGTTCGAATCCTGCTGAGCGCACCAGCGAGAAGCCCCCGGCCACCGGCCGGGGGCTTTTCCGTTTTCCCGGCCCCGGCCCCTCCGTGACGCGGGTCACCCCGGGTCGGTGCGGTTGATCATCCGGGACGTCGCCGGCGGCCTCGGTCATGATCCGGGCGATCACGAGGTACGCCTGGTCGGACGCCGGTGTCCGGCGAATCGGCCGGAGTCCCCGGTTCTCGGCCGTTCCGGCGGTCCGGTCGTTCGGGCGGGATCCATCGCCGGCCAATGGGTGGAACACAGCCGTTCGGGTGCATCCCGTTCTGCTGTCGGGAGGGCTGCCGAACGGGTGGGACGCGGCCGGAACGACAGGTGTCGCGGTATGACCGGTCCGGGGTCGTGGTTCCGTTTTGTCGGATCTTGTGCCCGGACTGCCCGCCTCCCCGGCAGCCGACCGTGAAGGAGGGCCGGATGGGCCGACGGTTTCCCCGCACGGCAGCCGCCCTGGCCGTTCTCACGGTCGGAGCGCTGACCGGCTGGAACGCACCGTTCTCGGCCGCGCAGCAGTCCCCTGACGCCTGGTCGGGGGAGCGCCGGGCGGTGCTGCCGTCCGGGCTCGCCGTCCGGTTCGACTTCGCGGCCGCACCCGGTACGGGCGTCAACGCCGGGCCGGGCCAACTGGCGGACCGTTCCGGAGGGGGGCATTCCGCAATGGTGTACGCGGACGGAATGTACCCCGGCGACCCGGCCCAGACCTTCGGAATCACCCCCGACCATCCGCAGGCGGACGGTTCCTGGCGCACCGTCGGTACTCTTCGGCTGGGTTTCTCCCGGCCGGTCCGCAATCCCCGGCTGCACCTGAGCGGACTGGCCGCCGTGGCCGCCGGGAAATCCGGCACCACCAGCACCGCGGTCCGGCTCTCCCTCACCGGCGGCGCACCGGCGGCCCCCACCCTGGTCCGCCGCACCGACTGGCCCGGCTGGACGGTCGACGGCGACTCGCTCGCCCCCGACGGGGCCGACGGCTCCTCCGACGGCACGGCCGGCTCCGCCGCCGAAGGCACCCTGGAACTCGCCGGGACGGTCCGCACCGCGGTGTTCCGGATCGAGCAGCGCTGCACCGCCCGGGCGGGTAGCGCCACCGCCCCGCCCGCGCTGCGCCAGGCCTTCACCGTCACGGTGGACGAGGACCTCGGCACCGCGCCGCAGTCCTACGGCAACGCCTCGCACGTGGTCTCCGACCTCTTCCTGGGCGCCGACGCCACCACCCCCTCCCATCGGGACCGGTCCCGGCCCGGCGGCCCCGCGGACGGCGAGCCGATGGTCGAGCTCGACCACGGCGCCGTGCGGCGCGGCAACCCCTTCACCCGCCCCGCCGGCAGTCAGCCGCCGCCCAGGCTCCGGCCCGGCCGCGGTGAGTACCAGGGCGCCGACCCCTCGATCGGCTTCCCCGACGAGGCCGCGGTCGGCCACTACTACCGGCTCAGCGTCCCGGTCGCGGTGGGCGACCAGCCCGCGACCCTGGCCGGCTGGATCGACTTCGACCACAACGGCCGGTTCGAGCCCGCCGAGCGGGTGCAGACCGAGATCCCGGCCGGCGCCGACACCGCGACCCTGGAGTGGACCGTGCCGCCCGGCGCCGCCTCCGGCGAGACCTGGGCCCGGCTGCGGATCGGCCGCGACACCAGCCAGCTCGTCCCCTCCGGCGGCTTCGCCGACTCGGGGCAGGTCTCCGACCAGCGGATCAGGCTCACCGTCGGTGCGGCGCGGCCCGAGATCGCCGAACCGGTCGACGGCACCGTACTGGCCGACGCCCGCCCGCAGGTCCGCGGCGAGGGCGCGGTTCCGGGTGCGTCGGTGGAGGTCCGGGAGGGCGACAGGACGCTGTGCAGGGCCGGGGTCGAGCGCGGCGGCGACTGGTCCTGCCGGCCCGCCGGGGCGCTCGCGGCCGGGGCGCACGGCCTGACCCCGGCGGAGATCACCGGCGGGGGCGTGGTGCTGCGCGGCGAGACCGTCAAGGTCACCGTGAAGACCGCCCCGCCGGCCGCGCCCCTGCTCACCCTCCCCACCCACACCAACGATCCGGCGCTGCGGCTCACCGGCACCGGCGAGGCGGGCAGCACCGTCTCGGTCGGCGACCGGACCACCTCCTCCGACCTGTGCAGCGTTGCTGTCCGGCCGGACGGCGCGTGGTCCTGTCTGCCGGTCGAGAACCTGGCGGACGGCACCCACCGGCTCACCCCGACCGCGGTCGACGCGGCGGGGAACCGGACGGTGGGGCAGCCGGTCGCGCTGGTGGTGGACACCGTGCCGCCGGACAAGCCGGTGCTCGGCTCGCCCGCCCCGGGGGAGGTGCTGCGGGTCAGCCGGCCGAAACTCGCCGGGCGGGCCGAACCGGGGGCGGACGTGCTGGTCACGGCGGCTGCGAGGGCGGGTGCCGGGCCGGGGGACCGTACGGTGCTGTGCGGGGTGACGGCGGCGCTGGACGGGAGCTGGAGCTGCACCGCCAACCGGGACCTGGCGGACGGGGAGCAGTGGCTGACCGTCACGGTGACCGACCCGGCGGGGAACGGAGCCGCGGCGGACCCGGTACGGGTGCGGGTGGCGGCCGCGGTGCCGACCCCGGCGGGGCCCAGCCCGAGTGCCCCGGTTGCGGCGACCGGCGGTTCGGCCCTGCCGTCCCGGCCGGCTCCCGCTTCCACTCCCGCTGCTACGGCGGTGGTTGGGGCGGGCGCGGGTGTGGGTGCGGGCGCGGGTGCGAGTGCGACGGCGTCGGTGGCGTCCTCGCCGAAGCCCTCCGGCCCGACCGAACTCCCGGAGGTCCGGCCCGTTCCGCCGGGGCTGCTGCCGGTCGTCGTCCCGCCGGTGGTGCCGTCCGTGCCCGTTGTACCCGCGGGCTCTGCCCCGTCGCCGCGTAGCGCCGTTTCGCTTCCGGACGCCGCCTCCACCGCCGGGCCCGCCGCGGCCCCCGCTCCGCAGGGCGGGCGTCCGGGCCGGGTGGCCGAGCCCCCGGCGGCCGTGGTGGTGGCGGCCGGTCGGCCCCGCAGGCACGGCCTGCTCGCCGGGGGGCTGCTGGTGCTCGCCGGAATCGGGCCGATCGCCCGCCGGGTGTCCGCCCGTGGATCCGGCGTCCGGCGGCGCTGAGCTGCGCCGACCGCCCCGACCATCCGTTGATGTGCCTGCGCGGGCGCCGCGGCCGGGCAGGGCCGTCCGGGTGTCGACGCCCAGCCCGGGCTACTACCCGACCCACTTCGGGCGGCCGTAGCCGCGGAGCACGACCGGGCCCCCGGACAGCGGCGTGCTGTCCGGGGGCCCGGTCGTGTGCTCAGGCGGAGGCCTCGTCCAGCAGCGCGGTCTGCGCAGGGGTGAGCTCCAGCGTCGCGCCGGCCAGCAGCGGGGGCAGCTGGTCGACGGTGCGGGCGCTGGCGATCGGGGCGGCGACGGTCGGGCGGGCGGCGAGCCAGGCCAGGGCGACGCTCGCGGGCTCGACGCCGTGGTCGGCGGCGACCGAGTCCAGGGCGTCCAGGACCTTGGGGCCGCGCGGCTCGGCCAGGTAGCGGGCGGCGCCCTCGGCGCGGGCGCTGTCGACGCCCGTGCCACCCGGGCGGTACTTGCCGGTCAGGAAGCCGGAGGCGAGCGCGTAGTACGGCACGGTGGCGAGGCCGTGCTCGGCGACCACCTCGGCCAGCGGGCCCTCGAAGGTGGCGCGGGACACCAGGTTGTAGTGCGGCTGGACCGCGACGTACTTGGTCAGGCCCTCGCGCTCGGCGAAGGCCAGTGCCTCGGCGAGCCGCTCGGCGGAGATGTTGGAGGCGGCGACCGCCCGGACCTTGCCGGCGCGGACCAGCTCGTCCAGGGCGGTCACGAACTCCTCGACCGGGGTGTCGTCGTCCCGGTGGGTGTAGTACAGGTCGATGTGGTCCACGCCCAGGCGGCGCAGCGAGGCCTCGGCGGCGGCCTTGATGGTGGCCGCGCCCAGGCCGCTCGCCTCGGGGTGCAGGCCGACCTTGGTGGCGATCACGATGTCGTCGCGGTTGCCGCGGGTGCGCAGCCAGTTGCCGATCACCGTCTCGGACTCGCCGCCGGTGTTGCCGGGGGCCCAGGCGGAGTAGAAGTCGGCGGTGTCGACGAAGTTGCCGCCGGCCGCCGCGTAGGCGTCCAGCACGGCGAAGGACTGCTGTTCGTCGGCCGTCCAGCCGAAGACGTTGCCGCCGAGGGAGAGCGGGTGGACGGACAGGTCGGAGGTGCCGAGGCGGACCCGGCTGTGGTTTCCGGTGGTCATGCCCGCAGTCAACCCGCTTGCGCGGCAGTGCATTCCGTCGGTCACGCGGATTTCACGATCCCGTCGTGCCGCTGTCGCACGCCCGGGTGGTCCGTCGGGCGGGAGAGGGGTCCGGGGTGTGCCTGAGGTGGGCGGATTCGTTAGAGTCCGTGCCATGGCTGACAACGACTACGACCCCGCCGGTAGCACCCAGATGTTCCGGGCGTTCGTCGACGAGAGCCCGGCGCGTCAGGCACCGGGTTCCGTCTCCACCTACGGCAGCAGCAGCAAGAGCGGCGGTCGCACCGGCGTGATCGCGCTGGTCGCCGTCGTCGCCCTGGTCGTCCTGGGCGCCGTCGTCTGGCTGGCGGTCAAGTGACCCTCGCGCGGGTGGCTCCGCTCCGAGCCACCCGCGCGACGGGAGAGTCCGTCCTCAGCAGGGCTTGCGCCAGGCGTTGAGGTCGAGCTTCTTCTGCATCGAACTGAAGCCCAGCGCCTTGGTCTTGGCGCAGAACTGGTCCGTGTCGAGCTTGTACTCGACGTGGAAGACCGCCTTGCCCGCCTTGACGAACGGTGCGACGCGGTCGCACTCGTCGAACTGCGAGCACTCCTCGTTCACCGCGAAGTCGAAGTCCGGCAGCAGCGCGGGGATCTGGTCCAGGTCGTTCTTCAGGCCGATGGCCAGGCCGCGGTCGTGCGCGAGCTTCGCCAGCATGCGGTTGTACGCGAGCTGGTCGTCAGGGGTGAGCGGGAAGCCGCTGTTCTGGTTGTAGGCCTCGATGGTGTCCGGCTCGATGGCGTCGAAGCCCTTGCTCCTGCACATGTCGAAGCGGGCTGCCATCAGCGGCTTCAGCTGGTCGAGCTTGCGGATGTCGAACCACTTCTCGCCCTTCCAGCCGGTGTCCGAGCCCTGCAGGGCCTTGGCGAAGGCGGTGGAGTCGGGGCGGAAGTCCTCCCAGGAGCCCGCGTTGATGTAGCAGATCACCTTGCGGCCCTTGGCGTGCAGCGCGGCGACCACCGAGGCGTCGTTCTCGAAGCCGTCGATGTCGTAGACCGGTACGTCCACCGACTGGTCGACGGTGCCGCCGAGCTGCCACTGCCAGGCCAGGCCCGGGGTGGGCTGCCAGCGGGCGCCGGCCGGGGGCTGGGCGGTGCTGCCGGGCGGGGTGGTGGTGCCCGGGGTGCCCGGGGTGCCCGGGGCGGTGGTGGTGCCCGGGGTGCCCGGGGCCGAGGTGGTGCCGGGGGCGCTGGGTGTGCCGGGGGTGGCGGAGCCGTCGCCGGGGGTGCTCGGCGCGGTGGCCGCGGGCGAGTTGCTCGGGGTGCCGTCGGCCGGGTCCTGGTCGTCCTCCGATCCCGAGCTGCTGCACGAGCTGACCAGCAGGGCGGTGACGGTGGCGAAGGCTATGGTGGCCGGCAGCAGCCGGTTACGGCGGTTCACGGTAGTCGAACTCCGGATCGGGTCAGGTCAGTTCAGCGGCGGTGAGGCCGTAGGGCAGGGTGCGCCAGGGGTTCTCCCCGGCGCCCGGTACGGCACAGCCGACGCCGGCTCGCCGGGCGGTGATCAGTGCGGCGGCGTCCTGGGCGGACTCGGCCGGGACGTCGTAGACCAGGTGGCAGAAGCGGGAGGCCGCGTGGCGGCCGGTCCACAGCGGCAGGGTCATGGCGCGGTACGCGTCCCAGTCGCCCTCGAAGGTGACCAGCAGGTCGGCGAGGCCGACCTCGGCGTACCCGGGATCGGGGTGCTCGCCGTGGCCGAACACCACGGTGCCGCAGCCGGCCGCCCGGGCGGCCGTCGCGAGCCGCCGGTAGTGCGCCAGCGCGCCGGGGTGG
This sequence comes from Streptomyces viridifaciens, assembly GCF_001888885.2. Classification (NCBI taxonomy): domain Bacteria; kingdom Bacillati; phylum Actinomycetota; class Actinomycetes; order Kitasatosporales; family Streptomycetaceae; genus Streptomyces; species Streptomyces viridifaciens. The sequence continues at coordinate 3,835,490 of NZ_CP090841.1, forward strand.
GTGGCGACCTGGTCGAGGTACACGCCGGTGATGCCGTGCCGCTGGCGGTACGTCAGGATGTCGGCGACCACCGCCGCGTGCGGCCTGCGGCCGTAGTCGGTGTCGGCGTAGCCGACCAACGGCAGTCCGGCCGCGCGGAGTTCCTCGGCCGCGTCGGCGAAGACGTGGTCCGGCACCTCGCCGGGACCGTCCGCGAGGTTGAGCACCACGGCGGCGATCCGGGCGGGGTCGGCGGCGGCGACCGCCTGCCAGGCCGCCGGGTCCACCGCGGGGTGGACGTACAGCGGCACCAGCAGGCGGCCGTCGGGGGTGGTCCCGGCGGTCATGCGACCACCGGGGTCGACGCGGGCCCGTCGGTGTCGAGCCACAGGTCGCGCAGGGTGTCGGCGAGGACGGTCTCCGGGTGCCAACCGAGTTCCCGGGCGGCGGCCGACACGTCGGCCTGCTGCCAGGAGACCCCGGCCGAGCGCTCGGAGCCCGCTCCGCTCTCGTCGATCCGGCCGGTGAAGCCGGACGCCGCGACCAGGCCGTCGGCGATCGCCCGGACCGGCTGGGCCCGCCCGGAGGCGAGGTTGAGCACCCGGGGGAGCGGACGGTCGGCGGAGACGGCCAGACCGACCGCCCTGGCGATGTCCCGGGCGTCCACGAAGTCCCGGTAGGCGGAGAGGTCCCCGACCGTGACCACGCCGTCGGCGCCCTCGGGCGCCACCCGGCGCAGCTCGGCCGCCAGCCGGCCGGGCAGCGAGCCCGCCGGGGCGCCCGGGCCGACCGGGTTGAACACCCGCAGCACCACCGCGTCCAGCGGGGAGCCCGCGACCGCGAGGGAGCCGGCCAGCTTGGTCGCGCCGTACACGCCGACCGGGCGGGCGTCGGCCTGCTCGGTCAGGGACTCGCCCTCCGCGCAGACGCCGTACTCGCCGGCCGAACCGATGTGCACCAGCCGGGCCTTCGGGGTGCCCAGGGCGAGCGCCTCGCAGAGCACCGCGGGACCGCGGGCGTTCACCTCGGCGAGCTTGACCGCGCTGCCGGCCACCGCGCCGGCGAAGTTGACCACCACGTCGGGGGCCAGCGCGGCCAGTTCCTCGCCGAGCGGGCCGGCCTGGGCGGTGCCCAGGTCCAGCCGGAGGTCGTGAGCGGGCCGCCGGCCCGCGGTCAGCACGGTGGCCCCGGGCAGCGACCGCAGGACGGCGGAGGCGTGACGGCCCAGGAAGCCGTCGCCGCCGAGCAGCAGGATTCTCACGCGGCCCGTCCGTCGCTCTCGGCGCCCACGGCGGCGGGCTCCTCGGCCGCGTCGTCCGGGGCGGTGCGGGAGGCCGGGACCGGCAGTTCCGCGACGCCCGGCACGGTGGCGGCCGACTCGAAGGGCATCAGGACCGGGCGGATCGACGAGAACTCGGCGTTCGCCCGGTCGTAGTCGTCCGGGCGGCCGATGTCCAGCCAGTAGCCGCCGAAGTCGTAGGCGGCGGGCGGGGTGTCGGCGGCGAGCAGGTCGAGCACCAGCTCGTCGAAGCCCAGCGGGAGGCCCGGGGTGTACTTGGCGAGCGCCGCGCGGGAGACTCCGTACACGCCCATCGAGACCCGGTAGTCGATGCTGGGCTTCTCCTGGAAGCCGGTGATGGTGCCGGAGTCGGTGGTCAGCACGCCGAAGTCGATCTTCACCTGGCGGGCGTAGGTGGCGATGGTCAGCGGGGCGCCGGACGCCTCGTGGTGCTTGAGCACCCCGGCGAAGTCCAGGTCGGTGAGGATGTCGCCGTTCATCACCAGGAAGTGCTCCGGCAGCCGGTCCTGCATGGTGAGCAGCGGACCCATGGTGCCGAGCGGGCTGTCCTCGACGGCGTAGCCGACCCGCAGGCCCCACTGCGAGCCGTTGCCGACGTAGGCGCGGATGATGTGGCCGAGGTGGCCGATGGCCAGGGTGACGGTCTTGAAGCCCGCGGCGGCGAGCTGGCGCATCACGATCTCCAGGATCGCGTGCTGGTCGCCGATCGGGACGAGCGGCTTGGGAAGCGCGGTGGTGTACGGGCGGAGGCGGACGCCCTTACCGCCGGCCAGGATCACTGCGTGCATGGTGTTTCCCCCACGGAAAGGATGTGTAGGACACGAATCCCGGAGACCAGGACGAGCATGATCGTTACGGCGGTCAGACGTTGTAGATGTCGGTCTTGTAGCGCGCCAGGTTGGCCGGGTCGCGGAAGAACTCGATGGTCTGCTCCAGGCCCTGCTCCAGGCTGAACAGCGGGGCCCAGCCGGTGGCCTCGCGCAGCCGGGTGGCGTCCGCGACCAGGCGCATGACCTCGGAGTTGGTCGGACGGATGCGCTGCTCGTCCTCCTTCACCAGCAGGTCGACGCCCATCAGCTTGCCGACCAGGGTGACCAGGTCGCCGACCGAGATCTCGCCGCCGGTGCCGGCGTTGAAGGTCCGGCCGACCACCGTCTCGGCGGGCGCGGTGCCCACCGTGCGGAAGGCGTTGGCGGTGTCCTTGACGAACATGAAGTCGCGGGTCGGGCGCAGGTCGCCGAGGGTGATCTCGGTCTGGCCGGCCGCCACCTGGGCGATCACGGTCGGGATGACGGCGCGCATCGACTGGCGCGGACCGAAGGTGTTGAACGGGCGCAGGGTGACGACCGGGGTCTCGAAGCTGGCGTGGTAGCTGTCGGCCAGTCGGTCCCCGCCGGCCTTGGAGGCGGCGTACGGGGACTGGGTGTTGATCGGGTGGTCCTCGGTGATCGGCACGGTCTGCGCGGTGCCGTAGGTCTCGCTGGTGGAGGTGTGCACCAGACGCGGGATCTCCAGGTGGCGCACCGCCTCCAGCACGTTCAGGGTGCCGGTGACGTTGGTGTCCACGTACGAGTGGGGGGCGCGGTAGGAGTACGGGATCGCGATCAGAGCGGCCAGGTGGTAGACCGCCTCGGTGCCCTTGACCAGGCCGTTGACCGAGCCCGGGTCCCGGACGTCGCCGAGCACGATCTCGACCGAGTCCAGCACCTCCGGGGACAGGGTCTCCAGCCAGCCGAAGGAGGAGAAGGAGTTGTACTGGACCATCGCGCGGACGTGGTGCCCGTCGGCGACCAGGGTCTCGACGAGGTGGGAGCCGATGAAGCCCTCGGCTCCGGTAACCGCGACGCTGCTCATGCGGATTCGCTTTCTCGATTTCGGGAGCGGCCGGACGTCCCGTGACAGTCGGCCGATGGTGTTCTCGGTGGAGGCTGGCACTCAGCGGGGCTGAGGTGTCAGCGGTGTTGGGTGGTGCGGCCGAGCGCGGGCCCGGCGGTGGCGGTGAGGACGAGTGCGGCCGTCCCGCAGCCGATCAGCTGCAGGACGATCGGGTCCGCACCGGTCAGCAGCCCGACGCTCTCGGCGACCGCGGCGGCCAGACAGATGAGGGCGGTGCTCCAGCTGAACCCGAAGGCGTTCAGCAGCAGCGCCAGCCAGAGCGAGCCGCCCAGGAGCAGCATCGCGCCGAGCTGCGGCACGCCGAGCGACGGGGCGCCCGGCCACAGCACGGTCGCGGCGGCGTCCAGCGCGGCCACGGTGGTGAGGTAGATGAACAGGCAGCCGAGCAGGATTCCGCCGGTGCGGCGGGTGAACTGCCCGGTGGTGTGGCTGGTGCGCAGTGCGGCCACGGCCATCGCCCGGTAGCGGAACAGCAGCCACTCGGCGAGGCCGAGACTGAGTGTCAGCGCGATCATGGCGGGGCCGGTCGGGGTGGTCTTCACCTCCGCCACCGCGTGGGCGTGCCCGGGGTGGGCGTGCGCCACGTGGGAGGCGGCGTGCACGGCCTGGTGGATGGTCTCGCCGAGGCCGGCGATCAGCGTGAGCGCGCCGCAGGCCAGTCCGAACAGCAGGTGCGGGACCTCCTGGCGGATCGGCAGCCTGAGCTCCACGCCGTCCCGTTCGCCGCCGCGGGCCGCGACCAGGAGCTCCCGGACGGCCAGGCCGACCGCCAGCGCCACCGAGGCGAGCAGCACCACCGTACGGACCAGCTCCGGGACGTCGACCGCCAGCACCACGCCCGCGCCGACCGAGGCCGGGGCGAGCGCCAGCAGCAGGAACTTCTCCCGCCCGAGCACCAGCAGGGCGGTGGCCGCGGCCAGGTAGCAGGACTGCCCCGCGGCGAACCACAGGGCGCCGAGCGGTCCGCCGACCACGTACGCGGCGGCGGAGGCCAGCAGCGCGCCGATCGGCGCGCCGATCGCCAGGCAGACCGCGGCCTCCCGGCGGCGCAGCCGGCCCAGCCAGCGGTACGCCCGGTGCGCCAGGGCCTGGTTGAAGCCCCAGCTGACCAGCGTGGCGATGGACAGCGCGAGCATGCCCGAGGGAAGCCCGAAGCGCATCCGGGTGGTCGCGAACAGGTTGGCGCCCAGCAGGTAGCCGAGTCCGGGCAGGGCGAACACCAGGCCGCGCACCACGCAGCGCCAGGGGTCGGCCCGCCAGGGGTTGGCGAACTCGGAGCTCGGGCCGGGGTAGCGGCGCTCGACCTTCTCGAACAGCTCCTCGGCGACGGTGAAGGCGTCGGGGCGGCCGTACAGCAGGGCGGCCTGCTCGTCGGAGAGGCCGTCGGACTCCAGGAAGGCCGCGATCTCGTACGGGTGGACGGCGTCGGCGCAGATGTCGCGCAGCCGCTCGGCGAGCTCGTCCAGCGGGTCGTCGGACAGGCCGAGCTGCTCGGCGGGGTCGGGCTCGGCGGGGCGGCGGCGCTTCAGCGGCAGGGTGCGCAGCTGCATCGTCCGCTCGGAACCGCCCTCGTCAGGGACGAGGCGTATCGGACCGCTCATGCGCCCACCTCGCTGCGCTCGGCGGCCGCTTCGCGGGACACGCACCTCTCGATGGCTCGCTCGCTTCGCTCGCTCACGCCGCCCACCTCGCTGCGCTCGGCGGCCGCTTCGCGGGACACGCACCTCTCGATGGCTCGCTCGCTTCGCTCGCTCACGCCGCCCACCTCGCCGCGCTCGGCGGCCGCTTCGCGGGACACGCACCTCTCGATGGCTCGCTCGCTCACGCGCCCACCTCGCTGTGCTGGGGCGGCACGGCGGTCAGCCGCGGTTCCCAGTCCGGGCTGGGGACCTCGTCGGTGACGGCGACCACGCCGCCGGGCATCCAGCGGGCAGTGCCCAGGAGCTCGGTGTAGATGCCCCGGAAGCCGTCGATGTTCTGGCGGAGCGTGAACTGCTCGATGACGCGCAGCCGGGCCCCCTCGCCGAGCCGGGCGCGGCGCGCGGGGTCGCGCAGCAGCTCGATGGCGGCGGCCGCCATCGGCTCGGGCTCGCGCGGCGGGACGACCAGCCCGGTGTCGCCGACCGCCTCGCGCACGCCGCCGACGTCGGTCGAGACGGTCGCGCGGCCGCAGGACATGGCTTCGATCAGGGTGAACGGGAAGCCCTCGCTGATGCTGGAGAGCATGACCACGTTGCCCGCCGCGTACGCGTCGGTGATGTCGGCGACGCGGCCCTCGAAGGCCACCGAGTCGGCTACGCCGAGCTCGGCGGCCAGGGCTATGCAGCCGTCCCGGTACGCCTCGCCGCCCTTGGGGGTGCCCCCGAAGAGCCGCAGCCGCGCCTCGGGGATCTCACGGTGGACGATGGCGAAGGCCCGGATCAGCGTCTCCAGGTCCTTGATCGGGTCGACCCGGCCGGCCCAGCTGAGGGTCGGCGTCTCGGGCTCCGGCCCGGCGGGCGGGAAGGCGGCCGGGTCCACGCCGTTGTAGACGGTGCGGATGTGGGCGGAGGGGGTGCCGCCGCGCTCCTCCCAGCGCCGGTTGTACCGGTTGCCGGGGGTGACCAGCGCGGCCTGGCGGTAGCTCTCCTCGGCGAGCATCCGGTAGAAGCCGAGCAGCAGCGCCTTGACCGGCCAGCGGTACGGGCCGGTGCGGTAGCCGAGGTAGCGCTCGCGCAGGTAGATGCCGTGCTCGGTGAGCAGGAACGGTACGCCGTACTGCTGGGCGGCGATCAGCCCGGGCAGGGTGGCGAGGCCGCCGCTGGCCGCGTGGGCGACGCCGTCGGTGGGCGGGTTGACCGAGAGCGGCCGCAGCGCGTGCTCCAGCAGGTCGGTGGCGTTCAGCGCGTCGTGCAGGGTGGGCCGGGACACCGCGGTGGGCAGGTAGTCGCGGGTCCACACGTGCTGGAGGGTGCGCAGGGCGCGTTCGCTGCGCAGCGCGGGGCTGAGCAGGCCGCGCCGGGCGAGGTCGGCGAAGCCGTACAGCTCGGTGCCGAAGTGGGTGGTGTAGACCGGGTCGAGGATGGAGTGCAGGAAGCGCTCGTACGCGTTGAGGAAGCGCCGCATCTCCTTGCCGCGCGGCGGTCGGGCCTCCGAGGCGGGTCCCCACAGCGGTGCGGTGGTGACCGACCGTACGTTGGCGGGCAGTTCCCAGGCCAGTGGTTCCTGGCCGGTCCCGGTGACGGCGACGATGTCGAAGTCGACGTCCGGCATGCCCTGAACGAGCTGGTCGCACCAGACGCTCACACCGCCGTGCTGGTGCGGGTACGTCCCCTCGGTGAGCAGGGTGACGCGCATCTCCTGTCCCCCCTCCTGTTCTTGCGTCGTTTGTCCGTCCTGGGTGGCCGGAGCGGGAGCCGTGGCGGGGCCGGGCCGGGCGACCGGCCCGACCCCGCCAAGGGGTGTTGCGGGTTACTGCTTGCCGGAGTGCTGGGCGCCCTTGCCCTGGACGGCGGCCTTGCCGGGCACCGGGATTCCGCTGCCGGGCACGAGGGACTTGGCAGCGGGCTTGCGGGTGGTGTCGCCCGGCCCCGCCGGGACGGGGGTGGCGACGCCCTGCGGCACGACCTTCTTGTCCGCCGGCGCCGGTGCCGGGACGGACTTGGCCGCGACGCTCGGCGCGACGGCGGCCGGGGCGGCCGGCGCGGCGGCGGACGGGAGCTGCAGGGTGACGCTGCTCTGCAGGGAGCCCGGGGACGCCCAGCCCGAGAGCGTACCGGCGTAGGCCGAACCGAAGGCGGCCGTACCGATGGCCATCTTCTGAGCAGTTCCGGTCGGCATGGTGGCCTGGATCTGAACACCGGCCGGCGCGCTGACGGTGACGGTGTTGCCGATCTTGTACGCGGTGACCTGGCCGGAGGCGAGGGCGTTGTTCCACGCCGCGCGCTTCTGGAACTCCTGGCCGATCTCGCGCTCACCGAGGTTCACGATCGGGGTGCTGTCGGCGTAGAGCGAGCGGTAGGTGCCGAGGACCTTCTCCAGCACCGGGTACAGGATGCGGCCCTCGGAGAGGTTCGACTGGTGCACGAAGTGCGGGCGCGGGTCGTTGTTCAGCACGTGGCCGAGGTCGATCCGGGCCTCGAGCGGCACGATGTACGACTGGTAACCGGTGGTGGTGTCCAGCGGCGCGGACAGGCAGGTGGAGTTGGCGTTGTTCTCGCAGACGCCGCTGCCGCCGTTGGCCTTGCTGGTGTAGATCCAGTTGTACTCGTCCGTCTCCTCCTGCGCCGAACCGGCGTTGTAGAAGACGTTCATCGGGTACCGCGGCACGGTCAGCGTGGACGAGCCGACGGCCCGCTGGGCGGGCTCGCGGGAGGCGTCGCTGCCGGTGAACCTGATGCCGTTGGCGGCCAGCGCCGGCGCCAGGTTCGGGTTGTCGCTGGTCTCCTGCGGGGCGGTGAGCAGACCGGAGTGCTCGCCGGTGACGAGCACCTGCGGGTCGACCTTGAGGCCATTGGCGGTGGCCCAGTCGAAGTTCTGCTTGATCTGGGTGGAGATGGTGTTCTGGTCGGTCCAGACGGTGTTGCCCGAGGCGTCCTTGGTGCACTTCCACGGCACCACGCTGACGTCCTGCACGCAGCCCAGGTAGGGGTGGGTGTAGGTGTGGTTGACCCAGCGGTAGCTGTTCTGGTCGGAGATCATCTGGCTGGCGGTCGGGTCCACCGTGGTCTGGTGGTCGGACTTCCAGTCCTCGCTGCCGCCGCCGTTGAACACCATGTCCAGCGTGAAGTTGTTGGCGGTCTGCCACTGCTTGAGGTACTGCGCGTCCGCCTGGGTCATCCGGATCGGGTTGGCGGTGTCCGGGGTGCCGGGCGGGCAGGTGACGTCACCGGGGGTGCACTTGAGCACGGTGTCCCAGCGGTCGTCGGCCAGGAACACGTCGTCCACGTGGGTGGCGAAGTAGTTGCGGTCGTAGCCGAGGTGGACGCCCTGGGTGATCCAGTCGACCATGCCGCGGGCCAGCAGCCGGTACTGCTGCTGGTACTGGTTGTAGACGAACGTGACGACCAGTTCCTTGCGGCCGTCGTGGGTGTACTCGCCGACCAGCGAGCCGCGGCTGGTCGTGCCCGGTATCGCCGCGTCGACCAGCGGGACGAAGGAGGCACCGGTCGGCAGGTTGGCGAGCGGCGTCGCCAGGTAGCCGTAACTCTCGCTGACGTTGGGGTCGTTGTCCTCGAACGGGACGCTGCCCTTGAGGTACCCGAACGGACCGGAAGTCCCGGCCGTGGTGGTGGCCGCCTGGAATCCGTCGAGGGTGCCGACGAATCCCGGATTCTGGGCGTAGTTCAGTCCGACCGCCGGACTGGCCCACGTGTACGCGTCGATCTGCCGGACGTTGAAAGCGGCTTCGTACGTGGCGATCGCCGTCATCTCGGCGGCGCTGTTGGGGAAGGGGTTTTCGTTGGGCAGCACGATGCCCTGGTACTTGCCCCGGGGGAGCCCGTTCACCGTGTCGCTCAGGAAAGCCGAGTTGATCACGGGACGGTTGGGGTCATTGAGACTGACGACCTTGTACGGCGTGCCCTGGCTCTTCAGCTCGGCGGTGATCGCCGCGACGGACGGACCCCCGTCGTCGATGACCAGGACGGTGAGGTCGATCCTGGGCGGCGTGGTGTCGCCGTGGGCCAGGGTGGTCTGCAGGCCGCTGGCCAGCAGAACTGCCGCTGCGCAGGCGGCAACTCTTCGGGTCGTTTGACCCATGTCTGATCCTCCCCTTGGGCAGGCCCCGCGCTGCTCGGCGCTCGCCTGCCCGTGTAGCTGTTCGCGGGCAGCAGGCTGCCCGGCGCCCATCCTGGTCGAGCGTCGACGGTGCGAGGGACCAATTGGGCGAGAGTGCAGCGAACCTGTTACCAACGTTCATGGTGAAGCCATGGAGGCGCTGATTGTGACCGCAACCGGACCGCCCGCGCAAATAATGAATTGAAAATGAAAAACCGGAAGCCGAGTGCTACAGCTGGTTACCGACTGTGCGGCTCACACGGATCCGTGGGGCACCTACACTGTCGTCGTTGCGCCTGACACTCTTGCACATCATGTCGCTGCAATGGGCAGGTTCATGCAATATCGGGCACCGCTGTGCCATGTGACAGTTCGAATTTGCAATGGAGGCTCGCGGGTGACCGATGGGCGGATCGCATCCGAGCGAATCGGGGACGTACGGAATGCGCTCCCGAAGCCGGGCCGAGCGGTCCTGGTCGGGCGCAGTCTCGGTCTGCGCGGCGCGGTCAACGCTCGCGACCTGGGTGGCTACCGGACGGCCGGGGGGCGGGTGGTGCGCGGTGGCGTCGTCCTGCGCAGTGACGGCCTGAACCGGGTCACCGCCGAGGACGTCGACCCGCTGGGCGCGCTCGGCCTGCGCGCGGTGGTCGACCTGCGCAGCTCCGACGAGATCCGCGAGGCCGGTCCTGACCTGCTGCCGGACGGCGTGACCTCCCACCACCTTCCGTTGCTGGCAACGGACTTCGACATCAACACCACGCTGCGCGGCGCCCTCTCCGACCGCAGCGCGCGCAAGCAGCGCGGCCTGCTCGGCAACGGCCGGGCGGCCGCGATGATGACCGGGCTCTACCGCTGGTTCGTCACCGACCCGGTGGCCCGCGAGCGCTTCGCCGCCCTGCTGCGGCTGCTGGCCGACCCGGGCGGCGTGCCGCTGCTGTTCCACTGCTCGGCCGGCAAGGACCGCACCGGCTGGGCGGCCGCGCTGGTGCTGACCGCCCTGGGCGTGGACCGCGAGACCGTGCTCGCCGACTACCTGCTCACCAACGAGCGCTCCGCCGCCGTGGTCGAACGGGTGCTGGAGGACTTCGGCAGCCGGGGCCTGATGCGCGAGCCCGAGCTCCTCCTGCCGGTCTTCCGGGCCGACCGCGGCTACCTGGACGCGGCCTTCGCGGAGGTCGAGGCCGGCTGGGCCGGCTTCGACGCCTTCTGGCGGGAGGGGCTCGGGCTGGACGAGGAGGTACTGGCCGGACTGCGCGCCAACCTGCTGGACGGCGGGACGGACTAGGGCCTGCCCGGCGGTCAGCCCTCGCTGATCAGCCCCTCCCGGAGCTGGGTGAGCGTCCGGGTGAGCAGCCGGGACACGTGCATCTGGGAGATGCCGATCTCCTCGCCGATCTGGGACTGGGTGAGGTTGCCGAAGAACCGCAGCATGATGATCCGGCGCTCGCGCGGGGGCAGCTTGGCCAGCAGCGGCTTGAGCGACTCCCGGTACTCCACGCCCTCCAGCGCGAGGTCCTCGTAGCCGAGCCGGTCGGCCAGCGGCCCCTCGCTGTCCTCCTCGCCGGGGCTGGAGTCGAGCGAGCTGGCGGTGTAGGCGTTGCCCACCGCGAGGCCCTCGACCACGTCCTCCTCGCTGACCCCGAGGCAGGCGGCCAGCTCGGCGACGGTGGGGGAACGGTCCAGCCGCTGGGACAGGTCGTCCCCGGCCTTGGTGAGTGCCAGCCGCAGCTCCTGGAGCCGGCGCGGCACCCGGACCGACCAGCTGGTGTCCCGGAAGAAGCGCTTGATCTCGCCGACCACGGTCGGCATCGCGAAGGTGGGGAACTCCACCCCGCGCTCCGGGTCGAAGCGGTCGATCGCCTTGATCAGGCCGATGGTGCCGACCTGGACGATGTCCTCCATCGGCTCGTTGCGGCTGCGGAAGCGGGCCGAGGCGTACCGGACCAGCGGCAGGTTGAGCTCGATCAGGGTGTCGCGGACGTAGGTGTGCTCCTCGCTGCCGGGCTCCAGTGTGGCCAGCCGCAGGAACAGCGAGCGGGAGAGTGTCCGGGTGTCCAGCCCGGAGCCGGGCGGTGCCTCGGCGGGCGTCCCCTGGGCGGGTGCCCCCTCGGTGGGCACCCCCGGGCCGACCCGTTGGAGCGGGATCCGGTCCTCGGCGACCGCCGTGCCCTTGGCCTGACCAGCGTGGATCTCCGCAGTGCCCAGCTCTCCGGACATGCACCCACCCCCTTGTGACTGACAGTTGAACGGGGGCCGTCGCACGGAGGTTCCCGGCGGGGGCCCAACCCCCTCCATACCGGAACACGGCCCACGGCAAACCCGAACGTCGCGAGTTGTCACACGGGGGTAACGCGCTGCAACCTCACTCTTCCCAGGAGTTGCCGGTCCGAAGCCTCGTCAGGATCCGGGAGAGCAGCCGGGAGACGTGCATCTGGGACATCCCCAGCTCGGTGCTGATCTGCGACTGGGTGAGGTTGGCGAAGAACCGCAGCATCACGATCCGCCGCTCCCGTTCGGGGAGTTGCACCAGCAGGTGGCGGACCATGTCGCGGTGCTCGACCTCGGCCAGCGCGGAGTCCTCGTAGCCGAGCCGGTCCAGCAGGGCGAGGCCGCCCTCGTGCTCCTGGGCGGCCTCCAGGGAGGCCGCGTTGTAGGCGCGCCCGGCGTCCAGGCAGGCCCGGACGTCCTCCTCGGGGATCCGCAGGCTGGCGGCGATCTCGGGCACCTTGGGGGCCCGCCCGTGCAGTACCGTCAGCTCCTCCATGGCGCCGCTGACCTGCACCCACAGTTCCTGGAGCCGGCGCGGGACGTGCATGGTGCGGACGTTGTCCCGGAAGTAGCGCTTGATCTCGCCGAGGATGGTCGGCAGCGCGTAGGTGGGGAACTGGACGCCCCGGGTCGGGTCGAAGCGGTCGATCGCGTTGATCAGACCGATGGTGCCGACCTGGACGACGTCCTCCATCGGCTCGCTGCGGCTGCGGAAGCGGGTGGCCGCGTAGCGGACCAGCGGGATGTTCACCTCGATCAGCGCGGCCCGGACCCGCTCCCGCTCGGGGGCGTCCGGGGGCAGCTCGGAGAGCCGCTCGAACAGCACCCTGGTGAGCGTCCGGACGTCCACGGCGGGCCGGCCACCGGGGCCGCGAAGCCCGTCCGGGCGGAGCTCGCCGGCCGGGCTGATGATCGCCGCCAGTACCTCGTCCACGGACACGTCACCCCTCCCATAGTCGACAACGGCGGGCCCTGCGGATCGGGTGTCGCTGGCTGGTTCACACCTCGCCATGTCCGGCAAAACCGGTCATAGCATCACAAGGTGGGCGCAGGTCGGGCAAGCACCCGGTGGAGGTGTGTTGGTGGGGTGCCCGAACTCCCCGGCGCCCGCCGGCGAGGCGCCGCACGGGTCGTTCCCGGACAGAGCAGGACGCCCCGCCCGGAGGCCGGGCGGGGCGACGCGGGCCGTCCGGGGGACGGCCGGGCGGGATCAGACCTCGATGTCGGCGATCACCCAGGTCGCGAACTCGCGCCACTGGCCCGCCGCGGCCTGGTGCGCGGGGTGGGTCAGGTAGGCCTGGAGGGACTCGCGGTCCTCGACCAGGCTGTTGATCGCGTAGTCGTACGCGATGTCGCGCTCGGTGGTGTTCCAGCCGCACTCCCACTCGCGCAGCTCGGGGATCAACGAGCCGAGTTCGGCGAACGCCTCGGCGCCGGCGAGCGCGCGCTGGTCGTCCTTGGCGACGCCCTCGTTGAGCTTGAAGAGGACGAGGTGGCGGATCACGATGGCCGCTCCTTACTTGATCAGACCGGTCATGAAGGTACCGACCGCCTTGGCCGCGTTCGAGATGCCCTCGAAGCCCAGCTGGACGAGTTCGGCGGACCGGGCCGGTGAGGTGATGATCGAGTAGAGCACGAAGATGAGCAGGAGGACCATGCCGATCTTCTTCGCCTGCGCCATCGTGACCTTCCTCCCTGCGGTGGGCCGCCGTCATCCGGGTCCCCGAGCGGCCCTGCAGGGCAGCTTATCCACCGGACGGGCTATCAAGTGTGCGGCGCGTTGGCCCGGCGGGACGAAGGTCCCCGCGAGTGGGGCCTTTCTCCGGGTGCCCCGCCGTCGGCCCGGCGGCAGGATGGACGGCGTGCCCGGGGTCTGGCAGGAATCCCCGGCATGTGGATCCGGAGTTCCCCGCTGTGGGACCGGCCGTCGCGGCTCCCCCCGGACGCGGCACCGGTTGTGGGACTCCGCCGGGGGAGCGGTCGGCCCCCCCCGAGCCGCTCCCCCTCCAGGCTCCGTACGGGCCGGGCCGTGGTGGTCACGGGCCCGGAGTGCGGGGCCCTTTCCGCGTCCGGGGGTGCGCGCAAACGCCGAGGGCCCGTCCGGATCGGACGGGCCCTCGGGCTTTCCAGCGGTAGCGGTGGGATTCGAACCCACGGTGGAGTTGCCCCCACACACGCTTTCGAGGCGTGCTCCTTTGGCCGCTCGGACACGCTACCGAGGGGAACTCTACCGGACGGGTGGCGCGGTCACGAAATCCGTTCCCGGGGGCGGCTCGCCGACGGGAACGGCGGCGTGGTCGGCGGCGGGATCACGGGATCAGCGGTGGGTGTCGAAGAAGGCGCGCAGCTGCTCGCCGCACTCCTCGGCGAGGACGCCCCAGATCACCTCGGGCCGGTGGTTGAGCCGGCGGTCGCGCATCACGTCGAAGAGCGAGCCGGCCGCGCCGGCCTTCTCGTCGAGGGCGCCGTAGACCACCCGGTCGATCCGGGACAGCACGATGGCGCCTGCGCACATCGTGCACGGCTCCAGGGTGACCACCAGGGTGCAGCCGCCGAGCCGCCACTCCCCGGCCTTCCCGGCGGCCTGCCGGATCGCGACCACCTCGGCGTGCGCGGTCGGGTCGCCGACCGCCTCGCGCTCGTTGTGGCCGCGACCGAGCACCTCGCCGTCCGGGCCCAGGACGAGCGCCCCGACCGGGACGTCCCCGGTGGCCGGCGCCAGGGCGGCCTCGGCGATGGCGAGGCGCATCGGCGCCGCCCAGCGGTCGCGGACCGGGTCGGGGCGGACGGGGGCGGGCAGTGGGGGGACGTACGGGACGGTCAGCGGGGTGGATGCGGGCTGCATGGCATCCAGTGTCGGGCATCCGGTGGTGGACACCGGCCTGACCGGTGCCGCTACCGGACCGCCTCCAGGACCTCGCCGCAGCCCAGCGCCTCGGCGATCTCCTCCAGGGCGTCGCCCGGCACCGCGCCCTCGCCACTGAGGGCGAGCAGTTCGTCGGCGGCCAGGCCGAACTCGGTGAGCAGGTGGGCGTCGCCCAGCGGGCCGACCGGGACGCCGCCGCGGCCGTCCGCGTCCTCGTCGTCCTGCTCCTCGGCCTCGGCCTCCTCGTCCAGCAGGTGGTCCAGGTCGCCGAACTCGCTCTCGCCGGCCTGGTCGACCAGCTCGTCGGTGAGGACGGAGCCGTAGGAGCTGCGGGCGGCGGCGGCGCCGTCCGACACGAAGATCCGCGGGTCGTCCTCACCGTCCACCCGGACGATGGCGAACCAGGAGTCCTCCTGTTCGATGAAGATCAGGACGCTGTCGTCGTCCTGGGCGGAGCCGCGGGCCAGGTCGGCCAGATCGGCCAGGGTTTCGACGTCGTCGAGCTCCGTCTCGCTCACATCCCACCCGTCCTCGGTGCGAGCAAGCACTGCAGCGAAGTACGCCACCAGGGACACTCCCAAGATCATCGGTCTCGGCTGTCGGCGCGCTCGGGCGACGCGAAAATCTGGCCGCCCCCGCGCCAGAGGCGGTCCGCTTGTTCGGACCGTCCCATCGGAATCGTGACAGAAAGCCCGCCCTTGCGGGGGCTGTTCGGCAGCGCGTCTTTGCAGGTCGTGTCGGAAGGGCCGGGCGGCCGGCGGCCGAGCCGGGCCGGGGCCCGCCGACGCCGGTCGAATTTTGGCCCGAACGCCTGTCGGGTCGGTGACGGGCCGGGCCGGGGTCGGATCGCAGGGGTGGGGGAGCCGGGCCGGGCCGGCTCAGATGCGGAAGGTTCGCATCCGCATCGCTTCGCGCATCCGGCGTTCCTTGGTCCGTCGGGGCTGGACCCGCTCCCTCAACTCGCGGGCCTCGGTGAGCTCGCGCAGGAAGACGGCCCGCCGCCTGCGGCGCTCCGACTCGGTCTCCGGGGGGTCCTGCGGCGGGCCGGCGTGAAGGGCCGCCCCGCCGACGGGCTCGTCCGCCGAGCCGTCCCCGGCTTTCGGGTTGCTCGTCATAAGACGTGACATTCCCAGAAGCGCCGGGTTGATACCACAGGAACCGGTTCCGTCCGGACATCCGCCGCTCGTCACGGCGTGTCACCGAAAGGTGACCGCGGCCGGTGGGCGGCCTGGCACGGCGTGTCGTACAGGCGTCCAGGACCGGGCTAACCTCGGTACATGCGTCTCCACGTCGTCGACCACCCCCTGGTCGCCCACAAGCTCTCCACCCTGCGCGACGAGCGCACCGACTCGCCGACCTTCCGTCGCCTGACCGACGAGCTGGTGACCCTCCTCGCCTACGAGGCCACCCGGGACGTCCGCACCGACGAGGTGGAGATCACCACCCCCGTGGCGGTCACGCTCGGCACCCGGCTCAGCTACCCGCGTCCGCTGGTCGTGCCGATCCTGCGGGCCGGTCTCGGCATGCTGGACGGGATGACCCGCCTGCTGCCGACCGCCGAGGTCGGCTTCCTCGGCATGGTGCGCAACGAGGAGACCCTGGAGGCCTCCACGTACGCCACCCGGATGCCCGACGACCTCTCCGGCCGCCAGGTCTACGTGCTCGACCCGATGCTGGCCACCGGCGGCACCCTGGTCGCGGCGATCAGGATGCTGATCGAGCGCGGCGCCACCGACGTCACCGCCGTGGTGCTGCTGGCCGCGCCGGAGGGCGTCGAGGTGATGAAGCGCGAGCTGGCCGACCTGCCGGTCACCGTGGTCACCGCCGCGCTGGACGAGCGGCTGAACGAGAACGGCTACATCGTCCCCGGCCTGGGCGACGCGGGCGACCGGCTGTACGGCACGGCCGGCTGACCTTCCGAACGTCCGAGAGCCCCCGGCCGCGCGGCCGGGGGCTCTGCTCTTCCCCGCCGTGCGGTCAGCAGCTGCCGGTGGCGCTCGGGGTGGGGGAGGGCTTGATGGCCAGGGCGAGGGCGGCGGCCGCCTGGGTCTCGTCCAGCAGGGCGTTGTAGCTGTCGCCGATCACGAAGTCCACGCTGGCGTCGGTGCGGGCGTCGGCGGTGACGGTGGCCCCGGCGATCTGGGAGCTGACCAGCGTGCCGGCGGCGGCGCCGGTCGGGCCGGCGATCACCTGGGCGGTGCCGGGCACCTTCTTGTCCAGTTCGGCGGGCGCGTTGCCGACCTTGCCGATGACGAAGCCGCGCTTCTTGAGCTCGTCGGCGGTCCGCCCGGCCAGGCCGGCCTTGGTGGTGGCGTTGTAGACGTTCACCGTGACGGCCGTGGGCGCGGGGACGGCGTGCGGGTCCAGCGCGGCGGCCGGGGCGCCGGAGGCCGCGGGGGTGCCGGGGGTGGCGCCCGGGGTCGGGGCGGCCAGCGGCTTGCCGGACGGGTCGGCGCAGGCCTGCGCGGAGGCGTTTCCGGTCCTGCCGCGGAAGATGTCGTACAGCTGCACGCCGCCGAGGCCGATCAGGGCCAGGGCGAGCAGGGCCGCGAGCGCGGCGATCACCTTGCGACTCTTCTTCGGGGGCCGGCCAAGCCGCGGGTAGGCGTTGCCGGTGATGCGGTACTGCTTCCCCTTGAGGCCTTGGGGAGTCAACATGCTCACGGTTTGTCTCCCCCTCGTGCCGGGGCGGGGTCGGGATGACGGGCGGCCGGGCAGAGGCGTCCTCCCGGTGCGGGCGGATCCCCTGGTCGCGGCCGTAGTCAGCAGCGTAGTGCCGGACAGCTGGGAAGGTACTAAATGATCATCATCTGGCGTACCCCGGCACCCGAAAGGAGGTACCCGGGTACGCGCGGACCGCCCTCCGCCGGGTGGCGAGGGGGCGGTCCGGGAAATCGCCGTGCGGCCGTCAGTCCATTTCGAGGACACGGGCGTGCAGCACCTGGCGCTGCTGCAGCGCGGCCCGTACGGCCCGGTGCAGCCCGTCCTCCAGGTAGAGGTCGCCGTGCCACTTCACCACGTGGGCGAAGAGGTCCCCGTAGAAGGTCGAGTCCTCGGCCAGCAGGGTTTCCAGGTCGAGTTGGCCCTTGGTGGTCACCAGCTGGTCGAGCCGCACCGGACGCGGGGCGACGTCAGCCCACTGGCGGGTGCTCGTCCGGCCGTGATCCGGGTACGGCCGCCCATTGCCGATGCGCTTGAAGATCACACGGAAAGCCTACCGTTCGGACGGCGGATGGCCCAGCAGCCGCGGGGGCGCCACGCGCACGGTTGTGGGCTGGGGGTGGGTGATTGCGGCTGTTTGATGGGAAATGTCGTGAACATCGCCCGGTCGCGGCCGGGTTCAGGCCGTGTTTTTGGCGTCTGATCCCGTCCGGTCGCGTGCACCGATGTCCTCCGCCCCGCCCCGCAGACCGTCCGGGAGGTCAGGGGGACGTCTCCGGCCGCTCGGCCGGGCGGCGGCTCGGGCAGGAGATCCCGCGCAGCCTGTTCGGGACGTCCAGTGGCGGCGGTGAGTCAGCTCCCGAGCGCGGCGCCGATCCGGTCGAGGGAGGACAGCCGCATCAGGCCGTAGTGGTAGAACTCGACCTCGGGGACACCGAGGCCGCGCAGCACCCCGATCTTGGCGGCGAGGTTCTCCGGTCCGTCGCAGTCCGCGGCCATCGGGCGAAGGATCACCGCCATCCGCTCCGGCCGGACGCCGTGCAGGGCGAAGGCGGCGAGCTTCTCCCGGACGGCCTCCGGGGTCCCGGCGTAGCCGAGGGTCTCGATCTGGTCGGTGGCCGCGGCGAGGGCGGGCAGGTCGATTCCCGCCAGCCAGCCCCTGCCGGGGCCGCCGCCGTCCATGAAGCTCAGCCGCATGCCGTGGTGGCGGGCGCGTTCGGTGAGTTCGGCGGCGAGCGAGGTGACGGTGGCGGCGGAGGCGTCCACGTAGCCGGCGAAGGCGCCGTCGGCGAGGGCGCTCAGGTCGGCGGGCTCGGCGGCGGCCTCCTGATCGGCCAGGCGGCGGCGCAGTTCGGCCCGGACGGCCTCGGCCACCTGCTCGGCCGGGACGCCCGTGCGGGTGGCGGCGGCGCGGCAGTGCGGGCAGAAGCAGACGCCGAGCAGGGCCTCGGCGGTCGGGCCCAGCTCCTCGAAGTAGCGCTCGTGGTGGTAGCCGTGGCGCAGGCCGTGGAAGTGCAGGGACTCCGCGCGGATCGCGTCCACGCCGTACCGCGCCAGCTCCTCGACCAGGGTCAGCGCGTACTCCCGTACCTCGGGGTGGGCCGGGCAGAGCTCGGTGAGGTGGCGGTCGCCGAAGGCGTTGGCCGGGGCGCAGTCGGGGTGGGCGAAGCCGAGCCGGTCGTTGTGGCAGAAGACCGTCCAGGCGTGCAGCCTGAGGCCGCGGCGGCCGGCCTCGGCGGCGGCCTCGGCGAAGGGGTCGCGCGCGCCGATCGCGGTGGACGGGACGGGCGCCAGGCGACGACCCGCCCAGCGGGCCGGGTCGGGGCGGAAGTACGCGGCGCCGGGCTCCAGGTAGCGGATCACCCGGCGGGGGTTGCGCGGGAAGACGTCGCGGGCCTCGTGGTAGACCGAGGCCAGGGTGACACCGCCGACGCCGGCGCGGTCGGTGAGGTTGCCGAAGAAGGTGTCGGCGCCCTCGTCGAGCAGGTCGGTGGCGAAGGCGAGGACGGACGACTCCACGGTGCGGCTCCGGAGCTGGGGACGGGTGCGTCGTTCACGCTAGCCGGAGGGCCGGTAATGGTCTATACCTGGTGTGCCCGGTCGGGTCACAGGCCCAGGTCGTCCAGCTCCTTGAGCAGGGCGGCGTTGGGGCTGCCCGGGGCGGGAGCCGCGGGGACGGGCTTCGGTGGCTCCTGGTTGCGGAGCCGCGCCGGGTTGCGGAGCAGGTAGGCGGCGGCCAGTCCGCCGATCAGCCCGCCGAGGTGGCCCAGCCAGCTGACGCCGTGGGCGATCGGCAGCACGCCGATCAGGATCGTCCAGTAGACCGCGGCGACGCCGACGCCGACCACCGCGTCCAGCAGGTTGCGGTCGAGGACGCCGCGCAGCACCACGTAGCCGAGGTAGCCGTAGACCATGCCGCTCGCCCCGGCCGTCACGGTGTTCGAGCTCTCCAGCAGCCAGATGGTGAGCCCGCCGGACACCGTGATCACGAGGCTGGCCAGCAGGAACTTCCGCATGCCGCGGTAGGCGGCCAGGAAGCCCAGCACGAACAGCGGCCAGGAGTTGGAGATGATGTGGTCCCAACTGAAGTGCAGGAACGGCATGGTGAACATCTCGGGCAGGTCGTCCACCCGCTCCGGGCGCAGGCCGTACTCCTTGGACAGGTCGTAGTCGTCCAGCCAGTTGACCACCTGGACGGACCAGATGACGGCCTGGATCCCGAGCATGGTGAACAGCGCGCGGCGGGAATCCGAGAACAACTGGGCGAGTTTCGAGGCCATGTCGTCGACTGTAGGGGCGGCCGGATCGGTCGTGCACCCCATTACAGTGATCCGTGTCATTCCGAGCGTGAGAGGTGCACCCCATGAGTGTTCGTCCGCCGTTGCCGTACGAGTTCCTGCCGCGGGTTCCGTCCTTCGAACTGAGCAGCCGGGACATCACCGAAGGCGGCACGCTGGGTCAGGAGTTCATCCACGGCGGCGGCAACCTCTCGCCGCAGCTGTCCTGGTCGGGCCTGCCGGAGGGCACCCGGAGCATCGCCGTCACCTGCTACGACCCGGACGCGCCGACCGGCTCCGGCTGGTGGCACTGGCTGGCCCTCAACCTGCCCGCCGACACCACCGAACTGCCGCGCGGCGCCGGCTCCTCGGACGAGTCCCTGCCGGGCGCGGCCTCCTTCCACGGGCGCAACGACTTCCCGGACAACAAGTACGACGGCGCCGCCCCGCCGCCCGGCGCCCCGCACCGGTACGTGTTCGCGGTGCACGCGCTGGACGTGGAGAAGCTGGACGTCACCGCCGACACCCCGGCCGCCCAGATCGGCTTCAACCTCACCTTCCACACCCTCGGGCGGGCGCTGCTGACGGCCGAGTACGGGGTCTGAGCCTCCTTTCCGCCGGGGCCCGCCGTCCACAGAGCGGCCCCCGGCTCAGCCCCCCGGCTCAGCCCCCCGAGGCGCCGCGCGGTCGGCCCGGTCCGCGATCGTGCGCAGGTGCTCGCGCAGCTCCGGCGGCTCGTGCACCTCGAAGTCGCAGTCCAGCATCAGCAGTCCGGCCGCCAGCCACTTCAGCGAGTCGGCCCGGGAGCGCAGACGGCAGCTGTGGTCGTCGATCGGTTCGAGCTCGTAGTCGCCGGTCCAGGGCATCCAGCCGTCGACCTCGGCGGCGGGGCGGTGGACGGTGGCCACCATGGTGTGCGTCGGTGAGTGGCGGCGCAGCCGGCTCGCGACGAACCCGGCGGCGTCCTCGGCCGGGAGCGGGCGCGGGGTGAAGCGGGCGCCGGTGGCGAACGGTTCGGTGATCCGGTCGACCCGGAAGAGCCGCCAGTCGTCCCGGTCCAGGTCGTAGCCGATCAGGTACCAGCGGCGGCCGGTCGAGACGAGCCGCTCGGGCTCGACGTTGCGCCGGGTCTCGGCGCCGTCGCGGGCCCGGTAGGCGAAGCGCAGCCGCTCGTGGTTGGTGACGGCGCCGGCGAGCAGGGTCAGGGCCTCCGGGTCGACGGTCGGGCCGTCCCCGGTGAGCAGCGGCACGGTGGCCGTGTTCAGGGTGCCCACCCGGTGCCGCAGCCGGCCCGGCAGCACCTGGAGCAGCTTGCCGAGTGCCCGTACCGAGGCCTCCTCGATGCCGACCACGGCGTGCCCGGCGGCCGCCCGCAGGCCGACCGCGATGGCCACCGCCTCCTCGTCGTCCAGGAGCAGCGGCGGCATCGCGGTGCCCGCGACCAACCGGTAGCCGCCGACCGCGCCCATGGTGGCCTGCACCGGGTAGCCGAGGTCGCGCAGCCGGTCGATGTCCCGGCGGATGGTGCGCGGGCTGACGCCGAGCCGCTCGGCGAGTTCGCTGCCGGGCCACTCGCGCGGGGTCTGCAGCAGGGACAGCAGGTTCAGCAGCCGGGCCGGCGTGTCACTCATGCCCTCCAGCATGCCGGAGGAACTGGGACAGGGTCTGACCTACATGACCCGTACCGTTCCGGACGTGCAGCAGCGGACGAGTGAGGAGAACGGAATGACTACGGCGGGAGCCGACCGGCGGAGGTGGATCGCGCTGGCGATCGTGATGGTCGCCTCCTTCATGGACCTGGTGGACGTCACCATCGTCAACATCGCCATCCCGAGCATCCAGCAGGACACCGGCGCCTCCTTCAGCGCCATCCAGTGGGTCACCGGCGGCTACGCGCTGGCCTTCGCGATCGGCCTGATCACCGGCGGGCGGCTCGGCGACATCCACGGCCGCAAGCGGCTCTTCCTGATCGGCATCGGCGGCTTCACGCTGGCCTCGGCGCTGTGCGGGCTGGCCTCCGGCCCGGAGATGCTGGTCGCGATGCGGATCCTGCAGGGCGGGACGGCGGCGCTGATGGTGCCGCAGGTGCTGTCGATCATCCACGCGACCTTCCCTGCGGAGGAGCGCGGCAAGGTGTTCGGGATGTTCGGCGCGGTGGTCGGGCTGGGCGCGGTGTCCGGTCCGATGATCGGCGCGCTGCTCACCGAGTGGAACCTGCTGGGCCTCGAGTGGCGGCCGATCTTCCTGATCAACCTGCCCGTCGGCATCGCCGGGCTGCTGCTCGGACGCCGCTTCATCGACGAGTCCAGGGCCGAGCACGCGCTCAAGCTGGACCTGGTCGGCGTGGCGCTGGCCAGCCTCGGCCTGCTGATGCTGATCTACCCGCTGACCCACGGCCGGGAGGCCGGCTGGCCGCTCTGGGGCTACCTGTCGATGGCCGGCAGCCTGCCGGTGTTCGTGCTCTTCGTGGTGTACGAGAAGGCCAAGACGCGGCGGGACGGCTCGCCGCTGGTCGAGCTGTCGCTGTTCCGGGTGAAGAGCTTCGCGGCCGGGATCTGCGTGCAGCTGGCCTTCGGCGTCGCGCTCGGCATCTTCTTCCTGGTCTGGACGCTCTACATGCAGGTCGGCCTCGGCTGGAGCCCGCTCAAGGCGGGTGCCACCGGCATCCCGTTCTCGCTCGCGGTCTCCACGGCGGCCGGGCTCTCGGTGCAGAAGCTGGTGCCGCGGTTCGGGCGCAAGGTGCTCCAGGCGGGCGCGCTGATCATGGCGGTGGGCGTGCTCGTCTACATCGGGGAGGCGCACCGGTACGGGACGGGCATCGCGCCCTGGCAGATGGCGCTGCCGCTGGTGGTGATGGGCCTCGGGATGGGGCTGATCGTCGCGCCGATCACCGACGCGATCCTCTCCGAGGTGCCGCGCCGGCACGCCGGGTCGGCCTCGGGGCTGATCAACACCGTGCAGCAGGTCGGCAACGCGCTCGGGCTCGGGCTGGTGTCGGTGGCCTTCTTCGGGGCGATGGACGACGTGGTCGCGCCGGACGCGCTGGGAACGGCCTTCGGCGGGGCGTTCGTGCACGCGATGTGGTGGGTCGCGGGGGTGCTGCTGGCGGTGTTCCTGCTGATGTTCGCGCTGCCGCGCAAGCGCGGGGTGGCGGTCGAGGCCGGTGCCCCGGACGGCGCGGAGCAGCGGGAGTCCGTCCTGGTGTGACGGCTCCGGGTTTCCGGTCCCGGGCTTCCGGTCCCGGGTTTTCGGTTCCGGGTTTTCCGATCTCGGGGGGGGGAGGGCCTCGGTCGCGCTGCGCGGCCGGGGCCCTCGTCGCTCACGGGGAGGGCCGCATCCGCGGGCGGTACGCCTACGCGCTGGTGCCCGCCAGCCGGTAGTCGCGGCCGCTCCCGGCCGGGGCCGGCCGGCGGCTCAACGTGCGCCGGAGACGGCCGCGGTGGCCGTCCGGGTGGTGGTGCGGGGCTTGGCGGCGGCCTTGGCCTCCTTCGCCGCGCGCTTCGTCTCCTGCTTGAACTCCCGTACCAGAGCGAGGGATTCGGGACCGGTGATGTCGGCGACCGAGCGGTGCGCGCCTTCCTCGCCGTAGACTCCGGCGGCCTCGCGCCAGCCCTCGGGCCGTACCCCGTACTGCTTGCCGAGCAGGGCGAGGAAGATCTGCGACTTCTGCTTGCCGAAGCCGGGGAGGGCGTTGAGGCGGCTGAGCAGTTCCTTGCCGGTGCGGGCGTCCTTCCACAGCGCGGCGGCGTCTCCGTCGTACTGCGCGACGAGGAACTGGCACAGCTGCTGCACCCGTTTGGCCATCGCGGCCGGGTAGCGGTGGACGGCCGGTTTCGCGGAGAGCAGGGCGACGAACTCCTCCGGGCTGTAGGTGGCGATCTCGTGGGCGTCCAGGTCGTCCCGGCCGAGGCGCTGGGCGATGGTCAGCGGGCCGGTGAACGCCCATTCCATTGGCACCTGTTGGTCCAGCAGCATGCCGACGAGCGCGGCGAGCGCACTCCGTCCGAGCAGTTCGTCGGCCTCGGGCTGCTGGGCGAGCCGGACGGTGACGTTCATGAGGTGTGGCCTCCTCGGAGTTGACGTCGGTCGGCGCCCAGTCTGGATGACGTGACGTGGACGGACGCGGTCAACACGCCCGTACCTGGGGAAGTCTTGGTGATTCCAGCCCTTGTCAGACAGGCTTTGTTCGTTGGCGGAGCGGTTGTTGGCCGTTTCCCGGCGGCGGTGCGGAAACAATTTTGTCCGCGGCTGTCACATCCGCCTGGTGCTCCGGGTCAGTGCTGTGTCCGACCGGATCCGATCGACTCGGATCGACCAGCCATCGAACGGGGAGTGCTCCAATGTCCGTCGCCCACATCGTCGTCACCGTCCTCGGCGCCCTCATGGTCGGCTTCTCGGCGTACTCGGTCTTCGCCAAGGCCGAGTACGTCGTGGGGCCGCTCGCCGAGTACGGCGTTCCGCGCGCCTGGTGGACCTGGCTCGGCGTCGCCAAGGCGGCCGGGGCGCTCGGCCTGCTGGCCGGCCTCGCCGTCCCGGCCGTCGGCTACGCGGCCGCCGTCGGCATCGTGCTCTACTTCCTCGGCGCCGTGATCACCGTCGCCCGTGCCGGCGCGTACGCCCACATCCCCTTCCCCCTGATCTATCTGGCCCCGGCCGCCGCCTCCCTCGCCCTGGGACTCGCGGCCTGACCGGCCTCCCACCGCGGGGGCGGGTCGGTCGTCGGCGCGGGAGTCGGCCTGGAGTTCGACCGGGGGGTCGGGCCGGTGGTTCGAGCAAGTGGGTCATTTCATATGACTGTTTGGGTTGCGGCGGTGGGTCGAGGTGGCTGGGGTCATCCTTTCTCCAATCGACGCGTCCAGAAAGGCTCGCCCGCCGTGACCCAGCCGTTCGAACTGCCGTCCTTCTACGTGCCGCACCCGGCGCGACTCAATCCCCATCTGGACGAGGCGCGGGCCCATTCCTCGGAATGGGCCCGGGAGATGGGGATGTTGGAGGGGTCCGGGATCTGGGAACAGTCGGACCTGGACGCCCACGACTACGGACTGCTCTGCGCCTACACCCATCCCGACGCCTCCGCCGAGGCGCTGTCGCTGGTCACCGACTGGTACGTCTGGGTGTTCTTCTTCGACGACCACTTCCTCGACATGTACAAGCGCACCAACGACCGGCGGGCCGGCAAGGCACACCTCGACCGGCTGCCGTTGTTCATGCCGGCCGACCCGGCCGCTCCGATGCCCGAGCCGGAGAACCCGGTCGAGGCGGGCCTGGCCGACCTGTGGCGCCGAACCGTGCCGGTGATGGGGGAGGACTGGCGGATCCGGTTCGCCGAGAGCACCCGCAACCTGCTCAACGAGTCACTGTGGGAGCTCGCCAACATCGACGCCGGCCGGATCGCCAACCCGGTCGAGTACATCGAGATGCGCCGCAAGGTCGGCGGGGCGCCGTGGTCGGCGCAGCTGGTCGAGTACGCGGCCGGGGCCGAGGTGCCGAAGGAGGTGTCCGGCTCGCGGGCGCTGCGGGTGCTGATGGACGCCTTCTCCGACGGTGTGCACCTGCGCAACGACATCTTCTCGTACCAGCGCGAGGTCGAGGACGAGGGCGAACTGAGCAACGGCATCCTGGTGTTGGAGCGGTTCCTGGAGTGCTCCACCCAGGAGGCCGCCGAGGCGGTCAACGACCTGCTCACCTCGCGGCTGCAGCAGTTCGAGAACACCGTGTTCACCGAACTGCCGGTGCTGTTCGCGGAGACCGGGCTCGACCCGGAGGGCCGGGCCCGGGTGATGGCGTACGTCAAGGGGCTGCAGGACTGGCAGTCCGGCGGGCACGAGTGGCACATGCGGTCCAGCCGTTACATGAACGGCGGTGGATCGGCGGCCGGTTCGGCCGGTGAGGTGGCGCCGGGTTCGGGCGGAGCACTGCCCGGGATGCCCGGGGCCGGCAACTGGTGGGACCGGTACGCGATCGGCGGGATCGGGACCTCGGCGCTGGACATCCTGCGCAAGGGGGCCGGGACGGCGCAGGACCCGGCGGCGCCGGCCGTACGGCGGGCGCGGTCGCACGCGCACGTGCCGTTCCAGCCCGTCGGGCCGTCCCGGCTGCCGGAGTTCGAGCTGCCGTTCGCGCTGTCGCTCAGCCCCCACCTGGACGGCGCGCGGGAGCGGGTGGTCGAGTGGGCCGAGCGGGTGGGCCTGCTGGCCGAGCACCCCGGCGTCCCCGGATCGGGCATCTGGGACGCCGAGTCGATGCGCGACTACGACCTGCCGCTCTGCGCGGCCGGCATCCACCCCGACGCCAGTGCCGACCAACTCGACGTCGCTTCGGCCTGGTTGGCCTGGGGCACCTGGGCCGACGACTACTACCCGAGGGTCTTCGGCAGCACGCGCGACCTGGCCGGGGCCAAGGCCGCCAACGCCCGGCTGCCGCTGTTCATGCCGCTGGACGGCGAGCCGGTGCCGGAGCCGGTCAACGCGCTGGAGCGCTCGCTCGCCGACATCTGGGAGCGGACCGTCGACCCGATGACCGTCGAGGCCAGGGGCGCGCTGCGCGAGTCGATCGAGGTGATGACGGCCAGTTGGATCTGGGAGTTGAGCAACCAGATCCAGAACCGTGTCCCGGATCCGGTCGACTACCTGGAGATGCGCCGCTCCACCTTCGGCTCCGAACTCACCACGATGCTCGCCCGGCTCGGCCACGGGAGGACCGTCCCGCCGGAGGTGTACCGGCACGGCTCGATGCGCGCGCTGGAGAACTCCGCGATGGACTACGCGTGCATGATGAACGACGTCTTCTCGTACCAGAAGGAGGTCGAGTACGAGGGCGAGCTGCACAACGCCGTGCTGGTGGTGCAGAACTTCTTCAACTGCGACTACCCGTCGGCGCTGCGGATCGTCGGCGACCTGATGCACTCGCGGCTGGACCAGTTCCGGCACGTCGCGCAGAACGAACTCCCGGTCATGTACGAGGACTTCGCGCTCGGCGCGGAGACCCGGGAGACGCTCGACGGGTACGTGAAGGAGCTGGAGAACTGGCTCGCGGGCATCCTGAGCTGGCACCGGGGCTGCCGCCGGTACCGCCCCGAGGACCTGGAGCGGCACTTCGGCGCCGAGCGGGACCTCGCGGGCGCGGTCCGGGCCCGGGCGGAAGCGGCGGCCGCGACCGGGGCCGGGGCCGGGGTGGGCGTGGGGAGCGGAACGGGCGCGGTGCCGCTCGGCCCGACCGGCCTGGGCACCGCCTCGCTGCGCGCGCCGGTGAGCGGGGCCGTACCGGTGAGCGGGGCCGCACCGGTGAGCTGAGCCGTACGCCATTGCCGGAGCGGCGCACCCGTGCGGGCCATCCCGCGCGGGTGCGCCGAGCCGTGGCTAGGCTGACCAGTCGGGGGCCGTGCGCGCCTTCCGGCGCGCGTCCGCACCGTCATGGACGAGGGCTGAGAGATGGCTGCGCTACCTGAGGGCACACCCTGTTGGGCCGACGCGATGTTCACCGACCTGGAGGGCGCCAAGGCCTTCTACGGCGACGTCCTGGGCTGGACCTTCGGCGAGAGTTCGTCGGAGTTCGGCAACTACACCCAGGCGTACTCGGACGGCAGGGCCGTCGCAGCGATCGTGCCGCCGATGCCGGGGAGCCAGGCGCAGTCCGCCTGGTGCCTCTACCTGGCCTCGCCGGACGCCGCCGCCACCGCCGAGCGCATCCGGACCCACGGCGGCGAGGTGGTGATGGGGCCGATGCAGGTCGGCGACTTCGGCACCATGGTGATCGCCAGGGACCCGGGCGGGGTGGTGTTCGGCGTCTGGCAGGCCGGGACCCACGAGGGCTTCGAGAAGCAGGACGAGCCCGGGGCGTACAGCTGGGCCGAGATCGTCACCCGCGAACCCGGGAAGGCCGACTCCTTCTTCCCGGCGGTCTTCCCTTACGGCACGCGGAAGATGGACTCCGAGCAGATCGACTACCGGATGTTCCTGGTCGGCGGCCGGCCGGTGCTGGGCCGGATGGGGGCGCAGGGCGACTTCCTGCCGCCCGAGGCGCCCTCGTACGTGAGTGTCTACTTCGCCGTGGACGACGCCGACGCCGCGATCGAGCGGCTGAAGAAGAACGGCGGCGCGGTGTACTTCGGGCCGATGGACAGCCCGTTCGGCCGGTTCGCGGCGGTCGGCGACCAGCAGGGCGCGGCCTTCGGGCTGATCGACCTCGGCCGGAGGGTGGGCGCGCAGCCGCCGACCGCGGACGTCTGACGGGCCGGTGGGGTGGTCCGGGTGCGCTCCTCGAAGGAAGCCCGCGGGAGAGCTCAGGACACCTCAGGACACCTCGACGCCGAGCAGCTCGCGCAGCGCCCGGCAGCCGTCCGGGGTGACTTTCAGGGCCCGGCCGGTGCCGATCCGCTCGACCCAGGCACGGTCCAGCGCGGTGCGGCACAGGGCCGCGCCCAGCGCGCCGCCGAGGTGGCTGCGGCGCTCCGTCCAGTCCAGGCAGCTGCGCACCACCGGGCGCCCGCCCGGGCGGCCGGCGTGCGGCGGCAGTTCGATCGCCTGCGCGGCCAGCCAGTGGTGACCGCGCTCGGTGACGGCGAGCCCGGCGTGGTCGGTGACCAGGCCGTGGTCGAGCAGGGCGTCGGCGAGGGTTACGCCGAGGCGGCCGGCCAGGTGGTCGTAGCAGGTGCGGGCGCGGGCCTCGGCGCTCTGCCGGGTGGCCTCGCCGAGGTTGCGGGGCGCCGACCGCACGGCGGGGGCGGGAGCGTCGCCGGCGGGGGCGTCGGCGGTGGGAGCGGCAGCGGCGCCGGTGGACACGGCGGCCTCGGCCGTGGCCTGGGCGAAGACGGCGAGGTCCTCGATCACGGTCGCCACGGCGGTGGAGGCCAGCCGGACGTACCGGTGCCGCCCCTGCCGTGCCTCGGCCAGCAGCCCGCCCGTGATCAGCCGGGACAGGTGCTCGCTGGCCGTGGACGGCGCGACGCCCGCCGAGCGGGCCAGCTCGCCCGCCGTCCAGGCGCGGCCGTCCAGCAGCGCGCAGCAGAAGGCGGCGCGGGTGGGGTCGGCGAGCAGCGCGGCGAAGGCGGCGAGCGCCGAGCCCCGTGGGTCCACTGTCATGCGTCCATGGTCGGCCATGCCTCCAGGGTCGACCCGGCACTGTTCGGCCGGCGCCGAAACGACCCGGGACCACGATGGCGGCATGAGCGATCCGTGGCCCCAAGACCCGACGTCCCCTGAAGTGACGTCCCCCGAACTGACCTTCTCCCGCTACGAGGACGTGACCGCGGCCCTGGCCGACCCGGCACTGGTCCCGCCGCCCGCGACGCCCGGCCCGTACGGCACGGTGGCCTGGCTGCGCTCCGCCGTCGCCCGGTTCAGCGCGGGCGAGCCGCACGCCCGGCGCCGGGCGCTGGTGCTGGCCGACCTGGAACGGCTGGACCCGGGCGAGCTGCGGGTCCTGGCAGCGGGCGGCTTCGACCCGGACCTGCGGCTGCGGGTGGTGCGGACGCTCGCGCGGGCGCTCGGCCTGGCGGACCCGGAGGCCGTCGCCCGGGACGTGAAGGCGGTGGCCCGGGCGTACTTCGAGCCGGCACCGGACGATCCGGCGGCGGACGCCGCGGTGGCCCGGCTGCTGCCCGCGATGGGCGACGAGGACCCGGAGACGGCCGCGAACCGGATCGGGCTGCTCGTCCAGGCCTGCGAGGCCACCGCCACCCTGGTCGAGCACGCCCGGCGCAACGGCGGCGGACCGGCCGCAGCCCTGCGGGACGACCCGCCGATCCGGGCGATGCGCCGCTCCGCCGCCCGGCCTACCGAGGTCGGCGGGACCGTCGTCCCCGCGGGGGTGCAGGTGCTGCTCGACCTCGACGCCGCCCGGGAGCCGGGTCGCGAGCCGCTGGCCTTCGGCGCCCCGCCCCGGCTGTGCCCGGGCCGCTCGCAGGCCCTGGTGATCGCCGAGGGCATCCTGTACGGCTCCTCCGACCCGGCGGACACCTCCCGGCCGCCCGCCGAGGAACCCTGCTCGCAGGCCGAACTGGCCGCCCTGATCCCGCAGATGATCGACCACGTGCTCGCCCTGGCGGCCACCTGGACGGCCTGGGACGGCCGCCCGTTCCTCAACGCCGACGGCCGAACCTACACCCCGCACAAGGCGATCCGCCGGGTCACCGACCATCTCCTCGACCACTGGGCCGAGTTGGAGGCCCGCCTGGCGGGCGAGCCGGCCACCGCCGACCACTGGCACGCCTCCAACGTCACCACCCCGGCCGACCTGGTGCCGTTCACCGTCGCCGACCTGGACGAGGCCCGCAGCCGCCTCACCCGGCTCGGCCGGATCTGGTCCCTGCGGGTCGCCGCGCTGCCGGAACGGCAGTTGGACGACTCGCCGGGGGCGGGCTGGAGCTTCCGGCACATCGTCTGCCACCTCGCCCGGACCGGCTCCTACTACGTGGACTCGGTGGGCCCGATCGGACAGCAGGGCGCAGTATGACCCCGCCCGCCGCGATGAACCGGCCCGCCGCGATGACCCCGTTCGCCGCCCTGCACCACCGCCCCGGCCGTCCGCTGCTGCTCCCGAACGCCTGGGACCACGCCTCGGCCGCCGCCCTCGCCGCCGCCGGCCACCCCGCGATCGGCACCACCAGCCTGGGGGTGGCGGCCGCCGCGGGACTGCCCGACGGCGCCGCCGCCACCCGTGCGGAGACCGTACGGCTGGCCCGGCGGCTGGGCCGCGACGGCTTCCTGCTGAGCGTCGACGCGGAGTCCGGCTTCAGCGACGATCCGGACGAAGTGGCCGCCCTGGCCGTTGAGTTGGCGGCGGCCGGCGCGGTCGGCATCAACCTGGAGGACGGCCGGCCGGACGGCACCCTGGCGCCGTCCGCCGTCCACGCGGCGAAGGTCGCGGCGGTGAAGGCCGCCGTGCCGGAGCTGTTCGTGAACGCCCGCACCGACGCCTACTGGTGCGGCACCGAGGGCCCCGAGCCGGAGGCCGTACGGCGGCTGGACGCCTACCAACGCGCGGGCGCGGACGGGTTGTTCGTGCCCGGGCTGGGCGATCCGGCGGTGATCGCCCGGCTGGTCGGCGGACTGTCCGTCCCGCTCAACATCCTCTGGTCGCCCGGCGGTCCGGGCCTCGCCGAGCTGGCCGGGCTCGGGGTGGCGCGGGTCAGCCTGGGCTCGCTGCTGTACCGCTCGGCGCTGGCGGCGGCGGTGGCGACGGCCGCCGCCGTGGCCTCGGGCGGGCCGGTCGGTCCGGTGCCGGGTTACGCCGAGGTCCGGGCACTGAGCGGGAGTTGAGGGTCGGGCGGGCCGCGGGCGGTCCGGGTTCAGTGCCCGGGCCACCGCCTCGCCTCGATCCCGTCCAGGATCACGTTGAGGCCGCGGAGGAAGCCGCTGTCCCGGCCGGCCTTGATCTCGTCCGGCACCTGGGTGGTGTACAGCCGGTGCAGTCGCGGGTGCGTCCTGGTGGCTTCGACGACGGCGGGCAGCAGCTGGTCCAGGAACTCCTGCTCACCCCGCCCGCTCCTGCTCAGCGCGCTCAGCCAGGCGGCCTCCACGCTGGCGGTGCCGATGGTGTAGCCCACGACGACGCCCATCACGTCGTTGGCCTCGGCGAGTCCGAAGCCGGCCGCCTCCATCAGGGCCAGCAGGGCCTCGGAGAGCCGCATCCAGTTGGGGCCGAGGTAGACCATCCCGACGTCGCCCATCACGGTGACCATCCAGGGGTGGCGCACGACGGCCGCGCGCATGCCCTCGGTGCACTCGACGATGACCGCACGCCAGACCGCCGGGTCCTCGGCGCCCTCGGCGCGGGCCAGCGGGAGTTCGCCGAAGACGTGGTCGACGACCAGGGCGAGCAGTTCCTCCTTGTTGGCGACGTGGGTGTAGAGCGAGGTCGCGCCGGCGTTGAGGCGGGCGCCGAGCTTGCGCATGCTCAGCGCGTCGATGCCCTCGGCGTCCAGCAGGGCGAAGGCCTCGGCGACGATCTGCTCGCGGCTGAGGGCGGGCTGGGGCCGCCGTTTCTGCGGACGGTTCCACGGCGACGCGATGCCCGGCTGGGGGCCGGTCCGGTGCTCCGGCGGGGTGTCCTCCGACTTGGCCGTCATCAGGCTCTCCATTCCACGTGCCCCCTGGTCGGGTGCGGTCCGTCCAGCATAGGCCCCGGCGCCGCACACCGTACGGCCTTGCGAACAGTGTTCGGTCTCCGTACAGTGTTCGGCGTGGCGCACACCGTTCGGTCGGGGACGGGTGAACGGTGTGCGCCGCGAGGGACTTCCGCGCGGCTCGTCGCCGACGCGAGGACGTGCGCGGGGCCGCGGCCGACGCGCCGAATCACAAGGGGGGATCGCGGTGGACCGTCACCCGCGTCGCTGGCTCATCCTGGTCGTGCTCTGCCTCAGCAGCCTGGTGCTGGTGATCGACAACATGGTGCTCACGGTGTCCGTCCCGCCGATCGCGGAGGATCTCAAGGCCGGGGCACAGGACATCCAGTGGATCATCGACTCGTACATCCTGGTCTTCGCCGGGCTGCTGCTGACCTCGGGAAGCCTGTCCGACCGGTTCGGACGACGAAAAGTGATGATCATCGGGCTGGCGCTGTTCGGGGCCGCCTCACTGGTCGCGGCGGTCGCCGCCAGTCCCGGTGAGCTGATCGCCGGCCGGGTGCTGATGGGCGTCGGCGGCGCCCTGGTCATGCCGAGCACCCTCTCCATCCTGATCACCGTCTTCGACGACGAGGAGCGGCCCAAGGCGATCGCCGCCTGGAGCGCGGTGGCCATGATCGGCCTGGTCGGCGGCCCGGTGCTGGGCGGCGCGCTGATAGCGCACTTCTGGTGGGGTGCGGTGTTCCTGCTCAACGTGCCGGTCGCGGCGGTGGCCATCGTCGCGGCGGTCGTGCTGATGCCCGAGTCCAAGGGCCCGTGGCGCAAGCCCGACCTGCCCGGCATGCTGCTCTCGATGGTCGGCATGACCGCACTGGTCTGGTCGATCATCGTCCTCCCGCGGGACGGCTTCGCCCACGTCGGCACCCTCGCCTCGATGGCCGTCGCGGTCGCCGCGCTCACCGCCTTCGGCATCCGCCAGGTCCGCACCGACTCGCCGATGGTCCCGCTCAAGCTGTTCCGCAACCGGGTCTTCACCGGTGCGAGCTTCTCCCTCGTGCTGCTCACCTTCGCCACCGGCGGCCTGATGCTGGTGCTCACCCAGTACCTGCAGTTCGTCCTTGAGTTCACCCCCACCGACACCGGCCTGGCCTTCATTCCGCTGGCCGTCGCCTCGCTCGCCTTCAACGTGATCGGCGCCGCGCTCGGCAAGAAGCTCCCGGCGCGGGTGCTGACCGCCGTCGGCATGGTGATCATCGCGGCCGGGTTCGGCCTGCTGGCCACGCTGTCGGTCGGCGACGGCTTCACCAAGGTCGCCCTGGCCATGCTGGTGCTCGGCATCGGCTCCGGCCTCGGCATGCCGGCCGCCGCCAACGCCCTGATGGGGGCGATCCCCGGCGAGCACGCCGGCGTCGGCTCCGCGCTCAACGACACCATCCAGCAGTCCGGCGCCGCGCTCGGCGTGGCCATCCTCGGCACCGTGCTCTCCAGCACCTACACCGGCTCGATGCCCGCGGACGCCCCCGCCTCCGCCCGGCACGCCATCACCGACGCCCTCGCCCTCTCCGCCGGCAGCGGCGACACCGGCCTGGCCCGGGCCGCCCGGGAGGCCTTCAACACCGCCACCTCCACCACCTTCACGGTCAGCGGGATCGCCGTCCTGGCAGCGGCGGTGCTCACCCTGGTGCTGATGCGGGGCACGGCGGCCGCCCAGGCCCCGGCCGAGCCCGCCGAAGCCGTCGAGCCCGCCGTCGAGGCGGTGGCCTGAGCCCCTCCGCAGCGGCCGGTACCCCGCCGGCCGTGACCCCCCACCGGCCCCGGCTGCCCCGCGCAGCCGGGGCCGGCGGGCTTCCCGGGCGCGGGCTTCCGAGGGCCGCGGGCTTTCCCGGGGGCCGCGGGTTTTCAGGGCGCACGCCCCGTCCGGCCCGCGTAGCCTTCGGACCATGTCCACCCACTACGCGGAGCGCCCGTCCCGTTTGCCGGGGGCGGTGCTGTGGACGAAGGGCGGAGGCGGGGCGGGGGCCGACGGTGCAGCGGGCGGGCTGGTGCTGCCGGACGGGTGCATGGACCTGCTGTGGACGGAGGGCCGGCTGCTGATCGCCGGGCCGGACACCCGGGCGTTCCGGCCCGGGCCGGGGCTGGGCGGGCCGTGGGCGGGCGTCCGCTTCCGCCCCGGGGCGGGGCCCGCGCTGCTCGGCGTACCGGCGCACGAACTGCGGGACCGCCGGGTCGAGTTGGCGGACCTGTGGCCCGGCTGCGAGGCGCGGCGGCTGACCGAGCGGATCGACGCGGCACCGGACCCGGCCGCCGCACTGGAGGAACTGGCGCTGCGCCTGGCGGCCGCGGCGCCGCCCGAGGACCCGCTGGTACGGGCGGTGGCCGCTGCACTCGCGGCCGGGCGCGGCGTCGCGGCGACGGCCGAGGCGGTCGGGCTCGGGGCCCGGCAGCTGCACCGCCGCTCGCTGGCCGCATTCGGCTACGGCCCCAAGACCCTCGCCCGGATCCTGCGGCTGCAGCGCGCCCTGGGGCTGGCCCGTTCCGGCGTCCCGCTCGCCGAGACGGCGGCCCGGACCGGCTACGCGGACCAGGCGCACTTGGCCCGTGACGTACGGGAGTTGGCCGGGACGCGGCTGACGGCGCTGCTGTGACGCGAGGCTCTACAGCGGCGCGAGCAGGTCGACGCCGTTGCCGTCCGGATCGAGCAGCGAGGCGTACCGCTGGCCCCAGAAGGCGTCCCACGGCTTCAGCTCCCCGTGGTACCCGGTGTCCGTCAGTTCCCGGTACACCGCGTCCACGTGCGCCGGGCTCTGGCAGCGGAAGGCCAGCGCCGCCCGGGCACCGCCGATCGGCGGCTGCCGGTCGGGGTGGAAGGAGCGGATGGTCGCCTCGGTGTCGAGAACCAGGAGCAGCCCGCCGGGCAGCTCGGTCTCGACGTGCGGCTCCTGCTCGGAGCCCTCGGGGAAGACGAGCCCCAGCCGCCGGTAGAAGGCGACCGAGGCGGCCATGTCGGCGACGGCGAGGCCGACGAAGGCGAACTGCGGTGCGGGTGTGCGGTCCATGCCCGCCACGGTAGGCGGGGCACGGGCGGGCGGTCTTGAACGAATCGGACGTCCACGGGCGATTCCCTCCCGGAATGCCGGACAGCGCCCCCGACCTCGACGAACCGATTCACCTCGCGCCGTACGACCCGGCCTGGGCCGCCCTCGGCCCGGCGCTGGCGGACCGGCTCGCCGACGGGCTGTGGGGGCTCGGAGTGGCGGCCGGGGCCGAGCACATCGGGTCCACCTCGGTGCCCGGCCTGGCCGCCAAGCCGGTGCTCGACGTCCAGATCGGCTGCGCGCCCGGGGAGACCGACGCGGTGGTCGGCCACGTCCGCGGCCTCGGCTTCGAGTACCTGGGCGAGGCGGGCGTCCCCGGGCGGCACTACCTGCGGCGGCGCGACGACCAGCCCGCCAACGTCCACGTGGTGGAACTCGGCGGGCCGCTGTGGACCGACAACCTGCTGTTCCGCGACCACCTGCGGGCCCACCCCGAGGAGGCCGCCCGCTACGCCCGGGCCAAGCGGGAGGCCGCCGGGGCCACCGGCCGACTGCTCGCCTACTCGGCGCACAAGGCGGCGACGGTGGCCGAACTCCTGGCGCGGGCGCGCGAGGCCCGGGCCTGAGCGGCGGCCGGGGAGTCCGGGCCCGAGCGGCGGCCGGGCGGCCCGTTGTCAGTCGCTCCTTGTACCGTCGATCACGGCAGCAGTGGTCTTCGCACGGGGGTGTGACGCATGTTCAGGACGGACCCGGAGACGCCGGACGTCTTCCGTACGCCGGTCGACGAGGTCTTCGTCCGCAGCCACCTCGGCCGGCACCCGCAGTTCGACCCCGCCGGCTGGACGCTCACCGTCGAGGGCCTGGTGGAGCGGCCGCTGCGACTGGACTTCCGGGATCTCCGAGGCCTGCCGCAGACCGGCTTCACCGCCGTCCACGAGTGCTTCGGCAATCCGCGGCACCCCACCGTGCCGACCCGTGCCGTCACCAACCTGGAGTGGGCCGGCGTGCCGCTCGCCGAGGTGCTGGCGCTGGCGGGTCCGCGTCCGGAGGCCCGGCACGTCTGGCTGGAGGGCGCCGACCGCGGCGACTTCGCGGGGGAGAGCGACGTGAGCTACCTCAAGGACCTGCCCCTGGAGGAGGCGCGCGCCGAGGTCGTCCTCGCCCACACCATGAACGGCGAACCGCTGCGCCCCGACCACGGCCACCCGGTGCGGGCGGTGGCGCCACGGATGTTCGGCACCAACTCGGTCAAGTGGCTGACCAGGATCGTGCTGGCCGCCGAGCGGCCCGAGCACCTCTTCACCACCCGCCTGTACACCCGCGTCCTGCCGGGGGAGAGCGAGTCGCGGCCGGTCCGGGAGAAGGACGTCAGCAGCAAGCTGCTCACCCCGGGGGACGGGCGGTCCGTCCCGGCCGGGGACTGCGAACTGGCGGGCTACGCCTGGAGTTCCACCGAGGTGACGGCCGTCGAGGTCGCCGTGGACGACGCCGACTGGCAGCCCGCCGAGCTGGACCGGCGGGGCCCCGGCTTCGGCTGGCAGCGCTTCCGGCTCCGGCACGACCTCGCCCCCGGCCCGCACCGCATCCGCTGCCGGGCCACCGACTCGGCCGGGCGGGTCCAGCCGCTCACCGGGGACCGCAACGCCGTCCACGAGATACGGGTGACCGCGGAGGTCAGCGGGCGGCCGGCTGGGCGGTGACGGCCGGGCGGACGTGGGTGAGCATCAGGTCGAGGAACCGGTCGGGGTGGCGGAAGCTCGCGAAGTGGCTGGCGTCGCGGATCAGCGTGAACTCCTTGACCGGAGCGGTGACGTCGTCGAAGAACCGCCTGGCCGGCGCGGGCGGGGTCAGGACGTCGCTGTCGCCCTGGAAGACGAAGAACGGGATCCGGAAGTCCGTCCCCTCCGCCCGCTCGTCGAGGGCGGCGGCCTCCAGCTGGAGCCGCTCGGAGAACTCCATGGCCTTGAGGTAGGACCGCAGGCCGCGCAGGGTGTGCAGGGGTGAGAACCAGAGCGAGCGCATCACCACGGTCTTCATGGTGTCGTAGGAGAGCGGGTCGCTGGTGAGGACCAGCTTGTTGTACTCGGCGACGTCCCTGGTGGTCCACTTCGAGCGGTCGGCGCCCATCGCCACGGCGGCGGCCAGCTCCTTCTCCTTCTTCCGGCCGGCGGCGCGCAGCCGGGCGAGCAGGGCGTCGTAGGCGGTGCGCTCCCGGCCGCCGTCGATGATGTTCTGGTCGGTGCCGACGTAGCCGGAGTACAGCTCCGGGTGGTTGCGGGCCAGCCGCAGGCCGAGGACGGTGCCGAAGGAGTTGGCGACCAGCAGCAGCCGGTCGACGCCGAGC
Source organism: Streptomyces viridifaciens (assembly GCF_001888885.2). NCBI lineage: Bacteria > Bacillati > Actinomycetota > Actinomycetes > Kitasatosporales > Streptomycetaceae > Streptomyces > Streptomyces viridifaciens. Next base: position 3,872,437 of record NZ_CP090841.1, read on the forward strand.
CGGGCCCGCAGGTGCTCGGTGACTTCCAGGGCGTCGCGGTACAGCTGCTGGTGGGTGAGCTCGCCCTGCCCCTGCGGGCCGCCCGCGGCGAAGGTGAATCCGGCGCCGCGCATGTCCCAGCGGACGATGGTGAAGTGCTTCTCCCAGGCGCGGGTGCGGGGGAGGAAGACCAGGTTGGAGGCGCCGGGGCCGCCGAGGATCTCCAGGACGACCGGGTTGCGGCGGTCCTCGCCGCGGATGGAGACCCACTGGTCGATGCCGCCGATCCGGACGAAGCCGGACTCCTCGATGCCCGCCGGGGCGGTGATCCGCAGCTTCCCGGCGAACGCGGCGCGCTTGAGCTGCCGGTAGCCCAGCAGGCCGGCGACGGGAGCGGCGAGGGCGGCGGCTGAGACGGTGGCGATGGTGGCGAGCATGGTGTATCCCCCAAACTGTTTATCGCGTCAGCAGATGTGTTTAAGGTATATACAGTTCGAGGCGCTGTCAACGGGCGGCGCCCGGGAACAGCCGAGGACCGTCGAGAGGGAGGCCGGGATGGCCAAGGAGAAGGCGCGCGACCTGCGCGCGGGCATCGCACTGCTGTGGGGCGAGCAGGACCAGCCGACCCGGGGGCCCAAGCCCAGCCTCACCCCCCAGCGCATCGCGGCCGCCGCGGTCGAGATCGCCGACGCCGAGGGGCTGGACGCCGTCTCCATGAACAAGGTCGCCGTCGGGTTCGGCGTCTCCGCGATGGCGCTCTACCGCTACGTGCCCGGCAAGGCCGAACTCGTCGAGCTGATGGTCGAATCCGTGCTCGCGGACGTCCCCGACCCGTCGACGGCCGGTACCGACTGGCGGGAGCGCGTCACCGCCTGGGCCCGCCGCTCCGCGGAGGTCCACCGCGCCCACCCCTGGCTGCTGGCCGTCACCGCCATGCGCCGCCAGCTCATGGGCCCCAACCAGCTCGGCTGGCTCGACGCCGCCCTCGCAGCCCTGGAACCCAGCGGGCTCACCGCGGCCGAGCAGCACCGGGTCTTCGTCCTGGTCGCGGGCCTGGTGCGCACCGTCGCCCAGCAGGACGCCGACTTCGACGAGCAGCACAGCCAGGAGTGGAACAGCCTCACCGGCGAGCTACTGGACCGACACGCCGACCGCTTTCCCACCCTCACCCGCGCCATCGCCGCCGGCGCCTTCGCCCCCGACCCGGTCGACCCCCTGGACTTCGGCCTCGCCCGCATCCTCGACGGCGTCCAACTCCTCCTCGACCGGCCCACCGACCGGGCCTGAGGCACCCGGGCCGCCGCCGCAACACCTGCGGCCGGGCCGCAGATGAGCGGTCCGGGCCGCCGGGTTCGTCGTCCCGCTACCTCGGCAGCAGGACGGCGTACTCGCGGATCAGTGCCGCGGTGCCGTCCTCGACCCGGGCGGCGACGGCGGGTCGGCCGCCGCGGCGTGATCCGGGCGGAATCAGCGACATGAGTTCTCGTCAGAAGATGCCGAAGTCGGTGATGTCCGGGCGGTCGGTGGTCCAGAGGTGGGCGTGGCGGGCGAGTTCGACGCGGGAGCTCAGGCCGACCTTCCGGAAGATGTTCCGCAGGTGGTAGTTGACGGTGTGGGGGGAGCGTTGGATGCGGGAGGCGACCTGCTGGTTGGTGAGTCCCTGGCTGACCAGGTGGGCGACGGTGCGTTCGACGTCGCTCAGGGCGTCGGCGTTCTCCTCGGCCGCGCGGGCCGCCGGGTCGGGCGCGGGCGGTACGGGCGGTGCGGGCGGTGCGACCGAGGGGGCCGGCGCGGGGGCGACCGCTGGGGCGGGCAGCCGGGGCGGGGCCGGGGCCTCGGCGACTGCTTCGGCGGTGCGCCGGTGGGAGCGGGTGTCGAGCATGGCCGCCAGGTCCTCGGCCGCGGCGGTCCGGGCCCAGTGGTGGCCGTGCTCGGTGGCCGCGCGGACCAGGCCGTCCGGGTCGCCGTGCAGCAGGCTGACGGCGTGGACGGCGGAGGCCGCGAGGGTCGGGATGCCGGGGTTCTCCTCGGCGAGCCGTTCGGCCTCGTGGGCGGCGACCGCGGCCCAGTGCGGGTCCCCGGCTTCCTGGGCGGTGCGGACGAACCAGGCGGCGGCCCCCGGCTGGCGGGTGAAGAGCGCGGCCCGCGGGCCCGGGTCGGGGTACTGCTGCTCCATCTGCGCCAGCGCGGCGTGCGCGCCGTGCCGGGCCGCGGTGACCTGCAGCTCGACCCAGTCGTAGACCGGGGAGGGCATGCGGCCGGCGCCGTCGGCGAGGGTCTGCCGGTAGCGGCGGACGAAGGCCTCGGCGCCGTCGTGGTCGCCGAACCGCAGGGCGAGTTGGCCGAGCGTGGCCAGTAGCGGCGGCACGTACAGCAGGGTGCCCCGGCACATCGCGGCGGCCAGCGCCTGCTGGGCCTCGTCGCGGGCCTCGGCGAGCCGGCCCCGGTGGCTGAGCAGCCGGGCCCGGTGGAGGGCGACGATCGAGTCCATCCCGCCGCCGCCCAGCCCGGTCAGGTCGGCGACGGCGGCCCGGACGGTGGACTCGGCCTCGCCGTACGCCCCGACGTCGAGGAGCCGGTCGGCCAGCACCAGGTGCAGGTAGGCGCGCCAGACCGGTGACGGCATGGCCTGGGCGCCGTCCACGGCGGCCCGGGCCAGCCGGAGCCCTTCGGTGAGGCGTCCGTCGGACAGCACCAGGTCGGAGAGGACGGCCGTGGCGGCCAGCACCTCCGCGTCCGGGGCGGTCCGGTCGTCGTGGCCGCGCAGCACGGACTCGGCGTGCCGGCGGCCGCGGTCGGGGTCCTGGAAGTGCCGGCCGAAGGCGCGGCCGGCCAGTACGGCGCTGCGCACCGTGGCCGGCAGTTCCGGCGTGCCGGCGGTGCCGCGGCCGAGGATCTCCTCCGCGGTGGCGAGGGCGAGCCTGACCTCGCCACCGGCGAGGCGGAGTTCGACGAGCAGGCAGCGCAGGCGGGCGTTGAGTTCCGCGGGCAGGCCGAGGGTCAGGGCGGTGCCGAGGAGTTCCACGGCGCGGTCGACGGAGCCGACCGAGGCCAGCGCCCGCAGCAGCCCCAGCGGGTCGGTCACGAGAGCGCGCAGCAGCGCGGCGATCTGGTCGGCGCTGCCCTGGGTGGCGAGCAGGCGGGCGGAACTCAGGAGGGTCGAGTCCGCGCGCTTCTCGGTGATGCCGACGAGCGGATCGGCCGCGCCGGTGGGCGCGGCCGACGGCAAGGACAAGGACACTGGGTTCACACCGCTCTCCCCGTGTCCGCGGCGCGTGTGGTGGCCGCGGATCGATCGTCTCGCGCTGGTTCACCATGTCGTCCGCGGCGCTGTGGGGCCACGGACACACAAGCGATTCTACGGTCCTTGATCCGCCTTTGGTGTGAACACGACGTTAAACGACACGGGGAGCGAACATGCGTGCACGCCCTACAGTCGGTCCGTGGGTGCCTCCAACTGCGCGCCGTGCGACCGGTATTCGGCCGAGGCGCTGACGAGGGTGAGCAGCAGGGTCAGTGCCGCGCCACACAGCACCGCCGTGCCCGGCTCCGCGTTGGCGAGGATGACGGCGGTGAGCGAGGCGGTGAGGCTGTAACCGACCCCCTGCACCGCGTACATGAGGGAGTATCCGGCCGCGAGCATCCCGGCGGGCACCCGCTCCCGCAGCGACAGGTTGCGGGTGACCATCACCCCGGACTTGAACGCGCCGGCCAGGACCAGCCCGACGGCGATGCCCACCAGCCCGGGCAGCACCGCGATCAGGGCGACGAACGCCGCCATCGCGACCAGCAGCACCAGGCTCTGCGCTCGCGGCCCGCCGGGCCACCGCCGGGCGCCGTACAGCAGGCCGCCGACCACGCTGGCGACCGAGAACACCGTCAGCAGCGGGCCGGACCAGCTGACCGGCAGCCCACGGGACTCCAGCAGCGCGGGCAGCACCAGTTCGGCGGTGGCCAGCAGCGCCATCGCGGCGGCGCTGGTCAGGTAGACCGGCCAGCCGGCCGCCAACGCCCGCCCGCGCGAGGGCGGTTCGGCCGCGCCCCGGCCGGCCTGCTCCCCGTCGGTGTCGGCGGCGGGCAGCATCCGGACCCCGGCCGCGGCCAGCGCGGCGCAACAGGCGGCGAGGCCGAGCGGCGCGCCGGGTGCCGCGCCGAGGGCCAGGAACGCCACCGCGGCCGGGGCGACGGCCCAGATGGCCTGGCTGAGCGTGGTCTCCACGCTCAGCGCCCGGGCCACCCCGTGCTCCGGTACGGCGGCGACCAGCAGCGCCCGCAGCCCGCCGGCGTGCGCGGAGGGGGCGGCCCCGGCGAGGAAGGCCAGCACCACGGCGAGCGCGGGCGGCGCCGAGTGGCAGAAGGCGAGCCCGGCGAAGGCGCCCGCGCCGCCCAGCAGCCCGAGGGAGAGCTCGCGCCGCAGCCGGGCGCCGTGCAGCCGGGCGCCGAGCAGCGGCGCGCCGACGACCTCGCCGACCACGTACGCCCCGCCGAGCACGGCGCCCAGGGTGTACCCGCCGGAGGTCTCGCGGACCAGGAACACCAGGGCGAGCGGTGCCATGGCGACCGGCAGCTTCGCCGCCAGGGTGACCAGCAGCCAGGGGCGGATCCCGGGGCGGCCCAGCAGTTCCCGGTATCCCATGGCCGGGGGCTCGCCCCGGTCCTGCTGTTTCAGCGCGCTCCCGTGGTCGGCGGCGCGCCGCTCGCCCTCGCTCACCGGCGTTCTCCTTCACTCACTGGCGTTCTCGTTCCGGGCCGGTTCCCGGTTGATCCCCGGTCCTGGTTGTTCCCCGGTCCCGGTTGTTCCCCGTTCCCCGTTCCCGGTTTCCCGTCCCGCATGGACGTCCCTGGTCACTCACCCGCGGTCCCGAACAGGGCGTCCACTTCCTCCTCCAGTACCCGCGCGGCGGCGTCGTCCTCCGCGATCAGGCAGCAGCCGCCGAAGCCGCCGGTGCGGCCGTTGTCGTGGACGGTCACCACGACGCCGGTGCGCCGGGCCGGGTCGAAGGCCAGCGAGGTGGCGGTGAGTTTGTCCAGGGTCGTCCGGAAGCCGGGGAAGGCGACCCGGCGCTTCTCGATCAGGACGCGCTCGCGGGTGTAGTCGCCGCCCACCAGCTCCTCGCCGATCCGGTGGATGTGCGCCGAGCCGACGACCCGGCCGTTGATCTCGTTGACGAGGATGGTGTCGTCCGGGGTGACGATCGCGTCGACGCTGAGGCTGCCGCGGTAGCCCATCCGGTGGAGCGTCTCGGACAGCTGCCGGGAGTCGTCGAGGAAGCCGGCGAAGGCGGGCAGCCGGACCGAGGGCGCGGGCACGATCAGCCCGTTGATCACCGGCTTCATCCGCATCTCGCCGTGGCCGACGAGCCGTACGCCCTCGTCGGTGACGAGCAGCTCGGAGTAGATGGCGGGCGATTCGGGCGTGTAGTGCTCCAGGACCACCCGGCCCCGGTGCGGGCCGGCGTAGTGCGCCCAGCGCCGGTCCAGGTGGGCGGCGAGCGCGGCGCGGTCGGTGATCAGCTCGGTGCCGGTCGCCCCGATCGGTCGGATCCCGGGCACGGGGCTGATGATCTCGTTCCCGATGCCGCCGACGTGGAAGTCCTGCTTGACGATCACGGGCTGCCCGGCGCCGATCGCCTCCCAGAGGAACTCCTCCGCCTCCTGCCGGTCGTCGGTGACTGTGCCGAACGGCACCGGGATGCCGTGGCCGACGGCCAGCGCGCGGAAGGCGGCCTTGCTGTTGAGCAGCGCGGTGCCGCTCTGGGCGGCGAACGGGAAGCCCGGGGTGTGCCGGTCGAGCCCGAGGGTGCGGGCGAGCCGGACGCTGACCCGGTCGAAGTGGAACGGCAGGATGGTGCGGACCTCGTGGTCCCGTACGGCGGCCTTCAGCCGGGTGACGAACTCCGGATCCTCCAGCCGGTCCCGGGAGAGCACGTCCTCGCCCAGGCTGCCGACGGGCGGCACCACGACGGCCCAGGATCCGCGGTCGATGCCCTTCAGGGCGGCGACGTAGGACAGGAACTCCTCGTCCAGCTGGACCGGCAGGACCAGGACGTCGCCCGCTTCGGCGAGCCAGACCATCCGCTGGGCCTGGCCGGCCACGTAGCGCCGGTACTCGGGGGTCAGCGAGCCGAGGTCGCCGATCATCTCGTCGGTCCGCTGGTTGCTCACGATCAGTTTCGGCATGGCGGGTCCTCTCCGGAGGGGTGGGTACGAGCGGGGTGCTCAGGCGGTGCGCGCGACGACGGCCGGGACGGCGGCGGTCGGGATCGCGGAGGTCGGGACGGCAACGACGGCCGGGACGCCGAGCAGTCCGGTCACGGACTCCCGCAGGACGTCGAAGCCGTCCGTGCTCAGCACGGACTCGGGGTGGAACTGCAGCGAGTGGAAGTGCGGTCCGCGCAGGCCGTGCACCTCGCCGCTCGCGGCATCCCGGCTGACCGCGACACTCCCGGCCAGGGTGAGGGGCACGAACTCGTCGCGGTCCGCGACGGCCGCGAAGCTGTTGTAGAAGCCGACCCGGCGCTGCCGGCCGAACAGGTCGACGACCTGCTGCCGCCCCTGGTTGGGCTGCGGCTTGCGGACCAGGGGCAGGCCGAGCTCTCCCGCGAGCACCTGGTGGCCGAGGCAGATCGACAGGAACGGCCGTTGCTCGCCCAGCAGTTGGCGGGTCAGCGCGCGAAGGGTGGCGATCTTGGCGTCGCCGACCTCCCGGGGGTCGCCCGGCCCTGGGCCGACCACCACCAGATCGGCCCCGTGCAGCTCGACGCGGCCGTCCGCCCCCCGTACCAGGTCGTCCCAGCGGCGGATCTCCGGCTCCAGTCCGAGCGCGGCGAGTTGGTGGCCGATCATCGCGGTGAAGGTGTCCTCGGCGTCGACCAGCAGCACCCTGCCCCGGGCGCCCCCGTGCATGGCGACGTCCGGCCGGCTCAGCCAGAACGGGGCCAGCTGGGCGTTGCGCCCGGCCAGCGCGGCCCGGATCCGGGCGTCCCCGGCCCAGGCCGAGGTGTCGACGGCGGCCGGGGCCGGCCCGGCGGCGCCCGGCGTCCCGCGGACGGCCGCGAGCATTCCCGCCGCCTTGGCGTACGTCTCTGCGACCTCGGCCCGCGGGTCGGAGTGGCGGACCAGCGTCGCGCCGACGCCCATCCGCAGCCGGCCGGCCCGGTCGATCCGGGCGGTGCGGATCAGGATCGCCGAGTCCAGCCACCGCCCGCCCGTCGCGTCCCGGCCGACCAGGGCCAGTACGCCGCTGTAGTAGCCGCGTCCGCCCGGCTCGTAACGGCTGATCAGCTCGCACGCGGACTCCAGCGGGCTGCCCGTCACGGTGGGAGCGAACAGGGTCTCGCGCAGGATGTCCGGTATCGGCCGGGTGCTGGACCCCTCGATCAGGTACTCGGTGTGGGCCAGCCGCGCCATCGGCTTGAGGTACGGGCCGACGACCCGCCCGCCGCCCTCGCAGATCCGGCCCATCATCTTGAGTTCCTCGTCGACCACCATCAGCAGCTCGTCGGTCTCCTTGCGGTCCGCGAGGAAGTCGAGCAGCCCGGGCACGGACGGCCCGTCGGCCGGGTAGCGGTACGTCCCGCTGATCGGGTTCATCACCACCTCCCCGTCGATCGCGCTGACGTGCCGCTCCGGCGAGGCGCCGACGAAGTAGCGGTCGCCCGCGCGGACCAGGAAGGTCCAGTACGTGCCGCGCTCCTGGGCCAGCAGCCGGCGGAAGACCGACAGTGCCGCCCGCGCCCCGAAGCCGTCGATCTCGGCGGTGAACGGCCGCTCCAGGACGAAGTTGGCGCCGCGCCCGTGGCCGATCTCCTCGGTCAGCACGGTTCGGACGAGTTCCGCGTACGCCTCGTCGTCGAGGGCGAACTCGGCGTTGCGGACGGCGAGTCGGTCGTCCGGCAGCAGGCGCAGCGCATCGGCGAGGTCGACCGACTCCTGGTCGGTGACCCGCAGCGCGAGCAGCGGCGCGCCGTCGTCGGGGGCCGCGAAGCCCCGCTCCGCGACCTGCCGGAACGGTACGACGACCAGCAGCTCGTGCCGGGCGCCTGCGGGCCCTGCCGGCCCGTCCTCCAGGGGGAGTTCGGCCAGCGAGGCGAGCTCGGCCACCTCGCCGAGCACCACCTCCACCCGGTCGGCGGCACCGCTCTCCGGCCGGTGCAGCAGGGCGTACGCGGCGGGCTCGCCGTCCGGTGCGAGCAGCCTGCCGAGCAGGCCTCCCGGGGCCTCGTCGTGCAGCGGCCGGGTGTGCCCGGTCATGGCGCCTCCTGGAACGGCTGGAGCGAGCGGAAAGGGGGGATGGCAACGACACTTCCGCACGGCCGGGAGGCCCACAACTACTCGAATTCGCAGGTCAATCGAGGAATGCGGCGAGCGGGTGGGGCAGACCCACTCGGTCGAGTAGTTCCGCCGGTGTCGGCGCCGCGGCTAGCGTCGAACACGATCACCTTCGCGACGGACCTCCCGGCAACGGAACATCCGGCGCCCTGCGCCCCGTGAGGATCCCCGAGGCTCCCCCGAGATCTCCCGAGAAAGGGACGCCAGTGTCGGTCGCACACCAGGACCGTGCCGAAAGGCTCACCGAGGACGAGATATTCCGGGCCCACCGGGGCGGCAAGCTCCGCACCCAGGTCCCCATCACACCGCTGGACGCCCGCGCGCTGTCCGCCATCTCCACCCCCGGGGTCGCCCACGTCAGCCGGGCGATCGCCGAGGACGGCCGGCTGGCCGCCGACTACACCTGGGCGCACCGGCTGGTGGCCGTCGTCAGCGACGGCACCGCGGTGCTGGGCCTGGGCGACGTGGGCCCGGCCGCCGCGCTGCCCGTCATGGAGGGCAAGGCGGCGCTGTTCAAGGCGCTGGGCGGGCTGGACTCCGTACCGCTGGTGCTGAACACCCGGGACGTGGACGAGATCGTCGAGACGCTCGTCCGGCTGCGCCCCTCGTTCGGCGCGATCAACCTGGAGGACGTCGCCGCGCCGCGCTGCTTCGAACTGGAGCGCGCCCTGGACGCGGCGCTGGACTGCCCGGTGATGCACAACGACCAGCACGGCACGGCGATCGTGGCGCTGGCCGCGCTGCGCAGCTCGGCCGACCTGCTCGGCAAGCCGCTGCCGTCGATGCGGGTGGTGGTCTCCGGCGCCGGCGCGGCGGGCACGGCCTGCGCCCGGATGCTGGTGGCCGCCGGGGCGGGCGAGGTCATCGTGCTGGACTCGCGCGGCGTCATCCACCACGGTCGCCCGGAACTCTCCACCGCCAAATCACAGTTGGCCGAGCTGACCAACCCGCGCGGACTGCGCGGCGGCCTGGCCGACGTACTGCCGGGAGCCGACGTCTTCATCGGCGTCTCCTCGGCGACCGTCCCCGAGGAGCTGATCGCCGCCATGGCGCCCGGCGCCGTGGTGTTCGCGCTGTCCAACCCCACCCCCGAGATCGCGCCGGACGTGGCCGCCCGGTACGCCGCGGTGGTCGCCACCGGGCGCAGCGACCACCCCAACCAGATCAGCAACCTGCTGGCCTGCCCCGGGATCTTCCGCGGCGCCCTGGACGCCGGGGCGACCCGGATCACCGAGCGGATGATGCTGGCCGCCGCCGACGCCATCGTCGCCCTGGCGGCGGAGGACCTCGCCCCGGACCGGGTGGTTCCGAGCGTGCTCGACCCGCGGGTGGCCCCGGGCGTCGCCGCCGCGGTCGCCGCGGCCGTGCGGGAGCCGGGTGCCGCCCGGGAGCCCTTCTCCACGAGCACCCCGCTCGCCGCGGGCGCCCCGCTCTCCGGAGGCGCCCAACTCGCCGCGGGCGCCCCGCTCGCCGCCGTTCCGTCTTCCGTATCCGTCGAGGAGCGACCGTGATCGACCGCACCAGCACCCTCACCGCACTCGACTCCTTCCGCGCCCCCCTGGCCGAGGAGGAGCTCCTCCCCTACCGGAGCCGTCCCGCCGGGCAGCAGCCCGACTGGGGGGACGCCTGGCTGGTCGACAAGGTGCGGGCCGACCTGGCCGCCCTGCCCGGCCTGGTCGCCTGGGACGAGGTGCGCCAGCTGCGCACCCTGCTCGCCGAGGCCGCCGCCGGACGGCTGCTGGTCGTCCAGGCCGGCGACTGCGCCGAGGACCCGGCCGACTGCACCCCGGAGGCCATCTCCCGCAAGGCCGGGCTGCTGGACGCGCTGGCCGGCGTGCTGCGGATGAACGCCGGACTGCCCGTCGTCCGGGTCGGCCGGATCGCCGGCCAGTTCGCCAAGCCCCGGTCCCGTCCCACCGAGGTCGTCGAAGGCGTCGAACTGCCGGTGTTCCGCGGCCTCATCGTCAACGCGCCCGACCCCCAGCCGATGGCCCGCCGCCCCGACCCGCTGCGCCTGGTCACCGGCTACCGCGCCGCCGCCCGGGCCATGGCCCAGCTGCGCCGGCACGAGGAGACCTGGTCCCCGCTGCCCGACCCGGTGGTCTGGACCAGTCACGAAGCTCTGCTGCTGGACTACGAACTGCCGCTGCTGCGCCGCTCCTCCGACGACCGGCTGCTGCTCACCTCCACCCACTGGCCGTGGATCGGCGAGCGCACCCGCGAACCGGACGGCGCCCACGTGCGGCTGCTGGCCGACGTGGTCAACCCGGTCGCCTGCAAGGTCGGCCCCGGCTGCACCCCCGCCGAACTGCTGGAACTGTGCCGGATCCTGGACCCGGACCGGGCGCCCGGACGGCTCACCCTGATCGCCCGCTTCGGCGCGGGCCGGGCCCCCGACCGGCTGACGGACCTGGTCCGGGCCGTGCGCGAGGCCGGCCACCCGGTGAGCTGGCTGTGCGACCCGATGCACGGCAACACCGTCAGCGCGCCCGACGGCCGCAAGACCAGGGCGCTGTCCGCCGTGGTCCAGGAGGTCGGCGAGTTCCTGACGGCCGTCCGCCGCGGCGGCGGCGTCGCCGCAGGCCTCCACCTGGAGGCGACGCCCGACCCGGTCGCCGAGTGCGTCGCCGACACCGCGGCCGTCGCCGACGCCGGCCGGCTCGGCCCGTACACCACGCTCTGCGACCCCCGGCTGAACCCGGAGCAGTCGCTCACCGTCGCGGCGGCCTGGCGCCCCTGACCGCCGCCGCTCCCTTCCTGCCCCCGCCCTCGCTGTCCGCCGCCACCACACCCTGACGAGGTCCCGCCTTGAGCATCAGCCCCATCCCGCCGTACCCCATGCCCACCGAACGCGACCTGCCGGAGAGCCGGGTGCCCTGGACACCGGACCCGGACCGCGCCGTCCTGCTCGTCCACGACATGCAGGAGTACTTCCTGCGCCCCTTCACCGCCGACCGCTCGCCCGCCTCCGAACTCCTGCACAACTGCCGCCTGCTCCGGGCCCGTTGCGCCGACCTCGGCGTTCCCGTCGTCTACACCGCCCAGCCGGGCGACATGGACGACGAGCAGCGCGGCCTGCTCAAGGACTTCTGGGGCCCCGGCATGCGCGCCGAACCGGGCGACCGCCGGATCGTCTCCGCCCTCGCCCCGCAACCCCGCGACCACGTCCTCACCAAGTGGCGCTACAGCGCCCTGCACCGCTCCGGCCTGCTCGAACTGCTCCACGACAGCGGCCGCGACCAGCTCATCCTGTGCGGCGTCTACGCCCACGTCGGAGTCCTGATGACCGCCGTGGACGCCTTCTCCCACGACGTCCAGCCCTTCCTCATCGCCGACGCCGTCGCCGACTTCTCCCTCGACCGGCACCGCATGGCCCTCTCCTACGCCGCCAACAACTGCGCCGCCGTCACCACCACCCGCACCGCCCTGCTCGCCCTCGGCGCCACCGCCACCGCCGCCGCCGACCGCGCCGAGGCCCCTCTCCCCGTCTCCTGACCCCCCGTACGAGGACACCGGGGGCCCGGGCCCGCACCCCAGCGGCCCGGGCCCTGCGCCGCCCCTCAGCCCACGGCCCTGCGGCCGAGCGCAGCGACGCGCTCCTCCTCGGCCGGGGCCGACTCCTTCACCGCGTAGGCCACCGGCCACACGTCACCGTCGTCCAGCGCCGCCCGGTCGCTGAACCCGTGCGTCGGTCCGGGGCGGTGCCGGGTGGTGCGGATGCCGCGGGAACGGCTATCCGGCGGCCTCCCAGGCGAACCCGTCCGGGTCGGTGAAGGGACCGGACGCGCTGCCGAGCACGACGCGGTGCGAGCCCGTGCCCTCGGCGGGGACACCGAGGTCCTTGGCCAGACCGCGACGCTTGTACAGCGCCAGCTTGACGGAGCCGGACCCGTTCGGGGCGAACTCGGCGTACTTGCCGCCGAAGCTCTTCGCCACGGTCAGGCCCCGGTCGACGTAGAACCGCTTGCTGGCCCTGACGTCCTCCACGCCCAGCAGCAGGACGACCTCGTCGATCTCACGGGTGGCCGGGCCGCTGTCCTTCTTCGCCGAGGTCGCCACCTTCCAGACCGTCCCGTCCGGCGCCAGCACGACACCGCCGTAGCCCCACAGCGACCTGGCGGCGGGCTTCAGCACCTCGGCGCCGGCGTCCACGGCGTCGCCGAGGAAACCGTCGACGGTGGCCGGCCCGGGCACCGTGAGCGCCAACGTGAAGCCCCGGAACCCGCTGGACCGCGCTTCGGAGGCCCGCAGGTCGACGTACCCGTCCACCCCGAACGCGGCGTGGAAGCGCCGGGCGGCCGGGAGGTCGGCCACCTCGAGGGTGACGGAGGTGAGGGAGACAGCGGATGCGGTGGTGGTTGCCATGGCCACCACGCTAGGAGGCGACCCCCGCCGGGGGCTTCTCGAATCGTGACCGGTCCTTCGGGCGCGGGGCGCCGTCCTGGACGCGGCCCCTGAACGCCCTGCCCGCCGTGACGGCCGTGAGTGCGTGGTCGACCGTTCGCGTCGGGTCAGCGCAGCGCGAGGACCTGGCCGGGCAGGATCAGGTCCGGGTCGTCACCGATGGTCTGGCGGTTGAGCGCGTAGAGGGTCGACCAGCCGTCGGGGGAGCCGACTTCCTGGGCGATGCCCCCGAGGGTGTCGCCGGGACGTACGGTCCAGGTCTCCGGGCCGGCTTCGCCCGCGTCCGTGCCCCCGTCGCTGATGACGGGCGGCGTGTCCTCCGGGACGGCGCGCTCGGTACGCGGGGCGGGCGCCTGCGGCCGCGGGTGCGCGGGGCCGTGGCCGCCACCGGCGTGGGTGCCGGTGTGGCTGTCGGCGCGGTCGCCGTTGTGGCCGGCCCGGGCTCCGCAGACCGGCCAGGGAGCCAGGCCGCGGCGCTCGGCGAGGTGCTCGGCCACCGCGATCTGCTGTTCGCGGGTCGCCCCGTCCGGGCGGGGAGCGTAGGCGAGGCCGCCGTTGGCGCGCCAGGTCGCCGTGTCGAACTGCAGTCCGCCGTAGTAGCCGTTTCCGGTGGCGGCCTGCCAGCGCCCGCCGCTCTCGCAGCGGGCCAAGGCGTCCCAGTCGGTTCCCCCGGTCCGGACCCCCGTGGGCACGGCGACAGCGAACGATGCCCTGGCACCGCCGAGGACGGCGGCGAGGGCGAGCAGGGGAAGCAGCAGAACGACGAGCAGGCGACGGACCACGGACAGCGGCGACATGAACACTCCGTACCTCGGAGACAGAGACCAGGCGTCGAAGCGCCTGTTCCACTCATGCGTCACGCGAGCGCGGACGACCGCCAGACACACCGCAACCCCGTCCCGTCGGCGGTCCGACACCACTCGAACGCTCCGATCGCCCCGCCCTTCGGGCGACGCCGCCGAACCGGGCCGCAGCCCCTCCACTGTCAGCCGGGAGATCCGGCGCAACCGGCCTCCCGTGAACGGCCGGTACCGGCCGTTCACGCGGCTCAAGCCCGCGCCGACGGGCGCCGGCCCCGCCCCGAGCCGTCGGGCGCCGGCCCCGCCCCGAGCCGCCGGGGAAGATCGCCTCGCCCTCGACCCCCGACTGCGGAACGCGGTCCAGACCGTCCTGGACGAGCAGTGGAGCCCGGAAACAGATCTGCCACGGGCCACCCCTGGGCGCCGTGGGGGTGCCCCGTGCAGCGCTGCTGCGTCGGGGCTTCGCCCTGGAGTACGCCACGCTGGGCTGGAACGTGGTCGGCACCGTGATCCTCGCGATCGCGGCGATTGGTGCTCGGTCGGTGGCGCTGGCCGGCTTCGGCCTGGACTCACTGATCGAGATCGGCGCGTCCACCGTGGTCATCTGGGAGCTGTCCGGCAGCGGCGAGGACCGCCAGAAGCGCGCGTTCCGGCTGATCGGGGTCGGCTTCGCCCTGCTCGCGGTGTACCTGCTGGTGCAGTCCACCTGGGTGCTCGCCAGCAGCTTCCGCCCGCACCACTCCACACTCGGGATCGTCTGGACGGCGATCACCGTGGCGGTGATGTTCGCCCTCGCCTTCGGCAAGGCCCGCACCGGTGCAGCTCTGGACAACCCGGTCCTCAAGACCGAGGGGCGTGTCACCCTCATCGACGGCCTGCTGGCCGCCGCAGTCCTGCTCGGCCTCGTCCTCAACACCACCTTGGGCTGGTGGTGGGCCGACCCGGCCGCCGGCTACGTCCTCGTCTACTACGCGGCGCGCGAGGTGAAGGAGATCTTCTTCGGCGACCACTGAGCGCCGCCCTCACGCATCGAGGCTCGCGGCAGTCGCCGGGGCCTCGCCGCAGAGTGGGCCGCTGAGGCCCAAAAAATCGAAACTGCGACCAAAACTGAGACCAGGGCACGAAGAAGGCTCCGACCGGAACCCGGTCGGGGCCTTCAACTGCCTTGCTAGGCAAAGGCGGAGGATACGAGATTCGAACTCGTGAGGGGTTGCCCCCAACACGCTTTCCAATTCTCCCGAACGCCGTCCGCCGGGGTCCACACTCGTGCTGACCTGCAGCGGAGCGAACCGCTGGGCGGCGACTGAACCCGGCTGGACGGGGGTGAATGAGACCAGAACTGAGACCAGCTGGCTCCGCTTACCAGGCCGGACAACCCCTGCTCACGACGTCTCTGGCCAGCTGGCTCCTGCAGCCTCCGCTATGAGGCGAGATCTGAGCAGGAGTTCGGCTGCCGGGGTGTGGTTTGGCCTGTGCCCGGCCGCGGTAGCGATGCGGATCAAGCACCTGGCCATCCGGCCCGTCGTCGACGCGGACGGTTACCTCCTCGGCGTCCTCACCGCGGGCTGCGCTGCCACCCTGCTCGCCACTCCCTCCGCTTGAACCGTCGTGTCCATGCGTCCTGCCGTCGTCATGACGACCGTGGTTTCACGGTGCCGGGTCGGTTGCCCGGCCTCGCAGGAGGAGGTCGGCCCAGACGGTCTTGCCGCAGCCTTCGGGGAAGGCACCCCAGTGCAGGGCGAGACGGTCGACGATGAACAGTCCGTGACCGCCGATCCGGGCAGGCTGGTGGCTGCCGGGATCGGGTGGGGTGATGTCGGCCCGCGGATCCGTGACGGTGATGCGCAGGCGCGAGCCGTCGTCGTCCAGGTCCATGGCGAGGGGACCTGCCGTGTGCCGGACGGCGTTGGTGAGCAGTTCTGATGCGACCAGTTGGGCGTCGTCGCCGGTGGTGGAGCAAGTCAGGCGCCAATCGGCGAGGGCTCGGCGGGTGAACGCCCGCCCTTCGTTCACCGAGGAGGCTCCGCTGCCTGCGGCGAAAGCCAGGTGGCGGTGGTGATGGACGGCTGTGGACATGGTGGTCGCCTCCCATCGGTTCGGGCCCATGGCGCCCGGACGACGAAGTCCCGTCGCACCGGGACGGCTACCCGTTGGGGCCAGGCTCACGCGCCGGGCCGGGCAGTGCGCGCGGGGGCGGGGCCACAGGGGGCGGGCAAGGGGCGTCGGTCCGGCAGGGGCCGAGGAAGACGGGCGAGCGGCCCGGACTCGCGGAACCGTGGGCTTCCGGACCTGCGGCGGATTCGCCCGGCCGCGTCGGCTCCGCACGGTGAACGGCCGGGGCCGGACGCCACGAAGCCGGAGCCGCGGTGGAACCGTGCCGTGCTCCGCACGCCCTCGGCATCCTGTCGACCGGCTGGAGAGCGCATCGCCCGGCAGTGGGGCGTAATGGAAGGAGCTGCCTCGGTTCACGGATCCGGGGCGCCCGGCTCGGCAGAAGCGGCGCCGGCCCCGACGGCGGGAGCAAGACGGCGGTGAGCGAGGATGAGCGGTGACCAGCCGTCCGCCACGCCGGAACCCGGTCGGACGCACGGTACCGGCGAGCACCAGCTGTGGGGCCCGCTGTTGGACCGGACCCAGGAACTGCCGCCCCAGATGATCGCTCCACTGGTCGCCGACGCGGTGCGCCGGTTCGGCGGTCGCGACCCGGTCCTCCTGCTGCAGGACTATGGACAGCTGGTCCTGGCACCCCTGCACGGGCGGGGGCTGACGGCCGGAGAGCCGGTGCCGATCGACGCCTCACCCGCCGGCGAGGCGTTCCTGCGCGGTGTTCCCGTCGAGGAACCGCAGGAGGACGGCGTGCGGATGTACCTGCCCTTGCCGGACGGCGGTGACCAGGTGGGGGTGCTGGCCCTGACCCTGGACGCCGTCGACGAGGACGACCGCCGGCTGCTGCGGGTCTTCTGCGCCCTGGTCGCCGATCTGCTGGTCACGAAGAACGCCTTCACCGACCGGATCTTCCAGGCCCGGCGCCTCCAGCCGATGAGCGTGGCCGCCGAGATCCAGTGGTCGCTCCTGCCGCCGCTCTCGATGACGGTCCCCCTGGTCGCCGTGGCGGGCATCCTCGAACCCGCCTACCACGTGGCCGGGGACAGCTTCGACTACGCGCTCAACGACGACCTCCTGCACGTGGCGACCATCGACGCGATGGGCCACGGACTGGACGCCGCCACCATGGCGACCGTCGCCATCGGTGCGTACCGGCACGCCCGGCGCGCCGACATCGGACTGGCGGAGATCTACGCGTTCATGGACCGGGCCATCGCCGAGCAGTTCGGGCCGGACCACTTCGTCACCGCGCAGATGATGCGCCTGGACACCGTTACCGGCCACCTGCAGTGGGTCAACGCCGGCCATCCCGCACCACTGCTGATCCGCGGCCGTCTCGTCGTCGAGCGACTGGAGAGCGCCCCCACCCTGCCGGTCGGGTTCGGCGGCGAGCAGCCGGTGATCAGTGAGCGGCGACTGCGGCACGGGGACCGGGTGCTGTGCTTCACTGACGGCCTGGTCGAGGAGCGGGCGCCCGGCGGGGAGCAGTTCGGCGAGCACCAGCTCATCGACTGGGTCAACCGCGTCGAGCGCTCGGATACCGGGCTCCGGACCATGGTGCGCATGCTCTCCCATGTCCTCAAGGAGGAGCGGGGCGGGCGCACGAGCGACGATGCCACCCTGTTCGCGATCGAGTGGCGCTGACCCGTCGGCGTCCCCTGCGACGGACGGGCGACCGCCCACCTGATCGGCCGGGCGCCGCCCCGAGCACCGCATGTCAGGGTGCTCCGGGCCCCGGGTCGGGGTGCCGGAGGTCGAAGACGGTGGCACGGATGTCGCGGATGACCGTATCGAGGCGGCCGACGGTGTCGAGGAGGTGCTGCTGCCGGTGGGGCGGTGCGGTGGTGGCCAGGCCGTTGAGGGTGAGACTGATGGCGAAGATGCCCTCGATGACACGGTCGCGCAGGTCCTGGGCGATGCGTTCGTGGTCACGGACCTGTGTGACGAGCTCGGCGTCGGCGCGTTCGGCGGCGAGCCGCTCGGCGAGAGCGGCCTGAGCGGCGAAGACGGTCAGCATGTCGAGCTGGTCGTGGTCGAATCCCGCCCGGCCCGGTTGGCGCGTGACGAAAAGGACCCCGGTACGGCTGCCGCGGGCGGTCAGAGGGGCGAACATGGCCGGGCCGGATGCGGGGGACAGGTCGGTGTCCGGCTGGTGGGAGCGTCCGTCGGTGGCCAGGTCGGCGGTGATCAGCGGTTCGCCGCGGGTCAGGACGAGTCCGGTCAGAGACTGTGCGGTGGGCAGGTACTGGCCGGTGACGCGGTCGGCGTACTGGCCGGCGGCAATGCGGATGACCAGGCGCTCGGGGGTCTCGGGAAGGGCGATCGCCGCGATGTCGGCGCCCGCGACCTGCCGCGCCTGCTCGACGATCAGCGCGAGCACCTGGTCCGGCTCGGTACGGGCCAGGAGGGCGGAGCTGATCAGGGCCGTGGCGTGCTGCCACGCTTCCCTGCGCTGGGCTTGTTCGTAGAGCCGGGCGTTGTCGACGGCCGCCGACGCGGCACCGGCCAGCGCTTGGAGGAGTTCCTCGTCCTCCGTGGTGAACGGTGCCGGCACGGTGCCGGCACCCTGCTTGTCGGCGAGGTAGAGGGCTCCGAACGTCCGGCCGCGGGCCCGGATCGGCACGCCGAGGAAGCTCCGCATGGTCGGGTGGCCGGTCGGGAAGCCGTACGTGTCGGGGGCCGCGTTGATGTCGTCGATCCGTAGCGGACCGGACTGCGTCCGTAGTCGGCCGAGGACACCTTCGCCCCGGGGCCACGGACCGATTTCCCGGGCGGCAGACGGTTCGATGCCGCTGTGCCGGAACTGGACGAGCCGACCTTCGTCGTCGAGTACGGCCAGGGCGGCGAAGCGGGCTCCCAGCAGCTCACGGGCGGCGTTCACCAGGTGGTCGAGCACCCCCGGGGAGGCGATGTCCGTGGTGACCGCGAGAACCGCCCGAAGGAGGTCACGCAGTCGGCTTTCCGCGTGCAGGACGTCATTGGCCCGCGTCACGACGGCCTGGACGGCACGGTCGAGCTCCAGACGGGCGGGGTCGGGGATGTGCACGAAGCCGGGCGGGTCACCGGGCGGACCGTTCGCAGGAGTTCCCACCGGGCCGCACCTCCGCACGTCTCACGACTTTCCGGCCACAGTCCTTATGCCCGTTCGCGGGCCCGTTCAGGCGTTGGGCGTGGGACCGGGGTACGGGAGCGGGGCACGGCCGGGACCGGCTCCGGTGATCGGGAACGTCCGGCCGTCCACCTGCGTGGTCGTGATCCGCAGCAGGGATTCCGCCGGGCCGGGAACCCAGGGCGTCTCGGACCCGGTGCGGCTGATGAGGCGATCGGCCTCCCCGGCATCGGTCACGGGGTGGGCGTAGCCGGTCACACTGACGCTCCACGCGGTGCCGGAGTCGGCACCCTCCGCTTCGAAGAGCACGACATCGCCGTCCGCCAGCCGCTGCAGGCGGGCATCGGCACCGGCGCCGACCACGACGTCCTCGTCGAGGAGGTAGTTCACCGGGGCGACGACGGGCAGGGCCCGCGCGGTGAACACCACTCTGCCGTAGCCGGTGCCCGCGAGCAGGGACAGGCATTCCCGGCGTTCCAGCCCACCGGGTACCTGCGTCGTCTCGTCCATGCCTCCATGCTCCTCGTCCCGGCACGAACCGCGGCATGGGTCACTTGGCCCTGCTCGTCCGCCGTCCGGCCGCTGTTCGAGGGGACCGTTCGACGGTGCGACAGGTGGCCTGCCGCACGGCGCGGAGACATGGACGGTGTCCTGCGGCCGCTGTGTCCGGTCACCCCCTCATCCTGTCTGCCGGCTGGCGGCGTAGGTGTCCGCCAGCGCGGTGCGGACGCTCGAGTAGATCGTGAAGACCTGGTCGGTGCCGGTGATCTCCAGTACCCGTCTGGTCTGAGGCGGCGGTGCGGCGAGCACCATCTCCACGCCGGCGGCCTTCGCGCGCCGGCGGGCGGTGAGGAGCGCGTTGAGGCATACCGAGTGGCAGAAGGCCAGGCCGGTCAGATCGACGATCAGCTGGGGCGGGCGGGTCTGCATTACCCGTGCGAGGGCTTGCTGCAAGGGCTGGCGGTCCTCCAGGTCCACCTCGCCGTCGAGGCGGACGATCACCGCCTGTCCGTCAACCACCGTGGTGGTGGCTCGCAGCTGCGGTGTGAGGTGCTGGAGGCGGTCGGGCGCGGTCTCACGGATGCTCACCATGATGATCACCGGTAGGAAGCCTCTGCTGGTGGCCGGAGCCGGGGCGGGGATCGGGGCCGCCGAACAGGGCCAGCAGGCCTGCGATCTCCTGGTGGGCCTCGGCGGGATGGCGGAAGTACGTGCCCTCGACGACGTGGTAGTGGTTGCGGCGCCCGTGCCGTGTACGAACGAGGAAGCCGGCGTCCTCCAGGTCGGTGACGATCGCCTGTACGGCCCTCTCCGTCACTCCGCACGTCGCCGCCAGGTCCCGCAGGCGGACTTCCGCGTCACGCGAGATCGCCACCAGTACACGTGCGTGATGCGTCAGGAACGTCCACCTCGTCCGGGGCCCCTGTTCATCCCGCATACCACAAGTATGCTCTCGAATTCCGGTTCCGGAATGCCCGAGTCCAGGATCGTCAATGGTCTTCGCCACCCGGCCACCCTGCGCGGCGTCTGCCCTATCCCCGCCTCCGCCCGCCAGGTGGAGTGATCCGTCGGCTGGGCTCTGAACGGCAGTGGACGGGGGGTGAACGCAACCAGAACTGGTCGCATCAGGCCTCTCCCGCGCGGTGGGGATGACGTCTCGTTCGCGTCACTCCTGGGTGCGGACCTTCCCCGTCGCGGTGTACGGGCCGCGGCGGACGGACCGGCCCGGGGCTGAGGGGGCGGAGTACCGTGGGAATGTCGGAACGGCTCGACCGGCAGCGACGGAGGACCGCCTCTGCGGTAGCGGACGGGACGTCCGTCCGCGGATGGGTGGCGTGCCATGTCGGATGAATCCGGTACCTCGCACCACGGCCTTCTTCCGGAGCGGCTGCGGCAGGCCGCGAAGCCGGGGACGGTCCTGCTGCGCCTGGCGACCACACGGTCGCGCGAGGGCGCGCTGGACGGCGCCTGGTGGCCGCGTTCACGGGATGTCGGCGCCGAGTTGCCCGGTCTGGTCAGGGCGTTGACCGAACACCTGGGCCCCGTGGTGAGCGTCGGGCTGGACGCGGACGCCTGGGATGAGGTGCCGCCCAGCCTGGTCATCGACGGCCGGCCGGTGCACATCGACCGGTACCCGGTCGGCGATGACACGGTGATCGTCACGCGGGGTGACCGCGATCACTTCAGCCTGCTCGTCGTTCCCCCGCAGGCGGCTCAGGAGGCAGCCCTGGCCGCGATGGCACGTGCGGTCGAGGCCGGTGGCACCGCCTCGGCGCGGCAGATCCTCGTCTCGACCGGCATCGGCTCCGAGCCACCGATCGAAGCGACCTGAGAGGACCGGCATCGCAGGCTGGGCCCCTCGGAAGGACAGGAGAGGCAGGGGCGACAGGATGTCCGTCTACGTGAAACTCTCGCCGGAAGCCCGGGCGCCGGCGGAGCCGTCGAAGGGGCCGCTGGACCTGCAGTACGAGGACGGCGCGGACGGCGTGATCTTCGAGTACGACCTGCACCCGAGCGGCGCGCTGCGCGTCCTGCGGGTCTTCGAGGACACCCCGCACCGGATCGAGGCGTGTTTCAGCCCCGGGGCGTGGCTCCAGGTCGCGGGTACCTACCTGCGAAGCGGCTCCGAGTACTGACGGCGATCCGCCGGGAGCGCAGGAGGATCGGGAGGCGGCGTCATCGGTGGTCGGCGCCATCGGTGGTCGGCCGAGGGCACAGGCCGGAACACCCGGGTGACAAGGGCCCGCCCCACCGGGCGGAGCCCCAGGCCGAGACGGAGGGGTCGCGTACCGGCCAGATGATTCCTCGCCGGTCGGACACCCTCGCGGAGGGCTCCTCGGCGAGCAGTTCGCTCGCGGTCCCGGTGTTCGCGGGATCGGCGGCCTCGGCCATCAGCCGGGCGGCCTCGACGGCTCCCGTCCGTGGCGGGACGACCAGCAGGGTCAGTCGGCGGGCAAGGTGCGAGCGGACCGAGATCGTGTGCTGGTCCTGCACGGCGGTGAACCCGCCCGCGTGGACGGTGTGGCTCACATGGACGGTGCGGCCCGCGATCGGGATCCGCCGGGGGACGGTCAACCACTGAGCCGGGTTCACGGTGATTCCGGCGACCCGGCCCCACCGCTTGTTCAGTTCGGCGGCCAGGGCGGGGAGTTCGAACGGAAGGTCGTGCGATCGGGGCCACCAGGCCCCGTCCAGCCGTCCGGCTCGCGGGCCGTCCGGTGTCAGGGAGAACCGCGGGGCGAGTTCGGCAGTGGCAAGCGTCGCGCCGTCGATCTCAGTCATGATCAAGGACCTGTCTCCGAACCTGACCGGTGCCAAGTTCGGGATCGCCGTTCGCCGGAGACGACGCCAGTGTCCGTGCCGGCATGCGAGGTGCCTTCGGTGATGTCCAGGCTACTCCCGGTCCGGCCCGGACCCGGCATGGTGTTCAGCCGGCTGAACGGTCGCGATGCCCACGTAGTCGGACTCCAGCTTGCCGGTCTTGTGCTCGTCGGCGTCGACACACGTCGTGGCCGCGCCACTCCCGGATGCCGCCTGCCTCGAAATCGGCCACCTCCTCCGCTCTTCGTTCCGTCGTGGCATTGGAGCCGCCGACCTCCCCGGTCGCCCTCCACCCGCCCGCCTCGTACGGTCGAGTCAGGGCAGGAGCGTTGGCACAGGAGGTCACGATGCGGCGCTACCGGTGGATTCTGGAGACCCAGAACGATGACGGCCGCTGGTCCCGGCAGGACGACACGACGATGCCGAATCCGCTGGAGTACGACGGTCCGCCGCAGCGGGCGGCCAACCACCTCCGGGACGTGTTCGTTCGCACCCTCTCCCGACCCGCGCCGGGCCCCCGGGCAGTCAGGGTCCGACTGTGGGAAGGGACCGGCATCGACGGCGAACCCCAAGCGGAGACCGAGTGGTCACGCGAGTGACACACCCGGCCCGCGCGGGCCGGGCCGGGTGTGCCGTCCTCCCGACTAGGCGGGTACGGGCCAGGAGGCTGCCCGGTCGCGGGCGATGTCCGCCCGCCTGCCGGCCTCACCAGCTCCGTTCGAGGGAGCGACGGCCGATGGCAGGAAGTCGGAGCGGGACGCCGGCTTTGCCGCACCGTCGCCCGTCTGAGCGGCGAGCAGGTCGCTCGCAGTACTGGTGTTCGCCGGGCCGGCTGCCGCGGCCATCAGCTGGGCGGCACCAGTGGCATCCGTCTCCGGCGGGACTACCAGCAGGGTCAGCCTGCGCGGGGCGTACGAGAACACCGCGATCGTGTGCTCGTCCTGCTCGGTGGTGAACCAGCCGGCGTGGACGGTGTGCCCGGTGACCGGGATACGGCGGGGGATGAGCGGCCACTGCGCGGGGTTCACGGTGATCCGGGTGATCCGGCCCCACCGCTCGTCGAGCTCGGCGGCTAGGGAGGGGAGTTCGAGAAGAAGATCACGCGACCGGGGCCACCAGGCCCCGTCCAGCCGACCGGCCCGCACGCCGTCGGGCGCGAGGGAGAGCCGCAGGGGGGATGCGGGGGTGGTCGGCGTCGTCGCACGATCGAGGATCGCAGTCATGATCAAGAGCCTGTCTCCGGGCCCGACCAGGGCCGGGTCCGGGAGAGCCGTTCGCCGGAGACGACGCCAGTATCCGGTGCCGGCATGCGAAGTGCCTTCGGTGATATCCAGGCTACTCTCCGCCCGGCCCGAACCCCGCACGGTCACGGTGGCCGGTTCCGCAGCCCGGCGCCTTCGGACGAGACCGCGGGCGACGAGGGCGGGCGTCCCTCAGGCCTGGCCGAAGTGGCCCGCCCGGTCGGCGAATTCCACCATCGGTAGGCGGCGGTCGTCGTGGCCCGACCGGACGAGCAGCCACGGCTGAACACGAGGAAGGGCCTCCGCCGCGCCGTGCCGAGCGGGAAGGACCTGTCGAGGAAGTCCTTCACGAGTCCGAGTCTCGCACCCTGCGCAGCCTTCCCGTGGGTGGCGTCCGCCGACAGCGACGCTCTGGGTGCACCTTTTCCAGTGATGAGCTGGGGTGTCCCCCGGCGAATGACGGATGGTCACGGATGGTCGGGGATACTGGCTTCGATCGCAGGGCTGTCTTCGTCCACTGTTCGCAGCTCTGTCGGTAGTTCAACTCAATCCTTCCGCAAATCATATCGACGTAGTGCGTCCCGCTGGGTGCCGAATTCTCCCTGACATCGGAGGGTGAAGGCGTATTCGCCGGACCCGGAGCGGTGGGGACAGGTGGCTCGGCCAGAGAACCGTGCGACTACAGGTAGAAGCCTGGGTTTACACAGCGGCTCAGGTCACCCCAACGGATCGTATGCGCATGGCGTGTTCCGGGTAAATCTAGATCCATCCTCTCTACCTGGTGCAACGGGCGCTCGATCCTCGGGCGCCCCTTGGCCACATGAAGCAGTGGTTCGGCGCGCATGTCGACGAAAAACATGGAATTCGTCGCGTTTCTCACAGGAATGGGACCCTAGGTGACACTGAACTTCTCTGCTGTGCCGCACTGGCGCAGGATTTCCGCCTGGATCGCGGGGATCGTGTTGATCGCCGCCGCCGGTGTGGCCTTGACACCGGTGCGGGCGCACGCCATCGCGACCGCCGTTCCCCTCGGTACGGCGGACAGCTTCGCGGTGCTTGCCGGCCAGTCGGTCAGCAACACCGGTTCTTCCGTCATCACGGGAGACGTCGGAGTGAGTCCGGGAACGGCCATCAGCGGATTTCCGCCCGGCCTGGTGAACGGGACCATCCACTCCGCGGATGCCGTCGCCGCTCAGGCGCAGAACGACTTGACCACGGCGTACAACGACGCCGCCAGCCAGGCGCCGGACGCCATCATCTCCGCTGACCTGGGTGGTCAGACGCTGGTTCCGGGCGTCTACAAGTCCGCTACCTCTCTCGGACTGACGGGCACGCTCACTCTGGACGCCCAGGGCGATCCCAACGCCGTGTGGGTCTTCCAGGCTGGATCGACCTTGACGACGGCCTCCGCCAGCCGCGTGATCCTCACCAACGGCGCCGCCCCGTGCAACGTGTTCTGGCAGGTCGGAAGCTCCGCGACGCTCGGCACCAACTCGACCTTCGTGGGCAACATCCTGGCCCTGACCTCTATCACCGTGACCACCGGCGCAAGCATCGACGGTCGGGCGCTGGCCCGGAACGGCTCCGTGACGCTGGACACCAACAGGATCACCCGGGAGACGTGTGCCGTCGGCACCACCGGCGGGACCACGGCGGGTACGACTGCGGGCACCACGACCGGTGGGACCACGGCCGGTACGACCGCGGGCACCACGACCGGCGGCACCACGGCCGGTACGACCGCGGGGACCACGGGCGGGGTTCTGGGCGGCCTGGTCGCGGGCAACACGGGCGGGGTTCTGGGCGGTCTGGTCGCGGGCAACACGGGCGGTCTCCTCGGCGGCCTCGTCACCGGTGGCACCACGGGTGCCACGACCGCGGGTACCACGGGTGCTACGACCGCAGGCACCACAGCCGGTACGACCGCGGGCACCAGCGGTGGGGAAACCGGTGGCAATGGACACCAGTGCGGCCCCTGCGACCACTGTGGTGACTGCCACGAGCACTGCCACGAGCACTGCGGTGACTGCCACCAGCACTGCGGTGACTGCAGCCACTGCGATCACTGCGGTGACTGTGGCCACGGTGATCACTGCGCTTCCTGCAGTGACAAGTGCGGGTCCGGCAACTGCTGCTGTGAGCCCGCGACCTGGTAGCCGATCCGCCGTGTGCGGGTCCCCAGGTCGTGAGGCGTGAGCACGAGCGCACCTCTCGCGTGGGTGTGGCCCCCGGACCGAGCCGGCCCCTGCGGCGGTGGCTCGTGTGATCGATGGAGATCGGCGGCGCGCGGCGGATCATCAGATCCCGCCGCGCGTCGCCCGGCCCCTCGTCCGGGGAACGCGCTGCTGGCCGAGGGGTGCCGGACGCGCACAACAAGCTCAGGGAAAGCAGAGCGAAGGGAGCAGCCAGGATGGGACGAACCGGACGCAGCCGCACCTCGAACGACAGCAGGTCTGTGGGCCTGGCGGATTCGGGCCCCTGGTCGGCCGATGAGGAGAACGACACCGCGGTGGAGCCGGCTGACCGGCCTGCGGGCGGGGCGCCCGGGTCGTCGGCGGAATGTACGGGACAATCGAGACTGCTGCGGACGGTGACAGCGAGCGGGGTGGCGCTCTGCGTGACCACCGCTCTCGTCCACGTCCTGTTGGTATTCCTTTACGTGGCGCCCTCGAATCAGATCTCACAGCGCTACAGCAAGCAGATCAACGCGTGGATCTATCCATTTTTCGAGCAGAACTGGCGGCTTTTCGCACCGAACCCCGAATCGGTGTCCCGACAGATCTCGGCTAGGACCGAGGCCACTTCGTCGAACGGTTCGAAGCAGGTGAGCGACTGGTTCGATCTGACGGCTGTGGACAGCGCAGACGTTGAACACAACATTTTCCCGAGCCATACGACGCAGAACATGCTGCGCCGGGCGTGGACCAGCTATCTCGAAACGCACGGAGGGGACGATCGGTCCTACTCCGCGCGGGCTGCGATGTTCCAGAAGTATCTCCGGAACATCGCCGTGGAGCGAGTTTCGGCTCATCAGCCCGGTCCGTTCCAGGCCATCCAGCTGAGGGTGACCACGCAGCCGATCGCAGGGTCCCCCCACGCGCGCGGTCCGTACCCCGCCGCGAAAGCCCCTGTCGAAACCAGGTACCTACCGTTGTGGAAGGTGACACCGAATGGCAACTGACCAGGCACTGGCCGCGGCGCCACCACCGTCCCGTGCCGCCACCGCCACCGGCCAAGCCGCCCCGCGACGGATCCTCGATCGCCCGGGCGCGCTCGTCGCCTCCCTGACCACGCGGCAGACCTCCCTCCACGCGGCCGCAGTGCTGCGCATCGGATACGGAGCGCTCTACCTCGCCTTTCTGTTGCGGGAGTTCCCCCACCGCCAGGAGATCTGGGGTCCCGAGGCACCGTGGACCCCCGCCTTGGCGAGGCAGCTGTTCGATCAGACGGGCTGGATCAGCATCCTCACTCTGTCCGACAGTCCTGCCTACTTCGAGAGCTGCTACGTGCTCGCGGTTCTCACGGCCACCCTGTTCATGCTCGGTTGGCGGACCAGGGTGATGTCCCTTCTGTTCGCGGCCGTGGTGGCCTCGTTCCACGCCAGGGCCATCTTCATGTCGGACGGAGGAGACAACGTGATCCTCCTCATGTCCCTCTACCTCTGCTGCACCGCATGCGGCCGACGCTGGTCCCTCGACGCGCGCAGAGCCCGCCGACGCGCTGCCGCCCGTACGGTCGACGCCTCGTCGTCACGCACGGAACCCGGGCTCAGGCACCAAGTCGCCGCCTCCCGCGAAACATTGGTCACGACGCTGCACAACTGCGGCATGTTCGTCATCGCCGCTCAGGTCTGCTTCCTCTACGGCTCTGCGGGGTTGTACAAGGTGCAGGGCAGCGCCTGGGGGGACGGGACCGCTCTCCACTACGTCCTGAACCTCGACCTGTTCCGGCCGTGGCCCGCCCTCTCGCTGATGCTCGACAACCATCAGATGGCCGTCGCGGTTGCCAGCTATCTGACCGTGATCCTGCAAGTGGCCTTCCCGTTCGTCCTCTTCGGCAGGCTGAAGTACATCGTTCTGGCCATGCTGCTGAGCATGCACGCGGGCATCGCGGTACTGCTGGGCCTCCCGCTCTTCTCCGGCGCGATGATCATTGCTGATGCCGTATTCCTCCCGGACCGGTTCTACGGGTCTCTGGGAAGCCTGTGCCGACGCGCCTTCAAACGTGCTGCGGCGAAGGGGCCGGTGTCCTCCTCGGCCCCGGACGCCACCCTCGTACCGCCGCAGCCCGGACGGGCCGGGTGAGACCGAGCGGCGACACCGGCACGGAACCAGCGCCGGCAGGGGAGGGGGAGGGATGAGTGACGCGCACCAAGGCACCGGAACGATCCTGGCCTACGACGGCGACTGTGGCTTCTGCCAGGCCGTGGTCGACCGGATCCGCAAGCTGAGCCACGCCTCGGATGCCAGCCGTGCCATGGCAGGCCCTGCCGGATCGCCTCACCGCTGCGCACTTGACGCGACTCGAACGGGAGGCGCTGATCTTCCGGGGCGGCGAGGTGCATGCCGGCGGAGTGGACGCGCTGACCTGCTTCGTCGAGTCCTCGCCGAGCCTCCGGTACCGGCGGGCCGCTGCTGCGATCGGCCTCCCGGGTGTACGGGCCGTCGCTCGTCGGGTCTACGCCGCGGTATCGCGGAACAGACACCGCATTCGTATCGGCGCAGTCACCTGCTCCGTGCACCACTCCTGAGCAGCCCATCAGGAAATTCGCCGCCAAGCGAAAAACGTCGGCCCCGACCGCAGAAGTGGTCGGGGCCGACGTTTGCCTTGATAGGCAGCGGCGGAGGATACGAGATTCGAACTCGTGAGGGGTTGCCCCCAACACGCTTTCCAAATCTCCTCGGCAGTGTCCGGCGGCGTTCACACACGTTCTGAACTGCGGTTCTCTTGCTGTCGGGGTGGTGACCGAACCCATTCGGACGGCGATGAATGAGACCGGAACCGAGACCAGGCCAGGGTTGTTGTTCGACAGTCGCGGGCGATGCTGCCGCCGAAGACGGCCCGAGGATCGGTCCTTCCTCAACCGGAGCGGGTCACGACGTGGGACGTCCCGATGACCTCCCCCTTCGCGTTCAGCGCCCTCACCTGGAAGTACGGTCCCGGGTTATCCGTCGTGAGGGCCGTCTCGAAGCCGGTCCGGTCGGCGTGGTCGACGACCACCGACAGGGAACGGGCGTCCGGTCCGGCGAGCACCTGCCACGCTCTGGTCTCCGTTGAGCCGTTCCAGGAGGCGTAGACGGTGCTCCGCCCGCCGCTGCCGTCGCGCGCCGCCGCACTGGGCGGATACCACGGCTTGCCGACCCACTCGTGGCGGAACGCCCGGTACGAGATGTCGGAGCCCGGCATCATGGCGTCGTAGAGCAGGTTCTTCGAGCCGTCGCCCTCGGTGTTCCCGGCGCCCCTGTACTCCGAGTAGTACGACTCCTGCCCCCACCCGACGAACTCGTTGCCGTTGGTGAGCGCCTGGGTGTCCCCCTGGGACGCGGCGTACAACCCCGGTGCGTGGTAGTAGGTCCGCGCCGCGGTCGCGCGGTGGTTGGGGAAGTCGAGGTTGAGGATCAGGCCGTGTGACTGCTGTTCGGGGGTGCCGTCCGGCTGGTTGCAGCAGCCGTCGTCGAACATGCTGATCCGGTTTCCCGGCCGGAACCGGGCGTGGTGCTGCCAGTAGAAGTCCGCGTTCGGGCCGAAGCTGAAGTCGCTTCTCTTGCCACCGAGTTGCCAGCGGATGTCGCCTGTCTGCCGCGCGACGTCGTAGACCGCCCAGAGGTTTCGGGCCGAGATCAGCAGCTGGCCGTCAGGGCCCTCGTCGATCGAGTTCACGTGATAGGCGTCCCACACCCCGCCGGACGAGGACGCCGAGGAGGCCGACACCTCGGAGTCCGCCGGGTTCACGTGGTCCAGGATGTCCCACGAGAAGACGAGTCTCCCGGTCGCGAGATCGACCTCCTGGACCTCACTGTCCTCGATGGCTCCGTTCTTCGGCCCCCCGTAGGGGGTGAGGTCCATCGGGACCGGCTTGGACGCGATGAACAGCGCGGTCCCCCGGCGTGTCAGGAGGAACTCGTGGAAGTCCGGGTAGAAGCCGTGCCGGGCGAAGACGGTCCTGAGCAGGCGGTAGTGGTCGTCGTAGATGTAGTAGCAGCCTCCCGGCTCGGGGGCGCCGCCGGGCAGGTTGGTGTAATACGGGGGAATCGCGATGGTTCCCTGCCAGAACGTCAGCACCGGTTGTGTGACGCCGGTCCGGGGGTTGTGGTACGTCTGCACCCGGAAGTCGCCGTTCTCGAGGTTCGCGACGGGAAGCGGGCGGAACCAGACCGGATCGCCGGAGTCTTCGAGCATCAGCGCCCCGGTCTGGCCGACCGGCTGGGTGAGGTTGTACGGGGCGACGAAGGCGTCCCCCCGGGCCGTGCCCGGTTGTCGCGTGGTCACGGTGACCCGCATGGGATGCAGCTTCGGCGCGGACGCGAAGCTCCACACATCGCTGCCGGAGGTGATCGGCGCCGGTACGCTCGTCGCCGGCGGGGCCGGCCGGGTCGCGCACCGGGCCCGGTCCCATCCCATCAGGTCGGACGCTGCGGACGTGCCTGCCCCTAGCGAACCGAGTGCCCCAGCCGTCACCATCACCGTCGCGGCTGCCATCCAGCGGTGCCAGGCACCCATAGCTGCAGGCACGTCCCTCCTCCTTCTGCTGCTCACCCGCGTGGAAGCGGGGCGATGCCCGCACGGCCTTGGCCGTCCTGCCCGGAAGCGGCGGGAAGCCAGCGCCCCACACGAGGTTGAACGGGCCTGCGGCATCCGCCTCGGAGGCCCTCACCCTCGGTGACCGGTATGGCCCAGAGATGGCACCCGAACAGGCCAGCCGGTCGGCCGGCGGCCGACCGGCTGGCCTGTTCGGTCGGCTGGGTGACGCCCCGGGGTGGCTTCATCCGGCAGGTGGTCAAGGACGCCGAGGGGGACGGCTCACAGGCCCCCGAAAAGGCCTGTCGGCGGCGGCTGAACCGTGACCCACTTTGGACGGTTGAGTTCTGACCCTCGCGTCGTCGGTGGTCTTGTTCAGTCGTTGTCGGTGGTGCGGGTGCGGCCGAGTTCGCGGCCCCGCATGCGGTAGGACTCGCCCTTGAGGGAGTGGACCTCGGCGTGGTGGACGAGTCGGTCGATCATGGCGGCGGCGACGGTCTCGTCGCCGAAGACCTCTCCCCAGCGGCCGAAGGGCTTGTTCGAGGTGACGATCACACTGGCTCTTTCGTATCTGTTCGAGATGAGTTGGAAGAACAGGTTCGCGGCCTCGGCCTCGAACGGGATGTAGCCGACCTCGTCGATCACGATCAGCGGATAGCGGCCGAGCTTGACCAGTTCGTCCTGGAGCCGGCCGGCCTGGTGGGCGGCGGCGAGGCGGTCGACCCACTGGGAGGCGGTGGCGAACGCGACCCGGTGTCCGGCCTGGCAGGCCCGGATGGCCAGACCGGTGGCGAGGTGGGTCTTGCCGGTGCCCGGCGGCCCCAGGAAGATCGCGTTCTCCTTGGCCGCTATGAAGTCCAATGTTCCCAGATGGGACAGTTGTTGGCGCGTCAGGCCGCGCAGGTGGGTGACGTCCAGCTCTTCGATGGTCTTGATCGCGGGGAAGCGGGCAGCTCGGATGCGGCCCTCGCCTCCGTGGCTGTCGCGGGCGGAGACCTCGCGCTGCAGGCAGGCGACGAGGTATTCAAGGTGGGTCCAGGACTCGGCCTGGGCGCGTTCGGCCAGGCGCTCGGCGGCGTCCAGCAGGGCGGGGGCCTTCATGGCGCGGGCGAGGAAGGCCAGGTCGGCGGCGGTCTGCCGGCCGGTGCGGGCCGCCTCGCTATCAGGCTTGACCGCGTCGGTCGTGGTGGTGCGGGCCATCAGGCGCCCTCCTCCCTTCCGGCGCCGCCCTCGATGAGGGTGAACATGCGGTCGTAGGTGCCGAGTTCGCGTTGTTCGACCTCGATGCCGAGGCTGTCGGGGGCCAGGAGGGCGGTGCGGGCGGTGGCGACGCGGGCGGCCTGCTGGTGGATCACCTCGCCGCGCAGGAGGTCGGCCGCGGCGGCGTGTTCGGGGTCGGTCAGGCTCTGGTGTTTGGCCCAGCAGCGGGTGTGGCGGGCCACGATGTCGTTGCCGGCGATGACGGTGATCTCCTCGTTGTCGGCGCGGACCATGACGGTCTTGCCGATGGCGCGGGGGTGGACGGAGTAGTCGTTGGTGTCGACGCGGATGTAGTGGTCGCGGCCGATGCGGGTGTGGAAGCGCCACCAGTTGGGCGGGGCGACGGGTGGGATGGTGAGCATCGCGGCGCGGTCGCTCTCCCAGCGATCCACCGGACGGGCGTCGATCGAGCGGTGCCGGCGCCGGTTGGCGATCTGCAGCCAGGCGGTCAGCTGGGTGTTGAAGTCGGTGGGGCCGGTGAACGTGCGTCCGGGCAGGAAGCTGGTCTCCAGGTAGCCGTTCGCGCGCTCGACCAGGCCCTTCGCCTCCGGGTCGCGGGGCCGGCAGAGATGGATCCTGACCGCGAGCAGGCCGGCGAACGCGGCGAACTCGCTGGTCAGTTTGCCTTTGCCGACGCCCGCCTCGTTGTCCCAGACCAGCGTCTTCGGGACGGCTCCCCAAGCGGTGAGCAGGCGCCAGTGGCCGTCGATCAGGTCGCCCGTCTGGCGGGAGGGCAGCATTCTGGCGGTGATCACCCGCGAATACCCGCAGACGATCACCAGCACCGGCGGTCGGCCCGACTGGCCGTAGCCGAGCGGAATGTCCACGGCCGGGAACCACAGGTCACACTGGGCGAGCTCACCGGGCTGGTAGACCGTGCGGGAGACTGGATCGACGGGCAGGTAGGCCGGTCGCAGCTCGCGCACGCGTTCCTTGAGGATCGTCAGCCCGCGCTGCCAGCCGATCCGCTCGGCGATCACCGTGGCGGGCATCGTCGGGGTCTGCTTGAGCAGCTCGCGGATGGCCGGCTCGACCGCGTCCACGGCCGAGCCTTTCAGCGGGCGTTGGTAGACCGGCGGCCGGTCGGTGGCCAGGGCCCGTTTCACCGTGTTCTTCGAGATGCCCATGTGCCGGGCGATCGCCCGGATCGGCATCTCCTCGGCCCGGTGCAGTCGACGGATCTCAGCCCAGTCCTCCACGGGAATCACCCTCTCCTCCTGACCCTCGATGGGGATCAGGATGATCAGACGATCGCAAGAAGGGTCGGATCTACTCCGGTGGGTCCCGTTTCATCCGCCGTTCAGCGGTCACAATTCGCCCGTCGCCGAGAAGGCCGACTGAGACGGAAACTGAGACGGGACACGACGAAGGCCCCGACCGGGACCCGGTCGGGGCCTTCGTTTGCCCTGACGGGCGAAGGCGGAGGATACGAGATTCGAACTCGTGAGGGGTTGCCCCCAACACGCTTTCCAAATGTTCGTCTGGCTGTCCAGGGACGGCCGTAGGCGTCCTGACCTGCGGCGGAGCAGCCCGCCGACTGACTTCCGAACGGCGGTGGACGAGGGTGAACGCAACCAGAACTGCAACCACGCTGGCGTCGATCGCCGCTGGTCGTGGGCGACAGCTTCACTCTGTGCGGTTCAGTGCCCGCCTATCGTGACCATGATCGCTGCGATCCGACCGAGCGCATCGAAGGTGAGGCCAGCAATCGACTGCTGGCCTCTGCTTCCAACCTCGTGTCTATGGCAGCTGGCGCGTCTTACCGCGCTTCGGTCGCTTCTCAACAGGGGCCAAACCTCGGCGGATCTTCATCAGATGCTCGTCTTTCGTGTTCTCGCGCACTGCGAGACGACTCAGGATTCGATGCTGTGTTTCTGGAGTCCAGAACACTTCGAGACGCTCCCGAGCGCGGGTGATCGCGGTATAGAAGATGCTGTGGGAGATGCTTTCCTCGTTGGCGTCCGTGATAACGACCTTGACTGACTTGTACTCAACGCCCTGTGCCTTGTGGATCGATACGGCGTAAGCGATCTGAAACGGCACCATGGTAGTGACCGAGTCATCGTCATCGTCGCTGTCGCCACGTTCGAAGACATCGAACTGGACCGTCGAGTCTCCTGCCCAGCGCAGACCTGAGAAAATTGCATCGGCTTCAGTGAAATCCCGTTCGAGATTCACATCGAAAATGATACGGCCGGGCATGCGAATGATCTTGACGATCCTGCCCTTCAAGTTGTTGAAGATGACCGGGCTGAACCGATCGGACTCGTTGAAGAGTACGGGATCTCCGACCTTGTACGTAGACTCGCTCCACGCCACAGCGGGATTCGGGTTGCTCGCCTGTAGGAACCGGTTGACGTTGTTGATTCCGTACAGGCCGTCGTAGTTTAGGCAGAGCACGATCTCGTCGTCGCTTCGATGCTGGAACAGCGAGTCTCCCAGAACCGTAGAGTAGCCATTCTTGGAGAGCGACTCTTCGATGCGGTCGTCCAGGTTCCGCACCCTGTCCCATAGCGTGAGAAGGCTCTGATCGGTCGTCCTGAAGGGCTCTGTAAGTTCGAAGACGGACTCGCTCGGGATGTACGACCGGATGATGCTGAACCAGTTGCCAAACTCGATCGACTCGATCTGGTAGACATCGCCAACGAGTACGAGCAGATCGAAGGATGTCATCTCAAGCACATCGAGCAGGCTTGCGTTGCTTACTGTGCTGCACTCATCGATCACCAATACGTCGTACTTTGCGCCGAGCGACGACGTACCTTTGCGTACGTGCTTGCTGATCGTGCTGAACTCGACGTTCGGCGCTTGCACTCGCCTCTTCAGATTGTCGACCGCCGGATTAGTGTGTGCCAAGAATAGCTTCCGTGCGCCACTGAAGTAGTTTGCAATGTGATTCACCATCGTTGACTTCCCAGTGCCGGCTGCACCGTAGACGAGGGCGATCTTCGAGTGCTCAAACAATTCCGTCAGTGCCTTGGCCTTCAAAGGGTCATCGATGGCACCTGGGTTCGCATCAATCCATGCCTGTACATCGCTGCTGTGGTGAGAGACGCCACTGGCAGAGATCTTTCGGAGGTTGTTGATGATCGAGACGGTGTCGTCCTCGTATCCGACGATGAACACGTGCCCGTTTTCATGAGCCAGCTTCCGAGGCTTGTGCCGTTCAGTGGGTGGCAGCATCCGATTGTGGCGCGCGATCAGATCGTCGACGTCGCCGAGGTCCTCTAGGTCGGCTGCTGGCGTATAGATCACACCGTGCTGCTCGACATTGCTCCGGACTCGTCTGGCCAGCAGCTCGTGAGGTCGGGTCCTCGCGTCCAGACTCTCGGCAAGGTCCCCAAAGCGCGGGTTGTGTCCGCGCGGTGATGTGCAGAATGGCATCGTGTCGAAGGGCTTGCAACTCCAGGAAACGCGCAGCCCGGAGAGTGCAGAACACTGGTGAGCATCGAACTGTGCCTTGATAACACGATTGTTCATCCGCAGCATGAGGTACCGCAAAAGACGAGAACCTGGCTGGTCGTTGCGAATGATTGATCGTGCGCTGTCAAGGACGGGGAAGATGATCGCATCTCGTTGGGCTCCGGTTAGCACCCAGGAGCGGAACGAGCCGTATGCTGCGTCGGTCATATCCATGAGATCAAGCAGGCTTGATCGTGTTGTCGTGAGGTACCGCATCAGGTTTCGGTACTCGGAATTCGACGTTCTGACCTTTCCGTGAGAGGCGTCGAAGAGGCGAGCGAAATTGTCGAACTCACACGGCCGGATTGACACCTCCCATGACCGGATCAGCGTGATCGGCATCGTCTGTCCGAGGACCTCGATCGTGTCGCTGGCCAGCTCCAGACTGGCCGCATATTTGTCGGTGACGTCGATGTCGGTGAACCCAATGATGCGATCGAACTTACTCGTGCGATTGTGGGCGAGATAGAACGTCACTTCGTAGTAGATGCGGCCGGAGATGAAGAAGGGGCGCGAGCTGTGAATGTAGTACCGCTCGCGACGTGCACTTGAGGACGATACCGTCCTTTGCCGCTGGATGCGGGCGGCAATCCTCTCGTAGTACTCATGCAATGAGGGGTCGAGATCGACTGGAAACTGTTCGATGTTGTGCAGGATTTTGATTCCGAGGAGATCCTGTGCCAGGTCGCGTGTGCGGAGTAGGTACTCGTAGTACTTCAGCATCAACCGCTCAGACGGATCGCGATCCAGCGTGTAGTGCGAGACGCTGGCCTGGAGCAATCCATGGAATCTGCTCAGGAGCCTGAACTTGGCAAGCGCTCTGACAGCATCCAAGGCCGGCCCGACCTGGTTATAGTGAAACTCAGTCGAGCGATCGCCGAGGTGCGCCCAGACAGCAAGCCCCTCGACGAGATTCCGGAGCTGCCCCAGCACGTTCTGCGAGAGGAAGCCCCGGTCGCCTACGAGGTTGACAAGGTTTTGGCAGATCACACTGTCGGCGCTCTTCACTTGCTGTTCTACTGATGCCATCGTTCCCGCTCCACTCCCCGAAGGCTCGCGCCTCACCTGCGATCGGGGTGAGAGGTCCTGGCAGCTCCTGCCCCGAGCGTTGCCGAGGCGGACCGGGCAGCATGCACGAAGGCGCTCTGGCTGCTGCCGAACAGCGGACCCGGCCCCGGTCCACATCATCAGGCAACAATGAAACCACTTAAGAGGCTGCAAACGGGCCGTTTTTCAAGACTGCCTGGCTTACTATGCTGGCTCCTGGGAGCTCAGGCTCCAACTCCCGCTCGGCGAGCTGAGCAGCGACGGAGTGGCCAAGGCGCTGCCTGCTCTGGCTTCGGCGTTCCGGGGCTGCACGACGCTCGGCGCGGTGCTGCTCCTGCTGAAGATCCCGGAGTGGATCGGGGCGGCCACCATGAGCTGGGCGTCCACCTCCACGGCCAGGCGCTAACAGCATGTGATGGACCCGATCCAGGATGGGGCTACGGAGAAGATTGGCGGTCTGTTTTGGGGCAGCTGGCCGCAGCCGCCGGCCTGGCGCCGGAAACGGCCGACTGAGATGGAGATCGCTAGGGGCTCAGGCCGCTTGTACGGTCCAAGCCCTCTGGGTTGGCAGAGGTTACGAGATTTGAACTGGTAAGGGATTGTCTCAAACGCGCTTTCCAGCCATCCCGAACGGTGTTCGGCGTGGTTGGCACTCGTCCTGACCTACGGTGGAGCGAACTGCTGGGCGAGGGACTGGGGCTGGCTGGAGTGGATCAAGCAGCCAATGAGGCTGAATCAGCTGCCCGCGTCTCAGCGATAGCGGGCGCTGTGATAAGTGCTACAGCCGGTACGAAGAGCGGCTGCCGGGCGACTGGTGCCATACCGATGTGAAGTCCATCGGCAGATTGGCATGCCAGAGCAGTTCGTGCCCCAGGATGCAATCCTATCCGCGGTAAGGCCCTCAAGGTTCGGCGCTGGGAAAATCGGCTTGGGCGCTAGTTGCCGCTGTGAGCCGAAGCCCCGGAAATTCGCCCCGCAGAATGGTCAACGGAATGACGGAACGTCGTGATTAGGCCCTCCGTCTTTGCGGAGGCGAGGTTTGTGAGCTGTTCTATAGGTCAGTCCATGAAGATTTCAGAAGGAACTATCACATCGTTCGTGATGACGGTCAGAAAACCGGATCCAGTGAACAGGCCGGAGAGCTCGTAACGTGTGGACTGTGTAGTGCTGAGATACTGATCCCGTACCTCCGCGCCGATCTTGCCGTCGAAGTCGTGGCAATAGTCCTCTACGAAAACCCCATTATCGAGGCCATTCACAGACTCGGCTTCCTGGTAGTAGTTCGTCTTTCGGTACATCTCGTGACGCCACAGGTCACGGCCATACGTTTTGAGTAGACGGGTGTCCAGGTAGATTGAGCATGGGTCCGGGAATAGCTCCGCGCCATTCGCTCGGGAACCACTGCTGTCGCGGTAAACGAACAGCAGATTACGAATGAGCGAGCCCATTCGCGGCAGGCGTACGGTGTTGAAACCATTGGCTACATTAATGGTGCTCTTGGACCAGTACGATGTGGTGCCGATCGCCGGGGGGTTCTGTGCGGTGGGACGCCCGTTAGGATCGGCCTGCGGGGGCTGGCCCCACGCCTCCAGGTGTGCACGGATCCGCACAATCGGAAGGGTGCTCGGCGCGGTTCCGTAGATGGTGGAACCGGCTGCCAAGGTGATGCGCAGCTTCCACGGGGATGCGGGGTTCAGATTTGGTAGCGCGCCCAGAGCGTCCCGGGCTGATAATTCCACGGGAACGCGCATGCAGAACCGGAAATTGCCGCCGGTGGGGGTTGCTGCCGAGTACATCGGCGACGCCTTAGGATCTGAATTTGCACCTGCTGCTCCACCCCACTTGTTAATGAGGTAGAGGTCGTAGCCGCTGAAAGGTCCGACCACAGGGGCGCCATTAACATCAAGGAGCGTGATCTCCGAGATGATATTCCACGGCGAGTCCTCGGTAATGGTGACGTCGGTACCGGCGCCATTGGTCGCCTGCACGTCCAGGATGATGCTGCGAAGGTAGCCGTACGAGGGCACGTCCCAGGAGCCCATAGCCGCTGAGCTTGTGCCTAGCGCTTGCGTCACATCGAACATGGGCTGGATGTGTTCGTGACTGGCCCGGGTGAACGGGACCAGCGATGTGGGCCGGTCCACCTTCTGGACGGTGCTGGCCGATTCCCTGTTCATGCACTTCCCTTCGCGAGCATGCTCTGGTTGTGGATCCCCTTCACATGTTGCGCTGAATTGTCCTTTGGTTGGTAATACAGGGCGCTTACTGCTCGTAAGCCCACGCCTGACCTGTCTGTCGGTACTGCTCGACAGGGACAGGGGCGACGCCGTCAGGCATGCGTGCGGTGTAGAGAAGGCCGTCGAGGTGGTCGATCTCGTGGTGAATCAGGCGGGCGAGGCCTCGTTCGTAGGCTGTGGTGGTCAACTGGCCGTCCAGCGTTGTGGCTTCCACGGTGATCCGAAGAGGACGGGGGACTACGCCACGGACGTCGAAGAACGAGAGGCAGCCTTCGAACTGCTCGTCCGTCTCAATGGAGCAGTCGGTGATCCGCGGATTCAACAGGACGATCGGCGGGGTGTCCGGGCCGACCGGCTGGACGATGGCGGCGGCGCGGCTGAAGCCGATCTGGGGTGCGGCGATGCCCATACCCTTGGCGAAGGGGTGGACCTGGCCGATGCGCTCCATGGCGGTGAACAGCTTCTCGATGACCTGCTCGGCGGCCTCGCGCTCGGTGGGCAGGTCGAACGCTCGGGCAGCCTCGGCGAGTACGGGCTCGCCCTCCTGGACGACGCCGAGGTCACGCATCTGCTCGCTGGGCCGCACCTGAATCACCTGAACTCCCCTTGGGTCGTGTCGCGTTCGGGTCGGGCCCGGAACCGCCATTCGAGACGGTACCGGGCGTGGAGGGCCGGTGTGGAGGTGCTCCAGGAGAAGACGCGCACGCCATCCTCCTCACGCCGGATCGGGGCAGTCCGCAACGGTGCCGCCTCGGCGGTCATGGACGTCTCCGTGCCCCACACCGCAGCGTCGAGCTCGACGGGGAAGACGAGTTCGACTTCCAGGTGCTCGGTGGGCAGGCGGACCGCGCGCTGGAACCAGCGGCCCCACTTCTCCTCGCCGACCGAGTAGGCGTACTCGATCCAGACCTCCTCGCCCGGGTAGAGCGGGAAGCGGCCCTGCTCGTTCTCGAACAGCAGCCACACCTCCTTGAACGCGTCGCGGTCGTGCTTGGTCTGCCAGTTCATCGCCTCCCCGCGGCATGTCGCGGTCAGTGCAAGCTCGTCCCAGGTCAGCGGGTGTTCGCGGTAGTGGGCGTTGGAGCGCTCGGGCTCACCGGGGTAGCGGTCGACGCTGATGCGGATCAAGTAGCGGGTGATCGGCTCGCTGCCGCTGTTCCGCAACAGCCGGCGCATCGTCAGCCGGTACTGGGAGCCGTCGAAGTCCAGGCGCGCGCCGTCGTGCGCCACGATGATCGCTGAGCCCGTCGCGTACGGCTGCTCGGGGCGGCGCGGGGCTGGCGGAGCCGCAGCCGGGGCCGCTCCGTTCTTGGCGGTCTCGTAGTCCAGCCAGCGCTTCCAGATGGCCTTGCCCGCGTTGAGGGTCTCCTCCGAGCGACGTGCGAAGTCCTCGGTCGGCTTGTGCCGGCCGGACTCCACGTGGCTCACGTACGACGGGTCGAAGCCCATCTTGAGGGCGAGCCCCCGCTTGGACAGGCCGCGCACTTCGCGCCAGTACGAGACCTCCGCTGCGAACGCCTCGGCGGCTTGCTCAACGGTCGGGCTGTCGTCGCGCTCGTCCATCAAGGCCCCCGCCCTGGCTGCTGGATGAGATGAATGAACCGTGAGTGATCTCGATTCATCATTCTGTCACGGTCCTGGTCGCCGGTTTCCTTCTTTTGCCAGCCCGGGTCGACACC
This sequence comes from Streptomyces viridifaciens, assembly GCF_001888885.2. Taxonomy (NCBI): domain Bacteria; kingdom Bacillati; phylum Actinomycetota; class Actinomycetes; order Kitasatosporales; family Streptomycetaceae; genus Streptomyces; species Streptomyces viridifaciens. The sequence continues at coordinate 3,912,151 of NZ_CP090841.1, forward strand.
CGGGCCGAGAGAGGGAGGACTCAAGCGATGCGCCTGCTGTACCTGCTCAACGTCTCCAACTCCAGCCAGCTGACTGCCGACTCCGGCTATACCTTCGCCGACATGCTCACCCCGGCCCTGGCCGACGCCGGGGTCGAGGTCACCGTGGCCGCTCCCGTCCCGGCCGGCGACGACCGCGTGCAGTTCGAGCGGACCACGTCGCCCGCGACCAAGTACCGGGCCCGCTTCGACCCGGGCGTCGGCGCCCTGGTGCGGCTGTTCCGCCGCCAGCAGCCCGAAGTGGTCGTGGCCAACCAGATCGAGGCCGCCCCCGCGATCCGCGCCGCGCTCCTGGAAGCAGGAGTGGACGCGCGGATCGTCGGTTACTGCCACTACCTGCCGTTCTCCTTCACTGGCACCGGCCAGTTGGCGCTGGACCCCGCGATGGACGACGGCGGGCTGGGCCGCAGCGTCCTGCTGGCCTTCGCCGCTGGCCTCGCGGCCTGCGACCGTGTCTTGGTCCACTCCGGCACCGCCGCTTCGTGGGCCGCCGCTGCCGCCGCCCGCACCGGCGTCGAGCTCACCGAGAAGTTGCACGTGGTCCCCGCCCCCAGGGACGTGCGCCTGGTCCGCGACCTTGCCGAGATCACCCCGCCGGAGGGCCGGGCGGTCGGCATCTACAACCACCGCCTGTACGCCCACTACGGCACCGCCCGGTTCACCCAGCTCGCTCGCCACCTCGTCGCTGAGGCCCCGGTGCGGCTGGCCGTGATGGACCTGTTCGGCACCCGCAGCGCCGAGCGGATCCGCCTGGATCCCAGCCCCGAGCGGAACTTGGAGGAGCTGGCGGCCGTGGACGGCATCGCCATCACCTCCGACCGCGGCGACCGCGTCCGCTACCGCAACCTGCTGGCCGGCGCTCACTTCGGCATCGCGCCGTTCCGGCCCGGCTGCCCCTGGTCCATGTCGGTCATCGACTGCCAGGCGATGGGCTTGCCGGTGATCGGCCCGCGCATCGGCTGGCTGGCCGAGCACCTCGACCCGGAGCTGGTGTTCGACACCGACGATCAGGCCGTCCGGATCGCCGAACGCCTCGCCACCGAACCCGAGTTCTACCTGGTGCACGCCAAGCGCGCGCACGCCTCCACCACGGACCTGACGCCCGCTGCGGTGGCCGCCCGCTACCTGGAGGCGATCAAGTGACCGGCTTCGACGCGGTCCTGCTCTCCTACGACGAGCCGCTGGCCGACTCCCTGCACACCCGCCTGGCCCGTGTGCTGGGCGGAACCGTCAAGCGTCTGCACGGGGTATGCGGGATGCGCCGCGCCTACCGGCTCACGGCCGAACTCGTCGACACCGACCAGTTCTTCCTCGCCGATGGCGACTTCGCCATCGACCCCGCTTTCCCCGCCAGCGCGGTGGAGCCGCTGGCAGCGGGCGTGTCGATGCGGGTCTGGCGGGCCGTCAACCCGGTCAACGGGCTCACCTACGGCTACGGCGGCCTCAAGCTGATCCGCACCAGCGCACTGCGGGAGATGGGCCAGGCCGTCGACGTGCTGGCCGCGCTGCCCGGCCGGGTCGAGTTCAGCGAGCACACCGCCGGGACCACCCTGTTCAACCAGACCCCGTTCCACGCCTGGAAGGCGGGCTTCCGGGAGTGCGCGATGCTCGCGCGCGGCAGCGAGTACGGCATGACCGACGCCTCCGCCCAGGAACGCATCGACGCCTGGACAGCCAGCAAGGACGGCGACTTCGCCGAGTACGCGGCAGCCGGGGCCCGCGACGGCCTCGAGTTCGCCCGCACTGCGGCCCGCGACCCCAAGCGCTTCGAGGCGCTCAACGACCCGCCCTGGCTGCACCGGCACTTCATCACGCTGCACGGCGAGCAGGCGGTCGCCGGATGAGCACCCGCTGCGGGCCGCTGGTCCTGATCGAGCCGCAGGCGCACCTCGGCGGCGGGCACCACCAGCGCACGCTGACGGCACTCGCCGCCGCCCGCCCGGGTGCCGTGGTCATCACCCCGCAGGGGATCGCAGACGGGCCCGGTTTGCTGCTGCGGGCCGGCTCCTGCATCGCCGCCGGACCGGTGGGTTTGGCGGCGAAGGCCCTGCTGGCCGCAGCACGCGCGGCGGAACGCGTATCGACCGCTGGCAAGCGGGCCTTCCGCTCACGGCGCTGGCCGCTACCGCTCCGCCGGCTGCCGCACCAGGTCACCCTGGTCGCGCGCTGCCTGATCGAAGCCGGATGCCTGCGTACCGCCCGCCGCCTCGCCCCTCAGCCGGCGGCCGTGGTGATCCTCAGCGCGAGCGAAGCCCTGCACGGCCTGGCCGCCCTGCTCGGCGGCACCCCGCACCTGCGGTTCATCCACGAGCAGGTCACCACCGAAGACTCGCCCGTCCGGCTGCTGGGTCGGCTCGCCCGGCGGAGCGAGAAGCACCTGGTCGCCCTCTACCCGACCACCGCCGTCCGCGACCGGCTCGCCCCGGCCTTCCCCCACCTCCCAGGGCGGGTGCGGGCGTTCGCGGTCGACGACGGTCGGCCTCTCACCGCCGCCGAGCGCGACGGTGCCCGCGCCGCCTTCACCATCCCCGACTCGGCGACGGCGGTCTGCCTGGTCGGCGGCTGGTGGCCCTACAAGGACATCGCCACCGTCGACGCGGCCCTGGTCCGCCTCACCAAGCCGCTACACGTCCTGGTCTGCGGCACTCCGCTGGACGACGCGGTACTCGAACGCTGGCACCGCCTGCCCCTCGTTCGGGTCCACACCGTGCCCGGCCCGGTCGGCGAGGACGTCCTTCGGCTCGTCTACGCTGCCGCCGATGCCGCCCTGGTGGCACGGCGTCCCGGGACCGGCAAGGAGTCTGGGCTGGTCATGGACGCCGCCCGGCTCGGTGTCCCCCTGGTCGTCTCCGACCACGACCCGGACCTGACCGAGCGGCTGGCCGGACAGCCCTGGGCCCAGCTCTTCCCGGCCGGCGACCCGGGCGCCCTCGCCAAGATCCTGGACCAGCTGGCGGACGGGCCGCCCGCCCGGCCGGGGTCGCGGGCCCCTGCGGTGCTGGACATGCTCCCGGCCTCCGAGCAGGCCGCCTACCTCACCGAGACATACGCCGACCTGGTCAAGGAGTACCGATGACGCCCGCTCCCCCCACCCTGGTCGCCGTGATCGGCCCGGTCGAACCGGCCCTGCTGACCGCCTGGACCGCCCACTACCGCGCGCTCGGCGTCGAGCGTTTCCGCCTCGCCTTCCACTTCGCCGAGCACGTCCCCGACGCCTGGCGCCGCCAGCTACTGGACACCGCTCAGAGCCTCGGCCTCCCCACCGGCCAGGTCAGCACCGGACCGTGGCACGAGCACACCAACACCGAACTGCGCGACGCGCTGCGGGAGCAGGCCGGCCCCGGCTGGCACCTGCTCGCCGACTCCGACGAGTTCCAGACCTACCCGGCCCCACTCGGCGAGATCACCGAGGCAGCCGAAGAGAACGGCTGGGCGGTGGTGGGCGGCTTGATGCTCGACCGCGTGGCCGCTGACGGCCGACTCGCCCTCTGGCGCCCCGAGACCGGACTCGACCGCGCCTTCCCGCTCGGCGGCCACCTCACCCACCGCCTCCTCCAGGGTGACCCCCGCAAGATCGTCCTCGCGCTCTCGGATGTCGCCGTGGCCTCCGGCAACCACCGCGCCCCCGGCCGCAGGCCCGACCCTCACACACTGGCGTGCGTCCACCACTTCAAGTGGCGCGCTGGCGTCCTGGACGACCTACGGCGCCGGGTCGACCGCTTCGCCTCCGGCGGCTGGACCGAGCACAGCCCCGCCGTCCGGAACGAGGCCACCCGCCTGCTGCAGCACATCGACCGCCACCACGGCCGCATCGACGTCTCCGACCCCCGACTCGGTTTCCGTCACGTCACCCTCGACCGCCTGCCCGACGACTGGGCTACCGAAGCCGCCCAGATCCATGCCGCCTGGCGCCCGCCCCGTCAGAGCCAGCCCGGCTCCACGATCTCCTCGCCCTCGTCCTGAGGCGCCTCGAAGCGCGCGAAGAAGTCGTCCAGAGCCTCAGGGGTCACGATCAGCGCGTTCGCGTCCCCTCGCTGGTTGCGCTCGGCCAGCCTGCGCAGCAGCTCGTCCCGATCGACGGGGAAGTACAGCAGCCGCCACCGACCGCCGGCCGACTCCACCAGCTCCTTCATCGCTTCGCGGTCCTTGCGCGGCCACAACCCTTGGTCCCACACCACGTCCCGGCCCTCGGAGACCAGTTCGACCAGCCGGGAGCGCAATTCGGCGACGACCGGGGCCTCTTTCTCGAAGTAGGTGTTCTCCGGATAGTCGACGCCGTACCGGCCATGCCGCTCGTGGACGACCTCGTCCACCGACAGCCGCACTGCACCCTGCGGCTCCAGCTCCCGCTGGGCGTAGGTCGTCTTCCCCGAACCGGTGAGCCCCACCAGCAGGAACACCACCGGAGCACTCTCGGCCACCGACAACTCCCCTCACCATCACCAGCGTTCACCGGCAAGTCTGCCACCACGGCCGTCTCCGGGAACCGCGTTCCGCACCCTCCGCCATCTGAAGGAGTCACGCGTGCCCGCCTCCGCCCTCGCCCGCCTGCTGCGGGCCTACGTCCGCCACGCGCCCGGAACAGTCGGCAAGGCCCAGCTCGTCGACCGTTTCCTCGACGATCACCTACGATCCCGTCCCCTCCACACCACTTCGCGGTTGCGCTCGGGTGACCTGGTCACCGTCACCACCAGCGACGTCATCCAGCGCTACCAGTACCTCTTCGGCGAGTGGGAGCCGAACCTGAGCGCCTTCCTACGGGACCGCCTGCGGCCCGGGGACACCTTCATCGACGTCGGCGCCCACCGCGGCGCGTTCAGCCTCCTGGCCTCCCACGCAGTCGGACCGACCGGCCGAGTCGTCGCCATCGAGCCCACCCCGCAGTTCCACGACGACCTCACCATCGCGGCCACCACCAACCACCGCGCCAACATCCGCACCGTCCGCGCCGCCGCCTCCGACCTCACCGGCACGCTGACCCTCTACCTGGAGGACCCGGCCAACCTCGGTCACACCACCGCCATCCGGCCCCGCCGCGTCCACACCACCTTCCACGTGCCGGCCGCGCCGCTCACCGAACTCCTGGGTCCGGCTGAACTCGACACCGCCCGAGTCATCAAGATCGACGTGGAGGGCGCCGAGGCGGCGGCGATCAGGGGACTGCTGCCCGCGCTGCCGCACCTGCGCGAGGACGTCGAGCTGGTCGTGGAAGTCACCCCCAAGCTCCTGGCCAAGCAGGGCGAGAGCGCCGCCGGGATCATCGACAGCCTGCGCGAGCACGGCTTCCACGCCTACACGCTCACCAATGACTACGACCCGGCCACCTACCCCCAGGCCATGCGCCGACCGCAGCCGCCTGCCCGATGCACCGAGACCCCGGAGCACATGACCGACCTGGTCTTCTCGCGCACAGACGCCGACCGGCTCACGCTCGGGCGCTGAGCACCCATGCCGTCCTAGCTGCGGAGCCAGTCTCAGCCACCCGACCGGACACCGAAATCCTCCGGCACTTCAACAAAGAGTGGGCACCGTGACCACTACCAGCGTGATGAACAGCCGCAACGCGGTCAGCGTGATCGTCCACGACCAGGACACCGACACGATCGCCGCCGTGCTCTACGCCGCCCGCAACTGGTCCCCCCAGCCGGCCTGGACCGTCCCTGGTGGCAAGGTCGAGCCCGGTGAAGCCCTGGACGAGGCCGCCGCCCGCGAGCTCAAGGGGGAGACCGGCCTGCTCGTCGACTCGGCCGATCTCGTACTCGTCCACGTCATGCACGTCGAGCAGGGCTTTGACCAGGCCGGGCAGTTCGTCCTCTTCGTCTTCGCCACCGACCGGTGGACCGGCGAACTGACCAACACCGAGCCGGACAAACACCTGGCCGCCCAGTGGGTCGAGGCGGATCGCTTCCCGGAGCCCGCTTTCCCGACCTCCGTGCAGGCGCTGGCCGCCTACCGCGATGGAGGTCCCTCTTTCTCCCGCTACGGATGGTCGGTCGCCCCTGTGTGAGGGGGTGACGTTGGTCGGACATCCTCCCGCTCGGAAGCTGCCACCGAGGGGGAGGATCCGGGCTCTCGTTCGGCGACCGGCTGCGTTGCCCTCGCACCCCTGGGCGAGGGCAACTGCTCCTCCAAGGGGCAGGCGGGGTAAGGACTCCTTGCCCCACAACTTGCTCCGCCTTGGCGGTGCCGGGGTAAGCATCGCTTATCCCACAACTTGCTCCGGCTTCAGACGGCCTGACCGAGGCTTGGCCGATGGGGCGTTCACGCTGGTGCGTACACGCGAGCCCCCCTCTAGAGGGGGGCTCGCGCGTGAACGCTGGGCCGCGTGGACGGCGTGTACGACTCTGTGATCGCTCTACCTGCGATTTCTGCTTCCCCGTGGACGACGTGAGCGGAGTTCGCCAAGCTCGTCGCGAGGAGGCTGCGTGGACGGCCCCGTGCACGAGACCACGTCCTGCCGCTGCCCCCGGGTGGTTGGTGATTCGCGTGGTGACCGGTGCTAGCGGCCTCGGTCGGTGCTGTCCCGACAGCAGGTCAGTGCGTTCAGCAGGACGCTGACCTGCCCGGTCACTCCGGTCAGCGAGAGTGACCGGCTGACCGACCTGCCGGACACTGTCCTCGGTCAGGACAACGCACTGACCGAGGACAGCGGTCAGCGCGCTGTCCTCGGTCAGTCCAGTGACCGCGAGGCGGTCAGGACACGGCAGTGATGTGCCGAGCGGACGGGCGGTACCGGGCCTGCTGACCGCCTCCGATGCCGCCAGCGGTGCCCTCGCTCTTGACCGCCAGTCCGCTCTTGACCAGGCGGTCCAGGTGACGGCGGGCCTTTTCGATGTCGGCACGGTCAGGGTTGGCCTCGCCGGTCAGGGCAGTCGCCAGGTCACGGGCGGTCAGTCCGTCCGTCGCGGCGCGCAGGAGGGTGACCGGGTCGAGGGTGGGTTCGACGTAGGTCGTGCCGCGCTGGTGGTCGTGGATGACCGGGAGGGGGCCGATCTCGCCGGTCACGGTCTTGAGGTGGTGGATGGTGACCGCCGGGTCGCCGGCCTCTCCGGCGATGAACAGGACACTGCCCGCCCCGGCGGTCAGCCAGGTCGAGCCGTACACCCGGTCCAGCGTCGGCCGCATGCCGCGCGGTGCGTCGGCAGCGGCCTTGCGCTGGTGGTGGAGCTCCATGATCTGGACCCCTGAGCGCAGGGCGCGCATGCGGGCGTTGTTGAAGGCGACGGCCAGGGAGTCGTCCACCAGGGTGCTGACCGCGTCCTTGAGACTGTCGATGACGATGGTGTCGGCGCGGTGGGCGGCGGCGAGCTCGGCGAGGAGGTCGGGCTCCTTGTCGAGGGTCGCGGGAAGCGGTCCCTGCCACACGGCGAGGCGGTCGCGCAGGAGCACCTCATCGGCCGGGGTGATGCGGCGGGCCATGGCGCGGGCGATCTGCTGGGGTCGGTCCATGGCGAGGTAGAGGACGCGTTCTCCCTCGGCGACGGGCAGGTCGAGGACAGTGGCCTGCAAGCCGAGACGGGCGAGGATGACCTGGTGGGCCAAAGTGGTCTTGCCGACGCCCGGTGCGCCGACGATCATCAGGCTCTCGCCGGAGGCCCAAGCGGTCTGCTCACGGGTGCCCCACAGAGGCTGCTTGTCCGCGCCCGTCTTGGTGACGAAGTCCCAGCCGTTGACGATGTAGCGGGCCAGACGGCTGCTGCCGGACGCCAGGGCACGTTCGCGTTCAGCGCGGATCTCCGTCTCGATGGCTGTGCGAATCTCGTCCGGATCGGCGCCGGGGGTCAGCGCGTGGTGGACGGTGCGGATGCCGGTGGAGTGCAGGGTCCGCAGCTGGGCGTCGCGCCGCACGATCTGCGCGTAGTAGTCGGCGTTGTCCGCCGAGGGCGGCGCGACGGCGACGAGCTTGTGGAGGTAGGAAGCGCCGCCGATGCGGGAGAGATCGCCCGTGCCCTGGAGGTGGTCCGTAAGGGCGATGGGATCGGTCGGGGCGTCCTCGGAGCGCAGGGCGAGGATCGCGCGCCAGATGGTCTCGTGGGCGGGCCGGTAGAAGTCGCTGGCGTCCAGCGTGCCCCTGACCTTCTCGACCGCCTGGTGGTTCACCATGCACGCGCCGAGGACCGCCTGTTCGGCGTCGACGTTGTGCGGCGGCTCCCCGGAGACGGGCTCCGCGAGCACCGGGAAGGGGTTCGACGCGCGGTGGTCCCGCCGCCGGTCGCGGGATGACGGCTCTGGCGGCGGGGCCGTAGGCTTGTCCACAGCGGTGTCCTCACTTGGAGGATTCGGGCGGCTACCCGGCTCCTCCGTTGTCGACTGTTCCAGGGATGGGCGGTTACGAGGTTCTGCTTCGCCCCCGGTGTTCGTAGCGCCGGGGGCCCTTTGCGTTCGGTGCCGGGTGGCTGGCCCGACACGCTGATCCGGTCTGGATCAGTTGCGTTTCGTCTTGCATCACGTTAGCCTCGTGCCAATCGCATTGCAAATGGGCTTAGCAACGATGCAAGGAGGGTTGGCCGTGGCCGACGGGGAACGTCGACAACGTCTGGAAGGGGAGGAGAACGTCGCGCGGCGCATCAAGCTGGAGCGCGAGGCACGCGGGTGGAGTACCGCCACGCTCGCCGACCGTCTGACCGACGCCGGCTACCCGCTCAACCAGTCGGCGGTCTGGCGCATCGAGAGCGGTGAACCGCGCCGCAGGGTCAACCTGGACGAGGCCATCGGCTTCGCCAAGGTCTTCGACGTCTCCCTAGACAACCTGGTCGGACCGCCCGAGATCGCCGCGAACGCCCAGGTGAAGCAGCTGATGTCCGAGTTCGCCGCGAGCTGGGAGAAGTCGGTCGCCGCCCGTAAGGAGATGGACCAGGCCCGGGAAGCGCTCGACGCCTACGGCCGCGCCCACCCGAACGTCGCCGAGCTCATCAGGGCGATGGTCAACCGGGTGGTGGCCGACGCGGCTGGTGATGACTTCCGCTTGCCCGACTCTCCGTCCGGCTCGCCTGGGCCTGAAGGTCTTGCCGATCCGAGCGCCGAGGCATAGTCCGCCGACGCCGCAGCTTGCTCTGACTGCTCGATGGCCCTGTTGCCGTCTGCTGATTCCGCATGCCAACTCCGCCGCCGATCCGATAACGACTGGCATCATGCCGGGCAATCGGCGGTTTGGTGCGGCCGGAATTAGCAGTTAACGTCCCGTTCCGCCGGTCTGAATGCGGGCCCAGCCAGCCCGCAGAACCCTCGACCAGCCATGCCCACCGCAGCCCTCGGCGCTACGAACGCCGGAGGTCGCCACGCGGTCCCATAACTCAACTGCCCATCCCTGGAACACCGACAACGGCGGCGCATAGCCGAAAGCGCCGCCGGGAGGAACACCCATGCCCGAAACTCCCTTGTCCTTCGCGCGGCTTGCCTGCGCGCTCGACCTCACCGAGGGCCAGCTCCTCGCCCTCGTCGCCAACTCGCACGAAGAAGCGGCCGATCTGACGCTCGTCGCCCTCACGGTCGAAGAAGCCGCCCGTCGCCTTGGCATCGGCCGAACGACCATGTACGCCCTGGTCGCCTCCGGTGAGGTTCCGTCCGTGACGATCGGCCGCCTCCGCCGAGTGCCCGCTGAGGCGCTCAAGGAGTACGTGGCCGCCCGTGCACGGGTGTCTGCCTCGACCGTCGCGCTCGCGGCCTGAGGGGGACCGCATGACCAAGTCCCGCAAGCCCAACGGCGACTCGACCATCTACCAGGCCAAGGACGGACGGTGGCACGGTTACGTCACCGTCGGCGTCAAGGACGACGGCAACCCGGACCGTCGGCACGTCTCCCGCAAGACCCGGCCCGAGGTGACCAAGGCGGTCCGCGATCTGGAGGCCAAGCGCGACAAGGGCAAGGTGCCCAAGGCCGGCCAGAAGTGGACGGTGGAGACCTGGCTCACCCACTGGGCCGAGAACATCGCGGCCCCCAGCGTGGGCGAGAACACGATCGACGGTTACCGCGTCGCCGTCTACCACCACCTCATACCCGGCCTCGGTGCCCACCGGCTGGAGAAGCTCGAACCTGAGCACCTCGAACGCTTCTACCGGAAGATGCAGGACGCCGGGAGCGCTGCCGGCACCGCTCACCAGGTCCATCGCACGGTTCGGACCTCGCTGAACGAGGCGGTGCGTCGGAAGCACATCACCGAGAACCCGGCGACGATCGCCAAGGCGCCGGTGCTGGACGAGGAGGAGGTCGAGCCCTACTCGATCGAGGAGGTCCAGCAGCTCCTGGTCGAGGCGGGTAAGGTCCGCAACACCGCGCGGTGGGTCATCGCTCTCGCACTGGGGCTCCGGCAGGGCGAGGTACTCGGACTGCAGTGGGAGGACGTCGACTTCGTAGCTGGCGTCATCCGTGTGCGGCGCGGTCGGCTGCGGCCCCGTTACGCGCACGGCTGCGGCGACCGCTGCGGACGCAAGCCCGGGTACTGCCCGAAGAAGATCCAGACGCGGCGCGAGACCAAGTCCACCAAGTCGAAGGCGGGCAAGCGGCCCATCGGTGTGCCGGAGCAGCTGATGAACCTCCTGCTCCAGCACAAGGCCGCCCAGGAGCGCGAGCGCCAACGGGCCCGTGACCTGTGGGTCGAGAAGGGGTACGTCTTCACGTCTGAGGTCGGCGAACCGCTCAACCCCAACACCGACTATCACCGGTGGAAGGACCTGCTGAAGGCCGCTCAGGTCCGCGACGGCCGCCTCCACGACGCCCGGCACACAGCCGCCACGGTGCTGCTGATCCTCGGCGTCCCGGACGCCGTGGTCGACGCCATCATGGGCTGGGAGCCCGGCAAGTCCGCCCGGATGCGGCGGCGCTACCAGCACATGACCAGCCCGGTGCTGCAGCAGACCGCGGCCAAGGTCGACGGGCTGCTCTGGCCCACTCGGCCAGCCGTGGACCAGGGCAATGCCGCTCCGGAGCCCGCCGACGTCCCGGTCGACGGCCTGGTTGAGCCCGTCGCGGCGGAGTCGGAGATCGAGCATGTCCCAGACCCGTCAGTGCTGTTCGTCGCGCACCTGGATGGGCGCCGTGTCCCGTTTCTGCACCGTGTCCACGCGAAGACGGTGGTCGATCAGTGGTGCTCCGAACAGCCGGGCCGCACTGGGGAGGTGCAGGAGTGGCAGCGGGAGAAGTGGGAGCGCGAGGGCCCAGGCGGCTTGAACGCGGTACGCGACCGACTCCCCGACCGCCGGGTCGTTTTCCACGCGTTCGCGGCGTACCGCCCGGGTGGCGAGCGCCTTGACCTCGCAATGCCCGAGCAATGGGCCGTCACGGCCTGGGACTTCGAGCCCGACCTCTACACCGACCGTCCGGTCTCCTGGCGTACCACCCGCCGGCCGGGAACCGACCAGTTGGTGGAGGCCCAGGTGCGCGGCACGGACAGGGACGCGGTTGCCGAGGCGTATGCCCAGGCCAAGGACCAAGCTGTCGACCGGGCTCAGAATCCCGGCAAGTACGGTGACACCAACGACTGGTAGACCCGGCGAAGACGTGGCCTGCCCCGTGTTCGTGGGGCAGGCCACGCTTGGCTTTGTAAGACCCGCGGTTGAGGCTCAACCCGGGATGACGTCGAGGGGCTCGTGGGCCTCGGAGGCCCGGTCGATTTGGTGCATCAGCTGATCCAGATGCCCCCGGGCGAGATCCGGCGTGCGAGGCGCAGGCCGGCGTTGCTGACCGGGGTCGACCAGGACACATCGGTAATCTCGCACCCGGAGTCGTTTGCGAGGGCTTGTACGAGCGTCGCGCCAACGCCCTTTCGGCGATGGGAGTCCGCCACCCATATCAGGTCGATGCACGGACGCAGAGTGTCGTCCTGATCGCCGTTCTCCGACTCATCGAGTAGGTCCCAGAAGTGGTGCCTTCGGACGTCGTGGGTCGCCAGGTAGCCGATGACGTATCCGTTGGCGTGCAGCAGGTATGCGCGTACGTTGTCCGGGGTCTGCTCAGGCTCACGAAGGTGTGACCACGAGTTGGCGTCGTAGCCATTCTCTCTCTGAGGCATACGCCCCACCTGGTAGGTCAGCTTCCGCCAAGCGATTGGCGACTCGGTCGTCACCACGGCCAGGTCGCCCCACCAGTCCAGGTTCTTGGGTGCCCGAACGCCGATCGCCCACATCGCGTGGTGGGCGGCGTGTTCATTTCCACCGTCCTCAGGAGCGCGCAGGGTCATCCCGCAGGGGCATTTGCTGCCACTCGGTGTCTGTACAAGCTGGAACTGGACAGGCGTTGCGCGGTGGCTGAGGTTCTGTCCTCTGCCGCCCACCCACGGTCGGTAAGGCGCATCCTCTGGCTCAACGTATCCGGTCCATCGGTCCACCCAGCCAGGGTGCTGTTCGGGAGACAGCTCCCGCTTTTGCTTCTCGGCGAGCGGCAGTGTTGGGCGAACCCACACACTGTCTGGGGTTGCCCGGCCGTTGAGGCGCACTCCGTGCCGTTTGGCCTTGGCACGTAGGAAGCGCAGAAACACACTGGGTGGTACGGAGAAGTCGATGCCGCGGACCAGTTCTCGCTCGCCGGGAGCAATCCACTCCTCGACAGGGAGTGCCAGTCGCTCAGCGAGGGCATGGAGTTCGCTGTAGTCGTGGTCGAGCTCAGCACTGCGCAGCGCTTCGATTGCGGCTCTGACTTGGGTAAGGGGAGCGGGCAGAGTGATCCAGCACGGTCCGCTGCCCCACGAGAAGCTGCCCGGGTACCCGTCGTACCAGATTCGATCGATAGACGTGTTCTGCGCCCTGGTGACGGCCTCCGTATAGGCGGTGGGTAGATCTGGGGAGTCTCCCCGCCGGGTCAATGCATCGACATACCCATCGCGGTCGAGCTCGACCGTGGCGTACCAACGGTGGGCTCGGACATTGATCCTCCGAGAACTGGGGTCGTGTCGATCGGGGTCGAGGTAGATTGTCCGCTCAGTCATGCGCTCTGCTCCTCGTCAGGTGCTCCCGCGTTCGGCTGCTTGTTGGGATAGGGCTTGCCGTTCTCGTCCGTGATCGTGGCGTCTGAAGCTGGCTGGACCTCGACGCGGAGCATGGGCCATGGCGTGCCCTCCTGATCGGAGTTATCGGTCAGGAGCATGTGGCGCACGAAGGCGCCCACTAGGAAGTTGCGCTCGGCGAGCTGGCTCAGGTAGCTCTGCAAGTCCTTCTCGGCCTCGCGATTCTCACGCACGCTGTGCAGCTCGGACGCAATGTCGCAGTAGTCCTGCACCAGGCCCAGGAACTCCAGGATGAGGTCTTCGTCCTCTTCGGGGAGGTGATCCGGCAGCGCATATTCGAAGGTCACGCTGGGCTTGATCATGTTCCACAGCGGGTTCCCACGCGTGATCAGCTTCAGGACCCGAGGCTGCGGAAACGCCGGGTCGGGTACCAGCCTCAGCCGGCCTGGCGTGGCCTCGCCGAGCGAGCGCGTCCACGCGGCATGCTTGGCCTTGATCTCGCGTAGCCGCTCCACCGTGAAGTGACCTGGTTGGTCATCGATTTGCTTGTGATGCCTGTTGCACAACAGGACCAGGTTCGTATGGCTGTGGATAGACGCTTCGTCTAGCCCGCCAGCTCGCGGCCCGCCCTTCGAGCGGGCAACTATGTGGGCCTCCTCGCCGAAGACCGAGGGGTCGTCGCAGTCAGTTCCGGGTGTGACGACCTGGACCCGGCAGATTGCGCACCGGCCGCCTGCTTCACACCAGATGATCTTGCGGGTCTTGTCGGACACAGCCATGAAGAGCACCCTGCCAGAGCAGCAGTGCCCAGCGGGGGCGAATGCGATGGCTCGGTCAGAGAGTCCGACCGTCGGATGCGGTCGAGCAGTCAGCCGTTCCTGGCGGATCCTGGCAACTGCAACCAAAACTGCAACCACGCAACGACGAAGGCCCCGACCGCTGAGCGGTCGGGGCCTTCGTTATGGCTGGTCAGCCATGGCGGAGGATACGAGATTCGAACTCGTGAGGGGTTGCCCCCAACACGCTTTCCAAGCGTGCGCCCTAGGCCTCTAGGCGAATCCTCCGTGGGAGAGCTTAGTACATGTTTCGGGGTGCTCGCGACCAGCTATCCCGCAGGCAGGAGGGTGGGGGTGGCCTGTGGATCGTCGGGGCCGGGATCCGGTAGTGTGGGGGTCAGCCCCTCGTGCGGCGTCATCTCTCTGAACCCCCCCAGGGCCGGAAGGCAGCAAGGGTAGGAGGGCTCTGGCGGGTGCACGGGGGGTCTTTGCGTTCCCGGGGCGTTCCGGGCGGGGGCCGGGGTGAAGGGGCGACGCGTTTGTCGGCCCGTCCCGATATCGTCGGTGGTGTGTCCCTAGCCCTGTACCGCCGCTACCGCCCCGAGACCTTCGCGGAGGTCATCGGGCAGGAGCACGTGACCGCTCCGCTCCAGCAGGCCCTGCGCAACAACAGGGTCAACCACGCGTACCTGTTCAGCGGGCCGCGCGGCTGTGGCAAGACGACGAGTGCGCGCATCCTGGCCCGTTGTCTGAACTGTGAACAGGGGCCGACGCCGACGCCCTGCGGGGAGTGCCAGTCCTGTCGGGACCTCGCGACCGGCGGGCCCGGCTCGATCGACGTGATCGAGATCGACGCCGCCTCGCACGGTGGTGTGGACGACGCGCGCGAGCTGCGCGAGCGGGCCTTCTTCGCGCCGGTGCACAGCCGGTACAAGATCTTCATCCTGGACGAGGCGCACATGGTGACCTCGGCCGGCTTCAACGCACTGCTCAAGGTGGTCGAGGAGCCGCCGGAGCACCTCAAGTTCATCTTCGCGACCACCGAGCCGGAGAAGGTGATCGGGACGATCCGGTCCCGTACCCACCACTACCCGTTCCGGCTGGTGCCGCCCGGCACGCTGCGCGACTACCTGGCGGAGGTCTGCGGCCGCGAGGGCATCCAGGTCGAGGACACGGTGTTCCCGCTGGTGGTACGGGCCGGCGCGGGCTCGGTGCGTGACTCGATGTCGGTCATGGACCAGCTGCTGGCCGGCGCCGGCGAGGGCGGCGTCACGTACCAGATGGCGACCGCGCTGCTGGGGTACACCGACTCCGCGCTGCTGGACGAGGTGGTGGACGCCTTCGCCGGGCACGACGGGGCGACGGTCTTCCAGGTGATCGACCGGGTGGTCGAGGGCGGGCACGATCCGCGCCGCTTCGTCACCGACCTGCTGGAGCGGCTGCGCGACCTGGTGATCCTCGCCACCGTGCCGGACGCGGGGGAGAAGGGGCTGATCGACGCCCCGGCGGACCGGATCGCCGTGATGCAGGCGCAGGCGGACGCGTTCGGCGCGGCCGAGCTGAGCCGGGCGGCCGACATCGTCAACACCGGGCTGACCGAGATGCGCGGCAACGCGGCGCCGCGGCTCCAGCTGGAGCTGATCTGCGCCCGGGTGATGCTGCCGGGCGCGTACAGCGACGAGCTGTCGCTCCAGGCGCGCCTGGACAAGCTGGAGCGCCGGGCGGCCGCGGGCGGCCTCGCCGCGCCGGCCGGGATGGCTCCGATGGCCGCCGCGCCGACTGCCCCGTCGGTGGAGGTGCCGGTGAGCGTGCCCTCGGCCCCCGCCTCCGCCTCCGCCCCCGCCGCCGCCCCCGTGGCCCCCGCACCCGCCCCCGCTCAGGCGACTCCGCCCCCGCCCCCGGCTCCCGCCGGGCCCGCCCCGGGCGCCTGGCCGATCCCGCGCAGCTTCCCGCCCGCCGGTGGCGCACCGGTCCCGGCCGCCCCCGCTGCCCCGCCCGCACCGCAGCAGCCGCAGGCGGCCCCGCAGCCCGCGCCCACCCCGCCCCCGGTCCAGCAGGCCCCCGTCGCCGCCCCCGGCGGCCAGCCGTCCGCCGCCGCCCAGCAGGGTGCGGCGCAGGTCCGGCAGCTGTGGCCGCAGATCCTGGAGGCGGTGAAGAACCGCCGCCGCTTCACCTGGATCCTGCTCAGCCAGAACGGCCAGGTGGCCGGGTTCGACGGCAGCACGCTCCAGGTCTCGTTCATCAACGCGGGCGCCCGGGACAGCTTCGTCGGCAGCAACAGCGACGACGTGCTGCGCCAGGCGCTGTCCGACGCGCTGGGCGTGGACTGGCGGATCGAGTGCATCGTCGACCCGTCCGGAGGCGGAGGCGGTGGTGGCGGCACCGCCCTGACCGCGACCGCCCCGACCGCGACCGCCGCGGCCGGCGGTGGCTGGGGGGCCCCGGCCCGTCCGGCAGCCGCCGCGCCGCCGATGGCCGCCCCCGCCCCGGTGCAGCCGCAGGTGCAGGCGCCCGCCCCGGTCCGGCCGCAGCCCCAGCCGTCGGCCCCGGCCCCCGCGCCGGTGCAGGCCCCGCCGTCGGCCGCGCCGGCGCCCCCGGCCCGCCCGGTGCAGTCGGTGGCTCCGGAGGACGACATCCCGGAGGAGGACGACCCGGACCTCAACGAGGAGGCGTTCTCCGGCCAGGAGCTGATCATCCGCGAGCTGGGCGCCACGGTGCTGGAGGAGATCCACCACCGGGGCAACTGAGCGGACCTCCCAGGGCCCCGGGGACGCCCTTCCGGGGAGACTCCAGGGCCCTCCTGGGGACTCCGGGGAGCCCGGGGAGCCCCGGGAGCGGTCCCCACGGGCGGCCCCGGGCCCGTAGGCTCGGCGGTGACGGACGAAGAACCGCGTGACAGCAAGGAGTGAGCCGTGTTCCCCGGTGGTGGTCAGCCCAACATGCAGCAGCTGCTCAAGCAGGCGCAGAAGATGCAGCAGGAGCTCGCGAAGGCCCAGCAGGAGCTGGCCGAGGCGAAGGTGAACGGTACGGCCGGCGGTGGCCTGGTCGAGGCGACGGTGACGGGTTCGGGCGAGCTGGTGGCGCTGACCATCGCTCCGGCCGCCGTGGACCCGGAGGACACCGAGACCCTGGCCGACCTGATCCTGGCGGCCGTCCGGGACGCCACCCAGGCGGCCCAGAAGATGCAGGCCGAGCGGATGGGCCCGCTCACCCAGGGCATGGGCGGCGGCATCCCGGGCCTGCCCTTCTAGCGTTCCGGGGCGTCCGTTCCCGGACGTCCCTCATGTGATTTCTGTGGGAGTCGGGCGTCGGCCGGTGTGTCCGGCGCCCGATTCGTTGGATGATGGCACCGGAGCACCTCCGGCAGGAGGACCTCCGGCCAGGAGCAGACCGACCATCCGAGGGAAGGCGCGACGTTGTACGAGGGCGTGGTTCAGGACCTGATCGACGAACTGGGCAGGCTGCCCGGCGTCGGGCCCAAGAGCGCCCAGCGGATCGCCTTCCACGTGCTGCAGGCCGACCCGGTCGACGTGCGCCGCCTCGCGCACGCGCTGCTGGAGGTCAAGGACAAGGTCCGCTTCTGCGTGGTCTGCGGCAACGTCGCGGAGGCCGAGCAGTGCCGGGTCTGCCTGGACCCGCGCCGCGACCTCGCGGTCATCTGCGTGGTCGAGGAGCCCAAGGACGTCGTCGCCATCGAGCGCACCCGTGAGTTCCGCGGCCGCTACCACGTGCTGGGCGGCGCGATCAGCCCCATCGAGGGCGTCGGCCCGGACGACCTGCGCATTCGCGAGCTGCTCGCGCGCCTCGCGGACGGTACGGTCACCGAGCTGATCCTGGCCACCGACCCCAACCTGGAGGGGGAGGCGACCGCCACCTATCTGGCCCGGCTCTGCAAGCCGATGGGCCTGAAGGTGACCCGCCTGGCGAGCGGCCTGCCCGTCGGCGGGGACCTGGAGTACGCGGACGAGGTCACCCTCGGCCGCGCCTTCGAAGGGAGACGACTGCTCGATGTCTGACCGGACGATCAACCAGCAGCCCCACGGCCCGCAGCCCCACCCGGAGCCGGAGGCCCAAGCCCCGCACACCCACGGCCCGCACATCCACGGCCACGGCTCCGAGCCGGACGACTTCGCCGTGCAGATCGCCGACTCGGTGGAGAGTTTCGTGCTCGCCGTCACCGAGGTCGCCAAGGGCGACGAACCGGGCAGCGCGGTCTCGCTGCTGCTCCTGGAGGTCTCGCAGCTGCTGCTGGCGGGCGGCCGGCTGGGCGCCATCGAGGACGTCGTCCCGGAGGACCGCTTCGAGCCCGATGCCGGACCGGAGCCGGACGGCGAGCAGCTGCGCGAGCGCCTCGCCGAGCTGCTCGCGCCGATCGACGTCTACCACGAGGTCTTCGACCCGTACGGTCCGCCGGAGAAGCCGAACGCCTTCCGGATCTCGGACGACCTGGCCGGTGTGGTCAGCGAGCTCCAGCACGGTCTGACCCACTACCGCGAGGGCCGGGTCAGCGAGGCGCTGTGGTGGTGGCAGTTCTCGTACCTCTCCAACTGGGGCACGACCTGCACGGCGGTGCTGCGGGCGCTGCAGTCGCTGATAGCCCACGTCCGGCTGGACAGCCCGATCGGTGCGGCGCCGGACGGCGCGGACACCGACGACGACGGGCTCACCGACGAGCAGCTGGAGCAGCAGGCGGGCGACCTGATGGCGGCGGAACTCGGTCTCGGCCGGTAATCCGCCGCGGGCCGGCACCGGTGCGGAGGCCGATTGTGACGAATGCCTCAGCAATCCGTCCGGAAAAGAAATCCGACCGTGGCGGCGGGCATTCGTCCGGGGATTCTGCGGAGCGGCGCCGAATGCCCCGCAGACCTGCCGGTGGCCCCGCCCGGATCGCCGCCCACCTGCCGAAACCGCCGTCTCATCATATGGAAAGCGCCGGTCGGGCCACCCCTGCTCGGTAGACTGGCGCGGACCGCACCCCCCTTTCCACCGGGGGGTACGGGGGCCAGGCGCCCCCGGAAAACGACACTAGTCGAGGAGCGCACGTGGGCCTTGT
This sequence comes from Streptomyces viridifaciens, assembly GCF_001888885.2. NCBI lineage: Bacteria > Bacillati > Actinomycetota > Actinomycetes > Kitasatosporales > Streptomycetaceae > Streptomyces > Streptomyces viridifaciens. The sequence continues at coordinate 3,930,957 of NZ_CP090841.1, forward strand.
CGTGCAGAAGTACGGCGGCTCATCCGTTGCGGATGCCGAGGGCATCAAGCGCGTTGCCCGCCGAATCGTTGACGCCAAGAAGGCCGGCCATGAGGTCGTCGTCGTGGTGTCCGCGATGGGCGACACGACGGACGAGCTCATCGAACTCGCGGAGCAGGTGTCACCGCTCCCTGCCGGCCGTGAGTTCGACATGCTGCTGACCGCTGGAGAGCGCATCTCCATGGCGCTGCTGGCCATGGCGATCAAATCCCTGGGTCACGAGGCCCAGTCCTTCACGGGCAGCCAGGCCGGTGTCATCACCGACTCCGTCCACAACAAGGCGCGCATCATCGACGTCACGCCGGGTCGCATCCGCACCGCCCTGGACGAGGGCAACATCGCGATCGTGGCCGGCTTCCAGGGCGTGTCCCAGAGCAGCAAGGACATCACCACCCTGGGCCGCGGCGGCTCGGACACCACCGCCGTCGCGCTGGCCGCCGCGCTCAAGGCCGAGGTCTGCGAGATCTACACCGACGTGGACGGCGTGTTCACCGCCGACCCGCGCGTGGTGAAGAAGGCGCGCAAGATCGACTGGATCGCGTACGAGGACATGCTGGAGCTGGCCTCGTCCGGGTCCAAGGTGCTGCTCGACCGCTGTGTGGAGTACGCCCGCCGCTACAACATCCCGATTCACGTACGCTCGTCCTTCTCGGGTCTTCCCGGGACGATCGTCAGCAACGACAACCCGAACAAGCCCGAAGGGGGCGAGATGGAGCAGGCCATCATCTCCGGAGTCGCCCACGACACCTCCGAGGCCAAGGTCACGGTCGTCGGCGTGCCCGACAAGCCGGGCGAGGCGGCGCGCATCTTCCGCGCCATCGCCGACGCCGAGGTCAACATCGACATGGTGGTGCAGAACGTCTCCGCCGCGTCGACCGGCCTGACCGACATCTCCTTCACCCTGCCGAAGACCGAGGGCCAGAAGGCCATCGACGCGCTCGGCCGGGTCAAGGAGGGCATCGGCTACGAGTCGCTGCGCTACGACGACGCGATCGGCAAGATCTCGCTGGTCGGCGCGGGCATGCGGTCCAACCCGGGCGTCACCGCCACCTTCTTCGAGGCGCTGTCCGCCGCGGGCGTCAACATCGAGCTGATCTCCACCTCGGAGATCCGCATCTCGGTGGTCACCCGCGCCGACGACGTGCCGGAGGCGGTCCGCGCCGTGCACAGCGCCTTCGGCCTGGACAGCGAGAGCGACGAGGCCGTCGTCTACGGCGGCACCGGGCGATGACCCGGCAGCCGGGCAGGGGCTCCCGGAAGTGACCCGGCGGCCCAACCTCGCCGTCGTCGGCGCCACCGGCGCGGTCGGCGAGGTCCTGCTCGGCCTGCTCTCGCTCCGTCAGGACATCTGGGGCGAGGTCCGACTCGTCGCCTCCCCGCGTTCGGTCGGCCGTACGCCGGTGGTGCGCGGGGAGCCGGTCGAGGTCGTCCCGCTGGCCGAGGAGGCCTTCGCGGGCATCGACGTCGCCGTGTTCGCCGTCCCCGACGCGGTCTCCGCCCAGTGGGCGCCGATCGCGGCGGCCAAGGGCATCGTGGTGGTCGACGACTCGGCCGCCTTCCGCACCGCCGGGGACGTGCCGCTGGTCGTCCCCGAGGTCAACGCGGCCGCGCTGCGGATCCGTCCGCGCGGCATCGTGGCCAGCCCGGCCGGCACCACGCTCGCGCTGGTCGCGGCGGTCGGCGCGCTGCACGCCGAGTACGGGCTGGAACAGCTCGTGGTCGCCACCTACCAGGCCGCCAGCGGCGAGGGCCGGGAAGGCATGGCGGCGCTGCGCGAGCAGACGGCCCTGGTGGCCGGCACCGAGGTCGGCCGGCAGACCGGCGACCTGCGCGCGGTGATCGCCGACGAGGGGCCGTTCGCCGCCCCGCTCGCCCTCAACGCCGTGCCCTGGACCGGCGGCCTGTGCGAGGGCGGCTGGTCCGCCCAGGAGCTGGGCCTGCGCGACGAGGCCCGCAAGATCCTCGGCCTGCCCGCCCTGCGGGTCTCCGCGACCTGCGTGCGCATCCCGGTCGTCCGCACCCACGCACTGGCTGTGCACGCCCGCTTCGAGCGCGAGGTCAGCCAGGAGCACGCCCAGGACATCCTGCGCGAGACACCCGGCGTGGTCCTCTACGACGACCCGGCGGCCGGGGAGTTCCCCACTCCGAACGACGTGGTCGGCACCGACCCGGTCTGGGCCGGGCGGGTGCGCCGGGCGCTGGACGAGCCGGACGCGCTCGACCTCTTCCTCTGCGGCGACAACCTGCGCAAGGGGGCCGCGCTCAACCTGCTGCAGATCGCCGAGCTGGTGGCCGGCGAGCTGAGCGCAGGCAGCCCCGAGGGATCCTAGGAACCGTCACCGGACCGGTTCGGCGGGCCCTTTGTGCCCGAGGATGTCCGGACCTGTGTCCGCTCCTCGACACAATCCGTCCGGAATCCCGTGGGAATCCCCTGGAGGCCTCTTCGGCCGATGCGGAAGAATGGGCCCCGGGCTGGGCAACCATGACAGGGGATCGAGTGTCCAACGGGCGTGGCGAACGTGGTGGTGGGGGCAAGGACGGGCATCTCGGCGAGGGCCGTGGTGACCTTCCCGTCGCGCGCCCCGTGGTTTTCGAGTAGGCCGGAAGAAGACCAGATGACGGCGGCCGCACCCGGTGCGGCGGACTCCGGTGCCGGTACCGACGCGGGTACCAGCGAGGACCTGCTCACCGCGACCTACCAGGCGCACTACCGCTCCCTGCTGCGGCTCGCCGCGCTGCTCCTGGACGACCTCTCCACCTGCGAGGACGTCGTGCAGGAGGCCTTCATCCGGGTGCACGCCGCCCGGCGCCGGGTGCGCGAGCCCGAGAAGACCCTGGCCTACCTCCGGCAGACGGTGGTCAACCTGTCGCGCTCCACACTGCGCCGCCGGATCCTCGGCCTGCGACTGCTGCCGAAGCCCATGCCTGACATGGCCAGTGCAGAAGAAGGTGCCTACGATGCCTTGGAGCGCGACCAGCTGAAGGCCGCGCTGAAGGGTCTGCAACGCCGTCAGCGGGAGGTTCTGGTGCTGCGTTACTTCGTGGACATGACGGAGGCGCAGGTCGCCGAGGCCCTGGGCATCTCACTCGGTTCGGTGAAGGCGTACGGCTCGCGCGGACTCGCCGCCCTCCGGATCCAGATGGAGGCCGGACATGGCTGACGGCGCCCGGCAGCGGCCCGAGGACGACGACGTACCCGGCCTGTCCTCCGAGGAACGGGCGCTGCGCGAGCTGATGCGGCACGCCGTCGCCGGGATCCAGCCCGGGGCCGGCGCCCTGCCCCGAATCCGGCAGGCCGTACCCCGGCGCCGGGCCGCCCGCCGCGGGGCCTGGACCGGTGCGGCGGCGCTGGCCCTGGCCGTCGCGATCGCCCTGCCGGTACTCCACGAGGGCGACCACCTCGGACTCTCCGGCGGGCCCGGGTCCACGACCGTCAACGGCGCGACCCTGGCGGCCCCCAGCGGCGCCGCGGTCGGCGGGGGGGCCACCGGCACCGGCGCGCACCCCGGCTCCGGCGGCGGGGGCACCGCCCCCGCGACGGGCGCCGGCACCGCCTCACCCAGTCCCGGCGCGGACGCCACCCACCCCGGCCCCGCCATCCCGACGGGGGCCACCGGCACCGCAGACGGCGGGATCCTCCCGCTGTGCGGCCGGACGGACCTCGGCCAGGGCGCCGCGCAGGTCGGCCCCGCGGACGCCCAGGGCCGGATCTACGGCTCCTTCACCGTGTACAACGTCTCCGGACACAGCTGCCGACTCGGCGGGCCCGGCGCGGTGGCCGTCACCGGCGTCAGCGGCACCGACCGCAGCCGGGTCCGCACCGCCGACCACGCCCCGGGCGACCCGGCGGGCAGCCTGCCCGCGATGGACACCGAACCGCCGGTGCTCGCGCCGCAGGCGGGGTACCGGGTGCCGTTCGCGTGGATCCCCGACCAGGGCTGCGGCTCCGGCGGCGCCACCACCGCGCCGAGCACCGGAGCCAACCGGGCCTCCCTGACCACCCAGGCCCCCGCCGCCGCCTCCGGCGCCGCCCCGGCCTCCGGCGCCTCGGCCGCCCCGAGCGCCAACCCGCAGGCCAGCTCCTCGCCCACGTCCGGCACCAGCTCAGCGCCGAGCCCGACGGCCACCCCGAGCGGCAACCCCACCTCCGCGCAGGCCACCGCCACCATCGCCCACACCCCGGCGCCGGGCAGCCCGGAGGCCGCGACGGCCTCGCTGCCGGTCGGCTGCGGGGGGACGCTCTACCGGGGCGGCGTGCAGCAGGTCGGCGGCGCCGCGGCCCAGCCGACCGGGGCCCCCGCGGCGGGCTGAGCGCCCGCCCGGGCCGGACCGGCGTGCGGCGACGGACCCTGTGGTCCGCAGAGGTGTGAGGAATGGTTACCGTGGGGGGTGTGTACCGGTTCCTCCTGACTCCGCGCTGGCTGGGCGGCACCGCCCTGGCGATGGCGGCCGTGGTGGTGTGCGTCTGGCTGGGCTCCTGGCAGCTCGGCCGGTTCGAGGACCGCGTCTCCACCCACCAGGACACCAAGGCGTCCCTCACAGCTTCGGGTGATGCCCGGCCGATCGACGCACTGCTCGGCCAGGCCACCCCGCAGGTGACCACGGAGACCGTCGGCAAGCCCGTCACGGTGACCGGCAGCTTCGACACGGAGCACCAACTCCTCGTTCCCAACCGGGTGCTGGACGGCAAGCAGGGCTACTACGTGCTCACCCCCCTGCGCACCGCCGACGGACACGCCGTCGCCGTGGTGCGGGGCTGGGCGCCCGGTGCCCCGTCCGGCTCCGGCTCCGCCTCCGCTGCCGAGGCCGCGCCCGCCGGGCAGGTGACCGTCACCGGGCGGCTGCAGGCCAACGAGTCGGTCGGCAGCAACGGCGCGGTCGCGGGCGGCCTGCCCGCCGGGCAGCTCGGCATGATCAACCGGGCCTCGCTGCTGAACGTGCTGGAGTACGACGGCTGGTACGACGGCTGGGTGGCCGCCGACCAGGTGCCCGCCGGGCTGACCGCGGTCCCGACCGTGCAGCCGCAGGGCGGGGACGGGCTCACCCTGCGGGCGTTCCAGAACCTGGGCTACACCCTGGAGTGGTTCGTCTTCGCGGGCTTCGTGATCTTCATGTGGTTCCGTCTGATGCGCCGGGAGGCGGAGGCCGAGCAGGACCGGGCCCTGGGGCTGGACCCGGTCCTGGACTGACCGGCTCGCGACAGGCGGGCTCGCGACAGGCGGGCTATGGGCGGGCTCGCGACCGACCGGCCGCGACCGACCGGCTCATCTGGACGGCTTGCCGGTCGGACTGGGCAGTGGCTTGGCCGGGGGCGCGGCGGGCGTCGGCACCACGGTCGGTGTCGGGGACTGCGACGGGGCCGGCGTGTTCACCCCGCCGCCGAACGGCGCCCCGGTGTCCTCGTTCACCGGCGCGGAGCCACCGCTGCAGTGGCCGTGGCCGCCGACCACGTCGTTCGAGTCGTGGTGGTCGACGTGGTGGTGGACGGTGCCGCCGCTCTTCGAGCCGGACGAGCCCTTCGAGCCGGACGAGCCCTTGGAACCGCTGGACCCGTGCGAACCGCTCGACCCGTGCGACCCGCCGCGCTCGGCGGTGTCCTCCTCCGCACCCGTGGAGGCGGCGGCCGTCGGTGTGCCCGCCGCCGGGCTCGCCGGCCGGGGAGCGACCGGCGGCGGACAGTCCGCCTCGTCGCCGTGCGAGCCCGAGCAGCCACTGAGCGCCAGCGCCCCGGCCAGCACCGCCCCCGCGAACGCAGGCAGGCGTCTCACCCGGCCCCTCCGGAGCTCCCGCCCGGAACGCCGAGGTGCCGCCGGACGAAGTCGATCTCCAGCCGCAGCTGCTTGATCCGCTCCTCCACCACCAGCGAGCCGTGCCCGGCGTCGAACCGGTACACCTCGTGCGTCTTGCCGAGCTGCTCCAGCCGCTCGACGTAGTTGTCGATCTGCCGGATCGGGCAGCGCGGGTCGTTGACCCCGGCGCTGATGTACACCGGCACCCGTACCTGCTCGACGTAGGTCAGCGGCGAGGAGGCGGTGAAGCGCTCCGGGACCTCCTCCGGGGTGCCGCCGAAGAGCGTGCGGTCCAGCGACTTGAGCGCCTCCATCTCGTCGGCGTACGCGGTGTGGTAGTCCGCGACCGGCACGGCGGCGACGCCCAGCGACCAGCTGTCGGGCTGCACGCCCAGGCCGAGCAGGGTCAGGTAGCCGCCCCAGCTGCCGCCGGTGAGCACCAGCCGCCGCGGGTCGGCCAGGCCGCTGGAGAGCGCCCACTCCCGGACGGCCGCGATGTCCTCCAGCTCGATCAGACCGACCCGCTCGTGCAGCGCGTCGGTCCAGGCCTGGCCGTAGCCCGTCGAGCCGCGGTAGTTGACCCGGACCACCGCGAAGCCGTGGTCCAGCCAGGCGGCCGGGCCGGCCGCGAAGGAGTCGCTGTCGTGGTGGGTGGGGCCGCCGTGGATCTCGAACACGGTGGGGTAAGGGCCGGGGCCGGCCGTGCGCGGACGCTGCACCAGGGCGTGCACCCGCCCGCCGGGCCCGTCCACCCAGACGTCCTCGACCGGGACGGAGCCGGGCGGCACCGGGCCGGGCGCCCGCAGCACGACCGCCCCGGCGGTGGAGCGGACGGCGGAGGGCTCGGCGGCGGAGGACCACAGGTACTCCACCGTGCCGTCCGGACGGGCGGTGGCGCCGCCGACGGTGCCGCGAGGGGTCTCCAGCCTGGTCAGCCGGCCGTCCGCGAGCGTGTAGGTGAACAGCTCGCTGCGCGCCTCGTACTCGTGCTCGACCAGCAGCTCCGCGGCACCCGGGCGCCACTGCGCGGAGACGTCGCCGGGCAGTTCGCGGCCCTGCTCGTCGCGCAGCGGCAGGGCGGTCTCGGCGCCGGTGGCGACGTCCCAGATCATCGGCTCCCAGCGGCCGGTGCGCTGGTGGGCGACCAGCAGCCGGGTGTCGCCCTCGACCGGGGCGAAGCCCAGGCAGGCGACGCCGCGCGGCTCGTCCCGGCCGGTCACCTCGTCCAGCTCGGCGACGGTCTCGACCCCGTCACCGGTGAGCCGGAGCACCCGGATCGCGGAGTGCATCGCGTCGCCGTGCTCGGTGTGGTCGATGGCGAGCAGGGTGGCGTCGTGGCTCAGGTCGCCGACGCCGCCGTACTCCTCGTGCCGGTAGATCTCGACCGGCACGGCCGTGCCCGGGCGGCGCAGGTGCAGGGTGGTGCCGTCCTCGTCGGTGGACCGGCCGACGACCACCGTGCCGTCGCGGCCGAGGGCCAGTCCGGCCGAGTAGGAGGGGGCGAGGCCGGGCACGGCCTCCTCGTCCGGGCCGCCCGCGAAGGGCTGGCGGCGCCAGATGCCGAACTCGTCGCCGTCGTGGTCGTCGAACCACCAGACCCAGTCGCCGTCCGGGGACAGCTCGGCGTCGGTGGTGCCGTTCGGGCGGTCGGTGACCCGTCGGTGGGTGCCGGTGGCCCGGTCCCAGGCGTAGACCTCGTAGGTGCCGGTCGCGTTGGACACGTACAGCGCCCGGTCGGGGGCGTCCTCGGCCCAGTCGGGCAGTGACACGCGCGCCGCCCGGAACCGCTGCTCCCACGCCGGCAGGGCGCTCTTCTCCTCGCTCATCCGACCATCCAACCCGATCGGGGGGACGGAACGGAACGGGCGGGTGGGGTTCACCCCCACCCGCCCGCGGCTGTCACGGCGTTCACGAACGGCGCGGCAGCAGCCCGACCAGTCCCACCAGCACCAGCTCCAGCACCGCCAGCGCCGTCACGCTGCGGCCGAAGGCGGCGGCCGGGTCACCGGCGCCGTAGTAGACCAGGCCGATCAGCGCGATCCCGACGGCTCCACCGACCTGCTGCACGGTGGCCACCACCCCGGCCGCCGCGCCGGCCAGCCCGGGCTCGACGGCCGCCAGGGAGACGGTGGTCACCGGGGCGATGACCAGGCCCATGCCGAAGCCGTCGACGAACAGCCCGGGCGCCAGCCACCAGACGCTCGCGTCCCCCGCGTCGTACGCGGCGAGGGCGAGCAGGCCCAGCCCCACGGCCATCAGCAGCCCGCCGACGGTGATCGTGCGGCGCTCCCCGAGGCGGGCGGTGACCAGGTGGGTGGCGTTCGAGGTGAGCAGGTAGCCGAGGCCGATAGCGGTGAACACCAGCCCGGAGCCCAGCGCGTCCAGCCCGCGGCCCAGCTGCAGGTGCAACGCGAGGACGAGGAAGAAGGAGGCCTGGCCGAGCCAGAAGGCGAGTTGGGCGAGCAGCCCGGTGCGGAAGGCGCCGCTGCGGAACAGCCGGGTGTCGACCAGGGGAGTGCCCTGGGCGGTCGTGGCCCGGTGCTGGTGGACGGCGAAGACGGCGAGCAGGACGGCGGCGGTGGCGAGGCAGAGCACCGTCCACAGCGGCCAGTGGAGCCCGGGGCCCTGGATCAGCGGCAGCACCAGGGCGGTCAGCGCGACGGACACCAGCAGCACCCCGACCGGGTCCAGGCCCGGCCGCTGCGGGGCGCGCGACTCCGGCAGGCAGCGGCTGACGGCGGCCAGGGCGGCCAGGCCGATCGGCAGGTTGATCAGGAAGCAGCTGCGCCAGCCGAGGCCCAGCAGGTCCGCGCGGATCAGCAGCCCGCCGATCAGCTGGCCGAACACCGCGCCGATGCCCATGGTCAGTCCGTACCGGGCGAAGGCCCGGGCCTGCGCGGGGCCACTGAACGCGGTCCGCAGGATCGCCAGCACCTGCGGGCCCATCAGTGCGGCCGCCAGACCCTGGGCGACCCGGCCGCCGACCAGCGCGGTGGCGGTGGGGGCCAGGCCGCAGGCCGCCGAGGCGAGGGTGAACAGCGCCAGGCCGAGCGCGAACACCCGGCGGCGGCCGTACCGGTCGCCGAGCCGTCCGGCGGTGACCAGGCCGACGGCGATCGCCAGGCCGAACCCGGCCATCACCCACTGGACGACCGCCGGGCCGGCGCCCAGGTCGGCCTGGACGGAGGGGACGGCGACGTTGACGACGAAGGTGTCGAGGGCGGTCATGAAGGTGGCGGTCAGGACGACCGGCAGCAGGCCCCTGGGGGCGGGTGCCTGCTCCGTCGGGGCGGGCGACTGTCCCGTCGGGCCGGGTGCCTGCTCCGTCGGGGCCGCCGCTCCGGTCGGCGGTGGGGTGTCCAGGGCGGTGCTCATGTGGGGCTCTCCTCCGGGGTGGGGGCGCCGCCGTGGGGGTGCGGCGCCCCTGTGGTGGGGTGTCCGGGTTGCTCAGGCGCCCGGCACGCGGTCCAGGAAGCCGTGCACGGTGGCGATCCGGCCCTCCGGGGTGGCCGCCAGCACGTCGAAGCCGATCACCACCGGCTCGGCGCCCGCCGGGCCGAGGTTCCAGGTGAACCGGGCGATGTCGTGGTGTGCGTCCACCGGGCCGAGGGTGAACTCCAGCCCCGGGAACTGGGCCTGGGCTGCGCCGATCAGCGCGTCGATCGCGTCCCGGCCGACGACGGCGGCCAGCGGGTCGGTGTAGCGGCCGTCCTCGGCCCACACCTCGTCGATCAGCTTGCGGCGGGCCGCCGGGTCGGTCTCGTTCCACACCGCGAGGTAGCGCTCGGCGAGCTGCTGGAGGGTGGCGGCGGTGATCTCGGTCATGGTCATCTCCCGTGTTCCGGTCAGTGGTTGGCGGGTCGTTCCCGCGTCGTCGGCGGGTCGTTCCCGCTGCTCACAAAGGTAGGGACGGGCGGCCGCGGGCGAATCCGTCACGTATCCGTACGTGCCTACGTAGGTATTGCTCCCGGGTACCGGCGGCCGGCTCGGTAGGGTCGGGGCATGCTGTACGGGAGGGAACACGAACAGGCCGCCGTCGACGACCTGTTGGCGCAGGCCCGGGACGGGCGCAGCGGGGCGCTGCTGCTCCGCGGCGAGGCGGGGATCGGCAAGACCGCCCTGCTGGACGACGCCGTCGAACGGGCCGGGAAGGCGTTCCGGGTGATCCGGGCGGCGGGCGTCGAGTACGAGGCCGAACTGCCCTTCGCCGGGCTCAGCCTGCTGCTGGCGTCCGGCCTGGACCGGCTGGACGTGCTGCCCGGGCCGCAACGGCGGGCCCTGGAGACGGCGTTCGGGCTCGGCGACGGCTCGGCCGAGCCGGGAACGGCACCGGCCGCCGGGGCCGCCGACCGGCTGCTGGTCGGCCTCGCCACCCTGGGGCTGCTCGCCGAACTGGCCGCCGAGCGGCCCCTGTTGTGCGTGATCGACGACGTGCAGTGGCTCGACAAGGCCTCCCTGGACGCCCTGCTGCTGGCCGCCCGCCGCCTCCAGGCCGAAGGCGTCGCCCTGCTTCTCGCCGCCCGCACCGAGGGCGGCGCCGCCCCGTTCGATCGCCGACTCGGCCTGCCCGAACTGCGGGTGGCGGCCCTCGCCGACGCCGACGCCACCCGGGTGCTGACCGAGCGGGCCGGCCCCGACCTGCCCGCCGCCGTCCGCGACCGACTGCTCGCCGAAGCCGCCGGGAACCCGCTCGCGCTCACCGAACTCCCCGTCGCCAGCGGCCCGCAGGCCCACACCGCGGCCGGGCTGCCGCTCACCAGCCGGCTGCTGATCGCCTTCCACGGCCAGGTCACCGGCCTGCCCCCGGCCACCCAGACCCTGCTGCTGGTCGCCGCCGCCGAGGAGAGCGGCGAACTCGACGTCGTGCTGCCCGCCGCGGCCGCGCTCGGCATCGGTGCCGAACACCTCACCCCCGCCGAGGAAACCGGCCTGGTCACCGTCGCCCCCGACCGCCGGATCGCCTTCCGCCACCCGCTGCTGCGCTCCGCCATCCTCCAGCGAGCCCCGCACCACCAGCGGCTGACGGTCCACCGCACCATCGCCGAGGCCCTGCCCGAGGGCGACCGGCGCACCTGGCACCTCGCCCTCGCCGCCACCGCCCCCGACGCCGCCCTCGCCGACGCGCTGGAGCGCACCGCCGTCCGCACCGGGCGGCGCGGCGGCCACGGCGGCGCGGCCGCCTACGAACGGGCCGCCCGGCTCACCCCCGACCGCGACGGCGCCACCCGCCGCCTCGTCCTGGCCGCCGAAGCCGCCACCGAGGAAGGCGAGTTGACCCGGGCCGAAGCCCTCGCCGACGAGGCCGCCGCCCGTACCGACAGCCCCTTCGCCCACGCCCTGCTGGACCACGTCCGGGCCACCGCGCACTTCTGGCGCGGCTCGTACCCGACGGCCTACCGGCTGCTGCTCGACGCCGCTCTCGCCGTCGACCACTCCACCGCGGACGGTACGGCGGGCGGCGCTGCGGACGGCGCTGCGGACGGCGCTGCGGACGACACCGAGGGCGGCGCCGCGATCGAGCCCGCCCACGCCGCCCGGATGCTGTTCCAGGCCTTCCACGCCGCCTGGTACGCGGGGGAGGAGCCGGTGGCCGACGTGCTCGACCGGCTCGCCGCCCTCCCCCTGGCCGCCGACGACCCCGTCGCCCCGCTCGCCCGCTACCTGCCCGCTGCGGTGCTCCCCGCCCTCGGCCGGCCCGCCGCCGCGCTTCCGGCCGCCCGCGAGGCCGTCGAAGCCGCCCGCCGGGCCGGCGCCGAAAGCCCCGCCGACCTGGTCCAACTCTGCGGCGCCACCCTCATCCTCGGCCGCGACGAGGAGACCGTCGACCTCGGCGGCGAACTGGTCGCCGAGGCCCGCGCCAAGGGCGCCCTCGGGGTGATGCCCACCCTGCAGTTCTTCCTCGCCGAGGCCGAACTCTTCCACGGCCGCCACGCCGACGCCGAACTCACCGCCACCGAGGCGCTCGCCCTCGCCCAGGACACCGGCCAGCACCAGTGGGTCAGCCAACTCAGCGCACTGCTCGCCTATCTGGCCGCCCTCGACGGCCGCACCGACCGCTGCACCGACCTGGCCGCCACCTCCCTCGCCACCACCGGCCCGCAGACCGCCGCCCCCGCCGCCGGCCACCCCTGGGCCCAGTGGGCACTCGCCCTGCACGACCTCGGCCAGGGCCGGGCCGCCGGCGCCGCCGACCGCCTCCACGCCCTCACCACCGGCCCGCACCGCCACCACGTCAGCGCCACCCGGGCCGTCCCCGACCTGGTCGAGGCCGCCGTCCGCCTCGGCACCCCGGACCGCGCCGCCGAACCCTACGAACGCTTCGCCCGCTGGACCGCCGCCGCCGACCGCCCCTGGGCCGAAGCCCTACGGCTGCGCTGCCAGGCCCTGCTCGGCCCCGACGAACTCGCCGAACCCGCCTACCTCGCCGCCCTCGACCTCCACGCCACCGCCCACCGCCCCTTCGAACACGCCCGCACCGCCCTCCTCTACGGCGAATGGCTCCGCCGCACCCGCCGCCGCACCGACGCCCGCCCCCACCTCACCGCCGCCCTGGAAACCTTCGACCGCCTCGCCGCCCACCCCTGGTCCACCCGCGCCCGCACCGAACTCTCCGCCACCGGCACCCCCGCCCCCCAGGCCCCCCTCACCCCCCTGAACTCCCTCACCCCTCAGGAACTCCAGATCGCCCGCCTGGCCGCCCAGGGCCTCACCAACCGCGACATCGCCGCCCAACTCTTCCTCAGCCCCCGCACCGTCGCCCACCACCTCTACAAGGCCTATCCCAAACTCGGCATCACCTCCCGCACCGCCCTCCTTACCGTGCTCTGAGGTGCAGCTCCGACACTCGGGGTCCTGCCGTATTCCTTGCTGGCAGGACCCCGGTCCATTTACTCCTCGGCGTCGCCGTCGACGCCATCGTCTGCTGAAGCATCTGATGAGTGCTTCCACCCCGGCGAGTAGTGTTCACGGTGATAGGCCAGATGTTCTCGGTCTACCTGATGGTCCGTGGCCTCGCGCAGCTTCCCAATCGGGCTACCAGCCGCGTGGTCGATAACCATCAGGTCGTCCCTAATGGTCAACATGCCGAAGTCGAACAGCGCATGGTGGTTCGGACAGAGGCAGAGCACATTGCTGGTGACATCGGGGCCCCCGTGTGGCTCACCCAGACCTCGGATGTGAGCCGCCTCGGCGTATGCGCCCGTCGGCGTTTGAAGTCGGATCCCGCACACCTGGCAGGTGAAGTCATGGGTCTGCTTCACGAAATTCGCAACCTTGGTGCTACGTACGATCCGTTGGACCATTGATTCCATGCGCGTCGGCTTCTCCTGGCCAACCGGCTCCAGGGGTAGCGACTTCGGCGCTGCGGTTGCTACCGCAGCATCGATTCGTTCCAGCCGGTAGCGCCAGATCCGGAACTCTGATTGGCCGTTCTCGTGCCAGGACTGCTCCACCCGAAAGAGCCCGTCGTAACGGTAGCCGGTCTTGGGCGAGTACTCAGGATCTCCTGATGCTCCGCGGATGACTCGCACCGGCTGGCCGGTGGTCATGCTGGTGACCAGGGCGGCGTTGCCGCGGATCAGTTCCTGGTGGCCGGTCTGCTGGCCCGAATTGGGGTCACGGCCTCCCTGCCCCGTGTAGACGATGAGGTCGCCGTGATCCCGGTCGTCTTCATAGCCGCCAGAGACGACGATGGACTCGGCGCCGGTCTTGACCGTGCCACAAATGCCCGCCTGCAACGGCCGGTGCACCTTGGCATCGGAAAGCGCCCGTCGGTTGACGAAGATGCTTCCGACTTCTATGCCAGGCACGGCTCCGAATCCGTCGAAGCCGTCGGGCGGGGTAGGGAATGTTTCGTTCGGCAAAGCTCCGGGCCTCTCAGCGTCAAAGAACCGATGTACCAGGGGTCGACATTCGTATCGCGAAACGCGTGCCGACCCATGGTGGTTCCACCTGCCGAGGTGAGCCGGCAGCCCGGGTGACGCCACCTAGCGAACGTTGCCGATCGGCCGCTTTCCGAGTCGACGACGGCACCTCGTTGTCACGGATGTCGTCCCACGACGTGGCGGCTGGCTCCCGCTGGTCGCTGTGCAACCAGGCGATGGGCAGCTGGCGGGCGCCAGCCCGCACGATCAGGTCAGGAGCGGCTGCCAACAGGAGCCGAGGGTGATCGCACCGAACCCGGAGCATTTCTTCCAGCATAGCGAGAACGAGCCGGCGGATCGTGATCGCAGATCTGCTGTCACCCCTCCTCATCGAGGGTGCGATGGTGGACGACAGCTAGACGCCGAGGCGGTTGAACAAGGCAACCTGTTGATACCCGTCGATTGAGCCGGGAAGTGAATCCTTGCGGCGAAGGAACTCATCCCCCTACAACGGGCGCTTCGCCCATCGGGTGACGGGCTGCCGGGCGCGGGGATTCTTCCGGATACAACGTCAGAGGGCCCATCGGATCTTTCCGATGGGCCCTCTGGACTGGGTCGGGGTGGCGGGATTTGAACCCACGGCCTCTTCGTCCCGAAGCAACCTGGGTACCCGCGCGACCTTGGCTATCTGTGCCGCTGACCTGCGCTAACGATCCCCGAGTGTCCGTGGTCGTCCGCCGACGTACGCCCTCGTTGTAGCGCAGTTAGACACTCAGCCATGTGAGGCCTGTGCCCTCGTCGCTGGGCGCCGCTCGCCAAGCAGGAGCGCCACGATTCCGGCCACCGCAGAAAGAGCCGTCGGCAGGACTTCGGTTGGTGCTCGCAGCACGACCACGATGACAATCACGGCTGCTGGCCAGATATGGGGAATCCTGTTTGACAGGGGCCCTGAGGTTGGAGACAGACTCACAGTGGTACCTCCAAGAGGTGCTCATGCCCGCCGTTGCCGCACTCGGTTCCCGCCTCAGCGGCAGTGGCGGGCTTCGCCTTCCGGTCAGCCGACCGTAGCAGCGCTCAGCTCTCAGGCTGGGGGCTGAAAGGGGCAAGCGATGACTCTCGGATATTGACTCTGAGAAACAGTTGCGCTGAGTGACTACCGAGAAAAAGCCTGCAGTACGTTGGAACGACCTACAGCGCGTTGTTGCGATGTTCTTGTCGGCGGTAGTCGCGCACGGTAGCCGTAGACGTTGGCTGATTCCAGTCACATCTGTAGACGCCTCACGCGGATGCTCACCCTGGCCCTCTCCGTCGGCCTGCGGCCACTCCTCGGGCTGAGCGGGTGGTCCCCTCCTCGATCGGGCAGCTTCGCCGGCCCCAGGAGGTTCCGGGTACGCCCTTGGGTGTCCGGTCGAGGAGGGGGCCTCCCGCGACCCACCCACGATCACCCCGTCGAAGCCGCACCTGTGCGCCTGCCCCCGGTCCCCTCCGAGGAGGGCCCGGCGGAGCCATGCCCTGACCCGAGCTGTCCGCCCGGCGGGCTCACTCACCATCGACATCCCCGGCCGCACGCTCGACGTGCGCGGCCGGCCGCCGCCGAAGCGGGGCGCAGACAGGAGCGACGGCGAGCGGCAGGGCCGCGCGCTGGCGCGCCGTGCGCGCCCTTGAACCCGTAGAGAAGGTTTTTACGCACCCCCTCATCACTACATGCTCCACGTTCCCCTGAAACCAAGCACCCCCACCCCCACCTGCACCGATCCGCTTTACTCTCCCGAGACAATCCGTCTCTAAGGCAAGGCTATTGTCACGGCCGTGACGACCTGACACACTCTCAACATGGCGGCACGCAAAGGCAAGAAGAATCGATTGCCCGTTCAGAGTCGGCCGATGGCGGCGACGCCGGCGGAGACTCCAGGCGCCACGTCCGCGGCCACAGAAGCCACTCCAGAAGACCTCCGCGCCCACGCCGTGCGGCAACTCTCGGGAGTAGGTAGACGGCGGATTGAGCTGGCCTCTGAACTCGCAGACCTGGACTCCGCGCTCAGGCCGCTGGTCCAGGAAGCTGTCGCAGCCGGCGTTCCTTACCGGCGCATCGAGGAACTCACAGGCATCTCGCGCGCCAGCGTCACACGTTGGACCCGGCAAATGGTGTCGGGCTGAACGAACAACGGGGTCGCGCCCGGTGCGACCGGACGCGGTCTGGCCGATTTGAAGGAGCCGAATCCATGTCGAAACGAACCGAACTCATCATGTCCTCGACCATCCCCGACCTCCTGCCGGAGGAGGACTGGGTGTGGGTGGTCGCCAATAGCCTGGTTTGCATGTGCGACGACCACAGGTGCGGGCCGGTTCCGGATGAGATCCGAGCGAACCTTGAGTTCGATGAGCTGGTCTGCCCGGTTCACCCTTCCCGCTCGCGTCGCTCGTTCGACTCCACGCAGTTGGTGCCGATCGAGTTGCCCGCAGACTGGAAGCCCTCGCCCTCAGACTTGCTTGGCCCCTGAGCGCACCAGCCCGTCACCCCTTCGCACCGATACGTTTTACGCGTGACCCAGGCGGGCGCCACGGTCGCGGATGACCGAAGCTCGCAGACCGCTGAGGCCTAGTCACTCAGTTAGTCACGCAGAACGAGGAAGGGCCCTACCGGATTTCTCCGGCAGGGCCCTTACCTGCAACTACTGGGTCGGGGTGGCGGGATTTGAACCCACGGCCTCTTCGTCCCGAACGAAGCGCGCTACCAAGCTGCGCCACACCCCGGTCTTTCTGTTTGTCGCTCCGTCTCCTTCGCGACGAGTAGAACTCTACCGGACGCTCGCCGAGACACGAAATCCGGTTTCGGGCGGGCGTCCGGTCGGGGTCAGCGGGGGGCGGGGGTGAGGGTGAGGAGGGTGGCTTCCGGGGGGCAGGCGAAGCGGACCGGGGTGTAGCGGTTGGTGCCGCAGCCGGCGGAGACGTGGAGGTAGGAGCGGTGGCCGCCGGCCTGGTGGGTGGAGAGGCCCTTGACCCGGCGGGTGTCGAGGTCGCAGTTGGTGACCAGGGCGCCGTAGAAGGGGATGCAGAGCTGGCCGCCGTGGGTGTGGCCGGCCAGGATCAGGGGGTAGCGGTCGGCGGTGAAGGCGTCGAGGACGCGCAGGTAGGGCGCGTGGACGACGGCGAGGGAGAGGTCGGCGTCGGCGGAGGGGCCGCCGGAGACCTCGGCGTAGCGGTCGCGGCGGATGTGGGGGTCGTCGAGGCCGGTGAACTCCATGTCGAGGCCGTTGACGGTGAGGCGGCCGCGGGTGTTGGTCAGGTCGAGCCAGCCGGCCGCGTCGAAGCCGTCGCGGAGCTTCTCCCAGGGGTTGTGGACGGCCCCGCTGATGCCGCGGTTGCCGGTGCCGTCGGGGTTGTTCATGCCGTGGACGCCGCTGCGCATGGCCTGGAGGTAGCGGGCCGGGTTCTTGCGGGCCGGGCCGTAGTAGTCGTTGGACCCGAAGACGTAGACGCCGGGGAAGTCCATGAGCGGCCCGAGCGCGTCGAGGGTGGCCGGGACGCCGAGCGGGTCGGAGAGGTTGTCGCCGGTGTTGACCACCAGGTCGGGGCGCAGGCCGGCCAGGCTCTTCAGCCAGCGCTGCTTCTTGCCCTGCCCGGTCACCATGTGGATGTCGGACACCTGCAGGATCCGGACGGGCTTGGCGCCGTGCGGCAGGACGGGGACCTCGATCCGGCGGAGCCGGAAGGCACGCACCTCGTACCCGACGGAGTAGGCGAGGCAGGCGGCGCCGGCGGCGGCGACACCGAGGGGAACGGAGTACAGCGGTCGCATCAGCCCATGCTCTCAGACGGTGGATCAGCTGGTGAACGTCCGGTGGCCCGCTACGGGCACGGCCCCTGCTGTGGGCGCGGTCCCCGCTGCGGAATCCTCGGAGTCCCGGCGGGCGCGCAGGGCCCGGACCTTGTTGCGGTTGCCGCACCGCTCCATCGAGCACCAGCGCCGCCGCCCGGGCCGCGAGGTGTCGACGAAGAGCAGCCGGCAGTTGTGTGCCCCGCACTCCCGGATCCGGTCCGCGTACGGGCCGGCGAGCAGGGCGATGGCGTCCCGGGCGAGGGTGGAGACCAGCTGGGCCCCGTCGGCGGGCAGCGGGGCGGCCGCGGTGCCGTCGGGGCCGATCTGCGGGACGAGCGGCGGGTGGGCGGCGGCCCGGTTGAGGGCCGCGTGGTCGGCCGCGTGGTCGGCCACGGTGCCGGTCGTGCCGTGGGCGCGGGCGGTGGCCAGCCGCCAGAGGGCGTCGCGCAGGGTGCGGGCGTCGGTGAGCTGCTCGGCGGTGATCCGTACGGCTCCGGCGGGCAGCCGCAGCCGGGAGCGGGGGAGCCAGTCGGTGAGGTCGGACGGACGGTGCAGGGCCTCGAACCGGGAGAGGTCGCCGGGGCCGCCGGTGGTGAGCAGTTCGAGGCAGAGGGCACCGGGGTCGAAGAGGAAGCTGCTGCCGCCCGGAGTGGTGAGGACCAGGCCGGGCGCGGGGTGCTCGGGGTCCGGCGCTCCGTCTCGATCGGTCATGTAACCAGGGTAAGTGGTTACAGGCCGGGCCAGGGGACACCCGGCGCTTAATGGCAAGCGACCGAACGGCGCAGGTGGGAGACTCGTGGCCATGACGACGCTCAAGGAGCAGCTGCAGGAGGACCTCACGGCTGCCATCAAGGACCGGGACGAGCTGCGCTCGTCCACCATCCGGCTCACGCTGTCCGCCGTCACCAGCGAGGAGGTGGCGGGCAAGGAGAAGCGCGAGCTGTCCGACGCCGAGGTGCTCAAGGTGATCACCCGCGAGGCGAAGAAGCGCCGCGAGGCGGCCGAGGCCTTCGACCAGGGTGGCCGGGTCGACCAGGCCGCGCGGGAGCGCGCCGAGGGCGAGGTGCTGGCGGGTTACCTGCCCAAGCAGCTGTCGGACGAGGAACTGGCCGCGATCGTGGCCGCCGCCGTGGCCGAGAGCGGGGCGAGCGGGCCGCAGGCGATGGGCGCCGTGATGAAGCTGGTGAAGCCGAAGGTCGACGGACTGGCCGAGGGCGGCCGGGTGGCCGCGGCGGTGAAGGCCGCGCTGGCCTGAGCGGGACGCACGGCACGGCGCACGGCACGACGAACGCCGAAGGGGCGCCCTCCGGAAGATCCGGAAGGCGCCCCTTCGGCGTTCGTACGGGCGGGAGAGCCGGAGAGCCCCGGTCAGCCGTTGCCGCCGCCGTGCTTGCCGCCGTTGCCGTTCCCGTTGCCGTTCCCGCCGCCGATCATGCCCGGCGGGAGGGTGAACCCTCCTCCTATCACCCCACCGGGGCCGTTCCCGTTCCCCGGACCGGCCGGCGGCGGGTTCTGGGCACCCGGCTGCTGCTGCGGCGGCTGGGCGTTCGGGTCGGCTGCCGGGGGAGCGGCCGGCGGGGGCGTGGTCGCCTGGGGGTCCGGGATGTTGGTGGTCTGGATGGGCTCCAGGGGCGTGCCCTTGAGCGCCTGGTTCATCGCCATCTGCCAGATCGGACCGGGGCCGTCGGCGCCGAACACCTCGTCGAAGTGCTTGCCGCCGATGTTGATGTTCTTCATCTTGACGCCGCCGGCCGGGCCGCCGAGCCAGACCGCGGTGGCCAGCGACGGGGTGTAGCCGTCGAACCAGGCGGCCTTCTTCTCGTCGGTGGTACCGGTCTTACCGGCGATCTTGCGGCCGTCGTCGAGACCGAGGGCGGCCGCGGTGCCCTTCTCGGTCACGTTGAGCAGGACGGTGTTGAGCGAGTCCGCGGTCTGCTCGGAGAAGACCTGGTTGCACTGGGACTGCGGGACCTTGAGTTCCTTGCCGTCGACCGTGGTGATCTTGTTGATCGCGATCGGGGTGCAGTACTTGCCGCGCGCGGCGAAGGTCGCGTAGACGTTCGCCATGGTCAGCGGGGAGAGCTCCAGGGTGCCGAGGACCATCGAGGGCACTTCCTGGAAGGCGTCGCCCTTGGCGGACTGGGTGATGCCCAGCTTGTTCGCCATCTGCTTCATCGCGCAGAGGCCGACCTGCTGCTCCATCTCGACGAAGTAGGTGTTGACCGAGAGCGCCATGGCCTGCTTGAGCTCGTACGGCCCGACCTCGCCGGCCGACTCGTTCTTCACCGTGGCCTTGGGCTTGTCGGTGTTCTTCCAGGTGCCGTTGCAGGTCGACACCTGGGGGTAGTCGATCTTGTTCTCGGACGGGAACGACTGGGTGTTCGACATGCCCGCCTCCAGCGCCGCCGCGGCGAGGATCGGCTTGAAGGTCGAACCGGTCTGGAAGCCGTTGCCGCCGCCCATCGAGGCGTCGACGTTGAGGTTGACGACGGTCTGGTTCTTGTTCTGGTCCAGGCCGTACGGGCGGGTCTGGGCCATCGCCAGGATCTTGCCGGTGCCGGGCTCCATCATGGTCGCCGCGGCCGACACCTGGTCGGTCACGTTGACCTTCTTGGTGACGGCGTTCTGGGCGGCGGCCTGCTTGTCCGGGTCCAGCGTGGTGTAGATGTTCAGGCCACCGGTGTCCCACAGCTTCTTGCGGTCGTCGGCGGTCTTGCCGAAGGCCGGGTCCTGCTTGACCACGTGGCGGACGTAGTCGCAGAAGAAGCCCATGCCGGCCTGGGCGGTGATGCAGCCGTTCTGCGGGTCCTTGTACTTCAGACCCAGCGGGGCGGCCTTCGCCTCCTTCGCCTGGTCGGCGGTGATGTGCTTGTTCTCGAGCATCTTGTCGATGACCGTGTTGCGCCGCTTGATGGTGTTGTCCGGGTAGCGCACCGGGTCGTACTGTGACGGGTTCTGGACCAGGCCGGCGAGGGTGGCGGCCTCGGCGATGGTCAGGTCCTTGTTGCTCTTGCTGAAGTAGCGCTGGGACGCGGCCTCGACCCCGTAGGCCTGGTGGCCGTAGAAGGTGATGTTGAGGTAGTTGGTGAGGATCTGATCCTTGGTCAGGTCCTCCTCCAGCTTGATGGCGACCTTGAGCTCCTGGATCTTGCGGCCCAGGGTCTTGCGCTGCGCCTCCAGGACGGCGGCCTGGTCGTCACCGGCCTTCTCCACGTTGACGTTCTTCACGTACTGCTGGGTCAGCGTGGAGGCGCCCTGGGCGGCCGTGCCGCTCTCCGCGTTCTTGCCGACCGCGCGCAGGACGCCCTTGAGGTCGACGGCGCCGTGCTCGTAGAAGCGGGCGTCCTCGATGTCGACCTGGGCGTGGCGCATGTACGGCGACATCTGGTCGGCGCTGAGGACCGTGCGGTCGCGCTCGTAGACCTTCGCGATCAGGCCGCCCTTGGCGTCGAAGATCTGGGTGGCCTGGGTGAGCGGCGGGGTCTTGAAGTCGTCGGGGATGTTCTGGAAGCTCTCCGCCGTGTCCTTGGCGGTCAGCCCCATGGCGCCGACGGCCGGCAGGGCGAGGCCTGCCAGCAGGACTCCGGAGAGCACGCTGACGCCCAGGAACTTCACGCCGTTGCCGACGTGGTCCATCGGTGATCCGCTGCTCCTGCGGCGCGGAGCTCCGGGGTTGCCTGGGGGCTGGGGTGCCGGTGGGCGCTTCGGTGCCATGGGGAGAACCCTACGTCCCCGATTCCCGCACATGGGGGCAGGTGTTCGCCTAGGCTTGTCACAAGCTTGCGACAGCTTCGGTGCGTCAACATCATTCACTCTTGTGAGTGCGGAGACTTGCCCGAATTGCCCGGTATCGCACGGGTTTTGGGGCGGCTGGGACCTGCCGCGCTCGAGTGAACGACTGCGCTCCGTGACGGCGTCTGCGGCGAGAGTGGGGGCCTGCGGGTTGGCAAGGCTCGCGACCTGCGATCACTCCAACGAGTGAGATGACCGATACCCATAGTCCGATCGGGTCATTCGAGATTGAGCCCGAAGGGGCTGTTGCAAGCTGTCCATCTTCCGTAACGTCCTCAACTGGCAACGGTGAATATGCCGTTGCCGCCGTGGGGGAGCCTCGAATCATCGGGAGAGGACGGCGCCGGCATGGGCTGGGTTGACGACTGGAGTGCGCAGGCCGCCTGCCGCACGAGTGATCCGGACGAACTGTTCGTCCAGGGGGCGGCACAGAACCGGGCGAAGGCGGTGTGCAGCGGCTGCCCCGTCCGTACGGAGTGCCTCGCGGACGCGCTGGACAACCGGGTGGAGTTCGGGGTGTGGGGCGGGATGACGGAGCGCGAGCGCCGGGCGCTGCTGCGCCGCCGCCCGACGGTCATCTCGTGGCGCAGGCTGCTGGAGACGGCCCGCACCGAGTACGAGGAGTCCCTCGCGACCGGCGTGATACTGACGGACTACGCCCAGGCAGGCTGAGCCCGGCGGCGGTGCGCCGTCGGCACGGCCCCCCGGGGGGTGCTCATGCCGCGCCGCTGAGCCGCTCCCCGATGGCCCGCAGCCCGTCCAGGTCGTGCACATCGCCCGGCAGCGCGGCCACCTCCACGATCGGCACGTCCGGGTACACCGAGACGAAGCGGTCCCGGGTGCGCCGCTCGCGCCCCATGATCTGCATCCGCTCGGCGTGCAGCCGCAGCAGCCCGGCAGCGAGCAGCTCCGCCTCGGGCGAGGAGTGCTCCGAGCCGTTGTCGTCCAGGGCCTCGGCGGCAGCCAGCGCCCGCTCCGCGGTGAGCTGCGGCGCGCCCGTGCTGTGCACCCGGTTGAGTACCAGCCCGGCCAGTGGCATCCGGTCCGCGGCGAGCCGGTCCACGAAGTAGGCCGCCTCGCGCAGCGCGTCCCGCTCGGGCGCCGCCACCACCAGGAACGCCGTGCCCGGCGCCTTGAGCAGCTGGTAGGTGCGGTCGGCGCGCTCGCGGAAGCCGCCGAACATCGAGTCCGTCGCGCTCACGAAGGTCTGCACGTCGGTGAGCAGCTGGGCGCCGAAGATCTTGCCCAGGGTGCCGGTGAGCAGGCCCATCCCGGCGTTGAGGAACCGCATCGCGCTGCGACCGCCGACCTTGGCCGGCGCGGTCAGGATCCGGATCACCCGGCCGTCCAGGAAGGACCCGAGCCGGTTGGGCGCGTCCAGGAAGTCCAGCGCCGAGCGGGACGGCGGGGTGTCCACGACGATCAGGTCCCACTCCTCGGCGGCGCGCAGCTGTCCGAGCTTCTCCATCGCCATGTACTCCTGCGTGCCCGCGAAGCCGGCCGACAGGGACTGGTAGAACGGGTTCTCCATGATCGCCCTGGCCCGTTCGGGCTCGGCGTGGGCCAGCACGACCTCGTCGAAGGTCCGCTTCATGTCGAGCATCATGGCCTGCAGCTCGCCGTTGCCGGTGACGCCCTTGACCACCCGGGGGGTGTTGTCGAGTTCGGTCAGGCCCATCGACTGGGCCAGCCGCCGGGCCGGGTCGATGGTCAGCACCACGACCTTGCGGCCGCGCTCGGCGGCCCGCAGGCCGATCGCCGCGGCGGTGGTGGTCTTGCCGACGCCGCCGGAGCCGCAGCAGACGATGATCCTGGTTCCCGGGTCGTCGATCAGCCCGTCCACCGCGAGCCGGCTGCCGGTCGAGGCCATGCCGCTGTTCGCCGAGGCCATGCCGCTGTTCGTCGAGGTCATGCCGCCCCCTGCCGCTTCAGTTCGCCCGCCAGCCGGTACAGCCCGCCGAGGTCCACGCCCTCGCCCAGCAGCGGCAGTTCGTACGTCGGGAGCCGCAGCTGCTGCAGGTCGGCGCGCTGTTCGCGCTCCAGCTCGACCCGCTCGGCGTGCTCCCTGGCCTGTTCCAGCAGCGGGTCGAGCAGCGGCTCCACCGCCGCCCGGACCGTCTCCGTCCGGCGTGAGCGGCCCCCCAGCCCGGCCTCGCCGAGGGCCAGCGCCACCTCCTCGCGGTGGTCCCCGTCCACCGCGGCCACCGCGGCCGCGTCCAGCACCGGCGGCCGGACCATGTTGACCATCACCCCGCCCACCGGGAGCTTCGCCTCGCGCAGCTCCGCGATGCCGTCGACCGTCTCCTGCACCGGCATCTCCTCCAGCAGGGTGACCAGGTGCACGGCCGTCTCCGGCGACCTCAGCACCCGCATCACGGCCTGCGCCTGGGTGTGTATCGGGCCGATCCGGGCCAGCCCGGCGACCTCGGAGTTGACGTTCAGGAACCGGGTGATCCGCCCGGTCGGCGGGGCGTCCATCACCACCGCGTCGTACCGGCGCCGCCCGTCCGGGCCCTTGCGGCGGGCCGCCTCGCAGGCCTTGCCGGTGAGCAGCACGTCCCGCACGCCGGGGGCGATGGTGGTGGCGAAGTCGACGAAGCCGACCTTCTGCAGGGCCTTGCCGGCCCGGCCGAGCTTGTAGAACATCTCCAGGTACTCGAGCAGCGCCTGCTCGGTGTCGATCGCCAGCGCGAGCACCTCACCGGCGCGCGCCCCGCCCGCGGGCACCTCCCCGGCCGGCAGCCCCAGCTGGGAGGGGGAGACCGAGGCGATCCGGCGCTCCTCGTACGGGAGCGCGGCGATCCCGAACAGCTCGGCGATGCCCTGCCGCCCCTCGACCTCGATCAGCAGCACCCGTCCGCCGTCGGCGGCCAGGGCCAGGGCCAGCGCGGCGGCCAGCGTGGTCTTCCCGGTGCCGCCCTTGCCGCTGACCACGTGCAGCCGGACCCCCTCCCAGTCGGGGTCGCGCCGGGCCGCCTGGCCGGGGGTGCGTGCCACGCTGCGTCTCCGTCCGTCTCCGTCCCTACGGGCTCCCCTCCCGCGGGGCGCCCCTGCCGGGGCCCGCACGGGTGGGGCCTTCCTCCATGAGGGTGCCCTCTCGCGAGGGTAACCAGGGAGCGCTGCCGATGCCCGGAGCACCCGGGGTGCCAGGACTGAATCATGCCCCCTTTGTGCCCCACCTCACACGCCGGTCGGCGGGCGGCGGCGATCGCCGGGACGGCTCGTCTAGAGTCTGGCCATGACCAAGTGGGAATACATGACGGCGCCCCTGCTCGTGCACGCCACCAAGCAGATCCTGGACAACTTCGGCGAGGACGGCTGGGAGCTCGTCCAGGTCGTGCCGGGCCCGAACCCCGAGCAGCTGGTGGCCTACTTCAAGCGGGAGAAGAACGCATGAGCCAGGTCGAGTCGAAGCTCGCCGAGCTGGGTCTGACCCTGCCGCCGGTGGCCGCCCCGGTCGCCGCGTACGTGCCGGCCGTGCAGTCCGGCGAGTTCGTGTTCACCTCCGGCCAGCTGCCGGTCGTCGGCGGCAAGCTGCCGACGACCGGCAAGGTCGGCGCCGAGGTGTCCCCGGAGGAGGCCAAGGAGCTCGCGCAGACCTGCGCGCTGAACGCCCTGGCCGCCGTGAAGTCCGTGATCGGTGACCTGGACCGGATCGAGCGGGTCGTGAAGGTCGTCGGGTTCGTCGCCTCCGCCCCCGACTTCCACGGCCAGCCCGCCGTGATCAACGGCGTCAGCGAGCTGCTCGGCCAGGTGCTGGGCGACGCCGGTGTGCACGCCCGCAGCGCCGTCGGCGTCGCGGTGCTGCCGCTGGACGCCCCGGTCGAGGTCGAGCTCCAGGTGCGCGTCAAGAACGCCTGAGTGTGATCGCGGAGGCGGGGTCGGGCCTGTCCAACCCCGCCTCCGTGCGCTTAGCATCCGGGCATGGACCATCGAGCAACGACGCTCCCGATGCCGCCCGGCTGGCCCGCCCGCATCCGGGCGGTCGACTCCGGCCTGCTCACCCCCGCGGTGCCCAGGCCCGCCGCGACGGTCGTGCTGCTGCGCGACGGCGCCGACGGGCCGGAGGCCTACCTGCTGCGCCGTCGCACCTCGATGGCCTTCGCGGCCGGGATGTACGCCTACCCGGGCGGCGGGGTGGACCCGCGCGACGCCGAGGTCGAGCCGGGCTGGGCCGGGCCGTCGCCCGAGGAGTGGGCGCGCCGCCTCGGGGTGGACGCCCGGACGGCGCGGGCGGTGGTGTGCGCGGCCGTGCGCGAGACCTTCGAGGAGGCCGGCGTGCTGCTGGCCGGCCCGGACGCGCACAGCGTCGCCGCGCCGCGTGACTGGACCGCGGAGCGGGCCGCGCTGGAGGCGCACGAGCTGTCCCTCGCCGAGTTCCTGCGGGACCACGGCCTGGTGCTGCGCAGCGACCTGCTGGGCGGCTGGGCCCGCTGGATCACCCCGGAGTTCGAGGAGCGGCGCTACGACACCTGGTTCTTCGTCGCCGCCCTGCCGGTCGGTCAGCGCGCGGCACTGGAGGTCGGCGAGGCCGACCGGGTCGCCTGGCTGACGCCGGTCGAGGCGGTCCGGGGCTACCACGAGGGCCGGTTCGGCATGCTGCCGCCGACCGTGACGGTGCTGCGCGAGCTGTCGCCGGTGCGGACCGCCGCCGAGGCGCTGGCCGCGGCCGCCGGACGGACGCTGGAGCCGGTACTGGGCCGCGCCGAGGTGCGCGGTGACCGGATGACGGTCCGCTGGCCCGGGTACGACGAACTGACCATCGACGGGGAGTTCCCCGAGAGCTCCTGAGCCGGGTGCCGCCGAGCCCGGTACCGATGACCACCGCTGAAGAGATGCCGATCAGACGAACCAGAAAGGACCGACGACCGATGGACCACAACGACGTGGCTCGCCGGACCACCCCCGAGCTGCCCGCCCGCCGACTGCCCTCCCGTTCCCCGGCCTGCACCAGCCAGGTCCCGTTCGTCGAGGTCGCCCAGCGCGCGCTCGTCCGGGCCCTGCCGCTGCGGGCCCTGCATCGCGACGGCGAGGGCGGCCGGTGAACGAGCGGAGCGAGCGAACCGTCGAGGAGTGCGCATGAGCGGGCTCCTGCCGGGTGACCCCGCCGCCGTGGTCGGCGGCGAGGCCACCCCCCGGGCGTTGTGCGTACTGGCGCCGAACCCGTCGCCGATGACGCTGGACGGCACCAACACCTGGCTGCTCTCCGAGCCGGGCTCGGACCTCGCGGTGGTGATCGACCCGGGCCCGCTGCACGAGGGCCACCTGCGCCGGGTGCTCGACCTCGCCGAGGAGCGCGGCAAGCGGATCGCACTCACCCTGCTGACCCACGGCCACGCCGACCACTCCGAGGGCGCGGCCCGCTTCGCCGAGCTCACCGGCACCGAGGTGCGGGCCCTGGACCCGGCGCACCGGCTGGGCGCGGAGGGCCTGGTCGGCGGGCAGCGGCTGGACGTCGGCGGCCTCGACCTGCGGGTCGTCGCCACCCCGGGGCACACCTCGGACTCGCTGACCTTCCACCTGCCGGACGACGGCGCGGTCCTCACCGGGGACACCGTGCTCGGCCGCGGCACCACGATGGTCGCCCACCCCGACGGCCGGCTCGGGGACTACCTGGACTCGCTGCGCCACCTGCACACCATGGCCTCCGCGCACGGCGTCCGCACCGTGCTGCCCGGCCACGGGCCGGTGCTCGCGGACGCGCTCGGCGCCGTGGACTACTACCTGGCGCACCGGGCCACCCGGCTCGCCCAGGTCGAGACCGCGGTCGAGGCGGGCTGCCGGACGGCCGCCGACGTGGTCGCCCGGGTCTACGCCGACGTCGACCGGGCGCTCTGGCCGGCCGCCGAGCTGTCGGTGCGCGCCCAGCTGGAGTACCTGGAGGAGCACGGGCTGATCCCGGACCAGGACTGATCCCGGGCCCGGACCGTTCCTGCCCGAGGCCTGGTGGGGACCGGGCCGGGGAACGACGAAGGGCCCGTCCGGATCGGACGGGCCCTTCGCGGTGCTCGGAGCGCTCGGAGTGCTCGGCGCGTCAGCGCGAGCGGCGGGACAGCCGCTCGACGTCGAGCAGGACCACCGCGCGCGCCTCCAGCTTCAGCCAGCCGCGGCCGGCGAAGTCGGCGAGCGCCTTGTTGACGGTCTCGCGGGAGGCGCCGACCAGCTGGGCCAGCTCCTCCTGGGTGAGGTCGTGGGCGACGTGGATGCCCTCCTCGGACTGGACGCCGAAGCGGCGGGAGAGGTCCAGCAGGGCCTTGGCGACGCGGCCGGGCACGTCCGAGAAGACCAGGTCGGACATCACGTCGTTGGTCCGGCGCAGTCGGCGGGCGATGGCCCGCAGCAGCGCGATGGAGACCTCGGGGCGGGCGTGCAGCCAGGGCTGCAGGTCGCCGTGGCCGAGGCCGAGCAGCTTGACCTCGGTCAGCGCGCTGGCGGTGGCGGTGCGCGGGCCCGGGTCGAACAGCGACAGCTCGCCGATCATCTCGCTGGGGCCGAGCACGGCCAGCATGTTCTCGCGGCCGTCCGGGGAGGCGCGGTGCAGCTTCACCTTGCCCTCGGCGACGACGTACAGCCGGTCGCCCGGGTCGCCCTCGTGGAACAGCGACTCACCACGGGCGAGGGTGACCTCGGTCATGGAAGCGCGCAGCTCGCCGGCCTGTTCGTCGTCGAGTGCCGCGAAGAGTGCGGCGCGCCGCAGAACGTCGTCCACGTGCTTCCTCCTTCTCGGCCGTCCGGCGGGTGGGCCGTCCGGCGCAAGTTCCGTTCAGTGTTCTGCATCACCAAGCATGGCGCATGTCGCTCCGATCATATGAGGAGGGGGTGTGTCCGGGTGTGCGGTGCGGGGCCATTCGCACCGGCGGGTCATCGGGCGGGGCGCCCCGCGGGCGTCGCCCGGTCGAGCGACTGTCCGTCGGTGTCGAACAGGGAGTCGCCCACTCCCGTACGGGCCGAGAGGACGGTGTGGCCGGCCCGGTGGGCGCTGGTCAGGCCCGCCGCGCGCAGTGCGGTGAGGTGCTGGGAGACGGCGGCCGGGGACAGTCCGGTCCGGCGGGCCAGTTCGGTGGTCGAGGCGGGGGAGTCCAGCTCGGCCAGCAACTGGGCCCGGGACCGGCCGAGGACGGCGGCCAGTGCGTCGGTGCGCGCCGCCGAGCCGGGCCGCTCCTCCCACAGCGCGGCCGTACCGCGCGCCGGGTAGACCAGCTGCGGCGGGTCCGGCGGCAGCACCCGGGTGAGCACCCGCGGCCAGGCGAAGGCCGAGGGCACGAGCAGCAGGCCGGCCCCGGCGGTCAGCCGGGTGACGGCGCAGTGCCGCCGCTCCAGCCGCAGCGCGGTGCCGTCCCAGCGGACCGTTTCGTGCAGGTCGTCCAGCATCCGCGCGGGGCCGTGCTCGGCCGCCTGCCGGGAGCGGTGGAAGACGTCCGCCGCCAGCAGCGCCCGGATCCGCGCCCAGTACGGGGCGAGCGCCAGCTCCCAGTACGCCTCGATCTCGGCCGCCAGCCGGGGCAGCTGGCCGGACGGGTCCCGGTGCAGCGCCGTCAGTGCGGCGGGCAGCCGGCCGCCGGCCTCGGCGGCCAGGACGTCGAGATCGGCCCGGACCTGCTCGGCGCCGGTCGCGGTGATCACGGCCAGCTCCTCGGCGAGCGTGGTCGAGCAACCCGCCGGGGCGGGGTTGAGGAAGTCGGGCAGGTGGCCGTCGGGCGGGACCATCGCGGCCAGCCGGCCCCGGTCCAGCCCGGCGGCGGCCAGCCGGGCGCGCACCTGCCCGGCCCAGCGGCGGTGCAGCGCCGGGACGGGGGAGCAGGCGAGCGCCCGCAGGCTGGTCACCACCTCCTGCATCGGGCTGACGGCGAACCGGGTCAGCGCCAAGTCCTGGGTGGAGAACTGGAGTTCCGTCCGCATCCGCGGTCCCCCTTCGGAAGATTCGGCCCCAGCTTAATCACTGGTGGCGGCCTACGGCCGGGGCGCAGGATGCCTGCGTCCCCACCGATCCGTACGAAAGCCGGTGACCCGATATGTCCACCACCCCCGAGACCCGCGAGCGGGCGCTGCGGCTGCGCGAGCTCGTCGCGGAGGGCGTGCTCGTCCTGCCCAACGCCTGGGATGCGGGCAGCGCCGCGGTGATCGCCTCGGCCGGCGCCCGGGCGATCGCCACCACCAGCGGCGGCGTCTCCTGGTCGCTGGGCCACGGCGACGGCCAGCGGATGGACCGGGCGGCGGCGGTCGAGGCGGCCCGCCGGGTCGTCGCCGCGGTGGACCTGCCGGTCACCGTCGACGCCGAGGGAGGGTACGGGCCGCTGGCCGCCGACGTGGCCGCGACCGTCACCGCACTGGTCGGCGTCGGCGCGGCCGGGGTCAACCTGGAGGACTCGACGGCCGTCGGCGGGCCGCTGTTCCCGGTGGCCGAGCAGGCCGGGCGGCTGCGCGCGGCCCGTACCGCGGCAGCGGCGGCCGGACTGCCCGAACTGCTGGTCAACGCCCGGACCGACGTGTTCCTGTTCGGACTGGGCGGGCTCGACGACGTGCTGGTCCGGGCCGAGGCCTACGCCGAGGCGGGCGCCGACGGCCTGTTCGTCCCCGGGCTGCTGGACCTCGACGTCCTCACCGAGCTGTGCCGGCGCTCCCCGCTGCCGGTGAACGCGATGGCCGGGGCGGGCGGGCCGGGTGTCGCCGAACTCGCCGCCACCGGGGTGCGGCGGGTCAGCGTCGGCACCGGGCTCGCCCAGGCCGCGTACACCACGGCCCACCGGGCCGCCGTCGAACTGCTCGGCGCCGGGACGCTGACGGAGCTCGACGGGGCGCTCGGCTTCGGGGAGCTGAACGGACTGTACTGACGCGCTGCGCCGGCGCGTCGTACCGGCGGTTCCGGGAGGCGTCAACCGGTGAAGCCCAGCTCGGCCAGGCTCTGCTCGATCCGGGCGTGGTGGGCGGCCTGCCAGTCGTCCAGGGTCTCGGCGGACTCCTTGGCCAGCTTCACCCGGGCCGCTTCCAGGGCCGTCACCCGCTCAGTGGCGGGCACCACCACGACACCCTCCTCGTCGGCCACCACGATGTCGCCGGCCACCACCAGCACGCCGCCGCAGCGCACCGGGGCGCCGTGGGTGCCCAGCTGCTTCTTCGCCCCCGGGATCGGGATGACGCCCCGGGCGACCACCGGGAAGCCCAACTCCCGCACCTCGCCGAGGTCCCGGATCAGGCCGTCGGCCACGAAGGCGGCGACGCCCCGGCGCTGCGCCACGGCGCAGACGTTGCCGCCGGCCAGCGCGTGGTCCAGGTCGCCGGACTCCACCACGATCACCGAGCCGGGCTCGGCCCGGTAGATCGCGCGTGCAGCATCAGGTTGTCGCCGGGCGGGCACTGCACGGTGAAGGCCGGTCCGGCCACCCGGGGCATGCCCGACCAGAGCGGGCGCAGGCCGATGTCCATGACCTGGGCGCGGCCCAGGACATCGGCCAGGGTGGTGGTGGGAATGTCCGCGAAGTCCTTGAAGTCCCCGTCCATGCTTCCTCTTTCCTCGATTTCCTCGGTGATTTCCCTGATGGTCGGACCGTGGGAAGACTAGGACGCGGCGGTGGACGGGGGTTCAGCGGCTCGGGGCGGGCGTCCGTCAGGCGTAGAACTTCAGCAGCTCCGGGACCAGCGCCTCGGCCGCCACCTCGTGGGTCTGGTCGGCCAGCGTCCGGTACTCGGCGCCCGGCACCGCCCCGGCCACCGCGCGGGCGGGGGCCCGCAGCAGCTCCGGGCTGGCGCCGCCGTCCAGGACCAGGGTGGGCACGGCGACGGTGGCCAGCAGCTCGACCGGCACGGTCGCACCGGTCCGTGCGCCGAGCGCCGCCGCGTCGTACGCCAGGGTCGGCGCGACCGCCTCGAACACCGGCCAGACCGGGGCGGAACGCATGCCCTCCAGCATCTCCCCGGGCAGCCCCACGAAGGTCAGGAAGGCCGCGACAGCGTCCCCGCGCCGTCCCTCGGCGAGCGCCGCCTCCAGCTCGGTGACGTACCCGACGAAGCGTTCGGCCTGCCCCTCCTCGGTGCTGAACGGCGGCTCGTAGACGGCCAGTCGGGCCATCCCGACGCCCGCGGCGGCGGCCCGCAGCGCGAGCGCGGCGCCGGAGGAGATGGCGAAGACGGCCGCCGAGCCGCCGGCCGCCGCGATGACGGCGGCCAGGTCCTCGATCTCGCGCTCCACGGCGAACGGCGCGGTGTCCCCGCTGCCGCCGCGGCCGCGGCGGTCGTAGGCCCACACGGTGTGGTGGGCGGAGAGCTGCTCGGCGACCGCGACGCCCGGGTCGAAGGCGCGGTGGCCGATCGCCCCGTCGACCAGCACGACGGCCGGGCCGGAGCCGGTGACGGTGCAGGCGATGGTGGTGCCGTCGGCGGAGATCACGGTGCTCATGGGGTGTTCCTTCTGTCGGGCGAGTCGGTCATGGGGGTAGACCGGGGCTCGTCGCAGAACTCATCGCTCCGGGGAGAAATATTTTTCCCGACCTGTCATGGCAGATGATTCACAGGTAAATTACCTGCTAATCTTTTTCCATGGCCACAGCCCTCCAGTTCCGACAGGCACTCCGGGTCGGCCCGCCCGGGGACATCTGGCACAAACCCGCGCTCAGCGCCGTGGCGACCCTCGGCGTCCTCAACCTCACCCTGCTCGCCCTCGGCCGGCTCGACCTCGCGCTCTACACCTCGGCCGGCGGCCTCGGCGCGCTGTACGGCCACGGCCTGCCCTACCGCGCCCGGGCCCGGACCCTGGCCGGCGTGCTGCTCGGCACCGTGCTCAGCACCGCCGCCGCCCTCACCGCCGCCGCACTGACCCGGGACGCCGTGGTGCTGGTCGCGGTGGCGGCCGGGCTCGCCGCGCTGCACAAGCTGGGCTGCGACGCCGCCCGGATCGGCCCGCCCGGCAGCCTGATCATCACCTTCACCAGCGCCAGCTGCGCCTTCGTCCCCCAGCGCCCCGCCGACCCCCCGCCGCACCTGGCGCTCACCGCACTCGGCGCCGCACTCGCCTGGCTGGTCGGGATGGCCCCCGCGCTGCTGCGCCCGTACGGGCCCGAGCGGATCGCCACGGCCCGCGCGCTGGAGGCCGCCGCCCGGCTGGCCCGCAGCGCGCCCGGCACCCCCGACGCGGCCGCCCGCACCGCCCTGGTCGGCGCGGTCGACGCGGCCCGGCAGAGCCTCGCCCTCTCCTCCCCGGCCCGGTGGCGCGCGCTCGGCGACGCGCCCGAGCGGCTGCTCGTCCACGCGGAGTCGGCCCTGGCCGCGCCCGCCGGTCCGGCCGCCGAATCGGTGACCGAATCGACGACCGAATCGACGACCGAATCGGCCGCCGAATCCGCTGCCGCTGCCGCCGAGCGGTACACGGCCTGGGCCCGTGACCTGCGCCGGGGCCGCCCGCTGCCGCTGCTCGACCTCACCGAGGCCGAGGCCGCCGAACTGCGCGCCCACCGCCCCGGCCCCCGCCCCTCGCTGCGCCAGGCCCTGTGCCCCGGCTCCGCGCTGCTGCCGATCGGCCTGAGGGTCGCGGTCGGTTGTGCCGCCGCCGGGTGGCTCTCGCTGGCGTTCGGCGTCGGCCGTCCGTACTGGGCGGTGGTCACCGCGGCCTCGGTGTTCCAGGCCAACAGCACGCTCTCCTGGCATCGCGCGCTGCAGCGGGTGCTGGGCAACCTGATCGGCCTGGCGGTGTTCACCGCCGTACTGCCCCTCGCCCACTCGGGACAGCCGGCCATGATCGGGCTGGGGCTGCTGTGCCAGTTCGGCGCCGAGGCGACGATCGCCCGCAGCTACTGGCTGGCCACCGTCTTCGTCACCCCGATGGCCCTGCTGATGACCGAGTTCGCGGGCCTCCAGCCCGCCCGGACCCTGGTCGCCGACCGGTGGCTGGACACCTGCGTGGGCGCGCTCACCGGCCTCGCCGCCTGTCTGCTGGTCACCAACCGCCGCACCGCCACCCGGCTGTCCCGCGCCCTGACCGGAGCCGAGACCGCCACCCGCGAGGCCCGGGTGGCCGCAGCCGACGCGGCCGTCGGTTCCGAGGCCGCGGCGGTCCGCAGTGGACTGGCCACCGCCCTGCTGGAGCTGCGCGAGGCCGCCGACGCCGCCACCGGCGAGTGGCGCCGTCCAGCCCTCCCGCACCAGCGCACCGCCGACGCCGAACAGCACGCCCACCACCTCCTGGCGGCCCTTCTGGAGCGGCGCGGCGCCAGACCCTAGGATCGACGGACGGTCGGTCGCGGAACGGGAGCAGCGCACGTGGAGGACGTCGTCGCAGGTGTGCTGCGCCAGTGGGAGCGCGCCTATCCGGGCCTGGACACCGGCCCGATCGCCGTCCTCGGCCGGATCAACCGCTGCGCCGCGCTCCTCCAGCAGACCCCCGACCCGCTCACCCGGGCCGGGCTCACCCGCGCCGAGTTCGACATCCTCGGCGCCCTGCGCCGGGTTGACGCCGAGCTGACGCCCACCCAGCTGGCCCGGGAGAGCTTCGCCTCCGGTGCCGCCGTCACCAAGCGCCTGCGGCTGCTGGAGGAGCGCGGACTGGTCAGCCGCCGCACCGACGAACGGGACCGCCGGGTCGCCCACCTCTCGCTCACCGACGCCGGGCGGGAGCTGGTCGACGGCCTGGTCCAGGAGCTCGTCGCCTACGACCGCGTCCTGCTCTCCGGGCTCACCCCCGACGAGCAGGACCGCCTCGCCGAGGCCCTGGCGGGCCTGCTCAACACCCTTGAGGGCACCATCGGCCGCTCGCTGCGGTGAACACCCGCCGACCGGATCCGATGGCCCGCGGCACCCGGGGCATCGCCCTCCTGCCGGCGGTCGGCTCCTTCGCCGCCTCGGTGCCGGCCACAGGCCGGACCACCGCCGGTTGATCCCGCCCGGCTCCCCGGCGATCCGGACCGCGTCCAACCCGGCTGCGCCCGCCGGGCTCGGCCACCGCGGCCGCCAGGTGGTTGCGCGCGGTGCCGGTGGAGAGGACCAACCGGGCGGCGATCTGGGTGACGGTCGCGCCCTGCGCCGCCGGCCGCAGAACCTCGGCCTCACGGGGCGTCAGCGGGTTCTCCCGCACCCCGGCGCGGCCACGGCGAGTTCCGGGTCGACGACCCGCTCCCCGGCGGCCCCCCGTCGGGTCGCGGCCGCCAACTCCTCGGCCGGCACGTCCTTCCCGAGGAGGCCGGGCACCCCGGCCGCCAGCGCCCGGCGCAGTTCGGCGGGCCGCAGCTGTCCGGCGAGGAGTGCGGCACGCCGGGAGCCGCTCGCGCAGCTCGGCCGCCGCGCGAAGCCCGTCCGGTCCGGGCAGATCGATGTCGATCACCGCGACGTCCGGCCCGGTCCGCAGCGCGGCCGGCACCACTTCGTCCCCGCGCTCGACGTCGGCGACGACCACCAGGTCGGCCTCGTACCCGAGCAGGGCGACCAGCCCCTGTCGCACGATGGTCACGTCCTCGGCCGACAGGACCCTGATCATCCGCTCTCCCACCAGCCGGACCGCCCCCACTACACAACAGCCGCCCCGGCAGGCCCTTTTTACGTCCTTGATCGGTCCCGAGCGGTCCGCCGCTCGGCGTAGCCTTCGTGCATGGCAGAGAGCAAGGCCCGGAAGACCGCGACCGAGCCGGCCGCGAAGCAGGCCGTGACGTCGGCCGCGAAGCCGGACGTGAAGCCGGACGTGAAGCCGGACGTGAAGCCGGACGTGAAGCAGGCTGCGAAACCGGACGTGAAGGCGACTGCGAAGCCGACTGCGAAGGCGGCCGCGAAGCCGCCCGTGAAGCCGAGGAAACCGGAGTCGCACCTGGCGATGGTGCGGCGGGCCCGGCGGATCAATCGCGAGCTGGCGGAGCTGTACCCGTACGCCCACCCGGAGCTGGACTTCGAGAACCCGTTCCAGCTGCTGGTGGCCACCGTGCTGTCGGCGCAGACCACCGACCTGCGGGTGAACCAGACCACCCCGGCGCTGTTCGCGAAGTACCCGACGCCCGAGGACATGGCGGCGGCGAACCCGGAGGAGCTGGAGGAGGTCATCCGCCCCACCGGCTTCTTCCGGAACAAGGCGAAGGCGCTGATCGGCCTCTCCACCGCGCTGCGCGACGAGTTCGGCGGCGAGGTCCCCGGCCGGCTGGCCGACCTGGTGACCCTGCCCGGCGTCGGCCGCAAGACCGCCAACGTGGTGCTCGGCAACGCCTTCGGTGTTCCCGGCATCACCGTGGACACCCACTTCGGGCGGCTGGCCCGCCGGTTCGGCTGGACCACCGAGGAGGATCCGGTGAAGGTCGAGCTGGCCGTCGCCGAGATCTTCCCGAAGTCGGAGTGGACGATGCTCTCGCACCGCGTGGTCTTCCACGGCCGCCGGATCTGCCACTCCCAGAAGCCCGCCTGCGGGGCCTGCCCGATCGCCCCGCTCTGCCCCGCGTACGGGGAGGGCGAGCTGGACCCGGAGAAGGCCCGCAAGCTGCTCAAGTACGAGATGGGCGGTCAGCCCGGCCAGCGGTTGAAGCCGCCGTCGGACTTCCCCGGCGAGGCCGCCGCCCGCGCCGACGCGGCCGCCCACCAGGGCCGGGTCGCCGACCTGGGGGTGGACGCGTGATCAAGGGAGCCATCGAGCGGAGCGGCCTGCCGGGCTGGCTGGAGCCGGTCCGGGACGCGGCCGAGCGGGTGCTGCCGGAGCAGCTGAGCCGTTTCCTGCCGCCGCGCGAGGGCGGCCGGGCGGCGGCCGTGCTGATGCTGTTCGGCGAGGGCCCGGACGGGCCGGACCTGCTGCTGATCGAGCGGGCCCGCTCGCTGCGCTCGCACGCCGGCCAGCCGTCCTTCCCGGGCGGCGCGCTGGATCCGGAGGACGGCGACCCGGACGGTCCCGGCCCGATCGCGGCGGCGCTGCGCGAGGCCTGGGAGGAGACCGGCCTGGACCCGGCCGGGGTGCAGGTCTTCGCCGCGCTGCCCCGGCTGTACATCCCGGTGAGCAGCTTCGTGGTGACCCCGGTGCTGGGCTGGTGGCGCGAGGAGTCGCCGGTCCACCCCGTGGACCAGGGCGAGACCGGCGCGGTGTTCCGGGTGACGATCGCCGACCTCGCCGACCCGGCGAACCGGGTCCGGCTGCGGCACCCGTCCGGGCACGTCGGTCCGGCCTTCGCGGTCGCCGGGCGGCTGGTCTGGGGGTTCACCGCCGGGGTGATCGACCGGGTGCTGCACCACAGCGGGCTGGAGCTGCCCTGGGACCCGTCCCGGATCGTCG
This sequence comes from Streptomyces viridifaciens, assembly GCF_001888885.2. NCBI lineage: Bacteria > Bacillati > Actinomycetota > Actinomycetes > Kitasatosporales > Streptomycetaceae > Streptomyces > Streptomyces viridifaciens. The sequence continues at coordinate 3,967,479 of NZ_CP090841.1, forward strand.
ACCTCTCGGACGACGCGCTCGCGCTCGTCCAGGGTGACCTCGAGCACTCCCGTGCCCTGCCGGGCGGCGACGCCGGCAGCTCGTGACGCACCGTCGGCGCGACACGGTCGCGAAGCGTGGGAGGGTGTCGGGGTGAACGTCCTGGATGTGCTGCTGATCCTCGCCGCTGTCGGATTCGCCGTTTCGGGCTACCGGCAGGGCTTCGTGGTGGGCGTCCTCTCACTCGTCGGCTTCCTCGGCGGCGGCCTGCTGGCCGTTCAGCTGCTGCCGCTGCTGCTCGACCACCTCAGCCCCGGCACCACCGCCTCGGTGGTGGCCGTCGTGGTGGTGATCGTCTGCGCCGCGATCGGCCAGGCGGTCACCGCCCACTTCGGCTGGAAGCTGCGCGGCCACATCGACCGCCGCCCGGCCCGGCTGCTGGACGCCTCCGGCGGTGCGGTGGTCAACGTGATCTCGATGCTGCTGGTGGCCTGGCTGATCGGCTCCGCGCTGGCCGGGACGTCCCTGCCGACGGTCTCCAAGCAGGTCCGGACCTCGGCGATCCTCGGCGGCGTCCAGGACGCGCTGCCCGGCGACGCGCCGAACTGGTTCTCCGACTTCTCCAAGGTGCTCGCCCGCAACGGCTTCCCCCAGGTCTTCAACCCCTTCGAGCACGAGCCGATCACCCAGGTCGACACCCCCGACCCGGCGCTGGCCAACAGCCCGGCGGTGGCCAAGGCCCGGCAGAGCCTGGTCAAGGTGGTCGGCACCGCGACCTCCTGCGGCAAGACCCTGGAGGGCAGCGGCTTCGTCTTCGCCCCGCACCGGGTGATGACCAACGCCCATGTGGTGGGCGGCGTCGACGAGCCGACCGTGCAGATCGGCGGCGTCGGCCAGCTCTACGACGCCACGGTGGTCCGCTACGACTGGCAGCGCGACATCGCCGTCCTGGACGTGCCCAAGCTGAACGCGCCCCCGCTGACCTTCGCGGGCGAGGCGCGGACCAACGACAGCGCGATCGTCGCGGGCTTCCCGGAGAACGGGGCCTTCAACGTCCAGCCCGCCCGCATCCGCGGCCGTATCCAGGCCAACGGCCCGGACATCTACCACCGCGGCCAGGTGGTGCGCGACGTCTACTCGGTCCGCTCGCTGGTCCGCCAGGGCAACAGCGGCGGCCCGCTGCTCACCCCGGACGGCCAGGTGTACGGCGTGGTCTTCGCCAAGTCCCTGGACAGCGCCGACACCGGGTACGTGCTGACCTCGGCCGAGGTGCGCGAGGACGCGACGGCGGGCGGGAGTGCGAGCGCCAGGGTGGACACCCAGGGTTGCGCGCTCTGACCTCTCGTCGACTCGCGGCGGCGGCCGGTGCGGGATCCGTCGTACCGTCAGTCCGCCCTGGTAGCCTCGGCCGCGCTCACCCGTTCGGCTCAACCGGGTTGCCGTCCCGGAGTGAGTCAACGGGAGGTCGTGGCAGTCCGATGATGGGTCATTCACATGCGGTGAGCGGGGCGATGCTGTACGCGGCCTCGGCTCCGTTCCTGCCCCCGCTGCTGCTGCACACCACGCTGCAGCCGGCGGACATACTGATGGGCACGGTGCTGTGCGCGGGCGCGGCGCTGCTGCCGGACCTCGACCACCACGACGGTTCGATCGCCAACTTCCTCGGCCCGGTCTCGAAGGCGCTCTGCCGCTTCGTGGCCTGGGCCTCCGGCGGCCACCGGCACGCCACCCACTCGCTGCTCTTCGTCGCGCTGATGGGCGGCGGCACCTGGGCGGGCGTCACCTTCCTGGGCCGCTACTTCACCCTTTCGGTGACGTTCTTCCTACTGGCGCTGGCGATCCGCGCACTGCGGCTCTGCCCGCCGAGCAACGGGCCGGAGGCGTGGATCACCGTCATAGGCCTGGCCGCGCTCGGCACCTTCGGGATGAACACCTGGATGCCCAACTCGCCCGGCTGGCTGCCGTACGCGGTCGGACTGGGCACGCTGGCGCACCTGCTGGGCGACTGCCTGACCAAGAAGGGCGCGCCGCTGCTGTGGCCGCACAAGGAGCGCTACGAGATCGTGCTGATCAAGCGCAGCGGCAACAGCGTCGAGACCAAGGTGCTGGTGCCGATCATGTCGGTGGCGACCTTCGTCCTGCTCTGGTTCACCGCGCTGTCGCCGCAGATCGTGAACTGACCGGCTGACCGGCTGACCGGCTGACCGACTGGCCGTGACCGACTGGTGGGCCGGCCGACCGGTGGGCCGGCCGACTGACCGGCCGGCTGGCTGATCGGCCGTCGTCCGGACCGCCGGAGCGGCGCGGGGCCTCAGGTCTCGCGCCGCAGTCGTGCGCCCACCCACCGGGCGCGCCGGCCGAGGATGCGCCGGATGCCCATCTGCCGTTGCACCCCGCGCTGACGGCGGTCGAGGCCGTCGAAGCCGAGGTCGTCCGCCCGGTCGGGGCGGTGTGCGGAGCGCTGGGGACTGTTGTGGCGTCGGCCGCGCGGGGCGTCGTCGCGATCGGGCATCCAGGTCATACCGGAATGGATGCCCCTGGGCCGGTGGGAGTAACCGCCCGGGCTCGCCAGAACTGGCCTATGCGTTTGTCATATGAGCACAACATTAAGGGAGTTGGGCCGTCCGATCCCGTCGCGGAGACCGTCCGGCGGACCCTCCGGGCGTCACTCCTTGTGGCGGCCGACCCAGTCCAGCAGCTCGGCGGTGAACTCCTCCGGCGCCTCCTCGTGCGGGAAGTGCCCCACCCCCGGCATCAGCCGCCAGCGGTACGGCGCCGCCACGTACTCGCCGCCGCCCAGCGCGGTGTGCGGCAGCAGCACCGGGTCCGAGGCGCCCTGGACGTGCAGGGTCGGCGCGGTGATCGGCTTCTTCATCCGCCGGGCGAACTGGATGCCGTCCGGGCGCGCCATCGAGCGCAGCAGCCAGCGGTACGGCTCGATCGAGCAGTGCGCGGTGCTGGGGATCTGGATGGCCTGCCGGTACGCGTGCACGGCCGCCTCGTCCAGCTTGTTCGGCCCGGTCCACTCGTCCAGGTAGCGGCCGACCAGCGCGGCGTCGTCGGCGACCAGGCGGCGTTCCGGTATCCACGGCCGTTGGAAGCCCAGCACGTGGTCGAAGGCGGCCATCTGCTTGCGGTCCGTCAGCAGCGCCCGGCGCAGGTCCCGGGGGTGCGCCGCGGAGACCACGGTGAGGCTCTGGATCACCGACGGGCGCATCACCGCCGCCACCCAGGCCAGGGTGCCACCGGAGGCGTGCCCGACCAGGTGTGCCCGGCGCTCGCCGAGCGAGCGGATCACGCCGGTGATGTCCAGGGCGAGGTTGCCCGGGTCGTACCCGCGCGGGGTGCGGTCGCTGCCGCCGATGCCCCGGAGGTCGAGCGCCACCGCGCGGTAGCCGGCCGCGGCCAGCGCGGTCAGTTGGTGGCGCCAGGCCCACCAGTACTCGGGCCAGCCGTGCACCAGCAGCACCAGCGGGCCGGAACCCAGCTCGGTGATGTGGAAACGGGCGCCGTTGGCCGCGAGGTCGCGGTGCCCCCACGGGCCGGACTGCCGGATGTTCCAGGCCTCGGCAGCGCCCTCGCCGTGCCGCTCGGCGGCCGGCCCGGGGACGGTGCCGGGGACGGTGCCGGGGCCGACGTCGGGGACGGAGTCGGCGGACGGCTGCGCGGTCACGGGCGTCTGGTCGAGCGGCATACCGAGAGCGTGTCACATCCGCGAGCCGGACACGTGCCCGGCACTCGCTCTCGGCGGGTTCGAGCGCCCCTCCCGCGGTTACGGGATACGGCCCAGACCCCGGTCGATCTCCTCCTGGGTGGCCGGCCGCGGCCGGGCGTTCTTCAGCACCTCGGCGGTCTTCTGGACGCCCTCGATGGTGCGCTCAGGCTTGGTCACCTTCTTGAAGATGCGCACGGCCACGAAGCCGACCAGCGCCGCGACGAACACGTGGAGGGCGAACGAGATCGCGAACGACCAGCCCAGCGGCACACCCAGCCAGTGGAAGAAGAAGGCGATCGCGATGCTCGCCATCGGAATGCCTGCCAGGCCGATCACGCCGGCCACGACGAAGAAGATGCTGCCGGCGGCGCCGCGCTTGACGTCCGTCTTGATCTCGGCCTTGGCGAGCGCGATCTCGTCGTGGACCAGCGAGGACAGGTCGGCGGTGGCCGCCGCGAACAGCTGCCCCACCGAACGCTCACCCTCGTAGGGCGCCCGGCCGTTGCTGGACGGGTCTGCGGCTCCTGTGGGCATCAGCGGTTCTCCTCTGCAGCTGTTGCGGCGTGACGCCGTCGCGGTGTGCGGTTTCCGGTGCCGGTGGGGGATCCGGAGGCGTCAGTGGTGTGTCGACAGCTCAGAATCATGCCCCTACCGGTCAGTCGGACACCACTCCGGGGCCCCGGCGGAGGGACGTGTCCTGGCTTCGGAAGGCGCGCTGGACCCCTCCGGAAGGGCTTCAGCCGTCGCCTCCGAACCCCTCGCGGGGCAGGCGCCGGGCCGGTTCGTCCTGCTGGCGGACGTCCGGCACGCCGTCGCCGTCCACGCTGCCGCCCACGCCGCCGTCCACGTCCTGGTCCTCCTCCTCGCACAGCGTGCGGTAGTGCCGGGTGCGCAGCTTCAGCAGCACGGTGGCGATCGTCGCGCAGAGCAGCGAGCCGACCAGGACGGCGGTCTTGGAGCGGTCGGCGAGCGCCAGGTCGTGGGGGAAGGCCAGTTCGCTGATCAGCAGCGAGACGGTGAAGCCGATCCCGGCGAGCACCGAGACGGCGAACAGGTCGGCCCACTTGAGCCGCGGGTTCAGCTCGGCCCGGGTGAACCGGGCGGCCAGCCAGGTGCCGCCGAAGATGCCCACCGTCTTGCCGACCAGCAGACCGGTCACGATGCCGAGCGGAGTGGCCTGGGTGAAGACCTCGCGCAGCGCCGGGACGGAGATCGTCACCCCGGCCGAGAACAGCGCGAACACCGGGACGGCCAGCCCGGCCGAGAGCGGGCGGACCAGGTGCTCGATGTGCTCGCCGGGGGAGTGCTTCTCGTCGCCCTCCCGGTGGCAGCGCAGCATCAGGCCCATCGCGACGCCCGCCACGGTGGCGTGGACGCCGCTCTCGTGCATCAGCGCCCAGACCACGACGGCCAGCGGTACGAACAGGTACCAGCCCTTCACCCCGCGCCGGTGCAGGAACCAGAACAGGACCAGGCCGGCGAAGGCCAGGCCGAGCGCCCAGAACTTGATCCCGGAGCTGTAGAAGATCGCGATGATCAGGATCGCGATCAGGTCGTCCACCACGGCCAGGGTGAGCAGGAAGGCGCGCAGCGCCGAGGGGAGGTGGCTGCCGACCACGGCGAGCACACCGAGCGCGAAGGCGATGTCGGTGGCGGTCGGGATGGCCCAGCCGCCTGGGTGTCCGCCGCTGCCGGAGTTCACCAGGGCGAACAGGACCGCGGGCATGGCGACGCCGCAGACGGCGGCGACCACCGGCAGCAGTGCGGCGCTCGGGGTGCGCAGCTCGCCCGCGACGAACTCGCGCTTGAGTTCGATGCCGGCCACGAAGAAGAAGATCGTCAGCAGGCCGTCCTTGGCCCAGGTGGCCAGGGTGAGGTCGAGATGGAGCGGGGCGGACGGGCCGATCCGGTAGTCGAGCACGCTCTCGTACGAGTGCGGCCAGACGTTGGCCCAGATCAGGGCGACCACGGCGGCGGTCAGCAGCAGCATGCCGCCGACCGTCTCGGTGCGCAGGGCGTCGGTGATGAAGGTGCGCTCGGGCAGTGACAGCCGGCCGAGGAACTGCTGGCGGCGGGTCGTCGGCTCGTGGACGGGCGGCTGGTCGGTCACGTGGGACCTCCTGGGGCGGGGAGCGGCGACGGATGCACGGGTGGTGCAGTTGCCGACCAGACTTCCCGGCGCGCCCTCTGACGCCCGCGACTCCTGCTCAAGGATCTTGATGCGTCCTTAGCAGTCTAACGGGACTTTTCGGGTGACATCGGGATCGTCCTGTTAAAGGACTTAAGCCCTGCGGGACGGTTCTGCACTCCCGAGTAGCAGTGGACCGTCGCCCGAACAGCCCGGGCCGCGCGCAGTCGGGTGAACGCCCCCCTGTCATCGGCCGCAGCCGCCGCCCCCGTCCGGGAGACGCCGGGCCTCCAGGTGCGCTACTCCAAGCCCGGCTGCGGACCGCTCGGACCGCGGTCGCCCAACGCGGTCGGGCAGCGCGGTCGGGCGGCGCAGCTGGGCCGCGCAGCTGGGCCGCGCTACGACGACCTGCCCGTCGCCCGGGTGTCACACCGTCTGCGGGCATGACGAAGGGGCCCGGGCGGTGAACACCGCCCGGGCCCCGTCACGGCTTCAGCGCGCCGAGCCCGCTGCGCGCTCCGTCGTCAGCGCCGCACTCAGCCGTTGTCGCCGTTCGGCGGCAGCTGGGCCTGGATCTGGCTCATCACCGTACTGTCGGCGAGGGTGGTGGTGTCACCGACCTCGCGGCCCTCGGCGATGTCGCGCAGCAGGCGGCGCATGATCTTGCCGGAGCGGGTCTTCGGCAGCTCGCCGACCACCTTGATCTGCTTCGGCTTGGCGATCGGGCCGAGCGTGCGGCCGACGTGCGCCCGCAGCTCCTCGACCAGCTCGGGGCTCTCGGCGATGCCGCCGCGCAGGATCACGAAGGCGACGATGGCCTGGCCGGTGGTGACGTCAGCGGCGCCGACCACGGCGGACTCGGCCACGGACGGGTGGCCGACCAGGGCCGACTCGACCTCGGTGGTGGAGATGTTGTGGCCCGAGACCAGCATGACGTCGTCCACCCGGCCGAGCAGCCAGATGTCGCCGTCCTCGTCCTTCTTGGCGCCGTCACCGGCGAAGTAACGGCCCTGGAAGCGCGACCAGTAGGTGTCGATGTAGCGCTGGTCGTCGCCCCAGATGGTGCGGAGCATGGACGGCCACGGCTCGGTGAGCACGAGGTAGCCGCCGGAGCCGTTCGGGACCTCGTTGGCCTCGTCGTCCACCACGGTGGCCGCGATGCCCGGCAGGGCGCGTTGGGCCGAGCCCGGCTTGGTCTCGGTGACGCCCGGAAGCGGGCTGATCATGACGGCGCCGGTCTCGGTCTGCCACCAGGTGTCCACGATCGGGCACTTGCCGCCGCCGATGTGCTCGCGGTACCAGATCCACGCCTCGGGGTTGATCGGCTCGCCGACGCTGCCCAGCACCCGCAGCGAGGACAGGTCGAACTTCGCGGGGATGTCGTCGCCCCACTTCATGAAGGTACGGATCGCGGTCGGCGCGGTGTAGAGGATCGTCACTCCGTACTTCTGGACGATCTCCCAGAACCGGCCCTGGTGCGGGGTGTCCGGGGTGCCCTCGTAGATGACCTGGGTGGCGCCGTTGGAGAGCGGGCCGTAGACGATGTACGAGTGGCCGGTGACCCAGCCGATGTCGGCGGTGCACCAGTAGACGTCGGTCTCCGGCTTGAGGTCGAAGACCGCGTGGTGGGTGTAGCTGGTCTGGGTGAGGTAGCCGCCCGAGGTGTGCAGGATGCCCTTGGGCTTACCGGTGGTGCCCGAGGTGTAGAGGATGAACAGCGGGTGCTCGGCCTCGTGCGCCTCGGGGGTGTGCTCGGTGGACTGGCGCGCGGTGATCTCGTGCCACCAGACGTCGCGGCCCTCGGTCCAGGGGATCTCCTGCTCGGTGCGGCGGATCACCAGGACGTGGTCGACGCCCTCGACCTTGGTGAGCGCCTCGTCGATGGCCGGCTTGAGGGCGGAGGGCTTGCCGCGCCGGTAGCCGCCGTCGGCGGTGATGACGAGCTTGGCCTGGGCGTCCTGGATGCGGGAGGCGACGGCGTCGGAGGAGAAACCGCCGAAGACCACCGAGTGGGTGGCGCCGATCCGGGCGCAGGCGAGCATCGCGACGACCGCCTCGGCGATCATCGGCAGGTAGACCGCCACCCGGTCGCCCTTGCGGACGCCGAGCTCCAGCAGCGCGTTGGAGGCCTGCGAGACCTCGTCCTTGAGCTGGGCGTAGGTGATCGAGCGGCTGTCGCCGGGCTCGCCCTCGAAGTGGATGGCGACCCGGTCGCCGAGGCCGTTCTCGACGTGGCGGTCCACGCAGTTGTAGGCCACGTTGAGCTTGCCGTCGGCGAACCACTTGGCGAAGGGCGGGTTGGACCAGTCGAGCGTCTCGGTCGGCTCGACGGCCCAGCTGAGGCGGCGGGCCTGCTCGGCCCAGAAGCCCAGCCGGTCCTCGGAGGCCTGAGCGTACGCGGCCGCGGTGACGTTGGCGGCCGCGGCGAGCTCTGTCGGCGGGGCGAAACGCCGCTCCTCCTTGAGCAGGTTGGCCAGGCTCTCGTTGCTCAACGCGCACTCCTCATCGAGTCATGATCTGGGGCGATCCCGTGGGTGGGGATTGTCCCGTGTGTCCCAGCGCACAAGCTCACCAGGCGAACGGGTCAGTTGACAAGAGGCTCCTTGGAATTGGTGTAGACCTATGACCGAAGATCGAACGACCGGCCGTGCGGTCCGCCGCGCGGGGCGGCGGACCGCACGGCGGCCGGGGGGCCCGCGCCCCGGCCCGCCCGGCGGGGACACGGGCCCGGCTCTCAGGCGGCCAGCTGGGGCCCGTCCTCGCCGCCGTCGACGGGAACCCGGCCGTCCTTTCCCGCTCGTTCGGCCGACTTCTCGTCAGGTCGCCCGTCCGGCCGGGCTTCGGCACAGGCGCCGGCGTGGGCCTCGGTGCGGGCCTCGACCGGACTGAACGTCCCGGCGTCGCGGTCGAGGACGTAGGCCTGGGCGGTGGCGAAGTCGAAGTACATCCCGACCAGTCGCAGGCTGCCCTCCTCGACCCGGCGCTCCACCGCCGGATTCGCCATCAGCTGGTCCAGCTGCTGCACCACGTTGGTGATGCAGAGCTGCTCGACGAGGTCCACCACCGGCCGGTCGGCGAACTCGGCCGGGACCCGTCGCAGCCGGTCCAGTGAGCCGCGGCCGTTGCGCAGCCAGCGGGCCAGCGGGGTGGGCGGCCCGGTGCGCTCGTCGTGCACGCCGTCCAGCAGGGCCTTCATCGCGCCGCAGCCGGAGTGGCCGCAGACCGTGATCGAGCGCACTTCCAGCACCTCGACCGCGTACTGGACCGCGGCGGCCACCGAGTCGTCCGCCGCGCCGGGCTCGAACGGGGCCGGTACGAGGTTGCCCACGTTCCGGACGGCGAACAGGTCGCCGGGGCCGCTGTTGGTGATCATGCTGGTCACCATCCGCGAGTCCGAGCAGGTCAGGAAGAGCTGGGAGGGCGTCTGCCCCTCCCGGGCCAGCCTGGCGAGTTCGGGCCTGATCAACGGGGCGGTGTGCTGTTGGAACACCCGGACGCCGTCCAGCAGCCGGCCGTGCGGGTCCTCCTGCTGCTCGATGCAGCGGTGGCCGACCCAGGGCGTCCAGGCCCGGCAGCGGTGCGGGCCCGGCGAGCTGCCCGTGCGGACCGTGCCGTCGGGATCGAGCACCTCGTCGTCCTGGCGCCGCGTCACCAGCGAGACCCGGCCGCCCGCGGCCTGGTGTCCCGTCCGCCAGTCGTGCAGCGTCTCGTACGCGGCGTGGTCCAGGAAGGAGCCGTCGTGCACCACGGTGACCTCGGTGGCCTCGGGGATTCCGGCCAGCGCCCGGCTCAGCCGGGGGACGGCGGTGAAGGTGAGCGGCCCATGGGTGTGGACGGTGACCGAGCCGTCGGGGCCGGTCTCGACGTCCACGTGGGCACGGGTCAGCCGGTAGAGCGCGAGCAGTACGGCGGTGGCGGCGCCGAGGCCGACACCCCACAGCACGCCGAAGGCGACCACGGCGAGCATGGTGATCAGGTAGACCGGGAACTCGCGGTGCCGGTGCACGTTGCGGATGTGCGCGAAGCTCACCATCTGCAGCCCGACCACCAGCACCAGGGCGGCCAGGGCGGCCAGCGGGATCCGGCGCAGCCCACCGGCCAGCGCCAGTGCGGCCGCGAGTACCCAGACGCCGTGCAGCACCGAGGCCCACCTGGTCTGCCCGCCGGCCCGGACGTTGGCGGTGCTGCGCACGGCGCCGCCGGCGATCGGCAGTCCGCCGACCAGCCCGCTGACCAGGTTGGCGAGGCCCTGTCCGCGCAGCTCGCGGTCGAGGTCACCGGTGCGCTGGGACATCCGGTCCACCGCCACGGCGGACAGCAGCGACTCCACGCTCGCGACGGCGGTGACGGTGAGGGCGGCGGCGAGCACCCCGGCGAGCGAACCGTGCGGGAGTGCGGGCACGAGAGACTGCGGCTGCCAGGAGGGCAGTTCGATGTGGGCGAGTCGCAGGTCCAGCGCGAGGGCGAGCGCGGTGGCGGTCGCCACGGCGGCCAGCGGGCTGGGCACCTTGGCCAGACGGGCACCGAACTCGCCCGCACGGCCTGGGAGTCGGTCGAGCCGGGGCCAGCCCAGCAGCACGGCCACGGTCACCGCGCCGACCAGCACCGCCGGTGGGTGCGGACCGGACAACTGCTCGGGCAGCGCCAGGAGGTTGGCGACCGCCGAGCTCTGCGGGGAGCCGCCGAGGACGACGTGCAGCTGCGCGAGGGCGATGGTGAGTCCGACTCCGGCCAGCATGCCGTGCACGATCGCGGGCGAGACGGCGAGTGCCGTCCGGGCCACCCGGCGTGCGCCGAGCAGGAGTTGCAGCAGTCCGGCGGCGACGGTGACGGCGCAGGTGGCCCGCCAGCCGTACTGGGCGATCAGCCCGGCGGTGATCACGGTCAGCGCGGCGGAGGGACCGCTGACCATGAGCGGGGTGCCGCCGGACAGCCCGACCACGATGCCGCCCACGGCCGCGGCGGCCAGACCGGCGGTGAGCGGGGCGCCGGTGGCGAGCGCGATGCCGAGGGAGAACGGCACGGCGATCAGGAAGACCACCAGGGAGGCGGAGAGGTCCTGGGTCCAGCGGATCCGGGGGCCGGGGTCCGGTGGCGCGTGGTCGGTGGTGTCTGAGGCGATGGGGGCACTGGAGATGTCGAGGGTCATGGTCTTCCCGTCTGTCCGGGGGAACGAACGCAGTCAGGTCCGGTGGTGAGCCCGGGGTCGGGCTCCGGGGCGGATCGGCTGTCGTGGGCGCGACGGTGTGGCGGGATGGCGTGGGCGCGGCGGGGAGTGCGGGTGTCACCGGCCGGCGTCGACCATCCGGCCCGCCGAGGGCCAGGGCGAGGCGCGGGATGTCTCGCCGAGGGCCGTGGGAGGGCCGTCAAGACTCGGTAAACCGAGGGTAATGAAAGCTTTGCACGGCGTCGTTCCCGGAGGGAAGCGGAAAATCCCCGGTTCACCCCATTGGGTGGTGATCGAACTGGCGGGAATTCGCAGGTGGGGGCGCACCGACACGGCGGACGGGCTGCGGGCTCCCCGGGGTGGAGGGGAGCCCGCAGCCCGTCCGGTCGGTGGCGGTGCCGTTCGCGCTGGGGTCAGGCGGTGGCTCCCGCGGGGGTGGCCGACGCGCCGTCGGCGGTGAACTCGCCCGGGAACCCGCCGAGCACGAAGCCCTCGTCCACCTGGGTCGCGAGGTCGACGCCGACCTTGGCGTTTGCCCAACTCTCCGCGTTGCGCCGGTGGAAGAGCACGGCCTGCTCGGTGTAGCGGCGCGCGTCGCGCAGCTCGTACGCAGCCTCGGCCTCGGTCCGCAGTTGCTCCAGCACGGCCCGGTTGGCCGGCTCCAGCGACTTCAGCGGCGGCTCGGCGCCCTGCTCCAGCCGGCGCACCCAGTCCGACTGTCCGAAGGTGGTGAGCAGGTCGTCGCCGACCTCGCGGCGCAGGAAGGCCAGGTCGTCCGGGCCCTGCACCTTGTTGCCGATCACCCGCAGCTGGACCGCGAAGTCCCGCGCGTAGTCCTTGTACTGGCGGTAGACCGAGACGCCCTTGCGGGTCGGCTCGGCCACCAGGAAGGTCAGGTCGAAGCGGGTGAAGAGGCCGGAGGCGAAGGAGTCCGAACCTGCCGTCATGTCGGTGACCAGGTACTCGTCCGGGCCGTCCAGCAGGTGGTTGAGCAGCAGTTCCACCGCGCCGACCTTGGAGTGGTAGCAGGCCACCCCGAGGTCCTCCTCGGTGAACGCGCCGGTGGCCAGCAGTCGGACCGAGCCCTCGTCCAGTGCGATCGGGCGGGCGCAGGCGGCGTAGACCGGGTTCTCCTCGACGATCCGCAGCAGTCGCGAACCGCGGCCGGGCGGCGTGGTTTTGATCATCTCGTCGGCCGAGCGGATCAGCGGGTTGCTGCCGCGCAGGTACTCCTTGATCTCCGGCAGGCGCCCGCCGAGCGGGGGCAGCTCGGCCGCCTGAGCGTCGGTCAGGCCGAGGGCGGGGCCCAGGTGCTGGTTGATGTCGGCGTCGACGGCGATGACCGGCCGACCGATGGCGGCCAGGTGGCGGATGAACAGTGCGGACAGCGTGGTCTTCCCGCTGCCGCCCTTGCCGACGAAGGCGATCTTCATCTGGGGCTCCGGCTCTCGCTCTGGGCCCTGGGGGCGGGCCGCGTGCTCAGGGGCGCGCGTGGGACACCCCTAACTGGAAATAGTTATCGTCTCCGATAGCGGCCATGCTAGCGGGGGTTTGTGCCCCGCCGGGGAAGGGAAGTGAGGATTGCCTCGAACGGGTGATGTGGGGTTGCTGTTCCGGGAGGGGCGGGCCGTTCATTACTCTCGGGTAGGTGAGCACTGGAACAGATCCCCTCGCCCCGCTGGCCCAGCTCCCCGGGGTGCCCGACGCCGTGGCCGAGGTGCGCAAGGCCGTCGACCGGCTGTACGGCCACCGGGTGATGCGCCGCCGAGCGGCCGAGGTCACCTCCGAGTCCGCGCTGCGCGGCGCCCGCGCGTCGGCGGCCGTGGCCGGGGCCGACTGGCCGCTGGAGGAGGTCCGGCGCCGCACCGACTTCGGCCTGGACACCGAGGCCCGCACGGTCGGCGCGGCCCTGCGCATGGCCGCCGAGGCGGGGCAGCTGCTCAGCGTCTGGCGGCACTCGCCGCTGCAGGTGCTGGCCAGGCTGCACCTGCTCGCGGTCGGCGACGCCGACCCGGCCGCCGGTCGGCCGCGCCGGGCGGGGGAGCGCGCCGACGAACTGTTCCCACTGGAGCTCGAGCCGGTGGAGAGCGTCGAGGTCGAGGCCGGGACCGGGCCGCTGCCGGTGCTGCCACCCGCCCCGGACGCGGAGGAGGTCGCGGCCCGGCTGGACCAGCTCTCCCGGCTGCTGGTGGCCCGCGCGGAGGGGCACGGGGTGGGGACGCCGGCCCTGGTGGTCGCCGCGGTGGTGCACGGAGAACTGCTCGCCCTGCGGCCGTTCGGCACCCACAACGGGCTGATCGCGCGGGCCGCCCAGCGGATCGTGCTGATTGCCGAGGGCCTCGACCCGAAGTCGATCTGCCCCGCCGAGGTCGGCCTGGCCGAGCTGGGCACCGGCACCTACCGCCGCGCCCTGGCGGGCTACCTGGCGGGTACGCCCGAGGGGATGGCGGCCTGGATCGCGCACTGCGGGCGGGCGCTGCGGCTCGGGGTGCGGGAGAGCACGGCGGTCTGCGAGGCGATGCAGCGCGGCATGGCCTGAGCGGCCCGGCCGCCCTCGCTCGGAGGCGCTGCGGACCCCGAGGGCGTAGCCGGCTCCGAGGGCGCTGCGGGCGCTGAAGACGTTGCGGACACGAAGATGCGGCGGCACCTGATCCTGCTGGGTGCCGCCGCTGGTGCAGATACCGGGTGACCAAGCATGCACCGGAAGTGCCGATCAGACGGGGATCCTGCCCGTTCGTCTGGTCCGGCGGCCCGACAGCGGGTCGGCTGCATGTGGGTGCTCGGATACCTGTACGTGCGGTCCGTGGGCCTGAACTGCGTTGTCGGTTTGACCTCTTCGGTCCTGACCGGGTCTCGCGGGCCGTGCTTCATTTGTATCGCGTTTCGGCCGAAAGGGGAACCCGAAACGAGAAGTCTGTGTCGATTGCCCGTTTTGGCGGTCTTCGTGCTAGATCACGGCTTCCGTCGGGGGCGCAGGGTCGTGGGCCTGCGCCGACGCGCCAGGTACCAGACGACCCCGGCGGTCACCGCCGCCGCCCCGATCGCCACCGCGGTCAGTACCGAACCGCTCGGCGCCGAGAACTCGGGCAGCCGCCGTCTCAGTTGCACCGGCCGGTCGAAGACCAACACCGGCCACTCCCGGGCCTGCGCCTCCTTGCGCAGCGCGCGGTCGGGATTGACGGCGGAGGGGTGGCCGACCGCCTCCAGCAGCGGCAGGTCGGTCGAGGAGTCGCTGTAGGCGTAGGACTCGGCCAGGGCGTAGCCCTCCGCCTCGGCCAACTCCCGGATGGCGGCGGCCTTGTTCTCGGCGTAGGCGTAGTACTCGATCTCGCCGGTGTAGCAGCCGTCCTCCACCTTGAGCCGGGTCGCGATCACGTGGTCCGCGCCGAGCAGCGCGCCGATCGGTTCGACCACCTCGGAGCCGGAGCTGCTGACGATCACCACGTCCCGGCCGGCCGCGTGGTGCTGTTCGATCAGCGAGGCGGCCTCGTCGTAGATGATCGGGTCGATCAGGTTGTGCAGCGTCTCGGCGACGATCTCGCGGACCTGCTGGACGTTCCAGCCCCGGGTGAGCGCGGAGAGGTACTCGCGCATCTTCTCCATCTGGTCGTGGTCCGCGCCGCCTACCAGGAAGACGAACTGGGCATACGCACTGCGCAGTACGGCCCGACGGTTGATCAGACCGCCCTGATAGAAGGAGCGGCTGAAGGCCAGCGCGCTCGACTTGGCGATGATGGTCTTGTCGAGGTCGAAGAAGGCGGCCGTGCGCAGTCCGTTCGGCCGGGGTCGGCCCGGTGCGGTCGGCTCGTCGGGCCCGGTGGGGCCGCCCTGGGACTCGTCGGCGTGGTCGTCGGCGTTCTCGGTGGTGTCCACGGGAACCGAGGATAGAGGGAGCCACAAAACACCCCGCCATTCGGTGTACTCGCGGGCGTGCGGGTTTGTGTTTCTGGCCGCTCGGGTACACCATGGAAGTCACGGATCGTTCGCGACCGTGCTAACCCGGTCCGGCTCCTCCCCCCCGAGTCGGGCTGTGGATAGACGACCCCCGCTCTCCCCCCCGGCGGGGGTCGTCGCACGTCCGGGGCCGTTTTCAGGGCTTGAAGGCCCGCTGCCGCAGCTTCCGCGGGGCCTCGTCGGAGGTGTGCAGGGGGTGTCGACAGCTCCGTCTGTCCACCACCTTTCGTCACTCTGCGTTGCCGTTTGCTCATGGCGGGCGCGGCGCGCGCGCTCGTTTCGAGCTGTGCCGCGGGCCGCTACGACGGGGTGCGGAAGAGTCGGCGCGTGGGCGTCCGGAAGGCGGTCGGCCTCGGGGCGGCGGAGAGCCGGTTCATCTCCGTGATCCCCTTTCGTCAATTCTTCGACGAATAGCCCCCCGCCCGGGTGAACGTTTTCATCCACAGCCCCCGAGTTATCCACAGGCAATCGGAACGTGGATGACGGAATCCGGATCTCCCCCCACCGTGATGGTCGGCGGCGGTCGCCGGGCAGGGCCTCATCCCCCCTTCTTCCAGAGGCCCGCCCGGCGGCCGTCCGTCGGAACCGTCCGACGCGCGTCGTGGCCACCCCGGTGGCCGCGGCGCAGAGGGGAGAACACCATGTCGACGCCGATTGCCGACCACGTCACCGCCGAAGGCCCCGCGGCCGCTGGGCCGCTCGTGGTCACCGCGGACGAGGGCCTGGCCGAGCACCTGCTGCGGCTCTGTGCGGCGGCGGGCACCGAACCCAGGCTGATCAGGGGCGCGCCGCCGCCGCGCGAGCTGTGGGACGCCGCCCCGTTGGTCCTGGTCGGGGACGACCAGGCGGAGCGCTGCGCGGGGCTGGGCAGGCGCGCCGGGGTGCTGCTGCTCGGGCTGGACCTCGACGATCCCGGGGTGTGGGTCAGGGCCGTCCAACTGGGCGCCGAGCACGTGCTGTTCCTGCCCGACGCCGAGGCCTGGCTGCTGGACCGGATCGCGGACGCGGCCGAGGGCGTCGGTTCGCCGGCGGTCACCGTCGCCGTGCTCGGCGGCCGGGGCGGCGCCGGGGCCTCCACGCTGGCCTGCGCCCTCGCTGTCACGGCCGCACGGACGGGGCGGCGGACGATGCTCCTCGATGGTGATCCAAGTGGAGAGACGGCGGGTTCCCCGGGGGTGCTGGAGGGCGCGTCTCTGCTGTTCACGCTGGTCAGGGCCCTGTGCGCCAGGTCTACACGATCGGGTGAGGTTCTGACGGTTACTGGCAGATTCCAGGAGCTTGTCGCGTAATTTCACAGCTTGTGACAGATTCTGGGACCCCTCGCCTGTCCCTCATCACGGGAGCAGGCGGCGCGGGCACGCTTGAGCGGGAGCCGGCGCTTGCTGATGTGCTCACTCTTCAGCGGCGGGCCAGCGAGTCCTCCTCGCCGGAGGCGGAGCGCGATCTGTACCAGGACACGCTCGCGGAGTACTGCTGGGCCCGGGACGTGGCCGGGCTGGCCCCCAGGACCTTGCAGGCTCTGGTGCAGCCCGTGGTGGAGGTGTGCTCGTTCTACGACGTCGTTCCGTGGCGGCTGACGTCGCGGGACCTGGACCGCTACTTCGCCGGGCCGGGCAAGGCGGGGAAGCACTCGACGATGCGCGCGAAGGCCACGAAGATCGACGGCTACTTTGCGTTCCTCGAGCAGCGGTACGCGGGCGAGATCATGAGGAGGTTCGGGGCCACGGTCGAATCGCCGATCGATGCGTTCAACCGGCCTCGGCATCGTGGTGACTTCGGCCTTCGGATCCCGCCCTCGGTCAGGGAGACGGCGGACTTCTTCGCTTCCTGGCGGGACGCGCTTCCTGCCGCGCGGAAGTATCCGGTGGCGGTCCGTAACTACGTGATGTCGAAGCTGACGTACATCTCCGGAGTGAGGGCGGCGGAGCTCTGTGCGGTCCGTCTGGGTGACATCCACTGGGAACACGGTCAGTGGGGACGCTTCCTGGTCCACGGCAAAGGAGCCCGGGGGTCCGGGCCGCGTGAGCGCGAGGCCTTCCTGTTCGCTGAGGGGCGGGAACTGCTGTGGTGGTTCATCGAGGAGATCCGGGGAGAGTTCCACGACGACCCCAGTGATCCCCACGCGCCGCTGTTCCCATCCGAGCGGCTGCCCAAGTCGGTGGCCGATCTCAACATGCCGACGGCTCCACCGGTCGGTCCTGACACCTTCCGCCGGGCCTTGAAGATCGCCTCGCGTGAACATCTGAGCGGCTCCGTCGACCATCTCTTCCCGCACCTGCTGAGACATGCATGCGCAACACACAACTATGAAGCAGGGATGCCTCTTTGGGATATTCAAGTGCTTTTGGGTCATACCTGGGCAACGACCACGGTTGGATATCTGGCGACCGCCAAGGGAGATCCCGAGCGGCGGAGCCTGGAGTCGTCCCGGCGAGCGGTTCGCCGGCTGAGTGGGGAGTCATGAAGTGAAGTGGAACCTGCGCTGGGTCGCGGCCAAGCGCGACATCTGGCGGCCCACCCAACTGCAGGCGGCCTTCGCGGAGGTGGGATTCACCCCCTCGCTGAGCAAGGTCGCGGCCCTGTGGTCGAACAAGCCGATCACGGTCAGGCTCGACGATCTCGACATGATCTGCACCGCGTTGAACTGCACGGTTGCTGAGCTCATGGAAGCCGAGCCCGTCGCCACGGCTGTGGGCGAGCACGGGCCGCAACGGCTGGCGGTCGGAGACGAAGCGAGGCCCGCCAGCGGCCCGGCTCGGCCGGTTGCCAAGCCGTCCACGGGTGGTCGCCGACGGTCGCTCCCCCCGAACTGAGCTTCAGATGCCACGTCTACGGAGGGTCGGCAGCTGCAGCTTCTGCGCGGGCTGGGGGCTCGTGAACTGGTGCGGACTGTGTCCGACCTGCGCTCGAAGCCTTGGCCGGGCTGAGCGCGGGAATGACGGGGCACGGCTGGGGGCCTGCCGGCGGTGCGGGTGGCGAGTCGCTCTCAACTTCGAAGGCACCTGCCCGGCGTGTCTCCTGGCTGTTCGGTTCGGTGAGGACGACGCCTGGCTTCGGGCAGAGGTGCGAGGGGAGTACCTGCCGAGCGGCCGGCCCCGTCAGCTCACGCTTCACCTGGACGGACTTCGACTGCCCAACATCCAGCCCTTGCGGAAGGCGAGCCGTGCCGGCACCGCGAGCACCAAGGCCCGACGGCTTCCACCCGAGTTCCCACCCGAGGAGGACCAGAGCGCCGAGTACATCTGCACGCCGCAAGTCGATGGCCAGCTTGGGCTGTTCGCGACCCCGCCCAGGTTCTTCACGATGGAACATGCGGCCCGTCTCCGGGCCCGCGACATTCCCGACCTCCAGCTCGTGGTGGAGACGCTGGCGGAGATCTCGGCAGAGCGCGGAACCGACGCCGCCTGGCGACGTACGACCCGCGGCCTCGCCCTGCTCGCGTTGGCCGCGCGGGAGCCGGGCGAACGGCTGGTCCACCCGGAGTCCCTGGCCGACCTGCCCCAGATGCGGCCCACGATCGAATCGGCCCTCGACCGGGCCGGACTCCTCGCTGAACGAAAGCACCGGATCGTCCCCAGATCGCTTCTCTTCTCCGGAAGCTGTGCCCACTGCATGGCCTGGGCGAACGACCGCTGGAAGATCTGCCTGCCCTGCGCGGCCTGGCAGCAGGCCCACCCTCGGCCCAGGCCGTGCTCGCGCTGTCGACGAGTACTCCCGCTGAGCGGGGAGCTCTGCCGATTCTGCACCCTCGTCCTGGCCGAGACCGAGGTCGACATCCACGGCGCCGCACTCGAGGGGGGTGACCAGCTCTGGTTCGGCGGCCGGTTCGCGCCCTCCAGACGGGCGACCTACGGCCCCGGGCAGAGCTGCCCGCGCAGGGGCCGCTTCGATACCCGCAGACGGGCCGCGAAGGCGGCTGACAGGGCCGCGCAGCCTCCGTCCCAGCACCTGGCCGCCCCGGGCCAGCAGGCGCTGTTCAAGGCCCCCGCTCGGGACTGGACTCGCATCGATGAGGCCGACCTGCCGGCCGTCACCCCTGAGGCGGCTGATCTGATCGCCGACTTCAACCACTACATCAAGGACCGAGGCTGGACGCCGGAGCAGACCAAGAGCAGCCAGCGGGTCCTGCGGATCCTCTTGGCCTATCTCGGTGCCGACGCGCCGATCCGCGAGGCGGATGTCCGCTCGCTGTCCTCGCTGAGTTCCAACCACCAGGGCGCCCGCGTGATCGACTACCTCCGTCGCCAAGGCCTGCTGGCCGAGGAGGATGCCGTCGACGCGCACATCGCACGCGCCCGGCGCATCGCGGACGGGCTGCCCAAGCCGTTCATTCACGGGGTCAACGTCTGGATCGACGTCCTTCTGGGCCAGAGCACGAAGCCCAGCATCCCCATCCTTCCTGCCACCGCCAGCCGATACGTCAAGGACGTGTCACCCGTGCTCGAGGGCTGGGCCGCCGCCGGCATCACCAGCTTCCGCGAGATCACCAAGGAGCACGTCGAGGAGGCCGTCAAGGCCGGCGACAAACGGGCCCGCCACGTCGGACTCAGGTCGCTGTTTCGGGCCCTGCGGCGCGAGCGCCTGATCTTCCGGGACCCGGCCCGAGCCGTCAGCCTGCACGTCAGCCCCCGCATGCCCACGCCACTGCCCCCGGACCGGCTGAACGGCTTGCTCGACAAGGTCTCAAGCCCGCGCGACCGCCTGATCCTCGCCCTGGTCGCCATCCACGCCCTCACCTTCGCCGACCTGCGAAGGCTTCCACTTCGGGGCCTGGACCGGGCCAGAGGTCGACTTCGAGTCATCAGGCCAGGCCACCCCGACCACATCGTCTTCCTCGACGAGATCACCCTGAACCTGGCCACCCAGTGGGTCATCGAACGCGACCAGCGATGGCCCTACACCGCCAACCCGCACCTCCTGGTCACCCGGGTGTCCGCGGCCTCCGACAAGAACGCCCCAGTCACCAAGATCACCCTGCGAGCCCCGTTCCACCAGGCCGGCGTCCAGGCCCGAAAGCTTCGGGAGGACCGCATCCTGGACGAGGCCCACGAGAGTGCCGACCCCGTCCACCTGATGCGGATGTTCGGCCTGTCCCAGGCGACCGCGATCAAGTATATTGCCACCGCGCACCCCGCCGACATCCGGCCCGATCCCATCGCGCCATGAACTCCGTTGGCAATCAGCAGACTTGAGGGTCAGGCTGGTGGATCTAGTTCCGGGAGCGGCTGGCCCGTGTGCTTGAGAAGGTGCTCGCTGACGGCCGCCGCGCTCTTCTCCGCAAGACGAAGGATGAGGTCGAGGCCACCCGTCGCCTGGCTCTTCCGCACACCTCCCGCTGGCGAGCGGCGGTGCGCGATGGATCCACGGAGAACGACAAAGTCGTTCAGCAGCTTGGTGGTTCGCGCCTGATCGTTCTTGTGCCAGAACCACGCCGAGGTAATGTCCGCGATGCCGACGTTCTGCTGGAAGAAGGTCTTCAACTGTGCGGGCTTCGGCGTGTTCAGAGAGCTGTCGCCGTCCGCGGACAGTGCGGTGGCCCGGTCGCGGAGTACGGTTCGCCAGCCGTCATCCGCAAGGCCCCATATCGCCAGCTCGTTCTGATCGTCAAGCAAGATCTTTTTGAGGGTCTTCTTGACCTCTTTCGGCAAGGCGGCGCCATCCGGAGCATGATCGGCCAGGTGGCGCAGGGCCTCTGCCACGAGGTCCTCGCAGAACGCCTCCCACGACGCGCAGGTCATCACCACTGCTGAGCGGCTGACCACCTGAATGTCCGGCCGTCGCCGGCCCGGAGCCGATCCGGTTTCCTTCGAGTGGAACTCGATCAGCCGCTCGATATCGGGCACTGCATCATCCAGAAGACTGCGATGTGCGACGCCGAAAGCTCCCATGCCGTGACCATCCTCCGCCCCTAACCCGAGGGCTACTTGCCCGCGGAGTGAGGAGGAGCCTACGGGTTCAGCCTGGATCTACTCCAGGAATTCGCGAACCCGTCGGAATCGCTGGGCGGGGGTCTGGACGTCCTGCTCGGCGGGGAGACGGCGCGCGGTCTGCGCTGGCCCGACCTGGCCGGTGCGCGCGGACGGGTCAGCGGGGCCGAGCTGGCCCGGGCGCTTCCGGCCCTCAAACGGCTCTCCGCGCTGTCCTGCCTGTCCTGGGACCGCGGCGACACCCTGACTGTGCCGCCGGAAGCCATGCGCAGCGTGCTGGCCGCCGCCCGGCGACGCGGCGGGTTGGTGGTCGTCGACGTGCCCCGTCATCTCGACGCGGCCGCCGGACAGGCGCTGCAGCAGTCCGACCTGGCGCTGCTGGTGGTCCCGGCCGAGCTGCGCGCCGTGGCGGCCGCCGACCGGGTCGCTTCGGCGGCCCGGATGCGACTCGGGGACGTCCGGGCCGTGGTCCGGCCGGTGCGGGCCGGCGGGCTCCCGGCACACCGGATCGCCCGCGGGCTGCGACTGGAGCTGGCCGGGGAATTGGAACCGGAGCCGGGCCTGGCCGAGGACGTCGAGAAGGGCGTGCCGCCCGGGATGCGGGACGGCGGCCCACTCGCGCGCTTCTGCGCGACCTTCCTGAACGAAGTGCTACCGCCGGTGTCGGCGGTCGGAGGAGGTGTGTACTGATGGTCCGCCTGCGCAGAACAGGTCTTCGAGGCGGTGCCCCGGGCCCGGGCGACGGTGCGCGGGAGCACCGGCCGCTCCGGAGCGTGCCGCCGCCCGGCGGGCCGCCGTCGGCCGATCACGGGCCCTGCCCGTACGGCCGGACGGCCCGCGAGGAGCGGACGGCGGAGCTGGTGGACGCGGTGCGGCTGCGGCTCGCCGAGTCGGGGGCCGCCCCGACGGCGGGATCGGTCGCGGCCGTGCTGCGTGCCACCCGGCCGCCGCTCGGCGGGGACGAGGTGCTGGACACCGTGCGCTCGCTGCGCGCCGAACTGGTGGGTGCGGGCCCGCTGGAGCGGCTGCTGGCGGCGCCGGACGTCACGGACGTGCTGGTGAACGGTCCGGAGGAGGTGTGGGTCGACCGTGGCGGCGGCCTGCACCGGGCCACCGGAATCCGGTTCGCCGACGCCGAGGCGGTCCGGCGGCTGGCCCACCGGCTGGCCACCGCGGCCGGGCGGCGCCTGGACGACGCCCGGCCCTGGGTGGACGCCCGGCTGCCCGACGGCACCAGACTGCATGCGGTGCTGCCGCCGATCGCGACCGGCTGCACGCACATCTCGCTGCGGGTCTGCCGACCCCGGCCGTTCACGCTCGACGAGTTGACGGCGGGCGGAGCGCTGCCGCCGGAGGGCACCGAGCTGCTGGCCGGCATCGTGCGGGCCCGGCTGTCGCTGCTGGTCTCCGGCGGTACGGGTTCGGGCAAGACGACGCTGCTCGCGGCGCTGCTCGCCCTGGTCGGTCCGGACGAACGGATCGTGGTCGCCGAGGACTCCGCCGAGCTGCGCCCGGCCCACCCGCACGTGGTTCGGCTGCAGAGCCGACCGCCGAACCAGGAGGGGCTGGGCGAGTTCACCCTGCGGGACCTCGTCCGGCAGGCGCTGCGGATGCGCCCCGACCGGCTGGTGATCGGCGAGGTGCGCGGAGCCGAGGTGTCGGACCTGCTGGCCGCGCTCAACACCGGGCACGAAGGCGGCTGCGGCACCGTCCACGCCAATACGGCGGCGGACGTGCCGGTCCGGCTGGAGGCACTGGGCTCGCTCGCCGGGCTCGACCGGCCGGCGCTGCACAGCCAACTGCGCGCCGCGCTCGACGTGGTGGTGCACCTGGTCCGGGATCCGGGCTCGGGGCGCCGCCGGGTGGCGGAGATCCACACCCTGGCCGGGGACCGCGACGGGCTGGCCGTGACCATCCCGGCGGTGGAGTTCCCCCCGGCGGGTGGCTTGGTGCCCGGGGCGGGCTGGGAGCGACTGGTCAGGCTGCTGGCGGCGCGCGGAGTGGTCCTCGAGGCGGTGGCGCCATGAGCGCGGCGGCGGTGTCGGCGCTGACCACGTCGGTGTCGATGGCGTCGGCGGCCCAGGCGGCACGGGAGCTGCGGTTGGTCGAGATCGGGTTCGTGCTGCTGCTGGCCGGGTGCGCGACGGGTGCCCTGGTGCTGCTCCGGTCTTGCGGCCGGAAGAGGCGATGACGTGGAGGTGAGTGAGGTGACGCAGGAACAGATCGGGTTCTGCTGGGCGACGGTGCTCTGCCTGCTGACCGTCGCCGGGTGGCGTGCCGTCCAGGAACAGTTGCCGGGCGGGCGGCGCTCCAGACTGGTGCTGGCGGGCAGTGGGCCCCCGGTGTACGGGCCGGGCCCGCAGGCGGAACGACGGGGCTGGGCTCGGTTTCCGGGACTGCTGGTCCCCGAACTGTTGGTCCTGCCTGCGGGGTTGGCCTTCGGCCGGGCCACCGACTCGCCGGTACCGGTGCTCGCGGCCGCACTGGCCGTCCTTCCGTTGCGGCGGTGGCGGCTGCGGCGGCGCCTGGCCGCGGAGGCCGGGCAGCGGGCTGCGGCGGTGGTGGAGCTCTGCGCCGCGCTGGCCGGGGAGTTGCGCAGCGGCGCGACGCCGGAGCAGGCGCTGCACCTGGTCACCGCGCGGCTCGCCGCGGATCCGGAGGGGCTGCGCCGGCTCGGAGCCGAACCGGTGGCCCGGTTGGCCGCGGGCCGGTACGGCGGGGACGTTTCCGCCGCGCTCCTGTTGCTGGCCGAACTGCCAGGTGGCAGCGGGGCGGCGGCGATCGCGGCCTGTTGGCGGGTCGCCTCCGACGGCGGATCGGGGCTGGCCGCGGCGCTGGACCGGGTCGCCGAGGCGCTGCGCGGTGAACGGGAGTTGGCGGAGGAGATCGCCGGGGAGCTGGCCGGCCCGCGTACGACGATCGCGGTCCTGGCCGCCCTGCCGGGCGCGGGCCTGCTCCTGGGCAGTGGGCTAGGGGCACGCCCGCTGGAGGTCCTGCTGCACACCTCGGCCGGACTGGGCTGCCTTGCGGCGGGTGCGGCTCTGGAGGGTCTAGGGGTGCTCTGGACGGCCCGCATCGTCCGGGTGGCGGCCCGGGGCGCGCTGGAAGCCCCGCAGGGCGCTGAGTGGCCTGGTGGAGGCGGTGACGGGCGTCGAGGACCGCTGCGGGCGCGGGCGCTCGGTACCGGAGCGGGGGTGGCGTAATGCGAGGCCCCGGATGGATCGCGGCCGGGCCCCTCGCTGCGGCGGCGGTGACGGCGGCCGCCATGACGGTGGGGACGTTGCGGCGTACGGCCGGGCGGCGAGCGTTCGCCTGGGCGCCTGAGCGGGGCGCGGAGCGACGGCGAACGAGCCCGAGACGTCCAGGGCTTGGTCCTCTGCGGCGATTGGTCTCGGCGGTCGGCGCCGGGCTGGCGGTGGCGGTGCTGGTCGGGGATGTCGTCGGCGTCGTGGCCGGGGGACTGGCAGCGGCGGGGGTCCACCGCTGGTCGGCTCGGGCCCGTTCGCCGACGGATCGCCGGGCGGCGCTGGAGGAGGAACTGCTGACCAGGCAACTCCCACTGGGCGCTGAGCTGTTGGCGGCCTGCCTCGGATCGGCGGCACTGCCCTCGGTGGCGGTGTCGGCGGTGGGCCGGAGTGTGGGCGCACCGCTGGGGCCCAGGCTGGTGGCGATCGGAGCCGAACTGGCCCTGGGCGCACCGCCGGAACTGTGCTGGACCAGGCTGGGTGAACAGCACCCCGCACTGGCCCCGCTGGCACGCTGCCTGGTCCGGACGAGCCTCGGCGGGGCCCCTGTGGCCGGTCCGCTGATCGGACTGGCCCAGGCACAGCGGACAGCGGCCGCGCGGGCGGCCCACACCCGGGTCCGCCGGGCCGCGGTGCTCGCCACCGCGCCACTCGGGCTCTGCTTCCTCCCGGCCTTCGTCCTGATCGGCGTGGTGCCGGTGGTGATCGGCCTCACCAGCCGCTTCGCCCAGGCGATGTGAGTGGACGTCGGCTCCCGCGCCGCCGGAGTCACGGGAAAGACCGGAACGAAACCGGAAGAAAACTCCAGACAGGAGAGAACGATGACCGCAGTGATGATGATCAAGGCCGGGACCGGACAGCCGCTTCGGCAGTTGCTCGGGGGATGGCGACGGAGGAGTCGCGGGGCCGAGGGCCGGCTGCGCCGGACGGTCCGGCGCCGGGGCCGGTCGGACGCCGGAATGACCACCGCCGAATACGCAGTGGGAACGCTGGGCGCGTGCGCCCTTGCCGCCGGGCTCTACAAGGTGGTGACCAGCACGGCCATCACCGGGGCGCTGACCGAGATGCTGGAACGGGCACTCCATGCGACGTAGGGGCAGGCCGAGGCCCCGTGCTGCGCCCGTCCTCCGAGCGGCCGACGGGCGTTGCGGGAGCTCGGCGGCGGCACAGCGCCAGGCGGTGCGGTCGGCGCGGCGCGGGGACGGTGGCTTCGTCACGGCGGAGACGGCGGTGGTGCTGCCGGCGCTCGTCCTGCTCGCGGCGATGCTGATCTGGGGCGTACTCGCGGCGGCCGCGCAGATCACCTGCGTGGACGCGGCCCGGATCGGTGCCAGGGCGGCCGCGCGCGGGGAGACGGACGCCGTCGAACTCGCCCGCGCGGCGGCGCCGCCGGGAGCGCGGGTACGGCTGGCGGTCGCGGCGGACACGGTGCGGGTCGACGTGGACGCCCCGTGCGCGGGGCCGGGCCGGCTGGGCGGTCTGCTCGCGGTGCGGGTCGGCGCGATGGCCGTGGCCGCCCGGGAGGACGTACTGGGTGGCACCGCGGAGGGAGGTGGTGGCTCGTGGCCCGCCTGACCGGCCGCCGGTGGCCGGTGGAGCGGCTGGAGCGAGTCCGCACCGCCCGGGCCGCTGCGGCCGGCCGGCACGGGTACGGGGCGGACGCGGGCTCGGCGACGGTCTGGCTGCTCGCCCTGGCGATGCTGGGCACGGTGGCCTTCACCGCGACGATCGCGGTCGGTGCGGTGGTGGCCGCCCGGCACCGGGCCGAGTCGGCCGCCGACCTGGCAGCCCTCGCGGCAGCGGACCGGCTGCTGCTGGATCCGGACGGCGGCTGCGCTCGGGCCGCCGGGATCGCCGCGACGCAGGGCGCGGCTCTGGCGTCCTGCACGGTGGACCGCTCGGCGGACGCCGTCGAGGTGGTGGCCGAGGTGTCGGTGGGCGGGCTCCCGCTGCGGCTGCCGGTCGGCCCGGTGCGGGCGAGGGCCCGGGCCGGACCGCTTCGGGCTACGGTCACCGCGGCCGAGGGCGGCGCTGGTGCCGGCTCCGGTGCTGGCCCGGGTGCGGATGGCGGTGCCGGTGCAGGTCCCGGCGGTGTTCCGAGCAGCACGAGCGGTGCGGCGGCAGGGTCATGAAGCGGCCGGCGCTCCACCGTCCGGGCCCGCTGCGGAGCCGGTCCCCGGCGCCCCGGCCAGTAGGACGTCGAGCAGCCGGACGGCTGCCGCCTTGTCCAGTGGGTCGTTACCGTTGCCGCACTTGGGCGACTGGACGCAGGACGGGCAGCCGCGTTCGCACTCGCAGGAGGCGATCGCGGCGCGGGTGGCGGTGAGCCACGGGACGGCCCGCTGGAAGCCGCGTTCGGCGAAGCCGGCCCCGCCCGGGTGGCCGTCGTAGACGAACACCGTGGGCAGCCCGGTGTCGGGGTGCAACGGGACGGAGACGCCGCCGATGTCCCACCGGTCGCAGGTGGCGAACAGCGGCAGCAGGCCGATCGAGGCGTGTTCGGCGGCGTGGGCGGCGCCGGGCAGCCGGTCGAGCGGGAGGTCCGCGTCGAGCAGCTGGTCCTCGGTGACGGACCACCAGACCGCGCGGGTGCGCAGGGTGCGGGGCGGGAGGTCGAGCTTGCTCTCGCCCATGATCTCCCCGGTGGAGATCCGCTTGCGGAGGTAGCCGACCACCTGGTTGACCACCTCCACCGAGCCGAAGCTGAGCCGGCCCTCGCCCCACTGGACGGTGGTGTCGGTGTCAAGGACGGAGATGGAGGTGATGTCACGGGCGGCCGTCGTGTACGGCGGGTCGGCTGGTTCGACCAGGGCGACCGAGTCCTCCAGATCGAGTTCCCGGACCAGGTAGGTGCGTCCCTGGTGGAGGTGGACGGCCCCGGTGTGCACGGTGGTGTGGGCGGCCGCGGCGTCCACCGTGCCGAGCAGCCGGCCGGTGTCGGCCTCGACGATCTGCACCGGGCTGCCGCCGCTCCCGCGCAGGTCGACGGCGTCGGCGGCGCGCTCCCGGCGGGTCCAGTACCAGGAGCCGTCGGCGCGCCGGCGCAGCAGGCCGCGCCGCTCCAGCACCGGCAGCAGTGGTGCGGTGGAGGGGCCGAACAGCTCCAGGTCGTCGTCGGTGAGCGGGAGTTCGGCCGCCGCCGCACACAGGTGCGGGGCGAGCACGTGCGGGTTGTCGGGGTCGAGCACGGTGGCCTCGACGGGCGTCGCGAACAGCGCCTCCGGGTGGTGCACCAGGTAGGTGTCCAGCGGATCGTCCCGGGCGATCAGGACGGCCAATGCGCCCTGGGCCTCACGCCCCGCCCGGCCCGCCTGCTGCCAGAGCGAGGCCCGGGTGCCGGGGTAACCGGCCATCAGGACGGCGTCGAGTCCGGAGATGTCGACGCCGAGTTCGAGAGCGGAGGTGGAGGCGAGTCCGAGCAGTCGGCCGGAGTGCAGGTCGCGCTCCAGGGCCCGGCGTTCGTCGGCGAGGTAGCCGCCGCGGTAGGCGGCCACCCGCTCGGCGAGCGGCCGGCCGAGCTGGTCCTGGGCCTGCAGCGCGACGAGTTCGGCGGCGCGGCGGGAGCGGACGAACACGACGGTCCGGGTCTGCCGTTCGACCAGGTCGGTCAGCAGGTGCGCGGCCTCGGCGGTGGCGGTGCGGCGTACCGGGGCGCCGTGCTCGCCGACGTTCTCGGTCAGCGGCGGCTCCCAGAGGCCGAAGACCATGGGCCCGCGCGGCGAGGCGTCCTCGGTGACGGCCACGGCGGGCAGGCCGGTCAGCCGCCGGGCGGTCACGGCCGGGTCGGCGGTGGTGGCGGAGGCGAGCAGGAATGCGGGTGACGAACCGTAACGGGCACAGATGCGGCGCAGCCGCCGCAGCACCTGGGCGACGTGCGAGCCGAACACGCCCCGGTAGCTGTGGCACTCGTCCACGACCACGTAGCGCAGCGCCTTGAGGAAGGAGGCCCAGCGGGCGTGCGCGGGCAGGATGCCCCGGTGCAGCATGTCCGGGTTGGTGAGCACGTAGGAGGCGTACTGGCGCACCCATTCGCGCTCCTCCGGCGGGGTGTCGCCGTCGTACAGGGCTGCCCGGACCCTCGGCGGGGCGAGTTCGGCGGCGCGGCGGCGCTGGTCGGCGGCCAGCGCCTTGGTCGGAGCCAGGTAGAGCGCGGTGGCGCCGCGGCCGTTGCGGGCCTCGGTGCCCTCCAGCAGATCGCTGAGCACGGGCGCCAAATAGCCCAGCGACTTGCCCGAGGCGGTGCCTGTGGCGATGACCACAGTCTGGCCGGTTTTGGCCAGGTTCATCGCTTCTGCCTGGTGCGCCCAGGGCTGTTCCACCCCGATGTCCCGGGCCGAGGCGACGATCTCCGGTCGGATCGAGTCGGGCCACGGTGAATAACGCGCAGGTCGGGCGGGAAGGTGCTCCGTATGGGTGAGCCGATCGGCCCGGCCCCGACTGGTGGACAGGGTCGTGAGCAGTGCCTCGGGCAGGCTGTGTCGGGGCGGCATGAGGACCCAGTGTGTCACCGGCGTGACGCAGAATCGTCGTAAGCCATCGTGCGGGCATGGTCGCAGGTGGTTGAATGTGGCCGTGACGGCCGTACGGCCGTGGGTCGCAGCGCTGAGGCTTGCCACGCGTGGCTTGGCGTGCCCGGGCTCGCGACCATGCGGTGGCGGCCGTCCGGCCGAGGATCGCACATGACGTAGCAAGGCAAGGTGCTGGAGGTTCCGTGGACCTGTCCCTGTCGACCCGCGCAGTCGGCGATCGTACGGTCGTCGAGGTTGGCGGCGAGATCGATGTGTACACCGCCCCGAAGCTGCGGGAGCAGCTGGTCGAGCTCGTCAACGACGGCAAGTACCACCTCGTCGTCGACATGGAGGGCGTTGACT
Source organism: Streptomyces viridifaciens (assembly GCF_001888885.2). Taxonomy (NCBI): domain Bacteria; kingdom Bacillati; phylum Actinomycetota; class Actinomycetes; order Kitasatosporales; family Streptomycetaceae; genus Streptomyces; species Streptomyces viridifaciens. Next base: position 3,996,465 of record NZ_CP090841.1, read on the forward strand.
TCCTCGACTCGACCGGTCTGGGCGTGCTGGTCGGTGGCCTGAAGCGGGTACGTGCCCACGAGGGCTCGCTGCGCCTGGTGTGCAACCAGGAGCGTATTCTCAAGATCTTCCGGATCACCGGTCTGACCAAGGTCTTCCCGATCCACACCTCGGTGGACGACGCGGTCTCCGCGACCGACTGACGCGTCCGGGCCGGTCCACGTGGTCGGCCCGCCCGTTCCAACGCGTCCGGGGCGCAGGGGCCCGTATGAGGACCCGTGTTCCCCGGACGCCTCAGGGCCGGTCGAGTGCCGGCCCCGCGGGGCCGCACCGTCGGCTCCGGTCGGAGCACCCCGAGGGGGAGAGATGGCAACCGTCGAACTTCGATTCAGCGCGCTTCCCGAGCACGTGCGGACGGCCAGGCTGGTCGCCGCGGCCGTCGCCAGACGGGCCGGGGTCGACGAGTCGGTGCTCGACGAGGTGCGGCTCGCGGTCGGTGAGGCGTGCTCGCGTGCGGTCGGCCTGCACCAGCGTGGTGGCATCGGCGGCACGGTGCGGGTCGCGCTGACCGACCAGGAGAAGCGTTTCCTCATCGAGGTCGAGGACGAAGCGGGCCCCGCTGCGGTCCCGGCCCCCGGTGCCGCCGAGGGCGGCGACCCGGACGACGACACCCTGGGCCTCGCCGTGATCACCGGTCTGGTCGAGGACCTGGAGGTCACCAAGGGTGCCGACGGTGGCGTGATCCGGATGAGCTGGCCGGTCTCGGTCGCCTCTGTCGCGGTCTGACCTCTCCGACCTCGTCGCGGTCCGTGGACCGCTTCCCGGCGGCGCCCGGGATTCCTTCCGGCGTTCCGCCTTCCGGCCTCGTGCCCTCCGGCGTTCCCGCCCTCCGGGCAGTCGTTGACAGATTGTTGAGCCTGGCGGTTCGCTGCTTCCGGCACGACCGGGTCCGATCCTCGATCGGACCAGTCGCGGAAGAGGAAGCACATACGCATCCTGTGGCCGGCCGGGCAGGCCACCGCCACGCTGTCGGCCACCCCCACCACCGAGGCACTCTGGCCCAGGCTGCCGATCAGTTCGACGACCGGCACCTGGGGCGAGGAGGTCTACTTCCGCACGCCCGTCAGCGCGCCGCGCGAGGACGGCGCCCGGCAGGGCGTCGAGCCGGGCACGGTCGCGTTCTGGACCGATGGCTAGAGCCTCGCCCTGCCGTACGGCCCGACCCCGATCTCGCACGAGGGCGAGTGCCGACTGGCCAGTCCCTGCAACGTCCTCGGCGCGTTGGACGGGGACGCCCAGGTGCTGCGCACCCGTCCGGCCGGGCGATCCGATCAGGGTCGAGCGGGCCTGAGCGGCGGCGGGGGCGTGCTCTGAGCGGGCCGGGGTGGGAGTTCGGGCAGGGACGATCCGGGAGCCGAGCAGCGGCGCAGCCGAGGTGCCCGGCAGTCGAGCGGGCGGGAACCGGGCGCCTGGTGACGGCCGTGTAGGTTCGACGACCGAAGACGACCGAAACCGAAAGGCTTCTCCCGGTGAACAAGCGACTGCTGGCCGTACCCGCCCTCGGCGTGCTGCTCGCGTTCGGAGCCGTCGGCTGCGGCGGCGACGACAACAGCAAGCAGCTGGAGTCCTGGGCGTCGAACGTCTGCGGTGCGGCCAAGGACCCGATCGCCCAGGCACAGACCGCCCTCGCCGACACCGGCCAGGTGAAGACCGGCGAGTCCCCGGCCGACCTGCAGAAGCGGCTCTCGACGGACATCGGGCGACTCGCCAAGACCAACCAGGACATCGGGGCCGCCATCGACGCGGCCGGTGTGCCCAAGGTGGACAACGGAGCGGCGCTGCAGAAGGACACCGTCGACGAGCTGAAGAAGGCGTCCGACGGCTACCTGGACGTCCAGAAGAAGCTGGACGCGCTGCCCAACAACGACCAGGCGAAGTTCGCGGACGGGCTGCACAGCGTCGCCGACCGGCTGCAGCAGCTGTCCTCGCTGTCCACGCAGGCGCAGGCCAAGCTGCAACGCGGCGACCTGGGCGCGGCGATGGCCAAGCAGGAGGGCTGCAAGCCCACCCAGACGACCCCGAGCGCCGGGGCGAGCGGCCGTGCCGGCGGTTCCCCGGCCACCGGGGGCGCGAGCGCGAGCCCGAGCGCCGGTGCCTCCGCCTCGGCCGGCGCCCCCAGCGGTACCCCCGCGCCGGGCGCGACGGACACCGCGAGCCCGGCGGCCACCCCCTCGGCGGGCGCCTCCACCACCCCGGCGGCCTCGGCCACGACCCCGGCCACTCCGGCACCCAGCGCGAGCTGATCGAGGGCGCGGAGAAGCGGGGGAGGAAGGCGGGGAAGGTCAGGGAAGCATCAGGGGCCGGGGCCGTTCAAGGGAACGGCCTTCCCCGGACCCTGACCCAGACCCTGACCCAGACCCGGACCCGGGCCCGGATCCGACCTCGGCCCCGGCGCCTGCGTTCGCGGTCGGTGTTCCGGTCCGGACGGTGGGGGACTCAGCCGTGGCAGGGGGCGTGTGGGTGAGGGCGCGCTCCTGCTGAGGGGTGGGGCCCCCTGGCCCGGGGCGAGGTGGTGACCGGCCCGCCCCCGGTGGCGGACCGACCGCGCGCCGGCCCGGACAAGCCTGTAGCGGGCCGGGACCGGCCGAGGGCGGGCCCTCGCCCGTTCCGTGTGGACTGGTGGGCCGGTGGGGCCGGGGCGGGGTGGACCGGGGGACAATGGCGGGGTGATCAGTAGCCCCGTTCTCGACCCGACCCGTCTGGCCAAGCTGCGCGAGGCGCTGCTGGCCGCCTCGTTCACCGCCGATGGGTGCCTGGACCTGCTGGGGCCCACCGGCTACGCGGCGTTGGCCCGTAGCGAGGCCGTTCCGGCACTGCGTGCGACGCGCGGCGGCACCCCGCTGGAGACCCTGGTGCGGCTGTTCCTGCTGCAGCAGCCGGTGCCGTACAAGGCGGCGGCCGCCGCGCTACCGGTGGAGGACTGCCTGGCGGACGGCTGGCTGCGCCCGGACGGCGATCTGGTGCGCGCCACGGTGGACGTTCGGCCGTACGCCAACGAGGTGGCCGGGCTCCCGAGTTCGGATGCCTGGGTGGTCTCCGACCTGGGGTGCGCGGTGGGCGGCGCGGGTGGGATCGGCTCCGGCGAGACCGCGCACGGGGTGTCCCGCAAGGACCTGGTGCTGGGGGTCGGCGGGGCGTCCACGACGCTGGCCAACATCACCGTGCGCCGGCCCGTCCGGGCCGCGCTGGACCTCGGTTCGGGCTCCGGGGTGCAGGCGCTGCACGCCGCCCGGCACGCCCGTAGCGTCACCGCCACCGACCTCAACCCGCGCGCGCTGCGGTTCACCGAACTGACCCTGGCGCTGTCCGGGTTCGAGAACACCGAGGCGCTCACCGGGAGCCTCTTCGAGCCGGTCGGGGAGCGGAAGTTCGACCTGATCGTCTCCAACCCGCCGTTCGTCATCTCGCCAGCCGGCCGGTTCACCTACCGTGACGGCGGCATGGCCGGGGACGACCTGTGCCGCAGTCTGGTGCGCTCGGCCGCCGAGCACCTGGAGCCGGGCGGCTACTGCCAGTTGCTCGCCAACTGGCAGCACGTCAGGGGCGAGGACTGGCGCGAGCGGCTGGCCGGCTGGGTGGCGGGCACCGGACTGGACGCGTGGATCGTTCAGCGCGAGGTCCAGGACGTGGCCCAGTACGCCGAGTTGTGGCTGCGCGACGGCGGTGACCACCGCGGTCCCGGCGGCGACTACCAGGCCCGGTACGGCGAGTGGCTGGACGCCTTCGAGGCGGGCCGGGTCGAGGGCATCGGAATGGGCTGGATCACCCTGCGGGCCGGCGGAGCCGAGCGTCCGATCGTACGGGTGGAGGAGTGGCCGCACCCGGTGGAGCAGCCGCTCGGCCCGCACATCGACGAGTGGTTCGACCGGCAGGACTTCCTGCGCTCGCACGACGACGCGGGCCTGCTCGCGGCCCGCTACGTGCTGGCCGACGAGGTGGTGCAGGAGCAGGTCGGCGCGCCGGGGGCGGAGGACCCGGAGCACGTGGTGCTGCGGCACAACAGGGGCATGCGGCGGGCCACCAAGGTGGACACCGTCGGCGCCGGGTTCGTCGGGGTCTGCGACGGGACGCTGTCGGCGGGCGAGATCGTGGACGCCATCGCGCACCTGCTGGGCGAGGACCGGGTCGTGCTCCGGGACCGGGTGCCGGAGTCGCTCCGGCTGCTGACCGAGCAGGGGTTCATCAACCCGGTTCGCTGAGGCCCGGTTCGCTGAGACCCGGTTCGCTGAGGCCGGGTCGGTATGGCCCGGTGAAGCCCGCTCCGGCGAGGCCTGCCCGGCAAGGCCCGTCCGGCGAAGGCCGGTCCGGTCAGGCCGGTCAGGCCGGTCAGGCCCGTCCGGCAGCTCCCTCGAGCCGCCACGGCCCCGCGTGAGGCTGCGGATCCCCCCGTTCACCTGCCGGTGCCCCCAGGTTCCCCCCGTGGTCCCCGCTCGGCCGCCCCCTGTTGGTCGGCTGCTGTGAGGCTCTGTCCACAGGCTGTGGACAGAGCTGGGGAGCCGGGGGCCAGGGGTGGACACGACGACGGCGGCCGTGAGCGGACTGGTGCTCGCGCTCTTCGGTGGCGTGCTGTTGCTGTGGTGCGCCGCCGAAGTGCGCCTGCGCCACTGGGTGCGCCGCCGGGGGGTGTCGGCGGTGGCCACGGTCGTCGCCGAGAACGACGCGCACGGTCAGCTCGACAGCGCGCCGCTGCTGTCCTTCTCAGTGCTGTCGCCGGAGGGTTGCGCGGACCGCTCCGGGGCCGGCCGGATCGCCGAACTCGTGCTCACCCGCCCGCGCGGGCACACCCCGCTGCGCCGGCCGGAGCGTTTCGCCCCCGGCGCCCCGGTGCGGATCTGCTACGACCCGGACCGCCCCTGCCGGGCCGTGCTGGCGGCCGGGGAGGCCGGCCGGGCGGCGGCCGTCGACCTGCTGTGGGGCGCACTGGGCGCGGCCTGTCTGGTGGCGGGCGCCGGACTTCTGGCCGCGTTGGGCCGCTGAGGCCCCGGCGTGATCCGGAGGGCGCAGTACCGCATACCGCGAGCGCCCCGATTTATCCGTTGACAGATCTTGAAATCCGTCATTCCATCCTCCGGAACCTGCCGAAGCCCCCCTCCACGGGGCGCGAACCTCCGTCATCGGGTTACCGTTCGAGTGGCGTCGGTGAGCGCGGCAAGCGAAAAAGCGGGATCCGTCCGTTTGACAAGGGTGGCCGGGGTACGGTCACACTCCGCTGGTGGGGTGTCGTTCAGCGGCGACCCCGGGACGGTGGAGGGGTCGGGCGGAGCGCAGCCCGTGCTGCCAGCGCCGACCAGCCAATCAGGACCGGGAGAGAAGAGCGAAGGTGTCCCCGAGCAGCGAGACCGCGCACGGACAGCGACTCGTCATTGTCGAGTCGCCGGCCAAGGCGAAGACGATCAAGGGCTACCTTGGCCCCGGCTACATCGTCGAGGCGAGCGTCGGGCACATCCGCGACCTGCCCAGCACCGCGGCCGAGGTGCCGGACAAGTACACCGGCGAGGTGCGCCGCCTCGGAGTGGACGTCGACCACGACTTCGCGCCCATCTACGTGGTCAACGCGGACAAGAAGTCCCAGGTCAGCAAGTTGAAGTCGCTGCTCGCGGAGTCCGACGAGCTCTTCCTCGCCACCGATGAGGACCGCGAGGGCGAGGCCATCGCGTGGCACCTCCAGCAGGTGCTCAAGCCCAAGGTGCCGGTGCACCGGATGGTGTTCCACGAGATCACCAAGACGGCGATCCAGGAGGCGGTGGCCAACCCGCGCGAGCTGAACCAGCGCCTGGTCGACGCCCAGGAGACCCGCCGCATCCTCGACCGCCTCTACGGCTTCGAGGTCTCGCCGGTGCTGTGGAAGAAGGTCATGCCGAAGCTGTCGGCGGGCCGGGTGCAGTCCGTGGCGACCCGTCTGGTGGTCGAGCGGGAGCGTGAGCGGATGGCCTTCCGCACCGCCTCGTACTGGGACCTGGTCGGCACCTTCGGCACCGGTCGCACGCCGGCCGACGCCGCCAACCCGGAGACCTTCGGCGCCCGGCTGGCCTCGGTCGACGGCAAGCGGATCGCCAGCGGCCGTGACTTCGGTTCGGACGGCCGGCTCAAGGCCGGCAGCACCAACACCCTGCACCTGGACGAGCAGGCCGCCCGCCAGCTGGCCGCCGCCCTGGCGCAGACCGCGTTCAGCGTCCGCAGCGTCGAGTCCAAGCCCTACCGCCGCTCGCCGTACGCGCCGTTCCGCACCACCACGCTCCAGCAGGAGGCCAGCCGCAAGCTGGGCTTCGGCGCCAAGCGGACCATGCAGGTGGCCCAGAAGCTGTACGAGAACGGCTTCATCACCTATATGCGCACCGACTCCACCACCCTGTCGGACACCGCGATCGCCGCCGCCCGCGCGCAGGTCACCCAGCTCTACGGCGCGGACTACCTGCCGGACGCCCCGCGCACCTACGCCAGCAAGGTCAAGAACGCCCAGGAGGCGCACGAGGCCGTCCGCCCCTCCGGCGACCGCTTCCGCACCCCCGCCGAGACCGGGCTGAGCGGCGACGACTTCCGGCTGTACGAGCTGATCTGGATGCGCACCGTCGCCTCCCAGATGAAGGACGCGGTCGGCCAGTCGGTCACCGTCCGGGTCGGCGGCGCCTCCGCCGACGGCCGGGACGTCGAGTTCTCCGCCTCCGGCAAGATCATCACCTTCCACGGCTTCCTCAAGGCCTACGTCGAGGGCGCCGACGACCCGAACGCCGAGCTCGACGACCGCGAGCGCCGGCTGCCCCAGGTCGCCCAGGGCGACCCGCTGGCCGCCGACCGGATCACCCCGGAGGGCCACGCCACCAAGCCGCCGGCCCGCTACACCGAGGCCTCGCTGGTCAAGGAGCTGGAGGACCGGGAGATCGGCCGTCCCTCCACCTACGCGTCGATCATCGACACGATCATCCAGCGCAGGTACGTGTTCAAGAAGGGCACGGCGCTCGTCCCGTCCTTCCTCTCCTTCGCCGTGGTGAACCTGCTGGAGAAGCACTTCGGCCGGCTGGTCGACTACGACTTCACCGCCAAGATGGAGGACGACCTCGACCGGATCGCCGCCGGTGAGGCGCAGTCCGTGCCGTGGCTGAAGCGCTTCTACTTCGGCGAGGGCGAGGGCGCGGCCGGTGCCGCCGCCGAGGCCGGCAACGGCGACGGCGACCACCTGGGCGGCCTGAAGGAGCTGGTCACCGACCTCGGCGCGATCGACGCCCGGGAGATCAGCTCGTTCCGGATCAGCGAGGACATCACCCTGCGGGTCGGCCGCTACGGCCCGTACGTCGAGCGCGCCTCCGCCGTCGAGGGCGAGCCCGGCCAGCGCGCCGACATCCCGGACGAGCTGCCGCCGGACGAGCTGACCGTCGAGCTGGCCGAGGAGCTGCTGGCCAAGCCCAGCGGCGACTTCGAGCTCGGCCCGGACCCGGTCACCGGCAACATGCTGGTCGCCAAGGACGGCCGCTACGGCCCGTACGTGACCGAGATCCTGCCCGAGGGCACGCCGAAGACCGGCAAGAACGCGGTCAAGCCGCGCACCGCCTCGCTGTTCAAGACGATGTCGCTGGACACCGTCACCCTGGAGGACGCGCTGCGGCTGCTCTCGCTGCCGCGCGTGGTCGGCACCGACGCCGAGGGCGCGGAGATCACCGCGCAGAACGGCCGCTACGGCCCGTACCTCAAGCGCGGCACCGACTCCCGCTCGCTCACCAGCGAGGACCAGCTCTTCACGATCACCCTCGAAGAGGCGCTGGCGATCTACGCCCAGCCCAAGCAGCGCGGCCGGGCCGCTGCCGCCCCGCCGCTCAAGGAGCTGGGCACCGACCCGGTCAGCGAGCGCCCGGTGGTGGTCAAGGACGGCCGGTTCGGCCCGTACGTGACCGACGGCGAGACCAACGCCACGCTGCGCAAGGACGACGACGTCGAGACCATCACCCCGGAGCGCGGCTACGAGCTGCTCGCCGAGAAGCGGGCCCGCGGGCCGGTGAAGAAGGCGGCGAAGAAGGCCCCGGCGAAGAAGGCGGCGGCCAAGAAGACGACCACCACCAAGACGGCGGCGACCAAGACCGCCGCCAAGAAGACGGCCGCGAAGAAGACCACCACCGCCAAGACGGCGACGGCGAAGAAGACGGCCACGAAGAAGGCCGCGGCCGGCAAGACCGCCGCGGGCAAGGCCGCCGCCACCGACGAGGGCTGATCCCTCCGACAGCGGTACCACCGGGCCCGTGCCCCCCGTCCGGGAGCGCGGGCCCGGCGTTCGTCCGGGGGTGTGGGCCCGAGGCCCGTCCGGGGTCGGCGCGTGACCGGTACGGCTGCGGCGGCGCGGGACCGGGGGCCCACGGCGTCCGGGGTGGCCGTCTGGGACTGTGCGGCCCGGACGCCGGGACTGTGCGGGGCGGCCCCTGGTCCGTGCGGGGCGGCCGACCGCTCTGTGCGGGGATCGTCACAAGCCGGTGATGACGGGGAACCGGAACCCCGTTCATCTCAATCGGGCAAAGCCCAGACCGCTACGCTGACCGTATGACGAGCGAGGAGCAGCCCATCCCCAGCGCCGCCCCGGCCGCCAGAGCCACCGGGCCGGACCTGCCCGAGGTCGCGCCCGCCGGAACCCCCGTGGACCGGGCCCGGGCACTGTTGCGGACCAGGCCCTACCGGCGCCTGTGGACCACCCAGCTGATCGGCGGCACCGCCGACCGGCTCGGGCTTCTGGTGCTGCTCGCGCTCACCGTGATCGCCGCCGCCCGGGCAGGCCAGTTCGGCGACCTGCCGCGCAGCCTCGCCTTCGCCACCGCGGCGGTCCTGGCCGTTCGGGTGGTGGCCACCGGGCTGGTCGGCGTGGCGTTGCTGGAGCCGGTGCACCGGCTGGTCGCCGGGAAGCTCGACCGGCGCTGGACGCTGTTCGGCGCGGACGCGCTGCGAGCCCTGCTGATCGGCATCGCGCCCTGGTGGACGGTCTGGCTGGGCTCCGGCCCGAAGCCCTCCGGCGCGGCCACCTACGTGCTGCTCGCCACGGTGTTCCTCACCGGTGCCGCCGAGCGGGTGTGGGGGATCGCCAAGGCCGCCGCCGTCCCCGGCCTGCTGCCGCCGGCCAACCCGTACGCGCCCGCCGCCGAACAGCGGCCGGCCGCCGCCAACCTGGACACCGTCCGGAGTCTCGACCGGTTCACCGGCTGGGTCACCGTGGCGCTCGGCGCCGTCGGCCTGGTCGTCTTCACCCTGCTCAACAACATCGGCGCGGCGCTCGGCTCGGACTGGCTGCGTGCCCACCAGCTGACCTTCGCGTCGCTCGGTGCGGCCGGCCTGTTCGCCGCCGCGGCCGTCCGCGGCTACCTTCAGCAGCTGCCCGGCGGTCCGGTGGCCGTCGCCCCGCACTCGCCGCTGACCGGCCTGCGCGCCCCGACGGACGCGACCCCCGGCCCCGCCCTGAGCAAGGGCCGCACCGGCAGCGCCCCGTACTTCACCTTCGCCGTCGCGGCCGGGTTCGCCTCGATGGCGGGCGTCGCCGCACTGGCGCTGCTCACGGCCGCCGAGCACCGGGCCGGGCCGATCGGCTACGGCCTGATCGTGCTCGCGGCGGCCGGCGCCCCCGCGCTCGGTGCCGGGCTCACCCGGGCCACCCTGCCGTCGCTCTCCCGCCGCCGGCTGCTCGCGCTGGCGCTGCTCACCGAGGGCGTCGCGCTGATCCTGGCCGGGCTGGTGCTGGACTTCGTGCTGGTCCTGCTGCTCACCGTGGTGGCCGGGCTGGCCGCCGGGATCGTCGTCTCGGCCGGGCGCACCCTGCTCGCCCAGGAGGTCGAGGAGGCCCGGCTGCCCAAGGTCACCGAGCACCTGCACGCGGTGCTGCGGGCCGTGGTCGCCGCCGCGCTGGTCGCCGTGCCGCTGATCGCCGCGGCCTACGGGGACGTCGAGTACGGCACCGTCGAGCCCGGCTCCTTCACCTTCATCCACGGCGGGGCCGCCCTCGCCGTCGTCACCTCGGGCCTGCTCACGCTGGTGCTCGCCGCCGTCGTGCTGCTGCGCACCGACGACCGGCGCGGCACCGTGCCGTTCGGCCGGGACCTGGTGGACGCGGTGCGCGGCGGCAGCGGCCCGGTGCCGCACCGCGGCGCGGGCACCGGCTTCTTCATCGCCCTGGAGGGCGGGGACGGCGCCGGCAAGTCCACCCAGGCCCAGGCGCTCGCCGAGTGGATCCGCGGCAAGGGGCACGAGGTCGTGCTCACCCGCGAGCCCGGCGGCAGCCCGGTCGGCCAGCGGCTGCGCGGCCTCGTACTGGACGTCGGCAACACCGGCCTGTCCCACCGCGCCGAGGCGCTGATCTACGCCGCCGACCGCGCCGAGCACGTCGAGAACGTCATCCGGCCGGCCCTCGCCCGCGGCGCCGTGGTGATCACCGACCGGTACATGGACTCCTCCATCGCCTACCAGGGCGCCGGGCGCGACCTGGCCGCCACCGAGGTCGCCCGGATCTCCCGCTGGGCGACCGGCGGGCTGCTGCCCGATCTGACCGTGGTGCTGGACGTCGACCCGAACAAGGCCCGGGAGCGCTTCACCGAGGCGCTGGACCGGCTGGAGTCCGAGCCCACCGAGTTCCACCAGCGGGTCCGGTCCGGCTTCCTCGCCCTCGCGGCCGCCGACCCGGCGCGCTACCTGGTCGTGGACGGCAGCCAGGCCCCCGGCTCCGTCACCACCGCCATCCGGCACCGGCTCGACCGGGAGCTGCCGCTCTCCGAGCATGAGAAGGCCGCGCGCGCCGAACAGGAGCGGCTGGCCAAGGAGGAGGCCGAGCGGCGCGCCGCGGAGGAGGCCCGCAAGAAGGCCGAGGAGGAGGCCGCCGAGCGCAAGCGCCAGGAGGTGCTGGCGCAGCTGCGGGCCGAGCAGGCCGAGAAGGAGCGGGTGGCCAAGGAGGAGGCGGAGCGGGCCGCCGCCGAGGCCCGGCGCAAGGCCGAGGAGGAGGCCCGCCGCCGCGCGGAGGAGGAAGCGCGCCGCCGCGCCGAGGAGGAAGCCCGTCGGCGGGCCGAGGAAGAGGCGCGGCTGGCCGCGGAGGCCGCCGAGCGCCAGCGGATCGCCGCCGAGGCGGCCGCCCAGGCGGAGCTCCAGCGGCAGCGGGAGCTGGCGCGCGAGGAGCAGCGGCGCCGGGCGGAGGAGGCGCTCCAGCGGGCCGAGGAGGCCCGGCTGGCTCAGGCCGCGGCGCTCGCGGCGGCTGCTGCGGCGGCGGAGACGGCTTCGGACCGGGCCGATTCGGGTTCTGGCTCCGGGACCGGTGTGGGTTCTGGGGCCGGTGCGGGTTCGGATCGGCCGGGTTCGGGTGCGGGTTCGGACCGTTCGGGTGCGGGTTCGGGTCCGTCGGGCCGGGACGTGGCCACGACGGAGTTGCGGGCGGTCCCGGAGAGCCCGCAGGGTGCGGCGGAGGGCCTCGGCGACGAGGCGACGCGCGAGCTGACCCTGCGCGATCGGCAGGCGGCCGTCCGGGCTGCGGAGGCCGCCGAGGCGACCACCCAGCTGCCCAGGGTTCCGGCGGCGGTGGACGAGACGGCGGTGCTGCCGAAGGTGCCGGCGGCGGACGAGACGGCCGTGCTGCCCAAGGTGCCGGCGGTGGACGAGACCGCGGTCCTGCCGCGGGTCGAGCCGGCTCGTCCCGGGGAGCAGGTGGACAGCACCCGCGAGCTGCCGGTGGTGGACGGTCGGTCGGCCGCCCAGCCGCTCGCTGCCCCGCCTGCGGTCGACCCGCAGTCCACCGCCGAGCGGCCCCGGCCCGAGTGGGCCGAGGAGACCCCGATGGACGACCTGCCGAGCCTCACCGACACCCTGCTCGGCTCACGCGACGAGTGGGCGCGCTGGGAGCAGGGCGGCGGCCCGGGCGAGCCGGGCCCGCGCGACGGCGGTGACCGGCACGACGGGGACGACCGCCGGGGCGAGGGCGGCGGCAAGGGCAAGGGCCGGCGTTGGGGCCGCCGGGGCTGAGCCGGCCCGGACGACGGGCGGACGGATGGACGGATGGATGGACGGGCGGCGCCGTCGGGGCAGTGGTCCCCGGGGGCGCCGCCCGTCCCGTCGCTGTACTGCCGGCTGCGTGGTGCTGCCGGCTGCATGCCGCGGTGCTGCGTGCTGCGGTGCTGCGTGCTGCGGTGGCGCGTAGCTGGGCCGCACCCGTGACCCCCGTGACCCGGACGGAGCAGTGGCTGTCGGAGCGGAGACGTATGCTCGACGGCGGGGAATCGGCGCCGGGAGCGCTGCCGTACGGAGCTTGGGAGCAGCTGTGGCCGTCTGGGACGACCTGGTGGGCCAGGATCGGGTGGTCGACCAGCTGACCGCCGCGGCCCGGGCAGCCGGGGCGACGGTCGAGGCCGGCCGCGGTGCCGCTCCGGGCCAGGGCGGGAACGCCTCCCTGATGACCCACGCCTGGCTGTTCACCGGCCCGCCGGGGGCCGGGCAGGTCACCGCGGCGCGCGCCTTCGCGGCCGCCCTCCAGTGCACCAGTCCTGACCTCGCGCTCGGCGGCACGCCCGGCTGCGGGTTCTGCGACGGCTGCCACACCGTGCTGGCCGGCAGCCACGCCGACGTCAAGTACGTCCGGACCGACGGCCTGTCCATCGGTGTCGGCGACATGCGCGACCTGGTGCTGCGCGCCTCCAGCTATCCGACCGGTGGCCGCTGGTCGGTGATCCTGGTGGACGCCGCCCACCGGCTCACCGAGGCCGCCGCCAACGCGCTGCTCAAGGGGGTGGAGGAGCCCTCCCCGCGCACCGTCTGGCTGCTCTGCGCCCCCTCCGTCCAGGACGTGCTGCCGACCATCCGCTCGCGCTGCCGCCTGCTGGTGCTGCGCACCCCCGCCGCCGACGCGGTCGCCGACATGCTGGTCCGCCGGGACGGCGTCGACCCGGAGACCGCCCGGCTGGCCGCGCTCGCCGGGCAGGGCGACATCGAGCGCGCGCGCCGCCTCGCCGTGGACGAGCAGGCCCGCACCCGCCGCGCCGAGGTGCTGCGGATCCCGCTGGAGGTCGCCGACATCGGCGGCTGCCTGACCGCGGCCCAGCGACTGGTCGACACCGCCAAGGCCGACGCCGAGGCGCTCGCCGAGACCCAGGACGCCAAGGAGACGGGCGACCTGAAGGCCGTCTACGGCGCCGCCGAGGGCGGCAAGGCGCCGCGCGGCATGGCCGGGGCGGTCAAGGAACTGGAGAAGCGGCAGAAGAGCCGAGCCACCCGTACCCGTCGGGAGACCCTCGGGGTCGCGCTGCTCGACCTGCTCGGCTTCTACCGGGACGTGCTGGCGATCCAGTTGGGCTCCACCGGCGCGCTCGCCAACGAGGACCAGCGCCAGGCCCTGAACCGGGTTGCCCAGGCCGGATCGGCCGAGGGCACGCTGCGCCGGATCGAGGCGGTGCTCGCCTGCCGCACGGCGCTGGACCGCAACGTGGACCCGCTGCTCGCGGTCGAGGCGATGACGGTGGCGCTGCGGGCGGGCTGAGGCCGTCCGGCGTTCGGGCTCTCGCCGCCTCGTACCGGTTCACCGCCGTCTCGCTTTGTTGTTGTAGGCCTCCCGGAGTCGGTCCGGCGTCCCACCTTCGAGTGAACGGCCGGTACTCGCCGGGCACACCCGCGTGTGACGGCGCACCCGTTGTGCACGCTGGGGGCCGACTGTGCCCCGGCCGTACCCGGGCCTCCCCGTCCGGGAGGGCCCGCCGCCGGAGCGGTCGCCTCCTGTACGGCACCGGGTCCATCCCGGCGTCGGCCCTCCTCCCGAGGTGGTGCGTTCCGTGGTTCGTCCGCTCCTCGTCATCCCCCTGCTGGCTGCCGCTCTCGGCGGGATCTGGCTGGCACGCGGTGCGCTCCAGCGCTGGCGCGACCTGCGGGCCGCCGCGACCTACGAGCTCGCGGGCGAACGGTGGCCGATGCTGGTGCGGGCGGGCGGGGCGATGGTGTGCGGGGTGTGCGTCACCGCGCTGACGCTGCTCACCGCGCTCGGGGCGTTCGGTGTTCTGAGCAGGGGCCGGACGGGAGCGGACCGGGCGCAGTCCGCCGTGGACGCGGCCGAGGCGGGGGCCTGGCCCGGGTCGGTGCCGGAGACGGCGGTCCGGCAGCAGGCGGCGCCGCCCACGGCTGCCGCGTCGGCCGCGGCGTCGGGCGCCGCGACGTCGGCTGCGAGTGCGGCACCTGCCGGGGCGTCCGCCGTGGCCAGCCGCTTCGACAGCGTCGGGCACCCGGGCGGCGGCGAGTTGCTCCAGTCCGCCGTGCTCGGCCCCGACGGGAAGCCGCGCAACGTTCGGGTCTGGCTGCCGCCGCAGTACGCCAAGGAGTCGAACGCGCGTTTCCCGGTCGTGGTGATGCACGCCGCCACTCCCGGCAAGACCGCCGACGCCGAGGTGCCGGACGTCGTCGAGGGCGTCGGCGCCGCCCTGCAGACCGGCCGCATCCGTCCGTTCATCCTGGTCGCGCCCGAGGCGCCGAACGGCACCGCGCACCCCTGTGAACTGGTCGCCGCTGCCCCGGCCGCCGTCGCCGACGACGCGACGCTGCGGGCCACCATCGCCGCCTCCTTCCGCACCCTCCCGCCCGGCCCGACCTCCTGGGGCGCCCTCGGGGTCGAGGGCGGCGCGCCCTGCGCGGCCGCGGCCGGGCTGGCCAGGCCGGACCTCTACGGCGCGGCCGCCGCGGTCTCCGGCCGGTACGACGCCGCCGCGCTCGCCCAGACCGGAGCCGAGGCCCCCGCGGGCAGTTCGGCCAAGCTGTTGCTGGCCGCGGCCAAGGGCGACGCCGCCGGGCTGGACGCGGCCCGCAAGCTCCAGACCGCGCTCAAGGCAGGGCCGGGTCCGGCGGCCAAGGCCGAGGTGCGGGTCTCGGACAACGTGCAGGACTACACCGCGGACCGGGAGCGGCTGCGGCTGGTCCGGCAGGCCGCGCAGTTCCTGGCCGAGACGCTGACCAGGGCGTCCTGAGCTCCGGTCGGCGCTGGCCACCTGGTCGTTACGCTGCCCGGTACCCGGGTTGGGTACCGGGCAGCGACGTTTCTTCGGTCTCGTACTTTCTCGGATTTTCCCGGCGTGGTGGAGAGGAAGCGGATGAGGGGCTTCGGGTGGGTGCGGGTGCGGGTGCGGGTGCGGGTGCCGGGCCGGGGCCGGGTGCAGGGCCGGGTTCCGGTCTGGGCGCGGGTGGCGGCAGTGGCGCTCGCGACCGGGCTGGTGGCGGTCTCGGCCGGCGGGTGCAGCGGGGGGCCGAGCGTGGCGTCCGGTGGGCCCGGCCCGTCCGACTCGACCGATTCCGCCGTACCCGGGGCGACCTCCGCCGTCACCCCGTTGGAGCCGCTGCCCACCGCCGCCACGGCCGCGCTCGCGCCGTACTACGCGCAGCGGCCGACCTGGCAGCCCTGCGATGGCGGGTTCGAGTGCACCACCTTCCGGGTGCCGATGGACTACGACCGCCCCGGCGACGGCGACCTCACCCTCTCGGCCGCCCGCGCGGCCGTCGAGGCGGCAGGTTCGGGCGACTCCCGGGTGGGTTCGCTGCTGCTCAACCCGGGCGGCCCCGGCGGCTCGGCGATCGAGTACCTGGAGGCCGTCGCCAGGACGTACGACCGCGCGGTGCGCGCCCGCTACGACCTGGTCGGCCTCGACCCGCGCGGGGTGGGCCGCAGCAACCCCGTCAGCTGCCTGAGCGGCGACCGGATGGACGCCTTCACCTCCGCCGACCTGGCCCCCGGCGACCAGCGGGCGATCGACGCGCTGGTCGCCGCCGACAAGGAGTTCGCCGAGGGCTGCCGCAAGCAGGCCGGGCCCGTCCTCGGCCACCTCAGCACCGTCGAGGCGGCCCGCGACATGGACGTGCTGCGTGCCCTGCTCGGCGACGAGCGGCTGAACTTCGTCGGAAAGTCGTACGGCACCTTCCTCGGCGCCACCTACGCCGGGCTGTTCCCGAGCCGGGTCGGACGGGTGGTGCTGGACGGCGCGATGGACCCGGCGCTCGACTCCGTCACCGGCAACCGAACCCAGGCCGGCGGCTTCGAGACCGCCTGGGCCGCCTTCGCCAAGGACTGCGCCAAGCGCGAGGACTGTCCGTTCGGCCGCACCGAGCAGCAGGTCGGCGAGCAGCTCACCGCCCTGCTCGCGGCCGTCCACGCCAACCCGCTGCGCAGCAGCGACCACGGGCGCCGGCTCACCGGGTCCCAGGCCACCACCGGGGTCGTCCAGGCCCTGTACGCCGAGTTCCTGTGGCCCGAGCTGCGCACCGCGCTCAGCGACGCCAAGGCGGGCGACGGCACCGGGCTGCTGAAGCTCTCCGACGCCTACTACGGGCGTGAGGCGGACGGCTCGTACCCCAACATGATGTTCGCCAACGCGGCGGTGAACTGCCTCGACCTGCCCGCCCCGTTCCGCTCGCCGGAGGACGTCCAGCGGGCGGTGCCGGACTTCGAGCGGGCCTCGCCCCACTTCGGGCGGGACATCGCCTGGATGGCGTTGACCTGCGCCTACTGGCCGGTCCGGGCCACCGGCGCGGCGCACACCATCCGGGCCGCCGGCGCCGCCCCGATCGTCGTCGTCGGCACCACCCGCGACCCGGCCACGCCGTACGACTGGGCCCGGTCGCTGGCCGGGCAGCTGGAGTCCGGCCGGCTGCTGACCTACGACGGGGACGGCCACACCGCGTACGGGCGGCGCAGCACCTGCGTGGACGGCGCGGTCAACCGGTTCCTGCTCACGGGAGAGGCGCCGGAGCAGGACAGGCGCTGCGACTCGTAGTCACCCTCCTGCTGCGGTCGGCGCCGCGCCCGCGGTGGCCGCCGTGCTCGCCGCGTCGTGTCCGCGGGGTGTGCTCGCCGTGTCCGCCGTGCCGTCGGCGGGCTCGCCGTGCCGCCGGTCAGGCGGAGGAGACCGCCAGCTTCGCGGCGAAGCCCGCGAACAGCACGGCGACACCGCTGGTCAGGGTCGCCGACAGGCGCCGGCGGCGGCGGAAGGCGGTGGCGAGCGTGGTGCCGGCGAAGATCAGCAGCGAGAGGTAGAGCAGGCTGAAGGTCTGCAGGATGCCGCCGAGCAGGGCGAAGGAGAGCGCGGGCTGCCCGTAGGACGGGTCGACGAACTGGGTGAAGAACGACAGCAGGAACAGGATCGCCTTGGGGTTGAGCAGGCTGATCACCAGCGCCCGCCGGAACGGCCGCTCGCCCGCCTCCACCGCCGCCTCCGCGCCGTCCGCCGGGTCGGCCTCCGCCCGGCGTTCGCGCCAGAGCTGGCGGGCGGCCCGCAGCATCCCGAACCCGATCCACAGCAGGTAGGCGGCGCCGCCGAACTTGACCACCGCGAACACCGCCGGGTTGGCCTTCAGCAGTGAGGCCGCCCCCAGCGAGGTCAGGCTGATCAGCGTGAGGTCGCCCACGAACACGCCCGCCGCGGCCCGGTACCCGGTCCGGATGCCCTTGCGGGCGGCGACCGACAGCACGTACAGCGAGTTGGGACCAGGCAGCAGGATGATCACGAGGGCGCCGAGGACGTACGTCGCCAGGTCGTTGACACCGAACACGGTGCGCTCCGGAGATGGGGAAGGGGTGACTGGGGGCGCTCATCGTAACGTCGCACCGGCGATCGATTGAAGCGAAAACTATCTGCCCCCACGCACCCCCACCCGTCCCCCGACCATCCCGGCTACGGATCACCTGCGAACCTGTGTAGACTGACCCGCGTTGCCACCACACATGGCAGTGGTGCCGCCTTAGCTCAGTTGGCCAGAGCAACGCACTCGTAATGCGTAGGTCGCGGGTTCGAATCCCGCAGGCGGCTCAAGGTGAACCCCAGGTCAGGCATTTGACCTGGGGTTTTCTGGTTTCGATGGCCACGGGAGTCGGACAAATCGGGCATCTGACCCTGGGCATCGCAATGCGTAGGCCATCGCTTCGTTAGCGTGATCGATTCCCAAAGGTGGCGTCTGTGACCTGCGGCTTCGTCGATTGCGATGGGTTAGGGCAGTTCTTGCTGGGTGGCCTCGGTGGACAGTCGGTGGACAGCCGTGCGTGATTCAGCGCTAGGAGCAGCCGCGCTGGTCGTTGGAGGAGCGCCTGCAGGTTGCTCTGGTTGTGGCGTTCCGATAGAAGGGGCCGAAAGCGGAACGCTGGGTCGGCGCGGGAATCGCTTCTGGGGCTGAGCCAAAGATCATCGTTCAAGCAGTTCGGTGAGGCCTTCGCCGCTACTCTGATCGCATCGACGAGAGAGGGGGACGGGATGCTGCTCCGTTTCCGTGTCGCGAATGTGCGATCACTACGGGACGAACAGGAGCTGTCCTTCGTCCTTCCCGAGGGCGAGTCGGAGATGGCGTCGCGTGAGCTTCGAACCGGCGGTGACCGTTCGGTAACCGTGCTCCCTCTGATCGGAATCTTCGGCGCCAACGCTTCGGGTAAGTCGAACGTGCTGGCTGCCCTGACCGACATGAGGTCGGCCGTCCTCAACTCATACGCTCGTTGGGCTTCGTACGAGGGGATCCCTCGCAGACCCTTCGCCTTGAAAGCCACGGACGAGGACGAACCCAGCTTCTTCGAAGTCGATGTCGTCATCGACGAGGTGCGCTGGACGTACGGGTTCGAACTGGGGCCGAAGCGCGTCGAAGCTGAGTGGATCCACAGCTACCCCCGTGGCCATCGCCAGGTGTGGCTCGACCGTGACGCTTCGCGGCCCGAGGCGTACGAGTGGCCGGGGAGCCGGGTCAAAGACCGCGCCCAGCTTGCGCGACGTACCCGACCCAACGCCCTTCTCCTGTCCACGGCGGGCACGGACAACCACCCCCAGCTCTCCGTGCTCTTCCACTGGTTCCGCCGGAACCTCTGGATCATCAATCCGGAGGACGAACGGGAGCAACGGGAACAGTTCACGACACGTGCCCTCTCCGGTAGCCAGGCCCACCGGATCAATGAACTGCTGCGGGTCGCCGACCTGGGGATCACCGGAGCGAACGTCGTCCAGGAGGAAAAGGGCAGGGTCAGGGTGAGGCTCACCCATCGGTCGACCGGGGGTGACGTGGCCTTCGACTGGCGTGACGAGTCGCTCGGCACCCGTTCCTGGTTCGCACTTCTCGGCCCCCTCCTATTGGCGCTCGACGAGGGTGCGGTGCTGCTCGTCGACGAGCTGGATGCCAGCCTGCATCCGCGCTTCGCCGCCGAGGTCATCCGGCTCTTCCACGACCCCCACTCCAACCCCAGGGGGGCGCAGCTCCTTTTCACCTCGCACGACCCGTCGGTTCTCGCCACTCCGAGCGGTGGCCGCCTGTTGGAACCGGACCAGGTGTGGCTGACCGAGAAGGACGAGAACGGGGCCACCGAGCTGTATCCGCTGACCGCCGCAGCGCCGGGTGAGGACGAGGACCTGATGAGGTCCTACCTGGTCGGTGCGTTCGGGGGGGTTCCCTCACTCCTGGAGGGGCAGATCGCCCGGCGGCTGATGGCCGTGGGCGCTGAGGAGCGCGAGGAAGGGGCGGGGCGGAGCTGATGGCGCGCATGAAGGGGAACGAATCACTGGGGCCGACGAAGCCGCAGCGCGGCCGGCGCCGCCGCGTGGTCCATGTCTTTACCGAGGGGCGGGTCACTGAACCCACCTACATCGAGGCGGTCTCCGACCTGGTCCTCCTGCACGACCAGGGGGTCGAAGTCCGGATCGCCAACGCGAGCGCCCCGGGCTCCCAGCGCAAGCCCATCAAGCTGGTCGAGGCGGCGGTGCGGCTCATGCGGGAGGAAGCCCGCGCCGCGAAGCGCAGCGGAGTGAAGAAGGAGCTGTGGCCGCAGGTCTGGTGCCTGTTCGACCGGGACGACCACGAATCGATCGATACGGCGCTCAAGCAGGCCCGCGAAGGTGATGTCCAGGTCGCTTTCTCGCACCCGTGCTTCGAGGTGTGGCGGCTGCTCCACCACAAGCCGGTGACCGGCACCTTCGGCGGCGTGTGTGGGGAGGCGGAAGCCAGGCTGCCGTTCGCCAAGGAGCCCGGGAACATCAAGGTGGTGCTACCGACGCAGATCCAGGGCGGATTCATCAAGGCGAAGGCTCGGGCCGAGAAGATGAACGGGGAGCACGGCAAGCACATGCCGCTGACCCAGCGAGACCCGTACACCGACGTGCATGACTTCGTCGAGAAGGGGCTCGGCATCGCGTCGTACTGATCGGAGGCCCACCCGGTTCGGGTGAACGGTTTTCGCTGGGTCGCCCCGCCCCCCGTAGGGTTCCTACGTCATACCGGTCGTAGGGAGTCGTACGTTGGCCAAGCTCACGCTCGCGCAGTTGGAGCGGCATCTGTTCGCCGCCGCGGACATCCTCCGCGGCACGATGGACGCCTCCGAGTACAAGGACTACATCTTCGGTCTGCTGTTCCTGAAGCGGGCCAACGACGAGTTCGAGGCCGCCCGCGACCGGATCAGGCAGCGCGTCGCCGAGGAACTCGACCTCACCGGCGAGGCGCTGGACAGCTACATGGACGAGCCTGCCGCGTACAGCGACCGCGATGTGCTGTTCGTCCCCCAGGACGCCCGCTGGGAGCGGATCTCCTCGGCCACCCACAACATCACCGAGGAACGACTGCGCCCGGCCCTTCAGGCGCTGGAGGCGCAGAACGACAAGCTCAAGGGCCTGTTCGACCACCTCGACTTCAACCGGATCGGAGGTTCCGGCGCGGCGGCGGGGGCGGCCAAGCTCGCCGACCAGCGGCTGAGGCTGCTGATCGCCCACTTCGGGCGCATCCGACTGCGGACGGACGACTTCGAGTTCCCCGACCTGATCGGCGCCGCGTACGAGTACCTGATCAAGGAGTTCGCGGACTCAGCCGGCCGCAAGGGAGGCGAGTTCTATACCCCGCGTGCCGTCGTCCGCATGATGGTCGAACTGCTCCGCCCCCGGCAGGGGACACGTATCTACGACCCGTGCGTAGGCTCCGGCGGCATGCTCATCCACGCCAAAGAGTACGTGGAGGAACACGGCGGCGACACCACGGACATGTACTTCGCCGGCCAGGACGCCAACAGCGGCGCCTGGATCATGTCGACGATGAACATGGTGCTGCACGGCGTGCGGCGCTTCGACCTGTACACCGGTGACACCCTCGCCGAGCCGGCGCAGGTGCCGGAGTCCGACGCGTACCGCTACGACGGGGTCCTCAGCAACCCGCCGTTCTCGATGGACTACGCGCTCGGCGGCCTCAAGTTCGCCGCGCAGCGCGCGGCCTACGGGGCCACGAGCGAGCGTGGCAAGGCCGACCTGATGTTCCTCCAGCACATGCTCTGGATGGCCAAGCGGGAGGGGCGCGGCGGGATGGTCATCACGGTCATGCCGCACGGTGTGCTGTTCCGTGGGGGTGGAGAACAGGAGATCCGTACCAAGCTCCTCGACGACGACACGATCGAGGCGGTCATCGGCCTCGCCCCGAACCTCTTCTACGGCACCGGCATCCCCGCCTGCATCCTGGTCCTGCGCCCGCCGCACAAGAAGGACCCCGAGCTGGCGAACAAGGTGTTGTTCATCAACGCAGACCGGGAGTACCGAAAGGAGTCGGCGCAGAACGTCCTGCTGCCCGAGCACGCTGAGAAGATCACCTCCACCTTCCATGCCTACGCAGAGGTGCCGGGATTCTCGCGGCTGGTGAGCCGTGAGGAGCTGCGCGACAACGGCGACAACCTCAACATCCGTCGCTACGTGGACAACACGCCGCCGCCGGAGCCGCAGGACGTGCGGGCGCACCTGGTGGGCGGGGTGCCGCGCACGGAGATCGAGGGGAAGAAGGAGCTGCTCGACGCCTATGGGGTGAGCGTGGCCGATCTCTTCGCCGAGCGCGACCCGATCGACCCGGAGTACGTGGACTTCCTGCCCGAGGGGCAACGCCCGGACGCGGCCCGGCTGGCGGAGCTGGCCCGCCCTCGCGAGGATGCGCTGCGGGGCGTGTTCGAGGAGTGGTGGGCGGCGGAGGTCCGGCGCCTGGAGGCGGTGGCCGCGACTCCTGAGCGGCTTGCGGACCTGACCCCCTCGGAGCGCAAGGCTGCGCTGATGGCCGTGCGCGGCGAGCTGATCGAGTCGTTCGTGGAACGTCTGGGCCAGGTCGGGCTGTTGGACCGGCACGCGCTCGCCGGCGCCGTCGCCGGCTGGTGGTACGAGGCCAAGTACGACCTCCTCGCGCTCTCGGAGAACGGGTTCGCGGGCGTCCTGGATGGCTGGATCGAGAATGTCGAGACGCTGCTCGCCCCTGAACAGGACCCGAAGACCCGCAAGCTGCGCAAGCGCACGGCCGCCGAGCGGCGCCAGGCGTACGACCACAAGGTAGTCGCGGCGATCCTTCCGGATTTTCTGGAAGAGCTGGCGGCGGCGGACGCGCGGAAGGCGGAGCTGGACGCGCGGTGGAAGGAGCTGAACGCGGAGCCGGAGGACGGCGAGGGCGGGGGCGAGGAGGACGGCGACGCCCCCACGCGGGAGGAAGTCGTGCTGAGCGCCGAGCAGTTGGCGGAGCTGGCGTCGGTGAAGAAGGAACGTGCGAAGGCGGGCGCTGTGATCAAGCGTTTGGAGGCGGAGTTCTGGTTCCCGTGGCCGAGTGACCCGCCCAGGCTGGGCGAGGAGTCGCCGAGGCTGTTCCGGGCACGGGAGGCGCTGGACGCGGCAGGGGAGCGGCGGGTGGTGCTGGACCTGCTGCGGGACGATCTGGTGGCGAAGCTGGACGGGCATGTGATGCGCCGGCGGCGGGAGTTGGCGCAGGCGTACGGCATGTGGGAGGACAAGTACGCGGTGTCGCTGCGGGAGATCCGGGCCGAGCGGGAGAAGGCGGCGGCAAAGCTGGACGGGTTCCTGAGGGAGCTGGGCTATGCGAACTGACGCCGAGGTTCAGTGGGTTCCGGTGCGTGAGGTCGGCGACGTCCGGATGGGTAAGCAGCTTTCGCCTGCGAGCAAGGTTGCGGCGGGGCAGCGCCCGTACCTGCGGGTCGCGAATGTGCTTCAAGGGCGCATTGACTACACAGACGTGAAGACAATGGGATTCAGCGAAGCTGAGCGTGAGACCTATGGCCTCAAGCCGGGCGACATCCTGCTGAACGAGGGACAGAGCCTAGAGCTGGTCGGCCGCAGCGCAATCTACGACGGCGCCGCAGGGGAGTTCTTCTTCCAGAATACGCTGGTGCGCTTTCGTCCGAGCAATCTGGTTCTCTCGGCATATGCCCAAGTGATCTTCGAGCGTTGGTTGGCCAATGGTGTTTTCGCTAGCATTGCCAAGCAGACGACGAGTATCGCTCACCTGGGTGGGGAGAGGTTTGCATCATTGAGCTTCCCACTTCTTCCGCTTTCCGAGCAGAGTCGGATTGTTGAGGTGGTCGACGCCATTTCGGCACAGGAGCGCGCTATCGAGGCGTCGGTCGCAAAGCTGGGAGCCATGAAGTCCGGCGCGTTGGATGGGCTGCTCGACGAGTTTACTTGGAGTTTCAACCTGGCCGATGCGACGGATGGTGTTATCCGCAACGGATTCTCTCCCGTGGAGAGCGAGACGTGGACAGGAGTGCAGATGCTTGGGCTTGGCTGTCTCACCCCCGCGGGGTTCAAACCCGTTCAGCTCAAGAATGCTCCGCCGTCCGTCACTGCCGACCATGTCGCAGTGGTGCGGGATGGCGATCTTTTGATGAGTCGCGCCAACACACGTGAGTTGGTAGGCTTGGTTGGCATATACCGGCACGTCGGATCGCCCTGTATCTATCCTGACCTCATGATGAGGATTCGGCCGTCTAGGGCTTGCTCGACTGATTTCTTGGCTGCTGTTCTAATGTCGGCACGCGTGCGCGGCTATGTCCGGTCTATGGCGCAAGGGACTTCAGATAGCATGGTAAAGATCTCGGCGAATTCGGTTCGGGGCATTCCTGTTCCGCTGCCTGATCTTGAGGATCAGACGCGAATCCTTGCAGCCCTTGCCTCGCTCTCTCGGCAAGTAGATGTCGAATCCGAAGAGCTGGCAAAGCTGCGGAAACTCAAGCTGGGCCTCTTCGTCGACCTTCTTGCTGGTGGGGTTGGCGGCGCAATGCGACAAGGCTGAGCGTGGCGCGGGCTGCGGACTGGTCAGACCGTGAACTCCCCGTCCTTGACGGCCGTGACGAACGATGACCAAGCATCCGTTGCGAAGACCAGTGCAGGGCCGTGCGGGTCCTTGGAGTCGCGGACAGGGATGCCCGACGGGTAGCCGTCCAGCACTTCGACGCAGCTGTCAGCTTGGGAGCCGCTGAAGGATGACTTGCGCCAGCCGCTCAGCGACGAAGCGTCCGGGATGGTGCGCTCAGTCATGGTCTCCATAGTCCTTCGCTCTCGCCCTCAGGAGGGCGAGTGACTCTCTCGTCGGCAGTGCACCGCCCAGCGCAAGAGCGTAGGCGCTCTGGAGTTCCTCGACCATAGCTGGACTGTCGAACACCCTGCCGGTGCGCAAAGCCTCCGTGTAGGCGACTGGGGGCTGGTCCTCGAACCACATCAGCGTCAGCATGCTGTACAGCAGGGGGTGGTACCCCAGGTCGAACGGCAGCACGTGCACGCGTACGCGCCGAGTCTCGACCAAGCGGATGATGTGCGTGATCTGCTCGGCCATGACGTCAGGGCCGCCGATCGGGCGCCGGAGGACGGACTCGTCAAGCATGGCCCACAGTACGGGCGTCACCGGGTCGGCGAGGATCTTCGATCGTTCAAGGCGTGCGACAACCGTCCTGTCACACTCTGCTTCACTCCGAGGAGGGAAGGCCGCGCCGAGAACCGCACGGGCGTACTTCTCCGTCTGAAGGATGCCGGGGACGAAGGTCAGCGCGAACTCGTGGATCGTCGTGGCCTGCTGTTCAAGGTGTCGCGCAGTGGCGAAGTGATCGGCCACCGCCGCGTCGTCCTGCGGCAGGAAGCTGGTCAGCACGTCTCCGGTGTTCAGGGCCTTGTCCAGGCGCCGCAACGCGTCCTCCCTGGACGGGATGCGGCGGCCGGCCTCGATGTGTGAGATGTGCGAGCGGGTCATGAATGCCGTGTCGGCCAGCTCCTGTTGGGTCAGCCCCGCCGCTTCGCGCTGCGCCTTG
The DNA here is from genome assembly GCF_001888885.2 of Streptomyces viridifaciens. Taxonomy (NCBI): domain Bacteria; kingdom Bacillati; phylum Actinomycetota; class Actinomycetes; order Kitasatosporales; family Streptomycetaceae; genus Streptomyces; species Streptomyces viridifaciens. The sequence continues at coordinate 4,021,528 of NZ_CP090841.1, forward strand.
AGCCAGTCCCCGTAAATGCTTCCCATCGTCAACCCCCGTGTGACGGACGTCGTGTCACCTGTCAACCACTGGCGAGCCTAATCCGCTCCGTCTCACTCTGTGAGTGGATCGCTACGCAGCGATGCCGGGCCGGGAATGTCCGGCCGCAGACCGAAGACCCCCGCGACCGCTTGCGACGGCCCGGGGGCGTGGCCCTCAACTACGTGGAGTTGACGACGTGTTGCACTGTATCGCCCGTGTCTTCGAGCCGCTGCTGCGGCTCCTGTGGCCCGCCCCAGGCCGCCACCGCTCGACCGGCTCGCCGTCCGTGAGTGCGCTCCCCGTGACCCCGGCGCGCCTGCGGCGTGCGCGGAAGTGCGCCGTGTGCTGCACGGAGGTGGCCGCGTGATCGGCCAGCCGGGCGGGCGGCGACTGCTCCCGTGGACCACTCCGGAGGGAAACCCCTGCTTCCTCGTCGGCGGTGGGGACGGCCGCGTCTCCCGGACCGCCGACAGAGTCGAGCGCGTGCAGCTCGGCATGGCGGTTGAACTGCTCGGCCACGCCGCCGAGATGGTGGCCGACCGCCGGGCCACCGCAGCGCAGCTCCGCTTCCTCGCCGCCCGCCTGGCGGAGTCGCTGCGCGACGTGCACCGGATTGCGGAGAGCCGGGGTGCCCGCATTCCCGAACCCTCCTACGACGTCCCCGAGGAGAGCGACCCGCCCCTGCCGGAGGTCTGAGCCGCCGGACCCGCCGTAGCCGCCGTACTCCCGTTCGTTCGAACTCTCCCGCCGAACCCCACCCGTGGCGCAGAATGGATCACCTGGGCGGTGATCGGCGGGGGAAGGCGCGGGCATGGCAGTGCAGACCGAACGGGACGAGGTGGAGCGGCCCATCGTCGCGCAGCTCCAGGCGATGGGGTGGCGGCACGTCCCCGGTACGGAGGTCGGCACGCTCGACGTCGAGACGCCGCTGCTCGTGGACGAGCTGGATGAGGCCCTGCGCCGGATCAACGTCCGGGCATCGGACCACAAGCCCTGGATGGACGGTACCGACGTCAAGCGGTCCATCGCGGAGCTGGCGTCCGTCTCTCTCGGTAAGGGCGTCGCACAGGCCAACTTCGACGCCACCGACCTGCTGCTCAGCGGGCTCGTCCTCTCCGGCCCGTCCGCCGCGCACGGCGGTGCATCGGCCACCGTGCAGTACATCGAATGGCGCGAGGAGCGGGCCGCGCTCAACGACTTCACCGTCGTCGACCAGCTCCGCGTCCAGAACCGGTCCGGCGAGCTGTCGGTCCTCGACATCGTTCTGTTCGTGAACGGGATCCCGCTCGTCGCCGTGGAGTGCAAGAGTCCCGATCTCGCCGACCCGATCCGCAGTGCCGTGCTCGATCTGCGGCACTACGCCGGCGACCCCGTCGCCGACGACGGACGCGACGACCCCGCGCTGTTCGTGCCCGCCGGGGTCCCGGAGCTCTTCCGGACCGTGCAGCTGCTGGTCGCCGCGACCGAGGGGAGTGCCTATCTGGGCACGGTCACGTCCACGCCCGACCACTTCCACCCCTGGCGGAGCATCGAGCCGCAGAGCGAGGCGACGCTGAGGGCGGAGCTGCCTGACCACACCGGCAAGCTGAACGAGCGGCACAAGCTCTTCGGGGTCGTCCTGCGTCCAGCTGCTCTTCTCAACGTCGTACGCCACTACGTCATCCCGCTCCCGGTGGAGACCGAATCCGGGGCGACCCGGACGGTCAAGGCCGTCGCCCGGCACCAGCAGTACCGGGCGACGGAGAAGTCCGTGCACAGGCTGCTCACCGGCAGGACACGCGGCGGCTCCGTGGCCGACGACGAGCGCGGCGGGATCATCTGGCACACCCAGGGCTCCGGCAAGAGCCTGACCATGACGTTCCTCGTGCGCCGGATCCATCTGCACCACCGGCTCAGCGAGTTCATGGTCGTGGTCGTCACCGACCGCACCCAGTTGCAGGACCAGCTCTCCAAGACACTGAAGCTGAGTGAGTCCGACGTCGAGACCGCCGCGACCCGCCCGGAGATGGAGGGGCTGCTACGGGACGGCGGGCGGCGGGTCGTCTTCGCGATGATCCAGAAGTACGGGACCGGGTTCACCTTCGCCGCCGAGGCGACGGGCGACGAGGACGACCGGGACCTGGCGGAGGAGTACCAGGAGGCCGAGCGAGTCGGCGCGGGCCGGCAGGCCGACACCCAGCCGCCCGTGGTGGACTTCCCCGAGTGCAATACCTCGTCCGACATCCTGGTCCTGGTCGACGAGGCCCACCGCTCGCACACCAACACGCTGCACGCCGCCCTGCGCAAAGCCATCCCCAGGGCGGCGAAGATCGGTTTCACGGGCACGCCGATCATGACGGGCCGGCTGGAGGACACCCGCCGGATCTTTGGCGGCTTCCTCGACACCTACCGGATGGCGGAGGCCGAGCACGACAGGGTCGTCGTCCGCATCCGCTACGAGGGCCGCACCGGTGAGGGCAAGGTCTTCGACAAGGACGGCCTCGACCGGAACTTCGCGGATCTGGTCCGCGACCTCACAGACGACGAGCGCAACGCGCTGCGGCGCTCGCCCACCGCACGCGACGTCGCCGAAACCCAGCCCATGATCCGCGCCAAGGCCGAGGACATGCTGGAGCACTGGGTGACCTGGGTGCTGCCCGGCGGCGGCTTCAAAGCCCAGGTCGCGGCGGTCAGCCGAAAGGCGGCTGTCGAGTACCACCACGCACTGCGACTGGCCCGGGACACCCTCCTGGCCGAACTCGCCGCGTTCGACCCGGAGTCGGTGGCCGGCATGCCCCCGGAAAAGCTGCCCCGCCGACTGCGCTACCTGCACCAGGCCTACCAGTACCGCTCCCTGCTACGCCGCATCGACTTCGTGCCGATCATCTCCCCGGGTGCGGAGCGCAAGCGTCGGGAATGGCTGCAGTGGACGGACAAGGACCGGCAGAAGGCGTACATCGAGCGTTTTCACCAGGCCTTTCCCCACCTGCCGCCCGAGTCGGAGTGGGTTGCCACCACGCCCTTCCACGTACCGGCGCAGGCCGGCTCGGAAACGAGCGCCGTCGGGGGCAACCCCTGGTCCCAGGACCCTGTCGAGCAGCCGCAGAGCCAGCCGACGACCGTACCCGACCCCGTCCACCCCGAGAGCCCGATCGCCTTCCTCATCGTGAAGTCCATGCTGCTCACGGGCTTCGACGCCCCGCGCGAGCAGGCGCTGTACCTGGACCGGCCGATCCGTGGCGCCGAGCTCCTTCAGGCCGTCGCGCGGGTCAACCGGCCGATGCAGGGCAAGGACGTCGGCTACGTCGTCGACTACCACGGCGTCTTCGAGCACCTGTCCGGCGCACTGGCCGCCTACCAGCAGGCCGACATCGACGACACAATGCGCAGCCTGTCGGAGGAGATCGACGGCCTCGGGCCGGCGGCTGAGGCGGTGCGCGCCTACCTCCGTGCGCACGGGGTGGCAGAGGCGGACCTCTCCCACCTCGGGCGGTTGGGCTCCGCGGCGCTGGCCTTCGAGGACGAGACCGCGAGGTTCGGGTACGACGAGGTGCTGCACCAATTCCTCGCCGTGCTGGAACGCGTTCTGCCGCACGAGCACGGCCTGGAGTACATCGCCGACGCCCGGCGCTGGGGGATGCTCCAGAAGCGCATCCGCAGGCTTTACCGGGATGAGTCGGGCGGTTCGTTCACCCTGCGGCGCTACGGTCGCAAGGTCCGGGCGATGATCGCCAACCACCTGGAAGGGCCGGAGATCGAGCAGGTCATCGCGCCGGTTTCGCTCGCCTCGACGGTCTTCGACGACCGGGTTCGCGCCATGCCGCCGCGCGAGGCCGCGGCCGAGATGGGGCACGCGCTCCGATTCCACCTGGAGGAGCGGGTCAAGCGGGAGGACCCGGCGAAGTACGCCGAGCTCTCCGAGCGCCTGGAGGAGATCCTCCGGGAGCTCACCGGACGCTTCGAGGAGCAGATCGAGGCGTTCGGCCCGCTGATCGAGCAGGCTCGGCGAGAGAACGAGGAGGATCCGGAGCTCGCGGGGCTCACCCCGTTGGAACAACGGGTGTACCGGCTGTTGGAGCAGCTGCTCGCGGAGAACCCGGGAGTCGTGCGGAGGGACGGAGCTACCCGGCTACTCGTCGACATGGTGTGCGATACAGCCGCGCAGATCATGGTCAAGGCGTCGTTCCAGGGGCAGCACCAGGACCTCGACGCGCTGGCGAACAGCATCCAGAACCAGTTGATCAAGGGCGGACTGCGGGTCGTCGGCGCGGACTGGGCACCCCTGCGGGACATCGCGCAGAGACTCACGGCGTATGCGGCGGGCAACCGGCGGCAGTTCCTGGGCAGGTTGCGGGGAGAATAGGCGGGGTGACCGCCCTCGCCGATAACCGCGTCCTCCTGGCCCTTGCCGAAGGGGACAGGCTCACCGTGGACGGCCTGGTGCTGCGGGTGCGGGTCAGCGCCCGCCGCAAGCGGTTCGCGCTGACAGTGGAGGCGGACGCCGGGCTGACGCTGCACGTGCCCGAGGGCCGTCAGGCAGGGGACGCAGAGCGGTTCGTCCGCGAGCACCGAGCCTGGCTGATGGCCAAGGTCGGCGTACGGGAGCGGACCCGACCGCTGAATCCCGCGAAGCGGCTGATCGAGGGCGAGGTCTTCCGCTACCTGGGACGGACGTACCGACTGGCGATCGTGGCGGACCCACCTGCCGATGGCAGAGTGCGCCTGATCGCTGGGCGGTTGGCCATGGGCAGGGAGCAGGCCGAGGATCCTATCCGTGGGCGGGCGGTGCTGGTCGACTGGTACTGCCGGGCCGGCCACGCCTGGGCGGCAGGGAGGCTGCAGCCTTGGGCGGCTCGGATGTCCGTGACCCGGCCGGTGGTGGACGTACGTGATCTTGACACGCGTTGGGGCGTGTACCGGCCCGACCCGAAGGGGCACGGGCCGGGCCGCATGAGCCTCGGTTGGCCGCTCTTCCAGCTTCCGATGCACCTGGTGGACTACGTCATCGCACACGAGCTTGCACATGTGCGGGTCCCTGGACATGGTGCCGACTACTGGCGGCTGCTGAGGTCGGCTCTGCCCGAATGTGAGTCCCGTTGCGGGGAGCTCGATGAACTTGGGCGACGCATGTGGATGGGGGACGTGGTTTAGCAGGGGCCACTCGGTGGCGGTGCCTGATCCTTCAGTTCGATCACGATGACGTCGGTGACTGCGCTACGGTCGAGCGGAGCAGACCGGGATAGGCACATTGGGGTGGGCATGGCCAGGACGAACAACGGCGACCTCACGGCAGTTCGACAGGTCGGTCGCATACTGGACACGGCGTTCGACGGGCTCATTGACATGTCCGACTTTGAAAGCAATTCCGAGGAGCAGCGTCAAAGGGCATTCCGATCTCGGGCCCTGTGAGCTTCCCCCGCTGCACGGGAGGCGTTGATTACCTGGTCAGGACGGGTGTGGGTGGTTCGACGGTCACCGGTTCGGCCGTCGCCTGGTCGGCGTAGAACTTCGCCTCGTACTCGTCGGGGCTGAGCCAGCCCAGGCGCTTCTGGATGCGGCGGGTGTTGTACCAGCCGTCGATGTAGGCGAACAGGGCCAGGTCGGCGTCAGTGCGGGTCTCGAAGGTCGTGCGACGCACGCACTCGGTCTTCAGCACGCTCCAGAAGTTCTCGGCGAGGGCGTTGTCGAACGAGTCCCCCACGCTTCCCATGCTCGGCTCGATTCCCGCCTTCAGCAGTCGAGTTGTGAGCTTGATGGACGTGTATTGACACCCATGGTCGCTGTGATGGACCAGTTGGCCGGGTTCGACGGGGCGGCCGTGCAGGGCGTACTCCAGCGCGGTGAGCACGAGGTCGGCGTCCGCCCGCTCGGAGGTGTGCCAGCCCACGATCCGGCGGGAGAAGGCGTCGCGGATCGTGGCCAGCCACCACGGTCCCTCGCCGGTGGGGATCAGCGAGATGTCGGCGACCCACAGCCGGTTCGGCGCGACGGCGGTGAAGTCGCGCTGGACCAGGTCCGGGGCGAGATCCGCCGCCGGGTCGCGGCGGGTGAAGGAGCGGGGCCGGCGCGGGCTGACGCCCTGGATGCCGGCCTGGCGCATGAGGCGTTCGACCCGCTTTCGGCCGACCCGGGTGCCCTCGCGCCGCAGGACGGCGTGGACGCGCGGGGAGCCGTACGTCTCGTCGGAGTCGGCGTGGATGCGGCGGATGTGCTCGGTGAGCTCGGCGTCGTGGCGCTTGCGCTCGCACGGCTCCGCCACGTCGCGGCGCCAGCGGTAGTAGGTGGAGGCGGGGATGTGCAGTTCCCGGAGGACGGGCTCGGCCCCGAAGCGGTCCTGGTGCTCGTCGATGAGCTTCAGTACCGTCGCCGGGTCGGGTCGAGCTCCTGGGCGAAAAAAGCCGAGGCGGCCTTGAGGATCTCGCAGGACCGGCGGAGCTCGGCGTTCTCCTTCCGCAGAGCGGCCAGCTCCTCCTTCTCCGCGGTGGTCAGCCGGTCGTCCCGCTCGCCCCGGTCCGCCTCGTCCTGGCGGATCCAGTTGCGCAGCGCTTCGTGGTGCACGCCCAGGTCGCGGGCCATCTTGCGGATCACGGGCTTCGGGTCGGCGGTGCGGTACATCTCCACCGCACGCCGTCGCAACTCGGGCGGGTACTTCATCGGTGCGGCCATGGCAGAGGCTCCCTTCTCATGGCCAATCAGGCCATCTCCGGCAACCTTCCGCACGTCGGGGGAACCTCACTGGCAGCCTTGGCGGTGCGGATGGTTGCCGGTTGGCAGAACGCAGCCGCAGCAGAAGCGGTCATTGACGGGCGGGACGATCAAGGGATTGACGCCATCGCCGTCACGAGCACCCCTCCGCATGTCTACCTGGTACAGGCGAAGTGGAGTGATCAGGGGCGGGCGACGGCTCGAACCGATGCCATCCTCAAGATGTTCGCCGGATTGAGGCTTATCGATGGGGAGGAGAGCAGCCAGTTCAATCCGCGCGGCCAGCTGTTGGCTGAGCAGGCCAAGGAAGCGATGAGCGAGCAGGCGGTCGGGGTCACGCTGGTCACTGTTCTGATGGGTGCCGAGGCGCCCTCCAGGGAAGTCCTCAACGAATTGGCCAACGGGGAGCGCGAGTTCAATACCCATGGCGACAGGGTTGGCCATCGCTTCCTGCACGCTGCGGACGTGTGGAACTGGGCGCGTGCGGACGCTGCGCCCACTCCCGTGGCCATGTCGGTGCAGATGGATCCGTGGTTCTCGCTTGACATACCTCACCAGGCTTTTCAGGGAGTGGTCCAAGCAGAGCAAGTCGCGGACTGGCTGGACACCCATGGCGCCCGGCTCTTCGAACTCAATATTCGAAATCCGTTGAGCGGCACACTCACGAACGAGGAGTTGGTCGCGACACTCACGGAAGAACCATCGCTGTTCTGGTACTTCAATAACGGGATCACCGTTCTCTGCGACACGGTGGATCCGCAGTACAGCTCCTTGCGGAACCCCCGCGGCGGACCGGTGACTCTTCGACTCACGGGGGCGAGCGTTGTCAACGGAGCGCAGACGGTCAGGGCGGTCCAACGAGCACTCGAGTCCTCAGATGATCCCGCGACAGCGCGTGTAGGCGTACGGGTGATCGTGACTGGTGGCGCGAGTGACTTCTCCTCGCGCACCACCCGGGCCACCAATCGGCAGAACCAGGTTGGGCCGCGTGACTTCGCCGCCCTGGACCCGGTTCAAGCGGAGATCCGTGCCGATCTCCGGGCCGAGCTGGGCAAGTCGTACTCGGTGAAGCGCGGCGAACTGAGCCCCTCACCCGAGACGGGTTGCTCGCTTGATGAGGCGGCTGCTGCCCTTGCCTGCGCCCACCCGAACGCCGAGTATGCGGGCAGGACGGCCAGTTCACTGGACACGTTGTGGGAGCGGGGCCCGAAGGAGACCTACGACATCCTCTTCCGCCCGCAGCCGACCGCGTTCCAGGTATGGCGTTCTGTTGTGACGATGCGCCTGATCCGTGATGAGCTGCATCGACTGCGGCCCACCTATGAGAAGCTCCCGGCCGCTGTCTTGGAGCACGGCACCTATCTGATGTGCCACTTGGTGTTCCGCAAGTTGGGGACCGATCGGATCGATGACCCGGACATTGACTGGGAGGGCGATGTCCTTCCACAGGTGTCGGCGGCTGTCGGGTCGCAGCTAGTCGCGCTGGTCGACGTTCTCGAAAAAGGCTATACGTCCCGGGTCCAGGGACTCCTCAGTGACCCCGACAAGTGCCGAGAGCTCGCTGCCAAGGTTGCCGCACTCGGTTGTGCGGGCGGGTCCGCGGACGAACTGGCTGACCGGTACGGCAAGCAAGCTCAGGCTCGGAAGCGGCGGCGGCCGAATGCCGTCCCCACGTTGGTCGATCACCAGGCCATCAAGGAAGGAGCGCCACTGCGCTTCGTGCCGATGAACCCCATCGAGCAAGAGGCCCTGGCTGAGTGGCTGGCAGAGGATGACCGGCGTTCCCGCTCGACCTGGGTCAATGACAGGACGAAGCCGTTGCTTTGGGAGGCGGATGGTCGGCGGTACTCGCCGTCCGGGCTGGTCACGCTGATGTGGGGGCAGGCGAGGTGGGAAGAGCGGCCTGTCTCCAACCAGGGGACGGCCCGCTGGCAGACGTCGGAGGGCGTCACTCTGGCAGCACTGGCCTTTGCTCTGCAAGACGGTAACGCCGAGTCCGACTGAGCCTAGCTGGGTCGCTCCGACACAGCGCCGTGCTGGTGAGCGCCGGGCGGCAGGCAGACCCGGCTGGGGGCCCAGGGGAGTCACAGCGTGTGCACCAAGCGACAAGACGGTCCGAACCGCCGTCTAGTCGCTCCCGGCTGCCTTGGTGGACGGTCGGTGGACGGACGCCTATGGACGGCGCGGCACAGGGCGGCACGAGCCAACCTGCCGTACATGCTCTGATCAGCTGAAACGTCACGAGACGGCATGGCTCGGCACCGCGCATCACGACCGCCGATGATCTCGTAATGCGTAGGTCGCGGGTTCGAATCCCGCAGGCGGCTCAAGGTGAACCCCAGGTCAGGCATCTGACCTGGGGTTTTTCCGTTTCCTTGGCCATGGGAATCGGGAAGATCGGACACCCGGATTCTGTGCATCGCAGTGCGTGGGTCGTCGGTTCGCTGGTGTCACCGATTCTCCGGAGGGAGCCTGTGACCTGCAGTTATGTCGAGGGTGGCGAGTTGATTCACTCGGTGCCGGAGAGCCTCGGTGGACAGCCGGTGGACAAGCGTGCCGCGGTCATGGCGCGCAGGGAGTCGACCGGCGTCGCGCGCCGCCTGATGCCGCCCGCGAAGTCGCGGATGGCGTCGAGCATCCGCTGACAGTAGCCCTCCAACTGCCGGTCCCGGCCTGCCATCTGCTCCGGGCCGACAGGAGGTCAAGACTGCCGCCCACGGGGTTTGTCATGTCGCAGTCGGACGGTCGCCTGCGGTCCCGTAAAGGTGTACGAGGTAAACAGACTATCGGTGGGGCGCGTTGGACTTGGCCAGCGCGATGGGCGTATAGCCCGTTGCCGATCACTCGGCTGACGGGCGTCCCTGTCAGGCGGTGGGCGGTGTGGGGCGGCCCGCCTTGTCCCAGCCGGTGAGGGCGCGGTTGCGGATCTCTATGTAGGTGGCCTTCGGTCGGCCGGTGTAGGTCCAGGGCGCGTGGTCGATGTACCGGTCGGCCAGGCGGAACTGCTCGACGGCCTCTGCCCAGCGGCGGTTGTGGGTGAGACCGTAGGCGAGGAGGTGGTGCAGACCGGGCAGGCGTGGGTCGTCAGTCGGGACGGTCTTCAGGTCGGCGATGACTTTGTCGATGGCCTGGTTCGCCTGCGGAGTCATCCAGGACCGGTAGTCGTCCTCGGTGAACTCCAGCTCGTGGAGGGCGGCCAGGCGCAGACCGGAGAGCAGGCTCTCGGGAGGCGCTCCGGCGGCGGCCCGCTCCGCGAACGCGGACATCTGCTCGTGCGAGCCGCTCCACTTGCGGCACCAGTACTGCAGCGCGGTCTGGTGGGCGCTGTAGTGGTACGGAGCTCGGGCGATCACCTGCTGCCACAGGGCATCGAACTGCTCGTGTGACCAGCCGAGGCCCATGGCGATGGGCAGTTGCGAGACGAACGGGGACGGGTCGTCGGGGGCGAGTTCGGCGGCGGCGCGGCTCGCCTCGGTGGCCTCGCCCAGGACGCGGTGGAAAGCGTCGAACTGCTCGCGGGTGACGTGCTTGGCCTGCTTGCTGCTGCGGACCTGCCAGGCGAGGTCGATCAGCGCGGTGGCGTGGACCACGGCCGCGTCCGCAGAGCCAGGTTCGGCGGCGCGCCAGGCGCTGAGCCAGCCGTCGTCCTTGCTGGCGTGCTCGGCGAGCTTCCACAGGCGGCGGTAGCGCTCGTTCCAGTCGGTGCCGGCCTCGGCGAGGTAGGCGGCGAAGGGCTTCCAGTCGCCAGCTGTTGCGGCTTCCTCAGCCTGCGCCAACTGTGCCGCGTCGGCGCCGGGCGCGGTGGCACGGGTCGGGTCGAGATCTCCGTCGGAGGGCAGGCCGAACGCGGTGGGGTCGATCTGGGCGCGGGCGGCACTGGCGGCCTTGAGGGCCTCGGTCTTCTGCTGGAGATCGGCGGTGCGGCGGTTGAAGTACCGGGTCGCGAGTTTGGCGAGGGCCCATATCAACGGCGGGATGAGCAGGAGAAGAACAGCCATGACGGCGCTTTGGGTCTTTCTCTGTGGAGACGCGGACGGACGGGGCGGTGCGGGCAGGCCTTCGCTCACACGGCCGTCGAGGGGCCGGCGCAGCGTAACAGCGTGCACAGCGGGGCGGTGTCGGGGGTGTCGGTGACGGCGGCGCCCAGGGCGGCGGTGAGGCCGTCCTGGACGCCGTGCGGTAGGGACAGCCGGGCCGGCTCGCCCCAGGAGGGTTCCCGGCGGGCTTGGCCGGCGTCGGCGAGGACAAGCAGAGTGAGCGAACGGAGTCCGTCGCGCAGGGCGGTGTGCAGGAACTCGCGGGCGGCCCGGGCGGCCCGGGCGGTGGCGGCGGCGGACCGCTCACTCCTCGTCAGTTCCGATCGCGACTGGAATGCGCTGTATCCCACGAGGACACCTGTACATCGTTCAGGCACGAGGAGAGAACGCTTGTTTGGAGGCCGGCCGTCATCGAAGAGTGGATTGTTCAGCGGTCGCAGAGCAGGTCGACCGCCGGGCGGCGAGCTCGAACCGACAAGACGTAGCTATGCCCCCGTCTCGGCGCGCGTAGCAACCTGCCAGTGCGTGAGCGATGCGTGAGCGGACGGGGGCAGCACAGGGCCGGTTCGGGTGAGATCGTGGATCACGGTGCAACGCTCTGAACTGCGGGTTCATCACCAGGTGGTCGATACTGGCAGCGGCCAGCATGATCACTCTCGGTCGAAATGCGTAGGTCGCGGATTCGAATCCCGTAGGCGGCTCGATAGGTGGAAGGTTCGGTCGGATGTTCTGGCCGGGCCTCTTGCGTTGGGTGGGCGGCGTGGGGCGGGAGGTCGGGGCTACTGGTCCGGGTGGGCGAGGACGGGGACGACGGACGCCCGCCCCGGGGAGAGGCGGGCGTCGCGGGAGTGGTCGGGCGGGGGTCAGCCGAGGCGGGCGAAGCCCTTGGCGGTCCGGCGGGCGAGGCCGCGGGAGACCAGCAGTGGATCCCAGTCCGGGCCGCGGTCGGGCAGTTTGGCCGGGTCGCCGAGGACGGCGCCGGCTGCCACCTCGGGGAGCAGCTGGCGTCCGAGGATCTGTCCGGCGGCGGCCATCCCGCCGGTGGCGACCGCGCTCAGGCCGCTGCCGAAGCGGATGTTCTGGCCGACCACGTAGAGGCCCTCGACGTCGGTGCGCACGTCCGGGCGCTGGCTGACGTTGCCCCAGCGGGCCATGCCGTACGGGGTGCCGCCGGTGCCGCGGATGTAGCGCTCGTGGCTGAGGGGGGTGGCCGCCTCGAGGTGGGTGATGCGGTCCCGGAAGGGGCCGATCACCTTCTCGGCGGCCGTCACCATCAGCTCGGTGAAGTGCCGCTTACGGGCCTGGTAGGCGGCGTCGCGGCGGTAGGGTTCGCCGTCGACCGGGCCGCCGCGGACGCCCCAGAAGCCGTAGCCGGGCGGGCAGAGGGTCATCAGCTGGAAGTTGCTGTGGCCGGGCGGGCAGACGGCGGCCGCGCCCGGGTCCTTGTGGGAGGCGAAGGAGAACAGCAGCTGGGGGATCGAGTCCACCGTGCCGTCGCGTTCCCAGCTCTCGACCATCGCCGCGTAGGCGGCCTCCATGTCGTCGCTGCCGTGCCACCAGATGTTGGCGTTGGGCAGGCCGGGCAGCTCGGTGTCGAGCGCGACGTACGCCGTGACCAGGCCGCCGCGCATGGTGGCGGCGCGGGTGCGGGCGACCAGGTCGGCGGGGAAGGCCTGCTCGCCGCCGCACAGGTCGAGCACGGTGCGGCGGTAGTCGGCGTTGGAGATCACCAGGGGGGCGGATATCCGGGTGCCGTCGGCGAGTTCGACACCGGTGGCGTGCCCCTGCTCGATCAGGATGCGGCGCACCTCGCAGCGGGTGCGCAGCTCGCCACCGTAGGACTCCAGGGCTTCCACGAAGGCGGCCACCAGCATCTGCCCGCCGCCCTCCGGGTAGTAGGCGCCGCGCATGTAGTGGTCGAGCATGGCGGCGTGCTCGGCGAAGGTGATGCCGTCCGGCATGGTGCCGTAGTTGCCGGCCTGTGCGGCGACCAGGGTGCGGGCCTTCGGGGAGAGCCCGCAGTGGTCCAGGGCCTCGGCCAGGGACCGGCTCCGGCGGGCCCAGCGCATGGTGTCCGGCTGATCGCGGAACAGCTCGACCATGTGGTGGCCGACCAGGCTCTCCCGGGTGGCACCGGACACCGTCCGGGCGATGTGGACGAAGCGGTCGACCCCCTCGGCCTCCTCGGGCAGTGCCGCGCGGAGCCGGTCGCGGTAGGCGTCCCAGCCGGCCGGCACGTCCAGCGTGGCGGTGGGGGTGATGATCCGGTCGAAGCCCTGCTCGTTGTCCATCGGGCGGAAGGTCACCCGGTCGCGGACGCCGAGGCCGGACAGGATGGCCGGGAAGATGCCGTTCGGCCCGCAGTCGCCGATGTAGTGGGTGCCCACGTCGAACTCGTACTTGCGCCGGCGCCGGAACACGTGGGCGTTGCCCCCGGCAACGTCGTGCTGTTCGAGGACGAGCACCCGGCGCCCGTCGGCGGCCAGGTAGGCCGCGCTGACCAGTCCGCCGAGGCCGCTGCCGACCACGATCGCGTCGTAGCGTTCCTCGCCGGCTCTGGCCGTCGGACCTTGCACTTCCCGCATTTCCGCCCCCACTCGTCTGCCCATCGGAAGGTGCCGCCATGGACGTGGATCTCGAAGGCCGGCCCGTTGATGTGCGCCGCTCGATCGGAGGGCAGGGAGGAGACCGGATCGGCCGCCTCCTCGGGCTTGCCGACCCGGCCGAGCGCAACGTTCCCCGCATCCGTTCCAGCGCGGCCCCGGGCAGGTCGCCCACCGTGTCGGTGGCGATCGGGCCGGGGCGACCACGATGGCTCGCACGCCGCGCGGGCCGCACTCCTCGGTCGGGGACCTGGTGAATCCGGTGATCCCCGCCTGAAACACGGCATAGTCGGCGCGGGCGACGTTACCGCAAATCCCTGACCGTGACGATGGGTTGACGATGGATCGGATCCTGTGCTCGTTCAGCGGGCCGAGTGGGGCGGGGCGGGCCGAGCGGGGGAGCCCGGAGGAGGTCGGAGGGGCTCGGTGGGCGGTCGCCCTCACCGCCGCAGGAAGGTTCCGCCGTCGAGGACCCAGAGGCTGGCCGGGACCGCACCGCACTTGACGACCTCGGTGTGCAGGTCGGGGTCGGTCCGGCTCCAGCCGGCCCGGCGCTGGTGCTGCTCGTCGGTCGGGTAGAAGGTGAGGCCGGCCTCGGGGTGCAGGCCTTCCTCGAAGAGGTACGGCTCGCCCCCGAGCGGGGTGATCACGGTCTTCGAGATGGGCCCGGTCACGGTGACGGCGCCGTTCGCGTCGACGGCCAGGCAGTCGACGTCGAACTCGGCACGGACGGTGCCGGATGTCTCGAAGACGTGCTGCACCACGACGTGCCCCTGGGCGCGGCCGTCGATCGTGCGGGCGCTGACCTGCGCGGTGAGCCGTTCGCCCGGGGTGGGGCCCGGGCCGTGGTCGCTGAGCAGGGTCCAGCTGTGCAGCGTGAGGTGCTGGCCGGGGCGCTGGGCCGGTACGGGCGCGGCCGAGGCGGTGCCTGCGGACCCGGCGGCGAGGGCCAGGGCCGCAGTGGTGAGCGCGACGGCGGCGGTGAACTTGCGCATGGTCAATCCTCTGCGGAGAGAAGGGAATCGGCCGGTTCTCCGGCTGCCTCCAAGCTCCCAGTTCACTCCTGGTCACGGCCTCCGCCGCGGGGCGGGACCGGCTCCCCCCGTCGGGGGAACCGTCCCTCCTCCGCGCGGTGCACGGAGTGGCGTGTCACCGGACAGCGTGGCGTATCGCGTCCAGGGCAAGGGCGGCCGCGGCGAGTGCGGTGGCCAGGCCCGCGACCGCGAGCGGGGCCGGGGCGCGGCTCCCGGAGGCGCCGAGGAAGTCCAGCCCGGAGACGTGGTTGACCATCCCGTACCAGAGCAGCGGGTAGACGGTCTGGAACATCCGGGGGCCGCGGGTGAGGCTGCCACAGAGCAGTGCCAGGGCGGGGATCAGCAGGGCGCCCGCCAGAGCGCCGGCCGCCGCCCGGACCTGCCCGGCACCGGCGAGTCGCAGCGCGGGTACGGCGGCCACCGCCAGCGCCGGGAGGATGCCCGCGAACAGACCGGCCAGCCCCCGGCGCAGCGGGGACGGGCAGGCGCCGAGCAGTTGGTCGATGCTGCCGCCGTCGGCCCGGTGACCCATCCGGGACCAGAGCGGCATCGGCCAGAGCATCGCGAACGGCAGCACCGCGTGGCTCGGCCCGTCCGGGGCGACGGCCGCCGCCGCCATCGCGAGCACGGCCACCCCGACCCACCAGAGCCGCTGCCCCCGCACCAGGATCCGCAGCTCCCCGAGCAGCGCGTCGAACCCGATCCGCCCCTGGCGGGGAGCGGTCAGCCGGGTCGGATCCAGGGCGAAGCCCGCCGGTCCGGCCGAGGACGCCGCCGCGCCCCCGGCCGGACCGTCCTGGCCGGTCGGCCGGAAAACCCCGGCCAGCCGGAGGTCCCAGGTCCGCCGGAGGACCCCGGTCGGCCGGGTAGCCCCGATCGCCCCGCCAGCCCCGGCTGCTGGGTGGGCCCGGGGCCCGTCGAAGCGCCGGAACCACAGCGCCCCGATCAGCGCGATCCCCACCGCCGCACCGACCAGCAGCACCCCCGTGGCTGCCGGTCCGAACGCCTCGCCGGGCCCGAGGCCGGGCCAGTCGAAGGTGCCGAGCACCCGGTTGTCCGCCGTCAGGCCCACACCGAACTCCACCCCGTCGACCGGTCGCCCGCCGGCCGCGAGCACCTCCCGGATCGAGGCGGTGATCCGCCGCATGCCCAGCAGGTCCGGCCCGCCGCCGGCCTGCGCGCCCAGCACGAGGACCAGCCAGACGACGAACCAGACCGCCGCCCCGAGCCCGCCGCGCAGCCCGGGCACCGTGTCGAACAGCACCGCGCACCCGGCCACCGCCGCCAGCAGCGGCAGCGTGACCAGGACGTACGGCAGCAGCAGCCGCACCGCGTCCACCCGGTCGGAGTCGCCCTTGATCAGCTGCACCGCGAGCGCCGTCCCCGCCAGTGCGAGCAGCATCGAGCCGAACAGCAGCAGATTGCTGACGAACTTGCCCGCCAGGTACCCGACCCGGCTCAGCGGGGTGGCGGCGAGGAGCCGGCCGACGCCGCTCTGCTCGTCCCGCCCGATGGCGCCCCGGGCGATCCCGAAGCCCGCCAGCGAGAGCCAGACCGCACCGCCGAGCGCCGTCACCGTGCCCACGTAGCCGCTGGTGTAGCGGCCGTGCAGGTCCGTCACCTGGAAGACCTCCCAGCGGGAGTCGCCCACCGGCGCGGCCAGCAGCCCGAGCGCGAGCGTGCCCAGCAGCACGACCAGGTAGCCGGGCCGCCGTCGGCGCTCCCGGAAGTCGGCCAGGGCCAGTGCCCCGATGCGCGTCACCATGCGGCCACCTGCTCCGTCGCGGACCGGTCGGCGGTGAGCAGCAGGTACGCGTCCTCCAGCCGGGGCGGTACCGGCCGCGCCCCGGCGGCGGGCGCGTGCCGGGACAGCACCCGCGCCCGGACGCCCTGCGGGGTACGGGTGGTGCCGCCGAGCAGGAACCGCGAGCGCAGCGGCGGGAGTTGGTCGGCCGGGACGGTCAGCTCCCAGACCGAGCCCTCGGCGCTGAGCAGCAGTTCCTCCGTGCTGCCGTGGTGCAGCAGCCGCCCGCCGCCCATCACCGCGATCCGGTCGGCGGTGGCCGCCACGTCCGGCACGATGTGGGTGGAGAGCACGACGATCCGCTCGGCGCCCATCCCGCTCAACAGGCTGCCGAAGCGCAGCCGCTCCTCCGGGTCGAGCCCGACCGTCGGCTCGTCGACGATCAGCAGCGCCGGGTCGTTGAGCAGCGCCTGGGCGATGCCGACCCGTTGGCGCATTCCGCCGGACATCGCGCCCAGCCGCTGCCCGGCCGCGTCCGAGAGGTTGACCAGTTCGAGCAGCTCCTCGATCCTGGCCCGGGCGGAGCGCCGGCGCAGCCCCTTGGCGGCGGCCAGGTAGGCGAGGAACTCGCGGGCGGTGAGCTGCGGGTAGACGCCGAAGTCCTGCGGCAGGTAGCCGACGGCACGGCGCAGCGGCCCGGGCCTGCGGGTGATGTCCACCCCCTCCCACAGCACCCGCCCCGAGGTGGGCCGGGTGACCGTGGCCAGGATGCGCATCAGGCTCGACTTGCCGGCGCCGTTGGCGCCGAGCAGGCCGAGCACTCCGGGCCGGAGCGTCAGCGTGAAGGAGTCCACGGCGCGCTTGCCGCCCCGGTACTCCTTGGTGAGGTCGAGGATCTGGAGTTCGGTCACGCCCGAAATGCTTCCGGCCGGGCCGCATCCGCACATCTGCCGTTCGGCAGATATCCGAGCGCTTCCGGCGCGGAAAAACGCCGGAGGGGTGGGCCTTTCGGCACACCCCTCCGGTCATCTGGTCCAGATGTCAGGCCGGTTCGGCCCTCCGGTCGATTCAGTCCTCGTCGCCGAAGTCGCCCCCGAGGTCGCCCCCGGCGTCGCTCCCGTCCGGGGTGCCGCTGAGCGCGTACCCCTGGCGGCGCGCCTCGTAGCAGGCCACCGTCGCGGCCGCCGAGACGTTCAGCGAGCCGACCCGGCCCAGCTGCGGCACGAACACCACCTGGTCGCAGAGCGCCAGCGCCTCGGGCGTGATCCCGCGGTCCTCGTGCCCGAGCACGAAGGCCACCGCCGGGGTCAGCTCGGCGGCGAACATCGGCACCGCCTCGTCCGCCAGCTCCAGCCCGACCACCTTGAAGCCGTCCGCCTTCGCGGCCGCGACCGCCTCGGCGACCGTCGGGAAGTGCTCCACCTTCAGGTACTTGTCGGTGCCCATGGCGGCCTTCTGCGCACCGGACGAGCGCACCGACGGGGTGTCCCCGGTCAGGTACAGCTTCTCGGCGCCCATCGCCGCCCCGGTCCGGACCACCGAGCCGACGTTGAACGGCGACTGCAGGTTCTCCAGGATCATCGCGAGCCGGAACTCGTTGCTGCGCCGCCACGAGCGGTGCAGTCGCTTCAGTTCGGTCCCGCGCAGCTGCTTCACGACGTCGTTCCCCGTCCACTCTCCGAGCCCTCGCCCGCATCCGGGCGGGGCCGCGCTTCCAGAATCCGGAACCCGTTGACCGAGGTGACCCGGGAGGTCGGGTGGCCCTGCTCGTTGAGCCACTTCTGCAGCGAGTCCGAGCCCAGGTGCTTCTGCACCACGAGGAACGCCGAGCCGTCCGGAGTCAGCCGGCCGAGCCAGTGCGTCAGCAGGCGGCGCAGCTCGGCCTTGCCGATGCGGATCGGCGGGTTGGAGTAGATGGTGGCGAACCGGAGGTCCTCGGGGACGTCGTCCGGCAGCGCGGCGTGGACGTTGCCCAGCCGCAGCGCCTCGGCGTTCAGCCGGACCAGTTCCAGCGCGCGCTCGTTGACGTCCACCGCCCACACCGGCAGCCGCTTGCGCCGGGTCGCCCAGGTCAGCGCGATCGGGCCGTAGCCGCAGCCGACGTCCAGGATCGGTCCGCGCACCCGCGGCTGGGGGGCGTGCTCCAACAGGATCCGGGTGCCAGGGTCGAGCCGACCGTGCGAGAACACCCCGGTGTCGGTGGTCAGTTCGAGGGTCAGGTCCGGCAGTGAGACCGTGATCGGCCGGCGCTCGCTGGCGACCTCGGGTGCACTGGAGAAGTAGTGCGAGCCGGACATCTTTTCCCCGTCGTCGGTATGGGCTCGGGGCCACCGGGTGGGTGTGGGTAAGCCCTGGGTACGGCACCGATCGTACCCCCGGTGGCCTGCAGCGCGTTCCGCGCGGCCCTGCGGTGCGGGTCCGCCGGGGCCTCCGGTGGGCCCGCCGGGTCAGGCCGCGGGTCCGCCCGGTCCGGCCGCGGGTCCGCGAAGGGACCGCGGAGGGTCCACCGGGGCCGGGTGCGCACCGCCCCGCCGCGGCCGCCGCGGTTACCGGGTGCCCAGGGTCTTGCGGGTGGTGATGTTGATCCGGTTCCAGGTGTTGATGGTGAAGCACACGGAGACCAACTGCGCCAGCTCCGCCTCGGCGAAGTGTTCGGCGGCCCGGGCGTACACCGCGTCCGAGACGCCGCCGCCGAT
The DNA here is from genome assembly GCF_001888885.2 of Streptomyces viridifaciens. Classification (NCBI taxonomy): domain Bacteria; kingdom Bacillati; phylum Actinomycetota; class Actinomycetes; order Kitasatosporales; family Streptomycetaceae; genus Streptomyces; species Streptomyces viridifaciens. The sequence goes on from NZ_CP090841.1 coordinate 4,040,347, forward strand.
CCGTACGATCTCCTCGGCGAGCGCGAGCGCGGCCCGCTCGCGCTCGCTGTACACCCCGGCCGGGGCCTCGTGCCAGACGGGCAGCAGGTAGATCCGCTCGTCGGTCTCGCCGGCCTTGCGGGCGTCCTTGGCGTGCATGTCCAGGCAGTACGCGCAGTTGTTCAGCTGCGAGGTGCGCATCTGCACCAGCTCGACCAGCGCCGGGTCCAGGCCCTCGCGGGCGGCGGCGTCCAGGGCGATCATCGCGCGGAACACCTTGGGCACGGTGCGGGCGTAGTCGAGGCGGGCGGGGGTGGTGGTGATCTCGTTCGTCGTCATGACTACGACCCTAGGAGGAGAATGCACCCGTTCCATGGGTCATTCAGGGGCAGGATTCGTGGGTCAATTCCGCTTCCGGCGGCAGGGCCCGGGCAACACGCCGGAGCGGCCCCGGCGCGTCGCGTCAGCGCGCCCGGCGACGGATACTGCCAGTACGCCATCCGGGCCCTGGGAGTCTCCCGACAGTGAGGACGGACGCCATGCCGCAGGACCACGAGGACTACCTGATCGACGAGACCGTCGAGACCGTCGAGCCCGACGAGGAGGAGGTCACCAGCGACGAGTACGACGAGGTCGCCGAGCGCCGGGCCCTCGGGGCGGACCCGGCCACCGACGTCGCGGACGCCGCCGAGCAGAACCGGATCGTCCAGCTCGACGAGGACGACTACCGCGAGTAGGCCGCCCGGCCCCCAGCCTCCCCACAGCTACACGGCTCCACAGCCGCACAGCCACACGGCTCCACAGCCACACACCTTTACAGCGCCTTGCGGCGCTGCAGCCAGGTCATCGCCGCCCAGCCCGGCAGCACCGGCAGGATCAGCGTCAGCAGCCGGAAGAGCGCCACCGCCGCCACCGCACCGCCTTCCTCCATCGACGCGGTCTGCTGCAGCCCGAACACCAGCGCCCCGTCCACCGCGCCGGCCCCGCCCGGGGTCGGCGCGGCATTGCCCGCCGCGTTGCCCACCAGGAACACCACCGCCACCGAGGCGAAGGACGGCTCCCGGCCGATCGCCAGGGCACAGCAGTACAGACAGGCAATCAGACAGAGCGACACGAGCAGCTGCCCGGCCACCCCCACCGCCAGCCGCCCGGGGTTGCGCAGCAGGTCCAGCAGTCGCGGCAGCACCTCGGCGGTCAGCGGTCGCAGCCGCGCCGCCAGCCACCGCCGGGCCGGCGGGATCGACCACACCACCGCCAGCAGCACCGCGGCCACCACCAGCCCGACGACCACGGCGGGCAGTGCCTCCAGCTCCGAACCGCCCGGCTGCGCGTCCACCAGGTAGACGAAGGCCCCCAGCTGGAGCAGGTGCAGCACCAGCCCGATCACCTGCCCCACCCCGACGCTGGACAGCGCCTTCGCGGTCGGGACGTTCGCCTGCTGCAACAGCCGGGTGTTCAGCGCGATCCCGCCGACACCCCCGGGCGACACCAGCTTCACGAACGCCCCGGCGAGCTGTGTCAGCACCACGTTGCGGAAGTTCAGCCGCTCCGGGACGAAGCCGACGAACCCCATCCCGGCCGCCACATGACTCAGTCCCGCCGCCACCAGCGCCAGCGCCAGCCACCACGGATCGGCGTCGGCCAGGGCAGCGACCGGGTTGTCCTCGGCCGCGAAGAACTGCGGGATCAGCAGCCAGCCGGCCACCACCCCGCCCACCACGGCCAGCAGCGTCCGCGGCCGCAACCGCTCCAGCCGCACCGGCCGCCCCACCACCTCCGGCCGACCGCGCAGTACCTCCGCCCGGATCTCCTCCAGCAACCCGCCGGTCGGGTCGGCCTCGTCGGGGGCCTGGTCCGGGGCTTCAGGGATGTCGCCGGACCTGGCCGACCGTTCGGCGCGGGGCACCTGCGGCTGCTCCCCGGCGATGGACGGGGCGCTGCCCGTGCCGCCGTCTCCTCCTGCGGTCGGCCCGGCAGCTGCGGGATCGGCCCGGTCGGCGGGTGTGCCGATCGTCGTGGGCGCGCCGATGTCGGAGTGCCGGGAGCGCGCTCCGGTCGGGTCGGTGCTCGAAGCCGCGCCCGCCGGGTGGGCCGTCCCGGCCGCCGACGGCGCGTCGCCGTGCCCCGGCCGGACTCCGGTCGCAGGGACATCGGCCGCCGGGGCATCGGTCGCAGGGACATCGGTCGCCGGGACAGTGGTGCCGGCCGCGCCCGTGAGCAGGAGCGGGGCCGTGTGCCGCCCGGTCGGGCGCGCGCCGCCGGGCGCCTCCGCCGGGCCGACCCCCAGCGCCCGCGCGTCCGACTCCCCGCCCTGGCCGCGCTTGAGTGCCTGGCGGGTGGTGCGGGCGAGGGCTATCGGCTGGAGCAGGGGCAGGGCGGCGCCCAGGGGGTCGGGGCCGAGGACGTCGGTGGCGGTGCGGACGGAGCGGGCGGCGCCGGCGCGGAGGGCGAGGGTGGTGAGGAGCTGGACGATGTCGCAGCGCAGGACGAGTTCGCTCGCCGCGATGTCGCCGTCCGCGAAGTCGACCAGGTGGACCGCGCCGCTGTCGTCGACCAGCAGGGACGACGGGACGAGGGCGCGGTGGGCGATCTCGCGGCGCTGGAGCAGGGCGAGCTGGCTCCAGACGTCGGCGAGGAGCTCGTCGGTGATCTCCGCGTCGTCGAGCTGGTCCAGGGTGCGCCCGGCCAGGTGCTCGTACGCGATCAGGGCGGTGTCGTGGCCGAGGCCCGCGGTGGCGGCGATGCGGCGGGTGCGCACGCCTGCGGCGAGGGCCGCGTAGGTGACCAGGGCCTCGTGCTCCAGCCCGGTGCGCGGTGAGCGCAGTGCGCGGGGGTGGGGGGCGGTGCGCAGGCGCAGGCGGCGCCAGGCGCGGCCGACGGCGGCGGCGGTGACGGCCTGCCGGTCGAGGAGCTGGACGTCGAGGTCGGGCCGTTCCTCGGCCTGCCGGACCCGGTAGCGGTCCGGTCCGGCGGGGACGGCCTCGACCGGCCGCAGCCCGCTGTCCCGCAGGGCACGCAGGACGTCCCCGGGCCTCGGCCGCGGGTCCGGGGTGCCGACGGCGTACAGGGTGCCGTGGGCGCCGGTCCAGCCGATCAGCAGGCCGAGCAGCAGCGCGGTGGGGGTGGCGTACCCGCCGGCCAGTCCGGCGAGGCCGGAGAGGGCGAGGACGGCCCAGGGCAGGCGCCGTTCACGGCTGCCGGAGGCGGTCATGAAGGCGAGGACGGGTGCGAGATAGCCGTAGACCGGCTCGGTGTGCCCGAGCACGTCGCCGGGCAGCCGGTGGGTGAGGGTGGTGAGCAGCGAGGTAGGGGCGAGGTCGTCGGCCCAGAGGTCCAGGGCGAGGGTCGCGCCGTACGCGGTGACGGCGGCGAGCAGTCCGTCGGAGACCTGTTGGAGGGCGCGCCGCCGGTCCGGTCCGAGCAGGCGGCGGACGGCGAGTCCGACGGGCAGCAGCAGTACGGTGGCGGTGGTGAGTCCGCCGGCCAGGCTCGCCAGCGGCCGCGGCACCAGTGCGCCGGCCTCGGCGACGTCGGCGGCGAAGCCCCCGGTGGTGGCCCGGGCGTAGTCCGCGAGCAGCAGGGTGAGCGCGATCGCGAGCAGGCCGGTGAGCAGCCGGATCAGGGCGACGGGCTGCCGTATCCGGCCGGCGTCGGACAGCGGTCGGGCCCGCCGCCGCTCACCGCCCGGCTGCCCGGGTGCGCCTTTGCCCCTGCCGTCGCCCGGCTGCCCGGGTATGCCCCCGCTGGTGTCCGGCCGCCGCGCAGGGGCCGTACTGCCGCCCCCGTCGGTGTCGCCGTTCGTTCTCCCCGTCACGATCGCCACGGGTGGCATGCTCCCATGCCACCCGTGGACCCGGAGCGGGATCTGCGTCCGTCCGTCACGCCTGCCGGGTCGGCAGCACCACCTGGTGGCGCAGGTTGACGTGCCGGGGGCGGCTGACGGTGTAGGCGATGAGATCCGCGACGTCCTCCGCCGTGAGCGCCGGGATGGCCGCGAACATCCCGCCGAGCTGCTCCCGCAGTGCGGGGTTGTCGATGTGGCCGCCGAGTTCGGTGTCGGTCAGGCCGGGCTCGACGGCGCTGACCCGGACGTCGCGCGGGCCGAGTTCGGCGCGCAGGGCGGTGGACAGCTGGGTGAGCGCGGCCTTGGTGGCGCCGTACACCGCGTAGTCGGGGAAGACGACGTGCGCGCCGATGGAGGAGACGTTGACCAGGTCGGCCGTGCGGCCGTCGGCGGCGGCCGCGGTGAGGTCGGCGGTGAAGGCGCGGATGACCCGCAGGGCGCCGGTGAGGTTGGTGTCGATCATCCGGGTCCACTCGTCGATCCGGCCGTCGGCGAGCGGGTTGGGCAGCATCACCCCGGCGTTGTTGACCACCAGGTCGACCGGCCCGTACGCGTCGTGGACGGCCGCGGCGGCGGCGTCGACCGAGTCCTGATCGGTGATGTCGGCGGTGACGGCGAGGGCCTGCCCGCCCGCCGCGGCGATCTCGGCGACGAGCGCCTCGATCCGGTCGGTGCGGCGGGCAAGCAGGGCGACCCGGGCGCCGTTGGCGGCGAGCAGCCGGGCGGTGGCGGCGCCCATGCCGCTGGCGGCTCCGGTGACGACGGCGGTGCGGGCGGCGAGGGCGGGGTAGCTCATCGGGGACTCCTGGGCCGGGTCGGCGGGCTGACGTCGACCACTCTGCGCCGGTGCCGCGCGCCCACCCAGGGCCACGTCCTTCCCCGGAACCCCTCACCCGGGAACCCCTCACCCGGGAACCCCTCACCCGGGAACCCCTCACCCGGGATGCCCGTTCCCGGGAACGGGCATCCCGGGAAAGGCAGTACCACCCTCGCGCCGCCCGCCCGGAGCTACCCTGCCTGGCATGGAGAACACCCTGGGGGACTTCCTCCGCTCGCGCCGGGCCCGGATCCAGCCGGAGGAGGTGGGCCTGCCCGCGCACGGCCGTCGCCGGGTGCAGGGCCTGCGCCGGGAGGAGGTCGCGCAGCTCGCCGGGGTGAGCGTGGACTACTACATCCGGCTGGAGCAGGGCCGCGGCGGCAGCGCCTCGGACGCGGTGCTGGGCGCGGTGGCCCGGGTGCTGCGGCTGGACGAGGTGGAGGCGGCGCACCTGCGCTCGCTGAACCGCCCGCCGAAGGCCCCGGCCGGCCGGGCCCGCGGGGACCGGCGGGTCCGCCCGGGGACGCGGTTGCTGCTGGACCTGATGACCGGGGTGCCGGCCTTCGTGCTGGGACGCCGGATGGACGTCCTGGCCTGGAACGCGCTGGGCGACGCGGTGAACGGTTTCTCCGACCGCGCGGGCGCCACCGCGGGCTCGCCCCCCAACCAGGCCCGGGACGCCTTCCTCGACCCCGCCGCCCGCGACTTCTACCCCCAGTGGGACGCCGTCGCCGCGGAGACCGTCGCCCAGCTGCGCCGGGACGCCGGACTGCACCCCGACGACCCGGCCCTGGCCGCGCTGGTGGGCGAACTGTCTCTGCGCAGCGAGGAGTTCCGCCGGTTGTGGGCGGATCACCTGGTGCGGGAGAAGACCAGCGGCGTGAAGCTGCTCCGGCACCCGCTGGTCGGCGAGCTGGAGTTCGGCTACGAGACCCTGACCGTCAACGGCTCGCCGGACCAGATGCTGGTCGTCTACACCGCCCCGCCGGACTCGCCCACCGCCCAGAAGTTGGCCCTCCTGGCCAGTTGGACGGCCCCGGGTGCCGCACCGGCCACTTCGCCCGGTACGCCCCCCATCCCCACCCCCGCCGCGCCGCCCACCCCCGCCGCGCCGCCCACCCCCGGCGCGTCCTGAAGCGGCGGCCCCGCCCGGGCCGTCATAGCCTTCGAGCATGAGCGCCTGCGAAGACCTCGCCGTGGCACCCCGGGACATCGATCCCCTCGCACCCGTCGACGGCTGCGCCGACTGCCTGGCCCAGGGCCGTCGGGACTGGGTGCACCTGCGGATCTGCCTGGACTGCGGCCACATCGGCTGCTGCGACTTCTCGCCGCAGCGGCACGCCACCGCGCACTTCCACGACACCTCCCACCCGGTGATCCGCTCGTACGAGCCGGGGGAGGACTGGCGCTGGTGCTTCGTCCACGAGGTCATGGGCTGAGCACGCCCTGCCTCTGCGGTGGCACCGGCCCGTGACCCGGGTAAAATCCCGACATAACGCCCATGCGGTCCCTCCGGCCGGCACCCGTCCGGCCGCGGCCGCCGAAGGGAGGTCGACGTGACCAAGCACGCAGCGGGCAGCACCGCCAAGTTCCGCCAGGGCACCCTGGACCTGTTGGACCGCCGGGGCATGGCGACCACACCGAGCCGGCTCGGGCCGAAGCCGCGGCCCGGCGCGGTGACCGCCGAGGCCGGGCACGCCAACGGCGACACCTTCCGCCACATCGGGCGCGATGTCACGCCCCCGGGGGTGCACGCCGCCCCACCGGTCCAGGGGGAGCTCAAGGGACACCGGCACCGTGGTGCGGAGAAGCACTCCGCCCACTGACCGGCGGCCGCCCCCCGGAGGTCCTCGGAGGGCCCCGGAGCTCCCCGGAGGGCCCCTGGGGCCGTCTTCGAACTCCCGCCTGCGGGGCCGTCAGGGGCGGACGCCACCGACCCGGCGTCCGCCCCTGACGTGTGCTCAGGGAGCCTTCTCGTTGGCCCCGGAAAGAGTTGTCAGTGGGCTGCGCTACCGTCGTCCCGTAAGCCAGCACACGGCAGTACGACGGGGGGCGCGCCATGACCGACGTGATCACGGAGGAGCCGGTCGAGCTCCAGTTGGAGCGGTACCGCACCGAACTCACCGGCTACTGCTACCGGATGCTGGGCTCGGTCTTCGAGGCCGAGGACGCGGTGCAGGAGACCATGGTCCGGGCCTGGCGCGGGCACAAGGGCTTCGAGGGGCGGGCCGCGCTGCGCTCCTGGCTGTACCGAATAGCCACCAACGTCTGCCTGGACGCGCTCAACGGCCGCAAGGGCCGCGCCCGTCCGATGGACCTCGCCGGGCCGGTGACGGTGGCCACCGCGAGCGCCACCCAGCTCCCCGAGGTCACGTGGATCGGCCCCGCACCGGACGGGCGGGTGCTCCCCGAGACGGGGGACCCGGCCGAGGTGGCCGCCCAGCGCGAGTCGGTGAAGCTGGCCTTCGTCGCCGTGCTGCAGCGCCTCGCGCCCCGGCAGCGGGCCGTGCTGATCCTGCGCGAGGTGCTCGGCTGGAAGGCCGCCGAGGTGGCCGAACTGCTCGGCGTCACCGTCGCGTCGGTCAACAGCGCGCTGCAGCGGGCACGCTCGGTGCTCGCCGCCGACGCCTCGGCCGCCCGCCCGGCCCCCGCGCTGGACGACGCGCACCGGGCGCTGCTGGACCGCTACGTCCGCGCCTTCGAGGCGTACGACATGGACGGCCTGGCCGCGCTGCTGCACGAGGACGTCACGCTCAACATGCCGCCGTTCTCGATGTGGCTGCAGGGCCAGGAGGAGATCCGGGCGTGGATGCTGGGCCCGGGGCAGGGCTGCCGGGGCTCCCGGCTGCTCCCGGTGACGGCCAACGGCGGCCCGGCGCTGGCCCAGTACCGGCCGAGCCCGGACGGCGGGCACGAGCCGTGGGCGCTGGTGGTGCTGGAGGTGTCAGAGGGCCGGATCACCGGGCTCACCAACTTCCTGGACACCGACGTGCTCTTCCCGCTGTTCGGCCTCCCGGACCGGCTCCCCGCCGAGTAGGGCGGCCGGCCAGGGCAGTTCCACGGCGTCCGGCGGATCGCCCGCTCCCGGCAGCAGTGCCGCGAGCCCGCTGAACGCGAGCAGTTCCCGCAGCGGGCCGCTCGCGTTCAGCAGCACCACGCCCACCCGGTGCCGTCCGGCGGCCAGCCGCAGCCGGGCGAGGGCGTCGACGACGGCCAGGTCGGGGGCGGTCAGCGCGCCCAGGTCACAGGTCAGTACGGCTTCGGCCGCAACGTTCTCCATGCGGATTGGACCGTCGCGCGGGCCCCGACTCATCGGTCCCGGCGGCGCCGACCCCGACGGCATCCCGCGGCATCCGGCCGCATCCGACGACATCCACGCCGCATCCGACGACGTCCAAGCGGCGTCCGATGGCGTCCGATGGCGTCCGGACGGCGATGGCAGAGTGGGGGCGACCGAACCGCCCTGCCCCTGGAGGAACACCGTGACGGCTGAGCCCTTGAGATCCCGCGAGGAGTGGCTGGCGTCCCTGCCCCGGATCTACGCGGCGGCGGGCTGCCTGCTGCGCGACGAGTCCGGCCGGATCCTGATTGTGAAGGCCGGGTACCGCGAGCACTGGCAGTTCCCGGGCGGGACGATCGACCTCGGCGAGGGCCCGGTCGAGTGCGCCGTGCGGGAGTTGGAGGAGGAGACCGGCATCGTCAAGGAGGCCGGGGACCTGCTGGCCATCTCCTGGACCCACGCCTCGGCCGAACTCGACCACCCCGCCCAGCACTTCATGTTCGACTTCGGCACCGTCCCGGACGGTACCCCGGTGACCGTGCCGGCCGGCGAGCTGGACACCCACCGCTGGGCGTCGACGCAGGAGGCGATGGAACTGCTGGGCCCGGCCCGTTCGGCCCGGCTCAGGGCGGCGCTGGAGGCGGCCGTCGACGGACGGGTCCGGATCGTCACCACCCACGTCTCCGGCTTCTGAGCGGAACGCGGAAGTGCCGTGCCCCGGGCGGGAGTTCCACCCCGGGCACGGCGGTCCGACGGAGGTCTCACTGCTGCTGCCCGGACTCCGCGTCCCGGGCGGCGACGATGGCGGCGATGGCCTCCGCGATGAAGGTCTCCGCCTCGGGCTTGTCCACCTTCAGCCCGGTGAGCACGCCCTCGCCGTTCTCGAACTCCAGCAGCGCGAGCAGGATGTGCTCGGTGCCGACGTAGTTGTGGCCGAGCTTGAGCGCCTCGCGGAAGGTCAGCTCGATCACCTTCTTGCCCTGCGCGTCGTACGGGATCAGCGCGGGGATCGCCTGCTCGACGGCGGCCGGCAGGGCGGCGGTGGCCGCCGTCCGGACGGCCTCCGGGGTGACGCCCTGGGCGGCGAGCGCCTTGAGGCCGATGCCCTCGGGTTCGGCGAGCAGGCCGAGCAGGATGTGCACGGCGGTGATCTCGGGGTTGCTCGCCTTCCTGGCCTCCTCCTGCGAGGCCACGATGACCTTGCGGGCCCGGGGCGTGAACCGGGCGAAGCCCTGGCTGGGGTCGAGGTCGGCGGTGGTGCCCGGGCCCTTGGGGACGAAGCGCTTCTGGGCGGCCTGCTTGCTGACGCCCATGCTGCGGCCGATGTCGGTCCAGGAGGCGCCGGAGCGGCGGGCCTGGTCCACGAAGTGGCCGATCAGGTGGTCGGCGAGGTCGCCGAGGTGGTCGGCGGCGATGACCGCGTCGGAGAGCTGGTCGAGCGCGTCGGTGTGGACCTTCTTGATCGCGGCGATCAGGTCGTCGAGGCGCAGCGGAGTGGTGTTGGGAACAACGGGATTCTCCATGCGTCAACCGTAGGTTGTCGATCCGAGGATCGTCAACCATCAGTTGACGCCTACCCGCAGGTAGGTTGTTCTCCTGTCCCTCGAACGCCCCGGCGCCCTACGCGCCGGGCAGCAGCCGGCTCCGGGCGGCGGCGATCCGGGCCGGCGTGACGCCCGCCGCGAGCAGGTAGCCCGTCGGGTCGAGCCCTTCGAGGGTGGCCTCCAGGGCGGCCTCGGCGGTGGTCCCGGCCTCGGCCAGTACCGCGTCGATCCCGCGGTATGGGTCCGGCAGCCCGAGCATCCCGTACAGCGGGCGGATGTTGGGGCCGCTCAGCAGGTAGTCCTCGGCGATCGCGGCCCGGTCGACCCCGGCCAGGGTGAGCAGCAGCAGCGCGGCCAGGCCGGTGCGGTCGCGGCCGGCGCCGCAGTGCACCACCAGCCCGCCGGGTCGGGCGTCGGCGATCGCGGTGACCAGCGCGGCGGCGGCGTGCGGGCAGTGCTCCAGGTAAGGCCGGAAGGCCAATGGGGTGCCGTCCAGTCGGCCGTGGGTCCGCCACCAGGCGGGGCCGGCCAGTTCGTCCAGCGGGACGCGGACCAGCTCGACGCCCTCGGGGAGCGGGAGGAGCGGCTTGTACTCCTCGGCGTTGCGCAGGTCGACCACGGTGCGGACACCGTGGTCGAGGAGGGCGCCCCAGCCCTCGCGGGTGAGGCGGTCCAGGTTGTCCGCCCGGGCTATCGCGCCACGGGCGGTCGGGCGGCCCGAGGCAGTGGGCAGTCCGCCCAGGTCGCGGACGTTCAGGCAGCCGTCCCAGGCGAGGGTGCGGTCCTCGGTGGTGGTCAGCGCGTCGGTCCGCATGGTGGGCTCCCCGTTTCCTGGATGGGGGGCCCGTTACCCCCTCGTTATAAGGACTCCCGGGAGGTCCCGATGGTTCCGATCGTTCGAACGGTCGGAACCGGCAGTCCGGGCAGCGGCCGAGCGGGGATCAGGCGGCGGTGGGGGCCTCGGCCTCGGCCTCGACCAGCTTCTCGATCGGCTCGACCGCGATCTGGCCGAGCAGGGAGCCGCCCACGATCGCGCCGATCAGGAACACGGTGGACAGCCAGGCCATGGTCGAGACCGGCAGGGTGAAGGCGCCGACCACCCGGGCCGCGCACTCGGTCAGCAGGGCGCCGCCCCAGATGCCGGCGAACACCCGCTCCTGGCGGTGGAAGGCCCGCGAGGCGGCCGCCCGTCCTTCGGCCAGCCGCTGCCAGGCGGCGGCGCGGTCCCGCTTGCCCTTGGTGACGAAGGGCATCAGCATCGGGGTCATCACCGGCCGGCCGATCAGTGCCGAGGCCAGGATCGCCAGCGCCACGCTGCCGCTCAGCAGGCCGTCCTTGGCGATCATCATCCGGGCGTCGCCGGTGACGAAGGTGAGCGCCAGACCGGCCAGATTGACCACCAGCATCAGCGAGGACCACAGGTTGAGCCTGCGCTCGCGCAGCAGACCGAGGACGGTCCGGCCGGCCGAGAAGGCGCTGCTCCAGGCCAGCGCGGCGAACTCGCTCAGGCCGCAGGCGGAGTGCAGCAGGTAGTACCCGGCCAGCGGCGCCACCACGTCGAGGACGAGCGGGCGCAGGCCGGCGGCCAGCGGGTTGGGCGCCTCGTCGGCCTGGGCGGGAGCGGTGGTGGCGACGGCGACGGTCTGGCTGCTCATGGTGGGTTCCTCCCCCGACTGGTGACTGCGGGCCGCTGCCCGCGTCGTGCCTCCAGTCTTTCCGGCCGACCCTCCGTCAGAGCAGTGCCGTCCGTTGCGGGATCCGCATGACAGTTGTCACTGGGCGGCCCGTGACACCCCCGCTGACCTGCACGTGGAGGTGCGGGCCGGCTCTGCGCGGTGCCGCGGCCACGGCAGGCCGTAGTCGCGCAGCGTCCAGCGGCAGATGCCAGCACGGCCCGGGCAGCCACCCGGAGCGCGAGCGCGCCGGGGACACGTCGGCGGGTCGAATCGATTCGCCCACCGACGACCCGGGCGGGGAACAGCGACCGGGGGCCTTGGCCGCCCGGCGGCCGTCGCCGGGACCTCGACCCCGGCCGGTCCGGTCCTCCGACCGGAGCCGACCCGTTCGCCCGGATGGCGCATGATGTGGCGGGTGCAGAGTGCAGAAAGCCCCGGAGCGGGCACCGGCAGCCCCCTCGGCCGGTCCGGACCAGTACCACCACCGGGCAGGGGCCCCGTTCCCAGCGACCTGACCGAGGCGGTCCGTGCCGCCCAGGACGGGGACGAACAGGCGTTCCGGCTGCTGTTCCGGACCGTCCAGCCGGGCCTGCTGCGCTACCTGAGGGTGCTGGTCGGCGGACGGCCGGAGGACGTGCAGGACGCCGAGGACATCGCCTCCGAGACCTGGCTGCAGATCGCCCGCGACCTGCGCGGCTTCTCCGGCGACGGGGACGGCTTCCGTGGCTGGGCCGCCACCATCGCCCGCAACCGCGCGATGGACCACCTGCGTGCCCGGCGCCGCCGCCCGGTCACCGACCTGCCGTTCGAGTACCTGGTCGAGCTGGCCGCCGGGGACGACACCGCGCGCGCCGCGCTCACCACGGTCGGCACCGCCGACGCACTGGCCCTGATCTCCCGGCTGCCGCGGGACCAGGCCGAGGCGGTTCTGCTCAGAGTGGTCATGGAGCTGGACGCCGAGAGCGCCGCCCAGGTGCTCGGCAAGCGGGCCGGCACCGTCCGGATGGCCGCCCACCGGGGGCTGCGGCGGCTGGCCAAGCTGCTGGAGCAGCCCTTCGCCTCCGGCGTCGGGATCCCGGCCGCCGGGAAGCCCGCGGAGGAAGCCGCCGGAAAACCCGCGAAAAAAAGTTCTCCGCAGGGTGTGACAGAACGCCGGGCCGCGACGCTGAAGGACATGAGATGAGCACCAACCGATCCCGTCGGATCGACCGTGATGCCGCCGAGCAGCTGCTCGGCGGTGCCGTGGGCGGCCCGTCGGCCGGGCAGGACGCCTCGCTCACCGGACCGGACGGTCCCGGGCAGCTCGCCCGGGTACTGGCCGCGGCCGCCGCCCCGGCGACGGCCGCGGAACTGGCCGGCGAGGAGGCCGCGCTGGCCGCGTTCCGGGAGGCGAGTCTCACGCCCGACCCCCTAGTGACCCCCGTCCGGAGACGATCGATGGCAACCGCCGCGCTGGCCAGGGCCTTCAGTACGAAGGCCGCTGCCGCCGTGCTCGGCGCCACCGCGCTGTGCGGGGTCGCGGTCGCCGCCGGCACCGGGAACCTGCCCGCCCTCGGCGGCCCGACCGAGCCGGAGCACTCGGTGGCCGCCTCGGGCAGCCCGACCGACTCCACCCACGGCACCACCGGCACCACCGGCGCCACCGCCAGCCCCGGCACCACCGGCAGCCCCGGCTCCGCCTCCCCGAGCGGATCCGCCCGGCCGACCACCGGCGCCCAGGCCGACCCGCCGCACGGCGTCGCCCCGTCCGCCCCCGCCACACCCGGCGCCCGCGGCGACCACCCCAGCCCACCCGCCGCGCTGGTCCCGCTCTGCCAGAACTTCGCGGATCGTACGAACAAGGGCGAACGCCCCCGCCAACTGGCCGCCGACCCGCTCTTCGCCCCACTGATCGCGGCGGCCGGCGGGGCGGACGGCGTACCGGACTTCTGCGAGGGCACGCCCGGCCACTCCAACGGCGACCACCAGGGCACCCCCGCGCAGCCGAGCCCGTCCACCCGCAACGGCAACCCGAACGGCAACGGCAACGCCAACGGCAACACCAACGGCGAGGACACCAGCGGCGGCAACGGCGCCAAGCCCGGCAAGGGCGGCGTGACCGGCACGCTCCCACCGGCCCTACCCACCCCGCCGAACGCCCGTCCGAGCAGAACCGGCCCCTCCGAGGACGAGCAGTCGGCCCGGAGATGACCCCCAGAACTCCGGGTGGGCGGCGAGCGACTCCCCCCGGGCTCGCCGCCCACCCGGGCCGCACCACCCCGCAGTAACCGCAGTACGCACAACCACCCGAACCCCGGGTGGCCGGTCGGCTCCCCCGTGCCCGCCGTCCACCCGGCCGGCCCCGGCCGGACCGGCGGGCGCTCACCCCGGACGCGCCCCCGGCCCGGCCGGCCCGGAACGTGCGGCCCGCCCGCCCGCAGTCAGGGCGGGCCGCACCCCGATCCGGCGGTCGGGGGACCGCTGCCCGGTCCCCCGGCCGCCACGCCCGGCCCTGCCCCTCCGTGGGCGCGCAGGGCAACGCCCGCCTCACCGCCTCCCACCGAACCGGGCGAGCGGGAGCCGCCCCGGCGTCACCCACTCTCCCGAGAGCCCACCCCCACCCGCAGAACCCCGCACAGCCCCCAACCGTCCCCCACCTCAAGACGGCTATCGTGCACGGGTGCACCAGGCATCCCCGGAACCCCGGGCGCCGCACGTGAGGGGAGCTCCAGGTGATCGGACGGGCGCTGAACGGGCGTTACGAACTCGTCGAGATGCTCGGCGTCGGCGGCATGGCCACCGTCTGGCGCGGCGTCGACCGGGTGTTGGGCCGCCAGGTGGCCGTCAAGGTCCTCAACGGCGGCCTCGCCGACGACCCCCGCTTCGCCGAGCGCTTCAGCCGTGAGGCGCAGCACGCCGCCATGCTGGTGCACCCGAGGATCGTCATGGTCTTCGACTCGGGTGTGGACCAGGGCACCCCGTTCATCGTCATGGAGCTGGTCCAGGGCCGTTCGCTGGCCGCCGTCCTGGTCCAGCAGCCGAATCTGCCGGTGGAGCGCGCGGTCGGCATCGCGGCGGCGGTGTGCGAGGCGCTGGCGGTCGCGCACGGGGCCGGGCTGGTGCACCGGGACATCAAGCCCGGGAACATCATGATCACCGACGACGGCGGCGTGAAGGTGGTGGACTTCGGCATCGCCAGGGCCGGGTCCTCCAGCAACCTGACCCAGACCGCGAGCGTGCTGGGTACGGCCGCCTACCTCTCGCCCGAGCAGGCCACCGCCTCCGACCTGGACGGCCGCACCGACCTCTACGCCGTCGGCTGCGTGCTGACCGAGATGCTCACCGGCGAGACCCCGTTCACGGCCGAGTCTCCGGTGGCGATCGCCTTCAAGCACGTCAGTGAGCAGCCCCTGCCGCCGTCCGCCCGGCGTCCCGGCCTGCCGCCGGCCGTGGACGCCGTGGTGCTGCGCCTGCTGGCCAAGGACCCGGCCCACCGCCCGGCCGACGCCGTCGCGGCACGGGCCGAGCTGCTCTCCACCGTCCCGGGCCTGGCGGTCGGCGACCCGACCGCCGAACTGCTCGCGACGGCCGCTCCCACCCAGATGCTCCCGCCGGTGCCCCCGAACCAGCCGGTGCCGTCACACCAGCCGGTGTCCCCGAACCAGCAGCACACCGCGCTCCTGCCGTCCCAACCCGCTGCCGCCACCTCCCTGCTGCCGTCGGTCCCCGCCGCTCCGCCCGGGGCCCTCGCCGGCTTCCCCGGCACGCCCGCGCCGGCGCGGAACCGCCGCAACAAGCCGCTCGTCCTCGGCGCCCTCGGCATAGCGGGCATAGCCGGGATCACCGCGCTGGCGCTCACCGCCTTCGACGAGCCGGCCGGCAACGCCGCCGCCAAGCCCACCGCCGCCAAGCCCGCGGCCACCGCTCCGGTCACCACGCCGGCCACGCCCCCCACGTCCGGCGCCTCCTCCGCCGCCCCGACGGCCCCGACCGCAGCTGCGTCCCAGGCCGCGCCCACCCAGGCCGTCCCGCGCAACCAGCCCGCGGCCCTCCAGCTCCAGTCCTTCCGCCAGGCGGTCGCCCAGGCTCCGATCACCAAGGAACGCGACAAGCAGGCGGACCTGTTGCGGATCCTCGACGACAGCGCCGCCCGGCTCAACGAGGGCAATCCCGACGACGCCGCCCAGGAGCTCAGGGCCGCCCAGAAGACGGTCAAGGACCTGGGCAAGAAGCACTCCATCGATCCCCTCACCTACGCCAACTGGAACGCCCGCCTCGGCGCGCTCCTCACCACCCTCCACGCGACGGCCGACAACCAGGACGACTGACGCCGCGCCAGGGCGTCCCGGACGGCCGCACCGGGGGCCGGCCCCTGTTGTCGGTCCCGCCACGGCTGACAGTCCGGCAGGATGCGCGGCGGGCCGGGTGGGGGGCCGGGTGGGGGCAGGCCGCCGAGCCGGAGTCACTCCTCGCGCCGGACCCGCCGTTCGATGCTGCTCCGGACCGCCTGGGACGCCGTCCCGGCGGCCGCCGCAAGGAACACGAAGTTGTACCCGATCTGCAGCACCACCACGAGCCGCGCCGACTGGCCGGCCGGAGTGATGTCCCCGTACCCGACCGTCGACATCGTCACGACCGTGAAGTACAGCGCGTCCAGCCGCGTCTCCAGCCCCGCGAACTCGGCCCTGTGCGTACCCATCACGTAGTACGACGCCGAGAAGATGGTCATCGCCAGGAAGATCAGGAAGGCCAGCCAGACCACCGGCCGCTTCGCCGTTCCCAGCACCACCCCGACGATCTTGACCACCATCAGCCAGGTCATCCCGCCCAGTGCCCCCGCGAAGACCAGCCAGCTGAGCACCGGCCGACGGTCACCGAACCACTCCAGGGGCAGCGTGAAGTACCCGACCATCAGCAGCGTGAACGCGCAGAGCAGCCACGCTCCGGCCCGGAAGTCGAGGGGTGGAGAGCCAGGGTTCTCGGACATCCTGCCCAGCCTCGCCCACCGGCACGGCCCCCGCCCGCCCCGATCGGCTGTTCGGCCGATCCGCCGCCGGACGCCCGGCCCGCGGCTCCGGTCCCGGCTCCGACCCCCGAACGGCGTCGAGCCCCTGGTGGAAGGTCCACCAGGGGCTCGACGGGGAGTTCGGACGGCTCAGGCGGTCGTGCCGGTGTGCTTGGTCTCGGTGGCCTTGGTCACGTTGGTCGGCGTGACGGCCGGGCGGTCGGCGCCCTGCTGGGGGGTGGCCGTGCTCTGCGCGGTGCCGGCGTCCGCCGGGGTGTCCTCCTCGCGCATCGCCTTGGTCTCCGCCTTCAGGATGCGCATCGACTTGCCCAGGCCGCGGGCCATCTCCGGCAGCTTCTTCGATCCGAACAGCAGGACTACGACCGCCAGCACCACCAAAATGTGCCAGGGCTCAAGACCGTTCCGCAGCATCCCTGGCCACCGGTCCCTTCTTGTCTAGAGTCACGGGTGGGCGCGAGCGCCCATGCTCGCCAGTATGCCTGGACCTGACGGCGAACGGATACACCAGCCGGGAAACGCTGGCCGAAAACCAGGTGCCGTTCGAGCGGAGCGTGAGCGACGCGGCCCCGAAGTGGTGTCCGCCCGCACCCGCCCCACGGCCGGACCGATCAGTAGACGAACGGCACCAGGCGCTTGGACTCCTTCCGGTACCGCGCGTACGCCGGACCGAAGGACGCCAGCAGCAGCCGCTCCTCGGCGGCGATCCGCCAGCCGTACGCGCCGAGCAGCAGCGCGGCGACCACCAGGGCGGCGGCCCAGCCGCCGGCGCCGAGCGCGTAGCCGATCCAGACCAGCAGGCTGCCGGCGTAGCCGGGGTGGCGGATCAGCCGGTACGGGCCGGAGCGGACCACGTGCTGGGTGGCCACGGTGCGCAGGGTGCGGGTGTAGTAGCGGCCCAGGGTCCGCATGCCCCAGGCTCGCAGGGCCAGCCCGGCGAGGACCAGCGCGACCCCGAACCAGCGTGCCCAGGTCGGCGGTTCACCGATCGAGGCGCGGTCGAACAGCACCACGGCCGGCACGGACGCGGCGTAGCAGGAGAGCAGCAGCCGGGTCGAGCCGCGGTCGCGGTCGTCCGTGTGCCAGGTGCCGGCCTCGCCGTCCTCGCGGCGTCGCAGCAGCAGCTCGTAGGCGATCCAGCAGAGGAGGCCGAGCAGGGAGAGGAGGGACGGCAGGGACATCGGGTGGCTCCTGACGGTCGTGGGTACCCCTCAACGGTCCTCCGGTCGGGCCGCCGCGACACGCACCCCGAGGTGGACGCAGCGGTGTCCACCCCCGGGTGGAGCGGCCCTTACGGGCGCCGCGCCAGCAGGTAGCCGCGCCGGGTGTCGGCCTCCTCGGGCAGGCCCACCCGTTCGAGCCGAGCCTCGACGGCGAACCCGGCCTCGGCGAGGCGGTCGGCGACGGCGTCGGTCTCCAGGAAGTGGAAGTCCACGTGGACCCGGTGGCCCCACCACTCCTCCAGCCGTCGGACCTCCTTGCCCAGGTGGAAGGAGACCAGCAGCACCCCGCCGGGCCGAAGCACCCGCCGCATCTCGACGAAGGCGGGCAGCAGCTCGTCCGGCTCCAGGTGGATCACCGAGTACAGTGCCACCGCGGCCGCGAACTCCCCGTCCCCGGCGGGCAGCGCCAGCAGGTCGCCGGTGCGGAACGCGGCCTCCGGGTGCTCACGCCCGGCCAGCTCGACCATCCGGGGCGAGAGGTCGATCCCGACCACCCGCGCGCCCTGCCCGGCCAGCCACCCCGCCACGTGCCCGGGCCCGCACCCGAGGTCCGCCACGACTCCGCCGGCCGCCTCCTCCAGGACGGCGCTCAGCAGTGCCCGGTCCACCACCTTGTGCGCCAGCTCACCCCCGATCCGCTCCAGGTACTCCTCCGCCACCGCGTCGTAACTCCCGCGCACCCGCCCGTGAACGTTCTCCATGGCCGCCACCCTGGCATGCCTGGCCACTCCTGCACCGGGTCTTCGCGAACCCCGCCCCTGGCTCCGGCGCGGACGGCGGAGAGCCCCCGCCCGGGTGGGCGGAGGCTCTCGATGACTCGCGCGGACCGGAAGCCGTGGACGGGTCAGGCGGCGACGGGCTCCTGCTCCGGGGCCGTGGTGGCGGCCGCGGGGAGGTGGCGCAGCAGTCGGTAGGCCAGGAGGGCGGCGCCGAGGGCGAAGAGCAGGCCGACGACGGCGGCGACGTGCAGGCCGTCGGTGAAGGCGCCGCGGGCGGTCTCCAGCAGGTCGGGGCCGAGCCGTCCGGGAAGGTGGGCGGCGACGGAGACCGCGCCGCCGAGGGTGTCCCGGGCGGTGCCGGCGGCCGCGCCGTCGACACCCGCCGGGAGCGCGCCGTCCAGCTGGTGGCGGTAGACCGCGGCGCCCGCCGCGCCCAGCAGGGCGATGCCGAGGGAGCTGCCGAGTTCGACGGCGGTCTCGGAGGTGGCGGAGGCGGCGCCGGCCTGCTCGGCCGGGGCGGCGGAGACGACCATCTCGGCGGTCATCGTCATGGTGCCGACGGTGCCCGCGGCCAGCACGCCCGCCGAGGTGAGGATGAGGGCCAGCGGCGAGTGGGGGCCGACCTGGGTCATCATCGCGAAGCCGGTCGCGCCGACCACGAAGCCGCCGCACATCAGGGCCGCCGGGCGGACCTTGCCGGCCAGCGCCGAGCCGATGCCGATCGCGGCGCCGACGCCGACGCTGGGCACCAGCGACCAGAGCGAGGCGGTGAACGGGCTCATGCCCTTGACCAGCTGCAGGTACTGCGAGGTGAAGAGGGCGAAGCCCATCATGGCGAACATCGCGAGGGTGTTGACGCTGATCGCCCCGCTGAAGGTGCGGATCCGGAACAGGCTCAGGTCGATCAGGGGGTTCGCCGCGGTGTGCTGGCGCCACACGAAGGCGCCGGCCAGCAGCAGTCCGGCCGCGGTGGCGAGGGCGGGCCGCGGGCTCCAGCCGTCCACGGCGAGGGTCTTGACGCCGTAGACCAGCGGGAGGATCGCGGCGAGCGAGAGCGCGGCGCCGGGCAGGTCGAAGCGGCCGGTGGGGGCGGTGGTGCGGTACTCGGGCAGCAGGACGGGCGCGGTCAGCAGCACCAGGACCATCACCGGCACGGCCACCAGGAAGGCCGAGCCCCACCAGTAGTGGTCCAGCAGCAGTCCGCCCGCGACCGGGCCGAGGGTGGCGCCGGCGGTGAGCATGCCGCCCCAGGCACCGAGCGCGGTCTGCCGCTGCTTGGTGTCGTGGAAGGTGTTGCGGATCAGCGCGAGGGTCGAGGGCATCACGGTGGCCCCGGCGGCGCCGAGCAGGGCGCGAGCGGCGATCAGCTGTTCGGCGCTGCCGGACCAGGCGGCCAGCAGGGAGGCCCCGGTGAAGCCCGCGGCGCCGATCAGCAGCAGTCGGCGGCGGCCGATCCGGTCGCCCAGCGCGCCCATCGTGATGAGCAGCCCGGCCAGCAGGAAGGAGTACATGTCCATGATCCACAGCTGCTGGGTGCCGCTGGGCGCCAGCTCGGTGGAGATGTACGGGACTGCGAAGAACAGCACGCCCATGTCCATGGACAGGACGAGCGTCGGGAGCAGGAGGACGGCCAGGCCGATCCATTCGCGACGGCCTGCGCGGCCGGTGGTTGCGGTCATGGGAAAGACGGTACGGACGTGTCAGACGTTTGTCTAGTACAAGTGTGTAAAACGAAAGTCCAAGACTCTCGTACAAGACATCTGTGCAGCACTTCCGTACGATCGGGGCATGGGAAACCGCGAAGACCTGATGGCCGGCGCCAAGCGCTGCCTGTACGAGAAGGGCTACGGACGCACCACGGCCCGCGACATCGCGACCGCCTCGGGCGTCAGCCTGGCCGCGATCGGCTACCACTTCGGCTCGAAGGACACGCTGCTCAACGCCGCGATGATCGAGGCGATCGGCGAGATGGGCGAGGCCCTGGGGGCGGTGGTGTACGGCGCCAATCAGGTGTCGGACGATCCGGAGGTGCGCTTCGCGGCCGTCTGGAACGGCCTCCGGGACGTCTTCGTCGAGCACCGCGGGCTCTGGGCGGCCCAGTTCGAGGCCCTCGCCCAGGCGGGGCACAACCCCGAGCTGGCGCGGGCCCTCGAGGAGGTGCAGAAGGAGGGCCGGCTCGGTCTCGCCGCGGTGTTCCAGGGGGTGACCGAGGTGCCGGACAACGACGAGGAGCTCGCCCGCGGCACCTTCTACCAGATCCTGCTGGCCGGCTATGTCGCCCAGTGGCTGGCCGCGCCCGAACTGGCCCCGGACGGGTTCGAGTTCCTGCGCGGGCTCCGGCTGGTCAGCGGCAGCGTCCTGGGGGCCGACGCCGGCGCCCCGGGGGCCGACGCTACGCGGTGACCGCCGTCAGCAGCACCACCGAGTCGACGTGCGCCAGCAGCCCGTGCCGCTCCTGCGGGACGGGCTCCAGCTCGCCGACGGAGAGTTCCAGCTGTCGGCCGGCGATGGTCAGCGAGACCCGACCGCGCAGCACCTGCACGCTCCCGGCGGTGGGCGGGTTGTGCTCGTCCAGCGCGGTGCCCGCGGTCATCGCGATCACGGTCTGCCGCAGCATCCCGTCGTGCAGCACCAGGTGGGCGCTGCGCCCGTGCGGACTCTCGGCCGCCAGGCCGGTGTGCTCCACGGCGAGCCGTTCGAGATCGGGCATCGCGCCACCTCCTCCTCAAGCCGGGTGCCCGGGTTGTGTGCCCAGGCTGGCGGACGCACCGGCGACGCGCACCCGGAGAGCCCCGGAGCGGGCCACCCGAGGTGCGGCCCGCGCCGACTGCCCGCATCGTGGAGGCATGGCGACCAACCAGACGACTTCCAACGGGTTCCAGGTCAACCGCTCCCTGCTGGTCGGCGGCGTTGCACTGGCCGGCATCGGCTCGGTGCTCGGCGCGGCCGGGGCGGCGCTGGTGTGCGCGGCGCTGTTCAGCGCGGGCCGCAGCTGGGTGCGCGGCCTGGAGGCCGCGCCGGCCGTGCTTGCCCAGCGGGCCCTGCGCGAGGCCAAGGTGGCCTCCGCGGCGGGCTGGGAGGCCTGGCGGGCCGAGCACGGTTCGGCCAACTGAGCCGACCGGGCCGCATCGGGCTCGGTCGGCCCGGTCGGTCGGCCCGGTCGGTCAGGCCGATCCGCCCTACAGCCCCAGGGACTTGGCGATGATGCTGCGCATGACCTCGCTGGTGCCGCCATAGATCCGGAACACCCGGTTGTCGGTGTAGAGCCGGGCGATCGGGTACTCCAGGATGTAGCCGTAACCGCCGTGCAGCTGAAGGCACTTGTCGATGACGGTGGAGGCCGACTCGGTGCAGAACAGCTTCGCGGCGGCCGCGTCCGCCACGGTCAGCTCGCCGTCCTGGTAGAGCTCCAGCGCGCGGTCCACCATCGACTGCTGCGCCAGCACCTGGGCCTGGCAGTCGGCCAGGGTGAACTTGGTGTTCTGGAACTCGGCCACCGCCTTGCCGAACACCTTGCGGTCCTTGACGTACTGCACCGCGAACCGCACCGCCGCCGCGGCCGCCGCGTACGCGCCGACGGCGATCGCCAGCCGCTCCTGCACCAGGTTGTGGGTCAGGTAGGAGAAGGCCCGGCCCTCCTCGCCGAGCAGGTTCTCCACCGGCACCTTGACGTCGCTGAACGCCAGCTCCGCGGTGTCCGAGGTGCGCAGGCCGATCTTCTGCAGCTTGCGGCCCACCGAGTAGCCCGGCGAGGTGGTGTCCACGCACAGGATGGACAGCCCGGCCCGGCGGTTCTCGGGGTCGTACGGTGCGGTGCGGCAGACCACCAGGACCAGGTCGGCCAGCACGCCGCCGGTGATGAAGGTCTTGGCGCCGTTCAGGACGTAGTGGGTGCCGTCCTCGGAGAGCCGGGCGGTGGTGGAGATGCCCGCGAGGTCGGAGCCGGCGCCGGGCTCGGTCATCGCGATCGCGGTCATGATGTCGCCGGAGACGAAGCCGGGCAGCCAGCGCCGCTTCTGCTCCTCGTTGGCGTACTCCAGCAGGTACGGCAGCACCAGCCCGGTGTGCACGCCGGAGGAGCCGAAGCTCACGCCCGCCCGGGCGGTCTCCTCGGCGATCACCGCCTGGTACTTGAAACCGCTCTCGCCCGCGCCGCCGTACTCCTCCGGCACCTCGATGCCGTAGACGCCGAGTTCGCCGAGCTGGCGGTAGAAGTCGCGGGGCGGGTGGCCGTCGGCCTCCCAGCTCTCGTAGACCGGGACGACCTCGTTGGCGATGAAGTCCCGGATGGTCTCCCGGAAGGCCTCGTGGTCCTCGTTGAACACGGTGCGGCGCACGGCGGCGCTCCCTTCGACGGTGCCGGCCGGCGGGCCGGCGGAGGCGGAACGTGCCAGGTGGTGGCCCGACAAGTTAATCCCCGGTAGCCTCGACTGTCCAGCGTTGCGACCCCTGGGAACCGGCGTGGAAGAGCGGTCCCGCGCGGCGGCGAAGTGAATCCTTGCTAGCCTTCTGGCGGGGTTGAGGACGAACGCGAGGGAGGCCCGCCATGGTGGTCCGACGGCCGCCCGGCCGACGCGCCCAGATCCTCGCCGTGGCCGCCGACCGCTTCCACCGCAGCGGCTACCACCAGGTCTCGATGACCGAGGTCGCCGCCGGGGTGGGCATCACCGCGCCCGCCCTCTACCGGCACTTCCGCGGCAAGCCCGAACTGCTCGACCGCGCCGTCCGGTTGGGCCTGGACGCACTCGCCGACGGCCTGCGCACGGCCCGCACCACCGCCGAACTCGGCGCCGCACTGGCCGCGGTGGCGGTCGGCCACCGCCCGCTCGGCACCCTGGTGCAGCGCGACGCCCGGCTGCTGCCGCCCGCCCGCCGGGCCGAGCTGCGCCGCGAACTCCGTACGGACGTCGCCCTGATGACAGCCGTGCTGCGCGCCGAGCGGCCCGAGCTGGCCCGGGCGGACGCGGAGTTGCTGTGCTGGTCGGCGCTCTCCGGCTGTGCCGGGCTGTCCTACCTGTCGGTCGCGCCGCAGCCCCGCCGGGCCGAGGCGCTGCTGCGCGAACTGGTCGCGGCCGTCCTCGCGGTGTCCCTGGACGGTACGGCCGCCGGGCCGGAAGCCGCGCCGGTGTCGCGGCCGAGGCCGCAGGCGCGCCGGGAGGAACTGCTCGCCGCAGCTGTCCGGCTGTTCCACCAGCGCGGTTTCGACAACGTCAGCACCGACCAGCTCGGCGCCGCCGTCGGCATCTCCGGGCCCAGCGTGTACCGGCACTTCGACAGCAAGGCCGACCTGCTCGCCGCCTCCCTGGTGCGCAGCCGGGAGCGGCTCTGGCACCAGGTGGACGGTGCGATCGCGACCGCCGCCGGGCCGCGGGCGGCGCTGGCGGCCGGACTGGGCGCGTACGTCGACTTCGCGCTGCGCAACGGCGACTACCTGGGCGCGATGCTCAGCGAGACGGAGCGGCTGGCCCCGCCGGACCGCCGGATCGCGGTGGACTTCCGGCGCGACTTCCTGCGCACCTGGGTCGGCCTGCTGCGGCAGGTGCGCCCGGAGGAGGACGCGCTGGCCGCCCGGATCCGGGTGCACGCGCTGTTCTCGCTGGTCAACGACGGGGTGCGGAACCGTCCGCACAGCGCCAGGCCGGACCTCGGCGACTGCCTGCGTCGACTGGGCCGGGCGGTGCTGGGGGCGCCGGAGTAGCGCGCGGGCCGGATGCCCGCCCCGCGCGTCGGGGGAGGCGGACACCCGGCCCCGGGGGCGGGAGGGCGGTCTAGTGGAGGACGTGCGGGTAGGAGAGCCGGGCGCCGACGTTCCCGTTGCCCTGCAGGGCGCCGATGCTGCCGCCGTTGCCGGTCACGGCGAGGCCGTTGTTCTGGTTGCTCGCCCCCGAACCGGTGGCCGTCTGCTGGGTGTTGGCCACGTGCCCGGCGACCGTGCCGATGACGTTGCCGGAACCGGCGTCGCTCACGACGCTGCTGTTGGAGCGGTCGTTCGCGCCGGCGCCGTTGTCGGCGTGCGCGGTGGTGGCACCGACACCGACGAGGAGGAACGCCCCGAGGGCGGTGACGGCGGCGGCTGCGCGTATGCGGGACACGCTGGTCTCCTGGACTGGAAGTGCGAATGTGGCGCGGTCCGGAGTGGCCGCCCCGGAGCACCGTTGCCTGACGTCGCGTGATCAGCCTTCACCAGCGCCGTGGACGAACTCCACCAAACGGGTGGCATTTCCCTCGATAGTGGGGGATCGGTCAATTCGGAGCTGACCAGAATCCGTCATTTCAGCGGTGCGGGCTGATGCAGAGAAAGAAATGGTCGGCAGATTGTCGCACTGGCACACTGGGGACCCATGTCTGAAGGTGCCACGACCGAGCCCACCCCCGCCGAGAACCTGCGCACCACCGAGGTCGACCTCGGCGGCCTGGTGAACGTCCTCGCCACCCATCTCTACTCCACCCCGCTGGTCGCCCTGCGCGAACTGGTCCAGAACGCCCATGACTCCCACACCCGCCGGCTCCTGGAGGACCCGGACGGCGAGCACCGGCCCCTGATCCGGGTACGCGCCGACGCCGCACGGCGGACCGTCGCCATCGAGGACACCGGGGCCGGCCTCACCGAACCGGAGATCCACGCCTACCTCGCCACCGTCGGCACCGGCTACACCCGGATGCTGCGCGAACTCACCGGCAACCAGGAGCTGATCGGTGCCTTCGGCCTGGGCTTCCTCTCCGCCTTCTCGGTCGCCGACGAGGTGACCGTCACCACCACCTCGCACCGCGAGCCGCAGCTCGGCCACCGCTACCGCAGCCGCGGCGGCGAGCACTACCAGGTCGAGCCGGTGCCCGCCCGCCCGCAGCCCGGCACCGTGGTCGAGCTGGCGCTCAAGGCCGAGCACGCCCACCTCGCCGACGAGCACGCGCTGCGCGAAGTCCTCGGCCGCTACTGCGTGCTGCTGCCCATCCCCGTCTTCGTCGGCGAGGACGAGCAGCCCGTCAACGCCGTCCAGGTGCCCTGGCGCCAACAAGTGGCGGGCGACCGGCACGCCGCCCGGATGCGCTTCGCCACCGCCTTCGGCCGCCGCTTCGAACCGCTCACCGCCTTCCCGGTCGGCCCGTCCGAGGGCGCCACCGACGCCGTCGGGCTGCTCTGGGTCCAGGACGGCGGCACCTACGGCAGCAGCGACAACCGCGACCTCGCCGTCTACCTGCGCGGCATGCTGCTCGCCGAGGACGCCCGCGACCTGCTGCCCAGCTGGGCCGGGTTCATCGGCGGGGTGATCGAGTCCAACCGGCTCACCCCCACCGCCAGCCGCGAGGACCTCCAGCGCGACGACCACTACCGCGCGCTGCAGCAGGTCCTCGCCGACGCCGTCGTGGACGGCCTCTACGAGACGGCCCGGCTGCGGCCCGCCGCCTGGCGCCGGATCCTCACCCGGCACGGCCAGGACCTGCTCGGCGCGGCGCTCTGCGACGAGCGGCTGTTCACCCTGCTCGCCGACGACGTCCCGGTGCCCACCTCGCAGGGTGACCTCACCGCGGGCGGGCTGCGGGCGGCCGGCGGAGGAGCCGTGCACGTCGCGCTCGGCAGCGGCGGCGGCTTCGAGGAGATGCTGTACCGGGCGATGCGGGTGCCGATCGCCCGCGGCGACCGCTACGCCGTCCTGCCGTTCCTGCGCCGCTACGCCCAGCTGCGCGGCTGCCGTCTGGTCGAGCTGGGCAGCGAGCAGGGCAACCGCGAGCTGTTCCGCGACCCGGAGCGCCCGCTGCCGCCCGAGGAGTCGGCCTGGCTGGCCGGCGCCCTCGCCGACCCGGGCGAGCAGCTCGTCCCGGCCCGCTTCGACCCGCCCGGCCTGCCGCTGGTCCTGGTGCCGGACCGCGAGGCCGAACTGAAGGCCCGGATCGAGGACGACCAGGCCGAGACCCGGATCCCGTCCGCCGTGCTGCGGCTGGCCCGGGCGTTCACCGCCCGCACCGACGGCGAGGTCAGGGCCCGGCTCTACCTCAACCTGGCCTGCCCGGCCGTCCAGGACCTGCTCGCCGCCTACCGCGCCGGGCACACCGGCAGCGCCACCGCGGCCGGACTGCTCCGCTCGCTCAAGGTGATCATGGCGGCGGCCTCGACCGGCCCCGCCGAGGGCGACCTCGGCGCCGCGCTGGCCGGCGTCGGCACCGCCGTCTCCGCCCTGACCGCCGCCGTCCCGGCCGGCCTGCCGGACGTCCCGGACAGCCCCGGCGACCTCCGGGAACAGGCGTGACCGACCGCCCGGCGGACGGATTGTCAGTGGCCCGCGGTAGACAACTCATCAGCACGACGCAGGGGGAACGGACATGACCACCGACATCTGGGCCTGGGTGCGCGACACCCACCAGCAGCTGCACGCGGTCGGCCACCGGCGGCTGGCCGACGCCATGTACGAGCTGCCGGAGCACGCGACCGAGGGGCGCAACGAGCAGCTCGACGCGGTCTACCCGGAGGCCGTCGCCTCCGCCCGGGCCCTCGGCCTGCCCTGGGTCGAGGTCTACCTGCGGCACTGGCGGATGCAGAACCTGCTGAACAAGCGGCAGCAGGGCGAGTCCGTCCTGCCCGAGGTGGTCGACCTGCTGGACTTCGCTCACCGGGAGGAGACGGCCGACTGCCCGCAGTCCGTCTGCGTGGTGCAGGACTTCGCGATCTGCCACGCCCGGGTCGACGGCCCCGGGTACGTGCGGGAGCGCCTCGACGTGGTCGGCGAGACGCTGGACCGGATCGAGCCCGGCCGCGCCTGCTTCGACTGCCTCTCCCGCGAGTACGCCGACGCCCTGGAGGACGACGGCCGGCCCGCCGACGCCCTCGCCCACCTGGACACCGCCGCCGCCCGGATGCGGACCGCGGGCCAGCAGGTCTCGCTCCGCTTCCACCGCGCCCGGGCCGGCACCCTGCACCTGCTGGGGCGGCACGAGGAGGTGCTCGCCCTGCTGGACACCGCCGACCGGGCGGCCAGGGCCCGGGGCGAGGAGCTCGACGAGAGCGACCGGCGCTCGGGCGCCGTGCAGCGGGCCCGCGCGCTCGCCTCGCTCGGGCGCACCGAGGAGGCGCTCGCCCTGCTGCCCGAGCGGGCCGAGGCCGAGCGGCACGCAGACCTGCGCCAGAGCTGGACGGAGACGGTCGAGCTGCTGATCGCGGCCGGTGCATGGGGGAACGACGCCGAGCTGGGCGCCGTGCTGGCCGGCTGGGTCGGCTACCTGGACGGCACCGGCTCCCACCGCCCCTGCGTGGACCTGCTGCTGGCGGCCGGTCGGCTGGCGCTCGCCCGCGGCGCCCGTACGGTGGCGCTCACGCTCGCGGCCACCGGGGAGCGTAAGCTCGCCCAGTTGCGCCGCACCGCCGGCGTGGCCGAGCAGGTCGCAGCCCTGCGCGCGGCCGCCGAGGCACTGCCGGTGCCCGAGCTGCCCGTCCCGCCGGGCGAACTGACGACACACCTGGCCGAGGCCCGGGTGCCCTTCGAGACCGGCGCCGACCTGCTCTCCGTCGCCCTGGACCGGTACCGGGGTGAGCAGGCCGGCGCCACCGACCTGGCCGTGCTGCTGGCCAACGTGCTCGGTGGCCTCGGCCACGCCCGGGCCGCCGCCGAGCTGCTCTGGCAGCGGCTGGACGCCGACCCGGGCAGCGAGCAGCTGACCGGCACGCTCGGTCAGGCCCTGATCGAGGCCCGGGACGCCGAGGGCGTGCGCCGCCTCGCCGACCGGCTGGCCGCGACCAGCCCGGCCGACGGACACTGGATACGCGCCCGCTGGGCCGCCGCCGAGGAGCGCTGGGCCGAGGTGCTGGAGCAGTGCGAGGCGATCCTGGCGCTGGAGGCGAGCCGGATCAACACCCGGCGGCTGGCCGCCGCCGCCGCGACCGAGCTGGGCGACCACGCCACCGCCCAGCGCCTCTACCAGGAGCTGCTGGAACACGCCCTGCCCGCCGAGGAGGCGGGGGAGGACGAACTCCACCGGACGGTCCAGGAACCCGACCTCTGGCACCTGATCACCGCGGCCACCGCCAACCGGGACTGGGCCGTGGTCCGCTCCACCGGCGCGCGCATCGGCATCGAGTTCGACGAGCCCGACGGCCCGGTGGACGAGGAGTGGCAGCTGATCAACGTCCGCGCCACCCGCGCCAACGGCACCAGGGCCGACCTGCCCGCCGTCCGGACGGGCCCGGCCACCGCCCGGATCCTGCCGGTGCTCGGCGCGGACCTGACGCTCAACCACGGTGACGTGGTGGTCTTCGCCCCGGCCCTGCTGGAGCGCCCGCCGGCGGAGGACGCCGCCGAGGAGGAGCGGGAGGAGTGGCGCCCCACCTTCGGGCTGCTGACCCTGCTCGACCCGGCCGGCTACACCACCTATTGGATCGACGGCGTCCGGCCGGGGGACGAGGCCTGGGCCGCTTTCCGGGACGCGCTGCGGGCGGCCGGCTACGCGGTCTGGGTGTACAGCGGGGAGCAGTACCGGCTCTCGGACCCGGAGCGGGAGGACGGCGACCTGCCCGGCGTCTATGCCGCCCTCGGCCTCCCGCCGACCGCCTCGGCCGAGCGCGCCGACGCGCTGCTGCACGACCTGACGGCCGGCTGGGAGCACCCGGTGACCTGGCTCGACCTGGCCGACGCGGCGGGGGCGGACCTCCGACGGCACACCGAGATCATCGAGCGCTACGACATCTGAGCCGCAGGCGGTCCGGTCCCCCGGCCCGGTCGGCCCCGCGCGGCGGGCCGGGGAACCATTCCGGATCCGGGCGAGTCTTTTCAACGGACCAGGTCGGCTACCTGTTCGGGTACTTCCCCCGGGCGGATCCCCTTCGTCCGGGACACCGTCGCGGCCGTCCTGGTCGGCATCGCGCTGGTCTCGGGGATCCCGGTGGCGGTCGAGCTGCTCCGGGCCCGCCGCTCCGGCGCGGAGCATGCCGCCCGCCACCGCGCCGGGTAGGCGCCCGGGCCCGCCGCCGCGGGACGTCTCGTACATGTGCGTCCAGCTGTTCGATCAGGCAAGGTGTAACCCGAGATCGAACGGTGGCCGGCGGCCACCAGGGGCGGCAAGGAGCGGAAGTGCCTAAGCGGGGCCGACCGGGTGCGGGCAAGCGGGCGAGGGGAGGCCGGGCGGTCCGCCAGGTGGGGCAGACACCTCCCCGGCCTGTGCACCCCGCCGAGGCGCCGCCCACCGAAGGCCTGCTCGGTCACCCCGCGCCGCCCGTCGAGCCCACCATCGAGGTGCCGCTGGCCCCACCGGTCCCGGAGAGCAGGGGCCTGCTGGCCCCCGAACCGGAGCCCGCGCCCGAGCCGCGGGTCGAACCGCAGCCCGAACCGCAGCCCGGGCCGTCGCCGGAGCCGCCGCTGGAGCCGCACCCCGAACTGACCGTCGACCTGCGCCCCCGGGACGCGGCTCCCCAGGACACGGCCCCCGGGCGCCCGGCCGCCGAGCGCCCGGGCCGCCGTCGTTCGGTCGCCGAGGACACCCTCACCCCCGAGGAGTGGCGCGCGGCCGGCTACACCCCGCCCACCGGCATCCCGGTCCCCGAGCTGACCGTCGGCGCCCCCGGGGAGGTGCCCTGGCCGGACCGGATGCGCACCCTGCTGCGCACCCCGATGTCCGAGCGCCCCGCCTTCGAGCGCACCGCCCGCGAGATGCACCCCTCCGCGGGCACTGCCCGCAACGTCCCGCGCATCCTCGACCTGACGCTGCGCATCGGCGAACTGCTGCTGGCCAGCGGCGAGGCCGCCGAGGACGTCGAGGCGGCCATGCTCGGCATCGCGCACGCCTACCGGCTGGACCGCTGCGAGCCGCAGGTGACCTTCACCCTGATCGGCATCTCGCACCAGCCCTCGCTGGTCGAGCCGCCGGTCACCGCCGACCGCGTGGTGCGCCGCCGGACCTCCGACTACACCCGGCTGAACGCGGTCTACGAGCTGGTGGCCGACATCACCGCGGAGAAGGTGACGGTCAACGACGCCTACCGCCGGCTGGCCCTGATCCGCCGCAACCGGCACCCCTACCCGGCCTGGCTGCTCGCCCTGACCACCGGTCTGCTGGCCGGCGCGGCGACCTTCCTGGTCGGCGGGCGGCTCGACGACAAGGCCTGGCTGGTCTTCGGCAGCGCCTTCGTCGCGGCCGTCCTCGGCGACCGGCTGGCCTCCGCGCTGGCCCGGCGCCGGCTGCCGGAGTTCTACCAGTTCGTGGCGGCCGCGATGCCGGCCGCCGCCTCGGGCATCATCCTGTCCTTCAATGACTGGGGCCTGCGCGGCTCGGTGGTGATCACCGGCGGCCTGTTCGCCCTGCTCCCCGGGCGCGCCCTGGTCGCCGCCGTCCAGGACGGCCTGACCGGCTTCTACATCACCGCCGCGGCCCGGCTGCTGGAAGTGATCTACCTGGTCGCGGGCATCGTGATCGGCGTGATCATGATCCTCTACCTGGGCGTCGGCTTCGAGGCGAGGCTCAAGCCGGACGAGAGCCTGGTGGGCATCAGCTACCCGCCGGTGCAGATGGTCGCCGCGATGGTGCTGACCCTGGCCTTCGCGATGCTGCTGCAGACCGACCGCCGCACCCTCGCGCTGGTCACCCTCAACAGCGGCATCGGCTGGGCCAGCTACGGCGCGCTGGTGTACAACGCGCACGTCAACCCGATCGCCGCGACCGGGGTGGCGGCCGGACTGGTCGGCCTGTTCGGCCAGCTGATGGCGCGCTACCGCAACGGCTCGGCGCTGCCGTACGTGACCGCCGCGATCGGCCCGCTGATGCCGGGTTCGGCGCTCTACCTCGGGATGCTCGCCTTCGCCCAGGGGCACTCCAGCACCGGCCTGGTGTCGGTGTTCCGGGCGGCGGCGATCGCGATGGCGCTGGCGATCGGGGTGAATCTTGGTGGTGAGATCGCCCGGCTGTTCCTGAAACTGCCGGTGGGCGCCGAGCTGCCCTCGCTCTACCCGGCGGTGCCGCGCCGGGCGGCCAAGCGCACCCGGGGGTTCTGACCGGGGCCGGCGCATTCGGGCCGGCACTGGTTTCGGGCCATGTCACGGCAGGCAGGACGCAGCACCAGGAACGAAGGTAAGACCCATGTCGACACTGCTGGACAGCTACCGCGAGCACATCGTCAACGCGCAGAAGCAACCGCTGTTCCTGCTGCTGGTCGGCTTCATCACCTCCTTCGTCTTCATCCGGTTCAGCGTGCGGATGATCCGCGCCCAGGTGCGCTGGTGGCCGGGCAACGTCACCCCCGGTGGCCTCCACATCCACCACATGGTGTTCGGCCTGGGCTTCCTGCTGGTCGGCGGCATGGGGGTGTTCGCCGCCTACGGCACGCCCCCGTGGATCGACTGGTTCGGGCTGCTCTTCGGCATCGGCTGCGGCCTGGTGCTGGACGAGTTCGCGCTGATCCTGCACCTGGACGACGTGTACTGGAGCGAACAGGGCCGCAAGTCGGTGGACGCCGTGATCTTCGGCATCCTGTTCACCGGCCTGCTGCTGATCGGGTACGTGCCGTTCGGCGCGCTGCCCGGCGAGGACACCCGCTGGGGCCTGATCACCGTGATCTCGGTGAACGCGCTGGCCTCGGTGATCACCCTGTTCAAGGGCAAGGTGTGGACCGGCCTGCTCGGGATCATGGTCCCCGGCCTGTCCTGGATCGGCGCGATCCGGCTGGCCCGCCCGAGCAGTCCGTGGGCTCGCTGGCGGTACACCACGCGCTCCCGCCGCCGGGCGCGTGCGCTCCGACGCGAACGTCTGCTGCACCGGCGTGCGGACCGTGCCCGCACCTGGCTCTTCGACCTGATCGCCGGCGCGCCCGACAAGGTGCCCGCCAACCATCCGGCCGCCCACCGGGTCGCCGAGCGGATGGCCGCGCGGGCCTCCGCCCACCTCGACGCGCACGCCGCCCGGGCGCTGGCCCGCCGCCAGGCGCGGCTGGCCGACCGCCGTTTTGCGGCGGTGGCCGGGTCGGCGGCGCACCAGCCCGCGGTGCACCCGCAGCCGGTGGAGGTGGCCGTCGGCAGCGTCCCGGGCCGCTCGGCCGCGGCGCAGCAGCGCCGCCGTACGATCCGTGCCGGGCGCAACCGGACGTACGGGGTCGGCCCGGCCGGGGCGGAGCGCCGGCCCGGGCGGCATCCCCACCTGCGGACGAGGACCCGCCGGATCCACCGGTAGTTCGTATGCCCTGTGTGCCGGACCGGAGTTGGTATCTGGTCGGATCATCGGATGGTCACCCGGTCGGTGGAGCGCGTTCGCGGTGTGAACGGCGCCGGAGTTGAGAACATGAGCGACGAATGACCGTTCTGTCACGTGATGGGATGATTCGTCGGACCTCCCGCTGTTGCCCGGCCGCCGCCCGCCCGCGCGCAGATCGGCATCCGCCGCCGTCCCCTCCGGACCCGTGAGAAGGGATGTCTCGTGGCGTGCAGGATCCTGCCGACCCTCCTGTTGTCCCTCACCGCCCTGCTCGGGCTGCTCCCCGCCGCCCAGGCCGACCCGGCGGACCCTGACCCGGCGACCGGCCGGCCACCGGGCGGTCAGCCGTCGGAAGTCCGGTCCCCGTCCGTCCGGTCCCCGGCTGGGCAGGCCCCGGCCGGGCAGCCCCCGGTCGGCCAGGACCCGTACCCGTCCACCGAGGAGATCGACCGCTCCCGCACCGAGGCCGACGGCAAGGCCGTCTCCGCGGCCGCACTGGAAGCGGCGCTCACCGCCGCCCGGGCCGAACTCGACCGGGCCGGCCGCAGCGCCGAACAGGCCGTCGAGGCATACAACGGCGCCCGGCTCGCCCTCACCCGGGCCCGCACCGAGGAGACCGCCGCCAACCGGCGCGCGGCCGCCGCCGAGACCGAGCGCTCCGAGGCCGCCGAGGACGCGGCCCGGCTCGCCGCCGAGACGTACCGCCAGGGCGCGGGCGCCGAACTGTCCGCCCTCAACGCCCTGCTCGGCGCCCACGGCCCGCGCGAGGCCGGCGACCGCGCCGCCGCGGTCGGCGTGGTCAGCGAGCGCACCCGGCAGATCCTGGACGCCGCCACCTCCACGGCCGCCGCCGCCCGCAGTGCCTCCGCCGCCGCCCGCACCGCCACCGAGGCCGCGGAGAAGGCCGCCGCCGAGGTCGGCGCGGCGAGGACCAGGGCGCAGCAGCGGCTCGCCGCCCAGCAGGGCGAGGTCGCCGCCGCCGACCGGCGCCGGGAGCGGCTGCTCGCCGAGCTGGCCGCGGCCCGGAACACCACGGTCGAGCTGGAGCGCGAACGCCGCGAGGCACTGGAGGCGATCGCCGCCCGGGAAGCGGAGGCGGGGGCGGCCGCCCGCGCCTCCGCCGAGCAGGCCGCCCGGGATGCCGAAACGGCCGCGGCCGCCGCCAGGGCCCAGGCGGTACTGCCCGAGCCTCGCCTCTGGTCGGCCGAGGGCGCGGCCGCCGCCGTGGCCTTCGCCAAGTCCAAGATCGGCCTGCCCTACGTCTGGGGCGGCGAGGGGCCGGAGGGCTACGACTGCTCCGGGCTGACCATGATGGCCTGGCGTGAGGGCGGCAAGCAGCTCAACCACTTCGCGGCCGACCAGTACGCCCAGTCCACCCCGATCGGCTACGGCCAACTGCGCCCCGGTGACCTGGTCTTCTGGACCGACACCGGCCGCGCCGCCGACATCCACCACGTCGGCCTCTACATCGGCGACGACCAGATGATCGAGGCCCCGCGGGTCGGCATGCCGGTCAAGCAGGCCAGCCTCTGGATCATGGGCATCCCGGACTACTACGCCCGGCCCTAGCCAGGGCCCGGGAGCCGACCGGCCCGTGCTCACGGCCGGCCGGTCGGCTCCCGGACGGGGGGAGCGTGACCACGTCCTTCGCCTCCCGCGCCGGCTCCGGGGCGGGGGTGACCAGGGCGTCGGCCTGGAGGCGGGTCGGCGCGAGGTGCTCGGCGGCGGGGGTGTCGGGGTGGCCGGGCTGCTCGGCGGTCGTCCAGGCGGTGGGCTGCAGGACGCGGTCGCCGAGCAGCCGGCTCCGCGGGGCGCGCACCCGGTCGGGGGCGCGGTCGGCGTCCCGCCTGGTCGGCTCGCCGTCGTGCCCGAGCCGGCACGGGAGATGTCGGACCGGCTCCCGCGCCGATGTCGGTGGCCCGCGTTAGCGTGGCCGCTCCGAACACTTCTGAGGAGGCGTCGTGCACCTGCGGAACGTCGAACCGGGCGACGCCGAGGCGTACGTCCGGATGCGCTGTGACGAGGGGATGATGGCCGAGCTGGGCGGCCCGCTGCCCCGGGAGAAGGTGGAGGCGCGGCTGCGCAAGGACCTCGCCCTGGTGGCGGCGGACAGCGCCTGGATCAAGGTGATCGTGCCGGACGGCGACGCCGGGCCGGGCGGGGCGGCCGGTCTGGTCACGCTCTGGCAGGACGAGGAGGACGGCGTCACCGTCTCCGAGATCGGCTGGATGGTGCTGCCCGGGTTCCAGGGCCGCGGTCTCGCCAAGGCGGCGGTGCGGCAGGTGCTGGACGCCGCCGCGGCGGACGGCCGCTGGGGCGAGGTGCACGCCAACCCGGGGGTGACCAACGGCCCGTCCAACGGGATCTGCCGTGCGCTCGGCTTCCGGCTGCTCGGCCAGCGGGACCTCGACTTCGCGGACCGGATCCTGCGCACCAACCACTGGGTCGTGACGCCCGGGCGGCACGACGGAGCGCGGGCCGGGTCGGGCACCGAATAATTCGAATGACGCCCCAGGTCGGCGGCCGTACGGTGGCTCGATGGGCAAGAGCATCGACGACACGGCCGTCGACACCGTGAACGGGGTCCAGGTCAGGGCCGTCTCCGTGGACGAAGTGGAGGAGTGGAACCGGGCGCTCAACTTCGGCTTCCTGCGGCCGCACGCGGGCGTCGCGCCGGACCTGCGCCGTCGGCAGTGGCAGCCGGGCCGGATGGTGGCCGGCTTCGACGGCGAGCGCCAGATCGCCACCTTCCGCAGCTTCGACGTCGAACTGACCGTCCCGGGCGGGGCCGTGGTCACGGCCGACGCGATCACCAACGTCACGGTCAGCTCCACCCACCGCCGCCGGGGCGTGCTCAGCGCGATGATGCGCCGGGACCTCGCCTCCGCCGCCGAGCGTGGCTGCGCGGTCGCCATCCTGGCCGCCGCCGAGTACAACATCTACGGCCGTTTCGGCTTCGGCCCCGCCACGTGGGGCTCCGGCTGGCGCATCGACCTGGGGCGCACCAGCGGTCTGCGCGAGGGCCTGCCCGGCGTGCCCGGCGGCCGGATCGACTTCGTGACGCTCGCGGAGCAGCGCGAGCTCGGCGCCGAGCTGTACGACCGCTGGAGGCTCACCCAGCCGGGCGCGATCGCCCGTGACGGGATCTGGTGGGAGCGCAACACCAATGTGATCCAGGTGCCGGGCGACAGCTTCAAGGAGCCGTTCGCCGCCGTCCACCGGGACGCCGACGGCGGGGTCACCGGGATGGTGGTCTACCGGATCGACAACAAGTGGGAGGGCGCCCTCCCCGCCGGCACGCTCACCGTGCACGACTTCCTCGCCCTCGACCTGCCGACCGCCGTCGAGCTGTGGCGCCTGGTGCTGTCCGTCGACTGGGTGCGCAAGGTGGTGGTCCAGGGCGTCTCCCCGGACGACCCGCTGCCGCTGCTGCTCCAGGACCCGCGCGCGGCCGTCCCGGACGAGGCGAACGCCGACCTCATGTGGCTGCGGCTGCTGGACGTCGGGGCCGCCTTCGGCGCCAGGACGTACGGCGCCGCGGGCCGGGTCGTGCTGGAGGTCGAGGACCGGCTCGGCTACGCCTCCGGCCGTTTCGCGATCGAGGTCGCCGAGGACGGCACCGGCCGCTGCACCCGCACCACCGACGACGCCGATCTCGCCCTGGGCGCCGGCGCGTTGGGCTCGCTCTACCTGGGGTCCGAGACGGCCCCGAGGCTGGCTGCGGCCGGACTGCTCACCGAACTGCGCCCGGGCGCGGCGGCCGCCGCCGATCTGCTGCTGCGCACCCCGCTGCGGGCCTGGACGCCGACCGAGTTCTGAGCCGCCGGCGACCACGGCGGAGGCCGGCCCGCGGATCGCGGGCCGGCCTCCGGGGTTCCACAAGTCCTGCGAGCCGCGGTCTACTTCACCGCGGTCTTCCCGATGGTGGGGAGGATGAAGTCCTGGATCAGCCCCTTGGCGTCCCGCACGATGGGCCGGAACACCCGGTAGCGCGACAGGTTGATCAACCGGGCGGCCATCGGCGTCGAGCGCCGGACGAACTCCCTGGTCCGCTCGGTGTCCTCGGTCCGGTCGAAGACCCAGTAGAGCACCACGACCATCAGGTTCAGCCAGAGCACGTCGGGCAGCAGCTCGACCAGTTCGGCGTCCAGCTTCGGCGCCAGGTCGGAGCCCTGGAGGACGTCGCGGAACAGTTCGACGGCCGTCGCCCGAGCGGGGTGGGACTCGTTGGAGAACGGGCTCAGCGAACTGGTCGGGTCGGCCGCCGTGCGGAAGAACTGGGCGGCGAACTCGTGGTACGGCGCGGCCGTGTCGAGCCAGGAGGTCAGCGCGATCTGGAGCCGCTCGGAGAAGTCCCGGGTGTGGGCCATGCGGCGCCTGGCGTCGGCCGCGTGGTCGTGGGTCATCCGGTCGTAGAACCCCTGGATCAGGAATTCCTTCGCGGAGAAGTAGTAGTAGGCGTTGCCGACCGACACGCCCGCCTCGGTGGCGATGGCGCGCATCGTGGTCTTCTCGTAGCCCCGCTCCTGGAACAGCCGCATGGCCGTCTCCAGGATCAGCGCCCGGGTCGCCTCGCTCTTGTCTGTCTTGGGCTGGGCCCGGCCGCCGGGCATGGGCCCGCCGTCCGTGCCGGGTGCGGCCGAGGCGTCGGCCGCACCCTTCCCGCCGTCCGTTCGGTTCGTCGCTGCCAGGTCGTCCACGGGCAGAGCCTAACCGGAGACGACGCTCCACCCGGTGTCGGTGCTGTCGGTGCTCGCGGCACCGGATGCCCCCTCCGCACCCGGTGCCACGCCCACCGCCCCCATCTTTTCGAACGCGTTCAAAAGCTCGGCAGAACTGTAGGCGTTGAGGTTGAACATGTTCAACTCCATCTCTGTGGGAGGCTCGTCACATGACCGGATCAGGGCGGATCACCATTCGGCACGGCGGAGAGCGGGATGCCGTGCACGTCGCGGACCTGCACACCGAGAGTTGGTGCACCAGCTACCGCGGGATCGTCCCCGACGAAGCGATCGGGGACGGACTGGCCGTCCAGCGGCGCGAGCTGTGGGAGCTGCGCCTGACGGTCGACTACGGGACGCCGGAGA
This sequence comes from Streptomyces viridifaciens, assembly GCF_001888885.2. NCBI lineage: Bacteria > Bacillati > Actinomycetota > Actinomycetes > Kitasatosporales > Streptomycetaceae > Streptomyces > Streptomyces viridifaciens. Next base: position 4,077,681 of record NZ_CP090841.1, read on the forward strand.
ACACGCCCGTGTTGCTGATCGCCGAACGGGCCGGGGAACCGGCCGGGTTCGTCTACCTGGTGCCGCAGCCCGACGGCGGGGTGCTGGTGGACAACCTGCACGTCCGCCCGGGCCTCACCGGCGGTGGGATCGGCCGGGAGCTGCTGGCGGCAGCCCGCGCCGAGGTCGCCGCGCGGTACCCCGGTGCCGACCTGTACCTGGAGGTGCTGAGCGCCAACACCCGCGCGATCGCCTTCTACGAGCGGGAGGGCGGTGTGCGGATCAGGGCGCAGGAAGGGGAGTTCCCGGGCGGGTACCTGCTGCCCGAGTACGTGTACGCCTGGCCGGCCGGGCCCGGGTCAGCGCCCGGCGCCGCCACGGCCGACTCGGCTCGACCGGCTTGACCGACTCAGCCGACCTGACCGGCTCAACTCGACCGACTCGACCGACTCGACCGACTCGACCGACTCGACCGGTTCGGCCGGGTCAGTCGACGTCGTAGACCGTCACCGGCACGCCGCGCGCCGTCAGCCGGTCCGCTATCAGCGGCGCGACCTTCGACCAGCGCCCGCCCGCCAGTCCGCAGCCGATCCGCGGCATGTGGACGGAGGCGCCGAGTTCGAGCGCGTGCTCGGCGAGCGCGGCCAGCCCGGTGTCGATGGCCTCGTACCGCACCGGCACGCCGGTGGAGCGCCCGGTCCGGATGCCGCGCTGGCCGACCAGGTTGGCCACCCAGACGTACGGCTCGACCTGCACCATTTGCAGGGCGCCGAGGCCGAAGTCGTTCTTCGCCCGCTCCCGGTGCCAGCGTCGGAACGCGGCCTCGGGCTCGGGCCAGCGTCTGGAGAGCGCGAGCACGAAGCCCTTTCCCCAGCCGCCCAGATCGTTGCAGACGTGCGCGATCACCTTCACGCCCTTGCCACGGGGCGTGGTGGCATCGCCTCGGACGTAGGTGATTTCCGCCATGCCTAGAAGTTAGACGGAGGCACTGACAACCCGCTCGGCATTTTCCCGCACCCCCGCCGCGCGCAGGTGGCGCCGCCCGGCCAGGGCGATCAGCAGGGCGAGCGCGGCCGCTCCGGCGGGCAGGACGTAGCCGGTGCCGGGCGCGGCGTGCTCGGCGACCGTTCCGGCGAGCGCGGCCCCGGCCGAGATGCCGACCACGATGCCGGACACCGCCACCGCCATCCCCTCGTTGAACTGCCGCTGCGGCAGCAGCTCCTGAATCAGCGTCATGCCGGTCACCATGGTCGGCGCGGTGGCCGTGCCGGCCGCGAACAGCACCGCGCCGAGCACCGCGAGCCCGGCTCCGCCCAGCCCGGCGGCGAGCGGCAGCAGCAGGACCCCGGCCATCGCGGCGGCCCCGACCAGGAAGCGCACCCCGGGCGCCCGACGCGGCGTCAGCAGGCCGAACACCAGCCCCGCCACGCAGGACCCGGCCGCGACCAGGGCCAGCAGCGCACCGGCCGCGGCCTTGTGGCCGAGCGAGTCCGCATAGGCGACGGTGGTGATCTCGGTCGCGCCGAAGACCGTGCCGGTGGCGAGGAAGGTCAGCACCAGCACCCGCAGCCCGGGTACCCGCAGCGGGGAGCCGTGCCGCTGACCGGCGGGTACACCGACGGGCAGCGGCGGTTCGGTGCGCCGCTGGGCGGCGAACAGCAGGGCGCCGGTGGTGCCGAGGGTTCCGGAGGCGAGCAGCCCGGCCTCCGGGGCGAGCGTGGTGCAGAGCAGCATCGCGAGCACCGGACCGGCCATGAAGCAGAGTTCGTCCATCGCCTGTTCGAAGGAGTTGGCCAGGTGCCGGGCGGCCTGGTCGTCCCGGTACAGGTGCGCCCAGCGGGCCCGGGCCATGCCGCCGAGGTTCGGCGCGGCCGCGCAGGCGGTCCAGCAGGCGTACAGCGTCCAGTCCGGTGCGCCGAGCCGTACGCAGAGCAGCAGGGCGAAGAGCGGTACGGCGTTGTACAGCGCGGCCGGAACCGCGACCCGCGACTGGCCGTACCGGTCCACCAGGCGCCCGAGCAGCGGCATCCCGAGCGCGCCGGTGACCAGCCCGGCCGCCGAGACCGTCCCGGCCAGCGCGTAGGACCCGCGCCGTTCCGCGAGCAGCACCACCAGCGAGACGCCGTTCATGGACAGCGCGAGCCGACCGAGCAGCCCGGCCAGGGTGAAGGCGGTGGCGCCGGGGGCGGCGAACAGCCGGCGGTAGGAGGCGAGGAGGGCGCGCGGGGGCAAACGGGCTCCTGGGACACGGGGCGGGAGGGGATGCCCCAAGCCTCGCCGTGTCGGCGGGCGGGCGTCCAACACCTGTTTCGCCACTCCCACAACACCTTGTTGTTAATCTCTCGCCCATGCCCCGTGACCTGCACCCCCGTCTGCTCCGCGGCTTCGTCGCGACCGCCGAGACCCTGCACTTCGGCCGGGCCGCCGAGCGGCTGTACGTCGCCCAGCAGGCACTGAGCCGCGACGTCCGCACCCTGGAGGGGCTGCTCGGCGACACGCTGTTCGTCCGCACCACCCGCAGCGTCGAACTGACCCCGGCCGGGCAGCGGCTGCTGCCCAGGGCGCGCCGGCTGCTCGCGCTGCACGACGAGATCCTCGCCGAGGCGGGCACCGGCGCCGGCGCCGCCGCCCGGCCGCTGCTGCTCGACCTCAACAGCGACGTCACCGGTCCGGACCTCACCGCCGACCGGGTGCTCCAACGGGCCCGCGCCGCCTGGCCGGAGGGCGAGCTGCTGGCCCGGTTCCACGGCGGCCTGGCCGCGGCCGCGGCCGAACTGCTGGCGCACCGGCTGGACGCCTCGTTCGGCCGCTTCGCCGGCCTGTCCGCCCCGGTGCGCGGCCAACTCGCCCAGCTGCCGGTGCGGTTGGAGCGGATCTCGGTGATGATGGCGGACACCCACCCGCTGGCCCGCCGCCCGGCGCTGCGGCCGGCCGAACTGGCCGGGCACCCCGTCGACATCTGCGCGGGCAACCCGGCGACCACCGAGTGGGCCGACCTCGGCGCCCGGCTGCTGCGCGAGCACGGGCTGGCCGCGGCCGAGCCGTACGTCCCGCCGGTCGGCCTGGACGAGACCGCCCGCTACCTGGCCCGGCACGGCGACCCGATGCTGACCACGGTCGGTGGGCCGAAGATCCCGGGGTCGGTGAACGTGCCGCTGGTGGAGCCGGTGCCGCTGTGCCTGGTGAGCCTGGTGCACCGGCCCGGCGAGCGTCACCCGGGGCTGCGTGCGCTGGCCGCCGCCGCGAGTGAACTCGGTACGGCCGAGAGCTGGTTGAGCCGCCCGGCGGGCAGCTGGCTGCCCGAGGCGGACGCGGAACTGGTCGCCGCCGCGCAGAACACCGCCCCTGCCTCGGGGGGATAGGCAGGGGCGGTGGGCTCGGTGGCTCGGCGACGGCACGGGCCGCCGGGCCGGGGACGGCCGGTTCAGGCCGCCTTGACGGCGGAGATGTCGAAGCTGAGCTTGACCTTCTCGCCGATCAGCACGCCGCCGGTCTCCAGGGCGGCGTTGTAGGTCAGGCCGAAGTCGGTACGGTCCACGACCGCCTTGCCCTCGAAGCCGACCCGCTCGGCGCCGTAGGCGTCCGTGGCGCTGCCGGTGTACTCCAGGTCCAGGACGACCGGGCGGGTGGTGTCCTTGATGGTGAGCTCGCCGTTCATCCGGTAGGAGTCCTCGCCGACCGCCTCGGTGGAGATGCTGCGGAAGCGGATCTCCGGGTAGGTCTCGGCGGCGAAGAAGTCGCCGGTGCGCAGGTGCTCGTCGCGCTGGGCCTGGTTGGTGTCGATGCTGGCGACCTTGATCACCAGATCGGCCGAGGAGTTGCCCGGCGTGGCGCCGTCCAGGTGCAGCTTGCCGTCGTACTCCGTGAAGCGGCCCTTGACGTTGGTGACCATCGCGTGGCGGACCGAGAAGCCGATCTCGCTGTGCATGGCGTCGACGGTCCAGTCGCCGGTCAGGTGCGACAGATCCGGGCCGGCCGGGGCCTGGACAGTGGCGGTGGTGGCGGTCTTGGTGCGGTTGAACAGGCCCATGGCTCCTCCTCGGGTTCGAAGCCAATTGTTTAGGCTTCAACTTCTTGGCTCCAGCGTACGACGCTTTCGTTCAAGTTTCAACCATGCGCCCGGAGCCTCCTTCCGAAGCGTTCCTCCGAAGCCTTCTTCCGGACCCCCGAACGGCCCGGTGCCCGGGCCGACGGGCACTGTCGGACCACCCGACTAGGCTGCGAAGGACAGTCCGATCCCCCCCGGAAGGCCCCGCATGTTCGTCCTGCACGCGCTCTGGCGGGCGGACGGACGGCTGGCCCTCTGGGCCGAGGACGCCCGCGCCCACCCCGGCGCCGGCGAACCCCGGCCCGACCGGCCCGCCCCGCGCGCCCACCCCTTCGCCTGCCCGGCCGGGAGCCTGGCCGCCGTCCTCGGCGGCATCGGGCCCGGGCTCGGCTGGCTCGCCGCACAGGCCCCCGAACGCTGGGCCACCCTCCTGCTGCCCACCGTCGGCACCCTGCCCGCCCCCTCGCCCGACCTGCCGGTCACCCCGCCGCGCGGCGGTGCCGTCCTCGCCCCCTGGCGGGTGCCCGCGCTCCTCTTCGACGCCGGAGCCGCCGCCCAGCTGCTCGGCGAGGTCCACGACCCGCACTGGGCCGTCACCGACACCGACCTGCCCGGCACCGGCCGGGTCGAGGTGGTCTACGGCCCCTCGCTGCGCTGGCTCACCGGGGTGCACGACCTCGCCTGGCGCACGGTCGGCCGGGGCCGGGTGCTGCCGCTGCCCGTCCTGGCCGACGGCCGTCCACAGGCCCGCTGGCGGCCCGATCCCACCCCGGCCGGGCGCCACGAGGCCGCCGCACTCGCGGCGGGCTGCCCGCCCGTACTGCTCGGTGAGTGGCCCACCGGCGCGACCACCGGGGAGGCGCTGCTCGACGCCGCCCTGGCCGCCCTGGTGGACGCCGAGGCCCGCGCCGCACTGGCCGACACGCCCTTCCCCGATTCCGGCGGGACGGCCGCCGACCGCTGGCTGCACGCCCTCACCACCCCTTCCGGCGAGGTCGACGCCCCGCCCCGGGACGTCGCCGAACTGCGCCGCCGGATCGCCGACTGGTACGCCACCGCCGAGCCCGCCGACCCCGCGCTGCGGCTCTGCTTCCGGCTGGTCGAACCGCTCGGCCCCGCCGACGACGGCCCCGGGGGCCGCCCCTCCGACGACGCCTGGCACCTGGAGTTCCTGCTCCAGGCCGTCGACGAGCCGTCCCTGCTGGTCCGCGCCGCCGACCTGCACGAGGGCGGCGCGGCGTACGCCGCACTCGCCCGCAGGACCACGCAGGGCCCGCCCGCGGCTCCGACGGACGAGCCCGCCGGCCCGGCCGAGGTCCTGGCCGCCGAACTCGGCCGCGCCGCCCACCGCTGGCCGGTCCTGGACGGACTGCGCCACCGCACCCGCCCGTCCGCCCTGCCGCTCGACCGGACCGGTGCCCTCGACTTCCTGCGCACCGCCGCGCCCGCCCTCGCCGAGGCCGGTTTCGGTGTGCTGCTGCCCGCCTGGTGGCGCCGCCGCCCCCGGCTCGGACTCGCCCTGCGCGCCACCACCCCGCCCGCGCCCGGCACCCTCGCCGTCACCAGCCAGGTCGACCGGGACGCCGTCGTCGCCTTCCGCTGGCAGGCCGCGCTCGGCCCGGACGGCACTCCGCTCACCGAGCAGGAACTCGCCGAACTGGCCGCCGCCAAACAGGGGTTGGTGCGGGTCCGGGGCACCTGGCTGGAGGCCGACCCGGCCCAGATCGCCGCCGCGCTCGCCTTCCTCACCGAGCAGCGCGACGGCCTGCTGGTCGCCGCCGACCTGCTGCGGCTCGCCCTCGACCCCGACGCGACGGTCGCCGGGCTGCCGGTCACCGGCGTCCGGGTGGACGGCCCGCTCGGCGACCTGCTCGCCGGCGGTGCCGGTGCCGCCCCCGAGGACCGGCCGCCGCCACCGGACTTCCGGGCCGAACTGCGGCCCTACCAGCGGCGCGGGCTCGCGTGGCTCAGGACCATGTCCGGCCTCGGCCTCGGCGCCGTCCTGGCCGACGACATGGGCCTCGGCAAAACCGTCCAGACCCTCGCCCTGCTCGCCGCCGAGAAGCACGACGGCGAAGCCGGCCCCACCCTCCTCGTCTGCCCGATGTCCCTGGTCGGCAACTGGCAGCGCGAGGCGGAACGCTTCGCCCCCGCCCTGCGCCGCCACGTCCACCACGGTGCCGGCCGCCTCGACGCCGGGCAACTCGCCGACGCGGTCGGGGGAGTGGACCTGGTCATCACCACCTACGGACTGGTCCAGCGCGACCTCGCCGCACTGCGCGCGATCCGCTGGCGCCGGGTGGTCGCCGACGAGGCGCAGCACATCAAGAACAGCGGCACCGCCCAGTCCCGGGCGATCCGCGCGCTGCCCGTCACCCGGCACCGGATCGCCCTCACCGGCACCCCGGTGGAGAACCGGCTCGCCGAACTCCACGCCGTACTGGACTTCGCCAACCCCGGACTGCTCGGCCCGGCCGAGCGCTTCAAGGAGCGCTACGCGATCCCGGTCGAAGTCCACCGCAACCCCGGGCGGACCGCCGAACTCCAGCGCCGCACCGCCCCGTTCGTGCTGCGCCGGCTCAAGTCGGATCCGGCGGTGGCGGCCGAGCTGCCCGCCAAGCAGGAGATGACCGTCTGGTGCAACCTCACCGCCGAACAGGCCGGCCTCTACCAGGCGGTGGTCGCCGACCTGCTGCAGCGGGTCGAGGGCATCCGGGGCGTGGAGCGGCGCGGCACGGTGCTGGCGGCGATCGGCAAGCTCAAGCAGGTCTGCAACCACCCGGCCCAACTGCTGCACGACGGTTCGCCGTTGGGCGAGCGCTCGGGCAAGGTCGCCCGGCTCGCCGAACTGCTGGAGGAGGCGCTGGCCGAGGGCGACCGCACCCTGGTCTTCACCCAGTACGCCGAGTTCGGCACGATGCTCCGCCCGTACCTGGAACGCCGACTCGGCGAGGAGGTGCTGTACCTGCACGGGGGCGTTCCGCGTGGCCGCCGCGAGGAGCTCGTCCGGCGCTTCCAGTCCCCGGACGGCCCAGGGGTGTTCCTGCTCTCGCTGCGGGCCGGCGGCACCGGCCTCAACCTGACCGCCGCCAACCAGGTGATCCACCTGGACCGTTGGTGGAACCCGGCGGTCGAGGAGCAGGCCACCGACCGCGCCTTCCGGATCGGCCAGCGCCGCGACGTCCAGGTCCGCCGGCTGGTCTGCGTCGGCACCGTCGAGGAGCGGATCGACGAACTCCTCACCGCCAAGCGCTCGTTGGCCGACACCGTGGTGGGCGCGGGGGAGCAGTGGCTCACCGACCTGCCGGTCGAGGCGCTGCGTGAACTGGTCGCCCTCACCCGCGAGGACGCCGTGGCCGAGGAGGACGCGTGACGGAACGGCCGAAGCCTGAGACGGTCAACGTCGCCGCCTACTGGCGCGGCGACTTCACCCTGAAGACCCCCGACGAGGAACCGGCCGAACCCTCGCTGAACCGCCTCGGCCGCTCCGGCATCACCGTCCACGGCCGTGACCTCGCCGCCCTCCTGGCCCCCGCCTACGACACCTTCCGTTCCTAGGGGCCGTCCCGCCCCGCTACCGTGCGGTAGCGTCCCGACCGTGACCGACACCCCCGACACCCGGCTCGCCGACTTCGAACGACACCGGCGGACGGTCTTCGGCATCGCCTACCGGATGCTCGGCAGCGTCGCCGACGCCGAGGACCTCGTCCAGGACACCTGGCTGCGCTGGAGTCAGGTCACCGGCCCGGTCGCCAGCCCCGGCGGCTACCTGGCGCGTACGGTCACCAACCTCGCCCTCAACCGCCTCGACTCCGCCGCCGTCCGCCGCGAGTCCTACGTCGGCCCCTGGCTGCCCGAGCCGCTGGTCACCGAGCCGGACGCGACCGACGGCGTCGAGCGCGCCGAGACCGTCTCGCTGGCCTTGCTGGTGGTGCTGGAGAGCCTCTCCCCGCTGGAACGGGCGGTGTTCGTCCTCAAGGAGGCCTTCGGTTTCTCCTACCAGGAGATCGCCGAGGCACTGGACCGCACCGAGACCGCCTGCCGCCAGGTCGGCAGCCGGGCCAGGGCGCACGTGCGCGCCCGCCGCCCCCGCTTCGACGCCCCGCCGGAGCTGCGCCGCCGGGCCACCGACGAGTTCCTGGCGGCGTGCGTCGGCGGCGACCTCAACCGGGTGCTCGCCCTGCTCGCCCCCGACGTCACCACCTGGAGCGACGGCGGCGGCGTGATCACCGCGGCGGTGCGGCCGGTCACCGGCGCCGACAACGTGGCCCGCTTCCTGCTCGGCCTGCTCCGCAAGCTGGGCGATGGCGTGGGCGCCCGACCGGTCCTGGTCAACGGCCAGCCCGGCCTGCTGATCACAGTCGACGGCGCCGTCGACTCCGTCTCGGTGCTCGACTTCACCGAAGGACCGGACGGCTCCCTCCTGGTCTCCGAGATCCGGGCCGTCCGCAACCCGCACAAGCTCGCCCACCTCGCTTGACCCTCGACCAGGTCGAGCCCCGAGAGTCACCGGCATGGAGAGCGAGCTGCACAGCATCGGCGAACTGGCCCGCGCCAGCGGCCTGGGCGTCGGCACCCTGCGCTACTACGACGGCGCCGAGGTGCTCACCCCCGCCTGGGTCGATCCGCAGACCGGCTACCGCTGGTACCGGCCCGCCCAACTCGCCGACGCCCGCCTGCTGGCCCGGCTGCGCCGGGTCGGCCTGCCGTTGACGGCGATCCGCGCGGTCCTCGCCGCCGTCCCCGGCAGCGGCGAGGCCGAGCGCGTCCTCGACGCCCACCTGCGCCGGCTGGAGGACGGCCTGTCCGACGCCCGCCGCGAACTCTCCCTGATCCGCACGACGATCGAGCAGAGGGAGCACCCGATGACCACCACCCCCGCCGAGCTGCGCCTCACCGTCCGCGCCGACGGCCTGGCCGCCGCCCTGGACGCGGTCCGCTTCGCGGTCTGCGGCGACCCGGAACTGCCCTCTCTCGCCGGAGTGCTCTTCGAACCCGACGGTCCGGTCCTGCGCCTGGTCGCCACCGACCGTTACCGGATGGCCCTGGCCGAGCTGCCCGCCCTCGGGGCGCCCCAGCAGCCCACCGCCGGCAGCACCGTCCCGACCGCCCTGGTCGACGCCCTGCGCGCACTCCTGCCCACCGGCCCGACCGAGATCGCCCTCACCCTGGGCGCCGGCACCTTCCGCGCCGAAACCCCCGACCACCGCGTCGAGGGCACCACGGTCGACCTCGACTACCCCGACCACCGCACCCTGACCCGGCTCGACCCCCGGCACCGGATCACCCTCCCCGCCGCCGAACTGCGCGCCGCCGTCGAAGCCGGCGCCACCCGCACCCTCCCCTCCGGCCCGCACGGCGCCGACTGCCAGGTCACCCTCCTCACCCTCACCGAGGACGGCCACCTCACCGTCGCCGACGACCCCGCCCCCGAGGACTTCCAGGTGGCCGTCAACCGCGACTTCCTCCTCGACGCCCTGCGCGCCGGCCACCCCGGACAACTCCTCCTCGAACTCGGCGGCCCCATCGCCCCCCTGGCCATCCGCACCCCCGGCCGAACCGGCACCTTCTCCGTCCTGATGCCGGTCCGCCTGCCCTGAAGTCACCGGAACGCCCGATCGGGGTCACCCGGTCGGCGCGCCGCGTTTGCTCCCGCTAACACCGTGCTTGCAATTGCAAGCAGGGTGTTGCACGCTGTCCCCATGGCCTCCCTGAACGTCGGCTCCCTCGGCGAGTACATCCGCGAGCAGCGCCGCAACGCGCAGTACTCACTGCGCCAGCTGGCGGAGGCCGCCGGCGTGTCCAACCCCTACCTCAGCCAGATCGAGCGAGGGTTGCGCAAGCCGAGCGCGGAGATCCTGCAGCAGATCGCGAAGGCGCTGCGGATCTCGGCGGAGACGCTGTACGTCCAGGCCGGGATCCTGGAGGAGCGGCGGGGTGAGGGCCTGGAGCTCCGGGCGTCGATCCTGGCCGATCCGCTGATCAACGAGCAGCAGAAGCAGGCGCTGCTCGCGGTCTACGACGCCTTCCTCAAGGAGAACGCCGCTTCGGGGTCCACCCCGATGACCGACGGCGCGGCCACCCAGCACACCCCCCTGGAGGACCGGTAACCATGCCGATCACCGACGACATCAAGAAGACCCTCACCGACCCGACCCCGCTCTACGCCCTGGCCGGTGCCGGGGACCTCGCGTACGAGAAGCTGCGCGAGGTGCCGGGCCGGGTCGAGGCGCTGGCGGCCGACCGCCAGGCCGCACAGGACAGGGCGACCGCCCGGCTGCACGAGGCGCAGGAGCTGCTGGCCGGAGCACCGGCCAAGGTCAGCGAGGCCGTCACCGCCTTCCCCACGGACCTCAAGGTCCTGCAGGAGCGGGCCCAGGACTTCGCCCTCCAGCAGGTGGCCCGTGCGCTGGAGTTGGCCGTCCGGGCCAAGGAGACGTACGACGAGCTGGCCGAGCGCGGCAAGGTCGTCGTGGACAAGGCCCGCCCCCAGAACACCCCGGACACCGAGGCCGTGGACTCCGCGGACGAGCCCGTCCGGGGCGAACTGGTGGACGACGCCGAGGCTCCGGCGCCGCAGAAGTCCGCCAAGGCCCGGAAGGGCGGCGCCGACGCCTCGGAGTGACCGGCCCCGCCCGGCCGGGGCACATCCGGTGACGGTGGGACGTTCACACGTGCGGGTGGCCGCCGTGCCAGGATGGGCGGCGGCCGGGGTGCAGCAAGCCGAGAGACGTAGGAGACCGCGATGACCGGAGTGTTCCAGATCCTGGCCTTTTCCTACCTGAACCCGTTCTGGTGGATGGCCGTCGCCATTCTGGGCTACAAGTTCTTCGCGCTGGTCGACGCGGCCACCCGCCGGGAGGACGCCTACCGGGCGGCGGACAAGAAGACCAAGGGGTTCTGGCTGGCTGTGCTCGGGATCAGCTTCGGCTGGGACCTGCTGTTCGGCGCGAACTTCCTCGGCAGCATCGGCACCCTGGCCGGCCTGGTCGCCTCGATCGTCTACGTGGTGGACGTCCGCCCCGCGATCCGGGCCCTGACCGGCGGCAGCGGCCGGGGCGGCCGGAGCAACACCGGCCCGTACGGCCCCTGGTAGCGAACCCGGCGGAACGAGACCGCAGCCCGGGCAGGTGAACTCCCTGCCCGGGCTGCGTCCTTTCCTGCGGCTGGGCTCAGCCGAGCAGTAGTTGCACCGGATTGCGTTCCAGCAGCAGCACCGCGACGTCGTCGGTCAGCGCGCCGCCGTTGAGTTCCTCGACCTCGGCGATCGCACTGTCGACCAGCCGGCCCCGGGTGAGCCCGGCGGACTGGTGGTCGGCGACCAGGTCGGCCAGCCCGTCCTGGCCGAGGCGCCGCGACCCGGCCCCGACCCGGCCCTCGATCAGCCCGTCGGTGTAGAGCAACAGCCGCCAGCCGGGCTGGAGTTCGACCTTGTGGGCGGGCCAGGCGGCCTGCCCGTCGTGGCACGGCAGCAGGCCGAGCGCGGGCCCCGCGAACTCGGAGGGCAGGGTGACCGGGGGGTGGTCGCGCCCGAGGAGCAGCGGCGCCGGGTGTCCGGCGAGGTAGAGCCGGGCCCGCTCGGGGGTACCGGCCGAGTCGAGGCCGGCGACGGCGGCGCCGGGTTCGATGACGAGCATGCAGAGCGTGGCGAAGATCTCGTCGCTGCGCCGTTCGTGCTCCAGCACGTGCTGGAGGGTGGTGAGCAGGGTTTCGCCGGTGAGGCCGGCGAAGACCAGGGTGCGCCACGCTATCCGGAGCGCGACACCGAGCGCGGCCTCGTCCGGGCCGTGGCCGCAGACGTCGCCGATCACGACGTGGACGGTGCCGTCGTCGGTGCGCACGGCGTCGTAGAAGTCGCCGCCGAGCAGGGCGCGGCGGCGGCCGGGGCGGTAGCGGCGGGTGAAGGAGAGCCCGGCGCCGTCCAGCAGCGGGGTGGGCAGCAGGTGGCGCTGCAGCCGGGCGTTCTCCTGGCCCCGCAATTCGGCCTCGACCAGGCGGCGCTGGGACTCGTCGGCGCGCTTGCGTTCGACGGCGTAGCGCAGTGCGCGGGCCAGCAGCGGGCCGTCCGTCTCGTGCTTGAGCAGGAAGTCCTGGGCGCCCGCGGCGACGGCGGCCGCGCCGAGTTCGGCCCCGGCGGCGTCGGTGAGCACGACCACGGGGATGTGCGGGGCGCGGCGGAGCAGTTCGTGCAGGCCTTCCAGGCCGTCCGAGGCGTCGGAGGGGTGCGGCAGGTCGGCCGGGGAGGCCAGGTCGAGCAGCACGCAGCCGAAGTCGTTGCCGCGGGAGCGCCCGCGCCGGGTGGCGGGGAAGGCCTGGGCGAGCAGCTGGGTGGCCTGTTCGAGGCCGCGGGCCCAGTGGATCTCGATGGAGGTGCCGCTGTCGGCGACCGCCGCCTTGATCAACTGGGCGTCCGAGGCGTCGTCCTCGATGACCAGCAGCCGCAGTGGCGTGCTGCCGTCGGCGGGCTCGTCACCGGCCGCCGGAACGCTTCCCGCCTCGACGAGGTGCGCGGGGTGGCGGGTGCCGTGCGCGGTCCGGACCGGCTGCGAGCGGGGGTGGGGTATCGGGGGAGTGGCCGTGGCCGGGCCGGTCGTCGGGCGGTTGCGGGCATGGCCGACCGGGGCGCCGTCATGGGCGCCCGGCAGGTCCGCGGCACCAGGTGCCCGCCCGTCTCCCGTTGCGGGCATCGGTGGTTCCTCCCTTTCCCCGACTGCGTAACGGCCGGAGTCCGTCCGCAGTGCCCGCCTGGCACCGTGCGTCGGGGAACTTCTCGCGACCATAACGTGATCTCCGGGGATTTCTCTGGCCGACCGGCGCCGTTGTGGTTATTGCCACGCCGGTGGCGGTGCGGTGATCGGATTCGGACGACGGCTCGGATCCCGGCCCGGCGGCTGCCGGGCGGGCCCGGGGAAGGGGTTGGTGACGGTGGCACGGATCACCCTGGTCGAGGGTGACATCACGGAACAGCGGGTGGACGCGGTGGTGAACGCCGCCAACTCGTCCCTGCTCGGCGGGGGCGGGGTGGACGGCGCGATCCACCGAAGGGGCGGGCCGGAGATCCTGGCGGAGTGCCGTCGGCTGCGGGCCTCGCACTGGGGCAGGGGGCTGCCCGTCGGGCGGGCGGTGGCGACCACGGCGGGGCGGCTGCCGGCCCGGTGGGTGGTGCACACCGTCGGGCCGGTGTACCTGGCGGAGGAGTACGAGGAGCGGGCTGGGCTGCTGGCCTCCTGCTATCGCGAGTCGCTGCGTGCGGCGGCTGAGTTGGGCGCGCGCACGGTGGCCTTCCCGGCCGTGTCGGCCGGGATCTTCGGCTGGCCGCCGGCGGATGCGGCCCGGATCGCGTTGGGCACCGTCGCCGGCGTGCTGGACGGCGGTGACGCGCGGGCGGGCGCGGAGCTGGCGGAGGTGCGGTTCGTGCTGTTCGGGGCGGAGATGTACCGGGTGTTCGAACGGGCCCGGGGGGAGCTGCTCGGGCCGGAGGGCTGCTGACGGGCTGCTGCGGTGCTGTGCGTGACTGGACAGGGCGGCCACCGAGCGGCGTGTGGTGTCGCCGCTCGGTGGCTTCCATCGTGGCGTGACGGGGCGTCAACGCGCCAGAGATATTCGATAACTCGTTCGAGTGAATGCGTCGTGTCGCTCACCAGCGCGCAGGTCCACCAGCAGGGAAAGGGGCCGCTACGGTGCGAGCGCCGTCCACGGCAGTGTGACCTCGCCCTGTCGCCACCGCCCCCGCGCGTCCACCAGCGGCCAGCTGCCCGCCAGCGCCGTGCACGCCGCCACCCAGCGCTGCCGCGCCCCGAACGCCCCGTACGGCGCGGCCGCCGCCCAGGCCCGGTCGAAGTCGGTCAGGAAGGCGTGCACCGGCCGCCCCGGCACGTTGTGGTGGATCAGCGCCTTCGGCAGCCGTTCGGCCAGGTCGGAGGGCTGGACCAGGCCGCCCAGCCGGGCCGCGAAGGTGACCGTTCGGGGCCCCTCCGGCCCGAGCGCGACCCAGACGTGCCGCCGCCCGATCTCGTCGCAGGTGCCCTCCACCAGCAGCCCGTCCGGGGCGAGCCGGGAGCACAGCCGCTCCCACACCCCGGGCACCGCCGATTCGTCGTACTGCCGCAGCACGTTGGCCGCCCGGATCAGCTGGGCCGGCCCGCCGCCGTCCAGCGGCACCTCGAAGCCGCCGCGCCGGAAGGTGAGCAGCGGCGGCTCGGCGTACGGCAGCGCGGCCGCGACCCGCTCCGGCTCGATCTCGATCCCGACCACCCGGACGTCCGGCCGCACCGTGCGCAGCCGTCCGGCCAGTTCCACGGCCGTCCACGGCGCCGCGCCGTAGCCGAGGTCGACCGCGACCGGCGGCCGCTCGGCGGCGCGCAGCGTCCGGCCCAGGGTGTGGGCGATCCAGCGGTCCATCCGGCGCAGCCGGTTGGTGTTGGTGGTGCCCCGGGTGACCGTCCCCACCGGCCGTCCGGCCCGGCCGCGGGCGGGCGCGGCGGTCGCGGGGTCGAAGGAGGCAGCCATGCGAGAAGGGTAATCGGCCCCGGTGGGGCCGGTCGGCCGCCGTCCTGACCTGGGCGGATGCCGGAGCGGCCGGTCGATCGCCGCGACCGGGAATGCCGGGCGACCGCCGCGTGGTTGGCACACTGGTGGTGATGTGTGCCCGGACGGGGCAGCGCACACCGGACATGCGGCGGCCCGTCCACGCGGACCCGCCGAGACGGGCCGCACACGAGGAGGCTTCAGCCAGGTGATCCAGCACCCCGTCCGTTCGGTACGCCGTGCCCAGTCGGCCGCGCCCGCGCGCGGCCGGCTCCAGTCGCTCGTCCCGGGCCGCCGGCGCCCGCGCCGGATAGCCATGCTCAGCGTGCACACCTCGCCGCTGCACCAGCCCGGCACCGGGGACGCGGGCGGGATGAACGTGTACATCGTCGAGCTGGCCAAGCGCCTGGCCGAGCTCAACATCGAGGTCGAGGTGTTCACCCGGGCGATCTGCTCGGACGACGCGCCGACGGTCGAGCTGGCGCCGGGCGTGCTGGTCCGGCACGTCACCGCCGGGCCGTACGAGGGCCTGGTCAAGGAGGACCTGCCGGCCCAGCTGTGCGCCTTCACCCACGGGGTGCTGCGCACCGAGGCCGGCCACCGCCCCGGCCACTACGACCTGGTGCACTCGCACTACTGGCTCTCCGGGCAGGTCGGCTGGCTGGCCGCCCAGCGCTGGGGGGTGCCGCTGGTGCACACCATGCACACCATGGCGAAGGTCAAGAACGCCGCACTGGCCGAGGGCGACACGCCCGAGCCCGCGGCCCGGGTGATCGGCGAGACCCAGGTGGTCGAGGCGGCCGACCGGCTGATCGCCAACACCACCGAGGAGGCCGCCGAGCTGGCGCTGCACTACGCGGCCCGGCCGGACCAGCTGGCCGTCGTCCACCCCGGGGTCAACCTGGACGTCTTCCGCCCCGGCGGCCCGCGGACCGCGGCCGACGCCCGGGACCGGCTGGGCCTGCCGCAGGACGCCGCGGTGCTGCTGTTCGCCGGGCGGATCCAGCCGCTGAAGGCGCCGGACGTGCTGCTGCGAGCGGTGGCCGCGCTGCTGGATCGCCGTCCGGAGCTGCGCGAGCGCCTGGTGGTGCCGGTGGTCGGCGGGCCGTCCGGCACCGGGCTGGCCCGGCCGGAGAGCCTGCACAAGCTCGCCGCCCAGCTGGGCATCGGCGACGTGGTGCGCTTCCACCCGCCGGTCGGCCAGACCCGGCTGGCGGACTGGTACCGCGCGGCGACGGCCCTGGTGATGCCCTCGTACAGCGAGTCCTTCGGCCTGGTGGCGCTGGAGGCCCAGGCCTGCGGCACCCCGGTGGTGGCGGCCGCGGTCGGCGGCCTGCCGGTCGCGGTGCGGGACGGCGAGTCCGGCACCCTGGTGCACGGCCACGACCCGCTGGCCTGGTCGCACGCGCTGGAGCCGTACGTCACCGACCGGGCGCTGGTGGCCCGGCGCGGTGCGGCGGCGGCCCGGCACGCGGCGGCCTTCGGCTGGGACACCGCCGCGGCGACCACCGCCGAGGTGTACGCCGGCAGCATGGCCCGTCCGGCCGGCCGACTGACCGGGGCCCTGCGCCGCTGACTCCTGCGGCCCGCACCGGGCTGCGCCGTCCCCGTACCGCCGAGTAACGTCACCCCCATGGCAATCCGCACCAAGGACGAGGTCCTGACCCTCCTGCGCACCGCCCTGGACGAGGCCGGGGTGGCCTGGGAGCCGGCCGCCGCCGACCCGTACACCCTGGTGGCGACCCTCCCTGGCACCCGCAAGCTGAACACCGCCTGCGCCCTGCGGGTCGGCGACCACACCCTGTCGGTGAACGCCTTCGTGATCCGCCGCCCGGACGAGAACCACGAGGCCGTCTACCGCTGGCTGCTGGAGCGCAACACCCGCCTCTACGGCGTGGCGTACGCGGTCGACGCGCTCGGCGACGTCTACCTGGCCGGGCGCCTGCCGCTGGAGGCGCTCACCCCGCAGGCCGTCGACCGGCTGCTCGGCACGGTGCTGGAGAACGCCGACGAGCCCTTCAACACCCTGCTGGAGCTGGGCTTCGCCTCGGCGATCCGGCGCGAGTGGGAGTGGCGCACCAAGCGCGGGGAGTCCACCCGCAACCTGGCCGCCTTCGCCCACCTGGCCGCCCCGGGCGCCCCGGCCGCCGAGGGGAGCCCGGGAGCCTGACCCGCCCGGGCGCTCAGGCGCCCGCCGGGGCCTTCTCGGTCTCCTCCGCCGGCGCCACCTCGATCACCGCACCCGGACGGCGCCCCGTCGCACCCGTGCGACGGGCCAGCACCGCGTACCCGAGCGCGGCGGCCGTCCCGATCGCCCCGCAGACCGACCACAGCACCGCCGGCCCGGCGTACTGCAGCAGCAGCCCGCCGCCGGCCGGGCCGAGCAGCGAGGCGAGCGACCAGGACAGCGAGTAGACGCCCTGGTAGCGGCCGCGCCCGTGGGTCGGCGCCAGCTCGCTCACCAGGCCCATCATCACCGGGGTGTGGAGGATCTCGCCGACGGTCCAGACGGCCACCGACAGCGCGAACAGCCAGGCCGAGGATCCGGCCAGCGCGGCCAGCCCGAAGCCCCAGCCGGTGAGCAGGCAGCTGGTGATCAGCATCGCGGTCCGCGAGCGGCCCTCCAGCCAGCGGGTCAGCGGGATCTGCAGCACCACGATCAGCAGCCCGTTCAGACCGATGACCAGCCCGTACTCGGTGGACGTGATGCCGGAGGCGCCCATGTCGACGGCCAGGGTGGTGCTGCCCTGCTGGAAGACCAGGGCGATCAGCAGGGTCAGCCCGACCAGCGCCATGAAGGGGGCGTCCCGGAGCACGGTGAGCAGGCTGGTGCTCGCCCCGGCCTCGTCCGCGTCCCTCCCGGGCGCGGCCTGCGGCCTGGTCTCCGGGATCCGGATGAAGATCACCACCGCGCAGACCAGGGTGGTGAGGGCGTCCAGCAGGAAGAGCGTGAGGTAGCCGCGGGTGGCGATCAGGCCGGCCACGGCGGCGGAGAGGCCGAAGCCGATGTTGATCGCCCAGTAGTTCAGCGAGTACGCCCGGACCCGGTCCTCGGCCGGGACGAGGTCGGCGATGATCGCCGAGGTCGGCGGCCGGGTGGCGTTGTTGCACAGCCCGACGACGAAGGCCACCGCGGCGATCGCCGCCTGGCCGTCCACGAAGCCGAGTACGGCGGTGGACGCCGCGGTGCCGAGCTGGGCGGCGACCAGCGTCGGACGGCGCCCGATCCGGTCGGTCAGCACCCCGGCGCCGACCGCGGCGACCGCCGAGCCGGCACCGAACAGCGAGGCCACCAGCCCGGCGTAGGACGCCGAGTACCCCCGCTCGGCGGTCAGGTAGAGCGCTAGGAACGTGACGACGAAGGACCCGAGCCGGTTCACCAGGGTGCTCACCCAGAGCCACCAGAACTGCCGCGGCAGCCCGCCCACCGTCTCGCGCACCAGTCTTCGGATCCGGGGGTTGGCGGCCAGGGCGACGAGCATGTGGGGGGCTCCCGGGGGCAGGCGTCCGCTGAGCGGCGCGGGCAGGCCCGGTCAGCCGACGTGGGTAAGTGGCAGGTAACCGCCGCACACGTTACACAGCCGCCCGAGGTCCCCACCAGGGGTTTTCCTGCCCTCCACTAAGCTGGGGGCCATGGCTGACACGACGTACCGACTCATCCTGCTCCGCCACGGCGAGAGCCAGTGGAACCAGAAGAACCTGTTCACCGGTTGGGTCGACGTCGACCTCAACGAGAAGGGCGAGAAGGAGGCTGCCCGCGGTGGCGAGCTCCTGGCCGCCGAGGGCCTGTTCCCGGACGTGGTGCACACCTCGCTGCTGCGCCGTGCCATCCGCACCTCGCAGATCGCGCTGGACAAGGCCGACCGCCACTGGATCCCGGTCAGCCGCAGCTGGCGCCTGAACGAGCGGCACTACGGCGCGCTGCAGGGCAAGGACAAGGCCCAGACCCTGGCCGAGTTCGGCGAGGAGCAGTTCCAGCTGTGGCGCCGCTCCTACGACACCCCGCCGCCGGTGCTGGCCGACGACGCCGAGTACTCGCAGGCCGGTGACGCCCGCTACGCCGAGATCCCGAGCGAGTTGCGTCCGCGCACCGAGTGCCTGAAGGACGTCGTCGAGCGGATGCTCCCGTACTGGTACGACGCCATCGTCCCGGACCTGGCCGCCGGCCGGACCGTCCTGGTCACCGCCCACGGCAACAGTCTGCGCGCGCTGGTCAAGCACCTCGACGGCATCTCCGACGCGGACATCGCCGGCCTGAACATCCCGACCGGCATCCCGCTGGTCTACGAGCTCGACGCCGACTTCAAGCCGGTCGCCAAGGGTGGCCGCTACCTCGACGCGGACGCCGCCGCCGCGGCCATCGAGGCGGTCAAGAACCAGGGCAAGAAGTAAGCCGCAGGTCTCAGGTCGTCCCAGGGCCCCGCACCCGGTTCGCCGGGTGCGGGGCCTTCGGCGTTCAACGGGACTGGGGTTCATGCGAGTTGGGGTCTGGTGGGCGAGCTGTGGTCTCGTCCAAAATGGTTCAGACCATTGACGGGTGGTGGCGCCGGCTCCTACCGTGAGGGCACCGGGCTGGCGCGGGCATGCCAAGGGATCCCCTGTCCCGGGCCGCCGCACCCCCACGCGCGCGTCTGCGCCCCGGCGCACTCTCCATCCACCCCCACGGAGGAGCACCATGCGCACACGTCATCTGGTCGGGGCGGTCGCCGCCGCGCTGGCGATCCCGCTCACCCTGGCCGTCCCGGCCCAGTCCCACGGGTACATCACCACGCCGCCCAGCCGGGCCGCGCTCTGCGACGCGGACGCGAGCGCCGTCCCGTGGGACTGCGGCGACATCCAGTGGGAGCCGCAGAGTGTCGAGGGGCCGAAGGGCTTCCCGGCCTCCGGGCCCTCCGACGGCACCATCTGCGCCGGCGGCAACGCCCGCTTCGCCGAACTGGACGACCCGCACGGCGGCGCCTGGCCCACCACGCCGGTGACGGCGGGTCAGCGGCTCACCTTCACCTGGAGGTTCACGGCCAGGCACGCGACGACCGACTTCAGGTACTACCTGACCAAACCGGGCTACGACGCCTCCCAGCCCGTCACCCGGGCCGACCTCGACCTGACGCCCTTCCTGGTCGTCCCGTACGGCGGTGCGCAGGTGCCCAGCACGCTCAGCCACACCGCGACCGTCCCGACCGGCCGCACCGGGCACCAGGTGGTCGTCGCGGTGTGGACGATCGCCGACACCGGGAACGCCTTCTACTCCTGCACCGACGTGCAGTTCTGACGGCAACCGCAGGACGGGCGGCCCGGGATGCACGAACGGTGCATCCCGGGCCGCCCCCGGTCCGGTGACGGTGGACTTCCTCAGTGACCGCCGCAGCAGCCGCCGTCCGCGCCGCCGCACTGGCAGGGCGCGCCGGACTGGCAGCCGCAGCCGCAGCCCGGGCCGCAGCCGCAGCCGGCCGCGAGGACGGGCAACAGCTTCGGGGCGGGCGGCTCGACGGTGTCGTGGGCGGTTGCCGGTCGGGTCGGGTTGGCCTTCATCGAGCTCTTCCCTCCTAGTGACGGGCACACCGCGGTGCCCCACCCTCGAGTGAAGCCGCCGTTCGGTGGGAGCGTCAACGGGCGCGCAGTGGTGGGACGTACGGAGGACCGTGCGTCCACACCCCCCTCGCCACAGGTTTACTCGGCCCCCGGGGTGAGCGACGGTCACTCCACCCGCGCCGTCACTCCACCCGGGCCGTCACTCCACCCGGGCGTCACTCAACCCCGCGCCGTCACTCCACCCCGGCGGCCTCCGCCGCCTCGGCGGCGGCCACGAACTCGGCCACGTGCTCGCCGGTCACCAGGTACACCACGCGCTTGGCGACCGACACCGCGTGGTCCGCGAAGCGCTCGTAGTAGCGGCCGACCAGGGTGATGTCGACGGCGGTCTCGATGCTGTGGTGCCAGCGCTCGTCGATCAGGTGCGACAGCAGCTCCCGGTGCAGGGCGTCGATCCGGTCGTCGTCCTGCTCCATCTCCAGGGCCTTGTCGACGTCCTTGGTGGCGATCACCAGGCCCGCCTTGGCCACCAGGCGCTGGGCGAGCTGGCCCATCTCCAGGACGGTGGACTGCAGGTCGGCGGGCACCGCCGACTCCGGGTAGCGCATCCGCGCGACCTTGGCGACGTGCCGGGCGAGGTCGCCGCAGCGCTCCAGGTCGGCGCTCATCCGCAGCGAGGTGACCACGATCCGCAGGTCAGTGGCGACGGGCTGCTGACGGGCGAGCAGGTCGATGGCCCGGTTCTCCAGCTCGTGGTGGAGGTCGTTGATCTTCTCGTCGGCGGCGATCACGCCCTCCGCCAGCGCCAGGTCCGCGTCGAGGAGAGCGGTGGTGGCCCGGCCCAGGGCCGAGCCGACCAGCCGGGCCATCTCGACCAGGCTGTCGCCGATCGCATCGAGTTCCTCGTGGTACGCGTCGCGCATGTTCTCTCCTCAGTAGCTGTGTCGGTGGCGGTGCCGACCGGTCAGCCCGTCCGACCGCCGTTCCGGCGTTCGGGCGACCGCTGCTGGTGGCGCGAATGGTACGCGCACACCCGAGACCTTGGCCGCCGTTCGGCGCACCGGTCTCTCCCACACGGGCTGCATGGACAACTCTGTGCCGTTCGGGCGACGGCGCACGGCCGCTACGGTGAATCGGCAGCCACGTGGAGGTGAATTCTCGGCAACGCACGGTCGATGCCTTGATCCAGCCCTTGGGGAGTGGTGTGGCCGTGCGCTTACGCTGGCCACATGGACGTGAACGTGGCCGCTGCCGCTGCCTGTGCCATAGCCGGGCTCGGCGTCGGCCTCACCGCCTCCATCGCCTTCCGCTGGAGCGAGCGCGAGCAGGCCAGGGGCAGGTACACCAGCGGCAAGCAGTACGGCCGGCACCAGGCACTGGGCACCGGCACCCCGGAGCCCCCGCTGCCGCCGGGGGTCGACACCGTACTCTCCGTGCTCCGCTCCTGCGCGATCGTGCTGGGCGAGGGCGACGAGGTGGTCAAGGCCAGCTCGGCGGCGTACGCGATGGGCCTGGTGCGCGGTGGTGCGGTCGCCGTGGACCAGATGCTGGCACTGGCCCGTGCCACCCGCCGGGACGGCGAGATCCGGCAGGTGGAGCTGGAAGTGCCCCGCCCCGGCGCGGCCCGCGCGGCCGAGCCGCTCGCGGTCTCCGTCCGGGTCGCCCCGCTGGGCTCCCGGCTGGTGCTGGTGCTGGTCGAGGACCAGACCGAGCGCCGCCGGGTGGAGGCCGTCCGCCGGGACTTCGTGGCGAACGTCAGCCACGAGCTCAAGACCCCGGTTGGCGCCCTTTCGCTGCTCTCCGAGGCGGTCGCCGACGCGGCCGACGACCCGGAGGCGGTGCAGCGCTTCGCCGGCCGGATGCAGGTTGAGGCGACCCGCCTGGCCAGCCTGGTGCAGGAGATCATCGACCTCTCCCGGGTCCAGGACGACCGGCTGATGGCCGACCCGGAGCCGGTCGCGGTGGACGAGCTGATCGCCGAGGCGATCGACCGCTGCCGCCAGCAGGCCGCCGCCAAGCAGATCCTGATCGCGGCCGGTGGCATCGCCGGGCTCTACCTGCACGGCAACCGCGGCCAGCTCGCGGCCGCGCTCGGCAACCTGGTGGAGAACGCTGTCAACTACAGCCCGCCCCGCACCCGGGTGGCCATCGCCACCCGCCGGATCTCCAGCGCCGCGGCGCTCGGCGAGGCGGACGGCGAACTGATCGAGATCTCGGTCACCGACCAGGGCATCGGCATCTCCGAGAAGGACCGCGAGCGGGTCTTCGAGCGCTTCTACCGCGTCGACCCGGCCCGCTCCCGGCAGACCGGCGGCACCGGCCTCGGCCTGTCCATCGTCAAGCACGTCGCCGCCTCGCACGGCGGCACCGTCTCGGTGTGGAGCGTCGAGGGGCAGGGTTCGACGTTCACCGTGCGCCTGCCCGCCGGCCAGGCGCCCGCCGGCGACGACGGGTTCGCCGACGACTCCGACGGCGACGCCCTCGACGGCCACGGGTCCGACGGCCACGGGTCCGACGACCACTTGGCCGACGACCACTTGGCCGACGACCGCGGACCCCGCGACGCGCCCGGCGCCGAGACCGCCGGGCCCGCCGCGGCACCCCGAACCCTCACCACGGACCGCACCGACCGTACGGCCCGTTCGCTCCCCGCCGGGGAGCGGCAAGTACCCCTGACAAAGACAACCCAGCTTGCCCCGGAGGCCTGATCGTGACCCGAGTACTGGTGGTCGAGGACGAGGAGTCGTTCAGCGACGCCCTCTCGTACATGCTCCGCAAGGAGGGCTTCGAGGTGGCCGTCGCCGCGACCGGCCCCGACGCCCTGGAGCAGTTCGAACGCAACGGTGCCGACCTCGTCCTGCTCGACCTGATGCTGCCGGGACTGCCGGGCACCGAGGTCTGCCGCCAGCTCCGGGTGCGCTCCAACGTCCCGGTGATCATGGTGACCGCCAAGGACAGCGAGATCGACAAGGTCGTCGGGCTGGAGATAGGCGCTGACGACTACGTCACCAAGCCGTACTCCACCCGCGAGCTGGTCGCCCGGATCCGCGCGGTGCTGCGCCGCCGCGGCGAGGACGGCGGCGCGGGCGAGAACGGCGGCGGCCCGGGCGCCCTGGAGGCGGGCCCGGTGCGGATGGACGTGGACCGGCACGTGGTGACGGTGGACGGCGCCAAGGTCGACCTGCCGCTCAAGGAGTTCGACCTGCTGGAGATGCTGCTGCGCAACGCGGGCCGGGTGCTTACCCGCATGCAGCTGATCGATCGGGTCTGGGGCGCGGACTACGTCGGCGACACCAAGACCCTGGACGTCCATGTGAAGCGCCTGCGGGCGAAGATCGAGCCCGACCCGGGCGCGCCGCGCTACCTGGTGACCGTCCGCGGCCTGGGCTACAAGTTCGAGCCGTAGACCGCGGGCCCGAGCGGACGCGGGAGGCCCCCGCCGGCGACTGCCGGCGGGGGCCTCCCGCGTTGCCCTGACTGCGTCAGTGGGCGGCCGGGGCGGTCGCCGTCGCGGTGGCACCGGCGACCGGGGCACCCGCGGTGGTGGCGCCGGCCGACGGGGTGGCCGGGGCCGTCGGGGTGCCCGTGGCGGTGGCGCCGGCGGACGGCGTGGCGGCCTTGGTGGGCGCGGCGGCCGGGGTCGGGGTCGGGGTCGGGGTCGGGCCGAAGCCCTTGTACAGGCCGCGGCCGTTCTCGCCGGAGTCCGGGCTCACGCCGGCCTGGGCGTCGACCTTCTGGCCGTCCTTGAAGGCGAAGGTGGCGGTGGCGAAGCCGCCGATGTGGACGGAGGCCGAGCTGAACGAGGCGGAGGGGTTGCCCTGGCCGCCGAGCACCACGGAGCCGCCGGGCGGCACGACGATGCTGGACTGCGGGGCGCCCGCGGCGTCCGCGAAGGTGGCGGTGGCACTGCCGACGGTGATCGACTGCAGCTCCGCCGGGGTGCCGGCCGTGTTGGAGATGTTCACGACCACATTGGCGGGGCCCGTGTAGTCACCCGAGGTGCCGACCCCGGTGACGAGCACGATGTTGTTCAGTCGAAGGTTCGTCCCCAGGGTCGCCGCGGCGTTGTCCGGCTTGATCTGCAGGGTGTCCGGCGTGGTGCTGGCCGCGCAGGAGGACAGCGAGGCGATGGCGATGGCGGCGATGGCGGCGATGCTGCCGCGTCGAAGGCTGCGGCTCACGGCGGCGGCTACTCCTAGGTCACGTGTCGACAGGTCAGGCCTCAGATTATCGACCTCACTTATGCGCTCCTCACGGGGTGGTCCCCGTGTCGCGCTCCCGGGGCTCCGCGGGGGCCGTCCGGCCACCCCTATGGCATGGACGAGTCAGCTTCAGGACAAGCTTCGACCAAGATCGAATAACGATCGGGTCACGGCCGGAAAAGGGGTGAAAGCTCAAGATCCAATCATGGCTGCCGGGGTGTTGCGCAAGGGTTTCGGCAGACGTCGGAACCGCCTCCGACCTGCGGGAAGCCCGTCTCGAACATCGGTCGCAGCACGTCATGGGGGTGGTTGTCAAGCCCCGAGACCGGCCCTGACCTGCGAAAACGCCCTTCGGGTGAGCCGCAAGGCGTGTTATTCTGGAAAGCCACGGAAGGGGTCCTGTCACATGACGTTCAAGGTTGGCGACACGGTGGTCTACCCCCATCACGGGGCTGCGCTGATCGAGGCCATCGAAATTCGCCAGATCAAAGGTGTGGACAAGACCTACCTGGTGCTCAAGGTGCAGCAGGGAGACCTGACGCTCCGCGTGCCCGCCGAGAACGCGGAGTTCGTCGGCGTGCGCGATGTGGTCGGCCAGGAGGGTCTGGACCGGGTCTTCGAGGTGCTCCGCGCACCGTACACCGAAGAGCCGACCAACTGGTCCCGTCGTTACAAGGCGAACCTGGAGAAGCTCGCCTCGGGCGACGTCATCAAGGTCGCCGAGGTCGTGCGCGACCTCTGGCGTCGTGAGCGCGAGCGCGGCCTCTCAGCCGGCGAGAAGCGGATGCTCGCGAAGGCTCGTCAGATCCTCGTCAGCGAGCTCGCGCTGGCGGAGAACACCAACGAGGACAAGGCGGAGACGCTGCTCGACGAGGTCCTCGCCTCGTAGTGCGGTCGGGCTGCCGCCCATTGCCCACAGCGCCCGGTGCCGGCGTGCCGTTCCCAGGACGAACCGTCTGGGAGTGGTGCAGTGGCACTCCGGGCGCTGAGGCGTGTCCGGACGACGCCCCCCGCCCGAGCCGGTCCAGGCCTGCAAGACCGTTTCCGCGCAGGTGTACGGCGGGCAGTGGACCAGTGGTTCTTCGGAAGGGGCCCCCGCGCCCGCCGGGCACGCCAAGGCCATACCCACTTCGCCGAAGGAGTGAAACCTGAACGCCTCAGGAGCAGTCGCAGCAGCAGTGGTGCCCGCCGCCGGACGCGGTGAGCGGCTGGGGCCCGGCGCCCCGAAGGCCCTGCGGGAACTGGGTGGCGTGCCGCTCCTGGTGCACGCCGTACGGGCCCT
Source organism: Streptomyces viridifaciens (assembly GCF_001888885.2). NCBI lineage: Bacteria > Bacillati > Actinomycetota > Actinomycetes > Kitasatosporales > Streptomycetaceae > Streptomyces > Streptomyces viridifaciens. Next base: position 4,103,251 of record NZ_CP090841.1, read on the forward strand.
CGCCCGCAGCCGGGCGGTCGGCCTGGTCGTGGTCGCCGCGCCCGCCGACGGGGTGGCCGAGGTGGTCGCCCTGCTGGACAGCCACGGACTGGACGACAAGGACATCCGGGTGGTGGCCGGCGGCGCGACCCGCCAGGAGTCGGTCCGGCTGGGCCTGGCCGCGATCCCCGAGGAGGTCGGGATCGTCCTGGTGCACGACGCGGCCCGCCCGCTCGTCCCGGTCGAGGTGGTGGACGCCGTCGCGGCCGCCGTCCGGGCCGGGTGCGGGGCGGTGGTCCCCGCGGTGCCGCTGGCCGACACCGTGAAGCGGGTCGAGCCCAACCCGGGCGGCCCCGAGCCGGTCGTCGACACGCCCGAGCGGGCCACCCTGCGCGCGGTGCAGACCCCGCAGGGATTCGACCGGGCCACCCTGGTCGAGGTGCACGCCAAGGCGCTGGCCGAGGAAACCGCGGGCGGCGTCGCCGCCCCGCCCGTCACCGACGACGCCGGACTCGTGGAGCGCTACGGCGGCACCGTCGTCGTGGTGCCCGGCCACGAGGAGGCGTTCAAGGTCACCCGTCCGCTGGACCTCGTGCTCGCCGAGGCCGTACTCGCCCGCCGGAGGGCCGCCGATGCCTACTGAGCCCCTGATCCCCCGGGTGGGGATCGGCACCGATGTGCACGCCTTCGAGGCCGGCCGCCCGCTGTGGGTGGCCGGACTGGAGTGGCCGGACGCCGAGTTCGGGCTCGCCGGGCACTCGGACGCCGACGTCGCCGCCCACGCCTCCTGCGACGCCCTGTTCTCGGCCGCCGGGATCGGCGACCTGGGCGCCCACTTCGGCACCGACCGCCCGGAGTGGGCCGGTGCCTCCGGGGTGAAGCTGCTCGGCGAGGCGGCCCGGCTGGTGCGCGCGGCCGGCTTCGAGATCGGCAACGTCGCGGTCCAGGTGATCGGTGTCCGCCCGAAGATCGGCAAGCGGCGGGCCGAGGCGCAGGCCGCGCTGTCCGAGGCGATCGGCGCGCCGGTCTCGGTCTCCGGCACCACCACCGACGGCCTGGGACTGACCGGCCGGGCCGAGGGGCTGGCCGCGATCGCCACCGCGCTGGTGTACGAGCGGCGTTGAGCCGCCCGCCGGTCGGTCGGCCGGAAATACACCGTTGTTGACGGGTGTTCACCGGATGTCGCGGGGGCCCGGATCGGTAGGGTTCGATCCGGGCCCGTGCGGAGCTCGCCCTCGGGTCCGTATCGTCGCCGACCAGAAGAGGAAGAATCCGATGAGTGCCCAACTCTCCGACCGTGCGAAGGCGTTGATCGACGGCAAGAGCTTCGCCGTGGTCTCCACGATCCAGCCCGACGGCAGCCCCCAGTCCTCGGTGGTCTGGGTCAAGCGAGACGGCGACGACATCCTGTTCTCCACCGTCCAGGGCCGCCGCAAGCACCTCAACCTGGTGAAGGACCCGCGCGTCTCGATCCTGATCAACCCGGCGGAGAGCCCGTACGAGTACCTGGAGGCCCGCGGTTCGGTGACGATGACCACCGAGGGCGGCCGGGAGCTGATCAACGAGCTGGCCGCCAAGTACCGCGGCGAGGACGAGTACACCTGGGACGGTCCGGAGGACGTCCGGGTGGTCGTCCGGCTCTCGCCGAGCAAGGTGGTCGGCAGCATCTGAGCCGCACGCGCGACCTGCGCTTCCCCGGGACCGCACCCGCCGGATCCCGGGGAACGCCCTGCCGTTCCCCGGTAATGTCGCGGGGCACCCCCCGCCGCCCACTACGCTTGACGCTGTGAGCATTCGTCTGTACGACACCAGCACCCGCCAGGTACGCGACTTCGTCCCGCTTGTACCGGGTTGTGTCTCGATCTACCTGTGCGGCGCTACCGTCCAGTCGGCGCCACACATCGGGCACATCCGGTCCGGCCTCAACTTCGACATCATGCAGCGGTGGTTCGCTTACCGCGGCTACCAGGTGACCTTCGCCCGGAACGTCACCGACATCGACGACAAGGTGATCGCCAAGGAGCGCGAGCTCGGCACGCCGTGGTGGCAGATCGCCTACGAGAACGAGCGCGCCTTCAACGACGGTTACAGCGCGCTCGGCTGCCTGCCGCCGACCGTCGAGCCGCGGGCCACCGGGCACATCCCCGAGATGATCGAGATGATGCAGGGGCTGATCGCCAAGGGCCACGCCTACGCGGCCGACGGCAACGTCTACTTCGACGTGAAGTCGTACCCCGACTACCTCGCGCTCTCCAACCAGAAGCTGGACGACCTGCGCCAGCCCGAGGGCGAGGGCGAGACCGGCAAGCGCGACCAGCGTGACTTCGCGATGTGGAAGTCCGCCAAGCCGGGCGAGCCGAGCTGGGACACCCCGTGGGGCCGCGGCCGCCCGGGCTGGCACCTGGAGTGCTCGGCGATGGCCCACAAGTACCTGGGCACGGCCTTCGACATCCACGGTGGCGGGCTGGACCTGATCTTCCCGCACCACGAGAACGAGATCGCCCAGTCCAAGGCCTACGGCGACGACTTCGCCGCCTTCTGGGTGCACAACGCCTGGGTCACCATGGCCGGTGAGAAGATGAGCAAGTCGCTCGGCAACTCGGTGCTGGTCTCCGAGATGGTCCAGCGCTGGCGGCCGATCGTGCTCCGCTACTACCTGGGCGCCGCGCACTACCGCTCGATGATCGAGTACAGCGAGGACGCGCTGCGCGAGGCCGAGGCCGGGTTCGGCCGGATCGAGGGCTTCGTCCAGCGGGCCGTCGAGCGCTGCGGCACGGTCGACGCGGCGCCCGAGGTGCCCCCGGCCTTCGCCGAGGCGATGGACGACGACCTCGGCGTCCCGCAGGCGCTGGCCGTCGTGCACACCGCCGTCCGCCAGGGCAACAGTGCCCTGAACGCGGACGACAAGGAGAGCGTGGTGGCGCGTCTGGCCGAGGTCCGTGCGATGCTCGGTGTACTGGGCCTCGACCCGCTCGACCCGCAGTGGGCCGGGACGGAGCGCGGTGAGGACCTCCACGGCGTGGTCGACTCGCTGGTCCGCCTGGTCCTGGACCAGCGGCAGGCGGCGCGTCAGCGCAAGGACTTCGCCACCGCGGACGCCATCCGCGACCAGCTCGGCCTGGCCGGGCTGGTGATCGAGGACACCCCGTCCGGCCCGCGCTGGACGATCAACAGCCAGTAACCCCATCTGATGATCGGGGTGATGGGTGGGCCGTACCGGACCGGTGCGGCCCTCCCGCATGACGTAGCGCATGCCGTCGGCCGCCGCCGCACCGAGCGGGGCGGCCGGGCATGCCGGACAGACAGGAAGTACAGCCATGGCCGGCAACAGCCAGCGCAGGAACCGCCGCAACCCCGGATCGAAGAAGGGCGCGTCTGTCGGTACCGGCGGGCACAGCCGGAGGGCGCTGGAGGGCAAGGGCCCGACCCCGCCCGGTGAGGCGCGCAAGGGCCACCCCAAGCAGCGGGCCGCCAACGCCGCGCTCAAGCGCGAGCGGGACGCCAAGGCCCGGGCCGGCATGCGCCGGGCCGGTGCCGGCGGTCGCGGCGGTCGCGGCGGCGCGGGCAGCGCCGAGCTGGTCTTCGGCCGCAACTCGGTCGTCGAGGCGCTGCAGGGCGACGTCCCGGCCAACGCGCTGTACGTCCAGCAGTTCATCGACACCGACGACCGCGTCCGCGACGCCTTCCAGGCCGCCAATGACCGCGGCATCCCGCTGATGGAGGCCCCGCGGCCCCAGCTGGACCAGATGACCGGCGGGATGAACCACCAGGGCCTGGTGCTGCAGGTCCCGCCGTACGAGTACGCCCACCCCGAGGACCTGCTGGCCGACGCCGCCGACGCCGGCCAGGACGCGCTGATCATCGCGCTGGACGGGGTCACCGACTCGCGCAACCTGGGCGCCGTGGTCCGCTCCGCCGCCGCCTTCGGCGCGCACGGCGTGGTCATCCCCGAGCGCCGCGCGGCCGGCATGACCGCCGGTGCCTGGAAGACCTCCTCCGGTGCCGCGGCCCGGCTGCCCGTCGCCCGTGCCACCAACATGACCCGCACCCTGGAGGCCTACCAGAAGGCCGGCCTGATGGTGGTGGGCCTGGCGGCCGACGGCGAGGCCGAGCTGGGCGACCTGGAGCTGCTGACCGGCCCCGTGGTGATCGTCGCGGGCAGCGAGGGCAAGGGCCTGTCCCGGCTGGTCTCGGAGACCTGCGACATGCGGGTGCGGATCCCGATGAGCGGCCTGACCGAGTCGCTGAACGCCGGTGTCGCGGCCGGCATCGTGCTGTACGAGGCCGCGCGGCTGCGCGCCAAGCGCTGAACGCGGAGCGCTGAGCGCTGAGCGCGGCGGGCGGCGTTCCGTCCGCAGCGCCGAGCACGGCGGGTGTGCCGCCCGCAGGGGATCTTCTGAATTCCCCGTGATCCGAGTGGAAAGCGATCGGGCCCGACCGGGTCCGATCGCTTTTTTCATGATCACTTCAAGTATGCGCCGGACATCCACCCGCGAGAGTGTCCTAAGCGGCCGTCACCCGGTTAGTCGGGCGTGGACGTGGACACCAGAACACCTCGGCGCCCCCTGTTCGGCGGCGGCAGCACCGGGATAGACGCGAGCCCAGCGCTCGACACCGTCAAGGTGCCGTCGGACCCCGCGCGCCTCAGCAACACCCAGGCGAGCTTCCGGCTCCAGCTCGGCGCCCCGGTGGCGCCGCTGATCGAGACCCCGGTCGGACTCCTGTCCACCGGCGCCGCCTTCGGCGACCCCTACGCCGACCAGGGCCTGATCCGCCGTCCGCTGGTCACCCCACAGGTCGTCGTACCCGCCTCCGCCGTCCCGGCGCTGGCCGGGGCGGCCGCCGGGGCCGCCGGCGGCGCACCGCGCCGCAAGGGCCGGGTCACCCCCGTCACCTGGACCGGCCAGACGGCCCCCGGGGACCTCGCGGCCACCCGGCTGCTGGAGGCGGTGCGGACCAACCGCTCCCCGGCGGGCACCGGCCCGGACGAGGCCGACACCCAGGTGCTCCCGGCCTACCCCGGTGCCCGGACCGTCCCCCGCCAGCCGCGCGAGGGCACCGGCACCGCCACCGACGCGGGCATCGGCCCGGTCGGAGAGCCGCACGGCTGGACCCCCAGCGGCGAACTGCCCGAGGTCTCCGCCACCGACGCCGAGGGCAGGCAGCCCTGGTACCCCGGCCGACGGGTCGACCTCGGCCTGGTGCTGCTGCCGCTGCGCGCCGTGCTGGGCTCGCTCTCCCTCTACGCCGGGTTCAGCAAGCTCTGCGACCCGGTGTACTTCGACGGCGGCGAGCGCGGCTCGATGATGCGCTGGCTCTCCTCGCTGCACCCGTGGAAGGTCGCCGAGCCGCTGCTCGCCTTCGCGATGGCGCACCCCGTCGGCTCCGGCCTGGTGGTGTCGTTCACCGAGATCGTGGTCGGCGTGCTCACCGTCCTCGGCCTCTGGCAGCGGCTCGCGGCCGGAGCGGCGATGCTGCTCTCCGCCGCGCTGCTGTTCACCGTCAGCTGGCGGGCCGTACCGGTCTACGACACCCCCGACCTGATCTTCCTCGCGGCCTGGAGCCCGCTGCTGATCGCCGGGGCGCCCTTCGCCTCGCTCGACGGGCGGCTCAACCTGGAGGCCTGGCGGCGGATCGGCTCCGGCGCGCCGGGCGCCCTGCGCCGCCGGGTGCTGCGCCGCGGCGCGGTGGTCACCACCGTCGTGGTCGGCCTGACCCTGCTGCTCGGCTCGATGCTGGGCGCGGCCGTCCGCACCGGCGCCCGGCCCCACCAGACACCGGGCCGTCCGGCCACCGACTACGGCACGCCGGTCTGGCCGTCGGGCAGCCCGTCCGGGGCCCCGGGCGGACAGGGCACGTCCACCTCGCCCCCGCCCGCCGCCCCGCGCCCGGCCACCCCGACGCCGAGCGCCACCGCGCCCTCCAGCGCCCCGGCCAAGCCGGCCGGTGCCTCGCCGAGCGGCAAGCACTCCGGCAAGGCCGAGACCGGCGGCTCCTCGTCGGCCACCTCCGCCCCGTCCGCCGGATCCGCCGGGTCCGGCTCCGCGTCGACCCAGCGGACCCCGGCCCCCGGCGGCTCGGGCACGGCGCCCAAGCCCAGCCCGAGCAATGGCTCCGGACTGCTCGGCGGGGTGCTGGGCAGCGGGCCGGTGCTGGGCAGCGGTCCGCTGTCCGACCTGCCCGGTGGGCAGTCCTCCCGTCCGGGGACGCCGACCGCCACCTGAGGCCGCCGGACGCGCTACGGCCGGGTGCTCCGTGGGGGAGCACCCGGCCGTAGCGCTGCCGCGGCCGCGTCCTGGGTCACTGGGCGCTGTCGCGGTAGGCGGCGAGCTCCTTGGCCGCCTCGGTGAGGTCCTTCGCCGTGTCGATGGCGCGCCAGTACACGCCCAGCGCCAGCTGGTAGCCGGCGAGCCGCTTGCCGCGGGCGAGCTGGGGGAAGGTGGTCCGCTCGTGGTCGCCCACGTCCGGCAGCAGCTCGGCGAACTCCGGGCTGAACACGTACAGGCCGGCGTTGATCAGGAAGGGCGAGGGCGGGGCCTCGATGAAGTCCAGCACGTTGCCGAACTGGTCGGTCTCCACGGCGCCCCACGGGATGCGCGGCCGGGCCAGCGCGAGCGTCGCGACGGCGTCCCGCTCGTGGTGGAAGGCGGCCATGTCGCGCAGGCTGAAGCGGGTCCAGATGTCACCGTTGCTGGCGTACCAGGGCTCGTCCGGGCGCGGCAGCGCCTTCGCCGCGAGCTTCAGGCCGCCGCCGCGCCCCAGCGGCTCGGCCTCGACCACCGTGCTGACCCGCAGCGGCAGGTCCGCCCGGTCGAGCCACTCCTCCAGCACGTCGGCGAGGTGGCCGCAGGACACCACGACGTCGGTGACGCCCTCGGCGGCCAGCCAGGCCAGCTGGTGGCCGAGGATCGGGATGCCCGTCCCCGGAATCTCGACCAGCGGCTTGGGGCGGTCGTCCGTGTAGGGGCGCAGCCGGGAGCCCTGGCCGCCGGCCAGGATCACGGCCTGGGTGACGGGCGTCGTGGTCGGCCGGGGCTGGTGGGGCTGGTGGGTCTGCGAGGACGCGAGGTCGGCGGTGGGGCCGGAGTCAGCGGTCATGCCTGAACAATAGGACGCCGTCCGGTCGGGGGCGGCCTGCTTCAACTGTCAGGCGGGACGGGCCTGTCAGGTGGGACGGGCCTGTCAGCCGGTGACGCCGGCCGCGAAGGAGCCGTCGCAGACCGGGCGGGCGAAGGACCGGGCCCGCTGCACGTCACCCTGGTACTTGCGCACCGCGGCCTTGCCCAACTCGGTGGCCAGCGAGGTGCAGTACGGCGTCAGCGAGGGCTGCTCGCGCATCGAGCGCTCCAGCAGGTCCAGGGCGGCCGACGGATTCTTGGCGCGCAGCTCGTCCAGCAGCGCCACCCGCAGCGAGTCCTGCGGGGCGAGCCCGTCCGTCTTGGTGGTGGCGGTGGCGGAGCGCCCGATCCCGGCGCCGTCGCCGCTGGCCGCCGCCACGACCTGCTGGTCGAGCCCGGTCGGTGGAGCCCACGGGACGCGGGTCACGGCGAGGGTGCCGGTGGTCACCAGGACGACCGGCAGGGTCAGGGCGAAGGTCTGGCCGATACGGCGCACAAGCTGCTTCACCCTCAGGAGAGTAGCGGTGGGTACGGGGCGGATCGCCCTCCGTTACACCATCGAGTGACAGGGTGTCCGGGTTCGTCCCTGCACCGTGTTGACGCGGGGGTGTACGGACGGAGCCCGTCGGACCGGAAGGGGTCCGACGGGCTCCGCCAGGTGCGGCTTCCTCAGTCGCAGACGCTCAGGCGCACGCCGCTGCTGGCGGCGAAGACGTGGGTCTCCTGGGCGATCGGCACCACGTGGATGGTCTCGCCACGGGTCGGGATCTGGCGGCCGGGCACCCGGACGACCAAGTCCTTGTCCACGCCGCCGATCTGGGTGGTGCCGTAGACGAAGCCGTCCGAGCCGAGCTCCTCGACCACGTTCACCGTCACGGCGACGCCTTCGATGCCGCCGGCGTCGACGATCTGGAAGTGCTCGGGGCGGATGCCGACGATCACCGTCTTGTCGGTGCCGGCGCCGGCCAGGTTCTCGCGCGAGATGTTGACGACGGAGCCGCCGAACTTCACCCCGCCGTCCACCAGCGGCACCTCGACCAGGTTCATGGCCGGCGAGCCGATGAAGCCGGCCACGAACAGGTTGGCGGGCTTGTCGTACATGTTGCGCGGGGTGTCGACCTGCTGCAGCAGACCGTCCTTGAGGACCGCGACCCGGTCGCCCATGGTGAGCGCCTCGGTCTGGTCGTGGGTGACGTACACGGTGGTGATGCCCAGGCGGCGCTGCAGGCCGGCGATCTGGGTGCGCGTCGAGACGCGGAGCTTGGCGTCCAGGTTCGACAGCGGCTCGTCCATCAGGAAGACCTGCGGCTGGCGGACGATCGCGCGGCCCATCGCGACGCGCTGGCGCTGACCACCGGAGAGCGCCTTCGGCTTGCGGTCCAGGTAGTCGGTGAGGTCGAGGATCTTCGCCGCCTCCTCGACCTTGGTGCGGATGTCCGCCTTGTTCACGCCGGCGATCTTGAGCGCGAAGCCCATGTTCTCGGCGACGGTCATGTGCGGGTAGAGCGCGTAGTTCTGGAACACCATGGCGATGTCCCGGTCCTTCGGCGGCAGGTGGGTGACGTCCCGGTCGCCGATCCGGATCGCGCCGCTGTTGACGTCCTCCAGGCCGGCCAGCATGCGCAGGCTGGTCGACTTGCCGCAGCCCGACGGGCCGACCAGCACGAGGAACTCGCCGTCCGCGATCTCCAGGTCCAGCGCGTCCACCGAGGGCTTGGTCGCCCCGGGGTAGATGCGGGTCGCCTGGTCGTACGTGACAGAAGCCATGGTCGTTCTCTCCTTCACCGGCAGGAACGTGCCGGACGATCCGAGTAAAGGGGGGGTGGTTCGTCTCCGTCGGTCCATCAGTGGTCTGAACCACTACCGGAGCCGACTCCCGGCGACGCTACCTGCGCCACCGACGCTTGTCAGCCCCCTCCGCCCCGATTTCGGCATCGGTTCCATCACGCTCACCCCGCGCCCACCCGCCTCCCGCCCACCCACCACCCACCCCGCCAACCCCCGGATATCCCCCCACCCCGCCACCCCGGCCCGGTAGACTGCCCCCGGTGCCGCCGTGATCCGTCGCGGACGGCCACCGTGCCTCCTTAGCTCAGCTGGCCAGAGCACCGCTCTTGTAAAGCGGGGGTCGTCGGTTCGAACCCGACAGGGGGCTCAGTGGTGGAAGGGCCGGCTCGATCGAGCCGGCCCTTCGTCGTTGTCAGGCCCGGCGCTCCCCTCGCCGCGCCGGGCCTGCCGCCGCGCCGCCGCCGTCGTGGACGGCCGGGCATGGGTTGCTCGCTCGGGCCCCGAGTTCAGTGCGCGGAAGCCGCGTTCTTGACCAGGGTCTTGGTCAGGGCCACGCCGGCGGTTCCGGCCTTGCTCTGCTCGTTGTCATAGGTCGCCACCACGACCTTGCCGACGCGGGCGGCGACCAGCGTGCTTCCGCCGGTCCATTCCGGAGAGGTGATGACCGCCTGGAGTGCTTCGTCCCCGACGCCGGGCAGGCTCTGCAGGGTGACGGTCGCGGAGTAGTTCTGGCCGTCCTGGGTGACGGTGAAGGTGTGGCAGGCGGTGAGGGTCTTCTTCAGGTTGGCCATGACCGTCTGAGCGTCGTTGCCGCGGTAGGCGTCCAGCTCCTGGGCGAACATGTTCTGGGCTTCGTCCGCGTAGTTGTTCTTGGCGAAGGACGCGGCGATGATCCCCGCCGAGTTGACCCATCCCGTCCCGTTGAGCATGTCGCACGCCTTGTCGGCGGGCACCGCGGAAGGCGAGGCCGGCGGGATGGCGCCGTCGCCGGTGCTCTGGGAGCCGCTGGGGTCGAGCTTGAACTTCGGCGGCATCGCGGTGGCCGGCAGGAGCAGGGCGTTCAGCTTGTTCCCGTCGGGGAGGCCGGCGGTGCTCGCGGCGGGCCCGGGGGCCGGCGCGGTGGACGATGCGGCGCGGGCGGACGCGGCGGGGGCCGCCGCGGTGGCCGAGGGGTTCGCGTTGTCCGGGCCGCAGGCGGCGAGGCCGAGGACCGCGGTGGCGCTGCAGGCGATCAGGGTGGCCCGGCGGAGTTGCTGAGACATCGGGGCGTGCACCTTTCGGGCGGGGAGCTGTGTGAGCGGCGGGCTAATCAGATCATCGCCTGTGAACCGCGTCAACATGAGAATTCGCCGTGAGGCTGGTTGTAGAATCGTTCTCAGTCGTAGCGTCGCGGGGAGGGGGCCCACTCGGTGCCGGAGAACAGGACAGACGTCACCGCCGCCGGGATCGCGCGGTTGGCCGGTGTCGGCCGGGCCGCGGTCAGCAACTGGCGGCGCAGGCACACGGACTTCCCCAAGCCCGTCGGCGGCACCGACACCAGCCCGGTCTTCGACCTGGCCGACGTCGAGCAGTGGCTGCGCGACCAGGGCAAGCTCGCGCAGGTGCCCCTGCGGGAACGGGTCTGGCAACAGATCGAAGGGGATCCGGGCGGCGCGGCGACCGCGCTGCGGCTGGTCGGTGCCGTGCTCCTGCTGCGCGATCAGCCCACCCGCTGGCAGGAGCTGGCCACCGCGGACGACCGCCGTCTGGCCTGCGAGCTGCCCGGAGCGCTCGCCGAGGCACTTCGCGCCCGCCTGGGCGAAAACCACCCGGTACCCGTGCCGAGCGGGCCCGAGCTGACAGGGCGTCTGGCGCTGCTGCGCGGTGGCGTGGAGCTCGCGAACGAACTCGGCGCACGCCAGGCGTACGAGTTCCTGATGGGGCGCCACCTGGAGGCGGGGCCGCGCCAGTACACGCTCACCCCCGCGCCGCTCTCGGAGCTGATGGCCGAACTCGCCGGCCCGGCCGAGCTGGTGCTGGACCCCGCCTGCGGATTCGGCGGCCTGCTCGGCGCGGCCGGTCCCACCACCACGGTGATCGGTCAGGAGGCCGATCCGGACCTCGCCGCGCTGACCGCGGTGCGCCTCGCCCTGCACACGGACGGGGAGGTGCGGATCCAGGTGGGCGACAGCCTGCGCGCCGACGCGCACACCGGCGTGCGCGCGGACGTCGTGCTGTGCCACCCGCCGTTCAACGAGCGCTCCTGGGGGCACGAGGAGCTCGCCTACGACACCCGCTGGGAGTACGGGCTGCCGCCGCGGACCGAGTCCGAGCTGGCCTGGGTGCAGCACGCCCTCGCCCATGTGCGCGATAACGGCTGCGCCGTGCTGCTGATGCCGCCCGCCGCGGCGTCCCGCCGGTCGGGCCGGCGGATCCGGGCGGACCTGCTGCGGCGCGGCGCGCTCCGGGCGGTCGTCGCGCTGCCCGCGGGCGTGGCCCCGCCGTACGGGATTCCCCTGCACCTGTGGGTGCTGCGCCGTCCTGCGGCGGACGCGCCGCAACCGCAGCGACTGCTGCTGGTGAACGCGGCCGAGCACTCGGACGGCGGGGAAAAGCTGCCTTGGCAGGAACTGCGCAACACGGTGCTGGCGGACTGGTACGCCTTCGACCACGCCGGCGCGGCACCGGAGCGGCCCGGCGTCAGCCGCACCGTCCCGCTGGTCGACCTGCTGGACGACGACGTGGACGTGACCCCGGCCCGGCACCTGCCGATTCGGGCGGCGGGCACCGGAGGGGCCGGGCTGAGCGAGGTCCGCCAACGCCTGACCGATGCCCTGCGGAGCACCGTGGAACTGGCGCCGGTGGTGGGCGTCCAGGGCGCGCTCGTGCGCTGGCCCATGACCAGCCTGGGCGAACTGGCCAGGACGGGAGCCCTGGTGATGCGGACGGGCGGTGCCGGAGCCGGCACCGGCGGCCCGCCGGTCCTGAGCGAGCACGACATCGTGTCGGGCGGCGCCCCCTCCGGCGTGCTGCCCGAGGGCGAGGACGAGGAGCCGGTGCTCATCCGGGCCGGGGACGTGGTGATCCCCGTGCTCGGCCGGGGCACCGCGACCCGCGTGATCGACGAAGCCACCGCCGGTGCCGCGCTGGGCCGCAACGTCTACCTGCTGCGCCCCGACCCGGCCACCCTGGACCCGTGGTTCCTCGCCGGCTTCCTGCGCAGCAGCGCCAACAACCGGCAGGCCAGCAGCTTCACCACGTCCGCGACCCGGCTCGATGTGCGCCGGCTCCAGGTGCCCCGGCTGCCGCTGGCCGACCAGCAGCGCTACGGTGAGCGGTTCCGCGCGGTCGCCGCCTTCGAGGAGGCGGCACGCCTGGCGGCCAGACTGGGCGAACTGTTCGTCCAGGGCCTGTACGACGGGCTGACGGACGGGAGCATCAGCCCGTCCTGATGGGCGGAGGTCGCCCGGCGGACGGGTCGGTAGGCTGACCCCGGCAATCACCGATCAACCTCCGCCGAGCAGGAGCTGGCCCATGTACGGCCCCGTCCCCACAACGCCGCCGCGTCGACGTGGCGCGCGCGTGTGGAGGGTGCTTCTCAGGGTGGTCCTCACCGCCGTTCCGGTGCTGACCATCGGCATGCTGGGCTGGATATCGATGCTGTACCTCGCGCTCGTGCACCGCCGCCGACGCGACTGGCTGGTGCTCGTCGCGGTGGCGGCGGCGTCCGTCGGCGGGGTGGCGCTGATCGGGCCGTCCGGGAAGGACAGTTGGCAGGCCACCACCGGGGTGGTGCTCCTGCTCGGGACCATGGTCTTCGTCCCGGCGTACTTCCTTGCCGTCGACCTGCGGCCGCAGCCTTCGGGCGGGGCGGTTCCCGGCCAGGGGACCCCGGTGGCACTGCCGGCGGTGCCACCGGGCCACCCACCTGTGGGCCTGCCGCGCCAGGACCGCATCGGGCAGGTCAGGGCCGGGCTCGACGAACTGAGCGCCTACCTCGAGCAGCAGGAGCGCTCATGAAGGGCCGGCTCGTCGCCGGGCGGTACGAGCTGGCGACGCTCGTCGGGCAGGGCGGCATGGGCCAGGTGTGGACGGCACACGACAACGTCCTGGACCGGCAGGTGGCGGTCAAGCTGCTCCGGACCGACCGGATGCCCGAAGCGGCGGAGGACTTCGACGGGGTCAGGCGGCGCTTCGTCCGGGAGTGCCGGGTCACCGCCCAGGTCGATCACCCCGGACTGGTCACCGTGCACGATGCCGCCAGCGACGGCGACGACCTCTACCTGGTCATGCAGTACGTCCAAGGCGCGGACCTGGCCGACCACTTGGCCGAGCACGATCCCTACCCCTGGCCGTGGGCGGTCGCCGTGGCGGCGCAGCTCTGCCCGGTGCTGACCGCCGTGCACGCGGTACCGGCCGTGCACCGCGACCTCAAGCCGCGCAATGTCATGGTCCGTCCCGACGGCACCGTCGTCGTGCTCGACCTCGGTGTCGCCGCCGTCCTGGACTCCGACACCACGCGCCTCACCCTCACCGGCTCTCCCATCGGCAGCCCCGCGTACATGTCGCCCGAGCAGGCCATGGGAGGCGAGGTCGGCCCGAGCGCCGACCTCTACTCGCTCGGCGTGATCCTGCACGAACTGCTCGGCGGCACGGTCCCCTTCGCCGGTGCCTCCGCGCTGGGCGTGCTGCACCGGCACCTCCACGAGCCGCCTCTGCCACTGCGCCGGCTCCGGCCAGAGGTGCCGGAACCACTGGAGACCCTGGTCCTGCGGCTGCTCGCCAAGGACCCGCGGGACCGCCCGGCCGATGCGGCGGAGGTCTACCGCGAGCTGGCGCCCCTGCTTCCCGGGCCCGCGTCGAACCGCCTTGACGGCCCCGGGGTCCCGATGGACCCGACCCGTCCGTTCCGGCAGCCCTACGCGCCCTGGCACGGCGGGCAGCCGCCGTACCGGTCACGGCACTCGCCGACCGTGCCCGCCGCGGACCCGCACCCGGGCCCTCCCGCACCCGTCGGCGGGACGGCCGAGATCGGCGCCGCCGTCAAGGAGGCCAAGGGGTTGCTGGACGCGGGTCGGGTCACCCAAGCCGTGAGCGTGCTCGGCAGAGCGCTGTCCGGTGCCGCTGAGGCCCGTGGCCGGAACTCTCCGGTCGTCCACATGCTGCGGAAGCACTACGCCGCGACTCTGCTGGAGGACGGTCAGTTCCGCGCCGCACTGTCGGAGTTCCGGCTGCTGATCGAGCAGCGCTCCGCCGAGGCCGGCCCGGCTGACCCCCAGGCCCTACGCTTCCGCGTCGAGGCAGCGCAGTGCCTGGAACACCTCGGCGACCACGTCTCGGCACTCGCCGAGTACCGGTCCCTGCTTCCTCAGCTGGACCGGCTCGCCGACGACGATCCGGCCTTCGCACTGGAGGTCCGCGGCCGCGCAGCACACCTGCTCTTCGCGACCGGTGACCACATCGGCGCCCGCACGGCCCAGCTCCGAGTACTCGTCGACACCGAGCGGCTCTATGGCCCGCACCACCCGCTCGCCGCCGAGACCCGGCGCACCCTCGACGAATGGGACTCGCGGGACGACCGGAGAGACCGCCGTCCGTAGCCACCACGCGATGAGGAGGCGGTCAGTCCGGGGGGAGGGTGAGGGTGGCGAGGGCGCCGCCGGCGGGGTGGTTGGCGAAGGTGAGGGTGGCGCCGATGACGCGGGTGTGGCCGGTGGCGATGGTGAGGCCGAGGCCGTGGCCGCGGCCGCGTTCGGGGGCGTTGGTGCGGAAGCGCTGGGGGCCGTGGTCGAGGAGGTCGTCGGGGTAGCCGGGGCCGTGGTCGCGGACGGTGATCCGGCGGCCGTCGACGTGGAGTTCGACCGGGCCGGCGCCGTGGCGGTGGGCGTTGAGCAGCAGGTTGCCGAGGATGCGGTCGAGGCGGCGCAGGTCGGTGCGGACCTCCTGGTCGGAGGTGATCCCGATCCGGACGTCGAGGCCGGTGAGGGTGACGGTGCGGCGCACCGCGCGTTCCAGGGGGACGGCGGAGAGGTCGGGGGACTCGACGTCCGCGTCCAGGCGGGAGACCTCCAGGAGGTCCTCGACGAGGGCGCGCAGGGCCTGGACCCGGTTCTGCACCAGTTGGGTGGGGCGGCCGGGCGGCAGCAGTTCGGCGGCGGTGACTAGGCCGGTGAGCGGGGTGCGCAGTTCGTGGGCGACGTCGGCGGTGAAGCGCTGTTCGTCCTCCAGGCGGCGGTGCAGGGTGCGGGACATCAGGTCGACGGCGGCGGCGAGGTCGGCGACCTCGTCCTTCCCGTCGACGAGTTCGCCGATCCGGGTGTCGGTGCCGCCGGCCGCGATGCCCCGGGCGGCGGTGGCCGCGGTGCGCAGGCGGCGGCTGATCCGGTCCGCGACGAGCACGCCGGCCAGCACGGTGGTGAAGACCGCGGCGACGACGGTGAGCAGGATGATCCGGTCCAGGTCGGCGATGGCCCGGCGGTCCTGGGTGAAGTCCACCCGGGCGGAGAGCACTCCGCCCTGGACCGGGGCCGCCGCCCACATCGACTCGCCCTGCTGGTCGGTCGCGAGCACCGTGCCCTCTCGCCCGTCGGCGGCGAGGTCGTGCAGCCGGGTGGGGAGGGCCGGGTCGTCGAGGGCGGCGACGGGGTTGGGGGTCAGGCCGCGCGCGTAGTCGGTGAGGGCGGAGTTGAGGGCGGTGAGCGCGGAGGAGCGCGCCTGGTCGACGTGTTGTCGGATCATCGCCTGGTGGACCAGCAGGCCGACGGCCACCGCGACCAGGACGGAGATGGCGGCGACGGCGGTGGCGATCTGACGGCGCAGGGTCATCCGGCGCAGCGTCAGCCGGGAGGGGAGCTGTCGGGGTCGGCGTACGGTCATGCGGGGCGCCGGAGCTTGTAGCCGAAACCGCGGACGGTTTCGATCCGGCCGGAGCCGATCTTGGCGCGCAGCCGCTGGACGTGGACGTCCACCACCCGGGTGTCGGCTCCCCACTCGTAGTCCCAGACGCGCTCCAGCAGCGTCGAGCGCTCCAGCACGATGCCGGGCGCGGCGGTGAACTCCAGCAGCAGCCGCAGCTCGGTGGGAGTGAGCGGGACGAGGCGGCCGTCGACCCGCACCTCCATGCTGTCGGTGTCCACCTGCAGGCCGTCGAAGTTGCGGACGGCGTGGGTGGGGGAGGGAGCGGGGGAGGGGGCGACGGGGGCTGCCGGGGAGTCGGGCGACGCGGAAGAAGGGGGGAAGGAGGAGGAAGGGGAGGAGGAAGAGGAGGGGGAGGAAAGGACGGCAGGAGACGCAGCGGCAGGAGCCGGGGCCACCCGGATGCGGCGCAGCACGGTGCGGATCCGGGCGACCAGGACGGCGCTCTCGAAGGGCTTGACCACGTAGTCGTCCGCGCCCGCCTCCAGGCCGGACACCACGTCCACCGGGTCGGTGCGGGCCGACATCATCAGGATCGGCAGCTGGCTCTCCTCCCGGATCCGGCGGCACAGGCCGACCCCGTCGAGCAGCGGCAGCATCACGTCCAGCAGGAGCAGGTCGGGGCGGACGGCGTGGAAAGCCTCCAGCCCCTCCAGGCCGTCGGCGGCGGTGGTGACCGGGAAGCCGTAGCGCTCCAGGGCCATCCGGGTCGCCTCCCGGATCACCTCGTCGTCCTCGACGAGCAGGATGTGCGGCTGGGCGGGGGCGGCGGCGGTGGTCATCGCTTCGCTTCCGGGACGACGGCAGGGGCGGACGGTTGGGACGACTGGTACTGAGAGGACTGCTGGTACTGCGGGGTCGGCTGGTACCACTGGGACGGTTGAGCGGGCTGGGGCTGGGGTCGGCCGGGGCGCGCGGTCGGGACGGCCGCGCCGGCGCCCGGCCTGGCCTCGGCGGAGGGGCGGACCGGCCCGGGAACCGCGCCGACGGCTCCGGTGCCGGTCGGCGGGTCGGTGCCCGGATCGGTGGGCGGGAGCAGGCCGATGCCGTCCACCCGCTTCTCGACCAGGGCGAGCCTGGTCCCGTCCCACTGGTAGTGGCTGGTGGTGCGGGTGGTGACGGTGGTCGGTTCGTACAGCCACAGGTCGGAGTCCAGGGTGGCGGCGCCGAAGTCCGGCTTGATCTGCACCCGCAGGATCGGCAGGACGCGGTCCCCGGTGAGGGTGTAGACGTGCAGCGCGACCTGTCCCGGGGTGGCGACGGCGGCGATCAGTTCGGGCAGCCCGTCGCCGGTGAGGTCGCGGAACTCGGGGGCCCGCACCTCGCAGCCGGTGCAGGAGTCGAGCGCGCGCCGCTCCTCCGCGCTCACCGCCGGGTCCTTGGCCAGGAGGGTGTGGAGGTCGACCGCGGTGAGGTCGTGCCCGGGGGCGGTCAGGTCGGGTACGGGCTGCGGCGGAGGTGCCTGGGTGCTGGACCCGGTCGCGGACGTGGCGGGCGGCGGTGCGGTGGCCAGGCCGGGCCAGAGCGGTTTGGCCGAGGTCGGCGGGGTGACGGCCACGCGCGGGCCGTCGTCCCGCAGGCCGCCCGGGGCGGGGTGGCCGAAGGCCAGGACGCCGAGGACGGTCAGGGCGGCCAGGGTGGCGAGGGCGGCCGCGGGCACGGCGCCGGGGCGGCGGCGGAGCGGGGTCGGTGGTGCCACGGTCGGTGCTCGTCCTCCAGGTTCGCGGTGTGCGCGCGGCGCGGTGCCGGTTCGCCGTCCCTCCGGCCGTCCTGCTGCTGTGACCGTTGTAGCCGGTCCGTCCTGGTGGCCGGTCCGGTGGGTAGGTCGTGCGGACGGTGACCGGCGGTTCCGCCCCCGCTGTCGGCGGCCCGGTCAGGCCGGGTCCGCCAGAACGATGATGTTGTCCGTCCAGTGGCCGTCCGAGCCGATCCGCCCGCCGCAGGTGATCAGCCGCAGTGCGGGCCCGGGGGTGTCGCCGTACACCGCGTCGGTGGGGAAGTGGTCCTTGGCGGCCTGGAGCAGGCTGCGGACCTTGAAGTCCACGCTGCCGCCGTCCGAGCGCCGGATCCGGATCAGGTCGCCCGGGTGGAGTTCCGGCAGGCGCCGGAAGACCGCCGGGCCGTTCCTGGTGTCGAGGTGGCCGATCAGGACGGCCGGGCCGGCCTCGCCCGGGGTGGGGCCGTTGCGGTACCAGCCGACCTGGTCGGCATGGTCGGCCGAGGGCACCTGGACGGTGCCGTCGGCGTTCAGGCCGAGGTCGGTCACCGGGGCGTCCACGCTGATGGCGGGGATCAGCAGCCGGGTGGGCGGCGAGGCGGCGAGCGTCCGGGCGCTGGCGGTCGGCGCGCCCACGGGGGTGGTGCGGGCGGGCGCGGTCGGGGTGGGCGCGGCGGCCGCCGGGGCGTGGCCGGAGGTCTCGATCCGCACCACCGGGGTGTCCCGGCCGGACAGCGCGAGCGAGGTGCCGAGCACCACGCAGAGCAGGCCAGCCGCGCCGAAGACGCTCCGGCGCAGGATGCCCGGGCCGGGCCGGGCGGCGCGCCGCCCCCCGCGGCCGCCCCGCTTGGCGGTCCCCGCCGCCCGGGGCGCCCCGGCGCCGCTTCCCCGCCCGGCCGGGTGCGGAGGAAGGGCGCCGGGGTGCCCGGCGGACTCGGGACCGGTGTCAGCCACGCGCACCGGAGCGGCGGCGCAGCAGGGCGAAGCCCAGCGCACCGGCGCCGACGGCCGCGACGGCACCGCCGCCCGCCAGCATCAGGCCGTTGCCGTCGGTCTCGCCCGAGCCGTCACCGGCCTGGGCGGCACCCTTCGGCACCTCGCGCACCTGCGGCTGGGAGCCGGCGGGGACGGGCTGCGCCGCGGGCGCGGAGCCGGCCGGGTGGGCGGGCTTGGCGGACGCGGCGGCGGAGCCGGGCGCGGCTTCGGCGGGGGCGGGGACGGCGGAGGGACGGACCGCGCCCGCCGGCGCCGGGTTGGCAGGGGCGTGGGCGGTGGGGGTGGCGGCCTGCGGGGTTCCGTCGGCCCAGGCCTGCCCGCCGGTGACGACGGTCACCAGCGCGGCGCCGGTCAGCGCGCAGACCGCCAGCATCCGGCGGGCGGGCGAACGGTGGGTACGGCTCTTGCTCATACGGTGGTGCTCCTTCGAAGACGAAGACTCTGGTGAACGAACGCGTCAACGGCGAGACCGCGGCTCTCGCGAACGCCTCCGGCCCGTACGGCCGGTCCCTGAGGCCGGCCCGCGCGGTTGTCCGATGCGTCGTCGGTGACGGTAGGGGGACCGTGTCGCGGTGCCCGCCCGGCCGCGTCACGGTCGCCCATCGGCTGGGTAACGGTCCCCGGGCCGAGCGGAACGGGCCCGTGACGGAAGCCGTGACGGAGCCCGTGACGCACGTCGGAACACACTCGGTGACACCGGACACATCCGGTGACATGTGTCCCGGGCTGAGTACTTCCGCCCGCCCGTCCGTACTTTCCGGTGGGGGACAAACCGAGAGAAAGGTGGCAGTGATGAGCATCCTCGCCAACCTCCTTCCGACGCTGCGGAGCGACCGCGGCGACCGCGGTGGCCGCGGGTACGGCGGTCGCGGGGACGACCGCGGGGACTTCCGTGGCGGCCGGGGCGACTTCGACGATTTCGGCGACTTCGACGACGAGGGCCGTCGTGGCCTTCGCGGCTCGCGCCGCTGGAACCGGTGCTGACGGTCACGGACCGGTGATGGTCCCTGGCTAGGACGAACTGGTGTGGTCCCTGCGGCGGTTGACGGCCGTCGACACGGGTGACGGCGACGGCCGGGCGGACCCGGTCGTCGCCCCGGCCCCGGTCGTGCCGCTGCGGCGGACCTTCCGGCAGTTCTGGCCCTACACCCGAGGGGGGAGGCGCTGGCTGATCCTCCTGGTGGCGATCGTCCTGCTCGGCCCGGTGGTCGACGCGGCGATGATCTGGCTGTTCAAGATCGTCGTCGACGACGTGCTGGTGCCGCGCAGACTCGGGCTGTTCCTGCCGGTGGCGCTCGGTTACGCCGGGCTGACCCTGCTGGCGGGAGGCTTGGGCTTCGTCGACGAGACGCTCTCCACCTGGGTCAGCGAGCGCTTCCTCCTCAACCTGCGCACGGACGTGTTCCGGCACCTCCAGTGCCTACCGCTGGGCTTCTTCGAGCGGCGGCGGCTCGGCGACGTACTGTCGCGGCTGACCGCGGATGTCGAGGCGGTCGAGACCTTCCTGCTCTCGGGCGTCCTGGAAGCGGTCGCGTACGTCGCCGAGCTGACCGTCTTCCTCGGCCTGCTGTTCTACCTACGCTGGGACCTCACGCTGACGGCCCTGGTGGTGGCCCCGCTGTTCTGGATCACCGCCCGGCGCTTCTCGGGGAAGGTGAGGACCGCGTCCCGCGAACGGCGCCGCCGCAGCGGCTCGGTCAGCGCCCTCGCCGAGGAGACGCTCGGTAACATCGCTCTGGTGCAGGCGTACAACCGGCAGGACTGGGAGCAGAAGCGCTTCCTGGGGGAGAACCTGGCGCGGTTCCGCGCGACCATGGCGGCGACCCGGCTGCGCGCGCTGTTCGAGCCGATCGTGGAGATGCTGGAACTGGCCGGTGCGCTGATCGTGCTCGGCCTGGGGGCCTGGGAGTTGACCCAGGGCCGCCTCACCCTGGGCGAGCTCCTCGTCTTCGTCGCCCTCCTGAGCCGCCTCTACGGCCCGGTCAAGGGGATCGGGCGGCTCAGCAACGGCTTCTTCTCGGCCGCGGCCGCCGCCGAGCGGATCATCGAACTCCAGGACCAGCAGCCGGACGTGACCGATCCGCCGAAACCGCTGCGTCCGGCCCGGGTGCGTGGAGCAGTGGCTTTCGAAGGGGTGCGGTTCCGCTACCCGAACGTGTCCCGGTTGGCGCTGAACGACGTCTCCTTCCGCGCCGAACCGGGCGAGACGGTCGCGCTGGTCGGGGAGAGCGGGGCGGGCAAGTCGACCGTCGCCAAGCTGCTGCTGCGCTTCTACGACCCGGAGCGCGGTGCCGTCCGGCTGGACGGCATCGACCTGCGCGGCCTGGCGCTGAGCGATCTGCGCGAGCACATCGCGGTGCTGCTCCAGGAGACCCTGGTCGTCCACGGCACCGTCCGGGACAACATCGCCTACGGCCGACCGGGGGCCACCGACGCGCAGATCGTGGCGGCCGCCCGGGCCGCCGACGCGCACGAGTTCATCAGCCGGCTGCCGGAGGGCTACGACACGGTGGTGGGCCAGCAGGGGCGGCTGCTGTCCGGCGGCCAACGCCAGCGGATCGCGATCGCCCGGGCGATGGTCCGGGACGCACCGGTGCTGCTGCTCGACGAGCCGACCACCGGCCTGGACTCGGAGTCGGGGCGGCGGATCCTGGAGCCGCTCGGGCGGCTGATGAGCGGGCGGACGACGATCATCATCTCGCACAACCTGCTCACCGTGCGGAACGCCGACCGGATCGTCCTGCTGCGCGGGGGCCGCGTGGTCGCCTGCGGCAGCCACCGGGAACTGCTCACCCAGGACGCCGGCTACGCCCGGCTCGACCGGGCCGTGACCCCGACCTGGGCCGCCGGGTGAACGCGCGGGCTGTGAGTCCGCTCCGTCGCGCGAGACCCGATTCGCCGACACCCACGGCGATTTGCTCCCTCAGGGCCGCCGCGCGGTACCCCCGCCCGGCGCGTGGTCCTCACCGCCGCTCCCTCAGCTGCCGGAGCGTCCAGCCCGGCCCGAGGGCGCTGGTGTGCGCGATGAAGAGTTCGGCCGCGCGGCGGTAGGAGAGGCGGGCGCGGCCGGTGTGGGGGCAGCGGTCGGCGGCGGGGTGCCGTCCGCCGCGCTGGCGGCGGGGCTCGGTTCGGCGGTCTGCGGGACGTTGTACAGCACCACGGTGCAGCACTGGGTGCCGCCGGAACTGCTGGGCAGGCTGAGCGCCTTCGGGGCGGTCGGCTCCTTCGCCGTGGGACCGCTCGGCCTGGCGGCGGCCGGTCCGCTGTCGGCCCGGTACGGCACCGGCGGCGTGCTGTTGGTCGGAGCCGTCTGGCAAGTGGCGGCGGGGGCCGTAGTGTTGGGCCTGCCGGCCGTACGGGATCGCCGCTGGGAGGAGGGCCCGGACCGCTGACTCACCCCTCGGACGGCTCCGGGGCGCACCCCCGGCCGGTACCGGTGCGGCCCACCGCGCACCGTACCCGGCCGGCCCCGGAGCACAGCCGGTCGCTCCGCCCACGCGTGCGTGCCTCCGCGGCGGGCGGGGTGGCCGGGTCGGTCGTACCGTGGACGGAGGGGGTACGGAGGAGGTTTGACCATGCCCGGTTCGCTCACCATCAGCCATCACCAGGCCGCGGCCACCCTGGACCACGTGGACGCGGAGCGGCTGGCCACCGTACTGGCCGACCTGGCGTACCTGCTGGAGATCCCGGGGCCGGACCGGATCACCGACGCCCAGCTCGCCGTGCTGTGCGAGGGCCACTCGCCGGACCGCGCCGACCTGGTGCACTTCTGCGCGTCGACCGCCCGCAGGTTGAAGGGGCAGCTCTGACCGGACCGGCCGAGGGGACGGGGCCCGTCTTCGGACCGGCCCCGTCCGCACCGCCCGCACCGACCGCCCCGCCCGCCGTACGATGGCGCGCCGGGCGGCTCGGTCGGAGCGCCCCGAGGTCGCCGGGCCGGCTGGCGGCCGACCCGGCGGAGGGTGGGGGCCCGAGCGTGCCGCAGTCCTGGTCGTTGTCCTGGCTGACCGTGCCGACCCCGCTGCCCAGCGGTCCGATGCACATCGCGGTGACCCCGCTCGGGGTGGCGGCCGCAGGCTACGGCGGACGGGACGGTGAGACGCCGCCGTGCACCGACCCCGCGAAGGTCACCGCCGTCACCGAGCGGATCGGCGCCTACCTGGCGGGCCGCACCCGGGAGCTGGGCCTGCCGATCGACTGGAGCCTCAGCTCCGGGCCGCACCGCACCGTCCTGCGCACGCTCCGGGAGCAGGTGCCGTACGGACGGACCATCACCTACGGTGAACTTGCCGCCCGCAGCGGGGTGTTCGAGGACGTCACGGAACCGGGCCTGGCCGCCCGGACGGTCGGGCAGATGATGGCCGCCAACCCGGTGGCCCTGCTGGTGCCCTGCCACCGGGTGGTGGCGGCGGACGGGATCGGCGGTTTCGGCGGCGGCCGGGTCGGCATCGACGTGAAACGCTGGCTGCTCACCCTGGAAGGGGTGCTGGAACCGACACTGGACTGGAACGGTCCGCTGTAGTGTCAGCCGCACGGTCGACGGAGGAGGACCGGGCGCGGCATCCCGGTGTTTTCGAATAAGAAGTCGAACAAATATCGATCAGGCGATCTAGTCGTACTATTTGTTCGGTTATTCAGAACCACTCGAACGAGTGATTGCGGACCTCCCTCGAACGGCCCACCATGAAGCTGTAACGAGAATGTGCAAGGCGACACTTCATCGGGCATGCGAAGGGTTTTCCCTATGTCGACCGAAACCAATGCCGGTATTCCTGCGCCGGGCGCGCAGCCGGACATCCGGCAGCAGCAGTCCCTGAGCACGGCGGGCGCGCGGAACCTCGCCACGACCACCAAGTCCGCGCCCCAGATGCAGGGCATCAGCCCGCGCTGGCTGCTCAGGACGCTGCCCTGGGTGCAGGTCTCCGGCGGCACCTACCGGGTCAACCGCCGCCTGCGCCACAAGGTCGGCCGCGGCCGGGTGAGTTTCGTCAAGACGGGTTCCGAGGTGCGGATCGTCCCGCAGACGCTGGCCGAGGTGCCGGTGCTGCGCGGTTACGAGGACGAGGCGGTGCTGGAGGAGCTGGCCGGCCGCTTCGTCCAGCGGCAGTTCCAGGCGGGCGACGTCCTGGTCACCGCCGGCACGCCGATCAGCGAGGTCTTCCTGATCGCGCACGGCAAGCTCGAGCGGCTCGGCACCGGCAAGTACGGCGAGGAGACGGTGGTCGGCACCCTGGCCGACGGCGACCATCTGGGCGACGAGGCGCTCCAGGAGGAGGACGGCAGCTGGCCGTACACCGTCCGTGCCGCCACCGCAGGCACCGTGATGGTGCTCGCCTGGCCGTCCTTCCAGGAGCTGCACGACCGCTCCGAGTCGCTGCAGCTGCAGATCATGGAGTACCTGAACGGCTTCCAGCAGGCGCAGAACAAGCACGGCGAGGCGGCGATCGACCTCTCCGCCGGCCACCAGGGCGAGTACGAGCTGCCCGGTGCCTTCGTGGACTACGAACTCAAGCCGCGCGAGTACGAGCTGAGCGTCGCGCAGACCATCCTCAAGGTCCACACCCGGGTCGCCGACCTCTACAACAAGCCGATGAACCAGACCGAGCACCAGCTCCGGCTGACGATCGAGGCCCTGCGCGAGCGCCAGGAGCACGAGCTCATCAACAACCCCGAGTTCGGCCTGCTGGAGAACGCAGAGTACGACCAGCGGATCCAGACCCACTCCGGCCCGCCCACCCCGGACGACATGGACGAGCTGCTCAGCCGCCGCCGCAGCACCAAGATGTTCCTGGCCCACCCCAAGGCCATCGCCGCCTTCGGCCGTGAGTGCAACAAGCGCGGGCTCTACCCGGGCACGGTCGAGGTCGAGGGCAAGCAGGTCAGCGCCTGGCGGGGGGTGCCGATCTTCCCGTGCAACAAGATCCCGATCGTCGGCGGGAGCACCAGCTCGATCCTCGCGATGCGCGTCGGCGAGGACAACCAGGGCGTCGTCGGCCTGCACCAGACCGGAATTCCGGACGAATACCAGCCGAGCCTTTCGGTGCGGTTCATGGGAATCGACGAGAAGGCCATCATTTCCTACCTGGTGAGCGCCTACTACTCGGCCGCGATCCTGGTTCCGGACGCCGTCGGCGTCCTGGAGAACGTGGACATCGCCCAGCGCTGACGACGGCCGCCGGCTCGGCCTCCGAGCAGAATCCGCGCCGCCCGGCCGGGGACACCCGGCCCCGGCCGGGCGGCGCGCCGCGGCGCGTACGGCCACCGGCCCGCCGCCCCGGCGCACCCGGCCGCCCGACGGGCCGGCCGTCCTACGACAGGCGCCCTACAGGGGGAGGAACCCATGACGAGCTCCACGCTGGAGCGGGACCACAAAGAGGGCCACGAGGCGGCCGACATCCTCGCCCGCGCCCGCCGGCTGGTCGACCCGGTCCTGCGGGCCGCCGTCGACTCACTGCCCGGCACGATGCGCAAGGTCGCCGGCTACCACTTCGGCTGGTGGGAGGCGGACGGCACGCCCTCCGAGGCCTCCTCCGGCAAGGCGATCCGCCCCGCCCTGGTCCTCGCCGCCGCCCAGGCCCTCGGCGGCACCCCCGGTACGGCCGTCGCCGCGGCCGCCGCGGTGGAGCTGGTGCACAACTTCACCCTGCTCCACGACGACGTCATCGACCGGGACGACACCCGGCGCCACCGGCCCACCGCCTGGCGGGTGTTCGGCACCACCGAGGCCATCCTGGCCGGCGACGCGATGCACTCCCTCGCGCTGCGCCTGGTCGCCGAGGACGCCCACCCGGCCGCCCGCGGCTCGATCCGCCGGCTCGCCGACTGCGTGGTCGAACTCTGCGAGGGCCAGCAGATCGACTGCGCCTTCGAGCAGCGCAACGACGTCTCGCTCGCCGAGTGCCTGGCGATGGCCGAGGCCAAGACCGGGGCCCTGCTCGGCGCCGCCTGCGCGATGGGCGCGCTGTACGGCGGCGGTTCCGAGGAAACGGCACAGGCCATGGACGGCTTCGGCCGCGAGATCGGCCTCGCCTTCCAGCTGATCGACGACCTGATCGGCATCTGGGGGGATCCAGCGGTCACCGGCAAGCCGGTCGGCGCGGACCTCGTCGCCCGGAAGAAGTCGCTGCCGGTGGTCCGGGCGCTCGGTTCCGGCACCGCCGAGGGCGCCCGGCTCGCCGAGCTCTACGCGCTCGAACGGCCGCTCGGTCCCGAGGAGTTGGCGCAGTGCGCGGCGGCCGTCGAGGCGGCCGGCGGGCGCGGCTGGGCACAGGGCGAGTCCTGCGAGCGGATGGCCGCGGCGATGGCCCAGCTGGCGTTGGCCGTACCGGAGCCTTCCGCGGCCGACGAACTGCTCGCCCTCGCCGAGCTGGTGACCCGCCGCACCCACTGAGCCGCGTCCGGCGGATCCGGACCGGACCGGGAAGCCGACCCGTCCGGTCCCCCACTCCGGTCGCTGACGGACCGCGCGCAGCTCACCCGTGCGCGGCCAGGAGCCGCTGCTCCTTGGCCGGTTCGATGCCCTGCCTGAACAGCGACCCCGGCGCAGCCTTGCGCCCCTCGGCGTCGGTGTCCTCGGCCGGCCCCCGGGTGCGCAGCCAGTCCCAGGTGTCCCGCGCGGTCTCCGCGAACGGGCGGCAGCGCAGCCCGGCCGCCCGGGCGCGGCTGCTGTCGACCTGCCAGATGTACGCCCAGTCCGGCAGGTCCGGCGCCCAGAAGGGGAGTTCGGTCCAGGGCTCCACCCGGTCCGGACCCTCGGCCAGCAGCGGGCCGTCGTCGATCCGGACCAGTTCGGTGCCAGGGGCGCCCGCGACCTCCCGGCAGGTCTCCAGCCACTGCCCGAAGGTGAGCTGCCCGGGCGGCGCCGTGGTGAGGAAGCGCCCCGCCGTCCCGGCCGTCAGCAGATCCAGCCCGAAGGCGGCGAAGTCCCGGACGTCGATCACCTGGACGGTCCGCCCCGGATCCCCGGGGGCGAGCACCCGGCCGCCGCGGGCCATCCGCTCCAGCCACCAGGGCAGCCGGCCGCCGACCTCGTACGGCCCGACCAGCAGCCCGCTGCTGAGCACCAGCGTTCGTTCGGCGCCGATGCCCGTCAGCGCCGCGCGCTCGCAGCCCGCCTTCAGCTCGCGGCCGAACGGCTGGCCGGGCGGGGTGTCGGCGGGACAGGGGAGGAGCGGGGAGTCCTCGGTGATCACCTGGGTGGCCCAGTCGGCACAGGCGTGCACCGAGGAGACGAAGGTGTAGTGGTCGGCCCGCTCGCGCAGCAGCCGCACGGAGAGCGCGACCTGGGCGGGCTGCTGGGCGGAGGTGTCGACGACGGCGTCCCAGCGGCGGCCCCCGACCAGCCGCGCGAGGTCCTCGGCGCTGTCCCGGTCGCCCCGGACGGCCTCGACCCCGGGCAGGTCGGGGCCGCGGAGGCCGCGGTTGAAGGTGGTGACCTGGTGGCCGCGGGCGAGTGCCTCGACGGCGTAGGCACGTCCGAGGAAGGACGAGCCCCCGAGTAGAAGGATCTTCATACCGCCCAGCCTGTCCGGGCGACCCCGCCCGTACGCCCGGCTTAGCGCTGAGCAGAGCGCCGGAGCAGGTACACCGGCCGGAGTGCCGGCCGGCCAGGGCGCCGCCCCGACGTGCCACCCCATCCCACCCCCCTTAGCATCCGAAATGTACTGATATAAGTCGATCCATGACCTGATCCGGCCTGGGAGAGCGACAGCATGGTCAACCCGGCACTCGTCGATCCGGCCACCATCCGCGCGACCGTGGCCGAGGCCTGGATCCGCGGCCACCCCCTGCTGCGGACCTACCGCGCCCTCTACGCCCAGGCCCTGGACGACGCGGACCCCGGCTACGTCGGCGGCTTCGGCGTCTTCCGTCACACCGCGCACCCGGCCACCCCCGCCGACACCGACGCCGTCACCCCGGACAACGACACCCTCCCGTCCCACGCCTGGCTCGACCTGCGCGCCGAACCCTGGGTGCTCTCGGTCCCCGCCCAGGACCGCTACCACGTCTTCGCGGTGCACGAACTCGACGCCCTGCACGCCGGGTTGATCGGCTCCCGGACCACCGGCCAGGACGCGGGGGACTACCTGGTGGCCGGCCCCGACTGGCAGGGCAAGCCCCCGCCCCGCCTCAAGGGCGTGATCCGCACCGCCACCCGG
Source organism: Streptomyces viridifaciens (assembly GCF_001888885.2). Classification (NCBI taxonomy): domain Bacteria; kingdom Bacillati; phylum Actinomycetota; class Actinomycetes; order Kitasatosporales; family Streptomycetaceae; genus Streptomyces; species Streptomyces viridifaciens. The sequence continues at coordinate 4,130,901 of NZ_CP090841.1, forward strand.
CTGGTCGCCCTGGTCGGCCACACCCGCCTCACCGGGAACACCCCCGCCGACCTCGCCGCCCTGCGGGCCGTCCAGGAGCAGTACCGGCTGCGCCCGCTGCACGAGTACGCCGGCACCCCGGCGCCCGCCCCCGCTCCCGAACCGGTCTGGCCGGTCTGGCGCGACGAGGTCCTGGAGAGCGTCGAGTTCCTCACCTTCTTGGACTTCCTGCTCGGCTTCTTCCCCCTCACCGACGGGCTCCCGCCCGCCGAGACCGGGCTGCGCGGCCGCCTCACCGACCTCTGCATCGACGGCCGCGGCGAGTTCGAGCCCGCCGTCCTCCCGTTGGAGGTCCGCGCCGAGTTCGCCCGCGGAATCGCCGACGGCCGCGTCCGGCTGACCCGGGCGCTCGCCGAACTCCGCGACTCCGCCCAGCTGTTCGGCACCCGCGAACAGCTCGGCGCGGACTTCCTCCGGCAGGCCGTCGCCGCCGAGCTCGGCCCGTACGGACTGCCCGCCGAGGAGGTCTGGTACGGCCGTTGGGCGGCGGACAGCGAGGGCCGCCGCCCGCCGAACGCCAGCGACCGCGACCACCTGATCCGCTTCGCCCCGGACGCCCTGCCCCCGGCCCGCTTCTTCTGGTCCGCGACCGTCTACGCGCTCCCCGACCACCGGCTGGTCGACAACACCCTGGACCGCTACTCGGTCGGCGGCCACACCCCCGGCCTGGTCCGCGACGCGGACGGCGGCCTGACCCTCTACGTCCAGCACAAGCGCCCCGCCAACGCCGACCACTCCGCCAACTGGCTGCCCGCCCCGGACGGGCCGTTCGCCGTGGTGCTCCGGATCCACGGCCCGGAGGCCTCCGTCCTGGACGGCCGCTGGCAGCCCCCGCCGCTCACCCCGCGCTGACCGGCCCCGGCCAGGCCCAGGCCCAAAACCCGTCCCCGACCCGGACCCCGCGCCAGGCCCGCCCCAGGCCCCGACCCGAACCGACGAAGGACCCCCCGATGAACCTGCCCGAGCTGGAGGCCCTGGCCGCCGACGCCTACGTCTACGGCTACCCGCTCGTCGCCGGCCTCACCATGGTCGAGCGCTTCGCCAAGGGTGGCCTGGGCACCCTCCCGGCGGCGCCGCCCAACCACTTCAGCCACGCCACCCGGCTGGCCGGCCCCGGCGACCAGTTCGTCTCGGTCAACAACGACACGATCTACTCGATCGCCCAGCTCGACCTCTCCGAGGGCCCGCAGGTGCTGCACGTCCCGGACACCTCCGGCGCCTACTACGTGCTGCAGTTCATCGGCGCCTGGACGGACAACGTGGCCTACCTCGGCAGCCGCGCCACCGGCACCGACGCGCAGACCTGGCTGGTTGTCCCGCCCGACTGGCACGGCACCGCCCCGCACCCGGACCGGGTGATCGAGCTGCCCACCACCATGGGCACGATCGTCGGCCGCTTCGCCTGCAACGGTCCACGCGACCTCCCGCGGGTCAAGGCACTGCAGGCCGGGCTCAGCCTGGAGCCGCTGGAACCCGGCGGCCTGGTCGCCGGGCTGCCCGAGCCGGACCCGGACGTCCCCGAGCGGCTGGCCTTCTTCGAACGCCTGCGGGTGTGGATGCAGGCCTTCCCGCCGGCCACCCCGGACATCGAGTACCAGCGCCGCTTCGCCCCGCTGGGCCTGCTGGACGACGGCAGCTCGCCGTACCGCGCGGCCGCCGCGGAATGGACCCTCGCGCTCGCCAAGGGCCTGGCCGCCGGACGCGAACGGGTCGATGCCGCCACCCGCCCGCCCGAGGAGCACCCGCTCGGCGAGTGGCGCTTCGCGCTCCACCTCTTCGACTACAACCTCGACCACCTGGGCCCCGGCACCCTGGACGACCCCGAGTGGCGGATCCCCGACCGCCGCGCCGCCTACCTCAGCCGCGCCGCCGCCGCCCGGGCCGGCCTCTGGGGCAACCACGCCTACGAGGCCTCGTACGCGGTGACCTACGACGACTCCGACGGCCGCCCGCTCACCGGCGCCCACAGCTACACCCTCCACTTCGAACAGCCCCCGCCCGTGGAGGCCTTCTGGTCCGTCACGATGTACTCGGTGCCGGACTACTACCTGGTCGAGAACCCGATCAACCGCTATTCCATCGGCAACCGCACCCCCGGCCTGGTGTACGGCCCGGACGGCTCGCTGACCGTGACCCTCCAGCACGAACCGCCCGAGGACCCGACGGCCGCCGCCAACTGGCTGCCCACCCCGCTCGGCGAGTTCCGCCCGATCATGCGGCTCTACCAGCCCAAGCCGGAGGTGCTGGACGGCAGCTACCAGGTGCCCCCGATCCACCGCACCTGACGCCTTCCGGCCGCCCGGCGGCGACCGGGCCCTCCTATCGTCCCGAGGCCGTGGCCGCCCCGGTCGGGTGCGCCGACCCGCCGCCCGTCGGCGTCGTCGAGGGCGCCGCCGTAGCGGTCGGCGATCCGGAGGACGGCGGCGCGCCCGAACCCGACGGGGACGGCGCGCCCGTACGGCTCGGCGTCGACGAAGACGAAGGCGAAGCCGTGGCCGTGGCCGACGGCCCCCCGCCCGGTGCCGATGAGGACCCCGACGAGGGCGTCGACGATGGATCCGCCGAGGAGGACGCCGACCCGCCGCGGTTCTGCGGCCCGCCCTCCATGGTGACCACCGCCTGCGAGGGCGGCAGGGCGATCCGGGCCGTCCAGGGGGTGGCCGGCGCGAGGTCCTCGTCCACGGTGACGATCACGGTGATCCGCTGCCCGGGCTCCAGGGTCCCCGCGTCGCGGCTGAGCCGGAGCCATCCGGCGTTCGTCTCGGCGTGCCAGCGGATCTCCGTGGTACCGGAGTTGGTGAGGGTGAGCACCGTCCGGCTGCCGTACTCGCGGGCCTCGACGGTGAGCAGCCCGGCCGGGGACGGGTCGCCCGCGCCCGGAGCGGAGGCCCGTTCGACCACGGGGGCCGGGGCGGCGACCAGGGTGGGGCTGCCGAGCGGGGTCGCACCTCGGCTCGGTACCGGGACCAGCGGTCCCTGGAAGGTGAGCCGCGGAAAGCCGGGAAGCAACGTTTCTGCACTGCCCGTGCCACCCGTGCCACCCGTGCCACCCGCGACGCCCCCACCCCCGGGACCCGCACCCGCCAGCTCCAGCCCCGGCATCCCCGCGCCCCCGGCCGCGTCCGCGCCGGCCCCGCCCACCGCCCACGGCGGCCGCTGCCCGGTGTCCCGTCCGGCCTCGTCCACCCGCACCGCCGAGACCGAGGCCGCCGACCCCGGCCCGGCTCCGCCCCGGTGCCCGGCCCACAGCGCGACCACCGGCGCCGCCAGGACGGCGGCGAGCACCCCGGTGGTCACCACCCGCCGACGGACCGCCAGCCCCCGGCCCGCATCCGGCACCCGGTGCCGGGGGAAACCGCCGTGGTCGAACCGCAGCCCCGGCTCGGCCGCCACGGAGCCCCGCCGCCCCGCCGCCCCGGCCGCGGACACCCGCGCCGCCCCGGAAGCCACCCCGCCCACCCGGCGCGCCGCCCCGGAAGCGTCGCCGCCCGCCGGGGAGGGCGCCGTCAGCAGCGGCAGCCCCGACAACCCCGCCGCTCCCTCGGCCGCCTCCCCGGCGGCCACCCGCTCCGCCGTCCCCCGGCAGGTCGGGCAGTCCACCACGTGCTGCACCAGCTCCCGCCGCAGCGCCGGGCCGAGCACCCAGTCCCGCCAGGACTCCGTCCCGGCCCCGCCCAGCCGGTCCAGTTCGGGGCAGCTGCCCACCCCGAGCACCAGCAGCGCCGCCCTGGTCCGGGCCACCTCGGCCTCGGCGGCGGCGAGCAGCCCGCGGGTCCGGTCGAACGGCAGTCCCAGGACGGCCGCCACCTCCAGCGGGGTCAGCCGGTGCCGTACGGACAGCTCCAGCGCCTCGCGCTGCTCCGGGTCCGTACCGGCCGCCTCCGGCCAGGCGAGCGAGGCCAGCTCGCGCCGCCGCCGGACCGCCTCGGCCTCGGTCAGCTCCGCTCCGGGGCCTGCTCCGGGTTCCGTCCCGGAGCCCGCTTCCCCGACCGTCCCGTCCGCCAGCCGCCGCAGGCAGCAGTACCGGGCCAGCGAGAACAGCCAGGCCCGCACCAGCCCGGGTTCGGCCAGCCGGGCGCCGTGCCGCCGGGCCAGTTCGCGGACCTCGTGCAGGGCGGCGGTGGCCGCGTCGTGCTCGCAGAGCACCGAGAGGCAGTAGGTGAACAGGCCGTCCACCTGCCGGTCGTACGCCGCGAGGACGGCGTCCGGCGCCCCGGCGGGCCCAACAGTTCGCGTTGTCACCCGTCCGACGGTAGGGACAACGGCCCGCCCGCCCCCGTCATTCACCGCGTATGTACTTCTTTCGGGTAACAACATCGCCCATCTGTGTGGGTGTGCGGCGCGTCCGGTCGCGGTCCGCGGCTGTCACCCCCAGGCACTACCGTGGGCCGCATGCCTCCGCGTTCCAAGACCACCGCCAAGCCGCGCCCGGCCTACCGCTGCACCGAGTGCGGCAACCAGCTGCCCAAGTGGGTCGGCCGCTGCCCGGAGTGCAACGCCTGGGGCACGGTCGAGGAGTACGGCGCGGTGCCGATCCGCACCACCGCGGCCGGCCCGGTCAGCGCGCCGGCCCGCCCGATCGCCCAGGTGGACGGCCAGGTCGCGACGGCCCGTTCGACGGGCGTGCCGGAGCTGGACCGGGTGCTCGGCGGCGGCCTGGTCCCCGGCGCCGTGGTGCTGCTGGCCGGCGAGCCCGGCGTCGGCAAGTCCACCCTGCTGCTGGACGTCGCCGCCAAGGCGGCCACCGGGCAGCACCGCACCCTCTACGTCACCGGCGAGGAGTCGGCCGGCCAGGTCCGGTTGCGCGCCGACCGGATCAACGCCCTCTCCGAGCACCTCTACCTCGCCGCCGAGCAGGACCTGGGCGCGGTGCTGGGGCACATCGAGGCGGTCAACCCCGGCCTGCTGATCCTGGACTCGGTGCAGACCATCGCCTCCGCCGAGCTGGACGGCGCCCCCGGCGGCCCGGCCCAGGTCCGTGAGGTGGCGGGCGCGCTGATCCGGGCCTCCAAGGAGCGCGGCATGGCCACCCTGCTGGTCGGTCACGTCACCAAGGACGGCCAGATCGCCGGCCCGCGCCTGCTGGAGCACCTGGTGGACGTGGTGCTGAGCTTCGAGGGCGACCGGCACGCCCGGCTGCGGCTCATCCGCGGGGTCAAGAACCGCTACGGCGCCACCGACGAGGTGGGCTGCTTCGAGCTGCACGACGAGGGCATCGTCGGCCTGGCCGACCCGTCCGGCCTCTTCCTGACCAGGCGTGACAAGCCCGTCCCGGGCACCTGCCTCACCGTCACCCTGGAGGGCAAGCGCCCGCTGGTGGCCGAGGTGCAGGCGCTGATGGTGGATTCGCAGATCCCCTCCCCGCGCCGCACCACCTCGGGCCTGGAGTCGCCCCGGATCGCGATGATCCTGGCGGTGGTCGAGCGGCACGGCGGGGTGAAGCTCGGCAAGCAGGACATCTACACCGCGACGGTCGGCGGGGTGAAGCTGACCGAGCCCTCGGCCGACCTCGCGGTCGCGCTCGCGGTGGCCAGCTCCTCGACCGACACCCCGCTGCCCAGCAACCTGGTGGCGATCGGCGAGGTCGGCCTGGCGGGCGAGGTGCGGCGGGTGACGGGTGTGCAGCGCCGGCTCGCCGAGGCGCACCGGCTGGGCTTCACCCACGCCCTGGTCCCGCCGGACCCGGGCAAGGTGCCGCCGGGCATGAAGGTGGTCGAGGTGGCCGACATCGGTGAGGCGCTGCGGGCCATCCCGGGCCGTCGCCGGGCCGCCGCCAAGCCGCGCGTCGAGGGGCGTGGTGAGGCCCCGTCGACCCCGCCGGCACCCCGCGCGGCGAAGGTCCCGGCGTACCCGGAGGAGCTGATGGACGGCTGGGAGCCGCTCGACTCCGACGAACTGCGCTGACCCAAGCCCTGCCGAAGCCGCACGCAGTTAGACTTTCCCCAGTCTCATTGGCCAGAAGGCAGTACCGGAGCGGTACTGAGCGACAGAGCAACAGACCGCGGACCGGCGCACGGCGCGAGGCACGGGGTCGACCGGAGGAGTCACGTGGCAGCCAGCGACCGGGGGGCGGACAAGGCCTCCCGTGAGGAGGCCCTGCTGCGGGCCTCCCTCACCGCCATCGCGCCCGGTACCGCGCTTCGTGACGGCCTGGAACGGGTCCTGCGGGCCAACACCGGCGGCCTGATCGTGCTGGGCTTCGACCGTACCGTCGAGTCCCTGTGCACCGGCGGCTTCGTGCTGGACGTCGAGTTCAGCGCGACCCGGCTGCGCGAGCTGTGCAAGCTCGACGGCGCGGTGGTGCTGGACAAGGACATCACCAAGATCGTCCGGGCCGGCGTCCACCTGATGCCGGACTCCACCATCCCCACCGACGAGACCGGCACCCGTCACCGCACCGCCGAGCGGGTCAACCGGCAGACCGGCTACCCGGTGGTCGCGGTCTCGCACTCGATGCGGCTGATCGCCATGTACGTCAACGGCACCCGCCGGGTGCTGGAGGACTCCACCACCGTCCTCTCCCGCGCCAACCAGGCGCTGGCCACCCTGGAGCGCTACAAGCTGCGCCTGGACGAGGTGGCCGGCACGCTCTCCGCCCTGGAGATCGAGGACCTGGTGACGGTCCGGGACGTCACCGCCGTGGCCCAGCGCCTGGAGATGGTCCGGCTGATCGCCACCGAGATCGCCGGCTACGTGCTGGAGCTCGGCATCGACGGCCGTCTGCTCTCGCTCCAGCTGGACGAGCTGATCGCGGGTGTGGAGCCGGAGCGCGAACTGGTCGCCCGGGACTACTTCCCGGAGCGCGCCGCCAAGAAGGGCCGGACGGTCACCGAGGTGCTGGGCGACCTGGAGGCACTGACCCACGCCGAGTTGCTGGACCTGCAGACGGTTGCCAAGGCGCTCGGCTACTCCGGCTCGCCGGAGTCCCTGGACTCCGCCGTCTCCCCGCGCGGCTACCGCCTGCTGGCGAAGATCCCGCGCCTGCCCAACACGGTGATAGAGCGCCTGGTCGAGCACTTCGGCGGCCTGCAGAAGCTGCTCGCCGCCAGCATCGACGACCTGCAGACGGTCGAGGGCGTCGGCGAGACCCGCGCCCGCTCGGTCCGCGAGGGCCTGTCCCGCCTTGCCGAATCGTCCATCCTGGAGCGCTACGTCTGACCCGGAGCGCGGCAGACCGCGGACGGCCCCCGAGGAAGGCGCTTCCCCGGGGGCCGTCCCGCGTTTCCGGGGCCGTACGACGCCGGAGCCCCCGACCGCGCGCTGCGGTCGGAGGCTCCGGTACGGGATTGACGGGCGCTCAGTTGTCCAGTCGGATCGAGGTCCGTGCCGAGACCTTGTCCCCGGAGAGCCCGGTGAGCTCCGCGAGCACCACGTAGGTGCCGCTCGCCGGCGCCGTCTGGTCGGCGGTCGCGCACTGCGGCTTGCTGCGGCTGCGGTCCCAGGTGAAGGTCTCGGTCTGGCTGCTGTTCGCCGGGATCTGCACCCAGATGCTGCCCTTGTCGGGCGGGCAGTCACCGGAGGACCAGACCCGGTCGTTGTTGCTGCCGCTGCTGACCGTGATCGCGGAGGCGGTACGGCCCAGGTCCACCCGGCAGTTGGCGCCGGAGGAGTTCTTGACGGTCAGAGCCAGCTTCGGCTTGTCCTTGGGCTGGTACGAGTTCTGGGTGCCCGCCAGCTCCAGGGCCACCTGCGAGGAGGAGCAGACCGGGAGCGCCATGACCTCCGGGGTGTTCACCGCCGGGGCGCCGCCGCCCGAGCCGCCGGACCCGCCGGCCGAACCCCCGCCGGACCCGCCCGCCGGAGCCGGGTTGCCCCCGCCGGAGCCGCCCGAGCCGCCCGAACCCCCGGCGCCGCCGGAACCCCCGGAACCGCCCGTGCCACCGCCGCTGAGCCCGACCTCGCTGCCGCCGCCGCTGGCCACCGGCCCGCCGCCGGTGCCGCCGGTGGCGGGGTGCGCCGCGGGGCCGCTCGGCGAGGCGCCGGGCGTGATCGTCTGAGCGGGCGTCTGGCTCTCGGACTGGGGCGGTGCGGCCTGTGCGGCCTTGCCCGGTGAGCCGCCGTCACCTCCGCCCTGATCGGTCATCAGCCAGGCGATCAGGGCGACTACCGCCGCGACGGCGACGAGCACGACGGCGCGCCGACGCCAGTAGATCGAGGCCGGCAGCGGTCCCACGGGTTGACGCAGAGAGGGCACGATCAAACTCTACGAGACTGTGTGTGGCGATTGACTCACCAACACCGCACAGACGTCCCTTCTTTCACATGATCCGTAATTTGATCCGTCCGAGGGAGCTCCCGAACCGGGACGTACCGCGCATTTCGACCAAATCGGAACGCAGTGCTCCAGTTCGGTTGCGTCCACCGCCGTGGGAGGATCGAAGGGCCATGACTGCCATCACCGCCACCGAAGCCCCCTCGCTGCCGCTGCCGCTGCCGCTGCCGCTGCTGCACTCGACCGTCATCGACTGGTACGAGGCCAGCAAGCGCGACCTGCCCTGGCGTACCCCGGACGCGACGCCCTGGGCGGTCATGGTGAGCGAGTTCATGCTCCAGCAGACCCCGGTGAAGCGGGTGCTGCCCGTCTGGCGGGCCTGGCTCACCCGCTGGCCCACCCCCGCCGACCTCGCCGCCGAGGCACCCGGCGAGGCGGTCCGGATGTGGGGCCGGCTGGGCTACCCGCGCCGCGCCCTGCGGCTGCACGCGGCCGCCGTGGCGATCACCGAGGAGCACGGCGGCGAGGTCCCCGATGACCACGCCACCCTGCTCTCGCTGCCCGGAGTGGGGGAGTACACCGCCGCCGCGGTCGCCTCCTTCGCCTTCCGCCAGCGGCACGTGGTGCTGGACACCAACGTGCGCCGGGTCTTCGCTCGGGCGGTGACCGGCGTCGAGTACCCGGCGACCGCCACCACCGCCGCCGAGCGCCGCACCGCGACCGCGCTGCTTCCCGACGACGCCGCGACGGCGGCCACCTGGGCGGTCGGCGTGATGGAGCTGGGCGCGCTGGTCTGCACCGCCCGCGGCCCGGAGTGCGGGGACTGCCCGCTGTTCACCGCCTGCGCCTGGCAGCGGGCCGGCCGCCCGCCGTACGAGGGCCCGGCCCGGCGCGGCCAGACCTACGAGGGCACGGACCGTCAGGTCCGCGGCAAGCTGCTCGCGGTGCTGCGCGAGGCGCACGGCACGGTGCCGCAGGCCCGGCTGGACGCCGTCTGGCCGGACGCGGTGCAGCGCGCCCGGGCGCTGGACGGCCTGGTCGCCGACGGCCTGGTCGAGCCGGTCGAGCAGGGCGTCTACCGGCTCCCCCAGTAGGCGGGACGACGACAACACGACGGCGCCCCCGGCAGGTTTCGAGCCTGCCGGGGGCGCTGTCGTGCGAGGGGACCGTCAGACGGCCGCGGCCTCCAGCGAGGCCTCGGCCGGCTTCTCGCCCTTGCCGGTGCCACGCAGCGGCACCTCGCGCAGGAACACCGCGGCGGCGATGGCGATCACGGCCACTCCGGCGCCCCACAGGAAGACGGTGTGCATGCCGTTGGACACCGCGTGGTGGTAGGCGTCCTGGATGTAGTCGGGCATCTTGCGCAGTTCGGCCGGGCTGGTCTGGCCGGGGTCCTTCGCGCCGCCCGGGGGCAGCGGCTTCCCGGCCAGCAGCTGGCCCATGGTGTCCTTCACCCGGTTGTTGAACAGCGCGCCGAACAGCGCGACGCCGAACGAACCGCCGATGGTGCGGAACAGGGTGGCGGTGGAGCTGGCCACGCCCATGTCCTTGAGCTCCACGCTGTTCTGCGCCACCAGCATGGTGATCTGCATCAGGAAGCCCATGCCGGCGCCGAGCACGATCATCCAGCAGGCCGAGGTGAAGCTGCTGGTCCCGACGCCCATGGTGGAGAGCAGGATCAGGCCGCCGGTCATCACGACGGTGCCGATGATCGGGAAGATCCGGTACTTGCCGGTCTTGGTGACGGCCTGGCCGACCACCAGCGAGACGACCAGCATGCCGAACATCATCGGCATCAGCAGCAGGCCGGAGTTGGTCGCCGAGGCGCCCTGGACTATCTGCTGGTAGAGAGGGAGGAAGACGGTCGAGCCGAACATCACGAAGCCGACGATGAAGCCGATGATCGAGACCAGGGTGAAGTTCAGGTTCCTGAACAGGCTCAGCGGCAGCATCGGCTCCTGGGCGCGCTGCTCGACGTAGCAGAAGCCGATCAGCGAGGCGACGGCGAGCGCGGCGAGGCCGAGGATCTCCTTGGAGCCCCAGGCGTACTGCTGGCCGCCCCAGGTGGTGATCAGCACGAGCGAGGTGATGCCGACGGTGAGGAGCACGGCGCCCGGGTAGTCGATCCGGGCGGTGTTACGGACCTTCGGCAGCTTCAGGGTGGCGATGACCACGGCGAGCGCGATCACGCCGAGCGGCAGGTTGATGTAGAAGGTCCAGTGCCAGCTCAGGTGGTCGGTGATGAAGCCGCCGACCAGCGGGCCGCCGATGGTGGCCAGGGCCATCACGGCGGCGAACATGCCCTGGTACTTGCCGCGGTCACGCGGCGGGACGAGCGCGCCCATGATCGACATGACGCCGACCATCAGACCGCCGGCGCCGAGGCCCTGCACGGCGCGGAAGCCGATCAGCTCGTTCATGTTCTGCGACAGGCCGGACAGCGCCGAACCCACCAGGAAGATCACGATCGAGGTCAGGAAGGTGCCCTTGCGGCCGTACAGGTCGCCGAGCTTGCCCCAGATCGGGGTGGAGGCGGCGGTGGCCAGGGTGTAGGCGGTGACCACCCAGGACAGGTGCTCGGCGCCGCCGAGGTCACCGACGATGGTCGGCATCGCGGTGCCGACGATCAGGTTGTCGAGCATGGCCAGCAGCATCGTGACGACCAAGCCGACCATCACGAGGCGGATCTCGCGGGGTGACCGCGGCTGTTCCTCCTCGGCCGTCTTGTCCTCCGGTACCGGGCCGGCGGTCTTGGGCTGTGACATGGGGTGGGGTCTCCCGGAGGTGGTTCGGACGAGCGTCGCGCCGGGTGGCGGCTCACTTACTTGTCGCCCGGCTAGTTTATCGATCGTCGGCACGGTAAGCTGTTTCCTAGCCGGTCGTCAAGCCAGTTTTAATACCGGCCCCCTGGGCAGGGAGAATGAGCCCGGGGCGGACGCCCACCCTGGGGTCCGCAGCAGTCACCGACGCAGTCATGAGGCAGGCCATGGGCACTCCGCACAGCCCCCGCAGCGACACCCGGGCTCGCATCATCGAGGTGTCGCTGGAGCTCTTCTCGGCGCACGGCTACGAGCAGACCTCACTGCGCGAGATCGCCGACCGCCTGGGCGTCACCAAGGCCGCGCTCTACTACCACTTCAAGACCAAGGACGACATCGTCCTGGGCATCGTCGAGCGGATGGCCGCGCCGATCGACGAGACCATCGCGTGGGGCCGGGAGCAGGAGTGGAGCCCGGACACGCGCGACGAGCTGATCCGCCGCTTCGCGGACGGGATGGCCGAGCGGGCCCCGCTGCTGCGCTTCTTCCACGAGAACCAGCCGGCGCTGCGGGAATCCCCGGCCGGGCTGGCCTTCAAGGAGCGGATCATCACCATGATGCAGCTGGTGCACGGGCCGGAGGCGAGCTTCCAGGACCGGCTGCGCGCCGCGATGACGCTGTTCACCGTCCACTCGTCGATGTTCCTGCTCCAGCACGACGGCAAGGACCCCGTCCCCGCCGAGAACGTGTGGGGCGAGAAGGTGCCGGTGGCCGACCTGGACGAGGCCCTGGAGGCCGCCCGGACGGTCGCGCTGGAGATCGGCGGCCGGATCAGCCACCCCGCCCGCGTCGGCGGCTGAGACGCCGCGCCCCCTGGAACGCCGTATCCGCTAGAACGCCGTGACGCCGTGTCCGGAGAGGTAGGCGATCGGGTCGACCACCGCGCCGTAGCGGTTGCTGGTGCGGATCTCGAAGTGCAGGTGCGGCCCGGTCGAGTTGCCGGTGTTCCCGGACAGCCCGACCCGCTCGCCCGCCGACACCCGTCGGCCCGCCGAGACCGACAGCGTGGAGAGATGGGCGTACTGCGCGAAGTGCCCGTCGGCGAGCCGCAGCACGACCTCCTTGCCGTACGCGCCGTCCCAGGCGGCCGACACCACGGTCGCGTCGCCGACCGCCAGCACCGGCGTGCCCGGGGAGACCGCGAAGTCCACCCCGGTGTGGTACCCGGCGGCGTACTCGGAGTCGTGCACCCCGAAGGGGTTGCTGGTCGGTGCGTCGGGCACCGGCGCCGACCAGCCGGGCTCGGGCGGGGCGGCGGGCGCGGGCTCCGGTTCCGGGGCGGGCGCCGCGGCGGGCGCGGGCTCGGCGGGCTCCGCTCCGGGCGGCAGCAGGTTGGGCGCCACGGCCACGAACGCCTGCGCCGAGGGGGCGCCGTCCGGCAGCTTGTACGGGCTGGGTCCGGCCACCTGCACCAGGCCCGGGTCGGGCACCTTGGCCCGCGGGGCGGTGAAGGCGGAACTGCCCGGCGTGGTCGGCCGGACGGTCTGCGCCGAGGCACTGCCCGGGGCGGCCGCCAGCACGACGCCCGCCATCAGCGCGGCCGCTCCCACGGAGACCACCGCGTGGTCGCGCTCGACCCGCTGCCGGCTGCCCGGCAGGGTGGCGTGCCGGGGCGTGGCGAGCAGGCGCAGCGGCGCTACGGCGCGGCTGCGGACGGCGTGGCCGATCCGGGGCTGCCAGGCGGCCGCCTGGGCCGTCGCACGGACGGCGAGCCGGCGCAGGGCCGGCCCCATGGGCGGGACGGTGGACATCGCCTGTCGTACCTCACGGTCGTACGGGGGCAGCGCGAAGCGCCCGATCGGGGTGCTTTCGCGGAGCGGGGGACCACTCAGGTTTAACGGTCACCTGACGCAGCCCCAAAAGCGGCGATGTACTACGGCGTGTAGTCATCGCGGGTCCTGGAATTCCGGCCGACGGAGCAATGATCATGAGATCCGATCAACCGAGCCCGGCCCGATCCGTACCGCGGTCCCGTCGGGCCGTGCTACTAGGGCCGGTCGTACCACGCCGAACCCCTGTGACCAGCGCCACCCGGCGAGGGCGCGGGAAAGCGTCCGGCCCGCCCCCGCGCGGTGGCGGGGGCGGGCCGGACGTGGAGACTTCAGTGCCGCGCGATCACGACCTGACCGTCAGGACGATCAGTTGTCGACCGGGCGGACCCGGATCCAGGTCTCCAGGTAGTTCGCGGACTCGTTCTCGACCTCGATGCTGGTGCCGGTCTTCGGCACGTCGACACCGGCGTACTGGTCGTCCTTCGACCACCAGGACTTCAGGTCGTTGAACTCGTCGACGCCCTTGGACTTCGGGATGACCGTCTCGACGTCAGCCTTGTGCAGGGTCAGCGCCGGGACGCGGCGCGAACCGAAGGTGGAGTCGAAGCCCTGCATGCGAGGACGCATCAGGGTGCCGTCCGACCACTTCATCGGAGCCGGGTGCGAGTCGACCGGCAGGACGAGGCCGTGGCCCGGGTGGGCGCTGACGTTGTTATCGGTCTGCGACTCGTCCCAGTACCAGATCAGCAGGCCGGGCTGGTACGAGTAGTGCTCGACCCAGTTGGGCTTGGCGGCCGAACCGAAGTTGTACGGGCCGGTCTTCAGCGTCTGGTCGAACGACACGTACTGCTTGTTCTCCGCGATGTAGTACTGCGCGTAGTCCTTGGTGTACGAGCCGCCGAAGCGGGTGAAGCCGGCGGCGGTCCAGCCGTTGTCGCCGTGCTCCACGTCGTCGCTGAACAGGGTGGCGCCGTCGGCGACCACCGCGACGTTGTCCACCGCGAAGCCGCGGTAGTGCAGGCCGCCGTCGGTGGTGTTGTGGTAGCGGAACTGGATCTTCTTGCCCGCGTAGGCGTCCAGGTTGAACGACAGGTCACCCCAGGCGGCGGTGAGGCCGCTGAGGGCCGGACGGCCGTTCTCCTTGGGCAGGGCGGCGCCGTTCCAGGTGCCGTCCACGACGGTCCAGGTCTTGCCACCGTCGGTGGAGACCTCGCCGAAGGCGTAGTCGAAGTCCGGCTCCAGCTCGTACCAGGCCTTGGCGTTGATGCCGGCCTTGGTCTTGCCGGTCAGGTCGATGTCCCGGGTCAGCGTGACGTTCAGGTTGTCGGCGCTGCCGCTCCACCACTCGCTGCCGCCCGCGAAGGGCTTGTTGATGTCGGTGGTGATGCTCTTCTTCGGCAGGTCGACGATGAGCGCCTGCGGCAGGTTGGAGTTGTACTCCACCGGGCCGATGTGGTGCGTCGACTCGGTGCCGGCCTTGGCGCGGTCGACCTTCAGCCAGCCGAGCTGGTACTTGCTCCAGGCGTCGAGGTCGTTCGGCATGTCGCCGATGCTGTCCTTGCCCTCGCCGAGCCAGGAACCGGAGGACATCAGCGACCAGAAGCCGACCGAGTTGTCGATGCCCTTGCCGGCGGTGTCGTAGAGGTCCGGCAGACCGAGGTCGTGGCCGTACTCGTGGGCGAAGACGCCGAGGCCGCCGTTCTCCGGCTGCATCGTGTAGTCGCCGATCCAGAGGCCGGTGTTGCCGACCTGGACGCCGCCGAGCTTGTTGCCGTCGGGGCCGGCCTGGCCCGTCAGGTTGCCGTAGACGTAGGAGCGGTGGGCCCACAGGGCCTTGCTGCCCTGCTTGCCGCCGCCGGCCGACTTGTCCTCACCGGCGTGCACGATCTGGAAGTGGTCGATGTACCCGTCGGGCTGGTTGAAGTTCCCGTCGTGGTGCGAGCCGTAGCGGTCCCACTGGTCGTACTGGGCCAGCGTCGCCTTGATCTGCGCCTCGGTCTGACCCTTCGCCAGCTGGTCCTTGTACCAGATGTCGACGGCGTCGCGGATCAGGTCCTGGGCGCTGGCGCAGACGTTGGAGCCGCAGTAGTCGGAGCCGTACCGGGCCTCGTTCCACGGCACCCGGACCCAGTCCGAGACCACGCCGTCGACCGAGTAGCGGCCCGAGGACTGCTTCTCGTAGAAGGTCTTCAGCGAGGGCTTGTCCTTGGAGAAGTACAGGTCCTGGTAGTGCTGCTGGTTGTAGTCGGCCTGCCAGGCGGTCGAGTTGTTCGTGGCGCGGTCCGGCGCCTCGATCTCGTTGTGCTTGGGGCCGGCCTCGCCGCCGTACTTGACCTTGCCGTCGGCGGTCTTGGTGGTGTTGTCGACCTGGTCGCCGAAGTCGACCAGGATCGTGAAGATCTTGTCCGTGCGCTCACGGGCGAGCTCGACGTACTTGTCCTTGCCGAGCTTCACACTGGTGCTGCCGTTGTGCTGCTCGACCTGGGCGGTGCCGTTGAGCAGCTGCTCGGTGGCAGCCTTCTTCTCGGCGTCGACCTTGGCGGTCAGCGGGCCCGGGATGTTGTGCTCGGTGTTGACGCCCTGGACCGCGTCGGCCGGGTCCTTCGGAACCGGTGCGGAGCCGGCTGCCACGGCGCTGCTGGGGAACAGCCCCGCGCCGAGCGTGACGATGACCGCCGCCGCGGTGGTGACCGCTGCGGCTCTCCTGGTGGTCTTCAACGTTGTGACGCCCTCCCCGACCGAGCCGACTCTTGGCCAAGGCCCGGTAAACCAATATGAAAGACAGGTGGACGTCATTTGACCGAAGTGGGGCTGGAAAAGATAGACCTTGACCCTGACATGGCCACGGCGCTATGCTCGCCGATTTTCCGTCAGTTGACGGACGGTTGGAAAACCCCAGGTCCGGGGCGTGCGGGGGGAGGCGGAACGCACCGAGCCCCCGGCGCGAACGCCGGGGGCTCGGTGGCTGTGAAGTTGTCTGTTAAAAGTTGCCTTTACTTCGTCAGGTCCGGGCCGGACGAAGCGACCGCGGCCGGGGTGTCCGCGACGGCCGACTTCTCCTCGCCGCGGAAGGTGAACTTGGCGTCCTTGCCCTCGCCCTCCACGTCGACGACCACGATGTGGCCGGCCCGCAGCTCACCGAAGAGGATCTTCTCGGAGAGGTGGTCCTCGATCTCGCGCTGGATGGTGCGGCGCAGCGGACGGGCACCCAGGATGGGGTCGTAGCCGCGCTTGGCCAGCAGCTTCTTGGCCTCGACGCTGAGCTCCAGGCCCATGTCCTTGTCCTTGAGCCGCTCGTCCACCTTGGCGATCATCAGGTCGACGATCTGGATGATGTCGTCCTCGGACAGCTGGTGGAACACCACGATGTCGTCGACGCGGTTCAGGAACTCGGGGCGGAAGTGCTGCTTGAGCTCCTCGCCGACCTTCGCCTTCATCCGCTCGTACCCGGTCTGGGTGTCACCCGTGGCCGCGAAGCCCAGGTTGAAGCCCTTGGAGATGTCCCGAGTGCCGAGGTTGGTCGTCATGATGATGACGGTGTTCTTGAAGTCGACCACGCGGCCCTGGGAGTCGGTCAGTCGACCGTCCTCCAGGATCTGCAGCAGCGAGTTGAAGATGTCCGGGTGGGCCTTCTCGACCTCGTCGAAGAGGACGACCGAGAACGGCTTGCGGCGGACCTTCTCGGTCAGCTGGCCGCCCTCCTCGTAGCCCACGTACCCGGGCGGGGAGCCGAACAGCCGGGAGACGGTGTGCTTCTCGGAGAACTCGGACATGTCGAGCGCGATCAGCGCGTCCTCGTCGCCGAAGAGGAACTCGGCGAGCGTCTTGGACAGCTCGGTCTTACCGACGCCGGACGGGCCGGCGAAGATGAACGAACCGCCGGGACGCTTCGGGTCCTTGAGGCCCGCACGGGTGCGCCGGATGGCCTGGGAGAGCGCCTTGATGGCGTCCTTCTGGCCGATGACGCGCTTGTGCAGCTCGTCCTCCATGCGCAGCAGCCGGGAGGTCTCCTCCTCGGTCAGCTTGAAGACCGGGATGCCGGTGGCGGTGGCCAGGACCTCGGCGATGAGCTCCTCGTTGACCTCCGCGACGACGTCCATGTCGCCGGCCTTCCACTCCTTCTCGCGCTTGGCCTTGGCCTGCAGGAGCTGCTTCTCGTCGTCGCGCAGGGACGCGGCCTTCTCGAAGTCCTGCGCGTCGATCGCGCTCTCCTTCTCGCGGCGCACGTCGGCGATCTTCTCGTCGAACTCGCGCAGGTCCGGCGGCGCGGTCATCCGGCGGATGCGCATCCGGGAGCCGGCCTCGTCGATCAGGTCGATCGCCTTGTCCGGGAGGAAGCGGTCCGAGATGTACCGGTCGGCCAGGGTGGCGGCGGCGACCAGGGCGGCGTCCGTGATGGAGACCCGGTGGTGGGCCTCGTAGCGGTCGCGCAGACCCTTGAGGATCTCGATGGTGTGCGGCAGCGAGGGCTCCGCGACCTGGATCGGCTGGAAGCGGCGCTCCAGCGCGGCGTCCTTCTCCAGGTGCTTGCGGTACTCGTCCAGGGTGGTGGCACCGATGGTCTGCAGCTCGCCGCGGGCCAGCATCGGCTTGAGGATGCTGGCGGCGTCGATGGCGCCCTCGGCGGCGCCCGCGCCGACCAGGGTGTGCAGCTCGTCGATGAACAGGATGATGTCGCCGCGGGTGCGGATCTCCTTGAGCACCTTCTTCAGGCGCTCCTCGAAGTCACCGCGGTAGCGCGAGCCGGCCACCAGGGCGCCCAGGTCCAGCGTGTAGAGCTGCTTGTCCTTGAGCGTCTCCGGGACCTCGCCCTTGACGATCGCCTGTGCCAGGCCCTCGACCACGGCGGTCTTGCCGACGCCGGGCTCACCGATCAGGACCGGGTTGTTCTTGGTGCGGCGGGACAGCACCTGCATGACCCGCTCGATCTCCTTCTCGCGCCCGATGACCGGGTCGAGCTTGGCCTCGCGGGCGGCCTGGGTCAGGTTGCGCCCGAACTGGTCCAGGACCAGCGAGGTCGACGGGGTGCCCTCGGCGGGCCCGCCGGCCGTGGCGGACTCCTTGCCGCCGCTGGCCTGGTAGCCGGAGAGCAGCTGGATGACCTGCTGGCGCACCCGGTTGAGGTCGGCACCCAGCTTGACCAGGACCTGGGCGGCGACGCCCTCGCCCTCGCGGATCAGGCCGAGCAGGATGTGCTCGGTGCCGATGTAGTTGTGGCCGAGCTGCAGGGCCTCCCGGAGCGACAGCTCCAGGACCTTCTTCGCCCGGGGAGTGAAGGGAATGTGACCGGACGGGGCCTGCTGGCCCTGGCCGATGATCTCCTCGACCTGCTGGCGTACGGCCTCAAGAGAAATCCCGAGGCTCTCCAGGGCCTTGGCGGCGACGCCCTCGCCCTCGTGGATCAGACCCAGGAGGATGTGCTCGGTGCCGATGTAGTTGTGGTTGAGCATCCGGGCTTCTTCCTGAGCCAGGACGACAACCCGCCGCGCGCGGTCGGTGAACCTCTCGAACATCGTTTATCGCTCCTCAGAGCGGTCGGGCAGTTCGGGGTCCGTCCCCGCCCTGTCCTTCCGCATGCTAGTCCCGCTCAGCGGCGCGGCCCACGGATTCACTCCCCGGTAGAGGAGCGAGATGCTGCGCGACCAGCCGACACCAATCCCAACCTGATGCTGGGAATCGGTGTTCCCACAGGTGGGCCGGATGCACCGGAAACCGCTACGCCATCGGCGAACAAGAGCCGCCGGGGCGGAGCCGGACCCTCTTCGGCCGGTCGTACATGCTGCCCCTGGACGGGTCGAAGAACCCGTCCACCTGCATTCATACCCGGTATCGGGGCGCTTCTCGCGCAGTTTCCGCGGTGGCGGTGTTCGCCTGGCGAGAAGTCGGGCCGCGGTGGCGGTGGTTCAACGGCAGCCGGGTCGGTCGTACGCCGTCCCTGGGGTGTGCGCGTTACCGCTTCGCTCCTACAGCGTTGCACAGCTCGTCATTGTTCCGCCGCCCGAGCCCGCCGCCCCGGACGGGTCGTTCCGGCGCGGGCCCCGGTGCCGGTGGCGCCGCGCTCCCGGGGTGCGCGCCGCGGGGCGCGGAGGGGTTCCCTCCGCGCCCCGCGCGTGTGTCGTCGGTGCCCTACGCGGCCGCCGGGGCTCCGCATCCGCTCCGGCGGGCCGGTGGCGCCGGGTTCAGGACGCGTTGGCCTTGTCGTAGGCCTCGCGGACGGTGCTCGGCACCCGGCCGCGGTCGTTGACGTCCATGCCCTGCTCCTTGGCCCACGCGCGGATCTTCGCGGTGTCGGGAGCGCTGCCGGACGGGCGCGCCGCGGTGCCGCGGCCCGGACGGCGGGCGCCGGCCAGCCGGCCGCTCTGCTTGCGCCCCTTCTCCACGTACGGCGCCAGCAGACCGCGCAGCTTGTCCGCGTTGGCGCTCTTCAGGTCGATCTCGTAGGCAACGCCGTCGAGCGCGAACGTCACCGTCTCGTCCGCCGAACCGCCATCGAGATCGTCTTCAAGAATGACCTGCACCCTCTGTGCCACGGGCTTCCCTTTCCGCTAAACGACCCATTGCCTAAGGAAAGGAAAGCGCCTTTCACCGGAAAACACAAACCCTTGACCGGTCCGGACCCGCTCAGAGGTGCAGCAGCATGCGCGAGTTGCCCAGTGTGTTGGGCTTCACCCGCTCCAGGTCAAGGAACTCGGCGACACCTTCATCGTACGAGCGGAGGAGTTCTTCATAGACATCCGTGGCGACCGCCGCCGGGTCTGTCGTACCATCATCGGTTTCCTGAACCTCGCCGATCTCGACGAAACCGTGTTTCGCGAAGAACGGCACCTCGAACGTCAAGCAGAAAATCCGACGGACGCCCAGCCAGCGCGCGGTCTGCACCAGCTTCTCCAACAGCAGATGCCCGATCCCGAAGCCCCGGCAGGCCGGATCGACCGCGAGCGTGCGGACCTCGGCGAGGTCCTCCCACATCACGTGCAGGGCGCCGCAGGCCACTACCGCGCCGTTGTCGTCGCGTTCCGCGACCCAGAACTCCTGGACGGATTCGAACAGCGTGACCGTGGGCTTGTCGAGCAGAATGCCGTCGCGCGAGTAGGCGTCGATGAGCCCGCGTACGGTCCGTACGTCCGTGGTCCGCGCGCGGCGGATGGTGACCTCCATGGCGGGACGTTATCGCGTCGCGCCCGGCGCGGTCTCCCCGGTATCCGCGCCGCCGGTATCCGGACCGCCGGTATCCGGGCCGTCCTCGGCGGATTCCGGGCCGGGCGGATCGGACGGGAACAGTGCCGCCACCCGCAACGCGTCCCGCAGTGCCTCGCGTTGCTCGGGGGACATCAGGCCGAAGAAGTGCACCAGGGCCGCGGCCGGATTGTCACTGGTGGCCCAGGCGTCGTTCATCAGGGCCGCCGTGTACGCCTCGCGTGAGGAGACCGGTTCATATCGATAGGCCCGGCCCGCCCGCTCGCGGCGCAGCCAGCCCTTTCTGTGCAGCTTGTCCAGGACGGTCATCACCGTCGTGTACGCGATTTCGCGTTCCGACTGCAGATCCAGGAGAACCTCGCGAACCGTCACCGGTCGGTTCCACCGCCACACCCGGGTCATGATGGCGTTCTCAAGTTCGCCGAGTTGCCGGACCATAGTGCGGCCAGGATAGGGAGTGAATGGGGCAAAGCTTGTGAAGTGCGCCAAACCGGCGCGCCGCCACCCCCGGGAATCGGGAATGGCGGCGCACGGGTCGTTCCGGAGCGGCTGACGGCGTCAGTCGATCAGTCGACGTCTTCCTTGGCCTTCTGGGCCCCGCCCTGGCTGCGGATGATCGCCCGCACCAGGAATCCGAAGCCGATCGCCATGACCAGCGGCGGAACGATCGCGCTGACGTAGTCCATCAGGTCACTCCTCCTCGCTCTTCTCCGCCGTCGCGGCGGAAGCCTTCGGCTCCGGCTTCACCAGCGGGAAGAGCACGGTCTCCCGGATGTTCTTGCCGGTCAGCAGCATGATCAGGCGGTCCACACCGAGGCCGAGGCCGCCGGTCGGGGGCATCGCGTACTCCAGGGCGCGCAGGAAGTCCTCGTCCAGCTGCATCGCCTCGACGTCGCCGCCGGCGGCCAGCAGGGACTGGGCGGTGAGGCGGGCGCGCTGCTCGACCGGGTCGACCAGCTCGGAGTAGGCGGTGCCGATCTCGGTGCCGAAGATCACCAGGTCCCACTTCTCGGCCACGCCGGGGACCGAGCGGTGCTGGCGGGTCAGCGGGGAGACCTCGGTCGGGTAGTCCTTGATGAAGGTCGGCCGGACGGCGTTCTCCTCCAGCAGGCGCTCGACCATCTCCAGCACGATCTGACCGTGGCCCCAGTTCTTCTCGAACGGGATGCCGTGGTCGGCGGCCAGCTTGCGCAGCTCCTCGACGGAGGTCTCCGGGGTGACCTCGACGCCCAGGTGGGCGGAGATGCCCGGGTAGACGCTGACCTCCTCCCACGGCTCGGCCAGGTCGATCTCGTGCTCCACGCCGTGCGGGTCCAGGCCCTTGATCACGGTGGTGCCCAGGGCGTCCCGGGCGGCGTTGACGATCGTCTCGCGGATCAGCTCGGCCTGGGTGTTGTAGTCGCCGTAGGCCTCGTACGACTCCAGCGAGGTGAACTCCGGGTTGTGGGTGGAGTCCGCGCCCTCGTTGCGGAAGTTGCGGTTGATCTCGAAGACCTTCTCGGCGCCGCCGACCACCAGCCGCTTGAGGTACAGCTCGGGGGCGATGCGCATGTAGAGGTCGATGTCGTACGCGTTGATGTGCGTCCTGAACGGACGGGCGTTGGCGCCGCCGTGCACCGGCTGCAGCATCGGGGTCTCGACCTCGATGTAGCCGCGGTCCTCGTAGGTGCGGCGGATCGAGCGGACCACCTTGCTGCGCAGGTGCAGGATCTCGCGGGCCTCGGGGTTCACGATCAGGTCGACGTAGCGCTGGCGGACCCGGGCCTCCGGGTCGGTCAGGCCCTTGTGCTTGTCCGGCAGCGGGCGCAGGCACTTGGCGGTGAGTTCCCAGCGGTCCACCATCACCGACAGCTCGCCGCGCTTGGAGGTGATCACCTCGCCCTCGACGCCGACCTGGTCGCCGAGGTCGATGTCGGACTTCCAGGCCGCCAGCCGCTCGGCGCCCAGCTTGTCCAGGGAGAGCATCACCTGGAGGTCGCCGGTGCCGTCGCGCAGGGTGGCGAAGCAGAGCTTGCCGCCGGTGCGGGACAGGATCACCCGGCCGGTGATGCCGGCGCGCTCACCGGTCGCGGTGTCGGGCTCGAGGTCCGGGTGCTTGGCACGCAGGTCCGCGATGGTGCTGGTGCGGGGGAAGCCGACCGGGTACGGGTCGACGCCGGCCGCCCGGAGCCGGTCCAGCTTCTCGCGCCGGACGCGCATCTGCTCGGGAAGGTCGTCGGTCGCGGGAATCACGCTCTGATCGCTCACCCCACAAGGGTAGCCAGCCGTACACCGTGCTCCGCGTCGGGATGACGTGAGGGGGGAGGCCGCCGTGACGGCCTCCCCCCTCACGGGGTGCTACCGGTGGGGGTCAGCCGGTGCCGGTGCGGAGTTCGATCTCGTCCGGGGTGTCCTCGGCGGGCTCGGCGGGGCGGGACGGGGGCTTGGTGCGGTGGCCGAAGAGGTCGGCCGGGGTGGGCATCCGGTGCGGGCGGGGCGGGGTCGGCGTGGCGGCGGGCTGCTCCGGGCGGGAGTCCCGGGAGTCGGTGCTGCTCATCGTGGTCCGTCCTCCTACAGGGGTGGGGTGACTGCTCGGGGGTGCGGCGGGGTTCGGTACGGCCACCAGGTGGCGCGGGGGCCCGGCGGTGAGCGCGAGCCGTTCGCGCACGGCGGCCTCGGCCAGCGCGTGGCAGCGCCCGGCCAGCCGGGAGCGGCGGGCCCGTTCGCCGTGGCCGCAGGGCTGGCGGGTCAGCCCGCGCAGTGCGGTGAGGTCCTCGGGGCCGGGCAGGTAGCCGTCGGTGACGGCCTCCTCCAGCCGCTCCAGGTAGCCGGGGGCGCTGCCGGGCAGGGCGGAGCGGTAGCGGCCGAGGTCGGCCAGCAGGAAGGCGCGCAGTCGGCCGCCCTCCTGGACGGCCTCGTCGATCGCCTCGGTCAGGCGCAGCGCGTCCTGGACGTCCTCCGCCCACAGTTCGGCGCCCGGACCGGCGAACGCCGTCCGGTCGGGCCCCTGGAGGTGGACGGGGACGGCGGGGTGGAGGGCTTGGGCGAGGGCTCGGCGCAGCACGCGGACTTCGTCGGCGCTGAAGGCCATGCCGCCGCGCGATCCGTGTGGCGTAGGCATGGGCTGACACTACGTGAGGAATATCCGATTTGTCGGTAACGTCGCGCGGAATTCCGCACGATCGGCCCGACGGAACAGGGCCTGCCCGGCGGACCCCGCCGGGCTCGCGGGGTCCGCCGGACAGGCCCTCGCCGGTCAGCTGGGCCGGTTGCGCTCGTACACCAGGCGCAGGCCGATCAGCGTCAGCCAGGGCTCGTGGACGTCGATCGTGGTGGCCTCGCCGAGGACCAGGGGCGCGAGGCCGCCGGTGGCGATCACCTGGACGTCGTCCGGATCCTTGGCCAGCTCCCGGGCCATCCGCTCGACCAGGCCGTCGACCTGTCCGGCGAAGCCGTAGAGGATGCCGGACTGCATGCCCTCGACGGTGTTCTTGCCGATCACGTTGCGCGGGCGGGCCAGCTCGATCTTGCGCAGCTGGGCGCCGCGGACGCCGAGCGCCTCGACCGAGATCTCGATGCCGGGGGCGATCGCGCCGCCGACGTAGTCGCCGCGGGCGTTCACGGCGTCGAAGGTGGTCGCGGTGCCGAAGTCGACCACGATGCACGGGCCGCCGTACAGGTGGTTGGCGGCCAGCGCGTTGACGATCCGGTCGGCGCCGACCTCCTTGGGGTTGTCCATCAGGACGTGCACCCCGGTCTTCACGCCGGGCTCCACGATCACCGCGGGGACGTCGCCGTAGTAGCGGCGGGTCACCTCGCGGAGCTCGTGGAGCACGGCGGGGACGGAGGAGCAGATCGCCAGCCCCTCCACCGCGGCGTCCCGGGCCGCGGTGTGGTTGCCCATCAACCCCTGCAGCAGCACCGCCAGTTCGTCGGCCGTGCGGCGCGGATCGGTGGAGATCCGCCAGTGTTCCACCACTTCCTCGCCGTCGAACAGGCCGAGCGTGGTCTGGGTGTTGCCGACGTCGATGGTGAGGAGCACGGGGACGCTTTCTGCGAGTCGGGACGGGGCGGGGACTGCTCGCGACCTGACGGTCAGGCGCGCAGGTCCAGGCCGATGTCCAGGATCGGCGAGGAGTGGGTCAGCGCGCCCACGGCCAGGTAGTCGACACCAGTCTGGGCGACCTCGCGCGCGCTGGCCAGGGTGAGTCCGCCGGAGGCCTCCAGCTTCGCCCGGCCGGCCACCAGCTCGACGGCCTCCTTCAGCTGCTCGACGGTGAAGTTGTCCAGCAGGATCAGGTCCGCCCCGGCGTCAAGCACCGGCGGGATCTGCTCCAGGGTGTCCACCTCGACCTCGACCGGCAGCTCCGGGTACGCGGCCCGGACGGCCCGGAAGGCCTCGGCCACGCCGCCGGCCGCCACCACGTGGTTGTCCTTCACCAGGGCGGCGTCCGAGAGCGCCATCCGGTGGTTCGCGCCGCCGCCGCAGCGCACCGCGAACTTCTGCAGCGCGCGCAGGCCCGGGGTGGTCTTGCGGGTGTCCCGGACGACCGCGCCGGTGCCCTCCAGGGCGTCCGCCCAGGCCCGGGTCGCGGTGGCGATGCCGGACAGGTGGCAGAGCAGGTTGAGGGCGCTGCGCTCGGCGGTCAGCAGGTCGCGGGTGCGGGAGCGGACGGACAGCAGCACCTGGCCGGCCTCCACCCGGTCGCCGTCCTCGACGTGCCGCTCGACCTCGAACTCCTCCTCGCAGACCAGCGAGACGACGGCTTCGGCGACCCGCAGACCGGCCACCACGCCGGCCTGGCGGGCGGTGAAGTCGGCGGTCGCGACGGCGTCGGCGGGCACGGTCGCCACCGAGGTGACGTCCTCGCCGCCGGCCAGGTCCTCGGCCAGCGCCAGGGTGGCGATGTCCTCGACCTCGATCGGGTCCAGCCCGGCCCGCTCCAGCAGCTCGGCGAGCTGCGGGTCCAGGCCGGTCTCGTACTCCTCGCCGTCCCCGCAGGCGCAGCCGTCGCCGCAGCCGCCCTGGTCGGCCAGGGGGAGTTCCTCGTGGGCGTGGGTCATGGTTCTACTGCTCCTCAGGGGTGCTGACGGGGTCGCCGGAGGCGGCGAGGGTGGTGATCAGGTGGCGCCGCCAGTGGGCGTCGTCGCGCTCGGGGAAGTCCTCGCGCCAGTGGCAGCCGCGGGTCTCCTCGCGCTGCGCGGCGGCCGCGACCAGGGCGGTGGCGACCAGCAGCAGGTTGGCGGCCTCCCAGGTCTCCACCCGGGGGTCGGCCGGCTTCTCCTCGGCCACGTGCGAGTGGGCCTGCTCGGCGATCAGGGCGAGCCCGGCCGCGGCGTCGGCCATCGAGGCGGCCGAGCGCAGCACGCCCGCGCCGCGCGACATCAGCCGCTGGATCTCGGCCCGCGCCTCGGACGGCGGCAGCGGCACCGGCCGCGCGGCCCGGGCGGCGGCGACGTCCACCGTGCGCTCGGGCAGCTCGCCGGCCGCGTGCCGGCCTGCCAGGTCGGCGGCGATCCGCTCGGCGAAGACCAGGCCCTCCAGCAGCGAGTTGGAGGCCAGCCGGTTGGCGCCGTGCACCCCGGTGCAGGCGACCTCGCCGCAGGCGTACAGGCCGGGGACGCTGGTGCGGCCCCGCGGGTCGGTGCGGACGCCGCCGGAGGCGTAGTGCGCGGCCGGGGCGATCGGGATCGGCGCGGTGACCGGGTCGATGCCGTGCGCGCGGCAGGTGGCGAGGATGGTCGGGAAGCGGTGCTCCCACATCTCGGCACCGAAGTGCCGCCCGTCCAGGAACATGTGGTCGGCGCCCTGCTCCTGCATGCGCCGGGTGATCGCCTTGGCGACGATGTCGCGCGGGGCCAGCTCGGCCAGCTCGTGCTGTCCGACCATGAAGCGGACGCCGTCGGCGTCCACCAGGTGGGCGCCCTCGCCGCGCACGGCCTCGGAGATCAGCGGCAGCTGGCCCTCGGCGTCCGGGCCGACCCACAGCGGGGTCGGGTGGAACTGGACGAACTCCAGGTCGGTGACGGCGGCGCCGGCCCGCAGTGCCAGTGCCACGCCGTCGCCGGTGGAGACCGCCGGGTTGGTGGTGGCGGAGAACACCTGGCCCATGCCGCCGGTGGCGAGCACCACCGCGCGGGCCCGTACGGCGCCGACGCCGTCGCGCTGGCCCTCGCCCATCACGTGCAGGGTCAGCCCGGCGGCGTGGCCCTCGGTGTCGGTCAGCAGGTCGAGGACGAGCGCGTGCTCGATCAGCTCGATCCCCGGGTCGGTGCGGACGGCGGCGACCAGGGCGCGCGATATCTCGGCGCCGGTCGCGTCCCCGCCCGCGTGGGCGATCCGGCGGCGGTGGTGGCCGCCCTCGCGGGTCAGCAGGATCTCGCCGTCCTCGCCCCGGTCGAACAGGGCGCCGGTGGCGATCAGCCGGCGGACGGCGTCCGGGCCCTCGGTGACCAGGGTGCGGACGGCTTCCTCGTCGCAGATCCCGGCGCCGGCCACCAGGGTGTCGTCCAGGTGCTGCTCGGGGGTGTCCCCCTCGCCCAGGGCGGCCGCGATGCCGCCCTGGGCCCAGCGGGTCGAGCCCTCGTCCAGCACCGCCTTGGTGACCACCATGGCCCGCAGGCCGGCCTTGCGGACGTTGAGGGCGACAGTGAGACCGGCGACCCCGGAGCCGACCACGACCACGTCGGTGGCGGCGGTCCAACCGGGGGCCGGGGCGGTGAGGCGGTGGGTAACGGACATGGCTCAGTGGCTCCTTCAGCGCGTGGCCGCGGTGGCCGCGCCGTCCTCGCCACGGTACGCCTGGTCACCGCGGAGCAGTCCGGTGCCCTCCTGGGCCTCGGCAGGGTCCCCGCCGAGACCGGTGATCCGGTTGTGCTCGTCCACGAAGACGACCTTCGGCTCGTAGCCCTTGGCCTCGGCCGTGTCCATCTGCCCGTAGGCGATGAGTATGACCAGGTCGCCCGGGTGGACCAGGCGGGCGGCGGCGCCGTTGATGCCGATCACGCCGGTGCCGCGCGGGCCGGCGATGGTGTAGGTCTCCAGCCGGGCGCCGTTGTTGATGTCGACGATGTGGACCAGCTCGCCGGGGAGCAGGTCGGCGGCGTCAAGCAGGTCCTCGTCCACCGTGACCGAGCCGACGTAGTGCAGGTCGGCCTGGGTCACGGTGGCCCGGTGGATCTTGGACTTGAGCATGGTGCGGAGCATTGCGGGTCACGCCTCCTGTGAGTGCATGCCTGAAGGGCTTCTTGCTGCCGGGACGCAGCGGGTTCTCAGCGAACGATGATGCGGACGTTGTCGATCAGGCGGGTCGAGCCCACCTTCGCGGCGACGGCCAGCACCGCCTCGCCCTGGAAGTCGTCCGCCGCCTCGGAGAAGTCGTGCGGGTCGATCAGGGCGAGGTAGTCAAGGGTGACGCCCTCGGCGCCGTCCAGGACGGCCGCGGCGGCCTCGCGCACGGCCTTCGGGCCCTGGGCGGCGACGTCCCGGCCGGCGAACAGGGCCCGGGACAGGGCGAGGGCGTGGCTGCGCTCCTCCTCGGAGAGGTAACGGTTGCGCGAGGACAGCGCCAGGCCGTCCTCCTCGCGGACGGTCGGCACGCCGACGACCTCGACGTCGAAGTCCAGGTCGGCGACCATCCGCTGGATGACCGCCAGCTGCTGGGCGTCCTTCTCGCCGAAGAAGGCGAAGTCCGGGTCGGTGATGTGCAGCAGCTTGGCCACGACGGTCAGCACGCCGTCGAAGTGGCCGGGCCGGGTGGCGCCCTCGAAGCGGTCGCCCATCGGGCCGGCCGTCAGGCGCACCTGCGGCTCGCCGTTCGGGTAGACCTCCTCGACGGAGGGCGCGAAGACCACGTCGGCGCCGTTCTCCTCGGCCAGCCTCACGTCGGCGTCGAGGGTGCGCGGGTAGCGGTCCAGGTCCTCGGACGGGCCGAACTGCAGCGGGTTGACGAAGACCGTCACCGCGACCCGGCCCTCCCGGCCCACCTGCTTGCGGGCGGCGCGGATCAGCGCGGCGTGGCCCTCGTGCAGCGCGCCCATGGTCATCACCACGGCGTTGTCCACCGGGCTCTCGTCCGGCCAGAACGCGGCCTCGAAGTCGTCCACGGTCTGGGTGACGACGGCCCGGTGGACCTTCGGCGCCCGCTGGGGCCTGCTCGGCTGCTTACCGCGTGCCATTACCGCTCTCCTCGTTCAGTACGTCCAGCAGCGCCGCCGCCGACGCGTCGTCGATCGTTCCGTTGGCGAGCGCCCGCTGCGCGGTGGCGCGGGCCATCGCACGGTAGGCCGCCGGGATGTCCGGGGACACCGTACTGAGCTGCGCCAGGTGGCGCCGTACGGTGCCCGCGTCGCCCCGGGCGACCGGGCCGGTGAGGGCCGCGTCGCCGGAGCGCAGGCTGTTGTCCAGGGCGGCGCCGAGCAGCGGGCCGAGCATCCGGCCGGGTTCGGCGACGCCGGCGGTGCGCAGCAGCTCGACGGCCTGGGCGACCAGGGTGACCAGGTGGTTCGCGCCGTGGGCGAGGGCGGTGTGGTAGAGCGGGCGGACCTCCTCGGGCACCCACTCGGGCTCGCCGCCCATCTCCACCACCAGGGCCTCGGCGACCGGTCGCAGCTCCTCGGGGGCGGTCACGCCGAACGGGCAGCCGGCCAGCCGGGCCAGGTCGACGGAGGTGCCGGTGAAGGTCATCGCCGGGTGCAGGGCCAGCGGCAGCGCCCCGGCCCGGGTGGCGGGCTCCAGGATGCCGACGCCGTGCGCGCCGGAGGTGTGCACCAGCAGCTGGCCGGGACGGACGGCGCCGGTGGCGGCCAGCCCGGACACCAGGTCGGCCAGCGCGTCGTCCGGAACGGTCAGCAGGACCAGGTCGGCGGCGGCCATGACCTGCGGCGGGGTGACGATCCGCACGCCCGGCAGCAGCGCGTCGGCGCGGCGCCGGGAGGCGGCGGACACCCCGGAGGCGGCGACCACGGTGTGCCCGGCGAGCTGCAGCGCGGCGCCCAGCGCCGGACCGACCCGGCCGGTGCCGATCACACCGACCGCGAGCCGGGCCGGACGGTTGCCGGGGTCGCTGGGATCACCGAAAGCCTGGTCGCCGAGCGGGGCGAACTCACCGAAGTCGGCGAAGTCGGAGGAGCCCATGTCCACCCTTGTCCTGAATGACCGTTCCGGTCCACGCGCGGGTACCGGACGTACCGCCCCAGTGTACGGGCGCGTCAGTCCGCCGCCCCGGCCCGGATCAGTCCGGCCTCGTACGCCAGCACCACGGCCTGGACCCGGTCGCGCAGCCCCAGCTTGGCCAGGATCCGGCCGACGTGGGTCTTCACGGTGGCCTCGGAGAGCACCAGCCGGGCCGCGATCTCACCGTTCGACAGCCCCTGGGCCACCAGCAGGAACACCTCCCGCTCGCGCTCGGTCAGCGGGCCGAGGACGTCCGAGCCGGGCGCGCTATGCGGGGTGGGCAGCACCTCGGCGAAGCGGTCGATCATCCGGCGGGTGGTGGTCGGGGCGACCACGGCGTCCCCGCCGTGCACCGCGCGGATCGCGGCCACCAGCTCGGTCGGCGGGACGTCCTTGAGCAGGAAGCCGCTGGCCCCGGCCTTCAGCGCGGCGAAGGCGTACTCGTCCAGGTCGAAGGTGGTGAGGATGAGCACGTGGGGGGCGTTCGGCAGCGGGCTGCCGTCCTCGGCCAGGCAGATCCGGCGGGTCGCCTGCACCCCGTCCAGGCGCGGCATCCGGACGTCCATCAGGATCACGTCCACCGGCGTGTGCCGCAGCAGCTCCAGGGCCCGGGCGCCGTCGCCCGCCTCGGCGGCGATCTCGATGTCCCCCTGAGACTGGAGGATCATCCGGAAGCCGGTGCGCAGCAGCTCCTGGTCGTCGACGAGCATCACGCGGATGGTCAAGGTGGCTCCTAACAGGGGACGGGGGGTTAGTGCGCCGCCTTGAGCGGGAGGACGGCGCGGATCCGGAAGCCGCCACCGGGGCGGGGCCCCACGTCGAGGCTGCCGCTGACCATGCCGACCCGCTCGCGCATGCCGATCAGGCCGTGGCCCAGACCGTCCGCACCGCCGGCGGTCAGTTGCTCGTCGGTGCTGCCGCGGCCGTCGTCCTCCACCAGGACGGCCAGCTCGCGTTCGCCGAAGTCGACCGCGACCCGGGCGTGGGCGTCGGGGCCGCCGTGCTTGCGGACGTTGGTCAGCGCCTCCTGGACGATCCGGTAGACCGTCAGCTCGACGCCGCGCGGCAGCTCGCGCGGGTGCCCGGAGGTCGCGTAGTCCACCGCCAGTCCGGCCGTGCGGACCTGCTCCAGGAGGTCCGGCAGCTCCTCGACGCCCGGCTGCGGGACGTACTCCTCGGCGGTGTCGGCGGTGCGCAGCACGCCCAGCAGGCGGCGCATCTCGACCAGGGCCTGCCGTCCGGTCGAGGCGATCGTGCCGAGCGCCTCCTTGGCCTGCGCCGGGGAGTTGTCCAGCACGTAGGCGGCGCCGTCGGCCTGGACGATCATCACCGAGACGTTGTGCGCCACCACGTCGTGCAGCTCGCGGGCGATCCGGGCCCGTTCGGCCGCGACCGCCACCTTGGACTGGGCGTCCCGCTCGCGCTCCAGCCGGGCCGCGCGGTCCTCCAGCTCGGTCAGGTAGGCGCGGCGCACCCGGGTCAGCCGGCCCCAGGCCCAGCAGAGGATGAACGGGGTGCTCATCAGGAGGGTGATCAGCACCGCCTCGCCCAGGCCGTACGGGCGGGAGACGTAGATCCCGGTGTGGTCCGTGGAGGTCTTCACCAGGTGCATCCGCCAGAACACCAGCGGCCCGGCGGCGAGCCCCGCGAGCAGCGCGAGCCGGGAGGTCCACTTCTGGCCGAAGGCGGCGCCGGTGTAGGCGAAGACCAGGTAGGCGATGGAGGAGCCGCCCGGGTCGACGTCGGCGGCCACCTGGCCGACGGCG
Organism: Streptomyces viridifaciens; assembly: GCF_001888885.2. Classification (NCBI taxonomy): domain Bacteria; kingdom Bacillati; phylum Actinomycetota; class Actinomycetes; order Kitasatosporales; family Streptomycetaceae; genus Streptomyces; species Streptomyces viridifaciens. Next base: position 4,161,860 of record NZ_CP090841.1, read on the forward strand.
ACGCCGGCGGCCGCGGCCACGGTGACGTCGGGGAAGCGTCGGCGGAAGACCATCAGCAGCGGCAGCAGCACCGCGACCAGGATCACGGAGTCGTGTCGCCAGCCGGTGTCGGGGAGGCTACCGTCCGGCAGCAGGCCGAGGAAGAGCACGATCGACGCCCAGGCGGCGTCGACCACCATGGGGTGACGGCGGAGCCAGGCGTTGAGTCGATGCACCTCTCCAGCCTAGGCAGTCGGGCGAGGTGCCCAGGTCCGCCGGTAGGGCGATCCGTCCTACTCCGTAGGTCGGAGACGCCCCGGCTCCGGTTGGGAGGGGGCCCCGGATGCCCGGTAGCGTCCGCCCCATGACGTGGATGCGGTGGGCGCCCGCCATGGAACGGGCCCTGTACGACCCGGACGGCGGTTTCTACCGCAGGCTGGAGGGCCCGGCCGGGCACTTCCGCACCTCCGTGCACGCCTCGCCCAGGTTCGCCCGTGCGGTGGCCCGGCTGCTGCTGGAGGTTGACGAGGCCCTCGGCCGTCCGGAGGAGCTGGCCCTGGTCGACATCGGGGCCGGGCGGGGGGAACTGCTGACCGGCGTGCTGGCCGAACTGCCCGGCGAGGTGCTCGCCCGGCTGCGCCCGTACGGCGTGGAACTCGCCCGGCGGCCCGACGGCCTTCCGTCCACAGCCCTGTGGACGGCGGAGCCACCGCGCGGGGTGACCGGGCTGCTGTTCGCCAACGAGTGGCTGGACAACGTGCCGCTGGACGTCGGGGAGGTGGACGGGGACGGGGTGCTGCGCTACCGGGAGGTGGACACGGCGACCGGCGAGGAGCGCCTCGGCGAGCCGGTCTCGGCGGCGGACGCGGCCTGGGCCGAGCGCTGGTGGCCGGTCGCGGAGCCCGGGGAGGTGGTGGAGTTCGGCGGGCCCCGGGACGCCGCCTGGGCGCGGGCCGTGGCCGGGCTGGAGCGCGGACTCGCCGTCGCCGTCGACTACGGGCACACGGCGGGGCGGCGGCCCCCGTTCGGGACCTTCACCGGTTTCCGGGACGGCCGGGAGGTGCCCCCGGTGCCGGACGGGTCCTGCGACGTGACCGCCCACGTCGCGCTGGACGCGATCGCCGTGCCCGGTCTCCACAGCCTGTGGACGACCCAGCGCGAGGCCCTGCGCGCGCTCGGGGTCAGCGGCGGGCGCCCGCCGCTAACGCTCGCCTCCACCGACCCCGCGGCGTACCTGCGGGCGCTGGGCGGCGCGGGGGAGGGGGCCGAGCTCACCGACCCGGCGGGGCTGGGCGGCTTCGGGTGGGTCCTGCAGGCCGTCCGCATGCCGCCCCTTGACGTTTTCGAGAGGGCTCAGAGCCTCGGTGTGCTGCCGGGATGGCACACTCTGGGGTCATGAGGGAGACCACGGTCGGCATCGGGGCGGGAGCCGAGAACTTCACCGGCGAGGCGGGCACCACCGACATGGTGCTCAACATCGGCCCGCAGCACCCGGCCACCCACGGAGTGCTGCGGCTGCGCCTGCTGCTCGACGGCGAGCGGATCGTCACCGCCGAGCCGGTGATCGGCTACATGCACCGGGGCGCGGAGAAGCTGTTCGAGGCCCGCGACTACCGGCAGATCATCATGCTGGCCAACCGGCACGACTGGCTCTCCGCCTTCTCCAACGAGCTCGGCGTCGTGCTCGGCGTCGAGCGGATGCTCGGCATGGAGGTACCCGAGCGGGCGGTGTGGATCCGCACCCTGCTCGCCGAGCTCAACCGGGTGCTCAACCACCTGATGTTCCTCGGCTCCTACCCGCTCGAACTGGGCGGGATCACCCCGATCTTCCACGCCTTCACCGGCCGCGAGGACCTCCAGCACGTGCTGGAGGAGGCCTCCGGCGGGCGGATGCACTACATGTTCAACCGGGTCGGCGGCCTCAAGGAGGACCTCCCGGCCGGCTGGCTCGGCCGGGTCCGCACCGCCGTCGCCACGGTCCGCTCCCAGATGCCCGTCTTCGAGGACCTCGTCCTCGGCAACGAGATCTTCCGCGCCCGCACCGCCGGCGTCGGCGTCCTCACCAGGGCCCAGGCCGAGGCGTACGGGGTCAGCGGCCCGATCGCCCGGGCCAGCGGCCTCGACCTCGACCTGCGCCGCGACGAGCCCTACCTCGCGTACGGCTCCGAGGAGCTGCGACAGGTGCTCACCGTGGTCACCCGCGAGGAGGGCGACTGCCTGGCCCGCTTCGAGTGCCTGCTGGAGCAGACCCTCAACGCGCTGGACCTCGCCGACGCCTGCCTCGACAAGCTCGCCACCCTGCCGCCCGGCCCGGTCAACCAGAGGCTGCCCAAGGTGCTCAAGGCACCCGAGGGGAGCACCTACGCGTGGACCGAGAACCCGCTCGGGATCAACGGCTACTACCTGGTCTCGCGCGGCGACAAGACGCCGTGGCGGCTCAAGCTGCGCTCGGCGTCCTTCAACAACATCCAGGCGCTGACCGAACTGCTGCCGGGCACGCTGGTGGCGGACATGGTGGCGATCCTCGGGTCGATGTTCTTCGTGGTCGGGGACATCGACAAGTAGGCCGACAAGGAGGCCGGTACCGGCAGGTGGGCCGGTACCGACGAGTGGACCGCTACTTCTTCTTCCCGGCGGGGTCCGCCGGGTGCGGGGCCACCTTCCGGTCACCCTTGGTGGCGATCCGCTCCTCGCACAGCCGGGCCAGCACCTCGTACGCCTTCCTGCCCATCAGCTCGGTGAGCTCGGGGCGGTAGCTGACGTACACCGGCTCGGCGCCCTGGTGGGCGGCCGGGGCACCGGTGCACCACCAGTGCAGGTCGTGGCCGCCCGGGCCCCAGCCGCGGCGGTCGTACTCGCCGATCGAGACCTGGAGGTAGCGGGTGTCGTCGGGGCGGTCGATCCAGTCGTAGGTGCGGCGGATCGGCAGCTGCCAGCAGACGTCCGGCTTGGTCTCCAGCGGCTCCCGGCCCTCCTTGAGGGCGAGCGCGTGCAGGGCGCAGCCGGCGCCGCCCGCGAAGCCGGGGCTGTTCACGAAGATGCAGGCGCCGTTGACCCGGCGGGTCTGGCGGTCGCCGTCCTCGTCCAGCATGGTGACGCCGCCGTCGGACCTGATCCGGCCCTTGGCGTCGGTGCCCTCGGCGAAGTTCTCCCACAGCTCGGGGGTCAGCCGCGCCGCGTGGCCCAGGACGCGCTTCTCGTCGTCCTCGTCCGAGTAGTGGGCGCCCAGCGTGCAGCAGCCGTCCGACTCGCCGCGGCCCTCGCGGATGCCGTGGCAGCCCTGGCCGAAGACGCAGGACCAGCGGGAGGTCAGCCAGGTGAGGTCGCAGCGGAAGACCTGCTCGTCGTCGGCGGGGTCGGCGAACTCGACCCAGGCACGGGGGAAGTCGAGCGGGACCTCGTCGCGCGGGATCTCGCGGCGCAGGGTCGGCATCGCGAGGTCGACGGGGGCGGGGGAGGCCACGGGCTTCGCCTTGGCCTTCTTCTTGGACGTTTCTGCTGGTGCCACCCGGCAAGGGTAGAGCTTCGCGGGGGCGTACGGGCCGGTTGGCGCGGTCGTGGGCGGTGCGGGGCTGGCGCCGGGTGGGCTTCGGGCGGAGTGAAGGCGGGGTGAAGAGGTCCGGCTGTCCGTGCGGGCCGGGCCGGGCGGGTGCCTAGGATGGCGGCCAGTCCGCTACGGGGAGGTACGGGGATGGCAGGCGGCAGCACCGGGGCGGCCGACGGCGGGAGCGGCGGGTTCGTCCTCAAACCGTGGGAACTGCACGGCGAGGGGCGGGAGTTCGAGAAGCTCGGGCGTGAACTCGGCAAGGCCGTGAGCACCCTGGAGCAGGGCCTCGCCGCGCTCGGCGCGCCCTGGGGCGCGGACCAGCCGGGCAGCGCCCTCGCCGCCGTGTACGGCCCGGCGCACGGTGAACTCCTCGGCGGGCTCCGGGCGTTGGCCGGACAGGTCGGGCAGGTCGGCGCCGGACTGCACACGATGGCGGAACGGACCACGGACACCGACACCTCGACGGCGGACGGCTTCTGCGGGACGCCGGCCCCCACGGCCGGCACGCCGGGGTCAGTCGCCCGCCCGGCGGTGTATTCGGGCACCGGGGCAACCCCGGGGGCGGCACCGGCCGTCCCCCAGGACATGTCGGTCTGAACGGCCCGGCTCGAAGGGGGAGAAGCGCGTGTCCCGGAAACTGCCCGAGGAACTGGTCCCGCTCCTGGCCAGGACCGGCCACCCGTGGCCGCAGGCCGACGAGGAGGCCCTGCGCAAAGCGGCCGCGCACTGGCGGGAGTTCGCCGCCGAGGCCGACCGGATCACCCGCCGCGGCGGGGAGTCCGTCCAGCGGGTGGCCGCCGACAACTCCGGCCACGCCGTCGACGCCTTCACGGCGTACTGGCGGACGTACAGCGACGGCGGCAAGGGCCACCTCCAGGACGCGCACACCGCCGTCGGGCTGGTCGCCACCGCCTTCGACGCCGCCGCCCGGGCCGTCGACGGCTGCAAGGCCGAGATCATCGCCACCCTGCAGAACCTGGCCGCCGAGCTCAAGCAGACCCGGGAGCAGGCCGCCGAGGTCCAGCAGACCGCGGCAGTGGTCGCCGCGAACGCCGGGCAGACCGGGCAGACCGGGGTCTTCGGCGGGCTGGAGAAGTCCGTCGCCGGCTTCGCGGGCGGGGTGAAGAACGCCGCCACCACCCAGGTCGCCGCAGGGGTCGAGGCCGTCGCGGCGGAGACCGCCGCGCTGAAGATCGCCGGCCTGCTCGCCGAACTCGGCCGCGGCATGAAGGACGCCCTGGCCGCCGCGCTCAAGGAGCCGGCCGCCGTCGCCCTGCTGCGGCTCGGCACCGCGTCCGGCACCGGCGTCACCACCGCCTCCTACCGCACCAAGGGCGGCTTCGACCCGCTCTCCGCCGGACTGCCCGCCGCCCTCGGCGAGCCCGGCGTGCTCGGCAGGGACGGCACCGGACTGGTCGTCCTCTCCGGGCAGGACGGCAAGCCCCTGGTCGGCGTGCCCGGGCTCGGCGTCAAGCTCGACGAGCACGGACAGCCCGTTCTCGGCCCCGACGGCAAGCCGGTCATCCTGCGCTCCGACGGCACCCCGGTGGCCGACGCCGCCGGGCTGCTCGTCGTCACCGGGCCGGACGGCAGGCCGGTGGTCGGGGTGGCCGACCTGGCCGTCCGGCTGGACGAGCACGGGCAGCCGGTGCTCACCGACCAGCAGGGCAAGGAACTGCACGGGCTGTCGCTCGCCGACCTCACCGACCCGCGCGAGGCCGCGGTCGATCCCAAGGTGCCGGGTGCGGTGACGGCGTCGGCCGTGGTGCCGCCGGTGGACCCGACGGCGGCCCCGTCCGTCGTCCCCGCCTCGCTCCCCGCCGTGGATTCCGCCCTGGACCCCTCGGCGGTTCCGTCCACGCTCTCCTCCGCCGCTCCGTCCGCGGCCCCGGCGGCCGATCCGGTGGTCGCCGCCGCGCCGGCCACGACCTCGGACGCCCCGTACAGCGGCTCGCACCGGGCCGTGACGGCCGCCACCGACTGGTCGCCGCCCGCGCGGGACGACGGGCCGTCGGTACGGGTGACCGCGCACCAGGGCGGCGGTCCGGTGACGGCGAGCTGGTCCGACGGGGACTACCCGCTCCAGGCGCCCAGCCACCACGGGGGCGGCGGGGGCGGCAGCGTGCCGGTGACCGTACGGACCGACTCGGTGAGCGCGCCGCCCGCGCCCGCCGCGCCGCCGTCCGGCGGCGGTCCCTCGTACGGGCCCGGGTACACCCCGGCCGCGGATGCCTCGCCGGTCGTCCGGCCGGTCGGAGTGGTCGGCGTGTCCGGGCAGTTCGGGACACCGGCGTACTCGGGCGGATATCCGGGGACCGGCACCGTGGGCGCCGTCGGACCCGGCCCCCTGGCGGTCGGTGGCGGCTCCCCGGCGCACGTGGCCGCGCCCTTCGGCAGCGGCATCGGCGGCGGCAGCGGTACTGCCACGGGCGCGCCCGGCGCCGCCTCCCCGGTCGTCGGCGCTCCCGTGGCCGGCGGGCCCCAGCCCGGCAGCGAGCTCCGACCGGGCGCGCCGCGCACCCCGGCGGGCGTCGCCCCCGGCCCGGCCACCCCGGCCCCGACCCCGGTCCCGGCCCCGGTCGAGCCGCCGATCGTCGGCACCACCCCCGTCATCGGCCGACCCGAGCCGCACCCCGCCGACGGCCGCCGCCGGGACACCGCCGCCGCCCTCGCCGACCCGGCCCTCGCCTGGGGCGCCGTCCCGGTCGCCACCGCCCACGCCATGGCCCTCCAGCTCGCCCTGCGGGCCCGGCGCGGCCCGCTCGCCGAAGGTCCGGAACTCCGGCTGCGCACCATCGCCGACAGTCGCCCATACGGGCTGCCCGGCGGTCTCGGCCCGGTCGACCCCGAGCACCAGGCCGAACTCGAACGCCGGGTGCCGCGCGACGAGGACGGCCTGCCCGTCCGCCACCCCGACCCGGCGGCCGGCGGTTGGCCGGAAGCCGTCAACGCGGGCGGCTACCGCGAACCAGGCCGGGCCAACAACAGCCTGGAGATCGCGCTCTCCGCCGTCGACACCTACACCGGCCGCCCCACCTGCGCGGCCCCGCGCATCCCCACCGAGGGCGACGCCGGCGAACGCGGCGGCCGCGACCGTGCGGAACGCGAACTCGGCGCCCCCTTCCGCGACCTCGGTGACGGCGGCCAGGCCTTCACCCGCCTCGCCGGCGAACTCCGCCGGGCCGGCCACGGGGCCCAGGCCGTCCTCCTCACCCTCGACGCCTACGGCCGCCCCCACGCCTGGAACGCCGTCAACCACCGGGACACCGTCACCTACCTCGACCACCAACTCGCCCGCCACAGCCCCAGCCCCCTCCACCCGGCCACCCAGGGCCTCTGGGCCATCGCCCTCTCCCCGGAGGGCCGCCCCCTGGACCTGATGACGGCGCGAGCCAGCTGATCGGCTACGAGATCCGGTCCGCCCCGCTCGGCATGCGGCGGGCGGCCGAGTTCACGGAACAGGAGGTCGCCGAGGCCTGAGCGGATCGCGCGGAGCGGTGCCGCGAAGTGCGACATCGCGGTGACCGGTTCGAACTGACCGCGGGGGCTGGATGATGTTGGGGTCGGAGTGGGTGTTGACGGGGGTGGGCGAATGATCTCGCGCGCGCAGGCGGTGGAGGCGGGGCACCGGTGGATCAACGGGGATCTGCCGCAGGGGGCCGGGGCGGTGCGCCGGGTGTGTGCGCACGAGTTCGAGCTCGGGTGGGTGGTCTGGGCGGAGCCGCCGCGGGTGGAGGTCGACCCGCGCACCGGGGAGCGGCGGGCGCCGGGGGAGGTGGGGGCCGCGTGTGCGGTGGTGGACCGGGAGAGCGGGCGGTTCACGGTGTGGCCCTCGGTACCGGTGGACGAAGTGGTCGGTCTCTACCGGGACTTCGTGGGCGCGGGCGGCTACGACCCGACCGGGCCGCCGGTCACCGGCCGGGGCGCCCGGGCCGAGCTGACGTACCGGGACGGCACGGGCGCGACCCACGCGCTGGCGCTGCGTTCCGCCGCGGGGCTGCCGCACCCGGCGCTGCGCGGCTGGTGGTGGCTGCGCGAGCAGGGCATCCCGGCCGAGGACGTGCTGGCGGTGCGGACCGACCTGCGGCTGAGCGCGCTGCCCGGCGGCTACTGGTCGTACGCGCTGGCCGCCGAACTGCCTCACGCGCGGCTGGAGTTCGAGCTTCCCTACGGGCCGCGCTCGGACCACCGGGCGGCCGCCGTACGGCAGTTGCCCGCCCCGCCGGACGGTCCGGGCCGTAACCGGGTGCCGTTCCCCCGCGCGGTGCCGCCGCTGCCGGGGGAGTCGGACGCCGCCCTGGCGGAGCGGCTGGTCCGGCGCTTCGGCACGGCGGGCGTGCAGCGCTTCGGTCCGGCGGACACGGCGCGCGCGGAACTGCCCGGGGACGCGGCCGCGCTGCTGCTGTCCGTCGGCGTGCCGAAGGCGGTGGACGGTTTCTTCGCGCTGCACCACCCGGGGGCGGAGGCGATCGCGGACGGCTCCCGCCCGGGCACCGTCCTGCCGCCGCTCGCCCCGCACCTCGCGGCGCTCGGCCGCGGCACCCGGGTGGCCGAACGGGAGCGGTCGGCCCTCGCCGGGCAGCTGGTGCTGGGCACGGACGGCTGGGCGCTGATCACCCTGGACACCGGGCCGGGCGCCGTCCGGGCAGTCGACCCGGACTACGGGACGGCCCGCCACTGCAACGCCGACCTGCGCGCCTTCGTCCGCTGCCTGGAGCTGTTCGCCGGCTGGTGGCCCACCCTGCGCGGGCTGGACCCGGCGGCCGCGGGCGCGGCGGTGGACGCCCTGCAGCGGGGGCTGGCGGAGCTGGACGGTACGGTCTACGGCGATCCGGAGAACTGGTGGGCTGTCATCGTGGAACAGTTGTGGGACGGTCTGCTCTGATCCGACCTCGGCCGCGGCGGCCCCGGGAACCGGAAACCGCCGCGGCGCTGTCCGAACGGTCAGATGACCACGAACCACGCGAGCCCAGGACCCGAGCGACCCGAGCCGCCCGAGCGACCTGAGCGACCCGAGCCACCGAAGCAGCAGCTGGAGCACCGAGCCGTGACCGCCCCGCCCCGCGCCGCCCGCACGGCCGCCCTCGCCGCGCTCGCGGTCCTGGCCGCCGGTTGTGCCGCGGGCGGCGGCCCCGCGCTGCAGGCCCGTTCGGCCGTCGCACCGGCGGTGTGCGCGTCCCCGGTGGTGATCGGCCACCGGGGAGCGCCGTTCAACGCCCCCGAGAACACCATGGCCTCCTTCGAGACCGCCCTCGACCAGGGCGCCGACTGGCTGGAGACCGACGTCCAGACCACCCGGGACGGCGTCCCGGTGCTGATGCACGACCCGACCGTGGACCGCACCACCAACGGCAAGGGTGCCGTCGCCGACCTGACCGCGGCCCAGGTCGCCGCCCTGCGGGTGACCGTCGGCCCGGGCCCGGCCCAGTCCGTCCCGACCCTGGAGGAACTGCTCGAGCGGCTCTCCGGCAGCAGCGCCACGCTGCTGATGGAGATCAAGTGGCAGCGCCCCGAGGACGTCGCCCGGATCGCCCGGATCGCGGCCGGCAGCAAGGCGCACGTCGTCCTCTACTCCTTCTCGGTCGACCACCTGCGCCAGGCCCACGCCGTGGCGCCCGCCCTGCCGGTGGTGCTGATCCAGAGCGGCGGGATCGCCGAGGACCCGAAGGGCCTGAAGCTGAACGGGATCGCCCTGGACACCGGACTGGCCACCGCGTCCCGGATCGCCGCCGAGCGCAAGGCCGGGCGCGAGGTCTACGTCTGGACGCTGGACGGTGAGGAGGCCTGGCAGCTGATGACCGCCCGGGACGCCGACGGCCTGATCACCGACACCCCGGGCCCGGCCCGCCGCTGGGTCGACGCCAACTGCCGCACCGAGCGCCGGACCGGGCCCCGCGGCCACTGAACGACGGTCAGCGGGCGACGGCCGCGGATCGCACCCGGAACGGTCGGGAACGCACGGGGACGACCGAGACCAGCGCGAATACCGTCACAACCGATCTCCTCGCCGCCCGAATCGCGTAGCGTGGAGAGTTATGCGACTCGGTGTGCTCGACGTAGGTTCCAACACCGTCCACTTCCTCGTGGTGGACGCCCATCCGGGTGCCGCCCCGCTCGCCGCCTACTCGCACAAGGCCGAGCTGCGCCTGGCCGAGCTGCTCGACGAGTCCGGCGCGATAGGCGAGGCCGGGGTCGAGCGGCTGATCGGGCATGTCGCCTCCTCGCTGCGGGTCGCCGAGGACAAGGGCGTGGTCGACATCCTGCCGTTCGCCACCTCCGCCGTGCGCGAGGCCGCCAACGGCGAGCAGGTGCTGCGCCGGGTCGCCGACGAGACCGGGGTCGAACTGCGGGTGCTCTCCGGGCAGGACGAGGCCCGGCTCACCTTCCTGGCCGTCCGCCGCTGGTTCGGCTGGTCCTCGGGCCGACTGCTCAACCTGGACATCGGCGGAGGCTCGCTGGAGATCGCCTGCGGCCTGGACGAGCAGCCGGACGTCGCCTGCTCGCTGCCGCTGGGCGCCGGGCGGCTGACCGCCCGCTGGCTGCCCGGGGACGTCGCCGACCCGGACGGGCTGCGCGAGCTGAGACGGCACATCCGGGCCGAGATCGCCCACGTGGTCGGCGAGATCTCCCGGCTCGGGCCGCCGCAGCACGCCGTCGCCACCTCCAAGACCTTCAGGCAGCTGGCCCGGATGACCGGCGCCGCCCCCGCCGACGCCGGCCCGTACGCCGACCGCCGGCTCACCCGCAGCGGGCTGTCCGCCTGGCTGCCGCGACTGTCCACGATGACCGTCGCCGAGCGCGCGCAGATCCCCGGCGTCTCGGAGGGCCGGGCCAAGCAGCTGCTGGCCGGGGCGCTGGTCGCCGACGCCGCGATGGACCTGTTCGGCCTGGAGGAACTGGACGTCTGCCCCTGGGCGCTGCGCGAGGGCATCATCCTGCGCCAGCTGGACTCCATGGACAGCAGCTCCACCGAGCGCCGGCCCGCGCTCACCCCGTAGGCGCGGCTCACCCCCGTAGGCGCCGCCTCCCCTCGTGGCGCGGCCGCCCGGCGTGCCGATGGTCACTCCGCCGGGCGTCCCGTCCCGTTCGGCGCGTGCTCCGCTTACGCTGTCTCCCGTGGTGCAACCAGCGGGCGAGGACGGAACGCAGGAGGGCCGCGCTCCCGGAGCGGACGGGCAGCCGCGGTCGGTGGGCCCGCGCGGTCGCCTCGGCAAGGCGGCGCTCGGCAAGGGGGCGCTCGGCAAGGGGGCGCTCGGCAAGGCGGGCAACGACGCCACCGCGGAACGGGACACCAAGGCCACCACCAAAGCCACCAAGGCCACCAAGGCCGTGAAGGCTGTGAAGGCGGCCCAGCGCACCGCCAAGAAGGCCGTCAAGAAGGCGGCGGCCCCCACCGCCGGCAGGTCCGCGCGCAAGTCCGCCGCGACGACCGCGAAGAAGCCCGAGCACCCCCGCCAGCCGCCCAAGGAGACCCGTACCGCCCGGGCCGCCGGCGCCGCCAAGGCCGCCGTCCAGTCCGTCCGCTCGGTCAAGGCCGCCAAGCGCGACGCCGCCCGTCCGCCGCTGCTGCGCACCACCGACCGGCTGGTGCTGCCCCAGCACCCGGCCCTGCACATCCCGGACACCAAGGTGGTGCTGTCCACCGCCTCGGTGTACCCGGCGAGCACCGCCGTCGCCTTCGAGCTGGCCGCCAAGCTCGGCTACGACGGGGTCGAGGTGATGGTCTGGAACGACCCGGTCAGCCAGGACCTGGAGGCTCTGCGCCGGCTCTCCGACGCCCACCAGCTGCCGATCCTGGCCGTGCACGCGCCCTGCCTGCTGATCACCCAGCGGGTGTGGACCACGGACCCGTGGACCAAGCTGGTCCGGGCCCGGGCGGCCGCCGAGAAGCTCGGCGCGAGCGCCGTGGTCGTCCACCCGCCGTTCCGCTGGCAGCGGCAGTACGCCCGGGAGTTCGTCGAGGGCATCAGCCGGATGGCGGGCGAGACCGACGTCCGCTTCGCCGTCGAGAACATGTACCCGTGGCGCTACCGCGACCGCGAGGTGCTGGCCTACTCGCCCGGCTGGGACGTCACCGACGAGGACTACCGGCACTTCACCATCGACCTCTCGCACGTCGCCACCTCCCGGATCGACGCCTTCGCCATGGCCGAGCGGATGGGCGACCGGCTCGCCCACGTCCACCTGGCCGACGGCAGCGGCTCCGGCAAGGACGAGCACCTGATCCCGGGCCGGGGCAAGCAGCCCTGCGCCGAGTTCCTGGAGCACCTCGCCCGCACCGGCTTCGACGGCCACGTGGTGCTGGAGGTCAACACCCGCCGCGCCGCGTCCCCCGCCGAACGCGAGGCCGATCTGGCCGAGGCCCTGGCCTTCACCCGCTTGCACCTGGCCACCCCCTCGCGCGTACGCTGAACGCCGGGCCCATCGGGGGCGCGAATGCGAACTGCCGTACGGCGGGAGAGAGATGACGCGGAGTCCGAACCACGGAGAGCTCGCGGTCAGCTTCGGCGCGGTCGCCGCCGAGTACGACCGGGGTCGGCCGCGCTACCCCGACGAGCTGCTCGACACGGTGGAGCGGCTCTGGGGCCGGAGCCTCAAGGGAGCCAGGGTCCTGGACGTCGGCGCGGGTACCGGCATCGCCACCCGGCTGCTGGCCGCCCGGGGCGCGGACGTCGTCGCGGTCGAGCCCAGCGACGGCATGGCCGCCCAGTTCCTGCTCTCCTCGCCCACCCTGCCGCTGGTCCGCGGCGGCGGCGACGACCTGCCGTTCCACGACGGGTCCGCCGACCTGGTCACCTACGCCCAGGCCTTCCACTGGACCCGCCCCGAGCGGTCCGTCCCCGAGGCGATCCGGGTGCTGCGGCCGGGCGGGGCCGTCGCCACCTGGTGGAACGTGCAGGACGAGACCGTGCCGTGGGTCCGGGCCCGGGCCGAGCGGATGGCCGCCGCCCTCCCCGACCGCTACCGCGGCTACGGCGGCATCAGCGCCCACACCAGCCACTTCGCCCCGGCCGGCCTCGCCGTCGAACGGGCGGTGCTGCACTGGGAGCGGCGGATCACCGTCGAGCACGTGCTCACCGACCTCACCTCCCGCTCCTACCTGGCCTCGCTCGGCCCCGAGGAGCGCGCGCCCGTGCTGGCCGCCGAACGGGAGGCCATGCTCGCCGAATTCCCGGACGGCGTGGTGGTCGAGCCCTTCACCCTGGACGTCACCGTCGCCGTCAGGCGGGGCTGACCCGCCGGCCCCGCGGACTGCCCGCATCGCGGACGGACCGTCCGCCGGCCGGACGGCGGGCGTAGGCTCGTAAGCCACACGGCCCCCGCACCCTCCTCACCGGCGGGGTGCCGGCGACAGCCCCGAAGGAGTGGAGCACAGTGCCCGAGCTGAGGTCCCGTACGGTCACCCACGGTCGCAACATGGCAGGCGCCCGGGCGCTTCTCCGGGCCGCCGGCGTAGCCCGCGAGGACTTCGGCAAGCCGATCATCGCGGTCGCCAACTCCTTCACCGAGTTCGTCCCCGGCCATACCCACCTCCAGCCGGTCGGCCGGATCGTCTCCGAGGCGATCAAGCAGGCGGGCGGCATCCCGCGCGAGTTCAACACCATCGCCGTGGACGACGGCATCGCGATGGGCCACGCCGGCATGCTCTACTCGCTGCCCTCGCGCGACCTGATCGCCGACTCGGTCGAGTACATGGTCAACGCGCACTGCGCCGACGCGCTGATCTGCATCTCCAACTGCGACAAGATCACCCCCGGCATGCTGATGGCCGCGCTGCGCCTCAACATCCCGACCGTCTTCGTCTCCGGCGGCCCGATGGAGGCCGGCAAGGCCACCCTGGTCGACGGCACCGTGCGCAAGCTGGACCTGATCGACGCGATCTCCCAGGCGGTCAACGAGAACGTCTCCGACGAGGACATCGCGATCATCGAGGAGAACGCCTGCCCCACCTGCGGCTCCTGCTCCGGCATGTTCACCGCCAACTCGATGAACTGCCTCACCGAGGCGATCGGCCTCTCGCTGCCCGGCAACGGCTCGGTGCTCGCCACCCACACCGCCCGCCGGGCCCTGTACGAGAAGGCCGGGCGGACGGTCGTCGAGATCGCCAACCGCCACTACGGCCAGGACGACGACTCGGTGCTGCCGCGCGCGATCGCGAACCGCGCCGCCTTCGAGAACGCCATGGCCCTGGACATCGCCATGGGCGGCTCGACCAACACCATCCTCCACCTGCTCGCCGCCGCCCAGGAGGCCGAGCTGGACTTCGACATGCGGGCCATCGACGCGATCTCCCGCAAGGTGCCCTGCCTCTCCAAGGTCGCGCCCAACGGCTCGTACTACATGGAGGACGTGCACCGGGCCGGCGGCATCCCGGCCATCCTCGGCGAGCTGTACCGGGGCGGCCTGCTCAACGAGGACGTCCACACCGTCCACTCCGACTCGCTCGCCGAGTGGCTCAAGACCTGGGACGTGCGCGGCGGCTCCCCCTCCGCCGAGGCCGTCGAGCTGTGGCACGCCGCCCCCGGCTGCAAGCGCTCCGCCGAGGCCTTCTCGCAGTCCGAGCGCTGGGAGTCGCTGGACACCGACGCTGCCAGGGGCTGCATCCGCAGCGTCGAGCACGCCTACTCGGTCGAGGGCGGCCTGGCCGTGCTGTACGGCAACCTCGCCGAGGACGGCTGCATCGTGAAGACCGCCGGCGTCGACGAGTCGATCTGGACCTTCAGCGGCCCGGCGGTGGTCTGCGAGTCCCAGGAGGACGCGGTCGAGGCGATCCTCGCCAAGCGGATCAAGGAGGGCGACGTCGTCGTCATCCGCTACGAGGGCCCCAAGGGCGGCCCGGGCATGCAGGAGATGCTCTACCCGACCTCCTTCCTCAAGGGCCGCGGCCTCGGCAAGGCCTGCGCGCTGATCACCGACGGCCGCTTCTCCGGCGGCACCTCGGGCCTGTCCATCGGCCACGCCTCCCCGGAGGCCGCCTCCGGCGGCACCATCGCCCTGGTCGAGGACGGTGACACCATCGCCATCGACATCCCGGGGCGGACGATCTCCCTGGAGGTGCCGGCCGAGGTCCTCGCCGAGCGCCGCCGCGCCCTGGAGGCCGGGCACGGCTACCGGCCGAAGAACCGCGACCGCCAGGTCAGCCAGGCGCTGCGGGCCTACGCGGCGATGGCCACCTCGGCCGACAAGGGCGCCGTCCGGGACGTCAGCAAGCTCGGCTGAGCCCGATCACCATCAGGAGGAGCCGCCCCGGCGTCCGGGACGGCTCCTCCGTCGTCGCCCTCCGGGCGCAGTGTCACAACTGTCGCTCGGGTGATAATCGACGTCGTGAGCGAGCAGCCCCCCACCCCCGCCCCCAAGCCCGCCGGTGCCCCCGAGCCGGAGCCGATCCGTTTCTTCGGCACCACCTGGGTCAACCGGGACAACGGCTACTGGCCGCGCCGGGTCGGCGTCTCGATCGGCGCCCTGGTCGCCACCGCGGCCGCCGCGCTGGTGCTGCGCTTCGGCGTCGAGGGCGTCGCGCTCTCCGACAACGGCGGCTTCCTGAACGGGCTGCTGACCGCCGCGATCGCGGTCTGCTCGATGATGTCCGTCCGGCGCACCTGGAAGGTGCTCACCGAGGGCAAGGACCAGCTGACCGGCTGGATGGCCGAGGACCGGTCGCTCGGCGCCGTCTGGCTGATCGGCGGGGCCGGCAGCCTGGCCGCCTACTTCGCCCGCAGCCTGGTCGAGGCCCCCGGCGAGGGCGTCAAGCGGGCCGCCCACGAGCGGGCCGTCGAGCGGTACGGCAAGCGCCGGACCGGCCGCAGCGGCCGACCCGGCGCGAAGCGCAAGCGCTGATTCTCACTCGCGGCTGGTCGTGCCGCACTGGCCGCTCGGCGCCAGGTCGTGGCTGCGGTCGTACGGATCCGTGGTCGGGCCGGTCTGCTCGGGGTGGGGCCGGGCGAACTGGCGGAACTGCGGATGCACGAAGCCGTCGTACACGGAGCAGGCGTTGTTGCCCACGTCGGACATGGCCTTCCCCAGGACGATCTTCTTCGCGTCGACCTGGTGCCGGTCCGGATCGTAGAAGCGGTAGTCACCGACCCTGCGCACGATCGTCCGGGTCGTCCAGGTGTCACCGGAGCTGGCGGCGGCCGGCTCGACCAGGCCCACCGGTCGGGCGGAGCCGCCCTGCGGCGCCGACGGGGTGGCGGACGGGGCCGGGCGGTCCTCGGCCAGCTTCCGGGCGTCGGGGCCGGGCTGCAACGGGTAGACGAAGGTGAAGTCGGTGTGGATCAGCACGCCGCCGTCACCGTCCCCCTCGTAGCTGAGCCGGCCCTGGACCTTGACCGCGTCGCCGACCAGGACCGCCTCGCGCGGGTCGAAGCGGGAGAACCAGCTCAGCGGGTCGTGGTCCTTGCCCGGGTGGTCGAGGGCGTCGGCCGCGTCCTTGCGGTCCTCGTGGTCGAGCATCGCCAGCGCGGCGTCCGGACGGGCACCCGCGATCACCTTGGGGTCGAGGTTGGCGGCCGCCAGGTAGTCCTTGACCTGCTGGAGCTGGGCGGCGACCTCGTCGGCCGAGAACACCCCGGTGGCCTTGGCCTCGGGCAGGACCATCGCCTCCGTGCCGGTCGGCCAGCCCGCGGCCGGGGAGGCCTTCCAGGGGTGGTCGACGGTCGGCTGGTCGTCCGGAGTGTCCGGCGGAGCCGTTGTCGGCCGGGCCGTCTCCGGGGCGACCACGGGGACGGGCGCGTCGGCCTTCGAGGAGCGCAGGCCGGAGACCCAGTTGCTGACCGCGTTGACGTTCAGCGAGGCGAGCAGTCCCGCCACGACCAGCAGCACCACCAGCGGGGTGCGCCACCAACCGCCCCGGCGCCTGGCCGGGCGCGGGTTGCCCCAGGGGTCGACCACCCGCAGCTCCGGCCTGCGCCCGAACCGGCGTTTGGGCGTCGCCGGACCGTCGTTGACCGAGCGGCGGCCGCCCGGGTCGACCGGCGGGGTGTGCTTCCAGCGGGCGGCCAGCATCCGGGTGCGGCCGGACTGCTCCTTGACGGTGGCGGAGCGCACGAACTCCTCGTCCAGCACGAGGTCTGCGAACGGGTCCTTCCCGCCCGCTCCGGACGGGTCGGACCCGCCCGGCTCACCGCCCTGCGAGGGGCGCGGTTCCGGATCTTCGGCGATTGGCATCGCGCCAGTATGCCGACGGGGTGTGACGATCCGTTGATCGGGGGCACACCTTGTGGTGAACCGGTGTGCGGGGCCGGGTGGTTCACCGCCGCTTGTCCGGAAATGCGCCGTCAGCCCTTGCCGCGGGCCTGCTTCACCCCGTGTACCACCCCGGCGACCGACATCAGTACGGCGGCCGGGATGAGCGACACGAGGAGCGCGCCGAACAGGCCCTCGTCGCCGAGGAGCATCTGGGCCACCGTGTTCAGCACCAGCAGCCCGCCGGCTGCCGGGAGCGCCGATTGCCACGGGTGTTCCCGCGCCCACCGCTTCAGCCGACGGTCGCCGCCGTCCCCGCGCAGCTGGTTGCCCGCCCAGCCGACCAGGAAGAAGAAGAACAGGCCCCAGCCGGCCGGTTCGGCCAGCATGCTCAGCGACCAGTCGCCGGAGATCGCCTCGATCCCCAGGGCCGTCGCCCCCACCACCGCACCGACTCCCGCGGCCGTCCGCCACGGGCCCACCGTCGCGGAGGCGACGGCGAGTTGCCGGTTCTCTCGTCGGGACATTCCGTCGTGTGCCATGGCTCCACGGTGCGCCTGCCCGGGCGTGGAGGCCATAGGGGAAACCCCCGAGTTTTCACCCTAGGGGCAACGGCCTTGGCGGCTGCCGGGCAGCGGCCCCGCCCGCCGCCGCACAGCCAGCCGTACGACGGCCTCCCCGAGCCCGCCGACCACGGACCGGACGGTCCCGCCGGGCGCCGCCGAGCGGTGCGAGGATGGCCGCAGTACCGAGGCTAGGAGCGGACCATGGGCAGCAGCGCAGCACACGGACAGAAGATCGCCTTCCTGGGCACCGGCAAGATCGGCGAGGCCCTGCTCTCCGGTCTGCTGCGGGCCGGCAAGGCCCCGTCGGACGTCCTGGTGACCGCCCGTCGGCCCGAGCGCGCGGCCGAACTCACCGACCGCTACGGCGTGGTGGCCGTCTCCAACGCCGAGGCCGCCAAGCTGGCCGACACCCTGATCCTCGCGGTCAAGCCGCAGGACATGGGCACCCTGCTGGAGGAGCTGGCCCCGCACATCAGCCCGGACCGGCTGGTGATCTCGGCGGCGGCCGGCGTCCCCACCGCCTGGTTCGAGGAGCGGCTGGCGGCCGGCACCCCGGTGGTCCGGGTGATGCCCAACACGCCGGTGCTGGTGGACGAGGGGATGAGCGTCATCTCCGGCGGCTCGCATGCCCGGGAGGAGCACCTGGCGCGCGCCGAGGAGATCTTCAGCTCGGTCGGCAAGGCGCTGCGGCTGCCGGAGTCCCAGCAGGACGCCGCCACCGCGCTGTCCGGCTCCGGCCCGGCCTACTTCTACTTCCTGGTGGAGGCGATGACGGACGCGGGCATCCTGCTCGGCCTGCCCCGCCAGGTGGCGCACGACCTGATCGTGCAGTCCGCGATCGGTGCCTCGGTGATGTTGCGCGACTCCGGCGAGCACCCGGTGAAGCTGCGTGAGGCGGTCACCTCCCCGGCCGGCACGACCATCGCGGCCATCCGCGAGCTGGAGAACCACGGGGTGCGGGCGGCGTTGCTGGGCGCGCTGGAGGCGGCCCGGGACCGCTCCCGGGAGCTGGCCTCCGGCGGGAAGTGATCGCGCGCGACCCCTCCCGCAATCGCGGCGCAGCCCCTACGCTCTCGGCCACCGTCGTCCGTACCGGCCAGTAGCGAGGTTCCCGCATGAGCGCCGCGCCGTCCGTGCAGCCCGTCCCGTCCCCGATGGCGCCCGGCCTGCGCGTCGGGCGGGCGGCGCTCGCCGTCAGCTTCCTGCTCCAGGGCACCACCTTCGCGCTGCTGGTCACCTGCATCCCGGAGATCCAGCACCGGTACGGGCTGAGCGACGGGCTGCTGCCGGTCTTCCTGGCCGCGGTGCCGATCCTGGCCGGGGTGGGCTCGATCCTCTCCGAGCAACTGGTGAAGCGCACCGGCGCCCGGGCCGTGCTGCGGGTGGTCCAGCCGGCGGTCTGCCTCAGCCTGGCGGGCGCCGGGCTGGGCGGTTCGCTGTGGCAACTCGCCCTCGCGCTCGGCGCGTTCGGGCTGCTGGTGGGCGCGCTGGACGCCAGCATGAACATGCTGGGGGTGGGCCTCCAGCACCGCTACGGCCGCTCGATCATGATCGGGTTCCACGCCGCGTTCAGCCTCGGCGGCATCCTCGGCGCGGGGATCGCCGGCCTCGGCTCGCACTACGACCTGGGGCTGCCGGTGCTGTTCGGCACGGCCGGGGCGGTGATCGCCCCGCTCGCGGTGCTGACCGGCACCCTCCCCCAGCCTTCGGCCGGGGGGACCCCCACCGCCGGACCGGCCGAACTCGGCGACGCCGTCCGGGAGGCCGCCGAGGCCGCCGCCCGGTCCATCCCCTGGCGCCCGCTGCTGCCGCTGTGCCTCGCGATGGCCTGCGCGTACATCGCGGACGCCTCGGTCTCCAACTACAGCGTCAAGTACCTCACCGACGTTCTGGGCAGCCGCGAGGACCTGGCCAAGCTCTCCTACCTCGGCTACATGGTCGCGATGCTGCTGGGCCGGGCCCTGGGCGACCGCGCGGTGCAGCGCTTCGGCACCGTCGCGGTAGTGCGCGGCGGAGCCGCACTGGCCGCGCTCGGCTTCGGGCTGGCCGCGGTGGCTCCCGCGGCCTGGGCGGGCATCGCCTCGTTCACCGTGCTCGGCTTCGGCATCTGCGCGATCATCCCGCAGGTGTTCGCGGCCGGCGGGCGGCTCTTCCCGGCCGACTCGGACGCCGCCGTGGCCCGGCTCAACCTCTTCAACTACGTGGGCTTCCTGATCGGTTCGCCGCTGGTCGGCGCGGTCGCGGACGCGAGCTCGTACCGCTGGGCGCTGCTCGCCCCGATGCTGTTGGTGCTCGCCGTGCTGCCGCTGGCCGAGCGCTTCGCCCCGGCCCCGGTGGCGGCGCCCGCCACCGGGTGAGGACGGCGCCCGCCGCGGTGCGGCGGCGGTGCCTTCCCGCCGTGGGTCGGCGAGCCCTGACCGCCGCCCGTCCGCCCCCACCCACTACGGTGGAGGCCATGCCCGAAGCCGAGCGTGACACCCCCTGCGGCCTGCACCTCTTCTGGGACGAGGCCGTCACCGCCTACGACTTCGGCCCCGGCCACCCGATGGACCCGACCCGGCTGGCGCTCACCATGCGCCTGGTCGAGGCCCTCGGGCTGGACACCGGGCCGGGGGTGACCGTCCGTTCCGCGCCGCCCGCCGGGGAGTCCACCCTGCATCTGGTGCACACCCGGGAGTACGTCGAGGCGGTCAAGCACGCCGCCGCGCACCCCGAGCAGTCGGACCCCCGGCACGGGCTCGGCACCGACGACAACTGGTCCTTCCCGGCGGTCCACTCGGCCTCCGCGCTGATCGCCGGTCAGTCGGTCGCCGCCGCCGAGGCGGTCTGGCGCGGCGACACCCCGCACGCCGTCAACTTCGCCGGCGGGCTGCACCACGCGATGCCCGGCAAGGCCTCCGGCTTCTGCGTCTACAACGACCCGGCCCTGGCCATCGCCCGGCTGCTCGAACTCGGTGCCGAACGGATCGCCTACGTGGACGTGGACGTCCACCACGGCGACGGTGTCCAGGAGGCCTTCTGGAACGACCCCAGGGTGCTGACCGTCTCGCTGCACGAGCACCCGGCCACCCTCTTCCCGCAGACCGGCTGGCCCAGCGAGACCGGCGGCCCGGACGCCCCCGGCTCCGCCGCCAACCTGCCGCTGCCGGCCGGCACCGGCGACGCCGGCTGGCTGCGCGCCTTCCACGCCCTGGTGCCCGAACTGCTCGAAGCCTTCCGGCCACAGGTCCTGGTCACCCAGCACGGCGCGGACACCCATTTGGAGGACCCGCTCGCCCACCTCGCCGTGACCGTGGACGCCCAGCGGCTGATCGCCGAGGAACTGCACGAGCTGGCCCACCGGTACGCCGACGGCCGCTGGGTGGCCACCGGGGGCGGCGGCTACGCGGTGGTGGACGTCGTCCCGCGCACCTGGACCCACCTGGTCGCCACCGCCGCCGGCCGGCCCGTCGACCCGGCCACCGAGACCCCCGAGGCCTGGCGCGCCGAGGTCTACCGCCGCACCCGCCGCCCCGCCCCGCTGCGGATGACCGACGGCGCCCGCCCGGCCTGGCGCGATTTCGAATCGGGTTACGATCCGGCCGACCGACTCGATCAGGCCATCCTCGCCGGCCGCCGCGCGGTGTTCCCGCACCACGGACTGCTGGCCTGAAACCGCCGTCCGGCCACGCGCCGGGCGGGCCGTGCGTACGCCCACTGGTGCGAACCGCCGAGTGACTACGTACTGCAACGGTGCTATCTCCCACAGTACGAGGACTGCATCTCCCCTCTTCCCACTGGTACCACCCATAACTACTCTGGGGATACACGTGTGCCGGTGGAGTCACCGGAGGGGAAGCCGGTGCCTTGCACACGGGTTAAGGGTCGGGTGATGGTCATGAGTTCCGTCGAGCGCCCCCTGCAGGAAGTCGTCTTCCTGACCGTGGCCGAGGTCGCCGCGGTCATGCGGGTGTCCAAGATGACGGTGTACCGGTTGGTGCACAGCGGAGAGCTGCCGGCCATCCGGGTCGGACGGTCCTTCCGGGTGCCCCAGCAGGCGGTGCACGAGTACCTCAAGGAGTCGTACGTGCGGCTCGAGAGCGCGTAGCCGACGGGCCGGGCGGGGGCGCGTCCGCAGCCGTGGACGCGCCCCCGTTCGCCCCGGATTCCCCGGGAGTTTCCCGGCTGCCGGGAGTGCGATTTACAGCCCCGGCCACGCGGACGGTAGGCTAGGCCCTCACGTCAGTCGTATGGACTCCGTCTCTCACGGACGAGAGTCTCAGTGAGCGAGGGTTGTTCCGTGGGCTCTGTCATCAAGAAGCGTCGCAAGCGTATGGCCAAGAAGAAGCACCGCAAGCTTCTGAAGCGGACCCGCGTTCAGCGTCGCAACAAGAAGTAAGCGCCCCCGGCCGCGCCCAGCGCGCCCAGCGCTTCCACCGCCCGTCCCGGCCCCAGTGGCCGGGGCGGGCGGTGTCGTTTCACCGCCTGGCGGGGCGTCGCGGTACGGTGCACGCAGGCCGCTCGGGTCGAGGGAATGGGGTGCAGCACCGTGGGCGTGGTCGTGCTCGTCACCGGCGTGGCACGCCATCTCGGTGCCCGCTTCGCCGCCGAGGTCCGTCGTCGGCCGGGGGTGGACCGGGTCGTCGGCGTGGACGTGCAGCCGCCGCGGCTGCCGGTCGAGGAGCCGGACGGCCCGGCCGCGCCGTACACCTTCCACCAGCTCGACCTGCGCCGCCCGGCGGTGTCCCGGGTGATCGCCGAGCACCGGGTGGACACCGTGGTGCACCTCAGTGTCAGTGCCACCGGGCTGGGCTCCACCAACCGCTCCGCGGTGAAGGAGTCCAACGTCATCGGCACCATGCAGCTGCTCGGCGCCTGCCAGAAGGCCTCCGGGGTGCGCCGGCTGGTGGTGAAGTCCACCACCGGCGTCTACGGCTCCGCGCCCCGCGACCCGGCGGTGTTCAGCGAGCGGATGCAGCCGAAGGACCCGCCCGGCGGCGGCTTCGCCAAGGACGCGGCCGAGGTCGAGGGCTACGTGCGCGGCTTCGCCCGGCGCCGTCCGGACGTCGCGGTCACGGTGCTGCGCTTCGCCAACATCGTCGGCCCGGGCGCGGACACCCCGCTCAGCGAGTACTTCGCGTTGCCGGTGCTGCCGACGGTGCTCGGCTACGACCCCAGGCTGCAGTTCGTCCACGAGGACGACGCCGTCGCGGTGCTCTGCCGGGCCGTCGACGAGCCCGAGCCGGGCACCGTCAACACCGGCACCTTCAACGTGGCGGGGGAGGGCGTGCTGCTGCTCTCCCAGTGCGCCCGCCGGCTCGGCCGCCCCACCGTGCCGCTGCTGCTGCCCGCGATCAGCTGGATGGCCTCGCTGGCGCGGCAGACCCGGCTGGTGGACGTCTCACCGGAGCAGCTGCGGCTGCTCACCCACGGCCGGGTGGTGGACACCGCCCGGTTGCGGGAGGTGTTCGGCTACCGCCCGGCGTTCACCACGCCGGAGGCCTTCGCCGACCTCGCCGCCGCCCAGGGCCCCGGCCTGCTGCCGCCCGAGCGGCTGTCCGCCGTCACCGACCGGCTGGCCGCCCTGCTCGGCCCGGAAGCCCCGGCCGCCGTGACCGCCGCCGTACCGAACCGCCCCCACCGCCCGAGGAGCTGACCCGCGATGAGTGCCGCCGCCGAGAACGCGCCGGGTGAGGCCAAGGTCATCCCGATCGAGTCCGCCCCCAGCTGGAGTTCTC
Source organism: Streptomyces viridifaciens (assembly GCF_001888885.2). Taxonomy (NCBI): domain Bacteria; kingdom Bacillati; phylum Actinomycetota; class Actinomycetes; order Kitasatosporales; family Streptomycetaceae; genus Streptomyces; species Streptomyces viridifaciens. Next base: position 4,184,854 of record NZ_CP090841.1, read on the forward strand.
CGGAGGGCCCCGGCCTGGCCGACCGGCTCGCCGGAGCCGTCGGCGGGGCGCTGTCCGGGCAGCTCGGCCCGGCGGCCACCCGGCTGTTCGGCAAGGGCTGGGAGGCCCGGGCCACCGAGGGGCTGGCCTTCCTGCGCCGCCGGATCACCGGCGACTACGAGGTGGACGAGTTCGGCTTCGACCGGGAGCTCACCGAGGAGGTGCTGCTCTCGCTGCTGCGACCGCTGGCCGAGAAGTACTTCCGGATCGAGGTCCAGGGGATCGAGAACATCCCGGCCGAGGGTGGCGCGCTGGTCGTCGCCAACCACTCCGGCACCCTCCCGCTGGACGCCCTGATGACCCAGGTGGTCATCCACGACCACCACCCGCACCACCGGCATCTGCGGATGCTCGCCGCCGACCTGGTCTTCGTGCTGCCGGGCGTCAACGAGCTGGCCCGCAAGGCGGGTCACACCCTGGCCTGCAACGAGGACGCCCAGGCGCTGCTGGAGCGCGGCGAGGTGGTCGGGGTCTGGCCGGAGGGCTTCAAGGGCATCGGCAAGCCGTTCTCCGAGCGCTACAAGCTCCAGCGCTTCGGCCGCGGCGGCTTCGTCTCCTCGGCGCTGCGGGCGAAGGTGCCGATCGTGCCGTGCTCGATCGTCGGGGCGGAGGAGACCTACCCGATGATCGGCAACGTCAAGACGCTGGCCCGGCTGCTCGGCCTGCCGTACGTGCCGATCACGCCGACCTTCCCGTGGCTGGGGCCGCTCGGCATGCTGCCGCTGCCGACCAAGTGGACGATCCGCTTCGGCGAGCCGATCGCCACCGACGGCTACCCGGCGGAGGCGGCGGACGACCCGATGCTGGTCTTCGACCTGGCCGACGAGGTGCGCGAGACCATCCAGCACACCTTGTACCAGCTGCTGGTGCAGCGGCGTTCGGTGTTCTTCTGATCCGACGTGACGGTGCCCCCGGCGGAGCGGACTCCGCCGGGGGCACCGTCACACCGCCTCGCTCAGCTGCCGCCGAGGATCCGCAGCCCGGGCAGCAGACCGGGGATCAGCGGGGGCACGTCCACCCCCTGCTGGGCGCCCGTCGGCGCGCTGGCCGGGCCGGACGGCGGCTGCGGCACCTGCGGCGGGGCCGCGTCGGTGCTCGGCGAGGGCTTGCCCGCGCCGGAGAGCCCGCTGGTGAGGCCGCCGACCAGCCCGTTGACCGCGTCCGGGGCGTTGCTGGGCAGGGTGCTCGGCAGGCCGGCGCCCTTCCCGTTGCCGGCCGTGCTGCCGGTGCCGGTGGCGGCCGGGGCGTGGTCGGTGCCGGGGCGGTTGCCCGTGCTGCCCTGGGACTGCCCGGAGCCGGGCGCGGCGCCGGTGCCGTTCGTGCCGGAGCCGTCCGGGGAGCCGCCGGGCGAGGAGGACGAGTCGTCGCCCGCTCCGGTGCCGGCCGGGTCACCGCTCTTGGCGGGGGGCTGGGCCAGGCGCAGGGGCGCGACGTCCTCGCTTATGGCGTCGAAGAGCTGGTCCACCAGGTGCGCCTGCTGGGTCAGTTGGACCGGCAGGCGACCCTGCAGCTCGCTCCAGCGGCCGTCCTCGTCGTGGGCGAAGCCGGCCAGCGCACGCATCGGCTCCAGCGAGCCGTTGCTGCGGTAGACCGAGCGCAGCAGGTCGCGGCCCCTGAGGGCGTCGGCGTGCATGTCGTCCAGCGCCCGGCGCACCCGGTCGACGGTGGCCGGGCTGAGCGCGGTGGCCGAACCGGGCTGGCCGACCAGGGCGTTGGCCTCGCCGAGCCGCGTGGCGGCGTTGTCGAGCAGTAGCCGGCCGCGTTCCGAGTCGGAGTCCGCGAGATCCAGCCGGAGCCCTTCGAGGCCACGCTTCATGCCGTAGAGCGTGTCCCCGGGGAGGGCACTGGAACTCGCGGCGGCGGCCCCGGCCAGGCTGCCGACGGCGAGCCCGGCGACCAGCCCGCCGATCGCGAAGCGGCGGCTCCACCGGCCGCGCGGCGCCGTCCGGATGGTCCGGTGGCGGCGCTGGCGGGGCACCGCGGCGCCCGGCCCGCCCGCGAAGGCCTGCTCGAACGCCGCCATCAGCTGGGCCCGTTGGACCGTCCGGACCTCCCGGTCCAGGGCCGGTCCGGGCAGTGCCCCCAGTGCGTCGGCCAGGCCGACCAGTTCGGCCATCGCGACCGAACCCGCTTCGGTGGAAGCGGCGTTGGCCGATTCGGCGTTGGCCGCGCGGCGTTGCTCCGCCTGGTGGGCCTCCAGCGCCTCGGCGAAGGCCTTCGCCCGCCGGTGCTCCAGCACGTTTGCCGTCACGGGCCACACCTCCCTTCGTCGTTGTCGACACCCCGGCCTGCCGGACGGTTGCCCCGGCGGGCCAAAGCCACTCCATCGGGTGACAGGTCGCAATTCGGCTTGACCGTACGCCTGGTGGGGGCTTGCACGCTGGCCAACGAGCGGTGCGGGCGGTCGGTTACGCACGGCTGATCATCGGACCGACCGTTCACCCGGACGTGTCGGTCGGGTACGAGCGGTGACGGACCTCCGGGCCGTCGCCGGACCAGGGCCCGTCCGGGCCCTGCCACCCCCTCGGTCACCGCCGCCTCACCGGGCGTCGGGCGGGAGGAGCCGGGCCAGGGTGCGGACGGCGCGGTACTGGAGGGTCTTGATGGCGCCCTCGTTCTTTCCCATGATCCGGGCCGTCTCGGCCACCGAGAGCCCCTGCAGGAAGCGCAGCGTCACGCACTCCTGCTGCTGCGGGTTGAGCCGGCGCACCGCGTCCAGCAGGGCGGCGTTGGAGAGCGACTCCAGCACCGACTCCTCCGGGCTGCGCTCGCACTCGTTGGAGTCGAGCATCTCGCCGGTGGTGACCTCCAGCCGGAACCGGCTGGACTTGAAGTGGTCGGCGACCAGGTTGCGGGCGATGGTGACCAGCCAGGCGCCGAAGTCCCGTCCCTGCCAGGTGAAGGTGCCGATCCGGCGCAGCGCGCGCAGGAAGGTCTCGCTGGTGAGGTCCTCGGCGGTGGCCCGGCTGCCGACCCGGTAGTAGATGTAGCGGTAGACGGTGTCCGCGTAGTGGTCGTAGAGCCGGCCGAAGGCCTCGCTCTCGCCCGCCTGGGCCCGCTCGACCAGCTCCATGATCGGGTTGTGCTCGGTCTCGAAGCCGGGGCTCGGCGCGGTGCGGGCGCGGCTGCGGCCGATGCCGGTGGTTCCGGTGCGGCCGCGCGAGCCGGTGCCGGTGGAGCCGGCGGCGGTGGTGCGCAGCGCCAGGCCGGGGCCGTGCTGGTGGCCGAACGGCACACCGGCGGGCACGAGTTGGGGCGAGGCGGCGAGCTGGCTGCGGAGCAGGGTGCGCAGCAGGTCCAGGCCGGTGGAGATCTGCCGCTCGGCGGTCGGCCGGCCGCCGAGGCCGGTGCGGGGGCGCAGGGGCGCGGACGACGGGCGGGAGGGTGCAGGCGCGTCGTTCCGGACGGGTGGGTACACGGGACTCCCAGAGGCAGAACTGTGGACGGATCACCTCCGCCTGCGCGGAGAGCACTCCCCATGGCACCCGTTCGAGCGGGGATGCATGGGTGACGTGCATCCAGGAGAGAATAACGCTTTGTGCAATGACAGCTACACCGTGTGGTCGAAGTGGTCGTTTGGGATCCATTGGTTGTGCATATTCGGCTGACACTGACCGGAGATGTCATCGTTCATCCGGCTCAACGTGACCGTTCGGGCGCCCAGGGTGACCAATTCGGCGGTGCTGGGGGCGGTTTCCCAGCCTTGAAGCCCGGCAACCCCCGACTTTCCCGGCTTGGCGAACGATCAGAACCGGTCGCCGGGGAACAAGTTCGTGCAACCGGCTCGGACGGCCTTCTGCGAACAGGGAGTTCGCTCGTACGAGGGGCCAGGTCAGGCCGCCGATTGACACCTCATCACCCGCGCGGGGGAGGGGCAGAAACGGTTCCCCGCGCGGGAGTGGAACCGGCTCCGGCCCCGGTTCGGGCGTGGCTCAGCCGCGGACGCGACGGCGCCGCAACGCCACCGCGGCGGCCGTCGCGCCGGCCGCCACTCCGAGCGCGGCCGCCGCCGGCAGCCCCACCCGGGCCGCCTTGCGCCCGGTCCGGAAGTCGCGCACCCGCCAGCCCTGCGCCCGGGCGTGCCGCCGCAGCGCGCCGTCCGGGTTCACCACGTACGGGTGGCCGACCAGCGAGAGCATCGGGATGTCGTTGGCCGAGTCGCTGTACGCGGCGCAGCGGTCGAGGTCCAGCCGCTCCCGCCGGGCCAGCGCGCGCACCGCGGCGGCCTTGGCCGGGCCGTGCAGCAGGTCGCCGACCAGCCGTCCGGTGTAGTGGCCGTCCCGGGCCTCGGCGACGGTGCCGAGCGCGCCGGTCATGCCGAGCCGCCGGGCGATGATCCGGGCGACCTCCAGTGGGGCGGCGGTCACCAGCCAGACCCGCTGGCCCGCGTCCAGGTGCATCTGGACCAGCGCGCGGGTGCCGGGCCAGATCTTGTCGGCGACGACCTGCTCGAAGACCTCCTCGCAGATCGCCTCCAGGTCTGCGGTGCGCTTTCCGGCGACGATGCCGAGGGCGGTGTTGCGGGCGTCCGAGATGTGGTCCGGGTCCTCGGTGCCGTGCAGCCGGAACATGGCCTGCTGCCAGGCGAAGCGGGCGATGTCGCGGCGGGTGAGGAAGCCGTGGCGGTAGAGGCCGACGCCGAGGTAGAAGATCGCCGCGCCGCGCAGGATGGTGTTGTCGCAGTCGAAGAAGGCGGCGGCGCGCGGGTCGTCCCGGTCGGGGGTGTGGTTCTCGGTCGGCGCCTTGGGAGCCTTCCCGGGCTTGCCGGTGGCGAGGGCCTCGGTCGCGGTGCCCGCCGCGGTCGCCGTCCCGGGCCCGGTGGCGCCCGCCCCGGGGGCGTCCGTCGTGAGGGGGGCCAGCGGTTCGGCGCGCAGCGCGGCCTCGGCGGCCGCGGCGGCGGCCTCGCCCGCCAGGGCGCTCCGCTCGGTGGTGGAGCGCCTCGCCTGGGTGAGCCTTCGGAGCACGGCCATGTCATCGAGCATATCCAGCCGGGCGGGGAGCGGCCGTGACGGAGCAGTGCCCGTGCGGTGAACAGTCCCCCGCCCGGCCCTGGGCGCCGCGTCCCGGCCTGCCCCGGAAGTTGCCCCGGAGGCGAGGGGGCGAGTCCCCGCCCCGAGTCGAAGGGGTGCGCCGGTGCCGAGAGGGAGGAGTGACAAGTGAGGGACGAGCGCCGGAGCGACGAGTGTCGGCGCCGCCCCGGAAATTGCCCGGAGGCGAGCGGGCGAGTCCCCGCCCCGGGCCGAAGGGGTGCGCCGGTGCCGAGAGGGAGGAGTGACAAGTGAGGGACGAGCGCCGGAGCGACGAGTGTCGGCGCCGGGTCGGGAGCGCCCCGGAGGCGAGCGGGCGAGTCACAGTGGCGCACAATGCCGGGGTGAGCCCTCTGCTGCGACGTAAGAGCCCCGAGCCGGCGGACCGTACCGTGACCCTGGTCGCCAAGCCCGGCTGCCACCTGTGCGACGAGGCGCGGGAGGTGATCGTCCGGGTGACGGCGGAGCTGGGCGCGGCCTTCGAGGAGAAGGACATCACCCAGGACGAGGAGCTGTACCGCCGCTACTGGGAGCAGATCCCGGTCACCCTGGTCGACGGCCGCCAGCACGACTTCTGGCGGGTCGACGAGAGCCGGCTGCGCAAGGCCCTGGGCGCCTGAGGAACCGTTCGTCCGAGTGTCACCGCCCCCGCCGACCGGCGGGGGCGGTTCGCCGAATCGTTGCCAAAGACACTCCGTTCCGGCTTGGGGCGGGGCGCCTGGGTCGGCTTACGATCGAACGCGTTTGCGCCCGTGGGGGGCTGAGCACACGAGGAGTGCCGCCATGCTTCCCCGCCCGACCCCCGCGACGTCCGAAGCCCTGCCCGGTGGCCGGGGCTTCGCCGTGGTGGACGTCGAGGCGACCGGCCGCAGCCCGTGGCGGCACCGGGTGGTCGAGGTGGCGGTGGTGCTGCTGAACGAGCGGCTCCGCCCCGAGGGGGAGTTCGCCACCCTGCTGGATCCGCTGGGCCCGGTCGGTCCGACCCATGTGCACCGGATCCGCCAGGCGGACGTCGAGGGCGCCCCGCGGTTCCGGGAGATCGCCCCGCGACTGCTGGAGCTGCTGGCGGGCCGGGTGCTGGTCGGCCATCACGTCAGCTGCGACCACGCCTTCCTGGACCGCGAGTTCGCCCGGATCGGGGTGCCGCTGCCCCCTGTCCCGGTGCTGTGCACGATGCGGCTGGCCCGTGCCCACCTGCCGGAGGTCCGCGGCTACGGGCTGGCGGCCTGCGCGGAGGCGGCCGGCCTGGGCTGGTACCCGGCGCACACCGCGCTCGGCGACGCCCGGGTGACCGCCGAGCTGCTGCGGCACTGCGTGGGCGAGCCGTCCTGTCCGCCGGACGACTGGGCCGGCCCGCTGCGCGAGGCCGCCCGGGTTCCCTGGCCGAGGCTGGGCCGGGCCCGTTCCCGCCCGTCCGGGGGCCCCGTCCCGCTGCTGCGCCGGGAGGCGCCGTACGGCCCCTGGCTGCCGGGTTCCGCGGCCCCGGAGCTCGTCCTGACGCAGGCCGGTGCTATGTGTTCGACGGCGTGATGCGCATCACTGTGTGGGGACAAATCGGACACCATCTTTGTGCACACGTTCACAAACGCTTAGCCTGGCTGCCAAAGCCCAGCTTCACCCACAGGAGCACCGTGGCAATCGGCCGATCACCACAGAGCAGTTCGCAGACGCCTGACCAGGGCGCCGCGCGCCGACCCTCGCGTGCCCGGGGCATCCCGGAGGCGACCGTCGCCCGGCTCCCCCTCTACCTGCGGGCCCTCACCGCACTCTCCGAGCGCTCGGTGCCGACCGTCTCCTCCGAGGAGCTGGCCGCCGCGGCCGGCGTGAACTCGGCCAAGCTCCGCAAGGACTTCTCCTACCTCGGCTCCTACGGCACCCGCGGCGTCGGCTACGACGTCGAGTACCTCGTCTACCAGATCTCCCGCGAGCTCGGCCTGACCCAGGACTGGCCGGTCGTCATCGTCGGCATCGGGAACCTCGGCCACGCCCTCGCCAACTACGGCGGTTTCGCCTCCCGCGGCTTCCGGGTCGCCGCCCTGTTGGACGCCGACCCGAACGTGGTCGGTTCCACCGCGGCCGGGCTGCCGGTGCGCCACATGGACGAGCTGGAGTCGATCGTCGAGAGCCAGCACGTCTCGATCGGTGTGATCACCACCCCGCCCGGCGCCGCCCAGCAGGTCTGCGACCGGCTGGTCGAGGCCGGCGTCACGAGCATCCTGAACTTCGCCCCGACCGTGCTGACCGTTCCGGACGGCGTGGACGTGCGCAAGGTGGACCTCTCCATCGAGCTGCAGATCCTCGCCTTCCACGAGCAGCGCAAGGCCGGGGAGGAGCCCGACCGCACCGAGTCCGTGCTGGACCGCGCCCCCGGCCCGGTCCGGGCGGCCGCGGCCAAGCTGCGCCGGGCGGCCGGCGGCAACGGCAAGGGCCGCGTCGTCGCCGAGCCGGTGGCCAAGGACCAGGCCGAGCAGGCCGGCAAGGGCAAGACCGCCAAGGGCGGCGAGGGCGAGCTGTCCGCGGTGATGCCCGCATGAACACCGAGAGCTGTGGGGGGCGGGCATGAGTCTTCTCGTCGTCGGACTGAGCCACCGGACGGCACCGGTCGGCGTTCTGGAGCGCGCCGCGCTGACCGGTGAGGTCCCGACCCGGCTGCTGCACGACGCGGCCGCCTCCTCGACCGTCGCCGAAGCCGCCCTGCTCAACACCTGCAACCGGATCGAGCTGTACGCGGACGTGGACAAGTTCCACGCCGGCGTCGCCGAACTGTCGCTGCTGCTGGCCCACCACAGCGGTGTGGACCTGGAGGAGCTGACCTCCCACCTGTACGTCCACTACGAGGACCGCGCCGTCCACCACCTGTTCTCGGTGGCCTGCGGCCTGGACTCGATGGTCGTCGGCGAGGGCCAGATCCTCGGCCAGCTGCGCGACGCGCTGGCCAAGGCGCAGGACGAGCACACCGCCGGGCGCGGCCTGAACGAGCTGTTCCAGCAGGCCCTGCGGGTCGGCAAGCGGGCGCACAGCGAGACCGGCATCGACAAGGCCGGCCAGTCGCTGGTCACCTTCGGCCTGGAGCAGGTCGCGGCGGGCGCGGGCGAGATCGCCGGCAAGCGCGCACTGGTGGTCGGAGCAGGCTCGATGAGCTCGCTGGCCGCCGCCACCCTGGTCCGCTCCGGCGTCACCGACCTGCTGATCGCCAACCGGACGCCGGCCCGCGCCGAGCGCCTGGTGGAGATCCTCGGCCCGGACGCGGCCCGCACCCTGGACCTCGCCAAGGTGCCGGAGGCGCTGGCCGACGTCGACCTGGTGATCTCCTGCACCGGCGCGGCCGGCGTGGTGGTCCGGGCCGAGGACGTGGCCGCCGCGGTCGCCACACGTACGGCCGACACCCCGCTCGCCCTGCTCGACCTCGCCATGCCGCGCGACGTCGACCACGCCGTGCACGAGCTCGACGGCGCCCTGCTGGTCGACCTGGAGAGCCTCTCCCACGCGCACGCCGCCAGCCCCGGCGCCGGCGACGTCGACGAGGTCACCCGGATCGTCGCCGACGAGGTCACCGCCTTCGGCGCCGCCCAGCGGGCCGCCCGGATCGCGCCGACCGTGGTCGCGCTGCGGGCGATGGCCTCCGACGTGGTCGCCGCCGAACTGGGCCGGCTGGACTCCCGGCTGCCCGACCTCGACGAGCGCTCCCGCGCGGAGATCGCCCAGACCGTCCGGCGCGTCGTCGACAAACTGCTGCACGCCCCGACCGTCCGGGTGAAGCAGCTGGCCGCCGAGCCCGGCGGAGCCTCCTACGCGGACGCCCTGCGTGAGCTGTTCGACCTCGACCCGGCGGCCGTGCACGCCGTGTCGGGCACGCCCGTCGGCGGCCGGCCCCAGCCCCCGGGCGGGGGCGTCAGATGAACCGTCAGCCATCCCACGAGTACCACCGGGACGATCACCTCATGAATGGTCAACCGCTCACCGAGCAGGCTCCGGCCGCCGCCCTGCGGCTCGGCACCCGGCGCAGCGCGCTCGCCATGGCCCAGTCGGGCATGGTCGCCCGCGAGGTGACCAGGCTCACCGGCCGCCCCGTCGAGCTGGTCGAGATCACCACCTACGGAGACACCTCCCGGGAGGCCCTCGCACAGATCGGCGGCACCGGCGTGTTCGTCTCCGCGCTGCGGGACGCCCTGCTGGAGGGCCGGATCGACTTCGCCGTGCACTCGCTCAAGGACCTGCCGACCGCCGCGCCCGAGGGCCTGGCGCTGGCGGCCGTCCCCGAGCGCGAGGACGCCCGGGACGCCCTGGTCGCGGCCGAGGGCCTGACCCTGGACGAGCTCGTCGAGAAGCTGGCCGGCGCCGGCCGCGCGGCCCGGATCGGCACCGGCTCGCCGCGCCGGATGGCCCAGCTGAACGCCTGGGCCCGGGCCCGCGGGGCCCAGCTGGAGACCGTCGCGATCCGCGGCAACGTGGACACCCGGATCGGCTACGTGACCGGTGGCGAGCTGGACGCCGTGGTGCTGGCCACGGCCGGCCTCAACCGGCTGGGCCGCGGCGCCGAGATCTCGCAGCACCTCGACCCCGAGCTGATGATCCCGGCCCCCGGCCAGGGCGCGCTCGCGATCGAGTGCGCCACCGCCGACGCCGATCTGACCGCCGCGCTCGCCGCGCTGGACCACGCCCCCACCCGGGTCGCCGTGGCCGCCGAACGCGCCCTGCTGGCCACCCTGGAGGCCGGCTGCTCGGCTCCGGTGGCCGCACTGGCCACCTGGAGCCCGGAGAACGAACTGCAGCTGGACGGTGTGGTCGGAGACCCCGACGGCGCCGCCCTGCTGAAGATGTCCGCCAACGGTCCGATCGTCCTCGACGAGACCGCCGAGCAGCAGGCGCGGGCCCTCGGCCACGCGCTCGCGGCCCGGCTGCTCGACGCGGGCGCGGCCACCCTGATGGGGGAGCGAGCCCGATGAGCCCCACCGCCGCCACCGACGCCCTGTTCCCGGCCGGCCAGCCCACCGGACGGTGCACCTTCCTGGGGGCGGGCCCGGGGGACCCGGGCCTGCTGACCCTGCGCGCGGTCGAGGTGCTGTCCTCGGCCGACGTCCTGGTCGCCGACCCGCTGACCGCCGCGGCCGTGCGCACCCACTGCCCGGCCGGCGTGCAGGTGCACTCCCCGGTCGCCGAGGGCAGCGACTTCGACCTGGCCAAGCTGGTCGCCGAGGCCGTCCGGGCCGGCAAGCACGTGGTCCGCACCGTCGACGGCGATCCGGGCCTGGACGGCTGCGCCGCCGAGGAGATGCTCAGCTGCGCGGGCGACGGGATCCCCTTCGAGGTGATCCCGGGCGTCGCCCAGTCGGTCGGCGTCCCGGCGTACGCGGGCGTCCCGCTGCGCGGCGCGGCCGGCACCGACGTGCGCTTCGTGGACGGCGCCCAGCTGCTGTCCGGTGCCCCGGTCGACCTGGGCGCGCCGGAGACCACCCTGGTGGTGCGCACCACCCTGGGCCAGCTGCCGGCCACCGCGAACGCGCTGGTCTCCAACGGCCGCAAGCCGGACTCGGCGCTGAGCGCCACCCTGTCCGGCACCACCACCCGTCAGCGCACCTTCACCTCCACGCTGTCCACCATCGCGGCCGACCTCAAGGCCGCCCGGGTGCTGCCCTCGCCGGTGTCCGCCCCGGTGGACCCGGCGACCTCGGTGATAGCCGTGGTGGGCGAGCAGGTCGCCCACCGGGCCTCGCACTCGTGGTTCGAGACCAAGCCGCTGTTCGGCTGGAACGTCCTCGTGCCGCGCACCAAGGAGCAGGCCCACGGCCTGTCCGAGCAGCTGCGCTCGTACGGCGCGGTGCCGCAGGAGGTGCCGACCATCGCGGTCGAGCCGCCGCGCACCCCGCAGCAGATGGAGCGGGCCATCAAGGGCCTGGTCACCGGCCGGTACGAGTGGATCGCCTTCACCTCGGTGAACGCGGTGCGTGCCGTCCGGGAGAAGTTCGAGGAGTACGGCCTGGACGCCCGGGCGTTCGCCGGGATCAAGGTCGCGGCGGTCGGTGAGACCACCGCGCAGGCGCTGGTGGACTTCGGTGTGAAGCCGGACCTGGTGCCCTCCGGCGAGCAGTCCGCGGCCGGGCTGCTGGAGGACTGGCCGCCGTACGACCCGGTCTTCGACCCGATCGACCGGGTCCTGCTGCCGCGCGCCGACATCGCCACCGAGACCCTGGTGGCCGGCCTGGTCGAGCTCGGCTGGGAGGTCGACGACGTGACGGCGTACCGGACGGTGCGCGCCTCGCCGCCGCCGGCCGAGACCCGCGAGGCGATCAAGGGCGGCGGCTTCGACGCGGTGCTGTTCACCTCGTCCTCGACCGTCCGGAACCTGGTCGGCATCGCCGGCAAGCCGCACAACGTCACGGTCATCGCCTGCATCGGCCCGGCCACCGCCAAGACCGCCGAGGAGCACGGCCTGCGGGTCGACGTGATGGCCCCGGCGCCGTCGGCGGCCGCGCTGGCCCAGGCGCTGGCAGACTTCGGAGCCAAGCGCCGCGACGCCGCGACGGCCGCGGGCGAGCCGGTCTACCGGCCCAGCGAGCGCCGTCCGGGATCCCGCCGCAAGGCCCGCTGAGGACCCCAACCATGGTGCTGGGGGCGGCGGTTCGCCTCGCCGCCCCCAGCACTGCACAACCGTTCGGAGAGAGAAGCCGTGTCCGCTGAATTCCCGTACGTTCGCCCCCGCCGTCTGCGCCAGAGCCCGGCGATGCGCCGGCTGGTCGCCGAGACCCGGCTGCACCCGGCGGAGCTGATCCTGCCCGCCTTCGTCAGCGAGGGCATCGCCGAGCCGAGGCCGATCACCTCGATGCCGGGCGTGCTCCAGCACACCCGGGACAGCCTGCGGAAGGCCGCGGTGGAGGCCGCCGAGGCGGGCGTGGGCGGCATCATGCTCTTCGGCCTGCCCGAGGTGAAGGACGCCGTCGGCTCCGAGGGCACCAATCCGGACGGGATCCTGCAGCAGGCCATCCGCGACGTGGTCGCGGAGGTCGGCGACCGGCTGGTGGTCATGTCCGACCTCTGCCTGGACGAGTTCACCGACCACGGGCACTGCGGCGTGCTGGCCGAGGACGGCAGCGTGGACAACGACGCGACCCTGGCGCGCTACGCCGAGATGGCCGTGGTCCAGGCCGAGGCCGGCGTCCACGTGGTCGGCCCGTCGGGGATGATGGACGGCCAGATCGCCGTCATCCGCCGGGCGCTGGACGAGGCCGGGCACCAGGACGTCAGCGTCCTCGCCTACACGGCCAAGTACGCCTCCGCGCTGTACGGCCCCTTCCGCGAGGCCGTCAACTCCTCGCTCAAGGGCGACCGCAAGACCTACCAGCAGGACCCGGCGAACGCCCGCGAGGCGCTGCGCGAGCTGGAGCTGGACCTCGCCGAGGGCGCGGACCTGGTGATGGTCAAGCCGGCCATGCTGTACCTGGACGTCCTGCGGCAGGTCGCCGATGCCTCGCCGGTGCCGGTGGCCGCGTACCAGATCTCCGGCGAGTACTCGATGGTGGAGGCGGCCGCCGCCAACGGCTGGATCGAGCGGGAGCGCACCATCCTGGAGACGCTCACCTCGATCCGCCGGGCCGGTGCCGAGCAGATCCTCACCTACTGGGCGGTCGAGGCCGCCCGGATGCTCAAGCAGCAGTAGGCGCACGGAAGGCCGGGTCCCCGCCCAGTGCGGGGGCCCGGCCTTCCGGTTCTCGCTACTTCCAGCCCTTGATGTGGGCGAAGCCCTCGCCGCCGCCGACCAGGTCGGTCGCGGTGGCGGCGCCGCCGCCCCCACCGCCGGCGACGATGTCGGAGGTGTGGGCGACACCGCCACCGCCGCCCGCCAGGAACGGCTGGTCGGCGGAGGCGACGATGCCGCCGCCGCCCTCCAGGCCGACGTGCGCGAACGCCGGGGTGGCGGCACCCGCGAGCGCCAGCGCGGCGGCGGCGGTCAGGGCGGTCTTGGCCAGCTTGCTCTTCATGGATCTGCCCTCTCTGTGGGAGCGCCCCGCGGGCGCTCGGCCTCTGACTGGTGTTCTGACTCGTGCTCTGACTCGGTCAAGCCCGGAGGGCCCGGGGAGACCTTCCTCCCCGGGCCCTCCGTCCGTGCCACGCCCCTTGATCAGCCGATCAGGTGCGAGACGCCACCGTCACCCGTGGACTGGGTGTTCTGGCCGACGTTGCAGTACTGCTTCGGCATGTTGTTCAGGACCGGCACCTCGACCGGCACCGCGACGCCGGCGACGGCGACGGCGATGTTGTGGATCTCCGGCACGCAGATGTTCGGGTTGTCCAGGGCGTGGTAGTTCGCGCTGCCGTTGCCGTGGGTGCCGGTCTGGTTGGTGCCGCCGTTGCCCTGGACGGTGGTGGCCGCGCCGTCCGCGTCGGCGATGGCGGAGGCCGAGCCGGCGGACATCGCGATGGCGGCGGCGGCCAGGCCGGCGGCAGCGAGGGTCTTCTTGATCATTTCCGGTTTTCCTCTCAGGGGTGAATCGGGGAGCGATTCGGGGTGGTTCGGGGGATCGGTGCGGGGGAGGGCTGTGGGGCCGTCAGCCGATCAGGTGGGACACGCCTCCGTCGCCCGTGGACTGGGTGCCCTGGCCGACGGTGCAGTACTGCTTGCCGCCGGTGTTGGCGACCGGGACCTCGACCGGGACGGCCACGCCGAGCACCGCGACGGCGATGTTGTGGATCTCCGGCAGGCAGACGTTCGGGTTGTCCAGGAAGTGGAAGTTCGGGCTGTTGTTCCCGACCGTCCCGGTGAAGTTGGTGCCGCCGTTGCCCTCGATGGAGGCGGCACCACCGTCCGCGTTACCGATGGCCGAGGCGGGCGCGGCGGCACCGGCCAGCGCGGCGACGGCCAGGCCGGCGGCGGCGAAGGACTTCTGGATCATGGATAGATCCCTCTCTGAAATGCTTTCGGTTTCCGTGCGTAGCAACGCGTCGAACGCTCAGACCCGGTCTGCAGTCACTGACGTCCAGATCAAAGAATGACGGCACGGAAGGTTACGGGGATTTTTGAAAAGAGTCCGGGAGGCGCGTCCGGGAATGGTTTCCGGTCGGATTATTGGGCCGAATCGGGTAACGCCCGCAATCCGAACTCATGGTCACTCGTTGCGCAGATTGCTTTCCGGCTGCGGCCCCGCAGCCCTCCCCGATGGATCTCCGGTACTGGACCTCCAGGACGCCCCAGTACGGACAGGCAGAACGGTGAAAAGCATGAAGTTCTCCAAGCGGGCCGGCGCGATGCTGCTGGCGGTCGGCGCGGGCGTGCTCGCCTCCCAGGGAGCGGCTTCCGCCGCCTCGGTGAGCCCCGACCAGGTCGGGGCCCTGGAGGACAGGCTGTCCACCCAGCAGGTCCCGGCGGACGTGCCGCTGGGCCCGCTGGGCGGCCACCTCACGGCCGGCATCCCGACCTCGCTGGTCATGCCGCCGGTCCCCGGCCGGACCACCGACAACGGGCTGGTCCCGAACCACCTGGTGCCCCAGCTGCCCACCGGCAAGCTCGGCCCGAGCGCCAGGGCCCAGCTGCCGCTCCCGCTGGTCGACCGGGGCGCCGACCTCGGCGAGGTGCTGCTGGAGGCCCCCGCTGCTCCGCTCCAGGCCAAGACCCCCGGCCTGGACGTGGGCAAGCCGCCGGCGCTGGTGCAGGACGGCACCGGCCAGCTCGCCGACGGCCGGCTCCGGGTGGACGAGGTGGACCCGCGCCTGGTGCCCGCCGCCGTGCAGGCCGTCCCCGGGGCCACGGCGAGCCTCGGCGCCGACCAGGAGCGGATCTCCGCCACCGAGGCGGTGAACCACCTGGCCGACGCCACCACCGGGACGGCGACCGGTGTGCTGCAGCAGACCAGCGCGACCGACGCGGCCACCGGGACGGCCGCCGGTCTGGTGCAGCAGGGCAGCGGCCTGGCGCCCCTGGCCGGCCTGACCCGGCTCTGAGGCCCCCCGGACGCGCCGGAGCCCGGCACCCCTGGCCGACGAGGCGGGGGAGCCGGGCTCCGGCGCGTCCGGGCGCTCAGCCGGGCAGGACGCCGGTCAGCCCGCCGACCAGCGGCAGGTCCTTGACGCCGCCGCCCGCGCTCAGCGGTCCGGTCAGCATGCCGGTGCCGACCGGTGCCAGGCCCTGGTCCGGCTGGATCGTCGCGCCGTTGTTGAGCACGTCGGCCGAGGAGTTGGCCCACGGGTCCACGCGCAGGCTCTTGATCGGCGCGACGCCGTAGCCGAGCCCGGTCGTCGTCCCGTTCAGCGCCTGCCCGACGTCGGTCTTCGCCAGCGAGGCCGGGCCCGCCGCACGCTGCTGGCCCGAGGTGGTGGCGGCCTGCGCGGTACCGGCGCCGAGCAGCACCACCGCGCCCACGGCGGCGGCCACTCCGGCCCCGCCCTTCTTCGAAACCATGCGGATCACCCTTCGGTGGAGTGGGGCCCGGCCCGACCGGACCGGGGAGGCGGGCCCTGGGGCTGCGGACGTCCGGTCCGGGGATGCCGAACTGCCCCCCGGCCGACTGGTCGGGGGGCAGGACGGCCGAAACGTGTGCCGATCGGGGATCAGCAGTCGTCCGCGGGCTTCGGGTGCATCTCCACGTTGGCGCAGGTGTTGCCGAACGCCGGGTTCAGCACGCCGATGACGTTGATGCTGTTGCCGCACAGGTTGATCGGGACGTGCACCGGGACCTGGAGCTGGTTGCCGGAGACGACGCCGGGGGAGCCGGCGGCCACGCCCTCGGCGCCCGCGCTCGCGGCGGCGGAGCCCGCCGCACCCAGCACCAGGCCGGCGGCGGCGGCGGAGAGGACGGCGACCTTCTTCACGTTCTGCATGGGGGTTGATCTCCTCGATCACACACGGGTGGAGCGTGCCGGCCCCGGCGCAACGGGGGGCACGTGCTCGGGTGAATCAGCTGTCGCCGGTGCGGCGACCGCGGGTTCAGCCGTTGTTGACGCAGGTGTTGCCGAACGCCGGGTTCAGCAGGCCGACGGCGTCGATGCTGTTGCCGCAGACGTTGAGCGGGATGTGGATCGGCACCTGGATCTGGTTGCCGGAGATGACACCGGGGGAGCCGGCGGCCACGCCCTCGGCGCCCGCGCTGGCGAACGCGCCACCGGCGGCACCGAACACCAGGCCGGTGGTCGCCAGTGACAGGACGGCGGCCTTCTTGAAGTTGCGCATGATTCTTCCTCCGATTTCTGCCCGACGGAAGTGAGGTGTCGGGAGTCGGGCGAGCAGGAATACTCACCCGAAGGCTGCAGGGATTTCCGTGAATGTCACTCCGACGGCGCACACCGGCGTGTTCCGCCCATGGCTCGGGCGTCGACGCAGCCGCCGCGTTTTCCGGCGCCCCGCGAATGCTCCCGCACGGCCGGGAACGGTTCGGGTGGAGGCGCGACCAGGAATTCCCGGTCAGGCGTTCAGGCGGTGTCGCCGAACGCCGGATTCCGAGGGGCCCGCCACGTCGACCGACTTGCCGGGGGCCTCGGTGCCGACGAGGCCGTGGGCGAGCTGCGCATGGGCGGTACTCGATTCCTGATTAGGGCCGGGTTGGATCGTCTTCGTCAGGGAGAACGAGGGAGCGCGCAGGGGGAAACGGTCCGGTCCGCTGATCACCCGAATGCCGGTCACCCGGGCGGCGTTGGTCCGTACGGGTGACAGTGCAGGCGCCGTCGCAACCGGTCCGGACGGGTCTCGTTCTAGATGTCGCACTCCCCGTGCATTTCTGTTGAACAGTCAGGAGGCTCACATGAGCGTCAAGAAGACCGCCGCCGTTGGCGCGGCCGTGGTGGGCATCGTGGCCGCCGGTGCCGGCACCGCGATGGCCAGCGCCGGTGCCCAGGGTGTCGCTGCGGGTTCCCCCGGTGTCATCTCGGGCAACCAGGTGCAGGTGCCGATCCACATCCCGGTCAACCTGTGCGGGAACACCATCGACGTCGTCGGCCTGCTGAATCCGGCGTTCGGCAACCACTGCCTCAACAACGGCTGAGGTCGCACCCGGTTCGGCCGGTGAGAGCCGCCGTTCCGCGCTTCCCTCCTGGGGCGCGGAGCGGCGGCTTTTCCGCGTCCGCTCGCTGTCGGCGCGTCAGCGCGCGGGTGATGTCACGAGCCTTGTTGGACTACTTGTCAGTACCTAGAATGTGAGACCTGCTCACCTTTCTGCACCGCTCTTGCTCCGCACCGCCCGGCACCCCCGGCCCGGCGGTTCCCCGCCCCCGCAAGGAGTCGCGTGTGATCAGGTTCCGCACGTCCACGGCGAGACGAGCGCGGACGGGCTCGTCCCGGTCCGCCGCACTGCTCGCCACCGGCGTCCTCGTCGCCACCCTCGGCCTGGCCGGTGCTCCCGCCGCCCTCGCCGACAACGCCCCGGCCCCGGCCGCCACCCGCCCGGCCGCGATCGTCGCCCTCGGCGACAGTGCCATCTCCGGGGAGGGCGCCGGCACCGACACCGGCGACGGCTACTTCCCGGAGACCGACACCCCCACCAACTACTGCCACCGGCACCCCAAGTCGGAGATCTTCGTCACCGGCATCCCCGGGGTCACCCCGATCGACCTCGCCTGCTCCGGCGCCCAGACCGGTGACCTGGTCAGCGACCCGGAGCTGGCCAAGATCACCGGCTCGGGCAGCGGCGACTTCGGCGAGCCCAAGCAGGACGTCAAACTCGCCGACACGGCGAGCAAGTACGACGTCAAGATGGTCGTCGTCACGATCGGCGCCAACGACGACTTCGACTTCAGCGGCATCATGATGCACTGCCTCGCGCAGTACTTCCCGATCCCCAAGGATCAGGGCTGCCGGGACACCATCGGCAGCGACGAGATCCGCAAACGGGCCCAGCGGGTCCAGCCCAAGGTCGTCGCCGCCCTGCAGAACATCCGTCAGACCATGCGCCGCGCGGGCTACGCCGACTCCTCGTACCAGCTGGTCTACCAGTCGTACTTCAACCCGATCACCCCGGACATCCGGCGCAACGACTACCTCGGCAAGATCACCGACGGCTGCCCGGCCTTCCCCGAGGACCTCGCCTGGGGCCACAACTGGGTGGTCCCGACGTTCAGCGACGCGCTCCGCGGCGCGGCCGAACAGGTGCCCGGCGTGCGGTACCTGGACCAGCGGCGGGTCGCCTTCGGGCACGAGGTGTGCGCGGAGTGGACGACCTCCCCGTACGAGTACTCCAACGGGGACGTCATCAACCTCTCCGAGTGGGCGCGCAACGGCTGCGACTCGCAGATCGGCATCCCCGGGCTGTGCATGAACATGGTCCGCCAGTCGTACCACCTGCGGGTGGCCGGCTACCGCGGTGAGGGCGTCTGCCTCGGCCAGTTCTTCGCCAGGCCCGACCAGGCCGAGGCGTACTGCACGCTCAACCAGCAGAACACCACCTCGATCCAGCCGCTCACTCCCGGCAAGCCCTTCGGCGACGTCCCCGAGGACGGCTCCTGGTACCAGCTCACCAACGCGGCCACCGGCAACGCGCTCGACCTCTCCGGCGGCGGCACCTACGGCGACTCCACCAACGGCCGGGCCGCGATCGGCTACCCGGCGGCCGGGGGACTGAACCAGTCCTTCGTCCTGGAGGCCAAGTCCGGCGGCAGCTACGAACTGGACTTCAGCGGCAACCGCGGCATGTGCCTGGACGCCAACGCGGCCGCCACCGCCCCCGGCACCCGGATCCAGCAGTGGGGCTGCAACGGCGGCGCCAACCAGCACTGGGTGTTCAAGCCGGCCGGCAACGGCAACTACGAGATCGCCGACTCGGCGGACCCGACCAAGGTCCTGGCCACCAGCGCCGATCTCGACGCCAAGGGCAACCCCTACGTCGAACTCGCCACCGAGACCGGCGCCCCCGCCCAGCTCTGGCAGCTCACCAAGCTCGGCATCGTCTACGTCCACAGCTGACGCGCGCGTCCACGGCTGACGTGGCTCAGGCCGTCGCCGCCCCCAACCGGGCGGCGACGGCCGCGCTCATCGGGTACGGCGTCTCGACCGGCAGCAGCGCCCGGTCCCGCTCCCGCCGGATCCGGTCGGCCAGCGCGGTGACGTCCGTGATCCGCCGGATCCACTCGTCCGCGTAGCGCCGCACCGCCCCGCCGCGCAGCCCGACCTGGATCGCCCGCCACTCCAGCGCCCCGAGGTCCGCACTGCGCTCCGGATCCCACTGCACCCGCACCGGGCTCTGCCGCAGCTCCCGCTTCCACGCCGCCTGCGACTCGTGGACCCGCCGGGTGTAGGCGCTCAGCACCGCCCGTTCCAGCGCCCAGTCGAAGCCCTCGCGGCTGATCTCCAGCGCGAGCACCCGCTCCTGGCCCTCGCGCCGCCCCCAGTCGCTGCGGTGCATCATCCAGAGGAACGAGGGCTTGATCCACGTCATCCGGTCCCGCTGGAACGCCTCCGGGAACCGCCCCTCGGCCGCGGCCGGCTCGGCGATCCGGGGCGGGAAGGCCTGGTAGACGGTGATCGTGTCGGCGGTGTGGAGCGCCCGGATCTGATGCTTCGGCGGCTGGAGCGGCATGGCCGCATCGTCGCGGGCGCAGGTGTCCCGCGCCACGGATTTTCCGGGCCGGGCGGGGAGGGCGGGCCCTCAGGGCCGTGCCGTAGGCTCTCTGGAACGTCGTTGCGCCGGAGCCGCGCGCACCATGAGCGGGGCGGGGAGTACCCAGAGCAGATGAGCACGGCATCGAGCACCGAGTCGTCCAGCACCGAGCCGTCCGCCACCGAACCGGCGCCGTCGGCGGAGCGACCCGAGGAGCGGACGGGCCGTGTGCCCGGGCGGTTCGGGGTGCTGGTGGACCGCTTCGCGCCCGCGCTCGGCGCGTACGCGGTGGTCAAGGCGATCGGCCTGACCGTCTTTCTGGTGCTGCTGGAGCACACCGGCGACTACCTGAAGAAGCAGGTCGGCCGAGGCGGCGGCGCCCACGCCTGGGACGTGCTGGGCACCTGGGACGGCATCTGGTACCAGCGGATCGCCGAGAACGGGTACGACCCGCAGCTGATCCCGCTGCACGGCTTCCCGCTGGCCACCTACTACGAGAACTCCGCCGCCTTCTTCCCGCTCTACCCCTGGCTGATGCGGCTGGTCGGCGTGGTGACCGGGCTCGGCCCGTACGGCTCCGGGATCGTGGTCTCGGTGCTGGCCTCGCTGGTCGCCGCGGCCGGGATCTTCGCGATCGCCGAGCGGCTCGCCGGCTTCCGGGCGGGTGTGATCGCCGCGGTGATCTGGGGCCTGTTCCCGGGCTCGGGCGTGGAGTGGGCGGTCTACTCGGACTCGCTGTTCGTCGCGCTGTCCGCGTGGGCCTGCTACTGCGTGATGACCCGCCGCTGGATCGCCGCGGGCCTGCTGGCCCTGGTCGCGGGCCTCAACCGGCCGACCGCCGCCGCGCTGATCGCCGCGGTCTCGATCGCCGCGCTGGTCGCGCTGGTCCGCCGCACCGACGGGGTGGCCCGCCCGCTGACCGCGATGCTGATCACCCCGTGGGGCCTGATCGGCTACGTCGCCTGGGTCGGCTGGCGGATGGGTGACTGGGGTGGCTACTTCAAGCTCCAGCGCGGCGCCTGGAACCGCTACTTCGACTTCGGCGCCTCCACCCTGCGCACGGTCATGGACGTGATCACCGGCCACTGGGACTTCTGGCAGTCCAACCCCGTCCCGGACCTGATCGCCATCGCGCTGCTGATCGCCCTGCCCGGCCTGCTGGTGCTGCTGCGGCAGGCCCGCCCTCCGCTGGTGCTGTGGGTGTACACCGGGATGACCGTCTTCACCGCGCTGAGCAGCAACCAGATCTTCGGCAACATCTCGCGCTACCTGCTGCCGGCCTTCCCGCTGTTCATCGGCCTGGCGGTGGCGCTGCGCCGGGTGCGGACCTCCTCGCTGGTCGGGATGTTCGCGATGCCGGTGATCGCGGCGGGCTGGTACGCGGGCTATGCGCTGTTCGAGTTGGGCATCCCGTAGGCCCGGTGTTGGTTGGCTACGGGATCATCCGGCAGCAGACGGGCCGTTGCTAACCTCGGACGCATGACGACGACCCCGCCCGTGCGCCAGATCCGCGACATCTCCGGCCTGCTGGACCACGCGAGCCACGTGCTGGCGACCCGGATGGCGGCGGCCTTCACCGAGCTCGGGATCACCCCCCGCGCGTACTGCGTGCTGTTCCACGCGCAGGAGGCCGAGCGCACCCAGATCCAGCTGGCCGAGCTGTCGGACCTGGACAAGACCACCATGGTGGTCACCGTCGACGAGCTGGAGAAGGCGGGCCTGGCCGAGCGCCGCCCGTCCGCCACCGACCGCCGGGCCCGGATCATCTCGGTCACCGAGGCCGGCGAGCGGGCCGTCGTGCAGGGCACCGCGATCGCCGACCGGGTGCACCGCGAGCTGCTGGATTCGCTGCCGCAGCCGGAGCGGGAGGTCTTCGTCTCCGCCCTGACCCGTCTGGTGGAGGGGCACCTGGCGGAGCCGGTCGAGAGCGAACGCTCCGTCCGCCGGGCCCGCCGTTCCCGGAGCTGACGCCTCGTCGTACCCCGGTCCAGGATTCTCCCGAGATAGATAGTCCCGAACAAAACAATCTGATAGCTTCCTTCCCGGTACTCGACGAACCGGGAGACCCGCCATGACCACGCACGCCCCGGCCGCGCCCGACACGGCGCCCGCGGCCCCCGCCCGCCCCCGCGCACTGGCCCTCGCGGTGCTCTGCGCCAGCATGCTGATGATCGTCCTGGACGGCTCGATCGTCACCGTGGCGCTGCCCGCCATCCAGGACGACCTGCACTTCTCGCCCGCCGACCTCACCTGGACGGTCAACGCCTACCTGATCGCCTTCGGCGGGCTGCTCCTGCTGGCCGGCCGGCTCGGCGACCTGATCGGCCGCAAGCGCGTCTTCGTCGCCGGACTCGCCCTCTTCACCGCCGCCTCGCTGCTCTGCGCCGTCGCCACCGGGCAGGGGATGCTGATCGCCGCCCGCTTCCTCCAGGGCGTCGGCGGCGCGATGGCCTCCTCGGTCAGCCTCGGCATGGTCGTCA
The DNA here is from genome assembly GCF_001888885.2 of Streptomyces viridifaciens. NCBI lineage: Bacteria > Bacillati > Actinomycetota > Actinomycetes > Kitasatosporales > Streptomycetaceae > Streptomyces > Streptomyces viridifaciens. Next base: position 4,206,913 of record NZ_CP090841.1, read on the forward strand.
CGCTCTTCCCCGAGCCGGGCGAGCGCGGCCGCGCGATCGGCGCCTTCAGCTTCGTCGGCGCGGCCGGCGCCTCGATCGGCCAGGTCCTCGGCGGGGTCCTCACCCAGGCCCTAAGCTGGCACTGGATCTTCCTCATCAACCTGCCGCTCGGACTCGCCGCCGTCCTGCTGGCCGTCCGGGTGCTGGCGGCCGACCACGGCCCGGGCCTGCGGGCCGGTGCCGACGCCCTGGGCGCCGCGCTGATCACCGCCGCCCTGATGCTCGGCATCTACACCATCGTCGGCACCGGCGCCCACGGCTGGACCTCGGCCCGCACCCTCGGCCTCGGCGCGCTCTCGCTCGCCCTGCTGGCCGCCTTCCTGCTCCGCCAGGCCCGGGCCGCCCACCCCCTGCTGCCGCTGCGGATGTTCCGCTCCCGGAATGTCTCGGGTGCCAACGCCGTGCAGCTCCTGACCATCTCCGGGATGTTCGCCTTCCAGATCCTGGTCGCCCTCTACCTGCAGCAGGTCCTCGGATACGGCGCCGCCGCCACCGGCCTCGCGATGCTGCCCGCCGCGGTCGCCATCGGCGCGGTGTCGCTGCTGCTCTCCGCCCGGTTGGGCGCCCGGTACGGCGAGCGCGCGGTGCTGCTCGTGGGCCTCGCGATGCTGGTGGTCGCGCTCGGGCTGCTGGCCCGGCTGCCGGTCGACGCCGACTACCCCGTCCACCTGCTGCCGACCATGCTGCTGATCGGCGGTGGTGGCCTGGTGCTGTCCGCGCTCGCGGTGCTCGGCATGTCCGGCGCCGGGCCGCAGGACGCGGGCACCGCCTCGGGTCTGTTCAACACCACCCAGCAGGTCGGCGGCGCACTCGGCGTCGCGGTGCTCACCACCCTCGCCGACGGCCGCGCCGGAGCTCTGGCCGCCGCCGGGCATCCCGCGGCCGAGGCGCTCACCGGAGGCTTCCGGCTCGCCTTCACGGTGGCCGCAGGACTGCTCTCGGTGGCGCTGGTGCTGGCGGCGGCGGTTCTCCGGCCGGACGTCAACTCCATGGAACAACCGGGGAATTGACTCAGCCTGAGCAGTGGTGACGGCGCCCGGCGTCCAACGGCAGCAGTGGGTACGCGACTTCGGGCCGGCCGCGGGAGGGAGCTCCGGTGGCCGGCCCGGCGTACGTCATGGAGTTCCCCCGCGGTGCTTCCCCGTTACGGCCAGACCAGGCAGTACAGCTGGTGCCCGGCCTCGTGCAGCCGGTTGGCGAAGTCCTGCCACTCGTGCAGCTATTGGTTCCCGTAAGCCCGTGGGCTGGGGTTTTCTCGGAAAAGTGCCGCTGATCAGGCAAAACTACCTTCAGTAGTTCGCACTGGTCGGTGGCACTTTTGGCTCTCATGTGCCCCGGATGTGCCCTGCGGCGGCTGCGAGATCCGCTGCCACCAGGGCGTCATATACCTCGGATATGGTCCGCCTCGTGGCGATGAAGACTCTGCAGGTTGACGGTGAGTGGGTCCGGCGTCTGGTGGGGCTGACCGAGGGAACCTGGGACCAGGCCGAGATCGAGCGTGCCTTCCTCGAGTACGGCTGGGCCGAGGCTGACGAGGCTGGCGCCGTAGTCGTCGAGTGGGGTGCCGGGCCGTGTGCGCCGCACTTCTTCGGTGAGGCGGCGGGAGATGTGGTCGGCTGGCGCCTCGAGCTGGGTGACCCGCCCGTCGACGGTGGGCCGGAGTCCTCCTTCATCCAGCTGCCGTGTGCTCTCTTCTGGCCGCCGTTCGGCGCGGAGCCGGACGACGTGGACGACGAGGAGGACGACCTGGACGAAGAGTTCAGCGCCGACTGGGTCCGGTTCCCGGACGCTCCTCGCGCCGAGTTCCACGCGGAGTACGACAGGCTCGGCGCGCTGCTGAGGGCCGAACTCGGCGAGCCGTCCAAGGTCATCCCCGCGGACATGGGCGACCGCCAGGAGGTCTGGCACCACAACGGGCTCCAGATCGTCCTCCATCGCAGCGACGACATCAACACCTACTCGCACTACGACGTGATCAACCTACGGATCGGCCCTGCGGCCGCCTGGTGATCGCTGCTCTGCTGCTCGCCGGCCGCCGCGTTGATCGACGGCGTCCGACGTGCTTCTGCCTGACGTGCCCGAGCACTGCGAAGGCAGTCCTTCCGTGTCGTAGCCCACCCCTAGGATGCGGCCCATGACCGACCTTTCGCGCACATCCGGCGCCTCCGTCTCGTACCCGTGGCGTGAGCTCCTGCAGGAGTGGAGCGGTCTGTGGCTCGGGCCCGATGCGGGCGACGTGGAGCGGCGGTTCCCGGATTGGGCGCACGCGAGTGGCTGGCTCGGCGCCGGCGGCGCCCCGGAGACTGACATCGCAGCCCTGGAACAGCGCCTTGGAGCCACGCTTCCGCCGAGCTATCGACAGTTCCTCCTGGCCAGCAACGGCTGGCTCCACGTGAACGACACGGAGGGCCCCCTCCTGAACGCCGAGAAGGTTGGTTGGCTCAGGGACCTTGACCCCGAGCTGGCGCAGACCTGGGGTGAGGACACAGCCGACGATCTTCCGTCGATCCCTGACGACGAGTACCTCAGGTACGGCGACGACCAGGACTGTGTCATCGTGCGGCGGGAACACTTTCGTACGGCCCTGCAGATCAGCGACTGGGGAGACAGCGCGCTGCTGATGCTCAACCCGGCGATCATCAACGATCAGGGAGAGTGGGAGGCGTGGGCGTTCGCCAGTTGGTACCCCGGAGTTTTCCGCTACCCGTCGTTCTGGGATCTCATGGTCGATCTGATCAAGACCGACTACCCGGACGCCGGCTGGGTTGAACTGGGTCTCTGAGGGGGCCGAGAAGCGCCACACAGCGTCCTACAGGTCCCGGTTAGTCGGCTACGCAAGAGTGGGTTGGAACTCATCGATTGGTCGGCACTTCACCGGGTTGTCGACCACGAGCCGGCGCCCGGTGCCCACTGATACCTCCCCTTCCACGATCACAGCTCGCTGTGCCTGGTGCCATGACACAGCCTCCTGGTAGTGGGCGAACGGCAGTCGAACACGGATGTCGGACAGACGTCCGCGGCGGACGGTGGAGATCGTCACGTAACCGAAGGGATCTTTGGTCAGTCGCCGTAGCTCGATGATGCTTCCCGAGAAGGTCGACCCTGCGTCGATGCGGCTCTTCTTGAGCATGGCAGCAGCGTCTTCGATCTTCTGATGGGCATCACCGTCGATGGAGACGGAGTCGGGCATGGTGGCCGGGCCGGGCAGCGATTCGGCCCAGTCGAAGGTCGTTTCGAACTCCCCGATTGCCGGCTCGGCCAGGATCTGGGCCAAGGCGGAACAGAACTCTCTGCTGACGCCTCGTTCGACGACGGTGTGGAGGTCGCTGATAGAGGGAGTTCCCTCCGGATCGACGATGATCTCCTTCACGGCCATGATCGATTGTGCGAAAGTCCTCGTGACTCGTCGTTCGAACGGCTCAGGAGCCGCCGTGTAGAGCTCCATGTCAGGCAAGGGCATCTGTCCCTCTGGGACCGCTGGCGGGTCGGAGAGCGGAACCAGCAAGGGGATGATGAAGGAGCCCTCCTGGGTGTGATCCATGCGGGCCTTCTTGAGGACCTCGTCCCCGCGACGTGCGTAATTCCCCCCGATGTCTCCCCGCTCGTGCCAGGCGGTGGTTCCTGCGGCCCGCAGCAGCTTTCGTGCAGAGCCGATCACAGTCGCCGCTGCTTCAAACGGGATGGTGTCGGTGATCCGGTGATCGTTCGCGGCCCGCAGGAGGGTCACATCCATCCGGTGATAGCGAACCTTGGGTGCGAGAGCGGCCATGGGGATGCGTTCGTGTGTGGCGAGCCGTTCCAGGACACCTCTCGCGATCACAGGGTCGTTCTTGGAGACGGCCGGGATCCCGATCTTGGCCTCCTCCTTGATCCAGATCGCGCCTCCGGCCCCGGGTGGTTGGCTCGACCACCCGGTGTGCTTCATGTAGGCGCGCAACTGGGGCAGCGTTGGAATCCGCACCGGAGGGCCGCCTATGCCGCTGGCGTGAAGCATGCCTCCACCTCCTGGTGCCAGAGCCTCAGCACATCAGCGGTCAACCGCTGAGACTTCGGGATCCGGATCTTGTCCCCTGTCTCCGTCTGGTTCACCCTTACCCAGAATGCCGCCGCCCTATGATTGGTGCCGGTCTCGTGGTGGTGGATCCACTGTGGGCGGTCGTCGACGTCCAAGATCACAAGAACGAAGTAGACCGGCAGCAGGCTCTGCGACCACTGTTCCCGCCAGTAGAGCTCCGATTGCCATGTAGCGCTCTTGCCTGCGATCGAGAACCCGGCCGTGCACTTGATCTGAATCCGTGCCGGCGCGAGCGCGAAGTCGACCGTTGCGTCGACCGCGAGGACGTCCTCGTCAGGCGAGGTTTCGGTGAAGCCAACGCCGGCCTGACTCACTATCGAACGCACATATGAGACGCCGTAGCGCCCTTTGGCGCCGTTCTGACTCAGAGTCACTACGCTGGAGAGGTCCGGTTCCGCGCGCGGCAGCGGCACAGTCATGCCGGATATCTTGAGCCTCGTTGTCGTCTTCTGTCAGCGACTTGGCAATAATCGGTTCGGAGACCGCTACCTTTCCGTCACATGGCTTTCAACAGGCCAGTAAGCCAGCAGGCTCATGCTTCGCGACGACGCCGACGCAGCTCAGGCTCGTCTGCGTGGATGCTGGCAGCGATTCGGATCGCGTGGCGGCGTGTCCGAGCGGCGCGGAACGTGGACCCAGATGCCCGGTGCACCGACTGGTGCGGTCGCCGTTGAGCATCTTCGTGTGCCGCTCGGAGCCAGTGCGTTCCAATTGCACCCCGAGGGGAAGGACAGCCGGATGCCTTGCGGGGCACCGCGAAGGCACGCCCTGTCAGCTCGTGTGGGGCGCGTCCGTCGACAGCACCAGGTAGCCGATGCCGGCGTCCGTGATCCACTCGGCGGTTGCGCCGTCCAGTTCCCACGGCACCTTCAGGAGCGTCGCGCGCAGGGCACTGCGGTCCTGCAGGCCGGACGGCTCGGGCAGCAGGCGCTCGCGGCGCTTGGCGTCGGGGCCCCAGTGGTCATCTTCTGGGTTGTCGAGCACGGTCACGAACCGGTCCACGCGCGCCGACCAGGTCGGATGGCCCCACCACTGCTGGCAAGCCAGGGCACCGTGGCCGGCGGTGTATAGGAGGCCGAAGCGGACGCCCTTGTCCTCCATCTGCCCGACGAAGCCGCGCAGGCTCTGGTCGGCGTGCTCCACGTACTCGTCGAGCTCTTCCTCGGTCCGTGCGAGCTCGGCGAGCGTGGCACCGGTCGGGAGCTTCCGCCCGGGGTTGGTCAGCCAGCGGAAGAGCCGGTAGCCGAGCGCGTCGGCATCGTCCACGGTGAGCCCCGCCAGTCCTTCGCTGGTGCTGGTGGTGATGCCGAATTCCTTCGTCCATCCGCGAAGCCGCTGCCGTACGCCGTGGGTGGTGTGGCTGTTGATCCGCATCATGTCGCCGTCGGACAGGCGCCCCTCGGCGTGCCAGTTCTCGACGCAGCTGTTGCGCCAGGCGCCGTTGGTGATGCCGATCGCGAGGACGTCCAGCAGCGCGGCCAGGTCGGCGGGGTCGGTTCCCGCCTTCGCGAGCATCCCCTCGAAGATCTCTTCGGTCATCATGGCCCGGGCCTCGTCAATGCGGCGTTGGACGTCGCGGGGGACGCTGCTCGCGTCAGCCATCGGCTTTCCTCTCGGGGTCTGTGCTCTGCCCGGCTGATCCTAGGCGGCACAGGGGCAGTCGGGCGGTCGGATCCGGAGCGCTCACCGCCCTACCTGGCGCCTGCTACGGCGAGTTCCCCCGCGCGCAGCGTCGACCTGGCGGCGAGCATGGCCGCCCGGACACGCGCGGCCCCGGCAGCCGCGACGGCCGCTCCACCCCCGACCTGGACCCTTCGCCCGCCGAGGCCGGCACACTCGGCGCAGATGCCCGGCTGCGGCACCGGGTCGTGGCACTTGGCACACTCGGCATAGCGGAGGTTGGCGGGCCGCTTCGGGACCTGCACCGGCGGCATCTTGCGCTGCAGGCGGCTGCGGAGCACTCCGGCGGCAGAGTGCACGGTCTCGGGCAGGCCGGACAGCAGGGCTTGGGCCAGCTCCCGAGCGGTGCTGCCGCGCTCCAGCCACTGGGCCACCAGAGGCGCCAGCTCTCTCGCCTCGGCCTCGCCGATATGCAGGCGCGGCTCCGGGCGGATCACTCGGAACAGGGCCGCGACCGCCTCGCGGATCTGCCCGTCCGGCTGTGCCGGAGGCTGCTGGTCGGTGTTGTCGGTGTTGTGGCCCTCCTCCCGCCCGTCAGGCCGCCCGGCCTTGCCGTTGGGGGCCGACGGCTGGTCGGCCTGCTCGGCGGGGAGGGAAGGTTCTTCGTGTCGGTTCTTTACAAGAGGGGCGCCAGCAGAGCCGGTCGTCGCCTCACCGGAGACCGGACGGGGGACACCCGGTACCACCAGCTGCGGGGTGTCGAAGACGTGGGCCTCCGAGCGGACCGTGCCATCGGGCATCCGGATGACGTCGACCCGGTAGTACCCGGCCTCGGTCAGCTCCTTCAGGGCCTTGCGGATCGCCCCGCGTCCCTGCGGGCTGGTGTCAGCCATGTGCCGGCCGTCCTCGCGCCAGCCGTCCGGGCGCGAGAGGAGGTCCACGAGCAGGCCGCGGGCGGTGTAGCTGAGCCGACGGTCCTGCAGCAGGCCGTTGGGCAGCACGGTGAAGCTACGTACGTGTTCGGTACGATGGACGCGCATCGGGAGGTTGCACTCCTGTTGCCGGACCCCGGGGTGTTGGTAGCACCGCCGGGGTCGCCTATGTTCGGTTTGGACCACGGACCGTAGCACACACGAGGCGCGAAGATCGCTGACTCGGGCGAGCGGCCTTGATCACACTCGCGTCTGGCCAGTAGCTGCCCCCAGCTCGGCCGTGGGATGTGCGGCGACAGGTGGGGTCCTCGGCCTGAAGCGGACTTGCCTCGAAGCATGATCAAGCTGAAGGATCCGCTCACGCCCGGCTTCTCGCCAAGCCTTGCGACCTGGCTCAGAGCAGAGCTTCCCAGCCGCGCTCCCTCTCGCGGAGGCAAGGCCGGACCCGTCCAGAGACGGTGAGGATCGCGGCGTTCGTCTTGGCCAGCTTCACCACGCACGCCCCTTGGCCCCAATCCCGGCGCCTCGGCGATGACGAGGACATGCGAGGACAGGCCCAGCACGCTCTGCTTCGCCTCCATCCGCCGGATCGCTGCCAGGTCGAGAGCGCCAGCCCGATTGTCAGAAGTGCCCGCTACCGTCAGATGATCCATCACACTTTCCGTTTGGGGCAGCAGTTGAGGAAGATCGACCCGATAGCCAGGGCGCAAGAGATGCGGGATCGCGGCACTGACCCACAGATTCCCTACCCCGGGGCCGACAAGCCTTGGGCGGGCGTCTGCCAGGCGCTCGGGCACGTGACGACGTCCTCCTATTCCAGCGTGGTCACCAAGGGGCAGGGACCGTGTTTCATCTGCGGGCAGATAGCCAGCTCACGGGCGGCGGCCGAGAAACGCCGCGTGAAACCGGAAGTCGCCGTGGAGAAGATCCGCAGGGCTGGTGTCGAGCCACTGGAGCCATTCCCCGGCACTGACGCGAAGTGGCGCTGTCGCTGCGAGACCTGCAAGCAGGAGATCGGCGTCTGGTACAGCAGCGTTCTCGGCGACGGGCGAATTGTGACCGCTGAACGGCGGATGAAACGGGACCCACCGGAGTAGATCCGACCCTTCTTGCGATCGTCTGATCATCCTGATCCCCATCGAGGGTCAGGAGGAGAGGGTGATTCCCGTGGAGGACTGGGCTGAGATCCGTCGACTGCACCGGGCCGAGGAGATGCCGATCCGGGCGATCGCCCGGCACATGGGCATCTCGAAGAACACGGTGAAACGGGCCCTGGCCACCGACCGGCCGCCGGTCTACCAACGCCCGCTGAAAGGCTCGGCCGTGGACGCGGTCGAGCCGGCCATCCGCGAGCTGCTCAAGCAGACCCCGACGATGCCCGCCACGGTGATCGCCGAGCGGATCGGCTGGCAGCGCGGGCTGACGATCCTCAAGGAACGCGTGCGCGAGCTGCGACCGGCCTACCTGCCCGTCGATCCAGTCTCCCGCACGGTCTACCAGCCCGGTGAGCTCGCCCAGTGTGACCTGTGGTTCCCGGCCGTGGACATTCCGCTCGGCTACGGCCAGTCGGGCCGACCGCCGGTGCTGGTGATCGTCTGCGGGTATTCGCGGGTGATCACCGCCAGAATGCTGCCCTCCCGCCAGACGGGCGACCTGATCGACGGCCACTGGCGCCTGCTCACCGCTTGGGGAGCCGTCCCGAAGACGCTGGTCTGGGACAACGAGGCGGGCGTCGGCAAAGGCAAACTGACCAGCGAGTTCGCCGCGTTCGCCGGCCTGCTCGCGGTCAGGATCCATCTCTGCCGGCCCCGCGACCCGGAGGCGAAGGGCCTGGTCGAGCGCGCGAACGGCTACCTGGAGACCAGCTTCCTGCCCGGACGCACGTTCACCGGCCCCACCGACTTCAACACCCAGCTGACCGCCTGGCTGCAGATCGCCAACCGGCGCCGGCACCGCTCGATCGACGCCCGTCCGGTGGATCGCTGGGAGAGCGACCGCGCCGCGATGCTCACCATCCCACCCGTCGCCCCGCCCAACTGGTGGCGCTTCCACACCCGCATCGGCCGCGACCACTACATCCGCGTCGACACCAACGACTACTCCGTCCACCCCCGCGCCATCGGCAAGACCGTCATGGTCCGCGCCGACAACGAGGAGATCACCGTCATCGCCGGCAACGACATCGTGGCCCGCCACACCCGCTGCTGGGCCAAACACCAGAGCCTGACCGACCCCGAACACGCCGCCGCGGCCGACCTCCTGCGCGGCGAGGTGATCCACCAGCAGGCCGCCCGCGTCGCCACCGCCCGCACCGCCCTCCTGGCCCCCGACAGCCTCGGCATCGAGGTCGAACAACGCGAACTCGGCACCTACGACCGCATGTTCACCCTCATCGAGGGCGGCGCCGGAAGGGAGGAGGGCGCCTGATGGCCCGCACCACCACGACCGACGCGGTCAAGCCTGATAGCGAGGCGGCCCGCACCGGCCGGCAGACCGCCGCCGACCTGGCCTTCCTCGCCCGCGCCATGAAGGCCCCCGCCCTGCTGGACGCCGCCGAGCGCCTGGCCGAACGCGCCCAGGCCGAGTCCTGGACCCACCTTGAATACCTCGTCGCCTGCCTGCAGCGCGAGGTCTCCGCCCGCGACAGCCACGGAGGCGAGGGCCGCATCCGAGCTGCCCGCTTCCCCGCGATCAAGACCATCGAAGAGCTGGACGTCACCCACCTGCGCGGCCTGACGCGCCAACAACTGTCCCATCTGGGAACATTGGACTTCATAGCGGCCAAGGAGAACGCGATCTTCCTGGGGCCGCCGGGCACCGGCAAGACCCACCTCGCCACCGGTCTGGCCATCCGGGCCTGCCAGGCCGGACACCGGGTCGCGTTCGCCACCGCCTCCCAGTGGGTCGACCGCCTCGCCGCCGCCCACCAGGCCGGCCGGCTCCAGGACGAACTGGTCAAGCTCGGCCGCTATCCGCTGATCGTGATCGACGAGGTCGGCTACATCCCGTTCGAGGCCGAGGCCGCGAACCTGTTCTTCCAACTCATCTCGAACAGATACGAAAGAGCCAGTGTGATCGTCACCTCGAACAAGCCCTTCGGCCGCTGGGGAGAGGTCTTCGGCGACGAGACCGTCGCCGCCGCCATGATCGACCGACTCGTCCACCACGCCGAGGTCCACTCCCTCAAGGGCGAGTCCTACCGCATGCGGGGCCGCGAACTCGGCCGCACCCGCACCACCGACAACGACTGAACAAGACCACCGACGACGCGAGGGTCAGAACTCAACCGTCCAAAGTGGGTCACGGTTCAGCCGCCGCCGACAAGCGTCGTCTACCGAGGCAACGGGGCATGCTTCCACTGCTCAGGTACTGCACCCATAGCGCCGGAGGAAGCTCACGCCGAGATGCTGTCGCTCGGCCTCGAACCGTTGGTCCCGTACCCAGGTGTCAATGAACCATGGCGCAGCCGCTGCCGGACCTGCAAGAAGATCGTCGACCCGAGTCTGACCAACGCGCGGAAGACAAAGCACAAGTGCAGGTTCTGCGCGCAGCGGGCCACCGACCCCGACACCGCCGTGAAGATCATGGAGGACGCCGGTCTGAAGCCGCTCGACCCTTTCCCCGGAGGCGTCAAGGCTCCCTGGCGGTCCGAGCACATCGCATGCGGCAAGGAAGTGAGCCCGACCCTGGACAAGGTCATCCAGAAGCGCCGGGCCCCCTGTAGCAACTGTGCCCAGCACGGCTTCGACCCCAACAAGCCCGGTTACCTTTACCTGATCGTCCACGCGGCCATGGCCATTGGAAAAATCGGGATCTGCAACGAGGACAGTGACCGGCTGCGTGTTCACAAGCGCCACGGTTGGACACCGATCGCGAAGGAACTGCTGCCGGGGCATCTCGCGGCGAAGGCGGAAGACATGATCCTCGGCCGTTGGACCGAGATCGATCTCCCGTACGGCGCGACGGCCGCCGACATGCCGCAGGGGGGATGGACGGAGACCGTTGCGTTGGTCGACCGTGGAATGGCTGAGCTGGTGAAGGATTTCGAATGGGCGGTGGGGTTGTGCCGGTGACTTCTGGCACGTGGCAGCCGCTGCGGGTGCTCCGCCAGCCGCTCGACAGCCCGGCAGGAGCCATCACGCCGGGGCCATGTGCCGCTTCACCCATCGCTCCTCATCCCTCCGGTCCCGCAGGGGAGCGACCAGCCAGGGCACGAGGCGCGGGGCCGGCGCCGCAGCGACCTGTTCGACCGGGTGGAGGAGTCCCCGTTCGCATGTCTCCGCCGTCCAGACCGCGAAGCTGGCGTCCGGGTAGGCCGGGTTGATGCCGATCTCCCCCTTTGGGGTGGTGCCGTTGAACGGGGTCGGGATGCGCTCGGAGTTCCAGTAGCTCCACGCTTCCAGGGCCTTGGCCAGTTCGAAGCAGTGGTAGAGCTGTGGGTAGCGGTCGACGATCCGGATCTCCCGGAAGATCAGCTGGCCGAAGAGATGAGGGGCGGCGTCCGCCAGCGTGTCCAGGTCCGCCCGACTGAAGGTGAGGGCGGAGGCGTCCTGGTCCGGCGCCAGGGCTGTGGCGGCGAACAGGTGGGACATCCGGCGCCGCACGTAGCTGGGCAGGCCGGATGCCAGTCCGGCCTCGATGCTTTCGACGAGTTCGACGAGCCGCGCGCAGTTCGGCGCGAAGCGGCCGAGGTCGAAGAGAACTCCCATCCCCTGCACTGCGGAGAACGCGAGCTCCTTGTAGAGGCGGTTGTTGAGCTCGCCTCTGTGCGCGTACTCCTTGGTCGTCCGGCTGGTGGAGTGGAGCATCAAGTACTCGGCGACGGTCTCGAAGTAGAGGTACCCGAGGTAAGCGAAGACCGGGACCGTGGCGGCGAGGGTGTCGACGAACGACTCGTCCGGCGCCGCGCCGCCGGTCGCGTTGCGCAGGAGTGTGTCGAGGAACGGGGCCGCGACGTGCACGCGGTCCAGGACGGACCGGAGCACCTGGTCGTCCTCCGCCTCGGTGAGGAAGTGCCGGTACGCCTGGTACGTCCTCAGGTGGATGCCGCCGAGACGCAGGTAGTCGATGCCCTTGGCGGGCACCGGAGCGCTGGGGGTGACCTCGATGATCAGCGGTGTGCTGTTCTCCCTGCTCTCCAGCAGGTATGAGCCGAGGTTGTGGGGCCGGAAGGCGCCACCAGCCTCTGGTGTGAGAGGTGATCCATAGATGGCGCCGACCAGGCAGCCTGTGGAGGCGTAGAGGTGCCCGCTGCTGCGGACGGCACCCAGGTCGCGGGTCAGGTGAAGCAGGCGGATCGGGGCGCCACTGGCCAGGGTGCGGAGCATGGCGTTGTCCCGCAGGAGCCAACCGTTCGGGGTCTCCGCCTCAAGGCGGCGAGTCCAGTCGGCTTCGCTCTCCGCGAGCCCGGCGGGTGACGGGCGCGAGACCGGCGCGTTGTAGTTGGTGTGGGCGCATTCCCAGTCGGCGTGCAACGGGTCCTCCTACTCGGGCAGCACGGTGTGGAGTGCGTGTTCCAGGGCTTCGCCGTGAGTGGCGCCGTCGAGGCTTGCCTGCTCGCTGTGCACGACCAGGTCGAACGCGACCGGCGGGAGCCACGTCGGCAGGGCTACGCGGAGGCGGCTCGGGTCGGGCCACCAGCGGCGAAGGGGCAGTCGGTAGCGGTCGAGTGCGTCAGCCGCCTTGAGGAGGTCCACCAGGTGTGGGCTCTGCCGGTAGGCGCTGGCCTGGGTGTCGGTGAAGGCGTCGTGCGGGACGTCGTGGAGGGCGACGGCGGTGATCGTCTCGGTGGTGACCGGCTGGCCGAAGGTGCGGGCCACGGTGTCGAGGTTGCCGGCGAGCCAGCGTGCGGCGCGTTCGCCGTGGCCGGGGTCGTTGCGGTCGTGGTGTCGTCGGCAGTCGTGGCAGGCCGCTGCTGCGGCGAGGGCCAGGGCTTGATCACGGACGAGCTCATGATGTTGGGCGAGGAACTGGACGAGAAGGCTGACGCGGGCGTTGTGCATGGCGCCGTGGATGGAGTCGATCACGGGCGGGCTGGCGAACCATGAGGCATCGGGTACCAGCAGGGCGGGGCGGTGTGGCATCGTGGCCGGGACACTGGGACCGGCGGGCCGGTTGCTGGCGATCCAGGTCAGGGTGTGCTGGTCCATGTGCTGGTGGTCCGGGAGCCTGCGGGTCTCGGCGAGTACGCGCAACGGCACGTCGGCGGCTTCCGGTGTCGGCGAAATCATGAAGGGTTCCTCGATGGGATCGGGTGCGATGGGCGTCACGCTGGGCGTGGTGGTGCTGACGATGGGCAACCGGCCGAAGGAGCTTCGTGCGCTCCTGGACTCGGTCGAAGCCCAGGAGGGCGGCGGCAGCACGCGCACCGTGGTGCTCGGCCAGGGCGTGCACCTGCCCGAGCTGCCGGCGTGGGTGGATGCGGTAGAGCTGCCCGAGAACCTGGGCATCCCCGGAGGGCGGAATGCCGGCGTCGAGCGGCTGCGTGAACTCGGCGGTGTCGACGTCCTGGTGGTCCTGGACGACGACGGTCTGCTTCCCCGAACCGACACCTTCCGGTTGATCCGGGAAGCCTTCGAACAGAACCCGCTCCTCGGTGTGGTGTCCTTCCGGATCGCGGACGAGACCGGGTACACCCAGCGCCGCCACGTCCCCCGCTTCGGCGCGAGCGATCCGCTGCAGTCTGGTCCGGTCACCACGTTCCTGGGCGGCGGGCACGCGATCCGCATGAGCGTGATCGACCAGGTCGGCCTGTTCCCTGCCGAGTTCTTCTACGCGCACGAGGAGACGGACTTCGCCTGGCGTGCGCTCGATGCCGGATGGGAGATCGACTACCGGTCCGACCTGGTGTTGCAGCATCCCCGCACCGATCCGGCCCGGCACGCGACCTACTACCGGATGACGGCACGCAATCGGGTGTGGCTGGCGAAGCGTCACCTGCCTGCCGTCCTGGTGCCCATCTACCTCACCTCCTGGGCGCTGTACACGGTGGTGCGTCGGCCGCCGCTGTCCGGTCTCAAGGCTTGGTGGTCCGGGTTCTTCGAGGGCGTTCGGACGCCGTGTCCTCCGCGTCGGCCGATGCGGTGGAGCACGGTGTGGCGGATGACCAGGCTGGGCCGGCCGCCGGTCATCTGACAGCCGGCCCCGTGGAGTTGTGGGTCAGGACCAAACGGCGTGGACGGCGTCGATGACGCGCTGCACGTCCGAGCTGGTCATCGCCGGGTAGCACGGCAGGGACAGTTGCCGGGCAGCGATCTGCTCGGTGACGGGCAGGTGGCAGTCGATGTACCGGTATGCGGCGAGTCGGTGGACCGGCTTGAAGTGCACGCTGGTACCGATCCCATAGGTGTCGAGGAGCATGTCGGCCACCGTGTCGCGGCTCCGGCCGCCGACCGGTTCGATCAGGACGGGGTAGAGGAACCAGCCGTGCCGGACGCCGTCCAGGACGGTCGGCAGCCGCAGCCCCGGAAGGCCGGCGAGGGAGCGGTCGTAGGAGGCGGCGATCTGGGCTCGGCGGGCGGTGAAGTCCGGCAGCTTCTGGAACTGCTGGATCCCGACCGCGGCCGTGATGTCCGGCATGGTGTACTTCAGGCCCGGCACGGTGACCTCGTAGTCGGCGGTGCGGCGCTTGCCGTGGCGCTGCCACACGGAGGAGTCGATGCCGTGTCGGCCGAGGAGGCGGGCGGCCTGGACGAGGTCCGCGCGGCCGGCGATCATCCCGCCCTCGCCGGTGGTCATGACCTTGTTGGCGTAGAAGGAGAACACCGCCAGGTCACCGATGCTGCCCGCTCGCAGGCCATCGCGCGAGGCGTGCAGAGCGTGGGCGGCGTCCTCGATCAGGACCAGGCCGTGGTCGTCGGCGAGCTTGCGGAAGGCCAGGAGGTCGCAGGGGTGGCCGCCGTAATGCATGACCACGATGGCCTTCGTCCTGGCGGTGATCGCCTGCTCGGCCGCCTCGGGGTCGATGTTGAACGTGACCGGATCGACCTCGGTGAACACGGGTGTGCCGCCGGACTGGACGATGGCGTTCGGGGCCGCGCAGAAGGTGAGACTCGCGGTGATCACCTCGTCCCCCGGCTTGATGCCGGCGGCGAGGAAGGCCAGGTGCAGGGCGGCGGTGCACGACGAGACGGCGAACGCGTCCTCGGCTCCGAGTGCGGTCTTCACGACTTCCTCGAACCGGGTTGCCTTCGGGCCATGCGTGAGCCAGCCCGAGCGCAGGGTGTGGATCACCTCGGCCTCCTCCTCGCCCCCGATGGACGGCCGGTTCCACGGCAGGAACGGTGCGGCGGTCGTCACGGCTTCCCCCAGGTGGCGGTGTACTCGGCCTGGTACCGCTGGCACGCGAGGGAGCGCAGGGATCGCACCTTGCCGGCGGTGAAGGCCGCCACTAGGCCCCGGTGGTTGTCGTACTGGGGCTGGTTCGGGTCCGTGATCGTGCGGGCCGCGAGGAGGTCGGCGATCTCCTGCACGCCGTCCTTGAGAGCGGTGGAGCACGCCCCGGGCATGTGGTGCTGGAGCCGGGTGAAGCTGACCCGGTAGTCGCGGGCGTCGGCTTCGTCCCGCTCCGGCCCGCGCTGGATCTTCGAGCCGGGCACGATGGCAGCGACGGTCTCGGCGATGTCGGCGATGGTGTGGTTCTCCTGGTCGCTGCCGACGTTCCACGCCCCGGTCAGCTTGTTGTCCAGGACGCCGGCGAGGACTTCGGCGACGTCACCGACGTGGACGAGGGGGCGGCGCTGTGCGCCGCCGTTGAGCGGGATGCGGCCGGTGGCGACGGCCCGGGAGGCCATGGAGTTGACGACGGAGTCCAGACGCTGGCGGGGCGAGGAGCCGTGGACGGTTGCCAGCCGAAGGGTCGCGAACTTGCTGACTCCGGCGAGTACATCGGGCAGGCGTCGTTCGGCGAGGACCTTGGTCCTGGCGTAGATGCCCAGCGGGTTCGGCTCGGTGTCCTCGTCCACGGTGCCTTCGTGCTTGCCGTAGACGCTGCAGGAGGAGAAGAACACGTACTGGCCGACGCCAGCGCCGGCTGCGGCCTCGGCGGCGATCATCGGGGCGGCGTAGTTCAGTTCCACGGCCAGCTCCTCGTCCAGCTGGCAGGCCGGTTCGCCGACGATCCCGCCGAGGTGCACGACGGCGTCCGCGCCGTCGCAGACCTCAACCAGCAGGTCGGGGTCGCGCAGGTCCCCGCCGACGAACGTGGCGGCGTTGGGCAGGAGCTGGCTCGGGTCGTCCCGGCGGTTGTAGATCAGGCCGTCCACGACGGTGACGTGGTGGCCGAGGGAGACGAGGTGGTGGGAGGCGACGGAGCCGATGTATCCGGCTCCGCCGAGAAGCACGACGCGCATGGCGGTGGTGGTCCCTTCGTTCAGGCGGCCAGAGTGGCGGTGGTCGGGGTGGTGAACCAGTCCGGGACAGCGTCCGGCGTGGTGCGGAGCCAGTTCACGTAGCGGTCGATGCCCTCGGTGAGGGTGATAGCGGGGCGCCAGCCGAGCAGGTCGGCGGCCCTGCGGGTGTCGGCGTAACCTCCGCGCGGGTCGCCCTCGGGCATGGGTGTCTCGACGAAAGCGGCGCGGGGGTAGTGGGCGGCGACCAGCTCGGCGATCCGCCGGACCGAGGTGGGGATGCCGGTGCCGATGTTGATGGTCTGTCCGGTGGCCTGGCCGGCGACGAGGGCGAGGATCGTGGCGTGCGCGATGTCCTCGACGTGGACCATGTCGCGCACCTGGTGGCCGCCGCCGTTGAGCCGCATCGGCTTGCGCGTGTGCGCGGACAGGGCCAGCCACGGGACCATCCAGGAGTGCGAGCCGGGCTTGGGGATCTGCGGGTCGCCGTAGACGGAGAAGTACCGGACGATCGAGTACTCGGTGCCGCTGCCGCCGAGCATCAGGCGCACCTGGTGCTCGCCCCACAGCTTCGTGTTGGCGTACACCGAGATCGGGGTCAGCGGCTGGTCCTCGGTGAAGCGCGCCACACCGTCCTCCGTGGGGATGCCGTCGCCGTAGACGGAGGCGGAGGACACGAACACCAGCCGCTTCACTGACGACTCCATCACCGCGTCCAGGACGGTCTGGGTGCCGTGCACGTTGGCGGCGAAGGCGGTGTCGGGCCGGCGGGTGCAGGCGGCGACGTCGGCGTATGCGGCGGCGTGGATCACGTAGTCCGTTTGGCCTGCGAGCCACTTCACGGTGGACCGTTCGCGCACGTCCCCGAGGACGACCCGGGCGCCGTGCTGGTCCACCCGGAACAGATCGCGCACCGGGTGCGGGTAGGCGTCGAACCTGTCCAGGACGATCGGCTTGGCTCCGCAGGCGGCGAGCTGGGCGACGATGCGGCTGCCGACCAGGCCACCGCCCCCGGTGACCAGCACGCTGGCCCCGGCCAAGTCGCGCAGGCGCGGGTCGAAGTACACGTCGGCCATGAGGCATCGACCTCCTCTGAAGTGCGGGGTTGTGCACTCAGTGAACAGTCGGCCACGTCCAGGCGGTACGGTGATGGCCCGCTCATCCCGTTCAATCTGTTCAAGATCAGGTCTGGGGGTGCGAGTTGACTGGGCATAAGGAGCCCAACCGGCAGCTGGCGAGCGTCATCGAGGAAGCCGGGTGTACGTACGAAGCCCTGGCCAGAACGGTCCGCACCGTCGCCGCGGAGGCCGGCGAGACCCTGCACACTTCACGGTCGGCCGTGCTCTCCTGGGTCCGGGGCGGCACCCCAACTGGCAGAACCGCGACCTACCTTGCCGAGGCTTTGACCAGAATGGTGAAGCGGAAGGTGACGGCCGCCGAGATCGGTCTAGGCTTCGCCGCAATCGGGGAGGTCATGACCCCTGATCCTCTGGCAACCGCTGCCGATCTCGGGAGACTTGTCATGTTCCACCGTCGCGACTTCCTCGCCCTCGCCTTTGGCACCGCCGCCGTCGGGCTCCCGCTCGTCTACGACCACCAGGCCGTCGCCGCCGCTCTGCGAACCGCGAAGGGCGGTCGCAGGGTCGGAGCTGAAGAGGTCTCCACCGTCCGGCAGCTCACCGAGATGTTCCGGACCGCCGATGAGAGGCTGGGCGGCGGCCACGGGCTGTCCACTGTGTCGTCCTACCTGGCGGACGCCGTCGTGCCGATGCTCCAGGCCACGTTCCCGTCCGAGGAGGTCCGCCGGAGTGCGTACGGCGCGGCGGCTGAGCTGGCGACCCTGGTGGGGTGGAAGTGCCATGATCTCGGCCGCGAGGGCGCCGCACAGAGGTTCTACCTCCTCGCCTACCAGCTGGCCTGCGAGTCCGACCCCGCAGGTCACGGAGCCTGGATGATGCGAGCCCTCACCCACCAGGCCCTCGGTCTGAACCAGACCACGCACTGTGTCGAACTGGCCGAGGCCGCGCTGTCGCGGGCCCAAGGGAAGGTCGACCGGAAGACAGAAGCGCTGCTGCTGGTGACGGCCGCGCGGGCGTACGGAGCGAGTGGCCAGAGCAAGGACGCTGCGGGGGCGCTCCTGGCCGCCGAGGACGCCATGCTCGCCTGCGAGGACGGCGTTCCCTCCTACGCTGCCGCCTCCGGCCCAGTGGCGGCCACCGTGGCATCGCACACGGGTAAGACCCTGACCGAGATGAAGGACCACCAGGCCGCCGAACGGCACTACCGTGCGGCGTTGGAGGGGCGCGTCCCTGAGACGTACCAGCGGGTTCGTGGTCTGACCCTCGCGAACCTCGCCAAGTCCGTGGCCGCCCAGCACCGCCACGAGGAGGCCGTGATCCTCTGGGATCAGTGCCTGGACCTCATGGACGGCGTGGCGTCCGACCGGAACCGGAAGGAGCTGAAGACGGTGCGCTCGACCATGGCCGTCTACAGCAGGCGAGGGATCCCTGGCGCATCCGAACTCGCGCAGAGAGCTGGCGAACTCGTGTCCCTGTGACGCCAGGTGAGTCCGCCGCTTCCCGGTGCTCGTGCCGGCGTGGCTTCGCTCATCAGCCCCAAGTGGTGCCCGCCAGCAGGCCATCGAACGCGAGTGCCCTCATGGCGCTGTCGAAGTCATCCCATTCGTGTTCGGGTTCGGTGAAGTGCTGGTCGAAGTAGGCGCGGGTGAGGTCGGGCTCGTGCCACTCGGCCGCGCAGCGACAGCGGACGAAGACCTGGTGGCGGACGTTCAGGAGGAGCCAGTCGCGGCGCGCGGCGCACTGCGGGCAGGTGATGGGGATGCCGCGGGCGTCGAGTTCGCCGGGGTGGGGGACGGCGCGGATGACGGCTCGGTGGGGCTCGGGGCGGGGGTGGTGGTAGGCGGGTTCGTAGTCGGTCATGCGGTGCCCTTCCGTGTCGGTGACGGTTGCAAGCACCACAAGACGTACGGCGGCCGGGATGGTTCCCGGCTGCCGGAATGGACATCACATCGACACCTTGACCGTGTGGTTGTTCGGCCAAGGGCTGGGGGTTAGTCCTTGTCGCGGTCCGTGATGATGCTCATCTCGGGGCCGAGGATGTCGCGGAGGCGCAGGTACTCGATGCGGTCCTCTTCTGTCATGCGGGAGGCGGGGTCGTGGATCAGGGTGCCGTCGGGGACGTCGCCGAAGTACTTGTCCATCAGGGCGCAGAAGGCGCGGGGGGCGTCGGCTTCCCGCTCCTGCTTGAAGTCGAGTTCGAGCTGTATCTGCGCGAGGACGGCCTCCATCTCCTTGAGGGTGCAGCTGCACGCGAGGGACTTCTCCTGCTTGGTGAAGGGCTGCCCGTCGTGGTGGGTCCAGGTGTTGGTGTCGAGGTAGGCCGGGAGGTCGGCGTCGAGCAGCAGGGTGACGACCTCGGGGCGGATGCCGGTGCGGATCAGGGTGCGCAGGCGCTGGTATTCGGTGCGGTCCTTGTCGGTCATGGCCGCGACGATGTCTTCGTCGGTGGTGCCGTTGGGGAGCTTGATCGAGTACCGGTACATGAGGATGCGCAGGGCGTGAGCAGGGTCGCCGAGGCCGTGGTCGAGCCCGATCTTCCGCGTGGAGGAGAGGGTTTCGAGCTCCACGTCAGTGGCGTCGTGGGCCATGGCCTGCTCGGCGTCGGTGAAGGGGCGTCCGTCGTGGTGGGACCAGGTGTTGGTGTCGGGCCGGTAGATGAAGTCGGCGTTGTTGAGGAGCTTGAAGACGTCGAGGCGGCAGGTGGGCTCAGTCAAAGTGGTGAAGGTCCTTGAAGTGGTGGGTTGGTGGCCGGTGGCGGCTGGGCTGGGGGTTTGTGCCGTTGGGCGGGGCGCGGGGCAGGGGCTTCTCCTGGCCGGGGTCAGTGTCGGCGGGTGGGATCGTGAGCGGCCCTGTCGGTGGCCGGCGAGGTCGGCGTGGCGGCGAGGGTCGTCGCGGTGGTGCGTGCGGTGGCGGTCTTGGTCCGGGCGGCGGTGGTGCGGTCGTCGGCGGTGGCCTTGCGGGTGCGGGTCCGGACCGACCACAGGAGTATCTGGGCCGGGGAGTTGGCGTCCGCGAGGTTGTGCGGTTGGGCGGCCTGGCCGAGGATCTCGGCGGTGTCGTGGCCGGCGTGTTCGGCGTCGGCCAGGACGGTGGCGAGGGCGGGCCAGGCGGGGTCGGTGGTGATGCGCGTGGCGTGGTCGGGCAACAGGGCCTGGACGGTGTGCTGGTAGCGGGTGAGGGTGTGGGTGTCGGGGGTGCCTTGGGAGAGGTCCGCGAGGGGCTGGGCGGCTGCCCGCTGGTAGGCGGTGTGCAGGTGCACGCCGGTCTGCCAGGCGGCTTCGGCCTGCTGCTGATGGCCACGCTGGGCGTGCCATTCAGCGGCGGCGATCACCGCGACGGCGATCACGAAGAGGATGAGAGCGAGGGTTTCACCGTCCTTGGTGCCGCTGGTGTAGAGCAGTCCGCGGGTGGCGCGGTGCAGAGCATTGGCCTTGCGGTGCTGGGGTTTGATGCGGGAGCGGTTGGCACGTTCGAAGACCTCGGCGGCGTGGTGGAGCCGGGCGCGGTGCGCGGGTGGGCTGAGGGCGGCGGTGACGTCGAGGAGTTCGCCCAGGGCGGCGATGTGGGCCTGGCGGCCTCGTCGTTGCCGGTGCGCAGGGCGTTCGGGATGGTCTCGGTGGTGCGGACGGCCTGCTTCCAGGCCGCAGTAGGCGTGAGCTTGCGGGAGAGGGGATCGATGGCCGCGAGACGTTGGCGGATCTTGGGCAGGGAGAGGTCGGGGGCGAGGTTGCTGCCGCTGAACCATGCGGTCTCGCCGGGCAGGGTGACGCTGTAGCCCTTCACGTCGCCGGACGGCAGCAGGCTCTCCTTGAACAGGACGCCGAACTGGTCGAGGGCGAGGAAGAACTGCTCCTCGGTACTGGAGGCGGCAACAGCGAGGCGGACCTTGGTGCGCAGTTGTTCACGGGTGGTGGTGGCCTGGCCGAGTCGCTTGGCGCGGTGCTGTTCGGCCTGGGTGGGCCGCTTGGCAGCGGTGCCATCACCCGACCGGACCCGCCGAAGGGCGTAGTCGATTTCGATCTGGCGGGCCTCGCGTTGGGCGCGGGTGAAGTCGCGGCCGTTGTCGGGCGTGCGGCCGTCCTGGCGCATCAGGGTGGCGACGATGTGGATGTGGTCGGCGTTGTGCCGCACCGCGACCCAGCGGCACGCTTTGGTGTCGCCCTTGGGGGCGATGCCGGTGGCGTGCACGATGCGCCGGGCGATGGCGGCCCACTCGGTGTCGGTGGCTCGGTCCCGCTGTCGCCGGGCACGGCCAAGGCGCTCCGCGCTCACCTGGAGCGGTTCGGGACGACGCCCGTCACGCTGCCCTGGCACACTCCGGACGGCAAGTCGAAGACCCTTCGTCTGCTGTTCGTGGACGCCAAGGGGAAGCCGCACAACCGGAGTGTCTTCAACCAGGGCATCTGGAAGCGGGCGCTGGTAAACGCCAGCGTGATTCCCCCGCGCACGAGCGGCTCGCAGTACTTCGAGGCGGCACCGGACGACGGGATGCACGCCCTCCGCCACACGTACGCCTCGGCCCAGCTCGAAGGCGGCACCAGCATCAAGGCCCTCGCCGTCTACCTCGGCCACTCCGACCCCGGCTTCACGCTCCGGACGTACACTCACCTCATGCCGAGCAGTGAGGGCCGTAGTCGCTCCGCCACTGACGACTTTCTTCTTGGGGCAGCCGAGTCGGGTCCCGGCAGTCGACACGAGCGCGCCTCCGGAGGCGTGTGCTCTCAGAAGCGATTCCCAAACCGAAGGTAGGGTCACGTTTTCCCAGGTGAGGTGTGTGGCCGCCACTCGGTAGGCAAGCTCGGAGCGTCGTGTCGGTGCGGGGCGTGGTCGGAGGTGGCGGATGCCGTCGGTGCTGGGAGTGCTGGAGAGGCGCGAGCGGGTGGCGCTGGCCCGGGCGGAGGAACTGCGGGCCGAGTTGGAGGGGCTTCAGGCCGCCGTGGCCGAGGCGGATGAGGCCGCGCGGCGCGCGGTCATCGCCCGGGAGGAGACCGTCGCTGCCTTGGGCGAGTTGGCCGATGAGGCCCCGGTGGTGGAGCCGGTTGTGGGCGTGGCCGGGCCGCGGGTCGAAGTGCCCTTCTAGAGCGAAGGGTTGGGGATCCATGCGCTTTCGCCCGACTGTGCGCGGATCGTGGCCCTGGTCGAGCGCGATGCGGCCGGTGGTGGGGACGGGGTGCGGGCTCGGGCGATGCGCGAGGATCTGGGTTGGCCTGCGAGTGACGCGAGGGAGCAGGCGGCCCGGTTTCGGGCGAAGCGGCTGGCGGAGCGGGGCTGGTTGAGCGAGGGGCGGCCGGGACTGTTCAGGCCGCGGGCGGCTTGAGGCGGCGGGGTGCCGGGGCGCCGGAGCGGGCCAGGCGGCGGGTGGCCGGGATGCTCGCGGCCCACCAGGCCATCGCCTCGGCGCTGTCGATGCGGGTCTCGTAGTCCCGGACCAGGCGCCGGGCTCGGATCAGGTGGGAGAAACTGCGCTCCACGACCCAGCGGCGTGGCAGCACCACGAACCCCTTGGCGTCGTCGCCGCGCTTGACGACGGTCAGCGCGAGGGCCAGGACCGCGTGGGCGAAGGCGATCAGCCATCCTGCGTAGCCGCCGTCGGCCCAGACCAGGGCGATGCGGTGGTGTTCGGCGCGCAGTTGTTCAAGGAGGTCACGGCCGGCGTCGTTGTCCTTGACCGACGCGGCGGTGACGATCACCACCAGCAGCAGGCCCAGGGTGTCCACGGCGATGTGTCGCTTGCGGCCGTTGATTTTCTTCCCGGCGTCGTAGCCGCGGGTGGCCGCGCCGACGGTGGCATCGGCCTTGACCGACTGCGAGTCGATGATCGCGGCGGTGGGTGCCTCCTTCTTGCCGGCCAACTCTCGCAGTATCTTGCGCAGTCGGCCGTAGAGTTCCTTGATGAGGTGGTTGTCGCGCCAGCGGCGGAAGAACCGGTAGACGGCCCGCCACTTGGGGAAGTCGGCGGGCAGGCTGGCCCAGCGCACACCCTCGGCGACCAGGTAGCGCACCGCGTCGAGCATCTGGCGGTGGCAGAAGCCCTCCGGGCGGCCCCCTTGCCCGTTCATCCAGGCCGGGACCGGCAGCAGCGGCCGGACGACCACCCACTCCGCGTCGGTGAGGTCGGAGCCGTAGCGGCGGGCCCGGTCCGGCTGGTCGGCGGCATTCCCGAGCAGGTGTGCGAGGCAATCGCACGACATGCCGGAGCTGGACGCGGACGGAGCAAGCACGCCACAGTGGGACACCAGGGCCCGGGAAACGGCGCCGGGCGGGGGTGCCGGGCGGGGCGTGCCGGTGGGGCCGGCGTCGATGAGCGTCATCAGGTGCGCCAGGGTCTCGCCAGCGCCTAGGGGCAGCGAGTGCTCCAGCGTCAGGATCGGGGCCCGGAGACTGTCGCGGCCCTGGGCGCGGCTGCTCAGGTCGAGGCGATGGGCGGTGCGCGGGGTGAGCCAGCCGACCGCAGCGCGGGCGTGCGCCACCGGCTCGCGCACGACGACGGTGGGAGTGCCCGGTGTGCTGTGGAGGACGCCGCCGACGGCATGGTAAAGCGCCGTGCCAGCGTCGAACTCTCCGGCGGCCGCGTCAGTGAGCCATTGCCACAAGCGGCTCATGACGGAGGAGATGCCGGCGAGGGGGTCCCATTCGCGGGCTGGGTCGAGGTAGAGGCACAGTCGGTTTCCCTGCAGGACATGCGGTGTGCTGGCGAACCGGTAGTCCAAGGTCTGCACTTCGGGCGGGGCCAGGGGTATGGGCGGGAGGGCGAGCAGGAACTCCTCGGTGTCGGCGAGGCGCAGGCCACCCGGCGAGCGCGGCATGTCCGCGGTGCGGATGTGGATGGTGACAGCCACCCGCCCGCCGGGGGCGGTGCGGGGCCCGCCGAGCACCCGCACCTCCCCGGGGTGCTTGTCCGCGAGCGCCTTGAGTTCGGCCAGCTGCAGGCGCTGCCAGTCGTTGGGGCCGTCGGGGCGCGGCCTGCGCTTGGTCATCCCGCGCGCCCGGTGCGCGTGGCCGTGGTGAGCAGCGATGCCGCGGCGAACTTGGGGGCGAGCGACGAGGAGGAGGTGCCCGGCAGGGAGGGAAAGGAGTCGCCGAACAGGTTCCGCCACAGCCGCACGCTCCTGTCGTGGTCCTGCTCGTCGTAGGCCTCGCGGATCTCCTGAGCGTGGGCGTGGATGCGGGCCCGGAAGTAGCCGTAGGTGGTCTGGTCCCAGCGGTGGTCGAAGGTGGCTCCGGATCCGGAGGGGTCGGCGATCGATGGCTTGTAGGGGCGGGCCTGCAGCCAGGTGTCGAGGTCGTTGACGATGGTCAGCAGCGCGGTGGGAACGTTCCCGTAGCAGCCGGGGCGGGCCAGGGCCGTGGCCTGGCTGACGCGTTCGCCGAGCAGGGTGGTGAGGATGATGGAGCGGGTCCCGGTGAAGGAGTTCTTGTGGTCCCGCAGGAACTTCATCAGCCGGATGACCTTGCGGAGGTTGCCGTCCGTGATGCCGTCCTTCTCCCGCATCCAGGCGGTGAAGCCGTCGGGGTTGGTCTCCTCCCAGCAGTTGTCGTCCCGGTTGACGATCACCTCCCGGCCGTCCGCCAGGAACAGGTGCGGGACGATGTCGACGTGCATGGAGTTGGCGTAACGCAGCTGCACGCAGCGGCACTTGCGAGTGTGGGGCATGTCGTTGTAGGTGCCGTTCCGGTGGAGGGCCGCGTAGACCTTGTCGATGTAGGTCTCCGGGCTGTCGGCCCATTCCGGCACCTCGGCGAGGTCCAGCATGAAGTCGGCGTCGAACTCCTTGTCACCGACGGGGTTGATGATGGTGCGCTGCGCCCACGACCCCTGGGGTCTCTTGCCGAGGACCAGGGGACCGAGTTCGGGGTCCTTCCGTAGCGCCTGGTAGATGACTTCGACGCGGCTGTCGAGGAGGTCGAGCTTTGTCTGGCTGAGGTTGACGGTGTCCCGCAGGAGGGCGCGGAAGCTGTTGACGTGTTGCACGGTCTGTCCCTTCATGAGTGAAGCAGTGCGTGTAACAGGAGTGGCAGAACGTGAGCTATCCGAGAGTCCGCGCGCCGTCCTGTTCACGGGGGCGGGCATGACTGTCCTGGGGATAGCGCGCCGGCGCACCGGCCGAGGGTGTGAGGGCGGCTCGGAGCCTGCCCTGCAGCACCCCGTTCTGCCTAAAAGGAGCGCGCCCGGCGCCGTCAGCACGGACGCTGGGAACTTGATGTTGTGCTGAATTGAGTTGGCGTCAGCATCAGCAACCACGGCGTGCCGTACCCGCACGCGGCGTGTTGCCGGAGGTGCTGCCCAGCCAGCGGTGCCCGGCTCACTGCCAGGCGCATGCACTCGGTACAGCCCCGCGAGGTGGCTTCGTCGGCCTCACGCCGCGCAGGACCCACCTCAAGCGCAGAGGGGCCATTCACTCTCTGCTGTAGCAATAGCAACACACAGAGCTATAGTCGCGCAACACTTTTTGGGCGACACGCAGACTGAGCCATATTTGATGGACAGTTTGGCTGACATAGCCGTCAGTGCAGCAGCCCTCCATGGCCGTCAGCTGAGGCAACATTCTCGCCGGGTCGTCGGAGGAGGAAGTCGGCTGCGAGTGCCTGCTACCGCGCCGGTCCGGACACGATCCCTAGGTTCATCAGGCGATAGGTCATGGCGATCTCGCTCATCTGGAACTGTCCGGACAGGACCCGCACCAGCTCTTCTGTAGTACGGAAGCC
The DNA here is from genome assembly GCF_001888885.2 of Streptomyces viridifaciens. NCBI lineage: Bacteria > Bacillati > Actinomycetota > Actinomycetes > Kitasatosporales > Streptomycetaceae > Streptomyces > Streptomyces viridifaciens. The sequence goes on from NZ_CP090841.1 coordinate 4,232,711, forward strand.
CACAGATCGAACCGCTTGCCGGACCATGGCCTCGGGGGCGAGTAGCGCTGCGGCGAACCGGTTTGCGTCGATCTCCTCGCGGTCCGTGGCCATGCTCGACACCGTATTGCGGTAGTTCACCCGTGTGTCCGTGTCCAGGATCAGCGGACGCCCTTCATGCAGCCGGAGGTGCCCGAGTTCGTGCGCCACTGTGAATCGACGCCGCTCGGCGGTGTGGGACCGGTTGACGCCGATGACGCAGCTGCCGTCCTTGCGCAGGAGCATGCCCGAGACGTCGTCGTCCAGTTGCTGCGGCACCACTAGGACTCCTAGGAGCTTGGCCAGCGCGACAGGATCGACCGGAGGGGCGTGGAGCTGGAATTCCTGAAGAAGCGCGCGCGCCGCGAGGTCAGCCTTCGCCATGGCCGTCCTTCAGCTTTGCCGCCTCAGCCCATACGGCAGCGACGCCGGCCGCATGGCGGGCCCGCAGGCCGGACGCCTCATCGGGCTGCAGCGGTGGAAACAGATCCGCCAGCTGCACGTTCAAAGCCGATGCGATCAAGGCCAGTCGATACAGCGGCGGCGCTTGGGTGCCGGACTCGATGTTCGTGATCGAGCCTCGCGACAGCCCCACACGCCTGCCCACGTACTCCTGCGTCACCCCAGCGCGCGCTCTCGCCTGACGGATTCGCCGGGCCACCGCTTCATTGAACTCCCGCTCCTTCATAAAGCCCCCAACGCCGCCAGCTTGCCTGACAACCTACTTCCCCACCGCTGCCCAGGCCAGGCGCCACCCCACCAGACTCAACCGGGCAAACCTGAATGAATCCGGCAGAATCCACAGTGAAGTGGCGTAGTAACCGAGGACCTGCCTGCTGATGAGATTGCGCATGGCATCGCGATCGCCGGGGTCGGTACCTCCGCTACGGCCCTGAGTGCGCCCATGGCCAGTCCTCTGCCCGATGCGGTGAAGGCGTCGGCCCGATCTTGACTTCGTCGGGGATCTCGGGGGCGGCGGGTGCCAGATGGCGGCGGGTCAGAATCTGTGCCACTGAGGGGTGCTGATGATCAACCGCTGAGTTGCCGAGCCATGGGTCACGAAGGGGGGACAGGCGCACGCAGTCGCCGGGCATCGACGGGTATCCGGCGCAGGCGGTGCTGCCGGTGGGGCACTTCCAGAGCGGTGTGCCCTGGATGTGCCCCGATGGTCTGCAGGCCCCCCTTCCGATTGTCCTCGGGGCGGCCTCGAGAAGAAGCTCAGAAAGGGGAGCTATCGCAGGTCAGGGCCAGACCAGGCAGTACAGCTGGTGCCCGGCCTCGTGCAGCCGGTTCGCGAAGTCCTGCCATTCGTGCAGCATCGTGTAGATCACGAAGGCGTCGCGCGGACCGCGGCGGTCGGGGACGGTGGACCAGATGAAGGCGGCGGCGCCGAGTTCCGTCTCGTCCGCCTTGCGGAGCGGTTCGACCACGTTGTGGGGGAGTTGGACGACGGCGTAGTCCGGGTGCAGCACGACGAGCTCCAGCGGCGGCACCTGGTGCAGCGGGACGCCCTGGATGCCGGTGAGGACCATGGCGCTCATGGTCTCCGGTTTGATCTTGGTGGAGAGGTGGCCGGTGGGGGAACCGCTGGTCTCCATCAGGTCGCCGAGTCGCCCCAGCGCGCCGAGTTCGCCGGCGTCGAGGCCGAGCCCCCCCGGACCGAGGGCGGTGGGGACTCTTGCGGCGGTCGCGCGGTCCGGTGCGCCGAAGTACTTGTAGGTCACCCCCACGCGTCCCTCACCCCGCCTCTCGCCGCCGCGACGACCACGACCCGTACCCGCTCCCGTACCCCCGCGTGCGGTTTCGGCGGGCCTGCGGGAGCCCCCCGCCGCCTCGTCGAAGCCGTCCTGCGCCTCGGACACTCGGACCATCCTCACCGGAATTCGCCGGAATCGACAGACCCCCGCACGCCCGGCGCCCACCGGACGTGCTCCTACCCGTCATGCGCCGCCGTGCCTACTCGCGGGCCGTACCCACTCGCGGCACACAGCAGTCCTCTCCACACCCCTGTACACAACCGGAGCGCTCGCGCACTCTGTGCACACAGTCTGACTGGTCCGTGCTCCGGAACAGCCAGCGGCCCCGCCCGTGCACGACCGCCACGGACAACCGTCACGGACAACCGTACAGACAACGGTGCCCGGATCATCGTTCCAGATGATCGGGCCGGACATGCAGAGCTCAAGGACACGATTTGAGACCATGTCTCACGTGAGCTACCCCTACGAAGCCCCCCAGTCCCAGTCGCTGTTCGATCGCGCCTCCGTGGTCACGCCCGGCGGTGTCAACTCCCCGGTGCGCGCCTTCCGCGCGGTCGGCGGTACGCCGCGCTTCATGGTGTCCGGCACCGGCCCCTACCTCACCGACGCCGACGGCCGTGAGTACGTCGACCTGGTGTGCTCGTGGGGTCCGATGATCCTCGGCCACTCGAACCCCGCCGTGATCGACGCCGTCCAGCGGGCCGTCGCCCTCGGCACCTCCTTCGGCACGCCCGGCCAGGGCGAGGTCGAGCTCGCCGAGGAGATCGTCGCCCGGGTCGCCCCGGTCGAGCAGGTCCGCCTGGTCTCCTCCGGCACCGAGGCCACCATGTCCGCGATCCGCCTCGCCCGCGGCTTCACCGGCCGCGCGAAGGTGGTCAAGTTCGCCGGCTGCTACCACGGTCACGTGGACGCGCTGCTGGCCGCCGCCGGTTCCGGCGTGGCCACCTTCGGCCTGCCGGACACCCCGGGCGTCACCGGCGCCCAGGCCGGCGACACCATCGTGCTGCCGTACAACGACCTGGCCGCGGTCGAGCAGGCCTTCGCCGCCCACCCGGGCGAGATCGCCTGCGTCATCACCGAGGCCTCGCCCGGCAACATGGGCGTCGTCCCGCCGCTGCCCGGCTTCAACGCGGGCCTGGCCCGGCTCTGCCGGGACAACGGCGCGCTGTTCGTCTCCGACGAGGTGATGACCGGCTTCCGCGTCTCCAAGGCCGGCTGGTACGGCCTGGAGGCGGCGAACGAGGGCTGGGCGCCGGACCTGCTGACCTTCGGCAAGGTCATGGGCGGCGGCTTCCCGGCCGCGGCCTTCGGCGGCCGCGCCGACGTGATGGCCCACCTGGCCCCGGCCGGCCCGGTCTACCAGGCGGGCACCCTGTCCGGGAACCCGGTCGCCACCGCGGCAGGCCTGGCCCAGCTGCGCGGCTGCACCGACGAGGTGTACGCCACGGTGGACCGGGTCTCCGCCGAGATCTCCGGCCTGGTCTCCGAGGCGCTCACCAAGGAGGGCGTGGCGCACCGGCTGCAGACCGCCGGGAACATGTTCTCGGTGTTCTTCACCGAGGCCGCGGTCACCAACTACGAAGAGGCCAGGACCCAGGAGGCGTACCGTTTCACCGCCTTCTTCCACGCCATGCTGGCCGAGGGCGTCTACCTGCCGCCGTCCGCCTTCGAGTCCTGGTTCGTCTCGGCGAGCCACGACGAGCGGGCGATCGAGCGGATCGCCGCCGCCCTGCCGGCCGCCGCGCGCGCCGCTGCCGCCGCCACGGTCTAGTCGGACCCGACCCCAGGAGTAGTTGAGAAGTGAGCGCCAAAGAGATCACCGTCGTCCACGTGATGCGTCACGGTGAGGTGCACAACCCAGAGGGCGTCCTGTACGGGCGGCTGCCGGACTACCACCTGTCCGAGCTGGGCCGGCAGATGGCCGACCGGGTCGCCGAGGACCTGGCCGACCGGGACATCACCCACGTGGTGGCCTCCCCGCTGGAGCGGGCCCAGGAGACCGCCGCGCCGATCGCCAAGGCGCACGGCCTGGACCTCGCGGTGGACGAGCGGCTGATCGAGGCGGAGAACGTCTTCGAGGGCAAGACCTTCGGGGTCGGCGACGGCTCCCTGCGCAACCCGGGCTACTGGAAGTACCTCACCAACCCGTTCAAGCCCTCCTGGGGCGAGCCGTACCTCGACCAGGCGGTGCGGATGATGGGCGCGCTCGGCGCCGCCCGGGACGCCGCCCGCGGACACGAGGCGGTCTGCGTCAGCCACCAGTTGCCGATCTGGATCCTCCGCTCCTTCGTCGAGCGCCGCCGGCTCTGGCACGACCCGCGCAACCGGCAGTGCTCGCTGGCCTCGCTGACCAGCTTCACCTTCGAGGGCGACCGGATCGTCTCGGTCGGCTACCGGGAGCCGGCCCGCGACCTGCTGCCCGCGCACCTGGTCGGCAAGGGCCGCAAGGGCGACAAACCGGTGGGGAAGAGCTTCGGCGCCTGAGGCCCGTAAGCGGTGCGTAAGTATGACTTCGGGTCACTTGGCGAGCGCCGGGTGACCCGAAGTCTTCGCAGGTCAGGATGGGTGCGATGCGCAAGGGAGGACCCCCCGGAACCTGCCCGGAACTCCATGCGAAACTTTTCACATGTCTGCCATGACGCGCCCCCGTCCCCGTGTCGCCGCAGCCGCCGCCACAGTCGCCGCCGCTGCGCTCGTCCTCACCGGCTGTTCCTCCTCGGGCTCGTCGAGCAGCGGTGAAGGCCAGGTCGGCTTCGTCACCGTGAAGGGGACGAACCTGTCGAAGGCGGACGCGGGCAAGCGCGGGGACGCGCCGGACGTCTCCGGGGAGACCCTGGAGGGCAACCAGGTCAAGCTCTCGGACTACCGCGGCAAGGTCGTGGTGCTGAACGTGTGGGGCTCCTGGTGCGGTCCGTGCCGGGCCGAGGCGAAGAACCTCCAGGCCGTCGCGGACGAGTACAAGGACAAGGGCGTCCAGTTCCTGGGGATCAACACCCGGGACACCGACAAGACCAACGCCGTCCGCTTCGAGCAGGAGCAGGGCGTCAGCTTCCCGAGCATCTTCGACCCGGCGGGCACCCAGCTGCTCAAGTTCCCCAAGGGCAGCCTCAACCCGCAGTCCATCCCGACCACCCTGGTCGTCGACCGCGACGGCAAGCTGGCCGCCCGCGCCGTCGGCGGGACGACCCAGGAGGCGCTGGAGTCGATCGTCCAGCCGGTGGTCGCGGAGCAGCAGCAGTGAGTGCGCCACTCCAGCTCGCCGACAACACCGCGACCCTGCAGAGCGGGGCGCTGCTGGTGGCCGCCCCGATCGCGGTGGCGGCGGGCCTGGTCTCGTTCTTCTCGCCCTGCGTGCTGCCGCTCGTCCCCGGCTACCTCTCCTACGTCACGGGCTTCTCCGCCGCTGACCTCGCCGACGCGCGCGGGGCCCGGCGGGGGCGGATGCTGCTCGGGGCCGTACTGTTCATCCTCGGCTTCACCGCGGTCTTCGTCTCCAGCGGGGCGCTGTTCGGTCAGTTCGGCGGCACGCTCAAGGAGCACCAGCGGGTCATCTCGACGGTGCTCGGCGCGGTGACGATCGTCATGGGACTGGCCTTCATGGGCCTGGTGCCCGGGCTGAGCATGCGCGAGGTGCGCACCCACCGCCGTCCGGTGATAGGCCTGCTCGGCGCGCCGCTGCTCGGCGTGGTCTTCGGGGTCGGCTGGACGCCGTGCATGGGTCCGACCCTGGCAACCGTTTCGAACCTGGCGCTCAACCAGGCCGACGCCCAGCGCGGCGCCCTGCTGATGACCTTCTACTGCCTCGGCCTCGGCGTACCGTTCATCGTGGCCGCGCTGGCGTTCCGCCGGGCGCTGGGGGCCTTCGGGTGGGTCAAGCGGCACTACCCGCTCGTCATGCGGATCGGTGGCGGCATGCTCGTCGCGGTCGGTCTGCTGCTCGTCACCGGGATCTGGGATTCCTGGATGAGCGAACTGCAGTCCTGGACCGCCGACTCCCAGATCGGAATCTGACCGTGAGCAAGACCACGACCGATACCGAGCTGCCCCCGGCACCGGACGACGACACCGCCGCGGAGCGGCTCAGCACCGCGCCGGTCGAGTCCGAGGGGCCGACCGGCATAGGGGTGCTCGGCTGGGCGCGCTGGATGTGGCGCCAGCTGACCTCGATGCGGGTCGCCCTGATCCTGCTGTTCCTGCTGTCGCTGGCCGCCATCCCGGGCTCGCTGATCCCGCAGAACGGCCAGAACCAGTTCAAGGTGCAGACCTGGAAGGCGCAGCACACCGCGGTCGCGCCGATCTACGAGAAGCTCCAGCTGTTCGACGTCTACAGCTCGGTCTGGTTCTCCGCGATCTACATCCTGCTGTTCGTCTCGCTGGCGGGCTGCATTGTCCCGCGCACCTGGCAGTTCGTCGGCGTGCTGCGCTCCCAGCCGCCGGCCGCACCGCGCAACCTGACCCGGATGCCGGTGTACGCGGCCTGGCGCACCGGGGCGGACCCGGAGCAGGTGAACGCCGCCGCCCACCGGCTGCTGCGCAAGCGCGGCTTCCGGGCCGACCTCTCCGGCGGCTCGGTGGCCGCGGAGAAGGGCTACCTGCGCGAGGTCGGCAACCTGCTGTTCCACCTGTCGCTGTTCGCGCTGCTCGGCGGTTTCGCCTGGGCCAGCCTGGCCTCCGGCACCGGCGGGAAGCTGATGGTCGAGGGCCAGGGCTACTCCAACACCATCACCCAGCTCGACGACTTCACCGGCACCCGGTTCTACGGGAACCAGGACCTCGACCCGTTCTACCTGAAGCTCGACGACTTCACCTCGAAGTTCCAGAACACCGGTGACCAGATGGGTGCCGCCCGGCAGTTCACCGCGAACGTCGAGTACTACGGGGGCAGCGACGAGTCGAAGCTGAAGAAGGGCACGATCGAGGTCAACCACCCGCTGGAGATCGGCGGCAGCAAGGTCTACCTGATCGGCCACGGCTACGCCCCGGTGATCACCGTGAAGAACGGCAAGGGCGACGTGGTCTACCACGACGTCGTGCCGTTCCTGCCGCAGGACGCCAACCTGACCTCGACCGGCGTGGTGAAGGTCTCCGACTACGGCGTCGGCCCGGACGGCAACAGGACCCAGCTGGGCTTCTCCGGCTTCTTCCTGCCGACCGCCCCGCTGAGCTTCGCCGGCACCGGCCCGATCTCGCTGTTCCCCGGCGACGCAGCCCCCGAGCTGGTGCTGAACGCCTTCTCCGGCGACCTCGGCACCGACTCCGGCCTGCCGCAGAACATCTACCAGCTGAACACCTCCAAGCTCACCCAGATGCAGCAGGACGGCCAGCCGGCCAAGGCCCTGCTCAAGCCCGGCCAGGCCTGGGACCTGCCGAACGGCTACGGCAGCATCACCTTCGAGGGCTACAAGCAGTGGGCGAGCTTCAACGTCTCGCACCGCCCGGGCAACGCGATCGCGCTGACCGGGGCCGTCCTGGCGATCCTCGGCCTGATCGGCTCGCTGTTCATCCAGCGCCGCCGGATCTGGGTGCGGGCGGTGGCCCTGCCGGGCGGCGGCACCCAGGTGGAGCTGGCCGGCCTGGCCCGCAGCGAGTCGGCGAAGATCGCCGAGGAGCTGGCCGAACTCGCGGTGGACCTCCAGGACGACGCCCCGGCGTCGGAGGAGGACGGCGACGGAACCGCGCAGGCCGACGTCGAGGCCCCGGCCGAGGAAGCAGTACCCGACGCCCCCGAGGCCGCGGCCTCGGACCCCGCAGTCCCCGCCGACCAGAACTCCAAGGAGTAGACGGTGCATCTCGCCTCGGGAGTCGACCCACAGCTGGCCGACCTCTCAAACAAGCTGATCTATTCGGCGATGGCGGTCTACACGATCGCCATGTTCGCCCACATGTTCGAGTGGACGTTCGGCAGCAAGGGCGCGGTCGCCGTCCGCTCCAAGGAGCAGTCCGGCAACCTCGCCGAGACCGTCGCCGCCGCGGAGACCAAGGCCGCGAAGAAGGTCACCGTCACCGTGGCCGGGGCGAAGGGCGGCACCACCACGCTCACCCGCACCGTGCTGGCGGGCGAGGGCGCGACGGTGGTCACCGGCGGTCGCACCGACGAGGACGTGGACGGCCCGGGTGCGGCCGGCACCAGCGAGAAGGCCGACCTGGCCGGCCGCATCGCGATCTCGCTCACCGTCCTGGCGCTGCTGCTGCACGGCGGCGGCATCGTCGCCCGCGGGCTCTCGGTGTCCCGCTGGCCGTGGGGCAACATGTACGAGTTCTCCTGCGCCTTCGCCTTCGCGATGACGGCCGCGTACGTGGTCCTGCTGGCCGCGCGCAAGAACGTCCGCTGGCTCGGCCTGCCGGTCACCGTCGCGGTGCTGCTGACGCTCGGCATCGCGACCCAGGTGCTGTACACCGACTCCGAGCAGCTGGTCCCGGCGCTGCACTCGTACTGGCTGGCGATCCACGTTTCCACCGCGATCTTCTGCGGCGGCGCCTTCTACGCGGCGTTCATCTCGACCCTGCTGTACCTGGTCCAGGACTCGTACCGGCAGCGGGCCGACGAGGGCAAGTACGAGTTCCTCCGGCCCGGGGCGCTGCGCTCGCACGACGGGCAGAAGTACTCCCAGACCAGGATCGCGTTGGCCCGCATCCGCGTCTCGGTCTGCAACCGGCTGCCCGCCGCGTCCACCTTCGACAAGCTGTCCTACCGGATCAACGCCCTGGTCTTCCCGCTGTGGACGTTCACCATCATCGCGGGCGCGATCTGGGCCGAGGCCGCCTGGGGCAAGTACTGGGAGTGGGACCCGAAGGAGACCTGGTCGTTCATCACCTGGGTCGCCTACGCCTGCTACCTGCACGCCCGTGCGACGGCCGGCTGGAAGGGTCGCAAGGCCGCGTACCTGGCGCTGGCGGCCTTCGCCTGCTGGCTCTTCAACTACTACGGCGTGAACATCTTCGTCACCGGCAAGCACTCGTACGCGGGGATCTGACCGGGGCGGCGCACCCACCGGCCCGGCCTTCCGCAGGAAAGTGGCCGGGCCGAGGTGCAACAGGGGTAGTTCGTGCCGGCCGTCCGTGCCGGTACGGGGAGGAACGAGGAGGAAATCGCGCAATGGAGTGCGACGAGGTCATGCTGACCGTCCGAATCACCGCCGCCGAGCAACTGCTGCTCCGACGGCTCGCCCAGGGACACCGGAGCGACGTGTCCGAAGTGGTGGCCGACGCTCTGCTGGACATCATCCCCACGCTCAGCGCACCGGGGGACGCCTACCGGCTGCTGAGCGCCCTCGCGACGCCGGCGCCGTGCGCGTTGACGGTCTGGCTGCCGACCGCGCTGGCCGACCTGCTGGTCCCCGGCGCGGCCCGGATCGCCCAGATCACCGACGTCCGGATCGAGTCGGCCAGTGCCGCCCTGGGCGCGGCGCTGCGGCTCTGGCTGGCCCAGGACCCGGTCCGGCTGGCGGCCAACCTCAGCGTGATGCACGCCGGGCGGCCGGCCACCCTGGTGGCCGCCTGACGGGGTCCGGCCCGCCCGGCGGGCTCAGCTGGCCAGCGGCAGCAGGCCGGGAACGGCGGGGCGGCCGTCGAAGGCGTCCCGCCGGACCGGCACCCGCGGACCGTCGACCGGCTCGGTGAACAGCCGGCACTCGGCCGCCGTCCGCCCGTCCTGGAGCAACCGCACCTGGACGGGGGTGCGGCGGCCGTCCGCCGAGCACTCGCGGACGGCCCGCACGAAGCAGGGCCGGTCCAGCTCGATGTAGCGCTCGAAGGAGGTCACCAGCTCGACCGGCACGACCGGCTCGGGGTGGTGCAGCCGCTGGGCGGCCTGCCGGGCGGCCTCCAGCACCAGCATTCCGGGCACGTGGTCCAGCTCGTGGTCGAACAGCACCGGGTGTCCGGCGTCGGCGCGCAGCAGCCAGGTGTCCGGCCGCAGGGTCGGGCTGAGCACCACGTCCGCGGCCTGCGCCCGGCCGACGAGTTCGGGCGCGGCGGGCTCCGGCGGCAGCGGCGGGGTGACGACGCCCCGGCCGGGGCCGCGCAGCCGCTCGTACGAGGCGGGGGTGACCACCCGCAGCTGGCCGGAGCCGTGGCCGATCCGCAGGCCGTCCCGGGTGATCTCGGCGTGCACGCGCAGCGAGGCGAGCCGGCCGTGCCGCATCCGGACGTCCTGGCAGCCGACGGTGAGCATCAGCGAGGCCGGTCCGGTGGTGACGGCGAGGCCCCGCAGGCCCGCGTCGCCGAGCGCGTAGCCGAGGTCCTCCATGACGAAGTGGTGGTCGCGCGGCACGCCGAAGCCCGCGTGGCCGACCAGCAGCCCGGCCTGCCGGACGGTCTCGGCCACCAGCACCGGGTCGTGGTAGCGGTCCCCGGGCAGCCGGTAGAAGCCGTGCAGCCGGGGCCACTGGGCGCCGAGCAGGAAGTCGTACGGGCCGGTGGCCTGCCAGCCGGTGAGGAAGACCTCGGAGACCGAGGCGCGGTGCACCAGGTGCCGGGAGACGGTCCGGTCGTGGAAGTCGTAGCCGGTGCCCGGGCCCGTGCCCGGGTGTACGCCGGAGCCGGGGTGGGCGTACGGGCCGTGAGTGCCCGGCTCTACGATCAATGGCATGACTGGCCCCAGCTCCAGGGTCTCGGTCGAGCGGCCGCTACGGACGCCCACAGCAAAACATACATACCACCCGGTTTGTGTTCGGCGACCGGGGGTGGCCCGGCCGCACCGCCCGGACCGACCACGCTACCCGGCCCCTGGTCTGCGGCAATGCCCGAAACGGGGAGGGCAGACCTTGGACGGGGGTGGTCCCCGCTGGACGGCGGGGTCGACACACGCGCTAGATTAGATACCAACCATGCGGTTTCGGCGGGTGTCGTCCGCATGCGAGGCGCCGCCACCGACCGAGGGAGCGCCGACAGCAGCCGGGTGGGGCGGGGAGCGCGACCGGCGGAGTCCGGAGGGGTCAGTGGTCAAGCAGGAACGCGCGGGGCGGACCAGGCAGGCCGTGCTGCTCGCGGCTGCGGACGCCTTCGCGCAGGTCGGGTTCGAGGCCGCCAGCCTGGTCGACATCAGTCGCCGGGCCGGGGTGAGCAAGGGCGCCCTCTACTTCCACTTCGTCTCCAAGCAGGCCCTGGCCGACGGCGTGCGGGCCGCGGCCGGGCGGGAGATCGGCTCGGCCGCGCTGCACGCCCTGCGCGCCGAGGGGCAGGCCGTCCAGGGGCTGATCGACTTCTCGCACGAGCTGGCCCGGCTGCTGCGCGAGGACGTGGTGGTGCGGGCCGGCGTCCGGCTCGGCCGCCAGGGGCCGCGACCGGGCGGCGGAACGTGCGGACCGGACACCGCCTGGCGCAGCCTCACCGCGGTGGTCCACCGCCTGCTGGACCGCGCCGACCGGGCCGGCGAGCTGCGCCCGGGGGCGGACCGGCACGCCTGCGCGGAACTGCTCACCGCGGTGGTAGCGGGCCAGGTGCTGCTGGCCGCCGACCAGGCCGGGCGCCCGGCACCGGAGGCCGTCCGGCGGCTCTGGGCGGCCGCGCTGCCGGCCCTGGTGGGGCCGGAGGGCTGCGCGGGCTACCGGGTCTGAGTCGGTACCGCGGTCAGCGGCGCTCGGCGACGCTCAGCCGGGCGAGCGCGTGCGGCTGGACCAGCCCCGGCAGCAGCAGCGTCCACATGTCGGCCATCCGCTGGATGAGGTCCTGCCGGTCGGCCAGCACCTGGGAGCTCAGCTGGATCCCCGTCACCGCGCCGGTGATCACCCCGGAGGCCGCGACCAGGTCGACCCCGGGGTGGAGGTCCCCGGCCTGCCGGGCGCGCTCCAGCAGCTCGCGGACCAGGTCCATCCAGCCCTGGTAGGCGGCGATCTGCGGCTGGGTGAAGCTGCCGTGCTCGATCGTCAGCCGGATACTGCCGCGCACCAGCGGGTCCTCCTGGAGCGCGCGGGCGAACGCGTACCCGAGGTCGATCAGGGTCTGCACCGGGCTGTCCGAGGACGGCACCCAGGAGGCGATCCAGGCGCCCTGGCCCTCGATCACGGCGAGCGCCAGTTCCTCCTTGGAGTGGAAGTGGAAGTACAGCGCGCCCTTGGTGACGCCGGCCCGGTCCAGGATCTCGGACATCGTGGCGGCGGCGTAGCCCCGCTCGTCGAATACCTCGGCGGCCGCGAGGAGCACCGCCTGGCGGGTCGCCAGCGCGCGGGCCTGCCTGGCCATCGCAGCCTCCCTGGAAAGTTCTGTACCTCGGCAGCGGCCGATCCTAAGGGGGCCGACGGGTCGGCGGACTCGAACCGTCCGGTAGGTATCCTACCGAGCCCCTCCGTGCCCGATCGGACGGGCACGAACGGTGCGCGCACGCCCCGGCCCGGTCCGGGGGCCGGGCCGGAACGGCCCGACGGCCGGTCACCCGGATGGGGTGACCGGCCGTCGGGGGAAGCCCGGAACCGTCAGGCGGCCTGCTGCCAGCTGACCGGCGAGTAGTACGCCGGGCGCCGCTCCAGCCGCTGCCAGTTGGCGATCGGCTCGACCTGCGCGGTGGCCGCGGCCTGCTGGGCGACGGCCGCGCGGGCGGCCAGAACGGCGGTGAGGGCGGCGAGTTCCTCGTCGGAGAGGCTGCCGCGGACGATGCGGACGAGGGGTTCGGCGGAAGCGGTCATGTCCTGGTTTCTCCCCCGGTTGCTGTTGCTCCGGTGTGTGGTGGCGTTCGGTACGGGCCCGCTGCGGCGGACCGCGCCGCTACATCGGCGGGTTGCCGTGCTTGCGGCTGGGCAGGTCGGCGTGCTTGGTGCGGAGCATGGCCAGGGCGGAGGCGATCACCTGGCGCGTCTCGGCCGGGTCGATGACGTCGTCCACGAGGCCGCGCTCGGCCGCGTAGTACGGGTGCATCAGCTCGTTCTTGTATTCCTTGATCTTCTGGGCGCGCATGGCGTCCGGGTCCTCGGCGGCGTTGATCTCGCGGCGGAAGATGACGTTGGCGGCGCCCTCGGCACCCATCACCGCGATCTCGTTGGTCGGCCAGGCGTAGGACAGGTCCGCGCCGATGGAGCGGGAGTCCATCACGATGTAGGCGCCGCCGTAGGCCTTGCGCAGGATCAGCGAGATGCGCGGCACGGTGGCGTTGCAGTACGCGTACAGCAGCTTGGCGCCGTGGCGGATGATGCCGCCGTGCTCCTGGTCGACGCCGGGCAGGAAGCCGGGGACGTCCAGCAGGGTGACCAGCGGGATGTTGAAGGCGTCGCACATCTGGACGAAGCGCGCGGCCTTCTCGCTGGCGTTGATGTCCAGCACGCCGGCCAGCGACTGCGGCTGGTTGGCGATGATGCCGGTGACGTGGCCGTCGACCCGGGCCAGCACGCACAGCACGTTGGTCGCCCAGCGCTCGTGGACCTCCAGGTACTCGCCGTGGTCGACGATCTCCTCGATCACCTTGCGCATGTCGTACGGGCGGTTGCCGTCGGCGGGCACCAGGTCGAGCAGGCTGTCGTTGCGGCGCTCGACCGGGTCCTCGCTGACCACGGACGGCGGCATCTCGCGGTTGTTCTGCGGCAGCAGCGACAGGAGGTAGCGGACCTCCTCGATGCAGGACTGCTCGTCGTCGTAGACGAAGTGCGAGACGCCCGAGACGCCGGCGTGCACGTCGGCGCCGCCGAGGCCGTTCTGGCTGATCTTCTCGCCGGTCACCGCCTGGACCACGTCCGGGCCGGTGATGAACATCTGCGAGGTCTCGCGGACCATGAAGACGAAGTCGGTCAGCGCGGGGGAGTACGCGGCGCCGCCGGCGCACGGGCCGAGCATCACCGAGATCTGCGGGATGACCCCGGAGGCCTTGGTGTTGCGCTGGAAGATGCCGCCGTAACCGGCCAGGGCGGTGACGCCCTCCTGGATGCGGGCGCCGGCCCCGTCGTTCAGCGAGACCAGCGGGGCGCCGGCCGCGATGGCCATGTCCATGATCTTGTGGATCTTCTGCGCGTGGGCCTCGCCCAGGGCGCCGCCGAAGATCCGGAAGTCGTGCGCGTAGGTGAACACGGTGCGTCCGTGCACGGTGCCCCAGCCGACGATCACGCCGTCGGTGTGCGGCTTCTTGGCCTCCAGGCCGAAGCCCTGGGCGCGGTGCCGGCGCAGCGGCTCGACCTCGCGGAAGGAGCCCTCGTCCAGCAGCAGCTCGATGCGCTCGCGGGCGGTCAGCTTGCCCTTCGCGTGCTGGGCCTCGGTGGCCTTCTCGCTGGGGCCGCGACGCACCTTCTCGCGGAGCTCGTGGAGCTCGGCGACCCGCCCCTTGGCGTCGACCGGGACCTCGGGGACCTCGCCGCCGACCGGCGCCTCATGCACAACCGTCATCTCGAACCACTCCAAGGGTGAGGGAACTGTCCGACAGCCAATGTCTGCTGTGCCCCCAGCTGCGAATCAACTTCTTCACTTATGACTGTACGAGGGGGCGTGTGCTGGTTTCGGCGTCGATTCCGTACAAGGTCGAGTTCGTTTAGCTGTCAGGCCTTCACAGAAGCGGACGGGTCGAGGGCGGTGCTCCCCGTGTCCGTTCGAATGCCGAGGGTGATCGGTCAGGTGATGGTCCGATGATCTGAGCATAAAGAAAAGCGCAGGTCAGGGCTGTCTCGCCACACTGTAGGGCGGCTGTCTGGAGCACGGCTAAAGCGCCGCTCGACTGTGGCGCCGGGAACGGACGGAGTCGTGCCAGAGGCTCCACAGTCGTAGGGAAGCGCCAAAAACGTCGCTGCCCACCTGCGGTCGGCCGAGTGGGCTGTTCGGGGGAGCGGGCGGGCCGCTCCGATCAGCTCTTTCGCCCGTCCTCGGGTTCGTCCCCGCCGCGCAGCTCCCGCTCCCGGCGGCGCAGATCGGCCTCCCACTGCTTGAGCATGTCCTCGTGGTCCTTGTCGTTCCCCTTCAACGACCCGTTCCCGAGGGAGGCGAGGAACTCCGGATCGTCGTCCGGTGCCGGCGGGCGTCCGCCCCGCGCGCCGCCGTACCCCGCCGGGCCGCCGTCGGCCGGCCGCCCCGGCTGCCCGTCCGGCGCGCCGGACCGCAGGAAGCCGCGCCGCTTGCCGGCCGCCAGCCAGGCGATCGGGCCGAGCGGGGGGAAGAGCAGCACGATGATCAGCCAGATCGGCTTCGGCAGGTGCCGCACCTCGTCCTCGGGGGCCACCAGGCAGTCGATGAACGCCCACACCCACAGCGCGAGCGGAAGGACGATGGTCAGAAGAATCCTCAGCACGGCTGCGGTCTCCCCCCGTCGAGGGCGGTAGCGGCGGGCGCCTTCCCGGGCCCTTGACGCAAGCCAGGCTATAGGGTGGCGGATACTGACAGGCATGGCATACGACGATCTCCGCTCGTTTCTCCGGGCCCTCGACCGCGAGGGCGACCTCAAGCGCATCAAGGCGGAGGTGGACCCCCACCTGGAGATCGGCGAGATCGTCGATCGCGTGCAGAAGGCCAAGGGCCCGGCGCTGTTGTTCGAGAACGTCAAGGGCTCGTCGATGCCGCTCGCGATGAACGTCTTCGGCACCGAACGGCGCCTCGCCAAGTCGCTCGGCCTCAAGGGCCCGGAGGACGTCTCCGAGAAGATCGCCGGCCTGCTCAAGCCGGAACTGCCGCAGGGCTTCACCGGCTTCCGGGACGCCTTCGGCAAGCTCGCCTCGATGGCGCACGTCCCGCCCCGGCAGGTGAAGTCCGGCGACGCCCCGGTCCAGGAGGTCGTGCTCACCGGCGACGACGTCAACCTGGACGAGCTGCCCGCCCTCTTCACCTGGCCGCTGGACGGCGGCTCCTTCTTCAACCTGGGCCTGACCCACACCAAGGACCCGGACTCCGGCGTCCGCAACCTCGGCCTCTACCGGCTCCAGCGGCACGACCGCCGCACCATCGGGATGCACTGGCAGATCCACAAGGACAGTCGCAACCACTACGCGGTCGCGGCGAAGCGCGGCGAGCGCCTCCCGGTCGCGATCGCCTTCGGCTGCCCGCCGGCCGTCACCTACGCGGCCACCGCGCCGCTGCCCGGCGACATCGACGAGTACCTGTTCGCCGGCTTCATCGCGGGCGAGCGGGTGCGGATGGTCGACTGCAAGACCGTGCCGCTGCAGGTCCCGGCCGACGCCGAGGTCGTCCTGGAGGGCTGGCTGGAGCCCGGTGAGATGCTCCCCGAGGGCCCGTTCGGCGACCACACCGGCTTCTACACCCCGCAGGAGCCGTTCCCGGCGCTGACGATCGACTGCGTGACGATGCGCCGCCGTCCGATCCTGCAGTCCATCGTGGTCGGCCGCCCGCCGACGGAGGACGGCCCGCTGGGCAAGTTCACCGAGCGGTTCTTCCTGCCGCTGCTGAAGATCATCATCCCGGACATCGTCGACTACGACCTGCCCGAGGCCGGCGGCTTCCACAACTGCGTGATCGTCTCGATCGACAAGAAGTACCCCAAGCACGCCCAGAAGACGATGCACGCGATCTGGGGCGCCCACATGATGTCGCTCACCAAGCTGATCATCGTGGTGGACTCCGACTGCGACGTCCACGACTACCAGGAAGTCGCCTGGCGGGCGTTCGGGAACGTCGACTACAGCCGGGACCTCACCGTGGTCGAGGGCCCGGTCGACCACCTCGACCACGCCTCCTACCAGCAGTTCTGGGGCGGCAAGGCGGGCATCGACGCGACCCGCAAGCTCCCGGAGGAGGGCTACACCCGGGACGGCGGCTGGCCGGAGATGGTGTCCTCGGACCCGGCCACGGCCGCACTGGTCTCGCGTCGCTGGAAGGAATACGGACTGTGAGCACGGCCGCTGTCGAAACCCCGGGACGCACGAGGGCGTTCCTGCGCCTGGTGATGATCGAGCACTCGGTCTTCGCCCTGCCCTTCGCCTACATCGCCGCGCTGACCGCCATGTTCCTGGCCGACAGGCGGGTGCACTGGGGCGAGCTGTTCGTCGTCACCGTCTGCATGGTGGGCCTGCGCACCTTCGCGATGGCCGCCAACCGGATCATCGACCGCGAGCTCGACGCCCGGAACCCGCGCACGGCCGGGCGCGAACTCGTCACGGGCGCGGTGTCGTTGAGGACGGCGTACGTCGGGTCGGCGGTCGCCCTGGTGGCGTTCCTCGGCGCCGCGGCGATGCTGAACCCGCTCTGCCTGGCGCTCGCCCCGGTGGCCGTGGTGCCGATGGTCGTCTATCCGTACGGCAAGCGGTTCACCAACTTCCCGCAGGCCATCCTGGGGCTGGCCCAGGCCATGGGCCCGGTGGGCGCCTGGCTCGCGGTGACCGGCAGCTGGTCCTGGGAGGCCGTGGTGCTGGGCGTCGCCGTCGGCATCTGGATCGGCGGCTTCGACCTGATCTACGCCTGCCAGGACGTCGAGTCCGACCGGGAGAACGGCGTCGGCTCCCCGCCGGCCCGCTTCGGCGTCCCGGCCGCGATCCGGGGCGCCCGGGTCTGCCACGTCCTCACCACCCTGCTGCTCGGCTGGTTCGCGGTCCTCACCCACGCCGGCCCGGCGTTCTGGATCGGCCTGCTGGTCGTCGCCGGCGCCTTCGTCTACGAGCACACCATCGTCCGCCCCAACGACCTGTCCAGGCTCAACCGGGCCTTCTTCCAGACCAACAGCTTCGTCGGCATCTCGCTGTTCTTCTTCGCCCTCGTCGACCTGGTCCTCCGCGGTCTCGGCATCTGACCCGGGCGGCGCCCGCCGGGATTCCGGCGGGCGCCGCGTCGCGTCCGAGGGCCGGGTCACTCCTCCTTGAGGTAGCCCTCGTACTCGGCCGCGGTGAGCAGATCCTTCAGCTCGTCGGCGCTGGTGAGCGTCAGCTCGATCATCCAGCCGTCGCCGTACGGGTCGCCGTTGATGTCCTCGGGTGCCTCGTTCAGGTCCTGGTTCACCGCGGCGACCGTTCCGGACAGCGGGGCGTAGAGCTCGCTCACCGACTTGACCGACTCCACCGTGCCGAACGGTTGGCCGCGGTCGAACTTGTCCTTCTCCTTGGGGAGTTCGACGAAGACGATGTCACCGAGCTGCCTCTGCGCGTAGTTGGTGATGCCCACGCGGGCTGTCTTTCCCTGCAGCAGGACCCACTCGTGGTCCCTGGTGTACTTGAGGTCGGCGGGGATGTCGGCGGGCATGGCTTCCTCTTTCGCTCGGGCGGCTGACCGGTTACGGGGAGGAGCCTGCTACACATCCCCGCTCCCGAACGCGAACTCACCCGAACGAGTGAGGCCTGCGCGTCAGTTGTGCAGGAAGGACTCCAGCGACGACGCCAGGGCGACCGGCGCCTCGTACATCGGGTAGTGCCCGCTGCCGCCGAGCTCCTCCAGCTCCGCGTTGGGGTAGTGCTCCAGCCAGGTGCCCCGCATGACGTCGGCGGTCAGGGCGAGGTCGTGCTCGCCGACGATCACCTTGACCGGCACCGGGTTCCCGTTGATCCGGCGCTCCAGGTCGGCCGTCGTCCAGTCCCGGACGTACCCGTCGAAGGCCTCGGCGTTCGACAGCCGCAGCGACTGGTCGACCATCCGGTCCAGCCAGACCCGGCCGGCCCGCTGACCGGTGACCAGGTCGAGGATCGCGTACCGCTTCTCCCGGTCCCCGGCGGCGCCGTAGAACAGCGCCTCGCCGGCCTCGTCCAGCGGGTACGCCCCGGCCGGCACCGGCGCCAGGCCGACCAGCTTGCGCACCCGCAGCGGCGCCTCGGCCAGGACCTGCTGGGCAGCCTTGCCGCCCATCGAGTGGCCGACCAGCGAGAAGCGGTCCCAGCCGAGCTGGTCGGCGAGGGCGAGCGCGTCGGCGGCGATCTCGGCGAGGGTGTACTCGCCGGTGACGTCCTTGCGTTCGCCGTAGCCGCGGTAGTCGAGGAAGGCGTAGCTGAAGGCCCTGCCGTCGAGGTAGTCGAGGAAGGGGCCCCAGCCCGCGCTGGTGCCGAACCAGTCGTGCAGGACGAGGACGTGGTGGTCGCCGGTGCCGGTCACGCGGTGAGGGATCGTCATGCCGGTGGTCCTCCCCCGGAAACCACCCGTCCGAACGACCGGTCCGTGAAACGCGCCGTCCGCCGGGTCAGGCGGTCGGCCGCCGGGCGAACGCCGGGGCGTGTTCGGGGCGCGGACCGAGGGCGATGAGCCGGGAGAGGGCGAGCCGGACCGCAGGCACCCGGCGGGAGACCACGGCGAAGCCGGTGGGCGGCCCGGAGCGGCGGCCGGAGAGCACCGGCGCGAACATGACGCCGTGGAGGATCCGCTGGAGCCGTTGCATGACCACGGTGGGCCACCAGCGGCGCCGCTGCACCCGGGCCAGGGCGGCGACGGTCGGGCGGCCGCGCCGGAGCGGTTCGGCGAGCAGGGTGGCGGCGGCGACGGCGTCCTGGACGGCGAGGTTGATGCCGACGCCGCCGGCCGGGGACATCGCGTGGGCGGCGTCGCCGATCAGCAGCAGTCCGTCGACGTACCAGCGGTCCAGCCGGTTGAGCCTGACGTCGAGCAGGTGGACGTCGTCCATGCTCGCCAGCTGGTCGACGCGGTCGGCGTACTGCGGCATGATCCGGGCGATCCGGGCGCGGAAGCGTTCGATGCCCTCGCCGCGCAGCCGGGCGTCGGAGCCCTTGGAGTTGAAGTACGCGATCTGGAAGAAGTCGTCGCGGGTGAGGCTGAGCGCCATGTCGCGGTCCCCGAAGCCGGGGGTGAGGTTGGGTGGGGCGGTCCGCTCGTGGGCGTGCCGGGGGAGGCGGAACCACCAGACGTCGAAGGGCACCGGGTACTCCCGGGGGGCGAGACCGGCCTCCCGGCGCAGCGTGGAGTGCCGGCCGTCGGCGGCGACGGTGAGGTCGGCGCGGATCTCGCCCTCCTCGCCGTCCCGGGTGCGGTAGCGCACGCCGACCACCCGTCCGCCCTCCCGCAGCAGCCCGGTCGCCTCGGTGTTCATCCGCACGGTGAAGGCGGGCTCCCGCTTCGCCTCCTCGACCAGGAAGTTGAGCAGGTCCCACTGCGGCATCATCGCGATGTAGTTGTACGGAGCGGGCAGCCGGTCGAAGGCGCTCAGCACGACGGTGCCGACGCCGGGCAGCGGCAGCACCAGGTTGCCGAGCCGGCTCTGCGGGAGTTCGGCGAACTTCCGGCCGAGGCCGAGTTCGTCCATCAGCCGCACGGTGGAGGCGTGGACGGTGTCGCCGCGGAAGTCGCGCAGGAAGTCGGCGTGCTTCTCCAGCACGGTCACCTCGACCCCCGCCCGGGCCAGCATCAGGCCCAGCATCATTCCGGCCGGTCCGCCCCCGGAGACGACGACGCTCATGGCTTTCTCCCCTCGGTCCCCTTGCCGCTCCTCGTGGAACTTGCATATAGAGAATCTCTGGAACCGTCTCAGGTGTCAAGTAGTACGATGCTCCACATGCAGGATCTGGTGAAGGCCGCCCTGGCAGCGGCGAAGGAACGCGGACAGGACGTCGCGGACGTGCCGCTGACGGCGATCGCGACGGCCGCCGGGATCTCGCGCAGCACCCTGCTGCGCCGGCTCGGCGGCTCCCGCGCCGCCCTGGACGAGGCGGTCCGGCAGACGGGCGTCGACCCGGGCGGACGCCCGCCGGTACGGGAGCGCGCGATCGAGGCGGCGGCCCGTCTGGTGGCCGAACGCGGCCTCGGGGCGATCACCCTGGACGCCGTCGCGGACCGCGCCGAGTGCTCGCTGCCCAGCCTGCACGCCGTCTTCGAGGGCCGGGACGGCCTGCTCGCCGCCGTCTTCCTGCAGTACGGCCCGCTGCCGAACCTGGAGGCGCTGGCGGCCGACCCGCCCGAGCGCCTGGACGACACCGTCCGGGCGCTCCACCACACCTTCCTCGCTAGCCTCGCCGACGAGCCGCGGATCGTCCCGGCGGTCTTCGCCGACCTGCTCAGCCGCCCCGACGGGCCCGCCGCCCGGATGATGACGGTCCACATGCCGCGGATCGTCGAGGGCCTCGGCCGGCTGCTGTTGCCCCACGTCGAGTCCGGCCGGATCCGACCGCTGCCGCTCCCGGTTCTGGTGCAACTGCTGCTGGGCCCGCTGCTCAGCCGCGTCCTGATGCGCCCGGTGCTCGAAACCACCCTCGGGGCCGGCCTGCCCTCGCTGGACGAGTCCATCGACCTCTTCACCGAGGCCTACCTGCGGGCGGTCGCCCTGCCCGCCCGCGACGAGAGCACCCCCGGAGGAGAGCCGTGATCGGCACACTGCAGTGCCTGGTGCTGGACTGCCCGGACCCGGGGGCGCTCGCCCGGTTCTACGCGGCTGTGCTCGGCGGCGAGGTCGACCGCCCGGACCGGCGGTGGTCCCTCGGCGCCGGCTGGTCCACCCTCCACCTCGACGACGGGACGGTGTTCTGCTTCCAGGGCGTCGCCGACCACCGCCCGCCCCGCTGGCCCGACGGGGAGCACCCCCAGCAGGCGCACCTGGACATCGACGTGGCGGACCTCGACACCGCCGAAGCCGCCGTACTCGCCCTCGGTGCCGTACGGCTCCACGACGCCGGCGGCTGGCGCGTCCACGCCGACCCGGCCGGGCATCCCTTCTGCCTCGTCAGGGGCTGAGAACGCCGAGCCCCGGCCCCCGGACAGTGCCGGGGAGCCGGGGCTCGGTGCTCTTCTGAGCGGGGGATCAGGCGCTGCGGCGGCGCCGCGCGAAGAACAGCGCGGCGATGCCGCTGGCGAGCAGGCCGGCGGCGGCCGCCGCGGCCGCCAGCATGCCGTCCGAGCCGGTGTGGGCGAGCGAGCCGCCCGCCGACTGGGTGTCGGTGGTGCTGTCGGTGCCGGTGGCGTCGGAGCCGCCACCGGAGGTGCTGGTGAGGCCGGCCTTGACGGCGGTGGTGTCACCGCCCGCGGCGCCCTTGCCCGTGCCGCTGACCGGGGTGCTGGTGACGTCCACGGGGAAGCCCTGCGGGCCGACGGAGGCGGGGAAGTCGGTGTTCTCGCCGAGGACGGCCCAGGTGTTGACGTAGGTCCGGCCGATCGGGGCGCCGTCGGTGAAGCCGAGGCGGACGTGCTTGGTGACGGTGGTCGAGGCGGGCAGGTTCTTGTCCGCCGTGAGGTGGTAGACGACCTGGTCGGCGCCCGGCTGGCTGGTCGGGACGCCGGTGACGTTCTCCCAGCTGCCGTCGGCCTTCTGCACCTGGAGGGTGCTGCGCCGGTCGGTCTGGACGATGGGCGACACGTTGTCGTAGGCCGAGGCACTGGAGTTGATGAAACTGATGTCGAACTCGGCCGGGGTGCCGCCGGGGACCGCGGTGGTGGGCGCGCCCTTGGTCTGCACGTCGAGGGCCTTGAGCGCGACGTCCTTGGTGCTCTCGGCGAGGACGTACTGACCCGTCCTGTCGAGGACGGCCGAGGCGAGCTTGACGGTGCCGCTCTGGCCGGCCCAGTCGTTGTTGAGCGGGGCGGCGAGGCGGAGCTGGACGGTCTTGGCGCCGTGGGCGGGGACGGTCACGTCGTTGAGGGAGCCGATGAAGTGGAACCCGTCGGGCTGCTGCTTGAAGGTGAGCCCGACCGGCTTCCAGTTGCCGTCGGCGTCGAGGGACTCCAGCGCGATGCGGCCGTCGCTGCGGGCGTTCGGGTTGCTCGCGTCGAGCTTGAGGTTGAACGGCGCGTCGGAGCTGCCCGCGTTGGTGACGGTCTCGGTGAACTCGACCGGCTTGCCGCCGTTGCCGATCGACGCCGGCTCCTGCACCGACAGGCCCAGGGCGGAGCCGGTGAGGTTGATCGCGATGTACTGGGGGCCGACCGAGACGGGCGAGTAGTTGCTGCCCTGGTCGAGCAGCGCCCACGGGTGGACGTACGTCGTGCCGATCTTGGCGTCTCCGGTGAAGCCGAGGCGCAGGTGCCGGGTGAAGGTCTCGCCCGGCGCCAGGTTCTGGTCGTCCGCGAGCTGGTAGAGGAGGTCTCCGCCGGCGTGGGGGAGGGAGGTTCCGGTGAGGGTCTGCCAGCTGCCGTCGGCCTTCTGCATCTGGAGCGTGCTGGACTTGTCGGCCTCCAGGACCTTGGAGGCGTTGGTGAAGCGGGAGGCGCTGGGGTTCTTGATGGTGACGTCGAACTCGACCGGCGCGCCGCCGATGACGGCGGTGGTCGGGGCGTTCCCGACCTCCAGGGTCACGTACTCGGCCGAGACGTCCTTGGTGCTCTCGGCGAGGACGGTGCTGCCGGTCGCGTCGAGGACGGCGGAGCTGAGCTTCACGGTGGACACCCGGTCGGTCCAGTAGGAGTGGAGCCCGGTGGTGAGGCGAAGCTGGACGGTCCTGGTGGCGCCGGCGGCGACGGTCAGGCCGGGCACCGTGTCGGTGACGGGCTTCCAGGCGCCGTCCGTGTCGCGGTACTCGACCTTGATGACCTGGTTGGCGAGGGGGCTGGCGTCGGTCGCGGCCTTGACCCGCAGCTTGAACGAGGCGTCGGCGGTGCCGGAGTTGGTGACGGTCTCGGTGAACTCGACGGGCCCTCCGCCGCGGCCGACCGTCGCGGGTGCGTCGACCTGCAGCGACAGCTTGTCGGCCGTGGCCTTGGCGGTCGGCTCCGCGGTGGCGGTGGCGGTGGCGGTGGCGGTGGCGGTGGCGGCCGGGGCGTCGGCGGCGTAGGCGGCCGGGGAGGCCACGACGGCGCCGGTCGCCAGCAGGACGCCCAGGGTGGCGGCGGTGAGAACGGTGGAGCGCGAACGACGTGCAGGCACGACGGACATTCGAGTACCCCCCAGGGTGTTGCACCGACAGCGTTCTGCCGGTCGATCAGCGCGGTCATGGTCGGACCCGAGGTCCGGGGTGGTGCCCCCGGTGTCGCCTGCGGGTCGCTCGGGCGGGCTTCCCCGCCGCTCACTCACATAGACGTGCGACAGGCACGGGGGTTGCAGGTGGGTTCAAAGTTTTTTCGGAGAATCTTCAAAGCCCCTCTGACCTGCGGATTCGTCCCCTGGCCTGCCCGGCGGATCAGTCCAGCACCAACCGGTCGCCCAGCCGCAGCCGCCCTGGAGCGGCCACCTCGGCGAGGGCGTCGAGCCGGCCCTCGTGGGCGTGCGCGATCGCCTTGAGGATCTCGGGGGCGTGCGGCAGTCCGGGCTGCGGGGCGCCGCTCATCGCGCAGCGCTCGCTGGAGGCGACGAAGGCGAGCCGGGCGCTGTCCGGGGCCTCGCCGTGGGCCCGGCGGCCGAGCCAGGTGTCCTCGACGAAGGGCGGAGTGCCGGGCGGGGTGCGCAGCACGATGTTGGGACGGAAGCGGCGTTCGTCCACCACGGCGAACGGGACGGCCTCGCGGACCCAGTCCAGGGTGGCGGTGGTGAGCAGGCTGACCGGCAGCCGGTCGAAGTGCGAGACGGCGTCCTCGCGGGCGAGTTCGACGTCCGCGCGCTGGAGGTAGGCGCGCAGGAAGGCGGTCGGGCGGTCGATCGGACGGCCGAGCGGGTCGAACAGTTCGGGGCCGTCGATCCGGTGGCCGAGGCGGGCGGAGAGTCGGAGCAGGCCGTCCATCCGGCGGAAGCGGCGGGTGTTCTTGCCCGAGCCGAGCCTGCCGGAGGCGTCGCGGACGGCGTAGAGGCGGTCGCCGGCCAGGCCGCGCAGGTCCACGTCCACGGCGCCGAGCCGCTCACCGCCGGTGGACTTCACGGGGTAGCGCCAGAGCCGCTCGACCACTCCGATGATCTCAGCCATGGCCGGACAGCCTAGTGGCGCCACCGGGGGATGGTCTAGACCAAGTCCCCTGCCGGATGGGCCTCCACGCGTGGTCGGGGCACCCCTCAGCCCAGCCGCGCCACCGCCCGCACCGGAGCCCCGTCCGCCGCCACCAGCCGCAACGGGAACAGCGAGACCTCGACCGGCCGGCCGGCCTCCTGCGCCTCCAGCAGCGCCCGCAGGTCGGTCAGGTTCTCGGCGATCACCCCTCCGCCCTCCGCCCCCAGCAGCACCCGGTGGGCGGCCAGCGTCGACTCCTCCACCGCCGGGTCGGGCCCGTCGTGCTCGTCGGTGAGGTCGGCGAGCAGCGCGGCCACCGCCCGGTCGTCCGGCCCCGGGTCGGGAGTGGGGTCCACGCTCAGCGCGTCCACGCCGACCGTCCGCACCCCGGCGGCCACGATAGCCTCGGCGGCGGCCGGGGTGAGGCTGGGGTGGGCCAGGTAGGCGTCGGTGCCCCAGTGCCGGGCCCAGCCGGTGGCCAGCAGCAGGACGGAGCCCTCCCCGCAGCGCTCCAGCGCGGGCGCCAGCAGTTCGGGGGTGACGGCCGTACGGGGCTCCAGCCCGCGCAGGTCGGCCACCACGGCCGGGCCGGTGAACCGCTCCAGCGGCAGCCCGTCCAGGGTCGGCCAGGTGACGTCCACGTGGTACGGCGCGTCCACGTGCGTCCCGGACTGCGAGCCGAGGTGCAGGGCCAGCACGTTCACCCCGGCGGTGGCGGTGGTGAGCGCGGGCTCCAGCAGGACGGCCGGGTCGCCGGGGTAGACCGGCATCGCGGTGGTCACCTGATGGGTGAGGTCGACGAGGGTCGCTGCCATGCGCCCATCCTCCCAGGGGGCGCGCCGCCGCGGGCCCGCTCCGCCGTCCCCGGGCCGAAGCCGCAGGTGGGGGCGGGACAGAATTGCCCCATGGGAACTGCGAAGCGTCAGCCGTGGGTGGTCGGGGTCTCGGGAGCGTCGGGGACGCCGTACGCGGCCTCGGTGATCCGGGCGCTGCTCGCCGCCGGTGAGGCGGTGGACCTGATCGTCAGCCGGGCCGCCCGGCTCACCCTCCTGGACGAGACCGGCATCTCCTTCCGGGACGCCCACTGGCGCACCGACCTGGCGCGCTGGCTCGGGACGGAGGACCGCCTGGACGACGTCCGGTACTGGCCGGCCGGGGACTTCGCGGCCGGACCGTCCAGCGGCTCGTACCCCGCCAAGGGCATGCTGGTCGTCCCCGCGACCACCGGCGCGGTGGCCGGGATCGCGCTCGGCCTGAGCAAGGACCTGCTGCAGCGGGTCGCCAGCGTCACCCTCAAGGAGCGCCGCCCGCTGGTCGTGTGCGTGCGCGAGACACCACTCAACGGGGTGACGTTGAAGCACTTGGTGGAACTGGACGCGCAGGGCGCGGTCGTGCTGCCCGCCTCGCCCGGCTTCTACGCCGGCGGCTCCACCGTGCGCGAACTCGTGGATTTCGTGGCCGGACGGGTGCTGGACGCGGTCGACGTGCCGCATTCCCTGTACCTGCGCTGGGAGGGCGAGTTGGGCGCGGCCGCCCGCAAACCGGGCGACGGGGACGGCGATCGGGCTGAGGGGGAGTAAGGAGAGCGAGGGTGGGAGAGTATCTTCTCTGCGATATCCGGGACGGTCAGCGCACAGCGCCTTTGAATCCGGATAATGATCTGTGGGTCTGGTGAGGTTCGGAAGGACGCGGACGGTATATGGACACGGTGGACAGGCAGCTCATCCAGGCGCTCCGGGAGAACGGCCGCGCGTCCTACGCCGAGCTGGGCCGGCTGGTCGGTCTCTCCGGCCCGAGCGTCACGGACCGCATCAACCGCCTGGAGCAGGCCGGTGTGATCACCGGTTACCGCGCGACGGTCAACCCGGCCTCGCTCGGCTTCGGCGTCACGGCCCTGATCGGCCTTCAGCTCACCGACGCGGCCGACCACGAGGACGTCGCGTTCCGGCTGAAGGACCTCAACGAGGTCGAGGACTGCTGGTTCATCGCGGGTGACGACTCCTACATGCTCAAGGTCCGGGTGGCCGACGTGGCCGGGCTGGAGTCGGTGGTGAAGCGGATCTCGGGCACGAAGGGCGTGGCCAGGACGCGCACCACCGTCGTACTCTCCACGAAGTGGGAGAACCGGGTGAGTGAGCTTCCTCCTGTAGGAGAGTGACGTATGGCACTGGTCGGTCTGGAGGAGCTGCGCGCCGCCCGGCAGCGGATCGCGGGGGTGGCCGTACGCACCCCGCTGGTCCCCGCCCCCTGGGCGGCCGAGGGCGAGCGGCGGCTCTGGCTCAAGCCCGAGAACCTCCAGCCGACCGGGGCCTTCAAGACCCGCGGCGCCTACAACCGGCTGTCCGCGCTGTCCGCGGACGAGCGTTCCAGCGGCGTGGTCGCCCAGTCCAGCGGTAACCACGCACAGGCGGTCGCGTACGCGGCGCAGCTGCTCGGCATCAAGGCCGTGATCGTGATGCCGGACACCTCGCCCGCGGTCAAGGTGGAGGCCACCCGCTCGTACGGCGCCGAGGTGATCCTGGTGCCGCCGGCCGAGCGGGACACCCTGCCCGGCGAGCTGGCCGACCGGCACGGCTACGTCTGGGTGCCGCCGTACGACGACCCGTTCATCATCGCGGGCCAGGGCACCGTCGGCCTGGAGATCGCCGAGGACGCCCCGGCCGAGCTGGACACCGTCCTGGTGCCGGTCAGCGGCGGCGGTCTGATCGGCGGGACGGCGGCCGCGCTCAAGCTCACCCGCCCGGGCGTCCGGGTGATCGGCGTGGAGCCGGAGCTGGCCGCCGACGCCCGGGCGAGTCTGCGCTCCGGGCGCCGGGTGGAGTGGCCGGCCGCGGACACCTACCGGACCATCGCGGACGGGCTGCGCACCCCCTCGGTCGGCGTGCTGCCGTACGAGCACATCACCGCCTACGTGGACGACATCGTCACCGTCACCGAGGACGAGATCCGCGCCACCGTCGCCCTGCTGGCCCGCCGCGGCCGGCTGGTCGCCGAGCCCTCCGGCGCGGTCGCCCCGGCCGCGTACTTCCACCGGGCCGCCGAGACCGGGGGCCAGACGGTGGCCGCCGTGGTCAGCGGCGGCAACATCGACCCGGGTCTGCTCGCGGAGCTGCTCTCGGCATAGGCGTAGGCTCCTTCCGGCAAGGAATCGAATGTCGGAGGAGGCGGGTCACCGCATGGACGCAGGGCTCAAGCGCGAGCTGGAGGCGAAGGTCTACGCGGGTGAGCGGCTGACCCGCGAGGACGGGATCGCGCTCTACGAGAGCGACGACCTGGCCTGGCTGGGCGGGCTGGCCCACCACGTGCGGACGCGGAAGAACGGCGACGTCGTCCACTTCAACGTCAACCGCCACCTCAACATGACCAACGTGTGCAGCGCGTCCTGCGCGTACTGCTCGTTCCAGCGCAAGCCGGGCGAGAAGGACGCGTACACGATGCGCATCGAGGAGGCCGTCCGCCTCGCCAAGGCGATGGAGAGCGAGTCCCTCACCGAGCTGCACATCGTCAACGGCCTGCACCCGACCCTGCCGTGGCGCTACTACCCGCGCTCGCTGCGGGAGCTGAAGGCGGCGCTGCCGAACGTCTCGCTGAAGGCCTTCACCGCCACCGAGATCCACTGGTTCGAGAAGATCAGCGGCCTGTCCGCGGACGAGATCCTGGACGAGCTGATCGACGCCGGCCTGGAGTCGCTGACCGGTGGCGGCGCGGAGATCTTCGACTGGGAGGTCCGGCAGCACATCGTCGACCACGACACCCACTGGGAGGACTGGTCGCGGATCCACCGCCTGGCCCACGGCAAGGGCCTCAAGACGCCCTGCACCATGCTGTACGGCCACATCGAGGAGCCCCGCCACCGGGTCGACCACGTGCTGCGGCTGCGCGAGCTGCAGGACGAGACCGGCGGCTTCCAGGTCTTCATCCCGCTGCGCTACCAGCACGACTTCCACGACTCCAAGGACGGCGTCGTGCGCAACAGGCTGATGGCCCGTACCGAGATGGCCACCGGCGCCGAGGCCCTGAAGACCTTCGCGGTCTCCCGGCTGCTCTTCGACAACGTCCCGCACGTCAAGGTCTTCTGGGTGATGCACGGCGTCACCACCGCCCAGCTGGCGCTCAGCCACGGCGCGGACGACATGGACGGCTCGGTGGTCGAGTACAAGATCACCCACGACGCGGACAACTTCGGCACCCCGAACAAGCTCGGCCGCGAGGACCTGCTCGGCCTGATCCGGGACGCCGGCTTCCGCCCGGTGGAGCGCAACACCCGCTACGAGATCATCCGCGAGTACGACGGCCCGGACCTGACGCGTCGCGAGACCCCGCAGGCGATGCGCCTCTGACCTGCGAACTCCCCGCCGCCCGGACCGCACCCGCGGTCCGGGCGGCGGCGCCTTCACGGCTCCCGCACGGGACCCGGGTTTACCAACGGGTACGGCGTTTGGCAGGATCGACCGCATGTCCGGTTCTCATCGCGCCACCGAGTACCCGCCGTACGAGCCGATGCAGGAACCGGTGTACGGGGTGCCCCAGCAGTCGAACGAGGCGCCGTACAGCGCTTACGAGCCGTCCCCGCAGGGCCACCCCGGCGAGTACCAGCAGACCGCTGACGGGTACTTCGAGGCGTACGGCGAGACGTTCCAGGCGTACCCCGCCGAACCCCAGCCGGTGTACCAGGAGTATCCGGAACCGGCCTACGAGCCGTACCAGCAGCCGGCCCACGAGCAGCCGGTCGACCAGGAACCGGCCTACGAGCAGCCGGCCTACGAGCAGCCGGTTCCCGAGGAACTCGCACCCGTGCTGCCCCTCGCCTCCGTGGCCCCCGCCGCGACCCCCGCGCCGGGTGGCCGGGCCGCCGCCCGGGGCCGGCGGCGCAAGGCCAAACAGAAACGTCACGGCAAGGCCGTGATGGCCGGCACCGCGCTGCTGGTCGCGGCCGCCGCCGGCTGGTACACCGTCGGCCAGGACAGCGCCAAGTCCGTCGCCACCGCGGCCGACGGCCCCGGGCCGGAGGGCGTCAGCAAGCCCGACCACCCCGCGCCCGCCCCCGGCGCCGTCCAGGCCGCCGCCGACCGGCAGTCCGCCGCCCCGGCCGCCGGCCGGAGCGAGACCCGCCCGGACGGATCGCTGGCCGCGATACCCGGCCTCGGTGCCGCCTTCACCGCGAAGATCCCCGCCGCGACCACCCAGGTCGTGGTCGCCAGCGGCCAGGGCAAGGACACCGACAAGAACAGCGTCACCCTGTGGACCCGCACCCCCGAGGGCCGCTGGCTGGCCGGGGAGACCTGGCAGGGCCACAACGGCAAGAACGGCTGGACCACCGACCACAACGAGGGCGACCTGCGCAGCCCGATCGGCGTCTTCGACCTCACCGACGCCGGCGGCCGCAACGACAACCCCGGCAGCAAGCTCCCGTACGACAAGGACCCGAGCTTCGTGGTCTCCGGGACGGGCTTCTTCGGCGACCAGCTGGCCGGCTCCTTCGACTACGTGGTCGCGATCAACTACAACCGGGTCGCCGGCAGCTCCCCGCTCGACATGCGCCGCCCGATGGGCACCAAGAAGGGCGGCGGCATCTGGCTGCACGTCGACCACGACGGCCCGACCCACGGCTGTGTGTCGATACCCGAGGACAAGATGGCCCAGCTGATCCGCACCCTGGACCCGGCCGCCCACCCGGTGATCGTGATGGGTGACGCCGCCTCGCTGGCCGCCTGACCTCGGCGGACGTCCGGACCCAGGCGCCCCAAGGCGCTTGTGGGGCCCCTACAGATCGGCGGGGCGGATCCTGTAGCCGGTCATGCCCGGCTGACCAGCGGGTAACCCGGTTCCATGGCAGCATGAGCGGTTCGCGCATTGTGGCACTCGGCCACTACCAGCCCCCCAAGGTCCTCACCAACGACGACCTGGCGGCATTCGTCGACACAGACGACGAGTGGATCCGCACCCGCGTGGGCATCCGTACCCGGCACATCGCCGAGGGCGAGACCCTGGTCGACCTCGCCGCCGAGGCCGCGCAGAAGGCCCTCGCCAACAGCGGCCGGACGGCGGCGGAGATCGACCTGGTCGTCGTCGCCACCTGCACCGCGATCGAGCGCAGCCCCCACACCGCCGCCGCGGTGGCCGCCCGTCTGGGCGTCCGCTCGCCCGCCGCGTACGACATCAACACGGTGTGCTCCGGCTTCTCCTACGCGCTGGCCACCGCCGACCACGCGATCCGGGCCGGCGCCGCCCGGCGCGCCCTGGTGATCGGCGCCGAGCGGATGACCGACACGCTCGACTGGACCGACCGCTCCACCTGCGTGATCTTCGGCGACGGCGCCGGCGCCGCGGTGGTCGAGGCGCAGGAGGAGGGCGCCGAGCCGGGCATCGGGCCGGTGGTCTGGGGCTCCGAGCCGGAACGGGGCGACGCCGTGGTGATCACCGGCTGGGACCCGGTGATCAGCCAGCAGGGCCAGTCGGTGTTCCGCTGGGCCACCACCCAGCTCGCCCCGCTGGCCCGCGAGGCCTGCGAGCGGGCCGGGCTCGACCCGTCGGAGCTGAAGGGCTTCGTCCCGCACCAGGCCAACCTGCGGATCATCGACGCGATCGCGGGCAAGCTGGGCCTCGCCGACGCGGTGGTGGCCCGGGACGTGGTCGACTCCGGCAACACCTCGGCCGCCTCCATCCCGCTCGCCTTCTCCAAGCTGGTCGAGCGCGGCGAGCTCTCCCCGGGCGACCCGGTCCTGCTCTTCGGCTTCGGCGGCGGCCTGGCCTACGCCGGCCAGGTCGTCCGCTGCCCCTGACTCGCCCGCTCGCCTCCGGAGCGCTCTGACCCGGCGCCGACGGTCGTCGCTCCGGCGCTCGTTCCTCGCTTGTCGCTCCTCCCTTTCGGCACCGGCGCGCCCCTTCGGCTCGGGGCGGGGACTCGCCCGCTCGCCTGCGGGCCGCTCCCGACCCGGCGCCGACGGTCGTCGCTCCGGCGCTCGTTCCTCGCTTGTCGCTCCTCCCTTTCGGCACCGGCGCGCCCCTTCGGCTCGGGGCGGGGACTCGCCCGCTCGCCTGCGGGCCGCTCCCGACCCGGCGCCGACGGTCGTCACTCCGGCGCTCGTTCCTCGCTTGTCGCTCCTCCCTTTCGGCACCGGCGCGCCCCTTCGGCTCGGGGTGGGGACTCGCCCGCTCGCCTCCGGAGCGTTCTGTCCCGGCCCTCGCTGGGGCTGCACATGCCGGTGGGCGGGCACCCTCGTACGGGTGCCCGCCCACCGGCATGTCTGGCGCGCGTGCGGTACGTCGGCGGACCTCCCCCGAGGACACGGCCGCCGTCCGTCGTACCCCGGACAGGAGGCCGGGGCTGCGCGCGGAGCGGATGGTGGATCGAACGGACGGTGCTACTTGGGCGCCTTCTTACCGGTGACGCCCAGGTACACCAGGGGAGCGAGGTTGGGTTTGAGATCCTTCACTTTGACGCCCCAGGAGGTGAAGGCCTTCTGGTGCTCGGCCGCCGAGGCGAGCAGCGAGACCAGGGCCCCCGAGACGGCGTTCGGGTCGAGCGATTTGTCGGCCTGACCCTTCGCCTGGAGTTCCTTGACGGCCTCGGCGAGCGGCTTGGCGACCGAGTTGAGGACGGTCATGCGGATCTTGAAGAACCGCTTGTC
Organism: Streptomyces viridifaciens; assembly: GCF_001888885.2. Classification (NCBI taxonomy): domain Bacteria; kingdom Bacillati; phylum Actinomycetota; class Actinomycetes; order Kitasatosporales; family Streptomycetaceae; genus Streptomyces; species Streptomyces viridifaciens. The sequence continues at coordinate 4,264,739 of NZ_CP090841.1, forward strand.
CCCTTCCGCGGCACCGAGCGTGACCACTCGGAGAATGGCGTCGTTCTTGCGCCAGAAGGCGAGGAATCCGTCGACCAGTTCTTCCGAAGTGGTCGGTCCGGACTTCCCTGCCCAGGACTTTCCGGCCACCAGCTCTTTGAGGGTGTCGGAGTCCTTGGCCATTTCCTCGGCGATTTCGAGGACTGCGCCCTCGACATCCGGGAAGTACTGGTAGAAGGTCGCGGGGGAGGTACCCGCCATACGGGCGACGTCGATGACCTTGACGTCCCGATAGGGCGACGTGCTGAGCATCTCGCGGAGGCAGTCGAGCAGCTTCTGCCGCGTCTCCTGTCCGCGTCGCCCGGCGACGCGACCGTCGACGGTGCGAACTTGTCCTGTCATGCCGTCAGCTTACCGTGGCAAGATCTTGGCGCGATTCGGTGATGCGACTATTACTCCGCACGGGGGGTTGCTATAGGGCTCTGAAGCACTTCGGACGGAATTTCACCGGGCCTCGCAGCCGCTCTTGAAGCCCCCCCGTGTGCTTTTGACCCCATAGCGTGACGGCGAGTCCGCTGAGGGTTGGTCGGGTGACAGAGCGTGACCGGTCGCACCGGGTGTCGAGTCGACGGTCCGGGCGCCGGGGCGCAAGCCGTGGCCGGAACGGGCGTCAGAATCCGGCCGTTCCGTCGTCGCCGGCCGGCGGACCGGTCGGCGACCGCCTCGCGGTGGGGGAGGTTGGAGATGCGCCGGGCGGCATTGGAGAATCGGGTCCGGCACCACGCGGCGGGTGCGGACAACGGGGAGGTGGCTGCGGAGTGGACCAGCTGACGGCGCACGATCCGAGGCGGATCGGGCCCTTCGAGGTGCTGGGGCGGCTCGGCGCGGGTGGGATGGGGCTGGTCTACCTGGCGCGCTCCGCCTCCGGGCGCCGGGTGGCCATCAAGACCGTCCGGGGGGAGCTGGCCGAGGACGAGCTGTTCCGGGTCCGCTTCGCCCGCGAGATCGCGGCGGCCAAGACGGTCGGCGGCTTCTACACCGCGGCCGTGGTGGACGCCGACGCGGACGCCCGGGTGCCCTGGCTGGCCACCGCGTACATCCCGGCGCCCTCGCTGGAGGACCTGGTCGAGGAGTGCGGCCCGCTGCCGGTGGAGGCGACCCGCTGGCTGGTCGCCGGCATCGCCGAGGCCCTGCAGTCCATCCACGCGGCCGGGCTGATCCACCGCGACCTCAAGCCCTCCAACGTCCTGGTGGTCGAGGACGGCCCCAAGGTGATCGACTTCGGCATCGCGTCCGGGGTCTCCAGCACCCGGCTGACCATGACCAACGTCGCGGTCGGCACCCCCGCCTACATGTCCCCGGAACAGGCCCGGGACAGCCGGACCGTCCGGGGCGCCAGCGACGTCTTCTCGCTCGGCTCGCTGATGGTCTTCTGCGCCACCGGGCACCCGCCGTACCGCGGCTCCAACCCGGTCGAGACGGTGTTCCAGCTGCTGCGCGAGGAGCCGGACCTGACCGGCATGGCGCCCGAGCTGATGGACCTGGTCCGCGCCTGCATGCAGCAGGCGCCCGAGCGCCGGCCCACCCCGGCGCAGATCCAGGCCGAGCTGGCCCCGCACCTGTTCTCCCGGGACGACGCCTCCGGCGAGGCCGGCGACTGGCTGCCCGCCCACGCGCTGGAGCTGATCGAGCGCAAGCGCGGCCGACGCCCGAGCGCGCCGACGCCCCGCCCGTACTCCGGGCCGGCCGAGCAGCCGCAGCCGCAGCAGCCGCCGCTCCAGGCCCCGCCGCAGCGGCCGCCCGTGCCGCCGCAGCCCGTCGGCGCGGACGACCCGCGCACCTACCCGGGCCCCGGGCAGGCTCCGCCGGCCGGGCCGGTGCACGCCGGGCCGCTCCCCGGGACCGGGGACGGCGAGATCCCGACCGCGAAGATCCCCTCCAAGAACAAGCACCGGGCGCCCACCGGCGGCGTCGCCGTCGAGGTGCAGCTGTCCGGTGCCTCGGTGCGGATAGGCCCGGGGCCGCGGGCCGAGCACGAGCAGCCGGGTGCGAGCACCGCCCCCGCCGCGACCGACTGGGTCCGGCGGGCGGCGCCGACCCCGTCACCGGCGCCCCCGCTGACCCCGGCCCCGCAGCCCTCCCCGGCTCCGGCCGCCCGCTGGCGCCCGTGGCGGTTCCGGATGTCCAACGACGTCTGGGGCACCCCGGTGGTCGCCGACGGCACGCTCTTCGTCTCCAGCTTCGAGGTGCACGCGCTGGACATCGGCTCGGGCGAGCGCCGCTACAAGACCCGGGACGTCGCCTGGGCGCTCGCGGTGGACGCCGGCCGGGTGCACGCCGCCGACGGCCCGCACCTGTACACCGTGGACGTCGCGGACGGCACCGAGCGCTGGCGCACCTCGCTGGACGGCTGGGTCTACTCGCTGTCCGCCGCCGACGGCGTGCTCTGCTGCGGCGTGCGGGGCGGCGGCGTCCAGCTGCGCGCGGCCGCCACCGGCGCCGAGCTGTGGCGCGCCGACGACGCCCAGCAGGACTACGAGAACCCGCAGTCCGGCCCGGTCCTGGTGGGCGGCTCCGCCTACTACTACGGCGCCGGGCGGCTGCGCTGCGTCGACCCGCGCGGCGCGGGCCTGCGCTGGTCCTTCCAGGTCGGCGAGGACGTGCCCTCGCACCCGGTCGAGCGCGGCGGCGTGCTGTACGTGACGGCGGGCACCCGGGTGTACGCGCTGGACGCGGCCAGCGGGGTCGAGCGCTGGCGCTTCGACGCCCCGGTGGTGCTGTTCACCCCGCCGGCGCTGGACGGCGACGCGGTCTACGTGGCCGACTACCTGGGCACCGTCTACGCGCTGGACGCGGCCACCGGCCTGGACCGCTGGCGCGGGGTCACCGGCGGCCGCCAGGGCGCCGAGCCGCTGGTGGTCGGGGACGGCATGGTGCTGGTGGGCAGCGGCGAGGTGCTGTACGCCTTCGAGGCGGCGACCGGCCGGGAGCGCTGGCGCTACACCGCGCGCGGCGAGATCGTCGGCTCCCCGGCGCTGGCCGACGGCCTGGTGCACCTGGGCAGCCGTGACCACTCCCTGCACACCCTGGACCTGGCGACCGGTCAGCTGCGCTGGGAGCTCGGCACCAAGGGCGAGCTCACCGGCTCCCCGGTGGCGGTCGGCGGGCGGGTCTTCGTCGGCTCCAAGGACCGCTGCGTGTACGCCCTGGACGCCTTCTACGGCACGGCGGTGCCCGCCCGCTGAGCGGGGCGGACACCGCCGGTCCGGTGACGCCGGGGCGTCAGGCCTTACGGGCCTCGGGGTGGCGGCTGCACCAGCCCTCCCAGGCGGAGGAGACCATGTCGGCCACGTCGTGGCTCGCGCTCCAGCCCAGCTCGCGGTGGATCAGGTCGGCGGCGGCCACCACCCGGGCCGGGTCGCCGGGGCGGCGCGGGGTCACCTCGGCGGTGACGTCGTAGCCGGTGACCTTGCCGATGACCTCGATCATCTCCTTGACGCTGACGCCCTCGCCACGGCCGATGTTGAGCACCAGCGCGGTCTCGCCGGCCGGGTCGGCGGCCAGCCGCTTGGCGGCGGCCACGTGGGCCGAGGCGATGTCGGAGACGTGGATGAAGTCGCGGACGCAGCTGCCGTCCGGGGTCGCGTAGTCGTCGCCGAAGACCCGCGGCGCCTCGCCGGCGGTCAGCCGCTCGAAGACCATCGGGATCAGGTTGAACACCCCGGCGTCGGAGAGCTCGGGCGAGGCGGCGCCGGCCACGTTGAAGTAGCGCAGGGCCACGGTGGACATCCCGTACGCCTTGCCGGCCGCGGCGACCAGCCACTCGCCGGCCAGCTTGGTCTCGCCGTACGGGCTCATCGGCGCGCACGGGGTGGACTCGGTGACCAGGTCGACGTCCGGCATGCCGTAGACGGCGGCGGAGGAGGAGAACAGGAAGCGCTTGACGCCGCCCCCGGCCGCGGCCTCCAGCACCGTCTGCAGGCCGATCATGTTCTCGCGGTAGTACAGGAACGGCTGCTCGACCGACTCGCCGACCTGCTTCTTGGCGGCGAAGTGCAGGACGCCCTCGATGCCGTGCTCGCGGATCGCGGTGTCCAGGACGGCGCGGTCCAGGGTCGAGCCCTCGATCAGCGGGACGCCGTCCGGCACCCGGGAGGCGTCGCCGGTGCTCAGGTCGTCCAGGACGGCGACGCGCTCGCCGGCGTCGAGCAACTGGCGGACGACGTGCCCACCGATGTATCCGGCACCGCCGGTGATCAACCAAGTCATGGGGCAATCCTAGGCGTTCGAATGCGGGCCACCGGGTTCGGGCGAGTCGGGACGGCGGTCCGGACAAATAGGTGAAATGCTGACAAAGTTTCCCGTGCTCTCATGCCCGCGCCTCGGCGTGGTGACGAATCGGAGGCAGCCAGGTGAGCCGAACGAAGGAACACAACCGCCCGCTGCCGGCCGGCCCGCGGCCGACCGGGCCCAGGGCGGCACAGGGCCGGCTGCTCGCGCCGGGCGCGGTCGCGGTCGTGACGGCGCTCGCGCTGGCGCTGGCCGGGTGCAACAGCTCCACCTCTTCCTCCTCCGCGGCCGCCTCACCGACGGCCGGCTCCCCGTCCGGCACCACCAAGCAGGCCTCCTCCGCCCCCGGCGCCCAGCCGGGCAGCGCCAACCAGTTGCAGGACGCGTACCAGAAGGTGATCGGCGACGTGCTGCCCTCGGTGGTCCAGATCACCACCGGCGACAGCCTCGGCTCCGGGATCGTCTACGACGACAAGGGCGACATCGTCACCAACGCCCACGTGGTCGGCTCCGCGACCACCTTCACCGTCACCCTGGCCAACACCACCAAGTCGCTGGACGCCACCCTGGTCGCCAGCTACCCCGACTCCGACCTCGCGGTGATCAAGCTCGGCAGCCCGCCGGGCGGCCTCAGGCCGGCCACCTTCGGCGACTCCGGCAAGGTCCAGCTCGGGCAGATCACCCTCGCCATGGGCAGCCCGCTCGGACTCTCCGGCAGCGTCACCCAGGGGATCGTCTCGGCCACCGGGCGGACCGTCTCCGAGCCCCGCAACGCCGGCTCGCCGGGCGCCACCATCGGCAACATGGTGCAGACCTCGGCCGCGATCAACCCGGGCAACAGCGGCGGCGCACTGGTCAACCTGGACAGCCAGGTGATCGGCATCAACACCCTCGCCGCGACCGAGCCGCAGACCAACGGCGCGGCCGCCCCCGGCATCGGCTTCGCCATCCCGGCGTCCACCATCACCAACATCGCCGACCAGCTGATCAAGCAGGGCAAGGTCACCAACTCCGGCCGGGCCGCACTCGGCATCACCGCCCGGACCAGCTTCGACCAGCAGTTCCAGCCGGCCGGCGCGGTCATCGTGGCGGTCAGCCAGGGCGGACCGGCCGCCTCGGCGGGGCTCCAGCCCGGCGACGTCATCACCAAGATCGGCGACACCCCGGTCGACTCGCTGAACGCGCTCACCACCGCGCTCGCCTCGCTCACCCCGGGCAGCAAGGTGACCGTCACCTACACCCGGGACGGCAACAGCAGGACCGCCGACGTCACGCTCGGCACGCTGGAGAGCAGTTCCCAGGGCACGCCCTGAGCCCTTCGACGGCGTTTCCGACCCCGGTACGCAGACCGGCCCGCACACCGCGCAAGGGTCCCGCGGGCCGTCCGGCGCACCGGACCGGCGCCGGGACCCCGTCCGCTGCCTCGACGGGGTCCCGGCGCCCTTCGCCGGGCTGACAGGTCCTAGCGGCGGGTGGTGCGGGTGCGCCAGGGCAGCTCGACGGTGACGGTGGTCGGGCCGCCCTCCGGGCTGTTCACCAGGAACACCCCGTCCACCGCCCGGATCCGCTCGGCCAGCCCGCCCAGGCCGCTGCCCGGGTAGGGGGCGGCCCCGCCCTTGCCGTCGTCGTGGACCAGCACCATCAGCTGGTTGTCGGAGCGCCAGACGTCGACCGAGGCGGTCCGGGCGCCCGCGTGCTTGGAGACGTTGGTCAGCAGTTCGCTGACGGTGAAGTAGGCGATGCCCTCGACCGCCGAGTCCGGGCGCTCGGGCTCGCCGTCCGGTCCGGCCAGGTCGACGTTCACCTTCACCCCGCCGGGGACGGTGCAGCGGGCCGCGACCGCGGACAGCGCCGCGTCCAGGCCGCGGTCGGTGAGCACCGCCGGGTGGATGCCGCGGGCCAGGTCACGCAGTTCCTGCAGGGCGAGCTTCACCTCGCCGTGCGCGTTGTCGACCATCCGGGTGGCGACCGCCACGTCCTCCTGGGTCTCCACCTCGCGCAGCCGCTCCTTGGCCATGCCCAGGTCCATCGCCAGCGCGACCAGGCGGGCCTGGGCGCCGTCGTGCAGGTCGCGCTCGATCCGGCGCAGGTCGGCGGCGGCGGTGTCGACCACGGTGCCGCGGTCGTCCTCCAGCTCGCGCACCCGCTCGGCCAGCGCGCCGGGGAAGAGCAGTGACTCGATCAGGATCCGGTCGACCGCCGCCATCGTGCGCACCACCACGGGCAGCACCGGCCACAGCACGATCACCGAGACCAGGGACAGGGTGAAGCTCAGGATGCCCCAGGGCAGCATCAGCACGTTGTAGAGCGCCGAGCGCCAGTTCAGCAGGTCGGTGAGGTGGGCGATGGTGTAGGCGACCATGCCCGGGCGGCGCGGCCTCACCGGCTCCGGCTCGTCGATCCGGGAGCCGTAGACGGAGCGGGCCCGGTTGCGGCCCTGCGCGCCCAGGGCGCGGGAGCCGGCCAGGCCGGCGGCCAGCACCGGCAGGCCGATCACCGTGACCGACAGGCCCAGGCCGACGGAGAGCGCGGTGACCGAGAGCACGAAGCCGGCGATGCCCAGCGGGAGGTTGAGCATCAGGTGGCCGACCTGGCGCCACATCCGCGCGCCGTACAGCGGCGGGCGTTCCATCCGGGCGTCCTGCTCCCTGATGGCGTCCACGGCGCGGTTCAGCGACTTCATCGGATCATCCGTCCCCTCGTTCGAGCTGGCGGACCCAGCATCCCGAATCGCGGGCGGGGTGTGCCATGGGGGTGATACATCTTCCCGGCCGGGGGTTATCCCCACCCCGACCGGTCCCCGGGCGTTCATCCGGACGTCCACGGGACGTCTTGCGGAGCGGGCAGGTTTCGGGGGGAGTGGAGCCGTCCCCTTAGACTCACGCATTGGCCACGGTTAAGACCGTGTGAGTAAAAGTCGTAGAACTGTCTTGAGGGCGGATTCGCGGCCGAGGTGGAGGCGAAGGCATGGAGTGGCAGCAGACGGCTGCCGTCGCGGCCGACCCAGCGGTCGGCAGCGGCTACTTCGACGCGTACGCCGCGATGGGCCTGCTGGCCGTCATCGGGGTGCTCTTCGTCGCCGTGGCGTTCACCGCCAACCGCCTGCTGCGGCCGGTGGTGTACTCACCCGAGAAGCTCCTCGCCTACGAGTGCGGGGTGGACCCGGTGGGCGAGGACTGGGCGCACACCCAGATCCGCTACTACGTGTACGCCTTCCTGTACGTGATCTTCGCGGTCGACGCGATCTACCTGTTCCCGTGGGCGACCGTCTTCGCCGCCGCCGGGTACGGCGCCGGAACGCTGGTCGAGATGTTCCTCTTCATCGGCTTCCTCGCGGTCGGACTGCTCTACGCCTGGAAGAAGGGCGTTCTGGAATGGACGTGACGCACACCCACTCGCACGGCGCCCAGGGCGGTCCCGTCCCGCTCGGGCTGCCCGACCCCGCCCGCCCCGGCGCCGTAGAGCGCCGCGGCCTCGGCCCGCTGGCCCGGCTCGCGCCCGACCCGGTCAAGGTCGTGCTCAACTGGGGCCGCCGCTACAGCCTCTGGTGCTTCAACTTCGGCCTGGCCTGCTGCGCGATCGAGTTCATCGCCGCGTCCATGGCCAAGCACGACTTCATCCGGATGGGCGTCATCCCGTTCGCGCCCGGCCCCCGTCAGGCGGACCTGATGATCGTCTCCGGGACGGTCACCGACAAGATGGCGCCCGCCGTCAAGCGCCTCTACGAGCAGATGCCCGAGCCGAAGTACGTCATCTCCTTCGGCGCCTGCTCGAACTCCGGCGGCCCGTACTGGGACTCGTACTCCGTCACCAAGGGCGTGGACCAGATCATCCCGGTCGACGTCTACGTGCCCGGCTGCCCGCCCCGGCCGGAGGCGCTGCTCCAGGGCATCCTCAAGCTGCAGGAGAAGATCGCCGCCGAGTCCCTGCCCGGCCGGTACGCCGCGCCCGCGGCGGCGCTGCGCCGTCCGCTGGTGCCGGGGCCCCCGGCCGGCCCGTCGGCCGGTGCTCCGGCCGGTTCGTCCGAGGGAGGGGTCTCGTGACCACGCCCGAGCAGTACGCGGCGTCGGTCGGGGAGTGGGCGACCGGCGCCGAGGCGTACGGGCTGATCACCGTCGACGTGCCGGCCGAGCGCTGGATCGAGGCGCTCACCAGCGCCCGGGACGTGCTGGGCCTGGGCTTCTTCGACTGGCTGAGCGCCGTCGACGAGCTCGCCGAGGGCTTCTCCGTGGTCGCGCACCTGGCCGCCGCCGAGGCGCCGGGGGTGCGCCACCTCGCGCTGCGCACCCGGGTGCCGCGCGACGGGGCCGCGCTGCCCAGCGCCGTCGCGGTGTACGCGGGGGCCGCCTGGCACGAGCGCGAGACGCACGAGATGTTCGGCATCGACTTCCCCGGGCACCCGTACCTGGCCACCCTGCTGCTGCCGGACGGCTTCGAGGGGCACCCGCTGCGCAAGGAGTTCGTGCTCGCGGCGCGGGTGGCCAAGGACTGGCCGGGCGCCAAGGAGCCGGGCGAGTCGGACCACGGCGGCGGGCCGGCCCGCCGCAAGATGCAGCCGGCCGGTGTGCCGGACCCGAACGAGTGGGGGCCGCTCAAGGGCACCCTGCCGCCGGTCGCCGAGCGGCCCGCGCGCGGTGCGCGGGCGGCGGGCGCGGCGGCGCGAACGCCCCGGGCCGGTGCGGCTGCGGCCGCCGGTGCCGAGGGTGCCGCCCCGGCGGTGCGGGCGGACCGGCCGCGGCGGACGCGGTCGGTGTCGGAGGGGTCGGCGAGCCAGGGGGCCGCCGAGGCTCCGGACACTCCGGCCACTTCTGAAGCCCCGGCCGCCCCGGCCGCTGAAGGCGCTCCCGCAGCCCCGGCCGCTCCTGCCGCCGAGGGTGTCCCGGCGGTCCGGGCGGACCGGCCGCGGCGGACACGGTCGGTGTCCGAGGGCTCGGTCAGCCAGACAGCCGATGAAGCTCCTGCGGCTCCTGCGGCTCCTGCGCGGCCCCGGTCCTCCGACGCGCCCTGGCACAACCCGGTGCCGGCCCACGACGAGAAGCCCTCGGGTGAGGAACCGGACGGGGCGGCGGAGAAGGACGAGAACTCGGCCGGAGCGGCCGACCAGGACGGAGACGGCACGTGAACCTGCTCGACACGGTGCTCCGCTGCGTCGCCACCCTCGTCGTCTTCCTGGTCTTTCCGCTGGTCATCGGCCAGACCGAGCACAAGGTCATGGCGCACATGCAGGGCCGGCTCGGCCCGATGTACGCGGGCGGCTTCCACGGCTGGGCGCAGCTCGTCGCCGACGGCGTGAAGTTCGCGCAGAAGGAGGACATCGTCCCCGCCGGGGCGGACCGCCGGATCTTCCAGCTGGCGCCCGCCGTCTCGCTGCTGCCGTACCTGTTCGTGCTGCTGGCGATCCCGGTCGGCCCGGACGGCTTCGTCGGCCAGGCGATCGACGCCGGACTGTTCTTCGTGCTGGCCGTGATGGGCGTCGGCGTGATCGGCAAGCTGATGGCCGGCTGGGCCTCGGCGAACAAGTTCTCGCTGCTCGGCGGTCTGCGCACGGCCGCGCAGCTGATGTCCTACGAGCTGCCGATGGTGCTCGCCGCGGCCTCGGTGGCGATGGCCGCGGGCACCCTGTCGCTGCCCGGGATCCTGGACGCCTGGCACTGGTACTGGCTGCCCTGGCAGATCATCGGCGCCTTCGTGTTCTTCACGGCCGGCCTGGCCGAGCTCCAGCGGCCGCCGTTCGACATGCCGGTCGCCGACTCGGAGATCATCTTCGGCGCGTACACCGAGTACACCGGTCTGCGCTTCGCGCTGTTCCTGCTGTCCGAGTACGTGGGCATCCTGGTGGTGTCGGCGCTGACGGCGGTGCTCTTCCTCGGCGGCTGGCACGGGCCGATGGCCGACCAGCTCGGCTGGCTGTGGATGCTCCTCAAGACCTTCGCACTGGCCTTCGTGGTCATCTGGCTGCGGGTCACCTACCCGCGCCTGCGCGAGGACCAGCTGATGCGCTTCGCGTGGGTGGGGCTGATCCCGCTCGCACTCGTCCAGCTGGCCCTCACCGGCATCATCAAGGTGGCGATCTCATGAGTTTTCCCGGTGTCGGTCTGGCCAAGGGGCTGGCCGTGACGCTGCGGACGATGACGAAGAAGAGCGTCACCGCGCAGTACCCCGACGTGCAGCCGGTGCTGCCGCCGCGTTCGCGCGGCGTCATCGCGCTGCTGGAGGAGAACTGCACGGTGTGCATGCTCTGCGCGCGCGAGTGCCCGGACTGGTGCATCTACATCGACTCCCACAAGGAGACGCTGCCGGCCGCCGAGCCGAACGCGCGGGCCCGCACCCGCAACGTGCTGGACCGGTTCGCCATCGACTTCTCGCTCTGCATGTACTGCGGGATCTGCATCGAGGTGTGCCCCTTCGACGCGCTGTTCTGGTCGCCGGAGTTCGAGTACGCGGAGACCGACATCCACGAGCTGACCCACGAGCGGGAGAAGCTCCGGGAGTGGATGTGGACCGTCCCGGCGCCGCCGGCGCTGGACCCGGCGGCCGAGGAGCCCAAGGAGATCGCCACCGCGCGCAAGGCGGCGGACAAGCTAGCGGCTGCGGCTGCGGCCGACGCCGAGGAGAAGGGTGACGACGCATGACGGGCGCTGCCACGCTCCTCGCGGCGACCGGTTCGTTGGAGCCGGCCGCCCGTTCGTTCCTGTCCCCGACCGGCCAGGAGATCGTCTTCCTGCTGGTCGGCATCGCGGTGCTCGGCTCGGCGGTGGCCTCCGTCACCACCAAGCAACTGGTGCACGCCGCGCTCTGGCTGGTGGTCGCGCTCGGCGGGCTTGCGGTGGAGTTCCTGCTGCTCACGGCCGAGTTCATCGCCTGGGTGCAGGTGCTGATCTACCTGGGCTCGGTGATCGTCCTGGTGCTGTTCGGGCTGATGCTCACCAAGGCGCCGATCGGGCGCTCCCCGGACGCCGACTCCAAGAACCGCTGGGTCGCCCTGGTCGTCGCGCTGGCCTCGGCCGGGACGCTGGTGACGCTGGTCGTCGACGCCTTCCGGACCTCCTGGATCGACCTCGGCGCGGGCGGCGGCTCGGCCGCCGTCACCGGGGCCAGTCTGTTCCGGAACTGGGTGCTGCCTTTCGAGGCGCTGTCCGTGCTGCTGCTGGCGGCGCTGGTCGGCGCGATCGTGCTGTCTCGCGGGGCCAAGCGCCGGGTGCCCGCGCCGCGGGCGGGCAGGCTGCGGGCCGGACGGCCGGTCGGGTCGAACGGGACCGTCGCCGCGACCGCGCCGCGCACCGCCCCGGAGGCTGCCGCGCCCTCCGCGCCGTCCACGCCGTCCGTGACGGAGGAGAGCTGATGCACCTCGCCTACCCCGTCGTCCTCTCCGCGCTGCTGTTCAGCGTCGGCGTGTACGGCGTCCTCGCCCGGCGCAACGCCGTCCTGGTGCTGATGTCCGTCGAGCTGATGCTCAACGCCGTCAACCTCAACCTGGTCGCCTTCGACGCCTGGCTGCGCGACTCGCTGCACGCCGGGCAGGCGCTCACCCTGTTCACGATCACCGTCGCCGCCGCCGAGATCGGGCTGGGGCTCGCCATCGTCCTGCTGCTGTTCCGGGCCCGGGGCACCGCGGACGTCGACCGGGCCACCGCGCTCGGCGACCCGGCCGAGCCGTACGCCTCCGTCGAGGAGGAGCCGGCCGCAGCCGAGGCACTGAAGGGCCGGGCCACCGCATGAACCTCGCCCTGCCCGCCCTCGTCCCCGCGCTGCCCGCCCTGGGCGCCGCCGCGACCCTGGCCGCCGGCAAGAAGGCGCCCGGGCTGGCCCGGCCGCTGGCGATCGTCCCGGTCGCCGTCTCGGCCGTGCTCGCCCTGGTGGTCGCCCTCCAGCTGGGCACCGGTCAGACCCTGGACGCGGCCACCCGGCTCACCCCGACCGGCGGCCCGGACATCTCGCTGGCCGTCCACCTGGACGGCTTCAGCTCGCTGATCTCCGTCCTGGTCGGTGTGGTCGCCACCTGCGTCCAGGTCTACTCGACCGCGTACCTGAAGGCGGACCCGCGCTACCCCTCGTACGCGGCGCTGGTCTCGCTGTTCACCGCGGCGATGTTCCTGGTGGTCTTCTCGGGCGACCTGATCGTGCTGCTGGTCGGCTGGGAGGTCATGGGCGTCTGCTCGTACTTCCTGATCGGCCACCACTGGGAGACCGCGGACGCCCGCTCGGCCTCGCTCAAGGCCTTCCTGGTCACCAAGCTCGGTGACGTGCCGTTCCTGTTCGGGATCTTCCTGCTCGGCGCGGACGTCCACAGCTTCCGCATCCCGGACGTGCTGGCGGCCGCGGGCGAGGGCAGGCTCGGCCACCCGACGCTGATCGCGCTGCTGCTGCTCGCCGGCGTGGCCGGCAAGAGCGCCCAGTTCCCGCTGCACACCTGGCTCCCGGACGCGATGGCCGGTCCGACGCCGGTTTCCGCGCTGATCCACGCCGCCACCATGGTCGCAGCCGGCATCTACCTGGTGGCCCGGCTGATGCCGGTGTTCCTGCAGTCGGGCGCGGCACTGGTCGTGCTCGCCGTGATGGCCGCCGTGACGATGATCGGCTCGGCGCTGTGCGCACTCGCCCAGGACGACCTCAAGCGGGTGCTCGCCTACTCCACCGTCGGCCAGCTCGGCTACATGGCCGGCGCGCTGGCCAGCGGGGACCGCGAGGCCTCGGTGTTCCACCTCGTCAGCCACGGCGCGTTCAAGGCCCTGCTGTTCCTGGCCGCCGGCGTGGTGATCCACGCCGCGCACACCAACTCGATCTCCGCGATGTCCCGGATCCCGGGGTTGCGCAAGCGGGTGCCGGACGCCTACTGGACGACGGGCATCGCGCTGGTCGCGCTGGCCGGGCTGCCGCCGTTCTCCGGCTTCTTCAGCAAGGAGGCGGTGCTGACCGCCGCCGAGCACGCCGCCAACGGCGAGGCGCTGACCAACGGGCTCGGCCCGGCCTCGGGGGTGCCGCAGGCGGCCGGCTGGATCGTGCTGATCTCGGCCGGGCTGACCGCCCTGCTCACCGGCGCCTACGCCACCCGGTTGTTCCTGGTGACCTTCCACAGCCCGGCCGGTGCGGCCGCGGCGGCACCGGAGGTGCTGCCCGCCGCCGACCGGGCGACGGTGGTGGCCGACCACGAGGCGGACGCGCCGTACTCGCCCGAGCTGGACGAGGCCGACCCGGCCACCGCCGAGCCGCCCGCGATGCGCTGGCCGCTCTGGGTGCTGGCCGTTCCGACCATGGCCTTCGGCGTCGCCGGGCTGCGCCCGGACTGGCTGCCCGCGCTGCTGGACGGCGGCTCGCTGCGCCCCACCGGCGTCACCGCCGTGACCGGCACCGGGCTCGCCGTGGTCGGGGTGCTCGCCGCCTACGGCGCCTGGCGCTCGGCCACCGCGCGGCTGGCCACCGGCCGTCCCGCCCCGGCCGCCGTCGGCCGGGTGCCCGAGCAGGCCGGAGCCCCGGCCGCCGAGGTGATCGTCGCCGACCCCGGGCGCACCCTGCTCGGCCCGCTGTTCGGCCCGGCCCGGCACGGCTTCGGCGTCGACCGGCTGTACCACGCGCTGTTCGTCCGCCCGGTGGCCGCCGCCGCCCAGCTGGTCCGCTTCCTCGACCGCGAGGTCGTCGAGGGCTACGTCCAGGGCAGCGGGATCGGCGCCAACCTGCTCGGCCGGGCCGTCCGGCTCGCGCAGACCGGCAACGCGCAGACCTACCTCAGCGCGCTGCTCGCCGGGGTCGTCCTGCTCGCCGTCCTGGTGGCGGTGTAGCCGGTGCTGCTGTCCTCCACCCCCGTCCCGTTCACCCCAGCTGGGAGCCCCCGATGAACGCGGTCCTCATCGCCCTCCTGGTGCTGCCACTGCTCGGCGCCGCGCTCACCCTGGCGCCCGTGTTCGGACCGGACCGGGCCGTCGCCGACCGGCGGGCGCTGCGGCTGAACTCCGTGGTCACCGGCGCGGTGTTCCTGGTCTCCGTCGCCCTCGCGGCCGGCTTCGACCACGGCTCGCCGGCCCGGATGCAGGCCACCACCGACGTGTCCTGGATCCCGGCCCTGCACGTGCGCTTCCACCTCGGGGTGGACGGCGTCTCGCTGCCGCTGATCGTGCTGACCGCGCTGCTCACCTTCCTCTGCGCGCTGTACTCGGAGAAGCGGCTGCCGGGCGGGGAGGCCCGGGACGCAGCCCCTGACGAGCACCGTCCCTCCGGGCAGGCCTTCGTCGGGCTGTTCCTGCTCCTCGAAGTCGGCATGCTCGCCACCTTCGCGGTCCTGGACCTCCTGCTCTTCTTCCTGGCCTTCGAGATCGTGCTGATCCCGATGTACTTCCTGATCGCCCGCTGGGGGAGCGGCGCGAAGACCCCGGCCGCCAACCGGTTCATCCTGTACACGCTGCTCGGCTCGGCCGTGATGCTGCTCGGCTTCCTGCTGATCGGCAGCAAGGCCGGCACCTTCGACATGCAGGCGCTGGCCGCCGCGCACGGCCACGGCCTGAGCCACACCACCCAGGTGATCGCCGCGCTGGCGATCATGGTCGGGCTGGCGGTCAAGGCCCCCGGCTGGCCGCTGCACAGCTGGCTCCCCGACGCGCACACCGCCGCCCCGACGGTGGGCTCGGTGCTGCTCGCCGGCGTGCTGCTGAAGATGGGCACCTACGGTCTGGTCCGCGTCCTGCTGCCGGTCGTGCCGGACGGCACCGCGACGCTCGCCCCCTACCTGGGCGCCTTCGCCGCCGTCGGCATCGTCTACGGCTCGCTGGCCTGCCTGGCGCTCGCCCGCCCCGGATCCAAGGGCGACCTCAAGCGCCTGATCGCGTACTCCTCCGTCGGCCACATGGGCTTCGTGCTGCTGGGCATCGCCTCCCTCACCCCGGTGGGCGTCAACGGGGCGCTGTTCGCCAACATCGCCCACGGTCTGATCACCGGTCTGCTGTTCTTCGTCGTCGGCGCGCTCAAGGACCGCTACGGCACGGCGGACCTCGACACCCTCTCCGGCGCCACCGGCGCCGCCCTGTACGGGCGGGCACCCCGGATCGGCGCGCTGCTCGCCTTCGCCGCCGTCGCCAGCCTCGGCCTGCCCGGGCTGGCCGGCTTCTGGGGCGAACTGCTCGCCATGTTCGGCGCCTTCGACCCGGCCGCCGGCCTGTCGCGCCCCGCCTTCGTCACCTACATGGTCCTGGCCGGCCTCGGCACCCTCCTCACCGCCGCGTACCTGCTGATCGTGGTCAAGCGCGTCTGCATGGGCGACCCCGCGCAGCCCGCACCGGTGGACCGGCTGCCCGACCTGCGCCCGTACGAGGCCGTCAGCTGGACGCCGCTGGCCGCGCTCACCCTGGTGGCCGGGCTGTGGCCCGCTCTCCTGCTCGGCCTCTCCGACCCTGCCGTCAAGCACCTCCTCGGGGGTGGCTGACCGTGCTCGCAGCCCACACCGCCGCACTCGGACCTCACTCCACGGGGCAGCACACTGTGACCTCCCTCGCCGTAGCCAACCCGGGCAGCCTGATCCAGTCCGTGGACTGGGTGGCGATCGCGCCCCCGCTGATCGCCGCCGTGGCCGCCCTCGCGGTGCTGGTCACCGACCTGTTCCTGCCCGAGCGGCACAAGAAGTGGCTCGGCCGCCTCGCCGCGGCCGGACTCGCCCTCGCCCTCATCGCACTCCTCCCGCTGACCAGTGGGTCACCCCGAGCGACCTTCTGTGTCCGGAACGTAGCAGCGGCCACTGACACTCCGCCGGTCGGCGGCCCTGCCGCGGCCGGCTGCTCCTACGTCGCCGACCACTTCGCCCTGGTGTTCCAGCTGCTCGCCCTCGGCGGCGCGCTGATCGCGGCCCTGCTGTCGATGCACACGGTCGAGAAGGAGCGGCTGCCGGGCGGCGAGTACTGGTTCCTGCTGCTCTCCAGCGCCACCGGCGCCGCCCTGCTGCCGGCCTCCCGCGACCTCGCCACCATGGTGATCGCCCTGGAGGTCGCCTCGCTGCCCGCGTTCGCCCTGGTCGCGCTGCGCCGGGACGGGCGGGGCGCGGAGGCCGCGCTCAAGTTCTTCGTCTCCTCGGTGACCGCGACCGCCGTGATGCTGCTCGGCATCGGCTTCGTCTACGCGGCGAGCGGCAGCCTGCACCTCGGCGCCGTCGCCCAGGGCCTGGAGCACGCGCCCGGCCAGCTCAAGCCGCTGGCCGAGGCCGGGGCCGTGCTGACCCTGGTCGGCTTCGCCTTCAAGGTCGCCGCCGTCCCGTTCCACTTCTGGGTGCCCGACACCTACACCGGCGCCCCGCTGCCGGTGGCCGGCTACCTCTCGGTGGTCGGCAAGGCGGCCGGCCTGTCCGGTCTGGCGCTCGCCACCACCGTCGCGTTCCGCCCGTACGCCCACACCTGGGGCCTGGCGCTCGCCGTGCTGGCGGCCGTCACCATGACCGTCGGCAACGTCGGCGCGCTGCGGCAGCGCTTCGACACCCGGTACAGCGCGGTGCGGCTGCTCGCCTGGTCCTCGGTCGGCCAGGCCGGGTACCTGCTGGTGCCGCTCGCCGCCGCCGGGTACGCGCCCACCGGTGCCGACCCGCTCGGTGCGACCGCCGCGTACGCGCTGATCTACGGCGTGGTGAACCTCGGCGCCTTCGGGGTGGTCGCCGCCGTCGGCCGTCGGGCCGGGACCAGCGTGGACGACTTCCGCGGCCTGTTCGCCCGCAACCGCTGGACGGCGCTCGCGATGGCCTTCTTCCTGCTCTGCCTGGCCGGGCTGCCGCCGGGCGTGATCGGCCTGTTCGGCAAGGTCGTGGTGTTCCGCGCGGCGGTGGACGCCGGGCTGGGGTGGCTGGCCGTGGTGATGGCCGTCAACGTGGTCGTCGCCCTGTACTACTACCTGCTGTGGACGGCCCGGCTGTTCACCCCGGCCGACCCGGCGGCGGTCGCGGACGGTGCCGGGGCCCGGCTGCCGGTCAGCCTGACCGCCACGCTGGGGCTCACCGCCTCGGCGGCGGTGGTGCTGTCGGTCGCCCCGCAGCTGGTCCTCCAGGTCGCCGGCGGCAGTCTGTTCTGAGCCCGGGCCCGGGCCGAGCGCAGTCGTCGGCCCGGGGCCGTCCGGGTGGTGCGGCGGCGGCGCGGTGGTGTCGCGTCCGTCACAAGGGAACAAGGTCCCCGGCCCCACCCGTTGACCGGGCAAGAGGGACGAGGCGGAAAGGGCTTCCCCACCGCACCACTGGAGGGCCTGACGTGCACAGCCGGCACAACGGACTGAGGACCGCCGTCCTGCTCGGTGGCCTCTCGGCGCTGATCCTGGTGATCGGCAGTTTCTTCGGCCGGACCGGCTTCGTGGTCGCCCTGCTGGTCGCCCTCGGGACCAACGCCTACGCCTACTGGAACAGCGACCGGATCGCGCTGCGGGCCATGCGGGCCCGCCCGGTCAGCGAGTTCGAGGCGCCGGGGCTGTACCGGATCGTGCGCGAGCTCTCCACCTCGGCCCGCCAGCCGATGCCCCGGCTCTACATCTCCCCGACCCCGGCCCCGAACGCCTTCGCGACCGGCCGCAACCCGCGCAACGCGGCGGTCTGCTGCACCGAGGGCATCCTGCAGATCCTGGACGACCGCGAGCTGCGGGGCGTGCTCGGGCACGAACTGAGCCACGTCTACAACCGGGACATCCTGATCTCCTCGGTCGCCGGGGCGCTGGCCTCGGTGGTGATGTTCCTGGTGAACTTCGCCTGGCTGATCCCGTTCGGCCGGAGCGAGGACGACGACGGCCCCGGGCTGTTCGGGATGCTCGCCATCATGATCCTCGGGCCGATCGCCGCCGGACTGATCCAGATGGCGGTCAGCCGATCCCGCGAGTACCAGGCCGACGCCGACGGCGCCCGGAGCACCGGTGACCCGCTCGCCCTCGCCAGCGCCCTGCGCAAGCTCGACGCCGGCACCCGCCAGCTTCCGCTCCCGCCGGAGCCCCAGCTGCAGACCGCGAGCCACATGATGATCGCCAGCCCCTTCCGCCCGGGCGAGGCCGGCGCCCGGCTGTTCTCCACCCACCCGCCGATGGCCGAGCGGATCGCCCGGCTGGAGCGGATGGCGGGGTACCGGGGGTAAGGGCGGCTGTCCCGGGAGCTCCCGGGGGCCCGGGTGATCGCCTGGGCGGTGGTGACCGCGCTGCCCGCGATGCTGCTGACCTCCGGGTACGGGCTGGCCGCGGAGCCGGTGCACCTCGGCGCGAAGGCGCTGGCCGGGCTGGCGTACGTAGCGGCGGTCTCGCAGTTCGGCGGGTTCGTGCTCTGGTACCGGGGGATGGCCGCGATCGGCGTGCCGAGGGCCAGCCAGCTGCAGCTCGCCCAGCCGCTGCTGACGCTGCTCTGGTCGGTGCTGCTGCTGGGGGAGGACCTGCCGGTGGCGGCGCCGGTGACGGCGGTGGTGGTGCTGCTCTGCATCGCGGTCACCCAGCGGGCCCGGGTCTAGGACGTGTCTGCCGGACACGTTCCGGGGCACGCCCGGGACACGCCCGGGACTCGCTCCGCAGGCTCCCGGGCGGTGTCGTGCGCCCGCGAACCCTCGCGGTGAGCCGTCCGGAGGAGCCTTCCGCTCGTTAGGATGAGCCCGCGCCCCGCGTCGGTCCGGGGCGCGGCATCCGGAGGGAGTGGGCCGTCATGGCAGACGAGAGGCACGCCCCGGCGTCCGGGGACGCGCCGGCCCGCAGGCGCGGCCAGGGCGAGCTGGAGGCGCAGGTGCTGGCGGTGCTCCAGCAGGCGCCCGGCCCGGCCAGCGCGGGGTGGGTCCAGGAACGCCTGGAGGGCGATCTCGCGTACACCACGGTGATGACCATCCTGTCCCGGCTGCATGCCAAGAACGCCGTCTCCCGGAGCCGCTCCGGCCGCTCGTACCTGTGGCAGGCCTCCTCCGACGCCGCCGGGCTGGCCGCGCTGAGGATGCGCCGGATGCTCGACGGCGAGGCGGACCGGGACGCCGTCCTCGCCAGTTTCGTCACCGCGCTGCTGCCGCACGACGAGGAACTGCTGCGGGCGCTGTTGGACGCCGCGTCCGCGGATCCGGCAGCGGCCGACCGTGAGAGCTGATCCGTGGGCTTCTTCGTCTTCCTCCCGCTCATCCTGCCGCTGACCGCGGTGCCGATCGCCCGCCTGACCGAGCAGCACCTGCACCCGCGCGGTGCGGCCCGGCTGATGACGGTGATCAGCGCCGTGATGGCGGTGTGCAGCGTGCTCTGCCTGGGCCTGATCGGCGTGGTGGGCACCGCGCAGATCCCGGGCAACCCGCTGCCGGACAGCTGGTCGGACCCGGTGGTGCGGCACGCGCTGCCGTACCACGAGACGGTCGGCACGGCCGCGATGTGGCTGCTGGTGCTGGTGGCGTTCACCTGCTGCCGGACGGTCGTGCGGCACCTGCGGGTCCGCTCCCGCGCCCGGCGGGCGCTGGCCGGGCTGCCCGAGGGGTCGGCCGGGGAGGAGGGCCTCGCGGTGCTGCCGGACCGCAACCCGTACGCCTACGCGCTGCCCGGCTCGCCCGGGCGGGTGGTGGTCTCCACCGGGATGCTGGACGGGCTGGCCGAGGACGAGCGGGAGGCGCTGCTCGCGCACGAGCGGGCGCACCTGCGCCACCGCCACCACCGCTACCTGCTGACCACCCAGCTCGCCGCCTGCGTCAACCCCTTCCTGCGGCCGCTCCAGGCGGCGGTGGCCTTCAGCGCGGAGCGGTGGGCGGACGAGGAGTCGGCCCAGGCGGTCGGGGACCGGCGGATCACCGCCCGGGCGGTGGCCCGCGCGGCGCTGGTCTCGCACGCCGCCCCGGCGCCGGGCTTCGCCGCCTTCGCCGCCCCGGCCGCCGCCCAGCCCGGCCCGGTGCCGCGCCGGGTGGCCGCGCTGCTCGGCCCGGTGCCGACGGCCCGCAACTGGCCGCCGGCCAAGACCCCGGCGGGCCTGGCGGCGATGGTGGCCGCGGCCGGTACGGCGGCCTCGGCGCTGTGCGCGCTCAACGCGGCGGTGGCCCTGCTGGTGGTGCTGAAGGCCGTCACCCCGCTGTAGGCCTGTGGGCCCGTAGGCTCAGATCCGGACGATCATCTTGCCGGTGTTGGCGCCGCGCAGCATGCCGAGGAAGGCCTCCACCACGCGGTCGAAGCCGTCCACGACGGTCTCGTCCGGGACGAGGGCGCCGGAGCGCAGGTGCGGGACGAGGAAGTCGTACAGCTCGGGGCGGGCGTCCAGGTGGTCGCGGACCAGGAAGCCCTCCAGCCGCAGGTTCTTGCCGACGACGTCGTACAGGTTGCGCGGCGCGGCCGGCGGGTCCTGGAGGTTGTTGTACTGGGCGACGGCGCCGCACCAGGCGATCCGGCCGCGGTCGCGCATCGCGCTGATCGCGCCCTCCAGGTGGTCGCCGCCGACGTTGTCCAGGTAGACGTGCAGCCCGTCCGGCGCGGCCTCGCGCAGGCGGTCGGCGATCGGGCCGTCGTGGTAGTCGAAGGCGGCGTCGAAGCCGAGGTGCTCGGTGAGGTGGGCGGCCTTGGCGGCGGAGCCGGTGCTGCCGATGACCAGTCCGGCGCCGAGCAGTCGGGCGATCCGGCCGGCGGCGGTGCCGACGCCCCCGGCCGCCGCCGAGACGAACAGGGTCTCGTCGGGCCGGAGCCGGGCGATCCTGGTCAGACCGACCCAGGCGGACAGCCCGGTGCCGCCGAGGACCGACAGGTGGGCGCTGAGCGGGACGCCGGCGAAGTCGGGCAGCAGGTGGGCGCGCTCGGCGGTGACCACGGAGTGGGTGCGCCAGGCCTGCCGGTGGAAGACCAGGGCGCCGACCGGCAGCGTGTCGGCCCGGGTCTCCACCACCCGGCCGAGGGTGCGGCCCTCCAGCGGGGCGTGCAGCTCCCAGCCGCCCTCCTCCATCTCCTCGCGCATGTACGGGTCGACCGACTGGTAGAGGTTCTCGACGAGGGCCTCGCCGGCGACCAGGGCCGGGACGGGCTCGTCGACGAAGGCGAAGTTCTCGGCGCTCGGCGCGCCCGAGGGGCGGGAGACGAGGTGGACGACGCGGGCGGTGGGGCGGGACATCGGCGGTGCTCCGTACGGGTGGGTGCGGGTGGGGTGCGGTGGGACGTGCCCACCGTAGGGAGCCCGGGAGCGGCCGAGCAGGGGCCGGCGTCGATGGAACGGGGGGTTCCATGAGCGGCGTCGATGGATGCCGGTAGGTTCGCCGCATGACCGATCTCGCCCCGCACGAGCTGCGCGTCCTGGTCGCCGTCGACGAGGAGCGGAGCTTCACGGCGGCCGCCGCGCGCCTGGACACCACCCAGTCCGCCGTTTCGCACGCCGTGCGCGCCTGCGAGCGGAAGCTCGGCGCGGTGCTCTTCGACCGTGGGCGCCACGGCGCACGCCCCACCGAGGCCGGCGCGCGGGCTGTCGGGTACGCCCGTCGGATCCTGCGGCTGCTGACCGTGATGGGCCCCGAGGTGCGCGGTGCCGGTGCCGGGGCGGTTGGGCCGGTGACCGGGACGCTGCGGATCGCCGCCTTCCGGAGCGCCGCCGCCCACCTGCTGCCGCCGGTGCTGGCCCGGCTGGCCGCCGATCACCCCGGGCTCACCCCGCACGTGCGGATCGTCCGGGAACTCGGCCGGGGCACCGCGGGGGAGGTCGCCGACGGGCGCGCCGACCTGGGGCTGGCCACCCTGGACGCCGGCGGCCCGCCGCCCGTCCCCGGCCTGGTCGCCGTCCGGCTGTACCGGGAGTCGTACGCGCTCGCGCACCCCCAGGACCACCCGGAGCCCCGCCGGCTGCCGCTGGTCGACTGGGCGGAGAACTGCGACTCCTACACCAGGGACTGGTGGCAGCGGCAGGACTGGCTGCCGCCCGCGACCGTCGACGCGGAGGACGACACGGTGGCGCTCTCGCTGGTCGCCCAGGGGCTCGGCATGGCGATCATGCCCCGGACGGCGCTGCTCGGCGCCCCGCCCGGACTGGCCGTCACCGACCTCGGCCCCCGCCCGCCCAGCCGCTTCGTCGGGTACGTGACCACGCCCGAGCTGGCCGGGACCCCAGCCGTCCGGGCGCTGATCCGCGAGCTGCGCGAGCTGCCGCTGCCGGCCGGGGTGACCGCCGCTCAGGGAGTGTCCGCGCCCTCGACGCTCTGACGGAGCTTGCGGAACTCGGCGGCCAGCGCGTCCAGGGGGTAGTGGGCGTTGAGGCCGCTCGGGTTGGGCAGGACCCACACCTCGGTGTCGCCGATGCCCTCCGGCTGGCGGCCGATCGCGGCCTGCCGCTTGCCGAAGGCCGTCCGGTAGGCACCGATGCCGAGCACCGCGAGGACACGGGGCCGCAGCCGCAGCACGCGTTCGCGCAGCGCCGCGCCGCCCTCGCGCAGCTCCTCGGCGGTGAGCTCGTCCGCCTTGGCGGTGGTGCGCGGGGCGACGTTGGTGATGCCGAGGCCGAGGGCGGGCAGCTCGCCCTGCTCGTCCGGGCGGTACTGGCGCACCGTGAAGCCGGAGCGGTGCAGGGCGGGCCAGAAGCGGTTCCCGGGGCGGGCGAAGTGGTGCCCGGTGGCCCCGGACCACAGCCCCGGGTTGATGCCGCAGAACAGCACCCTCAGTCCGGGGCCGGTGACGTCGGGGATGGTGGTGCCCTGGGCGGCCCGCAGTTGCTCGGGGGTCGGCCTCATCGGTGGTGGCTTCGGCTTCACCCGGCCAAGTCTGCCTCGGCCGCCGCCCGCGCCGTACGGCGGTTGCGCAGCAGGCGCAGGCCGAAGACGACCACGGCCGCGTACGTCCAGCCGACGAGGACGTCGACGATGAAGTGCTCGGCGCCGTAGACCAGGGTGAACGCCATCGCGAGCGGATAGGCGACCAGCAGCGCCCGCAGTGTGCGCCCGGCGGCCGGCCAGAACAGGAACAGCAGCATCGCCGGGTAGGCGGAGTGCAGCGAGGGCATCGCGGCGACGTCGTTGGCGAACTGACTGCCGTTCTCCAGCAGGGAGTCGGCCTGCGGCAGGCCCATGGCGGAGATGGTCTCCCAGACCACCCGGTGCAGCGGCGGCAGGTTGCCCTGCTGGGCGACCAGCCACGGCGGGTCGGCCGGGTAGAGCAGGTAGGTGGCGAAGCCGGCGAAGGTCAGCGTGAAGTAGCAGGCGAGCAACTGCCGGAAGCGCCGGTGGGAGCGCCGCCAGAGCACGGCGAGCAGGACGAAGACCACGAGGAAGTGGGAGAGGTAGACGGCCGTCGCGGCGTAGTCGTACCAGTGCGGTGAGCCCGGGGTGTAGAGGGCCTGCTGGAGCCGTACGGTCCAGGTCTCGCCGGAGCCGAGCAGCTCGTCGGCGCGCAGCTGGGGCAGCCAGTGCGGGGCCCAGGGGGTCTGGGCGCCGTAGCCGCGCAGCAGGGAGTAGACCCAGACCACGGCCATCACCGGGATCCAGTCGCGCAGCACCAGGAGGAAGCCGCGCCCGCCGTGGCCGCTGTGGACGGCGGCGGTCAGCAGGGCGCCGATCAGCCAGAGGAACACCACGTCATTGGCGAAGGCCATGCCCTGGGTGGCCACGAACCAGACGAAGGCGGTCAGATAGGCCGGCCAGGCCAGCAGACGCAGTCTCGACAGGCCGGTTCGGCGGTCGCGGTCGGACACCGGGCGCAGTCGTCCGGCCCGCACCGGGGACGGTGGGGCCGGGCTGAGCAGCTTCGTCATGCTCACCGAAACTAGCAACGGAAGCTTGAAGGACTCTGGGTGAACTATGACCAGCCCGTAAGAAAATCCCACGGTTGGGTCAAATCTGACCGGGCAAAGGTCCCGGAACCGTGCGGACGGGCCAGGCGGCGCGGCGCAGCGTGCGGCTCGTGGTCGCGGGCAGCAGGGCGGCG
Organism: Streptomyces viridifaciens; assembly: GCF_001888885.2. Classification (NCBI taxonomy): domain Bacteria; kingdom Bacillati; phylum Actinomycetota; class Actinomycetes; order Kitasatosporales; family Streptomycetaceae; genus Streptomyces; species Streptomyces viridifaciens. The sequence continues at coordinate 4,288,823 of NZ_CP090841.1, forward strand.
GCGAGCACCCCGGCGATCGAGGCCAGTGCGACGGGCCGATTTCTCGCTGCGGCTCGAACCGGAGCGGCTGGCCCGGCTGCAGGTCCGGCTCAAGGAACTCCTCGACGAGCTGACCGCGGAAGGTCCGAGTACGGCCGACGACGCCGTGGACGTGACCCTCTTCACCCTCCTCTACGGCCTCCGGCCGGGCACGGAATCATAAATTCCGCGCCGACTGTCGGTGCGGTGGGACAGCATGTCCGGCATGTCGTATGAACTCCAGGCGCTGATGGGCACATTGGAGCTGCTGACGGTGGCGGCCGCGGAAGTGCCGGCGGCCCGGGTGGTGCCGCTGGCGCAGGGGCTGGCACTGATCCCGCTCACCTCCGCCGTGCTGTCCGCACTCCAGGGCGACGCCGCCGTGCCCAAACCCGCCGGTGGGGCGGGGTTCGGCTGGCACTCCGACGGCTTCGAACTCCGGATCGCCGCCTGGTCCAAGGCCGGTCCGATCGCCTGCGTCGAGGCCGAGTACTTCGGCGGCAGCGGCACCCAGCGCGCCGCCGTCTGGTCGGACGGCCGGGTCGTCCTCGGGCCGCTCACCAGCGGCGACTCCGAGCCCTCGCCGGCCGAGGGCACCCCGATCTCCCGGGCCCTGCGGTGCCTCGGCGGACACGTCGAGCCGGGGCGGGTGGACGAGTTCGACTCGGTCGGGCTGGGGGCGCACCGCAGCACCGCGGGCTGGGCGACGGGCTGAGTCCGCGGGAGCCGACGGCGGGTCGAGAGGAGACGCGCCGCCGTTCGGCGTACCTGCGGTGGCTGCGCCCGGACGGCGACCGCACGGTGTGGGTCAGGCGATCTCGCCTGACCCACGTCGACAGGAAGCAGCACTCGTGCGTGCCACCCGGATGGCCGCCCTGCTGACCGCAGCCCTCGCGCTGACCATGGTCGCCACGGTGTCCGCCACTGCCGCCGACCACGGAGCCGCGGCCTCCCGATCCACCGTCGCCGCCCCGACCGCTGCTGTCCTCCCGGTCGTCCCGGTCACGGTCCCGGCACCGCCGACCACCCTCCCGGCCGCCGACCCGGCGCTCCCGGGCCTCCCCGTCGGCCAGGCCGACGAACCGGCGGTGCCCACACTGCCCGCGGTCCCCGGTGCTCCGGCCGACCCGACCCTCTCCGCGCTTCCCACGCTCCCCGCCGTCCCGGCCGCAGCGGATCCGAGCACGGCCCCCCTCGGGGCGGTCGGAGACCTCGTCAAGCAGATCACCGGCCTGATCTCCACGGTGACCTCCACCGTCCCCGAGCTCGGCGGCGCCGTCCAGCAGCTCGTCGCCTCACTGCAGAGCCTGCTGCAGAAGCTGATCGGCCAACTCCAGCCGATGGCAACACCGGCGAACGCCCCCGCCCCGTCCGCGCAGCCCGGCTCCGCATCCGCCGGCCTCCCTGGGCAGCTCGACGCCCTGCGCGCCCAGGCGCAGGCCCTGGCCGCTGCCGCCCAACTTCGGCCCGCCGCCGGCTGACCGACCCCGGCCGACGCGAACGGCCCCGCCCCCGAATCGGGAGCGGGGCCGTGCCGTCGCGTCCCCGCGGACGGGGGAGCGGCGGGTCGACTAGCGGTAGTTCACGAACTGGATCGCGAAGTCCAGGTCCTTGCCCTTGAGCAGGGCCTGGACGGTCTGCAGATCGTCGCGGCTCTTGGAGCTGACGCGCAGCTCGTCGCCCTGGACCTGGGCCTTGACGCCCTTCGGACCCTCGTCCCGGATGATCTTCGCGACCTTCTTGGCATCCTCCGTGGTGATGCCCTCCTTGATGTTCGCGAAGATCTTGTACTCCTTGCCGGACAGCTGCGGCTCGGCGGCGTCCAGAGCCTTCAGCGAGAGGCCGCGCTTGACGAACTTCGTCTGCAGCACGTCCAGGATGGCCCGCACGCGCTCCTCGCCGTTGGCCTTCATCTCGATCTTCTCGCCGGAGCGGCTGATCTCGCCGCCCACGCCCTTGAAGTCGAAGCGGGTGGCGATCTCACGGGAGGTCTGGTTGATCGCGTTGTCGACCTCCTGCCACTCGACCTTCGAGACGATGTCGAAACTGGAGTCGGCCATGGGTGTTGGTCTCCTTGATGCTCTGGCTTCACTGGCACGGCCCGCCCCAGCGGGCGCCCGCCGCCCAAGCCTATCCAGCGCCACCCCGGCCCCGCCCGTGACAGTCGCGCCGCGGTCCTTGATCATCGCGTGATCTATCGAGTGGCGGAACACCCCCGGGGATCAGGTATGGTTTACCAAGTCGAGCGGGGCGAGAGCCCGGCGAGACGACAATCCTGGCTGGTTGCCCGAGCGGCCAAAGGGAGCAGACTGTAAATCTGTCGCGCAAGCTACGCAGGTTCGAACCCTGCACCAGCCACAGGATAGAGAAACGGCCCCCGATCTGCGGAAACGCGGATCGGGGGTCTTTTCGTGCGTCCGGATGCCGCCGGGGGCAGTTATTGCGTATAGCTTGCAATTACGGTGATTGGGCAGCAGAGTGGGGGCCGGGGGTGGGAGTCCTTTCGAGCTGATCGTCTTCCCAACCGGCGCCCGCCGGGACAACGGCTTCGCCCACCCCCGCCAACAGCCCCTCCCGCCGTACGGTCCCCGTCGTGGGTACGCGTGAAGGCCTCCGGCGGCGGCATCAGGAACGCATGGGGGACGGGTGGCGTCGGGCGCGGTGACTCGGCGGCGCAGCGTGCTGGTGGTTCCCGTGACGGCGATCACCCGGCTCACCGTGCTGATCCCCGAGGTGGAGCCCGCCCACTGGTGGCAGTGCGCGCGGCAGAACCGGAGCGGCGCCGTGATCGACCGCGCCCTGCGCCGGCACGCCGACGCGGTGGTCCGCCGACTTCGGATGCGGAGCTGACCGGCGGGGAAGCAGGGGGAAGCCGCGTACGGCCCCGGACGGCGAACCGCCGTCCGGGGCCGTTCGTCGTCCCACCACCCCCGCGCGTCAAGGTCCCGTCAACGACCGGCCCGCGCCCGTATGGAGGGCGTCAGGGCCTCCTGAACGCGCCCTTGACGGCTGGTTTGCTGCATCTGCCGGTCGTCCGCCGGCGCCGCACGGAGGCGCCGGGGGTGGGCGGAGCCGTGCCCCTTCCGGTTCAACCACGGGTGACGACCCGAAGGAGGACCCGGTGCCGGACCCGAAGTGGTTCCAGCCCCGGCCCTCCGCCAACAACTACGCCGGTGACAACTCCGGCGCCTCCAACCTGGGCCCGAACAGCGAGGACCTGCTCAAGGCCGTCAACGACCGCCGCGCCGCCGTCGCCGCCTTCGACGGCGTGGACCCGGCGAGCGTCCCGGCCGACGCGCTGACCGCCTCCGGCTCCGGCCTCGACCCGCACATCTCGGTGGCCTACGCCAAGGAGCAGGTCAACCGGATCGCCAAGGAGCGCAAGCTGCCGGTCGAGACGGTCGCCAAGCTCGTCGACAACTACACCGAAGGCCACTCGCTCGGCTTCCTCGGCGACGAGGGCGTCAACGTCGTCCTGCTCAACAAGGCGATCAGCGAGCAGAGGTGACCGAACGGTGACACCCCACGACATACCAGGGTGACCGGGCCGACCCGGGCGGGGGAGGATGCCTCCGCGCCCGGGTCGGCGGCCCCGTGTCCGCCGACGCGTACCGACCAGCCGTCACCTCCCGATGGAAAGAAGCAGTGCCCATGGCCCGCGACTTCACACCCGGCTCCGGCGTCCGCACCGGTCGGCTGAGGGTGTACCTCGGTTCCGCCCCGGGGGTCGGCAAGACCTACCGGATGCTGGACGAGGCGCGGCGCAGACAGGAACGCGGGGCCGACGTCGTGGTCGGGTACATCGAGACCCACGGGCGCCAGCACACCCGGCGGATGTTGGAGGGTCTGGAGGTCCTGCCGCGGGTCCACCGCTCCTACCGCGGGGCCGAGTTCGAGGAGATGGACCTCGACGCGGTGCTCGCCCGCCGCCCGTCCGTCGTCCTGGTCGACGAGCTGGCGCACACCAACATCCCCGGCGGCCGGCACGCCAAGCGCTGGCAGGACGTCGAGGAACTGCTCGCCGCCGGGATCGACGTCATCACCACCGTCAACATCCAGCACCTGGAATCGCTGAACGACGTCGTCCGGAAGATCACCGGCATCCCGCAGCGCGAGACCGTCCCGGACGAGGTGGTCCGCCGGGCCGACCAGATCGAACTCGTCGACATGGCCCCGCAGGCGCTGCGCCGGCGGATGGCCCACGGCAACGTCTACAAGGCCGAGAAGGTGGACGCCGCGCTCTCCAACTACTTCCGGGTCGGCAACCTGACCGCCCTGCGCGAACTCGCCCTGCTCTGGGTGGCCGGCCGGGTGGACGAGGGACTGCGCGACTACCGGGCCGACCACCGCATCGACCGTGTCTGGGAAACCCGTGAACGGGTGGTGGTCGCCCTCACCGGCGGCCCCGAGGGCGAGACGATCATCCGCCGCGCCGCCCGGATCGCCGACCGCACCGCCGGCGGCGACCTGCTGGCCGTCCACGTCTCCCGCAGCGACGGCCTGGCCGGCGCCTCCTCCGGCGCGCTCGCCCAGCAGCGGCAGCTGGTGGAGGCCCTCGGCGGCAGCTACCACGTGGTGGTCGGCGACGACGTCCCCACCGCGCTGCTCGCCTTCGCCCGCGCCCACGACGCCACCCAGCTGGTGCTGGGCACCAGCCGCCGAGGCCGGATCAGCCGCTTCCTCACCGGCCCCGGCACCGGGCAGACCACCGTGGACGCCTCCGAGGACATCGACGTCCACATGGTCACCCACGAGTTCACCGGTCGCGGCAAGCTGCCCTCGCTCGGCCGCCGCCACTCCAAGCGCCGCACCATCGCCGGCTACGCCGCCGGATTCGTGCTGCCCTGGCTGCTCACCGCCGTGCTCTCCCAGGCCCACGCCAGCATCAACCTCACCACCGACGCGCTGATCTTCCAGCTCGGCGTGGTCATCGTCGCCCTGCTCGGCGGCGCCATGTCCGCTCTGCTGGCCGCGTTCATCGCCTCGGTGCTGCTGAACTACTACTTCATCCCGCCGATCCACAGCCTGACCATCGGCGAGACCAACAACATCGTCGCCCTGGTGGTCTTCGCCGCCATCGCGCTCGCCGTCTCCACCGTGGTCGACCACGCCGGCCGGCTCACCAGCCGGGCCGCCCGCGCCACCGCCGAGGCCGAGACCCTCTCCACCCTGGCCGGCAGCGTGCTGCGCGGCGCCGACGCCCTACCCGCCCTGCTGGAGAAGTCCAGGACGGCCTTCGGCATGCGGACCGTCGCGCTGCTCTCCCGCTCCGACGGCGAGGTTCTCGCCCACTGTGCGGACCGGGCAGCCGCCGAGCACCCGGACGACGAGGAGACGCCGCACGAGATCACCGAGGTCCCGGTCGGCGCCGACGCCGTCCTGGTCCTCACCGGCCGCCGGCTGCCCGCCGCCGACCAGCGGGTGCTCACCGCCTTCGCCGCCCACGTCGCCGCCGCGCTGGAACGCGACCGGCTGGCCGTGGTCGCCGCCGAGGTGGAGCCGATCAAGGCCGCCGACCGGATGCGCACCGCCCTGCTCGCCGCCGTCAGCCACGACCTGCGCACCCCGCTCGCCGCCGCCCGCGCCTCGGTCGGCTCGCTGCGCAGCCCCGACGTCGAGTTCTCGCCCGAGGACCAGGCCGAACTCCTCGCCACCGCCGACGAGTCACTGGTCAAACTCACCCGGCTGGTCGACAACCTGCTCGACATGAGCCGCCTCCAGGCCGGCGCGCTCACCCTGCACCTGGCGCCGACCTCACTCGAGGAGATGCTGGTACGAGCCATGGACTCCTTGTCCGATCCGCAGGCCCCGATCCAGCCGCTGGACCTCGACACAGCGCCGGCGGTGCTCGCCGACCCGCCGCTGCTGGAACGCGTCCTCGCCAACGTGATCACCAACGCGCTGCGCCACAACGCCCCCGGCGCGCCCGTCCTGGTCACCGCCAGCCACCACGCCGACCTGGTCGAGGTCCGGGTGATCGACCGCGGCCCCGGCATCGCCCCCGAGGACCGCGACCGGGTCTTCCTGCCCTTCCAGCGCCTCGGCGACACCGACAACACCACCGGCGTCGGCCTCGGCCTCGCCCTCTCCCGCGGCCTCGCCGAGGCCATGGGCGGCAGCCTGGAGGTCGAGGACACCCCCGGGGGCGGCACCACCATGCTGCTCACGCTGCCCGCGGCCGCCGGGCACACCACCGCCGGGCGCTCCACCACCGACCACTCCACCACCGACCACTTCACCGCCGAGCACTCCGCCACCGGGGAGGAGTCACCGCATGAGTGAGATCCTGATCGTCGACGACGAACCGGCCATCCTGCGCACCCTGCGGATCAACCTCAGCGCCCGCCAGTACGCCGTCCGCACCGCCGCCACCGGCGGGGAGGCGCTCGACCGGGCCGCGCACTCCGCCCCGGACGCCGTCCTGCTCGACCTCGGCCTGCCCGACCTCGACGGCATGGACGTGCTGCGCGGACTGCGCACCCGCAGCACGATGCCGGTCATCGTGCTCTCCGGCCGCTCCGACGCCGCCGACAGGATCGGCGCCCTGGACGCGGGCGCCGACGACTACCTCACCAAGCCGTTCCTGATGGACGAACTGCTCGCCCGGTTACGGGCGGTGCTGCGCCGGCCGCTGGGCGCCGTGCCGCCGGAGAGGGCGGTGATCGGCGACCACACCGTCGACCTCGCGGCCACCACGGTGCTCGGCCCGGGCGGCCCGGTGCGGCTCACCCCGACCGAGTGGCGGATCCTCGGCCTGCTGCTCGCCACCCCCGGCCGGCTGGTGCCCGGCCGGCAGATCCTGCGCGAGGTGTGGGGGCCGGCTCAGGAGACGCGCGGCAACTACCTGCGGGTCTACCTGGCGGGGCTGCGCCGCAAGCTGGAGCCCGACCCGGCCCGCCCGCGCCACCTGATCACCGAGCCGGGGATCGGGTACCGGTACGTGCCGTAGCACGCGCCGTAGCCGTAGGGCGTGCCGCAGTGCGGGCCCCGGAGCGTGCCCTGCGTCAACGAGACGTCAAGAGCCGGTCGTCGGGCGACAGGAGGGTGTCAAGGCCGGTCGGGGCCGGTGGTCCGCGGTCGTAGGTTCGGTGCCGGAACGAGCGGGCCCTGCTCCGTGTGGGGGAAGCCGGGGCCGCTCCGGCCGCCGTCCCCGAGGACGGCCAGCAGGTGGGGGAGGGGCGCGCGGCGCAAAGCGCGCGCCCTTCTGGCCTGCGGCCTCAGCAGTCGGCGCCGTCGGACTGCCGGGGCAGCGCCAGCGCCACCGTGTCGGCGAACTCCCGGACCGCGCTGGTCCGGCTGACCACCCGGCCGCTGTGCACCACCAGCCGGCTGTGCCCGCCCGCGAGCGCCCCGGCCAGACTGTCCCCGCGCACCGCCAGCAGCTCCGCCGGGAATCCGGCGTCCACCCGGACCGGCGGCAGCCCGAGCGCCGCCCGGGCCTGGTTCGCCACCGCGTCGTAGGCCGCCTCCGGGTCCAACTCCCCGCCCGCCGCGAGCAGATAGGCGGACTCCAGCGGGTCGGCCCGGCCGACCGGGTTGGACTGGTCCCGAAGGGCGCCGCTGCCGGCCGCCAGCGGCACCCGGGCCGCGGTCAACTCCCGCACCAGACCGGGCCGCTGGCCGGACGGCCGACCTTCCAGCCCGGTACAGCCGCCGTTCTGCGGCAGCCAGACCACCCGCACCCCGCTGGTCGCCAGCACGGTGGACGCGCCGCGGGCCAGCGCCCCGCACGGGCCGAGCGTCACCCGCGGCCGAAGCGGCGCCAACGCACTCGCCAGACGGGCGAGTTGGGCCGCGTCTGCGGCGGTGGTGTGGAGGTCGACCGGGCAGTCCGCCTCCCGGGCGGCCTCCAGCAGCAGCTGCACGTACCCCGCCGGGTCCGGGTCCAGCTCCGGGCAGCCGCCGGCCGCCGTGGCGCCCAGTTTGAGGGCCTCGCGCAGCTGGGCACGCCCGTCCGCGCCGGCCCGGCCGGTGAGCAGCCGGGGCATCGCCACCGCCTGGAGATCGGCCAGGCCCCGCAGCGCCTGGCGGGCGGTGAGCACCGCCTCCAGCGGGTGCAGCCCGTGCACGTCGCCGATCCGTACGTGGGTGCGCTGGGCGGTGGCACCGTAGCCGAGCGAGGTGAGCGCGGCCTCGGTGACCCGGCGGGTGAGGTCGGCGGGGGTGTCCGGCGGCGGGGCGGGCAGGGCGGCGGAGAAGGCGGAGTCGTAGTGGGCGTGCGCCTCGGCGGGGGCCGGGAGCAGGAGGTAGCCCCGGAGGTCGATCCGGGCGCCGGTGGTGACGGTGGGGGCGCCGGGCAGGGCGGGCAGCGGGCCGAGGCTGCCGACGGTGCCGACCGCCTGGATGCGGTCGCCGCTGATCCGGACGTCCACCACCCGTCCGTCGGCCAGCCGGGCCCCGGTGAGGAGCAGGACCGGGCCGTGTCCGAGTGGGTTGGCCGCCGGGTCGGGCCCGGAGTGCGGCCCGTCGGGGGCTGCGCTGTCCATCGACGGCTCCTTCTCGTGCCCCGGCCAATGAGCGTCGAGCCTATGGCGCACGGGGGCGGGCCGCCGGGAGGCGGGCAATAGTCGTATCGGCTCGGGGCGCGCGGCTCGTGGGCCGATCGAACGCCCGGCCTTGGATCGGTCGTCCGTGCACCTCGCCGACCTGCGGTCTTCGCCCCGGGATACGGATTTCACCTCTGGGCGCGGAACGTGTAATCTCTTCCTCGTTCGCCCCTATAGCTCAGTCGGTAGAGCGTCTCCATGGTAAGGAGAAGGTCTGCGGTTCGATTCCGCATGGGGGCTCTGGTGAAAGGCGGTCAGCTTCGGCTGTGCTGCTGATCACTGTGGCGGTGTAGCTCAGTTGGTAGAGCAAGCGGCTCATAATCGCTGTGTCACCGGTTCAAGTCCGGTCACCGCTACCCCGCGTAGTCGGTCGGGAGATCGCACTCCCGGTCGGCTACTCTTGTTGTGTTCTTATTCGTTGTCCAAGGAAGGCACTCCCGTGGCTGCCACCGACGTCCGCCCGAAGATCACGCTGGCCTGCGTGGAGTGCAAGGAGCGGAACTACATCACCAAGAAGAACCGGCGTAACGACCCGGACCGTCTTGAGATGAAGAAGCACTGCCCCCGCTGCAACTCGCACACCGCGCACCGCGAGACCCGCTGACCCTGTCGCAGGGCGCCGGGCCTGTGTGAACTCAGGTCTTCGACTCCGGGCCGTATCCCTCAACAGGGGGTGCGGCCCGGAGTCTTTTTCGTATCCGTCCGCGTTTCCATCCGCGTTCCGAGGAGCTGCCATGGCGCTCGACCCGTCCTTCATCGGGCGTAGTTACCCGCCCACCGATCCTTACGAGGTCGGCCGGGAGAAGATCCGCGAGTTCGCGATCGCGATCGGGGACGCCAACCCGGCGTACACCGACGCGGAGGCCGCGAAGGCGCTGGGTCACCAGGACGTGATCGCCCCGCCGACCTTCCCGTTCGCGATCGCCTTCCAGGCGGCCGGCCAGGTCGTCGAGGACCCGGAGCTGGGCCTCGACTACAGCCGGGTGGTGCACGGTGACCAGAAGTTCCGGTACAGCCGCCCGGTGCGGGCCGGTGACCGGCTGACGGTCGCGGTCACCATCGACAACATCAAGTCGCTGGCGGGCAACGACGTGCTCACCGTGCGCGGCGAGGTGGCGGACGAGACCGGCGAGCACGTGGTGACGGCGATCATGACGCTGGTGGCCCGGGCCGCCGACGAGGCGGGGGAGTGAGCGCGATGGCGATCAACTACGACGAGGTCGAGGCCGGCACCGAGCTGCCGGCGCAGTCCTTCCCGGTGACCCGCGCCACACTGGTGCGCTACGCGGGTGCCTCCGGCGACTTCAACCCGATCCACTGGAACGAGAAGTTCGCGCTGGAGGTCGGCCTGCCGGACGTCATCGCGCACGGCATGTTCACCATGGCCGAGGCGATCCGGGTCGTCACGGACTGGGTCGGCGACCCGGCCGCGGTGGTCGAGTACGGCGTCCGCTTCACCCGGCCGGTGCCGGTGCCGAACGACGGGGTCGGCGCGGTGATCGAGGTCTCGGCCAAGGTCGCCAAGAAGCTGGAGGACCGCAGGGTGCAGGTCGACCTGCTGGCCACCTCGGGCGGCCAGAAGGTGCTCGGGATGTCCAGGGCGGTCGTCCGGCTCGCCTGAGGCGCCCGATCTCCGGCCGGTTCGCCGGCCCGGCTCCCGGTCTGTTCCCAGGCCGTTCTCCGAGGTCAGCCGCCCCGGGGCCCGTTCGGCGGGTTCCGGGGCGTTTTTCGGGCTTGCGGGGCTAGTGATTGGTCACTAACTTATTGCCGTGGCGAAGACGAGCATGCGGATGAGTGCGGAGGAGCGGCGCGAGAGCGTCGTCCGGGCCGCGGTGATCGAGTTCGCCAGGCACGGCTACCGGGGCACGTCCACCGAGGCGATCGCCCGCCGGGTGGGCGTCTCGCAGCCGTACCTGTTCCGGCTGTTCCCGGGCAAGCAGGCGATCTTCACGGCCGCCGCCGAGCGCTGCATCGAGGAGACCTGGCGGGTCTTCGACGAGGCGTCCGTCGGGCTGACCGGGGAGGAGGCCGCCGCGGCGATGTCCGAGGCGTACATGGGCCTGGTCGAGGACCGCGAGCAGCTCATGATGCAGATGCAGCTCTACGTCTCGGTGTTCGCCTCCCGGATGGCCGGCGAGGACGAGATCGGGGCGATGGCCCGGCAGCTGTGGGGGGAGCTGTTCGAGCGGGTCCGGGAGCGGGTCGGCGGTGACGTGCAGGGCACCACGGAGTTCTTCGCGTACGGGATGCTGATCAACACCCTGGTCGCGCTGGGCTTCCCCCGGGAGCACCGGATCTGGGACGGCTTCGGCGAGCGCGAGGACGAGCACGAGGGCGAACGCCGGTACGGGCACGAAGGTGAACGCCGGGACGAGCACGACGGCGAGGGCGAACGCCGGGACGGGCGCGCGGGCGGGGAGTAGCAGGTCGCACGGTGGAGTCCGTGCGGCCCTTTTTCGGCCGTCGAAAGTTAGTGATCAATAACTATCTGGGAAACTCTGGGGGAAGTGGAGTCATGACGGAGATCACGACGAAGAACGCGGCGGAACTCGCGACCGAGAAACCGGGCCTCGGACGCACCGGCGTCTGGACCCTGGTGATCACCAGCCTCGCCGGCTTCATGGCGGCCCTGGACAACCTGGTCGTCACCACCGCGCTGCCGTCCATCCGCGAGGAGCTCGGCGGCGGGCTGTCCGACCTGGAGTGGACGGTCAGCGCCTACACCCTGTCCTTCGCCGTGCTGCTGATGTTCGGCGCGGCGCTCGGCGACCGCTTCGGCCGCCGCCGGATGTTCCTGATCGGGCTCAGCCTCTTCACCGTCGGTTCCGCCGCGGCCGCACTCTCGCCCGGCATCGGCGCGCTGATCGCCGCCCGCGCCCTCCAGGGCGTCGGCGCCGCGGTGTCGATGCCGCTCACCCTCACCCTGCTGACGGCCGCCGTCCCTGCGGTCAAGCGCGGGATGGCCTTCGGCATCTGGGCCGGGGTCAACGGCCTCGCCATCGCCGCCGGCCCGCTGATCGGCGGCGCCCTGACCGAGCACTTCTCCTGGCAGTGGATCTTCTGGGTGAACGTCCCGGTCGGCGTCGCCCTGGTGCCGCTGGCCGCCCTGCGGCTGCGCGAGAGCTTCGGCGCCAGCCCGGCCCTGGACGCGGTCGGCACGGTGCTGGTGAGCCTCGGCCTGTTCGGCGTCGTGCTCGGCCTGATCCGCGGCAACCCGGACGGTTGGACCAGCCCGCTGGTGCTGGCCGCGCTGGCCGGCGGCCTGGTGCTGCTGATCGCGTTCGTGCGCTACGAGCAGCGCGGCGCCAGGCACCCGATGCTGCCGATGCGGCTGTTCCGCAACCGGACCTTCGCCGCGGTCAACGCCTCCGGCCTGCTGATGTTCCTCGGGATGTTCGGCTCGATCTTCCTGATCAGCCAGCACCTCCAGACCGTGGGCGGCTACACCCCGCAGGAGGCCGGCATCCGGATGCTCCCGTGGACCGGGGTGGGCCTGGTCGTCGCGCCGGCGGCCGGAATCCTGGCCGACCGCTTCGGCGGCCGTCCGATCGTGCTCGTCGGACTGACGCTCCAGGGCGTCGGCCTGGCGCTGTACGCGGCGATCAACGACGGGCTCGGCCACTACGAGTACTCCCCGGTGGTCCCCGCCGTGGTGATGTGCGGCGTCGGCATGGCGATGTACTTCGCGCCGACCGCCGCCATGGTGATGGACAGCGTCCGGCCGGAGGAGCAGGGCATCGCCTCCGGTGCCAACAACGCTCTGCGCGAGGTCGGCGGCGCGCTCGGGGTGGCCGTGCTGTCGGCGGTGTTCTCGGCGCGCGGCGGCGACGGCTCGGCGGGGAACTTCGTCCACGCGATGGTGCCCGCGCTGTACGTCGGAGCCGGCCTCGTACTGGCGGGCGCGGTCTGCGCGCTGGTGCTGCCGCGCCGGGCGAAGGCGGCCGGGGCCGTGGGGACCGAGCAGGCGGCCGTGATCGAGAGGGCCGCGATGATCGAGCAGGCGGCGGTGATCGAGCAGTCCGCGGCGCCCGTGGAGGGGCGGCCCGTCCCGGCCGAGGTCTCGAAGGCCTGAGCGGTGGGCGCGGGCCCGGGCCCGCGCCCACGTCCACCGGGGGCGGCCGACCGGCCGCCCCCGTCCCCTTACGCTGGTGGGCGTGCTGGTAGAAAACGACGCCCCCCTCGCCCCGCTGACCACGCTCCGGCTCGGCGGCCCGGCCCGCCGCCTGGTGACCGCCCACACCGACGACGAGGTGATCGCCGCCGTCCGCGAGGCCGACGCGGCGGGCGAGCCGCTGCTGGTCCTCGGCGGCGGCTCCAACCTGGTGATCGGCGACGCGGGCTTCCCCGGCACCGCGCTGCGGATCGCCACCACCGGCTTCGCCCTGGACGGCACGGTGCTGGAGCTGGCGGCCGGCGAGGTGTGGTCGGAGGCGGTCACCCGCGCGGTGTGCGAGCACGGCCTGGCCGGCATCGAGTTCCTGGCCGGCATCCCCGGCTCGGCCGGCGCGACCCCGGTGCAGAACGTCGGAGCGTACGGCCAGGAGGTGGCCCAGACCGTCACCGAGGTGGTCGCGTACGACCGCGCGGCGGGCGAGGTGGTCACCCTCACGAACGCCGAGTGCGCGTTCTCCTACCGGCACAGCCGCTTCAAGGCCGAGCCGGACCGCTACGTGGTGCTGCGGGTGCGTTTCGCCCTGGCGGACCGGGCCGGGCTCTCCACCCCGGTCAAGTACGCCGAGGTCGCCAGGCACTTCGGCGTCGAGCAGGGCGAGCCGGTACCGCTGGTCGAGGCGTACGAGGCGGTGCTGGCGCTGCGGGCCGGGAAGGGCATGGTGCTGGACCCGGCGGACCACGACACCTGGTCGGCCGGCTCCTTCTTCACCAACCCGGTGCTGACGGCGGCGCAGTACGAGTCCTTCCGCACCCGTCCGGGCACCGAGAACGCCCCCGCCTACCCGGCCCCGGAGGGCTGCACCAAGACCTCGGCGGCCTGGCTGATCGACCGGGCGGGCTTCGGCAAGGGTTACGGCGACGGCCCGGCGACCCTCTCCACCAAGCACACCCTGGCGCTCACCAACCGCGGCGCGGCCACCGCCGAGGACCTGCTGGCCCTGGCCCGGGAGATCCGGGACGGGGTCCGCGAGGCCTTCGGGGTGGAGCTGGTGAACGAGCCGGTGATGGTGGGCGTCAAGCTCTAGGACCGGACAGCCCTGGGCCGGCCAGCCCCGGGCCGGACAGCTCCAGGACCTAGGACCCGGGGGGTGCCTGCCCGTCCACCAGCCAGGCGTCGATGTCCGCCAGCAGCTCCTTGCGGACGGCCTCCGGCGCGCACGAGCCGCGCACCGACTGCCGTGCCAGCTCGGCGAGTTCGGCGTCGCCGAAGCCCAGGACGTCCCGGGCCAGGTCGTACTGGGCGGCGAGCCGGCTGCCGAACAGCAGCGGGTCGTCCGCGCCGAGCGCCAGCGGCACCCCGGCGTCGAACAGCCGGCGCAGCGGCACCTCCTCGGGGCGCTCGTAGACGCCGAGCGAGACGTTGGAGGACGGGCAGACCTCGCAGGTGATCTGGCGGTCCGCCAGCCGGGCCATCAGCCGCGGGTCCTCGGCGGCCCGGACGCCGTGGCCGATCCGGCCGGCGCCCAGGTCGTCCAGGCAGTCCCGGACGGACTCCGGCCCGGCGAGCTCGCCGCCGTGCGGGGCGGCCAGCAGCCCGCCCTTGCGGGCGATCTCGAAGGCCCGGTCGAAGTCGCGGGCCAGGCCGCGGCGCTCGTCGTTGGAGAGGCCGAAGCCGACCACGCCGCGGTCGGCGTAGCGGACGGCGAGCCGGGCCAGCGTCCGGGCGTCCATCGGGGACTTCATCCGGTTGGCCGCGACCAGTACCCGGATGCCCACCCCGGTGGCCGCGGAGGCGTGCTCGACGGCGTCCAGGATCAGTTCCAGCGCGGGGATCAGCCCGCCCAGCCGGGGCGCGTAGGAGGTCGGGTCGACCTGGATCTCCAGCCAGCGGGAGCCGTCCCGCCGCTCGTCCTCCGCGGTCTCCAGGACCAGCCGGCGGATGTCCGACTCGTCGCGGAGCACCGAGCGGGCGGTGTCGTAGAGGCGCTGGAAGCGGAACCAGCCGCGTTCGTCCGTGGCCCGCAGCTTGGGCGGCTCGCCGGAGCTGAGGGCCTCCGGCAGCCGGACGCCGTGCTTGGCGGCCAGCTCCAGCAGGGTGGCGGGCCGCATCGAGCCGGTGAAGTGCAGGTGCAGGTGGGCCTTCGGGAGGCCCCTGACGTCTCGCGGGTTCAACAGGCGTTCCATTTTCCGATACTGCCGTATGCGGCCCCCGAACGGGAACCGCCCTCTTCCCATCCCCCGAAGGGGTGAAAGAGGGCGGTGTGCCGGGTGAATCCCGGATGTCGTGTTGACCTGGGAGGTCAGTCGGTGGCCTCGCCGAGCAGCTTCTGGAGCCGGCTGACGCCCTCGACCAGGTCGGCGTCGCCCAGCGCGTAGGAGAGCCGCAGGTAGCCGGGGGTGCCGAAGGCCTCGCCCGGGACGACCGCGACCTCGGCCTCGTCCAGGATCAGCGCGGCCAGCTCGCCGGAGGTCTGCGGGCGACGGCCGCGGATCTCCTTGCCCAGCAGGCCCTTGACCGACGGGTACGCGTAGAAGGCGCCCTCGGGCTCGGGGCACAGGACGCCCTCGATCTCGTTGAGCATCCGCACGATGGTCCTGCGGCGGCGGTCGAAGGCCTCGCGCATCTCGGCCACCGCGTCCAGGTCGCCCGCGACGGCGGCCAGCGCGGCGCGCTGCGCGACGTTGGAGACGTTCGAGGTGGCGTGCGACTGCAGGTTGGTCGCGGCCTTGATCACGTCCTTGGGGCCGATCACCCAGCCCACCCGCCAGCCGGTCATGGCGTAGGTCTTGGCGACCCCGTTGACCACGATGCACTTGTCGGCGAGCTCGGGCAGCAGGGCCGGCAGCGAGGTGAAGCTCGCGCCGCCGTAGACCAGGTGCTCGTAGATCTCGTCGGTGAGCACCCACAGGCCGTGCTCCAGCGCCCAGCGGCCGATCGCCTCGGCCTCGGCCTCGGTGTACACCGCGCCGGTCGGGTTGGACGGGGAGACGAACAGCACCACCTTGGTGTTCTCGGTGCGGGCGGCCTCCAGCTGCTCGACCGAGACCTTGTAGCCGGTGGTCTCGTCGGACACGACCTCCACCGGGACACCGCCGGCCAGCTGGACCGACTCCGGGTAGGTGGTCCAGTACGGGGCCGGGATGATGACCTCGTCGCCCGGGTCCAGGATCGCGGCGAAGGCCTCGTAGATCGCCTGCTTGCCGCCGTTGGTGACCAGCACCTGGGAGGCGTCCACCTCGTAGCCCGAGTCGCGCAGCGTCTTGGCGGCGATCGCGGCCTTCAGCTCGGGCAGGCCACCCGCCGGGGTGTAACGGTGGTTCTTCGGGTCGCGGCAGGCCTCGACGGCCGCCTCGACGATGTAGTCCGGCGTGGGGAAGTCGGGCTCGCCGGCACCGAAGCCGATCACCGGACGGCCGGCCGCCTTGAGGGCCTTGGCCTTGGCGTCCACGGCGAGGGTCGCGGACTCGGCGATCGCGCCGATCCGGGCGGAGACCCGGCGGTCGGCGGGGCGGATGGAAGGGTCGGGCTGCGGGGTGGAAGCGCTCATGCCTGCATCGTCGCAGAACCGGGACGGACCGGTCATCGCGGTTTCACCATCCGTACGGCTCCGTCCGCATCGCGGCCCCCGCCGATCCGCCGGTGGTCGACGCGCCCGGCCGGACATCCGCCGGTCGGGCGGCGGCTCCGGAAGAAGAGGTTCGACCAAACAGCCTCCGACCACGTACACTCGCTCCTCGACGGCCCACCGGAAAAGACCGGAGCTTTCACCGCCTGTGCAGACGGCGGGGGGAGATGCGGTAGGTTGGTCGCCACCAGGGGCCGCGAGGTTCCGTAGGGCAATAGCTCAATTGGTAGAGCACCGGTCTCCAAAACCGGCGGTTGGGGGTTCGAGTCCCTCTTGCCCTGCTGCTTGATCCGTACTCAGCCCGTTCGCTCCACAGAGCGAGCGGGCTTGATGCGGAGAGGGCACCGATCAGCACCGCTTGAGCCGACCGCTCGTGCCTGAACCGGGTACGCAGGCGATGTTCGGCCGGACCCGGATTCAGGTGAGGACGAGTGACGGAGACCACGGGCTCCACCGCAACGCCTGAGAGCGGCAACCCCGAGGGGACCGACGGCGCTGCCGAGACCGCTGCTGCCGAGGACGGCAAGAAGTCCGGCAAGCAGAAGAAGTCCGGCAAGCGGGCCAAGAAGGGCCTCTTCGCGCGGATGGGCCTGTTCTACCGCCAGATCATCGCCGAGCTGCGCAAGGTCGTCTGGCCCACCAGGAGCGAGCTCACCAACTACACCGCCGTCGTGGTGACCTTCGTCGTGGTCGTGATGGGCTTCGTCTACGGCCTCGACTACGGCTTCGCCAAGCTGAGCCTCTTGGTCTTCGGCTGATCGAGCCCCACCTCCGAACCACCTCCCGACCCGGGCCGAATCCTCGGCCCGGGTCGAGCTGTCGGCGGCGGACGTACGCGCGCGTACCGTGGACTCGGTACTGTTGAAGTCTCCGAGACCTCTCCTGGCGCCCGCGCGAGCGGCCGCGCGCCGGTCCGGTTTCGGAGCGCGCCACCTTCACCATCTCCAGGAAAGAAGCAGCCACCGTGTCTGAGTCCCCCCTGTACGACGCCGACGAGACCGTCCGCGAGGCGGATGTCGCCGCCGAGCTGGACGCGGCCGAGCTGGCTGACGACGCCGAGTCCGCCGAGCAGATCGTCGACGCCGCGGACAGCGACGAGGACGAGGTCGAGGCGTACGACGAGGCCGAGTCCGGCGAGGCCGCCGAGGAGTCCGCGCTGCACGTGGAGGCCGCCGAGGCGGAGGACGGCACCGAGGAGCTCGCCGCCGAGGCCGACGAGGAGACCGAGGCCGAGGAGTCCGCCGCCGAGGCCGAGGCCGAGGTCGACCCGGTCGCCAAGTTCCGCGAGGACCTGCGCTTCATGCCGGGTGAGTGGTACGTGATCCACACCTACGCCGGCTACGAGAACCGGGTGAAGCAGAACCTGGAGCAGCGCGCCGTCTCGCTGAACGTCGAGGAGTACATCTTCCAGGCCGAGGTGCCGCAGGAGGAGGTCGTCCAGATCAAGAACGGCGACCGCAAGACCATCCGCCAGAACAAGCTCCCCGGTTACGTCCTGGTCCGCATGGACCTCACCCCGGAGTCCTGGGGCGTCGTGCGCAACACCCCCGGTGTCACCGGCTTCGTCGGCAACGCCTACGACCCGTACCCGCTGACCCTGGACGAGGTCGTCAAGATGCTCGCCCCGGACGTCGAGCGCCAGGCCGCCAAGGAGGCCGGCAAGCCCTCGCCGGTCAAGCCGACCGAGATCCAGGTGCTGGACTTCGAGGTCGGCGACTCGGTCACCGTCACCGACGGCCCGTTCGCGACCCTCCAGGCGACCATCAACGAGATCAACCCCGACTCGAAGAAGGTCAAGGGCCTGGTCGAGATCTTCGGCCGGGAGACCCCGGTCGAGCTCTCCTTCGACCAGATCCAGAAGAACTAGTCCACGGTCTTCGGATCCGGGGCGGGGGCCGAGGGCCCCCGCCCCGAATCCGTTTTGGTCCAGCGGCGCCGACGCGTTAGCCTGGTCCGATGTGTGTGCTGGCGACCGGGTGTCGCCCCGGTTCCGCACGCACCAGCAATCACCTCTCGGAAGGACCCGGAGAGACATGCCTCCCAAGAAGAAGAAGGTCACGGGGCTTATCAAGCTCCAGATCAACGCCGGTGCGGCCAACCCGGCGCCGCCGGTCGGCCCCGCGCTGGGTCAGCACGGCGTCAACATCATGGAGTTCTGCAAGGCCTACAACGCTGCGACCGAGTCGCAGCGCGGCATGATCGTGCCGGTGGAGATCACGGTCTACGAGGACCGTTCCTTCACCTTCATCACGAAGACGCCGCCGGCCGCGCGCCTCATCCTGAAGGCCGCGGGCGTCGACAAGGGCTCCAGCGAGCCGCACAAGACCAAGGTCGCCAAGCTCACCAGCGCCCAGGTCCGCGAGATCGCCACCACCAAGATGCCCGACCTGAACGCCAACGACCTGGACGCGGCGGAGAAGATCATCGCCGGCACCGCCCGGTCGATGGGCATCACCGTCGAGGGCTGATCCTCCCGTCCCGCCAGGGACACCCACGGCTCAGCCGTCCCCCGTGGTAGGGCCTGCGCAGGCCCGTTGACTACCACAACTCCCATCACCATTCAGGAGCAGCAGTGAAGCGCAGCAAGGCTCTGAAGGCCGCGGACGCCAAGGTCGACCGCGAGCGCCTTTACGCCCCGCTCGAGGCCGTCCGCCTCGCCAAGGCGACCAGCACCACCAAGTTCGACGGCACCGTTGAGGTCGCCATGCGTCTGGGCGTCGACCCGCGCAAGGCCGACCAGATGGTCCGCAGCACCGTGATCCTCCCGCACGGCACCGGTAAGACCGCTCGGGTCCTGGTCTTCGCGACCGGCGAGCGTGCCGAGGCCGCGCGTGCTGCGGGCGCCGACATCGTCGGTGCCGACGAGCTGATCGACGAGGTCGCGAAGGGCAAGCTGGACTTCGACGCCGTCGTCGCCACCCCGGACCTCATGGGCAAGGTCGGCCGCCTGGGCCGCGTGCTCGGTCCCCGTGGTCTGATGCCGAACCCGAAGACCGGCACCGTGACCCCGGACGTCGCCAAGGCTGTCAACGACATCAAGGGCGGCAAGATCGAGTTCCGCGTCGACAAGCACTCGAACCTGCACTTCATCATCGGTAAGGCCTCCTTCACCGACGAGCAGCTGGTCGAGAACTACGCCGCCGCGCTGGACGAGGTGCTCCGCGCCAAGCCGTCCGCCGCCAAGGGCCGCTACATCAAGAAGACCGCGTTCTCGACCACCATGGGCCCCGGCATCCAGGTGGACCCGAACCGCACCCGCAACCTCCTCGTCGAGGAGGACCCGGCCGCGGTCTGAGCCCCAGCGCTCTAGAGCAGTCCGTACGGCGGGCCCGTACCCCCTTCACCGGGGGTGCGGGCCCGCCGTCGTTCGTCCCCGACCCCGCGGTGCGAACGGCCCGGAAACGGTTGCGGGATCGGGACACGGGCGGACGGGAACGGTTGACCAAGTCGTCGTACGCTCTGCCGGTCAGTTCATGTGGAGAATCCGTGACCGCCGGAGTGTGCCGTGCCGCCCGCCCTTCGCCCCGCCGCGCTCGCGGCGGCCCTCCTGCTGCTCGGCGCCGCCACCGGCTGCAGCATGCTGGCCGCCCCCGGCACCCAGGTCCCCGGTGAGCCGGCGCCGGTGCCGCCCAAGCAGGTGGTGCTCGCGGCCGCCCAGGCGCTGGACGACACCGGTGGCGCCCGGATCGAGGTGGTGCGGGAGGGCCCGGACGGCCGGCGCACCGCGAGCGGCACGCTGGTCTGGGGGGACCGCGACGAGGCCGCGCTGGCCGTCACCGACGAACTGGGCAGCGGACGGCTGACCCTCCACGACGGCGCGATCGACCTCGTCTACCAGGGCGCCGCGCCCAAGCACGCGGACCGCGGCACCGCGGAGTCGCTCGACCCGAAGGCCGGGATCGACCCCGGCGGCTACGCGGGCGGGTGGATGAGCACACTGGTCACCAACCCGGGCAGCCGGGCGTACGCGATGGCCCGGACCGACCGGCTCGGCTCGCTCGGCGGCGAACAGCTGGCCGGAGTGACCGCCGCCCACTACCGGGGCACCGTCCCGGTGGCCGACTACTTCGGCGCGGACGGGGAGCTGAGCACCCAGCGGCTGGCCGCGCTGGTCGACTGGTACCGGCAGCGCGGGGTCGCGCAGATCGGCTACGACGTCTGGGTCGGGCCCGGCCGGCGGCTGCTGAGGCTGCGCGAGACGGCGCGGGGGAGCGCCGGAACCACGGTGACCACGACGGATGTCTCAGTCCCCGGGGCGGGGGACACGGCGTCCGCCGCGGCCGGATGACCGCAGGGGGATATCCGGTGCGGATCGCTCCCGGCGATCCGTTAGAGTCCGCGTGAGAAGAAGCTGAGGATCGGCTCTTCCGAAGAACTTACGGGGGGTACTCCATGCGTGCCGTGCGTCTCGCCGCCACCGTCGCGACCGCCGCCGTCCTGCTGGCCGGCGCCACCGCCTGCGGCAGCAAGGGCGGCAGCGACAACAAGGCGGCCGCTGACACCAAGGACGCCGGGTCGGTCCCGGCCGGGCTGACCGCGGACCCGAAGGCCGCGCTCACCGCCGCCGCCCTGGTGATGCAGAAGGCCGGGAACGGCAAGGTCGCCATGACCTCCCCGGACCCCACCAGCCCGGGCGGCGCCGGCACCGTCGACTGGAAGGACCCGGGCAAGGTCGCCCTGGACGTGTCCAGCGACATGGACGGCAAGAAGCTCAAGATCCGGGTGATCGGCGCCGACGCCTACGTCGGCTCCGACGACGCCACGGCCCTGCAGGGGAAGCACTGGGTCAAGGTGCCCTCCTCGCAGGAGATGGGCGGCGCCTTCGTGGTGATGGGCCAGATGACCAACCCGGTCGCCCAGCTCACCATCGCCGCCGCGAGCGGCAAGCTGAGCAAGGTCGCCCAGGAGGGCGTCGACGGCGTCCAGACCACCCACCTGCGGGCGGTCGAGGAGACCGCCACCCTGGTGGCCGGGATGACCGCGCTCACGCCCGAGCAGCGCCAGTCCGTCCAGAAGACGCTGGAGGAGGACGGCAAGACCCTCACCGTCGACTTCTGGCTGAACGACAAGCAGGAGCTCGTCAAGTACCAGGAGTACGGCGACACCAACGGCGAGGCGAAGGCCGTCACCATCAAGTACTCCGACCTGGGCAAGGCCGGCAAGACCGAGGCGCCCGCCGCCGGTGACCTCGGCTCCCAGGCCGACCTCCTCAAGCTCTTCGGCTGATCCGGCCCGACGCTCGAACCGGCGCTGCGCCGGGACCGTCCGCAGCAACCACCGGCTACCGCCCCGGGCGCACCGCGCGTCCGGGGGTTCTCAAGGGGGGAACACCATGGCTGGAACCCGCAAGGCCGCCGTCGCCGTCGTCCTCGGCGCGTTGGCGCTGACCGCGACCGCCTGCAACGACAACAGTGACTCCGGCAAGAACGCCGCCCCGGCCGCGCCCACCACGGCCGCCGCCGCGACGACCCAGGCGGCCCCGCCGGCCAAGGTGAGCCCGGCGGTCTTCCTGGAGCAGGTCACCAAGAAGACCGGCGCGGCCAAGTCCGCCAAGGTCACCGAGGACATCGCCATCGGCAGCATCACCATGAAGGCCGACGGCGCCATGGGCTGGGGCGACGGTCTCCAGGGCGACATGACGATGGACATGTCCGGCATGCCGAATGCCGACAAGATGACCGCCAGCATGGGCGGCACGGCGTTCGTCTACCGGTTCGTGCCGGACGGCATGTACATGAAGCTCGGCGGCGATGCCCTGAAGGCGTCCGACGGACGGCACTGGGTGCACATCGGCTTCGACGACGTCGCCAAGATGCAGGGCGGCGGCACCGCGGCCGGCGGTGCGAGCACCGCCGACCAGTTCAAGAAGGCCGACCCCGTGGAGGGGGTGCGGACCCTGATCGCCTCCGGCACCGTGACCGAGGTCGGCCAGGAGACGGTGAACGGCAAGCCGGCCACCCACTACACCGGTGTGCTGAACGTGGCCAACATGGCGAAGGCCAACGGCGGCCTGACCCCCGAGCAGGTCGACCAGCTGAAGAAGTCGCTGGCCACCATGGGCATCACCAGCGAGACCATCGACGTCTGGGTGGACGCCGACCAGCTCGTGGTGAAGCGGACGGAGCAGGCCGACACCAAGGCCGGCGCGATGAAGGTCACCGTCACCTACTCGGACTACGGAACCCCGGTCGCCACGACCGCTCCGGACAAGTCCGACTCGATCGAGATCACCGAGCTGGCGAAGCTCGGCAAGGACGCGGCCGCCGCCGACAACAGCTGACCCCGGTCCCCGCTCCGGCCCCGACTCGTCCGACCGGTGGACGGGCCGGGGCCGCAGGGGTGCGACCAGGGGGCCGCCACCGGCGGATCCGGGTCCGGATGGCAAGGTGGCCCGGTGGGAGAGGAACGCACGATGGCGGGACGGCAGCGGCTGGCGGCACTGGCCGCCGTCGCCGTGCTCGCGAGCGGACTGACCGGCTGCGGCGGGGGCGATGTCGCGCCCGCCACGCCGTCCGCCGGGTCGAGCGCGAGCAGTGCCTCCCCGACCACCGCCACCCCGACCGGTCCGGCCAAGCCGACCGACCGCTCGCCGCACGGGGTGCTGCTCTCCGCCGAGCTGGCCATGCAGACCGCCCGCCGGGCCAAGGTCAGCTACCGGCTGGGCGCGGACGCCGGCTCCGGTCCGCTGTTCTGGGCGCCCAAGACCGCGCTGCAGATCAAGCGCTCCACCCCGGGGGACGCCGAGCAGCTGATCGTCGTGGACACCGTCGCCTACCAGGGTGGCGACGCCGCCACCGCGGCCAGGAACGGCGGCAAGCACTGGGAGCGCTTCACCGTCCCGCCCGACCCGGACGGCCACAAGGAGGTCCCGTACGCGGGGCTGATCGACCTGCTGAACCCGGTCGAGGCGCTGGCCGCGGCCACCGCAGACGGGGCGGAGGCGAGCTTCGTCGGCGAGGAGAAGTACGAGGACTCGACCGTCGAGCACTACCGGGTGACCACCACCGCCGAGAAGTACGCGGCGGCCCAGACCGCGCTGACCCAGGCCCGACGGGACAACCTGCGGGCCGCGCTGGCCCCCGGCGGCTCGATCTCGCTCACCGTGGACCTCTGGCTGAACGACAAGGACCAGCTGGTCCGGCTCCAGCGCACCGGCAACGGCGACAGCGGCCGGGCGGACGACTCGGTGCTCTACTCCGACCCGGCCGGCCCGCTGCTCTCGGCCCAGGCGCCGGCCGAGACGGACACCGTGGACACCGGCGTCCGGACCGTCTCCCCACTGGCCCGCTGAGCCGCTCCCGGCCCGCCCGGGTTCACCCGTCCGAGGGCGATTTGCGTCGTACGGACCGGTCCGGTTACTGTTGCCGAAGCCAAAGACCGCTGGTTGTCGCCGCGCCCGTCAGGGAGCAGGTGGCCGAAGGATCTGCGCTTCGTCGCAGGCAGCCCGCGCAGGTGTGTCTGGAGCTTCGACTTCCGGGTACCGCGTCCGCGCGGCCGCCCGTCGAGGTCGTCACGAGCCCCGTGCGCCTGCGCACCGGGGCTCATTGCATTTCGCAAGGGCTTTCCTTCCGTCCGGTCGGTTCGAGGCGTGAATGGTCGACTTTCGCGGTCGGCCGGACTTCGACATCACGGAAGGAGGCGTAAGCCTATGGCCAGGCCCGACAAGGCTGCTGCCGTCGCCGAGATCACGGACAAGTTCCGTGGCTCCTCCGCGGCGCTGCTCACCGAGTACCGCGGTCTCTCGGTGAAGCAGGTCAAGACCCTGCGTCGCTCGCTCGGCGACAACGCCGAGTACGCCGTGGTGAAGAACACGCTGACCAAGATCGCGGCCAATGAGGCCGGGATTTCGGAGCTCGACGACCTGTTCAACGGTCCGACGGCTGTCGCCTTCGTCACCGGTGACCCGGTGGAGTCGGCGAAGGCTCTGCGTGACTTCGCCAAGGAGAACCCCGCTCTCATCATCAAGGGCGGTGTCCTTGACGGCAAGGCGCTGTCCGCCGATGAGATCAAGAAGCTCGCGGACCTCGAGTCCCGCGAGGTGCTGCTCGCCAAGCTGGCGGGTGCCCTGAAGGCCAAGCAGTCCCAGGCTGCCGCGCTCTTCCAGGCCCTGCCGTCGAAGCTCGTCCGCACTGTGGACGCGCTGCGCGACAAGGTCGAGCAGGGCGGTGCCGGTACGCCGGCTCCCGCCGCCGAGGACGAGGCCGCGGAGTAATTCCGCAGGCTCACGCCTCGCTGCGGGCCCGTACGCCCGCCAACCCGTACATCCGGCACCACCTGCCGATTTAGTGGAAGGACGCCAATCATGGCGAAGCTGTCCCAGGACGAGCTGCTCGCGCAGTTCGAGGAGCTCACCCTCATCGAGCTCGCTGCCTTCGTGAAGGCCTTCGAGGAGAAGTTCGACGTCACCGCCGCCGCCCCGGTCGCCGTTGCCGCCGCCGGCGTTCCCGGTGCTGCCGTTGAGGCCGCCGAGGAGCAGGACGAGTTCGACGTCATCCTCGACGGTGCGGGCGACAAGAAGATCCAGGTCATCAAGGAGGTGCGCACCCTGACCTCCCTCGGCCTGAAGGAGGCCAAGGACCTCGTTGACACCGCTGGTGCCAAGGTCCTGGAGAAGGTTGCCAAGGACGTTGCCGAGAAGGCCAAGGCCGCCCTCGAGGGTGCCGGCGCCAAGGTCACCGTCAAGTGACTTCTCGCCCCCTCTGAGGGGCCTGAGGCCGGGCCGATCACCCTTGCGGGTGGTCGGCCCGGCCTTTTGCGTTCCCCCGGGGCAGGCCGGGCGGAGCGGCCGGGAACCACCGGTGTGGCCGATCGCTCACTCGGTACTGTCCGCGTCGAGGAGTATGGTGATCACCGTCGTCGACAGTGGTCCCGACCACGGCTTCTGTAACGCCGGGGGGCTCCGGGCCGATAGACGGGTCGAGGTCCGCGCCGCCGGCGGGCCCTTGACGAACCTGGCGAGGCGCGCGATTCTCAAGGCGCGAGTCCGCCCCGGTTGGTTCGCCGCTGGATGCATAACCAGTGGCTCCGGCGGGAAATGACTCCACGTGAGTTAGAGCAGTACCCGGTGGGCGTCCGCGCCCCCGGCTACCGGGAGGAGTCTCCGATTCGGTTTCCGAATCAGAGCTGGACAGCAGTGTGGCCTTTGGCTACACTGTCCCTTTGCGCTGCCTGTTAGCTGCTCCGTGACTCGTCGCCCGGAGTTTGCGTTGCCCTGAAGGGGTCTGGCACCGCCTCCGCAAAGCGGCTCTGACCTGGGACATCGACCCCGGCAGAGGCCATGGCGAGGTAGGCGGCTCCAAGCCCAAGCAGGCCCGGCTGGTACGCGCGTAGTGAGCTCCGAGCCCTCGGAAGGACCCCCCTCTTGGCCGCGCCGCGCAACGCCTCGAACAATTCCGCCGCATCCACCGCCCCGCTCCGCGTCTCCTTCGCGAAGATCAAGGAGCCCCTTGAGGTCCCGAACCTCCTGGCCCTGCAGACCGAGAGCTTTGACTGGCTGCTCGGCAACGCGGCCTGGAAGTCCCGGGTCGAGCAGGCGCTGGAGTCCGGTCAGGACGTCCCCACCAAGTCCGGTCTGGAGGAGATCTTCGAGGAGATCTCTCCGATCGAGGACTTCAGCGGGTCGATGTCCCTGACCTTCCGCGACCACCGTTTCGAGCCGCCGAAGAACTCCATTGACGAGTGCAAGGACCGCGACTTCACGTACGCGGCCCCGCTCTTCGTCACGGCCGAGTTCACCAACAACGAGACCGGTGAGATCAAGTCTCAGACGGTCTTCATGGGCGACTTCCCGCTCATGACCCACAAGGGCACGTTCGTGATCAACGGCACCGAGCGCGTCGTCGTGTCGCAGCTCGTCCGCTCCCCGGGTGTGTACTTCGACTCCACCCTGGACAAGGTGTCCGACAAGGACATCTACTCCTGCAAGGTCATCCCCTCGCGTGGTGCCTGGCTGGAGATGGAGATCGACAAGCGCGACATGGTCGGCGTCCGCATCGACCGCAAGCGCAAGCAGTCCGTCACCGTGCTGCTGAAGGCTCTCGGCTGGACCAACGAGATGATTCTCGAGGAGTTCGGCGAGTACGAGTCGATGCGCAACACCCTGGAGAAGGACCACACCCAGGGCCAGGACGACGCGCTGCTGGACATCTACCGCAAGCTGCGCCCGGGCGAGCCGCCGACGCGCGAGGCCGCGCAGACGCTTCTGGAGAACCTGTACTTCAACCCGAAGCGCTACGACCTGGCCAAGGTCGGTCGTTACAAGCTCAACCGCAAGCTGGGCAACGCCGAGTCGCTGGACTCCGGCGTGCTCACCGAGCCCGACATCATCGGTGCGATCAAGTACCTGGTGAAGCTGCACGCCGGTGAGACCGAGTGGCGTGACGAGACCGGCCGCGACATCGTGGTCGAGGTCGACGACATCGACCACTTCGGCAACCGCCGCCTGCGCAACGTCGGCGAGCTCATCCAGAACCAGGTCCGTACGGGTCTCGCCCGCATGGAGCGCGTCGTGCGCGAGCGCATGACCACCCAGGACGTCGAGGCGATCACGCCGCAGACCCTGATCAACATCCGGCCGGTCGTCGCCTCCATCAAGGAGTTCTTCGGCACCAGCCAGCTGTCGCAGTTCATGGACCAGACGAACCCGCTGTCGGGCCTGACCCACAAGCGCCGTCTGTCCGCCCTCGGTCCCGGTGGTCTCTCCCGCGAGCGCGCCGGCTTCGAGGTCCGTGACGTGCACCCCTCGCACTACGGCCGCATGTGTCCGATCGAGACCCCGGAAGGCCCGAACATCGGTCTGATCGGGTCGCTGGCCTCGTACGGCCGGGTCAACGCCTTCGGCTTCATCGAGACCCC
Organism: Streptomyces viridifaciens; assembly: GCF_001888885.2. Lineage (NCBI taxonomy): Bacteria > Bacillati > Actinomycetota > Actinomycetes > Kitasatosporales > Streptomycetaceae > Streptomyces > Streptomyces viridifaciens. The sequence continues at coordinate 4,315,980 of NZ_CP090841.1, forward strand.
GTACCGCAAGGTCGTCGACGGTGTCGTCACCGAGAAGGTGGACTACCTCACCGCCGACGAGGAGGACCGCTACGTCATCGCCCAGGCGAACGCCCCGCTGACCGCGGACCTGCACTTCGCCGAGCCGCGCGTCCTGGTCCGCCGCCGTGGCGGCGAGATCGACTACATCCCCGGCACCGAGATCGACTACATGGACGTCTCGCCGCGCCAGATGGTGTCGGTCGCGACCGCCATGATCCCGTTCCTCGAGCACGACGACGCCAACCGCGCGCTCATGGGCTCGAACATGATGCGCCAGGCGGTGCCGCTGCTGAAGAGCGAGGCCCCGCTGGTCGGCACCGGCATGGAGTACCGCTGCGCCGTCGACGCCGCGGACGTCATCACCGCCGAGAAGGCCGGTGTGGTGCAGGAGGTCTCGGCCGACTACGTCACCGTGGCCAACGACGACGGCACGTACACCACGTACCGCGCCGCCAAGTTCACCCGCTCCAACCAGGGCACCGCCTTCAACCAGAAGGTGCTCGTGGACGAGGGCGCCCGGGTCGAGGTCAACCAGGTGCTGGCCGACGGCCCGTGCACCGACGAGGGCGAGATGGCCCTCGGCAAGAACCTGCTCGTGGCGTTCATGTCGTGGGAGGGTCACAACTACGAGGACGCGATCATCCTGTCGCAGCGCCTCGTGCAGGACGACGTCCTCTCCTCGATCCACATCGAGGAGCACGAGGTCGACGCCCGTGACACCAAGCTCGGCCCCGAGGAGATCACCCGGGACATCCCGAACGTCTCCGAGGAGGTCCTCGCCGACCTCGACGAGCGCGGCATCATCCGGATCGGCGCCGACGTCGTCACCGGTGACATCCTCGTCGGCAAGGTCACCCCGAAGGGTGAGACCGAGCTGACCCCCGAGGAGCGCCTGCTCCGCGCGATCTTCGGCGAGAAGGCCCGTGAGGTCCGCGACACCTCGCTGAAGGTGCCGCACGGTGAGTCCGGCAAGGTCATCGGCGTCCGCGTCTTCGACCGCGAGGAGGGCGACGAGCTTCCCCCGGGTGTGAACCAGCTGGTCCGCGTCTACGTGGCCCAGAAGCGCAAGATCACCAACGGTGACAAGCTCGCCGGCCGCCACGGCAACAAGGGTGTCATCTCCAAGATCCTCCCGGTCGAGGACATGCCCTTCCTCGAGGACGGCACCCCGGTCGACATCATCCTCAACCCGCTGGGTGTCCCGTCCCGAATGAACCCGGGACAGGTCCTGGAGATCCACCTCGGGTGGCTCGCCAAGCAGGGCTGGGACGTCTCCGGTCTCGCCGACGAGTGGGCCCAGCGCCTCCAGGCGATCGGCGCCGACCGGGTCGAGGGCGGCACCAACCTCGCCACCCCGGTCTTCGACGGCGCCCGCGAGGACGAGATCACCGGCCTGCTGGACAACACCACCCTCACCCGTGACGGTGAGCGCCTGGTGAACTCCACCGGCAAGGCCCGCCTGTTCGACGGCCGCTCCGGCGAGCCGTTCCCGATGCCGGTCTCGGTCGGCTACATGTACATCCTCAAGCTGCACCACCTGGTCGACGACAAGCTGCACGCCCGTTCGACCGGTCCGTACTCGATGATCACCCAGCAGCCGCTCGGTGGTAAGGCGCAGTTCGGTGGTCAGCGCTTCGGTGAGATGGAGGTGTGGGCCCTCGAGGCGTACGGCGCCGCGTACGCCCTGCAGGAGCTGCTCACCATCAAGTCCGACGACGTGCTCGGCCGCGTGAAGGTCTACGAGGCCATCGTCAAGGGCGAGAACATCCCCGAGCCCGGCATTCCCGAGTCCTTCAAGGTTCTCATCAAGGAAATGCAGTCGCTCTGCCTCAACGTGGAGGTGCTGTCCTCGGACGGCCAGTCCATCGAGATGCGGGACTCCGACGAGGACGTCTTCCGCGCCGCCGAAGAGCTCGGCATCGACCTGTCCCGGCGCGAGCCGAGCAGCGTCGAAGAGGTCTGACGGAGGTCGGGCCGGCTCGCGCTTCTGAATCAAGCAGAGTGCGCAGCCGGCCCGCCCCCAGGCCCCCCTCAGACCACAGACAAACTCTCGAATCACGAAAGAGGGCTTGACGACCAGTGCTTGACGTCAACTTCTTCGACGAGCTCCGCATCGGCCTGGCCACCGCCGACGACATCCGCCAGTGGTCGCACGGCGAGGTCAAGAAGCCGGAGACCATCAACTACCGCACCCTGAAGCCCGAAAAGGACGGCCTCTTCTGCGAGAAGATCTTCGGCCCGACCCGGGACTGGGAGTGCTACTGCGGTAAGTACAAGCGCGTCCGCTTCAAGGGCATCATCTGTGAGCGCTGCGGCGTCGAGGTGACCCGCGCCAAGGTGCGCCGTGAGCGGATGGGCCACATCGAGCTGGCCGCCCCGGTCACCCACATCTGGTACTTCAAGGGTGTGCCGTCCCGCCTCGGCTACCTGCTCGACCTGGCGCCGAAGGACCTCGAGAAGGTCATCTACTTCGCCGCCTACATGATCACCTGGGTCGACGACGAGCGCCGCCAGCGCGACCTCCCGTCCCTGGAGGCGCACGTCTCGGTCGAGCGCCAGCAGATCGAGAACCGCCGCGACGCCGACCTCGAGGCCCGCGCCAAGAAGGCCGAGACCGACCTGGCCGAGCTGGAGGCCGAGGGCGCCAAGGCCGACGTGCGCCGCAAGGTGCGCGAGGGCGCCGAGCGCGAGATGAAGCAGCTGCGCGACCGTGCGCAGCGCGAGCTCGACCGCCTCGACGAGGTGTGGGCCCGCTTCAAGAACCTCAAGGTCCAGGACCTCGAGGGCGACGAGCTGCTCTACCGCGAGCTGCGCGACCGCTTCGGCACCTACTTCTCCGGCTCGATGGGCGCGGCGGCCCTCAAGGACCGCCTCGAGACCTTCGACCTGGCGGAGGAGGCCGAGCGCCTCCGCGAGATCATCCGCACCGGCAAGGGCCAGAAGAAGACCCGTGCGCTGAAGCGCCTCAAGGTCGTCTCCGCGTTCCTGCAGACCAGCAACAAGCCGAACGGCATGGTCCTGGACTGCGTCCCGGTCATCCCGCCGGACCTGCGTCCGATGGTGCAGCTGGACGGTGGCCGTTTCGCGACCTCCGACCTGAACGACCTGTACCGCCGCGTCATCAACCGCAACAACCGCCTGAAGCGCCTGCTCGACCTCGGTGCCCCCGAGATCATCGTGAACAACGAGAAGCGCATGCTCCAGGAGGCCGTCGACGCGCTGTTCGACAACGGCCGCCGCGGCCGTCCGGTCACCGGTCCGGGCAACCGCCCGCTGAAGTCCCTCAGCGACATGCTGAAGGGCAAGCAGGGTCGTTTCCGCCAGAACCTGCTCGGCAAGCGAGTCGACTACTCGGCCCGTTCGGTCATCGTCGTCGGCCCGCAGCTCAAGCTGCACCAGTGCGGTCTGCCGAAGGCCATGGCGCTGGAGCTCTTCAAGCCGTTCGTGATGAAGCGCCTGGTCGACCTGAACCACGCGCAGAACATCAAGTCGGCCAAGCGCATGGTCGAGCGTGCCCGCCCGGTCGTGTGGGACGTGCTCGAAGAGGTCATCGCCGAGCACCCGGTCCTGCTGAACCGTGCGCCCACCCTGCACCGCCTCGGCATCCAGGCCTTCGAGCCGCAGCTGGTCGAGGGCAAGGCCATCCAGATCCACCCGCTCGTCTGCACCGCGTTCAACGCGGACTTCGACGGTGACCAGATGGCCGTCCACCTGCCGCTCTCCGCGGAGGCGCAGGCCGAGGCCCGCATCCTGATGCTGTCCTCGAACAACATCCTGAAGCCGGCCGACGGTCGCCCCGTCACCATGCCGACCCAGGACATGGTGCTCGGTCTGTTCTTCCTGACCTCGGACCGCGACAACGTGAAGGGCGCCGGCCGCACCTTCTCGTCGACGGCCGAGGCGATCATGGCCTTCGACGCCCGCGAGCTGGACGTCCAGGCCCCGATCGAGCTGCGCCTCGGCGCCGGCACCGTCCCGCCGCGCGGCTGGACCCCGCCGGTGGACGAGGAGGGCCGGTCCAGCTGGTTCGAGGGCGAGCCCTTCCGCCTGAACACCACCCTGGGCCGCGCGCTCTTCAACGAGCTGCTGCCCGAGGACTACCCGTTCGTCGACTACGAGGTGGGCAAGAAGCAGCTCTCCGCGATCGTCAACGACCTGGCGGAGCGCTACCCCAAGGTCACCGTCGCGGCGACCCTGGACAACCTGAAGGCGGCCGGCTTCCACTGGTCGACCCGTTCCGGTGTCACCGTCTCGATCTCGGACGTCATCGTCCCGCCGAGCAAGCCCCAGATCCTGGAGGGCTTCGAGGCGAAGGCGGAGAAGGTCCAGAAGCAGTACGAGCGCGGTCTGATCACCAACGACGAGCGCAAGCAGGAGCTCGTCGGCATCTGGACCCAGGCGACCAACGAGGTCGCGGACGCCATGGCCGCGAACTTCCCGAAGACGAACCCCATCTTCATGATGGTCGACTCGGGTGCCCGTGGAAACATGATGCAGATGCGCCAGATCGCCGGTATGCGTGGTCTGGTGTCGAACGCCAAGAACGAGACCATCCCGCGACCCATCAAGGCGTCGTTCCGTGAGGGTCTGTCCGTGCTGGAGTACTTCATCTCCACCCACGGTGCCCGTAAGGGTCTGGCCGACACCGCCCTCCGTACCGCCGACTCCGGCTACCTCACCCGTCGTCTGGTCGACGTCTCCCAGGACGTCATCATCCGCGAGGAGGACTGCGGCACCGAGCGCGGCCTGAAGCTGTCGATCGGCTCCGTGGGCGCCGACGGCGTGCTGCGCAAGGCCGACGACGTCGAGACCAGCGTGTACGCCCGCATGCTCGCCGAGGACATCACCGTCGACGGCAAGCTGCTGGCCACCGCCAACACCGACCTCGGCGACGTCCTGATCGACGAGCTGATCCGCCACGGTGTGGGCGAGGTCAAGACCCGCTCGATCCTGACCTGTGAGTCGGCCGTCGGCACCTGCGCCATGTGCTACGGGCGCTCGCTGGCCACCGGCAAGCTGGTCGACATCGGTGAGGCGGTCGGCATCATCGCCGCCCAGTCCATCGGTGAGCCCGGTACCCAGCTGACCATGCGTACCTTCCACACCGGTGGTGTGGCCGGTGACGACATCACCCAGGGTCTGCCGCGTGTCGTCGAGCTCTTCGAGGCCCGCACCCCCAAGGGTGTGGCCCCGATCTCGGAGGCCGCCGGCCGGGTCCGCATCGAGGACACCGAGAAGACCCGCAAGCTGGTCGTCACGCCGGACGACGGCAGCGACGAGATCGCCTACCCGGTCTCGAAGCGCGTCAAGCTGCTGGTCAGCGAGGGCGAGGCGGTCGAGGTCGGCCAGAAGCTGACCATGGGTGCCACCAACCCGCACGACGTGCTGCGGATCATGGGCCAGCGTGCCGTCCAGGTCCACCTGGTCGCCGAGGTCCAGAAGGTCTACAACTCGCAGGGTGTGTCGATCCACGACAAGCACATCGAGATCATCATCCGGCAGATGCTCCGCCGCGTGACGATCATCGAGTCGGGCGACGCCGAGCTGCTCCCGGGCGAGCTCGTCGAGCGCGGCCGCTTCGAGCAGGAGAACCGTCGCGTGGTCGCCGAGGGCGGTCACCCCGCCTCCGGCCGTCCGCAGCTGATGGGTATCACCAAGGCCTCGCTGGCCACCGAGTCCTGGCTGTCGGCCGCCTCCTTCCAGGAGACGACCCGGGTCCTCACCGACGCGGCGATCCACGCCAAGTCGGACCCGCTGCTGGGCCTCAAGGAGAACGTCATCCTCGGTAAGCTCATCCCGGCCGGTACGGGTCTGCCCCGCTACCGCAACATCCGGGTCGAGCCGACCGAGGAGGCCAAGGCCGCGATGTACTCGGCCGTCGGCTACGACGACTACGACCTGTCGCCCTTCGGCGCCGGCTCCGGCCAGGCGGTTCCGCTGGACGACTACGACTACGGCCCGTACACCGGCTGAGTCACCTCTGCGGCCGGCAACGGCCGCTGAACGCCAGGGCGGTCACCCCTCACGGGGTGGCCGCCCTGCGGCGTTTCCGGACCAGCCTCAGCGGGCGGCGGCGGCCGCCGCGGCGCGCCAGTCCTCCAGGCGGCGGATCCGGGTGTGGGTGTCGGGGTGGGAGGAGAGCAGCCGCTGGCCCAGGCCCGGACGGACGGCCCGGCCGCCGTTCTCCCGCGCGGCGATCGCCAGGGCCTGCTCCTCGTCCCGCAGGAAGCCGTGGAAGACCTCGATCATGGCGTCGGCGAACCCGAGTTCGGCCGCCTGGACGTCCGCCCGCAGCTCGGAGCGGCGGCCCACCGCGGCGAGCAGGTACGGCGTGACCAGGACCAGCAGCAGCGGCGGGAAGGAGAGGGCCACGGCCACCACCACGACGACCGAGACCAGCCCGACCACCAGGGCGCCGAGGAGCGAGAACACCGACGCGATCTGGAAAGCGATCACCGCCGCGATCCGGAAGGCCGCCCAGGCGATCCGGGCCGGCATCGAGTACCAGTAGCCGAGCAGGGTCGCCCAGGCGTGACCGCCGCGGTGGTGACCGAGCTCGTGGGCGAGCACGGCGGCCAGCTGGGCGTCGGGGAGGGTCTCCAGCGCGTAGCGGGTGACGCCGACGATGTGCCCGGCCGCCGCGGTGGCGTTGACGGCCTTGTGGTCCTCGATCCACAGGTCGTACGTCTCCGGGCTCACCCCCGCCTTGGCGGTCACCTGGTGCCAGATGGGCTCCAGCCGGGTCAGCTCGGAGTGCAGCGCCGGACGCATCCGGAACAGGTAGCGGGCGAGGAGCTTCTCGGTCGGGCGGTGGAACACCAGCGCGCCGGAGGCGATCCAGGCGCCGATCAGCAGGTAGTTGAAGGGCGCGGCGAGGAACATCGAGATGATCCCGATCACCAGCAGGCTGCACAGGAAGTGCGGGAGCTGGAACACCAGTTGGCCGATCGCGGTGGCGTCGGCGCCGCGCTGGCGGGCGGCCAGGTGGATCCGGCCGGTGTGGGGGTCGATGTCGACGGTGCGGTCGAGGACGGGCGGCTGCGGCGGGGCGGGCGGCGGGGCGAAGCCCCGGGCGGGGACGCGGGGCGGTTGCTGCGGGGGCGGGGTGGGGGCCGGGTACTGCGGTGGCGTGGCGGTCGGGTACTGCGGGGAGGCGGCCGGGTACTGCGGTGGGGCCGAGGCCGGGTACTGGGGCGGCACGGCGGTGGTGGGGTACTGCGGCGGAGTGGCCGTCGGGTACTGCGGGGCCGTGGCGGGGTACTCGGGCGGGGTCGTGCCCGGGTACGGCGGCGGAGTCGCGCCCGGGTACTGGGGAGCGCCCTGCGGGGACTGGGGCGGGACGGTCGGGTGCTGCGGCGGGGCGCCGGGGGACTGCGGCGGCGGTGCGTCCGGGTAGGTCGGTTCGGTCATGGCGAGGTCCTCGGGGACGGGACGCGCGCACGGCGGCGTCCGTACGGTGCTGGGCTGTGCAGGACGGTGCGGATCGGTGCTGGACGGGTTGTGCGGCGCCGGTTCAGCCCAGGAACAGGGCGGTGACCAGCGGGAACAGGCCGGCGCCGAAGGAGAGGATGCCGACCCGGACCCAGGAGTGCTTCCGCGAGACGATCAGGCTGTTCTCCGCGAGCGCGGCGCGGACGGCATCGGCGGCCAGCCGCTCGGTGTCGGCCAGGGCGTCGGCGAGCAGTCCCTGCTCGGCGGCCAGCCGGATGTCCCCGAAGTAGCCGAGCGGGCGGCCCGGCCGCCAGTTGCTGCGGCGGAAGCGGGGCAGCACCGCCAGCAGCAGCGCGACCAGGGACACGGCGATGCCGAGCCCGCCGAGCGCGAGCAGCACCTTGGCGGCGCCGGAAAGCTGCTGAGGTGCCCAGCCGGTGCTGGTGAGCAGGCCGCCCAGCACCCCGACGATCACGCCGAGGGCGGCGACCAGGACGGCGGCCTTGCTGTCCGCGCGGGCGATCTCGGTGCGCAGTTCGGCGAGCAGGGCGGTGCCGGGCGGTGGTGCCGGCAGGGTGTTGGCGGGCGCGACGGTGGTGGGCGGGTCGGACACGGTGGGGCTCCTCGGGTTCACCGGTTGAGCGGAGGGTTGGGGCCCTTGTCGAGCCGGGGCGCGCCCGGCCCGGGCGAGGCCGGACCGGCGGGCCGCTGCCGCAGGAGGGCTTCGAGGGCGGCCTTGGCGTCCTGGCGCGGGCCCTCCAGCTCGAACTCCTCCAGGGCGTTCTGGCCGAGCAGCCGCTCGATCACGTGGAGCTGGCCCTGGACCAGTTCCCGCTGCTCGTCCTTCAGGTACTTGAGGGCCTCCTTCAGGTCCTCGGGGTGGGCGGCGACCTGGAGGGCCCAGGCGGCGACCCCGCCCTGCTCCAGGTGGTACTGGTAGAACTTCGCCTTCGCGGCGAGGATCTCGTGGGACTCCTCGACCTGCCGGAGGGCGTGCGGGTGCGCCTGGGTGTCGAAGTGGTAGCCGCGCAGCCGCTCCTTCTGGTCGCGGGCGGCCTGGTCGATGTCCAACTGGACGGCGCAGCGCACCCGCAGGCCCTCGGCCTCGGCGACGGGGTACTCGTCCAGCGCCTGCTGGACGGCGGTCTCGGCCTCGCCGCTCTGGTCGGTGGTGAGGTTGCGGGTGACCGCCCGCATCCGCTGTCGGATCCGGGGGGTGAGCAGCGCCGGTACGTCCCGGATCCGGCTGGCCACGACCAGCTCCGCCGCCGACACCTGCCAGTCGATCTCCACCACGGCTTCGAACGCACCGATGTCGTCCCGGCCGGGCAGCCGCTCCTCGATCCGCAGGTGGTGCAGGCCGAGGTCGACCTCGAAGGCGGCCTGGTAGCCGCGGCCGACCAGGTCGCTGAAGCCCGGGCGGTGCGGCGGCAGGTAGACCTGGTGCTCGCCGGACGGCGTGGTCAGGACCAGGGCGGAGTCGGCCCGGGCGTTCGGCCGCTTGGGCAGGCCGAGCGCGCGGCCGAGCGGGTGGACCGTCAGGACCGGGTCGACGAGGTCGCCGGCGGGGAAGTCGGGGCGGTGTGGTGCCGACATGCGCGGGTGCTCCAGGATCGGGACGGGTTCGGGGGTGCGGTCTCAGCCGCCGGGCGGGAACGGGGTCGCCGGGCTGCCGGTGCGGACGGTGCGGACGAGGTGGTCCAGCCGCTGGCGGTCACGCTCGGTGACAGCCAGGTCGTCGAACAGTTCGGTGAGCCGGGCAGTGGTCTCCGGCTGGTCGGCGGCGCCGATCAGCCAGCCGCGCAGCACGCCCAGGGCCGCGTCGCGGTAGCCGCGGTCCTCCAGCGCCGTGCGCCACAGCGCGACCAGCAACGAGCGGACGGGGACGGGCTCCTCGGGGACGGCCAGCACCGTGACGCTGACCACGCTCCCCGGTTCGGGGCGCGGACTGCGGGCGTACCAGTCGAGCAGCGGCCGGCCGACGGCGGTGTCCTCGGTGCGCCGGGCGGCGGTCAGGAAGACGGCCAGGGCCAACTGCCGCAGGGAGGCCGGGCCGGAGAGCCAGCGGACCAGGGCGCGCAGCACCTGCTCGGCCTCGGCGGAGAGCAGCAGCAGCTCGGCCGCTTCGAGCAGCCCGAGCACCTGGAAGCGGTCGGCCCGGTCGGGTGCCGGGGGCGGCGCACCGGGCTGGAACTTGGCGGCGAGCTGGTCGAGCTCCCCGTCGCTCAGCCGCTCGGCGGCCAGCACGAAGGCCTCCAGGGCCTGGGCGGGCATCAGCGGGCCGAGCAGGGCGTAGCAGCGGATGGCGGTCCAGCGGCGGCGGGCGCTGTCGTCGCCGGCCCAGCTGCGCAGGATCCGGGGGACGGCGGCGGTGCCCGCGTGGTAGGCGAGGGCGAGGCTGTTGGCGGCCTGGAGGCAGAGCCGGAAGTCCTTGGCGCCGGACCAGGGGCCGAGCAGTCCGCTCATGGTGGCGGAGAGGTCGACGGAGGCGAGCAGGGCGGTGGTGGAGGCGACCCGGGTACGGACCAGGGCGCGGGAGTCGGTGGCCAGCGCGTTGAGCCAGCCGGTGATCGCGGGGCGGGCGGAGGGGTGGCTCGTCCAGACCTCGCGCAGCAGGGTGGGCGCGGTGCGGGGGTCCAGGAAGGAGGCCATCCGCTGTGGGACCGGGCCCCAGGGGGTCTGCTCGGTCTCCTCGGTGAGTTCGGCGTGGGCGAGGGCCATGCGCTCCTCGACCGAGCTGCCGAAGGGCGGGATGCCGTCGGGGCGTCCGGGGGTGCGGATGGTCTCCAGCCGGCGGAACAGCTTGTCGGCGCACTCGGCGGCGAGGGTGTAGGGGGCGTGGTCGAAGACGGCCAGGGAGATCAGGAAGGCCTTCTCCTGGAGGGGGAGTTCGTCGTCCCCGAACCAGCGGCCGACCTTCTCCTGGACGATGCCGTGGCCGAAGTCGGCGAGGTCGGCGGGGTGGCCGGTCTCGGGGGAGTAGCGGGCGAGTTCGACGGCGAACCCGGCCACTTCGCGGATCGGCGGGTACTTGGCCAGGAACTCCTGGACGGGTTCCAGGGTGAGCAGGTGCCGACCGGAGGGCAGGCCGTCCCGCAGGGCGTCCAGGTGGGCGCCGAGGACGAGCCCGGGATCGGGCGGCTGCCAGTCGACGGTGGGGAGTTCGCGGATCGCGGCGGAGCGGGTGGTGGTGACGACCAGGTAGCCGTCCTGCTTGGCGAGGGTCTCGCGCAGGCGGTCGAGGTCGGACCGGAGCAGCGGGCGGGTGCGGGAGGTGGTGTAGTCGGCGAGCAGGTAGCCCGGGGCCGGTTCGGCGCCGGTGAGCAGCGCGGTGGGGGAGACGTCGGGGTCGAGGTTGCGGATCCGGCGGATGCCCAGCGTGTGCAGCAGCATCAGGGCGGCGGAGCGCCGTCCGGTGTCGGCCCGGCCGGTGAGGATCAGGACGCGTTGCTCGCGCAGCTGCTGGAGGGCCTGCTGGAAGGCAGGTCCGGGGCGGAAGACCGTGGTCAGGGCGGTGAGTTCCTCGGCGGGGACCTCGCCGGAGGCGTGCGGTGGGGCGCCGAAGGCGGAGCCGAACTGGTAGACGGTGGTCTTCGGGCCGGTGACGACGTCGCCGTGGACCTGCCCGCCGGAGACGGTGTGCCGGTCCCCGCCGACCAGGTCGCCGCCGAAGCTGGGGTTGCCGCCCGCGAAGAGGTAGTTGCGGCCGGCGAAGCTGTCCGGGACGTGCTCCAGCAGTTCCTGGACGGCCTCCAGGGCGTTCTGCGGCTCCTCGGGCGGGGCCTCCTGGAGTTCGTCGGGGTCGAGCGGCTGGGCGGCGGCGTCCGGTTCGGCGGTGGCGGTCACCGCTCACCGCCGACGGTGTTGCCGGTGTTGACGTCGCCGTGGACCTCGCCGCCGGAGACGATGTGCTGGTCGCCGCCGATCAGGTTGCCGCCGAAGGTCGGCGATCCGCCGAGGAACTGGAAGGTGGCGGGGGCGCGGCTCTCGGCCGGGTCCGGGGCCTGGGCTGCGGGCGGGGCGGGAGCCGGGCCCGGCGTCGGAGCGGCCGCGGCCGCCGGGGCAGCACTCGGCGGGGGCGACGGCGCGGGCGCGGGTTCGCCGTGCAGCCAGGCCGTGAAGTCGCCCTCCTTGCCCTGCACGGTGACCCGGTGGAACGCCTCCGGCAGCAGTCCGCCGTGACCGTGCCGGACGATGCCCTGGTAGAGCGCGTCGGAGACGCCGAGCACGCAGGGGCCGTTCCGGTGCCGCAGCGCCTCGCGCAGGGCCGCCGAGTCCAGCAGCCGGAAGGCCTGGTTGAGGTCCCAGCCGACGGCGCCGCCGAGGGCCCCGCCGAGTTCCTGGACGGCGACCTCGCCGGAGGCGAGCACGATCCGCAGCCGTACCCGGGCTTCGGCGGCCGCGAGGCGGTTGTTCGCGTGCAGCAGGGCGGGGGTCTCGTTGACCAGCGCGTGCAGCAGCCGGGGCTTGGGGACGGTGGGGCTGATCAGGGCCATCACCGAGTCGCCACGGTCCTCCAGGCGCTGGTCGGCGGGCTCGACCCCGGCGCTGCGCAGCGTCTCGTGCAGGACGGAGTAGAGCATCCGGCGCATGAACGCCTGCTCGACGTCGTCCCGCCTGCCGAACTGCTCGATGTCCAGCAGCAGGATGGTGTGGTTCACCGGATCGGTCATGGTCGCCTCTCGGTTCGTCGTCGGGCCTCAGACTGCCCGCTGCGGGCGTGTCGGTGTGAGCGCCGATGAGGCACTCGCTCTGTGACGGTGTGCACAGAACCTTCCTGCGGATCAGCGGAGTTGACCGGGCCTCCGGAGCAGGTCGGGGCGCGCGATGACCAGCGAGCGGCGGCTGGTGACGACGATGCCGCGGTCCCGCAGGGACTTGAGCAGCCGGGCGACGGCCTCCCGGGAGGCGCCGACCGAGCCGGCCAGCTCCTGCTGGCTGAGCGGGACGGAGACGACGATGCCCTCGGCGGTGCGGCGACCGTGGGTGCGGGCTAGTTCCAGCAGCAGGTCGGCGAGGCGTTCGCTGACGGTGAGCGAGGCGAACTTCAGCCGGTGGTGGTCTGCGGCCCGCAGCCGGTCGGTGGAGAGCGCGAGCAGCTGCATCGAGGCCGCGGGGGTGCGCTGGAGGTAGGCGGTGAAGGCGGCCCGGTCCACGGCGGTGGTCTCGACCTGTTCCAGCGCGGTGACGGTGGCCGCCCGGGGCCTTCCGCTGAGGGCGGCGGACTCGCCGACGATGTCGCCCGGCCCGCGCAGGGCGAGCAGCGCCTCGTACCCGTTCTCGGCGGCGGCGGTCACCTTGAGCCAGCCGCGCAGGACGAGCAGGACGTGGTCGGAGGGTTCGCCTTCGCGCAGCGCGGCGGTGCGCGCGGGGTAGTCGAGCCGGCGGCCGAGGGCGAGCAGCGCGGTGCGGTCGGCGTGGTCGAGCCGGGCCAGGAAGGGCACGCGGTCGTCGAGGCCGTGACCGGTCGCGGGACCTGGTCCGCCGGGCGGCGTGTTGGCCATGCCTGATCAGCCCTTGTCGTCAGCGCCTGGGCGCGGTGGGCTCGGAGAGGTTGAGTGCGGGCAAACAAGCTACCGGCGAAGCGGCGTCCGCGCCGGTGAATCGGTGAATTGCCCGCCATCCCCCTCGCGGGGGAGCGGCGGGAACCGCTCCGGCGAGGGAGGTGGCGCAGGGTCCGGTCGAGGGAGGCTTCTCGGTGTCGGGATGACGGGGCTTGCGAAGGGGGCCGGACATGAAGCGGGTGCTGGGCGCGGTGGCGATCACGGCGGGGGTGCTGGTCGGGATGTCGGGCTGTCTGCCGATCGGGGACGACCGGGAGCACCGGACGGTCAGCTACGGCGTGGCCGAGCAGGTCAAGGAGCTGGTGATCGAGGGGCAGAACGGCGGTGTCGTGGTGACCGGCGGCGGCGGGGCGGTGCATGTGGTCGAGGACCAGAACTACCGGGGGGACGCGCCGAAGAGCACCCACGAGGTGAAGGACGGCGTGCTCCGGCTGACGTACGACTGCGACTCCTGCGGGATCGGGTACACCGTCAACGTGCCGGCCGGGACCAAGGTGCGGGTCAAGGAGACGAACGGCGGCATCAAGCTGTCCGGGCTGGCCGCCGACGCCGAGGCCGACGTGACGAACGGCGGGGTCGAGGCCAGCGGGCTGACCTCTCCCCAGGTGCGGCTGGCCGCCGTGAACGGGGGTGTGCGGGCCGACTTCGCCGGCGCGCCGTCGAAGCTGGAGGCGACGACCTCGAACGGTGGGGTGAATCTGAAGGTGCCGTCCGGGGAGGCGTACACGGTGGACGCACAGGCCACGACGGGCGGGATCGACGTGAGCATCCCCTCGCAGCCGGGCGCGGCGCACAGCATCACCGCCCGGGCGAAGACCGGCGGTGTGACGGTCAGCGGTGCCTGACCGGGCGGTGCCAGAGGTTCTGCCGGTAGGGCATGATCTTCTGCGCGGGGGCGGGGTCCCCGGGTACGGGGGAGGTACGGCGGTGGAGCGCGTCGCGCGCTGGCGGACATGGACGGCCGGGCTGAGCCCGTACGTGCTGGACTCGTCTCTGGCGCTGGTGTCGGCAGGGATCGCGGTGTGGGCGGTCTACAACGACGACACCCGTTGGCCCACGTGGGTCTACCTGTTGGCGGTGGCCACCGCGGTGCCGCTGCCCTGGCGGCGCAGGGCACCACTGACCGTGCTGGCGCTGTACAGCGCCGCCGAGATCACGCTGTCCGTGCTGGCGCACTCGGCGAACGCCCAGGTGCCGCTGGCCGGTGTCCTCGGCCTGTACACGGTGGCGGAGCGGTGTTCGGACCGGGCGCGTTGGTCGGTGCTGGCCGTCACGGTCGTCGGCAACGTGGTCGGCACCCATTCGCCGAACGGCGCGCTGTTCAGCGTGCTCACCTCGGCGGGCTCGTTCGTCTTCGGCGCCCTGGTGCGCACCCAGCGGCAGTTGGTCCGGGTGGAGGCGGAGCGGGCGCGGGAGGCCGGGGTGCGGGCGGCCAGCGAGGCGGCCCGGGCGGTCGCCGAGGAGCGGTCCCGGATCGCCCGGGAGATGCACGACATCCTGGCGCACGCCGTCTCGCTGATGGTCATCCAGGCCGAGGCCGGGCCGCTGGTGGTGCGCGACAACCCGGACCGGGCGATCCGCGCCTTCGACACCATCGCCGACTCCGGCCGTGATGCGATGGTCCAACTGCGGCGGGTGCTCGGGGTGTTGAAGGACCCGGAGGCGGGGCGGGAGCTGGCGCCGCAGCCCCGGCTGGCCGAACTGGCGGACGTGGTCGAGCGGGTGCGCCGGTCCGGCCTGGGGGTCGAGCTCGAACTCGCCGACGGGCTGGGCGCGCTGCCCGCCGATGTGGAGGCGGCCGCGTTCCGGATCGTGCAGGAGGCGCTGACCAACACCGTCAAGCACTCCGGGGCCGACCGGGCCGCGATCCGGGTGCGGCGCTCCGGCGAGGTGCTGGAGGTGGTGGTCTCCGACAACGGCCGCGGGGTGCCGCTGGCCGCCGACCGTACGGTGGCCGGCTGGTCCGGCGGGCGCGGGCTGGTCGGCATCCGCGAGCGGGCGGCGGCCTGCGGCGGCCGGGCCGAGGCCGGTTCGGGGCCGGAGGGCAGGGGTTTCCTGGTGAGTGCCCGGCTGCCGCTGGGGCCGGCGGGCGTGGTGGAGAGGGTGGGCGGATGACGCCGATACGGGTGGTGGTCGCGGACGACCAGGAGCTGGTGCGGGCCGGGTTCGGGATGATCCTGGACGCCCAGCCGGACATCGAGGTGGTGGCCGAGGCCTGCGACGGCGCCGAGGCGGTCGAGGCGGTGCGGGCGCACAACCCGGACGTGCTGCTGCTGGACGTCCGGATGCCGGTGATGGACGGCCTGGAGGCGGCCCGCCGGGTGTGCGCGGAGTTCCCGGCCACCAAGGTCATCATGCTGACCACCTTCGACATCGACGACTACGTTTTCGACGCGCTGTACGCGGGCGCCAGCGGCTTCCTGCTGAAGGACGTCCGACGGGACGACCTGGCGCACGGGGTGCGGATGGTCGCCTCGGGGGAGGCACTGCTCGCGCCCTCGGTGACCAGGCGGCTGATCGGCGAGTTCGCCGCCCGCCGGCCGGGCAGCCACGAGCGGGCGGTGCGGCCGCCGTCCAAGCTGCTGGAACAGCTGACCCTGCGCGAGCACGAGACGCTGCGGCTGATCGCGCGCGGGCTGTCCAACGCGGAGATCGCGGCCGAGCTGGTGGTCAGCGAGCACACCGTGAAGACCCACGTCAGCAATGTGCTGAGCAAGCTCGGGCTGCGCGACCGGGTGCACGCCGTGGTGTTCGCGTACGAGGCCGGGGCGGTGGTGGCGGGCGAGTCCTGAGGAACTCGCCCGTACGGGGGAGGGGCCGGGTTAGCCGGTACGGGCGATCCGCGACGAGGGGCCCGGACGGAAGGCTCAGGGGTGTCGGAACGGACACGGGCCAGCGGCCACGGACAGTGGTCCGCGGGCCCCGGACACCACGGGAGAACCTCGCATGAACGCCCCTCGGAACAGCCGCCTCACCGGCTACGCCGCCGTCGGAGCCCCCGCGCTGATGGCCCTCTACGGCGGGATCCGCCTGGTGCCCGGCTCCCGCCAGCCGGGCCTCGGCTGGACCGCCGGGCACACCGCGATGTTCGCCGGCCTGCTGCTGTTCGTCCCGGTGCTGCTCGCCCTGCGTGCCCTGCTCGCCCCGCGCGGCACCACGGCCGGGAAGCTGGCCGCGAACGCCGCGCTGGGGACGGCGTTCGCGGGCCTGCTGGCCTCGCTGGTGCAGATCGGGATCGACCTGTACGTCGGCGTGGTCTCGGCGACCAAGGAGGAGCAGTCGCGGCTGTTCGGGCGGGTCCAGGACGTCCCCGGGGTGCTCCCGGCCGTGTACCAGGTCGGCCCGCTGCTGTTCTACGTCGGCCTGCTGGCGCTGCTGGTCGCCGCCTCGGTGGGGG
Organism: Streptomyces viridifaciens; assembly: GCF_001888885.2. Taxonomy (NCBI): domain Bacteria; kingdom Bacillati; phylum Actinomycetota; class Actinomycetes; order Kitasatosporales; family Streptomycetaceae; genus Streptomyces; species Streptomyces viridifaciens. Next base: position 4,332,393 of record NZ_CP090841.1, read on the forward strand.
CGGGCCGGACGCTGCCCTGGTGGAGCCCGGTGCTGATGCTGGTCGGCACCCTCGCCACGGGCGTCGACCTGGCCTTCATCCCGCTCGCCGCGGCCTGCTACCTGGTCGCCCTCGCCCCGTTGACCCGCCCGGCCACCGCCCTGCGCCCGGCACTGGCCTGACCGGTGTTGGGCTCGATCGGCGTTGGGCCTGACCGGGATCGGCCCGCCCGGCACTGGCCCGACCCGCTCCAGACTGACCGGCGGTCGGCCGTCAGCTCATCCGGAACACCGGCCCGCGCGGGGTGAACGGCAGCCCGGCGCCGCGCGGGACGAGGAAGGCGTGCTCGCGGCGCACCCGCAGCACGTCGCACTCGCCGTCGGTGATCACCAGGACGGGCGCCCCGGGCGGGAAGTCCTCGGCCCGCTCCAGCAGGTCGATTCCCGGCTGGAGGACGGTGCCGCCCCGGCCGTGCACCCGGAGCCGCCCGGAGATCTCCTCGACCGGGAGGTACCCGGCGTCGTGCGGGGCGGCGTCGCAGTGCACCACCCGGGCGGCCGGGACGTCCCGGGCGGCGGCGTACGAGGCGATCGCCCCGAGCGCCTTGCCGAGCAGCGTCCGGTCCATCGAGCCCGAGGTGTCCAGGACGACCCCGAAGGTGCAGCGCGGGACCTCCTCCTCGGGGCGGTAGCGGCCGGCCCGGGGGATGTCCGGGGTGGCGGACTGCCGGCGGGCCGGGCGGGAGTAGCTGCGCACCGGCTCCGGGCTCGGCACGAACTCGTCGAACCAGCGCGCCAGTCGGGCGTCCCAGGGCAGCGGCGGGTGGGCGAGCGCGCGGATCTCCTCGACCAGTCCGGCCGGGAGCAGGCCGCGTCCGCGCTGGTGCAGTTCGAAGCCCTGCTGCAGCCCGCGTCGGTAGAAGTCGTCGAGGTCCACGTAGGTGCGCCGGTCGCGCACCAGCGGTTCGCCGAGGACGTCCGGGCGGTTCTTGCCGGCCAGGGTGGCGAGGCGGCGGATCCGGCGCTGGTCGCGGGCGATCCGGTCGTACACCTCCTCGGCGGACAGGCCCTTGAACTGCGGGTCGTGCAGCAGCCCGTCGGGCATCTCGCCGACGCCCATCTCCAGCAGCCAGCCGTTGATGACGTAGTCGGCGGCGACGTTGAACAGGAACGGGTCCCGCCCGCCGCGGCGCTCGCCGTGCCGCAGGGCGGCGTGCAGGATCTCGTGCCCGAGGACGAACCGCCACTCCTCGTCGGAGTGGTGGCGCAGCGGGTTGACGTAGATCTCGCCGACCTCGGCGTTGACCGCGGCGACGGCGATGTCGTGCGCCCGGGCGAGTTCGGCGTCGGCCACGACGGTGAGGCCGGCTGCGATGCCGCCGAGCAGCGGGTACGAGGAGACGAACCAGTTGAGCGCCCTGGTCCACGGCCGCTCGGGCAGGCGCTCGCCGGTGTCGGCGTCGATCCGGCCGCCGGCCCGGTCCATCGCGGCCGACATGGTGCGGGTGAGGGCGGCGGCGAAGGACGCCTGCCAGTCCTCGGGGACCAGGCCGTGGCCGTGCCACTCGACCAGCAGCTGGTCACGGCCGCCGGAGCCGGCGGCTCCGGCCGTCCCGGCGGTGCCGGCCGTCGGCAGGCCGTCGCGGCGCCAGCGGGCGGCCAGCTCCTCCTCGTCTCCGCCCGGGTACTCCTGGGGGAGTGCGACCGGGGCACGGCCGACCGGGAAGGTGGCGAGGAAGCGGTTGACCACGGTGCAGCGGGCGGCGGCCGCGGGCGGGTCGGGCTGGACCCGGGTGCCGCGGGCGGCCGGGAGGTGGCCGAAGCCGAGGTGCAGCAGGCAGTGGGCCAGCACCCAGGCCCACTCCTCGGGTTCGGCCCGGCGGCGCGGGTTGACGTGCACGGTGCCGTCGGAGTCGACCACCGCCCAGCCGTCCGGCGGGGCGGTGGTGCAGTCCCGGGTGCGGCAGACGTCGGCGCGCAGGGCGGCGAAGGCCGGGTTGCGGCGCAGCAGCCGGACGCCCTCGGCGAAGGACTCGGCGCCCGGGTCCGCCGGCTTCGCGGGGGAGGGCTTCACCGGCGGGCCTCGACCAGCCGGGGCATGTCCCGGGCGGCCTCGATCAGGAACCAGGAGGGCAGCACCGGGTTGCCGTCCGCGCCGTCGGCGATCACCGTCTGGGCGACCTCCACCGAGATCTCGGCCAGCTGCACCAGCAGCGACTTGGCCCGGAAGGCGGTCTGCCGCTGCGCCCCGGAGGCGTGCTCCTTGCGGGCGGGCAGCTCCTTGACCAGGCGGCCGCGGAAGGCGTCGGCCAGGTAGTAGAGCAGGTCGCGGTCCTCCAGCCGGTGCGGCCAGCGGGCGTCGCCCTTGAGGATCGCCTCCAGGCCGTAGGAGTTGCGGACGATCTTCGCGTAGCCGCAGAAGGCGACCGCGTGCTGCGCGCTGAGCAGCCCGTACGTGACGACCTTGAGGGTCTCCTCGTCCAGGGCGGGGCCGAAGGAGTGCAGCGCGTCGGAGAGCATGTGCCAGGCGCGCGGGGTGGAGAACGGCTCCTCGGTCTTGGGCGGGGCGGACCACAGGTGGTCGGGCCGGTCGGTGAGGTGGTCGACGATCCAGGGGTGGATGCCGGCGCCGGCCGCCCAGCGCAGCCAGTCCTCGGCGCTGGCCCGCAGGTGGACGTGGACCATGCGGTTGACCAGAGCGGACGCCATCGGGCGGGCGAGCGCGCCATCGGTGGCGCGGTTCCCGGCGCCGATCACGATCGAGCCGGGCGGCAGCTCGTACGAGCCGATCCGGCGGTCCAGGATCAGCGAGTAGAAGGCCTTCTGGACGTCCGGCGAGGCCGCGTTGAGCTCGTCCAGGAACAGGCAGTACGGCTCGTCGCGGGCGATCTGCTCGGGCGGGCAGAACCGGGAGCGGCCCTCCGGGGTGAGCTGCGGGACGCCGATCAGGTCCTCCGGGGCGAGCTGGGTGCCGACCAGGCTCACGCACTCCAGTCCCAGCGACTCGGCGAACGCCCTGACCAGGGAGGACTTCCCGATCCCGGGAGCGCCCCAGAGGAACACGGGGCGGACGGTGGCCAGGCCGAGCAAAAGCTCGGGGACCTGCGAGGGCGAGACGCTGACTGCTCCCTGCACGGGGCTCCTTCACGGAAACGCTGGGTGACCGGCCCAGTGTGCGGCGGGAGTTGACACGGCGCACCCGGATTTTCGGTGGCAGAGGGCTGGTCGGCCGCCGTACCGTCCGGGCATGAACGCGAAGCGTCCCCTGATCGCCGTGCTCACCGGCGCGGGCATCTCGACCGACTCCGGCATCCCCGACTACCGCGGCCCGCAGGGGCTTTGGCAGCGGGATCCGTCGGCCCAGGAGCTCGTGACCATCGGGCCCTACCTGGCCGACCCGGAGGTGCGGAAGCGGGCCTGGCTGATGCGCCGTGACGCCGGCGCGATGGCGGCCGAGCCGAACGCCGGGCACCGGGCGCTGGTCGATCTCGAGCGCTCCGGCCTGCCTCTGCGGGTGCTGACCCAGAACGTGGACGGGCTGCACCAACGGGCCGGTCTGCCCGCCCGCAAGGTGTTCGAACTGCACGGCACCGCACGGGAGGTGCAGTGCGCGCGCTGCCGGGTGGTCGGACCGATGGACGAGGCGCTGGCCCGCGTCGCGGCGGGGGAGCCGGATCCGGCCTGCCGCGAGTGCGGGGGGATCCTGCGCCCGCGCACGGTGATGTTCGGGGAGGCGCTGGACCCGGTGGTGCTCCAGCAGGCCGACGCGGTCGCCAAGGCCTGCGACCTCTTCGTCGCGGTGGGCACCAGCCTCCAGGTGTTCCCGGTGGCCGGGCTGCCGCTCATCGCGGTGGAGACCGGGGCGAAGCTGATCATCGTGAACGCCGAGCCGACCCCGTACGACGAGGCGGCGGCCGAGGTGATCCGGGAGCCGATCTCCACCGCGCTGCCGGAGCTGGTGCGACGGCTGGTGCGGGAACGGGCCTGAGAACAGGGGCCGGAAGGGTCTTAGAAGGGACGCACCGCGTGCGTACGATGATCCTTCCGGCTCCCCCCTCACGGCCTGGAGTGATCGAGCGATGACGACGACGGCGAAGTTCGACCCCTGGTCGGCGGCGTTCGTGGCCCACCCGTACGACGTGTACGCCGAACTGCGCGAGCACGCGCCGGTGACGTACCACGAGCCGACGAACCAGTGGCTCGTCTCGCGCCACGAGGACGTCAGCGCCCTGCTGCGCGATCGGCGGCTCGGCCGCACCTACACCCACCGGTTCAGCCACCAGGAGTTCGGCCGCCCCGAGCCCGACCCGGCGCACGAGCCCTTCCACACCCTCAACGACCACGGGCTGCTCGACCTGGAGGCGCCCGACCACACACGGATCCGCCGCCTGGTCTCCAAGGCCTTCACCCCGCGCATGGTCGAGGGGCTGCGGCCCACCGTCCAGCGCCTCGCGGGCGAACTGGTCGACGGGCTGCTCGCGGCCGGCGGCGGAGACCTGATCGCCGCCGTCGCCGAGCCGCTGCCGGTCGCCGTGATCGCCGAGATGCTCGGCGTGCCGGAGGGGGACCGGCATCTGCTGCGCCCCTGGTCGGCCGACATCACCGGGATGTTCGAGCTCAACCCGAGCGAGGAGGTCGCCCGCCGCGCCGTCACCGCGAGCACCGAGTTCTCCGACTACCTGCGCGCCCTGATCCGCGAGCGCCGGGCGAACCCGGGTGAGGACCTGATCAGCGCGCTGATCCAGGCCCAGGAGGGCTCCGACGCGCTCAGCGAGCAGGAGATGGTCTCCACCTGCGTGCTACTGCTCAACGCCGGCCACGAGGCGACCGTCAACACCACCGGCAACGGCTGGTGGGCACTGTTCCGCAACCCCGGCGAACTCGCCCGGCTGCGCGGCGACGTGGACGGGCTGCTGCCCACCGCCGTCGAGGAACTGATGCGCTGGGACACCCCGCTGCAGATGTTCGAGCGCTGGGTGCTGGAGGACATCGAGGTTCGCGGCGTCACCGTCCCGCGCGGCGCGGAGATCGCCCTGCTCTTCGGCTCCGCCAACCGCGACCCGGAGCGCTTCGCCGACCCCGACCGCCTCGACCTCGGCCGCACCGACAACCCGCACATCACCTTCGGCGCCGGAATCCACTTCTGCCTGGGCGCGCCGCTTGCCAGACTGGAGCTCACCGAGTCCTTCGGCGCGCTGCTGCGTCGGGCCCCGGGCCTGCGGCTGGTCCGCGAGCCCGAGTGGAACCCGGGCTACGTGATCCGAGGGCTCAAGGAACTGCTGGTCGAGGTCTGACCACGAAGAGGGGGGAACCGCCGTGGGCAAGGCGACAGGGGCGCTGCTGGGACTGGCGATCGGCGACGCGATCGGCCGGGTGACCGAGTTCAAGAGCGTCGAGGAGATCGCCGCCGTCGAGCCCGACTGGCGGCGGCTCCCGCTGCCGGAGAAGGCGTTGGTCACCGACGACACCCAGATGACGCTCGCCCTCGCCCGCGGCCTGCGCACCGCCCTCTCGCGCGGGACCCTGACCCCGTTGCGCCTGGAGCGGCCGGTCCGCGAGGAGTTCGTCGACTGGTGGCGCTCGCCGGAGAACAACCGCGCCCCCGGCATGACCTGCCTGCGCGCCTGCGAGCGGCTCAGCCACGAGAAGTACCGCTGGCAGCAGGCCAGCGACGTCGGCTCCAAGGGCTGCGGCGCCAACATGCGGGTCGCCCCGATCGGGCTCATCCGCGAGCTGGACGCCCGGCAGCTCTCCGGCGCCGCCCAGCTGCAGTCCGCGCTCACCCACGGCCACCCGACCGCCCTCGCCGCCAGCGACCTCACCGCCTACGCCGTCCGGAAGCTCGCCGAGGGAGTCCCGCCCGCCGGACTGCCCGCGGTGCTGCGGGCGTACGCGCTGGCGAGCCGCGAGCGCTACGACGAGTTCTGGCTCGGCGACCTCGCCGCGCGCTGGTACGGCGCCTCCCCGCAGGCCGTGCTCGCCCGCGGCTGGGACGACTGCCTCAAGGTCCTCGACCAGCTGCAGGCCGCGCTCGCCGCACCGGACCTGGAAGCCGACCCCTGCCTGGCCACCGGCGAGGGCTGGGTCGCCGAGGAGGCCTTCGGCACCGGCTTGCTCTGCTTCCTGCTGCTGCCCGACGACCCGGTGGCCGCCGTCCGCCGGGCCGCCTACTCCAGCGGCGACTCCGACTCCCTCGCCTGCCTGACCGGCGCCTTCGCCGGCGCGTACCACGGCGAGGCGGTCTGGCCGGAGGAGTGGGTCGAGCGGATCGAACACCGGGACGAACTGCTTGAGTTCGGCGCCCTCTGGGACTGAGTGGTCAAGGCCCGGTCTCGCGGCCGAAGATCCGCCGGAACAGCGCCGCCGGGCCGCCGGCGGCACCGCTTCACTGGGGTGATCCGGGGTCGGCCGGGTACAGCTTGACCAGGTGGGGCGTCAGGCCGAGGAACGCCAGCGACCGCACCTCGCCGTACGTCGCGAGCCGGTGGCCGATGCGCTGCGCGGAGTCCGGCCCGAACAGTAGTCGAGTTGCTCGACGGTGAGCGGCAGCGCCCGCAGCGAGGCGAGGAGCGCCGACAGCGCGTCCGAGAGCTTGGAGAATTGCGCGGGCCCCGTGAGCCCCTTGACCTCCACCACTACGGGAAACGGGTGCGGCGCAGCCTCCACGGACGCATCCACGAGCCTCATCGTGTACCACCTTCCGGGCCCATCAGAGCCCAAACGATCCATCTGTCTCCTGGGACGGGCTGTCGGTGGCGCCCTCCGGACCTCGGACGAGTCCTTCGAAGTCGCCTGGTTCCACCCGGACGAGGTGGACGCGCTACCCATGGTCACCAGCATCCGTAAGCGGCTCGATGACTGGCGAAGCGGTCAGATTCCTGTGGTTCGGTAGCCGAGGCGGAACCCGATCGCGGGGTGCCGCGTCGAAGGGCCATGACGAACAGCCGCACCGGAAACCGTCGTCGCGCCGCCGTGCTCCTCGCCGCCGTGCTCGCCGCGCCGCTGCTCAGCGGCTGCGGCAGCACCGGGGCCGCCACCGGCACCGAGCTGAAGGCCTCCGCGCCGGCCAGCCGGCCCGCCGTGGACCCGGCCCAGGTGGCCGCCACCGCCAAGGCCACCGACGCCTTCGGGCTCGACCTCCTGCACGCTCTCACCACGACGCCGGACGGTGCCGGGCGCAACACGGTGGTCTCGCCCGTCGGGCTGGCCACCGTGCTCGGGATGCTGATGCCCGGGGCGCGCGGCGCGACCGCCGACGAACTCGCCAAGGCCCTGCACACCGGACTCGACCCGAAGCAGTACGCGCTCGCCGTCGGCGCGCTCGACCAGCGGACGAAGAACAGCGACCGGCTCACCCTGCACCAGGCCGACGAGGTCTGGACGCAGCAGGGCTTCCCGGTCGAGCCCGACTACCTGGCCACGCTCGCGGCCGCCTTCGACGCCGGGGTGCACACCACCGACTTCAAGAAGGACCCCGAAGGCAGCCGCAAGGCGGTCAACGCGGCCGTGGAGAAGGCCACCGAGGGCCGGGTCAAGGACCTCTTCGCCCCGAAGACGATCAACCCGGACACCCGGCTGGTCCTCACCGACGCGCTCTACCTCAAGGCCAAGTGGGCCTCCGAGTTCAAGTCCTCGAACACCGAAGACCGCCCGTTCCACAAGCTCGACGGCACCGTGTCGAACGTCTCGACGATGAGCCAGACCGGCGGGTTCAAGTACGCCGACGGCTCCGGCGGGATCGTCGGAGAGCCCTGGCAGGCCGTCGAACTCCCTTACGCGGACGGCAACCTGGCGATGGACCTGATCGTCCCCGCGCAGGGCGGCTTCGCGGCCTTCACCAAGGGACTGGACCAGCCCCAGCTCGACCGGATCCTCGGCGCCCTCGCCGAGCGGCCCGTCGACCTGCAGCTGCCGCGCTTCCACTTCGACACGTCCAACGAGCTCACCCCCGCGCTGCGTTCGCTCGGCGTCCACTCGGTCTTCGACCACGCCGACCTCAGCGGCATCGCCAAGGAGCCGCTCGCCGTCAGCACGGTCGTCCAGAAGGCCACCGTCCAGGTCGACGAGGAGGGCACGGTCGCGGCGGCCGGCAGCGGCGTCGGGATCGTCGCCGGGGCGGCGCCCGCTCCGCGCGATCCCGCCCAGCTGCACATCGACCGGCCGTTCCTGTTCCTGGTCCGTGACACCTCCACCGGCCGGCCGCTGTTCCTCGGCCAGGTCACCGACCCGCAGGCGAAGTAGGGCCGCTCACGAGGCTGTTCACCAGGCCGGGTAGCGCCCGCCGAGCGCCGGGTGGGCCGGGTCGCGGCTGCCGAACAGCACCAGCAGGTCGTCCGCGACCGTCAGCAGCTCGGCCCGGCCCTCGATCGCCCGCACCCACTCGCCGGGCAGGGCCGAGGCGCCGTACGCGGCCCCGACCAGGTTGCCGCAGACCGCGCCGGCGGAGTCGCTGTCCCCGGAGTGGTTGACCGACAGCAGCAGCGCGGTGCGCACCGGGTCGGGGTCGAGGGTGGCCGCCAGCAGCGAGTACACGGCGATGGCCAGGCACTCCTCGGCGATCCAGCCGAGCCCGACCCGCTCCACCGTCTCCGCCACCGGCTCGGCCTCCTGGGCCAGCCGCACCGCCCGGGCCAGTGCCTGGACGGTCTCCTTGGAGCTCGGCAGCTCGCGGATCTGCTCCACCGTCTCACCGACCGCCGCCCACGGCTCGGTCCCGGCCGCCAGCCGCTCGACCAGTGCCGCGAAGGCGCCGGCCGCGAGGTAGCCGGTCGGGTGCCCGTGGGTGAGCTGGGCGCACTGCACGGCCAGCCCGAAGGACTGCTCCACGCCGAGCCGGGCCAGCCCGAACGGCGCCGAGCGCATCACCGTGCCGCAGCCCTTGGAGCCCGGGTTGATCGGCCCGGGCCGTCCGATCGCGGACGGCGCCTCGAACTCCGGGTGCTCGGACACCCCGCTCAGGCAGGCGTTGCCCGGCGCCCGCCGCGCGTACAGGAACGACCGGCTCAGCAGCCAGCCGTCGTACGGGCGGGGCTGCGGCTCGGTGTCCGGCGCGCTCTGGTACTGGGTCCGCAGCCAGCGCCGGTACGCGCCGTGCACCGCCTCCGGCACCGAGCCGCCGCCGCCCGTCCAGCCGCGGACGAAGCCGCGGATCAGGCCCTCGGCGGTGAACAGCGTCATCTGGGTGTCGTCGGTGACCTCGACCGGGCCGCTCCCGGCCGGCAGCGAGGTCACGCCCTGAGGCCCGAACCGGTCCTGGATCTGGTGCAGTTGCTGGAACTCCACCGGCCAGCCCAGCGCGTCACCGATGGCGCCGCCGAGCAGCGCACCGCGCACCCGGTCCCGGTATCCCGACTCCGCCGCCGACTCCGTCACCGGATTTCTCCCAGGGTGCTCCCGGCTTCAGCTGGGAGGGGAACGGGTGCTTGGAGCGGAGCTGCGAAGCGGTGGAGTTCTCTGCGCATCTGTACTGATCCCTCTCGTTGTCAGTGGGGTCGGCTAGCTTGTGGGTCATGACGATGCGGCAGGTTGCGGAGGACGCCGGGCACACCCGGTACACCTACCGCCTGCGTGTGTCGTCGACCGCGTCCGTGCTGCTGGGTGCGGAGTGGGGTAGGTGCCGGTGGGTGTGGAACGAATGCGTGCACATGTCGCGTAAGGTCCACCCGCACAACCGGGCCGATCCGGAGGCGAAGCGCAGCTGCGGACCGGCCGACTTGGACAAGCTCCTGACGCAGGCGCGCGGGGCGATGACGTGGCTGCGTGAGGGGGCGTCGGTCCCGCAGCAGCAGACCGTCCGGGACTTCGCGAAGTCCCGCGCCAAGGCGCTGGCAGTGGAGGACTTCCGGCCGACGTTCCTCGGCCGTACCACGATGGCCCGCAAGGCCGCCGACGCCGCCATCGGCGCGACCAAAGCGGCGCTGGTCGGGCAGGCCCGCAAGCACGGTCGGACCGTTTACCTGGTCAACCCCGCGCACACCACGATGGACTGCGCGCACTGCGGTGTGAGAGCTAAGCACCGCCTCCCCCTCTCCGAACGGATCTATACGTGCACCGCGTGCGGAGTCTCGTCCCCCAGGGACAAGAACTCCGCGCGTGTGATGCTCGTCCGGGCTGGTCTCAACCCGGTTGGTGTCGATCGTGGAAGACCACAGCGTCCGCCGGACGTCGCGGCAGCGTGAGCCAGGAATCCCCCGCCCCCGAGCGGGGGGAGGAGTCAAGTCGAATCCCCCTTCGTTCGTGGCGGGTCGTTTCTATCAGGCGGGCCGTCAGTTGTGGATCTCGCCCCGCCCGTGCAGGGCGGCGCGGTCGGCCGCGGCCCGCCCGGCGGCCCAGCCCTCGCCGTCGCTGACCCGGACCCGCTGCGAGACCAGCTTCGGGAACAGCCGGCCGACCTCCTCGTCCACCGCCGCCGAGCGGGCGGCCAGTGCGGGCAGCAGCCGTGCGTCGGGCAGCAGCTGCTCCTCGGTGCCGTCCTCGCGCAGGTGGCGGCCGGCCGCGGCGGCGGTGGTGGTCCGTTCGGTGGCGGCGGTCAGCCGTTCGCGGATCCGCGCCGCGTACGCGACCAGGAAGGACTGCCGGAACGCCTTGCTGCGCGAGTCCTTGCCGGAGCCGGCCTTGTTGAGCGCGTGGGTGGCCTGCACCAGCAGCGAGGTGTAGAGCAGTTCGACACCGTCCAGGTCGCCGTCGAAGCCGATCACGGTGCAGAAGCCGAACTCCTTCGCCCACACCACGCGGCACCGGTTCGCCGCCGCGACGGCGTCCAGCAGCATCGTCTTGGGGCCCTCGTACGGGTTGTCCACGCCGATCCGCAGCGCCGCCGGGGTGTTCCGGTCGGCCGCGGCGGCGGCCACCAGCGCCTCGTCGATGCTGTGCTGGGCCATCAGCTGCTGGGCCTTGGCGGTCAGCGCCTCGGCCTCCTCCGGGTACTCGGTGGACTCGGCCTTGGCCAGCAGCGCCCGGATCCGGGCCAGCATCCGCGGCTCGCCGGTCACCGGACCGGTGGGGCGACGCGCCGCCGTGGACGCGCCGGGCGCGGGGCCGACCGGCGCGATCGGGGGCAGCCGGCCCCAGCTGCGCAGCAGCTCCAGGACGGCGGTGGCGAGCGCGAAGCGGTCCAGCCGGTGCCGTTGGGCGAAGGCCCCGAGGTACTGCTCGTCGGACGGCCACCACACCTCGGCCTCCAGCTCGCGCAGCTGCTCCTGCCAACGCCGGTCCAGGCCCGCGGCGGGGTGGCGGCGGGCCTCGGCGGCAATCAGGTCCACCGCGAGCGCCAGGTGGACCGGCTTCAGCCCGCGCCGCACCACCCGCACCAGGTCCGCCGGGCGCCACCCGGCCGACCAGCAGCGGCCCACCGCGGTGTCCGCGTACCCCAGCAGCGCCCGGCTGACCGCCGGCCACTGCCCGGCCGAGGCGGCCAGCAGCGAGGCCCCGGTGTCCAGGGCGAGGTCCAGCCCCTCCTCGGGGGCGGTGAGCACCGACCGCACCGCCTGCTCCAGCAGCGGCCCGGCGTTCCCGTCGCCCTGCTGCGCGCGCTTGCCCACGGTGTGTCCCTGCTCTCCTCGACGGTTCGGCCCCTCCGGCCCATGATGCCGGAGGGGCCGGGCGGGCGGCCCGGGAGCAGGACCTACCGTTCGATGGCCTTGGCCATGATCTCCGGGATCCGCTCCAGCAGCCGGGCGGCCGCCAGCCGGATGCCCAGGGTGGCGACCAGGCCGCCGTACAGCGGGCCGAGCAGCAGCAGCGGCCAGGTCGGTCCGTCCGAAGCGAGCGCCCAGAACAGGTAGCCGCCGACCGGCAGGGCGAGCACCGCGACACCGATCATCGAGCCGAACTGGTTGAGCAGGATCAGCCCGCCCTGCCCGGGGGCGGCGTTGCGCATCGGATTGCTGTCGGCCGGCATGGTGTAGGGCGCCAGCACGCTGAACACCGAGCCGAGCGCGATGCCGCAGCCGAGCACCGCCACCGCCAGGCCGACCGCGGACGGCAGTCCGGCCCAGTCGCCGGTGACGGCGGCCAGCACCAGCCCGAGCACCACCGCGACCGGGACGGCGTACGACAGCACCGCGTACGCCCGGCCGCGCAGCTCGTCCCGGGCATCGGCCGGGGTGCGCAGGGTGGCGGCGACCATCCAGAACGCCGAGCCGTCCATGCCGAACAGGTTGAGCATCTGCAGTCCGAGGAAGGTCCCGGTCATCGCCAGCAGGTAGACGCTCGACCAGCCCTGGATCACCGACAGCACGCAGATCACCAGCGTCATCCCGACGCTGGTGAACAGCGCGGCCTTGGCCCGCGGCTCGCGCCAGGCGTACCGCAGGTGGCGCTGCATCACCGCGCCGGTACGGCCCTCGGGCAGGAAGCGCCAGCCGCCGGTGTTCTGCACCCCGCGCGCCACCTCCACGGTGGAGGCGTCGGCGGTGACCATCAGCTCCTGCAGGCTGCCGCGCCACCAGCGCAGCAGCAGGACGAGCAGCGCGCCGGCCGCGGCCAGCTGGAGCAGCCCGAACGCGTAGTGGCCCTCGCCGACGGTGCGCGGGGCGTCCGCCGCGCTGATCGGCGGGATCCAGCGCAGCACCGCGGCGATCGGCCTCAGCGGGCTGAGGTCGATGTCCTTGCCGTGCTGCCGGCCGAAGATGCTCTGCGAGCCGACGTTGGCGGCCTGGACGAGCAGGGCGAAGGCCAGCCCGCCGAAGATCGCGAAGTCCTTGCCGCGCCGGCTGGAGAGCATCCGGGCGTTCCCGGCCGCGACCGCACGGGAGAGCGTGACCAGGCAGAGCAGCGCGAGCGGCACCCCGACCACCGCGGCCGCGGCCGAGGAGCCGCCCACCGCGCCGGACAGCACCGCGCCGGTCACCAGCACCAGGCTGATCAGCGGACCGGGCCCGATCAGCGAGGCCAGCAGTGAGCCGCGCAGCAGCGGGCCGGGCCGCAGCGGCAGCATGGTGAGCCTGGTCGGGTCGGCGCTCTCGTCGCTGGAGAACAGGAACAGCGGCAGCGCCGCCCAGCCCAGGGTGAGCACGCCGAGCAGCACCACCCCGGTGTCCCCGGACCCGGCGTAGCGCCCGTTGAGCACCGCCATGCCGAGGGCCGTGAAGCCCGCGACGACCAGGCCGAGGACACCGCCGACGACGTACACCGCGGTCCGGCCGGGGCTGCGGCGCAGCCCGTTGCGCAGCAGCCGCAGCTTGAGCGCGACCAGGCCGCGCACCACCGTGCGCCCGTCGGGCACCGTGCGCCCGTCGGGCACCGCCGCCCCGGTCACCGGGCGCTCCCGGAGTGCCCGCCGCCGAGCCAGCCGAGCGCCTGGCCGTCGTCCTCGCGGACGCCGATCAGCTCCAGGAAGGCCTCGTGCAGGCTGCGCCCGCCGCGGACGGAGTCCAGCGGCCCCTGGGCGATCACCCGGCCCGCGTTGACCACGGCGACCCAGTCGCAGAGCTGCTCGACCAGTTCCATCACGTGGCTGGAGAAGACCACCGTGGAGCCGGCCGCCGCGTACCGCTTGAGCACGCCGCGGATGGTCTGGGCGGAGACCGGGTCGACGCCCTCGAAGGGCTCGTCCAGGAACAGCACGTCGGGGTTGTGCAGCAGTGCGGCGGCCAGGCCGACCTTCTTGCGCATGCCGGTGGAGTAGTCGGCGACCAGCTTGTCGGCGTCCCGGGCGAGGTCCAGGACGGCCAGCAGCTCCTCGGTGCGGCGGTCCACCTCGGTGGCGGGCAGCCCGCGCAGGCGGCCGGTGTACTGGAGCAGTTCGCGCCCGCTGAGCCGCTCGAACATCCGCAGGCCCTCGGGGAGGATGCCGATCCGGGCCTTGACCGTGACCGGGTCGGCCCACACGTCGGTGCCGTGCACCAGCACGGTGCCCTGGTCGGGCCGGAGCAGGCCGGTGACCATGGACAGCGTGGTGGTCTTGCCCGCGCCGTTCGGCCCGACCAGGCCGATGAACGCCCCGGCGGGCAGTTCCAGGCTGAGCCCGGCCACGGCGGCCTGGCTGCCGAAGTGCTTCCACAGCTCCTGGATGCTGACGGCCGAGGGGGCGGGTTCGGAGGGCGACGGTGCTGACGCCTGCATGGCGGCCTTCTGTCTGTGGTCGTGGGTGGACGAACGGGTGGTCGAACGGACGCTCCGGGCCCAGCCTGGCACTGCCCGAACGGGCTGTCGCCCGCTTTGAGCATCCCCTGAGCGTGGCCGCCGGTCCGATCCCGCAACTACTCAGTTCCCTTGTTCGTCCTGCACTATGAGGAGCAGTGAGCGCGCGGGGTGCCGCGCTGCCGGGGAGGTGGCGGATGTCCGTTCAACCGTGGGGTGAGCCCGGTCCTGCCCATCGGCAGGCCGCCGGCTGGCAGTCCGGTCCGCCGCCTCAGGCGGCGATGCGGGCGAGCCACGCGGACCGGGACCGGACGGTGGACGTGCTGAAGGCCGGGTTCGCGGAGGGGCGGCTGTCCGTCCAGGAGTACGAGCAGCGCCACGAGGCCGCGGCCCGGGCGGTGACCTACGGCGAACTGGCCGCGCTGGTGGCGGACCTGCCGAGCGGGCCGATGGCGGCGCCGCTGCAGTCCGCGCAGGCGGTTCCGGCGACCTTCCTGGTGCCGCCGCCGGTACCGCAGGCCCGGCCCACCAACGTGCTGGCGGTGGTCTCCCTGGTGTGCGGCCTCACCGGCTTCCTGGTGCTGCCGGTGGTGCCCGCGCTGATCACCGGCCACACCGCCCGGTCCCAGATCCGCGAGCGCAACATGGACGGCGACTGGGCGGCCGTCCTCGGCCTGGTGCTCGGCTACCTGGGCGCCGCCTTCTGGTCCCTGATGTTCTTGCTGGCCATCGCGTAGCGTCCGCTGCTCCCGCCGCCGCCCCGTCCGCCGCTCCGCTGGCGGGCACCCGGCGACTGTGGTAGAGCGGGTGGAGGGCGGTCCGACACCGGCCGGTCGCGTACGGGACACCGGGGCGACACCCGGGCGGAGGCCGCGACCTGCGGCGTTGCATTTGTTTTGACCGAGCCCCATGCGCTAGGTACGCTCTGACCTTGTGCCTGGGGTGTCCCCGGGTCCTTGTGCGTGCATGCACACCGGTCGCCGCGCCGAGCCGGAGCGCCCTCCAGCGCACCGCGCGTAGAGCGCCGTCGCTGTACATCAGCCATGGGATTCCGTGACGGAAGAGCCCAACACACCCGACCGCGTGGGTCGACCACGGGGTCGTGTGCGAGGGAGACACCGCAGGTTAGTTCCACCAAGCCTTGGCACACAGAAAACGGAGAAACGGTGCCTACGATCCAGCAGCTGGTCCGAAAGGGCCGGCAGGACAAGGTCGAGAAGAACAAGACTCCCGCGCTGAAGGGTTCCCCGCAGCGCCGTGGGGTCTGCACGCGTGTGTACACGACCACCCCGAAGAAGCCGAACTCGGCTCTCCGCAAGGTCGCCCGTGTGCGCCTCACCAGCGGGATCGAGGTCACCGCTTACATCCCGGGCGAGGGCCACAACCTGCAGGAGCACTCCATCGTGCTGGTTCGCGGTGGTCGTGTGAAGGACCTTCCTGGTGTCCGCTACAAGATCATCCGCGGTTCGCTCGACACCCAGGGTGTCAAGAACCGCAAGCAGGCCCGCAGCCGCTACGGCGCCAAGAAGGAGAAGTAAGAATGCCTCGTAAGGGCCCCGCCCCGAAGCGCCCGGTCATCATCGACCCGGTCTACGGCTCCCCGGTCGTCACCCAGCTGGTCAACAAGATCCTGCTGCACGGCAAGCGCTCCACCGCCGAGCGGATCGTGTACGGCGCCCTCGAGGGCGTCCGTGAGAAGACCGGCTCGGACCCGGTCGTCACGCTGAAGCGTGCGCTGGAGAACGTCAAGCCGGCCCTCGAGGTCAAGTCCCGCCGTGTCGGTGGCGCGACCTACCAGGTTCCGGTCGAGGTCCGTCCGGGCCGCGCCAGCACCCTGGCGCTGCGCTGGATGGTCGGTTACTCGCGCGCCCGTCGCGAGAAGACCATGACCGAGCGCCTGATGAACGAGATCCTCGACGCCAGCAACGGCCTGGGCGCTTCCGTGAAGCGTCGCGAGGACACCCACAAGATGGCCGAGTCCAACAAGGCCTTCGCGCACTACCGCTGGTAGTCCGTACCCCGTCACTAGACAGAGAGAGAACGAGCCACCATGGCTGCAACCTCCCTTGACCTCGCCAGGGTCCGCAACATCGGGATCATGGCGCACATCGACGCGGGCAAGACCACCACCACCGAGCGGATCCTGTTCTACACCGGTGTCTCGTACAAGATCGGTGAAGTCCACGACGGCGCTGCCACCATGGACTGGATGGAGCAGGAGCAGGAGCGCGGCATCACGATCACGTCGGCCGCGACGACCTGCCACTGGACGGTCGACGGCGTCGACAACACCATCAACATCATCGACACCCCGGGTCACGTCGACTTCACCGTCGAGGTGGAGCGCTCGCTGCGCGTCCTCGACGGTGCCGTCACGGTGTTCGACGGTGTCGCCGGTGTCGAGCCCCAGTCCGAGACCGTGTGGCGGCAGGCTGACCGCTACGGCGTCCCGCGGATCTGCTTCATCAACAAGCTGGACCGCACGGGCGCGAACTTCTTCTTCTGCGTCGACACCATCGTGGAGCGCCTCGGCGCCACCCCGCTGGTGATGCAGCTGCCGATCGGTGCCGAGGCGGACTTCCAGGGCGTCGTCGACCTGGTCCGCATGAAGGCTCTGGTCTGGTCGGCCGAGGCCGCCAAGGGCGAGATGTACGACGTCGTCGACATCCCGGCCGAGCTGCAGGAGCAGGCGGACGAGTACCGCACCCAGCTGATCGACACCGTGTCGAACGTCAGCGACGAGATCATGGAGCTCGCCCTCGAAGAGGCCGAGATCCCGGTCGAGCTGCTGCAGGACGCGATCCGCAAGGGCACCCTGAACTCGGACTTCACCCCGATCTTCTGCGGCACCGCCTTCAAGAACAAGGGCGTTCAGCCCCTGCTCGACGCGGTCGTCAAGTACCTGCCGTCGCCGCTGGACATCGAGTCCATCGAGGGCACCAAGCCCAACGACCCGGACACCAAGATCTCCCGCAAGGCCTCGGACGACGAGCCGCTGGCCGCGCTGGCGTTCAAGATCATGTCCGACCCGCACCTGGGCAAGCTCACCTTCGTCCGGATCTACTCCGGCCGCCTGGAGTCCGGCACCTCGGTGCTGAACGCCGTCAAGGGCAAGAAGGAGCGCATCGGCAAGATCTACCGCATGCACGCGAACAAGCGTGAGGAGATCGAGTCGGTGGGCGCCGGCGACATCGTCGCCGTCATGGGCCTGAAGCAGACCACCACCGGTGAGACGCTGGCCGACGAGAAGAACCCGGTCATCCTGGAGTCCATGGACTTCCCGGCCCCGGTCATCCGCGTCGCCATCGAGCCCAAGTCCAAGGGTGACCAGGAGAAGCTGGGTGTCGCCATCCAGCGTCTCGCCGAGGAGGACCCGTCCTTCCAGGTCAACACGGACGAGGAGACCGGCCAGACCATCATCGCGGGTATGGGCGAGCTGCACCTCGAGGTGCTCGTCGACCGTATGCGCCGTGAGTTCAAGGTCGAGGCCAACGTCGGCAAGCCGCAGGTCGCGTACCGCGAGACGATCCGTCAGGCCGTCGAGCGCATCGACTACACCCACAAGAAGCAGACCGGTGGTTCCGGTCAGTTCGCCAAGGTGCAGATCGCGATCGAGCCGCTCGAGCAGGCCGAGGGCTACGAGTTCGTCAACCTGGTCACCGGTGGCCGCGTCCCGCGCGAGTACATCCCGTCGGTCGACGCCGGTTGCCAGGAGGCCATGGAGTTCGGTGTCCTCGCCGGCTACCCGCTCCAGGGCGTCCGCGTGAAGCTGCTCGACGGCCAGTCGCACGACGTCGACTCCTCCGAGCTCGCGTTCAAGATCGCCGGTTCGATGGCCTTCAAGGAAGGCGCGCGGAAGGCCAAGCCGGTCCTCCTCGAGCCGATGATGGCCGTCGAGGTCACCACGCCCGAGGACTACATGGGCGACGTGATCGGCGACATCAACTCTCGCCGTGGCCAGATCCGGTCCATGGACGAGCGTCACGGTGCCCGCGTCGTCACGGCGCTGGTGCCCCTCTCCGAGATGTTCGGCTACGTCGGTGACCTGCGCAGCAAGACCTCTGGTCGCGCGAGCTACTCGATGCAGTTCGACTCGTACGCCGAGGTCCCCAAGGCCGTGGCTGAGGAGATCATCGCCAAGTCGAAGGGCGAGTGACGTCCCGATATTCGGGATGATTCACACCCCTTAGGCTATTAGGAGGCGACCCGGGAGGATCCGTCCGGATCCTCCCGGGCCCTCCGGCCCCCCACCCACGGGACGGCGCGAGGTGCCCCGGGCACCCGGGCCGGGCCCGTATCAAAGACCAACTGACGTCAGCACGGCGTACAGGAACTGTCCTCAGGAGGACTCAGTGGCCAAGGCGAAGTTCGAGCGGACGAAGCCCCACGTCAACATCGGCACCATCGGTCACATCGACCACGGCAAGACCACGCTGACCGCGGCCATCACCAAGGTGCTGCACGACGCGTACCCGGAGATCAACCCCTTCACGCCGTTCGACCAGATCGACAAGGCCCCGGAGGAGCGTCAGCGCGGTATCACCATCTCGATCGCGCACGTCGAGTACCAGACCGAGGCGCGTCACTACGCCCACGTCGACTGCCCGGGTCACGCTGACTACATCAAGAACATGATCACCGGTGCCGCCCAGATGGACGGCGCCATCCTGGTGGTCGCCGCCACCGACGGCCCGATGCCGCAGACCAAGGAGCACGTCCTCCTGGCCCGCCAGGTCGGCGTTCCGTACATCGTCGTCGCCCTGAACAAGGCCGACATGGTGGACGACGAGGAGATCCTGGAGCTCGTCGAGCTCGAGGTCCGCGAGCTCCTCTCGGAGTACGAGTTCCCGGGCGACGACCTGCCGGTCGTCCGCGTCTCCGCCCTGAAGGCCCTCGAGGGCGACAAGGAGTGGGGCGAGAAGCTCCTCGGCCTCATGCACGCGGTCGACGAGAACATCCCCACCCCGGCCCGCGCCGTGGACCAGCCGTTCCTGATGCCGATCGAGGACGTCTTCACGATCACCGGTCGTGGCACCGTCGTCACCGGTCGTATCGAGCGCGGCATCCTCAAGGTCAACGAGACCGTCGACATCATCGGCATCAAGACCGAGAAGACCACCACCACGGTCACCGGCATCGAGATGTTCCGCAAGCTGCTCGACGAGGGCCAGGCCGGTGAGAACGTCGGTCTGCTGCTCCGTGGCATCAAGCGCGAGGACGTCGAGCGCGGCCAGGTCATCATCAAGCCGGGTTCGGTTACCCCGCACACCGACTTCGAGGCCCAGGCCTACATCCTGTCGAAGGACGAGGGTGGCCGCCACACCCCGTTCTTCAACAACTACCGCCCGCAGTTCTACTTCCGTACCACGGACGTGACCGGCGTCGTGACCCTCCCCGAGGGCACCGAGATGGTCATGCCGGGCGACAACACCGCCATGACCGTCGCGCTGATCCAGCCCGTCGCCATGGAGGAGGGCCTGAAGTTCGCCATCCGTGAGGGTGGCCGTACCGTCGGCGCCGGCCAGGTCACCAAGATCGTCAAGTAATTCGACGCTCTGACCTGCCTGCCCCGTCAGGCTCGTCCGAAGGGCCCCACGCACCTCGCGGTGCGTGGGGCCCTTCGGCGTCCAACCCGGCGCTCACCTGGGCGCACTCGCTCTCACGGGCAGCTCATGGCCGACTGTTATGGTCGGCTGACCATCCAGCCCCCGCCGTCGCGGAAAGTGGGACCCAACGCATGTCTACGGCACCGCTGTTGTCGGTCGTGATGCCGATCTACAACGAGCAGGAGGCGCTCCCGCTGACCGTCGAGCGGCTGCGTCCGATCCTGGACGGCCTGGGCATCGACTACGAGGTCGTCGGAGTGGACGACGGCAGCCGGGACGCCACACCCGTGCTGATGCAGAAGATCCGGCAGGACTGGCCGGAGTTCCGCATCGTCCGCTTCGCCCGCAACTCCGGCCACCAGGCCGCGCTCACCGCGGGCATCCACCGGGCGCTCGGCGACTACGTGGTCAGCATCGACGCCGACCTCCAGGACCCGCCGGAGAAGATCCCCGAGATGCTCGAACTGGCCCGCGAGCAGGGCCTCGACGTGGTCTACGGGGTACGCGGGGACCGCGGCACCGACACCGCGTTCAAGCGCCGGACGGCCGGCGCCTACTACTGGCTGATGCGCAAGCTGGTCGGCAAGCGGATGCCCAACCAGGCCGGCGACTTCCGGCTGCTCAGCCGCAACGCGGTGGACGCCCTCAAGCAGCTGCCCGAGCACCAGCCGGTCTACCGGCTGCTGGTGCCGTGGCTCGGCTTCCCCAGCGGCGAGGTGGTCTATGTCCGCGAGGAGCGGGTGGCCGGCGGCACCCACTACCCGCTGTCCAAGATGGTGCGGCTCGCGCTGGACAGCATCACCAACTTCTCCGCCGCCCCGCTGCGGCTGGCCACCTACCTCGGCCTGGTCAGCTTCGTGGTCTGCATAGGGCTGGCGATCCACGCCACCGTCGCGTACGCGCTCGGGTCGACGGTGCCCGGCTGGTCCTCGCTGTTCATCGGGATGCTGTTCCTCGGCGGCGTGCAGCTGATCTGCGTCGGGCTGCTGGGGGAGTACGTCGGCCGGATCTACTCCGCGGTGCAGGCCCGTCCGACCTACTTCGTCGGTTACGACTCGGCCGAGGACGACGAGCGGGGCCGGGGCCGGTGACACTGACCGGCGAACCCGCCGCTCCCACCCCGGGGCCGCGCCGCCAGCTGCCGTCCTTCCTGGTCATCGGCGTCCTGAGCACCGTCTTCTACCTGGGGCTGTTCGTCGTCGCGCGGTGGTTCACCGACCCGCAGACGGCCAACCTGATCGCCCTGGCCGTCAGCGCGGTGGCCAACACGGCGGCCAACCGCCGCTTCACCTTCGGGGTGGTCGGCTCCCAGGGCATGGTCCGCCACCAGCTGCAGGGCGCGGTGGCCTTCCTGATCGGGCTCGGCCTCAGCTCCGGGGTGCTCGCCCTGCTGGACCGGGTGGTGCCGCACGCCTCCAGGCCGGTGGAGGTCGGCGGGCTGATCCTCGCCAACGGGCTGGCCACGGTGGCCAGGTTCGTGCTGTTGAAGGTCTGGGTGTTCCGCGGCCGGGAGTCCGGACCGTCCGGGTCCTGAAACCCCGACCGTTGGTGGACGGTCCGTTCGCGCCCCTGGGCCGCTCCGGGTGATCGCGCCCTCGGTATGCTGGGCCCTCGTAGCCTGCCCGCGCAGACGGTAGATGAAGTCCGGACCCGGTAGGGGGAGACGGGCGGCAGGACTGAACCGGAGGGGCACGGCACCGTGTCGACCGTACACAGCTCGCCCGACAGCGGGATCCAGCGACCGACCGTGCCACCGGGGCCGGCCGGCGGGCGGGCGAGCCGCAACCCGCTCGTGCTGGCCGGCGGACTCGCGCTGTCCTGGCTGGTGCCGACCGGTCTGGTCACGCTCCATCTGGGCATCCTGCTGCTGCCGCTGCTGCTGGTCGCGACGGCCTCCGTGATCCGGGTCGGCGGGGTGCTGCTCGACCGGCTCTTCGTCGCCGCGCTGATCCTGTTCGGCGGCGTGCTGACCCTCGGCCTGGTCTTCTCGCTCTGGCCCTGGGGCCTGTCCCCGGTCGCCACCACCGGCACCATGTTCAGCGTGCTGACGGTGGCCGCCTGGGCCGCCCGGCGCGCCCCGCGGCTGCCGCTGCGCTTCCGCTGGTCCGACCTGCTGGTGGTGGGCACCTTCGGCGGGCTCTGGCACTACCTCTACCACCCGGTCGCCGGTGCGACGGCGGCCGAGCGGGTCGCGTTCTTCGCGACGTCGGAGGACCGGCTCTCGCACTTCTCCTTCTTCTCCGCCATCGAGGGCGTGGGCGGTTTCAACTTCTTCCACCAGGACGCGGCCAAGGCCTACCTCATGCCGCCGTCCGAGGTGACCTATCCGCAGGGCTCGCACTTCCTGCTGGCCTGGACGGACACGCTCGTCCACTCCGCCGCGAACCCCGGCGACATGCTCCAGACCATGAACCGGTACTTCCTGTACCTGCTCGTGGCGTACGCGCTGTTCTGCACCGCGCTGGTCTGGGCGGCACGGTGGATCGGCGGCCCGCGGCTGCGGGGCTGGCGGGCGGCGGCGGTGTGCGCGACCGTCGGCTCGATCATGTTCGCCAGCAACTACATGGACCTCCTGGTCCACGGCTTCGACTCGACCTTCATCGGCCTGCTGCTGATCGCGCTCTCCCTGGCGGTGCTGGTCCGGCCGGCGATGGGCCGCACCGAGTTCGTGCTGGCCGCCTCGGCCGGGCTGATCACCGTGACCTTCACGTACAACATCTACGGCGCGTTCGTCGGCGTGGCCCTGCTGGGCGCGCTGGTGGCGCACCGGCGCAAGTTCGCCGGGTACTGGTGGTGGACGCTCGGCGCGCTGCTGTGCGCGCTGGGCGTGGCCGCGCTGCCGAGCGTCCTGTCGGTCATGGGCAACCTGGACGTCGCGAGCGCCTCGAACATGAACGGCCCGAGCGTCGGGGCGGACCGCTCGGTACTCATCGGCGGCGGCCTGCTCGGTCTGTTGGCGGCGGCCATGCCGCGCAGTCGCCGCACGGCCACCGGCCAGGCCCACCTGGCGGTGCTGCTGGGCACCGGCGCGGTGCTCAGCGCCTTCGCCGCCTACCAGCTGCACAGCATCGGCCGGTACTCCTACTACTTCCACAAGATGACGGCCGTGGGCGTCGTGGTCGCGCTGATCTCGGTCGGCGCCGTCGGCGTCATGCTGCAGACGCCGTACCGGGGCACCAGCCGGGCACTGCCGCGGCGCCTGGGCGAGCTCGCCCTCTCCGGGCTGGCCGTCGCCGCCGCGCTCAGCATGTTCGCCAACGTGCAGTGGGGCTTCCTGGCCACCAAGGACAACCCGTCCGCCTGGTCCGGCAACCCGCTGGTGGCCTGGGGCCGCGGCGAGTTCGAGAGTGACATGGGCCCCAAGGGCGTCGAGGCGCTGGCCCCGCTGCGCGGCACGGGTGGCCCGGTGATCGCCCTCGTCTCCAACGACGACTACAAGAACCTCAAGGCCACCTGGCTCGCCTCGCTGCTGAACCGGCGCGGCGGTGACATGAAGGCGCTGTACGAGATGCACTGGGTGGACATCGGCGGTCCCCAGGTCAAGGAGGAGGACTACCAGCGCTCCTTCGGCCGGCTCAAGGGCGCGATCGACATGCTCCCGGCCCCGCACCCGCCGGTGACCATCCTGACCGCGGACCGTGCGGTGGGTGACCGGATCAAGCGCGACCTGGCGAAGCAGGAGGTGAAGGCCACCGTGCTGAGCGACCCGGAGATGCTCTGGACGCAGCCCTGGGGCCGCACCTTCCCCGGGGTCTGACAGGACGACCGGCGGGGCACGCGCGTGCACTGAGCGTTTACGCCGACCCGCTACTATTCACAGCAATCGCACGGCCCGGTCGGCCTCGTGCGTGGACGTGTGGCATGGCCGGCCGGTGAATCGGTGGTCATGTGATGAAGAACCCGATCGCCAAGCTGCTTGGGGTGCTTCCCCCGGGGGCGCGGCTCGTGGTCGGTGGCACGGTCGTGCTCGGAGCCTCGGCGTACGTCTACATGGCGCTCGTGGGCTACAGCCTGAGCACCGTCGGCGCGGCCAGGGTGACGATGCTCTGGACCATCGTGATGTCCGTGGGGTGGGGGCTCTTCCAGCCGGTCGAGCTGGAGCTGACCCGACTGGTGGCCGCCCGCAAGGTCGCGGGGCACGGTGCGCTGCCCGCGGTGCGGCGGATGCTGCTGCTCGCCATGGCGATCCTGGTCGCGGTCTGCGGAGTGCTGGCCGTCGCCGCCCGCCCGATCGCCGACCAGTTGTTCAGCGGTGACCGCAGCCTGGTGGTCGCGCTGGCCGGCGGCCTGGCCGGCCTCGCGGTGAGCTCGGTCGCCCGCGGCGCGCTGGCGGGCCTGGGGCTGTTCGGCCCGTACGGCACCCAGCTGGCGGTCGACGGCGGCCTGCGGATAGGGCTGGCCGGTGTGGCGGCGGCGGTCGGCCTGCACTCGGCGATGGCCTTCGGCCTGATCCTGTTCGTCTCCCCGCTGCTGGCCTCGCTGATCGGCCTGCGCGACACCCTGGCCGACCGCACCCCGGGGCCCGAGGTCTCCTGGAAGCAGCTGACCGGAGGCCTCGGCCTGCTGATTGCCTCGGTCATGCTCAGCCAGCTGGTGGTCAACGCGACCGTGGTCTGCGTGCGCCTGCTCTCGCCGAAGCACTCCGAGGCCTCCGACGCGCTGGTCTTCGCGATCGGCCAGGCCGTGGTGATGGCCCGGGCGCCGCTGTTCGCCTACAGCGCCCTGCAGGCCTCGATGGTCTCCGCGCTCTCCGGCGCCGCCGCGGCCGGCAACCACGCCGAGTTCCGCAAGGTGCTGACCCGCACCACCGCGATCGTCGCCGCGATGTGCATCGGCGGCGGCCTGCCGGTGATCGTGCTCGGCTCCCGACTCAACCCGCTGCTGTTCAACGCGAAGGACGTGCTCGGACCACTGGACTTCGTCTGGCTGGTGTTCGGGACGCTCTGCTACGTCCTGGCGACGGTCTTCGGCCAGGCGTTGATGTCGAGCGCCCAGCACCGCCGCCAGCTGGTGGGCTGGACCGCCGGTTCCGTAGCATTGGTGGCTGTCGCGCTCGCTCCGGGTGACGTCGGCCTCCGCGCGGAGCTCGCCTACCTGGCCGGCTCGCTGGTCAGCGCGGTCCTGATGCTGTGGTCGCTCTACCGCGCGTTCCCGTCCCGTCCCGCCGCCGTCCCGTCCGACCGGTCCGCAGCAGAGCCGCTGCGGACGTCCTGAGGTGCGGGGGCCCGACGCCATGACCATCACCCATAGACAGACCCGAGGCACGGGCCGCCGTGCCGTTCGCGAAGCATGGAGCACCTGTGTCCGAGTATGACAACGTCTGGCTGGTGATCCCTGCCTACAACGAAGGCCAGGTGATCGCCGAGGTCGTGGAGGGGGCGCGCAAGACCTTCCCGAACATCGTGGTGGTGGACGACGGCTGCACCGACGACACGGCCCAGCACGTCATGACGACCGGCGCCCACCTGGTGCGGCACCCGGTCAACCTGGGGCAGGGCGCCGCGCTCCAGACCGGTCTGAAGTACGCCCTGGAGCAGGAGGGCGCAGAGTACTTCGCGACCTTCGACGCGGACGGCCAGCACCAGACCGCGGACGTCGAGAAGATGGTGGCGCTGCTGCGCGAGGGCGAGGCCGACATCGTGCTCGGCTCCCGCTTCATCGAGCAGACCGGCCAGGTGCCGTGGATCAAGCGCGTGGTGCTGCGCACCGCCGCCGCGGTCAGCCCGACGGCCCGCAAGCTCAAGCTCACCGACGCGCACAACGGTCTGCGCGTGATGAACCGCGAGGCCGCCAGCCGGATCAAGATCACCATGAACGGCATGGCGCACGCTTCGGAGATCGTTTCCTTCCTCGCCGGCTCGGACCTCCGGGTCGCCGAGGTCCCGGTGGACATCCTGTACACCGACTACTCGCGCGCCAAGGGCCAGTCCCTGATCAACGGCGTGAACATCCTCTTCGACATCTCGCTGCGGGAGCGTAACCGCCGATGAATCACCTCTGGATCCAGCTGATCCTGGTCGTGGCCGCGGTGGCCATGGCCCTCCTGTTCGTCCGGCGCTGGGACGCCGCGAACACCCGGGCGTGGAAGCGCATCGCCTTCGCGCTGTTCGTGATCGCCAACGTCGTCGCCATCCTGTGGCCGTCCGGCGTGACCAAGCTGGCCACCGCGCTCGGCGTCGGCCGCGGTACCGACCTGGTGCTCTACCTGATGGTGATCGCCATGGGCTTCCTCACCCTCAACACCTACCTGCGCTTCCGCTCGCTGGAGAAGAAGCTCACCGACCTGGCCCGCACCGTGGCCATCACCGAGGGCGTCCGCCACAACAGCGACCGCCTGGACACCCCGGTCGGCTCCGACCACTGACCGGCCGCCTCCCGCGCGGCACGGTGACGAGCACGAGGAGGGGGTCGCACCCGCTGGGTGCGGCCCCCTTCCGGCCGTACAGGGAAATCCGTCTTTCCGGAGACCGTCCTGAACCGGGCGGTCCACCACGACCGTCTTCCGGGGTATCGGCCCGCCGACCACGGCGGCCCGTGCACTGGTTCGCAGCGGTACCGCCCGGCGACCACCGGCCGGAAGCTGGTTGACTTGGCTCGCCCGGCGGCCGCGGCCGGGCGGCACCGAAGCATGATCCAGGACCAGGAGGTGCGGCGCTGCCATGAGCGTCGATTTCGTCATCCCGTACTACGGCGACCCGGAGTACCTGTTCGCCACCATCGACAGCATCCGGGCCCAGCACCAGCAGGACTGGCGGCTGACCGTGGTGGACGACCAGTACCCGGGCAACCGGGCGCTGGAGTACATCGAGGGCCTGAACGACGAGCGGATCCGCTACGTCCGCAACGAGGAGCGGCTCGGCCCCAACGGCAACACCTACAAGGCGTCCACCCTGGCCGAGCGCGAGTTCGTCTCGATGATGGGTGCCGACGACCTGCTGGAGCCGAACTACCTGGACGTCGTCCTGGAGCGGATGAAGGCCGACCCGAACGCGATCGCGGTCCAGCCGGGCGTGAAGGTGATGGACAGCGACGGGGTCCTGGTGCCGTCGCTCGGCATCGGCGACAAGGTCAAGCGCCGGATCGCCGCCCCGGCCCGCAAGGCCGGCCTGATCAGCGGCGAGGACGCGGTGAAGAGCCTGCTGTCCGGCAACTGGCTGTACACCCCGTCGCTCCTCTACCGGCAGTCCGCGCTGTCGAAGATCCCGTACCGCCCGGACATCGACGCCGTGCACGACCTGGCGTTCATGGTCGACATGCTGATGGAGGGCGGCAACCTGCTGGTCGACGAGCGCGAGGTGTTCCGCTACCGGCGCCACCAGGCCAGCGACTCCTCGACCCGGGTGAAGGACGGCAAGCGCTTCGACGAGGAGCTGCGCTACTACGGGCTGATCGCCAAGGAGCTGCGCGCCAAGGGCTGGAACGCGGCGGCCCGCTCGGCCGACCTGCACCTCTCCTCCCGGCTGCACGCCCTGATGGTGGCCGCCGGGCGCCTCGGTGCGGGGGACTTCGCCCACGCCGGCGCCATGGTCGGCCGCGCCGTCCGCAGCAGCTGACCGGGCGCCGAATGGGCGGAATTATCATGTCGGCTGATCCCGATCGCCGACCCACCATGCCACTCACCGGACGTGGCCATGCACGGAAGTGACTGACATGACTGATCTGGCCACCAGCCCGGTCGGCGGCTCCGAGGCGGAGCACCGGCAACCGGAGGGCGCGAGCGCGACCCGCCCCGGGCGGATGGACGGCCTGCTGGCACGCCCCTGGGCGGTCCGTTCGGCCGAGGCACTGGTCTCGATCGCGGCGGCGTTCGCCTTCACGCTGCTCTGCAGCCGCATCGACGTGAACCCGCTCAACCGGGTCGGCCAGGTCAGCGGTCTGGCGATGCTGCAGAAGTACGCCGCGGTGGTGGGCCTGCCAGTCCTCGCCGTGCTGCTCTACGCCGCCTACCGGGGCACCCTGGCCCGCTACCAGCTGGTCCAGCGGCTGGTCTGTGCGGCCGTCGCGGGCCTGGCCACCGGCGCGGTGGCCGGCGGCATCGCCGTGGCGCTGCACGGCACCCAGTGGGGCCTCGGCGGTCAGGAGGGCGACCCGGGCAACCTCATCGGCATGGCCAACGACATGCTGCGCGGCCAGGGCCTGCCCGGCGTCTACCCGCCCGGTTTCCCGGGGGTGCTGGCGATCTGGTCGAAGCTGTTCTACGGCGGCATCGGTGGCGGCGGCTACGCCATGAAGGACCTCCAGCTGATCTTCAGCGCGCTGGTCGGCCCGATGGCCTACCTGTCCTGGCGGCTGCTGCTGCGCCCGTTCTGGGCGCTGCTGGTGGCCGTCCCGGCCGCGATCCTGTTCCTGGACCCGATCCGGCCGTACAGCCACGTCACCATGCTGGTCATGGTGCCGATGCTGGCCGCGGCGCTGCGCGAGCTGCGCCGGGCGCACCAGCTGACCACCCGCTCCACCGTCTGGCGCGGTGTCGGCTTCGGCGTCTCGTTCGGCCTGATGTTCCTCTGGTACTCGGGCTGGTTCGTCTGGGCCGCGCCGGGGGTGCTGGTCCTGACGCTGTTCCTGGTGCCGTGGCGCAAGGGCGCCGCCCGGTTGAAGCCGGTGCTGCTGTTCCTGGCGGCGACCCTGGTCAGTGCCGCCGTGGTCGGCGCGCCGCTGCTGTACCAGCTGGTGCGGCTGGGGGCCGAGGCCAAGGACCGGTACGCCTACCTCTCGGTGTACATCGACCCGGCGTACGTCATGGGCTGGGCCTCGGACCGGGCCGGCGACCTGACCTACCACGACTTCCCGTGGCGCGGCGAGCTGGCCGGGCAGAGCGCCTACACCCTGCTGCTGCTGGCCGGTGTCGCGCTGGCGCTCGGCCTCGGGCTGCGCAGCATCGTGGTCCGGACCACCGCGGTCACCCTGGTCAGCGCCTGGCTGCTGCGGTACTGGTTCGCCTCCCACCTGGCCCAGGCCAAGGCCGTCCAGCTGTACCCGCGCACCACCTGGATCATCCTCTACGCGCTGATGATCCTCGCGGTGCTCGGCCTGATGTTCGTCGTCCAGCGGGGTACGGCCTGGCTGCGCACCGTCCAGCGCGTCGGCACCGACGCCGGGCCGGCCCCGCTGACCCTGCGCCCGGAGGTCACCGGCCGCCTGGTCGCCGGCGCGGTCTGCGCGGTGGCGCTCTTCGCCACCATGGCGGCCTCCTGGTCGGTGGACCGCTACATGCCGACCACCGACCCGAAGCTCCTGCCGAGCAGCGGCAGCCAGAACGTGGACATGGGCATCGACGCCTGGCGGGCGCACATCCTGGTGAACCGCGACGGCAAGTGCCCCAAGTTCGACCCGGCCGGCCCGCACGACTGCGCGCCGGTGAACAAGGGGCTCAAGGAGTACAACAACGGTCCCGACAAGGGCCAGTTGTGGTGCAGCAACGTGCCCGGCGACGCGTGGGCGCTGGTCTGCGGCACCAAGCGACCCTGGTGACGCGGCCGGGCGGCGGCAGCCGCCCGCTCTGACGGTCACCCCCTCGGGGCCGGTGAGGTACGCCTCACCGGCCCCGATTGGCATCCGGGCTGCTCCATGTGGCAGTATGTCCAAGTTGCTCGGTTGAGTGCCGATGCTGCGCGCCTCCCGCCGGGAGGACTGGAAGCGAGTCCCATGTACTCGTCGTTCCCGTGATGGCCGTCAAGCGTGAGTTCTACGCCGCGGCAGCTGCGGGGCGAAAGTACGGGAATCTTCCGGGAAGCGTGTGCGGGGCCTCGGCCCGGCCACCCCCCACCCCGAAAGTTCGAAACCGACGAAGTACTTCGCCGGTTTTTTGCAAGCGCGAGTGCGACACGCCCGAGCGCGGGGGTCGGAGGGGAGTCGTGAAGTGACTAAGGACAAAGGACTACTGAGTAGCCATGGCGGGACAGAAGATCCGCATCCGGCTCAAGGCCTACGACCACGAGGTCATCGACTCCTCGGCGAAGAAGATCGTCGAGACGGTGATCCGTACTGGTGCGCAGGTCGCGGGCCCGGTGCCGCTGCCCACTGAGAAGAACGTGTACTGCGTCATCCGCTCGCCGCACAAGTACAAGGACTCGCGCGAGCACTTCGAGATGCGTACTCACAAGCGTCTGATCGACATCCTCGACCCCACGCCGAAGACGGTTGACTCGCTCATGCGTCTCGACCTGCCGGCTGGCGTCGACATCGAGATCAAGCTCTGAGAGGCGCACCGAAGATGGCTAAGCAGATTAAGGGCATCCTGGGCGAGAAGCTCGGCATGACCCAGGTCTGGGACGAGAACAACCGGGTCGTCCCGGTGACCGTCGTCAAGGCTGGGCCGAATGTCGTGACCCAGGTCCACACCGCCGACAGCGCGGCCGGCTACAGCGCCGTCCAGCTCGGCTTCGGCGAGATCGACCCCCGCAAGGTGAACAAGCCCCTCGCGGGCCACTTCGCCAAGGCCGGTGTCACCCCGCGCCGCCACCTGGTCGAGATCCGTACCTCGGACGCGTCCGAGTACACCCTGGGCCAGGAGATCACCGCCGAGCTGTTCGAGGCGGGTGTCAAGGTCGACGTGACCGGCACCTCCAAGGGCAAGGGCTTCGCCGGTGTCATGAAGCGTCACAACTTCAAGGGTCTCGGCGCCGGTCACGGCACCCAGCGCAAGCACCGCTCGCCCGGTTCCATCGGTGGCTGCGCCACCCCGGGCCGTGTGTTCAAGGGCCTGCGCATGGCTGGTCGGATGGGCCACGAGCGTGTGACCACCCAGAACCTGACCGTGCACGCGGTCGACGCGGAGAAGGGCCTGCTGCTCATCAAGGGCGCCGTCCCGGGCCCGAACGGCGGCCTCGTCCTCGTCCGCACCGCGGCGAAGGGGCTGTGAAGGATATGAGCACCATTGACATCCTGTCGCCGGCTGGCGACAAGACCGGCAGCCTCGAGCTGCCGGCCGAGATCTTCGACGCGAAGGTCAGCGTTCCGCTGATGCACCAGGTCGTCGTGGCGCAGCTCGCTGCGGCCCGTCAGGGCACCCACAAGACCAAGACTCGTGGCGAGGTCCGCGGTGGCGGCAAGAAGCCGTACCGCCAGAAGGGCACCGGCCGCGCCCGTCAGGGCTCGACCCGTGCGCCGCAGTTCGCCGGCGGTGGCGTCGTGCACGGTCCCGTGCCGCGCGACTACTCGCAGCGGACCCCGAAGAAGATGATCGCCGCCGCCCTGCGCGGTGCGCTCACCGACCGGGCCCGCCACAACCGCATTCACGTCGTCACCGGCGTGACCGCGACCGAGGGGCCGTCGACCAAGGCCGCCAAGGGCCTGTTCGGCAAGATCACCGACCGCAAGAACGTCCTCCTGGTCGTCGAGCGCTCGGACGAGCTGGGCCTGAAGTCCGCTCGCAACCTGCCGAACGTGCACATCCTGGACGCCGGTCAGCTGAACACCTACGACGTGCTCGTCTCCGACGATGTGGTCTTCACCCAGGCCGCCTTCGAGCGTTTCGTGGCCGGTCCGGCCGCGTCCGCCAAGGCCGTTGCCGCTGAGGGCGAGCTCGAAGGGAGCGCCGCCTGATGAGCGACGTTACGAGCAAGACGTTCACGGACCCCCGTGACGTCCTGGTGAAGCCGGTCATCTCGGAGAAGAGCTACTCGCTCCTCGACGAGAACAAGTACACGTTCATCGTGTCGCCGGGCGCCAACAAGACCCAGATCAAGCAGGCCGTCGAGGCGGTCTTCTCGGTCAAGGTCGAGGCTGTCAACACGATCAACCGTCAGGGCAAGCGCAAGCGCTCCAAGACGGGCTTTGGCAAGCGCAAGGACACCAAGCGCGCCATCGTGACGCTGGCCGAGGGCAACCGCATCGACATCTTCGGTGGTCCGGTCTCCTGAACAAGGAGATCGTGATCGTCGATTAGGACGAGGACGAGAGAGCCAAATGGGCATCCGCAAGTACAAGCCGACTACGCCGGGCCGTCGCGGCTCCAGCGTGGCCGACTTCGTAGAAATCACGCGGTCCACCCCGGAGAAGTCGCTGGTTCGCCCCCTGCACAGCAAGGGCGGCCGCAACAACGCCGGTCGTGTCACCGCTCGCCACCAGGGTGGCGGTCACAAGCGCGCCTACCGCGTGATCGACTTCCGTCGTCACGACAAGGACGGCGTGCCGGCCAAGGTCGCGCACATCGAGTACGACCCGAACCGCACCGCGCGCATCGCGCTCCTGCACTACGCGGACGGCGAGAAGCGCTACATCATCGCGCCGCGCGGCATCGCGCAGGGTGACCGGATCGAGAACGGCGCTGGCGCCGACATCAAGCCGGGCAACAACCTGCCGCTGCGCAACATCCCGGTCGGTACCACCATCCACGCCGTGGAGCTGCGTCCCGGTGGCGGTGCCAAGCTGGCCCGTTCCGCCGGTTCCGGCATCCAGCTGCTCGCCCGTGAGGGTCGCATGGCGCACCTGCGCATGCCCTCCGGTGAGATCCGCCTGGTGGACGCGCGCTGCCGCGCGACCGTCGGCGAGGTCGGCAACGCCGAGCAGTCGAACATCAACTGGGGCAAGGCCGGCCGCATGCGCTGGAAGGGCGTCCGCCCGACCGTGCGTGGTGTCGCCATGAACCCGATCGACCACCCGCACGGTGGTGGTGAGGGTAAGACCTCCGGTGGTCGCCACCCGGTCTCGCCGTGGGGTAAGCCCGAGGGCCGTACCCGTCGCCCGAACAAGGCGTCGGACAAGCTCATCGTGCGCCGCCGCAAGACCAACAAGAAGCGCTAGGAGCAGGTCAGATGCCGCGCAGTCTCAAGAAGGGCCCCTTCATCGACGGCCACCTCATCAAGAAGGTGGACGCTCAGAACGAGGCGGGTACCCAGAACGTCATCAAGACCTGGTCCCGTCGTTCCGTGATCTCCCCGAGCATGCTCGGCCACACGATCGCGGTTCACGATGGCCGTAAGCACGTCCCGGTGTTCGTCACCGAGTCGATGGTCGGCCACAAGCTCGGCGAGTTCGCTCCGACCCGCACCTTCCGCGGCCACGTCAAGGAAGACCGGAAGTCGAAGCGTCGCTAAGCCTGAGCTTGCGCGCCAAAAAGACTCAATGACTTACTCCATTAAGGGGACAACCATGGAAGCCAGGGCACAGGCGCGGTACATCCGCGTGACGCCCATGAAGGCCCGCCGCGTGGTGGACCTCATCCGTGGCATGAATGCCACGGAGGCCCAGGCCGTCCTGCGTTTCGCTCCGCAGGCCGCCACCGTGCCGGTCGGCAAGGTGCTCGACAGCGCCATTGCCAACGCCGCGCACAACTACAACCACTCCAACGTGGACGACCTCTACATCTCCGAGGCGTACGTTGACGAGGGCCCGACCCTGAAGCGGTTCCGCCCGCGTGCCCAGGGCCGTGCCTACCGGATCCGCAAGCGGACCAGCCACATCACCGTGGTCGTCAGCAGCAAGGAAGGGACCCGGTAATGGGCCAGAAGGTTAACCCGCACGGGTTCCGCCTCGGCATCAGCACGGACTTCAAGTCCCGCTGGTACGCCGACAAGCTGTACAAGGACTACGTCAAGGAAGACGTTGCCATTCGTCGCATGATGACGAAGGGCATGGAGCGCGCCGGCATCTCCAAGGTCGAGATCGAGCGCACCCGCGACCGCGTCCGCGTCGACATCCACACCGCTCGCCCCGGCATCGTCATCGGTCGCCGTGGCACCGAGGCCGACCGCATCCGCGGCGACCTCGAGAAGCTGACCGGCAAGCAGGTCCAGCTGAACATCCTCGAGGTCAAGAACCCCGAGCTGGACGCCCAGCTCGTGGCTCAGGGCGTCGCGGAGCAGCTGTCCTCCCGCGTCTCCTTCCGTCGTGCCATGCGCAAGTCGATGCAGGGCACCATGAAGTCCGGCGCCAAGGGCATCAAGGTCCAGTGCTCCGGTCGTCTCGGCGGCGCCGAGATGAGCCGTTCGGAGTTCTACCGCGAGGGCCGTGTGCCGCTGCACACCCTGCGCGCGAACGTCGACTACGGCTTCTTCGAGGCCAAGACCACCTTCGGCCGCATCGGCGTGAAGGTCTGGATCTACAAGGGCGACGTCAAGAACATCGCCGAGGTCCGCGCTGAGAACGCCGCTGCCCGCTCGGGCAACCGCCCGGCCCGTCCCGAGGGTGGTCGTCCCGCCCGCGGTGGCGAGCGCCGTGGTGGCGAGCGCGGTGGCCGTGGCCGTCGTCCCGCCGCTGCCGAGGCCCCCGCGGCCGCGGCCGTCGAGGCTCCGGCTGCTGAGAACACCGGAACGGAGGCCTGACCCAAATGCTGATCCCCCGTCGGGTCAAGCACCGCAAGCAGCACCACCCGAAGCGCCGTGGCGCTGCCAAGGGTGGCACCGAGCTGGCGTTCGGCCAGTTCGGCATCCAGGCCGTGACCCCGGCCTACGTGACGAACCGTCAGATCGAGTCCGCTCGTATCGCGATCACCCGTCACATCCGTCGTGGCGGCAAGGTCTGGATCAACATCTACCCGGACCGTCCGCTCACCAAGAAGCCGGCCGAGACCCGCATGGGTTCCGGTAAGGGTTCGCCGGAGTGGTGGATCGCGAACGTGCACCCGGGTCGGGTCATGTTCGAGCTGTCGTACCCGAACGAGAAGGTTGCTCGCGAGGCGCTCACCCGCGCCGCGCACAAGCTGCCGATGAAGTGCCGGATCGTCCGGCGCGAGGACGGTGAGAGCTGATGTCGGCCGCTACCAAGGCTGCTGAGCTTCGCTCGCTGGACAACGAGGGTCTCGTTGCCAAGCTGCGCGAGGCCAAGGAGGAGCTGTTCAACCTCCGCTTCCAGGCGGCGACCGGGCAGCTCGACAACCACGGACGGCTCAAGCTCGTCCGCAAGGACATCGCGCGGATCTACACCCTGATGCGCGAGCGCGAGCTGGGCATCGAGACGGTGGAGAACGCCTGATGACTGAGAACACCAACGAGACGCGCGGTTTCCGCAAGACCCGTGAGGGTCTCGTCGTCAGCGACAAGATGGACAAGACCGTCGTCGTCGCCGTCGAGGACCGCGTCAAGCACGCTCTGTACGGCAAGGTCATCCGCCGTACGAACAAGCTGAAGGCGCACGACGAGCAGAACGCGTGCGGCGTGGGCGACCGGGTCCTCCTCGCGGAGACCCGCCCGCTGTCCGCGACGAAGCGCTGGCGCGTCGTCGAGATCCTCGAGAAGGCCAAGTAACGAAGCCGATGAGGTACGGCCGTATGTGCACCGGGTCCCTGGACGCCGGTGTGAGCAGCGGCCGGCCCGTCGACTCTCGTTGACGATCAGGAGAAAGCTGTGATCCAGCAGGAGTCGCGACTGCGTGTTGCCGACAACACTGGTGCCAAGGAGATCCTTTGCATCCGTGTTCTCGGTGGCTCCGGTCGCCGCTACGCCGGAATCGGGGACGTCATCGTCGCGACCGTCAAGGACGCGATCCCCGGTGGTTCGGTGAAGAAGGGTGACGTCGTCAAGTGCGTCGTCGTCCGCACCGTCAAGGAGCGCCGCCGTCCGGATGGCTCGTACATCCGCTTCGACGAGAACGCCGCTGTCGTGCTGAAGAACACCGAGGGTGACCCCCGTGGCACCCGCATCTTCGGCCCGGTCGGCCGCGAGCTGCGCGACAAGAAGTTCATGAAGATCATCTCGCTGGCGCCGGAGGTGCTCTAACCCATGGCGAACAGCATGAAGATCAAGAAGGGTGACCTGGTCCAGGTCATCACCGGCAAGGACAAGGGCAAGCAGGGCAAGGTCATCCAGGCCATGCCGGCTGAGAACAAGGTCCTGGTCGAGGGTGTCAACCGGGTCAAGAAGCACACCAAGCCGGGTCCGGGTACCCAGGGTGGCATCGTGACCGTCGAGGCCCCGGTGCACGTCTCCAACGTCCAGCTGGTCGTGGAGAAGGACGGCAAGAAGGTCGTCACCCGCGTCGGTTACCGCTTCGACGACCAGGGCAACAAGATCCGCGTTGCCAAGCGGACCGGTGAGGACATCTGATGTCTGAGACGACTGTTGAGAAGGTGGCCCCCCGCCTCAAGGAGCGTTACAACTCCGAGATCAAGGGCCAGCTGCAGGAGCAGTTCTCGTACGAGAACGTCATGCTGATCCCCGGCCTGGTCAAGGTCGTGGTCAACATGGGTGTCGGCGAGGCCGCCCGTGACAGCAAGCTGATCGAGGGCGCGATCCGCGACCTGACCGCGATCACCGGTCAGAAGCCGGCCGTGACCAAGGCTCGCAAGTCCATCGCGCAGTTCAAGCTGCGCGAGGGCCAGCCGATCGGCACCCACGTCACCCTTCGCGGTGACCGCATGTGGGAGTTCCTGGACCGTCTGGTTTCGCTGGCCCTGCCGCGAATCCGTGACTTCCGTGGTCTCTCCCCGAAGCAGTTCGACGGCCGTGGCAACTACACCTTCGGTCTGACCGAGCAGGTTATGTTCCACGAGATCGACCAGGACAAGGTCGACCGTCAGCGCGGTATGGACATCACCGTCGTGACCACCGCTCAGACCGACGACGAGGGCCGGGCGCTCCTGCGCGCTCTGGGCTTCCCGTTCAAGGAGGCGTGAGCCAATGGCGAAGAAGTCCCTCATCGCGAAGTCCGAGCGCAAGCCGAAGTTCGGCGTCCGGGCCTACACCCGGTGCCAGCGCTGCGGCCGTCCGCACTCGGTGTACCGCAAGTTCGGCCTGTGCCGTGTCTGCCTCCGTGAGATGGCGCACCGCGGCGAGCTGCCGGGCGTGACCAAGAGCTCCTGGTAGTCCCAGAGCTCTAGGCACACAGCGAAGCAGAGGTGCCCGATCCCACACCGCCCGCCGAAGTCACAATGCTGAGGTTTGGGCTGCCGTACGGATTCCCGTAAGGTAGTGGGGTCGGGCCCCCTGCCACGGCTTCCCCATGGACGTCCGTGGCCCTCTTCTGGGAGGGCTCGCACCCAGTCTTACTACGTCGTAGGTCCCCTGCGCTTGTGCCCCTGACGAACTCGGAAGAGTGCGGAAGGGGGACCTGGCGCGGAGAAACCACGGCGAGAGAGGCCTGAGGCCATCATGACCATGACCGACCCCATCGCAGACATGCTCACGCGTCTGCGTAACGCGAACTCGGCGTACCACGACTCCGTGGCGATGCCGGCGAGCAAGATCAAGGCGCACGTCGCCCAGATCCTGCAGCAGGAGGGTTACATCTCCTCCTACAAGGTTGAGGAGCCCGCTGAGGGCGAGGTCGGCAAGAAGCTGACCATCGAGCTCAAGTTCGGCCCCAACCGTGAGCGCTCCATTGCCGGCATCAAGCGCATCAGCAAGCCGGGTCTGCGCGTTTACGCAAAGTCCACCAACCTGCCGAAGGTGCTCGGCGGCCTGGGCGTGGCGATCATCTCCACGTCGTCCGGCCTCCTGACCGACAAGCAGGCCGCCAAGAAGGGCGTAGGCGGAGAAGTTCTCGCCTACGTCTGGTAATTCGGGAAACGGAGGTACAGCAATGTCGCGCATTGGACGGCTGCCCATCCAGGTCCCCGCTGGCGTGGACGTCACCATCGATGGCCAGACGGTCGCGGTGAAGGGCCCCAAGGGTTCCCTCACCCACGTTGTCGCTGAGCCGATCGAGATCGGCAAGGGCGAGGACGGCACCGTGCTCGTCACCCGCCCGAACGACGAGCGTCGCTCGAAGGCCCTGCACGGCCTGACCCGCACGCTGGTGGCGAACATGATCACCGGCGTGACCGCGGGCTACCGCAAGTCGCTGGAGATCAGCGGTGTCGGCTACCGAGTCACGGCGAAGGGCTCCGACATGGAGTTCGCGCTGGGCTACAGCCACCCGATCCTGATCACCGCGCCGGAGGGCATCTCCTTCGTCGTCGAGTCGCCCACCAAGTTCCACGTGGACGGCATCGACAAGCAGAAGGTCGGCGAGATCGCCGCCAACATCCGCAAGCTGCGCAAGCCCGACCCGTACAAGGCCAAGGGTGTCAAGTACGCGGGCGAGGTCATCCGCCGCAAGGTCGGAAAGAGTGGTAAGTAAGCGATGAGTGTCTCTGTCAAGATCGGCAAGGGCAACGCCTACAAGAGCGCCGCTCGCAAGCGCCGCGCGATCCGCGTTCGCAAGCGCGTCGTCGGCACCGAGGTGCGTCCGCGCCTCGTTGTGACGCGCTCGAACCGTCACATGGTCGCCCAGGTCATCGACGACGCCAAGGGGCACACCCTGGCGTCGGCGTCCACCCTCGACGTGTCCATCAAGGGCGCCGAGGGCGACAAGACCGAGCTGGCCAAGAAGGTCGGGAGCCTGGTCGCCGAGCGCGCCAAGGCCGCCGGCATCGAGTCGGTCGTCTTCGACCGCGCGGGCAACCGGTACGCCGGCCGCATCGCCGCCCTGGCGGACGCGGCTCGCGAGGCCGGGCTCGACTTCTAAGCCGCTCGTCGACTCTGTCGACGGACGTAAACGAGAGAGGTAATTCCAATGGCTGGACCCCAGCGCCGCGAAGGCGGCGCCGGTCGCGGCACGGGTGGCGAGCGGCGCGACCGTAAGCGTGACGGTCAGGGCAACGCCCAGGCTGTCGAGAAGACCGCTTACGTCGAGCGCGTCGTCGCGATCAACCGTGTCGCCAAGGTTGTCAAGGGTGGCCGTCGCTTCAGCTTCACCGCGCTCGTCGTGGTGGGCGATGGCGAGGGCACCGTGGGTGTCGGTTACGGCAAGGCGAAGGAGGTTCCGGCCGCCATCGCCAAGGGTGTTGAGGAGGCCAAGAAGAACTTCTTCCGCGTCCCCCGTATCCAGGGCACCATCCCCCACCCGATCCAGGGTGAGAAGGCCGCCGGCGTCGTGCTGCTGAAGCCCGCCGCCCCCGGTACCGGTGTTATCGCCGGTGGTCCGGTGCGCGCCGTCCTGGAGTGCGCCGGCATCCACGACATCCTGTCGAAGTCGCTCGGCTCGGACAACGCGATCAACATCGTGCACGCCACCGTGGCTGCTCTGAAGGGCCTCGTCCGCCCCGAGGAGATCGCCGCCCGTCGTGGCCTGCCGCTGGAGGACGTGGCCCCCGCCGCTCTGCTGCGGGCGCGTGCTGCTGGGGTGAGCGCCTGATGGCTCGCCTGAAGATCACGCAGACCAAGTCGTACATCGGCAGCAAGCAGAACCACCGTGACACCCTGCGTTCGCTCGGCCTGAAGCGCATGCACGACGTCGTGGTGAAGGAGGACCGTCCCGAGATCCGCGGGATGGCCCACACGGTCCGTCACCTGGTGACGGTTGAGGAGGTGGACTGATCATGGGCGACAACCCGATCAAGATCCACAACCTGCGTCCCGCCCCGGGTGCCAAGACCGACAAGATCCGCGTGGGTCGTGGTGAGGGCTCCAAGGGTAAGACCGCCGGTCGTGGTACCAAGGGCACCAAGGCCCGCTACCAGGTTCCGCAGCGCTTCGAGGGTGGCCAGATGCCGCTCCACATGCGCCTGCCGAAGCTGAAGGGCTTCAAGAACCCGTTCAAGATCACGTTCCAGGTCGTCAACCTCGACAAGCTGGCCGAGCTCTACCCGCAGGGTGGCGAGGTCACGGTCGAGGACCTGGTCGCCAAGGGCGCGGTTCGCAAGAACTCCCTCGTCAAGGTGCTCGGCACCGGCGAGGTCTCGGTTGCGCTGCAGGTGACGGTCGACGCCGTCTCCGGCTCGGCCGCCGAGAAGATCAAGGCCGCCGGCGGTACGGTCACCGAGCTCGTCTGAGCCCGCTGAACATCGCCGACAACCGGCTTCGAGCCCCGCACCTCCTCCGGGAGGTGCGGGGCTCGTGCCTTTACCGGCCCTTTCACTCCGGGGCCGAAATCGGGGCGGCCCGCCCCTCGTTCTTTTGTGTGGCAAAACCGGGCATCCCGTACCCCCGTGAGTGGGGGACGGGCCGTACGCGCTTCTTTCGAGTGGCCGCGCACTGTTAGAGTCCGTGGAGTTCCCTTGTAGGCTGCGCGTAGGCTCGCCTGTGCCGTCTGTACG
Source organism: Streptomyces viridifaciens (assembly GCF_001888885.2). Taxonomy (NCBI): domain Bacteria; kingdom Bacillati; phylum Actinomycetota; class Actinomycetes; order Kitasatosporales; family Streptomycetaceae; genus Streptomyces; species Streptomyces viridifaciens. Next base: position 4,372,013 of record NZ_CP090841.1, read on the forward strand.
GGAGCCCGAACCGCAAACTCCCCATTCCAGGACCGACCCTCCCGCCGACGACGCGCGGGAGGCGCAGGAGGCACCGTGCTCAGTGCGTTCGCGCGGGCGTTCCAGACGCCCGACCTGCGCAAGAAGCTGCTGTTCACGCTGGGCATCATGGTGCTGTTCCGGCTGGGCTCGCACATTCCGATTCCGGGCGTGAGCTTCACGGCCGTGAACGAGTGCGTGAAGGAGACCAAGAACAACGGCCTCTTCGGGCTCGTCAACCTGTTCAGCGGTGGCGCGCTACTCCAGCTGACGATCTTCGCCCTCGGCATCATGCCGTACATCACGGCGAGCATCATCCTCCAGCTCCTCACCGTCGTGATCCCGCGACTCGAGGCGCTGAAGAAGGAGGGCCAGGCCGGTACGGCGAAGATCACCCAGTACACCCGCTACCTGACCATCGCGCTCGCCGTGCTCCAGGGCACCGGCATCGTGGCGACGGCCTCCAGCGGTGCGCTGTTCTCGGGCTGCCCGCTGGCCAACCAGATCGTGCCGGACACCTCGGTGTTCCGGATCGCGGTCATGGTCGTCACGATGACGGCCGGCACCACGGTCATCATGTGGCTGGGCGAGCTGATCACCGACCGCGGCATCGGCAACGGCATGTCGCTGCTGATCTTCACCTCGATCGCCGCGCAGTTCCCGTCCTCGATGTGGGCCATCAAGCAGTCCGGCACCATCGGCGGCGGCTGGGTCGAGTTCCTGTCCGTGGTCGCGGTCGGCATCATCGTCGTGATGCTGGTCATCTTCGTCGAGCAGGCCCAGCGCCGGATCCCGGTCCAGTACGCGAAGCGGATGATCGGCCGCCGGGCGTTCGGCGGCACCTCCACCTACATCCCGCTCAAGGTGAACCAGGCCGGTGTCATCCCGGTCATCTTCGCCTCGTCGCTGCTGTACATCCCCGCCCTGGTGGTCCAGCTGACCAACAGCCAGGCCGGCTGGGCGGTGTGGATCAAGCAGAACTTCGTCAAGGGTGACCACCCGATCTACATGGCGACGTACTTCCTGCTGATCGTCTTCTTCGCCTTCTTCTACGTGGCCATCTCCTTCAACCCCGAAGAAGTTGCCGACAACATGAAGAAGTATGGTGGCTTCATCCCGGGCATCCGGGCCGGCCGGCCGACGGCCGAGTACCTGAACTACGTGCTGACCCGAATCACGTGGCCGGGTTCGCTCTACCTGGGCCTGATCGCGTTGATCCCGATGATCGCCCTGGTCGCCTTCGGACAGCAGACCAACTTCCCGTTCGGCGGCACCAGCGTGCTCATCGTCGTCGGCGTCGGACTCGAAACTGTGAAGCAGATCGAGAGCCAGCTCCAGCAGCGCAATTACGAAGGGTTCCTCCGCTGATGCGTATCGTCCTCGTTGGTCCTCCCGGGGCCGGGAAGGGTACTCAGGCGCACCTGCTCGCCAAGACCCTGTCCATCCCCCACATCTCCACCGGAGACCTGTTCCGCGCCAACATCGGCCAGGGCACCCCGCTGGGGCTCGAGGCCAAGAGCTACATGGACGCGGGTCGCCTGGTGCCGGATGAGGTCACCATCGGGATGGCCAAGGACCGCATGCTCCAGGCCGACGCCGCCAACGGCTTCCTGCTCGACGGCTTCCCCCGCAACCTGGGCCAGGCCAAGGCGCTCGACGAGTTCCTCGCCGAGCAGGGCATCGAGCTGGACGGCGTGCTGGACCTGGAGGTCCCCGAGGACGAGGTCGTCCGGCGGATCGCCGGCCGCCGCCTGTGCCGCAACGACGGGGGCCACGTCTTCCACGTGGACTACAACCCGCCGAAGGTCGAGGGCGTCTGCGACGAGTGCGGCGGCGAGCTGTACCAGCGCTCGGACGACACCGAGGAGAAGGTGCGCACCCGCCTGGAGGTCTACCACACGGAGACCGAGCCGATCATCGACTACTACGTCCAGCAGGGCCTGGTGGCGACCATCTCGGCCCTCGGCAAGGTGGACGAGGTCACCCAGCGCGCGATCGAGGCGCTGAAGCAGAACGGCTGAGGTCCCTCAGCGAGGTACGACGTACGGCCGGGGCGCCCGTGGAGCGGGCGGCCCGGCCGTTTCGGCGTCGTACGGTGGTAAGCAGTGGCAATCCGGACTTGGAAGGCGTGACCCTGATGGTGGAGATCAAGACCCCCGAGCAGATCGCGAAGATGCGAGCGGCCGGGCTGGTCGTCGCCGAGGCGCTGAAGGCCTGCCGCGCGGCGGTCGCTCCCGGGGTGACCACCCAGGAGCTCAACGACATCGCGGACAAGGTGATCACCGACCACGGCGCCACCTCGAACTTCCGCGCCCACCACGGCGGCCTGTGGTTCCCCGGGGTGATCTGCGCCTCGGTGAACAACGAGGTCGTGCACGGCATCCCGGGTGACCGGGTGCTGCAGGAGGGCGACCTCATCTCGATCGACTGCGGCGCCATCCTGGACGGCTGGCACGGCGACTCGGCGATCACCGTGGCGGTCGGCGAGGTCAGCCCGGAGGTCGAGATGCTGAGCCGGGTGACCGAGGGCTCGATGTGGGCCGGCATCGCCCAGATGAAGAAGAGCAACCGCCTGGTGGACGTCTCCAAGGCGATCGAGGGCTACATCCGCCGCCAGCCGCTGCCGCCCAAGGGCAAGTGGGGCATCACCGAGGGCTACGGCGGCCACGGCATCGGCACCGCGATGCACATGGAGCCGCACGTGCTGAACTACGTCGAGCGCGGCCGCGGCAAGGGCCCGAAGCTCGTCCCGGGCACCGTGCTGGCGATCGAGCCGATGGTCTCCCTGGGCACCCCGCACACCACCGTGCTGGACGACGACTGGACGGTCGTCACCAACGACGGCACCTGGGCCTCGCACTGGGAGCACTCGGTGGCCGTCACCGAGCAGGGCCCGCTGGTGCTGACCGCCTTCGACGGCGGCCGGGCCGAACTCGCCAAGCTGGGCATCACCGCAGCTCCGGACCCGCTGGCCTAGTCGCCGAGGCGGCCAACTGCCGCTCATGACAAGGGATCAGAGCCCTGGAGGTTTGGACCTCCAGGGCTTTTGTCCTATTTTTGACGGCTGACGGGGCAGTCAATGGCTTACGAGCGAGCAGGAGAGAGCAACGTGCTCAAGGGATTCCGCGACTTCATGATGCGCGGCAACGTCGTCGACATGGCCGTGGGTGTGGTCATCGGCGCCGCGTTCACCGGGGTGGTCACCGGCTTCGTGTCCGCGTTCCTCACCCCGCTGGTCGGCGTGGTGGTCGGCGCGGCCGGCGACTTCAGCTCGTACAAGGCGACCGTCGCCGGGGTGACCTTCCCGTACGGCCAGTTCCTGAACGTGGTGATCGCGTTCGTCATGACGGCCGCGGTGCTGTACTTCTGCGTCGTGCTGCCCGTCACCAAGGCCACCGAGCGCTACCTGCCGAAGAAGCCGAAGACCCCGAAGCGCCCCTGCCCCGAGTGCCTGACCGAGATCCCGCAGGCCGCCCGCCGCTGCTCGGCCTGCACCGCCCACGTCGAGCCGCTGACCGTCACCACCGGGTTCTGAGCGTCCGGGTGTGACGACGGACTCCTTCCGGGGCCGCCGTTTTGGCCCGTGGGACGCGCTGGCGTAGGATGGACCGTCGGCTCACTCGTAGCGTGCTTCAGCACGCCCTCTTCCCCTCGGGGCTGGGGTGAACCCAGGTTCGCACGAGCGTTCCGCATACGGTAGCCGGTCCCGGAAGGTGGATCTCGCAGTTCATGGCTAAGAAGCAAGGCGCCATTGAGATCGAGGGCACCGTGATCGAGTCTCTTCCGAACGCGATGTTCAAGGTCGAGCTGCAGAACGGTCACAAGGTCCTCGCGCACATCAGTGGCAAGATGCGCATGCACTACATCCGCATCCTGCCGGACGACCGGGTGGTCGTGGAGCTCAGCCCCTACGACCTCACGCGCGGCCGGATCGTCTACCGCTACAAGTAAGAACGTCAGATCTAGACCCGGAGAACCTGAAACATGAAGGTCAAGCCGAGCGTCAAGAAGATCTGCGACAAGTGCAAGGTGATCCGCCGCCACGGCCGGGTCATGGTGATCTGCGACAACCTGCGCCACAAGCAGCGCCAGGGCTGATCTCTCCCCAGCATTTCTCGTAGTACTTCGCGCGACGCGAAAACGTCATAAGCGGGTCACCCGATCCGTCCCGAAGCGGGACGGACTGCCGCCCCCGGTCAGAGGCCGGGGCTCCATCGTCGAGAGGCGAAGGAGTAGGTGGCACGCCAGACCTCTGAAGAACCACAGGAGCCTTGAATGGCACGCCTCGCCGGCGTTGATCTCCCCCGTGAGAAGCGGATCGAGATCGCCCTCACCTACGTGTACGGCATCGGCCGTACCCGCGCCCAGCAGACCCTCGCCGAGACCGGCGTCAACCCGGATGTCCGCGTTCGCGACATCACCGAGGAAGACCTGGTCAAGCTGAGCCAGTACATCGACGCCAACTACACGGTCGAGGGTGACCTCCGCCGTGAGGTGGCCGCCGACATCCGCCGCAAGGTCGAGATCGGCTGCTACGAGGGTCTGCGTCACCGCCGGGGCCTGCCGGTCCGCGGCCAGCGCACCCACACCAACGCGCGTACCCGCAAGGGCCCGCGTCGCGCGATCGCCGGTAAGAAGAAGCCGGGCAAGAAGTAGTCCGTCCCGTAACCGGACATCCCTCCGGCCCGCGGGTCAGCGGACCGACCACCTCAGTAGGAGAACAGACTTATGCCCCCCAAGGGTCGTCAGGCTGCCGGCGCGAAGAAGATCCGCCGCAAGGAAAAGAAGAACGTCGCTCACGGCCACGCGCACATCAAGAGCACGTTCAACAACACCATCGTTTCGATCACTGACCCCGCGGGCAACGTGATCTCCTGGGCCTCCGCCGGCCACGTCGGCTTCAAGGGCTCGCGCAAGTCCACCCCGTTCGCCGCGCAGATGGCCGCCGAGGCCGCTGCCCGTCGCGCGCAGGAGCACGGCATGCGCAAGGTTGACGTCTTCGTGAAGGGTCCGGGCTCCGGCCGCGAGACCGCGATCCGTTCGCTCCAGGCCACCGGCCTGGAGGTCGGCTCGATCCAGGACGTCACCCCCACCCCGCACAACGGCTGCCGTCCGCCGAAGCGCCGCCGCGTCTGACGCAGCGCCTTCGGGCACGCGGGTCGCTTTAAACCTCGTACGGGCTCCTGTTCTTGCAGGAGCCCGTACGCTTGGTCCTGTCGGCATCAAATAGTGGGTGCCGAAGACAACTGGAGGAACCTCCCCATGCTTATCGCTCAGCGTCCCTCGCTGACCGAAGAGGTCGTCGACGAGTTCCGCTCGCGGTTCGTGATCGAGCCGCTGGAGCCGGGCTTCGGCTACACCCTCGGCAACTCCCTGCGCCGCACGCTCCTGTCGTCGATCCCGGGTGCCGCTGTCACCAGCATCCGCATCGACGGCGTCCTGCACGAGTTCACCACCGTGCCGGGCGTCAAGGAGGACGTGACCGACCTCATCCTCAACATCAAGCAGCTGGTCGTCTCCTCGGAGCACGACGAGCCGGTCGTGATGTACCTGCGCAAGCAGGGCCCGGGTGTCGTCACCGCCGCCGACATCGCCCCGCCGGCGGGTGTCGAGGTGCACAACCCCGAGCTGGTCCTCGCCACCCTCAACGGCAAGGGCAAGCTGGAGATGGAGCTGACCGTCGAGCGCGGTCGCGGCTACGTCTCCGCCGTCCAGAACAAGGCCTCCGGCCAGGAGATCGGCCGCATCCCGGTCGACTCGATCTACAGCCCCGTGCTGAAGGTCACCTACAAGGTCGAGGCCACCCGTGTCGAGCAGCGGACCGACTTCGACAAGCTGATCGTCGATGTCGAGACCAAGCCCGCCATGCGTCCGCGCGACGCCATGGCCTCGGCCGGCAAGACCCTGGTGGAGCTGTTCGGCCTCGCCCGCGAGCTGAACATCGACGCCGAGGGCATCGACATGGGCCCGTCCCCGACGGACGCCGCCCTGGCCGCCGACCTGGCGCTGCCGATCGAGGAGCTGGAGCTCACCGTCCGCTCCTACAACTGCCTCAAGCGCGAGGGCATCCACACCGTGGGTGAGCTCGTCGCCCGCTCCGAGGCCGACCTGCTCGACATCCGCAACTTCGGTGCGAAGTCGATCGACGAGGTCAAGGCGAAGCTGGCCGGCATGGGCCTGGCCCTCAAGGACAGCCCGCCCGGGTTCGACCCGACCGCCGCCGCCGACGCCTTCGGTGCCGACGACCTGGACGACGCGGGTTACGCGGAGACCGAGCAGTACTGAGAGACTTGACCGCGGGGGCGGTTCCCCGGAACCGCCCCCGTCGTCATGAAAGCCGTACGGGCACAGTGTCCGTACGCCCGCTGTGGTACCTGGTACGGCCGCAGTCGGAGATTCAAGGAGTAATTCCATGCCGCGTCCCACCAAGGGTGCCCGTCTGGGCGGTGGCCCGCACCACGAGCCGCTGCTGCTCGCCGGTCTGGCCCGTGAGCTGTTCCAGTACGGCCGCATCACCACCACCGAGGCCAAGGCCCGCCGCCTGCGCCCGCTGGCGGAGAAGCTGATCACCAAGGCGAAGAAGGGCGACATCCACAACCGTCGCCTGGTGCGCAAGACCATCACCGACGTCTCGGTGCTGCACACCCTCTTCACCGAGATCGCGCCGCGCTACGAGAACCGCCCGGGTGGCTACACCCGCATCACCAAGATCGGTCCCCGTCGTGGCGACAACGCCCCGATGGCCGTGATCGAGCTGGTCGAGGCGCTGACCGTCGCGCAGACCGCCGTCGGCGAGGCCGAGGCCGCCACCAAGCGTGCCGTCAAGGAGGCCGACGAGGCCGCCGCCGTCGACACCAAGGCCGACGAGGCCGAGGCCGCCGAGCAGGCCTGACACCTCTAGGTGTGTTGCGGGCCCGTTCTCCCAGCGATGGGGGAGCGGGCCCGTTCCTTGTTTTCCGAGGACCGGGAGAAGAGAAGCAGTGGTCAACGATTGCGCCGAGCAGCCGCCGGTGAAGGACGGCCCGGCCGACGGGTACGTCCGGGTCCGGCTCGACCTCGCCTACCAGGGCGCCGAGTTCTCCGGCTGGGCCCGCCAGAAGGGCGGCCGCAGGACCGTCCAGGAGGAGATCGAGACCGCGCTGCAGATCGTCACCCGCAGCCCGGAGCTGTTCCCGCTGACCGTGGCCGGCCGCACCGACGCCGGTGTCCACGCCCGCGGCCAGGTCGCCCACGTCGACCTGCCGGCCGAGCTGTGGGAGGCGCACCGGGAGAAGCTGCTGCGCCGGCTCGCCGGGCGGCTGCCCGGGGACGTCCGGATCTACCGGGTCGGCGAGGCGCCGACCGGGTTCGACGCCCGCTTCTCGGCGATCTGGCGCCGGTACGCCTACCGGGTCGCCGACCATCCCGGCGGGGTCGACCCGCTGCTGCGCGGGCACGTGCTCTGGCACGACCGGCCGCTGGACGTGGAGAAGATGAACGCCGCCGCGAAGCTGCTGCTGGGCGAGCACGACTTCGCCGCGTACTGCAAGAAGCGCGAGGGCGCCACCACCATCCGCACCCTGCTGGAACTGCACTGGGACCGCGTCCCGGTGGACACCTACGCGAGCCAGGAGGGCAGCCTCGCGGTGGCCACCGTCCGGGCCGACGCCTTCTGCCACAACATGGTCCGGGCGCTGGTCGGGGCGATGCTGCTGGTCGGTGACGGGCACCGGCCGGTGGAGTTCCCCGGCGAGGTGCTGGCCGGCGGGGTCCGCAACTCGGCCGTCAACGTGATCCGGCCGTACGGGCTCACCCTGGAGGAGGTCGGCTACCCGCCGGACGACCAGCTCGCGGAGCGGAACCGTCAGGCCCGGAGGATGCGCACCCTGCCCGGTCAGCCGGCCGCCTCGTAATCCGTTTTGGCCCGGGGCGTCCGCTTGGGACAATCCTTCCCATGGGACACGTCGAGATTTCGCACCTGGAGTACTACCTGCCGGACGGGCGGGTGCTGTTCGACGACGCGTCCTTCCGGGTCGGCGAGGGCGCCGCGGTCGCCCTGGTCGGCGCCAACGGGGCGGGCAAGACCACCCTGCTGCGCATGATCGCGGGCGACATCCAGCCGCACGGCGGCTCGGTGACGATCAGCGGCGGGCTCGGCGTGATGCGCCAGTTCGTCGGCACCACCGGCCGCGAGGACCGGTCCGACACCCCGGGCGCGCTGCCGGCCGACGCCTCGGTGCGCGACCTGCTGGTCTCGGTCGCCCCCGCGCGGATCGCCAAGGCGGCCCGCGCGGTGGACGCCGCCGAGCTGGCGATGATCGCCCAGGACGACGAGAAGACGCAGATGGCCTACGCCCAGGCGCTCTCCGACTGGGCGGACGTCGGCGGCTACGACTACGAGACCGACTGGGACGTCTGCACCACGGCCGCCCTGGGCGTGCCCTTCGACAAGGCCCAGTGGCGCGGTCTGAACACCCTCTCCGGCGGCGAGCAGAAGCGGCTGGTGCTGGAGGCGCTGCTGCGCGGCCCCGAGGAGGTGCTGCTGCTCGACGAGCCGGACAACTACCTGGACGTCCCGGCCAAGCGCTGGCTGGAAGAGGCCATCAAGGCCACCTCGAAGACCGTCCTGTTCATCTCGCACGACCGCGAGCTGCTCTCCCGCACAGCCGACAAGATCATCAGCGTCGAGTCCGGCGCCGCCGGCAGCAGCGTCTGGGTGCACGGCGGCGGCTTCGACACCTTCCACGAGGCCCGCAAGGCCCGCTTCGAGCGCTTCGAGGAGCTGCGCCGCCGCTGGGACGAGGAGCACGCCAAGCTCAAGAAGCTGGTCGTCACCCTGCGCCAGGCCGCCGCCGTCAGCCACGAGATGGCCTCGCGCTACGCGGCCGCCCAGACCAGGCTGAAGAAGTTCGAGGACGCCGGCCCGCCGGAGGCGCCGCCGCGCGAGCAGAACATCACCATGCGGCTCAAGGGCGGGCGCACCGGCGTGCGCGCCTTCACCATGGAGCGGCTGGAGCTCACCGGCCTGATGCAGCCCTTCGACCTGGAGGTCTTCTACGGCGAGCGGGTCGCGGTGCTGGGCGCCAACGGCGCCGGCAAGTCGCACCTGCTGCGGCTGCTGGCCGGTGACACCACGGTCGAGCACACCGGCGACTGGAAGCTCGGCGCCCGGGTCGTCCCCGGCCACTTCCGGCAGACCCACGCCCACCCGGAGCTGTTCGGCCGCACCGTCCGGTCGATCATCGAGGAGGAGCACGCGCTCAGCCGCGGCGCCGCGATGGGCGCGCTGCGCCGGTACGAGCTGGACCGCCAGGAGGAGCAGAAGTTCGAGTCGCTGTCCGGTGGGCAGCAGGCCCGGCTGATGATCCTCAAGCTCGAACTCGACGGTGTGACGGCCCTGTTGCTCGACGAGCCGACCGACAACCTGGACCTGGAGAGCGCCGAGGCGCTGCAGGCCGGGCTGGAGGCCTTCGACGGCACGGTGCTGTGCGTCACCCACGACCGCTGGTTCGCCAAGACCTTCGACCGCTTCCTGGTGTTCGGTGCGGACGGGCGGGTCTTCGAGTCGCCCGAACCAGTCTGGGACGTCACCCGGGTGGAGCGCGAACGCTGAGTGACCGGAGGGCGGGCGCCGGGCGATTTTTGACCGCTTCCCGCCCGCCCGGTAACCTGGACGCTTGATGTGCGTATTGGCTCGCTCTATCTCACGTGAGAGGTCGGTACGCCGGAGACATCAGGTCGACGACCAGCGGTCCCCCTTGAATTGCGTCCAAGGTTGGCCAGGCTGCTCTTCCGTCCGGGTGCTCCTGTCAGGACTCACTCACTGAAAAGCGAAGGCTACGACCGTGCGTACGTACAGCCCCAAGCCCGGCGACGTCCAGCGTCAGTGGCACGTCATCGACGCGACCGACGTCGTGCTCGGCCGCCTGGCTTCCCAGGCCGCCAACCTCCTCCGGGGCAAGCACAAGGCGATCTACGCGCCGCACGTTGACACTGGTGACTTCGTCATCATCATCAACGCCGACAAGGTGCACCTGTCCGGTAACAAGAAGACCCAGAAGCTGGCCTACCGCCACTCGGGCTTCCCGGGCGGTCTCCGTTCGGTGCGCTACGACGACCTGCTGGCGAACAACCCGGAGAAGGCCGTCGAGAAGGCCATCAAGGGCATGATCCCCAAGAACAGCCTGGGCCGTCAGATGCTCTCGAAGCTCAAGGTCTACTCGGGCGACCAGCACCCCCACGCTGCCCAGCAGCCGGTGCCGTTCGAGATCACCCAGGTCGCGCAGTAATTCGGCCACCAAGCCCCCCAACACTGAAAAGAGCTGAGGAACACCGTGGCCGAGACCACTGAAACCCTTGAGGTCGACTTCGACGAGGCCGTTGAGGCCGTCGAGGGCGAGTACACCTCCGAGGAGAGCTACACCTCCGAGTCGCTGGCCGGCCGCTTCGGCGAGGCCACCCCGGGCGCCGGCCTCGGCCGTCGCAAGGAGGCGATCGCCCGCGTGCGCATCGTCCCCGGCACCGGCCAGTGGAAGATCAACGGTCGCACCCTCGAGGACTACTTCCCGAACAAGGTGCACCAGCAGACCGTGAACGAGCCCTTCAAGCTGCTCGAGCTGGACGGCCGTTACGACATCGTCGCCCGCATCAGCGGCGGCGGCGTCTCCGGCCAGGCCTACGCGCTGCGCCTCGGCGTGGCCCGTGCCCTGAACGAGGCCGACGTGGACAACAACCGCGGCGCCCTCAAGAAGGCCGGCTTCCTGACCCGTGACGCCCGCGCCGTCGAGCGCAAGAAGGCCGGTCTGAAGAAGGCCCGCAAGGCGCCGCAGTACAGCAAGCGCTAATCGCGTCCCCGGGGGTGCGGTCCGCCCTGGCGGCGCACCCCCTGGTTGCGCAAACCGTCGCCCCGGAGTACCTCGTGTACTCCGGGGCGACGTGTTCCCCGGCTAACGTGCGGCGGCCGGGATCATCGGTGGGTTCCGAGCATGGTGATGGAGGACGGGACAGTGGGACGACTCTTCGGTACGGACGGCGTACGCGGTGTGGCCAACGAGGGCCTGACGGCGGAGCTGGCGCTCGGCCTGTCGGTGGCGGCCTCCCACGTGCTCGGCGAGGCCGGCGCCTTCGACGGGCACCGGCCGGTCGCGGTGGTCGGCCGTGACCCCCGTGCCTCGGGCGAGTTCCTGGAGGCCGCGGTCATCGCCGGCCTGGCGAGCTCCGGCGTCGACGTGCTGCGGGTCGGCGTCCTGCCCACCCCCGCCGTCGCCTACCTCACCGGCGCGCTCGGCGCCGACTTCGGCGTGATGCTGTCCGCCAGCCACAACGCCATGCCGGACAACGGCATCAAGTTCCTCGCCCGCGGCGGCCACAAGCTGGACGACCGGATCGAGGACGCCATCGAGACCCACTACCGCAAGCACACCGTCGGCGGCGAGGACTGGAACCGCCCGACCGGCGCGGCCGTCGGCCGGGTGCGTGAGTACACCGAGGGCTTCGACAAGTACGTCGCCCACCTGATCGGCGTGCTGCCCAACCGCCTGGACGGCATCAAGGTCGTCATCGACGGCGCCCACGGCGCCGCCGCCTACGTCGCCCCCGAGGCCTTCGCCCGGGCCGGCGCCGAGGTCGTGCACACCCTGGGCGCCGAGCCCACCGGGCTCAACATCAACGACGGTGTCGGCTCCACCCACCTCGACCGGCTGCGCGCCGCGATGAAGGAGCACCGGGCCGACCTCGGCATCGCCCTGGACGGCGACGCCGACCGCTGCCTGGCCGCCGACGCCGAGGGCAACGAGGTGGACGGCGACCAGATCATCGCCATCCTCGCCGTCGCCATGAAGGAGGCCGGCACCCTGCGCCGCAACACCGCGGTGGCCACCGTGATGTCCAACCTCGGCTTCAAGCTGGCGATGGAGCGCGAGGGCATCGACCTGGTGGAGACCGCCGTCGGCGACCGCTACGTCCTGGAGGCGATGAAGGAGCACGGCTTCGCGCTCGGCGGCGAGCAGTCCGGCCACGTCATCCTGCTGGACCACGCCACCACCGGCGACGGCACCCTGACCGGCCTGATGCTGGGCGCCCGACTGGCCGCCACCAAGCAGCCACTGGCCGACCTGGCCGCCGTGATGACCCGTCTGCCGCAGGTGCTGATCAACGTCAAGGGCGTGGACAAGAGCCGGGTGCGGACCAGCACCGAGCTGGCCGCCGCCGTCGCCGCGGCCGAGACCGAGCTGGGCGCCACCGGCCGGGTGCTGCTGCGCTCCTCCGGCACCGAGCCGCTGGTCCGCGTCATGGTGGAGGCCGCCGACCCGGCGCAGGCCGAGACGGTCGCCCAGCGCCTGGCCGAGGCGGTGCGCACCCACCTGGGCTGAGCCCCTGACACGCCGAAGGGCCCCCGCGCGTGGCGGGGGCCCTTTTCGTCGTGCCCCGGGGGTGCCTCAGAGCTTGCGCAGCAGCGCCCGGCGGACCTTGTGGTCCGCGCCCTTCTGCAGGATCAGGGTGGCCCGGCCGCGGGTGGGCAGCACGTTCTCCAGCAGGTTGGGCTTGTTGATGGTGCGCCAGACCTGGCGGCCGTACTCCATCGCCTCCTCCTCCGGGACCTCGGTGAAGCGGCGGAAGTAGGAGTTCGGGTCCTGGAAGGCGGTCTGCCGCAGCTTGCGGAAGCGGTCCAGGTACCAGTGCTCGATGTCGTCGGTGCGGGCGTCGACGTAGATCGAGAAGTCGAAGTAGTCGGCCACCGCGAGCCGGGTGCGGCCGTCGGTGCCCGGCAGGGCCGGCTGCAGCACGTTCAGGCCCTCGACGATCAGGATGTCCGGGCGCTCCACGGTCAGCCGCTCGTCGGGCACGATGTCGTACACCAGGTGCGAGTACACCGGCGCGGTGACCCGCTCCTTGCCCGCCTTCACGTCCGCGACGAAGCGCATCAGCGCCCGGCGGTCGTACGACTCCGGGAAGCCCTTGCGGGCCATCAGGCCGCGGCGGCGCAGCTCGGCGTTGGGCAGCAGGAAGCCGTCGGTGGTGACCAGTTCGACCCGGGGGTGCTCGGGCCAGCGGGCGAGCAGGGCCTGGAGCAGCCGGGCGGTGGTGGACTTGCCGACGGCGACCGAGCCGGCCACGCCGATGATGAACGGGGTACGGGTGCGTTCGGTGTCCGGGGTGTCCAGGAACGTGCCCAGCGCGCCGCGCAGGTCGTGCGTGGCGTGGATGTACAGGTTCAGCAACCGGGACAGGGGCAGGTAGACGTCGCGGACCTCGTCCAGGTCGAGGGCTGTGCCGAGACCGCGCAGCTGCTCCACCTCCTGGGCGGTCAGCGGCAGCGGCGTACGCTCGCGCAGCGCGCTCCACTCGGCCCGGCTCAGGTCCACGTAGGGGGACGGGGACGGACCGGGCGTGGCGGCGCCCCGCGTACAGAGTTCGGTCAGCACATGCTCCATTGTGAGCCGTAGCGGTGTTCACCGTGGTTGTGGTGTCGGTCACGCAGCGTTGGCGCGGGACGGGAAAACGCCCACAGAACCGCCCTTATGCTGGCACGCATGTGCGGAATTGTTGGATACGTGGGCGCGCAGTCCGCCCTCGACGTAGTAATCGCGGGCCTGCAGCGACTGGAGTACCGGGGCTACGACTCGGCCGGTGTCGCGGTGCAGGCGCAGGACTCCCAGGGGCAGTGGGGTCTCGTCACGGACAAGCGGGCCGGAAAGCTCGCCAACCTGGAGAAGTCGCTCGCCGAGTCGCCCCTGCCCGGCGGCACCACCGGCATCGGCCACACCCGTTGGGCCACCCACGGCGGCCCGACGGACGCCAACGCCCACCCCCACCTGGACGACGACAACCGGGTCGCCGTCGTCCACAACGGCATCATCGAGAACTTCGCCCAGCTGCGCGCCGAGATCGCGGAGCGCGGCCACACCCTCCGGTCCGAGACCGACACCGAGGTCGTCGCCCACCTGCTGGGCGAGGCCTACCAGGGCGACCTCGCCGAGGCGATGCGGGCGGTCTGCCGCCGCCTGGACGGTGCCTTCACCCTCGTCGCCGTCCACGCGGACGCGCCCGGCGTGGTCGTCGGCGCCCGCCGCAACTCGCCGCTGGTGGTCGGCCGCGGCGAGGGCGAGAACTTCCTCGCCTCCGACGTCGCCGCCTTCATCGCGCACACCCGCGAGGCGGTCGAGCTGGGCCAGGACCAGGTCGTCGAGCTGCGCCGGGACGGCGTGACCGTCACCAACTTCGACGGCACCCCGGCCGAGGTGCGCGAGTACCACGTCGACTGGGACGCCTCCGCCGCCGAGAAGGGCGGCTACGACTACTTCATGCTCAAGGAGATCGCCGAGCAGCCGAAGGCCGTCGCCGACACCCTGCTCGGCCGGATCGGCACCGACGGGCGGCTCACCCTCGACGAGCTGCGCATCTCGGACGCGGACCTGCGCTCGGTCGACAAGGTCGTCATCGTCGCCTGCGGCACCGCGTTCCACGCCGGCATGATCGCCAAGTACGCGATCGAGCACTGGACCCGCATCCCCTGCGAGGTCGAGGTCGCCTCGGAGTTCCGCTACCGCGACCCGATCATGGGCCCGGGCACGCTGGTCATCGCCATCTCGCAGTCCGGCGAGACCATGGACACCCTGATGGCCCTGCGGCACGCCCGTGAGCAGGGCGCCAAGGTGCTGGCGATCTGCAACACCAACGGCTCCACCATCCCGCGCGAGTCGGACGCGGTGCTGTACACCCACGCCGGGCCGGAGGTCGCGGTCGCGTCCACCAAGGCGTTCCTGACCCAGCTGGTCGCCTGCTACCTGGTCGCCCTCTACCTGGGCCAGGTGCGCGGCACCAAGTGGGGCGACGAGATCTTCACCATCATCCGCGAGCTCGGCGACGCGCCGAAGCAGGTCGAGCAGGTGCTGGAGACCATGGAGCCGGTGCGCGAGCTGGCCCGCTCGCTCGCCGACGCCCGCTCGGTGCTGTTCCTCGGCCGCCACGTCGGCTTCCCGGTGGCCCTGGAGGGCGCGCTCAAGCTCAAGGAGCTCGCCTACATGCACGCCGAGGGCTTCGCGGCGGGCGAGCTCAAGCACGGCCCGATCGCGCTGATCGAGGAGGGGCTGCCGGTCGTGGTGGTCGTGCCCTCGCCGCGCGGGCGGTCCATCCTGCACGACAAGATCGTCTCCAACATCCAGGAGATCCGGGCCCGCGGCGCCCGCACCATCGTGATCGCGGAGGAGGGCGACGAGGCGGTCGTGCCGTACGCGGACCACCTGATCCGCATCCCGGTCACCCCGACCCTGCTCCAGCCGCTGGTCTCCACCGTTCCGCTCCAGGTCTTCGCCTGCGAGCTGGCCACGGCCAAGGGCCACGAGGTCGACCAGCCGCGCAACCTGGCGAAGTCGGTCACCGTCGAGTAGTCGCCCGGCCTCTCACGGCGCCCCTGCGGTGGCTGCGTCCTACCGCAGGGGCGCCGTGTCGAGCGTGAAGGAGAACGGGGCGGGCAGGTCGATCGGCTTGCCGAAGTCGGTCTTGGTGAGCGCCCTGTAGTCACCGTTCTGGGGTTCGGAGAAGAGGGTGACCTTGCCTTCACTGCGATCGATCAGCAGGTAGCAGGGGATGCCCGCCGCGGCGTAGCCCTTGCGCTTCGGCTCGCGGTCCTTGTACGGGCTGGTCGAGGTGATCTCGAACACGAGTAGGACTCCTTCCGCCGGAGCCCAGGAGTCCAGGTGGTCGAAGTGGTCCTCCGGAACCACCGTGCCGTCGGGGATGAAACGGCCTCCGGGGGTGACGAGGCCCTTGTTGCCCGCGATGTCCAGTTCGATCGAGGCGTTCCGGAAGAACTGCTTGGCGACCTTCGAGAACGCGCCCTCGTGCGGCCCGTCCGGTGGTGGCGTCACGACGATCTCCCCTTCGATGAGCTCGGCCTTGAACCCGGGCGGCGTGTCCAGCTCCAGAAATGCCTGGAGAAGACCGTCCTGGCCCAGCGGCTGCTCGACAGCTGGCATGGCGACCATGGCCCTTCTCCCTCCTGTGGGTCCGTGCCGAGCCACAAGGTAGGCGTACGGACCGACACCGGCGGGGGATCGAAGTGGGTGTCACTCGAAAGTGTGCCGCAGGCCCGGCTCCCGCGGGGCGGTGGCGCGGGCTAGCGTCGGCGGTAGCCGACTGCTGAAGGAGTTCTCCCCATGCGTCATGCACACCCTGTGGAAACCGTCCGGGCCGCCGAGGCCGCGCTGATGGCCCGGTTGCCGGAGGGCACGCTGATGCAACGGGCGGCCGCCGGCCTGGCGGCGACCTGTGCCCGGCTGCTGACGCGGCGTCGGGGGCGGGTCTACGGCAGTCGGGTGACGGTGCTGGCGGGCAGCGGGGACAACGGGGGTGACGCCCTGTACGCCGGGGCGGCGCTGGCCCGGCGCGGGGCGCGGGTGACGGCGGTGCTGCTCACGCCGGAGAAGGCGCACCCGGGCGGACTGGCCGCGCTCCGGGCGGCGGGCGGACGGGTGACCGCGGAGCAGGAAGTCGGCCTGGCCGAGTTCTCGCGTGCGGACCTGGTGCTGGACGGGATCGTCGGCATCGGCGGCCGGGGTGGGCTGCGCCCCGGGGCCGCGCCGTACGCCCGGGCCGGGCGGAGCGGAATCGTGGTGGCGGTGGACCTGCCCAGCGGGGTGGACGCCGACACCGGCGAGGTGGCCGGCGAGGCGCTGCGCGCGGACGTCACGGTCTGCTTCGGCACGTACAAGCCCGGGCTGCTGATCGACCCGGGGGCCGAGTACACGGGTGCCGTGCAGCTGGTGGACATCGGGCTGGAGCTGCCCGAGCCGGAGGTGACGGCCCTGCAGCACGCGGACGCGGCGGCGCTGCTGCCGCTGCCGGGTGCGGAGAGCGACAAGTACCGGCGCGGCGTGGTCGGGGTGGCGGCCGGCTCGGCGCGGTACCCGGGGGCGGCGCTGCTGGCGGTGGCCGGGGCACTGCGCGGCGGCGCGGGCGCCGTCCGGTACGTCGGCACGGCGGCCGAGGAGGTGGTGCGGCGCTTCCCGGAGACGCTGGTCACCGAGGGCGGCCCGGCCGGGGCCGGGCGGGTGCAGGCCTGGGTGGTCGGGCCGGGCGGCGGCGAGGGGGCGCGTCAGGCGCTGACCGAGGCGCTGGCGAGCGACGTCCCGGTGCTGGTGGACGCGGACGGGCTGACCGAACTGGGCCGGCTCGGCCCGGACGCGCTGGCCGGCCGGACCGCGCCCACCCTGCTCACCCCCCACACCGGCGAGGCCGCCCGGCTGCTGGCGGGCGCCGAGGGCGGCGCGCCGCCCGCCGCCGAGGACCTGGCCGCCGCCCGGCTGGCCACCGCCCGCCGCCTGGCGGCCGCCTACCGGGCCACCGTGCTGCTGAAGGGCTCCACCACCGTGGTCGCCGACCCGGGCGGGGCCGTCCGGGTGAACCCCACCGGCACCTCCTGGCTCGCCACCGCGGGCAGCGGCGACGTGCTGGCCGGCCTGGCCGGCTCCCTGCTGGCCACCGGTCTGTCGCCGCTGGACGCCGCCTCGCTCGGGGCCTACCTCCACGGCCTGGCCGCCCGGGAGGCGGCCGGCGACCCGGGCGCGCCGGTGACGGCCCTCGCGGTGGCCGGGGCCCTGCCGACGGCCTGGCGGGCGGTGCGGGGGGCGTAGAGGTGGACCGGCCGCCCCTGGAAGGCCTGGACGGGCCGGCAACGGGGTCGCGCCGCCCGTAGCCGGCGCCGGGCCCCACGCTGCGGCCGGAGGGCCTGTGAGGGTTGACGGCAGGCGGCTGCGGGCGGGCGTCGGCACCGGGTGCCCGTGGCTCGCGCCGGGGCCGCGATCCCGGGCCCGCGCGGGTGGCACCGCGGCGGTTCCGGCCCCGGCGACCGGCCCCGGGGCGGAACCGGAACGCGGTTCGCCGCGTCCGTACCTGGGCGGAGGGGCCGTTTGCCGCAGGTCGGCGGGCTGGGGGACGGCGCGGTGCCGATCACCGCGCCGACGGGCCGTTCGGCGAGGACTCCGGGACGTCTGGGAGACTGACCCTGATGACAACTGCGAACACGACCGGCACAGCCACCCTCACCGACGGCGTACGGGCCGAGGCGACCATCGATCTGGCCGCCCTGCGCGGCAACCTCGCCGCCCTGCAGGAGCGCGTCGGGAGCACGGCGGTGATGCTCGCGGTCAAGGCGGACGCCTATGGCCACGGCGCGGTCGAGTGCGCCCGCGAGGCGGTCGCGAACGGGGTCGGCTGGCTCGGCTGCGCGACGCCCGACGAGGCCCTGGCGCTGCGGGCCGCGGGCATCCGCCCCGAGCAGGCCCGGATCCTGTGCTGGCTGTGGACGCCCGGCGGGCCGTGGCGCGAGGCGCTGCGCGCGGACCTGGACATCTCGGTCAGCGGCCGGTGGGCGCTGGAGGAGCTGCTGACGGCCGTTCGGGAGACCGGCATCCCGGCACGGGTGCACCTGAAGGCCGACACCGGCCTCGGCCGCAACGGCTGCCAGCCGCACGACTGGCCGCAGCTGGTGGCCGAGGTGCGGCGGGCCGAGGCCGCGGGGCTGCTGAAGGCCGTCGGCATCTGGTCGCACTTCGCCGCCGCCGACGAGCCCGGCCACCCGTCGATCCAGGCCCAGCTGGACTCCTACCGCGCCGCGCTGGCGCACGCCGAGCTCGCCGGGCTGCGCCCCGAGGTCCGGCACCTCGCGAACTCCCCGGCCACCCTGCTGCTGCCCGAGACGCACTTCGACCTGGTCCGCACCGGGCTGGCCGCGTACGGGCTGTCGCCGGTGCCGGAGGTGGGTTCGCCGGCCGACTTCGGGCTGCGTCCGGTGATGGCGCTGACGGCCCGGCTGGCGCTGGTCAAGCACGTGCCGGGCGGGCACGGGGTCAGCTACGGCCACCACTACGTGACGCCCGGCCCGACCACGCTGGGCCTGGTCCCGGTCGGCTACGGCGACGGCGTCCCGCGGCACGCCAGCGGCACCGGCCCGGTGCAGATCGACGGCAAGTGGCGCACGGTGGCCGGCCGGGTGGCGATGGACCAGTTCGTGGTGGACCTGGGCGGGGACACCCCCGAGGCCGGCGACGAGGTGCTGCTGTTCGGCAACGGCGAGCGCGGTGAGCCGACCGCCGAGGACTGGGCCCGCGCCAGCGGGTCCATCTCGTACGAGATCATCACCCGGATCGGTGCCCGGGTGCCCCGCCGCTACCTGGGCGGCAGCCACGACGGGAGCCGCAGGGCATGACCGGGGCACCGGACGGGACCAACCCGGTGGCGGCGGTGGCCAAGGCGGCCGGCGCGGCCACCACCGGGGTGAGCCGGGCCGGTCTGATCGGTATATCGGTCGGTGTGCTGGCGGCCGGGGCGGCCGCGGGCGTGGCCGTGGAGCGGCTGACGGTCGGCCGGGCGATGCGCCGCCGGGCCCGGGCCGAACTGGAGGCGTCCGCCCCGTACGGTTCGCTGCGCGGGCGCCCGCTGACGGTGGTCGCGCCGGACGGCACCGAGCTGTACGTCGAGCTGGACGGGACGGGCTGGGACGAGCCGGACTCCGCTCCCGGCACCCCCGAGCCGCTGACCGTGGTGTTCAGCCACGGCTACTGCCTCAACCAGGACAGCTGGCACTTCCAGCGGGCGGCGCTGCGCGAGGGCCTGCGGCTGGTCTTCTGGGACCAGCGCAGCCACGGCCGCTCCGAGCGCTCCCGCTCGTTCCTGGCGGGCGAGCCGGCCGGGATCGACCAGCTGGGCGGCGACCTCAAGGCGGTGATCGACGCCGTCGCGCCGACCGGGCCGCTGGTGCTGGTGGGCCACTCGATGGGCGGCATGACGGTGATGGCGCTGGCCGACCAGCACCCGGAGCTGTTCCGGGAGCGCGTCGCCGGGGTCGCGCTGGCCGGCACCCTGGCGGGGAACTGGAACGAGGTGAGCCTCGGACTGCCGACGGTCGGGGCCAAGCTGTTCAAGCGGGTCGCGCCCGGGGTGGTGAAGCTGCTGGGCCGTCAGGTCGAGCTGGTGGAGGCGAGCCGGCGGATCGGTTCGGACTTCGCCGCCGTGTTCTACCGGAGGTTCTCCTTCGGGGGGCGGGACGTCGATCCCGGCGTGGTGAGCTTCGCCGAACAGCTGCTGGACGCCACCCCGATCGACGTGGTCGCCGAGTTCTTCCCGGTGTTCGGCGCACACGAGAAGTACGAGGCGCTGGCCGCCCTGCGCGGTCTGCCGGCCCTGGTGCTGGCTGGGACGAAGGACCTGCTGACGCCGTCGGCGCACAGCGAGGCGATGGCCGAGCGGCTGCCGGGCGCCGAGCTCGTGCTGGTCGAGGGCGCCGGGCACCTGGTGCTGCTGGAACGCCCGGAGCTGGTCGACCGCGAGCTGGCGCTGCTGCTGCGCCGGGCCGCCGACTTCGCCGGCGCCGCGCCGCTGCCGCCCTCCGTCCTCGCGCTCGCACTCGCCGAGGAGCCGCGCGCGGACGGCTCCGGGGACACGGCGGCCCAGGATCCGGCCGTCGACTCCGTCTGAGCCACCCCGCCCGCCGCGGCGGGGTGCGCCGGTGTGGCACGGTAGCGGTGGCGGCCGGTGGTCGGCGCGCCGTTACGGACGACCGAAGGGCAAGACACGCGCATGGGCTCGCACGCCACTCTCACCGTCCCCACTCCGGAGCGGATGGGCCGGCTCGGCCGGGAGCTGGCCGCGCTGCTGCGGCCGGGTGACCTGGTGCTGCTCTCCGGCGAGCTGGGGGCGGGGAAGACCACGCTGACCCGGGGCCTGGGGGAGGGACTGCAGGTCCGCGGGGCGGTGACCTCGCCGACCTTCGTGATCGCCCGGGTGCACCCCTCGCTGGTCGGCGGCCCGGCGCTGGTGCACGTGGACGCGTACCGGCTGGGCGGGGACCTGGACGAGATGGAGGACCTCGACCTGGACGTCTCGCTGCCGGAGTCGGTGATCGTGGTCGAGTGGGGCGAGGGCAAGGTCGAGCGGCTGTCCGAGGACCGGCTGGAGGTGCGGATCGAGCGGGCGATCGGCGAAACCGCCGGGGAGGACCACGATCCGCGCCGGGTGGTGCTGACCGGCCTCGGGGAGCGCTGGGCGGGCGTGGAACTGGCGGAGCTCGCCTGATGCGTGCCGGGCGCCGGTCGATCGGGTTCCACCGTTTTGCCGACAGGCTGTCGGCAAGGTGTTGCGGGCGGGGTGCCGGGCGTGGTGGGATGGGTGCTGCGGTTAGGTCTGCCTAACTAGGGAGGCGCCATGTCGAGCACCACCCCCGCCCCGGAGCGTGCCGCGCGCACCGCCGGGGACGGAGAGTCCGCCCACCGCGCTCCGGGCGAGCCGATGCGGGCGCTGCTGGCCGCCTGCGCGGCCGCCGAGGCGGTGTCCACCCCGCCCGGACCGCGGCCCCGGCAGGCCGAGGAGCCCGAGGCGGAGACGCCCCGGGCCGCGTAGTCCGTCCCTCGCGTGCCGCCCGTGGTACGGGCGGGCGGCTCAGGCGACCACGACCACCTTGGTGCCGTTCGACGCGAAGTCCCAGAGCAGCTGACCGTCGGCGCGGCTGCTGCGGATGCCGCCGGTCTTGGCCTTCGGGTCGGCCGTCGGCGTCGTGTCGTCCAGCGCCGCTCCGAAGCCGAACACCACGCCGGCCTGCTGGGCGAAGCGCACCACGTGCTCGATCTTCCGGCCGTCCGTGCCGGTGCCGGCCGCGGTGCGGCTGTACACCGAGTAGCTGCCCGGGGCGGGCTCGACCGAGCCCGGGGTGACCGGGAAGGCGGCCGCGACCTGCGGGTTCTTCTTCGGGTCGACCAGCCAGACGAAGTGGTTGCCGGCCGAGTAGACCACCCGGGTGCCGCTGCCCGAGGAGGCCGGCAGCGGCGGGACGGTCGGGGTGGCGGAGGCGCTCGGCGTCGCGGAGGCGGCCGGGCCGGTGGACGTCGAGGCGACGGTCGGACGGGCCGCGCCCGCGCGGTCCTGGGCGCCGTTGGCCTGGAAGGCCAGCAGGCTCACCACCGCCAGGGCCCCCAGGGTCAGCCCCGTGACCACCACTCCAGGACCCATCTTCGCCACGTGCCCGCTCCCGCCGCCGTTCGCCGTTCGTACCGCCCTAATCGTGCCAGGTCCCCCCGGCCGCTCGGCAGCGCCCTTGCACGTGTGTTCCGGATGGGGACACCAGCTCGATCAGCCGGTCGGCCCAACGTCGGTCTAACCTTGACCCCGTGCTGCTGCTCGCGTTCGACACCGCTACCCCCGCCGTCACCGCCGCCGTCCACGACGGCACGGCGGTCCTCGCCGAGACCCACCAGGTCGACGCCAGGCGCCACGGCGAACTCCTGCTGCCCGCGATCGACCAGGTCCTGCGGGCCGCCGGGGTGGACAAGCACCGGCTCACCGGGATCGCGGTCGGCGTCGGCCCCGGCCCGTACACCGGCCTGCGGGTCGGCCTGGTGACCGCCGCCGCGCTCGGCCACGCGCTCGGCGTGCCGGTGCACGGCGTCTGCACCCTGGACGCGATCGCCTTCCAGGCCCGCGCCGAGGGCCTGGCCGGGCAGCCGTTCACCGTCGCCACCGACGCGCGCCGCAAGGAGGTCTACTGGGCCTCGTACGACGCCGACGGCAGCCGCACCGACGGCCCGGGCGTGGACCGCCCGGCCGAGCTGACGCCCGCGGCCCGCTCCGTCGGCGCCGGAGCGCTGCTCTACCCCGACGCCTTCCCGGGCGCGCACGGCCCCGAGCACGTCTCGGCCGGCGCCCTGGCGGGCTTCGCCGCCGCCGAGCTGTCCGCCGGGCGCGAACTGCTGCCGAACGTGCCGCTGTACCTGCGCCGCCCGGACGCCCAGGTCCCGGCGGGCTACAAGGCGGTGCTCCCGGCGTGAACCACGGCACCACCCTGCGCCCGATGCGCTGGTGGGACATCGAGCCGGTGATGGACCTGGAGCTCAGACTGTTCCCCGAGGACGCCTGGTCCCACGGGATGTTCTGGTCCGAGCTCGCCGACGCCCACCCGGGCGGCACCCGCCACTACACGGTCGCCACCGCCGCGGACGGCACGATCGTCGGCTACGCCGGTCTGATGACCGTCGCCGGCGAGGGCGACGTGCAGACCATCGCCGTCGACGAGCGCCACCAGGGCGCCGGCCTCGGCACGGCGCTGCTCACCGACCTGATCCACGAGGCCGCCCGGCGAGGCTGCGCCGACCTGCTGCTGGAGGTGCGGGTGGACAACCAGCGCGCCCAGCGGCTGTACGAGCGCCACGGCTTCGAACCGGTGGGCATCCGGCGCGGCTACTACCAGCCCGCCAACATCGACGCGCTGGTGATGCGCCTCGACCACCCCAGCACCGACAGCACCGACCCGAAGGACATTGAGGACACCCGCCATGGCTGACGAACCGCTCGTCCTCGGCATCGAGACCTCCTGCGACGAGACCGGCGTCGGCATCGTGCGCGGCACCACGCTGCTGGCCGACGCGGTCGCCTCCAGCGTCAACGACCACGCCCGCTTCGGCGGCGTCGTCCCGGAGATCGCCAGCCGCGCCCACCTGGAGGCGATGGTCCCGACCATCCAGCGCGCCCTGGACACCGCCGGGGTCAAGGCCGGTGACCTGGACGGCATCGCCGTCACCGCCGGCCCCGGCCTGGCCGGAGCGCTGCTGGTCGGCGTCAGCGCGGCGAAGGCGTACGCCTGGGCGCTGGACAAGCCGCTGTACGGGGTCAACCACCTCGCCTCGCACATCTGCGTCGACCAGCTGGAGCACGGCCGGCTGCCCTCGCCGACGATGGCCCTGCTGGTCTCCGGCGGGCACTCCTCGCTGCTGCTCAGCGAGGACATCACCACGGACGTCCGCCCGCTCGGCGCGACCATCGACGACGCGGCCGGCGAGGCCTTCGACAAGGTCGCCCGGGTGCTCGGCCTGGGCTTCCCGGGTGGCCCGATCGTCGACCGGACGGCCCGCGAGGGCGACCCCGAGGCGATCAGCTTCCCGCGCGGCCTGAGCGGGAGGAACGACCCCGCGTACGACTTCTCCTTCTCCGGGCTGAAGACCGCCGTCGCCCGCTGGGTGGAGGCCAAGCGCCGGGCCGGCGAGGAGGTGCCGATCGCCGACGTCGCGGCCTCCTTCCAGGAGGCGGTCACCGATGTGCTCACCCGCAAGGCCGTCAAGGCCTGCCGGGACAACGGCGTCGACCACCTGATGATCGGCGGCGGCGTCGCGGCCAACTCCCGACTGCGCGAGATGGCCCAGCAGCGCTGCGACCGGGCCGGCATCCGGCTGCGGGTGCCCCGGCCGGGCCTGTGCACCGACAACGGCGCGATGGTGGCGGCGCTGGGCTCCGAGATGGTGTGGCGGGGCCGCACCCCCTCCGCCTTCGACCTGTCGGCGGACTCCTCGCTGCCCGTCACCGACGTCCACGTGCCCCACACGGATTTCCACGGCCAGGCCTACGACGCCCTCGGCGGCGGCACGTGACCGTCGCCGCGATGTGGGAGGCCCGGGCGGCGGACGGTCGGGCGGCCGAACTCGCCGCCTGGGTAAGGGAGTCCGCGCTGCCCGGACTGCGCGGCGCGGCCGGGCTGGTCCGGACCGAGCTGTTCTCCGCGCCCGGCGAGCGGGTGCTGCTGATCACCTGGTGGGACGGCGAACCCACGGCCGTCGCCGACCCGCCGGCCGCGCTGCTCGGCCGTCCGGTGCACCGCTGGTCCTTCACCAGCGAGCACGTCGAGTAGACCGTCGTCGGGAACCGCCGTGGCGGCCGCTACCGTGCATAGCTGAGAGAAAGCTGGACGGGACCGGGAGCGCGGTGCGGTGAACAGGGACGGGCGGAGCAGGACCAGGGCTTACGCGGCGGGGGCGCTGGCGCTGCTGGCCTTCGCCACCGCGTGCGGAGACAACGGGGGCGGCACCGCCGCACCGGCCGGGACGAAGGCCGCGTCGGCGGCGCCCCAGCCGTCCGGCGGTGGCGGCACGCCGGCCGCCGCGGCCACCGCGCCGGGCGCGGCCCCGGCCGAGGGCGACGCCGCGGCCTGGGCGAAGTGGAACCTCAAGCCGCTCACCCCGGCCCCCGCGCCGCCCGCCGACAAGCCCATCAAGCTCGAACGCAGCGGCACCGTACCGGTGTTCAGCGACGTGAAGACCACCGACAAGGTCGTCTTCATCACCATCGACGACGGCGCCGAGAAGGACCCGAAGTTCGTCGAGATGCTGACCGACCTCAAGGTGCCGATCACGATGTTCCTGACCAAGGACATCGTCAAGAACGACTACGGCTACTTCAAGCCGCTCCAGGCACTGGGCAACCGCATCCAGAACCACACCGTCACCCACCCGGTGATGAGCAAGCTCTCGCCGGAGAAGCAGAAGTCCGAGGTCTGCGAGGACCAGGCCGCCCTGACCCAGCAGTACGGCACCGCCCCGCTGCTGTTCCGCCCGCCGTTCGGCGACGGCGCCAACACCCCGACGCTCAACAACTCGGTGCAGCAGTGCGGCCCGCGCGCGATCGTGCTCTGGCGCGAGTCGATGCAGATCCACGACATGCAGTACCAGGCGGGCGACAAGAAGCTGAAGCCCGGCGACATCATCCTGGCGCACTTCCGCGGCCCCAAGGAGCTCAAGGGCGCCACGATGACCCAGATGTTCGCGGACCTGCTCGCCCGGATCCAGGAGCAGGGCTTCTCGGTGGCCCGGCTGGACGACTACATCCAGCCGCCGGCCTCCTGAGGCGTCCGCGCCGGCTGTCCCAGCATCATCAGCGGCCCGTTGTCGGTGCGGCTGAGGATCACCGTGACGGTGTTCGGCCCGGAGGGCTTGAGCTGACGGCGCAGCTCCTCCGGGGTGATCGCCATCCCGCGCTTCTTGATCACCACCGTGCCGACCCCGCGCTCGCGCAGCAGCGCCTTCAGCTTCTTGACGTTGTACGGCAGCACGTCGGTGAGCTCGAAGGCGTGTGCGTACGGGGTGGCGACCAGTCGGTCGGAGGTCAGGTAGGCGATCTTCGGGTCGATCAGGCGGCCGCCGACCTGCTCGGCCACCTCGGCCACCAGGTGCGCCCGGATCACCGCGCCGTCCGGCTCGTACAGGTACTGTCCGACCGGGCCGGCCGGCGGGTCGGGCAGGTCGCCGCCGGTCAGGCTGGCGGCCTGCGGCAGCAGGGTGGCGCGGTGCGGGCGGTCCGCCCCCGTGCCGAACCAGAGCACCGCCTCCTTGACGTCCCCGTGGTCGGAGACCCACTCGGCCTCGGCGTCCGCCGGGACGGCCTCGTGCGGGATGCCCGGAGCGACCTTCAGTGCGCCGATCGGGGTCCGCCGCCCGGCCTCGATCGCCCAGGAGAGCGGCGGCGCGTACGCCTCCGGGTCGAACACCCGGCCGCGCGAGGTGCGCCGGGCCGGGTCGGTGAACACCGCGTCGTAGCCGGTCACGTCCACCTCGGCGACGTCCGCGCAGACCACCTCGACCAGCTCGGCCAGGCCCAGTGCGGCGGCGTTGGCCGCGGTGGCGGCGCAGGCCGCCGGATCCTTGTCGACGGCCAGCACCTCGATCCCGGCCCGGGCCAGCGCCAGCACGTCCCCGCCGATGCCGCAGCACAGGTCCGCCAGCCGCCGTACGCCCAGCCCGGCGAAGCGGTGCGCCCGCCACTCGGCCACGCTGCGCCGGGTGGACTGTTCGACCCCGTTGGGCGTGAAGTACATCAGGTCGGCGTCCGCCCCGAACTTCGCCCGCGCCCGCTGCCGCAGCCGCGCCTGGCCGAACGCCGCCGACACCAGCTCCGCCGGGTGCTCCCGCCGCAGCCGGGTGGCCAGCGCCAGCTCCTCCTCGGGTGCGAACTCGCGCAGCTCGGCGAGCAGGGCCTGACCACGGGGGGTCAGCAGGGGCTGGAGGTTCTCGGTGTCCACACGGTCATTCTGACCGGTCGGACGAGGGGGAGGCGGTCGGTCACCGCGACGGGACGCCCGAGGAGAGGACCGCTGGGACGAACGGGAGCACGACGCCGAGCAGGAGCGGCGCGGGCAGGGCGAGGGAAACGTCCTTGAGCCGGGACGGGCCGACGCGCGTCGGAATCGATGCCGTGTCAGGAGTCCGGCCGGGGGCCCGGACTCGCACACGAGTGCGACCACCCATCGGCCACCCGAGTCCGCCGGGCGCGCCGTTGGCACTCTGGTTGACTGAGTGCTAACCGCGGCCTATGGTCGTCCTTGGCACTCCCCAGTGGGGGAGTGCTAACGCGAAGACGTGTGTCTGACCCCCGCGACGGCAGGCTCGCAGGTTCGCCCCTACCCGTTAGAAAACCCCGTAATCTCCGAAGGGGAGCTCGGACGTGACCACCAGCAGCAAGGTTGCCATCAAGCCGCTCGAGGACCGCATCGTGGTCCAGCCGCTCGACGCCGAGACCACCACGGCCTCCGGCCTGGTTATCCCGGACACCGCCAAGGAGAAGCCCCAGGAGGGCGTCGTCCTGGCCGTCGGCCCGGGCCGCTTCGAGGACGGCCAGCGTCTGCCGCTCGACGTCGCCGTCGGTGACATCGTCCTGTACTCGAAGTACGGCGGCACCGAGGTGAAGTACCAGGGCGAGGAGTACCTCGTCCTCTCGGCCCGTGACGTTCTCGCCATCATCGAGAAGTAACAGCACCGAGAAGTAAGTCGTTCCGACCCGCCCCGGATCCGTGTCCCAAGTGACAGGGGCCGGGGCGTGGTTGTTGGTTCACGTAGTTCGGCGGCCGGTGGGCCGGCCGCAGCCCCGAGGGAATAGGGAACATGGCGAAGATCCTGCAGTTCGACGAGGACGCCCGCCGCTCGCTGGAGCGCGGTGTCAACAAGCTGGCCGACACCGTCAAGGTGACCATCGGCCCCAAGGGCCGCAACGTCGTCATCGACAAGAAGTTCGGCGCCCCGACCATCACCAACGACGGTGTCACCATCGCCCGTGAGGTCGAGCTGGACGACCCGTACGAGAACCTTGGCGCGCAGCTCGTCAAGGAGGTCGCCACCAAGACCAACGACGTCGCGGGTGACGGCACCACCACCGCCACCGTGCTGGCCCAGGCCCTGGTCAACGAGGGTCTGCGCAACGTCGCCGCCGGTGCCGGCCCGGCCGCCCTGAAGAAGGGCATCGACAAGGCCGTCGCCGCCGTCTCCGAGCACCTGCTGTCCGTCGCCCGCGAGATCGAGGGCAAGGACGACGTCGCCGCCGTCGCGTCCCTCTCCGCACAGGACGCCCAGGTCGGCGAGCTGATCGCCGAGGCGATCGACAAGGTCGGCAAGGACGGTGTCATCACCGTCGAGGAGTCGAACACCTTCGGCGTGGAGCTGGACTTCACCGAGGGCATGCAGTTCGACAAGGGCTACCTGTCGCCGTACTTCGTCACCGACGCGGAGCGTCAGGAGGCGGTCCTGGAGGACCCGTACATCCTGATCAACCAGGGCAAGATCTCCTCCATCCAGGAGCTCCTGCCGCTGCTGGAGAAGATCCTGCAGAGCGGTGCCTCGAAGCCGCTGCTGATCATCGCCGAGGACGTCGACGGCGAGGCGCTGTCGACCCTGGTCGTGAACAAGATCCGCGGCACCTTCAACGCCGTCGCCGTCAAGGCCCCGGGCTTCGGCGACCGCCGCAAGGCGATCCTCGGCGACCTGGCCGTCCTGACCGGCGGCACGGTCATCTCCGAGGAGGTCGGCCTCAAGCTCGACCAGGCCGGTCTGGACGTGCTGGGCACCGCCCGCCGCGTGACCATCACCAAGGACGACACCACCATCGTCGACGGTGCCGGTGACTCCGAGGCCGTGGCCGGCCGCGTCGCCCAGATCAAGGGCGAGATCGCCGCGACCGACTCCGACTGGGACCGCGAGAAGCTGCAGGAGCGCCTGGCCAAGCTGGCCGGCGGCGTCTGCGTCATCAAGGTCGGCGCCGCCACCGAGGTGGAGCTGAAGGAGCGCAAGCACCGCCTGGAGGACGCCATCTCGGCGACCCGCGCCGCGGTCGAGGAGGGCATCGTCGCCGGTGGTGGCGCCTCCCTGGTCCACGCCGCCAAGGTGCTGAACGACGGCCTGGGCCTGTCGGGTGACGAGGCCACCGGTGTCGCCGTGGTCCGCAAGGCGCTGCACGAGCCGCTGCGCTGGATCGCCCAGAACGCCGGCCTGGAGGGCTACGTCATCACCTCCAAGGTCTCCGAGCTGGAGACCGGCCAGGGCTACAACGCCGCCACCGGCGAGTACGGCGACCTGGTGAAGGCCGGCGTCATCGACCCGGTCAAGGTCACCCGTTCCGCCCTGGAGAACGCCGCCTCGATCGCCTCCCTGCTCCTCACCACCGAGACCCTCGTGGTGGAGAAGAAGGAGGAGGAGGCCGAGGCCGGTCACTCGCACGGCGGCCACGGCCACTCGCACTGACGCCGTACGCCTGACCGGAGGCCCGGTCCGCTCCTCCCGAGGGGCGGACCGGGCCTCCGGTTGTTCCTGCCGGACCCGCTTGAGGGTTCAACTATCAGTAGAATTTTGCAGAATGCAAAGATTGCCTTATAACTGAGGCATGATCGAGGCCCGCCATCTGCGCGTCCTGCGTGCCGTCGCCCGCACCGGCTCCTTCTCCGCCGCCGCCCGCGAGCTGGGGTGCACCCAGCCTGCCATCAGCCAGCAGATGAAGGCCCTGGAGAAGTCCGTGGACACCCCGTTGGTGGTCCGCTCGGGCCGCGGGATGCAGCTCAGCGAGGCCGGGCGGGTCCTGCTCAAGCATGCCACCGGAATCCTGGCCGGGCTCTCCGCCGCCGAGGAGGAGGTCGCCGCGATAGCCGGGCTGCGGGCCGGGCGGGTGCGGCTGGTCTCCTTCCCGACCGCGAGTTCCACCCTGGTGCCGCCCGCGGTCGCCCGCCTGCGGGACAGCCATCCGGGGGTGCGCGTGTCGCTGGTCGAGGCCGAGCCGCCGGAGTCGCTGGCGATGCTGCGCGGCGGCGAGTGCGAGATCGCCCTGGCCTTCCGCTACCCGCAGTCCGACGGCGCCACCGCGTCGCCGGCCGCCGCGCACGGCTCGCCGCGGGAGGCGCGGGCCGAGGCGAACCTGGAGGCGCAGCAGCTGTCGGCCGGCACCGACTGGTCCGACCTGGTGGTCACCCCGCTGCTGGACGACCCGCTGGTGGGCCTGCTGCCCGCCGGTCACCCGCTGGCCGGGCGGGGCGGGCCGGTGGGGCTGGCCGAACTGGCGGGGGAGCAGTGGATCGCCGGCTGCCCCCAGTGCCGGGGGCACCTGGTGGAGCTGTGCGCGGGGGCGGGCTTCGAGCCCCGGATCGACTTCGCGACCGACGACTACCCGGCGGTGGTCGGCCTGGTGGCGGCCGGGCTCGGGGTGGCGGTGCTGCCCCGACTGGCCCTGCAGTCGGTGCGTCCTGACGGTGTGTCGACTGTGCCGGTGCGGACGGCCTCCGGGGTGCCGGCGGTGCGCCAGGTGGTGGCGCTGACCCTGCCGGACCTGGCCGAGGTCCCGGCCGTCGCGCTGATGCAGGAACGGCTGGCGGGCGCTGCGGCCCACCGCTGACGATCGGTGACGGCGGCCCCGCGCCCCCGAAAGGGGGTCTCGGCAGCCTGAGGCGCCGCGAAGAAACGTTTCTCCACGGCGCACCGCGGGTGCGGGTCTAGCGGTGCGCGACCGTCGGCGGGGCCAGTGGGACCTCCACCAGGCGGTGCCGCGAGCGGCCCAGCATCTCCTCGCGCTCGTCCTCCGTCATCCCGCCCCAGACCCCGTACGGCTCACGGACCGCCAGGGCGTGCGCGGCGCACTCCGCGATCACCGGACAGCGCATGCACACCTCCTTGGCGCTGGCCTCGCGCGAACTGCGTGCCGCCCCGCGCTCGCCCTCGGGGTGGAAGAAGAGCGAGCTGTCCACGCCGCGGCAGGCTGCCGAGAGCTGCCAGTCCCAGAGGTCCGCGTTGGGACCGGGGAGACGGGAGAAATCTGCCATGGCTCATTCCCTTCAGAGGCGGTCGGCGACGGCCGGGCTTTTCGGCGGGCTGCTGCCGAACGGTGCCCGGCGGGGCGTCCCGCGCTGGTGTGGACACCTGGAAATATGACTTAAGGCAACTCCATGGACAAGTCACCCACACGCGGGCACAACAGTCAATGACCATAGGAAAGCTATAAAAACGGGCAAAGTGGGCAAGGGTTTTCGTTGGGCCCGGACGTGGCAATCGGGTGGCCGAGGGGCGCGCGACGGGCCGCACCGGTGTGCGGGTCGTACGCCGACCGCGCGCGAGCTGCGCAAAAGTGCGGCGTGTGCACCGCGATGCGGCTGATCGGTAACGGGTTGGCCACGTACAGTGGTGGAGATGCCCTGAAGGCCGTAACTCATTCGAGTGACGGTCGTTGGAAGTGCGGAGGCGGTTAGCGGGCGCCGGACGTCGGGAACGATCGCGGGCAAGTCGGGGCGATCAGTACGAAGTCCGTCGCCGATCGGCCGTGTCGGAGAGGTTCGTACCAGCCAGGAGGCTCAACGTGACGCGGATCAGCTGCGGAGGACGACGGTCATGACTTCCGTTCTCGTTTGCGACGATTCCCCGCTCGCCCGCGAGGCGCTTCGCCGCGCCGTCGCGACCGTACCCGGGGTGGACCGGGTCACCACCGCGACGAACGGGGAGGAGGTCCTCCGCCGCTGGGTGGCCGACCGCTCCGATCTCGTCCTGATGGACGTCCGGATGCCCGGTCTCGGCGGGGTCGAGACGGTCCGGCGGCTGCTGTCCGCCGACCCGGGCGCCCGGATCATCATGCTCACCGTCGCCGAGGACCTCGACGGCGTCGCGCTCGCGGTGGCCGCCGGTGCCCGCGGGTACCTGCACAAGGACGCCTCGCGCGCCGAACTGCGGGCCACCGTCACCCAGGCGCTCGCCGACCCGACGTGGCGGCTCGCCCCGCGCCGGCTGCGCAGCCCCGACATGGGCGCCGCACCCACCCTGACGGCGCGTGAGATCCAGGTGCTGGAGGGCATGAGCCACGGACGCAGCAACGCCGAGATCGGACGCGAGCTGTTCCTGTCCGAGGACACCGTGAAGACCCACGCCCGACGGCTGTTCAAGAAGCTCGGGGCCTCCGACCGCGCGCACGCGGTGGCGCTGGGTTTCCGCTGGGGCCTGGTCCGCTGACCACCGGCGGCGCCGTCGGCTGCGACGCGCCGCCGTCGAATTCCGGAGCGGGCGCCGCACAGGCGTGTGACGTTACGGTCCCGAGGTTGCACCATGGAGGAGTGGAGCACCTCGGGGACCAGCGGACAGGCGCTGCGGCGAACCACGCAGCCGCAGGACACTCGGCGGACGGCGCGGCGGACGGGACCACCTACGGCGGCGGGGCGGAAGGCGGCACGGTGCAGGAGGGGCCGGTGGTGCGCGGCACGACGCACGGCGCCGCAGCGCATAACGTTCCGGTGCACAACTCCGGACGCGGTGCCGCGTTTTCCCGGTCGACCAGGCACCATGGACCGATGCGCGACGATGTCGCCGGTGCGGCCGGCCAGGCGGACCCGGGGGAGGCCGAGCCCTCCGACCCGGGCCACGATCCGTCGTACGCGGACTCCGACGCCCCCGGCGCCGAAGCCGGTCCGGGCCGCCCGCCGGTGCTCGGCACGGGCGGCTCGCCCCTGGTCGGCGAACTGGTCGCGGCCGCCGTGCGCGGCGAGGGCCCGGCCATCGACGCGCTGCTCGCCTACGTCCACCCGCTCGCGCTGCGGTACTGCCGCGCCAAGCTGGTCCGGCTGCCCGGCGGTGCCCGGCACCACGTCGACGACGTGGCCCAGGAGGTCTGCGTCGCGGTGCTGTGCGCGCTGCCCCGGTACAAGGACCAGGGGCGGCCGTTCGAGGCCTTCGTCTACGGCATCGCCGCCCACAAGATCGCCGACCTGCAGCGGGCCGCGATGCGCGGGCCCGGTTCGACCGTGGTGCCGCAGGACGACCTGCCGGAGGTGCCGGACGAGGCACTCGGCCCGGAGGAGCAGGCGCTGCTCAGCAGCGACGCGGCCTGGGCCAAGGAGCTGCTCTCCAACCTGCCGGCCCGTCAGCGCGAACTGGTGCTGCTGCGGGTGGCCGCCGGACTGTCGGCGGAGGAGACCGGCGAGGTGCTCGGGATGTCGCCGGGCGCCGTCCGGGTGGCCCAGCACCGGGCGCTCAGCCGGCTGCGGGCGCTCGCGGAGGAGTCCTCCTGAGCGGAGGCGCAGGCCAGGGGGCCTCCCGCCGGGTGGAATGAGGGGGCGGGGGCCCTTGTTGTCAAGGGCACACGAGGGCACGTTCACGGTGCCAGTACCATGGGGTATCGGCGCCTGGGCAGGTTGCCAAAGTTTCGCGGGTGCGCGCGGGGTTCCTTTGGAGGTTCCTCCAAGTCGCCCGGCTTTCGGCGGTCTGCGCGAGTGAGCGATCAACGCGCCCCTCCCTCTGGGCGCGAGCGGATTAGGCCGGCCACGGAAGGTACTCCCCAAATGTCTTACAACGCCGCAGGCGTACCCGAGAAGTTCGCCATGCTCGGGCTCACGTTCGATGACGTCCTGCTGCTGCCCGGGGCCTCCGAGGTGCTGCCGAACCAGGTCGACACCTCCTCCCGGGTCTCCCGGAACGTCCGCGTCAACATCCCGCTGCTGTCCGCGGCGATGGACAAGGTCACCGAGGCGCGGATGGCCATCGCGATGGCCCGTCAGGGCGGCGTCGGCGTGCTGCACCGCAACCTGTCGGTCGAGGACCAGGCCAACCAGGTCGACCTGGTGAAGCGCTCCGAGTCCGGCATGGTCACCGACCCGATCACGGTCGGCCCGGACACCACGCTGGCCGAGGCCGACGCGCTGTGCGCCAAGTTCCGCATCTCCGGCGTGCCGATCGCCGACGAGGCCGGCAAGCTGCTCGGCATCGTCACCAACCGCGACATGGCCTTCGAGTCGGACCGCAGCCGCCAGGTCCGCGAGATCATGACCCCGATGCCGCTGATCACCGGCAAGGTCGGCATCTCCGGCGAGGACGCGATGGCGCTGCTGCGCCGCCACAAGATCGAGAAGCTTCCGCTGGTCGACGACGAGGGCCGGATCAAGGGCCTGATCACCGTCAAGGACTTCGTCAAGGCCGAGCAGTACCCCAACGCCGCCAAGGACGCCGAGGGCCGTCTGCTGGTCGGCGCCGCCGTCGGCGCCAGCGCCGAGGCCTTCGACCGGGCCCAGGCCCTGGTCGAGGCGGGCGTGGACTTCCTGGTCGTCGACACCTCGCACGGTCACAGCCACAACGCGCTGGCCTGGATCGAGAAGATCAAGTCGGCCGTCCGGGTCGACGTGGTCGGCGGCAACGTCGCCACCCGGGACGGCGCCCAGGCACTGATCGACGCCGGCGTGGACGGCGTCAAGGTCGGCGTCGGTCCCGGCTCCATCTGCACCACCCGCGTCGTCGCCGGCATCGGCGTCCCGCAGATCACCGCCATCTACGAGGCCGCCCAGGCCTGCCAGGCGGCCGGCGTGCCGGTCATCGGCGACGGCGGCCTGCAGTACTCCGGCGACATCGGCAAGGCGCTCGCCGCCGGTGCCGACACCGTGATGCTGGGCTCGCTGCTGGCCGGCTGCGAGGAGTCCCCGGGCGAGCTGCTGTTCATCAACGGCAAGCAGTTCAAGTCCTACCGCGGCATGGGCTCGCTGGGCGCCATGCAGTCCCGCGGCCAGGGCCGCTCCTACTCCAAGGACCGCTACTTCCAGGCCGAGGTCGCCTCGGACGACAAGCTCGTCCCCGAGGGCATCGAGGGCCAGGTCCAGTACCGCGGCCCGCTGTCCGCCGTGCTGCACCAGCTGGTCGGCGGCCTGCGCCAGACCATGGGCTACGTCGGCGCCGGCACCATCGCCGAGATGGAGAGCAAGGGCCGCTTCGTCCGGATCACCGCGGCCGGCCTCAAGGAGAGCCACCCGCACGACATCCAGATGACCGTCGAGGCGCCGAACTACTCGGCCCGCTGAACGGCCCGAACCACTGAGGGGCCCGTCGCTGCGAAGGCAGTGGCGGGCCCCTCGGCCCGTCCGGGGCGTGGGCCGTCGGGGCGCCACCAGCGCTGGTACGGGATACTGGGGGCGGCCGGGGTGACCCGGCGGGCATGAGCAACAAACCAGAAGGGCTCGAAGTGACTGAGATCGAGATCGGGCGAGGCAAGCGCGGCCGCCGGGCGTACGCCTTCGACGACATCGCCGTCGTCCCCAGCCGCCGTACGCGTGACCCGAAGGAGGTCTCGATCGCCTGGCAGATCGACGCCTACCGCTTCGAGCTGCCGTTCCTGGCCGCCCCCATGGACAGCGTGGTCTCGCCGCAGCAGGCCATCGCCATCGGCCGCCTCGGCGGCCTCGGCGTGCTGAACCTCGAAGGCCTCTGGACCCGCTACGAGGACCCGCAGCCGCTGCTGGACGAGATCGTCTCGATGACCGACGCAGCCGCCGCGACCCGCCGACTGCAGGAGATCTACGCCGCGCCGATCCGCGCCGAGCTCATCAAGCAGCGGATCCAGGAGGTCCGCGACTCCGGCGTCGTCACCGCCGCCGCGCTCTCGCCGCAGCGCACCGCCGAGTTCTCCAAGGCCGTCGTGGACGCCGGGGTCGACGTCTTCGTCATCCGCGGCACCACCGTCTCGGCCGAGCACGTCTCCAGCGCCGCCGAGCCGCTCAACCTCAAGCAGTTCATCTACGAACTGGACGTTCCGGTGATCGTCGGCGGCTGTGCCACGTACACCGCCGCGCTGCACCTGATGCGGACCGGCGCGGCCGGCGTGCTGGTCGGCTTCGGCGGTGGCGCCGCCCACACCACCCGCAACGTGCTGGGCATCCAGGTGCCGATGGCGACCGCGGTCGCCGACGTGGCGGCGGCGCGGCGCGACTACATGGACGAGTCCGGCGGGCGCTACGTGCACGTCATCGCGGACGGGGGCGTCGGGTACAGCGGCGACATCCCGAAGGCGGTTGCCTGCGGCGCCGACGCCGTGATGATCGGCGCTGCGCTGGCCCGTGCCACGGACGCCCCGGGCAAGGGGTTCCACTGGGGGATGGAGGCCGTCCACGA
Source organism: Streptomyces viridifaciens (assembly GCF_001888885.2). NCBI lineage: Bacteria > Bacillati > Actinomycetota > Actinomycetes > Kitasatosporales > Streptomycetaceae > Streptomyces > Streptomyces viridifaciens. The sequence continues at coordinate 4,407,976 of NZ_CP090841.1, forward strand.
GGAGCTGCCGCGGGGCAAGCGGATGGACCTCGGGACCGTCGGCACCACCGAGGAGATCCTGACCGGGCCGTCGCACACGCCGGACGGGACCATGAACCTGTTCGGGGCGCTGCGGCGGGCGATGGCTACTACCGGGTACACGGAGCTGAAGGAGTTCCAGCGGGTCGAGGTGACGGTCAACCCGGCGCTGGATCACCGCTGAGGCGGTTGCTGAAGCAGGGACGGAGGCCTTCGCCGGATTGCCGGTGGGGGCCTTCGGGCTTTTCGGGGTCGGGGTGGGGTTGGGGTTGGGGTTGTCGCGCGGGGGTGGGCTCTCGGGAGGGTGGGTGGCGCCGGGGCGGTTCCGGGGGTGGCCGCTCCGGGGGCTGGATGATTTTCCGACTGCCGACTCTGAGGGTGGGGTCCTGGGCGCCGTTGGCAGTCTGAAAATCACCCGCAACGCCCCCTTCCGCAGCCACCCCCTCCACCGCCCCTCCCGCAGCGCGTCCCTCTCGCCTGGTTCGGTGGGAGGGGGAGGGGTGGGTGCGGGCGTGCGGGGCGTTGCCCGGCCGCCCATGAGGGTGGGGTGGGGCGCGGCGGGGGGGGGCTCAGGGGTGGTCAGGTGCGGTTGGCGGTGCGGCGGGTGAGGAGGAAGCCGCCGGTGAGGGCGATGGCGTAGAAGGCGAGGTCGAGGGGGCGTAGGTCGGCGCGCCAGGAGCTGAGGGTGGCGTGGAGGAGGGTGCGGGGGGTGGCGGTGGCGGTGTGGACGAGGCGGAGGTGCTGGGTCAGTTGGCCGAGGAGGAGGGCGCCGGCCGAGAGGAGGGCGCCGAGGGGTGGGAGTAAGCGGTTGCGGCCGCCCAGCAGGCCGAGGGGGAGGGCGACCAGGCCGGCCTGGGCGATGGTCAGCCAGCCGAGGCTGTCGGCGGCGCGCAGGGGGGCGCAGCCGTAGGCGAGGCCGGCGAGGAGGGCGGCGAGCGGGGCGAGGAGGAGGGCGAGGGCGGTGCGGCGGCGGGGGGTGCGGCGGTGGGCGGTGGGGTCGTAGCCGGTGACCGGGGCCCCGGGCATGCCGGGGGCGACGTAGCCCTCGGGGGTGTCCAGGACGGGTGCGACCGAGTAGTGCTGGGCGGTGCGCGGTCGGAGCGATGGGCCGTCAGCGCCCGGTGCGGGTGCGGTCATGGGCGTCGAGTCCCCCCGGAAAGACTATGAGCTGCCGAACGGTAGCAGCGGTGCGGGCAGATCTTGGCGAGTTTTCGATCACAGATCGGGCACAGAGCGTCGCACCCGTTCCGGTTCGTCCCGGCTTGGGCCGGGGGGCGGGTGGTAGCCGCCCCTCCGGACAGGGGATGATGGAGGCTTGGGCGTTCGGGCCCCGGGCCGACGCGCCGTCACCACGACCGCCAGCAGCACATGGGGGAACGTTCCGAATGACCCAGGCGCAGGGTTCCACCGGCCGCCTCCTGGCCGGCCGCTACCGGCTGAACGGTGTGCTCGGACGCGGTGGCATGGGCACCGTCTGGCGCGCCGAGGACGAGATGCTGGGCCGGACCGTCGCGGTCAAGGAACTGCGGATGAACGCCAGCGTCGAGGAGGAGGAGAAGCACCGGCTGATCGTCCGGACGCTGCGCGAGGCGAAGGCGACCGCGCGGATCCGGCACAACTCGGCGGTGACGGTCTTCGACGTGGTCGACGAGGACGACCGGCCGTGGATCGTGATGGAGCTGGTCGAGTCCCGCTCGCTGGCCGACGTCGTCCGGGAGGACGGGCCGCTGCCGCCCGCGCGGGCGGCGGAGATCGCGCTGGACGTGCTGGGCGTGCTGACCGCGGCGCACGCGCTGGGCATCCTGCACCGGGACGTGAAGCCGTCCAACGTGCTGATCGGCGAGGACGGCCGGGTCGTGCTCACCGACTTCGGGATCGCCAGTGTGGAGGGCGACGCCTCGATCACCTCCACCGGGATGCTGGTGGGCGCTCCCTCGTACATATCCCCGGAGCGGGCGCGCGGGCAGAAGCCCGGGCCGCCGGCCGACCTGTGGTCGCTGGGCGGCACGCTGTACGCGATGGTCGAGGGTCGGCCGCCGTACGACCGCGGCTCGGCGCTGGCCACCCTGACCGCGGTGATGACCGAGGAGCTGACCACCCCGGCGAACGCCGGGCCGCTGCTGCCGGTGATCGAGGGGCTGCTGGAGAAGGACCCGGCGAAGCGGCTGGACGCTTCGCAGACCCGGTCGCTGCTGAAGCGGGTGGTGGCGGAGGCGACCGCCAAGGCCGAGTCGACCACCGAGCACGCGATGCCGGTCGCCGGCGGGAAGGGCGACGAGGGCGGGGCGGAGAAGGCCGAGCCGCCGGTGAAGGCCGCGCCGGAGGCTGGGGACACTCCCAGGCGGACGGTGGGCGGGCTGCTGGGGACGGTTCGGGTGGGCAGTCGGGCGCGGGACGAGGAGTCCGTCGCGAAGTCTGCGGCCGAGCCGGTGCCGGCGCCGGCACCGGCACCGGCACCGGCACCGGCACCGGCGACCGAGCCGATCCGGCCGGTCACCAGTGAGTGGACGATGGGGGCGACCCAGGCGGCCGGGGCCGACCCGCGCAAGGGGCGGCGGCGGTTGGCGGTGGTCACCGTGGTGCTGGTGCTGTTGCTGATCGCCGGGATCGTCGCGGTGGTTCAGGCCGTGGGTGGTGGGAGCGGCGGCGCGAAGGGGCAGAGCACCCACAGTGCGGGTGCGACCTCGCCGGTCGCGGCGACCACGGGGGCCACGCCGAGTCAGACTCCGACGGCGGCGGTGACGGCGTCAGCTCCTGCTCCCGCGGAGCCGAGTGCCACGACGGAGTCCTCGGCCCCCGCGCCGCCGCCGACTGCGGCGGCCCAGGCGCCGACGACCGCGACGGCCCAGACGCCGACGACCGAGCCGGCTCCGACGCAGACCACGGGTGGCGCGGTGCCGGCGGGTTACCACGCCTACCAGGATCCGAGCGGGTTCTCCGTCACGCTGCCGGACTGGTTGCAGCCGGCCGGGTCGGACTCCAACCGGCGGATCTTCAAGAACCCGGCCGACGGCAGCCAGCTGCGGATCGAGTGGACCACCTCACCGGGGGCGAGTGCCCTCGCCGACTGGCAGGACTCGGAGCCCAACGTCCGCGGCCAGGTGACGAACTACCAGCGGCTGAACCTGGCGGCGATCACCTACCGGCAGTGGAGCAACGCGGCGGACTGGGAGTGGACCAACGGCACGCCCAAGTCGCACTCGCTCAACCGGGGCTTCGTGACCGGGAACCCGGCCAAGTACGGCTACTCGATCTACTGGATCGTTCCGGACGCGCAGTGGGCCGTGCAGGCCTCCGCCCGGGAGGTCGTGTTCGACAGCTTCCAGCCGGCGCCGTAGGGCTCAGCCGATCAGACGCTGCTTGGCCCGGCTGAACTCCTCGTCGGTGAGTGCGCCGGATGCCCGCAGGGCGGCCAGGCGTTCCAGCTGGTCGACGAGTCGGTCGCCGGAGGGGGCCGGCGCTGGTGGCGGGGTGGTGCGGGCGGCCTGGGCGGTTTCGCGGATCCGTTCGGCGAAGGGCTCGGCCTTGATCACGTCCTCGAAGCGGTGCGAGCCGGTCAGTGCGACGACGGTGAGCACCTCGCCGTTGAACTTGGTGCGGGCCACGGTGGCGTCGGTGACGGCCGTGAGCGGAACCGGTACCGGTGGCTTTCCGTCCTTCAGGAAGAGCAGTCGGTGGGTGGTGAGCACCAGCACGCCCCTGCGGAAGTGGTCGGGGTGCCGCCCGGCGGTGGAGGCGACCGGTTCCTCGCCGTCGACGACGGCCGCTTCGACCGTGCGGACGGCCTCGGCGCGGTTGGCTTGGTTGCTGTTGCCCGCCACCTTGAAGGCGGTGTCGATCAGATCGGTCCAGTCCATGGGAGCGAGCGTAAAGGAGCCGCTCAGTAGGCTGTCCGGTGATGAGAGGAACTGGCATGCGAGGCGGCCCCGGCCAGTTGATGGCGGGTCGGTACCGGTTGACGGACCGTCCCGAACTGCTGCGAGCCTTCGCGGTGGACGAGCACACCGGCGAGTCGGTGCTGCTGCGCGCCGTGGAGCTGCCCGCGTTGCTGACCGCGGGTCAGGACCCGGAGGAGCCCAACCCCGGGCACGGGGACCGGCTGGTGCGGCGGGTGGCGGCGGTCGGTTCGGCCGCGCCGGCCTGGCACCCGCGGCTGCTGCGCGGGGTCGGCGCGTTCGTCGACGGTGAGTTGCTGTGGACGGTGGAGGAGCGGCCGGCGGGCTGGACGCTGGCCGAACTGCTCACCGCCGGGCCGCTCCCGCCGTACCGGGCGGCCGAGTTGGCGGCCGACCTGGCCGGTGCCCTGCGGGCGCTGCACGAGGCCGGGCTCTCCCACGGCAATGTGGCCGCCGAGTCGGTGCTGGTCTGCGAGGACGGCGCGGCGATGCTCGGCGGGCTGCTCGACGGGGTGGCGCAGGAGGCGTTGGCCGAGGACCTCGGCGGGCCGGGCGGACGGCGACGGTACGAGGTGCGGGCCACGCTGGTCGGTCCGGTGGCCGAGCGCTGGCCCTTGGACGGCGGCCCGGCGGGGGACTGCTGGGCGCTCGGGGTGCTGGTGCAGCGGATGGTGGCCGGCCGCCCGCCGTTCCCGGAGGTCGGGGTGCCGGAGCTGGTCACGGCGGTCCGGGAAGGTCGACGTGAACCGTCGGTGGTCTGCGGGCCGTTGGCACCGTTGGCCGAGCGGCTGCTGCAGCCGGATCCGACGCTGCGGCCGACGGCCCGGGCGGTGCAGGGCGAGTTGGCGGCGCTGCTGGCGAGCGCCCCGGAGCCGGCCGACGAGGAGCGGGTGGCGAGGGAGGTGGAGCTGAAGCCGGAGGCGCCCTTGGTGCCGCTGCGGCCGCGTCGGCGCGGGCGGTCGGGCGGGGTCGCGCCGGAGTCCGGCGCGGCTCGGGGTGGCGGGAGCCCCCGGATTCCGCCGGCCCTGCTGGGACCGCTGCTGGTGGGAGGGGTGTTCCTGCTGCTGGTGCTGGGCATCGTCGCCGTGGTGCTGTTCGCGGGCTGACGGTCCGGCTATCCGCCGGTCCGCAGGTCCGGGGGGTGGGCGAGATTACCGGGCTCGGCGAGGTGCGCCTAGGGTGTCCGTGGGATCTGTTCGAACAGTGGTCTGCAGCGGGCTTTCCGCCGCGGTGACGGCAGGTGGAATCGAGAGGGGGAGCGGTCGCCGATGGGCGTGCAGGACCGGCCGGAGGCGGCCGAGACGGAGCGGCTGCTGGCCGGGCGGTACGAGCTCGGTGAGCGGCTCGGCCGGGGCGGGATGGGCACGGTCTGGCGGGCCTGGGACCGGATGCTGGACCGCGAGGTCGCGGTCAAGGAACTGACCGTCAACCACCTGCCGGAGGAGGACCTGCAGATCCTGCACACGCGGATGAAGCGCGAGGCCAGCGCCGCCGCCAGGATCAAGCACCCCGGTGTGATCACCGTGCACGACGTGCTGGAGCAGGACGGCCGGCCGTGGATCGTGATGGAGCTGGTCGACGGCCGCTCGCTGGCCGACGTGATCAGCCAGGACGGCACCCTGCCGCCGCGCGCCGCCGCCGAGGTCGGCAGCCAGGTGCTCGCCGCGCTGCACCGCGGCCACCAGCTCGGGGTGCTGCACCGGGACGTCAAGCCGGCCAACGTGCTGCTGGAGCGCGGCACCGGGCGCGTGGTGCTGCTGGACTTCGGCATCGCCAAGTACGAGGGCTCGACCGAGCTGACCCGGCCCGGCGACCTGGTCGGCTCGCCGGACTACCTGGCGCCCGAGCGCGCCCAGGGCGAGCGGCCGGGGCCGGCCTCCGACCTGTGGGGCCTCGGGGCGACGCTGTACGCGGCGGTCGAGGGACAGTCGCCGTTCCGCCGGGACTCGCCGATCACCACGCTGGCCGCGGTGGTCGACGAGCCGCTGCCGGAGTCGCGCCGGGCCGGGCCGCTCGGGCCGGTGCTGGCCGCGCTGATGGCCAAGGACCCGGCCGACCGGCCGACCGCGGACGAGGCGGCCCGGATGCTGGCAGAGGTGCAGGCCGGGCACACCATGGGGCTCGCCTCGGTGGTGCCCTCGGCCACGCCGGTGCGCACGCCCACCCAGTCGGTGCCGGTGGTGGACCGCAGCGAGGGACCGGAGAGGTCCGGCGAGCCGCCGGTGGAGGGCTCGGAGGATCCGACCACCCGGCGCGCGGCCGCCGCCGTCAAGGCCGTGGGGGGTGCCGTCCCGCCCGTCGTTCCGTACCCGGCCGGGGGCGTGTCCGCCGCTGGGCAGGCGCACACCGCCGTCGTTGAGCCGGTCGCGTACTCCGCCGCGCCCGCGCGTGGTCCGGCCGGACGCCGCAACCGGATGAAGCTCGTCGCCATCGCGGTGGCGGTCGGTGTGCTGGCCGCGGGCGCGACCTTCTTCGCCACCCGGCACCTGTCCGGCTCCCCGGCCGCGGTCCCCACCCCGACCGCGCAGCCGGACACGGCCGAGCCCTCCGACGCACTGGTGACCGGCACTGCGACCCCGGGGGCGCCCGCGCCCGCCGGCTACCGCTGGGTCGACGACCCGGCCGGTTTCCGCTTCCCGCTGCCGACCGGGAACCCGGCCTGGCAGCGCATCCTCGGGACCGACGACAACAACCAGATCTTCTACAGCCCCGACGGCAAGGTGCACTACCTCCAGTTCGCGGTCACCGTCGGCCAGCCGATCAAGCCGCTGGACCACATGCGGGAGATGGAGGTCAGCGTCTCCAAGTCGCTCAAGGACTACAAGCAGCACCGGATGGCGAGCACCGCGGTGAACGGTCACGAGGCGGCCGTCTGGGAGTTCAGCTACGCGGCGAAGGAGGGCGGCCGCCGGCACGCGATCGAGACCGAGTTCATCGACGAGGACGGCACCGCCTACGCGATCTACTCGTCCAGCCCCGACAAGGGCAACGACTGGACGGAGGCCTTCCAGCGCTACACCACGGTGCTCAACGGTTTCACGCCGACCCGCTGACGGAGTGCCGCAAGCGCCCCGCTTTGGCCCGACTGCGGCAGATTCTTGTTACCGACGGGTACCGCGCCGGGCGGCGAAGGCCTAGGCTGCGCCGTATGTCGGACCTCACAGCAGATGCAGTGGCCCCCGAACACCCCGGCGCCCCCGCGGGCGGCAACCCGACCGCCCCCGGCGGCGGCCGGACCGTCGCGACCGCCGTCCCCCGCTCCCTGGTCGAGCGGCTGGCCACCGGGGTGACCGCCACCGCCGAGCCCAGCGTGGTGGAGACCGTCGCCCCGCTGACCGGTGAGCGGCTGGCCGGCCTGCCGCAGTCCACCCCGGCCGACGTCGAGGTCGCCTTCCAGCTGGCCCGCCGCGCCCAGACCGCCTGGGCCGCGCTGCCGGTGCGCCGCCGCGCGGCCGTGCTGCTGCGCTTCCACGACCTGCTGCTCAAGCGGCAGGACGAGGTGCTGGACCTCGTCCAGGCCGAGACCGGCAAGGCCCGGCTGCACGCCTTCGAAGAGGTCCTGGCCGTCGCCATGGCCGCCCGGCACTACGGGCGCTCCGCCCAGGGCTACCTGAAGGACCGGCGCCGCGGCGGTGCGCTGCCGGTGCTCACCCACACCGTGGAGGCCCGCCGCCCCAAGGGCGTGATCGGCCACATCTCGCCGTGGAACTACCCGCTGGAGCTGTGCGTCGGGGACCTGCTGCCCGCCTTCGTGGCCGGCAACGCGGTGGTCAACAAGCCCGACACCCAGACCGCGCTGACCGGGCTGTGGGCCAGGGAGCTGCTGATCGAGGCCGGGCTGCCGGCCGACCTGTGGCAGGTGGTGATCGGCGACGGCCCGGTGATCGGCCCCGCCGTGGTGGAGCACGCCGACTACGTCTCCTTCACCGGCTCCACCCGCACCGGCCGCGAGGTCGCCCAGCGCGCCGCCGCCCGGCTGGTCGGCGCCTCGCTCGAACTCGGCGGCAAGAACGCCATGCTGGTGCTCTCCGACGCCGACGTCGACGCGGCCGCCGCGGGCGCCGTACGGGCCTGTTTCTCCTCGGCCGGGCAGCTGTGCATCTCGATCGAACGGCTGCTGGTGCACCGCTCGGTGGCCGACCGGTTCCTGGAGCGCTTCGTCGCCCGCACCCGGGCGCTGCGCCTGGGCGGCGGCCTGGCGTACGGCGCCGACATGGGCTCGCTGGTCTCCGCCCGGCAGCTGGACACCACCACCCGGCACGTGGAGGAGGCGGTCAAGGCTGGCGCCACCGTGCTCACCGGCGGGAGGGCCCGGCCCGACCTCGGCCCGTACTTCTATGAGCCGACCGTCCTGGACGGGGTGACCCCGGAGATGGCGGTCTGCGGAGAGGAGACCTTCGGCCCGGTCGTCTCGGTCTACCGCTTCGACACCGAGGAGGAGGCGGTGGCCGCCGCCAACTCCACGCCGTACGGCCTGAACTCCAGCGTCTGGACCAGGGACCTGCGGCGCGGCCGGGCGGTCGCGGCCCGGCTGCGCACCGGGACGGTCAACGTCAACGAGGCCTATGCGGCCGCGTACGGCTCGGTGGCCGCGCCGATGGGCGGCATGGGCGACTCCGGGCTGGGCCGGCGGCACGGCGCCGACGGCATCCTGCGCTTCACGGAGGCGCAGACCGTCGCCACCCAGCGGCTGATGCCGATCGCGCCCTCGTTCGGGCTGGACGACCAGCAGTTCGCCGCCGTGATGACCGGCGGGCTGCGGGTGCTCAAGGCGCTGCGGTTCAAGTAGGGCCGCGGCTCGAGCAGGGCTGCGGTTCAAGTAGGGCCGTCGTCCACCTGGCGCCGCGGTTCGACGCGGCGCCGACCAGGCTTTCCCCCAGGCAGGTTCGTCCCCGAAGGAGCAGTGGCAGATGGTGGAGTCCGGCGGTTCGGCGGAGTTCGACTACGACGTGGTCGTGGTCGGCTCCGGCTTCGGCGGTTCGGTCGCGGCGCTGCGGCTGACCGAGAAGGGCTACCGGGTCGCCGTCCTGGAGGCCGGGCGGCGCTTCGAGCGGGACGAACTGCCGCGGAACTCCTGGGACCTGCCGAACTACCTGTGGGCTCCGCAGCTCGGGCTGTACGGCATCCAGCGGATCCACCTGCTGGCCAACGTGCTGATCCTGGCCGGCGCCGGGGTCGGCGGCGGCTCGCTGAACTACGCCAACACCCTGTACGTGCCGCCGAAGGCGTTCTTCGAGGACCGCCAGTGGCGCCACATCACCGACTGGCAGGAGGAGTTGGCGCCGTTCTACGACCAGGCGCAGCGGATGCTCGGGGTCCGGCTGAACCCGACCGTCACGCCGTCCGACGTCCACCTCAGGGCGGCGGCCGAGAAGATGGGCGTCGGGGACACCTTCCACATGGCACCGGTCGGGGTCTTCTTCGGGGACGGCAAGGACACCGACGGGACCACGAAGGCGGCGCCCGGCGAGGAGGTCGCCGACCCGTACTTCGGCGGTGCCGGCCCGGCCCGCCGGGCCTGCGTGGAGTGCGGCGAGTGCATGACCGGCTGCCGGCACGGCGCCAAGAACATGCTCACCGAGAACTACCTGTACCTGGCGGAGCGGGGCGGTGCGGAGATCCACCCGCTGACCACGGTGGCCCGGATCCGCGAGCTCGCCGGGGCCGACGGTAGCCGCGGCTATGCGGTGGACGTGCGCCGCACCGACTCCCGGTCGAGGACCGACCGGGTCAAGGCAGGCGCCCGGACCATCACCGCCGCCCGGGTGGTGGTCGCGGCCGGCACCTACGGCACCCAGTCGCTGCTGCACCGGATGCGCGACGCCGGCCACCTGCCCCGGATCTCCGACCGGCTCGGCGAGCTGACCCGCACCAACTCCGAGGCGCTGGTGGGCGCGCAGACCACCGACCGGCGCTACGGCACCAAGGCGGACTTCACCAAGGGCGTCGCGATCACCTCCTCGATCCACCCGGACGCCAACACCCACATCGAGCCGGTCCGCTACGGCAAGGGCTCCAACGCGATGGGCGCGCTGTCGATCGCCCAGGTCAAGGGTGGTGGGAGGGCCCCGCGCTGGCTGCGCTACCTGGGCAACTCGGTGCTCCACCCGGTGACCTTCGGCCGCTCGATGAACCAGCGCGGCTGGTCCGAGAAGACGATCATCGGCCTGGTGATGCAGTCGCTGGACAACTCGATCACCGTCTCGCTCAAGAAGGGCCCGCTCGGCAAGCCCCGGCTCACCTCCAGCCAGGGCCACGGCGAGCCCAACCCGACCTGGATCCCGGCCGCCGAGAAGGGCGCCCAGGCGCTGGCCGACGAGATCAACGGCTTCCCCGGCAGCACCGTCGGCGAGATCTTCGACATCCCGATGACCGCGCACTTCCTCGGCGGCTGCCCGATCGGCGACACCCCCGAGACCGGCGTGGTCGACCCGTACCACCGGCTGTACGGGCACCCCGGGATCAGCGTGGTGGACGGCGCGGCCGTCTCCGCCAACCTCGGTGTGAACCCCTCGCTCACCATCACCGCGCAGGCCGAGCGCGCGCTGTCGATGTGGCCCAACAAGGGCGAGGCCGACCGGCGCCCGGCGCAGGGCGAGGCCTACCGCCGGGTCGACCCCGTCGCGCCGGTGCGCCCGGCCGTGCCGGAGGGTGCCTTCGGTGCGCTGCGACTGCCGATGCTGCCCGTCCCGGAGGTCCCGAAGAAGCGCGGCTGAACCGGCCCTGGAGGCCAACCCGCCCGGGCCGCTTTCCGGTTGACATCCGTTCGAGTCCGATGGGATAAACGGGCTCCCTGGGGGACCAGGAACTCGTCGAGCGGGGGGAATGCGGTCCATGGCCAACTGCGCATCGTGCGGCGCGACTTCGGTGGAGGGGGCGCCCGCCTGTGGCTCGTGCGGACGGCCGACGGCACCCCCGCCCCCGACGGCCGTCGCGCTGCCCGCCGTACCGCAGCCGGCTGTACCGCCGCCCGCCGGGCCGCCCGGGTACTACCCGCCGCCGCCCGGCCGGAGTGCCGGATACCCGCCGGTCGGCGGGCCGCCCGCGGTGGGCAGCTGGGGCGCCGGGCAGCCGTACCACCCGAAGAGCGCCCAGTCGCCGCTGCTGCGCCTGCTGACCGGCACGAGCTGGCGCCCGGCGCTGCGGGCGGCCGTCGGGCCGACCGTGGTGCTGCTGCTGGCGGCGCTGGTAGCGGCGATCCCGAGCGACTACTCCCTCGACCGGGCCTTCCCGACCCCCGAGTTCGGCGACCGCTTCCTCTCCACCCTGGCGACGGCGCTGAACGCGCTGGGCGCGCCGTTCCGGCTCGGCTTCCAGAACCCGATCACCCGCAGCCGCTCGGAGAACCTGGACGTCACCTTCTGGGTGGTGCCGATGACGGTCACCGTCCTGTGGTGCCTGGCGCTCTGGCTCGGCCTGCGGGCCGGGCTGCGCCGGCGCAAGGCCGACGGCTCCCAGCTGACCCGCGGCCAGGCGGCCGGTGAGGCGCTGCGCACGGCGGTGGTTCTCGGCCTGGTGACCGCGGTGCTCGGGCTGATCGCCGGTACCGACTGGAACCCGGGGAACACCGACGGCGGGTACTACGGCGAGGGCCCGGGCCTCAAGCCGTCCTTCAGCACGGACTCCGGCTGGATCTGGGCGGTCGGCTGGACGCTCCTGGTGGGCGGACTGCTGGCCTTCACCGTGTACGGCACCGACGCGCTGCGCTGGGCCGCCTGGCGCAACCCGTCGGTGCGCGGCTGGGCGGTGGCCGCGCTGACGGCGGGCCAGGCGCTCGCGCTGACCGTGGGCCTGGCCTCGTTGACGGCCTTCGTGCTGGTCGCCGCCAACAGCGACCAGGGCTGGGAGACGCCGCTCTCGCTGGCCTTCCTGCCCAACCTTGGCCTGCTGCTGCTCGGCCTGGGCTCGGGCGCCACCGTCCGGTCGGACACCACCAGGGGTGCCGTCCCGGGGTGGAGCGACTACCGCGACAGCCACCGGGAGTTCTCCTTCTTCGACCTGCACGGCGAGACCGCAGACTGGCGCTGGACCGGCCTGCTGGCGCTCGCCGCGGCGGGCCTGCTCGGCTGGACGGCCTACCGGCGGCGGCTGGACACGGCCGACCGGCTCCGGCTGGCGGCCGTGTACGCCGTGCTGCTCACCGCGCTGACGGCGGCGTCCGGCGGGCTCTTCAGCACCTCGGTGTCCCTCCGGGCACCGACCTCCGGGAGCTGGGGCGGCGGGAACAACTCGCCCTCCACCCAGGACACCTCGGTGGGGCTGGCCTTCCTCAGCGTGCTGGTGGCCTGCGCGGTCTGGGCGCTGGTCGGTGCGCTGCTGGTGCCCGCGCTGCTGGCAGCGCTGGGCGGCCGGGGCGCGGCGGTGCCGTACGGGGCGGTGCCGTACGCGGCGGCGCCCTACGGGACGACGCCGTACGGGGCGTACGGGCCGGTGCCGCCGGAGGTGCCGCACCCGGGCGGACCCGGCTTCGCGGGCCCGCCGGCCGGCCCGGTGCCGGGCCCGGTACCGCCCGGAGTGCCCCCGCAGGCGCCGCCGTACGGGCCGGTGCCGCCGGAGGTGCCGCACCCGGCCGGTCCGGTGGCGGACGCGCCGGTGGTCGGGGTGAGCGAAGTGCTCGGCTCGCACGACGGGCCGCCCGCGCCCGCCGCCGGGACGCCGCAGCCCGGGGCCGCGCCGCGGCCGCCGGAGGAGCCGGTCGACCCGAGCGTCTGGCGCGACCACCCGTAGGTCGCGGAAAGGGCAAAGGGCCCCGCGGGGGTACGGGGCCCTTTGTCGCTCAGCACTCGGCGTCAGGGCTGCGCCGGGTGCTGGAGGTGACGGCGCCGGGGGAGGAGCGCCGTCCTGTCGGTTGGCTCGTGGTCGTGCCCCTTCGGCGCCGACGTGGGTGGCCGGCGAGCAGGGCATGCGCTCCCTTGCGGCGGCGGGTCGGCGGGCAGGTCTGCGCCGGGCCATCGCTCACGGAGCGTGAACTGAAAACCGCTGTCGCCTTCCTGCGCGGCGACGGCGGAGACGCGGTCCGATCCCCGCGACGCGCCTGCCGGCCGTTGGGGGAACCGTTCACAGGGAGCATCGTGCTGGACGGAGGGGTTGCTCTGCAACCGGTTCGGCGCACTTCGAACCACTCCGTGTGCCGACGACGGTGCGCCGAATGATCACGGTGCGTAGTGGCCTGAAGGGCTGCGGCGCACGGGGACGCGCGTAGCAGCGCGGGACGGTGGGGGGAGGTGCGCCCGGAGCGCGCCCCGGATCGAACCTTGGTGCGGCGGTCGGTGCGACGGCCGGCCCCCGGGCGTCCCCGGGAGCCGGCCGTCCCACCTCTCGGCCCAGTCGCGGCCGGGGTCGCTGTCCCCTGCTGGCCGGCCGCGGTACCCGCGCACGGTCCCACGGCGCCGCGCTCCCCGGCGGGCCGGGGCGGCGGCGCCACGTGCGCCGGTGGACTGGGGTGAAGCTCCACGCGTGGTCCTGCAGTCCGTACGGCGGTGCCCCCGGTCGGGGGCGGCGGCGGCGCGTCTGGCGGACGCGGCGCGGCCGTCCGGTCGTCAGAAGCAACGAAGCGCGGCCCCACCCGGTCACGGTTCCTTGGACGTGCAGACGAGTGAAACCGGACAGCCCGGTAGAATCGGAGTCCAGACACCCCACACCCGTCCGCCGCCGCCACCCCTGCCCGGGGAGGCGGTTCAGCGCGACACCTCGATACCGCTGCCGGAAGGCCGTCTGTGTCCTCTGCAATTCCCGTCCAGTCCGTGCCGGACAACGACACCGTCCTGGTGGTCGACTTCGGTGCCCAGTACGCCCAGCTCATCGCCCGTCGGGTGCGTGAGGCGCGGGTCTACAGCGAGATCGTGCCGAGCAGCATGCCGGTCGCCGAGATGCTCGCCAAGAACCCCAAGGCGATCATCCTCTCCGGCGGTCCGTCGTCGGTCTACGAAGAGGGCGCGCCGCAGATCGACCGCGCGATCTTCGAGGCCGGTGTCCCGGTCTTCGGCATGTGCTACGGCTTCCAGCTGATGGCCAAGACGCTGGGCGGCACCGTCGACAACAACGGTGCCCGCGAGTACGGCCGCACTCCGCTGACCGTCTCCCGCACCGGCTCCACCCTGTTCGAGGGCGTCCCGGCGCAGCACTCGGTGTGGATGTCGCACGGCGACGCCTGCTCGGCCGCCCCGGAGGGCTTCACCGTCACCGCCTCCACCGACCTGGTCCCGGTCGCGGCCTTCGAGAACGACGAGGCCCGTCTGTACGGCGTCCAGTACCACCCCGAGGTGCTGCACTCCGACCACGGCCAGCTGATCCTGGAGCACTTCCTCTACCGCGGCGCCGGCATCGCCCCGACCTGGACCACCGGCAGCGTGGTCGAGGAGCAGATCGCCCTGATCCGCGAGCAGGTCGGCAACAAGCGCGCGATCTGCGGCCTGTCCGGCGGCGTGGACTCCGCGGTCGCCGCGGCCCTGGTCAACAAGGCCATCGGTGACCGGCTGACCTGTGTCTACGTCGACCACGGCCTGATGCGCAAGGGCGAGACCGAGCAGGTCGAGAAGGACTTCGTGGCCGCCACCGGCGTCCAGCTGAAGGTCGTCGACGCCTCCGAGCGCTTCCTGAAGGCGCTGAAGGGGGTCACCGACCCCGAGGAGAAGCGCAAGATCATCGGCCGCGAGTTCATCCGGGTCTTCGAGCAGGCCCAGGCCGAGATCGTCGCCGAGGCCGGCGCCCACGGCGAGTCGGTCGACTTCCTGGTCCAGGGCACCCTGTACCCGGACGTGGTGGAGTCCGGCGGCGGCACCGGGACCGCCAACATCAAGTCCCACCACAACGTCGGCGGCCTGCCCGAGGACCTGCAGTTCCAGCTGGTCGAGCCGCTGCGCAAGCTGTTCAAGGACGAGGTCCGGATGGTCGGCCAGGAGCTCGGCCTGCCGGAGGAGATCGTCCAGCGCCAGCCGTTCCCGGGCCCGGGTCTGGGCATCCGGATCGTCGGCGAGGTCACCAAGGAGCGCCTGGACCTGCTCCGCGACGCCGACGCGATCGCCCGCGAGGAGCTGACCGCGGCCGGTCTGGACCGCGAGATCTGGCAGTGCCCGGTCGTGCTGCTCGCCGACGTGCGCAGCGTGGGCGTGCAGGGCGACGGCCGCACCTACGGTCACCCGATCGTGCTGCGCCCGGTCTCGTCCGAGGACGCCATGACCGCCGACTGGTCGCGCCTGCCGTACGACGTGCTGGCCCGGATCTCCACCCGGATCACCAACGAGGTCCGCGACGTGAACCGCGTCGTCGTCGACGTCACCAGCAAGCCGCCGGGCACCATCGAGTGGGAGTAGCACCCCCGCGCCGGTGAGCCGGTGCCGAACGGCCGCGCCGTCGTTCCCGTACACGGGAGCGGCGGCGTTGCCGTTCGTTCACCCGGTGGGGACTTCGCGGCCCCCGGGTGGGACCTCCCACCGAAAGCGTGCAGGAGCGGGCAGAATGCGGACCGGACCTGTCAGGGAGTGGCAGGCCGCGAGGGAAGGTGTGAGGGATGTCGGAGGTAAGCAGCTCCGAGGCGGTCGGCGGGGAAGCGGCCGACCGGGCCGTCCGGGCGGAGCGGTGGAGGGCGCTCGCGTCCCGGCACGCGCTGCTGCCGCTGCGGCTGTTCCTCGGCATCACCTTCGTCTACGCGGCTCTGGACAAGCTCTCCGACGCGCACTTCCTGGCCGGCGCCGGCGACCAGGCCTCCTTCGTCTCCCAGACCCGGGCGGCCAAGGACGGCGGCAGCCCGATCGCCTTCCTGCTCGGCCCGGCGCTCGACCACCCCACCCTGTCCGCGCTGGCCATCGCCTTCGGCGAGCTGGCCGTCGGCCTGGGCACCCTGCTCGGCCTGTGGGGCCGGGTCGCGGCGCTCGGCGGCGCGCTGATCAACCTGAGCCTGTGGCTGACCGTCAGCTGGAACGTGTCGCCGTACTACCTCGGCAACGACCTCGGCTACCTGATGGCCTGGACGCCGCTGCTGCTGGCCGGTACGTCGGACCTGTCGGTGGACGGCTACCTGGCCCGCCGGGCCGGGCGGGACCGCGAGCGGGGGCTGGCCGAGGACCACGTCAAGCGCCGGGCGCTGGTGGACGGCGGGATCGCGGCGGTCGCGATCGGCGGCGCCGGGCTGCTGACGGGCTCGCTGACCCGCACCTTCGGCCGGGGCCGGCAGGCCGCCGCGCCCGTGCAGTCCGCGCCCGTGCCGTCCGCGGCCCCGGTTCCCAGTGGCACCGCGCCCGCCCCCACGGTGGCCGCGGCGAGCGTGCCGGTCGGCGGCTCGGCCCAGGTCAAGGACCCGGCCACCGGGGACGCCGTCTACATCGTGCAGCCCAAGGCCGGCCAGTACTGCGCCTTCTCCTCGGTGTGCACCCACTCCGGCTGCGCGGTGGACGCGCCGAAGAACGGCCAGTTCTACTGCCCCTGCCACGGCTCCCGCTTCGACGCCGCGACCGGCGCCGTGGTCAACGGGCCGGCCGTCAAGCCGCTGCCCAGGTACGGGGTCGGCAAGGACGGCGACAAGCTGACCCTGGGCCCGCTGCAGAGCTGAGCCCGCTGCGGAGCTGGGCCCGCTATTCCTCGCGGTCCGGCCTGCCCCGCCGGGCCACCGCGGCGACCGCGCCGGCCAGGCCGCCGACGCCGAGCACGATGAAGGTGACCGGGACGACGATCCGTCCGTTCACCGAGCGGTCGTTGAGCGCGGCCACCAGGTAGACCACCGCGATCACGGTGAACAGCCCGCCCGCGATCAGCGAGAACAGGTCGAGCCGGTGCTTCCTCACTGCTGGACCACCTTGATGTCGCCGAGGCCGAGGCCGAGTTGGAGATCGAGCGTGCCCTTGGACGGCTGACCGCCCACGGGGTCGATCCGGTAGACGTGCCGCCCGGTGCCGTCGTTGCGGTCACCGGGGACGGTGACGTTGCCCAGGCCGACCCGGGTCACCAGGTTCACCGTGACGTTCGGCGGCACGGTGACCACCAGTTCGCCGGCGCCCAGGTCGACCTTGGTGGCGAGGGTGCTCCCGGCCGGGTCGAGCCCGGACAGGTCGAGCCGGACGTTGCCGGCGCCGAGGTTGTAGCGGTCCTTCAGCTCGGCGGCCGAGCCGACCGTCCAGGTGCGGTCGCCGATGGCGTCCTGCACGGTGTGCGGGGCGTGGCCGGTGAAGGCCAGCACCAACGTGGTCAGCAGGCCCAGCACCGCGAGCCGGCGGGCCCTGCCGAACCTGGCGGCCAGCAGCAGGGTCAGGCCGATCACCAGCAGCCCGGTGGCCAGCACGACGGTGCTCAGCTTGGTGACGTCGGTGTGGCCGACCGAGGCGGACCAGACCGCGGCGGCCGCGCCGATCGCCAGCAGGAAGCCGAAGAAGCCGAGCGGCGAGCGCTCCCTCGGCTGCCGGACGGCGGTCGGCTCGCGGCGGCGCTCCGGGCGCTCCTTGCGCAGCGGGTCGCCCTCCGGGAGGTCGGTGCGCTGCCACCAGGGCTGCGCAGGGCCGCCGGGCGGCGGGACCTTGGTGCCGTACGCGGGCGTGGGACCGGCCGGGTCGGCGGCGCCGTACGGGTTGCGCTCGGGGTGGCGCGGGTCCCACAGGTAGCCGCTGGGGCCGGGGGCCGGGGAGTCGGCGGGGGCGGTCCCGGCGGCCTGGGCGGCGGCGTGCCGGGCCCGGGCGGCCTCGTCCTGCGGCCGGCCGGGGCCGTCGTCGTCGGGGAAGTGGCGGTCGTACGGGCCGCCGTGGCGGCGCCCGCGACCCCGGCCGCGGCGGCGCTCCGGGTCGTAGCGCACCGCCAGGAAGACCAGGCCGCCGAGCAGCAGCAACGGGAACATCTGGTCGCCGTCGTCCATCGAGGAGAAGAACACCCCGGTGCCGATCACGGTCAGCAGCACCGCGCCGATCGACTGGCCGTCGACCCGGCCGGTCAGCACCCGCTGGAGCTCGGTGCGCCCCCCGCGGCCCTTGCCGTCGGCGCCGTCCTCGGTCGGGACGATCAGCCAGGCCAGGCCGTACAGGAAGAGCCCGAGCCCGCCGGAGAGGCAGAGCACCACGGTGACCACCCGGAACACCACCGGGTCGATGTCCAGGTGCCGCCCGAGGCCGCCGCAGACGCCGGCGACCACGCGGTGGTGCTCGGTCCTGGTCAGCGGGGGGCGTTCCGGTTCCGGCGGGGCGGCGGGCCCGGCTTCCTGGATGCGGGGGTCCTCGGTCATGGGCACCATCCTTCCGGCAGGGGGCGGGCGGGCCCAACCGGGTACGGCCCTGCCCGTACCCTGACTTGTCCCTGATAAGGGTGGGGGACCCACCCTGATGCGCCCGAAGGCGCCCGCGTGGAACCATCGGTGGCGTGGCAGCACCCGGTACCGATCCCCGCCCCCTCGCCCCCGACGCCGCGGCGTCGGCCGGCGCCGACCCCAACGCGCCCGACGGCGGGCGCCCGCCCTACCGGCGGCTCTACCGCAGCCCGCAGGGGCGGATGCTGGGCGGCGTGGCGAACGGCCTCGCGGTGCACCTCGGACTGCCGGTCCGCTGGGTGCGGCTGGCCTTCGTGCTGCTGTTCTTCGCGCAGGGGATCGGCGCGCTGCTGTACGCGGCGTTCTGGTTCGTGGTGCCGATCGGCATCGGCGAGCCCGCCCACCGCGGCGCCACCCACTGGGTGAACGTCAACGGCGTCTACGTCCCGACCTCGCCCTGGCTGCGGCCGGGCACACCGCTGACCAAGTCGGGCGGCGGCTGGATCGGTCGGCTGCGCGAACTGCTCCAGCACGCGCTCCAGGGCGAGCCGGTCACCGCGCCCCCCGCCGTCGAGGGCGAGGCCGGGGCCGAGGCCGGGAAGCGGCCCGCGGCCAGGGGCGCGCAGGGCGGCATCGGCCAACTCGCCGCCCTGGTCATGGTCGTGATCGGCCTGATCGCCCTGTTGAACGTGCTCGGCTGGCAGACCGCCAAGCCGTACACCTGGCCGCTGCTGGCGATCGGCGTCGGCGTCGCGCTGGTCTGGCGGCAGGCCGACGACTCGCGCTGGCAGCGCTGGTTCGGCATGGAGGGCGAGAAGAGGCGCGGCGCCTACACCCGGGTCGGCGCCGGTGTGCTGCTCGTGGTGGGCGGCACCATCGCGCTGCTCGCGATGCAGGGCAGCGGCTCCACCCTCGGCTCGGTGATCCAGGCCTCGCTCGCCGTGCTGGCCGGGGTGCTGGTGCTGCTCGGCCCGTACGGCCTGCGGCTGTGGCAGGACCTCGGCGCCGAGCGCACCGCCCGCATCCGCGCCCAGGAGCGCGCCGAGATCGCCGCGCACATCCACGACTCGGTGCTGCACACCCTCACCCTGATCCAGCGTCGGGCCGAGGACCCCAAGGAGGTGCTGCGCCTCGCCCGCTCCCAGGAACGCGAGCTGCGGCTGTGGCTGTACCGCCCCGAGGCCGCCGCCGAGGCCGCGCCGGACACCATGGCGGAGACCCTGCGGGCGGCCGTCGCCGAGGTCGAGGACCGGCACGGCGTCCCGGTCGAGCTGGTGATCGTCGGCGACTGCCCGATGGACGAGAGGATCGCGGCACAGATGCAGGCCGCGAGGGAGGCAACCGTCAACGCGGCCAAGTACGGTGGCGGGGGACCGGTCCAGGTCTACGCCGAGGTGGAGGGGAGGACGGTGTCGGTGTTCGTCCGCGACCACGGCCCCGGCTTCGATCCCGACACGGTGCCCGAGGACCGGATGGGCGTACGGGAGTCGATCGTCGGCCGGATGAAGCGCCACGGCGGCACCGCTCGGGTGCGGCCGGCGGCGGGCGGCGGCACGGAGGTCGAGCTGGAGATGGAGAGAACGAATGACTGAGGCAGCGCCGGAGCGCACGGCCAGGGTCGTCCTGGTGGACGACCACCGGATGTTCCGGACGGGGGTCAGGGCCGAGATCGGCCGCACCGAGGTGACCGGCATCGACGTGGTGGGCGAGGCCGACGACGTGGACTCGGCGGTCCGCGTGGTCGCCGAGACCAGGCCGGACGTGGTGCTGCTCGACGTCCACCTGCCCGGCGGCGGCGGCGTCGAGGTGCTGCGCCGCTCGGCCGGCGTGATGGGCGAGCAGGGCGGGGTGAAGTTCCTGGCGCTGTCCGTCTCGGACGCCGCCGAGGACGTGATCGGCGTCATCCGCGGCGGCGCGCGCGGCTACGTCACCAAGACCATCACCGGCACCGACCTGGTCGACGCGATCTTCCGGATCGCCGACGGCGACGCGGTCTTCTCGCCCCGGCTGGCCGGCTTCGTGCTGGACGCCTTCGCCGCGACCGACACCCCGCCGGTGGACGAGGACCTGGACCGCCTCACCCAGCGCGAGCGCGAGGTGCTCCGGCTGATCGCCCGCGGCTACGCCTACAAGGAGATCGCCAAGCAGCTCTTCATCTCGGTGAAGACCGTCGAGAGCCACGTCTCCGCCGTGCTGCGCAAGCTCCAGCTCAGCAACCGGCACGAGCTCACCCGCTGGGCCACCGCCCGCCGCCTGGTCTGATCCGGCCCTGCCTGGCCCGCCCGCCTCGGATCCCTCGGGGCGGGCGGGCTTGTCGGTGGGTGGCCATAGACTCGATGTGCCATGAGTAGCCTCTTTGACGACCTCCCGCTCCCCGGTTTCGAGGCACCCGCCGCCGGGTCGAAGCAACCCGCCGTGCCCGCCGACGCGATCGGCGAGGAGCCCCCGCCGTACGAGGACGAGCTTCCGTACGACGCGTACGAGGAGGCGATCCCGGAGGGGCTGTTCCACACCGACCATGCCGCGGAGGCCGAGCGGGACGCCTGGTACCGCAACGGCGCCGCCCGGACGGTGGTGGACCCGGCGCAGCTGCTGGAGGGGATGAACGACCCGCAGCGCGAGGCCGTCCTGCACGCCGGCTCGCCGCTGCTGATCGTGGCCGGCGCCGGCTCCGGCAAGACCCGGGTGCTGACCCACCGGATCGCCCACCTGTTGGGCGCCCGCGGGGTGCAGCCGGGCGAGATCCTGGCGATCACCTTCACCAACAAGGCCGCCGGCGAGATGCGCGAGCGCGTCGAGGCGCTGGTCGGCCCGCGCGCCCGGGCGATGTGGGTGTCCACCTTCCACAGCGCCTGCGTGCGGATCCTGCGCCGCGAGTCCAAGCAGCTGGGCTTCACCTCCAGCTTCTCGATCTACGACTCGGCCGACTCCCAGCGGCTGATGTCGCTGGTCTGCCGCGACCTCGACCTGGACCCGAAGCAGTTCCCGCCGAAGTCCTTCACGGCGAAGGTCAGCAACCTCAAGAACGAGCTGATCGACGAGGAGACCTTCGCCGACCAGGCCGCCAACCCGATGGAGAAGAAGCTCGCCGAGGCGTACGCGCTCTACCAGCGGCGGCTGCGCGAGGCCAACGCGCTGGACTTCGACGACATCATCATGACGACGGTGAACCTGCTGCAGGCCTTCCCCGACGTCGCCGAGCACTACCGGCGCCGGTTCCGGCACATCCTGGTCGACGAGTACCAGGACACCAACCACGCCCAGTACATGCTGGTCCGGGAGCTGAGCGGCGGATCCGTCGCGGCCGCGCCCAAGCGCACCGCGGACGGGGACTTCGTGAACCCGGCCGCCGGGCGGCTGGCCGAGGTGCCGCCGGCCGAGCTGTGCGTGGTCGGTGACGCGGACCAGTCGATCTACGCCTTCCGCGGCGCGACCATCCGCAACATCCTCCAGTTCGAGGAGGACTACCCGAACGCGACCACGATCCTGCTGGAGCAGAACTACCGCTCCACCCAGACCATCCTGAGCGCCGCCAACGCCGTCATCGAGCGCAACGCCAACCGGCGCGAGAAGAAGCTCTGGACAGCCGGCGACCACGGCGAGAAGGTCGTCGGCTACGTCGCGGACGACGAGCACGGCGAGGCCCAGTTCATCGCCGACGAGATCGACCGGCTCACCGACCAGGGCGAGGCCAAGCCCGGCGACGTCGCGATCTTCTACCGCACCAACGCCCAGTCCCGCGTGTTCGAGGAGGTGTTCATCCGGGTCGGCCTGCCGTACAAGGTGGTCGGCGGGGTGCGCTTCTACGAGCGCAAGGAGGTCCGGGACGTCCTGGCGTACCTGCGGGTGCTCTCCAACCCGGAGGACACCGTGCCGCTGCGCCGGATCCTCAACGTGCCCAAGCGCGGCATCGGCGAGCGGGCCGAGGCGATGATCGACGCGCTGGCCGCGCGGGAGCGGATCTCCTTCGCCCAGGCGCTGGTGCGGGTGGACGAGGCGTACGGGTTGGCTGCGCGCTCGGCCAACGCCGTCAAGAAGTTCAACACCCTGATGGCCGGGCTGCGCCAGGTCGTCGAGTCGGGCGCGGGCCCGGCGGCGGTGCTGGAGGCCGTCCTGGAGGAGACCGGCTACCTGGCCGAACTCCAGGCCTCCACCGACCCGCAGGACGAGACCCGGGTGGAGAACCTCAAGGAGCTCGCCTCGGTGGCGCTGGAGTACGAGCAGGATCCGGGCGAGCGGCCGGACGCCGGGGACGACGGCGCGCCGCCGGTCGGCTCGCTGGCCGACTTCCTGGAGCGGGTCGCGCTGGTCGCCGACTCCGATCAGATCCCGGACGAGGACGAGGAGGGGCAGGGCGTCATCACGATGATGACCCTGCACACCGCCAAGGGCCTGGAGTTCCCGGTGGTCTTCCTGACCGGCATGGAGGACGGGATCTTCCCGCACATGCGGGCGCTCAACCAGGTCAAGGAGCTGGAGGAAGAACGCCGGCTCGCGTACGTGGGGCTCACCCGGGCCCGCGAGCGGCTCTACCTGACCCGCTCGGTGCTGCGCAGCGCCTGGGGGCAGCCGGCCTACAACCCGGCCTCGCGCTTCCTGGAGGAGATCCCGGAGACGCTGGTCGAGTGGAAGCGGACGGGGGCCGCGCAGGCGCCGGTCCAGCGCGGCTTCTCCTCGGGTTCTTCCTGGGGCAAGTCCTCGCCCGGGGGCGGGAGTTCGCGTTCTTCGTCCTCGGCTGCGGCCTCGCCGAAGGCGGGCTGGGGGCAGTCGGCCCGGCGCCCCGGCAAGGTCGTGGACCGCGAGGTCGTCGCGCTCGCGGTGGGCGACCGGGTCACCCACGACACCTTTGGGCTGGGCACGGTGACGGGCGTGACGGGCGTCGGCGACAACGCGCAGGCCGAGGTGGACTTCGGCTCCGGCGGCCGCAAGCGGCTGGTCCTGCGGTACGCGCCGGTCGAGAAGCTCTGACCGGCGCAGGTCGGGGCGGGCAGGCGGCAGGCCCTAGCGCGGGTCCAGTCCGTTCGAGAGGAACCAGGGCAGCGGGTCGACCGGCCCGCTGCCCGGCGGCCGGATCTCGAAGTGCAGGTGCGGCCCGGTGCTGTTGCCGCTGCTGCCGACGTACGCGATGACGTCGCCCTGCTTCACCGGCCCCTTGCGGACCTTGTACGCCCGCAGGTGGCACATCCACGCCTCGGTGCCGTCCGGCATCTTCAGTATCGACATGTAGCCGTAGAACGGGTTCCACTGCGTCCGGATCGTGCCGTCGGTGACGGCGTACACCTCGGAGCCGCCGTCCACCGGGAAGTCGATGCCGGTGTGCCGGTTCATCCAGTGGGTGCCGGCCGCGCCGAACAGCTCGCCGAGGCCGTGCTGGGCCACCGGCATGACCACCTTGGGCTTGGCCGGTTGGGCCGTCGGCTGGGCGGTCGGGGTGGCGGTGGGCCGCCCGTCGCCGGGCTGGGCGCCGCTCAGCGGTTGGCGGGCGTCGCCGCGGGAGGCCTGGGCGGCCTGGTCGAGGTCGGCGGCCGTCTGCTGGGCGGTCTGCTGCGCGGCCGTGCGGTCGGGGGCGTCGGCCGCCGACGCCTGCGAGGGCACCCGGTCGGCCTGCTCGTGCACCACCGTGACCCCCGCCGCCCCGGCGACCCCGAGCGCGGCCACCGACGGGACGGCGACCCGGAACAGTGCGGCCCGGGTGGCCGCCTTGGCGGCGCCGCGGCGCTGGGCACGGGACTGCTCGCGGGCGGCGAGGCGCAGCTCCGCACGGGTCGGACGGGCGGCTGCTTCGGGAGCCATCGGGGGCTGCCTCCTCGGTGGGCCTCGGGCACGTCATCGTGTGAGGTGAACAGCGGTGACTGTAGCCCCAGGCCGGACACCCCGGAAAAACCGCCGGTTGTCAAGGGGGCGGACGGGCGGCGCGCCGGGTCTGTACGGAGGGTCCGCGAAGGGGTGTACCCACTGGTAGCAAGGCCTGGGGCTGTGACTTTGCCCTCCTCTTGGGAGGCGGCTCGGCCAACCGGGCCGGGTGGCGCTAATCTCCCCTCAGGTTGGTTGGTTATCGAGCGTTAACCGCGTTAACCGCACCCGTGGGCCCACGAGGTCCGGTCGGATGATGGACGACGAGGTCCAGGAGGCAGTGATGAGTGTGTCGGGGCCGATCCGTGTGGTGGTCGCCAAGCCGGGGCTCGACGGTCACGACCGTGGCGCCAAGGTCATCGCGCGTGCCCTGCGCGACGCCGGTATGGAGGTCATCTACACCGGGCTGCACCAGACGCCCGAGCAGGTGGTCGACACCGCGATCCAGGAGGACGCGGACGGCATCGGGCTGTCGATCCTCTCGGGCGCCCACATGACGCTGTGCGCACGGGTGCTGGAGCTGCTGAAGGAGCGCGACGCGGCGGACATCAAGGTCTTCTGCGGCGGGATCATCCCGGACGAGGACATCGCCGAGCTCAAGGCGCTGGGCGTCGCGGACATCTTCACCCCGGGCACGCCCACCCGGGACGTGGTCGCCTGGGTCGAGGCCAACCTGCGCGCGGCCGGCTGACCGTCGGGAGTTACCGAGCGGGCCGGTCCGTCGCGGACCGGCCCGCTCGGCCGTTCTCAGCCGCTCTCTTCTCGGCCGCTCTTTTCTCAGCTGCCCTGTTCTCGGGCCGTCAGCCGGAGCTCGTTCAGCATCGCGGCCCGGAAGTGCAGCGTCCCGGCCAACCGGGCGAAGGTCTCCGACCAGGCCGAGTCGGGGGAGGCCCCGGCGGCCAGCTCCTCCACCGCGGCAGCCGTCTCCGGGGCGAGCGCGCGTTCCGTCATCCCGAGCACCCCGCTGTGGCTCCACGGGTAGGCGCCGGAGGCCGCGGCCCGGGCCAGCGCCCTCACCACCGCGGTGGACAGCGGCGGCGTCCACGGGGTCGCGCAGGCGCCGAGCAGTTGGAAGGCGTCGCCCAGGCCGTGCACCTCGATGAAGGCGGCCGTCCAGGCGGCCCGCTCCTCGGGCGGCAGGACGGCCAGCAGCTTGGACGGGGCGCCGGTGACGCGCGCGCCGCGCGCCCGGCCGGCGCCGCGGGCCGGCGGGACGGGCGCCGGGCCGAGCAGCGCCCGGGCCCAGTCGGCGTCGTGCTGGCGGACGGCGGCGCGCGCCCAGGCCTCGCGCAGGTCGTCGGCCCAGCTGCTGCTGGTCTCGTCCACGCTGTCGCCGACCCGCAGGGCGAGCAGCTGCTCGGGCGTCAGCCCGGTGCTCTCCGCCCAGACCGCCAGCGGCGCGGCGGCCACCACCTCGCCGAACCACCAGGCCCGCTCGCCGCGCCCGGTGGGGGACTTGGGGGCGATGCCGTCGCGCTGCATCCGCTCGTCGCACTCGACGGGCGGGGTCACCAGCAGGTGGGTGCCGCCGTCGGCGAGGCGGACGGCGGCCCGGGCCCGTTCGGCCATCCGCCGGGCGAGCGCCGAGGTGGGCAGGGTGGAGAGCAGTTCGGCGGCGGTGGCGCGGACGTTCTTGCTGCGGTCGCCCAGCGCGGCCTCCAGGAAGGGTTCGTCGGCGGGGGAGAGGCCGTCCTGGAGGGCGTCCAGGAAGAGCAGCCGGTCCTCGGCGCGCTCGGTGGGCCAGGTGCTGCGCAGCAGCTCCAGCCCGGCGGCCGGGTCCCGGCGGCGCAGCAGGGTGAGGTGGGTGACCCGCTCGGCGAACAGGCCCTCGTGCCACAGCCGGTGGTCGGACGGGTCGTCCGGCCGGCGGTCCGGTTCGGGGGCGGCGGTGCGCAGCACGAACCGCCAGTCCGGGTTCTGCGAGGCCAGCCAGCGGCCCAGCGGGCCGGCCAGCGCGACCGCGTCGCCGCGCAGTTCGCTGCGCGCGCGGGCGGCGTCGAGCAGCGCGGGTATCAGCGCGGCGGGTGGCCGCAGGCCCTCGAACCGGGCGGTGGTGAGCCACTGCGGCAGCAGCTCGGCCAGGTTGGCCAGGGTGCCGCCGCCACTGCCGCCGTTTGCGCCGGTGCGTCCGGCGAGCAGGACGGCCAGTCGGCGGGCGGCGGCCTCCGGCATCTCCGGGCGGGGGTCCTCCGGGGCGGGTGGCCCGGGCGGGCCGGCGGCCGGTACGGGCAGGGCGCCGGCCCGGCGGCGGACGGTGGCCAGCGCGGCCAGTTCCAGCAGCGCGGTGGCCGGGTCGGAGGGATCCACGGCTTCGGCGAGCGGCAGTGCGGTGGCCGGGAGCGGGCGCCGGTCGGTGCCGAGCAGGGCGCTGGTCCGCAGGGACTCCCACGGGTCCTGGGTGATCGTCATCGTCGGTTCTCCTAGGAAGAGCTGAGGCCGACCGGGCGGTGCTCGGCGGACCAGGCGGTGACCGGGGCGAAGCCCTGGTGGCCGTACTCGCCGAAGACCGTCAGCGGGCGGCCGGTGGAGACCGCGACCAGCCGCCACAGCGCCGCCTCCGGTACGGCCGAGGTGCGTACGGGGACGGTGTGGTGGCCGTCCGTCAGGTACCAGCCGTCCGGGGCGCGGACCGGGACGACCCCGGCGAGCACCGTCGGCCAGCTGTCCAGCCACGGGTCGTCGGCCACCGCGGTGCCGTACCCGGCGACCGCCTCGGCGACGGTGAGGCCGGCGGGCGGGGCGGCCGGGCC
This sequence comes from Streptomyces viridifaciens, assembly GCF_001888885.2. Lineage (NCBI taxonomy): Bacteria > Bacillati > Actinomycetota > Actinomycetes > Kitasatosporales > Streptomycetaceae > Streptomyces > Streptomyces viridifaciens. The sequence goes on from NZ_CP090841.1 coordinate 4,434,714, forward strand.
GGGCTCGGGGGCGCCGTAGCGGGTGCCGAGCGCGGCGCGCAGCGGGCGGGCGCCGGGGTGGTAGGCGAGTTCGGCCTCCAGCAGGTGGCCGGTGGGCAGGGCGAGGTCGGGGGCCTGGCCGGGGCGGCCGAAGGCGAGCAGCAGGGCGGGGCGGCCGGTCTTGGCGCCGCGCAGCCAGACCCGGCGGGTGGTGAGCCGCTCGTCGGCAGTGTCGCGGCTGCCGAGTACCAGCCAGCGGTCCCGGACGGTGGGCCCGGTGAGCACCTCGGCGGCGTCCAGGGTGTAGCCGACCCGGGCGCGGACGGTGGCGGCCAGTTCGGGCGGCAGCTCGTCGATCCGGGTGGCGGCGGTGGCCAGCAGGTGGAGCATCGCGTACTCCGCCAGCAGCCGCTCCTCCGGCAGGGTGTCCAACTCCCTTACTCTGGTGGCCAGTCCGGGGGCTTGGGCGTCGACCATCCGGGCCGCGACCTCCTCCCAGGGGCCGGCCGTCGACTGATCGGCGAGGCCGTGCCGGATCCGGTCGGCCAGTCGCAGCCGCAGCTCGGCCGCTCCGGCCGCGACCCGGGCGCCGCGCCGTTCGGCCCGGCGGCGGGCGGCCTCCGGATCGGCCGGGGGCGCCGCGCGCTTCTCGGCGCGCTCGCGGCGGGCCCGGAGCCACTCGGCCGCCCAGTCGGCGGCCTCGCCGGTCGGCACGGCCTCGGGGGCGCCGCTCCACAGCAGGAGGAGCCCGAGCGCGTGCTTGCACGGGAACTTCCGGCTGGGGCAGCTGCACTGGTAGGCGGGCGTGGCGAGTTCGATCACGGTGCGGTACGGGGTGCGGCCGCTGCCCCGGCACTCGCCCCAGAGTGCGGCGCCGTCGGTGCCCGTCCCGGACCAGGGCGCGGGCGAGGACAGCTTGCCGGCGGCCTTCCGCGACGCGGCGTCAGGCGCCAGGGACAGGACGTGTTCGGTGCTCCAGCGTTCCTCCATGCGACCGACGGTAGGCGGGGGCACTGACAGCGGCTGACTGACCGTCCGGACCGGGCCGGGCGTTGTCAGTGGCACGTTGCAAGGTGGTTCCCACAGGCCGGGACGCCGACCTGGCTCCCCCCGATCCCTTTGCCGCCCGGGCATCCGTGTGCCCGGAGGCCGACCCGAAGGAGCCCCCGATGACCGACGTTCTGCGGCAGCACGCCGAGGACGCCTTCGCCGGTGAACTGGCCGCGCTGGCCGCCCAGGACGACCGTCCCCGCCCCGAGCGCTGGAAGCTCTCGCCGTGGGCCGTGGCGACGTACCTGCTCGGCGGTGAGCTGCCCGACGGCACCCGGATCACCCCCAAGTACATCGGCCCGCGCCGGGTGGTCGAGGTCGCCGTCACCACCCTGGCGACGGACCGGGCGCTGCTGCTGCTCGGTGTGCCCGGCACGGCGAAGACCTGGGTGTCGGAGCACCTGGCGGCCGCGATCAGCGGTGACTCCACGCTGCTGGTGCAGGGCACCGCGGGGACGCCGGAGGAGGCCGTCCGGTACGGCTGGAACTACGCGCAGCTGCTCACCCACGGCCCCAGCCGGGACGCCCTGGTGCCCTCGCCGCTGATGCGGGCGATGGCGGACGGCAAGCTCGCCCGGATCGAGGAGCTCACCCGCATCCCGGCCGACGTGCAGGACAGTCTGATCACCATCCTGTCCGAGAAGACTCTGCCGGTGCCGGAGTTGGGAAGCGAGACCCAGGCCGTGCGCGGCTTCAACGTGATCGCCACCGCCAACGACCGCGACCGCGGCGTCAACGAGCTGTCCAGCGCGCTGCGCCGCCGCTTCAACACCGTGGTGCTGCCGCTGCCGGGCTCGCTGGACGAGGAGGTCGACATCGTCACCCGCCGGGTCAACCAGCTCGGCCGCTCCCTCGACCTGCCCGAACTGCCGGGCGGCGCCGAGGAGATCAGGCGCGTGGTGACCGTCTTCCGCGAGCTGCGGGCCGGCCTCACCGTGGACGGCCGGACGAAGGTCAAGACCCCGAGCGGCACCCTCTCCACCGCCGAGGCGATCTCGGTGGTGACCAACGGCCTGGCTCTGGCCACCCACTTCGGCGACGGCGTGCTGCGCGCCGGGGACGTGACGGCCGGCATCCTCGGCGCGGTCGTCCGCGACCCGGTCGCGGACCGGGCGGTGTGGCGCGAGTACGTCGAAGGGGTGGTGCGCGAGCGCGACGGCTGGAAGGACTTCTACCGCGCCGCCCGCGAGGTGACGGCGTGATTGAGCGGAGCGAGCGGACCATCGAGAGGTGCGTGTTGCGGCAGGCGCCTGCCGGGCGAAGCGGGGTGGGGGCATGACGAACGGGGAGGTCGCTCTGCTGGGCATCCGGCACCACGGCCCCGGCTCGGCCCGGGCGGTGGCCGCCGCGCTGGCGCAGTGGCGGCCGGACGCGGTGCTGATCGAGGGCCCGGCGGAGGCCGACGCCGTCGTCCACCTCGCCGCCGAGAAGGACCTGGTGCCCCCGGTCGCCCTGCTCGCCCACGCGGTGGACGACCCGGCGAAGGCCGCGTTCTGGCCGTACGCCGAGTTCTCCCCGGAGTGGGTGGCGATCCGCCACGCCGTGGACCACGACCTGCCGGTCCGCTTCATCGACCTGCCCGCCGGGTACGGCTTCGCACCGTTCACGGACGCCGACGCCGACGACGCCGACGATCACGCCGCCGACGGGGCCGGGCCCGACGAACTGCCCACCGATCCGCTGGCGCTGCTCGCCGAGGCCGCCGGTCACGACGACCCGGAGCGCTGGTGGGAGGACGTGGTCGAGCACCGCGCCCCCGGCGCGGACGCGCTGGCGCCGTTCGCCGCCGTCGCCGAGGCGATGGGCGCGCTGCGCGCCGAGGGTCTCGGCGAGTCCCGCCGGGACCAGCTGCGCGAGGCCCACATGCGCCAGCAGATCCGCGCCGCCCGCCGCGCCGGGCACCGCCGGATCGCCGTGGTCTGCGGGGCCTTCCACGTCCCCGCGCTGGAGACGATGCCCACCGTCGCCCACGACCGGGCGCTGCTCGCCGGCCTGCCGAAGAAGGTACGGGTGGACATCACCTGGATCCCGTGGACGCACCGCCGGCTCTCCCAGGCCACCGGCTACGGCGCGGGCGTCCAGTCGCCCGGCTGGTACCACCACCTGTTCACGGCCGTTGGTGATCCGGTGCCGCGCTGGCTCACCCGGGCCGCCGAGCTGCTGCGCGCCGAGGACCATCCGGTCTCCTCCGCCCACGTGATCGAGGCGGTCCGGCTCGCCGAAACCCTGGCCGTGCTGCGCGGCCGCCCGCTCGCCGGGCTGACCGAGACCCTGGACGCCGTCCGGGCGGTGCTCTGCGAGGGCTCGGACGTCGCCCTGGAACTCGTCCGGGAGCGCCTGGTGGTCGGCGACGCGCTCGGCGAAGTGCCGGACGCCGCACCGGCGGTACCGCTCCAGCGCGACCTGGCCCGACTTCAGCGCTCGCTGCGGCTCAAGCCCGCGGCCGCGCCCCGGGACCTCGACCTCGACCTGCGCAAGGACACCGACGCGGCCCGCTCCCGGCTGCTGCACCGGCTGCGGCTGCTGGGCGTCGAGTGGGGCGTGCCGGCCCGCTCCTCGGTGAACTCCACCGGGACGTTCCGGGAGAGCTGGCGGCTGTGCTGGCAGCCCGAGTTCGCGGTTCGGATCGCCGAGGCCGCCCAGTGGGGCACCACCGTCGAGGAGGCCGCCGTCAACAAGGCGGTCGGCACCGCCCGGGCCGCCGTCGAACTCGCCGAGCTGACCGGCCTGGTGGAGACCTGCCTGCTGGCCGGGCTGTCCGGCGCGCTGCCCGCCGTGATGCGGGTGCTTGCCGACTGCGCGGCCCTGGACACCGACGTCGCGCACCTGGCGGGCGCGCTGCCCGCGCTGGTCCGCGCACTGCGCTACGGCGACGTGCGCGGCACCGAGCGCGGCGCGCTGGCCGGGGCCGCGGCGGGCCTGGCCGAGCGGGTCTGCGTCGGACTGCCGCCCGCCTGCGTCGGGTTGGACGCCGAGAGCGCGGCGGCGATGCGCGCCCGGATCGACGAGGTGCACGGCGCGATCGCCCTGCTCGACCCGGCCGCCTCCGGCACCGGCACCGGCACCGGCACCGATACCGGCACCGACACGGGCGGCCTGGCCGAGCGCTGGGCCGCCGCCCTGCGCTCGCTGGCCCGCCGCGAGCCCACCGCCGGACCGGCCACCGGCGCCCCCGGGCTGCTGCGCGGCCGCGCCGTCCGGCTGCTGCTGGACGACGGCCGGCTCGACTCCGAGGAGGCCGGCCGACGACTGCGCCTGGTGCTGTCCGTCGCCAACTCCCCTGCCGACGCGGCCGGTTGGGTGGAGGGCTTCCTCACCGGCGGCGGTGCCCTGCTGCTGCACGACCCCAGGTTGCTCGCCCTGCTGGACGAGTGGCTCGGCGGGGTCAGCGGCGAGGTGTTCACCGACGTGCTGCCGCTGCTGCGGCGCACCTTCGCCGGGCTGGAGGCGGGCGTGCGCACCACCATCGGCGGCCGGGTCGCGGCCGGTCCGCTCGGCGCGGCCCCGGCGGCCCCCGAGGCGGTCGGCGAACTCGACCCGGACCGCGCCGACGCGGCCGTCCCGGTGCTGGCCGTGCTGCTCGGCGTCGGCCCGAAGATCCCCCGCCAGCGCGCCGGCCGCAACACCTGACCCCAGTCGAAGGAGAGGACGAGATGGCGACCACGACCGATGAACGACTGCGCCGCTGGCGACTGGTGCTCGGCGGCGAGGCCGACGGCACCGGCTGCACCCTGCGCGGCCGCGACGCCGCGATGGACGGAGCCCTCGCCGCGCTCTACCGGGGCGCCCCCGACGACGCCGCCCGTACGGGCCGCGGCCGCCGCAGCGCCGGGCTGGGCGGCTCGGCCCCGCAGGTGGCCCGCTGGCTGGGCGACATCCGGGAGTACTTCCCGTCCACCGTCGTCCAGCTGATGCAGCAGGACGCGATCACCCGGCTCGGCCTGGACCGGCTGCTGCTGGAGCCGGAGATGCTGGAGGCCGTCGAGCCGGACGTGCACCTGGTCGGCACCCTGCTGTCGCTCAAGCACGCGCTGCCCGAGACCACCCGGGAGACCGCCCGGGCCGTGGTCGGCAAGGTGGTCGCCGACCTGGAGCGCAGGCTCGCCGACCGGACCAGGGCCACCCTGGGCGGCGCCCTCGACCGCAGCGCCCGGGTGAACCGGCCGCGCCACCGGGACATCGACTGGGACCGGACGATCCGGGCCAACCTGAAGAACTACCTGCCCGAGCACGGCACCGTGGTGCCCGAGCGGCTGGTCGGCTACGCCCGGGCGCAGCGCGCGGTGAAGAAGGACGTCATCCTCTGCGTCGACCAGTCCGGCTCGATGGCGCCCTCGGTCGTCCACTCCGCGGTGTTCGGCGCGGTGCTCTCCTCGATGCGCACCCTGGACACCCGGCTGGTCGTCTTCGACACCTCGGTGGTCGACCTCACCGAGCAGCTGACCGATCCGGTGGACGTGCTGTTCGCCACCCAGCTCGGCGGCGGCACCGACATCAACCGGGCGCTCGCCTACTGCCAGTCGAGGATCACCCGGCCGTCCGAGACGATCGTGGTGCTGATCAGTGACCTGTACGAGGGCGGCATCCGGGACGGCATGCTGCGGCGGGTCGCCGCGATGAAGGCGGCCGGCGTCCAGTTCATCGCCCTGCTCGCGCTCTCCGACGAGGGTGCGCCGGCCTACGACCACGCCCATGCCGCCGCGCTGGCCGCGCTCGGCGCCCCGGCCTTCGCCTGTACCCCGGACGTCTTCCCGGAGATCATGGCGGCTGCGATCGAGAAGCGTCCGATCCCGCAGCACCTGGTCAAGGGCGCTGACCGGGGGGAGGCGCAGCTTCACTCGAACGTGTGAATCACTCGATCGGTGGACCGCGGCCCCGTCCGGCACCTTCGGGCTGATCTGTGACGGTTCTCACCCAAGCCGGGCAGGCCCCGGGCGGAACACGCCCGTCCCACGGGGATAACCTGCCAGACGGACGTGACGCGCGTGTTGATTGACGTGTGCGCCCGTGGCTGTGTGGGCCGCAAGGCCGTACCTCTGCGTACCCGCACCGCCCCGACGACCCGCAGCGAAGATCCTGCCGTGGCACGCTCGTAGAGACACAATCCGCGACCACGAACAAGGACAAACACGTGGACCTGTTCGAGTACCAGGCGAGGGACCTCTTCGCCAAGCACGGTGTGCCCGTGCTTGACGGCGATGTCATCGAGACCGCCGCAGACGCTGCCGCCATCGCGGAGCGCTTCGGCGGCCGCGCCGTCGTCAAGGCTCAGGTGAAGGTGGGTGGCCGGGGCAAGGCCGGCGGCGTCAAGCTCGCCGCCGACCCCCAGGACGCCGTCGCCAAGGCCGAGCAGATCCTCGGCATGGACATCAAGGGCCACACCGTTCACAAGGTGATGCTGGCCCAGACCGCGGACATCAAGGACGAGTACTACGTCTCGTTCCTGCTGGACCGCACCAACCGCACCTTCCTGGCCATGGCCAGCGTCGAGGGCGGCGTGGAGATCGAGGTCGTCGCCGAGCAGAACCCCGAGGCGCTCGCCAAGATCCCGGTCGACGCCAACGAGGGCTGCACCCCGGAGAAGGCCGCCGAGATCGTCGCGGCGGCGAAGTTCCCGGCCGAGGTCGCCGACCAGGTCGCCGAGGTCCTGCAGAAGCTGTGGAAGGTCTTCATCGCCGAGGACGCCCTCCTCGTCGAGGTCAACCCGCTGATCAAGTCCGGTGACGGCAAGATCATCGCGCTCGACGGCAAGGTCTCCCTGGACGAGAACGCCGACTTCCGCCAGCCCGAGCACGAGGCGCTGGAGGACAAGGCCGCGGCCAACCCGCTGGAGGCCGCCGCCAAGGCCAAGGGCCTGAACTACGTCAAGCTCGACGGCCAGGTCGGCATCATCGGCAACGGCGCGGGCCTCGTCATGAGCACCCTCGACGTGGTCGCCTACGCCGGTGAGAAGCACGGCGGCGTCAAGCCCGCCAACTTCCTCGACATCGGTGGCGGCGCGTCCGCCGAGGTCATGGCGAACGGCCTGGAGATCATCCTCGGCGACCCCGACGTCAAGTCGGTCTTCGTCAACGTCTTCGGTGGCATCACCGCCTGTGACGCGGTCGCCAACGGCATCGTCCAGGCCCTGGAGCTCCTCGCCGGCAAGGGCGAGAACGTCACCAAGCCGCTGGTCGTCCGCCTGGACGGCAACAACGCGGAGCTGGGTCGCAAGATCCTCGACGACGCCAACCACCCGCTGGTCCAGCGCGTGGACACCATGGACGGTGCGGCCGACCGCGCCGCCGAGCTGGCCAACAAGTAAGGAAGGGGACTTAACACCATGGCTATCTTCCTTACCAAGGACAGCAAGGTCATCGTCCAGGGCATGACCGGCGCCGAGGGCATGAAGCACACCCGCCGCATGCTCGCCTCCGGCACCCAGATCGTCGGCGGCGTCAACCCGCGCAAGGCCGGCACCACCGTCGACGTCGACGGCACCGAGATCCCGGTCTTCGGCTCCGTCGCCGAGGCCATGGAGAAGACCGGCGCCGACGTCTCGGTCCTCTTCGTGCCGCCGGCCTTCACCAAGGCCGCCGTCGTCGAGGCCATCGACGCCGAGATCCCGCTGGCCGTCGTCATCACCGAGGGCGTCCCGGTGCACGACACCGCCGCCTTCTGGGCGTACGCCGGTTCCAAGGGCAACAAGACCCGGATCATCGGCCCGAACTGCCCCGGCCTGATCAGCCCCGGACAGTCGAACGCCGGCATCATCCCGGCCGACATCACCACCTCCGGCAAGATCGGTCTGGTGTCGAAGTCCGGCACCCTGACCTACCAGCTCATGTACGAGCTGCGCGACATCGGCTTCTCCTCGGCCGTGGGCATCGGCGGTGACCCGGTCATCGGGACCACCCACATCGACGCCCTCAAGGCCTTCCAGGAGGACCCGGAGACCGAGATCATCGTCATGATCGGTGAGATCGGCGGCGACGCCGAGGAGCGTGCCGCGGCCTACATCGCCGAGCACGTCACCAAGCCGGTCGTCGGCTACGTCGCGGGCTTCACCGCCCCCGAGGGCAAGACCATGGGCCACGCCGGCGCCATCGTCTCCGGCTCCTCGGGCACCGCCCAGGCGAAGAAGGAGGCCCTCGAGGCCGCCGGTGTCAAGGTCGGCAAGACGCCGTCCGAGACCGCCCGCCTGGCTCGCGAGATCATCGCCGGCTGACCCTGGTCACCCGCGCTGTGAGCGCCCCCGCCCCTCGTGGGCGGGGGCGCTCGCCGTTTCAGCGCCGGGGCCCCGCGACGCACGGCAGCGGGGACCACGCCGGACAGGCCGCCGGGTTCCGCTGCGGGGGCGGGGCCGCACCCCGGGCCGCCACCGGCAGCTCCCAGCGTGCGATCGCCTGCGGCGGCGGGGCCGCCACCACTGCCGCCAGCCCCGGCGTCGGACTGCACCACAGGCTGGTGACGCCGTTCGGCGCCCCGCCCGGCCGCAGCGGCACGCCGGGTCCCGGCACCTCCGCGGTCGGGGCCGGCACGCACAGCACGGGCACCGGCTGGTCCGGCCGCTGGAACAGCTCCGCCGGGCGCATCCCGGCGAGCGTCGCCAGCACCGCCCCGCCCACCGCGGCCGTCAGCAGCACCGCCGCGCCCGTCCGGCTCGCCGTCCACAGCCGGTGCCGGGCCCGCAGCACCGGCACCGGCGCCCGGTGCGGCTCCGGGCAGCCCCGCACCGCCGCCCGGTGCAGCAGCCCGCTCAGGCCGTCCGCGAAGCCCGGCGCCCCGGGATCCGGCCCCACCAGTTCGGGCACCCACTGTGCCAGCGCCGCCCGGGCCGCCCACACCCGCCCTTCGGCCGCCGCCAGGGTCGACTCCACCTCCAGCGCGACCGCCGCCGCCGGCAGGCCCAACCCGTCGTGCAGCACCAGCGCCCGGCGCTGCGGGCGCGACAGCCGCCGCAGCGCCCTCAGCAGGGCCTCGTCCCCGTCGGTCAGCCGGTCGTGGTCCGGCAGCACCGACTGCGCCTCGTCCGCCGGCCGCACCCGGATCCGCCGGTGCGGCAGCGTCCACGCGTGCACCCGCCGCGGCCCGCCCCGGCGCCACGGCGACAGCGCCAGCTCGCAGGCCCGCACCCGCACCCAGCCCTCCGGGTCCCCCGACCCGACCACCGCGCCCCAGTCCCGCCGCGCCGCCCCGAAGGCCAGCCGCACGCAGTGCACCGCCCGGTGCCGGCACGTCGTCAGCAGGTACACCTGCTGCACCAGCCGGGTGTGCGCGTCCTCGTACAGCCCCTCGAAGTCCTCCGACAGGTCCCGCCCGTTCCCCGCCTCGGTGAGTGCCTGACTGATCCGCTCCCGGGAGTCGGCGGCCTCCGGGGCGGCGGGTACGGCCGACTTCGGCATGGTCCTGGCCGCCTTCCCGGCTGCGGTGGGTGCGCCGCCCTGTCCGCTCCTGCTCGGGGCCGGGGCGGTGGGCCCGTCGGCGGGGACCGTGGGCACGTCCGGTCGCGGGGCGCGCTGCTGCTTCCGGTGCGACGGCCTGCCGTCGGGCAGCTGCCGCTCGCCGTCCGGGGGTACGGCGGCCGGGCCCGGCTCGGGGGTGCCGCCGGCCCGGCGCGGAGGGTGCGGGTCCCCGGTCGGGCGGCCGGCAGTGGGGGAGGGGGCGCCGTCGGTGCCGGACTCTGCCGAGGCCGGGGTCGGGTTGGTCTGGGTCATGCCGCTGCGTTCTCCCGGGGCTGTGGGGGCCACTCGCGTGCGGTCGGGGTCGGTGGGGCCGGCCGGGGAGCGCCTGCCCGGGCCGACGGGGGGTGCGGTCCTGAGGAGGGCGATGGCGGCGGCTTCGGTGGGACAGCCGAGTTTGTGCAGGGCCCGTTGGAGATAACTGCGCGCGGTCGCGGGGGTGACGCCGAGTGCGGCGGCCGTGTGGTCGAGGCCGTGCCCGGCGGCGAGGTGGGAGAGGGCCTCCGCCTCACGGGGAGTCAGTTTCCGCAGCTCGGGGACGCGGGTGGGGGGCGTGGTCATCAGACGCTCCGGGCCCGGGCGGCGGCTTGGGGGCAGGGTCTGAAAAGGCGCATAAGACAATAATCTGGGACACGGCGGCGGTTTGCCGGTTCACGGAGCATGGCGAGTCGCCTTGGCACCATGAGGCGCATGACGCAGCTGATGGGCCGTCCACTCCTGGAAGTGCCGGGCGAACTGGGTGGACGCCCCGTGCTGGCCGACCTGTTGGCGGGGGTGCGGACCGCGCTGGTCGGTCTGGCACTGGTCGGGGTGCCGGTGCTCGGGCTCTGGATCGCGACGCCGTACGCGGACTCGGACGCGGCCGGTGCCACCCGGTTGGCGGGTGCGCTGTGGCTGCTCGGGCACGGCGCGCCGGTGCTGCGTGGCGGTGCGGACGCCCCGTTGACCCTCACTCCGCTGCTGCTCGGCGCCCTGATGGTGGTGCGGCTGTACCGGGCGGGCGCCGGGGCGGCGTCGCGGCGCGGGCTGCGTTCCCGCTGGGGCGGGCCGGTGGCGGTGTGGACGGGGTACTGCGCGGTGGCGGTGGGAGTGGTGCTGCACTGCGCGGGACCCGGGCCGTTCCGCAGCCGGGTGCTGCCGGACCTGCTGGTCGTGGGCCTGCTCGCCGGGTTGTCGACGGCCGCCGGCTTCCGGTCCGTCCGGCCGGAGACGGCCTTCGCCCGGTTCCTCCGGTCGGTGGCCGTCGGGACAGGGTCGTGGTTCGACCGGCTCCCCCCGGACTGGCGGCCGGTCGGCGGGATGCCCGCGGTGTGCCGGGCGGCCGCTGCGGCCGGGGCGGGGCTGGTCGCGGCGGGCGGACTGCTGGTGGCGGGGGCGGCGGTGCTGGACGCGGTGACCGGCGGCGGGCGGGGGATGGCACTGCTCGGGCGCGGGCCCGCGGCGCTGTCCGGGCTGCTGCTGCTCACCGTGCTGCTGCTGCCGAACGCGGTGCTGTGGGGCGCGGCGTACGCGCTGGGCCCGGGCTTCGAGGTCGGTGCCGGGACGCTGGTGTCGCCGGGCGGTACGGAACTCGGTGCGGTGCCGGAGTTCCCGCTCTTCGCCCTGCTGCCCCAGGAGGGCCCGGGCGGCTGGCGGCTGGCGGTGCTGCTGCTGCCGCTGCTGGCGGGGCTGGTGCCCGCGGTCCTGCTCGGCCGGGCGGCGGCGGGCCGCCGTTCCCCGGTCGGTGCCGGTCCGTGGACGCCCGCCGCGACGGCGGTCGCGGCCCTGGCGGCCGCGCTGCTGCTCGGCGCCGGGGCGGCGGCGCTGGGCTGGCTGTCCGGCGGAGCACTGGCGGCCGGGCGGATGGCCCGGTTGGGGCCGGTGCCGTGGTGGACGGGCCTGGCGGCGGCGGGCTGGCTCGCCGCGGTGGCCGTACCGGGCGCCCTGCTGGTCCGCCACCGCGCGCTCGGTCCGGCGGGGGTCGAGTGCGCGGACGGCGTCGAGTGCGCGGACGCCGCCGAGTGCGCGGATGCCGCCGTGTGCGCGGACGGCGTCGAGTGCGCGGATGCCGTCGAGCAGGCGGGGACCGTCGAGGGCCCGGTCGATGCCCGGTCCCCGGCCGGGGGCACGGCCGGGCTCGTGAGACCGGTGCCCGGGCGGGGCGTGCACGCTCGGCTCACGGTCCCGGTGCGCCGGCGCGCGCTGGAGCTGCGCGCCCGTACCCACGCCCTCGTGCGGCGGCTGTCCGGGCAGCGCGGCCCTACCGGCTGAACCGGTGGCCCAGGGCCTGTCCGGCGGATCTCGCCGGGCGCCCGAGGCCGCGCGCCGATCCGACGGGATCCGCGGTCAGGCCCTACTCGGCGTTCCCGGTGAAGTCCACGTACCACTGCGGGGCGTACCGGTCGCAGTTCTCGGCGCCGACGTTGGTCAGCGAGTCCCGCACGCAGGTCACGTAGTCCCGGTAGTAGTAGCCGAGCCCGATCACCGAGGTCGCGACGACGACGGTCATCGCGCCGGTGAGGATCCCGGCGAGCGCGGCCGGGGTGAGCGGGTTCGGCGCCGGGATGCCGGCGGGCCCGCCCGCGGCCGCCGCCGCGGGCCGCTTGGCGCGCAGCGCGCCGATGCCCCAGACGATGCCGAGCACGCCGACCAGCAGCGCGATCCAGTGGAAGCCGGCGAACAGGCAGACCAGCGCGAAGGGCCCGGCCAGCGCGGCGTTGCGGGCCTTGCGGTGGCTCGGGTCGGTCGGGTCGAGCCGGGGCGGTTGCGGGGCCTGCGGCCGCTGGCCGGGGCGTCCTTCGCCGAGGCCCTGGCCCCACGGCGGCGGGAACGGCGGACGGTCGCCGCCCTGGCCGCCGCTCTCGCCGCCCTGACCGCCGTTGCCGTCGGGGCCGTGGCCGGACCAGGGGCTGCGCGGCCGCCACGGCTGGTCCGGGGCGTCCGCCGGCGGCGGCGCGAAGGGGTTGCGCTCGTCGGTCTCGTCGCCGCTGCTCATGGGTTCAGCCGTTCCTTCTCGGTCGGGGCTCGGTCGTGGCTCGGTCGGGGCTTCGGTGGTGGCTCGTTCGGAGGGTCGCGCGTCGGAGCGGTCTCCCGCGCCCCAATGATCCCGCAAGCGTTCGAGGGCCCGGCGGGGGCCTGCCCTCGCCCGTACGGGGCGTGCACAACTCCGGTACGGCGGGCCCGAGGAGATCCCCGTCTCAACTACGCGCGTAGCGCCGCCGACAGGGTGCGGGGGCCCTCCGACCAGCCGTTATCGTGGTGACGGTCAGCAGCTCAGATAGGTTCCCCAGGCCCCGCGTCGCGGCGGTTCTCCTGGTGTTCCCCTTCGCTCGACCTGCCGTTCGTAGTGGCCCCACCACCGGTGGACGTACCAGCGGGCGGCGCCCGACCTACGGAGAATCGCGCAGTGGCCGCCGCCCCCGCTCAGCTCTTCCCGCCCCGTACGCCCGGACCGGCCCGCCTGGTGGTGCTGGTCTCCGGCTCCGGCACCAATCTCCAGGCGCTGATCGACGCGGTCGCCGACCCGGCGTACGGCGCCGAGATCGTGGCCGTGGGCGCGGACCGGAACGGCATCGCCGGCCTCGACCGCGCCGAGAAGGCTGGCCTGCCGACCTTCGTCCACCGCGTCAGGGACTTCCCGGACCGGGCCGCCTGGGACGGCGCGCTGACCGCCTCCGTCGCCGCCCACCGGCCGGACCTGGTGGTCACGGCCGGCTTCATGAAGATCCTCGGCCCCGAGTTCATCGCGGCCTTCGCCGGGCGGATCGTCAACACCCACCCCGCACTGCTGCCCGCCTTCCCCGGCGCCCACGGCGTCACCGACGCGCTCGCGTACGGGGTGAAGGTCACCGGCTGCACCGTCCACCTGGTCGACGCCGGCGTGGACACCGGGCCGATCATCGCGCAGGGCGTCGTCGAGGTCGTCGACGCCGACCACGCTGATGGCGGCGAAGCGCTGCACGAGCGCATCAAGACTGTCGAGCGCAAGCTGCTCGTCGACGTCGTGGGCCGGCTGGCCCGCGAAGGTCACCGCATCGAGGACCGAAAGGTATGGATCCCGGCATGACTGCCAGCTCCACCACGCCCCCCGTTTCGGAGAACATCCGTCCGATCCGTCGCGCGCTGATCAGCGTGTACGACAAGACCGGTCTGGAGGAGCTGGCCCAGGGCCTGCACGCCGCCGGGGTCGCCATCGTCTCCACCGGCTCCACCGCCGGCCGGATCGCCGCCGCCGGCGTGCCGGTGACCGAGGTCTCCGAGCTGACCGGCTTCCCGGAGTGCCTGGACGGGCGCGTGAAGACTCTGCACCCCCGCGTGCACGCCGGCGTGCTCGCCGACCTGCGCCTGGAGTCGCACCGCGCGCAGCTGGCCGAGCTCGGTGTCGAGCCCTTCGACCTGGTCGTGGTGAACCTCTACCCGTTCAAGGCCACCGTCGCCTCGGGCGCCACCCCGGACGAGTGCGTCGAGCAGATCGACATCGGCGGCCCGAGCATGGTCCGCGCCGCCGCCAAGAACCACCCGTCGGTGGCCGTGGTCGTCGACCCGGCCCGCTACGAGGACGTGCTGACGGCCGTTCGCGAGGGCGGCTTCGACCTGGCCACCCGCAAGCGCCTGGCCGGTGCCGCGTTCGCCCACACCGCCGCCTACGACGTGGCCGTGGCCTCCTGGTTCGAGGCCGGCTACGCCCCCGGCGACGAGCGGTTCCCCGAGTTCCTCGGCGCCACCTGGGAGCGCCAGAACGTGCTGCGCTACGGCGAGAACCCGCACCAGGGCGCCGCGCTCTACACCGACGGCACGGGCGGCCTGGCCGGCGCCCAGCAGCTGCACGGCAAGGAGATGTCGTACAACAACTACGTCGACACCGACGCCGCCCGCCGCGCCGCGTACGACCACGCCGAGCCGGCCGTCGCGATCATCAAGCACGCCAACCCGTGCGGCATCGCGACCGGCGCCGACGTCGTCGAGGCGCACCGCAAGGCGCACGAGTGCGACCCGGTCTCCGCGTACGGCGGCGTGATCGCGGTCAACCGCCCGGTCACCGTCGAGCTGGCCGAGCAGATCGCCCCGATCTTCACCGAGGTCGTCGTGGCCCCCGCCTTCGAGGACGGCGCGGTCGAGGTGCTGGCCCGCAAGAAGAACATCCGGGTGCTGGTCGCCCCCGAGGCCCCGGCCAACCGCCAGGAGGTGCGCCCGATCTCCGGCGGCGTGCTGCTCCAGGACGCCGACCGGGTGCAGGCCGAGGGCGACGACCCGGCGAACTGGACGCTGGCGACCGGCGAGGCGCTCCCGGCGGCCGAGCTGGCCGAGCTGGCGTTCGCCTGGCGGGCCTGCCGGGCCGTCAAGTCCAACGCGATCCTGCTGGCCAAGGGCGGCGCCTCGGTGGGCGTCGGCATGGGCCAGGTCAACCGGGTCGACTCCTGCAAGCTCGCGGTCGAGCGGGCCGGCGAGCGGGCCAAGGGCGCGTACGCGGCCTCGGACGCCTTCTTCCCGTTCCCGGACGGCCCGGAGATCCTGATCGCCGCCGGCGTGCGGGCGATCGTCCAGCCGGGCGGTTCGATCCGTGACGAGCAGGTCATCGAGGCGGCCGAGAAGGCCGGCGTGACGATGTACTTCACCGGCGCGCGCCACTTCTTCCACTGAGTGGCACGAAGCGGCCCGGCCCCCTCCGAGGAGGGAGCCGGGCCGCTTCGCCGTGGTTCGTGCCGTCCGTCAGTACCGCGGCCGGTTGAACCAGTTGACGCCGTCCCGGACGCACATGGCGGTGATCCAGATGACGCAGATCGCGATCCAGATCAGCCCGATGATGATGTTCGCCGTGATCTTGGTGTTGATCCCGCCGATCAGGTCGAGCACGCCGAACAGCGCGGCGATCGAGCCGTAGACGATGGTGGTGATCCGGACACCGTTGCCGCCCTTGCCGAACTTCGCGCCCAGCGTGATGGACAGCGCGGCGGCCAGCGCCCACACGACGCCGATGACCAGCAGGATTCCCATCGCGGCGTGGCCGATCGAGGAGATGAAGTCGTCGCTGCTCGTCGAGGTCTTGTTGACGGCGTCGTTGGCGACCGCGGCCGCGATCAGGCAGAACCCCGCGAGGATCACCTGCACACCGCCGATGACGAACAGCAGCACCCGGGTGGTCATCACCAGGCCCGGCATGACCTGCGGCAGGGCCGGCGCGTAGCCGTAGGCCGGCGGCGGGGCCTGCTGCGGGTAGCCGTAGCCCGGGGCCGGCGGCGGGGCCTGCTGCGGGTAGCCGTAGCCGGGCGCGGGCGGCTGGCCGTACGGGTTGTTCGGGTCGGGCGGGTAACTCATGGATGCCTCCGGGCAGTTGCGGGGACGTGGGGACGGGACGGCGGAGGACCCGGTTGCGGCCGGCGAGTCGGGTCGCCGACGGAACGGGACGGTACCGGAGCGCGGTGACAGCCCGGCGGCGGTGACGGGCGCGGCCGGCTCAGTGCTGTGACGAGCGGGTGATCGGACGCCTGGACGGGCACGGCGCGGTGAGGACGTCGCCGTGGCGGTCTGGCTGTGCGGACTGCTGTGGTCGGATCACTGGCTCTTTCCCCCGGGTACGCCCCGCCGCGGGATCCGTCGGCCCGTCACCGGGCCGGGTCGCGGCAGGGGATGCCCGCATATCGTCATCCGGACGGCAGCGCGCTGTCCAGCCGGTTGTGGGCGCCAGGTCGAGACTGTGGCGCAACCGCAACGTGGTGCGGACCTTCCGTACCCGTCCGGTCGCCCGACCGGCCAGGGGGCCGCCCCGGTACGGGACGCGGTCGCGATCCGGGAGAATGGGGTCATGACTGCCCAGATTCTCGATGGCAAGGCCACCGCCGCCGCGATCAAGTCCGAACTCGCCGCCCGCGTGGCGGCCCTCAAGGCGAAGGGCGTCACGCCCGGCCTCGGTACCGTCCTGGTCGGCGACGACCCGGGCAGCCGCTGGTACGTCAACGGGAAGCACAAGGACTGCGCCGAGGTCGGCATCGCCTCGATCCAGCGCGAGCTGCCCGCCACCGCCACCCAGGAGGACGTCGAGAACGTCGTCCGCGAGCTCAACGCCGACCCGTCCTGCACCGGCTACATCGTCCAGCTGCCGCTGCCCAAGGGCCTGGACCAGAACCCGGTCCTGGAGCTGATGGACCCGGACAAGGACGCCGACGGCCTCCACCCGACCTCGCTCGGCCGCCTGGCGCTGGGCATCGAGGGCCCGCTGCCGTGCACCCCGCTGGGCATCGTCGAGCTGCTGCGCCGGCACGACGTGGAGATCGACGGCGCCGAGGTGGTCGTGGTCGGCCGCGGCATCACCGTCGGCCGTTCGATCGGCCTGCTGCTGACCCGCCGCAGCGAGAACGCCACCGTCACCCTGTGCCACACCGGCACCCGGGACCTCGGCGCCCACCTGCGCAAGGCCGACATCATCGTGGCCGCCGCGGGCGTGCCGCACCTGGTCAAGCCGGAGGACGTCAAGGCGGGCGCCGCGGTGCTGGACGTCGGCGTCAGCCGCAGCGAGGGCAAGATCGTCGGCGACGTGCACCCGGGCGTGGCCGAGGTGGCCGGCTGGATCTCCCCGAACCCCGGCGGCGTGGGCCCGATGACCCGCGCGATGCTGCTGAACAACATCGTCGAGGCGGCCGAGCGCCGCGCCGGCGTCTGATCCCCGAGGGACGGCGAGCATGACTGAACCGCGACCGGCGCGGTCCCGGCAGAGGCCGGTCAGGACCACCGGCACCCTGCCGCCCGAGGGCGCTGCCCCGGCCCTCGGGCGCGACCACGCCCTGCCCGTCCGGCAGTGGCCGATAACGCTGGTCCTGTCGGTGGTCGGTGCCGGCCTCGCGGTCACCTGGTTCGCCGACTTCAAGGACGGCTTCAAGTACGGGCTGCTGATCCTCGGCATCGGAGTGCTGCTCGGTGCCGTGCTGCGGCTGGTGCTGCCCGAGGTCGGGATGCTGGCGGTGCGCAGCCGCTTCACCGACGTGATCGTGCTGGCCTTCCTGGGCGCCTCGATCGTGCTGCTGACCCTGGTGGCGCAGCCGAACCCGTGGCTGGAGATCCCGCTGCTGGACAACATCGGCCAGCTGATCGGCCGGCCCAAGCACTGAGCCGGCCGTCCCGCCGCGGCCCCGCCCGGAACCCGGGCGGGGCCGCGGTGCGTCTGTGACGCATCAGCCACGCCCGCACACGCGGCGTAGGCTTCCCTTTGCGATAACCTGACGCCGGTCTCTCGATGTCGAGAGATCATCCTGGCTCCAGTGCCGGTGTGCCTGGGGCACCTGGCGATTTGCTGGAGAAGGTAGAAATGACCCGCACCCCCGTCAACGTCACCATCACCGGAGCCGCCGGCCAGATCGGCTACGCGCTGCTCTTCCGCATCGCCTCGGGCCACCTGCTCGGTGCCGACGTGCCGGTGAACCTGCGCCTCCTGGAGATCCCGCAGGGCCTCAAGGCCGCCGAGGGCACCGCCATGGAGCTCGTCGACTGCGCCTTCCCGCTGCTGCGGGACATCACCATCACCGACAACCCGAACGAGGCCTTCGACGGCGCCAACGTCGCGCTGCTGGTCGGCGCCCGTCCGCGCACCGCCGGCATGGAGCGCGGCGACCTGCTGCAGGCCAACGGCGGCATCTTCGGCCCGCAGGGCAAGGCCATCAACGACCACGCCGCGGACGACATCAAGGTCCTGGTCGTCGGCAACCCGGCCAACACCAACGCCCTGATCGCCCAGCGCAACGCCCCGGACGTCCCGGCCGAGCGCTTCACCGCGATGACCCGTCTGGACCACAACCGCGCGGTCGGCCAGCTGTCCGCCAAGACCGGCGCCCTGGTCTCCGACATCAAGCGCGTCACCATCTGGGGCAACCACTCCGCGACCCAGTACCCGGACATCTTCCAGGCCGAGGTCGCCGGCAAGCCGGCCTTCGAGGCCGTCGGCAACGACCAGGCCTGGCTGGAGAACGACTTCATCCCGACCGTCGCCAAGCGCGGCGCCGCCATCATCGAGGCCCGTGGCGCCTCCTCGGCCGCCTCGGCCGCCAACGCCGCCATCGACCACGTGTACACCTGGGTCAACGGCACCGCCGAGGGCGACTGGACCTCCATGGGTGTCGTCTCCGACGGCTCCTACGGCGTCCCGGCCGGCCTGATCTCCTCCTTCCCGGTCACCACCAAGGACGGCAAGTTCGAGATCGTCCAGGGCCTGGAGATCTCCGACTTCTCCCGCGCCCGCATCGACGCCTCGGTCAAGGAGCTGACCGAGGAGCGCGACGCGGTCCAGGAGCTGGGCCTCATCTGAGCCCCGGCCCCGCGGCCTTCCCGACGGCCCGCCCCTCCCTCCCGGGAGGCGGCGGGCCGTCGCCGTTCCCGGCCCGCGTCCGGCCACGTCGCTTCCGGCCCCCGTCCACGCCCGCCGCCTACACTGGCCCGCTGTGAACGAAACCCTCGGGGACGCCGCGCTCGTCCTCGTCTTCATCCTGCTGGGCGGGCTGTTCAACGTCGCCGAGATCTCGCTGATCTCGCTGCGGGAGGGCCAGATCCGGGCGCTGGAGGCGCGCGGCACCCGGCGCTCGGCCCGGGCCGCGCACCTGGCCGCCGACCCCAACCGCTTCCTGGCCGCCGTCCAGGTGGGGGTGACCTGCATGGGCTTCCTGTCCGCCGCCTTCGGCGCCGACACCCTGGCCGGCAAGGTCGCCCCTCTGTTCGTCGACGCCGGGCTGTCCCGGGGGATGGCGGACGCGGTCGCCCTGGTCGGGCTCACCCTGGTGATCAGTTACGTCTCGCTGGTGCTGGGCGAGCTCACCCCCAAGCGGATCGGTCTGCAGCGTGCCGAGTCCATCGCGGTGGGCGCCGCCCCCGTGGTGGACGTGATGTCGGCGGCACTGCGCCCGGTGATCTGGCTGCTCGGCCACTCCACCAACCTGATGGTCCGGCTGTTCGGCGGCGACCCGGCGGCCGGGCGCGGCTCGATGAGCTCCGAGGAGCTGCGCGGCCTGGTCGCCTCCAACACCGAACTGGGCAGCGACGAACGAGCGTTGATCGCGGACGTGTTCGCCGCCGGGGAGCGCCAGCTGCGCGAGGTGATGGTGCCGCGCACCGAGGTGACCTTCCTGGACGCCGAACGCCCGCTGGCCGCGGTGCGGCACCAGTCCGAGACCTCGCCGCACTCGCGCTACCCGGTGGTCGAGGGCAGCGCCGACGCCGTGGTCGGCTTCGTCCACGTCCGGGACCTGTACGGCGCCCGCGGCGAGCAGGCCGTCAAGGTCCGCGACCTGGCCCGCCCGGTCAAGCTGCTGCCCGGCACCAAGCGGGTGCTGGAGGCGATGGGCGAGATGCGCCGGGAGGGTCACCACCTGGCCATCGTGGTGGACGAGTACGGCGGCACCGCCGGCATCGTCACCCTGGAGGACCTGGTCGAGGAGGTGATCGGCGAGATCCGCGACGAGTACGACCGGCCGGAGGCCGCCCCTACCCGCCGGCTGGCCGGCGGCGGCATGGAGCTGGACGGCCTGCTGAACCTCGGCG
Organism: Streptomyces viridifaciens; assembly: GCF_001888885.2. Lineage (NCBI taxonomy): Bacteria > Bacillati > Actinomycetota > Actinomycetes > Kitasatosporales > Streptomycetaceae > Streptomyces > Streptomyces viridifaciens. The sequence continues at coordinate 4,454,681 of NZ_CP090841.1, forward strand.
ACTTCGAGGAGGAGACCGGCGTCGCCCTGCCCGAGGGCCCGTACGAGACGGTGGCCGGCTGCCTGGTCGCCTCGCTCGGCCGGCTGCCCCGGGACGGCGACCACGCCAGGGTCCCGGTTGAGGGCGGTGGCGCGGTGCTGCTGACGGTGGCCAAGGTGGAGGGCCGGCGGATCGCCCGGGTGAGGGTGAGTGCGGTCACACCGGAGGAGCCTGCTGGGGCGGAGGTTTCCTGAGCGAGCCGGGGAACTGGAACAATGGCGTGCATGGTCAACGCAGCGGTCACTGGTCCCGTCAAGGACCGTCCCCGGGTGCTCTCCGGGATCCAGCCCACCTCCGGCTCGTTCCACCTCGGCAACTACCTCGGCGCGGTGCGCCAGTGGGTCGACCTGCAGAAGGAGAACGACGCCTTCTACATGGTCGTCGACCTGCACGCGATCACCGTGCCGCAGGACCCGGCGACGCTGCGCCAGAACACCCGGATCTCCGCCGCCCAGCTGCTCGGCGCCGGCCTGGACCCGGAGCACTGCACCCTGTTCGTCCAGTCGCACGTGCCCGAGCACGCGCAGCTGGCCTGGGTGATGAACTGCCTCACCGGCTTCGGTGAGGCCTCCCGGATGACCCAGTTCAAGGACAAGTCCTCCCGGTACGGCGCCGACAGCACCACCGTCGGCCTGTTCACCTACCCGATCCTGCAGATCGCGGACATCCTGCTCTACCAGGCGGACGCCGTCCCGGTCGGCGAGGACCAGCGCCAGCACGTGGAGATCACCCGCGACATCGCGGAGCGCTTCAACTCCCGCTACGCCCCGGTGTTCACGATCCCCAAGCCGTACATCCTCAAGGAGACGGCGAAGATCATGGACCTCCAGGACCCGGGCATCAAGATGAGCAAGTCGGCGTCCTCGCCCAAGGGCCTGGTCAGCCTGTTGGACGAGGCGAAGGTCAGCGCCAAGAAGTTCAAGAGCGCCGTCACCGACACCGGCACCGTCGTCTCCTACGACGAGGAGCAGAAGCCGGGCGTCTCCAACCTGCTGCGGATCCACTCCGCGCTCAGCGGCCAGTCGGTCGAGCAGCTGGTCGCGCACTTCGAGGGCAAGATGTACGGCGCCCTGAAGGCCGAGCTGGCCGAGCTGTTCGCCGAGTGGGTGACGCCCTTCCAGCAGCGCACCGGCGCCTTCCTGGACGATCCGGCCGAGCTGGACCGGGTGCTGGCGATCGGCGCCGAGAAGGCCCGCGCGGTGGCCTCCGAGACGCTGGCCACGGTGTACGACCGGATCGGCTTCCTCCCGGCCGCCAAGCGGTGACTCCCCTCACACCCCTGCCCGGTGGTGACGGCGGCCCGCCTTTCCCGGAGGTCGTCACCATCGGCGTGTCCGTCAGCGTTCCGGACCCGTACGGCGCGCGGATCCAGGACGCCCGGGCCGGCCACGGCGATCCGCAGGCGCGCTCGATACCGACGCACGTCACCCTGCTGCCGCCGACCGAGCTGCCCGCCGAGGCGCTGCCGAAGGTCGAGGAGCACCTGGCGGCGGTGGCGGCCGCGCACCGGCCGTTCCGGATGCTGCTGCGCGGCGCCGGCACCTTCCGGCCGGTGTCCCCGGTGGTGTTCGTCCGGGTCGAGCAGGGTGCGCAGGAGTGCCGGCTGCTGGAGGCGGACGTCCGCTCCGGCCCGCTGGCCCGCGAGCTGGCCTTTCCGTACCACCCGCACGTCACGGTCGCCCACGGCCTGCCGGACGACGTGCTGGACCAGGCGTACGAGCAGGCGCGCGGGTTCCGGGCGTCCTTCCCGGTGCCGGGCTTCTCGCTCTCCCGGTTCGACGCGGACGAGGTCTGGCGGCCCTGGCGGGAGTACCACTTCTCCTGAACCGGCCGGCTCCCGCCGCCGGGTGGACTACCCTGCGGCGCGGCCGAGTTCGAGCATCCGGCCGACCACCCGGCCCGCCGCGCCGCCGTCGTCCAGGGCGCAGTGCTCGGCTCGGAAGCGCCGGTAGCGCTCCGCGTAGCCGGGCGGCAACTCCGCTCCGCTGTCGGCGAGTTCGCGCAGCGCACCGAGCAGTTCGGCGGAGTCCGGCACCAGCGGGCCGGGGGCGTTCGGCTCGAAGTCGAAGTAGAAGCCGCGCAGGGTGTCGCGGTAGTGCTCCAGGTCGTAGGTGAAGAAGTAGACCGGGCGGCCGGTGATCGCGAAGTCGAACATGATCGACGAGTAGTCGGTCACCAGCACGTCCGCGATCAGCAGCAGTTCCTGCGGGTCGGGGAAGTCGCCGCAGTCGTACAGGAAGCCGTCGCCGGCGCCCGGCAGCGGGTCGCGCACGTGCGAGTGCGGGCGGACCAGCAGCACGTGGTCCTCGCCGAGCAGCCGGCGGGCGTGGTCGACGTCCAGCCGAAGGTCCAGCCGGAAGCCCTCGCCGTCGCCGCGCCGCTGGTCCTCGCGCCAGGTCGGCGCGTACAGCACGACCCGCTTGCCCTCGGGGATGCCGAGCCGTCTGCGGACCGTCGCGGCGACCCGCGGGTCGGGCTGGGCCAGGACGTCGCCGCGCGGGTAGCCGGACTCCAGGATCTCGCCGTCGTAGCGGAAGGCGCGTCGCAGGATCGGGGTGGCGAACGGGCTGGGGGAGAGCAGCAGGCTCCACTGCGGGGTCTCCCGGTCGAGCGCCTCCAGGTAGCCGTGGTCGGCCAGCCAGGAGTTGTCGACGTCGTGGGCGATCCGCTTCAGCAGCGAGCCGTGCCAGGTCTGCACCACGACCTGGCCCTCGCGGCGCTCCAGGAAGTCCGGGAAGTGGGTGTTGCCGACCAGGTAACGGCAGGTGGCCAGGGCGCGGTACCACTCCGGGCTCCAGATCCGCACCGGGACGACCCCGGGCGGCAGCTCGGCCTGGCCGTCGTCGACCACCCACAGGTGCTCCAGCGGCTCGCCGCGGCGGGCGAGTTCGGCGTGCACCGCGCGCGGGGAGTCGGCGTAGCCGCGGCCGCCGAACACGTCGTACAGCACCGCCTGGCGCAGCGGTTCGCGGCGGAAGGCCGGGTAGTGCTCGGTGCGCAGCCGGTGTTGGGTCCAGGCGCTGCGCTCGGTGGCGTCGAGCACCGGGGTGGAGTCCACCAGCAGGGTGTCGTGCCAGCGGCGCTGCAGCAGGACGTGCTTGCCGCCGGTGGTCGCGGTGGCGGGCAGCGCGGGCAGGACGGCGGCGGCGGCGATCAGCGGCCGGGCCGGGCCGGAGCGGTCGGCCGGCTCCAGGGCGGCCTCCCAGATGCCCTTGCGCAGCGGCAGCACGGCGCCGTCCGAGCCGGTGCGGGTGGCGGGCACCCGCACCCGGAAGCGGCCGTCCGGTCCGGGCTCGACCGGGGTGCGGACCTCGCCCGAAGTGCCGCTGTGCCGCAGGACCAGCTCCAGCCGGTCGGCGGCCGGGTCCGGGCAGTGGCCGGAGAGTTCGAACCCGGCGAAGTGCACCGCGATCCGGTCGACCACTCCGGCGGCCGGCTGGACGCAGACCTGGAGCCGGCCGTCGGCGAGGTGCTTGAGGTAGAGCACCCGGTCCGGGGCGTCCTGCAGCGGGTGCTGGCCGGCCACCGGGCCGCCGCGCTCGTCCAGGCAGAGCTGCTCGGTGCCGCCGTCGGGGCGCAGCAGTTCGGCGTCCCAGTGCTCCAGCGGGCCGCGGCCGCGCCCGTCGGCGGTGAACGGCCGGTACGGCAGGTGGACGGTGAAGGTGTTGCCGGTGCGGGTGAGCGGCTGCTCGATCACCGCGTCGCTCTGCCGGTGGCGCAGCCGCAGCACGGTGCCGGTCGGGCAGTGGTCGGCGGTGCCGGTCAGCCGGATGCCGTCGGCGGCGGGCTCGGCGCCGTCGAGTCGGACGTCGGGGCGCTCCAGCCGCAGCCGTAGCCGGTCGTCCTCGAAGTACGGCTGGAGGCGCACGTCGCGGTCCACCCAGCGGGCCGGCGGGTACTCGCCGGAACCGCACCAGTGGGGGGCGAGGGCGCCGTACTGGCGGCGCAGCCGGGTGGGGCGGGGGCGGGTGAAGAGCGTGGTCTCGATCTGCCAGTCGCCGAGCAGCCAGCGGCCGTCACGGCGCAGCCGGGAGGGTTCCACCAGGGCGGTGAAGCCGGACCAGTCGTGGTTGTGGTCGGGCTGGGCGCTGTCGTCGGTGACCTCGGGCAGCTTGCGGGGCCTGGAGCGCAGGTGCAGGGGCGGCTCGGTGCCGTCCTGGTGGCGCAGGGTCAGCCAGGTCCAGGCCGAGCCGGGGCGTCCGGTGTCCAGGTCCAGCGGGCGGGCGAAGCCGGTGAGCTCGAGCCCGCGGCCGTGCCAGCGGGCCCGCAGCAGTCCGAACACCACGTCCTCGTCGACGGCGGATCGGCCGGCGCTCGCCCGGGGGGCGGCGTGCGGCAGAACGAACCGGGTGAGCGCAGGCATGGTGCGGGGGGCCCTTCGGGGGAGGGGATCCCGGCATGGCGGTGGCCGGGAGAAGCCGCCGTGCCGGAACGGACCGGACGGGGCCGAATCGATATCCCATACCGGGAAGGCACCCCGGGTCAACTGTCCAGTTCGGAGAATTTCCTTTGAAATTTGTTTGGTAAACGTGAGTTCGAGTGCAAAATACACGTAAAGGGCAGTCAGTTCTCAGGAAATTCCCAGGTGGCGCCGAGGCGCCCGGCGCGGATCGCGCCGGGCGCCTCGGTCGGGGCCCGTGACTACTCCTTGCGGAGCATCGCGTCGACCACCCGGACGGAGGCCTTGCCGTCGTCCAGGTCGCAGTACGCCTCGCGGAACGCGGCCGCCTTGTCCGCGTACTCTGCCGCGACCTCGTCCACCCGGGCGAGCGCGTCGACGAGAGCCTCGGAGGTGGGCAGCAGCGGGCCGGGTGCCTCGGCCTCGAAGTCCAGGCTGAAGCCGCGCAGGTTGTCGCGGTAGTGCTCCAGGTCGTGGGTGAAGAAGAACATCGGCCTGCCGGTGTTGGCGAAGTCGAAGATGCTCGACGAGTAGTCGGTGACCAGCACGTCGGCGATCAGCAGCAGCTCCGCCATGTCGGGGTAGCTGCCGACGTCCCAGATGTAGCCGTTGCCGGCGCCCGGGATCTGACCGCACATCATGTTGTGCCGGCGCACCAGCAGCACCTGGTCGTCACCGAGCGCGGCCTTGGCCGCCTCCAGGTCGATCCGCAGGTCGATCTGGTAGCCGCCGTTCGGCCGGCGACGGTCCTCGCGCCAGGTCGGTGCGTACAGCACGACCTTCTTGCCCTCGGGCAGGCCGAGCCGTTCGCGAACCTGTTCGGCCGTCTTCTCCCGGTCGGCCGCGAACAGGAGGTCGTTCCGGGGCGAACCGCTCTCCAGTATCTCGCCCTGGTAATCGAAGGCGCGCCGCAGGACGGGGGCGGACCAGCTGTTGCCGGCCACCATCAGGCTCCAGTTCGGGACCTCGCGGGACAGGCCCTTGAGGTAGTTCGAGTCGGTGAACCAGACCTTCTCGAAGTCGAAGCCGACCTGCTTCAGCGGGCTGCCCTGCCAGGTCTGGAGGACCACCTGGCCGGTCCGGCGGACGAAGAAGTCGGGCAGGTGGGTGCTGGTGACGATGTACTTGGCGGTCGCCAGCGCCTCGAACCACTCCGGGCTCCAGAGCCGGATCGTCCGCGCCGTGCGCGGCAGGTCGGCCTGCATGTCGTCGCTGCCCCACAGGTGCTCCAGCGGCAGGCCGCGGCGGACCAGCTCCTCGTGGATCGCCTTCGGAGAGCCGGCGTACACGCTGCCGTGCCCGGCGTTGTACAGCACCGTGTCGCGCACCGGCAGCCGGCGGGCGGCCGGGTAGTCGACGGTGCGCAGCTGGCGCTGGCGGAAGCCGGACCGCTCCTCGGGCAGCAGCGCCGAGTGCGACTCCAGCGACAGGCCGTCGTGGTAGCGGCGCTCCAGCACGATCCGCTTGCCGCGGGACTGCACCTCCACCGGCAGCGCGCCGAAGCAGGACGGGGAGATCTGCACGTAGCTGTCCGGCAGGGCCGCGGCGTGCTCACCGACCGGACGGAAGAAGACCCGCCACGTACCGGCGGCGAGCGGGACCTGACCGGCGAAGGTGGCGGTCGGCACGGCGGGCAGCGCGGTACGGAACCGGCCGTCCGCGATCTCCACCGGGTAGACGTGCTCCTCCTCACGCCAGTGGTGCCGGACCACCAGCTCCCAGCGGTGCGAGCCGGCCAGCGGGAACGAGCCGCTCAGCAGGAAGCCGTCGGCGCCGCGCGACGACACCTCGTCGACCACCGGCTGCAGCAGCTGGTCGGAGAACTGGAGGTGGCCCGTCGCGGAGGGCTTGGTGTAGATCACCCGGCGCTGATCGGCGGGAGCCTGCGGGTTCAGCGGCATGTGCAGCTGCTCGGGCGCGTTGCGGTCGTCCCAGACCAGCGGCATGACGGTGCCGTCGGCCAGCAGCAGCGCGCTGTTCCAGCGGTCGCGGACGCGCTCGCCGGCCACCGGGTCCAGCTCGGCCCAGGCCTCGCGGACGGCGGTCAGCTCGGCCACCTCGACCGACGAGGTGAACGGCTGCAGCGCGCCGACCGGCGTGCCCAGCTCCACCGGGAAGGTCAGCTCGCGGTCCGACTCGACGTGGGTGAGCCGCAGCCGGGCCCCGGCGAAGCTCGCGCCGGAGCGCGCCGCGCCGGAGACCTCCACCCGGTCGCCGTGCGCGGCCAGGCCGGTCACCCGGGCCTTGACGGTCTCCACCTGCAGGTAGACGAAGTTGTCCCGGACCCAGGGCACGATCCGCACGTCCGGCTCGACCCAGTGCGGCGGGATCGATTCGGCGGTGTCGTGCCAGCCCGCCGAGATCCGGCCCTTGTAGATCCCGCCCTTGCCCGCGCCGGCCACCAGGACGCGCCAGTGGCCGTCCTTCCAGCGGCCGCGGTGCTTGAGCTTCTTCGGGTCGAGGGAGACGGTGAAGCCGGACCAGTCGCAGCTGTACAGGTCGTGGTTGCAGCTCGCGGTCGCCTCGGCGCTGTACTGGGTCTTCATCGGCACCGCGATCACCCGGCGGCCCTTGGCCTCGCGCAGCACCAGGGTGCGGACCATGTCGTGCTTGTTCGCCGCGCCCAGCTGCTCCGGGTAGGCGTGCCCGGTCAGCCGCAGCTTCCCGCCCACCCAGGCGCTGTCGTACAGCCGGCTGCGCATGACCAGCGAGTTGTCCAGCTTGAGCACGTTGGACGGCACGCTCCTGCGCCCACCGCGCAGGAACGGGTAGTCCGCGTACGGCCGCAGCAGACCGCGGGCCTGCACGCCGCCGCCGCTCTCGCCCTCGTACTTGATCTGCTCGACCAGCTCGTCCACCCGGTTCTGCAGGGTCAGGTGGTACTTCAGCCGCAGCGGCGCCCGCAGCTTGCGGACCTGCTCCTGGCCGATCGACCGGAGCAGCCGGCTGACGTGCTGGACGTAGGCGTCCCGGTAGTCCCGGTCGCCGTCCACGACGGACCAGAAGAACATCGGGATCTCCTCGACGAGGGTGTTCTCGTCGTAGGAGCGCAGGTACTCGGCGAAGCGCGGCTCGGTCTGCTTCTTCAGCCAGGCGCGGACCAGCTCCACCGAGGCGACCCGGTCGATCAGGCCCTTCGGGTTGGTGCGCATCTGGGTGATCGACATCTCGCCGACCTCGCGCTCGCGCCAGTGGTAGATCGGCTCGGAGAGCACGTCCACGCTCTTGGCGAGGTAGTGGTGCGGCACGCTGACCGGCGCGTCCTCGTACAGGATGCCCTCGGGGTACAGCAGGCCGGCGGCGTCGAAGAAGGAGCGGCGGTACACCTTGTTCCACGCGGTGCGGTCGGTGACCAGCGCCGGGATCTCGGTGATGTGGGTCTTGAGCCGGGTCTCCTTGAACGGCTTCGAGTGCCCGCCGGACTGGTAGTAGCCCACGGCGCGGAACCGCAGCACGTTGCCGGTGCAGAAGTCCGAGCCGGTCTCGTCCAGCGTGTTGATCATCAGCTCGTACGCGCTGGGCGGCATCGAGTCGTCGCTGTCCACGAAGCACAGGAACTCGGCGTCCGGGTCGATGTGCCGGATACCGGTGTTGCGGGCCGCGCCGAGGCCCTTGTTCACCTGCCGGACCAGCCGGAACCGCGAGTCCTTCGCCGCGTACGCCTCGGCGAGCGCCGCGCTGTCGTCCTTCGAACCGTCGTCGACCATGACGCACTCGAAGTCCGTGAACGTCTGGGCGGCGATCGAGTCGAGGCATTCGACGAGGTAGCGCTCGACGTTGTAGATCGGAACGACGATGGAGAGGCGGGGAGCCATCGGCTACGCAGGCCTTTCTCGGGAGGAGCGTGGCAGCCCGCGAGGGGTCTGGCCGCACTTGGATCGGTGCGTACGTGCGCCCCGATCCTACCTTCCGGGGCCCGGCCCTCCCCGGGCCCACTACGCTGGCCCCCGTGCCCCGCTTCAGCGTCATCGTCCCCGTGTACCAGGTCCAGGACTATCTCACCGAATGCCTCGAATCGGTCCTCGGCCAGGCCGGACCCGACCTCGAACTGATCGCGGTGGACGACTGCTCACCCGACGGCTGCGGTGCGGTGCTGGACGCGGCCGCCGCCGCCGACCCCCGGGTCCGGGTGCTCCACCTGCCGGAGAACGTCGGCCTCGGCCGGGCCCGCAACGCCGGCCTGGAGGTCGCCACCGGCGACTACGTCGTCTTCCTCGACAGTGACGACACCCTCACCCCCGACCTGCTGAAGGCCGTCGACGAGCGGCTCGCCGCCACCGGCGACCCGGACGTCCTGGTCTACGACTACGCCCGGACCTACGCCGACGGGCGGATCACCCGGGCCGCCGCCGGCCACGTCTTCGGCGCCGCCTCCCCGGACGTCTTCGACCTCGCCGCCCGCCCCGACCTGCTCGACCTGCTCCAGGTCGTCTGGAACAAGGCCTACCGCCGCGGTTTCATCACCGAGCAGCAGCTGGAGTTCCCGGCCGGCTACTACGAGGACACCCCCTGGACGTACCCGGCGCTGCTCGCCGCCGACAGCATCACCCTCCTCGACCGGGTCGGCGTGCACTACCGCCAGCGCCAGGAGGGCGGCAACATCCTGGCCACCGCCAGCCGCAAGCACTTCGACGTGTTCGCCCAGTACGACCTGGTGTTCGCCTTCCTCGACCGCCGCCCCGACCTCGACGCCTGGCGCCCGGTCGTCTTCGGGAAGATGCTGCACCACCTCAACACCGTGGTCGCCAAGCCCGGCCGGGTCCCGCCCGGCGACCGCCGCGAGTACTTCCGCCGCGCCGCCGCGCACTGCGCCCGGCTGCGTCCGGCCGGCTACCGCCCGCCCGCCGGCGTGGACGGCGTGCGCACCGAACTGCTCGGCCAGGGCCGCTACACCGCGTACCAGGCCGTCCGCGCCCTCGCGAAGGCCCGCCGACTGGTCAACCGGTAGGGCGGCGACCCGGGTGTCCGGCCCCGCGCCTGACGGCCGTTCGGGGGACGGGCCGGTATAACCGGTCGGGTGGACTTCCTGACCCGCCTTCCGGTCCTGGGCCCGCTCGTGGCCCGGGTGCAGCGCAGCCGCCCGTACCGGGTGTACGAGTACTTCACCGCCGCCCGCGGAAACCGGCTGGCCGGAGCCGTCACCTTCTTCGGCTTCCTCGCCCTGTTCCCGCTGCTCACGGTGGGCCTGGCGGTCGCGGTCGCGACGCTGAACGGCAGCCAGGTGGACGACCTGCAGCACCGCATCTCCGACCAGCTGCCCGGCCTGTCGGACGCGCTCAACCTGCCCTCCCTGGTGGCCAACGCGGGCGCCCTCGGAGTGGTCAGCGGGGCCCTGCTGCTGATCTCCGGCCTCGGCTGGGTGGACACCATGCGCACCTCGATCCGGGACCTCTGGCAGCTGCCCGAGGAGAAGGGCAACGCGGTGCTGCGCAAGGCCTGGGACGTCGTGGTGCTGGCCGGCCTCGGCCTGGTGTCCCTGTTCTCGCTGGCCGCCTCCGCCGCCGGCAGCACGCTCGCCGGGCGGATCGCCGACGCGATCGGCCTCGGCAGCGGCTACCTGCTGACCGGGGTCGGTGTGCTGATCGCCATAGCGTGCGACATGCTGCTCTTCGCCTACCTGCTGGCGCCCTTCCCCGGCATCACCGGACAGCGCCGCCGGGACCTCGTGCACGGCGCCCTGATCGGCGCGGTCGGCTTCGAACTGCTGAAACTGCTGCTCGCCTCCTACCTCGGCTCGGTCGCCGGACGCAGCCTGTACGGCGCGTTCGCCACGCCGGTGGCGCTGCTGCTGTGGATCAACTTCGTCAGCCGACTGCTGATGTACTGCGTGGCCTGGACGGCGACCGCCGATCCGGACGCCGCCCGCGAGCGGACCAGGGCACACGGCCGGGCGCTGCTCGCCGCAGCCGACCGGTCGGAGGCCGCGGCGGGGACGCCGGCCGGGCCGCAGGAGTAGCCCGCCCGCTCGCCTCCGGGCCGGGGGTCAGCACTCGAAGCGGCCCCAGCGGCGGCGGCTCGCCCTACGGCGCCGGACGAGCAGCACGGCGCCCGCCGCGACCACGGCCCCGACCGCCACGGTCGGCCAGCCGACCGGGTCGAGCCCGCCGCCCCCGCCGGTCGGCCGGGTCGCGGTGTCGGCGGCGTGCGGCGGCGGGGCGGGGGTGCCGGTGGCGCCGGGGGTGCCGCCCGCCTGACCGGTCGGCTCCCCGCCGCCGGCCTGCTTCTCCTCGACCAGCCGGCCGACCGGCTGGACCTTGCCCGCTGCGGCGAAGCCCCAGTCCAGCAGCTCGGCAGTCTCGTCGTACACCCGCTGGTAGCTGGCCGGGTGCATCACCGTCACCAGCAGGGTGCGCCCGTTCCGCTCGGCGGCGCCGACGAAGGTCGAGCCCGCGTTGGTGGTGGTGCCGTTCTTCACCCCGATCAGACCGGGGTACTTGCCCAGCAGCCGGTCGGTGTTGGCGATCCCGAAGCTGCCGCGCCGGCCGGTGTTCTTGTCGAGGGCGCCCGGGAACATCGCCTCGCGGGTCGCGCAGTACATGCGGAAGTCCGGGTTGCGCAGGCCGGCCCGGGCGAACAGCGACAGGTCGTAGGCCGAGGACACCTGGCCGTCCATGTCGTAGCCGTCCGGGGATATCACCCTGGTGTCCCAGGCCTGGAGGGCCTCGGCCCGGTCCTGCATCTCGTTGACGGTCCGCCGGATGCCCCCGTTCATGAACGACAGGACGTGCACGGCGTCGTTGCCCGAGCTCAGGAACACCCCCCGCCACAGGTCCTCGACCCGGTAGTCCAGGTTCTCCTTGATGCCGACCAGGCTGCTGCCGGGGCCGATGTTCTGGATCTCCTCGTCGGCGACCCGGTGCACCGTGTTGCGGTCGAACTTCGGCAGCACGGTGTCCGCGAAGAGGATCTTCAGGGTGCTCGCCGGAGGCAGTCGCAGGTGCGGGTTGTATGCCGCCAGGACCTCCCCCGAGGCGGCGTCGGAGACCATCCAGGACTGGCCGGTGAGGTCCCTCGGCAGGGCCGGGGCACCCGCCAGCGGGTTGACCTGGACCCCGGGGAGTCCGAGCCGCTCCCCGCCGACCGCGGTCGACGGGGGCGGCACCTGCGGGGCCGCGACCGCCGCCGGGGCGACGAGCAGAACCGGGAGGGCCGCGGCGACCGCGGCGCACAGCTGCGCGAGGTTGTGACGGGATGTGAGCACGGGGTGACCGTACCCACTGCGGCGCTGCGGCGTGCGCCACACCGTACGGGTCCCTCGCACGAGGGGCCCGCCCTTGGGCCGATCGGCGGCCCGCGCATACTGGGGAGGCGCCCCGCCCCCACATCCACCCCGCCGAGGACCACCCGATGAAGCTCAGCCGCCGCACCTCCTGGTTCCTGACCGCCTTCGGCGTCTGGTCGATCATGATCTGGACGACCTTCGTCAAGAACCTCTGGAAGGACTCCGGCGGCCAGGCCTTCGTGAACGGCGACCACTCCCAGCCGACCGCCTTTTTCTGGATCCACCTGCTGCTGGCGATCACGTCCTTCGTCCTCGGAATCGCCGTCGGCACCGTCGGCCTCCGCGGCCTGCGCGCCGCCCGCCGCGGCCCGGCCACGGACTGACCGCTCGAGGCCCCGCCCTAATCCCCGTTGCCGCCGGCGGCCCCCACTGGCAAGATCCTCACCGCTCGCACGCGCGTACCGGACGCGCTGCTCACAAGGGGTGGGAATCTCCATGACACTTTCGCGTGCCCGCAGACTCGGCGGGGTCACCGTGGCAGTCCTCGCGGCCGGACTACTCACCGCGCCCGTCGCCTCGGCCGTCCCCGGGACGGCGGTCACCGACCCGAAGGCCGTGCCCGCCCCGGGCTTCGCCGCCAGCGGTCTGCACACGGACGCCTGCGACGACTCCACCACCCCCGGCTGGCTGGGCGTGGCCAACCCCGTCCTGACCGTCGCCGCCACCTCACCCCAGGTGCGCTTCAAGGTCTGGGACGACTCGACCCCGGCGCACGACAAGATCGTCGACAGCACCGCGGACGTCACCGCCGGAGCGGCCGCGCTGACCACCGCCGACCTGCTGGACGGCCACAGCTACACCTGGCAGGCCTGGCCCGAGTACTCCCCGGGGAGCGGCAAGCCCGCTCCGGCCTGCCACTTCAAGGTCGACCTCACCCGGCCGGGCCTGTCCGTCTCCTCCACCGACTTCCCGGCGAGCGGTTCCGGCAGCACCCCCGGCAAGTACGCGGGCGAGAACGGCGTCTTCACCCTCACCGGCACCGATGCGGGCTCCGGCGTGGCCTGCTACCAGTACGCGCTGAACGGCACGCTCGGCGTCGGCTGGGACTGCGCCTCCGGCCACACCGTGAAGGCCGGGGCCGACGGCACCGCCCAGCTGACCCTCAAGCCCAAGGACTGGGGCACCAACACCCTGACCGTCCAGGCCATGGACAACGCCGGCAACGTCGGCCAGCCGGTCACGTACACCTTCTACGCGCCGTGGGATCCGCGCCCGAAGCCGGCCGTCCCGGGCGACGTCGACGGTGACGGCGTGCCGGACATCCTGCTCCCGGACGCGCAGGGCAACCTCCAGGTGATCAGCGCCGGCGCGACCGACACCACCCCGTCCTCGACCCTCCCGGCCGCGCTCGCGCCGCTGCACGCCGGCTGGCAGGACGACCAGGTGCTGCACCGCGGCTGGGCCCCGGTCCACGCCCCCGGCGACGACCTGCTGGTGCACCCGAAGGGCAACCCGGGCTTCCTCTACTCCTACGCGAACAACCACCAGGGTGACTTCGGTCAGCAGTACCCGACCCTGGTCCGCAAGCCCGCGTCGAACCGGTGCGTCGACGCGGCCGGGGCCGCGACCCCCTGCCCGCCGGACTACGCCGCCGACTGGTCCTCCTCCGACCAGCTGGTCGCCCTCGGATCCGCCGACGTGCCGTCCGCCCCGGTGCTGCTCTCGGTCGAGCACGGCAAGCTGTACGCCTACCACCCGAGCTTCCGCGGCTACGCGGACGCCCAGCTCATCGCCACCACTGGTGACTGGAGCGGCTACGACCTGATCGCCCCCGGCGCGGACGCCTCCGGCAACCTCACCCTGTGGGCCCGCGAGCGTGCCAACGGCGCCCTGCACGCCTACCCGATCGCCAAGCAGGCCTACAACCTGCTGGACTTCTCCGCCCTCGCCGACCCCTCGGCGAATGTGGTCGCCACCGGCTTCACCACCGCCGCCTACCCGACCCTGGGCAGCTCCGGCGACGGTGACGGCGACGGCAAGCCCGACCTGTGGGCCGTCACGCCCGACCGCCACCTTGTGACCTTCAGCGGCTGGTCCGCGCCGAAGGACCTGGGCGCGCTGCGCTAGGAGAACGGCGAAGGCCCCGTCCGATCGGTCGATCGGACGGGGCCTTCGGCCTGCCTCAGGGCGGGATCAGAAGCGGCGGGTGACCAGCGCCCGCTTCACTTCCTGGATCGCCTTGGTGACCTCGATGCCACGCGGGCAGGCCTCCGAGCAGTTGAAGGTGGTGCGGCAGCGCCACACGCCCTCACGGTCGTTGAGGATCTCCAGGCGCTGCTCGGCACCCTCGTCGCGCGAGTCGAAGATGAAGCGGTGCGCGTTGACGATGGCAGCCGGGCCGAAGTACTGGCCGTCGTTCCAGAACACCGGGCAGGACGACGTACACGCGGCGCACAGGATGCACTTGGTGGTGTCGTCGAAGCGCTCGCGGTCCTCGGCGGACTGCAGGCGCTCGCGCGTCGGCTCGTTCCCCTTGGTGATGAGGAACGGCATGACGTCCTTGTACGCCTGGAAGAACGGGTCCATGTCCACGACCAGGTCCTTGAGGACCGTCAGGCCCTTGATGGCCTCGATCGTGATCGGCTTCTCCGGGTTGACGTCCTTGATCAGGGTCTTGCACGCCAGCCGGTTGCGGCCGTTGATCCGCATGGCGTCGGAGCCGCAGATGCCGTGCGCGCAGGAACGGCGGTAGGTGAGGGTGCCGTCCTGCTCCCACTTGATCTTGTTGAGCGCGTCCAGGACGCGCTCCTTCGGGTCCAGCGTCAGCTGGTAGTCGACCCACACCGGGTCCGGGTGCTCCTCCGGGTTGAACCGGCGGATCCGGAAGGTGACGGTGATCAGCTGGATACCGCCGGCCTCGGCCGCGTCCAGAGCGGCCGAGTGCTCCACAGTCGGAGTGCTCATCAGTACTTACGCTCCATCGGCTGGTAGCGGGTCGTGACGACCGGCTTGTAGTCGAGGCGGATGGAGGTGCTGCCGTCGGCGGCGACCTCCTGGTACGCCATGGTGTGCTGCATGAACTTCACGTCGTCACGGGTCGGGAAGTCCTCGCGGTAGTGACCGCCGCGGGACTCCTCGCGGGCCAGCGCGGAGACGGCCAGCACCTCGGCCAGGTCGAGCAGGTTGCCCAGCTCGATGGCCTCCAGGAGGTCCGTGTTGTACCGGTAGCCCTTGTCCTGGATGGAGACGTTCTTGAAGCGCTCCTTCAGCGCGGCGATGTCCTCGACCGCCTGCTTCAGGGTGTCGCCGGTGCGGTACACCATCGCGTTGGTGTCCATGGTCTCCTGCAGCTCCTTGCGGATCTGCCCCACGGACTCGGTGCCGGTCGACTCGCGCAGCTGCTCGACCATGGTCTGGACCAGCTCTTCCGGGTTCTCCGGCAGCGGGACGAACTTGTTCGCGTTGGCGTAGTCGGCGGCGGCGATGCCCGCGCGACGGCCGAACACGTTGATGTCCAGCAGCGAGTTGGTGCCCAGGCGGTTGGCGCCGTGCACGGACACGCAGGCGACCTCGCCGGCCGCGTACAGGCCGGGGACGATGTCGGTGTTGTTGCGCAGGACCTCACCCTCGACGTTGGTCGGGATGCCGCCCATGGCGTAGTGCGCGGTGGGCTGGATCGGGATCGGGTCCGTGTAGGGCTCGATGCCGAGGTAGGTGCGCGCGAACTCGGTGATGTCCGGCAGCTTGGCGTCGAGCTGCTCCGGCGGGAGGTGGGTCAGGTCCAGGTAGACGTGGTCGCCTTCCGGACCGCAGCCGCGGCCCTCGCGGATCTCGGTGTAGATCGCGCGGGAGCAGACGTCACGGGACGCGAGGTCCTTCATGACCGGGGCGTAGCGCTCCATGAAGCGCTCGCCGTCCTTGTTGCGCAGGATGCCGCCCTCGCCGCGGGCGCCCTCGGTGAGCAGGATGCCCATGCGCCAGATGCCCGTCGGGTGGAACTGGAAGAACTCCATGTCCTCCAGCGGCAGGCCACGGCGGTAGGCCACGGCCTGGCCGTCACCGGTGAGGGTGTGGGCGTTCGAGGAGACCTTGAACATCTTGCCGGTGCCGCCGGAGGCGAACACGACGGCCTTGGCCTGGAAGACGTGGATCTCGCCGGTGGCCAGCTCGTAGGCGACGACGCCGGCCGTCTTGCCCTCGTTGATCAGCAGGTCGAGGACGTAGAACTCGTTGAAGAACTCGACGCCGTGCTTGACGCAGTTCTGGAACAGCGTCTGGAGGATCATGTGGCCGGTGCGGTCGGCCGCGTAGCACGAGCGGCGGACCGGGGCCTCGCCGTGGTTGCGGGAGTGACCGCCGAAGCGGCGCTGGTCGATCCGGCCCGCCTCGGTGCGGGAGAAGGGCAGGCCCATCTTCTCCAGGTCGAGGACGGCGTCGATGGCCTCCTTGCACATGATCTCGGCGGCGTCCTGGTCGACCAGGTAGTCACCGCCCTTGACCGTGTCGAAGGTGTGCCACTCCCAGTTGTCCTCCTCGACGTTCGCCAGGGCGGCGCACATGCCGCCCTGGGCCGCGCCGGTGTGGGACCGGGTCGGGTAGAGCTTGGTCAGGACGGCGGTGCGGCTGCGCTGCGTCGACTCGATGGCCGCACGCATGCCGGCGCCGCCGGCGCCGACGATGACGGTGTCGTACTGGTGAATCTGCATGGGGGGTTAACTCGCCTCTGGCCTCTGCCGATGGTCGATGGTGCTCGCGGCTCAGATGTTGGGGTCGAAGGTGAAGATCACCAGGGTGCCGAGCAGCACGGTGAAGACCGTGGCGGTACCCATGAGCCCCTTGAGCCAGAGCCGGGTCGAGTCCTTCTCGGCGTAGTCGTTGATGACCTGACGCATGCCGTTGGCGCCGTGGAGCATGGCGAGCCAGAGCATGAGGAGGTCCCAGCCCTGCCAGAACGGCGAGGCCCAGCGGCCGGCCACGAAGGCGAAGCCGATCTTGGAGACGCCCCCGTCGAGGACCAGCATGATCAGCAG
The DNA here is from genome assembly GCF_001888885.2 of Streptomyces viridifaciens. Classification (NCBI taxonomy): domain Bacteria; kingdom Bacillati; phylum Actinomycetota; class Actinomycetes; order Kitasatosporales; family Streptomycetaceae; genus Streptomyces; species Streptomyces viridifaciens. The sequence continues at coordinate 4,471,371 of NZ_CP090841.1, forward strand.
GTGGCCGAGGATCAGCACGACCAGGACGACACCGGACAGGCGCATGAAGAGCCAGGCCAGCATCTCGAAGTTGGTGCGGGTGCGGCGCGGGGTCTTCGCGGTCCGCTTGCGCGGCGGCTCGATGACGAAGGCGTCGGCCGGGTTGCCGGTGCCGAGGCCCTTGCCGGTGTGCGCGTGCTTCGAGGGGACGACGAGCGCGTCGGAGATTTCCGTGGACATGGTCAGCTCACTTCCCGAACCAGGAGATCAGCGTGTGCTGCAGGATCCCGTAGAAGGAGCCGGCCATCAGGACGACCCAGACTCCGACGACGGTCCAGAGCATCTGCTTCTGGTACTTCGGGCCCTTGGACCAGAAGTCCACCGCGACGACGCGCAGGCCGTTGAGCGCGTGGAACAGGATGGCGGCCACCAGGCCGTACTCCATCAGGTTCACGAGCGGAGTCTTGTACGTCTGAATGACGGTGTCGTAGGACTCCGGCGACACTCGCACCAGGGCGGTGTCCAGGACGTGGGCGAACAGGAAGAAGAAGATGAGGACGCCGGTGACTCGATGAGCCACCCAGCTCCACATGCCTTCCCGGCCGCGGTACAGCGTTCCAGCCGGCACGGAAAAACCCTCCGGAAGCGATTGGGGGCTCGGCCGGCTTCGGTGTCGGTCAGCCCGGCCGGGTACGGTCCACCGGCCGCCAGCATCCTATCGACGCCTTGTCGGGAACCGCCTCCGGGGCCCCTATGTGTGATCAATCAGGCACTTCTGGCCTAGTGGGGCGGGAACCAAACCCCGTTTCATCACTTCTGGTGGCTGTTCGGTCACCGAGAGATAGCGGATTCCGGTCCTCGGCACCCGCTGACGCCGCCCGCCGACGCCCCCGTCCGACGCCGAAGCCGCCGGACGGCCCGCCCGTCCGGCGGCTTCGGCGTCGGCGGGGCTCAGTGCGCCCCGGCCTCCGAATGGGTGGCGACCAGGTGCTCCAGCCGGGTGAGGGCGATCCGCCGGAGCTCGTCCGCCGCGATCAGCCGCTCCTCGTCCGGGTCGTTGGCCAGCCGGGTGCGGATCGAGGAGAGCACGGTGTCGAGCATCTCCTCCGGGTCGACGCGGTCCAGGCAGACCACGAAGACGTGGCCGAACCGGGCCTCGTACGCGGCGTGGGCCGCCCGCAGCGCGGTGTGCGCGGCCTGGCTGCCCGGCGCGCGCATGCCCAGCAGCGGCTGCGGCATCCAGCTCTCGTCGGCCAGGGCCTCGGCGAGGTCGGCCGGGCGCAGGTCGTAGGAGGCCTCGCTGGCGGCGGCCAGCAGGGACTCTATGTCGGGGTAGGGGCGGTGTGCGGTGAGCCGCAGGGCCCAGCGGTGGCTGCCGCAGCAGGCCAACAGGGCCTCCTCGGCGGCCCCGGCGTCCGCTTCGTTGAAGCGGTGCAAGCCGAGGAGGGTCGGCTCGGTGCTGGCGTCGGGCCGCTGTGACGGGATGTCGCTGGCCAGCGGGTCCTCCTCGTGAGGGCGGGAAGGGGCCGGTGGGGTGGTGGAGCAGCTGGAGGATGGGGGCTGCTGGGGTGCGTTCGACGCCGTCCCGGCAGCTCCTCAACGGTAGTTGAGTGGTCATCAGTTGGGGAGGGCGAGCGCGGAATTCATCCGGACGAGCTATCAAGTTGTGACGTTGACACCTGCACGTCACCGCCCTCCCCGTCCGCCTCCGCCTCCGGCTCAGCCGCAGCGGGTGCCCTCGGCCGGCATGGTGCCGTCGGTCAGGTAGGCGGCCATGGCCAGGTCGATGCAGGCGCTGCCCTTGCCGAAGGCGCCGTGGCCCTCGCCGACCCGGGTGAGCAGGGTGGCCCGGGCGAAGCCCTTGGCCAGCTTCTCGGCCGAGGCGTACGGGGTGGCCGGGTCGCCGGTGGTACCGACGACCAGGATCGGAGCGGCGCCCTCGGCCCGGATGGTGTGCGGCTTCTCCTGGGTCTTGAACGGCCAGTAGGCGCAGCCGGGCTCCAGGTAGTCGTCCACCGTGACGCCCTTGGACAGCAGTGGCGCCTCGGCGAGCAGCCGGTCGACCGCCTGCTGGGCGTGCTCGCGGGTCGGCGCGGGGCGGGCGGCGTCGGCGCAGCTGATCGCGCCGTTGGCCTCGTCCATCGGGCTGTAGTGGCCGTTCCCGTCGCGACCGTCGTAGTCGTCGGCGGCGGCCATCAGGTAGTCGCCCTTGTCGCGCATCATCGCCCAGCCGAGGCTGTTCCGCAGGTACTTCCAGGAGGTCTTCTCGTCGCCGTAGAGGAGGGAGATGACGCCGGTCCAGGCCATGTCGCGGCCGAGCTTGCGGCCGTCCTTGGCGGTCAGCGGGTGGTCGTGGAGGCCGTCCAGGAAGTCGGCGGCCTTTCTGGCGGCCTTGGTCCGGTCCGTGCCGAGCGGGCACTCGGCGGCGTGGTTGTCCACGCAGTCGTCGGCGAAGCGCTGGAAGGACTTCTCGAAGCCGATCTGCTGGTCGACGCCGTGGTCCATGGTGTCCTGGGCCGGGTCGACGGCGCCGTCGAGGATCAGCCGGCCGGTGTTCTGCGGGAACTCCTCGGCGTACAGGGCGCCGAGGTAGGTGCCGTAGGAGATGCCGAGGTAGTTGAGCTTCCGGTCGCCGACGGCGGCGCGCAGCACGTCCAGGTCGCGGGCGGTGTTGCGGGTGCCGACGAAGGGCAGCAGCTTGCCGGACTTGGCCTGGCAGGCGGCGGCGTGGTCGGTGGACTGCTTGACGTGGGCCGCCTTGCGCTCGGCGGGGTCGTCCGGGGTGTCCGTCTGGTTGACGGCGTCGAGCTGCTCGTCGTCGTAGCAGACCACCGGTGAACTGTCGCCGGTGCCGCGCGGGTCGAAGCCGATCACGTCGAAGCGAGTGTGCAGGGTGCCGTCGAAGTCCTTGGCGCCGTACTTGACCATCTCGACGCCGGAGGCGCCGGGGCCGCCCGGGTTGACCATCAGGGAGCCGATCCGCTGGTCCTTGGCGGTCGCCGGGTACCTGATCAGCGCGAGGTCGATCGCGTCGGAGGCGGGGTTGGCGTAGTCGAGCGGGACGTGCAGCCTGCCGCACTGCATGCCGGAGATGTCGATCTTCGCCCGTTCGGCCCTGGGGTCGGCCGGACAGTCCGCCCAGGTGATCTGCTGGCCGTAGAACGGCTTGAGCGCCGGGTCCGCCTCGCCCTTGGGCTTCGGGGTCGCAGCCGGACTGGCGGTGGGGCCGGCCGAGGGGGCTGCGGTGCCGGAGGCCTTGTCCTGGGCCGTGGTGGCCGAGTCGTTGCAGGCGGAGGTGAGCAGGAGGGTGCCTGCCGCCACGGCGGTCAGCAGTACCCGTGGGCGGGCGGCCCGGAAGATCGTCATCACACGTGTGTACCACTCGTGTACGACACGTGTTCGACTGGGGGTGCCGGGCCGCTCCGCCGCGCACGGGCCCGGGTCAGCCGCGGTGGACCTTGTGGTTGGCGGCCTGCGCCCGCGGGCGGACCACCAGCAGGTCGATGTTGACGTGCGAGGGCCGGGTGACCGCCCATGCCACGGTGTCCGCGATGTCCTCCGAGGTCAGCGGCTCGGCCACGCCCGCGTACACGGCGGCGGCCTTCTCCTCGTCGCCGCGGAAGCGGGTGACCGCGAAGCCCTCGGACTTCACCATGCCGGGAGCGATCTCGATCACCCGGATCGGCTCCCCGCACAGCTCCAGCCGCAGCGTCGCCGCGATGGTGTGCGCGGCGTGCTTGGCCGCGACGTAGCCGCCGCCGCCCTCGTACGCGGCCAGCGCGGCGGTCGACGAGAGCACCAGCACGGTGCCGTCGCCGGTGGCGCGCAGGGCGGGCAGCAGCGCCTGGGTCACGTGCAGCACGCCGAGCACGTTCACCTCGTACATGGCCCGCCAGTCGGCCGGGTCGCCGTGCTCGACGCTCTCCGCGCCGATCGCGCCGCCCGCGTTGTTCACCAGCACGTCCACCCGGCCGACCTCGGCCGCGAAGGCGTCCACGGCGGCCCGGTCGGTGACGTCCAGGGTGACCGCCCTGGCCGAACCGCCGCGCTCGCCGATCTCCTTGGCCAGTGCCTCGATCCGCTCGGTCCGGCGGGCGGTCAGCACCACCTCGAAGCCCTCGTCGGCCAGCCGGCGGGCGGTCGCCGCCCCGATTCCGCTGCTGGCACCGGTGACCACGGCCACCTTCTGCTCGGTCATTGCCACTCCCTGGGGCTCATCCGGTCGTTCACCCGATCATCTCAACCGCGTTCTCGACGGTCGCCTCCGGGCGCTCCTGCCCCGGCGCGCCCTGCGGCGCGGGGCGGGCCGGGCGTGCGGCCGGGCCCTAGGTTGGGAGGACCGACCCCGCGCCCCCGTGGAGGACCGATGCCGCGCCGCTCCGAGTCAGGCTTCCCGATCGATCAGCTGTACGGCCCCGAGGCGCTGGCCGGCTGGGATCCGGACACCCGGCTGGGGCGGCCGGGGGAGTACCCGTACACCCGGGGCGTCTACCCGACGATGTACACCGGCAGGCCGTGGACGATGCGCCAGTACGCGGGCTTCGGCACCGCCGCCGAGTCCAACGCCCGGTACCGCCAGCTGATCGCGGGTGGCGGCACCGGCCTCTCGGTGGCCTTCGACCTGCCCACCCAGATGGGCTACGACTCGGACGCGCCGCTCGCCGCCGGGGAGGTCGGCAAGGTGGGCGTGGCCGTGGACGGCGTCGAGGACATGGCGGTGCTCTTCGACGGCATCCCGCTCGGCGAGGTGTCCACCTCGATGACCATCAACGCGCCCGCCGCCCTGCTCCTGCTGCTCTACCAACTGGTCGGCGAGGCCCAGGGCGTGCCGCCCTCGGCGCTCACCGGCACGGTGCAGAACGACGTGCTGAAGGAGTACATCGCCCGCGGCACCTACATCTTCCCGCCGCAGCCCTCGCTGCGGCTGGTCGCGGACGTGTTCCGGTACTGCCGGGCCGAGATCCCGCGCTGGAACACCATCTCGATCTCCGGCTACCACATGGCCGAGGCGGGGGCCGATCCCGCGCAGGAGATCGCCTTCACCCTGGCCAACGGGATCGCCTACGTCCGGACCGCGCTCGCCGCCGGAATGGCCGTGGACGACTTCGCACCCCGGCTCTCCTTCTTCTTCGTGGCCCGCACGACGCTGCTGGAGGAGGTCGCCAAGTTCCGCGCCGCCCGTCGGATCTGGGCCAGGATCATGCGCGAGGAGTTCGGCGCGCGGGACCCCCGCTCGCAGATGCTGCGCTTCCACACCCAGACCGCCGGGGTGCAGCTGACCGCCCAGCAGCCCGAGGTGAACCTGGTCCGGGTCTCGGTCCAGGCGCTGGCCGCCGTGCTCGGCGGCACCCAGTCGCTGCACACCAACAGTTTCGACGAGGCGATCGCGCTGCCCACCGAGAAGGCCGCCCGGCTCGCCCTGCGCACCCAGCAGGTGCTCGCCCACGAGACCGACGTGACGGCCACCGTCGACCCCTTCGCCGGCTCCTACGCGGTGGAGTCGCTGACCGACGCCGTCGAGGCCGCCGCGCTGGCACTGATGGCCCGGGTGGAGGAGCAGGGCGGGGCGGTGGCGGCGATCGAGCAGGGCTTCCAGAAGGGCGAGATCGAGCGCACCGCCTACCGCCTCCAGCAGGAGACGGACTCCGGTGAGCGCACCGTGGTCGGGGTGAACCGCTTCCGGCTGGACGAGGAGGAGCCGTACCAGCCGCTGCGGGTGGACCCGGCGATCGAGCGGCAGCAGGCCGAGCGGCTGGCCCGGCTGCGGGCCGGGCGCTCCGCCACGGCCGTCGGCCGGGCACTGGATGCGCTGCGCCGTACGGCCGAGGGGCCGGAGAACGTGCTCTATCCGATGAAGGAGGCGCTGGCCGCCCGGGCCACCGTCGGCGAGGTCTGCGACGCGCTGCGCGGGGTCTGGGGCACGTACGCTCCGGTGGAGCGTTTCTGACCGCTTCCGAGCCGGTCCGAGTGGATCCGAGCGGTTCCCGCGCGCCACTGACCGGCCGTCAACCTCCGTCGGCCGTCGAGCCGGTGTCGGCCGTGACCACCGGCCCGGGCGATCGTTGCACAGGGCAAGCAATCCGGGGAAGGCGGCTGAAACGAGATGTCATACCCACCTGTCCGACCGGTATGCACCCATCCGGGGACTAGTTTTCCGGAAGTCGGGCCAAATCCCCCCAACGGGCCTATTCTTGGGGAGATGAACCGTCCTGAGCCCGCTCAGCCGGGCACCACTCTCGCCACCGCCAGCCCCGCCGCCGAACTGCGCGACCGGGTCCGGAGGCTGGAGCCCGAGCTGATCGCCTTCCGCCGTGACCTGCACCGGCACCCGGAGCTGGGCCGCCAGGAGTTCCGCACCACCAACCTGCTGCGCGACCGACTGGTGGCGGCCGGCCTGGAACCGCGGGTGCTGCCCGGCGGCACCGGTCTGCTGGTCGACGTCGTCCCCGCCGGCACCGCCCCCGGCGCCGAGTTCCTGGCCTTCCGCGCCGACATCGACGCGCTGCCGATCGACGACGCCAAGACCGACGTGCCGTACCGCTCGACCGTTCCCGGCCGGGCTCACGCCTGCGGTCACGACGTGCACACCTCGGTGGTGCTCGGTACCGGTCTGGTGCTGGCCGAGGCCGTCCGCAACGGCGAGCTGCGCCGCCCGGTCCGGCTGGTGTTCCAGCCGGCCGAGGAGGTCATGCCGGGCGGTGCGCTCGACGTCATCAAGGCGGGCGGGATGGACGGCGTCGGCCGGATCTTCGCGGTGCACTGCGACCCGAAGGTGGAGGTCGGCCGGATCGCCCTGCGGGTCGGGGCGATCACCTCGGCCTGCGACCGGCTGGTGCTGCACCTGGACGGCCCCGGCGGGCACACCGCCCGTCCGCACCTGACCACCGACCTGGTGACCGCGATCGCCCGGATGGCCTCCGACCTGCCGGGCGCGCTGGCCCGCCGGATGGACCCGCGCTGGGGCGTCAGCCTGGTCTGGGGCCGGATCGCCTCCGGCTCCGCGGCCAACGTCATCCCGCAGCACGCCGAGCTGGAGGGCACCGTCCGCTGCCTGGAGCTGGACGGCTGGCGCGAGGCGCCTGAGCTGCTGCACGAGCTGATCGCGAAGCTCGCCGAGACCTACCGGGCCAAGTGGACGCTGGACTACCACCGTGGGGTGCCGCCGGTGGTCAACGAGGCGGTCTCGGTCGGGCAGCTGGAGGCGGCGATGACCGCCCGGTTCGCCGAGGACGGTGCCCAGGTGGTCGAGGGCACCGAGCAGAGCCTGGGCGGCGAGGACTTCTCCTGGTACCTGGAGCACGCCCCGGGCGCGCTGGCCCGCCTCGGCGTCCGCGCCCCCGGCGACAGCACCGTCCGCGACCTCCACCAGGGCCGGTTCGACGTGGACGAGCGGGCGATCGGTGTCGGCGTGGAGCTGTTCTCGGCGCTGGCCCTGGAGGCCGACCGCACCTGACCGTTCCCGGGGGTGTGTGGTCGACGCGTGACCGGGTCGAGGAGATCCGGGGTTGCGGCACGGTTCCGTAAACTGGGCGGACCAAGACTCGGATCACCGTCCGCGTACGGGAAAAGAGCCTTCGGTGGGCCTTCAGACCACGGTTTGATAACAACCCGAATGCTCCGGCAGCCCGTAACCCAACCGTGTTCTACGCGCGTTACGGTGGCGTCCGACCACGCTAAACGGGTGCGTGTGAGAAGGAGATACTCCCTTGCGCCGTTCAATGAAGCTCGCCGCGGTTGTGCTCTCGGGTTCCCTGGGCATGGCCTCGCTCGCCGCTTGCGGCGCAAAGAGCACTGACACCAACGCCTCCTCCGGGTCGTCCTCCGACGCCCTCAAGGTCGGTATGGCCTACGACATCGGCGGCCGCGGCGACCAGTCCTTCAACGACTCCGCCGCGCGCGGTCTGGACAAGGCCAAGGCCGACCTGGGCGTCAACGTCACCGAGGCCGAGGCCAAGACCGGTGAGGCCGAGGCCGACAAGGAGACCCGCCTGAAGAACCTGATCGACGGTGGTTACAAGACCATCGTCGCCGTCGGGTTCGTGTACCAGCAGGCGGTCGACAAGGTCGCGAAGGACAATCCGAACGTCAAGTTCGCGATCATCGACTCGAACGACAAGGACCAGCCGTCCAACGTCACCTCGCTGCTCTTCGCCGAGCAGGAGGGTTCGTACCTTGCCGGTGTCGCCGCGGCCAACAAGTCGAAGGCCCACCACATCGGCTTCATCGGTGGTGTGCAGTCCGAGCTGATCAAGAAGTTCGAGGCCGGTTACAAGGCGGGCGCCAAGTCCGTCGACCCGAACATCCAGATCGAGACGACCTACCTCACCACGCCCCCGGACTTCTCCGGCTTCAACTCGCCCGACAAGGGCAAGGAGGCCGCCCAGGGCCAGCTCGACAAGGGCGCGGACGTCATCTACTCCGCCGCCGGCTCCTCCGGCAACGGCGCCATCGAGGCCGTCGCCACCGCGGGCAAGTGGGCCATCGGTGTCGACTCCGACCAGGCCAGCCAGCCGGCCCTGGCGAAGTTCAAGAACAACATCCTGACCTCGATGGTCAAGAACGTCGACAACGCGGTCTACGCGTACATCGACTCGGTCAAGAAGAACACGCCGTTCACCGGCATCAAGCTCTTCGACCTGAAGGCCAACGGCGTCTCGCTCGCCACCACCGGCGGCAAGATCGACGACATCCAGGACAAGCTGAAGGCCGCCAGCGACGCCATCACCAGCGGCGCCACCACCATCCCGACCGCGCCGACCTCCTGAGGTCAGCGCGTCTCGGACGCGACCTGCGCCTGCCGCCTGCCCGGTAGCGCGACGATCGACACAGTTCACGGGAGGGGCCCGGCAGGGTGCGCTCAACGCGTACCCCCGGGCCCCGTTCCGTACTCCCGTTTCCCCTTGGCCCTCCGAGCGCAACGACGCGCCTCCAGACCACCAGGAGATCGCCATCACCGCATCAGACCCCGTCCCCCTGCGCAAGGACGGCACCCCCAGCGCGGGGACGGCGACAGCGGCCGTCGAACTGCGCGGCATCACCAAGCGCTTCCCCGGCGTCGTGGCCAACCACGACATCAACCTCACCGTCCGCACCGGCACCGTGCACGCCCTGATGGGTGAGAACGGCGCCGGCAAGTCGACGCTGATGAAGATCCTCTACGGCATGCAGCGGCCGGACGAGGGCACCATCGCGATCAACGGCGAGCAGTGCGAGTTCCACACCCCCGGCGACGCCATCGCCCGCGGCATCGGCATGGTGCACCAGCACTTCATGCTCGCCGACAACCTGACCGTGCTGGAGAACGTCGTCCTCGGCGGCGAGAAGCTCCACGGCATCGGCGCCAGGGCGAAGGCGAAGATCAAGGAGATCTCCGACCAGTACGGCCTGGGCGTGCGCCCGGACGCCCTGGTCGAGGACCTCGGTGTCGCCGACCGCCAGCGCGTCGAGATCCTCAAGGTGCTGTACCGCGGCGCCAAGATCCTGATCCTCGACGAGCCCACGGCCGTCCTCGTCCCGCAGGAGGTCGACGCGCTGTTCGACAACCTGCGCGAGCTCAAGTCCGAGGGCGTCACGGTCATCTTCATCTCGCACAAGCTGCACGAGGTGCTGGCCGTGGCCGACGCGATCAGCGTCATCCGGCGCGGCACCACGGTCGGCGACGCCGACCCGAAGGCGGTCACCGCCCGGCAGCTGGCCGAGATGATGGTCGGCGCCGAGCTGCCCTCCCCGGAGAACCGCGAGTCGACCGTCACCACCACCGAGATGCTCAGGGTCGAGGACCTGCGGATCGCCAAGACCGACGCCGAGGGCATCGAGCGCGTCGTCCTGGACGACATCTCGCTGCGCATCCACAAGGGCGAGATCCTCGGCATCGCCGGCGTCGAGGGCAACGGCCAGGCCGAACTGGTCGAGGCCATCATGGGCATGCTGCCGCTGGACGGCGGCACCGTCACCCTGGACGGCAAGGACCTCTCCGGCACCCTCACCCGGGCCCGCCGTGAGGCCGGCATCGGCTACATCCCCGAGGACCGCCACAAGCACGGCCTGCTGCTGGAGGCCCCGCTCTGGGAGAACCGGATCCTCGGTCACGTCACCGAGGAGCCCAACTCCAGCGGTCCGCTGCTCAAGCCCGCCGCGGCCCGCGAGGACACCCTGCGGATCGTCCGGGACTACGACGTCCGCACCCCCGGCATCGAGGTCACCGCGGCCTCGCTCTCCGGCGGCAACCAGCAGAAGCTGATCATCGGCCGCGAGATGAGCCACCAGCCCAAGCTGCTGATCGCCGCCCACCCGACCCGCGGTGTGGACGTCGGCGCGCAGGCGCAGATCTGGGAGCACATCCGGTCCGCCCAGCGGGAGGGCCTGGCCGTCCTGCTGATCTCGGCCGACCTGGACGAGCTGATCGGCCTCTCCGACACCATCCGGGTCATCTACCGCGGCCGCCTGGTCGCCGACGCCGACCCGGCCACCGTCACCGCCGAGGACCTCGGCACCGCGATGACCGGTGCCGCCGCCGGCCACCTGGAGTCCGACCCGGAGGCCGTCGCCGAGGCGCAGGCCGCCGCCGCGGAGGGCACCGAGGCGGCGGACCAGCACCCGCACACCGACACCGCCGACAAGCCGCAGGCGGGGGAGTAACCCATGACCAGTCCCAACCCCGCCGCCAAGCGCAGCTTCGCGCAGCGGATCAGCGGTGAGCGGATCGTGCTCGCACTGGCTGCGCCGGTGCTCGCGGTCGTGCTGTCCGTCGCGATCTGCTCCGTCCTGCTGGCGACCTCGGGCAAGAACCCGTTCGACGCGTGGAACGTGATGATCACGTACGCCACCAAGTCGGACGGCCAGGTGCTGATCCTCAACCGGGCCACCACCTACTACCTGGCCGCCGCGGCCGCCGCGTTCGGGTTCCGGATGAACCTGTTCAACATCGGTGTCGAGGGCCAGTACAAGGTCGCGGCGCTGTTCGCGGCCTTCGTCGGCGCCCAGGTCGACCTGCCGGCGTTCATCCAGATCCCGCTGCTGCTGGTCACCGCCATGCTGATCGGCGGTCTGTACGCGAGCATCGCCGGTCTGCTGAAGGTCTACCGCGGTGTCAGCGAGGTCATCTCGACCATCATGCTGAACGCGATCTCGGTCTCCATCGTCGGTCTGCTGCTCGTCCCCGGCGTCTTCGCGCCCAAGGCCAGCAGCACCAGCAACTCGATCCAGACCGACCCGGTCTCGGACTCCAGCCACTTCTTCAGCATTCCCACCGCCGGTGGCGACCTCTGGGGCTTCCTCTTCATCGCCGTCCTGGTGGGCGTGCTGTTCCAGTTCACGCTGACCCGCACCCGCTTCGGCTTCGACCTGCGGGCCACCGGCCGCTCGGAGTCCGCCGCGACCGCGTCCGGCGTGAACGTCAAGAAGATGGTCGTCATCTCGATGGTGGTCTCCGGCGCGATCGCCGGTCTGATCGGCCTGCCCGAGCTGCTGCAGAACTCCTACTCCTACGGGCAGAGCTTCCAGCCCGGTCTGGGCTTCCTGGGCATCTCGATCGCCCTGCTCGGCCGGAACAGCCCGATCGGCATGGCCTTCGCCGCGCTGCTGTTCTCGTTCCTGGACTCCACCGGCTCCCAGCTGCCGCTGAAGGGCGGCTTCCCGTTCGAGATCGTCGCGGTCATGCAGGGCACCATCGTCATCTGCGTCGTCGTCGCGTACGAGCTGGTGCGCCGCTACGGCCTGAAGCGCCAGCAGCAGAAGGTCGGCGCCCAGCTCGCCGCCCAGGCCGCGGCCACTGAGAAGAAGGAGGTGTCCGCGTGAGCACCGCCACCGCTGCTCGTCCGAAGGCGCCGGGCGCACCCGCGAAGAAGCGCAAGCTGTCCTGGCCGGTCGTCCTGCTCCTGATCGCGGGCGCCCTGGTCCTGTTCGCCGCCGTGGGCATGGCCACCGGCAACCACTCGCTGACCTCCTCCGGTCAGGTCTCCGCCGCGCTCGGCTCCGCCGTGCCGATCGGCATGGCCGGCCTGGGCGGTCTCTGGTCCGAGCGGGCCGGCGTGGTCAACATCGGCCTCGAGGGCATGATGGTCGCCGGCACCTTCTGCGGCGCCTGGGCCGGTTACCTGGTCAACCCGTGGGTCGGTCTGCTGGCCGGCATGCTCGGCGGTGCGCTGGGCGGTCTGCTGCACGCGATCATCACCGTCACCTTCGGCGTCGACCACATCGTCTCCGGCGTCGGCATCAACCTGCTGATCCCCGGCATCTGCGCGTACGTCAACCGGATCTACTACAAGGACTACATCTCGGCCGGTGCCGGGGCGAACCAGTCCCCGCCGGCGGATCCGCTGCCGTACATCACCGTCCCGGGGCTGTCCTCGGGCCTGAAGACCATCGAGAACCACCACTGGTTCCTGGTCTCCGACGTCGCCGGTGTGCTCGGCGGGCTGGTCACCAACCTCTCGGTGGTCGTGGTGCTGGCCGCCGTGCTGATCGTGGTCAGCTACTTCCTGCTGTGGCGCACGGTGTTCGGCCTGCGGCTGCGCTCCTGCGGTGAGAACCCGACCGCGGCCGAGTCGCTGGGCGTCAACGTCTACAAGTACAAGTACATGGCGGTCATCGCCTCCGGTGCCTTCGCGGGCCTCGGTGGTGCGTACCTCTCGCTGGTCGCCGCGCACTTCTACAAGGACGGCCAGACCCTGGGCCGCGGCTTCATCGGCCTCGCGGCGATGATCTTCGGCAACTGGATGCCCGGCGGTCTCGCCATGGGCGCCGGCCTGTTCGGCTTCACCGACAGCCTCCAGCTGCGCGACCCGGAGTCGGTCCACGTGCTGATCCTGATCGTCGCGATCGCGATGGCGCTGCTCGCCCTGTGGCAGCTGTACCGCCGCAAGTTCACCGCGACGGTGGTCTCCCTCGTGGTGGCCGGCGGTCTGGGCGCGTGGTACGCGCTGACCGACGAGGTGCAGCGCCCGCTGATCGTCGCCACGCCGTACCTGATCACCCTGGTGGTGCTCTCGCTGGCGTCGCAGCGACTGCGGATGCCCAAGGCCGACGGCCAGATCTACCGCAAGGGCCAGGGCAAGTGACGGCCCCCGTGATCGACTGGGCGCGGCTGCGCGAGGCGGCGCGCGAGGCGATGGGCCACGCGTACGCCCCGTACAGCAAGTTCCCGGTCGGGGCGGCGGCGCTGGTGGACGACGGCCGGCTGGTCAGCGGCTGCAACGTGGAGAACGCCTCGTACGGGCTCGGGCTGTGCGCCGAGTGCGGGCTGGTGTCCGCGCTGCACGCCTCCGGCGGCGGCCGGCTGGTCGCCTTCACCTGCGTCGACGGCGCGGGCGAACTGCTGATGCCGTGCGGGCGCTGCCGCCAGCTGCTGTACGAGCACGGCGGCCCCGGGCTGCTGATCGAGCTGCCCTCTGGCGTGAGGCCGATGAGCGAGGTCCTGCCCGACGCGTTCGGGCCGGAGCGGCTCTAGCCTGTCTTTCTGTTACGCGCGTAGAGTGTCGCGAGTCGGCCGTAACCCGGTCATCTCGCGACACTCTTCGCTTTTGAACCCCCTCTTGGAGCACGCATGGATGCCATCTCCGTCATCAGGACCAAGCGCGACCGCGGAGAGCTGAGCGACGCTCAGATCGACTGGGTCATCGACGCCTACACCCGCGGCGAGGTCGCCGACGAGCAGATGTCCGCGCTGGCCATGGCGATCCTGCTGAACGGCATGAAGCCGCACGAGATCAGCCGCTGGACCGAGGCGATGATCCGCTCCGGCGTCCGGATGGACTTCTCCTCGCTGCCGCTGCCCACCAGCGACAAGCACTCCACCGGCGGCGTCGGCGACAAGATCACCCTCCCGCTCGCCCCGCTGGTCGCCGCCTGCGGCGCAGCCGTCCCGCAGCTGTCCGGCCGCGGCCTCGGCCACACCGGCGGCACCCTGGACAAGCTGGAGTCCATCCCCGGCTGGCGCGCCCTGCTCTCCAACGACGAGATGATGGACGTGCTGCGCGACGCGGGCGCGGTCATCTGCGCGGCCGGTGACGGCCTCGCCCCCGCCGACAAGAAGCTGTACGCGCTGCGCGACGTCACCGGCACCGTCGAGGCCATCCCGCTGATCGCCTCCTCGATCATGTCCAAGAAGATCGCCGAGGGCACCGGTGCCCTGGTGCTGGACGTCAAGGTCGGCTCCGGCGCCTTCATGAAGAACATCGACGACGCCCGCGAGCTGGCCCGCACCATGGTCGGCCTGGGCACCACCGCCGGGGTCAACACCGTCGCCCTGCTCACCGACATGTCCACCCCGCTCGGCCTCACCGCGGGCAACGCGCTGGAGGTCCGCGAGTCCGTCGAGGTCCTGGCCGGTGGCGGCCCGGCCGACGTCGTCGAGCTCACCCTCGCGCTCGCCCGCGAGATGCTCGCCGCGGCCGGCGTGCACGGCAAGGACCCGGCCGACGCCCTCCGCGACGGCTCGGCGATGGACCACTGGCGCCGCATGATCGCCGCCCAGGGCGGCGACGTCGACGCCCCGCTCCCGGTCGCCCGCGAGCAGCACGTCATCCCCGCGCCCGCCTCCGGCGTGCTCACCGCGCTGGACGCCTACGCCGTCGGCGTCTGCGCCTGGCGCCTGGGCGCCGGCCGCGCCCGCAAGGAGGACCCGGTCCAGGCCGGCGCCGGCGTCGAGATGCACGCCAAGCCCGGCGACACCGTGGTGGCCGGCCAGCCCCTGCTGACCCTCCACACCGACACCCCGGAGCGCTACGACTACGCCATCGAGGCGCTGGCGGGCGGCATCGAGGTCAGCCCGGAGGGCACGGCGTTCACCCCGAACCCGATCGTGCTCGACCGCATCGCCTGAGGAACCTGAGGTCTGCTCACGTACGCCGGATCAGGCGTACGTGAGCAGACCGCCGGTGTCGATCGTCCAGGGACCGACGGCGATCTTGTCACCGAAGACGAACTTCTCGCGGGACTCGTAGCCAGGTTCCGAATGCACGATGCCGGTGCCTGTGCGGGGATCCACGAGCAGGTAGTACGGAATGCCCATGGCGGAGTAGTCCCGGACCTTGTTGAGGTAGTCGTTCTCAGGGTTGGACTTGGAGACGATTTCCACGGCGAGCAGGACCTGGTGCGGGAGAACCGCCGACTGCTCGCTCGCCAGGACCGCCTCGGGGAAGACCATCAGATCCGGATTGCGCAGTTGACCGAGGCCGACGTCCACCAGGTCCGCACCGTGGTACGCGATATGGCTCGGGTGGGTCGTCGGCAACTGCGCATTGAGCTGTCTGGCGATGAGCAGTACAGCGAGTTCGTGTCGCATGACCGGCGACATCATCATGACGATCTTGCCCTCGGCGATCTCGACCTTCCCTATCCCCGGCACCTGCGGCAGCTGATCCGCGATCTCACGCAACCGGGCGAACACTGCAGGATCGACGCTCATATCCCGGAGTGTATCGGCGCCCGCTGTCAAGCGTCCGCGACCGCTCGCCTCGTGGTATGGGCCTGGTGGGTGGCGTAGAGAGTGACCGCCGCAGCCAGGGTCATGGCGGTGAGCCCGACGGTGGCGGCGCCGGGCCAGCCGGTGGAGTGGTAGGCGTCGGCGCCGAGGGTGCCGCCGAGGCTGTTGCCGAGGTAGTAGGCGATCAGGTAGAGGGCGGAGGCCTGGGCACGTCCCTCGGTGGCGGTGCGGCCGACGGCGGCGGAGGCGGTGGCGTGGCCGGCGAAGAAGCCCGCGGTGATCAGGACCAGGCCGAGCAGGGCGCAGGGCAGCGAGTCGGCGAGCGAGAGCAGCAGGCCGGCGGCGGTGACGCCGATGGCGACGTAGAGGGCGCCGCGCCGGCCGAGGCGGGCGGAGAGGCGCCCGGCCGCGGCGGAGGTGCCGGTGCCCACCAGGTAGACCACGAAGATCGAGGCGGCGATCGACTCCGGCAGGTGGAACGGGGCGGCGATCAGCCGGTAGCCGACGGTGTTGTAGACGGCTCCGAACACCGCCATGAAGAGCATCCCGAGCGCGTACAGCCGCACCAGCAGCGGGTTGCGCAGGTGCCGGCCGACCGTACGGGCGAGCGCGCGGGCGTCCACCGGGGCCGGGGTGAAGTGCCGGGCGGCGGGGATCAGCAGCCGGAAGGCGAGCGCGGCGAGCAGGGCGAGGGCGGCGGACGCGGCCAGGCCCCAGCGCCAGCCGAGGGCGGCGGCGGTCCAGCCGGAGAGCAGCCGGCCGCCCATGCCGCCGATGCTGTTGCCGGCCACGTACAGGCCCATCGCGGAGGCCAGTGCGCTGGGGTGGACCTCCTCGGCGAGGTAGGCCATCGCGGTGGCGGGCAGGCCGGCGAGCGCGGCGCCCTGGACGACGCGCAGCGCGACGAGGGTGGTGAGGTCGGGCGCGAAGGGCAGGGCGACGGCGAGGGCGGAGGCGGCGAGGGTGGAGGCCGTCATCACCGCGGTGCGGCCGTACCGGTCGGACAGCGCGCTGGCGGGGAGAAGTCCGAGGGCGAGTCCGAGGGTGGCTGCGGAGGCCGTCCAGCTGGCCTGGCCGGGGGTGAGGTCGAGGTCGGCCGAGAGGACCGGCAGCAGGCCCTGGGTGGAGTAGAGGAGGACGAAGGTCGCGATCCCGGCGGCGAACAGGGCGAGGTTGGCGCGGCGGAAGTCGCGCTGGCCGGGGCGGTGGCGGTCGTCGTGGCCGAGGCCGAGGGCGCCGGGGGTGCGGGCGGTGGAGGCATCCGGGGCGGGCGCGGATGCCCTGGTATCGGAGGGCTGCATGACGTCGACGGTAGGCCTGGCCTGGTTGATGCGTCCAATGCATGAGCAGTGGATGATCGATGCGCTGGCGTATGAGTTGAGGTGAGGCGCTGATGACCGTGGCGGATGTGCCGGACGGAACGGAGCAGCGGTACCGGGCGGCCGAGTTGGGGCCGGACGAGCCCGCCGTGCTGCTGGCGCCGCGGCTGGCGCAGTTCGCCGCGGTGGCCCGGCTGGAGCACGTGACGCAGGCGGCGGCGCTGCTCGGGGTGCCGCAGCCGACGCTGTCGCGGGCGGTGGCCCGGCTGGAGGGGGAGCTGGGAGTGGACCTGCTGGCCCGTCAGGGCCGGACGGTCCGGCTGACCAGGGCGGGCCGGCTGCTGCTGGCCTCGGTGGAGCGGGCGCTGGCGGAGCTGGAGCGCGGCGCGGAGGCGGCCCGGGCGGAGGCGGACCCGGCGGCGGGGCGGGTGGCCTTCGGCTTCCTGCACACGATGGGCCCGGACGCCGTCCCGGCGCTGCTGCGGGGCTTCCGGGCGGCGCACCCGCAGGTGCGGTTCCAGCTGGTGCAGGACTACGGCACGGCGATGCTGGAGCGGTTGCGGGCGGGCGAGTTGGACCTGTGCCTGGTGGCGCCGCTGCCGGACGACCCGGCCTTCACCGCCCGCCCGCTGGACGAGCAGCGGCTGCACCTGGTCGTCCCGGCGGACCACCGGCTGGCCGGGCGGCGGCGGATCCGGCTGGCGGAGGTGGCCGAGGAGCCGTTCGTCGGCCTGGAGCAGGGGTACGGGCTGCGCATGATCACGGACGGTTTCTGTGCCCGGGCCGGGTTCGTGCCCCGGCTGGCCTTCGAGGGGGAGGAGACCGAGACCCTGCGCGGGCTGGTGGCGGCCGGGCTGGGGGTGGCGCTGCTGCCGCCGGCCCTGGTGCCGCGGCCGGGGGTGGTGGAGCTGGAGGTCACCGCGCCGCGGACCCGGCGGGCGATCGGCCTGGCCTGGGCGACGGGCAGGCCGCTGACGCCGCCGGTGGCGGCGTTCCGGGACTTCGTGCTGTCCCGGCGGGGGCGGCTGCTGCACCACGACTGATTTGGCGGATCGTATGGACCGGGAGGAGGAATTCCGGGCGGACTTTGGACCATCCGGTGGTGTCCGCAGTAGGATATCTACGCGCGTAGGGGCTATATTTCCGCAATGGAGAAGCAGATCCCCGTCACCACCGCGGGCACGGGCCCGCGCATTCCCACCCCGGAACAGATCCGCCGCGCGCCGAAGGTCCTGCTGCACGACCACCTCGACGGCGGACTGCGCCCGGAGACCGTGGTCGAGCTCGCCGCCGCGACCGGCTACGAAGGCCTCCCCACCACCGACGTCAAGGAACTCGGCGAGTGGTTCCGCGAGGCCGCCGACTCCGGCTCGCTGGTGCGCTACCTGGAGACCTTCGCGCACACCTGTGCCGTCATGCAGACCCGCGAGGCCCTGGTCAAGGTCGCCGCCGACTGCGCCGAGGACCTGGCCGCCGACGGCGTCGTGTACGCCGAGGTCCGCTACGCCCCCGAGCAGCACCTGGAGGGCGGCCTGACCCTGGACGAGGTCGTCGAGGCCGTCCAGGAGGGCTTCCGCCTCGGCGAGGCCAACGCCCGCGCGGCCGGCAACCGGATCCGCATCGGCACCCTGATCACCGCGATGCGGCACGCCGCCCGCTCGCAGGAGATCGCCGAGCTGGCCAACCGCCACCGCGACCAGGGCGTCGTCGGCTTCGACATCGCGGGTGCCGAGGCCGGCTATCCCCCCACCCGCCACCAGGCCGCCTTCGACTACCTCAAGGGCGAGAACAACCACTTCACCATCCACGCGGGCGAGGCCTTCGGTCTCCCGTCGATCTGGGAGGCCCTGCAGTGCTGCGGCGCCGACCGGCTCGGCCACGGGGTGCGGATCGTGGACGACATCACGGTCAACGAGGACGGCAGCGTCGAGCTGGGCCGGCTGGCCGCCTACGTGCGCGACAAGCGCATCCCGCTGGAGATGTGCCCGACCTCCAACCTCCAGACGGCGGCCGCCACTTCGTACGCCGAGCACCCGATCGGGCTGCTCAGCCGGCTGAAGTTCCGGGTCACCGTGAACACCGACAACCGGCTGATGAGCGGCACCAGCATGAGCCAGGAGTTCGGGCACCTGGTGGACGCCTTCGGCTACACGCTGGGCGACATGGAGTGGTTCACGGTGAACGCGATGAAGTCCGCGTTCCTGCCGTTCGACGAGCGACTGGCGATGATCAACGACGTGATCAAGCCGGGCTACGCCGAGCTCAAGGCGGAGTGGCTGTTCAGCGTGGGTACCGGCGGAAACTGAGCCGGTGCGGCCCGGCGGTCGGGTGAACGCCGCTTCCTCGAAAGGGAGTTGGCGTTCATCCGACTAGTCACTCGAGTGAGTGAACGCCCTTTGGTTCCCACGCGACCCTGTCACTACGGTGTGCCAGTCATTGCTGACAGTTCGTGGCGGCGGTCGCCCGTTCGCCGGACCGCGCGACGTCGGCCACCGATGAGGACCCAAGGGGACGAACCATGAAGCAGGCTCTCAAGGCCGCCGGCACCGCGGCGCTCGGCATCGCCATCGCGGCGGTCGGCGCCGGCACCGCCTCCGCGGCCGGCCAGGCGACCGGCGGCCTCGGGCTGCCCACCGGCGCGGTCACGAACCCCGCGGTGACCGGCGCGGTCACCGACACCGCCGCCAAGCTGCCCGGCGGGGACAAGGTCGCCGGCACGCTCGGCACCCTGGCCCCGACCGCCGGCCAGTCCGTGCCCGCCGGCGCCACCCCGATCGCCGGTGTCACCCAGCAGCGCACCGGCATCCCGTCCATCCCCGGCCTGGACAAGACCCCCGTCGGGGGGCTGACCGGCGTCCTGCCCGGCCTGGGCGGCTGATCCCGGCCACCGGTACGACGACGGGCCGCCCGCCCCGGAAGACCCCGGGGCGGGCGGCCCGTCGCCGTGCCCAGCCCGTACGGCCTCACGGCTCCTGGGGGAGCAGCACCCACAGCGCGAGGTAGATCAGGAACTGCGGGCCGGGCAGCAGGCAGGAGAGCAGGAAGATCAGCCGGACGGTGAACGGCGCCAGGCCGAAGCGCTCGGCGATCCCGGCGCAGACGCCGGCGATGACGCGGTTGTGGCGGGGACGGGCGAGGCGGGCGGTCATGTCTGCTCCCTGGGCTTTCCGCCCGGCCGGTCGGTCCGGCGGGCATACCTCCATGTTCCGCCGCCGAAGGCCCGGAATCCTCCGCCCACCAGGCGATTCCCGACCCCGACGGGTCACCGGGAAGGCGTAGGCCCGCGTCGGGGTCCGTCTCAGGGGTGCCCCGGAGACCGGCGGGGCGCCGGGCGGCCCGGGCGGCGGTCCGGTCCGGAGCGTGCGGGCGCGGAGGGCCAGTTCACGGAGCCGTCCGACCCGGGGGATATGATTCCGCGGTCGCTGCGGTGGGGGGCATTCGGCGACGCCCGTACGGCCACAAAAGGCCCCTCACGCTTGCGATTTCGCACTCTTACCGGGTTACGCCCGAATTCCTCCGTGAGGTTCCCTTGCGCAACCAGCCCCGCAGAATCCTCGCCGCGGCGGCCACTGCCGCCCTCGTCTCCGGCGTCGCCCTGGCCTCGGCCCCGGCCGCCCTCGCGGCCCCGACGCCCGCCGGTACGACCCAGGGCACCCAGGCCACCTCGCCGGTCACCGTCACCACGAGCGCCTTCCCGGCCGCGGTCAAGCCGGGCACCTCGGTCGAGTTCACCTCGACCCTCAAGAACACCGCCGACCACCAGATGGACGTGACGACCGCCTTCAGCCTCTCGACGGTCCGCGGCAGCGGCCCCAGGCCGAGCCAGCTCAAGCTGGAGTACCAGCGCCCCGGCAGCACGCAGTGGCAGGACGCCAGGGCGACCACCACCGACGCCGGCGGATTCTGGGAGCTGGACGAGTTCGCGACCCAGCTGCACCTGGCGGCCGGTGCCGAGGCCACCTACCGGCTGCGGCTGAGCTTCACCGCCGACGCCGCTCCCGGGCCGGCCTCCGCCGGCCTCCTCGCGATGGTCTCGGACCCCACCCTCCCCCCGGAGCAGCGCATCACCCAGGCCTGGGGCACCACCCCGTTCTTCACCGTCGAGAGCGGCACCCCCACCCCGGTGCCCACGCCCGCCGCCACGGCGGACGTCAGGCTCGGCGGGGTGCCCGCCGTCTTCACGGCGGGCGCGGCGGCGAAGCCGCTCAAGCTGGTGCTGACCAACAACAGCGGCAAGGACCTCCGGATCGTGCCCGTGCTGGTGTTCCAGGGGCAGACGGTCCTCCCCTCCGAGACCGTCAGGTTCGAGTTCCAGGGCCCGAACGGGAACTGGGTCGAGGGCACCCCCGGAGGCGACTCGGACCACCCCACCTGGCAGTACCAGGCGCTGCGGACGGGCGACAAGGACAGCGAGGTCATCACCCTGCCGAAGGGCGGGACCAGGACGATCAACCTCCGGCTGGCCTTCACCAAGGACGCTCCGGCCCTCGCCGAGTCCCTGGTCGCCGTCGTGGGCACCCAGCCCGGTGCCGGCGAGAGCGTGGCCGAGGCGTCCAGCCCGAAGGCCGACTTCAACATCGTGGGCCCGGCGGCCCCCACCGGCACCCCGGCCCCCACCACGCCCGCCGCCGACACGGCCCCGGCGGCCCCCGACCCGTCCACCGCCCCCGTCGCCGTCCCGGCCGCGCAGGTCACCGCCGGCGCGCCGAGCCCGGCGGCCGAGACCGCGCAGTCCGCCGCCGGAGCCCCGGCCGCCGTGACCGCCACCCGGCTCGCCTCCACCGGCGGCGGCTCCTCCTCCGCCCCGATGGCCATCACCGGCGCGACCGCGATCGCCCTCGGCATCGGCACCCTGCTCGTGGCCCGCCGCCGCAACGGCGCCCAGGGCGCCCGCAACTGACCGGGTACGGCCGAAGGCCCGTCCGTCACCCGCTGCGGAACGGGAACGGACGGGCCTTCGGCCTTCGCGCGGCGGCTCAGCCGGCCGGTTGCTGCGGCGGCTGCGGCTGGGCGTACGGGTTGTCCGCCACCGGCTGGGCCGGCGCGCCCGGCTGGTAGGGCGAGGCACCCTGCGGCGGCACGGGCTGGCCGGGCTGGCCGGGCTGTGGGGCGACCGGGGCGACCGGGGCGTTCGGGTTGAACGCGGCCGGCTGGGCAGCGCCGGGGGCGTACGGTGCGTTCGGGTTGTACGCCCCGGCCGGCGGGGTCGGCCGGTTCTTCTCGTTGCTCCGCTCGACGACCGCCTTCACCGTGGCGACGATCATGGCGAACGGCAGGATCAGAGCCTGGAAGAAGATCCGGTAGGTACCGCCCTCGAAGACGAACGCGAGGTAGTAGGCGTAGCCCGCGAACGCGACGCCGACGACGACGTTGAGGATCCGAAGGCCGACCTTCAGGCCGCGGAGCGGCAGTACCCCGAGGACCACCATGATGATGCCGCTGAACGCCAGCAGGACGACGTACCAGGAGAACAGCGGCTCGGCGCTGAAGTCGAGATTGTTCAAGGGGGGTTTCCTGTGGGACGAGAAGAGGCGGGAACCGCCTGGGGACGAGAGCGCACAGTACTGGAGGCGGCCGACATCCGTCGTCGTCTTTTCATCACGGTGTCGTTGCGCTGTGTCCGAACCGCGCTCGAACAGTAATTGACGAGGTGGGAAATGACTGATTATGAGGTGCTGCGGGTCTTTTGCGGGCCGGACGGGCAGCACGGGAACGAGCTCGGAGTGGTGCGCGACGGCGCCGCCGTGCCCGGGCGGGCGGCGCGGCAGGAGCTCGCGCGTGAACTCGGGTTCAGTGAGACGGTGTTCGTCGACGATCCGGAGCGCGGGGAGATCGACATCTACACCCCGAGCGTGCGCCTGCCGTTCGCGGGCCACCCGTGTGTGGGGACCGCCTGGCTGCTCGGCGTCGGGCAACTGGTCACCGCCGCCGGGGTGGTGGCCGTCCGGCACGAGCGCGGGCTGACCCGGATCGAGGCCCGGCCGGAGTGGGCTCCGGGGCGGACCCTGCGGCAGTACGGTTCGGTGGCCGAGGTGGAGGCACTGGAGGTGCCGCCGCCGGGCGAGTGGATCTACGCCTGGGCCTGGCAGGACGAGACGGCCGGTACGGTCCGGGCGCGGGCCTTCCCCGGCCGGGGCGACGGGATCGACGAGGACGAGGCGACCGGGGCGGCCGCCCTGTTGCTGGCGGCGCACCTCGGACGGGCGCTGACCATCACCCAGGGCCGGGGTTCCCAGCTGATGGCGGGCCCGCGCCCGGGCGGGCTGGTCGAGGTCGGCGGCCGGGTGGTGTCCGCGAGGGGTTGAGTCCGACCCGCCCCGCGTCCCAGGGACGGGCGTCGGATCAGGAGCGACCGGAGGCGAGCGGGCGAGTGACCCGCCCCGAGCCGAAGGACGCGCCGACATCGAAAGGGAGAAGCGAGGGAGCGACGGAGGAGAGAGGGAGCGCCGACCGTCGGTGTCGGATCAGGAGCGACCGGAGGCGAGCGGGCGAGTGGGTGCCGCCGGTTCCGCGTAGGCGCGCGGCCGGGCCACGGGTGCGACCGTCACCGTCGGGGTGACGGTGGTGGCCGTCGGCGGCCCGGCCAGGACGGGCAGCCGCAGGGCCCGCGGCTTCGGCCGGTGGGTCCGCAGCAGGTGGCGCAGGCCGGGGACGAGGGCGAGGTGGGTGATCACCACGCCGAGCACGGCGAACAGTATGTGGTCCACGTTGAGCACGTGTCCGGGCGTCCAGGAGGAGAGGAACTCCAGGCCGGTCGCCAGCAGGGCGGAGACGCCCGTGGTGCGCAGGAAGGACGGCAGCCAGGGGGCCCGGACCCGGCCGCCGGTCAGCGGGAGCAGGACGCCGAGCGGGGCGAGCAGCAGGAACTCGCCGACCACCTGCCAGGTGGTGGAGGAGCGGAGCGAGGCCAGCGGGGTGAGGTTGGCGTCGTACACCCAGGCGACCGGCAGCGGTCTGAGCACGAGCCAGAGCACCAGCGTCAGGTGGAGGGCCAGGCCCGCCAGCCCGGCCAGCCGGAGGGAATGGTGGACTGCCGCCGCCGGCCCGGTCTGGGGCCGCGCGCCGGAACGCCCGTCGCGTGTCACGGGGCCCGTCCCATCTCGCTGCACGGCGGGAAGGACGTGAGCCGGTGGCGCGCCGGTTCCACCCCGGACGTGAACATTCCAGGGCGCGCCCCCGTTTCCCACTCCGCTACCGGCACGGCGCGGACGTCGGCACCGCGCTGAACACGTTGTCCGGCGGTGGCGAGCCCGGCGGCACCGGGGTCGGCGAGGGGCTCGGACTGACGCCCGCCTTGGCCGCGCCGCGGGCCGGGCCGGGGGTCGGGGCCGGGACGGTCGGGGTGGCCAGGGCGGTCGGTATGTGCGGGGCGGTCGGGCAGGCCGTCCGGCTGGCGGGTGCGCCGGCGTCGACCGGTACGGCGGTCGGCCGGATGCCGCAGCCGGAGGCCAGGGCGAGCAGGAACAGCACGCCGGCGGTGCGGCGCAGGGTGGTGCGGGTGGGGGAGGTCACGTGGCGTCCTTGTGCTCGTCGTCGCCGGCGGGGCCGCCTTCGGCCCCGCCCGCGGACGGCGGCGGTGGTGGGGTCAGTGGCAGGGTGAGGGTGAACACCGCGCCGACCTCCCCGTTCGCCGCCGTGATCGTCCCCCCGTGGATCTGTGCGTTGGCCATGGCGATGGACAGGCCCAGGCCGCTGCCCTCCGAGCGGGCCCGCCCCCGGTCGGCCTTGTAGAAGCGGTCGAAGACGTGCGGCAGCACGTCCTCGGGGATGCCGGGGCCGCTGTCGGAGACCTCGACCACGACCGTGTCCTCGGTCTGCCGGACCTTGACCCGCACGGGCGAGCCGCCGTGCTTGAGGGCGTTGCCGATCAGGTTGGCGAAGACCACGTCGAGTCGGCGCGGGTCGACCACGGCCAGGATGCCGCGCGGGGCGTCCAGTTCGACCGCGTCGTACCAGGCCCGGCCGTCGATGCAGGACATGATCAGGTCGGCGACGTCCACCTCGTCGGCGACCAGCTTGGCGGTGCCCGCGTCGAAGCGGGTGACCTCCATCAGGTTCTCCACCAGGTCGGACAGCCGCCGGGTCTCGCTGACCACGAGCCGGACGGCCGGCTCGATCATCGGGTCCAGCGACTCGGCCTCGTCCTCCAGGATGTCGGTCACCGCGGTCATCGCGGTCAGCGGGGTGCGCAGCTCGTGCGACATGTCGGCGACGAACCGCCGGCTCTGCGCCTCGCGCGCGCTCAGCTCCTCGACCTGCTCGTGCAGCGACTCCGCGGCCCGGTTGAACGTCCTGGCCAGGTCGGCGAGTTCGTCCGAGCCCTCGACCTCCAGCCGGGTGTCCAGGTGGCCCTCGCCGAGCCGCTTGGCGGCCTCGCCGAGCCGCTTGACCGGCCGCAGCACGGTCGCCGAGGCGGCCTGGGCGAGCAGTGCCGAGCCGATCAGTGCCAGCAGCGTCGCGATGGCCAGCGACCAGCCCAGCGTGTTGAGATCGGCCCGCTCGTTCTCCAGCGACTTGAACATGTACGCCGTCGGACCGTTCGGCAGCACCTTGGTGCCGCCGATCACGAACGGGCGGCCCTGCAGGTTCTGCCGCTGCCAGTACAGGTGGTACGGGTACGGGTTGCTCTCGGTGACCTCGCGCGGCTTGGCGACGGTGGACTGCAGCGGCGCCGGGACGTCGGCCAGGGTGAAGTGCGTCGGGTCGGAGGAGGCCGGGCACTCCGGGTGCGCCCCGTCCACCACGACCACGTCGTAGGTCAGGCCGGAGCTCGCCACGGTGGAGGCCAGCGCGGCGAGCTCCGGACAACTGGCGTTCAGCGGCAGGTCGGAGACGTTGCGGCTGAGCGAGACCCGGAAGTCGTTCAGCGCGGTGTCCTGGGCGCGCTTGAGCACCGCGTCGCGGTTCAGCCAGTACGCGATGCCGGAGGCCGAGACGGCGGCGAGCAGCGCGACGGCCGCGAACACCGCGATCAGCCGCACCCGCAGGGAGCGCAGCCGTCGCCACCGGCCGGACGAGAACCGCCGGGCAGTCTGCTGATGGTCAGTCACAAGAGCCTGTCGTCGTACGGGAGTTCAGAATGGAATGGGATCAGGCCGGCGGGTCCAGCCGGTAGCCGACGCCGCGCACGGTGCGGATCAGCGTCGGCGCGGACGGCACGTCCTCGACCTTGGCCCGCAGCCGCTGCACGCAGGCGTCCACCAGGCGGGAGTCGCCGAGGTAGTCGTGCTCCCAGACCAGCCGCAGCAGCTGCTGGCGGGAGAGCGCCTGGCCGGGGCGGCGGCTGAGCTCCAGCAGCAGTCGCAGTTCGGTCGGGGTGAGCTGGAGGTCCTGGCCGTCCTTGGTGACGGTCATCGCGGCCCGGTCGATCACCACGCTGCCGTAGGCGGAGGAGTCCGAGCTCTCCCGCTCGCCGCGCCGCAGCACCGCCCGGATCCGGGCGTCCAGCACGCGCGGTTGCACCGGCTTCACCACGTAGTCGTCGGCGCCGGACTCCAGGCCCACGACCACGTCGATGTCGTCGGAGCGCGCGGTGAGCAGGATGATCGGCAGCTGGTCGGTGCGGCGGATCCGACGGCAGACCTCGAAGCCGTCGATGCCGGGCAGCATCACGTCCAGCACGATCAGGTCGGGCCGCTGCTCCTTGAAGAGCCTCAGACCGTCCTCGCCGGAGGCGGCGGTGGCCACGCGGTGGCCCTGGCGGGTGAGGGCGAGTTCGAGGCCGGTCCGGATGGCGTCGTCGTCCTCGATCAGTAGGAGGAAAGGCACGGGCCCATTTTGGCTTACCGGAAGCGCCGAATCACCCCCCGGATCGGTCACCGCCCGTACGGGAACCGGACGAAGGGCCGCCGGCGTCCGGTACGGAGGGAGCCGGACCGGGACGAAGGGCCCGCCCCCTGTGACACCCCTGTGACAGTCGGCGGACAGCGCCATCACAACCGGCGGGCAGGATTTTCCATGTCGCCGCAGGACAGCGGGCCGCAAGGGCCGGCTGGAGGGCGGCAACAGGAACCGCTCGTACCGAACCAAGGGGGCGCACGATGAACGCCATGCTTCAGACCCGGACCAACCCGGCTGTCCGCACCGCGCGTTCGTCAGCGACCACCCACCGGACCCGGTACGAGATCAGGACCGACGAGAACTCCGGTGCCGTGACCGTACGGGGGTGCGCGCACAGCACCGGTGGAAACCCTGTCGCCCGCCGGGTGAGCGGCGGCGGCAGGACGGGGGAGCTGTACGGGGTCGGCCGACTGGGGAGTGCGGTCGACTCCGCCAACACCCTCACGCTGCGGGGGATCCTCCCCGTCCGCGCCGAGGGCAAGGACAGCCGGGGGAACAACGGCCTGCGGGCGGTCGGTTCGGGGGAGCCGGCCGGTCGCGAGGCCGCCGGTGCGACGCTGTTGCGGCTGAACCCCGCACCGGCCCGCACCGCCGAGGCGGGACAGGGAGACGCGCAGGGGGAGCACTCGGCCGTCGCGGAGGACCACATCACTGAGTTCACCGCGTACGTGCGCGAGCGCCGCGCCTCCCTGTACGCCACGGCGTACCACCTCACCGGTGACCGCTACGAGGCCGAGGACCTGCTGCAGAGCGCGCTCTTCAGCACCTACCGCGCCTGGGGCCGGATCACCGACAAGGCCGCGGTCGGGGGCTACCTCCGCCGCACCATGACCAACCTGCACATCTCCGCCTGGCGGCGCCGCAAGGTCAACGAGTACCCGACCGAGGAGCTGCCGGAGACGGCCGGCGACACCGACGCGATGGGCGGCACCGAGCTGCGCACCGTGCTCTGGCAGGCGCTGGCGAAGCTGCCGGAGAACCAGCGGACCATGCTGGTGCTGCGGTACTACGAGGGCAAGACCGACCCGGAGATCGCCGACGTGCTGGGGATCAGCGTCGGCACGGTCAAGAGCAGCATCTGGCGCGCGCTGCGCCGGCTTCGCGACGACGAGCACCTGAACAAGTCGGGCGACACCGTCCGGGCGTTCGGCGAGCTGGTCGCGTAGGACCACGCGTAGGACCAGGGGGACAGGACTCCCGTCGGGGGACGGGTAGCGGACGGTTACGGTTCGGGGGCGCCGGCTCGGGGGAGCGGTGCCTGTGGGGAGCCGAGGCCGTTCGGCAGGCGACGGCCCGGTGCGGGGGAGACGCACCGGGCCCGTCGTCGTTCTCGTCGGCGGGCCGCCGTTCCGTCGGCCCGGCTTTCCGCCGCCGGCGTTCAGGCCGCGGAGAGCTCCAGCGGCCCGGCCGCCGCGCGGACCCGCCGCTCGGCCTCCGCTCCGGCGCACGGGTACGAGCCGAGTTCGACCTGCCGGCCGACGATGGCCCGCTCGGCCCGCATCAGCCGGAAGCCCCGGCGCAGCAGCACCGGCAGCGACTTGCGGCCCTCGCGGACGTCCCGGCGCAGTCGACGCCAGGCCGTGGTGAGCGCGCCGTTGCGCAGGCACAGGGCGTCCCCGAGCAGGCCCTCGGCCGCGCACTCGGCGACGATCTCGGCGGCGAATATGCCCTCGGCGATGAACGCGGTCGCGCCGCCCAGGTCCAGCGGGCGGGTGGAGACCCGGCCGTTGTCCGGGATCGAGTACACCGGCACCTCGGTGCGCCCCTGCTCGTACAGTGCGCGGATGGCGGCGACGGCCTGGTCGCGGTGCCAGGCGAGCGGGGAGTCCCAGTCCACGGCGCCGTCGGGCAGCCGGGGCAGGGTGGGGTCGTCCCCGTCCTTGTAGAAGTCGTCCAGCTGGAGCACCGGCAGCCCGCTGCGCTCGGCCAGCGAGGACTTCCCCGATCCGGAGGGCCCGGAGAGCAGGATCACCCGGGCATGGGCCGTCGGCGCGGGATTCATGGGGGAGTCACTCACGGGACACCAGTCTGACGCATCCCGGCCGGTTGCCGAAACCGTCCGGCTCACACCTTCTGCGTCTCGGGACGGGCGAAGGCGAGGTGGACCACCGGCAGGTAGCGGCTGTCGACCTGGAGGTACACCGGGCGGCCGCCCCCGGGCGGCTGGTAGGCGGTGGCGGCCCAGTCCTGGGAGTGCCAGGTGTCGGGCTCGGGCTCGTGGAAGGTGCCCCCGGTGGGCAGATCGACGTGACCAAGGACACGGAAGCCGAAGCTCACCGCCGCGGCACCCGGGGTGATGCCCAACCTGCCGTTGACGTACACGCGTTGCCAGCCGGGCCGCTCGGACCGGGCCGAACAGGGCACCCGTACCGGCTTCCCCGCGGCCAGTCGGCGGCGGACCCGGGCCACGTGCCACCTGCGGACGAACCCGTCCGCGAACAGCGGCATCAGCTCGGCGATCAACTCTCCCACGGCGCCCCCCTCGACGGTGTCGGTACCGAGGATTGTGGTCCGGACGCATGCGCACGGCGAGTGCCGAAAGTCGGCGGGAACGGTGACGAAAGTCGACGGACCCGCGCCAGGGGGGAGAGGCGCGGGTCCGTCCAATGACCGCCCGGGCCCTGGGGGGAGAGGGCGCTGGGGACGGCCAGTCTGTGGAGTTGTGACGCGGTGGAGCGGGGGAGGGTCAGATCCCCATCGGGTGCCAGACCGTCTTCGTCTCCAGGAACGAGAGTAGCCGGTCCGTACCGGGCGCATTGGTCCAGTCCTGGGCGAACGGGTCCAGCTCCGGACGGACCACCCGCTTCAGGGTATCGGCGGCGGCGGCCTCCAGGGCGGCCGCCGCGCCGGGGCCGTCGGCGGCGATGGCCCCGGTGAGGTCCAGCGCGTTGACGTCCTGGTGCGAGGCCAGGGTGGGGGCGATGTCCGCGGTACGGCCCGAGATGATGTTGACCACGCCGCCCGGGACGTCCGAGGTGGCGAGCACCTCGCCCAGCGACAGTGCGGGCAGCGGGGCGTCCGCGGCGGCCGCGACCACGACCGTGTTGCCGGTGGCGATCGCCGGGGCGATCACCGAGACCAGGCCGAGCAGCGAGTGCCCGTACCCGGCCTGTGGGGCGACGATCCCGACCACGCCGGTGGGCTCCGGGGTGGAGAGGTTGAAGTACGGCCCGGCGACGGGGTTGGCGCCGCCCGTGATCTGGGCGACCTTGTCCGTCCAGCCCGCGTACCAGACCCAGCGGTCGATCGCGGCGTCCACCAGCGCGGCGGCCTTCTTCGGGCCGACGCCCTCGGAGAGCGACACCTCGGCGGCGAACTGCTCGCGCCGGCCCTGCAGCATCTCGGCCACCCGGTACAGCACCTGGCCGCGGTTGTACGCGGTGGTGCCGGCCCAGCCCTTGACCGCCGCGCGGGCGGCCAGGACGGCGTCACGGGCGTCCTTGCGGGTGCCCAGCGGGGCGTTGGCGAGCCACTCGCCCTTCGAGTCGGTCACCTCGTACACCCGTCCGCTCTCGGAGCGCGGGAACTTCCCGCCGACGTACAGCTTGTAGGTCTTGAGGACGTCAAGACGCGCAAAGGTCGTGTCAGACATCGAGGTAGGCCTCCAGACCGTGGCGGCCACCCTCGCGGCCGTAGCCCGACTCCTTGTAGCCGCCGAACGGCGAGGTCGGGTCGAACTTGTTGAAGGTGTTGGCCCAGACCACACCGGCCTTGAGCCTGTTGGCCATCCAGAGGATGCGCGAGCCCTTCTCCGTCCAGATGCCGGCGGAGAGGCCGTACGGGGTGTTGTTGGCCTTCGCGACCGCCTCTTCGGGGGTGCGGAAGGTCAGCACCGACAGCACCGGGCCGAAGATCTCCTCCTGGGCGATCCGGTGGGCCTGGCTGACGCCGGTGAACAGGGTCGGCTTGAACCAGAAGCCGGTACCCGGGAGTTCGCACTCCGGCGACCAGCGGTCCGCGCCCTCGGCCTCGCCGGCGTCGGTCAGCTCGGTGATCCGGGCCAGCTGGGCGGCCGAGTTGATCGCGCCGATGTCGGTGTTCTTGTCCAGCGGGTCGCCGACCCGGAGGGTGGCCATCCGGCGCTTCAGGGCGTCCAGCACCTCGTCCTGGACGGACTCCTGGACCAGCAGGCGCGAGCCCGCGCAGCAGACGTGGCCCTGGTTGAAGAAGATGCCGTTGACGATGCCCTCGACCGCCTGGTCGATCGGCGCGTCGTCGAAGACGATGTTGGCGGCCTTGCCGCCCAGCTCCAGCGACAGCTTCTTGCGGCTGCCGGCCAGCTGCCTGGCGATCGCCCGGCCGACCGGGGTGGAGCCGGTGAAGGCGACCTTGTTGACGTCCGGGTGCGCGGTGAGCGCGGCGCCGGTGCGGCCGTCGCCGGTGACGATGTTGACGACGCCCTTGGGCAGACCGGCCTGGCGGCAGATCTCGGCGAAGCGCAGAGCCGTCAGCGGGGTGGTCTCGGCCGGCTTGAGGACGACCGTGTTGCCGGTCGCCAGCGCGGGCGCGATCTTCCACGCCAGCATCATCAGCGGGAAGTTCCACGGGATGACCTGGCCGGCCACGCCCAGCGGGCGCGGGTTGGCGCCGAAGCCCGCGTAGTCCAGCTTGTCCGCCCAACCCGCGTAGTAGAAGAACCACGCGGCGACGGTCGGGATGTCGAAGTCGCGGGTCTCGCGGATCGGCTTGCCGTTGTCCATCGACTCCAGCACGGCCAGCTCGCGGCTGCGCTCCTGGATGATCCGGGCGATCCGGAACAGGTACTTGGCGCGCTCGCTGCCGGGCAGCGACGACCAGTCGGCGAAGGCCTTGCGGGCGGCGGCGACGGCGCGCTCCACGTCCTCGTCGGTGCCCTGGGCGAACTCGGCGAGCACCTGCTCGGTGGCCGGGTTGACCGTCTTCAGGGCCTCGCTGCCGGAGGAGTCGACGAACTCGCCGCCGATGAAGTGGCCGTAGGAGGTGGCGATGTCGCCCGCGGCCGCGGGGGACTCCGGGGCCGGGGCGTAGGCGAAGAGGCCTCCGGCCGGCTTGGCCACGGGCTCCTCGATGTTCTTCTTCTTGGCCATGGTGATCAGTCCACCGTCACGTAGTCGGGGCCGGAGTAGCGGCCGGTGGCGAGCTTCTGGCGCTGCATCAGCAGGTCGTTGAGCAGGCTGGAGGCGCCGAAGCGGAACCAGTGCGGGCTCAGCCAGTCGTCGCCGAGCGTCTCGTTGACCATCACCAGGTACTTCATGGCGTCCTTGGTGGTCTTGATGCCGCCGGCGGGCTTCACGCCGACCTGGACGCCGGTGGCGGCGCGGAAGTCGCGGACCGCCTCCAGCATCAGCAGGGTGACCGGCGGGGTGGCGTTGACGGCGACCTTGCCGGTGGAGGTCTTGATGAAGTCGGCGCCGGCCAGCATCGCCAGCCACGAGACGCGGCGCACGTTGTCGTACGTCTGCAGCTCGCCGGTCTCGAAGATCACCTTGAGGTGGGCGTAGGTGCCGTCCGGGCGCTTGCACGCCTCCTTGACGGCCACGATCTCGTTGTAGACGTCGAAGTAGCGGCCGGAGAGGAAGGCGCCGCGGTCGATCACCATGTCGATCTCGTCGGCGCCCGCGGCCACCGCGTCGGCGGTGTCGGCGAGCTTGACCGGGAGGGCGGCGCGGCCGGCCGGGAAGGCGGTGGCCACCGAGGCGACCTGGATGTCGGTGCCGCGCAGGGCGTCCTTGGCGGTGGCGACCATGTCCGGGTAGACGCAGATGGCGGCGACGCGCGGGGTGGTCGGGTCGGTCGGGTCGGGGGTCCTGCCCTTGGCGCACAGGGCGCGCACCTTGCCGACCGTGTCCGCGCCCTCCAGCGTGGTCAGGTCGATCATGGAGATCGCCAGGTCGATGGCGTAGGCCTTCGCCGTGGTCTTGATCGAGCGGGTACCGAGGGTGGCGGCTCGCGCCTCAAGGCCGACCTGGTCGACGCCGGGCAGGCCGTGCAGGAAGCGGCGGAGCGAGGCCTCGGACGCCGCAACGTCCGCGAGGCCGCTGCCCGCAACGCCGGGGGCATTGGCTGCAACAGTGGACATAGTCACCAGACCAGCATATCTACGCGCGTAGCCGACCGCTAGGGAGACGACCTTTCCGGCGGGCTTTCGTGGCCGGACCGAGACCTCGGCCACCCGGCGCCCCGGCCCGCCATTCGTGGCCGGACCGAGACCCGCTGGTGAGGGGTGCATGGGGCAGAATCGAGGCCATGACCGAATCCGACGGCAAGCCCCACCAGGGCCCGGCCGCCCCCGGCGGGGACCCCGAGTACGCGGACCGCGTGTACCGCTCCGTCCCCGGCGTGATCTCCGGCGTGCTCCTGCTCGCCGTCGCCGCCTGGCTGATCGGCGACGCGGTGGTGACCGGAACCGGGAAGACCCCGTACGTCGCCCTCGCCGCGGTGCCCGTGTTCGCCTTCCCGGTGATCGCCTACACGCTGCGCCCTGCGGTGTTCGCCGGCAGCGACCGCCTGGTCGTCCGCAACCCCTGGCGCACCATCACCGCCCCCTGGGCCTCGGTCGCCGCGCTGCGCGCCGGGTACTCCGTCGAGCTGCTGGCCGGCGAGAAGAAGTACCAGGTGTGGGCCGTCCCGGTCTCGCTGCGCCAGCGCAAGCGCGCCACCCGGGCGCAGAGCCGCGGCAACGCCGAGCACGCCTCCCGGACGGGTCTGGGGCTGGGACTCGCCGGCCGGACCAACCCGGTCGTCCACGGCGCCCCCGACCCCACCCGCGCCTGGTCCGACCAGGTGACGGACGTCCTCCAGGAGATGGCCGAGCGCAACGGCACCCGCCCCGGCGCCGCCGGGCCCGTGGTCGTCCGCTGGTGCTGGTGGGTCATCGCCCCCTCGCTGGTGGGCCTGGTCGCCCTGATCACGGTGATCGTCGTCTGAGCCCGGACGCGTGAGCCCGGGTGCGTGGAAGGGCCCGGAACGGGTGGGCCCTTCCA
The DNA here is from genome assembly GCF_001888885.2 of Streptomyces viridifaciens. Taxonomy (NCBI): domain Bacteria; kingdom Bacillati; phylum Actinomycetota; class Actinomycetes; order Kitasatosporales; family Streptomycetaceae; genus Streptomyces; species Streptomyces viridifaciens. The sequence continues at coordinate 4,504,895 of NZ_CP090841.1, forward strand.
CGCCGGAAGGTCAGATGCCCGCGGCCTCGGCGAGGTCGCGCTTGACCGCCGCCAGCAGCTCGGCGGCGCGCTCGCGGGCGGCGCCCAGGTCGGCGGCGGTGGCGACCGGGAGGACGACCTCCAGGTAGCACTTGAGCTTGGGCTCGGTGCCGGACGGGCGGACCACGATCCGGGCCGAGCGGACCGGGTCGCCGGCCAGGTAGTAGCGCAGCCCGTCGGTGGGCGGCAGGTCGTCGGAGCCGGCCGACAGGTCGTCGGCGCGGGTGACGGTCAGGCCGGCCAGGACGGTCGGCGGCTGCTCGCGCAGGCGGCGCATGGCGTCGGCGATCAGCGAGAGGTCCCGCACCCGGACGGACAGCTGGTCGGTGGCGTGCAGGCCGTGCTCCAGCGCGAGGTCGTCCAGCAGGTCGCTCAGGGTGCGGCCGGACTTCTTGAGGGTCGCGGCGAGCTCGGCGACGAGCAGGGCGGCGGTGATGCCGTCCTTGTCCCGGACGCCCTGGGGGTCGACGCAGTAGCCGAGCGCCTCCTCGTAGCCGTAGCGCAGGCCCTCGGCGCGGGCGATCCACTTGAAGCCGGTCAGCGTCTCGGCGTACGCCAGGCCCGCGGCCTCGGCGATCCGGCCGAGCAGGGTGGCGGAGACGATGGTGGTGGCGAAGGTGCCCTCGGCCTTCTTGGCGACCAGCGCGGAGCCGAGCAGCGCGCCGACCTCGTCGCCGCGCAGCATCCGCCAGCCGGCCGAGCCGTTGCCGCTGCCCCCCGCGTTGCCGCCGGTCGGGACGGCCACTGCGCAGCGGTCGGCGTCCGGGTCGTTGGCGATCACGATGTCCGGGCCGACCGCGGCGGCGGTGTGGAAGGCGAGGTCCATCGCCCCCGGCTCCTCCGGGTTGGGGAATGCCACAGTCGGGAAGTCCGGGTCGGGCTCGGCCTGCTCGGCGACCACGGTCGGCGCCGGGAAGCCGGCCCGGCGGAAGGCGGCGACCAGGGTGTCGCGGCCGACGCCGTGCATCGGGGTGTAGACCACGTCCAGCTCGCGCGGGCTGTGCTCGTCGACGATGGAGACGGCCCGGGTCAGGTAGGCCTCGACGACGTCCTCGCCGAGCACCTCCCAGCCCTCCTCGGCGCGCGGGACGTCGTTCAGCGAGCCGATCGCGTCGATGTGGGCGGCGATCCCGGCGTCGGCGGGCGGGACGATCTGCGAGCCGTCGCCCAGGTAGACCTTGTAGCCGTTGTCCTGCGGCGGGTTGTGGCTGGCGGTGACGGTCACCCCGGCGGCCGCGCCCAGGTGGCGGATCGCGAAGGCGAGCACCGGGGTCGGCAGCGGGCGCGGCAGCAGCGCGGCGCGCAGGCCCGCCCCGACCACCACGGCGGCGGTGTCGCGGGCGAAGTCGTACGACTTGTGCCGGGCGTCGTAGCCGATCACGACCAGGTCGCCGAGGCCCTGCTCCTTCACGTACGCGACCAGCCCGGCGGCGGCCCGGATCACCACGGCGCGGTTCATCCGCATCGGGCCGGCGCCGAGTTCGCCGCGCAGGCCGGCGGTGCCGAACTGGAGGCGGTCGGAGAAGCGCTCGGCGAGCTCGGACCAGGCGAGGGTGCAGTCCTCCTCGGCCTCCGGGCCCTCGGCCCGGGCCAGCAGGGCGGTCAGTTCCTCACGGGTCTGCGGGTCGGGGTCCTCGGCCAGCCAGGTACGGGCCCGGGCGAGGAGGTCGGTGGTGGGTGCCTGCGTCATTTGCCTGCTCCATCGGAAAGTGCGTCGGGGTGTCGGCCGGAGGGTTCCGCGCAAAGGGAAGAAGAGGTGTGCACATGCGGACGGGGCCCGCGGGATGGCGTGATCAGCGGATCACGCCGCCCGTGGGCCCCGTCACTCATGATTCTGCGCCCGGCAGGCGTCAGATCCGCTCCAGGACCTTCGCCAGCAGCTCGCCCATGCGTTCGGCGGAGGCCTTGCCGGCCTCCAGGACCTCTTCGTGGTTGAGCGGCTCGCCGGTCATGCCGGCGGCCAGGTTGGTGACCAGGGAGATGCCGAGCACCTCGGAGCCGGCCTCGCGGGCGGCGATGGCCTCCAGGGTGGTGGACATGCCGACCAGCTCGCCGCCGATCACCCGGGCCATGTTGACCTCGGCCGGGGTCTCGTAGTGCGGGCCGCGGAACTGGACGTAGACGGCCTCGTCCAGGCTCGGGTCGACCTCGCGGCACAGCGCGCGCAGGCGCTTGGAGTACAGGTCGGTGAGGTCGACGAAGTTGGCGCCGACGATCGGGGAGTCCGCGGTCAGGTTGATGTGGTCGCTGATCAGGACGGGCTGGCCCGGGGTCCAGCCCTGGCGCAGACCACCGCAGCCGTTGGTCAGGACGATGACGCCGCAGCCGGCCGCGGCGGCGGTGCGCACGCCGTGGACGACGGTGGCCACGCCGTGGCCCTCGTAGTAGTGGTTGCGGCCGAGGAAGATCAGGGCGCGCTTGTCGCCGATCTTCACCGAGCGGATCTTGCCGGCGTGGCCGGCCACGGCGGGGGCGGGGAAGCCCGGGAGGTCGGTGACCGGGAACTCGGCCACGGTCTCACCCAGGGCGTCGGCGGCCGGCACCCAGCCGGAGCCCATCACCAGGGCGACGTCGTGCCGCTCGGCACCGGTCAGCTCGCGCAGGCGCTCGGCGGCGGCCTGGGCGGCGGCGTAGGGGTCGGCGGAGACGACCGACTGAGGAGAAGCGTTCACGGGAACGAGGATAGACGGGTTTCGGCTACGCGCGTAGAAGATCTGCGTACGGCATGCCGGATCGTTACCGGGTTGTCCCGAAGGCACAGCTCGGCGGCGCTCTTCGGGTGGCCGGTTCTGTCGATACGCACAGGAAGGAGGGCTTGCGCTCAGCAGGGTCGGCGGCGCAGGTCCAGCACGTAGTCGTCCGGGGCGCCGGCGCTCTCGGCGGCGTCGGCGATCAGGCCGAGGTAGCGGGCCGCGGGCAGACCGCCCTCGTAGTCGTTGAGCACGTACGTCCAGACCGGGATGTCGCCGTCCAGGGTCTGCGCGCGCAGCCTGATCTTGCGGTAGATGCCGAGCTGGACGCCCTCCCAGCGGTCCAGGCCCTCCTCGTCCATCGGCGCGATGTCGTAGAGGGAGACGAAGACCCGGTCCTTCTCGTCCTCGACGACGGTGGCCAGCGAGCCCTCCCAGCCGAGCTGCTCGCCGCCGAAGGTGAGCCGCCAGCCGTCCAGCCACCCCGTGCCGCGGAGCGGGGAGTGCGGGGCCCGGCGGGTCATCTGCCGGGCATCGAGGTTGGTGGCATACGCGGCGTAAAGGGACATGGGTGCAGCGTAGCCCGGTCGGAGGACGCGGCGGGGGCCAGTGGACGAAGCCACCGAGCGCGGACCCCGTTGTGGCGCCGCTCCCGGTGTGCGGGACAATGGGGTACGTGACTCGGATCGTGATCATCGGTGGCGGACCCGGCGGCTACGAGGCGGCGCTGGTGGCCGCTCAGCTCGGCGCGGAGGTGACCGTCGTCGACCGCGACGGTCTGGGCGGATCGGCGGTGCTCACGGACTGCGTGCCGTCGAAGACCCTGATCGCGACCGCGGAGGTGATGACCACCTTCGACAGCTCGTACGAGGAGCTGGGCATCACGGTCGACCAGGACGGCGCCGGGGACCGCGAGAGCAAGGTCATCGGCGTGGACCTGGGCAAGGTCAACCGCCGTGTGAAGCGCCTGGCGATCGCGCAGTCCCACGACATCACCCAGTCCGTCACCCGCGCCGGGGTCACCGTGCTGCGCGGCCGCGGGCGGCTCGGGGCCGGCGGGCAGGCCGTGGACGGCTCCCGGGAGGTGCTGGTGGACGCCCCCGACGGTGCCGTGCACTCGCTGCGCGCCGACGCGGTGCTGATCGCCACCGGCGCCCACCCGCGCGAGCTGCCGGACGCCCAGCCGGACGGCGAGCGGATCCTGACCTGGACCCAGGTGTACGACCTGGAGGAGCTGCCGCGCGAGCTGATCGTGGTCGGCTCCGGCGTCACCGGTGCCGAGTTCGCCGGCGCGTACCAGGCGCTCGGCTCCAAGGTCACCCTGGTGTCCAGCCGTGACCGGGTGCTGCCCGGTGAGGACCCGGACGCCGCCGAGGTGCTGGAGGACGTCTTCCGCCGCCGCGGCATGAACGTGATGGGCCGTTCGCGGGCCGAAACGGTCAAGAGGATTTCGGCACGGGCAGAAGGCACACAGGGACCCTCCTCGCCGGAGGCGGGCGAGGAGGGATGGATCGGCGACCGGGTCGAGGTCACCCTCTCCGACGGCACGGTGATCGAGGGCACCCACTGCCTGATGGCGGTCGGTTCGATCCCCAACACCGCGGACATGGGCCTGGAGGAGGCCGGGGTCAAGCTCAACGACTGGGGCCAGATCCAGGTCGACCGGGTCTCCCGCACCAGCGCCCCGGGCGTCTACGCGGCCGGCGACTGCACCGGCGTCTTCATGCTCGCCTCGGTGGCGGCCATGCAGGGCCGGATCGCGATGTACCACGCGCTCGGTGACGCGGTGCAGCCGCTGAACCTGAAGACCGTGGCCTCCAACGTCTTCACCGACCCGGAGATCGCCACCGTCGGTTACACCGCGGCCGACGTGGAGTGCGGCAAGATGGACGCCGTCGTGGTCAAGCTGCCGCTGCGCGGCAACCCGCGGGCGAAGATGCAGGGCATCCGGGACGGCTTCGTGAAGCTGTTCTGCCGTCCGGGCACCGGCATCGTGGTCGGCGGCGTGGTCGTCGCCCCGCGGGCCAGCGAGCTGATCCACCCGATCGCGCTGGCGGTGGACGCCAATCTGACGGTCGAACAGGTGGCCAGCGCCTTCACCGTCTACCCGTCGGTCTCCGGCTCGACCGCCGAGGCCGCCCGGCAGCTGCACATCCGCAAGCGGTCCGCCGGCGAATCCTGAGCCCGGAGCGCACAGTTGGGGCGGCCGCCGATCGGTGGCCGCCCTTCGCGCAGGCATGATCATCACCCGGACGGCGGGCGCGGTTCCGGGTGGTCGGCGGCGCGTATTGTACGGTCACGCGCCGCTCTTGCGTGAGCAATTCCCGCTACCAGCTGCAAACGCCTGAAAGCAGACGGTCACGCAGGTTACCGTCGGTTCTGTGTTTGCAGCAGAACGTCGCCAATTGATCCTCGAAATGGTGCGCGCCAACGGAGCCGTCTCGCTCCGGGAGTTGGCCCGCGTCGTCCAGACCTCCGAAGTGACCGTGCGCCGCGACGTACGGGCGCTGGAGGCAGAAGGGCTCCTCGACCGCCGGCACGGCGGCGCGGTGCTCCCCGGCGGCTTCAGCCGCGAACCCGGCTACCCGCAGAAGACCCATCTGTCCGCGGCGGAGAAGAGCGCCATCGCGGACCTCGCCGCCGGACTGGTGGAGGAGGGCGACGCGGTGGTGGTAGGCGCCGGCACCACCACCCAGGAACTGGCCCGCCGGCTGGCCCGGGTGCCCGGGCTGACCGTGGTCACCAACTCGCTGCTGGTCGCCCAGGCGCTGGCGCACGCCAACCGGGTCGAGGTGGTGATGACCGGCGGTACCCTGCGCGGCTCCAACTACGCCCTGGTGGGCAGCGGTGCCGAGCAGTCGCTGCAGGGGCTGCGGGTCACCAAGGCCTTCATCTCCGGCAGCGGGCTGACCGCCGAGCGCGGGCTGTCGACCGCGAACATGCTGTCCGCGAGCGTGGACCGGGCAATGGTGCTGGCGGCCGCCGAGGTCATCGTCCTCGCCGACCACACCAAGCTCGGCGCGGCCGGCATGTTCCAGACGGTCGCCACCGAGACCATCACCCGGCTGGTCACCGACGAGCAGGCCACCGCGGACGACGCCACCGCCCGCGAGCTGGACGCGCTCGCCGACTGCGGGGTGCAGATCGACCTCGCCCCGCTCGGCGTCGCCTCCGGCGGCGACGCCCCGGTGCACGGCACCGGCAGCGGCCCGGTGCACCAGACCCAGCCCGGTCCGGTGGGCCGTCGGCCCGTCCCGCCGCCCGGTGGTGCCCCGCTGCCCGGCCAGCGCCGTCCCGGTACCCACGGCGGGCCGGTGGGCCCGGGCGGGATGCCGGTCCGGCTGGCCGAGATGGGCCTGCCGCGCGGGCGTTGAGCCCGGAAACCCGAACGGTCCGTACTCCTTCGAAGGGAGTACGGACCGTTCGAGAATTGACGGACGCGGTGTCAGGACCTGATCCGCGTCGGCCCGATCGGGTCAGTCCTTGATCTCGCAGAGCGCGGCGCCGCTGCTGACGCTCCCGCCCACCTCGGCCTTGAGGCCGACGACGGTGCCCGCCTTGTGGGCGTTCAGCGGCTGCTCCATCTTCATCGCCTCCAGGACCACGATCAGCTCGCCCTCGGCGACGACCTGGCCCTCCTCGACGGCGACCTTGACGATGGTGCCCTGCATCGGCGAGGCCAGGGTGTCACCGCTGAGGGCCGAACCGGCCTTCTTGGCGCCCACCCGGCGCTTGGCCTTGGCCGCACCCGTCGCACCGGCCGCGGGGGCCGTGGAGACGCCCAGCGAGGACGGCAGCGAGACCTCGATCCGCTTGCCGCCGACCTCGACGACCACGGTCTCCCGGGTCTCGGCCTCCTCGGCCTCGCCGGCCCCGCCGACGAACGCCGGGATGGTGTTGTCGAACTCGGTCTCGATCCAGCGGGTGTAGATCTTGAACGGTCCGTCGCTGCCGTGCACCTCGGGCGCGAACGCCGGGTCGGTGACGACCGCCTGGTGGAACGGGATGGCGGTGGCCATGCCCTCGACCTTGAACTCGTTCAGCGCGCGCCTGGCCCGCTCCAGGGCCTGCTTGCGGTCGCGGCCGGAGACGATCAGCTTGGCCAGCAGCGAGTCCCAGGCCGGGCCGATGACCGAGCCGCTCTCCACGCCGGAGTCCAGGCGCACGCCCGGGCCGGACGGCGGGGCGAACAGCGTCACCGTGCCGGGGGCGGGCAGGAAGTTGCGGCCCGGGTCCTCGCCGTTGATGCGGAACTCGAAGGAGTGGCCGCGCACCTCGGGGTCGCCGTAGCCGAGCTCCTCGCCGTCGGCGATCCGGAACATCTCGCGGACCAGGTCGATCCCGGTGACCTCCTCGGTGACCGGGTGCTCCACCTGCAGGCGGGTGTTGACCTCCAGGAAGGAGATCGTGCCGTCCAGCGCGACCAGGAACTCGCAGGTCCCGGCGCCCTCGTAGCCGGCCTCCTTGAGGATGGCCTTGGAGGCGCGGTACAGCTCGGCGTTCTGCGCCTCGGTCAGGAACGGCGCGGGCGCCTCCTCGACCAGCTTCTGGTGGCGGCGCTGCAGCGAGCAGTCACGGGTGGAGACGACCACCACGTTGCCGTGCTTGTCCGCGAGGCACTGGGTCTCCACGTGCCGCGGGTTGTCCAGGTAGCGCTCGACGAAGCACTCGCCGCGGCCGAAGGCGGCGACCGCCTCGCGCACCGCGGAGTCGTACAGCTCCGGGATCTCCTCCAGGGTGCGGGCGACCTTGAGGCCGCGGCCGCCGCCGCCGAAGGCCGCCTTGATGGCGACCGGCAGGCCGTGCTCCCGGGCGAACGCGACGACCTCGTCGGCACCCGAGACCGGGTCCGGGGTGCCGGCCACCAGCGGGGCGCCGGCGCGCTGGGCTACGTGACGGGCGGTGACCTTGTCGCCGAGGTCCCGGATGGCCTGCGGCGGCGGGCCGATCCAGGTCAGGCCCGCGTCGATGACGGCCTGGGCGAATTCGGCGTTCTCCGACAGGAACCCGTAGCCGGGGTGGACGGCGTCGGCGCCGGAGTCCTCGGCGGCCTTGAGGACCTTGGCGATGTCCAGGTAACTGGTGCCGGGGGTGTCACCGCCCAGCGCGTAAGCCTCGTCGGCCGCGCGGACGTGCAGCGCATCCCGGTCCGGCTCGGCGTAGACGGCGACGCTGGTGATACCGGCGTCCGAGCAGGCCCGGGCGACGCGGACGGCGATTTCCCCGCGGTTGGCGATGAGCACCTTGCGCACTGTGGCTCCCTTCTTGAACCTCGTTGAGTTTATGGATTCCTGGGCAGTACCGGCGAGTAGCCCCAGGTTGTGAACTATCCCACACGCTCGGTGATGAGAAATCGGGCCCCGATCACGGTCCGTCGACGACTGCGCAGGTCGCGGCCGGTGCGGTGCGGCCGAGGCGGTCGACGGTCGGTGACCGTCCGGCGGCGTGGCGGGACGGTGTCATGGAACACACCTTCCCGCAGCCCGCTTAAGCCGCGGTCGAGGCGGCCGCGGGGCGCCGCATCGCCTCGGCGGTCACGTCGGCGGCGAGCTCCACCACGTCCGGCCCGTACGCTTTCGGGTTGACGATCCGCAGGACGAGGGCGAAGGTGCCGGTCCCGCCGTACTGCCGGGCGAGTCGACGGTGGTTGGCGACCAGGAAGCGCACGGCGGCGTGATTGGAGACCGCGGTCTGCCCGGACACCAGGAAGGCGGGCCGGCCGTCGGGCGACGGGTGCAGCCGGGCGAGCAGGGCGAAGGCCTGGCCACCGGAGGGCGCGGACCCGGGCTCGTACCGGTACTCCTCGCCGCCCACCGCGAGCGACAGCTCCGGGGCGCTACCGCCCACATCCGTGAAGGTCACCCCGGGCAGCCAGGAGGCCAGGTGCGCCGCCGTCCGGTCGTTGCTGGACGGGCCGCCGAGGCAGAACTCGGCCCTGTGGCCCAGGCCCTGGCGGACGTCCTCGTGGCCGACCAGGTCGGCCTGGGCCCCGCACTCCTTGATCAGCGCGGCCAGCTCCATGAGGGCGAACACATCGTTGCGCGAGACGCTCTTGCCACTGGTCGAGGCGGTGTGCCGGTTCACCACCAGCAGGCACTCGCCCCCGGGCGGCATGCCGAAGAACGCTCGGACCCGCTCCAGCCGCCGTCTCCGCCGCAGGGCCTGCGCGAGCCAGCCGAGGCCGGCGCTGATGGCGCTGGCCACCAGGCCCAGCACCACGTTGAGCACGCTGTCGGTCATCGCCGCGTTCCCTCCCCGCTCGAAACGCTCGTCAGCTTAGAGGGCCAACGGGCGGGTGCGGCAGGTTGATTGGTCCACGGATCGGGCCGGGAGCGGGTCGCGCGGTCCCGGGGAACGCGGCTCAGGTCCACAGATCGGTGATGCGCAGGTCCAGCTCGGCGAGCAGGCGGCGCAGCAGCGGCAGGGACAGGCCGATGACGTTGCCCGGGTCGCCGTCGATGCCGTCGACGAAGGGCGCCGAGCGGCCGTCCAGGGTGAACGCCCCGGCCACGTGCAGCGGCTCACCGGAGGCGACGTAGGCGGCCACCTCCTCGTCGTCGGGGGTGCCGAAGCGGACGGTGGTGGAGGCGGTCGCCGAGGCCTGCTTCCCGGTCGCGGTGTCGATCACGCAGTGGCCGGTGCGCAGCACCCCGTCGCGGCCGCGCATGGACTGCCAGCGGGCCAGCGCCTCGGCGGCGTCGGCGGGCTTGCCGAGGGCCCGGCCGTCCAGCTCCAGGACGGAGTCGCAGCCGATCACCAGCTCGCCGTCGGTCAGCCCGGCGGCGACGGCCTTCGCCTTGGCCTCGGCCAGGACGAGGGCGAGCTCTCCGGGGGTGGCGGCACTGATCGCGTCCTCGTCGACGCCGCTGACCACCACGCGGGGGTCGAGCCCCGCCTGGCGCAGCAGCCCGAGGCGGGCGGGGGAGGCGGAGGCGAGGACGAGGGCGCGCTGGTCGGTCATGCCCACCAGGGTAGGGGGTGCCCCATCCGCCGTTCGGGTGAAACGGCTCAGATGAAGAACCGGGAGATCATGATCAGCACGGAGCCCACCAGCACGATGGCGGCGAGCACCTTGCCGGCCCGCTGCATCCGCTGCTGCATGCGACGGGCCTCGGGCGAGGGCCCGTCCTCGGGGTCTGACCAGAGCACCCGTCCAGAGTGCGGTGCGGGCGGGCCCGGACGCCTGAGTATCCGTACTCAGGTTTCGGGCAGAACAGGCGGCGGGACGGGGGCGTGGAGCGGCCCGGAGTGGGAAGCCGGACGGGCCGGCTTCCCACTCCGGGCCGGAGCGGCTCCTGGCCGGCTAGTGCGCCCAGCCGGACGTCCGCCAGGCGTTGACGCCCGGGCGGACGGCGGGGCGGAGCAGGCGGGAGCGGTCGTTCCAGGGGGAGGCCGGGCCGGCGCCGGCCAGGCGCGCCGCCTCGGCGGCGGCCTGCGCGGCGGCGGCCCGGGCCTGGACCACCGCCAGGACGGTGGCGAGCTCCTCGGGGGTCGGCTGCCCGTGCAGCACGTGGATCGGGGACATGGCTGGTTCTCTCCCGAGAGGGATGGTGCCTACAGGGGGATGTTGCCGTGCTTCTTGGGCGGCAGCACCTCGCGCTTGCCGCGCAGCGCCCGCAGGCCCCGGACGATGTGCCGACGGGTCTCGCTCGGGGCGATCACCGCGTCGACGTAGCCGCGCTCGGCGGCCAGGTACGGGTTGAGCAGGGTGTCCTCGTACGAGGCGATCAGCTCGGCCCGCTTCTCGTCGGCGGTGCCGGCCGCCTCGGCCTCGGCGATCTCCCGGCGGTGCAGGATGTTGACCGCGCCCTGCGCGCCCATCACCGCGATCTGGGCGGTCGGCCAGGCCAGGTTGAGGTCGGCGCCCAGGTGCTTGGAGCCCATGACGTCGTACGCGCCGCCGAAGGCCTTGCGGGTGATCACGGTGATCAGCGGGACGGTGGCCTCGGCGTAGGCGTAGATCAGCTTGGCGCCGCGGCGGATGATGCCGTTCCACTCCTGCTCGGTGCCGGGCAGGAAGCCGGGCACGTCGACGAAGGTCAGCACCGGGATGTTGAAGGAGTCGCAGGTGCGGATGAAGCGCGCGGCCTTCTCGCTGGCGTTGATGTCCAGGCAGCCGGCCAGGTCCATCGGCTGGTTGCCGACGATGCCCACCGACTGGCCCTCGACCCGGCCGAAGCCGGTGATGATGTTGCCCGCGAACAGCGGCTGGGTCTCCAGGAACTCGCCGTCGTCGAGGACGTGCTCGATCACCTTGTGCATGTCGTACGGCTGGTTCGCCGAGTCCGGCACGATGACGTCGAGTTCGAGGTCCTCGTCGGTGACGGTGAGGTCGGCCTGCTCGGGGTAGGACGGCGGGTCGCTCAGGTTGTTGGACGGCAGGTACGAGAGCAGGCTCTTGACGTACTCGACCGCCTCCTTCTCGTCCGTCGCCAGGTAGTGGGCGTTGCCGGACTTGGTGTTGTGGGTCCGGGCGCCGCCCAGCTCCTCCATGCCGACGTCCTCGCCGGTCACGGTTTTGATCACGTCCGGTCCGGTGATGAACATGTGCGAGGTCCGGTCGGCCATCACCACGAAGTCGGTGATCGCGGGGGAGTAGACCGCGCCGCCCGCGCAGGGGCCCATGATCAGCGAGATCTGCGGGATGACGCCCGAGGCGTGCACGTTGCGGCGGAAGATCTCGCCGTACAGGCCGAGCGAGACCACGCCCTCCTGGATACGGGCGCCGCCGGAGTCGTTGATGCCGATGACCGGGCAGCCGGTCTTCAGCGCGAAGTCCATCACCTTGACGATCTTCTCGCCGAAGACCTCGCCGAGCGAGCCGCCGAAGACGGTGAAGTCCTGGGCGAAGACCGCGACCTGACGGCCGTCGACGGTGCCGTAGCCGGTCACCACGCCGTCGCCGTAGGGCCGGTTCCTCTCCTGGCCGAAGTTGGTCGAGCGGTGCCGGGCGAACTCGTCGAACTCGACGAAGGAGTCCTCGTCCAGCAGCTCGACGACCCGCTCACGGGCGGTCAGCTTGCCCTTGGCGTGCTGCTTCTCCACGGCCTTGGCGGAGCCGGAGTGCACCGCCTCGTCCAGCCTGCGCCGCAGGTCGGCGAGCTTGCCGGCGGTGGTGTGGGGGTCGTACGGCGCCTCGGTCATCCGGTGGCTCTCCCTGATCATCGGCCGCGACCTGTTCGAGTGCGCGCGGGCCGGAGACGGGGCCCGCGCAGGAGGGCAGGGCGGCGCTGCGAACTACCGCTGCGTAGCGTAGCCAGCGCGCCGGGCGATCCGTCATGTCCTGGCGTTATGGTCATCGACACAGTGTGTCAACGAGCGTTCTGCGGGACGATGGTGCGGACTGCGCCTCTGCGGGTCCGTCCTGCCCGTGGCCCGGGCTGGTCCTAGGGTTGCCACCATGACACCCGAGACCCCCCGCCGCAGTGGACTGCGCGGCTTCGGCCGTACCGGACCGTCCCCCTGGACCGACCTGGACCGGCCGCCGCTGGACCAGGAGGTGCTGCGCCGCGACCTGGTCGTGCCGGGCGGGCTCTGGACCTCGCTGGACGTCGTCGCCGAGACCGGCTCGACCAACAGCGACCTCGCCGAGCGGGCCCGGGCCGGCGCGCCGCAGGGCGCGGTGCTGGTCGCCGAGGCGCAGAGCGCCGCGCGCGGCCGGCTGGACCGGCAGTGGACCGCCCCGGCCCGTTCCGGGCTGTTCCTGTCCTTCCTGCTGCGCCCCGAGGAGGTGCCGGTCGAGCGGTACGGCTGGCTGCCGATCCTGGTCGGGGTGGCCGCCGCCAGCACCCTGGACCGGGTGGCGGGGGTCGAGGTCGGGCTGAAGTGGCCCAACGACCTCCAGGCGGTGATCGACGGCACGGAGCGCAAGCTCGGCGGCATCCTCACCGAGCTCAGCGGCGGTGCGGTGGTGGTCGGGATGGGCCTGAACGTCTCGCTGCGCGCCGCCGAGCTGCCCGTCCCCACCGCCGGCTCGCTCGCCCTGGCCGGCGCCTCGACCACCGACCGGTCCGTCCTGCTGCGCGCCCTGCTGCGCGAGTTCGCCGGGCTGTACGGCGAGTGGACGGCGGCGGCCGGGGACCCGCACGCCAGCGACCTGCTGCGCGCGTACGTGGACCGCTGCAGCACGCTCGGCCGCCAGGTGAGGGTGCACCTGCCCGGCGACCACGAGCTGGTCGGCGAGGCGGTGGCGATCGACGGGGACGGCCGGCTGGTGGTCCGTACGGCCGACGGCGCACGCCGGGCGGTCGGGGCGGGGGACGTGGTGCACGTCCGCCCCGAGCCGCGCTGAACGGCAGTCTTCACCTCTCCTTGACTCGGGCGGATGCTCCGGATCACGCGATTCCGTGCGAACATTCCACCTGGCAGCGGTGTGAGGCGCGCCACTGTCCGCCCGGGTGGCGGACGGTGCGCCCGGACAGGTAGGACACGAGGCAAGTGCGGCAACCGCACGGGGACGGACCGGTGGCAGAGGACGGCAGCAGCGGGACGGCGGGCAACCACGACCCCACGGTCGCGCTCGAACTGGAACGCCTGATCCTGGACGCGCCACGCCGTTACACCCCGTACCAGGCCGCGCGCGCCGCCGACGTCCCGATGGAGCTGGCCACCCGGTTCTGGCGCGCCATGGGCTTCCCCGACATCGGCCAGTCCCGGGCGCTCACCGACGGCGACGTGATCGCGCTGCGGCGCCTGGCCGGCCTGGTCGAGTCCGGGCTGCTCAGCGAGTCGATGGCGATCCAGGTGGCCCGCTCCACCGGCCAGACCACGGCCCGGCTGGCCGGCTGGCAGATGGACACCTTCCTGGAGAACCTCACCCAGTCCGCCGAACCCGGGCTGACCCGCGCCGACGTCGCGTACCCGCTGGTCGAGCTGCTGCTGCCGGAGCTGGAGCAGTTCCTGGTGTACGTCTGGCGGCGCCAGCTGGCCGCCGTCACCGGCCGGGTGGTGCAGGCCGCCGAGGACAACGAGATCACCAGCGGCCGGCTCGCCGTCGGCTTCGCGGACCTGGTCGGCTTCACCCGGCTGTCGCGGCGGCTGGAGGAGGAGGAGCTCGGCGAGCTGGTCGAGACCTTCGAGAACACCTGCTCGGACCTGATCGCCGGACAGGGCGGCCGGGTCATCAAGACCCTCGGCGACGAGATCCTCTACGTCACCGAGGACCCGTCCACCGCCGCCGAGATCGCGCTCAGCCTGATCGAGGCGCTGGCCGAGGACGACACCATCCCCGCGCTGCGGGTCGGCATGGCCTTCGGGACGGTGACCCAGCGGATGGGCGACGTCTTCGGCACCACGGTCAACCTGGCCAGCCGGCTCACCTCGATCGCGCCCAAGGACGCGGTGCTGATCGACGGGGAGTTCGCCGCGGCGCTGGAGCAGCACGGCAGCGTCGGTCCGGCCGAGTCGGAGGGGCCCGGCCTGGCGGAGGCGCTGTCGGTGGCGGCCGGGATGCCCGCCTCCGGGCTGCCGGTGCCCGCGCCGGACACGGGGGCGCGGTTCCACCTGCAGCCGATGTGGCGGCGGCCGGTGCGGGGGCTGGGGCTGGTGGAGCCGTGGCTGCTGTCGCGGCGGACGAAGGCCGAGTAGCGGGTGGCGCGCACAGGGCTCTTCGTCGGCCGGGTTCCCGGGCCCTCGGACGGGTGCCGAACGGTTGAAAGCCGTACCGTCGGGTGCGGGTCCATCCGGGCAAACGGGGCATAACCGAACGAAATCGCCATAGTCTTGGTGCAAGCGGCCGGACGGGTGCGGCCGACCGGTGGGGGTCCGGCAGGACCGAGCACAGGGAGCGAGGCGAGCCGGTGAGCAGTGAGGCGATCATGACGGACCGCGGCTGCGACTGCGATGGCCCGCACCGCTCCGACCCGCTGCCCGACCTGCGGCTGCAGTCGGTGGTCGAACTCGCCCAGGACATGGCCGGGGCGCTCACCCCGCTGGAGGCCGTCCGCGCCGCCGCCGCCCGGGCCACCGAGGCGCTCGGCGCGACCATGGCCGCCGTCTCCGTATGGGACCGCGAGTCCGGCCGGCTCCGGGTGCTGGTCAACCACGGCGAGCTCGCGCCCGGCGAGGAGGAACTGCCCGAGGACGAGTCGTACCCGGTCGCGGACTTCCCGGAGATCGTCACCTACCTGGAGGAGCGCTGGAGCACCGGACGGCTGCCGCGCGCCTGGCTGCAGACCGCCGAGAACGACGAGCCGTACACCGGGCACATCCACCCGACCGCCGGCGCGTACTGCCAGGAACGCGCCGCCGCGCTGCGCCGGCGCGGCCGGGCCTGCTGCGTGGTCGCGCCGATCGTGCTGCACGGACAGGCCTGGGGAGAGCTGTACCTCGCCCGGTCGACCGGGATGCCCGGGTTCACCGAGGCCGACGCCGACTACGCGACCCTGCTCGCCGCCCAGGTCTCCGCCGGGCTCGCCCAGACCGAGCGCCTCGCCGACCTGCGCAAACTCGCCTTCTCCGACCCGCTCACCGGCCTCGCCAACCGGCGCGCCGTCGACGCCCGGCTGGAGAGCGCGCTGGAGGCGCACAACCGGGACAACACCGTGGTCTCGCTGGTGGTCTGCGACGTCAACGGGCTGAAGCGGGTCAACGACCAGCTCGGCCACGAGATGGGCGACCGGCTCCTGGAGCGCTTCGCCCACCAGCTGTCCCTGGCCGCCGCCAAACTGCCCGGCAGCCTCGCCGCCCGGCTCGGCGGCGACGAGTTCTGCCTGCTCGCGGAGGGGCAGAAGGCCGACGAGGTGGTCGCCGTCGCCGAGGAACTGTGCGCGCGGGCGCTCGCCCTGTCCGAGGGCGAGGGTGTCGCCTGCGGCGTCGCCTCCACCGGGGACTCCATCGGCCCGGTCACCACCCCCGACCGGCTCTTCCGGCTCGCCGACGCCGCCCAGTACCGCGCCAAGGCCGCCCGCGCCGCCCACCCGGTGGTCGCCGGGCGTAGCCACGGCCCCGGCTTCTCGCCCGATCCCACCGTGCTGCTCGCCGACGCCGCCGACCCCCACCACCGCGCCGACGGCCGGCGCGGCCCCGGCGGCCGGGCCGGTGCGGCCGACCGGCGGCGCTTCCGCGGCGCCGCCCACAGCGCCGACCCGGGGCAGCTGCTCACCGCCGTGCTCTCGGCCCTCGACCAGGCCTCGGCCGCCCGGGCCGTCCACCCCGCCGACACCCTCGGCAAACTGGTCGTCGTCGCCGAGACCTCCGCCCGGCTGCTCGACGCCGTCGGCTGGTGGGTCTCGTACGTCCCGCCGGGCTCCCACCTGATGCGCACCTCCCAGCACGCCGTCTACCGGATGACCAGCGGCCCCAGCAGCACCCGCGCCGAGACCCAGCGCGCCCAGATCGAGGCACCCGACGCCGTCTTCGACCTCCGCCACTACCCGATGACCCGCCGCGCCGTCCGCGGCGGCGCCTTCGCGCTGCGGGCGGGCGCGGCGGGCAACGACCCGGCGGAGGAGGCGATGCTCGTCGTCTCCGGCTACCGCGGCATGGTCGCGGCGGGCGGCCAGAACCCGGCGGGCGGCTGGCTGGTCGAGCTGTTCGCCGACGACGCCACCCTGCCGCTCGGCCAGGCGGCCTGCGCGATGCGGGCGCTGGTGGCGGTCGCCCTGGCGGGGGCGGCCTCGCCGCCGGTGATGTGACGGCGGGGGTTGTTGTTGGGGGTGGGGGCTCTCGGGAGAGTGGGTGGCGCCGGGACGGTTCCGGGGGTGGCCGCTCGCCCGCAACGCCCCCTTCCGCAGCCACCCCCTCCACCGCCCCTCCCGCAGCGCGTCCCTCTCGCCTTGGTCGGGTGAGAGGGGTGGGGGGTGCTTGGTGGGCGCGCGGGGCGTTGCCCGCGCGCCCACGGAGGGGGATGTGCCGGTTCGGTGACCGGGGTGTCGCGGCTGGGTCGCGGTTGAGGGTACGGGGTGTCCTGGTGGGGGGGCGGGGTGGGATGGTGTCGGGGCTGGACCGGGGAGCAGGGGGTGACCATGGGCGGACGGCTGGTGGGTGCGGCGGTGACCGGGGTGCTGGTGCTGGGCGGCGGGGTGGCGGGGGCCGGGCCCGCGTCGGCGGTGCCGGTGGTGCGAGTGGTGCCGGTGGTGCGGGCGGCGGGGCAGGTCGGTACGGCGTCGGCGGGGGCGACCGGTCCGGCGGCTGTGCGGACGGCGCGGGTCGGGCTGCGGGCGCATCAGATCACCCACGCGTCCTCGCGGCACAAGCGCAAGACCCGGCGCAGCGTGGTCGGCCGGGCGCTCGACGCGGTTTTCGGCTGGCTCGCCTTCGCCGTGCTGCTGGTCGTGCTGTTGGTGGTACTCGCGGTGTACGCGGTCAGGCGTCGGAGGTCCCGTTGGCGGCAGGGTGGTTGAGGGCCCGTAGGGCGGCGTCGACCAGGCGGTCCGCGTGCTCGTGGGTGAGCGGGCCGAGCCGGTACTGCCAGCGGTAGTAGAGCGGTCCGTAGACCAGTTCGACGGCGAGGTCGAGGTCGGCGTCGGGGGCGAGTTGGCCGGCCTCGCGGGCGGCCCGGAGGCGGTCGCGGGTGACTTCCAGTAGCGGGTCCAGCAGGCGGGTGCGGTACTCGGAGTGCAGCACCGGGTCGTTGAGGAGCTCGGCGATGATGGCGCGATAGGTGCGGTCGGCGCGCGGGTCGGTGAGTTCGTCGCTGGTGGGGCGCAGGACGGCCCGCAGGTCGGCGGCGAGGTCGCCGGTGTCGGGGAGGGCGAGGCCGCCCTCGTGCTGGTTGACGGCGAGGAAGGCGTCGAAGACCACGGCGCCCTTTGAGGGCCACCACCGGTAGATGGTCTGCTTGCCGACGCCGGCCCGGGCGGCGATCGCCTCGATGGTCAGCTTGCCGTAGCCGACTTCGGCGACGAGCTCGGCGGCGGCGGTGAGGACGGCGGCGCGGGCGCGTTCGCTGCGGCGGGCGGGGTCGGGGGCGGTTCTGGAGGCCATGGGAAAAGTCTATGCGAGATGACGAGACGAGACGTATTGTCTTACCGTTCCTGCGAGACGGAACGTCTCGTCTTCATCGCTTTCCCCGGAGGTGCACATGAACCGCCCCGCACACATCCTGATGGTCTCCGTTCCGGCGCACGGGCACGTCAACCCCAGCCTCGCCGTGATCACCGAGCTGGTCGCCCGGGGGTACCGGGTCAGTTACGTCAACGACCCGTCCTTCCGTGAGATCGTCGAGTCCACCGGCGCGTCCTTCGTCCCGTACGCGACCGCGCTGCCGCTCACCGACGACCCGGCCGGCTGGCCGGAGGACCCGGTGGCGATCCAGGAGGTGTTCCTGGACGACGCGCTGTCGATGTGGTCCGCCCTGCTGGAGGCCTTCGAGGACGACCACCCCGACCTGGTGCTCTACGACATCGCGGGCTTCGCCGGGCGGGCGCTCGGCGAACGGCTGGGCGTGCCGGTGGTGCAGCTGTCCTCCAGCTTCGTCGGCTGGGACGGCGGCGAAGAGGACCTGGCCGAGGTCTTCGAGGCGATCCGCAGTGGCCCCGGCGGCCCCGAGCACCACCGGCGGTTCGCCGACTGGCTGGCCGGGGCCGGCGCGGTGCAGCGGGACGTCGAGGCCTTCAAGAACCGCCCCGAGCGGTGCATCGCGCTCGTCCCGCGGGCGCTCCAGCCCAACGCGGACCGGGTGGACGAGCGGCGGGTCAGCTTCGTCGGGCCCTGCTTCGGCGACCGTGCCCACCAGGGGCGGTGGGAGCGCCCGGCGGGCGCCGAGAAGGTGCTGCTGGTCTCGCTGGGCTCGGCCTACACCAACCAGCCCGCGTTCTACCGGGCGTGCATCGAGGCCTTCGGCGACCTGCCGGGCTGGCACACCGTGCTGCAGATAGGCCGGCACACCGACCTGGCGGCGCTGGGCGAGGTGCCGGACACCGTGGAGGTGCACCGGTGGGTGCCGCAGCTGTCGGTGCTCGCCCAGGCGGACGCCTTCGTCACCCACGCGGGCATGGGCGGCTCCAGCGAGGGGCTGTTCCACGCGGTGCCGATGATCGCCGTGCCGCAGGCTGTCGACCAGTTCGCCAACGCGGACGCGCTGGTCGGCCTCGGCGTGGCGCGCCGGTTGGACACCGAGCAGGCCACCGCGGAGGCGCTGCGCGCCGCGCTGCTGGAGCTGGTCGACGATCCGGCGGTGGCCGAGCGGCTGGCGGTGCTGTCCGCCGCGGGCCGGGCCGAGGGTGGCACCGTGCGGGCAGTGGACCTGATCGAGGCCGAGCTGAAGGGTTAGTCGCTGGGAGCGGCCCCCCGGGGGGGAGTGGACCCCCGGGGGTGCGGCACGGATCCGGGCATCGGAGAATCCGGATCGGATGGTGGGCAGCTGTTGTCATATCTCCATTCACCTGATGTGATTGTGTATATGGATATGCACAGTGCTGTGGCCCCCGACGCTCCGCTGGTCCAGGTCGGTAAGGCCGACGTCAGTGCGGAGGACGTGCTGGCCGTCGCCCGGGGCAACGCCCGGGTCGAGATCGGTCCCGACGCGCTCGCCGAGATGGCGGCCGCCCGCGCGCGGATCGACGCCCTCGCGGCCGAGCCGCGCCCCGTCTACGGCGTGTCGACCGGCTTCGGCGCGCTCGCCGTCCGGCACATCAGCCCCGAGCTGCGTGCCCAGCTGCAGCGCTCGCTGGTCCGCTCGCACGCGGCCGGCATGGGCCCGGCGGTCGAGCGCGAGGTGGTCCGCGCGCTGATGTTCCTCCGGATGAAGACGCTGGCCTCCGGCCGCACCGGCGTCCGCCCGCTGGTCGCCCAGACCATGGCCGCCCTGCTCAACGCGGGCATCACCCCGGTGGTGCGCGAGTTCGGCTCGCTCGGCTGCTCCGGCGACCTCGCGCCGCTGTCGCACTGCGCCCTGGTGCTGATGGGCGAGGGCACCGCCACCGCCCCGGACGGTGTGGAGAAGCCCGTCGCCGAGCTGCTGGCCGCCGCCGGGATCGAGCCGGTCGAGCTGCTGGAGAAGGAGGGCCTGGCCCTCATCAACGGCACCGACGGCATGCTCGGCATGCTCGTGATGGCCATCGCCGACCTGCAGCGCCTGTTCACCACCGCCGACATTACCGCCGCGATGACCCTGGAGGCGCTGCTCGGCACCGACAAGGTGCTCGCCCCCGAGCTGCACGCCCCGATACGCCCGCACCCGGGCCAGGCGCTCAGCGCCGCCAACATGCTCGCCGTGCTCAAGGGCTCCGGCCTCACCGGCCACCACCAGGACGACGCGCCGCGAGTCCAGGACGCCTACTCGATCCGCTGCGCCCCGCAGGTCGCCGGGGCCGGCCGGGACACCCTGGCGCACGCCCAGCTGGTCGCCTCGCGCGAGCTCGCCGCCTCGGTGGACAACCCGGTGGTGCTGCCGGACGGCCGGGTGGAGTCCAACGGCAACTTCCACGGTGCGCCGGTGGCGTACGTGCTGGACTTCCTCGCCATCGCCGCCGCCGACCTCGGCTCGATCTCCGAGCGCCGCACCGACCGGCTGCTCGACAAGGCCCGCTCGCACGGCCTGCCGGCCTTCCTGGCCGACGACCCGGGCGTGGACTCCGGCCTGATGATCGCCCAGTACACCCAGGCGGCGCTGGTCAGCGAGAACAAGCGGCTCGCCGTCCCGGCCTCGGTCGACTCGATCCCGTCCTCCGCGATGCAGGAGGACCACGTGTCGATGGGCTGGTCGGCCGCCCGCAAGCTGCGCCAGGCCGTCGAGAACCTCGGCCGCATCCTCGCCGTCGAACTGACCGCCGCAGCCCGCGCGCTGGAGATCCGTCAGCAGGCCGACGCCTCGGGCGGGCTGGCCCCGGCCACCGCGGCCGCGATGGCCGCCGCCCGTGAGGCGGGGGTCGGCGGCGCCGGCCGCGACCGCTTCCTCTCGCCGGACCTGGAGGCCGCCGCCGCGCTGGTCGCCTCCGGGGACCTGGTGCGGGCGGTCGAGCGGGTCACCGGCCCGCTGGCCTGAGTTGTCCCGGACGCGGGGCGGCCGGGGCTCAGTCCCAGTCGCCCCGCGTCCGGCGCTCGTCCCGGTCGCGGCGGTTGCCCAGGGCCGCGGCGAAGTTGACCCCGACGATGCCCGCCCAGCAGGCGAGCAGGCCGGCGAAGCCACCGCTGCCGGGGTTGCTCGCGATCGCGGTCAGCGGGATGCCGAAGGCCAGCGAGACCACCGCCATCCGGTTGCCGGCCCGGCCAGGGGCCCAGCCGCGGTGGTGGTGGCGCCGGCTCCGGTCCCTGTCCCGGTCGCGGTGGTCGGGCTCGTAGTCGTCCAGCCGTGCGGCCACCGAACGCTCCACCCGGGCGTCCAGGCGGGCGTCGAGGCGCTTCATGAAGGAGTCGACGAGCTCCTCCTCGTACTCCTTGCCGAGCTCCTTGCGGGCCTGCAGGGTGGCGTCGAGGTCGCGCCGAAGTTCGTCCTGGCGAGTGTCCATGCCAGTAGCGTGGGGCCGCCGGCCGGCCCGGTCCATCCGTTCGCGGGGGGAATCCGGGCGGGGTCAGGGAGAAATCAGGGTTACCCCGAGGCCGGTGCCCGGCCCCCGGCCCGGTGCCCGATCATGGGGACGTCCGTGCGACGTCCCGCCGTACGAGACGTCTTTGCCAGGGGCGGCGCGCTGCTGCACAGTCGTCGTTCCGAACGCTCGCATCCGGAGGTAGAGCTGATGACCGCCACCGACGAGGCCGGTACCGTCGGCCCCTCCGCCCGGCTGCTCCAGCTGTTCGAGGGGCACCGGCTGACGCCCACCCAGCGGCGGATCGCCCACTCGCTGGTCCGGCACGCCGGCGAGGCGCCGTTCCTGTCCAGCGTCGAGGTCGCCGAACTCGCCGGGGTCAGCCAGCCCTCCGTCACCCGCTTCGCGGTCGCCCTCGGGTACGACGGCTACCCGGCGCTGCGCAAGCAGCTGCGCGAACTCGGCGCGGGCGAGCCGGCCGCACCGGAGACCCCGGACGACGCCGTGCGCAACGAGCACCAGCAGGCCGTGCTGGCCGAGATCGAGCACCTGCGCCACCTCGCCGAACTGCTCGCCGACCCCGAGCCGATCATCCGGGCCGCCCGGCTGCTCGCCGCCTCCCGCCCGCTGCCGGTGCTCGGTCTGCGGGCGGCCTCGGCACAGGCGCGCGGCTTCGCGTACTTCGCGGCCAAGGTGCACCCGGACGTCCGGCTGCTGGACGAGGGCGGCAGCATGCTCGCCGACCGGCTGGAACAGGCCACCGCGGCGGGTGCCACCGCGCTGCTGTGCTTCGCCCTGCCGCGCTACCCGCGGGAGTTGATGGACGCCCTGGTGGTGGCCCGGGAGTGCGGGCTGACCGTGCTCACCGTGGCCGACAGCGCCTTCTCGCCGGTGGCCAAGCTCTCCGACCTGATGCTGCCGGCCGCCGTCGGCACCGGGCTGGTCTTCGACACCGCCTGCGCGCCGATGATGCTCGGCCGGGTGCTGCTGCAGACCATGTGCGACGAACTCCCCGGCGCGGAGGCCCGGTTGGAGGCGGTCGAACACGCGGCGGCGGCGCGGGGGCTGTTCTTGGAATAGGCGCGGCCTGGAATGAGCACAGCCTCGACATGAGGCCGGGGGAGTACTTGCCACGAACC
Source organism: Streptomyces viridifaciens (assembly GCF_001888885.2). NCBI lineage: Bacteria > Bacillati > Actinomycetota > Actinomycetes > Kitasatosporales > Streptomycetaceae > Streptomyces > Streptomyces viridifaciens. The sequence goes on from NZ_CP090841.1 coordinate 4,527,170, forward strand.
CGGGCATCCCCTACTGCAGGGGGTGCCGCCCATGCGCGTGATCCACGAGATGAAGTTCGTCGCCCGCCTGGCCTCGGGTGCCGACGAATGGTCCTGCCCCGCCTGCGGACGCCGCGTCACCCTGCGGCGCCTGCCCGAACCCGAACTGACCGTCCTCGACCCGGGCGACGAGTCCGCCGTCCACGTCGGCGTCATCGAACCCGACGCCCGCGCCACCGCGGCCGCCGAGAAGTACGGCCTCGGTCCGGTCCAGAACATCCCCCGCCCGCCCTCCCCGCCCGCCCCCGACGCCGCCGACCGCCGCTGGCTCGCCGAGATCGGCATCGACTGGGACGGCGGCGACGCCGCGGCGTGACGAGAGGACCGGCGCGCTCAGTTCCAGTGCGGCGACATGGCCCCGGTGAACATTGCCGGGGAGATGAGGTCGCGCAGCTCTGCGGTGGTACGGGCGATCTCTTCGTGGACGGCGATCTTCTCCGACAGCCCTTCCAGGATCTCCGTGATGGCGGCGGCTTGCGCGCGGGGCGGCAGGTTCACCGGCAGCTTGGAGAGGGCCGCCACCGTGACGCTCGGGATGCCGACCGTGCTCGTACTGGCCTGTTCGAACCAGTTCTTGGCCACGGGACTGCCCAGGTAGTGCAGCAGGTACCCCTGCCATTCCGGGGCACGGAGCCGCAGCCGCAGCAGGTTGCCGCTGAACAGCCAGCCTGCTTCTGCATCGGTGATGCGGGCCGCCCGCCCCGGATCTCCCGTGCGCGCGCAAACGATGTCGCCCGGCCGCAGGCGGTACTGATCGACCTTCGACTCTGCCTCCTGGGGCAGGAAAGTGAGATCGGCGTGGACGATCTGCCCCCGGTAGCCGATGTTCATCGGGCGCAGCAACGGGATGCCGGCGTTGCTGCGGCTCGCCGGATTCGTGAGGTGGCCGGGGCCGGACTGGATCTCACAGAGCTCGCCGAGTTCCGTGGTCGTCCAGTCGGCCGGGATCGGCTGCTCGGCACTGTACGTCATGGCATTCCGTTCAGCAGGCGGGCGACCTGGTGGTCCACTTCCTGGGCTCGCACGTGCAGGCGAGCCAGTTCCTCGCGGATCCGGTGCAGCCGGTCCGTGGTGGCGGCCAGGTCGATCGGGGGGCCGGACCGGTGCATGTATCTGGCCGGGTCGAGTACGAAGTCCGCCGCCTTGATCTCAGCGAAGGTGGCGCGGCTGCTCGACCAGCGAGGGGAGCGGCTTCCGGTGAACTCGTGGGGAGCTCGCCGCCACGCCCGGTACTCGGCGACCAGCTCCGACACGTCCGTCTCGGTCAGTACGCGCAGCGTGCGGGTGTCCATCTCTCCCGCTTCCCGGGCGTCGACGAACCACACGTCCGGTGGGGAGTCCCCGGAGGGGCGGCGTAGGAGCCACAGACAGACCCCGATGGTCGTCGAGCTGAAGAGGCCGGGGGGGAGCGCGACCACTCCTTCGACGACGCCGGCTGACAGGAGCCGGGCGCGAATCTCGCGCTCCCTGCCCCCGCGGAAGGCCGCACCATTGGCCATGACGACGATGGCCTGCCCGTCGGGGGTCAACGACCGGACCGCGTGCTGGATCCATCCCAAGTCCGCATTACGCTCCGGTGGAGTGCCGAACGGCCAGTCCTCCCAGGCGAAACGTGCGTCGTAGCGGGCCTTCATGCTGAATGGTGGATTGGTCAGGACCAGGTCGTAGGCGACTGGCCCGGTCCGCCCACGTTCGCTGGGCAGGTAAGGCTCGATCGCGGTCCGGAACGGAACGCCGTGCAGCATCAGGTTCATCGCGGCGATCCGGCGGTGCCGTTCGTTCGGGGTCTCGGCGACGGCCAGGTCCACGGTCGGGCCGCGCCCGGTTGGCTTGCCGCCGAATTCCACGAGCAGCTCGCCGGAGCGGCAGAACGGATCGTAGATGTCGGAAGGCTGCGGGAGCTCGCCCGCCAACTCGACCATGAGCCGACGCAGGGACGGCGGAGTCACCAGCTGTTCGCCGCGCCGTCCGAGTTTCTCGGTCTCGGTCTGGAGCAGTAGGCCGAACAGGTCGGCGGCCTGGGGTGCGTGGGTGATCTCCTCGATGAGGTGGCCGGCCCTCTCCAGAGACCATCGCTCGGGATCGGTGATAGGCCCGTCGGCCTCGCCGACCCATCCGTCGCCCTCCGGCCCGAGCAGGTCGGCCCGGATCCGGGCCAGGCTCCAGATCGGGCTTCGCCCGTGGTGAAGGTCATACGTGGCAGTCCGCCACTCGGTCGGAGCGTACCCACGAACGAAGACGAGTGACAGGAGGAGTTCCAGGTACAGGGATTCCCGGCCCGAATGACGCCAGGGCTCGCCGAGTGGGCCCAGCAGCGCCGTCGCCAGGCGACGCGACAGCGCGGGGTCGGGCGCGTCCGTCTCTTCGCGGATGCCTGCGGATCGACGGAACCGGTCGCCGTAGGTGGTTCCGGGGCGCTCGTCGGCGTTGAGTGCATTGGCCGGAATCGCACGTGGCGACAGCCATGCGGCCACCTCGTCGACCGCGAACAACTCGGCCCCCCCTACCAGCACCGGCTTCGGGTAGTCGGGGTGGCGCCTTTCCCAGTTGCTGACGGCGGGTCGGCTCACCCCGGCGTGCTTGGCGATGCCGGAACGGGAGATGAATCGTGCGGTGCCCTCCGGCATGGTGCTCACCACCTTCGGTCAGAACTGTGGGGTGCGCAGGCCGGCGCAGGTGTCCTGGCGCTGCTTCAGTACGGTCGGGACCCTGTCCAGCTGCCTCGCCTCGGCCGACAGGTCGGCGTTCAGGAGGTCCAGGAGGCGGAAGAGAGTCGCGTGGTCGGCTTCCAGACGGCGGTGGTGGATCGGTTCGTGGTGGCTGATGCGGTTGCGCAACAGCATCATGGTGGTGAACTGCCGGTGCAGGTCGTCCCGGCGTCCCGATCCGCGTGGGAAGGCCCGGTGGAGGGCCGGGACCCAGAAGGTCCGGTCGTACCTCCTGGACAGCAGCTTCACCCAGAAGCCGAAGGAGAGTTCGGCGACCACGTCGTCGGCAGTCGCCGGTCGGTGGTTGATCCGCCGCCCGCACTTGGTCTGGGCGTCCGAGACGAGCCGGGCGCCATCAGCGTCCAGCGGTGCGATCGACCACCAGTCGGGGCGTCCGAACCTGTGCATGAGGGCGCCGTGCAGGGCGTTGCGCAGGGCCACCTCAAGACAGTGAAGGGGACCGTAGAAGGCGGCCGACACTTCGATGTTCCACCAGTACAACCGGATCGCCGCAGACCGGCCACCGGCCGCCGTGGCGTAGGTCTGCAGGCGCGCTCCCGAGAGGCTGCGCTCTGCCCAGGTGGGCCATTCGCCGGTGTTCACGGAATCCCCCGAGTGGACGGTGAGGCCTTGCAGCCCCGGAGACGACTGGTAATCTCGGTCGAGTAAGCCCCGGGTCGCCTCTGCCTGCATGCCGCCCGGGGCACTGCTGTTTCTCGGGCGCATCGCCTCGGAGGCACTGCGCGGCCGTGGCGGATCACCGGCCTGTGCGTGCCGTTCCCGTCTTTCCGGACACTACAGTCGCGTCGCTGACGCCGCAAGCGCATTGCCGTGAGCTCGAATCTGTTAACCCCTCGCCGTGATGCGCGCGGGTGTCCGCTCCTGATGCTCGATGCCCGTCGTTGCCAGGCCGAACGGGTGGGTGGCCGAGGGTCTGGGGCGCGGGTGGAGGTCGGTGGCCGCCGGGGCTGATCGGATTGTTCGGGGGTCTGGTCGAAAGTGGCTTGTTTAGTTATATTCAGTCGAACCGAGCTTGAATGAATCCATCCGCAGAGAGGCCGGGACATGGTGCAGCAGCAGGCGAGCGGGCCGCGTGAGGTGCGTGCGGCGCGGGGGACGGGACTCACGACGCAGGGGTGGCAGCAGGAGGCTGCGCTGCGGATGCTGATGAACAACCTCGACCCCGAGGTGGCCGAGCACCCCTCGAAGCTGGTCGTGTACGGCGGCACCGGCAAGGCCGCGCGGGACTGGCGCTCCTTCGACGCCATGGTGAAGACGCTGCAGGGGCTGAAGCAGGACGAGACCATGCTGGTCCAGTCCGGGCGGCCGGTCGGCGTCATGCAGACCCACGAGTGGGCGCCGCGCGTGCTGATCGCCAACTCCAACCTGGTCGGCGACTGGGCCAACTGGGAGGAGTTCCGCCGGCTGGAGAGCCTCGGGCTCACCATGTACGGCCAGATGACCGCCGGCTCCTGGATCTACATCGGCACCCAGGGCATCCTCCAGGGCACCTACGAGACCTTCGCCGCCGTCGCCAACAAGCGCTTCAACGGCACGCTGGAGGGCACCATCACCCTCACCGCCGGTCTGGGCGGGATGGGCGGCGCCCAGCCGCTGGCCGTCACCATGAACGGCGGCGTGGCGATCTGCATCGACTGCGACCCGTCCCGGATCTCCCGCCGGATCGAGCACCGCTACCTGGACGTCGAGGCCAAGGACCTCAGCCACGCCCTGGAGCTCGCCACCGCCGCCCGCGACAAGAAGCAGCCGCTCTCCATCGGCGTGCTGGGCAACGCCGCCGAACTGGTCCCGCAGCTGCTCGCGATGGACGCGCCGATCGACATCGTCACCGACCAGACCAGCGCCCACGACCCGCTGGCCTACCTGCCGGTCGGCGTCGCCTTCGACGACATGGCCGACTACGCGGCCGCCAAGCCCGCCGAGTTCACCCAGCGCGCCCGCGAGTCGATGGCCGCCCACGTCGAGGCGATGGTCGGCTTCCTGGACCGTGGCGCCGAGGTCTTCGACTACGGCAACTCGATCCGCGGCGAGGCCCAGCTGGCCGGCTACGACCGCGCGTTCGCCTTCCCCGGCTTCGTCCCGGCGTACATCCGCCCGCTGTTCTGCGAGGGCAAGGGCCCGTTCCGCTGGGCCGCGCTGTCCGGCGACCCGCAGGACATCCACAAGACCGACAAGGCCGTCCTCGACCTCTTCCCGGAGAACGAGTCGCTGGCCCGCTGGATCAAGATGGCCCAGGAGAAGGTGCACTTCCAGGGCCTGCCCGCGCGCATCTGCTGGCTCGGCTACGGCGAGCGCGACAAGGCAGGTGAGCGCTTCAACGACATGGTCGCCTCCGGCGAGCTGTCCGCCCCGATCGTGATCGGCCGCGACCACCTGGACTGCGGCTCGGTGGCCTCCCCGTACCGCGAGACCGAGGCGATGCTGGACGGCTCGGACGCGATCGCCGACTGGCCGCTGCTCAACGCCATGGTCAACGTGGCCTCCGGTGCCTCCTGGGTGTCCATCCACCACGGCGGCGGCGTCGGCATCGGCCGCTCGATCCACGCCGGCCAGGTCACCGTCGCCGACGGTACGGCGCTGGCGGGCGAGAAGATCCGCCGGGTGCTCACCAACGACCCGGGCATGGGCGTCATCCGGCACGTGGACGCCGGGTACGACCGCGCCACCGAGGTCGCCGCCGAGCGCGGTGTGCGCGTCCCGATGGGTGAGCTGTGACCTTCCAAGAGATGTGGGCGGAGCTGCTCCCCGTGGGCCGCTCCGCCGCCTCCGGCGGCTACCGCCGCTTCGCCTGGAACTCCGCCGACGCCGAGTGCCGTGCCTGGTTCGAGCAGCAGGCCCGCGGCCGCGGCCTGACGTACGAGCTGGACCGCAACGGCAACCAGTGGGCCTGGCTGGGCGATCCTCACGGTGAGGGCGCGGTCGTCACCGGCTCGCACCTGGACTCCGTCCCGGACGGCGGCGCCTTCGACGGCCCGCTCGGGGTGGTCTCCTCCTTCGCCGCCCTGGACGAACTGCGCGCCCGCGGGGCCGAGTTCGACAAGCCCCTGGCGATCGTCAACTTCGGTGACGAGGAGGGCGCCCGGTTCGGCGTGGCCTGCATCGGATCCCGGCTGACCGCCGGGGTGCTCTCCCGCGACGCCGCGTACGAGCTGCGCGACGCCGGCGGGGTGCGGCTGCCCGACGCGATGGAGAAGGCCGGCTACGACCCGACCGCGATCGGCGCGGACGAGGAGCGGCTGTCCCGGATCGGCGCCTTCGTCGAACTCCACGTCGAACAGGGCCGCCACCTCGCCGAGGGGCAGCCGGTGGGTGTGGCCGGGGCGATCTGGCCGCACGGCCGCTGGCGCTTCGACTTCCACGGCGAGGCCAACCACGCCGGCACCACCCGGATCGAGGACCGCCGCGACCCGATGCTGACGTACGCCAACACGGTGCTCGCCGCCCGCAAGAAGGCGAAGCTGGCGGGCGCGCTGGCCACCTTCGGCAAGGTCGCGGTCGAGCCCAACGGCACCAACGCGATCGCGTCGCTGGTGCGCGGCTGGTTGGACTCCCGGGCCGCCGACGAGCGCACCCTCACCGAGCTGGTCGCCGAGATCGAGCGGGCCGCCGCCGAGCGCGGCGAGCGCGACGGCGTCCGGGTCGAGCTGACCCGCGAGTCCTACACCCCGGTGGTGGACTTCGACGGCCCGCTGCGCGACCGGCTCGCCAAGCTGCTCGACGCCCCGGTGCTGCCCACCGGCGCGGGACACGACGCCGGGATCCTGGCGTCCGCCATCCCGACCGCCATGCTGTTCGTGCGCAACCCCACCGGCGTCTCGCACTCCCCGGCCGAGCACGCCGAGACGGCCGACTGCCTGGCCGGGGTTACCGCCCTCGCCGACGTACTGGAGGACCTGGCGTGTCATTGACCGTGCCGGTGAGCTACTGGGCGCAGTACGCCTGGCTGCCGCACCCCAACGGGCCGGTGGTCGAGCAGGACGTGCTGATCACCACCGGCCCCGACGGCCGGATCGTCCGGGTGGAGCCGGACAGCGGGCCCTGCCCGCCCGGCGCCGTCCGCCTCGACGGGCTGCTGCTGCCCGGCCAGGCCAACGCCCACTCGCACGCCTTCCACCGGGCGCTGCGCGGGCACGTCCAGGTCGGCTCCGGGACATTCTGGACCTGGCGGGACACCATGTACCGTTTCGCCGGCGCGCTCGACCCGGACAGCTACCTGGAACTCGCCACCGCCGTCTACGCCGAGATGGCGCTCGCCGGGATCAGCGCCGTCGGCGAGTTCCACTACCTGCACCACGCGCCCGGCGGCGCCCGCTACACCGACCCGAACGCGATGGGCGAGGCGCTGATCGAGGCCGCCGCCCGGGCCGGCATCCGGATCACCCTGCTGGACACCTGCTACCTGTCCTCCGGTTTCGGCGCCGAACCCACCCACCCGCAGCTGCGGTTCAGCGACGGCGACGCCGAGGCCTGGGCGGTCCGCGCCGACGCGCTCAAGCCGCGCGAGCACGCCCGGATCGGCGCTGCCATCCACTCGGTCCGGGCCGTCCCGGCCGAGCAGCTGGGCACCGTCGCGCACTGGTCGGCGATGCGCGGGGCGCCGCTGCACGTCCACCTGTCCGAGCAGACCGCCGAGAACGACGCCTGCCTGGCCGCGCACGGCGTCACCCCGACGCGGCTGCTCGCCGACCACGGCGCGCTCGGCCCGCGCACCTCGGCCGTGCACGCCACCCACCTCACCGACGAGGACGTCACGCTCCTCGCCGACTCCTCCACCACCGTCTGCATGTGCCCCACCACCGAGCGGGACCTCGCCGACGGCATCGGCCCGGCCCGCCGACTCGCCTCGGCGGGCAGCCCGATCAGCCTGGGCAGCGACAGCCACGCGATCATCGACCCGTGGGAGGAGGCGCGGGCACTGGAGCTGGACGAGCGGCTGCGGACCCGCACCCGCGGGCACTGGACGGCGAACGCGCTGCTGCGGGCCGGGGGCGAGGACGGGCACGCCTCGCTGGGCTGGCCCGAGGCCGGGCGGATCGAGGCCGGTGCGCTCGCCGACTTCACGGCGATCGCGCTGGACACCGTCCGTACGGCCGGGCCGCCGCCCCGGCTCGGCGCCGAGATCGCGGTCTTCGCGGCCTCGGCGGCGGACGTGCGGCACCTGGTGGTCGGCGGGCGGCACGTCGTCCGGGACGGCGTCCACCAGCTGGTGGCCGACGTGCCGGGGGCGCTGCGCTCCGCGATCGGCGCGCTGGACTGCTGAACCCTGTTGTCCGACTCCCTTTGTCCGACTCCCTTCGGAAGGCGTTGACTTGAGCACCAGGACCACTGTGATCACGGGCATCGGCAGCCTGGTCACCAACGACCCCGGGCACGGCACCGGGCCGCTCGGCCTGCTCACCGACGCGGCCGTGGTGATCGACGGCGACACCGTCGCCTGGGTCGGCCCGGCGGCGCAGGCCCCGGCGGCGGACGAGCGCTTCGACGCCGAGGGCCGGGCGCTGCTGCCCGGCTTCGTCGACTCGCACGCCCACCTGGTGTTCGCGGGCGACCGCACCGCCGAGTTCAACGCCCGGATGTCCGGGCAGGCGTACTCGGCGGGCGGCATCCGCACGACGGTGGCGGCGACCAGGGCCGCTTCGGATGCGGAGCTGGAGGCGAACCTGGCCGGGTTCGTCCGGGAGGCGCTGCGGCAGGGCACCACCACGATCGAGTGCAAGTCCGGCTACGGGCTGACGGTCGAGGACGAGGCCCGGGCGCTGCGGATCGCGGCCCGGCACACCCCGGAGACGACATACCTGGGTGCGCACATCGTGGCCCCCGAGTACGCCGAGGACCCGGCGGGCTACGTGGACCTGGTGACCGGCGAGATGCTGGACGCCTGTGCGCCGCACGCCCGTTGGGTGGACGTGTTCTGCGAGAAGGGGGCGTTCGACGGCGACCAGGCGCGGGCCGTCCTGACGGCGGGCATCGAGCGCGGGCTCACGCCGAGGGTGCACGCCAACCAGCTGACGTACGGGCCGGGGGTGCAGCTCGCGGTGGAGCTGGGAGCAGCCTCGGCGGACCACTGCACCCATCTGACCGATGAGGACGTGGCAGCGCTGGCCGGTTCGGCGACGGTCGCGACGCTGCTGCCGGGGGCGGAGTTCTCCACGCGAGCCGAGTACCCGAGCGGGCGCAGGTTGTTGGACGCGGGCGCGGTGGTCGCGCTGTCGACGGACTGCAACCCGGGATCGAGCTTCACGAGTTCGATGGCGTTCTGCATCGCGGTGGCGGTGCGGGAGATGGGGATGACCCCGGACGAGGCGGTCTGGGCGGCCACCGCCGGTGGCGCGCACGCGCTGCGGCGCAGCGACGTTGGCACGATCGCGGTCGGCGCGCGGGCGGACCTGCTGCTGCTGGACGCCCCCTCACACGTCCACCTGGCCTACCGCCCGGGCGTTCCGCTCACGGCGGCGGTCTGGCGGGCAGGCGTCCGGGAGGTCTGAGCCCCGGACTGCGGACGGCCCCCGCGCCCCCGGGGTGGCGGGCGCGGGGGCTTCGCGTTCAGGGGGTGGTGGTCAGGTGGTCGAACTCGCCCGTCTTGGCGGCCTGGAGGAGCTTGGCAAACTTGGTAGGCGTCGTGCAGACGATGACGTCGCCGTCGTCGGACTCACGGAGTTCGGTCACTCCTTCATGTGCGCGCACCTCGACGCAATTGCTGGCTGCTTCACTGAAGCTGGACTTCTGCCACGCAGAGCTGGTCATGAGTGTCAGGCTAGCCACCGGCGGCCTTTTGCGGGGGAGCAAGAGGCCGCCGGAACGATTGCTTAGGCGTTGGTGATGAGGTGGTCGAACTCGCCTGCCTTGGCGGCCTGGAGAAATGCAGCGAACTTGAGCGGCGTGGTGCGGACGATGACATCACCCTCGTCGGACTCGCGGAGTTCGACCAACCTGTCGGCAGCCCGAACCTCAACGCAGTCGGAGTTCGAGCCTGAGTAACTTGACTTCTGCCAGGTGGAGTTAAGCATATTTGCTTTCCATGTCCTTCTTGATGGAGCGAATGAACTCTCGGGATTCCTCTTCCGAGAGGGCGGCCGAGCTGATCTGGGCGAGCAGCGATCGGAACCGGGCTGTGTGGGCTGGTGCGTCGAAGAGCAGGTTGCCAACGCCTGAGTCAGCCTGCACTGTGTCGAGTTCTTGAATTGGACCCTCGACGTACGTGAAGTTCTCGTAATTGAGTGGGAGCGCATCGACATCGAACAGCACAACGCGGATCGAGACGTTGGGCTGCTCGGAGGCTTCAACTAGGGTGCCGAGCTGTTCGGCTTGGACCGCAGCCCCGCTGAACTGCATGCGCAGCGCCGCTTCGTGGACGTATGCGACCAGTGGGGTCGCCTCTGATCGGATGATGTGCTGACGCCGCAAGCGAAAGGCTGTCCTCAGGTCCACCTCGTGACTCGGAAGAGGCGGATAGGAGCGAGCAAAGATGGCCGAGGCATAGGCTTTCGTCTGAAGCAGGCCATGGATGAAGGCCATCGTGTAGACCGAGAGCCCACGCGCGTGGCTTTCAATCTCGGCGACCTCAAGGAAGTCCTGTGAGAGGCGTCCTTGGTACTCCTCCCACCAGCCTCCCTTGTCTCGATCCGTGATGATCTCCGCCAGTGCCTCGATCAGGGGTTCGTTGACGCACATGCACAACGCGGCGATCGTGCGCAGGCGTTCGACGCTGATGCCCGTCTTCCCGCTCTCCATCTGCGTCACATGGGCAGGGTTGATGCCCAGCGCCCGAGCCAGCTGACTGCCGCCGAGTCCGGCTTGCTCCCGCATCCTTCGCAGCTCGGCGCCCAGTCGACGCTGACGGAGAGTTGGGTTCGATCGAAGCGCCATGGCGTCCTCTCTGCAGGTCGTGGGACCAGTCTGCCGCAGAGAGACTGCCACGTTAGAGGGAACTTCTTGCGGTCCGCCACAAATCTGTGGCGGACCGCGCTATCGTCGTTCCCAGCTCGATACGACGCATCGTCAGTAAAGCCTGCATCCAGGGCAGTAGGCGCCTGCTGCCCGCACGCCGAAGAGCAGCCGCCGCCCCGGCCTGGCTCACGGTGACGACCGTCGTCACCTCTCCCACACCACAGCCTCACGGAGGTTCCCGTGTGCATCCGTAACACCCCCTCGCTCACCCTTTCCCGTCAGGCCCTGCGGGACGCCATGACCCGCAGCGGCCGCTGGGACGCCGAGGCCATCTTCAACGCCGAACTCGCCCTCTGCGAGCTGATCTCCAACGCCTGGCGGCACGGCGCGACCCCCGCGCCCGTCGTCTGGTTCTCCATCCTCGACCAGACCCTCCGCGTCACCGTCTCCGACGAGAGCGACGCCCTCCCGCAGCCGCGAACGTCCCCCGGCCTCACCGAGACCGGCCGGGGCCTCCAGCTGGTCGAGGGCCTCACCGACCGCTGGGGCGTCGACCCGCAGAAGCGCGGCAAGACCACCTGGTACGAGCTGGACTCCGACGCGTGACCCGCGACCCCATCGCCCCGGACGACCCCCGGATGCGCGACTACACCGAAACTCAAATCACCACCCTGCTCGGCGAGTTGCACCGCCGGGGCCTCCCGCACGGCCTCCTCTGGGGCTCCGCCGCGCCCGGCGAGAAGACCCTCGACGGCCGCATCCTGATCGACTTCGGCAACTCCCCGGTGAGCACTCTCCTCAACCTCCTCCACCTCCTCCGCGACCTGGAGAGGGACGAGCCGTGGCACCGGTGAAGTTCTTCGTCGGCGCCGTCCTCGTCGCCCTCCTCGCCCTGGCGATCGCCACCGTCGCCCTCGGTGTCCTCGCCACCCTCAAGATGCCCCACCCCGAGCACCGCGACGACCGGCCCTGACGCCCACGCGCAGGCCCTCGCCCACCCAGGCCGGGGGCCTCGCGGGCAATCACGACCCCGCGTGAGCGGGATCACGCCCACCGCGTGAAACCCCGTCAGCCGGTTCGTCGATCTCATCACCGTAGTGGTGAGTTCCGTGAACGTGTACGGGGTGACGCATGGGTGAGTCCGCGGCCGCGAAGGCCGTGCAGAAGGTCACTGGCATGTGGTGGCCGGACGCCGACCCGGACAAGCTGCGTACCGTGGCCGACGCGTGGGAGGCGATGGCCACCGCCATCGACAACGTCACCGCCCCCACCAACCAGGCCGCCGCCGCCATCGTCGCCAACAACCACGGCCCCGCGATCGACGCCTTCGGCAAGTTCTGGGCCCGGTACTACGGCGGCAAGGACAGCGCGGGCAAGGGCAAGGGCTGGCTGCCCGAGACCGCCGACGCCTGCCGCGCCCTCGCCAAGGCGCTGCGGGACTTCGCCCACGAGGTCGACAAGGCGATCAAGAAGCTGGAGGAGGAGGCCGCGATCGTCGGCGGCACCCTCGTCGTCGGCACCGCCCTGGCCCTCGTCACCTTCAGCATCTCGGCGGACATCGCCGCCGCCACCGCCGCGGGCATCGTCGCCACCGCCGCGGCCGTCGGGGTCACGGTCTCCGAGGCCATCGCCACCATCGCCGCCACCGTGCTGGTCGGTGCCGCCTTCGGCGCGGTGGAGGCCATCACCGTCGACCTCGCGGTTGCTCAGCCCATCCGCGTCGAGCTGTTCGGCGACGGCGGCTACAGCCTCACCGAGGCCGCCGACTCCGCCGAGACCGGCGGCATCATGGGCGGCGCCGGGGGCGGCCTCGGCGCCGGCGCCCGCGTCGTGACCACCGCCGCCGAGACCACCGAGAACGCCTCCGTCGCCCTCGCGGGCCTCGCCAAGGTCGCCAACGCCGCCGACACCGTCCCCGGCCGCATGATCACCGGCGCCGGCCTCAGCGCCGGCTACGACGCCGCCTTCAAAACCGGCCCCGTCATGCCCCTCGACCTCGTCCTCGGCGCCGTCGGCAGCGCCGCCGGGCCCCGCGCACGCTCCACCGAGAGCGCCCCGTACGTGCCCAGGCATGCCAAGCCGGTCGAGCTGCCGATGCCCGGCAGGCTGCCCCCGCGCGAGTACGTCGAGGCCCACCCGAGCGTCGCCAAGGTGACCACGGAACTGGCACGCGTGCCGCCCAAGGTCTTCAACCACGTCTGGGACTACCTGAAGGCCGCGCCCGGCGGCGGCATCAGCATCGGCCCCAGGCCCATCACCGACCTCCCGGGCGGCTTCCACCTCGCCGGGGTCAAACCGGTGGGCGGCAGCGCACCCGCGGAACACGTACCCGGTATGTACCTGCCCACCGAGCGCAGGCTCCTCATCGATTCGAGCGCCAATACGAAGAGCAGTGTCGCGGTTCACGAGTTCGGGCACGCGGTTGACGAGGCCTACGGTTTCAAGAGCCGTCAGCCGGACTGGCAGCATGTGCAGCAGCAGGTTTTGGACCGGATCGGCGGAAACCCGAAGCTCGACGCCTACACCCGCCAGCCGCACGAGTTCTTCGCCGAGGCTTTCAATCACTGGACGGCCAAGAAGCTGACCAAATTCACATTCGGCGACCGTGAGGCCGCGAAGATCCTGAAGGAGTATTTTGAGCGAGCATTCTGAGCCCTACGAAGTCCTCGCGTTCCCGATGCTCGACGCCGACGGCGTGACCATCTGGCAGAAGTACGGCGGCAGGACCGTGGAGGGGTACTACTACGACGGCTGGCACAAGATCGAGCCCGGCGACCCCCGCTACGACGAACTGCTCCCGCAGGCACGCGAGAACCCCCAGGACGACGATGATGACGAGGACGACCTGGACGACCTGGACGACGACGGGCCCACGGTCCACCCCGAGACCCTGGCCATGCTGATGGACATGCAGCGCCGAACGACCGAGCGCGGCGAGCAACACTGAAACACGCGAAGGCCCTCGCCCGCCCAGGTCGAGGGCCTCGCGGGCGCCCACTGTCAGCCGGGATAGGGGGTCGCCCTGTGTGCCAGGAAGTGCTGGAGCCGGAGGCCCGGTGCTGACGTGCTCAGGTGGCCTTCAAACGTTCCAGGAACTCAGGGACGCCGTCGACCTTGCGATAGGTGTTGAAAGCCGGTGTGAGCTCCCGGATCAGGGCTACGCACCGGCCTCAAGTTCCGCATCCACCCCCTCGCCGCCGCCATCGCCCACGACCAGCTCGCTCGCCTGGACGGCTACCTCGCAGGCCAGGCGGACGTCGCGCGCTACCTGACCGGACAGCTGGTCCGGATACCGGGCCTGGGGGTCACCGAAGTGCCCGAAGGAGTCGTCCCTTCCTGGTACGGGTTGACGCTCACGTCGATGGCATCGCGGCTCCCTGATCGCGGGCACCATCCGGGCGGAAGTCTGGCGATGGTTCCACCGTCGGGTACCGGGGCAGCCTCGGCGGGTGCTGCCGTCCTCGCAGCACCCTCGCTGCGAGGACGCGTGTACACCAGCGCTGGCCATGGACTTCGTGAGCGGCCCGCTCCCCGCATGCAGGGAGCGGGCCGCTTCGGTGTGCCGATCAGCCGAAGGGCAGGACCTGGGTGCTGCCACCGGCCAGGATGCGCTGGTATTCACTCCCGCCGCTGAGTGAGCGGTAGTTGAGCACCGGATCGCCCGCCCGTACGAGGGTGGTCGCACATCCGAGGCACCAGGGCTGTGGCGGCTGCACGTCGAGATCCTCGATCACCGCAGGAGCGGAGCACTGCGTGCAGTCCGCCATCGCGTCCTCCCCGGGGTCAGGCCCAGGTGGAGCCGGACGTGGTGCAGCCCCATCGGCCGTCCATGGTCTGGTATGTGGCGCCCGATCCGCAGACCGGGCAGGTGCGGGCGCTCGGCTCATAGACCCGCTCCAGCAGGGTACTGGGCGTCGAGGTGGTGGTGGGCTCGATCTCGGTGACGGGCTTGTCGAGCAGGACGGTAGTCATGGCGTCTGCCCTCCGGATGAAGTGACAGAGATGCGCCGGCCGGGCATCACCCAGGGAACTCGGCTGTGGTCCAGATGTGGATGCTGTCGGGGTGCTCCCGCACGCCGTGTGCGTGCTCCGCACACCTCGTGCGCACCCCGCCTGGGGATGGCGTCCTGTCGATACGGTTGCCACTCCACGCAGTCGAAGGGCGACACCGTGTCACGTCAACGCCAACTTGGGGTGCTCATCAGGGCCGCTCGGTGTGCACGGCGGATGACTCAGGCCCAGCTGGGCCGCGCGTGTGGCTACTCGGCGTCGGCGATCAGCCGGGTCGAGGCGGGCGCGCTCCGGCCAACCGAGCAGGCGCTGCTGCGAATTGCCAGGCGTTGGACCTGCCGCTTGACGCCATTGGCCTGGGTCGACCGGCTATGCTGGCACAGGATGTGACCCCGGATCAGGAGGACGCCATACTCCGCAGGCAGCTGCTCGTGGCTGGCATGGCGGCAGCTGGGGCGTCCAAGCTTTCATCCGCCTCCGCTGCTGCCGCGCGCCCGGATGCACCAGCCCGGATCGTTGGGGCCCTGTAGGAGCCCGAACCCTCTGAACCCACGTCGTTGCGGCAGCTCATGGCATCGCTGACATCGGCGCGCGCGCAGTTCACGGCGGCCCGCTACCGACAGCTCGGCGACTTCCCGCCCGGCTTGCTGGGCTCGGCGCAGGCGACCCGCGAGGCCCTGTCCGGCCGGTCCCGTGAGGAGGCCCATGGGTGTGTGGCCCGTGCCTGGGTGCTGGCGACGGAACTCGCGTTGAAGGCTCACTCCGACGTCGCGTGGCCGGCAGCGGACCGGGCTCTGGCTGCGGCCCAGGCCAGCGGCGATCCGGTGGTGCACGGGGAGGCGGCTCGGGTTCTGGCGATCACGATGCGACGTTCAGGACGCCCGGCCGCCGCCGTCGATCTCCTGCGTCGCACCGCTGACTCGCTCTCCCAGGACCGAAACGACGTGTCTTGGGCTGTGGCGGCGACCCTGCTGATGACGTCCGCCTACACGGCTGCGTGCGGGCAGCGCCGAAGCGACGCCCTCGACCTCATGTCGGGCGCGGCGGATGCGGTCGGCCGGGTGATCAGCGCCAGGTTCCGGCCGAGCACCCCGCTGTTTACCGTCGACGCCACCAGCACGCAGGTTGACCTGTACTGGATTGGCGTACACACGGCGCTGGGCACCCCCGACGAGGGGGTGCCGTACGCGGCGCGGATCGCGCCGGGACAGCTGCCGACCACCGAGCGCCGGGCCCGGTACGGCACAGACTGCGCGCGCATGTGGCACCATCTCGGCGACCACCGCAAGACGTTCGCGTCGCTGCGGTTCACCGAGCAGGTCGCCCCGGAGGAGGTGCGTCGGCTGGCTCTGCGGGCTCTCACAGCGGACCTGCTGTACGCGCCGGTCACCGTGGCCGGCGTGCGGGAGTTTGCCGCGCGCACAGGCGTCTCATAGGGGGGCGGGCCCGGGAGGGCCTTCGGTCATGAGAGGCCCAAGGACCGCCGCAGGAACGTCAGTTCGTGCCGGAGCAGGTTTGCCAGCACGGCCTCGTCGGTCGGGCGGTGACCGGTTGCCCGCAGGGGCAGGACGTCGTGGGGGCGGCCGGCGGCGACCAAAGCACTGGAGAGCCGCAGGGTGTGGGCGGGGTAGACGTTGTCGTCGGCCAGGCCCTGGATCAGCAGCAGCGGGCGGCTCAGGTTCGGCGCCTCGGCGATGAGGGAGCCGCCGTCGTAGTGCTCGGGGTACTGGTCGGGGTGGCCGAGGAAGCGTTCCTGCCAGTGGGTGTCGTAGAGGCGCCAGTCGGTGGGCGTGGCCCCGGCCGAGGCGGCGTGGAAGACGTCCGGCCGCCTCAGCACCGCGAGGGCGGCCAGGTAGCCGCCGAAGGACCAGCCGCGGATGCCGACCCGGTCGAGGTCGAGCAGTCCGGGCCGCAGCCGGGCCGTCTCCCGCAGGCCGTCGATCTGGTCCTCCAGCGGGGGCCCGGCCTTGTCACCCCAGACCGTCTTGTCCCACTGCGGCCCGCGGCCGGGGGTGCCTCGTCCGTCTATGACCAGCACCGCGAAACCCTGGTCGGCGAACCACTGCGACACCTGCTCGTGCCAGACGCCGCCGGTGGTGACCTTCTGCATCGCGGGCCCGGCGTACGGGTCGAGCAGTACGGGCAGCGGGCCGTCGCCGGGGCGATACCCGGTGGGCAGGTAGAGCGCGGCGCGCAGTTCGCGAGGGCCGAGGCGGAGCAGCTCGGGGCGGGCGGTGACGACGGGCGGTTCGGCGTACGAGGTGAGGGCGAGCGGCGGGCGGCCCTCCCGGAGCACGGTGGAACGGACACCCCCGGACCGAGTGGTGAGCACCAGCGTGCCGCCGCGCCGTACCCCGTCGTGCAGGCCCGGGCCGTCGCTCAACTGCTGCAGGCCGAGATCGGGCCGGTAGACCCACAGGTGCGTCTCCGTAGGTTCCTCGGAGGCGGTGAACAGCACCTCCTCGCCCTCCGTCCCGACCACCGCCCGCAGCTGCAGCCCCTCCGGCGTGACGGGTTTGCCGTCGACGGTGAGCCGCCGGGTGCCGCCGTCATCGGTGGTGTCGACCAGCGCCCCGCCCGCCGTCCGGGCCGGAAGGCCGGGGACCAGCTCGATCCAGTGCGGGTCCGTCCGCTCGGCGAGCAGCCGGGTGGCGCCGTCCGGCTCGATCGCGAGCGTACGCACCGTGCGCTGGTCGCGGCTCTGCACGGCGGCGTACGGGCCGTGGCCGTCCCAGCCGGCGGCGGTGAGGTACTCGAACGCGTCGCGGTCCCAGCGCACCTCGACCCGACTGCCGTCGAGGCCGATCAGCCAGAGCGAGACGTCGGCGTTGGCGGTGCCGGCGAGCGGGTAGCGGATGGCGCGCGGCGGCTGCTGTGGGTCTGCCGGGTCGGCGAGGAAGAGCCGGGTGACGGCGCGCTCGTCGACCCGGGCGACCAGGAGCGCGGCGCCGTCGGGGGACCACCAGTAGCCGCGGTCGCGGTACATCTCCCCGGTGGCGACGTACTCGGCGAGGCCGTACGAGACGTCCTCGGCCTCGGGCTCGGCCAGCAGCCGGTCGCCCGTGCCGTCCGCGCCGACCACCCGCAGGGCGCCGCCGCTGACGTAGGCGATCGTGCGGCCGGTCGGGTCGAGCCGTACCTCCTGGGGCCGCCCGGCGGAGGGGATCGGGCGCACGTCACCCGTGACGGTGTCGACCAGCCACAGCCCGCCGTCCAGCGTGAAGACCGCGAGGGAGCCAGTGGCGTCGGTGCTGTACGAGGCGATGCCGGTGGCGGACCCGAGCACGCCCGGGTCGGCGAGCAGCCGCTCCTCACCGGTCGCGCCGTCCAGCGCCCACAGGCAGACGAGCGGGTCGGTGCCGCCCCGGCTGCGCAGGAACAGCACGGTGGCGCCGTCGGCGGAGGGCTCCGGCTGGGTGGGGACCCCCAGGGTGAACCGTCTGGTGCGGGCAAGTTGCTGCGGAAACGAGTCGGTGGCCATGCGGGCACCGTAGGCGGAAAACGGCCGGGGCCGCCGTGGATCTCAGGAATCCACGGCGGCCCCGGAGCTTCACCGGGCGGACGTCAGTGCACGTCGCCCATGAGCTTGACGACCTTCTTGCGGTACATCGCCAGCGCGACACCCGCGAGGATCGCCATGACGCCCTGCACCGCGAAGTACGCGGTCCCGCCGACGATCTTGTCGCCCAGCACCAGCTGGAAGATGGCGGCGACGCAGTCACCCGCGGTGACGGCGAGGAACCAGACGCCCATCATCTGGCTGGCGTACTTGGTCGGCGCCAGCTTGGTGGTGACGGACAGGCCGACCGGGGAGAGGGTGAGCTCACCGACGGTCTGGACCAGGTAGACCATGGCCAGCCACAGCGGGGTGACCTTGGTGTCGCCGGAGGCGGAGGCCATCGCCAGCATCATGACGATGAAGGAGGCGCCGATCATCAGCAGACCGAAGGCGAACTTCATGGTGGTGCTGGGGTTCTTCGACCGGCGGGCCAGCGCGACCCAGATCCAGGCGAAGACCGGGGCCAGCGCCATGATGTACAGCGGGTTGAGCGACTGGAACCAGCTGGACGGGAAGTTGAGCCCGAACAGCGTGGACGCGGTGTGCTCGTCGGCGAAGATGTTCAGCGTCGAGCCGGACTGGTCGTAGATCATCCAGAACACGGCGGCGGCGACGAAGAACCAGATGTAGCCGCTCATCTTGGACTGCTCGTTGGCGTCGAGGTCCTTGTCGCGCTTCACCTTGGTGAAGACCAGGACCGGGATCGCCAGGCCCGCGATGGACAGCGGCCAGATCGCCCAGTTGATGGTGAAGTGGCCGGTAGCGGCGACGACGCCGTAGAAGACGGCGGCGATGGCCAGCCAGATGCCCGCCTTGGTGAAGATCTTCCGCTTCTCGTCCGGGGTGATCGGCGAGGTGACGACGTTGCTCTTCGGGCTCAGGTGGCGGGTGCCCAGCAGGAACTGGCCCAGGCCGAGGGCCATGCCGACACCGGCGAGGGCGAAGCCCAGGTGCCAGCTGACGCTCTGGCCGACGGTGCCGATGACCAGCGGGGCCGCGAAGGCACCGAGGTTGATGCCCATGTAGAAGACGGTGAAGCCACCGTCGCGGCGCGGGTCGTTCGGGCCGTCGTAGAGGTGGCCGACCATCGTCGAGATGTTGGCCTTGAGCAGGCCGGAGCCGACCGCGATGAAGGCGAGGCCGACGAAGAACGACGCGCTGAAGGGGACCGCCAGCAGGAAGTGGCCGATCATGATGATCGTGCCGCCGACCGCGACGGTCTTGCGAGCGCCGAGGAAGCGGTCCGCGATCCAGCCGCCCGGGAGGGCGAGCAGGTAGACCATGGCCGTGTAAACGCTGTACACGGCGGCGGCGACGGCCGTCTTCATGGCCAGGCCGCCGTCCGCGACGGAGGCGGTCATGTAGAGCACCAGCAGGGCGCGCATGCCGTAGTAGCTGAAGCGCTCCCACATCTCGCTCATGAAGAGAGTGGCGAGTCCCCGGGGGTGGCCGAGGAAGGTCTTGCCGCCAGGAGTGGCCGACGTGACGCCGGTGTCCAGGGTCGTAGACGCCATGAGTAGTGGTTCCTTGCCTGATCGCGTCCGCCTAGGGGGGTGGCGGCGGACGAACTTCAACCACTGTACGTGGCGATATTTGGCGTTATCAGATGACAAAAGCCACGCATTAGGTATGGGAATGGCAAAGTTCCAGGAAGATCTGCCCGATTGATCGATGGTAGACCGGCATGTCCTCCTTCGGTTTCAAGATCCAATCGGGGATTCTTCGCCGAACGACCGGTTGGTGTCACCCTGTTGGTCCATTGGGAAGCCTTGTATAACGATCACGCTCTGTGAACTACCTCACAGGGCGTACGGCCTTACCCGAGCGGACTACCATCACCACATGACCTGTGTGCTGCTCGCCGAGGACGATCCGGCGATCTCCGAACCGCTCGCCCGGGCCCTGCGACGGGAGGGCTACGAGGTGCTCGTCCGCGAGGACGGTCCGACCGCACTCGCCGCCGGCCTCACCGAGGAGGTCGACCTCGTCGTCCTGGACCTCGGCCTGCCCGAGATGGACGGTCTGGAGGTCTGCCGCCGCCTGCGCGCCGACGGCAAGAGCTGCCCCGTGCTGGTGCTGACCGCCCGCGCCGACGAGGTGGACACCGTGGTCGGCCTGGACGCCGGCGCCGACGACTACGTCACCAAGCCCTTCCGCCTGGCCGAGCTGCTCGCCCGAGTCCGGGCCCTGCTCCGGCGCGGCAACGTCGACCAGCTCACCACCGGTGCGCACGGGGTGAAGATCGACATCGAGTCCCACCGTGCCTGGCTCGGCGAGGAGGAGCTGACCCTCTCCGCCAAGGAGTTCGAGCTGCTGCGCGTCCTGGTCCGCGACGCCGGCCGGGTCGTCACCCGCGAGGAGATCATGCGGCAGGTCTGGGACACCACCTGGTGGACCTCGACCAAGACCCTGGACATGCACATCTCCTGGCTCCGCAAGAAGCTCGGCGACGACGCGGCGAACCCGCGCTACATCGCCACCGTGCGCGGGGTGGGCTTCCGGTTCGAGAAGAATTAACCCCGCACGGAGATCGTGGCCGGGCGGCGGCCGATGAAGCGGAAGACCTCGGGGAGCAGCAGCGTGAAACGCCGGATGATCAACTCGCTGCTGATCGTCGTCCTGGTGGTCGTCGTGGTGTTCTGCGTGCCGCTCGCCCTGGTCGAGAAGCGGACCATCGTCAGCTCGGCCCAGGACCGGGTGGACGCCACCGCCGTCCGGGTGCTCGCCCTGGTGGAGAGCCGGCTCGCCGCGGGTGAGGGCGTCAAGGAAGGCCGGGTCTTCGAGAGCCAGGTCACCGAGGGCAGCTACGTCGAGGTGCAGATCCCCGGCCAGCCGGTGCTCTCGGCCGGCGACCGCCCGGCCGGGAACCACCTGCTGAGGGCCGCCGAGCACGGCACCAGCGGCGAGATCGTCACCGTCGAGCAGTCCCGCGAGGACGTCGACCACGAGATCGCCAACAACCTCCTGCTGCTCGGCGTGGTCGCCCTGCTGGCCGTCCAGGCCGCCGTGGCGCTCGCCGTCTGGCAGGCCAAACGGCTCGCCCGGCCGCTCACCGAACTCGCCGAGACCGCCGAACGGCTCGGCTCCGGCGACCCCCGCCCGCGCGACCGCCGCTACGGGGTGCCCGAGCTGGACCGGATCGCCGAAGTGCTGGACACCAGCGCCGAGCGGATCGCCCGGATGCTCACCGCCGAACGCCGGCTCGCCGCCGACGCCTCGCACCAGCTGCGCACCCCGCTCACCGCGCTGTCGATGCGGCTGGAGGAGATCACCGCCCTGGCCGAGGAGCCGGAGACCGTCAAGGAGGAGGCGACCATCGCCCTTCAGCAGGTCGAGCGGCTCACCGACGTCGTCCAGCGGCTGCTCACCACCCAGCGCGACCCGCGCAGCCCCACCGCCGTCGCCTTCGACCTGGACGAGGTGATCAAGCAGCAGGTGGAGGAATGGGGCCCGACGCTGCGCGAGCAGGGCCGGGTGCTGTCCCTGGAGGGCCTGCACGGGGTCACCGCGGTCGGCACCCCGGGGACGGTGGCCCAGGTGCTGGCCACCCTGATCGAGAACTCGCTGATGCACGGCGCCGGGACGATCACCCTGCGGGTGCGGCCCTCCGGTACCTCGGTGGTGGTCGAGGTGCAGGACCAGGGCGCCGGGGTGCCGGCCGACCTGGGCAACCGGGTGTTCGAGCGCGCGGTCAGCGGCCGCAACTCCACCGGGATCGGGCTGGCCGTCGCCCGCGACCTGGCGGAGGCGGACGGCGGTCGGCTGGAGCTGCTCTCGCTGAAGCCCGCGGTGTTCGCGCTCTTCCTCGGCCGCAGCCACCAGGACTGATCAGCGGGCCTGACCGATCAGGGAGCCCTGGCCGGTGAGGAGCCCTGACCGGTAAGGAGCCTGATCGATCAGGAGCCCTGGCCGAGCTGCATGTCGCGGACCACGTCGAGGTCGGTGAAGGTGGGCGGCGCGTCGCAGAGTGCCACCATCTCGCGGAAGATCCGGTCGGTCTGGGGAAGCCTGGAGTTGCGCATCGCCTCCTCGTAGGAGGGGAACTCCACGATCTCCACCACGTGCCTGCTGTCGGAGCGGTCGGTGCCGACCACCGCGTGCGAAGCGGTCCGGGTGCCGTTGGTGGCCTCGACCCAGCTGTCCATGAGCTGGTTGAGGTCGTCGAGCCGGTCGGTCCTGCAGTCGATGATCTGGACGAACGCCATGGCGCGCCTCCTGGGCCCCCTCGGCCTCGATCGTCCACGGGCCGTGCTCGCCCTCGGTCACCACTGTCCTCTCGCGGAGGCGGGCCGGGCAAGGGGGGCGGGGAGGGGCCTACTCGGCCTTGGCGTAGCGGATCTGCTCGGTGACCAGCATCAGCTCGGCCTGGGCGGCCAGTTCCTGGCCGTCGGCGGCATGGGCGGCATGGGCGGCATCGGCGGTGGAGGCGACGGCGGCCGGCTCGGGCTCGGGGAGCGCGGTGAACACCCAGGTGCGGTAGGAGACGAAGCGGAACACGGTGGCCACGGCGAGGCCGATCACCTTGGCACCCAGCTGCTCGTAGTGCGAGTCCAGGTGGAGCACGTAGACCGTGAAGGCCAGCACGCCGGTCTCGATCAGCATGCCGATGCCGCTGAACACCAGGAACAGCGTGATCTCCCGCTTGCGGGAGGCGGCGTCGCGGTCCCGGTACAGCCAGTAGCGGTAGCCGAGGTAGTTGGTGGCGATCGCGATCACCGTCGCCGCGATGTTGGACCGCAGCGAGGCCAAGCCCAGACCGTTGATGCAGACCCAGAAGACGGCGAAGTTGATGACCACGCCACTCAGGCCGACGATGCCGAACTTCACTACCTCGCCCGTGAGCCCGCGCAGTTTCTGCACGAGCGGGGGTTTCGAAGCTGCGGTCGTCGCCATACCGGGTGGCCTCCATGTACCTGCGGGAAAAAGGGCGTCCCACTGGGCCGGGGACACCCCTTGAGCCCTGCGTGCACGCACATGATCCGACCGCGCGGACGAGGACCTAGCCGTCCAGGCTACCCGCTCCCACCGAACGGCTCAGCCGTCCGGGTGCGGGGTTGACATCTACGCGCGTCCACTACTCACGGCCCCACCGCGGCTCCGAGGCCCCCCACCGGCCCGGATATCCTGGCGGGGTGACTTCCCCGGGCAACATGAATTTTCCAGTGGTGGGCATGATCGGTGGCGGGCAGCTGGCCCGCATGGCGCACCAGGCGGGGATCCCGCTCGGGATCCGGTTCAAGCTCCTCGCCGACACCCCCCAGGACTCCGCCGCACAGGTGGTGTCCGACGTCGTCCTCGGTGACTACCGCGACCTCGACACCCTGCGCCGCTTCGCGGCCGGGTGCGACGTCATCACCTTTGACCACGAGCACGTCCCCACCGAGCACCTGCGGGCCCTGGAGGCCGACGGCATCGCCGTCCGCCCCGGCCCGGAGGCGCTGGTCAACGCCCAGGACAAGGGCGTGATGCGGGCCAAGCTCGACTCCATCGGGGTGCCCTGCCCCCGGCACCGGATCGTCGCCGACCCGGCCGACGTCACCGCCTTCGCCGACGAGGGCACCGGCTACCCGGTCGTGCTGAAGACCGTCCGCGGCGGCTACGACGGCAAGGGCGTCTGGGTCGTCGACGACGAGCAGGAGGCGCAGGCCCCGTTCCTGGCCGGCGTCCCGGTGCTGGCCGAGGAGAAGGTCGACTTCGTCCGCGAGCTGGCCGCCAACGTGGTCCGCTCGCCCAGCGGCCAGGCCGTCGCCTACCCGGTCGTCGAGAGCGTCCAGGAGAACGGCGTCTGCGCCGAGGTCACCGCCCCAGCGCCGGACCTCGACCCCGCCCTCTCCGACGAGGCCCAGCAGCTCGCCCTGCGGATCGCCGGCGACCTCGGCATCGTCGGCCACCTGGCCGTCGAGCTGTTCCAGACCCGGGACGGCCGGATCCTGGTCAACGAGCTCGCCATGCGCCCGCACAACTCCGGGCACTGGACCCAGGACGGCGCCGTCACCTCGCAGTTCGAGAACCACCTGCGGGCCGTCCTCGACCTCCCGCTCGGCGACCCCCGGCCGCGCGCCAGGTGGACCGTCATGGTCAACGTCCTCGGCGGCGACTACCCGGACATGTACCACGCCTTCCTGCACTGCATGGCCCGCGACCCCGGGCTGCGGATCCACATGTACGGGAAGGACGTGAAGCCCGGCCGCAAGGTCGGCCACGTCAACGTCTTCGGGGACGACCTCGACGACGTCCGCGAGCGCGCCCGCCATGCGGCCGCCTACCTGCGAGGAACGATCACCGAATGACGAACCCTGTCGTTGGCATCGTGATGGGCTCGGACTCCGACTGGCCGGTCATGGAGGCCGCCGCCCAGGCCCTGGACGAGTTCGAGATCGCGTACGAGGTGGACGTCGTCTCCGCCCACCGGATGCCCCGCGAGATGGTCGCGTACGGCGAGAACGCCCACCGGCGCGGCCTGAAGGCGATCATCGCGGGCGCCGGCGGCGCGGCCCACCTGCCGGGCATGCTGGCCTCCGTCACCCCGCTGCCGGTCATCGGCGTGCCGGTGCCGCTGCGCTACCTGGACGGCATGGACAGCCTGCTGTCGATCGTCCAGATGCCGGCCGGCGTCCCGGTCGCGACCGTCTCGGTGGCCGGCGCGCGCAACGCGGGCCTGCTCGCGGTGCGGATGCTCGCCGCCTTCGACGCCGAACTCACCGAGAAGATGGCCGACTTCCAGGCCGAGCTGAACAACCAGGCCACCGAGAAGGGCAAGAAGCTCCGGGCCAAGGTGGCCGGCTCCTCGTCCTTCGGCTTCGGCAAGTAGGACTGCGCAAGCAGGACTGCGGCAAGCAAGGCTTCGACGAGCAAGAGCCGCCGACCCGTGGGGTAGAACAGCCCGTATGACTTCTCAGACGGACTCCGCCACCCCGCTGGCCGCCGCCCGGGCCCTGCTGCGCACCGCCCCCGTGGTGGACGGTCACAACGACCTCCCCTGGGCGATGCGCGAGCAGGCCGGGTACGACCTCGGCGCGCTCGACCTCGCCGCCGACCAGAGCGACCGCCTGCACACCGACCTCGCCCGCCTCGCGGAGGGCGGGGTCGGCGCGCAGTTCTGGTCCGTCTACGTCCCCGCCTCGCTGGCCGGCGACCACGCGGTCTCCGCCACCCTGGAGCAGATCGACTTCGTCCACGCGCTGGTCGAGCGCTACCCGGACCGGCTGCGCCTCGCCCGTACCGCCGCCGACATGGAGGCCGCTCGCGCCGAGGGCCGGATCGCCTCGCTGATGGGCGCCGAGGGCGGCCACTCGATCGACTGCTCGCTGGCCACCCTGCGCGCCCTGTACGAGCTGGGCGTCCGCTACCTGACGCTCACCCACAACGACAACGTGCCGTGGGCCGACTCCGCGACCGACGGGCCGGTGGCCGGCGGGCTGACCCGCTTCGGCGAGGAGGTCGTCCGGGAGATGAACCGGCTCGGCATGCTGGTCGACCTCTCGCACGTCTCCGCCGACACCATGCGGGACGCCCTGCGGGTCACCGAGGCGCCGGTGGTCTTCTCGCACTCCTCGTCCCGCACGGTCTGCGACCACCCGCGCAACATCCCGGACGACGTGCTCGCCCAGCTGCCCGCCAACGGCGGAGTGGCGATGGCGACCTTCGTCCCGAAGTTCATCCTGCCCGCCGCCATCGAGTGGACCCGGGCCGCCGACGAGAACATGCGCGCCCACGGCTTCGACCCGCTGGACACCACCCCGCCGGCCATGGAGCGCCAGCGCGCCTTCGAGGCCGCCAACCCGCGCCCGATCGCCACCCCGGCCACCGTCGCCGACCACCTCGACCACATGCGCGAGGTCGCGGGCATCGACCACATCGGGATCGGCGGCGACTTCGACGGCACCGCCTTCCTGCCGGACGGCCTCGACTCGGTGGCCGGATACCCCAACCTGGTCGCCGAACTCCTCGGCCGCCACTGGTCGGAGGCCGACCTGTCCAAGCTGACCTGGCACAACGCCGTCCGCGTCCTGCACGACGCCGAGTCGGTCGCCACCTCCCTGCGGGCGAGCCGCCGGCCCTCCATCGCCACCATCGCCCAGCTGGACGGCGACGCCTGAGGCCTGACGGCTCAGCCCAGCCGCGGGATCTCGATGGCCGGGCACCTGTCCATCACCATCGAGACCCCCGCGGCCCGGGTCCGCCCGTACGCGGCCTCGTCGACGACCCCGAGCTGGAACCAGACAGCCTTCGCCCCGACCGCCACCGCCTGGTCGGCCACCTCCCCGGCCAGCGAACTGTTCACGAACACGTCCACCACGTCGGGAATGGCCGGGTGAGCAGTGGCGCTGGCGTGAGGTGAGTTCTCGGTACTCAGCTGCGAGGAGGCAGGGCATGTACGGCGACCCGGAGACGGTCCGGAAGATCCTCACCGAGCTGGGTGACACCTGGGCCGTCGTGGGCCTCTCGTCCAACCAGCGACGGGCGGCCTACGGCGTGGCCGAGGTCCTGCAGCGCTTCGGCAAGCGCATCGTGCCGGTGCACCCGAAGGCAGAGACGGTCCACGGCGAGAAGGGGTACGCGTCCCTCGCGGACATCCCGTTCGAGGTCGACGTCGTGGACGTCTTCGTCCGGTCCGACCTCGCCGGTGACGTCGCGGATGAAGCGGCCACCATCGGCGCCAAGGCCGTCTGGTTCCAGCTGGGCGTGATCGACGGGGCGGCGTACGAGCGGACGCAGGCCGCGGGGCTTGCCATGGTGATGGACAAGTGCCCCGCCATCGAGATCCCCCGGTTGGGCCTGGCTCGCCAACGCCGTTAGATCTTGCGAGCCTCGGGAGGTTTGGCGGCAGCGCTCCGACTGGCAAGCCTCCTGATCTCAATCAGGTGCACTTCGATACCGGAGCTTGTGGCCGGGAGC
The DNA here is from genome assembly GCF_001888885.2 of Streptomyces viridifaciens. NCBI lineage: Bacteria > Bacillati > Actinomycetota > Actinomycetes > Kitasatosporales > Streptomycetaceae > Streptomyces > Streptomyces viridifaciens. The sequence goes on from NZ_CP090841.1 coordinate 4,554,293, forward strand.
GGCGGAAGGGCCCGATGTGGCGCTCAGGTGCTGGCGGTGTCACTCGACCTGCTGCAGCCACGACAGCTCTGAGATCGTGGTCGGCAGATGTGTTATCGAACCCGAACGCAGAGTCCTTGTCGTGTGGATGAGCCGATGATTTGATGAGTCGGATCGTTCGATCGGCCAGACACGGGGGTGGAGATGGCTGAAGGGTATCGGGTTGACCTCCATGCGTTACGGGAGGCAGCCGCAGGCGTGAACGGCACGATCGGCAAGGCTGCCAAGCAGCGCGTGAGTGATATCCCGCATGACGAGTCGGCGATTGGCAATCATGAACTGGCCGGTACGCTAGGTGATTTTCTCAGCCGATGGCAGCGCGGTGTCGATAATCTCACGAAGGACGGCCAGGAGATTTCGGCAAGGCTATCGGCCAGCGTGAAAGCCTATAGTGATGCGGAACAGGCGGCGCATGGCGATCTCAACGGAATCCTGCAGAAGAGCGGGACTGATCCGGGGGTTAAGTAGCCGTGGCAGATCTCGGGCAAACGAACGATCCGAAGGCGCTGATACCCGGGGATAGCGGATCGATAGCCCATACTGAGTCGGCGCTCCGAGAGTACGGCGATTTCCTTCATATCGCTGGCGAGGGCCTCAGTCGCATCAACACCAGTGATGGGTGGAGCGGAGAAGCTGCTGACGCTTTCCACAAAGTATTCCACGGCCAACCCGGGAAATGGCTGCAAGCAGGCGATGCATTCCACGATGCGGCTGGGGCTCTGGGTAGCTATGCATCCACTCTGGACTGGGCGCAGGGCGAGGCGGCTGACGCTCTAAGATTATGGAGCGCCGGCGAAGCGAACCAGCAGGCTGCTCGCGACAAGCTGGCGAATGCCCGGAACCAACTCGCCGGGGCCGCCGGTACCGCTGCCGCCATCATAGGTAAGGCGCGCGACCTAGCTCCTCCGAAGCCGGGGTTCTGGTCGCAGCTGGGCGACGACATCGGTGATTTCTTCTCCGATGCCGGAGATTTCGCCAAGGACCTCGGCGAGACAGTGGTGAGCGACCTGGCCTCGGTCGGCAATGCCATGGTGCACGATCCCGGGTCGGTTGCCGAGATGGCCGGAGGTCTTGCACTGACCACGCTCGGTGTCGGCGGCGAGGTGCTCGGCGTCGCACTGGATGCCACCGGAGTCGGTGCCGTCATTGGAGTGCCCGCGAACGTGGTTTCGGCGGGGGCCATCGCAACTGGTGTCGGCTTGATGGGTATGGGTGCGTCGAACATCGCCGAGGATGCGGCTGGCCCGGACCGCGTCAACATGAACTCCGACAGCGGTGGCGGCGGTGGCGGTGGGGTTCCGCGATCCTACAAGTCAAACGAGGGTGCCATCGGCCAGGAACTGGGCTATTCTCGGAAAGACATCAAGCTTGCAATTCACGCAGTAAAAAACAAGCCAGGATGGCGCGGTATCGGCGGCAACAAGAACCCGGACGTTGTCGTTGATACGAGTACCGGGGAAGTCTACCCGAAACTTCCCGATGGAAGCCCGGCTGATGACAGTATCGGGAATGTCTTTGACTACCTGCCAGAGGAATAGCGGCGCACATGTCGAATGAAATTAGTGAACTTGCTGATCGGTGGATCCTCCCGCTGCGGGGCCATCGTGTGGTGGATATCGCCTGGGGTGATGAGCTTCGTTTCCTGCTTGAGCCATCCGGCGAGGTTGTCGTTGGCTGCGGGGCCCTGTGGACAGAAGGCCCGGTGACGGCTCCAGGAGCCCGCCCCACGGCACTCGATCAGTGTGACAAAGGACGGGTTCAGCAGACCACGGGTGCAAGCGTCCTGTCGGCTGTCGGCTTCAAGAGCGGTGCGCTGCGTGTGGTGTTCAGCAACGGGTGGCACCTGAATGTGAAGTCTGAAGGGCCGTTCGTTCCCGCATCGGTGAGATCAGGTGACACTGTCATGTGGGAGCGCGCTCGTCCCTGAGCGGTCTGGAATCATAAGAGGCAAGTGAGAGCCCTTGGCCTCGACGTTTCGGGGCGGACCCTGGGTTCATCCGGCGACCCGTTCCAGCATCGCGTCCAGTGACGGACAGTCCGGTCGAACCTCCGCGAAGGTGCCGTGGCCCCGACCGACAGTAACAACTTGGGCTCTCTCTCCTCGGGTAGGAGAGAGAGCCCAAGGTATTTCCGTCATCGGTCAGGCTGTGAGGAGTTCGCGTGCCCGGTCGTTGAAGTCGGCTACGAGGGCGTGGCGGCCGAACGGGGATCTCGCGGACCGTCGCTTCGTCGCCGTAGTTCGTCATGCCGGTCCCAACCGTGCGCGCCGGAGGGCGATTCCCGGCTCAGAGAGGAGCTTCGTATACGGTTCGAACGCGTTCGACGGAGTCTGCGTCCGGGCGGGCCGGCGGGTCGGGGCCCTGGGGCCGGGATCAGCTGGGGCGGCCGAGGGCGCGGTAGGTCCAGCCGGCGGCGCGCCAGGCTTCGGCGTCGAGGACGTTGCGGCCGTCGAGCAGGCGGCGTTCGGCGACGACGGCGCCGAGCTCGGCCGGGTCCAGCTCGCGGAACTCGGCCCACTCGGTGAGGTGGAGGACGACGTGGGCGCCCTCGGCGGCCTCCAGGGCGGAGTCGGCGTAGGCCAGGGACGGGAACATCTTGCGGGCGTTGTCCATGGCCTTCGGGTCGTAGACGGTGACCTGGGCGCCCTGGAGCTGGATCTGCGCGGCCACGTTGAGGGCGGGGGAGTCCCGGATGTCGTCCGAGTTGGGCTTGAAGGCGGCGCCGAGGACGGCGATCCGGCGGCCCAGGAAGCCGCCGCCGCACTGCTCGCGGGCCAGCTCGACCATCCGCGAGCGGCGCCGCATGTTGATCGAGTCGACCTCGCGCAGGAAGGTCAGCGCCTGGTCGGCGCCGAGCTCGCCGGCCCGGGCCATGAACGCCCGGATGTCCTTGGGCAGGCAGCCGCCGCCGAAGCCGAGGCCGGAGTTGAGGAACTTGCGGCCGATCCGCTCGTCGTGCCCGAGCGCGGTGGAGAGCAGGGTGACGTCCGCGCCGGCGGCCTCGCAGACCTCGGCCATCGCGTTGATGAAGGAGATCTTGGTGGCCAGGAAGGAGTTGGCGGCGGCCTTCACCAGCTCGGCCGTCGCGTAGTCGGTGACCAGGAACGGCACCCCGGCGGCGATCGGGTCCGCGTACACCTCGCGCAGCAGCTGCTCGGCCCGCTCGCTCTGGGCGCCGACCACGATCCGGTCCGGGCGCAGGGTGTCCTGGACGGCGAAGCCCTCGCGCAGGAACTCCGGGTTCCAGGCGAGTTCGGCGGCCTCGCCGACCGGCGCCAGCGCGGCCAGCCGCTCGGCCAGCCGGGCCGCCGAGCCGACCGGCACGGTGGACTTGCCGACCACCAGGGCCGGGCGGGTCAGGTGCGGCGCGAGGTCGTCGATCGCGGTGTCCACGTACGACATGTCGGCGGCGAACTCGCCCTTGCGCTGCGGGGTGTTGACGCAGATGAAGTGGACGTCGCCGAACTCGGCGGCCTCCTTGGCGGAGGTGGTGAAGCGCAGCCGCCCGGTCGAGCCCTCGTGGCCGGCCACGTGCTTGAGCAGCAGTTCGGACAGGCCCGGCTCGTACATCGGCACCCGGCCGGCGGTGAGCATGGCGATCTTGTCGGGGTCGATGTCCAGGCCCAGCACCTCGAAGCCGAACTCGGCCATCGCGGCGGCATGCGTGGCGCCGAGGTAGCCGGTGCCGATCACGGAGATGCGGAGGGTCACGGGTTCCCCTTAGTGCGGGTTCGACCAGTAGAGGGTGCCCCTGATGCTATCCGCCCGAGCCGGGTGGGCACCGTTCGCCCGCACGCCGAGGACGCTAGGCAGCCGCAGGTCGGAGCCCTAGGATCTCTACTGAACGGTAGTTAACCGCGATTCGACTCGGATCGGACGTCGTCCGGACGTCGGTCACTGGACCACGAGGCAGGCATCATGGCGGGCAGCGCAGGGGCGGCTGACTTCGATCTCTTCCGTATCTCCGAGGAGCACGAGATGCTCCGTGAGGCGGTGCGTTCGCTGGCCGAGGCGAAGATCGCTCCGTTCGCGGCGGAGGTGGACGAGCAGGGGCGTTTCCCGCAGGAGGCGTTGGACGCGCTGCGGGGCAACGATCTGCACGCGGTGCACGTGCCGGAGGTGTACGGCGGTGCGGGGGCGGACGCGCTGGCGACGGTGATCGTGATCGAGGAGGTCGCGCGGGTGTGCGGCTCGTCGTCGTTGATCCCGGCGGTGAACAAGCTGGGGTCGCTGCCGGTGCAGTTGTCGGGTTCGGAGGAGTTGAAGGCGAAGTACCTGGGGGCGCTGGCGCGGGGTGAGGGGATGTTCTCGTACTGCCTGTCGGAGCCGGAGGCGGGCAGTGACGCGGCGGGGATGAAGACCCGGGCGGTGCGTGACGGTGACTTCTGGGTGCTGAACGGTGTGAAGCGGTGGATCACCAACGCGGGGGTGTCGGAGTTCTACACGGTGATGGCGGTGACGGATCCTTCGATGCGTTCGAAGGGGATCTCGGCGTTCGTGGTGGAGAAGGGCGACGAGGGTGTGTCGTTCGGTGCTCCGGAGAAGAAGCTGGGGATCAAGGGTTCGCCGACGCGTGAGGTGTACTTCGACAACGTGCGGATTCCGGCGGACCGGATGATCGGTGCCGAGGGGAGCGGGTTCCAGACGGCGATGAGGACGTTGGACCACACCCGGGTGACGATCGCGGCGCAGGCGGTGGGGATCGCGCAGGGTGCTCTGGACTACGCGAAGGGCTACGTGCGGGAGCGCAAGCAGTTCGGGAAGGCGATCGCGGAGTTCCAGGGGATCCAGTTCATGCTGGCGGACATGGCGATGAAGCTGGAGGCCGCGCGGCAGATGACGTACGTGGCGGCGGCGAAGTCGCAGCGCGGGGACGCGGATCTGACGTTCTTCGGTGCGGCGGCGAAGTGCTTCGCGTCGGACGTGGCGATGGAGGTGACCACGGACGCGGTGCAGTTGCTGGGTGGTTACGGTTACACGCGGGACTACCCGGTGGAGCGGATGATGCGGGACGCGAAGATCACCCAGATCTACGAGGGCACCAACCAGGTCCAGCGGATCGTCATGGCCCGCAACCTGCCGTAACGGCGCCCCCCTCGAACTCTCGCAGCCCCTGGCCGGTTCCGATCGGCCGGGGGCTGCGGCGTTTCCGGACGGGGCTGATCGCAGGGTTCGACGGATGTCGTATAAATGATCGTCAACTTCCTTGCGATGCAGTCGAGTACGGAGGAACCCAGATGACCGCCCAGGAGACCACCGGCAAGGTCTGGCTGATCACCGGCGCCAACTCCGGCTTCGGCCAGGCGATCGCCGAAGCCGCGCTGGCGGCCGGTGACACCGTCGTCGCGGCCGCCCGCCGCCCCGAGACCCTGGCGGAGCTGGCCGCCGCCCACCCGGACCGGGTGTTCCCGGTGCGGCTGGACGTCACCGACCAGGAGCGGATCCCCACCGTGGTCGCGGAGACCGTGCAGCGGCACGGCCGGATCGACGTCCTGGTGAACAACGCCGGCCGCGGCCTGATCGGCGCCGTGGAGGAGTCCACCGACCGCGAGCTGCGGGACCTCATGGACCTGCACTTCTTCGGCCCGGCCGCGCTCACCCGCGCCGTACTGCCGCACATGCGGGCCCGGGGCACGGGCGCCGTGGTGCAGATGAGCAGCATGGGCGGCCGCTTCTCCTTCCCCGGTGTGGGCGCCTACTCGGCCACCAAGTTCGCGCTGGAGGGCCTGTCCGAGGCGCTGGCGCCGGAGGTGGCCGGCTTCGGGATCAAGGTGCTGATCGTCGAGCCGGGCGCCTTCCGGACCGGTTTCGCGGGCGGCGGCGCGCTCGCCCACAGCGCCCCGATCGACGCGTACGAGCCGGTGGTCGGCCCGGTCCGCACCGGGCTGCCGGACTCCGACGGCAAGCAGCCGGGCGACCCGGTGAAGGCCGCCGAGGCGATCCTGGCCGCGCTGGCCGCGGAAAAGACCCCGCTGCGGCTCGCGCTCGGCTCCGACGCCGTGGACGCCGTCCTGGGCAACCTGGACGGTGCGCGCCAGGAGGCCGAGGCCTGGGCGGCGGTCGGCCGCGGAACCGACTACCCGGCCGGGTCGTGACCCCGGGCCGGTAATCCGGGCGACGGCGGGCGGCCGTGGTCCCTAGGCTGCCCGCCGTGCCTTCTGACCTCAGTCCATCTGATCTCAGTCCTTCGGACCTCAGCCTCGCCGTGCTCACCCCCGACAACATCGACGCCGCCCTCGCTCTGCGGGTACGCCCCGACCAGGAGGGTCTGGTCGCGCCGGTGGCGAAGTCGCTGGCCGAGGCGTACGTGCACGGGGAGACGGCCTGGCCCCGGCTGGTCCTGGACGGCGGGCGGCCGGTCGGCTTCGTGATGGCCTTCTTCGACGTCCGCTTCGACCCGGAGCACCCCGACGACCGGCCCCGCTCCGGCCTCTGGCGCCTGCTGGTCGACGCCGAGCGGCAGCGCGGCGGCTACGGGCGCTTCGCCGTCGAACAGGTCTGCGCGGAGATCCGCCGCCGTGGCGGCTCCCGCACGACCGTCACCTACCACCCCGGTCCGGACGGGCCCGCCGGGTTCTACGCCCGACTGGGCTTCCGCCCGACCGGCGAGCTGAGCGGCGGCCAGGAGGTGGCGGAGCTGGAGCTGTAGCGGGGGCGGCCGGAGAGGCGGCTCAGTCGATCAGCGCGGCCGCCTGCTCCTGGGCCTTGGTCGTCCTGGCCGGCCGCGGCCCGGGCGGGTGCCTCCGGGCACTGTGTGCACACGCACGCACTCTCGGTACGATGAACGGCATGGACCGCGCCGATCTCTCCCTGGGCCCGCTCTCGGAGCAGGACCACGCCTTCTACGGGCTGGTCTGGGCCGGCACCACCCTGGCCGCCCGGGTGGACCGGGAGCTGGCCCGGGTGCACGGGCTCCCGCTGTCCTGGTTCGAGGTGATGCTCTGGCTGAACTACCAGCAGGAGCCGGTGGCAGCCTCCGACCTCGGCGCCAAGACCATGCTCAGCCGCAGCCAGGTCTCCCGGGTGGTGGACGCCCTGGCCGGGCGCGGCCTGGTCTCCCGTACGCCCTCGGCCTCGGACGCGCGCTCGGTGCGGATCGAGCTGACCGGGCAGGGCCGCGCCCTGTTCGCCGAGGCCGACGCGACCCGACGGGCCGCCCTGGCCCCGGTGTTCACCGACCGGCTGGACGCGGCGGACATCGCGGCGCTGGAGGCGGTCTGGCGCAAGCTCAGGGCCTGAGAGCCCCTAAGCCGCCGACGGCCGCCCGGTGGCGCCGGCGATCACCTCGTCCAGCACCTCGCGCGAGCGCAGCAGGTCGGTGATCATCCGGTCGATCCGGTCGCGCTCCGAGGTGAGCTCCTCGACCAGCAGCGGGGTGGCGGTCTCGCTCGGGCCGCCGTCGGAGTCCCGCATGCAAGGGAGGATCTTGTAGATGGTGCGACTGTGCAGCCCGGCGGCGAACAGCTCCTGGATGTGCACCACCCGGTCCACCGCCATCTCCGGGTACTCCCGGTGGCCGCCGGCGGTGCGCCGGGCGACCAGCAGTCCCTGCTGCTCGTAGTACCGCAGCGAGCGCTCGCTCACGCCCGTGCGCCGGGCCAGTTCACCGATCCGCATGCCGTCCACCCCGCCGTCCATCCGCCGTTCCGACCGAAGGCTTGAACCTGACATCGATGTTAGCTTCTACCGTTCGGGCCTGACGGCGAACGCCGACGGGCTCATGGGCGGCGGGGGCGCCGAGGGCTGCGCCGACCAACCCGACGCCCGCCGGATAACACGCCGACGTCACCAGCGGGAGAGCCGGGGGTGGCGCGCGACGCCGGGCAGCTCATGCCATGATCCCTGCATGGGTTCCAACGTTTTCTTCGACATCACCATCAACGACGAGCCGGCCGGCCGCATCGTCTTCAAGCTGTTCGACGACGTCGTTCCGAAGACCGCCCGCAACTTCCGCGAGCTGGCCACCGGCCAGAACGGCTTCGGCTACGAGGGCTCCGGCTTCCACCGCGTGATCCCCGCCTTCATGCTGCAGGGCGGTGACTTCACCAACCACAACGGCACCGGTGGCAAGAGCATCTACGGCGAGAAGTTCGCGGACGAGAACTTCCAGCTCAAGCACGACCGCCCGGGCCTGCTGTCGATGGCCAACGCCGGCCGCAACACCAACGGCTCGCAGTTCTTCATCACCACCATCGTCACCGACTGGCTGGACGGCAAGCACGTCGTCTTCGGCGAGGTCGTCGAGGGCATGGACATCGTGAAGAAGATCGAGGGCCTCGGCTCGCAGAGCGGCCGCACCTCGGCCGCCATCAAGATCGCCAAGTCCGGCGTGGTCGAGTAATCACCGCGTCCACCGGTACGCGTACCGCCCCGGAGTGGGAAGTCGGCCCGGCCGACTTCCCACTCCGGGGCGGTGTCGTTCCCGTGTCCTAGGTCGAAGGACCGATGGCCCGCCGCTCCGGCCCGGGGTGGAATGGGCGGATGGATCATGAGCAGGCGTACGAGGGGCTGACCACCGCCGCCCGGGCGGCGTACCTGGACCGGATCGGCGTCGCGGACCCGGGGGCGCCCTCGGCCGGCGGTCTGGCCCGACTGCAGCGGGCGCACCTGCGGACGGTCCCCTTCGAGAACCTGAGCATCCACCTCGGCGAGCCCGTGGTGCTGGAGCCGGCGGCGCTGGTGGCGAAGGTGGTGGACCGGCGGCGCGGCGGGTTCTGCTACGAACTCAACGGTGCCTTCGCCGAGTTGCTGCGGTCACTGGGCTACCGGGTGAGCCTGCTGGCCGCCCGGGTCTTCCAGGGGGAGCGGCCGGGGCCGCCGTTCGACCACCTGGCGCTGCGGGTCGACCTGGACGAGCCCTGGCTGGCCGACGTGGGCTTCGGCCGGTTCAGCGAGCTGCCGCTGCGTCTCGACGGACGCGGCGAACAGGCCGACCCCCAGGGCGTGTTCACCGTCCGCCCGTACGGCGAGCACGGCGAGCTGGACGTCCTGATGGACGGCGAGCCGCAGTACCGGCTGGACCAACGGCCTTACCCGCTGGCCGATTTCGGCCCGACCTGCTGGTGGCAGACCAGCTCGCCGCAGTCCCACTTCACCCGCTCGACCACCTGCTCGCTGCCCACCCCGGACGGCGGCCGGACCACCCTCAGTGGCACCCGGCTGATCCGCACCGCCCCCGACGGCGGTCGCGCCGAGGAGCAACTCACCGACGCCGCTGCGCTGTCCGCCTACCGGGAGCACTTCGGGATCGCGCTCGACCGGCTGCCGTCCCCGCCGTCGGTCTGACCCTCCGTCGCCGCGTCAGGCCGAAGCCGCGACCGGGGGTGCCCAGTCCCGCTCCCGCATCCCCACCTTGCGCGCGGGCACCCCGGCCCAGACCTCGCCAGGCCCGGTCGAGCGGGTGAGCACGGCGTTGGCGCCCACCACGGTGCCCGCCCCGACGGTCAGCACGCCCTCCTTGCACACCACCTTGGCGCCCGCGCACAGCACCGCGCCGTCCTCGACCACCACCCGCCGCATCGCGCTGCGTTCCTGCGGCACCCACGGGTCGGCCCGGCCGATGGTCACGCCGTTGTAGAGCGTCACGTCCGCCCCGAGCGTGGTGTACGGGTGCAGGACGGTGCCGAAGCCGCGGTGGAACACGGTGAGGCCGGGCCCGATCTCGCAGGCGGCCGGCACCTCCATGCCGTAGAGCGCGAGCGCCTCCTGGACCAGGCGGCCCAGGAGGCGGTGGCGTCGGCGGTAGACGAGTGCGGTGACGAGTGACATCCACCCATTGTGGCCGGGTGGTCACCAGGCGTGTCCGGTTACTTGAAGTCCGGCACCGCGGTGTCGTTCTTGAAGGCGTCGAAGACCTGCTTGGACTTGTTGGTGTCCCACAGCACCGCCGACTCGCCGGTCTTGGTCCGGTAGTCCGCGTTGCCGATCGGGATGGTGAGCGTCTTGCCGCCGCCGCCGTTGACGTCCTTCATGGCGAGGAAGAGCGAACCCAGGTCGGTCAGTCCGCAGTCGTCGTCGACGATCAGGGTACCGAGCGCCGAGTCCACCAGCGGGTAGAAGGTGAACGGGTTGAGCACGGTGCCCGGCGAGGCCGCCTGGTGGGCGAGGGCGCCGAGGAACTTCTGCTGGTTGCGCATCCGGCCGAGGTCCTGGTCGGCCATCTGGTGGCGCTGGCGGACGAAGGCCAGGGCCTGGGTGCCGTTGAGGGTCTGGTCGCCGGCCTTGAGGTCGAGGCCGGAGTCCTTGTCCTTGATGTCCTGGTCTATGTGCATCTGGACGCCGCCGACGGAGTCGACGATGCCCGCGAACCCGGCGAAGCCGATCTCGGCGTAGTGGTCGATGTGGATGCCGGTGTTCAGCTCGACGGTCTGCACCAGGAGCCGGCCGTTGCCGGTGGCGAAGGCCGAGTTGATCTTCGAGGCGGTGGCCTTGACGGTCTTGCCGCTGCTCGCCTTGTACTCGGGAATCGGCACCCAGGAGTCACGCGGGATGCTCATCAGCGTGTTCCCGTGGTCCCCGATGTGCAGGATCATCATCGAGTCGCTGCGCTTGCCCTCGACGTCGTGGCCGGTGTGCATGGTGTCCATCTGGGACTCGCTGAGGCCCTCGCGGCTGTCGGAACCGACGATCAGCCAGTTGGTGCCCTTGCCGGCGGCCGGGCGGCCCGGGTAGTCGGCCAGCACGTTCTCGTGGTTGAGCTTGGAGTCCGCCCAGAACCAGGTGGAGACGGCGGTCACCATGACGGCGATCAGCACGCCGAAGACCGTCCACTTCACGATCCGCCGCCGCGGCCAGCGCCCGGCCCGCGCACCGGCCGGCCCGGCACCGCCGGGGCCGCCGGGAACGGTCTGCGGCGGGACGCCGCCGAGGCGGGACGGCCCCGGCTGTCGCGGAGCGGGCGCCCCCGGCCCGCGCGGGTTCAGCCCGGCCGGCAGCGGCGGCTCGGCCGCCGCACCGCCGCCGTTGCCTCCGTACGGGTTCCCGCCGCCGCCCGGGCGGCCCTCCTGCCACGTGTTCATGCCGTCGAGGATGCCCGACCCCGGTACTGCTGACTCCCCCCGGGGTCCCCGCCAGGCCTCTTGTAGCAGTTTTGATGCACGTACCGGATCGTTCCGGCGTGAAACGCGCCCGTCACCCGCGTTCCGAGCGCCGAAACGATTCTTGACCGCTTCGAACGCAGCGTGTTTGCATTCCAGGCATGGACCAGGGGCGGGCACTCACGCGTCGGCGGCACGTCGACCTGCAGCGTGTGTCCGGTTCCCTCTGTCGCGGCTGAAGCGCACCCGCCACCCCCACCGCAGCAGCCGAGCAGCGGCCGCTGCGAAGCGACCCCGCTTCCAGCCAGAGGTGAACCCCATGGCCACCGTCCTGTCCGTATCCGGCTCCCCGTCCGCCACCTCCCGCACCACCCGGCTGCTGCGCCACGTCGACGCCCGCCTGGTGGACCGCGGCCACCACGTCATCCCGTTCGAGGCCCGCAGCCTGCCCGCGCACGCGCTCCTCTCCGGCGACTTCGAGCACCCGGAGATCGCCGCCGTCACCGAGCTGTTCGCCCGCGCCGACGGCGTCGTCATCGGCACTCCCGTCTACAAGGCCGCCTACTCCGGCCTGCTCAAGGCCCTGCTCGACGTGCTCCCGCAGTACGCCCTGGCCGGCAAGGCCGTCCTGCCGCTGGCCACCGGCGGCTCGCCCGCGCACGTCCTCGCCGTGGACTACGCGCTGCGCCCGGTGCTCAGCTCGATGGGCGCCGGCCACATCACCCAGGGCTGGTTCGTGCTCGACCGCCACATCACCGCCGCGGAGGACGGCACGACCCTCGTCGAGTGCGCGACCGACGCCCAGCTCGTCCCCGTCGTGGCGGGCTTCGCCGACGCCCTCGAACGCCTGGCCGCACCCGTCCTGACCGGCTGACCTGCCGCCCGCCCGACCCCGTACGGGGCGACCCCGAGACGGCCCGCGGCACCCCCTAGGGGGAGGGGGTGCCGCACCCGTAGAACCTTGGTTGCACCGCTTCATTCCGACGGAGGACGAGCCTCCTGACGACGACTCCTAACGTGGTTCTCACGCCCCCGCCCCTCCGAGGGCGACCCGGTTCCATCGGGTCCGCCACCCGACCTCGTCGGGAGGGTGGGGGCCAACGGGTGGGCCACTTCTTAGGAGACTCCAGTGACGACGGCAGCAGCCGTGTACGACCCCCAGCTTCCCGGCGGACCGTCCGCCGTCGCCGCCACGGCCCGCCAGGTGACCAAGGCGTACGGATCGGGCGAGACCAGGGTGACCGCGCTCGACGCGGTCGACGTGGACATCCAGCGCGGCCGCTTCACCGCGATCATGGGCCCCTCGGGCTCCGGCAAGTCCACCCTCATGCACTGCCTGGCGGGGCTGGACACGGTCAGCAGCGGGCGGATCTGGATCGGCGACACCGAGATCACCGGCCTCAGGGACAAGCAGCTGACCAGGCTGCGCCGGGACAAGATCGGCTTCATCTTCCAGGCGTTCAACCTGCTCCCGACCCTGAACGCGCTGGAGAACATCACGCTGCCGATGGACATCGCCGGCCGCAGGCCCGACCAGGCCTGGCTGGACCAGGTGGTGGAGACCGTCGGTCTGGCCGGCCGGCTCAAGCACCGCCCGACCCAGCTCTCCGGCGGTCAGCAGCAGCGCGTCGCGGTGGCCCGCGCGCTGGCCGCCCGCCCGGAGATCATCTTCGGCGACGAGCCCACCGGGAACCTGGACTCCCGGGCCGGCGCCGAGGTGCTGACCTTCCTGCGCCGCTCGGTGGACGAGCTGGGCCAGACCATGGTCATGGTCACCCACGACCCGGTCGCCGCCGGCTACGCGGACCGCGTGCTCTTCCTCGCCGACGGCGTGATCGTCGACGAGATGCACGCGCCGACCGCCGACTCCGTCCTCGAACGCATGCGCCGCTTCGACGGCAAGCGCACCAGCTGAGCGGCGGGACGACGAAACCATGCTGCTCAGGACCTCACTGCGGAGCTTCTTCGCCCACAAGGGCCGGATGGCGCTCTCGCTCATCGCCGTCGTGCTGTCGGTCGCCTTCGTGTCCGGCACCCTGGTGTTCTCCAACACCGCCACCAGCACCTTCTCCAAGCTGTTCGCCGCGACCGCCTCCGACATCTCGGTCCAGCCGCCCAAGCCGGCCGACGACGAGGAGCCGCAGGCCGGGGACAAGCCCGCGACGGTCCCGGCCCCGCTCGCCCAGCAGGTCGCCTCGGTGCCGGGCGTGAAGACCGCGATCGGCCAGGTCATGGTCGGCAACGCGATCCTGGTCAACCCGGCCACCAACAAGCTGGTCGGCCCGACCAGCGGCGCCCCGACCCTGGTCGGCAACTGGACCGACACCCCGCGCAACCCGGTCAAGATCACTTCCGGGCACGTCCCGCAGAACTCCGGCGAGCTGGTGCTGGACGCGGACACCGCCAAGAAGGCCGGGCTCGGCATCGGCGACAAGGTCCGGGTCGACAACGCGACGGGACAGCACCCGTACACGATCGCCGGCATCGCCACCTTCACCACCACCAACCCGGGCGCCGCGCTGGCCTTCCTGGACACCGCGACCGCCCAGCAGGTGCTGCTCGGCGAGCAGGCCTACACCTCCGTCGAAGCCTTCGGCGACGGCAGCCGCAGCAACGACCGGCTCAAGGCCGACACCCTCGCCGAGCTGGGCAGCCGCTACCAGGTCAAGACGGCGGCCGAGCAGAAGGCCGACAACACCAAGGCGATCGGCAGCGGCCTCGACTTCATGAAGTACGCGATGCTCGGCTTCGCCGGCATCTCGCTGATCGTCGGCGGCTTCCTGATCATCAACACCTTCTCGATGCTGGTCGCCCAGCGCACCCGCGAGATCGGTCTGCTGCGCGCCATCGGCGGCAGCCGCCGGCAGGTGAACGGCTCGGTACTGGTGGAGGCGCTCATCCTGGGCGTGCTCGGCTCGACCCTCGGCGTGGCGGTCGGCCTGGGCGTGGCCGTCGGCCTCATCAAGCTGATGAACGCGATCGGCATGGACCTCAAGGCGAGCGACCTGGAGATCGGGCCCGACGTCTTCGTGGCGGGCTACGCGGTGGGCATCCTGATCACCGTCGTCGCGGCGTGGATCCCGGCCCGCCGGGCCAGCCGGATCGCGCCGATGGCCGCCCTGCGCGACCACGGCACCCCGGCCGAGGCCCGCTCCAACCTGGTCCGTACGGTCCTCGGGGTGCTGCTCACCGGCGGCGGCGCAGGCCTGCTGGTGCTCGCCGGGACGGCGGACCGGGCCGGCACCGGCGGGCAGCTCCTGGGCCTCGGCCTGCTGCTCACCCTGATCGGCTTCGTGGTGCTCGGCCCGCTGCTGGCCACCGTCGTCATCAAGGTGCTCGGCGCGCTGCTCCCGGCCCTGTTCGGCCCCTCCGGCAAGCTCGCCCAGCGCAACGCGATGCGCAACCCGCGGCGCACCGGCGCCACCGCCGCCGCACTGATGATCGGGCTGGCGCTGGTGATCGGCTCCTCGGTGTTCAGCTCCTCGGCGGTCAGCTCGGCCAGTGCGCAGATCGACAGGTCGGTGGGCGTGGACTACATCATCTCGGGCGGCCAGGCCCCGGTCACCGCCGAGATGATGGACGCGGTGAAGCGCACCCCGGGCATCGACCACGTCACGACCCAGGAGAACCTTCTCCGCACCAAGGTCCAGCTGCCCGGCGGGCAGAACGCCAGGACGGACCTGACCGCGGTGCCGGCCAGCTTCTTCGGCAGCGACTTCCACCCCACGGTCAGCTCCGGCGCGATGGACTCGATCGGGCGCGGTTCGCTCGGGATCGGCGAGACCTTCGCCGAGGACCACGGCCTGAAGGTCGGAGACCGCGTGACCGTCGACTACGGCAAGGGCCGCACCCAGACGCTGCCGGTGGGCGTGGTGTTCCAGAAGGGCGGGCTGCTGGGCGACGGCTCCTTCGTCGGCCTGGACGCCCTGGCCCAGGTCGTTCCGGCCGCCGAGCAGCCCCCGGTGTGGACGTTCTTCGCCAAGGCCGCCCCCGGCGCCGACGTCGGCAGGACGCTCACCGCCCTGCAGGAGGCGCTCCAGCAGTACCCGCAGCTGACCGTGAAGGACCAGGCCGGCTACAAGGAACTCGTGCAGTCCCAGGTCAACACGCTGCTCTACCTGATCTACGGTCTGGTCGGCCTGTCGATCACCGTCGCGGTGCTCGGCGTGGTCAACACCCTGGCGCTGTCGGTGGTGGAGCGCACCCGCGAGATCGGCCTGCTGCGGGCGATCGGGATCTCCCGCCGCCAGCTGCGCCGGATGATCCGGCTGGAGTCCGTGGTGATCGCCCTGTTCGGCGCCGTCCTCGGCACCGGTCTGGGCCTGGCCTGGGGCGTCACCGCCCAGCGGGTGCTGCGGGACCAGGGCCTCGGGACGCTCTCCGTCCCGACCACCACGGTCGTGGTGACGCTGGTCTCCTCGGTGGTGATCGGTCTGGTCGCCGCCCTCGTCCCGGCCTTCCGGGCCGGACGGATGAACGTCCTCGCGGCCATCGCGACGGACTGACCCGGCGACGCCGGACGTCGGGTCACCCACGGGGGAGCGGGGGAGCGGGGGAACGGGGGAACCCGGGGGAATGGGGGACGGGGGCCGGGCGCGCACAGTGCCCGGCCCCTGCCGCGGCAGCTGGTGAACATCCTGTCGGGGGCCGGATCCGCCCTGTTCACCGCCGTTCACCGGACGCCCGGAACCTGCGCCGAACCTGCACCGCTCCCGCCCGGATTCGGGCCCGGGGAAGCGGAACGGTACGGTGATCGTGATCACGGCGCCGGTGCCGCCCTCCCGGGGACCGGGAGCGACGGAACCGGGACAAGACGGCAACGCGTCGGCACCGGTACGGTTGGCCCCGATGAACACCAAGGCTGCTGAGGAGCTGCCGGCTGTTTCCGTGATCATGCCGGTGCTCAACGAGGAACGACACCTGCGCACGGCCGTCCGGCGCATCCTGGACCAGGAATACCCCGGGCCGATGGAAGTGGTGATCGCCCTCGGCCCCTCCACCGACCGCACCGCGGAGATCGCCGCCGAACTGGTGGCGGAGGACCCGCGGGTGCGCACGGTGGAGAACCCCACCGGCCGCACCCCCGCGGGGCTGAACGCCGCGATCCGGGGCTCGCAGTACCCGATAGTGGTCCGCGTCGACGGCCACGGCCTGCTGACGCCCGGCTACATCACCACGGCGGTCCGGCTGCTCGGTGAGATGGACGCCGCCAACGTCGGCGGCATCATGCACGCCGAGGGCGAGACCGAGTGGGAGAACGCGGTCGCCGCCGCGATGACCTCCAAGATCGGCGTCGGCAACGCGGCCTTCCACACCGGCGGCCTGGCCGGCCCGGCGGACACCGTGTACCTCGGGGTGTTCCGGCGCGAGGTGCTGGAGAAGCTCGGCGGCTACAACGAGGAGTTCATCCGCGCCCAGGACTGGGAGCTGAACTACCGGATCCGCCAGGACGGCGGGCTGGTCTGGTTCACCCCGCAGCTCAAGGTGACGTACCGCCCCCGGCCGTCCGTCCGGGCACTGGCCAAGCAGTACAAGGACTACGGCCGCTGGCGCCGGGTGGTCACCCGCTACCACCGCGGCTCGGTCAACCTGCGCTACCTCGCCCCGCCGAGCGCGCTGCTCGCGGTGGTGCTCGGCCTGGTGCTCGGCGCCGCCGTCCACCCGGCCTTCCTCGCGGTGCCCGGTGCCTACCTGCTGGGCATCCTCGGCGGCGCGGTGGTCGAGGGCCGCGGCCTGTCCCTCCGGGCCAGGGCGCTGCTGCCGGTGGCGCTCGCGACCATGCACCTCAGCTGGGGCTTCGGCTTCATCACCTCGCCCCGCTCGCTGGCCCGCCGGGTGATGGCCAGCGTCCGCCCGACCTCGAAGGACGTGCTCTCCCAGGCGCGTTCGTAGTTACCCGGCGCGCACGCCGTTACCTGGCGCACACGCCGTTACTTGGCGCACACGTCGACGTCGTCCGCCTGCACCCGCTGGAGGTCCTTCGGGGCCTCGGTGGGTGCCTGCGAGGGGGCCGCGAGGGCGTCCTTGCCGAGCACCAGCAGCAGCGGGTCCTTCGGGCCCGCCTTGGGGTTCGGCCGTACGGCGTCGGCGGGCAGTCCGAGGGCGGTGGCCAGCGCGGCGGCCTCGGCCTCCCGGCCGGCCGGGAGGGACACCGTGGTGGTCGCGGCGGGCGGGGCGTCGGAGCCGACCGCCGCCTTGGCGAAGCCCTTGGCCTTCAGCTTGTCCACCGTCGGCCCGGACTGTCCGCGGGTCCCGCTGCCGTTGCGCACCGTCACCGGGACATCCTTGGTGTCCACCGCAGGGGCGGTGGTGCTGGGTGCCGCAGGGGCGGGCGTCTCGGCGGCGGGCGGGGTCGCGGTCAGCGAGCGGTCGCCCGCGATCATCGAGAAGACCTGCCCGGCGTCCGGCTGCCGCAGGATCAGCCGGTCCTGGTCCTTGGGGTCGTCCAGCACCGGCACGGTGGTGAAGGTGATGTTCCCGGTGTCCACCTTGCTGATGTCCTGCGCGAGGTCCTTCAGCTTGTCGACGCTGCCGATGGCGGAGTCCACGGTGAGCGCCCTGGTGGCGGCGTCCGCGAGCCGGTAGAGCTTGCTCGGGCTGGTCAGGGTGTCGTCGCTCTTGATCTTGCGGATCATCGAGCTGATGAACTGCTGCTGGAGCGGGATCCGGGTGAGGTCGCCGCCGAAGCCGACCGCGTGCCGGGTGCGGACGAAGGCCAGCGCCTCCTCGCCCTGGACCACGTGGCGGCCCTTGGACATCTTCAGGTGCGAGTCCTTGTCGTCGATGTCCTTGCCCGCGCAGACCTCGACCCCGCCGACGGCGGTGGAGAGCGTCTTCACCGCCTCGAAGTTGACCTGCACGAAGTGGTCGACCCGGATGCCGGTCATCTTCTCGACGGTCTTCCAGGTGCAGCCCGCGTCGCGCCCCGCCTGGCCGAGGCTCGTATTGAACATGTCCCGCGCCGAGCCCGGGATCTTCTTGCCCTTGCCGTCCTCGCACTCCGGTATCGGCACCATCAGGTCGCGCGGGATGCTGACCACGGTCGCGTTGGAGCGGTCCTTGGCGATGTGGAACAGCAGCGTGGTGTCGGCGTGCCCGGTGCTGCCCTCGTCGCCGTACTCGCGTCCGAGGCCCGCCCGGCTGTCCGTGCCGATCACCAGGACGTTCAGCGCGTCCCCGGCGGCCTTGGGCCGCTCCGCCTCGTCGCCCAGCTGGACCTTCACCGAGGTCAGGTTGTTGTTGAAGTGCTGGTACAGGTAGTACGCCCCGCCGCAGCCCGCGACCATCACCAGCGCGCCCGTCCCGGCCGTCCACTTCAGCACCCGCCGGCGCCGGT
The DNA here is from genome assembly GCF_001888885.2 of Streptomyces viridifaciens. NCBI lineage: Bacteria > Bacillati > Actinomycetota > Actinomycetes > Kitasatosporales > Streptomycetaceae > Streptomyces > Streptomyces viridifaciens. The sequence continues at coordinate 4,572,703 of NZ_CP090841.1, forward strand.
TGCGCCGGGCGACCGCTGCCGCCCGCCGGCGGTTGTCCCGGCGGCCGCCGCCGTTGTACTGGTCGGTGTCCGGTTGGTCCTGCTGCACGGGATTCCCTACGTCCGGCCGTCACGGGAGGCGACCCACCCGGGCGGTGGGTCGATCCGGACACACTAGACGAGCCGAACGGGGGAATCGTTCCGAGTATGAGATCCGTCACGGAAAAGCAATGGGACGGCAAACCCCGGCGCGGGTCTCAGTGTTGTGCGCAGGAGTCCACGTCGGCGGTGCGCCCCTCGAAGGTGGGCGAGGCGCTCGCCGAGGGGGACGCCGTCGCCTCGTCGGAGGCCACCACGGCCCCGGGGCTCGTCCCCGCGTCCGGCGCGGGCGTCGAGCCGGGCGGCCGGACGGCGATCTGCCGGTCCTCCCGCAGCGCGGTGAACAGCTGGGTGGTCTGCGGCTGCACGAACTCGTCCCGGTCCGAGTCGTAGTGGTACGGGCGGCGCGGCGCGGTCAGGAACACCACGTTCGGCGAGGGGATGTCGCGCAGGTCCTGGGTGAGGTCGTAGAGCGCACCGAGCGAGGACAGGCCGGCGTCCGCCTTCACCGAGGAGGTGGCCGCGTCCAGCACCGGCCACAGCCTGGTCGGGTTCAGCAGCACCCCCTGCGACTGCACCTTGCGGATCAGCGACGCCAGGAACTGCTGCTGACGGCCCATCCGCTGGGTGTCGCTGCCGTCGCCCAGGCTCTCCCGGACCCGGACGTAGCCGAGGGCCTGCTCGCCGTGCAGCACCTGGCGCCCGGCGGCCAGGTCCAGCTTGGCGTCCTTGTCGTGGATCGGCTGCGGCACGCAGACCTCGACCCCGCCGATCGCGTCCACCATGGCCTTGAAGCCGCTGAAGTCGAGGATCACGTGGTGGTCGACCCGGATGCCGCTCAGCTGCTCGACGGTGCGGATCGAGCAGGCCGGACCGCCCAGCTCGAAGGCCCAGTTGAACTGCATCGTCCCCGGCTTGCTGCGGCTGCCGTCCGGTTTCTCGCAGGAGGGCACGGTGACCATGACGTCACGCGGGATGGAGACCGCGGTCGCGTGCTTCCGGTCGGCGGCCAGGTGCAGCAGGATCGTGGTGTCCGAGCGCTGGGTGCCGGGCTGGCCGCCGTACGAGGAGTTCGCGCCGCTGCGGTCGTCGCTCCCGATCAGCAGGATGTTCCGGGCACCCGCGGCCGCCGAGGAACGGCCCGGACGCTCGGCCTCCAGCTCGGCCAGCAGCCGGTCGGTGGCCGAGTCGGTCGTGATGTTGCCGTCCAGCTTGCGGTACGCGATCCAGAGCGTCACGCCGGCGGCGACCAGTAGGAACGCGACGGCGCCGGCGGTGATCATCAGCCACCGCCGGCGCCGTCGCGGGCGTTTCGGTCCACTCGGGGGAGCGTCCGTGGGGGGAGTCTCGTCGGTCGGGGGGTGCTCGGTGTCATCCTCGGCCATGGCAGGGATCCCTACCCGCCGGGGCGCCGCCGGGGTCAGCCGAGGCGGACAGTCACCCGTTCGGACTCGGCCCGCTTCTCCCACTGCCCGGCGTCCAGGCCCTGCGAGTTGCGGCACAGCACCACCGAGGCGCCGGCCGCCAGCGGGGCCAGCAGACCGGCCTCCAGACCGGCCCAGTCGTCGAAGGAGAGGGTGGACATCACCCGGTCGCCGGGCTTCAGACCGAGGCGCACGGCCCCCTCCCGGGCCAGCGCGACGGTCTGCTCCCCGGTCAGCTTCAGCGGCAGCCCGTCCACCGAGGTCTCCAGCGCCTCCCCGTCCGGGGCGACGGGGGAGTACGGCGCGAAGCGGTCGCCCTGGCCGGGCACCTCGGCGGCGTAGTCGAGGAAGCCGTCCGGGCGGTGCGGGAAGCGGCCGCCCAGCGGCCGCAGTGCGAGGGCCACCCGCTCGCCCCCGCAGGCCTGGGCGGCCTCCAGACCGTCCGGGCCGCTCACCACCAGGTCGGCGGCCGCCGGGTCGCCGGCCGGCACCGCCGTCACACCGACCGACCAGCAGGCCAGCAGCCAGACGGCGCTCTGCCAGTGGGCGGGCAGCAGCAGCGCGGCGCGGTCGCCCGGGCCGGCGTTCAGCTCGTCCTGCAGGAGGTTGGAGGTCTTGGCGACCCAGTTGTCGAAGGTCCGGGCGGACAACTCCACCCGTTCGCCGGTGGCGTCGTCGTAGAAGGTGACCAGCGGGGCCGCGGGATCGACCGAAGGGGTGCCGCCGCGCAGGTATGCGTGCAGCAGCTCGACGGGGGTGCGGGCATCGGCAGCGAATGGCGCAGTCATGGTGCGCCCCAGCCTAAGGCCTTCGAGCGGCAGGCCGGGAGGGGCGGCCGAGCGGGCGCGGGGCGGCGTGGCGAGCCGTCCGGTTTGCGGCGACGATCCCCTGTATGCGCCTTTCACGCCAGGCCGCGCGCCTCTCGACCAGAGCCGCGCGCCTCCCAGTCCCCGCTGCGCTCCTCGCCGGGTGCACCGCCGCCCTGCTGCTGCAGCCCGCTTCCGCCGCCTCCGCCGCGCCCCCTCCCTCCGGCGCCGAACGTCATGTCTTCCCCGGCGGCGGCACGACCACCTCGCTCCCGCTGACCTCCGGGCACGGGCTCGCCCCGAGCACCACCCGACCGTACGAACTCCTCGGCGTCGTTTGGGACGGACCGGCCGGGGCCCTGAACGGCGGCTCCGTCCGGGTCCGCACCCGGGACGCCGCCACCGGCCGCTGGAGCGACTGGCACACCCTGGAGGCCGACGCCGAGGACGGCCCCGACGACGCCCCGCACGGCGCCACCGCCCCGCTGTGGACCGGCCGCAGCGACGGCGTCGCCGTCGACGTCCGACCCGGGCCGGCCGGACTGCCGCCCGGACTGCGGGTCGACCTCGTCGACCCCGGCGCCGGTGCCCCCGCAGCCGCCGCCCCCCGCACCCTGCCCGCAGCCCCCGCCGACGGCGACCACCGGGCGCCGCGTCCGGGGATCGTCACCAGGGCCGGCTGGGGCGCCGACGAGTCCCTGCGGGAACCGGGCTTCGAGTACACCGGCCCCGTCCGCGAGGTCTTCGTCCACCACACCGCCACCGCCACCGACTACGCCTGCAGCGACGCCCCCCGGGTGATCAGGTCGATCTACCAGTACCACGTCAAGACCAGCGGCTGGCGGGACATCGGCTACAACTTCCTCGTGGACCGCTGCGGCACCATCTACGAGGGCCGGGCCGGCGGCGTCGCCCAACCCGTCCACGGCGCCCACACCCTGGGCTTCAACACCGACTCCTCCGGCGTCGCCGCCATCGGCACCTTCGTCAGCGACACCCCGCCCCAGGCCCTCCTCGACGGCATCACCGCCATCTCCGCCTGGAAGCTCGGCCTCACCGGCCAGGCCGCCGACGGCCACACCAAACTCACCTCGGGCTCCGACGCCAGCCGCTACCCCAAGGGCACGGTCGTCGAGTTCGACGCCATCTCCGGCCACCGCGACGCCTTCAACACCGAATGCCCCGGCGAGGCCCTCTACGCCCGCCTGCCCGCCCTGCGCACGGCCGCGGCCAAACTCCAGGCCAAGTAGCCGCCGCGTATCGTTCATAGCCTCAGGCACCACAGGAGGCGACAGCAGTGACGGGCGGCAGCGAAGCGGTACGGCGCTGGCGGCCGGGCTTCCCGCTCGACCCCGTCCGCACCCTCCTGCCACTGCGCCGGGGCCCCGCCGACCCCTCCTACCGCACCACCGGCGACGGCGCCGTCTGGCGCGCCTCCCGCACCCCGGCCGGCATCGGCACCCTGCGGGTGCTGCCGCGCCCCGCCGCCGGCGAGGTCGAGGCGACGGCCTGGGGCCCGGGCGCCCAGTGGCTACTGGAGCGGCTGCCCGTCCTGCTCGGCGCGGAGGACCACCCCGAGGCACTGGTCCTCCCGCCCGGCCCGCTGCGCGACGCCCAGCGCCGCACAGCGGGCGTGCGACTCACCCGGACCGGACTGGTCCTGGAATCCCTCGTCCCGGCGATCCTCGAACAGAAGGTCACCACCGACGAGGCCTACCGCGCCTGGCGCACCCTGCTGCGCGACTTCGGCACCCCGGCCCCGGGCCCCGCCGAGGGCATGCGGGTGGCCCCGTCGGCCCGCGAATGGGCGATGGTCCCCAGCTGGGAGTGGCACCGCGCCGGTGTCGACCCCAAACGCTCCGCCACGGTGATCCGCGCCGTCCGGCTGGCCCCCCGCCTGGAGGAGGCCTCCACGATGCCCCACGAACAGGCCTTCACCCGCCTGACGGCCGTCCCCGGCATAGGCGTCTGGACAGCCGCCGAGACCCTCCAACGCAGCAACGGCGACCCGGACGCCGTCTCCGTCGGCGACTTCCACCTCCCCAACCTGGTCGGCTGGGCCCTGGCGGGCCGCCCCCGCAGCGACGACTCCCAGATGCTCGCCCTCCTGGAGCCCTACCGCCCCCACCGCCACCGCATCTGCCGCCTCCTCCTGGCCACCACCGCCCACGCCCCCCGCTACGGCCCCCGCCTCACCCCCAACGACCACCGCCACCGCTGACCGGAAGCCACGTGGGCGGCGCGCAGGGGCAACGCCCCGCGCGCCCACGAGAAGCCCCCACCGCCCCCTCACCCGACCAAGGCGAGAGGGACGCGCCCCGGCGTCACCCACCCTCCCGAGAGCCCGCCCCCCGAACAGCACCCCCTACCGCACCTCGACGAACGCCTCCGCACTCCGCGCCGCCCGCTCCCGCGGCACCTCCGCCGGCCGGCCGACCGCCACCGCCCCCATCGGGTCCCACCCCTCCGGCAGGTCCAGCACCTCCCGGACGGTGTCGCGGCAGAACATCGTCGACGACACCCAGGCGGAGCCGTACCCCTCGCCGGTCAGGGCGACGAGCAGGTTCTGCACCGCCGCTCCGGCGGCGACCGTGAACATCTCCCGCTCCGCCGCGGCCCGGCGCGGGTCCGGGTAGTCGTGCGAGCCGTCCATCACCAGGCACGGCACGACCAGGTACGGCGCGTCCCGCAGGACGTCGCCCCGGGCGGTGCGGCGGGCGATCCTGGCCTCGTCCCAGCCGTCGAGTTCGCGCAGGTCGCGCTGCCAGGCGCCGAGCATGGCGTCGAGCAGCCGGACCCGGGTCCCGGCGGACTCCAGCAGCACGAAGCGCCAGGGCGTGGTGTGGTGCGGCGCGGGCGCGGTGACCGCGGCGGCGACCGCGCGCCGGACGGCGGCCGGGTCGACCGGGTCGGTGGTGAAGGAGCGGACGGTGCGCCGCAGGGTGACGGCCTGGCGCAGTGCCTCGGAGGTGCCGAGCCGGAACATGTCGTCGGCGGCGGCCCGCACCAGCGGCCGGGTGCCGGCGCCGTCCTCGGCGGTGACCAGGTGTCCGAGGCCGCGCACGATCGCGACCGGGACGCCGGTGGCCTTGCCCTTCACCAGGTCGGCGGCGGCGGCGAGTTCGTCGGCGGTCGCGGTGACGGTCAGCACCAGCTCGTTGCCGTGGCTGTCGGTGCGCCCCCGGTGGTCCTCGAGGACGGACAGCCCGGCGGCGCCGATCGCGACGTCGGTGAGCCCGTTGCGCCAGGGCCGTCCGAAGGTGTCGGTGACGACGACGGCGAGCCGGCACCCGGTCAGCTGCTGGAGCCGGGAGCGCAGCGCCCGCGCCGAGGCGTCCGGGTCCTCGGGCAGCAGCAGCACGGTGCCGGGGGCGGTGTTGGAGGCGTCGACCCCGGCGGCGGCCATGACGAAGCCGTTGCGGTTCTCGACGATCCGGGCCGGTCCGCGCCGGGCGACCACCCGGACGGTCTCGGCGTCGATCGCGGCGTCGCGGTCGGCGGCGTGCAGCAGCCGCCCCTCGGCCTTGCTGACGACCTTCGAGGTGACCAGCAGGATGTCGCCGTCCCGGTACGTCCCGGCCTTGGCGATCAGTCCGGCGAGGTCCGCCCCGGCGTCGACCTCGGGGATCCCCTCGACCCCCAGGATCTCAAGAGCCATGGCGGACCTGCTCGGCCAGGGCCAGCGCCGTCCGGGCCATCTCGGCGGTGGCCTCGACGCCGGTCATGAGCAGCGGGACGGCCCGGCAGGCGATACCGGCGGCCTCGACGGCGGCGACGGCGTGCTCGTCCGCGGTGTCCACCAGCCAACCGTCGATCAGGTCGGGGCCGTAGTTGAGCGCGACCGCCTCGGCGGTGGCCTCGACGCCGACGGCGGCGAGCACCTTGTCGGCCATGCCCCGCACCGGGGCCCCGCCGATGATCGGGGAGAGCCCGACCACCGGCGCCGGGGCGGCGGCGACGGCCTCCCGGATGCCGGGGACGGCGAGGATGGTGCCGATCGAGACGACCGGGTTGGACGGCGGGAAGAGGATGACGTCGGCCTCGGCGAGGGCCTCCAGCACGCCGGGCGCGGGCTTGGCGGTGTCCGCGCCGACCGGGATGATCGCCTCGGCGTCGACGGCGGCGTGCAGCCGGACCCAGTACTCCTGGAAGTGGACGGCCCGGGTGCCCTGCTCGTCGGTGATCCGCACGTGGGTCTCGACCCGGTCGTCGCTCATCGGCAGCAGCCGCACGCCCGGGTTCCAGCGCACGCACAGCGCCTCGGTGACCTGGCTGAGGCTGTACCCGGCGGTGAGCATCTGGCTGCGGACGAGGTGGGTGGCGAAGTCCCGGTCGCCGAGCCCGAACCACTCGGGGCCGACGCCGTACTCCTTCATCTCGGCCTTGATCGACCAGGTCTCGTCGGCCCGGCCCCAGCCCTGTTCCTCGTGGATCCCGCCGCCGAGGGTGTACATCACGGTGTCGAGGTCGGGGCAGACCTTGAGGCCGTAGAGGTGGATGTCGTCACCGGTGTTGCCGATGACGGTGATCTCGTCCTGCGGTCCGACCGCCGCGAGGAGTCCGCGCAGGAAGCGCGCCCCGCCGATTCCGCCTGCCAGTGCCACGATGCGCATGGGGGTCATCCTGCCACGGCCGGACTCTTCGTCAGTGCGCGCTCAATGACGCTCGGCCTGCTCCCGCGGAAGCGGTTCCGGGTGCTGCTCGGGGACGGCGGCGGCGCCGTACTGGTTCATCGCGGTCAGGCCCGGGGTGTAGAGGTGGATGGAGACGGCGGGTTCGAGCGCGCCGTTGACCACCTCGTGCAGGTAGCCGGAGGAGAACACCCGCTGCCCGCCGGGGCGCAGGGTGCGGGCGCCCTCGCCGGCGTGGGTGAGGGAGCGTTCGATCAGCTCGCCCCGGACGACGGTCATCACGCCGGAGGACTCGCCGTGGTCGTGGAAGCCGCTGCTCTGGCCGGGCAGCCAGCTGAGCAGCCAGACCTCGTAGCCGGGGCCGGTCTCCAGCCGGGCGTACCAGCGGGTCAGCGCGTCGTAGCGGACCAGCGGCTCCCAGCGGGCGCGGTCGGCGGCGATCTCGCGGACCAGCCGGGCGTACCCGGCGACGGTGGTGGGGTGACCGGGCAGGTCGGTGCGGGCGAGGTGGGGGAAGGCGAGCGGGTCGCCGGCGATGGAGACGTCGCTGAGCCCGTCCGCCCAGCGACGTCCGTCCGTACGGCGGACGGCGGGGGAGAGGCCCAGGCGGGCGAGCTTGTTGCAGTCGCGGTTCCGCTTGCGGATGCGGATCATGCGCACGGTGGTCGTCCTCGGATGAGTCGGCTGGTTCGGGGAGCAGCCGGATCCGGGATGTCCTGGGGGCGGGAATCGCGGGCGGCCTCTGTGCTTCCTGGGCGGCGCGCGGTGGGACGCGGGCGCCTAGCTACAGCAGGAACAGAGGCGACAACAGGAGTTCACGGCACGGCGGAGCGTGGAACCGCTCCGGGGGCTGGCGAACTCTGACATAGGGGAAAGGAGACCGCATTCGCGGGGCCGGTGTCAAACCGGGCCATGCGGCATTCGAGTGGATTAGGTCCGTATCTCTCCCTGATGGGGTGATTCATCACTCTCTAGGTTTCGATGGGAAGATCGCCGGGAAGGGAGGCCGATGACCGGCCTGTGACGGTGAGCGGGCGTCATTTCGCGAGTGGTTGCGGACGTTTCGACGCTCTCCAGGGCTTTCGGACTGAAGGTCCGATGTGTCCGAATATGTACACTATTCGTAATGGCTTGGTGCCAGGGAGTGAATCCCGGCCTCAATACCAGAGCTCGGCTTGACTGGGCCAGAGTGACGCAACTGTAATTTCACTCGTGTCGTCAGCCGCACGAGGCAACGGCAACCACGGGGACGCCAAGTAGGGGCAGAGGAGGCGCGCCACATGAGCGAGCTCTTTGAGCTGTTGATCGGGGACGGCATCGCGGAGGACGAGGAGGAACTCGGTTGGCAGGAGCGCGCGTTGTGTGCCCAGACCGACCCCGAGTCCTTCTTCCCCGAGAAGGGCGGCTCGACCCGCGAGGCCAAGAAGGTCTGCCTCGCCTGCGAGGTCCGCTCGGAATGCCTGGAGTACGCCCTCGCCAATGACGAGCGCTTCGGCATCTGGGGCGGTCTCTCGGAGCGCGAGCGCCGTCGGCTCAAGAAGAGCGCGGTCTGAGCGCGGTGGCCCCTGGCCCCCGCTGACCCTCCGCCAACGGCGGACGGCCGCACAGGCTGTACGAGCGCCTCACCGTGACGGTGGGGCGCTTTCGTGTTCCCGGGCCGTTTCCACTCCGCCCGGGCCCCTTCTTCACCGCCTCCGCACCGGCACCGCGCACGAGGCGGCCATCGAGAGCCGTTAGTGTGGTGCGCCATCCGGTTGCCGTTCACCGGCTGTGTCCACCGAGAACTGGGGCCCGCGCACTCGATGACCGTCTACAGCCACCAGGGCGGCTTCACCGCTGCCAGGCCGCCCGCCTACCCGCGCCACCTGGTCACCGCGGTGATCGTCTCGCACGACGGCGCCCGCTGGCTGCCGCAGGCCCTGGCCGGCCTGCTCGGCCAGGACCGCCAGGTCCAGCGGATCCTCGCGGTCGACACCGGATCCACCGACAACTCCCCGCAGCTGCTCGCCGACACCCTCGCCGACTGGCTGCCCGAGAGTGGCCCGCTGGTGCTCGGCCGCCGGGCCGGCTTCGGCACCGCCGTCGCCGAGGCCGTCGCGAGCTCCGCGCCCCTGCGCCCGGAGGACCTCCCGTACCGGCTCGACCCCTCCGGCTACGACCCGGTCACCGGCGGCTGGGACGACTTCGGCGACCCGCTCGCCCAGGAGGACGACCTCGGCCGCGGCGGCCCGCGCGAGACCCAGCCGATCGAGTGGCTCTGGCTGCTGCACGACGACTGCGAGCCGCAGACCGACGCGCTGCGCCGCCTCCTCCAGGTCGCCGACTCCACCCCCAGCGCCGGCGTGGTCGGCCCCAAGCTGCGCAGCTGGTACGACCGCCGCCAGCTGTTGGAGGTCGGCGTCACCATCGCCCGCTCCGGCCGCCGCTGGACCGGCCTCGACCGCCGCGAGCAGGACCAGGGCCAGCACGACCAGGTCCGCCCGGTGCTCGCCGTCTCCAGTGCGGGCATGCTGGTGCGCCGGGACGTCTTCGAGGAGCTCGGCGGCTTCGACAAGGCCCTCCCGCTGATGCGGGACGACACCGACTTCTGCTGGCGGGTCAACGCCGCCGGCCACCGCGTGGTGGTCGCCCCCGAGGCGGTGCTGCGGCACGCCGAGGCGGCCAGCCGCGAGCGCCGGGCGATCGACTGCGGCCCCGCCCACCCGCACCGGGTGGACAAGGCCGGCGCCGTCTTCACCCTGCTCGCCAACTGCAGGGGCGTGCTCTTCCCGTACGTGCTGCTGCGCCTGGTGCTCGGCACCCTGGTGCGTGCCGTCACCAACCTGCTCGGCAAGGACGCCCGCCAGGCCATCGACGAACTGGCCGGTCTCGGCCATGAACTCGTCCGTCTCCCAAGGCTGTTGACCGCCCGCAAGCACCGCGCCCGGACCAGGGCGGCGGACGCCCTGGACGACCGCACGCTGTTCCCGGCCCCCGGCGCGACCACCCGGCTCGCCGTCGAGGGCGTGATCGGCTCGCTCGGGATAGGGGGCGGCGACGACTCCGGCAGCCGCCACGGCTCGGTCGAGGCCGGCGGCGACGAGGACGGCGAGGACCTCGTCGTCGAGCAGTTCGCGCTGCTCAAGAAGCTGGCCCGGCGCCCCGCGCCGGTGCTGTTCGCCGGCCTGCTGGTGTTCGCCCTGGTCGCCTGCCGCAGCCTGCTCGGCGGCGGCGAGCTGTTCGGCGGCGCCCTGCTGCCCGCCTCCGACGGTGCGGGCGGCCTGTGGTCGATGTACGCGGACGCCTGGCACCCGATCGGCACCGGCTCCACCGCCGCCGGGCCGCCGTACCTCGGCGTGCTCGCGGTGCTCTCCTGGCTGCTGTTCGGCCACGCCGACCTCGCGCTCACCCTGCTGGTGGTGCTCACCGTCCCGCTGGCCGCGGTCAGCGCCTACCTGGTCTCCCGGCCGCTGCTGGACTCCAAGCTGGTCCGCGCCTGGGCCAGCGCCACCTACGCGCTGCTGCCCGCGGCGACCGGGGCGCTCGCCCAGGGCCGGATCGGCACCGCCGTCCTCGCCGTGCTGCTGCCGCCGCTGGCCCGCGCCGCCGCGATCGCGGCCGGCCTCGGCATCCGCCAGGAGAGCGCCGCCAAGGGTGCCCGCCCCGGCTGGCGGCCGGTCTGGATGACCGTCCTGCTGCTCACCCTGGCCACCGCCTTCGTACCGCTGACCTGGGCGCTCGCCGTGCCGCTGTGCCTGGCGACGCTGGTGGTCGCGGTGCTGCGCGGCGGCGCCTTCGGCTCCGGCGGTACGGCGCTGCGGCTGCTCGGGCTGCGTGTCCTGGTGATCCTCGCGGTACCGGTCGCGGTGCTGGCCCCCTGGTCGCTGAAGGTGCTGTCGCACCCGCAGTGGCTGCTGCTGGAGGCCGGGCTGCCCGGTCTGCACGGCGCCGGGGCGAGCGCGGCCGGCCTGCTGCTGGTCAATCCGGGCGGCGCCGGGGTGCCGCCGGTCTGGCTCTCCGCCGGTGTGGTCCTGGCCGCGCTGGCCGCGCTGCTGCGCGCCGACCGGCGCCGCGCGGTGCTCGTCGCCTGGGGCGCGGCCGGTGCCGGCCTGCTCTTCGCGGTCGCGGTGGCGGGCACCTCCGTCACCCCGGCCTCCGGCGGCCAGGCGGTGCCCGCCTGGGCGGGCCCGGCCACCCTGATCGCCGGGATCGCCCTGCTCGCCGCCGCCGCGATCGGTGCCGACGGCGCCAACGCCCGGGTCGCCGGGATCGCCTTCGGCTGGCGTCAGCCGGTGGCCGCCCTGGTGGTGGCCGCGGCCGTGCTGGCCCCGCTGGGCACCGGCCTGTGGTGGGCGCTGACCGGCGCCGGCGGTCCGCTGCACCGCGCTGACGGCGGCCAGGTGCCCGCCTTCATCGCCGAGGAGGCCGGCACCACCGACCGGGCCCGCACCCTCGTCGTCACCGGGCAGAAGGGCGCCGTCCGCTACACCGTGCTGCGCGGCGCCGGGCTGACCCTCGGCCAGGCCGAGTCCACCGTCGACCCGGCCACCGGCACCCAGGACGGCCTGAACAAGATGGTCGGCAACCTGCTGGCCGGTTCCGGCGCCGACCAGGCGAACGCCCTGGCCGGCTACGGCATCGCCTACGTGCTCGTCGAGCGCCAGGCCGTCGACGCCTTCAAGAACGTCCTGGACACCACCCCCGGCCTGGTCAAGGCCAACCAGGAGCGCGACACCGCGCTCTGGCAGGTCAACGGCGCCCCTGCGGTGCGCGCGGTGATCACCGCCCCGGGCGCCACCCCGGTGGTCGTCCCGGCCGGGGCCCGCGACCTCTCCACCACCGTCCCGGCCGGTCCGGACGGCCGGGTGCTGCGGCTCGCCGAGTCCGCCGCCCCCGAGTGGAAGGCCACCGTGGACGGCACCGCCCTGGAGCCCACCACGGTCGACGGCTGGGCGCAGGGCTTCAAGCTCCCGGCCGCCGGCGGCAAGCTGAGTGTCACCCGCGAGGCCAGCCTCGTCCACACCGGCTGGATCTGGGCCCAGGTGCTGCTCGGCGTCACCATCCTGGTGCTGGCCCTGCCCGGCCGCCGCAGCCACAAGGACGACGACCTGCCCGAGGAGGTGGTGGCCGCCGCCGCGCTGGCCGCCGCCGCCCAGGCGCAGGCCCCCGCCCCCGGCAGCCGCCGGGCCCGCCGGATGGCCGAGCGCGGCGAGGGCGGCGAGCCCGGCGCCGAGGACTCCGGCGTGTACGAGGGCCGGCCGGGGGCGATCCCGGCGCAGCCCACCGGCGAGCCGGTGACCGAGGCGGTCCAGGCGGCCGCCGCCGTCCAGGAGGCCGAGCCGTACACCGACCCGTACCAGTCGTACCAGCAGGCCGACCCGTACAGCTACGACCACTACCCGGCCCAGCAGCCGGCGGCCGCGCCGTACGGCAGCCAGGGGTACGACGGCCAGGGGTACGACGGCCACCAGCAGCAGGCCTACCCGCAGCAGGGTTACGAGCAGCAGGGCTACGAGCAGTACCCGCAGGAGCAGTACGGCTACGACCCCTACCAGCAGCAGCCCGGCCAGCCCCAGCAGGCCTGGCAGCCGGGCCGGCAGGGCGAGCCGTACTACGACCCCAACGACCCGGGCGGCACCGGCCACTCCCCTGCGCACTACCCTCCGCACCAGCACGGATCGGGGAGCTGACCCGCGATGAAGAAGCCCGCATTCAGGAAGAAGTCCGGCGCCGGGCCCGAGGAGCCCTTCGAGCCCGCGGCCGTCGAGCCGACCGGGGCCGGGGAGACCACCCGCCCGGCGGTCGGGCCGCCCGGCCGCTCCGCCGGGAAGACCACCCAGTCCCTGCTGGCCGCGGCCGTGGTGCTGGCGGCGGTCCTCGGGATCGCCGAGGCGCGCCCGCCGGCGAGCCCGGCCAAGGCGGACGCCGCCGGCGCCCCCAGCACCGCCCAGGTCGAGCGCACTGCGGCGGTCTGCCCGCAGCCGCTCCAGGGCCTGACCGGCTCGACCACGCTCACCGCCTACACCCCGCCCGGCACCGGCTCCGCCACCGGCGGCGCGGGCTGGCTCACCGACCAGTCCGCCCCCGCAGTCCCGCCGACTGCGGCCCCCTCGGCCCCGGCCTCCGCGGCGCCGAGCGGGTCGCCCAGCGGGTCGCCCGGTGCGACCCCGAGCGGCTCGGCGACCCCGGCACCGGACAAGAACGCCGCGCCCGCCGACGCCAAGCTGACCCTCACCAAGCCCGGCACCCCGGCCACCGGCCCGGCCACCAACGGTGACGCCGCGCCCGGCACCGGGGCCGTCGCCACCGGCGCGCTCGCCCCCGGCTTCACCGTCACCCAGACCACCGTGGTCACCGAGCAGCGCGGTCTGGGCCTGTCCGGCCTCACCTGCACCCCGGAGAACACCAGCTTCTGGTTCGCCGGGGCCAGCACGGCCGGCGACCGGGTCGACTACCTCAGCCTGGTCAACCCCGAGTCCTCCGCCGCCGTGGTCGACATCCAGCTGTACGGCGACAAGGGCCTGATCGACAACGACGCCGCCAACGGCATCACCGTGGCCCCCGGCAGCTCGCAGTCCGTCCTGCTGTCGACGCTCAGCAAGGGCGCCGTCACCGACCTCGCCGTGCACGTGGTGGTGCGCTCCGGGCGGGTCGGTGCCGCGCTGCACGCCGCCGACGGCGCCAAGGGCGCCGACTGGATCCCCGCCTCGGCCGACCCGGCCCCCACCCAGGTGCTGCCCGGCCTGCCCGCCGACACCTCCGCGGCCCGCCTGGTGGTCTGGGCGCCGACGGACGACGACGCCGACCTGAAGATCCAGCTCTCCGGCAAGAACGGCTGGTTCACCCCGGCCGGAAACGAGTCGATCCACGTCAAGGCGGGCATGGTGGCCGCCGTCGACCTCGGCAAGGTCACCCGGGACGAGGTCGCCGGCCTGCGGCTGTCGCCCAGCGACGACAAGCACGCCGTCCCGGTCGTGGCGGGCCTGCGGATCGACCGCACCGGCGGCAACGGCAAGAGCGACGCGGCCTGGCTCACCGGCAGCAACCCGATCGGCGCGCGCGCCACCGTCGCCGACAACCGGGCCGGCGCCTCCACGCTGTTCCTGACCTCCACCGGCGACGCCGCCACCGTCAAGGTCACCGCTTCGGCCGGCAGCGGCGGCGGCACCCCGGCGACCAAGGAGGTCCAGCTCCCGGCCGGGGGCACGGTCGCGATCCCGGCGCCCGAGCCCGCCGGGCTGAACGGGGTCTTCGCGCTCACCGTGGAGACCGAGTCCGGCGGCCCGGTGGTCGGCGCCCGGATGCTCTCCATCCCCAACAAGGACGTGCCGATGTTCACCGTCCAGGCGCTGCGCGACGACCACAGCACCGTCCAGGTGCCGCAGGCCGCCCAGGACCCGGGCGTCGTGCTGCGCTGACCGCGCGTCCCGGGGCCTGCGGTCGGCAGGCCCCGGGACGCCGGCGGAAGATCAGTCCTCGTCGTAGCGCGGGTCGATCGCGTCCGGGGACAGCCCCAGCAGCTCGGCCACCTGCTCGATCAGGATCTCGTGCACCAGCGCCGCCCGGTCCTCCCGGGTCTTCGCCCGGATCTCCACCGGCCGCCGGTACACCACGATCTGGCTCTTGCGGCCCTTCTCGCCCGGCGACACCCGGCCCAGCGGCACGCCGTCCTCGGAGTCGGCGCCGTCCGCCTCGTGCAGCGGCACCTCCTGCACGGCGAACTCCACCTCGATCAGCTGCGGCCACCGCCGCTCCAGCCGCTCCACCGACTCGCGCACGTAGTCGTCGAACAGTTCGGAGCGGGTGAGCGAGATCGGCACCTGGGGCGGCGCCAGCGGGCCGCGCAGCCCTCTGCCGTGCCGGTCGCGGTGCCGGGGGCGGCGCGAGGGGCCTGTCGATGACTGCGGTGCGGAGCTGTCCATATCACTGCCGAGAGTAGTCCTTGACGGGTCGGAAGTGGACCACTCCGACGGGGGAATCGCCGGGGCGGCGGCGCGTGCCCGAACGGCCGGAGCGAGCGGGACGGCAGGAGCCGCACGGCGCGCCGAGAGCGCCCCCGGACCCCGCGGGGGCGCCCGCGCGGGCGCGCGGACCGCGACACGGGCACCCCCGCCGGGCAGGCGGTCTTCGCTCCCCGGCGGGGAGTGCGGTACCGTCCACCCTCGTGAGCTCTGTACGTCGTTGTTCGCGGACCGCGTGCGGCCGACCGGCCGTCGCGACGCTGACGTACGTCTACGCGGACTCCACCGCCGTACTGGGCCCGCTCGCCACCTACGCCGAGCCGCACTGCTACGACCTGTGCGCCGAGCACGCCGAGCGGCTCACCGCGCCGCGCGGCTGGGAGGTCGTCCGGCTCGCCGCCGAGGCCGGGCCGCTGCGCCGCAGCAGCGACGACCTGGAGGCCCTCGCCAACGCCGTCCGCGAGGCCGCCCGCCCGCAGACCCCCCGTCAGGGCCGGGGCCCCGAGGGCGAGTCCACCGAGGGCGGCCGCCGCGGCCACCTCCGGGTGCTGCGCTCGCCCGACAACTGAGCCCCCGGCCGGCCCCCGCCCGGGGACCCCCGAGGCCCTCACCCGGCACGATGCGTTCCTCCGGCCCGGGTACGCTGCCCGTCTGACCTCACCTCGCCCCGTCGAACGAACGGGCGGGTGGCCGACGTATCGATCAGACAGAACCAGGGTGGAGCCGCAGTGCGCGACCTCAAGCAGCTCGTGAAGGCGTACGACGTCCGAGGTGTCGTCCCGGACCAGTGGGACGAGAGCCTGTCCCGGGCCTTCGGCGCCGCGTTCGTGCAGGTCACCGGCGCGTCCGCGATCGTGGTCGGCCACGACATGCGGCCCTCCTCCCCATCGCTCAGCCGGGCCTTCGCCGAGGGCGCGGCGGCCTACGGCGCCGACGTCGTACAGATCGGCCTCTGCTCGACCGACCAGCTCTACTACGCCAGCGGCAAGCTCGACCTGCCCGGCGCGATGTTCACCGCCAGCCACAACCCGGCCCAGTACAACGGCATCAAGCTCTGCCGGGCCGGCGCCGCCCCGGTCGGCCAGGACACCGGCCTGTCCGAGATCCGCGAGCTGGTCGAGTCCTGGACCGCCGAGGACGACACCGTCACCGTCCCGGCCCGCGACGTGGAGCCCGGCGCGCTCTCCGAGCAGGACACCCTGCGCGGCTACGCCGACCACCTGCTGGGCCTGGTCGACCTCACCTCGATCCGCCCGCTGAAGGTCGCCGTGGACGCCGGCAACGGCATGGGCGGCCACACCGTCCCGACCGTCTTCGACGGCCTGCCGATCGAGCTCGTCCCGATGTACTTCGAGCTGGACGGCACCTTCCCCAACCACGAGGCCAACCCGCTCGACCCCAAGAACCTGGTCGACCTCCAGGCCAAGGTCCGCGAGGTCGGCGCCGACGTCGGCCTGGCCTTCGACGGCGACGCCGACCGCTGCTTCGTCGTCGACGAGCGCGGCGAGCCGGTCTCCCCGTCCGCGATCACCGCCCTGGTCGCCGCCCGCGAGATCGCCCGCGCCCAGGCCGCCGGCGAGACCGAGCCGACGATCATCCACAACCTGATCACCTCCTGGACCGTCCCCGAGGTGGTCCGCGAACTCGGCGCCACCCCGGTGCGCACCCGGGTCGGCCACTCCTTCATCAAGCAGGAGATGGCCGTCACCGACGCAGTCTTCGGCGGCGAGCACTCCGCGCACTACTACTTCCGCGACTTCTGGCGCGCCGACACCGGCATGCTGGCCGCGCTGCACGTGCTGGCCGCGCTCGGCGGGCAGGAGCGCACCCTGTCCGAGCTGACCGCCGAGTACGACCGCTACGCCGCCTCCGGCGAGATCAACAGCACCGTCGCCGACCAGGCCGCCAGCACCGCCGCCGTCCGCGCCGCCTACGCCGGTCTGGAGGGCACCACCGTGGACGAGCTGGACGGCCTCACCGTGGCCGGCCCGGACTGGTGGTTCAACCTGCGCGCCTCCAACACCGAGCCGCTGCTGCGCCTCAACGTCGAGGCCAAGGACCCGGCGCGGATGGCCGAACTGCGCGACGGCGTGCTGGCCGTCGTGCGCGGCTGAGCCCCGCCGCCGCCCGGGGCTGAGCCCCGCCGCCGCCCGCGCTCCGGCGGAACGCGCCTGACCGAAGCACGCGGTGCCCCGGCCGGTAGGGTTGCCTATCGGCCGGGGCACCTCCGTGCCACACCGAACTTTGGAGAGCCCCATGAAGCTCGAATCCTTCCTGCTGGAGATCCTGGTCTGCCCGCAGTGCCGGGCCGCGCTCACCGAGGGCGGCACCGAGGAGCAGCCCGAGCTGGTCTGCACCGGCGCGGACTGCGGCCTCGCGTACCCGGTCCGCGAGGGCATTCCGGTCCTCCTGGTGGACGAGGCCCGCCGCCCGGCCTGATCCTGTTGGGGCGTGTCGGACACGCCCCCGGGGCGACAGCCCCACCCGCGCCCGCCGACCACAGGACAGCCGGAGGCCCGCCGCATGCTCGACGACACCCTGCTCGACGACCCGGCCGCCCTCCAGCGCGCCGACCACGACCGCGCCCTGCTGGCCCTGGCCGGCGCCGGTGCCAGGGTCCGCACCGCGCTGCGGCAGGCCGACACGGCCGGCCTCGACCGGCTGCGCCCGGACGGCCGCCCGCGTGCCGTCCTGGTCGCCGGGCACGGCAGTGCCCTGACGGCGGCCGAGATCCTCGCCGTGCTCGCCGGCTCCGCCACCCTGGTCGCCCCGCTGCCGCCGACCGAGGCCGCCGCCCCGCGCGCCGACCGGGCCGGTGCCCCGCCCGCGTTCACCGCCGGCCTCGGCTGGCAGCTGCCCGGCTGGGCCGGTCCCCTCGACCTGCTGGTGGTCAGCTCCGCCGACGGCGGCGAGCAGGGTCTGATCAGCCTCGCCGAGCAGGCGTACGCGCGCGGCTGCGCCATCGTCGTCACCGCCCCGGCCGGCAGCCCGCTGGCCGGGGCCGCGCTGCAGGTGCGCGCGCTGCCGTTGCCGTACGTCGCCGCGGTGCTGCCCGACGAGGGGGCGCCCGCGGTGCCGGCCGCCGAGCCGGACCTGCCGGCCGAGGACCCGGCCGCGCTGTGGTCCCACCTGACGCCGCTGCTGGCGCTCGCCCAGAAGCTCGGCCTCACCCAGCTGCCGTACGACGCGCTGCCGGCCGTCGCCGACCTGCTGGACGCCACCGCCGTGCGCTGCCGCCCGGACGCCGCCGCGTACACCAACCCGGCGAAGGGGCTGGCCGCCCGGCTGGCCGGGACGGTCCCGCTGTTGTGGGCCGAGGGCCCGGTCGCCGCCGCGGCCGCCGCCCGGTTCGCCGCCCAGCTGGCCGACCGGGCCGGCCGCCCGGCGCTGGCCGGGTCGCTGCCCCAGGCACTCACCGCCCACCGCGGCATGTTCACCGGCCAGTGGGGCGCCGGCGCGGACCCGGACGACTTCTTCCGAGACCGCGTCGAGGAGCCCGACCCGCTGCACCTCCAGGTCCTGCTGCTGCGCCACGTCCCCGGTACGGGCCCCGCCGAGGAGCAGGACGGCCCCGCGGAGGTGACCGAGGACGACCCGCGGCCGCGCAGCTTCGGCGTCACCCGGGCGCACCGGCTGGCGGCCGCCCACGAGGTGCGGCTGACCGAGTACGCGAGCACCCTCCCGGAGCAGCTGCAC
This sequence comes from Streptomyces viridifaciens, assembly GCF_001888885.2. NCBI lineage: Bacteria > Bacillati > Actinomycetota > Actinomycetes > Kitasatosporales > Streptomycetaceae > Streptomyces > Streptomyces viridifaciens. Next base: position 4,591,278 of record NZ_CP090841.1, read on the forward strand.
GCGCTGGCCGACCTGATCGCGCTGACCGACTTCGCCGCCGTCTACCTGGGGCTCGCCGCCGCGCAGTCCTGAGCGCGCTGCCGCTAGGTTGGGGCGCGTGAGCGAGCGGAGTGAGCGAGCCGTTGGTGGGTGCGTGTGGGCGAATGCCCCTGCCGAGCGGAGCGAGGTGGGCGCGTGAGCGAGCGGAGTGAGCGAGCCGTTGGTGGGTGCGTGTGGGCGAATGCCCCTGCCGAGCGGAGCGAGGTGGGCGCATGAGTACTGAGGGCGGGACGAGGGCACTGGTGGCGGCGCTGTCCGCGAACCTGGCGATCGCGGCGGCGAAGTTCGCCGCCTTCGGCTTCACCGGCTCCTCCTCGATGCTGGCCGAGGGCGTGCACTCGGTGGCCGACTCCGGCAACCAGGTGCTGCTGCTGATCGGCGGCAGGCGGGCGCGCCGGGCGGCGGACGAGGAGCACCCGTTCGGGTACGGGCGCGAGCGCTACATCTACGGCTTTCTGGTGGCGATCGTGCTGTTCAGCGTCGGAGGGCTGTTCGCGGTCTACGAGGGCTGGCACAAGGTCAACCACCCCGAGGCGCTGGAGTCCTGGGGCTGGGCGGTGGGCGTGCTGCTCTTCGCCGTCGCGATGGAGGGCTGGTCCTTCCTCACTGCGGTGCGCGAGTCCGCCAAGGCCAAGGGCGGCCAGGGCTGGGTGCAGTACATCCGCACCGCCAAGGCGCCGGAGCTGCCGGTGGTGCTGCTGGAGGACACCGGCGCCCTGATCGGCCTGGTGCTGGCGCTGCTCGGCGTCTCGCTCACCGTGGTCACCGGCAACGGCGTCTGGGACGGCGTCGGCACCCTGTGCATCGGCGTGCTGCTGGTGCTGATCGCGGTGGTGCTCGCGCTGGAGACCAAGTCGCTGCTGCTCGGGGAGTCCGCCGACAGGGAGTCGGTGCGGCGGATCCGTGCCGCACTGGTGGACGGCGAGGCCGTCACCGGGGTGATCCACATGCGCACCCTGCACCTCGGGCCGGAGGAGCTGCTGGTGGCCGCCAAGATCGCCGTCAACGCGGAGGACAGCGCGGCCCGGGTGGCGCTGGCCATCGACGCGGCCGAGGAGCGGGTCCGGGCGGCCGTCCCGATCGCCCGGGCGATCTACCTGGAACCGGACGTCTACAGCGCCGAGAAGGCCGCCGCGGGCGAGGACCCGGCCGCCACCCCGGGCGGCCCGGGGCCTGCCGCTGCGCACTGACGCACCGTGCGCGCGGTGCCCTCGGGCCGGGGCCGAGCGGCGGTCGGACCGGCGACCGAAATCGGTCATCCACGGACGGCCGACGGGGCCGCCGGTGTAGATTCGTCACCAGAGCCAGAACGTCGCTGCTGATGGCGGTCGATCGGCGGTCCGTGCCCCCGGGGTGTGCGCCGGTCGAGGGAGAGAGGTCCTCCGACGGTTTGTGCTGCGCAGCGGGGAACCGGTCCGTACCACCGGACCAGGTCGCCCCGGCGTAGCCGTGCACCCGGACGGCCCGCCATGCGCAACGCACATCCGGACCTTGGCTTCGCCCCACCCCCATCAGCGAGGAGCAGACGCATGTCGACCGACATCACCGGTGACTTCAAGGTCGCCGACCTTTCCCTGGCGCCGTTCGGCCGCAAGGAGATCCAGCTGGCCGAGCACGAGATGCCCGGCCTGATGGCCATCCGCGCCGAGTACGCCGCGTCGCAGCCGCTGGCCGGTGCCCGGATCACCGGCTCGCTGCACATGACCATCCAGACCGCCGTGCTGATCGAGACCCTGACGGCGCTCGGCGCCGAGGTCCGCTGGTGCTCCTGCAACATCTTCTCCACCCAGGACCACGCGGCCGCCGCGATCGCGGTCGGCCCGGAGGGCACCCCGGAGAACCCGCAGGGCGTGCCGGTCTTCGCCTGGAAGGGCGAGACCCTGGAGGAGTACTGGTGGTGCACCGAGCAGGCGCTGACCTGGCCTGACGGCAAGACCCCGAACATGATCCTGGACGACGGCGGTGACGCCACCCTGCTGATCCACAAGGGCGTCGAGTTCGAGAAGGCCGGTGCCGCTCCGGACCCGTCCACCGCGGACAACGACGAGTTCCGGATCATCCTGGAGCTGCTCAACCGCACCCTCAAGGACACCCCGAACAAGTGGACCGAGGTCGCCGCCACCATCAAGGGCGTGACCGAGGAGACCACCACCGGTGTCCACCGCCTGTACGAGATGCACCGTGACGGCCAGCTGCTGTTCCCGGCGATCAACGTCAACGACTCGGTCACCAAGTCGAAGTTCGACAACAAGTACGGCTGCCGCCACTCGCTCATCGACGGCATCAACCGTGCCACCGACGTCCTGATCGGCGGCAAGGTCGCCGTCGTCTGCGGCTACGGCGACGTCGGCAAGGGCTGCGCCGAGTCGCTGCGCGGCCAGGGCGCCCGCGTCATCGTCACCGAGATCGACCCGATCTGCGCGCTCCAGGCGGCGATGGACGGCTACCAGGTCGCCACCCTGGACGACGTCGTCGAGATCGCCGACATCTTCATCACGACCACGGGCAACAAGGACATCATCATGGCCTCGCACATGGCCCGGATGAAGCACCAGGCCATCGTGGGCAACATCGGCCACTTCGACAACGAGATCGACATGGCCGGCCTGGCCAAGCTCGACGGCATCGTGAAGACCGAGATCAAGCCGCAGGTCCACGAGTGGCGCAAGGCCGACGGCCGCACCATCATCGTCCTCTCCGAGGGCCGCCTGCTGAACCTGGGCAACGCGACCGGCCACCCGTCCTTCGTGATGTCCAACTCCTTCGCGAACCAGACGATCGCCCAGATCGAGCTGTTCACGAAGACCGAGCAGTACCCGATCGGCGTCTACGTGCTCCCGAAGCACCTGGACGAGAAGGTCGCCCGCCTGCACCTGGACGCGCTGGGCGTGAAGCTGACCACCCTGACCCAGGAGCAGGCCGACTACATCGGCGTTCCGGTCGAGGGCCCGTACAAGTCGGAGCAGTACCGCTACTGATGCGGTGACGCTGCAACGCCGGTGGCCGGCACCCCCCGTGGGTGCCGGCCACCGGCGCGTCCTGGCTCAGCGGATGACGTCGGTGGTCCAGCTGCCCGGGTCCGGGCCGAGCGCCGTGGTGTGGGCGAGCATCCAGGGAAGGCCGCCGAGCTGCTCCAGGGTGGCCGGCATGCCGGCCCCGGAGGCGATGGACACCTCCACCCCGTTCTGCACGGCGACCAGCGGCGGGTTGGGGTCCGTGTACGGGGAGCCGTCCGTGCCGGTGAAGGTGGCGTGCGGCCCGTTCGGTCGCATGTTGACCGAGACGTTCTTGCCGTCGAGCTGGAACATCACCCACAGGCTCCAGGCACCCACCCCGTCCGTGTCCGGCACCGACAGCTGGACGTCGGTGGCCTTGAAAGCCTCCGGCAGTCCGGTGAACCGGACGGGCAGCGGGACGTTCCAGTGACCGAACCTGACGTCCCCGGCGGCCTTGTGCAGCACCTCCTCGGTGACGTCCCCGGGCTTGCCGCCGTAGCCGGTGATCTCCGCCCAGCGCCCCGAGGCGGTCAGCCAGCGCAGCGTGGGCTCGGACGAGCCGGACCCGCGCTGGGGAACCACCCAGTAGGCCGTCCGTCCGTCGATCGGCTCGGCGTCCACCTTGGTCAGCGGGGAACCGCCCGTGGTCATCGGGGGCTGCTCGCCGACCGGGTACTGCGAGAGCAGGATGCGCGGCGCGTTCTCGCCGGTGCCGCGGGCCTCGGCATGGATGCCGTGGTAGCCGGTCTCGTAGCCGATGCCCCGCTCGCCGCCGGCCCAGTCGGGCAGCCAGCCGAAGTGGACCTCGGTGGTCAGCGGGTCGAAGCCGGTGGGCGTCGGGGTCGCGGACGGCGAGGCGGACGGCGAGGGGGACACGGTGGAGCCGACCGGCGGGGCCGGGACGGCGGAGCCGCCTGCGGGCGCCAGCAGCGACGTCACCGTGATCACCGCGGCGGTGGCGACGGCGACGGCGCCGACCACGGCGAGCCGACGGCGGCGCAGCCGGGTGGTGCCCTCGGCGACGGAGCGGCCGGCGTCGATCCGCGGCGGCGGCGCGGGCCCGTCGGCGACGGCCGTCAACCGGGCGGTCAGGTCGTCGTGATCCTTGGTGGTCATGGCGTCCTCTCGGCGGCGGTGGGACGGGGGGCGAGGGTGCCGCGCAGCGCTTCCAGGGCACGGGAGCTCTGGCTCTTGACGTTGCCGGAGGAGCAGCCGAGGGTTTCGGCGGCCTGCTCGATCGACAGGTCGCAGTAGTACCGCAGCACCACGGTGGCCCGCTGCCGGGGCGGGAGGGCCGCGAGGGCCCGGCGCAGGTCGAGGGAGGCGTCCAGGTCAACGTCACCGGCCACCCCTTCCGGGCCGGCCTCGGAGCGGAGGGTACGGCGCCACCACGGGGAGCGCTGCTCCGCCAGGAAGGTGTTCACCAGCACCCGGCGGGCGTAGCCGTCCCGGTTCTCCATCCGCGAGGCCCGCGCCCAGTTCACGTACAGCTTGGTGATCGTCTCCTGGACCAGGTCGTCGGCCCGGTGCCAGTCCCCGCAGAGCAGATAGGCGACCTTCCGCAGCCAGCCGCTCCTGGAGGCCACGTACACCGTGAACTCCTCGTCGCGTGTCTGCTTCGCCATCCGCACCCCCTCTCGTCGTGGCGGCGGCACCGGTCCGGTGCCGTCCACACCCCTAATGCGCGCACCACCGGGGAAAGTTGCACGGGAGCCCCGCGCGTAGGCTTTTGGGCATGCCCAACGGTCGGTACTCGCTCCACGACACCCATGACCACGTGCTGCTCGGCGAGGAGCGGTTCAGCTGCGCGCCCGGGGCGGCCGGGTGGAGGTACGTCTCCAAGACCTACGCGCCGGACGGCCGGGTGATCGGCAGTGTCGACCTGACGCTGGACTCGCGCGCCCGTCCGTTGCGGATGGAGCTGCGGGCCGGTGGCTGGCAGGTGCGAGGCGGCGCGGTGGACGGGGTCGCCTGGGTCCGTACCGACGCGGCGGACCCGGGCGGCGAGCACGCGACGGAGGGGCACGACCGGGCGCACGGCTTCACCGGGAGCTCGCCGGCCTTCCTGGTCGCCACCGCCCGGATGCTGCGGCTGCGGGAGGGGGCGAGCGCGCGGGTGCGGCTGGTGGCGTTCACCGAGCCGGTGTTGGCGCCGCGCACCTTCGACCAGGGGTGGCTGCTGGAGGGGGTGGACACCCACGAGACCGACTCGGGGCCGCTGGTGGTCGAGCGGTACCAGGTGGCGGACCTGGAGACGGGGGAGCAGCAGGTGGTGCACCTGGCGGGGGACGTGGTGCTGGCGGCGGCGGGGATCGAGCTGGAGGAGCTGGCGTCGCCGCCGAACGCCTGGGCGGCGGGGGAGTAAGGGGAGCAGAAGCGCGGGGCCTCGGGCGGGTGGGGCCTCAGGCGGGCCGAGACTCAGGCGGGTGGGGCGAAGCCGGTACCGGGGGCGGGCGGCGTGGGCTGCGCGGGCGCGGCGGGCTTCGTGAAGGACGGGGCGGCGGGAGCGGGTGCGGGTACGGGCGCTGCGGGGACGCCGAGGACGCGGTGCGGTCGGCCGTCGGGCGTGGCCACCGGGTGCGGGGCGGGCGTCTGGACGGGGACCGCCGCTGCCGCGAACTGCTGGTGGGCGCGCATCCACTCCCGGCGCTGGCGCTCGGTGATCACCGCCCCCAGGTAGGCGGCCGGGTGCAGGCCCTGCGGCACCGGGTTCCCGGTTCGGGCGGCCAGGTCCCCGGCCAGTCCGGTGGACATCCGGAACGTCACGCTCGGATCCAACTGGCCGATGCGGCCCAGCAGTTGGCGGGTTGCGAGCCATAGCGGCTCGGGCACCGCCGACAGGTCCATCGCGACCAGCTCGCGGCCCATGGCGTGCAGCAGCTGCGGGTGCACCGGCGGCAGCGGGCTGGCGGGGCCGCCCACACCAGGGGTGCGCTCGCGGATCACCACCGTCCCGGCGAAGATGTCGCCGAGCCGCTTGCCGTCCGGGTTCAGCGCGGAGGTGATCACGGCCGGGGCGCCGGTTATCGCGATCACCTCGAAGAAGCCGACCAGTCCGCGCACCAGCGAATGCCGGAACCGCACCGGCCCGCCGTCGGTGCGCACGACCCGCAGACCGAGTGCGGCCTTGCCGAGCGAGCGCCCGTGGGTGAGGGTCTCGACCATCACCGGCAGGGCGACCAGGAAGAACACCGTCATGCCGAGCATCGTGGCCGTGAGCGCCGCGCTGTCGAGGTCCGCCAGGGCGACGCTCATCACCAGCGTGCAGATGAACAGGGCGGCGAACTCGACGAGCAGGTCGAGCACGATCGCCAGCGCCCTGCTCGGAAGCTTCGCCGTCTGCAGGTCGAGGACGACCGCCTCACCCGTCACCAGGTCGCTCAAGACACCTGTCCGTTCACGCTCACGCGGGACGGGGGAGCGCGGTTGGATCGGCCCCCACTGCCCGCTCTCCACAGTCTGATCCGCAGCCGCAAACATACGGCGCCCGATGGTCGCTCGGGAAGTGAGATCCCGGCGGCCGAACCGGGGGCGGCTCCTGGCATGCTGGGCCCGCACGTGTCCGTACGTACCTGCCCGACCGCGCACGCGCGCCTCGCGCCATCGCCGACCATGGAGCCGCCGAATGGACCTGGACGTCTTCGTCGCCACCCACCAGGGGGAGTGGGCCCGGCTGGACGCCCTCGCCCGTAGGCCCCGGCTCAGCGGCGAGGAGGCCGACGAGCTGGTCACCCTCTACCAGCGCGCCACCGGCCACCTCGCCAAGGTCCAGGCCGCCGCGCCGGACCCGGCGCTGATCGGCAGGCTGACCGGTCTGGTCTCGCGGGCCCGCAGCGCGGTGACCGGAGCCCGGACCAACGGCTGGCAGGACGTCGCCCGCTACTACACGGTGAGCTTCCCGGCCGCTCTCTACCGCGCCCGCCGCTGGTGGGCGCCGGTGGCGGCCGTCTCGATGGCCGCCACCGTGCTGCTCGCCTGGTGGATGGCGACCCACCCCGAGGTCCGCAACAGCCTCGTCACCCCCGACGACCTGCGGGAGATGACCCGCCCCGGCGGCCAGTACGAGGCCTACTACTCGGACCGGCCGGCCAGCTCCTTCGCCGCCCAGGTCTGGACGAACAACGCCTGGATCGCCGTGCAGTGCCTGCTGTACGGCATCGCGCTGGGCATTCCGGTGCTCCTGGTGATGTGGACCAACGTGGTCAACCTCGGTGTGGGCATCGGTCTGATGGCCTCCGCCGGACGGCTCGACGTCTTCCTCGGCCTGCTCATTCCGCACGGGCTGCTGGAGCTGACCGCGGTGTTCGTGGCGGGCGGCCTCGGCCTGCGGCTCGGCTGGACCGTCATCGACCCCGGTCCGCGCACGCGCACGGTGGCGCTGGCGGAACAGGGCCGCTCGATCATCGGGATGTCGATCGGCCTGGCGACGGTGCTGGCGGTCTCCGGAGTGCTCGAAGCCTTCGTGACGCCGTCCGGCCTGCCGACCTGGGCCCGCATTTCGATCGGTGTACTGGCCGAGGTGGCCTTCCTCCTGTACGCCCTGGTGCTCGGCCGAAAGGCCGCGCAGGGCGGAGAGGTCGGCGATGTGGACGCGGCCGACCGGGCGGACCTGCAGCCCGTCGCGGCCTGAGCCGATGTGATCAACAGGCCCCTGACCTGCTAGTCTTCTCGCATCCCGGCCAAACCATTGACGTGGTGAGGGTGGGCTAGTAGGTTTGAACGGTTGGGACTGACTGGACAACGGTCGGTCCCGGGCGCTAGTGTCTACGACACCGCCGAATCGAGGCGAGCGCGTTTTACGAAATGCGCACCCTCCGATAAAGCGAAACCCCCGGACTGAGCACACCGGAAGCCCTGATAAGCTTCCGAGCGAAGTTCGAAGGAAATCCCACCAGCGGGAATCGGATGAATGAAACTCCGGAAAACGGAGCGGAAAACATCTGATAAGCTGGAAACACGAAAGAACGAAGCGCCCGGAGGGCCCGCTGGAAGGCGGTCCGAAGGAAGCGTCCGTTCCTTGAGAACTCAACAGCGTGCCAAAAGTCAACGCCAGATATGTTGACATCCCCGGCCTCGATCGTCTGATCGGGGTTGGAGATTCCTTTTGAAACAAACACTAGCGAGGACGCAGTGCGCGGGATCACCCTATTCCGGTGGTTGCCGTGCCGCTCAACGCGGGTGTGGACCCGATTACGGGTAAACATTCACGGAGAGTTTGATCCTGGCTCAGGACGAACGCTGGCGGCGTGCTTAACACATGCAAGTCGAACGGTGAAGCCCTTCGGGGTGGATCAGTGGCGAACGGGTGAGTAACACGTGGGCAATCTGCCCTGCACTCTGGGACAAGCCCTGGAAACGGGGTCTAATACCGGATACGACCTTCCTCCGCATGGGGGTTGGTGGAAAGCTCCGGCGGTGCAGGATGAGCCCGCGGCCTATCAGCTTGTTGGTGGGGTAATGGCCTACCAAGGCGACGACGGGTAGCCGGCCTGAGAGGGCGACCGGCCACACTGGGACTGAGACACGGCCCAGACTCCTACGGGAGGCAGCAGTGGGGAATATTGCACAATGGGCGAAAGCCTGATGCAGCGACGCCGCGTGAGGGATGACGGCCTTCGGGTTGTAAACCTCTTTCAGCAGGGAAGAAGCGCAAGTGACGGTACCTGCAGAAGAAGCACCGGCTAACTACGTGCCAGCAGCCGCGGTAATACGTAGGGTGCGAGCGTTGTCCGGAATTATTGGGCGTAAAGAGCTCGTAGGCGGCCTGTCGCGTCGGATGTGAAAGCCCGGGGCTTAACCCCGGGTCTGCATTCGATACGGGCAGGCTAGAGTGTGGTAGGGGAGATCGGAATTCCTGGTGTAGCGGTGAAATGCGCAGATATCAGGAGGAACACCGGTGGCGAAGGCGGATCTCTGGGCCATTACTGACGCTGAGGAGCGAAAGCGTGGGGAGCGAACAGGATTAGATACCCTGGTAGTCCACGCCGTAAACGTTGGGAACTAGGTGTTGGCGACATTCCACGTCGTCGGTGCCGCAGCTAACGCATTAAGTTCCCCGCCTGGGGAGTACGGCCGCAAGGCTAAAACTCAAAGGAATTGACGGGGGCCCGCACAAGCAGCGGAGCATGTGGCTTAATTCGACGCAACGCGAAGAACCTTACCAAGGCTTGACATATGCCGGAAACATCCAGAGATGGGTGCCCCCTTGTGGTCGGTATACAGGTGGTGCATGGTTGTCGTCAGCTCGTGTCGTGAGATGTTGGGTTAAGTCCCGCAACGAGCGCAACCCTTGTTCTGTGTTGCCAGCGAGTAATGTCGGGGACTCACAGGAGACTGCCGGGGTCAACTCGGAGGAAGGTGGGGACGACGTCAAATCATCATGCCCCTTATGTCTTGGGCTGCACACGTGCTACAATGGTCGGTACAAAGGGCTGCGATGCCGTGAGGCGGAGCGAATCCCAAAAAGCCGGCCTCAGTTCGGATTGGGGTCTGCAACTCGACCCCATGAAGTTGGAGTTGCTAGTAATCGCAGATCAGCATGCTGCGGTGAATACGTTCCCGGGCCTTGTACACACCGCCCGTCACGTCACGAAAGTCGGTAACACCCGAAGCCGGTGGCCTAACCCGTAAGGGATGGAGCCGTCGAAGGTGGGACCAGCGATTGGGACGAAGTCGTAACAAGGTAGCCGTACCGGAAGGTGCGGCTGGATCACCTCCTTTCTAAGGAGCACATGGCCGCTTGCAGGCGAATGTTCTGCACGGTTGCTCATGGGTGGAACGTTGACTATTCGGCACAGGAAGAGACCAGGGGCTAGTACTGCTTCGGCGTGGAACGCGTTCTGGGATTGGCTGTGTCGGGCACGTTGTTGGGTCCTGAGGGAACGGAAGTTGCCTCAAGGATGCCGGCCTCACTTGAGATGGTCCTTCGGGATCGTTGAGGGTGTGTGACTGGTCGTTGTTTGAGAACTGCACAGTGGACGCGAGCATCTGTGGCCAAGTTTTTAAGGGCGCACGGTGGATGCCTTGGCACCAGGAACCGATGAAGGACGTGGGAGGCCGCGATAGGCCCCGGGGAGCTGTCAACCGAGCTTTGATCCGGGGGTGTCCGAATGGGGAAACCCGGCAGTCGTCATGGGCTGTCACCCGCTGCTGAACACATAGGCAGTGTGGAGGGAACGCGGGGAAGTGAAACATCTCAGTACCCGCAGGAAGAGAAAACAACCGTGATTCCGGGAGTAGTGGCGAGCGAAACTGGATGAGGCTAAACCTTGAGCGTGTGAGACCCGGCAGGGGTTGCGCTCGGGGGGTCGTGGGTTTTTTCTTGATCGGTCTGCCGGCCGGTCGGCGAGTCAGAAACCGTATGGGTAGTCGAAGGACATGCGAAAGGTCCGGCGTAGAGGGTAAGACCCCCGTAGACGAAATCTGTACGGCTCGCTTGAAGAACACCCAAGTAGCACGGGGCCCGAGAAATCCCGTGTGAATCTGGCGGGACCACCCGCTAAGCCTAAATATTCCCTGGTGACCGATAGCGGATAGTACCGTGAGGGAATGGTGAAAAGTACCGCGGGAGCGGAGTGAAATAGTACCTGAAACCGTGTGCCTACAAGCCGTGGGAGCGTCGTCAGTCGGTTTACCGGCTGGCCGTGACTGCGTGCCTTTTGAAGAATGAGCCTGCGAGTTTGCGGTGTGTAGCGAGGTTAACCCGTGTGGGGTAGCCGTAGCGAAAGCGAGTCCGAATAGGGCGTTTCAGTTGCATGCCCAAGACCCGAAGCGGAGTGATCTAGCCATGGGCAGGTTGAAGCGCGGGTAAGACCGTGTGGAGGACCGAACCCACCAGGGTTGAAAACCTGGGGGATGACCTGTGGTTAGGGGTGAAAGGCCAATCAAACTCCGTGATAGCTGGTTCTCCCCGAAATGCATTTAGGTGCAGCGTCACGTGTTTCTTGCCGGAGGTAGAGCACTGGATAGGCGATGGGCCTTACCGGGTTACTGACCTTAGCCAAACTCCGAATGCCGGTAAGTGAGAGCGTGGCAGTGAGACTGTGGGGGATAAGCTCCATGGTCGAGAGGGAAACAGCCCAGAACACCGACTAAGGTCCCTAAGCGTGTGCTAAGTGGGAAAGGATGTGGAGTCGCAGAGACAACCAGGAGGTTGGCTTAGAAGCAGCCACCCTTGAAAGAGTGCGTAATAGCTCACTGGTCAAGTGATTCCGCGCCGACAATGTAGCGGGGCTCAAGCACACCACCGAAGTCGTGTCATTGCAGCTATAGGGCCAACGCCTGCTGTGATGGGTAGGGGAGCGTCGTGTGCCGGGTGAAGCGGCCGAGGAATCGAGTCGTGGACGGTATACGAGTGAGAATGCAGGCATGAGTAGCGATACAAGAGTGGGAAACTCTTGCGCCGATTGACCAAGGGTTCCTGGGTCAAGCTGATCTGCCCAGGGTAAGTCGGGACCTAAGGCGAGGCCGACAGGCGTAGTCGATGGACAACGGGTTGATATTCCCGTACCCGCTTTGAAGCGCCAACGCTGAACCTTCTGATGCTAAGCCCGTGAAGCCGTCCCGGAGCCTTCGGGCAAAGGGAAGTGGTGGAGCCGGTGGCCCAACGGGGTAGTAGGTGAGCGATGGGGTGACGCAGGAAGGTAGTCCAGCCCGGGCGGTGGTTGTCCCGGGGTAAGGGTGTAGGACGTGGGGTAGGCAAATCCGCCTCACATATAGTCTGAGACCTGATGCCGAGCCGATTGTGGTGAAGTGGATGATCCTATGCTGTCGAGAAAAGCCTCTAGCGAGTTTCATGGCGGCCCGTACCCCAAACCGACTCAGGTGGTCAGGTAGAGAATACCGAGGCGTTCGGGTGAACTATGGTTAAGGAACTCGGCAAAATGCCCCCGTAACTTCGGGAGAAGGGGGGCCATTCCTGGTGACGGGCCTTGCGCCTTGAGCTGGGGGTGGCCGCAGAGACCAGCGAGAAGCGACTGTTTACTAAAAACACAGGTCCGTGCGAAGCCGTAAGGCGATGTATACGGACTGACGCCTGCCCGGTGCTGGAACGTTAAGGGGACCGGTTAGCTCCACTTCGGTGGGGCGAAGCTGAGAACTTAAGCGCCAGTAAACGGCGGTGGTAACTATAACCATCCTAAGGTAGCGAAATTCCTTGTCGGGTAAGTTCCGACCTGCACGAATGGCGTAACGACTTCTCGACTGTCTCAACCATAGGCCCGGTGAAATTGCATTACGAGTAAAGATGCTCGTTTCGCGCAGCAGGACGGAAAGACCCCGGGACCTTTACTATAGCTTGATATTGGTGTTCGGTTCGGCTTGTGTAGGATAGGTGGGAGACTGTGAAGCAGCAACGCCAGTTGTTGTGGAGTCGCCGTTGAAATACCACTCTGGTCGTGCTGGATGTCTAACCTGGGTCCGTGATCCGGATCAGGGACAGTGTCTGGTGGGTAGTTTAACTGGGGCGGTTGCCTCCTAAAGGGTAACGGAGGCGCCCAAAGGTTCCCTCAGCCTGGTTGGCAATCAGGTGTTGAGTGTAAGTGCACAAGGGAGCTTGACTGTGAGACTGACGGGTCGAGCAGGTACGAAAGTAGGGACTAGTGATCCGGCGGTGGCTTGTGGAAGCGCCGTCGCTCAACGGATAAAAGGTACCCCGGGGATAACAGGCTGATCTTCCCCAAGAGTCCATATCGACGGGATGGTTTGGCACCTCGATGTCGGCTCGTCGCATCCTGGGGCTGGAGTAGGTCCCAAGGGTTGGGCTGTTCGCCCATTAAAGCGGTACGCGAGCTGGGTTTAGAACGTCGTGAGACAGTTCGGTCCCTATCCGCTGTGCGCGTAGGAGTGTTGAGAAGGGCTGTCCCTAGTACGAGAGGACCGGGACGGACGAACCTCTGGTGTGCCAGTTGTTCTGCCAAGGGCATGGCTGGTTGGCTACGTTCGGGAGGGATAACCGCTGAAAGCATCTAAGCGGGAAGCCTGCTTCGAGATGAGCACTCCCACCTCCTTGAGAGGGTAAGGCTCCCAGTAGACGACTGGGTTGATAGGCCGGATATGGAAGCCCTGTGAGGGGTGGAGTTGACCGGTACTAATAGGCCGAGGGCTTGTCCTCAGTTGCTCGCGTCCACTGTGTTGTTCTGAAACAACGACCCCGACCCCGTAAGACGTGGGTTGGTGCGGTTGACAGTTTCATAGTGTTTCGGTGGTCATAGCGTGAGGGAAACGCCCGGTTACATTCCGAACCCGGAAGCTAAGCCTCACAGCGCCGATGGTACTGCAGGGGGGACCCTGTGGGAGAGTAGGACGCCGCCGAACAATCATTCAGAAAAGCCCCTGATCCTTTGGATCAGGGGCTTTTCGCATTTCCGAGGCAGGGAGGTCGGCCGTGGCCACGGCCACCGCCGCTGCCGGAAAGAATCTTGGTCACTCGTGTCGAGAACCCGTGGCCGGCTCCGTCCCCGGGGTGGACGCGGCCACAATGGGTCGCATCAGCACCGAGGAGAAGACGATGGCCAAGTACCTGCTGCTCAAGCACTACCGAGGCGCTCCGACCGCGGTCAACTGCGTGCCGATGGACCAGTGGACGCCGGAGGAGGTCACGGCGCACATCACGTACATGCAGGACTTCGCCGCCCGGCTGGAGAAGACCGGCGAGTACGTCGACGGCCAGGCGCTTGCGCCGGAGGGGACGTGGGTCCGGTACGACGGTGAGGGCCGTCCGCCGGTGACCGACGGTCCGTTCGCCGAGACCAAGGACCTCATCGCCGGCTGGATGGTGATCGACGTCGACAGCTACGAGCGCGCCGTCGAACTGGCCGGGGAGCTGTCGGCCGCTCCCGGTGCCGGGGGGAAGCCGATCCACGAGTGGCTGGAACTGCGCCCGTTCCTGGGGATGCCGTCGACCACCACGGAGTGCCATCTCCGATGACGGAGGTCAGCGGAGGCCACCCGATGGACGAGGCCCTGATCCGGAGCCTCACGCCGGCCGTGCTCGGCGTCCTCGTCCGCCGCGGAGCAGATTTCGCGGCGGCCGAGGACGCCGTGCAGGAGGCGCTGATCGAGGCGGTTCGCGGCTGGAGGGCCGATCCACCGCGCGATCCGAAGGGCTGGCTGGTCAGCGTCGCCTGGCGGAAGTTCCTCGACGCGGCCCGGGCGGACACCGCCCGCCGCCGTCGGGAGGACCTCGTCGACCAGGAGCCGCAGCCCGGGCCGGCGGCCGCGGCGGACGACACGCTGCAGCTCTACTTCCTGTGCGCCCACCCGTCGTTGTCGCCGTCGTCGGCGGTCGCGCTCACCCTCCGCGCACTCGGCGGGCTGACCACCCGCCAGATCGCCCAGGCCTACCTGGTGCCCGAGGCGACCATGGCGCAGCGGATCAGCCGGGCCAAGCGCACCGTGTCCGCCGGCCGGTTCGATCGGCCCGGCGACGTCGCCACCGTGCTGCGCGTCCTCTACCTGGTCTTCAACGAGGGCTACTCGGGCGACGTCGACCTCGCCGCGGAGGCGATCCGGCTCACTCGGCAGCTTGCGGGGGCGATCGACCATCCCGAGGTGGCGGGCCTGCTGGCGCTGATGCTGCTGCACCACGCCCGCCGGGCCGGCCGGACGGCGCCCGACGGCAGTCTGGTGCCGCTCGCCGAGCAGGACCGCAGCCGCTGGGACACCGGGTTGATCGCCGAGGGCGTCGGGATCCTGCAGGCGGCCCTCGCCCGGGACCGGTTGGGTGAGTTCCAGGCCCAGGCGGCGATCGCGGCGCTGCACGCGGACGCGCCCACCGCCGAGGAGACCGACTGGGTGCAGATCGTCGAGTGGTACGACGAGTTGGTGCGGTTGACGGACAGTCCGGTGGTCCGGCTGAACCGCGCGGTGGCAGTGGGCGAGGCCGACGGGCCGCGCGCCGGGCTGGCGGCGCTGGGGGCGGTGGACGCGTCCCTGCCGAGGTACGCGGCGGTGGCGGCGTACCTCCACGAGCGCGACGGGGACCTGGAGACGGCGGCCCGGCTGTACGTCGAGGCGGCGCACCGGGCGCCCAACCCCGCCGAGCGCGACCACCTGACGCGGCAGGCCGCCCGGCTGAACGTGCGGCTCAACGATCCCGGGAGGGGCTGAGGTTCAGAGCCGGCCGGCGGCCTTCAGCGCCAGGTAGGTGTCCGCCAGGGCCGGGGCGATCTGGGCGGGCGGGGCGTCGAGGACGGTGACCCCGTGCCGGGTGAGGCGGTCGGCGGTGTGGCGGCGGTCGGCGCGGGTCCGTTCGGCGGCGGCCGCGCCGTAGACGGCCTCGACGGTGCCGCGGCCGGCGGCCAGCACGTCCAGGTGCGGGTCGGCGACCGAGGCGAGGACGACCTCGTGGCGTTTGGTGAGCAGCGGCAGCAGGGGCCGCAGGCCGTCCTCGACGGGGGCCGCGTCGAGGCCGGTGAGCAGGACGATCAGCGAGCGGTGCGGTGCCATCCTGAGCGCGGTGGAGACCAGGGAGCGCATGTCGGTCTCGTGCAGCGCGGGCTCCAGCAGGGCCATCGCGTTGGTGAAGGCCGGCAGGATCTCGCTGGGCGAGCTGCCGATGAC
The DNA here is from genome assembly GCF_001888885.2 of Streptomyces viridifaciens. NCBI lineage: Bacteria > Bacillati > Actinomycetota > Actinomycetes > Kitasatosporales > Streptomycetaceae > Streptomyces > Streptomyces viridifaciens. Next base: position 4,606,874 of record NZ_CP090841.1, read on the forward strand.
CGCGGCACGCTTGCGGGCGTCGTGGGCGAGCAGGTCGACCCGGTCGCCGGCGCGGGTGGCGAGGGCGGTGAGCAGCAGGGCGGCGTCCAGGGCGGCGTCCAGGCGGGGGGCGTCGCCGACGCGGCCGGCCGAGGTGCGGCCGGTGTCGAGCACGACGAGGATGTGCCGGTCGCGTTCGGGGCGCCAGGTGCGGACGGCGACGGTGTGACGGCGGGCGCTGGCGCGCCAGTCGATGGAGCGGACGTCGTCGCCGGGCAGGTACTCCCGCAGGGAGTCGAACTCGGTGCCCTGCCCACGGGTCAACACCGAGGTGCGGCCGTCGAGTTCGCGCAGCCGGGCGAGCCGGGAGGGCAGGTGCTTGCGGCTGTGGAACGGGGGCAGCGCGCGGACCGTCCAGGGGACGTGGTGGGAGCCCTGGCGGCCGGCCAGGCCGAGCGGGCCGAGCGAACGCACCGTCACCCGGTGGGCGTGGTGGTCGCCGCGTCGGCTGGGGGCGAGCACGGAGACGGCCAGGCGCCGTTCGCCGCCGGGGACGGCGAGGGTGTGCCGGGAGGCGGTCTCGGCGGTGCCGGGGCGCCAGGCGGAGGGCGCCCAGGCGTCGCGGATCAGGGCGCGGAGGGGCCGCCCGGAGGGGTTGGTGACGGTCAGTTCGACGGAGGCGGTGTCGCCGAGCCGGACGGTGGTGGCGCCGCCCCGGACGATCCGCAGGCTGCGGACGGGGGCGGCGAGCACCAGGTCGGCCAGGACGGCGAGCAGGACCGCGCCGGTGACGGCCCCGATCCCCACCCAGGAGGGCAGCAGGAGGCCGACGAAGAGCGCGCCGAGCGCGGCGATCAGGGCGGTTCGCCCGGTGAGGGCCATGCGGGTGCGCTCCTTCGGAAGCCCGTGGTCGGAGGGGCCGTGGGTTCGGCGGCGGCGAGAAGCCCGGTGCGCCGGTGGGCGTGGGTCAGCGGGGGGCGGGCGTCTGGGCGAGGACGGCCTGGATGACGGAGTCGGCGGTGACGCCCTCCATCTCGGCCTCGGCGCGCAGTGCGACGCGGTGCCGCAGGGTGGGCAGGGCCAGCGCCTTGACGTCGTCCGGGGTGACGTAGTCCCGTCCGGCGAGCCAGGCCCAGGCGCGCGAGGCGGCGAGCAGGGCGGTGGCACCGCGCGGGGAGACGCCGATGGAGAGCGACGGGGACTGCCGGGTGGCCCGGCAGAGGTCGACGATGTAGGCGAGGACCTCGGGGGAGACGGTCAGCCCGGCGATCTGCTCGCGGGCGGCGGCGAGGTGCTCGGGCCCGGCGACCGGGCGGACGCCGGCGGCGGCGAGGTCCTTGGGGTCGAAGCCGGACGCGTGCCGGGACAGGACCTGGAACTCCTGGTCGCGGTCGGGCAGCGGCAGGATCAGCTTGAGCAGGAAGCGGTCGAGCTGGGCCTCGGGCAGCGGGTAGGTGCCCTCGTACTCGACCGGGTTCTGGGTCGCGGCGACCAGGAACGGGACGGGCAGCGCGCGAGGCTCGCCGTCCACGGTGACCTGCCGCTCCTCCATGGCCTCCAGCAGGGCGGCCTGGGTCTTGGGCGGGGTGCGGTTGATCTCGTCGGCGAGCAGCAGGTTGGTGAAGACCGGGCCGGGCTGGAAGGAGAACTCGGCGGTGCGGGCGTCGTAGACGAGCGAGCCGGTGACGTCACCGGGCATCAGGTCGGGCGTGAACTGGATGCGCTTGGTCTCCAGGCTGAGCGCCGTGGAGAGGGTGCGGACCAGCAGGGTCTTGGCGACGCCGGGGACGCCTTCGAGCAGGACGTGGCCGCCGCAGAGCAGGGCCACCACGAGGCCGGTGACGGCGGCGTCCTGACCGACCACGGCCTTGCCGATCTCGGCGCGCAGGGCGGTCAGCGCGGCGCGCGGGTCGGTGGCGGGGGTGGCGGGTGCCGTGCCGGGGGTGATGCGGAGCTGGGCGGTCGCCTGTTCGGTCACGGGTTCCGTACCTGCCTTTCGAGGGCGTCGAGGTCGTCGGCGAGCCGCAGCAGCGCGGCGTCGTCGGTCGGGGGCGGGCCGTAGAGCAGGGCCCGGACGTCCGCGGCGGGTCGTTCGGGGAGGCGGCCGGCGACGGCCGCGCAGAGTGCTTCCGGCTCGGGGGCGCCGGCCTGGAGCGGGACGCCCAGGGCGGGGGCGAGGCGGTGGGCGGCGGCGCGGCGCAGGGCCTCGGCGGCGCGGCCGTGGGCCTTGGCCCGCCGGTAGAGGCGGGCGCGGCCCTCGGTGGTCTCAGCGGCGCGGACCACCACGGGCAGGTTCTCGCTGACCACCGGGCCGAGTCGGCGGGCGCGCCAGAGGGCGGCGAGCACGGCGGCGACGGCGAGTTGGTAGAGGGCCCAGTGCCAGCCCTTCGGGATGTAGTCGCCGAAGGACTTGTGCGGGGTGCCCTCGGCGACCGGCGCGGTGTAGTCGGGCAGGTGCCAGGTGAGGCGGGGCTGCGAGCCGAGCAGGCCGAGCGCGAGCGAGGCGTTGCCGTCCCCGGCGAGCTCGTCGTTCCGCAGGAACCGGCCGCTGCCCAGCACGATGACGTCGCCGCCCCCGCTCGGGGTGCGGACCAGGGGGTAGGCGTGGCCCCGCTGGTAGCAGCCGTCGCCGCGGCTGCCGCTGGTGTAGAGCATGCCGCCCGTGGAGGCGCTGCCGGCCCGGAGGGCCTCGGGGAGCGAGCAGCCCGGCTGGGTGCCGCGGACGGGCGCGAACGGGGCGTCGCCGGCCTCGTCGGCGGCGCGGATGCCGGGGGCGAGGACGCCGAGTGCGGCCGGACCCGGGGCGATCAGGACCAGCCGCTGGTGCCGGGCGGCGGCGACGGCGCGCAGCTGGGCCGGGCTGAGCAGGTCGGGTTCGGGCAGCACCAGGGTGTCGGCGCCGTTCGCGGCGGCCGCCGGGTCGGTGCCGAGTTCGACCTTGACGCCCTGGTGTTCGAGCAGCGCGACCACGGCGTGGGCGCCGTCGGAGTCGTAGGAGCGCGGGTCGATCGGCGGGTAGCGGTGGCCGCGGTTGAGGACGGCGATGCCGACGGCGGCGACCAGCAGGACGGCGAGGAAGACCAGGTACCAGCGGGCCCGGCGGGCCAGGCCGCGCCCGGTGGGGGCGAGGCTGGTCGGCGTGGCGTCGGTGGGTCGTCCGGGGGCTCGCTCGGCGGCGGGGGGAGCCGGGGCCGTGCCGGTCATGCCGCTCCTCCCGTGGTCGGGGCCGGGGCGGCGGCCGCGGCGGAGGCGTGGGCGAGGACCGGGCGGGTGCGTTCCAGCGTCCGGTCGAGGTCCAGCAGCAGCTGGTAGGCGGCCTGGTCGGCGGTGCGCTCGCCGTAGGCGACGTCGTCGAAGGTACGGGCGGCCGCGGCCAGCGCGGCGGCGTGCTCGGGCAGGGCCCGGCCGGCCTCGGCGGCGGCCTCGTCGGCGGTGCGGCCGGGGCGGGCGTCGAGCAGGGTGCGTTCTTCCAGGGCGCGGACCAGAGCGCGCATCTGCTCGCGGACGGCCTCGGACCAGCGGCCCGCGGCGGCGTGCCCGGCGGCCTCCGCGCGGTACCGGTCGGCGCTGCGCGGGCCCTCGGTGCCGTACACACCCAGGACGGTACGGGCGGCGCGCTTGGGGGCGCCGAGGCGCCACCAGAGGGCGGCGCCGATCACCACGGCGACGACCAGGAACAGCACCAGCCCGGTGGTGCCGTCGGTGCCGTCGCCGGAGATGCTCCCCATGGCGCGGTCGATGTGGTCCCAGATCCAGTCGACGACGCGTTCCAGGACGGTCGGGTCGTTCTTGTGGTAGTCGGCTTTGAGCAGCTCGTCGCGGGCGGCGTCGCGGGCCGGGTCACGCGGAACGGTGACCGGAGCGCCGCCGGCGGCGAGGAGCCTGTCCCCCCAGATCGGCATCCGGTTCAGTGCCTCGCCGGGGTCTGGTCGGCCCGGCCGTTCCCGCCGGTGCCCTGCTCGGGCGTGGAGGCGGCGCGGGCGAGCTCGATGTCCAGGGCCTCGCGGCGGATCCGCTGGTCGATGTAGACCAGTACGCCGACGGCGGCCAGGAACGGGGTGGTCAGCGAGGAGGCGATGATCCCGGCGATCGCGGTCAGCACCATCATGCCGATGGACTGCTGCGAGGAGTCGCCGAAGCGGTCGATGGAGCCGAAGCCCAGCACCAGGCCGATGAAGCGGAACGGGATGACCAGGGTGGCCCCGACGATCCCGGCCAGGAGCCGGCTCAACAGGACGATGCCGAAGATCCGCCACCAGGAGCCGCGGGCAAGTCGGCGCGAGCGCGACAGCGCCGTCACCACCCCCTGCTTCTCCAGCATCAGCGCGGGGGCGGCCAGGCTGTAGCGGATCAGCAGCCAGAGGCCGACCGGCAGGGTCAGCAGGCCGACCAGGAACAGCAGGGACACGGTCGCGGGGCTGTCGGCGCCGCCGGCCCGGTAGCCGAGCAGCGGGGTGAAGCCCAGCAGCACCACGCCGCCGCTCATCAGGGTGGTGAGCACGGTGAGCCCGAGCAGCTGCAGCAGCCGGGGCCGGGCGTCGCGCCAGGCCTCGCCGGCGGTCACCGAGCGGCCGAGCACGGCGCGGCTGACCACGATGGTGAGCAGTGCGACGGCGAGCGCGTCGAGCAGCAGTGTCAGCGGCAGGCTGGCGAGCAGGGTGAGGAGCTGGGTGGAGGCGCCGGTCCGGCCCTTGACCAGCAGCTGGGCGACGAAGGTGCCGGCCTGGTCGACGACGGCGATGCCGAGCGAGAGGGTGAGGGCGGTGCGCCAGTGCCGGCGCACGGTGGTGACGGCGCCGTCGAGCAGTTCGCCGACGCTCAGCGGGCGCAGCGGGATGACACCGGGCCGGGGGCTGCGCGCGGCGTCCCAGCCGTACGGGTCGCGGCCGGGCGTCTGCCCGCCGTGGTTCGGCTGTCCGTACTGGGCGCCCCAGCCGGAGGTGGTCCGAGGGGGTGCCGACGGCCCGGGCACGGCGGCGGGCGCGTCGGCCGGGGGCCGGACGCCGTCGCGGGGCGGCTCGGACGAGCTGGGCGAGGCCCAGCCCGGAGTGTCGGTCATCACTGCTCCTCGGAGGGGCGTCCTGGGCGCGGATCCGGGCGGATCTTTCGCCCGCGCGCAGCGCCCATCGTGCCATGGGGCCCGGAGACGCCCCAGGGGTATCCGGTTGCTGATCGGCAACGGGGCCCGCCTGGGGGTCGGGCGGCGGGTTCCGGACCGTTCGAAGGCGTTCCGACTAGGGCTATTCGCCCGGTATGGCCGGAATTCGACGGCCGGGGACTTGGCCGTTCTGGAGCATTGGCACTGCTGTGCGGCAGGTCACAATCCGGTAATGAGAAGATGGACGCATGAAGGGACGCGTCCTCGTCGTTGATGACGACTCCGCACTGGCCGAGATGCTCGGCATCGTGTTGCGTGGTGAGGGTTTTGAGCCGTTTTTCGTCGCGGATGGGGACAAGGCGCTAGCCGCGTTCCGGGAGAGCAAGCCCGACCTGGTCCTGCTCGACCTGATGCTGCCCGGCCGGGACGGCATCGACGTGTGCCGGCAGATCCGGGCGGAGTCCGGCGTCCCGATCGTCATGCTGACCGCGAAGACCGACACGGTCGACGTCGTGGTGGGCCTGGAGTCCGGCGCCGACGACTACGTCACCAAGCCGTTCAAGCCCAAGGAGCTGGTGGCCCGGGTGCGCGCCCGGCTGCGCCGCGCCGAGGAGCCGACGCCCGAGCAGCTGACCATCGGCGACCTGGTGATCGACGTGGCCGGCCACTCGGTGAAGCGGGACGGGCGCAGCATCCCGCTGACCCCGCTGGAGTTCGACCTGCTGGTCGCGCTGGCCCGCAAGCCCTGGCAGGTGTTCACCCGCGAGGTGCTGCTGGAGCAGGTCTGGGGCTACCGCCACGCGGCGGACACCCGCCTGGTCAACGTCCACGTGCAGCGACTGCGCTCCAAGATCGAGAAGGACCCGGAGCGCCCCGAGATCGTGGTGACCGTCCGCGGCGTCGGCTACAAGGCCGGACCCAGCTGACGTGTCGGAGCGGGCTGAGGGCACCCCGTCGGGTTCCGCGACCGACGGGGCGGGGGCCGTGCGCGGGGACGTGCTGAGTTCGACCACCCGCCGCCGTCGCGGCCCCTCCGGGATGTTCGGCCTGATGAAGCGTCAGCTCCGGCGCCCGGCCCGCAAGGTGGCCGTGCTGTACCACCGGTCGATCCAGGTGCGCGTGGTCGCGGTGTCCCTGCTGGCCTCCATCGCGGTGGTGCTGGTGCTGGGCGTGGTCGTGGTGGCGCAGGTGCGCAACGGCCTGCTCGACACCAAGATCGACGCCGCCCGGGCGCAGGCCCGGATCGGTTTCCAGGTCGAGCAGAAGAAGATCGACGAGGCCCGGGACCAGAACCTGCGGGGCGCCGTCGACCCGAGCACCGGCGAGACCGGCACCTGGCTGCTGCGCCAGGTCAACGACCTGGCCGCGAGCGGGCAGACGGTCTACTCGGTGATCGCGATGGCCCCCGGCACCGGGGCGGTCGTCCCCGACAGCGCCGGCTTCGCGCCGCGCTACTCGGGCGACATCCAGCCCAGCAGCGTCCCGGACACCCTGCGCGCCAAGCTCATCGAAGAGCCCGGCCAGATGTTCGACCAGCCGACCCGGATCCACCGCTCGCCCGAGGCCGGCGGCAAGAGCGAGCCCGGCCTGGCCCTCGGCATGCAGTTCGTCGGCCCCGCCAACACCAGCTACCAGCTGTTCTACGTGTTCTCCTTCGGCCAGGAGACCGACACCCTCAACCTGATCACCGGCACCCTGGCGACCGCCGGCGTGTTCGTGGTGATCCTGATGGGCGGCATCGCCTGGGTCGTGGTGCGCCAGGTGGTCACCCCGGTGCGGATGGCCGCGGGCATCTCCGAGCGGCTCGCCGACGGGCACCTGGAAGAGCGGATGAAGGTGACCGGGACGGACGACATCGCCCGCCTCGGGGAGTCGTTCAACCGAATGGCCAACGCCCTGCAGGCGCAGATCCGCCAGCTGGAGGAGCTGTCCCGGGTGCAGCGGCGCTTCGTCTCGGACGTCTCGCACGAGCTGCGCACCCCGCTGACCACGGTCCGGATGGCCGCCGACCTGATCTACGACAGCCGCGAGGACCTGGACCCGATGGCGGCCCGCTCGGCGGAGCTGCTGCAGGGCCAGCTGGACCGCTTCGAGTCGCTGCTCGCCGACCTGCTGGAGATCAGCCGCTTCGACGCCGGCGCCGCGATCCTGGACGCCGAGCCGGTCGACCTGCGAGAGATCGTCGGCCGGGTGGTGGAGGCCGCCGACCCGCTGGCCCAGGCCAAGGGCAGCACCGTGATCATCCGCGGCGACAGCGAGCCGGTGCTGGCCGAGGTGGACTCCCGCCGGATCGAGCGCATCCTGCGCAACCTGGTGGTCAACGCGCTGGAGCACGGCGAGGGCCGCGACGTGGTGGTCCGGCTGGGCTCGGCGGACGGCGCGGTCGCGGTCGGCGTGCGCGACTACGGCATCGGCCTCAAGCCGGGCGAGGCGTCCCGGGTGTTCCACCGCTTCTGGCGGGCGGACCCGTCCCGGGTGCGCACCACCGGCGGCACCGGGCTGGGCCTGTCCATCGCCGTCGAGGACGCCCACCTGCACGGCGGCTGGCTCCAGGCCTGGGGCGAGCCCGGCGGCGGCTCGCACTTCCGGCTCACCCTGCCGCGCACCCGCGGCGGCGAGATCAACCGGGCGCCGTTCCGGCTCGAGCCGGAGGACTCCCGCAACAACCGGGGCCTGGGCGCGTACGGCACGCCGTACCGCCGGGCGATCGCCCCGACCGGTTCGACGGCCATGGCCGCCGCCGAGGAGCAGGGCGAGGCGCCGGACGGGACCGGCAACGGGCTGGGCAGCGGGCTCGGCGGAGTGCTGAACATCGGCCCCGGCCTGGGCCGGAACCGGCTGCCGGAGGGGCCGCGCTCGGACCCCTCGGACGTGCGGACGGCGGGGGCCGGTTACGGTGCCACCGGCGCCCAGGTCATGGTGGACCCGACGCCGGGACGGCCGTCGGTGGCACAGCGGACGGCGGAACCGGACGTGACGGGTGGTACGGACCTGGAGGGGTCGCAGCGTGCGAAGGACGAGCAACAGGACTGAGACCGGCCCCGTGCCGCGGCTCGTGGCGGTGGCCGGTGCGGTGCTCGGCGCCCTGGTGGCGAGCGGCTGCGCGGCCATGCCGGACTCCGGCGGCATCGCCAAGGTGGAGCTGTCGCAGGGCTCGGCCGACAAGAACCTGCAGGCCAGGGTGTTCCCGGTGGCGCCCGCCAAGGGCGCCAAGCCGCGTGAGCTGCTGACCGGGTTCCTGGACGCGGTGACCGCCGACGAGGGGTACGAGACCGCGCGCAAGTACCTCACCGGGCACGCCGCCGCGACCTGGAACCCGGACGCGGGCATCCAGGTGCTCTCCGCCACGCAGATCGCGCCCGACCAGGTCGTCAACGACAAGGACACCGAGTACTCCGAGACGGTGTCCGGGCAGCTGCTGGCCACGGTCGACGAGAAGCGCTCGTACGTGATGGTGGCGGGGCCGAACAACAACAAGGTCCTCGACTTCACCTTCACGCGGGAGGACGGTGAGTGGCGGATCGCCCAGCTGCCCGCCGGCGTGATCATGAACGAGACCAACTTCCGGAACAGCTTCCGGCAGGTCGAGCGGTTCTTCTACACCGCCCCCGACCCGTCCGTGCCGGGCTCCGGCAGCGGCCAGGAGGTGCTGATCGCCGACCCGATCTACCTGCGGCGGCGGATCGACCCGCTGACCGCGGCCGCCAACGCGCTGGTCGCGGGGCCCTCCCACTGGCTCGCACCGGTGGCCCGGACGGCCTTCCCGAGCGGCACCACCGTCGACAAGGTGGCCCTCGACGACAGCCGGGTCGCCCATGTGCAGCTCGGCGGCGCGGACCTGGGCGACGCGGCGGCCTGCCGCCGGATGGCGACCCAGCTCTACTACACCTTCGCCGACCAGGGGAAGGGGCAGGTCGACCGGCTGGAGCTGAAGGGGCAGCGCGGCTCCTGCACGGCCAGCCGCAACGACGACCAGGCCGTCGGCCCCGGCGCGCTGGCCGGCCGGCTGCCCGTCCAGCAGTACTACCAGCGCGCCGACAACGGCGTGCTGATGGTGGCCGACGAGGGCCGCAGCGGCGATCCGGTGCCCGGGGTGCTGGGCAAGCCGCACGCGAGCGGCACGCCCCAGCTGGGGAACGTCGCGGTCAGCCGGGACGGCTCCCAGGCCGCCGCGCTCTCGGACGACGGCCACCAGCTCTACTCGGTGCCGCTGGCGGCCGGCACGGGGGTGCTGCCCGAACCGGTGCTCAGCTCGCCGGTGAAGGCCGGCGCCAAGGACGACGGCCTGACCTCGCCGACCTGGGACGGCCGGGGCGACCTCTGGGTGGTGGACCGCAACCCGCAGGCCCCGCGGGTGGTCATGGTGCGCGGCGGCAAGACGTACACCGTCCCGGTCGAGGGGCTGCTGACCGGGCAGACGGTGCAGGCGGTGAAGATCTCCTCGGACGGCGCCCGGATCGCGCTGGTGGTCAAGTCACTCGGTGTGACGGGCAGCTCGCTGGAGTTCGGACTGGTGGAGCACGGCGGCACGCCGGGGGCGCCGACCGCGAGGATCACCGGGGTGCGCCCCGGGGCCCCCTCGCTCACCGACGTCGCCTCGGTGTCCTGGACGGAGACCGACCAGCTGCTGGTGCTCGGCAAGGAGGCCGACCGTCCCCAGCAGCTGTACTACATCAGCACCGACGGCTCGCAGAGCACGGACAGTCAGCTGCAGACCGGCAACGGACTGCCGTCCTCCCCGCAGTCCATCTCGGCGGCGGAGTCCCGCGGGTACCTCCTGGCCCAGCCGTCGCCGGTGCTCGCGGTGGCGGGCGGGACGGTCTACCGGCTGGTCAACAACCAGTGGCGGGAAGCCCAGTTGGTGGACAAGGCGCGCTCGTACTTCTACGTGGGCTGATCGGCGGGCCCCGGCCCGGCGGGCTCGGAGTGGCGGCCCCGGTCCGAGGGCCTCAGACCGGCGGCTGCACCGAGGTGGCCGCGACCGTGGCGGCGGCCCGGGCCGGCAGTCCGGCGTCGGCCAGCGCCCGGGCGGCCTCAGCCAGGCTCGCCCCGGTGGTCACCAGGTCGTCCACCAGCACCGGCTGACGGCCGGCCAGGCCGGTGCGGGCGCGCGGTAGCACGGTGAGCGCGCCGTGCAGGTTGCGCCGCCGCTCGGCGGCGTTCAGCCCGGTCTGGTCGGCGACCGGACGGGTGTGCCGCAGCAGCGGCGCGGCCCGGGCGTCCAGACCGGCCCGGCGCAGCGACCGGGCGGCGGCCCCGGCCAGCCGCAGCGTCGGGTCGTGGCCGCGGGCCCGGACGGCCGCGCGGGCCGAGGGCATCGGTACCAGCAGCAGCGGCGCGGCCCCGGCCCGGGCCCCGAGCACGGAGCGCACCGCCCCTCCGAGCGCCTCGCCGAGCGGACCGGCCAGCCGCAGCGCGCCGCGTTCCTTGTGGGCGAGCAGCAGCTGCCGCACCGGGCCGGTGTACGGCGCCGCGGCGTGCGCCCAGGGCAGCAGGGTGGGGCCGGGGCGGGCGGCGGTCAGGGCGTGCCGGCAGGCCGGGCAGAGCTGGGTGCGTTCGGCGCCGCAGCCGGCGCAGTTCGCGGGGAGCAGGACGTCCAGCAGCCCGGCCAGTGCGTGGCCGAACGGTGTCCGTGCGGACGGCGGAGGGGCGGGGGAGTGGGACGGCGGCACGGCTGCTCCTGGCGGCGGCAGGCACGGAGAGTCAGCAAAGGATGCGCCGTATGGGGGGCGTTGTCCAGGTATTTACCTTTGCTTCACCCACAGGGGGGTAGACGTGGTGCAACAGTTTGACCGCCAGCCCGAAGTATCGGGTCATATCCCCCATCCCGCCTGGGGAGGCGAAAACTCCCTGTGAGGTGTTCGATGAGGCCCAGGGGGTTTCAACCGTCCCTGATGGGGAGGAAGTGAGATGAGGGCCAGTCGTTCCCGCCGCTGGCGGCGGGGGCCGGCAGTGGATGGGCTGGTCCAGCTGGAACTCAGTCCGGTCCGGTAGCACCCGGATCGGCGTCAGCACGAGGGATCGGAGTTCTGCGTGGACATCGTCGTCAAGGGCCGCAAGACCGAGGTGCCCAAGAGGTTCCGCGAGCACGTGGCCGAGAAGCTGGAGAAGGTCCAGAAGTTCGACGGCAAGGTGATCAGCCTCGACGTCGAGGTGTCCAAGGAGCACAACCCGCGGCAGGCCGACCGGTCGGACCGCGTGGAGATCACTCTTCGCAGCCGGGGCCCGGTGATCCGGGCCGAAGCCGCCGCCGCCGACGCGTACGCCGCGCTCGACCTGGCCGCGGCGAAGCTCGACGCGCAGCTGCGCAAGTCGGCTGACCGGCGTCGGGTGCACAAGGGCGGCGCCAACGGCCGCACTCCGATCAGCGTCGCCGAGGCGACCGCGGCCCTGGCCGCGCTGCCGGACACGACGGCGCAGGAGGGCGAGACCAACGGGGCCGTCCGCAAGACCATGATGGGATCCCTGGAAGTGGAGGGCGAAGGCCCGCTGGTGGTCCGGGAGAAGACGCACTCGGCCGCCCCCATGGCGCTGGACCAGGCGCTCTACGAGATGGAGCTGGTCGGCCACGACTTCTACCTCTTCGTGGAGAAGGACAGCGGTCTGCCCAGCGTCGTCTACCGCCGGCACGGCTACCACTACGGTGTCATCCACGTGCAGCCGGACATGGCGGCCGGCGTGGCCAGTGGTGCGGGCGGTGCGATCGGTCGGTTCGACGACGAGGACTGACCGTTCCGACGGCAGTGACGGGGAGGTGACCCCGGTGGCGCCCGCCGCCGGGGTCACCGGTGTTCCGGGGCGTTCCGCCCGTTTCGGGCGCGCCCGGTGGGACGGGCTCGAACGGTGCTCGGATCAGTTGCCTCCCGGGGTCACCCGATGCGGGGGAATCGGCATCGGAGGGTGACCGCGGCGACGGCGGGGCGTGGAATGATTGGGCGCACGTCGACCCGCGAAGGGGGAGGAGCGGATGGGGGATCACTTCGGGCTGGGGCCCGCAGCGGGACCGGGCGCCGGGCTGCCACCGGGGCCGGAGGAGGAACCCGCGTACGCGCCGCACCGGGGTGAGCCGATCCGCGTCCTGGTGGTGGACGACCACGCCCTGTTCCGCCGGGGGCTGGAGATCGTGCTCGCGGAGGAGCCGGACATCAAGGTCGTCGGCGAGGCCGGGGACGGCGCCGAGGCCGTGCTGAAGGCCGCCGACCTGCTGCCCGACATCATCCTGATGGACGTCCGGATGCCGCGCCGCAGCGGGATCGAGGCCTGCACCGCGATCAAGGACGTGGCGCCCAGCACCAAGATCATCATGCTGACGATAAGCGACGAGGAGGCCGACCTCTACGAGGCGATCAAGGCGGGGGCCACCGGCTACCTGCTCAAGGAGATCTCCACCGACGAGGTCGCCACCGCGATCCGCGCGGTGGCCGACGGGCAGTCGCAGATCAGCCCGTCGATGGCCTCCAAGCTGCTCACCGAGTTCAAGTCGATGATCCAGCGGCGCTCCGACGACCGGGACCTGGTGCCGGCGCCCCGGCTCACCGACCGGGAGCTGGAGGTGCTGAAGCTGGTGGCGACCGGGATGAACAACCGGGAGATCGCCAAGGAGCTGTTCATCAGCGAGAACACCGTGAAGAACCACGTCCGCAACATCCTGGAGAAGCTCCAGCTGCACTCCAGGATGGAGGCCGTGGTGTACGCGATGCGGGAGAAGATCCTCGAAATAGGGTGAACGGCGCCACGGGGTGAGCGGTGCCACCGGGGGAACGGCGCCGGGGAGTCGGCGGCGGCACGGGGGAGTGGGGCCGCGGGGCGAGTGGGGCCGCCGCCGCTGCCTATTCCGCGAGCAGCTTCTCCAGGGTCGGGCGCAGCCGTTCGTCGTGCAGCGCCTCGACCCGCACCCCGTCGCAGCCGACCCAGGCGGCCGCCTCGCGCAGGGCGGCGGCCAGTGCCTCCAGATGGCGGGAGCCGCCTCCCCGGCCGTCGGCCAGCGAGACCTGCCGGGCGACCAGGGTGCGGCCCTCGCGGGCCGGGTCGACCCGGCCGACCAGCCGGCCGCCGGCCAGCAGCGGCATCGCGAAGTAGCCGTGCACCCGCTTGTGCTTGGGCGTGTAGGCCTCCAGCCGGTGGGTCATGCCGAAGATCCGTTCGGTGCGGGCACGGTCCCAGATCAGCGAGTCGAACGGCGAGAGCAGCGTGGTGCGGTGGCGCCCGCGCGGGGCGGCGGCGAGCGCGGCCGGGTCGGCCCAGGCCGCGGCCGTGGTGCCGCCCGGGCCCCAGCCGGCCACCTGGACCGGGACCAGGCCGCTGTCCGCGAGCACCGGGTCCAACTGCTCGGCGCGCAGCCGGTGGTAGTCCAGCAGGTCGGCCCGGGTGGCCACGCCGAGCGCGGCGCCGGCCTGGGCCACCAGGGTGCGCACGCAGTCCTCGTCGGACCGGTCCTGTCCGAACAGGGCGTCGGGGATCGCCTGTTCGGCCAGGGCGTAGACCCGCTTCCAGCTGCGGCGCTCGGTGCAGACCACGTCGCCGAAGGCCAGCGCCCGTTCGACCGCGATCTTGGTGTCGGACCAGTCCCACCACTCGGCGGTCCGCTTGGCCCCGCCCAGCTCGGTGGAGGTCAACGGCCCCTCGGCGCGCAGCTGGTCGAGCACCGCCCGGTACGTCTCGGGTGCGACCTGGTGGCCCCAGAGGTGGCCGCGCTCGCGGTAGCGGCGGCGCCGGAAGGCGAACAGCGGCCACTCCTCGACCGGCAGGATGCAGGCCGCGTGCGACCAGTACTCGAAGCTGGTGCCCGCGCCCCAGTAGGCCGCCTCGACCGCAGGGCGGCCGACCGCCCCGAGCCTGGCGTACGGCACCAGCTCGTGCGAGCGGGCCAGCACCGAGATGGTGTCCAGCTGGACGGCGCCCAGGTGCCGCAGCACCCCGCGCACTCCGCCCCGGCGGTCGGGAGCGCCCAGCAGGCCCTGGGCGCGCAGGGCGATCCGGCGGGCGTCGTCGGCGCTCAGGACGGTGACGGGGGCGTGGTGGGCAGCGGCGGCGGTCATGCCGGCGAGCGTAGCCGGGGGCACCGACAGCGGGGCCGGGCCCCGGGGAGGGGGCGAACCGGGGTGCTCAGTCCAGGTCGGACGGGAGCAGCGAGGCGACCCAGGCGTCGTGGAAGACGCCGCGCTGTTCGGCGTACGACCGCAGGGTGCCCTCGGGGCGGTAGCCGACCCGCTCGGCGACCGCCCGCGAGCCCTCGTTGCCGACGTAGGCGAGCCACTGGAGGCGGCGCAGCCCGAGGTCGGTGAGCGCCCAGCGGGCGACCGTGCGGGCCGCCTCGACGGTGTAGCCGCGGCCGCGCTGCTCCTTCGCCGTCCACCAGCCGACCGAGGCGGCGTTCGGGTCGCCGGGCTTGCGCGTGACCGCCTGGGTGCCGACCAGGCGTCCCGTTCCGCTCTCGACCACGCACCAGATGTACTCGGCGTCGGCGGCCAGCCCCTCGGGGGCCAGGGTACGGACGAAGAACTCGGCGTCCTCGCGGCGGTAGGGGACGGGGACGACCGTCCAGCGCTGGATCTCCGTGTCCTGGCAGGCGGCGAAGATCGCGTCGATGTCCGATTCCCGCGGGGCCCGCAGGACCAGGCGGTCGGTGGTGAGGGTGGCGAGTTCGCCCCGCGGCTGTTCCATGGGCGGATTATTTCCCCGTGAGGGGAATGCGGGCATCCGAATAGTCGGCCAACTCCCCGGCCTGCCGACCGATTTGTCCCGGTGGACGGTGCTATCGATCCATGTGCACGCGCGGGTGACACGGGAATACCGTGCTGACGCACCTCCCGAGGCATTGGACTCCTCGCATACGATGGCCCGTGCGGTGGGGTGGACCCGCCGTGCAGTCGTCCAGTGCCAATACAGGCAAGGAGCCCGCTCAAGTGTCCGTCTTCGACAAGATCCTGCGCGCCGGCGAAGGCAAGATCCTTCGCAAGCTGCAGCGGATTGCTGCCCAGGTCAACTCCATCGAAGAGGACTTCGTCAACCTCACCGACGCCGAGCTGCGTGCGCTGACCGACGAGTACAAGCAGCGGCTCGCGGACGGCGAGACGCTGGACGACATCCTCCCCGAGGCGTTCGCCACCGTCCGCGAGGCCGCCAAGCGCGTTCTCGGCCAGCGGCACTACGACGTCCAGCTGATGGGCGGTGCGGCCCTGCACCTCGGCTACGTCGCCGAGATGCGCACCGGTGAGGGCAAGACCCTGGTCGGCACCCTGCCCGCGTACCTGAACGCGCTGACCGGCAAGGGCGTCCACCTGATCACCGTCAACGACTACCTCGCCGAGCGCGACTCGGAGTGGATGGGCCGGGTGCACCGCTTCCTCGGCCTCGAAGTCGGCGTGATCCTGGCCAACATGACGCCCGCCGAGCGCAAGCGCCAGTACGCGATGGACATCACGTACGGCACGAACAACGAGTTCGGCTTCGACTACCTGCGCGACAACATGGCCTGGTCGAAGGACGAACTCGTCCAGCGCGGCCACAACTTCGCGATCGTCGACGAGGTCGACTCGATCCTCATCGACGAGGCCCGCACCCCGCTGATCATCTCCGGCCCGGCGGACCAGGCGACCAAGTGGTACGCCGACTTCGCCAAGCTGGTGCTGCGCCTGAAGATCGACCGCGACTACGAGGTCGACGAGAAGAAGCGCACCGTCGGCGTCCTGGAGGAGGGTGTCACCCGGGTCGAGGACTACCTCGGCATCGACAACCTCTACGAGTCGGTGAACACCCCGCTCGTCGGCTTCCTGAACAACGCCATCAAGGCGAAGGAGCTGTACAAGAAGGACAAGGACTACGTCGTCATGAACGGCGAAGTCATGATCGTCGACGAGCACACCGGCCGCATCCTGGCCGGGCGCCGCTACAACGAGGGCATGCACCAGGCGATCGAGGCCAAGGAGGGTGTGGAGGTCCAGAACGAGAACCAGACCCTGGCCACCATCACCCTGCAGAACTTCTTCCGTCTGTACGACAAGCTCTCCGGCATGACCGGTACCGGCACCACCGAGGCCGCCGAGTTCCACCAGATCTACAAGCTCGGCGTGGTGCCGATCCCGACCAACAAGACGCCGCTGCGCATCGACCAGCCCGACCTGATCTACAAGTCGGAGCCGGCCAAGTTCGCCGCCGTGGTCGAGGACATCGCCGAGAAGCACGAGAAGGGCCAGCCGGTGCTGGTCGGCACCGTGTCGGTCGAGAAGTCCGAGTACCTGTCGCAGGAGCTGCGCAAGCGCGGCATCCCGCACGAGGTGCTGAACGCCAAGCACCACGAGCGCGAGGCGCAGATCGTCGCGCAGGCCGGCCGCAAGGGCGCCGTCACCGTCGCCACCAACATGGCCGGCCGCGGCACCGACATCATGCTCGGCGGCAACCCGGACCACCTCGCGGCGGCCGAGCTGGCCCAGCGCGGGCTCTCCGCGAGCGACAACCCGGAGGAGTACGAGGCCGCGTTCCCGGAGGCGCTGGAGAAGGCCAAGGCCTCGGTCAAGGCCGAGCAGGAGGAGGTCAAGGAGGCCGGCGGCCTCTACGTCCTCGGCACCGAGCGGCACGAGTCCCGCCGGATCGACAACCAGCTGCGCGGCCGCTCCGGCCGTCAGGGCGACCCGGGCGAGTCCCGCTTCTACCTGTCGCTGGGCGACGACCTGATGCGCCTGTTCAAGGCCGGCATGGTCGAGCGCGTGCTCTCGATGGCCAACGTGCCCGAGGACGTGCCGATCGAGTCCAAGATGGTCACCCGCGCGATCGCCTCCGCGCAGACCCAGGTCGAGCAGCAGAACTTCGAGATCCGCAAGAACGTCCTGAAGTACGACGAGGTGCTCAACCGCCAGCGCGAGGTCATCTACGGCGAGCGCCGCCGCGTCCTGGAGGGCGAGGACCTCCAGGAGCAGGTCGGCCACTTCATGGACGACACCGTCGAGGCCTACGTCAAGGCGGCCACCGGCGAGGGCTTCGAGGACGACTGGGACCTCGACAAGCTCTGGACCGCGTTCAAGCAGCTCTACCCGATCACCCTGGACCTGGCGGAGCTGGAGGAGGAGGTCGGCGGCCCGTCCGGCCTGACCCCCGAGTTCCTGATCAAGGTCGTTCAGGAGGACATCCAGGCGCAGTACGGCGCCCGCGAGGACCAGCTCGGCGAGGAGATCCTGCGCGAGCTGGAGCGCCGCGTGGTGCTGTCGGTGCTGGACCGCCGCTGGCGCGAGCACCTCTACGAGATGGACTACCTCCAGGAGGGCATCGGCCTGCGGGCCATGGCGCAGCGCGACCCGCTGGTCGAGTACCAGCGCGAGGGCTTCGACATGTTCACCGCGATGATGGAGGGCATCAAGGAGGAGTCCGTCGCCTACCTGTTCAACCTGGAGGTCCAGGTCGAGCAGCAGGTCGAGGAGGTCCCGGTCGAGGACGCCGAGGTGGTGCTCGACAAGCTGGAGAAGGACGCCGCCCGCCCGGAGATCAAGGCCAAGGGCCTGGAGGCCCCGAAGCCGCAGCGGCTGCACTACACGGCCCCCTCGGAGGAGGTCGGCGGCGGTGTGGTCGAGGGCGACTTCGAGGACACCGTGCCGGAGGACGAGGGCGACGGGATGACCCGCGCCGAGCGCCGCAAGGCCGCCAAGTCCGCCAAGGGCCGCCGCCGCAAGGTTTGATCCACGCACAGCACGCAACGCAGGGCGCCGCTTCCGTACTGGGGCGGCGCCCTGCGCCGTCCCGCGCGCTGTGGCCGTCATCGGGCCTCCACGGCGGTGCACTGCCACTGGCCGGCCGGGCCGCGCTGCTCCAGCCGGAAGGCCACCATGTGGTGCCGCCGGCCCAGGTCGACCCGGACGCAGGCCTCGACGGCGTCGGGCGAGGGTGACCGGTCGTGCACCGGGCCGAGCCGGGGCCGGTCGGCGGGGCCGCCGCGGCGCAGCGCCCCGGCCCGGACCAGCGAGGCGAGCTGCCCGTAGCCGTCCAGGCTGGTGTGCCGCATCAGCTGGCCGGAGGGCCGGGCGCCGGTGAGCACCTCGACCAGCTGGTGGGCGAAGCGGGCGGCGAGCGCCCCCGCGTCGTGGCGGGCCGGGCCGGTGGCCCCGGTGACCCGGGCGGTGCCGTCGCAGACGGCGCGCGGGTGGCGCGGCCGGCGCCCGGCCGGGTCCCAGCCGCCGGAGGCGCGGCCGCGCCGGTGCGGGCGGGCGGTGGGGCGGGTGCTGGGTCGGGCGCTGGGGTCGCTGTTGAGCTGCGCGGTCACGGTGGCCTCCGGCAAGGGTGGTGCGGGTACGGACGGGTCCAGGCTGGCGGCGGCCCGGGCGGCACGGCAACGCGTTTTCGAGTGGGCGGGAGACCGGTGCGAAGTTCACCTATCCGGGTGAGTCGCCCAGTGCGGCGACGGGCCCGGCGCGTACCCCCGCAGGCGGTGGGTTGACGTGCGGGGACGGGCCGGAGAGCCCGAAAGGGGACGCCCCGGTACGGCGGACCGGGTGACTCCGGGCCCGGTTCCCGTTGCGCCGCCCGTCCGCCCGCGCGCACCATCGGTAGCCTGACCCGCTCCCAACGACGACGGGCGGCCGGGATGACGACAGCCGGGATGACCACACGGACGGCGGTGTCGGGGACGAGCCCCGGCGGCGCGCCCCGGCGCGGCCTGGTGCTGGGCGGCGGCGGAATGCTCGGCGCGGCCTGGACGGTCGGCGCTCTGTGCGCCGTCGAGGAGGTCACCGGGCTCCGGCCGGGTGAGGCGGACCTCCTGCTCGGCACCTCGGCGGGCGCGATCCTGGCCGCGCTGCTGGCCGGGGGCGTGCCCCCCGAGCAGTTGCGCGACCACCAGCGCGGCCTGGCGGTCACCGAGGGCCCGCTGGCCGGGGTGGCCTTCGACTACGAGACGGCGGTGGGCGGTGCGCTGCCGCAGCGCCCGCGGGCCGGGATCGGCTCGCCCGACCTGCTGCGCGACGCCGTCCGGCACCCGCGGGAGTACCCGCTGCTGACCATGGTCTCGGCAATGGCGCCGCACGGCCGCGGCTCGCTGGCGCCGGTCGGCGAACTGGTGCGCGGGCTGTTCGGCCCGGGCGGCTGGCCGGCTCCGGGGAGTTCGGGTCCGACTGCGGCGGGGGTGGCGCCGAGCGCGGCCGCCGCGCCGCTGCGGGTGGCGGCGGTGGACTACCGCAGCGGCCACCGGGTGGTCTTCGGCGACCCGGAGGCCCCGGCCGTCGCGGTGGCCGACGCCGTGATGGCCTCCTGCGCCATCCCCGGCTGGTTCGCGCCGGTGCGCCTGGACGGTTCGGCGTACGTGGACGGCGGCTGCTGGTCGGCGACCAGCGCCGACCTGCTGCTCGGCCGCGGCCTGGACGAGGTGTACGTGCTGGCCCCGATGGCCCTGCGGCTGGGACCGCGGCCCGAGCGCTCCGACCGCAGAACCCTGGCCGCGCTGCGCGAGTGGCGGGCCCGGGACCGCCCGCGCGGCGTGCTGGCCCAGCTGGTCAGCCGCTACCGCCGGGCGGTCACCCGCCAGCTGCTGCGCGAGGCCGCGTTGCTGCGGGCCGAGGGCGTCCGGGTACGGCTGCTCGCGCCCACCCTGGCCGACCTGGCGGTGATGGGACCGAACCTGATGGACCCGGCCCGCCGCGGCGAGGTGCTGGAGAGCGCGCTGCGGACCAGCCGGGCGGCGCTGGCCGCCGAGCGCGGACCCGGCGCGAGGTGATCACGGGCGGTCCGGCGGAGCTTATTCTTGGGGCGCTGGATGCTGTGCCGCTGGACGAACCCCCGCTGGACGAACCGGAGAGTGCCACCGATGCGCGTGTACGTGCCCACCACCCTGACCGGCCTGGCGGCGGCGCACGAGGGCGGAGCCCTGGAGGCGTCCGCGGCCTACGCCGTGACGCCCGCGCTGCGCGAGTGGTACGTCAGCGACGACCTGGAGGAGCTGGAGTACGCGGCGCTGAACCGGGCCGCCCAGTCCTCGCTGCGGCTGCTGGCGGCCGACCCGGCCGCACCGCGCCGGCGCGTCGTGGTGGCCCTGGACGTGGCCGACTCGGCCGTGCGCCCCTTCCCCGGCGACGAGTACCAGGACCAGGCCTCGCTCGGCCGGGTGGTGCTGCCCGGCCCGGTGAAGCTGGCGAAGGCCGCCTCGGTGCACGCGGACGTGGCCGACGACGAGGTGGTCGAGGACGTCACGGCGGCGGTGGCGGCGGTGGCCGCGGCCGACTCGGGCGACCAGGACGCCCAGTTCACCGTGGACGGCGCGGAGGACCACGACCTGCTCTGGTACGCGACCCAGGAGATCCCGTCCCTGCTGGGCTGAGTGAGCCCCGTCCTACCGGCGTGTCGGCCGTTCGGGTTACCGTTTGGCCCCGTGCGCACTCACATCGTTTGGGACTGGAACGGCACCCTCTTCCACGACATGGACGCGGTCCTCGGCGCGAGCAACGCCGCGTTCGCGACCATCGGCGTCGGGCCGATGACCATGCAGCAGTACCGCGAGCAGTACGAGATCCCGATCCCCCGCTTCTACGAGCGACTGCTCGGCCGGATGCCCTCCCAGGAGGAGTGGCAGCGGCTGGACGACGCCTTCCAGGACCGCTACCGCGAGCTCAGCCCGGCCTGCGGCCTGACCGAGGGCGTGCCCGAGCTGCTGGCGGGCTGGCAGGCGGCCGGGCACAGCCAGTCCCTGCTGTCGATGTACGTGCACGACAAGCTGGTGCCGCTGGTCGACTCCTTCGGCCTGACCGGCAGCTTCCTGCGGGTGGACGGCCGCAGCGGTCCCCCCGGCGGCCAGAAGGCGGACCAGCTGACGAAGCACCTGGCCGCGCTCGGCGAGTGGGTGGACCCGGCCCGCACGGTGCTGATCGGCGACGCCGCGGACGACGCCCTGGCGGCGCTGCACGCGGGCGCCCACGCCGTCCTGTACACCGGGGGCTCGCACACCCGGGAGAAGCTGGAGCCGGTCGGCGTCCCGGTGGTGGACAGCCTGGCCGAGGCGGTGGAGCTGGCCGGCCAGCTGACCGGCTGACCGGCTCGACCGGCTGAGCGTTCGTGACGGCGGACGTGGCGGGCGCCACGTCCGCCGTTGGCGTGTCTGGACGGGCGGATCCGCCCCGCCCTGGTCAGGCTGGACTGACACCGGTAGAGCCAGGACGGAGCCGCCATGCCCATCGACGCAGTCACCGAGGTGCCCACCCCGGTCAACGAGCCGGTGCAGGCGTACGCGCCCGGCAGCCCGGAGCGGGACCGGCTGGTCAGGCGGCTGGACGAGCTGGCGGCCGAGCAGGTCCCGCTGCCGATGACCATCGGCGGCGAGCAGCGCTTCGGCGGCGGTGAGCGGATCGACGTCGTCCAGCCGCACCACCACGCCGCCAAGCTGGGCGTGCTCGGCAACGCCACCCGGGAGGACGCCCGGGCGGCGGTGGACGCGGCGCTGGCGGCCGGGCGGCAGTGGCGCGCGCTCCCCTTCGACGACCGGGCGGCCGTCTTCCTGCGCGCCGCCGAACTGCTGGCCGGGCCCTGGCGGGAGACGCTCAACGCGGCGACGATGCTCGGCCAGTCCAAGACCGTGCAGCAGGCCGAGATCGACTCCGCCTGCGAGCTGATCGACTTCTGGCGGTTCAACGTGCACTTCGCCCGGCAGGTGCTGGCGGACCAGCCGGTCTCCTCCCCGGGGGTGTGGAACCGGGTCGACCACCGCCCGCTGGAAGGTTTCGTCTACGCGGTCACCCCGTTCAACTTCACCGCGATCGCCGGGAACCTGCCGACCGCCCCCGCCCTGATGGGCAACACCGTGGTCTGGAAGCCCGCGCCGACCCAGACCCTGGCCGCGTACCACCTGATGCGGCTGCTGGAGGCGGCGGGCCTGCCGCCCGGGGTGATCAACCTGGTCACCGGCGACGGGCTGCAGGTCTCCCCGGTGGCGCTCACCGACCCGGCGCTCGCCGGGCTGCACTTCACCGGCTCCACCGCCACCTTCCAGTCGCTCTGGCAGACCGTCGGCGCCAACATCGGCGGCTACCGCACGTACCCGAGGATCGTCGGCGAGACCGGCGGCAAGGACTTCCTGCTGGCCCACCGCTCGGCCGACCCCGAGATCCTCAGGACCGCGATGATCCGCGGCGCCTTCGAGTACCAGGGCCAGAAGTGCTCGGCGCTCTCCCGCGCCTACCTGCCGCGCAGCCTCTGGCTGAGGATCAAGGACGACTTCCTGGCC
The DNA here is from genome assembly GCF_001888885.2 of Streptomyces viridifaciens. Lineage (NCBI taxonomy): Bacteria > Bacillati > Actinomycetota > Actinomycetes > Kitasatosporales > Streptomycetaceae > Streptomyces > Streptomyces viridifaciens. The sequence goes on from NZ_CP090841.1 coordinate 4,629,142, forward strand.
GAGGTGGACGCCCTCACGGTGGGCGACGTCACCGACCTGTCCAACTTCATGGGCGCCCTGATCGACGAGCGCGCGTTCGAGAAGAACCGGGGCGCCATCGAGCGGGCCAAGGCCGACCCGACCGTCGAGCTGGTGGCCGGCGGCCAGTACGACGACGCGATCGGCTGGTTCGTCCGGCCGACGGTGCTGGTCTCCTCCGACCACCGGGGCGAGATCTTCCGCACCGAGTACTTCGGCCCGATCCTCGCGATCCACGTCTACGAGGACTCCCGCTGGGACGACGTGCTCGGCCGGGTCGACTCGGGCGCCCCGTACGGCCTGACCGGCGCGGTGGTCGCACAGGACCGCTACGCGATCTCCCAGGCCGTGGAGGAACTGCGCTTCACCGCCGGGAACTTCTACATCAACGACAAACCCACCGGCGCCGTCGTCGGACAGCAGCCCTTCGGCGGCTCCCGGGCCTCCGGGACCAACGACAAGGCGGGCGCCGCCCAGAACCTGCTGCGCTGGACCTCGGCCCGGGCGATCAAGGAGACCTTCGTGCCGCCGACCCACCACGGGTACCCCCATATGGGCTGAAAGCGAACATGACCCTCCGGTTTGGACATGGTGTCCAGGACGGACCCGACATCCTGCGGGTTTGCGCCTCCCTGTCCCTGTCCACCTTCGATTGATCCGGTTAGGCTGGCTGGCGTCGTCGGGTGGCTTGCAGGACGAACGAGTCGTCCTACCCACTGGGAGGGCGTTTCATGCGTGCCATGAGCCCCTTTCAGTCGGACGGTGCGGCAGGATTGCGAGCGACCCGTCGGTGTACACCCACACACCACCGAGTCACGCAACGGCGCGCGACAGGAGCCAAGAAGTCATGCAGACCAAGCTGGACGCAGCCAAGGCCGAACTGCTCAAGAAGGCAGCCGTAGCCGCTGAGAACAGCCAGGTGGGGGGAGCGGCGCCGGGGGAGGGTCTGAGCAACGGCGCTCTGACCGCGTACCTGCACCACTACTACCTCCACACCGCGCCCGAGGACCTGGTCGACCTCGACCCGGTCGACGTGTACGGCGCGGCCGCCTCGCACTACCGCCTGGGCCTCAAGCGCCCCCAGGGCACCGCCGAGGTGCGGGTCCACACCCCCTCGGTCGAGGAGAACGGCTGGTCCTGCGGCCACACCGTGGTCGAGGTCGTCACCGACGACATGCCCTTCCTGGTCGACTCCGTCACCAACGAGCTGTCCCGCCAGGACCGCGCGATCCACCTCGTCGTCCACCCCCAGCTGGTCGTCCGCCGTGACATCACCGGCAAGCTGCTGGAGATCCTGGACGTCGACGCCTGCTCCCGCAGCCAGGCCGCCGGCGCCGAGTGGCCCGCCGACGCGACCGTCGAGTCGTGGATGCACATCGAGATCGACCGCGAGACCGACCGCGACGACCTGCGCACCATCGAGACCAACCTGCGCCGCGTGCTCGGCGACGTCCGCGAGGTCGTCGAGGACTGGGCCAAGATGCGCGACAGCGCGCTGCGCCTGGCCGACGAGCTGGCCGAGGAGCCCCCGGCCGGCCTGCCCGAGCAGGAGGTCGGCGAGGCCTGGGAGCTGATGCGCTGGCTCGCCGACGACCACTTCACCTTCCTCGGCTACCGCGAGTACGACCTGGTCGAGCACGAGGGCGAGGAGGTCCTCAAGGCCGTCGCCGGGACCGGCCTCGGCATCCTGCGCTCCGACCCGCACAGCCACGACGACCGCCACCACTCGGTCTCCGAGGCCTTCGGCCGCCTCTCCGCCCCGGTCCGGGCCAAGGCCCACGAGAAGAAGCTGCTCGTCCTCACCAAGGCCAACAGCCGCGCCACCGTGCACCGCCCGGCCTACCTGGACTACGTCGGCGTCAAGAAGTTCAACGCCGCCGGCGAGCCGATCGGCGAGCGCCGCTTCCTCGGCCTGTTCTCCTCCGCCGCCTACACCGAGTCGGTCACCCGCATCCCGGTCGTGCGCCGCAAGGTCCAGGCTGTGCTGGAGGAGTCCGGCTTCTCCAGCGAGAGCCACGACGGCCGCGACCTGCTGCAGATCATGGAGACCTTCCCCCGGGACGAGATCTTCCAGACCCCGGCCACCGAGCTGCTCTCCATCGCCACCAGCGTGCTCTACCTGCAGGAGCGCCGTAAGCTGCGCCTCTTCCTGCGCCAGGACGAGTACGGGCGCTACTTCTCGGCCTTCATCTACCTGCCGCGCGACCGCTACACCACGCGCATCCGGCTGCTGCTCACCGACATCCTCAAGGAGGAGCTGAACGGCGCCACCATCGACTACACGGTGTACGCCACCGAGTCGGTGCTGACCCGCCTGCACTTCGTGGTCCGGGTCGCCCCGGGCACCGAGCTGCCCCGGCTCACCGACGCCGACATCGAGCGGATCGAGAGCCGTCTGGCCGAGGCCGCCCGGTTCTGGATGGACGGCTTCCACGACCAGCTGCACACCGAGCTGGGCGAGGAGAAGGCCGCCGAGCTCGGCCACAAGTACGCCAACGCCTTCCCCGACGGCTACCGCGCCGACTTCCCGCCGCGCACCGCCGTCGCCGACATCAAGCAGATCGAGTCGCTGCACGGCGACGGCGACTTCCGCCTGAACCTGTACCAGCCGGTCGGCGCGGGCGACGACGAGCGCCGCTTCAAGATCTACCGGGTCGGCGGCCCGATCTCCCTCACCGAGGTTCTGCCGGTGCTGCAGCGCCTGGGCGTCGAGGTGCTGGACGAGCACCCGTACGCGCTGCGCCGCTCCGACGGCACCACCGCGTGGGTGTACGACTTCGGCCTGAAGCTGCGCGAGGCCACCGAGCTCACCGACGAGGCCCGCGAGCGCTTCCAGGACACCTTCGCGGCGACCTGGACCGGCAAGGCCGAGAACGACGGCTTCAACGAGCTGGTCCTCACCGCCGGGCTGAACTGGCGCCAGGCGATGGTGCTCCGCGCGTACGCCAAGTACCTGCGCCAGGCGGGCTCCACGTTCTCCCAGGACTACATGGAGGACGCGCTCCGCAACAACACCCACACCACCCGCCTGCTGGTCAACCTGTTCGAGGCCCGACTGAGCCCGAGCCACCAGCTGGGCGCCGCCGAGCTGACCGAGGGCATCCTGGAGGAGCTGGCCGGCGCGCTCGACGAGGTCGTCTCGCTGGACGAGGACCGCATCCTGCGCTCCTTCCTGCACCTCATCAGGGCCACCCTGCGGACCAACTTCTTCCAGCACGACGGCTCCGGCGAGTGGCACTCCTACGTGTCGATGAAGTTCGACCCGAAGGCCATCCCGGACCTGCCGGCCCCGCGCCCCGCGTTCGAGATCTGGGTCTACTCGCCGCAGGTCGAGGGCGTGCACCTGCGCTTCGGCAAGGTCGCCCGCGGCGGTCTGCGCTGGTCCGACCGGCGCGAGGACTTCCGCACCGAGATCCTCGGCCTGGTCAAGGCCCAGATGGTGAAGAACACCGTCATCGTCCCGGTCGGCGCCAAGGGCGGCTTCGTCGCCAAGCAGCTGCCGGACCCGTCGGTGGACCGCGACGCCTGGCTGGCCGAGGGCATCTCCTCGTACAAGACCTTCATCTCGGCGCTGCTCGACATCACCGACAACCTGGTGGCCGGCGAGGTCGTCCACCCGGCCGACGTGGTCCGCCACGACGAGGACGACACCTACCTGGTCGTCGCCGCCGACAAGGGCACCGCGACCTTCTCCGACATCGCCAACGGCGTCGCGGAGTCGTACGGCTTCTGGCTCGGCGACGCCTTCGCCTCCGGCGGCTCGGCCGGCTACGACCACAAGGGCATGGGCATCACCGCCCGCGGCGCCTGGGAGTCGGTCAAGCGCAACTTCCGCGAGCTCGGCGTCGACACCCAGTCCGAGGACTTCACCGTCATCGGCATCGGCGACATGTCCGGCGACGTCTTCGGCAACGGCATGCTGCTCAGCGAGCACATCCGGCTGGTCGCCGCCTTCGACCACCGCCACATCTTCCTCGACCCGAACCCGGACGCGGCCGTCTCGTACGCCGAGCGCCGCCGCCTCTTCGAGCTGCCGCGCAGCTCCTGGGACGACTACGACAAGTCGCTGATCTCGGCCGGCGGCGGGGTCTTCCCGCGCAGCGCCAAGTCGATCCAGGTCAGCGCGCAGGTCCGGGCCGCGCTGGGCATCCAGGAGTCCCGCCTGACCCCGGCCGAGCTGATGAAGGCGATCCTCCAGGCGCCGGTCGACCTGTTCTGGAACGGTGGCATCGGCACCTACGTCAAGGCCTCCGGCGAGACCAACGCCGAGGTCGGCGACAAGGCCAACGACGCCATCCGGGTCAACGGCGAGCAGGTCCGGGCCCGGGTCATCGGCGAGGGCGGCAACCTCGGCTGCACCCAGCTCGGCCGCATCGAGTACGCGGCCACCGGCGGCCCCGAGGGCACCGGCGGCTGGATCGACACCGATGCCATCGACAACTCGGCCGGTGTGGACACCTCGGACCACGAGGTCAACATCAAGATCCTGCTCAACCAGGTCGTCGCCGAGGGCGACATGACGGTCAAGCAGCGCAACGTCCTGCTCGCCGAGATGACCGACGAGGTCGGCCACCTGGTGCTGCGCAACAACTACGCGCAGAACGTGGTGCTGGCCAACGCCGTCGCCCAGGCGCACAGCATGGTCAACGTCCACGCCCGGATGATCAACCGCTTCGAGGCGGCCGGCCAGCTCGACCGCGGGCTGGAGTTCCTGCCCACCGAGCGCCAGATCCGTGAGCGCCAGCAGAACGGCCGCGGGCTCTCCCAGCCCGAGATGTCCGTCCTGCTCGCCTACACCAAGATCATCCTCGCCGAGGAGCTGCTGGCCACCGACCTGCCGGACGACCCGTACTTCCGCACCCTGCTGCACGAGTACTTCCCGAGCGCGCTGCGGGCCGGGTTCGCCGACGCGATCGATAACCACGCGCTGCGCCGCGAGATCATCACCACGCTGATCGTCAACGACACGATCAACCGCGGTGGCTGCACCTTCGCCTTCCGCCTGAAGGAGGAGACCGGCGCGACTTACGAGGAGATCGCCCGGACCCACACCGCCGCGCGGGCCGTCTTCGGCCTGGAGGAGATCTGGTCCCGGATCGAGGGCCTGGACAACCAGGTCCCCGCCCGGATCCAGACCAAGATGCGGCTGCACTCGCGGCGCCTGGTCGAGCGCGCCACCCGGTGGATGCTCAACAACCGCCGCCAGCCGCTCGACATCGCCGGCACCATCGAGTTCTTCCACGACCGGGTCAACCAGGTCTGGGGCTCGCTGCCCAAGCCGCTGCGCGGCGAGGACCTCGCCTGGTTCGAGTCGATCCAGGGCGAGCTCGCCGCGGCCGGCGTGCCGGACGAACTGGCCACCCGGATCGCCGGCCTGTCCTCGGTCTTCCCGACCCTGGACATCACCGAGGTCGCGGACCGCTCCGGCAAGGACGTCGCCGAGGTCGCCGAGCTGTACTACGACCTGGGCGACCGCCTGCAGATCTCGCACCTGCTCGACCGCATCATCGACCTGCCCCGCACCGACCGCTGGTCGTCGATGGCCCGGGCCGCGATCCGCGAGGACCTCTTCGCGGCGCACGCGGCGCTGACCGCCGACATCCTGGCCTGCGGCCCCGACGGCGCAAGCCCCGAGGAGCGCTACAACGCCTGGGCGGACCTCAACTCCACCCTGCTGAACCGCGCCAAGGCCACCCTCGACGACATAAGGGGTTCGGACAACTACGAGCTGTCCAGCCTCTCGGTCGCGATGCGCGTCATCCGCACCCTGCTGCGCACCGGTTCGATGCGCTGACGGACGGCTGAACGGAAGGGGCCCGCGTCCATCCCGGACGCGGGCCCCTTCCGTGTTCCCGCCCCGGGCGCGGCAACGTCGAAGGGCCCCGACGAACCGCTCGGTTCGTCGGGGCCCTCCCGGTGTCGAGCGGGTCAGCGGGAGGCGGCGCGTTGGAGCGCGCTGGCGAGGAGGGCGAGGTCGGTGGGGCCGTTGCCGAGTTCGCGGACCGGGCGGCGGGCGGGTGGGGCGCCGAGCTGGAGCGGGTCTATCGCGACCACGGTGGGGCGCAGGGTGGCGGTGCGGGGGATGCGGCCGCTGATCCGGGCGGTCTGGAAGGCGGCGACGCCGCCGTCCGGGCGGCGCAGGTAGCCGCGCCCGGGGGTGTCCTCGGGGAGGGCGGCGGCGTCGCCGAGGTGGATCAGCAGGTCGGAGTCGGCCGGGTCCTCGGTGCGCAGCGCGATCCGCAGCAGGGCGGCCTCGTCGACCTCGGTGCCGGCGCTCTCCTCCGGGCGGCCGGTGGCGACCGCGAGGTGGACGCCGAGCGGGCCGCCGCGACGGGCGACGGCCGCGAGCGCGCGGGCCAGCGGCCGGCCGGCCGGGGAGGTGGGGGAGAGCAGGGCGTCGTAGTCGTCGACGACGACGACCAGTCGGGCCGGGACGGGGCCGGAGGGGGTGGTCGCCGGCCGGGGGCCGTCGGCGCTGCGCGGGGGGATGATCCGGGGCACGGCCGTGGAGGCGGCGCCGACGGTGGCGGGTACCGGAGCGGAGCTGCGGCCCTGATCGGCCGGACCGTGCGCATCCAGACGGTGCGCGTCCAGGCCGTGCTCGTCCAGGCTGTGCCCGTCCAAGATGCGGGTGGCGTGCCAGGAGGCGAAGTCCAGCCCGTCGAACAGCCGCTCCCGCAGGGCGAGTTCGTCCTCCAGCGCCTCGGCGGCGAGGAGCGCGGCGCGCGGGTCGGCGGCGGCGTTGACCCGGCCGGTGACGTGCGGCAGCTCCGAGCAGCCGGACAGCCCGTCCTCGGTGGCCCGGCCCTCGACGATGGTGACGGCGAGGCGCTCGGGCCGCTCGGAGACGGCGAGCGAGGCGACCAGGGTGCGCAGCAGTTCGGTCTTGCCGGAGCCGCGGGCGCCGCCGATCAGCAGGTGCGGGCCGCCCGGGTCGGGGGAGGGCAGGGCGAGTTCGGGGTCGGCCAGGTCGAGGGTGCACAGCTCGTCCCGGGTGGTGCCGAGCAGTGCGGTCGCGGCGCCGATGCCGCCGGCGTGGGCGGCCCAGCGGGCGGACAGCTTGGCCGGGGTGACGGTGTCGAGCTGGAGCAGGTCGAGCAGCCGCAGCGCGTCCGGCAGCGGGCCGCGGGAGGCCGGGGCGGCTTCGCGCAGCGGGGCGAGGACGCGGGCCAGCCGTTCGGCCCAGGCGTCGGAGACGGCGTCCAGCGAGATCTCGTGCAGGGTCTCCCGGCCGCGGGCGACCGGGCGGTCCAGCGAGAGCTGGGTGCCGACCTCGCCGGTGATCAGAGCGGTGGCGCCGAGGCCGCGGGGGAGCAGCTCGGGCTGTTCGGCGAGGCAGATCGGGAAGATGCCGACGGCCGGGCCCTGGCGCAGCAGCAGGTCGAGCGCCTGCCGGGCGGCCTCGTCGGTCGGGCGGCCGTCGACCACGACCACGGTGGCGGGGTGGCCGCCGAGGCCGGTCGGGCCGCTGAGCCGGGCGGTGAGCTCGGTCAGCCGGGCGGTGGCCTGTTCGTCGTCCAGGCCGACCAGCAGCCGGCAGTCCTGGCCCTCGGCGGGGCGCAGATGGGGCAGCCACAGTGCCCAGGCCCAGGTGTCGACGCGTTCCTCGGGGCTGCGGGCCGGGTCGGCGTCGACCACGACCAGGCTCAGCCCGGTCGGCGGGTGGAGCGCGGCGAGCTGGGCGACGACGGCGCGGGTGAGCGCGTCGAGGCGCTCGCGCGGGCCGCTGAGGCCGAGGCTGCCGGCGGTCTGCAGGTCGAGGGTGACCGGGACGGCGGGCAGTACGGTGCCGGGCGTGGTGCCGGGGCCGCCGGGCCGGTCGGCGGTGCCCAGCCGGAGGGTGAGGGCGTCGGGGTGGCCGGGGCCGCGCTCCCACAGCCGGGGGCCGGGGCCGACGGCGTTGAGGAGCACGGTGGCGAGGTCGGGCCAGCGCTCGCGCTGGGCGGCGGCCTGGCGCTGCCGGACGGCGGCGTGGTGGCGTTCGGCGCTCTCCTGACCGGGCGGTTCGGCGGCGCGGCCGGGCAGCAGGGAGAACAGGCCGCGGCCGCGGCCCGGGGCGGGCTCGGGGGCGGCGGGCGGCTCGATCACCGGTGCCGCGGACCGGACCGGGCCGGGGGCGGCGAGCTGGAGGTGGCCGTTGCCGTCGGGCAGGGCGGCCCGGACGGAGGTGGGGTCGGCCGGTTCGAGGACCTGCAGGGTGGACTCGCCGATCCGCAGCAGGGCGCCGTTCTCCAGCGGGACGGCGGCCTCGGCGGGCACGGGCGGGACGATCCGGCCGTCGAGGGTGGTGCCGTTGGTGGAGCCGAGGTCGCGGACGGCGATCCGGCCGTCCTCGCCGAGGTGGAGGGCGAGGTGCAGCCGGGAGACGTCCGGGTCGTCGAGCGGGACGTCGGCCTCGCCGGAGCGGCCGATCCGGATCTCTCGGCCGTGCAGCCGGTGGACCCCGCCGGCGTCCGGGCCGCCGACCACCCGGAGTTCGGCGGCGGCCGCGGCGTCGTCGGGGTCGTCGGCGGTCGGGTCCGGTTCGTTGAGGCTGAGGACGGCGCCGTCGAGCAGTGGGGGGTGGCCGAGCAGGGTGTGCTCGTCCACCCGGTGCGCCCCGGAGTACAGGTGCACATGGGTGGCGGCCCGCGGTCCGCGCACGCCCACGGCGCCGGCGAGCGCGCCCGCGATGGCGCCGAGCGCGGTGCCGACGGGCGCGGTGACCAGCACGTCCACGTAGGGGATGGCGGAGCCGGCGGCGGTCGGGCCGCTGCGCGGTCGGAGGACGGTCAGCCGGATCTGCATCTCGCCCGCGGGTCCCTTCTGCTGGTGTGATGCCTGGTACCGCTGCCCGGTGTCGTCGCGGACGCGCCGGGCGGTCGCGGCGACCCATTGGGCCACACGAGTGGCGAGTGTCCATCCTGCCATCCGGCGTGGACAGTCCGCGCACCGTACCGGATTTGACGATCTTGCGATCATCGCCATGGTGGAGGCGACGGAGGGTCAGGTCAACCGTCGCCCCGGCGCCCCCGCCCCGGGCCGCGGCGACCGCCTCCGGCCGGGCACCCCGGCACGTCCGGGCAGTCCCCTAGGGGATCTCCCCCAACCCTGCTCGGATGGCCCGCCGGTCACCTCAAAAACCCGTACGGACACCGTTAGAGTGGCCAAACACGGGCCCGGCAGGCTCACCGCACACCGGCGGGGGAGCGCCCCGCGCGGGCGGCACGGCGAGGAGTGCGACAGGTGCGGCCAGTCGGCAGCAAGTATCTGCTTGAGGAGACCCTGGGGCGGGGTGCCACCGGGACCGTCTGGCGCGGTCTGGTGCGCCAGGACGTCCAGGTGCCGGGCAGCGAGCCCGGGCAGCAGGTGGCGATCAAGGTGCTGCGCGAGGAGCTGGCGGCCGACCCGGACGTCGTGATGCGCTTCCTGCGGGAGCGCTCGCTGCTGCTGCGGCTGAGCCACCCGAACATCGTCCGGGTCCGCGACCTGGTCGTCGAGGGCGAGCTGCTGGCCCTGGTGATGGACCTGGTGGAGGGCCCCGACCTGGCCCGCTACCTGCGCGCCAACGGCCCGTTCAGCCCGATCGCGGGCGCCCTGCTGATGGCCCAGGTCGCGGACGCGCTGGCGGCCAGCCACGCGGACGGGATCGTCCACCGCGACCTCAAGCCGGCCAACGTGCTGCTCGCCTCCACCGTGGTGCAGGGCACCGAGCAGATGCACCCGATGCTGACCGACTTCGGCATCGCCCGACTGGCCGACTCCCCGGGCGTCACCCGCACCCACGAGTTCGTCGGCACCCCCGCGTACGTCGCCCCCGAGTCCGCCGAGGGCCGCCCGCAGACCTCCGCGGTGGACGTCTACGGCGCCGGCATCATGCTGTACGAGCTGGTCACCGGCCGCCAGCCGTTCCAGGGCGACAGCGCCCTGGCCGTGCTCCAGGCCCACCTGGCGCAGGAGCCCCAGCGGCCCAGCACCATGCCCGAGCCGCTGTGGACGGTGATCGAGCGCTGCCTGCGCAAGGACCCGGCGCAGCGGCCGAGCGCCACCGCGCTGGCCCGCGCGCTGCGGGTGGTCGCGGCCGGGGTCGGGGTGCACGCCTCCCCGGCGGCGGTGGACGAGGCGCTGGCGGTCGGCGCCCTGCTGCTGCCGGACCCGCAGCCGACCGCCGTGCCCGGAGTCGTGCCGGTCGTCCCGGGTGACCCGGGCGGCCCGGCCGGGGCGGAGGACCGCACCCAGGTGCTGCCCCCGGCGTCCGGCGGCCCGCAGTACGACCCGGCCGCGGCGACCCGGGTGATGGGCACCCAGCCGCCGCCCGCGCCGCCCTACGGCACCCAGGACCGCACCCAGGTGATGCCGCCCACCGCCGTGCCGCCGCCCCCGCCCGCCGGCCCTCCCGCGCCGCAGGAGGAGGCGCCCCACCCGTGGCAGACCCAGCTGCGGGCGGCGCGCGACCGCAACCAGCAGACCCAGGTCGGCCACTTCGGCCCGGAGGACTTCGAGGACCCGCAGGTCGCCCCGCCGCCCTACCAGGCGGGCCGGGGCGGCCCGGGCCACCAGCAGCCGCCGGCCGGCCCACGCGCGGACCAGCGTCGCCAGGGCCCGCCGCCCGGCTACGCCCAGCGCCCGCCGGTCGCCCCGCCGCCCTACCAGGTCAACCAGGGCGCTCAGGGCAACCAGGGCGGCCGTCCGCAGCCCCAGGGCGGCTACCGGCAGGCCCCCGCCGGGTACGGCCGGCCGCAGGGCGACTACCCGCCGCCTCCGCCCCCGCCCGCCGCCGCGCCGCGCCGGTCCGAGCCGCCGGCGCCGCAGTACCGGGAGCCCCGGCCGCCCCGCGAGGAGCCGCGGGAGCCGTCCCGCCGGGAGAGCGCTCCGCCGCGCGAGCGGCGCCCGCGCAGCCGCAACCGGATGTACATCCCGGGGCTGGGCTGCCTCAAGGGCTGTCTGATGGTGCTGCTGGTGCTGGCCGTCGCCGCGATCGCGCTGTGGAACTTCACACCGCTGCCGCACTACTGGGACAACGTCGTGAGCTGGTTCGACACCGCGCGGGACTGGGTGACCAGCGTCTTCGGCAGTTCCAGCAAGTAGCGCGGGACCGGACGGCGGGCCGCTCCGGCGCCCCGCCGACAGCTGACCGGGCGTCCGGACCCGTTCCGGAAGCCAGGATTGACGCTTTGTCGACAATTCACGAGATTTCTCGCCCCGGAGTCCCGCTCCACGGCCCCCAGGCGCCCCGCGCAGGGGGTTCGGGCGCGTAGGTTGGTCGCTGTTGTCCCGCCCCACCGAGCGCGCCCGGACCCCCGGAGCGCTCCCGCGCCGCCCACGGAGCAGCATTGGCACGCAAGATCGGCAGCCGGTACACCGTCCACCAGGTCATCGGCCGGGGATCGGCCGGGACGGTCTGGCTCGGTGAGGGGCCCGACGGCCCGGTGGCGGTCAAGCTGCTGCGCGAGGACCTCGCCGCCGACCAGGTGCTGGTCGGCCGCTTCGTCCAGGAGCGCACCGCGCTGACCAGCCTCGACCACCCCCGGGTGGTCGGCGTGCGCGACATGGTCGTGGACGGCAGCGACCTCGCCCTGGTGATGGAACTGGTCCAGGGCACCGACCTGCGCTCCCGGCTCGAGCGGGACGGAGCCCTCCCGCCGCAGGTCGCCGCGTCGGTCATCGCCGACGTCGCCGACGGCCTCGCGGCCGCGCACGCGGCCGGGATCGTCCACCGCGACGTCAAGCCGGAGAACGTCCTGCTCGACCTCGCCGCCGCCCCCGGCCCCGGCGGCGCCCCGCGCGCCAAGCTCACCGACTTCGGCGTGGCCCGGCTGGTCGACGCCCCGCGCCGCACCCGGGCCACCCGGATCATCGGCACGCCCGACTACCTCGCCCCCGAGATCATCGAGGGACTGGAGCCGCGCGCCGCCGTCGACATCTACGCCCTCGCCACCGTGCTGTACGAGCTGCTGGCCGGCTTCACCCCGTTCGGCGGCGGCCACACCGGCGCGGTGCTGCGCCGGCACGTCACCGAGCAGGTGCCGCCGATCCCCGGGCTGCCGGACGGGCTGTGGCGGATCATCTCCGAGTGCCTGGCCAAGGCTCCGGCCTCCCGGCTGCGCGCCGCCGAGCTGGCCGCCCGGCTGCGCGAGCAGCTGCCCTCGCTGGCCGGACTGCCGGTGCTGGCCGTGCCCTCCCAGGGCCGCGCCCCGGCCGAGGAGCAGCTGTCCCCCGGCGAGGCCGTCTACGCCGAGGTCGACGCCGGCCCGGGCGTCCACAAGCGCCGTCGCGGCCCGGCCGTCCCGCTGGTGCCCGGCGCCGCCCCGGACTCCACCCGGGACACCCACACCAGCCTGCGCCGCCCCTCGGCCGAGGAACTGGCCGCGTACGCCGCCGAGTCGCGCGCCCAGCGCGCCGCCCCGGGCCACCGCCGGGACCGCGCGGCCCTGCTGCGCCGGCGCCGGATGCTGGCGGTGCTGCTGGCCACCGTGCTGCTGCTGGCGGGCGCCGCCGCGGCCTGGACGGCCTTCGCGGCCCCCGAGCCGGGCGCCGGCCACCCGGCCCGGCCGGCCGTGCACAGCACCGCCCCCCGCGCCCCGTGACCCCTCCCGGTCGCCTCCGGAACGGGGGTGTCGTCATGACCACCCCCGGAACCATTACGCTGGGGGCGTGGCAGCCGTCGATCCTTCCGAAGAGCTCAAGAACCTCGATACGACCATGGGGTCGATCGAGGCCGTCCTCGACCTGGACAAGATCCGGGCCGACATCGCGGTCCTGGAGGAGGAGGCAGCCGCCCCCACCCTGTGGGACGACGTCGCGAACGCGCAGAAGGTGACCAGTCGGCTCTCCTTCCTCCAGGGCGAACTGCGCCGGGTCGAGGGCCTGCGCGGCCGCATCGACGACCTGGGCGTGCTGTTCGAGCTCGCCGAGGCCGAGGACGACGCGGACACCCGCGTCGAGGCCGAGGCCGAGCTGGTCTCGCTGCAGAAGGCCGTCGAGGAGCTGGAGGTCCGCACCCTCCTCTCCGGCGAGTACGACGCCCGCGAGGCGCTGATCAACATCCGCGCCGAGGCCGGTGGCGTGGACGCCGCCGACTTCGCCGAGCAGCTGATGCGCATGTACCTGCGCTGGGCCGAGCGGCACGGGTACCCCACCGAGGTGTACGACACCTCGTACGCCGAAGAGGCCGGCATCAAGTCCGCGACCTTCACCGTGAAGGCCCCGTACGCCTACGGCACCCTCTCGGTCGAGCAGGGCACCCACCGCCTGGTCCGCATCTCGCCGTTCGACAACCAGGGCCGCCGGCAGACGTCCTTCGCCGGTGTCGAGGTGCTCCCGGTCGTCGAGCAGTCCGACCACGTCGACATCGACGAGGGCGACCTGCGGGTGGACGTCTACCGCGCCTCCGGCCCCGGTGGCCAGGGCGTCAACACCACCGACTCGGCGGTGCGCATCACGCACCTCCCGACCGGCATCGTGGTGTCCTGCCAGAACGAGCGTTCGCAGATCCAGAACAAGGCGTCCGCGATGAACGTCCTCCAGGCCAAGCTGCTCGAACGGCGCCGCCAGGAGGAGAAGGCCGCGATGGACGCCCTGAAGGACAGCGGCAGCTCCTGGGGCAACCAGATGCGCTCCTACGTGCTGCACCCGTACCAGATGGTCAAGGACGTCCGCACCGCGTACGAGGCCGGCAACCCGCAGGCCGTCCTGGACGGCGACATCGACGGCTTCATCGAGGCCGGCATCCGCTGGCGCAAGCAGCGCGAGACCAGCGCCGAGTAGGCACCCGGACACGCACCGGGCCGGACGCACGGACCCGGACACACGCAGAAGGCCCCCGACCGCGACGGTCGGGGGCCTTCCGCGTGGTCAGGGGCCTCAGGCCAGCGCCTGCCGCGCGATCAGCGCCACCGCGAGCAGCCCGGCCAGCAGGGCCAGCAGCATCGCGGGGGAGAGTGCGGCGAACGGCCCCTGCTGCTCCTGCAGCCGGGCCCGGTTGGCGCGGCACACCGAGCAACGCCCGTCGCTGACGCGGCCGTTGCAGTTGGCGCACACCAGATGGTCGCACGTCATGCGATCTCCTCCTCGCTGCTACAGCCAACGCACCGGACGGGGCTTTGGTTCCCTCTTCATACCTGTACGGGGAGTCTGCCCTGTACGGGGGAGCGGCCGGACACGGTCGCCACCTCCACTCTGCCAGGTTCTGGCGCTTCCGGCTCCCGGGCTGTGAGATGGCTCGCAATTATCGGGGCACAACCGGACATTCTCCCCCAGATTCAGAGGACCGTCCCGGTCTGTCCCTGCGGGCCGGTCGCCGGTTCGCGTATGGTCCCAGACCGGGAGCGGCCCTCCGCGCTCCCATCGCCCGCCGCCGGACCGGGCCTCCGGGGCGGACCGACCGAGGACTGGCGCCGCCTAGGATGGCCTCCGTGATGCAGCCGTGATCAGATTCGACAACGTCTCCAAGACCTATCCCAAGCAGAACCGTCCCGCCCTGGACAACGTCTCGCTGGAGATCGAGAAGGGTGAGTTCGTCTTCCTGGTCGGCTCGTCCGGCTCGGGCAAGTCCACCTTCCTGCGCCTGTGCCTGCGCGAGGAGCGCCCGTCCACGGGTGCCGTGCACGTGCTGGGCAAGGACCTGGGCAAGCTGTCCAACTGGAAGGTGCCGCACATGCGCCGCCAGCTGGGCACCGTCTTCCAGGACTTCCGCCTGCTCCCGAACAAGACGGTCGCGCAGAACGTCGCCTTCGCGCTGGAGGTGATCGGCAAGCCCAAGAGCGCCATCAACAAGGTGGTGCCCGAGGTGCTGGAGCTGGTCGGCCTCGGCGGCAAGGAGGACCGCATGCCGGGCGAGCTGTCCGGTGGTGAGCAGCAGCGCGTGGCGATCGCCCGGGCGTTCGTGAACCGCCCGATGCTGCTCATCGCGGACGAGCCCACCGGCAACCTCGACCCGCAGAACTCGGTCGGCATCATGAAGCTGCTCGACCGGATCAACCGCACCGGCACCACGGTGCTGATGGCCACCCACGACCAGGCCATCGTCGACCAGATGCGCAAGCGAGTCATCGAACTCGACAAGGGGCTGCTCGTCCGCGACCAGGCCCGCGGCGTCTACGGATACCAGCACTGACCCACCAGCGCTGAACCCCGTGGGGCCGCCGGCCCGACCGCCAGACCGCGCAGTACCGACCCTGGAGTTGTTTCCCGCATGCGTGCCCAGTTCGTCCTGTCGGAGATCGGTGTGGGTCTCCGACGCAACCTGACCATGACCATCGCGGTCGTGGTCAGCGTCGCGCTCTCCCTCGCCCTCGCCGGTTCCTCGCTCCTGGTCCGCGACCAGGTGAACTCCATGAAGGGGTACTGGTACGACAAGGTCGAGGTGAGCATCTACTTCTGCACCAAGGCGGATGCCCGCAACTCGCCGCAGTGCGACAAGGGCGCGGCCACCGACCAGCAGGTCCACGACATCAAGGACCAGCTGGACAAGATGACTTCGGTGGTCCAGTCGTCCACCTACGAGAGCTCCGCCGAGGCGTACAAGCACTGGAAGGAGATGAACCCGGACAACCCGCTCATCTCCGTCCTGGGTCCGGACGCCATGCCCCAGTCCTGGCGGGTGAAGCTCAACGACCCGACCAAGTACGACGTCATCCAGAGCGCCTTCGCGGGCAAGCCCGGCGTCAAGTCGGTCGAGGACCAGCGGAAGATCCTGGAGAACCTGTTCGGCCTGCTCAACGGCCTGCAGACGGCGGCGTTCGTGATCATGGTGCTGATGCTCTTCGTCGCGTTGCTGCTGATCGTCAACACCGTCCGGGTGTCGGCGTACAGCAGGCGGCGCGAGACGGGCATCATGCGCCTGGTCGGTGCCTCGAACTTCTACGTCCAGATGCCGTTCATCGCGGAGGCCGCGTTCTCCGCGCTGCTCGGCGCGGGGCTGGCCTCCGGACTGCTGATCGGCGGGCACTTCTTCGTCCAGAACTGGCTGGCCGACCGGGTGCAGTTCATCCACTTCATCGGCCTCAGCTCGGTGCTGGCGGTGATCCCGCTGCTGGTCGTGGTCGGTATGGGCATGGCCGGCATCGCGGCGTTCTTCACGCTGCGCAAGTACCTCAAGGTCTGACCCCCGCGGGTTCCTTCGGCCCCGTACGGCACTGCGCCGTACGGGGCCGTCGCCGTTCCGCCCTCCCCGTTCCGGCCCGCCGCTCGCGGTGCGGTGTCTACACTCCGGTGCCATGCTGCAAACTCCGCGCAGGGCGCGTCAGGTGGCCGCCCTCAGCCTGGTGTTCGGCGCCGTGCTGCTGGCCGGCGCCGCCACCGGTGCCTGGGGCGACCCGAACGACCCGCCGCGCCGCGCGTCCGCCGACCTGGCGCCGGCCTCCGCCGGGCTCCCGGCGGACCCGTCCGGCAAGGCGCTGTCCGAGCAGCAGGCCGAGCACCTGCTCGCGGCCGGCGGCGACCGCTGGGGCGCCTACTACAGCGCCCAGGAGTACGCCGAGTTCAGCCAGGGTCTGGACGGCCGCTACCCCGGGGTCGGCCTGTCGGTCGGCCGCGGCGAGGACGGCGTCACCGAGGTCTCCCAGGTCACCCCGGCCGGACCGGCCGCCCAGGCCGGGATCGCCCCCGGCGACCGGCTGCTGCGGATCGGCAAGGACCAGGCCGACCGGCTGCCGGTCACCGAGGTGGTCGCCCGGCTGCGCGGGCAGGGCGACGAGCGCCGGGCCGGCTCCGAGGTCACCCTGGCCGTGCGGCGCGGCGACGGCGAGGTGCGCGAACTGCGGCTGAAACGCGTGCTGCTGGACAGCCGGCAGGTCACCGCGGAGCACCTGGACCGCGGCGTGCTGCGGATCACCGTCCGGGCCTTCACCAGCGGCGTGGCCGACCAGGTGCGCGCCGCGCTGCGCGCCCCGCACACCGGTGTGGTGCTCGATCTGCGCGGCAACTCCGGCGGGTTGGTGGACGAGGCGGTCGGCACGGCCGGGAGCCTCCTGGACGGCGGACCGGTCGGCTCGTACCAGGAGCGCGGTGGGACGAGGGAGTTGACCGCCCCGCCCGGCGGCGACGGGCGCACCCCGCTGGTGGTGCTGGTGGACGGCGGCACGATGAGCGCCGCCGAACTGCTCGCCGGCGCCCTGCAGGACCGCAGCCGCGCCGTGGTGGTGGGCTCGCGGACCTTCGGCAAGGGCACCGTCCAGCAGCCCAGCCGGCTCGCCGACGGCGCCGTGCTGGAGATGACCGTCGGCCGCTACCACACGCCGTCCGGACGCTCCCTGGACGGCACTGGCCTGACCCCGGACGTCCCGGCCGCCGCGGGCGAGGACACCGACGCGCTGGCCCTGCGCGTCCTCGCCGGACTCGGGACCCGGTCCTGAGCGGCCGGACGGCCCCTAAAGCAGCTGCCCGATCCGGCCCCGAAGTGCGAGAATGACCGCGCTATGGCAAAGGAAACCGGACAGAAGCTGATCGCGCAGAACAAGAAGGCGCGACACGAGTACACGATCCTCGACACCTACGAGTGCGGCCTCGTCCTCACCGGCACCGAGGTCAAGTCGCTGCGGGAGGGGCGGGCCAACCTGGTCGACGGCTACGCGTACATCCAGAACCACGAGGCGTGGATCGACAACGTCTTCATCCCCGAGTACACCCAGGGGACGTGGACCAACCACGCGGCCCGGCGCAAGCGCAAGCTGCTGCTGCACAAGCTGGAGATCCGCAAGATCGAGACCAAGGTCCGCGACGCGGGCCACACCCTGGTCCCGCTGTCGCTGTACTTCAAGGACGGCCGCGTCAAGCTGGAGCTCGCGCTCGCGGTCGGAAAGAAGCTGTACGACAAGCGCCAGACGCTCCGCGAGAAGCAGGACACCCGCGAGGCGGCCCGCGCGGTGGCGGCGGCCCGGCGGCGCCAGCGGGGTTAATCCGCTGGACCCCCGCCCGTCGCCTCGCGTACTATGGCGCAAGCAACACGGACGGTCACCGTCCGAGCTGTTTCTCAAAAAAACATGGGGATGATCGGTTTCGACAGGGGATGTTGAAACAGGGGAAGCGAGCCGAGGAACGCGGCAATGATCTCGTTAACCACGTGTCGCAAAAAAATAATCGCCAACTCTAAGCGCGATTCCCAGCAGTTCGCTCTCGCTGCCTAATAAGCACCGATAGCGCTTGGGTGTCAGACCGGGGAGTTCCCGACCCGGACCCTGGCATAATCTAGGGAACTCAACCGTCCGCCCGGGCTGCGGGGGCGGATGGGAAATCAAACAGCAGCTGGGCCTGTTGGCGGCTTGTCCGCGTGACCGCCAGGGCCGAGAAAAGCACAGCGGACTGCGCTCGGAGAAGCCCTGAATTAACTCCACTGGACCCGGGTTCGATTCCCGGCATCTCCACCACCCCATGTTCACACCGAAGGCCGTCCACCGCTCACGCGGTGGGCGGCCTTCGCACTTTCACCGTCCCGGTGCGGCGCGCCCGCCCGCCCGGGCGTAGGATCATCCGTCCGCTCGTTTTCCGGAGCCGGATTCCGCCGCAACCCCGCCGCAAACCCCGAGGCCATGCAGAGCAACACGGACACCACCCCCACCGCCGATCACGAGACCGTCCGCGAGCGCGAGATCGCCGGTGAGCAGCAGCACCTCGACACCGTCTACCACCGGCTGGAGGAGAAGCTCGCCGAGGCCGAGTACATCCTGGAGGACGCCGCCAAGCGGGTCCACGTCGGCACCCCCGGCGCCCTCGCCGAGCGTGACGCCCAGGTGTACCGGGCCGGCGCGCACCTCCAGCGCCTCAACAACGAGTTCGAGGACTTCCTCTTCGGCCGGATCGACCTCCAGCGGGCGGACGCCCCGGAGGAGCACGGCATCCCGTCCGACACCCCGCTCGACCCGGCCGACCCGGCCGTCGCCGAGACCCTCCACATCGGCCGTCTGGGCGTGCTGGACGCCGAGTACGGTCCGCTGGTGATCGACTGGCGGGCGCCCGCCGCCGCGCCGTTCTACCGCGCCACCCCCGTGGAGCCGGGCCGGGTGATCCGCCGCCGGGTGATCCGCTCCAAGGGCCGCAAGGTGATCGGCGTCGAGGACGACCTGCTGCGCCCCGACCTCACCCCGACCCTGGACGGCGAGGAACTGGCCGTGGTCGGCGACGGCGCGCTGATGGCCTCGCTCGGCCGCGCCCGCAGCCACTCGATGCGCGACATCGTCTCCTCGATCCAGAAGGAGCAGGACGAGGTGATCCGCGCCGCCGCGGCCGGCGCCACGCTCGTCACCGGCGGCCCCGGCACCGGCAAGACCGCCGTCGCCCTGCACCGCGCCGCGTACCTGCTCTACCAGGACCGCCGCCGCTACGCCGGGGGCATCCTGGTGGTCTCGCCGACCCCGCTGCTGGTCTCGTACACCGAGGGCGTGCTGCCCTCGCTCGGCGAGGAGGGCCAGGTCGCCATCCGCGCCGTCGGTTCGCTGGTGGACGGCATCGAGGCGGGCACCTACGACACCCCGGAGGCGGCCCGGGTCAAGGGCTCGGCCCGGATGGTGCAGCTGCTGCGCCGGGCCGCCCGGGCGGCGCTGGAGCTGGGTGCCCCGCAGGAGCTCAAGGTGGTCGCCCGCGGTGAGGTGCTGAAGCTGGACGCGGGCCGGCTGCGGGCCGTGCGCGGCAACGTGGTGGGCTCCGGCGGCACCCCGCTGAACCTGCTGCGTCCGCGTGCCCGCCGACTGCTGCTGGACGCCCTGTGGCAGGAGGCCACCCGGCACCTGCCCAGGCCCACCGACCACTACGGCCGGGAGCAGCGCCAGGAGGAGAAGGAGTCCTTCGACGACTACGTCTCGGACGAGCCGTCCTTCCTGGAGTTCCTGGACGCCTGGTGGCCGGCCCTGAGCCCGCGCCGGGTGCTCGGCACGCTCAAGCAGGCCCGGCACACCAACCGGATCGCCCGCCGAGCCGTCACGCCGGACGAGGCGAGGCTGCTGGCGGCCTCCTGGCGCCACCTGTCCCCGGAGGGCGAGGGCGCGCTGTCGGTGCACGACGTGGCGCTGGTGGACGAGCTGCAGGTGCTGCTCGGCGAGCCGGCCCGGCCGAAGGTCCGCGAGGTGGACGCGGTGGACCTGCTGAGCGGCCTGGAGGAGGTCACCACCTTCGCCGACCGCAGCTCCCGCCGGCGCGACCGCCAGCCGGTGGAGCGCAAGGAGTACGCCCACGTCATCGTGGACGAGGCCCAGGACCTCACCCCGATGCAGTGGCGGATGATCGGCCGCCGGTCCCGGATGGCCACGTGGACCATCGTCGGCGACCCGGCGCAGTCCTCCTGGCCGTTCCCGCAGGAGGCCCAGGCCGCGCTGGACGAGGTACTGGCCGGCAAGCCGCGCCGCCGCTTCACGCTGACCGTGAACTACCGGAACCCGGCCGAGATCGCCGAGGTCGCGGCCACGGTGCTGGCGCTGGCCGCGCCGGGCACGCCCTCGCCGAGCGCGGTGCGCCACGTCGGCGTGGAGCCGCGCTTCGCGGCCGTCACCGACCCCGCGCCGGAGGCCTTCGGCAAGGCAGCCCGGGCCGAGCTGGAGCACCTGCTGGGCGAGGTGGACGGGACGGTGGCGATCGTGGTGCCGATGGACCGTCGGGCCGAGGCGGCCGGCTGGACCGAGGGCCTGGGCGAGCGCGTGGTGGCGCTGGGCAGTTTGGAGGCCAAGGGCCTGGAGTACGACGCGACGGTGGTCGCCGACCCGACCGGCATCGCCGGTGAGTCGGAGGCCGGCCTGCGGGTGCTCTACGTGGCGCTGACCCGGGCGACCCAGCGGCTGACCGTGCTGTCCGGCCCGGACGACCTGCCCGACGCGGCTGGTGTGCCCGCGCTGCTGCGCGGCTGACCCGCCCATGACGAAGGCCCCTCACCGATGGTGAGGGGCCTTCAGACGTTTGGAACACCGACCCGCCATGCTCGCCTCGCGGCAAGTGGTCCCTCTGAGGGACGAAGGTTGGGCCCGGGGGCTTGGATCGGGCCGGTGCCTGTCCAATGTAACGCATCGGCCCGCTGAGGCAAGGAGTGGACGGCGGAAGACTGCGGGCGGTCGGGCCCGGTTGTCGGATCCGCACACTCAATGAACGTTATTTCTGGCAATCCCTTGGAAGGTGCGACGATCGAGGTCTAGCATGCGCAGGCGATGCCTTCAACAAAATGTTGAGCCTGCGGGACAGACGGAAGAAGGAAGCGTCGATGGCGACCGTGCCCAGTGTCTCCAACTCGATCACGGTGCGACTGGAGGTCCCGGCCCGCGGCAACGCGGTCAGTGCGATCACCACGGCCGTGGAGTCCTCCGGCGGATCCGTGACCGGTCTCGACGTCACCGCCTCCGGCCTGGAGGCGCTGCGGATCGACGTGACCGTGGCGGCTTCCTCGGTGGCGCACGGCGAGGAGATCGTCGAGAAGCTGCGGGCGATCGACGGCGTGTCGATCGGCAAGGTCTCGGACCGGACCTTCCTGATGCACCTCGGCGGCAAGATCGAGATGTCCTCGAAGCTGCCGATCCGCAACCGTGACGACCTCAGCATGATCTACACCCCGGGTGTCGCCCGGGTCTGCATGGCGATCGCCGAGAACCCCGAGGACGCCCGCCGCCTGACCATCAAGCGCAACAGCGTCGCGGTGGTCACCGACGGCTCGGCGGTGCTGGGCCTGGGCAACATCGGCCCGGCGGCCGCGCTGCCCGTCATGGAGGGCAAGGCGGCCCTGTTCAAGCGCTTCGCCGGGATCGACGCCTGGCCGATCTGCCTGGACACCCAGGACACCGACGAGATCGTGGCCATCGTCAAGGCGATCGCCCCGGGCTTCGCCGGCATCAACCTGGAGGACATCTCCGCGCCGCGCTGCTTCGAGATCGAGGCCCGGCTGCGCGAGGCCCTGGACATCCCGGTGTTCCACGACGACCAGCACGGCACCGCGATCGTGGTGCTGGCCGCCCTCACCAACGCGCTGAAGGTGGTCGGCAAGGAGATCGGCGACATCCGCGTGGTGATGTCGGGCGCCGGCGCCGCCGGCACCGCGATCCTCAAGCTGCTGCTGGCCGCCGGTGTCGAGCACGCCACCGTCGCGGACGTCCACGGCGTGGTCCACCTGGGCCGTGACGACCTCAACGACAGCCTGCGCTGGATCGCCGAGCACACCAACCGCTCGGGCCGCACCGGCAGCCTCAAGGAGGCCGTGGCGGGCGCCGACGTCTTCATCGGCGTGTCGGCCCCGAACGTCCTGGACGGCGACGACCTGGCCACCATGGCCGAGCAGGCCATCGTCTTCGCGCTGGCCAACCCGGACCCGGAGGTCGACCCGGCCGTAGCCCGGCAGACCGCCGCCGTGGTCGCCACCGGCCGCAGCGACTTCCCGAACCAGATCAACAACGTGCTGGTCTTCCCGGGCGTCTTCCGCGGCCTGCTGGACGCCCAGAGCCGCACGGTCAACACCGAGATGATGATCGCCGCCGCCCGGGCGCTGGCCACCACCGTCGGCGACGACGAGCTGAACGCCAATTACATCATCCCGAGCGTGTTCCACAAGGATGTCGCCAAGACCGTCGCCACCGCGGTGCGCGACGCCGCCCTGGCCGACGCCCAGGCGCCCACCCCGTCCCGTCCGACCCCCGGCATCGTCGGCACCCTCGACACCTCCGCGTTCCCCACCGTCAAGCTCTGAGGACCGGCGCCGACGACGTGTCGTCGATCGGTCAAATGTCCGATTAGCGGCCATACTCGCCCAAGCCCGCCCCGAACCCTTGCGACACAAGGGCGAGGGGCGTGTTTGGGCTTGTCGTGCCTAGGGCGTACGGTAGCCCTGCACGGGGCAGGCGTGTCCGACAAGTACGGAACGTCCCCCTGGTCTTCCGGCGTGTCGTCCCGACCGCCGCCCGCGCCCGGTCCGCCGGAGCCGACGGAGCGTCACACCTCCAACGGGCGGGCTTTGTTCGGGTGGCTCGGCCGGGGCCCGATTGGCTTTCTCGGGGCCGGTCGGGGCAGGATTCGTTCCCAGGCAGGCGGGCGGGCCTTCGACGGCTCCGGCGCGCGGCATCGGGTACGGACCCGGCCTGCGACCACGCATTGCCTTGCATGAGCACAGTGTGCGGACCTGCGGCCCATCCGGGTGCCCCCCGGTGGGAGCACCGATGGGCCCCCGCACACCGCAAGCGAACAGACCACAGGAGTACACATGAACCGCAGTGAGCTGGTGGCCGCGCTGTCCGAGCGCGCCGAGGTGACCCGCAAGGACGCCGACGCCGTTCTGGCCGCCTTCGCCGAGATCGTCGGCGAGGTCGTCGCCAAGGGCGACGAGAAGGTCACCATCCCCGGTTTCCTGACCTTCGAGCGCACCCACCGCGCTGCCCGCACCGCCCGCAACCCGCAGACCGGCGAGCCGATCCAGATCGCGGCCGGCTACAGCGCCAAGGTCAGCGCCGGCTCCAAGCTGAAGGAAGCCGCCAAGGGCGCCTGAGTCACCCCTTGAACGCCCGAGAGGCCGGGCTCCCCGCGGGGAGCCCGGCCTCTCGTCGTGTGGGGGCCTGTCCGCCGGACGGGCCCCCACCGTTCGTCACGCGTCGACCAGCTGCTCACTGGGCAGCTCGACGTGGGCGCCGAGGTCCCGCAGCTTCTCCATGAAGTTCTCGTAGCCGCGGTTGATCAGGTCGATTCCGTGGACGGTCGAGGTGCCCTCGGCCGCCAGCGCCGCGATCAGGTACGAGAAGCCGCCGCGCAGGTCCGGGATGACCAGCTCGGCGCCGATCAGCTTGGACGGGCCGGAGACGACCGCGGAGTGCAGGAAGTTGCGCGCACCGAAGCGGCACGGGGTGCCGCCCAGGCACTCGCGGTAGAGCTGGATGTGCGCGCCCATCTGGTTCAGCGCGCCGGTGAAGCCGAGCCGGGACTCGTACACCGTCTCGTGCACGATGGACAGCCCGGTGGCCTGGGTCAGCGCGACCACCAGCGGCTGCTGCCAGTCGGTCTGGAAGCCCGGGTGGACGTCGGTCTCCAGGGCGATCGCCTTGAGCTCGCCGCCCGGGTGCCAGAAGCGGATGCCCTCGTCGTCCACCTCGAACGCGCCGCCGACCTTCCGGAAGGTGTTGAGGAAGGTCATCATCTCCAGCTGGCGGGCGCCGCGGACGTAGATGTCGCCCTTGGTGGCGAGCGCCGCGCAGGCCCAGGAGGCCGCCTCCAGGCGGTCCGGCAGGGCGCGGTGGGTGTAGCCGCCCAGCTCGTCCACACCGGTGATCAGGATGGTGCGGTCGGTGCCCAGGGTGATGATCGCGCCCATCTTCTGCAGCACGCAGATCAGGTCGACGATCTCCGGCTCGATGGCCGCGTTGCGCAGCTCGGTGACGCCCTCGGCGAGGACGGCGGTGAGCAGCACCTGCTCGGTCGCGCCGACCGAGGGGTAGGGCAGCTCGATCTTGGTGCCGCGCAGCCGCTGCGGGGCGACCAGGTAGGTGCCCTGGGGGTGCTTCTCGATGGTGGCGCCGAACTGGCGCAGCACCTCGAAGTGGAAGTCGACGGGCCGGCCGCCGATGTCGCAGCCGCCCAGGCCCGGGATGAAGGCGTGGCCGAGGCGGTGCAGCAGCGGACCGCAGAACAGGATCGGGATCCGCGAGGAACCGGCGTGGGCGTCGATGTCGGCGACGTTCGCGCTCTCGACGTGCGAGGGGTCGAGGATCAGCTCGCCGTCCTCGTCACCGGTGCGCACGGTCACGCCGTGCAGCTGGAGCAGGCCGCGGACCACCTTGACGTCACGGATGTCCGGGACGTTGCGCAGTCTGCTGGGGCCCTGGCCGAGGAGGGCGGCGACCATGGCCTTGGGGACCAGGTTCTTCGCACCGCGGACGCGGATCTCGCCTTCGAGCGGGTTTCCGCCGTGGACCAGCAGGACGTCGTCGGTCATCGTTCTCGCAATCCGGGGTGCCAGAGGAATGGGAACGGCTCCGGGACGGAACCGTTGGTGGACCGGTGGTACGTGCGTACGGGCGCGTTCGGGCCCCCGGAGAATCCGAGTCGGCACCGTAGAGGGGCGTCCACCATCCGTAGATGGTAGTGGGCGTGCCGATGGTTCCCGTGAGCCTCTCCCGTGATGGTGCTCTCTCCGGCCCCGCTCCCGCCCGCCGGTTCGGCCGTACGGGTGTTCGTCCGGCGTGGCGGGGTTTCGAGTGTTGCGGTGTCCGACCGGTGCCGTTCTGCGGGATCATGTGTGGCATGACGGCGGCCCATTCGCACGGAGGCCGGTCGCACACCGGCCGTCTGCTCGTCGCGACGCCCGTGCTCACCGACCCCAACTTCGCCCGGGCGGTGGTACTGCTCCTCGACCACGACGCCGAGGGGGCGCTCGGCGTGGTGCTCAACCGGCCGACGCCGGTCGAGGTGGGCAGTGTGCTGGACGGCTGGGGCAGACTCGTCGGCCAGCCCGCGGTGGTCTTCCAGGGCGGGCCGGTGGCGCTGGACTCGGCGCTCGGCCTGGCGGTCGCCCCCGGGGAGCCGGGCTCCGGCGAGCCGCTCGGCTGGCGGCGGGTGTACGGCGCGATCGGCCTGGTGGACCTGGAGGCGCCGCCCGAGGTGCTGGCCGGGGAACTCGGGAGCCTGCGGATCTTCGCCGGGTACGCCGGCTGGTCGCCGGGCCAGCTGGAGGCGGAGCTGGAGAGCGGCGCCTGGTACCTGGTGGACTGCGAGCCGGGGGACGTCTCCAGCCCCGAGCCGGAGCGGCTGTGGCGCTCGGTGCTGCGCCGCCAGCGCGGCCCGCTGGCCCTGCTGGCGACCTACCCGGACGACCCGACGATGAACTGAGCGGGCGCCCCACGCGCCCGGGCGCGGCGCGACACTGGCCCGGTTTCCGGGGGCGCCCATAGACTTGGCACCCATGAGCACTCTTGAGCCCGAGCGCGGCCTCGGCACCGGCACCCTGGTCGAGCCCGTCCCGCAGGTGTCCCACGGGGACGGCGACCACGAGCGCTTCGCGCACTACGTCCAGAAGGACAAGATCATGGAGAGCGCGCTCTCCGGGTCCCCGGTCGTGGCGCTGTGCGGCAAGGTGTGGGTGCCCGGGCGCGACCCGAAGAAGTACCCGGTCTGCCCGATGTGCAAGGAGATCTACGACGGCATCGGGAAGCCGCAGGGCGGCGACGGCGACAAGCAGTAGCTGTCCGCGGAACGCCGTTTTGCATAGCACCGCGTTTTCGACGTGGTCTATGCCAATCGTGGCGTGCCTGGGCAGGATGTCGGAATGGACCTCATTCCCGCACCTTCGAGTGCCGTCCGGCGCCCGGACGAGGACTTCCCGCTCGACGCCACCACCACGCTGACCGCGCCGCCCGGCCTGGCCGACGCCGAGCGGTGGCTGCGCGGCACGCTGTCCGCGGCCACCGGGCTCCCGCTCGGCCCGGGCCGGCCGGGCACGGGCATCGAACTGGTCCTGGACGGCGCCCTGGCCGCCGAGGCGTACCGGATCACGGTGCGCCCCGGCCACGCCCTGCTCGCCGCGGGTGGCCCGGCCGGCGCGCTGTGGGCCGCGCAGACCTTGCGGCAGCTGCTCGGGCCGGACGCGTACCGCCGCTCGCCGCTGCGGCGGGAGGGCTGGGTGCTGCCCGGCGCGGACATCGCGGACGCGCCCCGGTTCGGCTGGCGCGGCGCGCTGCTGGACGTCGCCCGGCACTTCCTGCCCAAGTCCGACGTGCTGCGCTTCGTCGACCTGCTGGCCGCGCACAAGCTCAACGTGCTGCACCTGCACCTGACCGACGACCAGGGCTGGCGGGTGGAGATCAAGCGCTACCCGGGGCTGACCGGGCGCGGCGCCTGGCGGGAGCGCTCGATGGTCGGCTACCGCTCCGGGCAGCGCCGGGACGACCGCCCGCACGGCGGCTACTACACCCAGGACGACCTGCGCGAGATCGTCGCCTACGCGGCCGCGCGCGGGGTCACCGTCGTCCCGGAGATCGACCTGCCGGGCCACACCCAGGCCGCCGTCGCCGCCTACCCCGAGCTGGGCAACACCGACGTGGTGGACACCGCCGCGCTCGGCGTCTGGACGGACTGGGGGGTGAGCCCCCACGTGCTCAACGCCTCCGAGGAGACCCTGCGCTTCTTCGAGGGGGTGCTGGAGGAGGTCCTGGAGCTGTTCCCGTCCGAGTTCATCCACCTCGGCGGGGACGAGTGCCCCAAGGAGCAGTGGAAGGACAGCGCCGCCGCCCAGGCCCGGATCCACGAGCTGGGCCTGGCCAACGAGGACGAGCTGCAGAGCCACCTCATCCGGCACTTCGACCGCTGGCTGGCCGAGCGCGGCCGCCGGCTGATCGGCTGGGACGAGATCCTGGAGGGAGGTCTCGCCCCGGGGGCCGCGGTGTCGTCCTGGCGCGGGTTCGGCGGAGGGGTCGCCGCCGCGGAGGCCGGGCACGACGTGGTGATGTGCCCCGAGCAGCACGTCTACCTCGACCACCGGCAGGCGGACGGGCCGGACGAGCCGGTCCCGGTCGGCTTCGTGCGCACGCTGGAGGACGTCTACCGCTTCGAGCCGGTCCCGGCGCAGCTGGACGCGGCCGCCGCCCGGCACGTCATCGGCACCCAGGCGAACCTGTGGAGCGAGTTCGCGGACAGCGCCCGGGACGTCGACTACCGGGCCTTCCCCCGACTGGTCGCCTTCGCCGAGGTCGCCTGGTCCGAGCTGCCCGCCGAGCCGGCCGAGCGCGACTACCCGGACTTCGAGCGGCGGCTGCGCGGTCACCTGGAGGTGCTGGACGCGCTGGGCGTCGAGTACCGCCCGATGGGCGGCCCGCGCCCGTGGCAGCGCCGGCCCGGGGTGGCGGGGCGGCCGATCGAGGGACCGCCGCCGGTGCGCTGAGCCGGTGCTCCGGTGCGCTGATGCGTCCATCGGGAACTTATGGGCGGTCATCTGACGTCAAGAACAGATGAACATCTGCCTCGGCCCGATCAGGGTTGGGGCAGATACCGCCCGGTATCCGTCCCAATCGGGCAGTCCCGTTCACCGGTCCCGAAATGATCATCGAGCATTGTGTGCCAGAGTTGCCCAACCCGGCCCGATCGCCCGTACCCTACGGCCAGGCCGGGCTGCTGACGCGGACAGTGCGGCCGCGGCCGCGGGCGGCAGGCGATCGATGAGCAAGTGGAGCACGGTGGGACCCAGGTGAACCGGACGATCATGCTGCCGGCCTCGCTCGACGAGGCCGTCGATGCGCTGGCCGCCGCCCCGGCCGCGGTACCGGTGGCCGGAGCCACCGACCTCATGGAGGCCGTCAACGCCGGACGGCTGCGCCCCGCCGCCCTGGTCGGCCTCGGCCGGATCACCGAACTGCGCGGCTGGCGCTACGAGGACGGCGGCACCGCCGTGCTCGGCGCCGGACTCACCCACGCCCGGATGGACCGCCCCGACTTCGCCGCGCTCATCCCCGCGCTCGCCGACGCCGCCCGCACCGCCGGCCCGCCGCAGGTCCGCAACGTCGGCACCCTCGGCGGCAACATCGTCACCGCCGCCCCGGCCGGCGACACCCTTCCGGTGCTCGCCGCCCTGGAGGCCACCGTCACCCTCGCCCGGGCCGGCGCCAGCCGCGAGGTGCCGGTCAGCCACCTGCTCACCGGCCTCGACCCGGTCCGCCCCGGCGAACTGCTCACCTGGGTGCGGGTCCCGCTGCTGCACGCGCCGCAGGTCTTCCTCAAGGCCACCGGCCGCAGCGGCCCGGCCCGTGCCACCGCCTCCGTGGCGCTCGTCCTCGACCCGGCCCGGCGCGCCGTGCGCTGTGCCGTCGGTGCCGTCGCCCCGGTGCCACTGCGTCCGCTGGAGGCCGAAGCCTGGGTGGCCGGCTGCATCGACTGGGACGGCAGCCGGGAGATCGACCCGGCCGCCGGCGCCGCCTTCGGCGAGTACGTGGCCGCCGCCTGCGTCCCCGACAACTACGGCGCCGAGGGCGCCTGGGAGGCCGTGACCGAGGGGCCGACGGCGGCCGCCGTTCGGCTGCGGCGTACCGTATCGGTGCTGGCCCGACGGGCACTGGGAAGGGCGCTGAAGTGACAACAGACCCCATCGAGACCCTCGACGCCGATCCGCTCGGCCTCGCTCCGCAGGTCAGCCGGGAGCTGCGCCCGTGCGCCTCCTACACGCTGCGGGTCAACGGTTTCGAACGGCCCGTCACCGACGCCTGGATCGGCGAGAGCCTGCTCTACGTGCTGCGCGAGCGGCTCGGACTCGCCGGCGCCAAGGACGGCTGCGAGCAGGGCGAGTGCGGGGCCTGCTCGGTGCAGGTGGACGGCCAGCTGGTGGCCGGCTGCCTGGTGCCCGCCGCGCTGGCCGCCGACAGCGAGATCAACACCGTCGAGGGCCTGTCGGCCGGGGGCGCCGCGAGCGACGTCCAGCAGGCGCTGGCCGCCTCCGGCGCCGTGCAGTGCGGCTACTGCACCCCCGGCATGGCGATGGCCGTGCACGACCTGCTCCAGCGCAACCACCGGCCCACCGAGGTCGAGGCCCGGCAGGCGCTGTGCGGCAACCTCTGCCGCTGCACCGGCTACCGAGGGGTGCTGGCGGCCGTCCAGACCGTCGCGGACGCCCGCGCGCTGGAGGCCGAGGAGGCGGAGCGGGCCGCCGCGGCTGCCGCCGAGGAGGCCGCCGCCGAAGCGTCCGCCGAGGCCGGCGCGCCGGTCGCCGCCGAGCCGTCCGCCGTCGAGACGGAGCCGGTGATCGAGCCGCCGGTCTACGCCGACGCCGAGGCCTGGATCGAGCACGTCCCCCAGCAGCCCTCCGCACCCGAGCAGGACCAGGTGCAGGTCCAGGCGACGGTCGAACAGCCGTACGGAGACGGCGGCTACGACACCGGCGTGTACGACACCTCGGCCCTGACGGCGATGCAGCCAGGCATCCCCGCCCAGGTCGCCGACGACCAGGTGTACTACCAGCCGCAGGGCTACCCCGAGCAGCCGTACCAGGCCACCCCCGCGCACGGCACCTACGTGCCGGCCGGCTACCCGGACGGCCACCAGCAGCAGAACGGCTACGACACCGGCTACGACGCCCCGGTCTACGAACCCACCCCCGCGCACGGCACCCCGCTGCCCGGCGCCCTCCACGACGGCACGCCCCCGCACGGCACCCCGTACCCGGACCCGCACGGCGCCCCGGCCGACGGCGGTGCCCCGGCCGGCGTCCCGACCACCGGCGTCCCCCACGGCGCCACCCCCGCCCACGGCATCCGGCTCCCCGAGGACGACCACGCATCATGACGTCGCCTACCGACATCGGCGCAGCACTCCAGCAGGACGGCGGCGAGGGCGGCGCCGTACCGGAGCCCTTCGGCCTGGGTAGTTCCCCGCTGCGCAGCGACGCGCTGCCCAAGGCGCTCGGCATCTACCCGTACGCCGCCGACCTGTGGGCCGAGGGGCTGCTGTGGGGCGCGGTGCTGCGCTCGCCGCACCCGCACGCCCGGATCCGCGGCATCGACACCTCGGCCGCGCTCGCCCTGCCCGGGGTGCACGCCGTGGTCACCGCCGCCGACCTGCCGCCCGGCCCGGACGGCCTACCGGACGGCGCTCCGGCCGGCCCGATCATCGCGGACCGGCCGGTGCTGGCCGCCGGCGTGGTGCGCCACCACGGCGAGCCGATCGCCGCGGTGGCCGCCGACCACCCGGACACCGCCCGGCTGGCGGTCGGCCTGATCGCGGTCGACTACGAGCCGCTGGAGGCGGTCACCGACCCAGAGCAGGCCTTCACCGCCCCGGCGCTGCACCCGGACGGCAACCTGTTCCGCCACCTGCCGCTGCGCACCGGCGACCCGGACGCGGTCGGCGAGATCGTCGTCGAGGGCCTCTACCAGGTCGGCCGACAGGACCCGGCCCCGCTCGGTGCCGAAGCCGGCCTGGCCGTGCCGCGCCCGGACGGCGGCGTGGAGCTGCACCTGTCCTCCACCGACCCGCACGGCGACCGCGACCGCACCGCCGCCTGCCTCGGCCTGGAGCCGGACCGGGTCCGCCTGGTGGTCACCGGCGTGCCCGGCGCCACCACCGACCGCGAGGACCTCTCCTTCCAGGTCACCCTGGCGCTGCTGGCGCTGCGCACCGGCCGCCCGGTGAAGATGACCCTCACCCGCGAGGAGTCCTTCCACACCCACACCTCGCGCCACCCCGCACTGCTGCGCTACCGCCACCACGCCGACGCCGAGGGCACGTTGGTGAAGGTGGAGGCGCAGATCCTGCTGGACGGCGGCGCCTACGCGGACGTCTCCGCCGAGGCGCTGGCCGCCGCGACGGCCTTCTCGGTCGGCCCGTACGTCTGCCCGAACGTGTTCGTGGACGCCTGGGCGGTGCGCACCAACAACCCGCCGGCCGGGCGGATGCGCGGTGAGGGCGCGCTGCAGGCCTGCTTCGCGTACGAGTCGCAGATGGACCAGCTGGCCGCCCGGGTGGGCGTGGACCCGGTGGAGATCCGCCGCCGCAACGCGATGTCCACCGGTGATCCGCTGCCCACCGGACAGGCCGTCACCTGCCCGGCACCGGTGAAGGCGCTGCTGGACGCGGTGGCCGCCGAGCCGCTGCCGGCGCTGCCGGTGGACGACCCGGACGCGGAGTGGCTGCTGCCCGGCGGGCCCGGCGGCGCCGGCGACCCGTCGGCCGTGCGGCGCGGGATCGGCTACGCCGTCGGCATGGTGCACATGCTGGGCGCCGAGGGCGAGGACGAGGTCTCCACCGCCACCGTGCGGGTCAGCGGCGACCACGCCACGGTGATCTGCGCGGCCGTCGACGCCGGGCAGGGCTTCGCCACGCTGGCCCGGCAGATCGTGCAGACCGTGCTGGGCGTCAGCGAGGTCTACATCGCACCGGCCGACAGTGACCAGTCGATCGCCGGGCCCTCCGCGCGGGGCCGGCACACCTGGGTCTCCGGCGGGGCGGTCGAGCGGGCCGCGCTGATGGTTCGTCACCAGCTGCTGCAGCCGATCGCGGCCAACTTCGGGATGTCGGTGGAGCTGCTGCAGATCGCCGACGGGAAGATCACCTCCTACGACGGGGTGCTCGGCATGCCGGTCGCCGAGGCGCTGGAGGGCAAGGAACTCTGGGCCACCGCCCAGTGCCGCCCGCACCCGACGGAGCCGCTGGACGAGTCCGGGCAGGGCGACGCCTTCGTCTCCATCTCCTTCTGCGCGATGCGCGCCGTGGTGGACGTGGACATCGAGCTGGGGGCCGTCCGGGTGGTCGAGATGGCCGTCGCCCAGGACGTCGGCCGGGCGCTGAACCCGCGCCAGATCGAGGACCGGATCGAGGCGGGCGTGGCCCAGGGCGTCGGCCTGGCGCTGATGGAGGACCTGCAGACCACGGGCGGGCTGCTGGGCAACCCCTCGCTCACCGGCTACCGGCTGCCCACGTCGCTGGACACCCCGGAGGTGCGGATCGCCGCGCTGCTGGAGGAGCGGGACGTGGTCGCCACCTTCGGTGCCAAGGCGGTCAGCGCGGTGCCGGCGGTGGTCGCGCCCTCGGCCGTCGCCGCCGCCGTCCGGGCCGCCACCGGCCTGCCGGTCGGCCGGCTGCCGATCCGTGCGGAGGACGCCGTCACGGGCTGAGCGGGGTGTCCGGGTCCGAATGCGCGGACCCGGAACGGCGAATGCGGGACCGGAGAATGCGGGACCGGAGAATGCGGGACCGGAGAATGCGGAATTGCCGGTCGACCACGGGTCGACCGGCAATTCCTTTTTCGAGGCCGTGGCGGGAATTGAACCCGCGTGCACCGCTTTGCAGACGGTCCCCTGAGCCACTCGGGCACACGGCCAGTGAATTCAGGATGGCCGATCGCCCGAATGGGGTCAATGAACTCCTGTAAATTCTGTGTGGCAATGTGTGCTACCGTCGGAAGCGGTGGCTGTTTTCCCCGCCATCCCGGACGAGCGCGTCGTACCCGGTGACGACAAGACGACGCAGTTCAGCGGCAATCCGGCCGCTGTGGACTGCGGAGGTACGGCCGTCATGGCTTGGCTCGTTCTGATCGTCTCGGGTCTTCTGGAGACCGTGTGGGCGGTGGCCCTGGAATCGTCCAAGGGCTTCTCCCGCCTCGTTCCCGGCCTCGTCTTCGGCGTCGCGCTGCTGTTCAGCATGGGCGGACTGGCGTACGCGATGCGCACCATCCCGATCGGCACCGGGTACGCGGTCTGGGTCGGCATCGGCGCGGTCGGCACCGCGCTCTACGGCATGGCCGTCCTGGGCGATCCGGCGACGGTGGCCCGGATCGGCTGCCTGCTGCTGATCGTCTCCGGCGTGGTGGGGCTCAAGGTGCTGCACTGAGCCCCCGGCGGCCCCGGGTCCTAGGCCTACGGACCGATGCGCTCACCGACTCGGGTCAGGGGTCACCGACACGGACGGACCTTACGATGTTGCGTATGACCACTGCCTCCCCCACCTCGGTCGACTCCACCCCGATACCCGACGGAACCGACCCCGGCGGAGGGGTGCTCGGCGGCCGCTACCGGGCGCTGACGCTGGGGATCGTGTCGGTGGTCCTGGTGATCGCCTTCGAGGCGACCGCCGTCAACACCGCGATGCCGACCGCGGCCCGCCAGCTGAACGGCCTCGGGCTGTACGCCTTCGCCTTCTCCGGCTACTTCACCACCACCCTGTTCGCCCTGGTCGTCTCCGGCCAGTGGTGCGACCGGCGCGGCCCGCTGCGGCCCCTGTTCACCGGCATCGCGGTGTTCGGCGCGGGCCTGGTGGTGGCCGGGACGGCCCCCGGCATGTGGGTGTTCGTGGCCGGGCGGGCGATCCAGGGCCTCGGTGGCGGGCTGGTGATCGTCGCGCTGTACGTGGTGGTCGGCCGGGCCTACCCGGAGCGGCTGCGGCCCTCGGTGTTCGCCGCCTTCTCCTCGGCCTGGGTGCTGCCCTCGATCGTCGGGCCGCTGGTCTCCGGGGCCGTCACCCAGCACCTCGGCTGGCGCTGGGTGTTCCTGGCCGTGCCGGTGCTGATCCTGCTGCCGCTGGCGGTGATGGGCCCGGCGCTGGCCCGCTCCGAGCGTGAGCACCCGGTGCTCCGCGGCGCGGACTTCGACCGCCGCCGCACCCTGCTGGCCGCGATGGCCGCGGTCGGCGCCGGACTGTTGCAGTACGCGGGCCAGCGGCGTGACCTGGTCGGGCTGCTCCCCGGGATCGCCGGGGCGGCGCTGCTGGTGCCGGCCGTCCTCGGACTGCTGCCGAAGCGGACCCTGCGCGCCGGGCGCGGGCTGCCGACCGTGATCCTGCTGCGCGGGGTGGCGGCGGGGGCGTTCTTCGCCGCCGAGGCCTTCATCCCGCTGATGATGACCACCGAGCGCGACTTCTCGCCGACGCTGGCAGGGCTCACCCTGACCAGCGGCGGGCTCTCCTGGGCGCTCGGCTCCTGGTTGCAGGGGCGGCCGGGGGCCGAGCGCTACCGCGGGGCGATGATCCGCGGCGGCTTCGTGCTGACCGCCGTGGCGATCGCGGGCGCCGCGCTGGTGCTGATCCCGGCGGTGCCCTCCTGGACGGCCTCGGTGGCCTGGGGCGTCGGTGGCGTCGGGATGGGGCTGACGGTCGCCAGCGTCAGCGTGCTGATGATGCGGCTCTCCGCGCCCGAGGACGCCGGGGCCAACTCGGCCGCGCTGCAGATGAGCGACGCGCTGGGCAACGTGCTGCTGACCGGCCTGGCGGGCGTGCTGTTCGCGGCGCTGGGCGGCGGCTCGCTGGCCGCCGCCCACGAGGGAGCAGGGGACGGGGGCTCGCCCGCCGCCTTCGCCGTGATCCTGCTGGTGATGGCCTCGGTCGCGGTGCTGGGGGCGCTGCTCTCCGGCCGGGTCCGCGCCCGGGCCTGACCGCGCGGCGTTTCCGGCCGGGCCGCCGGTCAGCGGGCGGCGGCCGTGGGGGAGGGGACCGGCGGTGCCGCCGGAGTGCCGAGGAAGCCCTCCCAGCCGCCGGCCGGGGACTGGCCCGGGCCGAGGCTCCGCAGCTTGCGCAGCACCGCCGGGTCCTGGGCGTCCAGCCAGTCCACCAGCTGGCGGAAGGAGACCAGCCGGACCTCCGGCTTGCCCGCGATCAACCTGAGCGCTTCCTCGACGGCGTTCATGTAGATGCCGCCGTTCCACTCCTCGAAGTGGTTGCCGATGATGTACGGCGCCCGGTTGCTGTTGTACGTGCGGTCGAAGCCCATCAGGTAGGAGTCCCGGGCCTGGGCCTGGAAGCCCGGGTAGAGCGCCGGATCGGCCTTGGTGTTGGGGCCGCACTGGTTGAACATGATGTTGTAGTCCATCGACAGCACCTGGAAGGTGTGCCCGGGGAAGGGGATGGCCTGCAGCGGGAGGTCCCACAGGGCGCCGCCCTGGATCTTCTGCGGCCACACCTGGGTGCCGTTGCCGCTGCTGTCGTAGCGCCAGCCGCGCTTGACCGCGGTGGGCAGCAGGTTGCGCTGGCCCTCCAGGCAGGGGGTGCGGCTGCCGATCAGCTCCTTGCGGTAGTCGAAGGGCAGGGCCGGCAGGTCGGTGAAGCCGGTGTTGGTGCGCCAGTTCGTCACGAAGTCCATCGCCTGCTGGATCTCGCTGTCCCACTCCTCCGGGGACCACTGGCCGACGCCGGTGGAGCCGCAGAAGTGGCCGTTGAAGTGGGTGCCGATCTCGTGGCCCTCCAGCCAGGCGGCGTGCACGTTCTCCAGGGTGTCGTGGATGTGCTGGTCGCTCAGGTAGCCGATCTCGGAGGCGCCGACCTTGTGCTGCGGCGGGCGGTAGAGGTCCTTCTTGGACTCGGGCAGCAGGTAGAGGCCGCTGAGGAAGAAGGTCATCGAGGCGTTGTGCTCCCTGGCCAGCCGGCGGAAGCGGGCGAACAGGCCGTTGTCGAGCTCGCCGGCGCCGTCCCAGGAGAAGACCACGAACTGCGGGGGCCGCTGGCCGGGCTCGAGCCGTTCGACGACGGGCTGGTGGGGCTGGGCACCGGTGTCCGAGGTGGAGCCGTCGCCGATCAGCACGGTCTGCGGCTTCTGCGGGGCCGGGGCCGGGGTGGCGCTGTGGTTACCGGGCGTCGGGGCGACCGGGACGGCGTTGCCGGCCTTGTGCTCCCCGCCCCCGCCGGCCCGGTCGCTGCCGCAGCCCGTCGCCAGGGTGGCGGCGGTGGCCGCTCCGGCGGCCAGCAGGGTCCGGCGGGAGAGCGCGTCCATGGTCACTCCGTTCATGAGGCGTTCGGCAGGCGGGCGGCGCGCCGGGCGACGGGGGTGCGTGCGGCGTGCGTGCAAGGCGGCCGGCGAGCCCGCGGCAGGCGTGCGGAGGTCCGGTCCGACCGGAGGGGGATGGGGGAGCCCGTGACCGGGTCAGCATGGCATGAGGGCGGGAACGGTCAGAGAGGCGCAGCGAACGGTCGTAATCGATCGCCCGATTGACGCAACCGAACCGGCGGGCCGGAACGTCGATGCTGTTCGACGGGTGGTAGTGCCGAACCCGTGCGTTCGGCGGAGTCGTCACGCTCCGCCTCCGGAAGGCCACTGACCGCAGGAACGGGGCCGTCGACCCTGCCGATCGGCGGGTGCGGATAGGGCCGTGGTGGGGACGTGCCCCGCGTTCCGATCCGATTGAATGGGTTCCCAGGAAACTCCCAGGAACGGGATCCGGACCGGCAGAGGGGAGCACCCGTGGGCACGCGGCAGAGCAGCAGCCCCTGGCCGGGCACCGTGGCGGTCGGCGCCGCGCTGGTGCTCGGCGCCTGGCTGCTGCACGACGGCGGCTCGGCCGTCCTGCCGCCCGCGCCCGGCGCCGGGCAGGCGCTGTCCGGCTTCGCCCCGGTCTCGGTCGTCCCGCCGCTCGGCCCGTCCACGCCGACCAGGATCCGCATCCCGGCCGTACGGCTGGACGCCCCGGTCACCGAACTGGGCCTGGACCCGGAGGGCCACCTCCAGGCCCCGCCCGAGACCGAGCGCAACCTCGCGGGCTGGTACCGCGGCGGTGCCAGCCCCGGCCAGCGCGGCACCGCCATCCTGGCGGGCCACGTCGACAACAAGTCCGGGCCGGCCGTCTTCTACCACCTGGGCGCGCTCCACCGGGGCGACCGGATCGAGATCGCCCGGGCCGACGGCGCCACCGCCGTCTACCAGCTGTACGCCATCGAAGTGCACAACCGAAAGGACTTCCCGGACGACCGGGTCTACCGCCAGGCCGCCGACGCACAGCTGCGGGTGATCACCTGCGGCGGCGCGTACAGCGAGGAACACGGCTACGAGGGCAACGTCGTCGCCTACGGATTCCTGGCCGACACCACACCGCCGGGCAAAGCCGCATGACCACGCTCACCCTCGCCGCCCGCTGGAACCCGATCGACTGGCCGCTCACCCACGGCCCCGTCCCCTGCACCGTGCTCGCCGCGGGCTGGGCCGCGCTCGCCCTGCTGGCGATATCCCGGCACGAGCGCTGGCGCGCCCCGCGCATGATCGGCGCCCTGCTGCTCGGCGCCCTGCTGACCGTCCTGGTGAAGTTCGTCGTCGACGACTGGTGGCACCCGTTCCCGGAGGGCACCCCGGACTTCGTCCTGCGCTGGACGGCCGTCGCGCTGTTCGCCCTCTCCCTGCTCTGCTTCCGGGCGCCGCTGCTGCCCGCCCGCCGCAGGTTCCTGGCGGCCGGCGGCCTGCTCCTGGTGGTGCTGATGGCCGCCTCGCAGGTCAACCGGGGCTTCGACCAGTACCCGACCGCCCGGGCCATGCTGGCGCCGCACACCGACGAACTGACGACGGGACGGGCCGCCGCCACCGTGCAGGGCGCGCCCGGCCGCCCGCTCGCCGAGCTCTGGCACGCGCCGGCCGGCCTGCCGGACAAGGGCACCCTCTCCACCGTGACCGTCCCCGGCACCAGGTCCGGCTTCGACCCGCGCCCCGGCTACGTCTACCTGCCGCCCGCCTACCGGGCCAACCCCCGGCCGCTGCTGCCCGTCGTGGTGCTGATGCCCGGTCAGCCGGGCGCACCGGAGGACTGGGTCAACTCGGGCGCCCTCCGGGAGAGCCTGGACGCCTTCGCCGCCCGGCACCAGGGCCTCGCGCCGATCGTGCTGGTCGTCGACGAGACCGGCGGCAACTTCGCCAACCCGCTCTGCATGGACTCCCGGATCGCCAGGTCGCAGACCTACCTGGGCGTCGACGTCCCGGACTGGATCCACCGCAACCTGCAGACCGCCACCGGCCGCGGCGCCCTCGCCATCGGCGGGCTCTCGCTCGGCGGGACCTGCGCCCTGCAACTGGCCGTCAACGCCCCCGACGTGTACGGGACCTTCCTGGACATCTCCGGGCAGGAGGAGCCGACCCTGGGCACCCACCAGGAGACCGTGGACCAGGCCTTCGGCGGCGACGAGGCGGCTTTCGACGCCGTCGACCCGGTGCACCTGATGGCCGGCCGGAAGTACCCCGACACCGCCGCCATGATCGTGGTCGGCGCCAACGACCCGTGGTTCCGGCCGGGGCAGGAGAAGATCCATGCGGCGGCGCAGGCGGCGGGCATGAAGGTCGGCTACCAGACCATCCCCGGCGGGCACAGCTGGACGGTGTTCCGGCAGGCCTTCGAGCAGAACCTTCCCTGGCTCGCCCAGCAGACGGGACTGATCCGGTGACCCGACTCCTCGCCGCACCGCCGCGGGCCGCCGAGCAGGACCAGGGTGCCGACCTCGCCCCGGTCGCCCGTACGCCGGAGGCGGGCCCCCAGCGGATCCGCCGGGCGGCCCGGGTGCTCGGCGACCAGCTCCGCTCCGCGCCGCTGACCCTCTCGCTGCTGGCCGGGCTCTGGGCGCTCGGCGCGGCCACCGGGAGCCTGTCCGGCGGGCCCTCCGCGCGGCTGCTCGCCCGTACCGGCGTCGGCCTGCCCACGCTCGGCGAGGGCCACTGGTGGACGCCGCTCAGCTCGCTGCTGTGGTGCTCGGGCATCGGGGCCTACGTCTTCACCAGCCTGCTGCTGCTCCTGGTCGGGCCGGCCGCCGAGCGCCGGCTCGGACGGCTGCGCACCCTCGCGGTGCTGGTCGGCGGGCAGGTCGCGGGCACCC
Organism: Streptomyces viridifaciens; assembly: GCF_001888885.2. Lineage (NCBI taxonomy): Bacteria > Bacillati > Actinomycetota > Actinomycetes > Kitasatosporales > Streptomycetaceae > Streptomyces > Streptomyces viridifaciens. The sequence continues at coordinate 4,668,103 of NZ_CP090841.1, forward strand.
TGCTGGGCACCGCGCTGGTCCAGGCCGGCTCGCTGGCCGGCGAGCAGTGGACCGCCTCGGTGGCCGACCAGACCTCGGTCGGGCCCGGCGTCGGCCTGTTCGCGCTGGCCGGGGTGCTCGGCTACCGGCTCACCGTGCTCTGGCGCCGCCGGCTGCACCTGCTGGTGCTGCTCGTGCCGCTCGTCATGACGCTGTACGTCGGCCACCTGCAGAGCGTCCAGCGGTGCGCCGCCGCGCTGCTCGGCCTCGCCGCGGGCGCGCTGCTCAGCCGGGGCCGGCCGTACCTGCGCAGCCACCGCTCCTCGCACTCCGAGACCCGGGTGCTGGTCGCGCTCTGCCTGGTCGCCGCCGCCTGCGGACCGCTGATCGCCTCGCTGTACGACAACGCCAGCGGGCCCTTCAACACCTTCTCCGAGCTCTACTTCTCCCACCGGCTCAGCCCGGAGGACGTGGCCGACTTCTGCGCGGTCTCGGCGCACGACTGCGCCCGGGCGCACGCCGTCGAGCGGATATTCGACACCCCCGGCCGGCTGATGGCCGCGCTGTTCCCGGCGCTGCTGCTGGTACTCGCCGAGGGGCTGCGCCGGGGCCTGCGGTGCGCCTGGCGGATCAGCGTCGCCACCGAGCTGCTCTGGACGGCCCTGCTGACCCGGCTGTACTTCGAGGCCGGGCCGGTCAGCGGGGACGTGTCGCAGTACTTCGTCGAGGCGATGCTGCTGCCGTTGCTGACCACCGGTCTGCTGCTGGCGACCCGGCAGCGGTTCCGGCTGCGGCTGTCCGGCCGGGCGGTGCGCCGGCTGGCTCTGGTGGTCGGCGGGGCCGCGCTTGCCGCCTCGGCCGCGTACGTGGGCCTCGGACGGCTGGCGGCCGGTCAGTTCGAGCCCGGCGCCGGCGTGCGCGGGCTGGTCAACGGGCTGCCCGCCCAGTTCCTGCCACCCGCCTACAACGACCTGCTGCCGGACTACCCGATCGCGGTCGGCCCGGTGGCGCTGTTCCTGGAGACGTACTGCGGGCTGGCGTTCTGGGTGGTCGCGCTGGGCGCGCTGCTGTCGGCGTTCCGCCGACCGATGCTGCACGCCGACGCGGCGGCGGCCGCCCGGGCCCGGGCGCTGCTCACCGCGCACGGCGGCGCGACGCTGTCCTTCATCACCACCTGGGACGGCAACCACTACTGGTTCGACGAGCAGGGCCGCGCGGCCGTCGCCTACCGGGTGGTCGGCACGGTGGCGCTGACCACCGGCGATCCGTTCGGCGCCCCGGAGGACCGGGCCCGGGCGGTGGCCGGCTTCGCCCGGTACTGCGACGCCCGGGGCTGGACGCCGTGCTTCTACAGCGTCGGCGCCGAGACCAGGGCGTCGACCGCCCAGCTGGGCTGGCGCTCGGTGCAGGTCGCCGAGGACACCGTGGTGCCGCTGCCCGAACTGGCCTTCACCGGCCGCAAGTGGCAGGACATCCGCACCGCCCTGAACAAGGCCGGCAAGCAGGGCATCACCGCGGAGTGGTGGACGTACCACGAGGCGCCGCTCGCGCTGCGCGAGCAGATCCGGGCGATCTCCGAGGAGTGGGTCTCCGAGAAGGGCCTGCCCGAGATGGGTTTCACGCTCGGTGGACTGGAGGAGCTGGACGACCCGGACGTGCGGGTGCTGGTCGCCGTGGACGCCGACCGGGTGGTGCACGGGCTGACCAGCTGGATGCCGGTGTACGAGGACGGCGTGCCGGTCGGCTGGACGCTGGACTTCATGCGGCGGCGCTCGGACGGCTTCCGCGGCGTCAACGAGTTCCTGATCGCCTCGGCCGCGCTCGGCTTCAAGGGGGAGGGCGCGCGTTTCCTCTCGTTGTCGGGCGCACCGCTGGCCCGCGCCAGGCAGGACGAGGAGCCCACCGGGCTGCAGCGGACGCTGGACTGGATGGGCAGGGCGCTGGAGCCGGTGTACGGCTTCCGCTCGCTGCTGGCGTTCAAGGCGAAGTTCCAGCCGGAGTACCGGCCGATGTACATGGCCTACCCCGACCCGGCCGCGCTGCCCGGCATCACCCGGGCGATCGGCAAGGCCTACCTCCCGCACCTCACGCCGGCGCAGGGGGTCCGGCTGATGCGCAAGCTGTCCGGCTGAGCGGATTTGCGGGCGGGCGAGCGGCCGAGCCGTGGTGACGGGCTCTGACGTCCGGAAGCGCGGGGGCGCTCCCGGACGCCGGGCGCCTCGTCAGCCGAGCAGCTGGGCGAGCGCGCGGTCGGCGTCCAGGTGCAGGTGCTCCTCGCCCTCGGGGACGAGCAGCCGGCTCCGCCACAGGAAGCGCCGCAGGTCGGTGGTGTCGAACTGGAGCAGTGCGGTGCCCTCGGGGGCCCGCAGCTCGACCATGGTGCGCCGGCCGACCGTGGGCCGGACGTGGACGTCACCGACGCCGGCCGGCGCCTCCAGGCCGGAGCAGAGCAGCCGGCGGGCGAACACCCAGACGATGTCCTCGGTGTCCGGGCCGTCCGCGGCGTCGTCCAGCGAGAACTCGGCGGGGAAGGCCATCCGGACCGCGAACGGGTCCTCCGGCAGGTAGGACAGCACCACACGCAGCCGGGCGGAGCGGTGCGGGGAGAGGATCAGCCGGGCCTGGACGGTCTCTTCGACGGGGGAGTACAAGGGTGGGTCCCTTCGTTCGGTGCGGGCCGCGCGGGGCAGGTGGGGTCGGCGCGGCCTCACCCTGGTGAGAGTCCCGGGGGCACCGGGGATTACCCGGCTCCGAGGGCGATCGCCTGTGTCCTGGGTCACACCGATTTCCGGCCGTCCGGGCCAGGCGCGGAGCCCGGCCTGGAGGCCCGAACGGCCCCGGACCGGTAGGCTGGGCGGGTTGTCCGAACGCCGCCCGACCGCGGGACAGGGCCGCAAAACCGCCTCTGACCTGCGACGATCCCCCTCGGAGACCGTGAGTACTGCCGCCGCCTCCTCGATGCCGCTGTTCTCCGACACACCGGAGCCGCAGGAGCCCGCCCGGGCCGTCGGCCATGCCGCGTCCGCCGCCTCGCACCACCTCTCCCCGGCCTTCCCCGGCCGCGCCCCCTGGGGCACCGCGGGCAAGCTGCGGGCCTGGCAGCAGGGTGCGCTGGACAAGTACATCGAGACCCAGCCGCGCGACTTCCTCGCGGTCGCCACCCCGGGCGCAGGCAAGACCACCTTCGCGCTCACCCTGGCCTCGTACCTGCTGCACAACCACCTGGTGCAGCAGGTGACGGTCGTCGCGCCGACCGAGCACCTGAAGAAGCAGTGGGCCGAGGCCGCCGCGCGGATAGGCATCCGACTGGATCCGGCGTACTCCTCCGGGCCGCTCTCCCGGGACTACCACGGCATCGTGGTCACCTACGCGGGCGTCGGGGTCAACCCGATGCTGCACCGCAACCGCACCGAGGCCCGCAAGACCCTCGTGATCATGGACGAGATCCACCACGCCGGTGACTCCAAGTCCTGGGGCGAGGCCTGCTTCGAGGCCTTCGAGCCGGCCACCCGCCGGCTGGCGCTGACCGGGACGCCGTTCCGCTCGGACACCAACCCGATCCCGTTCGTCTCGTACGACGCGGGCAGCGACGGCATCCGCAAGTCCGTCGCCGACTACACCTACGGCTACGGGCACGCGCTCGCCGACCACGTCGTCCGCCCGGTGATCTTCCTCAGCTACAGCGGCAACATGCGCTGGCGCACCAAGGCCGGCGACGAGCTGGAGGCCCGGCTCGGCGAGCCGATGACCAAGGACCTGATCGCCCAGGCCTGGCGCACCGCGCTGTCCCCGCAGGGCGAGTGGATCCCGTCCGTCCTCCAGGCCGCCGACCGGCGGCTGACCGAGGTCCGCAAGGCCATCCCGGACGCCGGCGGACTGGTGATCGCCACCGACCAGAACGTGGCCCGCGCGTACGCCAAGATGCTGCGCGAGATCAGCGGCGAGAAGGTCACCCTGGTGCTCTCCGACGAGGCCGAGGCCTCGAAGCGGATCTCCGACTACGCGGCGGGGACCTCGCGCTGGATGGTCGCCGTCCGCATGGTGTCCGAGGGCGTCGACGTGCCCCGGCTGTGCGTCGGGGTGTACGCCACCTCGATCTCCACCCCGCTGTTCTTCGCGCAGGCCGTCGGCCGCTTCGTGCGCGCCCGCAAGCGCGGCGAGACGGCCTCGGTGTTCCTGCCGACCATCCCGATGCTGCTGGGCTTCGCCAACGAGATGGAACTCCAGCGCGACCACGTGCTGGACCGGCCGAAGAAGGAGGGCGACGGCCTCTTCGACGAGGAGGACCGGCTGCTCGCCGAGGCCGAGCGGGCCAACGACGGGCCGGACGGCGCGGGTGGCGAGGAGTTCTCCTACGAGGCGCTGGGCTCCGAGGCGGTCTTCGACCGGGTGCTGTACAACGCCATGGAGTTCGGCATGCAGGCCCACCCCGGGAGCGAGGAGGAGGAGGACTACCTCGGCATCCCGGGCCTGCTGGAACCGGACCAGGTGCAGATGCTGCTGCAGAAGCGCCAGCACCGGCAGATCCAGCGCAGCAAGACCAAGCCCGCCGAGGAGGCCGACCTGCTGGAGCTGCCTGCCGAGCAGCGGCCGGTGGTCACCCACCAGGAGCTGCGCGAGCTGCGCAAGGAGCTGAACGCGCTGGTGGCCGCCTGGCACCACCGCACCAGCCAGCCGCACGGCACCATCCACAACGAGCTGCGCCGCCAGTGCGGCGGGCCGCTGACCGCGCAGGCCACCGCCAACCAGCTGAAGGCGCGGATCGCCAAGATCCGGGAGTGGGCGAAGTAACGGCCCGGCAGGCGGGTCCGGGCCGGACGGGCCCGGACCCGTCCGTTCCGGTGTGTCCGGACATCGGACCGGCGTGGGGCCGACGCCCTGTCCGGAGCGGTGAAATGGCGGGGTTCGTCCGGAATTCCCGACGGCGGCGATGACGATCACGCCCGAATTTTGGACAACCACTTCCGCCACGAGACTTCCTTCACTACCTTTCCCCCACGCTCTTCCGTCGGGCAACCCCCGCGGGACGGGCTCCGCAGGACCGCGCGGCCGTCAAGGACGACACCGCACGGCCCGAGCGCGGCCACCCCCACCTGCGCGCGACCCCGCCCCCCGGGCCCGGCGCCGCACGCCCCGCGAGCGCCGCGGAAAGGACCGCCCGTCGTGACTGCCGAGACCTCCCAGACGCTGGACCGCGGCGTCCGCGTCCTCAAACTCCTCGCCGACTCCGAGCGCGGGCTCACCGTCACCGAGCTGGCCGCCCGGCTGGCCGTCAACCGCACCGTGGTCTACCGGCTGCTCGCCACCCTGGAACAGCACGGCCTGGTCCGCCGCGACATCGGCGGCCGCGCCCGGGTCGGCCTCGGCGTGCTGCGGCTGGCCCACCGGGTGCACCCGCTGCTGCGCGAGGCCGCGCTGCCCGCCCTGCGCAGCCTGGCCGAGGACCTCGGGGCCACCGCCCACCTGACCCTGGTGGACGGCAACGAGGCGCTGGCGGTCGCGGTGGTCGAGCCCAGCTGGACCGACTTCCACGTCGCCTACCGCACCGGACTGCGCCACCCGCTCACCGAGAGCGCGGCCGGACGGGCGATCCTGGAGGCCCGTACCTTCCCCAGCCAGCGCCGGCCTGAACAGGGCTTCGTCATCACCCGTGCGGAGGAGCAGTCCGGGGCCAGCGGGGCGGCCGCGGCGCTGCTCGGGCTGAGCGGCATCGAGGGCAGCGTCGGCGTCGTGATGCTCAACGGGCTGGTGCCCGAGCGGGTCGGCCCGCGGGTGGTGGAAGCGGCCACCGAGGTCGCCGACGCCCTGCGGTAGCGCCCGGGGCGAGCGGGCGAATCACGGCGTCAGGTGTGTTTGGATTTCCCTTGTGCCCGACACCAAGCTGACCAAGGCCCTCAAGTCCCCGCGGACCCGCGCGCTCGCGCTCTGCGGGGTGCTGATCGCCGCGCTGTTCGGCGTGGCGGCGTTCGTCCCGCTGCCGTACACCGTCACCTGGCCGGGCCTGACCGCGGACACCCTGGGCTCGTACCGGGACAAGCCGGTGCTCACCATCAGCGGGGCTCCGCTTCGCAGCACGACGGGCGAGCTGCGGATGGTCACCATCACGGCCACCAACGCGGACCAGCGGACCTCCCTGTGGCGCTCGCTGCAGGCCTGGTTCGACTCCAAGGAGGCCGTGCAGCCGACCGAGGTGGTGTACCCGCAGAGCAGCCCGGCCAAGGCCAACGAGGAGACGGCCGAGCAGATGGCGCAGTCGCAGGACAGCGCCACCGCCGCCGCGCTCGGCTACCTCCACCTCTCGCCGGACCAGGTGAAGGTGAAGGTCGACCTCGGCGACGTGGGCGGTCCCAGCGCCGGGCAGATGCTGGCGCTGGGCATCGTCGACAAGCTGGCCGGCGACGGCAAGGGCGGCGACCTCACCGGCGGGCTCACGATCGCGGGCACCGGCACCATCGACAAGGACGGCACCGTCGGCCCGGTCGGCGGCGTGCCGCTGAAGACCCAGGCGGCGGCCCGGGACGGCGCGACCGTGTTCCTCGTCCCCAAGGACGAGTGCACGGACGCCAAGGTGAACACCCCGAAGACGCTGCGGCTGGTGCCGGTCGGCACGCTCGCCGAGTCGGTCGCGGCGCTGGACGCGCTGAAGAGCGGCGGCAGCGTCCCCAGCTGCTGACCCCGCCGTGCTGACCCCGCCGTGCCGACCCCGTCGTGCCGACCCCGTCGTGCCGACCCCGCCGTGCCGACCCCGCCGTGCCGACCCCGTCGTGCCGACCCTGTCGCCGGGCCCGTGCGGACCGCCCTACTCGGCGGCGGCCTGGTCCACCAGCGGCAGGATCCGGTAGGGCACCGGGTTCTCCAGCACGATCGCGGTGGAGGAGCGGACGATCCCGTCGAAGCCCACCACCCGGTCGATCACCCGCTGGAGGTCCGCGTTCGACCGGGCCACGATCCGCACCAGCATGTCCCCGATCCCGGTGATGGTGTGCAGTTCCAGCACCTCCGGCACCCGCGCCAGGTGCGCCCGCACGTCCGCGCCCTGGCCCTGGGAGATCTCCAGGGTGGCGAAGGCCGTCACCGGGTAGCCGATCGCCGCCGGGTCCACCTCCGGACCGAAGCCGCTGATCACCCCCTTGGCCTGCAGCCGGTCCAGCCGGGCCTGCACGGTGCCCCGGGCGACCTGCAGCCGGCGCGAGCACTCCAGCACGCCGATCCGGGGCTCCTCCGCCAGCAGCCGGATCAGCCGGCCGTCCAGGGCGTCGATCGAGTCGTTCCCGCCGGCCGCCGGAGTGGTGGGAGTGCCCTGCGGGGCGGGGGAGTCGGGCGAGCCGGGGGAGCTCGGGGACTGGGCGGGGGGCATCGCGGCTCCGTCCTCCGGTGGGCATTCTGTACAGCGGCGTCGTCGATTCTCCCGCCCCGGGGCACAGCTTGACCAGGATGAAACGGAACAGTTGCGCTCCGGTCGGCCCGACGCCCGGGCCCGCACCCCGGCAGAGCCCTTGGCCGGCTGGTGACCGGGCCGACGCCGGATCAGCGGACCGCCGTCTCCACGACCGGCGGGTGGCCGTTCCAGTAGACGAAGACCGAGTTGGCCTGGTTGTCCCTGGTGAAGTCCACCCGCATCCACTGGTCGCCGTTCCACACCTGCATCTGCCAGCCCGGGTCCGGGGTGGCGGAGACCAGCGAGGCCTTGTCGGCGCGGATGTCCAGGGCGACCCGGCCGCCGGGGATCGGGTAGCTGCGGACCGTGGACGTGGCGGTGGGCGACGGCCGCCTGGCGGGCGGGGCGGCCGCGCCGGTGGGCGGGGTGCCGGCCGGGGCATGCGTGGTGGTGGTCGCGCTCGGGGCGGCGGCGGGCTGGGTCGGGGACTGGGACGTCGGCGTCGGCGTCGGGTCGGGGGTGGCGCTCGCGTTGTGCGGGGTGCCGCCGACCCTCGGGGAGGGCAGCGGCAGCGCGGTGGGCTGCTCGAACGCGGCCCCGGTGAGCACCGCGTGCACACCGAGCCAGGACAGCGCCACCGCCGCCCCGGTGGCCGCCGCCCAGGCGCAGAGCTGTACCAGTCCGTTCCGCATCGTCCGCACATCCTGCCGTACTTCCCGGTCGGCGGAGACCGGCACCCCCGCTGTTCGGCAAGGCAGTTGCACAATGTCCGGACCTGTACCGGACCGCCCCCCGAGGTACAGACCACTGCCCGCGGATGGCGTACCGTGCAGGGCCATGGCAACAGTGCTCGTGGTCGAGGACGACCCCTTCGTACGTTCCGCGCTCATCCGCCATCTGACCGACGCCGGTCACGCGGTCCGCAGCGTGGGCACGGCCCTGGAGGCGCTGCGGGAGGTCGCCCAGGTCGGCTGCGACCTGGTGATCCTGGACCTGGGCCTGCCCGATCTGGACGGCAGCGAGGCGCTCAAGATGATCCGGGGGCTGACCAACGTCCCGGTGATCATCTCCACCGCGCGGGACGACGAGGCGGAGATCGTCCGGCTGCTCAACGACGGCGCCGACGACTACCTGGTGAAACCTTTCTCCGGAGAGCACCTGAGCGCCCGGATGACCGCCGTGCTGCGCCGGCTCGGCGGTGGCGCCGCGCCCGTCGCCCAGGTGCTGCGGGTCGGCGGACTGGCCATCGACATCCAGCGGCGCGAGGCCGTCCTCGACGGGCGGGCGCTCGACCTGACCCGGCGTGAGTTCGACCTGCTCGCCTTCCTGGCCGCCCGGCCCGGCGTCGTGGTGCCGCGCAAGGAGATCCTCGCCGAGGTCTGGCGGCAGACCTACGGCGGCGACCAGACCATCGACGTCCACCTCTCCTGGCTGCGCCGCAAACTCGGCGAGACCGCCTCCAACCCCCGCTACCTGCACACCGTCCGGGGTGTCGGGGTCCGGCTGGAGGCCCCCGGGGGCCCCGCGGAGCACCGGACGTGAAGCGGTTCGCGCACTCGCTGCGCTGGGCCCTGATCAAGGCCGCGGCGGCCGGAACCACCATGGTCGCGCTGGCCTTCCTGATCCCGCTCGGCCTGATGGTCCAACAGACCGCCAGGGAACGGGCGTTCACCGCCGCCGAACGGCAGGCCGCGGCGCTCGGGCCGGCACTGGCGATCACCACCGAACAGGACGCCATCGACCGGGCGGTGGCCAGCACCGACGCGGGGGCGCAGGGGCGGATGGCGGTGCACCTGCCGGTGCCGGCCGGGGCGGTGGGCGCCGGGGGAGCGGGTGCCGGGGAGGCGGGTGCGGGGGGAGCGGCCGGCGAGGGTCCGGGCGGGCCGACCATCGGGGAGGGGCGCGCCACCGCGGCGGACGTGGCCACGGCCGGCGGCCAGGGCCGGGCCTTCACCGTCGCCGTGCCCGGTGGCTACGCGCTGCTCCAACCGGTCGCGGTGGACACCGGCCGGACCGCCGTGGTCGAGGTGTTCGTCGCCGAGAGCGACCTCACCCGCGGCGTCTCCACCGCCTGGCTGGTCCTCTCCGCGGTCGCCCTCGGCCTGGTCGCCGTCTCGGTGCTGGTCGCCGACCGGATGGGCGGCCGGATCGTCGCCTCCGCCCGCCGGCTCGCCGCTGCCGCCCGCTCGCTCGGCGCCGGGAACCTCGCGGTGCGCCTCCCGGTGGAGGGCAAGCAGGTCGACGGCAGCCCCGAAGAACTGCGCGAAGCCGCCCACGCGTTCAACACCATGGCCGACCGTGTCGTCCAGCTCCTCGCCGCCGAGCGCGAGTTGGCCGCCGACCTGTCGCACCGGATGCGCACCCCGCTGACCGTGCTGCGCCTCAACGCCGCCTCGCTCGGCCACGGCGACGCGGCCGACGCCACCCGGCACGCGGTGGCCCAGCTGGAACGCGAGGTCGACCAGATCATCCGCTCCGCCCGCCGCGCCCCCGAGGACGCGCCCGCCGTCGCGGTCGGCTGCGACGCCGCCGAGGTGATCCGCGAACGGGTCGGCTTCTGGTCCGCGCTCGCCGAGGACGAGGGGCGCCGCTGGCAGCTGGCCGGCGCCGAGCGGCCCGCGCCGGTCCCCGTCCAGCGCGGCGACCTGGCCGCCGCCGTCGACGCGCTGCTCGGCAACGTCTTCCGGCACACCGCCGTCGGCACCGCCTTCTCGGTCGACGTCCTGGCCACCGACGGCTCGGTGATCGTCCTGGTCGGCGACGCCGGACCCGGCTACAGCGACCCGGCCGCCGCCCTCAGGCGCGGCGAGGGGCACGGCGGGGAGGGCTCCACCGGCCTGGGGCTCGACATCGTCCGCAAGCTCGCCGAGTCCACCGGCGGGGACCTCGCGCTCGGCCGCTCCGCCGTGCTCGGCGGCGCCGAGACCACGCTGCGGCTGCGCACCCGCCCGGAGGAGGCCCCGCCCGTCCGGATCGGGCGGCGGCGGACCCGGGGCGCGCTGTTCCCGAAGTGACGGCCGACCGGGACCGGCCGTCCGGGGTTCTTCCGCAACCGGTTCTTCCTTAACGGCGGCCTAAGGGAGTTCCATCCCTCGCTCAGCCCGCCGATCCGGCCGCCCGGCGCCGCTAGCGTCGGTCGCACCGGTCCCGTTCCGACGGCCCGCGCCTCTTCCGCGCGCTCCGGGCCGCCTCGACGGCCCCGGCCGTCCGTGCTCAGTCCGCAGCCGAGCACGGGCGGCCGGGGCGCTTTCGTCACCGTACGTAGTCGATCGCGCCCAGGACGGGACCGGTCGCATCCGGTATCGTCGCTGGTTGGCCGAGTGGTGGACGGAGTGGACAGTGACAGCGGTGCAAGACGAGCGCAGCCCGGCGCGGGCCGTACCCGCCCCTCCGCCCGCCTCCCCGTCCGACCGGCTGCGGATCGCGCTCGGTGCCCCGGTGCGCGCGCTGCGTGAGGCCCCCCGCCGTCCGCTGCTGGTCGCCTCGTCCCTGGCTTTGCTGTCGCTGGTCGTATACGCAGTGGTCCGCCACTTCGTCCACACCTCGATGGTCGACATGATCGTCTACCGCGCCGAGGGAGCCGCCGTCGCCAACGGCAACGACCTCTACGCGCTGCGCGTCACCGAGTGGAACCTGCCCGCGACCTACCCCCCGTTCGCGGCGATGCTGTTCGTCCCGACCACCTGGTTCCCGATCGCTTTCCTCCGGGTGGCGATCACTCTCGGCAACCTCGGCCTGCTCGCCCTGATGGCCCACCTGTCCTTCAAGCTGGTCGGCTGGCCGCGCCGCGAGCTCCGGCCCGTCGGCGTGGTCCTGATCACCGGCCTCGGCGTCTGGCTCGAACCCGTCTTCACCACGCTCAGGTACGGCCAGATCAACCTCGCGCTCGGCTGCCTGATCCTCTGGGACCTCACCCGGTCGGACGGGCGCCGCAGCAAGGGCGTGGCGATCGGCATCGCCGCGGGCATCAAGCTCACCCCCGGCCTGTTCGCCGTCTACCTGCTGATCACCGGCCGGGTCCGGGCCGCCTTCACGGCCGGTCTGACCTTCCTCGGCACCTTCCTGATCGGCACGCTCCTCCTGCCCGACGCCACCTGGGGCTTCTGGACCAAGTACCTCTACGACTCCTCCCGGGTCGGCAAGACCGAGATCGTCGACAACCAGTCACTGCGCGGCGCCTTCGCCCGGCTGCTGCACACCCCGGACCCGGGCGTCATCGCCACCCTCGGGGTGGGCCTGGTGGCCGTCGCCGGCCTCGCCGTCGCCGCCTGGGCCGCCCGCAGCGGCCGCTGGCTGCCCCGGTCCGAGGCCTGGGGCGTCTGCGTCGCGGCCGTCACGGCGGTGCTGATCTCGCCGATCAGCTGGACCCACCACTGGGTCTGGTGCGTCCCGATGCTCGTCCTGCTCGCCGCCGAGGCCTCGGTCGAGCACGCCCGGCCCGCGGCCGTCCGCCGACTGCGCTGGCGGGCCTTCTTCTGGGCCACCCTGCTCGCCTTCCTGTCCTTCGCGATGTGGGCGGCGAAGCCGCTCGGTGCGGCCGTCCTCCACATGTCACCGCTGCGCCAGCTGCCCACCTCGATCTATCCGTGGGTCGGACTCTGCTTCCTGCTCGCCGCCGTCGTCCGGATAACGGCGCGGCGACGCTCCGCCGGCGCACCGCTCGCCCTGCTGCCCGGACAGCGCGACGGCGGCGGTCCCGACGCCGCCCGCGGCCGTCAGCAGGCCCCCGCGGCCCGCTGAGCCGGCAGGGGCGCCGTCGCTCCTGTCCTGCCTCCGGTGTTCTCCGTCCCGTCGGCCCCCTGGCCCCGGGTACGGCGGTGCTCCTGCGCCGGCCGGCGCTCCTCGGGCGTCGCGGAGCTCCTGGACGTACCAGTGCGCGCTGCGGCGCACGACCGGCGCGCCTACGCGAGCAGCTCGGCGAGCGAGCCGTCCAGGTCGAGGGCGGCCAGCTCGCTGCCCGGCGGGACCAGCCGGTGGGCCCGCTCCAGCCAGGCCGCCACGGCCGGCAGCGGCGCCTCCAGCAACGCGTCCCCGGCGGGCGAGCTCAACGCCAGGCACAGCACGCTGCGGCGGCCCGAGCGGGTCGGCCAGATCCGCACGTCGCCCTGGCCGCACGGGCGGAAGGTCCCCTCGACCAGCAGCTCGCGGGCGAACACCCAGGTCACCGGGGAGCCGGTGTCCAGGTGGAAGGTGATGTACACCGCGTACGGGTCGTGGCTGCCGTAGGTCAGCCGGGCCGGGACGGGGACGCTGTGCTCCGGGGAGAGCACCAGGTTCAGCTCCAGCTCGTGCTCCACGACGCTGACGGGGCGATCCATGATCGTCTTCCTCTCTGCCTTCACTTCGTGCCCGGTTCCGGGCCCTGTGACCTTTGAGAGGGCGGTCCGCCCCGGCTCTTACACGCGTTTCCGGGATTTCTGCGAGAAGTGCCGTGCGGGGTGGTGAACGGCAGCGGATGCCGCGCGCGGGCCCATCGCGCGCCCGTTTCCATACTCCGGGCGGCCCTCCGCTGTCCGGGGAATCACCAACTTCCGGTCGGCACTTCGGCGAGGTACTACCCTTTGTGACTGTCCGGCGACTGTCCGCCTTCGGCGGTGCCCCCACGTGCGCCGGGCGCCGGGGCGTGCGCGGGCGCGCAGCCTGTTCGACCTGTTCGCGCCGTCGCTCTTGCACCCGCTTTTCCGCACCCGTTCTTCCGCACCCGTTTCCTGCACCCGTTCGGACCCGTTTCGACCTGCTGAGGACCGGTCGTCCCCGCCGCCCCTCAGTCAGGACCCGACAGGAGAGAAAACCCCATGACGGACCGCCCCTTCGCCGCCGACGGCGACCCGGCCGTCGCCCCCGAGCCCGGCTACTACCCCGACCCGTCGATCCCCGGCTTCGTCCGCTACTGGGGCGGCTCGGCCTGGGTCCCGGGCACCACCCGGCCCGCGCCCGCCGAGGGCGAGGTGCTGCAGCCGCCCCGGTACGCCACCCGGCGGGTCGCCCCCGTTCCCGGCCCCGTCGCCGCCCCGGACCTGGCGGCGGTGCGGGCGGTGCCGCCTCCGATGGCGCCGGTGCAGGCGTCGGAGGCGGTGCCGGTGCAGGGGTCGGTGCCGGTGCCGGTGTTGCCCGAGCGTGCGGAGCCGCCCGTGGTGGTGTCCGCGACTTCGCTCCCGCCGCCGCCGTCCCGGGAGGTCCCGGGCTCCGGGGACACCGGCCCGGTGTACCTCGACCAGACGACGGGCGGGGCGTCCTTCGTGGTCGGACCGAGGGTCGCCGAGGTGATCGGCGGGCCGGTGTTCCGCACCGTCGAGCCCTCGGCGGAGGAGGCCTCCGGGGTGCCCGGGGCCTCCGGATGGCAGGCGGATCCCCGGGCCCAGCGGGGGCTGACGGAGACGGGCGGCTCCCCGCACTGGGTGTCCTGGGGGGTGCTTCCGGGGGCGCCCGAGGAAGAGGAGGGGCGCGCGGAGGTGGAGCGCGCTGCTGTTGCGGTGGAGGTCGCCACGGCCGTCGCGCCCGCCGTGGCGGTGGCGGTCCGCGAGGTGCCGGCGCCGGTCGAACCCGTCATGGCGATGCCGGTGGTCGAGGTGGCAGCCGAGCCCGAGGAGACGCCCGCCCCGGCCCGCACGGAGGCCCCGCCGGCCGAGGCTCCGGCGCCGGTGACCGGGCCCGCCGCGCCTCCCGCCGCTTCGCTGCCCGTGGTGCGGCCGGCCCGGGAGGCCGCCGTCCGTCGTCGGTCGGCGGCCCCGGTGTCCGCCGGACTGGGGCGGCGGCTGGCGGCCCGGGCGGTGGACACCGGGGTGCTGCTGGTGGTCGCCGTCGCTGCCGGGATCCCGCTCGGCGGCTCGGTCTCCGACCACCTCCGGCAGAAGCTCGACCAGGCCAGGATGGCCAGCTCCCTCGCCCGCCGGCAGGTCCAGGTCTGGCTGGTGGACGACGTGGTGCTGGGCAAGCTCGCCGCGCTGCTCGGCATCCTGGTGTTCGTCAGCCTGGTCTACGAGGTGCTGCCGGTCGCCCGGACCGGCCAGACCTTCGGCAAGCGACTGGCCCGGATCCGGGTGGTCGACGCCACCGCCCCCGGTGGCCGGACCCGGCTGAGCCTCGGCCGCTCGCTGCTGCGGTGGGTCGTCCGGCAACTCGGCACGGTGCTGCTGCTCGGACTGGTCTGGCCGCTGTTCGACCGTCCGGCGCGGCGCGGCTGGCAGGACCGGGCGGCCCGGACCCGGGTGGTCCGCGGCTGAGGGCGCGGGGCCGGGGTGTGCCGGGTGGGCTGGTGCGTCGGAGGTGCGGGGTGCGCTGGAGGTGCGGAGCGCGCCGGAGGTACGGAGGTGCCCGGGCCGGGCGGTGGGCAGCAAAACGGACAAAATGTCCCAGGCCTTGAGAATGTGTGATGTTCTACTCGGGGGATGAGCACCCACGACCCCTCAGGCCCCCAGCCGGAGGGGGGCGGTCAGCCCTCCTCCGACAAGCAGCCCCCGGCCCCGGGCGGCGGCACGCCGGAAGGCGAACCGCCGCGCCCCACCCCGTCCGACGAGCCCTACGGCGGCCCGACCGGCGCCTCGACAGGAGCCCCGTCCGGTCCGCCGCCCGGTGCCCCGTCCGAGGGCCCCGGCGCCTACCAGGGCAACTACGGCGGACCGACCCACGGTCAGAACCCGTACGGCCAACCGCCGTACGGCCAGCCCCCGCCCGGCTACGGCCCCGGCCCCGGCATGTACGGCGCCCCCAGCGGAGGCCCCGTCCCCGGCATGCCGCCGATCGGCACCTGGCCCAAGCGGATCCTCGCCCGCGTCATCGACTACGTCCTCGTTCAGGTCGTCGGCGTCATCGTCGTCAGCCCCTTCGTCGACCTCGGCACGCGCCAGGGCAGCACCGAAGCCTTCTGGCTCGGCTGCGTCATCTACCTCGTATACGAGGCACTGATGCTCGCCCGGGACGGCCAGACCCTCGGCAAGAAGGCGATGAAGATCCGCGTCGCCATGCTGGTCGACGGGAACACGCCCACCCAGGCCGCCGCCTGGACCCGGGCCGCCGTCTACATCCTCCCGGCCGTGATCTGCTGCGCCGCCCTGTGGTGGATCATCGACGGCCTGTTCGGCGTCTTCGACAAGCCCTACCGGCAGTGCGTCCACGACAAGGCCGCGAAGACCGTGGTGGTCACCACCGAGGGCTGAGCGCGGCAGCGGGACGACGGCGCCCGGCGGCGGATCAGCGCTGCCGGGCGTACTCGTGCCCGGCCGCGGCCGGGGAGGCGCCGGAGCCGTCGGCGACCGCGGCCGAGCGCGTCGAGACCGACACCGAGAGCGCCGTCACCACGGTGCCGAGCGCCAGCGCGAAGGCCACCAGGACCCCGACCTCCAGGGCGCCCGAGGCGCCGGACACGGCCAGCAGCGCCACCGTGGTGGCGACGACGGTGAACGAACCCAGGCAGAACTGGACAGCGGACGGACGTGGCATGGCGGGGAGTCCTTCGCACGTCGGGGGGCGGGCGGAACTGGTGCCGGTTCCAGGAGCCCTACCCGGCAAGGGAGTTCGGTAGGACCAGGCTAGCCCGCGGGGTCCGGGGCACAGGGGGCGCACGGACTCACCCCGGGGTCGTCCGCACCCCTCGGTACGGTGGAGCCCGACCGACACCACGCAGACCGGGGGAACCGACCGTGCCCATCCCCGCCGACTGGCCCACCACCGAGGCCCAGGCGCTCGCCGAACAGGAAAGGCTGCGGCCACTCGTCCGAGCCGTCGACGACGACGCCCCCTGCCGGCTGATCGCCGGAGTCGACGTGGCCTACGACGACGACCACGACCTCGTCGTCGCCGCCGCCGTCCTGCTCGACCCGGACACCCTGGACGTCGGCGAGCAGGCCACCGCCGTCGGCCGGATCGCCTTCCCTTACGTCCCCGGACTGCTCGCCTTCCGCGAACTCCCCGCCGTCCTCGACGCGCTGGCCGCACTCACCCGCACTCCCGACACCGTCGTCTGCGACGGCTACGGCCTCGCCCACCCCCGCCGGCTCGGCCTCGCCAGCCACCTCGGTGTCCTCACCGGGCTGCGCACCCTCGGCGTCGCCAAGACCCCCTTCACCTTCGACCACCACGACCCGGGCCCGGGACGCGGCTCCTGGACCCCTCTCACCGACCCCGCCACCGGCGAGGAGGTCGGCCGCGCCGTTCGTACCCGGCCCGGCGTCAAGCCCGTCTACGTCTCCGTCGGCCACCGCATCGGCCTCGACACCGCCGTGCACACCACCCTTCAACTCGCCCGCCGCTACCGGCTGCCCGAAACCACCCGGCACGCCGACTCGCTCTGCCGCCGCGCCCTCACCGAAGCCCAGCGCGGCCGGACGCCCGCGAACTGACCGTGCACCCGGCGGGATCCGAGCCCGGTGTGTTAGACATGAGCCACCGGGGCCCGGGGCCCCGAACGCCAGGAACGGACGCACGGGGGGCGCCGCAATGGGAACAGGAACCGGCTCGACCGGCGGAGCCAACCAGGGCTACCGGGTCGAGGTCGAGCAACTCCGCACCTTCGCCGGCCAAGTACGGCTACTGCTCAAGGAATTCGAGAAGGACGCCGACGGCAACACCACCCACGGGCGCAGCGGCATCGGCAAGACCGCCTTCGGCACCTTCGACGAGGCCACCCAGATCCACGACCGCTACAGCACCATGCGGGACGCCCTGCGGGACGTGCTCAACCAGCTCCAGAGCGCCGTCAACGACGCCCAGCGCAACGCCGAGCTGACCGCGACCACCTACGAGGAACACGACCAGCACGTGGCCACGAAGCTCAAGCTCGCCGACGACGGCTGGTCCGTGGCCGAGCCCTCGGCCGCCAGCGAGACCGCGTACGAGGCGAACCAGGTCCCCTCCCAGCGCGGCAACACCACCATCTGACCCACCACCCGACCGGAGGTGAACCACCCGTGGTCTACACCGACTTCACCAAGTACAGCCATGCCGATCTCCGCAAGATGGCACAGGCACTCGACCCCGGCGCGGTGATGGCCGCCGGCGACCCGTGGCGCAAGGCGGCGACCACCCTCAAGGAGATCCGCAAGACCCTGACCAACGTCAGCACCGAGGCGGCCACCAGCTGGGAAGGAACGACCAGCGATTCCTTCCACGCCTCCATGCTCACCCTCGCCGCCAACATCAACGAGGCTGCCGCCTACGCCAACGACGCGGCCAACACCCTCCACAACATGTCCGAGGCGATGGCCCAGGCCAAGCGCGATATGCCAGAGGAACCCGGCAACTGGGACAAGATCAAGGACACCGTCGGCGACTTCTTCAGCAGCGAGGACGACCACATCCAGGTCGCCGACCGGAAGAAGGCAGAAGCGGCCGCCGTCATGCAGACCCTCGCGATGCACTACCGCATCGCGACGCCTGCGCTGAAGGCTCCGCCGCCGCCGGGACCCAACCCGCGAAATCCGGGGACACGCGATGACGTCCGTGACGTGGGGCCACAGGACCAGAGCAGCATGGCAGCGGCGGCGGCTGCGATGATCTCGGGCACCTCGTTCGGAACTACCGGGGCGCCGGAACGAGCGACGAGCGTACCCGTGTCGAGGAGATCCACGGGCCCCGAAGGTTCGATGGCGACTCGCTCGTCGTCGAGAAGCACGCCTGCTCCGACCGATTCCGGAATCAAGGGAGGCACTGCACAGACGCCACCGAAACAGTCGATCACAGCGACTCGTGGCTCGGGTGCGGACATCTCGGGCACCCCGGTGTCGCGTCCGAGTGGGAGTCTGCCGGGCCCAATTACGTCAGGTACTCAGACGTCCGGCCTGAGTACCACGTCGCCTCTGAGTCCCACGAGTGGACCGATCGCCGGTGGCGGTGGCCAGACGAACGCCGGTCCTGAGGGGCCGTCGGTACTGGGCGGCCCTGTCGGGACCGGCTTCGGGCAGGGTAGGACCGGATTTGGTGGCAGGGAGTTTCCCGGTGGTGTGACACCGCTGGAGGGAACCGGTTCTGGCGCGGGCCGAATCGTTGGTGGTGGCGGCGAGGCCTATCCCGACATCGGAGTCAAACGAGCGGGCGGCTCCGGTGCCCGGTCCAGCGGCGCAGTCCGCGAGACCCCGCTTCCCGGGGCCGGAGCGCGGGGCACACAGGCCTTCACCGAGGGCGGATCCGGACTGGGAGCTCGCAACCGGCTTGGTGCTGAACCTGGATCCCGTGCCGCGGGCGTCATGGCGCCCGGCATGCCGATGAGTGAAGCCCAGCGTCGCAAGAGGGACCGAGGGAAGGATGGCAAGCGTCCGGACTACCTCGTCGAAGACGAGGAGACCTGGGCGCCGAACAAACCGGCCAATCCGAACGTGGTGGAATGAGACCGGTCCGTAAGCGGACAGGTGATCTGATCGCATCCCGCAGGTCGGTGATCTGCGGGATGCCTCGTTGAGTGGGGTGACCGGGTTTGACGAGCCGCCTGATGGGGCGTGGTACGACGATCCTTGCCGCCGGGACGCTGATTTGGAGCGTTGCCGCACCCTCGGCATCGGCTGACCAGATCAGGGACCAGCAGTGGGCTCTGAAGACCTTCGAGACTGAGACCAAAGTCTGGCCGATCAGCCAAGGTGAGGGCGTGGTCGTTGGCGTGATCGACACAGGCGTGAATCAAGATCACCAGGATCTGACCGGGCAGGTGCTATCAGGGGCTGACTTCTCCGGTGGCAAGACGGACGGTCGCGTGGACACTGATGGCCACGGTACCGGGATGGCGAGCCTCATCGCGGGCCACGGGCACGGCGCACAAGCAGGGGTGATGGGTCTGGCCCCGAAGGCGAAGATCCTTCCGGTGAAGATGGGGACGGATGGTGACGGTTCCGCTCCTCAGCCGGCCGCATTCGCGGGCGCGATTCTCTATGCGGTGGACCATGGTGCGAAGGTCGTGAACATCTCTCTCGGGGGGAGGGACTTCCGCTTCGATTCGAATTTGCGCAAGGCCGTCAACTACGCGGTTTCCAAGGACGTCGTGCTGGTCGCTGCTGCAGGCAACACCGGGGCTGATATGGACGTCGAATATCCGGCTGCCTTTCCAGGCGTGGTGGCCGTCGGTGCGGTTGACTCCAAGGGGGCCGTGTGGAGCAAGTCCACGTCGGGTCCTGAGATCACGTTCGTCGCGCCCGGTGCGGATGTCTACCGGGCAACTGCCAAGTCCTCAGCAAGTTATGGAGCTGGAGACGGCACCTCTGACGCCACCGCGTACGTCTCCGCCACTGCCGCACTGATCCGGTCCAAGTACCCGAACCTGTCCGCCGGTCAGGTCATCAACCGAATGATCAAGTCGGCCACCCCGCCCGCCAACGGGACAGTGGTGCCGAACAATCACTACGGCTACGGGACCGTCTCACCCGCGAAGGCACTGGATCCGAACCCTGCCGTGGACAACGGGCCGAAGGACAACCCACTGGCGAAGCGGCCGGAGTCGAAGGGCACGCCGCACATCGATGAGGACAGCGACGCGACGGACCAGCCCTCCGTGGCACCCGAAGCCGCCTCCGGCAGCGGTGGTGGCAGCGACGACACCGGCCTGGTGATCGCGGCCGTGGCCGCCGGTGCCGTCGTGCTCGGCGCGTCCGTGGCCGCCGTGGTGACGGCGCGCCGCCGTAAGCGGGCAGCCGCCGCCGTGCCGCCGTACGGGGGGCCCGGTCAGTGAGTGCTGAGCCAGTCGTCGCGTAGGGCGGCCATGTGGAGGACGTCCCAGTAGCGGTCGTCCCAGTGGTGGGCCTGGCGGGCGCGGCCTTCGTGGGCGAATCCGGCCTTGGTGTAGGCGCGGGCGGCGCGTTCGTTGTACTCGAAGACTTCGAGGTGGACGCGGTGGAGGCCGACGGTCGCGAAGGCGTGGCGGAGGACCAGCAGGGTGGTTTCGGTGCCGATGCCGCGGCCGGTGCTGTCGGGGGTGAGGGCGATCCGGTAGCTCGCGGAGTTGTTGTCCGGGTCGACGTCGGTGAGGGCGGTGTCGCCGAGGAAGCGGCCGGTGGCGGGGTCCTCGACGGCGAGGTCGAGCCGGTCGGGCTGGTCGCGGCGGGTGGCGCACCACTGGGCGATGCGGTCGCGGGTGAAGGTGGTGCGGGTGCCGGTGAGGCGGTTGGTCTCCCGGTCGGTGCAGAGTTCCCACATCGGGTCGGTGTGCCGGGCGTCCAGGGGGACGAGGCGGACGGTGGGGCCGTGCAGGGTGGGTTTCACCGCGAGGGCTGAGAGGTCCGTGGCCATGGTGCCCAGGATGCCCGCCGGGGCCGGTTCGTGCAGGGATTTACTCGGCGACGGAGATCTGTTCCCGGTGGTGGGCGGGGGTGGTGAGTTCGTCGACGATGGCGACGGCGAGGTCGGCCTGGGCGATCCGGGAGCCGAGGACGTGGGGGCCGCCGACCCGGTAGTGGCCGGTGCCGGGGGCTGTGCGGTCGAGGTCCATCGGCGGGGTGACGACGACCCAGTCGAGGGTGGCGGGGGAGGCGTGGAGCAGGTCGAGGGCGGCGGTGTGGCCGAGCGAGAAGGTGCGGTGGGCCTCGGGGAACGCGGGGTCGTCGTGGACGGCGATGCCGGGGGCGGTCTGGAGGGTGGTGGCGACGCCGACGCCGAGCAGGCGGGGGACGCCGGCCCGGCCGGGGTCGCGGACGGCTGCGGTGACGGTGAGGCCACGTCGGCGGGCCTCGGCGACGACGGCGCGGCCGACCTGTCCGCCCGCGCCGTAGAGGATGACGTCCGCGCGGCGCTGCTGCCGGGGCTCCGTGCTGGTCATGGGGGTCTCCGGTGGGTCGGTGGCGGGTGCGTCGCCTGCCGTTGCCGTGACGGTAGACCGGGGGGTGCCGGTTACTTCAACGGAACCGGCCCGACCGGAACCGGGCCAGTGGAACCGGGCCGAGCGGAACGGGCTTGAACGGAACCGGCTTCAACGGAACCGGCCGCCGGGGTACGGTCGGCGGATGACGCAGACCGGGCCGGCGCCGCTGCCGGCGGATTTCTTCCCGGCCGACTGCCCGGTGCAGTCCGTGCCGGTGTTGGGCAGCCGGAAGTGGGCCTGGCGGAATCATCCGTTGTCTGGAGGGTGGGCCGCACCGCTTCTCCGAGTTGCGGGTGCCGTTGGCGGGCATCACCGCGAAGGTGCTGGCGGAGTCGCTGCGTTCGATGGAGCAGGACGGCGCGGTGGTGCGCACGGAGTACGCCGAGAACCCGCCGCGGGTGGAGTACGCGCTGACGCCGCTGGGCCGGACGCTGCTCGGGCCGATGGACGCGATGTGCGACTGGAGCCGCGAGAACTTGGGGAGCCTGCTGGCGGCCCGGCTGGAGTACGAGCGCGCGGAGCGCTGAGTCGTTCCGGAGCGGAGGGCGGCCGGGAGCGCTACTGGCAGTATTTCGGTGGTCGCTGACGTTCCTGCCGCTGGTGGGCGGGGGTGCGGGGCGGCGATGCTGGGCGCATGAGCACTTCCGAGAACCACGCGAGCCCCGCCGATGTGAGCCCCGCCGACGCGATCGTCCCCGACACCAAGGACTGGACCTGGGTGCTGGAACGCCCCTGTCCCGAATGCGGTTTGGACACCCCGGCGGTGGCCGCCACGGCCGTCGCCGGGATGGTCCGGGACAACGCGCGGAGCTGGCTGGCGGTGCTGGCGGGGGACGAGGACGGGCTGCGCCGGCGGCGGAGCCCGGAGGTCTGGTCTGATCTGGAGTACGCCTGCCACGTCCGGGACGTCTTCCGGTTGTTCCTGGTCCGGCTGGACCTGATGCTCGACCAGGACGGTCCGCTTTTCCCGAACTGGGACCAGGACGAGACGGCGGCCGCCGAACGCTACTGGGAGCAGCGGCCGCAGGTGGTGGCCGGGGAGCTGGCGGAGGCCGGGGAGGCGCTGGCGGCGGCGTTCGAGGCGGTGTCGGGCGAGCAGTGGCGGCGGACCGGGGACCGTAGCGACGGGGCGCGGTTCACCGTCGAGTCCTTCGCCCGCTACCTGATCCATGACCCGGTCCACCACCTGTTCGACGTGACGGGCGAGCGGGTCTGAGGCAGCCGGGGTGATCGAGGCAGCTGGGGTGACTGGGGCGGCTGACCCGGCCGGGGCGGGTCACCAGCCGGAGGCCTCGTGCAGCATGGTGCGCCGGAGCCGTCCGGCGACGCTGGCGGTGTCGGTGCCGATGACGTCGGCGATCTCGGGTGCGGCGAGGCCGACGACGTAGTGCAGGATGGCCAGGTCGTCGTCGGCGGGGTGGCGGTCCGGCGCGGGGGTCTCCCGCCGGGTGTGTTCGGCGACGGTGCCGCGCAGGATCTGCCAGGCGAGCGCGGTCGGGTTCGGGCTGGTGAGCAATTCCCGCCACTGGACGGCGATCTCTGCGAACGCCTGCTGGACGGCGGTGGCCGCGTGGGCGTGCTCGGTCAGCCACACCCGGGCGTAGCTGAGGTACCGGGGGCGGTGGAGTTCGCAGAAGGCGGCGAACTCCAGCGGTACGTCCTCCGGTTCACCGGGCCCCGGGGGAGGATCGGCGTCGCTCGTGTGACGGTTGGTCATCTCGTCTTCTCGGAAAGGGAGATGGACTTCTGAGGGTCGATCATCTGTGCTCACTCTACGGTAGGCCCTAGGTGCACTGGGTGACCAATCCGATGGAATGCCCGGAACCCGTCGACGCTCGGCCGGTTCCGTTGGCGATCGGTGCGGCGCGGCGGCGGTACTGCCGGTCGGGGGCTGGTCGGGGGCCGGTCGCAGGAGTGCTGCGCAGTGGTGCGGGGGCGTCGGTGCGAGCGTGTCGCAGCTGGTCAGAGGGTGTGGCGCGGCAGTGGTCGCAGGGCAGTTGAGGTGCCACCGTAGGGCCTGTCGGAGCCGGCGTCCACGCCCAGGGCGCGAAGTCGCGTGCGCACAACCGCCTGCGCAACCGCACTCACGACGGGGGTTGCGCCGGGGTGGGGCGGCGGGCGGCGCGTCGAGTGCGCCCCGGCGGCTCGCGGCGACCGGGGCGCGGGTCCGAGCGGCGTGGGGCCGCCCGGTCAGGAGTTGGGGCGGGCCTCCGCCGGGGAGGCCAGGTTGTCTGCGGCGTGGCCGCGTTCGACCTGGGCGGGGAAGGACTCGACGGCCCGGCGCCGGACCAACTGGGCCGCTGCTGCCGCTGCCGCCCCCGCGGCTGCCTCCTCGCGCTCGCACCGGTGGTTGCCGGATGCCCCGGCGGTGTGTCCGCCCGCCGCATGGGCCCCGGCGGCGTGCCCGCCCGGCGCGTAGGTGCCGGGGGCGTGCCCGCCGCCCGGGTGCGCCCCTCCGGTGTGCGTCGCGCCCGGGTGCGTCCCCGCCGCGCGCCGTCGGCGGCCGAGCGCGATCCGCTCGGCGTGTTCCTCGGCCGCCTGTCTGGCGGCCAGGTAGGCCTGCACGGCGGCCATGCCGTAGACCGGCTGGATCAGTTGGTGCCCTTTGAAGAAGGGTCTGGCCGGGGCGAACCCGGCGGCGACCACCAGGTCGCGGATCTCTGCTATCTCGGCCTCGCTCCGGGCGGTGAAGCGGACCTCCCAGCCCTTCTTGTACGTATGGCCCTTCTCGCCGCTGCGGCGCGCCGGGTCCGGGCGGCGGACGTATCCGGGCAGACGGCCGAGGCGGAGCTGGGCCGCGCGGAGGCCGGCGGTCTCGTCACGTGACATGTCGTAAGCCTAGGCAATACCGGAGGTGCGATTGACGCCCGGAGGGTCCCTCGCCGTATGCCCTTGATCACTGTGGGTCAGGCGATCAGGTCGACGATCGTTTTCGATCAGATCCGATAGCCATATGAACGTCATTTACGCCAAATGAGTAAGGGTATGGGGACTTTAGTGCGGGCTGATCCCGGTTTCGCGACGGTTGGGTAACAGTGCGTCAGCCTCTGTCACGTGGGTCGCGGTGGTTGGGGATGGTGTGGGCATGAGCGAACGCAGTGAGCGAATCATCGAGTTGCGCGCATGGTCGGATGCCCTCGTCGAGCGTAGCGAGGTGGGCGCATGAGCTACCGGATCCCCACGCCGCCGCCTTCCCTCGAGGAGCTGGCGAAGCGTCAGCAGAACGTCGTCACCGCGAGCCAGCTGCGCGCCCGGGGCGTGCCGGCCCGGATCATCACCGAGCACTGCCGCCGGGGCGGCCCCTGGCAGCGGCTGCTGCCGAGGGTCTACCTGCTGCAGTCCGGCGAGCCGACTCCGGAGCAGCGGATGTGGGCCGCGCTGCTGTACGCGGCGCAGAACGGCCGGGAGGAGGGCCGTCGCGAGGGCGCGGTGATCACCGGTGCGGCCGCGCTGGCGCTGTACGGCTTCGCCTCGGTGCCCCGGCTGCCCGCGGTGACCGGGGTGGACGTCCTGGTGCCCCGTCAGCGCCGGCTCAAGGACGCGGGCGACGTGCGGATCCTGCGCACCGAGCGGGAGTTGGTGGCGCGTTCGGTGCACGGCCTGGCCTGCGCGCCGGTCGCCCGGGCGGTCGCGGACGCGCTGTGCGAGTGGACGGCGGACGGAAATGCGGCGGTGCCGGTGCGCGAGGTGCTCCGCGAGGCCGTCGCCCGCCCGGAGGTCCGGTGCACGGTACGGGAGTTGGCCACCGAGCTGGTCGAGTCGGGGCTGACCGGGGAACCCCGGGTGCGCGCCGCGCTGGACGAACTGCTCGCCGCCGAGCGGGACTTCGTCCTGGAGCAGGTGGACCGGCTGGTGGACGAGTGGCTGCTGCCCGCCCCGCTGGCCGCTCCGGAGCTGCGGATGCGCGGCGGCACCTACATCGGCATCCCGGACCTCTACTGGCCGGAGCGCGGTGTCGCGGTGGAGGTGGACTCGGACCTGCGCTGCGTCAGCGAGGGCGAGGCCGCCTGGGTGCGCGGCGGGCAGCACCGGATGGAGTACCTGGGCATCCGCGTGGTGTACGTCTCCGGTGCCCGGCTGGCCGCCGAGCCGGAGGCGGTCGGCGGCGAGCTGCGCGAGGCCTACCGGGCCGGCGGGACGGACGTGGTGGAGCTGCTGGTGGTCTGAGCGCCGCCCGTCCTCCTGGACGGTTCAGGACGGGCGGACCACCGGCTCGCCGACCAGCTCGACCCCGGCCGCCCGCAGCTCCTCCAGCGCGGCGGCGGTGGTATCCGGCGACACCCCGGCGGTGAGGTCGAGCAGCACCCGGGTGGTGAAGCCGGCCCGTGCGGCGTCCAGGGCGGTGGCCCGTACGCAGTGGTCGGTGGCGATGCCGACCACGTCGATCTCGTCGACCTGCCGCTCGCGCAGCCACTCCACCGGGCCGCGGCGGTTCTCGTCCAGTCCCTCGAAGCCGCTGTAGGCCGCCGAGTAGGCGCCCTTGTCGAAGACCGCCTCGACCGCCCCAGAGATCACCGCGGGCGCGAAGTTGGGGTGGAAGCCCACGCCCTCGGTGCCGGCCACGCAGTGCACCGGCCAGCTGGAGACGTAGTCCGGCTCGGGGGAGAAGTGCTCGCCCGGGTCGATGTGGTGGTCGCGGGTGGCGAGGATGTGCTGGTAGCCGGGGGAGGACTCGGCGATCAGGTCGGTGATGGCGGCGGCCACCTCGGCGCCGCCGGCGACGGCCAGGCTGCCGCCCTCGCAGAAGTCGTTCTGCACGTCGACGACGATCAGTGCCCGGTGCATGGCTCGCATCCTCGGATGTGGGGGCGGTGCGCCCCGGTGGTGGGGGCCCTCGCGAACGCCGGAGGGCGCGGGAGGAACTCCAGGGAACTCTACGGCTGACTCTAGGGAGTGGCGCGCGGCGGCGGAAGGCTTGGGGCCCGTCTTCGGACCGCCGCCCGCGGGGCGGCGTCGACGGCCCCCGTGACCGGCCGCCGGGCCGCGCGGACGCCCTCGGTGCGGACCGGCGGACCGGCGGACCCAGCGCATCGGCGGCCCGGCGGACCGGCGGATCAGCCGATCAGCTCGGTGGGGATGACCGGGTCGCCCTTGGAGAGCTGGGTGGCCGACAGCGGCAGCGCCGCGCGGGCCCGGATGTGCCGTTCGCGGGCGGCGGTCAGCGGTTCGCGGCCGACGGCCTCGCCGGCCAGCACCAGCGGCACCTGCGTCAGGTGCGGCCGCAGCTCGTCCGGGACCGGCCCGGTGCCGATCACCTCGGCCTCGGCCACGCCCTCGGCGTCCGGGCGGCGGGCGGCCCACTTGCGGCCGCCGATGCTGGTCTTGCCGCCGGCCGCGCGCTTGGCGACCGGCACCAGCGGGCCGTCCTGGGTCTCGGCGCGGGCGACCAGCTTGTAGACCATCGCGCAGGTCGGGTGGCCGCTGCCGGTGACCAGGCTGGTGCCGACGCCGTAGCCGTCCACCGGGGCGGCGGCCAGGGCGGCGATCGCGTACTCGTCGAGGTCCGAGGTGACGATGATCCGGGTCTTGCCGGCGCCGAGCTCGTCCAGCTGACGGCGGACCCGGTGGGCCGCCAGGATGAGGTCGCCGGAGTCGATCCGGACCGCACCCAGCTCGGGCCCGGCCACCTCGACGGCGGTGCGGACGGCCTCGCGCAGGTCGAAGGTGTCGATCAGCAGGGTGGTGCCCCGGCCCATCGACTCGATCTGCGCCCGGAAGGCGTCCCGCTCGCTGTCGTGCACGAGGGTGAAGGCGTGCGCGGAGGTGCCGGTGGTCGGGATGCCGTGCAGGTAGCCGGCCTCCAGGTCGGAGGTGGCGGCGAAACCGGCCACGTAGGAGGCCCGGGCGGCGGCGACGGCGGCCTGCTCGTGGGCCCGGCGGGCGCCCAGTTCGATCACCGGACGGCCGCCGGCGGCGGCCGTCATCCGGGAGGCCGCGGCCGCGACCGCCGAGTCGAAGTTGAGGATGGAGAGGATCACCGTCTCCAGGATCACCGTCTCGGCGAAGCTCCCCTCGACGGTGAGCACCGGCGAGCCGGGGAAGTAGACCTCGCCCTCGGGGTAGCCGTGGATGTCGCCGCGGAAGCGGTAGTCGGCGAGGAAGCGCAGGGTGTCGTCGTCGACGACGCCCTGGTCGGACAGCCAGTCCAGCTGGGGGGTCTCGAAGCGGAAGTTCTCGACGGCGTCCAGCACCCGGCCGGTGCCGGCCATGACGCCGTACCGGCGGCCGCTGGGCAGGCGTCGGGTGAACACCTCGAAGACGGAGCGGCGGTGCGCGGCCCCGCTGCGCAGGGCGGCCTGCAGCATGGTGAGCTCGTAGCGGTCGGTGAGGAGCGCGGTCGACCCGGCCGCGCGCACTGAAGTGGCGTCCATGGAGATGATGCTACTACCACTTAGCGTCAGAGTGACGATTTCTCGTCCCGGGGGCCGGGCCGGAATCGCCCGGGTGTCCCCCGGATGGCAGCATGGGCCATGAGGAGTTACGGACGAGTGTGCAACGAGGAGGCCCGGCGGTGAGTGTCGCGCCCGTGGAGATCGAGCGCCCGGAGGTCGAAGGACAACCGGTGACCGAGCCGGACACGCCCTGGGTGACCATCGTGCACAACGACCCGGTCAACCTCATGAGCTACGTCCAGTACGTGTTCCAGGCCTACTTCGGGTACCCGAAGGACAAGGCCCGGAAGCTGATGATGGACGTGCACACCAAGGGCCGGGCGGTGGTCTCCAGTGGCTCCCGCGAGGAGATGGAACGGGACGTCCAGGCGATGCACGGCTACGGCCTGTGGGCGACGCTGCAGCACGACTGACCGCCCATCCGGCGCACAGTGACTGACCGCCCGCCGGTCCGGCGGCGCGGCCGAAGACGACGAAGACGGGCTGACCGATACAGATGGCTGGGTTGTTCGAGAGCGCCGGCGGTGGTGGCGCGGCGATCGCGCTGGACGAGGTGGAGGCCTCCATCCTGCGGTCGCTGGAAGTGCAGATGCTGGAGCTGATCGGTCCGGGCCCGGGCGGGGACGACGGCGACGACCCGCTGGCGGCGCTGTTCGCCGAGGGGCCGTCCGAGGCGCCCGCCGACCCGGCGCTGGCCCGGCTCTTCCCGGACGCCTACGGTGGCCCCGCCGCGCCGCAGGACGAGGAGACCCGTGCCGCCGCCGCCGAGTTCCGCCGCTACACCGAGCTCGACCTGAGGGCCCGCAAGCGGGACGACGCGCTGCAGGTGGTCCGGGCGCTGGACGGCCTCGGCGGCGCCGGGGTGCTGAAGCTGGCCGCCGCCGACTGCCTGCACTGGCTGGGTGCGCTGAACGACCTGCGGCTGACCCTCGGGGTGCGGCTGGAGGTCTCCGAGGAGGACGAGCAGGGCCTCTACGAGCTGCCGGACGGCGACGAGCGCAAGCCGCTGGTGATGGCCTACCTGTGGCTGGGTGCGCTCCAGGAGTCGCTGCTGGAGGCGATCACCGACTGAGTCCGGGCGGTTTCCGCCCCACTCTCCCGGGTGATCCTGCCCGCTTCCGGGCACGCCCCGGCCGTTCCGTCCAGCATGTGGACGATTGGCCGGGGCATTCTTGCATAAAACGGGCAAAATATAATAGGACATGCTCAAATATCGCTCAGATGACACCGCTATTCGGATCGTGCGTGGTACGACTTTCCCCCACAAACGAGACCCACCCAGGACGGTGACCATGGCCGAGCAGACGTACGACCAGGTGGTCGATGCGAAACCGGACGAGGAGGGCTACGAGCGGGGGCTGGGCAGCCGCCAGATCCAGATGATCGCCATCGGCGGCGCGATCGGCACCGGCCTCTTCCTCGGTGCCGGCACCGCCATCTCCAAGTCCGGACCGAGCCTGATCCTCTCCTACGCGGTGGCCGGCCTGGTGATCTTCGCGATCATGCGGGCCCTCGGCGAGCTGCTCACCTACCGCGCGGTGTCCGGGAGCTTCGCCGAGTACGCCCGCGAGTTCCTCGGGCCCTTCGCCGGCTACGTCACCGGCTGGACGTACTGGTTGTTCTGGGTCGTCACCGGCATGGCCGAGACCACCGCCGCCGCCGTCTACGTCAAGTTCTGGGCACCGGGCATACCCCAGTGGGCCAGCGCGCTGACCTTCCTGGTGGTCCTCTACGCGGCCAACCTGATCTCGGTGAAGCTGTTCGGCGAGATCGAGTTCTGGTTCTCCATGGTCAAGGTCACCGCCATCATCGGCATGATCCTGATCGGCATCGGCGTGCTGACGCTCGGCTTCAGCAAGGCCGGTGACACGGCGTCGATCTCCCACCTGTGGCAGGACGGCGGCTTCTTCCCCAAGGGCATCGGGGCCACCGTGATGACCCTGCAGATCGTCATGTTCGCCTACCTGGGCGTCGAACTCGTCGGCGTCACCGCGGGCGAGAGCGAGAACCCCGAGAAGACCCTGCCGCGCGCCATCAACACCCTGCCCTGGCGCATCGCGCTGTTCTACATCGGCGCCCTGGTGGTCATCCTCTCGCTGGTGCCGTGGACCGAGTTCCAGCCCGGCGTCAGCCCGTTCGTCGCCGCCTTCGGCAAGATCGGCATACCGGCCGCCGCCGGCATCATCAACTTCGTGGTGCTCACCGCCGCGCTCTCCTCCTGCAACTCCGGGATGTACTCCACCGGTCGTATGCTGCGCGACCTCGCCCTGCGCGGCCAGGCCCCCGGGCAGCTCACCAAGCTCAACAGCCGGCGCACTCCGGCCGTCGCGATCACCCTGTCCTGCCTGCTGATGGGCGCCGGCGTGGTGCTCAACTACCTCGTCCCGGCGCGGGCGTTCGAGTACATCACCTCGGTCGCCACGGTCTGCGGGCTGTGGACCTGGGCGATGATCCTGATCTCCCAGATCCGCTACCGCAAGGCCTGGCGGGCCGGCCACCTGCCGCCGCCCACCTTCAAGGCCCCCGGCGGCGCCTGGGTCAGCTGGGCCGCCCTCGCCTTCCTGGCGCTGGTCGTGGTGCTGATCGGGCTGGACAAGGACAACCGGATCTCGCTGTACGTCTTCCCGGGCTGGGCCCTGCTGCTGGTGATCGGCTACCAGGTGATCAAGCGCCGCAACCCCCAGGCCGTCCACGGCCTCGCCCACGACCACCTGCACGCCGGGGGCGAGGACGCCCGCAGCGGAAACGTGGACGCCCGCTGACCGCGCTTCGGACGCCCCGGCGGACAGCCGCCGGGGCGTGTCTATCCTGACCCCATGCTGACCATCACCCGAGAGATCCGCGACCGGATCGTGGCCCACGCCCGCGCCGACCACCCGGACGAGGCCTGCGGCGTGGTCGCCGGACCGGCCGGCACCGGCCGGCCCGAGCGGTTCATCCCGATGCTCAACGCGGCCCGCTCGCCCACCTTCTACGAGTTCGACTCGGGCGACCTGTTCAAGCTCTACCGCGAGATGGACGACCTGGACGAGGAGCCGGTGATCGTCTACCACTCGCACACCGCCACCGAGGCCTACCCCTCCCGCACCGACGTGAGCTACGCCTCCGAGCCGTTCGCCCACTACGTCCTGGTCTCCACCGCCGACGGCAACGGTGAGGACGACCCCTACCAGTTCCGTTCGTTCCGCATCGTGGACGGCGAGATCACAGAGGAAGACGTCCAGGTCGTCGAGGCCTACCCGGCCTGACCGGCACCCCCTGGACCCGGCCCGCCGACCCGCAGCGAGCGGTCGGCGGGCCCCGTCGTCTCAGCATCGGAAACGACAACATCCGGATCACGAGACGGGCATGTCGGAGCGGGCCCGGGAATCTATACGATGAGCCCATGCGTTCCGTCGATGTGAGCAACCAGGCCCCGGGCACCCGGCTCGTGGCGCGCCTGCACATCGACCTGTGCCGGCACGCCGGCGCGATCTGTCCCGGCACGCCCGCGCGCTCGCGCTGAGAGCCGCCCCGCCCGGGCCCCGCCGCCTCCCCGGCGGCGTCGAGCCCCGCGCACCCTCCGCCCCGCCGCGCCCGCTGCGGCCCACTCACCTCCACGACTCGCACAGGAGCGCACCCCATGGCCATCGAGGTCCGCATCCCGACCATCCTCCGCACCTACACCGACGGCGCCAAGGCCGTCGAGGGCAACGGCAGCAACCTCGGGGAACTCTTCACCGACCTCGACGCCCGCCACCCGGGCATCGCCGCCCGTCTGGTCGAGGGCGGCGAGCTGCGCCGCTTCGTCAACGTCTACCTGAACGACGAGGACGTCCGGTTCCTGGAGGGCATCTCCACCGCCCTCTCCGACGGCGACAGCGTCACCATCCTGCCCGCCGTGGCCGGCGGCGCCCGCTAGGACTCCCGGCTCCCCCTCCCGGTGGCGGGGGAGCCGCCCCTCTTCACCCTCACCGCCGTGGCCGGAGGCCCCCTTGCGATACGACAGTCCGCTCGAAGCCGTCGGCAACACCCCGCTGGTCCGCCTGCCGCGGCTGTCCGCCGCCGTCCCCGGCAACGACGGGGGCCTGGTGAACCTCTGGGCCAAGCTGGAGGACCGCAACCCCACCGGCTCGATCAAGGACCGCCCCGCGCTGCACATGATCGAGCGCGCCGAGGCCGACGGCCGGCTCACCCCCGGCTGCACCATCCTGGAGCCCACCAGCGGCAACACCGGAATCTCGCTCGCCATGGCCGCCAAGCTCAAGGGCTACCGGATGGTCTGCGTGATGCCCGAGAACACCAGCGAGGAACGGCGCGAACTGCTCCGGATGTGGGGCGCCGAGATCATCTCCTCCCCGGCCGCCGGCGGCTCCAACACCGCCGTCCGGATCGCCAAGGAGATCTCCGCCGAGCACCCCGACTGGGTGATGCTCTACCAGTACGGCAACCCCGACAACGCGGGCGCCCACTACACCACCACCGGCCCCGAGATCCTCGCCGACCTGCCGACCGTCACCCACTTCGTGGCCGGCCTCGGCACCACCGGCACCTTGATGGGCGTCGGCCGCTACCTGCGCGAGAAGGTCCCCGGCGTGAAGATCGTCGCCGCCGAACCGCGCTACGACGACCTGGTGTACGGGCTGCGCAACCTCGACGAGGGCTTCGTGCCCGAGCTGTACGACGCCGAGGTGCTCACCACCCGCTTCTCGGTCGGCTCCGCCGACGCCGTCCGCCGCACCCGCGAACTCCTCCAGCAGGAAGGCATCTTCGCGGGCATCTCGACCGGCGCCATCCTGCACGCCGCGCTCGGCGTCGGCCGCAGGGCGGCGGTCGCCGGGGAGCGCGCGGACGTGGTCTTCGTGGTCGCCGACGGCGGCTGGAAGTACCTGTCCACCGGCATCTACACCGCCGAGTCCACCGAGGCGGCGGTCGAGGCGCTGCAGGGCCAGCTCTGGGCCTGACGATTCCGCTTGCAGGGCCGGCTCCGGGCGTGACCATCCCGCTGCAGGGCCGAGAGCTCCTGCCCTAACTCCGCTGGAGGGCCCGCTGGGCCCGGGCCCAGACCTGCCGGTCCACCGTGCCGGCCCGGCGGCGGAAGGCCGACAGCGGCACCTCGCGCAGCTCGTCGGTCTCCAGCCAGCTGGTCCGGCCCTGCCGGTCGCCCACCGAACCGGGCGGCAGCGGCAGTACGCCAGGTCGCTCGGCGTGGTGCTTGCTGGTGATCTTCGCGACGGTGGCGGCCCGGCCGTGCACCCGCAGCACCAGGCAGGGGCGGTCCTTGGAGCCCGGGCCGTCCTCGAACGGCACCTCCGCCCACCAGATCTCCTGCGGCTCCGGGCCGGCCTTGGTGCCCGGGCGCGGCCGCGGGCCGGTCGGGCCGGTCGGGCGCGCGGCCGGCCGGGTGCGCCTCGCCAGAGCCGCCGCGACGGCCGCCAGGACGGCGACGCCCGCCACGGCCAGGACCACCCAGATACCAGTCATGCGGCGAACCGTACCGGGCCGGGGGTGAACGCCACCACCGTGGCGGCCGTGACGGCCGGGCAATTGTCCGCGTATTGCTCCCGGTTCGTCACGGAACCGCCACGACGGCCGTTCGGTCGGCTACGCCCCGGTGCGGTCCGGCAAGGCTGCCTCACGAACGTCCGCCCCCGTCCCCCCGGAGGTGCCTTCGTGGAAGATCCCGAACTCTGGTCGTACGCCGAGATCGCCCGGCACATCAAC
The DNA here is from genome assembly GCF_001888885.2 of Streptomyces viridifaciens. NCBI lineage: Bacteria > Bacillati > Actinomycetota > Actinomycetes > Kitasatosporales > Streptomycetaceae > Streptomyces > Streptomyces viridifaciens. The sequence continues at coordinate 4,701,329 of NZ_CP090841.1, forward strand.
GTCCGGCCCGAGACCGTGCGCAACTACCGTCGGCACGGACTGCTGCCCGACCCGGACGTGACCGACGGCAGCGGCCACCCCCGCTGGTACCCCGGGACCATCCGCTCCTGGGCCCGCAACCGCCCCCGGCACCGCTGAACCCACCGCGCCGCCCCCGCCCCGGCGGTCTGGGTGATTCCAGCCACAGCCCGGCACGGGGACGGGGGCAAAGTGCCGCTCCGCCCTTACCCTCGACACACCAACGCAGTGCTCCCGGCCGGTACACCGGCCCGGCCTGCCGTTTTCCATGCTGTTCTCCATGCCGTTCCCACTGCATGGAGAGCAGCCCAGCAGCAGCCAGGACGTGTCGGGGCGGAGGGGCTCGAATGAAACTGACCGTGGTGGGGTGCTCGGGGAGCTTCCCGTCCGCCGACTCGCCGTGCTCCAGCTACCTGGTCGAGGCCGACGGTTACCGGGTGGTGCTGGACCTCGGCAACGGCGCCCTCGGCGCACTGCAGAAGTACACCAGCCTCTACGAGGTCGACGCCGTCCTGCTCAGCCACCTGCACGCGGACCACTGCGTCGACCTGTGCGCCTACTGGGTCGCCCGCAACTACCGTGCCGAGGGCTGCCCCGACCTGCTGCCGGTGTACGGCCCGGCGGGCACCGCCGAGCGCCTCGCCCGCGCCTACGACATGCCCGAAAACCCCGGAATGAAGGAGGTGTTCGAGTTTCGCACGCTCACCCCGGGCAGCTTCGAACTCGGCCCGTTCCGGGTCTCCGCCACCCAGGTCAACCACCCCGTCGACGCCTTCGCCTTCCGGCTGGAGCACGGCGGCCGCTCGCTGGTCTACTCCGGCGACACCGGTGAGAGCCCCGCACTGGTGGAACTCGCCCGCGACACCGACCTGTTCCTCTGCGAGGCCGCGTACCTCGACGGCCGGGACACCTACCAGGCCGTCCACCTCAACGGCCGGGAGGCCGGCGAGCACGCCACCGCCGCCGGGGCCCGTCGGCTCGTGCTCACCCACATCCCGCCGTGGACCGACGCCGAGCGCAACCGCCGGGACGCGGCCGCCACCTACGCCGGCCCGGTCGAGCTGGCCCGGGCCGGTGCGGTGTACGAGGTCTGACCGTCTCAGCGCCGCTCGGGGAGCGGCAGGCCGAGGTGGTCGCGCAGGGTCGGGCCGGTGTAGTCGGCGCGGAACACCCCGCGCTCCTGGAGCAGCGGTACGACCCGGTCGACGAACTCGTCCAAACCGCCCGGGGTGAGGTGCGGGACCAGGATGAAGCCGTCGCCCGCGTCCTGCTGCACGAAGTGGTCGATCCGCTCGGCGACGGTGGCGGGCGAGCCGATGAAGGACTGCCGGCCGGTCACCTCGATGACCAGCTCACGGCTGCTCAGCCCCTTCTCGGCGGCCAGGGCGCGCCAGCGTTCGGCGGTGCCCACCGGGTCGGGGATGCGGACCCGGCCCTGGACCAGCGCGCTGTCCGGATCCGGGTCGACGACCGGCAGCGGCCCGTCCGGGTCGTGGTCGGCGAGGTCGACGCCCCAGACCTGTTCCAGGAAGGCGATCGCGGTCTGCGGGCTGACCTGGGCCCGGCGGACCTCGGCGGCGCGCTCGGCCGCGTCGGCGTCGGTGTCGCCGAGGACGAAGGTGGCGGCCGGCATGATCTTCAGCTCGTCCGGCTTCCGCCCGTAGCCGGCCAACCGGCCCTTGACGTCGGCGTGGAAGGCCCGGCCGGCGGCGAAGTCGGAGTGCCGGCTGAAGACGACGTCGGCGGTGGCGGCGGCGAACTCCCGGCCCTCGGCGGAGTCGCCGGCCTGGATGACCACCGGGTGGCCCTGCGGCGGGCGGGGCAGCGAGAGCCGGCCCTCGACCTCGAACTGGGGGCCGCGGTGCCGTACCGGTTCCTCCCCGGCATCCCAGAACTCCCTTGCCAGCTGCACGGATTCGGCGGCCCGGGTGTAGCGGTCGGCGCGGTCCAGGTAGCCGCCGCGGCGGAAGTTCTCCCCGGTGAAGGCGTCCGAGGAGGTGACCACGTTCCAGGCCGCGCGGCCGCCGGAGAGGTGGTCCAGGGAGGCGAAGCGGCGGGCGAGTTCGTACGGCTCGTTGAAGGTGGCGTTCACCGTGGCGGCCAGGCCGATCCGTTCGGTGACGGCGGCGAGGGCGTTCAGCACGGTGATCGACTCGGGGCGGCCGACCACGTCCAGGTCGTGGATGCGGCCCTTGGTCTCGCGCAGCCGCAGGCCCTCGGCGAGGAAGAAGAAGTCGAACTTCCCGCGCTCGGCGGTCTGTGCGAGGTGGCGGAAGGAGTCGAACTCGATGTGGCTGCCGGAGGCCGGGTCGCTCCACACCGTGGTGTTGTTGACGCCGGGGAAGTGCGCGGCGAGGTGGACCTGCTTGAGCGGACGGTCCGTCATCGGGTCACCTCGGCAAGCGCGGTGGCGGTGGTCGGTCGGGCGGTGGCGGTGGCGGTGGCGGTGGCGGTGGCGGTGGCCGTGGCGTTGCCGGCGCCGGCGTAGCGGCTGGCCGGGCGGGGCAGGCCGAGGTGGTCGCGCAGGGTGCGGCCGGGGTACCCGGTGCGCAGCAGTCCGGCGTCGCGCAGGGCGGGGGCGATCCGCTCGGCGAGTGCGGCCAGGTCGCGTTCGGGTTCGGCGGGGACGAGGTGGAAGCCGTCCACGCCGGTGCCGGTGGCGGTGAGTTCGGCGAGCAGCCGCTGTTCGGCGGCCCGGTCCGGCAGGGCGGAGTCCAGCCGGGCGAGGATGCGCAGGTGTTCGCCGGAGCGCAGCCGAAGCTCGGTGGCGGCGGTCAGCCGAGCGGCCCGGTCAGGGGCGTCGAGCAGCACGACGTCGGCGTACCGGATGGCGGTGGCGACCCGGGCCCGGCCGCCGGGGGAGGCGTCCCGGGCGAGGTCGCCGGCGGCCACCGGCACCGCGACCACCGGGCGGCCCTGGGGCGGCCGCGGGGTGATGGAGGGCCCGCGGACCGAGAAGTGCCGGCCCTCGAAGTCGATGTAGTGCAGCTTGTCGCGGTCGATGAACCGGCCGGTGGCGGTGTCGCGGATCTCCGCGTCGTCCTCCCAGCTGTCCCAGAGCCGGGCGGCGACCTCGGCGGCGTCGGCCGCCTCGGCCCACAGCTCGTCCTCGGGGGCGACCGGGCGGCGGCCGAAGGCCTTCGCCTCGGCCTCGGTGGTGGAGACGCCGACCAGCCAGCCGGCCCGGCCGCCGCTGACCCAGTCCAGGGTGTTGAGCGAGATCGAGGTGTGGAAGGGCTCGGTGTGGGTGGTGGTGACAGTGGGCACCAGGCCGATCCGCGAGGTCAGCGGGGCGATCCGGGCGAGGGTGGCGAGCGCGTCGGGGCGGCTGGGTTCGGCGGTGAAGGAGTCGTCCAGGGTGACGAAGTCCAGGCCAGCCCGCTCGGCGAGGCGGGCGAGCGCGGCGTAGTGGCCGGGGTCGAGGTGGCGGGGGCTGTCGGTGGCAGCGTCCGCGGCGGCGTCGATGGCGGCGGAGAGGTGCAACTGGCGGGGCATGACGGGCCTGGCTTTCCTCGTGCGGATGCGCGCGGACAGCGGCAGGAGCCGTACCGGCACCCGCGTTCGGGTGCGGGTACGGACGAGCGCGGCCGCGCGGAGAGGGGAGGAGGACGGCCGGCGCCGGGCGGGGACTCAGCCGGGCGGCGGCGTGGCGAGGGGTCGGCTCAGCCGCGACACGCCGCGGACCACACACGACCGAAGTCGATGTGGCTGCGGGTCACCAGCGGGCACGAGGGGTACACCGCTTCAGTTGACCAGGGCGTCCGTCGGTTCGTCAACCGCCGTTTCCGCTCACCGGACATGCCGAAGGCCCCGCCCGGCCGCCGGGGGAGCGGCGGTGGGCGGGGCCTTCGGAGCGGCCGGGACGGGCGTCAGGCCTTGGTGATGTCCTCGATCTCGGCGTCGTCCTCGCGACCGGGGGTCTTGAGGTTGAACTTGGTGATCGCGAAGCGGAACACGAAGTAGTAGATCGCCGCGAAGGCCAGGCCGATCGGGATGATCAGCAGTGGGTTCTTGGCCAGGCTGAAGTTGATCGTGTAGTCGATCAGGCCGGCCGAGAAGCTGAAGCCGTGGTGGATACCGAGCGCCCAGGTGAGGGCCATCGAGACGGCGGTCAGTACGGCGTGGATGGCGTACAGGGCCGGGGCGATGAACAGGAAGGTGAACTCGATCGGCTCGGTGACGCCGGTGACGAAGCTGGTCAGCGCGATGGAGATCATCATGCCCGTGACGGCCTTGCGGCGCTCGGGGCGGGCGCAGTGGGCGATCGCGAGGGCGGCGGCCGGCAGTGCGAACATCATGATCGGGTAGAAGCCGGCCTGGAACTGGCCGGCGGTCGGGTCGCCCGCCAGGAAGCGGTTGATGTCGCCGTGGACGACGGTGCCGTGGGCGTCGGTGTAGTCACCGGTCTGGAACCAGGCGTACGTGTTGACGAACTGGTGCATGCCGATCGGGATCAGCGCGCGGTTGATCAGGCCGAACAGACCGGCGCCGACCGCGCCCGCGCCCACCAGGCCGTTGTTGACGTGCGAGATCGCGTCGCCGATGGGCTGCCAGCCGAGGCCGAAGATGACGCCCAGGCCGGTGCCGACGAAGGCCATGATGATCGGCACCAGGCGTCGGCCGTTGAAGAAGCCGAGCCAGTCGACCAGCTTGGTGCGGTGGAACCGCTGCCACAGGATGGCCGCGAGCAGACCGACCACGATGCCGCCGAGCACGCCCGGGTCCTGTGGCTTGCCCGCCGGGAGGGCCTCGGTGACGGTGCCGTGCGCCGGGAACGCGGTCAGGACGTTCTTGAACACCAGGTAACCGACCAGCGCGGCCAGCGCCGTGGAACCGTCGGCCTTCTTGGCGTAGCCGATCGCGATGCCAACGCAGAACAGCAGCGGCAGCGCGCCGGTGACGGCGGTGCCCGCGGCGCCGAAGACCTCGACGAGCTTCGCGGGGAAGTGCCACTTCTCATGGACGTCGGGCTGGCCCAGGCGCGCCAGCAGACCGGCGGCCGGGAGGACGGCGATCGGCAGCTGGAGGCTGCGGCCGACCTTCTGGAGGCCGGGAAGGACGCTGTTGCCGAACTTCTGGATCGGCGTCGGAGCCTTGGCGGGCGCCGGTGCCTGCGCAGACTGACTCATGGGGGTGGGTTCCTAACGGCATGGCGGTCGGTCGGGGGAAGGCACACGGGGCCGGACCGCGAACTGGTCTACACCACACGTGGTGTAGACCAGTTTTGTAGCACGGGTGGAGAAGTCGGGGAACCCCGGATAGCGCCGCCACCGGGAAGCGCTATGAAATCGAAACCTAGTCGCGGAGCGACGATCATGATTTCAGTCGCGATTGTGATTTTGGCTATTTGCGCAACAAAAAGCGCGGAGCCCGTGCGCCGCCCGGGGCGCGGCGGGGTGCGCGGGGTCGGGGCCGGACGGTCCGGCCCTTGCCGGTGCGTGCGGCGGCTGCTGAGAGTGACCGGAGGGTCGCGGACGTGCCGATGGGACGTCCCACCACCCGTGGTCGGCACCCGTCCGGACCGCCTCCAGCCGGGTGGATCGCGACCGAATTACCTTTTCCACGGGCCGCGGACAGGGAATTCGGTCCTTTCCGGAAATGCCGATGGCTCCCGGACCGGCGGGTCCTGGGGCCATTGCGGATTGGTGCCTGCGGCCGGAATTCAGGCCTTGGTGACGTCCTCCACCTCCGTCTCGTCCTCGCGCCCCGGGGTTTTCAGGTCGAATTTGACGATGATGAAGCGGAAGAGCCCGTAGTACACCGCGGCGAAGCCCAGTCCGATGACGATGATCAGCCACGGTTTGGTGGCCAGCCCCCAGTTGATGACGTAGTCGATCAGGCCGGCCGAGAAGCTGAAGCCGTCGTGCACCCCGAGCCCCCAGGTGACCGCCATCGAGGCGCCGGTCAGCAGCGCGTGCACGCCGTACAGGGCCGGGGCGACGTAGGCGAAGGAGTACTCGATCGGCTCGGTGACGCCGGTGACGAAAGAGGTCAGGCCGACCGAGAGCATCAGGCCGTAGATCTCCTTGCGGCGGTGCGGCTTGGCCGAGTGGGCGATCGCGAGTGCCGCGGCGGGCAGCGCGAACATCATGATCGGGAAGAATCCGGACTGGAACTGGCCGGCCGTCGGGTCCCCCGCCAGGAAACGCGGGATGTCGCCGTGCACGATGGTGCCGTCGGCCTTCGTGAACTCGCCGAACTGGAACCAGACGAAGGTGTTCAGCAGCTGGTGCATACCGATCAGCAGCAACGCGCGGTTGAAGACGCCGAAGATGCCCGCGCCGCCCGCGCCGAGATCGGCGAGGTCCTGCGAGAAGTCGTTCAGGCCGCGGCCGATCGGCGGCCACACCCACAGCGCGACGACCGCGGTCAGCATGCCGACCAGGGCGGTGATCATCGGCACGAGACGGCGGCCGTTGAAGAAGCCGAGCCAGTCGACGAGTTTGGTGCGGTGGAAGCGCACCCACAGCCAGGCCGACATCAGGCCGATCAGGATGCCGCCCAGCACCCCCGGGTTCTGGTACGTCGCGCCGGCCGCCTTCGCCGAGCTGTAGTCCACGCACTGGTCGCTGACCAGAACGGTCGGTGGCTTGCAGTTCTCCGGGAAGGCGTGCAGGACCTTGTAGTAGACGAGGAAGCCGACCACGGCCGCCAGCGCGGTCGAGCCGTCCGCCTTCCTGGCCATGCCGATCGCCACCCCGATGCAGAACAGCATCGGCAGGCCGAGCGCGGAGTCGAGCAGGGCGCCGCCGGCCGCCGCGAACACCTTGGCGACGTCCGTCCAGCCCAGACCGTCCTTGCCGAAGACGTCCGGCTGGCCGAGCCGGTTGAGGATGCCCGCCGCGGGCAGCACCGCGACCGGCAGCTGCAGCGAGCGGCCCATCTTCTGGAGCCCGCCGTAGAAGGTGTGCCACCACGTGGTCTGCGGAGCCGTGGCGCCTGCCGAGCTCATCATCCGCCCTCCGAGCGAGGTTGCCGTCGGGAGACCCGGTGCGGGACCCTCGGGCGGGGCTCGGGAACACCCGGGGTCGTTCCTGCGTTCGTCGGAGTACACATATATTGGTGTAGACCACTTTGGGACGCAGGCCGGACACCGGAACGCGAGCCCCGCTGATCGTCATCCTCGGGCGGCGGTCCGGAGCCTGCGCGGCGGAATGGGCCAAAAGTGGACTAACGTGGCAGACCGGACCGGCTCGGGTCATGCTGGTCGCGCTGCCCGGCAGCGCGACCGCAGCTGAACCCGCGTCAGCCACCGGCACGGACCTCACCACCCGACGGTCGAGGACCCCAGCACAGCGCAGGACGGCACCCGGCAGAGCCGCCGACGGGCCGAGACAGAGGGAGAGAATCAGATGGCCAGCAAGGCTGAGAAGATCGTCGCCGGTCTGGGCGGCATCGACAACATCGAAGAGGTCGAGGGCTGCATCACCCGCCTGCGCACCGAGGTCAAGGACGCCGCCCTGGTCGACGAGGCCGCCCTCAAGGCCGCCGGCGCCCACGGCGTCGTCAAGATGGGCACCGCGATCCAGGTCGTCATCGGCACCGACGCCGACCCGATCGCCGCCGACATCGAGGACATGATGTGAGCTGAGCCACCCGGGCTCCACCGCCCACGGCCCGCCGACCCGCTCAGGGGGACGGCGGGCCGAGGCGTGTCCGGGCACCCGGATCCGAGCGGCTACGCTCAGTGGCTATGTCACGCATCGACGGCCGCACCCCCGACCAGCTCCGCCCCATCACCATCGAGCGGGGCTGGAGCAAGCACGCCGAAGGCTCCGTCCTCATCTCCTACGGCGACACCAAGGTGCTGTGCACCGCCAGCGTCACCGAAGGCGTCCCGCGCTGGCGCAAGGGCAGCGGCGAAGGCTGGGTCACCGCCGAGTACTCCATGCTCCCGCGCGCCACCAACACCCGCGGCGACCGCGAAGCCGTCAAGGGCCGCATCGGCGGCCGCACCCACGAGATCAGCCGGCTCATCGGCCGCTCCCTGCGCGCCGTCGTCGACCACCGCGCCCTCGCCGAGAACACCATCGTGCTCGACTGCGACGTCCTCCAGGCCGACGGCGGCACCCGCACCGCCGCCATCACCGGCGCCTACGTCGCCCTCGTCGACGCCGTCTCCTGGGCCCGCGAACGCAAGCTGCTGCGCGCCAAGGGCCAGCCCATCACCGGCGGCGTCAGCGCCGTCAGCGTCGGCATCATCGACGGCGTCCCCATGCTCGACCTCCAGTACGAGGAGGACGTGCGCGCCGAGACCGACATGAACATCGTCTGCACCGCCGACGGCCGCTTCGTCGAGGTCCAGGGCACCGCCGAAGGCGCCCCCTTCGACCGCGACCTGCTCAACCAGCTCCTCGACCTCGGCACCCTCGGCTGCGCCGAGCTCGACGAGATCCAGCGCAAGGCCCTGGAGGGCTGAACCCCCTCCCTGGACACGTGTGCGGCCCGCTGTACACGCCCGGCCCGTAGCCCGTACGGTTCCCGCAGCGCCCTCGCTGCGGGAACCGCGCACCCGGTGGCGCGCGTCCCTCCCCACGGAACCCCCGCCCACCAGGAGGACCGGATGCCGTCGAGCATCGCCCGCCCCGCCGCCCTCGCCGTGGCCGGACTGATCGCGATCCTCCCGCTCAGCATGGTCAGCTGCTCCGCCGCCCAGAAGGCCATCGACTGCGGCAACACCGCCGTCAAGGTCACCGGCGACATCGCCGACCTCGCCAAGGCCTACGACAACTCCAGCAACGACTCGGCCGCCGGGGGGAAGGCGCTCCAGAAGCTCAGGGGCGACCTCGACCAGATCGGCAGGAACTCCAAGAACACCGACGTCGCCAAGGCCGTGAGCGACCTGCAGAAGCAGGCCGACAAGGTCCAGCAGGCCGTCGACAAGAAGCAGGCCCCCGACCTCAAGCCGCTCGGCGACGCCGCGGGCAACCTCACCTCGGTCTGCACCGGCTGATCGGTTCCGTCCTCTCGGTAGGGTGGGCGATATGTCCACCCGTCTGATCCTCGCCACCCGCAACCAGCACAAGGTCGCCGAACTGCGCGCCATCCTCGGCGACGCCGGGCTCGACGTCGAACTCGTCGGCGCCGACGCCTACCCCGAGATCCCGGACGTCCCCGAAACCGGCGTCACCTTCGCCGAGAACGCCCTGCTCAAGGCCCACGCCCTCGCCCGCGCCACCGGCCTGCCCGCCGTCGCCGACGACTCCGGCCTCTGCGTGGACGTCCTGAACGGCGCACCCGGCATCTTCTCCGCCCGCTGGTCCGGCAAGCACGGCGACGACCGCGCCAACCTCGACCTGCTGCTCGCCCAGCTCTCAGACATCGCCGAACCCCACCGCGGCGCCCACTTCTTCTGCGCCGCCGCCCTCGCACTGCCGGACGGCACCGAACGCGTCGTCGAGGGCCGCCTCCTCGGCACCCTGCGCACCACCCCGGCCGGCGACGGCGGCTTCGGCTACGACCCGATCCTCCAGCCCCTCGGCGAGGCCCGCACCTGCGCCGAACTGACGGCCGACGAGAAGAACGCCATCAGCCACCGTGGCCAGGCCTTCCGCGCCCTCGCCCCGGTGGTCAAGGACCTCATCGGCTGACGGGAAGTCCGAAACGACGAAGGCCCGCCCCGAGATCATTCTCGGGACGGGCCTTCGACTTTTAGGTGTAATGCTGGTGCGGCCTGAGGGACTCGAACCCTCACGGGGTTTCCCCCACCGGATCCTAAGTCCGGCGCGACTGCCAGCTCCGCCAAGGCCGCCTGGCCTCTAGTCTAGGGCCTCGCTTCCGGTGGGAACACCGCGATTTCATTCGGCGCCTTGCGCCCGTTCTTGTTCCGCCCGCAGTAGGTGTCGGTGACGGCATGGCAGTTGGGGCAGAGCAGCCGGAGGTTGTCGGGCCGGTTGTCCGACCAGTCGCCGTTGACGTGGTCGACCTCCAGGGTCATCGGCCGTCCGCGCCATGTGGGGCCCGTACCGCAGCCCTCGCACTGCTCCGGTCGGCCGAGCTCGGTCAGCGCCGTGCGGATTCGTGTGCCCGGGATCCGCTTGGCCCCCTGGGTGCGCCGGGTGAGGAGGTCGGCGGCTGGGATCCGGGCACGGGAGTGCTTGCCCCGATTGTGGGCCTGCCCTGTGAAGTGGGAGGTGTCGATGTCGAACGCTTTGATCCGCCGTCCGATGTGGGCCTGGGTTCCGCCGGCCTGGCGCTGGCGGAGGTATCGCACGACCCCGGCCACGCCGTGCGACGCCGAGACGGCCTCCTGGAGGACTTCCCGGGTGTAGACGGTTCCGATCGGGCGGAAGTGCGAGGTGTCGATTCCGTGGTCGGTGAGTTTGCGGCGAAGGTACTTCCGCCTGTCGAGGTTCGGTTCGCGGTCGAGTGCGATCAGCATCTCGTCCAGCGTGGTTGCGGCCGCTGCGGCTTCGGCGAGCAGTTCGCGGGGGTACTTGACCGGCAAGGTTGTTCCCCTTGTGGGCTCGTGAGCCCCCTTCTCCGGTGTGGCAACGATCGGCGGGCGGAAGGGTTGCGGCCCGTCTGGGGTTTGGGAAGTGTTTGCCAATTGGTACAGACCTATCGACCTATTGGTCCAGACCACATAGCTTCGGCGCCAATTGGAACCCCCACGTGCGTGCTCCCCCACGGGCATGCGCCGACGCTCTCTCCTGGAGGACCGAGTGTTGATCCGAAAGAGCTCCGCCGCCCGGGCCGGTGCGGCCTCGTTGGCGGTGGCCTCGTTGGCCGGGCTGGTGATGGCGACGCTGGGTGCGGCGCCCTCGCAGGCGTCGGCGGCGGTCGACAACGCGGCGTGCCGGCCGGACGGGCTGTACCGACAACATCTGGAACGACAAGGACGACGCCGGCAAGGAGTCCCCGGCCGGGTCGAACCCGATGTGGCACGCCAAGAACCTGGAGAAGGGCATCCTGCCCGACTACCTGGCCGGGTACGGCGTGACCGACACGGCGCTGCGGGGCAGCTGCACCCGCAACTACAGCAACTCGCTGGTGGCGCCGTGGCTGTGGAACGACACCAAGAAGGTGTTCCTGTCCACCGAGGACGAGCAGTCGGTGGGCGCCAAGGCGGACTACATCGTCGACCAGGGCGCCGGCGGCGCGATGATCTGGGAACTCGCGGGCGACTACAGGTGGGACGCCACGGCCAACGGCGGCAAGGGCGAGCGAGTACGTCCCGGGCTCGACGCTGACCTCGCTGATGTACGACAAGTTCAAGGCGGCGAGCCCGTACGGCGCGGCCCGCTCGACGGTCCCGCTGCCGCAGCAGACCCTGCCGATCGACGTGTCGTTCACCAACTTCGCGCTGGGCGACTCGAACTACCCGATCAACCCGAAGCTGCACATCGTCAACAACTCGACGCTGACCCTGCCGGGCGGCACCGAGTTCCAGTTCGACTACAGCAACTCGGCCCCGGGCAACGCCAAGGACCGTGCCGGCTTCCGGCTGCAGGTGATCCGGCAGGACAACCCGGGCCCGGGCAACGCGGGCGGGCTGAAGGGCACCTACAACCGGGTGTCGGTCAAGCTGCCGGGCTGGCAGTCGCTGGCGCCGGGGGCCTCGGTCGACATGGACTTCGTCTACTACCTCCCGGTGTCCACGCCGTCGAACTGGACGGTCAACGTGGCCGGGACGCTGTACGGGATCAAGGGTGACCTGACCCGGGGCGCGCTGGACAGCGGTACGCCGACGCCCATCCCGACGCCCACCCAGACGCCCACTCCGACTCCGACGGGCACCCCGACCGGGACCCCGACGCCGACCCCGACCGGTACTCCCACGGGGACGCCCGCCCCGACCCCGACCCCGGCCCCGGGCACCTGCACGGCCGCCCCCGGCTGGGACGCGGGCACCACCTACGCGACGCCGACCAAGGTGTCCTGGAAGGGCCACTACTACCAGAACAAGTGGTGGACCAAGGGCGACGACCCGGCCGCCGGTGGCGCCTGGGGCGTCTGGAGCGACCTCGGTGCCTGCTGAGCCTGACGGCGGCGGTCACCGGAGGTGAGGAACGGCGGTGGCGGCACACCCGGTCGGGGGGTGGGCCGCCACCGCTGCGTTCGGTGTTCGGTGTTCGGTGCGGAGGAGGGATCAGGCCTCGACCTTGAGGTCGCGCAGCAGCTTGGCGACGTGCCCGGTGGCCTTGACGTTGTACAGCGCGCGCTCGACCTTGCCCTGCTCGTCGACGACGATCGTGGAGCGGATCACGCCCTGGTAGGTGCGGCCGTAGTTCTGCTTCTCGCCGTAGGCGGCGTACGCCTCCAGCACCTGGTGGTCCGGGTCGGAGAGCAGGGTGACCTTGAGGTCCTCCTTCTCGCGGAACTTGCCGAGCTTCTCCGGCTGGTCGGGGGAGATGCCGATGACGTCGTAGCCGGCGCCCGCGAACACCTCCAGGTTGTCGGTGAAGTCGCAGGCCTGCTTGGTGCAGCCGGGGGTGAGGGCGGCCGGGTAGAAGTAGACGATGACCTTGCGGCCCAGGTGGTCGGCGAGGGAGACCTGGTTGCCGTCGGCATCGGACAGGCTGAAGGCGGGTGCGGTGTCGCCGGGCTGGAGGCGCTCAGTCACGGTCGTACTCTCCTGGAGGCTGGGACGGGCGGTCGTACCACGGCAAACCTACCCCCGTTGGTGGGTGGGGCCGCGCGTCCGTGCCCGGCAGCTGACAGACTGGGTTGGTCGCACAGGACGACAGGACGACATCGGCAAGTGAATGGGGTGGCCCGAGTGGGCGGTGCGAGCACGCAGGACAAGCCGGAGCGGACGGCTGCGCAGATCGAGGCGGACATCGAGCGCACCCGCGAGCGGCTCGCGGTGAACCTGGACGAGCTGGCCGTGCGGATCCACCCGAGCACCATCTCGGCGCAGGTCAAGGCAAAGGCGATGGCCGCCGTCGAGGAGAAGACCGCCAAGGCGTACGTGGCCGCGAGCGGCCTGGTCGAGAAGGCCAGGGCGCAGTTCGTGGACGAGAAGGGGCAGCCGCGCAAGGAGCGGATCGTCCCGGCGGCGCTGGTCGGCGTCGGTCTGGTGCTGCTCATCGCCTCCTCCCGCAAGCGCCGCAAGGACTGACGGACGCCGCGAGGACCGACGAGGGCCGCGAGGACCGGTCAGGGGTCCCGGAGGGCCGGACCGCCGTGGGCGGGCCGGTCCTTCCGCATGCCGGGCCAGCGTCACGCGCGGCGCTCCGGGGCGGTACCTTCGGGATCGTGAGTACGAACGACAACCCGACGCATTCCGACCCCGGGCACGAGTCCACGCGGCACGACCGGCTGGGCGAGAAGCTGCCGATCCGGATGCTGCACGACCGCGTGCTGGTGCGCATCGAGGGCAGCGAGGGCGAGCGCCGCTCGACCGGCGGCATCCTGATCCCGGCGACTGCGGAGCTAAGTAAAAGGTGCACGTGGGCGGAAGCTGTGGCCGTGGGACAGAGCGTGCGCTCGGTGGAGCCCGGTGACCGCGTCCTGTACGACCCGGAGGACAAGCTGGAGGTCGAGGTCAGGGGCGCGACCTACGTGCTGCTGCGTGAACGCGACCTGCACGCCGTCGCCGCGACCCGTTTCGGGGACACCGAGGGCTCGACCGGCCTCTACCTCTGAGATCGGGGGCTGGCCGGGAACGTGTCGAGCCCTCCCCTGCTGTGCGTACACAGCGGTTCGGGGGAGGGCTCGGGTGAGGTTTCCCCGAGGTACGGAAGGCTGCCGGAGATGGCCTGATGGGCCATGAGAACGGAGTCTTTGTGATGGCTGCTCAGATGAAGTACCCGCCCGAGTTGCGACGACGTGCGGTGGAGATGTACCGCTCCGCCGATCCGAAGCCGGCGATCCGGCAGATGGCCCGCGATCTCGGGGTTCACCATGAGGCCCTGCGGAACTGGATCCGCCAGGACGAGGCCGACCGGGGCGAGCGCGACGACCGGCTGACCACCGCGGAGAAGGAGGAGCTGGCAGCTCTGCGCAAGGAGAACGCCGAACTGCGCCGGTCCTGCGAGATCCTCAAGGCCGCCTCGGCTTTTTTCGCCCAGGAGCTCGACCCGACCCGGCGACGGTCCTGAAGCTCATCGACGAGCACCCGGACCGCTTCGGGGCCGAGCCCGTCCTCCGGGAACTGCATATCCCCGCCTCCACCTACTACCGCTGGCGCCGCGATGCCGTCGAGCCGTGCGCGCGCAAGCGCCACGACGCCGAGCTCACCGAGCATATCCGCCGGATCCACGCGGACTCCGGCGAAACCTACGGCTCCCCGCGCGTCCACGCCGTCCTGCGACGCGAGGGCACCCGCGTGGGCCGCAAGCGGGTCGAGCGCCTGATGCGCCAGGCCGGCCTGCAGGGTGTCAGCCCGCGCCGGCCCCGCTCCTTCACCCGCCGCGACCCGGCGGCGGATCTCGCCCCGGACCTGGTCCAGCGCGACTTCACCGCCGTCGCGCCGAACCGGCTGTGGGTCGCCGACATCTCGCTGATCCCGACCCGCGAGGGACCGTGGTGGCTGGCCACGATCCGCGACGCCTTCTCCCGCCGGATCGTGGGCTGGCACACCTCCGAGCGGGCGGACGCCGACCTTGTGCTCACCGCGCTGGAGTACGCCCTGCACGGTCGGCCCGTCGAGCCCGGCCAACTGGTCCATCACAGCGACCACGGCTGCCAGTACACATCCATCAAGCTCACAACACGCCTGCTCAAGGCAGGAATTGAGGCGAGTATGGGCACGATCGGCGACTCCTACGACAACGCCCTCGCGGAGAACTTCTGGAGCGTGCTGAAGACCGAATGCGTCCGGCGCACGACCTTCGCCACCCGCACAGACGCCGACCTCACACTGTTCGCCTATATCGACGGCTGGTACAACACCCGACGCATTCAAAAGCGCCTGGACTGGCTCAGCCCCGACGAATACGAGGCGAAGTACTACGCCGACCAGGCGACGGCCGAAGCGGTGGGCGCCGAACTGTCTACACCAGCCCTGACCAGGTAATCAGCACCTCCCGCCCAACGGGGGAAGCTCACCCTTACAGGTGGCTAGGACGTGCTTGAGTAAGTAAAGGAGAGTTGCGACAGCCCCCACGCCCTGACTCCTCGGGCGCGGGGGCTGTCCCTTACAGGTGGCTAGGACGTGCTCGTCGGCGAGACCGACGCGGGCGGGGGCAACAGGCAGGGAGTGATGATGCCGAGGTACATGCGATCTCCGCGGCCCGAGGTCTCCGCCGTGGCGGTGTATCGGCTGTTGGGGTGGAAGGCGTCGACGAGTGCATCCGGCTTGCCGTCCACGGACTCGCGGTAGCCGTTCACGGTCAGGCCCTCGCCGACCAACATGTCACGGACCTTTTTGACCACTTCAGGATGCTGGGCGCGCGGCACCGAACTCTTCACGCTGTACATCAGGATGTACCGGTCATCAGTGGCGGTTTCACCGTTCTTGCCAGTACACGGAGTGAAGAGCGCGTCGACGGTCGCGGGATCGATCTCGATCCCGGCGGTCCGGGCCATGTGCTCGGTGATCTGTTGTGCCCAGGCCTGGGCGTCGGCCTTGGATTTCACGGGTGGTGTGTCACTCCTATCAGTCGGAGCAGTGGATGAGCACGCGCCGAGCACCGTGACCAGGAGCGCGGTGCAGGCGATACGCCTGGAAAGCCGGGTAGTGATCGCGGTCATGACGCTCCTGAGGATGGTGCGGATCGACGGCTCAGTGGATGGGGGACAGGTTCAGTGCGGAATCTGGGGGAGGACTGTCGGCGGTCGGCCGGCAATGATGCGTCCCTGGTTTTGGAGGCTTTCACTTGCGCCCCCGGGGCCGATGTCCCAGTAGCCGCCGTGTCCACTGGTGTCGATCTGGATGTTCTGCGCGCCGAAGTACATGTTCTGGGGGGCAGGGCCAGACAGGTCGCCGGCGACCTCCCGGATGAAGTCGTCCCTGGCGGTACCGACCCAGACGTGTTTCGGGTCGATGTTGAGCTCGGATGCCTTGTCCACCCCCATGCCGGGGCTGCCGAGCACAAGGATGTCGTCGGCGTTCACCCCGCCGTCCCGTGCGGCTGCACCCACGACATAGCTGCCGTAACTGTGACCCATGACGGTCAGGTGTGAACAGACGCCGTTGCCGCCCTCGGCCACCCGCAGGCCCTTGGTGAAGTTGCGTAGATCCGGTGCCCCGGCGTCTCCGCGATCGGTGGTGGCCACACTGGTGATTTCCCCCCACTCCGGTGTCTCGTAGCCCAGCCACGAGACGACGGCGACACTTTCGTCGCCAGCCTTGTTCTCAGCGGACTTCTGGAGGCGCCGGATGTGGTCCATCTGCCCCGGCACTCCGGAGAGGACGGTTCCGGTGCCTGGTACGAAGACGGCTGTGTGCTGGGACTTGTCGGGGTTGCCTGTCGAGATGATGGCCCGGCCGTTGTGTACGTCCGGGTCGATGCCGAGCAGGAACATCTGGTGCTTCTCGGGGTTCCCGTCGGACGCCGTCAACTTCCTCCGGATTTCCTCCATCGCCGCGATCCGCGCCTTGTACTCGCCTTCGTCGATACCGAAGTCGCTGGGCTTCCCCGTTCGGTAGGCATCCAACTTCTCGTCGAGTACGAGACGGTTGGCCTCGTCGCGGACGGTCGCGGGAAGCCCGTCGAGCTTGCCGATCTCGCCGGGGTGCAGGGCCAGGTAGGCCTCCTGCTGCTCAGGGGTGAGGCCCTTCCACCACGCGGCGGACTTCTCCGGGTCCTTGCCATCCGGGATGTAGGGGTCGACCAGGCCCAGGTCCTTCATCGCGGCGGCAGCCGCGTTCTTGGCCCCGGCGAGCGCTCCGTCCACCTTGGCCGGGTCGAGAGCATTCGAACTGAGCCGGCCCAAGGCCGTGTTGCCCTGATCGCTCGCCGTCTGGGCGTCTTTCAGCGCGGTGTCGATCCGGTCCTGGAAGCCCTTCATCTCCGAACCGAGCTGTTGACGTGCCTTCTGCGCCTCGGGATCGTTCGCCTCTCCCTTGTCTGCGGGCGGGAGGCTGACGACGCCATCGGACGACACCGTCAGGCCGGCGTCCACGGCGCGTTTCACGGCATTGGTGAGGTTGGTTTGCGCCTGGTACATCCGGTCGGCGACGGTGTTCAAGACCAGGGCCGCGGTGTCCGATTCCATCTTGACGATGTTCAGTTGTTGTTCCGTCTTCGCCATGTACGGAAGCGCGGCCTTGGCATCGTCTCCCTCCCAGTTGCCGCACAGCGGACCGTTGACCTGGCTGCGGTGCCGCTGGCCGATGCTCTCCGCTGTGTGCCCCAGGGCCGTCCAGCTCTTTGCGGCGTCGTGCAGCCCGTGCGGGTCGAACTTCACGAGAAGCTCGTAGATGCCGGTCACTTGGGCGCCTGCAGCGGTGCGGCCCATGCTCCGGCGACGGCGCGGTCATTGTGCTCGTGGGCGGCTGCGTTGGCGTTCAGGTTAGTTGCGGTGCTCGCGAGGCGCTGTTGCAGGTCAGCGAGCGGCTGAGACCAGTCGGTGCCCAACTGACTGAGCCCGCCTGCGATCGACCAGCCGGTCATCTGGCCGGAGACGGTACTGCTGGTGTTCACGGCGTTCTGAACGGGAGGGCCGAGTTCCTCGCCCAGACTCTTTGCGATACCTGCGGAGGCCCGCAGATCGGTTGGTTGGATAACGACCTTGCCGGTGGCGTTGTCACCCACTGTTTGCTCCCCCCAGACGTTCGGTACACGTACCTGTGTTCTACAGAACGTTAACTGAGGGCTGCGCGCTACGTATCCGTCAAGATACTCAGATCGTATGGACAGCTAGCGGGCTGCCTTCGGCTGTCCAGCGGCGCGCTTGGGCTTGATGGCCTCGATGTCGTAGGTCAGGCCGGTGGTCTCAGCGCCGATCCGGGTCTCTTCGAGGATCAGGGATAGGCCTGAAGGTCGGTCGTAGGTGACGCGGTGGATGACCAGCAGAACGGCGGCCTCGGACAGGCGCAGCGCTTCCCGCTCGTCGGGCTGGGGGACGCGGGCGCTGACCCTCTCGCGCCAGGCCACATCGTGCCCAGCGGCGCCCAGCGTCGCGTACGCCTCGGCCGGTGTCACTCCGGGCTCCTTCGCCAACGGGGTGCCCGTGATGCGCTCCATCGGGAGTACCAGGCGGTGGAGGGCGCGGCCGTCGCCGGTCGGGTCGGTGATCAGGCGATCGCAGGTGAACACCGCCTCGCCCTCGTCCATGTCCAGCAGCGGTGCGGAGATCAGGTCCGTACGGGCGCGGTAGACGGTCGGCTCCTCGCCGTGGCCGAACCACTCATCGGCGGGCGTCTCGTACTGGCTGCCCCGGAGGGTGACCGTGCGCTCCATGGTGCCGGTGGGGCCGTGGACGGCGGGGCGGACGAAGGTGCCGCGGCCTTGCTTCACGTCCAACTGGCCTTCACTGCGCAGGGCCGCGACTGCGAGCCTGACGGTTGGTCGGGAGACGCCGTAGGTCTCGGCGAGTTCCGTTTCCGTGGGCAGTTGGGTGCCGGGGGGCCATTCGCCGACGGCGATCGCCTGTCGCATCGCCGCCGCTACCTGCTTGTGCAGTGCCTCGTTCCGGATGATCGCCATGGTGTCGAACCCCTTGGTGCGGGCGCCGGGGCGGTGGCCCGCGTCGTGTCGCGTGGTTATCGAGTCGTTATCTGTGGTCGTTTGCCCAGCTCGGGCGGCGTATTCAGGTCTGTCATCAGTCACTAGCCGTTAAACGTAAGCATGAATGGCTTGCGCTGGGGCGTCAAGGCGGCGCATCATCGGCTCACCAAAGGTAGGTACGTTTGACGACATACGTCAGGCGGCCTTGGTGACCTAGGAGCGTGTGCTCATGCAGTCCATTCCCGTGGACGGAACCCGGCTCGGCACGATGACCTGCATCGTTGCCCCCGAAGTGCGGATCGCGAACCGCGAGACCGGAGAGGTCCGCAAGAACCAGGACGGCCAGACCATGTACACGGTTGGCATCGCCGTGCGTCAGGAGGGGCGGCGGGCGTCGATCATTGAGATCAGCGTCCCGGGCGAGCCGGCCGGTGTGGTCGAGGGTGTCCAGGTGCGCGTCACCGGACTGACGGCCTTCTCGTGGGCGATGGGCGACCGGCACGGTCTCTCGTTCCGGGCCGACGCCATCACCCCCATCCCCGCCCCGGCCGCCTCGCGCAAGGGCGGAGACGCCTGATGAGCGGCGCGACCCGTGTGAAGCTGCGCGGCTTGCTGCGCGAACTCGGCGACCTGGCCGAAGAGGTGGACCCGTTCGCCCCGGACGAGGAAGGTGCCCAGCTCTTCGACCACATCGTCATCGTCGCGACCAAGGCCGCCGGCCAGGCTCGCGACCTGGAGACCGAAGCGCACAACACCGCGATGGAGAACGGGGGCGGTCGTGATGCTGGCGCAGATTCTCTGGCTGGCGCTGCTGGCCACAGTGCTTGTCCTGCTGATCATCGCCCCGGGGCTTCGGCGCAACTACCCCTACGTGTGGTGGTGCCTGCTCGGCTACCCAGCAACCGCGGTGCGGGTCCGGGTGACGTGGCGGCGGCTGACTACGAATCTCGGTCTGGCGGTGGCCAAGCGCCCCGGGCGGGCCCTGCTCGGCGACCTAGTCGTCAGGGGCGATCCTCTCAAGCCAGTTCCGCCCCGCCTGGGCGCGCCGAAGCTGCGACGCGGCGGCCTGGACGTGAGGGTGCGGCTCCACCCGGGGCAGGTGCCGGACCACCTCCTGTCCGCCGTCGAAGCACTCACCCATGCCTGGCGGGTCCACGCGGTCCGACTCTCCTCCGACGAACTCGGGTTCGTCACCCTCTCCGCGCTCGCCTGGGACCCGCTCCGGGCGCCCATCGTGCCCTACCAGCTGAAACAGCGCGCACTGCGGGTGGTGGTCGGCCTGTTGGAGGACGGCCGGGCCCGGATGATCGACTTCCGGAGGGCACCGCACTGGCTGGTCGTCGGCGCGACCCGTTCCGGCAAGTCCACTCTGATCGCCGCCCTCGTGAAGGAACTCGCCCCGCAACGCGTCGCCCTGTTCGGCATCGACCTCAAGGGCGGCATGGAACTGCCCCTGTTCGAAGATCGACTCTCGGCCCTGGCATCGACGCGGGCGGAAGCGGCCCGGTTGCTCGCAGAGCTGGTGGCAGAGACCGAAGCTCGGATGCAGCTGTGCCGCTCGGTCGGGGCCCGGTCGATCTGGGACCTGCCGGGCAAGCTCTGCAAGCTGCCGATCGTCGTGATCGTGGACGAGGTGGCCGAGCTGTACCTGATGGCCACGCGCGAGGACAAGGCGGAGGTCGGGGAGATCTCCACGAACCTCCTGAGGCTGTCCCAGCTCGGCGCGGCCCTCGGCATCCACCTGGTGATCGCCGGACAGCGGGTCGGCTCGGACCTCGGCCCCGGCGTCACGGCCCTGCGGGCACAGTTGGCCGGCCGCATCTGCCACCGGGTCAGCGACTCCGGGACGGCAGAGATGGCTCTCGGCGACCTCAACAAGGACGCCCTCGCCGCAGCCCAACGCATCACTCTCGCAGAACAGGGCGTCGCCATTACCGCCGACACCGACGGCCAGTGGCGCCGCGCCCGCTCGATCCACGTCACCCCGGAACAGGCCCGCCGCGCCGCGCGGAAGTACGCCCGCCTGGCTCCGGCCTGGCCCGGGCTCCACGTGGACGAGCCGACCGAAGGGGTCTACCTCTGATGAGCAACGGCGCCGTCCTCGTCCTGATCGGCTTCCTGGCCCTCGCCACCTTCCTCCTGGTCCGCGCCGGCGAACTCAAGGTCTGGCAGGTCCTCCTGATCGGCGTGCTCGCCATCTACCTCGACCGCATCGGCTGGACCGACCCGATCGTCTACATCGTGACCTGGGCCGTCCAAGGCCTCACCCACACCACCTGAACGGCGTGATCACCGTGCCAACTCACCCAACCCGCAACGGCGGACCGACCGGAACCCTGGTCCGCCGGACCCCCTCCACCCGCCCCCAAGCCACCCCCGGCCGCGCCAGTACGTGTCTGGCCCGGCCGGGGCCCGGCGAACCCTGGCCCTGGAGACACCCACCATGACCCGCCCGGCCACCAACCCGTACACCGATCCCACCGCACGCCGCGCCTTCCTCGACCGGGAGGCGCGGCTGCGCCAACTACCTTCATTAGAGCGCGACTTGGTTCGCCTTGGTGAGATGCAGGACCTGAACCGCTGGCTGGAACAGATCCGCGCCACCGGAGGATGCGCCGAACCCGTCTACCTCACCGGACACACCACCACTCTGGACGCCAGCACCGGTGAAGCCCTGCGCCACTACACGACCGGCACGGAACCCGGCGGCCGGCTGGCGGTCCGTTGCCGGAACCGCCGGGCCTCCCGCTGCCCGTCGTGCTCCCGGGAGCATGGCGGCGACACCTTCCACCTGGTCCGCTCCGGCCTCATCGGCGGCAAGGGTGTTCCCAACACGGTCCGCACCCACCCGCGGCTGTTCGTCACCCTGACCGCCCCCTCGTTCGGCCCGGTCCACCGCGCGGACACCTGCCACCCGGCCCGGCGCCGACGCTGCGAACACGGCGGACGACACGGCTGCGGCCGAACGCACCCCGACGCGGACCCGCTCATCGGACAGCCGCTGTGCGCCGACTGCTACGACTACCCCGGCCACATCCTCTGGAACGCCATGGCCCCGGTGTTGTGGAAAGCCTTCCGCGACAACCTCTACCACCACGTCGCCACCCGGGCCGGCGTCGGCCGGTCACAGGTACGCACCCTGGTCCGGGTGTCGTCCACCAAGGTCGCGGAGTACCAGAAGCGCGGCGCGGTCCACTTCCACGCCGTCATCCGCTTCGACGGACCTGCCGGGCCCGGCTCACCGCCTCCGCCCTGGGCAACCTCGGATCTCCTTCTGGAGACCGTCCACTCGGCTGCCGCTGCTGTGGCACTGCCGTGCCCCGACTCGGCGGCCTACAGCGGCAGACGGCTCAGCTTCGGCACCCAGTTGGACGCGCACCCCCTCACCAACGGGGACGGCGGACGACTCACCGATGATGCCGTGGCCGCCTACGTCGCCAAGTACACCAGCAAGAGCGCCGAAACCGCCGGCGCCGTCGACCGCCGCATCACCTCCGCGGCACAAATCCGAGCACTCCGCGTCGTCCCGCACGTGCGGGCCCTCATCGCCACCGCCTGGCGGCTCGGCGAACTGCCCGAACTGGAGCACCTGCGCCTGCGCACCTGGGCCCACACGCTCGGATACCTGGGCCACTGCCTCACCAAGACCCACGCCTACTCCACCACCTACACCCGTCTCCGGGCCGACCGCGCCGAACACGCCCGTGCCCTGGCCGGTGCCCCACCCCTGTACACCGACTGGGACAACGAGACCACCACCGAATCCGCCTGGCGCTTCGCCGGGACCGGCCACACCCCCGCCGAAGCCCTCATCGCCGCTGGCATTGCCGAAGACCTCGCCACCAACCGGGAGATCACGCATTCGCACCGTGGAGAGATCTCGTCCGGACCGGTCGCTCAGCGGAGGGGGACTGATGGCCGACCGTCCTCCCACTGAGGAAGAGTGCTGGGCTGAGTTCTGGGAGGTTGTCGGCAGAGCTGCGGCCGAACGCTACCTCCGAGAATGGGCCGAGATTCGGGATGGCGAAGATCCCGAACTCGGCCCCTCCGAGGCTGCTGCCTAGGCTGCCTCGGTCATCTCCCAACGCGGGATGATCGTGTAGCGGTGCGGATCGCGAAGGGGCCCGCGCTGCACGATGATCTTCCCGATGGCGCTTCGCAGGGCGGCTTGCTTGAGGTGGTCGGCCATGTCTGGCCACTCTCGGGCAAGCCCCTCGAACACTTCCCGAGGCGGCCGGGGATTGGCCTTCACCCGGCCGCAGCGCGCAAGCTGAGCCTCCGCCTTGGCAAGCTCGTTGTCGACGTCGTCGCGCTGTTCAAGGAAGTCCTCACGGGTGATGTCCTCTGAGGCCGCCATCCGGATCAGGTTCTTCCGCTGCTTCTTGAGCTTCTGAATCTCGGCTTCCCACCGCCACGATTCGTCGGGTTCCTGGTGAGCGGCGTCCACGGCGGCTTCCGCAGTTGCCCGGCCTGTCTCCTCGCCGAATGCCCGCTCGTTGATCCAAGCGAAGATCACTGCGTCGAGCGTCTCCCGGTGGGCGTTCGAGTGGTTGCAGGTGCGGAGTTGGATGCCCTGGCAGCGCCACACGGGCTGGCGGCTTCCGCCCGAGAGGCCTGCTCGCATGGGCGCGGGATGCTTGCAGTCACCACAGAAAACGAGACCGCTCGCCGGGTACTTCGCCTTCCCATCGCGCT
The DNA here is from genome assembly GCF_001888885.2 of Streptomyces viridifaciens. Taxonomy (NCBI): domain Bacteria; kingdom Bacillati; phylum Actinomycetota; class Actinomycetes; order Kitasatosporales; family Streptomycetaceae; genus Streptomyces; species Streptomyces viridifaciens. The sequence continues at coordinate 4,724,602 of NZ_CP090841.1, forward strand.
TGCCGTGGCGACCGGCCTGGCGCTTCTCCAGGTACTTGTCCCAGGTTTCCTGCGAGATGATCGCTTCGTGCGCTCCCTGGACGAAGACGAATCGGTCGAGCTTGCCCACGCCCGTCGGTTCAAGGGCCGACTCCGGCGGTTCCTCCTGGTAGCTGCTGGACTCCGAGCGAACCCGGATGTACCCGGCGGCGAACCCGGTGTCCATGATTCCCTGGAGCCGGTGGATCTCCATGGTGTGGCCGGCGTACGTGGTCAGTCCCTGCTCGCGCATCTCGTCGCAGATCTTGCCCAGACTGACGCCGCTCACGTAGCGCTCGTAGGCATCGGCCAAGGCCGGCCCGTAGACCGGATCCGGGATCTGGATGCCTGAGCGGCAGTTGTCACACGTCTCGATCTCCTCCCGCGCCCGGCGGTGACCGTTGGCGGCCCGGGGCTTCGGCGGCTTGCACGTGGCGCACAGCCGGTAGCCGAATCGGGGATGCCCGTTGTGCGGTAGGCCGTTGCGCAGACGGCGCGCGAGGGTGCGTTGCCACCCTTCGCCGATCTGCTCCCGCTGGAGGTCGGCCAGCCCGAGCATGTTGTTCCGGGCGAAGCGCCCAGCCGCGGTCTTGGTGTCGAAGTTCTCCGTCGCCGACTTCGCGGTACCCCCGACGCCTTCGAGGGTGCTGAGGTTGATCAACGACTGTTCGAGGTTCCGGCCGAAGCGGTCCCACCGGTAGACCAGCACCACATCGGCTTCGCCGGAGGCGATCCGCGCGATGATCTCGCCGATACGGCGCTTCGCGAAGTCCCCACCCGAGAGGTCAAGATCGGGGACCACGTCGATCACGTTCATGCCCTCGCCGATCGCGAACTTCCGGCAGGTGTGCTCCTGGAGCTCCGGACTGATCATGTCCTCGCGTGCGGTCGAGACCCGGATGTAGATGATGGCCCGGAGCGTCTGGCGACGCGTCAAAGACTTTGCTGCCATTGCTGTTCCCCTTCAACGCAGCGAATCTTTTAGAAGTCTAGGCGACCGCGGAGCTTTCCAAGCGCTGCACCTGGGCCGAGGCCGTGGCCGTGGGACAGAGCGTGCGCTCGGTGGAGCCCGGTGACCGCGTCCTGTACGACCCGGAGGACAAGCTGGAGGTCGAGGTCCGGGGCGCCACCTACGTGCTGCTGCGTGAGCGCGACCTGCACGCGGTGGCGGCGAGCCGCTTCGGGGACACCGAGGGGTCGACCGGCCTGTACCTGTGACCGCGGCCGCGGTGCGGCCGCGGGGGTTCCGTGTGGCGGGTCCGTCGGCCGGATTGTGGCCGGCGGACCCGTTCGACGGTCGTGACCGCTAGGGTCCGGGCATGAGTGTCCCGGTGATCGGTGTTGGGGAGCGGCGGGCCCGGTTGGGGCGTCGGCAGCTGTTGGCGCCCTCGGCGCGGGCGGCGCGGGTGGAGGACGTGGCCGACGCGGTGGTCGGCCTGCACGCGACGGACGCGGCGACGGTGTACCTGTCGGCCTGTGCGCGGCTGGCGGAGCCCTCGGCGGCGGAGGTGGACCGGGCGCTGTACGGGGACGTCTCGCTGGTGAAGCTGCTGTCGATGCGGCGGACGATCTTCGCGGTGACGGAAGGGCTGGCCCCGTACGTGAGTGCGGGGGCGGCGCGGGCGATCGCGGCGAAGGAGCGGGCGACGCTGCTGAAGCACCTGCGGGACCACGCCGAGGGCTGGGACGCGGCCCGGCTGGCGGAGACGGAGCGCGAGGTGCTGGCCGCGCTGGCCGTGCGCGGGGAGGCGACGACCAAGGAACTCGGCGAGGCCGTGCCGCAGTTGCGCGAGACGATGCTGATGTCGGCGGGCAAGGCGTACGAGGCGAAGCAGAGCGTGGGCAGCCGGCTGATGCGGTTGCTGGCCTCGGACGGGCACGTGCGCCGGTGCCGTCCGCGCGGGTCCTGGTTGAGCAGCAGCTATCCGTGGGCGCTGGTGCCGCAGTGGCCGGATGTGCCGGTGCGGGAGGCGAAGGCGGAGGTGGTGCGGCGCTGGCTGGCGGCGTACGGGCCCGGCACGGTCGAGGACGTGAAGTGGTGGACGGGCTGGACGCTGGGGGAGGTCCGGACGGCGCTGGCGGACGTGGGGGCGCGGGGCGTTGCCCTGGCGGACGGCGCGGCGGCCCTGGTGCTGCCGGGGGACGAGGGGCCGGTGGCGGCCCCGGAGCCGTGGGCGGCGCTGTTGCCGGCGCTGGACCCGGCGGTGATGGGCTGGCGGGGGCGGGACTGGTACCTGCGGCCGGAGGACGTGCCGGCGCTGTTCGACCGGGCGGGCAATGCCGGGCCGACGGTGTGGTGGTGCGGCGAGGTGGTCGGCGGCTGGGCGCAGCGGGCGGACGGCGAGGTGGTGTGGCGGCTGTTCCGGGACGTCGGGGTGGAGGCGGAGCGGGCGGTCGCGGTGGAGGCGGGGCGGTTGGCGGCGTGGTTGGGGGAGGTGCGGGTGACGCCGCGCTTCCGGACGCCGCTGGAGCGGGAGTTGGTCGCGAAGGGGTAGCCGTGTGGGCCCCGTCGCGGGTTCACCGGGCCGGGGCGGGGGCGACCGCCGTACCGCTGGGGCCGGCGGTGGCGGTGGGCGGGTCGCTGGGCCGGGCGGACCGGGTCTGGGTGGGCCGGCTGCTGGGGCTGGGCTGGTCCTGGCTGGGGGTGGGCCGGGGGTTCTGCGGGCTGGGGGCGACCGGGCCGGGGTTGGGCTGGTCGGTGGCGGCGGGTGCGCTGGGGGCGTGGCTGGGGGTGGTGGCGGGGGCGCTGGTGGCGGCGGCGGTGGTGGTGGGGGTGGCGCTGGGGGAGCTGCTGGTGGGGGCGCCGGTGGTGGGCCAGTTGTCGGGGCCGGGGTCGGTGTGGCCGGTCTGCAGGTCGAACTGCCGGGTGGGGGTGCCGCTGAGGGCGGCGGTCATGTAGTCGGTCCAGATCTTGGTGGGGAAGGCGCCGCCGTTGATCCGGGTGAGGCCGGCGGTGCCGGCCAGCGGTTCCTTGGCGTGGCTCTTCGGGTTCTCCCGGAACAAGCCGACGGTGGTGGTGAGTTCGGGGGTGTAGCCGGCGAACCAGGCGGAGAGGTTGGCGTCGGTGGTGCCGGTCTTGCCTGCGGCGGGGCGGCCGAGGTCGAGGGCGGCGGAGCCGGTGCCGCGGGGGCTGACGACGTCGCGCAGCACGTCGGTGACGGAGTCGGCGATGTTGCGGCCGACGGCGTCGGTGGCCTTGTGGTCGGGCATCTTGGGAACGTCGACGGCGCCGCCGGGGTTGACCCGTTCGAGTTTCTGGACGGACCAGGGGGTGTGGGCCTGGCCGTGGTTGGCGAGGGTGGCGTAGGCCCCGGCCAGGTCGAGGGCGCTGGGGGTGGCGGTGCCGAGGGTCATCGAGGTGTTGGCCGGGTCCATGCCGCGGACGCTGTCGGGGATGCCGAGTTTGACGGCGGTGTCCCGGACGCGGGCGAGTCCGGCGTCGACGCCCTCCTGGGCGTAGACGGAGTTGACGGACTTGACCATGGCGTAGCGCAGGGTGATGTTGCCGTAGTCGACGTCGTCCTCGTTGGGCGGCGCGTAGGGGGTGGGGCCGCCGGTGACGGGGCGTTCGCTGGTGCCGTCGTAGCGGGTCTCGGTGGTGATGGGGCGGCCGTCGACGGTGTGCTGGGCGATCAGGCCGGCGGCGAGGTCGATCGGCTTGAAGGTGGAGCCGATCTGGTTGTCCTGGCGCAGGGCGTCGTTGAAGGGCTGCTTGGCGTAGTCGGGGCCGCCGTAGACGGCGACGACGCGGCCGGTGGCGGGTTCGACGGAGGCGCCGGCGACCCGGACGTCGGTGTCGGTGGTGGGGCGGGCCTTGGGGTCGAGTTCGCCGGTGAGTTCGTCCTGGACGGCTTTGACGAAGGCGTCCTGCTTGGGCTTCTCGAAGGTGGTGGTGATCCGCCAGCCGCCGGCCTTGAGGGTGGCGGCGTCGATGGTGCCGGAGGAGATGAGGTAGTCGTCGGCGACGCCGACCAGGTAGCCGGCCTGGCCGGCGAGGCCGGTGGCGGGCTGGGGGTCGATGGGTTCGGGGAAGGTGGCGGCGTTGCGGTCGGCGGTGGTGAGGAAGCCGAGTTGGACCATGCCGTCGAGGGCGTAGTTCCAGCGGGCGACGGCCTTCTCCCGGTTGGCGGGGGTGGCGGTCCTGACGTCGTAGAGGCTGGGGGCCTGGAGCAGGGAGGCGAGGTAGGCGCCCTGTCCGAGGGTGAGCTGGGAGACGTCGACGCCGTAGTAGGCGTGGGCGGCGCTCTGGATGCCGTAGGCGCCGCGGCCGAAGTAGCTGCTGTTGAGGTAGCCGGCGAGGACCTCGTTCTTGCTGCGCTGCTGGTCGACCTTGAGGGCGATGAAGAGTTCGCGGCCCTTGCGTTCGAAGGTCTGGTCCTGGGTCAGGTAGTAGTTCTTGACGTACTGCTGGGTGATGGTGGAGCCGCCCTGCATGCCCTTGCCGAGCAGGGTGTTCCAGCCGGCCCGGAGCATGCCCTTCAGGTCGATGCCGCGGTTCTGGTAGAAGGTGCGGTCCTCGGCGGAGACGACGGCCTGCTGGGTCTGCAGCGGGATCTGGTCGATGGTGACGTCGGTGCGGTTGACGGCGCCGGTGCGGGCGATCTCGGTGGTGCCGTCGGCGTAGAGGTAGATGTTGTTCTGGGCGACGGCGTGGGCGTTGGGGTCGGGCACCGGGACGATGACGTAGAGCACGGCGAAGGCGCCGACGGCGAGCAGCAGCAGCGCGGTGAGGGTGCCGAGGGTGATCCGCCAGGTGGGCAGCATCCGGCGCCAGAGGGGGAGGGCGCGGCGGGCTTCGCGGCGGGCGGCCCGTTTGGCCTGGCGTCGGGTGCTCAAGGTCATGACGGGATTATCTGCTATTTGACGTGGGCTCAGCGGAGGTCCGGGTCTGAGGTGCGCGGTTGTGCGGGTGGGGCCGCGCGCCCCGGGGTGCGTCGGAAAACCGGGTGCGGGGGTTGGGGCCCGGCGGTACGGTGAAAGGTGCAAATCGCATAGCGCACCGACTTCCGACAGCTCCGCCCGCCCGCCCGGTACCCCCGGGTGCGGCCGGTCGGAGCCGCTGGGGCGTGCGCGGACGGCTGCGGGCAGCCGCCCGCCCGTATTTGTCGACAAGGAGACAATATGCAGAACGCTGCGCTGGTCGGGGCGAGGCCCCCTGATACCTCCGGTGGCTCCGCACGCGGGGCCGCCTTCGGCGGATCCGCCCCCGGGCTGTACGCCGCCGTCGCCCGCGGCGCCTTCCGCCGCTACTCCACCTACCGGGCCGCCACCCTGGCCGGCACCTTCACCAACACCGTCTTCGGCATCATCCTGGCCTCCTCCTTCCTCGCCCTCTGGCAGGCCAGGCCCAGCCTCGGCGGCTACGACCAGAGCCAGGCCGTCACCTACATCTGGGTCAGCCAGGCACTGCTGGTCACCGTCGCCGTCTGGGGCGGGGGCTTCCAGGACGACCTCCAGGACCGCTTCCGCAGCGGCGACATCGCCGTCGACCTCTACCGGCCGGTCGACTTCCAGGCCTGGTGGCTGGCCACCGACCTCGGCCGGGCCGCCTTCCAGGCTCTGGTCCGCGGCACCGTGCCGATGCTGGTCGGCGCACTGGTGTTCCGCACCCGGATGCCCGAACACCCGCTGACCTGGGTCTTCTTCCTGCTCTCCGTCCTGCTGGCGGTGCTGGTCAGCTTCGGGCTGCGGTTCCTGGTCTCGATCACCGGCTTCTGGCTGCACGACTCGGAGGGGGTGCGCGCGGTGATGCTGGTGGTCTCGATGTTCTTCTCCGGGATGCTGCTGCCGATCGCGCTCTTCCCCGGGTGGCTCGGCGACCTCGCCCCGCTGCTGCCCTGGGCGGCGCTGGTCAAGGTGCCGACCGACGTCTTCCTGGAGCGGGCGGACGGCGCCGGACTGCTCGGCGCGCTGGGCTTCCAGCTGGGCTGGGCGGCCGTGCTGCTCCTCGCCGGGCGGGGCGCGCAGTGGCTGGCCACCCGCCGGGTGGTGGTGCAGGGTGGCTGAGCCGTTCACCACCGAGCCGTGCGCCGCTGAGCAGGCCACCGCTGAGCCGGCCACCGCTGAGCCGGCCACCGCTGAGCCGTTCGCCTCCGAGCCGTTCGTCTCCGAGCCGTTCCTCGCCCGGACGTCCTGGGCGGTCCGCTCCTGGTGGCTGTGCGCCCGGATGTGGATGCGCTCGATGATGGCCTACCGGGCCTCCTTCCTGCTGAACCTGGTGGCCAGTCTGGTCACCCACTCCCTCGACTTCGTCGTCCTGGTGATCATGTTCGAGCACACCGACCGGCTCGGCGGCTGGAGCCTGCCGGAGATCGCCTTCCTCTACGCCACCGCGACCTTCTCCCTCGGCATGGCCAACCTGCTGGTCGGCTCGGCCGACGGCCTCGGCGTGCGGATCATGAGCGGATCGCTGGACACCATGCTGATCCGCCCCGCCCCCGCGCTGTCCCAGCTGTGCGCCGAACGCTTCAGCCTGCGCCGGCTCGGCCGCCCCCTCCAGGCCCTGATGGTGCTCGCCTGGTCGCTGGCCGCCCTGGACGTGCGCTGGACCTGGGACCGGGTGCTGCTGGTGCCCGTCCTGCTGGTCTGCGGCAGCGTCATCTTCGGCGCGATCTACGTCGGCGGCGCCACCGTCCAGTTCTGGTGGGGCGAGTCCAAGGAGATCCAGAACTCCTTCACATACGGCGGCGCGACCCTGCTCCACTACCCGCCGACCATCTTCGCCAAGGAACTGGTCGCCGGAGTGGTCTTCGGCGTCCCGCTGGCCTTCGTCAACTGGCTGCCCAGCCTTCGCATCCTCGACCGGCCCGACCCGCTCGGACTGCCCACCGCCTTCCAGTACGCCTCCCCGGTCGCCGCCGCGCTGTGCGTCGCCGCCGCCGGGGCGGCCTGGCGGGCCGGGCTGCGCGCCTACCGCGGCACCGGCAGCTGAACTTCCGTACTCCGTACTCCGTGGGGAGGAGAACCACCATGGCACTGATCGAACTCCAGGACGTCCACCGCACCTTCACCGTGCGCGCCCGCACCGGCCGGTTCAGCCGGGTCAGGCGCGAGGTGCGTGCGGTGGACGGGCTCAGCTTCACGGTCGAGGCCGGCGAGTGCGTCGGCTACATCGGCCCCAACGGCGCCGGCAAGTCGACCACCATCAAGATGCTCACCGGCATCCTCGTCCCCAGCTCCGGTCGGTTGCGCGTGGCCGGCGTCGACCCGGCCCGCGAACGCGTCGCACTGGCCCGCCGGATCGGCGTCGTCTTCGGCCAGCGCACCACCCTGTGGTGGGACCTCCCGCTGCGCGACTCCTTCGAACTCGCCCGCCGGATCTACCGGATCCCCGACCGGCGGTACCGCGAGAACCTCGGCCGATGCGTCGAACTGCTCGACCTGGGCGGCTTGTTGGACACACCCGTACGGCAGCTCTCACTCGGCCAGCGGATGCGCGGCGACCTCGCGGCCGCCCTGCTGCACGACCCCCAGGTGCTCTACCTGGACGAGCCGACCATCGGCCTGGACGTGGTCAGCAAGGGCAAGGTGCGCGAGTTCCTGCGCGAGGTCAACCGCGACCGCGGCACCACGGTGCTGCTCACCACCCACGACCTCACCGACATCGAGCAGCTCTGCGGCCGGGTGATGGTGATCGACCACGGCCGGGTCGTCCACGACGGCGGACTGGACGGGCTGCACGCCGCCGGGCGCAGCGAGCGGACCCTGGTGGTCGACCTGGCCGAGGCCCGGCCGCCGATCGAGGTGGCGGGTGCGCGGGTGGTGAAGGTCGAGGGGCCGCGCCAGTGGCTGGCCTTCCCGGCCCGGGAGAGCGCGGCGCCGATCGTGGCGGAGGTCGCGGCGCGGTACCCGCTGGTGGACCTCTCGGTGCGCGAGCCGGCCATCGAGGACGTGATCGCGCGGATGTACGCGGAGGTCTCGATCGGATAGCGCTGCCGGGCGGGCGTACGCAGGGGGCGCGATCGGGTAGCGCTGCCGGGCGGGCGCACGCGGAGGTCGCGACCGGCCGGTCCGTCCGGATCGGTGTTCGGATTCGGCCACCCGTCCGGGGAGGGTACGTGACTCCCCGGCGGGCGGCCGAGTTGACGGTGCGAGGTTCCGCTCGACCCCATCCCGGAGGCCCGCCGCCCGATGACCGCACCCGACGTGACCGTGGTGGTCGCGGTCCACGACACCGTGCCGCACCTCCCCACCTGCCTGGACTCGTTGGTCGGGCAGCCCCTGGCACGGGAGCGGCTGGAGGTGGTGGTCGTCGACGACGGCTCCACGGACGGCGGCGAGGCGCTGCTGGACGAGTACGCCGCCTGGCACCCCGGACTGGTCCGGCTGGTCCACCAGCCGGACCAGCCGTTCACCCCGGAGGCCTGCCTGCGGGCGGACCGGGTGTCCGTCCTCGCCGACTACGACTGCTGTTGCCCGGTGCCGCGCGAGGAGGATCGGGGCGACAGCACCGAGTGGGCCCCGGTGCTGAACCGGCTGCGCGGGATCGCCGCACTGCAGCAGGTCGCCGACGAACTGGCCGAATCCGGCGAGGAGTCGGAAGCCATCCGGGCCCGCACCTTCGCCTGGGACGTGCCCCGGCTGCTCCGGGCCGACTTCCTCCTGCTGGACGACGGGCTGCAGCGGCGGGTGTGCGCCGAGATCGGCCGGATGGTCGAGCGGTTCGGCGCCCGCGAGGTGTACCACCGGCTGCCGGTCGCCGCGCGCCTGCGGCTCGAACTCGCCGCCGCCGTAAGGCCCGGGGCGCTGCGCGACCAGATCCGTTACGAGGCCGCGCACGGCGAACCGCCGGTGGTGGTCGACGGGCGGCGGCACTACGCGGGCTTCCCGGCGTTCCGGGACGCCCGGCTCGGCCTGCCGGACGAGCTGTTCCTGCTGCGCGAGGAGCCGGTGTTCGAGGCAGCGCCGCCGCTCAACCTCGCCCAGCAGCTGTGGCGCGGCGCCGTCCCGGAGCAGCTGCGGCGCCGGCTGCGGCGACACCCGGCATGGCGCCGGCTCGCCAACTCGGTGAGCGCGGGCCGCGGCTGACCGTCCGGACGGCTGCCCGGACGCCCGGGGGAACGGCCGCGGTGGACGTCCAGGGGGACGTCCGGGGGGACGGCTGCCCGAGCGTCTGTGTGGTCGCGTGTGGTCGCGAACCGGCGCGGGTGATCACGGGGCACGCCCCCGTCCGCGCCGGACACCGGGCAGACTGGCGGGGTGAGTGACGAAGCCTTCAGCGGGACCGGCCCCGGGGTCCGGTTCACCGCGGCCGACGAGCAGAAGAAACGCGGCGTCCGCCGGATGAAGACCATCGCGACCGGTCTGTTGGCCTTCGCGACCCTGGTCTTCGCCCTGTCCACCTGGGCGAAGGCGGCCGGCGCCGGCGCCTGGGCCGGGTACGTGGCGGCCGCCGCCGAGGCGGGCATGGTCGGCGCGCTGGCCGACTGGTTCGCGGTGACGGCGCTGTTCCGCCGTCCGTTCGGCCTGCCGATCCCGCACACCGCGATCATCCCGACCAAGAAGGACGCCTTCGGGCGCTCGCTCGGCGAGTTCGTCGGCGACAACTTCCTGGCCGGTCACGTGGTGCGCGGCCGGCTTGCCGCGCTGGGCATCGGCCGTCGGCTGGGGGAGTGGCTGGCCGCGCCGGGCAGCGCCGAGCGGGTCACCAAGGAGGCCTCGGCGGCACTGCGCGGCCTGCTCGCTGTGCTGCGCGACGACGACGTGCGGGCGGTGGTCGCCGAGGCGGTGACCAGGCGGGCCGCCGCCACCTCGGTGGCCGAGCCGATGGGCCGGATGCTGGGCAAGGTGGTGGCGGACGGCGGGCACCGCGGGGTGGTGGACCTGGTCGCCGTCCGGGCGCACGGCTGGCTGACCGCCAACCACGAGGACGTGGTCCGGAAGGTCACCCAGAAGACCCCGGGCTGGACGCCGAAGTTCCTCGACCAGCAGGTCGGCGAGCGGGTCTACAAGGAGCTGATGCGCTTCGTCACCGACATCCGGGACGACCCCGACCACCCGGCCCGCGGCGCGATCGACAACTTCCTCGCCGACTTCGCCACCGAGCTGCAGACCGACCCGGAGACCATCGCCCGGGTCGAGCGGGCCAAGGGCGAGCTGCTGGCCCGTCCCGAGGTGCAGGACCTGATCAACTCCACCTGGGCGGCCGTGCGCACCCTGGTGATGGGCGCGGCCGAGGACGAGGACAGCGAACTGCGCCGGCGTATCCGCGAGGGCGTGCGCCGCTTCGGCGAGCGCCTGGCCACCGACGCCAAGCTCCAGGCCAAGGTGGACGGCTGGCTGCAGGACGCCGCCCAGTACCTGGTCGACACCTACCGGGCGGAGATCACCTCGCTGATCTCCGAGACGGTCGCGGGCTGGGATGCCGACGAGGCCTCGCGCAAGATCGAGGCCAACGTCGGACGGGACCTGCAGTTCATCCGGATCAACGGCACCGTGGTCGGCGCGCTGGCCGGGCTGCTGATCCACACCGTCGCGGTCGCGCTCGGGGGGTGACTCCGGGCCCGGCGGCCCTGGGTTGCGCCTATCCTTGGCCGATGTTCGCGGTACGCGCGTAGAGGCGCGGAGCAGAAGGAGAAGGGAACCACCGTGGTCCAGCCGGACGGAAGTCGGATCGGAAGCCCCACTGGCAGCGGCAGCGCCGCTGACCGGAGCATCGAGGCGTTCATCGCCGGGATGCCCAAGGCGGAACTGCACGTGCACCACGTCGGCTCGGCCTCGCCGCGCATCGTCGCCGACCTGGCCGCCCGGCACGCCGGGAACTCCAAGGTGCCGACGGACCCGGCGGCGCTCGCCGAGTACTTCACCTTCACCGACTTCGCGCACTTCATCGAGGTCTACCTGAGCGTGGTGGACCTGGTCCGCGACGCCGAGGACGTCCGCGCGCTCACCTACGGCGTGGCCGAGGACATGGCCCGGCAGAACATCCGGTACGCCGAGCTGACCCTCACGCCGTACTCCTCGGTCAGGCGCGGCATCCCCGACGTGGCCTACATGGAGGCGATCGAGGACGCCCGGCTGCGCGCCGAGAAGGACCTCGGCGTCGTGCTGCGCTGGTGCTTCGACATCCCCGGCGAGGCCGGGCTGGAGGCGGCCGAGGTCACCGCCCGCCTCGCCACCGAGCTGGCCCCCGAGGGCCTGGTGAGCTTCGGCCTGGGCGGTCCGGAGATCGGCGTGCCGCGCCCGCAGTTCAAGCCGTACTTCGACCGGGCGCGCGCGAGCGGCCTGCGCTCCGTGCCGCACGCCGGTGAGACCACCGGGCCGCAGACGGTCTGGGACGCGATCCGCGAGCTCGGCGCCGAGCGCATCGGGCACGGCACCCAGGCGGTGAAGGACCCGGCGCTGCTCGACCACCTGGGCGAGCACCGCATCCCGCTGGAGGTCTGCCCGACCTCCAACATCGCCACCCGGGCCGTCGAGCGGATCGAGGACCACCCGATCAAGCGGATGGTGGACGCCGGCCTGCTGGTGACGGTCAACAGCGACGACCCGCCGATGTTCGGCACCGACCTCAACACCGAGTACGCGGTGGCGGCGCGGCTGCTGGGGCTGGACGAGACCGGTGTGGCGGCGCTGGCCCGCAACGCGGTCGAGGCCTCCTTCCTGGAGCAGGCGGGCAAGGCACGGCTGGTCGGCGAGATCGACTCCTACCTGGCGGGCTGGCAGCAGGGCTGAGTTTCCGCAGGTGAACCGCCCCGTCGACCTCGGTCGGCGGGGCGGTTCCGTTGTGGGTGCCGAGCGCAACTGCGAGATGGTGCCAAAGTGGTGCCACAAATGACTCGACATGGCACCACGTCCGTGCCATCCTTGGGTCATGGACCTCACGCCGTACGTCGAAAACCTCCGGAACGAGCTCGCGGTGGCCGCCGCCACCGGCGGGGACGAAGCGCGTGCGCTGGCCGAGCGGCTGACGCTCCCGCTGGAGTCGGCCGTGCGGCTCACCCTGCTCAACGCCCTCTCGGCCGCCATGGGGGAAGTCACCCGTGACCTCGCCCCGGGTTCGGTGGACGTGCGGCTGCGCGGCCTCGACCCCGAGTTCGTGGTGACGGCACCGCCAGGTGCCGACGCCTTCCACGGTGAGGGCTCGCCCGCCGAGCCGCCGATGGCGTCGTCAGTGGCGCCACCAGTGGCACCATCCGCGTCGCCCGTGGTGCCGGAGGCCGACGAGGCGGGCACCGCCAGGATCAACCTGCGCCTGCCCGCCAACCTCAAGGCGAGGGCGGAGGAGGCCGCCGGGCAGGAGGGCCTCTCCCTCAACGCCTGGCTGGTCCGGGCCGTCGCCGGTGCGGTCGAGGGCGGCCGCCCGGTCGCCCGCCCGGCCGCCGCCCTCGGCAGCCGCACCACGCGCAGCGTCGGCGGCCAGGGCTTCACGGGCTGGGTCCACTGACACCTCCGCGCCCCTGACACCTCCGCGCCCCTGACACCTCCGCGCGACTGACACCTCTGCTCCACCGACCATCTGCCCCTGCAACGTCACCCCCGCTCCGACCAGCGGGAATACCCACACGAGCCAAGAGGACGGGACAGCCATGCCCACGTACGAGACCGACGGACCGATCTCCGTCGCCCTGGACTTCGAAATCGGCTCGGTGTGGATCCGGGCGAGCAAGCGCACCGACGCGGTGGTCGAGGTCCGGCCCACGAGCGCGACCAGGGACGCCGACATCAAGGCCGCCGAGCTGACCCAGATCGACTTCTCCGGCGGCCGGCTCACCCTCAAGGGCCCCAAGCAGCGCACCGTCTTCTCCAGCCGGAAGGGCTCGGTCGAGATCACGGTCGAGCTGCCCGCCGGCTCCGAGGTGCACGCGGAGTCCCCGATGTCGGACTTCGTCGCCGAGGGCCCGCTCGGCGACTGCCGGATCAAGACCTCCATGGGCCGGATCCAACTCGACCGGGCCGAGAACGTGCGGATCAAGACCGACATGGGCGACATCCGGCTCGGCAACGCCGCCGGGGACGCCGAGGTGACCGGCTCCGGCCGGATCGAGGTCGGCACCGTCGGGGGCCGGCTGACGGTCAAGAACAGCAACGGCGACACCGAGATCGACGAGGCGCGGGGCGAGCTGACGGCCAACTCCTCCAACGGCCGGATCCACGTCGGCACCGCCGAGGCGGGCGTGCAGGCCAAGACGGCGAACGGGCACATCCGGCTGGGCCGGGTCGTCCGGGGCAGGGTCGACCTGCAGGCCGGTGTCGGGGACGTCGAGGTCGGCATCGCGGAGGGCACGGCGGCCTGGCTCGACGTGCACAGCAAGTTCGGTGCCATCCGCAACGACCTCGGCCCGGCGCAGGGCCCGGGCGACGCCCGGGAGACCGTCGAGGTCCGTGGCACCACCCAGGTCGGCAGCATCACCATCCGGAGGGCCTGATGGCGGCGATCTCGGCGGTCGGACTGACCAAGTCCTACGGGGACAAGGCGGTCCTGCGGGGCATAGACCTGTCCATCCCGGCCGGCACGGTGTTCGCCCTGCTCGGGCCGAACGGCGCGGGCAAGACCACCACGGTGGAGATCCTCTCCACCCTGATCCCGGCCGACGCCGGCTCGGTCCAGGTGGCCGGCCACGACCTGGTCCGCGAGGCCGACGGGGTGCGGAGGGCGATCGGGGTGACCGGCCAGTTTTCGGCGGTGGACAACCTCCTCACCGCCGAGGAGAACCTGATGCTGATGGCCGACCTCAACCACCTCCGCCGTCGGGAGGGGCGGAGGCGGGCCGAGGAACTGCTGCGGCGCTTCGACCTCACCGACGCCGCGCGCAAGCCCGTCGTCACCTTCTCCGGCGGCATGCGGCGCAAGCTCGACCTGGCGATGACCCTGGTCGGCGACCCGAAGGTGATCTTCCTGGACGAGCCGACCACCGGGCTGGACCCGCGCAGCCGGCGCACCATGTGGGAGATCATCCGGGGGCTGGTCGCCGATCACGGGGTGACGATCTTCCTCACCACCCAGTACCTGGAGGAGGCCGACCAACTCGCCGACCGGATAGCCGTCCTGGACGGCGGCCGGATCGTCGCCGAGGGCACGGCCGAGGAGCTGAAGCGGATCGTCCCCGGCGGGCGGATCCGGCTCCAGTTCACGGACGCCGGCCAACTGGACACCGCGGCCGCGCTGTTCGACTACGCCACCGCCGATGCGGAGGCCCTGCGACTGGACATCCCCGGGGACAACTCGGTGATCACCGTGAAGGCCGTGCTGGACACGCTCGACAACGCCTCCGTACGGGCCGAGTCGCTGGTCGTGGAGACGGCCGACCTGGACGACGTCTTCCTGCAACTCACCGGGGAGGGTGCGCGATGAGCGCGACGACCTACGCGGTCAGCGACTCGCTGACCATGCTGCGCCGGAACCTCAAGCGCGCCCAGCGTTATCCGGCGATGACCTTCTCCGTCGTCGTGATGCCGGTGATGATGCTGATGCTCTTCAACTACGCCTTCGGCGGCGCGCTGGGAGCCGGCATCGGGGGCGGCAGCTACATCGACTACGTGACGCCGGGGATCGTGCTGATGACGGCGACGGCCGGTTCGGTCGCCACGGCGGTGGGTGTCTGCGTCGACATGACCGAGGGGATCGTCAACCGCTTCCGGACGATGGCGATATCGCGGTCGGCGTTCCTGACCGGGCACGTGGTCGGGAGCGTGATACAGACCCTGGTCGCACTGGTGCTAGTGATCGGCGCGGCCTTCGCCATGGGGTTCCGGTCCAGCGCGGGGCCGGTGGAGTGGCTGGCGGCCGCCGGGCTGCTGCTCTTCGTGACACTGACGCTGACGTGGATCTCGGCGGGCATCGGGCTGGTCTCGAAGACGCCGGAGAGCGCGAGCAACACGCCGCTGCCGCTGACCTTCCTGCCGTTCATCGGCAGCGCGATCGTCCCGCCGGACTCGATGCCGACCGTGCTGCGGTGGTTCGCCGAGTACCAGCCCTTCACCCCGATCATCGAGACCCTGCGCGGCCTGCTGATGGGCACCGGGATCGGCAACAGTGGCTGGATCGCCCTCGCCTGGTGCACCGGCCTCACGCTGCTCGGTTACGTCTGGTCGCGGAGCGTCTTCTACCGGCGGTAACGGGGGTGCGGCCGGTAGCCACCAGGGCGGCCCGGGGAGGCGGAGAAACCCGCCTCCCCGGGCCGCCCCGCCGTCCCCGGGGCAACGGGACGGGCCGTCAACAGCCGCCGGACGCGGGCGCTTCCTGTAGTAAAGTCCGCGCAAAGATCGGCAAAAGACCGGCCGGGGGGGCGGATGGCGGCGAGGCGTCGTAGACGGATTGCCTGGGGGCTGAGAGGGACGGCCCTCGCCGCGCTCCTGGCGTACCTGCCGGGCTGGCACGCCTCCCGCTCGGGCGGCCTGGTGATGGTCGAGCACTGGCTCAACCGTCCGAGGCTGCTGATCGGCGCAGCGGTGGTGCTGGTCGTGCTCTCGCTGGTGGTCGAGCTGGAGTTCCGCACCCGGTTCTCGCAGATCGGCTGCGCGGTGCTCCTGGTGCCCCTCGTCGTCGTCGCGGTACCGGTGCTGTCCGTGTCCCTGGTGTTCAGCGGCCACGGGGGCCGGGAGGACCGTTTCGTCAGCCCGAACCGCTCGAACCGGGTGCTCAGCGTCACCAACGTCGCCTTCTCGATCGACCCGGTCTACCAGGTGGAGTTGGAGACCGGCAGCGGCTGGTCCGCCCGCCACTGGAGCCTGGGAACCTGGAACACCAGGGGCGGAGACTTCGTCCGCATCGACTGGTCCGGCCCGGACCAGATCACCGTGACCGGCCGCCACAAGCTCACCGTCTTCGACGTCCACCCCGACGGCAGCCTGAGCGAACCCCGAGTCCTGCCCAAGCAGTCCGACCCCGGACCGGAGTCCTAGCTCCAGCCGAACCCGTCCCCGTCTAGGCTGGCCCGATGCAGCAGGCGATCCGCGAGCGGTGGGGAGCACAGCCGCGCTGGGTGTGGTGGGTGGCGGCGGTGTACGTGGCCGGGTTCGTCGAGGGGGCCGGAGTGCACGCCGTCGACGTGCTCAGCGGCGGACTGCACGCGTACCGGGCGTGGCCGCCGGCGAGCCAACTGCTGTTCCACGCCATGCTGGTACTCGATCCGCTCGCCGCCGTGCTGGTGGCGCGGGCCCGCCCGGCGGGGCCGCTGCTCGGCGCCTGCATCATGGTCGCCGACCTGGTGGCGAACTGGTGGGGTAACTGGGACGGCCTGATGCGCCATCCACTCGACTACCTCCAGTTCGTCGGGCTGCCGGTGATGACGCTCTTCGGACTGTTCGTCTTCGCCACCGCGGCCCCGCTCCGCCGGGCGCTCCGCAGCGCCGACCGGGCCCCGCGCATCCGACCGGCCTGAGCCCGGCGACCCCGTCGAGCCCGCCGCCCCCCGGAGCTCACCGGGCCCGTCGGCCCTGCCGTGCGCCTCGAGGGTCAGCTCGAAGCAGCCGGTTGGCGCCGGTGCTCGCACCCGGTCGGTCGTGAGAGTGCTCCTGCCGGCGAAGGGCCCGGCTCTCCGTCTTCGGGAGGAGAGCCGGGCCCCGTCCGGAGGGCGTGCGCACCTCACGTCGGCTGGGTCACCAGCGGTCGATGCCCATGGTGTTCGCGGCGCTGTGAATGGCGTTGTAGTGCGGGATCGACATGTCGGACTTCTTCTGCCCGGCCGGGAGGTGCTTGTCGGCGGCACGGAACTCGTCGCGGGCGGCGGCGAGCAGGCTGGTGCCGTAGGAGACCGGGACATCGTTGGTGCCGTGGGCCGGGTGGGACTTGGCAGCCGTCTGGCTGCCGGCCTGGGCGAGGATGCTGCGGGCCTGGTTGTAGGCGGCGGCCTTGACCGTCTTCGGGTTGCGGACCTGGGCCTGCACCCCGGCCGCCGACCGGGTCTGCTCGGCGGCCGTGGCGACGGGGGCGACGGCGGCGGTGAGGGCGCCGGCGACGGCGACCGCGGCGAGGGCGTTGCGGACGAGCCTGTTCATGCGAAATCCTTCCGTAAGAATTCCAAAGGTTCGCCTCCGCGTCGGACTTGGGAATCGTCGGAGCGCGAACGTCTCCGCACTACCCCGGCCACCGAGAGCGGAAAACCGGATTCCGGCGGGTTCGTTCGGAAGCGATGGGATCCGGCCGTTCTCCGGACCCGGGGAATTCGTATCGTCGGACCGGAAGGACGCGCCCTTTCCCGGACCGGCTCCGTAGGGGAGCCCGCTGCCGGAATCCGTGCCCGTGGCAGGCCTACGCGTTGGACCAGGACCGGGTGGACAGCACCAGCAGGTAGCCGTCCCGGTCCTGGACGGTAACGCCCCAGGTGTCCCAGTACGGGTTGTGCGCCGGCACCCGCTTGCCGCCGTGCCGTTCGAGCCGCTCCACCAGCGCGTCGCTCACGGGCTCGCCGAGGTAGACGACCAGCAGGTCCTCGGCGGTGGGCCGCGGCTGAACGGGCGCGGCGGGGTCGTGGACGAGCTCCAGATGCCAGGCGGCGGTGGGCCAGCCGACCATGAGGAGCGAGTGCTCGCCGGGGACGCCGTCCGTCGTGTGCCGGTACAGGACGTCGAGGCCGAGGCCCGAGACCCAGAAGCGCTCGGCTGCGGCCAAGTCCAGCGATGGGCGGGCGATGCGGAGGTGCGCGGTGGCGTCGGCCGGCATGGTTCTGACTCCAGGTGCGGGGGGAGGGGAGGGCGGGCTCCCGGTGGCAGTGAGCCTAGGGATCACGCGAGGGGGTGCCATCGGGCGCTGGTCCTAGTCCGCCGGCCCCGGACCCCCGGTCCTCGGGGCCTGGGCGGGCCGGGTGAACGACGAGGGGTGGTTCACGGAAGAACTCAAGGAACTCAGCTCCCTCGGGTGCGGCGATTCGAGGCAATCCGATGCGCATCGCCTCGCGGTCGTGACCGAACGAACCGTCACGCGCATGCGAGGGAACACCGCAGAAGGAGAAATCCCTTGTTCACCACCAAGAAGGCCACCGCCATCACTGCCGCGGCGCCGGCGGCCTCCGGCGTCATGGCCACCGCAGCGCCTGCTTCGGCGGGTGTCCGCGCCGCTTCGGAGAACGTCCGCTGCTTCAACGAGCATTGGCGTGACAACAGCCCGCGTCAGCTGTGGGACGTCACGCCGTCCTGAGTGGTGGGTGGTGCGAACGCGGACGGGCCCGGCACCTTGGTAGGTGCCGGGCCCGTCCGGCTTGGAGCGCCAGGCCCGGGTTGCACGGACTCTTCCTACTGAAAGTAGGACGTGCTCTGGTAGCACCGCTGACGCCTGACGGGGGATTGTCTCCCTCGCGACGAGAAGAAGACTAGCAGCTCAGCGGCTGTGCTCCGAATCGCGGAGGGGTGCCGGGGGAGCCCGGTCTGTTGGGGTCGTGGGTCGTTCCATCGCCCAGTAGCTCGACCAGGATCGGGTCATCGAAGCGGCCCCGATTGGCAAGCCCGTGGGGGAGATGCTCTTGGTCAACAGCCCGCGTCAGCTGTGGGATGTCACGCCGTCCTGAGTGGTGGGTGGTGCGAACGCGGACGGGCCCGGCACCTTGGTAGGTGCCGGGCCCGTCCGGCTTGGAGCGCCAGGCCCGGGTTGCACGGACTCTTCCTACTGAAAGTAGGACGTGCTCTGGTAGCACCGCTGACGCCTGACGGGGGATTGTCTCCCTCGCGACGAGAAGAAGACTAGCAGCTCAGCGGCTGTGCTCCGAACCGGGGAGGGGTGCCGGGGGAGCCCGGCCTGTTGGGGTCGTGCGTCGTTCCATCGCCCAGTAGCTCGACCAGGATCGGGTCATCGAAGCGGCCCCGATTGGCAAGCCCGTGGGGGAGATGCTCTTGGTCAACAGCCCGCGCCAGCTGTGGGACGTCACGCCGTCCTGAGTGGTGGGTGGTGTGAACGCGGACGGGCCCGGCACCTTGGTAGGTGCCGGGCCCGTCCGGCTTGGAGCGCCAGGCCCGGGTTGCACGGACTCTTCCTACTGAAAGTAGGACGTGCTCTGGTAGCACCGCTGACGCCTGACGAGGAATCGTCTCCCTCGCGACGAGAAGAACAGTAGCAGGTCAGCGCCCGTGATCCGAATCGTGAGCGCACCGGCCGGCACCTCCGGCCGGTGCCGGGGAGGAGGATCCGTCAGATGTCGAACTCCCCGTTTCGGATGGCGGAGACGAGGTCGCGCCATTCGGTGGGAGTGAGTCGGGCGACGGCGTCGGGGAGCAGGCTGCTGCGGACATAGACGGCATCGGGAGCTATTGCCACTTCGGGGCAGTTGTTGCCGTAGCCGCACGCGGTGGGCTTTTGCCAAGCGAGTTCTTCCACCAGGACCTCACAGGCTGTTCATGATGCTGGAGATCGCATCGCGGGAGGCTGACGGATCGAGCGAGCGATCGCGCCTCATCCCGATGATGTTCCGGTAGTTCTCCAGCTGGTTCATCTGGGTCAGAAACGCTGGTGATCCCACGGAGTCCAGCTGAACGGTATCGAGGCATCAACCTCCTCGCGCTCCTGCGTGAGTGCAAGCGCAACCGCGACGGCGGTCACCACCGATTCCCCGACTCCTGGTCGCCGATCCCCTCACCGCCTGCTCCCGCGCGCTCCGCAGGATCCGGGCTTCCGGCCTTCGGCGGGGCCTGGCCAGGCAACGCCCCGTCGGGCCGTCGTCCACCTCCCGCGCCGGCCCCGCCCCCAACTCGGCCTCGAACAAAGGAAGTCGGCCCGACCGCCTTCCTGGGTGCACCTGCACCGCATCGCGCCGCAACAATGATCCGTCAGCTCGTAGACGGCGGACGTGACATGGCGCATTCCTTGCCCCACAGGGGACTTGACGTTCGATCTTCACTCTTGGAAGAGTCGACGACAGCGCGAACTCCAGTCCCACGAAGCCGAGTTCGAAGCTTCTTTCATCGAAACGGGGTAGGTTTCTCATGCTCACCAAGAAGATCGCCACCGCAGCGGTCGCCGTGGCCGCCGCAGGTGTCCTCGCCACCGCCACATCGGCGTCCGCGTCCACCACCCTCTACAACACGGGCACGGCGACGGTCGGTGCGGGCCTGTCCAACACCTGCACGTCGCGGACCGTCAACCTGGCCGCCGGTTCCTACGGCTGGGGCTTCTACGACTCGGCCCCCTACGTGAGCAGCACGATCACGGTCGCCGCGGGAAGCTACACGTGGACCGACTGCCTGGCGGTGAGCGTGGACTACGACTTCCTGAACTCGACGCTCCAGCTCAACGGCAGCACCTCGGCTCCGAAGACGCTGCGCGCATCGCGGTGGCTCTCCCAGGGCACCCACACCTACGGCAGCTTCCTCAAGCCGAACTTCTAGGGCCGGCGCGTCCTCGGCCCGGCGGGGCCTCGACCCTCGGTCGGTCGGGGCCCCGACGTGTTGTTCGCCCCGAGCAGTTGACCTCGGGGTCAAATAATCACTACGGCGGCGGCGTGGGCAGACCGATGAGCTTCGAGCCGGACGTGGTCATCGCGCGGGCGATGGAGACCTTCTGGACCAAGGGCTACGGTGACACCTCCCCGGCCGACCTCGCGGAGGCGACAGGGGTGCCCAAGGGCAGCCTCTACCACTCCTTCGGCTACAAGCCTGTTCAGTGCGATGCGGACCACCAGGGCGGCGCTGCCGAGCATCCTGGACCGCCGCGGTGCGATCGTGAACGTCTCCTCGGGCAACGCCCGCACGCCCACCGGTTCGCCGGTCGGGTACGCGGAGGCGAAGGCGGCGCTGACCGTGTTCGGCAAGCGGCTCAGCGAGGAGCTGGCGCCGCGCGGTGTCCGTGTGAACACCGTCTCGCCGGGCGTCGTGGCCGGTCCGTTGTGGACCGACCCCGACGGCTTCGGCGGCAAGGTGGCCGCCGCGTCCGGCCTCGGACACGGCGACCTGCTCGCGGGGCTGCCCGGTCGGATGGGCATCGCCTCGGGGCGTCTCACCGAGCCGGCGGAGGTGGCGGATCTGGTCGTGTTCCTGCTGTCCGACCGCGCCGCCGACATCCACGGCGCCGACCACGTCGTCGACGGCGGCACCCTCAAGACCGTCTGACCCCGCGCGCCACAGCCGCCGGACTCGCCCAGCTGGTCCGAACTCGCTCAACAACCCGGTCGAGTACCAGTTCACGGTCAACGGCGTGGCCGGATCCGTGAACGGCGCCAGCCGCTCCGCCCGCTTCGCAAAAGGGGGTTGTCGGCGCGGTCGGGCGGTCGTGATGATCGTGCGATGAGCACCATCATCAGACGGGTACGGACCGACGAGTGGGAGCGGGTCAAGGAGATCCGCCTCGCCGCGCTGCAGGACCCGGTCGCGCACCTCGCCTTCCTGGACACCTACGAGAACGCCTCCGCCAAGCCCGACGGCTTCTGGCAGGAGCGCACCGCCGGGGCCGCCGAGGGCGAATCCGTGTGGCAGGCCGTCGCCGAGGCCCCTGACGGGCGCTGGCTCGGCACCATGACCGTGTTGGTCGAGCGGCCCGGCGGGAACGGCGCCCTCGGCGGCGATGTCATCACCGTCCCGCAGGCCCACGTCGTCGGCGTCTACGTCCGCCCCGAGGCTCGCGGCACCGGCCTCGCGCACGAGCTGATCGAGGCCGCCCAGGACTGGGCCTGGTCGCTCAGCGAGCCCCGGCTCCGGCGCGTGCGGCTGTTCGTCCACGAGTCCAACGCCCGCGCCGAGGCGATGTACGTGCGGGCCGGCTTCAAGCCCTCCGGCGCGTCCGTGCCGGTGCCGGGCGACGAGACGCACCGGGAGATCGAGCTCGCCGTCGAGCGGGACTGACGCGGCCCGCTAGCGCACGGCTTCCTCGCCGCGCGGCTCCGCCGTCGCGGCGAGGGCGCCCGGGAGCTCGGCGCAGGCGGCTCGGAGGCGTCGGGTGAGGTCCTCGCGGGTGTGTCCGGCGGGCTGGGCCACCCAGGCGGCGAGGGCCTGGTGGAAGGCGGAGAGCAGCATGTCCAGCGCGAGCCGGACGCGCAGGGCGGCGATGCCCTCTTCGGCGGTGCCCTTCTCGGCGGAGTCCAGGGTGAACCGCCGTTCGGTGACGGCCGCCGCCTCCCGGCTGACGCGGTTGCAGAAAGCCAGTCCGTGGGCATCCATCGAGGGCGTCCTGGCGGCCAACCTCCGGCTGGCCAGGGCGCGTTGGGCCCATGTGTCGCTGGGCATCCGGCCGATCGCCTCGACCAGTGCTTCCTCGTAGAGCGAGACCAGCGGGCGGCCCTGCGGCGGATGGTCCTCCAGCACCTCCAGGAACGCGGTCCAGAGGTCCTGGGTGGGCGCCGCCGCGACGTCCTCCTTGCTGCTGAACGTGCGGAAGAACGTCCGCTTGGAGACCTCAACCGACTCGCACAGCTGGTCCAGGGTCACCCGGTCGAAGCCGTGCTCGCCGAACAGCTCCAGCGCGGTGTCGATCAGTGCCTGGCGGGTGCGCAGCTTCTTGCGCTCGCGCAGCGGGAGCACCGGGTTCTCGGGAGTCATCGAGGCCAGTGTATCCAAGCAGCTATTGCCACCTGTAGGCTTGTGCCACTCAGTGGCAGAATCTAGGGGAGGATCCTCCATGCGTGCGCTTCTGGTCGACCGCTCGGCCCCCGGCCGCCTGCGCCTCGGCACCGCTCCCGACCCCGAACCGGCGCCGCACCAGGCGCTGGTCCGGGTCGCCGCGACCTCGCTCAACTACGGTGAGGCCGCCTTCGGTCTCGACTCGGCCCCCGACGGCACGGTCCTCGGCTGGGACGCCGCCGGAGTCGTGGAGCGTGCCGCCGCCGACGGCTCCGGTCCGGCGGCCGGGACTCCGGTGGTCACCCTGATGCCTGCCAGCGCCTGGGCCGAACTCCGGGCCGTCGACACCGGGTTGATCGGCGTCGCGCCCGCCGGAGCCGACCTGGCGGCGCTCGCCACCGTCCCGGTCGCCGGCCTCACCGCCCTGCGCGCCCTGCACCGCGTCGGGCCGCTGCTCGGCCGCACCGTGCTGGTCACGGCGGCCACCGGCGGCGTCGGCCGGTACGCCGTCCAACTCGCCCGTGCCGCAGGGGCGTACGTGATCGCCTCCACCGGCGCACCGGAGAAGAACCGCGAGCTGCTGGAACGGCTGGGCGTCCACGAGGTGGTCGGTGCACCGGGGCAGGCCTCGCGCCCGGTCGACGGCGTGATCGAGCTGGTCGGCGGACCCCAACTGGTGGAGGCCTATGAGGCCTTGGGGGAGGGCGGCACGCTGGTCGCCACCGGGCACATCGCCGGCAAGGGCGAGGACTTCCCGTTCGGCGCGCTGTTCGGCGACCAGCAGCGGCACGACCGCAGCCTGGTGACCTTCTTTCTGCTCGGGTGCGCCGGCCTCGGCCGGGACCTCGGCTGGCTCGCCCACCGCGTCGCGGCAGGGGAGTTGGACCCGGGCATCACCTGGCGCGGCAGCTGGGACGACGCGGCGCAGGCCGTCGAGGCCCTGCTCGCCGGGCGGCTCCACGGCAAGGCGGTGCTGACCTTCGACGCCTGAGACCAGGCCCCGCCTCCGCTCGGGGCCAGGGCCGCCGTACGGGCCCCGAGCGGAGGCGGCGAACGGCGGACTACCGGAAGTCCTCCGCATGGTCCCGCACCCACGAGCGGAAGGTGCGGGCCGGGCGGCCGAGCACCTGCTCCACGGTGTCCGTCACCCGCTCCGGCTCGCGGGTGAACGACTCCCAGGCGCGCAGCCTGGACTCCACGAACGCCGCGTTCCCCCAGGCCGCCGTCAGCTGTTCACGGGCCGTCTCCGGCGCCAGCTCCGCCCAGCGCACCTCGGTGCCGAGCTCCTCGCCGATGATCCGCGCCAGGTCGGCGTGGGCGATCGACTCGGGCCCGGTGACCAGGTACTTGGCTCCCTCGTGGCCGTCCTCGATGAGCGCCCGAACGGCCACGTCCGCGATGTCGCGCTCGTGGATCAGCGAGCGGCGCGCCTGCCCGTACGGCCAGCGGACGAGGCCCTCGCGGACCTGGCCGGCCCAGCCGAGCACGTTTCCCGCGAAGTCGATCGCCCGGACGAAGGTCCAGGCCAGGCCGGACCGGCGGATCAGCCGCTCGATCTCCTGGTGGAAGATCACGGGCGGCTCGTCGTCGGCGAGGTCCGGAACGTCCGTCGAGAGGTAGACGACCCGCTCGGCGTGTTCGGCGATCAGCTCCACCACCCGCGGCTGCACCGGGATCCCGGGCCACATCAGGTAGACGGCCTGCACCCCGCCGCTCAGGCCGGCCGCCAGGCTCTCGGGCGCCGCCAGATCGCCCTCGACGGCCTCCACCCCGACGGGCAGCGCGGCCTCGGCGGCGTTCCGCACCAACGCCCTTACCTCGTGGCCGCCTTCGGCCAACGAGGCCACGACGTGCCTGCCCACACTGCCGTTCGCGCCGATTACCAGAATCTTGGTCATGCGGGGCCCAACGCCGCCCCGGCCCGGCCTATGCCCGACCTGTGCCCGGCCCGTGCCGGCTACCAGCCCTCCTCCACCTGCCCGTCGTCCGCGAGTCCCGCCTGCCGGGCCAGCCACCGGGCCGACTTCCTGCACAACGGGTACCGGTCAGGCCGGGGTGATGGTCAGAACCGTCGCGAAGTTCAGGCTGGTGACCCCGCCGGGGATGAGGCAGCCGAGGAGGTCGAGGTTGGCGGCGGTGAAGGTCTCGACCACGTGGCCGCCGGCGAACTCGCCGGAGGTGACGGTGCCGGTCTCGGTGAGGACGGTGGTGGACAGGCCCCGGACGACGGCCGCGGTGAACGGGAAGCTGCTGGTGGTGCCGTTGTTCCAGCGGATGGTCTCGACCCCGCTCTCGCCGATCAGCTGGTTGCAGCTGAGATCGAGCTGGGCGGTGACGTCCCGCTCCCCGGCCGTGGCGGTGGAGTTGGCGGACAGGCAGCTGCCGGTCGGGCTGTGCGCGTCGATGACGTTGAGGTCGCCGTCGACCACGACGGTGGTCGGCCGCACGGTGTCGGTGAGTCCGGGGGCGTAGGTCGTGTAGCTCCAGCCGGTGCAGTTGATCCCGGCGGTGGAGGCGTGGGCGGGCGCGGCGGTGACCACCGCGCTGCCGAGGGACAGGGCCAGCAGGCCGGCGAATGCGGGGATCCGGTGGATTCGTCCTCGTCTGATCACGGCTGCCTCTCCAGGTGGTGGTGGCGCGGTGCAGCGGACTCCGGCGGTCAACAGCATCGGGACCGGACCGTACTGATCACAAGTGGGTGCGGCCTATTGACCGGTCCGGACCGAAACTGTCCGTACTGGCGGGTGAATTGAGCGGCAGGGCCGCTGGGCGGCTCGGCCGCTCACTCGCCCATCCGCACCACGTACTTGCCGGTGGCCCGCCCCTCCTGCATCGCGTCGTGTGCGGCCGGTACGGCCTCCAGGCCCGGCAGTTCGGTGAGCGGGATGCCGAGGCCGCTGTTGGCCTGCAGGTCGAGGGTGGTGCGGATGGCCCGGGCCAGGCGCTCGGGGGCGGTGGCGGCGAAGGCGCGGTGGCTGAACCCGGTGACGGAGAGGTTGCCGCCCATCAGGCGGCCGAGCGGGGGCAGGGCGCCGACCTCGCCGCCGCCCGCGTTGCCGAACAGGACGATCCTGGCGCCGGGCGCGGCGACCGTCAGGTCGAGCTCCAGCGCGGCGGTGCCCAGCGGGTCGAGCACCAGGTCGACGCCTCGGCCGCCGGTGGCGGTACGGACGGCGTCGGCGAGCTTCTCGTCGCGGGCGAAGGCGTGGTGGTAGCCGAGGTCGACGGCGGCCGCGGCCTTCTCCGGGCGGCCGACCGTGCCGATCAGCGTTCCGCCGCCGCCGAGCAGCGGGACGAGCTGGGCCACCGCGCTGCCGACGCCGCCGCCGGCCGAGTGCACCAGGACGTTGTCCCCGGCGGTCAGCCGGCCCGCGTCGGTGAGCAGCAGGACGGCGGTGGCGAGGCCGAGCGGGGCGGCCGCGGCGGTGCGCAGCTCCAGTCCGTCCGGAACGGGCAGGGTCAGTACGGCGTCGGCGACCACGACCTCGGCCAGTCCGCCGCCGACCGGTGCGGCGACCACCCGGTCACCCACGGCCAGCCCGGTGACGCCCTCCCCGAGCTCCCGGACCGTACCGGCCACCTCCTTGCCCGGCAGGTACGGCCACTCGGCGGTGTAGCCCGCGTCGCCTCGACGGGCCATCACGTCCACGAAGTTCAGACCGGCCCAGGCGACGTCGATCGCGACCTGGCCGGGTCCGGGATGCGGTGCCTCGATCTGCCGGATCTCGGAGTTCTCGGCTCCGCCGGGTGCGGTCATCACCAGTGCGCGCATGTCGGCCCCCTCGACTACGATGTTCGACGAACGGCGAAACTGCCGTGGCACAGTGGTACCAGCTACGTTCGTCGTTTGTCGAACATCGCAGATCGGAGGAGGTCCAGCGTGGCCCGCAGCACTCGCCGCCGACCGGCGCCCGCACACCCGGCGACCGAGGAGATCGACCTGTACGACGTTCTGCACGCGCTCTCCGACCCGACCAGGATGACCATCGTGCGCGTCCTGCGGACCGAGCCCGAACGGGCCTGCGGCACCTTCCCGGTGGACGTCGCGCCCTCCACCCTCAGCCACCACTTCAAGGTGCTGCGCGAGTCCGGCGTGATCAGCCAGCGCGAGGAGGCCAACCGCCGGTTCTCCGCCCTGCGGACGGTGGACCTGGAACGGCGTTTCCCCGGACTGCTCGACACCGTCCTGGCAGCGCTCGCCCGCAACGAGCCCGGCGGCGGGCCGGCGGGCGAGGAGTCCGGCCACGAGCCCGGCTCCGACAAGGCCCGGCACGGGTAGCGGAGGCCGGAGTCAGGCGCCGGTCGCGCGGTGCCGGCGGTGGTACGAGACGGTGACCGCCGCGAGCAGCGGGCCCCAGGCAACGGCGGGCAGATAGAGGAAGCCGACCAGCAGGTGCCCGAGCGGGGTCATGTTCGGGTGCGGCATCGCCCACCAGGCCAGGAACGGAGTCCAGAGCACCGTCAGCGCGGCGGCGCCCAGCGAGGCCGCCAGGACGACGCGGCGCGGGTCGACCGGGCGCCCGCCGAGGAGCGGGATCCAGCGCGGCGGCACCGTGCCCCACGGCCGGACCAGGCCGAGGGTGAGCAGGGCCAGCGCCTCGGTGAGCACGCTCAGGGTGAGCGGCCAGACGGCGTCCCAGCCGGTGAAGCCCACCGCGTGGTAGCCCGCGTCGGTGTACCCGCCGTGCCAGCCCAGGACCAGCCCGAGCCGCCACAGTCCAGCCGGCAGTGCGGTGACCGCGGCCAGGTGGGCGGCGCGGACCGCCCAGCGCGGCGGGGCGGGCACGGCGGAGGTCGCGGGCGCGGCGGTACGGGGCGTCGTCATGCGTCCACCCTCCCGTGCGGGCCGCCGCATCGGCGTCCGCCCGGCGGCGGGCTCGTGCCGGACCCCTCCCCCTGGTGGGGGAGGACCGTCTCAGCCCCGGGCAGGCCGATCGCGGCCGCCGGGCGTCACCGCAGCCGCGAGGAGGACAGGATCGACGCCAGGTGTGCCACGACCATCCC
Organism: Streptomyces viridifaciens; assembly: GCF_001888885.2. Lineage (NCBI taxonomy): Bacteria > Bacillati > Actinomycetota > Actinomycetes > Kitasatosporales > Streptomycetaceae > Streptomyces > Streptomyces viridifaciens. The sequence goes on from NZ_CP090841.1 coordinate 4,752,040, forward strand.
CCAGGTGATCACCGTGATCCCGGCGAGCGTCCACCGGGTGGCGTCCAGGTTGTGCAGCCCGGCATCCACCGCGGCCGCCGCCAGCAGCACCAGCGAGGCCTCGATGCCGTTCGTCACCCGGTGGATCTTGAAGATCGAGGCGAACCGACGGGCCGTCGCGATGCCCTGGGAACGCGGCTGGGTCGACTCCTCGTTCGCCGGCGGCTGCCCGCTGCGGGCCCGGGCCACGTCCACCAGGTCCGTCGAGGCCTTGAGCAGCACCACGCCCAGCGCCGCCGCCAGACCCGCCGACACCCACAGCTCCGAACCGCCGCGGGCCGCCCGTACGCCCGCACCGATCATCAGCGCGGCGTCCGCCAGGTAGGCGCCGAGCCGGTCCACGTACACCCCGGCCATGCTGAACTGGCGCTTCCAGCGCGCCACTTCGCCGTCCACACAGTCGAACAGCAGGAACAGCTGGAACAGCACCGCCGCGAGCACCGCCCCGGTCGGGCCCGGGATCAGCAGGGCCGCGCCGCCGCCGACCCCGCACACCACCATCACCCAGGTCAGGGTGTTCGGCGAGACCCGGGTGCGCACCAGCTGCCGGGTGGTCCGCAGCGAGATCGCCCGCATGTACATCCGACCCGCCCAGTGCTCACCGTTGCGGCTCTGCAGCTTGGCCTGCGGCTGGCACACCTCGCGCAGCTCGGCGAGCGCCGGAGCAGCCACCATGACGACATCCCTCCACCTGTCCCGAAACGATCACCACAGGCTACGGCCTCCGGGCAGGCACCCCGACCGGCAGGTACGGCCCAGGGGGAGCGGGAAAACCGGTGGGCCGCCCCACCCTCCCCGGGCTAGGCTTCCCGGGTTCACCGGAACCGGAGCCCCCGGCCCCGATCGCCCGCTCCCGCAAGCCCGTTGGCGTTCCTCGACGTGACGCGGTCGGACGGAAGGCGGCGCGACCCGGCCCCGGGGCGGAACGAGGAGAGCACAGCATCATGGTGACCACGGGCACCGCACCGCAGAGCCCCGACCTGGCCCGACTCCTGGCCGGTCACCGGCCGCAGGGCCCGGTCGAGACCGCCGACCACGCCCGGGCCCGCGCCCTGGTGGACGCCCCCGACGCCTGGGACCGCGGCACCCCGCTGCACTTCACCGCCTCGGCGCTGATCGTCCACCCGCCGACCCGCCGGGTGCTGCTGCGCTGGCACGTCCGCCAGCAGGCCTGGCTGCAGGTCGGTGGCCACGGCGACCCCGGGGAGACCCTGCCGCTGGACATCGCCCTGCGCGAGGGCCTGGAGGAGACCGGCCTGACCGACCTCACCCCCTGGCCCGACGCCGCCCTCGTCCACCTCGCCGTGGTGCCCGTCCCCGCCTCGCCCGTCGAACCCGCCCACGAGCACGCGGACCTGCGCTTCCTGCTGGCCACCGGCACCCCGGACGACGCCAGGCCGGAGAACCCCGCCTCCCCGCTGGAGTGGCTCACCGTCGAGGAGGCCAGGGAGCGGACCACCGAGGAGAACCTCCGCGAGACCCTCGACCGCGCCGCCCGCCTGCTCGGCTGAGCCACCCCGCCGCCCAAGGATCCCGCCCCGCCACCCAAGGACCCCTGAGGACCCTCGATGCACACCGACCAGACCCTCATCTTCGACGCCGACGACACCCTCTGGGAGAACAACGTCCTCTTCGAGCGGGTCATCGCCGGCTTCCTGGACTGGGTCGCGACCCCGGTCGAGCGAGAGGCCACCCGCACCCTGCTCGACCGGATCGAGGCCGCCAACGCGGCGGCCCTCGGCTACGGCGCCACCGTCTTCCGGCAGAGCCTCGCGGACTGCCTGCGGCAGCTGAACGACGACCGCACCCCCACCGAGGCCGAGCTGGCCCGGATCGACGAACTGCTCGCCCCGCTCACCCGCCGCGGCGAGGTCGAGCTGATCACCGGCGTCGCCGACACCCTCACCGCCCTCGCCGGCCGCCACCACCTGCTGCTGCTGACCAAGGGCGACCAGGAGGAGCAGCAGGCCAAGGTGACGGCCTCCAGCATCGACCACCACTTCCGCGGCATCCACATCGTGGCCGAGAAGTCCGTGGACACCTACCGGCAGCTGACCACCGAGCTCGGCCTCGACCCGGACCGGACCTGGATGATCGGCAACTCACCCAAGTCCGACATCGCCCCCGCCCGCCGGGCCGGCCTGCGCACCGTGTTCATCCCGCACGAGCACACCTGGGTGCTGGAGCACGTGGACCTCGGCCCGGACGAGGCGACGCTGCAGCTCACGGCCTTCCCGGAGCTGCTGCGCCACTTCTGAGGCCCCGCGGTCACAGCGCCGCGCGGCGAGCGGCGAGCGCGCGGGCGACCGCGACGCGCTACAGCGCCAGCGCCGCCGCCGGGGCCTGGTTCGTACCCCGGTACAGCCAGGCCCGCTCGGAGGCCGACCACACGCTCGTGGTCAGCAGGTAGAGCCCCGCGGCCACCGGCACCAGTACCGCGAACAGCACCGAGGCGAAGGACAGGTACGGCAGCAGCGCCGCCCCCGGCTGCGGGGTGGTCTGCGCCGCCGCCGCACGCCGGGCCCGGCGGTAGTTGACGTACCCGACCGCCGCCAACCCGGCGTACAGCAGGCCGAACACCGCGAACTGCCCGGCGCCGTGCGCGTTCCCGACGTGCAGGCCGAGCGGCACCCCGAACAGGGTGTGGTCCAGCAGGTCGTTCGGGGTGGTGAACAGCCGGTACATCACCGAGAAGAACGGGATCTGGACCAGCATCGGCAGGCAGCCCGCGAACGGCGAGACCTGTTCCTTCCGGTACAGCTCGGCGAGCGCCTCGCGAGCCTTCTCCGGGCTGTTCCGGTGCTTCTTGTTCAGCTCGGCGACCTTCGGCGCGAGTTTCGAACGGGCCTTCTCCCCGCGCGCCGCCGCCCGTGCCAGCGGGTGCAGGCACAGCCGTACGGCGAGGACGAACAGGACGATCGCCAGCGCGGTCGGCAGGACGTGGGCGATGGCGGAGACCACGGCGTGGGCGACGGTGACGGCCGGGTCGAGAACGGACAGAACGGACATGGTTGAGCGAGCCCTCCGGGGTCTCAGGACATGAGTGATCGGCGGAGGACGGCCGCGAAGAACCCACGGCGATGGAGCGATGAGGGGTTACGCGGCCGCCGGGGCCGCTCCCGGCGCCCTGGGGCGTCGCCTGCCCCGGGCGTCCGGATCACGCTGCGGAAGGAACGCCGTACGGAACGCCCGGCGCCGCAGCACTCCGCTGCGCACCGCCGCCGGGGCCCGGGCCCCCAACAGCCGCGCCCCGGCCAGGGCGCCCGCGACCGCACCGGCCACCAGGGCCACGGCCGCCACGGCGGCTACGGACGTGAGCGCGCCGCCGTCGGTCACCAGCTGTCCGGTCAACATCCGGAGCAGGCCGAGCAGGAACGCCACAACGCCCACGGCACACGCTCCCCTCGATGTCTCCGGGCTCCCGGTCGTACAGCAGGACGATCGTACGGTGCGTCGGGTTCCCGGCGAAGGGGCGGACGGGCGCACGGCGTAGCGGAGGAGTGCTCGCGCGAGCCGTAGCCACCCGTGCTACACGGGGCTACCGTGGATCCATGAAGACGATTACCCAGCGGGAGTTCCGGAACAACTCCGCCGCGGTGATGGACGCTGTGGAGGCCGGGGAGACCTTCCACATCACCAGGAACGGGGTCGAGGTCGCGGAGCTGCGGCCGGTGTCCGGACGCCGGAGGCTCACGGCGGAGGAGCTGGTGGCCCGGCACGTGAAGCTGCCGCGGGTGGACTACCAGGAGATGCGCAAGGAGGCCGAGGAGTACTTCGGGCCCGAGGAACTGGTGGGGGACGAGGGCGACGACCCGTTCGAGCGGCGGCGTGGCTGAGCGCCGCAGAGCACCCCGACGGCGGCCCGCCGGGGTGCTGGACACCTGCGTGTACATCGACCTGGCGCTGCTGAACCCGGCAGACCTGCCCGCCGTGCCAGAGCTGACCGCGATCACCTTCGCCGAGCTCCAGCAGGGCGTCTCGATGGCCCGCGACCCGGTCAGCCGGGCGGCCCGGCTGGAGGTGCTGGGCGCGGCGATGGCCGACTTCGACCCGCTGCCCTTCGACGCGGCCGCCGCCGCCCGCTACGGGACCCTCGTCACCCTGACGATCGCCGCCGGTCGCCAGCCGCGCCCCCGCCGGATCGACCTGATGATCGCCGCCGTCGCCTCCGCGCACGGACTGCCGCTGTACACCCGCAACGTGGCGGACTTCCGGGGCCTGGGCTCGGCGGTGGAGATCATCGGGCTGTGAGCCCCCGCCGTCTGCGGCCGTCAGTCCAGCCGGACCGTCGTGCCGGTGGCGGCCGAGGTACGGGCCGCCTCCAGGACGGTGAGGGTGGCGACCGCGTCGCGCGGGTCGACCGGGGGCGGGGTGCCGAGGACGGCCAGGGCGGCGGCGATGCCGGCGTAGTAGGCCGGGTAGTCGCCCGGGTCGGTGGGCAGGGAGATCGCGGACTCGTCGCTGCCCAGGGTGCCGTAGTGCTCGGGCAGGTCGGCGCCCCACGGGTGGCTGCCGTCCGGGCGGTGGCCCGACCGCAGCTCCGCCTCCTGCGGGTCCATGCCGTGCTTGACGTACCCGGCGGTGTCGCCGAGCACCCGCAGCCGGGGGCCGATCAGCGGGGTGATGGCGCTGGTCCACAGGTGGGAGCGGGTGCCGGAGGCGTGGGTCAGGGCCAGGAAGGCGTCGTCGTCCACCACCGCGCCGTCGCGCCGCACGTCGATCTCCGCGTACACCGTCTCGACCGGACCGAACAGGGTGAGCGCCTGGTCGACCAGGTGGCTGCCCAGGTCGTACAGGGTGCCGCCGATCTCCGCCGGGTCGGCCAGCTCGCGCCAGCCCGGCTTGGGCTTGGGACGGAAGCGCTCGAAACGGGACTCGAAGCGGTGCACCCGGCCGAGCGCCCCGCCGCGTACCAGTCGGCTCGCGGTGAGGAAGTCGCCGTCCCAGCGCCGGTTCTGGAACACCGAGAGCAGGACGCCCCGCTCGTCGGCGAGCCGGCACAGCTCCAGCGCCTCGGCGGAGGTGCCGGCCAGCGGCTTGTCCACGACGGTGGCCAGGCCCGCCCGCAGGGCGGAGCGGGCGAGCGGGGCGTGGGTGCGGTTGGGCGAGGCGATGACGACCAGGTCCAGCGCGTCCGGGTCCGCGAGCAACTGCTCCGGGGTGTCGACCGCGCGGGCGTCGGGGTGCTCCTGCCGCAGCTGCTCGCGGCGCTCCGGGTTGGCGGTGACCACGGCGTCCAGCCGCAGCCCCGGGGTGGTGGCGATGAGCGGGGCGTGGAAGGCGGAGCCGGCCAGGCCGTAGCCGATCAGGCCGACGCGCAGCGGGCGGTCGTGCGGGGCGCGGGGGGTCTGCGGATTCATGCCGCCTACTCAATCACGAGGCGCCCGGTTGCTCCCGGTTCGGCCGTACGGACGCCGCCCGGCGGTCGTACGGCCGCTGCTCGGCCGCTGTCGGGTCGCTGCCCGCCCGCCGCCGGGTCGCCGCATTCCGCCCAGCGGGACGTCCTGTCCCCGGTCACCCGCGCGGATTAGGCTGTGCCGGGTCAGGGCCCCACGCAAGACGTTGCAACACCTCGGGAGACACGCACGTGGCAGACCGCAAGCCCATCGAGTCCTGGCTGACCGACATGGACGGTGTCCTCATCCACGAGGGCACGCCGATCCCCGGCGCGGAGGAGTTCCTGCGCAGGCTGCGGGAGTCCGGCAAGCCCTTCCTGGTCCTCACCAACAACTCCATCTACACCCCGCGCGACCTGAGCGCCCGACTGGCCGGGATGGGCCTGGAGGTGCCGGAGGAGTGCATCTGGACCTCCGCCCTGGCCACCGCCAAGTTCCTGGCGGGCCAGCGGCCGAACGGCACGGCGTACGTGATCGGCGAGGCCGGCCTCACCACCGCGCTGTACCAGGCCGGGTACGTCCTGACCGACAACAACCCCGACTACGTGGTCCTCGGCGAGACCCGCACCTACTCCTTCGAGGCGCTCACCAAGGCGATCCGCCTGATCAACCAGGGCGCCCGGTTCATCTGCACCAACCCGGACGAGACCGGCCCCTCCACCGAGGGGGTGCTGCCGGCCACCGGCTCGGTCGCGGCCCTGATCACCAAGGCCACCGGCGTGGAGCCGTACTTCGTCGGCAAGCCCAACCCGCTGATGATGCGTGAGGCGCTGAACACCGCCGGTGCCCACTCGGAGAGCGCCGTGATGATCGGCGACCGGATGGACACCGACATCGTCGCGGGCATGGAGGCCGGCATGGAGACCGTCCTGGTGCTCACCGGCCTGACCTCCGCCGCCGACGTGGAGCGCTTCCCGTACCGGCCGAGCCGGGTGGTCAAGTCGATCGCGGACCTGGTCGAGCTGGTCTAGCCTCTGCGGTGCAGTCGCGAGCCCCGTTCCGGCCGAGCGCCGGGGCGGGGCTCGTCTCGTAGGTGTGCCGCAGGGCGGGGAGGCAGGGCGCGGATGAGTGCGACGGGGGAAGCGACGGGGGAAGCGGCGGGCGCGGCGGCGGGGGAGGCTGCGGGCTCCGGGGAGAAGCGGGTCACCTGGGCGGAGCTCTACTTCGACCTGGTCTTCGTCTTCGCGATCACCCAGGTCTCCGGACTGCTGCACCACCAGCACGACCTCACCGGGCTGGTCCGGGCACTGGTGGTGTTCGTGCCGGTCTACTGGTGCTGGGTCGGCACCACCGTGCAGGCCAACATCCGGGACGTCGACAACCTGCGGGACCGGCTCGGCATCCTGCTGGTCGGACTGACCGGCCTGTTCATGGCGCTCGCCGTCCCCGGCGCGTACGGCCGCCGGGGCGTGCTGCTCGGCGCCGCGTACTGGCTGGCCCGGGTGGTGCTGCTGCTCCTGCTGGTGCGCGTCCCGGGCGTCTGGCGCGGTCCGTACGGGGCGGGCGTGCTGGCCAGCGGGCCGCTGCTGCTGGTCGGCGGGCTGCTGCCGGACGGCCCGAGGCTGGTGCTGTGGGCGGCGGCCGCGCTCTGCGACCTGTCCGCGCCGCTGGTGTTCCGGCGGCGGCTCGCGGACGTGGCCTACCATCCGTCGCACATGCCCGAGCGGTTCGCACTGTTCCTGCTGGTGGCGATCGGCGAGTCGGTCGTCGGGATCGGCGGCTCGGCCGCCGCGGCCCGGCTGGACGTGCCCGAACTGCTCGCCGTGGCTGCCGCGTTCACCATCTCGGCCGGCCTGTGGTGGCAGTACTTCGTGTTCGCGGCGGACGCGATGCGGCACGCCGTGGAGGTCGCCGACTCGCGGCGGGACGTGGTCCGGCGGATCTTCCAGTACGGGCACCTGGCGCTGGCCGCCGGGGTGATCGGGGTGGCGGTCGGCTTCGAGGAGACAGTGGCCGACCCGTGGCGGGCGCTCGGCGCCGGGTCGGTGGCGCTGCTGTACGGCGGGTGCGGGCTGTACCTGCTGACCTTCGGGTACACCCGCTGGATGATGTTCCGCCGGATGTCGACGACCCGGATCGCCGCGGCGGTGGTGGTGCTGGGTCTGCTGCCCGCGATGGTGCGGCTGCCTGCGCTGGTGGTGCTGGGGGTGCTGGCGGTGCTGCTGGTGGCGCTCAACGGGGTGGAGCACCTGCGGGTGGTGCGGGCGGCGGGTGCTTCCGCCGCTTCGGCTCCCGCTCCTGATCCGTCGGTTCCTGCCTCGCCGGTTCCCGAGTCGGCTGCTGGCTCGGTTCCCGAGTCGGCTGCTGGCTCGGCTCCCGTGGAGTGAGTTGTCGGTGGGGCTGTGTAGCGTTCGGGGTGTAAGAGGGCGGGCGGCGCAGCAGCCGCGGTGTGGGAGGTAGATGTCGTGACGGACACGGTCGAGGCGGGCGTGGTCGAGGCCGGCGGGGGCGGCGGGCTGGAGCTGCCCGAGTCCTGGCGCGAGGTGCTGGGCGCCGAGACGGAGAAGCCGTACTTCGCCGAGCTGGCGGCCTTCGTGGCGGCCGAGCGCGCGCAGCACGAGGTGTTCCCGCCGAGCGGCCAGGAGTTCGCGGCGCTGGAGGCGACCCCGTACGAGAAGGTCCGGGTGCTCGTCCTCGGGCAGGACCCGTACCACGACAACGGCCAGGCCCACGGCATGAGCTTCTCGGTGCTGCCCGGGACGAAGACGCCGCCCTCGCTGCGCAACATCTTCAAGGAGCTGGACGCCGACCTGGGCGTCCCCGCCCCGGACAACGGCTACCTGATGCACTGGGCCGAGCAGGGCGTGCTGCTGCTCAACGCGGTGCTCACGGTCCGCGCCCACGAGGCCAACTCGCACAAGGCGAAGGGCTGGGAGAAGTTCACCGACGCGGTGATCAAGGCGGTGAGCGCGCGCGAGGAGCCGGTGGTCTTCGTGCTGTGGGGCAACTACGCCAAGAAGAAGCTGCCGCTGATCGACACCGGGAAGCACGTGGTCGTGCAGGGCGCGCACCCGTCGCCGCTGTCCGCCAAGCTGTTCTTCGGCAGCCGTCCGTTCTCGCAGATCAACACGGCTCTGGACGACTTCGGTGGAGAGCCGATCGACTGGCGGGTGCCGGACCTGAAGCAGGGCTGACGCCGAGCCGGTGCCGGCCCGGTGGTGGGGGGAGCCGGGCCGGGATCCGGCGTCGGGGGGCGGTGAGTGGCCGTGGGTGGGCGGGGTCGGATCCCCGTTCGCCCACGGCCACTTGCCGTTCACCGATGGCTGCCGTCGGTCGGGGGCGGGTGTGCTTAGCTGGTGCCGACCGGTGGCCGGACCGGTCCTGGGGCGGGGGCGGTTGCGGGCTTCGGAGGGGCGGTACGTGCGCGGGGTGGGACGGGCAGGAACGTTTCGGAGCGCCAGGGCCTCCCGCTGGGCGGCGCTGGCCGTCGCGGGGCTGGTGCTGACCGTGCCCGGCTGCAGCGGCTCGGACGGTAGCGGTTCGGGCGGCGCCGGGGGGACGAGCGGCGCCAGGTCGGCTTCTCCTACCAGTACACCCGCGGGCAGCCCGGCGGCCGGGCCGGTGGCCGGGCCGGTGGTCCTCAACCAGCTTCCGGGGCAGGCCTTCTACGTGTCCGACCGGACCAACGCCGCCCAGCAGGTCGGCGTGCTGCGCAGCCAGGGCCGGTCGGCCGAGGCGGACACCCTGCTGCGGATCGCCGCCCAGCCGTCCTCCCAGTGGCTCGGCGACCAGGGCGCCCGGGAGATCGCCGACCAGGTGAGCCGACGGGCCACCGAGGCGGGTCGGACGGCCGTCTTCGTCGCGTACGACATCCCGCACCGGGACTGCGGCCAGTACTCGGCCGGCGGCGCCCCCGACGCCGCCTCCTACCGTTCCTGGATCACCGGCGTCGCCGAAGCCCTGGGCGACCGCAAGGCCTGGGTGGTGCTGGAGCCGGACGCCGTCGCCCACACCCTGGACAGCTGCGGGGTCAAGGGCGACCTGGCCGCCGAGCGGTACGGCCTGCTGGCTTTCGCGGTACAGGAGTTGAAGAAGCGTCCGAACGTCCGGGTCTACCTGGACGCGGGCAACCCGGGCTGGGCCCAGGACCCGGAGGACCTGGCTGCCGCGCTGCGCAAGTCGGGCATCGCCGTGGCCGACGGCTTCGCGGTGAACGTCGCCAACTTCTACCCGACCGACCGGAACGCGGCGTACGGCAACCGGCTCTCCGCCGCCCTCGGCGGGAAGCACTTCGTCATCGACACCAGCCGCAGCGGCAACGGCTCGGCGGGCGCCGACTCCTGGTGCAACCCGCCGGGCCGGGCGCTCGGCGAGGCGCCGACCACCGAGACCGGCCGGCCCGGGGTCGACGCCTACCTGTGGATCAAGAACCCGGGGGAGTCGGACGGCCAGTGCGGGCGCGGTGAACCCCCGGCGGGCCAGTTCTGGCTGCCGTACGCGCTCGGGCTGGCGCAGGCGGCGCACTGAGTGGTGGTCGGGCTCAACCGGTGACCTGGACCCAGCGGGCGACCGACGGGGTGCCGGCGGCGTCCGTCAGGAACAACATGTACCAGCCGGGCGGGAGCAGATCCGGGTTGCCCGGGAGGGTGAGCGAGACGCCGTCGGCGGTGCGCCCGGTGACGTCCAGGGCGACCGAGCGCTGCTCGACGTCGGTCACGTGGGTCACCGAACTCGGGCGGATCAGCTTGGCGGTCGTCACCGCGTCCGGCCGGGCGGCGCCGACCCGCAGGGTGCCGCCGAGCTTGGCCGACTGGGGTGCGGCGGTCACCTCCGGGCGGTCGCCGTGGTACAGGTACGGCGGGGTGTAGATCTCGATGCGCTGCTCGAAGCCGCCGGGCTGGGTCTCGGCCTTGTCGGCGAACAGCGGGTTGGAGCCCAGCACGGCGACCCGGCCGTCCGGCAGCAGCAGCGCCTCGGAGTGGTAGTCGCGGCCTACGGTGGGCTCCGCGGCGGTGCTGAAGGTGTTGGAATCCGGGTGGTACACCTGCGCCTTGAGCAGGTCGCTCCCGCCCCGGCCGCGGTAGCCGCTGGAGCCGCCGGTGGTGAACACGGTGTCGTCCGGGAGGATCACGCTGTTGAGGTAGCGGGTGCCGCCGGCCGGCAGGTCCGGGCCCGGGGTGTAGGCGGGCCCGGGCGCGGACAGGTCGACGATGTCGGTGCGGGCCGTGGACAGCGGGGACTCGCCCACCCCGCCGCCGCCGAGCACCATGACCTTCTGCGCCTGCGCGGGCGGCAGCAGCACCGAGGAGGAGGTCTCGGTCAGGCCCGGGTCGCGCAGGCCGGGGACGGGCCGGAAGGAGTTGTTCGACAGGTCCCAGAGGCCGGGCTCACGGCCCTTGTCGGCGGGGCCGTAGCCCGCGTTGGAACCGGAGTAGAAGAGCTTGCCGGTGGCCGTCAGGAAGATCGAGGGGTAGGTCGGGAAGTAGTGGTCGGGGGCCTTGGCCCAGGTCCTGGACTTCGGGTCGTAGACCTCGTTGTCGTTGCCGTCGAGGATCTGCCCGGTGTCGTCCAGGCCGGAGACGGTGACCACCCGGCCGTCGCCCAGCCCGGTCAGGGTCGGGTACCAGCGGGCGTGCGACATGTCGGTGACCTGCTCGTAGAGCTCGGTGTCCGGGTTGAACTCGAAGGCGGAGCGGATGCCCTGGTAGTCCTGCTTGTCCAGGGTCAGCTTCTCGCTCTGCCCGTACAGGTTGTGGGCGTCGGCCCCGGTCAGGCCCTTGATCCGGTACTGGGCCGGGGAGTTGGTCACATAGTCCGGGCCCTCGCCGACCGCCTCGACGAACACGTGCTGCTCGCCGGCGGTGACCACGGTCTGCTTCCCGGCGCCGGTCTTGGTCGCCGCGGGCACGGTCACCTCGACGGTGCTGGTGTACTCGCGACCGTTGGGGGCGACGAAGACGGTGCCCTTGGGGAAGGTGCGGGAGCGCTCCGGGCTCTCGTTGCGCACCCGCATCACGCCGGCCGCCTTCTTCACCGCGCCGTCCAGCTTCTCGTACCGCTGGGTGCCGCCGGCCACCAGTACCCGGCCGTCCGGGAGGGAGGTGTGACCGCCGCAGAACATGTCGGCGGGGGTGGGTATCAGCTTGTAGGTGTTCTTCGCAGGGTCCCAGAGCAGGCTCTTGAAGGTGCCCGCGTTGAACTGCTTCTCGTCGTTGCCGGAACCGGCCACGATCAGCACCTTGCCAGTGCGCAGGAGGGTGGCGTGGACGGCGTTGACCCGGAACTCGGCGGGCAGGGCCAGGGTCTGCCAGTGGCCGTACTGTCCCTTGTACTCGGGGCGGTTGATCACGTACTGGTGGTACTGGGCGCCGGCGAAGCCGAGCACGGCCGGGGCGTTCATCCCGGCGACGGTCAGCGCGACGGTGCTGCCGAGGGCGAGGCGCTTGGTGCGGCCGGCCTTGCGGATCTTCACGGTGGTGCTCCCCTCGGGAGGCGGGCGGGAGTGGCTCAGCGGGTGGGCGTGCCGCTCCCGGCGTGGTCGGGCGGGGCGGGCGTCAGGCGGAGCTGGAGCGTGGGGCTGTCGAGTGCCGGGCTGTCGAGCGCGGCGGTGTCGCTGTTCGTCGTGGTGCCGGGCGTCGGGGTGTCGCTGTTCGTCGTGGTGCCGCTGTCGGTGGTGGGCGCGGGGCGGGCGTGGCGAGGGCGGCGCTTCTCCAGGACGACCGTCGGGGTGGCGGACGGGCCGCCGGTCACGGTGAGGGTGGCGGTGGGCCGGGTACGACGGCGGCGGACGGCGTCGCCGGTCGAGATCAGCAGCGGCAGCACGGTCAGGGCCAGGGCGATGCAGGCCCAGGTGCGCATCGCGACGTGGTCGTAGCCGGTGTGGAAGGACGCGGCGACGGCGCCGCCGAACACCACCGCCCAGAACAGGTGGTAGCGGAAGGTGCCGATCCGGTCGGCGCTGGCGGAGCGACCCTTGGGTGTCACCACGAAGCGGCTGCGCACCCGGAACAGCGCCTGGAGCAGCGAGGCCGCGTAGACCGGGCCGCAGACCGCGGACATCACCATGCCCGCGATCCCGGAGGAGCCGGCCGGCTCGTGCGGGCTCACGTTGTGCTTGCGGTTCCAGGTGTAGAGCAGGAGTTGGAGCGCGGCGGCGTCGCTGTAGAGCATCATCCAGATCTCCGAGGAGACGTGGACGCCCGAGGCACCGAAGCCCAGGTAGAGCACGCTGGACACGCCGCCGAGCAGCCAGGTCAGCGCCGCCATCGGGTAGAAGCCCACCATCAGTGAGTAGTTGAGCAGACGGCCGGGCGACAACCGCCAGAGCACCCGCCAGTACTGGGTGAACAGGGTCTCGTAGGTGCCGCGGCTCCAGCGCAGTTGCTGGGAGAAGAAGTCGGTCCAGGAGGACGGACCTTCGCCCACCGCGAGCACGTCCGGGGTGTAAACGGACTTCCAGCGTTCTCCGGTCTCCGGGTTCCGGCTCCGGTGGAACTCCAGACCGGTGGCCATGTCCTCGGTGATGGAGTCGTACAACCCGCCGATCGACTGGAGCGAGCGGATTCTGACGGCGTTGTTGGTCCCGACGAACATCGGTGCGCCGTAACGGTTTCCGGCGCGTTGGACGAGGGCGTGGAAGAGGTACTGCTGGCTCTCGGAGAATTTGGTGACGGCCGAGCCGGAGCTGCGGTAGTTCCCGTACACCTGGGGGCCGACCACGAATGCCACGTCCGGATCGCGGAAGTAGCCGAGCATGCGCTCGCAGATGTCGGGCAGCGGGGCGTGGTCGGTGTCGACGGACACCCAGAAGTCGTAGTCGTCGCCGTGGGCCTGGAGCCAGGCGTTGTAGTTGCCGTGCTTGGTCCCGGCACGGAACCGCCCCTTCGGCTGGTTCCAGTGCGGGCGGCCGGAGCGGCTGAAGTGGCGGACTCCCAGCTCGGTGCACAGGGCCCGCATTGCAGGATCGTTTCCCTCGTCCAAGAGCCAGACGTCGTACGGCCCTTCGTGCCGGACGGCCCGGGCCGCCACCAGCGTGGCCCGGACCGTCTCCGGCGGCTCCTTGCCCGGCACGCAGGTGGTGAGGAACGCGACCCGGGTGCCGGGCTCCGGCGTCACCGGTACCGGATCGCGGGCGACCAGGGTGGCGTGGGTGTTGGACACCACGTTGACCAGCCGGAACACCTCGACCACCGCGATGATCCCGATCATCACCTTGTCGCCGAGCAGCACCAGGACGTCGGTCTCGTCGACGCGCTCCGGCCAGTGCTCCGGCAGCAGCAGCCAGACCAGCAGGATCGCCTCCACCAGCGGGGCGGTCACCAGCAGCAGGCCGGCCCGGATCCGGTGCGGCTCGTGGCGCAGCAGGCTGCGGTACTGGACCCGGTACGGCGTGGCCGGCTCCGTGCCGGTGGGGTCCCGAGGGCTGCCCGGGTCCGGCCGGTAGACACCGCCGCCGAGCTCCCGGTCCTCGTCCGGATCGACCGCAGGGCCGGCCAGCCGGCTGAAGTGACCGTAGTCATAGGGCGCTTCGGGCACCGGCACGTCGCGCAGCACGGCCTCGCGCGCCCTGCTCCGCTGGGCCGGTTCGGCGTCCCTTCGACGCGACGGCGGCTTGGGCGGCCTGGACCTGGGCGCCTTGGACGGCGAGGACGGCGAGGGCGGCTTGTACGGTTGGGACGGCGAGGACGGCGTGGTCATGGCGTGCTCCCCCCGGAGTGTTGCGGGATGCTGTGCCCGGCGTTGTCCGCCTCGCTCCGGAGCCGTGCCGATAGAACGCGGCCCGGTGAACTGCGGGCCGTCCCACAGTTTCCGGGCTGTCCAACACGCACTCCGGTGCCGGGAATCCACCGTGCGGAACCCGGCCCGTGGAGTGTGTGCGACCGGTTCAGTTGTGGGCCTGCGCGGCGGCTTCGAATGCGGGATCCCGGTGCACCGTCCAGCTTCCCCTCCGGATGCGGTGGGATCCTTGGCTTGCTCAACTCTCCCGGAGCGTAACGCTGATGGCAACAGCTCCGCGCAACGATCACCGCTCAAGCGTGAAGTTGCCACGGTTCCCGGCCATTCTGGTCCGTGATGGTGCTAATGCGGCGGAATTCCGGAAACGGGGGCCGGCGTGCGGTCAGTGCGGCGACAGAAGGGGAGCGTCCGTGGCCGCCCGTACCTCGGCAGGGCTCACACCCGGGGCCGTCTCCACCAGGCGCAGCCCCTCCGGGGTCACGTCGACGACCGCCAGATCAGTGACGATCCGGTCCACCACCTGCCTGCCGGTGGCGGGAAGCGAGAGCTCCCGGACGATCTTCGGCGAGCCGTCCCTGGCGGTGTGCTCCATGACCACGATCAGCCGTCGGGCGCCGTGCACCAGGTCCATCGCGCCGCCCATGCCCTTGACCATCCGGCCGGGGATCATCCAGTTCGCGAGGTCCCCGGTGGCGGACACCTGCATCGCACCGAGCACCGAGACGTGGATCCGACCGGCCCGGACCATGCCGAAGGAGAAGGCGGAGTCGAAGTAGGCGGCTCCGGGCGTGACCGTCACCGTCTCCTTGCCCGCGTTGATCAGATCGGGGTGCTCGGCACCCTCCACCGGGTACGGGCCCACGCCGAGGACGCCGTTCTCCGAGTGCAGCACCACCCGGACGCCCGGCGGGAGGTGGTTGGGGATCAAGGTGGGCAGACCGATGCCCAGGTTCACGTACTGCCCGTCGCGCAACTCCCGGGCGGCGCGGGCGGCCAGGGCGTTACGCGGGTCGAGCGGGGCGGAGGCGGAGGTTGCGGTGGGGGTGGAGGTGTTCGCGTGGGCGGGGGTGGGGGCGGAGGTGCTCGCGCGGGTGGGGGTGGGGGCGGAGGCGCGGGTGCTTGCGAGGGCGGGGTTGCTGGGGGCCGGCATCGGTTCAGACCTCCTGGAGGGCGGGGCGGACGGTCCGGCGCTCGATGCGGCGGTCCTCGGGATCGGCGGCCACGACCCGGTCGACGTACACGCCGGGCAGGTGCACCGCATCCGGGTCCAGCTCGCCCGGTTCGACGATCCGGTCCGCCTCGACCAGGGTGATCCGGCCCGCCGTCGCGCAGAGCGGGTTGAAGTTCCGGGCGGCCGCGTGGAACGCGCAGTTGCCGTGCCGGTCCGCCACCTCGGCCCGGACCAGCGCGAAGTCCGCGGTGATCGCCTCCTCCAGCAGGTACCGGCGACCGCCGAACTCCCTCACCTCCTTGGGCGGTGAGGCCAGCGCCACCGAGCCGTCCGCGGCGTAGCGCCAGGGCAGCCCGCCTTCCTCGACCTGGGTGCCGACCCCGGCCGGGGTGAAGAACGCCGGGATGCCGGCACCGCCTGCTCGCAACCGCTCGGCCAGCGTGCCCTGCGGGGTCAGCTCCACCTCCAACTCCCCGGCGAGGTACTGCCGGGCGAACTCCTTGTTCTCCCCGACGTACGAGGAGGTCATCCGGGAGATCCGGCCCGCCCGCAGCAACAGGCCGAGCCCCCATTCGTCCACCCCGCAGTTGTTCGACACCACGCGCAGACCGGTGGTGCCGGCGCTCACCAGGGCGCCGATCAGGGTGCTCGGGATGCCACAGAGGCCGAAGCCGCCGACGGCCAGCACCGCACCGTCGGGTATGTCGCCGACCGCGGCGGCGGGGGAGTCGAGGACCTTGTCCAAGGGATCACCTCATGAGGGACTGGGAGGGAGAGAGGAAGATGTGGCGGGGTCGGGATCGGGATCGGGGCGACGGGGGGGGCGGGGCGACGGCGGGGGCGGGGGCGGCGACGGCTGTACCCCGGGGGCTGGCGGCCGGGGCTGCACCCAACCGGCACCGCGCCCTCTCCACCGTGGCCGGGCACGCGGCGCCGCAGCCATGGCGGCCACCGCCATGGACGGGGGCGGACCCGTGTCGGCGGGCCACATCCGGACGCCCGGAGCGTGGCACCGGGCGGGCGGTATGTCGACCGGAGCCACATCGCGGCGGGCTGCTACGTCGACCGGGCACATGTTGCCGGTCCCACCGCACACCTACGGTTCCGGCATCCACCCCGCCGCATCCCCAGGAGTCGGTCACCATGCGCAGCACCACAGCCCTCACCAGGACCGCCTCCGGCGCCCGCCCGGGCGCGGCACTGCCCGACGGACCGGCCCGGAAGCTCGCCGCGGTGGCCGCGTGCGCCCTGCTCGCCGCAGGCTGCGCCGAGGCCGGTACCGCCGGGACCGCCGGGACCGCCTCAGGGGGCGGAGGCGGCGCGAAGACCCCGGTCAAGGTCGGCCTGGTGTACTCCAGGACCGGTCCGCTCGCGGCCTACGGCAAGCAGTACCTGGACGGCTTCAAGGCCGGTCTGAGCTACGCGACCAAGGGCACCGGCGAGGTCGACGGGCACAGGATCGAGTTCGAGGAGCAGGACGACGCGGGCGATCCGGCGAAGGCGGTGTCCGCCGCCAAGGACCTGATCGGCAAGGGCTACAAGGTCCTGGCCGGCTCCACCGCCTCCGGCGTCGCCCTCCAGGTCGGCCCGATCGCCTCGCAGAACAAAGTGCTCTTCATCAGCGGACCGGCCGCCGCCGACAAGGTCACCGGCTTGAACAAGTACACCTTCCGTTCCGGCCGCCAGTCCTACCAGGACATCAGGACGGCGGCCTCGTTCATCGGTGACGCCAAGGGCAAGAAGGTCGCCGTGCTCGCTCAGGACAACGCCTTCGGGCAGGCCAACGTGGCCGCCGTGAAGGCCGTGCTCGGCGCCCAGGGCGCGACGGTGGAGCAGGTGCTCGCCCCGCCGAGCGCCACCGACCTCACCCCGTTCGCGACCCAGGCCAAGACCGCCAAGCCCGACCTGTTGTTCGTCGCCTGGGCCGGCGACAGCGCGTCGGCCCTGTGGACGGCGCTCAACCAGCAGGACGTGTTCGCCGACACCAAGGTCGTCACCGGCCTGGACCTGGCCGCCTCCTACCCGCTGTTCGGCCCGGCCGGCGACAAGATCTCCTTCCTGAACCACTACTTCGACGGCGCCGCCGGCACCCCGGTGGAGAAGGCCATGACCGAGGCCGTCACCGCCGGGGGCGGCAGGCCCGACATCTTCACTCCGGACGGCTTCACCGCTGCTCAGATGATCGTGCACGCCGTCGAGTCCAACCACGGTTCCGCCGAGGACACTTCGGCGCTGGTCAAGGCGCTGGAGGGCTGGAGCTTCGACGGCGTCAAGGGCCGGACCACGGTCCGGGCGGAGGACCACGCCCTCCTCCAGCCGATGTTCCAGGTCCGGCTGACCGGAACCGGGGCCGCTGCCAAGCCCTCGGTGGAGAAGACTCTGACCGCCGACGAGGTGGCGCCCCCGGTCACCCCGATGGCCGGCTGATCCCGATGCCCGCTCCCGCCGCGTCCACTCCTCCGGCCTCGACTCCTCCGACCTCCGTCTCTGCTGCCTCTGCCCGGCGCTCCTCCATGCCACGTTCCTCGTCCCTGGGTCCTCCTTCTCCGGATCCCTCCGCTCCGGTGCTGCGACTGGACGGCCTCGGCTGGTCCGTCCGCGGTGTGCCGATCGTCGAGGACGTCTCCTTCTCGGTCGGCGAAGGCGAGTTCATCGCCTTCATCGGGCCCAACGGGGCCGGCAAGACCTCCCTCTTCAACCTGATCTCCGGCATCTGTCCGGCGACCCACGGCAGCCTCCACCTCGACGGCACGGACGTCACCGCCGAGGCCGTGCACGCCCGGGCGCGGCGTGGAATCGGCCGCACCTTCCAGACCTCCTCCCTCTGGCCGGGGATGACCGTCGCCGACCACGTCCGGCTGGCCGCCCAGGCGGCAGCCGGACCGCGAGCCTCGTACCGCCTCTGGCGCCGCGCCGACCGTTACTCGGAGCAGGTGGCCGACACCCTGCACCGCACCGAACTCAGCCACCGCGCCGATACCTTGGCCGGAGCGCTCTCCCACGGCGAGAAGCGCAAGCTGGAACTCGCCGTCCTGCTCGTCTCCGATCCGCGGCTGATCCTGCTGGACGAGCCGATGGCAGGTGTCGGCGCGGAGGAGGTGCCGGCCCTCACCGAACTGATCCGTTCCGTGCACCGTGGCCTCGGCCGGACGGTTCTGATGGTCGAGCACCACATGGACGTCCTGCTCGGCCTGGCCGACCGCCTGGCGGTGATGCACCACGGCACCCTGCTCGCCCTGGACACCCCCGAGGCCGTGATGGCCGATCCGACCGTTCAACAGGCCTATCTTGGTGAGGCGTTGTGACCTCCTCTCCGTTGTCCTCGACGCGTCCGTCCTCCTCTGCCACTGCCCATTCGTCGCCCTCGCCGTCGTCCTCGCCCTCGTCCGCCGTCGAACCCCTCCTCTCCGTCCGTGACCTGCGGGTGGTCATCGACGGGCTGCACATCCTGCACGGCGTCGACTTCGACGTGGCCTCCGCCGGAGTCACCGCACTGCTGGGTCGCAACGGTGCCGGCAAGACCACCACCGTGAAGGCCGTCATGGGCCTGGTGCCGCGCACCGGAAGCATTCGGCTGTCCGGTGCTGAAATCTCCTCGCTCTCCACGCATCTGGTAGTCCGACATGGCATTGGTTACGCGCCCGAGGACCGGGGGATCTTCGCCGGCCTGACGGTGGCCGAGAACCTTCGCCTCGCCGAGCGCGAAGTCCGCGGTGGAGCCGAGGCGGGTGAGCCGAACTACGCGCTCGTCCACGAGCTCTTCCCCGAACTCAAGGCGCGGGCCGGACAGCTGGCCGGGACGCTTTCCGGCGGTCAGCAGCAGATGGTGGCGATCGGCCGGACGCTGCTCAACCGGAACCGGCTGATCATCGCCGACGAGCCCACCAAGGGCCTGGCGCCGAAGATCGTCTCCGAGGTGGCCGAGGTACTGGCGCGAGCGGCCGAGGCCGTGCCCGTTCTCCTGGTCGAGCAGAACCTCGCGCTCGTCCGCCGACTGGCCGGCACCTGTGCTGTCCTGGCCGATGGCCGAACCGCCCACCGGGGCGACACCGCTGAGCTGTTGGCCGACGAGGAGGCCGCCCGCCGCCTGCTCGGCGTCGGCTCCCGTCATCCGCTCGCTGGCGGACCCCGGTCGTCCTCCACCTCGTCGGCGGCCTCCCCGGCTGCCACCCCTGTCGTCACCACGGAGGTGAGGCCCTGATGGACACCGTTGTTCTCCTCTCCTGTACTGGACTCGGTCTCGGTGCGCTGTACTTCCTGGTCGCCTCCGGTCTCTCGTTGATCTTCGGTCTGATGGACGTGCTCAACTTCGCGCACGGCGCCCTGCTCTCCATCGGCGCCTATGCCACCTGGTGGGCCGGTACGGAGGCCGGCTTCTCCTTCTGGCTCGCAGTGCCGTTCGGCACCCTGGTCGGGACGGCCGCCGCCGTCATGCTGGAACTCTTCCTGATCCGGCCGCTCTACAGCCGCCCGCGCGACCAGATCCTCGCCACCGTCGGGGTCGGGCTCGCCGTACCCGCCCTGCTCATGGGGATCTGGGGCGCGGACGCCCGCCCCTTTCCCCAGCCGGCCCTGCTGGCCGGCACCTGGCACGTGCTCGGTGCGACCGTCCCGGTCAACCGCTTCGTGCTCCTGGCCGCTGCCGCGCTGTTGCTGCTCACTCTTCGGTTGTTCCTCGCCCGCACCCGCTACGGGCTGATCGTCCGGGCCGGCGTCGAGGACCGGGCGATGGTCACGGCGCTCGGCATCGACGTCCGGAGGGCGTTCACCCTCGTCTTCGCCATCGGCGGGGCGGCCGCCGCGCTGGGCGGCGCCCTCGGCGGCCTCTACTTCGGTTCGGTCAATCCCGGTCAGGGGACCAGCCTGCTCATCTTCGCCTTCGTCGTCGTGGTGATGGGCGGCATGGGATCCGTAACCGGGGCCGCCGCCGCCTCGGCGGGCGTCGGCCTCGTCCAGCAGTTCGCCAACTACTACACCGGCACCGGGCTCGGCGACCTCTCGGTCGTCGTCCTGCTCGCCGTGCTGCTTCTGGTCCGACCCCGTGGACTCACCGGGAGGCTCGCGTGAGCGCCGAAACTCCGATCACGAGCACCGGTGGCCCAACGGCCGCCCGCAGCGCCGCCATCTCGGCAGGGGGGACTGACACCAGCCCTGCCGTGACCACCGTGTCAGCAGAGGGGACTGACACCAGCTCCACCGACACCGCCACTGTGGCAAGGGGGACTGACACCAGCCTTGCCGGAACCCATTGTGAACAAACGGACGAGACCGGCGCCATCCCTCGAACAGGTGATTCGGCCACTAACCGCTGGACACGGATGCACGCAGCGCTACGCTGGTGGCCGATCGCCCCGCTGATCACGCTCCTTGTCGCCCCATACAGTGCGCTTCCCGTCCCGGGACTGCTCGACGGCCCGCTCGGCAGCCCGGGAAGCCTCCAACTCATCGCCCTGTGCCTGCTCTACGGGGCCCTCGCCACCGGCTACGACCTGCTGCTCGGTCGCACCGGACTGCTCTCCTTCGGCCACGCGCTCTACTTCGCGACCGGGCTCTACGGCACCGACCTCGGCATGCTCGAACTGCGACTCCCCTTCGCCGCCGCCGCGGCGTTCGGCGTCGCCTGCACCGCGCTGCTGGCCCTGCTGCTCGGCTCGGTGAGCCTGCGGGTCACCGGCATCGGCTTCTCCATGGTCACCCTCGCCTTCGCCCAGGCCGGCGCCATCCTCGTCCAGCGCAATCCCGGTGGCGTCACCGGCGGCGAGGAGGGACGGTCAGCCCCGGCCGAGCTGCTGCCCTCCGGCCTGCTCGGGATCGAGAACACCGCCAACCTCTACTGGATCGCCGTCGGTTACCTGGTCCTGACGGTCGCCGCGGTCCACTGGGCCGTCCACTCACCGGCGGGCCGGGTCTGGGAGGGCATCAAGGAGAACGAGCGCCGGGTCGAGGTGCTCGGACTGCGGCCCTACGGCTACAAGTTGGTCGCCTTCGTGCTGTCCGGTGCGCTCGCCGGAGTGGGCGGCGTGGTCTACCTGCTGCTCACCGGCGGGGCCACCCCGCAGGCCGCCGGTTCGGACGCCACGCTCGCTCTGCTGGTCATGGTGGTCCTCGGAGGCACCGGCACCCGCTGGGGGCCGTTGCTCGGTGGGGTGCTCTACACGTGGGCCGGCCACCGGCTCGGCGACCTGGCCAACTCGAACGCCGTCGCGGACCTGCCCGCAGTGCTGCGCGTGCCGCTCTCCCAACCCCTGTTCCTGCTGGGCGCCCTGTTCGTCGCCGTTGTCTACCTGCTCCCCGGCGGCCTGGCCGGGCTGCCCGCCCGCATCCGTGCCGCCCGATCCGCCCGTTCGGTCCGCACGCCGACCGGCGTGCCCGCCGCCCGTCCCACCGGAGGTACCCCCGCGTGAGCCAGCCGCCCCTGAAGCCCGAGGAGTTGACCGTCCCCGTACCCGGCGGGGACCTCGCCGTCCTGCGGTGGCCCGCCGACCAGCTGGGGGCCCCGACCGTTGTGGCGGTGCACGGCATCACCGCCAACGGCCTGGCCTGGTACGAGATCGCCCGCCGGCTCGCCGGTCGGGTCACCCTGCTCGCGCCCGACCTGAGGGGCCGCGGCGCCAGCCGCTCGGTCGCCGGACCGTACGGGCTGGCCCGGCACGCCGACGACGTGGCCGCGCTGGTCGCCGCCCTGGGCGCGGGGCCCGTGACAGTCGTCGGCCACTCGATGGGGGCCTGGGTCACCGCCCTGACCGCCGTCCGGTACCCCGAACTCGTGCGCCGGGTTCTGCTGGTGGACGGTGCGCTGAGCTTCCCGCTCCCGGAGGGCGTCCGGGAGGAGGACGCCCTGGCAGCGGTGCTCGGCCCCGCACTGGCCCGGCTGTCGATGACCTTCCCGGACCGGGCCGCCTACCGGGAGTTCTGGCAGCGTCATCCGGCCTTCGACGGCAGCTGGTCGGACGGGATCGACGCCTATGCCCAGCGCGACCTCGTCGGCGCCGAGCCCGAACTGCGCTCCTCCTGCGTGCTGGGGGCCGTGCAGACCGACGGTGCCCAGGTCCTGCTGGACCGGGAGGCGGCCGGGGCCGTGCATCGGCTGCCTTGCCCGGCCGAACTGCTCTGGGCGGAGCGCGGCCTCCTCGACGAGCCGCAAGGGCTGTACGACCACCAGCGGATCGAGTTGTCCGGGCTGGACGGGGACCGGGTTCCGGCCGCGCTCGTGCCGGACACCAACCACTACTCGATCCTCTGGGGCGAGGCCGGAGCCGACCAGATCGTCCGCAGGCTGCTCGCGGACGTCTCCGCCGCCGGGTGACGGTCCCGGAAGCAACGGCGCAACGGCGCAACGGCGCAACGGAGCCACAGCCCAACGACATGACGGGACGCCGGAGCCACGGAACGGCAACGGCCGGCGGGGTGCGGACACCCGCCGGCCGTAGAAGTCGGGTCAGCCCGCCGCGCCGAGGAAGCTCTCCCAGCCGCCGGAGGGCGCCTGGCCGACGTTGAGCGTGCGCAGCTTCCGCAGGGTCGACTGGTCCTGAACCTCCAGCCATTCGACCAACTGCCGGAACGAGACCAGCCGGACCTCGGGCTTGCCCGCGATGGCCTTGAGCGTCTCCTCGACGGCGTCCATGTAGATGCCGCCGTTCCACTGCTCGAAGTGATTGCCGATGAAGAACGGCGCCCGGTTGCTGTTGTAGGCGCGCTCGAAGCCGGCCAGGTAGGAGTTGGTGGCCTGGGTCCGCCAGTCGCCGTACTTGGACGGGTCGCCCTTGGTGCTGCCGTTGGACTGGTTGGCCAGGATGTTGTAGTCCATCGACAGGACCTGGAAGGTGTGGCCGGGGAACGGTATGGACTGCAGCGGGAAGTCCCAGATCTTGCCGTCCTGCACCTTCTGCGGCCATATCTGGAGGCCGCCCGAGGAGCTGGCGTCGTACTTCCAGCCCAGCTTGGCGATGGTCGGCAGCAGCGCCTTCTGACCCTCCAGGCAGGGGGTGCGGCCGCCTATGAGCTCCTTCTTGTAGTCGAAGGGGAGCGGATCGACGTCGGTGAAGCCGGTGTTGGTCCGCCACTGGGTGACGAAGGCGATGGCCTGGTCGATCTCGCTCTGCCAGTCGTCCGGGGTCCACATGTTGACCCCGTTCTTGTCCGGGCGGCTGGAGCAGAAGTGCCCGTTGAAGTGGGTGCCGATCTCGTGCCCGGCGAGCCAGGCCTGGCTGACGAGCTTGAGGGTGCTCTTGACCGCACCGTCCGAGAGGTACGGGATGTCGGAGGCGCCGACCGCGTGCTTCGGCGGGTGGTACAGCTGGGACTTGTCCTTGGGCAGGGCGTATATGCCGGAGAGGAAGAAGGTCATCGTGGCCTTGTACTGTTCCGCCAGCTTGAGGAAGCGGGGGAACTGGCCGTCGTCGGTGCCGCCCGCGCCGTCCCAGGAGAACACCACGAACTGCGGCGGGCGCTCGCCCGGCTTGAGCTTCTCGGGCTTGGGTTGGTTCGGCTGCGGACCGGTGTCCGCCGTGGAGCCGTCGCCGATCGGGGTGCCCTTGGGCACCACGGCCTGGGTCGGGTCGGTGGTGCCGGTCTGCCCGGCCTTCGGACTGGTGCCGGAGGAGGAATGTGAGGTGGAGTCCTGCCCCGAACCGGATCCGTTGCTGGAACAGGCAGCGACCGCGCCGAGGGCCGCGGTCGCAGCGGTCGCACTGAGCACCGTCCTGCGCGAGATGCTGGTCATGGTCTCCCCTGGGTGCCGATCGCCGGTGGTGGGGGCGGCCCCGGGCCGCACCGGTCAAATCGGGCAATTGATGAATATTCCGCCGTTAGCATGTCATGTCGCCACAGCGGCCACCAAGGTCGCCGGGCTCCGACGCCAGTCAACACGTCGGGGGCACCGGGCTGGGCTGCAGGGATCCGTCGTCTGTTGCGGTCCTGTGACGCTTCACACTGCGCGGCGTCAGGGGAGTACGGTACCGCCGCCCTGTCCGGCCCGGTCAGAGTTCGTCAGCACTCGGTGCGGGCCGTCGCTCGTAAGGGAAAATTGTGCTCCTGACAGCATCCCGCGGCCGAAAGGCGCCAGCCGCGGCGGGGCTGGTCACAGCGTGGCCAGCCGCCGGTTGCGGCGCACTATTCGGGCGATCGCGGTGCTGACGGCGGTGGCCGCCGCGCAGGAGACGGCCAGACTCAGCCAGGCGGTGTTGAACCAGTGGCTGTTCAGCCAACCCAGCGTCACGATGTAAGCGGCCCAGACCAGCCCCGCCAGCGCCGACCAGTGCAGGAAGCGGTGCGGATGGGCGGGGGAGTGGCCGATGGCCAGGTCCAGGACGGTCCGCCCGGCCGGCACGAACCGCGCGACCACCACCATCGCGGCAGCCCCGCCGTGCGGGCGCTCGACCAGTGACTGCTGGACCCGGGCCACGCTCGCCGCCAGTTTCGGGCGCCGGGCGATCCGGCGCTGCAGCACTGGGGCGCCGCGACGGGCGAGGTGGAGCAACAGGAGGTCGCCCAGGAAGGAGGCCACCGCCACGCCCAGGCCGAGCAGCACCGGGGCGCCGTTGATCTGTGCCGTCTTGAGCACGGCCAGGATGACCAGCGTTCCGCTCGGGATGAAGGGGAGAAGGGCGTCGCCGAGTACGGCGAAGAGCGCAAGGGCGCAGATCCACGAGGATCCGGTCGCCGCCACGAAATTCAAGGCCTTACTCCCTCCACGCCGCCCTGGGGGAGCAGGTGGCTGCTGGGGTCAACGCTAGCGCCCCGACTTTTCATGCCATGAAGCACCCCGGTATGGCGGGGGTCACGGGAGCCGCCCGCAGCTCACGGCCCTGTGGTGTGCCCGGTGAGGTGGTCCTGTGGAGTGCGCGGGCGAAGGCCCCGGAAATGGAACGAGCCCCCGGGGCGGGGTGCCGCGCCGGGGGCTCGCAGGGATCGTGCGGCACTGGTCCAGCCCGACGATCTTGCCTGCGGAACATGGACCCGCTCGGTGCCCCGTTCCTGATCACCACCCTGCCTGAAGCCGGCCGCCGGTCGCGAGCGCTCCGGCTGGCGACTTTGCGACCCTGGCGTGAAGTCGCCAGCGGTGACCGGCTGCTGGCTTTCCGTCATACGAACGGTCGGTCGGCCCACTCGCCCGCCCGAACCGTCGGGGCCGTGCCCCGGCCGCCCCCGGGCGAACCCGGCCGCCCCCGGGCGAACCCGACCGCCCCCGCGCGAACCCGACCGCCCTCGTACGAACCCGACCCGCCCCCGGGCCGAACCTGGACCGCACACTCCGCCACGCCCGGAGCGCGCCTCCGGCCGCCCGATCCGGCTCTGTCCGCATCGGGCGGCCGGCCCGGGAACAGCGAGCCCGCGACCGTGGTTGACGTCCGTCGGCAGCAGCGACCGCCGGGCCGTCCGAGACCCCGCGGCCGCCCACGACGGCCGGCTCGGAGGAGAGCCGGACCAAGGACAGCCAGGAGGGCGGACGGCATGACCACCGAGGACCAGCAGGAGCACCGAACCGGACCGGGGACCGGTGAGGCGATCCGGGGCACCGCCCGCGGCACTGCACCCGCTCCGCTCTCGATCCTCGACCTGGCCACCGTCGGCGTCGGCTACACGCCCGGCCAGGCCCTGGCCGCCACCACCGAACTGGCCCGCCGGGCCGAGCAGTGGGGGTACCACCGTTTCTGGGTGGCCGAGCACCACGGCATGCCTGGTGTGGCCAGCTCGACCCCGGCCGTCCTGCTCGCCCACCTCGGGGCCCACACCACCACGCTGCGGCTCGGCTCGGGCGGGGTCATGCTCCCCAACCACGCCCCGCTGGCCATTGCCGAGCAGTTCGGCCTGCTGGAGGCCCTGCACCCCGGCCGGATCGACCTCGGGCTCGGCCGCGCCCCCGGCACCGACCCGGCCACCGCCCGCGCGCTGCGCCGCGGACTCGCCGAGGGTGCGGACGACTTCCCGCTGCAGCTCTCCGAGCTGACCCACTTCCTCGACGGCGACTTTCCCTCCGGCCACCCGTACGAGCGGCTGACCGCCGTCCCCAGGGGCGAGGGCCGTCCGCCGGTCTGGCTGCTCGGGTCCTCCGGCTTCAGCGCCCAGCTGGCCGGCCACCTCGGCCTACCGTTCGCCTTCGCCCACCACTTCAGCAGCGCCAACACCATTCCGGCGCTGGACCTGTACCGGACGTCCTTCCGCCCTTCCGCCGTGCTCAGCGAGCCGTACGCGCTGATCGGCGTGAGCGCCGTCGCCGCCGACGACGAGACCGCCGCCCGCCGCCTCGCCCGCTCCGCGGCCCTCGGCATGCTCCGGCTCCGGCGCGGCAACCCCGGCCCGATCCCGACACCGGAGGAGGCCGAGGAGTACCCGTACAACCCGGCCGAGGCGGACTTCATCGACAGCTGGCTCGACAACGTGGTGCTGGGCGCCCCGGGCCAGGTCGCGGACGGCCTGGAGGCGCTGCGCAAGCGGACCGGGGTGGACGAGTTGATGGTCACCTCGCACATCCACGGCCACGAGGCCCGGTTCCGCTCCTACGGCCTGATCGCCGAGGCGTACGGCCTGACAGCGACGGCCTGACGGCGACGGCCTCACGGCAGCGGCCTGACCTCGACGGCCTGACGGCAGACCCTGACGGCCGAGGCCCCGCCCCGACCGTCTGCGCACCACCTCGGTGACGCCCCCGCCCCTAGCGGTGGCTGGGGGCGGGGCGGCCCTTCCGGAGTATCGCCGCGACCAGCTCGGCCTCGCCGGGGCGGGCGAAGTACCAGCCCTGGGCGGTGTCGCAGCCGGTCAGCCGGAGCCGCTCGGCCTGGGCGGCACTCTCGATGCCCTCGGCGGTGACGGTCAGGCCGAGGGTGTGGGCCAGCTGGACCATTGCGCCGACGATCTGCTCGTCCGCGTCGCGGCGGCGGGAGTGGAGCTCCGGGAGGGCCGGGCGCTCCGCCGGTGCCGAGGACGTAGCCGGGGACGCAGCCGAGGACGTGGCGGAGGACGTGGCGGAGGACGTGGCGGAGGACGTGGCGGAGGACGCGCCCGATGCCCCACCCCCACCTCCACCCCCAACCGCTGCCGCGGCGGAGTGCCCAGCCGTCGGCGGCGCCGGGTCGCGGAAGCCCTCGATGAACGTCCCGTCGAGCTTCAGCACGTGCACCGGCAGCCGGGAGAGGTAGGCCAGGTTGGAGTAGCCGGTGCCGAAGTCGTCGATCGCGATCCGCACGCCCATGTCGGCGAGCGCCTGGAGGGCCTGCAGCGGGCGGCCGCCGGGGCCGAGCAGGGCGCTCT
Source organism: Streptomyces viridifaciens (assembly GCF_001888885.2). NCBI lineage: Bacteria > Bacillati > Actinomycetota > Actinomycetes > Kitasatosporales > Streptomycetaceae > Streptomyces > Streptomyces viridifaciens. The sequence goes on from NZ_CP090841.1 coordinate 4,779,571, forward strand.
CGGTGATCTCCAGCTGCAGCAGCCGGGCGGGCAGGCCGGCGCTGTCGAGGGCCCGGGCGACGTCGGCGACCACGTCGGAGTCCCAGATCTGGCGGGCCGCCAGGTTGACGCTCACGAAGGTCTCGGTGTCCGGGAACTCGGTGAGCCACTGCCGGGCCTGACGGCAGGACTCCTCCAGCACCCACTTGCCGAGCGGCACGATGGCGCCGGACTCCTCGGCGAGCGGGATGAAGCGGTCGGGGGAGAGCGTCCCGTAGCGGGGGTGGCGCCAGCGGACCAGGGCCTCGGCGCCGTGCACCGCGCCGTCGGCCAGGCCGACCAGCGGCTGGTACTCGATGGTGAACTCGCCGCGCTCCAGGGCCGGCCGCAGTGCGGTGGCGAGCAGCTGGCGGGTGAGCTGGTGAGCACCCCGGTCGGGGTCGTAGAGGGTCCAGCGGGCACGGCCGTCCGCCTTGGACCAGTAGAGCGTGGAGTCGGCGTCCTTGACCAGGTCGGTCGGGGTGGTCTCGTGCACCGAGCGTTCGACGACGCCGATGCTGGCGGTGACCACCAGCCGGTGCCCGGCGACGTCGAAGGGACGTTCCAGCACCTCCAGGATCCGCCCGGCCAGCGCGGTCAGCTGCTCGCTGCCGACGCTGTCGGTGACCAGGACGGCGAACTCGTCGCCGCCCATCCGGGCGACCAGGTGGGCGTCCCGTTCGGAGAGCCCGCGCCGCAGCCGAGTGGCGACGGCGATCAGCAGCTCGTCGCCGATGTGGTGGCCGAGGGTCTCGTTGATCGCCGCGAAGCCGTCGAGGTCGAGGTAGCAGACACCCACCCGCCGTTCCTCCGCTACCGCCACCGGTCGGCCGGAACCTCCGCGGTTCCCGCGGTCCTCGGTGCCCGGGAGGCAGGCGGCGTCCAGCCGTTCGAAGAAGAAGGTCCGGTTGGGCAGCCTGGTCAGTGGATCGTGCAGGGCCTGGTACTCCAGGCGGTCGCCGAGCCGGCGCTGCTCGGTCATGTCCTCGACCAGTGCGAGCGTGTAGAGCGGCTGCCCGGCGGGGTCCCGGATGAGCGAGACGGTCACCTTGCTCCAGACCGTGTGGCCCTCACGGTGCTTGAGCGGTTTCTCCACGCGGAACCGTTCCCGCTGGCTGTGGACGAGCGCGGTGAACAGCCTGGGCGGCATGCCCTCCGGGTCGATGATCTCGTGCAGGTGGGTGCGGACCAGTTCGCCGACGCCACGGCCGATCAGGGCGGCGAAGGCGGGGTTGACCTCGATGATCCGGTCCTCGGGGTCGATCAGCGCCATGCCGATGACGGCGTCGCAGAACGCGGCCCGGAACCGGGACTCGCTGGCCCGGAGTGCCGCCAGCAGCCGGTCGTCGCCGTCCTCCCGGCCGGGGGCCCCACCGGACCCCGAGTGTGCGCTGTCGGCCAACGGGGCCGAACAGGTGGGGCAGAGCAGTACGCCCGGATCCTCCAAGGTGCCGCAGGCCGCAGCCGGGGACGCACTCGGGGCCGCACTCGGGGCCGCACTCGGGGCCGCAGCCGACGACGTGGGCGGGGAGGTCGACGCGGAGGCCGGAGGAGCAGCCGGTCCGACCGACCGCGCCGGACCGAGGACCGGCGCGGCGAGGTGGCGGTGGTGTGACGATTCCTTGTGCCGCACGCCTGGGTGGTGTGCGTCGGCCCCCTCGTTCTGGCCCGGCACGGCATGCTCCCGTCCGCTGCTGACGCTTGACGATGGTCTGCCTGGCCGGTCGGGATTCCGGCGGCCGGCTCCGCACTCTGTCGGGGTCCTCGGAGTCGGTCCGCTGCGGGGCGCTGTCGCGCGGGGACCCGGGTGAAGAACAGGGCGCTTCGGCCGATCATAGGCCGCGACCACAACGCGCGGTGACCGCCGCCAGGGTGATTCGCCCCGTTTGTGAACATGCATGGCGAACGTTCAGATGCCTTCGGTGCACATCACATGAGGTGCGACCGGAGCGCGTGCGCCGAAGCCGCGCCCCCGGGCGCTGGTCGTGCGCCGGGGCGGGGCCGGGGTGCGCCCCCGGACGGGCCGGGGGCGGACGGGCCGGAGGCAGCGGTCGGTCAGGCGAGCTCGGCGGTAAGGGTGATGGTGGTGCCGGTCAGCGCCTGGCTGACCGGGCAGTTGGCCTTGGCGTCCTCGGCGGCCTTCACGAAGCCGGCCTCGTCCAGTCCGGGGACCTCACCGGTGACGGTCAGGTGGATGCCGGTGATGCCGGTGCCGGGCAGGAAGGTGACGTCGGCCCGGGTGTCCAGCTTGGTGGGCGGGTTGCCGGCCTTGGCCAGGCCGTTGCTGAGGGCCATCGAGAAGCAGGCGGAGTGGGCGGCCGCGATGAGTTCCTCGGGGCTGGTCCTGCCGTTGGGCTCCTCGGCGCGGGCCGGCCAGGAGACGGGGTACTCGCCGATCCCGGAGGAGGCGAAGGTCACCTGCCCCTTGCCGTGGAGGAGGTCGCCCTCCCAGGCCGTGCGGGCGGTGCGGGTGGTTGCCACGATCGGTTCCTCCAGTGCTGAGGGACTGCTGAGTCGTCACTTCCGGTCATGCACGCACCAGCCTACGGGCAGCCACGTCGCGGAGCCGGGCGCCGGGCGGTCCGGCGGGCTGTCCGGATGGTGGACGGTTCCCCCGAACGGTGCCGGTCGGGACCGGGTGCCCTGTTAGATTTGCCCGGGCCCGAGCCCGGCCGCCGTACGGTCGGGCGCCCACCCCAGACACCGGGAGCCGACCCGATGACGGACCAGCCCACGACCCCTGACGCCGACGTGACCGAGGGGACCGACGACGCGGTACGGGCGGAGCTGACCAGCCTGCGCGAGAGCATCGACAACATCGATGCCGCGGTCGTCCACATGCTGGCCGAGCGTTTCAAGGCGACCCAGCGGGTCGGGCGGCTCAAGGCCGAGCACAAGTTGCCGCCGGCCGATCCGGCGCGGGAGCGGGACCAGATCAAGCGACTGCGGGAGCTGGCCGCCGGGGCCAAGCTCGACCCGGTCTTCGCGGAGAAGTTCCTGAACTTCATCATCGCCGAGGTGATCCGCCACCACGAGGCCATCGCCCGCGCTTGAGGGAGCTGAGGACGGCGCCCGGCACCGGAACCCTGCGGACCGCGATGTCGGACGCGGCTAAACGCCGGATTTCGTGAGGCTCCCCGGTTGGCGTAGCGTGCAACTTTCCCCAGCCGGAGAGGTGGAGCAGCGACCATGGCGGTGAACCTGCCCGAAACGCCCGGCGGTGCTCCCAGCGAACCCGCCGAGCCCGGCGTACCAGCCGCCCGGGACACCCCGTACGGCCAGCAGGGCCCCTATGCCCCGTACACCCAGCAGGTCCCGTACGCCCGGCAGGGTACGGACGGCCGGCAGATCCAGGGGGACGGGCCCGGGGGCCGGGCCGAGGCCCGCGGTCGGGCCGGTGGATCGCGCGGACGCAAGGCCCGTCGGTCGGGGCGCCGTCCCCGGCCGTGGTGGATCGAGCTGCCGGCGATGGCGGCGGTCGGACTGGTGGTCGCGCTGCTGATCAAGACCTGCCTGTTCCAGGTCTTCACCATCCCGTCCGGGTCGATGGAGAACACCCTGCGGGTCGGCGACCGGGTCGGCGTGAACAAGCTCGCGCCGTTGACCGGCTGGACGCCCCAGCAGGGGCAGCCAGTGGTGTTCAAGGACCCCGGGAACTGGCTGCCACCGCAGCCGGTCGACTCGAATCCGATCACCAACGCCGTGAGCTCGGTGCTGAGCTTCGTCGGGCTGGTGCCGCCGAAGGACGACAACTACCTGGTCAAGCGGGTGATCGCGACCGGCGGCCAGACCGTCCAGTGCGCGGGCACCACGCTGACCGTCGACGGCAAGAAGGTCGACGAGCCGTACCTGCACCCCGGCGACGACTCCTGCGCGGGCATGGACTTCGGCCCGGTGAACGTCCCCTCTGGCTACGTCTGGGTCGAGGGCGACCACCGCAGCGACTCGGCGGACTCCCGTTGGCACCGGCAGGGCCCGGGTGGCGGCGCCGTGCCGGTGGGCAACGTGGTCGGCCCGGTGTCGGCCGTGGTGTGGCCGGTCAGTCACCTCGACTGGTTCGGCTGGACCGGCCGCTGACCCCGCGGTCGGCGGCGGCCACCCGCTCCCGGGCCGCCACTGCGGCACGGGAAGCGGTGGCTCCGGAAGGAACGGAGCTCCCGGCAGCACCCGCAGCGGAACCCGCGCCCACCTCAGCTCCAGCTCCAGCCCCCGCCTCGACCGTCGGCGGCTTGCTGGTCTGCGCCGCGAACGCGCCCGCCAGCACCAGCAGACCGCCCGTGACCTGCGGCAGCCCCAGGTGCTCGCCGAGCAGGACCCAGGCCAGCACGGTGGCGACCACGGCCTCCAGGTTGGCCACCACCCCGGCGACCGGCGGCGAGAGGTAGCCGACGGAGACCACGCCGGTCAGGTAGGCGAGCACGGTCGCGATCAGCACCATCCAGGCGGCCGGGAGCAGGGCGGGCAGGGTGTGCCCGTTCATCACCACGGACCCGCCGAGCAGGCTCCAGTCGGCCTGCCAGGGCCGGGTGAACACGGTGAGCAGGACGGCGCCGATCAGCAGCCCGAACGCACTGACGGCCAGCGGGTCGACCGGGCGGTCGCCGCGGCGGCCGGCGTCGGCCAGCAGGAAGTAGCCGACCTGGCAGAAGGCCGCACCGAGGGCGAACAGCACGCCCAGCGCGTCGAAGCTGAGGCCGTTCCAGACCTCCACCACACAGGCCAGGCCGGCCACCGCGACGCCCGCGCCGATGGCCGCGCCGCGGGAGATCGGCCTGCGCTGCACGAACCTGACGTAGCCGATCAGCAGCGGCGGCCCGAGGTACTCGATGAGCAGGGCGACCCCGACCGGGATGCGGGAGATCGCGGCGAAGTAGCAGGCCTGGACGCCGGCCACGGCGAGCAGGCCGAAGCCGAGCAGCAGGCCGGGGCGGCGCAGGACGGCGTCCCGGTGCCGGTAGGCGATCGGCAGCAGGGCCACGGCCGCCCCGGTCACCCGGAGCCAGACCACGTGCAGGGGGGAGAGCCCGGCCTCGATCAGCGGCTTGGCCGCGGTACCGGAGCCGCCGAACGCGAAGGCCGAGACCAGAGCGAGGCCGAGGCCGAGGGTTCTGCCCGAAGGGTGGGTGGGCGAGGCCGTTGATCTGTGCACTGGCGCATTGTGGCAGCCGCACCGATGCTTCGGTAAGGCGCCATTTCGGCATTTGGTCCTGGTCTCAACTGTCCGCAACGGCGCGATGACCGACACGGGCCAGACACGCGCACGGGCCGGACCACCGACACGGACACGGGCCGGACCACCGACCCGTGTCGGTGATCCGGCCCGCATGGAACGACGTCGCCGGGAGGGACGATCAGCCCCCGGCCCCGGCCCCCGTGAGCGCGTCCGTCCCGCCGGTGGGCTGGGTGGTCGGCTGACCGGTGGGGCCGGTGGTCGGCTGGGTGGTCGGCGTCGGCCGGGAGGTCGGCCGGCCGGTGGGCCGCGAGGTGGGCTGGGTGGTGGGCTGACCGCCCTGGTCGGTGGTCGTCCCGGTGCCGTTCCCGCCGGCACCGGACCCGGACCCGGAGCCGGAACCCGAGCCGGAACCCGACCCGGAACCCGAGCCCGAGCCGCCCGAGGAGTTCGCGCCGGAGCTGTTGCCCTGCTGGCCGCCCGTGCCGGTGCTCGGCGTGGCGCTGCCGGTCGACGGGGTGCTGCTCGGCGTGCTCGGGACGGTCGGCAGGTCGGTGGCGCCCGAGGAGTCCTCGCCGTCCGCCGGGGTCGGGAAGTCGCTCACCGGCTGGCCCTTGAGGGCGGCCTTCATGTAGCTGGTCCAGATCTGGGCCGGGTACTGGCCGCCCGCCGCGCCGTCGATCCCGCCGACGCCGCTCAGGCTGACCTGGGCGCCGGTGCCCGGGTCCTGGCCGAACAGCGCGACCGAGGTGACCAGCTCGGGAGTGTAGCCGACGAACCAGACGGACTTCTGGTCGTCGGTGGTGCCGGTCTTGCCCGCCGTCGGACGGCCCAGCGCCTTCGCCCGCCAGCCGGTGCCGCCCGGGTCGCTCACCACGCCCTGGAGCATCGAGGTGACCTGGTTGGCGGTGTCCGCGCTGATCGCCTGGGTGGTCTTGTGCGCGGGCAGTGCCACGGACTCGCCGCCGCGGTCCACCGACTGCACCAGCCACGGGGTGATCTGCTTGCCGCCGTTGTCCAGGGTGGCGTACACCCCGGCCATGTCGAACACGCTCGGGGTGGCCGCGCCCAGCGGGATGGAGGGCACCGGGTCCAGCCCGGGGGTGTTGCCGGGCAGGCCCAGCGCGATGCCGGTGTCCTTGACCTTCTGCAGCCCGGTGTCCTGGGCGAGCTGGGCGAAGGCTGAGTTGACCGACCAGTCGGTGGCCTGCTGGAGGCTGATCTGGCCGTAGCTCCTGTCACCCTCGTTCGGCGGCGCGTACGGGGTGCCCTTGCCGCCGCGGACCTTGCGGCCGCTGGTGCCGTCGTAGATCGTGTGCGGGGTGACGGTCCGGCCGTCCTGGGTCTTGGCGTTGTTCTCGAAGGCGGCGGCCAGGGCGATCGCCTTGAAGGTCGAACCGGCCTGGTAGTCGCGCCGGGTGGCGTTGTCGACGTAGTGCTTCACGTAGTCGACGCCGCCGTACAGGGCGACGACCGCGCCGGTCTTCGGGTCCACCGAGACGGCGCCGGCCTGGGCGGCCGCGTCCTTCTTCCGCTTGTCCGGGTTCAGGGTGTCGTGCAGCTGCGCCTGGACGGCGTCCTGCAGGGCCTGCTGGCGGTTCGGGTCGATGCTCAGCTTGATCGTGTAGCCGCCCTTGGCCAGCTCGGTCTCGCTGATGACGTTGTTGGAGGTGAGGTACTGGGTGGCCGCGTCCACCAGGTAGCCGGACTGGCCGGACAGCCCCGGGTTGGGCTGTGGGTCCTTGACGTCCGGGAAGGTGGTCCTGGACCGCTCGTCGGCGGAGAGCCAGCCCTCCTTGACCATGCCGTCCATGACGTAGTTCCAGCGGTTGACGGCGTTCTGCTTGCCCGCCGGGGTCGCGGTGGCCACGTCGTACGCGCTCGGGGCGTTCAGCAGGGTGGCCAGGTAGGCGCCCTGGGCCGGGTTGAGCGCGGAGGCGTCGACGCCGAAGTACGCCTGGGCGGCGGCCTGGATGCCGTACGCGCCGCGACCGTAGTAGGAGGTGTTGAGGTAGCCGGAGAGGACGTCGTCCTTGCTCTCGGTGGCGTCCACCTTGATCGAGATGAAGAGTTCCTTCACCTTGCGGGTGATCGACTGCTTCTGGTCCAGGTACGTGTTCTTCACGTACTGCTGGGTGATCGTGGAGCCGCCCTGGGTGCCCTCGCCCTTGGCGGTGTTGAGAGCGGCCCGGACCAGGCCCTGGACGTTGACGGCGCCCTCGTTGTAGAAGTTGCGGTCCTCGGCGGCCAGCGCGGCGTGCTGGGCGGCGGGGGAGACCTTGTCCAGGCCGACGTTCTGCCGGTTGGTCTGGCCGGTGCGGGTGATCACCGAGCCGTCGGCGTACAGCCAGGTGTTGCTCTGGGCCATCGCGGCGGCGTGCGCGTCCGGGACCTTCACCAGCGCGACCCCCAGCGCGAACAGCCCGACGCCGAGGAGCAGTGCGGCGGCGAAGCCCAGCAGGGTCATTCGCCAGGTGGGTATCAGCCGGCGCCAGCCGGTGCGCCTGGGGCGGCGCGGCTTCCCGCCGCCGGGCGCCGTGGTGGTGGAGCGCTTGAGTCGCTTGACCGGCCGGAGGCCGATCGGCGGCCGGCCGCTCTGGGCGTTTCGGAACAAGGCGCGGCCTTTCCTGCGGGCGGACCGGGCCAGCCTGCACAGACGGGGACATCGGCGGTAGGGGACCTTTGTCCCGATTCCGGTTTACTGCCCTGGACGAGCAGGGCGGGCCCAATGGCTCCAGCGGAACGGCAATCGAGACCGACATCACACATAAAACGGACATCAAAGGCCAAAAAATCAGGGAGCCCCTCGCTATTGCGAGAGGCTCCCCAACTGTCTGTGCGCCGCCAGGGACTCGAACCCCGGACCCGCTGATTAAGAGTCAGCTGCTCTAACCAACTGAGCTAGCGGCGCTTGCTGACCTGGAAAACAATACACGGTCCCGGAGGGTGCCTCGAACCGCGGCGGCCCCACCCGGCACTCCGGGCGCCCGTTTCCTCCCATTTGGGGGGAGTTCGGCCGGCGGCTAGGGTGGAAGCGTGCCCAGCCCCCACCTCTGGCACCACCGCGAGCGGACGACCGTACGCCGGCTCGGACCCTGGCTGGTCGGCGCCCAACTGTTCGCCACCGGCTCCGGCACCGGGGTGGGTTTCCTGCGCATCGACGGCGTCCCGCTGCACGTCCGCACCGAGGGCAGCGGCCCGGTCTGCCTGCTCACCGGCGGTCTGGGCAGCAGCTGGTTCGACTGGGACCTCGTCGTCCCCTTCCTCGCCCCCTACCGCACCGTCGTCCGCTTCGACCGGCCCGGCTACGGGCTGAGCGCCGCCGAGCCCGCGACCGGGCGCCCCGCGCCGACGGCGGCCGGGGAGGCCGAGCGGATCCGCGCGGTGCTGGACGGCCTGGGGCTGGGCGGGCCCTGCACCCTGGTCGGCCACTCGCTCGCGGGCTTCCACGTGGAGGCCTTCGCCCGGCTGTACCCCGACCGGACCGCCGGGCTGGTCCTGGTCGACGGCAGCGTCGAACCGGAGCCCCGCCCGTACCCGGCGCCCGCGGCGCGCGACCGGGCGGCCCGGTCGCTGGCGGGCGCCGCGACCGCCCTCGCCGTGCCCTACCTGCTCGGCCCGACCGCCCGCCGGGTGACCGCCCGGCTGTCCACCGTCCGCCGCGAGGACCTCGCCCCTGCGCCGCTGGTCCGGCACTGCTACCGCACCGGCCGGGCGCTGCGCGCCCTGTTGCGGGAGAACGGGCGCTACCTGGACGTGGCCGCCGAGCTGGACGAGCTGCGGCGGACCCGGCCGCTGCCCGAGGACCTGCCGGTCACCGTGCTGGCCGCCGACGACGGCTGCCGGACCGGCCGCACCGAGTCCTGGCTGGCCCGGCAGCGGGAACTGGCGACGCTGCTCGGGGCCGACTACCGGACCACGGCGCCGGCCGGGCACCTGGTGATGTTCGACCGCCCCGACGCGGTGGCCTCCGCCGTCCTCGACACGAGCTGAGGCACGAGCCGACGCCCCCACGGGCCGAACCACGAGCCGGGACCCACACGCGCCGGCACACGGGCCGGGCCGTCACGTCACCCGCTCGCCGCCGCCGTCCGCCGCGCCACCGCCTGCTTCACGGCGTGGGCGACCGGCAGGCTCCGGCTCAGCCGTCGCACCGCGCGCCGGGTCGGGGTGCCCGCCGTTCCCCGGTAGATCCGGTACTCCAGCCGGACCGCGCCGATCAGGCCGGCCAGCTGGTGGTCCCGCTCCTCCGCGGGGCTGGTGGGGCCGGAGACGGCGGTCCGGGCCAGTGTCGCCGCGACCCGCTCGGCGATCAGCGCCCCGGCGTCCGGCGGCACAGCGGTCCAGCGGCGGTAGGGCAGCCCGAGGAAGCGGTGGGTCCGGACGGTGAGCACGCCCTGCCCGGTCAGCCGGTCCAGGTAGTACTGGGGGTCGGTGCGGTGCGGCACCCTGCGGAGCACGTGGTCCAGGGTGGCCCGGTGCCGGTTCTTGCCCGCTCGTTCCAGTTCGGCCAGCACCCGGGCGGCGAGCTCGTCGTGGTCGCCCAGCGGATGGAAGCCGGTGATCCGGCGGCCCTCGACGGTGATCGCGCCGCGGAGCTGCAGTTCGGCGAGCACGGCTCCCGTGATCGCGGTGGGGAAGGTGGTGCCGGGGATCCGCAGCAGTCCGCGCGTCGGTTCGGCGCAGAGCAGCAGCAGTTCCTCGGCCAGCGGTCGGCTGTCGCCCGGCGAGGGGCTCTGGTACGGAGTCACGACCCGAGGCCTACCCACCTCGGAAACGCCTCAGGCCGCCCACCGGAGTGGACGGCCTGAGACCTTGCCATGTGCGCCGCCAGGGACTCGAACCCCGGACCCGCTGATTAAGAGTCAGCTGCTCTAACCAACTGAGCTAGCGGCGCCTGCTGACGTGGAAGACAGTACACGCCGCCGGCCCGATCCGCCGAATCGCATTCGGGCGATCACGCCACGTGGTCACTGCGGGTGGTGGCAGGCCGCCCCGTGGTCCACCTCCAACCCGTGGTCCACCCCCGCCCGGTCGTCCAGCGTCGGCCGCTCCCGCTCGCAGAGTTCCCGGGCCGCCGTGTCCCGGAGCCCGGCGTAGAGCGGGCAGCGGGTGCGGAAGGCGCAGCCGGTGCGGCGCTCGGTGGGGGAGGGCGGGTCGCCGGCCAGCAGGATGCGGTCGCGGGCGCGCTCGGCGGCCGGGTCGGGCAGCGGGACGGCGGAGAGCAGGGCCCGGGTGTAGGGGTGGCGGGGGTGGTCGAAGACGGCGGAGACCTCGCCCTGTTCGACCGTCCGTCCGAGGTACATCACGCTGACCCGGTCGGCGAGGTGCCGGATCACCGAGAGGTCGTGCGAGACGAACAGGTAGGACAGGCCGAGTTCGGCCTTGAGCTGTTGCAGCAGGTTGAGCACGCCGGCCTGGATCGAGACGTCCAGGGCGGAGACCGGTTCGTCCAGGACCAGCAGTTTCGGCCGGACGGCGAGTGCCCGGGCGATGGAGATGCGCTGGCGCTGCCCGCCGGAGAACTGGTGCGGGTAGCGGGCGGCGTGCTCCGGATCGAGGCCGACCTGGCGGAGCAGCTCGGGCACCCGGCGGGCGATCTCCTCGCGCGGGGCGCGCTGGGCGCGCAGGGGTTCGGCGACGATGTCGCCGACCGGCATCCGGGGGTCGAGGCTGGCCATCGGGTCCTGGAACACGATCTGCAGCTCGGCCCGGAGCCGCTGGGCCTCGGCCCGGGTGAGCCGCGCGGTGTCGTGGCCGAGCAGTTCGATCCGGCCGGTCTCGGGGGCGCCCAGCTTCAGCAGTTCGAACAGCGTGGTGGACTTGCCCGAGCCGGACTCCCCGACCAGGCCGAGGGTCTCGCCCTCCCGGAGGTCCAGCTCGACGCCGTCCACCGCGTAGACCTCGCCGACCTTGCGCTTGAACACCGTGCCCTTGAGCAGCGGAAACGTTTTTCCGAGCCCGCTCACCGACAGCACCGGCGCCCGTCCGGCGCGGTCGCCGCCGGAGGGCCCGGGCGGCAGCTCCGGCACGGGGTACACCTCGCTGGGCGCGGGCCGCCGTCCGGCCAGCTCCGCCGACCGCACGCACGCGGCCCGGTGCCCGTCCTCCCCGCTCAACGCGGGCTCCGCCGCCGAGCAGCGCTCCTCCACCAGCGGGCACCGCGCGGCGAACGGGCAGCCGGGCGGCAGTTCGGACATCGGCGCCGGGGCGCCGGGGATCGGTACGAGCGGACCGCCGTGCCCGTCCAACCGGGGCAACGCGCCGATCAGGCCGAGCGTGTACGGGTGGCGCGGGGCCGCGAACAGCTCGTCCACCCCGGCGGTCTCGACCACCCGGCCCGCGTACATCACGGCGACCCGGTCGGCCGCCCCGGCGATCACCCCGAGGTCGTGGCTGACCAGGACGAGGGCCGCGCCGGTCTCCTCCCGGGCGGTGCGCAGCACGTCGAGCACCTGGGCCTGGATGGTGACGTCCAGGGCGGTGGTGGGCTCGTCGGCGAGCAGGATGTCGGGCTCGTTGGCGATGGCCATGGCGATCATCGCGCGCTGGCGCATGCCGCCGGAGAACTCGTGGGGGAAGCTGTCCAGGGCGCGGTCGGGGGCCGGAATGCCGACCAGGTCGAGGAGTTCGGCGGCCCGGCGGCGGGCGGTGGCCCGGTCGACCGGCTGGTGGACCCGGACCGCCTCGGCGATCTGGTCGCCGATCCGGTAGACCGGGGTGAAGGCGGACAGCGGGTCCTGGAAGACCATGGCGACCCTGCGGCCGCGGATCGCGGCGAGTTCCCTGCCGGGCAGGCCGACCAGCTCCCGGCCGTCGAGCCGCACCGAGCCGCCGACCCGGGCGGTGCCCGGCAGCAGCCCGAGCACGGACAGTGCGGTGACGGACTTCCCGGAGCCGGACTCTCCGACGATGCCGAGGGTCTCGCCGCGCCGCAGGGTGAGGTCCACCCCGCGCACGGCGGGCACCGGGCCGTGCGGTCCGACGAAGTCCACCCGCAGGTCCCGGACGGCGAGCAGCGGGGTCTCGACGGCGGTGGTCACTTCTGCTTCCTCCACGAACGACGCGAGCGGGGGGACCGGCGGGAGCGGCGGGGAGCGCCCCCGGCGGTCGGGTCGAGGGCGTCGCGCAGCCCGTCCCCGACCAGGTTGACGGCGAGCACGAACAGCACCAGCAGTCCGGCCGCGAAGTAGAACATCCACGGGAACACCGGGGCCTCGCTGGTCCCGGCGGCGAGCAGGGTGCCGAGCGAGACGTCCGGCGCCTTGACCCCGAAGCCGAAGTAGGAGAGCGCGGTCTCGCTCATCACCGCGCCGCCGACCGCGATGGTGGCGTCGATGATCAGGAAGGAGGCGACGTTCGGCAGGATGTGCCGGCTGATGATCCGCAGCGGCCGCACGCCCATGAACCGTGCGGCACGCACGAATTCGCGCTCGCGCAGGGAGAGGGTCATCGAGCGGACCACCCGCGCGGTGATCATCCAGTTGAACAGGGCGAGCAGCAGCACGAAGGCGATCCAGCCGGCGCTCTTCAGCCGCGACGAGACGATGGTGATGATCAGGAAGCTGGGGAAGACCAGCAGCAGGTCGACCAGGAACATCAGCGCCCGGTCGGCCCAACCGCCGAAGTAGCCGGCGCAGGCTCCCACCACGGAGGCCAGCACGGTGGAGAACAGTGCCACCAGCAGGCCGATGATCAGCGACTTCTGCAGGCCGCGGACGGTCTGCGCGAACACGTCCTGGCCGACCCCGTTGGTGCCGAACCAGTGCTCGGCGGAGGGGGGTTGGTGCAGCGCGCTGAAGTCCGGGGCGGCGTAGTCCCAGGGCGTCAGGTACGGACCGCCGAAGGCGAGCGCGAACAGCAGCAGGATCAGGACGGCTCCGGCGACGGCCCCGCGGGCGGCCAGCAGCCGGGCCAGGACGAGCCGTCCGCGCCCGGTGGCCCTCGGCCGCCCGGTGGGATCGGCGGGATCGGCGCGGCCGACGGGGGAGTCGGGGTCGGTGGGTTCGGCGGCGACGGCGGTCATCTCGGCTCACTCATCTCGGCTCACTCCGGTCAGGACCGCACGCGCGGGTCGAGGGCGGCGTGCAGGGTGTCGGCCAGGAAGCCGGAGGCGAGCACGACGACGGCGGTGAACAGGTTGATCGCCACCACGGAGTTGACGTCCTGTTCGTTGATCGACTGGATCAGCCACTCGCCCATGCCGTGCCAGCCGAAGATCGTCTCGGTGAAGATCGCGCCGGTGAAGATGCCCAGGAAGCTGTAGGCGAACATGGTCGACATCGGGATCACGGCGGTGCGCAGCCCGTGCTTGAGCAGGGCCCGGCGGCGGGTGAGGCCCTTGGCCTCGGCGGTGCGCAGGTAGTCGGAGCCGAGCACGTCGAGCATGGTGCCGCGCTGGTAGCGGCTGTAGGTGGCGAGGCCGCCGAGGGCGAGCGAGACGGTGGGCAGCAGGAGGTGCAGCGCCCAGTCGGCGAGGTGGGCGCCGAGTCCGCCGGTCAGTCCCGGGGTCTCGTAGCCGGTGAACGGGACGACCTCGTGGCCGGCCGCGTCCTTCGCGGCGATCGCGCCGTTCTTGAGGAACAGCGCGACGAGGAAGACCGGGGTGGAGAGCAGCACGAAGGACAGCACGGTGAGCAGCCGGTCTGAGATCCGGTACTGGCGCACCGCGCTCCACGCCCCGGCGGCCACGCCGAGGAGCATGCCCAGCAGGCTGCCCAGCAGCATCAGCCGCAGCGAGACCCAGACCCGGCGGCCGAAGTCGTCGGAGACCGGGGTGTCGTGGATGGTCCGGCCGAGGTCGCCGTGGAGCAGACCGCCGGTCCAGTGGCCGAAGCGCACCAGCACCGGTGTCCGGTCGTTCAGGTTGAGTGAGGTGAGCTGGTGCTCGACCGACTCGGCCGACGGGCGCGGGACCTTGGCGTCGAAGTAGGTGCGGGGCTGGAGGGCGCTCGCGGAGATCGCGTACGCCAGGAAGACGGCGGCGATCAGCAGCGCCGCGTAGTAGCCGAGCCGCTTGGTGAGGTAGCGGAGCATCAACGGCCGCCCGGGGTGGGGACGGGGCCGCCGCGTCTGGTGGGCATCGGGTGGTGGCCTTCGGTCGGGGCCCGGTCAGGGCGTCAATCGGCGGTCGGGACGGGCGGGTCGGGGAAAGCGCAGGTCAGAGTGAAGCACCCCGGCACGGCGGGGGTGTTGCGGCAGCGTTGCGGCCCGTGACTTTTGGATCAGGTGTGCGCTCCTCCCCCTGGTGGCGGATCTGATCCGCTGTTACGTTCCTCTGGCTCGGTGCCGGATTGAGTGCCCATGCTCAAGCCAAGTCATGCCTGCTGCGCCCCAACTCCTGTTCCACAGACCTCACCAGGGGGACCCTCATGGACGCTTCCACCACGGCCCGCCGCCTCGGTCGGGCGACCGCCCTCGCCGTCGCCGTCGCGCTCGCGGTCACCGCGTGCACCTCGGGCGGGGGCGGTTCGGCGGGTGACGTGGCCAAGAGCGAGCCGCCGAGACAGGACTCCCAGGACATCAACGCCAAGCCGTTGGACCAGGTCAAGGACGGCGGGGAGGTGCGTCTGCCGCTGTACCAGTGGATCACCCAGTGGAACCCGTTCCAGGTGGACGGCAGGTACGGCGACGCGGTCGAAATCATGCGTGCGCTGGAGCCCGATCTCTTCACCACCGACGCCTCCGGGAACTTCCAGCCCGTCGCCGACTATCTCCAGGAGGCGAAGATCACCTCGACCTCACCGCAGGTGATCACCTACAAGCTCAATCCCAAGGCGAAGTGGTCGGACGGCAAGCCGCTGGGCTACCTCGACTTCAAGGCGGACTGGGAGGCCAGCAACGGCAAGAAGGACGGCTACAACATCGCCGACTCCTCCGGCTACGAGCTCATCTCCTCCGTCGAGCAGGGCGCGGACCCGACCGAGGTCAAGGTGACCTTCTCCGAGCCGTACGCCGACTGGCAGAACCTGTTCCGCCCGCTGATCCCGGCGGCCGGCATCGGTACGGCCCAGGACTTCAACCAGGCCTGGGTGGACAAGATCCCGATCACGGCGGGAGCGCTGAAGATCGGGACGGCGGACAAGACCGCCCAGACCCTGACCCTGGTCCCGGACCCGGCGTGGTGGGGGACGAAGGCCAAACTCGACCGGATCACCTTCCGGGTGATGTCCCAGTCGGCGACGACCCAGGCGTTCCTCAACAACGAGATCGACCTCGCCACGGCCGGCACCGCCGCCGCGTACGGGCAGCTCAAGGGCGCCAAGGACGCCGTCATCCGGGCCGCCAGTCCGTGGGACGACGTGCACATCTCGTTCGGCCAGGGCGGGGCCCTGGCGGACCAGAAGGTCCGCCAGGCGCTCGGCAAGGCGCTCGACCGGTCCTCGTTGATCAAGATCGCGAACAACGGCGTGCCGGTGGAGTTCAAGGCGCTCGGCAACCACATCTTCATGCCCAACCAGGCCGGCTACCAGGACAACTCCGGTGAGTGGGCGAAGTTCGACCTGGCCGCGGCCAGGAAGCTGCTCGGCGACGCGGGGTGGAAGGACGCGGGCAGCGGTCAGCCGCGCACCAAGGACGGGCAGCAGCTGGAACTGCACTGGGTGATCAACGACTCCACCCCCCAGGCGCAGTTGGACCTGGCGACTGCTGCGGCGGCGATGTGGCTGGCCGCCGGGGTGAAGGTCGACCTCGACAAGGTCCCCGCCAACGACTTCTTCACCAAGTACGTGAACCCGGGCAAGTTCGAGATCGCCAGTTGGCGGAACACCGACTCGTTCCCGCTGTCGACCTCGCTCACCAACTTCCGTCTGCCGGTCGGCGACAACGTCTTCGGCAACTACTCGAAACTCGGCACGCCCGAGATCGACGCGCTGCTGAAGAAGGCCGCCGGCACGCTCGACCCGGCGGAGGCCGCGAAGCTCTACAACCAGGCGGACGCGAAGATCTGGGAACTCGGCCACACCGTCGAGCTCTACCAGCGGCCGGTCGTGGTGGCGACCCGCAAGGGCCTGGCGAACGAGGGCGCGTTCGGCCTGGGGAGCACGGACTACGCCAAGATCGGCTGGGAGAAGTAGCCCGGGCCGCCGAGGCGGCGAGGGCGACCGCACGGCAGGCGCTGGCGAGCAGCGCGGTGATCACGAGGCCGGTGGTGCGGACACGGGTGGGTCGACCGCGCCGCCCCCGCTGTCCTGCCACCGGCCTTGACCTTCCGCGTTGCCCGCAGGCCGCCCGTGTCGTGGGGCCCCGCCGGGGGCCCGCGCTCGCTTCCAACCGGGGAAGAATCTAGCGGGGCATCGCGGCCGGTCGCGGTGCAGCGCGCGGGGCGCGCCCGGAAACCCGCCGTGCTGTCACCCACTTCGCGCACCGGGGCGTCAACTCTCGCTGACGGCAAGGAGAAAAGGGGCACACGAAGGCATCGCGCCTGGCTTCGAACGGAGTTGTCGTACTGGTGCGCGTGCCCGTGTGGGCGCCGGTGCACGCGTCGCGCCGGTGCGTGCGCCCGGGCCGGGCCGCTGCCAGGATGCGGGACGGCGACCCCTCTCCGGGCCGCGCCGCCCCGCCCCCGCCCTCCCCTCCCCCCCCCGGAGCAGCACCGATGACCAGCGATCCCGCCGCGGCGGCGGCACCCCGAGCGCAGTACGTCGACCCGCCCCCGGTGCGCCGGATGGTCCCGCGCGACCGCGACGAGCCGCACCGGGTCGCCACCCCGCTGGAACTCTTCTTCGACCTCTGCTTCGTGGTCGCGGTCGGCCAGGCCGGCCGCGAACTCGCCCACTCCCTCGCGGCCGGGCACTACGGCGAGGGTCTGCGCGGCTACGCGCTCGCCTTCTTCGCCATCTGGTGGGCGTGGATGAACTTCACCTGGTTCGCCTCCGCCTACGACTGCGACGACGCGCCGTACCGGATCACCACGCTGGTGCAGATCGCCGGCGTGCTGATCCTCGCCGCCGGGGTGCCGAGGCTGTTCGCCACCCAGGACCTGGCGCTGGCGATCACCGGGTACGTGGTGATGCGGCTGGCGATGGTCACCCAGTGGTTGCGCGCGGCGGCCGCCGAGCAGGGCGAGGCGCGCCGGGTCGCGCTGCGCTACGCGGTGGGGATCACGATCTGCCAGGTCGGCTGGGTGGTCGTGCTGCTGCTGCCGGACGCCGCCCGCCCAGTGGTCGTCCCGATCGGCGTGCTGTGCGAGCTGGCCGTGCCGGTGGTCGCCGAACTGCGGATGCAGACCGCCTGGCACCCGCACCACATCGCCGAGCGGTACGGGCTGTTCACCCTGATCGTGCTCGGCGAGACGGTGGCCGCCGCGACGGTCGCGGTGCAGTCGGCGGTGGACGGGCACGAGGAGCCGGGCCGGCTGGTGCCGGTGGCGGCCGGCGGACTGCTGATCTGCTTCGCGGCCTGGTGGATCTACTTCGCCCGGCCCGTCCACGAGCACCTGCGCTCCAACCGGCAGGCCTTCGCCTGGGGCTACGGGCACTACCTGGTGTTCGGCTCGGCGGCGGCGATCGGCACCGGGCTGGAGGTGGCGGTGGAGTCGGCCGTGCACAAGGCGGAGATCTCCGCGACGGCCGCCACCGCGACGGTCACCGTGCCGACCGCGGTCTACCTGTTCACCGTCTGGTACCTGCACTCCCGGCACACCAAGCGCGGCCCGGTCGCCCAGTCGGTGGCGCCGACCGGGGCGGTGCTGGTGCTGGCCTGCACCGCGCTGGGCGGATCCGGGGTGCCGGCGGCGGGCCTGGTCTGCGCGCTGATGGTCGCGGTGGGGGTGCTGATCCACGGCCGGGAGAGCCGGGCGGTCCGGGAGGGCCGCGGCGCGGGGGCTCAGAAGGCCTGAACCCGCTCCAGCAGCACCGGTTCGTGCCGCGCCAGCCAGGCCAGGTAGGCCGGGTTGACCTTGGCCAGATCCAGGTAGGCGGCGCGCAGTTCGCCGTACAGCGCGTCCAGGGCGGGCTGGCTGAGCACCCGGGGGCGCCAGGTGAACAGCAGCCGGACGGCCAGCGGGTCCCCGTGCACCGGGCGGACCACGGTGCCGGGCCCGGGCAGCGAGGTCGGCTGGCAGGGGCGGACGGCCTCGCCGGAGGCGACCAGCTCGGCGGCGGTGGCGTTGTCCCGCACCTGCACCACCCGGGGGTTGAGCCCGGCCTCGCTGAACACCCGGCGCATCGCGGCGTACTCGTGGTCGGCGGTCGGGTCGACCATCCAGGTGTCCTCGGCGAGGTCGGACAGGTGGACGACCGGGCGGGCGGCGGCCGGGTGCCCGGCGGCCAGCGCGACGAACTGCGGCTCACGGGCCATCAGCACCCGGTGCTCGGCGTCCGGCGGCACGCGCAGCGGGAAGCCCTCGCACTCGTACACGAAGGCCACGTCCAGCTGGTCGGCGGCGACCATCCGCAGCAGCGCGCTGGCGGAGACGTCGACGTGGATGGTGGTGTCGGTGTCCGGCAGCCGCTCGTGCACCCGGCGCAGCCAGGCGGCCACCGCCCGGCTGCCGACGCTGCCTATCCGCAGCCGGCGCTGGCGGCCGGGTCCGGTGGTGTCCCGGGCCTCCTGGCGGGCGGCGGCCACCAGGGCGGCCATCTCGGTGATCACCGGCCGGGCCCGGGACAGCACGGAGTGGCCGAGCGCGGTGGGCCGGCTGCCGGTCTGCTCGCGGGTGAACAGGGTTCCGCCGATGGCCCGTTCGATGCGGTGCAGCTGGGTGGTGAGGGAGGGCTGGGTCATGCCGAGTTGGAGCGCGGCCTTGCGGAGGCTGCCGGTGTCGGCGATCGCGCACAGCACCCGCAGGTGTCTCACGTCCAGCTCCACGACGGGAGCATAGACGTCGGCGCACCGCATCGCCAAGGACATGACAGGAGATCGCGGGCGCGCCGACGGCCCGCCCGGGCCTTTATATGGGCGGTCGTGCGGGCGGTCGCGTCTCCGCGCGGGCGGTCGTGCGGGGGGCCGGGTCTCCGCGCGGCCGACGGACCGCCGCCGTATGCGGCCGGGCTATCGCCGGTTGACATCATCCGCCACGGGCCCGGGCGGGTCGAAGCTCAGGGGCACCACACCGCCCCGGCCTGGCCGGGGCGGCCCCCACCGCGCGCCACTGCCGACGGATCCGGCCCCCACCGGCCCGGGCGGCGGGCGCACCGCGAATCGGAGCCCCCACATGAAGCGATCCGTGCTGTCCGCGACCCTGGGCCTGGGTCTCGCCGCCGCCCTCGTGACCCTGCCCGCCACCGCCGTCGCCGCGCCCGCGGCCCCGGCGGTGCAGACCCACACCGCCCGGGCCCACTCCGGCTCGACGCACGCCGGTCCGCAGGAGGAGGCCGCGGACAACCAGGCCTTCTTCCGGGCCGTGATGGCCTCGGCCAGGGCCAGGCAGGCCGCCGAGCCCTGGCTGCAGACCGTCACCGTCACCTACGACACCACCAACGCGCCCTCCTTCACCGGCGACATCGCCAACGCCGCGCAGATCTGGAACAGCTCGGTGCACAACGTCCAGCTCCAGGAGACCAGCGGCACCGGCGACTTCTCGTACACCGAGGGCGACGGCAGCGGCTCGTACGCCAGCACCGACGGACACGGACACGGCTACATCTTCATCGACCACCAGCAGGCCCAGGAGTACTACTCGCTCCGGATCGTCGCCCACGAGACCGGCCACGTGCTCGGCCTGCCCGACGACTACTCCGGCCCGTGCAGCGAACTGATGTCGGGCCACGGCCCCGGCCCGTCCTGCACCAACGCGCACCCCGACGCCAACGAGAGCGCCCAGGTCGACGCGCTCTGGGTGAACGGCGTGGCGGCGGCCAACTGACCTGCCTCCTGGGCGAATCGGGTGCGGCGGCCCGCCCGGCCGGAAACGGGCGGGTCGCCGCATGGGTACTTCCCCGACCGGGAGCCTAGCCGCCCCCGGAACGGAATACCAGGGGCATGGTCGAGTCAAGACGAGTAAAAGACGGCTCAAATCCGGAGTGTTCCGGGGCATTGCACCGGGCTATCGCGGGTTGACATCATCCGCACCGCCGCCGGGCTGCCCGAAGCTCTGGGGACACCCGGTCACCAGGTGTCCCCCCAAGGCCGACCCCAAGCGGCCGTGGCACCGGGGACCGGACCCCCACCTCCAGGACCCCTTCAGGAGCCCCCACATGAAGCGATCCGTGCTGTCCGCAACCCTCGGCCTCGCCCTCGCGGCCGGCCTCGCCGTGCTGCCCACCACCGCGGCCGCCGCCCCGGCGGCCCCGACCGCAGCGGCCGTGCAGGGCTACACCGCCTCGACGTACGCCGGTTCGGCCCAGGAGGCCGCGGACAACCAGGCGTTCTTCCAGGCCGTGATGGCCTCGGCCAAGGCCAAGCAGGCGGCCAACCCGGGCCTGGCCACCGTCGTGGTCACCTACGACGCCAGCTCCGCCCCGTCCTTCCGCACCCAGATCGCCAACGCCGCCCAGATCTGGAACAGTTCGGTCAGCAACGTCCAGCTGCGGGCCGGCTCGGCCGCCGACTTCCGCTACTACGAGGGCAACGACAGCCGCGGCTCGTACGCCAGCACCGACGGGCACGGGCGCGGCTACGTCTTCCTCGACTACCAGCAGAACCGGCAGTACAACTCGGTCCGGGTGACGGCCCACGAGACCGGGCACGTGCTCGGTCTCCCGGACCACTACTCCGGTCCGTGCAGCGAGCTGATGTCGGGCGGCGGCCCCGGCACGTCCTGCACCAACCCGTACCCGAACGCCACCGAGCGCAGCCGGGTCAACTCCCTCTGGGCGCGCGGCTGACGCCGCCACCGCCGAACGCCCCGGCCCGGCCGCGTCCGCAGCGGCCGGGCCGGGGCGTGCCGGGCCGGGGCCCTGTCGGTGGCGCGTGCGAGCATGCGGACGAGACCCGTTCGCCCTGACCCGCTCGCTCCCGACCCGTTCGCCCCCTGCCCCGTGAGGTGCCGCCGTCATGCCCCGTTCCTTCCCCGAGCAGCTCGCCGACCTCCCGTACGCCGAGCTGCTGCGCCCCCACGCAGGTCCGCTGCGCAGCGACGCCCGGTACGACACCACGCACTTCGACGGCGGCGGGCACACCGACGAGTCGGCCGCCGGCGCCGTCTTCCTGGAGTGCGCCTTCACCGGGGTCTCGCTCAGCGGCGTCAAGTTGCGCCAGGCCCGGTTCAACGAGGTCTGGGTGCAGGCCGGGCGGTGGGTGGCCTGCGACCTGAGCGACACCGAGTGGCAGGACAGCGCCTTCCTCGGCGGCGTGCTGGCCGGGGTCGCCGGGTACGGCTCCGCGCTGCGCCGGGTGGTGTTCCGCGGCTGCAAGCTGGAGGCCGTCAACCTGCGGGCGGCCGTGCTGCGGGACGTCGTGTTCGAGGACTGCCTGCTGCGCGACGTGGACTTCGGCGAGGCCAAGCTGACCGGGGTGTCCTTCCCCGGCTCGACGTTGGAGGAGGTCCGGCTGCGCGGGGCCGTGCTGAGCGGGACGGACCTGCGCGGAGCCGCCCGGCTCGGCCTCGCGGACGGCCACCAGGGCCTGCGCGGAGCCGTCATCAGTTCGACCCAACTGCTGGAGCTGGCACCGCAGTTCGCCCATGCGCTGGGAATCGAGGTCAAGGACCGCTGACCCTGCACCGTCCCTCCCCGGCGGATCCGTCGGGCGTTCAGCCCCGCGTCGCTCGGTGACACCCGGCCGAACAGTCCGACAACCCTGCTGCACGCATCTGGTGGCCCGCTCCGGCCGAGGTGGAGACTGCTCCGCGATCGATGAGCCCCGACTTGTGTACACAACATCGCCAGCGAAGGGACGGACCGGGCTGATGGCCGAGTTGAGTCGTAGGAAGTTCGTCACGCTGTCCGGAGCGGCTGCGGCCGGTCTCGCGGCGGCCGGCACCGGCGCCGCGGGGACCGCGGCCGCCGCGACGGCCTCCACCACCACGCTCAGCACCACCGGCACCATCACCGACGTGCAGCACGTGGTGATCCTGATGCAGGAGAACCGCAGCTTCGACCACTACTTCGGCACCCTCAAGGGCGTGCGCGGCTTCGCCGA
This sequence comes from Streptomyces viridifaciens, assembly GCF_001888885.2. Taxonomy (NCBI): domain Bacteria; kingdom Bacillati; phylum Actinomycetota; class Actinomycetes; order Kitasatosporales; family Streptomycetaceae; genus Streptomyces; species Streptomyces viridifaciens. Next base: position 4,801,781 of record NZ_CP090841.1, read on the forward strand.
CAAGGCCACCATCCAGCTCTCCGGCGGCTACAGCGTCTTCAACCAGCCGAACGGCCTGTTCGCCCGGCAGTACCCGTGGGCCTTCAACCCCTCGGGCGCCGGCGGCTCCCCGGAGACCCAGGCGCAGTGCAACGGCGACCTCTCGCACGCCTGGTCCGACCAGCACAAGGCCTGGAACGGCGGCAAGATGGACTCCTGGGTGTCCGCCAAGGGCACCGTCCGCACCCTCGGCTACCTGCAGCGCGGCGACATCCCGTTCCACTACGCGCTGGCCGACAACTGGACCGTCTGCGACGCCTACCACTGCTCGGTGCTGAGCGCGACCGGCCCCAACCGCACCTACCACTGGTCGGGCTGGATCGACCCCAGCGGCACCGCCGGGGGCCCCGCCTACGACGGCGGATCCGAGTCCAACCTGCGCTGGCAGACCTACGCCGAGGCGCTGGAGAAGGCCGGCGTCAGCTGGAAGGTCTACCAGAACGCCAACGACAACTTCGGCGACAACGCCCTCGCCTACTTCAGCCAGTTCACCGGCGCCGCGGCCGGCAGCCCGCTCGCCGTCAAGGGCATGGGCTCCGTCCCCGCCGTCACCGGCCGGACCCCGGACGACATCGCCGCCGCGATCAGGGCCGACGTGCTGAACGGCACCCTGCCGCAGGTCTCCTGGATCGTCGCCGACCAGCAGTCCTCGGAGCACCCCTACGCCACCCCGCAGGACGGCGCGCACTTCGTCCACCTGGTGATGGACGCCCTGAACGCGGACCCCGACGTGTTCAACTCCAGCGTCCTGCTGATCAACTACGACGAGAACGACGGCTTCTTCGACCACGTCCCGCCGCCGGCCGCGCCCGCCGGCACCGCGGACGAGTTCTACAACTCCACCAACATCGGCCTCGGCTTCCGCGTCCCGCTGATCGCCGTCTCCCCGTGGAGCCGCGGCGGCTGGGTCAACTCCGAGACCTTCGACCACACCTCGGTGCTGCGCTTCCTGGAGGTGTGGACGGCCGCCATCGGCAAGCCGGCCACCAGCCCCAACATCAGCGCCTGGCGCCGCCAGGTCTGCGGCGACCTCACCTCGGTCTTCGACTTCGCCAACCCGGTGTACGGCATGCCCGCGCTGCCCGACACCTCCCGGACCATCGGCCTGTCCACCTGCGGCCCGCTGCCCAACCCCTCGCCGAGCAACAACGCGCTGCCCGCGCAGGAGCCCGGCACCCGGCCGGCCCGCGCCCTGCCGTACCAGCCCAACGCCAACCTGGACCACTGGGACACCAACGCCAGCGGCGTCATGCACGTGTGGCTGAAGATGTCCAACGACGGCGCCGCCCGGCCCGCGCACTTCGCCGCCTACGCCAACGCCTACCGCAGCGGCGGCCCCTGGCAGTACACCGTCGCCTCCGGCAGCCCGGCCACCGACTTCTTCAACTGCGGCACCAACGGCTTCGGCAACGGCAAGTACGACCTCACCGTGGTCGGTCCCAACCGCTTCCTGCGCCGCTTCACCGGCGACCTCACCCAGCCGGGCAGGAACGCCGCCGTCACCGCCTCCTACGCGGTCGAGCCGGGCAGCGGCAAGCTGGCGGTCTACTTCCGGATGGCCAACTCCGGCAGCACCCCGATGACCTTCACCATCACCTCCGGCAACTACCGGACGGACGGCCCCTGGACGTACCAGGTGCCGGCCGGCGGCAGCACCAGCGACTTCTTCAACGCGGTCGCGTACAACAACGGCTGGTACGACTTCACTGTCACGGTGGACGCCGACAGCAGCTGGACCCAGCGCTTCACCGGCCACCTGGAGACGGGCGCGCCCAGCGTCAGCGGCTGAGCCCGACCACCCCGACCACCCCGGTCAGCCGTACGGGCCCCGCGGGAACCACGGATCGTGGACCTCGCGGGGCCCGTACGGCGTCAGCAGGGTGAAGGTGTGCACGCCCGCCGCGTACTCGGCCAGCTGGACCACGCCGTAGCGGGTCTCCAGCTCGGCCTGCACCGGTACCGGCAGCTTGCTCAGCGCCCGGCGCAGCTGCAGTGCGTCGCGTCGGCTGATCGGGTGCGGGGCCCGCAGCACCAGCCGCAGTGGGCTGAGCGGCCCGGCGACCGGGACGCCGGTGCCCAGTTCGTAGCCGACCGCGCCGATCGGGCCCCAGGCGAGGCGGTGGTCCGCGACCAGCCGGCCGGCCTCCGGGAGCAGGGCCAGCGCCGGTATGTCGGTGATCCGCTCGGGGGCGAGCCGTGCCCGCCGTTCGGCCAGCCGCTCGGGCCGCAGGGTGCGGGCCACCGCCGCCCAGGGGGCCAGGGCGTCCAGCCGCTGGCCGGGTCGCGGGCCGCGTACGGTCACCGGCAGCCAGTGCTCGGGTGCGGCCTCCGGGTCCCGGGTGCAGTGCCGCGGCCGCGGAACGTCCACCGGGGTGCCGACCACGGCGGGCGCGCGGCCGACGGTCACCCACGGGTGCGCCCGCAGGACCGTGCGGGCCCAGTCCGGCAGCCCGCCGCCGGTCAGCGGGTGCAGCGAGCTGGGGCACTGCAGCAGCAGCAGGTCGTGGACGCCGGGCAGCCGCCCGTCCAGCGCGGCCAGCGGGCCGACCCGCCGGCGCGGCCCGTTGTGCAGTTCCTCGGCCGAGTTCCTCACACCGCCCACCTTCCGCCTGTCGGGCGCCCCCGACCACGGCCCTTCGACGCGTTCCCCGCACCGCCCACCCTCCGCCCGCCGGGCGCCTCCGGCTACGGCCCTTCGGCGCCTTCCGCCGGGACCAAAGGCTCAAGGTGCAGCCGTGTACGGCCGGTGTGAGAGTGGGGGCAGCCCGGAATTCCGTCGGTTCGTCCGCAAGAGCGTTCCGTTCGTACAAGGAGGAGTCATGGGAATCTTGGACAGGTTGTTCCACCGGCCGCCGCAGCCCGGGAGTGCGGGGGAGGGCCCGGCCCAGCGCGCCGCCCTCGCCCACGACGAGGCGGCCGACGCGTTCGGTGACGACGTCGAGCGCTCCCGGGAGACCGAGGAGAGGCGCGCCCAGGAGGAGGCCGACCGGCGCGCGGCAGAGAACATGACCGCCGAGGGAGACCCCTGGGACTGAGCCCGTCCCGTACGTCACCCGGACCGCGGCGGCAGCGGCGGGCGCCGCAGGTCCGGCCGGGGCGTGGACTCCGGCGGGGGCGCCGCCGCGGGCATGTCCTCCAGCAGCTCCAGGGCCAGCTGGACGGCGGTGACCAGTTCCGGATGGCGCCCCCGCGCCCAGTCCCGCGGGGTGCGCAGCACGTGCACGTCGGGCTCGACGCCCCGGTTCTCCACCGACCAGCCGAGCCCGCCGCTGAACCAGGAGGCGTTCTTCGGCACCGAGATCTGGGTGCCGTCGCCCAGGGCGTGCCGTCCGGTCATCCCGACCACCCCGCCCCAGGTGCGGTTGCCGATCACCGGGCCGAGCCCGAGCAGCTTGATCGCCGCGATGATCACGTCCCCGTCCGAACTGGTGGCCTCGTCGGCGAGCGCCACCAGAGGGCCGCGCAGCGCGTGCCGGGGCCAGCGGACGGGCTCGCGGTCACGGGTGAAGTCCCAGGCGAGAACGTGCCGGGTGAGCTTCTCCAGGACCAGTTCGGAGACGTTGCCGCCGGCGTTGCCGCGTACGTCCAGCACCAGCGCGGGCTTGTCGAGCTCGCGCCGCAGGTCCCGGTTGAACTGCGCCCAGCCGGAGCCGCCGAGGTCCGGGATGTGCAGGTAGCCGCACCGGCCGTCGCTCAGCTCGCGCACCAGGGAGCGGCGCTTGGCGACCCAGTGCTGGTAGCGGACGGCCCGCTCGTCGGTCAGCGGGGTGACGGTGATCCGCCGCACCGGGCCGTCCGGGCCGCTGCGCAGGGCCAGTTCGACGGTGGTGCCGCCGGTGCCGGCCAGCAGCGGCAGCGGTCCGCGCACCGGGTCCACCGGGCGACCGCCCACCTCCAGCAGCTCGTCGCCGTCCCGGACGCCCTGGGCGGCGAGGGGGGCGCGGGCGCGCGGGTCGGAGGACTCGCCGGGCAGCACCCGGTCGACCAGCCAGCGGCCGTCGGGGGAGCGGTGGGCGTTGGCGGCGAGCAGCCCGAGCGGCTGCTGCGCGAGGGTGGGGCCCTCGGCGCGCCGGGAGGGGGTGACGTAGGCGTGCGAGGTGCCGAGTTCGCCGAGGAGTTCGCGCAGCAGGTCGGCGAAGTCGTCGGGTGAGCAGATGCGTTCCAGCAGCGGCTCGTACTGGGCGACCAGTGCGGGCCAGTCCAGGCCGGACATCCGCTCGTCCCAGAACTGGTCCCGGACGATCCGGGCCGCCTCGTGGTACGCCTGGCGCCACTCGGCGGCCGGGTGCACGGTGTGGGTGATCCGGCGCAGGTCGACGCCGGTTCCGGCGGAGGGGGCGCCGACCGGGATCACCCGCAGCGTCCCGGCCGAGTAGACCGCGATCGAGCCGCCGTCCCCGGAGACCGCGTAGCCGTCCAGCTTGTCCACCAGCGTGGTGCGGCTGCCCCGGGCCAGGTCGAAGTACTCCAGCGAGGGGCGGCCGGAGGTGTCCTCGGGGCTGGCGAAGGTCTGCCCGAGGGTGCCGGAGATCGGCCAGCGCAGCCAGAGCAGTCCGCCGCGCACCGCGTCGGTGGCCGAGTACTTGGAGGCGATCACCGGGAACTGCAGCAGCCGGTCGCCGATGCCCTGGGGGTCGACCCGGACGGTGCCGTCGCCGCCGCCGTCCCCGCGCGGGGCACCGTCCTCGGCGGGCGCGGAGAACGGGGAGGGCGTGTCGGCGGTGAGCGGCACGAGGTACGGGCGGCAGCCGACCGGGAAGGAGAGGTCGCCGGTGTGCACGTCGTGGACCGGGTCGAAACCGCGCCAGGACAGGAAGGCCAGGTAGCGGCCGTCCCGGGTGAACACCGGCTGCTCGTCCTCGAAGCGGCCGTCGGTGATGTCGGTGATCGGGGCGGACGCGTCGGTGCGGGTGAGTCGGATCCGGCGCAGCGAGCGGCCGGCGGCCGGCTGGGACCAGGCGATCCAGTGCGAGTCGGGGGAGAACCGGGCGCTGGTGACCGGCCCGTAGCCGGAGGCGGCGAGCTCGCGGACCTCGCCGTCGGCGGCGGAGACCAGCAGCAGCCGCCCGTCCGAGGCGGTGACGGCGAGCTGGGCGCCGTCGGGGGAGGCGGTGAGCTCCAGGACCCGGCCGAGCTTCCCGGCGGCGAGCACCCGGTGGTGGTGCCGGGCCCCGCTGGTGAGCTCGGCGGGGACGTCGTGCCCCGGCAGCGGCATCACCTCGACGGCGTCGGCGCCCAGGGCGTCGGTGATCCAGGCAGCCTCGCCGGTGTGCCCGAGCACCACCGGCAGCCGGGTCCGCACCCCGGGGGTGTCGGCGAGCGCGCGGGCCGGGCCGTCCTTGTGGGTGAGCCAGTACTGGCTGCCGCGCACGGTGACGACCCCGGCCCGGCCGGTCCGGTCGCAGGCGAGGTCCCTGACCTGGGAGGCGGCACTGACCTGGTACGGGCGGCGGCCGGCCCGGGCGCCGCCGAGCGGGACGTGCAGCCGGCGCGGGGCGGGGGCGTCCAGTCCGTCGAGCAGCCAGAGGTCGCCGGCGTGCTGGTAGACGATCCGGGTGCCGTCGGTGGCGGCCTCGCGGGCGTAGTAGGAGGCGTGGTCGGTGTGCCGGCGCAGGTCGGTGCCGTCGGGGCGGCAGGAGTAGAGGTTGCCGATGCCCTCGTGGTCGGAGAGGAAGGCGATCCGGTCGCCGACCGGCATGGGGGAGGCGAGGTGCCCGGTGTGCTCGGGCAGGATCAGTTCGCCGTCCGCCCAGAGCCGGCCGATCGCGCCGCCGCGGTAGCGCTTCCAGGCGGCGGGTTCGTGCGGGGCGGAGCCGGTGAGCAGGACGGTCCGCTCCCGGCTCATCTGGGCGTCGCCGACCGGCCCCCAGGGCATCCGGCGGCCGGGGGAGCCGTCGACGGGCAGGGCGTGCGCCCAGGTGTAGTGGCCGAAGGGCTCGTGGAAGGAGGTGACGGCCAGCACCTCGCCGTCCGGTAGCCAGCCGCGCACCCGGGTGTCCTGGTTGCCCCAGTAGCTGAGCCGCTGGGCCTCGCCGCCCTCGACCGGGGCGGTCCACACCTCGGGGGTCAGGCCGAGCCAGCTGGTCCAGGCGAGGGTGGTGCCGTCCGGGGAGAACCGGGGGTTGCTGACCCGGGTGCGGTCGCAGCCCACCCGCCAGGCGCGGCCCGTGGCGGCGCCGTCGGCGTCCAGCGGGGCGAGCCAGACGTCGTCCTCGGCGGTGAAGGTGAGCAGGCCGCCGTGCAGGTGGGGGTGGCGGAGGTAGCCGGGCGAAGTCACCCCTCCATCCTTCGACGGGGTGTCACCCCCGGCAACCGGAGGAGCCGGGAACCGGTCTGGACCATTGACAGTGCGCGGGCGGATCCACTTCAGTGGTCTAGTCCAACTTGGGTGCCAGGCCGGGCCGTTCCCCCCACTGGCGCGTGCTCCGGCGTGCCCTCGGACGTCCCCCACGACCGCGCCACCGCAGGAGCACCCGCATGCGCAATCCCACCGTGCACGGACACCGCCGTGCCGCGCTCGCCGCCGGCACCGCATCCGCCGCCGCCGCCACCCTGGTCGGCGTCACCCTGGGCCTGGCGCCCGCCGCCTCGGCCGGGGAGTTCCTGGTCAACGGCGGCTTCGAGTCCGGCTCGCTCGGCCCCTGGAGCTGCTCCGGCGGCTCCGGCAGCGTCGTCACCGGCCCGGTGCACGGCGGCAGCCACGCGCTCGCCGCCGCGGCCACCGCGGGCGACACCGCGCAGTGCGCCCAGACCGTCACCGTCGCGCCCGGCACCACCTACACGCTGAGCGCCTGGGTCAACGGCTCGTACGTCTACCTGGGCGTCGACGGCGGCGGCCCCAGCACCTGGACACCCGGCACCGGCGGCGCGTACCAGAAGCTCAGCGTCAGCTTCACCACCGGCGCCACCCAGACCAGCGCGACCGTCTACACCCACGGCTGGTACGGGCAGGGCACCTACTACGCGGACGACGTCTCGCTGGACGGCCCGGGCGCCCCCAGCCCGACCCCGACCCCGACCGGCACGCCCACGCCCACGCCGACACCCACGGGCACGCCCACCGGCACCCCGACGGGGACCCCCTCCGGCAGCCACACCCTCGTCGGCTACCTCCACGCCAGCTTCGCCAACGGCGCCGGCTACACCCGGATGGCCGACGTCCCCAACTCCTGGGACATCATCGACCTCTCCTTCGGCGAGCCCACCTCCCCGACCTCCGGCGACATCCGCTTCAACCGCTGCTCGGCCACCGACTGCCCGACCGTCGAGTCCGACGCCGACTTCAAGGCCGCCATCGCCGCCAGGCGCGCCCGGGGCAAGAAGGTGCTGATCTCGATCGGCGGCCAGAACGGCCAGGTCCAGCTGACCACCGCCGCCGCCCGGGACACCTTCGTGAGCTCGGTCTCGGCGATCATCGACAAGTGGGGCCTGGACGGCCTGGACATCGACTTCGAGGGACACTCGCTGTCCCTCGACACCGGCGACACCGACTTCAAGAACCCGAAGAGCGCGGTCGTCGTCAACCTGATCTCGGCGCTGAAGACCCTCAAGGCCAAGTACGGGCCCGGCTTCGTGCTGACCATGGCGCCGGAGACCTTCTTCGTCCAACTCGGCTACCAGTACTACGGATCCGGCCCGTGGGGCGGTCAGGACCCGCGCGCCGGGGCGTACCTGCCGGTCATCCACGCGCTGCGCGACGACCTCACCCTGCTGCACGTCCAGGACTACAACTCCGGCTCCGTCATGGGCCTGGACAACCAGTACCACTCGATGGGCGGCGCCGACTTCCACGTCGCGATGACCGACCTGCTGCTCAAGGGCTTCCCGGTCGCGGGCAACACCAACAACGTGTTCCCGCCGCTGCCCGCCTCCAAGGTCGCCATCGGCATGCCGGCCACCACCAACGCGGGCAACGGCTACGTCGCCCCGGCCGAGGTGGACAAGGCGCTGGACTGCCTCACCAAACTGACCAACTGCGGGGCGTACGTGCCGCGTTCGGGTGCCCAGCCGAACCTGGCCGGGCTGATGGCCTGGTCGATCAACTGGGACCAGTTCGGCGGGCGGGAGTTCTCCAAGAACTTCGACGGCTACTTCGGCCGCTGACCCGACGTCGGGGACCGTGCTTGAACCTGACACCGGTGTGAGGTCCAAGCATGGTCCCCATGGCGACCACACAGCTCACAACCACGGTATCCCCCAAGGCGCTTCCGCTCCCCGCCCTGCTCGCCCTGGCCACCGCCGTCTTCGTCACGGCGCTCACCGAGACCCTGCCGGCCGGTGTGCTTCCCGGGATGAGCGACGCCCTCGGCGTCGGCGAATCCGCCACCGGGCAGGCCGTCACGGTCTACGCGATCGGCACCGCCGCCACCGCGATCCCGCTCACCGCCGCCACCGCCGGCTGGGGCCGCAAGCGGCTGCTGCTTACCGCGATGGCCGGCTTCGCGCTGGCCAACACCGTCACCGCGGCCTCCACCAGCTACCCGCTCACCCTGGCGGCCCGCTTCCTCGCGGGCGTCGCGGCCGGCCTGGCCTGGGCGCTGCTGGCCGGGTACGCGCGGCGGCTGGTGCCGGTCGACCAGCAGGGGCGGGCCATGGCGGTGGCGATGGCGGGAGTGCCGGTGGCGCTGTCCCTGGGAGTGCCGATCGGCACCTTCCTCGGTCAGGTGCTCGCCTGGTGGGTGCCCTTCCTGGCCATGACGGCACTGGCGCTCGGCGTGATCGGCTGGATCGCGGCCCTGCTTCCCGAGCAGTCCGGCCGGCCCGGGGGCGGGCGCGCCCCGGTGCGCAGTGCGCTCGGCGTCCCCGGGGTGGTGCCGGTGCTCGCCGTGACGGTGCTCTTCGTGCTCGCCCACACCATCCTGTTCACCTACGTCACGCCCTTCCTCGACCGGGCCGGGCTCGGCGGGTCCGCCGACTCCGTCCTGCTGGTCTTCGGACTGGCCTCGCTCGCGGGCGTCTGGCTCGTCGGCGCCCACATCCACCGCAGGCTGCGGCAGTTGACGATCGGCGGCGCGCTGCTGGTCGCGGTGACCGCGACCCTGCTCGGCCTCGGGTCGCACAGCGCGCCGCTGGTGTACCCGGCCGCCCTGCTCTGGGGCCTGGGCTGGGGCGGCGTGCCGACCCTGCTGCAGACCGCCGTCGGCGACGCGGGCGGCGAACGGGCGGACGCCGCCCAGGCGATGCTGGTCACCCTGTGGAACGCCGCGATGGCGGGCGGCGGGCTGGCCGGCGGCTTGGTGCTCGGCCGGCTCGGCACCGGCGCCCTGCCCTGGACGGTGCTCGCCCTGCTGCTGTCCGTCCTCGCGCTAACCCTCGCCGCCCGCCGCCACGGCTTCCCGGCGGTCCGCCGTCAGCCCTGAAGCAGCCGGTGCGCCCCCGCCACGACCTCCGGGGACGCCTTCGCCAGCGAACCGGCCGCGTACGGCGGCTGGGGGTCGTACTCGATGAGCAGCTGGATCGCCTGCGCGGTCTCGTCCCCGGCGATCAGACCGGTCAGCGTCAGCGCGAGGTCGATCCCGGCCGAGACCCCGGCCGCGGTGGCGTACTTGCCGTCGACCACGATCCGCTCGCTGCCGGTCGGCTCGGCGCCGAACCGGGGGAGCTGATCCAGCACGCCCCAGTGGCTGGTGGCCCGGCGGCCCCTGAGCAGCCCGGCCGCGCCCAGCAGCAGCGAGCCGGAGCAGACCGAGGTGGTCCAGGTGGTGGTCGCGTCGATCCGGCGCACCCAGTCGAGCACCGCCTCATCGGTCAGCTGCGCCTCGGTGCCGGGCCCGCCGGGCACCAGCAGCAGGTCGGCCGAGTCCACCTCGTCCAGGGCGGCGTCCGCGGTGATCGCCAGGCTGGTCAGGTCGTTGCGGACCGGCCCGCGCCCGGCGGCGGTGAACACCACCTCGGCGCCGGGGATCCGGGACAGCACCTCGTACGGGCCGACCGCGTCCAGGGTGGTGAAGTCGGGGTAGAGCAGGACGGCGATGCGCATCAGTGACCTCCAGCGGGTGCGGAACGGAAGCGGCGTCGGTACTCGGCGGGCGGGGCGGCCAGGGACCGGACGAAGGCGCGCCGCATCGCCTCCGGGGTGCCGTAGCCGCAGGAGCGGGCGATCTCCTCGATGCCGTCGTCGGTGTCCTCCAGCAGCCGCCGGGCGGCCTCCAGCCGGACCCCGTCCACGTACCGGCCCGGGGGCACCCCCACCTCGGCGGCGAAGGCCCGGGCGAAGTGCCGCGGCGAGAGCGCCGACCGGTGGGCCAGCGCCTCGACCGACAGGTCGGCCTCCGGGTGCTCGGCGATCCACCGCTGGACCTCGCGCAGCGGCTGCCGGGCCGCCACCTGGGCGGCCAGCTGGGTGCTGAACTGGGCCTGGTTGCCCGGCCGCCGCAGGAAGACCACCAGGTGACGGGCGATCAGCAGGGCGGTGTCCCGCCCGAAGTCCTCCTCGACCAGGGCCAGCGCCAGGTCGATCCCGGCGGTGACCCCGGCCGAGGTGGCGACGTGCCCGTCCCGGACGTGGATCGGATCCGGGTCGACGGTCACGTCCGGGAACCGCCGGGCCAGCTCCTCGCAGTACGCCCAGTGGGTGGTCGCCCGGCGACCGGACAGCAGTCCGGCTTCGGCGAGCAGGAAGGCCCCGGTGCACACCGACACCACCCGCTCGGCCCGGCGGGCCAGCTCCCGGATCCGTTCGACCAGGACGCCCTCCGGGTCCTCGAAGGGCTCCCCGCCGGGAACCAGCAAGGTGTGCACCGGCCCGATCTCGGCCAGGTCCGCGTCCGGCAGCAGGCGCAGCCCGCTGCCGCTGCGCACCGGCCGACCGCCGGGAGAGGCCGTGGTCACCCGGTACGCCGCCCCCGGCTGCCGGGTGGCCGCGCCCGCCCCCGCGAACACCTCCACCGGGCCGGTGACGTCCAGGCTCTGCACGCCGTCGTAGAGGACGACGACCACGCTGCGCGCTCTCATGCGGCCAGCCTGTCAGCGGCCCCGGACGGCAGCAATGACCTGTTTCCCACCTTTTCTGCCACCGACCGGGCACGGGGGCGCGGGTGGCGCCGGGGCGCGGGGGCGGCACCGGAGAGACGGGGCACCGGCGAGCGCGGGGACGCGGAAACGCCGGAAGGCCCTCCACTCTCGCGAAGGGCCTTCCGGCTGTCTGTGCGCCGCCAGGGACTCGAACCCCGGACCCGCTGATTAAGAGTCAGCTGCTCTAACCAACTGAGCTAGCGGCGCCTGCTGACGTGGAGAACATTACCTGGTCAGCGGCCGAAACACACAATCGGCCCGGACGGCCCCGGGGGCATCAGGCGGTGAGCACCACCTTGCCCCTGACGTGGCCGGTCGCGACCAGCCGGTGCGCCTCCTCGGCCTTCTCCAGCGGCAGCGTCTCGGCGATCTCCAGCCTGAGCCCGCCCGCCTCCCACAGCCGCACCAGCTCGGCCAGCCGCTCGGCCGTGCGCGGCCCCCGCAGTCCCCGGACGCCCAGCCGTTCGGCCTCCGGGTAGTCGACCACGGTGCCGATCCGGTCCCGGTCGGCGACCAGTTCGACGGAGGCCGCCAGGGCGCCCCGCCCCGCGGCGTCGAAGGCCGCGTCCACTCCCTGCGGCGCGACCGCCCGGACCCGCTCGACCAGGCCCTCGCCGTACGTGACCGGGACGGCGCCCAGCTCCCGCAGGTAGTCGTGGTTGCGCTCGCTCGCGGTGCCGATCACGGTGGCGCCCCAGGCCCGGGCGAGCTGGACGGCGACGGTGCCGACCCCGCCCGCGGCGCCGTGCACCAGCACGGTGTCGCCGGGGCCGACCCCGAGCAGGGTGAGCGCCAGGTGGGCGGTCTGGCCGGAAGCGGAGAGCGCGCCGGCCTGCTCCCAGGGCATCCCGGCGGGCTTGGCCACCAGCTGGGCGGCGTCCACCGCGACCAGCTCGGCCTGGCAGCCCAGCAGCCGGAAGCCCAGCACCTGGTCGCCGACCCGCCGACCGTCGACGCCGGGCCCCAGCCGGTCCACCACTCCGGCGAACTCGTTGCCGAGGACGAACGGCGGCTCGGCCGTCATCCCCGGCGGACGGAAGCCCTCCCGGATCGCGAGGTCCACCGGCTGCACCCCGGCGGCGTACACCCGCACCCGGACCTCCCCCGCGCCGGGCTCGGGGTCGGGCACCTCGGTGACCCGCAGGGCCTCCGGACCGCCGGGCCCCGGTACGGTGACCGCCTTCATGGGTGCTCCTCTCGTCGCTCCGCCGCTCAACGCCCCCGATCCTCGAACTTGAAGTGCGCTTGAGGTCAAGCGCCCGTTCGGTGTGTCCTCACCTATGGGCGCATTGTCAGATTTATCCTGGGCGGCGCTCAGCCGTCCGCCGTCGATCCGCCGCCGATCCGCCGTCGATCCGCCGTCGAGAGGAACTTCCCCGTGGGCCAGCTGCCCCTGTTCTTCCTGGTGCTGCTCGCCTCCGTGGTGACGATGCCACTCGCCCGCAGGACGGGCGTGCCGCAACCGGTCCTGATGACCCTGCTCGGCATCGTCATGGCGCTCGTCCCGCAGATCCCCAACGTCGAGATCCAGCCCGCGCTGATCCTCCCGCTGGTCCTGCCGCCGTTGATCTTCGCCGTCGCCCGGCGCTCCTCGGTCCGCTATTTCAAGGCCAACGCCCGCTCGATCCTGCTGCTGGCCGTCGCCCTGGTGGTGGTCACCACGATCGCCGTGGCCGGCACCGTGCACTGGCTGCTGCCCGCGCTGCCGCTGGCCGCCGCGATCGCGCTCGGCGCGCTGGTCTCCCCGCCCGACCCGGTGGCCGCCGTCGCGGTGGCCGGCAGCATCGGGCTGCCCCGGCGCCTGGTGGCCATCCTGGAGAGCGAGGGCCTGTTCAACGACGTCACGGCGATCGTCATCTACTCCCTGTCCATCGAGGCGATGGTCAGCGGCGACTTCTCGGTCGGCGACGCCGCGCTGCGCTTCGTGCTGTCCGCGGTGCTCGCCGTCGTCGTCGGCGTCGGGCTCGGCTGGGTGAACGCCAGGCTCGCCGAACGCCTGGACGACCCGACCCAGCAGGTCGCGCTCAACCTGCTGGTGCCCTTCGCCGCCTACACCCTCGCCGAGGAGATCCACGGCTCCGGCGTGCTCGCCGTGGTGATCTGCGCGCTCTACCTCGCCGAGCGGGCCGCCGACGCCGACGCCGTCTCCTACCGGTTGGTCGGCAACGCCTTCTGGGAGGTGGTCGAGATCCTGATCACCGGGGTCGCCTTCGGCCTGATCGGCCTGGAGCTGGCCACCGTGCTCGCGGAGGCCGGCCGCGGCTGGACCGGCTTCCTCGGCGACGCCGCCGTGGTCATCGCGGTCGTGGTGCTGGTCCGGCTGCTCTGGCTGCTGCCCGCCGGCTGGCTGTCGAAGAAGGTGCGCAAGGGCGACGACGAGGACACCCCGTTCAGCTGGAAGGAGAGCGTGGTCCTCTGGTGGTCCGGCATGCGCGGCGTGGCCACCGTCGCCCTGGCCCTCGCCATCCCGCTCACCCTGCACTCCGGCGCGGACTTCCCGGAGCGCGGCCGGCTGGTCTTCATCGCCTTCAGCGTGGTGCTGTTCACCCTGCTGGTCCAGGGCCTGACCCTGCCCTGGCTGGCCAAGCGCCTCAAGCTGGACATCGACCAGGACCGCCACGAGCAGGCCGTGCGCGAACTCTGGTGGCGGGCCGCCAAGGCCGGGCTCAAGCGGCTCGGCGAACTGGAGGAGCAGGACCGGCTGCCCGCCGAGCTCGCCGACCGCCTGCGGGACCGTCAGCACGACCGGCTGGCCCGGCTCTGCCCGGAGAAGTACGCCGAGGAGGAGGCCGCCGAGGCCAGGCAGCGCCTCGCCCAGTGGCGGGCCGCGGCGGAGGTCGAGCAGGAGATGATCGCCGCCTCCCGGCGCGAGATGCTCGCCGCACGCAGCGAGCTCGGCGCCGACCCCGAACTGGTCGACCAGGTGCTGCGCGGACTGGACCTGCGCTCGGAACGGAAGTGACGGGCAGTCCGCGCGCGCCGGTCGGAATGTGCGCGACGCCCTCCGGGGTTGCATAGGCTGAACCCGGGCAGGCCGTCAACGGAGTCGGCGCACCACCAGTACCGCCACGACCTCGCGAACACACCCTCACGCCTGGCCCTGCCGGTTTCTGCACCCAGATGAATCGAGGACCCACCGATGTCGGAGACCCGCGCCGACGCCCGCACCCCGCTCGACCGCACCCCGCAGTGGGCCGCCCTGGCCAAGCACCGGTCCGAGCTGGGCGAGACCCACCTGCGCGAGCTGTTCGCCGCCGACCCCGAGCGCGGCCGCACCCACACCCTCCAGGTCGGCGACCTGCACGTGGACTACGCCAAGCACCTGGTCACCGACGAGACGCTGGAGCTGCTGCGCGACCTCGCCGCCGCCACCGGCGTCGCCGAGCTGCGGGACGCCATGTTCCGCGGCGAGAAGATCAACATCACCGAGGGGCGCGCCGTCCTGCACACCGCGCTGCGGGCCCCGCGCGACGCCGTGATCGAGGTCGACGGCGTCAACGTCGTCCCGGAGGTGCACGCCGTCCTGGACAAGATGGCGGCCTTCGCCGACCGGGTCCGCAGCGGCGAGTGGAAGGGCCACACCGGCAAGCCGATCCGCACCGTGGTCAACATCGGCATCGGCGGCTCGGACCTCGGCCCGGCGATGGCCTACGAGGTGCTCCGCCCGTACACCAAGCGCGACCTGGACGTCCGCTTCGTGTCCAACGTGGACGGCGCCGACCTGCACGAGGCGGTCCGCGACCTCGACCCGGCCGAGACCCTGTTCATCGTCGCCTCGAAGACCTTCACCACCATCGAGACCATCACCAACGCGGTCTCCGCGCGGTCCTGGCTGCTCGACGGCCTGGGCGCCGGCACCGAGGCGGTGGCCAAGCACTTCGTCGCGCTGTCCACCAACGCCCAGGGCGTGCAGGACTTCGGCATCGACACCGCCAACATGTTCGAGTTCTGGGACTGGGTCGGCGGCCGCTACTCCTACGACTCGGCGATCGGCCTCTCACTGATGATCGCCATCGGCCCGGACGCCTTCCGCGAGATGCTGGACGGCTTCCACCTGGTCGACGAGCACTTCCGCACCGCCCCGCCGGAGCAGAACGTCCCGCTGCTGCTCGGCCTGCTGGGCGTCTGGTACGGCGCGTTCTTCGACGCCCAGGCGCACGCGGTGCTGCCCTACTCGCACTACCTGTCCAAGTTCACGGCCTACCTCCAGCAGCTGGACATGGAGTCCAACGGCAAGTCGGTGACCCGCGACGGCACCCCGGTCGGCTGGCAGACCGGCCCGGTGGTCTGGGGCACCCCCGGCACCAACGGCCAGCACGCCTACTACCAGCTGCTGCACCAGGGCACGAAGGTCATCCCGGCCGACTTCATCGGCTTCGCCAAGCCGGTCGCCGACCTGCTCCCCGGCCTGGTCGCCCAGCACGACCTGCTGCTGGCCAACTTCTTCGCCCAGACCCAGGCGCTGGCCTTCGGCAAGACCCCGGAGGAGGTCGCCGCCGAGGGCGTGCCGGCCGAGCTCGTCCCGCACAAGACCTTCAAGGGCAACCACCCGACCACCACCATCCTGGCCGCCGAGCTGACCCCCTCGGTGCTGGGCCAGCTGGTCGCGCTGTACGAGCACAAGGTGTTCGTCCAGGGCGCGGTCTGGAACATCGACTCCTTCGACCAATGGGGCGTCGAGCTGGGCAAGGTGCTCGCCAAGCGGATCGAGCCGGTGCTGCTCACCGGCGAGGGCGGCGAGCAGCTGGACAGCTCCACCGCCGAGCTGGTCGCCCGCTACCGCTCGCTGCGCGGCCGCTGAACCCCGGCCGGGCCGTCCGCTCCGGCGGGCGGTCCGGCTCGTCCGCCCCAGTTCGGTGCCCGGGCGGAAAACGCCGGAAGGCCCTTCGCGAGAGCGAAGGGCCTTCCGGCTGTCTGTGCGCCGCCAGGGACTCGAACCCCGGACCCGCTGATTAAGAGTCAGCTGCTCTAACCAACTGAGCTAGCGGCGCCTGCTGACAGAGAAGACTCTAGCAGCGGCCCGCGTCCGAGCCAAAATCGAATACCGGTCGCCTTCCGTTCACCCGCCCGTCACGACGACCGGCTCGGCCGGAACGCCCACGCCGGGCTCGCGCGCCGCCCGTACGCAGGCCCAGAGCACCACCGAGGCCCCGGGCAGCCAGGGCTCCCGCTCGTCGGGGGCGACGATCCAGCGGCCCGAGCCCTGGCCGGGGGAGTCCGGGCCGTGCACCATCCGCTGCAGCGGCGGCACCGTCACCGCGTCGCCCCGGCCGTGGCAGAGCAGCGGCGGCACGTCCCGGGCCCACTCCTCCCAGGCCAGCAGTCGGCGCAGCCGGGGCGCCGCGCCGGGCTGGACGAACAGCAGGGTGCGCCCCCGGTAGCCCGCGACCGGGCCGCAGCCGGGGCCGGAGGCCCACAGCTCGTCCAGCACCCGGCGGCCGAACAGCGACGGCATGCTGATCACGTCGAAGGCCCGCCCGCAGGGCAGTACCGAGGGCGCCCACGGACGGGCCTCCCAGAGGGCGCGCATGCCGCGCGGGAACTCGCTCGCGGAGGCGAGCCAGGCCTCCCCGGCCGCGGAGACGTACTCCACCGACTGTTGCGTCCAGATGTCCACGCCCAGCAGCCTGCGCCGTGCGCGGTCCCGATGGGGCGGAAAGCGCGGTTCACCGGACAGGTCGGCGGGCGATCGCGTACCCTCCGCCGCTGGCATATGCCAGGGACCGGTCCTCGCGGCGGGTCAGTCCTCGTGCCGGCGCGGCTGGAGCAGGCCGCGGCCGTACTCGATCATCTTGGCGGCGTAGTCCGGGGTCCAGTCCGCCCGCTCGGCGATCTCGGTGTTCGAGAGCGCGTCGAACCGGCGCGGGTCCGCGAGCTGTGCGGCGGCGACGGCCTGGAAGTCGGTGGCCCGCTCGGCGGCGGCCCGGAAGGCCAGGGCCAGTTCGGTGGAGCGGCGCAGCAGCTCCGCGGGGTCGTCGATCGACTCCAGGTCGAAGAATCGTTCCGGCTCCGGTTCGGCGGACTGCGGCTCGAACAGGAGCTGCGCGGGGCGCTGGCGCCTGGGGGGCTCGGGCGTCTCGGCGGGGGAGTCGGGCATGGACGGACACCTCCGGGGTCTCGGGTGAGGGAAGGCGGGCGGGCTGCTCCGGGCCGCACCGCCCGGTTGTGGCCGTCGTCCATTGTCTCGCGGCGGCGGCCGGTAGCGGAACGGTGCGCGTGCGGGCGCTATTCCCGGGCGCGCGCCCGAGGAGTGCTCCGGGCGCCGCGCTTCCAGATCGCATGCGAACCGGTTGTGCTCTGTGCAAGTCGTCCACCGAAAGCCCTCACCGCACCGGGAGCACCCCATGCGCGCACCGTTCACCGGCCTCCTGCTGGCCGCCGCCGTCCTGACCGCGGCCGCGGCCACCGTGGCCGCCGCACCCGCCGTGCCCGCCTTCGCCGCCGAGACCGCCAAGGTCGTCACCGGGGCGCCGAGCGGCCCGGGCGGCGCCTCGACCGCGACCTGCCCGGCCGGCACCCACCTGACCGGCGGCGGCTACCGGCTCCAGCCCGACGCGGCCGGACCGGTGCGCGCCAACGGGCCGACCGCCGACGCGACCGGCTGGAGCGCCCAGGCCGAGCGCGGGTCCGTGGTCGCCTTCGCGGTGTGCGAGACCGAGGACTGACCACCGGGCCGGGTCCACCGGCACTACCGCAGGTGGACCCGGTGGCCGCTCAGGTGCTCGAGGACCTGGTGATTGGCCTCCCAGCCGTCCGGGAAGGCCACCGGGACGCCCAACTGCACCGGCTCGGTGGAGGGGTGTTCGTCCAGCAGCTCGGCGATCCCGGCCCGGGCGACCACGATGCAGGCGTGCCGGTGCCGGGAGGCGAGCACGCAGAGCCGGCCGGTCTCCAGGTGGAAGGCCGTCGCGTCGGGGCGTCCGGAGAGCGGGTGCAGCACCACGGTGACGTCGTACTCCCGGCCCTGCAGCCGGTTGGCGGTGTCCACCGTGACGGCCGGCCCGGTCGTGCCGTCCACCGGCACCCCCACCTTGAGCAGGGCCGCCCGGACGGCCGCCGCCTGGTCCCGGTGCGCGGTGCCGACGGCGATCCGGTCCGCGGTGAGCGGGGCCTCGCCCTGCTCGGACCGGGCGGTCAGCCCGCGCTCCAGCAGCCGCCGTACGGTGGCCGCGACGGCCGCCACCGCCTGCGGGTCGGTCCGTACGGTGTGCCGGGCGGGCAGCTCCAGCAGCGCCCAGCCGTGCTCGGCCGCCCGGTCGATCACCGCGTCCAGCGCCGAGCCGTCCGGGCGGACGGCCGGGGTCAGCCGGCGGTCCTCCGGGCCGGTGCCGGAGCGGAACGGCGTGTACGGGTAGAACGCCCGCGAGATCAGCGGCGCCGCGCTGGCCGGCAGCCGCCAGGAGACCGGCAGCCGGTGCGGCTCGATCTGCGGGTTGTGCGCCAGCATGGTGACCACGGCGCTGCTGGACGGGTCGTAGGACAGGCCCGCCCACTGCTCGGTGCCGACCACGGTGAACGGGTCCAGCTGGCCCGGGTCGCCGACGAACAGTGCCCGCTCGAACAGCCGGGCCACCGCGAGCAGCGCGTCCGAGCGCATCTGGTACGCCTCGTCGACGATCGCGTGCCGCCACGGCGCCTCGGCCCGCACCCACTGCCACTTGGCGGAGGTCGAGATCACCACGTCCTGCTCGACCAGGTCGGCGACCTTGTCGGAGGGCGTGACGTTGGCGTGCCGGAGCACCTCCGGCCCGGGCCGGGAGTCCGCCGCGTGCAGTCGGCCGATCGTCAACTCCGGTGCCTTCTCGGCCAGCCGGCCCACCAGGTCGTCCACCTGGCCGTTGGTCTGGGCGACGATCATCAGCCGTTCACCGGCCGCCACCAGCTCGCGGGCGGCCCGCACCACTAGGGTCGACTTCCCGGCTCCGGGCGGGGAGTCCACCACCACACCGCGCGGCGCACCGGCCGACGGGTGGACGGTGGCCGCCAGGATGCGGGCCACGGCGGCGTCGGCCGCCGCACCCGGGGGCTGCTCGCTCATCATTCCCAATCCTCGGAGGCAGCGACGGTGGCCGACGGGCCGGTGGCGGACGGGCCGGCGACGGGCGCGGTGCCGGGCGGGCCGCCGTGGGTCCACGGGGTGTCGTCCGGCTCCGGAAGCGGCGCCGACTGGCGGACCGTCAACTCGAACAGGGTGAAGGTGACCGGCTCGCCGGGCTCCGGCAGGCTGCCCGGCTCGGGCTCCTTCTTGCGGCCCATGCCGGACAGCACCCGCAGGGTGACGGTGCCCTCGGCCGGGTCGACCGCCACGATCCGCGCCTTCTGCGCGGACGGGCCGTGCACCCGGTGCGCCTCCCGGCCGAGGTCGGCGTGCGGGCGGTCGGCGGTGCGCAGGGTGACCAGCGGGCGCGGCTTGGGGGAGCGGCCGGTGGTGTCGTACTCCAGCACCACCTCGGTCACCACCCCGCTGAACGCCTCACCGGACAACCGGTGCTCGGCCATCGCCAGCGGATCGTCCAGCGCCTCCTGGACGTCCAGCCGGGCCTGCTCGCGCTCGCGCTGGGCGAGCTTGCGGGCCGCGGTGACGGCGTCGTCCTGCCGGGGTTGCGGCGGCTCGCCGGCCGCGAGGCGGTCCCGGTGGCCGGTGTAGGACCAGCGGTCGCCGGTCCAGCGCTCCTCCAGGTGCCCGGCCGGGGGCAGGGTGCGCAGCAGGTCCAGGCCCTGCCAGACGTCCCGCCAGGTGGGCAGCAGGACGGCCCGCAACGCCCGCTCCAGGTGTTCGACGGCCGAGCGGACGGCCGCCCGGGCGTGCTCGGCAGCGGCCTCGTCGCCCTGCTCGGTGCTGTGCTGCAGGGCGTTGACGGCCGCGTCGTAACGGGCGATCGCCGGGGCGAGCACCCCCGCGTCGAAGGCCGGGTCGGTGGCCGGACCGGCCGGCGGGTGCACCAGCTGCCCGTGCTCGTCGCGCTCGGACTCGGCCAGCTCGGCGGCCTGCGCGCCGGTCAGCCCCGGCGGAGGGAAATGCCAGGCCAGCCGGGCCGCCAGGTGCTGGTCCTCCAGATGGCTCTGGCCGGTGGCCCAGTGCCGGGCGAGCAGGCCGGTCATCGGCAGCAGCAGGCTGGAGCCGGGCACCTGGGCCCGGTCGGTGAGGTGGGTCAGCCAGCGGCCGAGCAGCGGCACCCGTAGCGGCG
The DNA here is from genome assembly GCF_001888885.2 of Streptomyces viridifaciens. NCBI lineage: Bacteria > Bacillati > Actinomycetota > Actinomycetes > Kitasatosporales > Streptomycetaceae > Streptomyces > Streptomyces viridifaciens. Next base: position 4,822,021 of record NZ_CP090841.1, read on the forward strand.
CCGGGTGGGGGCCCGGCTCGGCGTCCTCGGCGGTGCGGCGGAAACGGGTCGACCGGCCGATCAGGGCGAGGTGGTGCACGCCCGCAGCGTTGGGCACGATCAGCTGCGGCGCGTCGGTGCACAGCTCGCGGAACACCTGGGTCTTCTCGCCGGTCTCCGGGTCCTTCTCGGAGCCCTCGATCTGCTCGACGTCCTCGCCGAAGGACTCCAGGTAGGGCAGCAGGTCGGCGGCCAGCGCGGCCAGGAAGTCGAACCGCAGGGTGCGGTTGAGCGGCTGCGGCACCAGGTGCAGCCGGGGCGCGTCCCGGTCGGTGCCCAGCATCACGGCCAGCGGCGCGCCGGACTCACCGGCGGCGGTCAGCGGGACGAGCACCATCGGGCGCTCGGAGAGGTGCCGGTGCCGGACGGTGGCCAGCGGCTCGGCCCGCCCGCTGCGGACGGCCTCCAGCCGGGCGAGGGTGGTCAGGAGACTCACGCGCCCTCCTCGCTTCGCTCGGCAGGGGCATTCGCCCACCCGCACCTCTTGATGATTCGCTCGCTGCGCTCGCTCATGCGCCCTCCTCGCTTCGCTCGGCAGGGGCATTCGCCCACCCGCACCTCTTGATGATTCGCTCGCTGCGCTCGCTCATGCGCCCGCCGGGTTTCGTTCCGTACCCAGGCGGTCCGCACCCGGGTGCCCCGTACCCAGTGCTTCCGCGCGCAGGGCGGCGGCGTAGGCCAGGCGTTCGGCCGCCTCGTGCGCGCCGTCCGTGTCGTCGGCGTCCAGGGCGGCCGTGTCCGGGGTGCCCGCCCCGGATGCGGCGGCCAGCGCCTCGGCGACCGTACGGATGCTGCCCAGCTCGCCGCGCACGCCCCGGCCGAGCTGCTCGACCCGGTCGTCGCAGCGGGCCCGGGCACGGCAGTGGAAGCCGAGTTCGCAGGTGGAGAGGCAGTCCGGGCTGTAGGCGGCGGGCACCGCCTCGACCGCGGCGGTCAGCTGCTCGGTGCTCCGGGCCGGGGCGCCGTCCTCGTCGGTGGCGAGGTCGAAGTCGGTGCCCGGCGGCAGTGCCGCCAGCAGCCGGCCGATGCCGGTCATCCGGCTCAGCTGGCGGCGGGTGGTGGCCAGCTCGCGGCGGACGTCGACGGCGACCGCGGTCGGCCGGTTGCCGAAGTCCTTCGGGCAGACCAGCAGCACGCTGGTGCGGGGGCTGCCCGGCAGCCGCTGCTCGGTGTACGGGTCGTCGGCGAGCGGCAGCCCGGCGGCCGCGGCGGCGGCGTGCTGGAGCGCCAGCACGTACACCGCGGCCTGCCGGGCGGCGGCGCCGACCTTGGCCGGGTCCGCGCCGCCGTCCAGGACCGGGAAGGACTTGATCTCGACCACCGTGCACCGGCCGCCGTGCACCACCAGGGCGTCCGGCTCCAGGTAGGCGGTGCTGCCGGCCACGGCGAGCCGCAGCATCGGGTGGTCCAGCAGCGTCCAGGCGTCCGGATCTGCGGCGGCCCGGGCCAGCGCCTCGGCCGTCCGGTCGGCGCGGACGGCCGGGCCGGAGCGGTGCAGCAGGTCGGGGACCAGCAGCGGGGCGCGGTCGTCCGCGGGGATGCCGAGGTGGGCGCGGAGCGGCTCCAGCAGGGCGGCGTAACCGTCCGCCTTCAGCCGGGACTCGAAGACCAGGCCGCGGGCGATCGCGAACGGGGACTGTCCGAAGGGGGCGGGCCGGCCGAGCCGGGCGGCCAGCACGGACTTGTCCACCCCGGCCGCGTCCAGCACGGCGCGGCGCCGGCAGCCCGGGTTGGCGGCCAGGGCGGCGAGGGAGCGGGCGTTCAGACTGCGCTGCGGGGCCGGTCCGCGCAGCTCGGCGAGCCGCTGGGCGAGCGGCTCAGCGTGCCCGCCGAGCGGGACGTTCGTCGAGACGTTCATGGTGCGGCCCAGTGTCGCATCCGGGTCCGACAACGTGGTGCGGACCGGCCCCGGGTGCCGGACGGAACCGGCCCCTTCCGGCCGGATGTGCCGGTTCCGTCCGGTCCCAGGGGCCCGCGTCGTGTCCCCCGCCGGGGTGGGGGATCATGGAAGCCCGGTGCTCAAGGGTGAGACCGACCGTTGAACGCCCTGCTGCGAGGAGCTCTCCATGCCCGCCCGAATCGTGCTGGTCCGCCACGGCGAGACCGAGTGGTCGGCCACCGGCCAACACACCGGCCGCACCGACATCCCGCTGACCGAGGAGGGCCGGGCGATGGCCCGGGCGCTCGGCGCCCGACTGGCCAAGGCCCCGTGGGACGGACTGCCGGACGCGCTCGTCTACACCAGCCCGCTCGGCCGCGCCAAGGAGACCTGCGAACTGGCCGGCTTCGGCGACCGCGCCGTCGAGCGCCCCGAGCTCATGGAGTGGGACTACGGCAGGTACGAGGGCCGCACCGGCGCCGACATCCGGGCCACCGACCACCCCGGCTGGCTGATCTGGCGCGACGGAGTGCCCGGCGGTGAGAAGCTCTCGGACGTGGCCGCCCGGGTCGACGGCCTGCTCGCCGACCTCAACGAGGAGCACGGCGTCCCGGAGACGGACACCACCGTCATGCACTGCGCCGACCGGGACATCGTGCTGTTCGCGCACGGCCACCTGCTGCGCATCCTGGCCGCCCGCTGGCTGGGCCTGCCGCCCGAGTTCGCCCAGCGGTTCAAGCTCGGTACGGCGGCGCTGTGCGTGCTGTCCTGGGAGTACGGCGCCCCGGCGGTGGAGATCTGGAACGACCTGTCCCACCTGGACGGGCTCAAGTCCGGTCACTGACACGGACCGTGACGCGGCTCAGGCCGCTGCGGCCCGCTCGTAGCCGATCAGGAACCGGCGGACCTCGGGCACCGCGACGTGCGGGCGCAACCGCCCCGCGGTGTCCGCCAGCATGCTGCGGATCCGGGCCGAGCGCACCTCGCCGAACAGGGCCACGGCGGCCGAGCCGTGGTGCGCCGCGCCCGCCAGGTCCCCCCGGCCGAGCCGGTCGTGGGCCAGTTCGGCGGTGTACAGCACCCGGTTGCGGACGAAGTGCGGCTCCTGCAGCGCTATGGCCAGCGCGGCCTGGTCGCTGGCGCGGTCCCAGTCCTCCAGCGCGGACCAGCACTGCGACTGCAGGCCGGCGATCTCGGCCTCGCCGAAGAAGGACATCCACTCCGGGTCGGTCTCGGACGGTCCCCGGTCGAACAGCGAGTACGCCCGGCCGATCGCGCGTTCGCAGGCGGAACGGTCCCGCAGCACGGCCCAGGCGCCGGCCTCGCGCATGGCCAGCAGGGCGAGCAGCCGGGCGGAGTCCAGCTCCCGGGCGGCGCACTGCCCGGCCTGCGCCGCGCGCAGCGCCTCGCGGGGGCGCCCGGCGTCCCGGGCCAGGAAGGCGCTGTTGCAGAAGACGTGCGCCTCCAGTGCCGGGTCCCCGGCCATCCGGGCGGTGGCGAGCGCCTCCGCGTAGAACGAGCGGGCGTCCCCGAGCCGGTTCGAGTCGTGTGCCAACCATCCCACCGAGATGGCCAGTTCACCGGCCCCCGACTGGAGCCGACGCTCGGTCTCGGCGCTGTACTCGCCCTCGTTGAGCAGCAGGTAGGCGTTGCGCAGGGACTGCCCGGCGAGTTCGTACAGGGCGTCGGCGCCGTGCGCGTCGTCGGCCAGTCTGATGTCCCGGACGGCCTGTTCGACGCCGAACACCTCGGCGGCGCCGACCTTGCGCGGCGGCGGCACCGGCCCCGGCCGGCCGGGCACCACCGGCTCGGTGCCGAGCAGCGAGGGTGCGGTGCCGAGCAGCGAGGGCGCGGCGAACTCCGCACCGGGGAGGGCGGAGCGGCCTACGGCCGGTCCGAAGCCGGCACCGGCGACCTGGGCGGCGGAAGCCGGCCGGTCGATGCCGATCACGGTGGCCAGCGCGGTCGAGCCGCCGGCCAGGAACGTACGGCGACGCACGTCGTCGTTCTCCTCGTCGAGATAGGGCGATCCATCGGGCCCCCGGGGCGCCGCGCCGGCCCTCGGCCGCGGGGGCCCGTCCGGAGCGGTTGGATCCGCGTACGGCGAGGCAGCGTACGGGAGTTGGGTGGAGAGAGGTGAGCGCGGGGCGGGCAGGGGCGGGAACGGCGGGTGGAGCGGGGGAGCGGGTGGGGCCACCCCGGCCGCGGTCTCCCCGGTGCCGTCCGCCGAACGGCGGCGGACGGCGGTGCGAGGGGCGAAGCCCAGGTCGGTGAGCGTGCGGCCCGGCCACATGTGCCGGAAGACCCGCTCGTAGGCGTAGTTGGGGCAGCGGATCTCGCCGGACTCGACCCGGCCGACGTAGCGGGCGTCGCAGGACACGTGCTCGCCGATCTCGCGGGCGGCCCGGCGGACGGCCATGGCGAACTCGCCGGGTGAGCGGTCGCCACGCAGTGCGCGCATCACGGTGTTGGGGGACGGTCGGTTCGGCTCGGCCGGTGGGGTGGCTGCCATGGCGCCGAGAGTACTCGGAGTCACCGGCCGGACACATGGGGTTGGCGGGACATCAGCGGACAATCCCGGGCGAAGCGGTCGTTGTTGCCGGGTATCCGCCATGAAATGCCATGCCTTGCTGTAAGGCGCCCCGTGGCCTTCGGTGTTCCTGCCGCGTTGTCCTGGTACGTGGAAGCCCAGGCCGTCCCCGGCCCGTCCCCGCCCCGCGGCCCCCACCCGCGGCGGCAGTGCTTCCGACCCGACGAGGTACAGGAGGGCCCGCGATGGCCACCGGACTGCCGCAGCACCGACCCGTCGCCGGGAGCGTGCTCGCCGCCGCCTCCCCGGCCCTGCTGCCGGATCCGGCCGACGAGGGGGTCCCCGGCCGGGGCCCGGTCGAGGGCGGCCGCGGCTCCTGCGGCGGTCCGCGCCGGGAGTACGCCGTCCCGGCCGAGGACACCCTCGTCACCGACCGCGACACCGTGACGGTCGCCCTGCGGCACGGCCTGGAGGCCGTCGACATCCTGCGGCTGCGCCGCGCCTGCGGGGCCGTCCTGCAGAGCCGCAACGGCAGCACCGTCGCCTTCCTCGTCCCGGCCGGCACCTGGGAGACCTGGCACCTGCCCGGCACCTCCTGTACGGCCGGCGCCCTGGTGCCCGCCGCCACCGACCCGCGCTGGGTCATCCCGCCGTCCGGCGCCGGTCGCGCCGCCCGCCCCACCGACGCCTGGGTGCTCCGCTCCGCCCTCTGCGAGGCCGCCTGCACGCTCACCGCCGGCGGCCTCGGCCCGTTCTAGCGGGCGTGCCGCGCGGACCCGGCCGGGCCCCCTGCCTCCGGCCGGATCCCCGCAGCACGCCCCTGACCTGGGGGTGCGGCCCCGTCGGCGGCGATAATGGCCGACATGGGACGAAGCAACAGGGCCGCGCGCAGCCCTGAACCGGCGCTCACCACCGGGCCGGACGGCCGCGGCCACGCCCAGGGCCCGCTCACCCGCCCGGTCGGCTCCGGCCTGGCCGAACTGCGCCCCGACCGCGACCGCCCGCACGCCTGGTCGCTACTGATCGACGGTGCCCCGCAGTCCCTGGTCGACCTCGCCGACCCCACCCACCTGGGTTTCGAGTACCAGCGCCGGCTCGGCCACCTGATCGACCTGGTCGCCCCGCCCGGGCGCCCGCTGACCGTCCTGCACCTGGGCGGCGGCGCCCTCACCCTGGCCCGCTACGTGGCCGCCACCCGGCCGCGCTCGCGCCAGCAGGTCGCCGAGATCGACACCGCACTCACCGAACTGGTCCGCACCGAACTCCCGTTGGAGCGCGGCTGGCAGATCAAGGTGCGCGGCGCGGACGCCCGCAGCGTGCTGGAACGCACTCCCGAGGGCAGCGTCGACCTGGTCATCACCGACGTCTTCTCCGGCGCCCGCACCCCGGCCCACTGCACCACGGTCGAGTTCACCACCCTCGCGGCCCGCGCCCTCGCGCCCGGCGGCTGGTACACCGCCAACATCGCCGACGGCGGCGCCCTGCCCTTCGCCCGCTCCCAGGTCGCCACCCTCGGCGCGGTCTTCCCCGAACTGTGCCTGACCGCGGACCCCGCCGTGCTGCGCGGCAAGCGCTTCGGCAACCTCGTCCTGGCCGCCGCCCACACCCCGCTCCCGATCGCCGACCTCACCCGCCGGGTCGCCTCCGACTCCTCCCACGGCCGGGTCGAACACGGCCGCGCCCTCACCGACTTCACCGCCGGCGCCACCCCGGCCACCGACGCCACGGCCGCCCCCTCGCCGTCGCCGCCGCCGGGCGTCTTCCGCTGACGGCGGTAGGCTCCTTCCGCACGCGCCGTAAAACCGTTTGCGGACGACCGAGTTGCGGCGCACAGTGGCCGCGGGAGTCCGGCTGTCGACGTGAGGGGACGGCATGCACATCCGACCCGCCTGCCCGGACGAAGCCGGCCTGCTCACCGGCATCGCCCTGCGGGCCAAGGCGTACTGGGGCTACGACGAGGCCTTCATGGCCGCGTGCCGCGAGGAGCTGACTCTGGACGCCGCCGCCGTGGAACGGGCGTCGACGGTGGTGGCCGAGGACGGCGGCCGGGTGCTGGGCTTCGCCGTGCTGACCGGTGCCGCACCGTCCGGTGAGCTGGCCATGCTCTTCGTCGAGCCCGACCGGATCGGCGGCGGCATCGGCCGGGCGCTGTTCGAGCACGTTCGGGAGCAGGCCCGGGCCGCCGGCCTGCGCCGCCTCACCATCGATTCCGACCCGAACGCCGAGCCCTTCTACCTGGCGATGGGCGCGACCCGCATCGGCAGCACCCCCTCCGGCTCGATACCCGGGCGGGAACTCCCGCTGCTGGAAGTGGAACTGGCCCCCGGAGCCTGAGTCCGGCCCTCGAGCTGCCCCGCGTGGCAACGATCCCCCGCCCCCGCATCCGCGCTCGCACCCGCATCCGCACCCGCGCTGCTCAGTGCCCGCGCGGCAGCCCCCGGTGCTTGCACATCGCCGCGCCGGTGAGCAGCAGCCCGGCGGCGATGGGGGCGAGCACCGCGGTCGCGGTGGCCGCGCCGGCCGCCCCGGCCGCCCCGGACGCCGTGTCGGCGAGGGCGAGCGCCTCGGGCGTCCCCGCGCCCGCCGGTGCGGCAGCCGGTGCGCCCGGGGCCACGGCCTCCTGCGCGTTCCCCGCGGTGCCGGCGGGTTCCGCGGAGGCGGGCCCCTCGTCGGCCGCCGCGTCCCGGACCGCGGTGGTCCCGGCCGTCTCGGACGGGGCCGGGCGGCCCTGGTCGGCCGAGCCGGAGCGGGGCCGGGAGGTGGCGGGCAGCGTGCCGGGTTCGCCCTCGCGGGAGGCGCGGGTCCCGGTAGAACGGCCCTCGGCGGGGGCGGTGCCGAGCAGGCCGGAGGCGAGGGCGAAGGCGTCGGGGACGGCCGCCCCCTGGCCGGGCAGCGGGAGACCACCGGCCCGGATGCGCTCCTGGAGGACGTCACCGACCGCGGCGGCGGCCCCGTCGGCCGGCCCGCCGTCGGCCCGTTCCCCGACGAGTCCGGGGGAGCGGCCGTCTCCGGCGGCGCCCCGCCGCCCCGGTTCGACGGGGCGGACGGCTGACGGGCCGTCGAGCGCGGGTGCGTCGTGCAGGGTGCGGGAGACGGCGGGCCCGGGCTGCCTGGACGGCGGCTCGGCAGGCGCGGCGTACGCGCTGGGGGCGCCGGCGGCCCAGAGTTGTGCGAGCAGGGCTCCGCAGGCGGCGACGGAGCGGGGGCGGCGCAGCCATCGGGCGACGGTCCGTCGGGCTCCGGCGACGCCGCGGGGGGCCGGTTCCTGGGGCTCGGTCGCGTGATTGGCTCGCACGTGAGTTGAGAACGAGCGGGCTGACGTCGAGGTCACGCCCGCCGTCACGGACAGTCATCGCGCGGTTGGCCCCGGAAGGGCGCTCCCGGGGCCACCGACCGCGTGGCGGTCAGGAGTTGGGACGCAGGGTCCAGGTGACCGTCATCACACCGGTGACGGCGCCGTCGGCGCGGGTGATCTCCACGGTGACCGGGAACTCGGGGCGGCCACCGGCGTCCAGCTCGGCGACGACCTCGGTGGCCGGGCGGCCGAGCACGGCGGTGGCGGTGACCTCGCCCATGGCCAGCTTCTTGTAGGCGATCTCGGCGTTCACGGCGAGCGGCACGGCCCGGGACAGCTGGTCCCCGAAGGCGGCGAGCACGATGCAGCCGCTGGCGGACTCGGCGAGGGTGAACATCGCGCCGGCGTGCGGGCCGCCGACGTGGTTGTGGTACGCGGGCTGGTCGGGCAGCCGGAGCACGGCGCGCTCCGGGGTGGTCTCCAGGTACTCCAGCTTGAGAGTGTGCGCCATCGGCACGGTGGCGTCGAGCATCTGGCCGATCGAAGGAGTGGTCATGGCGACGATGTTACTAGCCGGTAGCTTGTTGCGGCAGGGGCCGACCGGAAAACCCGGGCCGCCGCCCACAACTGAGGCAACGCGAAAACGCCCGAGGGGCCGATCTCTTGAAGAGATCGGCCCCTCGGGCTCTGGGGTGAGTGACGGGACTCGAACCCGCGGCCACCTGGACCACAACCAGGTGCTCTACCAACTGAGCTACACCCACCATCTGTCCGGTCCGTTCCCGCTCTCGCGTTCCCGTTCCGACAGGAAGAACTCTACAGGATCCGAGAGGGTGCTCGCGCCAGGGTTTCGTTCCGGCGAACGGTGGCACCCCCTCCGACCCCGCGAGGGCCCCGCGGCCGACCTGGATCAGTCGGCCGCGGCCCGGTACTTCTCGGCGATGGCACGCGCGGTGTCGGCGTCCGGCCCGGGCTGCGGGACGAACACCGCCTCGCGGTAGTACCGCAGTTCGTCGATGCTCTCGCGGATGTCCGCGAGCGCCCGGTGGTTCCCGCCCTTCGGCGGGCTGTTGTAGTACGCCTTCGGGTACCAGCGGCGGGCCAGCTCCTTGATCGAGGAGACGTCCACGATCCGGTAGTGCAGGTGCCTCTCCAGGGTCGGCATGTCCCGGGCCAGGAAGCCGCGGTCGGTGGCCACCGAGTTGCCGCACAGCGGCGTCTTCCCGGCCTCCGGCACGTGCTCGCGCACGTACGCGAGGACCCGCTCCTCCGCCTCGGCCAGGGTCACGCCCTGCTCCAGCTCCTCCAGCAGGCCGGAGGTGGTGTGCATCACGCGCACCACCTCCGGCATGTTCGCCAGAGCCTCCACGGGCGGGCGGATGATGACGTCCACGCCCTCGCCGAGGATGTTCAGCTCGGAGTCCGTCACCAGCACCGCGACCTCGACCAGGGCGTCCCGGTCGAGGTCGAGGCCGGTCATTTCACAGTCGATCCATACCAAACGGTCATTCACGCACCTCACCCTACGGCGCGATCACGCGCTGCGGGGACCGGTGGAGCCGAGCGGGGTGCCGGAGCGCAGGCCTCGGCCTGGTGCTCCTCCGCCCCGTCGTGCGTGCCGTGGCCGTCCGGATGCTCGCCCTCCCGGCCGGTGCGGACCGCGTGGCCGTCCCGCCCGGAACGGGCCTCGCGCGCAGCCCGTCCGCCGTCCGCGGCGGTGGCCCGTGCGCCCGGGGCCCGGACCTGTGGCGCCCGCGACTGCCGGCCCCGCGGCTCGCCCGCCCCGGCCGCCGGCTGCCCGGCGGCGCCGGACGGCACCCCCCGGCCGGTCGGCGCACCGTGTGCGCGCCCGGCCGTACCCGGGTCGTCACCGGGGCGCTCGACCGTGCTGCGGTGCCCCTGGCCCTGGCCGCGCGCCCCCGGCTGGGGGTGACCGTCCTCGGCCGCCGCGTGCTCGGCGGTGCGCGGCGGACGCCCCGCACCCGAACCGGCCTGCGGCGGGACCAGCGGCGACCTCACCGGCCCGCGCGCCGCACCCTGCTGCCCGGGGTGCGGTTGCTGGGAGGCCTGCTGGTGCGGGTACGGCTGGCCCGCGCGGGCGTGGAGGCCCTGGCCGGCCGGCGTCCCGGCCTGCCCCGGACCGTACGGACCGGCCTGTCCGTGCGGCACCGGCTGCCCGTGTCCGACGTGCTGGCCGTGGCCCGGCTGGCCGCCCGGCGCCTGCGACCCCGGACCGGCCGGGAACGGGTGCGCCTGCTGTCCGCCGTGACCCGCACCGCCGTGACCCGCACCGCCGTACGGCCCGCCGCCCGCGGTGGAGGCGGCCGCGGCGACCGCCGGGTGCGGCAGGGCTCCGGGCAGCCGGAGGTCGCCGTGAGCCCCGGCCGGGGTCGGCGACTGCTGCCCGGGGCGGCGTGCCCGGTAGCTGGTCCGGTACGCGGCCGGGGAGACCCCGAGCTGGCGGCGGAAGTGCCCGCGCAGCGCGACCGGCGAACGGAACCCGCACCGGCGCGCCACGTCGTCCACCGACAGCTCGGAGGTCTCCAGCAGCCGCTGCGCCTGGAGCACCCGCTGGGTGATCAGCCACTGCAGCGGGGCACTGCCGGTGAGCGTGCGGAAGCGGCGGTCGAAGGTGCGCCGGCTCATGTAGGCGCGCGCCGCCAGCACCTCGACGTCGAACTGCTGGTTGAGGTTCTCCAGCGCCCAGGTGACCACCTCGGCCAGAGGGTCGTTGCCGATCTCCTCCGGTAAAGACTGATCGATGTACTGGGCCTGTCCGCCGCCGCTGCGGCGGCTGGGCACCACCAGGCGGCGGGCCAGCGCGTTGGCGGCCTCGGCGCCGTGGTCGCTGCGCACCACGTGCAGGCACAGGTCGATCCCGGCGGCGGTACCGGCCGAGGTCAGCACGTCGCCGTCGTCCACGAAGAGCTCGCGCGGGTCGACGTGCACCCGCGGGTAGCGCTTGGCCAGGGTCGGCGCGTACATCCAGTGGGTGGTCGCCGGGCGGCCGTCCAGCAGACCGGCCGCGGCGAGCACGAAGGCGCCGGTGCACAGTCCGATGATCCGCGCGCCCTCGTGGTGGGCCTTGCGCAGGGCGGTGATCGCCTCGACCGGCGGCGGCTGGGAGATCGAGCGCCAGGCCGGTACGACGATCGTCCCGGCGCGGGCGAGGGCCTCCAGACCGTAGGGCGCGGAGAGGGTCAGGCCGCCGGTGGTGGCCAGCGGGCCCTCCTCACCGGCGCAGACCAGCAGCCGGTAGCGGGGGACCCCGGCGTCCTGGCGGTCCACGCCGAAGACCGACAGGGGGATGGAGCTCTCGAAGATCGGTGCGCCGCCGAAGATCAGTACCGCGACCGTCTCGCGGCGGCGGCGGCCGGACAGCTTGCGCGGGGCACCGGCCGTCGCCAGGGCGGACGGGGAGCCGCTGCCGCTCGGTCCGCCGTGGCCCAGCGGGCCGTGGCCGGGAGCGGCGCCCAGGGCGAGGCCGCCGAGCGGGCCGGCGCCGGCGCCGTTCAGCCCCGGGGCCGCGCCGGCGGCGGAGTAGGCGGGGTGGCCGGGGTAGGCGGGGTGTCCCGAGTGGGCTGCGGGGCTCCCATGTGCCTGCTGTGCTGGGTGACCCGCGTGTGCCGCGTGTCCCACGTGTCCCACGTGGCCGGGGAAGTCGCCGCCGTAGGGCTGGACCGTGCTGCCGTAGGCCTGGGCGGGGCTGACGGGGCCTCGGCTGACGGACGGTCCGGAGTGGTTGGGCTGTCCGCCCTGGGCCGACTGCGCCGCACCGTACGGCGTTGGGCCACCGAGGCCGGAGCCGGGGCCGCTGTGCGCCGGAACGCCGTGCGAGGGGCCTCCCTGGTCTCCGGGGGCGTGGCCGGCGGCGACCGGTACGGCCGGATAGGGGGAGTGCGAGGCGGGGCCCGAGCTGCTCGGGATGCCGGAGGTGCGGGTGGTGGCGGCGATCGCGGAGGTGCCGGTGCTTCTCGCGGACCGGCTCACGGTGCCGGTCGGCGCCTGGCCGCTGTCAGGACCCGCGTCGCTCCTGCTCACCCTGCTCAAGGCGCTCAAGCCCCCTCGGTGGTGTGGTGTGGGTGGTGCGGCACTGCTGGCCAAGATCGAAATCTATCGGGTGGACCGTTGCCGTTGTGACAAGTTCACCATCCGACGCTATGTCGACATGGCAATTTGGCGTGATGCATTCGATCACGAAGCGTGGCACCCGTCGACCCTTCTGGGAAGAGGGCCGGTGCAACGGTGGCTGGTTGTCGCGGGACGGCTCCTGGGGCGTCCGGCTTCCGGGCGCCCGGTCGGCGGGTCTGGGCTGCGGATTTGCCCAAGGTGATGGGAGCGGCGAGAAATTGACCGAAAATCGGCGGTGCACGGCAGGGCGCACGAGCGCCGTCCGTGCGCCTCCCAGGCTTCATCCGGCCAGCGTCGGGGCGGTCGGACCGGCCTCTCCGCTGCCGGGCTACGGTCCTGCCGTGAACACCGACAGCCGGCTCGAACAGGCCAACGACAACGCCGCCGCCTTCTGGCTCGCCCAAGCCCGTGCGCACGGCTGGCAGTCCCACGTCCGGCCGGGTCTCACCGCGGTCCGCTGCGCCCGCACCCCGGACGACTCGCAACGCTTCCTGGTCACCCGCCCCTACGCCGAACCGGCAGAGGTGGAGGTTCAGTTGGCAGACCTGATGGCCGCATGGGAGACCGTCCGCTTCACCCTGGAGGACCCGCACCAGGGGCTCGACCTCAGCCGCTTCGGCGCCGTCCGGATGCCGATCATGCCGGTGATGGCCCGCGAACCGGGACCGGTCGAGGGCGCGCTCGCCGAACCGGCCGTCACCGGACTGCCCACCGGATCCCCCTCCACCGGACTGTCCGTCGTTTCACCGGCCTACGGCGGCGGCATCCTGACGGTCGATGAGGTGTTGGACGGCGACACCTTCGCGCTGGTCGAGCGGATCATTGTGGACGGCTTCCCGTTGCCCGCCCGACAGCCCTGGACCCGCGGCGACGCGCTCCCCGAGGAGTTGCTGCGCCAAACCGGCTGCCGGGCCTGGACCGCCCGGGTCGACGGCGTACCGGCGGGTGCCTGCCTCACCTACGACGACGGGGTCGTCACCGGCGTGTACTGGGTCGCCACCCTCCCCGACCAGCGCGGGCGGGGAGTGGCCCGCGCGGTGCTGCGGACCGCCCTGGCCCACGCCCACCCGGACCGCCCGGCCACCCTGGTCGCCACTTCGGTCGGCGAACCGGTCTACCGCAAGCTCGGGTTCACCGGGCAGGGCCCCACCTGCTGGTGGAGCCGCACCTCACTGGGCGGTTGAACGGCGGCGTCGTGCCCAGGGCCGCGACCGACCGGGCCCGACCGACCGGGCCCGAGCGGCCGTTACCGGGCGACCGCTGCGGTGAGCGGTTCGGTGAGCGCGGCTGCGAGCGGTGTCACGGCGCTCGGCTCTGCGGCGAAGACGGTCCTGGCAGGTCCGGTCCTGTCGGTCCCGTTGGTCCCACTGGCACCGCCGGTCCCACCAGCGACTGTGCGCAGGGGTGTTGGCCGCGCCAGCGCGGCTGTCCGGCCGCCGTCCACGCCCGGGTCCGTCCCGCTGTCCGTCCGCGGGCCACCGCCCGTCCTGGCCCTGGACTCCCTCGGCTCCCCTTCATCCGGGAGGCCGTCGGCGATCACGGCAAACTCGCCTGATCGGTTTCGGACACCGAACTCCGCTCCGGAAGCCGAGGCGGCCGCCGGTCCGGCGTTCAGGGCAACGGGCGCGTTCGGGCCCTCCGGGGCGGCCACCGCCGGACGTACGCCGGACCGTGCGCCGAGCGGCGCCGTCGCGCGCACCGGTGCCCCCGCCGCCTGTTGCCGGCCCGCCCCGTCCCGCCGGACCGTCGGAAGGCCCATCGGCAGGGCCGCCGGAAGGACCGCTGGAAGGGCCGCTGGAAGGGCTGCCGGAAGGACTCCCGGAAGTCCTCCCTCCCGGACGCCGGGGCGGACCGAGGGAGCGTTGCGTGCGGCCAGCACCAGGCCCACGGCCTCCGGCAGACCGGCCGCCTTCAGCGTCGGCCGGTAGCCGTTCTCCGCCCACGGCCGGCCGTGGTGCAGCCAGACGCTGCGCAACCCGGCCAGTTCGGCACCCGCGATGTCGGCGGGCGCGTGATCCCCGACCATCCAGGTGTGCGCCGTCCAGTCCCCGACCGGTCGGATGCCGCACCGCCTGGCGGCTATCTCGAAGATCAACGGGTCCGGCTTGACGCAGTCGGCCTCCTCCGAGATCACCCAGCCGTCGACCAGCGGCCCCAGCCCGGTCCGCCGGATCTTCTCCAACTGCGGTCGGGTGCCGCCGTTGGAGACGATCCCGAGGGTCCACCCGGCCGCCCGCGCCGTCCGCAGCGCCTCGATGTGGCGGGCCGGGCAGTGGATGTGCGAGTTGATGCCGCGTCGGAAGTGCGCGAGCAGGAAGTCGACGGAGGCGTCCAGGCCGTAGCGGCGCCGGACGGCGGACAGTACGGTGCTGCGCGGCACGTAGCCGCCGCCGTCGAGGGTGACGAACCAGTCGAGGTCGCGGGGTGGTAGGCGGTGTTCGGACAGGAAGTCCTGCGCCCAGGCCCGGAAGGCGGCGTCCCGGGGGAGCAGCGTGTTGTCGAGGTCGAACAGGAGCAGGGGCATGCCGAGCATGGTGCCAGCGCCCGCGCCTATGCACCTGGCAAATGCCAGACCGCGTCGCGAAGCCGCACCAAGTGGCTGAAAGGGCCCGGACGCCCGATCGACGGCGTGGGACCGGTGGGACGGAAGGGCAGGTCGGGGCTTGCGGGGCGTGACGGTTCGCGACGTCCCGCAACGGATCGTCGCCAATCCATGACAGTCCGGTCACGGTGTCCCGTGGGCCTGTTGCGCCGCCCGGCCCGCTCAGTCAAGCTCCTTAGAACCTCCGTTCTGGAGGGGGCGCGATCGCCTGCGAACAGGGCGCACGGCCCCGGCGGGCGCATCCCCCTTTGGCGGGAACAACGATGCTCCAGGGCTTCGCCGCTGGGCTGGGCCCCGCGCCCGTCGTACTCTGAAAGGAACAGGTCACATACGGTGCTGCGCGGCGCAGACCGACGTCATCCCGTGGGCGGGCCTGCTCCCCGGGCAGCGTTGTCCTCTCCTGTCGGCCCCTCTCCCACGAAGAGCCGTGAGCCATGGCTGGTTTTGAGTCCTCCCGACCGGTCGAACCGGATGCGTCCCGCAGCGCGGGCCCAGGGCCCGAGGGAGACGGCGGCCGCACGAACCCCAGAGCCGGCGAGTTCGCGCGCGCTCTGCGCGGCCTCCGTCGAGGCAACCTTTCCCGGCGCGACCGCTCATGGCCCCGCCAGCGGCGTGACGGGCACCAGGCGCGCCCTGCGGAGCCTCCGGTGACGGGCCCCGGCCCCGGGGCCGAGCGTCCGGACACGGCGTCCGACGCGGTCGGCGGGCATACCGAGTCGTCGGCGGAGGAAGCGCCCGGGCGCTCCCTGGATCCGGTGTTCCAGCACGGTGTCGTGGTCGGCTTCGACGGCTCGCTGTCGAGCGAGCGCGCCCTCGCCTACGCGGTCGGCATGGCCCGCCGGTCGCAGTGCGGCCTGGTGATCGTCCACGTCGCCAACCGTCTGCCCGCCACGGTCTGGGCAGGCTGTGAACCTCCTGTCTTCGTCGATCTCCCGGACCACCGCACGGAGGTCCTCGGACTGGAACTCGCCTGCGCGGACTTCCTCGCGGGGGTGCCGTGGATCCTGATCGAGCGCGGTGGCGACATCTGCCACGAGATCGAGGAGGTCGGTCGCGAGTACGCCGCCGACGCGATCGTCGTCGGCACGACGCACGGCCTGCTCGGCAAGATCTTCGGTTCGGTCTCCGGGCGGCTGGCGCGGCGGGCCAACCGCCCGGTGATCGTGATCCCCTGAGGGTCTTCGCTCCGCAACGTGGGCCGCGGATCGGTGAGTTGCCCGGTGGCCCGGCTCAGGAGGTGACCATCAGTAAGTGATCGTCACGACGTGACGCCGAGTTCCCGGGCGATGAGCATGCGCTGGACCTCGGACGTGCCCTCCCCGATTTCGAGAATCTTGCAGTCGCGCCAGAAGCGGGCGACCGGGAATTCGTTCATGAAGCCGTATCCGCCGTGGATCTGGGTCGCCTCGCGGGCGTTGTCGACGGCAGCCTCGGACGAGTACAGCTTCGCGATCGCGGCCTCCTTCTTGAACGGTTCGCCGTGCAGCAGCCGGGAGGCGGCGTCCCGCCAGGCCAGGCGGGAGGTGTGGGCGCGCAGCTCCATGTCGGCAAGCTTGAACTGGATGGCCTGGTTGGCACCGATCGGGCGGCCGAAGGCCCGCCGGGTGCCGGCGTACTTGACGGACTCGTCGACGCAGCCCTGGGCCAGGCCGGTGGCCAGGGCCGCGATCGCGATGCGGCCCTCGTCGAGGATCCGCAGGAACTGGGCGTAGCCTCGGCCACGCTCGCCCAGCAGGTTGGCCGCGGGAACGCGGCAGTCGGTAAAGGACAGTTCGCGGGTGTCGGATGCGTTCCACCCGACCTTCGAGTACTTCTTCGAGACCTGGAACCCCGGGGTCCCGGTGGGCACGATGATGGAGGAGATCTCCCGCACGGGCGAGCGGAATTCGCCCTCTTCACTCGAACGAGCGATCGGTTCGGTGAGTGCGGTGACGGTGACCAGTCCGGTGATGTCGGTGCCGGAGTTGGTGATGAAGCACTTCGTCCCGTTGATGACCCACTCGTCGGTGGTCTCGTCGTAGCGCGCGGTGGTACGGGTGGCGCCGGCGTCCGAGCCGCCCTCCGGCTCGGTGAGGCCGAAGGCGCCGAGGAGTTCGCCGGAGGTCAGCCGGGGCAGCCACTCGCGCTTCTGCTCCTCCGTGCCGAACCGGTAGACCGGCATCGCGCCGAGCGAGACGGCGGCCTCCAGGGTGATGGCCACCGAGGAGTCCACGCGGGCGAGTTCCTCCAGGGCGAGACCGAGGGCGAAGTAGTCGCCGCCCATGCCGCCGTACTCCTCCGGGAAGGGCAGGCCGAACAGGCCCATCCGCCCCATCTCGCTGACGATCTCGTACGGGAACTCCTCCCGCTCGTAGAACTCGCCGATCTTCGGCGCCACCACGTCCTGGGCGAACTCGGCGACGGTGCGCCGCAGTTCCTCGTACTCACTGCTGAGCCGGTGGTCGAGCATCTGATCCTCCTGGTGCCCGGCCGGGGTGGCCGCGGGCATGAGCGGGATGACCGGCGGCCGTCTGACGGTGTGACGGTCGCACGGTGTGATTGACGGGTGAACGTGGTGTGCGGCGCCGGCCGGACCGAACGGGCGGCCGGCGCCGGTGGGTCGGGGCGAAGCGGGTCAGCCCCGGGAGGCGCCGAGCAGCGCCTGGACGGTGCGGGAGGGGCTCGGGCGGCCGAGGCGCTCGGCCATCCAGCCGCTGGTCGCGACCAGCGCGCGCAGGTCGACACCGGTGCGGACGCCGAGCCCGTGCAGCATCCACACCAGGTCCTCGGTGGCCAGGTTGCCGGTGGCGCTCTTCGCGTACGGGCAGCCGCCCAGGCCGCCTGCCGAGGCGTCCACCGTGGTGACGCCCTCCCGCAGCGCCGCCAGGGTGTTGCTGAGGGCCTGGCCGTAGGTGTCGTGGAAGTGCACGGCGAGCCTGGCGACCGGAACGCCGGCCCGGGCGAAGCCGGCCAGCAGGGCGCGGACCTGGCCGGGGGTGGCCACGCCGATGGTGTCGCCGAGGCTCAGCTCGGCGCAGCCCATCTCCAACAGCTGGACGCCGAAGCTGACCACCTGGTCGACCGGGACGGGCCCCTCCCAGGGATCGCCGAAGCACATCGACAGGTAGCCGCGGACCGCGATCCCGGCCTCGGCGGCCCGGGTCACGACCGGGCGGAACATCTCCATGGCCTCGTCCGCCGAGCGGTTGAGGTTGCGCCGGGCGAAGGTCTCGGTGGCGCTGGCGAACACCGCGATGTCGGTGGCGTGGTGGGCGAGCGCCCGGTCGAGGCCGCGCTCGTTGGGAACCAGCACCGGCAGCCGCAGTCCGGGGTGACGCCCGGGCAGGTCGGCGAGCCGGGGCATCAGCTCCTCGGCGTCGGCGAGCTGGGGTACCCATTTCGGGTGAACGAAGCTGGTCGCCTCGACGGTCCGCAGCCCGACGGCGGCGAGTCGGCCGATGAACTCCGCCTTGACCTCGACGGGCACCAGGGAGCCCTCGTTCTGCAGCCCGTCGCGCGGTCCGACCTCGTGGATCCGGACCTCCTCGGGCAGGCCGGGGGCGCGGACCGGGTCGGGCAGCCCGAGGTCCAGGGCGTCGGGCTCGCGGACGGTGCCCCTCTGGCCGGTGGCGGCCCGGGCGGTGTTCTCCTGGGACGTCACGACCGCACCTCCGCGGGCTCGGCGGCCTCCTCGGCCGGGGTGACCACGACCAGCAGGTCCTCCATCGCGACGGTGGCGCCGGCGCTGGCCCGCAACTCGGCCACCACGCCGTCGTGCGGCGCGGCGATCACGTGTTCCATCTTCATGGCCTCCAGCACGAGCAGGGGCTGGCCCTTGCGGACGGTCTCGCCCGCCGTGGCCTTGATGACCGTGACGGTGCCCGGCATGGGGGCGGTCAGGGCACCGTGGTGGGCCGCGGCGCCGGCGGCGCTCTCGACCACCGGGTCGTAGGTGTGCATCGGCCAGGCGTCGCCCTCGATGCCGAGCCAGGTCACCGGACCGGCCGCGAGGCCGGGGGCGGCGTCGGTGGCCAGGGCGAAGGTGGTCCGCAGCCCGTCGACGGTCAGGTGCAGCCGGTCCGCCGCCAGGGTCGCACGGGCCCGGTGCACGGGACCGGCGTCGAGCCGGAGCTCCACCTCGCGGGTGGGCTCGGGGGAATTGTCGGTGGCGTCGGTTACGTTGCCCGCAGTGATCGAACGGATGCGCACCGAGACCGGGTCCTGGCCGGGGGTACGGAGTCGGTGGGTGGTCCAGGCGGGGGTGCCGCCCAGGCGCCAGCCGGAGGGGGAGGAGAACGGGTCGGTCCAGCCGCCGGGTTCGGCGGCCGGGGTGAGTTCCAGGTGTCGCGCCAGCGCGGCCGCGTAGTAGAGGAGGTGGGCAGGTGACGGGGGTTCGGTCGCCCGGGCGTCGGTCCCGTCCGCGGGTGCGGCGGGGGCCGTGGTCCCGGCCGTGGTGGGCGCGTTCGACGGCGCCGGGTTCGACGGTGCCGCGTTCGACGGGGAGTGGGGTGCGGCGAGCAGGGCCGGCTGCTGCTGGGCCGTCCGTTCCACCAGGCCGGTGTCCAGTCGGCCGGCGACGACGTCGGGGTGGGCGAGCAGCCGGCGCAGGAAGCCGGTGTTGGTGGTGACACCCAGGATGCGGGTGTCGGCCAGCGCGGCGCGGAGCCGGCGCAGCGCGGTCGGGCGGTCGGGCCCGTACGCGATGACCTTGGCGAGCATGGGGTCGTAGGCGCTGGTGACGAGGGTTCCGGGGGCGACCCCGGAGTCGACGCGGATGCCCTCGCCCCGCGGCTCGTCCAGGGTGAGGATGCGGCCGCCGGTGGGCAGGAAGTCCCGTTCCGGGTCCTCGGCACAGATGCGGGCCTCGATGGCGTGGCCCAGGAAGGAGATGTCGGACTGGGTGAAGGACAGCCGCTCGCCCGCGGCGACGCGCAGCTGCCACTCGACCAGGTCCAGTCGGGCCGCCTCCGGACCGACGGCGACGGCGAGTTCGGTGACGGGGTGTTCGACCTGGAGGCGGGTGTTCATCTCCATGAAGAAGAAGTCCCGCACCCCCTCGGCGGCGGAGGCGGGCGCGTCCGGGTCGATGCCGGGGACGATGAACTCCACGGTGCCGGCCCCGGTGTAGCCGCAGGACTCCGCGGCGCGGACGGCCGCGGCGCCCATCGCGGCGCGGGTCTCGGTATTGAGGAGAACGGAGGGAGCCTCTTCGATCAGTTTCTGGTGGCGGCGCTGGAGGCTGCACTCGCGCTCGCCGAGGTGGACGGTGTTGCCGTGGGCGTCGGCGAGCACCTGCACCTCGATGTGGCGCGGTCGGTCCACCCAGCGCTCCAGCAGCAGGGTGTCGTCGCCGAAGGCGGTCCGGGCGACGCGGCGGGCGGCGCCGATCTCCGTGGGCAGGTCGGCCGGGTCCCGCACCAGGCGCATGCCCTTGCCGCCACCACCGGCGGAGGGCTTGAGCAGGACGGGGTAGCCGATCTCGTCGGCGGCGGCGACGAGTTCCTCGTCGGTGGGCGCGGTGGCCTGGCTGCCGGGGACCACCGGAACGCCGGCGGCCCGTACGGCCTCCTTGGCGTTGATCTTGTCACCCATCAGCTCGACGGCACCGGGAGGTGGTCCGATGAAGACGAGGCCCGCGTCGGCGCAGGCGCGGGCGAAGCCGGGGTTCTCGGCGAGGAAGCCGTAGCCGGGGTGGACGGCCTGGGCACCGGTGCGGCGGGCGGCGGCGAGGATCTGGTCGGTGCGCAGATAGGTCTCGGCGGCCGAGCTGTCGCTGCGGTCGGCCGGGCCGAGGCGGACCGCGACGTCGGCCTCGCGGACGTGGGGTGCGTCGGCGTCCGCGTCGCTGAACACGGCGACCGAGCGGACACCGAGCCGCCGCAGGGTGCGGATCACCCGCAGCGCGATCTCGCCGCGGTTGGCGACCAGAACTGTGTCGAACATGGGAGGCGTTCCTCCGGTCGAGGGGAGCCGTGGAAGGGGGAGCGGTAAGAAGGCGGTGGCGGTGGCGGTGGCGGTGGGCGGCCGGGGCGCCGGTCCGGTCGTCGGACCGGCGCCCCCGGGAGTCACCCCCGGAAGGGAGGGATGCGGAGAGGGGTCACAGCAGGCGGTCACGAGGCGAAGCCGGTGACGGCCGACATGACCGGCGGCAGCACCCGACCGGCGACAGCCGGGCGTGCGGCGTCACATGCGGAAGACGCCGTACGGGGCGGGTGGTGCCAGTGGGGCGTTGGCGCAGGCGGTGAGGGCGAGGCCGACGACCGTGCGGGTGTCCATCGGGTCGATCACACCGTCGTCCCAGAGCCGGGCGGTGGCGTAGTAGGCGTTGCCCTGGCGCTCGTACTGCTCGCGGACCGGGCGCTTGAACTCCTCCTCCGCCTCGGTCGGCCACTCCTCGCCCTGCGCCTCGAGCTGGTCGCGGCGGACGGTGGCCAGCACGGAGGCCGCCTGCTCGCCGCCCATCACGGAGATCTTGGCGCCCGGCCACATCCACAGGAAGCGAGGTGAGTAGGCCCGGCCGCACATCGAGTAGTTGCCGGCTCCGTAGGAGCCGCCGATCACCACGGTCAGCTTCGGGACCCGGGTGCAGGCGACGGCGTTGACCATCTTGGCGCCGTGCTTGGCGATGCCGCCCGCCTCGTACTGCCGACCGACCATGAAGCCGGTGATGTTCTGCAGGAAGAGGAGGGGGATGCCGCGCTGGTCGCACAACTCGATGAAGTGGGCGCCCTTGACGGCCGACTCGGAGAACAGCACGCCGTTGTTGGCGACGATGCCGACGGGGTGGCCGTGGATCCGGGCGAAACCGGTGACCAGGGTCGCGCCGTACTCGGCCTTGAACTCGGCGAAGCGGCTGCCGTCGACCAGACGGGCGATCACTTCGCGCACGTCGTAGGGCGTGCGCGGGTCGACCGGGACGGCGCCGTACAGGCCGGCCGGGTCGACGGCCGGCGGCTCGACCGGGGTGAGCGGCCACGGCTTGGCCGCGCGCGGGCCGAGCTCGGACACGATGGTGCGGACGATGGAGAGGGCGTGGGCGTCGTCCTCGGCCAGGTGGTCCGTCACGCCCGAGGTGCGGGAGTGCAGCTCGCCGCCGCCCAGCTCCTCGGCGGTGACCACCTCGCCGGTGGCGGCCTTCACCAGCGGAGGCCCGCCCAGGAAGATCGTGCCCTGGTTGCGGACGATCACGGCCTGGTCGCTCATCGCCGGGACGTACGCGCCGCCCGCCGTGCACGAGCCGAGCACGGCGGCGATCTGCGGGATGCCCGCGGCCGAGAGCCGGGCCTGGTTGTAGAAGATCCGGCCGAAGTGGTCGCGGTCCGGGAAGACCTCGTCCTGCATCGGGAGGAAGGCGCCGCCGGAGTCCACCAGGTAGATGCAGGGGAGGCGGTTCTCCAGCGCGACCTCCTGGGCGCGCAGGTGCTTCTTCACCGTCATCGGGTAGTAGGTGCCGCCCTTGACGGTGGCGTCGTTGGCGACGACCACCACCTCGCGTCCGGCGACCCGGCCGATACCGGCGATCACCCCGGCCGCGGGAGCCGCCCCGTCGTACATCCCGTCGGCGGCCAGCGGGGCCAGCTCCAGGAACGGCGAGGCCGGGTCGAGCAGGGTGTCCACCCGGTCGCGGGGGAGGAGCTTGCCGCGCGACGTGTGTCGGGCGCGGGCCTTGGCGCCCCCGCCGAGGGCGGCGGCGTCGAGCTTGGCGCGCAGTTCGGCGACCAGCGCCTGATGCGCCTCGGTGTTGGCCCGGTAGGCCGCGGAGCCCGGATCGGCGGATGTGCCGAGCCGGGGCGCCGGGGCGGCGGCTGCCGGCGGTGCGGCACCGGGTGCGGTCGCCGTGCCGGTCACTGCGTTGAGCCGGACGCCGGAGGGCGCGCCGGTGGTTGAGATGACCATTCCCAAGAGCTCCCTTGCCCTCGGCAGCAGGTGGGCGGGCCCGAGTGCGGTTCGCCCCTGATCCCCACGTTAATTAACGTTAACTTACGCGGCCAGGTTAACGGCCGATAACTCGACTGTCTACGATGGGCAGCATGCCGAACGTCCCCGCAGCCTCCGCGCTCCCACGCCGCGACCAGATCCGCCGGGAGGCAGCCCGACTGTTCGCCGCCCGGGGTTTCCTCGGTGTGGGCGTGGACGAGATCGGCAAGGCCGTCGGCATCAGCGGCCCCGGCCTCTACCGCCACTTCGCCGGCAAGGACGCCATGCTGGCCGACCTGCTGATCGGCATCAGCGAGCGCCTGCTGGAGGAGGGGCGTCGCCGGGCGGGCGGTGGCGACGGCCCGGCCGCCGCGCTGGACGCACTGATCAGCGGCCACGTCGACTTCGCACTGAACGACCGTGACCTGATCACCCTGCACGACCGCGAGCTGTTGAACCTCAAGGAGGAGGACCGGCGCACGGTCCGCCGGCTCCAGCGCGGCTACGTCGAGCTGTGGGTGGACATCGTCCGGCAGGCCCACCCGTCGCTCGCCGCCCCCGCGGCCGAGCCGACGGCGCGGGCCGCCGTGCACGCGGTCTTCGGCCTGATCAACTCGACCCCGCACAGCCTCGGCCCGAACCCGGCCCAGGGCGAGCGCACCGGTCTGCAGCGCGACGGAATGGCCGCGCTGCTGCACACCCTCGCTCACGGAGCCTTCGCGGCCGCCGCCGTCTCCGCGGCCACCGGCGTCTCCCCGGCCACCGGCGTGGCCGCTGCGGACGGCTCCGGGGTGACCGGTCCGGAGTCCGGATCCGCCTGATGCCGACGGCCGGTAATGCTGACGTAAGGAGCGCCGAGCGTCGGGAGCGCCGGGCGTCGGGAGCGCCGAGTACGGGGAGCGTTGAGAGTCGGGAGTGCCGAGCGTTCGGGAACGCCGGCGCTCCCCGAACGCAGGCCCGCCGTCGGCCCTAGGCCAAAAGGACGGCGCCCGCCCGCCCCCGGGCCGCTGGGCGTACGGCGGGTGATCGGCGATCCTGGGAACAGGGGCGGACCGGTGGGTCGCGCCTGTTCGTCCGGGAATCACCGCAGGCGGCGCGCTGTTGCCCAGTCCGCCGGACCGGACGATCCGGGCCGCCCGGGAACCAGCCCCGACCGCCTCGGGCGACCGGAAAAGCCATGGCGGTCACCCGACGAAATGGTTAGCATCCCTAAATATGCCCGAGACTCACGGATCCATGGTGGAGCAATCCCCGAGCGGCCCGCCGGCCCCCGGCCACGACGCGGAGGGCCCCGGCGACAGCCCGCAGGCTGCCGACGCGAGGCGCGCCGAGCAGAGCGAGAACGCGAAGCCCGGTGACGGGCCCGCTGAGGCCGACGGATGGCTGCGCCGCCTGATCGGTTACAGCTGGCGGTCCCGCCGCAGTCTGCTGCTCGCCTTCGGCGCCTCGCTGCTCGGCATGGCCGTCACCGCGCTGGTGCCGCTGGTCACCAAGCTGATCATCGACGACGTCATCGTCGCCCACACCCGCTCGCTGACCCCGTGGGCGGTGGTGCTGCTGCTCGCCGCCGTCGTGGTCTTCGGCTGCACCCAGGCCCGTCGCTACTACGGCGGCCAGTTGGCCCTCGACGTCCAGCACGACATGCGCAGCGACCTGTTCCGCTCGCTCGGCCGGCTGGACGGCCACCGCCAGGACCGCCTGGACACCGGCCAGGTGGTCGGGCGCGCGACCTCCGACCTCCAGCTGATCAACGGCCTGCTCTCGATGCTGCCGATGATGACCGGCTACCTGCTGATGTTCGTGATGTCGGTCGGCGTGATGGTCTGGCTGTCCGCGCCGTTGACCCTGATCGCCCTGGTCATGGCGCCCGCGTTGTGGTGGGTCAGCGTGCTCAGCCGCAAGCGCCTGTTCCCGGCCACCTGGGCCGCCCAGCAGGAGGCCGCCGCCGTCGCGGGCGTGGTGGACGGTGCGATCGGCGGCGTCCGGGTGGTCAAGGGCTTCGGCCAGGAGGCGCAGGAGCAGGACAAGCTGGAGCGGGCCTCCCGCAACCTGTTCGCCGCCCGGCTCCGGTCGATTCGCCTCAACGCCCGCTACAACCCGGCGATGCAGGCGATCCCGGCCCTCGCCCAGGTCGCCGTGCTGGCCTTCGGCGGCTGGCTGGCCGTCGACGGGAGGGTCTCGCTCGGTACCTTCGTCGCCTTCTCCACCTACGTCGCCCAGATGACCGGTCCGGTGCGGATGCTGACCATGGTGATCACGGTCGGCCAGCAGGCCCGGGCGGGCGTCGAGCGCGTCCTGCAGCTGATCGACGAGCGCCCGATGGTCCAGGAGCGTCCGGACGCGCTGAGCCTGGACCTCACCCAGGACGGCAGCGCCGCCGCCGACGCCCCGAAGGGCGGCTCGGCCGGTCCCCGCACCCCTGACGTCGCCCTGGAGTTCGACCAGGTCGAGTTCCGCTACGACCCCGAGCACCCCGCCCCGGTCCTGCACGGCCTCAGCCTGAAGCTGGCCCCCGGCGAGACCCTCGCCCTCGTCGGCGCGTCCGGCTCCGGCAAGTCGACGGTGGCCCAGCTGGTGCCCCGCTTCTACGACCCGGCGGCCGGCACCGTCCGTCTCTACGGCCACGACCTGCGTGACCTCACCCTGGACTCGGTCCGCGCGGCGGTCGGCATCGTCCCCGAGGAGAGCTTCCTCTTCTCCGAGTCGGTCCGTACCAACATCGCCTACGGCCGCCCGGACGCCACCGACGAGCAGATCGTCGCCGCCGCGCGCGCCGCACAGGCGGACGAGTTCGTCCGCGCGCTGCCGGAAGGTTACGAGACCAAGGTCGGCGAGCAGGGCCTGACCCTCTCCGGCGGTCAGCGCCAGCGCATCGCCCTGGCCCGGGCGATCCTCACCGACCCTCGGATCCTGCTGCTGGACGACGCCACCTCGGCCGTCGACCCACAGGTCGAGGCGGAGATCCACGACGCGCTGCGCTCCGTGATGACCGGCCGTACCACCCTGCTGATCGCCCACCGCCGCTCGACCCTCCAGCTCGCCGACCGGATCGCCGTCCTGGACCGCGGCCGGCTGCTGGACCTCGGTACGCACGAGGAACTCGAAGCCCGATGTCCCCAGTACCGGGCCCTGATCACCGACCCCGAGGCCGGCTGGGCCCCCGAGGCCGGCTGGGCCCCCGAGGCCGGCCGGGCCCCCGATGTCGGCCGGGTCCCCGAAGCCGACCGGACTGCTGAGGCCGACCGGACCACCGAGCCGCAGAACCCGAGGAACCCGCAGATCGAACAGCCCGCACGACAGCCCGCGCAGACCGAGCAGCCCGCGCAGGGCGAACAGCCCGTGCGAGCCGGACGGTCCGAGCGGAAGGCCTCCGAGCAGAAGATCCCCGAGCTCCCCACGCCCGCCCTCGCCAAGGCGGCCCGCACCGCCGACCCCGACCTGCTGGCCAAGGTCGCCGAGCTCCCGCCGGCCGCCGACGTCCCCGCCGTGCCGCGCGCCGAAGCCGAGGCCGGTGACCCGGACTTCAGCCTCGGCCGCCTGCTGCGCCCCTTCCGCGGCCCGCTGCTCGTCGCCCTCCTGCTGGTCACCCTGGACGCGGCCGCCGGGCTGGTGCTGCCGGTGCTGATCCGGCACGGCATCGACGAGGGCGTCCGCAAGGGCCTGATGTCCGGCGTCGCGGTGGCCTCGGTCGCCGCACTGGTCATCGTCCTGCTGGACTGGCTGGTGCAGAGCGCCGAGAACCGGGTCAGCGGCCGTACCGGTGAGCGCGTGCTGTACACCCTCCGGCTCAAGATCTTCGCCCACCTCAACCGGCTCGGCCTGGACTACTACGAACGCGAGCTGACCGGCCGGATCATGACCCGGATGACCACCGACCTGGACTCGCTGACGTCCTTCCTCCAGACCGGCATGGTCACCGCCGTGGTCAGCCTGCTGACCTTCGCCGGGATCTTCGTGGCCCTGCTGATCATCGACGCCGGCCTGGCCCTGGTGGTCTTCGCCGTGCTGCCGCTGTTGGTGATCGCCACCCT
Organism: Streptomyces viridifaciens; assembly: GCF_001888885.2. Classification (NCBI taxonomy): domain Bacteria; kingdom Bacillati; phylum Actinomycetota; class Actinomycetes; order Kitasatosporales; family Streptomycetaceae; genus Streptomyces; species Streptomyces viridifaciens. The sequence goes on from NZ_CP090841.1 coordinate 4,848,424, forward strand.
GGTGTTCCGGAAGAAGTCCAAGGACCAGTACGAGCGCTCCCGGGACCTGATCAGCACGGTCAACGCCGACCTGCAGGAGAACGTGGCCGGCATGCGGATCGTCCAGGCCTTCCGCCGCCTGGACACCAACACCGACCGCTTCGTGGCCCGTGGGATCGCCTACCGCGAGGCCCGGGTCCGCGCCCAGCTCTACATCTCGCTGTACTTCCCGTTCGTCCAGTTCCTCTCCAGCGTGGCCGCCGCACTGGTGCTGATCGTCGGCGCCTCCCGGGTGGACGAGGGGACGCTGACGGTCGGCGCGCTGGTCGCGTACCTGCTCTACATCGACCTGTTCTTCGCCCCGGTCAACCAGCTCTCCCAGGTGTTCGACGGCTACCAGCAGGCCTCGGTCGGCCTCGGCCGGATCCGCGAACTGCTGCGTACCCCGACGACCACGGCGGAGGCGGCCGACCCGGTCCCGGTGACCGGGGCGCTGCGCGGCGAGATCAGCTTCGAGGGCGTCGGCTTCGCCTACAACGGCGGCGCGGACGGTGCCCCGGACGTGCTGAGCGGCGTCGACCTGCGGATACCCGCCGGTCAGACGGTGGCGCTGGTCGGCGAGACCGGCGCGGGCAAGTCGACGCTGGTCAAGCTGGTCGCCCGGTTCTACGACGCGACCGAGGGCACCGTCCGGGTGGACGGCGTGGACCTCACCCGCTACGACCTGGCCCAGTACCGCCACCGCCTCGGTGTGGTGCCCCAGGAGGCGTACCTGTTCGCGGGCACCGTCCGCGAGGCGATCGCGTACGGCCGACCGGACGCCTCGGCGGCCGAGGTGGAGGCGGCGGCCCGGGCGGTCGGCGCCCACGAGATGATCGTCCGACTGTCGGGCGGCTACGACCACGAGGTCGCGGGCCGCGGGCGAAACCTTTCGGCAGGCCAGCGCCAGCTGATCGCGCTGGCCCGGGCCGAACTGGTCGACCCGGACATCCTGCTGCTGGACGAGGCCACCGCGGCGCTCGACCTGGCCACCGAGGCCGCGGTCAACCAGGCCGCCGACCGGCTCAGCGGTGGCCGCACCACCCTGGTCATCGCCCACCGCCTGACCACCGCCGAACGCGCCGACCGCGTGGTCGTGCTGGACCACGGCCGGGTGGTCGAGGACGGCACGCACACCGAACTGCTCGCCCTGGGCGGTACGTACAGCAGGCTCTGGCAGGCGTTCATCGCGGACGGCCACCCGGCACCGGCCGAGACGGTCGCGGCCGGGTAGCCGCCCGGCCAATGCCAGCCGGGGCCGGCGGGTGCACCGTCGGAAGACGGGCCGCCCGCCGAGCCTGCCGATCCCGCCGCCCGGCCGGCCCCCGGTCCGGTTGGCCCGGCCGATCAGCCCGAGCCGCCGGGCGGTCCGTCAGGCGGCGATCAGCGAGGCCAGCAGCCCCGAGGCGTCGATACCGCGCGGCAGGTCGCTCACCTGGCCGTCCCCGACCTCCACCACCCGCCAGCCGGAGCCGTCGGCCCGGCTGGCGAGGTCGGTGGTGACGAAGCGGCAGCCGAGTCTTCGCACCAGAGCGGAGACCTCGGTGAGGTCGGGCTCGGCGTGGACGTGCGGGGCGTCCGGGTGCGGCCCGACCAGGACCGGCCGGCCGTCCAGCCACCACACCCTCGCCTCGACCGCCCGCCGCCCGCCACGCGCACCGCCGACGGCACCCGCGCCGCCGACGGCACCAGCGGCATCGCAGCCGTCCCCGTCCGAAAGCCTGTCCGGCCCGTCCAGTCCGTCCGGCCCGTCCGGCCCGTCCGGCCCGTCCGCCCGCCCGAACTCCTCGTACCGCCGCACCACCACCCCGCCGGCCAGGAACTCGCCCTGCAGCTCGACGAACCGCCCGACCACCCGGCAGACGGCCGCCAGGTCGGCCAACTCCGGTACGTAGCAGGCCTCGTGCCACTCGTGCTTGCGCGACTTCACGTAGTCTTTGACGATCGCCGGTCCGCTTCCGCCGAGTCGCGCCACGGCCTCCGCCAGTTCTTCCGGCGTGGGTGGTACCGCCCCGGCGGTCGGGATCCAGACGCTGGGCGGCGTCGCCCCCTCGAACACCCCGTACCAGCCGGGCAGTTCGTGGGCCGCCGCATAACCGGGTGGGCTGGTCAGCAGCTTGCCGCCGCGGGCGGTGAGCGCGGCGGCGAACTCGGCGTACCGGGCGGAGGGGAGCATCCAGCCCCGGTACCAGAGCGGTCCGCTGCCCAGGGGCACCCGCCTGACCGCCTCCTCGGCGCGTCCGGCGAGCAGCGCGTCGTGGTCTACCAGGAGGTGCTCGGCGCCCAACTCCCGCACCAGTCTGGCTTCCCAGGCGAAGTGCGGATCGGGCCGGCGCGGGTTGAGTGGATCGGCGGGGAAGAGCATCGAGGGTACGGGCATGGCGGTCAGGGTACGGCCAGCGGGCCGCCCGCGACTGCGGATCGACGCAGGCCGGGGGCCCGGACACAACTCAAGTCGTCGGCCGGGGCGGGGAATCCGGTCGACGCTCCGGCCGGGCGCTGTCAGAGTGTCCCGATGCGAAGACTGCTGCGACCGCGCAAACGAGTTCCCCGCCGGGCCGCCCGCACGGTGGTCCTGGACCGGGACGGCTCGGTGTTCCTGCTCCGTTCGGACAACGACGAGGTCGGTGTCCACTGGACCATGCCCGGCGGCGGGCTGGAACCGGGCGAGACCCCTCGGGTCGGCGCCCGGCGCGAACTGTGGGAGGAGACCGGCTGGACCGACCTCGAACCGGGCCCGCTGCTCTGCACCTGGGAGCACGACTTCACCTGGCACGGCACCCCGGTCCGCCAGCACGAGCACATCTACCTGACCACCGGACCGCACCGCGGCCCGGTCGGGGACGTCAGCGCGGTGCACGCCGAGGACCGGATCCTCGACTGGCGCTGGTGGACCCCGGCCGACCTCGCCGACGAGAACGCCGACGCGCTCTGGCCGCCCCGGCTACCGGAGTTGCTGGAGGCGGTCCGCGCGGGCTGGGCGGTCGACGGTCGCCCTCCGGTGCCCGTCGACCTCGGCTACATCCCGAACGCCCGCTGACGGGCCCTAACGGCGCCCGCCGCGCCGCGGTCGCCCGTGCGGGCCGTGCGGGCCGGGCTCCCAGCCGTGCAGGTCCAACTCCCGGTCGTGCAGCGCCCAGGGATTCATCCGTACCGTCAGCCGGGCGCCGGTCAGTTGCTCGGCGGTGAGGCCGGTCTCGAGGACCAACTGCTCGGTCGGCACCGACACGGCGATGGCAGGACGCCAGGACGGCAGCACCACCAGGCTGGTGCCACGGCCGACCCGGATCGGCTCGGCCGCCACCCGGACCGGCGTCCGCTCCTCCGGACGGCCGACGGCCTCCGGCTGGACCGGGCTGCCGCCGATCAGGATGCCGAGCGGCGGGACGGCCCGAGGCTGCTCCGCCCCGCCGTCCACCACGGCCCAGGCGTCCGCACCGGCCGTGGGGGGCGTGTGGTCGGCCGCCGTCCTCCTTGCACCGGTCGGTTCGCCCGCCCGCCCCGCACCGCGCGGCTGCCCCCCGGTCGGGTCGGCGGCGGCCGTCTCCCGTGCGGTCGCCCCCTGCCCGCTCCGGTCGGCCGGGGGGTGCATCCGGCGCAGCCGGCGGGAGGGGGACGGGCGCCGCGAACTGAGGCCCCGAACCTCCTCGCGCACCGATTCACGGGTCGGCTCACGGGTCGGCTCACGGGACGGCTCGCGCGCCGAACTCGGCACCGGAACGGTCCGGTTGCTCTCGGACGCCGCCGCCTGCTGGAACCGGACGAACCCCGGCCCGGCCCCGTCGAGGAGGGCTCCGGAAACGCCGCCCTCCTCCTCCCCGGCCTCGCCGAGCAGTGCCCGCACCTCTTCCACCGACCGGCGGCACGCCGCCGCCAGCTCGGCGAGCGAGCGCCCTTCGGCGCGCGCGGCCCGCAGCCGGTCGGCGAACGCCGCCCGGAGCCGGTCCGCCGTCGTACCCCCGCTTGCTGGCGTGCCGCCGCTTGCCGCCGCTCCGCCGTCCGCCGGAGCTCGGCGGAGCTGCGTCTCGACGTCCTCCGGGGTGCGCGGCTGCGGCACCCGGTCATGGCGGGTGGGGGCACCGGCCGCACCGGTCGGCCCGCCCTCGGCCACCGCCGCGATCGAGCAGACCCGCGCACCTGGAGCAGCCGGGCCGACCGGTGCGGCCGGGTGGACCCGGTCGGCCGGGACGAACGGGGCGTCCGAATCGGCCGGGCCGGACAGGACCGCCGTGACGGTCGGTCCGGCGGCGACGGGCGGTGCGTCGGCCCCGGCCGAGGAGTCGGCACCGTCCGCGGGCGGGCCGGGCAGGGCGGGATCGGTGGAGCTGGGGTGGAGCGAGGTCATCGGCGGGCCCTTCGGGGGACGGTCCCGATGATCCTCCCGCACCGCACGACCAGCTCCAAGCGTCATTCCCGCGCGTGTGCCCGCGAGTACGGTGGGTTCACCACGCGAGCTGCGGTGGACCGACGGAACCCCCTACTGGCCGTTCCTGCTCAACTGCCGGGCGACACGAAGCCCTTGAGGTCGGCGAGCACCGCGTTGGCGGCCGTGACGCCGAGCCCCAGGAACCAGGTCTCGTCCGAAACCGGCCGGGCCTGACCGGACTTGACCGCGCCGAGCGTCTTCCAGAGCGCGCCGCCGAGCACCGCGTCCTGGTTGGTCGAACTGGGGCTGCCGTACACGCCGTAGAAGATCCAGTCGGCGTCCGCCTTGTCGACCTGCTCCGGGCTGACCTCCACCGCGAGCTCCTTGACCTGTTCGATCTTCGGCTGCGGCAGCGGCACGTCGGTGAGGACGGTGCCGATGAAGGAGAGTTCGGCGTAGAGCCTGGTCCGGCCGGGCATGAAGCGCAGCGGCGTGATGGTGGGGCGCTTGTCGCCGAGCCGGGCGCCGATCGCGGCGGCCGCCGCCTGGTACGCGTCGAGCTGCGTCTTGGCCTCGGCCTGCAGGCCGAAAGGGCTGGCGTTGAGCAGGAAGTTCTGCTTCCAGGGGTAGCCGGGGCGGAGCGAGAAGACGGTCGGTGCGATCTTCGACAGCTGTGCGTACTGGTCCTGGGCGCGCAGCTGGCTGCCGAGGATCAGGTCGGGCTTGAGCGCGGCGATGGCCTCCAGGTTGAGGCTGTTGATGGTGCCGACGGCGGCCGGGTTGCCCGCCTTGTCCTTGAGGTAGGAGGGCAGGGACTTGGAGCCGTCGGTGTGGACGACGCCGACCGGCTGGATGCCGAGCGAGACGACGTTGTCGAGCTCGCCGGTGTCCAGCACCACGACCCGGGTGGGCCTGGCGGGGATGACGGTCTCGCCCATGGCGTGCCTGATGGTGCGCGGGTAGACGCCGGGGGCGGCGTCGGTGCCGAAGTCCTTCATCTTCTCGATCACGGTGGCGTAGTCGTCACCGCCCTGCTTGACCGACTTCTGGTCGGGGGAGGAGCCGCCACCCGTCTTGGATCCGTGGCCGCCACCGTTGCCGCCTCCGCCGCCGCCGGAGTTGCCGCAGGCGGTGAGCAGTCCGCCGAGGCCGAGCACGGCGGCGCCGGCCACGCCTGCCGTGAGGAATCGGCGGCGGCCGGGGGTGCGGGTGGCGAGGGTCGGGCCGTCGGAGTCGGGGGCCACGCGACGCTCCTTCACGGGTCGGACCGGACGGCCGAGGGTTCGGCGCCGGCGGTCGAGCTTAGGTGAGGCAAACCTATCTTGCCGCCCGTGGGGCCCTCCGACCCGGGGGCTCGCCGCACGGGCAAAAGTCAGGCCCCCGGGCCGGCTGGGGACTGGCCGTCGCGGTCCGCCGGGAGTTCTTCCGCGGCGAGACGCTGCGCAGAGAAACCCCCGCCCTGCCGGTGGAGGACTGGCGCTATGGTGGGAGCCATGAAGCGCTTCGTGGGCCTGTGCTGGTGGCCGTCCTAGGACGGCCACCACACCTGCCTGGCCAGGGCCGTCCGGGATGGACGGCCCTGTCGCGTTTACCCACGGGACGGGCCCGCGCCCCGGACGGCCGCCACCACCGCCGTACCGAGGGAGAAACCCGATGACCACCGCCGAGCGCGCCGCCACCACCCGCATCACTGCCGCCCGCACCACGACCGACCGCGACACCGCCGGGCCGTCCGCCGTGCTTTCCGCCGAGCCGTCCGCCGTGCCCGTCCTGACGGCCGCCGACCTGATCGCCGACCCGGGCGCCCACCGGGTCCTCACCGGGGACCGACCCACCGGCCCGCTCCACCTCGGCCACTACTTCGGCACCCTGCAGAACCGGGTCCGGCTCCAGGACCAGGGCGTCGAGATGTTCGTCCTGGTCGCCGACTACCAGGTCATCACCGACCGCGACCTCGCCGACCGGCTCGCCGAGCACACCGAGAACCTCGTCCTCGACTACCTCGCGGCCGGCCTCGACCCCGAACGGGCCACGATCTTCGCGCACAGCGCCGTCCCCGCCCTCAACCAGCTGCTGCTGCCCTTCCTCAGCCTGGTGAGCGTCGCCGAGCTGAGCCGCAACCCCACCGTCAAGGACGAGATCGCCCACTCCAGCCAGGCCGCCGTCAACGGACTGATGTTCACCTACCCCGTCCACCAGGCCGCCGACATCCTCTTCTGCAAGGCCGACCTCGTCCCGGTCGGCCAGGACCAACTGCCCCACCTGGAGGTCGCCCGCACCGTCGCCCGCCGCTTCAACGAGCGCTACCCGCACGCCGACGGCAGCGCCGTCTTCCCCCGCCCCCGGGCGCTGCTCTCCGAGGCACCGATGCTGCTCGGCACCGACGGCGGAAAGATGAGCAAGAGCCGCGGCAACGCCGTCGCCCTCGGCGCCGACGAGGACGAGACCGCCCGGATCATCCGCGGCGCCAGGACCGACGCCGACCGCCGCATCACCTATGACCCGACCGGCCGCCCCGGAGTCTCCGGTCTCCTCCTGCTCGCCGCGCTCTGTCAGAACCGGGCCCCGGAGACGATCGCCGAGGAGATCGGGGACGGCGGCGCGGCCGTCCTCAAGCGCACCGTCATCGAGTCCGTCAACGAGTACTTCCGCCCGCTGCGAGTCCGCCGCGCCGAACTCGCCACCGACCGCGGCCACCTGCGGCAGGTGCTCCGGGCCGGTGCCGAGCGGGCCAACGCGATCGCCGACGCCACCCTCGCCGAGGTACGGGAGGTGATGGGCGCCATCTGAAGAGCCCTCAACCCGCCCGTGTTCCCCGGGGGCCCTCAGGGGGTCCGCTCACCAGGGACATCGGCCGGTCGCCCCGCGGGCATATCGTCACCGGGCGGCCTCGACCACAACCCGAGGCCGCCCGCTGCCCGCCCCTTCCCCGAAAGGCCCGGTCCATGGACCAGCAACCCACCACGCCCGGCCAGGGACTGACCCGCCCGCCGCAGCTGCGCCCCGGCGACCACATCGCCGTCGTCGCCCCCAGCGGCCCGATCGACCCCGAGCGGCTCACCGCCGGCTGCGCGATCCTCCGTTCCTGGGGCCTGCGCGTGACCGTCGCCCCGCACGTCCTCGACACCCACCCCACCCTCGGCTACCTGGCCGGCACCGACGCCGACCGTGCCGCCGACCTCCAGGGCGCCTGGCTCGACCCCACCGTCGATGCGGTCATCTGTGCCCGGGGCGGCTACGGCGTCCACCGCATCGTCGACCTGCTCGACTGGGCCGCGATGCGCGCCGCCCGACCCAAGGCCTTCATCGGCTTCAGCGACGTCAGCTCGCTGCACGAGGCCTTCGCCCGGCGCCTCGGCCTCGCCACCCTGTACGGGCCGCTGGCCTCCGGCTCCTCCTTCGTGGACGACGGCCCCACCGCCGAACACCTGCGCCGCACCCTCTTCGACCCCGCCGCCACCACCGTCCTCACCTCACCCACCGCCTCCGCCCTCGTCCCCGGCCGCGCCCACGGCGTCACCGCCGGAGGCTGCCTCCACGTCCTCGCCGCCGAGCGCGGCACGCCCGCCGCCCGGCCCTCCTTCGCGGGCAGCATCCTGATCCTCGAAGACGTGAACGAGCACCCGTACCAGCTCGACCGCCTGCTCACCCAGTTCCTGCGCTCCCGCGCCCTCGACGGCGTGGCCGGCATAGCCCTCGGGTCGTGGGAGGGCTGCGGACGGCCCGAACGGGTCCGGGCCGTGATGCTCGACCGTCTTGGCGCGCTCGGCGTGCCCGTGATCTGGGAACTGGGCTTCGGCCACTGCCCGTCCAGCCTCACCGTTCCGCTCGGCGTCCCGGCTCTTCTCGACGCGGACGCCGGAACCCTCACCCTGGACCTGCCCGGCCTGACCCCTACCCCTGTCTCTGCCCCCGTCTCCGTTCCCGGCGTCGTCTGAACCTGGCCGTCGGACCGGGGCCAGTGAGTAGGGTGCGGCCATGAACGAGGACCGCCTCACCGCCCTTGCCCTCGGACTCCTCCGCGGGCCGGGCAGCAACGCCCGTACGATCCTCGGACTTGCCGGCCCGCCCGGAGCCGGCAAGTCCACCCTGGCCCGCCACCTCGTCGCCGAGGTCGAGCGCGTCGAAGGCCCCGGCACGGCCGCCTACCTCCCGCTCGACGGCTTCCACCTCTCGGCGGCCCAGCTCGACCGCCTCGGACTGACCCACCGCAAGGGCGCCCCGGCCACCTTCGACGCCCACGGCTACGTCGCCCTGCTGCGCCGGGTTGCCGCCGACCGCTTCCAGGACATCTACGTCCCCGACTTCGACCGCACCCTGGACGAGCCGGTGGCCGCCCGCCACGTCGTCCGCCCGCACACCCGGCTGGTCATCACCGAGGGCAACTACCTCGCCTCCGCCGAGACCCCCTGGCCGGACGCCCGCCGACTGCTGCGCGAGCTCTGGTACGTCGACACCGAGGACACCGTCCGTAGGGAACGGCTGCTCCGCCGCCACCGCGAGGGCGGCCGCGACGAAGCCACCGCCCTGCACTGGGTCACCACCAACGACCACCCCAACGGCGAGTACGTGAAGCAGGGCCGAGCACTCTGCACCCGGACCGTCCCCGGAGCCGGTTTGCGTCGAGCCGAGCATGGGGGTAGTGTTTTCTAGTCGCTCGGCAGGGAGCACCGGACACGCATCGGCGCGGACGGTCCCGGGGCGGCCAATCCTCTGAAACACCACTTCCGGTTCGCGCCGGTCGTTTCGCTTTCGCGTATCGGCTCGGTGCTTATTGGGCGTGCTCGTTTTATCGGATTGCAGTCGGACTCGGCTGGATTCGCTTTTCGGAGCGGGGATCGGCTAGAGTTTGAAACGTCGGACGGGGCGTCAAGCCGCAGAAGACACCAGCGAGTTGGATGACGAAGCCCCGGAAACGGAGCGGAAAACATCTGATAAGCTGGAAACACGAAAGAACGAAGCGCCCGGAGGGCCCGCTGGAAGGCGGTCCGAAGGAAGCGTCCGTTCCTTGAGAACTCAACAGCGTGCCAAAAGTCAACGCCAGATATGTTGACATCCCCGGCCTCGATCGTCTGATCGGGGTTGGAGATTCCTTTTGAAACAAACACTAGCGAGGACGCAGTGCGCGGGATCACCCTATTCCGGTGGTTGCCGTGCCGCTCAACGCGGGTGTGGACCCGATTACGGGTAAACATTCACGGAGAGTTTGATCCTGGCTCAGGACGAACGCTGGCGGCGTGCTTAACACATGCAAGTCGAACGGTGAAGCCCTTCGGGGTGGATCAGTGGCGAACGGGTGAGTAACACGTGGGCAATCTGCCCTGCACTCTGGGACAAGCCCTGGAAACGGGGTCTAATACCGGATACGACCTTCCTCCGCATGGGGGTTGGTGGAAAGCTCCGGCGGTGCAGGATGAGCCCGCGGCCTATCAGCTTGTTGGTGGGGTAATGGCCTACCAAGGCGACGACGGGTAGCCGGCCTGAGAGGGCGACCGGCCACACTGGGACTGAGACACGGCCCAGACTCCTACGGGAGGCAGCAGTGGGGAATATTGCACAATGGGCGAAAGCCTGATGCAGCGACGCCGCGTGAGGGATGACGGCCTTCGGGTTGTAAACCTCTTTCAGCAGGGAAGAAGCGCAAGTGACGGTACCTGCAGAAGAAGCACCGGCTAACTACGTGCCAGCAGCCGCGGTAATACGTAGGGTGCGAGCGTTGTCCGGAATTATTGGGCGTAAAGAGCTCGTAGGCGGCCTGTCGCGTCGGATGTGAAAGCCCGGGGCTTAACCCCGGGTCTGCATTCGATACGGGCAGGCTAGAGTGTGGTAGGGGAGATCGGAATTCCTGGTGTAGCGGTGAAATGCGCAGATATCAGGAGGAACACCGGTGGCGAAGGCGGATCTCTGGGCCATTACTGACGCTGAGGAGCGAAAGCGTGGGGAGCGAACAGGATTAGATACCCTGGTAGTCCACGCCGTAAACGTTGGGAACTAGGTGTTGGCGACATTCCACGTCGTCGGTGCCGCAGCTAACGCATTAAGTTCCCCGCCTGGGGAGTACGGCCGCAAGGCTAAAACTCAAAGGAATTGACGGGGGCCCGCACAAGCAGCGGAGCATGTGGCTTAATTCGACGCAACGCGAAGAACCTTACCAAGGCTTGACATATGCCGGAAACATCCAGAGATGGGTGCCCCCTTGTGGTCGGTATACAGGTGGTGCATGGTTGTCGTCAGCTCGTGTCGTGAGATGTTGGGTTAAGTCCCGCAACGAGCGCAACCCTTGTTCTGTGTTGCCAGCGAGTAATGTCGGGGACTCACAGGAGACTGCCGGGGTCAACTCGGAGGAAGGTGGGGACGACGTCAAATCATCATGCCCCTTATGTCTTGGGCTGCACACGTGCTACAATGGTCGGTACAAAGGGCTGCGATGCCGTGAGGCGGAGCGAATCCCAAAAAGCCGGCCTCAGTTCGGATTGGGGTCTGCAACTCGACCCCATGAAGTTGGAGTTGCTAGTAATCGCAGATCAGCATGCTGCGGTGAATACGTTCCCGGGCCTTGTACACACCGCCCGTCACGTCACGAAAGTCGGTAACACCCGAAGCCGGTGGCCTAACCCGTAAGGGATGGAGCCGTCGAAGGTGGGACCAGCGATTGGGACGAAGTCGTAACAAGGTAGCCGTACCGGAAGGTGCGGCTGGATCACCTCCTTTCTAAGGAGCACACGGCCGCTTGCAGGCGAATGTTCTGCACGGTTGCTCATGGGTGGAACGTTGACTATTCGGCACAGGAAGAGACCAGGGGCTAGTACTGCTTCGGCGTGGAACGCGTTCTGGGATTGACTGTGTCGGGCACGTTGTTGGGTCCTGAGGGAACGGAAGTTGCCTCAAGGATGCCGGCCTCACTTGAGATGGTCCTTCGGGATCGTTGAGGGTGTGTGACTGGTCGTTGTTTGAGAACTGCACAGTGGACGCGAGCATCTGTGGCCAAGTTTTTAAGGGCGCACGGTGGATGCCTTGGCACCAGGAACCGATGAAGGACGTGGGAGGCCGCGATAGGCCCCGGGGAGCTGTCAACCGAGCTTTGATCCGGGGGTGTCCGAATGGGGAAACCCGGCAGTCGTCATGGGCTGTCACCCGCTGCTGAACACATAGGCAGTGTGGAGGGAACGCGGGGAAGTGAAACATCTCAGTACCCGCAGGAAGAGAAAACAACCGTGATTCCGGGAGTAGTGGCGAGCGAAACTGGATGAGGCTAAACCTTGAGCGTGTGAGACCCGGCAGGGGTTGCGCTCGGGGGGTCGTGGGTTTTTTCTTGATCGGTCTGCCGGCCGGTCGGCGAGTCAGAAACCGTATGGGTAGTCGAAGGACATGCGAAAGGTCCGGCGTAGAGGGTAAGACCCCCGTAGACGAAATCTGTACGGCTCGCTTGAAGAACACCCAAGTAGCACGGGGCCCGAGAAATCCCGTGTGAATCTGGCGGGACCACCCGCTAAGCCTAAATATTCCCTGGTGACCGATAGCGGATAGTACCGTGAGGGAATGGTGAAAAGTACCGCGGGAGCGGAGTGAAATAGTACCTGAAACCGTGTGCCTACAAGCCGTGGGAGCGTCGTCAGTCGGTTTACCGGCTGGCCGTGACTGCGTGCCTTTTGAAGAATGAGCCTGCGAGTTTGCGGTGTGTAGCGAGGTTAACCCGTGTGGGGTAGCCGTAGCGAAAGCGAGTCCGAATAGGGCGTTTGAGTTGCATGCCCAAGACCCGAAGCGGAGTGATCTAGCCATGGGCAGGTTGAAGCGCGGGTAAGACCGTGTGGAGGACCGAACCCACCAGGGTTGAAAACCTGGGGGATGACCTGTGGTTAGGGGTGAAAGGCCAATCAAACTCCGTGATAGCTGGTTCTCCCCGAAATGCATTTAGGTGCAGCGTCACGTGTTTCTTGCCGGAGGTAGAGCACTGGATAGGCGATGGGCCTTACCGGGTTACTGACCTTAGCCAAACTCCGAATGCCGGTAAGTGAGAGCGTGGCAGTGAGACTGTGGGGGATAAGCTCCATGGTCGAGAGGGAAACAGCCCAGAACACCGACTAAGGTCCCTAAGCGTGTGCTAAGTGGGAAAGGATGTGGAGTCGCAGAGACAACCAGGAGGTTGGCTTAGAAGCAGCCACCCTTGAAAGAGTGCGTAATAGCTCACTGGTCAAGTGATTCCGCGCCGACAATGTAGCGGGGCTCAAGCACACCACCGAAGTCGTGTCATTGCAGCTATAGGGCCAACGCCTGCTGTGATGGGTAGGGGAGCGTCGTGTGCCGGGTGAAGCGGCCGAGGAATCGAGTCGTGGACGGTATACGAGTGAGAATGCAGGCATGAGTAGCGATACAAGAGTGGGAAACTCTTGCGCCGATTGACCAAGGGTTCCTGGGTCAAGCTGATCTGCCCAGGGTAAGTCGGGACCTAAGGCGAGGCCGACAGGCGTAGTCGATGGACAACGGGTTGATATTCCCGTACCCGCTTTGAAGCGCCAACGCTGAACCTTCTGATGCTAAGCCCGTGAAGCCGTCCCGGAGCCTTCGGGCAAAGGGAAGTGGTGGAGCCGGTGGCCCAACGGGGTAGTAGGTGAGCGATGGGGTGACGCAGGAAGGTAGTCCAGCCCGGGCGGTGGTTGTCCCGGGGTAAGGGTGTAGGACGTGGGGTAGGCAAATCCGCCTCACATATAGTCTGAGACCTGATGCCGAGCCGATTGTGGTGAAGTGGATGATCCTATGCTGTCGAGAAAAGCCTCTAGCGAGTTTCATGGCGGCCCGTACCCCAAACCGACTCAGGTGGTCAGGTAGAGAATACCGAGGCGTTCGGGTGAACTATGGTTAAGGAACTCGGCAAAATGCCCCCGTAACTTCGGGAGAAGGGGGGCCATTCCTGGTGACGGGCCTTGCGCCTTGAGCTGGGGGTGGCCGCAGAGACCAGCGAGAAGCGACTGTTTACTAAAAACACAGGTCCGTGCGAAGCCGTAAGGCGATGTATACGGACTGACGCCTGCCCGGTGCTGGAACGTTAAGGGGACCGGTTAGCTCCACTTCGGTGGGGCGAAGCTGAGAACTTAAGCGCCAGTAAACGGCGGTGGTAACTATAACCATCCTAAGGTAGCGAAATTCCTTGTCGGGTAAGTTCCGACCTGCACGAATGGCGTAACGACTTCTCGACTGTCTCAACCATAGGCCCGGTGAAATTGCATTACGAGTAAAGATGCTCGTTTCGCGCAGCAGGACGGAAAGACCCCGGGACCTTTACTATAGCTTGATATTGGTGTTCGGTTCGGCTTGTGTAGGATAGGTGGGAGACTGTGAAGCAGCAACGCCAGTTGTTGTGGAGTCGCCGTTGAAATACCACTCTGGTCGTGCTGGATGTCTAACCTGGGTCCGTGATCCGGATCAGGGACAGTGTCTGGTGGGTAGTTTAACTGGGGCGGTTGCCTCCTAAAGGGTAACGGAGGCGCCCAAAGGTTCCCTCAGCCTGGTTGGCAATCAGGTGTTGAGTGTAAGTGCACAAGGGAGCTTGACTGTGAGACTGACGGGTCGAGCAGGTACGAAAGTAGGGACTAGTGATCCGGCGGTGGCTTGTGGAAGCGCCGTCGCTCAACGGATAAAAGGTACCCCGGGGATAACAGGCTGATCTTCCCCAAGAGTCCATATCGACGGGATGGTTTGGCACCTCGATGTCGGCTCGTCGCATCCTGGGGCTGGAGTAGGTCCCAAGGGTTGGGCTGTTCGCCCATTAAAGCGGTACGCGAGCTGGGTTTAGAACGTCGTGAGACAGTTCGGTCCCTATCCGCTGTGCGCGTAGGAGTGTTGAGAAGGGCTGTCCCTAGTACGAGAGGACCGGGACGGACGAACCTCTGGTGTGCCAGTTGTTCTGCCAAGGGCATGGCTGGTTGGCTACGTTCGGGAGGGATAACCGCTGAAAGCATCTAAGCGGGAAGCCTGCTTCGAGATGAGCACTCCCACCTCCTTGAGAGGGTAAGGCTCCCAGTAGACGACTGGGTTGATAGGCCGGATATGGAAGCCCTGTGAGGGGTGGAGTTGACCGGTACTAATAGGCCGAGGGCTTGTCCTCAGTTGCTCGCGTCCACTGTGTTGTTCTGAAACAACGACCCCGACCCCGTAAGGCATGGGTTGGTGCGGTTGACAGTTTCATAGTGTTTCGGTGGTCATAGCGTGAGGGAAACGCCCGGTTACATTCCGAACCCGGAAGCTAAGCCTCACAGCGCCGATGGTACTGCAGGGGGGACCCTGTGGGAGAGTAGGACGCCGCCGAACAATCATTCAGAAAAGCCCCTGATCCTTTGGATCAGGGGCTTTTCGCATTTCCGGACCGTCCGACCATGAACAGCCAGGTGTTGCTCCTGTCACCGACAGGTGGTCCTAGGTCCACCCCGGAATTGGGGTGCCATGGCCAATGTCCGGAGCGGGTCGTTGGTGAACACTGATGAAGGACGATCGGTACCGGCATCAGGAGCTTGCGTGACCACAGAGATTCGTACGAGCGGCACGTCCGTGCGTGCGCAGATGCGGGAGGCGCTCCGGACCGGCGGTCAGGGTCTGGGCCGGCTGGCGCAGGCAGTGCTGGGCGCGCTGCCGGGTTTCGTGCTGCCGGTGGGGGCCGCGATCTTCTCGGGGGTGGTGACGTCCCGGTTCCTGGAGTACTACTACGCGGCGCCCTTGGTGGCCCTCGCGCTCGCGGCTGTCGTGGGCGCCGCGGTGGCTGCCCTCTGCGTCCGTCGGACCGCGGACCGCACGCGCAGGTTCCTGCAGCGCTGGTACGGCATCCGCCTGCCGGCGGTCTACGATCCGCTGCCGAAGCTGGAATCGGACGAACGCGGGCACTGGTGGACGGGTTACTCCTACCATCGCTCGGGGACCGTCGCGAGGTACGCGCAGCTGGTCCACTGGGGCCTGCGGGACCGGACCACCCGCGCCGAACTGCTCTGGCTGGTCGTGAACCCCGTCCTGGTCCTGGCGCTGGGCGGTGCGGTGGGTCTGCTGCTGGTGCTGGGCACGGCCTTCGCCCTCTCCGGCCCGGTGCCGGCGAACGCGTTCGGTCCGGTGAGCCCGAGACTGACGTCGATGGCGTTGAGCCTGCTGGTCGGGATCGGCATGGTCCTCGCCGGGATACTCCTCGCCCCGTACGCGGTGCGCGGGTACGCGGAGGTCGCCCGCAGGGTGCTGGACCAGGACGGCAGGGCGACGCACGCCCAGCTGACGAAGCGGGTCGCCGAGCTGACCGAGACCCGGGCGGACGCGGTGGGCAGCCAGGCGGCCGAGCTGCGGCGGATAGAGCGCGATCTGCACGACGGCGCCCAGGCGCGGCTGGTCGCGATCGGGATGACGCTGGGCACCATCGAGCACCTGATGGAAACCGACCAGGATGCCGCGCGGGAACTCCTCTCCGAGGCGCGGCAGTCCTCCGCCCGGGCGTTGCAGGAGCTGCGGGACCTGGTTCGCGGCATCCATCCGCCGGTGCTCGCCGAACGCGGACTCGGCGACGCAGTCCGGGCGTTGGCGCTGGACAGCGCGCTGCCCACCGAGGTGTTCGTGAGCCTGCCCGACCGGCTGCCGGCTCCGGTCGAGGCGGCCGCCTACTTCAGCATCAGCGAGTTGCTGGCCAACGCGGCCAAGCACTCGGCGGCGGAACGGGTCTGGGTGGACATCCTGTACCGGGCCGGCTCCCTGCGGATCACGGTGACGGACGACGGTGTGGGGGTGGCGGATCCGTCGCGGGGCACGGGCCTGCGCGGGATCGAGCGCCGATTGGGTACCTTCGACGGTGTCCTCGCCATCGACAGCACGTCGGGCGGTCCTACCACCATCACCTTGGAGTTGCCGTGCGAGTTGTCCTCGCCGAGGACCTCTACCTCCTCCGCGAAGGCCTGATCCGTCTGCTGGAAGCGCACGGCTTCACCATCGCGGCCGCGGTGGAGACCGGTCCCGAGCTGCTGGAGGCGCTGCTGACCCACCGCCCGGACGTGGCAGTGGTGGACGTCCGACTGCCCCCGACGCTCACCGACGAGGGGCTCCAGGCCGCGCTCAAGGCGCGCCGGGAGATCCGGGGCCTGCCGGTGCTGGTGCTCTCCCAGCACGTCCAGCAGCTGTATGCCCGGGAGTTGCTGGCCGACGGCACGGGTGGGATCGGCTACCTGCTGAAGGACCGGGTCTTCAACGCGGCGCAGTTCATCGACGCCGTCCGTCGGGTGGCCGCGGGCGGCACGGCGATGGACCCGGACGTGATCGCCCAGCTGATGCAGACCACCTCGCGCCGGCCCGGCCCGCTGCTCGGGCTGTCCCCGCGCGAGCGCGAGGTGCTGGAGCTGATGGCCGAGGGCTGTTCCAACTCGGCGATCGCTGCCCGCCTGTCGGTGAGCGACGGCGCAGTGGCCAAGCACATCGCGAACATCTTCAGTAAGCTCGAACTTGCCCCGGACGAGGATGCCAACCGCCGGGTGATGGCCGTCCTCGCCTACCTCAACGGAACCGCGGGGCAGAGCGGCTGACGGCCCGACCGGCCCGGACGCCCGGCGGCGGCCCGTACGGCGACACTCCAGGCTGCGGAAGAGCCGGAACAGGCGTACGAGTAAACTCCGGTGGGCCGAGCCCGGAGGTTGCTCAGCCGTCCGGCGGCCCGACTGACGGGAACCGGCAGCCGAGGCCCGTACGGCAGCAGCCGACATCCAGGGGTTGATAGACGTAATGGCACGCCCAACGCTCACCAAGGCTCATCGCGGCCTGCTCGGCCTGGTCGCGGCCGGCGCCTGCATTATCTCGGGCATCGGCTTCGCGGGCTCGTACAACGCGGTGCGCGAGCTGGCCATGGAGAAAGGTTTCGGTGCCTTCTCCTACGCCTTCCCGATCGGCGTCGACGCGGGCATCGTCGTGCTCCTCGCTCTCGACCTGGTGCTGACCTGGCTGCGGATCCCCTTCCCGATGCTGCGTCAGACCGCCTGGCTGCTGACCGTCGCCACCATCGCCTTCAACGCGGCCGCCTCCTGGGGCGACCCGCTCGGCATGGGGATGCACGCCGTCATCCCGGTGCTCTTCGTCGTCGTGGTCGAGGCCTCTCGGCACGCGGTCGGCCGGATCGCGGCGATCACTGCGGACCGCCACATGGAGTCGGTCCGGGTGATGCGCTGGTTGCTCTCCCCGGTGCCGACCTTCCGGCTCTGGCGGCGGATGAAGCTGTGGGAGCTCCGCTCCTACGACGAGGTCATCCGGCTCGAGCAGAACCGGCTGGTCTACCGGGCGCAGCTGCGGTTCCGCTACGGCCGCGGCTGGCGCCGCTCGGCCCCGATCCAGGCGCTGCTGCCGCTCAAGCTCGCCAAGTTCGGCGTCCCCTTGGACCCGTCGCTGCTCGACCGGTTGGACGAGGAGGCCCGCGAGCGCGAGGCCAAGGAGGTTCTGGCGGAGCAGGGGCCCCAGGAGCTCGAAACCCCGACCGAGCAGAACCTGGCCGCGGTGGCCATCGCCCCGGCGGCTCCCGCGGTCGGCAACCCGGCCGCTGCCCCCGCTGCCGCTCCTGCCGTAGCCCGGCCGCCGGCGGCTCAGCAGGCAGGGCCCCCGCAGGCTGGGCCCCAGCAGGTCCAGCCTCCGCAGGCCCAGCCCGAGTCGGCCCCGACCGGGCACCCCGTCCAGGACCAGCCCCAGCCCCAGGCCCAGACCCCCGCAGCCGCCGCTCCGCTGTCGCCCGAGGTCGCCGCGCCGATGCTGGCGAAGCTGCACGCCGTCCGGCTGCGCGCCGCCCAGGAGCCAGAGCAGGCGGCGGACAACGCCCCGCAGCCGCGTGACGAGGAGCTGAACGTCTGGACTGCTCGCCCGGTCCGCACCACCGGCCACTCGGCCGACCCGGCCCCGGGCGGGCGGGTGCCCGGCCAGGCCTCGCCGTGGTTCAAGCCCCCGCGCCCGGCCGCCGATGAGCCCGCCCACACGGCCCCCGCGCCCCGGTCGCAGTCCCAGCACCCGACCGCCCCGCAGCCGCAGGCCGAGCCGACCGTCGACCCGCAGTACCGCCAGTCGGCCGCCCAGGGCGAGCACCACGCCCAGCCCGAGCAGCCCATTCCGGCCGAGGAGCCCGCCCAAGCCGGCCAGTCCGAACTCCACCCGGAGACGGTGCCGCTCGACCAGGACACCGCCTACGACGCCCTGGTCTCCTACATCGACAACCACGGCCACCAGCCGGACCCCCCGCGCCTCGCCGCCTGGCTGACCGCCGAGTACGGGATCACCGGCAAGGGGCCGGACGGCTCGGTCCACCCCAAGGAGGTCGCCGAGCTCTACCCGCAGCTGCGTGACCGCTACGCCGCCGCCGGAAGGGACTGAGCCCGCGCCGACACCCTCCGTCCACCGCTCGGTCGGCCATTGACGCCCGAACCCGCCGGAGCTACCTTCACATCAACAAATTGTTGAAGCGCTGGTTCGGCACGGAGGAGTGCGGATGTCGCAGGTCGAGGTCGACGGAACCGGAGCGACCGGCGGAGCCTCCTTCTCCGCCGCCGCCCGCGACGCCGTGGAGGCGCTGCTCGCCCCGGTGGACGCGGACCTGGCGCGCCGCTACCCGGGCGACTCCGGCACCCGGCAGCCGGTGCACACCGTCTACGTCCCCGCCGACGCCTTCGGCGCCGACACCGTACGGGAGTGGGGCCGCCAGGCCCTGGAGGCCTTCGACACCCACGCCGGCACCCCCGCCGAGCTGGCCCGCGCCCTCGGCGTCGCCGACGACGCGCTGCTCGCCGACGTGCACGCCCGGGTGCGCGCCAAGCTGGAGCGCGAGCCGATCGAGGACCTGCGGATCGACTTCGAGGACGGATACGGCCCCCGCCCGGACGCCGAGGAGGACGCCGCCGCCGTCCGGACCGCCGAACTGGTCGCCGCCGCGGTGGCCGAGGGCGGCGCGCCGCCGTACCTCGGCATCCGGATCAAGTGCATGGAGGCGCCCGTCCGCGCCCGCGGCATCCGCACCCTGGAGCTGTTCCTCGCCACCCTGCTGGCGAACGGCGGCCTGCCCGAGGGCCTGGTGCTGACCCTCCCCAAGGTCACCTACGCCGAGCAGGTGACCGCGCTGGTCCGGCTGCTGGAGGACTTCGAGCGCCGGGCCGGGCTGCCCGCCGGCCGGATCGGCTTCGAGATCCAGATCGAGACCACCCAGGCGATCCTCGGCCCGGACGGCCGGGCCACCGTCGCCCTCATGATCGAGGCCGCCGAGGGTCGCGCCACCGGCCTGCACTACGGCACCTTCGACTACAGCGCCTCCTGCGGCGTCAGCGCGGCCCACCAGAGCATGGACCACCCGGTCGCCGACCACGCCAAGGCGGTCATGCAGGTGGCGGCGGCCGGCACCGGGGTCCGGCTCTCCGACGGCTCGACCAACGTGATCCCCACCGGCTCCACCGAGCAGGTGCACGCCGCCTGGAAGCTCCACCACGACCTGGTCCGCCGCTCCCTGGCCCGCGCCTACTACCAGGGCTGGGACATGCACCCGGCGCACCTGCCGACCCGCTACGTCGCGGTGTACTCCTTCTACCGCGAGGGTCTGGCGGCGGCCGCCGCCAGGCTGGCCGCGTACGTCGCCAAGGCGGGCGGCGACGTGATGGACGAGCCGGCCACCGCCCGGGCCCTCAGCGGCTACCTGCTGCGCGGCCTCGACTGCGGCGCCGTCGACCCGGCCGAGTTCACCGCGCTGACCGGTCTGGACCGCGCCCGCCTGGACGCGCTCGCCGGCCGCTGAGCCCCGGCTGCTGAGCCCCCGGCCACCGCACCGTCCCGGCCGCAACCGGCGGCCGCGGACCCCGCGGCCGCGCGCCAACTAGGCTGGCGGTGCCGCCCCGGAACCCTCCGGGGTGCGCGCCGCCAGCCGTCGCCGTTCCCGGGAGAACCACCGCGCCATGTCCGCCACGCCGGAACCGACCACCAGGCCGTACCTCACCATCCGGCGGGCCGGCAGCCACGAGACCGAGATCAAGAAGTCCCGCTTCATCTGCCACCTCGCCCGGGTCTCCGACGAGGACGAGGCGCAGGCCTTCATCGCCGGCATCCGCAAGCAGTACTGGGACGCCCGGCACAACTGCACCGCCTTCGTGGTCGGCGACGACCAGCGCCGCGAGCGCTCCAGCGACGACGGCGAGCCCGGCGGCACGGCCGGGGTGCCGATGCTGGAGGTGCTGCGCCGACGGGGCCTGACCGACACCGTCGCCGTGGTGACCAGGTACTTCGGCGGGATCAAGCTCGGCGCGGGCGGCCTGGTGCGGGCCTACGGGAACGCGGTGTCGGAGGCGGTCGACGAGGTCGGCCTGCTGGAGCGGCGACCGGTCGCACTGCTCGCGGTGACGGCGGACCACGTGCGCGCCGGGCGGGTGGAGAACGACCTGCGGGCCGCCGGGTACGCGGTGAGCGACCTCGCCTACGAGGCGGCCGGGGTGCGGATCGAGGTGGGCGTGCCGGAGCCGGAGGTGGCGGGGTTCCACACCTGGCTGGCCGAGGCGACCGGCGGTACGGCGGTGGCGGTGCCGGCCGGCCGCACCTACGTCGAGGTGCCGGTCTGAGGCCAGGCCCACCGGGTCGCCTTTCGTAGCCGAGCGGTTGTGCCACGCGGAAGACGGCTTGAACAGATTCACCCGAACGTAGTGTCGTAGCCCGGAGTTGGAACTTCCGCTCCGGGCCGTGGCGTTTCCTGGGCAAGGATCCGGCCGAACCGGACGAAATCCATCGATGGAGGACAACAGACCCCACCCCGCACCACGGAGGTATGCGCATGACCTCAGACCGCTCGCCGTCGTCCGCCGGTGCCGTCCTACCCGGCGCCCGCGGCCCCGCGACGCCCTACCGGATGACCGTCACCACCGCCCTCCCGCACGCCGACGCCGTCGCCCTGGCCGACGAGCAGCTCGCCTCCTGGCTGAAGCAGGAGGGCTGCGAGGAGCCGCCACCCACCTCCGACGCCGCCGCGGGAGCGCCTCCCGCCGCCGAGCGCCTGCGCCTGGGCGAGCGCGTCCTACTGGACCGTGACCACGGGCCGCTGCGCGGCGGCCCGGGCGCCGGTCGCTACGACCGCCGCCGCCTGCGCACCCCGGCCCCGCACGGCACCCGGCAGCTCACCCTCACCGTGGCCACCGGCGTGGGAGGCCCGACCTGGTTCCGGCTGGAGGCCGAGACCCACAGCACCGGCAGCGGTGTGCGCACCCCCTGCCGGGTGCCGGTCCCCGAACTCGCCCGCACGCTGCTCCCGCTGCTGGACGCCGCCGACGGCCCGGCCGCCGTCCACTCCGCCCCCCGGGTGATCACGGCCGACGAGGTTGACGACCTGATCGACGAGCTGTGCGACCCGGAGCGCCGGCTGCCCACCGTGGTCGCCAGCGTCCCGGTGAACCTCCCGCTCGACCACTGGGTCCAGGAGGTGGTCCGCCCGCTCTGCCGGCAGCTGCCCGGTCTCGCCAACGCCTACGTGCTGGATCCGGGCGCCCGCACCGGGTTCAACGTCGCGCTGGAGTACCACACCGTGTACGGCGGTGCGGTGCGCACCTACCTGCCCGAGGTCGACCCGGCCTCCCGGCAGGACGGCGTCCGGCACCCGGTGCTCGCCCGGGGCCGAATAGAGCAGGACCTCCGCGGTGCCGCCGGGCTGCTCGCCCGGGAGCCTCGCCGCCTCGCCGCCGACCAGCCGCTGCCGCCGACGCTGGCCGCCGTCCCGGTGCTGCGCGTCCCGCCGCCGCAGCTGCGCCCGGCCGTCGAGCGGACGACCGTGGCCGTGCCCGCGGGCACGGGTGCGGGTGCGAGTACGGCTGCGGCCGTGGACCGGGCCGTCGATCCGGTCGCCGAACTGGCCGCGCTGGCTCGCGAGGAACAGCAGGACCGCGCCGAGCAGCAGGCCAGGGCCGACGAGCTCGAGCGGGTCCGGCACACCCTCCGCCTGGAGCGTCGCGACCGTGGTCAGATCAGGGAAGCCCACGAGGTCCGCCTGCGCGCCGGCACCCGAGGTGTCCTGGCCGGCCGTCACTGCAGCGGCCCGGGCGCCGTCGGCCGTCGTGGTGCCGCCCAGTCCGCCGGGCGCCCGGTCAAGCCCGAGACCTTCACCGAACTCCTCGCCAGGATCGGGGAGTTCCCGCTGCTCACCTTCACCGGCGACCAGAAGAGCGCGCTCGCCCTGGACGGGCTCCAGTGCGTGGGCGCCGGCTGGGCCCGGCTCGCCTGGGACGGCCTGACGGCTCTGCAGGAGTACGCGGAGGCGGCCGTGCGCGGCGCTGCCGGCGGGGACTTCAAGCAGTGGTGCGAGCACACGCCGGACGGCTGCCACCGGTTCCCGCCCCGCAAGGCGGTGCGCGGCGAGTCCCGGACGGTGTTCAGTCACACCAAGTGGAAGCGCGAACGGATGCTGCCGGTACCGGAATGCGTGGACGCCTCCCGGCGCGCGTTCATGGGCGCACACCTGAGGATCGGCGGCGGCCGTACCGCACCCCGGCTGCACTACCTGGACGACTGCTCCGGCAGTGGCCGGATCTACGTCGGCTACATCGGTCTGCACCTCACCAACACGCGGACCAACTGACCGTCCTGGCTGACCGCTGCGCCCGTTCGGTGGACAATGTCCGGCAGGGGCGGGGCCGCGGTCCGGTCTGTCGCCCCTGGCAGGCGCCGGACGAGCATGGGGGAACGACGACCGATGCAGTACTCAGCAGACGGCCAGTCCGACGGCACCGCCACCGTCCAGTTCCCCCAACCGGGCTTCCTCGCCTCGGTCTTCCGCGACCTCGGCGCCGACCAGGGCCCGGAGCCGGAAGGCGCCGCGGGCCGGCCCGCGCCCGGCCGCCCCGGTGCGGGTCCGGCCGGGGACGACCAGTCGGCTCCTGGCGGCCCGTCCGACCCGAACTCCACCGACCCGAACTCCGCCGCCCCGAACTCCGCCGACCCGAATTCGGCTGCGCCGAACCCCACCGAGCCGAACCCCGACGACCCCGCCATCGCGGCGCACGCCCGGGCCGCCGCCCTCACCCACCACCGCACGCTCACCGTCCAGGCCGAGCACGACCGGCTGGCCGACCTGCTGCGGCGGGCCGCGCTGCCCGTCTCGGCCATGGACTTCGAGAGCCAGTTGCGCCACTACGAGCCGCGCCCCTACCCGGGCGACGGCCCGGGGGCCGACGAGGGGTCCGAGCCTCGCTGGGAGGACTTCGCCCCCGCCGAGCCGGCCGCCGCCGACCCGGAGGGCGGCGCCTCGCGCCGCCTGCTGGACTCCGGATACCAGCGCGAACTGGCCCAGGCCCGGCTGACCCACCAGCGGGCCCTGCGCGAGTGGCGCACCCGCCGGGCCGAGGCGGGCAGCCCGGCCGCCGACGAGTCCCGGCGCGCCCACGAGGCGGCCGAGGAGGCCCGGGCCCGCGCCGTGCGTGAGTACAACGACAGCCTGGAGGAGTGCCGGCGCGCCTACCGGCTGGCCGAACCGGCCGCCGTGGAATCGCTGCTCGAGCGCGCGCTGGCCGCCGCCGAGACCGCCACCCAGGACCTGTCGGCCCCCTGCCGGGCGGTCTTCCGGCCGCTCACCCGCACCGCAGTGCTGGACCTCGACCTCCCCCCGCTCGACCTGGTGCCCTCGCTCACCGGCTACCGGCTCGCCCCCGACGGCGACATCGTCCCGGTGCCGCGTCCGCCCGCGGACCGGGCCACCGACTACCTGCGGCTGGTCGCCCGGCTCGCCCTGCGCTCGCTGCAGGCCGCCGACGCCGTGGACACCGACGAGATACTCGCCGGCGTCGTCCTCAACGGCTGGCTGCGCGAACCCGGCGCGGTCGAGCCGCTCTGCCTGCTCAGCGTGGACGCCGACCGCGACGCGCTGGCCCGCACCCGGCTGCTGCCGCCGGAGACCCCGTACGAGGACCGCGACGACGAGGGTGTCTACGCCGACGCGGAGCAGGACGAGGCACTGGTCCGGCTGCGCCAGCTCGGCGCCGCCGTCACCCCGGACCCGTACGCCCGGACGGTCGTTCGGCCGGCCGCCCAGGCCGGTGCCACCGTCCCGGCCGCGCCCGACCTGTCCGCCAACGAGTTCGCCCAGCTGGTGCGCGACCTGCTCACCCGGGGCGGGCTCGCCGAGTGGAGCGTACGGCTGCGCGGCCCGGCCGGACTGGTCGCGACCGGCGAGGGCTCCCCCGGCAGTGCGCTGCCCGGCCGCTGGGTGGTCTGGGCCTCCCGGGACTCCGCGTCGGTCGGTGTGGAGCAGATCGAGACCCTGGCCGAGGCGGTCCGCGAGGAGTCCGCCGACCGCGGCCTGCGGCTGACCACCGGCCGCTTCGCCGACGAGGCCCTGGACCTCACCGCGGAGGAGAGCCACCGGCACATCCACCTGATCGACGGCGACGGCGTGCGCGAACTCGCCCGCACCCACCTGGGCCTGCCGCTCGCCGCCGGCCGTTGAGCCGTCCGCCCCCCGAAACCGGGGCGGCCCGCTCCGCCCGGAACTTCACTCCGACGGCCCACCCGGCGGGCGCCCTTCCGCGCCCGGACCAAGGCTGAGGGAACCGGGCCGACGGGACCGCACGGAGCAGCGGTCGAGCCCCTGGGCACCCCCCGGGCGATCACCCTCGAACGGCCGTCCGGTACGGTCGGCGGTCGGCCCGGCCACGGGCGGACCCCAGGGGAAGAGGAATGGGCACAACGCTCGGCAGACCACACGACGGCACCGGTCATCCGGCGGTCCTGGCGGCGGAGGCGGCCCGATGACCGCCGTCCTGGTCGCCGCCGGAGCGTTCCTGATGACGCTGATCGGCGGCTTCGTAGCCCAGCGCACCGGCGACCGCCGCCACCTGGTGCTCGGCTTCGCCGCCGGCCTGATGCTCGGCGTGGTCGCCTTCGACCTGCTGCCCGAGGCGATCCACCAGGCGCCGGGAGAGGTACACGGCGTGCCCCAGGCACTGCTGATGTTCGCGGGAGGCTTCCTCACCATCCACGTGATCGAGCGCGCCGTCGCCATCCACCGCGGCCACGAGGGCGAGTACGCCGAACACACCCACGGCGGCCACCACCACGGCCACGCCCACCACTCCGGGCACCAGGGCATCGGCCTGACCGCCGCGCTGGCCCTGGTCGGGCACAGCGTGATGGACGGCTTCGCGATCGGCGCCGCCTTCCAGGCCGGCACCACGGTCGGCACCGTGGTGGCCATCGCGGTGGTCGCCCACGACTTCGCCGACGGCTTCAACACGTACACGATCACCCGGTTGTACGGGAACAACCGGCGCCGGGCGCTGACCCTGCTCGCGGCCGACGCGCTGGCCCCGGTCTCCGGCGCAGCGATCACCCTGGCCTTCACCATCCCGGAGCACCTGCTCGGTCTCTACCTGGGCTTCTTCTCCGGCTTCCTGCTCTATCTGGCGACCTCCGACATCCTCCCCGAGGCGCACAGCCCGCACCCCTCGCGCAGCACCCTGCTGTGCACCCTCGCCGGGGTCGGCTTCATGTGGCTGGTCATCGGCTTCGCCAGCTAGCCTCGCCGCCGCTCCCGCCGCTCCCGCCGCTCCCGCCGCTCCCGCCGCTCCCGCCGCTCCCGCCGCGGGTCCCGCCACCGACGCTGCTACGCCGCCCGCCGCTGAGCCTCCTCGACCGCGGCCCAGCAGTCCTTCATCACCGCCAGCGCCTCGGTGATCGCCGGCCGTCGGGAGGCCTGGGCGCGCCAGAGCGCGAACACCCGCCGGCTCGGCTGCGAGGCCACCGGGCGGGCCGCCACCCCGGCCGGCAGCGGGCCCCGGCCGAGCCGGGGCACCACGGCCATCCCCAGACCGGCCGCCACCAGCGCGATCTGGGTCTCGAAGTCGTCGACCTGGTAGCGCACGTCCGGCTCCTCGCCGGCCTCGCGCAGGGTGCGGACCAGCCAGTCGTGGCAGATGTTGCCCGGCGGCACGCTGATCCAGCGCTGCCCGCGCAGCCGTTCCACCGGCACCGCGTCCAGTGCCGCCAGGTCGTCGTCGGCGGGCAGCACGAGGTCCACCGGATCCGTACCGAGGTCCAGCCGGGAGAGCCCCTCCTGCACCGGCAGCGGCACGCTCGGCCAGTCCTGCACCAGCGCGAGGTCCACCTCGCCCCGCCCCACCAGCTCGGCCGCCGGGTACGGGTCGCTCTCCAGCAGCCGGACGTCCACCTCCGGGCAGCGCCGCCGCAGCTCGGCCAGCACCCCGGGCATCAGCCCGCGCGCCCCGGTCGCGAACGCGGCCACCAGCAGCCGCCCGACCGCCTGGCCGCGCTGTTCCTCCAGTCGCACCTCGGCCCGCTCCACCAGCCCCAGGACGGTCCGCGCGGTGGCGGCCAGCTCACGGGCCGCGTCGGTCAGCACCACGCCCCGGCCCTGCCGCTCCAGCAGCACCGTACGGGTCTCCCGCTCCAGCTTGGCGATCTGCTGGGAGACCGCCGAGGGCGTGAACCCCAGTGCGGCCGCCGCCCGGCCGACCGAACCGTGCACCGCCACGGCGTGCAGCGCCCGCAGGCGCCCCAGATCCATCATGCAGCAATCCTAAAGTGTTCTCTTCAGAATTCATCGCTGGTGCTACACGTTCCCGCGCCGCCATGCTCGACCCATGACCGCAACCCCCGCCGCTTTGGTCGGCGCGAGCATGAGTCCGCGTCACATCGCGCTGGCCGTCCTGGTGGCCGCCGTCTGGGGCCTCAACTTCGTCCTGATCCACGTCGGCCTGGACAGCTTCCCGCCGCTGCTCTTCTGCGCCCTGCGGTTCGCCGTGGTCGCCGTGCCGGCGGTCTTCTTCGTCGGACCGCCCCGGGTGGCCCGCCGCTGGGTGCTGGCGGTCGGCGTGGTCCTCGGTGTGGTCAAGTTCGGGCTGCTCTTCATGGGCATGCACGCCGGGATGCCGGCCGGCCTCTCCTCCCTGGTGCTCCAGGGCCAGGCCGGCTTCACCGCGCTGTTCGCCGCCGTCCTGCTGCGCGAGCGCCCCGGTCGGCGGCGGCTGCTCGGTCTGGCGACCGCCTTCGCCGGCATCGCCCTGAGCGCCTTCGACCAGGGCCTCGGCGGCCCGTTCGGCGCCTTCGTGCTGGTCGTGCTGGCGGCCGTCGCCTGGGGCCTGGCCAACGTGCTGACCCGCAAGGCCTCGCCGCCGGACGCGCTGCGCTGGATGGTCTGGGTCAGCGCCGTCCCGCCCCTTCCGCTGCTGGCCCTGTCCCTGCTGGTCGAGGGCCCGGGCGCGGACCTGCGCGCGCTGCGCGGGATGACCCTCGGCGGGCTCGGCACGATCGCCTACGTCGGGCTGCTCTCGACCCTGTTCGGCTTCGTCGCCTGGAGCTACCTGCTGCGCCGCTACGACGCGACCGCCGTGGCGCCCTACTCGCTGCTGGTGCCGGTGTTCGGGATGTCCTCGGCCTGGCTGCTGCTCGGCGAGCGGGTCAGCCCGACGGGCGCCGCGGCCGCCCTGCTGGTGATCGCCGGGATCGGGATCACCGCGCTGCGCCCGGGGGCGCCGTCCGCGGCGGCGGCCCGGCTGCGAGGAAGCGGGCCTCGGCGGCGCGCAGCACTCGCAGCAGCACCTCCTCGTCCTCGGGGCTGACCTCGCCGAAGTACTCCTGCGCCACCTCGTCGCGGACCTGCCCGATCCGTTCCAGGGCCGCGCGCCCGGCCTCGGTGAGCAGGATCCGGACCGCGCGCCGGTCGGCCGGGTCGGGGCGGCGCTCGACGAGCCCGGCCTCCTCGAGCGCGTCGACCACGGTGGTGGCCGAGCGCGGGGCGATGTGCAGCTTCTCCGCGAGGTCGCTCAGCCGCATCGCGGCGTCCGGGATCTCGCAGCCGGGGGCGTGGGCGAGCGTGCGCAGCGCCCGGGCCTGGCCGGGGGTGATGCCGTACGGCTCCAGACGCCAGCCGGTCTGGCGGCGGATCCGCTTGATCGCCCTGGTCATGCTGTCCGCGAGTTCGGCGGCGGAGCCGGGGGCGCCGGGCCGCGGGCCGGGGGAGGGGTCCGCCGGACCGGCGGGTGGCGTGGTGGTCATCGGCGGTCTCCTCGGCTGGCGTCGGGCCAAGCGTATCGGCCGGTCCCGGGCGTGCGGCCGACGGCGGGAAGTGGTCGGAGAAATATGTTGAGCCTAGCTCAGCATCTACGTTAAGGTGCCCCTAAGTGAGGGAACCCTAAGTTCTCCCTCCCGACCTTGGAGCACCCATGCCCGTTTCCACCGCCCGCGTCGCCACCGACCGTGCCGCCCGCTACGCCAAGCAGCTCGCCGCCCACATGAGCCGCCGGATCGAGACCTCCTTCTCCCCGGAGACCGGCCACGGCACCCTGGTCTTCCGCGCCGGCACCGCCACCCTGGAGGCCCAGTCGGACGCGCTGCTGCTCACCGTCGAGGGCGAGCGCGACAAGCTGCCCGAGCTGGAGGACGTCGTCGGCCGCCACCTCGTCCGCTTCGGCGCCCGCGACGAACTCGTCGTCGAATGGCACCGCGACAACGGCGAGGCCGGCCTCGTCCACCGCAACGACGAGGACGCCCCCGAGGCCTGACCCCCTCAGGCGCCCGTCCGGGGCAGCCACCGGTCGAGCGCCCACAGCACCAGGGCCGCCAGGCACCAGCTGGCCACCACGTCCAGCAGCCAGTGGAAGCTGCTCCACACCAGCCCCGCGCCCACCCCGAGCGCCGACACCGCCGCGGCCGCGGTCAGCCACCGGGCCGTCCGCGCCCCCGCCGCCCGCGCCAGCAGCAACGCCGCCACACCGTAGGAGAACGTCGCCGTCGCGGTGTGCCCGGACGGGAACCAGCCCCACTGCCCCGACGTCAGCGGATCCCCGAGCGGACCGGGCCGGGCGAACGCCGCCTTCGCCGGGACCACCAGCAGCGGGATCAGCGCCGCGGTCAGCGCCGCCACCGGCAGCGGAAGCCACCAGCGCCCCGCCCCCGCCCGGCGCCACCACCGGGCAGCCAGCCCCCCGGCCGCCAGCAGCGCCGGAACGGCGAGCACACCGTTGCCCAGGTCCGACAGCAGGTGGCCCAAGTGGTCGAGCAGGGCACTCGGGTGGTCCCGGTGGGACGACCGGACGGCCGCGCGGACCGAGCGGTCCAGCCCGAGCAGCGGCCCGTCCACCACCACCTGCCAGGACACCAGCAGCAGGACCACCGCCGCCACCACCGGTACCGCCACCGACCGGGCCACCCGGCCCGGAACGGCGGACAGCCGCCCCGGAGCAGGGGGGAGAGCTCCGGGACGGCTCTGATGATCGCCGTTCCGTGCGCCCCGGGGGGTGTGGGTCGGACGGTCGGTCGATCGGCCTTCGGTGTGCGCCGACCCTCGCGGGGCGGCCTGGTTGTCCTCGCGGTGCCCGCGCGGACCCGTCCCTCGGGGAGGCTCCGCGGACGGCTCCGCCGATGGCTGAGGCTCGCTGTCCATCTGCGATGACACTACGTCAACCACCCTTCCACGCCGAGCGCCTTCAGCGATTCCGCACATCATCTTCACCCGGCTCCGGGCAACCCTCGGACGGTCCCGTCGATCATGCCCGAACGGCCCGGAGCAGCCCTCCGACGACCCCTGGACCCCCCCGCACCCACCCCCGGCGAACCGAACGGCCCGTGGGGACCAGAAGTCCCCACGGGCCGTTCAGCGCTGCCGGACATCCCTCCGGCGGGCAGGTGGCGCCTGGATCAGGCGGCGGTGACACCCTGGAGCGCGAAGGCGCCCTCGATGATGTCCAGACCCTCGGTGAGCAGGTGCTCCGGGATCACCAGCGGCGGCAGGAAGCGCAGCACGTTGCCGTAGGTGCCGGCGGTGAGCACCACCAGGCCCTCGGCGTGGCAGGCCTTGGCCACGGCGGCGGTGAGCTCCGGGTTCGGCTCCTTGGAGCCCGGCTTCACCAGCTCGACGGCGATCATCGCGCCGCGACCGCGGACGTCACCGATCACGTCGAACTTCTCCTGCATGGCCCGCAGGCGGCCCAGCATGACCTCGCCGATCCGCTGCGCCTTGCCGACGAGGTCCTGCTCCTTCATCGTCTCGATGGCGCCCAGCGCGGCCGCGCAGGCCACCGGGTTGCCGCCGTAGGTGCCGCCCAGGCCACCCGCGTGCGCGGCGTCCATGATCTCGGCGCGACCGGTCACCGCGGCCAGCGGCAGACCGCCGGCGATGCCCTTGGCGGTGGTGATCAGGTCCGGGACGATTCCCTCGTCCTCGCACGCGAACCACTGGCCGGTGCGGCAGAAGCCGGTCTGGATCTCGTCGGCGACGAACACGATGCCGTTCGCCTTCGCGAACTCCACGATGGCCGGCATGAAGCCCTTGGCCGGCTCGATGAAGCCGCCCTCGCCCTGGATCGGCTCGATGATGATCGCCGCGACGTTGTCGGCGCCGATCTGCTTGTTGATGATCTCGATCGCCTGGGCGGCGGCCTCGGCGGCGCAGTTCTCCGCACCGGTCAGCCAGCGGTACGGGTAGGCCACCGGCACCCGGTAGATCTCCGGGGCGAACGGACCGAAGCCCTGCTTGTACGGCATGTTCTTCGCCGTCAGGCCCATGGTCAGGTTGGTGCGGCCGTGGTAGCCGTGGTCGAACACCACGACGGCGGTGCGCTTGGTGTACGCGCGGGCGATCTTCACCGCGTTCTCGACCGCCTCGGCGCCCGAGTTGAACAGCGCCGTGCGCTTGTCGTGGTCGCCCGGGGTCAGCTCGTTCAGCTGCTCGGCGACGGCCACGTAACCCTCGTACGGGGTCACCATGAAGCACGTGTGGGTGAAAGCGGCCAGCTGCTCGCTCGCCTTGGCCACCACGGCCTCGGCGCTGTTGCCGACATTGGTCACGGCGATGCCGGAGCCGAAGTCGATCAGCGAGTTGCCGTCCACGTCCTCCAGCACGCCGCCGTTCGCACGGGTGACGTACACCGGCAGGGTGGTCCCGACGCCGGCCGCCACCGCACCCAGCTTGCGGGCCTGCAGCTCCTGCGACTTCGGACCGGGGATCGCGGTGACCAGACGGCGCTCCTGCGGGAGCGGCGTTACGGCGCTCATGGGTATCTCCAGACTTCTCGGCTCGGTGGTTCGCAGGCTACGGCCGCCCTCCCCGACCGGGCATGCGCCACTCGGTAGCACTGCGCCGTCCGACTTGTCCGGCACGGCCAGCGCGGGCGACACGACTACCCGCAGGCCACGCTCCACTACCCTGAGCGCGGGCGTGTCGCCGGTACGGCGGCATGGGTATGGCGGCACCGACGGCGGTCGGGCCGGGCGGGCGAGGGAGCGGGGCCGTACATGGCACAGGACGGGTCACACCACCACGTCGAACACACCACCACCAGACCCCCGACCCCCGTACCCCACCAACGGCCTGGCACCCCTGCCTTCGACCTCGCCGCCTGGGCCACCGCCCCGCGCCCCGAAGCCGAACCGGGCGTCTACCGGCTCGGCTACCGCCGCATCGACCCGGAGCGGGCGGAGGCCGCCCGGGTCCCGACCTGGCCGCTGCTGCTCCGGGCGGCGCTCAACGTGGTGGTGGGGTGGTTTGCGTATCTCTACGGCACTCAGCTGTTCATGTACGTGCTTGTGTGGTTCGGCGGGCAGGCGGGTATCGGCCCGCTCGCCTCGCCCTCCGAGTCCGAGGCCATGTTCACCCTGCTCGTGGCCAACCTCCTGGTGCTGGGCGTGGTCATCAAGGTCTTCGGCCGCATGGGCCGCTGGCTGGAGGTCTGGCGCCGCTACGCGGCCCCGCTGCTGTCGCGGACGGTGACGCAGGAGGAGCCCGCCGAGGAAGCCGACCCGGCGGCGGGGGAGGCGGCCCGCAGGCTGGACCCGTGGGACGGGCTGCGCCGGGGCGGAGCGGTCGAGGCGGCGGTGCGGCTGGACGGGGAGGCGGTCGGCGACGTCGACTACGTGCGGATCCGGCGCGCCTGGGAGTCCGCGCAGGCGGACCCGGTGTTCGTGCCCGCCTTCGCCGAGCAGGTGGCCACCCGCGGCGCGGCGGCCTTCGCCCATCCCTCCGAGGCGCGTGAGCTGCCCGGCCGCGTCCGGCGGCACGATCTGCTGCTCGGTCAGGTCTGCCTCGGGGTCACGCAGGACGTACCGAAGAATCCGCTGAGCCATCGGGCGGCCGGCTTCGCGCTGGACCCGGCGGTGCTGGGCACCTCGCTGCTGGCGGTGGGTCCGGCCGGCACGGGGAAGACCGCACGGCTGGCTCGCCCGGTGGCCGAGGCGCTGTGCCTGCAGGCGCTGGCGGGCACCGCGTGCGCGGTGGTGGTCGGGGCGGCGGACGCCGACCTCGGCCCGGACGCCTGGTACGACGTGGTGATCGCTCCCGGCGATCCGGCCTCGGTGTACGGACTGGACCTCTACGGCGCGGCGCAGGACCCGGACGACGCGGCGGCCCGGTTGGCGGACGCGCTGCTGCCCGACGAGCTGACCGCCCGCGCGGAGAACGCGCGGACGGCGCTGCAGCAGGTGGTGGGCCCCTTCCATGCCGCGTTCGGCCGCTATCCGGGGGTGCGCGAGCTGCGGGCGCTGCTGGGCGGCGAGCCGGATGCGCTGGCGGCGCTGGTGAAGGCGCTCGGCGTGGCCGGCCGGCTTGCCGCGTACGAGCGGGACCTGGAGTACCGGGAGCGCCAGCGCGACCGGGCGGACGATCCGGGGGCGCTGCTGGCCGACCGGCTGGGGCTGCTGGAGCGGCCCGCGTTCGAGGGGGCCTTCGCGACCGACGGCTCGGGCCGTCCGCCGTTCGCGATGCGGGTGCTGGACCATCCGCTGCGGGTGCGGGTGAAGCTGCCCGAGCGCAGCCACCCGGAGGCCGCCCGGATGCTGTCCCGGCTGGTGGTGGGGCAGTTCGTGCAGGCGGCCGGGGCCCGCGAGGACCGCTCCCTGTTCGCCGGTCTGGTGGTGGACGACGCCTCGGCGGCGTTGGACGCCAACACCGTCCGTGGTCTCCAGCGGATGCGCGGCGCGAACGCGGGCGCGGTGCTGCTGCTGCGCACCCTGGTGGACCTGCCGGAGGCGCTGCGGGCGCCGCTGTTCGGCGCGGTCGGCTGCCGGATGGCCTTCCCCGGGATCGCGCCCTGGGACGGGCGGCTGTTCTCGGAGGCCTGGGGGACGCACCTGGTGCAGGAGACCGCGGTGACCCACACCCCCGACACCTCCGGGGGTTTGATGCGGCGGGCCGGGCGGGTCGGGCGGAAGGCGTTGTCGGGGACGACGGCGCAGACGGAGTCAGTGACGACGCGGGATGTGGAGAGGCTGCGGTGGTCGCCGTCGGATCTGGCGCACGCGTTGCCGGCGGGGCACGCGGTGGTGTCGTTGACGGCGGTGTCGGGGGAGCAGGTGCCGCCGTTGCTGGTGGACCTGCGGGGGTGAACCGGGGCGGGGGAGGGCCGGGGAGGCCGGTGGGACGGAAGTCGCCTTCGAGGTGGATTCGGCAGTGCCGGTTGTCCGGGGCGTCCATAATGAAGGGGAGAAACCCCTCCCTCACTACTAGTCCCACTGCCCTCTCCTCGCCCGGCCGCAACGGCGCGGTCAGGTCGACCCCCCGAAGGTGCCATGCCCCCCACACTCGCCTCCGTCGTCCGCAACAGTTCGCTCCACCTGACGGTGCTCGCCGGTGCGGACCACCTGGAGCGGCAGGTCCGCTGGGTGCACACCAGTGAGCTGGACGACCCGACGCCGTTCCTGGAGGGTGGGGAGCTGCTGCTCACCACCGGTATCAAGCTGGGCCGTACGACGGCGCAGTTGCAGGCGTACGTGCACCGCCTGGCCGATGCCGGGGTGGTGGGGCTGGGGCTGGGGGTGGGGCTGTCGCACACCGAGGTGCCGCAGCCGCTGGTGGAGGCGGCGCAGCAGCGGGGGCTGCCGTTGCTGCGGGTGCCGGAGCCGACGCCTTTCATCGCGATCAGCAAGGTGGTGTCGGCGGCACTGGCCGCGGAGCAGTACGAGGCGGTGACGACCAGTTTCGAGGCGCAGGAGGAGCTGACCCGGGCGGCGCTCGGGAAGGACGGCACGACGGCGGTGGTGCGTCGGCTGGCGGCCCGGCTGGGGGGTTGGGCGGCGCTGTACGACGGGTCGGGGGCGCTGTCGGTGGTGGCGCCGGACTGGGCGGCGCGCCGGGCGGGGCGGCTGGCGGCGGAGGTGGACCGGTTGCGTCGGCGGCCGGCGCCGTCGAGTGCGGCGCTGCAGGGCCGTTCGCCGGGGATAGACACGGCGGACGAGGACTACGTGGTGGTCCAGTCGCTGGGGGCGGACCGGCGGGCCCGGGGTTTCCTGGCGGTGGGGACCGAGGACCGGATCACGCCGACCGAGCGGTACGTGCTGAACGCGGCGGTGGCGCTGCTGACGCTGACCCTGGAGCGGTCGCGGGAGTTGCGCCAGGCCGAGGAGCGGATGGGCGCGGCGCTGCTGCGGATGGTGCTGGCGGGTGAGGTGGCGACGGCCCGGCAGGTGGCGGTGGGGCTGTTCGGCGGGATGCCGGAGGGGACGATAAGGGTCCTGGTGGCGGGGGCGGGGCCGAACGCGGATGCCGCGGAGGCGCTGGCGGAGCTGGGGGACCGGGCCGAGCAGGCGGGTTCCCGGGTGGGCGAGAAGCTGCTGGTGGCGCGGGAGGACGGTGCGCACGGGCCTCGGCTGATGGTGCTGGCGCTGGACAACGGCGCGGTACACCGGGCCTGTCTGGGGGCGGTGGAGGAGCACGAGGGCCTGTCGCTGGGCGTCTCGGCGCCGGCCGCGCTGGAGGAGGCGGGTACGGCGCACGCCCAGGCGGAGCGGGCGCTGGCGGTGGCGCTGCGCGGCGGCCGCAGGTCGGTGGACCACGAGGAGGTCGGGGCGGGTTCGCTGCTGCCGCTGCTCGGGGAGGACGCGGTGACGGCTTTCGCGGAGGGGCTGCTGCGGCCGCTGCGCGAGCACGACCGGACGGCCCGCGGTGACCTGGTGGCCTCGTTGCGGGCGTGGTTGTCGCGGCACGGGCAGTGGGACGCGGCGGCGGCCGACCTGGGCGTGCACCGGCACACGCTGCGCTACCGGATGCGCCGGGTCGAGGAGTTGCTGGGCCGTTCGCTGGACGACACCGACGTGCGGATGGAGCTGTGGCTGGCGCTGCGCTCCGGCGAGGAGTAGGCGTTCCGGTCGAGGAGGAGGACGGCGGTCTGGACGAGGAGGACGGCCGCCTGGACGAGGAGGACGACGCCGCCTGGACGCGGTGGAGTGGCCCCGGAACCGAACACTCCTGGTCGGCCAATCCGGTCGGCCTGTCCTCGCCCCTACCCTCGGGTTCGGGTCCCACTCCCGTGGGCCGTACGACGACGAGGAGAGGGCCGGTACCACGGTGACCACCACGTACGATTTCTGGCTCGCCGGCCGCCGGGCGAGCGGTGACGCCGAGTTCGAGGTGCACAACAGCTGGGACGGCCGTCTGGTCGGCAAGGTCAGCGTTCCGACCGAGGCGCAGGTCGAGGAGGCGCTGGACGCCGCCGTGGCCGCGCTGCCGGTGTTCGCCGCCACCCCGGCGCACCAGCGGGCCGCCGCCCTGGACCACGTGGCCAAGCGGCTGGCGGAGCGCTCCGAGGAGCTCGCCCAGCTGATCACGGCCGAGAACGGCAAGCCGATCAAGTGGGCCCGCGGCGAGGTGGGCCGCGCGGTGTCGGTGTTCCGCTGGGCCGCCGAGGAGGCGCGCCGGACCAACGGCGAGACGATGCGGCTGGACACCGACCCGGGCGGCGTGGGCCGTTTCGCGCTGGTGCGCCGCTTCCCGCGCGGTGTGGTGCTGGGGATCGCCCCGTTCAACTTCCCGCTGAACCTGGTCGCCCACAAGGTCGCCCCGGCGATCGCGGTCGGCGCCCCGATCATCCTCAAGCCGGCCCCGGCGACCCCGCTGTCGGCGATGGTGCTGGGCGAGATCCTGGCCGAGACGGACCTGCCGGCCGGCTCCTGGTCGATCCTGACCGTGCCGAACGACCGGATGCCGGCCCTGGTGCAGGACGAGCGCCTGCCGGTGATCTCCTTCACCGGTTCGGACAAGGTCGGCTACCAGATCATGGACTCGGTGCCGCGCAAGCACACCACCCTGGAGCTGGGCGGCAACGCCGCGGCCGTGGTGCTCGCGGACTGGTCCTCGGAGGCCGACCTGGACTGGGCGGCCACCCGGATCGCGACGTTCGCCAACTACCAGGGCGGCCAGTCCTGCATCTCGGTGCAGCGGGTGATCGCCGACGCGGCGGTGTACGACGCGCTGGTGGAGAAGGTCGTGGCCAAGGTCGGCGCGCAGGTCACTGGTGACCCGAACGACGACGCGACGGACGTCGGCCCGCTGGTCGACGAGAACGCCGCGAAGCGGGTGGAGTCCTGGGTGGACGACGCGGTCGCCAAGGGCGCCAAGGTGCTCGTCGGCGGGACCCGCGAGGGCGCGACCTACGCCCCGACCGTGCTGGCCGAGCTGCCCTCGGACGCGATCCTGGCCAAGGCCGAGGTGTTCGGCCCGGTGCTGTCGCTGCACCGGGTGGAGGGCGTGGCGGAGGCCTTCGCCGCCGTCAACGACTCGCCGTTCGGCCTGCAGGCGGGCGTGTTCACCCACGACCTGCAGACCGCCTTCCGGGCGCACCGGGAGCTGGAGGTCGGCGGCGTGATCATCGGCGACGCGCCGTCCTACCGTGCCGACCAGATGCCGTACGGCGGTGTCAAGGACTCCGGTGTCGGCCGCGAGGGCGTCAAGTACGCGATGGACGACTACACCGTCGAGAAGGTCATGGTCCTCACCGGCCTGGACCTCTGAGGGTTCGACCTCTGACAGCCCGAGGACCGTCCGACGACGGTCCGATGACGGTCCGAGCGACGCGGGGCCCGGTCCGATGCGGACCGGGCCCCGCGCCGTGCTCAGCCGTCGTGCCCGGCCGCGGCGGCGACCGCCTCGGCCACGGTGGCGTTCCCGGCGACCAGCTCCAGGGTCTGTCCGGCGGTGCCCGGCTCGCGCAGCAGGGCGGCCAGGACGGCGGCCACGTCGGCCCGGTCGACCGTGCCGCGGCCGACGGAGGGGGCGAGGCGGACCAGGCCGGTGCCGGTGCCGTCGGTGAGCGAGCCGGGGCGCAGCACCGTCCAGTCCAGCGTGGTGCGGGAGCGGACGGCGTCGTCGGCGGCGCCCTTGGCCCGCA
This sequence comes from Streptomyces viridifaciens, assembly GCF_001888885.2. Lineage (NCBI taxonomy): Bacteria > Bacillati > Actinomycetota > Actinomycetes > Kitasatosporales > Streptomycetaceae > Streptomyces > Streptomyces viridifaciens. Next base: position 4,885,909 of record NZ_CP090841.1, read on the forward strand.
GGTAGGTCTCGAAGACCTCGTCGGGGTGGTGGGCGGCCGCGTCGGCGCCCATCGAGGAGACCATCAGGTAGCGCCGGACCCCGGCGAGTTCGGCGGCGTCGGCGAGCAGGACGGCCGCGTCGCGGTCGACGGTGTTCTTGCGGGCGGCGCCGCTGCCCGGGCCGGCGCCGGCGGCGAAGACCACCGCGTCGGTGTCGGCGAGCAGGGCGGCGAGCTGCGGGGCGGTGGCGGACTCCAGGTCGAGCACCAGCGGCTCGGCGCCGGCGTCGACGAGGTCCTGGGCCTGTTCGGGGCGGCGGATGATCCCGGCGGGGCGGTCGCCGCGGTCGGCGAGCAGCCGTTCGAGTTTCAGTGCGATCTGGCCGTGGCCCCCGGCGATGACGGTACGCATGGGTCCGACGGTAGCCCGGAGGGTGCGGATCGTCCTGGGGAGTGCCGCGAACAGGACACAATGGGCGCATGACTTCGCTCGCCCACCCGCAGCTGCGTTTCACGCCCACCGTGGCGGACCCCTCCGGCCCCCGGGAGCTGGTGATCCTCGGTTCCACCGGTTCGATCGGCACCCAGGCCATCGACGTCGTGCTCCGCAACCCGGACCGGTTCCGGGTGGTCGCCCTGTCGGCGGCGGGCGGCCGGGTGGAGCTGCTGGCCGAGCAGGCGCTGCAGCTGGGGGTGCACACCGTGGCGGTGGCCGATCCGGCGGCCGAGCCGGCGCTGCGCGGGGCGCTGGCGGCGAAGGCGGCGGGCCGTGCGCTGCCGGCCGTGCTGGCCGGTCCGGACGCGGCGACCGAGCTGGCCGCGATGGAGTGCCACTCGGTGCTGAACGGCATCACCGGCTCGATCGGCCTGCGGCCGACGCTGGCCGCGCTGCGGGCGGGCCGGGTGCTGGTGCTGGCCAACAAGGAGTCGCTGATCGTCGGTGGCCCGCTGGTGAAGGCCGTGGCGAAGCCGGGCCAGATCGTGCCGGTGGACTCCGAGCACGCCGCGCTGTACCAGGCGCTGGCGGGCGGCACCCGGGCCGAGGTCCGCAAGCTGGTGGTGACGGCGAGCGGCGGTCCGTTCCGCACCCGGACCCGGGAGCAGCTGGCCGGGGTGACCCCGCAGGACGCGCTGGCGCACCCGACCTGGGCGATGGGCCCGGTCGTCACGATCAACTCGGCCACCCTGGTCAACAAGGGCCTGGAGGTGATCGAGGCGCACCTGCTGTACGACGTGCCGTTCGACCGGATCGAGGTCGTGGTCCATCCGCAGTCGGTGGTGCACTCGATGGTGGAGTTCACCGACGGTTCGACGCTGGCGCAGGCCAGCCCGCCGGACATGCGGATGCCGATCGCGCTGGGCCTGGGCTGGCCGGACCGGGTGCCGGACGCCGCCCCCGCCTGTGACTGGACCAAGGCCGCGACCTGGGAGTTCTTCCCGCTGGACGACGAGGCCTTCCCCGCCGTCGAGCTGGCCCGTGAGGTGGGCACCCTGGGCGGGACGGCTCCGGCGGTGTTCAATGCGGCGAACGAGGAATGCGTGGAGGCCTTCCTGAAGGGCCGCCTCGCCTTCACCGGAATCGTGGACACTGTTGCGAAGGTCGTGGCCGAGCACGGGACGCCGGCGGCGGGAACTTCCCTGACCGTCGAGGACGTCCTGCACGCGGAGGACTGGGCGCGCGCCCGGGCCCGCGAGCTGGCGGCGGGCTGACGGGCCCCGACTCCGGAAGGCGGCGGCGGGCCGCCGGTGCCCCGGTACCGGCGGTGTCCGGCGCGGCACGGACCGCGGTACGACGAGACGATGAGCGGAGCGGCATGACGGAGGGCCAGCGGTGGCAACGGTTTTGACGGTGGTCGGCATCCTGGTCTTCGTGGTCGGGCTGCTCTTCTCGATCGCCTGGCACGAGCTCGGCCACCTCTCCACGGCCAAGCTGTTCGGCATCCGGGTGCCGCAGTACATGGTCGGCTTCGGCCCGACCATCTGGTCGCGCCGCAAGGGCGAGACCGAGTACGGCATCAAGGCGATCCCCTTCGGCGGGTACATCCGGATGATCGGGATGTTCCCGCCGGGTGAGGACGGCCGGATCACCAAGCGCAGCAGCTCGCCCTGGCGGACCATGATCGAGGACGCCCGGGAGGCCTCCTACGAGGAGCTGCAGGAGGGCGACGAGAACCGGCTGTTCTACACCCGCAAGCCCTGGAAGCGGGTCATCGTCATGTTCGCCGGGCCGTTCATGAACCTGGTCCTGGCGTTCGGGCTGTTCCTGACGGTCATGATGGGCTTCGGCGTCACCATGGCGGTGCCGACCATCGGCTCGGTCGCCCAGTGCGTCGTCAAGGCCGGCCAGCCCACCGACACCTGCCCCGCCGACGCGCCCAAGACCCCGGCCAACGAGGTGGGGCTGCGCCAGGGCGACAAGGTGCTCTCCTTCGACGGCGACCGGATCCGCGACTACGACCAGCTGCAGGCGGACATCCGCAGGAGCGCCGGCAAGCAGGTGGAGGTCGTGGTGGACCGCGACGGTCAGCGGCTCACCTTCAGGCCCACCATCGCCGTCAACGACGTGCAGAAGTACGACGGCAACGGCGTGCCGGTGAAGGGCCAGACCGTCCAGGCCGGGTTCCTCGGGTTCACCCCCAGGAGCGAAACCGTCCAGCTCGGCCTCGGGCAGTCGATCGACCGGATGTACGACATGGCCGAGAACGGGGTGAAGTCGCTGGCGGCCCTGCCCGGCAAGATCCCCGGCCTGTGGAACGCCGTCGTGGGCAACGCCCCGCGTGATCCGGACTCCCCGATCGGGATGGTCGGCGCCGCCCGGGTCAGTGGCGAGGTGTTCTCGCTCCACGAGTCGGCCGCCCAGCGGGTCGCGATCTTCGTGAACCTGCTGGCCGGCATCAACCTGTCGCTCTTCCTCTTCAACATGCTGCCGCTGCTGCCGCTGGACGGCGGCCACATCGCCGGCGCCGTGTGGGAGTCGGTCCGGCGCCGGTTCGCACGGCTGTTCCGGCGGCCCGACCCGGGCCCCTTCGACGTCGCCAGGCTGATGCCGGTGGCATACGTCGTGGCCAGCATCTTCATCGGATTCACCCTGCTGGTGATGGTGGCCGACCTGGTGAACCCGGTGAAGGTCGGTTAGGGCGTCCGGGTACGGCGGGTGTGCTGGGCGCCCGGGCCGTGCCGTACCGTGGAGGCCGGGTGCGCGATCGTCCGCGTGCCCGGCCCCGGTCGTCCCAACGGCCGGGCGGTCGACCACACCTCAACCCCGGGGAACCCTGCGCACATGACCGCGATCTCGCTCGGTATTCCGTCCCTGCCGCTCAAGCCGCTGGCCAAGCGCCGCTACTCCCGGCAGATCATGGTCGGCAACGTGCCGGTCGGCGGCGACGCCCCCGTCTCGGTGCAGTCGATGACCACCACGGTCACCTCGGACATCAACGCCACGCTGCAGCAGATCGCCCAGCTCACCGCGTCCGGCTGCCAGATCGTCCGGGTCGCCGTCCCCTCCCAGGACGACGCCGACGCGCTGCCGATCATCGCCAAGAAGTCGCAGATCCCGGTCATCGCCGACATCCACTTCCAGCCGAAGTACGTCTTCGCCGCGATCGACGCCGGCTGTGCGGCCGTGCGCGTCAACCCGGGCAACATCAAGGCGTTCGACGACAAGGTCGGCGAGATCGCCAAGGCCGCCAAGGACGCCGGGGTGCCGATCCGGATCGGCGTCAACGCCGGCTCGCTCGACAAGCGACTGCTGGAGAAGTACGGCAAGGCCACCCCGGAGGCGCTGGTCGAGTCCGCGCTGTGGGAGTGCTCGCTGTTCGAGGAGCACGACTTCCGCGACATCAAGATCTCGGTCAAGCACAACGACCCGGTCGTGATGATCCAGGCCTACCGCCAGCTCGCCGCCGCCTGCGACTACCCGCTGCACCTGGGCGTCACCGAGGCCGGGCCGGCCTTCCAGGGCACCATCAAGTCCGCGGTCGCCTTCGGCGCGCTGCTCGCCGAGGGCATCGGCGACACCATCCGGGTCTCGCTCTCGGCCCCGCCGGCCGAGGAGATCAAGGTCGGCAACCAGATCCTGGAGTCCCTCGGGCTGCGCCAGCGCGGGCTGGAGATCGTCTCCTGCCCGTCCTGCGGCCGCGCCCAGGTCGACGTCTACAAGCTCGCGGAGGAGGTCACCGCCGGGCTGGAGGGCATGGAGGTGCCGCTGCGGGTCGCCGTCATGGGCTGCGTCGTGAACGGGCCGGGCGAGGCGCGCGAGGCCGACCTCGGGGTCGCCTCCGGCAACGGCAAGGGACAGATCTTCGTCAAGGGCCAGGTGATCAAGACCGTTCCCGAGTCGAAGATCGTCGAGACCCTGATCGAGGAGGCGCTCAAGCTCGCCGAGCAGATGCAGGAGGAGGGCGTCGAGGCCGGTTCGCCGACCGTCGTCGCTGCGGAGTGACCGCGATGTGACCGCGATGTGACCGCGGGGCGGTCACGTCACGGGGGCCGCGGAGCGGTCCGAACGCAACTGCAGCGAAGTTTTCCGGAAGCGGGGCCGTCCGTTCGCGGACGGCCCCGCAGCCGTAGCCGGGTGGGGCCACGGAGTAGGGTGCGGCCAGAGTCGTCTCAGTGAGGTGCTGTCTCGATGATCGATCGAGGTGTGATGCTCCCCAGCTCCTTCCAGGCCGCCCGGGCGCTGGCCACCACCCGCGTGCTGGAGCCGCCCGACCTCGCGGACGCCCTGGCGATCCTCCACCGCGACCCGGTCGCCAACGCCTTCGTCGCCACCCGGGTCGAGGCCGTCGGGCTGGACCCGTGGCGGCTCGGCGGGGAGATGTGGGGCTGGTACGACGGGAACGGCGTGCTCGACGCCCTGTGCTACGCCGGGGCGAACCTCGTCCTGGTCGACGCCGGACCGCAGGCCGTCGCGGCCTTCGCCGAGCGGGCCCGGCGGCAGGGCCGGCGCTGCTCCTCCATCGTCGGACCGGCCGGCTCGACCGCCGCCTTCTGGGCACTGCTGGAACGCAGTTGGGGGCCCGCGCGTGAAGTCCGGGGCCACCAGCCGCTGTTGGCCACCTCCTCGCCGTCCGCGGAGATCGCGCCCGACCCGCTGGTGCGGCGGGTGCGGCGCGACGAGGTGGAGGCGCTGATGCCCGCCTGCGTGGCGATGTTCACCGAGGAGGTGGGGGTGTCCCCGCTGGCCGGTGACGGCGGACTGCTCTACCAGGCCCGGGTGGCCGAACTCGTCACCACCGGACGGTCGTTCGCGCGGTTCGCCGAGGACGGCCAGGTCGTGTTCAAGGCCGAGATCGGCGCCGTGACCGAGGGGGCCTGCCAGATCCAGGGGGTCTGGGTGGCACCCGAGTACCGGGGGCAGGGGCTCTCCGAGACCGGGATGGCCGCAGTGCTGGACGTCGCGCTGCGGGAGGTGGCGCCGGTGGTCTCGCTGTACGTCAACGACTTCAACCTGCGGGCGCGGGCGGCTTATCGGCGGGTGGGGTTCCGGGAGGTCGGGGCGTTCATGAGTGTGCTCTTCTGAGGCGCTCTTCCGCCGGGGTGGCGGCGAGGGTGCTGTTGTGGCGCGGTTCGCGGGGGCTTCGCCCGTCGTTGGGTTCCGATCTTCGGCCGCGCCACCGGGCGGCTGGTAGTAACGTCCGGAGCATGGAGCAGCTGACCGGGGTGACGATCGGGGCCATCGACCTTGCGGCCTGGGCGCCGCAGGCGTTGGAGGTCCAGGCGGTGGCGTTCGGCCTCACCCCCGAGGAGGTCGCGGTACGGCTGCACATCGTCGGACGGCACGCCCAGCAGCCCGGGGTGATCGCGTTCGGGGCGATGAGCGGGGGGCGGCTGGTCGGCTTCGGGTACGGGATGCCCAACCAGCGGGAGCACTGGTGGAGCACGGTCATCGAGCCGTACCTGAGCGCCCGGGGGCACGCGGACTGGCTGGACGACGTGTTCGCGGTCACCGAACTGCACGTGCTGCCGGAGTTCCAGGGGCAGGGGGTGGGCTCGCGGCTGATCCGACTGCTGTGCGAGGGGTCGGGGCTGGAGCGCAGCATCCTGTCGGCGATCGACGCGGAGACGCCGGCCCGGCGGCTCTACCGGTCGCTGGGGTACCGGGACCTGGCCCGGGCGGTGCGGTTCCCGGCGACGGACCGGCTGTACGCGGTGATGGGGGCGCGGTTGCCGCTGCGCGGGGCGTAGCGGGCGCCGTTCAGGCGGTCCGCACCGGTGATCGGTCGGCGTTGGCCGGTCGGTGCTCTTCAGACGTGGCCGGCGAATTCGAGGTGCAGTTCGGCGTCCTCGCGCCGGCCCGTGGCCAGGTCGCGCAGGGCGAGGTCCACGGCGCGGAAGAGGGTCCAGCCGCGCAGCCGGTCCCGGTCGACGTCGAGGGCCTCGGCGAGTTGGTGGAGCCGTCGGCGGACGGCGGCGGGGGCACCGGGGGAGCCGAGCAGGGTGTCCGCGCGGTCCAGGACGAGCCGGGCCAGGTCGTAGGCGCGCTCGCCGGTCAGCGGGCGGGGGTCGATCGCCAGCCAGGGGGCGCGGTCGGCGGCGAGGACGTTGCCGTGGTGGAAGTCGCCGTGCAGCAGGAAGGTCTCGGTGGCGGAGCCGGTCAGGTCCTCGGCGGTGGCCAGGGCCTCGTCGAGCAGGGGCAGCGCGACGGCCGCGGCGGAATCGGCGCGGTGCTCGGCGACCCGGGCGGCGGTGTCCGCGGCCCGGTCGGCGAGGGTGGGCAGGGCGCTCCCGGTGGGCGGCTCCACCCAGAGGCGGTGCAGCAGGCTGGTGGCCTCCAGCATGGCCTTGGGCTCGGCGAGCGAGCGCAGCGGGATCTCGCCGTGCAGGCGCTCCAGCAGCAGGACGCCCTCGGCGGGGTCGGCGGCCAGGAGGAGGACGGCTCCCCGTCCGGCCCAGTGGGTGAGCGCGGTGTGCTCGTGGGCGGTCTCGGGGGTGACCAGGCCGGTCTTGAGGACCGCGGGGGAGAGGTCGTCGCGGTGGACGTACGCCACGAGGCTGAGGCTGCCGCCCGGGTCCAGGGTGCGTTCGAGGGTGAGGCCCCAGCGGGTCAGGTGGGTGGCGACCCTGGCGGGGAGGGTGGCCAGCCACTGGCGGCCCTCTTCGCCGTGGCCGGCGGTGACGCTGTTCGTCAGCCAGGTGGGGACGGTGATGTGTGGTGCTGCTCCCGACATGCCGGCCTTCCGGTTGTTGCTCCCCCGTGGGTTGTGCCGTGTCCATTGTCGGGGATGTGGGGGTTTGGTGGTGGGTGGTGGGCCTTCGGGAGGGTGGGTGACCCGGGGGTGGGCGCGCGGGGCGTTGCCCGCGCGCCCAGGAGGGTCAGCTCGGGGTGACCGTGGGGGCGGGGTCGGGGAGGCCGGGGAAGGGGGTGGTGGGGGCGCCCCAGTGCTGGGCCCGGAGTGTGCAGTCACGGAGGGCGGTGGCGGCGGTTCGGCGGTGGGGGGTGGGGAGGTCGGCCACGAGGTCGGCGTAGACGGTGGTCAGGCGGGTTTCCAGGTGGGCCGCGAGCTTGGTGGCGGTGGGGGCGTCGGTGACGGGGAAGGGGAGCTGGTAGCCGCCGGCGGCGGGGGTGGGGGTGGTGCCGAGGGTGGTGAGGAGGCGCTGCCAGGCGTCGCGTTGGGCTTGGTGGGCGGCGTAGTAGGTGCGGGCGTCGGCGCATTGTTGGTCGTCGGGGAGGTGGGCGCCGACGACGCCGTAGCCGTAGACGGCGGCGTGTTCGGCGCTCAGGGCCTGTTGGAGGGCGGGCAGTGCGGTTCCGGGGGAGGTGGCCGAGGGGGCGGTGGCGGAGGGGGAGGGGATCGGCGTGGTGGCGGGGTCGGGCTGGTCGGGCGGGGCGCCGAGGGTGGTGGCGTGGAGCGCGTTGGCGGCGGCGATCGAGGCCAGGAGGCGGGCGAGGGGTGGCCGGGCGGCGTCGAGGTCGGCCAGGTGGGACTGGGCGGTCTGGCGTTCCAGGGTGGCCAGGGCTGCAGAGGTGGTGGGGGTGGGGGTGGTGCTCGGGGCCGTGGTGGGGGCGCCGGGAGTCGGGGTGCCGGAGCCGGCCGGTATGCCCTGGGCGAGGGCGGCGCGGTGCTGGGCGGTCTCGGCGCGGAGGGGTTGGAGGAGGGCGGTCCGGGCGCCGGGGGTGCCGAGGAGGGCGTCGTAGGCCGACAGCAGGGTGTCGGTGGCGGCGACGGCGCGCAGTCGGACGGGGGCGTCCGGGTCGGGGGCGGGGGCCTTGGTGGCGGCGTCCGTCCCGTCGGTGCCGGTGCAGGCGGTGGTGAGGGTGATCAGTCCGAGGGCCAGGAAGGTCCGTCGGCTGGGCGGCTGCATCGGGGTCACTCCGGAGCGGGTAGGGAGGACGGCCTCCCCTTGTCCGTCCTCGGTGGCCCGATCTTCGCAGAATCCCCACGATTGCGGGGGGCCGGTGCGGCGGGTGGGCCGGTGTGAGCTTGCTCGCAGTGGGTGGCGTCCGGCTGGTCCGGGGAGGTCCGGAATCGGTGGTTCGTGGCTTCACCGGCTAGGCTTTGGGCCGAGCTGCCGTGACCCGGTGTGCGCCGGACGGGCGCGGAGGGCGCGGGGCGACCCCTGACAACAGCAGACGCGGCCGAGGAGTCCACCCGGATGAGCACCACCCACACCGACCGGCTGCGCGCGTTGCTGGAGCCGCTGGCCGCCCAGGCCGGACTGGACCTGGAGGACGTCAAGGTCACCAGGGCGGGCAACCGCCGGCAGGTGCAGATCGACGTCGACACCGACGGCGGCGTGGACATGGACACCATCGCCGAGTTCAGCCGGGTGGTCGGCGAGGCCCTGGACGCCTCGGACGTGATGGGGGACGAGCCGTACCTGCTGGAGGTCGGCTCGCCGGGTGCGGAGCGTCCGCTGGTGCTGCCCCGGCACTGGCAGCGCGCGGAGGGCCGGCTGGCCAAGATCCACCTGGTCGACGGCGGGGAGATCGTCGCCCGGGTGCTGGAGGCGGACGAGGACGGCGCGCTGGTCGAGGTGCAGCCGGTGAAGGGGCGCGGCCGTCCGAAGGAGCGCCGTCTGGAGTACGCCGAGGTGGCTCGGGCACGGGTCCAGGTCGAGTTCAACCGCAAGGACGACGAGCAGCTCCTGGACGAGGCCGCCGACTTCGACGAGGGGGACGACGGCGCCGAATGAGCCGGCCGCCGTACGACCATCATGAACGTGACGAAAGACGAGGAGGCGTAGCCGTGGACATCGACATGAGTGCCCTGCGCACGCTGGTCAACGAGAAGAACATCCCCTTCGACCTGCTGGTCGAGTCCATCGAGTCCGCCCTCCTCACCGCGTACCACCGCACCGAGGGCTCGCGCCGCCGCGCCCGGGTGCACCTGGACCGCAAGAGCGGGCACGTCACCGTGTGGGCCACCGAGGACCCGGCGGAGCTGGACGAGGGCGTCGAGCCGAAGGAGTTCGACGACACCCCGAGCGGTTTCGGCCGGATCGCGTCCAGCATCGGCATCCAGGTGATGATGCAGCGCCTGCGCGACGCCGCCGACGACCAGACCTTCGGCGAGTACGCGGGCAAGGAGGGCGACATCGTCACCGGTGTCGTCCAGCAGGGCAACGACCCGAAGAACGTGCTGGTCGACATCGGCAAGCTGGAGGCCATCCTGCCGCCGCAGGAGCAGGTCCCGGGCGAGGACTACCGGCACGGCACCCGGCTGAAGTGCTACGTCGTGGCGGTGCGCCGGGGTGTCCGCGGGCCGTCGGTGACGTTGTCGCGCACCCACCCGAGCCTGGTGAAGAAGCTGTTCGCGCTGGAGGTCCCGGAGATCGCGGACGGCAGCGTGGAGATCGCCGCGATCGCCCGTGAGGCCGGTCACCGCACCAAGATCGCGGTCTGGTCGCGCCGGGCCGGGCTGAACGCCAAGGGCGCCTGCATCGGTCCGATGGGCTCCCGGGTGCGCGCCGTGATGGGCGAGCTGCACGGCGAGAAGATCGACATCGTCGACTGGTCCGAGGACCCGCGCGAGATGGTCGCCGCGGCGCTGTCCCCCGCCCGGGTGACCAGCGTGGAGATCGTGGACGCCGCCCAGCGCTCCGCGCGGGTGATCGTGCCGGACTACCAGCTGTCCCTGGCGATCGGCAAGGAGGGGCAGAACGCCCGTCTGGCCGCACGTCTCACCGGGTGGCGGATCGACATCCGGCCGGACACCGAGGGGCAGGCCCAGGAATCGTCGGTGCAGTAGTCAGTGTTGTTCCTGGCGGTCCCCGCCGGTCCTCCGGGATCAACGGGGCGGCGCCATGTCGCTTCGGAGGGGTAGACTTGCCTTCGTCTGGCCGGACGCACGTCCGAGCACGCCCGGAACGCACCTGCGTGGGCTGCCGCAAGCGAGCGGCCAAGCACGAGCTGTTGCGTGTCACGGCGGTCGAGGGCGTCTGCGTCCCCGATCCCCGTGGCGCACTGCCGGGCCGGGGCGCTCACCTGCACCTCGACCTGGCCTGCCTCGACCTCGCGGTCCGCCGTCGGGCGTTCCCCCGGGCCTTCCGGCTCCAGGGGGCGCTCGACACGGAGCGGCTCCGCGGGTTCATCGAGGAGCGGGTCGGCGGAGCCCCTTCGGCGGACCGCCTCCCGTGACGGCCGCCGCTCACCGCGGCGGAGAGAACCACCGCAACAAGCACAGCGCTCGGGCAGCCGCGCGCCGTGCACCAGTCAGGTACCTCGCGATGTGGAAGTAGGTCGAGATTGCGATGAGCACTCGATGAGTACGCGATGAGTACGCGATGGGTACGCCCATGAAGTAGCGACAGTCCGGCGGACGAGACCCCCGGACTCATAGACAGGAGTGAAGTGGCTAAGGTCCGGGTTTACGAACTCGCCAAGGAGCTTGGCTTGGAGAGCAAGGCCGTCATGGCCAAGCTGACCGAGCTCGGTGAGTTCGTCCGTTCGGCGTCCTCGACGATCGAGGCGCCGGTCGTGCGCAAGCTGACTGACGCGCTTGGTGTGGCCCCCACCGGTGGTGGCGCTGCCAAGCCGGGCCCGCGGAAGACCGCGGCGCCCCAGCCCGCGGCAGGTGCCGCGGGTGCACCCAAGCCGGGTGCACCGACCCCGGGTCCGCGCCCTGGCGCGACCCCTGGTCCCCGTCCGACCCCTGCGGCCGCGGCTCCCGCCGCTCCGGCCGCGCCCGCGGCTCCGGCCGCCCCCGCCGCCCCGCGTACGGGTGCGCCGACCCCGGGCCCCCGCCCGGCCGCGCGTCCCGCCACCCCGGCGGCTCCGGCTGCTCCCGCGGCCGAGTTCTCCTCGCCGGCTCCGGCCGGTGACGCCCCGCGTCCGGCCGCCCAGGCCCCGCGCCCGGCCGGCCAGGCCGGTGGCGGTGCCCGTCCGGGCCCGCGTCCGGCCGGCCCGCGTCCGGGCAACAACCCGTTCACCTCGGGCAGCGCGACCGGCATGGCCCGCCCCGGCGACCGCCGTCCGGGCGCGCCGGGTGCCCGTCCGGGTGCTCCGGGCGCGCAGGGCGGCGACCGTCCGCGTCCCGGTGGCGACCGTCCGCGTCCGGCCGGTGCCCAGGGTGCCGGTGCGCCGCGTCCCGGTGGCGACCGTCCGCGTCCGGCCGGTGCCCAGGGTGCCGGTGCCCCCCGTCCGGGCGGCGACCGTCCGCGTCCGGGTGGCGCGCCGGGTGCCGGTGCTCCGCGTCCCGGTGGCGCCCCGCGTCCCGACGGCATGCCGCGTCCGGCCGCGCCGCGTCCCGGCGGGCCGACCCCGTCCGGCATGCCGCGTCCGAACCCGGGCATGATGCCGCAGCGTCCGGCCGGCCCGCGTCCGGGCCCGGGTGGCCGCGGTCCGGGTGGCCCCGGCGGTCGTCCGGGTGGTCCGGGTGCCGGCGGTGCCCGTCCCGGCTTCCAGGGTCGTCCGGCCGGTCCGGGCTCGCGTCCGGCCGGTGGCGGCGGCTTCGGCGGTCCGCGTCCCGGTGGCGGTGCCCCGGGTGGCGGCGGCGGCTTCGGCCCCCGTCCCGGTGGCTTCGGCGGTCGTCCCGGTGGCCCGGGTGCCCGTGGTGGCACGCAGGGCGCCTTCGGTCGTGGCCCGGGCGGTCGCCCGGCGCGCGGTCGCAAGTCGAAGCGGGCGAAGCGCCAGGAGTACGAGGCCATGCAGGCCCCGTCCGTCGGCGGTGTGATGCTGCCCCGCGGCAACGGCCAGACCGTTCGCCTGTCGAGCGGCGCCTCGCTGATGGACTTCGCGGAGAAGATCAACGCCAACCCGGCCGCGCTCGTCTCCGTCATGTTCAACCTCGGTGAGATGGTCACCGCGACCCAGTCGGTCTCCGACGCGACCCTCGAGCTGCTGGCCGGCGAGATGGGCTTCCAGCTGGAGATCGTCAGCCGGGACGACGAGGACCGCGAGCTGCTGGAGTCGTTCGACATCGACTTCGGTGCCGACGAGGGCGACGAGGACCAGCTGGCCCCGCGCCCGCCGGTCGTCACCGTCATGGGTCACGTCGACCACGGTAAGACCCGCCTGCTGGACGCGATCCGCAAGTCCAACGTGGTGGCCGGCGAGGCCGGTGGCATCACCCAGCACATCGGTGCCTACCAGGTGGCGACGATCGTGAACGGCGAAGAGCGCCCGATCACCTTCCTCGACACCCCGGGTCACGAGGCGTTCTCCGCCATGCGTGCCCGTGGTGCCAAGTCCACCGACATCGCGATCCTGGTGGTCGCGGCCAACGACGGTGTCATGCCGCAGACGGTCGAGGCGCTGAACCACGCCAAGGCCGCGGGTGTGCCGATCGTGGTCGCCGTCAACAAGATCGACGTCGAGGGCGCCGACCCGACCAAGGTCCGCGGCCAGCTGACCGAGTTCGGCCTGGTGGCCGAGGAGTACGGCGGCGACACCATGTTCGTCGACATCTCCGCGCGCCAGGGTCTGAACATCGACCAGCTGCTGGAGGCCGTGGTCCTGACCGCGGACGCCTCGCTCGACCTGCGGGCCAACCCCGACCAGGACGCGCAGGGTATTGCGATCGAAGCCCACCTGGACAAGGGCCGCGGCGCCATGGCGACCGTCCTGGTCCAGCGCGGTACCCTCCGCGTCGGTGACTCGATCGTCGTGGGCGACGCCTACGGCCGCGTCCGCGCCATGCTGGACGAGAACGGCAACAACCTCAGCGAGGCCGGCCCGTCCCGTCCGGTGCTGCTGCTCGGTCTGACCTCGGTGCCCCGCGCCGGCGACAGCTTCATCGTCGTCGACGAGGACCGCACCGCCCGCCAGATCGCCGAGAAGCGCTCGGCCCGCGACCGCAACGCCGCCTTCGCGCAGCGTCGGGTCCGGGTGTCCCTGGAGGACCTGGACAAGGCCATCGCCGCCGGCTCCATCGAGCAGCTCAACCTCATCATCAAGGGTGACGTCTCCGGTTCGGTCGAGGCCCTCGAGGACGCCCTCGTCAAGCTGGACGTGGGCGAGGAGGTCGAGCTCCGGGTCCTGCACCGCGGTGTGGGTGCCATCACCGAGTCCGACGTGGACCTGGCGATGGGCTCGGACGCCATCATCATCGGCTTCAACGTGCGCGCCGAAGGCCGTGCGCGCGCCGCGGCCGAGAAGGAAGGCGTGGACGTCCGGTACTACTCGGTCATCTACCAGGCGATCGAGGAGATCGAGAACGCCCTCAAGGGCATGCTCAAGCCGGAGTACGAGGAGGTGCGCCTCGGCGCCGCGGAGATCCGCGAGGTCTTCCGCTCCTCCAAGTTCGGCAACATCGCCGGTGTCCTGGTCCGCGACGGCATCATCCGCCGCAACGCCAAGGCCCGCCTGCTGCGCGACGGCAAGGTCGTGGCGGAGAACCTCTCGATCGAGGGTCTGCGCCGCTTCAAGGACGACGCGACCGAGGTCCGCGAGGGCTTCGAGGCCGGTGTCACCCTGGGGTCGTTCAACGACATCAAGGTCGAGGACATCATCGAGACCTACGAGATGCGCGAGAAGCCGCGCGCCTAGTCGGTGTCAACCGGGGCCGGTCGACGGGTGGTATTTCCGTCGACCGGCCCCGGTCTCGCTGTGTAGGGTCCGGGGTGTTCGGAAGTCAGCTTCCGACGGTCCCGGCGCGGGCCCGGTCCGGGCCCGCGCCTCCCCCGAGGCCTTCCAGGTCGGCGAGACCTGTCACACATGTTCGTGGGAACACTCACCTTCGACCTGCTGCTGGGCGACGTCCACTCGCTCAAGGAGAAGCGTTCGATCGTGCGGCCCATCGTGGCCGAACTGCAGCGCAAGTACAGCGTGTGCGCTGCCGAGACCGGGAACCAGGACCTGCACCGCAGGGCCGAGATCGGCCTGGCGGTGGTCTCCGGCGAAGCCGGGTACGTCACCGAGGTCCTGGACAGCTGTGAGCGGTTGGTCGCCGGCCGCCCCGAGGTGCAGCTCCTCTCCGCGAGGAGGCGCTACCACAACGACGACGACGAATGAGGACCGTGGAGCCGGCCGGCGGAAGTCGCCGTTCTCACACGGATCAGGACCGAGAGCGCCCGCAAGGCCGGGCGCGGGCCGGTACTTTGGGGCATGGGCCCCGACGGGTGCGCAGCTCGCCCGGGTACCGGGCCCACTGCACGAGGAGGCAACGTGACCGACACCGCTAGGGCGCGCAAGCTCGCCGACCGCATCCAGGTGGTCGTCGCCCAGACCCTGGAGCGGCGGATCAAGGACCCGCGACTGGGGTTCGTGACCATCACCGACACCCGGGTGACCGGCGACCTCCGCGAGGCCACCGTCTTCTACACCGTCTTCGGCGACGAGACCGACCGCGAGGCCACCGCGGCCGCGCTGGAGAGCGCCAAGGGCGTGATCCGCTCCGAGGTCGGCAAGATCGGGGTGCGCTTCACCCCGACGCTGACCTTCGTCGCGGACGCCCTGCCGGAGAACGCCCGGAACATCGACGACCTGCTCGACCGGGCGAAGGCCATCGACGCGGCGGTGCGCACCACCGCCGCGGGCGCGACCTACGCCGGCGACGCGGACCCGTACCGGGTGCCGGCGTCCGAGCGTGACGACGAGGACGAGTAGTCATGGCGGGTGAGTCGGCGCAGGCCGCCTCGCGAGCCGGATCGACCACGGGGGCGCCCTCCACCAGCACGGTGGAGGGTGCCCTCGCGGCGCTCCCCGGGCCGCGCACCGAGGAGAGCGGCTTCGAGCTGGTCTGGCAGCAGGTGGTGGCGGAGATCGGGCGGGCCCGTTCGATCGACCTGATCTGCCACATCTGCCCGGACGGCGACGCGCTGGGCTCCTCCCTGGCGGCCGCCCTGGCGCTGCGCGCGCTGGGCAAGCAGGTGCGGGTCTCCTTCGGCGACGACCCGCAGGTCGTGCCCGAGTCGCTGGCCTTCCTGCCCGGCCAGGAGCTGATCGTGCCCGCCGCCGAGGTGCCGGACGTGCCGGAGCTGGTGCTCTGCTTTGACGTCGCCGCGCAGAGCAGGCTGGGCCTGCTGCACGACAAGGCCTTCGCCGCGCCCGTCCTGGTGGTGTTCGACCACCACGCCTCCAACCCGGGCTTCGGCACCCACCAGCTGATCGACCCGTCCGCGCCGGCCACCGCCGTGCTGGTGGACGAACTGCTGCGCCGGCTCGGCGTCGAACTCGACCAGTCCCTGGCCACCTGCCTGTACACCGGGGTCGCCACCGACACCGGCTCCTTCAAGTACCGGGCCACCACGCCCGCGACCCACGAACTCGCCGGGCGGCTGCTGGCCACCGGCATCCGGCACGACCTGATCTCCCGGCAGCTGTGGGACACCTCCTCCTTCGGCTACCTCAAGGTGCTCGCGGCCGCGCTGGACCGGGCCGTCTACGAGCCGGACGCGGCCGACGGGCTGGGCCTGGTGTGGACCTGGGTGCCGTACCAGGACCTGGCGCTGTTCAGCGTCACCGTCGAGGAGATCGAGGGGCTGATCGACATCCTGCGCCGGCCGGCCGAGGCCGAGGTGGCGTTGGTGCTCAAGCAGGACCCGGACGGCACCCTGCGCGGCTCCTCCCGCTCCAAGGGCGCGGTCGACGTGGCCGCCGCCTGCGCCGAACTGGGCGGCGGCGGTCACGTCTTCGCGGCCGGGTTCAGCGCCCGGGAGGACGTCGGCGCGGTGGTGGAGCGGTTCCGGGGTGCGCTGCGGCCGGTACGTTGAGGGCTCCTGCACGTCTTAGAGAAAGAACTCGATGAAGCGCAAAGGCACCGGCCCGGACGGCCTGGTGATCGTCGACAAGCCCGAGGGCATCACCTCCCACGGGGTCGTCGCCAAGATGCGGTGGCTGGCCGGCACCAGGAAGGTCGGGCACGCCGGCACGCTGGACCCGATGGCCACCGGTGTGCTGGTGATCGGCGTCGAGCGGGCCACCCGGCTGCTCGGCCACCTGATGCTGACCGCCAAGACCTACGAGGCGACCGTCCGGCTCGGCCAGACCACCGTCACCGACGACCGCGAGGGCGAGGTCACCGCCTCGACCCCGGCGCAGGGCGTCACCCGGGAGGCGATCGACGCCGGGATCGCCGCGCTCACCGGCGAGATCATGCAGGTGCCGTCCAAGGTCAGCGCGATCAAGATCGACGGCAAGCGGTCGTACGCGCGGGTGCGCGAGGGCGAGGACTTCGAGCTCGCGGCCCGGCCGACCACGATCCACTCCTTCACCGTGCACGAGCAGCGCGCGGCGGTCGCCGGGGACGGCACGCCGGTGATCGACCTCGACGTCACCGTCGAGTGCTCCTCCGGCACCTACATCCGGGCGCTGGCCCGCGACCTGGGCGCCGGGCTGGGCGTCGGCGGGCACCTGACGGCGCTGCGCCGCACCAAGGTCGGGCCGTACGGGGTGGAGTCGGCGCGCACCCTGGAGCAGCTGGAGGCCGCCGTCACCGGCGAGCCCGCCGCGCCGCTGGAGGTGCTGCCGATCGCGCAGGCCGCGGCGGCCGCCTTCCCGCGCTGGGACCTGGACGAGGACTCGGCGCAGAAGCTGTCCCACGGCGCCCGGCTGAAGGCGCCCGGGCTGGGCGTGGACGGGCCGATCGCGGTGTTCGGGCCGGACGGGCGCTTCCTCGCGCTGGTCGAGGAGAAGGGCGGCCAGGCGAAGCCGGTCGCGGTGTTCGTCGGCTGAGCCGGTCGTCTCCGGCCGAGCCGGTCGTCGGCTGAGCCGGTCGTTCGTGTGTGAACCCCCGTCGGGAATCCCGGCGGGGGTTCACCTTTGCGGGCCGTTCACCCGAACGGAGGGCGTCACCCGCCCGGGGGAGCGCACGAGGTGAACGACCGTGGTGAGCGGCGCGGGAGCGGTGGGGGCGCCGCCCCGGCGGGCAGGCTCCCGGCGGCGAGCGGGCGACAGGCCCGAGCGAGGTCGAGGGGGCGTTCATGGGGTTTGCGGAGGGCGATCCGGGGCGGTACCTGCTGCGGATCCGCGACCTCAACGGGCGGCTGCACGGCTTAGGGTTCGTCGCCGACCCGCAGGGCGGGGTGCTCACCGCGCACGAGGCCGTGGCGGGCCTGGACCGGGTGGTGCTGCACACCCCCGGCGGGCAGACCCGGGTGCTCGGCCCGGACGCGGTGCTGCCGCTGCCCGAGCACGGGCTCGCCCTGCTGCGCACCGACGCGGTCGGCGGGCTGCCGGTGCCGCCGCTGCCGGTGGCCGCGGTGGCCGCGGTGGGCGCCGGGCAGGAGGTGCTGCTGCCCGCGCTCACCGGGGACGACGGCCCGGCGGTCGTGCTGCGCTGCGGGCTGCTTGGCGTCGGCGGCGCGGCGTACGGCGGGCACCCGCCGGCCGGGGTGCTGGTGCTGGACGTGCCGGCGGTGGGCGGGGTCGTGGTGCCGGCCGGCTCTCCGGTGCTGGACGCCCGCAGCGGCGCGGTGGTGGCGCTGGCCGCGCCCGCCCTGCGCGGCGGGGGGTTGACGGCGGTCCCGGCCGGGGGTGGGGCACTGTCGGCCGTTACCGCCGGGGGCGGGGCAGTGGTCGCGGAGGCGCTGGCAGGGCTGCTGGCGCGCAACGCGGCGGCGGTGCCCGGGTACGGGCCCGCGCTGAACCTGGCCGGGGTGCTGCGGCTGTCCGCCTCCCAGCTGGCCGCCGCCGGTGCCGGGCCGGACCGGGTGGCCGGGCTGGCCGCCGACCGGGTCGACCGGCCGGACGGGCCCACCAGCGACGAGCCGGAGGCGACCGTCACCGTCCTGGTCGGCGCCCCCGGCAGCGGGCGCTCCACCGAACTGGCCGCGCTCGCCGTCCGCCGCTCCGGCGGCACCCGGCCGCTGCCCACCCTGTGGCTGCGCGGCGACGACCTGCGCGCCGAGGACCGTTCGCTCGCCGAACCGGTGGAACGGGCGCTGGCCGCCGCCGCGGCCGAACTGGGCGTACCGGCGCCCGCGCCGGAACCGGTGGCGGCGCTGTGCGCGGCGGCCGGACGGTCGCTGCTGGTGATCCTGGACGGCCCCGAGGAGGCCCCGGCCGACCTGGACCCGCGCTGGCTGCGCGGCGCCGGGCAGTGGCTGACCGGCTGCGGGGCACGGTTGCTGACGGCCTGCGGCGAGGAGGTCTGGGAGCGCCTGGCGGCCGAGCCGTGGGGCAGCGGCCCGCCCGGCGTCCCCCGTCCGGGGGAACCGGGACCGGACGGCGACCTGGCCAGCGCCCCCACCGTACGGATGGACGGCGCGGGCCCGGGCGCGCCGACCCTGGCGGGGCAGCGCCTCGGCCCGCTGCCCGCCGAGGCGGCCGAGCGGGTGCGCCGCCGCTACGGGCTGCCGCCGGGCCGCCCCGGTGCCGCCGAGGACGCCCGGCACCCGCTGGCCGTCCGGCTGGCCGGGGAACTGTGGGCCGAGGGCGTGCACGACGATCCGGCGGGGCGCGGTGAGCTCTTCGGCGCCCATCTGGATCTTCGCTGCCTGCGGGTGGCCCAGCGGCTCGCCGAGGACGGCCGACCGCGGCGACCCGGGGCGCACCGCCGGGGCGCCGCCCGGGCCGCCGGACCGCGCCAGCGGCGGGTGCGCCGGCTCGCGGCGGCGGTGGCCGGGCGGGTGCACGAGGCGGCCCGGCGGATGCTCGGCGAGGAGCCGGGCGCGCTGGGCCGGGAGGCCTTCGAGGAACTCTTCCCGGTCGACGGCGGCTGGGCCACGGCCGTGCTCGCCGAGGGGCTGTTCGTCCCCGCCGGGCCCGGATTCCGCTTCGCCCACGGGGAGTTCGCCGACTGGCTGCAGGGGTGGCACCTGGACCTGGAGGCGGCGCTGCGGATGCTCCTCGGCGAGGCGGAGGACACCCTGCCCGGGCCGGAGGGCTCCGGCCCGGCCGTCCCCCGGCACCGGATCGGTCCGGTCGCCGCCGCGCTGCGCAGGGTCGCCGAGACCTGGGGCGCGCCCGCCCTGGACCCGTGGCTGCACCGGATCTGGCGCGCGCTGGACCTGCGCCCGCCGGGCAGCGAACCCGCCTGGTGGGCGGCCCGGTTGCTCACCGCCGGGCTCGCCGCCAGCCCCGACCCCGTCGAACACCGGGCGCTGCTCGACCAGTTGGCCCGCCGGATCGCCGAGCGGGCCGCCGACGCGGGTGGCGGGCGGGCGCTCGACGGGCGGGCGCTCGACGGGCCGGTCCGCTTCGGCCCGGAGTTCTGGGCCGGCCTCGGCCTGCCCGTGGAGGCCGAACTCCCCCTGCTGCGCCGCCTGGTGGCCGCCGACGGCCCCGAGCAGCGCTTCCTCGGCGCGGTCGCCGAACGGCTGCGCGCCGACCCCGTCGCGGTGTTCCCGCTGCTCTGCGCCTGGTTCGACGACCCGGGCGGACTGCCCGGCCGCCCCGGGGTCGGGGTCGCCGACATCGCCCAGGACCTGCTGTACGCCCACCGGCGGCTGGCCCTGGACGAGTTGGCCGACGCGCTGGCCGCCGCCGCGCACCCGAGGGCCGACGCGCTGCTCAGCGTGCTCGCCGCCGAGGAGCCGTCCGCGCTCTGCCGCGCGGTGGACCGCTGGAGCCACGACCGGCGGCCCGAACGGCACGTCGCGGCTGCCGTGCACGCGCTGCGGACGGCCCCCCACGCCGCCGGGGCCGGGGCCGAACTGCTGCGCTTCAGCGCGCTCACCCTGCTCGCCCGCGAGGACGAACCGGGCCTGCACGGCGCCGCCCTGGCCCTGCTGGTCGGCGACCCGGCGACCCGGTCCGGGTACCTGGACGCCGCGCTCGCGCTGCACCGGGCGGGCGGCGACGCCTTCCTCACCCCGTACGCGCTGGCTCCGGCCCTGGAGAGCGACCCGGAGCCCGTCCTCGCCGCGCTCGCCGACCGGCTGGTGGCCCCCGGCACGGCCCCGGCCGAGACCCTGCGGGTGCTCGCCGACGCCCGCGCCCCGGTCGCCGTCCGCAGGGGCGCCGAACTGGCCGCCCGGCTGCTGCGCGAGCAGCCGGAGCTGGCCGGGCCAATCGCCGTCGACTACCTCGGCCGGCGCCTGCGGCAGGCCGCGATCGACGGGCCGACCACCCGGCTGGAACTGCGGGTGCTGCTCGGAGCCGCGCTGGCCGCCCGGACGACGGCGGTCCGCCGGCCGTTCGCCGAGGTGCTGTCGGCCCCGGTGGCCGACCCGGCGGCGGACGCGCTGCGCTGCGAACTGCTGGACGCGCTGCTCGCCGCCGAGACCGACCGGGCGGTGCTCACCGCCGCCGTGGAACGCCTCGCCGAGCACTGCGCGGCCGAGAACCCGGCCCGGGCCCGCGCCGTGCTGGCCCGCGCCACCCCGGGCCTGGCCGACGCGGACGACCTGCTGGTGCGCTGCGCCGGGCGCTCCGCGGCCTTCGCCCAACTGCTCGCCCAGTGGCCGGGTGACGCCGCCCCGACCGCGCCCGACGGCCCCCGGCTGGCCCGGATGCGGGCCCTGGTGGCGGCCGGACGTGACCCGCAGTACGCCGCCGCCGAGGCCGAGCGGACCACCCCGGCGCCGGCCCCGCGCGCACCGGTGCGCTCAACCCCCATTCCGGTGCCTGAGCCGGGGCAGGCGCATGGCACGCTATAGGGGTTCGGGTTTTGAGCGTTTGAGCGTGCCGAGGGTACGCACCGTACGGAACGAGGAGCAGTCGGGTGCAGCGCTGGCGTGGCCTGGAGGAGATCCCCGCTGACTGGGGACGCAGCGTCGTCACCATCGGCTCGTTCGACGGGGTGCACCGCGGGCACCAGTTGATCATCGGGCAGGCGGTCGAGCGGGCCCGCGAACTCGGCCTGCCCTCGGTCGTGGTGACCTTCGACCCGCACCCGCGCGAGGTGATCCGCCCCGGCAGCCACCCGCCGCTGCTCGCGCCGCACCCGCGCCGGGCCGAGCTGATCGCCGAACTCGGCGTGGACGCGGTGCTGGTGCTGCCGTTCACCACCGAGTTCTCCAACGAGTCCCCGGAGACCTTCGTCCAGCAGGTGCTGGTGGACGCGCTGCGCGCCCGGGTCGTCATCGAGGGCCCCAACTTCCGCTTCGGGCACAAGGCGGCCGGGGACGTCGCGCTGCTCACCGAGCTGGGCCGGGCGGACGACTTCCAGGTCG
Organism: Streptomyces viridifaciens; assembly: GCF_001888885.2. Taxonomy (NCBI): domain Bacteria; kingdom Bacillati; phylum Actinomycetota; class Actinomycetes; order Kitasatosporales; family Streptomycetaceae; genus Streptomyces; species Streptomyces viridifaciens. The sequence continues at coordinate 4,907,323 of NZ_CP090841.1, forward strand.
AGGTGGTGGACCTGCAGGTGTGCGGCACCGCCGGGGACGGCGAGCCGTTCTCCTCCAGCCTGACCCGCCGCCTGGTCGAGTCCGGGGACATGGCCGGCGCCAACGAGGTGCTCGGCCGGCCGCACCGGGTCGAGGGTGTGGTGGTGCGGGGCGCGCAGCGCGGCCGCGAGCTCGGCTATCCGACCGCCAACGTGGAGACCGTGCCGCACAGCGCCGTCCCGGCCGACGGCGTGTACGCGGGCTGGCTGACCGCCCGGGGCGAGCGGATGCCGGCGGCGATCTCGGTCGGCACCAACCCGACCTTCGACGGCACGGCCCGCACCGTCGAGGCGTACGCCATCGACCGGGTCGGCCTGGACCTGTACGGGCTGCACGTGGCCGTGGACTTCCTGGCCTACCTGCGCGGGATGGAGAAGTTCGACTCCATCGAGGCGCTGCTCGACCGGATGGCCGACGACGTCAAGCGCGCGCGTGAGCTGACCGACGCCGACTGACGGCCGACGCCGGCTTCCGGCGCCGGTTTCCGTCCGGCACTGCGGCAGCGGGCCCGCCGACTCCTGGTCGGCGGGCCCTTCGTCGTCCTACTGCTGGGGCGGCTGCTGCTGCGGCGGGTAACCGTAGCCCGGCGGCTGCTGCTGGGGCGGGTAGCCGTACCCGGGCGGCGGCGGGGGCTGGGGAGCCTGCTGCTGCGGGTCGGCGTAGGGCTGGGGCCAGCCGTAGCCGGGCGGGGGCGCGGGCTGGCCGGGCTGCGCCCCCCACGGCGCGCCGGGCGCGGGCTGGGCGGCGGCCTGCTGCGGGTCGGCGTACGGCTGGGGCTGGCCCTGCTGGTAGCCGGCCTGTGCCTGATGCTGCCAGCCGGCCTGCTGGGCGGCGGCCTGCTGGGCCCGGACGATGTCCTCGCCGACCAGGGTGGCCAGCTCGAAGTACGCCTCGCGGACCTTGGGCCGCATCATGTCGAGGTTGACCTCGGCACCGGCCGCCAGGCTCTCGTCGAAGGGCACCACGACGACGCCGCGGCAGCGGGTCTGGAAGTGCGCGACAATGTCCTCGACCTTGATCATCTTGCTGGTCTCGCGCACCCCGGAGACCACCGTGATGCTGCGCTGCACCAGGTCGGCGTAGCCGTGCGCGGAGAGCCAGTCCAGGGTCGTCGAGGCGCTGGAGGCACCGTCCACGCTGGGGGTGGAGACGATGATCAGCTGGTCGGCGAGGTCCAGCACCCCGCGCATCGCGCTGTACAGCAGACCGGTGCCGGAGTCGGTCAGGATGATCGGGTACTGGCGGCCCAGCACCTCGATGACCTGGCGGTAGTCCGAGTCGTTGAAGGTGGTCGAGACGGCCGGGTCGACGTCGTTCGCCAGGATCTCCAGGCCCGAGTTCAGGTCCTGCGAGGTGAACTGACGGATGTCCATGTAGCTGCGCAGGTGCGGGATCGCCGTCACCAGGTCGCGGATGGTCGCGCCGGTCTGGCGCTTGACCCGGCGGCCCAGGGTGCCTGCGTCCGGGTTGGCGTCGATCGCGATCACCTTGTCCTGGCGCTCGCTGGCCAGGGTCGCGCCGAGCGCCGTGGTGGTCGTGGTCTTCCCGACCCCGCCCTTGAGGCTGATCACCGCGATCCGGTAGCAGCTCAGCACCGGCGTGCGGATGATCTCCAGCTTGCGGGCCTTCTCGGCCGCCGCGGCCTTGCCGCCGAACTGGAACCGCGGCTGCTGGCGCTGCTGCTTGGGCTGGCTGCGCAGCAGCCGGTCCGAGGACAGCTCGACGGCGGCCGTGTAGCCGAGCGGGGCGCCGTGCGCGGTCTGCTGCGGCGCGGCGGCCTGCTGGAACGCGGCGGGCGGCGGCGTGGCGGCGCCCTGCGGCGGCCAGGGCTGCGCGGGGCCCGGCGGCTGCGGCTGGGCCGGCTGCACGGGCTGGCCGGGCTGCACGGGCTGGGGCGCGGCCGGCGGCTGGTAGGCGCCGGGCTGCGGCCAGCCCCCCTGGCGCGGGTCGACCGGGCCGGACTGCGGCTGGACGGGCTGCGCGGGGTGCTGCTGGCCGGGCTGTGCGGGCTGGCCCGGCTGCGACTGGGCGGCCCACGCGGCCTGCGGATCCCACCCGGGCTGCGGATCGTGCGGCGCCCGCGGACCCGGCGCCTGCGGACCCGGCGCCGGCTGACCGGGCACCGGCTGGGCCGGCGGCTGCGCGAAGTTCTGCGGCGGTACGGGCTGCGCCGGCTGCGGCACCGGAGCGGGCGCCGGTGCCGGTGCGGGCGCCGGGTAGGGCTGCGGCTGGGCCGGGGCCTCCGCCGCGGGCGGCCAGGCCGCAGCAGCGGGAGCGTGCGGCTGCTCCGGCGTCACGGCCGGCGTCGGCGCCGGTGTCGGCGCCGGTGTCGGAACCGCGGCCGGGAACGGCACGTGCTGCGCCTCGGCCTGGACGGGCGGGACCGGCGGAACCGCTGTGGGTGCCGCCGCGCCGGACTCGGCCGCCGGAGCCGGAGCGGGGACCTGGGTCGGGGGCTGCGCGGGAGCCGGCGCAGGCGGCTGTGCCCCGGGCGCGGGCGCCTGTTCGCCCGCCGGAGCGGAAGCGGCCGCCGGAGCGGCAACGGGAGCCGGAGCCGGAGCAGGCCCGTCCCCGGGAACCGCCGACTCGGCCGCCGGAGCCTGCCCGGCCGCGGGCGCCGCCGGAGCCGACTGCACGTACCAGGACGGGGGAGTGTAATCGGGCGCGTCGGACCAGTCGTCGTCGTCCTCCGCCGCGTTGTCGCCGACGTAGACGCCGTCCCGATCGCTGCTCACTAGGGCTCCCTCGTGTTCGCCGCCGCTTGTTCAGCGGTGCCGTTGCCGCAACAAAGACTAGGCCGTTCGGCTGCCCCTGTTGAAGGCGGCTTCGGTTCCGGACCGGGATCGACCGGCCCGGAAGCGCCCGTCAGTCCATCCGGCGCGGGCCTCCGAGCACCTGCTGTTCGGCCTGCCCGGCCACCGCCCGGACGTACTGACGCCGCATCCGGGTGGCCCACAGGGTGAGGTCGTCGCCGAGGGTGGGCAGCGCGGCCACGTCCTCCGACGGCAGGGACAGCACCCGGCCGGTCAGCTCCGCCTCCTGCGGGGAGATCCGCTGCACGCCGACCAGATCGGCCGCGTTGAGCACCCGGGAGGCGTTCGGCCCCAGGTAGGGCAGCAGGGTCAGGGTGGTCTGCCAGGGCGCGGCGGAGAGCCGGCTGCGCGGCGGGCGGGCGCCGAGGTCGCGCACCACCAGGACGGGCGAGGCCACCGAGGCGCCCTGCGGGCCGAGCCGCCCGACCTGGTGGATCGTCACGCACGGCTGGCCGCCGCCCGCGGCCTGCGCCATCGGGCCCCAGAGCTGCGCGCGGGCGGTCTCCACCGCGACGCGGGCGCCGATCGCGGCCGCCCGCAGCGCGATGACCTGCGCCGTCCAGATGCCGCCGACCAGCACCAGGTCGTAGGAGCTGGGGCGGAACAGGCCGAGCACCGCGGGCAGGCCCTGCGGGTCGACGCCGATCACCACGCCGTCGTCGCCGACCGGGAAGGCCAGTGCGGCGAGGTCGGCGGCCTCCAGCACGTGCTTCTCCCGGCGCGGTCCGCGCAGCCCGAAGCCGGGCAGGATCCGCGGCCTGGTCCGCCGCTGCTCGGTACCGGGCTGCGGGCCGGGGGCCGGATAGGTCTGGTACGCCATCAGGAAGCTCCTCCCAGCGGCAGGGTGGCGAGCATGCCGGGGGCCTGTTCGAGGTCGAGCCGGACCAGCCCGAGGCCGGTGCTCTGCGCCCGGGCCTCCACCTGGCGGCCGACCTGGCCGACCTCGCTCTCGCTGCGCCCGGTCACCCGCAGGTGCCCGCTGACGGTCACCGAGCCGCCGGTGCCGTGCCCGGCGGTGAGGCTGAAGGTGCTGGCCAGTGCGGGGGAGCCGGTGATCAGGTTGACCAGGTCCGGTGCGCCGATCCGGCCGGGTGCGCCGCCGGGGCGGCTGAGCTGCGGCCAGCGGGAGATCCAGTAGGTGCTGTGCCAGCGGTCGTCGATCCGCCAGAAGCGGTTGCCCTCCTGGGTGCGGCGGGTGGTGCCGCCGCCGCTGCCGGTGCCCTGGCGCCCGGCCACCGCGATCGGGTTGGCGCAGGTGGCGATGGCCAGGGCGGCGATCAGTTCGCGCTCGTCCAGCACGGTGGCGTTGAACCCGGCGCTGTTGAGCCGCCCGGCCAGCTGGTCGGTGACCCGCTGGAGCGCCTTGCGGGCGCCCTCCTCGCCGCCGCCGCGGGCCCGGACGGCGGTGGCCGCGCGTTCCGGGTCGAGTTTGAGGGCGACCCAGGTGAGCCGCAGTCCGGGGGTCGAGGTGCCGTCCGGCAGTTCGCGGTAGGCGCGGGCGGCCAGCGACTGCTCGGGCAGGTGCGGGGCCGGGGCGGGCTGGGTGTGCTGGACCAGCTGCACCGACTCCAGGGTGATGTCGTCCACGGTGAGCGCCGAGCAGATGACGTCCAGCGGCAGCGGCAGCGCGGTGCGCACCGGGCGCAGTGGCTGGTCCTTGGCCTGGACGAGCAGCACCGAGCTGAGGAAGGTGCCGTCGCCGACCATGCCGGTCTCCCGGCGGACCGGGCGGCCGCCGAAGTCGGCCTCGGTGGCGTGGGTGCAGGTGCGCAGCCCGGGTTCGAGCTCCAGTGCGGGCGCCAGGGCCGGGTCGGTGCCGGGCGGCGGCAGCAGCGACTTCGCCTGCCTGCGGCGGGACTTGAGGGCCGAGCGCACCTGCAGCAGCTCCGGGATGGTGCGGCCACGCAGCGGGACGAGCGCCAGCACCAGCAGGACCAGCGAGACCGCGCCGAAGCCGGCCGCGACCGGGCGGCTGATCGTCCAGCCGACCGCGACCAGGGCGACCGCGACCTCGACCAGGACGAGCTGCTGGAGCTTCAACCGGCCGCCGAGCAGCCCGGGTCGGGGGTTGACGCGCACCTGGACGGCGCCGCCTGCGCCGCCCGTCGTGGGCGGGCGGACGGCCGCGGACTCGGCGGGCGGGCCGCCGCGTCGGGCCCGTCCGGACCGGCGCGACCTCCCGCCGCCCGCGGTACCGCGGCGTTCTGGAGCGGTCTGGCTTGGCATCCCCCGGTGGCCCTCTCTGATCCGTTGTCGCGGCCCGGCTGGCTGGTTCGCGGACCGTACCCGTACCGTACTCACCGTCTGCTGCCGCATCGTAGAGGGTTCGGGCCGGATCCCGCCCGGCGGGTGCGGACCACGGGGCCGGTCGGGCCGACGGGAGGCCGACCACGTCTGGCACACGTCTGACAGAGGGGGACGACGAGGATGGCATCGCGCCGGGACGAGCTGAACGCGTACACCTTCGCGCGCAAACGCACGGTGGGGGCGTTCCTGCTGCCCTCCGGCGGCGGCAGCGACGAGGACGCGCCGCGCCCGGTGAAGGCGGTGCTGCCGAGCGTGCTGGTCGGGGCGGTGGTGGTGGCCGGGTTCGGCCTGTGGGGGGTGTTCAAGCCCGCGGCTCCGCTGCAGTGGGACAACGGCAAGAACATCGTCCAGGGCAAGCAGTCGACCACCCGCTACGTGGTGTTGACGGATCCGGACGGCAGGACCAAGCGGCTGCACCAGGTGCTCAACATGTCCTCGGCACGGCTGGTGCTGCCGGCGGACGCCAAGGTCGTGGTGGTCGACGACGGGGTGCTGGACCGCTACCCCAACCACGGTCCGACCATCGGGATCCCGTACGCCCCCGACAAGTTGCCGAGCAAGGACAACGCGAGCCGGCCGATGAAGTGGTCGGTCTGCGACCGGCCGGGTTCGGACGACAAGCAGGAGACCGTCAACCAGGCGGTGTTCGTGGCGGCGGGCCCGGACGCGGCGGCGCTGGCCGCCAAGGACCGGATGCTCGGCCCGGACCAGCTGATGCTGGTGCAACAGGCGGACGAGCAGCAGGTCTCGACCACGTCGGGCCAGTCCGCCGGGGGCGCCGCGCCGGTGTTCCTGGTCGACGCGCAGGGCCGCAAGCACGTGATCGGCCCGAAGTCGGACGACAAGGAGCGCAGGGCGCTGATCACCGCGGTCTTCGGGCCCAACGCGGTGCCCCAGCGGGTCAAGCGGGAGTGGCTGGACACCCTGGTGAACGCCAGCCCGATCGTCTTCCCGGACGTCAAGGGGATGACCGACAGCCAGGGCGCCAACTCCGGTGTGAACCTGGGCAACGCGGCGGACCGTCGGATCGGTCGGCTGGTGCACTACCAGGACCGCAACTACGTGGTCGGCAAGGACGGCCTCTTCCTGATCACCCCCTTCCAGGCGGAGCTGATCCGGCAGAACCCGGCCTACCAGGTGCTCTACAAGTACGACCAGGACAAGCGGCCGCGCAGCGACGACATGACCCCGGACGACCAGTCCAGGTTCAACACCGACGTGAAGCTGCCCGACACCCCGGACGACTGGCCGATGAAGTCCGGTGCGCCGGTGAACAACTGGCAGGACCGCCAGGACGCCCGACTCGTCGTCTGCAGCACCTACGACGGCATGTCCGACGACGGGCGCACGCCCAAGCGCAGCGTCTGGGCCGGCACCTCCTACCCGGCGGCGTACAACAACGGCGCGGGGGCGGCGTACGTGACGCCCGGCCACGGCCTGTTCTACCGGGCGGTGGACAACGCGGCCGGCGGCACCCAGCCCGGCGGCAACCAGCCGGGTGCCGGTGCGGCCGGCGCCAACGCCGCCGCGCCCGACGGCTCCGGCACCGACTTCCTGATCACCGAGACCGGCCTGCGCTACTCCGTCCCGGCCAACGGCGACGGCGGCCACGGCCCCAGCCCGACGCCGGGTGCGAGCGGCGCCGCGAAGACGCCGGGCCCGCAGCAGGGCACCCCGGCCCCGGGCTCCGGGGGCCAGCCGACCCAGAACCCGGACGACCAACCCGGTGGCAACCAGGCCCGATTGGGTTACCAGAACGTCCAGCCGCTGCCGGTACCGAAGGAGTGGTCGAACCTGGTCCCGGCCGGTCCGCCGCTGACCGCGAAGAGCGCCGCGCAGCCGCAGAACGCCTGACCTGCCGGGCCCGGCAACGGAATTGGCCCCAGTGTCATGGTCTGGTAACTACTCAGCGCTCGATGTTGGGTGAGTTGCGTGTGCCGACTACAGTGCTGCTCGACATCACACGGGTGATGTGGCGGCAGGGCCCTGGGGGCCCTCCGTGCACACAATGTTTGTCTCATGGGGGATGGTGGAGCATGAGTGACGGCCAGTTCACGGTGACCGCACAGGAGATGATGGACTTCGCCGGGAAGATCGAGACGGCGATCGGTCAGATCGAGCAGGAGCGCTCCGCGCTCCAGACCACGGTCGACAACATCACCGGCGGCTGGAAGGGCCAGGCGGCCGACGCCTACAAGTCCCTGCAGACGCAGGTCAACGAGGACGTCAAGAAGCTGAAGGAATCGCTGACCGCGATCAAGCACGCGATCGAGCTGACCACCAAGCACTACGCGAGCGCCGAAGAGGAGCAGAAGTCGCTGTTCGGCCCGCAGGGCTGATCGTCGAAGCGCTGATCACCACTCTGTTCCGACCGTCCGCCCGCCGGGGTGCCCGCGGCTGAGCGCCGGGTGCTCCGCATCTTCGTCAAGGAGACATTGTGTCCGACCACATTCTCGTCAACTTCCAGACCCTGCACCAGGCGTCGCAGGACGTGCAGAACTCGGCCAACAAGATCGAGCAGATGCTGTCCGACCTGCGCAAGGAGGTCGTCAAGATCTCCCAGGGCTGGCAGGGCCAGGCCCAGCAGGGCTACAACGCCCAGCAGGCCAAGTGGGACAACTCCGCCCAGGACCTGAAGGACACCTGCGCCAAGATCTCCAGCTCGCTGGAGAGCGCCGCGCAGAGCTACCAGCAGACCGAGAAGAAGAACGCCGGTCTCTGGCAGGGCTGATCGACCGTTCCCGGACGGGAACAGCAGGGGCGGGTACCCGGGCTTCCGGGCACCCGCCCTTCGGCGCGTGGCGCGGCACGGGGTGGAGAACATGAGGGGTGGCAGGGTGTCCGGACGCGGGTTCCGTAGGACGGCCGCGGCGCTGGCCGCGCTCGTGGTGCTGGGCGGCCCGCTGACCGCCCCGGCGTACGCGGACGGGCCCGGGCTGGCCTCCGCCGGTGACTGCCCCAGGCCCGCCCCCGACGTGCAGACCGTGCCGTGGTCCCTCCAGCGGCTGCTGCTGGACGAGTTGTGGCAGGGCGGGAAGACCACCGGCAGCGGCGTGCGGGTCGCGGTCATCGACACCGGGGTGGACGACGGCAACCCGCAACTGGCCGGCAAGGTGGACGCGGGCCCCAGCCTGTTGTTCGACAAGCAGAACAACAAGCCGGTCGACGGCACCTCCAAGAACGACACCGTCGGCCACGGCACCAAGGTGGCCGGCATCATCGCCGCGAGCCGCAGCGACCGGACCGGTTTCGTCGGACTGGCCCCCGACGCCAGGATCTACGCGATCCGGCAGAACGACAGCGAGGGCAACGGCGACGTCTCCACCCTCACCAAGGCCATCAACGACGCGATCGACAACCACGTCCAGGTCATCAACATCTCGCAGGACGTGCGCGGCGCCGGCGACGCCCGGTTCGGCGGCTACGCGGACCTCAAGGCCGCCGTCGAGCGGGCCGAGCAGAACAAGATCGTGGTGGTCGCCTCCAGCGGTAACGACGGCAAGGAGGGCGACACCTACCCGGGCGCCTTCCCGACCGTGCTGTCCGTGGGCGCCTCCGACCGCAACAACGAGCGCGCGCCGTTCTCGCAGTACGGCTCCTTCGTGAAGGTCGCCGCGCCCGGCGTCGAGATGCTCTCGACGGTGCCCGGCGGCGGCCAGTGCGTGGACAACGGCACCAGCTTCGCCGCCCCGTACGTCGCCGGGCTCGCCGCCCTGCTGGTCGGCGCCCACCCGAAGTGGACGCCGGCCCAGGTACGGGCCTGGATCGAGCAGTCCGCCCAGCGCACCGAGCGCGGCCCGAACGAGTTCATCGGCTGGGGCGTGGTGGATCCGGTGAAGGCCGTCACCAAGGCGCCCGAGAACCCGCCGTCCGAGGCCGCCCCGGACGCCCCGGTGCAGCTGGCCTCGGCCCCGATCGTGCCGGCGCCGGTCGGCATCGGCGAGACCCAGGCCGACCGCGACGGCCGCACCGCCACCTACGTTGTCGGCGCCGGGGCGCTGCTGGTCGCCCTGCTGATCGGCGGGGGCGTCGTGCTGCGCGACCAGCGCCGCGGGTCCGCCGACTGAAGAACCCGCGGAACGCCTGTAACACCGGCGCCCGTTCACCGCATCCATCAGGTGTCAGGGGCACACGGACGCGGGGGAGCGACGGGCGATGGGGTGGACGAGGGGCGGTCGCGAGACCAAGGACGCCGAGTTCCTGGAACTCGTCTCCAGCCGCACCGGCCACCTCTACCGCTCGGCCTGTCTGCTCACCAGCGGCGACACCCACTACGCCGAGGACCTCGTGCAGGAGGCCCTCAGCCGGATGTACGTGCTCTGGCGGCGCAGCGCCTTCACCGGCGGCCGGAACCGCATCGAGAACCCGGCGGCCTACACCCACACGGTGATGGTGCGCACCTTCATCGCCCAGCAGCGACGCCGTTCCAGCGGCGAGCGCCCGACCGAGACCCTGCCGGAGCGGGAGGGGCACGACGCGGACAGCAGTCTGCGGCTGACCCTGCTCGACGCGCTCGGGCGGATGTCGGCGAAGGACCGGGCCGTGCTGGTGCTGCGCTACTGGGAGGACCGCAGCGTCGAGGAGACCGCCGAGGTGCTGCGGTCGTCCTCCGGCGCGGTCCGGACCAGGACCACCCGGGCGCTGGCCCGGCTGCGCACCCTGCTCGGCGACTCGCTGGCCGAACTCGCCGCCCGCTGACACGTTCCGCAAGTTCCGCGGCGTTCCGCGCAGTGGGAACGCCCTGCTCACCCCCCTTTCTCTGGCACTTCCGCGACGCAAGGAGACGGTGATCCGCCATGTCCGAGCCGGACAAGTTCGAAGACGATCTTCTCTACGCCCTCACCCGTACCGGCGAGGGCTTCCGCCCCGATCGGACCGACCAGGCCGGGCTGGTCGCGGGCGGTTACCAGCGCGGCCGCCGCCGCTGGCGCCGCCGTTCGACCGCCGCGGTGGTGGGGGGTGCCGCCGCCCTGGCTCTGGTGGGCACCGGCGCGGTGTACCTGACGGGCAACGGTTCGCCGTCCGGCGGCACGGCCACGGTGGCCGCCGCCCCCTCCGCCTCGGCCGCCGCCCTGACCCCGGCCTCCGCCGGCCCGGGCACCCCCACCCCCACCGCGGCCGCGACGGTCTCCGGCGACGAGGTGCTGTCCACCTTCAAGGCCCTGCTGCCCAGGGGCGGGATCACCGAGGCCGGCGGCCGCGGCACCGACGACCCCCAGCTCAAGGGCACCTACGTGGGCGCCCAGCTGGTGTTCGACGACGGCGCCGGCAAGTCGCTCCTCATGCTCGGCGTCCAGAAGCACCGCCCGGGCCAGAGCCAGGACCGGTCGTGCCCCGAGCTCAAGCCCGGTCAACTCGACGCCTGCTCGGTCACCACCCTGGCGGACGGCTCCAAGCTGTACCTCAGCGAGGGCTACGAGTACCCGGACCACCGCGCCACCACCAAGGAGTGGATGGCGTCGCTGACCGGGCCCGACGGCCGGGAGATCAACCTCAGCGAGTGGAACTCGCCGCAGGAGAAGGGCGCGCCCGACAGCCGTCCCAACCCGCCGCTCACCCTGGACCAGCTCAAGGCGATCGTGACCGACAAGTCCTGGGACCGGATCGTGGCGGCGGTCAAGCCCGACGGTGTCGACTACGCGGCCCTGAGCACCGGGGTGTCCCTGCAGGACCGGCAGGCGATCCTCACCCGGCTGCTGCCCGCCGGGGTGAGCACGACCAAGGTCGACGGCAACGAGGTCGTCATGAACGTCGAGCTCGCCCAGGGCGGCGCCACCGGCTCGCTGGTCGTGCGGATGCAGAAGCTGACCGGGCAGACGGGGGAGGCGAAGGACGGGTCCCAGGGCGCGACCACGCTGCCCGAGGGCGGTCAGCTCAAGCTCTACGGCCCCGGGACGGCCAACCCGAAGGGGGCGCCGATGGCCGAGGTCGTGCGGAACGGCATCCTCGTCCAGGTCGGCGAGCCGCCGACCGGCAAGCCGCTGCTCAGCCTGGACCAGCTGAAGGCGATCGCCACCAGCCCGGAGTGGAAGCCCAGGAAGTAGCGGCCACGGACGTGGCGGTGCCCCGGGCCTGGGGGAGGGCCCGGGGCACCGCCGTGTGGGGGTGGGTGTGGGGGAGTGGGGGGTCAGTCCCGCTGGTCCTCGGGGAGGCTGATCACCCAGCGGGTGGCCTGCCGGGGGCGCAGGTAGAACAGCCAGTAGAGGGTGGCGAGGGCGGTGATGCCGCCGGTCCACAGCAGCGGTTCGGCGTCCAGCTGGGTCATGACGTAGACCAGGACGACGATCAGCAGCGCCGGGACGGCCGGCCACAGCGGCATCCGCCAGGCGGCGGCGTGCTTGTGGTGGCCGCGGCGGGAGAGCAGCGAGGCGATGGCGACGAGCAGGTACATCGCGGTGACGGCGACGCCGGTGATGTTGCTGAGCAGCTCGCCCTTGACGAAGCAGAGGGCGGCGCCGGGCAGGCCGACGGCCAGGGTGGCGATCCACGGGGAGCCGAAGCGGCCGAGGGTGCCGAAGGCCTTGTTGACCGGCTCGGGCCAGGCCTTGTCACGGGCGGAGGCGAACAGCACCCGGGAGTTCTGGATGACCATGACGATGCCGGCGTTGATGATGGCCAGCGCGATGCAGAGGCTGATGAAGGTGCCGACCGCGGAGTTGCTCCACGCGGTGACCATGCCGGGGATGTCGCCGGAGGTCAGGGTCTGCAGGTCGGGGGCGCCCATGGTGATGGCGGCGACCGGGACCAGGATGATGGCGCTGGAGAGGCCGAGGGTCCACAGCACGGTGCGGGAGACGGTGCGGCGGGGGTTCTCCAGCTCCTCGGACAGGTAGACGGCGGTGGAGAAGCCCTGGGTGGCGAACAGGGCGATGCCGAGCGCGCCGATGATGGCGCCGATGCCGACCGGGCCGGCGGCGCCGCCGTCGGTGGAGACCAGGCCGTGCAGCAGGCTCGGGTGGTGGGCGTTGGTGTGGGCGAAGCCGAGCACCGACACCACGCCGGCCGCGATGACCTCCAGGACCAGGAAGATGCCGGTGATCCAGGCGTTGGCGCGCAGGTCGAGCAGGCCGGCCAGGGTGGCGGCCAGCATCACGGCGGCGCCGGCGATCGGCTTGTCGACGTGCAGGACGGGCGCCAGGTAGTCGGCGGTGCCGAGGGCGATGACCGAGGGGACGATCATCACCACGATGAGCGACTGGATGAAGACCAGCCAGCCCGCGAGCCGCCCGGCCAGGGTGCCGACCATGGCGTACTCGCCGCCGGCGCTGGGGATCAGGGTGCCGAGCTCCGAGTAGCAGAACGCGACCGCGACGCAGAGCACCGAGCCGATGCCGATGGCCAGGGCGGTGGCGCTGCCGATGCTGGAGAACAGCTGCGGCACGATCACGAAGAGCGTCGAGGCCGGGGTGACGCAGGACAGCGTGAGCAGGGTGCCGCCCACGACGCCGATCGAGCGCTTGAGCTGCTGGGGCGCGACCCCGTCCGCCGTGGCGGTGACGTTCTGTGGCGGGCGAAGCGTGTCGGTCATCTGGATTCCGATCGGCTCTGTGCGGTCCTGGGACGGGAGCGGTATCGCCTCCGCTGGCTGTTTGCTCGGGTCTGTTCCGGTCGCTCCCGGGCCGCCATGGAACCGTGGGCGTATTGATTGCGTCAACGCCGGAACTGCTTCGGAATCCGTTGCGTCGAAGGGCATAATCATGCGATCCGATGATCACTTAAAGTCATGGCGCCGTTTGTCCGACTTGTTACTTTGGCTGCATCGGGCATGAATCAAAGGTGAACTCCGCGCTGCATTCCATCTTTCGAAGGCAACAGCCTGGGCTGGAGACGACACGAGAGGTGTCAGCCGGTCGTGCGGCAACTGCCCAGGGGGGTACGAGAACCGCAGCCCTCGCCCGGAAAGAACTAAGTAACGTTTCAGCACCTGGGACGACGAAGGGGTCGGACTCCGACGAGTCCGACCCCTTTGATCACCGTACGTAGCCAAGGCCCGCTCGCGCGGCCGGTCACTGCACCGGCAGCCAGCCCGTCTGGACCATCTGCCCGTTGGTCGCACGGCGTGACACGTAGATCCCGCGGCCCGGTGGCAGCGCCTGCGGCTTGACCGTCCCCAGCAGCGCGCCCTCGTCCCGGTTGCCGGACAGGATGACGCCCTGCCCGCCCAGCTCGCGCATCCGCTGCATCACCGGCTCGTACATCGAGCGCCCGGCGCCGCCCGCGCTGCGGGCCACGATCACCCGCAGGCCGATGTCCCGGGCGAACGGCAGGAACTCGGCCAGCGGCGCCAGCGGGTTGCCCGAACTGGTCGCGACCAGCTCGTAGTCGTCGACGATCACGAACATGTCCTTGCCGCTGTACCAGCTGCGGTTGCGCAGCTGCTCGGCGGTCACGTCCGGGCCGGGCAGGCGGCGGGCGCAGGCCCCGCGCAGCATGTCCACGACGGCGGCCATGGACGGCTGGGCGGCCGCGTACTCCACCAGGTACTCCTGCGGCACGGTGCCCAGCAGCGCGCGCCGGTAGTCGCCGACCACGATGCCCGCCTGGTCCGGGGTGTAGCGCTCGGTGATCTGCTTGATCAGCATGCGCAGCAGCGCCGACTTCCCGGACTCGGTGTCACCGAACACGATGAACAGCGGGTCGGTCTCGAAGTTGACGAACACCGGCGCCAGCTCGGCCTCGTCCACGCCGAAGGACAGGCCGCGCTCCGGGTGCTCGAAGCCCTTCGGCAGCGAGTTCCCGTCCAGGACGGCCGGCAGCATCCGCACCTGCGGGGCGCGGGGGCCGGTCCAGGCTCCGTCGACCGCGGTGACCAGCCCGGCCACGCCGTCCTGGAGGTCCTCCACCGAGGAGGAGCCGTCCAGCCGGGGGAGGCCGCCCAGGAAGTGCAGCCGCTCCGCGGTGATGCCGCGCCCGGCCAGCGGCGGGACGTTCTGCGCCACCCGGCGGTCCACCTCGGACTCCATCGCGTCACCGAGCTTCAGCTCGACCCGGTTCTGCAGCAGGTCCTTCAGCGCCGGGCGCACCTCGGCGTACCGGGCCGCGGTGATCACCAGGTGGACGCCGTAGCCGAGGCCGCGCTGGGCGATGTCGCCGATGACCGGCTCCAGCCCCTCGAACTCCTGCTTGAAGGTGTTCCAGCCGTCGATCATCAGGAAGACGTCCCCGAAGGCCTCGTCCGGCAGCTGGCCGGCCGCCCGGCGGGCCCGGTAGGTCGCGATGGTGTCGATGCCGGTCGCCCGGAACAGCTCCTCGCGCCGGTTCATCACCCCGTGCACCTCGGAGACCATCCGGCGCACCTTGTCCACGTCCAGGCGCCCGGCGACCCCGCCGACGTGCGGCAGGCCGGTCAGCGACTGGAAGCTGCCCGCGCCGAAGTCCAGCAGGTAGAACTGCACCTCGCGCGGGGTGTGGGTGAGGCCGAAGGCGGCCGTCATGGTGCGCAGCACGGTCGACTTGCCCGAGCGGGGGCCGCCCACGATCAGGCCGTGGCCGGCCGCCCCGGAGAAGTCGACCTCCAGGATGTCGGTCTTCTGTTCGCGCGGCTTGTCCACGATGCCGATCGGCGCCCGCAGCCGGCCGCCCGGGTAGCCCGGCGCGGTCAGCCCGCGTTCCGGGACGACCTGCAGCGGCGGCAGCAGGTGGTCGATGCTGGGCGCCTCGTCCAGCGGCGGCAGCCACACCTGGTGCGCGGCCGGGCCCTGGCCGGCCATCCGCTGGACGAAGACGTCCAGCACGGTGTCCACCAGCGCGTCGTCCTGCTCCGGTGCCTGCGGGGCCTCCTCCTCCACCGGCTCCGGGGGCAGGTCGACGAACGCGGAGGTGAACGCGACCGGCTGGGCGTTCACCCGCCGTCCGCCGGTCGACCGCTGCTGGCCCGGCGCCCGGTACGGCCCCGAGACGTAGGCGGCCTTGAACCGGTCCATCACGTCCTCGCCGAACTTCAGGTAGCCGACGCCCGGCACCGGCGGCAGGTGGTAGGCGTCCGGCACGCCGATCGCGGCCCGCGACTCGGCCGCCGAGAAGGTGCGCAGACCGATCCGGTACGAGAGGTAGGTGTCCAGGCCGCGCAGCTTGCCCTCCTCCAGGCGCTGCGAGGCCAGCAGGAGGTGCACGCCCAGGGAGCGGCCGATCCGGCCGATCTGGATGAACATCTCGATGAAGTCGGGCTTGGCGGAGAGGAGTTCGGAGAACTCGTCGATGATCAGCACCAGCGAGGGCAGCGGGTCCAGCGCCGCGCCGGCCGCCCGGGCCCGCTCGTACTCGTGGATGTTGGCGTAGTTGCCGGAGCGGTGCAGCAGCTCCTGGCGCCGGTGCAGCTCGCCCTCGATCGCGTCGCGCATGCGGTCGACCAGGGTGAGCTCGCCCTCCAGGTTGGTGATCACCGCGGAGGTGTGCGGCATGTCCGCCATGCCGAGGAAGGTCGCGCCGCCCTTGAAGTCGGCGAGCACGAAGTTCAGCGTCTCCGAGGAGTGGGTCATCGCCAGCGCGAGCACCAGCGTGCGCAGCAGCTCCGACTTGCCGGAACCGGTCGCGCCCACGCACAGGCCGTGCGGGCCCATGCCCTCCAGCGCGGCCTCCTTGATGTCCAGGTAGACGTGCTCGCCGTTGGCACCGACACCGATCGGCACCCGCATCCGCTCGTGCTGGGCGCGCGGGCGCCAGCTGCGGGCCACGTCGAAGGAGCCCGGGTCGCCCGAGTTCATCATGTCGGTGAAGTCCAGGTTGGACAGCAGCGGCTCGTCGTCCCCGCCGGCCGAGGCCCGGTACGGCGCCAACTGCCGCGCCAGCGCCTCGGACTGCCACAGCGAGAGCAGGTCCGGCTTGCCGGCGTACGTCGCCCCCGAGGCCGAACGCAGCACCAGCTCCTGCGGGCTGACCGTCACCATCAGGTGCCCGCTCGGCTCGTCCACCTCACCCGGGACGACCTCGATGACGGTCACCCCCTGCACGCCCTCGGGGCCGGCCAGCACCGAGTCGTGCGGCACCCCGGCGCCGTCCATGATGACCACCAGGTGCGGCTGGTCCGCCGCGGGCGCCGCGTCCCGGACGAAGCGCTGGCGGCCGGACAGCTCGTCCTGCAGCAGGTACTCCAGCTCGCCCAGGTCGTGGGCGCTCAGCCGGCGCGAGCCCGCGCCGTCCGCCTCCTTGCGGTGCTGGTTGTGCGGCAGCCACTTGGTCCAGTCCCACTCCTCGGCCGCGCCGGGCGCCGCGGCGACCGCGACCAGCAGGTCGTCCGGCGAGTGCAGGGTGGTCAGTTGGGCGATCATCGCGCGCACGTTGCCGTACACCGAGTCCGGGTCCCCGCACACCGTGATGTGGTAGAACGCCCGCAGCGAGACCGCCAACGGCAGGTCCTGGAGGGTGCCGTGGGCCTTCAGGAAGGAGTGCATCGCGGCCGCCGACAGCGGCTCCAGCTCGTCCATCGGCGCCGTTTGCGGCGCCACCAGCGGGGTGGACAGCTGCACCGGCCCGAGGCCCACCCGGATCTGCGCGAAGTCGCCGTCCCCCGTCCGCCGCTCCCACAGCCGCCGGCCGTCCTCGACGATCGACCACAACTGGTCCGGCGCCGGGTTCAGGAACAGCAGCGCGCCGCGCTGGCTCTCCGCCGTGCGGCGCACCTGGCGCCGGGTCTGCTGAAGGTACTTGAGGTAGTCGCGCCGCTCGTCCGCCATCGCGGTCGAACCGCCCTTACGGGCCCGCACGATCTGGGCCAGGACCATGCCGACCGTGGAGACGATCATCAGACCGCCCATGATCTTCATCGGGGCGGCCGCGCCCGGCGAGAAGAAGAACACCGCCGAACCGCCCATGCCGAGCATCGGCAGGATGCTCATCAGCCAGTCCTCGCCGCCCTGCCGGGGCAGTTCGGGCGGGCTGACCAGCTCCACCGGCTCGTCCGGCACCGTCGGCGGGTACGCCCTGGCCGGTCGCTTGACCATGATCACACCCATGCGTCATCCACCCCGCGGCGTCGATCGATCACTTCGGCATCAGCCCTCACGCGACTGCGCCCGCTCCGGTACGGGTTCGCGAGACTGAGGACGCCCCACACAGCGCAGCCCCCGTACCACCGTGCGCAGGCGCCGATACTAACGGTCGGTCCTCGTACCGCCCGCCGGGCCCCGCCCCGCAGCGGAGCCGGGCACGGACCGAGCGGGTAGGGTAACGCCGCGCCAACTCGCGGCCCGGCCGGGCCGGTTCCACAGCCAGACCGCGCGCCGCGTGCCGCGGCACCGTCAACCACAGGGGGAGCGCCAAAGTGCGTCGAAGGATCGAGGTGCGGCCGTGACTTCTGCCGCCGCCACGGGCTACTGCCGGGTGACCGTCGTCGCCCCGGACCGCCGGATCGACGTCGCCCTGCCCGAGGACGTCGCACTCGCCGACGTCTATCCCGAGGTGCTGCGCCTGGCCAACCAGAGCCAGCCCGACGGCACCCCCACCGGCTTCCACCTGGTCCGCCGCGACGGCACCGTGCTCGACAGCAGCCTCTCGCTGGCCGCCCAGCAGGTCCGCGACGGTGACCTGCTGGCGCTGCGCCCCTTCGCCGAGTCCCTGCCGCCCGCCGTCTACGACGACGTCGCCGACGCCATCGCCAGCGCCGTCGAGGCCGACCGCCGGTTCTGGACCGTCGATCTCATGCGCGGCTTCGGCCTGATCGGCACCGGGGTGCTGCTCACCCTGCTCGGCTTCGCGCTCTGGTTCTCCGACCTGCGCCACGACATGCACAGCCTGCCCGGCGTGCTGGCCGGCGTCACCGCCGTCGTGCTCACCGCGCTCGCCGGGGTCCGCGCCCGGGTCTACGGGGACGCCCCCGCCGCCGTCGCGCTCGGCCTCGGCGCCCTGCCGCACGCCCTGATCGCCGGCAGCGGCATCATCGCCGTCGCCCACAAGTGGGACGGCCCAGGCCGGCTGCAGTTCCTGACCGGCTGCGTCACCGTCCTGGTGATCGCCGTGCTGCTCGCCGGACTGCTGCCCACGATGGACGCGGTGTTCGTCGCCGCCGCCTTCGTCGCCACCGCCGGCGCCCTCGCCACCTTCGCGGCCGTGCTGATGCCGGACACCCCGGCCGGGAACATCGCCGCCGTCACCGGCGTCGCCGCCGTCGCCGCGGTCGGCTTCCTGCCCAGCCTCTCCGCCCGCTTCGCCCGGCTGCCGGTCGGCTTCAGCGCCCCCGGCCAGACCCGCACCCGCAGTCGCGACTACGACGAGGAGGCCGAGCGCGCCGAGGCCGTCCAGTACGAGCGCATCGCCCACCAGGCCCGCCGCGGCCACGAGGTGCTGGTGGGGCTGGTCGGCGGCTGCGCCGCGGTCGTGGTCGGCGCCTGCGCCGTCCTCTCCTTCACCGACCGCACCTTCCCCGAGCTGCTGGCGCTCGCCCTGGGCATCGCCACCATGCTGCGTGCCCGGCTGTTCCGCTACACCGCGCAGGTCCTCAGCCTCACCGCGGCCGGGCTGCTCGGCCTGTGCCTGCTGATCGTCGGGCTGTCCCTGCACACCCCGCAGTTCATCCTGCGCACCGCCGGCGCCGGCACCGACCTGGACCTGCGCACCATCTGGCTGGCCGCCTCCATCGCCTTCGGCGCCGCGCTGCTCACCGCCATCGCCCTGGTGGTGCCCCGGCTCGGTGTCTCCCCGTTCTGGGGGCGCATCCTGGACCTGGTCGACAGCCTCACCCTGATCTCGCTGGTCCCGCTGGCGCTCGCCGTCCTGAACATCTACCGGCTGGTCCGCGGCGCCACCGGCTGACCCCCGGGACGCCCGCCGCCCACCCGCCGCCCACCCGCCGACCGGCGTGGTGGGCGGCACTGGTACGCTTGGCCTCCGAGCGCAGCCGTGTGTCCGCCCCCAGGGGCAGCCGACCACCGGCCGCGCTCACCGACACCGAGTTCTCGCAGAGTCCTGTGCTGTCGACCAGGACCGCTCGGTAGACCCCGAAGGAGTTGCAGTGGCTCTCGCCTCTGACGTCAAGAAGCAGATCATCGCCGAGTTCGGCCAGAAGGAGGGCGACACCGGCTCCCCCGAGGTCCAGGTCGCCATGCTCTCCCGCCGCATCTCGGACCTGACCGAGCACCTCAAGTTCCACAAGCACGACCACCACTCGCGTCGTGGCCTGCTGATCCTGGTCGGCCAGCGCCGCCGCCTCCTGCAGTACCTGGCCAAGAAGGACATCGAGCGCTTCCGTACGCTCGTCGACCGCCTGGGCATCCGCCGCGGTGCCGCCGGCGGCGCCCGCTAAGACCGCCGCTCGGGGCGGCTCCCCACACCGGGGAGCCGCCCCTCGCGCGTATGCCGCGGCGGTTCGGCCGCGGCACCCGGACATAACAACTCGCGCGCACCTCCCCAGGTGGCCGAGGATTGCACCGTAGGGTTGTGGGCATGCCGGGTGATGGCGCAGCAGCGCGCCACCCGGGCAGCAAGCCCGGACCCCCGCGGGACGAAGGCTTCAAACGGAAGCCGCCCGCATCCGAGAGAGCGTCCAGACGCGGACCGCCCGTCCCGGCCCGGCAGCCGTGAGGCGCCGGTCCTCGGTAGTGGCCCCCGGAACCCCCGCCGCAGAGCGGGGCGCCCCGGAGGCTTCGATCGAAGACCGGCCCGACTGCCGCCCTCCCTGGTTGGAGGGCTCCAGGGCCACCACGAGGCAGCGCGCGGGGACGCTCTCCCGGAGACGTACGAAAGAGGAGATCTTCCAGGTGGAAGAGAACGTGTTCTACGCCGAGGCCGTTATCGACAACGGTTCCTTCGGCACCCGTACCATCCGCTTCGAGACCGGCCGTCTGGCCCGTCAGGCCGCCGGCTCCGCCGTGGCCTACCTGGACGACGACACCATGGTGCTGTCGGCCACCAGCGCGTCCAAGCAGCCGAAGGAGCACTTCGACTTCTTCCCGCTGACCGTGGACGTCGAGGAGCGGATGTACGCCGCCGGCCGCATCCCCGGCTCGTTCTTCCGTCGTGAGGGCCGGCCCTCCGAGGACGCGATCCTCACCTGCCGCCTGATCGACCGCCCGCTGCGCCCGTCCTTCGTCAAGGGCCTGCGCAACGAGGTCCAGGTCGTCTGCACCGTGATGGCGCTCAACCCCGACCACCTGTACGACGTGGTCGCCATCAACGCCGCCTCCGCCTCCACCCAGCTGGCGGGCCTGCCGTTCTCCGGCCCGATCGGCGGCGTGCGCGTCGCGCTGATCAAGGGCCAGTGGGTCGCCTTCCCGACCCACAGCGAGCTGGAGTCGGCCGTCTTCGACATGGTCGTCGCCGGTCGTGTCCTGCCGGACGGCGACGTCGCGATCATGATGGTCGAGGCCGAGGCCACCGACAAGACCATCAAGCTGGTCGAGGGCGGCGCCGAGGCGCCGACCGAAGAGGTCGTCGCCTCCGGCCTGGAGGCCGCCAAGCCGTTCATCAAGGTGCTGTGCGCCGCGCAGTCGCAGCTGGCCGCCCAGGCCGCCAAGCCGACCGCCGAGTTCCCGGTCTTCCTGGACTACCAGGACGACGTCCTCGCCGCGCTGACCGCCGCCGTCAAGGACGAGCTGGCCCAGGCCCTGACCATCCCGGGCAAGCAGGAGCGCAACAACGAGCTGGACCGCGTCAAGGCCGTCGCGGCCGAGAAGCTGCTCCCCGAGTTCGAGGGCCGCGAGAAGGAGATCAGCGCCGCCTACAACGCGCTGACCAAGAAGATCGTCCGCGAGCGCGTCATCAAGGACAAGGTCCGCATCGACGGCCGCGGCGTCACCGACATCCGCACCCTGGCCGCCGAGGTCGAGGCCATCCCGCGCGTCCACGGCTCGGCGCTGTTCGAGCGCGGCGAGACCCAGATCCTGGGCGTCACCACGCTGAACATGCTCCGGATGGAGCAGCAGCTCGACACGCTCTCCCCGGAGACGCGTCGCCGCTACATGCACAACTACAACTTCCCGCCGTACTCGGTCGGCGAGACCGGCCGCGTGGGCTCGCCCAAGCGCCGCGAGATCGGCCACGGCGCCCTGGCCGAGCGCGCCATCCTGCCGGTCCTGCCGACCCGCGAGGAGTTCCCGTACGCCATCCGCCAGGTCTCCGAGGCGCTCGGCTCCAACGGCTCCACCTCGATGGGCTCGGTCTGCGCCTCGACCATGTCGCTGCTGAACGCCGGTGTGCCGCTGAAGGCCGCCGTCGCCGGCATCGCCATGGGCCTGATCTCCCAGGAGATCGACGGTGAGACCCACTACGTCGCGCTGACCGACATCCTGGGCGCCGAGGACGCGTACGGCGACATGGACTTCAAGGTCGCCGGTACCCGCAACTTCATCACCGCGCTGCAGCTGGACACCAAGCTGAACGGCATCCCGGCCTCCGTGCTGGCCGCCGCGCTGAAGCAGGCCCGCGACGCCCGCCTGCACATCCTCGACGTGATGAACGAGGCCATCGACTCTCCCGACGAGATGTCCCCGAACGCGCCGCGCATCATCACCATCAAGATCCCGGTGGACAAGATCGGCGAGGTCATCGGCCCCAAGGGCAAGATGATCAACCAGATCCAGGAGGACACCGGCGCCGAGATCACGATCGAGGACGACGGCACCATCTACATCGGTGCCGCCGACGGCCCGGCCGCCGAGGCCGCCCGCACCACGATCAACCAGATCGCCAACCCGACCATGCCGGAGGTCGGCGAGCGCTACCTGGGCACCGTGGTCAAGACCACGACGTTCGGCGCGTTCGTCTCGCTCATGCCGGGCAAGGACGGCCTGCTGCACATCTCGCAGATCCGCAAGCTGGCCGGCGGCAAGCGCGTGGAGAACGTCGAGGACGTCCTCGGCGTCGGCGCCAAGGTGCAGGTCGAGATCGCCGAGATCGACCCGCGCGGCAAGCTCTCCCTGATCCCGGTCATCGAGGGCGAGGAAGCCGGCGAGGCCGCTTCCGAGTGAAGCGCCGCTAGCTGACCCTTGCGGCCCGTACGCCTCCCGGCGTGCGGGCCGCACCCCGTTGTCCACGCGTTCGTCCGCACGTGCCATCCACGTGCGTTTCCTCTGGAGGTACCCACCGTGGCCCAGGCCCCGGCGGTAAAGCAGCGTCCCGGCAGCACCCGGACCCTGCTCAAGGGCGTCGACGGCGCCGGCACGGTGCGCCGCTCCGTCCTGCCCGGCGGCCTGCGGGTCGTCACCGAGACCCTGCCGACGGTGCGCTCCGCGACCTTCGGCATCTGGGTCGGCGTCGGCTCGCGGGACGAGACCCCGCAGCTCAACGGCGCGACCCACTACCTGGAGCACCTGCTCTTCAAGGGCACCGAGCGGCGCAGCGCGCTGGACATCTCGGCGGCCCTGGACGCGGTCGGCGGCGAGATGAACGCCTTCACCGCGAAGGAGAACACCTGTTACTACGCCCGGGTCCTGGACACCGACCTGCCGCTGGCCATCGACGTGGTCTGCGACATGCTCACCGGCTCGCTGATCCGCCCCGAGGACGTCGACGCCGAACGCGGCGTCATCCTCGAGGAGATGGCGATGGCCGAGGACGACCCGGGCGACGTGGTCCACGACCTGTTCGCCAAGGTGATCTACGGCAGCGGCCCGCTCGGCCGCCCGATCCTCGGCACCCAGGAGACCATCAAGGCCCTCACCCGGGACCAGATCGCCGGCTTCTACCACCGCCGCTACCGCCCAGAGAACCTGGTCGTCGCCGCGGCCGGCAACCTCGACCACCGCAAGGTGGTCAAGCAGGTCGAACGGGCCTTCGCCCCGGTGCTGGCCCGCTCCACCGCGGCGCCCGCCGAGGCCCGCCGCGGAATCAAGGCGCTGCGTACGGCCGGCAAGGTGGAGGTGCTCAACCGCTCCACCGAGCAGGCCCATCTGGTGCTGGGCGTGCCCGGGGTGCCCCGGCACGACGAGCGCCGCTGGGCGATGGGCGTGCTCAACGCGGCCCTGGGCGGCGGGATGAGCTCCCGGCTGTTCCAGGAGGTCCGGGAGAAGCGCGGCCTGGCGTACTCGGTCTACTCGTACTCCTCCTCCTACGCGGACAGCGGCCTGTTCGGCATATACGCCGGCTGCCAGCCCAAGCGGGTCGAGGAGGTGCTGCGGATCTGCCGCGAGGAGCTGGCCAAGGTGGTCGCCGACGGCATCACCGAGGAGGAGCTGCAACGCGCGATCGGGCAGATCTCCGGATCCACCGTGCTCGGCATGGAGGACACCGGCTCGCTGATGAACCGGATCGGCAAGGCCGAACTCAGCTACGGGCACCACCTGTCGGTGGACGACATGCTGGAGCGGATCGCGGCGGTGACCCTGGAGGACGTCCACGCGGTGGCCCGTGATGTGCTGGGCGCGTACCGGCCGTCGCTGGCGCTGATCGGTCCGGTCAACGACAAGCGGGCCGCCAAGCTCGCCGATCTGCTGGTCTGAGACCGGCCGGTGTTGAGAGGAACTTCGCTATGACGCTGCGTGTCGCCGTGATCGGCGCCAAGGGACGGATCGGCTCCGAGGCCGTCAAGGCCGTCGAGGCCGCGCCGGACCTGGAGCTGGCGGCCGCCCTCGGCCGCGGGTCGAAGCTGGAGGAGCTGACCGAGTCCGGGGCCCAGGTCGCCGTCGAACTGACCCACCCGGACTCGGTGATGGGCAACCTCGACTACTGCGTCCACAACGGCATCCACGTGGTCACCGGCACCACCGGCTGGACGGACGAGCGGCTCGCCACCGTCCGCGGCTGGCTGGCGGACGCCCCGGACCTCGGGCTGCTGATCGCCCCGAACTTCTCCATCGGCGCGATCCTCGGCATGAAGTTCTCCCAGATCGCCGCCCGGTACTTCGAGTCGGTCGAGGTGGTCGAACTGCACCACGACCGCAAGGCCGACGCCCCCAGCGGCACCGCCACCCGCACCGCCCAGCTGATCGCCGCCGCCCGCGCCGAGGCCGGGCGCCCGAAGCAGCAGGACCCGACCACCCACAGCCTGCCCGGCGCGCGCGGCGCCGACGTGGACGGGGTGCCCGTGCACGCCGTACGGCTGCGCGGCCTGCTCGCCCACCAGCAGGTGATGTTCGGCGACACCGGCGAGACGCTCACCATCCGGCACGACTCGCTGCACCACAGCAGCTTCATGCCGGGCATCCTGCTGGGCGTGCGCAAGGTCGTCGAGACCCCGGGGCTGACCTTCGGCCTCGAACACTTCCTGGACCTGTGAGTCACTCATGACCTCCCGTACCGGTTTCTTCGTCCTGTCCGGCGTGCTGTTGCTGGTCGCCCTGCTCTGCGTGGGGGAGGGCGTCCAGCTGATCGCCACTGGCAAGCCGCTCGGCATCGGCATCGGCCTGTGCGCCTTCGTGATCCCGCTGATCGGCGTCTGGTTCCTGCGCCAGACCGTCCGCTTCGGCCGGGCCAGCGAGCAGCTCGCCCGGGAGCTGGAGGCCGAGGGCGGCCTGCCGGTGGACGAGCTGAAGCGCACCACCGGCGGGCGGATCGACCGGGCCTCGGCCGACGCGGTGTTCGCCCGCCGCCGGACCGAGGCGGAGGCCGCGCCCGGCGACTGGCGGGTCTGGTTCCGCCTCGCCGTGGCCTACGCCGACGCCGGCGACACCCCGCGCGCCCGCAAGACCATGCAGCACGCCATCAAGCTGCACAGCACCGAACCCGCAAGGAGTAACGCGTGAGCGACGAACCGACGGCCCCCAGCTTCCGCAGCGACGTGACGGTGGAGCTGGTCCGCAGCGCCGCCGCGGACTCGGACGTCATCTGGTCGGCCCGGGTGTCGACCGCGGGGGAGCAGTCCCTGGAGGCGCTCCAGCAGGACCCGGAGAAGTCCAGGGGCCTGATCAACTTCCTGATGCGCGACCGTCACGGCACGCCCTTCGAGCACAACTCGATGACCTTCTTCATCAGCGCGCCGATCTTCGTGTTCCGCGAGTTCCACCGGCACCGCAGCGGCTGGTCGTACAACGAGGAGTCCGGCCGCTACCGCGAGCTCGAGCCGGTCTTCTACGTGCCGTCCGAGGACCGCAAGCTGGTCCAGCAGGGCCGCCCGGGCAAGTACGAGTTCCACGAGGGCACCCCCGAGCAGCACAGGACCACCACGGGGGCGATGGAGGCCGCCTACCGCGAGTCCTACGCCCGCTACCAGGAGATGCTGGCGGCCGGCGTGGCCCGAGAGGTGGCCCGCGCGGTGCTGCCCGTCGGCCTGTTCTCCTCGATGTACGCGACCTGCAACGCCCGCTCGCTGATGCACTTCCTCTCGCTGCGCACCCGGAGGGAGAACTCGGCGGTTCCGTCCTTCCCGCAGCGCGAGATCGAGATGGTCGCCGAGCAGATGGAGGAGCAGTGGGCTCAGCTCATGCCGCTCACCCATGCGGCCTTCGAGAAGCACGGCCGAGTCGCCCCCTGACCTGGGGCGACAGGCATATGGGCAGGGTGTCGGGCATGTCTGGATTGCGGCTTTTCTAGCCGCTCCCTACATTCGTGACCACGGATCCCGGTGCTGCCTGAACCCCCGAGCGGGCAGCACCGGGGTCCCACCTCCCCGCCCTCGGCCTGCTCCACCTGTCCGAACCATGGACCGGCATGGGTACCGTCCCACCGCCTACGAGTAGCTTTGGACGCATGGCTCCGACCTCCACCCCCCAGACGCCGTTCGGCCGGGTGCTGACCGCGATGGTCACTCCGTTCACCGCCGACGGCGCACTCGACCTCGACGGCGCCCAGCGCCTCGCCACGCACCTCGTCGACTCCGGGAACGACGGCCTCGTCGTCAACGGCACCACCGGTGAGTCCCCGACCACCAGCGACGCCGAGAAGGCCCAGCTCGTCCGCGCCGTGGTGGAGGCGGTCGGGGATCGCGCCCACGTGGTGGCCGGGGCCGGCACCAACGACACCCACCACAGCGTCGAGCTGGCCCGGCAGGCGGAGGCCGCCGGGGCGCACGGGCTGCTGGTCGTCACGCCGTACTACAACAAGCCCCCGCAGGAGGGCCTGTACCGGCACTTCACGCAGGTCGCCGACGCGACCGGCCTGCCGGTCATGGCGTACGACATCCCGGGCCGCAGCGGGGTCGCGCTGAGCCACGAGACCCTGGTCCGGCTGGGCGAGCACCCGCGGATCGTCGCCAACAAGGACGCCAAGGGCGACCTGGGCGCCGCGGCCTGGGCGATCGCCCGCTCCGACCTCGCCTGGTACTCCGGCGACGACATCCTCAACCTGCCGCTGCTGTCCGTCGGAGCCGTCGGCGTGGTCAGCGTCGTCGGGCACGTGGTGGCCGGTGAGCTGAAGTCGATGATCGAGGCCTACCTGGGCGGCGATGTGGCCAAGGCCACCGCGATCCACCAGGGCCTGCTGCCGGTGTTCACCGGTATGTTCCGCACCCAGGGCGTGATCCTCAGCAAGGCCGCGCTGGACCTCCAGGGCCTGCCGGCCGGGCCGCTGCGGCTGCCGCTGGTCGGCGCGACGCCCGAGGAGATCGACCGATTGAAGCAGGATCTCGCCGCCGGCGGGGTACACCTGTAGCAGACACAGACGTGCGCGCCCCGGCTCGCCGGACCCGCCCGGGTCCGCCGCTGGACCGGACCGAAGGCGCGAGAGCACCGACCCAGTAGGAAAACGACACTGAGTACGCACGCCATATGTCTCCAGGGGGAGGACCCCGGGCATATGGCGTGCGTCGTGAGGAGAGTCTTTTGAGCCACCCGCATCCCGAACTCGGCGCGCCCCCGGCCCTGAAGGAGGGCGCCCTCCGCATCACTCCGCTCGGCGGCCTCGGCGAGATCGGCCGCAACATGACGGTCTTCGAGTACGGCGGCCGCATCCTGATCGTCGACTGCGGCGTCCTCTTCCCCGAGGACGAGCAGCCCGGCGTGGACCTGATCCTCCCGGACTTCACCTACATCCGGGACCGCCTCGACAAGATCGACGGCATCGTCCTCACCCACGGGCACGAGGACCACATCGGGGCCGTCCCGTTCCTCCTCCGGGAGAACCCGGACATCCCGCTGATCGGTTCGAAGCTGACCCTCGCCCTGATCGAGGCCAAGCTCGCCGAGCACCGCATCCGGCCGTACGTGCTGGAGGTGAAGGAGGGCGAGCGCGAGCGCATCGGCCCCTTCGACTGCGAGTTCATCGCGGTCAACCACTCCATCCCGGACGCCCTCGCCGTGGCCGTCCGCACCCCCGCCGGCATGGTCGTGGCCACCGGCGACTTCAAGATGGACCAGCTGCCGCTGGACGGCCGCCTCACCGACCTGCCGACCTTCGCCAAGCTGGCCGAGGAGGGCATGGACCTGCTGCTGGTGGACTCCACCAACGCCGAGGTCCCCGGCTTCATCCCGCACGAGCGGGACATCTCGGCGGCGCTGCGGAACGTCTTCGCCAACGCCGACAAGCGCATCATCGTCGCCTCCTTCGCCAGCCACGTGCACCGCATCCAGCAGGTGCTGGACGCCGCCCACGAGTACAAGCGCAAGGTCGCCTTCGTCGGCCGCTCCATGGTCCGCAACATGGGCATCGCCCGTGACCTCGGCTATCTGAAGGTCCCCGGCAACATGGTCGTGGACGTCAAGCAGCTGGACGACCTCCCGGACAAGGAGGTCGTGCTCATCTGCACCGGCTCGCAGGGCGAGCCGATGGCGGCACTGTCCCGGATGGCCAACCGCGACCACCAGATCCGCATCGTCGAGGGCGACACCGTCGTCCTGGCGTCCTCGCTCATCCCGGGCAACGAGAACGCCGTCTACCGCGTGATCAACGGCCTGACCCGCTGGGGCGCCAAGGTCGTGCACAAGGGCAACGCCAAGGTGCACGTCTCCGGCCACGCCTCGGCCGGTGAGCTGCTGTACTTCTTCAACATCTGCAAGCCGCGCAACCTGATGCCGGTCCACGGCGAATGGCGCCACCTGCGGGCCGCCGCCGACCTGGGCATCGCGACCGGCGTGCCGCGCAACCGCGTGGTCATCGCCGAGGACGGCGTCTGCGTCGACCTGGAGAAGGGCGTCGCCCGGATCGTCGGCAAGGTGCAGGCCGGCTACGTCTACGTGGACGGCTCCTCGGTCGGCGACATCACCGAGGCCTCGCTCAAGGACCGCAGGATCCTCGGCGAGGAGGGCTTCATCTCGGTCTTCGTCGCGGTCGACTCGACCAACGGCAAGATCGTCGGCGGCCCGACCATCCAGGCCCGCGGTTCCGGCATCGACGACAACGCCTTCGCGCCGGTCGTCGCCAAGCTCCAGGAGGCCCTGGACCGCTCGGCGAGCGACGGCGTGCTGGAGCCCCGCCAGGTGCAGCAGCTCGTCCGCCGGACCATCGGCAAGTGGGTCGCGGACAACTACCGCCGCCGGCCGATGATCCTGCCGGTCGTCGTCGAGGTCTGACCGGCGCCGCTGGTTTGACGTGGGGCGACCCGGTGCGTAATGTTCTCCGGGTTGCCCCACGGGACGAGCCCCAAGGAAGTCCTCGAATGCGAATTCGAGAACGGCCGGGAAAACGGACCGAGAAACTCTGATAGAGTTCGGGAGCGCCGAAAGGCGAGAGCCAAATCGGATGAATGAAACTCCGGAAAACGGAGCGGAAAACATCTGATAAGCTGGAAACACGAAAGAACGAAGCGCCCGGAGGGCCCGCTGGAAGGCGGTCCGAAGGAAGCGTCCGTTCCTTGAGAACTCAACAGCGTGCCAAAAGTCAACGCCAGATATGTTGACATCCCCGGCCTCGGTCATTGCGATCGGGGTTGGAGATTCCTTTTGAAACAAACACTAGCGAGGACGCAGTGCGCGGGATCACCCTATTCCGGTGGTTGCCGTGCCGCTCAACGCGGGTGTGGACCCGATTACGGGTAAACATTCACGGAGAGTTTGATCCTGGCTCAGGACGAACGCTGGCGGCGTGCTTAACACATGCAAGTCGAACGGTGAAGCCCTTCGGGGTGGATCAGTGGCGAACGGGTGAGTAACACGTGGGCAATCTGCCCTGCACTCTGGGACAAGCCCTGGAAACGGGGTCTAATACCGGATACGACCTTCCTCCGCATGGGGGTTGGTGGAAAGCTCCGGCGGTGCAGGATGAGCCCGCGGCCTATCAGCTTGTTGGTGGGGTAATGGCCTACCAAGGCGACGACGGGTAGCCGGCCTGAGAGGGCGACCGGCCACACTGGGACTGAGACACGGCCCAGACTCCTACGGGAGGCAGCAGTGGGGAATATTGCACAATGGGCGAAAGCCTGATGCAGCGACGCCGCGTGAGGGATGACGGCCTTCGGGTTGTAAACCTCTTTCAGCAGGGAAGAAGCGCAAGTGACGGTACCTGCAGAAGAAGCACCGGCTAACTACGTGCCAGCAGCCGCGGTAATACGTAGGGTGCGAGCGTTGTCCGGAATTATTGGGCGTAAAGAGCTCGTAGGCGGCCTGTCGCGTCGGATGTGAAAGCCCGGGGCTTAACCCCGGGTCTGCATTCGATACGGGCAGGCTAGAGTGTGGTAGGGGAGATCGGAATTCCTGGTGTAGCGGTGAAATGCGCAGATATCAGGAGGAACACCGGTGGCGAAGGCGGATCTCTGGGCCATTACTGACGCTGAGGAGCGAAAGCGTGGGGAGCGAACAGGATTAGATACCCTGGTAGTCCACGCCGTAAACGTTGGGAACTAGGTGTTGGCGACATTCCACGTCGTCGGTGCCGCAGCTAACGCATTAAGTTCCCCGCCTGGGGAGTACGGCCGCAAGGCTAAAACTCAAAGGAATTGACGGGGGCCCGCACAAGCAGCGGAGCATGTGGCTTAATTCGACGCAACGCGAAGAACCTTACCAAGGCTTGACATATGCCGGAAACACCTGGAGACAGGTGCCCCCTTGTGGTCGGTATACAGGTGGTGCATGGTTGTCGTCAGCTCGTGTCGTGAGATGTTGGGTTAAGTCCCGCAACGAGCGCAACCCTTGTTCTGTGTTGCCAGCGAGTAATGTCGGGGACTCACAGGAGACTGCCGGGGTCAACTCGGAGGAAGGTGGGGACGACGTCAAATCATCATGCCCCTTATGTCTTGGGCTGCACACGTGCTACAATGGTCGGTACAAAGGGCTGCGATGCCGTGAGGCGGAGCGAATCCCAAAAAGCCGGCCTCAGTTCGGATTGGGGTCTGCAACTCGACCCCATGAAGTTGGAGTTGCTAGTAATCGCAGATCAGCATGCTGCGGTGAATACGTTCCCGGGCCTTGTACACACCGCCCGTCACGTCACGAAAGTCGGTAACACCCGAAGCCGGTGGCCTAACCCGTAAGGGATGGAGCCGTCGAAGGTGGGACCAGCGATTGGGACGAAGTCGTAACAAGGTAGCCGTACCGGAAGGTGCGGCTGGATCACCTCCTTTCTAAGGAGCACATGGCCGCTTGCAGGCGAATGTTCTGCACGGTTGCTCATGGGTGGAACGTTGACTATTCGGCACAGCGAGGGCTTGGTCTCCTAGTACTGCTTCGGCGTGGAAGAGAGAGTCTGGTTCTGGTTGTGTCGGGCACGTTGTTGGGTCCTGAGGGAACGGAAGTTGCCTCAAGGATGCCGGCCTCACTTGAGATGGTCCTTCGGGATCGTTGAGGGTGTGTGACTGGTCGTTGTTTGAGAACTGCACAGTGGACGCGAGCATCTGTGGCCAAGTTTTTAAGGGCGCACGGTGGATGCCTTGGCACCAGGAACCGATGAAGGACGTGGGAGGCCGCGATAGGCCCCGGGGAGCTGTCAACCGAGCTTTGATCCGGGGGTGTCCGAATGGGGAAACCCGGCAGTCGTCATGGGCTGTCACCCGCTGCTGAACACATAGGCAGTGTGGAGGGAACGCGGGGAAGTGAAACATCTCAGTACCCGCAGGAAGAGAAAACAACCGTGATTCCGGGAGTAGTGGCGAGCGAAACTGGATGAGGCTAAACCGTATTGGTGTGAGACCCGGCAGGGGTTGCCAATACGGGGTTGTGGGAATGAGCTTCAGTCGTCTGCCGGCGGCTGGGCGAGTCAGAAACCGTATGGGTAGTCGAAGGACATGCGAAAGGTCCGGCGTAGAGGGTAAGACCCCCGTAGACGAAATCTGTACGGCTTGCTTGCTCATCTCCCAAGTAGCACGGGGCCCGAGAAATCCCGTGTGAATCTGGCGGGACCACCCGCTAAGCCTAAATATTCCCTGGTGACCGATAGCGGATAGTACCGTGAGGGAATGGTGAAAAGTACCGCGGGAGCGGAGTGAAATAGTACCTGAAACCGTGTGCCTACAAGCCGTGGGAGCGTCGTTCGCCAGCTTGCTGGTGGGCCGTGACTGCGTGCCTTTTGAAGAATGAGCCTGCGAGTTTGCGGTGTGTAGCGAGGTTAACCCGTGTGGGGTAGCCGTAGCGAAAGCGAGTCCGAATAGGGCGTTTGAGTTGCATGCCCAAGACCCGAAGCGGAGTGATCTAGCCATGGGCAGGTTGAAGCGCGGGTAAGACCGTGTGGAGGACCGAACCCACCAGGGTTGAAAACCTGGGGGATGACCTGTGGTTAGGGGTGAAAGGCCAATCAAACTCCGTGATAGCTGGTTCTCCCCGAAATGCATTTAGGTGCAGCGTCACGTGTTTCTTGCCGGAGGTAGAGCACTGGATAGGCGATGGGCCTTACCGGGTTACTGACCTTAGCCAAACTCCGAATGCCGGTAAGTGAGAGCGTGGCAGTGAGACTGTGGGGGATAAGCTCCATGGTCGAGAGGGAAACAGCCCAGAACACCGACTAAGGTCCCTAAGCGTGTGCTAAGTGGGAAAGGATGTGGAGTCGCAGAGACAACCAGGAGGTTGGCTTAGAAGCAGCCACCCTTGAAAGAGTGCGTAATAGCTCACTGGTCAAGTGATTCCGCGCCGACAATGTAGCGGGGCTCAAGCACACCACCGAAGTCGTGTCATTGCAGCGAATAGGGCCAACGCCTGCTGTGATGGGTAGGGGAGCGTCGTGTGCCGGGTGAAGCGGCCGAGGAATCGAGTCGTGGACGGTATACGAGTGAGAATGCAGGCATGAGTAGCGATACAAGAGTGGGAAACTCTTGCGCCGATTGACCAAGGGTTCCTGGGTCAAGCTGATCTGCCCAGGGTAAGTCGGGACCTAAGGCGAGGCCGACAGGCGTAGTCGATGGACAACGGGTTGATATTCCCGTACCCGCTTTGAAGCGCCAACGCTGAACCTTCTGATGCTAAGCCCGTGAAGCCGTCCCGGAGCCTTCGGGCAAAGGGAAGTGGTGGAGCCGGTGGCCCAACGGGGTAGTAGGTGAGCGATGGGGTGACGCAGGAAGGTAGTCCAGCCCGGGCGGTGGTTGTCCCGGGGTAAGGGTGTAGGACGTGGGGTAGGCAAATCCGCCTCACATATAGTCTGAGACCTGATGCCGAGCCGATTGTGGTGAAGTGGATGATCCTATGCTGTCGAGAAAAGCCTCTAGCGAGTTTCATGGCGGCCCGTACCCCAAACCGACTCAGGTGGTCAGGTAGAGAATACCGAGGCGTTCGGGTGAACTATGGTTAAGGAACTCGGCAAAATGCCCCCGTAACTTCGGGAGAAGGGGGGCCATTCCTGGTGACGGGCCTTGCGCCTTGAGCTGGGGGTGGCCGCAGAGACCAGCGAGAAGCGACTGTTTACTAAAAACACAGGTCCGTGCGAAGCCGTAAGGCGATGTATACGGACTGACGCCTGCCCGGTGCTGGAACGTTAAGGGGACCGGTTAGCTCAGATTCGTCTGGGCGAAGCTGAGAACTTAAGCGCCAGTAAACGGCGGTGGTAACTATAACCATCCTAAGGTAGCGAAATTCCTTGTCGGGTAAGTTCCGACCTGCACGAATGGCGTAACGACTTCTCGACTGTCTCAACCATAGGCCCGGTGAAATTGCATTACGAGTAAAGATGCTCGTTTCGCGCAGCAGGACGGAAAGACCCCGGGACCTTTACTATAGCTTGATATTGGTGTTCGGTTCGGCTTGTGTAGGATAGGTGGGAGACTGTGAAGCAGCAACGCCAGTTGTTGTGGAGTCGCCGTTGAAATACCACTCTGGTCGTGCTGGATGTCTAACCTGGGTCCGTGATCCGGATCAGGGACAGTGTCTGGTGGGTAGTTTAACTGGGGCGGTTGCCTCCTAAAGGGTAACGGAGGCGCCCAAAGGTTCCCTCAGCCTGGTTGGCAATCAGGTGTTGAGTGTAAGTGCACAAGGGAGCTTGACTGTGAGACTGACGGGTCGAGCAGGTACGAAAGTAGGGACTAGTGATCCGGCGGTGGCTTGTGGAAGCGCCGTCGCTCAACGGATAAAAGGTACCCCGGGGATAACAGGCTGATCTTCCCCAAGAGTCCATATCGACGGGATGGTTTGGCACCTCGATGTCGGCTCGTCGCATCCTGGGGCTGGAGTAGGTCCCAAGGGTTGGGCTGTTCGCCCATTAAAGCGGTACGCGAGCTGGGTTTAGAACGTCGTGAGACAGTTCGGTCCCTATCCGCTGTGCGCGTAGGAGTGTTGAGAAGGGCTGTCCCTAGTACGAGAGGACCGGGACGGACGAACCTCTGGTGTGCCAGTTGTTCTGCCAAGGGCATGGCTGGTTGGCTACGTTCGGGAGGGATAACCGCTGAAAGCATCTAAGCGGGAAGCCTGCTTCGAGATGAGCACTCCCACCTCCTTGAGAGGGTAAGGCTCCCAGTAGACGACTGGGTTGATAGGCCGGATATGGAAGCCCTGTGAGGGGTGGAGTTGACCGGTACTAATAGGCCGAGGGCTTGTCCTCAGTTGCTCGCGTCCACTGTGTTGTTCTGAAACAACGACCCCGACCCCGTAAGACGTGGGTTGGTGCGGTTGACAGTTTCATAGTGTTTCGGTGGTCATAGCGTGAGGGAAACGCCCGGTTACATTCCGAACCCGGAAGCTAAGCCTCACAGCGCCGATGGTACTGCAGGGGGGACCCTGTGGGAGAGTAGGACGCCGCCGAACAATCATTCAGAAGAACCCCCATCCGGATTCCGGATGGGGGTTCTTCGCGTTCACCCGCAATTCGGAGAGAAGCCGGCCGGTCGCTTGCGGTGACCCCCGCCGAGTGGCTGCTCCTCCGTCAATATGCCGCTAAAACCGCGTGATCACCGCACTGATCAGCGGAATTTCGCTGGTCACGCCGTAGTCTCGAGGTCGGGGGGAACAGGTGTCCGGGATGGCTCCCGGGCGGGGCCGGATCAAGAATGGTGCTCATGGGACGAGGCAGGCTGCGCATCTACCTCGGGGCGGCCCCCGGGGTCGGCAAGACGTACGCCATGCTCGCCGAGGCGCACCGGCGGCAGGAGCGTGGGACGGACGTCGTGGTGGCGTTCGTCGAGGACCACGGCCGGCGGCGGACCGCGGACCTGGTGGCCGGGCTGGAGGTCGTGCTCCGGCAGCAGGTGGTGCACCGGGGCGCGCGGTTCTCCGAGATGGATCTGGACGCCGTCCTGGCCCGCCGCCCCGAGGTGGCGCTGGTGGACGAGCTGGCCCACACCAATGTGCCCGGCTGCCGCAACGAGAAGCGCTGGCAGGACGTCGAGGAACTGCTCGCGGCCGGGATCGACGTGATCTCCACCGTGAACGTCCAGCACCTGGAGTCACTCGGCGACGCCGTCGAGGGCATCACCGGGGTGCGCCAGCGGGAGACCGTCCCGGACGAGGTGGTCCGCCGGGCGGACCAGATCGAGCTGGTGGACATGTCCCCGCAGGCGCTGCGGCGGCGGCTGGCGCACGGCAACGTGTACACGCCGGAGAAGATCGACGCCGCGCTCGCCAACTACTTCCGCCCGGGCAACCTGACCGCGCTGCGCGAGCTGGCGCTGCTGTGGACCGCGGACCGGGTGGACGAGTACCTGCAGAAGTACCGTGCGGAGCAGGGGATCGAGGGCACCTGGCAGGCCCGGGAGCGGATCGTGGTCGGCCTTACCGGCGGCCCCGAGGGGGCGACGCTGATCCGCCGGGCGGCCCGGATCGCGGCCCGGGTGTCCGGCGGGGAGCTGTTGGCCGTGCACATTTCCCGCTCGGACGGGCTCGCGGGCTCCGGCTCGCCGCAGACGCTGATCGAGCAGCGCGCGCTGGTGGAGAGCCTCGGCGGCTCCTTCCACAACGTCCTGGGCGACGACCCGGCCGGCGGGCTGCTGGACTTCGCCCGGGGGGTGAACGCCACCCAGATCGTGCTGGGCACCAGCCGCCGGCCCCGCTGGCAGTACCTGTACGGGCCGGGCGTGGGCACCGTGGTCACGCAGAAGGCCGGCGACATCGACGTCCACATGGTCACCCACGAGCACGCCGGGCACGGGCGCCGCGGCAAGATACCCGTGCGCCGGATCACCGACCTGGGCCGGACGCGGACCGTCGCGGGCTGGCTGATCGGGCTGGCCGGCCCGCCGCTGCTGGCGATCGTGCTGACCGCGATCGGCGGGCTGGGCCTGTCCACCGACATGCTGCTGTTCCTGTCGCTGACGGTGCTCGCGGCGCTGGTCGGCGGGCTGCTGCCGTCCATCGGCTCGGCGCTGGTCGGCTCCTCGGTGCTGAACTTCTACTTCACCCCGCCGCTGCACACGTTCTCCATCAACGAGCCGGAGAACATCATGGCGGTGGCGATATTCACCGTCGTCGGCTGCTCGGTCGCCTCCGTGGTGGACCTGGCGGCCCGGCGCACCCACCAGGCGGCCCGGGCCCAGACCGAGGCACAGACGCTCAGCGCGCTGGCCGGCACGGTGCTGCGCGGTGCGCCGAACGGGGACGGGGTGCTGACCGCGCTGATGGAGCAGGTCCGGGAGACCTTCGGACAGGAGAGCGCGGCCCTGCTGGAGCGCCCCGAGCCGACCGGCGGCTGGTCGCCGGTGGCCACCGCAGGGCCGCGCCCGCCGGAGCGGCCCGAGGAAGCCGATGTGGACGTGCCGGTCGGCGAGAGCCTGGCACTGGTGCTGCGCGGCCGCGTGCTGCCCGGCGCGGACCGGCGGCTGCTGGGGGCGTTCGCGGCCCAGGCCGCCGTAGTGCTGGAGCGCCGCCGGCTGGCCCGGGAGGCCGTCGTGGCCCGCCGGGAGGCCGAGGGCAACCGGATCCGGACTGCCCTGCTGGCCGCCGTCTCGCACGACCTGCGCACTCCGCTGGCGGGGATCAAGGCCTCGGTGAGTTCGCTGCGCTCGGCCGACGTCGAGTGGGACCCGGAGGACGAGGCCGAACTCCTGGCCGGGATCGAGGCCGGCGCCGACCGGCTCGACCACCTGATCAACAACCTGCTCGACATGAGCCGGCTGCAGACCGGCACCGTCACCCCGCTGATCCAGGAGACCGACCTGGACGAGGTGGTGCCCTACGCGCTCGGCGGCGTGCCGCCGGAGGCCGTCCGGCTGGAGGTCCCGGAGACTCTGCCGATGATCCGGGCCGACGCCGGGCTGCTGGAGCGCTCGCTGGCCAACCTGGTCGAGAACGCCGTCAAGTACAGCCCGGACGGTGTCAGGGTGCTGGTCAAGGCCGACGCCCTGGAGCAGCCGGGCCGGCCCGGCCGGGTCGAACTGCGGATCGTGGACCGCGGCCCGGGCGTGCCCGAGGACGCCAAGGAGCGGATCTTCGCGCCGTTCCAGCGCTACGGGGACGCGCCGCGCGGCGCCGGGGTGGGCCTCGGGCTCGCGGTGGCGCGCGGGTTCGTCGAGGCGATGGACGGCACCGTCACCGCAGAGGACACCCCCGGCGGCGGCCTCACCATGGTCGTCAGCCTGCCCGCGGTCGAGCGGCCGCCCGCGCTCGAGCCGCCCGAGCCGCCCGAGCCGGACGAACGGCCCGGGCGGACCGGTGAGGGCCACGACCCGCTCTCACAGCTGATCACGTGAGACCGGCTGATCACGCGGGACCGGCCGACCACCCGGGACCCGACCGGTCCCGGGGAGCCGGCGGCACCCGTCGCACCGAGAGCCGACGCACAGTCCGTAAGAACCGACAGCCCGAAAGGCGGAGCCCGTAAATGACCCGGGTCCTCGTGGTGGACGACGAACCGCAGATCGTCCGCGCACTGGTGATCAACCTCAAGGCCCGCAAGTACGAGGTCGACGCGGCCCATGACGGCGCGAGCGCCCTGGAACTCGCCGCCGCCCGTCATCCGGACGTCGTCGTGCTCGACCTGGGCCTGCCCGACATGGACGGCGTCGAGGTGATCCGCGGCCTGCGCGGCTGGACCCGGGTGCCGATCATCGTGCTGTCCGCCCGGCACGCGTCCGACGAGAAGGTCGATGCACTGGACGCCGGCGCCGACGACTACGTCACCAAGCCCTTCGGGATGGACGAGCTGCTCGCCCGGATGCGGGCCGCCGTGCGCCGGGCCGAGCCGGTGGCCGGGGAGGACGACTCGCTGGTCGTCACCGAGAGCTTCACCGTCGACCTCGCCGCCAAGAAGGTCAACCGGGACGGCACCGACGTACGCCTCACGCCCACCGAATGGCACCTGCTGGAGGTGCTCGTCCGCAACGCCGGACGACTGGTCAGCCAGACCCAGCTGCTCCAGGAGGTGTGGGGCCCGGCGTACCGCACCGAGACCAACTACCTGCGGGTCTACCTCGCCCAGCTGCGCCGAAAGCTGGAACGCGACCCCTCGCACCCGCGTCACTTCATCACCGAACCGGGCATGGGCTACCGCTTCGAGAGCTGACCGGGGCCGCCCCCGGCGGCTGCGACGCCTGCCGCCGGGGGCCCGGAAACCGGTACCCTGCCGACATGAGTGGTGACAACAGCAGCGGCCAGCCGCAGGGGCGGTTCCGCCGCATGCTCAGCCGCCTGACCTCCTCGGCCGAGGAGTTGGACGCTGAGGACCTGCGCCAGGAGAGCGCCGCCGAGTCGGGCTGCA
Source organism: Streptomyces viridifaciens (assembly GCF_001888885.2). Classification (NCBI taxonomy): domain Bacteria; kingdom Bacillati; phylum Actinomycetota; class Actinomycetes; order Kitasatosporales; family Streptomycetaceae; genus Streptomyces; species Streptomyces viridifaciens. Next base: position 4,945,257 of record NZ_CP090841.1, read on the forward strand.
CGCCGATCGCCGGCTGCTCCGACCGTCAGCTGGTCACCGTCGCGGGCACGCTGCGCACGGTGACGCTCCGCCCGCGGGCCGGAGTGCCGGCCCTGGAGGCCGAGCTCTTCGACGGCACCGAGGCGCTGGAGGTCGTCTGGCTGGGCCGCCGCTCGATCGCCGGCATAGAGCCGGGCCGCCGGCTCGTCGCCAGCGGCCGGATCAGTCACGCACGCGGGCGCCGCGTGCTGTTCAACCCCCGCTACGAACTGCGTCCGGTCGGACACGGGAGCGAATGAGCGTGAGCAACCACCCCGGCGGCGACGCCGCCGCCCGGACCGACCTGGACGCCACCGACGTGGCCGCCTGGCAGACAGCCGCCGCCGAGGAGGCCGCGGACGGTCTGGCGCGGACGATCCAGGGCACCGCCCCGGCCGTGGACGGCCGACCCACGGACCCTCCCCTGGACCCGGCCGCCGCCGAGGCCGCCCGCCGGGCAGCCTCCAAGGAGGCTGCCGACACCGTTCTGCAGGCCTTCGGCGGCGTGCGCGGCATGATCGACATGACGCTGCCGGGCCTGGTCTTCATCGTCACCTACAACGTGACCCACCAGGTCAGCGCCGCCGCCTGGGCCGCGCTCGGCCTGAGCGCCCTGTTCGTGGTGGCCCGGCTGGCCCGGCGGGAGACCATCCAGCACGCCTTCAGCGGCGTGTTCGGCGTCGCCCTCGGCGCCTGGATCGCGATGAAGAGCGGCAAGGCCGAGGACTTCTACCTGCCCGGCCTGCTCTGGAACGTCGGCTACTGCATCGCCCTGGCGGCCTCCGCCCTGGCCCGCTGGCCGATGATCGGGGTGATGCTCGGCCCGATCACCGGTGAGATGTTCACCTGGCGCAAGGAGAACCCGGGCCGCCTCGCCGCCTACACCAAGGCGACCTGGGCCTGGGTGGTGATCATGGGCCTCAAGCCTGTGATCCTCTTCCCGCTGTACCTCACCCACAACGTCAACCTGCTCGGCTGGCTGAAGGTCGCCCTCGGCATCCCGCCGCTGCTGCTGGCGATGTACGTCACCTGGCAGATCCTGCTGAAGGCGCCGCCGCCGATCAAGGCGCCGGTGGACGACGAGGAGGAGCCGGCCAAGTAGCCGCTCCCGCCGCTCCCGTCGGTACGGCCGGTACGGGGCCGATGGCGCCGGTACGGCCGAGGGCCCGCACCCCCCGAGACGGGGGGACGCGGGCCCTCGGCCGTTGCAGCGGGCGACGGGCGCCTACCGGGCGCCGGAGGTGGCCGACAGCAGCTGCTCCAGCTCCTCCTCGCGCTCCTGCGCGGCGACGAAGAGCAGCTCGTCGCCGCCCTCCAGGGTGTCGTCCTTGCCCGGCACCAGCACCCGGCCCTCGCGGATGATGGTCACCAGCGCGGTGTCCTGCGGCCAGGTGACCCCGCCGACCCGGGTGCCGACCAGCTCGGCCTCGGCGGCCAGGGTCAGCTCGACCAGGTTGGCGTTGCCCTGGCTGAAGCGCATCAGGCGGACCAGGTCGCCGACGCTGACCGCCTCCTCCACCAGCGCGGACATCAGGCGCGGGGTGGACACGGCCACGTCCACGCCCCAGGACTCGTTGAAGAGCCACTCGTTCTTCGGGTTGTTCACCCGGGCGACCACCCGCGGCACCGCGTACTCGGTCTTGGCGAGCAGCGAGACGACCAGGTTGACCTTGTCGTCACCGGTCGCGGCGATCACCACGTGGCAGCGCTGCAGCGCCGCCTCGTCCAGCGAGGTGATCTCGCAGGCGTCGGCCAGCAGCCATTCCGCCATGGGCACCCGCTCCACCGAGATGGAGTTGGGGTTCTTGTCTATCAGCAGGACCTCGTGACCGTTCTCCAGCAGCTCGCCCGCGATCGAGCGGCCCACGGCACCGGCCCCGGCAATGGCGACCCGCATCAGTGACCCTCCTCCTTCGGCCCCTGCGCGAACGCGGCCTCGACCGCCGTCAGGTCGGCCCGGCGCAGCATCACGTGCACCAGGTCGCCTTCCTGCACCACCATCTGCGGCGAGGGCAGCACGCCCTCACCGAGCCGGGTGACGAACGACACCCGGGCGCCGGAGGCCTCCTCCAGGCGGCTGATCCGCTGACCCACCCAGCCCGGGTGGTAGGCGACCTCGGCCAGCTGCACGCTGCCGCTCGGGTCCTGCCACAGCGGCTCGGCGCCGCTGGGCAGCAGCCGGCGCAGCATCTGGTCGGCGGTCCAGCGGACCGTCGCCACGGTCGGGATGCCCAGGCGCTGGTAGACCTCGGCGCGCCGAGGGTCGTAGATGCGGGCCGCGACGTTCTCCACGCCGAAGTTCTCCCGGGCGACCCGGGCGGCGATGATGTTGGAGTTGTCACCGCTGGAGACGGCGGCGAAGGCGCCGGCCTCCTCGATGCCCGCCTCGCGCAGGGTGTCCTGGTCGAAACCGACGCCGGTCACCCGGCGCCCGTTGAACCCGGCACCCAGCCGACGGAACGCGGTCGGGTCCTGGTCGACCACGGCCACCGAGTGGCCCTGTTTCTCCAGCGTTCTCGCGAGGGCCGAGCCCACGCGGCCGCAGCCCATGATGACGATGTGCACCGGCGCTACCTCACCCGTCCCGTAGGGCTATTGACCTGCGCAAACACCGTTCATCTCCCTTTCCCGCCCGGCTTTCCGGGACGAGGGTTCTCGTGGGGGTGTCGGCTGGACACCGCTCGACAACCACAGTGTTGCCCGCCGACTCGTATCCGACACGCTAGCCGGTCCACCGAACGCAGTCGCGACGAAGGGGGGGACAAACGGCGGAGCAATGTCCGGCGAGCGCCTACGATTCCTTAACGTGCCTATGCCGACTGACCTTCCGAAACGCATCCTGATCGGGCGCGCCCTCCGCAGCGACAAGCTCGGGGAGACCCTCCTCCCCAAGCGGATCGCGCTGCCCGTCTTCGCCTCGGACGCGCTCTCCTCGGTCGCGTACGCCCCCGAGGAGATCCTGCTCACGCTCTCCGTCGCGGGAGCCTCGGCGATCCACTTCTCCTGGCAGATCGGCGTCGTCGTGGCGATCGTGATGCTCGCCGTCGTCGCCTCCTACCGCCAGAACGTGCACGCCTACCCCAGCGGGGGCGGCGACTACGAGGTGGCGACCGTCAACCACGGTCCCGCCGCCGGCCTGGTGGTCGCCGCGGCCCTGATGGTCGACTACGTGCTGACCGTCGCCGTGTCCACCACCTCGGGCGTCGCCAACGTGGTCTCCGCCGTCCCCGCGTTGCGCGGACACGAGACGATCGTGTCCGTCGTCGTGGTCGTGCTGCTGATGGGCATGAACCTGCGCGGGGTGCGCGAATCCGGCAGTGCCTTCGCCGTGCCCACCTACGCCTTCATGATCGGCGTGATCGGGATGGTCGGTTACGGCTTCCTCCGGCACTTCGTGCTCGGCCAGGACATGCCCGCCGAGAGCTCCGGCTTCCACCTGGAGGCCACCCCGGGCAACGGATCGCTGGCCGGGTTCGCGATGGTGTTCCTGCTGCTGAAGTCCTTCTCCTCCGGCTGCGCCGCGCTCACCGGCGTGGAGGCGATCTCCAACGGCGTGCCCGCCTTCCGCAAGCCCAAGAGCAAGAACGCGGCGACCACGCTGCTGATGATGGCGAGCGTCGCCGTGGTGATGTTCATGGGCATCATCTGGCTGGCCCGGCTGACCGGCGTGCAGATGGCCGAGAACCCGGCCGAGCAGCTCGTCGGCGCCGGCTCCGGCTACCACCAGAAGACCGCGCTGGCGCAGATCAGCGAGGCCGTCTTCAGCAACTTCACGCCCGGCTTCTACTTCGTCGCCGCCGTCACCGGCCTGATCCTGGTGCTGGCCGCCAACACCGCCTTCAACGGCTTCCCGGTGCTCGGCTCGATCCTCGCCCAGGACCGCTACCTGCCGCGCCAGCTGCACACCCGCGGCGACCGGCTGGCCTTCTCCAACGGCATCATCCTGCTGGCGATCGCCGCGATCCTGCTGATCATCTCGTTCGACGCGGACCCGAACCGGCTGATCCAGCTCTACATCGTCGGCGTCTTCGTGTCCTTCAACATGAGCCAGTCCGGCATGATCCGGCACTGGACCAGGCTGCTGCGCACCGAGACCGACCCGGCCGAGCGGCGCCGCATGCAGCGCAGCCGGGCGATCAACGGCTTCGGCCTGGTGATGACCATGGCGGTGCTGATCGTCGTCCTGGTCACCAAGATCGGCCACGCCTGGATCGCGATCGCCGCGATGGTCGTGCTGTTCGTGATGATGAAGGGCATCCGCCGCCACTACGACCGGATCTCCGACGAGCTCACCGCCGCCGAGGAGCCGGACGACGTGGCGCTGCCGACCCGGGTGCACGCCATCGTGCTGGTCTCCAAGCTGCACAAGCCGGCGCTGCGCGCCCTCGCGTACGCCAGGCTGGCCCGCGCCCACACCCTGGAGGCGGTCACCGTCAACGTCGACCCGGACGACACGGCGGCGCTGCGGCGGGAGTGGGACGAGCGCGGCATCGAGGTGCCGCTCAAGGTGCTGGACTCGCCGTACCGCGAGATCACCGGGCCGGTGCTGGACTACGTGAAGAACCTGCGGCGCAGCAGCCCGCGCGACGTGGTCTCGGTGTACATCCCCGAGTACGTGGTCGGCCACTGGTACGAGCACCTGCTGCACAACCAGAGCGCGCTGCGGCTCAAGGGGCGGCTGCTGTTCAAGCCGGGGGTGATGGTCACCTCGGTGCCCTGGCAGCTGGAGTCCTCGGAGCGGCGCAAGGCGCAGAAGGCCTGGTCGGCGCCGGGATCCGTCCGCCGTGGCGAGCCCCGGGCGCCGAAGGCCGTAAAGTCGAAGGATTCCGTCCGTACCGCTGGGACCGACACCGGTGCCACCGACCGCAGCAAGGACTTCTCCCAGTGACGCGCAACACTCCGCCCCGCTCCTCGGGCTCGTCCGGCGCCTCCGGCAAGGGCAAGGGCGCCCGTCGGGGCGGCTCCCAGCCCGGGCAGGTGGCCCGGCCGCGCTGGGGCCGGCCGAACCGGCCGGAGGCCACGGACCGTGAGGGACTGACGGCGCGCACGGCGCCGGTCGTGCCGGGGGAGGCCCCGGAGGAGAAGTCCGTGCGGGGCGACAAGCCGGGGCGGGGCGACAAGGCGGCTCGGGCTGAGAAGCCGGCTCGGGACTCCAGGGACGCTCGGGACGGGAAGGGCGCTGCGGGCGCCGCGCGGAAGGCGCCGCGCAAGCAGGCGGTGCGGCCGCCGAAGGCGCTGCGCGGCGCGGCCGCGCGGACGTCCCGGCCGGAGGCGCCCTCGGGGGAGCCGCTCGTCGGCGAGCGCTACGAGGTCGAGATCGGCCCGGTCGCGCACGGCGGCGGGCACTGCGTGGCCCGGCACGAGGGGCGGGTGCTGTTCGTCCGGCACGCGCTGCCCGGCGAGAAGGTGATCGCGCTGGTGACCGAGGGCACCACCACCTCGCGGTTCCTGCGTGCGGACGCGGTGGAGGTGCTGGAGCCCGCCAAGGACCGCATCGAGGCGCCGTGCCCGTTCTCCGGGCCCGGCAGGTGCGGCGGCTGCGACTGGCAGCACGTGACACCGGGCGGGCAGCGCAAGCTCAAGGCGGCGGTGCTGACCGAGCAGCTGGCGAAGCTGGCCGGGCTGACCCCGGCCGAGGCGGGCTGGGACGGCAGCGTCGAGCCGGTCGGCGGCAAGCTGCCGGCCGGGCAGGTGCCGGCCTGGCGGACCCGGGTGCAGTACGCGGTGGACGCGCAGACCGGGAAGGTCGGCCTGCGCAAGCACCGCTCGCACGACGTGCAGCCGATCGACCGCTGCCTGATCGCCGCCGAGGGCGTCACCGAACTGGGCATCGAGTCCCGGGACTGGCCGGGCGTGGCCAGCGTCGAGGCGATCGCCGCGACCGGCTCCTCGGACCGCCAGGTGGTGCTGACCCCGCGCGACGGCGCCCAGCTGCCGCTGGTCGAGCTGGACAAGCCGGTGTCGATCGCCCGGATCGACGACCAGGGCGACGTGCACAAGGTGCACGGGCGCAGTTTCGTGCGCGAGCGGGCGGCCGGCCGGACCTGGAGGGTCAGCAACGGCGGCTTCTGGCAGATCCACCCGGAGGCGCCGGACACCCTGGTGGACGCGGTGCTGGACGGCCTGGACCCGCAGTGGGGCGAGAACGCGCTCGACCTGTACTGCGGGGTCGGCCTGTTCGCCGGCGCGCTGGCGGACCGGGTCGGCGAGGACGGCGCGGTGCTCGGCATCGAGTCCGCCAAGCAGGCCGTGGTCGACGCCCGGCACAACCTGGCCGCGCTGGACAACGTGCGGATCGAGTGCGACCGGGTCGAGACGCTGCTGCCGCGCACCGGCATCACCGCCACCGACCTGATCGTGCTGGATCCGCCGCGCTCGGGCGCCGGGCGGGAGACCGTCGCGCACCTGGTCGGCCTGGAGGCACGCCGGATCGCGTACGTGGCCTGCGACCCGGCGGCGCTCGCCCGGGACCTGAAGTTCTTCCGCGAGGGCGGCTACCGGCCGGTCTCGCTGCGGGCCTTCGACCTGTTCCCGATGACCCACCACTTCGAGTGCGTGGCGATCCTGGAGCCCGTCGGGGAGTGACCCGGGCCGTCCGGTGGCGGACGGCCGAGGAGGCGGCACCCCGTGGCGTACGGGGGCCGCCTCCTCGGCGTTGCGCGGGGCGCGGTCGGGCGGTCGCGGCCGGGCGGTCGGGCGGGCGTGATCAGGCGGTCGCGGTCGGGCGGGCGCGGGTCAGATGTTGCGCTCCTCTTCGTCGGCGCTGTGCGGAAGGTCGATGCCGTGCTGGGCGGCGAGCCTGAGGAGCGAGGCGATCCGGCCCTCGTACGCCTGGACGCCGTCGGCGTCCCCTTCGGCCCGGGCCGCCGCGAGGTCCCGCCGGGCCTGGGCGAGCTGCTCACGCAGCTCCTGGTCGAACATGGCTGTCATTGCCGGCCTCCAGAAAAACCGGTCGGTGCCGCTCGGGGAACGCTCGGGAGAGCTCAGAGTCCCGGATGGGGAAGGACTCTTCAAGTCAGATTCGGTCAGGTTAAGGGTAGGTCCGGTCACGGCCGGAGGACGGGGCAGCCGGCCCGGGGGTAGGGACCCGTCGGGCAGGTGAGCTCGAGGTTGCGCGGGGGCGTGCGGGAGGTGTTCGGGCGGTGTACGCGCGCCCTTGTTGTGCTAGCGCTTCGGCGCTAGCTTGAACGGCATGGGCAAGAAGCAGCTGAACGTCCGAGTGGACGCCACGACCGCGGAGATGGCCCGGGAACGGGCGGAGCAGCAGGGGATCAGCATGAACCAGTACATCGAGCGCCTGGTCCAGCAGGACATGGGTGAGTCGGGACGGGCCTTCATCGACGCCGCCGCGCAGTTCATGAAGGAGTACGAGACGGCCTTCCTCGCCGAGTTCGGGGACTCGGGCGAGCTCCAGGACGTGCGCCGTTGAAACTGGAGGTCGACCTCTCGTGGCTGCTCATGACCGCCGAGCAGTACACGCCCGGTGACCCGCAGGTCACCGACTACGGCTCGCTGCTCGCAGCCGTCACCCGCCACCAGGCCGAGATATTCGACATCTCCGTCTACCCCGAACCGCAGGACCGTGCGGCCGCGCTGATGCACCAGCTGATCCGGGTGCCGGCCCTGGAGAAGACCAACGAACTCTTCGCGACCGCCGTCGCCTACGCCTACCTCGTCGCCAGTGGCTGCACCGTCGCCACCACCGCGCGCGAGGTGCGCAGCCTCTCCCGGGCCATCCGGGAAGGGCGGCTGGGGGTCTCCGGGGTCGCCGAGCGGCTGGCGGCCTGGGTGGTCGACGAGGCGGAGGGGGAGGGCGTCAGCGGGGCGGACGACGAGGAGGACGACGACTGAGCGCCGTCCCCGTAACGCCGCGGTGGCCCGTTCAGGAGGAGGCGGGCTCCGCGATGAGGGCGGTCGCGAACGGGCGGAAGCCGGCCCGGCGGTAGATTCGGGCGACGTCCTCGTCCGAGGCGGAAAGGAACACCGTCCGCACGCCGTTGGCGCGGGCGTGCGCCACCAGGGCCGCGGTCACCGCCAGACCCAGCCCGCGCCGCCGGGCGGAGGGGAGGGTGCCGACCCCCACCACCTCGGTGACCTGGCCCACCGGGTTGTGCTGGCCTGCGCAGAGCACGTCGCTGCCCTCCAGCGCGGCGGCCAGCACGGTGACTCCGTCGGTGATCCGCTGCGCGACCCGCGCCACCCCGCCGTCGGCCGTCAGCGTCGCCGCACTCGCGGCCAGCTCGGCCGCCCCGGCGTCGCCGGTGGCGGTGCCCGGGTTGCCGAAGGCCACGTGCGGGACGGCGACCGCGTCGGCCAACTCGGGGGCGTCCGCGGCCAGCACCCGCACCTCCGTCCGCTCCGGTAGGGCCGGAGCCGCGGCCGCCTCGTCCTGCGGGCCGAGCACCAGCAGCGGGTGCTCGTGCACCGTCAGGCCGGCCGCCTCCACCGCCGCGCGCAACTCGGGGTTCTGCTCGGCGACCCACTCGAAGGCCTCCGGCAGGCCCAGCTCCCGCTGCCGCTCCAGCACCCGGCGGACGTCCCCGGCGGTGGCGGCCGGGCCGTGGTGGCCGGGCGTCGGGCGGGCGTAGTAGTGCCAGCCGGTGCTGCCCCTGCGGACGAACAGGGTCAGCGGGCCGAAGTCCTCGGCGGTGGCGGCGCTGCGTGGTACGGCGTCGTAGTAGCGCTCGATGCCGTCGAGGAGCACGGTGTCGGGAACATGATCGGCTGAAGTCACGGTGTGCATCCAAGCAGGGCCGCCGGTGCGGCGCCACCGGTTTGCGCGGCGGCGCCGTTCTGCGTGGTGCCACCGTTTCGTGCGGCGGCTTGTACGGGGCGCGTGACCGTCTGGGCTCGATTGTTGCCGAACGCTTACCAGCTCGCTGTGATCTTGTGCGTGTACGCCGGGCATGCTGAGGCCTTCACAGCTCTGCCGAGGGGGACGGCGGACGTCCGACTCGGCGAGGCAAGGGGGAAGTCAGGCCCATGAGGCTCTGCTTTCTGGTGGAGGAGCACTACCGGCGGGACGGCATGCCACTGGACGTGGCACGTCAACTCACCACGTGGGGGCACCGGGTGGACGTGCTGCGCCCCGGGGACTCGCTGATGGCGATATCCGAGGCGGTCCGGGCCGGCAGCCACGACGCCTGGGTCCTCAAGACGGTCTCCGGCGGCCCCGGGCTCACCCTGCTGGAGGCGGCCGCCGCCGTGGGCCTCACCACGGTCAACGACGTCCGCTCGATCCGCGGCGTCCGGGACAAGGCGCTCGCCTCCGTGATCGCCCGCACCCGCGGCCTGCCCGTCCCGGTCACCTACGCCGCCGCCCGCTGGGAACGGCTCGCCGAGATCCCCGCCGCCGAGTACCCGCTGGTCGTCAAACCGGCGGACGGCAGCTCCGGGCGCGGCGTGCGGCTGGTGGCCGGGCCCGACGACCTGATCGGCCTCGGGCCCGAACTCGCCGGGGAGGGACTGCTGATCGCGCAGCCGTACGTGCCCAACGGCGGCACGGACCTCAAGGTGTACTGCGTCGACGGCGAGCTCTTCGCGACGGAACGTTCCTCCCCGCTGCACCCCGGGGAGGGCGTGCGCGAGCGGCAGGTGCCGCTGCCGGCGAGCGTCGCGCGGATCGCGACGCAGGTGGGCGAGGTCTTCGGGCTCGACCTGTACGGGGTCGACGTGCTGCTCGGGCCGGACGGGCCGGTCGTGGTGGACGTCAACGACTTCCCGAGCTTCCGACAGGTGCCGGACGCGGTGGCGCGCGTAGCCCGGGCGGTGCTGCGCCTCGCGCGCAGCGGCACGGCGGTGTCGGTGCCCGCGCTGGTGCCGGCGGGCGGCGAGGACTACGGCCGACTCGGCCTGGTGGAGGATGAGTTGCGGTGAGGGTCGGACTGATCACGGGCAACCCGGGGCACCCGGTGCTCGCCGCCGCCGCCGAGCTGCTGGTGCGGCGCGGGTGCCGGGTCGAGGTCGTGGCATCCGGCGGCTCCGGGGCTTCGTTGGCCGATGTCTACCTGCTCAAGGCGCGCACACCGCAAGCACTGGCACTGGCAAGGGAGTTGGAGCAGCGTGGCGCCGCCGTCGTCAACTCGGCGGCGGCAACGGAGCTCTGTCAGGACCGGGTGCGGATGGCGGAGCTCGCCCGCGGTGCCGGGCTGCCGTTCGCAACCACCGTCGCGGCCGGGCGGCCGGCCGAAATCGCCGACCCGGCCTATCCGTTCGTGGTGAAGAGCCGGCACAGCCGGCGCCACGACCTGGTCGCGCTGGTCGACGGCGCGGCCCGGCTGCGCGAACTCGCGCAGCGCTGGCCCGAGGAGGAGGTCGTCACCCAGCCGTACGTGCCGGGCAGCGGCTGGGACCAGAAGCTGTGGGTGGTCGACGGGCAGGTGTTCGCCGCGCGGCGGCGCTCCGAACTCTCCTCCGGGGACGGCGGGTCGGCGGACGCGGGGGAGTGGGAGCCGCCCGCGGGCCTGGCCGCGCTCGCGCTGCGGGTGGGGGAGGTGTTCGGGCTGGAGGTGTACGGAGTCGACCTGCTGGACGGGGTCGCCGAGCCGGTGATCGTGGACGTCAACGCCTTCCCCGGGGTGCGTGGGCGGCCGGGCGCGCCCGAGGCGCTCGCCGGGCTCGCGCTGCGGGTGGCAGGGGCGCGGGGGCGGGCGGGGGCGCCCCCGGGGTGATCGCCGGTGCCGGCGGGCCTGCTCGCCGGTGCGGGGGCGGCCGTCGGCGGGCGGGGGTGGTTAGGCTGGCTGGCGCCCCCGACCGGCCGGGGCCGAACGGCGAGAGAAGACGGAACGTTGCTGCAGGACATCGAGCCCTACCTGGCCTGCCCCCACTGCGCGCAGGCCCTCATCCGGCACGAGCGCAGCCTGCGCTGCCCCGCCGGGCACAGCTTCGACCTCGCCAAGCAGGGCTACGTCAGCCTCCTCGCCGGTGACGCCCACACCGGCACCGGCGACACCGCCGAGATGGTCGCCGCCCGCGCCGACTTCCTCACCGCCGGGCACTACCGGCCGATCGCCGACGCCCTCGCCGAAGCCGCCACCGCTCTGCTCGGAGCCGCCCCGTCGGCGGGCGCTGCCGGACCGGAGACCACGGGGAGCCCGGAGGACCCGGACGGCCCGGACGGCCTGGTCGTCGACCTCGGCGCCGGTACCGGCCACTACCTGGCGCACGTCCTGGACGCCCTGCCCGGCCGGGTCGGCGCCGCCCTCGACATCTCCAAGTTCGCACTGCGCCGCGCCGCCAAGGCCCACCCCCGGATCGGCGCCGTGGTCTGCGACGCCTGGCGCCCGCTGCCGCTGCGCGACGCCTCCGCCGAGCTGATGCTCAACGTCTTCGCCCCGCGCAACGGCCCCGAGATCCGCCGCGTGCTGCGCCCCGGCGGCACCCTGCTGCTGGTCTCGCCCACCGCGAACCACCTGCGCGAACTCGTCGACGCCCTCGGCCTGTTGTCGGTGGACGAGGAGAAGCAGCGTCGGATCGACGAGAAGCTCGGCCCGTACCTGACACCGGTCGACCAGCGGTCGGTCGAGTTCACCCTGCGGCTCAGCGCCCAGGACGTCCGGACCGTCGTCGGCATGGGCCCGAGCGCCTGGCACACCGACGCCGACCGGCTCGCGGCCGCCCTCGCGGCCCTGCCGGAACCGGTAGAGGTGAGCGCCTCGGTGACGGTGGCCGCCTACCGGCGTCCGCGGTAGTCAGCGGTGTGCGGCAGGTCCCCCACGTTGGGATGAATCTGCCGAGCAGGCACGTTTCGCCCGGTCGGGCTGCGGCTAACGTCCGACGGGTGAACCGCGACGCCGCCGCGCCCGCCGGGCCGGCCCCACTGCGCACCCGCGGCGCACCGGGGCCCGACCGGCCACCCGTGCCCCGCCCCACCGTCGAGGAGCTGCGGCTCACCGCCTTCAAGTCCTACCGGCGGGCCGTCCTGCCGCTGGCGCCGCTCACCGTGCTCCACGGGCCGGCCGGTGTGGGCAAGTCCAACGCCCTCGACGCCCTGGCCGTACTGTCCCGGCTCGCCCTCGGCGAGGAGATCACCGGTTCCCTCAACGGGCTGCCCGGACGCACCGGTCCGCTCGCCACGCCCGTGCGCGGCGGCCTGGACGGGTGCGTGCCGCACGGGCGGGACGCCGTCATCCTGGGCTGCACCGTCCGCTCCCCGCGCGGCCGGATCCGGCTCGACCTGGTGATCCGCACCGACGGGACGGTCCGGATCGCCCGGGAGTCGCTCAGCCTCGACGGCCGGATCCTGGTGGACACCGGTGAGCAGGACGTCCGCAACGGGCGCGTCAACGTGTGCTGGCACAACGACACCCGGCAGGGGGACATCCGGGCGCCGTTGCCCAGCGACACCATGATCAGCGCGCAGCTGCCGCTGCGGGTCGCCGGCTCGTCCACCGGCGAGCGGCTGGTGCTGGCCGCGGTCGAGGACCTGCTCACAGCGCTGCGCGAGGTCTTCCCGCTGCACCCCGTCCCGGCGCTGATGCGCGGCTGGGCCAAGGCCGACCCGCAGGCCCGGCTGCGCAGCAACGCCGGCAACATCTCGGCCGTGATCAACCGGCTCGCCCACGAGTGCCCGCGCCGCTACGGGCAATTGCTGCGGGCCGTCCAGGCCGCCGCGCCGCACCCGCTGCTCGGACTCACCCTCGCCGAGCGCGAGGGCGGGCGGCGGGTGCTGGCCGTCTTCGACGAGGGCGTGCTCGGGCGCACCGGGGCCGACCAGGCCTCCGACGGCATGCTGCGCCACCTCGCCTTCGCGGCGGTGCTGCTGACCGGGGCCGGGGTGCTCGACCTCGACGTGGCCGCCGAGGTGCCCTGGGCGCACCGGCAGCTCACCGTGCTCGCCGAGGACCTCGGGGCCGGGCTCGCCACCGAACAGGCGGCCTCGCTGCTGCGGCTGGCGCGGGACATGGCGGGGCGCAACCAGCTGCGGGTGGTGGCCGCGCTGCAGGAGCCGGGGGCGGCGCGGGAGGCGTTCGGGGCGGCCGGGGAGTCGGCGGGGGAGGTGGTGCTGGTGGAGTGCCGGCGGGACCCGGCGACGGGGGTGACGGTGCTGCGGCCGGAGGCGGCCAGGGTGCCGGTCCAGGGCGGGCGCGGGGAGGAGGGCTCGGCGGCGCGCGGGGAGGAGGGCTCGGCGGCGCGCGGGGGTGCGTCGGGGGTCGGTGGCTCGGCGGCGGCCGGTGGCTCGGCGGGCGTCGGGCGCTCGGCGGCGGCCGGTGGCTCGGCGGGCGTCGGGCGCTCGGGGGCGGCCGGGGGCGGAGGTGGCCCTGTGGTCGGGGACGGGGATGCGGTAGACCTGGGGGCGTGAACGAACGAGTGACGAGGGCGGGGGAGCCTGCGGTGAACGGGGTGTCCGGGGGCGCGGCGGAGCCCGGGGAGCTGACCTTGGAGGGGCTGCGGCAGCGGCTGGTGGAGTTCGCGGCGGCCCGGAGGTGGGAGCCCTACCACACGCCGAAGAACCTGGCGGCGGCGCTGAGCGTGGAGGCGGGGGAGCTGCTGGAGATCTTCCAGTGGCTCACGCCCGAGCAGGCGGCCGCGGTGATGTCCGACCCGGAGCGGGCCCACCGGGTGCGCGACGAGGTCGCGGACGTGCTGGCGTACCTGGTGCAGTTCTGCACGGCGGTCGGGGTGGATCCGCTGGAGGCGCTCGCCGCCAAGATCGAACGCAACGAACACCGCTTCCCGGTGCCGGACGAAGGGGCCGACGTCAATCCTGACGTGGGCTGATCACCCTTGGGAGGGAAGGAAGTTATCCACAGCCCCCGGGTTTTCCACAGCTTCCGGCAAGCCCGATGCGGTCCACCCCGCCCGTTCTGCACGCTCTCCCCGTGGCCACTCCACCGCCCCGGCGGCGGTGCTGGTCGACGGCGACGACGAGTGGAAGGAGCGGGGGCCATGGAGGCGCTGCGACTGATCAAGACGGCCCGGCACGCTCTGGCGGAGGCCAGACAGGTGCCGGACGTGCTGGGCGAGGCGCGGCAGGTCGCGCTGCTCACCGAGGCGGTCGGCGCCCGGCTGGCGGAGTCCGAGGACGAGGAGCTGACGGGGCTCGGCCAGCAGCTGTCCGAGGCGGGCGCGCACGCGGCGGTCTGCCTGGACAGGTCCGTCGCCGACGGTACGCCGGTGAGCGGTGGGCGTGCCGGTCGGCTCACCGAACTCGGTGAGCTGCAGCCGACGTTGGAGGCGCTGGACGGGCTGTTGCGGGATGTCGGGGAGACGCTGGTCGTGCTGGCCTGTGGAGCCGACACCGAGAGTCTGTACTGGACGTGCATCGACGGCGTCGACGCGATGTCGGAGTGCAAGGACGTGACCGCGCGGTTGCGGGAGGCGGTCGACCGGGGCGGAGGGGTGGAGCGTACGGCGCTCGGCGGTGCGGAGCCGGAACGGGCCGGTGGGGGTTCGCCGTTACTCGTGGTCCGGCTCGGCCCGCCGGGTGAGGGCGGGCCGACGGAGGAGGAGCGGGCGCCGGACTACCGGGTGCCCGCAGTGGTCGGGGCGTCGGAGGTGTCGGTGCCGGCCGGGTAGGCGGCGGCCGGGGCGGTCCGGGCGCCGGACTGCAGCGCGGCGAGGTCCGCGGTCACCGAGGCGAGCAGTTCCTGCATCTGCTCAAGCAGGGTCTTGGGGGTCGCGGGCCCGGCCGAGTCGCCGACGGCCGAGCCTGTCGGGTGGCTCGGGGCCTGCGGCGTGTCAGAGGGTTCGGACATGACGGGACCTCTTCGGATCGCGGTGGTGCGGTGTGCCGCATCGACCAACGAACCGTTCCGGCGGCCGGTCACCACGCACCACCCGATGCGGTCCAACTCCGGTGCGCCGTAAGCCGCTCGGGTGATCCGGGGTTGCCGCTGCAGCAAGGGCTGGGCTAGGAGCGCGCTACACCGGGGTGGGCCGGAGCCCTGAACAAGCACTATCGGTACCGATGCCTGCCAGGCACCGAAGGTCCGATGCGGAGGCCCGGGCCCGGAGAAGTGGAGGGGGAGAACCCACCCCTTGCCACTCTCAACCTATAGCGCATGGGGGGTCTTGCGGCAAGGCCCCCGTGGTGGCTCACAATCACAGGCCTCAGATCGGAGCTGATGCCATGAACCACCTGACCACCAGCGCTTTCGACCTCCCCGAGCGGCTGTCCGCCAAGGCCTCCCCCGCGCTCATCGCGGCCGACGAGCGGCACTTCGCGGCCGTCGCGGAGAGCCTGGAGCAGGCGATCGCCGAACTGTCCGGGCAACTCGACGCGGCGCACCGGGCTCCGGGCGGCGCCGGGCAGGCGGCGATGGACCGGGACATCGAGGTCCACCGGCTGAGCGCCCGGCTGCGCGCCCTGCGCCGCTACGGCCTGGACCTGTGCCTCGGGCGCATCGTGACCGCGGAGGACGCGGAGCCGCTGTACGTCGGCCGGCTGGGGCTCACCGACAGCGAGGGCCGTCGCCTGCTGGTCGACTGGCGTTCGCCCGCGGCCGAGCCGTTCTTCGCGGCGACCCATGCCGACCCGATGGGCCTGGTCAGCCGCCGACGGTACCGCTGGACCCTCGGCCGGATCGCCGACTACTGGGACGAGGTGTTCACCGCCGAGGGCCTGGAGGGCCACGCGGCGCTGGACGACCAGTCCGCCTTCATCGCCAGCCTGGGCGGCAACCGGTCGGCCCGGATGCGGGACGTGCTCGCCACCATCCAGGCCGACCAGGACGCGATCATCCGGGCCGGCTCGCGCGGCGCCCTGGTGGTCGACGGCGGCCCCGGCACCGGCAAGACCGTGGTCGCCCTGCACCGCTCCGCCTACCTGCTGTACTCCGACCCCCGCCTCGGCCACCGGCGCGGCGGAGTGCTGTTCGTCGGCCCGCACCAGCCGTACCTGAACTACGTCGCCGACGTCCTGCCAAGCCTCGGCGAGGAGGGCGTGCGCACCTGCGCCCTGCGGGACCTGCTGCCCGAGGGCGCGGATGCGCCGGAGGAGGCCGATCCGGAAGTCGCGCGGCTGAAGTCCTCGGCCGAGCTGGTGCGGGCGATCGAGAAGGCCGTCCGCTTCTACGAGGAGCCGCCGACCGAGGGCATGGTGGTCTCCACCCCCTGGGCGGACCTCTGGCTGAGCGCCGAGGACTGGTCCGAGGCCTTCGACGCCCCGGACCCGGGCACCCCGCACAACGAGGCCCGCGAGCAGATCTGGGACGAGCTGGCCGCGATCCTGCTGGACAAGCTGGAGCAGGACGAGGAGGAGGTCTCGCCCGAGCTGTTCCGGCGCTCGCTGCGGCAGGACCGCGAGCTGGTGGAGACGCTCCACCGTGCCTGGCCGCTGCTCGAAGCGGCCGACCTGGTCGGCGACCTCTGGTCGGTGCCCGCCTATCTGCGGATGTGCGCGCCCCACCTGACTCCCGAGGAGGTCCGCGCGCTGCAGCGCAAGCACGCCCCGCAGGCCTGGACGGTCTCCGACCTGCCGCTGCTGGACGCGGCCCGCCAGCGACTCGGCGACCGCGAGGCCACGCTGCGCCGCAACCGCCACCGGGCCTCGGTGGCCGCCGAGCGCGAGCGGATGGCGGACGTGATCGGTGACCTCATCCAGGCCGACGACGACGGCGAGGGCGTGGTGACGATGCTGCGCGGCCGGGACCTCCAGGACACCCTGGTCGACGAGGACGCGCTGCCCGGCGCCGACGGGGACCCGCTGGCCGGCCCGTTCGCCCACATCGTGGTGGACGAGGCCCAGGAGCTGACCGACGCGCAGTGGCAGATGCTGCTCCTGCGCTGCCCGTCCCGGAGCTTCACCATCGTCGGGGACCGCGCCCAGGCCCGGCACGGCTTCACCGAGTCGTGGCAGGAACGCCTCGAACGGGTCGGGCTCGACCGCACCACCATGGCCTCGCTGAGCATCAACTACCGCACGCCGGAAGAGGTGATGGCGCAGGCCGAGCCGGCCATCCGGGCGGCGCTCCCGGACGCCAACGTGCCCACCTCGGTACGCAGCAGCGGCATTCCGGTCCGGCACGGGTCGGTGGCGGAGCTGGCGGAGGTCCTGGACGGCTGGCTCGCCGAGCACGACGAGGGCGTCGCCTGCGTCATCGGCGCCCCGGGCTTCGAGGAGCGGCCCCGGGTCCGCTCGCTCACCCCGGAGCTGGCCAAGGGGCTGGAGTTCGACCTGGTGGTCCTGGTCGACCCGGAGGCGTTCGGCGAGGGCGTGGAGGGGGCGGTCGACCGCTACGTCGCGATGACCAGGGCGACCCGCCGGCTCGTCGTCCTGCGGACCCCCTGAAAGCCGGTCGAACGGTCCGGCCGGCGCGTCCCCCGGTCGGGTGACGGGGCTGTCGGTCGCAGCCGTCCGCAGTCCAGACCGGCGCGATGGACGAGGACGAACCGATGGCGACGTGGGCCGAACGGCGGGAGCAACGACTGCGGCCGGTAGGTCAGTTGAGGTCGGTACGGCTCACGGGCGGCCGACAGTGCGGCGCCCATGTGGCGCCCGAGGGGCCGCGGCTGATCGTGCGGTGGGACGGCTGCCAGTGGCTGCCGGAGGCGGTGGCCGAGGACTACGCCGCTGCCCAGCGGATCCTGCACGGGATCGAGGGCGACGGCGTACGGCGGCCGCCCTACGCGGCGTCGCGCCCGCGGAAGTCCACGGGGCGCCACCGCCGGCCCTGAGGCGTGTACCAGCCCGCGCCGCCACGGAGAAGCCCCCGAGAACGCGGAAGGGTCCGGCGCACCCGGCGCCGGACCCCGAAGGTCCCGAGGGTCCCGAAGGTCCCGAAGGCTTGAGAGCCATCAACTACCGCATCGCACAGCTCAGTTGTGGGCGTGCAGGTCCGCGTTCAGTCCGCCCCAGGAGCCGGAGCGGGCGATGACCTCGACCGCGCCGGTCTGCGAGTTGCGGCGGAACAGCAGGTTGTCCTGGCCGGACAGCTCGACGGCCTTGGCGACCGTGCCGTCCGGGGTGGTGACCCGGGTGCCGGCGGTGACGTACAGGCCGGCCTCGACCACGCAGTCGTTGCCCAGCGAGATGCCGATGCCCGCGTTGGCGCCGAGCAGGCAGCGCTCGCCGACCGAGACGACCTGCTTGCCGCCGCCGGACAGGGTGCCCATGATCGAGGCGCCGCCGCCGATGTCGCTGTGGTCGCCGACCACGACGCCCGCGCTGATCCGGCCCTCGACCATCGAGGTGCCGAGGGTGCCGGCGTTGAAGTTGACGAAGCCCTCGTGCATCACGGTGGTGCCGGCCGCCAGGTGGGCGCCGAGCCGGACGCGGTCGGCGTGGGCGATGCGCACGCCGCTCGGGGCGACGTAGTCGGTCATCCGCGGGAACTTGTCGATCCCGTAGACGGCCAGCTGGCCGCCCTGGGCGCGGACGGCGAGGCGGGCCTGCTCGACCTTGTCCACCGGGACGGGGCCGATGCTGGTCCACGCGACGTTGGCGAGCAGGCCGAAGATGCCGTCCAGGTTCTGGCCGTGCGGCTGGACCAGGCGGTGGCTGAGCAGGTGCAGGCGCAGGTACAGGTCGTGGGTGTCCAGCGGCTTCTCGTCCAGCGAGGAGATGGTGGTGCGCACGGCGACCACCTCGACGCCACGGCGGGCGTCGGCGCGCAGGGCGTCGGCGGCACCGGCGCCGAGGTCGGCCTCGGCCTGCTCGGCGGTCAGGCGCACGGTGCCGGCCGGGCCGGGCTCGGCGGCCAGGGCGGGGGCGGGGTACCAGGTGTCGAGGACGGTGCCGTCGGCGGCGATGGTGGCCAGACCGGTGGCCACGGCGCCGGTCGCCGGGGAGGTGGATTCGAGCGAGGTGGATTCAGCAGTCACACCGTGCACGTTAACCAATGCGGGGCCCCGCTGCCGAACACGCCCATCGTCCGGACGCGCCGGTCGGACCCGCAGGCCGGCGGCGTGCCGGGCCGGAAAACCCGGTGCTGGCGCGCCGTCCGCTGGGCAATACTCGGCCGGGTGTTCATGTCGATCTCCACCACCGGCAGCGCCGAGAGCCCGGCGACGGATCTCGGGTTCCTGCTGCACAAGCATCCCGGCAAGGTCCAGCGCTTCACGACGTCGCACGGCGAGGCCCACGTCTTCTACCCCGAGGCGGGGGACGAGGTCTGCACGGCGGCGCTGCTGCTGGACATCGACCCGATCGCCCTGGTCCGCAAGGGCCGGGGCAACGGCAGGGGCCGGGGCGGCTCGCCCGACTTCGCCCTCTCCCAGTACGTCAACGACCGCCCGTACGCCGCGTCCTCGCTGCTCGCGGTGGCGCTGCGGACGGTGTTCCGCTCCGCGATGAAGGGTGACTGCCAGCGGCGCCCGGAGCTGCCGGGGCAGGTCCGCCCGCTGCGGATCGAGCTGCCCGCGGTGCCCGCGAACGGTGCGGGCGAGGGCGGCGGCCCGGCGATGGTGGCCCGGTTGTTCGAGCCGCTGGGCTGGCGGGTCGAGGCGACGGCGATACCGCTGGACGAGGACTTCCCGGAGTGGGGCGAGTCCCGTTACCTGCGGGTCGTGCTGGCCTCGGAGGCGGTCCGGCTCGCCGACGCGCTCCAGCAGCTGTACGTGCTGCTGCCGGTGCTGGACGGCGCCAAGCACTACTGGGTCGCCCCGGACGAGGTGGACAAGCTGCTCGCCGCCGGTGAGGGCTGGCTGGCCGCCCACCCCGAGCGCGCCCTGATCGCCCGGCGCTATCTGTCCCGGCGCTGGTCGCTGACCCGGGCCGCCATGGAGCGCCTGGAGCTGGCCCGACTGGCCGAGGCGGACGACCGCGAGGTCGAGGAGATCGACAACGCGGTCGACGACCGGCCGGACGACGAGAACTCCGGCTACGAGACCACCGAGACCGACAGGACCCCCGGGACCACCGGGACCACCGAGGCCACGGACGCCCACGCACCCCGGCAGCCCTCCCTCGCCGAGCAGCGCCGCACCGCGATCCTCGCCGCCCTGCGCGACAGCGGCGCGGCCCGGGTCGCCGACCTCGGCTGCGGCCAGGGCGAGCTGATCGGCGAGCTGTTGAAGGACGCCCGGTTCACCGAGATCCTCGGTGTGGACGTGTCCGCCCGGGCGCTGCAGGCGGCGAACCGCAAGCTGCGCCTGGCGCGCCTGCCCGAGCGACAGGCCGCGCGGGTGACGCTGGCGCAGGGCGCGCTGACGTACACCGACGCCCGGTTGAAGGGCTACGACGCGGCGGTGTTGTGCGAGGTGATCGAGCACCTGGACCTGCCGCGGCTGCCCGCCCTGGAGTACGCGGTGTTCGGCGCGGCCCGTCCGAGGGCCGTCGTCGTCACCACGCCCAACGTCGAGTACAACGTCCGCTGGGAGAGCCTCCCGGCGGGCCGTGCCCGACACGCCGACCACCGCTTCGAGTGGTCCCGCGCCGAGTTCGAGGCCTGGGCCGGGAAGGTCGCGGCGGCGTACGGGTACGCGGTGGAGCTGCGCCCGGTCGGCCCCGAGGACCCGGAGGTCGGTCCGCCGACCCAGCTGGCCCTGTTCCGCACCGACACCGGCACGCCAGTGACCGACACCCGCACACCCGTATCCGACACCACCGCGACACCCGAAGGAGGCGAGACCCGATGACCGACGACGCGACCGAGAACAGCGCCACCGACAACAGCGCCACCGAGAACAGCCCCACCGAGAACAGCCCCACCGAGAACGACGCGCCCGAGAGCCCCACCGCCCCTCGCCGCCTCCCCGTCACCGACGTCTCCCTCGTCGTCCTGATCGGCACCAGCGGCGCGGGCAAGTCCACCTTCGCCCGCCGCCACTTCCTGCCCACCCAGGTGATCTCCTCCGACTTCTGCCGCGGCCTGGTCGCCGACGACGAGAACGACCAGTCCGCCTCCGCCGAGGCCTTCGACGTCCTGCACTACGTCGTCGGCAAGCGCCTCGCCGCCGGTCGCCTGACCGTCGTGGACGCCACCAACGTCCAGCCCGAGGCCCGCCGCCAGCTGGTGGCGCTCGCTCGCGAGCACGACGTGCTGCCGATCGCGATCGTGCTGGACGTCCCGCCCGGCGTGTGCGCCGAGCGCAACCGTTCCCGCCCGGACCGCCAGCTGCCCGCCCACGTGGTCCCGCGTCAGCACCGCGAACTGCGCAGGTCGCTCAGGGGCCTGGAGCGCGAGGGCTTCCGCAAGGTGCACGTCCTGCGCGGCGAGGCCGAGGTCGCGGCCGCCGAGATCGAGCTGGAGCGGCGCTACAACGACCTGCGCCACCTCACCGGCCCGTTCGACGTCGTCGGCGACGTCCACGGCTGCCGGTCCGAGCTGGAGACCCTGCTGGTCCGCCTCGGCTACACCCTCACCCGGGACGCCGAGGGCCGTCCGGTGGACGCCGTGCACCCGGCGGGCCGCACCGCCGTGTTCGTCGGGGACCTGGTCGACCGCGGCCCGGACACCCCGGGCGTGCTGCGCCTGGTGATGGGCATGGTGGCGGCCGGCCACGCGCTCTGCGTGCCCGGCAACCACGAGAACAAGCTGGGTCGCGCGATGGACGGCAAGAAGGTCACCGTCGCGTACGGCCTCCAGGAGTCGCTGGACCAGCTGGCCGGGGAGTCCGAGGAGTTCAGGGCCGAGGTGCGCGCCTTCATGCGCGGCCTGGTGAGCCACTACCTGCTGGACGGCGGCGCCCTGGTGGTCTGCCACGCCGGTCTGCCGGAGAGGTTCCACGGCCGCGCCTCCGGCCGGGTGCGCTCGCACGCGCTGTACGGGGAGACCACCGGCGAGACCGACGAGTACGGCCTGCCGGTGCGCTACCCGTGGGCGGAGGAGTACCGGGGCCGCGCGCTGGTGGTCTACGGCCACACCCCGGTGCCGAGCGCGAGCTTCCTCAACAACACCATCTGCCTGGACACCGGCTGCGTCTTCGGCGGCAGCCTGACCGCGCTGCGCTACCCGGAGCGCGAGCTGGTGAGTGTCGAGGCCGAGCAGGAGTGGTACGCCCCGGTGCGCCCGCTGCACACCGACGCCCCGGGTGCCCGCGAGGGCCGTCCGCTGGACCTCGCCGACGTGGCCGGGCGCCGGATCGTGGAGACCGGCCTGCACGGGCGGGTGGCCGTCCGGGAGGAGAACGCGACGGCCGCGCTGGAGGTGATGAGCCGCTTCGCGCTGGACCCGCGGCTGCTCGCCTACCTGCCGCCGACCATGGCGCCGAGCCCGACCTCCCGCCGCGAGGGCTATCTGGAGCACCCGGAGGAGGCCTTCGCCGCCTACCGCGAGGACGGTGTCCGGCACCTGGTCTGCGAGGAGAAGCACATGGGCTCGCGCGCGGTGCTGCTGGTCGCCCGGGACGGCGCCGCGCTGGAGCGGCGCTTCGGGGTGGCCGGTCCGGGCGCGATCTGGACCCGGACCGGCCGGGCCTTCCTCGACGACGAGGAGCTGACCGCCGCCGTGCTGGGCCGGGTCCGGTCGGCGGCCGAAAGGGCCGGGCTGTTCGAGGAGTTGGGCACCGACTGGCTGCTGCTGGACGCCGAGCTGATGCCCTGGTCGCTGAAGGCGGTGGAGCTGTTGCGCCGCCAGTACGCCGCGGTCGGTGCGGCGGCCGGCGCCGCGCTGCCCGCGGTGCTGTCGGCGCTGGAGCAGGCGGCCGCACGCGGCCTGGAGCTGGGGGAGCTGACCTCCCGCCAGCGCCGCCGCGCCGCCGACGCCCGGGCCTTCACCGAGGCGTACCGGCGCTACTGCTGGCCGACCGAGGGTCTGTCGGGCATCCGGCTCGCGCCGTTCCAGCTGCTGGCGGCCGAGGGGGTGAACCTCGCGGCGCGTCCGCACGACGAGCACCTGGCCCGGATCGACCGCCTGGTGGAGGCCGACGAAGCGCTCGCGGCGGAAGGCGGTGACGCGGAGCAGCCCGTGCTGCACCGCACCGGCCGGGTAGTGGTGGACACCGGGGACGAGGCCTCGGTGTCCGCGGCCACCGCCTGGTGGGAGGAGCTGACGGCGGCGGGTGGCGAGGGCATGGTGGTCAAGCCACTGGCCTCGGTGGTGCGGACGGCGCGCGGCGAGGGCCGGCCGGGCGGTCTGGTGCAGCCGGGGGTGAAGGTGCGCGGCCGGGAGTACCTGCGGATCGTCTACGGCCCGGACTACACCGAGCACCTGGACCGGCTGCGGATGCGCTCGCTGGGCCACAAGCGGTCGCTGGCGCTGCGCGAGTACGCGCTGGGCCTGGAGGCCCTGGACCGGCTGGCGGCGGGGGAGCCGCTGTGGCGGGTGCACGAGCCGGTGTTCGCGGTGCTCGCGCTGGAGTCCGAGCCGGTGGACCCCCGCCTCTAGGGGCCGGATGACCGGGTGACGGGATGACCGGGTGGCCAGGTGACCGGGTGGCCGGATGACTGAGGAGGGGGAGCCCCGACCGGGGCTCCCCCTCCCTCGGCCCCACCCTGTATAGAAATTCGAACCGTCGTATACACTTGCCACCTTCACCGTAGTCCCGTCACCCCAGGAGCCCGGTATGGCCTTCAACCTCCGGAACAGGCACTTCCTCAAGGAGACCGACTTCACGCCCCAGGAGTTCCGCTTCCTGGTGGACCTCGCGGCCGGGCTCAAGGCGGCCAAGTATGCGGGCACCGAGCAGCCCCGGCTGCGTGGGAAGAACATCGCGCTGATCTTCGAGAAGACCTCCACCCGCACCCGCTGCGCCTTCGAGGTCGCCGCACACGACCAGGGCGCCACCACCACCTACCTGGAACCGTCCGGCTCGCAGATGGGCCACAAGGAGTCGGTCAAGGACACCGCCCGGGTGCTCGGCCGGATGTTCGACGGCATCGAGTACCGCGGCCACGGCCAGGAGATCGTCGAGGAGCTGGCGCAGCACGCCGGCGTCCCGGTCTGGAACGGCCTGACCGATGAGTGGCACCCCACCCAGATGCTGGCCGACGTGCTCACCGTCACCGAGCACACCACCAAGCCGCTCACCGACGTGGCCCTCGCCTACCTCGGCGACGCCCGCTCCAACATGGGCAACTCACTGCTGGTCACCGGCGCCCTGCTCGGCATGGACGTCCGGATCGTCGCCCCGCGGGCCCTCTGGCCTGCCGAGGAGGTGCGGAAGGCGGCGCAGGCGCTGGCCGAGCAGACCGGTGCGATGATCACCCTGACCGAGGACGTCGCGGAGGGCGTGGCCGGCGTCGACTTCCTCTACACCGACGTCTGGGTCTCGATGGGCGAGCCCAAGGAGGTCTGGGCCGAGCGGATCGAACTGCTCAAGCCGTACCAGGTGTCCATGGACACCGTCCGGGCCACCGGCAACCCGAACGTGAAGTTCCTGCACTGCCTGCCCGCGTTCCACGACCTCGGCACCGTGATCGGGCGGCAGATGTACGAGGCGACCGGCATGACCGAGCTGGAGTGCACCGACGAGCTGTTCGAGTCGGCGCACTCCATCGTCTTCGACCAGGCCGAGAACCGCCTGCACACCATCAAGGCGGTCCTGGTCGCCACCCTGGGCTCGTGAGGACCCCGTGCGGGGAGGTCAGCGGGCCAGCCTGATGCAGGCGACCCGGTCGCCCGCCGCGTGCGGGCCGGCCGGGGTGCCCGCGTGCAGCACCAGCGAGCGCGCCTCGCCGGGCCGCGGCTGCCAGTCCACCGCGGCCCTCGCGGTGCCCCCGCCCCGCCCGCCGGTGCGCAGCACCAGCCGCAGTTCGTTGCGGTCGTTGGCGTACGCCGGGTCGGTGGACGGCTGCACCGGGTCGACCACGTCCTGGTAGTGCGGTCCGGAGGCGGCCGGGTCCGCCCCGCAGTCGCCGGTGTGCAGGTGCACCGGGAACTCGTGGTCGGGGGCGAGCCCGGACACGGTCAGGGTGAGCACCGTGCGCCCGGGCACCGAGCGGTCGGTGACGACCCGCGCGTGCGAGCCGTACGGCACCAGGTCCTGGGCGTAGCTGATCGCGGTCGGCCGGACGAAGGCGGTCGCCGGGTCGAAGGCCGTCTCCGTCACGGAGACCGGCGACGCGGCGGGGGCGAGCAGGGCCAGCGGCAGCAGGGCGGCGGCGAACGGAGCG
This sequence comes from Streptomyces viridifaciens, assembly GCF_001888885.2. Lineage (NCBI taxonomy): Bacteria > Bacillati > Actinomycetota > Actinomycetes > Kitasatosporales > Streptomycetaceae > Streptomyces > Streptomyces viridifaciens. Next base: position 4,970,209 of record NZ_CP090841.1, read on the forward strand.
GGCATCGGGTCGGGCCTTCCACGGGCAGGGCGACGGTCACCCTGCTAACGGGCACCGGGCCCCGGGGACACTCTCAGCCCACCTCGCGCGCGATTCCCCGGATCTCGCAGCGGGGTCCGCTGGCCCGCATCAGCCGCAGGTCGGCGGTGACCAGCGGCGCGCCGTACCGTTCGGCGACGGCGACGTACGCGGCGTCGTCCGGGGTGAGGTTGTCCTTGAGCTCCCAGATCCGGCCGAGCAGCGGCGCCACCTCGACCTTGCGGACGGTCACCGCGGCAAGTTCGCCGGTGAGTTCGGCGACCCGCTCGGCGGTCAGCTGCTTGGCGAGGTAGAGGCCGCGCAGGGACTGCATCACCTCGATCACGATGTGCTCGGGTGCCAACCAGTCGCCGTCGGCGGCGAGTTCGGCCCGGGCGCGGTCCCCGCGCGGGCCCTGGTCGGCGAGCGCCAGCACCAGCGCGGACGCGTCCACCACGATCATCGTCGGCCCCCTCTGCCCTTCACCACAGCGGTCACCGTACCGGGCCGGGCCTCACCCGGTGGAGCCGGGCTTCGGGGGCGCGGCGCCGGTCGGCTGGTTGTGTTCCGGGCTGCCGTCGTGGAACGGCCGGATCGTCTGTTCGGCCTGCTGCGCCTGCTCGGGGGTGATCCACTCCTGCAGGTCGGCGGACAGCGCGGCGGCCTTCAGCTGGTCGAGAGTGAGCGGCAGTCCGTCCCGGACGACCTTGACCTTGGCCTGTCCGGCGACCTCGGCCGTGTTGATCGAGATGAGCGACACCGAGGACTGGTCGGGCCGCAGCACGTCGACCTCGCGTTCGAGGGCGTCGCCGATCACCTTCTCGGTGAGCAGCAGGCGGGTGCCGTCCGGGAGCACGCTGTCGGAGCAGGAGCGGAAGTGGCCACCGCCGCTCCCGTTCATCCAGGCGCAGCTGAACAGATCGGCGGTGTCGGGGTGTGAGCCGGACCCGGACCGGAAGTGGGTGCCGAAGCCACCCTGCAACGACAGCCGGACGTTCGCCGGGCCGGAGCCGTCGGAGTTCGCCGAGGGCGGGCCGTTCGCCGCTGCGGCGCAGCCGCCGGTGGGAGAGGTAGCTGCGCACCAGGGTGCCGCGCGCGTAGGCGTCCTGGTTGTCGGCCCGGCGGACCTTGGGCCAGGCGGCGAAGAGCTTGGCCAGGGTGACCTGGGTGAGGTCCTCGGCGAGGTGCCAGTCGCCGCAGAGCAGCAGCGCGGTGCGGAAGAGCCGCTGTCCACGGCTGTACGTGAAGTCCTCGAACTCCGCGCTCTCCTCGGCCCGTCGCGTCTTCCCGATCACGCTGTTCCCCTCGTGCCCCGTGGACGGGTGTTGCCCCGCCGTGCCGGCGTTCCCGCCCCGTGTGCCGGCGTTCCCGCCCCTGTGCCCGACTGGACGCGCGAGCCGAACGTCCGCGTTACGGGCAGCCCGGGATCCGGTGTCAGCCGCCGAGCAGCAGCCCGGCCACCGTCCCGGCCAGCAGTGAGACGGCGTTGGCGGTGCCGGAGGCGATCCAGGGCAGCGGGTCGCGCGGGCGCAGTCCGGCGACCGGGCACAGCAGCAGCGCCTCGACCGCGCAGACCGCTGTCTCGCTGAGCGCGAAGCCGGTCCAGTACGCTGCGGCGGGCCCGTCGGTCCAGTGCCGGAGGGTCCACCAGAGCAGTGGGTGGGTCACCAGGTTGACGAGCACGCCGGCGGCGGCCGCCCGCCCGGGGTGCACCCGCCCGATCCGGGTGAGGGCGGCGGCGTAGACGGGTGTCTCGGTCAGCAGGGTGAGGGCGAGGGCCACCGGGTAGCGCACGGCGGGGATCGTGCCACGGGGAGGGGGAGCATGGCGACCACGGGAATCCGGGCGGGCACTGGGGGAGGACCAGGAGCCGGGGGAGGGCCGGGGTCGTGGCCCGCGCCCGGTCCGGCGGCCCGGCTGGGCGCGGCGCCGTTCGCGGGCTTCGCGCTCTCGGCGGCGCTGGCGCTGGTGCTGGCCCTGCGGGCGCCGACCGGTCTGGCGGTGCTGGGCCTGGCGGTCTTCGGCCTGCTGCACAACGTGCTGGAGCTGCGCTACGTGGCGGGCCGCTTCGCCGCGGTGCTGGCCGGTCCGCTGCTGCGGCTGTTGCTGGTGCTGGTGACCGGGATCGTGCTGTGCCGGCTGCTGCCGCCGTCCCGGCTGTCCCAGTCGGCGGAGATCCTGCTCGCCTACGGTCTGCTGGCGGCGGCCTGCCGGTACGGGCTGCGCGGCCGGCCGTGGCTGCTGGCGGCGGCCGGGGTGGGGCTGGTGGGCGCGGGCGCGGCTTCGCTGGCCTTCCCGGCGTACCACTTCGTGGTGCTGGCGCACCTGCACAACGTGGTGCCGCTGCTGTTCCTCGCGGAGTGGTCGCGCAGGCTGGCGCGGGGGCGCGCGGCGTTCCTGGCGCTGCAGTCCGGCTGGGTGCTGCTGGTTCCGGTGCTGCTGCTGAGCGGGCTGCTGGACGGTCTGCTGTCGCAGCGCCCGGGCGGCTGGACGGACCGGCTGGCGGCCGTCTACACCCCGCCGGGCTGGTTGACACCTCAGGTGGGCCTGCGTTTCCTGGCGGTGTTCGCCTTCCTGCAGACGATGCACTACGTGGTGTGGGTGTGGTTCCTGCCGAGGTACGCGCCGGAGGCGGCGGAGCGCTTCGACGCCCGGGTGCCGGGTCTGCGGGGCGGCCGGGCCTGGGTGCTGGGGGTGGGGGCGGGAGCGCTGCTGGCCCTGTTGTTCGCCGTGGATTACGCCCGGGGCCGCTCGGTCTACGCGGCGCTGGCCAGTTACCACGCGTATCTGGAGTTCCCGGTGCTGCTGACGCTGGTCCTCGGCCCGGGCACGGGTCAGCGGTCGGGTGAGGGCGCCGACCGGGTGCGGACGGGACGAAAGGAGGTGAAGGTATGAGGACGACGACCCTGCTGGCCGACATCGCCCCCGAGCCGACCGGCGGCTCCGGTGGTGAGCTCGCGGTGGTGCTGTTGCTGGCCGCCGCGATCGTGGCGGGGGCGGTCTGGCTGATCCGGCTGGAGCGCAAGCGCCGCGGTCCGGACGGCCGCTGACCTGCACGGAAACGCACCGTGGCATGCCTGCGGTGGTGATGGGGGCAGCATGCACTATGGTTTATCTCGACATCGAGATAACTGCCCCTTACGATATATCTCGACATCAAGATACTTGCCGAGAGGCGCTCACCGGCGATGCGGGCGAGGCGAGCCTAAGTAAGGCTGACCTTACCACCCCGCGTGGCGGCCGGATATCGCACGAAGCACCCAGAAGGAGTCAGTCGTGTCCGCGAACAGCTTCGACGCCCGCAGCTCGCTGCAGGTGGGCGACGAGTCGTACGAGATCTTCAAGCTCTCCGCCGTCGAGGGTTCCGAGCGGCTGCCCTACAGCCTCAAGGTGCTGCTGGAGAACCTGCTCCGCACGGAGGACGGCGCGAACATCACCGCCGACCACATCCGCGCCCTCGGCAACTGGGACGAGAACGCCCAGCCGAGCCAGGAGATCCAGTTCACGCCCGCCCGCGTGATCATGCAGGACTTCACCGGCGTTCCGTGCGTGGTCGACCTCGCCACCATGCGCGAGGCCGTCAAGGAGCTGGGCGGCGACCCGGCCAAGATCAACCCGCTGGCCCCGGCCGAGCTGGTCATCGACCACTCGGTCATCGCCGACAAGTTCGGCACCAAGGACGCGTTCACCCAGAACGTCGAGATCGAGTACGGCCGCAACAAGGAGCGCTACCAGTTCCTGCGCTGGGGCCAGACCGCCTTCGACGAGTTCAAGGTGGTCCCGCCGGGCACCGGCATCGTCCACCAGGTGAACATCGAGCACCTGGCCCGCACCGTCATGGTCCGTAACGGCCAGGCGTACCCGGACACCTGCGTCGGCACCGACTCGCACACCACCATGGTCAACGGCCTGGGCGTGCTGGGCTGGGGCGTCGGCGGCATCGAGGCCGAGGCCGCCATGCTCGGCCAGCCGGTCTCCATGCTGATCCCGCGCGTGGTCGGCTTCAAGCTGACCGGCGAGCTGCCGGCCGGCACCACCGCCACCGACCTGGTGCTCACCATCACCGAGATGCTGCGCAAGCACGGTGTGGTCGGCAAGTTCGTCGAGTTCTACGGCGACGGCATCGGCGCCATCCCGCTGGCCAACCGCGCCACCATCGGCAACATGTCGCCGGAGTTCGGCTCGACCTGCGCGATCTTCCCGATCGACGCCGAGACCATCAACTACCTGCGCCTGACCGGCCGTGACGAGCAGCAGCTCGCCCTGGTCGAGGCGTACGCCAAGGAGCAGGGCCTCTGGCACGACCCGTCGGTCGAGCCGGTCTACTCCGAGTACCTGGAGCTGGACGTCTCCACCGTCGTCCCGTCGATCTCCGGCCCGAAGCGCCCGCAGGACCGCGTGGTCCTGGCCGAGGCTGCCCAGAAGTTCGCCGAGGCGCTGCCGGCCTACTCCGCCGAGGCCTCGAAGCCGACCACCGTCACCGCCCCCGACGGCTCGACCTACGAGATCGACAACGGCGCGGTCGTGATCGCCTCGATCACCTCCTGCACCAACACCTCCAACCCCTCCGTCATGCTGGGCGCCGCCCTGCTGGCGAAGAAGGCCGTGGAGAAGGGCCTGCACGTCAAGCCCTGGGTCAAGACCACCCTGGCGCCCGGCTCCAAGGTCGTCATGGACTACTACGAGAAGGCCGGGCTGCTCCCGTACATGGAGAAGCTGGGCTTCAACCTGGTCGGCTACGGCTGCGTCACCTGCATCGGCAACTCGGGCCCGCTGCCCGAGGAGGTCTCGGCCGCCGTCAACGAGTCCGACCTCGCGGTCGTCTCGGTGCTCTCCGGCAACCGCAACTTCGAGGGCCGGATCAACCCGGACGTCAAGATGAACTACCTGGCCTCCCCGCCGCTGGTGGTCGCCTACGCCCTCGCCGGCAACATGAACATCGACATCACCCGGGACGCCCTGGGCCAGGACGCCGACGGCAACGACGTCTTCCTCGCCGACATCTGGCCGTCCGAGCAGGAGGTCGCCGACACCGTCGCCGGCTCCATCGACGAGGCGATGTTCGACAAGGGCTACCAGGACGTCTTCGCCGGTGACCACCGCTGGCAGTCGCTCCCGGTCCCGACCGGCAACACCTTCGAGTGGGACGCCGAGTCCACCTACGTCCGCAAGCCCCCGTACTTCGAGGGCATGGCCAAGACCCCGAGCCCGGTGACCGACATCGCCGGCGCCCGCGTCCTGGCCAAGCTGGGCGACTCGGTCACCACCGACCACATCTCCCCGGCCGGCAACATCAAGCCGGGCACCCCGGCGGCGCAGTACCTGACCGCCAACGGCGTCGAGAAGCGTGACTTCAACTCCTACGGCTCGCGCCGTGGCAACCACGAGGTCATGATCCGCGGCACCTTCGCCAACATCCGCCTGCGCAACCAGATCGCGCCGGGCACCGAGGGCGGCTACACCCGCGACTTCACCCAGGCCGACGCCCCGGTGTCGTTCATCTACGATGCCTCGCAGAACTACCAGGCCGCCGGCATCCCGCTGGTCGTCCTGGCGGGCAAGGAGTACGGCTCCGGCTCGTCCCGCGACTGGGCGGCCAAGGGCACCGCGCTGCTGGGCGTCAAGGCCGTCATCGCCGAGTCCTACGAGCGCATCCACCGCTCGAACCTGATCGGCATGGGCGTCCTGCCGCTGCAGTTCCCGGAGGGCGAGAACGCCGAGTCCCTCGGCCTGACCGGCGAGGAGACCTTCTCCATCACCGGCGTGACCGAGCTCAACGAGGGTCGCACCCCGAAGACCGTCAAGGTCAAGGCCGGTGACAAGGAGTTCGACGCGGTCGTCCGCATCGACACCCCCGGTGAGGCGGACTACTACCGCAACGGCGGCATCCTGCAGTACGTGCTGCGCTCGCTCATCGGCTGAGCCTGCCCACAGCGCCTGAAGGGGCCGGACCGCACCACGCGGTCCGGCCCCTTCCGCGTTCCCGGACGCGCGGGACGGCCACGCGATGCGGACACGCCGGAGGGGCCCGCCGACACGCGGTCGGCGGGCCCCTCCGTCAGCCGGTCAGACCCGGTCGCAGGCCTGTGCCCGCAGGGCGCGGGCCAGGTCGTCCCGGCGCTCCAGCACCAGTCGGCGCAGCGCCGGGGCGGCTTGCGGGTGGCCGTCCAGCCAGGCGTCCGCCTCGGCGAGGGTCTGCTCGTTCGTCTGGGCGATCGGGAAGAAGCCGCTGACGATCCGCATCGCGATCTCGATCGTCCGCTCGGCCCAGACCCGTTCCAGCAGCTTGAAGTACGGCGCCGCGTAGAGGGCGGTCAGGTCGCGCTGGGCGGGGATCGCGAAGCCCGCGCTGTTGGCCTCGACCAGGGCGCTCGGCAGCTCGTCGGAGTCGGTCACGGCCGACCAGGCGGCGGCCTTGGCCTCCGGGGTGGGCCGGGCGGCCAGGCACTGGGTGTACTGGCGCTTGCCGCCCGCCGTGTTGTCGCCGGCCAGCTCGCCGGCCAGCTCCTCGTCGGTGGCCTGCCCGGCGGCGGCCAGCGCCAGCCACAGCGACCAGCGCAGCTCCTGGTCGACCTCCAGGCCGTCGATCCGGGCGCTGCCGGCCAGCAGGCCGCGGACCAGGCCGAGGTGCTCGGCACCGCCCGCGGTCTGGGCCAGGAAGCGGGCCCAGGCGAGCTGGTGGTCGCTGCCGGGGACAGCGGCGCGCAGCTCGTTCAGGGCGCCGTCGGCGAGCTTCCGCGCGCCCTCGGCGCGCCACTCGGGGGCGGCGTACAGGTCGACGGCGGTCTTGGACTGGGCGTGCAGCGACTGCAGCACGCCGATGTTGCCCTCCTGGCCGGCGAAACGCAGCACCAGGGCGACGTAGTCGCGGGCCGGCATCAGGCCGTCCCGGGTGAGGTTCCAGACGGCGGACCAGGCGAGCGCCCGGGCCAGTTCGTCGCGGATGTCGCCGAGGCCGGTGCGCAGGGTCTCCAGCGAGTCGGCGTCGAAGCGGATCTTGCAGTAGGTGAGGTCCTCGTCGTTGAGCAGGACCAGGTCCGGGCGGCGGCGGCCGACGGCCTCGGCGACGACGGTGCGGGCGCCGGTGACGTCCAGCTCGATCCGCTCGGTGCACAGCAGGGCGCCGTCGGCGTCCCGGTCGTACAGGCCGACCGCGATCCGGTGCGGGCGCGGTACCTCGCCGTCCTGGAGGACGGCCAGTTCGGTGATCCGGCCCTCGGCGTCGGTGGTGACCTGCGGGGTGAGCGCGTTGACGCCGGCGGTCTGCAGCCAGGCGGCGGCCCAGCTCTTCAGGTCGCGCCCGCTGGTCTCCTCCAGGACGTCCAGCAGGTCGCCCAGTTCGGTGTTGCCGAAGGCGTGGCGCTTGAAGTAGCGGCGGGCGCCCTCGAAGAAGGCCTCCGAGCCGACGTACGCGACCAGCTGCTTGAGGACGGAGGCGCCCTTGGCGTAGGTGATGCCGTCGAAGTTGAGCTTGGCGTCCTCGAGGTCGCGGATGTCGGCGGTGATCGGGTGGGTGGTGGGGAACTGGTCCTGCCGGTAGGCCCAGGCCTTGCGCTGGTTGGCGAAGGTGACCCAGGCGGAGGAGTACCGGGTGCGGGCGCCGATCAGGGCGTAGGAGCCCATGAAGTCGGCGAAGGACTCCTTCAGCCACAGGTCGTCCCACCAGCGCGGGGTGACCAGGTCGCCGAACCACATGTGCGCCATCTCGTGCAGCACGACGTTGGCGCGCGCCTCGTAGGCGGCGTCGGTCACCTTCGAGCGGAAGACGAACTCCTCCTTGAAGGTCACGCAGCCGGGGTTCTCCATCGCGCCGATGTTGTACTCGGGGACGAAGGCCTGGTCGTACTTGCCGAAGGGGTACGGGTAGTCGAACTCCTCGTGGAAGAAGTCCAGTCCGAGCTTGGTGACGCCGAGGATCTCCTCCGCGTCGAAGTGCGGGGCCAGCGACTTGCGGCACAGCGCGGCGAGCGGGATCTCCAGGGCGGTGCCGTCGGGGAGTTCGCGGCTGTAGTGGTCGTTCACGACGTGGTACGGGCCGGCCACCACGGCGGTGAGGTAGGTGGAGATCGGCGCGGTCGGCGCGAACTCCCAGGTGCGGGTGCCGCCTTCGGTGCGGACCGCCTCGTGCGCGGCGTTGGAGCGCACGTCCCAGGCGGCCGGGGCGGTCACGGTGAAGGTGAACGGGGCCTTCAGGTCGGGCTGTTCGAAGTTGGCGAAGACCCGGCGGGCGTCGGCCGGCTCGTAGTGGGTGTACAGGTAGGTCTCGCCGTCCACCGGGTCGACGAAGCGGTGCAGGCCCTCGCCGGTGCGGCTGTAGGCGCAGTCGGCCTCGACGGTGAGGACGTTCTCGGCGGCCAGGCCGTCGACGTGTACCCGGGCGCCGTCGTAGGCGGTGGCCGGGTCGAGTTCGCGGCCGTTGAGGGTGACGGAGCGGACGGCGGGGGCGAGCAGGTCGAGGAAGGTGCCGGCGCCGGGCTGGGAGCAGCGGAAGGTGATCGTGGTGGTGGAGCGGAAGGTGGCGGCGGCCGGGTCGGGGGCCGAGGTCACGTCCAGCCGGACCAGGTAGCCGTCGACGGCCAGGACGCCGGCTCGCTGTTGTGCTTCCTCGCGGCTCAGGTTCTTGCCCGGCACGGCGGTACTCCTTTGTCCGGCTCGCACGGTGGTGCGCGTGTGGGTGGTGCGTGTGTGGGTGGTGCGGGTCCGCGCGCGGGGTGCCTCGCGCACGCAGGGGCATCCTTTCACGGCCTCCCCGGCCGGTACCATTGCACAGGCCGCCGCGTCCGGGCCGGAATCAGCGGCGGCGCGCGGGTGTTGGGGTTCGGATGGGGCTGTGCCCCGCCGCCTCGGAACACCTCACGAAGGACGAGACCCAGTGACGACTGCCGCTGAGCGCAAGACCGCCGACTTCTGGTTCGACCCGGCCTGCCCCTGGGCCTGGATGACGTCCCGCTGGCTGATCGAGGTCCAGCAGCTGCGCCCGGTCGACGTGAACTGGCACGTGATGAGCCTGTCGGTGCTCAACGAGCACCGTGACCTGCCGCAGAACTACCGCGAGCTGCTGGACAACGCCTGGGGCGCGGTGCGGGTGTGCATCGCGGCCGCCCAGCAGCACGGCGAGGAGGTGCTGGGCCGCCTCTACACCGAGCTGGGCCTGCGCTTCCACAACCAGGGCCTGCCGCAGAACCGGGAGACGGTCGAGGCCGCCCTGGTGGCCGCGGGCCTGCCCGTCGAGCTGGCGGACGCGGCGGACACCGACGCGTACGACGAGGCCCTGCGCGCCTCCCACAAGGAGGGCATCACCCTGGTCGGCGAGGACGTCGGCACCCCGGTGATCGCGGTCGAGGGCGCGGACGGCGAGCGGGTCGCCTTCTTCGGCCCGGTGGTCACCCCGGCGCCCAAGGGCGAGGCCGCGGCCCGGCTGTGGGACGGCACCCTGCTGGTGGCCTCCACCCCGGGCTTCTACGAGATCAAGCGCACCCGTACGGCGGGCCCCTCCTTCGAGTAGGCCCGGAGGAGTCGGCCCGGAGGAGTGGGCCGGGACGAACGCGGAAGGGGCCCGGAACCGAGTGGTTCCGGGCCCCTTCCGCGTTCCCGCCGGGGTCAGCCCGCGGCCGCGTCCCGGCGCTGCTTGAGCAGGCCGCCCGTGATGAGCAGGGCTACCAGCACCCCGGCCGCGTACAGCTGCTGGCGGTTGCCCTCGGTGGTGGTCATCAGCGCGAGGATGCCGGCCACCGCGGCCATGGCGATCCAGGTCAGGTACGGGTAGCCCCACATCTTCACGGTGAGCAGCTCGGGCGCCTCGCGCTCCAGCCGGCGGCGCATCCGCAGCTGGACGATGCAGATGAACAGCCAGACCACCAGGATCGCGACGCCGGTGGTGTTCATCAGCCAGGTGAACACGGTGGCGGGCCAGAACTTGGCGGCCAGCACGGCGCCGAAGCCGAACAGGCAGGAGGCGAGCACGGCCCGGCGCGGCACCCCGCCGCCGACCTTGGCCAGTGCCTTGGGCCCCTGGCCGCGGCCGACCAGCGAGTACGCCATCCGGGAGGCGCCGTAGATGTTGGCGTTCATCGCGGACAGCAGCGCGACCAGCACCACCACCTCCATGATCGCCCCGGCCCCGGGGACCCCGAGGTGGCGCAGCACAGTGACGTACGGGCCGTCGGCGACGACCGCCGGGTCCGTCCAGGAGACCAGGGTGACCACCAGGGCCATCGAGCCGATGTAGAAGATCGCGATCCGCCACACCGCCGTGCGCACCGCGTTGGCGACGTTCCGCTTGGGGTCGTCGGACTCGGCCGCGGCGATGGTCACGGTCTCCAGGCCGCCGTACGCGAAGACCGAGGCGAGCAGGCCGACGATCAGTCCGCTGACGCCGTTGGGCAGGAAGCCGCCGTGGCCGGTGAGGTTGGTGGCGCCGGGGGCGCCGGGGCCGATCACGCCGGCGATGCCGAGCCCGCCGAGGACCAGGAAGGTGACGATCGCGGCGACCTTGACGGCGGCGAACCAGAACTCGAACTCGCCGAAGTTCTTCACCGCGGTCAGGTTGCTGGCGCAGAAGAAGACCATGAACAGGCCGACCCAGACCCAGGAGGAGACCCCGGGTATCCAGCCGTTGACGATCTTCCCGGCTGCGGTGGCCTCGGCGGCGACGCCGCAGCAGAGCATCACCCAGTACATCCAGCCCGCCGTGATCCCGGCCCAGGGGCCGATCTCCTTCTCGGCGTGGACCGAGAAGGAGCCGGAGGCCGGACGGGCGGCGGACATCTCGCCGAGCATCCGCATGATCAGCATGACCAGCAGGCCGGAGAGGGTGAAGGCGAGGATGATCGCCGGACCGGCGGCGGCGATGCCCGCCCCGGAGCCCACGAACAGGCCGGCGCCGATGACGCCGCCGAGGGCGATCATCGACAGGTGGCGCTGCTTGAGCCCGTGGCTGAGCTGCTGGCCACCGGACGCCTGTGGGCTGCTGTCGGTGGTCCCGGGTGCCGGGGGCGCGGGAGTGGGGGCCATAGGGCTGGATCCAGACTGTGCGGTATGCGGCATGAGTTGTCCAATATCCGGGGCCCCGCCGCCCATGCCAAGGGTGCCCGCCCCGGCGCCCACCATGCGGACCGGCCGGCCACCGTACGGGTCGGTATGTTGACGGAACGTCGCTCTGGGCCGGTTCCGACAACGCCCGGGGGCGCTGCTTTGTCCGAAACCGTGGCGGCGGCGCAGTGGATCACCACGTAAGTTCACAGTTGTTCACTCACCTGGACCCTTACCGAGGAGCCCCCGATGGCCACTGCCACCACCCCGATAGCGCGCCGCGCCGTCCTCGCCGACCTGCTGCCCACCGCCTCCACCCGCCTCGGCGCCCAGGCCCGCGACCTGGCCCTGGTGGCCGGCGGCGCCGCGCTGACCGGCGTGGCCGCCCAGCTGTCGGTGAACATCCCCGGCTCGCCGGTGCCGGTCACCGGCCAGACCTTCGCCGCCCTGCTGGTCGGCACCGCGCTCGGCGCTCGCCGCGGCGTCGCCTCGCTCGCGCTCTACCTGCTGGCCGGCATGGCGGGCCTGCCCTGGTTCGCCGAGGGCACCTCCGGCTGGGCCATGCCCTCCCTCGGCTACGTGCTCGGCTTCGTCCTCGCCGCCGCCCTGACCGGCGCGCTCGCCCGCCGCGGCGCCGACCGCACCCCGGTGAACACCGCCGTCACCATGGTCCTGGGCAGCCTCGCCATCTACGCGGTCGGCGTCCCGTACCTGGCCCTCAGCCTGCACGTGTCGCTCGCCCGCGCCGCCGAGCTGGGCCTCTACCCGTACCTGGTCGGCGACGCGCTCAAGGCCGCCTTCGCCGCCGGCGCCCTGCCGCTCGCCTGGAAGCTGCTCGGCCGGCGCTGACACCGGCGCCCCCGTTGTCGGGCCCGGGCGCGCCCGCATGCCACACTCATGGCATGCGCGTGTACCTGGGCTCCGACCATGCCGGATACGAACTGAAGAACCACCTGGTGGAGTGGCTGAAGGGGGCCGGCCACGAGCCGGTCGACTGCGGGCCGCACATCTACGACGCCGAGGACGACTACCCGCCGTTCTGCCTGCGCGCCGCCGAGCGCACCGCCGCCGACGAGGACGCCCTGGGCATCGTGATCGGCGGCTCGGGCAACGGTGAGGCGATCGCCGCCAACAAGGTCAAGGGCGTCCGCGCGGCGCTGGCCTGGAGCGTGCAGACCGCCGAGCTCGGCCGGCAGCACAACAACGCCAACGTGATCTCCATCGGCGGGCGGATGCACACGGTCGAGGAGGCCACCAAGTTCGTCGAGGTCTTCCTCAACACCCCCTACAGCGGCGAGGCCCGGCACACCCGCCGGATCGAGATGCTCAGCGAGTACGAGACCACCGGCGAGCTCCCGCCGATCCCGGCCCACCACCCCCAGGGCTGACCCCGCCACCCACCACTCACCGACGGCCGGCCGCACCCTCCGTGCGGCCGGCCGCCGTCGTCCCCGGCCCCCGCGCCACCTGTGGGATCGGCCACAGGCCCCGGCGCACCCGTGTCCCCGCACGCGGGGCGCACGCTCCGCCCGCAGGCTCCCTACGCCCAACCGGCGCACGCCTCCTGACGCCGTGCCCGCCACCTCCCCGATCGGCCGAAACCCGCCGAGCGGTCCGCGCCCCCGCGCCACCGCCCGCCCCCGGCCCGTCGACGCCGGGCCGCACCCGTGGATAGGGTCGGACCCCATGGCTGGCAGACCGCCGGGCGCACCGCCCCAGACGACTGCGACGAGGCCCGGCGCCGCCCCGGCGTCCGAGCCCGTGACGGCCCGGCTGCGCAAGAGGCTCCGCCGGGCCCGCCGAAGGCTGCGCACGGCAGGGGTCGACTACTTCCGCGGCGGCGCCGCCGACTGGCCGGTGCTCTGCGCGCTGGCCCTGCTCGTCCCGCTGATGATCGTGCTCAACATCTGGATCCCCGACTGGGCCCCGCCCACCGCCCTGGTCCTGCCGATCCTGGCCGGCGCGCTGCTGCTGCGCCCCGGCAGCCTGGTGGTGCTCTACGCGCTGGCCGCCCTCGGGCTGTCCGCCGAGTCCGTGATCCACACCGGCCAGCGGGTCGCCAGCGAGAACCCCGAGGCCTACGTCTACGGCGTGACCCCCGGCGCCGCCCTGGTGGTCGGCGCCGCCGGGGTGGGCGGCCTGCTGCTGGCCCAGTTCCGGGCCCGGGTCGGCGTCCCCTGGTGGGGCGGCTCCACCATGCTGTTCGACCTGCGCGAGCGGCTGAGGGTGCAGAGCCGGGTGCCCGCGCTGCCGGCCGGCTGGCACGCGGACATGGCGCTGCGCCCGGCCGGCGGCCAGTCCTTCTCCGGCGACTTCGTGGTGGCCGCCCGCACCGGCCCCGGCCAGCGGCTGCTGGAGGTGGTCCTCGCGGACGTCTCCGGCAAGGGCATGGACGCGGGCTCGCGGGCGCTGCTGCTGTCCGGCGCCTTCGGCGGGCTGGTCGGCTCGCTGCCCGCGCACGACTTCCTGCCCGCCGCCAACGGCTACCTGCTGCGCCAGTCCTGGGAGGAGGGCTTCGCCACCGCCGTCCACCTGGTGCTCGACCTGGACACCGGCGAGTACGAACTGCTCTCGGCCGGGCACCTGCCCGGCATGCAACGCCTGGCCGGCGCCGGGCGCTGGGAGGTCAAGGAGGCCGAGGGCCCGCTGCTCGGCATCTACGACGGCGCCAAGTTCGATGGCGTGCGCGGCCGGCTGAACCGGGGCGACGTGCTGATGCTGTGCACCGACGGAATGGTCGAGGCACCCGGCCGGGACCTCGCCGAGGGCATGGACCGGCTGATGGGGGAGGCCGACCGGCTGGTCCCCGGCGGAGCCCCGGGCAGCGGCGCGGGCGCGGCGGCCGCACTGATCGAGACGGTGGCCCGGGACATCAACGACGACCGCGCCGTCCTGCTGCTCTGGCGCGACTGATACTCACCCGCTCGCCTCCGGGCGGTGACTCGCCCGCTCGCCTCCGGGGCGCTCCGACCCGGTGCCGACGGTCGGCGCTCCCCCGCTTCTCCCTTTCGGCACCGGCGCCCCCCTTCGGCTCGGGGCGGTGACTCGCCCGCCCGCCCGCGAGGGGCACATGCCGCAGGCAGTCGCTGTCAAGCCTGGCAGCTGATCTTCGGCCATATCGGACGCCCCGTCGGCTGACCGGATCAGCGGCTTCCGTTCCCTGCTCCCGGGCGTTTCCCGGCCGCTCAGCACCGCCCCGCCGATGATTCGTCAGAACGGCTCCGCTATCGTCCCGGTCGGCGGAAACTCGTCTCGCATCGCAGGATGTCGGCGCTGGGCCGACAGTCAGACCTTTACGCAATCGGCACGGTCGACCACACTGAGTCCGGGCGGGACTGTTCAGGATTCGGGGGATGGGGGGCGACACGTGCGACACACCACACGGCTGGCCGACGCGGGCCCCCTCACCGGCGCTGCGCCGGACGGTCCGCGATTCCGCCTCGGGACCGTCGGACAGGCCGGGGTCCGGCTTCGCAGGTGCCGCCGGGCGGCGGCACCACGCTATGAAACGAGGAAGTGAGTCCGGGTGGCACTCTCCGTCTCCGCGCTGGTCCTGTTCGCGATCCTGTGCATCATCTTCATCCGGAACAAGCAGATGAAGATCCCGCACGCGATCGTCGCCGCCCTGTTCGGCTTCATGCTGCACGAGACCACGATGGCGACCTCGATCAACTCGCTGCTGGCCAACCTGGCGCACAGCATCTCCAGCATCACCGGCGGCTGACCGGGTACGGGCCGACGGTCGGCCCCGCCCGCCCTTCGGCTCGAAGCGTGCGGACGAACAACCGCCGTTACCGGCCGGCCCGCCTGGCCTCCCGCCAGCGAGCGAACAGACCCCGGGGGCGCGCCGCCGCCGGGGCGGGGGGACGTACCGGAACGGGTGCCACGGCGCCCGCCGGCGCGGCCGCGAACGGTGCTGCCCGCTCCGCCGTCAGCAGTACGAACAGCCGCGCCCAGCACAGCCGTTCGCCGCGCGGCCAGTCCAGCGCGCGCAGCGCCGCGGAGGCCGCCTCCGACACCTCGCCGTCCACCCGGACCTCGGCGACGTCGTCGCCTGCCTTGCCGCCCAGGAAGAGCTTCACCCCGACCGGTCCCGGCCCGGCCAGTTCCCCGCGCAGCGCCGGCGCCAGCGCGGGCAGCACCCGGTGCTCGGCGAGCCAGGCCGCCAGGTGCTCGTTGCCGAAGCCGAACACCGCCGCCGGCCCCTGCACCGCCCGCCAGCCCGGGAGTTGCGGCAGGTCGGGGCGGTCGGCGTGCACGCCGTGCCCGTCCGCCAGCTCGACCAGCACCGAGGCGGTGGTGGTCGCCCACATCTTCACCGCGTTGGCGAGCTTCTCCTCCTCGGTCTTGCCGAGGCCGGCCGCGCAGTCCCACACCACCGGTGCGTCCGCCCGGCCCAGCTGCAGCACGAAGCCGAGGTCCACGTGCCCGGCGCCGCCGTCGTCCCCGGGGTGCTCGCGCACCGCCACCGCCGTGCTGCCCGGTCCGCGCACCACCTCGCCGTCCGGAAGGAACACCTGGCCCAGCCGTGCCATCTCCCGGATCACACAGCGCTGTATGACGGCCAGTCGCTCCTGCGGACCCACCGGGACTCCTCCACCTCGGGAGCGCGGCGCGTGAGGTCGCGCTCGAACTGCGCTCGAACGCCGCCGAGGCTATCGGCCCGACCGCCGTGCGGGAAACCGCGCGCGCAGTCCGAACCTCCGGTCGCGGAAATGTTCTGAATGCCCCACTTTGGGGAGCGGAAACCGAAGGCCGCCCGCCTGGAGAACCCGCATGCCCCGCCCCGCCGCGACACCCCGCCCCGCGCCGACATCCCGCCCGGCGCCGACGCCACCTCCGCCGTTCCCGCCCCTCCTCCCGGACGGTTCCGGCCTGGTCGCCGAGATCGAGGCCTACCTGGCCTCGCTGCCCGCCCCCGCCCGCACCCCCGGGCCGTACGTCTGTCCGTACGGGAGCACCCCGAGCCCGTGGCACGCCGGCCACCCGGCGCCCCGGGCCACCCTGCTCGACCGGGCCCTGCGCCGCCCCGCCCGGCCCGTCCCGGTCACCGCCGCCGACCACCTGCGGCTCGCCTCCCGCTACATCGGCGCCCACGGCTGGCTGCAGGGCGCGATGTGGGACGCGGCCGGCCGGGTCTGCCTGCTCGGCGCCCAGGCCGCCGTCCTGGCGTACGGCTACGGCACCCCGGCGACCGTGCGCACCGCGCGGGTCCAGCTGATGGAGGTGCTGCACGCCACCGGCCGCCCGGCGCGCTCCCCGGACGAGTACAACGACCGCCCCACCACCCGGGAGGGTGACGTGCACCAGCTGCTCGACCGGGCCGCCGCCCGGGCCGCCCGGCTCGGGCTCTGAACGACGACGGCCCCGGTGCGCTGGGCGCACCGGGGCCGGTCTGTCGGAGCGGGCGACGAGAATCGAACTCGCGTGACTAGTTTGGAAGACTAGGGCTCTACCATTGAGCTACGCCCGCGCGACCCCCCAGCCGTCTCCGGCCGGAAGTTCGGGAGACAGCGTACCTGCTCCGGCCGCTTCCGTGCACACCGCATTCCCCGGGATCCCTCTTCCGCCGCGCCCCGAATAACTCGGCGAGCCGTACAGGCCCGGCGTGTACGCTTCCTCTCGGCACCACGGGGTGTGGCGCAGTTTGGTAGCGCGTCCGCTTTGGGAGCGGAAGGCCGTCGGTTCGAATCCGGTCACCCCGACAGTGCGGCAGGGTCTCGCCCACCGGGGCGGGGCCCTGTTCTGTTGGGCGGTACGGTGGCGTCTGGCGTCCGCCTTTCGTGCTACCGGTAGGATGGGGCGCTGGCGGTAGTCCCTGTGGCGTCCACCCAGGTCAACCGCACGAGGGCGAGGAGTCAAGCTCACCGTCCACCCACACGGGAGATGCAGCTCCAACCGCCCATCGCCCGTCTCGCCCGACCCATCCGTTCCGGCTCCGGCCGGGCCGAGGGACGGGCGGAGGCAACCGACCGCAAGCCCATAGGAGACCTAACCGTGAAGAGCGCCGTCGAGACTCTGAACCCGACCCGGGTTCGACTCACCGTCGAGGTGCCCTTCGAGGAGCTCAAGCCCAGCCTCGACGCGGCGTACAAGAAGATCAACCAGCAGGTCACGGTTCCGGGCTTCCGCAAGGGCAAGATCCCGGCTCGCGTCATCGACCAGCGCTTCGGCCGTGGTGCCGTGCTGGAGGAGGCCGTCAACGACGCCCTGCCGCGCTTCTACACGCAGGCCGTCGACGAGGGCAAGATCGAGGTCCTCGGCCAGCCCGACATCACCAACATCGAGGGTGTCGAGACGATCGCCGACGGCGGTGACCTGAAGTTCACCGCCGAGGTGGACATCCGCCCGGAGATCACCCTGCCGGAGTTCTCCTCCATCGAGGTGACCGTCGACCCGATCGCCGTCTCCGACGAGGACATCGAGAAGTCGCTGGAGCAGCTGCGCGAGCGCTTCTCGTCGGTCAAGGACGTCGAGCGCGCCGCGGCCGCCGGTGACATCGTGGTCGTCGACCTCGTCGCCAAGGTCGACGGTGAGGTGCCGGAGGACGGCACCGCCACCGGCGTCAGCTACGAGATCGGCTCGGGCCGCCTCATCGACGGCATCGACGAGGCCGTGACCGGCCTGTCCGCCGGCGAGGAGAAGACCTTCGAGACCGAGCTCAAGGGTGGCACCCAGGCCGGCAAGACCTCGGAGGTCACCGTCACCGTCACGGCCGTCCAGGAGAAGGAGCTGCCGGAGCTGGACGACGAGTTCGCCCAGCTGGCCAGCGAGTTCGACACCCTGGAGGACCTGCGTGCCGACTCCCGCAAGCGCCTGGAGCGCATGAAGGAGTACGACCAGGCCACCCAGGCCCAGGAGAAGGTCCTCGACGCGCTGCTCGCCCTGGTTGAGATCGAGTACCCCGAGAAGCTCCTGAAGGACGAGATCGAGACCCGCAAGCACAACGTCGAGCACCACCAGCTCGAGCCGATGGGCCTCAACCTCGAGACCTACCTGGAGACCCAGGGCAAGACCCGCGAGGAGTGGGACGCGGAGATCGAGGAGCAGGCGAAGAAGGGCATCAAGACCCAGTTCGTCCTGGACCAGATCGTCGCCAACGAGGAGCTGGGTGTTAACCAGGAGGAGCTCACCGAGCACCTCATCCGCCGCGCCGCCGGCTCGGGCCTCACCCCGGACCAGTTCGCGCAGCAGGTCGTCCAGGGCGGCCAGGTTCCGCTGCTGGTCGGCGAGGTCGCCCGCGGCAAGGCTCTGGCCACCGTGGTCGAGGCCGCCAAGGTCGTCGACACCGAGGGCAACGAGATCAACTTCGACGACGACGAGGACGAGACGGCCGAGACCGTCGACGCCTCCGCCGCCGAGACCGTCGAGGACAAGGCCGAGGAGGGCACCGAGGCCTGAGCGCCCCGGTAGCCCCTCGAGGCGACACAGCGGGCCCGGACGCCGTACGGTGTCCGGGCCCGCTGTCGTCCCCCGCGCGCGACGCGACCCTGCGCTCACAGCGAACAGTTCTGCGTGAGGGATTCTGCGGCCGGGCCTGCGCGTTAGGGTCCTTGGACAGCAACAATCACGACGTGATACCCGGAAGCTGTGCGACACCGTGAGAGCCGTGGAGCGGCCCTCCAAATCGACTGAGCAGGTGGCTAAGTGACGTTCCCGCAGATGCAGATGCCTGGCCCGATGGCGCCGCACGCCGCCGCTGGTGACGTGCTCGGCGGCCTTGGCGACCAGGTCTACAACCGGCTGCTCAACGAGCGGATCATCTTCCTCGGCCAGCAGGTCGACGACGACATCGCCAACAAGATCACCGCCCAGCTGCTGCTGCTGGCCGCGGACCCCGAGAAGGACATCTTCCTCTACATCAACTCCCCGGGTGGCTCGATCTCGGCGGGCATGGCGATCTACGACACCATGCAGTACATCAAGAACGACGTCGTCACCATCGCGATGGGCATGGCCGCCTCGATGGGCCAGTTCCTGCTGACCGCCGGCGCCAAGGGCAAGCGCTTCTCGCTGCCGAACGCCAACATCCTGATGCACCAGCCCTCCGCGGGCCTCGGCGGTTCCGCCACCGACATCCGCATCCAGGCCGAGCAGCTGCTCCGCACCAAGAAGCGGATGTCCGAGCTGATCGCGTTCCACAGCGGCCAGTCCTTCGAGCAGATCACCCGGGACTCGGACCGCGACCGCTGGTTCACCCCGGAGGAGGCCCTGGAGTACGGCCTCATCGACGCGATCATGCACAGCGCCGCGGACGTCCCCGGCGGCGGCGGCACGGGCGCCTGAGCCTCGGCCCGGCCCACGAGACCACAGCCACAACGCCCCGGAGGACAAGAACCCCCATGAACATCCCCAGCCTGTCGGCCGCGAAGGCCCGCGTCGAGGACATGCGCGCCGAGGGCCGCTACATCGTCCCGCGCTTCGTCGAGCGCACCACGCAGGGCATCCGCGAGTACGACCCGTACGCCAAGCTGTTCGAGGAGCGCATCATCTTCCTCGGCTCGCAGGTGGACGACGTCTCGGCGAACGACATCATGGCGCAGCTGCTGTGCCTGGAGTCGATGGACCCGGACCGCGAGATCCAGATGTACATCAACTCGCCCGGCGGCTCGTTCACGGCCCTGACGGCCATCTACGACACCATGCAGTACGTCAAGCCGGACATCACCACGGTCTGCATGGGCCAGGCGGCCTCCGCCGCGGCCGTGCTGCTCGCCGCCGGCACCCCCGGCAAGCGGATGGCGCTGCCGAACGCCCGCATCCTGATCCACCAGCCGTACACCGAGACCGGCCGCGGCCAGGTGTCCGACCTGGAGATCCAGGCCAAGGAGATCTTCCGGATGCGCGAGCAGCTGGAGGAGATGCTCTCCAAGCACTCCAACAAGTCGGTGGAGCAGGTGCGCGACGACATCGAGCGCGACAAGATCCTGACCGCCGAGGAGGCCGTCGAGTACGGCCTGGTCGACCAGATCATCTCCACCCGCAAGACCTCGCTGACCTCCTGAGGCCGGCACCGACGGGGCGGGGCGCGCACCCGGTTGCGCGGCCCGCCCCGACCCGTCGGCGGGTTCTGCCACGGCATCTGTTCGGTATCAATTCGCCCAGGGCGTAGGGCAGACCCGGCGAAGAGGACGGAATCACGGGCCGGGCAGAGTACCGTCGGATAGCGAGACCGAGCGCCGTCGGCGCTGACGGTCCACAGCACCAGGCCCCGGAACCGCTGCGGGGCCCCTGGCGAAGGGGAAGCACCTCGTGGCACGCATCGGAGACGGTGGCGACCTGCTCAAGTGCTCGTTCTGCGGCAAGTCCCAGAAGCAGGTGAAGAAGCTGATCGCCGGCCCAGGCGTGTACATCTGCGACGAGTGCATCGACCTGTGCAACGAGATCATCGAGGAGGAACTCGCCGAGACCTCCGAGGTGCGCTTCGAGGAGCTCCCGAAGCCGCGTGAGATCTACGAGTTCCTCGACCAGTACGTGGTCGGCCAGGACCTCGCCAAGAAGGCCCTGTCGGTGGCCGTCTACAACCACTACAAGCGCGTCCAGGCGGGCGAGGCCGGTCGCAGCGGCGGCAACGGCCGCGAGGACGCCATCGAGCTGGCCAAGTCGAACATCCTGCTGCTGGGCCCCACCGGCTCCGGCAAGACGCTGCTGGCGCAGACCCTGGCCCGGATGCTGAACGTGCCGTTCGCGATCGCGGACGCCACCGCGCTGACCGAGGCCGGTTACGTCGGCGAGGACGTCGAGAACATCCTGCTCAAGTTGATCCAGGCGGCCGACTACGACGTCAAGAAGGCCGAGACCGGGATCATCTACATCGACGAGATCGACAAGGTCGCGCGCAAGAGCGAGAACCCGTCGATCACCCGTGACGTCTCCGGCGAGGGCGTGCAGCAGGCGCTGCTGAAGATCCTGGAGGGCACCACCGCCTCGGTGCCGCCGCAGGGCGGGCGCAAGCACCCGCACCAGGAGTTCATCCAGATCGACACCACCAACGTGCTGTTCATCGTCGGCGGCGCGTTCGCCGGCCTGGAGCGGATCATCGAGGGCCGGGCGGGTGCCAAGGGCATCGGCTTCGGCGCCAACATCCGCTCCAAGCGGGAGTCGGACGCCAGCGACCACTTCCGCCAGGTGATGCCCGAGGACCTGGTGAAGTTCGGCATGATCCCCGAGTTCATCGGCCGTCTCCCGGTGATCACCAGCGTGCACAACCTCGACCGCGAGGCGCTGCTGCAGATCCTCACCGAGCCGAAGAACGCGCTGGTCAAGCAGTACCGCAAGCTCTTCGAACTGGACGGCGTGGAGCTGGAGTTCTCCCGGGACGCGCTGGAGGCGATCGCCGACCAGGCGATCCTGCGCGGCACCGGCGCGCGTGGTCTGCGGGCCATCATGGAGGAGGTGCTGATGTCCGTGATGTACGAGGTCCCCTCGCGCCAGGACGTCGCCCGCGTGGTGGTCACCGGGGACGTGGTCTCCAAGCACGCCATCCCCACCCTGGTCCCGCGCGACATGATCAAGCGCGAGCGGCGCGACAAGAGCGCCTGACACCGAGGAAGTACGAAGGGGCCCCGCACCGGATCCGGTGCGGGGCCCCTTCGTCACGTCGGGGGCCGCTGCCTACTTCGCCACCTCGGCGACCGCGCGCAGGTCGCGGGTGTCGGCGGCGAGCTTGTCCACGTCGGGCTGGCTGCCGTCGTCGGAGCCCTTCAGCACCATGACGACGCTGCTGTTGTCGGCCCAGGCGCAGAGGGCGAGCTTGCTCTCGCCGTCCTCGGACGTGGCGCAGTCCATCTGACCGCCCTTGGGGCCCGGGTCGACCGAGTGCCGGTCGGTGACCTTGGCGCCCGCGCCGGTGAAGCCGCTGAACATCTGGTCCAGCTCCTGCTTGGGCAGCAGCACCTTGCCGTAGACGCCCACCGCGATCAGCTGGGGGTTGGAGTCGGAGTCCTGGTAGACCCCGGCGACGCCGGTGGGCTTCCAGTTTCCGTCGCCCTGGCCGATCTTCGAGGTGAGCTCGTCCTGGATCTTCCCGGTCACCGCCGGGTCGTCGTTGGCCTTGAGGTCCTTGAAGGTCGCCGGGAAGACGATCTTCTGGGTGCCGGCGTTGCTGGTCGTGTCCCAGATGAAGTAGCCGAGGGCTCCGCCGACGATCACCAGCACGGCGGCGATGGTGCCGAGCACGATCCACAGCGTCCTGCGGGACTTGCGCGGCGGCACCGGCGCGTACCCGCCGTAGCCGGGGTAGGCCCCGGGCGCCGCCTCCGCGTACCCCGGGTAGCCGTCGGCCCCGGGCGCGCCGGGCGCGGGGTAGCCGGGCGGCGGGGCCTGCGGCGGGACGGCGCCGTAGCCGGGGGCGGCCGGCGGCGGCGTCGCCGGGTAGCCGGGCTGCGGCGGGGGCCCGTACGGGTTCTGATCGGACATGCGAGGCCCTTTCTGGGACGTCACGCGTGGATGCCGCCGGAAGTTCCGGCGGTGCGGTGGTGCTGCGGCATGCCCCGGGTGCGGGCCCGGGTTACTTGGCGACCTTCATGGCGTCGCGGACGGCGCGGGTCTTGTCCGCGGCCTGGGCGGGGGTGAGGGCGGTGCCGCCGCCCCCGGTGAGGCTCGCGTTGGTGAAGGTCACACGGGCGTAGGTGGACTTGTCCGCCCAGATGCACACGGTGGACTGGGCCTTGCCGGCGAGCAGCGAGAAGACGCCGCAGCTGAGCCGGCCCGAGGAGCTGTGGCTGTCCTGGGCCGGGAAGTCGGCCAGCGGGGTGGACCAGGTGAGGCCGCTCCCGCCCTTCTTGGAGTCCTCGATGATCTGGTCGGGGCTGTTGATCGTCCCGTAGAAGCCGGCCACGGAGAGGCCGGCCGTCACGTCGCCGGCCTTGGAGTAGGTGGCGACCACGACGGTGAGGTTGCTGCCGTACTTGTCGGCGTCCTTGGCCTCCGGCTTGGAGGTGTCGACCGCCTCCTCCTTGGCCGTCTTCTGGGTGTAGCCGTCGGGGAGGGTCTGCGGCGTGGAGATCTTGTAGCTGCCGCCCGAGTCGCTGCCCGCGCCGAGGAACTTCCACGCGGCGAAACCGCCGCCACCGAGCACCAGGGCGCCGATGACCAGGCCGATCACCAGACCGCCCTTGCCCTTGCGCGGCGGCGCCGGGTAGCCCGGCTGGCCGTACGGGCCCTGCGGGGGCACGCCGTACTGGGGCTGCGGGGCGCCGTAGGGCTGCTGGGGCGGGTAGCCGTACTGGGGCTGCGGGGCGCCGTACGGCTGCTGCGGCGGCGGTGCGCCGTACGGCTGCCCCCCGTAGGGCTGTCCCTGCTGCGGATACTGCTGCTGCCCCTGGCCGTACATCAGTCCTCGTGCTCCCCCCGCCGCGCCCGCGGCCGATCTGGTGGTGGTAGTTCCGTGCACGTCCGGTCACCCGGACGAGTGCCCGGGCACGCTACCGCACTGCGCCCGCCCCGGCGGTGTCCGGGCGGGGGAGCCAGCGGACCGAAAGCGGTTCGTAACCAGCGCCCCCGGTTACGTAAACTGTGCGTCGTGACCGACACGACGAACCAGCGCCCCGTGAGCACCACCGGGGACGATGCGGCAACCCTCCCGACGACCTACACCCCCGCGGACGTAGAGGGCGAGCTGTACGAGCGCTGGGTGGAGCGTGGGTACTTCACCGCGGACGCGAAGAGCGACAAGCCCGCGTACACGATCGTCATCCCCCCGCCGAACGTCACCGGCGTCCTGCACCTGGGCCACGCCTTCCAGCACACGCTGATGGACGCGCTGACCCGCCGCAAGCGCATGCAGGGCTTCGAGACGCTCTGGCTGCCCGGCATGGACCACGCCGGAATCGCGACCCAGAACAAGGTCGAGCAGCAGCTCGCCGAGGCCGGCCTGTCCCGGCACGACCTGGGCCGCGAGGCCTTCGTCGAGAAGGTCTGGGAGTGGAAGAAGAGCTACGGCGGCCGCATCCTCGGCCAGATGCGCCGCCTCGGTGACGGCGTGGACTGGTCGCGCGAGCGCTTCACCATGGACGAGGGCCTGTCCCAGGCCGTCCAGACCATCTTCAAGCGCCTGTTCGACGACGGCCTGATCTACCGCGCCGAGCGCATCATCAACTGGTGCCCGCGCTGCCTCACCGCGCTCTCCGACATCGAGGTGGAGCACGAGGACGTGCCCGGCGAGCTGGTCTCGATCCGCTACGGCGAGGGCGAGGACTCCATCGTCGTCGCCACCACCCGGGCCGAGACGATGCTGGGCGACACCGCCGTGGCCGTCCACCCGGACGACGAGCGGTACAAGCACCTGGTCGGTCGGACCATCAAGCTGCCGCTGACGGACCGGGAGATCCCGGTCGTCGCGGACGAGCACGTCGACCCGGAGTTCGGCACCGGCGCCGTCAAGGTGACGCCCGCGCACGACCCGAACGACTTCGCCATCGGCCAGCGCCACAACCTGCCGAACCTGACGGTGATGGACGACCACGGCGCGATCACCGTGCACGGCCCCTTCCTCGGCATGGACCGGCTGGAGGCCCGCTCGGCCGTCGTCGGCGCGCTGCGCGAGCAGGGCCGGATCGTCGCCGAGAAGCGCCCGTACATGCACGCCGTCGGCCACTGCTCGCGCTGCCACACCGTGGTCGAGCCGCGGCTGTCGTTGCAGTGGTGGGTCAAGGTCGAGCCGCTGGCCAAGGCCGCCGGCGACGCCGTCCGCGACGGCAAGGTGGAGATCCACCCGAAGGAGCTGGAGCGCCGCTACTTCGACTGGGTCGACAACATGTACGACTGGTGCATCTCGCGCCAGCTCTGGTGGGGCCACCGGATCCCGGTCTGGTACGGCCCCGAGGGCGAGGTCGTCTGCGTCGGACCGGACGAGCAGCCGCCGACGGGCGAGGGCTGGCACCAGGACCCGGACGTCCTGGACACCTGGTTCTCCTCCGGCCTGTGGCCGTTCTCCACGCTCGGCTGGCCGGAGCAGACCGCCGACCTGGAGAAGTTCTATCCGACCGACGTCCTGCTGACGGGCCACGACATCATCTTCTTCTGGGTCGCCCGGATGATGATGTTCAGTCTGTACGCGATGGACGGCCAGGCGCCTTTCAAGACCGTCGCCCTGACCGGTCTGGTGCGCGACGAGTTCGGCAAGAAGATGTCGAAGTCCTCCGGCACCGCCGTGGACCCGCTGGACTGGATGGACGCCTACGGCGCCGACGCCGTCCGCTTCACCCTGGCCGGCGGCGCCAACCCGGGCGCCGACGTGCCGATCGGCGAGGACTGGGTCAAGGGCTCGCGCAACTTCTGCAACAAGATCTGGAACGCGACCCGCTTCGCGCTGATGAACGGCGCCACCGTCGAGGGCCCGCTGCCCGCGCCGGAGGAGATGACCGCGGTCGACCGCTGGATCCTGTCGCGGCTGAACACCACCGTCGCCAAGGCGGACGCGCTGTACGACGACTTCCAGTTCGCCAAGGTCTCGGACGCGCTGTACCACTTCGCCTGGGACGAGGTCTTCGACTGGTACGTCGAGCTCTCCAAGACCACCCTGGGCAAGGGCGGCCCGCAGGCGGACGCCTCGCGCCGGGTGCTGGGCGAGGTCCTGGACGTCACCCTGCGGATGCTGCACCCGATCGTCCCGTTCGTCACCGAGGCCCTGTGGACGGCGCTCACCGGCGCCGAGTCGCTGGTCGTCGCCGAGTGGCCGAAGGACAGCGGCTACCGTGACGCGGCCGCCGAGGCCGAGATCGCCACGCTGCAGCAGGTGGTCACCGAGGTCCGCCGGTTCCGTTCGGACCAGGGCCTGCAGCCCGCGCAGCGCGTCCCGGCCCAGCTGGAGCTGGCCGGCACCGTGCTGGCCGTCCACGAGGACGCGATCCGCTCGCTGCTGCGGCTGACCGTCCCCGAGGAGGGCTTCGCGGCCACCGCCTCGCTGCCGGTCGCCGGTGCCACGGTCGCGCTGGACCTCTCCGGGACCATCGACGTCGCGGCGGAGCGCAAGCGCCTCGCCAAGGACCTTGCGGCCGCCGAGAAGGAGAAGGCCCAGACCACCGCCAAGCTCGGCAACGAGGCCTTCCTGGCCAAGGCACCGGACGAGGTGGTCGCCAAGATCCGGACCCGCCAGGAGGCCGCCGAGGCCGACATCGCCCGGATCACCGCCCAGCTCGCGGCCCTGCCGCAGGGCTGAGCCGCCCGTAGGCCGAGGAAGGGCCGCACCCCGCGACGCGAGGGGTGCGGCCCTTCGGGTTTTCCGGCGCGCGCGCCGGGTGTGTGCTCTTCGGTGTCCTCTTCCTGCGACTAATAGGGAAGCTGCTACGCCTAATAGAGCAGCAACATTGCTCCCTTCCGGCGAATATTCATCCTGGACCGGGTGTGGTCTTATCCGAGCGAATTGATTCCGGTCTTGCCCGCGCGCGTTCGCAGAAGTTTCCAGGTCGGATGTGTACGGTGTGTACGGAGTTTCCGAAGGCATTTCCGCTGAGCGTTCTCGCTGAGCGGCGGACGGGAGGGCATGGCGTGGTGGTGACCGAGGAGTTGGCCCAGGAACTGCCTGCCGAGGCGGTCGAGGAGGCCAAGGCCAGGGCGGCGACACTGCTGCTCGCCTTCCGGCACGGGAACCAGCTCGCTTTCGACCACGAGCTGGACCTGCTGCTGGCGGAGAACGTCGAGCGGGAGGTGACCACCCTGCTCACCTGGATCGCCGCCGAGGCCGTCCGCAAGGCCTACGCGCCGGAGGTCGGCGACCGGGTGCTGCGGGCGATGGCCCGGCGGGCCCCGCAGGACAGCGCGGCGGTCCAGGTGGACGAGGAGACCGCGAACGCCGCCCAGCTGATCGAGGCGGTCGCGGGTGGCCGGGTGAACGAGGTCCGCGGCCTGGTCGCCGCGACGGCGGACACCACCTACCTGCTCGGCGGTCTGCTGCAGGGCGTCGCGATGATGCTGCCGCTGCTGCCCGAGGGCGAACTGGCCGAGATCACCGCGGAGTTGCGCCGCCGGCACGGCGGCACCGCGCACGTCCCGGAGGCCCGGGCCGGGGTCTGACCCCCACGCCCGGCCGCCCGAACGGCCGCCGCGGCCAGCGGCACCACGGGCTCCGCGCCGCGCCCGGCCAGTGCGGCGGTCAGCGCGGCGATCCGGGCCGAGGCCAGGCCGTCGCCGTACGGGCTCGGGGTGGCGGCCAGCCGGGCCAGTCGTTCGGGGGTGTCGGACAGCCAGGCGCGGGCCAGCCCGCCCAGCTCCTCGCCGGGCTGCACCAGGGCGGCGAAGCCGGCCTCCATGGCCTCCGGGCGCTCGGTGGAGCGGCGCACCACCAGCAGCGGACGGCCGAGCACGGTGCACTCCTCCTGCACCCCGCCGGAGTCGGAGACCAGCAGCGCGGCGTGGTTCGCCAGGCCCAGGAAGTCGCCGTAGCCGACCGGTTCGGTGACGGCCAGACGCTCCAGCAGGCCGGCCAGCCCGAACCGCTCGACGGCGGCCCGGGTGCGCGGGTGCATCGGGAACAGCACCGGGGTGCCGGCCCGGGCGATCCGGTCCAGCTCGGCGAGCACGGCCCCGAGCGCCTCGGCGGTGTCGGTGTTCTCCGGGCGGTGGACGGTGGCCAGCACGTACCCGTCCGGGCGCAGCCCGTGCGCGGCGAGCAGCGCGGCGCCCTTGCCGATCCGGGCGTGCGGGCGGCGGCGCTGGACGAGGTGGACGCGCGGGTCGCGGGCCGCGGCGGCGAGGACGAGTTCGCGGGTGGCGTCCTCGCTGTCGTCGTCGATCACCCACAGGTGGGCCTCGGGCGCGGCGGCCCGCAGGCCGTCCAGGGTCTGGGTGACCACGGCCTCCTCGTCGCGGCAGGGGATGACCAGGTGCCACTGGAAGGCGGACGGGTCGCCGGGCTCGGCAGGCCGGTTGTGCCGGAAGGCGTGGCGGGAGCCGGCCCAGTACACGAGGAAGCGTCCGAAGACGAAGGCCATGTAGCCGACGAGCGCCAGGGAGATCAGTCCGGCGAACCAGACGACGGCGTCCTGGTGGAGCACGATCCGGTCGTGCAGGGCGTCGGGCATCGCGCAGCTCTCCTCGTTAACTGGGCCTCATGATCAAAGGCTGTCAGCTCCTGAAATTCGCGAATCGATGATTCATTGCCGTCCAAACTTGCTAAATCAATAGTAAAGGGAGCAAACTGGACCTTGAGGCAAAGCCGGGGCAAAGTGGCCGTTCTCACCCTGGCGACCGTCGTGTTCGCGCCATGACACTCACCCTGTGAGGCCGGGCCGCCACCGCTCCGTAGACTGTGGTCGTGAGCGACAAGGCCGACCCGAACCCGTACACCCTCCGCCCCGCCGAGGGCGACACCGGCGACGCCCTGCGCGACGTCGAACTCGAACTCTCCAAGCGCTGGCCGGAGAACAAGCTGGAGCCCTCGCTCGACCGGATCGAGGCGCTGATGGACATCCTGGGCCAGCCCCAGCGGGCCTTCCCGTCCATCCACATCACCGGCACCAACGGCAAGACCTCCACCGCCCGGATGATCGAGCAGCTGCTCAACACCTTCGAGCTGCGCACCGGCCGCTACACCAGCCCGCACGTGGAGACCGTCACCGAGCGGATCAGCCTGGACGGCGCCCCGATCAGCCCCGAGCGCTTCGTCGAGGTCTACCGCGACATCGAGCCCTACGTGCAGATGGTCGACGCCGCCCAGCCGGTGCCGATGTCCTTCTTCGAGGTGCTCACCGGCATGGCCTACGCGGCCTTCGCCGACGCGCCGGTGGACGTCGCGGTGGTCGAGGTCGGCATGGGCGGCTCCTGGGACGCCACCAACGTCATCGACGCCGCCGTCGCCGTGATCACCCCGATCGGGCTGGACCACACCGACAAGCTCGGCGAGACCACCGGCGCCATCGCGGTCGAGAAGTCCGGGATCATCAAGTCCGGCGCCGTCGCCGTGGTCGCCCAGCAGCAGCTGGACGCCGCCGAGACCATCCTGCGCCGGGCCGTCGAGGTGGACGCCACCGTGGCCCGCGAGGGCATGGAGTTCGGCGTGATCCGCCGTGAGCTCGCCGTCGGCGGCCAGCTGGTGACGCTGCGCGGACTCGGCGGCGAGGAGTACGAGGACGTCTTCATCCCGCTGCACGGCGAGCACCAGGCGCACAACGCGGCGCTGGCGCTGGCCGCGGTCGAGGCCTTCTTCGGCGTCGGCGGCGCCCGCGGCGGCCAGCTGGACGCCGACAAGGTCCGCCAGGGCTTCTCCGGCGTCTCCTCGCCCGGCCGCCTCGAGGTCGTCCGCCGCAGTCCCACGATCATCCTGGACGCCGCGCACAACCCGCACGGCGCCCGGGCCACCGTCGCCGCGATCTCCGAGTCCTTCGGCTTCACCCGCCTGGTCGGCGTGATCGGCACCTCGGGGGACAAGGACGTGGCCGGCGTGCTGGAGGCCTTCGAGCCGATCCTGGCCGAGGTCGTCGTGACCCGGAACTCCACCCACCGCGCGATGGACGTGGACGCGCTCGCGGCCCTGGCCGTCGAGGTCTTCGGCGAGGACCGGGTCCAGGTCGAGCCGCGGCTCGACGACGCCATCGCCGCCGCGGTCACCCTGGCCGAGGAGGAGGGCGACCTCGGCGGCGCCGGGGTGCTGGTCACCGGTTCGGTCATCACGGTGGGCGAGGCCCGCCTGCTGCTCGGGAGGAAGTGACATGAGGACGCTCTGTTCGTCGACGCTGATCGGCGAGGCGCTGCTGATCATGTTCGCGGCGCTGGTCGCGATGCAGCTCTCCAGCGTCTCGACGGCCACGGTGTGGATCGTCAGCGGCATCGCGATGGCGCTGTGCGTCGCGCTCTGCGGCATGATCAACCGCCCCGGCGCGGTGCAGATCGGCTGGGCGCTGCAGATCGGCCTGATCGCCAGCGGCTTCGTCCTGCCGACCATGTTCGGCCTCGGCGTGGTCTTCGCCGGCCTGTGGTGGTGCTCGGTGCACTACGGCCGCAAGGTCGACGAGTTCAAGGCCGCCCGTGCGGCGGCCGAGGCCCAGGCCGCCTGACGGCTCGGCCGGCCGCCCGCCGGGACGGGCGGAACCGACCGGTCGTTCACGCAAGGTAACCTCTGCCCCGTACCGCATGCCGCACCAAATCCCCAGGAGACGCACCGTGTCCCAGCGCACTCTCGTCCTGCTCAAGCCCGACGCCGTCCGCCGCGGCCTGGCGGGCGAGATCATCAGCCGCATCGAGCGCAAGGCCGGCTGGCAGCTGACCGCCGTCGAGCTGCGCACCTTCGACCGGGAGACCCTGGAGCACCACTACGCCGAGCACGTCGGCCGCCCGTTCTACGAGCCGCTGCTGGAGTTCATGACCTCCGGCCCGTCGATCGCGATGATCGTCGAGGGCGAGGAGGTCGTGAAGGGCATCCGCATGCTGGCCGGCGCCACCAACCCGCTGGAGGCCGGCTCCGGCACCATCCGCGGCGACTACGCGACCATCACCCGTGAGAACCTGATCCACGCTTCCGACTCCCCGGAGTCCGCCGAGCGCGAGATCAAGATCTTCTTCCCCGCGCACGCCTGACCCCGGCGGGCGACGCGCCCGGCAGGACGTTCGTGCCGCCCCGGTCGGGACCATTGACCCGGCCGGGGCATTCTTATCGTGAAATAGGGAACTGGGGAGGCCGACACGGCGTCCCAATCCTGGGAGAAGCGATCACGCTCCGGACAATGGACGTCATGCCCCCACGTCAACGTCCGTACCGCACGGCGTGACTACGATGGACGCGACTCAAGGGCCCGGTAAGGCAGCTCAGCTGGTCTCCGCCCAAGCGTGGGCGCACGCATCCGTCCACCCCCATGAACTCCGAGCCCGGGAAGGCACCCACACCCCATGGCGAGCAACCTGTCGTTCATCGGCCGCGACTTGGCGATCGACCTCGGAACAGCCAACACGCTGGTGTACGTCAGGGGCAAGGGGATCGTCCTCAACGAGCCGTCAGTGGTGGCGGTCAACACCAACACCGGCGGCATCCTGGCGGTCGGCGCCGAGGCCAAGAAGATGATCGGCCGAACCCCCGGCAACATCGTCGCCATCCGCCCGCTCAAGGACGGCGTGATCGCCGACTTCGAGATCACCGAGCGGATGCTGCGCTACTTCATCCTCAAGATCCACCGGCGCCGCTACCTCGCCCGCCCGCGCGTGGTGGTCTGCGTGCCCTCCGGCATCACCGGGGTCGAGCGCCGCGCCGTCATCGAGGCCTCCTCGCAGGCCGGCGCCCGCCAGGTGCACATCATCGAGGAACCGATGGCCGCCGCGATCGGCGCCGGACTGCCCGTCCACGAGGCCACCGGCAACATGGTCGTCGACATCGGCGGCGGCACCACCGAGGTCGCCGTCATCTCCCTCGGCGGCATCGTCACCGCCCAGTCCATCCGGGTGGCCGGCGACGAGCTGGACAACGCCATCGTCCAGCACATCAAGAAGGAGTACTCCCTCCTCCTCGGTGAGCGCAGCGCCGAACAGATCAAGATGAGCATCGGCAGCGCCTACGGCCTCGAGGGCGAGAAGGACGAGCACGCCGAGATCCGCGGCCGCGACCTGGTCAGCGGCCTGCCCAAGACCGTGGTCATCTCCGCCGCCGAGGTCCGCGCCGCCATCGACGAGCCGGTCAACTCGATCATCGACGCCGTCAAGACCACCCTGGACCAGTGCCCGCCCGAGCTGGCCGGCGACGTCATGGACCGCGGCATCGTGCTCACCGGCGGCGGAGCCCTGCTGCGCGGCCTGGACGAGCGGCTGCGCCGCGAGACCGGCATGCCGATCCACATCGCCGAGAACCCGCTCGACTCCGTCGCACTCGGCTCCGGCAAGTGCGTCGAGGAGTTCGAGGCGCTCCAGCAGGTACTGGACGCCTCCCCGCGCCGTTAGCACCAGCACAGCGAAGATTCCGACACTCAACTGAACGGGCCGCCGCCCGGGCCCCACGGCCCCGGGCGGCCGCCGGGTACGAAGGGGCAGTACCAGCACCGTGAGGGACACACGAGAGAGCCGGCTGCTGCTCATCCTGCTGGTGGCCGTCGCCTTCGCACTGATCACCGTGGACATCAAGGGCGGTGAGGACTCCCCGCTCGGCCCGGCCCGGCACGCGGCCGCCGACGTCCTCGGACCGGTCGAGCGCGGCGCCGCCAGCGTCGTCAACCCGGTCGCCAACACCGTCCGCGCCTTCCGCGACACCGCCACCAACAGCGGCCGCACCGACCAGCTCGCCCGCGAGAACACCGAACTGCGGCAGAAGCTGGCCTCCTCCGACATGGCCGCCGGGCGCACCAAGCAGCTGGACGACCTGCTGCGCACCGCCGGCGCCGGCGGATACACCGTCAAGGCCGCCCAGGTCATCGCGATCGGCCCGGCCCAGGGCTTCTCCTGGACCATCACCATCGACGCCGGCAGCGACGACGGTCTCACCCGCGACATGACGGTCGTCAACGGCCAGGGCCTGGTCGGCCGGGTCACCACCGTCGCCCCGACCACCGCCACCGTGCTGCTCGCCTCCGACCCCGGCTTCTCGGCCGGCACCCGGCTGGAGGGCAGCGGCGAGATCGGCTTCGCCTCCGGCGGCGGAGACAGCCCGATGAAGGTCTCCCTGCTCAACGGCAAGGCGCAGGTGAAGAACGGCGACCGGCTGGTCACCTTCGGCTCGCAGAGCGGCCGCCCCTTCGTGCCCGGCGTCCCGGTCGGCAAGGTCGTCGAGGTCCAGGCCAACGCCGGCCAGCTGACCAAGACCGTCCTGGTCGAGCCCTTCGTCCAGTTCACCCGGCTCGACCTGGTCGGCGTGGTCGTCGTGCCGCCGCGCACCGACCCGCGCGACGCCGTGCTGCCGCCCGCCCCCACCCCGGGGCAGAGCCAGACCCCGGCCACGTCCGCCCAGCCGTCGGCCACCGCGCCCGCCGCCCCGCCCGCCAAGCCCAATGGGGGGAACTGAGCCATGCGCCTCGCCCGCATCCCCGTCTCCGCCGCGCTGATCCTGCTCGGCCTGATCCTCCAGGTCAGCGTCTTCGGCCGGCTCCAGCTCCCGGGAGCCACCCCGGACATACTGCTGCTCATCGTGGTCGGCCTGGCCATGGTGTACGGGCCGGCCGGCGGCTGCCTGGTCGGCTTCGCGGGCGGACTGCTGGCCGACCTCGCACCGCCCTCCGACCACGCGATCGGCCGCTACGCCCTGGTGCTCTGCCTGATGGGCTACGCCGCCGGGCTGCTGCGCCCCGAGCACGGCCGCCAGCGCTCCGTCTCCAGCGCGCTGCTGGTGGTCGGCGCCGCGGCGATCGCCTCCACCCTGCTGTACGCGGTGGTCGGCGCCCTGGTCGGCGACACCGCGGCCCGGCACGTCGGCCTCAGCGGCCTGGTGATCAGCGCCCTGCTGTACGACCTGCTGCTGGCCCCGTTCGTGGTGCCGCTGGTGATGCTGCTCGGCCGCCGCTTCGGGCGCGACCCGGTGGCCGCCAGCGACGACGACCAGAACGGCCCGGGACTGGGCACGCTGGCCCGCTACCGCACCACTCGTGAGGTCTCGGCCGGCCCGTCCTACAAGAAGCGGCGCATCCCCGGCTTCGCGCGGCGCCCGTAACGACCCGTCGAGGCACCTGACCTCCTGACCCTCCCGCATCCCTGGAGCGCACGAGACGTGAGCAACATCCCCGAGACCGGCCGTACCCGGCGGGTGACGATCCGTCTGGTGGTGCTGCAGATCCTGGTGCTGTCGCTGCTCGCCACCCTCGGCGGACGGCTGTGGTACCTGCAGATCCGCAACGCCAAGGAGTACACCGCCAAGGCGACCGGCAACCACATCCGCGAGGTGGTCGAACCGGCCGTCCGCGGCGAGATCCTGGACGCCTCCGGGCGGATCCTGGCCGGCAACGAGACCCGGCTGGTGGTCTCCGTCAGCCGCACCTCGCTGCTCCAGCAGAAGGACGGCGGCAAGGCGGTGCTGGGCCGGCTGGCCGAGGTGCTCGGGATGCCCGCCAAGGACGTGCAGGAGAAGGTCCGGCTCTGCGACGCCAAGACGCCGCAGCCGTGCTGGAACGGTTCGCCGTACCAGCCGATCCCGGTCACCAAGGAAGCGACCACCCAGCAGGCGATGCAGATAATGGAGCGCCGCGAGGACTTCCCCGGGATCACCGCGCAGCCCACCGCCGTGCGCCGCTACACCGGCGCCGAGGGCGCCAACATGGCCCAGGTGCTCGGCTACCTCTCGCCGGTCACCGACGACGAGGTCAGCAAGACCGCCGACAAGACCGGCCTGGACCGCTACCTGCCGGCCGACCAGATCGGCCGGGCCGGCCTGGAGTCGGTCTACGACCGCGACCTGCGCGGCACGGCCGGCATCACCAAGCTGGAGGTGGACAACCTCGGCCGGGTGATCGGCAACGCCGGCACCGTCGCCCCTCAGACCGGCAACAACCTGGTCACCAGCATCGACGCCCGGGTGCAGAAGGTCGTCGAGGACAACCTGGCGCAGGCCATGAGCGACGCCCGGAACACCTTCGACAAGGTCACCAACCGCAACTACGAGGCCGACTCCGGCGCCGCCGTCGTGATGGACGTGCACACCGGCCGGATCATCGCGATGGCCAGCGCCCCGACCTACGACCCCAACCTGTGGGTGGGCGGCATCAGCGGCAAGGACTACCAGTCGCTGACCAGCAAGGACTCCAACTTCCCGCTGCTGAACAGGGCCATACAGGGTCAGTCCGCCCCCGGCTCGACCTTCAAGGTCGTCTCCACCACCGCCGCCGTGCAGGCCGGCTACTCGCTGGACGGCACCTACCCGTGCCCGAAGGCCATGACCATCGGCGGCCGTGAGTTCAAGAACTTCGAGAGCGAGAGCTTCGGTTCCATCTCCCTGGAGAAGGCGCTGGAGGTCTCCTGCGACACCGTCTTCTACGGCCTGGCGTACGACCAGTGGATGAAGGACGGCGGCATCAAGCCGAAGAAGGACGCGGCCGACTGGTTCTTCAAGACCGCCCACGAGTTCGGCCTCGGCGCCAAGACCGGCATCGACCTGCCCTCCGAGGTGCCCGGCCGGGTGCCGGACCGGCAGTGGAAGCAGTCCTTCTACGACAACAACAAGGACGCCTGGTGCGCGCAGGCGCAGAAGGGCGGCAACAGCTTCTCCGACCAGATCGCCAAGGAGAACTGCGTCGACGGCTACCAGATGCGCGCCGGTGACGCGGTCAACTACGCGATCGGCCAGGGCGACACCCTCGTCACCCCGGTCCAGATGGCCCGGATCTACTCGGCGCTGGCCAACGGCGGCACCTTCTACCGGCCGACCATCGCCAAGGCCGTGATAAGCCCGAGCGGGGACCTCGTCCGCGAGATCGCCCCGCACGCGGACGCCAAGTTCCCCGGCGACCAGAAGCTCCTCAGCTACATTGACCAGGCCACCGCCGGGGTCATCACCAGCGGTACCGCCGCCTGGAAGTTCAACGGCTGGCCGCAGGACAAGATCGCGCTGCACGCCAAGACCGGCACCGCCGAGGTCGAGGGCAAGCAGACCACCTCCTGGCTGGACACGTACAGCAAGGACTACGCGGTCGTCATGACGATCAGCCAGGGCGGCACCGGCTCCGGCGGCTCCGGCGACGCCATCCGCCGGATCTACCAGGCGCTGTACGGCGTGGACGACAAGGGCAACATCGACAACGGCAAGGCGCTGCTGCCGGCGCCGCAGGCCGACCTGCCGAAGTTCAACCCCGACGGCACCGCGATCATCAAGCCGGCCGCCTACACCGTCGACCCGGCGCAGGGCTCCGTCGCTCAGGCTCCGGCGCCGGCCGCGGCTCCGGCGTTCGCTCCGGCCCCGGCGTTGACCCCGGTTCCGGCGTTGGCCCCGGCCGCGGCCCCGGCTCCGTCGGACGCCGCCGCGGCGGTGGCCTGGGACGCCTCGGCGACCTTCCTCGACCCGGCACCGCCGGCCGGCAGCCCGGCCCCCTACACCGCGGTCGACACCGCGCTCGAACCGACCAACCGCCAGGGAAGGGGACGGGCATGAGCTCCTACGGCTCGTACCGGCAGCTGCGGCTGACCCCCCAGCGCAGCGGGGTCTCCAAGGCCCTGGCCAAGGACTCCCCGCTCTGGCGGCTGGACTGGATACTGCTGCTGGCCGGGCTGGCCCTGTCGGCCGGCAGCTCGATGCTGGTGTGGTCGGCCACCCGCGGGCGCGACAACCTCACCCACGGGGACCCGCAGTACTTCCTCTACCGCCACCTGACGAACTTCGTCATCGGCCTGGTGCTGTGCGCCGTGGTGATAGGGATAGGAGCACGGCGGGTCCGCACCCTGGTGCCCTTCGTCTACGTCGGCGTGATCGTGCTGCTGCTGGCGACGCTCAGCCCGGTCGGCTCGACCGTCAACGGCGCCCACTCGTGGATCCAGCTCGGCGGCGGCTTCTCCGTCCAGCCGGCCGAGTTCGCGAAGATCGCCATCCTGCTGGCGATGGCCGTCGTGCTGTCGGACCAGGTCGACGCGGGGGAGCGGGAGGTCCCCTCGCACCGGGCGGTGTTCCGGGGCCTGTTCTGGGCCTGCCTGCCGATGGGCCTGGTCCTGCTGATGCCGGACGCCGGGTCGGTCATGGTGATGTCCGCCGTCGTGCTGGGCATCCTGCTGGGCTCCGGCGCCGCCAACCGCTGGGTACTCGGCATCCTCGCGCTCGGCGTCGGCGGCAGCATCGCGATCTGGAAGCTCGGACTGCTGAGCCAGTACCAGATCGACCGCTTCGCGGCCTTCGCCAACCCCCAGCTCGACCCCAACGGCGTCGGCTACAACACCGCGCAGGCCCGGATCGCGATCGGCTCGGGCGGGCTGACCGGCAAGGGGCTGTTCCACGGCACCCAGACCGTCGGGCAGTTCGTGCCGGAGCAGCAGACCGACTTCGTGTTCACCGTCGCCGGCGAGGAACTCGGCTTCGTCGGGGCGCTCGCGATAATCGCGCTGGTCGGCGTGATCCTGTGGCGCGCCTGCCGGATCGCCCGCCAGGCGACCGACCTGTACGGGACGATCGTGGCGGCCGGGATCATCGCCTGGTTCTCCTTCCAGGCCTTCGAGAACATAGGGATGTGCCTGGGCATCATGCCGGTCGCCGGCATCCCGCTGCCCTTCGTCTCCTACGGCGGATCCTCGATGTTCGCGGTCTGGATCGGCATCGGTCTGCTCCAGGCGGTGCGCAGCCAACGGCCGGTAGCGGCCTGAGGGTTCGGCGGTCAGGGCCGGTCCGGGGAGTCCCCCCGGACCGGCTCTTTTCCTTGCGGTGGAGTCAGGTTGACGAGACGTCAGATCGGTAGCAACAGGCAGTCGGCGGTGCTGAGGATCGCCCGGGTCTGGTGGGCCAGCTGCTCCTGGACCGGGACCCAGCGGGCGCCGAAGCGGTTGCGCAGCCGGTCCAGGCTGTCCGCCACGACGGCCCGGGCGCGCTCCCGGGCGGCCTCGGCGGCCGGGCCGCGGGAGTCGGCGAGCAGCCGCAGCAGGATCGAGGCGACCCGCAGCGGCAGCCGGGCCGCGACCAGCCCGGCGGTGGTCGCCCGGGCGGCGCTCAGCGGCCCCGGACACCACAGCTCCAGCCACTCGGCGGCCACCCGCGGGGCCACCGCCAGGTTGAACTCGGCGGTGCGCGCCAGCGGTCCGTACGCCTCACGGGCCTGCGCCGGGACGCGGGCCAGCAGGGCGGTGAGCTCCTCGGAGCGGGTGGTGAGGTCGCGCGCGGCCTCGCCGACGGCCAGCGGCCCGGCCGGGTGGGTACGGGCGTCGCCGACCGCGTCCACCGCCCACATCGGCACCTCCAGGACGGCGGTCACCGCGCCGCGGCGGGCCGCGTAGGACCAGGTGGACAGCTCGGGCTCGTCCGGCAGCGCCCGGGAGGTGCCGGGGCTGCCGGGCGCCGGCATCAGATAGGTGCCGGGGGCCGGGCTGGTCCAGCCGACGGCGTCGTAGGAGTCCACGTCGAGCGGGATGCCGGCCCGGTCCGCGGAGCGGGCGAAGCGCTCGGCCAGGCCGCCGACCGGGCCGGTCAGCTGGACGAAGGCGCCGCCGAAGTCCACCCCGTGCAGCGAGCACTGGAGGAACGGGCGCAGCTCGTCGATCAGTCCGGTCAGCGCCACGCTCTCCGGCATCGGCGGGCGGCCGGAGCCGGGGGCGGGCAGCAGCTCGGGCTGCTCCTCGAAGGAGGGGCGGAAGAAGTGCTCGTAGTGGCGGCGCATGGTGAGCGGTCCGTCCAGCCAGCCGGCGTTGAGCGCGGCGCCGTCCGGGTCCAGGCACAGCAGCAGGTGCCAGGACAGGCCGGGCCGGGCCGGGCGCTCCAGCAGCACCTCGGCCAGCCGGACGGCGGCGGCGGTGCCGATCGGCTCGTTCGGGTGCGGGCCGCCGACCACCAGCACGGCGCGCGGTCCGCGGTCCACCGAGAGCAGCAGCAGCGGGCGACCGGCCCGCGAGCGGCCCACTTCGCGCAGTCGGCAGCGGTCCGGGTGGCGCAGGGCGAGCCGCCGGGCGGCGCACTCGGCCTGGGCCGGGGTGGGGTAGCGGGCCGGCCGGGCGTCGAGGGTCCGCGGGGACAGGGGCCGGACCCGCCGACCGGTGTCGGTCATGGTTCTCCTTGCGACCGGTCGTACGGCCGCCGGGGCGCGGGCGTGCTGCGCCGCCGGCCGCGGCCGGCGGGCCGGGGACGGG
The DNA here is from genome assembly GCF_001888885.2 of Streptomyces viridifaciens. NCBI lineage: Bacteria > Bacillati > Actinomycetota > Actinomycetes > Kitasatosporales > Streptomycetaceae > Streptomyces > Streptomyces viridifaciens. Next base: position 5,008,906 of record NZ_CP090841.1, read on the forward strand.
CTCTGCGGGGCCGGGGGGAGGGGGCCTCGCGGGGGGACGGGGAGGGCGTGCTGGGGCGAGCGGGCCGCCGGGGGAGTCGGCGTTGGCCGAGCGTACGACCCAACTCCCGTCTCGGGAAGGGGTACAGGCCTTGGGCAGGGCCCTGTCAGTAGCGCACGGGCCGTCCGGGGGTGTCAACGGCGGACGGCGCCGGGCGGCGGGCGCGCACCGCGCGTGCCGGGGCGGTCACCGGCGGGTGCGGATCGCGCCGGAGCGTGCGGGGGCCGGCTCCGGCGCAGACGGGTCGATCCCCGGATTGGGCTACCCTTGAGGGTCACCCCTCCCGTGCCGGCTCGCGGCACCGAATCACGTCGTAAGGGTTCCTAGTACATGACTGTCGAATCGGTCTTCCCACGCCTGGAGGCACTCCTCCCGCACGTCCAGAAGCCGATCCAGTACGTCGGCGGCGAGCTCAACTCGACCGTCAAGGACTGGGACGCCTGCGACGTCCGCTGGGCGCTGATGTACCCCGACGCCTACGAGGTCGGGCTGCCCAACCAGGGCGTCATGATCCTCTACGAGGTGCTGAACGAGCGCGAGGGCGTGCTGGCCGAGCGCACCTACAGCGTCTGGCCGGACCTCGAGGCGCTCATGCGCGAGCACCGCGTCCCGCAGTTCACGGTGGACGCCCACCGGCCGGTGAAGGCCTTCGACGTGTTCGGGCTGTCCTTCTCCACCGAGCTCGGCTACACCAACATGCTGACCGCGCTCGACCTGGCCGGCATCCCGCTGGAGGCCAAGGACCGCACCGACGAGGACCCGATCGTCCTCGCCGGCGGCCACGCGGCCTTCAACCCGGAGCCGATCGCGGACTTCCTGGACTGCGCCGTGATCGGCGACGGCGAGCAGGCCGTCCTCGACATCACGGAGATCATCCGCGCCTGGAAGGCCGAGGGCCGTCCGGGCGGCCGTGACGAGCTGCTGCTGCGCCTGGCCCGCACCGGCGGGGTGTACGTGCCCAAGTTCTACGACGTGGAGTACCTGGCCGACGGCCGGATCGGCCGCGTCGTGCCGAACGCCCCGGGCGTGCCGTGGCGGGTGTCCAAGCACACCGTGATGGACCTCGACGAGTGGCCGTACCCGAAGCAGCCGCTCGTCCCGCTCGCCGAGACGGTGCACGAGCGGATGTCCGTGGAGATCTTCCGCGGCTGCACCCGCGGCTGCCGCTTCTGCCAGGCCGGCATGATCACGCGCCCCGTGCGGGAGCGAAGCATCACCGGCATCGGCGAGATGGTCGAGCGCGGGCTCAAGGCGACCGGCTTCGAGGAGGTCGGCCTGCTGTCGCTGTCCAGCGCCGACCACACCGAGATCGGCGACATCGCCAAGGGTCTGGCCGACCGCTACACCGAGGACAAGATCGGCCTGTCGCTGCCGTCCACCCGCGTCGACGCCTTCAACATCGACCTCGCCAACGAGCTGTCCCGCAACGGGCGCCGCTCGGGCCTCACCTTCGCCCCCGAGGGCGGCAGCGAGCGCATGCGCAAGGTGATCAACAAGATGGTGTCGGAGGAGGACCTGATCCGCACCGTCGCCACCGCGTACGGCAACGGCTGGCGCCAGGTGAAGCTGTACTTCATGTGCGGCCTGCCCACCGAGACCGACGAGGACGTGCTCCAGATCGGCGAGATGGCGAAGAACGTCATCCAGAAGGGCCGCGAGGTCACGGGCCAGAACGACATCCGCTGCACCGTCTCCATCGGCGGGTTCGTGCCCAAGCCGCACACCCCGTTCCAGTGGGCCCCGCAGCTGTCCGCCGAGGCCACCGACGCCCGCCTGGCCAAGCTGCGCGACTCGATCCGCGGCGACCGCAAGTACGGCAAGAACATCGGCTACCGCTACCACGACGGCAAGCCCGGCATCGTCGAGGGCCTGCTCTCCCGCGGTGACCGCCGCGTCGGCGCGGTCATCCGCGCGGTCTACGAGGACGGCGGCCGCTTCGACGGCTGGCGCGAGTACTTCTCGTACGACCGCTGGATGGCCTCCGCCGAGAAGGGCCTGGCCGGCACCGGCGTCGACGTCGACTGGTACACCACCCGCGAGCGCTCCTACGAGGAGGTGCTGCCCTGGGACCACCTGGACAGCGGCCTCGACAAGGACTGGCTGTGGGAGGACTGGCAGGACGCCCTGGAGGAGGTCGAGGTCGACGACTGCCGCTGGACGCCGTGCTTCGACTGCGGCGTGTGCCCCCAGATGGACACCCACATCCAGGTCGGTCCGACGGGCAAGAAGCTGCTGCCGCTGACGGTCGTTAACAAGTAGGCGAACTGTGTGACGTAGTTCACGGCCCCGGGGGACTCGGGGTCGGTGCGGAGCCCTTCCCGGCGTTGTCGGGGAGGGCTTCCGTGTTGGGGGTGGGGAGGCGGCGCTGGGGGTTCCGGTGGGGGCTGACCAGGGGCGGAGCGAGGGGGGTGGCGGGGCGCGTACCCTTTGAGGTGACAGAGTCCGGACAGTGGCGGGAAAGCGCCGCGCCGGACGGGGACAATTGACTAAAGGACTGAGCGACCCTGGCACGCCGTACGCCCGATGGTCCGCCGCCCGCGCCGACGGTGCAGCGGATCCGTCTCCGCTACACCAAGCGCGGCCGGCTCCGCTTCACCAGCCACCGTGACTTCCAGCGCGCCTTCGAGCGCGCCCTGCGCCGGTCCGCCGTTCCGATGGCCTACTCGGCCGGCTTCACCCCGCACCCGAAGGTGTCCTACGCCAACGCCGCCCCGACCGGGGTGGCGAGTGAGGCGGAGTACCTGGAGATCGGCCTGGCCGCCGTGCGCGACCCTGAGCAGCTGCGGGCGCAGCTGGACGAGTCGCTGCCCGCCGGCCTGGACGTGATCGACGCGGTCGAGGTCCGGACGCCGAACTTCGTGGAGCGGCTGGAGGCCTCCGAGTGGCTGGTGCGCCTGGACGGTGTCGAGCCGGACCAGGCGGCCAAGGCGGTCCGCACGTTCCTCGCCGAGGAAAAGGTCGAGGTCGAGCGCCGGACCAAGAACGGCGTGCGGGTCTTCGACGCGCGCGGTGCGGTGGCGGCGCTCGAAGCCGTCGAGCCGCAGGTCGACGGTGGTACGGACACGGCCGCCGGAACCGACCGCGATGTTCGGACCGGCCGTCCCTGTGCGATACTGCGCCTGGTAGTACGACACGCCACACCCGCCGTACGACCCGACGACGTATTGTCCGGTCTCCGTGCGACGGCCGACCTGGCGCCGCCGGTCCCCGCAGAGGTGACCAGGCTGGCGCAGGGGCCGCTCGACGAGGAGTCGGGCACGGTGACCGACCCGCTGGCGCTCGACCGCGCCGCGGCCCCGGCCGGCTGAGAAACGGCCGCCGGGCCGCGCGCTACGCGTCCGCCTAGGGGGCGGAGGCCGGGTTCAGTGCCTCACTGGACCCGACGGTCCTCCAGGGTTCCCGCGGCTCCCCAGGGGAGCGAGCGTCGTCGCAGCACAGGCCGGCCTCTCGGGGCCCGCCGGCCAGGACGGTCGGTGGGCCCGGGACCCCCTCCGGGAGCCACCCGGGGTTGGGGGACGGCTCAGCTTGGGAAAACCTCAGAAGACTGGTCAGACCAGAAGACTTTTCGACACCCCGCGGAACGCGGGGCGCCGAGCGAGACTACGAGCCCCTGTGCGGCCTCGCGTCCGCACGGCGGCACCGTCAAAGGGTCCGGCCCGAGCATCCTCGCGATGCCGGCCGCCCACTGGTGCCGCGCCGTGCCCGGATGCGGAGCCCGGGGGCCTGACGGGAGATCCACCCGCATGCTCGATAACACCGATCCGCAGCAGCCTGCGGCCACGGAACAGAACGGAACCGCCGGGACCGGTGGCGAGGGCGCGTCCGCCGCGCCGCCGCGCCGTCGTCGCCGCGCGGTTTCCCGCCCGGCGGGCACCCCGCAGGGTGCGGCCGCCGAGGCGGCCGAGACGGTCGTCCCGGTCGAGACGACGGTCGTTCCGGCCGAGGCGCCCGCCGAGACCGCCCCGGCCGCCGAGAAGCCGGTCCGGGCCCGCCGGACCCGCAAGCGTGCCGAGGCCCCGGCCGGTGCTCCCGAGGAGAGCGCCATCGTGGTCACCGGGCCGGAGGCCGAGGTGTCGAAGACGGAGGCACCGCAGGCCGAGGAGAAGGCGGAGAAGCCCGCTCGGGCCCGCCGGGCCCGCAAGAAGGCCGAGGCCCCGGTCGAGGAGCCCGCGGTCGAGGCCGCCGCTCCCGTCGAAGCCCCCGCCGCCGCCGAGCCGGTGGCCGAGGAGGCCCCGGCCGCCCCGGCCCGCCGCACCCGCCGCCGTCGCGTGGCCGAGGCCGCGCCGGTGGTCGAGGCCCCGGTCGGGGAGCCGGTGACCACCGAGGAGCCCGCCGTCGAGGAGGAGGCCGTCGAGGCCGCCGCCGAGGCTCCGGCCGCCGCCGAGCCGGTTGCCGCCCCCGCCCCCGCCCCCGCCGCCGAGGCGGAGCCGCACCACCGGGTGCGCCGCCGCGCCGTCCGCCCGGCCACCGCGGTCTTCCAGGCCCCGGTGTTCCAGGAGCCCGCCCCCTACGTCGCGCCGCCCACCGCGCCGCAGCAGCCCGCCGCCGCCCCGGCGCCGGTGGAGGCCCCGGCCGCCGCCGAGCAGCGCTCGGAGGAGGACGAGTACGAGTACAGCGGTGTCGGCCGTCGCCGCCGGGTCCGTACCCGGGTCGAGCCGACCCGCCGCAAGCCGGCCGCCGAGGCGCCGGTGAAGGCCGCCGCCAAGGCCCCGGCGGCCAAGGCGCCCGTGGAGGCTCCGGCCGCCGAGGCGCCCGCCGTGGAGGCCCCCGCCGCCGGTCCGGAGACCGAGGGCGAGTGGGAGGAGGACGGCCGTCCGTCGCGCCGTCGCCGCCGTGGCGGCCGTCGCCGTCGCCGTGGCGAGGCCGAGGAGTTCGAGGCCGCCGAGACCGTCGAGGCCGAGCAGCCCGCCGTCGAGGAGCCGGTCCGGGCCGTTGCCGAGGAGGAGGACGAGGAGGACGACGACGACCTGGCCGCCGGCCTGTCCTCGTCCCGCCGTCGCCGCCGCCGTCGCCGCCGCAGCGGTGAGTCCGGCGCCGTCGAGACCACCGAGACCACCGAGGACGGCGTCCGCACGGTGGTGAAGGTGCGCGAGCCGCGCCGCCGCTCCACCGAGCCGTCCTTCGACCCGGACGAGGTGCAGTCCATCAAGGGCTCGACCCGTCTGGAGGCGAAGAAGCAGCGCCGCCGCGAGGGCCGTGAGCTGGGCCGCCGCCGGGTGCCGATCATCACCGAGGCCGAGTTCCTGGCCCGCCGGGAGTCGGTCGAGCGCGTCATGGTGGTGCGCCAGAACGGCCAGCGCACCCAGATCGGCGTGCTGGAGGACGGCGTGCTGGTCGAGCACTACGTCAACAAGGAGCAGGCCACCTCGTACGTCGGCAACGTCTACCTGGGCAAGGTCCAGAACGTGCTGCCGTCCATGGAGGCCGCGTTCGTCGACATCGGCAAGGGCCGCAACGCGGTGCTGTACGCCGGTGAGGTCAACTTCGGCGCGCTGGGCCACGGCGGCCCGCGCCGGATCGAGTCGGTGCTGAAGTCCGGCCAGTCCGTGCTGGTGCAGGTCTCCAAGGACCCGATCGGCCACAAGGGCGCCCGCCTGACCAGCCAGATCTCGCTGCCCGGCCGCTACCTGGTGTACGTGCCCGAGGGCTCGATGACCGGCATCTCGCGCAAGCTGCCCGAGAACGAGCGCGCCCGCCTGAAGCAGATCCTCAAGAAGATCGTCCCGGACGACGCGGGCGTCATCGTGCGCACCGCCGCCGAGGGCGCCTCCGAGGAGGAGCTGACCCGCGACGTCCAGCGCCTCCAGCAGCAGTGGGAGGACATCCAGAAGAAGGCCGCGACCGGTAACGCCCCGGCGCTGCTGTACGGCGAGCCGGACATGACCGTCCGGGTCGTGCGCGACATCTTCAACGAGGACTTCACCAAGGTCATCGTCTCCGGTGACGAGGCGTGGAAGACCATCCACGAGTACGTCTCCAACGTGGCCCCGGACCTCGCCGAGCGGCTCCAGCGGTGGACCTCCGAGGTGGACGTGTTCGCCACCTACCGGATCGACGAGCAGCTGATGAAGGCGCTGGACCGCAAGGTCTGGCTGCCCAGCGGCGGTTCGCTGGTGATCGACCGCACCGAGGCGATGGTCGTCATCGACGTCAACACCGGGAAGTTCGTCGGCCAGGGCGGCAACCTGGAGGAGACGGTCACCCGGAACAACATCGAGGCGGCCGAGGAGATCGTGCGCCAGCTGCGGCTGCGCGACCTCGGCGGCATCATCGTGATCGACTTCATCGACATGGTCCTGGAGTCCAACCGCGACCTGGTGCTGCGCCGCCTGCTGGAGTGCCTGGGCCGGGACCGGACCAAGCACCAGGTGGCCGAGGTCACCTCGCTGGGCCTGGTCCAGATGACCCGCAAGCGGGTCGGCCAGGGTCTGCTGGAGTCCTTCTCCGAGTCCTGCGTGCACTGCAACGGCCGCGGCGTGATCGTGCACATGGAGCAGCCGAGCGTCCACGTGCACGCCCCGGCGGCCGCGGCCGCCGAGGCGGGCCCGGGCAGCGGCAAGCGCCGTCGCCGGGGCAAGGGCGGCGCTGGCCACGAGGAGCCGCAGGCCGTCGAGACCGGGTCGCCGGTGGCCGAGGCCGTCGTCGAGGCGGCCGTGGAGCCCGCCGAGCCGGTGCGCGAGGAGATCGAGGGCCAGCTGGCCCTGGAGGTCCCGGGCGTCGAGGCGGAGGCCGTCGAGGCCCCGGCCGTCGGGACCGTGGTGGTCGAGGCGCCGAAGGCCGAGGAGGCGCCGGTGGCCGAGGCCCCGGCCGCTGCTCCGGCCGGCCGTCCGCGCCGGCGCGCGGTGCGCAAGGCGACGGCTCCGGCGGGTGCGCCGCAGGCCGCCGAGATCGTGGTGCTGCAGGCGAAGGCCGAGGCTGCCATGGAGGCGGCCCTGGCTGCCGCCGCCCCGGCTGCCGAGGCTGCCGCCGAGGCCGTGGCCGAGGCCGCGCCCGAAGCCGCGCCCGAAGCCGCCGAGGAGGCCGTCGTCGCGGAGGCCGTGGTCGTCGAGGTCCCGGCCGAGGCGGAGGCCCCTGCGGAGGAGGCGCCCGCCGAGGAGGCCCCGGCGCCCAAGAAGCGGGCCGCCCGCAAGACCGCCGCGAAGAAGACCGCGGCCAAGAAGACGACCGCGGCGGCCAAGAAGACCACCGCCCGCAAGACCGCGACCAAGCGGACGAGCGCGGCGGCCAAGAAGGCCGCGGCCGCCGAGGGTGATACGGCGGCCGAGTAGTGCCCACGCCCGGGGCGGGCGCGATCCGCCCCGGGCCGTACGGGCCGGTTTGCCCCAGAGGCGGCCGGTCCGTATTCTTGACCATCGGCGTGTCTACGCCACGCTCCCGAGCACATCACCTTCCCGAGAGCCCCGCGCCCAGCGCGGAGCGGTCGGAAAGAGGCCCCTGTGTCCGTACCCAGGTGGCTGGCGTCGGGAGTTCCGACCGAGTTGGGAAAGTAGGTACCGCATGTACGCGATCGTTCGCGCAGGCGGCCGCCAGCACAAGGTCGCCGTCGGCGACGTGCTGGAGATCGACCGTATCGAGGCCAAGCCGGGTGACTCGGTGGAGCTCTCGACCATCCTGGTCGTCGACGGTGACGCCGTCACCTCCGACCCGTGGGTCCTGGCCGGCGTGAAGGCTCACGCCGAGGTGGTCGACCAGACCAAGGGCGACAAGATCGTCATCCTGCGCTACAAGAACAAGACCGGCTACCGCCGTCGTCAGGGTCACCGTCAGAAGCACACCGCGGTGCGCATCACCAGCATCGACTCGGTCAGCAAGTAAGGGGTTAGCGAGATATGGCACACAAGAAGGGCGCAAGCTCTACCCGCAACGGCCGTGACTCGAACGCCCAGCGCCTCGGCGTGAAGCGCTTCGGCGGCCAGGTCGTCTCCGCCGGCGAGATCCTCGTCCGCCAGCGCGGCACCCACTTCCACCCGGGTGCCGGTGTCGGCCGCGGTGGCGACGACACCCTGTTCGCGCTGACCGCCGGTGCGGTTCAGTTCGGCAACCGTCGCGGCCGCAAGGTCGTCAACATCGTGGCCGTCGAGGCCTGAGTCCCCGCGGACTCGCGAGTCGCACCAGACTCACACTGAAGGGTGGGCCGGAATGTTCCGGTCCACCCTTCGGCTTTACGCAGCAAGCAAGCAGACTCATCCGCACTGGAGGCACAACCATGACCACCTTCGTGGACCGCGTCGAACTTCATGTCGCCGCGGGTAACGGGGGCCACGGCTGCGCCTCCGTGCACCGCGAGAAGTTCAAGCCGCTCGGCGGGCCGGACGGCGGCAACGGCGGTGAGGGCGGCAGCGTCATCCTCACCGTGGACTCGCAGGTCACCACCCTGCTCGAGTACCACCACTCGCCCAAGCGCAAGGCGACCAACGGCAAGCCCGGCGCGGGCGGCCACCGCACCGGCGCGGACGGCGAGGACCTCGTCCTGCTGGTGCCGGATGGCACCGTGGTCCTGGACCGCAAGGGCAACGTGCTCGCCGACCTGGTCGGCCACGGCACCAGCTTCGTCGCCGCCCAGGGCGGCCGCGGCGGCCTCGGCAACGCCGCGCTGGCCTCGGCCCGCCGCAAGGCCCCGGGCTTCGCGCTGCTCGGCGAGCCCGGCGAGGCCCGCGACATCGTGATGGAGCTCAAGTCCGTCGCCGACGTGGCGTTGGTCGGCTACCCGAGCGCCGGCAAGTCCTCGCTGATCTCGGTGCTCTCCGCCGCCAAGCCGAAGATCGCGGACTACCCGTTCACCACCCTGATCCCCAACCTCGGCGTGGTCACCGCGGGCGACACCGTCTACACCATCGCCGACGTGCCCGGTCTGATCCCGGGCGCGAGCCAGGGCCGGGGCCTGGGCCTGGAGTTCCTGCGGCACGTCGAGCGCTGCTCGGTGCTGGTGCACGTGCTGGACTGCGCCACCCTGGAGCCCGGCCGCGACCCGCTGACCGACCTGGAGACCATCGAGGCCGAGCTCGCCGAGTACGGCGGTCTGGAGGACCGTCCGCGCCTGGTCGCGCTCAACAAGGTGGACGTCCCGGACGGCCAGGACATCGCCGATCTGACCCGCGCCTCCCTGGAGGAGCGCGGCTACCAGGTGTTCGAGGTCTCCGCCGCCTCCCGCAAGGGCCTGCGCGAGCTGAGCTTCGCGGTGGCGAAGATCGTCGCCGAGGCGCGCGCCGCCAAGCCGGCCGAGGAGTCGACCCGGATCGTGCTGCGGCCCGCCGCCGTCGACGACGCGGGCTTCACCATCGAGGAGGAGGACGGCGCGTACCGCATCCGCGGCGTCAAGCCGGAGCGCTGGGTCCGCCAGACCGACTTCAGCAACGACGAGGCCGTCGGCTACCTCGCCGACCGGCTGGCCCGGCTCGGGGTCGAGGACCGGCTGTGGAAGGTCGGGGCGCACGAGGGCGACACCGTCATCATCGGCCCGGACGAGAACGCCGTCGTCTTCGACTGGGAGCCGACCATGGCCGCCGGCGCCGAGATGCTCGGCCGCCGCGGCGAGGACCACCGGATGGAGACCCAGCGTCCGGCGGTCGACCGCCGCCGCGAGAAGCAGAAGGGGCGGGACGCGGCCGAGGCCGAGTTCCTCGCCTTCGAGGCGCTCTCCAGCGGCCGGCAGTCCGCCATCGAGGGCGACGACGAGGACTACTGAGCCGGTAGCCGGTAGCCGGTAGCCGGTAGTTGCGAAGCGGACGGCCCTGCCACCTCGACAGGTGGCAGGGCCGTCCGCTTCGTGCTGCGGTGACGAAACGTCACTTCGTCCAGGCGGCCTGGACCTTGGTGATGTCGCTCGCGTCGCCGAAGCCGACCATCACCGGGGTGACTCCGGCCTGGAAGCTGACGATGGAGCAGCCCTTGAACGCGACGCCCTTGGTGGCGCCGGCCCAGCTCGGGGTATTGCACTTGGCGACCGGGGTCGACCCGACCGGGTCGGCGCCCATGCCGATGTTGCCCGAGGCGTCGTAGACCTTGAGCTTGGCGGCGGGGTCGCTGAAGGTCAGCTTGGTGTCGCTGAGGTTCGTCATGGTCCAGCTGACGTAGAACAGCGCGCGGCCGTCCAGGCCGGCGGTGTTGGCCTTGGCGTCCTGGAAGTCCTTGATCGAGCCCGGCTGGATCCCGGTGACGGTCCACTGCAGCTTGGCGGCGGCGTTGGACGTCTTGTCGGTGAAGTCGATGCTGGCCGGCTGGCCGAACTTCACCGAGGTGCCGGCCTGCGGCAGCTTGCCGCCGCCCGCGCCGCCGCCCGCGCCGCCGCCGGACGTGCCGGACGTGCCGGCCGTACCGGCACCGCCGGTGGCCGCGCCGCCGGTCGCCGTGCCGCCGGACCCGGCCCCGCCCGTGGCGGCACCACCGGTGGCCGCTCCCGACGGGGCGGCGGTCGAACCGCCGGCCGCGCCGCCGGTGGCCGCGCCGGTCTGGGCCGGAGCCGCTCCGGTGGCGCCGCCCGTGCCGGCCGGGTCCGAGTTGTCCGGACCGCAGGCGGCGAGCGAGAGGGCGGTGGCCGCCGCCAGGGCGGCGACGGTCAGCTTCGTGGTGTACGAACGCATGGTGCGCTTTTCTCCTGGGCGCGCGGCCGCGAACCGTTGCCGGCCTGCCCGTTGCGGCGCCGCCCCGTGTGACGGGAACGTCGAAGACGAGTGGGTACAGCGGGCAAGAAGCCGTCCCCCGATCTGGCTTTCGGTCAGGGACCATACCAGCCGTCCGGATTGACGTACTGGTTGTGGCGGGCCCGTGACCGGGCCGGGTCCAGCCGGTGAAACCCCGTGGGGGTGACCTGCGCGGATCGCGTAGATTTCGGACATGGCGGCCGGGCCCGGCCCCGTCGTACCCGCACCACCGGAAGGGCGTACAGCGAGATGAGCGAGGACTCACTGCGGGAGGAGGTGCTGACCGCACGGCGGATCGTGGTCAAGGTCGGCTCCTCCTCACTCACCACGGCGGCCGGCGGCCTGGACGCCGACCGGGTCGACGCCCTGGTGGACGCGATCGCCAAGGTGCGCAGCCGCCCGGACGCCCCCGAGGTCGTCCTCGTCTCCTCCGGGGCCATCGCCGCCGGGCTCGCCCCGCTCGGCCTGGACGGGCGCCCCAAGGACCTGGCCCGCCAGCAGGCCGCCGCCAGCGTCGGCCAGGGACTGCTGGTCGCGCGCTACACCGCCTCCTTCGCCCGGTACGGCATCCGGGTCGGCCAGGTGCTGCTCACCGCCGAGGACGCCAGCCGCCGCGCCCACTACCGCAACGCCTACCGGACGCTGGACCAGCTGCTGGCGATGGGCGCGATGCCGATCGTCAACGAGAACGACACCGTCGCCACCGCCGAAATCAAGTTCGGGGACAACGACCGGCTGGCCGCGCTGGTCGCCCACCTGGTCCGGGCCGACCTGCTGGTGCTGCTCTCCGACGTGGACGGCCTCTACGACGGCGACCCGGCCAAGCCCGGCACCAGCCGGATCGCCGAGGTGCGCGGCCCGCACGACCTGGACGGCATCGAGATCGGCAGCGCCGGCAAGGCGGGCGTGGGCACCGGGGGCATGGTCACCAAGGTCGAGGCGGCCCGGATCGCCACCGGCGCGGGCATCCCGGTGGTGCTCACCGCGGCCAGCCACGCGACCGACGCGCTGGCCGGGCGGCCCACCGGCACGCTCTTCCTGCGCACCGGCAGCCGCACCTCCGACCGGATGCTCTGGCTGGCCCACGCGAGCAGCCCGCGCGGGGCCCTGCACCTGGACGCGGGCGCGGTCGAGGCGGTCGTCTCGGCCGGCGCGTCCCTGCTGCCGGCCGGGGTGACCAAGGTCGACGGGGAGTTCGCCGCGGGGGATCCGGTGGACCTTCTTGCCGAAAACGGCCACATCGTGGCTCGCGGGCTGGTCAACTTTGATGCGAGGGAGTTGCCCCGCCTGCTCGGCCGGTCCACCCGCGACCTGGCCCAGGAGTTCGGCGCCGCGTACGAGCGCGAGGTCGTCCACCGCGACGACCTGGTCGTTCTGCGCGGCTGACCGGCCGTTCGGCCGGCACCGGCCGGACGGCGCAGCGCGGTCGGCGGGCCGCTCCGTACCGGGAGCGGCCCGGCCGCGGGCGAGGAGGGGCGCAGCCGTGCCGGTCGGCCGAGGGCCGGCGGGGGCGGTGGGGGACGACACGAGATCGCCGAACAGGAGGCCGCCGGTGGAACGCAGGCGCGAGGCAGCGCTGACCGGAGGGACGGCGGGCCGGCGGCTGACCAGTATCGACGGCGGACGCGGGGACGGCCCTGCCGAGCCGGCCGGTCCGCCGCCGCAGGGACCGGGCGGGGCGCGCGGGCTCCGGCCCCAGCGCGCGGAGGCGGCGGAACCGCCCGGTGTGCCGGAGCAGGCGCGACTGTGGCACGTGGTGCTGAGCGTGGCCGGGCAGACCACCCCGCTGTCCTCGCTACGGGCCTCGCTTGAGCGACTGGCGCACGACCACTCGTTCTTCCTGACCGCCCGCTACGCGGCGGACCACGCCGAGATCCGCTACTGGGAACAGGCCCGGGACCTGCACGACGCGGCGGCGATCGCGCTGCGGCTGTGGGGCGAGCACAAGGTGACCGCGAACCTGCCGCCGTGGGAGATCGTCGGCCTGGAGGTGGTCGATCGGGCGACGTACCACAAGCGGGTGGCCGAGGGCTTCGGCGGTCCGCCGCCGCGCCTCGGCGGCGTGTACCCGTACTGACCGGCCCTGTTCGGATGGCGAAACGGCGACCGGGCGCGCGGGGGCAGTCGCTACTCTTGGCGGCATGACCAGCGACCTCACCACCGCCGACAGCCCCGTCCTCGCCGTAGCGCGCCGAGCCCGGGAGGCCGCCGCCGCGCTCGCCCCGCTGCCGCGCCGGGCCAAGGACGCCGCGCTGCTGGCGATCGCGGACGCGCTGGTCGCCCGCAGCGCCGAGATCGTCGCGGCCAACGCCGAGGACGTGGCCCGGGCCCGTGAGGCCGGGACGGCCGAGTCGGTGATCGACCGGCTGAGCCTGACCGACGAGCGGATCGCCGCGATCGCCTCCGACGTGCGCGACGTGGCCGGCCTGGCCGACCCGGTCGGCGAGGTGGTGCGCGGCTACACCCTGCCGAACGGCCTGGACGTGCGCCAGGTGCGGGTGCCGCTCGGCGTGGTGGGCATCATCTACGAGGCCCGGCCGAACGTCACGGTGGACGCCGCGGCGCTCTGCCTGAAGTCCGGCAACGCGGTGCTGCTGCGCGGCTCCGCCTCCGCCTACCGCTCCAACACCGCGCTGGTCGCCGTCCTGCGGGACGCCGTCGAGGCGGCCGGGCTGCCGGCCGACGTGATCCAGCTCGTCCCGGGGGAGAGCCGGGACTCGGTGCAGGAACTGATGCGCGCCCGGGGCTACGTCGACGTGCTGATCCCGCGCGGCGGGGCCTCGCTGATCCGCACCGTGGTCGAGGGCTCGACCGTCCCGGTGATCGAGACCGGCACCGGCAACTGCCACGTGTACGTGGACGCGCAGACCGACCTGGCGATGGCCGTCGGCATCCTGCTGAACTCCAAGGCGCAGCGGGTCAGCGTCTGCAACGCGGCCGAGACGCTGCTGGTGCACCAGGACGTCGCGGACGCCTTCCTGCCGCTCGCGCTGGCCGCCCTGGCCGAGGCCGGGGTGACGGTGCACGGCGACGAGGCGGTGCTCAAGGCCGCCGAGGGCAGCGCCGCCACCGTGGTGCCGGCCACCGACGAGGACTGGGGCGCCGAGTATCTCTCGTACGACCTGGCCGCGGCCGTGGTGCCCTCGCTGGACGCCGCGGTGGAGCACATCCGCCGCTGGTCCTCCGGCCACACCGAGGCGATCGTGACCACCTCGCAGGCCGCCGCCCGCCGCTTCACCCAGCTGGTGGACTCGACCACGGTGGCGGTCAACGCCTCCACCCGGTTCACCGACGGCGGTGAGTTCGGCTTCGGCGCGGAGATCGGCATCTCCACCCAGAAGCTGCACGCCCGCGGCCCGATGGGCCTGCCGGAGCTCACCAGCACCAAGTACATCGTCACCGGTGACGGGCACGTCCGCGGTTAGGGCGTGGCTCTCGGATCACGCCGGGTCGGGGGAGCGGCCGTCACACGCGTGACGGACCAACTGCCGGGAGCCACAGACAAATCGTGCGGCCGGTAATACGCTGAATCCGTGGCTGAGGATGTGGGGGGCTTGCCGTACCCCGACGGCGCCGACCACGGTGGTGCGGACGACGAGTTCGCCACCGTGGTCTTCGATGAGGCCTTCGTCCGGTCCGCCGCGGTGCACGAGCCGACGGCCAGGGAGCGGCAGCTCGCCGCAGCCGAGGCGCGGTTCGAGCCGGACACCGCGGGATCGGGCTGGAGCTTCGACTTTCCGGCCGGGGACGGCCTGCCGCTGGAGCTGCGGCCGTACCCGAGCGGACTCGACGAGGACCACCTGTACCCCGACCCCTGGTCGGGCCCCGTCCGGGCGACCGGCTGCCGGGGCCGGCGCTGGGGGCGGCGCTACGATCCGGTGCGCGCCCGCGGGCGGTACGTGGCCCAGCAGCGCTGGCACCGGCCGGTGGCCTGGGTCCTGGCCGTGATCATGGGCGTCAGCCTGGTGGCGGTGGCGGTCGCGGCGGTCTACCAGGGCGTGGGCGGCGCCGCCGGCGCGCCCCGGCGGCCGGAGTCCGGCAGCAGCAGCCCGGGGGCGGACCCGCGGTCCGCGCCCGCCGAGCCGTTGCCGGTGGTCACGGCGCGCGCGGGCTGAGCGGTACGGGGGCGCACGCCCGGGGCGGGTGGTCACGGAGCGTTCCCGGCAAACTGCGCAAGGGCCCTCGTGGCGGGGCTGCCGTCCGCCTACCCTGGTGTTATGGGTGACCCGCGCGAGCCTCCTGAGGGTACGCCCGAGGGCGGTTCCGGCAACGAGGACGAGTTCCGGTCCGTCGTCTTCGACGAATCGTTCGTCCGTGCTGCCCGGATCCAGGAGCTGTCCGCCCGGGAGCGGCTGGCGGGCTCCTTCGGCAGGGCCACCCGGGCGCGGGTGCGGCTCGGGCCGCTGGGGACGGTGCCGCGCCAGGCGCTCGCCCTGCTGCTGCTCATCCTGCTGGCCTTCGGGGCCGCGGTGTACTTCGGGGTGAACTCGCCCAAGGGCCTCGCGTCACGGCCGGAGGGCAGTCAACTGACCGTCAGCCTGGTCGCGTTGAGCCCGGCTTCGGCCGTCCACCCGGTCGCCGACCCGGCGGATCCGTTCGCCGCGCTGCCGCCCGGGTACGGCGACGGGGCGGCCGGGCTGAACACCCCGGCCGGGGCCGCGACCGAGCACTTCAGCAAGGTCGAGGTGACCAAGGCGCTGGACACCGTGCAGCGCTACCTGGTGGCCTCCTCGCTGACGCCGGCCGCTCTGGTCCAGGGCGCCACCACGGATGTGCGGACCTTCGTGACGCCCGGTGAGCAGGCCCAGTTCGACGCCTCCGTCAGCCAGCCGGTGGACGACCGGCACCACGCGGTGACCGGCTGGATCGTGCGCTTCGACCCGGCGCAGGCCGCCCTGGCCTCCGACACCGTGAAGGTGGTCGGCGCGATGCGGGTCGACGAGGCGGACAGCGGGACGCTGCAGATCACCACCGACCACACCTTCGTCTACGCACTGAAGCCGGCCGGCGCCCCGGCCGGGGCGCCCGTCACCCTGGAGACCGTGCGGCGCGAGCTGACCTTCCAGTTCGACCGGGTGGACCTGGCCTCGGCGCAGCTGCGGCTGGTGGACTCGGTGGTGCAGGCCGGGCCGGAGCCGTGCACCGCCTCGATGGCGGGCTTCCTGCAGCCGGTGCTGGCCACCGCGCGGGGGGCGGTGGTCCCGCCGCCGCCAGCGGTGGACCCGGGTGACCACGCGCGGCCGGCCTGGCAGGTGTGCGGGGTCCTGTCGGGGAGCTGAGGGGCCCGCTGCCGCGGCGAGCCGGGACGGCCGGTGCCCCGGGCGGGCGCCGGCCGTCCCGGACCGGGCGGCTCAGCCGTCGGTGCGCTCCGCGGAGCCGTGGTCCGTCGGGGAGCCGGTGCGGCCGCCGCCGGTGAAGGTGTCGCGCAGCTTGCCGCCGACGGTCGCGGCGCCGCCGGCCACGTCGCGCAGCAGGCCCATCAGCGGGTCCTTGCTCTCCTTGACCGAGGTCGTGTAGTGCTCGGCGGCGGCCTTCCACTGCTCGCCGACCGAGGTGTCCCGGTCGTCGCTGCGGCGCGGGTAGGCGCCGGCCGTGATCGAGCGGTACTCGTCGCTCTCCGCCCACTTCTTCAGCTGGGCGACCCGGACCACCGCGAACGGGTGGGTCTGCGGCAGCAGTTGGAGCAGCTTGAGCACGCCGTCACGCAGGTCACCGGCCTTCTCGTACTCCTCGGCCTGCTCCAGGAAGGCGTCGACGTTCATCTCGGCCAGGTTGTGGCCGCCGGCCAGCTTCATCAGGGCCCGCATGGACGCCTGGAGGTCCTGCCCGGCGAGCAGGCCGGCCCGGTCGCTGGACAGCTCGGCCTTGCGGAACCACTCCTTGAGCGCGGTGACGAGCGCCATGATCGCGAGGTTGCCGAGCGGCACCCAGGCGATCCGGGTGGCGATGTTGGTGAGGATCATCAGCATCGTCCGGTAGACGGCGTGGCCGGACATCGCGTGGCCGACCTCGTGGCCGATGACGGAGCGCAGCTCCTCCTCGTCCAGCAGCTCGACCAGGCCGCTGGTGATCACGATGATCGGGGTGTCGATGCCGATGGTGAACGCGTTGACCGCCGGGTCCTGGGTGACGTACAGGTCCGGGACCTGATCCAGGTCCAGCACGTAGGCGGCGTCGCGGACCATGTCGTACAGCTCGGGGAACTGGCGCTCGGAGGTCTTCACGGCGGTGGCCAGGAACATCAGCCGGATCGAGCGCTCGGACACCAGGCCGGCGAGCTTCTTCAGGATGTCGTCGAAGCCGGACAGCTTGCGCAGGGCGACCAGCGCCGAGCGGTCCGCCGGGTGCTCCCAGGCCCGGGTGGAGATCTCGGGGAAACGCTGGCGGCGCCGGCTCGGGGCCTTCGCGGTCGTGTCGGTCATGGTGTGAGTGCCTCCTGTCGACGGCGGCTCCGGCGCAGTGGCCGGCCCCCCGCTGGTCTTCGCCTGCAACGACTCGTCTGCAACGACTGCCTGTGCAACGTCCGCGGTTGCGTACTCGTCCCCGGGTCAGCGTACGCGCGGGCCCGGGCGCGGTACGGGGCCCGGTGGGTGGCGCCGGTGTGAGGCCGGTTTACCCTGAATGCCCTGGAGAACCGGGACCGGACCCGGCCGCGGTACCGAGCAGTTCGAGGAGTCCCTCAGATGTCCACCGAAGCGCTGGTCAGCCTGGCCGCACCCATCTCCGACGAGGCCGGCCCGGGGCTGTTCCTGCGGATCATCGTGGTCGCGTCCTTCGTCGGGATCGGCCTGCTGGTCTGGATCATGGCCCGCGCCTTCCGGGGCCAGTAAGCCCCCCGTTCGACACCCGGGCCTCACGGCCGGTCAGCGGCGGTGGGCCGCCGAGCGGTTGCCGCGTAACCCCCCGTACGATGACGGGTGGGCCCTCACCGGCCCGGAACCACCCCCAGGTCCGTTCACCGAGCCGAGAAGGTCCCGCCGACCATGAGCACTGCTGCCGCACTCCCCGTCCTTAACCTGCTCGCCGAGGGCGAGGGGGGAAACCACGACAGCCTGAACCCGCTGCTGACGGGCGGCTCCGCGCTGTTCATCCTGATGCTCCTGCTCTTCATCGTCACCCGCTTCAACCGGGACCGCTGAGCCGGGACCACGGACCGCTCGGGGAGCGTCCGGCCAGTGGGCCGGCCGCTCCCTCACGCATCTGCGGGCAACCCCCACACGGCCGTTCCCGCACCGTGACGGGCGTCGCGTAAGGTGTGGCGGCATGGGAGAGCAGGCCGGGAATCCCGGCGGACCGGAACCGGTGAAGAAGCGCCTCGGCGTGATGGGCGGCACCTTCGACCCGATCCACCACGGCCACCTGGTCGCCGCCAGTGAGGTGGCGAGCGCGTTCCACCTGGACGAGGTGATCTTCGTCCCGACCGGGGAGCCCTGGCAGAAGAGCGACCGCCACGTCACCCCGGCCGAGGACCGCTACCTGATGACGGTCATCGCCACCGCCGAGAACCCGCAGTTCTCGGTGAGCCGGATCGACATCGACCGCCAGGGCCCGACGTACACCGTCGACACCCTGCGCGACCTGCACTCCCTCCACCCGGACGCGGACCTCTTCTTCATCACGGGCGCCGACGCGCTCGCCCAGATCCTGTCCTGGCACGACTCCGACGAGCTGTTCTCGCTGGCGCACTTCATCGGGTGCACGCGCCCGGGCCACACCCTGTCGGACGCCGGGCTCCCGGTGGGAGGGGTCTCCCTGATGGAGGTCCCGGCGCTGGCCATCTCCTCCACGGACTGCCGCAACCGGGTCGCCAAGGGCGAGCCGGTCTGGTACCTCGTGCCGGACGGCGTGGTCCGCTACATCGACAAGCGGGCGCTGTACGCGCCGCACGGGACCTGAGCCAGGAGCGGGCGTGAGCGATCGCAACGGCAACGGCGGGCAGCAGCCGGAGGAGTGGTCCACCGGGCAGTACCAGCAGCCGTACCAGGGCCAGGGCCACGGGTACCAGCAGGCGCAGCCGCAACCGCAGGCGTACGAGCAGTACGAGCAGCCGTACGAGCAGTACGACCAGTACGGGCAGCCGGTGTACGGCCAGGGCACGTACGGCGGCCAGGCCCAGGGGTACCAGCAGGACCAGGGCTACCAGCAGGGGTACCAGCAGCAGACCGGGCAGTTCCCGCAGCAGCACTCGTACGGGCAGCAGCACGAGCAGTACGACCAGTACGGGCAGCCGGTGTACACCCAGGACCCGTACGGCGGTCACCAGCAGCAGGGCTACCAGGGGTACCAGCAGCCGTACCAGGCCGCGCCGGTGGCCGCCGAGCCGCAGCCCGCGCCGACCGTCGCGCCGGAGGCGTCCGCGCCCGCTCCCGCTGCGCCTGCCTCCGCCGCGGTGCCGCCGCCGCGTCGCCGCTCGCCCCGGCCGGCCGCCGAGGCGGCCCCGGCCGCGCCGGAGTCGCCGTCCGAGCAGGTCGCCGGGGCCCGGTCCGGCAAGGCCGGCGGCCGGGCGCCCAAGGACGCCTACGCCACGGGAGAGTTCACCTTCGTCGACGAGGGGGAGGAGGAGTCCGAGGACGTCATCGACTGGCTGAAGTTCGCCGAGTCCCGCAGCGAGGTGCGCGCCGAGCGGCGCCGCAAGCTGAAGAACCGGCTGGTCGGCCTCGGTGTGGTGCTGGCGCTCGCGGCCGGCGGCGTCGGCGGCTACCTGTGGTTCACCGGGGACAAGCCGACCGCGGCCGCCGCGGCCGGCGGGCGGCAGGTCAACGTCGTCCACCTGCGCGACCTGCAGGGCAAGGTGTCCAGCGCGCTGCTGGTCGACGACGCCTCCGGGCACAAGGGCACGGTCCTGCTGCTGCCCGACGTGCTGCGGCTGCCCGGCCCCGGAGACCCGCCGGTGACCACCGTCGGCCAGGCCATGGACGCGATCGGCGCCTCGGCGACCCGCGACGGCCTGGCCACCGTGCTGGGCGCCCCGGTGGCCGGCACCTGGCGGCTGGACACCCCGTACCTGGAACTGCTGGTCTCCCAGCTCGGCGGCGTCCGGGTGGACACCAACGCGGCGACCCACGAGGGCGGCAAGCCGGACGGCAAGGAGCTGTCCCCGGCGGGCAAGAACACCCTGCTCAGCGGCAAGGCCGCGGTGGCGTACGCGACCCTCCAGGCGCCCGGCGAGAACCGGGACGCCCAGCTGGCCCGGTTCGGGCAGGTGATGGACGCGGTGGTGCGCACCATGCCGACCGAGTTCAAGGACGCCAAGGACGACGTGCACCGGATGAACGCGGTGCTCGACCCCTCGCTGCCCGAGGACGCCCTGGCCGGGGTGCTCGCCCAGCTCGCCCAACAGGCCAAGGACGGCCACTTCAGTACCACCGCGCTGACCGTCAAGCCGGACGGCACCCTGGACGAGGCGACGGCGGGCAAGCAGGTCAAGGACGTGCTCGGCGGCACCGTGAAGTCCGCGGCGGCCGGCGACGCCCCCGCCCGGGTCTCGCTGCAGGACGCCTCCGGCAACGACGCGGCGGGCGCCGCCGCGCAGGTCCAGATCATCAACTCGGGCCTGACGTTCATCCCGGGCGGCGCCAAGGCCGCGCCGCAGGCCAGTAGTGAGATCCGCTACACCGACGACGCCCGGCAGGCCGCGGCGAAGTCCCTGGCGACCAGCCTGGGGCTGCCGGACACGGCGGTGAAGAAGGTCGGCGACGCCCAGAACGCGGACCTGGTGGTCGTGCTCGGCAAGGACTACCAGCCGCCGAAGACCCAGTAGCCGCTCGGCCGGCCACCGGGGGATCCGGTGACCGGCCGGCGCCCGGTCCGGCCCCGCCGCCCCCGCGACCCCGGAAATGCGTTCCGAGGCCGCTGGGGCGGCGTGAGATCCTGGAAGGCGACCCCGGCCGCGCGCCGGGGCCGCCCCAAGCCGCCGAGCCGGAAGAACACCGTGACCGTCACCGACCACAGCCAGCAGCTCATCACCGTCGCCGCGCAGGCGGCGGCCGACAAGCTCGCGCACAACATCATCGCCTTCGACGTCAGCGAGGTGCTGTCGATCACCGACGCCTTCCTGATCGCCTCCGCGAACAACGACCGCCAGGTCCGCTCGATCGCCGAGGAGATCGAGGACCAGCTGCGCGAGCAGCTGGACATCAAGCCGGTGCGCCGCGAGGGCGAGCGCGAGGGCCGCTGGATCCTGCTCGACTACCTGGACATCGTCGTGCACGTCCAGCACTCCGAGGAGCGCTCCTTCTACTCGCTGGACCGGCTCTGGAAGGACTGCCCCGAGCTGCCGCTGCCCGCGGACGCCATCGAGTCGCGCAACCGCCCCGACGCCATCACCGACGAGGCCGGCAACGCCGTCGCCCCGGCCGACGACTTCGGCAAGCCCGAGGACCTGCACTGAGCAGGGACGCGCGCGGCCCGCGCATCGTCTTCTGGCGGCACGGCCAGACCTCCTGGAACCTCGAATCGCGGTTCCAGGGCACCACGGACATCGAGCTGACCGGCCAGGGCGTCCTGCAGGCCCAGCGGGCGGCCCGGCTGCTCTCCGGCCTGCGCCCCGACCTGCTGATCTCCTCGGACCTCAAGCGCGCCCGGCGCACCGCCGAGGAGCTGGCCGCGGTCACCGGGCTGGACGTGCAGCACCACGAGGGCCTGCGGGAGACGTACGCGGGCTCCTGGCAGGGGCTGACCAACGCCGAGATCCGCGAGCGCTACCCGGAGGAGTACGCGGCCTGGGCGGCCGGGGAGCCGGTGCGGCGCGGCGGCGGCGAGCTGTCCACCGAGGTCGCCGACCGTTCGGTGCCGGTGGTGCTGGAGGCCGTCGCCAAGCTGCCGGAGAACGGCACGCTGGTCGTGGTCAGCCACGGCGGCACCATCCGGACCATGCTCGGGCGGCTGCTGGGCCTGGAGCCGCCCGTGTGGGAGTGCTTCGGCGGCCTGTCCAACTGCTGCTGGTCGGTGCTCGGCAAGGGGGCGCGCGGCTGGCGACTGCTGGAGCACAACGCGGGCACGCTCCCGCAGCCGGTGATCGGCGACGACACCTGACGGCACCCGGCGGAGGGCACTCGGTGGAGGGGGCTTCGCGGGGGCCCGGAAGGAGCGGATTTCGCAGTTCCGGGCCTGACCAGCTAGAGTCTTCCTCGTTCGCAGGGAAGGAACGCGGCCCGGAAGGGAAGCGGGAGATCCGGTGAGTGCGGGGCTATAGCTCAGTTGGTAGAGCGCTTGCATGGCATGCAAGAGGTCTGGGGTTCAATTCCCCATAGCTCCACTCCGCATCGGCGGTCGTGGTCAGTCGGGGTTCCGCAGCCACGGTCGTCCGTGTCGCGGGGCTATAGCTCAGTTGGTAGAGCGCTTGCATGGCATGCAAGAGGTCTGGGGTTCAATTCCCCATAGCTCCACAGCAGTTCGAGAGGCCGTCACCCGGTGGGTGGCGGCCTCTCGGGTTTCGCCGGGCTCTCGGGCCCCCCGGGCTCTCGGGTTCCCGGGCTACGCACGGCTCGTCACGGCGTGCAGGTGTGGGTCCAGCCGCCCGGCGTCAGCGAGTCGAGCCGCTCGACCAGCTCCCGGTCCTCCGGGTTCTCCGGGACGTACACGACGATGTAGCACTCCGGCACGCCCGGCATCGTCAGGTAGGTGGCGTTCAGCCGCATCACGCCGAGCTCCGGGTGGCGGAAGGCCCGCCGCAGCGTGTGCGGCGGCGACACCTCCTGGCGGGCCCACAGCTCCCGGAACAGCTCGCTGCCGGCCGACAGCCGCTGCACGTGGTCCTCCCAGGCCGGCTCGCCGACGTGCTTGCCGTACGCCGAGCGCAGCACCGCCACCATCCGCGGCAGGGTCTCCTCCGGGTTCTCGCACGGGTTGCAGCACGCCGGTGCGGTCAGCATGCACCAGAGGCTGTTGAAGAAGACCCCGTGGGACGGGCGCATCCGCTCGGTGCCGAACAGCGACCGGTACGGCCGGTTGAAGCTCAGCACGTCGAACCGGGTGTTGGAGACCGCCGCGGGCAGCGGGGCCAGCGAGTCCAGGATCACCTGGATCGACGGGCTCAGCTCCGGCGGGGCCGGCTGCGCCAGCGGCGACGGAGCCATCCCGGCCAGCCGGAACAGGTGCTGGCGCTCGGTGCCGTCCAGCCGCAGCGCCCGGGACACCGCCAGCAGCACCTGCTCGCTCGCGTTGATCGGCCGCCCCTGCTCCAGCCACGTGTACCAGGTGACCCCGACCCCGGCGAGCTGCGCGACCTCCTCACGCCGCAGCCCCGGCGTACGGCGGCGCAACCCGGGCGGCAGGCCGACGTCCTCGGGGGTGACCCGCGCCCGGCAGGCCTTCAGGAAGCGGGCCAGCTCGGTCCGACGGCGTTCGCGGCCGCCCGCCGCGGTCGGGAGTTCCTCCAGGACGGTCATGCCGTCCATCGTGCCGCAGCGCGCCCGGGCGATACAGGTGCTGCCGGTACCAGGATCGGCAGGCTCTAACCACCAGTACCGGCACGGCCCCAGGCTGGTGGCCATGACGGACCTTCAGATCCGGCCCGGCGTGGCCGGAGGTACCACCGGGGCACCGGCCGTACGGCCCGGGCTGCTCCTCGCGCTCGTCCTGTGCGGGCAGTTCATGGCCGTGCTCGACGGCTCCATCGTGAACGTCGCCGTGCCCACCATCCGCACCGACCTGGGCGCCTCCGGCGCCGCCCTGCAACTCGTGATCGCCGGCTACACCATCTCCTACGCCGTACTGCTGATCACCGGCGCCCGGCTCGGCGCCCGCTACGGCTTCAGCCGGCTGTTCCAGCTGGGCCTGGCCGGCTTCACCGCCACCTCGCTGGCCTGCGGCCTCGCCCCGACCACCGGCTGGCTGATCGCCTTCCGGCTGCTCCAGGGAGCGGGCGCGGCGCTGATGGTGCCGCAGGTGATGAGCCTGCTCCAGCGGACCTTCACCGGCGCCGCCCGCACCCGGGCGATCGGCCTCTACTCGGCGGTGCTGGCCGTCGGCGTCGCGTTCGGGCAGGTGCTCGGCGGGGTACTGGTCAGCGCCGACCTCTTCGGTACGGGGTGGCGGCCGGTGTTCCTGGTCAACGTGCCGATCGGCCTGGTGCTGCTGGCGGCGGGCGCCCGGCTGCTGCCGAAGCTGCCCGGCGACGCCTCGCGCGGCTTCGACGTCCCCGGCCTGGTCGTGCTGGGCGCGGCGCTCGGCCTGCTGGTGGTGCCGCTGGTGCTCGGCAACGAACTCGGCTGGCCGGTCTGGGGCTGGGCGATGATCGCGGCCGGCGTGCTGCTGTCCGGCCTGTTCGTGGTGGTCGAGCGCGGCGTCGCCCGGCGCGGCGGGCAGCCGCTGATTCCCGGGCGGGTGCTGCGCGCGCCCGGGCTGCGCCCGGCGGCCGTCGGACTGTTCACGATCATGGCGGCCTACGCGGGCTTCATGTTCGCCTTCGCCCTGCACCAGCAGGCGGCCCTCGGCCACAGCGCGCTGCGGGCCGGGCTCTGCTCGGCGCCCGTCGCGATCGCCTTCGGCCTGGCCAGCCTGCGCTGGCACCGGTTGCCGGGCCGGCTGCACGCTCTGCTGCCGTCGGTCGCCGGACTGCTGCTCGGGGGCGGTTACCTGCTGTTGGGCGTGCTGCTCGGCGACGGCGCCGGGATCGGGGTGGTGGTGCTGGCCGAGACGGCCGCACTCGGCCTGGCCGCGGGCTCGGCGTACGCGCCGCTGTTCGCCCGGGCGCTCGCCGGGGTGGCACCCGAGGACGCGGCCGACGCCAGCGGGATGACGGTGACCGTTCTCCAGCTCGGGCAGGTGATCGGGGTCGCGGTGCTCGGCTCGGTGTTCCTCGGACAGGTGGACCTGCCGGCGCCGGCCGCCGACTCGGGGCACGCGCTGCTGATCACCCTGGCGGTCAACGCGGCGGTGGTGCTCGTCGGGGCGGGCTTCGCCGAGCGCAGCCGGCGGGTGGTGCGCTGACGGGGGAGCGCTCGTGGCCGGTCGGGTGGCCGTCGGGTGGCCGGTCGGGTGGCGGGCGGTTGCCCGGCGACGCTGCTTGCCCGGCTGTCCGGTGCGGCTGTCCGGTGCGGCTGTCCTGCTCGGCTGCCTCGGGAAACGGATTTCAGGAGCACGCCCCGGACCGTGTAAAGTAGTCGATGTCGCCGAGGGAAACCGGACGGAAACGACGGGAGACCCGGTGACATCGCAGGTCAAGGGGCTATAGCTCAGTTGGTAGAGCGCTTGCATGGCATGCAAGAGGTCTGGGGTTCAATTCCCCATAGCTCCACAGAGGTTGAGAGCCGCCTCCCGATTCGGGGGGCGGCTCTTCGCCGTTGTGTGCATGCCATCGGCGGGCGGGCCGCAAAGACCGCTACCGTCGTGCCATGGCCGATCTGCAGCGAAGGCGGAACGAGGAGCTGGCCCGGATACTGCACCAGCTCGGCTGGAGTCCGGAACGGCTCGCCCGTGAGGTGAGCCTCGCCCTGCCGCCGGGCCTGGCGATCAGCTCCACCGCCCCGTACAAGTGGCGTGACCGCGGCATGGTGCCGCGCAGCCCGCACGACCAGACCGTCTGCGAGGTGCTCAGCCGCACCCTCGGCATGGCCGTCACCTACGAGCAGCTCTGGGGCCGGATGGGCGGCCACCGCGGCGCCAAGATCCTCTCGCCCAGGCTGCTCACCGACCCGTGGACCGCCGACAACGCCCAGACCGCGCTGCGCGAGGCCGCCACCGACGCCGGCCCGGTCCGCCTGACCGACCTGTTCCGCAGCGCCGACCTCGACCATGCCGCCGAACGGCTCTCCTCGCCACCGCCACCGGTCGGCGGAGGTGAGGGCGCGCTGCGCGTCGACCCCTCGCTGGCCGGCGAGCTCGGACTGTCCTACCGCAGCAAGCAGCGCCTCGAACGCTCCTGCGGCGGCGGACTCGTCCTCGGCCCCGTCCGAGCCGAACTCGCCATGCTGGCCAAGCTGTTGGAGCTCGGCGCGTACGACGAACGGCTCGGCCGCGAGCTGTACGGCACCGCCAGCAGGCTCGCCCGCCTGGCCGGCTGGGCCGCGTACGACCTCGGCCACGACGCGGCCGCCCAGCGGGCCTTCGTCGCCGCGCTGCGCGCCGCCCACGTCAGCGGCGACCCCCGGCTCGGCGTCGCCGGACTCGGGGCGCTGGTGGTGCTCGCCACCCAGGGCACCGGCGGGCGCGGCCTGGACGCCGTCACCGCGCTGCGCACCGCCCTGGACGCCCACGGCCCCGCACTCAGCCCCGCCGGCCGGGCCCGCCAGCTCGGCCGGATCGCCCGCGCCCACGGCCGCCGCGGCGAGGCCGAGCAGGCCGAGGCGGCCGCCGCCCGGGCCTTCGCCGAACTCGACGGCGTGCCCGGCACGGAGGAGGCCCGGGCCGACCTCGCCGGGATGGTGGGGGAGGGGCGGCTCGCGCTCGGCCAGCACCGGATGGCCAAGGGGCTGCTCGCCGAGGCCGTCGCCGGGCTCGGGCCGGGGCGGGCCCGCGCCAAGGCGATGCTGATGGTCCGCCTCGCCGAGGCCCACCGGTGCCTCGGCGACCAGCGGGAGGCCGCCCGGACGGTGGGGCTGGCGCGGGCACTGGCGGCGGGGATGCAGTCGGAGCGGCTGGCCAGGGCGCTGCGGGACTTCGAGGCTGCGGGGCGGGCGGCGGCGCGGTGAGCTGCGGGGGCGGGGGGCTGCCCGGCCCCTCCGTCGAGGCGGGATACCCGGGGTGAGCGGTGGGGTGAGGGGCTGCCCGGCCCGTCCCTCCAGGCGGGATACCCGGGAGCGCCCTGACCTGCTTGCGGTACCCTGAGCCCATGCGAACCGTGCGCCTGCTCCTTAGCCGGCCGCGCTGACCAGGACCGGCTGCGCCCTCGGGCGGTGCCGGAGTCGGCGTGGCGTCCCCTCCTGC
Organism: Streptomyces viridifaciens; assembly: GCF_001888885.2. Classification (NCBI taxonomy): domain Bacteria; kingdom Bacillati; phylum Actinomycetota; class Actinomycetes; order Kitasatosporales; family Streptomycetaceae; genus Streptomyces; species Streptomyces viridifaciens. The sequence goes on from NZ_CP090841.1 coordinate 5,035,452, forward strand.
GAGGGGATTTTTTGTTTTCCGCCCCTTGTTTTCCGCCCCCGCCCGCGTCGTGGGACGGGTCCACGGACCGGTCGCGTCGCGCGGTTCGCCAACTGACACCGATGGAGCTTGAAGGACCATGAGCGAGACGACCCCTGCGTCCGGCGCGGCCGAGACCGCGACCGAGCCGTTCCGGTACAGCGCCGCGCTGGCGGCGGAGATCGAGTCCCGCTGGCAGGACATCTGGGAGAAGGAGGGCACGTTCCACGCCCCCAACCCCACCGGTGAGCTGGCCGACCCGTCCGCCGGTGACGTCGCCGCGAAGCCGCACAGCTTCATCATGGACATGTTCCCGTACCCCTCGGGCGCGGGCCTGCACGTCGGCCACCCGCTGGGCTACATCGCCACCGACGTCTTCGCCCGCTACCAGCGGATGACCGGCCACAATGTGCTGCACACGCTGGGCTACGACGCCTTCGGCCTGCCCGCCGAGCAGTACGCGGTGCAGACCGGCACCCACCCGCGGGTCTCCACCGAGGCCAACATCGCCAACATGCGCCAGCAGCTGCGCCGGCTGGGCCTGGGCCACGACCCGCGCCGCTCGATCTCCACGATCGACCCGGAGTACTACCGCTGGACGCAGTGGATCTTCCTGCAGATCTTCAACTCCTGGTACGACGAGGCGGCCGGCAAGGCCCGTCCGATCGCCGAGCTGGTCGCCCAGTTCGAGGCCGGCACGCGCGAGGTCCCGGGCGGCCGCGCCTGGGCCGCGCTGTCCGCCGCCGAGCGCGACGAGGTGCTGGGCGAGTACCGCCTGGCGTACGCCAAGGAGGTGCCGGTCAACTGGTGCCCGGGCCTGGGCACCGTGCTGGCCAACGAGGAGGTCACCGCGGACGGCCGCTCGGAGCGCGGCAACTTCCCGGTGTTCAAGTCCAACCTGCGCCAGTGGATGATGCGCATCACCGCGTACTCCGACCGGCTGATCTCCGACCTGGACCTGCTGGACTGGCCCGAGGCCATCAAGCTGCAGCAGCGCAACTGGATCGGGCGCTCCGAGGGCGCCCGGGTGGACTTCGCCGTCGACGGCGGGAAGATCACCGTCTTCACCACCCGGCCCGACACCCTGTTCGGCGCCACCTACATGGTGCTGGCGCCCGAGCACGGCCTGGTCGACTCGATCGTCCCCGCCGCCTGGCCCGAGGGCGTGCCCGCCGAGTGGACCGGCGGCGCCGCCACCCCGGCCGAGGCCGTCGCCGGCTACCGCGCCGCGGCCGCCGCCAAGTCGGACGTCGAGCGCCAGGTCGAGGCCAAGGTCAAGACCGGCGTCTTCACCGGCGCCTACGCCGTCAACCCGGTCAGCGGCGAGTCCGTGCCGGTGTTCATCGCCGACTACGTGCTGATGGGCTACGGCACCGGCGCCATCATGGCCGTCCCCGCCCACGACCACCGCGACTTCGCCTTCGCCCGCGCCTTCGCGCTGCCGATGCGCTGCGTCGTCGAGCCCACCGACGGCCGCGGCTCGGACCCGGCGCAGTGGGACGACGCCTTCGACACCTACGACTCGGTCATCGTCAACTCGGCGCGCGAGCAGGGCGATCCGGCGCTGTCCCTGTCCCTGGACGGGCTGAGCGTCGTCGACGCCAAGGCCCGCGTCACCGCCTGGCTGGCCGAGCGCGGCATCGGCGAGGGAACCGTCAACTACCGCCTGCGCGACTGGCTGTTCAGCCGCCAGCGGTACTGGGGCGAGCCCTTCCCGATCGTCTACGACGAGGACGGCGTGATGCACGCGCTGCCCGAGTCGATGCTGCCGGTCGAGGTCCCCGAGGTCGACGACTACTCGCCGCGCACCTACGACGCGTACGACTCCGCCTCCTCGCCGGAGACCCCGCTGTCGCGCAACGAGGACTGGGTCAACGTCGAGCTGGACCTGGGCGACGGCGTCAAGCGCTACCGCCGCGAGACCAACACCATGCCCAACTGGGCCGGTTCGTGCTGGTACGACCTGCGCTACGTCGACCCGACCAACACCGAGGCCGTGGTGGACCCGGCCAACGAGGGCTACTGGCTGGGCCCGACCGAGACCAAGCCGGGCGGCGGCGCCGACCTGTACGTCGGCGGTGCCGAGCACGCCGTGCTGCACCTGCTGTACGCGCGCTTCTGGCACAAGGTGCTGCACGACCTGGGCCACGTCTCCTCCGTCGAGCCGTTCCACAAGCTGTTCAACCAGGGCATGATCACCGCGGACGTCTACCGCGACGAGCGCGGCTTCCCGGTGCCCGCCGCCGAGGTCGAGGAGCGCGACGGCAAGTACTTCTGGCAGGGCGAACCGGTCAAGCGCGAAGCCGGGAAGATGGGCAAGTCCCTGAAGAACGCCGTCGCCCCGGACGAGATCGCCGACGAGTACGGCGCGGACACGCTGCGCCTGTACGAGATGTCGATGGGCCCTCTGGACGTCTCCCGCCCGTGGGACACCCGGGCCGTCGTCGGCTCGTACCGCTTCCTGCAGCGGCTGTGGCGCAACATCGTGTCGGAGGGCACCGGCGAGCTGGTCGTCACGGAGGAGGAGCCGGACGAGGCGACCCTGCGCGCCCTGCACAAGGCCATCGACGGCATCCGCGGCGACATGGCCGGACTGCGCTTCAACACGGCCGTCGCCAAGGCGATCGAGCTGAACAACTTCCTGGTCAAGCGCGGCTCCACGCCGCGGGCGGTGGCCGAGCAGCTGGTGCTGATGGTCGCGCCGCTGGCCCCGCACATCGCCGAGGAGCTGTGGCGCCGACTGGGTCACGGCGAGTCGCTGGCGCACGCCGACTACCCGGTCGCCGACCCGGCGTACGTGGTCGACGAGACGGTGACCTGCGTCGTGCAGATCAAGGGCAAGGTCAAGGCCCGGCTGGAGGTCGCGCCCGGCATCACGGACGCGGAGCTGGAGGCGCTGGCGCTGGCGGACCCGGCGGTGGTCGCGGCGATCGGTGACGCGGCGGTGCGGAAGGTGATCGCGCGGGCGCCGAAGCTGGTCAACATCGTGACCGGGTGAGCGTGACCGGGCGAGCGTGACCGGGTGAGCGTGACGACCGGATGAGGTCGGGGCTGTTCGTGGTTCGTGGCTCCATCAGGGCGTGATTGACCGGGCGGGTGTCCTTCGGGGCACCCGCCCGGTGCGTTTTCCGGGCCTTTCGGCGCGTTTTCCGGGCCGTACAGCGCGCGGTACGGGCGGTGGACGCGCTGTACGGGCGGTGGGGCGGGCCCTCGGGGAGATCCCCGATCTGTCCCTGATCTCCGGCCGCCGGGACCGTTCGGACCCCCTCGGGCCCGGTGCGGCGGCTACCGTGGAACCCTCGGCATTGCGGCCCGCGTTGGGCTCGTTGGGGGCCGGAACGGCGGCGGAAGGTGGCGCGCGATGGACGTGTTCGGCGTGATGATCGGCTTGGTCCTGCTCTTCGGGATCGCGACGCTCGTACTGGCGGTGGTCGGTACGGTCAAGGCCGCCAAGGCCGTCGCCGCGAAGGTCGAGAAGCACGAGGCCAACGCCCGGCGCGCCGTCGAGACCGCCACCCTCAAGGCGAAGACGTACACCAAGGTCGGCCCGCCGGCCCAGATCGCCAGCGTCCGGCTCAAGCTGCGGACCTCGCTGGACGGCACCAGGCAGGTGCTGGAGGGCGGACTGGCACAGGACGGCCAGCTCGGCGAGTCCCTCGCGCTGCTGACCAGGCTCGACGCGCACGCGGCCGAGCTGGACGGCGAACTGCGGGTCCTGGAACGCGAACCGGACACCGCGCGGGTCGCCGCCAAGCTGCCGGAACTGCGGGAGCGGGCGGAACGGATCACCCATGCGGCGGAGACCATGCGGTGGGCGGCGCAGGACCGGATGCACCGGTTCGCGGACGACGAGCTGAGCCGACTGAGCCAGGAGTGCGAGAGCGAGGCGGGGGCGCTGCGGCACTGGGACACCGGGGCCGGTTCGGGGTCCGCTTCTGGGGCTGCTTCGGGGACTGCTGCCGCTTCCGCTGCCGCTTCCGGTGGCGGCTCGGCCGGTGTGGGCGGTGCGGCTGGTGCGGCGGGTTCGTCCGGTGGTGGGGCGGGTTCGTCCGGTGGTGGGGCGGTCCGGGCCGGACTGACGGACGGGAAGGGGCGGCCGAGCGCGGAGGACCTGCTCGGGCTCGCCGACCCGCTGACGAAGCTGGCGCAGCGGCTGCGGAAGCCGTCGACGGGGCCCTCGGCAGGGCCCTCGGCGAGCTGACTCCCGGAGGAACGGGGAGTAACCTCCGGCTCATGCCCTCCGACCTCGCACTTGTCACCGATTCCACGGCCTACCTGCCGCAGGAGGCCCTCGACCGGCACGGGATCACGGTGGTTCCGCTGAGCGTCGCGGTCGGTGACTCGGTCCTCTGCGAGGGCGTCGAGATCTCCCCGAAGGACGTCGCCGAGGCGCTGCGCGCCAAGCAGCGGGTGACCACCTCCCGGCCCAACCCGGAGACCTTCGCCGCGGCGTACCGGGCGGCGGCCGAGGCAGGGGCCACCGGGATCGTGTCCGTGCACATCTCCGGCGAGCTGTCCGGCACGGTCGAGGCCGCGCGACTGGCGGCCGCCGAGGCGCCCGTGCCGGTGCGGGTGGTGGACAGCAGGCTGGTCGGCATGGCCCTCGGGTACGGGGTGCTGGCGGCGGCCGAGGCGATCGCAGCCGGCCGGGACCTCGCGGAAGCGGCCGAAGCGGCCACTCGGCGGGCGGCCGGGACCAGTGGCTTCTTCTACGTGGACACCCTGGAGCACCTGCGCCGCGGCGGACGGATCGGCGCGGCGCGGGCGATGCTCGGGTCGGCACTGGCGGTCAAGCCGCTGCTGCACCTGGACGGCGGGCGGATCGAGCCGCTGGAGAAGGTGCGGACGGCGTCGCGGGCGATCGCGCGGCTGGAGGAGATCGCGGTCGAGCGGTCGGGGGAGGGCGAGGTGGACATCACCGTCCACCACCTGGCGGCCGAGGAGCGGGCCGAGCCGCTCGCGGAGCGGCTGCGGGCGCGGGTGCCGGGGCTGCGGGACCTGTACGTGGGCGAGGTCGGGGCGGTGATCGGCGCGCACGTCGGGCCGGGGCTGCTCGCGGTGGTGGTCGCGCCGCGCTGAGGCGGGGGCGGTCGGGCGGGGCTGGGCCCGGCTTGGCCCGGCTTGGCTTGGCTTGGTCTGGGCGTGGCCTGGCCTGGCGTGGCATGGCATGGCTTGGGTCAACTTGGGCATGGGGCGACCACTCGTGTGAGTGACCGTTTTTATCCACAACCTCCGGGTTGTCCACAGGCTTTCGGTAATTTCTGCGCGCTCGCCGGGCGGCTTCTAGCGTCCTCGCCATGACGACCATGGGCCTGGGCGCGGCGAAGCGCCAAGCGATCAACGAGACGGTGCGGCTGCGGATGGCGGCGCTGCTGCCGACGGACGACGAGCAGGTGGGTGCTGCTGCGCCTGCTGCTCTCCCTCCGCCGATTTCTCCGTCTCCACCGTCGGCGGTCCCGCCTGCTCCCTCGTCCCCGCCCCCTCCCGCCTCGACGTCCGCGTCCGCGGCCCTGCCTCCGGCGTCCGCGGCGGCGGTGGGGAAGCCGGCGGCGCTGCCCCCGGGGGCAGTTGACGTACCCGATCCACCGGATGCCGGGGCGCGGATACGGCTCGCCTCCGTGCTGGCCCTCGACCGGCGCGCGGTGGCCGGGCTGGCCATCCTGCTGCTCTTCGCGGTGGGCTACGCCGTGCAGCACTTCTGGCTGGCCAGGCCGGAAGCGGTGGCCGTTCCGGCACTGGCGGCGGCGTCGGCGGTGCCGGAGCCGGGCCCGTCCGCCGCCGACAGCCCATCCGGCGGCGGGGCCGGTCCACCCGAGGCGTCCTCGGGGCCGGGCGCCGGGCCCGCCGTGGTCATCGACGTCGGCGGCCGCGTCCACCTGCCGGGCCTGCACACCCTGCCCGGGGGCTCCCGGGTGGCCGACGCCCTGCGGGCGGCGGGCGGTCCGCTGCCGGAGACGGACACCCGGGGGCTCAACCTGGCCCGCGTCCTGACGGACGGTGAACAGATCCTGGTCGGCGAGCAGGCACAGGCGCCGGTTCCCGTCCAGGTCCCCGGAGGCGCCGGCGGACTTCCCGGGGCCGGCGCGCCCCGAACGCCCGTCAGCCTCAACCGCGCCACCCTCGAACAGCTCGACGCCCTGCCCGGCGTCGGCCCGACCCTCGCCCAGCGCATCCTCGCCTACCGCGCCTCGCACGGCTCGTTCCGCTCCATCGACCAGCTCCGGCAGGTCAGCGGCATCGGCGCCCGTACGTTCGCGGAACTCCGCCCGCTCCTCACGCTCTGACACCCGCTCTGCTTCCGCCTGTTTCTCGTGCTCCGGCACCCGCTCTGCTACCGCTTGCCGACCCCCGGAGGGAGGTACCGCCATGTCCGCCACCACCGTGCCGCTGCCGCGCGCCCGCTCCACGGGTGCCGACTTCCGACTGCTGCTGCCCGCCGTTTCGGCCTGGCTGGTCACGGCGGTGCTCCTGCCCATCGAGCCGGGGTCCGAGGTGCTGCTCCTCTCGCTGGCGGGCGGCGCGGTGCTCGTGGCCGTGCTGCTGCTCGCCCGGCCGGGCCTCCTGCGCCGACGTGGCGCCGCGGCGGCGCTGGCGGCCGCCCTGCTCACCGGCGCGGCGGCCGCGATCGCGACCCCGCTGCACACCGCCGACCTGCACCGGGGGCTGCTGCCGGAGCTGGCCCGGGCGGCCGAGCACGCGCCGCCGCGCTCCCCGGGCACGCCCGCCCAGGAGGTGGCGGTGGAGCTGACCGTCGCGGGGGACCCGAGGGTCCACACCTCCCGGGGCGCCACCACCGGCGGGCAGACCCTCCTCACCGTCAAGGCCGTGGTCGACCGAGCCACCCTCCTCCCGGACGGACGGGCCGCCCGGACGCACACCCCGGTGACCGTCATGGTCCGCGGCGCGGAGAGCGAGTCCTGGCAGCGGCTGCTCCCCTCGGAGCGGCTGGCCGTCGAGGCCGAGGTGCGTCCGGCGGGGGAGGGCTACGACACCGAGTCCGCAGCGTTGCTCCTCGTCCACGGTCCGCCCCGGCAGCTCGCACCGCCGAGCCTGCCGCAGCGGATCGCCGGCCGACTGCGCGAGGGCCTGCGCACGGCCAGCGACGGACTCCCGCCGGACGCGCGCGGGCTGCTCCCCGGGCTGGTCGTCGGTGACACCTCGCGGCTGCCCGACGACCTGGTGGACGCTTTCCGGGCCACCGACCTGGTCCACCTGGTGGCGGTCAGCGGGGCCAACCTGGCGATCGTCCTCGGCGTACTGCTGGGCTCCCCCGGCCAGGCCGGTACCCCGGAACGCCGCGGACTGGCACCGCTGTTGGGGCTGTCGCTGCGCACCAGCGCCCTGCTCGGTACGGGGCTGACGCTGGCCTTCGTGACCGTCTGCCGGCCCGAGCCCAGTGTGCTGCGGGCGGCGGGGACAGGGCTGATCGGCATGCTGGCCCTGGCCACCGGCCGCCCCCGCCAGGCCGTACCGGCGCTCGCCGGGGCCGTTCTGGTGCTCGTCCTGCTGGACCCGTTCCTGGCCCGCTCCTTCGGTTTCCTGCTGTCGGTGCTGGCCACCGCCGGGCTGCTCGTTCTCGGGCCGCACTGGGCCGAGTCCCTGCGCGCCCGGCGCTGGCCGCACCACCTGGCGGGCGCGCTGGCGGCGACGGCGGCCGCGCAGGCGCTCTGCGCTCCGGTGACGGTGGTGCTGTCCGGGCACATCAGCCTGGTCGCGGTCCCGTGCAACCTGCTGGCCGAGCTGGCGGTGGCCCCGGCGACGCTGCTCGGCTTCGGGGTGCTCGTGCTGCAGCCGTTCTTCCCGTCCCTGGCGCGGCTGTTGGCCGAACCGGCCGGGGTGCCGGCCGGCTGGCTGGCCTTCGTCGGACGGCGCGGGGCCGAGCTGCCCGGTGGCCAACTGTCCTGGCCGGGCGGCTGGTTCGGTGTGGTGACGGTCGCGCTGGCGACTCTGGCCGCCTGCTGGGCGGCGCCCCTGCTGCTGCCCCGGCGGGCGGAGACCGGCCGGCACGCCCGCCCCCGCCGCCGTTGGGTCAGGGCGCTGGTGACGGGCGTCCTGCTGGTGGTGCTGCTGGCCGTACTGCTGCGCCCGCCGCAGCTGGCCCGGATCGCCACGGGCTGGCCGCCGCCGGGGTGGCGGCTGGCGATGTGCGACGTCGGACAGGGAGACATGTTGGCCCTTGCGACCGGTGCGCCGGACAGCGCGGTGGTGATCGACAGCGGGCCGGACCCCGAAGCGGCCGATCGGTGCCTGCGTGAACTCGGCATCACGGTGGTGCCGCTGCTGCTGTTGACGCACTTCCACGCGGACCATGTCGAGGGCGTGCCGGGGGTGTTGCGCGGCCGCCGGGTGGGCGCGGTCGAGGGTACGGCGCTGGACGATCCGCCGGGCGAGGCGGCCCGGGTGACGGCCTGGGCGACAGGGGCCGGTGTGCCACTGGTACGTGCGGGCCGCGGTGAACGGCGTTCGGCGGGTGCGGAGTTGTCCTGGGACGTGGTGTGGCCCGATCCCGGGGCGGCCGTCGAGGCGCCAGGCGCGAACAACGCGAGTGTGGCCCTGCTGGTGACACTGCGTGGAGGCCTGCGGATGGCGCTGCTCGGGGACCTCGAACCGCCTGCCCAGTCGGGCCTGTTGGGCCGCCTCGGCCGGGTCGACGTCCTGAAGGTGGCACACCACGGCTCGGCCCACCAGGACTGGGACCTGGCCGGTGCCCTACGGCCCAGGCTCGCCCTGATCTCCTGCGGCGAGGGCAACGCCTACGGGCACCCGTCACCTCGGACGGTCGACCGGCTGCGCGCGTTGGGCGCCACCGTCCTGCGCACCGACCGCGTGGGGGACATCGCCGTGACCGGCGACTCCCCGTCCACCCTTGCCGTTGCCGTGCACCCCCAGCCCGACCACGGCGCCCGTGCCGGCCACTCCGGCTCCGGGCGCTCCACCCGCAAGCCCCGGGCCCCGCCCCTGTGACCCCCGCTCTCCTCCTCCCTCCACGACGTGGGGTGGGCATGGGGTAGGGGTGGGGGAGGTGGAGGGAGGGTGGGAGGGGGAGGGGGCCCGGGGGAAGAGGATTGCGGTGCGCTCCGGGCCTGCCCGGAGCGCACCGCACGGAAACGCCCGCCGCCGGGGCCCCCGCCCCAGGGATGAGCCACCGAGCGGGCAGGCTCAGGACAGCATGTTGATCCGGTACTGCATGATCCGGTAGTTCTTCGGGTCGTACCACTGGCTGACGACGATGTGGAAGTTGCCGAACGTCGAGCCCGGGATCACGAAGCCGCCGTACGGGCTGGCGACGAGGTTGCCGATCTCCTGGCCCGGGGCACCGGGGAGGATCATGGTCTGCTCCAGCGTCCTGGTCAGGTCCGAGGTCGGGAGGGCGAAGACCATCGCCCTGATCGACAACGGGTCCATGTTCAGCCAGGTGAGCACGTACTTGCCGTCCATGGCCCGGAAGCACATCTCGCCCCACTTGCGGGTGCCGAAGACGGTCGTCGGGGCGGGCGCGTTCCACCGCCAGCCGCCGTCGGCGAAGCCCCAGGGCTCGTAGGCGTCCGGATTGCCGAGGCTCTCCTTCCGTACCCGGTGCAGCAGCATCCCCGATTGCACGTCGCGGTTGAAGACCGTGGAGAGCACGTAGCAGTAGCCGTCGTCGGCCACGGCGTAGGTCTTCTGCTGGAACTGGCCGCCGTGCAGGTCGCCCGGCCACTGGCACAGGTACTCCCAGCTCTCGCCGTTGTCGGTGGAGCGCCAGAAGTCGGTGTGGTGGGTGTCGTAGATGACGCCGCGCATCAGGTGCATGTACATCACCCCGTCGACGACGAACACGTCGGACGGGATCGCCGTCGTGAACTTGTCGCCGACCGGGTTGTGCGGCTCGTCGACGAGGCTGTTGGCGTGGCCACCGCCGACGCTGCCGTCGATGCGCAGGTTGTTCAGGTCCGCGCTGCTGGAGCGCAGGCCGACCGGGGCGCGCCAGTCGGCGGAGCCCACCTGGTCGCCGTCGAAGGTGTCGCCGCAGACGAAGAGCATGCTGCCGTTCGGGCACCGCACGGGGATGCCGAGGTCGGTCCATGGCGAGGCGAGCGGCCCGGTCTCGACCGGGCCGCTGAGGTTCTTCACCTTGGTCGCGATCGTCGGACTGGTGGGGTCGTACGGGCCGTTGGCGACGGCGGAGGGCGCACCCGGACCGATGGCCCCCGCTCCCACGGCGACGCCGATGCCGATCTTGAGGAGTTGGCGGCGGGAGGGCCCGCCGGTCGACTCGTCGTTTCCGTCCGCTGAGCGTGTCATGGGTGTCGGTGGCCTTCCGGATCGACGGATCCCGCACCTTCGCCCGGATCGCGCACCCGAGCGGCGACGGGGCGCCACCGAGGCTATGGCGGCCCGTCGCGTCCAGCCGATCAGTGGACAAACCTTCACCCGAATTGGCTATACCTTGCGGAGTTTGACGGTCCGGTTCCGGTCGGCGCGTCGCCGGGAACGCCCAGGGGGCGTCAAGGCGCATCCAGAGCAGCACGGAGACGGCGAGGGCCCCGCCGAGCACCGGCGGGGCCCTCGAGGGGCTGTCCAACGGTTGTGCCGCGGCGGTCCGCCCTGCGTCAGGGGGCTCCCGGAACGGGCGGAGGAGGGTTGTTGGGCAGCCGACTGCCGCCCGCCACTGTGGATCAGGAGGTCCGGGCATCGACGGCCGCGGGCTCCTGGCACACCGTCGATTCATCCCTGCGGTGTGCGCTCCCGGTCGTCGGGCGTGTCAGTCGGCCCGGAGCAGCTCGGGCAGTCCGGCGGTGTCGACGAGGTGCGCCCTGGAGGGGAGGACCCGGCGCAGCAGGAGGTCGTGGACTTCGGGGTCCGGGTCGGCGACGGCGTCGGAGAGGACGTGGAGCAGGTAGTCGCGGTCGGCCGCGTCGAGGACGGTGGACAGGACGGCGCCGGTGGTGCTGGTGCCGGCGACGACCAGGGTGGTGATGCCGCGTTCGCGCAGTTGCCGGTCGAGGTCGGTGGTGGACATGGCGCCGTACCGGGTCTTGCGGACGACGATGTCATCGCCGCGGGGTGCCAGGCGCTCGTGGAAGCCGGTGCTGGGGTCCTGGTGGTGCATGGCGCGGTGCCGGGCGAGTGGGCCGAAGGACTTGTTGGTGTCCGGGACGGCGTCCCAGTCGGCCTCGGTGAAGGCGACGCGCACGTGGGCGACGGTGCCGCCGGCTGCCCGGACGTCGGCGACGGCCCGTTCGATGCGGCCGAGCAGGGCCTCGCGGGCGGCGTCGTCGGGCAGGACGGCAAGGACGGCGGGCTGGCAGTCCAGGACGAGAAGAGCGGTGTGTGCGGGGTCGAGCGCGGGGGTGGTGCTCATGCGCGGGTCTCCTCCTTGTGGTTGGGGTGAGAGCTTGTGGATGGTGCGGGAGCGGCGGCGACCGGACGCCGGTGGTCTCAGGCGTGGCTGAGAGCGGCTTCCGGCTCCTGTGCCTGCTCGCGTCGGGGGAGCAGCAGCGGGGTCGCGAGGATGAGCAGCCCCGCGACGGCGAGGGCGGTGCGCGGGCCGGTGGCGTCGGCGAGCAGCCCGCCGAGGGCGGTGCAGACCGCGATGGACGCCTGCTGTCCGATCGACCAGGCCGACAGGGTGCGGGCGACCAGGTGCTTGGGTGTGCGTTCGAGCCGGTAGGTGGCGAGCACCGGGGTGTAGAGGCTCATGTTGACGATGATCGCCAGCTCGACGGCCATCACGGTGACCAGGCCGACGACGCCGGGGCGGACGAACACCAGGCCGATCAGCCACACGGCACGCAGGGTGCCGACGGTCCGGAAGACCCGGTGCCGTCCGTAGCGGGCCACGACGTGCCGGGCGAGCCGGGAGCCGATGAGCCCGCCGAGGCAGGGGGCGGCGAAGGCGAGGCCGTACTGCCAGGCGGGGAAGTGGAGTTGGCGCAGCAGGAGGACAGCCAGCAGCGGTTCTGTGGCCATGATCAGGCCGCTGACGAGCATGTTGTTGAGGTAGAGCGCCCGCAGGCCGGTGTCGCCCAGGATGTGCCGCCAGCCGTTGAGCAGCGCGCCCGCCCGGACCGGGGCCTTGGCGGTGGGCTGCGGGGTCTCCTCCCGGCCGCGGATCGCGGTGATGCCGAGGGCGGAGAGCAGGTAGCTGAGGGCGTCGGCCATGACCGTGGTGACCGGCCCGAACAGGCCGATCGCGGCTCCGCCGAGCGGCGGTCCGACGGCGATGGAGCTCCAGTTGGTGGATTCGAACCGGGCGTTGGCGACCAGCAGGTCGTCGGGCCGGACGAGGGCCTTGAGGTGGGCGCCGCTGGCCGCGTTGAACGCGATCTTGGCCGCGGCGACGACGGCCGAGACCACCAGCAGTTGGACGAAGCCGAGCAGGCCGAGGGCGTAGGCGAGTGGGATGGTGGCCATGGCCGCGCACCGGACCAGGTCCATCGCGATCATCACCGGGCGCTTGCGCCGGAACTCCACCCACGGTGCGAGCGGCACCGCGATCAGCGCGCCCACCGCGGGGCCCACCGCGGACAGTGCGGATACCTCGGCCGGTCCGGCGTGCAACGCCAGTACGGCGATCAGCGGGAGGGCTCCGAACCCCAGCCCGGACCCGTACGCGCTGACCGCGTACGCGGCCCAGAGCCAGCCGAACTGCGGCCCTAGCCGCTTCCTGCCCGTCCTGCGCCACCTGCCCGTCCTGCCTGTCCCGCCCGCCCCGCTCATCCTGTCCACCATGCCGCGCACTCCCTCGAGGTCCCGTTCGAACAAGCCGACGTTGACCGGTGAGAGCTAACCGAGCGGCACAATCGCAGGTCAAACAACCGTCCCGCCGTTTCTCCACAACCGTCCGTTGTTCACTAAGGTGGATCGGCGTGGACCTCGAAGCCGTACGCACCTTCGCCGCCGTCGTGGAAGCGGGCCAGTTCCAGAAGGCCGCCGCCGACCTGGCGATCACCCAGCAGGCCGTCTCCAAGCGCGTCGCCACCCTGGAGCGCGACCTCGGAGCCCGGCTGTTCACCCGCACCCCGCGCGGGGCCGAGCTCACCATCGACGGGCAGGCCTTCCTGCCCCACGCGCGCGAGCTGCTGCGGGCCGCCGAGCGTGCCGTGGCGTCCGTGGGCACCGGCCGCCGGCCGTTGCGGGTCGACGTGATCGCCTCGCGGGTCGCGCCGTCGGGCCTGATGCGCGACTTCCACCGCGCGCACCCCGAGGTCGACCTCGACGTGGTGATGCTGTTCGACGTCGAGGCGGCGGTCGGCGCCATCCGCTCGGGCGCGATCGACGCCTCCTTCCGCGCCGTCGCCGCGCCCGGCCGGTCCCTTCCCGAGGACATCGAGTCCGTCCGGGTGCTGGACGAGCCGCTCCAGCTCCTCACCGGCCCCGCCCACGCACTGGCGGGGGCCCGCTCGGTGACCGTTGCCCAGCTCGCCGGGCACCGGATCTGGATGCCCGGCATCGCGCCCGGCACCGAGTGGGCCGCCTACTACGACGACCTCGTCGCCGAGTTCGGACTCGGCATCGAGGTGACCGGCCCCAACTTCGGCTCCGACGCGCTCCTCGACACCGTCGCCGACACCCCGGCCCTGGCCACCTTCATGAGCGAGCACACCCGCGTCGTCTGGCCCGCCGGCCACGGCCTGCGCCGCATCCCGGTGACCGACCCGACGCCCGTCTACCCGCACTCCCTCCTCTGGCACCGGGACAACCCCCACCCGGCCCTGGCCGCCCTCCGCGCCCACCTCGCCGCGACCCGGCCCGCCCTCGACGCCCCGGGCACCTGGCGGCCGGGCTGGGTGCTCCCGCGCTGAGCGACTGCCGGGGCCCGGGACGGCGTCGAGGTGATCGGGAACGCTGGTCAGGCCTCCTCGCGCCAGCCTTCGTGGGAGGTGGCGAGGGTGTCGAGGACGTGCAGCAGGGCAGGGGTCCAGCCGTTGGCCGGCGGGTCGAGGACGACCAGCCACTGGGCGTCCTCGGCGTCGTCCTCGCCGGCCAGGGCGTCGCGGACGATCTCCGGCTCGCCGAGGTCCGGGTGGGCGGCGCCGAGCTCCTCGGCGGCCTCGTCGGCGGCGTCGCGGTCGGGCAGGACGAGCAGCTGGCGGACGAACGGGTCGTCGACGTCCGGGAGGTCGGGGGTGTGGTTCTCGGTCACCGGCCCATTCTCCAGGTCGGGCGGAACGGCCCGGCAGGGCGGTCGGCCCGTACGGAGGCCGGCCCGTACGGAGGCCGGCCCGTTCACGCCGAGGCCTGTCCACGCAAAGCCCGTCCGGGAGGGACTGTCCGCGGCGCGTGGGATGCTGGTAGGCGATGGCCAGGAAGAGTGCACCCGACGACCTGCTCGCCCCGCTGACCCTCGCGGTCGGCCAGGAGGAGCTGCTGCTGGATCGCGCGGTCGCCCAGGTGGTGGCCGCGGCGAAGGCCGCGGACCCGGACACCGACGTACGGGACCTGCCCCCCGGCGGGCTGCAGCCCGGCAGCCTGGCCGAGCTGACCACTCCCTCGCTGTTCGCCGAGCGCAAGGTGATCGTGGTCCGGGCCGCCCAGGACCTCTCCGCCGAATCGGTGAAGGAGGTCAAGGCGTACATCGAGTCGCCGGCCGAAGAAGTGATCATGGTGCTGGTGCACGCCGGCGGGGCCAAGGGCAAGGGGCTGCTGGACGCCGGGCGCAAGGCGGGCGGACGCGAGGTGGCCTGCGCCAAGCTGGCCAAGGCGAGCGAGCGACTGGCCTTCGTCAAGGGCGAGTTCCGCGCCCTGGGCCGCTCCGCGACCCAGGAGGCCTGCCAGGCGCTGCTGGACGCGCTCGGCAGTGACCTGCGCGAACTGGCGGCGGCCTGCAGCCAGTTGACCTCGGACGTCGAGGGAACCATCGACGAGACCGTGGTGGCCCGCTACTACAGCGGCCGGGCGGAGGCGACCGGCTTCGAGGTGGCCGACCTGGCGGTCACCGGCCGGGCGGCGGAGGCGCTGGAGCGGCTGCGCTGGGCGCTGGCCGTCGGCCAGCCGCCGACCGGCATCACCTACGCGCTGGCGTCCGGCGTGCGCAGCATCGGGCGGCTGGCCACGGCCGGGCGGAACATGCGCCCGGCCGATCTGGCCCGCGAGTTGGGCATGCCGCCGTGGAAGGTGGACCGGGTCCGCCAGCAGATGCGCGGCTGGACGGGCGACGGGGTGGCCACCGCGCTGACCGCGATCGCCCAGGCCGACGCGGCGGTCAAGGGCGGCTCGGACGACCCGGCCTTCGCCCTGGAGTGCGCGGTGGTCGCCGTCGCCAAGGCCGCCCGGGCCGGCTCCCGCCCCGCCTACTGACGCCGGCTGGCGGCCCGCCCCGCTTACTGACGCCCGGTAGCCCGCCCCGCCTTCTGAGGCCCGGCAGCCCGCCCCGTGCTACTTGCGCATCGCCCGTACGGCGCTGTCGGCGTCCGACTGCAGCATGGTGCGCAGCTCGTCCATGGAGGGCGGGGTGGCCTTCCCCTGGGTGTAGCTGGCGCTGTAGGTGATGTAGAAGGTCATCCCGCCGTCGCGGACGTCCACCTCGGCGTAGACGTCGCGGTACTTGTCCGACGAGCCGTCGTCCTTGTACACGAAGTACGCGTCCTCGCCGATGCCCGGGATGCTGGAGATCTGGTAGCCGCGCGTCCGGTAGGTCTCCTTGTTGGCGGAGAGCTCGGGCGCGGGGTTCACCGCCTTGTGCAGGTCGGCGCGCAGGTAGACCGAGGCGTACTCGCTGTCGCTGGTGCCGCCGGTCCGCTTGAGGGACATCGAGCAGTTCATGCTGTCCAGGGCCGGGTTGCGGTCGGTGTGGTGGCTCGGGGAGCTGCCGGTCGTGTTGACCGAGTACTTCTCCAGCAGCCGGTTGGGCTTCCCGACGGCGCAGAAGTCGTCCGAGACGTGGTAGCTGCCGAGGCCGCGCGGCGCGGAGTCGCCGCTGCTGCTGCCGACCATGCCCGGGACGACCAGTACGGCGGTGGTCCAGCCGGCCGAGGCGAGCAGCGCACCGACGAAGGCCCAGACGGCGTTGCGCCGCAGGTTGCCCCCGGAGCGGCCCCCGGGCGCCCCACCCGCAGGACCGGGACCAGCAGGACCGGGACCACCGGGCCCGGTCCCGGCGAGGGGCACGCCCGCGCCCGGCGAGGCGGGCAGTCCGGGCGGCGGACCGAAGCCGGGCGCCCCCGGTGCCTGCCGCGGGAACCCGTACCCGGGCCCGTTGGGTGCCGGGGCCGGCGGCTGCGACGGTGGTGGCGTGGTCATGGAGTTCCCCCCTCGGGACTTGCGCTCGGGATGCCCCCCGCATCCTCGGTCGCGCGTGATCGACCATAGCGGCCGGGGCGCGGAACGCGACAGGCGCCGCAGTCGGCCTCTGCGAAGAGGCCGACTGCGGCGCCTGCCGTACAGCTGGTGTGCACCGCACCCGCGTGGCGAACGCAGGCCGCGTGCGGTGCGAGTCTGGCACGCCTCTGGAGTCCGGGTAGAGGGCCGGTTCGTCCGGAGGCGGTGGGGGCCGGAGCCCCCGGCGGCGTCAGGCCTGGGCGGCCGCGTTGACGCGCTTGGTGATGGCCGACTTCTTGTTGGCGGCCTGGTTGGCGTGGATGACGCCCTTGCTCACGGCCTTGTCCAGCGCCTTGGAGGCGGCGCGGGCCAGCACGGCGGCCTTCTCGGTCTCACCGGCGGCAGCGGCCTCGCGGGCCTTGCGCAGAGCGGTCTTCAGCGAGGACTTGACGGCCTTGTTGCGCAGGCGCGCCTTCTCGTTGGTCTTGTTGCGCTTGATCTGGGACTTGATGTTCGCCACGAAGGAGCCTCAGTCTTGTCTAAAAGGTTTGAACGGGCTGCGCCTGATGGCCGTCGGACCAGCTGAGAGGGCATGCCGAGGCCAGGTGCAGCTGACCACGCTACCAGGGGCCCACCGCCCGCCCCAAACCGGCCGCCGGGCCGGACGTCCAGCCGGAGGTCCAGTCGGCGGGCCGGCCGCCGCACCGGCCGCCGGCTCAGGCGCTCAGCACCGGCTCCCCGTAGTGCTCGACCTCCGGGAACGGCCGGTAGAACCGGTGCAGCAGCTCCCGCCACCGCCCGTACTCGGCCGAGCCGCGGAACCCCTCGGTGTGGTCGGCGAGCGTCTCCCACTCCACCTGGAGCAGGAAGCGGGAGCCGCGCCCCTCGTCCAGGCAGCGGTGCAGCCGCAGGGTGCGGAACCCGCGCTGGACGGCGATCAGTGGACGGGCCTCGGCGAAGGCGGCGAGGAACTCGTCCTCCCGGCCGGGCAGGACGTCGAGCAGGGCGCTTTCCAGGATCACGGGAGGCCATCCTGCCCCCTTCGCGACCGGGGACGGAACAGCGCACGGAACACTGCGAGGTGCCCGAACGGTGTCCGGTGCCGAGGTCGTGGGAAGATGGGAGGAACTATTTCGATCGGACGAGACTGTCCGGTCCCCGGGATAGCCGGTCAGCGATGATCCGGACACCCCCGGCCCCGGACCAACGGAGAATCGGACCAAGGTGCCCGCGACCCCCAGCAATGTGCCAGAGCCCAGCCGTACCGACCCGGCGCTGATCCGCAACTTCTGCATCATCGCCCACATCGACCACGGCAAGTCGACGCTCGCAGACCGGATGCTGCAGATCACCGGCGTCGTCGACCCCCGGCAGATGCGTGCCCAGTACCTCGACCGCATGGACATCGAGCGCGAGCGCGGCATCACCATCAAGTCGCAGGCGGTCCGCCTCCCGTGGGCCCCGAAGACCGGGCCGGACGCCGGGACGACGCACATCCTCAACATGATCGACACCCCCGGCCACGTGGACTTCACGTACGAGGTGTCCCGCTCCCTCGCGGCCTGCGAGGGAACCATCCTGGTGGTCGACGCGGCCCAGGGCATCGAGGCGCAGACCCTCGCCAACCTGTACCTGGCGCTGGAGAACGACCTCACGATCGTCCCGGTCCTCAACAAGATCGACCTGCCGGCCGCCCAGCCGGAGAAGTACGCGGCGGAGATCGCGCACATCATCGGCTGCGACCCCTCGGACGTGCTGCAGGTCAGCGCCAAGACCGGCCTCGGCGTCGAGGACCTGTTGGACCACATCGTCAACACCATCCCGGCCCCGGTCGGCGCCGCGGACGCCCCGGCCCGCGCGATGATCTTCGACTCGGTGTACGACTCCTACCGCGGCGTCGTCACCTACGTCCGTGTCGTGGACGGCCAGCTCACCAAGCGCGAGCGCATCCAGATGATGTCCACCGGCGCCACCCACGAGCTGCTGGAGATCGGCGTCATCTCGCCCGAGCCGAAGGTCGCCGACGGCCTGGGCGTCGGCGAGGTGGGCTACATCATCACCGGTGTGAAGGACGTCCGGCAGTCCAAGGTCGGTGACACGATCACCTCGATGCACAAGGGCGCCACCGAGCCGCTCGGCGGCTACAAGGACCCGCGCCCGATGGTGTTCTCCGGCCTGTACCCGCTGGACGGCTCGGACTACCCGCTGCTGCGCGACGCCCTGGACAAGCTGCGCCTGAACGACGCCGCCCTGGTGTACGAGCCGGAGACCTCGGTCGCGCTGGGCTTCGGCTACCGCTGCGGCTTCCTCGGCCTGCTGCACCTGGAGATCATCCGGGAGCGCCTGGAGCGCGAGTTCAACCTCGACCTGATCTCCACCGCCCCGAACGTGGTCTACCGGGTGGTGATGGAGGACGGCACCGAGCACACCGTCACCAACCCGAGCGAGTTCCCGTCCGGCAAGATCGCCGAGGTGTACGAGCCGGTCGTGCGCGGCACCATCCTCGCGCCCAACGAGTTCGTCGGCGCGATCATGGAGCTCTGCCAGTCCCGCCGCGGCAGCCTCCAGGGCATGGACTACCTGTCCGAGGACCGGGTCGAGCTGCGCTACACCCTGCCGCTCGCCGAGATCGTCTTCGACTTCTTCGACCAGCTGAAGTCCAAGACCCGCGGCTACGCCTCGCTCGACTACGAGCCCATCGGCGAGCAGACCGCCGCCCTGGTCAAGGTCGACATCCTGCTGCACGGTGACGCGGTGGACGCGTTCTCCGCGATCGTGCACAAGGACAAGGCCTACGGCTACGGCGTGATGATGGCCGGCAAGCTGCAGAAGCTGATCCCGCGCCAGCAGTTCGAGGTGCCGATCCAGGCCGCCATCGGCTCCCGGGTGATCGCCCGCGAGACGGTCCGGGCGATCCGCAAGGACGTCCTCGCCAAGTGCTACGGCGGCGACATCTCCCGCAAGCGGAAGCTGCTGGAGAAGCAGAAGGAAGGCAAGAAGCGGATGAAGATGGTCGGCAGCGTGGAGGTCCCGCAGGAGGCCTTCATCGCGGCGCTGTCCACCGACGCCGAGTCGCCGAAGGACAAGAAGTAGCAACGACGGAAGGGCCCCGGGGCGATAACCCCGGGGCCCTTCCGCGTGTCCGGACCCGGCCGATCGGTCAGTCGACCTCGGCCACGGCCTCCGCGAACTGCGCCTGGTAGAGCCGCGCGTAGGCGCCGTCGGCGGCGATCAGCTCGTCGTGCGAGCCCTGCTCCACGATGGAGCCGTTCTCCATCACCAGGATGACGTCGGCGTCCCGGATGGTGGAGAGGCGGTGGGCGATGACGAAGCTGGTGCGGCCGGTGCGCAGCCGCGCCATGGCCCGCTGGATGAGCACCTCGGTGCGGGTGTCGACCGAGCTGGTGGCCTCGTCCAGGACCAGGATCGACGGCTGGGCGAGGAAGGCCCGGGCGATGGTGATCAGCTGCTTCTCGCCCGCACTGACGCCGGTGCCCTCGTCGTCGATGACGGTGTCGTACCCGTCCGGGAGGGTGCGGACGAAGCGGTCGACGTGGGCGGCCCTGGCGGCCTCGACGACCTGTTCGCGGGTGGCGGACCCGGCCCCGTAGGCGATGTTGTCGGCGATGGTGCCGCCGAACAGCCAGGTGTCCTGGAGGACCATGCCGATGCCGGAGCGCAGGTCCTCGCGGGACATCGCGGCGATGTCGACGCCGTCGAGGGTGATCCGTCCGGAGCTGACCTCGTAGAACCGCATCAGCAGGTTGACCAGGGTGGTCTTGCCGGCGCCGGTGGGGCCGACGATGGCGACGGTCTGGCCGGGTTCGACCTTGAGCGAGAGGTCGTCGATGAGCGGCTTGTCGGGGTCGTAGCGGAAGGACACGTCCTGGAAGGAGACCCTGCCGTGGACCGCGTCCGGCTTCTCGGGCATGGCCGGCTCGGGGCTCTGCTCGGGGGCGTCGAGGAGTTCGAAGACGCGCTCGGCGGAGGCGACCCCGGACTGCACCAGGTTGGCCATGCTGGCGACCTGGGTGAGCGGCTGGCTGAACTGCCGGGAGTACTGGATGAAGGCCTGGACGTCGCCGATGGACAGCGAGCCGCTGGCCACCCGCAGGCCGCCGACGACCGCGACCAGCACGTACTGCAGGTTGCCGATCAGCATCATCGCGGGCTGGATGATCCCGGAGATGAACTGGGCGCGGAAGCTGGCGTGGAACAGCGCGTCGTTGTGCTCGCGGAAGGTCTCGGCGGACTCGCGCTGGCGGCCGAACACCTTGACCAGGGTGTGGCCGGTGTACATCTCCTCGATGTGGGCGTTGAGTTGGCCGGTGGACTTCCACTGCTGGACGAACTGCGGCTGGGCCCGCTTGCCGACCTTGGCGGCGACGACCACCGACAGCGGCACCGAGACCAGGGCGATCAGCGCCAGCAGCCAGGAGATCCAGAACATCATCGCCAGCACGCCGACCACGGTGAGCAGCGAGTTGACGACCTGTCCCATGGTCTGCTGCATGGACTGGCCGATGTTGTCGATGTCGTTGGTGACCCGGCTGAGCACCTCGCCGCGCGGCTGCTTGTCGAAGTAGCTGAGCGGCAGGCGGGCGAGCTTGGCCTCGACGTCCTGGCGCAGCCGGTAGCTGGCCGACTGGATCGCCTTGGTGGCCAGTTGGCCCTGGAGGATGCCGAAGCCGGCGGAGGCGAGGTAGATGCCGAGCACCCAGAGCAGGACGGAGCCGATGGCGCCGAAGTCCATGCCGTGGCCGGGGGTGAAGTCGACGGCGGAGAGCAGGTCGGCGATGCCGCCCTGGCCGTGGGCGCGTAGGCCCTCGATGACCTCGGTCTTGGAGGTGCCGGGCTGGAAGCGGGCGCCGATGACGCCGGCGAAGATCAGGTCGGTGGCGTCGCCGAGGATCTTGGGGCCGGTGACGGCGCAGCCGATGCCGAGGACGCCGAGCAGCAGGACGCCGGCCAGCAGTTTGCGCTCGGGGCGCAGCAGGCCGAGGACGCGCTTGCCGGAGCCCTTGAAGTCCATGGACTTCTCGGCGCCCTGGCCGCCCATGAAGCGGCCCGGTCCGGCCGGGCCGCGGCGGGCGGCGGCGGCCTGGGAGTCGCTGGGCAGCTGGTCCTGGGGTTTCCCGGCGGGCTTGCCGGACGCCGGTCCGGGCGCGGCCGAGGCCGCCGGCCCGGCGGGGTTCCCGGCGGGCTTTGCTGGGGTGGTCACGCCGCCTCCTGCTCGGTGAGCTGGGAGAGCACGATCTCCCGGTACGTCGGGTTGTCGGCCATCAGTTCGTGGTGGGTGCCGGTGCCGACGACGGCGCCCTCGTCGAGGACGATGATCCGGTCGGCGTCGCGGATGGTGGAGACGCGCTGGGCGACGATCAGGACGGTGGCGTCGGCGGTCTCGCGGGCGAGGGCCTTGCGCAGCTTGGCGTCGGTGGCGTAGTCGAGCGCGGAGAAGGAGTCGTCGAAGAGGTAGACGTCGGGCCTGCGCACGAGGGCCCGGGCGATGGCCAGGCGCTGGCGCTGGCCGCCGGAGACGTTGCTGCCGCCCTGGGCGATGGGGGCGTCCAGGCCTTCGGCGAGCTTCTCGACGAACTCCTTGGCCTGGGCGATCTCCAGGGCGTGCCAGAGTTCCTCGTCGGTGGCGTCGGGGCGGCCGTAGCGGAGGTTGCTGGCGACGGTGCCGGTGAACAGGTACGGCTTCTGCGGGACGATGCCGACGCTGTCGGCGATGGCGTCGGCGGAGAGCTCGCGCACGTCCACGCCGTCGAGCAGGACCTGGCCGGAGGTGGCGTCGAAGAGCCGGGGGACGAGGCCGAGCAGGGTGGACTTGCCGCTGCCGGTGGAGCCGATGATGGCGGTGGTCTGGCCGGGGCGGGCGGTGAGGTCGATGCCGCGCAGCACCGGGGCCTCGGCGCCGGGGTAGCGGAAGTCGACGTCGCGCAGTTCCAGGTTGCCGCGGCGCAGCAGTTCGGTGACCGGGGCGGTGGGCGGGACGACGCTGGAGGAGGTGTCCAGGACCTCCTGGACGCGCTCGGCGCAGACCTCGGCGCGCGGCACCATCATGAACATGAAGGTGGCCATCATGACGCTCATCAGGATCTGCATCAGGTAGGAGAGGAAGGCGGTGAGCCCGCCGATCTCCATGTCGCCGCTGTCGATGCGGTGGGCGCCGAACCAGAGCACGGCGACGCTGGAGATGTTCACGACCAGCATCACGGCGGGGAACATGACGGACATCAGCCGGCCGACCTGCCGGGCGGTGTGGGTGAGGTCCTCGTTGGCGTCGGCGAAGCGGGCCTGCTCGTGGTCGTCCTTGACGAAGGCGCGGATGACCCGGATGCCGGTGATCTGCTCGCGCAGCACCCGGTTCACGGTGTCGATCTTCACCTGCATGCTGCGGAACTTGGGCCGCAGGGCGCGCACCAGCAGGACCACGACCACGCCGAGCGCGGGGATGACGGCGAGCAGCAGTCCGGAGAGCGGGACGTCCTGGTTGAGCGCCATGATGATGCCGCCGACGCACATGATCGGTGCGGCGACCATCAGGGTGAAGCTCATCAGGGCCAGCATCTGGACCTGCTGGACGTCGTTGGTGGTGCGGGTGATCAGGGAGGGGGCGCCGAACTGGCCGACCTCGCGGGCGGAGAAGCTCTGCACCCGGTCGAAGACGGCGGCGCGGACGTCGCGGCCGAAGGCCATCGCGGTGCGGGCACCGAAGTAGACGGCGCCGATCGAGCACAGTGCCTGGACCAGGGTGACGCCGATCATGACGGCGCCCAGGCGCAGGATGTAGCCGGTGTCGCCCTTGACCACGCCCTTGTCGATGATGTCGGCGTTGAGCGTCGGCAGGTAGAGCGCCGCGAGGGTGGACACCAGTTGGAGGACCACCAGCAGGGTGATCGGTCGGGAGTAGGGGCGTAGGTACGCCCGGAGCAGTCTGATCAGCACTGGCACACTCTTGTCGTCGCCGGTCGGGTTCGCACCCCAATTCTCGTGGTTCTGTGGCGTCGTCCAGACGATTCCGGGGCTGTCCGGCCGAGGTTTGCCGGGCCTTTGCCATTGCGTCCGCGGTGCCGGGCATCGGGCCCGTGATGGCGTGCCAGCTGGATTCGACCCCTTACGGAATGACCGGTTTCCCCCTAGGCTGCTGACTACGCCCTTGTTACTGACCGGTACCGCTCAGGTTAACGGGCCCGGCGGCCGCCCCCACGGACGCCGCGACAATCCCTCAGACGGCCACCCGCCCCCGGAGGTCCTCGTTGAGTTCCGCGCAGTCCCTGATCGACTCCGGCAAAGCCGACATCGTCGCCGGGCGTCCCGCCTCCGTCGCCCACCTCTTCCTCGAACGCGTCGCCGCGACGCCCAACCACGAGGCCTACCGCCACCCCGTGACGGTCGACGAGCAGGCCGCGGACGGCGCGCCCGGCGCCGAGCAGTGGCGCTCGCTCACCTGGGCGCAGACCGCCGTCCGGGTCAAGGCGGTGGCCGCCGGCCTGATGGCGCTGGGCATCCAGCCGGAGGACCGGGTCGCACTGGCCGCCTCCACCCGGCTCGAATGGATCCTCGCCGACCTCGGCGCCATGTGCGCGGGCGCGGCCATCACCACGATCTACCCGAGCACCAACGCGGACGAGACGGCCTTCATCCTCTCCAACTCCGGCTCCCGGGCCATGTTCGCCGAGAACGCCGCCCAGCTGGCCAAGGCCGTCGACCACATCGACCAGCTGCCCGAGCTGCGCACCGTGATCCTCTTCGACGTGCCCGCCGGGGCGCCCCGGCCGGAGACACTCCGGACGGCCGGCCTCGACCTGATCACCCTGGCCGAGCTGGAACGGCGCGGCGCCGAGTACCTGGAGCAGCACCCGGACGCGGTCGAGAAGGCCGTCGCGGCGCTCGACCGGGAGCAGTTGGCCACCCTCATCTACACCTCCGGCACCACCGGCCGCCCCAAGGGCGTGCGCCTGGTGCACGACTGCTGGGCGTACGAGGGCAAGGCCCAGGAGGCCAGCGGCCTGCTCGGCCCCGACGACGTGCAGTTCATGTGGCTGCCGCTGTCGCACGTCTTCGGCAAGACCTTGATCTCCGGCCAGATCGCCACCGGCCACGTGATGGCGGTGGACGGCCGGGTCGACCGGATCATCCACAACCTGCCGGTCATCCGCCCCACCGTGATGGCCTCGGCGCCGCGCATCTTCGAGAAGGTGTACAACGGCATCGCCGGCCGGGCCCGGGCCGAGGGCGGCGCCAAGTACAAGATCTTCATGTGGGCCGCCCAGGTCGCCCGCGAGTACGCCCGGGTGGTCCAGGAGAACCGGATCGCCACCGGAGCCGAGAGCGCCCCGCTCGGCCTGCGCCTGCAGCACGCGCTCGCCGACAAGCTGGTGTACGCGAAGATCCGGGCGGCCTTCGGCGGCCGGATGCGCGGCGCCGTCTCCGGCAGCGCCGCGCTCGCCCCCGAGATCGGCTACTTCTTCCTCGGCGCCGGGGTGCCGATCCTGGAGGGCTACGGACTGAGCGAGACCAGCGCCGGCTCCTGCGTCAACCGCAAGGAGGACGTGCGGATCGGCACGGTCGGCCGCGCGCTGCCCGGCACCGAGGTGCGGATCGCCGAGGACGGCGAGATCCTGCTGCGCGGCCCCGGCGTCATGCGCGGCTACCACAACCTGCCGGAGAAGACCGCCGAGGTGCTGGAGCCGGACGGCTGGTTCCACACCGAGGACATCGGCGAGCTCAGCCCCGACGGCTTCCTGCGGATCACCGACCGCAAGAAGGACCTGTTCAAGACCTCCGGCGGCAAGTACGTGGCGCCCAGCGAGGTCGAGGGCAAGTTCAAGGCGGTCTGCCCGTTCGTCAGCAACATCCTGGTGATCGGCAACGGCCGCAACTACTGCACCGCGCTGATCGGCCTGGACGAGTCGGTGCTGATGCCGTGGGCCGCCGACCACGGCCTGGCCGGGAAGAGCTACGCCGAGCTGGCCGTCGAGCCGGCCGTGCACCAGCTGATCGAGGGCTTCGTCAAGCGGGTCAACAGCGACCTCCAGCGCTGGCAGACGATCAAGAAGTTCCACCTGCTGCCGCGCGACCTCGACATCGAGCACGGCGAGCTCACCCCCAGCCTGAAGATCAAGCGCCCGGTGGTCGAGCGGACCTACGCGGACGCCGTGGCGGCGATGTACGCGGGCACCAACGAGGCCTGAGCCCCGCTCCCGTACGGCCCGCGCGGGGGTTCGCGGGCCGTACGGGACAATGGGGTCATGCCCTCCGCACTTCCCGACGGCGAACCGGTGCCGTCCGACGGTTCCCTGCCCACCGACGCCCTCACCGGGCTGGGCCGGCGGCCGTTCGGCTTCTACCTGCACGTGCCGTACTGCGCCAGCCGCTGCGGCTACTGCGACTTCAACACGTACACCGCCACCGAACTGCGCTCCTCCGGGGCGGTTGCCTCGCAGGAGACCTACGCGGACAACGTGGTCGCCGAGATCCGGCTCGCCCGCAAGGTGCTGGGCGACGCCGACCTGCCGGTGCGGACGGTGTTCCTCGGCGGAGGCACTCCCACCCTGCTGCCGGCCCGGGACCTGGTGAAGATGCTCGCCGCGCTGCGCGAGGAGTTCGGGCTCGCCCCGGACGCCGAGGTCACCACCGAGGCCAACCCGGAGTCCGTCGACCCGGCGTACCTGGGCGAACTGCGCGAGGGCGGCTACAACCGGATCTCCTTCGGCATGCAGAGCGCCCGCCCGCACGTCCTCCAGCTGCTCGACCGCCACCACACCCCGGGGCGCCCCGAGGCCTGTGTGGCCGAGGCCCGCGCCGCCGGCTTCGAGCACGTCAACCTCGACCTGATCTACGGCACCCCCGGCGAGTCCGACGACGACTGGCGGGCTTCCCTGGACGCCGCGATCGGCGCCGGGCCGGACCACGTCTCCGCGTACTCCCTGATCGTCGAGGAGGGCACCCGGCTGGCCGCCCGGGTCAAGCGCGGCGAACTGCCGATGATCGACGACGACGTGCACGCCGACCGCTACCTCATCGCCGAGCAGGCCCTCGCCGCGGCCGGCTACGGCTGGTACGAGGTCTCCAACTGGGCCACCACCCCCGAGGGCCGCTGTCGCCACAACGAGCTCTACTGGACCGGCGCCGACTGGTGGGGCGCCGGCCCCGGCGCCCACAGCCACGTCGGCGGCGTCCGCTGGTGGAACGCCAAGCACCCCGCCGCCTACGCCCAGGCCCTCGCCGAGGGCCGCACCCCCGCCCAGGGCCGCGAGGTCCTCAGCGACGAGGACCGCCGGGTCGAGCGCATCCTGCTGGAGCTCCGCCTGGTGGAGGGAGTCCCGCTCGACCTGCTGACCGGGACGGGCCGCAAGGCCGCCACCAAGGCCCTCTCCGACGGCCTCCTCGCCCCCGAGCCCTACGAGCGGGGCCGCGCCGCCCTCACCCTCCAGGGCCGCCTGCTGGCGGACGCGGTCGTGCGTGACCTCGTGGACTGACATTCGTTAACGTGGGCGTCAGCCGTCGGAGGGAGCGTGCGATGACCGCCATCGATGATCGGATGACCGGGATCTTCGAGAACCTGGAGGTGCCGGAAGGCGTCAAGGCCGAACTCATCAGGGGGGAAATCGTGATGATGGCCGGGCCGGACATGGTCCGCAACCTCATCGTCTCCGCGATTCAGCATCAGACTCCGTACGCCCGGTGGCGGGCACTCCAGACCCAGGACCTGATCATCTCCGGTGAGGCCAGCGAACCCCAACCGGATCTGGTCGTCTTCGAGCGTGGTGTCGTCCCGGAGGCGGGCCGTCTGCTGTCCGCCTCCGCGGTGACCCTCGTGGTCGAGGTGGTCTCCAAGACCAGCGTGCACCGGGACTACCGGATCAAGCGTGAGATGTACGCCCAGGGTGGCATTCCGGCGTACCTCATCGTCGATCCGCTCAAGGGCGTGTGCGTGCTCCTCACGGACCTGACCACCGACACGCCGTCGGGACTCCCGGTGTACTGGTCCGAGCGGACCACCAAATTCGGTGACCCGATTCGGGTGGACCTGCTCGACATCACCCTGGACACCTCGGAGTTCCAGACCTACTCCTGACCCGGCAGGGTCGTGAAGTCGATCAACTCCTCGACCCGGCCCAGGAGTTCGGGTTCCAGGTCCTTGTAGCTGTTCACCTTCGACAGGATGTGCTTCCAGGCGGCCGGGGTGTCCACCGGCCAGCCGAGGCGGCGGCAGGTGCCCTCCTTCCAGTCCTCGCCGCGGGGGACGGCGGGCCAGGCGGAAATGCCGACGGAGGACGGTTTCACGGCCTGCCAGATGTCGATGTAGGGATGTCCGACGACCAGGACCGAGTCGCCGGTGACCTGGGCGGCGATCCGGTGCTCCTTCGTTCCCGGGAGCAGGTGGTCGACCAGGACGCCGAGGCGGCGGCCGGGGCCGGGGGCGAAGTCGGCGACGATCGCGGGGAGGTCGTCGATGCCCCGGAGGTACTCGACCACGACACCCTCGATGCGCAGGTCGTCGCCCCAGACCCGTTCGACCAGTTCGGCGTCGTGCCGGCCCTCGACGTAGATCCGGGACTCGCGGGCGACCCGGGCACGGGCCCCGGGGACGGCGACGGAGCCGGAGGCCGTACGGCCCGGGGCGCGGGAGGGGGCCGGGCCGGCGGGGCGGACCAGGGTGACGACCCTGCCCTCCAGCAGGAAGCCGCGCGGGACCATCGGGAAGACCCGGTGCTTGCCGAACCGGTCCTCCAGGGTGACGGTGAAGCCCTCGGCGGTCTTCTCGCAGCGCACCACCGCCCCGCAGAAGCCGGTGGCCGCCTCCTCCACCACCAGGTCCCGCTCGGCGGGCACCTCGGGCGCGGGCTGCTGCTTCTTCCACGGCGGGGTGAGGTCGGGTCCGTACTGGTGGCTGCGCATGGGGGCGACTATAGGACGGCCCGTCAGAGGCCGGGCGCGCCCCAGACCGGGAACCAGCGGCTGAGGTCCTTCTCCAGCCGCAGGTCGTTCCCCAGCATCGCGTTGACCTGCAGCTCCAGCGGGCTGTTGCGCCGCTCGCCGCCGCCCGGCATCGGGGCGAAGGGGTAGAAGGTGCCCCGCTTGTAGAGGTAGACCAGGGCCAGCGACTGGCCCTCCCCGTTACGGAAGGCGACCAGCGAGCAGAGCAGCTGCGGACCGAAGCCGTTCGCCTCGAGTTCGCTGTTGACCGCGTGGAGGTCGTTCACCAGCTCCGGCAGTTCGTCGGGGGTGTGCCGGGCGAGCAGCCAGGAGTAGCCGTAGCCGTCCTTGGAGGCCTCCACCGGGACGCCACCGCGCTCGGTGTCGGCGTCCAGCAGCGCCCGGACCTGCTGCTCCACCTGGACGAAGGCCGCGCCCTCGACGGCCGCGAAGCAGACCGAGCCGAGTCCGGTGGGCAGGAACCCGGCCCCGGCCTCCAGGGTGAGCGCGGCGGACGGCAGGCCGAACAGCTGGTCGAGGTCGGGCTTGACGGGCTTGGTGCGGCCGAACAGGGCGTCCAGGAATCCCACGGCGGTCCTTTCGAAGCAGGCGGGGGTGTTCAGCGGCCGAGCTGCTCGGAGATCTTCGCCAGCTGGGCCAGTCGCTTCTCCAGCGTCGGGTGGGTGGAGAGCAGCTGGGAGGCGGTCTCCCGGGCGCTCAGCGCGGGGGCGAAGTAGAAGGCGTTGTAGGGCTGGGAGCGGCGCAGGTCCTCGGTGGGGATGGCGGCGATCTGCCCGGTCACCTTGGTGAGGGCGGAGGCCAGGGCGCTGGGGCGGCCGGTGAGCTGGGCGGCGGCCCGGTCGGCGGCCAGCTCACGGTAGCGGGAGAGCAGCCGGGTGAGCAGGAAGCTGATGGCGTAGACGACCATCGACACCAGCGGGATGACCAGCGCCGCGATGGCCGCGTTCTGGTCGTTGCTGTTGCGGTTGCCGCCGATGAACCCGCCGTACATGGCGATCCGGGTCATCGCCCCGGCGAGCACGCCGAGGAAGCCGGCGATGGTCATCACCGCGACGTCCCGGTGGGCGACGTGCGACAGCTCGTGCGCGAGGACGCCCTCCAGCTCCTCCGGTTCGAGCCGGCGCAGCAGGCCGGTGGTGACGCACACCACGGCGTTCTGCGGGTTGCGGCCGGTGGCGAAGGCGTTGGGCATGTCGTTGTCGGCGACCGCCACCCGGGGCTTGGGCATGTCGGCCAGGGCGCAGAGCCGGTCGACCGTGCCGTGCAGCTGGGGGAACTGCTCCGCGGTCACCGGCCGGGCGCCCATGGCCCGCTCGGTGATCTTGTCGCTGAACCAGAACTGGGCCACGAACAGCCCGCCGGAGATCAGTACGATCAGCGGCCAGGCCCCGCGCAGCAGCGCGATCAGCAGGCCCGTGAAGCCGACGTACAGCAGCCCGATCACGAACATCGTCGCGACCATGCGGCTGGTCAGGCCGCGGTCGGGCGCGAAACGGGTGTGCTGGCCCGAGCTCGACATCTCTTGCTCCTCCGTTCGCCGTCGCTTTCGATGCTGCCACCCGGACGGCCCCGGGGCACCACCCCCCGCACGCGGAGTGTCGCGGTGGCCGTCCGGAACTGCGGGCAGGATCACCCCGGCCGGGCCGTTCCTGCGGTAGGGGCCGGGCCGTACACTGGCACGTACGGTTTTGGCACTCGTGCGTGCAGAGTGCCAAGGTCGGGGCCCTCCGGGAGGAGCGGCTCGCAGCATCACAGACGGACAACGTGCGAAGACGGAGGTGCGTGCCCCATGGCCGGTGAGGTCCGCCAGCTGGACGACCGCAAGCTCGCCGTGCTGCGCGCGATCGTCCAGGACTACGTGGGCACCGAGGAGCCGGTCGGGTCCAAGGCCCTGGTGGAGCGGCACAACCTGGGGGTGTCCCCGGCGACGGTCCGCAACGACATGGCGGCGCTGGAGGAGGAGGGGTACATCCACCAGCCGCACACCAGCGCCGGGCGCATCCCCACCGACAAGGGCTACCGGCTGTTCGTCGACAAGCTCGCCGAGATCAAGCCGATGAGCTCCCCGGAGCGCCGGGCGATCCGGCACTTCCTGGACGGCGCCGTCGACCTGGACGACGTGGTCAGGCGCACGGTGCGGCTGCTCGCCCAGCTGACCCGGCAGGTCGCCGTGGTGCAGTACCCCTCGCTCACCCGCTCCACGGTCCGGCACATCGAGCTGGTGGCGCTGGCCCCGGCCAAGGTGATGCTGGTGCTGATCACCAACACCGGCCGGGTCGAGCAGCGGATGATCGACTGCCCGGGCACCGTCGGCGAGACGGTCCTGGCGGACCTGCGGACCCGGATCAACGCACGGGCGGCGGGCCAGCGGCTGCCGGACGTCCCGGGCCTCCTGGAGGAGCTGCCGGCGGCCTTCGAGCAGACCGACCGGCCGACCGTCAGTACGGTCCTGGCGACGCTGTTCGAGGCGCTCGCCGAACAGAACGAGGAGCGGATCATGCTGGCCGGCACGGCCAACCTGACCCGCTTCGGGCACGACTTCCCGCTCACCATCCAGCCGGTGCTGGAGGCACTGGAGGAGCAGGTGGTCCTGCTCCGCCTCCTGGGTGAGACCGCGGACCCCGCGATGACGGTCCGGATCGGGCGGGAGAACGCGTACGAAGGGCTGAATTCCACCTCGGTCGTTTCGGTCGGCTACGGTTCGGGCGACGAGAGCGTGGCCAAACTGGGTGTGATCGGACCGACCCGGATGGACTACCCGGGCACAATGGGGGCGGTGCGAGCGGTGGCACGGTACGTGGGCCAGATCCTGGCCGAGTCGTAGCAAGCAAAACCGTCGCCGGATGTCCGGCGGCGGTGTCCAGTCGCACTACTACAGGCGGAACAAGCGGAGCATTTGGTGGCCACGGACTACTACGCGGTACTCGGCGTCCGACGGGATGCGGGGCAGGACGAGATCAAGAAGGCGTTCCGGCGCCTGGCACGCGAACTGCACCCGGACGTCAACCCGGACCCGAAGACGCAGGAGCGGTTCAAGGAGATCAACGCCGCCTACGAGGTGCTCTCCGACCCGCAGAAGCGCCAGGTCTACGACCTCGGCGGCGACCCGCTGTCGCCCGGCGGCGGCGGTGGCGCGGGCGGCTTCGGCGCCGGCGCGGCGGGCTTCGGCTTCTCCGACATCATGGACGCCTTCTTCGGCGCCGCGGCCGGCCAGCGCGGCCCGCGCTCGCGCACCCGCCGCGGTCAGGACGCCATGATCCGGCTGGAGATCACCCTGGAGGAGGCCGCCTTCGGCACCACCAAGGAACTCCAGGTCGACACCGCCGTCACCTGCACCACCTGCAACGGTGAGGGCGCGGCCCCCGGCACCTCCGCCCAGACCTGCGACATGTGCCGCGGCAAGGGCGAGGTCTCCCAGGTCACCCGTTCCTTCCTGGGCCAGGTCATGACCTCCCGCCCGTGCCCGCAGTGCCAGGGCTTCGGCACCGTCGTGCCGACCCCCTGCCCCGAGTGCGCCGGCGACGGCCGGGTGCGGGCCCGCCGCACCCTGACGGTCAAGATCCCGGCCGGTGTCGACAACGGCACCCGGATCCAGCTGGCCGGCGAGGGCGAGGTCGGCCCCGGCGGCGGCCCGGCCGGCGACCTGTACGTCGAGATCGCCGAGACCGCCCACAGCGTCTTCCAGCGGCGTGGGGACGACCTGCACTGCACCGTCACCATCCCGATGACGGCCGCCGCGCTCGGCACCCAGGTGCCGCTGCAGACCCTGGACGGGCTGGAGGAGGTCGACATCCGGCCCGGCACCCAGTCCGGCCAGTCGATCCCGCTGCACGGCCGGGGCATCACCCACCTGCGCGGCGGCGGCCGTGGCGACCTGATAGTGCACGTCGAGGTGCAGACGCCCACCAAGCTCGACGCCGAGCAGGAGGAGCTGCTGCGCCGGCTGTCGATGCTGCGCGGTGAGGAGCGGCCGTCCGGCCAGTTCGCGCCGGGCCAGCAGGGCCTCTTCTCGCGCCTGAAGGACGCCTTCAACGGCCGGTAGTCGTCCGGGAAGGGGTGCCGGGGGCAGTCCCCCGGCACCCCTTCCGTGTTGTCCCCACCCGGCCGCTGGCCCCTCCCCGGAAAGGTCCTCCTCATGACCGCGCCCGTCTTCGTCGTCGAGACCGAGCGGATCGCCGCCGCCGCGCCCGGGGCCGTGGTGCGGCTCGACGGCGCGGAGGGGCGCCACGCGGCGGCGGTGAAGCGGCTGACGGCCGGCGAGGCGGTGACGCTGGCGGACGGGCTGGGCCTCGGCGTGGACGGCACCGTCGCCGAGGTGCTGGGCAAGGACGCGATCGACGTCACGGTGGACGCCGTGCGGCGGGAGGCGGAGCCGGCGCCGCGGATCGTGGTGGTCCAGGCGCTGCCCAAGGGCGACCGCGGCGAGCTGGCCGTGGAGACCATGACCGAGGTAGGCGTGGACGTGGTGGTCCCCTGGGCCGCCTCCCGGTGCATCACCCAGTGGAAGGGCGAGCGGGGCGCCAAGGCGCTCGCGAAGTGGCGGGCCACCGCCCGGGAGGCGGGCAAGCAGTCCCGTCGGCTGCGCTTCCCCGAGGTGCGGGAGCTGATGACCACCCGGCAGCTGGCGCCGCTGCTGGCGCAGGCCGCCCTGGCCGCCGTCCTGCACGAGGAGGGCGCCGAGCCGCTGGCGCAGGCCGCGCTGCCGGCCGGCGGGGACATCGTCCTGGTGGTCGGCCCGGAGGGCGGGGTCTCCCCGGAGGAGCTCGCCGCCTTCGCCGAGGCGGGCGCCCGGCCGTACCGGCTGGGCCCCTCGGTGCTGCGCACCTCGACCGCCGGGGTGGCCGCCGGGGCGCTGCTGCTGGGGCGCACCGGCCGCTGGTCCTAGGGCGTCTTTGACAGTTCCCGCCGGGCGCGAATTGCCGGATACGCCCTGACTCCCGTGCGCCGGGCCGGGGTTCTCGGGAAACCGGCGCGGATCGTACCCGCACCTGCTTACGCTGACCGGGTGACGGACTCCCTGAGCACCTCCGCGGGTGCCTACCTGCGCCATCCCCATCTGCACGGTGACCTGGTCGCCTTCGTCGCCGAGGACGACCTGTGGCTCGCCCCGCTGGACGGCGGCCGGGCCTGGCGGCTGACCGCCGATCACCTGCCGGTGCACCACCCCAGGTTCTCCCCGGACGGGCGGCTCATCGCCTTCACCTCCACCCGGGACGGCGCCCCCGAGGTGCACGTGGTGCCGGTGGACGGCGGGCCGTCCCGGCGGCTGACGTACTGGGGCAACGGCGAGACCCGGGTGCACGGCTGGACCGCCGACGGGCGCCCGATCGCCACCACCGGCGCTGGCGAGTCCGGCGTGCGGCGCACCTGGGCGCACGCCGTCCCGCTGGACGGCGGCGAGACGGCGCGGCTGCCGTACGGGCCGGTCGGCGGGTTGGCCTTCGAGCCGGACGGCGAGCGCGCGCTGCTGGTGACCGTCAACAACCGCGAGCCGGCCTGGTGGAAGCGCTACCGGGGCGGCCGGGCGGGCAAGTTGTGGATCGGTCAGGACCGGTTCACCCGCATCCACGAGGAGTTGGACGGGCAGCTCGACTCCCCGCTCTGGGTGCGCGAACGGATCGCCTTCCTCTCCGACCACGAGGGCGTCGGCGAGCTGTGGTCCAGCCGTCCGGACGGCTCCGACCTGCGCCGCCACAGCACCGACCCGGACGGCTTCTACGCCCGCAACGCCGCCACCGACGGCACCCGGGTGGTCTTCCACCGGGCCGGCGACCTCTGGCTGCTGGACGACCTGGACACCGCCGCGCCCCGCCGCCTGGACGTCCGGCTGGCCGGTCCGCGCAACGGGCGCCGCCCCCGCCCGGTGCCCGCCGCGCACTGGCTGGAGTCCGCCGCCCCCGACCGCACCGGCCGGGCCAGCGCCGTCGTGGTGCGCGGCAGTGTGCACTGGCTGACCCACCGGGAGGGCCCGGCCCGGGTGCTGGACGAGACGCCGGGCGTGCGCGCCCGGCTGGTCCGGGTGGTGCCGGGGGAGGACGGCGCCCAGGGCGTGCTCTGGGTGTCCGACGCCGAGGGCGAGGACGCCCTGGAGTACGCCCCCGCCGTCCACGACCCCGAGCGGCGCCGTCTGGCCGCCGGGCAGCTGGGCCGGGTCAACTCGCTGGTGGTCTCCCCGGACGGCAAGCAGGCGGCGCTCGGCGTCCACGACGGCCGGGTGCTGCTGGTCTCGCTGGCCGACGGCGCCGTGCACGAGCTGGACCGCAGTACCGACGGCGAGGTCAGCGGGCTGGCGTTCAGCCCGGACTCGGCCTGGCTGGCCTGGTCCCGCCCGGTGCACCGAATGGGCCCGTACTCCCTGCGCCAGATCGTGCTGGGGAACCTGGCGACCCGCACCGTCAGCGAGGTCACCCAGCAGCGCTTCGTCGACACCTCGCCCGCCTTCACCGCGGACGGCCGCTACCTGGCCTTCCTGTCGGTGCGCAACTTCGATCCGGTCTACGACGCGCACGCCTTCGACCTGTCCTTCCCGAACGGCTGCCGCCCGTACCTGGTCACCCTCGCCGCCGACACGCCGTCCCCGTTCGGGCCGCAGCGGGCCGGGCGCCCGCCGGGCGGGGAGGAGGACGAGCCCAGGGCCCGGAAGGCGGACGGCGAGGAGGGCGCGGAC
Organism: Streptomyces viridifaciens; assembly: GCF_001888885.2. Classification (NCBI taxonomy): domain Bacteria; kingdom Bacillati; phylum Actinomycetota; class Actinomycetes; order Kitasatosporales; family Streptomycetaceae; genus Streptomyces; species Streptomyces viridifaciens. Next base: position 5,070,328 of record NZ_CP090841.1, read on the forward strand.
GGGGCCGCGCCGGCCACCAGGGTGGACCTGGACGGCATCGCCGACCGGATCCTGCCGTTCCCGGTCGAGGGCGGCCGGTTCCACGTGCTGCGCGCCGCCAAGGACGGGGTGCTGTGGACCAGGGCACCGCTGCTGGGAGAACTCGGCGACGAGGCGGCCTCGTTGGACGACGAACGGCCCCGGCCGGTGCTGGAGCGCTTCGACCTCAGGAAGCGCCGGGCCGAGCAACTGGTGCACGGGGTCGACGGGTTCGCGGTCAGCGGGGACGGCACCCGGGTGGCCGTGCTGGACGAGGGCGAGCTGCGGATCGTCCCGGCCGACCACAAGGCGGGCGGCGAGGACGACGAGACAGCCGTCGACCTCACCCGGCTGCGGGTGACCGTCGACCCGGCCGCCGAGTGGCGGCAGATGTACGCCGAGAACGGCCGCCTGATGCGGGACAACTTCTGGCGCCCGGACCTCGGCGGCCTCGACTGGGCCGGGATCCTGGACCGCTACCGGCCGCTGGTCGAGCGGGTCGGCTCCCACGACGAACTGGTCGACCTGCTCTGGGAGGTGCACGGCGAACTCGGCACCTCGCACGCCTACGTCGTCCCGTACGGCCGTTACACCGAGCCGGCCCGGCGCCAGGGCCTGCTCGGCGCCGACCTGGTCAGGGACGGCGAGCGGTGGCGGATCGCCCGGATCCTTCCCGGCGAGTCCTCCGACCCCCGGGCCCGCTCGCCGCTGGCCGCCCCCGGCGCCGCGGTCCGCCCGGGCGACGCCGTGCTGGCCGTCAACGGCCGCCCGGTGGATCCGGTCACCGGCCCCGCCCCGCTGCTGGCCGGCACCGCCGGGCAGCCGGTCGAGCTGACCGTGGCCGGCAAGGACGGCACCGACCAGCGCCACCCCGTGGTCGTCCCGCTCGCCGACGAGGAGGCGCTGCGCTACCACGACTGGGTGGCCGGGCGGCGGGCCGCGGTGCGAGAGCTGTCCGGCGGCCGGCTCGGCTACCTGCACATCCCCGACATGCAGACGGCCGGCTGGGCCCAGCTGCACCGGGACCTGTCCACCGAGATGGCCAGGGAGGGCCTGATCGTGGACGTCCGGGAGAACCGCGGCGGCCACACCTCGCAGCTGGTGATCGAGAAGCTGGCCCGGCGGATCGTCGGCTGGTACGCCATCCGGGACACCGACCACCCGGTGCCCTACCCGATGGACGCCCCGCGCGGGCCGGTGGTCGCCCTCGCCAACGAGCTGTCCGGCTCGGACGGCGACGTGGTCAACGCCGCCATCCAGGCGCTGGGGATCGGTCCGGTGGTCGGCACCCGCACCTGGGGCGGGGTGATCGGCATCGACAGCAGGTACCAGCTGGTCGACGGCACCCTGGTCACCCAGCCCAAGTACGCGATGTGGCTGGAGAACTACGGCTGGGGCCTGGAGAACCACGGCGTCGACCCGGACGTCGAGGTGCCGTTCGCCCCGCACCACTGGGCGGCCGGGGAGGACCCCCAGCTGGCCGAGGGCGTGCGGATCGCCCTGGAGACCCTCGCCGGAACCCCGGCCCGCTCGGGGCCGGGGCTGCCCTGGGCGTAGCCGGTGGGGGTACGGAGCGGGAAGCCGGCGGGGCCGACCTCCCGCTCCGCGGCGTGGGTAGGATGCGGGGCTGTCCTTGATCGCGATCTTGATCTGATCGGCAGCTCACGGGGGAGCACACCATGGCGCAGAGCTATCCACCGCCGCAGTACCCGCAGTACCCGCAGTACCCGCAGTACCCGCAGAATCCGCAGTACCCGCAGAATCCGCAGTACCCGCAAGGTCCGCCGAACGGCTACGGGCCGAACCCGTACGGCCAGGGGCCGTACGCGCAACCTCCGCAGCCGTACCCGCAGGCCCAGCAGCCGTACGCCCAGCCCCAGCCGTACCCGCAGGCCCAGCAGCCGTACGGGCAGGACATCTACCCGCAGGCGCGGCCCGCACTGCCGCCGTGTCCCCCGGAGGCGTACGCCGGACGGCGCTTCCTGGCGATCGTGCTCGACTTCGTCCTCGCCTTCGGCCTCGGCTTCGCCACCGCCATCGCCGACGACAACACCGCGAAGCACGCCAAGCCCGTCGTGCACGCGGCCGGCCACGCCGCCGTCCAGAGCCCGGTGGTGCCGTTCTGGGTGGCGTTCCTGGGAGCGGGCCTGCTCGCCTCCTTCCTCAACCAGGTGGTGCTGGCGCGGCTGACCGGCTTCAGTGTGGGCAAGGGGATCATGGCGATGCGGGTGGTGCGCCGCAAGCGGGTCATGCGCCCCAACACGTGGCGGCTGACCCGGCGCTGGCTGCTCGGCTTCGTCTACCTGGCGGTGGTCCTCATATCCGAGGACTTCGACGTGTCCGAGGGGGACATCGTCGGGATGCGGTCGGTGCGCTGGAAGCACCTGCAGGAGTACCAGCAGGCGGTCGGGCGGCTCGGCTAGGCTGCGGCCGTACGGCCCCAACGTCAGCGAAGACCGAGTGACCCGAGGAGAACCCGATGGCCGGCGAGCCGCAGTCCGACTGCCTGTTCTGCAAGATCGTGGCGGGCGAGATCCCGGCGACCGTGGTGCGCAAGACCGAGCGCGTCCTCGCCTTCCGGGACATCGCCCCCAAGGCCCCCGTGCACGTCCTGGTCATCCCGCATGTCCACTACCCGAACGCCGCCGCGCTGGCCGCCGCCGAGCCGGAGATCGCCGGCGAACTGCTCGCCGAGGCGGGCGCGGTGGCCAGGGACGAGGGCGTCGAGGACTACCGGCTGATCTTCAACACGGGTGCGGGCGCCGGGCAGACCGTCTTCCACGCCCACGTGCACGTGCTCGGCGGCAAGCCCATGACCGAGAGCATGGTCTGATCCCAGGTGTCGCAGCGCGAACTCGTCGTCCTGGGCACCGCCAGCCAGGTGCCCACCCGGCACCGCAACCACAACGGCTACCTGCTCCGCTGGGACGGCGAGGGTCTGCTGTTCGACCCCGGCGAGGGCACCCAGCGGCAGATGCTGCGCGCCGGGGTCTCGGCCACCCAGATCACCCGGATCGCGGTGACCCACTTCCACGGCGACCACTGCCTGGGCCTCGCCGGGGTGATCCAGCGGATCAACCTTGACCGGGTCCCGCACCCGGTGGACGTCTACTTCCCGGCCTCCGGGGAGGTCTACTTCGAGCGGCTGCGGCACGCCACCGCCTACCACGAGACCGCGGTGCTGCGGCCCCGGCCGATCGACGAGCCGGGCCCGCTGCCCGCGCCCGGCGCCCGCTTCGCGCTGGACGCGGTCCGGCTGGACCACCCGGTGGAGTCCTTCGGCTACCGGCTGTCCGAGCCGGACGGCCGCCGCCTGGTACCCGAGCGGCTCGCCGCGTCCGGCGTGCACGGGCCGGCCGTCGGCCGGCTCCAGCACGAGGGCGCGATCGAGGTGGACGGCCGCACCGTCACCCTGGACGAGGTCAGCGAGCCGCGGCCGGGCCAGCGGTTCGCCTTCGTGATGGACACCCGGCTGTGCGACGGCGTGCACGAACTCGCCGAGGGAGCCGACCTGTTGGTGGTCGAGGCGACCTTCGCCGACGCCGACGCCCAGCTCGCCGAGGACCACGGCCACCTCACCGCCGGCCAGGCCGCCAAGGCCGCCGCCGAGGCGGGGGTGCGGACCCTGGTGCTGACCCACTTCTCCCAGCGCTACCCGGACCTGGGCCAGCACCTGGCCGACGCCCGAAAGCACTTCGACGGGGAGCTGGTGCTCGCCGAGGACCTCGCCCGGGTGCCCGTCCCGGCCCGCCGCCACCGGTGACCGGCGCGCCACCGGCCGGGCGCGGTGCGCGGGGCCGACGGAAAAAGGGTTCGCGCCGCCCCGCGATCTGCCGCAGCATCGTCGGGTGCGGCCCCGCCGCCCGCCGCAGCGATCACGCTCGCGGCGTACCCTGGTGCCCCGGAGACCGAGCGGCACACGAGACCACGGATGGGATGAGGCAGGCCCCAGCGCCGACCTATGAGTGACACATCGCAGACCCGTACCGATGGGCAGTCGCGCCCGGAACCGGCTGACGACGGCCGGGTGAGCGCCCGGATCGTCATCCCCGAGAAGCACCCGATGGTCACCCTGCTCGGCACGGCGGACTCGCTGCTGCGCGTGATCGAGCAGGGCTTCCCCGCCGCCGACATCCACGTCCGCGGCAACGAGGTGACCGCCACCGGGACGCGCGCCGAGGTCGCCCTCGTGCAGAAGCTCTTCAACGAGATGATGCTGGTGCTGCGCACCGGCCAGCCCCTGACGGAGGACTCCGTGGAGCGCTCGATCGCCATGCTTCGCGAGGAGGACCCGGACAGCCCGGCGCCGTCCCAGGTGTTCACCGCGAACATCCTGTCCAACCGGGGCCGCACGATCCGCCCCAAGACGCTCAACCAGCAGCGCTACGTCGACGCGATCGACAAGCACACGATCGTCTTCGGCCTCGGCCCGGCCGGTACCGGCAAGACCTACCTGGCGATGGCCAAGGCCGTCCAGGCCCTCCAGGCCAAGGAGGTCAACCGGATCATCCTGACCCGCCCGGCGGTCGAGGCGGGAGAGCGGCTGGGCTTCCTGCCCGGCACCCTCTACGAGAAGATCGACCCGTACCTGCGCCCGCTGTACGACGCGCTGCACGACATGATGGACCCGGACTCCATCCCGCGCCTGATGGCGGCCGGCACCATCGAGGTCGCCCCGCTCGCGTACATGCGCGGGCGCACCCTCAACGACGCCTTCATCATCCTCGACGAGGCCCAGAACACCTCGCCCGAGCAGATGAAGATGTTCCTCACCCGCCTCGGGTTCAACTCCCGGGTGGTGGTCACCGGCGACACCAGCCAGATCGACCTCCCGGGCGGCACCCGCAGCGGTCTCAAGGTCGTCCAGGAGATCCTGGCCGACGTCCCGGACATCCACTTCTCCGTCCTCACCAGCACCGACGTGGTCCGCCACAAGCTGGTCGGCCGGATCGTGGACGCCTACGAGCGCTGGGACGCCCGGCAGGAGGCCGAGGAGAACGCCCCGGCCGCCCGCAAGCCCGCCCAGCGGCGCCCCGGCAAGACCGCCGCGGCGCGCGCACCCCGACAGTCCCATCGCACCGAAAGTTGAGCACACAGCCCGTCATGTCGATCGACATCGCCAACGAGTCCGGCTGGGACGCGGATGAGGAAGCCATCCTCGACGTCGCCCGCTTCGCCCTGGACAAGATGCGGATCCACCCGCAGTCCGAACTGTCCGTGATCCTGGTGGACGGTGCGGCGATGGAGGAGCTGCACATCCAGTGGATGGACCTGCCCGGCCCGACCGACGTGATGTCGTTCCCGATGGACGAGCTGCGTCCCGGCAAGGAGGGCGAGGAGCTGCCGCAGGGCCTGCTCGGCGACATCGTGCTCTGCCCCGAGGTCGCCGAGCAGCAGGGCAAGGCGGCCCCCTCCAAGCACTCGATGGACGAGGAGCTGCAGCTGCTCACCGTCCACGGCGTGCTGCACGTCCTCGGCTACGACCACGAGGAGCCGGAGGAAGAGGAGGAGATGTTCGCCCTCCAGAAGCGCATCCTGGACGACTGGCGGGCGGGCCGCGGCCTCGGCGGCATCTCGCCGGCCCCCACCACCCACTGAGCGCGGAGCCCGAACCCCTGTGAGTGGTGAGAGTACGAGCTACATCCTCGGTGCCGTCGCCCTGGTCGTGCTCGGCTGGCTGGCGGCGTGCGCCGAGGCGGGTATCTCCCGGGTCTCCCGGTTCCGGGCCGAGGACGCGGTGCGCAACGGGCGGCGCGGCTCCGCGCGGCTGCTGGCCGTCGCCTCCGACCCGTTCCGCTACCTCAACCTGGCGACCCTGATCCGGGTCGCCAGCGAGATGGCGGCCGCGGTGCTGGTCACCGCGGTGTGCGTGCACAACATCCACCCGACCTGGCAGGCCGTGCTGCTGGCCTTCGGCGTGATGGTGCTGGTGTCCTTCGTCGCGGTGGGCGTCTCGCCGCGCACGATCGGGCGCCAGCACCCGATCTCCACCGCGACCGCGGCCTCCTTCGTGCTGCTGCCGCTGGCCGCGGTGCTCGGTCCGATCCCGCGGCTGCTGATCCTGCTGGGCAACGCGCTGACCCCGGGCAAGGGCTACCGTGAGGGGCCGTTCGCCTCCGAGGCGGAGCTGCGGGCGCTGGTCGACCTCGCCGAGAAGGACGACCTGATCGAGGACGAGGAGCGCCGGATGGTGCACTCGGTCTTCGAGCTGGGCGACACCATCGTGCGCGAGGTGATGGTGCCGCGCACCGACCTGGTGATGATCGAGCGGCACAAGACCGTCCGGCAGGCGCTGACCCTGGCGCTGCGCTCGGGCTTCTCGCGGATCCCGGTGGTCGGCGACAACGAGGACGACGTGGTCGGCATCGTCTACCTCAAGGACCTGGTGCGCCGCACCCACATCAACCGCGAGGCGGAGGCCGAGGAGGTCGGCGCGGTGATGCGCCCGGCCGTGTTCGTCCCGGATTCCAAGCCGGCCGGCGACCTGCTGCGCGAGATGCAGCAGCGCCGCTCGCACGTCGCCATCGTGATCGACGAGTACGGCGGCACGGCGGGCCTGGTCACCATCGAGGACGTCCTGGAGGAGATCGTCGGCGAGATCACCGACGAGTACGACCGGGAGATCGCGCCGATCGAGGACCTCGGCGACGGCTCGTACCGGATCACCGCCCGCCTGCTGGTGGAGGACCTGGGCGAGCTGTTCGGCATCGAGCTGGAGGACGAGGACGTCGAGACCGTCGGCGGCCTGCTGGCCAAGCACCTCGGCCGGGTGCCGATCCCCGGTTCCTCCTGCGAGATCCCGCTGCCCGAGCCGGTCGCGGACGGCCTGACCGGCATCCTGCTGACCGCCGAGTCCTCGGCCGGGCGCCGCAACCGGATCGGCTCGATGGTCGCCTCGCCGGTGCGCGGGGCGGAGGCGGCGCAGGCCCCTGGCGAGTAGCGGGTGGGCGGTCGCCGAGCGACCATGGAGGGCATGACGCACAAACTGCGCGCGGAGTACGGCCCGCAGGGGCCGGCCGGCGGAGTCAGGTCCTGGCACGTGGTGCGGGACGAGGACCCGGCGACGGCCCTCTGCGGCCGGACCATGCCCGACGACGCCGAGACGCGGCCCGAGCAGGAGTGGGGCACCGGGCTGCGTTGCTGCCAGCAGTGCGGTTCGCTCTACATGCACGAGACGCCGCACATGCAGGGGAGCCATCCGTACAGCTAGCCGTCCCCACGGCTGGGGAGTCGCCGAAGCTCTGGAGGTGCCATGAAGCTGCAAGACGAACTGCCGACCGTCGATCGCCGGCTCGCCCTGGTGTGGCGGGTCGGGGCGGGGCTGGGGGGGATCTTCCTGATCGTGTTCGGGATCCTGGGACTGTCCGACCACCCCGGCTTCCTGGCCACCCACGGTGACCGGATCGCCGGGCTGTCCACCAACGGGGCGCTGAGCATCCTGTCCGTCGTGGCGGGGGTGATCCTGATGCTCGGAGCGGTGATCGGCGGGAACTTCGCGTCCAACCTCAACATGATCGTCGGCGTGCTGTTCGTCCTGTCCGGCTTCTACGGACTGACGGTGCTCGGCCGGCCGGACGCGAACATCCTCAACTTCCGGATGTCGAACGTGCTGTTCGCGTTCGTCTTCGGGATCGTCGTGACCACCTTCGGGATGTACGGCCGGGTGAGCAGTCACCTGCCGCACGACAACCCGTTCTGGCGCAAGCGGATCTCACGCGAGGAGCCGCTGCCCTCCGGACCGAAGACCTTCGTCAAGGTGATCAACCCGAACCGGGGGCGCACCCACCCGGTCGGCCACTGAGCTGCCTCTCGCCGGCGCCGCCTATGCTCGGCGGCATGAGTGACATCGTCGAGCTCGACCCCGAGGACAAGAAGATCATCACCCTGGCCCGCTCGGCCCGCGCCCGCAACGGTGTGGCCGAGGGGGCCGCGGTGCGTGACGAGACCGGCCGCACCTACGTCGCCGGGACGGTCGCGCTGGAGTCGCTGCGGCTGAGCGCGCTGCGGACGGCGGTGGCGATGGCGGTGGCCAGCGGCGCGAAGTCGCTGGAGGCGGCCGCCGTGGTGACCGAGGCCGAGCAGCCGGCCGAGGCCGACCTGGCGGCCGTGCGGGACCTGGGCGGGGCCGGGACGCCGGTGCTGCTGGCCGGCCCGGACGGGACGCTGCGGGTGTCGGTCGAGGCCCGCTGAGGGGCCACTGCGCCCCGTGCCCCCATGTGTTCAGCGGATAATCTCACCGGGGAGTGGACTCGGTGAGGGGCTGGGGCATGGGGGCGTTGGCGTTCGTCGCCGGGCTGGTGCTGTTCGTGATGGGGATGGGCAAGTGGCAGGAGACCGGCACGGTCTACTGGCTCTGGGGCTCGCTCGCCTTCCTGGCGCTGCTGGTGCTGTTCTCGCTGGTCGGCAGGGGCGGTGACAAGGGCTGAGCGCGTGAGGACCGGCCCCGGACGGCGGGGCTCCGTTGATCAGGGAGAATGGAGCCCATGAATGCCCCTTCCTCCTCGTACCGCTCCGGGTTCGCGTGCTTCGTCGGCCGTCCCAACGCGGGCAAGTCGACCCTGACCAACGCCCTGGTGGGGACGAAGGTCGCGATCACCTCCGACCGCCCGCAGACCACCCGGCACACCGTGCGCGGCATCGTGCACCGCCCGGACGCCCAGCTCGTGCTGGTCGACACCCCCGGTCTGCACAAGCCGCGCACCCTGCTCGGCGAGCGCCTCAACGACCTGGTCCGCACCACCTGGGCCGAGGTCGACGTGATCGGCTTCTGCCTGCCCGCCGACCAGAAGATCGGCCCCGGCGACAAGTTCATCGCCAAGGAGATCGCCGGGATCAAGAAGACCCCGAAGGTCGCCATCGTCACCAAGACCGACCTGGTCGACTCCAAGCGGCTGGCCGAGCAGCTCATCGCCATCCAGCAGTTGGGCGTCGAGCTGGGCTTCGAGTGGGCCGAGATCATCCCGGTCTCCGCCGTCGGCGACAAGCAGGTCGAGCTGGTCGCCGACCTGCTCACCAAGCTGCTGCCCGAGGGCGACCAGCTCTACCCGGAGGGCGACCTCACCGACGAGCCCGAGCAGATCATGGTTGCCGAGCTGATCCGCGAGGCCGCCCTGGAGGGCGTGCGGGACGAGCTGCCGCACTCGCTGGCCGTCGTGGTCGAGGAGATGCTGCCCCGCGAGGGCCGCCCCGCCGACCGCCCGCTGCTGGACATCCACGCCAACGTCTACATCGAGCGGCAGAGCCAGAAGGCGATCGTGATCGGCGCCAAGGGCTCGCGGCTCAAGCACGTCGGCACCACCGCCCGCAAGCACATCGAGGCGCTGCTCGGCACGCCGGTCTACCTGGACCTGCACGTCAAGGTGGCCAAGGACTGGCAGCGCGACCCCAAGCAGCTGCGCAAGCTCGGTTTCTGACGCACGGCCTCCCCGGGGAGCCGGGAAGCCCGGGGCCGGGGTCGCCGGTGCCGCGCGGGGGTCAGGCGCCCTCGCGCAGCACCAGCGACACCAGCTCCCGCTGGGAGTCGGTGAGTTTGGGGTCGGCACAGTGCACCGTCCGCCCGTCGACGGTGATCTCGTAGTGGAAGCCGTCCGGCACGCCGTACGAGGGGGCGCGCAGCCCGCCCGCGACGGCTTCGCGGGCGAGCGCGTGGACGTGCGGGGCGTCCGTGCGGTCGACGGTGTCGAGCTCCGCGTGGCGGACGATTCCGGCGAGGCCGCCGGTCCGGGTCACCTGGATACGCATGGTGTCCATGGTGCTGCCCAGGGAAGGCTTTTGCGGCACTTTTCCCGGACCGTGACCTTAAGTGCGACTCAACCCCTTCTCAACCGGGGCTGACCCCGACCTGGGCCCAGGAGGCCGACACGGTGTCCGCGATCGAGGACCGGTCGGGGTAGCGCGCCTTGGCGGCGGCCACGGTGGCCCGGGCGAAGGCGGTGAAGTCCGCGTCGGCGGACAGCCCGCCGCCGGTCAGGGCGTCGTACCAGATCCGCCCGGCGCGGTCCCAGGCCTGGCCGCCGAGGGCGGTGGCCAGCAGGTAGAACGCGTGGTTGGGGATGCCGGAGTTGATGTGCACCCCGCCGTTGTCCTGGGTGGTGTTCACGTAGTCCCGCATGTGCGCGGGCTGCGGGTCCTTGCCGAGCTGGGGGTCGTCGTAGGCGGTGCCGGGGGCCTTCATCGAGCGCAGCGCCACGCCCTGGATGCCGGGGGCGAGCAGCCCCGCGCCGATCAGCCAGTCGGCGTCGGCGGCACTCTGGTGCAGCGCGTACTGCTTGACCAGCGAGCCGAAGACGTCGGAGACCGACTCGTTCAGCGCGCCGGGCTGGTCCTGGTACTCCAGGCCTGCGGTGAACTGGGTGACGCCGTGGGTGAGCTCGTGGCCGATGACGTCGACGCAGGCGGTGAAGTCGCCGAAGATCCGGCCGTCGCCGTCGCCGAAGACCATCCGCCGGCCGTTCCAGAAGGCGTTCTCGTAGTTCTGGCCGTAGTGGACGCTGGCGTCCAGCCGCAGGCCCCGGCCGTCGATCGAGTCGCGGCCGAAGACCTGGGCGTACAGCGCGAAGGTGTCGCCGAGGCCGTCGTAGGCGTGGTTGACGGAGGGGTCGGCGACCGGGGCGTGGCCCTCGGTGCGGACGGTGCGCCCGGGCAGCCGCTGGCTGTGCCCGGTGTCGGCGATCACCCGGTTCAGCCCGCGGGCGCCGGCGGTCGGCGGGGGAGCGGTGAGACGGGCCGCGCGGTGCGCGGTGTCGAGGGCGAGGGAGCGGACGGCGGGCTCGTGACCGGCCTCGGCGAGGCGGTCCAGTACGTACGGCGGGACGATCGCGCAGATCGGTACTGCTGCAGTCATGTCGCCCAGAGTGAGGCATCGATGACTGGTTGTCACCACCCTTGCGTGACCGATCGCCGTCTCAAGGGGTGGAACGGAAGCCCGGATCACTTCGGGGGCGCGCGGCGCTGGGTTACGCTGGGTCCCATCATGCGCAACGGTCTGCTTCTTCTTAGCTGCCGCGTCGAGGGCCTGTAGTCCACGGGGCCGGCTCCCTCGCCGCGGGGAACGTGCTGTGCGCGGAATCGGCGATCCAACGGCGTATCGCGAGCGGCAGCAGAAGGCCGGCCAGTCGGTGTTGATCCCTCCCGACCCGCCCGCACCACGCATCCACAGGAAGCCGAGAGTCACCTCCATGACCGAGCAGACCTCCGCCGCGTCCGTCCCCGCCGCTCGCGCCTTCGTCGACCGGCCGACCCCGATCACCTCCGCCTCCGTCCGCCAGCGGCCCTCGGGCATGCGGCACGGGCGCTACCTGCCGTTCGGCACCGTCGACCTGCCGGACCGCACCTGGCCGGACAAGGTGATCACCAAGGCGCCGCGCTGGCTCTCCACCGACCTGCGGGACGGCAACCAGGCACTGATCGACCCGATGTCCCCGGCCCGCAAGCGGAAGATGTTCGACCTGCTGGTCGCCATGGGCTACAAGGAGATCGAGGTCGGCTTCCCGTCCTCCGGCGCCACCGACCACGCCTTCGTGCGGTCGCTGATCGAGGAGGGGGCGATCCCGGAGGACGTCACCATCTCGGTGCTGACCCAGGCCCGCGAGGAGCTGATCGAGAAGACCGTGGAGTCGCTGGTCGGCGCCCCGAGGGCGACCGTCCACCTGTACAACGCGACCGCGCCGCTGTTCCGCCGGGTGGTGTTCCGCAACGACCGGGCGGCCACGAAGGCGATCGCCGTGGACGGCACCCGGCTGGTGATGGAGTACGCGGAGAAGCTGCTGGGCGACGACACCGTCTTCGGCTACCAGTACTCGCCGGAGATCTTCGTGGACACCGAGCTGGACTTCGCGCTGGAGGTCTGCGAGGCGGTGATGGACGTCTGGCAGCCGGGCGAGGGCCGCGAGATCATCCTGAACCTGCCGGCCACCATCGAGCGGGCCACCCCGAACGTCCAGGCCGACCAGTTCGAGTGGATGTCGCGCAACCTGTCCCGCCGTGAGTTCGTCTGCCTGTCGGTGCACCCGCACAACGACCGCGGCACCGCGGTCGCCTCCGCCGAACTGGCGTACATGGCGGGCGCCGACCGCATCGAGGGCTGTCTGTTCGGGCAGGGCGAGCGGACCGGCAACGTCGACCTGGTGACGCTGGGGATGAACCTGTTCTCGCAGGGCGTCGACCCGCAGATCGACTTCTCCGACATCGACGAGGTGCGCCGCACCGCCGAGTACTGCAACCAGATGGAGGTGCACCCGCGCCACCCGTACGCCGGCGACCTGGTGTATACCTCCTTCTCCGGCTCGCACCAGGACGCCATCAAGAAGGGCTTCGACGTCCTGGAGGCCGACGCGAAGGCGGCCGGGGTGCCGGTCGAGGAGCACACCTGGGGCGTGCCGTACCTGCCGATCGACCCCAAGGACGTCGGCCGCACCTACGAGGCGGTCATCCGGGTCAACAGCCAGTCCGGCAAGGGCGGTGTCGCGTACGTCCTGAAGAACGACCACAAGCTGGACCTGCCGCGCCGGATGCAGATCGAGTTCTCCCGGATCATCCAGGCCAAGACCGACGCCGAGGGCGGCGAGGTCACCCCGGCCGAGATCTGGCGGGTCTTCGAGGACGAGTACCTGCCGACCCCGGCGAACCCGTGGGGCCGGCTGTCGCTGACCGGCTCGCGCAGCCTGACCACCGAGGACGGCCGGGACGCGCTGACCGCCGAGGCCGTGGTGGACGGCGCCCCGGTGACCCTGACCGGCACCGGCAACGGCCCGGTCTCGGCCTTCGCGGACGCGCTGGGCCGGATCGGCGTGGACGTACGGGTGCTGGACTACGCCGAGCACGCGCTGAGCGAGGGCGGCGACGCCCAGGCCGCCGCGTACGTGGAGTGCGCGGTGGACGGCAAGGTGCTGTGGGGCGTGGGCATCGACGGCAACACCGTGCTGGCCTCGCTGAAGGCGATGATCAGTGCCGTCAACCGCTCGCAGCGCGGCTAATTCGTACGGGTGGTACGCGAAGGGCCGTCCCGCCGGGCGGCCCTTCGCCGTGTTCGGCGCCCTTTGTGGCCTGCGCCACATTTTTTCGGATCGGAAGCCGTTCGAGGTACTGACACGTGCCGGTAACCATGGCAACATCGATCCACCGGAAAGCCGGGGTCGGTGGGACGGCTCGGTGTCCGGTCGCGTGACCTGCCCATAGTTGTGCAGGCCGCCTGCCATGTCTGGGGAGTGGCGCCGTGACCAGGTTGTGGGGTGTTCGCCCGAAGTGGCGGACTGACGTTCTCGGTGACTTCTTCTGCCCGGGCTGCGGCGGGGACCGCAACTACCGGCGGCAGCACGGCCGGCGGTGGCTGCGGCTGCTGGGCACGCCCCTCCTCCCGCTCGGGCCGGTGATCGGCAGCGTGCAGTGCACCAGCTGCCACGGGCGCTACGGCGTCGAAGCGCTGGAGCAGCCCACCAGCGTGCGCCTCGGCGCGATGCTGCGGGACGCCCAGTACACCATCGCGCTGGCCCTGCTCGCGGCCGGCGGCACCGCCCACCGGGCGGCCCGCGAGGCGGCCTGCACGGTGGTGCGCGAGGCCGGGTTCGAGGACTGCGGCGAGGCCCAGGTGCTGGCCGCGCTGGCCGCGCTGTCCGGGCTCGGTGGAGAGCTCCACGACGCCCACGAACTGGGGGCACCTTTCGGCCAACGGCTGGGGGAGGCCGGCGGCTTGGCCGTGGAACTGCACGCGGTGCTCGAACCGCTCGCCCCGCACCTGGCCCAGCAGGGCCGGGAGCGGCTGCTGCTGCAGGGCGCCGCGATCGCCCTGGCGGACGGGCGCTACCTGCCGCAGGAGCGCGACGCGCTGGCCGCGGTCGGGAGCTGTCTGGACCTGCCGAAGAGCCAGGTGCCGGCGCTGCTGGAGGCGGCGACCAGGGCGCCGTACGAGAACCTGTAGGACCCGGCGCCCGGGCGCCCGTAGACCTTCCGCATCCCCCACAAACGGGTCCGCCCCCCCTCCGGGCCCGCCGTGACCCGCACCGCAGTGGTCCTCCCCCACGGCCCCGGTGCGGGCAACACGGCTGTCCGGCGCCGTCCGCGGCTGCCCATGGCCGTCCGCGGCCGTCCGTGGCTGTCCGTGTCTGGGGGGACAATGGTTCCCATGAGTCTTTTCCGGGACGACGGCGTCGTGTTGCGGGCGCAGAAGCTCGGCGAGGCCGATCGGATCATCACCCTGCTGACCCGCCAGCACGGCAAGGTGCGCGCGGTGGCGCGCGGGGTGCGGAAGACCAAGTCCAAGTTCGGCGCCCGCCTGGAGCCGTTCTCGCACGTCGACGTGCAGTTCTTCAGCCGGGGGAGCGAGCTGGTCGGCCGCGGGCTGCCGCTGTGCACCCAGGTGGAGACCATCGCCCCGTACGGCGGTTCGATCGTCACCGACTACGGGCGCTACACCGCCGGAACGGCGATGCTGGAGACGGCCGAGCGCTTCGCCGAGAACGAGGGCGAGCCGGCCGTCCAGCAGTACCTGCTGCTGGTGGGCGGGCTGCGCACGCTGGCGGCCGGGCTGCACGAGTCGCACCTCGTACTGGACGCCTTCCTGCTGCGCTCGCTCGCGGTGAACGGCTACGGCGCGAGCTTCACCGATTGCGCCAAGTGCGGCCTGGAAGGGCCGAACCGTTTCTTCTCGCTCCCCGCAGGGGGCGTGCTGTGCCCGGACTGCCGAGTGCCCGGATGTGCCGTACCCTCCCCTGAGACACTGGTACTGCTCGGGGCGCTGCTGTCAGGGGACTGGCGGACGGCCGACGCCTGCGAGCCGCGGTACTGGCGGGAGGGCAGCGGCCTGGTCGCGGCCTATCTGCAGTGGCACCTGGAGCGGGGCATCCGCTCGATGAGATACGTGGAGAAGTGAGCACATGGCAGCGCGACGGCTCTTCGGCGGCGGCAAGCAGCGGAACTACGTTCCCCCGACCCCGCACCCCAGCGGCGCACAGCCGCCGAAGATCCCCGGCGAGCTGGTGCCCGAGCACGTCGCCATCGTGATGGACGGCAACGGCCGCTGGGCCAAGGAGCGCGGACTGCCGCGCACCGAGGGCCACAAGGTGGGGGAGTCCGTCGTGCTGGACGTGCTCAAGGGCGCGATCGAGCTCGGCGTCAAGAACATCTCGCTGTACGCGTTCTCCACCGAGAACTGGAAGCGTTCGCCCGACGAGGTGAAGTTCCTGATGAACTTCAACCGGGACGTCATCGCCCGCCGCCGGGACGAGATGGACGCGATGGGCGTGCGGATCCGCTGGGCGGGCCGGATGCCCAAGCTGTGGAAGAGCGTCGTCCAGGAGCTGCAGGTCGCCGAGGAGCAGACCAAGGGCAACGACGCGGTGACGCTCTACATGTGCGTCAACTACGGCGGACGGGCCGAACTCGCCGACGCCGCACAGGCGATCGCGCGGGACGTCGCGGCCGGGAAGCTGGACCCGAAGAAGGTCAACGAGAAGACCCTCGCCCGCTACATGTACCACCCGGACATGCCGGACGTGGACCTGTTCCTGCGCCCCAGCGGCGAGCAGCGCACCTCCAACTTCCTGCTCTGGCAGTCCGCGTACGCCGAGTTCGTGTTCCAGGACGTGCTCTGGCCGGACTTCGACCGCCGCGACCTGTGGCGCGCCTGCGAGCTGTTCGCGATGCGCGACCGCCGCTTCGGCGGGGCGATCCCCAACGAGCTCCCCGCGCCGGGCGTGCTGCCCTCCCAGCGCTGACGCGCCCCGGGCTGACGCGCCCCGGGCACGGGAAAGCCGACACCCCCGGGCGCGGGAAAGGGGCCCGCAGGAACGATTCCTGCGGGCCCCTTCCGTTCGCCCGTACCGGCTGCCCCGGTACGGGCTTCAGTCCTTCTTCGCGCAGTCCGCGCAGGTGCCGAAGATCTCCAGGGTGTGGGCGATGTCACTGAACCCGTGCTCGGCGGCGACCGCGTTGGCCCAGCGTTCGACCGCCGGGCCCTCGACCTCGACGGTGGCACCGCAGTGCCGGCAGACCAGGTGGTGGTGGTGCCCGCTGCTGCACCGGCGGTAGACGGCCTCGCCGTCGGCGGTGCGCAGCACGTCCACCTCACCGGCGTCGGCGAGCGACTGCAGGGTGCGGTAGACCGTGGTCAGACCGACGGAGTCCCCGCGGTGCTTGAGCAGGTCGTGGAGCTCCTGCGCGCTGCGGAAGTCCGCGATCTCGTCCAGGGCCGCCGAGACGGCGGCACGCTGCCGGGTCGAGCGGGCGCGCGGCGACGGGCCTGCGGTGGTCACCGTGGGTCCTCCTGGGGTCGTGGGCGTCACGCACCTCATTGTGCCAGCCCGGCCCGCCGCTCCGGGGTGGTCGTGTCGGAGGAAGTCTTTTCCGGGGCTTGGCCGGGGTTTTGGCTTCGGCCCGGTCCCGGGATCCGGACGTCGCAGACCTGCGGCCCCGGCTCGGTGCCGCCGCGGCGGTGGCGGCGGCGGGCGAGCGGGCCGGCGATCACGCTGAACACCGCGAAGACCGCGATGGCGAGCAGCACGATGGCCGGGCCGGAGGGCACGTTGAGCTGGTAGGAGCCGGTGACGCCGGCCAGCGAGACCACCACGCCGAGCGCGATCGAGGCGGCCTGGGTGGCGGCGAAGGAGCGGGTGAGCTGCTGGGCGGCGACCACCGGGACCACCATCAGGGCACTGACCAGCAGCAGCCCCACCACCCGCATGGCGACGGTGACGGTGACCGCGGCCATCACGGCGAGCAGCAGGTTGAGCGTGCGCACCGGCACGCCGGTGACCCGGGCGAAGTCCTCGTCCTGGCAGATCGCGAAGAGCTGGCGGCGCAGGCCGACCGCCACCGCGATGACCACCGCGCCGAGCACCGCGATGGTGACCAGGTCCTCGGGGGCGACGGTGAGGATCGAGCCCCACAGGTAGCTCTCCAGGGAGCCGGCCCCGGCCTGGGCGGACACCGAGACCAGCAGCTTGCCGCAGGCCATGCCGCCGTAGAAGAGCATCGCGAGGGCGATGTCGCCGCGCTGGTTGCCGCGCGAGCGGACCAGTTCCATGGTGATCGCGCCGAGCACGCAGACCAGCACGGCCATCCAGACCGGGCTGGTCCGGAAGACGAAGCCGAGGCCGACGCCGGTCATCGCGACGTGGCCCATGCCGTCGCCCATCAGGGCCTGGCGGCGCTGCACCAGGTAGATGCCGACGGCGGGGGCGGTGATCCCGACCAGCACGGCGGCGAGCAGGGCCCGCTGCATGAAGTCGTAGGAGAGCATCTCGGTCATGCGAGCAGCCTCGGTGGGGTGAGGTCGGCGTGCGGGTGGACGTGGTCGTGGCCGGGCAGTGCGTGCAGGCCGGTGTTGGGCACGGGCGGGCCGTCGTGCGCGACGCAGCCGTCCCGCAGCACCACGGCGCGGTCGATCAGCGGCTCCAGCGGCCCGAGTTCGTGCAGGACGAGGAGGACGGAGGCGCCGCGCCCGACCTCGCTGCGCAGGGTGTCGGCGAGCACCTGCTGGCTGGCGGCGTCCACGCCGGCCATCGGCTCGTCCATGATCAGCAGGTCGGGCGTGCCGACCAGGGCCCGGGCGATCAGCACCCGCTGCTGCTGGCCGCCGGACAGGTCGGCGACGCCGTCCCCGGCCCGGTCCAGCATGCCGACGGCGTCCAGTGCGCGGTCCACCGCGGCGCGGTCCCGGCGGCGGAAGGGCAGCAGCCGGTGCTGCGCCAGCCGTCCGGTGGAGACCACCTCGCGCACGGTGGCAGGGACGCCGGAGGCGGCGGTGGTGCGCTGCGGGACGTAGCCGATCCGGTGCCAGGCGCGGAAGGAGCCGTACGGGGTGCCGAACAGCTCCAGGGTGCCCTGCTCCAGCGGCACGGAGCCGATCACGGCCTTGACGGTGGTCGACTTGCCGGAGCCGTTGGCGCCGAGCAGGGCGACGACCTCGCCCGGTCGGACGGTGAGGTCGACGCCGCGCAGCACCGGCCGACCGCCGCGCGAGGCGACGGCGTCACGGAGGCGGACGGCCGGGGGTATCGGGTCGGTCATGGTGGTGTCCCGTCAGCTCGCGGGGGTGGGGGTGGTGCTCGGTGCGCCGAGGGCGGCCCGGAGGTTGGCCAGGTTCTGCTTCATGACGGTGAGGTAGTCGTCCTTGGAGGGGTCCTTGACGCCCTCCAGCGGGTCCAGGACGGCGGTCTTGAGGCCGAGGTCCTTAGCGACGGTGTCGGCGAGCTTGGGGCTGACCAGGGTCTCGAAGAAGATCGTGGTGACGCCGTTGTCCTTGGCGGCCTTCTGCACCTCGGCGAGGCGGGCCGGGGTGGGCTCGGACTCCGGGTCGACGCCGTTGATGGCGACCTGGGTGAGGCCGTAGTGGTCGGCGAGGTAGCCGAAGGCGGCGTGGCTGGTGACGAAGGTCCTGGTCCTGGCGTCCTTCAGTCCGGCCTGGAACTCCTGGTCCAGGGCGGTGAGCCGGGTGACCAGCTCGTCGGTGTTCTTCCTGTAGTCCTCGGCGTGGGCGGGGTCGGCCTTGGCGAAGCCGTCGCCGACGCCCTTGGCGATCGCGGCGTAGCGGGCCGGGTCGAGCCAGATGTGCGGGTCGCCGGCCGGGCCCTTGCCCTGGTGGGTGTCGCCGCCCTCGGCGCCCTCGTCGAGGTGGTGGTCGACCAGCGGGCTGGCGGCGGTGGCGTCGATCTTCGTCCTGGCGGACGACTGGTCGACGGCCTGGTCGACGGTGGGCTGCAGGCCCTTGAGGTAGAGGATCGCGTCGGCCTTCTGGACGCCGGCGACCTGCTTGGCGGTGAGCTCCAGGTCGTGCGGCTCGACGCCGGGTGCGGTGAGGTCGGTGACCGAGACGTGGTCCCTGCCGATCTGCTGGGCCAGGAACTCCATCGGGTAGAAGGAGGCGACGACGTTCAGCTTGCCGTCCGTGCCCTTGGCGCTGCTGCTCCCGCCGCAGGCCGTGAGGGCCAGCGAGGCCGCGAGGGCGGTGGCGGTCAGGGCGATGGTGGTGCGGGTCCGGCGTCCAGGCAGTCCGATCATCATGACAATCATTCTCATCTGAATTGGAAATGATTGTCAAATCACTCGGATGGGTGAACGGGAGGTGGCCATGGCTGGAGGGTGCCGGACGATACCGATTTGAACCCCGTACCCGTCTGGCCGGTAACCTGAGGTATTCGGGTACGCGCAACCAGCCGTGCCCTGACCGTGCCGTACGTACTGAAGAGAGCACTGTGGCCGCCGACAAGATCGACACGATCGTCAGCCTGAGCAAGCGCCGTGGCTTCGTCTACCCCTGCAGCGAGATCTACGGCGGCACGCGTGCCGCCTGGGACTACGGACCGCTGGGTGTCGAGCTCAAGGAGAACATCAAGCGCCAGTGGTGGCGCGCGATGGTCCAGGCCCGTGAGGACGTCGTCGGACTCGACTCGTCGGTGATCCTGGCCCGCGAGGTCTGGGAGGCCTCCGGCCACGTCGCCACCTTCAACGACCCGCTGACCGAGTGCATGTCCTGCCACAAGCGCCACCGGGCCGACCACCTCGAGGAGAAGTACGAGGCCAAGCACGGCTTCCCGCCGCCGAACGGCCTCAAGGACGTCAACTGCCCCGACTGCGGCACCAAGGGCCAGTTCACCGAGCCCAAGGACTTCTCGGGCATGCTGAAGACCCACCTCGGCGTCACCGAGGAGGCCGCCGGCCTGGCGTACCTGCGCCCGGAGACCGCCCAGGGCATCTTCACCAACTTCAGGGCCGTCCAGACCACTTCGCGCAAGAAGCCACCGTTCGGCATCGCCCAGACCGGCAAGAGCTTCCGCAACGAGATCACCCCCGGCAACTTCATCTTCCGCACCCGCGAGTTCGAGCAGATGGAGATGGAGTTCTTCGTCAAGCCGGGCGAGGACGAGCAGTGGCACGAGTACTGGCTCCAGCAGCGCTGGGACTGGTACGTCGACCTCGGCCTGCGCACCGAGAACATGCGCTTCTTCGAGCACCCGAAGGAGAAGCTCTCCCACTACGCCAAGCGCACGGTGGACATCGAGTACCGCTTCAACTTCGGTGGCAGCGAGTTCTCGGAGCTGGAGGGCGTCGCCAACCGCACCGACTACGACCTGCGGGTGCACAGCGAGGCCTCCGGCCAGGACCTCAAGTACTTCGACCAGGAGAGCGGCGAGCGGTACTTCCCGTACGTCATCGAGCCGGCGGCCGGCCTCAACCGCGCCATGCTGGCCTTCCTGATCGACGCCTACTTCGAGGACGAGGCGCCGAACGCCAAGGGCGTCATGGAGAAGCGCGTCGGCATGCGGCTCGACCCGCGCCTGGCCCCGGTCAAGGTCGCGGTGCTGCCGCTGTCGCGCAACGCGGACCTCTCCCCGAAGGCCCGCGGCCTGGCCGCCGACCTGCGCACCGCGTGGAACGTCGAGTTCGACGACGCCGGCGCGATCGGCAAGCGCTACCGCCGCCAGGACGAGATCGGCACGCCGTTCTGCGTCACGGTCGACTTCGACACCCTCGAGGACAACGCGGTGACCGTCCGCGACCGCGACACCATGTCGCAGGAGCGCGTGTCGCTGGACCAGGTGAAGGGCTACCTGGCGGCCCGTCTGATCGGCTGCTGAGGCCGTACCCCGGGGAGCCCCCGGCCGTCCTCCTTCGTGGGGGGCGGGCGGGGGCTTCTGCTTGTGCGGAGCGCTACCGGCGGCCCCAGCGGGAGCGCTGGGCGCCCGGCAGGGCGGTCGGCAGGCCGGCGCTGCGCAGTGCGGCCAGGGTGGTGCGGTGGCGGCAGTCGTCGGCGAGCAGGGCGGCCAGCAGCTGCCCGTAGAGGTCCGGGCGGCCGTCCAGTGCGGCGGCCAGGCGCACTAGTTCGACCGTCGGGCGCAGGGTGGCCAGCTCGTGCAGCAGCAGGGTGGCGAGCGCGGGCGGCAGCTCCGTGGCGAGGCCGGCGAGGTCGGCGGTGGGGCGCCCGGCGGCCTGGCGCAGCAGGGTCCGGACGTCGGTGGGGCGGCCGTGCTGCTGGAGGCGGGCGGCGAGGGAGGTCAGCTCCGGTGTCGGGGCCGAGCCCCACTCCCAGAGCAGGGTGGCGCAGTCGGCGTGCTGCCCGGCCCGCTCCAGGGCGGCGAGCAGAGCGGGGACGGCGGATGCCGGGTAGGTCCGGAACGCGTGGAACAGCTCGGCGGCCTCCTCGGCCAGGCCCAGTTCGCGCAGCTCCGCCAGTACGGCGACCGCGTGCTCCGGGGCGCCACCGGCGGCGGTGCGGGCCAGGCGGAGCGAGGCGCCCGTCGGGCCGCGCCGGGAGAGCATCCCGACCAGGAGCGCCGTGTCGGCGGGGGCGAGGCGGGCGGCGGCCTGGTTCAGCAGCTCCTCGGCCTCGGGGGAGGCGCCGCGCCGGTGAAGGCCGGTGATCCGCTCGCTGAGGGCGCCGAGGTCGGGCCGGGTCGGCGGCGGTGGCGTCGGGGCCGGGCGGGGCTGCGGCTCCGGGGGGAGCGGCGGTTGCGGGGGCGGTGGGGGCTGCGGGGGCCGAGTGGGCTGCGGGTGTTGCCGCTGTCTCAGGTGGGACTCCAACTCATGGAGTTCGTCGCTCAGTTGGAGGCAGCGTGCGCCCAGGCCCTCGCGGAGGGTGCGGGCCTGGGCGAGCTGCCGCAGCAGGTCGCCGTCCGGGCGCCGGCGGCCCGGGGCCGCCCGTATCGCCTCGTTCAGCCGCCGTTCGCGCTGGCCCGCGTAGCGGCTCGCGCTGAGCAACTCGTCCAACTCTGCCCGGAGTTCGGCGGCCCGTTGCTCGCCCTCCGGCTGCTGGCCTGCGGATTCTTCCGTCGACCGCATGCGCATGATCGCCCCAACCTGTCCATCTGAACCCTGACTGCGGGCCATCCTGGCGTCGGAATGTGGCGAAGGAGTTACGGGAGCGCGACCAGTCCTACCCGAGTGATGTCAAGGAGCGTGCGGGGGGCGGCCGTTGCGCGAAGTGCGCCGGTCGGGCTCCGGGGGAGGGTCGCCCCGTGGTGCGGGCCGGGGGGTGGGGCCGGAGGCGCGGGCCGGGGGCGTGGCGACCGGCCTCAGTCGGCCAGCCGCGCCCGCGCCTCCATCAGTGCGAAGCCCAGCAGGTTCAACCCCCGCCACTCCAGCGGGCGTTCGGCCCGGATGTCGTCCGCGGCGAGCCCGATGCCCCAGATCCGGTCCAGCGGGCTGGCCTCGACCAGGACGCGACCGCCGGTGCTCAGCAGGTACTCCCGCAGGGCCTCGTCCTGGCCGAACTTCGCGACGTTCCCCTCGACCACCAGGTCGAACCGGCCCGCCGTCCAGGTCTTCTCGTCGAAGCCCTTGACGAGTCGGCCCAGCTTCTTCGCCTCGGCGGGCGTACGGGCCTCCAGCACCCGCTGCTCGACGGCCTCGTCCCCGAACATCCGGGCCTTCCCGGCCATCATCCAGTGCTCGGCGGAGGCATACGTCACCCCGTCGACGGTGAACCGCCCGGGCCACCACTGGCTCAGGCACTCGTGCCGCACCGCACCGCCCTTGCGAACGGTGTGCCCCCAGAACATCACCCACTTCGGCCGCGCCCCGGCGGCCATCAGGGCCGCCAGTTCCTCGCGGTCACGGACGTCGGCGAGGTCCCCCACATGCTGCTTGCTCATAATCGTCATTCTGACACAAAGGGTCGGGCGCCTGCCAACCCTTTGCCGGTGGGGTCCCGGTGATGTCGCCGCTCAGGCCTGCCGGGCGGCGGGGCCTCCGCTCCCGGCCGCGACCAACTCCAGCAGGCGGAGTCCGACTTCGGTGACCTCCTGCGGTGTCCAGTCCTGCGCCGGCCCTTCCAGGCTCACCTCGGCCATGGCGAGGCCGGGGGCGGCGTCGGTCCAATCCAGGAACCAGGTCTTCTCCTGCTCGGCGAGGGCGAGGGCGGCGGCGTTCAGGGTTTTCGCGGAGTGCGGCAGCCAGAGCTGGAACTCGTGGGTGGGTGGCGCGGCCGGGTGGACGCGGGCGCCGGGGAGGGCGGCCAGGGCGGGTACGAGCGTCGCGGCGTGGGCGGTGTAGCCGGCGAGCCGGGGGAGTTCGGTGTCCAGCCCGGAGAGTGCGGAGAGGGCGGCAGGCCACTGCTGGTAGAGCTGTCCGCCGTAGCGGTGGCGCCAGGTGCGGGCGTAGGCGGTGAGGGCCTTGTTCCCGGCCAGGGCGGCGCCGCTGATGCCGCCGAGGTCCTTGTAGAAGGAGACGTAGACGCTGTCGGCGAGCGCGGCGATCTCGTCGAGCCGTTTGCCGAAGTGGGCCGTGGTGTTCCAGAGCCGGGCGCCGTCGAAGTGCACCCGGGCACCGGATTCCCGGGCCGCGGCGGTGAGTTCGGTCAGCTCGTCCCAGGTGGGGAGGATGTAGCCCGGGTCCCGCAGGGGGAGTTCGACCACCAGGGTGCCGAAGGGCTCGCCGAGGGCTCGGAGTTCCTCCGGCGTCGGCTGGCGCTGTTCGGTGGTGGGCCAGAGGCCGCGCAGGCCGGTGAGCTGGGTGTGGGCGTGGCGCTCGTGCCGCTCGATGTGGCTGAGCGGGTGCAGGGCGACGGCCCGGTTGCCGGCCCGCTCGGCGTGGTAGCGCAGGGCCACCTGCTGGGCCATGGTGCCGGTGGGGAAGAGGACCGCGTCCTCCGTGCCGAGGAGCGCGGCGGTGCGCTCCTCCAGCTCGCCGACCGGGCCGCCGTCGCCGTAGAAGTCGGGGCGGACGTCCGGCTCGACCGCGGCGGTGAGGGCGGTGAGCCGCTCGTGGATGGTGAGGGGGCGGCTGCCGGAGAGCAGGCGGGTGCACGCCCGTCGGGCCGCGCGCAGGCGCCCCCAGTCGATCTGATCGTCGTGGGTCATCCGGCGATTCTCGGACGCCGTACGACGGTCGGACCACCGGATTTCAGCAACGGCGGACTGGTCCGGAGCCGGCGGACGGGGCAGCGAACCGTCGGGCCGGCCCGCCGTCCGCCCTCCTGGGGAGCCGCCGTGAACCGTGCCGGGTCAGGCGGGGGCCGGGCGATGACCGCCTGCCGGCCCGACCTGGACGGACGTGGCCGTCGGGCCGACGGCGTCCCGGGGCTCGATCACCCACGTGCCGCCGCGGCGCGGGCGGCGCCGAGCCCTGGGGAGTGTGACACGGGTCACTGGAAAAGGGTGACACTGGGCTGTCGCGGACGGACGTCAGGATCGGCTCATGACGATCACCGACGAGGACTGCCTCACCGAGACCCTGGCTTTCAACGAGCAGTTCGAGGCCGCCGCCGCGCTCCGCCCGCCACGCGGGCGGACCCTGGACCCCGCGACACTCGAACACCTGCGGACCAACCGCCTCGGCGGCGACACGCCCCCGGTGCGGCTGCCGCAGGGCCGCGACCGCGGCCTGCCGGGCGGGGTCACGGTCCGGATCTTCGTTCCCGAGCACGTCGACGGCGTGTACCTGCACATCCACGGTGGCGGCTGGGCCTTCGGCTCGGCGGGCGGGCAGGACGAGAAGCTGTGGCGCCTGGCCACCGACGCCCGGCTGGCCGTGGTCAGCGTGGACTACCGCCTGGCGCCCGAGCATCCCTTCCCCGCCGGGCCCGACGACTGCGAGGCGGCCGCCCGCTGGCTGGTGGAGCACGCCGAGGCCGAGTTCGGCACCCGGCGGCTGCTGATCGGCGGCGAGTCGGCCGGCGCCCACCTCACCGTCCTGACTCTGCTCCGCCTGCGCGACCGGCACGGCCTCACCGGCGCGTTCCGGGCCGCCCACCTGGCCTTCGGTCCGTACGACCTGTCGATGACGCCCAGTCAGCGGCTGTTCGGCTCGCGACGGCTGCTGAGCAACTCCGAGTCGCTCAAGGGGAGTTACGAGCTGTTCACGCCCGGTATGACCCCCGAGCAGCGCCGCGACCCGAAGGTCTCCCCGCTGTACGCCGACCTGACCGGCCTGCCGCCGGCCCGGATGGTCGTCGGCACTGAGGACCCGTTGCTGGACGACTCGCGCTTCCTCGCCCAGCGGTGGCGGGCGACCGGTGCGCCCGTCCGACTCGACGTGGTGGCCGGCGCGATGCACGGCTTCACCCTGTTCCCGCTGGCCGTCACCGAGCGCGAGCACCGGCGGGAGCGGGACTTCCTGGCGGCCGCAGGACGGTAGCGTCGGCCGCATGGATCGCACCCCCCGGCTCTACGCACTGGTGGAGGAGCTGCGCGCGGCGGCGCCCCGGCCCCTGACGGTCGCCGCGCTCGCCGCCCGCTTCGAGGTGAGCACTCGCACCGTACAGCGCGACCTCCAGGCGCTGATGACGGCGGGCGTTCCGGTGCGCACCATCACCGGGCGCGGCGGCGGCTGGTCGATCGACCCGGCGATGACCCTCCCGCCGATCCGCTTCACCCCCGAAGAGGCCTCCGCCCTGGTCACCGCGCTGGCGGCGGCCGACGCCTCCGCCCCGTACGCCGGGGCGGCCCGTACGGCCTCGCAGAAGATCACGGCCTCGATGAGCGGCCCCGCCTCCACGGCGGCCCGGGACCTCGCCGCCCGGATCGTCGCGCTGCCGGCCCGCTCCGCCGAGTCGGTCCGCACGGCCGTCGAGCGGGCCCTCACCGAGAGCACGGTGCTGCGGCTGTCCTACCTGGACGCGGTCGGGCGGGAGAGCGACCGGCTGGTCGAACCGGCCGGGCTGCTCACCGCCGACGGCAAGTGGTACCTGATCGCCTGGTGCCGCACCCGGCAGGCCGGCCGGGGCTTCCGGCTTGACCGCATCACGGCGGCGGCCCCGACCGGGGAACCGGCGCCGCCGCACGACCTGTCCGCCCTGCTGCTCGGCTCGACCGCCGCGGGCGCGGTGCGGCCGGCGGCGCTGGGAGCGCTGGTGGCGCCGGGGGTGTCGGGACCCCTCCGGCCGTGAAGGTCGCTCAGCCCGCCACAGTGGCGTTCGCCGCGGGTGCGCCGAAGCGGGCGAGGTAGTGCCACACCTTCTTGACCGCCTGCGGGTCGTGCCGGCCGGCCTCGGCGGCGGCGCCGACGATGCGCGGATCGAGCAGGCCGTCCACGGCGATCTGCGTACCCAGGTCGACGAACTCCTGCCCGCGGTAGCCGGGGTGCCGACGGAGCTCCTGGACGGTGAGCCGGAATCCGGGGTGCCACTCCACCGGGCAGGGGAGGCGGCGGGCCGACTCCTCGACGGCCGTGCCCCGGTAGCACGGGTCCAGCACCAGGGCCTCGATGTCCCGGGCGAGCCGGACCGGGCCGTGGACCTGCGCCTCGATGTAGTCGTCGAGGGCGTCCTGGCGGTCGGCCAGGGCGAGTTCGACCAGCCGCATGCGGTCCGCGGTGCCGAAGTCCTCCGGCTCCAGGAAGCTGTCCGGGTAGCAGAAGGTGGTGCGCTCCAGCGCGTGGGCGGCGAGCCGGAAGTGGGCGGAGCCGAAGCGCGGCGCGGCGCCGACCGGCTTGCGGCGGTAGTCCAGCGCCCCGTAGGCGGGCCGTTCGGCGGGCGCGGCTTCGTCGTAGGCGCGGTCGAAGATCCGACTCTCCCACCGCCACCGGTCCCCGCCGGGGTGGGCGGTCAGGCCGCCGTTGCTCGTGCCGGTGGCGAACTGGGAGAGGTAGACGCCGCCCTCGGCGAGGGCGTCCAGGATCGGCCTGCCGTGGGAGGAGCGGTCCGGGTGGAAGTTGAGGGTCACCCGCAGGGTCGGATCGACGGGCGGGCCCGAGGACAGCGCGGCCACGTGGTCGAGGGCCCGCTGCTGCGGTGTCCGGACGGCTTCGGAGGTCATGCGGGTAGTGTCGCGCGGGGAGGCTGGCCGGTGCACCGGGTTTCCGTCCGCCCCCGGGCGCCCTCAGGGGTGGTGCTTGTGCAGGTCGTCGGTGAACAGGCCGTGGCCGTTGTGGACGGCCACGCTGGTGTAGGTGCTGCGCATCTGGGCGGCCTGGGCGGTCCGGTGCTGCTCGACCGACAGGCCCTCGATCTCGCCCGCCCAGTGCCGGCGGGCCCGCTCCCGCCGCACCAGGAACAGGGTGGTGCCGACGACGGTGGCCACCAGCGCGACCAGGAACACGAGAACGAAGCCCATGGAATCCCCTTCCCCTCCGGGCCTGATCATTGCACGAACCAGCGTGGCGCGGTAAGGGCCGCCGCACCTCGACGGAATGAAGTAGCTTGAGGCGCATGGCAGATGACAGCCCGGGAGCCGCATCCGAGGTCACCGCTCCCTCCTCCCGCGGGGCCGTGGCCGCCCTGATGTTCTCCCAGGGCGTCGGCGTGGCGGGCACCCAGGTCACGGCGCTGGCGCTGCCCACGCTGGCGATCCTCCTGCTGGACGCCGGACCGCTGGCGGCCTCGCTGGTCTTCGCCCTGGAGTACGGGATCCAGGGGCTGACCGGGCCGTTCGCCGGGGTGCTGGTCGACCGGGTCGCCTCCCGTCGGCGGCTGCTGATCGCGGTGGACGTCGTCCAGCTGCTGCTGGTCGCCACCGTCCCGCTGGCCCATGCCGTCGGCGCGTTGACCCTGGTCCAGCTCTATGCGGTCGCGGCCGTCTCCGGTGCGCTGGGCGGGGTCACCGCCATCGCGGTGCCGACCGTGGTGGCCGACTTCGTGCCCCGGGACGGCCTGGTGGCGGTCAACGCCAAGCTGGCCGGGGCCCGTTCGGCCGGTCAGATCGCCGGGCCGGGGCTGGCGGCCGCGCTGGTACAGGCGGTGGGCGCGGCCACCGCGATGGTGGCGGACGCGGTGAGCTACGGGCTGTCCGCGCTGGCCATGAGCCTCCCCCGGCTCCGGCGGGACGAGGAGCCGGAGCGGGCGGCGGCGCGTCCCGGGATCGCCGATTCGCTGCGGGAGGGGATCGACGTCCTGCGCGACCAGCCGCTGCTGGCCCGGCTCGCCATCGCCGCGGCCGCCCTCAACCTCGGCGGGGCCGGGCTCGGCGGCCTCTTCGTCTACTTCGCCTACCAGGTCGTGGACCTGGGCCCCGGTGAACTCGGGCTGACCCAGGCCGTCTACAGCATCGCCGCGGTGACGGCGGTGTTCACCGCGAAGCGGGTCGTCCGGCGCGTCGGCCTGACCAGGGTGATCCCGCTCTTCGGTCCGCTCGCCGCCGGCGCCCTGTTCCTGATCCCGCTGGCTTCGCTCGGGGCCGCGCTCCCGGTGCTGATCACCTACCAGCTGGTGTTCGGGTTCTGCGCGACGGTCTGGAGCGTCAGTTGGGTGACCATCCAGCAACGCCTGTCCCCGCCAGAGCAGTTGGGGAGGGTGCTCGGACTGTCCCGCTCGATCGGCCAGCTCGTGGTGCCGGTGGGAGCGTTGCTGGGCGGCGCACTGGCCGGCGCGGTCGGTACCACCGGGGCGCTGGCGGTCTTCGCCTCGATCGCCCTGGCCGGCACCCTCGCGGTGGCCGCCACCCGCTCCCAGTCGGCCCTGCCCGGGGCCGGTCGGGCGTGAAGTGCCAAGCGCCCTCCGGTGCAGGGCAGTTCGGCGGGTAGCCTGCGCTCATGTCCTCTCCTGCCGCCCTCGGTCTTCCCACCCGTCTGGACGGCGACCCCGACCGGGTCGCCCTGGTCATCCCCGGCGTCGGCTACTCGCCCGCCCGCCCGCTGCTGCACTTCGCCGGCTCCGTGCTCCAGCGGCACGGCTGGACGGTCCAGGAACTGTGGTGGCATGTTCCGGACGCCTTCCGCGAGTTCACGACGGACGACCGGATCGACTGGGTCGAACGGCAGGTCGCCGAAGCGGTCGACGCCGAACACGGCGCCTGCCGACTGCTGGTCGGTAAGTCACTGGGCAGCTTCGCCGCCGGGCTCGCCGCCGACCGGAACCTCGCGGCCGCCTGGCTGACCCCCGTACTGACCCTCGACCACGTGACCCGCGCCCTCCACCGGGCCTGCGCCCCTACCCTCCTCATCGGCGGCAGCGCCGACGACCTGTGGAGCCGCACCGTCGCCGACTCGACCGGCCACCAGGTCCTCGAACTCCCCGCCGCCGACCACGGCCTCGAACTGCCCCACGACCCGGTCGGCTCGGTCGACACCCTGCGCGAGGTCGTCGCACGACTGGATGGCTTCATCGGCTCGCTGGCGCCCGGCGACGGGCCGACACCGGGCTGATGGTTGCTATGCGGGACTTCCGCCGGGCTCGGCGCCCGGCACCCAGCCCGGCGCGGTGACCGGCAGGTCGCGTTCGTCGGCCGCTTCGGCGAGGCGCTTGTCGTAGGTGACGAAGGCGGTGAGCGCGTGTTCCAGGTGCTCGGCACTGGCGAGGTGAATGGCGTCGAGCGTGCGCGGGTGCCGGGTGGGGAAGCGGCTGGCGGCCCGAAGGACCGGGTCGGACAGGCGGACGCGGAGCACGCGGTCCAGTAGGTCCGCCGCGGCATCCAGCACCTGCTGCGGCGCGCCGACCCGGATGAGCGCGCGCGGGACTTCGACCTGGGCCAGGGCACTGGTCGCATGTCCCTCGGAGCCGTGCGACGAGAGGAACGTGCGGAGCGCGGCGGACTCGGTTTCCGTAACCAGGAGCTTGAGGAGCGCGCAGGAGTCGAAGTAGATCAACGGTCTTCTTCCTCGCGCATCCTGTGCAGGGCCTCGCTGGCGGACGGGAGCCGGACGTCGACCGTGGGCGGGGTCCAGTCGGCCAGTCCACGCGCGGTGGCGGCGTTCTCCGGGTCGATGGTGCCGTCGCGCACGAGGTCCTCCAGCACCCGCTGCTCGGGGTCGGGTGGCGAGAGCACGGCGATCAGCCGCCCGTTTCGGGTGATCTCGACACGCTCCCCGGCCGCGACCCGGTCGATCAATTCGCTGGCGTGCTGCTGGAGCTGCCGGATGGGAACTCTGGCTGTCATACGACTCACGGTAGGGCGGACCGTGCGGCGACCGTGAGCAGTGTGCGTCGATTTCACCCTCATGAGCGTCATCCCCTCCCGGGAAGCCGGTCGGCCGCTGGCTCGACGGGCTGCACGCGTGGAGAAGGGGACACGGAAGGAAGCGGCCCCGCGACCGGAGGAACCGGTCGCGGGGCCGTACGCCGTCGCCCTGGGCCCGTGGCCCCTGGGGCTCAGCCGATGGAGCGGGGCAGGCGGGTGGTCAGGTACAGCACGGTGAAGGAGCCGAGCAACTGGATGCCCAGGCACAGGGCGAGCGCGCGGCCCATGCCGAGGCTGGGGGAGAGGGAGAGGTAGAGGGTGCCGAGGGTGGCGACGCCGAGGGCGAGACTCGACTGCTGGCTGGTGGCGAGGACGCCGCTGCCGACGCCGGCCCGGGCGGCGGGCACCTTGGAGAGGACGACCCGGAACAGCGGGGTGCCGATCAGGCCCTGGCCGATGCCCGCGAGGGCGACGCCGGGTGCCATCCGCAGCGGGGAGAAGTGGTCCGCGTCGGCGAGGACGGTCAGCGCGATGGTGGTGAGACCGACGGCCTGGATGACGGCGCCGGCGCTGAGCACCCGGCTGCCCCAGCGCCCGATCAGCCGCGGGCCGGAGAGCGAGGCGGTGAAGTAGCCGACGGCCATCGGGACGAGCGCCCAGCCGGCCGCGACCACGCCGAGCTGGAGGCCCTGCTGGAGGGCGACCGCGATGACGAACATGAAGCCGCCGAAGCCCGCGAAGTAGGGGACGGCGATGCCGAGTCCGCGCCGCATCTCGGGGATCTGCAGCAGGGTGGGCGGCACCAGCGGGACGGCCCCGCGCTGTTCGGCGCGGCGCTCGACCAGGGCGAAGGCGGTCGCGAACACCGGGAACAGGGCGAGCAGCACCCAGGACCAGAGCGGCCAGCCGGCCGCCCGGCCCTCCATCAGCGGGACGAGCAGCGAGAGCAGGGTCGCGGTGAGCAGGGCGGTGCCGGGCACGTCCACCGCGGCGGCCTGGGTGGCCCGGCTCTCCGGCACGTACCGGACGGCGAGGACGACGGCGAGCAGCGCGAACGGCACGTTCAGCAGGAAGACCGAGCGCCAGCCGGTGCCGAACACGTCGGCGGCGACCAGCATCCCGCCGAGCACCTGCCCGATCACCACGGAGATGCCGCCGACCGCGCCGTAGACGCTGAGCGCGCGGCCTCGCCGGGCGCCGTCGGTGGCGGCGGTGATGGTGCCGAGCACCTGCGGGATCAGCAGCGCGGCCGAGGCGCCCTGGGCGGCCCGGGCGGCGACCAGGGACCAGGCGTCGGGGGCGAGGCCGCAGGCCAGCGACGTGAGGGCGAAGGTGGCGGCACCGACGACGAAGAGCCGGCGGCGGCCGAAGATGTCGCCGAGCCGCCCGCCGAGGACGAGCAGGACGGCGAAGGCGATGCCGTAGCCGGCGGCGACGAGTTCCAGGACGGCGGGTCCGGCGGCCAGGTCCTTGTCGATGGTGGGCAGGGCGACGTTGACGATGAAGAAGTCGAGCATCGGCAGGAACGCGCCGAGCAGGACGGTGACCAGTCCGGCGGTGCCGAGGGTGGGGGTGTGGGGAGCGGCTACGGGGGCGGTCCGGGTCGGGGCCGGGGCGACGGCGAGTTGTTGAGTCACGGGTCATACGATCCGCCGCTTCGTACCCTGGTACCAGAGTGTGGTTATCCAGGTATAAGAAGTACCTGGCAACAGGCTGCGGCGTGCCGCATGCTGGGGAGCATGAGCCTGATGACCCCGGCCGCGCAAGCCCGTCCCGCTGTCGCCGGACCGCACCGCGGCACCCCGGACGAGGCCCGCCGACACGACCTGGCGGCGTTCCTGCGCAGCCGCCGCGAGCGCATCGCGCCCGAGCAGGTGGGCCTGCCGATGACCGGCCGCCGCCGTACGCCGGGGCTGCGCCGCGAGGAGGTGGCGCAGCTGGCCGCCGTCGGCGTGACCTGGTACACCTGGCTGGAACAGGGGCGGGACATCCAGGTGTCCGCCCAGGTGCTGGACGCGGTGGCCCGGGCGCTGTTGCTGGACCCGAGCGAGCGGGCGCACCTGTTCACCCTGGCCGGCGCGGAGGACCCGGCGCCGGTGACGGAGTGCCCCTCGGTGACCCCGAGCGTGCGCCTGGTGCTGGATCAGCTGGCGCCGTACCCGGCCGCGGTGGTCAACTCCCGCTACGACATCCTGGCGCACAACGCGCCGTACTCCGCGCTGGTCGGCGACCTCCGCGAACTGCCCGTCGAGGAGCGGAACCTGATGTGGCTGGCGTTCACCCCCTCGCGCTTCCGCGAGGTGCTGATCGACTACCGGACGGAACGGATCGGCATGGTGGCCCGGTTCCGCGCCGCGATGGCCGACCACTCCGCCGAGCCGGCCTGGAAGGCGCTGCTGGCCCGGCTGCGCAAGGCCTCGCCGGACTTCGAGGAGGAGTGGCAGCGGCACGAGGTGATGGGGCCGGGCAACGGGATCAAGCGCTTCCTGGTGCCGGGCGTGGGCCTGCTGCGCTGCAGCTACACCAACTTCTGGCTCGGTCCCCGGCTCGGCACGCGCCTGATCAGCTACACCCCGCTGGACGACGAGACCCGCGTCCTGATGGACGAGCTCCCGGCCCAGCGTTAAGCGTCGGAAGCTGTCCGGCGCTCAGCCGCGTATCGCCTCGCGCCCGAGCAGCACGCACACCGCCGCCAGCGGCAGTTCGACGCAGCACGCCATCACCAGCGCGGCGAGCACCGCGTGCCCCGGCCCGGCGCAGGCGGTGTCGGCCAGTGCGTCCCCGGCCAGCAGCAGCGCCACCGCCCCGCCCAGCCAGGGGGCGGCGGCACTGCGCCGGCGCAGCAGCGCGTCCAGCGACAGCAGGGCGGCGAACTCCGCGAGGTCCAGCACCACCCACGGCGTCTCGTGGTTGACGGCCAGCAGCATCAGCCAGGGCAGCAGGGCGAAGGCCGCCAGCCGGGGCAGCTGCCGGAACCGCTCCGGCAGCGCGAACGCCGCTGCGCCGTGGAGGACGGCCGTGGTCATGCCGCACCCCCGACCGCCGCCGCCCGCCGGACCCGAACCCGCCGCTCCCGCACCCGCTGCAGCGCCAGCCGCTCGGCGCCGCCGCCCGCCGGGTGCTCGACCAGCACCGTGTCGTACGGCCCCTCGGCCCAGGCAAGCCAGAACACCCCGGCCACCGTGACCACCTCGGCCGCCGCCGCCCGGAACGTACGGAACGGCCGCCACCCGCCGGTGAACACCACCGAGGGAGTCGCGCCGTCGGCGGGCAGCAGCCCCCAGGCGAGCACGTGCGAACCGCGCCCGGCGGACGGGCTGCGCCGCGCGCCGCGCACCAGCTGCGGCGCGAGCCGGGCAGCGACCAGGACGTCGGCCAACTCGCCGTGCTGGTACAGCTCCAGCGCGGCCCGGCCGCGGCCGGGACCGACGCTGCGGACCGACCAGGGCCCGGCCCCGGTGGGCAGCGACCCCTCCGGCCCCGGCGCCGGGCGAAGCGCGCCCCCGGGAACACCCCCGTGGTCCCCGGGGACGGGCCGCCCGTGCGGCGGAGTGGCGGAGTGCGATGCGGTGCTCGTCATGGCCCCAAGCCTTCCGCGGCGGGGGCCGCTTGTCGGTGGTGCTCCACACCGAATCGGGGGTGTAGCCAGATACACCCCCACCCGGCACCCCTCTTCATGGCGGTTCTTGATCACTACGTCCTACGCTGTCCGCCATGTCCTTCAGCCCCTCCACCACGTGGCGCCGAGCGCTCGTCAGGAGCCTGCGGCGCCCTCCGTGGTCGCCGGAGGCCTGGCGGGACGCGCGCTTCATAGCCGCCGGGATACCCCTGGCCCTTCCCGTCTGGGGGGCCGTCACCACATCGTCGCTGCTGTTCCCGGTCCTCGCTGTCGTGCTGGTCTGCACGCGCTGGCTCACCGGTGTCCAACGCAGCCGGTTGCGCGCCCTGTACGGAGTGGAGGTGCCGCCCCCCGGCAAGCCCGCGACGGTGCGGCTGCGCTGGCTGCGGATCGGTCTGAGCTGGCGTCAGATCACCTACCACCTGCTGGTGGGTCCGGCCCTGGCGGTCGGCGCGCTGGCCGTCGTCTACCTCTGGGGCGTCGCCCTGGCGCTGGCCACCCTGTACGCCTGGATCTGGCTGATGCCGCTCGAAGTCGGGCTGCGCGCCCAGCTGGCCGGCCTGGACGTGGCGCTCACCGTGATCGGCGTGCTGCTGCTGGTGGTGACGCCGTGGCTGGCGACGCTGACCGCCTGGCTCGAGGTCCGCTCGGCGCAGATCCTGCTCGGGCCCAACCGCGCCGAGGCGCTGGAGCGCCGGGTCGAGGAGATCGCCGAGTCCCGGGCGGGCCTGGTGGACGCGGTGGACGCCGAGCGCCGCCGGATCGAGCGCGACCTGCACGACGGCGCCCAGCAGCGCCTGACCTCCCTGGCGATGAACCTGGGCCTGGCCCGGCGCACCCTCAAGGACTGCCCGCCCGACGCCATGGAGGTGATCGTCGCCGCGCACGAGGAGGCGCAGGCGGCCATCGACGAGCTGCGCGACCTGGTCCGCGGTCTGCACCCGGCCGTGCTGGAGGACCGAGGCCTGGACGCGGCGCTGTCCGGCGTCGCCGCCCGCACCCCGTTGCCGGTCCGGCTGGACGTGGACCTGGCCGAGCGGATCGCCCCCACCGTCGAGGCGGTCGCCTACTTCACCATCTCCGAGGCGCTCACCAACGTCGCCAAGCATGCCCGCGCCTCCGCCGTCGACGTGTCCGTGCGGACTGCCGGCGGCAGGCTGCGCCTGGTCGTCACCGACGACGGCGTCGGCGGTGCGGACGCCTCGCGCGGCACCGGGCTGACCGGTTTGCGCAAGCGCGCCGCCTCGGTCGACGGCACGCTGTCCGTTCTCAGCCCCCTCGGGGGTCCCACCACCATCACCGTGGAGTTGCCGTGCGCGCTGTGATCGCCGAGGACTCGGTCCTGCTCAGGGTCGGCCTGGTCAAGGTTTTGGAGGCGGTGGGCTTCGAGGTCGTGGCCGCCGTCGGGGACGCCGACGAACTGCTGGCCGCGGTCGAGGAGCACCACCCCGACGTGGTGGTCGCGGACGTCCGGATGCCCCCGGGCTTCCATGACGAGGGCGTCAAGGCCGCGATGGTGATCCGTCGGCAGTGGCCGGAGGTCGCCGTGCTGCTGCTCTCCCAGTTCGTGGAGGAGCGCTACGCCGCCGATCTGCTGGCTACCAACACCAGCGGCGTCGGCTACCTGCTCAAGCAGCGGGTGGCCAATGTGGACGACTTCCTCGACGCGCTGCAACGGGTCGCCGAGGGCGGCACCGCGCTGGACCCGGAGGTCGTCGCCCAGCTGCTGGTGCGTCGCAAGCAGGACCCACTGGAGAAGCTGACCCCGCGTGAGCGGGACGTCCTCGCGCTGATGGCGGAGGGCCGGTCCAACGCGGCCATAGCCGCCGCCCTGGTGGTCAGCGACAGCGCGGTGGCCAAGCACATCAACTCCATCTTCACCAAGCTGGACCTGCCGCCGGCCGACGACAACCACCGCCGGGTGATGGCGGTGCTGCGCTTCCTGGAGATCGCGTGAGCGCCCGGGCCGCCAAGGCGTGGCGGCTCACCGGGGTTCTCACCGTCGTGTTCGTGGTGGTCATGGGCGGCGCACAGGCCCTGGCCACGGTGGCCCGGCAGGACCGGACCGAGCAGCAGACGTACACCGCCTCCATTCACAAGCTGCAGCTCTCGACGAGCAGCGCGGCCGTGAAGATCAAGGCGGGTGCGGAGGACCGGGTCGTCATGCGCAAGAACCTCGACTGGACGGTCTCCGAGCCGCAGGTGCGTGCCGACTTCGTCGGCGACACGATGACCGTCGGCGTGACCTGTCGGCGTTCCCTCCCCTTCTTCAACTGCGGCGCCTCGATCGAGCTGGAGGTGCCGACCGGCACCTCGGTCTCCGGCTCGGTGACCTCGGGCGCGGTCGAGGTGAAGGACCTCACCGGCGAGGTGCGGCTGGACGGCACCTCCGGGGCGATCACACTGCGCAGGCTGACCGGACCGGTCTACGCGCACGCCACCTCCGGACAGGTGGAGGGGGAGGACCTCGCCTCGGACCGGGTGGACGCGGCCAGCACCTCGGGAGCGGTGGACCTGACCTTCTCGTCGGCACCGCAGGACGTCAAGGTGAGGACCGTCTCCGGCGGGGTGACCGTGTCTGTGCCGAAGGGCAGCCACTACCGGATCAACGGCCGGACGGGCTCGGGCAACAGCGACATCGACGCGGCCCTGGGCGACGCGGCGAGCACCAACACCCTGGATACCGAGGTCGGCTCGGGCTCACTGTGGATCGGCTACCGCTCCTGAGCCCGGCCGCTCACCCGGGTGGGGGACAATGGAGAGTCCCGTCCCCCTACCCGAGGTCAGCCGCGCATGACAGCCACGCCCGCACCCACCGCGCTCGAGACCACGCCCGCGCCCGCGCCCGCGACCGCGACCGAGGCCGCGCCCGAGTTCGCGCCGCTGGACATCGGCCCGATCAAGGTGTGGCCGCCCGTCGTGCTGGCGCCAATGGCCGGCATCACCAACGCGCCGTTCCGCACCCTGTGCCGCGAGCAGAGCGGCGGCAAGGGCCTGTACGTCTCGGAGATGATCACCACCCGGGCCCTGGTCGAGCGCAACGCCAAGACCATGCAGCTGATCAAGTTCGACCCGAGCGAGAAGCCGCGCTCGATCCAGCTGTACGGGGTGGACCCGGTGACCGTCGGCAAGGCGGCCCGGATGATCGCGGACGAGGGGCTGGCCGACCACATCGACCTCAACTTCGGCTGCCCCGTCCCCAAGGTGACCCGCAAGGGCGGCGGCTCGGCGCTGCCGTACAAGCGCAACCTGCTGCGCGAGATCCTGCGCGAGGCCGTGGCCAACGCCGGCGACCTGCCGGTCACCATGAAGATGCGCAAGGGCATCGACGACGACCACCTCACCTACCTGGACGCGGGCCGGATCGGTGCCGAGGAGGGCGTGGCCGCGATCGCCCTGCACGGCCGCACCGCCGCCCAGCACTACGGGGGGACGGCCGACTGGTCGGCGATCGCCCGGCTGCGCGAGGCCGTCCCGGGACACGTGCCGGTGCTGGGCAACGGGGACATCTGGTCGGCCGACGACGCGCTGCGGATGATGCGCGAGACCGGCTGCGACGGCGTCGTGGTGGGCCGCGGGTGCCTGGGGCGGCCGTGGTTGTTCAGGGACCTGGTGTCGATCTTCGAGGGGGACGTCGACTACGCCCGCCCCGACTTCGGCTACGTCGCCCGGGCGATGGTGCGCCACGCCCAGCTGCTCGGGGAGTGGCTGGGGGACGAGGCGCGCGGCGTGATCGACTTCCGCAAGCACGTCGCCTGGTACACCAAGGGCTTCTCGGTCGGCTCGGAGCTGCGGGTGAAGCTCGCGAACTCCTCCTCGCTGACCGAACTGGCCGAGACGCTGGCCCAGGTGGAGCAGACCCAGACGTGGCCGATCGGCGCGGACGGCCCCCGCGGGCGCACCAGCGGCAACGGTCGGGTGGTCCTGCCCGAGGGCTGGTTGGACGATCCGTACGACTGCGCCCGCCCGGGCGAGGATGCCGAATCGGACACCTCCGGCGGATGAGCTAGCCGTACTGGCAAAATGGCCCCTCCCGGGTCGCTGGCCACCCGGTCACAGCCATCTTGTCCATTCTGGACAAGATGGCTCCTTTTTGTCCTGCTGATGTGACTTGACGGGCACGGTTCACCACCGAGTGCGACGATTGGCGCAGCCGTCCTACGTCCGGGCCGAGAGGCGGGCTGGTGACGCTTGCCACACGAGGGTGCGGCTGACGGCCGGTCAGTGGACGAAATGGACAGGTGGCGTGTGAATCGCTTCCCGAAGCCGGTTCGACGCCGATCGGCCGATCCGGGTGCAGGAAATCAAGCCGGGGCAACGCGACCGACCCACGGTGGCTACCCAGCGTCCGGATCGCGCGATCTTCCGTTTCCTTGACTTCAAGACTTGAACGCGGACTCGCGTCAGGGGGACGATTTCACCAACAGAGGTGAACGCCTTTATGTGCATTCGATCTAGCGGGTTACCCCTCGGTACCGGCCTCGTGTGGCCTATTCAGGGCAGAGAAGTGCCTTCGAAATGGGTATGTTCTCCGGCGTCAGGGCAACCGCGTACGAGGAGACCGACCCGTGCCGTCCCAGCAGAAGTTTGTTTACTCCTTCACCGAAGGAAACAAGGACCTCAAGGATCTTCTTGGCGGCAAGGGCGCGAACCTGGCCGAGATGACCAACCTGGGGCTCCCCGTGCCTCCGGGGTTCACCATCACCACCGAGGCCTGCAAGGTCTTCCTGGACACGGGTAGCGAGCCCACCTCGCTGCACGAGGAGATCAGCGCCCACCTGGACGCCCTCGAGCAGGAGATGGGCAAGAAGCTCGGCCAGGCCGACAACCCGCTCCTGGTCTCCGTCCGTTCCGGTGCCAAGTTCTCCATGCCCGGCATGATGGACACCGTCCTCAACATCGGCCTCTCCGACACCTCGGTGGTCGGCCTCGCCGCTCAGTCGGGCAACGAGCGCTTCGCCTGGGACTCCTACCGCCGCCTGGTCCAGATGTTCGGCAAGACCGTGCTGGGCGTCGACGGCGAGCTGTTCGAGGAGGCCCTCGAAGAGGCCAAGCACGCCAAGGGCACCGTCAACGACCTGGACCTGGACGCTTCCGACCTCCGGGAACTGGTCGAGGTGTTCAAGGGAATCGTCGAGCGCGAGACCGGCCGGGCCTTCCCGCAGGACCCGCGCGAGCAGATGGACCTCGCCATCCACGCCGTCTTCCACTCCTGGAACGGCGACCGCGCCCGGCTGTACCGCCGCCAGGAGCGCATCCCGAACGACCTGGGCACCGCGGTCAACGTCTGCACCATGGTCTTCGGCAACCTCGGCGAGGACTCCGGCACCGGCGTCGCCTTCACCCGCGACCCCTCCACCGGCACCCAGGGCGTCTACGGCGACTACCTGTCCAACGCCCAGGGCGAGGACGTCGTCGCCGGCATCCGCAACACGCTGCAGCTGTCCGAGCTGGAGAAGCTCGACAAGAAGTCGTACGACGAGCTGATGGCGATCATGCAGACGCTGGAGAACCACTACCGCGACCTCTGCGACATCGAGTTCACCATCGAGCGCGGGAAGCTCTGGATGCTGCAGACCCGCGTGGGCAAGCGCACCGCCGCGGCCGCCTTCCGGATCGCCGTCCAGCTGGTCGACCAGGGCCTGATCGACCTGGACGAGGCCCTGATGCGCGTCACCGGCGGCCAGCTGGCCCAGCTGATGTTCCCGCGCTTCGCCCCGACCGCCGAGTCCAAGCAGATCGGCTGGGGCCTGGCGGCCTCGCCCGGCGCCGCGATCGGCAAGGTCGTCTTCGACTCCTACACCGCCGTCAAGTGGTCCCGCTCCGGCGAGAAGGTCATCCTGGTCCGCCGCGAGACCAACCCGGACGACCTGGACGGCATGATCGCAGCCGAGGGCATCCTCACCTCGCGCGGCGGCAAGACCTCGCACGCCGCCGTCGTCGCCCGCGGCATGGGCAAGACCTGTGTCTGCGGCGCCGAGGAGCTGGAGGTCGACACCAAGGGCCGCAAGTTCACCACCGCCGACGGCCTGGTGGTCCACGAGGGCGACGTCGTCTCGATCGACGGCGCCAGCGGCAAGGT
This sequence comes from Streptomyces viridifaciens, assembly GCF_001888885.2. Taxonomy (NCBI): domain Bacteria; kingdom Bacillati; phylum Actinomycetota; class Actinomycetes; order Kitasatosporales; family Streptomycetaceae; genus Streptomyces; species Streptomyces viridifaciens. The sequence goes on from NZ_CP090841.1 coordinate 5,109,806, forward strand.
CTACCTCGGCGAGGTACCCGTGCTGCCGTCCCCCGTGGTCGAGTACTTCGAGGGCACCCTGCACGCCGGCGCCGACGTCCAGGGAGGACTGGTCCAGGCCGTCCACCGGCTGATGTCGCACGCCGACGGCCGCCGCCGCCTCGCCGTGCGCGCCAACGCGGACAACGCCGAGGACGGCTCGCGCGCCCGCCGCTACGGCGCCCAGGGCATCGGCCTGTGCCGCACCGAGCACATGTTCCTCGGTGAGGAGCGCCGCAAGGAGGTCGAGCACCTGATCCTCGCGGACAACGACAAGGACCGCGAGCTCGCCCTCTCCACCCTGCTGCCGCTGCAGAAGGGCGACTTCCTGGAGCTCTTCCAGGCGATGGACGGCCTGCCCGTCACCGTCCGTCTGCTCGACCCGCCGCTGCACGAGTTCCTGCCCGACATCACCGAGCTGTCGGTGCGCGTCGCCCTCGCCGAGGCCCGCAAAGACCCGAACGAGAACGACCTGCGCCTGCTCCAGGCGGTGCACAAGCTGCACGAGCAGAACCCGATGCTGGGCCTGCGCGGCGTGCGCCTCGGCCTGGTCATCCCCGGCCTGTTCGGCATGCAGGTCCGGGCCATCGCCGAGGCCGCCGCCGAGCGCAAGCTGGCCGGAGGGGACCCGCGCCCCGAGGTGATGATCCCGCTGGTCGGCACCGTCCAGGAGCTGGAGCTGGTCCGCGACGAGTGCGAGCGGGTGCTCGCCGAGGTCGCCCGGTCCACCGGCGTCAAGCTGGACATCAAGCTCGGCACCATGATCGAGCTGCCGCGCGCCGCGGTGACCGCCGGTCAGATCGCCGAGGCCGCCGAGTTCTTCTCCTTCGGCACCAACGACCTGACCCAGACGGTCTGGGGCTTCTCCCGGGACGACGTGGAGGCCTCGTTCTTCACCGCCTACCTGGAGAAGGGCATCTTCGGGGTCTCCCCGTTCGAGACCATCGACCGCGACGGCGTCGGCTCGCTCGTCAAGCACGCCGTCGAGGCCGGCCGGGCCACCCGCCCCGACCTCAAGCTCGGCGTCTGCGGCGAGCACGGCGGCGACCCGGACTCGGTCCACTTCTTCCACGAGGTGGGGCTGGACTACGTCTCCTGCTCCCCCTTCCGCATCCCGGTGGCGCGCCTGGAGGCAGGCCGCGCCGCCATCGAGTCGGCGGGCAGCGACTCGCGCTGAGAGGGTAGGCATCCCCTACTCACGCGCGGGTACGACTGACCGCTTCCCCTCCCGTCGGGAGGGCGTACACCGGAGCTCGGCGCAGGAGAACCGGCGTACGTAACACGGCCGGGCGGGAACGGACAACGGCGTCCGTTCCCGCCCGGCCGTACGTCCTTGTGGTGTCCGTCGGGCGGTGCCCGTCGCGTGGTGTCCGTCATGTGTGGGACACGGCCGTCCGGGCGCGGGCGCCTGCCAAGCTGGACCGCATGACCAGAAGCAAGAGCCCGCTCGTCGTCGTGGCCGTCCTGATCCTGGCCGTGCTCGCCGGGGTCGGGTACCTGCTCGCCGGCAGGGGCGGCAGCACCCACCCCAAGGCCGCCGCGAGCTCCGCCGCCGCGGGCACCTCGGCCCCCAAATCCTCGGCTCCCAAGCCGTCCCCGCCCGCCGGCGGCGCCTGGACGCCCGCCGACCCGGCGCTGGCCGACGTCTGCCGCACCAAGCTGCCCAGCCAGGCCCAGGACACCCTCGCCCTGATCGCCAAGAACGGCCCCTACCCGTACAACCGGGACGGCATCGTCTTCGAGAACCGCGAGAGCCGCCTGCCGAAGAAGGGCAACGGCTACTACCACGAGTTCACCGTGGTCACCCCCGGCTCCAACGACCGAGGCACCCGACGGGTCGTCACCGGCGGCTCGGGCGAGCAGTACTGGTCCCCGGACCACTACGCGACCTTCCAGGAGATCGACCCGCGCTGCTGAGCGCTTGCCTCACAGAAAATACTTTCCAACCTGGAAAGGGTGTGGCACAGTGGAGCCACCGTCACTTTCCGAGGGGGAAACATGAGTGACTCCGCTCCCACCCCGCCGTCCGCCGCCGAGGCACTGCGCCTGGCCGACCGGGCCGGCGCGGCCGCCCGGCGCCCGGGCGAGCTGCCCCGCTGGTACGGGCCGGCCTTCGCCTTCGCCTTCGCCGCCTACGGCCTGGGGATCGGCCACGTCATCGAGACCGGGCAGATCGCCGTGATCGGCGGGCTCGCCGGCGGCTTCGCCGCCCTGACCGGTGGCCTCGCGCGCTTCGCCATGCGCAGCGACGGCATCGTCCGCCGGGGCATGCCGGACGGCATCGGCGGGCCGGTCGCGTCGGCGGTCCTCGCGGTCTGCGCCGCGTCGGGGGCCGCGATGGTGCTCGCCTGGTGGGCCGGCGGCGGCCCGCGCTGGATCGGCGGGACCGCCGGGCTGGCGGCGGGCCTGACCTTCTGGGCGGGCACCAGCCGGCTCAACCGCCGGGTCCGGCGGCTGCAGGAAGCCGGCTGATGCCCACTGCCCTCGACCCGCTGCTCCAGCACGCCACCCGGCTCACTGTGCTCGCCTTCCTCGGTGCCTGCCGGGAGGCCGAGTTCGCCGCCGTCCGGGACCACTGCGAGGTCTCCGACTCCGTCCTCAGCAAGGCCGCCACCGCGCTGGAGGAGGCCGGGTACCTGGTGGTGAAGAAGGGGTACGTCGGCAAGCGCCCGCGCACCTGGCTCGCCGCCACCCGCGAGGGCCGCGCCGCGCTCGCCGCCCACCTCGCCCAACTCCAGCGGCTGGTGGCCGCCGCCGAGGCGGCCGGGGCCCAGCACGCCTGACACTGCGGTGAGTTCACCGCGCCCGCCGCCAGCTGATCCGGCCGTGCGGGCCGTGCGGGCCGGTGGTGACCAGGGCGGTCAGCTCGTGCAGCACCGGCGCCGGGTCGCGCCGCAGCTGGGCCGGGGTGGCGCGCACCACCGGCAGGCCCGCGGCGGTCAGCCGGTTGGCGCGGGCCAGGCCGCGTTCGTGGTCGGACGGGCGCAGGTGGTAGGCGCGGGAGTCGATCTCCAGGGCCACGCAGGCGTGCGGCCAGTAGGCGTCCGGCGCGGCGAGGAACCGGCCGTCCAGGAAGAGCACCGGGTTCCACAGCGGTTCCGGCAGGCCCGCGTGGGCGAGCACCTCGCGGGCCTCGCCCTCCACCACCGAGCGCGCCCCGGCGGTCAGGTCCTCCACCGCCCGGGCCACCTGCGGCAGCGCCAGCGCCCCCGGCCGGGCGAGCAACTGGTCGAGCAGCTCGCCCAGTTCGCAGCGCCGACGCTGCACCGCCTCGGCGCACAGCGCCCGGAACCGGCGCTGCCCGGTCTCCTGCGGCGCCACGTCCGCCAGTGCCCGAGCGACCGTGGCGCTCCACAGCCCGTCGTCCCGCTGGAAGCCTCCCGGCATCGCCCCGGATGCCCGGTGCACCCGGACGAACTCCCGGTCGCCCACCCGGCGTTGGGTCGGAATCAGGACTTCGACCTCGGCCAGGTCGGCCGGGTGCCCGGCGCTCGGCAGCCCGGCCTCCGCCAGCACCGTGAACCCGGTCAGCAGCACCTCTCCGGGCTGCGGCTGCCGCCCTTTCGGGCTCGCGTACGCCAGGGCGGCCCGCAAGCGCTGATGGATCGTCAGTCGCCCGTTCTGCAGGCAGATCACCCGCGGCAGCACCTGCTGCCAGGGCCCGCCGGGCCGCAGCCGGTGGGCGATCGTGCCGGAGGGCACGCCGAGCCGGCGCAGCTGCGCCCGGGTGGCGATGTGCTGCTGGTCGGCGCCGAGCAGGGCGACGGGGTCGAGCGGGTTCGCGCAGGTCATACCCGGGTGCCTGCCCGCCCGGATCGGCGGTATGCGAAACGTCCCTCGCCGGGGGCGTCCCGGAACGGAGGTTGACGGAACGGAAGTTGACGGAACGGCCGCCGACCCGCTGAGCTTGGTCCCACATGATGACCGAACCCAACGGCCCGGCGCTCGACGCGCTCAACGGCCTCTCCGTCGGTGACGCCCTCGGCGCCCAGTTCTTCGTCCCGGAAACCGCCCGGGCCCACTTCACCGGCCGCACCGACCCGCCCGGCCCCTGGCCGTGGACCGACGACACCGAGATGGCCTGCTCGGTGTACGCCGCCCAGCGCGAACGCGGCACCATCGACACCTTCGACCTCACCCACGCCTTCGCCCTCCGCCACGACTTCGACCGCGGCTACGGCCCGGCCGCCAACCGGATGCTCCGGCTGATCCGCGAGGGCGGCGACGCCAAGGCCCTGGCCGCCGAACTCTTCGACGGTCAGGGCTCGTACGGCAACGGCGCCGCGATGCGGGTCGCCCCGCTGGGGGCGGCGTACGCGGACGACCTGGACGAGGTCGTCCGGCTGGCCGCCCGTACGGCGGTGATCACCCACACCCACCCGCAGGCCGTGGACGGCGCGATCGCCGTCGCGGTGGCGGCGGCGATCGCGGTGCGGGCCCGGACCGGGACCATGACGCCGGAGACGTTCCTGGGCGAGGTCGTCTTCCACACGCCGATCGGCGCGGTGCGCAACGGCGTGATCGAGGCGATCGCCCTGCTCGCCGAACCGGACCCGCTGGTCGCCGCGAAGGTCCTCGGCAACGGCAGTCGGACCTCAGCCGCCGACACCGTCCCGTACGCCCTCCGGTGCGCCGCCCGTCACCTGACCGACTACCGGGCGGCCGTATGGGAGGCGATCGCGCCCGGTGGCGACATGGACACCGTGGCCGCGATCACCGGGGGAGTCGTCGCCTCCTGCACCGGCACGCGCGGTATCCCGGCCGAGTGGATGGCCGCCCGCGAACCGCTGCCCGGCTGGGCGTTCCCGGAGCCGGGCGGCGTCACCGGCGGCCGGGGCCGCGCGGACATGCTGGTTCCGCGCTCGCATCCCGTCCCCGACGTGGAGTGGACCGACGAACAGTGGCAGCGCCTCCGGGCCGGGCGGCACACGGACACGCTGGACCACCGCTGGGCGGTGCACACCCGCGAGGGTTCGGTCAGGATCTGCCGCCCCGGGGGCGGCCACCCGGTCTGGGAAGTGGCGGTCACCAGGATCCGTGGTGGCCGGCGTCCGGTTTCGGCGGTCGTCGAGACGAGCCACCACCGGTGGTCCGTGCTGCCCACGGACCCCCACGGCCTGACCACACTGAGCTGGATCCTGAGGACCGCCGCCACCGGCGAACGGTCCGCCCTCAGGCCGTGATCATCAGCTGCCCGGCGCCGCTGCCGCCCTGTCTAAGACACTCCTGGTTGATCGCCGGATCCGGGGCGCTCGGCGAGGTGGCGGCGGCGATCCGCAGCTCGATGATGTCCCGGACGGCGGGCCATTCGGAGTCCAGGATCGAGTAGAACGCGGTCGAGCGCACCACCCCGTCCAGCCCGCGCGAGTGCGCCCGGCGGACGCCCTCGGAGGTCGCGCCGAGCCGCTCGATGGCGGCCCGGGAGCGCAGGTTGCGGGCGTCGGCGCGCAGCGAGATCCGCTGCACGCCCCAGGTCTCGAAGGCGTGCCGGAGCATCAGCAGCTTGGCCTCGGTGTTGATGCCGGTGCCCTGGGCGCGCGGCGAGAGCCAGGTGTTGCCGATCTCCGCGGCGTCGGGGACGGCCGTCGCCGGATCACCGAACGGCACGCCGGGCGTGGGCGGCCACACCAGCGGGCCCTGCCAGTAGTCCAGTTCGAGGAACCGGGTGGAGCCGACCACCCGGCCGTCGGCGACGTTGACCGTCGCGAACGCCATCGACCGCCCCGCGGCCTGGTCGGCGAGGGCCCGCGCGACGTAGTCGCGGGCCGCTTCCAGGCCGTGCGGCACGGCGGTGAAGGCGTAGGTCGTACGGTCCTCGGCGCCGGCCTCGGCGATGGCCTCGGCGTGGTGCGCGGCGAGGGGCTCCAGCCGCACGGTGCGGCCGGTGAGGATGACAGGTACGGGCACGGAACCTTCGGTCCTTCATCGGTCGTAGGGCGCGGTCCGCGCCGGGGTGCGGCACGGGCTGCGGGGTGACTGGCTTCGCCCCGGCCCGGTTTCCGCCTCCGGGTACCCGTGCGCGCCGGAGGGCTTCCGGTCGGGCGGGGCGGGGGCGGCGGCCCGGAACGGGCGGCGCGTGGTGCCGGAACGGACACGGGTCCTCGGACCGGTCCGGCGGGGAGAGCGAGGGGACAGTGTGCGTCCGCGAAATGGCCGAGGAGGAAACGAGAGCGCGAAGGGAAGCAGGCGGCCAGGTGAAGGCAAGATGCGTCGTGGGTGGCTGTCCGAGCAGCGATCCGGGTCGTGGTCGACGGCGTTACGGACGACGTGACGACGACGCGACGATGCGAGGCAGCGAGAGGACGATACCCGCCAGAACGCGGTGCGTCACTTCGCGGCACGCGAATGGCGGTGCGGGCCGCCACCGCGTGCTCCGGACGGGGCGGTTGAACACCCGTGACCAGGGGCTTCTCCTCCGGGTGCGATCATGTTCCGGAGCGGCCGGCGACGGCTGCCGGCCGTGTCGTCGGGCGGGTCGCGCGCCGAGCGGTCGGCCGGAACGGGAATTCCGGCGCGGCCCGGCACGCTGGAGAGGACGAGAAGCCGGTCGGATCGGGACGAGCAGAGAACGGGGTTGGGTGCGCGGTGCGAGACTTCCAGGCGCTGTACGAGCTGGATGAGCGGGGCGTGGCCGCCGTGGCCGAGGCCAACGCGGAGCTGCGTGACACCGGCGCCGGCCTGGTGCTGCTCCACCACTTCGAGGGGTTCATGGACGCCGGCGAGGCCGGCGGCCAGGTGGTGTCCCACCTGCTGGAGACGGGTTCGCCGCAGGTGGTGGCCCGCTTCGACCACGACCGGCTGGTCGACTACCGGGCCCGCCGCCCCGCGATGGTCTTCGACCACGACCACTGGACGGCCTACGACCCGCCGGAGATCCTGCTCCAGCTGGTCCGCGACGCAGCCGGGGCCCCGTTCCTGCTGCTCAGCGGCCCCGAGCCGGACGTCGAGTGGGAGCGCTTCGCGCGCGCCGTCCGTGCGCTGGTCGAGCGCTTCGAGGTGCGGCTCAGCCTGGACTTCCACGGCATCCCGATGGGCGTGCCGCACACCCGCCCGGTCGGCCTGACGCCGCACGGCAACCGGCTCGACCTCGCGCCGGGCTACCCGCAGTGGTTCGAGCAGGCGCAGGTCCCGGGCAGTGCCCAGGCGCTGCTGGAGTACCGGCTGGCAGAGGCCGGGCACGACGTGCTGGGCTTCGCCGTGCACGTCCCGCACTACGTGGCCCGCTCGGCCTACCCGGCCGCCGCCGTGCTGATCCTGGAGGCGGTGCAGTCCGCCAGCGGGCTCGTCCTGCCCGGCACCCGGCTGCGCGAGCGGGTCGGCGAGGTGTACGCCGACATCGAGGAGCAGCTGGCCCAGGGGGACGGCGAGTTGCGCTCGGCGATCCGCGGCATGGAGGGCCAGTACGACGCGGTGGCGGGCGCCGAGGGCCGGGAGAGCCTGCTGGCCGAGCCGGTCGACCTGCCCTCGGCGGAGGAGCTGGGGCGCCGCTTCGAGGAGTTCCTGGCCGAGCACGAGCGCGGCGCGGAGTAGCGGGGTAGCGGGGGCGGGGTGGCGGAGTAGCGGTCCCGCTCCTCCCGGACGGGTGCGGCGCCGACGGGAGTCATCGGCGTCGCCCGTACGTTGGACACGGCGGTGCCCGGGGGACGGGCCGCCGTACGGAGCAGCCCGTGACTCGCACCCCCGGGGGGATGCCATGCCGAGGACCACACGCCCGGCCGTCGTCGTGACGGCCGGGCTCGCCGCCCTGCTGCTGGCCGGACTGGCCGGGTGCAGCGGCGGGGGCGGTGCGGACGGTTCGGACGGTTCGGACCGGGGTTTCGCTGGCGCGCTGCCGGGCCGCGCCCCGGCCGGTGCCACCCCGACGCCGACCCCCACCCCGCCCAGCGGCCCGTACGTGGCGCTCGGCGACTCCTACACCGCCGGGCCGAAGATCGCCCCCCAGGTCGGCGAGCCGGGCGGCTGCGGCCGCTCCGGGGTCAACTACCCCGCGCTGGTGGCGAAGGCGCTCGCCCTGGCGCCCGGGCAGTTCCGGGACGTCAGCTGCAGCGGCGCCCGCACCGGGGACCTGAAGGCGGTGCAGAAGACCGACGACGGGGCCAACCCGGCCCAGCTGGACGCGCTGACCCCGGCCACCCGGCTGGTCACCCTGGGCATCGGCGGGAACGACGCGGGCTTCATGCAGGTCATGACCGAGTGCGCCAAGGACACCCTGGTGGGCGCGGTGAAGGACCTGGTCGGCGGGAAGACCTCGGCCGCGCCCTGCCGGGAGCACTACGCCTCCGGCGGTGCCGACCAGCTGCAGGCCAGGGTGGACGAGGCCGGCGGCAAGGTCGCCGACGTCCTCCGGGAGATCAGGCGCCGTTCCCCGCAGGCCCGGGTGTACGTGGTCGGCTACCCGGCGCTGCTGCCGACCGACCCGGTGAGCTGCGGGCCGGTGCTGGGCACCACCATCGCGGCGGCGGACCTCGGCTTCCTCGCCGAGAAGGAGCGGCAGCTCAACGGGATGCTCAAGCAGCGCGCGGAGGCCGCCGGGGCGGTGTTCGTGGACACCGCCGGGCCGTCGGCCGGACACGACATGTGCGCGGGTGAGGACTCCCGCTGGATCGAGCCGCCGTTCCCGGCCCACGGGCTGACCCCGATCCACCCCAACGCCAAGGGGGAGGAGGCGGTGGCCGGCGTCGTGCTGAAGGCCGTCCGGGGCTGAGCGGGCCGGGTGGGCTGAGCGGGCCGGGTGGGGGCTGACCGGGTTGACCGGGCGGCTCCGGAAGGGGGCCGTTCGGGCACGAGTGGTTCGAGGCGGCCGACATCGGCGCGCCTCCCACGGTTCACGCCCCGGCCCGCACCCCTTCGCGCGCGGCACATCCCGCGTGTCGGCGGTGCGGCGTACCGTGAAGGGTCATATGGATGACACCACGCACCGCCTCGCCGCCCCGATCCCGTACGACCACGCCGCCGAGGCCCGCTGGGTCCCAGAACCGGACAAGCGTCCCGGCCGCACCGCCTTCCAGCGCGACCGCGCCCGGGTACTGCACTCCGCCGCACTGCGCCGACTGGCCGGCACCACCCAGGTGGTCGCCCCGATGCGCAGCGACTTCCCGCGCACCCGGCTCACCCACTCGCTGGAATGCGCCCAGGTCGGGCGGGAACTGGGCGCGGCCCTCGGTTGCGACCCGGACCTGGTGGAGACCGGCTGCCTGGCCCACGACATCGGCCACCCGCCCTTCGGCCACACCGGCGAGGAGGCCCTCGACCAGGCCGCCGAGGCCTGCGGCGGCTTCGAGGGCAACGCCCAGTCGCTGCGCATCCTGACCCGGCTCGAACCCAAGCGCTTCGCGCCCCAGGACGACCAGCCCGCCGCCCGGCTCGCCCCCTGGCCCGGCCGCAGCGTGGGCCTCAACCTGACCAGGGCCGCCCTGGACGCCGCCACCAAGTACCCGTGGACCAAGGGCGCCCACCCCGTCGACCCGGCCTCGCCCAAGTACGGCGTCTACGCCGACGACCTGCCGGTCTTCCGCTGGCTGCGGGCAGGCTCCCCGGCCGGCCGCAAGTGCTTCGAGGCCACCGTCATGGACTGGTCCGACGACGTGGCCTACTCCACCCACGACGTCGAGGACGGCCTCCAGGCCGGCCACATCGACCCGGCCGCGCTGCGCGCCCCCGGCGAGCGCGCCGAACTGTTCAAGGTCGCCAAGCGCTACGCCCCGGACGCCGAGCCGGAGGAGTTGGCCGCCGCGCTGGACCGGCTGCTCGCCCAGGACTGGTGGCCGCAGGCCTACGACGGCACGGCGCGTGCCCGGGCCGGTCTCAAGGACCTCACCAGCCAGCTGATCGGCCGCTTCTGCCTGGCCGCCGAGCAGGCCACCCGGGCCCGCTACGGCCCCGGCCGGCTCACCCGCTACGCCGCCGAGCTGGTGGTGCCGAGGGGCGTCCGGCTGGAGTGCGCGGTGCTCAAGGCGGTCGCCGTCCGCTTCGTCATGATGCGCGACGAGCAGGCCCAGCTGCGGGCCCGCCAGCGGATCGTGATCGCCGAGCTGGCGTACGTCCTGACCCAGCGCGCCCCCGACGGGCTGGACCCGGTGTTCGCCGCGATGTACCACGAGGCCGAGGACGACCGCGCGGCCCTCCGCACGGTCGTCGACCAGATCGCCACCCTGACGGATGCCTCGGCCCTCGCCCTGCACGCCAAACTGGTCGGCGCCGCCTGGGCGTAGCCCGCGGGCCGGACCCCGGCCCCGGACCCCGGCCCGGACGGCCGGCTCGAAACCCCGGCCGCCCCAGTAGACTTCCGGGGTGGCCGGGCGGATCAGGGACGAAGACGTACAGGCGGTGCGCAGCGCACTGCCGATCGACGCGGTGGTCGGCGACTACGTACAGCTCACCAACGGTGGCGGCGGCGAGTACAAGGGCGTCTGCCCCTTCCACGACGAGAAGTCCGCCTCCTTCTACGTCAACCCGGCCAAGGGCGTCTTCCACTGCTTCGGCTGCCAGGAGAACGGCGACACCATCGCCTTCCTGATGAAGATCGAGCACTTCACCTTCGCCGAGGCCGTCGAGCGGATGGCCGCCCAGGCCGGCATCACCCTGCGCTACGAGGAGGGCGGCTACAGCCCCCGCCACCAGCAGGGCGAGCGCACCCGCCTGGTCGAGGCGCACAAGGTGGCGGCGGCTTGGTACCAGGAGCAGCTGGCCTCGCCGGAGGCGGAGATCGGCCGCCGGTTCCTGGCGGAGCGCGGCTTCGACGAGGCGGCCGCCAAGACCTTCGGCGTCGGCTACGCCCCCGCGGGGTGGGAGCACCTGGTCCGCTTCCTGCGCGGCAAGGGCTTCACCGACAAGGAGATCCTCCAGGGCGGCCTGGCCTCGCAGGGCCAGCGCGGTGGCCTGATCGACCGCTTCCGGGGCCGGCTGGTCTGGCCGATCCGGGACATCGCGGGCGAGGTGGTCGGCTTCGGCGCCCGCCGGCTGCGCGAGGACGACAACGGCCCGAAGTACCTGAACACCCCCGAGACGCCCATCTACAAGAAGTCCCACGTGCTGTACGGGATCGACCTGGCGAAGAAGGAGATCGCCAGGTCGGGCCGCGCGGTGGTGGTCGAGGGCTACACCGACGTGATGGCCTGCCACCTGGCCGGGGTCACCTCGGCGGTGGCCACCTGCGGCACCGCCTTCGCCGAGGACCACATCAAGATCATCCGCCGGCTGCTGATGGACACCTCCCAGTACCGGGGCGAGACGGTCTTCACCTTCGACGGCGACGCGGCCGGCCAGAAGGCCGCGCTGCGCGCCTTCGAGGACGACCAGAAGTTCGCCGCCAAGACCTCCATCGCGGTCAGCCCGGGCGGCATGGACCCGTGCGAGCTGCGCCTGGCCCAGGGCGACGAGGCGGTCCGGCAGCTGATCGACAACCCGGTCCCGCTGTTCGAGTTCGCGCTGAACACGGCGGTCTCCAAGCACCGGGTCGAGACGCCCGAGGGGCAGGCCGCGGCCATGGAGGAGGCGGCCCTGATCGTCGCCAAGATCAAGGACCCGTCGATCCGGCACGGCTACGCGATCCGGCTGGCCGGCATGCTCGGCGTCAACCCCGGCGACGAGCAGTTCGTGGTCCGCCGGATCTCCCAGCTGGCCCGCTGGGAGCGGGAGAAGCAGCAGAGCCCCCGCGGCAACGGCCAGCAGCGGCGCACCGAGCAGCCCGTCGCGGCGGCCCGCCCCGCCCAGCCCGCGTTCCGGCTCAACCCGCGCGACCCGGCCCAGTTCGTCGAGCGCGAGCTGCTCAAGCTGGCGCTCCAGTACCCGGACCTGGTCAGTCCGGCCTTCGACCACTACGGCGACGACGAGTTCCCGACCCCGCCGTACACCGCCGTCCGGCAGGCCATCGCCAAGGCCGGCGGCGCCGCGTACGGGGCGACCCTGCCCGACTTCACCAGCGCGGTGCGCGAGGCGGCCCCGGACGACCAGGTGCGCTCGCTGGTGACCGAGCTGACCGTCGAGCCGGTGCGCTCGCTCCGCAAGGCGGACGCGGTCTACGCGGGCGAGTTCCTGGTGAAGCTGCGCCTGTTGGCCGTCGACCGCCGGATCGCCGAGGTCCGCGGCTACCTCCAGCGGCTCGGCCCCCGGGCCGACGCGGAGCAGCTGCACGCGGTGCAGACCGAGCTGTGGCAGCTCCAGCAGTACGGGCAGCAGCTCCGCAGCCGGGGCGCGGCGGCGCTGTAGCCCCGGTGGGCCCGGGGAGCCCTGGAAGTCCTGCGCAGAAAGTCGGCGCACGAGTCTCGGCCACGGAGCGTGGCGTACCGCACACTGGAGGGCGTCCCACCTCCGTACAACGCGGGTCCGCCAGAGTCGCGCCCGCCCCGAGGGGATGCCCGTGGACCGAGGCCTTGCCGCAGCGACCACCGCCACCAGACGAACCGATCCCACCGGACCGCCGGCCCGGGAGCAGGAGACGGACCACGGCCGGGCCGGGGCCGCGTCGCCGGGCGGCGCGCGGATCCCCGCCCAGGGGCTGCCGGAGGGCCACCCCGACAGCCGGGGACCGGAGACCGACCCCGAGGCCGAGCATGCGCCCGAGCCGGAGCCGGAGCATGCGGCCGAGCCGGACGTCGAGCCGGAGGCCGATGACGGCGGCGACGGACCGCCCGAACCCGCCGGGGGCGATGGCCCGGCAGCCGACCTGCTGCGCCAGTACCTGCGCGAGATCGGCCGGATCCGGCTCCTCACCGCCGCCGAGGAGGTCGAGCTGGCCCGCCGGATCGAGGCCGGCCTGTTCGCCGAGGAGCGGCTGGACGGTGATCCACCGCCGTCCGACCCGCTGGCCCGGGAGCTGGACACCCTGGTGGTCCTCGGCCGGACCGCCAAGCGCCGACTGATCGAGGCGAACCTGCGGCTGGTGGTGTCCATTGCAAAGCGCTACGTCGGCCGCGGACTGACCCTGCTCGACCTGGTCCAGGAGGGCAACCTCGGCCTGATCCGGGCGGTGGAGAAGTTCGACTACGCCCGCGGCTACAAGTTCTCGACGTACGCGACCTGGTGGATCCGGCAGGCGATGAGCCGGGCGCTGGCCGACCAGGCCCGGACGATCCGGGTGCCGGTGCACGTGGTCGAGCTGATCAACCGGGTGGTCCGGGTGCAGCGCACCCTGCTGCAGGAACGCGGCCTGGAACCGACCCCGGCCGACATCGCCACCGCCCTGGAACTCACCGAGGTGCGGGTGCGCGAACTGCTCCGGCTGGCCCAGGAGCCGATCTCGCTGCACACCCCGGTCGGTGAGGAGGACGACGTCGCGCTCGGCGACCTGATCGAGGACGCCGACGCCGCCTCGCCCGCCGAGTCCGCGACCTTGCTGCTGCTGCGCCAGCACCTGGACGCGGTGCTGGCCACCCTGGGCGAGCGCGAGCGCCAGGTCGTCCAGCTCCGCTACGGCCTGGACGACGGCCGCCCGCGCACCCTGGAGGAGATCGGCGCGGTGTTCGGCGTGACGAGGGAGCGGATCCGTCAGATCGAGTCCAAGACGCTGGTCAAGCTGCGCGACCACGCCTACTCCGCCCAGCTGCGCGGCTACCTCGACTAGCGGGGATTCACGGGGCCGACGGGCTGGGTGACGGCTGGTCGGTGGGCGGAGCCTGCGACGGCGGGGCCGAGTCGCTCGGCGTCGCCGCCCCGGCCCCGGCGCCCGGGGGAGGAGAGGCGGGGCCGATCGGGATCGGGGTGGAGGCCACCACCGAGGCCAGGTCGGTGACGGTCGAGGTGCAGTCGTGACCGGCGGGCTGGGAGCCGCAGACCTGGAAGCCGACCGAGGGGTCGGCCGCGTTGAGCATCGCCGAGTAGTTGTCGTAGCCCCAGTGGATCATCGCGGTCTCGCTGTCCCCGGTGCTGTCGGTGATCACCGCGTAGTCCTTGGGCTCGCCCTCGGTGATCGCCGCCCAGGCGGCCTGGCAGGTCCGGCTGTACCGGAGGTAGACGACGACCTTGCCGATCACCTGGGTCTGCAGCGTCCGGGCGTCCTTGCCGCAGCCGGTGGTCTTGGGGTCCTTGTGGGCGCAGCCGACGGCCCGGCAGGGCGGGTCGGAGGGGGCGGGCTTGGCGGTGGCCGGGGTGGCGGTCGCGGCCGGTGCGTCGGCCGCCGAGGCCTGGTCGTCGTGCCGGCTGACCCGCAGGCCGACCAGCACCAGCAGCAGCCCCAGCAGCACCGCTCCGGAGACCAGCGCCGCCGGGCGCCGCCACCACGCGACAGCGGCCTCGGGAGCCTCCTCGGCCGTCGGCACCGGTTCACCGGCGGGCTCGGCCGCCGTCCGGGCCGACGGTCCTTCGACGGTCTCAGCAGTGGGCTCGTCAGTGGTGGGCTCCTCGGCGTCGGCCACTTCCGCGTCGGCCACCTCGGCGCCGGCCACCTCGGGGGTGCGTTCCGTCGCCCGCCGCCACAGCCGCCGCAGCGCCGCCGCGTCGCAGTCCACCGCCCCGATCAGCGCCTCCAGCGCCTGCTCGGTGACCACCCGCTTGCCGTTCAGCCAGCGCTCCCAGGAGGCTCGGCTGTAGTGGGTGCGGCCGGCCAGCTCGGACAGCGAGAGTCCGGCGGTGTCCTTGATCGTCCGGAGTTCCTCCGCCAGCAGCCGTGCGGGCTCTGACAGCTCCTCGGGCAGGTCCTTCCAGGCGGAAGCCAATACTCGACCCTCCATGACTCGCGAGACGGGACGACGGTGGACGGGGCGGGAGGGTGCGCGCGCCCGGTCCGGCCGTTCGGTGTCTCCCCTTCTCCAACCCCAGCGGCCCGGCGTCCCAAACTCCAGGTCATGGCGTTGGGACGGACGGAAGTGTCTCACAACCCCCCGAACCGTCGACCAGTCACCTGTCCGTCGTGCAGAGTTCTTCTCGCCGGTGCGTTCCGCCGCCCCGGCCGCTTCGTTCGGGCCCGGCCGGTTCGGCCGTGCCGGCCCGACACGAGGTCCCGGACACCCCCACCGGTCGGGGCAGCCTCGCGGGGGGAGGCTGCCCCGACCGACCGGGACCACTCGGCGGGAGGGCGCTTCCTCTGCGCCCTCCCGCCGCGGCATTTCCGGGCCGCCCTACGGCCTTCCGGCCGTCGGCGGCCCGCTACGCGGAGGCCGCCTCCGGGTGGACCTGGTCCCGGGCGGCGCGGTACTGCTGGCGCACCGCCGAACCGATCGCCAGGTCCTGCTCGCCGCCGGGTTCGACCGTCTCGGCATCCGGCAGCTCCCACTCCGGCGGCTCCGCGGTGCCCGCCAGCGCCCAGGCGGCCTGCCGGGCGGCGCCGCGGGCGGCGTGGGCGCCCGGCGGGGGCACCACGACCGGGACGCCGAACAGCATCGGGGCGGCGTGCCGTACGGCCGGCAGCCGGCCGGCCGCGCCGAGCAGGAACACCCGCTTGATCTCGACGCCCTGGGCGCGCAGCACGTCCAGGGCGTCGGCGGTGTTGCACAGCATGCCCTCGACGGCGGCCCTGGCCAGGTGCTGAGGGGTCATCGCCTCGGCCCGCAGACCGGTCAGGGTGCCGGCGGCGTGCGGCAGCGCGGGGGTGCGCTCGCCGTCCAGGTAGGGGAGCAGCACCAGGCCGTAGGCGCCGGGGGAGGAGTGCAGGGCGAGGTCGCTCAGGCCGTCCAGGTCCGTGCCCAGCAGGGCGGCGGTGGAGCGCAGCACCTGGGCGGCGTTGAGGGTGGCGACCATCGGCAGGTGGCGGCCGCTCGCGTCGGCGAAGGAGGAGACCAGGCCGGAGGCGTCCACCACGGCCTTCTCGTGCACCGCGAAGATCGTCCCGGCGCTGCCAAGCGAGACCACCGCGTCGCCCGGGCGGAGGCCGAGGCCCAGGGCGGCGGCCATGTTGTCGCCGGTGCCGGCCGAGATCAGCAGGCCTTCGGGGGTGTGCCCGGCGGGTTCGGCGGGGCCGAGCACGTCCGGCAGCCTGAGCTCGTGGCCGAGCGCAAGCTCGACCAGGTCCTGCCGGTACTCGCCGGTGATCGGGGACCAGTAGCCGGTGCCGGAGGCGTCACCGCGGTCGGTGGTGCGGCGCTTGGGGTGGCCGAGCAGCTGCCACACCAGCCAGTCGTGCGGCAGCAGCACCTCGGCGACCCGGCGGGCGTTGACGGGCTCGAACTCGGCCAGCCAGCGCAGCTTGGCGATGGTGTACGTCGGGCTGGGCACCGCGCCGATCGCGGCGGTCCAGGCGGCCGGTCCGCCGAGGGCGTCCAGCAGCTTGGCGGCGGCGCCGCCGGAGCGCGGGTCGTTCCACAGGATCGCGGGCCGGACCAGCACCCCGCCCGCGTCGAGGCCGATCATGCCGTGCTGCTGCGCGCTGACGCCGATCGCCCGGACGCCCTCCAGCAGGCCGCCGGCCGCGGCGTCGCCGAGCGAGTGCAGCCAGACCTGCGGGTCGGTCTCGCCGGGGCGGAGGCCCTGGTCCTCGGGGACGGGGTGCGGCGCCTTGCCGGAGCGGAGGACGGCGCCGGTGTCGGTGTCGCACGCGACGATCCTGGTGCGGTTGGTCGAGCTGTCTATCCCCGCGACGATGGCCATGTCGAGATCATGCCTCAGCCCGGCCCGGTACGCGTCCGGGCCGGGTGAGCCGTTGCCGGTTCGGGACCCCGCGTTGGGGTCTCCTTTGCTCTGGCCTCACCGCCCCGTCACGGGCGGAAGGTACCCCAGCCGTCGTCCTCCGTCCGGGACCGGCTGAAGTACGGCACCCGGTCGGTGACCGCGTTCGGCAGTCGGTCCCCGACCCGGTCCGCGACGGCGCCGGCCGCCTTCCCGGCCACCGCGCCGGCCTGCTGCCGCGCCCGGTCGGCCGCTCCCTGGACCGCGGGGTTCCGGGCGATCTGCCGGGTGACCTTGCTGATCTGTTCGTAGCGCTGGCGCCCGGCCCGCGAGCCGAGGACGTAGCCGGCCGCGAAACCCACAGCCAACGACAGCTTCCACATGATCGGACCCACCCTCTCCTGGCGGCCTTCTGCCGCATTGCCCTACCCGTTGCTCGGGACGGTGAACCGTCCGCCTTCCCCAGCATCCCCGGGTGTCGTCGGGGGCGCGCGCGGGGCACGCCGGACCGGCGGTCCGGGGCGGCCGGGGAAAGCGATTGGCGGACCACCCCCCCGAGTGCGCTAATGTATGTCCCGCAGCGAGCGCCGAGGAGCCCGGGAGACGGGGGCCGAGGCGGAAGCCGATCCCCCATAGCTCAATTGGCAGAGCAGCCGACTGTTAATCGGCAGGTTATTGGTTCGAGTCCAATTGGGGGAGCTCAGGAGGAGCGCTCTTCGGGAGCCCGATTCCTGTGCGTGGTACGGAAGTTGAGTACCGCGATCCCGCATAGCTCAATTGGCAGAGCAGCCGGCTGTTAACCGGCAGGTTATTGGTTCGAGTCCAATTGCGGGAGCTGCACCGGGTCCGCCCGGTGACTGCTCAGAGCGAAGGCCCCTCGGACGACCGGGGGGCCTTCGTGTTGCCCGGGAGGGTGTCGCGTGCGTCACTCCGGGGCGCGCCGCCCCGGGGCCCGCGGGTTCAGGTGGTCGCCCTCCGGTAGAGGTCGGAGACCCGCTGGTCGAAGGCGACGCTGTACGAGGTGCCCGGGGTCTCTCCGCCCTCCTGGTAGCCGCCGATCACGCCGACCACCGCGCCGTCGGCGGTCACCCATGGGCTGCCGCTGGTGCCGTCGGTGTAGCCGCCGCAGTCGAAGCGTTCCTGGGTGGCGCTCTGCGACTTGGTGCGGACCGAGCAGGTGATCGGCTCGTCGCTCTCGTTGGGGTAGCCGGTCACGGAGACCGCCAGTCCGACGCCCCGGCCGGTGCCGAGCGGGTTGCCGCCGACCGCGTCCTCGACCTGTCGGCCGTCGACCGGGCGGACGGTGACGAAGGCCACGTCGTAGTCGGGGTCGTCGTCCGAGGCCCAGCGCGGATCGACGGTGATCGACTCCACCTCCCAACTCCCGTACGGGGAGTACCCGTTGCGGTAGCCGGGGGTGAACACCAGGCCGTCCAGCAGGCCGACCCGCTGGTTCTGCACGCAGTGCGCGGCGGTGACCAGCAGGTTGTGCCCGGGGCTGTGCACCACGCTCGCGGTGCAGGCCCGGGAGCCCTGCGGGCCGTGGACGGACAGGGTGCCGATCCGGTCGCGGGCCGGGCTCTGCTGGGCGACCTCGGCGTTCGGCGACGCGTCCGCGCCGCCGCCGCACGCGGTGCCGGAGGCCAGCAGCAGGGCGGCCAGCGCGGTCGCTCCGGCCGCACGCGGGGGCGGCACCGGGCGGGGGGCCATCGGCGCTCCGTCTCGTTCCTCGGGGCGGGCATCCGGGCCGTGCGTTCCGCCGTTCGAGAGGAAGATCTACCAGGCCGTGCCCGGCAGCGCCACCGCCGGCTGTTCGACCGGGGCCCGTCCCGTCCCCGTCAGCCGGTGGCCCGGTCGTAGAGGGCCTGGACCCGGTCGCCGAAGTAGCTGCTGTACGAGGTGTTCGGGCTGTCGCCGCCCTCCTGGTAGCCGCCGATCACACCGACCACGGTGCCGGTCCTGGTGCTCGGGTCGAAGTCGGTGACCCACGGGCTGCCGCTGGTGCCGCCGGTGTAGTCGGGGCAGTCGATCCGCAGCTGGGTGGCGCTCTGCTCGGTGGTGGTGTTGGAGCAGGTGATCGGGACGTCACTGCTGCCCGGGTAGCCGGTGATCCGCACCGGGAGCTGGTAACCGCGGTTGACGCCGAGCTTGTTGGCACCGAGCACCTGCTGCACCTGCTGCCCGTTCTGGGCCTGGACGACCGCGAAGGCGACGTCCACGTCCGGGTCGGCGTGGTCCTTCCAACCGTCGTCCACCGTGACGGACACCAGCGGCCACACGCCGCTCGGGGTGTCGCCGTTGCGGTAGCCGGGGACGAAGACCAGGTCGCTGCGCCGGCCGATCTTCGGGTCCCAGACGCAGTGGGCGGCGGTGACGATGAGGTTGAGCCCCGCGCTGTCCACCACGCTGGCGGTGCAGAAGTGGTCGCCGCCGGCGTTGCGGGTGAACACCGCGCCGACCAGGCCGTTGAGCACGGTGGGCTTGGCGGTGCGGGTGACCCCGGTGTGCCGGCCGGCCGCCCCCCGGAAGCGCTTCTTGGTCCAGCCGTGGCCGTTCGCGGTGTCGGTCGGCGGTGCCGAGGTGACCGTCGGGGCGATGCTGCCGGGCTGCGCCGCGGTGGTGCAACTTGCCGCCGCGAGCGCCAGCACCAGGGCCGCGGCCGCCGCTCCCGTCCCACGCCTCGTCATCGGCCCAGGCTGCCCTGTCCGGCCCCTCGCCCGCCACCCGGGGCCAGCCGCCCGGAGAGGCGCGCGCAGTCGGCACCCAGCTGCGCCCCCGGCGCGCACCACGGGTGATCGACCGGCTATGCTGCCCGGGACGGCCTCGCGGGGCCGTCTGCTGCTGCCGTGGCCGGGAACCGGCGCGCGCGGCCAACCGGGGCGGTAGCTCAGCCGGTTAGAGCAGGGGACTCATAATCCCTTGGTCGTGGGTTCGAGTCCCACCCGCCCCACTTCTGATCCCCGTTCGGCCCTGAGGCCGACGGGTTCTTGCGGCGCGGTGAGAACAGACTGTACGCGCGCCGGCACGCTGCGTGGCGATGACGCGCCGAAGTTCACCCGCGTTGGGGAATTCACCGGGACCGCACGGGGCGCTCGCAGCCTTCGGGAACGCACCGCGCGACTTGTGGCGGCCCGGGTCGCCGTGGACGCCGCGGTCGAGATGTGGATGTGGCCTTCCCGCTGGACGGCGATGACGGGCCCACCGGGATCCTCTCGCAGCACACCCGCGCCATTCGCGCCGGACCGGACAACCGGAAGCCCCGTCGAACGGCGCGAAGGACGGCTGACGGCCCGCCGACTCCGCCGGTGTCGCCACGGTGTTGGCGGAGTCGGTCGATGCTCCTCCTGTTGCGTTGCCGCGAAAAAGTGATATCACTTTGACAGCAGCCGCAAGCACACCCGCGGCATCCATCGCACTGGGGGGAGTCGGTCCCGTGACCGCACCGCACATCGCCGTCGAGGACGGCCCTGACATCGACCTGCCGGCCCCGAAGATCACCGAGCGGGTCATCACCGGCGCCGCCGGCCTGCCGGTGCTCGGCGCCGCGCTGCTCGGCCTGCTCGCCGGGTTCGGCGCGCTGATCGCCGGAGGGGTCCAGATCAGCGGCGGCAGCAAGGGGGTGGGGATTCCGCTGGTGGTCGTCGGGCCGCTGGTGGTGCTCGGCTCGCTGCTGCTGCTGTGCGGGCTGACGGTCATCTCGCCCGGCCAGGCCCGGGTGGTCCAGCTGCTCGGCCGCTACCGCGGCACCATCCGCGCCGCCGGCCTGACCTGGGTGAACCCGTTCACCAGTCGCCGGCGGATCTCCACCCGGATCCGCAACCATGAGACCGAGACCACCAAGGTCAACGACGCGGACGGCAACCCGATCGAGATGGCCGCCGTGGTGGTGTGGCAGGTCGAGGACACCGCGATGGCGGTGTTCGAGGTGGACGACTACGTCGACTTCGTCGCCATCCAGACCGAGACGGCCGTACGGCACATCGCCACCAGCTACCCGTACGACGCCCACCACGAGGGGCAGTTGTCGCTGCGCGACGGTGCCGACGAGATCGCCCGCAAGCTCTCCGCCGAGATCGCCGCCCGGGTCGCCTCGGCGGGCGTACGGGTCATCGAGTCCCGGATCACCCGGCTCGCCTACGCTCCCGAGGTCGCCCAGGTGATGCTCCAGCGGCAGCAGGCCGGGGCAGTGGTGGCCGCCCGGCGGCTGATCGTCGAGGGTGCCGTCGGTATGGTCGAGGAGGCGCTGGACCGGCTCGCCGAGCGGGACGTGGTGGAGTTGGACGAGGAGCGCAAGGCCGCCATGGTGAGCAACCTCCTGGTGGTGCTCTGCGGCGACCGGGGCACCCAGCCCGTCGTGAACACGGGCTCCCTCTACCAGTAAGGGCGTGCGTTGGCGACGGAACGGAAGAAGCTCCTGCTGCGACTGGACCCTTCAGTTCACGACGCGCTGGCCCGGTGGGCCTCGGACGAACTGCGCAGCACCAACGCGCAGATCGAGTTCGTGCTCCGACGCGCCCTCACCGACGCGGGCCGCATGCCCAGCGGCGCGGCCGGGCTTCCCCGGCGCGGCCGACCGCCCAAGGAGGACCGGGGGAGCAGCGGTTCCGAAGAGGACTGACCGCACCTGCCGGGCCACCCAACAGATCTGCCGGATCGTCAAGATCTTTCGGAGACCGAGATGGACCTGCCCGTCAATCTGCCCGAGAAGCTCTACCTGCTCGCCCACGACCCGCGCCGCGGGCGGACCACCCAGCACTCCTCGCTCAACCTGCTGCTCCAGGCGGCGGCACTGACCGAACTGCTGCGCCGGGGCCTGCTCTACGAGGAGGGCCGCAAGGCCGTCGCCCGGGTCCGCGGCGGGGCCGCCGAGGACGGCCTCGACCCGTACAGCGCACGGCTGTTGGGCCGGATCAGGGAGTCCCGGCCGCACAGCTGGAGCACCTGGGTCGGCCGCGCCAGGAGCACCGGGCGCGACCAGCCCATCCGCTGGGTCCGGGACGGCCTGGCGGACGCGGGCCGGATCACCCTGCGGCCGCACCGGGTGGCCGGGCTGTTCCCGGTGACCCTGGTCACCCTGGACGATCCCGGGGCGCGCGAGGCCCTGGCGGCCGCCGTCGCCGGGGCACTGAAGGGCCCGCTGAGCCGGGTCGACCCGGCCGACGCGGCGCTGACCGCCCTGGTCGCGGCCGGGCGGCTGCGCTCCGTCCTGAGCGCCCGGCAGCGCCGCGAGCACCGGGCCCGGATCGCGAAGCTGGCTCCCGCCGCCGGGCCGGTCCCGCGCGCCCTCGGCAGGGCGCTGGCCTGGCAGATGGCGGGCCACGCGGCGCAGAGTGCGGCCGCGGGGTGACGGGCCGTCCACGGGGGTGACGGCCCGTCCCGGGGTAGCGGAGCCCGGTCGCCGGACAGGCGGCCGGGCCCCGGCTGTCCGGGGCCAGGGATCAGAGCCGCAGGCCAGGACCGCGGGCCGGGGCCGCGGGCGAGGGCCACGGGCCGGGACCATCGGTCAGGGCCACAAGCCAGGGCCCCTAAGCTGGTCGGATGCTCGAACCCGCCCTGCTGCCGACCCCGCTGGTGGACTGCACCGACGAGGCCTTCGCCCGGGCCGGGGTGGAGCTGCGGCTCAAGCGGGACGACCTGCTGCACCCGAGCGTCCCGGGCAACAAGTGGCGCAAGTTGGCGCCCAACCTGGCCGTCGCCGTCGAGCATGGCCACACCCGGCTGCTCACCTTCGGCGGGGCCTACTCCACCCACCTGCGGGCGGTCGCGGCGGCCGCCGGGGCGCTCGGACTGGAGAGCGTCGGGCTGGTGCGCGGCGAGGAGCTGGCCGACCGGCCGCGGAACTGGTCGCTGCGGGCCGCCGAGGAGTCCGGGATGCGGCTGGAGTTCCTCACCCGGGCCGCCTACCGGGAGGCCACCGGCCGGGCCGGCGACGGCGACGGTGCGGAAGTGCAGCGCCGCTGGGGCCCGTGCCTGGTGCTCCCGGAGGGCGGCTCCAACGCCCTGGCGGCGGTCGGCGCGGCCGCGATCCCGGCCGAACTGCCGGACCTGGACCGGCGCGACGTGGTCTGCTGCCCGGTCGGCACCGGCGGCACCCTGGCCGGCATCGCGGCGGGCCTGCCGCCGGGCGCGCGGGCGCTCGGGGTGGCCGTGCTGCGCGGCGGCGAGGGCTACCTGGAGGCGGAGGTCGCCCGGCTGCACCGGGCCGGCTTCGGGCGCGAGTTCGCCAACTGGCGGATCGACCACGGCCACCACGGCGGCGGTTACGGCAAGGTCCCGCCCGAACTGGCCGCCTTCGCAGGGGAGTTCGAGCGACGCCACGGCATCCCGGTGGAGCGCCGGTACGTCGCCAAACTGCTCGCCGCACTGGCCGACCTGGCCGGGGCGGGCGCCTTCCCGCGCGGCACCCGCCTGACGGCCGTGGTCACCGGCCTGCCGGACCCGGAGTAGGGCTCGCTACGACCCGAAGGTCAGGTCGGCGCACGGGTCGGTGTCGGCGCCCCGGGTGTTCTCCGCTATGCCGGTCGGGACCCCGCTGGGCGCGGTGCTCGGTGCGGCGGTCGGCGCGCCGCCGGGGGTCGCCGAGGGGGAGGAGACCGAGTTCAGCTGGGTGCCGGCGGCCTGGTAGTCGGCGCCGAGGGTGACGGTGACGGCGCCCGAGCCGGCTTCCTCGACCGTGCGGGCGCCGGGGAAGAGCGCCGCGACCTGGTCGGCGGTGGCCTTCAGGGCCGGGTCGTAGGAGACCTCGGTGTGCTGCTTGCCCGGCTGGTTGGCGCCCAGCACGACGTTCTGGAAGCCGCGTCCCTTGAGGGTCTCGGCGCCGGAGCCGGCCAGTCCGGCGGTGCCGACGCCGTTGACCACCGTGATCGGGGCCGCGGCCTGGTCGGGGGTGAGCGGTGCGTTCGCGCTGGGCGAGGCGGAGGCGGACGCGGAGGCGGTGGCCGCGCCGGTGCCGGCGGTGCTGTGCCCGTCCAGGGTGCGGTCCTCGCGCAGCAGCTTCCACAGGTCGTCGGCGTCCGGCTGGACCAGCCGCACCCGGTCCCCGGCGAAGCGCCAGGGGGCGGTCACGAAGGTGACGTCCGAGAGCTTGATGTCCTCCAGGGAACGGGCGAAGTCGACCAGCTTCATCGCGGTGCCGAGCCCCTCGTCCACGGTGAGCGACTTGGTGGCGGCGTCGGCCAGCGGCAGCAGGGTGGGCAGCGAGAAGCCCTGGTCCTGGACCTTCTTGATCATCGAGGAGAGGAAGGCCTGCTGGCGCTTCATCCGGCCTATGTCGGAGTTGTCGCCGATGCCGTGGCGCGCCCGCAGGTAGTCCACCGCGGACTTCCCGGAGAGGTTCTGCAGCCCCTTCTTGAGCTGTATGCCGTACTCGTTGACGTCGTTGGGCACGCAGGCCTGCACGCCGCCGATGGCGTCGGTCATCGCGGCGGCGCCCTTGAAGTCGACGACGATGGTGTGGTCGACGCGCAGCCCGGTGAGCTTCTCCACGGTGTTCTGGGTGCAGGCCGGGTTGCCCTTGGGGAGCTCGCCGAGGCTGAACGCCGAGTTGAACATCTGGTCGTTGCGCGGCTTGCTCCAGGTGCCGTCCGCCAGCTTGCAGGACGGAATGGTGACCAGGGTGTCGCGGGGGATGGAGACGCCGACGGCGTGCTTGTGGTCGGCGTAGACGTGCACCAGGATCGCGGTGTCCGAGTTGCCGACGCCCTCGTCGCCGCCGCCCAGCGAGTTGTTGCCGTCGTCCCGGGTGTCGGAGCCCAGCAGCAGCACGTTGACCGGTACCTGGGCGCCGGGGCTGGCCGGGACGGGCGCCGGCGGGCGCTCGGTTGCGACGCCGGCCGCGGAGAAGGTCGTGATGTTGCTGTCCAGCCGGTGGTAGAACCAGGCTCCGGCCCCCACCACCGACAGCACCAGAACGGCGGCCAGGCCGATGGCGGTCCGCAGGTAGCGGCGACGGCGCGTGCTGCTGCTCATCCTCCGTGCCCCCCGTCTTCAGTTTCCAGCGTTCGATGTTCGAACGTTAGACGTTCCGGAAGGCTGTTCGGTTACCTCCGGAGGGGAGGGGAATCGACCTGCGGGGCTGTGATGCTGGTCACGCCCCCGGGCCGGAGGCGCCGGTGAGCATCCGTCGGAGCAGGTCGCGCAGCATCGTCCGCTCCTCCGGGCCGAGCGCGGCGAGCGGCTCGCGGGCGAAGTTGAGCGACTCGCGCAGCTCCTCGGAGGCGGCCGAGCCGGTCTCGGTGGCGGCGACCAGCTTGACCCGGCGGTCCTGCCGGTCGGCCTCGCGGGTGACGAAGCCGCGTGCCTCCAGCCGGTCGACGATGCCGGTGATGTTGGAGGGCTCGCAGCTGAGCGTCTGGGCGATGTGCCGCATCGGCAGCGGGCCGCGCCGCAGCAGGGCGAGCACCTTGGCCTGGGCGCCGGTGAGCGAGCGGGCGGCGGCGGCCTCCTCGTACTCGCGGTGGAAGAGCGCGACGAGGTTGGCCATCAGGTCGACGACCTCGCGGGTGATCTCGTCGGACTGCGGCGTGGCGACCTCGGTCGGCTGAGTGTCCATGGCCCAGAGTCTAACCTGAAAAGTTGACAAGGTGAACCTTTCATGCCCATCGTTACTTCAGTTGCTCAACCTTTCACCTCCGCAACCCCCTCCAAGGAGCACCTCCATGGCAGAACAGGCCGCCCCCGCCACCGCCCGTGAATGGCACCTCGCCGCCCGCCCCCAGGGCTGGCCGGTGCCCGCCGACTTCGCCCTGGTCGAGGCCCCGGTCCGGACCCCGGGCCCGGGCGAGATCCTGGTCCGCAACACCCACCTCTCGGTGGACCCGTACATGCGCGGCCGGATGAACGACGTGAAGTCGTACGTGCCCCCGTTCCAGCTCGGCCAGGCCATGGACGGCGGCGCCGTCGGCTACGTGGTCGCCTCCGAGGCGGAGGGCTTCGCGCCGGGCGACGCCGTGCTGCACGGGCTCGGCTGGCGCGAGTACGCCACCCTGGACGCGAAGCACGCGGTCAAGGTCGACCCGGAGGCCGCCCCGCTCTCCGCCTACCTCGGCGTGCTCGGCATGCCCGGCCTGACCGCCTACGCCGGGCTGCTCGCCGTCGGCGGCCTCAAGGAGGGCGACAAGGTCTTCGTCTCCGGCGCGGCCGGCGCGGTGGGTTCGCTGGTCGGCCAGATCGCGAAGCTCAAGGGCGCCTCGCTGGTGGTCGGTTCGGCCGGCTCGGCGGAGAAGGTCGCCAAGCTGGTGGACGAGTACGGCTTCGACGCCGCGTTCAACTACAAGGACGCCCCGGTCGCCGAGCAGCTCGCCAAGGCCGCCCCGGAGGGCATCGACCTCTACTTCGACAACGTCGGCGGCGACCACCTGGAGGCCGCGATCGGCGCCCTCGGCGTGCACGGCCGCGCGGTGCTCTGCGGCGCGATCGCCCAGTACAACGAGACCACCGCGCCCGCCGCCCCGCGCAACCTGGCGATGGCGATCGGCAAGCGGCTGCGCCTGGAGGGCATGCTGGTGCGCGACCACGCCGCCCTGCAGCCGCAGTTCGTCACCGAGGTGGCCGGCTGGCTGAGGTCCGGCGAGCTGCGCACCGAGGAGACCGTGGTGGACGGCTTCGAGAACGCCGCCCAGGCCTTCATCGACCTGCTGCGCGGCGTCAACACCGGCAAGATGGTCGTCCGCCTGGACGGCTGACCCCTCGTCAGGAGTCGACGACCGCCCCGCCGCCCCGACCGGGGCGCGCGGGGCGGCTCGCGTGCACGGCGCAGAGGATCCGGCCGCACTACCCCATTCCGGCCGGATCCGAAAGTGTGTCATCCATCGCGCGGCGCCGCGCGGTACGGTGGTCCCGCCCGGCGATGGGGCCGTTCGGGGGAGAGATCCGGCCGAGGGGTAGACCTCGTTGAGGATTCGACTAGCATTGAGCGAAAGCCTGTCCGTTTTGCTCAATTTAGTAGCTTAATGTCGGCTAACGTGAGTAACTGCGGATCAACTGCAGGCACGAGGCAGCTGGGGAAGGCGACCCTCGTCCACAGCCTGGAGGTCCCGGTGACGACACGTGGAGTTCTGTACATCCACTCCGCGCCCCGCGCGCTGTGCCCGCACGTCGAGTGGGCCGTCGCGGGGGTGCTCGGTGTGCGGGTGGGCCTGGACTGGATCCGCCAGCCGGCCGCACCCGGGCACTGGCGCGCCGAGCTCTCCTGGCAGGGGGAGCCCGGCACCGCCTCGAAGCTCGCCTCCGCGCTGCGCGGCTGGCAGCTCATGCGGTACGAGGTGACCAGCGAGCCCTGTGCCACGGCGGAGGGGGAGCGCTACAGCAGCACGCCCTCGCTCGGCATCTTCCACGCCGTCACCGGCATCCACGGCGACATCCTGATCCCCGAGGACCGGCTGCGGGCCGTCCTGCTGCGCGCCCGCAGCGAGGGCGCGGACCTGGAGGCCGAGATCGCCCGGCTGCTGGGCAAGCCCTGGGACGACGAGCTGGAGCCCTTCCGGTACGCGGGCGAGGGCGCACCGGTGCGCTGGCTGCACCAGGTGGTCTGACAGGCGGACGGTCCGAGGCCGGCCGGCCCGCACACCCGGTGTCCGCATACCTGGTGTCCGCACGGCCGACGGGTGCGCCGAAGGGGCCGGCGCTCACGGAGAGCGCCGGCCCCTTGTGTTGACGTCGGGCGTCAGCGGGTGCGGAAGGCCAGCACCACGTTGTGGCCGCCGAAGCCGAACGAGTTGTTCAGCGCGGCGATCCGGCCCTCGGGCAGCGGGGTGGCCTCGGTGACGATCTTCGCGTCCACCTCGTCGTCGAGCTCCTCGACGTTGATGGTCGGCGGGGCGACCCGGTGGTACAGCGCCTGCACGGTGGCGACGGTCTCGATGCCGCCGGCGCCGCCCAGCAGGTGACCGGTCATCGACTTGGTGGCCGAGACCAGGATGTGGTCGAGGTCCTCGCCCAGTTCCTTGCGCAGCGCCTTCAGCTCCGCGGTGTCGCCCTGCGGGGTCGACGTGGCGTGCGCGTTGACGTGCACGATCTCGGACTTGTCCAGCGGGTTGCGCTCGAACAGGTCGGCCAGCGCGCGGGCCACGCCGGCGCCGGTCGGCTCGGGCTGGGCGATGTGGTGGGCGTCCGAGGACAGGCCCTGGCCGACCGCCTCGCAGTAGATCCGGGCGCCACGGGCCTCCGCGTGCTCCAGCGACTCCAGCACGACCACGCCGGCGCCCTCGCCCAGCACGAAGCCGTCGCGGGCCTTGTCGTACGGACGCGAGGCGCGCTCGGGGGCGTCGTTGTTCTTGGACATCGCCATCATGTTGGCGAACGCGGCGATCGGCAGCGGGTGGATCGCCGCCTCGGTGCCGCCGGCCACCACCACGTCGGCGCGGCCGCTGCGGATCATCTCGATCGCGTAGCCGATCGCCTCGGCGCCGGAGGCGCAGGCGGAGACGGGGGTGTGCACACCCGCGCGGGCGCCGACCTCCAGACCGACGTTGGCCGCCGGGGAGTTGGGCATCAGCATCGGGACGGTGTGCGGGGAGACCTTGCGGGCGCCCTTGTCCTTCAGTACGTCGTACTGGTCGAGGAGGGTGGTGACGCCGCCGATGCCGGAGGCGATCACGGCGCCCAGGCGCTCGGGGGCGAGCTTGGAGGACTCGTCGGTGGCCGGGGTCTCGAAGCCGGCGTCAGACCAGGCCTCGCGGGCGGCGATCAGCGCGAACTGGGCCGAGCGGTCCAGCTTCCGGGCCAGCGGGCGGGGCAGGATCTCGCCCGGCTCGACCGCGACGCGCGCGGCGATCCGGACCGGCAGGTCCTCGGCCCACTCCTCGGTCAGGGCCGCCACGCCGGAGCGCCCGGCGACCAGGTTCTCCCAGGTCGTGGCGGCGTCGCCGCCCAGCGGCGTGAAGGCGCCGATACCCGTGACGACCACGGCTCGGTTCTCAGCGGTCACTGGTTTGTCTTCTTTCACGTTCGTGCGGGGTCGGCGGCGAGCCGAAGAAGGGCCCGGCCGGGCGCCCGGTGGGGCGTCCCGGCCGGCGGGTCGGTCTGGCTCGGGGAGCCGGACCGACGGGTCAGCCGTCCGAGGCGTGGCTCACGCCGGACGGGCTGGGCGATTCGAACGAGTCGATCGCTCAGGCGGCGTTGGTGAGGATGTAGTTCACCGCGTCGCCGACGGTCTTCAGGTTCTTGACCTCGTCGTCCGGGATCTTGACGTCGAAGCGCTCCTCGGCGGCCACGACGACCTCGACCATGGACAGCGAGTCGACGTCCAGGTCGTCGGTGAAGGACTTGTCCAGCTGGACGTCCTCGACCGGGATGCCGGCGATCTCGTTGACGATCTCGGCGAGACCTTCCTGGACCTCGTTCTGCGTAGCCATACTGGCTGCTCCTCTTCGGTGTTGAACGTGTCCGACCGTCGGCCGAACACGGGCTTGTGGATGGATGGGGGCGAAACGCGCCTAGGGGAGCGTAACGACTGCCGCGGCGTAGACGAGACCCGCCCCGAACCCGATGATCAGCGCGAGGTCGCCGCTGTGGGCCTCGCCGGACTCCAGCATGCGTTCCATCGCCAGCGGGATGGAGGCGGCGGAGGTGTTGCCGGTCTCGGCGATGTCACGGGCGACCGGCACCGACGCCGGCAGCTTGAGCGCCTTGATCATGGCGTCGGTGATCCGCATGTTGGCCTGGTGCGGGATGAAGGCGCCGAGCTGGTCGGCGGTGATCCCGGCGGCGTCCAGCGCCTGCTGGGCCACCTTGGCCATCTCCCAGACCGCCCAGCGGAAGACCGGCTGGCCGTCCATCCGCAGGGCCGGCCACTTCTGCTCCTCGCCCTGGCCGTTGATCGCGTCGGGCTTGGCGAAGGCGGTGTCCCAGGCCTGGGTCTGGCTGATGACGTCGGCCTGCGAGCCGTCCGAGCCCCAGATCAGCTTGCCGATGCCGGGCGTGTTCGACGGGCCGACGATCGCGGCGCCGGCGCCGTCACCGAAGATGAAGGCGGTCGAGCGGTCCGACTTGTCGGTCAGGTCGCTGAGCCGCTCGACGCCGATCACCAGCACGTACTCGGCGTTGCCACCGCGGACCATGCCGTCGGCCAGGCCCAGGCCGTACCCGAAGCCGGCACAGGCGGCCGAGATGTCGAAGGCCGGGGCGGTGCCGCAGCCGAGCCGCTGGGCGATCTCGGTGGCGATCGCGGGGGTCTGCTTGAGGTGCGAGACGGTCGAGACGATCACGCCGCCGATCTGCTCGGGGGTGATGCCCGCCTGCGCGATGGCCTTGCCGGCGGCCTGCACCGACATCTCGGCGACGCTCTCCTCCGGGCCCGCCCAGCGGCGCTCGGCGATCCCGCTGCGGGTGCGGATCCACTCGTCCGAGGAGTCGATCCACTCCAGCACCTCGGAGTTGGGGATGACCCGGACCGGGCGGTAGCCGCCGACACCGTGGATGCGGGAGTACTGCGCGCCGGTGGCGGGACGGATCTGCGGCTTGGTCATGCCTGCTCCTCCTGGTCCTGACCGCCGTGCTCGGCGACGAGCTCGCGCGCCTTGTCCAGATCGGCCGGGGTCTTCAGGGCGAGCGTGGCCACCCCCTTGAGGTTGCGCTTGAGCAGCGCGGTGAGCGTGCCCGCGGGGGACAGCTCGATCACGGCGGTCGCGCCCAGCCGGCCGAGGGTCTCCATGCAGAGGTCCCAGCGGACCGGGTTGGAGACCTGCGACACCAGGCGCGCCAGCACCTCGGCGCCGGAGTCGACGACGCCGCCGTCCTTGTTGGAGACGTAGCGGACCTGCGGGTCGGCCACGGTCAGGCTCGGGGCCAGCGCGGCCAGCCGCTCGACGCCGGGGGCCATGTGCTCGGTGTGGAAGGCGCCGGCCACCTTGAGCGCGATCAGCTTGGCGCCGGCCGGCGGGTCCGCCTTCAGCGCCTCCAGCTGGGCCAGCGTGCCGGCCGCGACGATCTGGCCGCCGCCGTTGTTGTTGGCAGCGGTCAGCCCGTGCTCGGCCAGCTTCTTCGCGACCTCCTCCGCGTCGCCGCCGAGCACGGCGGTCATGCCGGTCTCGGTGACGGCGGCGGCCTCGGCCATGGCCCGGCCGCGCTCGCGGACGAAGGCCAGCGCGTCGTGGGCGCTGAGCACCCCGGCACCGGCCGCGGCGGTGATCTCGCCGACGCTGTGGCCGGCGACGGCGCCGACCAGCTTGCGGGCGTCCGCCTCGTCCGGGAACAGCTCACGGGCGGTCACCAGACCGGCCGCGACCAGCAGCGGCTGGGCGACGGCGGTGTCCTTGATCTCCTCGGCGGACGCCTCGGTGCCGGCGTGCACCAGGTCGAGACCGGCGACCTCCGACCAGCCGCGCAGGCGGTCGGCGACACCGTCGAGCTCCAGCCAGGAGCTGAGGAAACCGGGGGACTGGGCACCCTGTCCAGGGGCGACGATTACGAGCACGGTTCAACCCTCTCTCGCCAGGCGCCCAGGGGCGGGTAGGCGACGGTAACGAAGAAAACCATCCGGGATTGTATGGTCCCTACACCCCGGCCCGGCCCGGCTCCGCGGCGGAGGTCAGTCGGCCGAGGGCCAGTGCGATCCGCAGGGTGAAGGCCGAACGTACGTCGGAGGGCGCGTACCCCGTGACGTCGGTCACACGTCGTAGCCGGTAGCGCACCGTGTTGGGGTGCACGAAGAGCATCCGGGCCGCGCCTTCCAGCGAGGACGCCTGCTCCAGGTAGACGCTCAGCGTCTCCAGCAGGGCGGAGCCGGCCTCGTCCAGCGGTGTGTAGATCTCCTCCACCAACTGACGGCGGGCGGCCTGGTCGCCGGCCAGCGCCCGTTCGGGCAGCAGGTCGTCGGCGAGCACCGGGCGCGGGGCGTCCGGCCAGGCGGCACAGGCGCGCAGACCGGCCGCGGCGGCGTGCGCCGAGCGGGTCGCCGAGAGCAGGTCCGGCACGGTCGGGCCGATCACCACCGGGCCCGGCGCGAACTGGCCGATCAGCGCCCGGGCGGCGTGCACCGGCTCCTTGTCGCCGCCGACCACGACCACCAGGCGCTTGCCCAGCACCCCGGTCAGCACGTTCAGCTTGGCGTACCGGGCGGCCCGCCGGATCGCCTCGACCACGAGCTCGCTGTCGCCGTCCGGGGCGCTGCCCATCACCACCCGCACCTGGCTGGGCTGCCCCCAGCCGAGGGCGGCGGCGCGGGACAGCACGCCCTCGTCGGCGTCGCCGGACAGCAGGGAGTTGACCACCAGCGCTTCCAGCCGGGCGTCCCAGGCGCCGCGCGCCTCGGCGGCCTGGGCGTACACCTGGGCGGTGGCGAAGGCGATCTCCCGGGCGTAGACCAGCACGGACTCGCGCATGTCCGCCTCGTCGCCCGGGGCGGCCACCTCCTCGATGGCCTCCTCCATCACCTCGATCGTGGTGCGGATCAGCTCGACGGTCTGGCGCAGGGTGATCGCCCTGGTCAGCTCGCGCGGGGCGGTGCCGAAGACGTCGGTGGAGATCGCCCGGGCGGCCTCGGGATGGCGGTACCACTCGGTGAAGGCGGCGATGCCGGCCTGGGCGACCAGGCCGATCCAGGAGCGGTGCTCCGGCGGCATCCGCCGGTACCAGCCGAGCTGGTCGTCCATCCGCGCGATCGCGGCGGTGGCCAGCTTGCCCGAGGACTTCTCCAGCCGCTTGAGCGTCGCCGCCCGGCGCTCGGCGCGCTCGGCGGCGTTTCTGCGCTCCTGCGCCGTCAGGCGGGGCGCCGGGCGGCCGGGGCGGTCGCGGCCGGCCCGGGGAGCGGGGCTCTTCCCGGAGGGTTCGGTCGTGGGACTGGGTTCGCTCTTGGAGTTCGCGGAAGCGGCTGGCACAAGGACAAGACTGCCTCACGCGAGTGGCTGCTCGTGCACACCCCCCGGCGCAGGGGCGCGGTGGCCGCGGTCGCACCGGCTACGGTGAGGAGCGTGACCGACGCACCTGAACGCCCCCGCGCCGACCTGCGCCGCACCGCCGAGCGCTACCGCTCCACCCCCGCCGAGGGCATCGAGACCCGACACGCGTTCTCCTTCTCCGGCCACTACGACCCGAAGAACACCCACTTCGGCGCGCTGCTGGCGTGCAACGAGGAACTCCTCGCGCCCGGCGCCGGGTTCGAGGAGCACAAGCACCGGGACACCGAGATCCTCACCTGGGTGCTGGAGGGCGCGCTGGCCCACCGGGACTCGCGCGGTCACAGCGGCGTGGTGCGCCCGGGCATGATCCAGCACCTCAGCGCGGGCTCCGGGGTCACCCACACCGAGCGCAACCTCGGCGGCGCCACCGGGCCGGTGCGCTTCGTCCAGATGTGGCTGCAGCCGGACGAGCTCGACGCCACCCCCGGGTACGGGCTGCGCAGGGTGGAACCGGCGGACGGCGGGTTGACGCTGCTGGCCTCCGGGATGGAGCGGGACGCCGGAACGGACGCCCTGCGGCTGCGCCGCCGCGACGCCGCGCTCTGGCTGGCCACCGCCGGCCCGTGGCAGCCGCTGCCCCAGCTGCCGGCGGCGCCCTGGCGGTACGCGCACCTGACGGCCGGCTCGCTGGGGTACCGGACGATTCCGGGGCCCAAGGGCGGCGGCCGTTCGATGGAGCCCGGCGACAGCGTGCGGATCACCGGCGAGGCCTTCGCCGACCCGGCGGCGGGCGGGACCGGCGCCGAACTCCTGCTCTGGGAGATGCACTCGCCGGTCTCGTACGGCTAGCCCCTCAGCTGTCCAGCTGGGCGAGCTCGGCCAGGACGGCGTCGGACAGCTGCGGCCAGGCGTCGACCGACCAGGGGCCGAAGTCCTGGTCGGTGAGCGCGACGCAGGCCACGCCGGCCTGCGGATCGACCCAGAGGAAGGTGCCGGACTGGCCGAAGTGGCCGAAGGTCTCGGGGGAGTTGGCGGTGCCGGTCCAGTGCGGGCTCTTGCCGTCGCGGATCTCGAAGCCGAGGCCCCAGTCGTTGGGGCGGCGGTGGCCGTAGCCGGGCAGCACGCCGCTGGTGCCCGGGAAGGCGACCTCGCGGGTGGCCCGGCGGACGGTGGACGGGTCGAGCAGCTTCGGGGACTGGAGCTCGGCGGCGAACCGGGCGAGGTCGGCCACCGTGGACAGGCCGCCGGCGCCGGCCGGGGACTTGCTCGCCGTGTTGATCACGGTGTCGCGCATGCCCAGCGGCTCGAACACGGCCTCGGCGGCGTACTGGTGGAAGGCGATCCCGGCGGCCTCGGCCAGGGTCAGGGCGAGCACGTCGAAACCGGCGTTGGAGTAGAGCCGGCGGTTGCCGGGCTCGGCGAACACCCGGTTCTCGTCGAAGCCGAGGCCGGAGGTGTGGGCGAGCAGGTGGCGGACGGTCGAGCCGGGCGGGCCGGCCGGGTCGTCCAGCTCGAACACGCCCTCCTCCAGGGCGACCAGTGCCGCGTAGGAGGTGAGCAGCTTGGTCACCGAGGCCAGCGGGAAGAGGTGCTGCTGGGGCCCGTGGGTGCCCAGCACCGCGCCGTCCGATCCCCGGACGACCGCAGCGGCGGCGTGGGGCACGGGCCAGTTCTCGATCATCCGCAGGCTCTTCATGCGGTCGACTCTAGCCGGGGCCGGAGCCGGGTGGTGGGGCCACCCGGGTGGATGGCTTGCTTGGAGTGCACTCCAACTCGGTAGCGTCGTGGTCGTCACAGGACAGGGGGAATCGATCATGGCCACACCCGTGCGTGCCCAGGCCGGTCTGCGCAGCTGTGCGGAGGTGTTCAACCACCCCGTCGGCGACGCGGACCGGACCGCGCGGCACACCATCAGCGAGGTCGCGGCGGCCAGCGGGCTGACCGCCCACACCCTGCGCTGGTACGAACGGATCGGCCTGCTCGACCCGGTCGACCGCGCGGTCGGCGGCCAGCGCCGCTACAGCGACGGCGACCTGCACCGGCTGGCCTTCCTGGGCCGGCTGCGGCTGACCGGGATGTCGGTGGCGGACATGCTCAAGTACGTCGACATGGTCCGCCGCGGCGAACAGACCTACGTGGAGCGCCGACATCTGCTGGAGGCGCAGCGCGAGGAGGTCCGGCAGCGGATCGTCGACCTCCAGGCCACCCTGGCCGTCCTGGACCACAAGATCGATCTCTACGCCGGGATGATCGCCGACGCCGCCGGCGCCCCGGCCCAGTGCCAGTACTACCGAGCAGAGGAAGAGCAGAGCGCATGACTCACCCCCTCCTTCCCACCGCCCCCCTCGGCACCGACGGCCCGCTGGTGGGCGTCCAGGGCCTCGGCTGCATGGGCATGAGCGAGTTCTACGGCCCGACCGACTCCGACGAGGCGCTCGCCACGCTGGACGCCGCCCTGGAGCTGGGTGTCACGCTGTTCGACACCGCGGACATGTACGGTTCCGGCCGCAACGAGGAGTTCATCGGCCCGTTCGTCCGGGCCAACCGGGACAAGGTGGTGCTCGCCACCAAGTTCGCCATCGAGCGCGACCCGGCAGACCCGACCAAGCGCGCCATCCGCAACGACCCGGCGTACATCCGTACCGCCGTGGAGGGCTCGTTGCGCCGCCTCGGCGTGGACGTGATCGACCTGTACTACATGCACCGCCGCAACCCGGAGGTGCCGCTGGCCGAATCGGTCGGCGCCATGGCCGAGTTGGTCCAGGCCGGCAAGGTGCGCCGGCTGGGCCTGTCCGAGGTGACCGGGGCCGAGCTGCGCGAGGCGCACGCCGTCCACCCGATCGCCGCGGTGCAGTCCGAGTGGTCGGTGTTCGCCCGTGACGTCGAGCGCTCGGCGGTGCCGGCCGCGGCCGAGCTGGGCGTCGCCTTCGTGCCGTACTCGCCGCTCGGACGCGGCTTCCTGACCGGCGCCTTCCAGGACGCCGCGACGCTGGCGGCGGACGACTTCCGCCGCACCCACCCGCGGTACACCGGTGAGAACGCCGTCGCCAACGCCGAACTGCTCAGCCCGATGCGGAAGATCGCCGAGGCCCACGAGGCGACGCTCGCCCAGGTCGCGCTGGCCTGGGTGCACCAGCGGGCCGAGGTGCACGGGCTGACCGTCGTGCCGATCCCGGGCACCCGCAAGCGCAACCGACTGGCGGAGAACACCGCGGCGGCGACCCTGCGGCTGAGCGCGGAGGAGCTGGCGCTGCTGGAGCCGCTGGCCGGCCAGGTGGCGGGGGACCGCTACGCGGACATGCGCAACACCTCGGTCGGACGGGAGTAAGTGCCCGCGGGGTCCGGGGGATCGGCGACTCCCCGGACCCCCGGGTCCCGAGGCACTCAGGCCTTGCGGCCCAGCCAGGCGGCCAGCCGGGTGTGGACGTCGGCGTCCTCGGCGGCCGGCCGCACCGCCCCGAACGGGACGCCCTCGACCCGGCTCTCCGGCGGCAGGATCAGCTGGGCGACGGCCAGCGCGGTGCCGGCCACCTCGTCGTCCAGCACGAAGCCGTTGTCGAGGGC
Source organism: Streptomyces viridifaciens (assembly GCF_001888885.2). NCBI lineage: Bacteria > Bacillati > Actinomycetota > Actinomycetes > Kitasatosporales > Streptomycetaceae > Streptomyces > Streptomyces viridifaciens. Next base: position 5,145,760 of record NZ_CP090841.1, read on the forward strand.
GGTCGCGATGTCCCAACAGTGGGTGCCGAGTTCCATCACGTAGCCGCCGACCGCGACCGCTCCGGGCACCTCGCCCCAGGGGGCGACGGTCGGGCGGCCCAGCTTGCTGTCGTCCGCCCAGGCGGCGGTCACCCGGGCGCGGGCCCGGTCCAGCACGGCCGTCCAGCCGTCGTCCGAGGGGTCCTCGATGGCGGCCACGACGTCCTGGGCGTGACCGCCCTCGCCCATGTACGCGAAGCGGTGGATGCCGCCGATCACGTGGTTCAGCAGCTGACGCAGCGTGTACTCCTCGCAGGGAGTGGGCCGGTCGAGGTCGGCGGGGGTGATGGTGGCGAACAGCCGGTCCAGCTGGGCGAGGGCGGTGAGGTACTGCGGGCGGGCGTCCTGGACGGCGCTCATCTGTGGTCAGCTCCCTTGTGGGGTCGGGTGGTTCGGGCGGCCCTCGCGGGCTCGGAACGCAATCTGCCAGTAAAACCTGACAACGGCCGTCAGGATTTTTGGGATCCTGGCGTCATGAAGGCCGACCGCCTGCTCTCGATCCTGCTGCTGCTCCAGACCCGCGGCCGGGTGCCCGCCACCGAACTGGCCGAACGGCTGGAGGTGTCCGTCCGCACCATCTACCGGGACGTCGAGTCCCTCTCCGCCGCCGGGGTGCCGGTGTTCACCGAACGCGGCCGGCACGGCGGCATCAACCTGCTGCCCGGCTACCGCACGGACGTCACCGGGCTGACCGCCGACGAGGCCCGGGCCCTGTTCGTGCTCTCCACCCAGGGCGCGCACAGCGACCTCGGACTGGACGGCGCGCTCGGCTCGGCGCTGCGCAAGGTGATGGCGGCGCTGCCCGCCCCGCACCGCCCGGCTGCCGAGCGGGTCAGCGAGCGCATCCTGGTCGACCCGGCCCGCTGGATGCAGAACTCCCAGCCGGGCGCCGCCGGGCTGCCGGACCTGGGCGAGCTGCAGTACGCCGTGTTCGCCGACCGGCGGCTGCGGCTGCGCTACCGGCACAGCGGCACGCCCGCGCCGGTGGAGTACACCGTCGACCCGTACGGCCTGGTGAACAAGGCCACGGTCTGGTACCTGGTGGCCGATCTGCACGGCGAGCCGCGGCTGTTCCGGGCCGACCGGGTGCTGAGCGCCGAGACCACCGAGGAGACGGTCCGCCGCCGGGCCGGGGTGGCGCTCGGCGAGGTGTGGGCGGCGCTGCGCGAGCAGGTGGAGCGACTGCCCAAGGACGTACCGGCCCGGGTGCGGGTCCGGCGCGGGCGGCTGGACCTGTTCCTGCGCCTCCACGGCGGCCGGGTCACGGCTCCGCCGCCGGAGTCCGGGGCCGGTCCGGCCGAGGAGTGGGTGGAGCTGGCGCTGGCCTTCCCGGCCGCGGCGGCCGTCCGCGCGCTGCTGGCCTTCGGCGCGGACGTCGAGGTGCTGGCCCCGCCGGCCGCCCGGCGCGAGCTGGCCCGGGCGGCGGCGGAGGCCCTGCGGCTCTACCGGGACGAAGACGGAACCTAGGTGTTGGGCTGCGCCCGGACCACGTCGCGGTAGTCCCCGAGGGAGATGGCCGCGAAGTTGTGCAGGCTGTCGGTGCCGTCGGTGAGGTAGCCGTTGTGGCCGGCGGCGCGGGCGGAGGAGATCTGCTCGGCGCCGAAGCCGTTGCCGGTCGGGTCGGCGCCGTGGCCGAGCTTGCCGACCTCCAGGAACGGGACGTTGCCGATCCAGTCGCTGGGGTTGCGGGTGGCCCACACGTGCACGCCGCCGCCGAGTTCGCCGGCGGACTGGACGCCCATGCCGGGGCTGCCGAACACCATCATGTCGGTGATGCCCGAGGTGTCGGACGGCGAGGCGGCCGCGCGCGGGATCTTCGGGGCGGCGGTGCCGCAGACCACCGAGCCGTAGGAGTGGCAGAGCAGCGCCGGGGGAGCGTCCGGCCGGGTGGTCTCCTTGAGGCCGGCCAGCAGGCGCTGCAGCCTGGGAGCGGCGACGTCGGCGAGCCGGGAGGTGGCCGCGTCCGGGCCGAGGCCGGAGGGGGTGACGTACCCGGTCCAGGCGATCACGGCGGTACGGGTCTTCGGGGCCTGGCGCTGCTCCTCGGCGTACAGGGCGCGGGCCATGCCGGCCGCGCCGCGCAGCGGCTCGGCCGACTGGTCGAAATGGCCCAGGTCGGCGTCCGAGCCGGGGACGACCACGGAGACCCGCTCGGCGTCGGCGAGGTCGCCCCAGACCTCGGTGACCAGGCCCCGGCCGCGCGGGTCGAAGGCGAGGATCTGCCGGCCGGGGGCGAGCAGGCGGTCGACGTCGTTGGCGCGGGAGACGGCCAGTGCCCGGGTGTCGGCGTCCAGCTTCTTGTCGGCCGCGCGGACCCGGGCGGCGTCGCGCTCGTCGGCGAGCGCGATCCGGTTGGCGCGGTAGCGCAGGTCCAGCGGGGCGCCGTCGTAGTTGCCGACGACCAGCGGGTACTGCTTGACCAGCCGGTCCAGCTCGGTGGGGGCGAGCGAGGCGAAGAAGGCGGCGGCGTCGGCCGGGCTGGTGGTGGCCGGGTCGGGCAGGGAGCGGCCGAAGGAGTGGTCCTGCACCCAGGCGGAGCTGCCGGCCGGGGGCGTGGAGATCGCCAGCTGCTCGGAGGAGACCGCGGCCGCGGCGGCCGAGGCACCCGCGTCGGCGAGCACGGCACAACCCGCGAACGCCCCGATCAGTACCCGCTTCCAGCGTCGGGGCTTGCGCACCGCACCAACTCCCTCGGGGCCCGTCACCGATTCTCGGGCGGTGCCCGGAGGGTGCGATATGGACTGCTGACTTCCCTGCGCAAGCGTAGAGGTCACGAGACGGTGACGGGCGCGCCTAAACTGTGGGATGGATCACATGAACCGTGCGTGTCCTTCCGGCGTCCTTGTGGGGCCCTTCGAAGGGTGCTGAGCGGAGTTCCGGGCGTCGAGCTCGCCGACCAGCCGCTTGGGTGCCGTCCGCCGCCAGGCCTCGGTGACCAGGTCCTGCAGCTCCTCCGGGTCGACCAGGTCCAGCCGGACGCTCACCCAGCCGTGCCGCCCGACGTACCGGGCGAAGGAGAACACCTCGGGCTCGGCGGCGATCAGCTCGGCCTGGTCCTCGCGCGAGGCCTTGACGGTGACGCTGTCGCCGTCGGGCGAGCCCATCGCGAAGACCTTGCCGCGGACCCGCAGCGTCTCGATGCCCCAGGTCGGCTCCTGGGCGGCCTCCGGCAGGGTCAGGGCCATCGCGCGGAACTCGTCGAACGTCACCATGGGGGGAGGTTAGAGCAGGGCGCCGACAGCGCGCGCCGGTCCGCGCCCCGCGCGTGCCGTGGTCGACGGCGTGCGTCACACCATCCCCAGCGCGTACACGGCGAAGAGCGCCGCCGCGGCGCCGGCCAGCGCCTTGCCGATCCGGGAGAAGGCCGTCCAGGGGCCGTCGAAACGCCGGGCGAACCACCCGATCGCCACCAGGGCGGCGCCGAACAGCGGGAGCAGGGCCAGTCGGGCGGCCACCCAGCCGAGCGAGTCCGGCGCGGTGGTCAGACCGGGCAGGGCGCCGAGGCCGGCCGCACCGGGCACCGCCACGGCGAGCATCGCGCTCTGGTGCCAGCAGAAGATCGTCATCGCCGACAGGTTGACCACCACCACCGGCAGCCAGAGAAGCGGACGGCGGCTCAGCAGCCGTCCCAGCCGCTCCCGCAGCAGCACGGCGGCGCCGCACTGAACCGCCGCCAGGGCGAGCACCAGCAGGGACGGCGGGTGCGAGTTGGTCCGCTCGGCGCCCGGTACACCCACCATGCTGGCCGGGTAGTGGAACACGACCAGCAGCGCGGCGAACAGCGCGCCGCCACCGAGCAGCAGCGCCCGGGCCGCCGGACGGCCGAGCCGGCCCTGCGCCCACAGCACGCCCAGCTGGTAGCCGAACATCCAGCCCGGCAGCAGGTTCAGCAGCCCGACCCAGGACGGCACCGCCTCGGCCCACGGCCCGTACCGCAGCAGGTCGACCACGGCGACCGCGGCCACCAGCAGGCCCGCCGACCAGAGGCCGAGCCGCCGCCCGAAGGCCGCGCAGAGCGGAGTGAGCGCGGTCAGCGCCAGGTACACCCCGATGTACCAGAGCGGCTGCACCACCAGGGTCGCGCCGGTGCGCAGGGTGTCCGCGGGCACGCCGAGCCGGGGCAGCAGCGGGATCAGCAGCGCCCACACCGCCGTCACCCCGAGCACCGGCCGCAGCAGCCGGACGGTCCTGGCACGCAGCCAACTCCCGTACGGCAGGCCCTTCTCCCGGGCCCGCTCGAGCGAGCGGACCGAGGAGTGGCCGCCGACCAGGAAGAACACCCCCAGCATCTGGAGCACCCAGCTGGCCGGGGCGAAGAAGCCGAGCGAGGAGAGCGGGCTGGCGTTGTGCAGGGCGCCGTCGGGGGAGAGGGTCAGGCCGCCGAGCATCCAGTGGCCGATCGGGACGGAGAGCAGGGCGAGGGCGCGCAGCCCGTCCAGGGCGCGGTCGCGGGTGGCGGGGGTCTTCGCGTCGACCTTCTCGGCGGCGCGGCGCAGGGCGGTGAGCGGGTGGGCCATGGTGGTGCTCCTTCCGGTGCGAGGTGTCGGAGGGCGGTGTGGGAGGGCGGTGCGGGGCGGATCTCGGAGGGCGGTGCGGGGCGGATCTCGGAGGGCGGTGCGGATCTCGCAGAGCCCTCAGTGCCCGAGGGCGATCGCGGCGTAGGCGGCGAGCGAGGCGGTGCCGGGGGCGAAGTAGCCGGTGTGGCCGTGGGATCCGGTGGAGGGCAGCGGGCGGGCGCCGAAGCCGGGACCGGTCGGGTCGGCGCCGTGGCCGAGACCGAACAGCCGGACGTTGGGCACGTTGCCGATCCAGTCGGAGCCGTTGCGGGTGGTGGCCCAGAGCGGGACGTCCGGGTCGAGGTCGGCGGCCGAGTCGACGCCCATGCCGGGCGAGCCGAGCACCACCAGGGCGGAGGCGCGGGCCCGGGTGGGGTGGGCCAGGCCGCAGACCACCGAGCCGTAGCTGTGGCAGAACACCGTGGGCGGGGCCTGCGGGTGGGTGCTGACGGCGAGTCCGTCGAGAAGCCGGGTGAGGCGGGTGGCGCCGGCCCGGGCGAGGTCCTCGGTGGCGGCGTCGACACCGACACCGACCGGGGTGGTGTAGCCGGCCCAGGCGATCACGGCCGTTCCCCCGTCGGTGGCCTGCCGCAGGGCGCGGGCCATGCCGGCGGGGGTGCCGTACGGGTCGGTGGCGCGGTCGAAGGTCAGCAGGTCGATGTCCGAGCCGGGGACGATCACGGCCGTGCGGGCGGCGGTGGCGAGGTCGCCGAACACCTCGGCGACCTGGCCGCGGCCGCGCGGGTCGAAGGCGAGGATCTGCCGGTCGCCGTTCAGCTGGGTGCGGTAGCGCTCGGCGCGGGTGCGGGCGGCCTGCTGGTCCTGCGGGGTGAGGGCCGGGTCGGTGGCCCGGGCGAGTTCCCGGGTGCGTTCGGCGGTGAGGGCCAGGGTGTTGGCGCGGTACCGGAGCCGGGCCGGGGCGCCGTCCAGGTTGCCGACCACCAGGGGGTGCCGGGCGGCCAGGGCGTCCTGCTGTGCGGGCGTCAACCCGGCGAAGAACGACGCGACCTGGGCCGGGGTGCTGGTGGCCGGATCGGGCGGTTGGAGGCCGAGCGCGGTGTCGGCGGTCCAGGCGGCGCTGCCGGGCGGCGGGCCGGTGACGGCGCTCTGGGTGTCGGCGGCCCAGCCGCCCGCGCCGAGTACGGCCGCCAGTGCCACCGCGGTGGCGGCGATCGCCCGCCTGGTCCGGAACCTGCGCATGTCCCTGCTCTCCCTCGCCCGTTGGGCCGGCGACCGGATTCGGTTGCCGACGGGGAGGAAGGTAGGAATGCGACGGCCCCGCGGACGTCACACCGCGGGGCCAACTCCCGGGTGCTACCCGGGTATGAGGGGGATGTCCCCCCTCATTCGCCGGGGGTCACCAGGCCCGACTCGTACGCCAGCACCACCGCCTGGGCGCGGTCACGCAGGTCGAGCTTGCCGAGGATGCGCCCGATGTGGGTCTTGACGGTCTGTTCGGCGAGCACCAGTCGGGCGGCGATCTCCTGGTTGGACAGGCCGCGGGCGATCAGCTCCAGCACCTCGGTCTCGCGCGGGGTCAGGCCGTTGAGCCGCAGCCTGGGGTCGCGGCGCTTGGCGGGCCGGTTGCGGGCGAAGTCCGCGATCAGCCGCCGGGTGACGGAGGGGGCGAGCAGCGCCTCGCCGGCCGCGACCACCCGGACCGCGGCGATCAGGTCGGCGGGCGGGGCGTCCTTGAGCAGGAAGCCACTGGCCCCGGCGCGCAGCGCCTCGTACACGTAGTCGTCCACGTCGAAGGTGGTCAGCATCAGCACCCTGGGCCGGTGCGCCCCCGGGACGGCGGGGTCGAGCAGCTTCCGGGCGGCCTCCAGGCCGTCCATGACGGGCATCCGGACGTCCATCAGCACCACGTCCGGGTGGGTGCGGCCGGTGACCTCCAGGGCCTGGGCGCCGTCCGCCGCGTCCCCCACCACGTCGATGTCGCTCTGGGCGTTGAGCAGGGCGGCGAACCCGGCCCGCACCATGGCCTGGTCGTCGACGATGATCACGCGGATGGTCATGCGGGCTTCTCCCCCGGGGTTCCTGGTCGGTCGGACGGGTCGAGCGGCAGGACGGCGGCGACCTTGAAGCCGCCGTCCGGCAGCGGACCGGTGTCCAGCCTGCCATCGACCAGCCGCACGCGTTCCCGCATTCCGACCAGACCGTGCCCGGTGCCCTCGACCGAAGCCTCCAGCGACTCGGTGCGCTGCGGCGGGGCCGCGTTGACCACGGTGAGCCGCAGTTCGGGGCCGTCCGCCGACAGCGACACCCAGGTCCGCGCGCCGGGGGCGTGCCGGACCACGTTGGCCAGCGCCTCCTGGACGATCCGGTACGCGGAGAGGCCGACGGCCTGCGGCACCCGTTCGGTCAGTCCCTCGTCCACGGTCAGTTCGGCGGGCACGCCGGCCCGCCCCACCGTCTCGACGAGCTGGGCGAGTTGCCCGACCCCCGGCTGCGGGGCGGTCTCCCCGGCGGACTCCTCGCTGCGCAGCACGCCGAGCAGCCGGCGCATCTCGGCCAGGGACTCGCGCGCGGTGCCGGCGATCGCGGTGAACTCCTCGGCGGCAGCGGCCGGGACGCCCTCGATCCGGTACGGCGCGCTGGCGGCCTGCACCGCGATCACCGACATGTGGTGGGCCACCACGTCGTGCAACTCCCGTGCGATCCGGGCGCGTTCCTCCAGCAGGGTGCGCCGCTCGCGCTCCACCTCGCTGATCTGCTCCTGCTCGGTGAGCAGCCGCCGGGCGACCGTGCGATCCCGGACGGCCCAGCCGAGCAGGAGGACGGCGCCGCTGAGCGCGATCAGCAGCACGGTGGTGCCGTCACCGGCTCGGGGCAGGCCGAGGGTGGTGGTGAGCACGGTGAGCAGGAAGGTGGCCACCCAGACCGCGATCACGGTGGCCCGGCGCTCGCGCAGCCCGAGGGCGAGCAGCAGGAAGAGATAGGACAGGATCATCGGCGCCGTCCACGGCCAGCTGCCCTCGACCTGGTGGTGCCGGGCGGTGATGGCGGCGGTGGTGACCAGCGTGGCGGCGCTGATCCACCAGGCGGCCAGCGGCCGGGTGATGGCCAGGAACAGCGGGATGGTCTGGCTGACGGTGAGTGCGGCGGCGACCGGCAGGACGAGGCCGTAGAAGTTGACCAGGTTGGCGATTCCGGTGGGGATCAGCACGGCCTGGAGGATGACCACGACGATGTAGGGGAGTCGGCGGACCCAGGGCCTGCGGGAGTCCCCGAGCAGCGGGGTGTGGTCATCGCTCGGAGTGGTCAGGTGGTGCCGCAGGGTGCGCAGTTGGCGCATGGCGAACCCGCGGGCGTCGGCGGTGGTGAGCGTCTTCATCGCCGGCCAGCCTAGGAGCGTGGGCCGGTGCGGGGCGTCGGACTGGAGCCCGAACTTCCGGGGGCTGGCGGGGTACGGGGTGATACTCCGGTATGACAGCGGGGACTACGGCCGCCAGTGCCCCGCCAGGGCGGGGCCGAGCTGGTCGAAGTACCGCTCGATGATCGCGACCATGCCCTCGGGCCCGGCCGGTTCCTGCTCGGCGGTCCAGGACAGGTGGGCGGCGCGCAGCAGGCTGCCGAAGACGGCTGCGAGCACGACCGGGCGCAGGTCCCGGGCCGGGTCCAGCCCCTCGCGCTCGGCGAGCACCTGGACGACCAGGCGCTCCTGCTCGGTGACCCGGCGCAGGTGGGCGGCGAGCAGTGCGGGCGTCTCCTCGATGATCCGCAGCAGTTCGAGGGCGCTGCTGATCGAGCCGGGTCCGGAGGTCCGGGCGTTCCCGAGGTCGCGCCAGGCCTTGACGATCGAGGCGCGCAGGGCCTGGAGCGGGGTCTCCTCGGCGGGGCGGTGGCGCAGGCAGTGGATGAAGTAGTCCTCGGCCTCGGCCATCACGGCGAGGGCGACCTCGTCCTTGTTGGCGAAGTAGCGGAAGAAGGTGCGCTGGGAGACGTCGACGGCGGAGGCGATCTCGTCGACGGTGGTCCGGGCGAAGCCCTGGCCGAGGAAGAGCGCGTGGGCGGCCTGCACCAGGGCGTCCCGGGTCTGCTGCTTCTTGCGCTCCCGCAGGCCGGGTGCCCGGCCGAGGTCCTCCGGGGTGCCGACGGGGTGAGAGGTGCGAGCGGCCATGGAGGGGGCCTTCCGGGGGCGCTGGGGCGGGGGGTGGGAGGACAACCTTAGCCGCCTGACAAATGTCAGTTCAGGTCAGTAGTCATCGTTTGCCGAATGTCAGTGACTGACATAATCTGCCGGAGTGGCGCTCGTCGGCCGGGCACTCGTGGGGACGGGTGGGTCGTCGCAGCGCCACCGTCATGTCCCGGTCTCTGCCACGCCCACGGAGGGCCAAGATGAGTCAGTTCGTCGTCAAGAACTCCGAGGCGGACGCACCGCCGCCACCGAACCCGTCGTCCGGGGGGCTCAAGGGGCACCCCTGGCTGACCCTGCTGACCGTCGCGGTCGGCGTCATGATGGTCGCCCTGGACGGCACCATCGTCGCCATCGCCAACCCGGTGATCCAGGAGAAGCTGGGCGCCGCGCCCTCCGAGATCCAGTGGGTCACCAGCGGCTACCTGCTGGCGCTCGCCGTCTTCCTGATCACGGCCGGCAAGATCGGCGACCGCTTCGGCCACAAGAGCACCTTCCTGGTCGGCGCGGTCGGCTTCGCCGCCACCTCCGCCGCGATCGGCTTCGCGGGGAACATCCAGACCGTGATCGCCTTCCGGGTGCTCCAGGGCCTGTTCGGCGCGCTGCTCCAGCCGGCCGCGCTCGGCCTGCTGCGTGGGGCCTTCCCGGCCGAGCGGCTCAACATGGCGATCGGCATCTGGGGCGGCGTGATCGGCGCCTCCACCGCGGCCGGCCCGATCGTCGGCGGCCTGCTGGTCGAGCACGTCAGCTGGGAGTCGGTCTTCTTCATCAACATCCCGGTCGGCCTGATCGCGCTGGCCCTCGGCCTGTGGGTCCTGCGCGACGTACGGGCCGAGAACGCCGCCAGGTCCTTCGACCTGCCGGGCATCGGCCTGCTCTCGGTCGGCATGTTCGCCCTGGTCTTCGGCATCATCAAGGCCCCCGAGTGGGGCTGGGGCGACAGCCGGACGCTGCTGTTCCTGGGCGGCGCCGTGCTGCTGATGGTGCTCTTCGCGCTCTGGCAGGGCCGGGCGAAGGAGCCGCTGATCCCGCTCAGCCTGTTCCGCTCGGTGCCGCTGTCGGCGGGCGTCCTGCTGATGGTCCTGATGGCCTTCGCGTTCTTCGGCGCGATCTTCTTCGTGACCTTCTACCTGCAGAACGTGCACGGCATGAGGCCGGTCGACGCCGGCGTCCACCTGCTGCCGATGACCGGCATGATGATCGTCGGCTCGCCGCTGGCCGGCATCGCGATCGGCAAGCTCGGCCCGCGGATCCCGATCATGGTCGGAATGCTGCTCACCACCGGCGCCATGGTCGGCATGTCCACCCTGGACACCGGCTCGGGCACCGGCGTGATGTCGCTCTGGTTCGTCCTGATGGGCCTCGGCATCAGCCCGGTCATCGTCGGCGCCACCGAGGTCATCGTCGGCAACGCCCCGCTGGAGCTGTCCGGCGTGGCCGGCGGGCTCCAGCAGGCCGCGATGCAGGTCGGCGGGAGCCTGGGCACCGCCGTGCTGGGCGCCCTGATGGCCGCCAAGGTCGGTGACGTGCTGCCCGGCAACTGGGCGAAGGCGGGCCTGCCGCCGGTCGCCGACCCGCAGCAGGCCGAACTGCTCAAGCAGGGCGCCCAACTGGGCATCGCCCCGCCCGCCCAGCCCGGTATGCCGCAGCAGGCGGTGGACGCGATGGCCGGCGCCGTGCACCAGTCCTTCGTCAGCGGCATGTCGCTGGCCTTCGTGGTGGCCGCCGCGGTGGCCTTCGCCGCCGCCCTGCTCGCCCTGCTGACCCGTCGCGGCAGCAACGACGCGGGCCCGGCCGTGCACATCTGACCCGCCTCGGCGGAGGAAACCGAAAGGGCCGGACCCCCAGCACGAGGGGTCCGGCCCTTTCGGGCACTAGCGGGTGATCAGGCGTCGCCGCCGGCGGCACCCGGGTCGGCCGCGGCCACGTCCAGCAGCTGGTAGCGGTCGATCGCGTCCTTCAGCACCGAGCGCTCCACCTTGCCCTGCTTGGCGAGCTCGGTGAGCACCCCCAGCACGACCGACTGGGCGTCGATGTGGAAGAAGCGACGGGCCGCGCCACGGGTGTCGGCGAAGCCGAAGCCGTCGGCGCCCAGCGACTGGTACTGGCCCGGCACCCAGCGGGCGATCTGGTCCGGAACGGCGCGCATCCAGTCGGACACGGCGACGACCGGGCCCTCGGCGCCCTGGAGCTTCTGGGTGACGTACGGCACGCGCTGCTGCTCCTCGGGGTGCAGCAGGTTGAACTCCTCGGCCTCCACCGCGTCGCGGCGCAGCTCGTTCCAGGAGGTCGCGGACCAGACGTCGGCCCTGACGTTCCACTCCTCGGCGAGGATGCGCTGGGCCTCCAGGGCCCACGGCACGGCCACGCCGGAGGCGAGGATCTGGGCCGGGATCTGGCCGGCGGTGCCCGGCGCGTACTTGTGCAGACCCTTGAGGATGCCCTCGACGTCCACGTTCTCGGGCTCGGCCGGCATCTTGATCGGCTCGTTGTAGACGGTGAGGTAGTAGAACACGTCCTCGCCGTGCGGGTGCTCGGCCGTGGAGCCGTACATCCGGCGCAGACCGTCCTGGACGATGTGCGCGATCTCGAAGCCGTACGCCGGGTCGTACGCGACGACGCCGGGGTTGGTCGAGGCCAGCAGGTGCGAGTGGCCGTCGGCGTGCTGCAGGCCCTCACCGGTCAGGGTGGTGCGACCGGCGGTGGCGCCGAGCACGAAGCCGCGGGCCAGCTGGTCGGCCATCTGCCAGAACTGGTCGCCGGTGCGCTGGAAGCCGAACATCGAGTAGAAGACGTACACCGGGATCAGCGGCTCGCCGTGGGTCGCGTAGGACGAACCGGCGGCGATCAGCGAGGCGGTGCAGCCGGCCTCGGAGATGCCGTCGTGCAGCATCTGGCCGGTCGGCGACTCCTTGTAGGCCAGCAGCAGGTCACGGTCGACCGACTCGTAGGTCTGGCCCATCGGGTTGTAGATCTTCGCCGACGGGAACAGCGAGTCCATGCCGAAGGTGCGGTACTCGTCCGGAGCGATCGGCACGAAGCGGTTGCCGATGCCCTTGTCCCGCATCAGGTCCTTGAGCAGCCGGACGAACGCCATAGTGGTGGCGATGGTCTGGTTGCCGGAACCCTTCTTGACCGCCTTGTACGCGTCGTCGCCGGGCAGCGTGAGCTGGCGCGGGCGCACCTTGCGGGTGGGCACGAAGCCGCCGAGGCCCTGGCGGCGGTCGTGCATGTACTGGATCTCCTCCGAGTTGCGACCCGGGTGGTAGTACGGCGGGTAGCCCTCGTCCAGCTGCTTGTCGGTGATCGGCAGGTGCAGCCGGTCGCGGAAGCGCTTCAGGTCGTCGACCGTCAGCTTCTTCATCTGGTGGGTGGCGTTGCGGCCCTCGAAGTTGGGGCCCAGCGTCCAGCCCTTGACCGTCTGGGCCAGGATGACCGTCGGCTGGCCCTTGTGCTCACGGGCCGCCTTGAACGCCGCGTAGATCTTCTTGTGGTCGTGGCCGCCGCGACCCAGGTGCTGGATCTGCTGGTCGGTCATGTTCTCGACCATGGCGCGCAGGCGCAGGTCGCCGCCGAAGAAGTGCTCGCGGATGTAGTCGCCGGTCTCGGTGGCGTAGGTCTGGAACTGGCCGTCCGGCGTGGTGTTCATCTTGTTCACCAGGACGCCGTCGCGGTCCTGCGCGAGCAGCGGGTCCCAGCTGCGGTCCCAGATGAGCTTGATCACGTTCCAGCCGGCGCCCCGGAACTGGGACTCCAGCTCCTGGATGATCTTGCCGTTGCCGCGGACCGGGCCGTCCAGGCGCTGCAGGTTGCAGTTGACCACGAAGGTCAGGTTGTCCAGGCCCTCGCGGGCGGCCAGCGACAGCTGGCCGAGCGACTCGGGCTCGTCCATCTCGCCGTCGCCGAGGAAGGCGTAGACGTGCGAGTCGGAGGTGTCCTTGATGCCCCGGTGCTCCAGGTAGCGGTTCATCCGGGCCTGGTAGATCGCGCCGAGGGGGCCGAGGCCCATCGAGACGGTCGGGAACTCCCAGAAGTCCGGCATCAGCCGCGGGTGCGGGTAGCTGGACAGGCCGTACGGGGCCTTCGACTTCTCCTGGCGGAACGCGTCGAGCTGCTGCTCGGTGAGTCGGTCCAGCAGGAAGGCGCGGGCGTAGATGCCGGGGGAGGCGTGGCCCTGGAAGAAGACCTGGTCGCCGGACTCGCCCTCGGCGTCCTTGCCGCGGAAGAAGTAGTTGAAGCCCACGTCGTACAGCGACGCGGAGGAGGCGAAGGTGGCGATGTGACCACCGACGCCGATGCCCGGGCGCTGCGCCCGGGAGACCATCACGGCCGCATTCCAGCGGGTCGCGTTGAGGATCTTGCGCTCGATCTCCTCGTTGCCGGGGAAGAAGGGCTCGTCCTTGGTCGCGATGGTGTTGACGTAGTCCGTGCTGCGCATCTCGGGCACGGCGACACGCTTCTCGCGGGCGCGCTCGATCAGCCGCAGCATCAGGTAACGGGCACGCTCACGCCCCCGCTCGTCGATAGCCGCATCGAGCGACTCCAGCCATTCCGCGGTCTCCTCGGGATCGAAGTCCGGGACCTGACTCGGAAGGCCGCCAATGATGATCGGGTTGCGATCGGATCCGGAAGCCACGCTGTTCCTTCACTGTCGGTCGAAACTAGAGGTGTGTCGCGCCGCCTCCATCGTGCTACCGCGCTCGGAGATCCGTCATCTCTACCGATCGGTAACCGTTCCGCCTGGTGGGCGGAGCGGCTTGGTGGCGTGCGTCGCGGGCGTCTTCGTCCGCTCCGAACACCCCCGGGTGTTACGAACAGAGGTGGTCCGACCTGGTGTCCCGTCCGCCCGATGGCGGGCGGCCGGGGTGAGGGCCAACAGGAGACTCTACGCCCGCGCACACGCGGACCCCGAATGCCGTTCGCATCTCGGGCACGCGTACGGCCTGTGGGCCGGGACCACCCGAAGCATCCTTGTCCCACGCAGAGAAGGGCAAATCGGTGTGATTCCCGACACGTCGACCGGCGTGTCCCGCTGTGACACGTCAACCTTTGGAGGGGATCGGCGGTCGGGTACTTGCGCGAACCGCCGCGCCCGTGTGGACTACGGCCACAGCCTCGGCATGGATGCCGAGCCGAATACTGGAGGTTATTCCCGTGAGCGCGACCGCGGACCCCGCGGACAAGTCCAACCCGGCGACCCGTCTCGGCTTCGAAGAGGGCCAGATCGTCCAGGAGCTGGGGTACGACGACGACACTGACCAGGATCTCCGCGAGGGCATCGAGGAGATCACCGGGACGGATCTCGTCGACGAGGACTACGACGACGTCGCGGACGCCGTCCTGCTGTGGCACCGCGACGACGACGGGGACCTCACCGACGCCCTCGTCGACGCCCTGGAATACCTGGCCGAGGGCGGTCTGATCTGGCTGCTGACGCCCAAGACCGGGCGGGACGGCCACATCGAGGCCTCCGACATCGCTGACGCGGCGAAGACCGCCGGTCTCTCGCAGACCAGCTCGATCGCGATCGCCAAGGACTGGGCGGCCACCCGTCTGGCGACCAAGTCCACGGCGAAGCAGCCCAAGCAGCGCTGAGCGGACCCCTGAGCCCCGTGCCGGGCCCCGCCGGAGACCTCCTCCGGCGGGGCCCGGTGCGTTTCCCGGGTCTGGCCCCCGGGCACGGTTCCCGGAGCGCGTTTCCCCGGGTGCGTTTCCCGGGGCGCGTCCCCGGGGCGCGTTTCCACGGCCCCGCTCGCGCGTTCGCTCAGGGCGGAAGGACGGGCCTCCCGGCGGAGCGGGTCATCCGTTCGGCGGAACGCGGGTGAACGGATGCGAGGATGGCGCCTGCCGCGCCCGTCGCGCGGCCCGCTCGCGTCAGATCAGAAAGGTCCCGCTCATGGCCATCGAGGTCGGCACCCCGGCTCCGGACTTCGAGCTCCGCACCCAGCACGGGGAGACCGTCCGGCTGGCCGACTTCCGCGGCCGCAAGCACGTCGTCCTGGTCTTCTACCCGTTCGCCTTCACCGGCGTGTGCACCGGCGAGCTGGGCGCGATCCAGCGTGAGCTGGCCGGGCTGCAGAACGACGACGTCCAGGTGCTCGGCGTCTCCTGCGACTCGCAGTTCGGCCAGCGCGTGTTCGCCGACCGGGAGGGCCTGGAGTTCCCGCTGCTGGCCGACTTCTGGCCGCACGGCGAGGTCGCCCGCGCGTACGGCGTCCTGGACGAGGAGAAGGGCTGCCCGCTGCGCGGCACCTTCGTGATCGACAGGGCCGGGACGGTGCGCTGGAGCGTCGTGAACGGCCTCCCGGACGCGCGGGACGAGCAGGAGTACCTGAAGGTCCTGGCCGGCCTCTGAGGGCCGTCCGGCCCGACGCGCGTCCGGTCCCGTGCGCCCGCTGCGTGCGGCCCGCCGGCCGGCCCCGTACGGCCCGCGCGACGCGTCCGCGTCGCCCGTTCGGCCGTGCGTGCGGGAACCCGGTACTACGCTCGGGCCGTTGGCGGAGTGGGGCGTACGTCCGTTTTCGGCGGTCGGCGCCTCGAACCGCACCACCGGGGGCACCGGCCGGTGCCTCCTGATTCTTGGAGGACAAGTGGGAGTCAGCCTCAGCAAGGGCGGAAACGTCTCGCTCACCAAGGAGGCCCCCGGGCTCCAGGCCGTCGTGGTCGGCCTGGGCTGGGACGTCCGGACCACCACCGGGACGGACTTCGACCTGGACGCCAGCGCGCTGCTCTGCAACGAGCAGGGCAAGGTCGGTTCGGACGGCAACTTCGTGTTCTTCAACAACCTGAAGAGCCCGGACGGCTCCGTGGAGCACACCGGTGACAACCGGACGGGTGAGGGCGAGGGCGACGACGAGGCGATCAAGGTCAACCTGGCCGGCGTCCCGGCGGACGTGCAGAAGATCGTCTTCCCGGTGTCGATCTACGACGCCGAGAACCGGGGCCAGAACTTCGGCCAGGTGCGCAACGCGTTCATCCGCGTGGTGAACCAGGAGAACAACGCGGAGCTGGCGCGCTACGACCTCTCCGAGGACGCCTCCACCGAGACCGCGATGGTCTTCGGCGAGCTGTACCGCAACGGCGGTGAGTGGAAGTTCCGCGCCATCGGCCAGGGCTACGCCTCCGGCCTGCGCGGCATCGCCCAGGACTTCGGCGTCAACGTCTGAGTCCCCCTGCGGCGCAAGGGTTTTGCGCCGGATCCCCGGGGCGGCCCCGGACCCCAGCGGTCCGGGGCCGCCCCGACTTCGTCGGGGTCCGTGGCGCTGCGAGTATGTGAGTTCAGGAAGTTCAGCCGGCCGAAGCGGGCCGGCCGGGGCCGCGGGGGACTACACCTGTAAGGCGCCCCGGGAGAAGCAAGGGAGGAAGAACACCATGGTGGTCACGCTCGCCAAGGGCGGGAACGTCTCGCTCACCAAGGCCGCGCCGAACCTGACGCAGGTCCAGATCGGCCTCGGCTGGTCCGCCCGTTCGACCACGGGCGCACCGTTCGACCTCGACGCGAGCGCCCTGATCTGTGGTGGCGGACGGGTGCTCGGTGACGAGTACTTCGTCTTCTACAACAACCTCAAGAGCCCCGAGGGCTCGGTGGAGCACCAGGGCGACAACCTCGTGGGCGGCGACGACACGGGTGACGACGAGCTGGTCCTGGTCAACCTGGAGCTGGTTCCGGCCCAGGCGGACAAGGTGGTCTTCGCGGTCTCGATCTACGAGGCCGAGGCCCGGCTGCAGAACTTCGGGCAGGTCCGCAACGCCTACATCCGGGTCGTCAACTCCGTCGACGGCCAGGAGATCGCGCGCTACGACCTGTCCGAGGACGCGTCCAACGAGACCGCGATGATCTTCGGCGAGCTGTACCGGTACGCGGGTGAGTGGAAGTTCCGCGCGGTGGGCCAGGGCTACGCCTCCGGCCTGCGCGGGATCGCGCTCGACTTCGGCGTCAACGTACAGTGAGGGTGTAAATCGGACTTATCGCACCCGATCGACGATCAACGATCAACGATCATGAGAACAGAGGGCAGTGCGGGGGTGACCTGACCGGGCCCGGCCCGGTCGGGCGTCTCGGGACCAGGCCGCCCCCGGCACGGCCAGAACCCGAAAGGTAGCCAACTCCCGTGTTCCTCCGCACATTCGGCTGGTCGTTCGCGATCACCGCAGTAGGCCTGATCGCGGCCGGACTGCTCTGGGGAGCCCAAGGCTTCGGCATCGTGCTGATCCTCTCCATCCTGGAGATCTCCCTGTCCTTCGACAACGCAGTGGTCAACGCCACGGTGTTGAAGCGGATGAACCCGTACTGGCAGAAGATCTTCCTGACGGTCGGTGTGCTGATCGCCGTCTTCGGGATGCGGCTGGTCTTCCCGCTGCTGGTCGTGGGCCTCACCGCGAAGCTCAATCCGGCGACGGTCATCGACCTCGCCCTGCACTCCGACAAGACCCACGACGGCCTGACCTACGGCCAGTACCTGGAGGCGGCCAACCCGGCCATCGCGGCCTTCGGCGGCGTCTTCCTGCTCATGATCTTCCTGGACTTCGTGTTCGACGAGAAGGAGCACAACTGGCTGGGCTGGCTGGAGCGCCCGCTGGAGAAGGTCGGCAAGCTGGACGCCCTCTCCAGCGTCGTCGCCCTGGTCGCGCTGGTGCTCGCCTCGCGCTTCTTCGCGGCGGAGCACGCTGAAACCGTTCTGCTGGCCGGTGTGCTCGGCCTGATCACCTACCTCGCGGTCAGCGGCCTCTCCTCCATCTTCGAATCGGGCCTGGAGGAGGAGGCCGAGCGCGAGGAGGAGGCGGAGAAGTCCGGCAAGTCGGTCGTCCAGGTGGCCGGCAAGGCCGCCTTCTTCCTGTTCCTCTACCTGGAGGTGCTGGACGCCTCGTTCTCCTTCGACGGCGTGGTCGGTGCCTTCGCGATCTCCAACGACATCTTCCAGATCACCCTGGGCCTCGGCATCGGCGCGATGTACATCCGCTCGCTGACCGTCTTCCTGGTCCGCAAGGGCACCCTGGACGACTACGTCTACCTGGAGCACGGCGCCCACTACGCGATCGGCGCGCTGGCGGTGATCCTGCTGGTCGGGATCAAGTACCACATCCCGGAGATCGTCACCGGCCTGATCGGTGTCGCCTTCATCGGGCTGGCCCTGGCCTCCTCGATGATGCGCAACCGGCGCGAGGCCCCGGAGGACGAGAAGGAACTGGTCGGCAGCGGGCAGTAACCCGTGCCGGGCCACGGCGAAACGCGACGGCCGCCTCCGGGGTCTCCCGGGGCGGCCGTCGCGCTTCGTTCTGCGGTGCCGGGTCAGCCCAGCTGCTGCTCGATCGCGCGCAGCTTGCGCTCCAGCGAGTCCAGCTTGGGCATCGACAGGGTGTCGTCGTCGACCGTCAGGTCGATCGTCGAGCGGTGGGAGGACGAGGCCGAGCCGCTCGTGGAGCCGCTGGTCGAGCCGCTCGCGGAGGAGGAGAAGGAGTAGGACGAACCCACGGCGGCGCGGGGGCGGCCGGCGTCCAGGGCGGTCGGCTCCAGCGGGCTCGTCGAGGCGGACGAGCTGCGCGCGGTCATCGGGGCGAACGGGTCCTGGCCGATCGGGGTGGCGCGGTCGCTCCCGGCGGCTAGGGCAGGCTCCGTAGCGCTCGGGCCGTCTCCGGCAGCCGTGAGCGCGGGCACCTGACGCCCGCCGCGGGCCCGGGCGAGCATGCCGCCCTGGCGGGAGATGGCCTTCAGCTCGGCCCGCTCGCGGCGGTCGGCGGAACGGGCGCGCACCTTGGCGTCCATCTTCGCCTGGCGCTCCTCGCGCACCTCCTCCACCGCTTCGTCCAGGCTGCGGACGTTCTCCAGCAGCATCAGCGACCAGGCCGCGTAGGTCTCGCGCGGGGCGCGCAGCCAGCGGACGATGCGGATCTGCGGCAGCGGACGCGGCACCAGGCCCTGCTCGCGCAGCGCGGCCTTGCGGGTCTGCTTCAGCGCCCGGTCGAACAGGATCGCGGCCGAGATCGACATGCCGGAGAAGAACTGCGGGGCGCCGGCGTGGCCCAGACCGCGCGGGGCGTGCACCCAGTTGAACCAGGCCGAGGCGATCGCGAACACCCAGACCAGCAGGCGGGAACCGAGCGCGGCGTCACCGTGGCTGGCCTCGCGGACGGCGAGCACCGAACAGAACATCGCGGCGCCGTCCAGACCGAACGGGACGAGGTACTCCCAGCCGTTGGACAGGCCGAGGTTCTCGATGCCGAAGCCCACCAGGCCGTGGAACGACAGCGCGGCCGCGACACCGGCGCAGCAGAACAGCAGGGTGTACGAGGAGATGCCGTAGATCATCTCCTTGCGGCGGCGGCGGTCCTCGCTGCGCTCCCAGGAGTCGGCGGACTCGTCCTTCTTCGAGTTCTTGAATCGCAGCGTCGCCAACAGGACGGAGACGAACAGCAGGGCTGCGCCGCCGATGACGGTCCAGACCAGCTGTATGGAGGTCAGGTTCATTGCGGGTCGGGCCTCGGGTTTCCGCAGGGGACAGGTTCACAGTGCGACACAGGCGGTCAGGGCCCGCCGAGCGGGAACCGCCTGACGGGCCGTTCGTCACCGCACGGTGTGCCCACCGCGCCCGCGCGGGGGCGGACGGGACACCTGTGCGGCAAGACGATATCGCGTCCGAAGGGGCGGCATGTTACGGGAGGGCGGCTTCCCCGGGCCAATCGACTCACCGGTTCGCGTCACGGATGGACGTGAACGGCCGTACGGGGTAAGGAAAGGGGAGGTCCGGGTATCCGTCGCCCGGGCCGATGCCCGATCATGGACCGGCGGATCGGTCGTCGGTTCGTCAGTTCGTCCGACGGTGGCAGGGGGAGAGGACTGGATGGTCTCGATCTGGGAGTACCTGCGCGGGGACAGGAGCTACACCTTCGACAATCCGGGTGCCCAGCACAAGGTCACGCTCACCAAGTCGGCGCCGCAGCACGCGCTCACCGGCTCGGCGGCCACCACCGGCTACCTCTACGTCAACCTGCACTGGACCATGCGCTCGGGCGCGACACGGCCGAGCACCCGGGACACCGTCAAGCGCTTCTTCAGCCCGCGGATCCTGAGCCCGCTGGAGCCGGACTCACCGGGGGGCAACGAGCAGGTGAACGTCGACCTCGACCTGGCCTGCATGTACGAACTCTCCGACGGCACCCGGGGCGTGGTGCAGCCGCTCGGCGAACTCTTCGGCGACCTGCGCGAACCGCCGTACATCAAGCTCAGCGGCGACGACCAGTACGGGGCGCCGTCCGGCGAGACGATGTACGTCAACCTGGAGAAGAAGGAGAAGTTCAAGCGGCTGCTGATCTTCGTCTACATCTACGACGGCACCCCGGCCTTCGAGCAGACCCACGCGGTGATAACGATCGTCCCGCAGAGCGGGCCGCGGATCGAGATCAAGCTGGACGAGCGGGCCCGGGCGGCGCGCTCCTGCGCGGTGGTGCTGATCGAGAACGCCGGGGACAACCAGCTGATGGTGCGCCGTGAGGTGCGGTACGTCAACGGGTTCCAGGCGGACATCGACCGGCTGTACGGCTTCGGGATGCAGTGGCAGCGCGGGTACAAGGGGCAGCAGCCGGGGCGCGCGGACTGAGCTCCGGCGGGGCCGTTGTGGTGCTGCGGCGGCCCCGTCGGGGTGGCTGGCTCAGTGGGGCTGGAACTGCGGGCCCTGCGGGGGCAGTGCGAACTCCTCGCCGGCCGGGGCCGGGGCCGGAGCTTGAGCCGGGGCCTGGGCCGAAACGGAGGGTTGCGGCGGGACGGGCGGCTGCTGGCCGGTGCCGGGCAGCTGCTGGGGCGGGTAGCCGTAGCTGCCGGGGTGCTGCTGCGAGGGAATGGGCGGGTTCGGCTGGGGGTAGCCGTAGCCGGCGCCCGGCTGGGGCTGCGGCGGGTACGGCTGGGCGGGCTGGGGGTAGCCGTAACCGGTCGATGGCTGCTGCTGCGGGTAGCCGTACCCCGTGCCCGGCTGCTGCTGGGGGTAGCCGTAGCCGCCCGGGTGGTGGGTCGGCGGGGCGGGCGGGGCCGGCGGGACGTTCGGGGGCGCGGTGGGCGGGGCCACCGGCGGGGGCGTCATGGTCGGCGGGGTGGTGGGCGGCGGGGGAGGGGTCGGCGGAGCGGCGGGCGGCGGGGTCGTCGGGCCGGTCGCGGCGGCGGCGCCGGTGTTGGCCGGGGCCGGGGCGGTCGTGGGCTGCGCCGGCGGCTGGGGGTGGGACTGGGGGTGCGGGACGGCCGGGCTCAGGGTGAAGGTGCCGGGCTCGGGCCGGGCGTCAGGGCGGGCCTCCGAGCGGGGGTCGCGCAGCGGGGTGGCGCGCGGGTCGACGGCGCCGGTGGGGCCGGAGGTGGACGCGGGCGCCGGGGCCGCAGCCGCCGCGGCCTCCTCCGCCTCGTCGTCGACGGTGATGCCGAAGTCGGTGGCCAGGCCGATCAGGCCGGAGGTGTAGCCCTGGCCGATCGCCCGGAGCTTCCAGCTGCCGTTGCGCCGGTAGAGCTCGGCCGCGACGAGCGCGGTGACGCTCTCGGCGTCCTCGATCGCGAACTCGGCGAGCGGCACCGCGCCCTCGCCGCTCGCGGCGTCGAACAGCAGCAGCCGCAGCCCGGGGACGGCGCGGAACGGGCCGCCCTCGGAGGAGCCGGCCAGCACCACCCGGTCCACCTCGACGGGCAGCTTGGCGAGCTCGACCTCGACCGTGTCGATGATCTCGGCACCGCCGGAGGTGTGCTGCTTGGGCAGGTGTCGCACCAGCCCGGAGGGGTGCCGCGGCTGGTTGTAGAAGACGAAGTCGGCGTCCGAACGGACCTTGCCGTTGGCGCCGAGCAGCAGCGCGGACGCGTCCACGTCCGGCGCACCGGGCGTGGCGCTCCAGCGCAGCACGGCGCGGACCGCCGCCGCCGGCAGTGCGATGTTGGCGCCCTTGGCCATCACGTGCGTCATAGCGGACCATCCTGCCTGTTCGCCACCGCTTCGGACAACGTGACCCGGAGCGCCTCAGCGGGGGCGGACTTTGCCAAGACTTGCGGTTGGCCGAGGTTTGCCGCGCGCGGTCCCACGACCGTCGGATGATCGTCCCCCTGGGCGCCGAGGGCGCCCGATGTTCCGGGAGTTCAGTGCCCCGGCGTGGGGAACGGCCGGAATCCGTCCGTACGATGGGCGTTCGAACAGGCCCCCGCAGGGTCGGCGGAAGGGAGTCCGCCGGCGGTGCGTCCAGGTGAAACCGCGGGCCGGAGGCCGTCCATCCCCGAGGAGACCACCTTGCGCCATTTCGGCCACCTCGCCGACGACGTCCGCGCCCGGCTGTTCCTGGAGCAGCCGCGGACGTTCACCGCGCAGAGCGAGCCCGCGGTGCTCGCCACCGCCCTCGGCGGCACCCTCTACAGCCCCGCCACCAGGCCCGCACTGGCCGCCGACATCCGCAAACTGGCTGCTCGGGGCGTGGTTTCGATGGTGCTCTGCCTGGAGGACGCGATCGCCGACCACGAGGTGGACGCGGGCGAGCGGAACCTGGTCGAACAGATCGCCGACCTGGTCAGTGATTTCACCGACTGCACACAGGATCATCCACTTCTCTTCATCAGGGTTCGCACCGCCGCGCAGATCCTCGACCTGGCCGAACGACTCGGCCCCGCCGTCGGGCTGCTGAGCGGCTTCGTGCTGCCCAAGTTCACGGCCGAGGACGGCGGTGCCTACCTGGCCGCCCTCGCCGCCGCCGAGGCCGCCACCGGGCGGCGGCTGTTCGCCATGCCCGTCCTGGAATCGCCCGAACTCGCCCACCTGGAGACCAGGCGCGAGCAGCTCTTCGGCATCGCCGAGCTGCTCGCCGCCCACCGTGAACGGGTGCTCGCCGTCCGGCTCGGCGTCACCGACCTGTGCTCCGCCTACGGGCTGCGGCGCTCGCCCGACCTCACCGCGTACGACGTGGCGCTGGTCGCGGCGGTGATCGGGGACGTGGTCAACGTGCTCGGCCGGGCGGACGGCACCGGGTACACCGTGACCGGACCGGTCTGGGAGTACTTCCCGGTGCAGGAGCGGATGTTCAAGCCGCAGCTGCGCCGCACCCCGTTCGCGGCGAGCGCCGGGACGGCCCGGGCCTCCGGTGAGGAGGTCCGCCGCCGGATCATCGAGCACGACCTGGACGGGCTCATCCGCGAGGTCGAACTCGACCGCACCAACGGTCTGTTGGGCAAGACCTGCATCCATCCCAGCCACGTCCCCGCGGTGCACGCGCTCTCCGTGGTCACGCACGAGGAGTACTGCGACGCCCGCGACATCCTCCGGCAGGAGCAGGACGGCGGCGGGGTACTGCGCTCGGCGTACACGAACAAGATGAACGAGGCCCGGCCGCACCGCGCCTGGGCGGAACGGGTGCTGCTGCGGGCGGAGGTCTTCGGGGTCGCCCGCGAGGACGTGAGCTTCGCGGAGCTCCTGTCGGCCTGTCTGTGCGGCTGACCGACCCCTGAGCGACCGAGCCCCGACCGGCCTCCGACCGACCGGCGTCCGACTGGCCTCTGACCGACTGACCTCTGACCGACTGACCTCTGACCGACACGCACGACCTGATCAGCACCATCGAAGGCGGGACCAGCAGTGACGAGCAGTATTCAGCAGACCACGTGGACCGGGCGCTGGGTCGCCGAGCGGGCCGGGGTGGCGCTGACCGGATCGGAGCGCCTGCCCGAACTCGTCGGCCTGGCCCTGCGCTCCGGCAACCCCAGGCGCGCCCACCTGCTGGTCTCCAGCGTGCTCGGCAAGCACGTCCCGCAGCGGCCCGCCGTGGTGCACGGCGCCGGGCTCGAACTCGGCCGCCGGGTCAAGGAACTGCTCGGCGACGAGGCGGCCGGGCGGGCCGTCGTGCTGGGCTACGCGGAGACGGCCACCGGCCTCGGCCACAGCGTCGCCGACGGCCTCGACGCGCCCTACCTGCACTCCACCCGCCGCGCCGTCCCCGGGATCCCCCCGCTCGGTGGCTTCGAGGAGGAACACTCGCACGCCACCGGGCACCTGCTGCTCCCCGCCGACCCCGAACTGCTGGCCGGCGGTGGCCCGTTGGTGCTGGTGGACGACGAGCTGTCGACCGGGCGGACCGTCCTCAACACCATCCGCGAACTGCACGGCCGCCACCCGCGCGACCACTACGTGCTGGTCGCCCTGGTCGACCTGCGCCCGGCCGAGGACCGGCGCCGGCTCGCCGCGGCCGCCGCCGAACTCGGCGCCCGGCTCGACGTGGTGGCCACCGCGAGCGGCGGCGTCGACCTGCCCGAGGACATCGTGGCGCGGGCCGAGCGGCTGATCGCCGCGGTGCCCCCGACCGCCCCGCCCCCGGCCGTCGACCCCGCCCCGCTGGTCCGGGTCGAACTGGACTGGCCCGCCGGGCTGCCGGACGGCGGCCGGCACGGCTTCACCGCCCGCGACCGCGAGCGGCTGGACGCCGTACTGCCGTCGTTGGCCGAGCAGTTGGCGACGGCCCTGGACGGTGCGCAGGCTCAGTCCGGCGCGGCGGAGCGGGTGCTGGTGCTCGGCTTCGAGGAGCTGATGTACGCGCCGCTGCGGCTGGCCGAGGCGCTCGGCCAGCGGCTCGGCGGCGACCGCGTCCGCTACTCCACCACCACCCGCTCGCCCGTCCTCGCCGTGGACGACCCCGGCTACGCCATTCGCACCCGGCTGGCCTTCCCCGCCCACGACGACCCGCAGGACGGCGCCCCGCGCGAGCGCTACGTCTACAACGTCGCCCCCGGCGCCGACGGGGCCCGCCGCTTCGACGCCGTGGTGCTGGTGGTGGACGACGTGGCCGACACCCCGGCCCTGTACCGGGGGGAGTACGCGCTGCTGCGCCAGCTGCGGCAGGTCACCGGCCGGGTGGTCCTCGCGGTACTGCCGTCGCACCAGCCGGCTGCCCCGTCCGGCCCGCTGCTCAGCTCGCCGTCCGGCCCGCTGTCCAGCTCGCCGTCCGGCCCGCTGCCCAGCCCGCTGTACGGCCCGGCGTTCTCCTCGTACCGCCCGGAGGACGTGGCCTGGCTGCTCAAGGACCTCTCCGGCGTCCGGCTGGAGGCCCCCACCGAGGAGCGCGAGGAGGCCGTCCAGAACGGCGGCGCGCACTACGCCGAGTCGCTGCCGGTCGAGTACCGCCCCAGCCCCGAGTACCAGGAGCTGTTCCACCGGGCGCTGCGCGGCTCCGCCGGCCGGATCGCGCTCGCCGTCGGCACCGTCGCCGAGACGCTGCTGCGCGAGCGCGGCCCCGGACTGGTGCTGGCCTCGCTGGCCCGGGCCGGGACGCCGGTCGGCATCCTGGTGCGCCGCTGGCTGGCCTTCGCCCACGGCCTGGACGTACCGCACTACGCGGTGTCGATCGTGCGCGGCCGGGGCATCGACCGGGTCGCCCTGCGCTACCTGGCGGCCCACCACCGGGCAGCGGACGTGGTGTTCGTGGACGGCTGGACCGGCAAGGGTGCGATCACCCGCGAACTCGCCGACGCCCTGGCCGGCACCGGCTTCGACCCGGACCTCGCGGTGCTCGCCGACCCCGGCCGCTGCGTGCGCACCCACGGCACCCGGGACGACTTCCTGATCCCCTCCGCCTGCCTCAACTCCACGGTCTCCGGGCTGGTTTCGCGCACCGTGCTGCGCGCCGGGCTGATCGGGCCGGACGACTTCCACGGGGCCAAGCACTACGCCGAACTGGCCGGCGGCGACGTGTCGGAGGCCTTCCTGTCCACGGTGGCCGCGTGCTTCGGCGACGTCCGCGCGGCCGCGGTCGAAGGCGCCGAGCGGCTGGCCACCGACCCGGACCGCGCCCCCGACTGGGCCGGCTGGGCCGCCGTCGAGCGGATCAGCGCCGAGTACGGGATCGACGACGTCAACCTGGTGAAGCCCGGGGTCGGCGAGACCACCCGGGTGCTGCTGCGACGCGTCCCCTGGCGGGTGCTGGCCCGACGCGGCGCCGGTGCCGACCTCGACCACGTACGCCTTCTCGCCGCGCAGCGCGGAGTCCCGGTCGAGGAGGTGGACGGGCTGCCGTACAGCTGCGTGGGCCTCGTCCACCCCCGCTACAGTCGGGGCGCGACGGGGGCCGGCGGGCTGGCCGTGCGGGGGAGGGAGTCCTGATGAGCGGTGCGCTGGTGGCCAGCGATCTCGACCGTACGCTGATCTACTCCGAGCGGGCGCTGGCCCTGGACGGCCCCGACCGGGCGGCCCCGCGGCTGCTCTGCGTCGAGGTGCTGGACGGGCGGCCGCTGTCCTACCTGACCGAGCGGGCGGCCGCGCTGCTGACCGAGCTGGGCCGCACGGCCGGCTTCGTGCCCGCCACCACCAGGACCGTCGAGCAGTACCGGCGGGTCAACCTGCCCGGCCCGCAGCCGGCTTACGCGATCTGCGCGAACGGCGGACAGCTGCTGGTGCACGGCGAGCCGGACCCGGACTGGCGCCGCGAGATCACGGCCCGGATCGCGGCCGGCTCGGCGCCGACGGAGGAGGTCGTCCGGCAGCTCGCGCTCCGCGCCGACCCGGAGTGGACCCGCAAGCGGCGGGTCGCCGACGAGCTGTTCGCCTACCTGGTCGTCGAGCGCGACCGGCTGCCCGACGGATGGCTGGCCGAACTGACCGGCTGGTGCGCCGAACACGGCTGGCGGGTCTCGCTGCAGGGCCGCAAGGTTTACGCCGTGCCGCAGCCGCTGTGCAAGAGCGCGGCGCTGGCCGAGGTCCTCCACCGCAGCGGCGCGGGCACCGTGCTGGCGGCCGGGGACTCGCTGCTGGACGCCGACCTGCTGCTCGCCGCCGACGCCGCATGGCACCCCGGGCACGGCGAACTGGCCGACTGCGGATGGACGGCCCCCGGCGTCACCGCCCTCGCGGAGGTGGGGGTGGCGGCGGGGGAGGAGATCGTCCGTCGGTTCCACGCGGCCGCTGCGGCCGGCTAGCCGCCGCGGTCGGCCAGGGCCTGCCCGGCCCTGGCCCCGGAGCCTGCCCGGCCCTGGCCCCGGAGCCTGCCCGGCCCTGGCCCGGGAATCTGTTCCGGTCCTAGCCGCAGCACCCGCCGCCGCAGCACCCGCCCCCGCCCGGGGCCTGCTGCTGCGGCGCGCCGCCAGCCGTGCCGCCCGCAGCGGCTCCGGTCACGGCGACGGTGGACAGCAGCTTCACGGTGTCCTGGTGGCCCTGCGGGCAGGCGGCGGGGTCATTGGCCTGCGCCATCGGGCGGCTGAGCTCGAAGGTGGCTCCGCAGGAGCGGCAGCGGAAGTCGTAGCGTGGCATACCGGCAGGGTACCCACCTCGCTCAGCGGTGCTGGCCCAGGTCTCCACGGATCAGGCCGATCACCCGCGCCGCCGTCTCCCGCACCGCCGCCAGCTCGGTCAGGAAGTACCAGTAGTCGGGGTGCCGGCCGGCCGCCTGGAGCGTCGCCACCGCCCGGTCCAGGCGGGCCACCGCCTCGTCCAGCGGCGCGGCGTGCCGCGGGTCCGGCGCGCTGCGGCCCGCCATCGCCAGGCGCTGGGCGTCCCGCACGGCGAAGCGGGCCCGCTCGACCTCCCGGTTCGGGTCGTGCTGCACCTCGTTCAGCTGCCGCAGCCGGTCGTTCACCGCCTGGACCGAGCCGTCCGCGGTGTCCAGCAGCGCGCGGACCGTACCGATCGCGGCCGTGGCGTCCGCCCAGCGCTGCTCGTCCCGGGCCCGGGCGGCCTCGGCGAGCTTGCGCTCCGCGGCCCGGCCGGCCTCGGCGACCTGCTCCGGCACCGGCTGGAGGTCCTGCCAGCAGGCGGTGCTGAACCGGCGGCGCAGCTCGCTCAGCGCCGGGTCGACGGTCGCCGCCTTGGTCTCCAGCGCCTGGATCCTGGTCCGCAGGCTCGACACCCGCCGGTCGAGCTCGCGGGCCCGCTCGGGCAGCTGGGCGGCGTCCGCGCTGATCGCCTCCGCCCGCCGCCTCACGTCCTCGGCCCGCTGCAGCGTGGCGGCCACGCCGTGCCGGGCCGCGCCCTCGTTCAGCCGCCCCAACTCGGGCGCCAGCTCGGCCAGCCGGGCCGCCGGCTCGTCGGCCCGCAACCCGACGCCGCGGACCTCGTCCAGCGTGGTGGTGGCCTGCAACAGCGCGCGCTTGGCCTGCTCGACGGCCGGGGCGACCCGCATCAGCTGCTGCTCGGCGTGCTGGACGGTGGGCTGGAGGCGACGCAGGAAGTCGGTCAGCTCCGCGCGGGCGGAGCGCAGCTGGCCCTTCACGTCTTCCAGCAGGCGCCGCGCCTGGGCGGCGGAACCGGCGTCCAGGGCCTCGTTGTCCAGGTCATGGGCGTCGAGGGCAGCCAGGTAGTTCACCGTGACCTGCTCGACCCGGCCGGAGATCGCCGGCAACTCGGCCAGCAGCCGCTGCGCCCCCGCGCCCTCCTCGCCGGCCCGGACGGTCTCCACCGCGAGCTGCACCTCGCGCTGCGTCTCGTCCAGCTCGTAGAACGCCTCCTGCGCCGCGGCCCGGGCCTCCTGGGCCTCCGCCCGCACGCCCTCCCCGGCCCCGCGCCGACCCCACCAGCCGCCACTGCCCGCCGACGCCAGCCCCACAGCCCCCAACGCACCCGCCAGCACCACCGGCAACACCAGCGCATCGCCCAGCGCACTCTCCGCCCGACGCCGCCCCCGCTGCCCGCTCCCGCCGGCCACCGCCACTGCGCGCTCCCTGCTCGACCCGCTGATCCAGCGCCATTCTCCCCGATCCGCCCCACCCGGCGGCACCCCGGGGCCCGCCCCACACCACACCACCCCTCCGGACCAGGTACCCTAAGCTCTCGTCGTGCGCCCACCGGGCCACGACCGGGGGCGCGTAGCTCAGTGGTAGAGCGCTGCTCTTACAAAGCAGATGTCGGCGGTTCGAAACCGTCCGCGCCCACCAGCACAAAAGGCCCGCAGCGATCACGCTGCGGGCCTTTTGACTGCACTGATTGACGGCAACCGCTGATGTCAGTCGGTCTTGCGGCGCCTCTTGAGCAAGCGGTCCATGTGCCCGAGGGCCTCGCGTTGCGTCTCCTCCGAGACGTGCGTGTAGACGTTCATGGTCACGGCGATCTGGGAGTGCCCCAGGATCTCCATCACCACCCGCGGGGCGACGCCGGCGGCGAACAGGATGGTCGCGCAGCCGTGCCGCGTGTCGTGGAGGCGGATGCGCGGCAGACCGGTGTCTGCACCGGTCCGCTCCGAAGGACCGGCTGAGGTTCCGGGGCTCGAGCGGCCGGCCGGTCCGGGTGGTGAATCCGTGCCACAGGTCCGCCGGATCGAGGGGTACGTGGCGGTCGTGCACGAGAACCGGCTTGGCGATAGGCGCGGAGCGCCGCGACGCGCGGGGAGCAGGACAGCCTCACCCCCGGCGCCGATGCCCGGACGCCCGGCAGGCGCGGTTGACGTCCTCCGCCGGCCGGTCGGCGGAGGACGTCCCGTCACTCCTGGAAGGGGCTTGGTTCCCAGGCCTTCCCGCCGGGCGGGTATCTGTACAGCGGCCGGCCCTTGAGCGCGCTGGTGCGGAAGGGCATGCCCGCGCCGGGGCCGATGGTCAGCGTGCCCGTCCGGTTGCCGCTGGACCACTCCAGTTCCAGGTACCAGCTGACGTCATGGGAGGTGGTCGCGGCGTTGACCTCGATGACCTCCGGGTCCCGCTCGCTCACCTTGAGCGGCAGGCCGGTGCTGCCCTCGAACACCACCGGGCGGGGGTGGGCCGCGTCCAGGTCGAGGTCGTACGAGTGGACGCCGACTCCGCCGCCGCAGCCCTCGCCCATGGAGTAGGCGTTCCAGGGCAGCGGGGCCGCGATCCGGGCGATGCGGACGTTGAGGGCGGTCAGCACGACGGTGTCGCTGCCGGTGCCCTGCACGATGAGCTCGATCGACTGGTACTGACCGGGGACCGCACCGGTCTTGGCGGCCCAGGCGGGGGCGTCCGCCACCGCGGGCGGGCGGGGGACTTCCGACGGTGGGCGGTCGATCACGTACTTGTCGCACTCGGGGTCGTCCCGGCGGGACGGGCGGACCGTGACGGTGATCGGGGCACTCGCACCCCGGTCCACGGCGCCGGTCGCCCCGGCGTCCGCCGCCGGGGCCGGAGCGGACGTGGGGTCACCGCTCGGGTGAGTCTTCAGTCCGGTGGCGACGGCCCCGAGGGCGGCGAGGATGGCGGTGGCCGTCACGGCGGCGAGTAGGCCCCGGTGTACTCGCCGCCGTGACGGCACGGCGGGGGTACGCGCAGGGGCGGCCGTCCCGATCTCCACGACGCCTTCGGCGGCCGGTCGTGCTTCCGGTTCCGGTTCGGGGACCGGACACGCGACCGGTGCCGGTGCCGGTGCCGACGCCAGTGCCGGTTCCGGTTCCGGTGCCGTCCCCGCAACCGCTGGCGGGGCCTTCGGCGCGGGGGCGGGTGCGGACGCCTGCCGGTTCCCCCGCGACGTGTGGGCGACGACCCACAGCCGGTAGAGCTCGGTGCGCTCCTCCGGGGTCGCCCGGCACAACCGCGCGAGGCGCTCCAGCGGATCGAATTCCACCGGCATCACGTCGCCGGTGCAGTAGCGGTGCAACGCGGACGTGCTCACGTGCAGTCGCTTCGCCAGCACGCCGTAACTGAGACCCGAACGGCTCTTCAGTTCCTGGAGCAGCCGTGCGATCTCCTGTGCCTCCCTCAACTCCCCGGTCCCCTCCGCACTGATCCTCCACCCGTTCGCGAACCCCCTCGGAGCTACCGCCGCGGTGATCCGGCCCGTCGCCGGCAACCGGATCGCCGGGACTCCGACCCGACGTGAGCTCCGGCAGGCAAGCACGCCGCAGACCGTCTCACGGTTCCCCCAAGGTCGCCGGCGGCGCCGGCCGCGCCATCCCGAGCCCCTGCCGGCGCGTCCCAGGAAGGTTACGTCTTCCCAGCTCAAACAGGGTAGAGGCGTCCCCGCGTCCCAGATCGCCGGCCCACCGTTGCGGCGGGGACGAACCGGCGCACAAGCTGACGGCGAAACACCTGGAGGGAGCAACTGTGAGCACTGTTCGGGCGGCCCGGGCCGCGATACGCACCAACGACCGATTCCACCGCGGTGTGGTGGCGCTGGCGGTGGGCGGGGTCCTGCTGATGTCCGCGGCCTGCGGCGACGGCGACGGCCGGGACAAGGGCGCTGACGCCGCCGGCCCCGTCACCTCTGCCACCCCCGCCACGCCCGGCGCCCCCGGCGGGACGGCGGCCACGGCCGCGCCGAAGACGTCGACCGCAGTGCTGGACGTGGAGCCGAAGGACGGGGCCCGGGGAGTCGCACCGACCGCGCTCCAGGTGTCGGTGTCCCACGGCAAGCTCACCGCCGTCGACGTGACCGACAAGGACGGCAAGCCCGTCCAGGGCTCGATCACGGCGGACGGTACCGGCTGGAAGCCCGCCGCCGCGCTCGCCCCCGGCGCGGCGTACACGGTGAACGCCCAGGCCAAGGACGCCGAGGGTCTGATCGCCGCAGCCACCAGCGCCTTCACCACCGCGTTGCCCGGCAAGCAGGTGTCCACCGACGACAACATCGCTGACGGCCATACCTACGGGGTGGGCATGATCGTCAAGGTGGAGTTCAGCAGCGGGATCGTGAACAAGGACGCCGTCGCCAAGGCCATCACCTTCGAAACGGACAACGGGACGGAGGTGAAGGGCCACTGGTTCGGCGACAACCGGATCGACTTCCGCCCGGCGGACTACTGGAAGCCGAACACCAAGGTCACCGTCCACTACCGGCTGAAGAACGTCGAAGTCGCCCCCGGTGTGTGGGGCGACGTCGACAAGGACGAACCGTTCACCATCGGCCGGTCACAGGTCACCACCGCAGACGCCGCCGCGCACCAGATGACGATCAGGCGGGACGGCAAGTCCACCACCGTGCCCGCCACCCTCGGCGACGACAAGCATCCCTCCTGGGGCGGGACCATGGTCATCATGTCCAAGGAGAAGGTCACCCACATGAACTCCCAGACCGTCGGCCTGGGCGACGAGTACGACATCCCCGACGCCCCGCACGCGATGCGGCTGACGACGAGCGGCACCTACGTCCACGGGAACTACTGGTACAAGGTCGACCTGTTCGGCAAGGCCAACACGAGCCACGGCTGCGTCTCGCTCAAGGACGTGGAGGGCGGCAGCGACACTTCCCCCGCCGGGTCGTTCTTCAACAGCTCGCTGATCGGCGACGTCGTCACGGTGGTGAACACCAAGGAGAAGACCGTTTCTCCCGACAACGGCCTCGGCGGCTGGAACGTCTCCTGGGCCAACTGGTAGCACCCGCCCGCTGAGCAGCCGTCCTCCGCCCGGCGCACCGGGCCGGCCTGGCGGCCGTTCAGTCGGTCGAGGTCCTCATGAATCGATCGATCACGTGACCGATCAACGGCCTCGGCGGCCCGGGGCCTGGTCACCAGGCCAGGGATGTCGGCGGCTCGAAACCGTCCGCGCCCACCAGCGCGAAGGGCCGGTTCGGAGGCTTGATCCTCGAACTGGCCCTTGAGCGTTTCCAGGTTCTACTCGTTCCGTGCCACCGGCGTGCCAGATGCCCCCCGGCGCCGCCCTCCGCTCGTCGAGGGCCTGGCGGACGGCCCGTACGGTCGGCGATGGCGCGGTGCCGGTCG
Organism: Streptomyces viridifaciens; assembly: GCF_001888885.2. Taxonomy (NCBI): domain Bacteria; kingdom Bacillati; phylum Actinomycetota; class Actinomycetes; order Kitasatosporales; family Streptomycetaceae; genus Streptomyces; species Streptomyces viridifaciens. Next base: position 5,178,073 of record NZ_CP090841.1, read on the forward strand.
CTGGTCATGTGCTGGTAGACGGCGCGGGCCCGGGTACTGCGGTACTGCCGTGGCCCGTCCGGACATGAGGCCGGCTTTGCCGCTGGGACCCGTCGGGGATCATGGGTGTGTGACTTCCAGGGAAGAGAGTGCCGCTCGGCTTCAGGAGCAAGCAGCGCGGTGGAGCGTGGGCACGGGCTCCGCCAATGAGGTCGTTCTCGCGGCCTGCGATGCACTGGCGACCGGCTTGGACGGCCCGGCCTTGCGTGCTCTGGCCGCGTGCGAGAAGGCGGAGGCAGACCGAGAGCTTCCGAACCTGCTGCCGGCCGCTCTCGAAGAGCAGGGTTTGACGTACTACACCTTCGGAAGCGACGAGGCTTCCGAAGCCGGGGTTCGTCTCCTGGCCTCCCTGATGCTGGATGGTCGGCTCACTCCCCGTGAACTGGCCGCTCAAGTCCAGCGGCGGTTCGGGTATGACCTGGAGCTGGCTGTTGGCCTGTCATCGCTCGACGACGAGTACGACCTCCTCCGGGTGACCGGTCGCACGGTCGACGAGATCGACGCGGAGGTCATCGCCGAGGCCCGGAGGGTCCTTCGGGTGGAGGGGAACTTGGACGACCGAGCACGAGAGCGCATTTCCTGACGGTGCCGGGACCGACCCCCGGCCGTTTGGGGTGCTCAGTGCGGCCGGGTGTCCTCGGCGTCCCAGCCGGCGATCTCCCGGAGGGCGTTCAGGTGGCGGTCCAGTGCTGTCCGGCCGGCCTTGGTGAGGGAGAGCCAGGTGCGGCCGCGCTTTCCGACGAAGGTCTTGCGCACCTGCACGTATCCGGCCTCCTCCAGCAGTGCGATCTGCTTGGACAGCGCCGAGTCCGTGATCTCGACCGCCTCGCGGATGGACTTGAAGTCGGCCTCGTCGACTGCGGCCAGTGCGGCGGTGATCGAGAGCCGGATCGGCGCGTGTATGACGGTGTCGAGTGACCACCGTGGATGGCTCATGTGTTTCCCGATCCGGCAGGCTTGGCTCTGTGGTCCAGGAGTGCGACCAGGAAGAACGGAAGGGCGCACAGGACCGCTCCTGGCAGCCACCACAGCGGCTCGCCGGAGAATTTTACGGTACCGATGAGCACGGTGAGGCTGTAGATACCTGCTCCGGCCGAGGTGATGACGGCGTACCGCGCCCGGTGGTGCCGTGGTACGACCGGGCGCGTCGCCGTGTAGATGCCCAGGAACAGGAGGGGGAACAGGAGCCCGAACGGCATCGAGTACCGGGTGGACGGCTGGATCAGTAACCCGTACACGGCCGTCGAGACCATCATCGCGAGGCCCAGCAGGACGACGCCGACGACATGGGACCGGGCACCCCTGCGCATCCGCGAGGCCAGCACTTCGGCCGAGGCGAGCGCCTGCTCCGCTTCCTGCTTGTCCACCGTTACGCCTTCTTCCTTCTCTTCCTTCATGGCTTTCGCACTGGTTGGTGGTTCCCGTGACCGGCCGGAACTATCCGGCCTCGCCCTGGTCCCACCTGAACGTGCGGACGGCCAGGAACGTGACGGCCACCGCGGTGACGGCGACGACCGAGGCGGAGAGCCACGCCGGGTGGTACGGCTCTCCGGCGGACATCTGGGTCGTCATCAGGTCCGCGAAGCACGTCGTGGGCAGGACGCTGAGGGTCTTGGCGAGGGCCGCGGGCATGAGGTGCAGGGGGAAGGCCAGGCCGCTCAGGAACAGTGACAGGAGCTGGACGAGGGTGCCCACGTTCGTGGCGGCGTCGGGAGAGGACAGCCTTCCGCCGATCAGGTAGCCGATTCCGCCGAACATGGCGAGGCCGAGGAGGGTGATGCCGAACAGGGCTGGGAGCCGACTCGCCTCGACCTTTCCCATGGCGTACGCGAGGACGAGCAGAGCGAGCGCCTGGCAGACGACCATGACGATCCGGGCGGACATGTGGGTGAACACCAGTCGCGCCCGGCCGACGGGGGTGGTTCCGAGCAGTCGGAGCGTGCCCTTGGAGCGCAGGTTGGCCAGCGGGCCGGTGGTGACGGTCAGAGCCGTGCTGGTGACGGCCAGGAACAGCGCCATCGGGATCACCAGTTGCATGAAGTCCGGCGTGCCGGAGCTCTTGGGGGCGATGGCGCCGATGGTCAGGAAGATCCCCGTCATTCCGAAGGGGAAGAACAGCGCGAAGTAGAAGTACCGGCGGTCCCGCAGGAGTTCGCGCGCGTGCAGGAGGGCCAGTTCGCGTGTGGCGGAGGAGGTGGTCACGATGCCACGCTTTCCGCATCGACGTGTTCCGCACCGACGCGTTCCGCATCGTCGGTGCCTCGGATGCCGTCGTTGCCGTCGAAGTCGGTTCCGGTGAGCCGGCGGAAGACCGCTTCCAACCCGGCCTCCTTGATCTGGATGTTACGTGCGCCGATCGGGCCGGCGAGCAGGCCGACCACCGCGTCGGAATCCGTGGTGCGGACCGTCACCTGGGTGCGGCCGTCGACGTCGTGTGCACTGAGCTGCGTGATCCCGGCCCGGTTCCGCAGGAGGGTGAGATCGCCACCGGTCGGGATGCTGAAGTGCAACTCCCGTTCGGGGGCGTGCTCGGCGATCAGGTCCGCGGGCGCTCCGCAGGCCACGACCGCACCCTTGTGGAGGATCGCCACCCGGTCGCAGAGCGCTTCGGCCTCCTCCATCGAGTGGGTGGAGAGCAGGACCGTGCCACCCGCCTTGCGGAAGTCGCGGATGGCGCTCCACAGGTCCTGCCGGGCGTTGGGGTCGAGGCCGGTCGACGGCTCGTCGAGCACCAGCACCCGCGGACGGGAGATCAGTGCGGTACCGACGAGCAGTCGCTGCCGTTGGCCGCCGGAGAGCTTCGCGACCCTGACGTTCCGCGAGTCCTGGAGGCCCATCCGGGCGATGATGGAGTCGGGGGTGTCCGGGGCGGGATAGAACGAGGCCCAGACGCGGAGGAGTTCGGCCACCGTCTGTTGTTCGAACAGGGCGGCCTGCTGCGGCTGGATGGCCACGTGTTTGCGAATTTCGTCCCGCTGACCGACCGGATCGAAGCCCAGGACGAGGACCTTTCCCTCGGTCGGGTGGCGTAAGCCCGCCAAGGTCTCGATGCTGGTGGTCTTCCCGGCACCGTTGGGGCCGAGGAGTCCGAAGACCTCTCTGTGACGGACGGTCAGGCTGATTCCCCGGATGGCGGAGATTTCCCCGTGTGGTCCCGGATAGCGCTTGGTGACGTTCTCGAACAGGATCGCTGGGTCGTGTGCCGGCATTCCGCGTCAGCCTCTCGTCGCGTCTCGCTGAGTCGGGCCTTGCTGAGTCGGGCCTTGACGGGCCGGGCCTTGATCGGCCGGGCCTTGTTGGGCCGAGTCTTTTCTGAGTCGAGTCCCGCAGCTTGCGTATTTCAGACTGGCATCAGGATGCCAACTTGGCAAGTGCTTCCTCAATTGGAATGTCGACGGGCCGCGGCGACGATCCCGAGCAGGCTCTCCTCGGCCGGCACGAAGCCCCAGCGGTTGAGATCCATGTGCAGGTAGTGCAGGAGGAGTACCTGACGGTCGACCGGATTCCCGTCCGCCGCAGCCCGGTTGAGGGTCAGTACGACGTGGTCGACGTGCTCCTCGACTCCGCGCCGAAGACGCTCGGGAACCGTCGTGCCGGTGTTCACGTCCGCGGCCCGGCGGGTGAGGAGGGCGCGCAGCTCGTCCCTTCCCGGAACGGCGGTCCTGAGCTGCCGGCCCCACTGGCGCCGGTGCGCGGCCCAGAACTCCTGCCGGTGCTCCGCCGGCAGTGCCGCGCGCACCAGGGAGTCCATGTACGTCACCGCGAGGGCCGCACGCTCCCGGAGCGGGTCCAGTGCGGCCAGGTCGTCCTCGGAGTACCAGGACGACGAGGCGGTGAACAGTTCCTCGGCCCGGGAAACGCCTCGGATCCCGCCGTACTTGGCCAGTTCGGGGGCGTACAGGCAGCACCTGACCCGCCGGCCGGCCGGCAGGCCCTGCGGTACCGAGCCGGGGACCAGCCGCTCGGTCACCACCGGCCTGCCGAGCGAGTCCATGAGTGCGACGAGTTCGGGCAGCCGGCCGTGGATGCGGTCCGCCCCCTCCTCGGAACACTGGATCCGGAGCCGGAGGTGATGTCCGGTCATGTCCCAGTAGCGGGTGAAGAACCACTTCGGGGCGGACTCCTCGGCCGCCAGACCGGCGAGCCAGGGGACCAGGACGCGGGTGGCCGGGTCCATCAGGTCCGGGTGTCCGGGATACGCGCGGACGTACCACCAGTCCACGGTCACACCTCCTTGGGCCAGTGCAGAAGGGCCGCGTGCTCGGTGACCCGGGGCCGTCCGACGGCGTCGGTCTGCGGGTGCAGGTGCCGTTCCGGCAGGGCCTCGACCATGCGGACATGGCTGGTTTCCGGGCTCAGCCACTGCCGGAGGACCCCGGCCGAGAGCGGGGACGCCAGCGAGACCCACATCGGCTTCCGGTCGCCGGTCACGCTGAAGCCGGGGAGGCCGAGTTGGTGGACGAAGACCTCCTCCGGAATGCCGTGGGCACGCCGGAACGCGTCCAGCCGGAGGGCCAGCGAGGCCTCGTCCCGGTCGCCGGGGCCGGGCCGGGGAACGGCGTCGACCGGGACGATCCACGAGGCCCTGCGAGTGACCAGCCGACCGTCCGCCAGCCGCGGCAGGGCCACGACCTCCGCACCGCAGTGCGCCCGCAGTTCGAACGCCTTGGTCATCGTGTAGTCGGAGTGCGGCGACCCGTTCACCCACGGGTCGGCCAGCACGGCGAGCAGCCGGAGGTACGACTGCAGCAGGTGCTGCGGGATGAGGCCCAGGTAGGCCAGGCCGACCGGGTCCCCGAGCCGGTCGAAGAGGGACAGGGTGTCGTCCGCCGGGTCGTGGGCGAGCACGGTCTCGTCGAGCGTGATCCCGTCGTCCGAGCCGACCTCGCCGGGCAGCAGCAGGGGCGGCAGCAGCCCGCTGCACTCGGCCTGCACGGTGTTGCAGTCCGTCCAGACCACGAGCTCCCGGCACCGGACTCCCGGCCAGCAGCGCTGGACGTGCGCGGCGAGCTCCCGCCGGAAGTCCTCGCCGAGCAGGCGGCCGAAGCGGGTGAACAGTCCGCCGCTGCCGGCGCCGAAGTGGTTGACGACCAGTCGGTACCGTCCGTCGGCGACCCCGGACCGGTCGGCCGCCTCCAGTTGGAACAGCACCCCGGCCGTCGGTGGAGCGCTGGTCGGTCCGACCGGCAGCCGGGAGCGGTCCCCGGGGTCGTTGCGGCTCACCATGTCCGCAGCCGTGGCGCGGTCGAGCGGAGGGTTCGAGTCGCCGTCCACGGTGAGCCGCATCAGGAAGCCGAGGGGATCCCGGCAGACTCCGCCCGGACCGAACTCGGCGAGGAACCGCTCCAGCAGGAGGTCGTAGACGTGGGAGCGGAAGACGTACGGCCGGATCTTGGCGCCCAGGGCCTCCAGGTCCGCACGGACCTGGGGCACCGCCAGCGGGTCCGGCAGCCGGAGATCGGTTTCCCGGTCCTCGTAGATGAGCCCGCTGGGCCTGCGTTCGTTGCGGTCACTGTGCTCGGTCCAGTCGGCGGTGATGCTCTGGAGCCGGGTCGTGGCCTCGATCCGACCGGTCACGCCGTCCCGGTGGGCGTGGGCGCCGAGCTCGTGCGCCCGGAGGAGGTCGGCGTGGGGGACGGGTGATTCGGCGCCCACCGGCTCGGCCAGGGCTGCCAGGGCCGCCAGGGGGTCGTCACCCCGCTGCCAGGGCGGGATCGGATGGAGGAGACCGGCGTCGAGCAGTCGCCGGAAGCGGGCGAACGGGTGCTCCCCGCCGAGTGTTTCGAGCAGTTCGTAGAGGGTCGTGGTTTCCGGCAACCGGCTCAGCCACGGGAGGGCGTAGTCCGCCTCGACCGTGCGGTCATGGCGCCAGATGACCCCTTCGGCGGCCGTCACCTCGCTGTGCAGCAGCAGCCCGTCGGGTTCGGTCGGGCCGCCCGGGCGAACCGGGGCGGTCCGGTACCGCAGCAGGCCCGCGGTCCGGACGTCGCGCGCGAGACGGTGCAGGGCCAGGTGTGCGAGGGCGGCGGAGGTGCGGCTGCGCGCCCGGCCCAGCCCGGTCGTCCCGGCCACTCCGACGGTGGTCAAACCCGAGAAGGGGCTGGTCTTCACCGCGGCCCGGGCGACGTAGGAGTAGAGGGTCTTCAGGTTCCTGGCCGACCCCGCCCGGCGCCGGCCGTGGACGGTCCAGTCGGGTGCCGCCAAGGCGAGGGACTCGGCGAACTCCGTCGACCGCAGTGCGTGGTCCAGTCGCTGGACGGCCCGTTCCCGGTCCTCGGCCAGCTGCTCGCCGAGTTCGGCCGCCAACTCCTGCCGGGCCAGGGTGAGTCGGATCCAGCTCTCGATGGTCGAGACCTGCTCGGGAGGAATGCGCTTCGCCAACCGCCGCAGCACCTCGGCGTCCCAGGGCAGCGGATCGAGCCGGTTGACCGCCCGCTTGCCGGCCAGGACCTTTCGGCGCAACGACACGTCGTCGTCCAGTCGGGGGACCAGGGAGAAGAGGAGTTCGGTGAGCTCGGGGGCCAGGGCGTCGAGCCGCTCCGCGCCGGCGGAGAGCTCGGACAGCAGTTTCCGGGTGGTGGGGCCGACCAGGTCGAGCGAGTCGGCGGGAAGGCCCGCCACCCGGGTCAACAGGACGGAGGCGACGGCGGTCATCGGCCCACCGCCGAGAGTGCCAGGTGGATGCTGACCGGGACGGCCCGGATCATCGAGAAGGCCAGGAAGCAGACGTAGCCGACCGAGAACAGCCCGTAGACCACGTAGGCCGCGCGGGCGCGGGTGGTCAGGTTCTCCAGGTGGGGTGGAAGCGGCTGTCGCTTGAGGATGCCGCGGAGCAGCGCGAAGGCCCGGCCGCGGGCGTTGGTCCGGCCGCTCGCGGCCTCCAGCGCGGTGTACCCGTCGCTCGGCATCAGCGGGTTGAGGTTGACGATCAGCATGAGCAGCTGCATGCCCAGCACGAAGGTCGCGGTGTGCTGCACGAATCCGGTGGAGTGGGTGGCCACCACCCCGGTGAGTCCGCAGAACACGCCGTCGCTCAGGATCCCGGCCAGCGCCAGGACGACCCTGCCGCTGCGGGCGCGGACCCGGTAGGCATCGGTGCGGTCGACGTAGGCCACCGGCATGAAGTAGAAGAGCAGCGCGACGCCGAGCCCGCGGATCGGGGCCCTGAGCATCTGGGCGACCAGGGCGTGCGCGGTCTCGTGCAGCAGGACGAGGAACAGCATCACGCCGGTGGCCACCAGGAAGGCGGGGCCGGCCAGCTGCTGGAGCGACGGTGTGGCCGTGAACAGGGTGTGGAAGCCGGTCGCGTACCCGACCAGCGCCGCGAGCACGGCGACGGAGACCAGCAGCCGTGCGGGCGCTGCGCGCAGGAGCCGGGCGACGGGTTCCAGAACGGTCGGCAGGGACTTCGTCAGTACGATCCGCGGCATCAGCATCGAGGTGCGGACCCGGTTGCCCCCGGGCTTCTCCGGCGGCTGCGAGCCTTCCAGCAGACCGCTCTTCTCCAGGCTCGCCAGGAAGGAGTCCAACTGCCGGGTGAACGCCTCGGATCCGGATCGGCCGTGGCTCGCGAAGAAGTCGACGAGGTCGTCCCTGGTGCGGGTCCCGTCCAGGTAGGTGAGCACCACCTCGCTGGCCCGGGTGATGCGGTGGTAGTTCCCGGTGACCGGATCAAAGATCAACGGAATGTCGTCCATCCCGCGGATGACTTCGAGTTCCTCCCGGAGCTTCGGTGGCGAACTGATCACTGCTCTCTGCCTCTCCCTGTACACCTGGACGCCCGGGGTGACCGAGTCGCTCCTCGGCCACCCCGGACGTGTCATTGCGGAGGATGCTGCGGGATGGTGCGATGTCCTTCCGGCCCACGGCGCTTCGCTCAGCGCCGTGGGCCGGTCGGGCCGGGCCCGGCGGGACGGTGTCAGGTGGTCACGGCCGTACGACACCGCCCGCCGGGATCGGTCAACCGATGGTGGAGGCGGACGTCAGGCTGGAGGCGGAGGTCGCCGGGCAGGACGCGGTCGACGCGGACGTCGCGCTGGAGAAGGAGCCCAGGGCGTTGCCCTGCGGCAGCTCCTCCAGGGCGAGGTCGCCCTCCAGCACGTAGAGGTCGAACTGGCCGTCGGCGGTGTTCTCGGTCATGCGGATTTCCCTTCCTTCCGTGGGGTGGTGGGTTGCGCGGGTCCGGTCAGCCGAAGGTGGAGGCGGTGCCCACGGTCGCGGCCGAGCTGCCCGGGCAGGACGCCGTGGACGCGGAGGCCGCGGAGAACCAGGAGCCCAGGGCGTTGCCCTGCGGCAGCTCCTCCAGGGCGAGGTCGCCCTCCAGGGCGTAGAGGTCGAACTGGCTGTCGGTGGTGTTCTCGGTCATGGATCGACATCCCTTCTCTGGGAGTGGTGCCTGGGGATCAGGTGTACGAGGAGAACGACGTGAACGAGGACGCGGAGGTGGCCGGGCACGACGCGGTGCCCACCGAACCCGCGGTGGAGACGGACGAGAGGGCGTTGCCGTCCGTGAGGGTCTCCATCTCGAGGGCGTCCTCGAGGTCGCCGAGCACGTAGAGTTCCAGTTCGGTCATGGGTTTCCCCTTCCTTTCCGTACTAGCCGGTGCAGTTGGCCGTCATCACGCTGCCGGCGCTGCTGGCGGGGCAGGACGCCGTCGACGCCGTCGAGGTGGTGCTGAAGGTGCCCAGCGCCACCCCGTCGGGGACCTGCTCCAGGAACAGGCCGTCCTCCGGCAGTTCGACGGTGTGCAGGTCGAGTTCCGGCGGAGTCGCGTCGTTCATCGGAATCACTCCTTCCGTTCTTCCTTGTGGATCACCGGTGGCCGGACGGCCCCGGGGGTGTGTGGGGTGGCTGCACGGGTGCGCCACCGAGGGCCAGCGCGAAGAGCTGGTGGCGGCTCGTGCCGTCACTGCGGAGCGGTCCACGGACCGAGGCGGGGATGAACCCCGCGAAGACGGTGCCGACCAGACCGGCGGCCACGGCGTCGAGCCACATCGTGTACGCGGCGGCGGACGCCCGGCCCATGAGCTTGCGGTAGCCGTGCGCCCCGTGCAGCTCGCTCGCCCGGTCGAGGTCCGCCGCTATCGAGACGATCGCCGCGGAGTCGCAGAACTCCCACTGGAGGGTCAGGTCGTGGAGCGCCTCCGGCGCCGGCAGGGGAGCCACCGGGGTGTACTCACGCTGCCCGGCGTCGAGCCCGAACATGCCGGGCTCCAGTCCGTCCAGCCGGAAGGCCACCACGTCGACCTGCAACGCGGACTGCTCCTGCTCCTGCGGCCAGGAGTCGGCGTCGGCCCTGATTCCGCGCGCGACGACGTCGGCCAGTAGGGCGGCGGGAACGGCGTCGGGGCTGAAGAACCGTTCGGACCTGCGCCTGCGGAGTGTCGTCAGCAGGTCCGTCCGGGGCCGGTCGACCGGGTCGAACCGGGTGGGCGGCCGGAGTGGACTCGGCGCCGACCGTTCGCGGGCGGGGCCCGGCGCGGAGCCGGCGGTCGTCCTGAAGGCGCCGATGAGTTCCGCTGCCAGCTCGTGCGGGCTGCTCACCGATTGCCTCCCAGGTCGATGACCGCCGTGATCGGTTCCACATCGGGGTTGATCCCGAGCCCCGCCGCGATGCCGTCGTCGTCCCAGTGCGGGCGCAGGGCGAGGCCGAGGCCCAGGGTGCGGGCGGCTTCGCGGGCCGTGGCCTGCGCGCAGCCGCTGTCCAGCAGGACGATGCGCAGGGCGAACGCCGAGTACTTCTGGGCCACTTTGGGGAAGTCGCCGGTCAGGACGACGGTCGCCGGTGAGTCCCCGGGGACCGTGCCGATCCCGGAGGAGAGCCTGGCGAGCCGGTGTTCCGTCGCCACGTACCCGTAGATCCCCGGTTCGACCCCCGGCACGTCACGGACCACCGCGTAGGCGGTCACCGAGCCGATGTTGCCCCCGCTCGCCGTCCACCGGGCCACCCGCTCCGCACTGTCCGCCCGGATCCCGGCGGTGACGGACAGCAACAGCGAGAGCGTGCCGGCGGTCGGCTCCGAGGGCGGCCACTGCCGTGACAGCCGTTCGTGCGAGGGCGGCGGAAGCTCGACGGCCGGCGCGACCGGCCAGGTGCGCGAGACCCGTTGCAGTGCGAGGTTGGAAGGCTTGTAGTGCATCTGATGGGCCTTCAGGTCGGCGAACTCCTTCGGCGGCATGGCCACCGAGGCCTCGAACCGGGTCGCCAGCGAAGCGCGCTCCGCGGTCGGCCCCTCGGCGATCGAGCAGCGTGGGCAGCCCGGCCGCGTCGCGGAGGAGGTGTCCCGGTGCGCCAGGGTTTCGAGGTCCACCAGCCTCCAGCGCATCGGCAGCGGGGACGGTGTCGTCCGGGAGACCGCCGCGAACAGGTCGCGGGCGAACAGCGCGACGGCCAGCTCGACGTCGCCGTCCAGGGGCGTACGCTCGTCGGTCTCGTCGTCCACGGTGAGACAGTCCAGGCACGGAGTCGTCCGCGGATCGACGAAGGGGCCGAGGGCAGCCCGGCGACCGCTCAGCCGCAGGCGCAGCAGTGGCACCCCCTTGTTCCAGCAGTGTGCGGCCAGCGCCTGGCGGCGGTCGGCGGGGGCGTGGTCGTCCGGGGTCTCGATCAGGACGGCGAGGGTCGTCCCCGCCGAAGGGAGGCAGTCGTCGCCCACGGCGGCCGGGACCGAACCGGTGAGCTCGCGGCGGAGCAACCCGGACACCGTGGCCGGGCCGAAGACCTCCACCCGCGTGGTCTGGAGCCGGGCGGCCGCCTGCTCCCAGGCCGGATTGGCCTCGGTGGCGCTTCCCACCCGGGACAGGAAGTCGGCGAGCTCGTCCTCGACTTCCCGGGCCAGTGGCCGGTCGGGCGGCCCCTCCTCGACCACGCCGCACGTCCACAGCAGTGAGAGCGCCTTGAAGACGACTTCCTCGGGCCGCCCGAGTTCACGGGCCAGCTCGTCGTGGTTCCGGGTGCCGTCGAGCCGTTCCAGGAGCGCGGGGAGCAGATCGGTGGCCGACCTGCCGCGGAACAGCTGCTTCTTCGGCGTGCCCAGGACCACCACCTGATCGGGCTCGTAGCCGACCACCAGTCCGCGGCGCAGGCGGGGATGCCGCGGTACCCGCAGCTGGGGGTCGAACCGTGCTGCCGTGCCGATGGTTTCCGCGGTGATCACAGGATGGTCGCCGGTAACCACAGGGTGGTCGCTGGTGATCACAGGGTGGTCGTTCAACGGGTCCGCCCTTCACCGAGCGCGGCGAACTCCGGCCAGAGCGCGTCGCGAGTGGATCGGGTGCGGCAGCGCGGGCAGCGGTCGACCGCCAGCACCGAGGCCTTGCTGGTGGCTCCGCTGATCTGGTCGAACCGCCGTACGGTGCCGCCGATCCCGTTGCTCGGCCGCGGGTCGAACACCTCGTGGACGGCCTGGCGGGCGAAGCCCACGGCGATGCCCACGTGGTGCTCCGGGTGACCGGACGGGTGCCGGTCGTCGCCGGCCGTGGCGTGCTCCGGGCGCTTGTGCTGGTTCCGGCGGCGTTCGAAGCACTGGTGGCAGGCGGTGCGGCCGGGGACCACCACCGGTCCGCACTGGACCTCCGTGGCGCTGGTGCGCACGGCGAACCACGGGCGGCGCCAGGCGAAGGAGGCCCGGTCCAGGGCCTCGGCGATGCGGGGGCGCTCATGGGAGGTCGCGAGCACGATCAGGTCGGCGGACGGCCACAGGCTCGGATGCGTCCCGTCGTCGATCTCCTGCAGAGCGGTGCGGTGGAGCCGGCTCAGGCGGGCGGCGACGCTCTTGCCGAACGGTCCTGAAGCGAGGACGAGCAACTGGGGGTTCATCATGGTCGGTCCTCACGCGAAGGGCTGCGGACAGGGATTGACGTCTTCCTCGTCGTGCACGGGCAGGCCCATGGCGCGGGGAGCCCGGTAGAGGCGCGGGTGGGCGAGGTACCGGGCCCGGTGGGCGAAGGAGAGCGGCATCAGCTGCGGCACCAGCACCCGGACGACGGTGGCGCCGACCTGCCGGGCCTCGTCGGTGGTGATGTCCACCACCACGACCTCGCAGCCGGCCAGGCTCATCCGCCGCAGCAGCCAGGGGAGTTCGGGGGAGCCGGCGGCCGGGCGGGGGAGGTCCGCCAGGTTCCGGACCGGGCGTTCGCCCTCGAGCAGGAAGTCGAACCGGTGTCGCTGGTCGCGAGGCCCGGCCCGCAGGGCTCCGCCGATCACGCTCAGCGTGTCCTCGGGCGCTTCCGGAGGAGCTCCCCGGCCCGAGAGCGAGCGGAGCGCGATGCGCAGCGAGGCGGCCTCCCGGTACAGCTTCGCGATCGCCCGGCCCGGATCGACGTCGCAGGTGGCGACCACCAGCTGGGCCAGGGCCCGGTCGTGGTCGGCCAGTTGGAGCCCGTAGACGACCGGGATCCCCAGATCCGTCGTGGCGTCGAAGAGCAGCGTGCGGATGTTCTCCGAGGACGCCCGTTCGGCGTACTCCCGGTGTTCGGGGAGCAGTTGGTCCGGGCTGAAGCCCAACCGGGGAAGTCGCAGCCGCTGGAGCCAGGTCAGTGCGATCGAGTCGCGTTCGACGACCTCCAGCAGTCCGTTGGTGACTGCTGCGAGCGGATCCGAGTGGGTGGCGCAGCCGGTGGAGACGGGGTGGAGGTAGCGCTCGGACGCGGACTCCGGAGAGCACTTCAGATAGACCTGGACGGCGGGCACGTACACCTTGCGGTTACGGGCGAAGGACCAGCCTTCGAGCCAGCGGAGCGGTACCCGTGGGTCGGCGGGCGCCAGTCCGCAGCGGGGGTCGGCGAGTTCGGTGGGCGAGCAGTTCGGCCACTCCCAGGGCGGTATGGCGTCGTCGCCGAGCTCGGCCGCGGTGGCCCAGATCATGTCCGACGGGTCCCAGGCGCAGGAGGAGTACCGTTCGAGGGACTCGGCCGCAGCCAGGTGGGCCGCCGTCTCGCGGTCCAGGGCGCCGCCGGCGCCGTCGAAGTTGCCGGAGGACGGGTCGTGCGCCCACTCCGCCTGGGCCGAGAGGACGGCTCCCGGATTCCCCAGGGAACCGGAGAAGATCGGGAAGTCGGGCTCCCCTTCGGTGACCGGCAGCCAGGTCAGCCTGGAGACCAGGCCGAACGGGGAAACCAGCTTCCCCATGGCGAGCAGGGATTCAGGAACGGCCCTATTCCCGGGTGCCTTGTCAGACGTTCTCATCCTTATCCTCTTTGCTCGTTCGTGACCTTGACCGAATCCCGCCGGGGATCAAGATCTTTGCTGCGATGAGGGGTGGGAGTTCGGTGCATGTAGACGGTTGAATTCCGCTTCGTATCGGAACTCGTCGCTTCGAACACCCTGCTCGACTCAGCCACTGGCGGGATGGCGCTCGGCCTGGTTGACTCCTCCGCAGTGGCATCCAATTGACAGAGCTCCTGCTTTGTGGTGAGCGCCTTCACTCCCTACACGCGTCGGACCCGCAGGGGCGCTGCTCGGGAGTCGCAGGTTTTTTCGATCGGGCCAAGACGGGGATGGCGGGGGATGACGGGGATACGGCTCGTGGACGAGGCGTTCGACGACGGGTTCACCCAGTTCGTCAAGGAGGTCAGGCCGAGGCTTCGGCGCAATGCGTTCGTACTGGTGGGGGACTGGTTCGAGGCGGACGACCTGGTGCAGCGCACACTGATCGCCGTCTACCGGCGCTGGGACCGGCTGGAGCAGCGCGACGATCTGAACGCCTACACGAGGACGGTGATGGTGCGGCAGTTCATCAGCGAGCGCCGGGGGCATCGCTGGTCCCGCGAGTTGATCCAGAACCCCTTGCCGGAACCGGAGCCGGCTCCGGAGGACGTCGCCTGCGTCGGCGACCGGGTCCTGTTGCTCGGCGCGCTCGCCGAACTCGCGCCCAGACAGCGGAGCCTGGTGTTTCTGCGGTACTGGGAGGACTTGAGCATCGAGGAGACGGCCCGGACCGTGGGGTGTTCGCCCGCTACCGTCCGGAGTTCCACATCACGGACGTTGCGCATTCTTCGGGAGCGTTTGGGGGCTCTTTACTCGGACGACACGGCCTGATTCGACAGCCGAGGGAATTGTCCGCAGGGGTGGATGTTTCCGCGTCGACCGTCGAGCCCGGAAGAGAAGGCGGGGGACGGAAGGCGGAAGGCGGAACGGACGCCGCCCGGGTGATCCGGCGGAGCCGGGAGCGGTCCCGGCGTGCGCCCGACGGCAGCCGACTACCAGGAATGTCCCCCGTCGGGGAGGCTCACCGGGAACCCCGCTCCGGGCCGCCCTCGGCGGACGCCTTGCGGACTTCGGCGACCAGTTCCTCGTCGCTGAGATCGGGAATCGGCGCGGGGGCGGAGCCGAGGACGGACTTCAGGAGACGGCGTAGCGGCTGCTCGCCTTCCCGGCCGTCACCTGAAAGAGGGTGGTGCTGGCTGTTGCCCATGATTCATCCGACCTGGAAAACCTGGCTCGCACATGACTGTGGAAGCGTACTCGCGTTCGGCGGCGCTACTGCGGAAGCATCTGAAACTGGCACGCATTTCACCGGGGGATGCCACCGCGCACCACGGGGCCTGCCCGCGGGGACTGCGACGCGACGCGTGGGGCGAGCGGCGTGGGGCGACCGCGACCGCGACCGGCGCGCGCCCGATCGCCGGACGGCGGCAGGTGGCGGGGCAGGAGGGGGCGGGCGAGGATCGGGGGGACCGTACGGACCCCTGAGGGCGGTGGACGCGGATGGCGGAGCAGGTGGGGGAGACCCGGGCGGAGCTGTCGGCGCGGCTGAACTGGCTGCGGGCGGCCGTGCTGGGCGCCAACGACGGTGTGGTGTCGACGGCCGGGATCGTGACCGGGGTGGCCGGCGCGGCCGGTTCCCGTACGGCGCTGCTCGCGGCGGGGGTGGCAGGGCTGCTGGCGGGGGCGATGTCGATGGCGGTCGGCGAGTACGTCTCGGTCAGCACCCAACGGGACACCGAGCGCGCCGCGTTGGAGAAGGAGCAGCGCGAGCTGACCGAGGACCCGGAGGGCGAGCTCGACGAACTCACCGACTACTACCGGGACAGCGGGCTCGCCGCCGGCCTGGCCCGGGAGGTGGCGGCGGCGCTGACCGAGCGGGACGCCCTGGCGGCGCACGCGCAGACCGAACTGGGCATCGACCCCGAGGCGTTGACCAATCCCTGGGAGGCCGCGCTGGCCAGCGCGGCCGCGTTCACCCTGGGCGCGCTGGTGCCGCTGCTGGCGGTGATGCTGCCGCCGGAGTCGTGGCGGCTGGGGGTGACGGTGGCCGCGGTGGTGCTCGCGCTGACCCTCTCGGGCTGGACCAGCGCCCGGCTGGGCGGGGCCGGGCCGGGGCGGGCGGTGGTACGCAACGTCGCGGGCGGGCTGCTGGCGATGGCGGTGACGTACAGCGGCGGCGTGCTGCTGGACTACGTCACCGGGTGAGGCGCTCGGGACGGTGCGCCGGCGGGTGGCGCTCGGGCGGAGGCCTCCACGGCGGCGTGTGTTCGGAGCGGCCGCGCGCGGGACGGATGCGCTCGGGAGGCGGGCTCCCGTGCCCTGTGTTTGTGTGGCTGCAAACCGCTTCGGAGAGGTGAAGTGCCGTGACCATGCCCCCGTTCGGATCGAGTGACCCGTTCTCCGACCTGCTCAGCCGGTTCTTCGGGATGAGTCCGCTGGCCTCCCCGCCCGCCGTGCAGCGGGTGCCGATCGGGCGGTTGCTCAGCGAGTCCTCCCAGGAGCTGCTGGGGCTCGCCGCGCGGCGCGCGTCCGAGGACGGGAGCAGCGACCTCGACACCGCGCACCTGGCCTGGGCGGCCAGCCGGGTGGAACCCTCGCGGCGGATGCTGGAGCGCGCCGGCGTCGACCCTGACCAGCTGTCCGAGGCCCTGGAGCACGCGCTGCCGTCCGGGGGCCCGTCCTCGCCGGACGGCCGGCCCGCGCTCACCCCCTCGGCCAAGCGCGCGCTGCTCGCCGCGCACGCCCGTTCGCAGGCGGTCGGCGCCTCGTACATCGGCCCGGAGCACATCCTCGGCGCGCTGCTGGAGCAGGAACGTTCCGGCGCGGGGACGGCGCTGCGCAACGCCGCGCCCTCGCAGGAGGCGCTGAAGTCGGTGCTGGAGGGGCGCGGCACCGGCGGTGAGCGCAGCAGTGCGGGGGCGCAGCCGAGCGGGACGCCGACGCTGGACGAGTACGGGCAGGACCTCACCGAGGCGGCGCGCTCCGGCCGGCTGGACCCGGTGGTCGGGCGGGCCGAGGAGATCGAGCAGACCGTCGAGATCCTCTCCCGGCGGACCAAGAACAACCCGGTGCTGATCGGCGAGCCGGGGGTGGGCAAGACCGCGATCGTCGAGGGCCTGGCGCAGCGGATCGTCTCCGGGGACGTGCCGCAGAGCCTCAAGGACAAGCGGGTGGTCACCCTCGACCTGACCGCCCTGGTGGCCGGCTCCAAGTACCGGGGCGAGTTCGAGGAGCGGCTGAAGAGCGTGATCGACGAGGTGACGGCGGCCGGGAAGAGCGTGATCCTCTTCCTGGACGAGCTGCACACCGTGGTCGGCGCGGGCGGTGGCGGCGAGGGCTCGATGGACGCCGGCAACATCCTCAAACCGGCTCTGGCGCGCGGTGAGTTGAGCGTGGTCGGTGCCACCACGCTGGACGAGTACCGCAAGCACGTGGAGAAGGACGCCGCGCTGGAGCGCCGCTTCCAGCCGGTGCTGGTGCCGGAGCCGACCGTCGAGGAGACGATCGAGATCCTCCGGGGGCTGCGCGACGCCTACGAGGCGCACCACCAGGTGCGGTTCAGCGACGAGGCGCTGGACGCGGCGGCGACGCTCTCCGACCGCTACGTCAGCGACCGCTTCCTGCCCGACAAGGCGATCGACCTGCTGGACCAGGCCGGCGCCCGGGTGCGGCTGCGCAGCCTGACCGGCTCCACCGAGGCGACCTCCGTGCAGGACCGGATCACCAAGCTGAGGCGGGAGCTGGACGAGGCCGTGGCGGACGAGGAGTTCGTACGGGCCGCCAACCTGAAGACCGAACTGCGGCAGACCGAGGACGAACTGGCGGCGATCTCCGAGTCCCGCGAGGAGGTCGTCGACGTGACGGCCGACGACATCGCGCAGGTGCTGTCCTCCCGTACGGGCATCCCGGTCGCGGAGCTGAACGCGACCGAGAAGGAGCGGCTGCTCAAGCTGGAGGAGCACCTGCACCAGAAGGTGATCGGCCAGGACGAGGCGGTCACCGCCGTCGCCCAGGCGGTGCGCCGCGGCCGGGCGGGGATGGGTGACCCGGAGCGGCCCACCGGTTCCTTCCTCTTCCTCGGGCCGACCGGCGTCGGCAAGACCGAGCTGGCCAAGGCGCTGGCCGCGCTGCTGTTCGGAGACCCGGACCGGATGATCCGCTTCGACATGAGCGAGTTCCAGGAGAAGCACACCGTCTCCCGGCTGGTCGGCTCCCCGCCCGGGTACGTCGGCTACGAGGAGGCCGGGCAGCTGACCGAGGCGGTGCGGCGCAAGCCGTACAGCGTGCTGCTCTTCGACGAGGTGGAGAAGGCGCACCCGGACGTCTTCAACCTGCTGCTCCAGGTGCTGGACGACGGGCGGCTGACCGACTCCCAGGGGCGTACGGTCGACTTCCGCAACACCGTGGTGATCATGACCAGCAACATCGGGTCGCAGCGGATCCTGGACCGCTCCGGGAACGTCGACCCCCGGAGCGGAGCTCCCGACCAGGCACTGCGGGACGACCTGATGCGGGACCTCCGCCAGCAGTTCCGGCCGGAGTTCCTCAACCGGATCGACGAGGTGATCGTCTTCCACGCACTCACCCGCAAGGACCTGGTGTCCGTGGTCGACCTGCTGCTGGAACGCACCCGGCGGCGGCTGCGGGCCCAGGACGTGCGGCTGGACGTCACCGACGCGGCCAAGGAGTTCCTGGTCAACCGCGGCTACCAGCCGGAGTTCGGGGCCCGGCCGCTGCGCCGGACGATCCAGTCCGAGCTGGACAACCGGATCTCCAACCTGCTGCTGGACGGCACCGTGCGGGAGGGGGACACGCTGATCGCGGACGTCAGCGACGGTGAGCTGGTGGTGACGCTGGCGCGGCCGGAGCCGTCGGCGACCTTCGAGCAGGCGGAGGAGAGGGCGCAGGCCGCGGCGGAGGGGGCGTAGACCGCGGCGGGGAGGGCGCAGGCTGCGGCGGAGCGGGCCGAGGGCTGGGCCCTCTCGTGCTGCCCTTCGGTTCGGGCGTACTCCAGCGGGAGTACGCCCGAACGCCACTGGTGGAGGACGCGCGGGGGCGGGGCGCGGGTCTAGCCTTCCGGGCATGATGCCGCCCACGTCACAGCCGCCGGAGCCGTCGCCGGTGCCGCCGTCGGAGTCCCCGTCGGGGGCGTCGCCGCCGTCGCTGTCGTCGTCGTCGCCGTCGCCGGGTGGGCCGCCCGAGCCCTGGCGCCCGCCGTGGGTGCGCGCCGCCCGGGCGGGCCTGCCGGTGGGGCTGGCGGCGGTGGTCGCGCTGGTCCAGGTGGTCGGTTCGGGCTTCGCCGCGCGGCACCAGGGCGAACGGGTCCCGCTGGACGCCTTCGGCTACCTGTTGCTGCTGGTCGGCCCGGCCCTGCTGGTGCTGCGCGGCCGCCGGCCGGTCGCGGCGGTGGCGGGGACGTCGGTGGTCACCGCCGCGTACCTGGCCGCCGGGTACCCGTACGGGCCGGTCTTCGCGAGCTGGGTGATCGCCTGCTGCTCGGCGATCGGCCGCGGGCACCGCCGGGCGGCGTGGGCGGGGGTCGGCGGGGTGTACCTGGTGCACGTGCTGGCCACCTTCGTCCTGCCGGACGGCTGGCAGCGCGCGCCGCGGTCGAAGTTCGTCTGGCAGGAGGAACTCGGGCTGCTGGCCTGGCTGTTGCTGGTGCTGGCGATCGCCGAACTGCTCCGCTTCCGGCGCGAGCGGATCGCCGCCCACCGGGCCTACCGGCAGCAGCTGGATCAGCGCCGGGCCAACGAGGAACGGCTGAAGATGGCTCGGGAGTTACACGACATCCTGGCGCACAGCCTGTCGCTGATCAACATCCAGGCCGGGGTCGCGCTGGCGCTGCTGGACCGGCGGCCGGAGGAGGCCCGTACCGCGCTGGTCACCATCAAGTCGACCAGCAAGGAGGCGCTCGGTGAGGTCCGCCAGGTGCTCGCCACGCTGCGCGGGCCCGGGGAGGCGCCGCGCGGGCCCGCTCCGGGGCTGGGGCGGCTGGACGAACTCACCGAGCAGGCCGACCGGGTGGGCCTGGCGGTCGAGGTGCTGGAGGACGGTGAGCGCCGCCCGCTGTCCGCCACCGTCGACCTCACCGCCTTCCGGATCGTCCAGGAGGCGCTGACGAATGTCATCCGCCACTCGGTGGCCCGGGAGGCGGTCGTGGTGCTGGACTGGCGGGACGCCGCCGTGCTGGTGGTCCGGGTCGAGGACCCGGGGCCCGCGGTGGTCGGCGACGCCGGCGGGTCCGGCAGCGGACTGGTCGGGATGCGGGAACGGGCGGCCGCGTTCGGTGGCACCATCACGGCGGGACCGCTGCCGGGCGGCGGCTTCCGGGTCCGGGCGGAGCTGCCGACACCGAAGGCGGAGAGCGATTGATTCGGGTACTGCTGGCGGATGACCAACTGCTGGTCCGGGCGGGCTTCCGGGCCCTGCTGGACCTCCAGGACGACCTCACCGTGGTCGGCGAGGCGGACGACGGCGAGGCGGCGGTGCGGCTCGCCCGCGAACTGGTGCCGGACGTCGTGCTGATGGATGTCCGGATGCCCCGGATGGACGGGCTGGAAGCGACCAGGAGGATCGCCGAGGACCCGGCGCTGTCCTCCGTACGGGTGGTCGTGCTGACCACCTTCGAGCTGGACGAGTACGTCTTCGAGGCACTCCGGTCGGGTGCGGCGGGCTTTCTGGTCAAGGACACCGAGCCGGCCGACCTGCTGCGGGCGGTCCGGGTCGCGGTGGCCGGGGACGCGCTGCTCTCGCCGGGCGTGACCAGGCGGCTGATCGGCGAGTTCGCGGCCCGTTCGAAGGGGCCGGAGACGGCTCCGGAGGGGCTCACGGACGTCTCGGTGCTGACCGAGCGGGAGCGCGAGGTGCTGGCGCTGGTCGGGATGGGGCTGTCCAACGAGGAGATCGCCCGGCGGCTGGTGGTCAGCCCGCTGACGGCCAAGACGCACGTCAGCCGGGCGATGGTGAAGCTCGGGGCGCAGGACCGGGCGCAACTGGTGGTGCTGGCCTACGAGTCGGGGCTGGTGCGGCCGGGCTGGCTGGGCTGACGGGGCAGTCGGAGCAGTCGGCGGGGTGGGGCCGGCTCCCCGCGGCTACTCCCGGCCCGGCGTGTCGCAGGACGGCCGTACTCTCCGGGGAGTATCCCAACTGCCGCTGCTGGTAGGACGCGTGATGAGACCCCTCGGCGGGACGCTCAAGGCACCTCGGGAAGACCCCGGGGCCGTGGAGCCGACCGCGAGGAGATGAACCACGATGTACACACAACTGGCAGATTGGCACGGGCCGGGCGCCTGGATCCTGCTGGTGCCCCTGTTCTGGATCGCCGTGGTGGTTCTGGTGATCACGATGCTGCGCCGGTCGGTGTGGCGGCGGTACGGCGCCTGCGGGTTCGGGACCGGGTTCGGCGCCGGGGCCCCGGGCGTGGTGGAGCACCCGCTCGCCGTCCTGGGCCGCCGTTTCGCAGAAGGCGACATCGACGCCGAGGAGTACCGCGCCAAGCGGGCCGTGCTGACGGAGCCGACGAAGGACGTCCCCGGGGGCGGTGGCGCCAGGTGACCACCCTCGACGTCGTAAGGGGCACCGCCGCGCGGGTCGCCGACGCCGTGAAGATCTACGGCGTCGGCGGCACCGAGGTCCGGGCGCTGGACCACGTGACGGTGGAGTTCCCGGCCGGGCGGTTCACCGCGATCATGGGGCCGTCCGGCTCGGGCAAGTCCACCCTGATGCACTGCGCGGCCGGGCTGGACACGCTCACCGCCGGCAGCGCCTGGATCGGCGACGCCGAACTCGGCTCGCTGAACGACCGGCGGCTCACCCTGCTGCGCCGGGAGCGGATCGGCTTCGTGTTCCAGGCCTTCAACCTGGTGCCGACGCTCACCGTCCGGGAGAACATCACCCTCCCGCTGGACCTCGCCGGGGCCGCTCCCGACCAGGCCTGGCTGGAGTCGCTGATCGAGGTCGTCGGCCTCGGTGACCGGCTGCAGCACCGCCCGAGCGAGCTCTCCGGCGGCCAGCAGCAGCGGGTCGCCGTGGCCCGGGCGCTGGCAGGGCGGCCCCAGGTGGTCTTCGCCGACGAGCCGACCGGCAACCTCGACTCCCGTACCGGCACCGAGGTGCTCGGCCTGCTGCGCCGCGCGGTGGACGAGATGGGGCAGGCCGTGGTCATGGTCACCCACGATCCGACGGCGGCCGGTTTCGCCGACGAGGCGCTGTTCCTCGCCGACGGCCGACTGGTGGACCGGATGGAGCGGCCGACCGCCGCCTCGGTGCTGGACCGGATGAAGGCCTTCGAACGGAGGCGGTCATGACGTCGGTGACCTTCCGGCTCAGCCTGCGCTCGCTGCGCGCCCACAAGCGTCGGCTGGCCGGCACCCTGCTCTCCATCCTGCTCGGCGTCAGCTTCCTGACCGGCACGATGGTGCTCGGGGACACCCTGCGCGCCAACTTCGACACCCTCTTCGCCGACGCCAACGCGGGCACCGACGTGGTGGTCCGCAGCGCCGACGTCCTGGACTCCCCCGGCTCGGCCGGCGGGGTGCGGGCCCCGGTCGACGTCGCACTCGCCGACCGGCTGCGCACGATCCCCGGAGTGGCGGCCGCCGAGCCGTCCGTCCAGGGCGCGGGCCAACTTGTCGGCAGCGACGGCAAACCGATCGGAGGCCAGGGCCCGCCCACCCTGGCGGGCAACTGGCTCACCGACGGTCGGCTGAACCCCTACCGGCTGGCCGAGGGCCGGGCACCGGCCGCCCCGGGCGAGGTGGTGATCAACCGGGGCGCGGCGAAGACGGGTGGGCTGCACGTCGGCTCGACCACCGTGCTGCGCACCCCCGATCCGGTGCCGGTCACCGTCGTCGGCATCGCCACCTTCGGGGCGAACGCGGACGGCATGGGGCCGAGCACCTTCACCGCCATGACCTTCGCGGACGCCGAGCACCACCTCACGACCAAGGGCGCGGGGCAGGCCAGCTCGATCCAGGTCCGGGCCGCGGGCGGGATCTCCCAGCAGGAGCTGGCCGACCGGATCGGCCCGCAACTGCCCTCCGGCGTCCAGGCGGTCACCGGAGCGGCGGCCACCCAGGAGAGCACCCAGCAGCTGTCCGGGCGGTTCCTGAGCATGTTCACCACGCTGCTGCTGGT
Organism: Streptomyces viridifaciens; assembly: GCF_001888885.2. NCBI lineage: Bacteria > Bacillati > Actinomycetota > Actinomycetes > Kitasatosporales > Streptomycetaceae > Streptomyces > Streptomyces viridifaciens. The sequence continues at coordinate 5,200,458 of NZ_CP090841.1, forward strand.
CTTCGCCGGGATCGCACTGCTGGTGGCGACCTTCACCATCCACAACACCTTCGCCATCGTGGTCGCCCAGCGCACCAGGGAGAACGCGCTGCTGCGGGCGCTCGGCGCGGTGCGCGGCCAGGTGCTGGGGGCGACGCTCGCCGAGGCCTCGGCGGTCGGCCTGCTGGCTTCGCTCGGCGGCCTGCTCGGCGGGATCGGGGTGGCGGCCGGCCTCAAGGCGCTGTTCTCGACGCTCGGCTTCGCCCTGCCGACCGGAGGCATGGTGATCAGCGCGGCCGCCGTACTGCTGCCGCTGCTGGTCGGGACGCTGGTCGCGGTCGGCTCGGCGCTGCTACCGGCCCTCCGGGCCGGGCGGCCGGCTCCGCTGGCCGCCCTTCGGGAGGCGGGTGTCGACCGGGCGGCCCAGGGCAGGGCGGGCGCCGTCCGGGTGGTGCTCGGCGGAGTGCTGCTGGCCGGGGGAGCGCCGGTGGCCGTCCTGGGAGCCACCGACGGTCCGTCGGTCCTGCTGACGGCGGGCGGGGCACTGGCGGTGCTGGCCGGCACGGTGGTGCTCGGCCCGGTCGCCGCGGCCCTCGCGGTCCGTGTGCTGGGCGCGCCGCTGCCCGGACTGCGCGGGGTCTCCGGCGTACTGGCCCGGCGCAACGCGGCCCGCAACCCGCGCCGGACGGCGGCCACGGCGAGCGCGCTGATGATCGGCGTCGCGGTGGTCACCCTGTTCACCGTCTTCGGGGCGTCGATCAAGGCCACCCTGGACGACACGGTGAGCAAGTCCTTCGCGGGTGACCTGGCCGTCACCACCGCCTCGTTCGGGGCGGGCGGCAGCGGGATCAGCCCCAAGGTGGCGGACGCCCTGGCGGCCCTGCCCGAGGTGCGGCAGACGGTCGGGCTCGGTCGGGGCGTCGCCCGGATCGACGGGCACGGCCGTACCTTGGACGTCACCGACCCGGCCCGGCTGTCCGGGATCGTCGACCTCGGCCGGGTCGACGGCTCGCTCGACGCGCTCGGCACGGACGGGCTCGCGGTCTCGCGCAGCGAGGCGCAGCAGAACGGCTGGAAGCTCGGACAGTCCGTCACCGTGGGCTTCACCGACGGAGCGAGCGGGCCGTTCACCATCCGCGCGCTGTACGAGGGCGGAACGCTGGCCGGGGACTACCTGATAACCAGGCAGGCCTGGGCCCCGCACCGGGTCCAGGACGCGGACACCATGGTCGCGGTCGGGCTCCGTGGCGGCGTCCCGCTGAGCGTCGGCAAGGCGGCGGTGACCAAGGCACTGCTCCCCTTCGGCAGTCCCCAGGTGCAGGACCGGGCCGAGTACGCCAAAACCGCGGCCTCCGGCGTCGACACGATGCTCTCGGTGGTCTACGCGCTGCTGGCGCTGGCGGTGCTGATCGCGCTGCTGGGCATCGCGAACACACTGACCCTGGCGGTGCACGAGCGGACCAGGGAGCTGGGGCTGCTGCGGGCGGTCGGTCAGACCAGGGGACAGTTGCGCGGGATGGTCCGCTGGGAGTCGGTGCTGGTGGCGGCCTTCGGGACGGTCGGCGGGCTGGGGCTCGGCGCCTTCCTCGGCTGGGCGCTGGTGGAGGCCTCGGACAGCGCCGGGACGGGCTCGTTCGCGATACCGCCCGAGCAACTGGTCGTGGTCCTGCTGGCCGGGCTGCTGGCGGGAGCCGTGGCCGGGCTCCGCCCGGCGGGCCGGGCGGCGCGGCTGGACGTGCTGCGGGCGATCGCGACGGACTAGGAGGACCGGGAGGAGTCGGAGGTGAAGCCGGGACAGGAGGGAGAGACCCCCGCGCCGCTCCGCTCAGGACCTCGCGGCCTGCGGGAACACCTCCCGCAGGAGCGGGTCCGGCAGGCCGCGCTTGCGCCACTCGCGCGGGTAGCCGAGCGAGACCTCCTCGAACGGGACTCCGTCGTAGCTGGTCTTGCGCGGGATGTGCAGGTGTCCGTAGATCATCGCGGCGGTGTTGAAGCGGCGGTGCCAGTCCGCCGTCAGCTCGGTGCCGCACCACTGGGCGAACTCGGGGTACCAGAGGACCTCGGTGGGGTGGCGGACCAGCGGGTAGTGGTTGACCAGGACCAGCGGGACATCCGGGTCGCAGGCCGCGAGCCGCTGCTCGGTCAGCCGGACGCGCTCGCGGCACCAGGAGTCGAGGTCCGGGAACGGGTCCGGGTGGAGCATCCGCTCGTCCGCGCAGACGATCCCGCTCTCGTAGGCGGCCGCCAGGGACTCCTCCTTGGTGGCCGTGCCCGGGGCACGGAAGGAGTAGTCGTACAGGAGGAAGAGCGGGGCGATCCTGACCGGTCCGCCGGCGCCCTGCCAGAGCGGGTACGGGTCCTCGGGGGTGACGACGCCGAGGGCGCGGCACAGTTCCACCAGGTGGTCGTAGCGGGCCACACCGCGGAGCTGGACCGGGTCCTCGGGGTGGGTCCACAGCTCGTGGTTGCCGGGCGCCCACACCACGCGGGCGAAGCGTTCGGCGAGCAGGCCGAGCGCCCACTCGATGCTGGTGGTGAGCTCGGCGACGTCCCCGGCGACGAGCAGCCAGTCGTCGGGGTGGGTGGGCTTGAGCTTCTCCACCAGGTCGCGGTTCTCCTGGTAGGAGATGTGCAGATCGCTCACCGCGAGCAGTCGCCCGCCCTCGCCCGTCCCGCTGGGCGTCGACTGCGCGTCGCTGCGGATCTCGGTACTCACTCCTGCCCCCTGGGTTCACCCGGCCGATGTGGCCACCCTACGTGGCGGGCGGGGGTTGTGGGCCGGGTTGTCGCGATCAGCTGTTCGACGCGGACGCGGGGGAGCCGAGGTGAGCCGAGGTGAGACGAGACGAGTCGATGCGGAGTGAGGTGAGCTCGGATCAGGAACTGACGTCGATGAGCACACCGTGGGAGGTGGCAGTGGTGACGGCGAGGATGGCCAGCGAGGCGATGCCGAGGGCCAGCCCGAGGAAGGCGCGGCCGCGGCGGCTGGTGCCGCGGACCAGGGCCAGTGTGGCCAGGGTGATGGCGATCGGCCCCAGGACGATGTTGAAGAGCAGTAGGCCCGGGAGGCCGAGGAGGAAGGAGGCGACGGCCAGGCTGTCGGCCTCGGCCTCGGCCGTGCGCCGGCGGTCGGTGCCGGCGGGGTCGGTGATGCCGCGGTCGGTGGCGGTGCTCATGACGGTGCTGGTCCTCTCAGTAGGAGTGGACGGGAAGGCGGCTGCCCGGGTCAGCGGTGCCGCAGTCGGGCGATGCCCTCGCGGGCGCCGAAGGCGAGCAGCCAGGTGGTGATGGCGGCGGAGGCGGCGAGGAACACCGGGAGGGGGAGGTGGGCGGCGGTGCCGATCAGGACTCCCATGGCGACCAGTGCGGAGAACAGGATCACGGCTGGCTCCTTCAGCTGAGGCTGCTACTGCGCCGATTTCGGTTGACAAGTGTTCGCTGACTTCGAGTCCCACTGTACGCCCGCTGGCCAAGTTCGGCAAACGACTGTTTACTGAATGGCGTGAGTCACACCGTTGGGGCCAGGCAGGCCCAGAAGCAGCAGAGTCGACGGGCCTTGATGGACGCGGGTCTGCACCTGTTGGCCGATCAGAACCTGGCGAGCCTGGGCGTCCGCGAGGTCACCCGGGAGGCTGGGCTGTCCCCCGCAGCCTTCTACCGGCACTTCCCCGACCTCGCCGCCCTCGGCGTCGTACTGGTCGAGGAGTCGCTGGCCAGCCTGCACGTCATGATCCGCTCGGTGCTCGCCGAGGCCGACGGCGCCGAGGAGCTGATCGACCGTGCGGTGGAGGTGATACGGCAGCACGTCCGTGAGCACCGGCCGCACGTGCGCTTCCTGGCGCGCGAGCGGCACGGCGGGGTCCGGCGGGTGCGTGAGGCGATCGACGCCGAGCTGGGCCGCTTCGCCGCCGAGGTCGGCTCCGCCCTGGCGCTCCAGCCGGTCTCGCAGGGCTGGAGCGAGCAGGACCTGCGGATGCTCGCCGAGTTGTACGTGGACCACATGGTGTCGACGGCCTCCGCCTTCCTGGAGGCCCAGGAGGAGGTGGATCCGGCCCGCGAGCGGCGGATCGCCGCCACTGCCCGACTGCAGCTGCGCCTGATCAGCCTCGGTCGGCGTCACTGGCAGGGGAGTTGAGCGCCCCGGGCCACTGAGGGGCTTCCCGGTCCGCGCGGTCGGGGGGTGCTTTCTTGTTCTGGTTTTGACCCTTGACAGTAAGTCATGTCCGCGACAGCTTTGGGGGACCCCCACACCGAGAGGTCTCTCATGAAGAAGCCGCTCATAGGCATGCTCGCCACGCTCCTGGCCGCCGGCACCTCCGCCCTCGTCGGTGCCGCGCCGGCCCAGGCCGCCGCGCCGGCCCAGGTCTCCGCCCCGGCCCAGGCTTCCGCTCAGGCCGCCACCCCGGCGGCCAAGGCGGTCACCGTCAACTTCGCCGGGACGGTCGCGCTCAGCAACTGCTCCGGCTCGCTGGTGCGGATGCCGAACTCGGCCGCGACCGACCCGGCCCTGGTGCTCTCCAACGGCCACTGCCTGGAGTCCGGCATGCCCGGCCCCGGCGAAGTGGTGCTCGACCAGCCCTCCAGCCGGACCTTCACCCTGCTCAACCCCACCGGTGGCCGCCTCGCGACCCTCCGGGCGACCAAGGTGGTCTACGGCGCCATGACCGACACCGACGTGTCGATCTACCAGCTGAACACCAACTACGCCTCGATCAAGTCGAAGTACGGGATCTCGCCGCTGACCATCGCCGACACCCACCCCACCCAGGGTGCGGACATCCGGGTCGTCTCCGGCTACTGGAAGAAGATCTACTCCTGCTCGATCGACGGCTTCGCCTACCAGTTGAACGAGGCCGACTGGACCTTCAAGGACTCGGTCCGCTACACCTCCGGCTGCAACGTGATCGGCGGCACCTCCGGCTCGCCGGTGGTCGACACCTCGACCGGTCGGCTCGTCGCGGTGAACAACACGATCAACGAGAACGGCGAGTCCTGCACTCTCGACAACCCGTGCGAGGTCGACGAGAACGGCGGGGTCACGGTCCACCAGGGCATCGGCTACGCCCAGGAGACCTACGGCATCCCCGCCTGCTTCGGCCCCGGCAACCGCCTCGACCTCACCCTCGCGGGCTGCACCCTGCCCCGCCCGTAAGGCCGCGGACCGTAAGGCCGCGGACCGTAGGACCGTCGCCCGTGAGGCCACCGACGTCCGCGCCGGATTCGGACGCCACGATCGACCCGGTCCGACCCGACCCGACCCGCCCCACCCGACCGCCCGCGCCGCACCCCTTCAGCGGGCGGTCACCCAGCAGCCGACGGAACCGAGGCAAACCCCCCTGACCAGCACCTTCCCCCGATGGGCCACCCGCCACCAGGCGGGTGGCCCATTCGGCCGTCCCCGGGCGGCCGGCGCACCACCCGCACCGCAGTGTGATGCCGACGAGGCAGCTGTCATGTCCTTTGATCAGATGGAGAGTTGATGACGACCAAGCTGAAGAGGCTGTTGGTCTCCGTCCTGCTGATACCGATGTTCGCGATCACCGGCCTGGCCACCCCGGCCGCGGCCGCGACCGCAGGCCAGGGGAGCGAGGCGGCCGCGGCCGCGCACGGCCGGAGCCCCGCCGACGACCCGAACGCCGACATCAAGGACCGGCTGGCGGCGATCCCCGGGGTGACCATCACCGGGGAGCAGCCCACCACCACCGGCCACCGCTACTTCCTGGCCACCTACACCCAGCCGATCGACCACTTCCGCCCCTGGCTGGGCACCTTCCAGCAGCGCTTCAGCGTGCTGCACCGCGGTTACGACCGCCCGACCGTCTTCTACACCAACGGCTACACGTTGGGCACCACCCCGTCCCGCACCGAGCCGACCCGGCTGGTGGACGGCAACCAGGTCTCCATCGAGTACCGCTTCTTCACGCCCTCGCGCCCCGATCCGGCCGACTGGTCCAAGGCTGGCATCCGCCAGCAGGCCGCCGACTCGCACAAGCTGGTGACCGCGCTCAAGCGGATCTACCAGCAGGAGTGGCTCTCCACCGGGGCCAGCAAGGGCGGCATGTCCTCCACCTTCTACCGCCGGTTCTACCCGGACGACGTGGCGGGCACGATCGCCTACGTCGCGCCGAACAACACCGACGTCAACGACTACTCGGCCTACACCGACTTCTTCCGCAACGTCGGCACCCCCGAGTGCCGCGCCAAGCTGAACGCCGCCCAGCGCGAGCTGCTGGTGCGCCGCGACCGCCTGGAGCCCCGCTACATCGCCGACAACAAGGCGGCGGGCTCGACCTTCAACACCCTCGGCACTCCGGACCGCGCCTACGAGGCCGGCGTGCTCGACGTGGTCTGGGCGTTCTGGCAGTACAGCCTGGAGGCGGACTGCGCGAAGGTCCCGGTGGCCGCCACCGCGACCGACGACGAGCTGTACGCCTGGTACGACGCGCAGTCGGGCATCACCGGCAACAGCGACCAGTCGCTGGCGAAGTACACCGCGTACTACTACCAGGCCGCGACCGAGCTGGGTGCGCCGTTCTTCGACGTCTCGTACCTGAAGGACCAGTTGCACTACGACTACAAGGAGCTCTACTCGGCCCGCTCCTACGTGCCGAAGGAGATCCCGACCGTCTTCAACCCGTACGCGATGCCCGACATCGACCGCTGGGTGAAGCGCGAGGGCGAGCGGATCATGTTCGTCTACGGCGGCAACGACCCCTGGGGTGCCAAGCCGTTCCGCCTCGGCCGGGGCAGCGACGACAGCTACGTCTACGTCGTGCCCGGCGGCAACCACGGCTCCAACATCGGCAAGCTGCCGGCCGAGCAGTCGGCGGAGGCGACCGCCAAGGTGCTGGAGTGGGCCGGTCTGGACGACCAGGCCGCCGCGGCTGCCCGCTCGCTCGCCAAGTCGCCGCAGGTGGGAGCGCCGTTCGGTCCGCTCGACGTCGAGGGCCAGCGGCTGGAGCAGGAGCGCCGCCCGCTGTAACCCCGGTAGCAGTTCCGCAGCACCGGGAGGCCGCCCCGCCACGGGGCGGCCTCCCGCCGTTCGGGTGGGGCGACGGCCACTCGCATCCACCCTCTCCCCGAAGCAGTGAATCAGTGCTTCAATGCTTCCATGGCCTACCGACGCACCCCCGCCGTCCAAGCCCGCCTGGACGCCCAGCGCGAGGCGGTACTGCAGTCGGCGGTCGGCCTGCTCGCCGAGCGCGGCTACGGCGGCTGCACCATGGCCGCCGTGGCGGACCGTGCCGGGATCGCCACCGGCAGCCTCTACCAGCACTTCGCCAACAAGGCCGAGCTGTCGGTGGAGCTGTTCCGCCGGGTGGTCACCGGCGAGATCGCCGCCGTGAACGCCGCCGTCGCCCGCCGGGACGCCCCGCAGCAGCGGATCGCCGCCGTGGTCGAGACCTTCGCCGCCCGCGCCCTGCGCGCCCCCCGGCTGGCCTACGCTCTGCTGGTCGAGCCCGCCGACGCGGTGGTGGACGGTGAGCGCCTGGTCTTCCGGCGGGCGTTCCGGGACGTGATCGCCACCGAGATCGCCGCCGCCGTGGCGGCCGGCGAACTCCCCGAGCAGGATCCGGTGCTGACCGCCGCCGCCCTGGTCGGCGCGGTCGGCGAGGCACTGGCCGGTCCGCTCGCGGCCGAGCCCGCGCCCGCTCACGAGCCCGCGCCCGCGCCCACGCCCGCTCACGAGCCCGCGCCCGCGCCCGCGCCCGAGCACAGCGACAACACCACGGTGGTCCCCGCCCTGGTCTCCTTCACCCTGCGTGCCCTGGGAGGACGCGATGACAGCGACGCATGAGGTCACCAACCAGGTGCCCCTGCCGTACGGCCACGACACCGCCGCCGACCCCACCCTGCTCGCCGCCCTGCACCGGGCGGGCGCCGGCTGGGCGGAGCCCGAACTGCGCGGACTCGGCCGCCTGGCGGGCTCCGAGCAGGCCGCCGACTGGGGTCGGCTGGCCAACGAGAACCCGCCGGTGCTGCGCACCCACGACCGCTTCGGCCACCGGATCGACGAGGTCGAGTTCCACCCGTACTGGCACGAGCTGATGCGCACCGCAGTCTCGTACGGCCTGCACGCCGCGCCCTGGCGGGACGAGCGCCCCGGCGCCCACTCCGCCCGCGCCGCCAAGTTCTTCGTCTGGAGCCAGGTCGAGGCCGGCCACACCTGCCCGATCTCGATGACCTACGCCGCCGTCCCGGCCCTGCGCCAGAGCCCCTCCCTGGCCGCCGAGTTGGAGCCGCTGCTGGCCGCCACCGAGTACGACTTCGGCCTGCGCGAGCCGCACACCAAGCGCGGGCTGATCGCCGGCATGTCGATGACCGAGAAACAGGGCGGCTCGGACGTTCGCACCAACACCACCACCGCCGCCCCGCACGCCGACGGCACCTACCGGCTCACCGGGCACAAGTGGTTCACCTCGGCGCCGATGTCCGACCTCTTCCTGACGCTCGCCCAGGCCCCCGGCGGTCTCAGCTGCTTCGTGCTGCCGCGCGTCCTCCCGGACGGCAGCCGCAACCGCCTGCACCTGATGCGGCTCAAGGACAAGCTGGGCAACAAGTCCAACGCCTCCGCCGAGCTGGAGTACGACGGCGCGGTCGGCTGGCTGGTCGGCGAGGAGGGCCGGGGCGTGCCGACCATCATCGAGATGGTCAACATGACCCGCCTGGACTGCACCATCGGTGCCGCCTCCGGCATGCGCTACGGCGCCACCAGGGCCGTCCACCACGCCCTGCACCGGCGGGCGTTCGGCAAGGCGCTGGTCGACCAGCCGCTGATGCGCAACGTGCTGGCCGACCTGGTGGTGGAGTCCGAGGCGGCCACGACCGTCGCGATGCGGCTCGCCCGGGCCACCGACCTCGCCCTCGCCGGGGACGAGACCGAGGCGCTGGTACGGCGGTTGGGCCTTGCGGTGGCCAAGTACTGGGTGTGCAAGCGCGGTCCGGCGCACGCCGCCGAGGCGCTGGAGTGCCTGGGCGGCAACGGCTACGTCGAGGAGTCCGGGATGCCCCGGCTCTACCGGGAGGCGCCGCTGGTGTCGATCTGGGAGGGCTCCGGCAACGTCGCCGCCCTGGACGCCCTGCGCGCCATGGCCAAGCGCCCGGAGACGGTCGAGGCCTTCCTCGGTGAACTCGACGCGGCGGCCGGCGCGGACCGCCGACTGGACGCCGCAGTCGCCGAACTGCGCAAGCAGCTCAGCGACCTGTCCGACCTGGAGTACCGCACGCGGCGGCTGGTCGAGTCGATGGCACTGGCCTTCCAGGGTTCGTTGCTGGTCCGGTACGGCAGCCCGGCGGTGGCCGACGCCTTCTGCGCCGGTCGGCTCGGCGGCGACCGCGGCGCCGCCTTCGGCACCCTGCCGGCCGGCGTCGACACCGGGGAGATCATCGACCGCGCCCGCCCGGTGCCCGCGTGAGCATCGAACCCGGTGCCCGCGTGAGCATCGAACCCGGTGCCCGTGTGAGTAGCGAACCCGGCGCCCGCGTGAGCAGCGAAGAGGCCGCGGCCGTGAGGGAGTTCTGGCAGTCCCTGGGACTGCCCGGGCTGGTCGACGTGCACACCCACTTCATGCCGAAGAACGTCCTCGACAAGGTCTGGGCGTACTTCGACGCGGCCGGCCCGCTGGTGAACCGCCCCTGGCCGATCACCTACCGCGAAGCCGAGGAGCAACGCGTCCAGCGGCTGCGGGACTTCGGTGTCCGGGCCTTCACGTCCATGCTCTACCCGCACAAGCCGGGCATGGCGAACTGGCTGAACGCCTGGGCCGCCGACTTCGCCGCCCGCACCCCGGACTGCCTGCACACCGCGACCTTCTTCCCCGAACCCGGGGCGGCCGGCTACGTGGCGCGGGCGGTCGAGGAGGGCGCCCGAGTGTTCAAGGCCCACCTCCAGGTCGGCGGTTACGACCCGACGGACGCCCGGCTGGACGAGGTCTGGGGCCTGCTCGCCGACACCGGCACCCCGGTGGTCACCCACTGTGGATCCGGGCCGGTGCCGGGCAAGTTCACCGGCCCCGGGCCGATCGGCGCGGTGCTGGACCGGCACCCCGGCCTGGTCCTGGTGGTCGCCCACCTCGGCATGTCCGAGTACCGCGACTTCCTCGACCTGGCCGAGCGCCACCCGGCCGTCCGGCTGGACACCACCATGGCGTTCACGGACTTCGCGGAGGCCGACGACCCGTTCCCGCGCGACGAACTGCCGCGTCTGCGCGGGCTGCGCGAGCGCGTCCTGCTGGGCAGCGACTTCCCCAACATCCCTTACCGGTACGTCCACCAGCTGGAGGCGCTGGCCGGGCTGGGGCTGGGGGAGGAGTGGCTGCGGGCGGTCTGCCACGACAACGCGGCCGCCCTCTTCCAGCTCAGCTGACCGCCCGCAGCACTCCCACCGCGTCCGCGTGCAGGCCGGGCGCGGCGACCAGGACGCTGTCCGAGTCGGCCGTCCAGGCCGCCCCGGTGGCGTCCGTCACCGCCGCGCCCGCCTCGCTCGCGATCAGCGCCCCGGGCAGCAGGTTGCCCGCGTCCCGCCCGTACTGCCAGAACAGTGCCAGGTGCCCGGAGCCGACCTGGGCCACCTGGAGGGCGGTCGGGCCGAGGTTGCGCACCGCCAGCACCGCTCCGACCATTGCGGACAGCGACTCCCCGGCCCGGCGCACCGCCACCGGGTCGACGGCCACCAGCGGCGGCTGGCTGGTGGCGGCCACCGTGGCCGCCAACTCCCGCTCCAGCGGCGCGATCGGCCGACCGTCCAGCTGTGCCCCGCCGCCCAGCACCGCCCGGTAGGTCCGGCCCGCACCGAACAGCTCCGGGGCGTGCACCACGGCCAGCACCGCCGCGCCGTCGCGTACCAGCGTCGCCGTCACCGCCCAGTGCGGCTGCCCCAGCAGGTACTGCACCGCGCCGTCGGTCGCGTCGCAGACCCACCACTCGCCCTCGGCGGGCACCGAGCCGTCCAGTTCCTCCGGCACCCAACCGGCCTGCGGGCGCAGTGCGCCCAGCCGCTCGCGCAGTTCGGCGGCGGCCGGGCCGTCCAGCGCCGCGAACCGCGCCATCGCCTCCTCGGCCGTCCGCTCCGGGGCCGGATCGGTCGGCCGACCGGCCGCCAGCCCGGCGCCGACCACGCGCACCGCCGCCTCCACGCCCTCCGCCAGCGCCCACAGCTCCACGTCGTGCCCCGCCATGTCCTGCCCCGCCACGTCGTACCCCACCATGTCGTACTCCTCGACTCGAACGATCGATCACGTCCGCGGGCCGGTCCGTCCCGGCCGAACAGGACAAGGAGTACCGTCAGGGCTGCCGAAGAGGACGCTCAACGGCTCATCAGCGACGGAGATCGGACATCCATGGACCTCGCCACGACCGATCCGGACAGCGTGCTGGACGCACTCGACCGCCGCCTCGTCTGCGCCCTCCAGGTGGACGGACGGGCCGAGCCCGGCCGGATCGCCGAGGTGCTGGGGGTCTCCGCCAGGACGGTCACCCGGCGGCTCGGCCGTATGCGCCGGGCCGGGGTGCTGCGGGTGGTCCGGATGCCCGACATCGAGGACGCCGCCGTGGGCGCGCTGCTGCTGCGGGTCCGGGTGCTGCGCGGCCGGGTGGACACCATCGCCCAGGCGCTGGCCGACCGTTCCGACATCCCCTTCGTCGACGTGATGCTCGGTGGCCACGAGGTCGGCGCCGTGATGATGAGCGACGCCGGGGCCCGCGACCGCCTGCTGTACGGTCAGCTGCCCGCGACCGGTGCCGTCACCGAGACCACCACCCACGCCGTGCTGCACGCCTTCGCGGACGCCGGTCAGTGGCAGGCCGGCTGGCTGACCGGCCAGGAGGCCGCCGCGCTCGCCCGGCCGCCGGTCCCGCGCCCCGCCACGCCCCCGCCGCTGGACGACCTGGACCGAGCCCTGCTGGAAAGCCTGGGCGAGGACGCCCGGCAGTCGCACGCCGTGCTGGCCGGTGCGGTCGACGCACCCGAGTCGACCGTCCGCAGGCGCCTGCACCGGCTGGACCGGCTCGGGCTGCTGCGCACCCACGCCACCGTGGACCCCCGGCTGCTCGGCATGGCCGTGGACGCCAACCTCTGGCTGGACGTGCCGCCCGGCCGGCTCGCCGAGGTCGGCGCCGAACTGGCCCGCCACCCCCAGGTGCACGGCGTCTTCGCCACCAGCGGCCCGACCAACCTGCTGGCCACGCTGTTCTGCCCGGACCACGGCGGCCTCTACCGCTTCCTCTCCGACACCCTCGGGCCGCTCGGTGTCACCCGTGCCGAGACCACGATCACCGCCCGCGCCGTGAAGCGGGCGGGCGTGCTGCTGCACCGGCCGCGCCGCCCGTGAGCGGGCCGCCGTACGGCTCGGGGCGGCCCTTGGGCGGCTCAGGGCAGGAAGGAGCGGGGCGGGAAGGACCGGGGTGGGTGTCGTCGTGCCGGGGCGGCCGTCAGTGTTCCGGGCCCACCGCGGACCGCAGGAAGCGGTCCGTCTCCGCGTCCGCCGGCAGGAAGGTCTCCAGGGCCAGTTCGGAGACGGTCAGGTCCAGCGGCGTGCCGAAGGTCGTGACCGTGGAGAGGAAGGACAGCACCCGGCCGTCGTGCCGGAGCCGCAGCGGCAGCGCGACGGGACGGCCGGTCTCCGTGACGTCCTCCTCCGGATCCCCGGCCGGCTCGGGGTAGCCGCCGACCTCCGCGCGCAGCCGCCGCAGCGACTCGGTGCCGACCAGTTCCAGTTGCCGGTCCAGCCGTTCCAGCAGGTGCCCGCGCCACTGCCGGTGGTTGACGATCCTCGGTGCCAGCCCGTCGGGGTGGAGGGCGGTCCGGACCGCGTTGAACGGCGGCCGCAGCAGGTGCGGGGCGACGCCGTCGAGCAGCAGGGAGAGCGCACCGTTGGCCCCCAGCACCCGGAACTCCCCGTCCACGACCAGCGCCGGGTACGGCTCGTGGGCGGCGAGCAGCCGCTCGACGCCGCCGCGCAGCGCGGTCATCGACGGGTCGTCCAACGGCGTCTCGGGGTAGTGCGGGGCGTACCCGGCCGCGAGCAGCAGGGTGTTGCGCTCGCGCACCGGGACGTCCAGCTGTTCGGCCAGCCGGAGCACCAGCTCCCGGCTCGGGTGGGAGCGGCCGTTCTCGACGAAGCTGAGGTGCCGGGTCGAGCAGTCCGCGCGCAGTGCCAGGTGCTGTTGGCTGAGCTGCCGCCGTTCCCGCCAGCCGCGCAGCAGCGGGCCGACGCCGGTCCCCGTCGGGCTGCCCATGCCCGCCATGATCGTCATGGTCGAGGACGCTACTGGAACGGTCCGGCCTGCGGGAGGGGGCGGTGCGGATCGGTTGCGGCCGTCAGGCGCCGGTGGACGAGCCCGGGCGGACGACCATCAGCACCACGACCACGGCCCACAGCAGGTTGAACACCCCGGCGGTCATCGGCAGCATCCGCAGGCCGCTGACGGCCTTGGTGTGCTGCTCGTCCTCCGGGGCGAGGCCGAGCGCGTCCACGGCGGCCTGCTGGCCGGGCAGGACGAAGAGCAGCAGCGAGAGCGCGGCGACGGCGGTGATGATCATCGAGGCGATCAGCCAGGACTGGCCGAGCACGTTCATCACCTGGGCGAGGCCGATGCCCAGCACCGGCACCGCGACGCCGAGCAGGGCGTAGACCTGGGTGATCCGGTGCAGGACGCGCAGCACGCCCGCGTCCGAGGCCTGGTCCGGTCCGCCGGCCAGGGCGGCCTTCGCCCGGCGCGGGAACATGCTGACGGCGACCGCGACGGGGCCTATGAACAGGACCGACGCGAGGACGTGCAGGCTCAGCAGGAACTTGGCCATGGCGGGGGCACCCTTTGGTCCGGTGGGCAGCTTGGGGTCGGCGGGCGTGCGCGGTCGGCGCGTCCACGACCAGGCACGCTAACACCGCTTATTCACCGGCCCCACGCTCGGGTGCCCCACCCGTCCCGGCTCGGCCTCCGCAACGGGCTCCCGGCTCGGCCCGCGGCAACCGGCTCTGCCCGGCCTCCGCAACCGGCTCCGCTCAGCCCGCCGGGACCAGCTCCACGATGCGGGGCCGGGCGGTGCTGACGGCCGCGACTGCGGCGCCGTGCTCGGGGGCGGTCCAGTCGAGCAGGTGGAGGTCCTCGAACCGGCTGCGCAGCGGGGCCCCGGCCGGGACGTCCAGCGGCAGAGCGGACATGTCGATCCGCCCGAGGGTGTCCAGGGTGGCCCGTCCGATCTTGATCAGCGACTCCTTGCGCACCCACTGCCGCAGGAACGCCCGGTCGGGCTCCGCGGCGGCCTCGACCAGGGCCAGTTCGGCCGGGGCGAGCACCCGGCGGGCGACCGCGCCCAGCGAGCCGCCCCGGGCGGCCAGTTCGACGTCCACGCCGACGGGCTGGTGACCCGCACCGGCCGCGACCACGCCCCGGGTGTGCGACAGGCTCACCTGCACCCCGGGGTGGTCCGGAAGGTAGGGCCGGCCGTGGTCGGCCAGGCCGCAGTCCGGGCACTCCTGGGCGAGGACCAGAGCGGCCGCCGGTACGCCGAGCAGCCGGGCCGCGCAGAGCCGGACCAGGACGTGCCCGGCGACGAAGTCGGTCCGTCCGGACTCCTGCCGGAAGCGCGCGGCGCGCCCCCGCTCGATCTCGGTGAGCAGGTGCTCGCCCGCCTCGGGGTGTCGCAGTACGGCGTCGGCGGACGCGACGACGACGAGCGGTGCGCCCTGCTCCTGGGCCTCGGTGGTCATGCCGTCCAACCTAGCCCGCCCGCTCGGCGGCCGACGTTCCGGCCGCCCTCCGGTTCGCTCCCCCGCCCGTTCAGCGCCCCGCCGGGTACCCCGCGAGCCCCGAGCCGAGCAGTCCGAAGGCCCGTTCCACCGCCGCCTCGATCCGCTCCCGCACCGCCTCGGCGGGCTCCCCGGCGACCATCGCCCGCCGGATCTCGACGAGCACCGCCCGGTGGGCCCCGGCGACGGCACCTGCGACGATCCGGGGGAGCGGGTCCTCCGGGCCGGCCCCCGACTCCTCGGCGAGGGCGGTCGCCAGTGCCGCCTCGGCGCGCTCGCCGAGTTCCAGCAGTCGGGCCCGCAGCGCCGGGCTGTCCGCGATGATCCGCCAGAACGCGCTGATCCCGGGGTTCAGCCCGACCGTCGGGTCCCCGTCGGCGACGCCTGTCAGCAGGTCGGCCCGGACGGCGTCCACGGCGGAGCTGCCGGCCGGCCGCCGCCGGACCACCTCGGCAAGATGGGCGACCACCTCGTCCTGCCGGTCGAAGAACAGGTCCTCCTTGGTCGGGAAGTAGTTGAAGACCGTGTTGGGCGAGACCCCGGCGGCCCGGGCCACCTCGACCACCGTGACCTGCTCGAAGCCGCGCTCGGCGAACAGGCCCATGGCGGTGTCGGCCAGGAGCTCCCGGGTCTGCTGCTTCTTGAGTTCGCGAAGTCCCATGGCGGAATCCTATCGCCAGATCGTGGTGTCACTTAAAACTTGGAGTGACACCAATAAAATCGGCTACGGTGTCCGCATGACCTTCACCTTCGGCATCTACCCCGGCGGGTCCCTCGGCGACGAGACCGGCCTGATCGAGCCCGTCCGCCCCGACGACCCCGAGCGGATCACCGCCGCGCTGCGCGAACTCCAGGGCGACGCGGAGGAGTTCCTGGTCCGCGCCTACCGCTCGTACGCAGCCGACGAGCACCGCACCCCCGAGCGGCCCGAGCGGTACGCGACGGACGGTCGCAAGCTCGACCTGGTGCTGCAGTTCGGTGTCCGCAGCGGGGAGCTGGACGGCTGGACGGACTACGTCCGGCAGGTCGTCCGGACCGAGGGCCCCCGGCTCGCCGTCGTGCAGATCTGCGAGGAGCCCAACCTGGACCTCCCCATCCTGGACGGCAGCATCCCGAACGTCCTCCGGGCGCTGGTCGAGGGCGTCATCGCGGCCAAGGAGGAGGCGCTGACCTGCGGCTATGGCCACCTTGCGGTCGGCTTCAACGCGGTGCCGTCCTTCGATCCGGCCGACACCTTCTGGCCGGAGCTCGGCGAGCTCGCCGACGAGTGCTTCCACCGCTCCCTGGACTACGTCGGGCTGGACTTCTTCCCGGACGTCTTCCGCGCCGTCCCGGAGGGGCGACTCGTCGACTCGGTGGGGGCGGTGCTCACCGGGTTCCGCGAGAATGCGCTGCCCCGGGCCGGGATCGGGCCGGCCGTTCCGCTGCGGGTCTGCGAGAACGGCTGGCCCACCGGGCCGGGGCGCAGTGAGGAGCGGCAGGCCGAGGTGGTGGAGCAGGTGGTCCGGACGGTGGTGGGACTGGCCGGGCGGCTCGGGGTCCGGAGCTACTCGTTCTTCGGCCTCCGGGACGCGGACAGTGCCGGCCCGGGGTTGTTCCACCACTTCGGCCTGCTGCGGGACGACTGGACGCCCAAGCCCGCCTTCGACGTGTACCGGAAGCTGGTTGGCGAACTGACGGTCGTTTAGTCGAGCGGCCGCGCGAGGAAGCGCTCCACCGTGCGGCGCTCGGCGGCGACGGCGTGCACCGGTTCGCCGACCACCCGGCCGGCCAGGGCGACGGCCAGGTCGCCGACGTCCTGGCGCAGCCGGTCGGCGGCGGCGCTCCGGCCGGCGGCGATCCGGGCGCGGCCGGTGGTGAGGAGGCGGTCGCGGTCGCGGGTGCCCTCGGCGCGGGCCGCCGCGATCGCCGCCGCGCCCCGTTCCGCGTACTCCTGGCGGATCCGGGCCGCCTCGTGCCGGGCCCCGGCGATCTCGTCCAGGGCGGCGTCCCTGGTCGCCTCGGCCTCGGCACGGACGGCTTCGGTGCGTTCCGTGCGGCCCTCGGTCGCGTCCCACCGCTGGGCCCGCATCCGTTCGATGCGCGGGAGCAGGACGACGCCGAGTGCGAACATCAACAGGAAGAGCTGGGCCAGGCCGAGGACCAGCATGCCGGGATCGGGCCTGAGCGGGCCGAGTTCGAAGTGCACGTCAACCTCCCCGTGGTCTGACGAACAGTCAAGAAGGAGGTTTCCCGGCGGCTGTGGCGGTGGAACTCGGCCGGTCCATGACCTGCGTCACGTCACGCTCCGGGCGGCGTCACCGGTCCATGACGTCACCGGCCCTCGCTGCGGTCCAGAAGGACCGCTGCGCCCCGGCCCCCGTCTCCCCGGTCAGGTCACCTCGCCCCGACGGGAGAAGCGCTCCTCCCGCCACTCGCCGCTCGCCAGCACCTCGGCCAGCTGCCGGGCCGCGTCCCACACCTCGGTGTACGAGAGGTAGAGCGGCGTGAAGCCGAACCGCATCAGGTCCGGCGCGCGGAAGTCCCCGATCACCCCGCGCGCGATCAGCGCCTGCACCACCGGGTAGCCGTCCGCGTGCCGCAGCGCGACCTGGCTGCCCCGTCGGGCGTGCTCGCGCGGGGTCACCACCTCGACCCCGTCCAGGCCCTCGACCAGCGAGACGAACAGGTCGGTCAGCGCCAGGCTCTTCGTCCGTACGGCGGCCAGATCGGCGCGCTCCCAGACGTCCAGCGAGGCGCCCAGGGCGGCCTGGCCGAGCAGCGAGGGCGAGCTGGTCAGGAAGCGCCCGATGCCCGGCTTGGGGTCGTACCCGGGCTCGAAGGCGAACGGGCGGGCGTGCCCGAACCAGCCGCTCAGCGGCTGCCGCGGACCGGCCGCCAGGTGCCGCTCGGCGACGTACAGGAAGGCCGGGGCGCCGGGGCCCGAGTTCAGGTACTTGTACGTGCAGCCGACCGCGAAGTCCGCTTTGGCGGCGCCGAGTTCGACCGGCAGCGCACCCACCGAGTGGCACACGTCCCAGATCATCAGGGCGCCCGCGGCCTGCACCCGGGCGGTGATACCGGGCATGTCCAGCAGCTCGCCGGTGCGGTAGTCCACGTGCGACAGCACCACCGCGGCGACGTCGCCGTCCAGGTGCCGGTCCAGCTCCTCGGGGTGCACCAGCACGCTGCGCCCGCCCTCGACCTGACCGGTCACGCCCTCGGCGATGTACAGGTCGGTGGGGAAGGCCTCGGCGTCGCCCAGCACCGTGCGCCGCCCCGGGCGCAGCTCCAGCGCCGCCGAGAGCACCTTGAACAGGTTCACCGAGGTGGTGTCGCAGACGACCACCTCCGCCGGATCGGCGCCGATCAGCGGCGCGATCCGGCGCCCCAGGCGGTACGGCTGCTCGAACCAGCCGGCGTCGTTCCAGCTGCGGATCAGCTCCCGGCCCCACTCCTGCTCGACCACCTGCGCCACCCGCTCGGGCGTGCGCACCGGCAGCGCGCCCAGCGAGTTGCCGTCCAGGTAGATCACCCCGTCCGGCAGGGTGAACTCCTTGCGGAACGCCGCCAGCGGGTCGGCGGCGTCCAGCGCCGCGCACTCCTCGCGCGTGATCATGCCCGTCCTCTCGTTCGTCACCGGCTCGGTCACAGCTCGTCCCGGATCGTCCACAGCTCCGGGAACACGTCCTGCTCGGCCGCCTTGCGCAGCCAGGTCAGCCCGCTGGAGCCGCCCGAGCCGGGCTTGGCGCCCATGGTCCGCTTGACCGAGCTCAGATGGCGCTGGCGCCAGCGGGTGACCCGCTCGGCCACGTCCAGCAGTGCCTCGCCGAGCGGCTGCAGGGCCGCGAACTCCGGCTCGGTGTACACCCGGCGCCAGGCCGCCGCGACCTCCTCGGTGGGCCGGTAGCGCTGCTCGGAGGGCTCCGCGTGCACGGCCAGGCCGCGCCGGGCCAGCAGGCCGAGCACCTCGTCGTACAGGCCGGGGGAGCGCAGCGCCTCGGTCAGCTCGGCCCGGACCTCCGGCATCCCGTCGTACATGTTCAGCAGCGCGGCGTTCTTGTTGCCGATCAGGAACTCCAGGTGCAGGAAGGCCGAGGACTGGAAGCCGGAGGCCTCGCCGAACAGCGGGCGGAAGGAGTTGAACTCCTGCGGCGTCATGGTGGCCAGCAGGTCCCAGGACTCCACCAGCACGTCCTGCACGTGGGTGCCGCGGCGCAGCGCGGCCAGCGCGGCGGTCAGGTCGTCCTCGCGCAACGACTGCCCGGCGATCGTCCACTCGTGCCGCAGCAGGTCGAAGAGCAGCTCCATCACCTGGGTGGTGACGATGAACGACAGCTCGGCCGGCTCCTTGCTGCGCGGGTGCTGGAGGCTGTGCAACTGCTCCAGGCGCACGTACTGCGCGTACGGGGTGCCCCGACCCGGCTGGCCGCCCCGACCGAACGAAAGGTTGGGTGTCTCCACCGTGTCGTGCCCCATCCCGATCCCTCCTGATCCGTCCGGGCGTCGTCGCCCGGGGCCGGCGGAGCGGACGGACGTCCTGGTTCCACCGGGATGCCCATTGTGCGGCGGTTGTGCCCCCCGGTTGAATGGTCGACGGGCACCGCAACCGCGTTCCGAGCTGTCGTTCGCGAGGCGTTCGGTCGATCCGCTTTACGAACGAAAAACCGCTGATCACAACCGCTCGTGGGGAGCCGTCATGGACGCCGTCGACCGCCGACTGCTGGCCGAGCTGCAGGCCGACGCCAGGCTCTCGTACAACGAACTCTCCCGCCGGGTGAGCCTGTCCGCACCCGCGGTGGCCGAACGGGTCCGTCGGCTGGAGGCGGACGGGGTGATCAGCGGCTACCACGCCCACGTCGACCCCACCCGGGCCGGGCTGCCGATCACCGCCCTGGTCCAGGTCCAGTGCTACGGTCCGCGCTGCGTGCTGCGCGACCCCGAGGTGGCGACCTGGCCGGAGGTGCTCCAGCTGCACCGGGTCACCGGAGGGGCCTGCTGCGTGCTGCTGGTCGCGGTGGCCACGATGGCCGAGTTCGAGGCGCTCTGCGACCGGCTCGGCGGGTACGGGCCGCCGGCCAGCTCGATGATCCTCTCCAGCCCGGTGCCCTGGCGTCCGCTGCTGCCGAGCTGAGGACCGGCGGTCGGCAGTCGGTGGCCGGTGCCCGGCTGGCCTTGACGCGGACGTCAGGGAGTAGGTTCCCCCGCATGCCGAACGAGCGCCACATCCTGCTGCTGCCCGGGAGCCTGCGGGCCGGATCCGTCAACGAGGCCGTGCTGCACACCGCCGCCGCGGTGGCCGACGAACTGCCGGGCGTCCGGACCACCTACTACACCGGGCTGGCCGGGCTCCCGCACTTCAACCCGGACCACGACACCGACCCGCTGCCGCAGCCGGTGGCTGCGCTGCGGGCGGCGATCGAGGCGGCCGACGCGCTGCTGTTCTGTACCCCCGAGTACGCCGGGACGCTGCCGGGCGCGTTCAAGAACCTGCTGGACTGGACGGTCGGCGGGGTCGAGATCTCGGACAGGCCCGCCGCCTGGATCAACTGCGCCGCCCCGGGCCGGGGGCAGGGCGCGGAGGCCACCCTGGGCACCGTCCTCGGCTACACCGGCGCGGCGGTGCTGGCGGACGCCTGTGCCCGGATCCCCCTGGAGCGCGGCGCGGTCGGCCCGGACGGACTGGTCGCCGACCCGCTGGTGCGCGGGCGGATCGGCGAGGTGCTGGCCCGCCTGGCGGCCGCCTGATCCCTCCGTGGCCGCCTGACGGCCGCTTGGTCCCTCCGCGGCCGAGCGGCCGGAACTCAGTGCGCCACGGGCAGGTGGGCTCCGAGTCCGGCCAGGCCCTCCAGGAAGAGTTCCACGCCGACGGCCGCCAGCAGCAGCCCGAGCAGCCGGGACAGCACCTCCAGCGAGGTTCTGTGAGTGCGCCGCATCAGAGGCGCCAGCACGGCCACGCAGAGGTAGTTGAGCACCACCACGCCCACGTAGGCGCCGGAGACCGCGGCCTTCCAGGCCCAGTCGTCGCGGTTGAGCGAGACGACCATGACGGCGCTGATCGCGAGGGGGCTGGCGATGTAGGGCAGCAGCAGTTCGCGGATGCCGTCGGCCAGCGGGTTCGTCAGGTGCTCGGCGTCGTCGCCGTCGGCACCGAGGTGGATGCCGAAGACCAGCGCGACCGCGTAGAAGAAGAAGATCGTCCCGCCCGCGAGCCGCAGCGACTGGTCGCTGATGTGGAAGAGGGTGGTGACCTCGTCCGCCCCGAAGCCGAGCACCAGGCCGATCAGCGCCGAGATCACCGTGGCCCACGCCGCCAGCCGCCGTAGCTCCCGGTCGCTGCGGGTGCGGGACAGCCGGGCGAAGGCCAGCAGGGTCTTCGGCGGCCCGACCACGGCGAAGAAGGTGATGAAGGCGCTGCTCAGGTTGAAGACGAACATGGGCCCAGCATGGCCGTGGCGCCCAGGGACGGCCGGTCCGCCACGCCCCGCGGCCGCGGCTCTGATCTCCCGGTCCGCCCGTTCATTCCCGGCTGCGGGCGAATTCGCCCGGATGGCGGTCCCGGCTCGAACGGGCGGGCGCTCTCGGGTGCCATGGAGGTACGTCCGTCCACACCTTGGCGGTACGTCCACTCCGTGGCGGAAACGAGGATGCGACATGTGCCTGAACCGTAAGGACCTGGGTCTGCTGGCCCTGCGCAGCGCGGTCGGCGGGGTGCTGATCGCGCACGGCACCCAGAAGCTGTTCGGCTGGTTCGGCGGTGGCGGCCTGGAGGGCACCACCCAGGCGATGGACCACATGGGCTTCCACCCGGCCCGGGAGAGCGCCATCGCGGCGGGTGTCGGCGAGGCGGGCGGCGGCGCGCTGCTGGTGGCCGGGCTGGCCACCCCGGCGGCCGGCGCGGTGGTGGCCGGGACGATGGCGGGGGCGGTGGCGGTGCACGCCCCGGCGGGTTTCTTCGCGATGTCCGGCGGCTACGAGTACCCGGCCTTCCTCGGCGCGACCGGCCTGGCCATCGGCCTGGCAGGCCCGGGGCGGTACTCGTTGGACCACCTGACCGGCCACGTCTTCGACCGCTCGTGGGTGGGTCTGCTGGCCTTCGTGGGGAGCGCGGCGGGCGCGTACGGCGTGGTGGCGCGGCGCCGTCACCTGGTGCGGCTGCGCGAGGAGCGGGCAGCGGTGGAGGCGGAACAGCAGGAGGGCTCAGGGTTGTCCTGACCGACGTCCCACGGTCGGGTCACCCGGAGGCAGCACCCCTGCTGGCGGCGGCTCCCGAGCCTTCGGAGGGTGGGCAGAAAACGCGTCGGGCAGCCCGGCGCCGGCCAGAATCGAGGACGCATGGACCGCCAGCCGCTCACCCGCGCCACCCCCGCCCCACGCGTCACCGCGCGGCGCCAGGACCCACCGGAGAGCCGCCGGCCGTCCCTGGTCGCCGGGGCACTGGTGGCGGCCGTCGTCGGCGCGTCGGTGCTGGTGGGCTGCTCGTCGTCGGGCAAGAGTGCGAGCGGTACGGCCTCCTCGGCGCTGAGTGTCGCCGCCTCCGCCGGCTCCGCGCTGGCCTCGGCGGCGAGCCAGGCGGGCTCGGCGCTCGCCTCGGCGGAGGCCCGGGCCTCGGAGGCGGTCTCCGCCGCCTCCTCGGCGATCTCCGGGATCAAGGGCGGGCTGGACGCGAAGGGGGACGTGACGGTCGGGGCGGTGACGACCGGGACGGACGGCAAGTCGCTGGCGCAACTGACCGTCACCAACCACGGCGAGCAGTCCTACCAGTACGTGATCCAGGTGAACTTCACCGACGGGAACGGCAAGGTGCTGGACGCGACCGCGACGACCGTCCAGGACCTGGCCGCGGGCCAGAGCGTCCAGGCCACCGCGCGAAGCCACCTGACCCTCTCGGGCACGGTCAAGGCGGAGGTCGCCAACGCCGTCCGCTACTGAAGCCGTGCAGCTCGGGCCGGTTGCCGGGCGGTGCGGCGGCGGGCGCGCAACCTTAAGCGCGTCTCAAGGGCCAACAGCACCCCTTGACGGGGGAGTTGGTCTAGTCCATTTTTGTTGCCCAGGTGCAGGGAGCCCCTGAACCGGCGTCACCGGCCTCGTGCCGGGGGCGCCGGTTCGGCGCATCCCGGTGTCCGTCAGTGTCCGTCAACGCCTCCTCGCTCGATCCCCCGCCCCTGATCTGTCATGTCCCGGTCGTCCGGCCCCACCCCGGACGTGCAACCCCACCGGGCGACGGAACCCCCCACACCCAGGAGTCACGCACCCATGCTGCGCTCACGTATCGAAAGGGCCGGGACCCCGGCGCCGGCCGGGCCCCGCCGGCGCCGCCCGAAGGGCCTGGCCGCCGTCGCGGCCGGCACCACCGCCTCCCTGCTGCTCGGCGCGGGCCTCGCGCTGTCCGGCGGCGGCGCGGCCAACGCCGCGACCACCAACTCCACCGGCGCGGCCGCCACCAGCGGCGGCATCAAGGTCGCCTACTACGACCAGTGGTCGGTCTACGCCAACGCGTACTACCCGAAGACGGTCCAGGACACCGGCGTGGCCGGGAAGCTGGACTACCTGATCTACGACTTCGCCAACATCTCCCCGACGGACCTGGGCTGTTTCGAGGCGACCAAGGCCGCCGACACCAACGACAACAACCCCAACGCCGGTGACGGCGCGGCCGACGCGTTCGCCGACTACCAGAAGAGCTTCGGCGCGGACATCTCGGTGGACGGCGTCGGCGACGTCTGGAACCAGCCGATCGCGGGCAACTTCAACCAGCTGAAGAAGCTGAAGGCGAAGAACCCCAACCTCAAGATCCTGCTGTCGCTGGGTGGTTGGACCTACTCCAAGTACTTCTCGTCGGCGGCCGCCACGGACGCCTCGCGCAAGCACCTGGTGTCGTCCTGCATCGACATGTTCATCAAGGGCAACCTCCCGTCCGACGCGGGCTACGGCGGTCCGGGCACTGGTGCCGGCATCTTCGACGGCATCGACATCGACTGGGAGTACCCGGGCGGCGGCGGCCACGCCGGCAACATCTCCAGCCCGGCCGACAAGCAGAACTTCACCCTGCTGCTGAAGGAGTTCCGCAGCCAGCTGGACGCCCAGGGCAAGGCCGACAACAAGACCTACGCCCTCTCGGCGGCGGTCGGCGCCGGCCAGGACAAGATCATGAACGTCGAGACCGACAAGATCGGTCAGTACCTGACGTTCATGGACGTCATGACCTACGACATGCACGGCGGTTGGGACCCGCAGGGCCCGACCAACCACCAGGCCCCGCTGTACTCCGGCCCGAACGACCCGTCGACCCCGGCCAAGCCGGGCAACGGCAAGTACTCGATCGACAACGCCATCAAGGCGTGGACGGTCGGCGACCCGCAGTACGGCATCCCCGGCGGCTTTCCGGCCAACAAGATCAACATGGGCGTGCCGTTCTACTACCGCGGCTGGACCGGCGTCCAGAACAACGGCAGGAACGGCCTCTTCCAGCCCGCCGCCGCCCCGGCGACCGGCGCCGCGATGTCCGGCAACGTCGCGGGCATCCAGATGTACAAGGAGCTGGCCGGCTTCGTCGACAACCCGTCCAAGACCTTCTGGGACGACGACGCCAAGGCGACCTACTTCTACGACGGCAACACCTTCTGGAGCGGTGAGGACGTCCGGTCCATCCAGGCCAAGCTCGACTACGCGCACTGCAACGGCCTCGGCGGCTCGTTCGCCTTCTCGCTGTACGACCTGGGCACCAACACCACCCTGTTCGACAAGATGGTGAGCGCCACCAGCGGCTCCGCCGCCGGCTGCCCGGCCCCGCCGACCGGCACCCCGACGCCGACCCAGACCCCGACCGGCACACCGACGGGCACCCCCACCGGCACCCCGACCGGCACCCCGACCTCGCCGGCCGGCTGCCCGGCCGCCCCGAGCTGGGACCCGAACACCACCTACGCGGCCGGTGGCACCAAGGTCTCGTGGAAGGGCCACTACTACACCAACAAGTGGTGGACCAAGGGTGAGGACCCGTCCCAGAGCGGCCAGTGGGGCGTCTGGACCGACAACGGTCCCTGCTGAGCGGCTGAGCGACCGGGCGGTCGACCGCCCGGGGCCTGACGGGCCCCGCAGCACCTGAACGAGCACGGGTCCGGCCCGCCGGGGGAGCATCCCCCCGGCGGGCCGGACCCGTGCGTTTCGCGCTCCCGGGCGCTACGGCGCCAGGTCGGCCGTGCGCCCGAGCGCGTCCGGCTGGCTCTCCTCGATCCGCCGCAGCATCCGGGCCAGCAGGCCGGACAGCGCGGCGCGCTCCTCGCTCGAAATGTCCTG
The DNA here is from genome assembly GCF_001888885.2 of Streptomyces viridifaciens. Classification (NCBI taxonomy): domain Bacteria; kingdom Bacillati; phylum Actinomycetota; class Actinomycetes; order Kitasatosporales; family Streptomycetaceae; genus Streptomyces; species Streptomyces viridifaciens. The sequence goes on from NZ_CP090841.1 coordinate 5,225,465, forward strand.
GAGCAGCTCCTCCTCGAACACCGCCGCCATCCGCATCGACTCCAGCCACTTGTCGCGGCCGTTCTCGGTCAGCTCGATGATCACCCGCACCCGGTTGGACTCGTCGCGCTCCCGGGTGACCAGGTCCTCGGTCACCATCCGGTCGATCCGGTGGGTCATCGCGGCCGGGGTGAGCCCCAGCCGCTTGGCCAGGTCGCCCGGCCCCAGCCGGTACGGACTGCCGCTCACCACCAGCGCCTTGAGCACCTCCCACTCGGCGGAGGTGATTCCGAGCACAGTCAACTGCCGGTCGTACGCCACGCCCATCCGCCGGGAGACCCGGTTGAGGGTCTGCACGATCGTCTCGACCTGAGGGTCGACGGTCGGGAACTCCCGCTGGTACAGGGCCACTTGCTCGGCGATGCCGAACTCCAGCGGAGTGGCCCGCGGGGGCTTTTCGGCAGCCGGAGACGGCTTGTCCGTAGTCATGCGGACCAGTGTCGCACGGGCGCGCACCCCTTAAGCCTTTGACTCCACAGTCTTGCCCTGCTAAGACTTTATCTCGTCAAACTTTAGCTCTGAAATCTTCTGGACTTAAGAGTTCCAGTCGAAACCAGGAAGGGATGTGCACGGTGACCGGCACGGTGAAGCAGCAGAGGCAGCAGCGGCGTGGAGCGGGCGGCCCGCTGCGCCGCGTCCAGATCGGCAACGCGCTCAGTGCGTTCGGCAGCGGGTTCACGATGCCGTACATGTTCGTGTACGTGGACCAGGTGCGCGGGCTGGGTTCGCTGGCGGCCGGGATGGTGTTCACCGTCTTCGCGCTGGCGGCGCTCGCCGTCCTCCCGTTCACCGGGCGCGGCATCGACCGGTACGGTCCCCGTCCGGTGCTGCTGGCGGGCGCGGGCCTGGCCGGCACCGGCGCCTTCGCCTTCGGCCACGCCACCGGCACGCCGACCCTGCTGGTCTCCTCGTTCCTGTTCGGCGCGGGTGTCACCACCTGCCAGCCGGCGCTCGCCACGATGATCGTCCGCTGCTCGACGGCGGCGACCCGTTCGCACGCCTTCGCGCTGCAGTTCACCCTGGTCAACCTGGGCATGGGCATCGGCGCGCTGGTCGGCGGGCAGATCGTGAACGTCGCCGACCCGGCCAGCCTCACCCGGCTGTTCACCATCGAGGCGGCCACCTTCCTCGGCCTGGCCCTGGTCACCGGCACCGCACGGATACCGACGGCGCAGCTGAGCGTCGTCCAGGGGAAGAACGACGGCCCGACCGGCCTGCGTGCCCTGTTCGCCGACAAGGCGATGGTGCGGCTCAGCATCCTCGCCGGGCTGATCTTCTTCACCTGCTACGGCCAGTTCGAGTCCGGCGTCGCGGCCTTCGCCACCGACACCGTCGGCACCGCGCCGTCCACCCTGGGCTTCGCGATCGGCGCCAACGCGGTGACCATCGTGGTGCTGCAGATGTTCATGGTGCGGATCACCGCGCGCCGCCGCCGCACCACGGCGATGGCCGCGGCCGGCCTGGTCTGGCTCGGTGCCTGGGCGATGGCCCTGGTGGCCGGCCTGATCCGGACCGAGGCCATGGCCGCCACGGTCGCGATCGTCTCGATCTACGCCCTGTTCGGCGTCGGCGAGTCGCTGCTGGCGCCGACCATGGGCCCGATCGTCGCGGACCTCGCTCCGGCCCGGCTGCTCGGCACCTACAACGCCGGGTACGCCCTGGTGAAGCAGATCGCGATCGCGATCGGCCCGGCCGTCGGCGTGCTGCTGGTCGGCTCCGGCACCTGGCCGCTCTACCTCGCGGCCATGGCGGGCTCGACCCTGCTGATCGTCCTGCTGGCGCTGCGGCTGCGCCCGTACCTCACGGCGGAGCAGGACAACGCCGCCCCGGCCGTGGTCCGCACCCCGGCCCCGGTCCGGGAGCTGCAGACCGCCGCCTGACGGCACTCGCAAAGCTGTTCGCGACGGGCGCGGGCCAGGTCACCTGGTCGGCGCCCGTCCCGCTTGGCTTCCCGGGCACCGCCACATAGTGTCAGTGGCTGTTGACCGCCCGGCCCCGGCTCGGGCAGCGGACCAGGGCCCGGCGCAGCACCCGCGGCCCCGCAGACAGGCGAATCTGGCGAGGCAATGACGCAAGCGGCGCTCACGCACCCCCCGGCGGCCCGGGCCACCGCCGACCCGGACCCGGCCCCGGCCCGGCGCGGGCTGCTGCGCTGGGCCGCCGACCGCTCCGGCTGGCTCGGCCCGATCGGCATCGCGATCTTCGCCGGCCTGCTGCGGTTCTGGCACCTCGGCTACCCCAACGCCTTCGTCTTCGACGAGACGTACTACCCCAAGGACGCCTGGTCCCTGCTCCAGCAGGGCTACGAGGGCACCTGGCCCGACCACGCCAACACCGACATCCTGGCCGTCCCGCAGGCCGTCCCGCTCGGCTCCGCGCCCGAGTTCATCGCCCACCCGCCGCTCGGCAAATGGGTGATGACCATCGGCGAGCAGCTGTTCGGGCTGCACCCCTTCGGCTGGCGGTTCATGACCGCCCTGCTCGGCACCGTCACCGTCCTGATGCTGGCCCGGATCGGCCGCCGGCTCTTCGGCTCCACTCTGGTCGGCTGCACCGCCGCCCTGCTGATGTCCGTCGACGGCCTCCAGCTGGTGATGAGCCGGGTCGGCCTGCTCGACGGCATCCAGATGTTCTTCGTGCTCGCCTCCTTCGGCGCCCTGCTGATCGACCGCGACCACGTCCGCGCCCGGCTGGCCCTCGCCGTCGAGGCCGGCGAGGACGGCGACACCGTACGGCTCGGGCTGCGCCCCTGGCGGATCGCCGCCGGGGTGCTCATCGGCGCCGCCTGCGCGGTCAAGTGGAACGGCGCCCCGATCCTCGCCGCCTTCGGTGTCCTGACCGTGCTGTGGGACCAGGCCGGCCGCCGTGGCACCGGCGCCCGCCACCCCTGGCGGTCGATGCTGCGCCGGGACGCCGTACCCGCCTTCCTCGCCATGGTCGGCTCCGCCCTGGTGGTGTACGTCGGCGCCTGGAGCGGCTGGCTGGCCAGCGGCGCGAACGGCGGGGGCGGCTACGACCGGCACTGGGCGGACGGCCGCGCCGGGCTCTCCCCGGACCACGTCCTCGGTCTCCCGCTGCCCCAGGTTCCGATGAGCTGGGTCCCGGCGGCGCTGCGCAGCCTGTGGCACTACCACTCGCAGATGTACGACTTCAACACCGGCCTGAGCACCCCGCACACCTACCAGTCGAACCCCTTCGCCTGGCTGGTCGACGGCCGCCCGGTCTCGATGTACTGGGAGCAGGTCCCGGCCGGGACGCGCGGCTGCACCTCCTCCGGCGGCTGCGCGGCGCAGATCCTGGGCCTGGGCACCCCGTTCCTGTGGTGGGCGGCCTGCTTCGCGCTGGTCTACCTGCTGTGGCGCTGGTTCTTCCGCCGGGACTGGCGCTCGGGCGCCGTGCTGTGCGCGGTGGCCGGGATCTACCTGCCCTGGTTCCAGTACCAGGAGCGGACGATCTTCTCCTTCTACATGGTCGTGCTGGTGCCGTTCCTGTGCCTGGCCGTCGCCCAGATGCTCGGCGCGATCCTCGGCCCGGCGGGCTGCAGCCCCGAGCGCCGCCGGTACGGGGCGATCGGGGCCGGGCTGATCGTGCTCGCGATCGTCGGCTGCTTCGCCTTCTTCTACCCGCTGTACACGGCGGAGGTCATCCCGATGTCGTCCTGGCAGGACCGGATGTGGTTCACCAGCTGGATCTGAGGCCGGTGCCCCGGGGCCGTGAGTTCTCGACGACCGGGGCGGTCGGCGGGGTCGGGTACCCTTGAGCACGTTGAAGGGGAGTAGCCCTCCACCGGACCGTCGACATACTGGCCCCCACGGGCCCGGCGCCCGGGGCACCGCTCGGTTGGCGGTTGCCGGCGAGACCTTCGGCCGCAGTGCTGTGACCGTTTCCAGTGCTGCCGGGCCGAAGCGTCCCTGACGGACCTGCGGAGGCCGGGCAGCCCGACCGAGGGATCTCCTCCGATGAATCCGACCATTGCCGCGTTGACGTTCGGCATCATCTTCCTGGCGGAGCTGCCGGACAAGACCGCGCTGGCCAGCCTGGTGCTCGGCACCAAGTACAGGGCGGGCTACGTCTTCGCGGGCGTGGCCGCCGCCATGCTGGTCCAGGTGGTGCTGGCGCTGGTCGCCGGACACCTGCTCTCGCTGCTGCCGCACCGCTGGGTGGAGGGAGTCACCGGCACGCTGTTCCTGGTCGGCGCGGCGATGCTGCTGTTCCACGGCGGCGAGGACGAGGACGAGCACGCGGCCAGGGAGCCGTCCTCGAACAGCTTCTGGAAGGTGGCGGGGACCAGCTTCGCGGTCGTCGCGGTCGCCGAGTTCGGTGACCTGACCCAGATCATGACCGCCAACCTGGCCGCCAAGTACGCCGATCCGCTGGCCGTCGGCCTCGGCTCCTGGCTGGCGCTGTGCGCGGTCGGCGGGATCGCCATCGTGGGCGGACAGAAGCTGCTCAAGTACGTGCCGATGAAGCTGATCATCCGGGTGGCGGCGGCGATCATGGTGGTGCTGGCCGGGGTCAGCATCTTCGGGGCGATCACCGGCTGACGGCGGCGGCCCTGCCCTGCAGCCCGGCGCTCAGCAGCCCGGGTCGGCGGTGAGGACGGCCTGGGTCTTGGGACCGTAGACGCCGTTCTCGCCCTTGATGCGGTTCTCGCGCTGGTACTGCTGCAGCGCCGTCCGGGTCCAGTCGTCGAAGGTACCGGTGACGATCGACTTGTCGACGAATCCGCATTCGGCGTTGACCAACTGCTGCTGCATCGCCCGGACGTCGGGTCCGCTCATCCCGAGCTGGAGCAACCGCGGGGTCTGGGTCGGGGTCGGCGTCGGCGTGGGGGTGGGCGTCGGGGTCGGCGTGGGTGTCGGGGTGGGGGTCGGCGCCGCCGAGTGGGTCGGGGTGGGGGTCGGCGTCCTGGTCGGTGTGGGTCTGGCCGTCCGGGTCGGGGTGGGGCTCGGCGCCTCGGTGGTCGGCGCCGGGGCGCCGGTCGTCGGTGCGGCCAGGGTCGGCGGGTCCACCGGGGCGGGCGCGAGTGTGGTGACGGGCACCGGCTCCGCCTGGCGGGTCGGCCCGGAGGAGGGCGTCACGGCGTACGCGAGGCCCACGGTCAGTGCCAGCAGGCCGGCACCGACGCCTGCGATCAGCCCCTTGCGCCCGGCGAACGGACTCCGCTCCGCCTGCTCGGCGGCCCGCCGCGCGGCCCGTCCACCGGCGGCCGAGTCGGGCTCGGGGGCTCCGTTGCCGAACGGGAAGTAGCCGAGGTCGTTCCCGCCGCCGGGCTGGACGGGCGGCTGCGGCTGGACCGCCGGAAGCACGGTGGTGGCACCGGCGGCGTACGCGTCCGGCGCGGGGCCCGGAACGGGCGGCAGTACGGTCGTCGCGTAGGCGTCCGCGTCCGGCCCGAGCGGGGGTGCGCTCGGCCCGCCCTGGGGGCCCGGTCGGCCGTGGTGGCTCTGCTGGCCCGGCTGGACCGGCGGCAGGACGGTGGTCGCGAACGGGTCGGCGGTCGGCGGTGCCTCGTCCACGACCTGGTCGGGCGCCTGCGGCACGTACGGGCGGACCAGCGGCGGCCCCTCCAGATGGGGGAGGACGGCGGTCTCGTCGAGGCTCCGGTCGTCGAGGCTCCGGTCGGGGAGGCAGCCGCACCCGGTGGAGCGGGCGGTGCCGCACGTCGGGCAGTGCTGGTCCGGCATCGGCCGGTCCTCCTCGGTTCTCGGGTCTCGCGATCGGGCCTGATTATGCAGGACGCCCCGGAGGGTTGACAGGGGCGTCCGGCCCCCGACGGGGGTGTTGTGCCGGTTGGTGGTGGTTGGGCCCGGGGGAAACCGCCGGAAGGCGCCGGGACGGGGCCCGACCGGGCCCGGTGCTTACGTTCGGCTCAACCAGGCGGCGCAAACCAGGACATGTCTGCCAGCATGGGGAACCGGGAGTGATCATCCGCCGGGCGTCCGGTCGTCCGGCACCGCAACCCCGCGACCCTACGGAGACGCCATGACGGACCCTCCCCCAACCCCCGGCCGGGGGGACCCTGGTCCCGCGTCCGACCGGGCCCCGGCGCCCGAGCCCGGCCCGCCGGAGGTCACCGTTCCCAACCTCTGGGTGCCGATCGGCGCCCTGCTGCTGGCGATGCTGCTCGCAGCCCTCGACCAGACCATCGTCTCCACCGCGCTGCCCACGATCGTCAGCGACCTCGGCGGCCTGGACCACCTGTCCTGGGTGGTCACCGCCTACCTGCTGGCCTCCACCGCCGCCACCCCGCTCTGGGGCAAGCTCGGCGACATGTACGGCCGGAAGCGGTTCTTCCAGGCCTCCATCGTGATCTTCCTGATCGGCTCGGTGCTCTGCGGACTCGCCCAGAACATGGGCGAGTTGATCGCCTTCCGGGCCCTCCAGGGCCTCGGGGGCGGCGGCCTGATGGTGCTCTCCCAGGCGATCGTCGGCGACCTCGTCGCGCCTCGGGACCGCGGCAAGTACCAGGGCGTCTTCGGTGCCGTCTTCGGGGTGACCAGCGTGCTCGGACCGCTGCTCGGCGGCCTGTTCGTCGACCACCTCAGCTGGCGCTGGGTCTTCTACGTCAACCTGCCGATCGGCGTGGTCGCCCTGGTGGTGATCGCCGCCGTGCTGCACGGCCTGGAGGTCCGGCGCGAGCACCGGATCGACTACCTGGGCACCGCGCTGATCGCCGCCGTCGCCACCTGCCTGGTGCTGATGACCTCGCTCGGCGGCACCACCTGGGCGTGGGACTCCTGGCAGATCGCCGGCCTGGGCGTGCTCGGGGTGGCGCTGCTGCTCGCCTTCGTCCAGGTGGAACGGACGGCCGTCGAACCCGTCCTGCCGCTGCGGCTGTTCCGCTCGCAGACCTTCAGCCTGGTCGCGGTGATCTCCTTCGTGGTCGGCTTCGCGATGTTCGGCGCACTCACCTACCTGCCGACCTTCCTCCAGGTCGTCCAGCAGGTCTCGCCCACCATGTCGGGCATCCACATGCTGCCGATGGTGCTCGGAATGCTGCTCACCTCGATCGGCTCCGGCCAGATCGTCGCCCGCACCGGTCACTACCGGATCTTCCCGATCGCCGGGACGGCCGTCACCACGATCGGACTGGTGCTGCTCTCCCGGCTGGACGAGCACAGCAGCACCGCCGAGATGAGCCTCTACTTCGTGGTCTTCGGCCTCGGGCTGGGCCTGGTGATGCAGGTGCTGGTACTGATCGTGCAGAACTCGGTCGGCTACCAGGACCTCGGCGTCGCCACCGCCGGCGCCACCTTCTTCCGCTCCATCGGCGCCTCCTTCGGCGTCTCCATCTTCGGCACGGTCTTCGCCAGTGGTCTGCGCTCCCGGCTCGCCGACGCCCTGGCCGGGCAGCCGCTGCCGCCGGGTTTCCGGGCGGACCAGATCGGCGCGGACCCCCGGCTGATCACCCGGCTGCCGGCCGCCGCCCAGGCCGGGGTCCACCACGCCTACGCCGAGTCGATCACCCGGGTCTTCCTGTACGCGGTGCCCGTCACGCTGGTCGCCTTCGTGCTGTCGCTGTTCCTGCGGGAGCAGAAGCTGCGCTCCACGGTGACCGCGCCCGACCTGAGCGAGTCCATCGGGATCAACCCGGTCGAGCGGTCCTCCCTGGACGAGATCGCCCGCGCGCTGTCCGTGCTGAGCACCCGCGAGGCCCGGCACGACCTGTTCCGGCGGATCACCGCCACCGCCGGACTCGACCTGCTGCCCGCCTCCAGCTGGCTGCTCCTCCAGATTCACCACCACGGCTCGGTCGAGCCCGCCGAACTCGCCGAGCGGAGGATCGTCCCGATCTCGGTCGTCGAGGAGGCCGTCCGCGAAGTGGAGAGCCGGGGCCTCGCCGCCCGCACCGGCGGCCTGCCGCTGCGCCTCACCGAGCCCGGCCAGGAGGCCGCGCTGCGCCTGGTCGACGCCCGGCGCACCCAGCTGGCGGAACTGCTGGGTGACTGGGACGAGCAGCAGTACGACGACCTCGCCGAACTCCTCACCCGGCTCAGCTCCGCCCTCTGCGCCGACCGGCGCGACCGCCCGGACCCACCCCTCGGCCTCCAGCCGCCCTACCACGGCGAGGGGCGGTCGTTCTAGGGTCTTGGCGCCGCACGGGTCACGGAGCGCCGAACCAGCGCGGGGTGTCGAGCCGGAACGGGTCTCCGGGGGCGAGCTGCCGCAGGCCGTCCTCGATCCGGCGGAGCTGCTCCTCGCCGAGGGCTTCGGACCATTCCGCGCGCAGTTCGTCGAAGATCCGCGCCGAGCGGACCAGGCAGTCCACGCCCCGGTCGGTGAGCCGGACGACCTTGCGGCGGGCGTCGGCCGGGTCGCTGCCGCGCTCGACGTAGCCGAGCTGCTCCAGGTTCTCGACGGTTTTGCCCGCCGCCTGCTTGGAGACGCCGAGCCGGCGGCCGAGCTCGACGGCGGTGGTGCCCTGCGGGCCGATCGCCTGGAAGACGAAGCCGTGCATCGGCCGCAGGTCGGGGTGCCCTTCGTGGGCGATGCGCTCGTGCAGCTCGTCGATGATCGTCCGGAAGGCCAGCAGCAGGCGCAGTGGAAGCTCGAAGCCGGGCGGGGCGGGTTCGCTTGACACGATAGACAACCTCATTGACCATATAGACAACTTCATTGTCCATTCTAGGGGGTCCCTTCGCCATGCCCGTGATCCGTTCCGCCGACGCCCGCCGCACCGAGACTCCGAACGCCGTCATGACCACCCACGCCTCGCCCACCCAGGGCTCGACCGCCCTCGCCCAGTGGAAGGTCGAGATGCCCGCCGACCGACAGGGCCCGCTGCACGCCATGGACACCGAGCAGATCTGGACCTTCCTGACCGGCTCGGCGGAAGTGGACCTGGCCGGGGAGAGCATCGCGGTCGCCGCCGGCGACACCCTCGTCCTCCCCGCCGACGCCCCGCGCCGGATCGCCACCGCCGAAGGCTTCACCGCCGTCGTCGCCTCCCCCTCCCCGTCCCACGCCTACAACCCCGACGCCCGCACCCCCGACGGCGCCTGCGCCCTCGCCCCGCGCGACGCCGAACGCCTGCTCCCGGCGTGGATCGCCTGAGCCGCGGCGCGTGAGGTGTAGGAGACTGCTGACCCTAGGCAGCAACCGGGCCGGCGGCCGCGCCGTACGCGGGGCCCCGGCGTATCAGTGAGGAGCGGCATGTCCGTCGTCAAGATCAACGTACTGACGGTGCCCGCCGAGCAGCGCGAGGTGCTGGAGCAGCGCTTCGCCTCGCGGGCCGGCGCGGTGGAGAACTCCGACGGCTTCGAGTGGTTCGAGCTGCTGCGCCCGGTCGAGGGGACCGACCAGTACCTCGTCTACACCCGGTGGCGCAGCGAGGAGGACTTCAAGGCCTGGATGGAGGGCCCGATGAAGGCGGCCCACCAGGGTGGCGGTGAGGGCGGCGAGGCGCCGAAGCGGCCGGCCGCCTCGGGGTCGACGCTGTGGTCCTTCGAGGTCGTCCAGTCGGCGGGCCCGAAGGCCTGACGGCCCGTACGTCCGGTACGTCGAACGGCGCGCCCCGGGGCTCCGCGAGCCCGGGGCGCGCGGCGTTTCAGGCCGCGGCGGCCTCGCGCAGACCGGGGACGGTCTCGCGGTCGGCGCGCCAGACCAGGCGGAGGCGGAGGGGCGGGGGGACGAGGGGGAGGCGGACGAGGGCGCCGGAGGCCAGCGGGTCCTGGACGGCGAACTCGGGGAGGAGGGCGATGCCGAGGCCCTGCTCGGCGCAGGCGCGGGTGACGGCGACCCCGCCGGTGCGGACGCGTTCGACGTCGTGGCCGAGCAGGCGTTCGCCGGCGAGCCGGAAGGAGCAGGTGGGGGCGCTCACCAGGAGGCGCTGGCCGTGCAGGTCCGCGCGGGTGAGGGCGGTGGCGCCGCTGAGCGGGTGGACCGGGGCGGCGACCAGGGCGAGCGGGACCTCGTTGAGGTCGAGGTGGTCGAGCGGGGCGGGCGGCAGGTAGAAGCCGAGGTCGCCGAGCGGGCCGGCGGTGTCCAGGATCAGCGCGGCCTCCAGGGCCCCGGCCGCGACGCCGCCGAGCAGGCCGTCCCGGGCGGTGTCGGTGTGCAGGGAGACGTCGAGGTCGGGCCGGCGTTCGGCGAGCCGGGCCAGGACGGCCGGGACGTGGGTCGTCGCTATGGTCTCCAGGGCGCCGAGCCGGAGCCGGGCGCGGTCGGCGACCACCTCCCGGCGGGCCTGTTCGGCCTGGTCGAGCAGCTTGCGGGACCAGGGCAGCAGCCGTTCACCGGCGGCGGTGAGGGCCATGCCGTGCGGGGCCCGGTCGAACAGCTCGGTGCCCAGGCCGAGTTCGAGGGTGCGGATCTGCTCGGAGACCGAGGACGGCGCGAGGCCGAGCGCCACGGCCGCGGCGCTGACGGTGCGGTGGGTGACCACGGCCTCGAAGACGCGCAACTGACGAAGTTCCACTGGTTTCTCCGGTTCCCCCGAGCGCCCGCGCGTGCTCGCACGACTGCCTGGTGCTCGCCGCGTGGTGCGTGCCGCGTGGTGCTCGCTGGCTGGTGCTCGCTGCGTGGTGCACGTGCTGCGGGACAGCGTACGGCCGTGCGGCGGGCCGAGCGGCGAACCGGGCCCCGGAGCAGCGGCATCGCCGCCGCCGGACCGCCGACGCCCCGCCCGGATGGTCAGCGGCGGTCGGCGCCATGAGCCGGGCCGCCGGGCTGATCGGATGAACCGGCTCAACCGGGCAGTTTCCAGAGCTGGTTGGGGCTGGCCTGGCAGTCCCAGATCTGGAGTCTGGTCCAGTCGGCGCTGCTGCCGTCGCGGGCGTCCAGGCAGCGGTTGGAGACCGGGTTGAGGAGGGTTCCGTCGGCGCGGGGCAGCCACTTCTGGGCGCCGGTGCCGTTGCAGTCGTAGAGCTGGGCGGCGGTGCCGGCGGCGGTCCAGCCGTTGGTGACGTCCAGGCACTTGCCGAGGGCCCGTAGCGAGCCGTCCTGTTGGACGGACCAGTCCTGGGCGCCGGTGGAGTTGCAGTGGTAGAGCTGGACGGCGCTGCCGTTGGCCGTCGCGGCCCGGGCAATGTCCACGCACTGTCCGGCGACGCCGGTCAGCGGTCCGCTCGGACGGGGGGTGGCCCAGTGCTGCCCGGGGGCCCCCGAGCAGTCGCGCAGCAGCAGGCGGCCGTCGGCGGCGGTGAGGCAGCGGTCGGAGGCCGGGTTCTGGAGCGAGTTGTCCGGGCTCGGCCGCCAGACCTGTTCGGTGCCCCGAACGTCCGGGTGGCAGTCCCGCAGTAGGACGGCGGCGCCGTCGTCGGAGCCGGCCGGGGTGAGGCAGCCCCCCAGGACGCCGAGGCTGCCGTCCGAGCCGACCGTGGCGTCCTGGGCCGCCGTCCCCGCGCAACTCGTGGTCCTCAGCGGCTGGTTGGGGTCGGCGGCGGCGGCCTCGGCGTCCAGGCAGGACCCGTCGGAGCCGGTGATCCGCCCGGACCAGGTGGAGACGGCGGGGGAGCCCGGCGCGTCCACCGTGCCCCGCAGCCGGGGCGCGCGGGAGGAGGCGCCGACGGTGAGGCCGTACCGGCCGCCGGGGACGCCCCAGCCGTGGACGCCCTGGTCCCAGACGGCGAAGGCGGAGCGGTCCAGCGGCAGTTCCACGTGGGTCGAGGCGCCGGGCGCCAGCGTGACCTTGTCGAAGGCCTTGAGCTGCTGCGGCGGCTCACCGGCCGCCGACGGGAAGGTCAGGTACAGCTGCGGCACCTCGGTGCCGGTCCGGTTGCCCCGGTTGGTGAGGTCGAAGCCGACCCGCACCCGGCCGGCCGGGTCAGGGCCGGTCACGGTGAGGCCGGCGTAGTCGAAGGCGGTGTAGGACAGGCCGTGGCCGAAGGGGAACAGCGGGGCGGTGCCGCTGGCGTCGTACCAGCGGTAGCCGGTGCCGAGCCGCTCGGTGTAGTGGTAGGCGCCGCCCGTGCCCGGGTACTGGGCGGGGTCCTGGAGCGGGGTCGCGCCGGCCGAGGTCGGGAAGGTGACGGGCAGCCGCCCGCCCGGGTCGGCGTCCCCGAACAGCACGTCGGCGAGCGCGGCGCCGCTCTGCTCGCCCGGGTACCAGGCCTCGACCACCGCGGGCACCGCGTCCAGCCACGGCATGGTGACCGGCCCGCCGGTGTTCAGCACCACGACGGTGTGCGGGTTGGCCTTGGAGACGGCTCGGATCAGGGCGTCGTCCGCCGGGGCGAGGTCCAGCGAGCCGCGGTCCGCGCCCTCGGTCTCCTGGTCGCCGACCACCACCACGGCGGCGTCGGCCCCGGCGGCCACCGCGGCCGCCGCGTTCGGGTCGTCGCCCAGGTGGTAGCGCACCTCGGTGGCCGAACCGGCCCGCGCCGCGATGCCCTGGCGGGGTGTCACCATCCGGTCCGGGTAAGGGGTGACGTGCGAGGAGCCGCCCCCGCCGGTGTAGGCGCGGTCCGCCCACGGGCCGATCACCGCGACGGACTTCAGCCGGGTGGCGTCGAGCGGCAGGGTGGAGTTCTCGTTGCGCAGCAGAACCGTTCCGGCAACGGCGGCCCTACGGGCGTCGCGCGCGCCGGCGGCCGGGTCGGAGGCGGGCGGCTGGCCGCCGTCGAGCGCTCCCGTGCGTTCCATCAGCCGCAGCACCCGCCGGACCTGGTCGTCCAGCACGGCCGGGGCGAGCCGCCCGTCGGCCACCGCGGCGGGAAGGTCGGCGAAGTACGTCGAACCCCCGAACTCCTGGTCCAGGCCCGCCGCCGCGGCGTTGACCGAGGAGTGGGTGGCCGGGTAGTCGGAGCCGACCACCCCGTCGAAGCCCCAGCGGCCCTTCAGCACGTCCCGCAGCAGCGGGAAGTTCTCGCACGCCCAGATGCCGTTGACGGGGTTGTAGCCGCACATCGCCGACCAGGCCCGGCCGTCCCGGACGGCCGCGCGGAAGGCGGGCAGCTCGATCTCGGCGAGGGTGCGCTCGTCCACCTCCGAGCTGTACGACTCGCGGTTGTCCTCCTGGTTGTTGGCGGCGTAGTGCTTGACCTGCGCGGCGACGCGCTGGGCCTGGATGCCGCGGACCTCGGCGGCGGCGAGCCGCCCGGCCAGGTACGGGTCCTCGCCCAGCGTCTCGAAGTCCCGGCCGCCCTGCGGGACCCGGACGACGTTCACCATCGGCGCGTACAGCACCTGGTAGCCGCGCGCCCGCGCCTCCCGGCCCAGCACGTCGCCGTAGGTGGTGGCCAGCGCCGGGTCGAAGGCGGCGGCCAGCGAGACGGGCGCGGGCAGGGCGGTGGCCGGCCGGCCGTCCCGCACGCCGGCCGGGCCGTCGGACAGCAGCAGCGGCGGGATGCCGAGGCGGGGCACGCCCGCGACGTAGCCGACGGAGCTCACGCCGCCCGGGGCGTCCAGACCGCGCAGCAGGGTGACCTTCTCGGCGGTGGTGAGCTGCGCCAACAGGCTCTCGACGCGCTGCTCCGATGCGCTCGGACCTCTCCCCGGCGCGGCCGGTGCCGCCGGGGCCGCCGACGCCGCCGTGGCGTTGCCGGTCGTGGCCGCGGCCAGCAGGCAGCCGCCGAGCCCGAGCCGGAGGATCCGCATCCGCAGGGGGAGACGTCGCATGGCAACCACCACCGATCGACGGGAGTCGTACCTGGCCGGGCGGGCCTGAAGAAATGACGGTCCGTCAAAGTTACGGTGTACCCGGGATGGCAGGTGGTGTACCGGCGCGTGTCGGGCGCGTTCGGGTCACGCCCGGGCCGTCCGGCGACGGGCCCCGGCCGCCGAACGGCTTCTTCACGTGCGAGGCCCGGCGTGTCGTCGGGGTGCGGGGAGGTTCCCGATCACGAAGACGCGAGGAGCTCAGCCGGCCGGCGGCGGGCGGAAGTCGACGGGCCCGTCGAAGGCGGCCCGGCGGGTGGTGCGGCGCAGGGCGCGCAGCACGGGGGTGCCGAGGCCGAGGCACAGCACGACGGTCAGCGCGGCGCGCGGCAGGTCCCAGCCCAGGGACGTCGTGAGGCAGTAGGCGGCGAAGCGGACCAGGTTCGCGGGCAGCGGGTCGCCCGGGACGAAGGAGACGGAGCCGGCCATCCCGCCGATGTACGGCCAGCCCTGGAGGTTCATGATCGTGCCGTAGAGGACGGCGGACACCGCCCCGTACCCCGCCAGCAGCAGCAGTTCGCGGCGGCCGCGCAGCGTGGCGGCACCCGGCAGCAGGCCGGCGCCGAGGCAGACCCAGCCCATGGCGAGCATCTGGAACGGCAGCCACGGCCCGACCCCGCCGGTGAGCAGCGCGGAGGCGAACATCGACAGCGAGCCGAGGACGAACCCGAAGCCCGGTCCGAGCACCCGCCCCGACAGCACCATCAGGAAGAACATCGGCTCCAGGCCCGCCGTCCCCGCCCCGAGCGGCCGTAGCGCCGCACCGGCCGCCGCCAGCACACCCAGCAGGGCGACGGACTTGGCGTCCAGCCCCGGCGCACCGCCGCCCGACGAGCGGCCCTCGGAGATCTGCGCGATGACGACCGCGAGGAGCAGCGGGAGCAGCAGGGCGAACAGCCAGGGGGCGTCGGCGGAGTGGCCGACCAGGGCGGACCTGGTGGAGGCGAGCAGCGGCCAGCCGAAGGCCGTCACGCCCACCAGGGAGACCAGGGACAGCGCCGCGACGGACCGGCGGCCGAGCGGGACGGGACGGGCGCTCATGCCCCCACCTCGCTGCGCTCGGCGGGGGCCTTCGCCCACGGGCACCTGTCGATGATGAGCTCACTGCGCTCGCTCATGCGCCCAGCGCCTTCGCGACCTGCTGGACGGTGAGCCACGGCCCCGGTGCCAGCACCTTGGCGACCTGCGGCGCGAAGGCCGGGGAGGAGACCACCACCTCCGCCGTCGGTCCGTCCGCGACGATCTCGCCCTCGGCCAGGATCAGCGTGCGGTGCGCCAGCTCGGCGGCCAGCTCGACGTCATGGGTCGCGAGCAGCACAGCGTGCCCCTCGGCGGCCAGCGAGCGCAGGATCTGCACCAGCCGGGCCTTGGCGGCGTAGTCCAGGCCGCGGGTCGGCTCGTCGAGGAGCAGCAGCGGGGGCCGGGCGGTGAGGACGACGGCGAGGGCGAGGGTGAGCCGCTGGCCCTCGGAGAGGTCGCGGGGGTGGGTGGCGTCGGCGACGCCGGGCAGCAGGCGCTCGACCAGGGCGCGGCAGCTGCCCGGGGCGGCGCCCGCGTCGGTGTCCGCGGCGGCGCACTCGGCGGCGACGGTCTCGCCGTACAGCAGATCGCGCGGGTCCTGGGGGACGAGGCCGACGTGCCGGATCAGTTCGGTGGGGCGGGTGCGGTGCGGGGTGCGGCCGCCGACGGTGACGCTGCCGGAGGTGGGGGCGTGCAGGCCGACCAGGCTGCCGAGCAGGGTGGACTTGCCGGCGCCGTTGCGGCCCATCAGGGCGGTGATCTCGCCGGGGCGCAGTGCGAGGTCGACCCCGCGCAGGGCCTGGACCGGGCCGCGCCGTACGGCCAGGCGGTCGGTGGCGGCGATCGGCGCACCGTCCGGGGTGCCGGCGGCGGCGGGCGCGCGGCCGTCCAGCTCGGCCCGCAGCGGAGCGGCCTTGCGGCGTGCGTCGCGGACGGACAGCGGCAGCGGCCGCCAGCCCGCGAGCCGGCCGAGAGCGACCACCGGCGGGTGCACGGGGGAGTGCGCCATCACCTCGGCGGGTTCGCCCAGCACCGGTTCCGCGCCCGGGTTCAGCAGCAGCACCCGGTCGGCGTACTGGACGACCCGCTCCAGCCGGTGCTCGGCCATCAGCACGGTGGTACCGAGGTCGTGCACCAGCCGCTGCAGCACGGCGAGCACCTCCTCGGCCGCGCCCGGGTCGAGCGCCGAGGTGGGCTCGTCCAGGACCAGCACGCGCGGGTGAACGGTGAGCACCGAGCCGATCGCGACGCGCTGCTGCTGGCCGCCGGACAGGGCGCCGAGGGCGCGGTCGCGCAGGTCGGCGAGGCCGAGCAGGTCGAGGGTCTCCTCCACCCGGCGCCGCATGACGTCGCCCGGCAGGCCCAGGGACTCCATGCCGTAGGCGAGTTCGTCCTCGACGGTGTCGGTGACGAACTGCGCCAACGGGTCCTGGCCCACCGTGCCGACCAGGTCGGCGAGTTCGCGCGGCCGGTGCTCGCGGGTGTCCCGGCCGCCGACGGTGACCCGGCCGTGCAGCACGCCGCCGGTGAAGTGCGGCACCAGGCCGCTGACCGTGCCGAGCAGGGTGGACTTGCCGGAACCCGACGGGCCCACCAGCAGGCAGAGTTCGCCCTCGGGGACGGTGAGGTCGACGTTCCGCAGGACCGGCTCGGCCGAGTCCGCGTACCGGACGGAGACCTGCTCGAAGGTGATCACGAAGCCCTCCGGGGCGGGGTCGGGGCGGCGAACGCCGGTACCAGGCCGAGGAGTACGGCCGGCACGACGGCCAGCGGCAGCACGGGGACGGTCGGCGGGACGACGGTGGGGGCGAAGGCGGCCGGATCCCGTGACGCGAGCCAGGTGACCAGGGCGGCCACGGCGGCGCCCGAGCCGGCGGTCAGCCACTCGGGCAGCGCCCAGGGATCGGGCCGGTGGCGGGTCCTGACGGATCGCCGGCTGCCCAGCAGCAGCCCGGCGAAGGCGGCGGCCAGGCCGAGCAGGAGCACCGGCAGTGCCCAGCCGGCGCCGCCCGCGGTCAGCAGCCCGTACGCGGCCAGGCAGACCCCGAGCAGCCCGGCCAGGGTCAGCGCGGCGGTCACCCGGGCGAGGCGGCGCGGGACGTCCGCGGTCCGGCCGAAGCCGCGGGTGTCCATCGCCGCCGCCAGGGCGATCGACCGCTCCAACGCGCCCTCCAGGACGGGGAGTCCGACGCTCAGCACCGCCGCGACGCCCCGGTCGTTGCGGCCCCGCAGCCGCCGGGCGGCGCGCAGCCGGCGGACGTCGGCGACCAGGTTCGGCGCGAAGGTCATCGCCACCACCACGGCCACGCCCGCCTCGTAGAGCGCGCCGGGCAGGGCGCGCAGCAGCCGGGCCGGGCTGGCCAGCGAGTTGGCGGCGCCGACGCAGACCAGCAGGGTGGCCAGGCGCAGCCCGTCGTACAGCGCCGAGAGCAGGCCTTCGAGGGTGACCCGCCCGCCGATCCGCACCCCCTGCGCCCAGGCGGGCAGCGGGAGTTCGGGCAGGGTGAACAGCACGTGGGTGCCGGGGACCGGCGAGCCGAGCAGCACCGCGAAGACCAGCCGGATGCCGAGCACCAGCAGCCCGAGCCGCAGGAACGCCCCGTAGGAACGCGACCAGGGAGCATCGCCGCGGCGCGCCGCCACCACGTAGCCGGCGGTCGCGGCGAGCAGCAGCAGGATCACCGGATTGGTGGTGCGGGTCGCCGCCGCGCCGAGCCCGAGCGCCCACAACCACCAGGCCGCTGGGTGCAGTTGACGCGGGCCGGTGGGCGGTCGGGTGCTACGGGCGGGGCTGCTCACGGATCTGTCCTGGGAAAGGGGTCGGGGCATGTCGCGGCACGCCCTAGGAGTGCCGGCGGCGGGCCTGCCAGACGGCGCCACCGGCGAGGACGGCGACCAGCGCACCACCGGCGACCAGACCGAGGTCCGGGCCGCTGCCGTGGCCGGCGGCGGATCCGGTGGCCCCGGCGCCGCCGGCCGCGCCCACCTGGTCGCCGCACCCCGCCTGCGGGTAGCCGGCGATGGCGCACAGCAGGCCGTTGGAGTCGTAGCGCAGCGGCGGGGCGACGGCGGCCAGCACCTCGGCCGAGCTGGCCCGCGGCGCGACGCTGGCGCAGGCCGTCCGCTGTCCGGGCGGCTGCGCGGCGGACGCCCCGGCGTCCTCGGCCGTGCCGAAGTCCAGCACCACGGCCACCCGCTTGCGGCCGTCCTGGGCGGGCGTCGCCGCGCAGACCTGGTCGAACGGGGCCGCCGTGCGCGGCTTCGCGGCGTCCCGCGCGCCGTCCGGGCTGACGGCGAACCGCCAGCCGTCCACCGAGCCGTCCGGCGGTACGGCCACCGCGGGCCCCTGCTGCTGGTACGCCCAGGCCTCGCCGTCGCCCGCGCGCCAGAACGACCAGTACCGGTACCCGGCCGCCTGCGCGGGCGCGGCGCAGACGAGCAGCACCAGCGCCCCGAGGAGCGGCAGGAGCGCGGCGGCCAGGGCCGCCCGCGCTCGGGGGGTCCGGCCCGTCCGGGCGTCAGGGGCGGAACGCATCAGAGGTTCGGGTTGCGCTTGCGCTGGAGGCTGAGCAGGAGGCCGCCGCCGATGCCGATGAGCAGGCCGACGACGATCAGCCAGAACTGGCCCATGCCGTCGCCCTTCTTCTTCACCGGCGTGGCCTCCGCGGCGGCGGCGCCGCCCTTGGGGACTGGGCCGAGGGCGGTGAGCTTGCCGGTGAGGTCGGCGGTGGAGCGGTGGGCGGCCTGGGAGACCATCAGCAGGCTGGCGGTGGCGGCGGCGTCGGTGCCGTTCTTGGTCCAGGTGTCGCCCTGCCCCTCCAGCCAGTCCACGGCGTCGGTGGCCTGCTCGGGGTGACCGCTCTGGATCAGGGCGAGGGCGGCCCAGGCGGTCGCGGTGTAGTCGGGCTTGGGGTCGGCGCCCGGGGTGGTGAGGGTGAGGTGCTCGTCGCCGGCGGCGAGTTGGGCGCCGAGGTAGGCGCCGACGGCCTCGCCGGACTCGGCGTGCGGGATGGTGGCGGGCGCGGAGCCGTCGGCGCAGGCGAGGGCCTTGGGGCTCGCGTCGGCGTGCACCGAGGTGGCGACCGGCAGGTGCCCGCCGGCGGCGGCGAGGGCGGCCTGGGCGCTGGCCAGGGTGTTGGGGGCGAGAGCGCCGGTCGGGTCCGGCTGGTAGGCGAAGGCGCCGCGCTGGTCGGCGGGGGCGGTGCAGCCGAGCTGGAAGCGGGCGAGGCCCTCGAAGGCGTTCTTGCCGGCCGCGCCGCCGGTGCCCGGCCGGGCGACGCCGGCCGGGTCGGTACGGGCGGCGAACAGCGCGTTGACGGCGAGCCCGGTGGAGTTGGCGTCGCCCGGGTTGCCGGGGTTGTAGGGCCAGCTGCCGTCGGCGTTCTGGTTGGCCCTGAGCCACTGCACGCCCTTGTCGACGGCCGGCTGGTGTCCGCCGAGGGCGACCAGGGCCTGGATGGCGACGGCGGTGGCGTTGCTGTCCTCGGTCTTGGCGTCGCAGGCCGCGCCGGCGGCCCGGTAGGAGGGCCAGCCGCCGTCCTCGCACTGCTGCCCGGTGAGCCAGCCCACCGCGGAGTCGGCCGGGGTGACCTTGGCCGCCGTCAGCGCGGTGAGCGCGAGGGACTGCCGCCAGACGCCGTCGTACGTCGGGTCGCCCTTGCCGTACAGGCCGTCCGGGACGGCGGCGGTGGTGGCGCCGGGCGACGGGCTGTCGGCGAGGGCCGGTCCGGCGGCGACGCCGGCGAGCAGCGCGGCGGACAGGGCGGCGGCGCCCAGGCGGGCGGCGGTCAGCATGGTGCGGGTGTGCCTTTCGGTGAGCGGTGGGGGCCCGGGCGGGGCCGTTCCGTAGTCCTCGACGGGTGCCGGGCGCGGGTGTCCGGCTCGCCGCTCGTCCCTCCCCGGGTGCTCCGGCTCGCCCGGCGCACGGTCGGGTCCACGGTTGCGGGTCAGCGCCGGATTCGCACCGGCTTCCCCCGGAGGAGGAGCGGGATGGAGTTGTGCTGCCCGTCGACTCTAACCGCCGGGCCGTGGCGTGCGGGCCGCCGGGAGCTGGAACAGGTTCCAGTGATCAGTCCGTCACGGCAGGGTCAGCAGCCGCGCCGCGGTGTGCAGGTCGGCCCGGACCTCGGCGATCGAGGCGCGGCCGGAGAGCCAGGCGACCAGGGCCGAGTGCCAGGTGTGCTCGATCACCCGGACGGCCGCGCGCTGGCTGTCGCTGGGCGGGCCGGACTGGCCGATCGCGTCCAGGATGAGCTGTCCGGTGGCGGCGCTGACCAGGTCCACCTCGGCGCCGATCGAGCGGTCCGCGAAGCACATCGCGCGGACCATCGCCTCGGCCAGCAGCGGTTCGCGCTGGAGCGCGTGGAAGGCCCGGGTGAGCGTGTCGGCGACCCTGGGCGCCGGCTCCCGGTCGGTCGGCGGGTGCCGCCGGATGTGCTCCTGGAGCTCCTGCAACTGCTCCAGCATGACCGCGACCAGCAGGTGGACCTTGGACGGGAAGTAGCGGTACAGCGTTCCGAGGGCGACCTGCGCGCTCTCCGCGACCTCCCGCATCTGCACCGCCTCGTACCCGCCGCGGGCGGCCAGCGCGGTGGCGGCCCGCAGGATCCGGCGGCGCCGCTCGGCCTGGCGCGCGGACAGCGGCGGCTCCGCCGGGGGCGCGGCGGAGGGGCTCACGGACGTGGTCGGCGACGGCAAGGGTGCTCCCGGGGGCGCGTGGGTGGCGGCGTGCTCCAGAAAGGTCGGCCCGAAGGCGACCCGTTGTCGGTGGGGCCGGGCGTGGCGGGAATCACCAGCCCTGGCTCCTGAGCGAAAGCTACGGGCCGGTATCTTCGAGGTCTCTCATTGTTCACACGGTCGACGACGAGTTCCACAGCCGCTGAAACCTGATCTACTTTAGCGACCGGCGGCACCGATGGGGCCGCTCGCACCGATAGCAGCCAGAGATGAGGGCCGAGGATGACCGCGCAGCCGCTGCGGATTGCCCTGCTGTCATACCGCGGGGACCCGTTCTGCGGCGGTCAGGGCGTGTACGTACGCCACCTCTCGCGTGAGCTGGCCAGGCTCGGCCACCACGTGGACGTGATCGGCGCCCAGCCCTACCCCGTCCTGGACGAGGTCGAGGGCCCCGGGACGGTGCGCCTGGTCGAGCTGCCCAGTCTGGACCTCTACCGCGCCGAGGACCCCTTCCGCACGCCCGCCCGCGGCGAGTTCCGCGGGCTGGTGGACGTGCTGGAGTTCGCCACCATGCGCACCGGCGGCTTCCCCGAGCCGCTCACCTTCTCGCTGCGCGCCCGTCAGTACCTGGCCCGCCACAAGGGCCGCTACGACGTGGTGCACGACAACCAGACCCTCGGCTACGGCCTGCTCGGCCTGGCCCGGCACGGCTTCCCGCTGGTCACCACCATCCATCACCCGATCACCGTGGACCGGCAGTTGGAGCTGGACGCGGCCACCACGAGGGTGAAGCGGCTGTCGCTGCGCCGCTGGTACGCCTTCACCCGGATGCAGCGCCGGGTCGCGGCCCGGCTGGACCACGTGATCACCGTCTCCGGCACCTCGCAGCGCGAGATCGCCGAGCACCTGGGCGCGGCCCCCGGCCGGATCTCGGTGGTGCCGATCGGCGCCGACACCCGGCTCTGGTCGCCCTCCGGAGGGATCGAGCGGGTCCCCGGCCGGATCGTCACCACCTCCAGCGCGGACGTGCCGCTCAAGGGGCTGGTCTTCCTGGTCGAGGCGCTGGCCAAGGTCCGCACCGAGCGGGACGCCCACCTGGTGGTGGTCGGCAAGCCGCAGAAGGACGACGGGCCGGTGGCCGAAGCGGTGCGCCGCTTCGGGCTGGCGGAGCACGTCGAGTTCCGCACCGGCCTGACCGACCAGGAGCTGGTCGACCTGTACCGCTCGGCCGAGGTGGCCTGCGTCCCGTCGCTGTACGAGGGCTTCTCGCTGCCCGCCGCCGAGGCGATGGCCACCGGCACCCCACTGGTCGCGACCACCGGCGGGGCGATCCCCGAGGTGGCCGGGCCGGACGGCGAGACCTGCCTGGCCGTGCCGCCGGGGGAGGCGGACTCGCTGGCCGCCGCACTCGGCCGGCTGCTGGACGACCCGCGGCTGCGCGCCGAGCTCGGCGCGGCCGGCCGGGAGCGGGTGCTGGCCCGGTTCACCTGGGAGCGGGCCGCCGAGCTGACCGCGGACGCGTACCGTGCGGCGATCGCCACCGGCGTCGGCGCCCGGGCCCGCTCCGGGCCGGGCTGGCGGTACGTGCCCTGAGCGGTACGTGCCCTGGGCGGTACGTGCCCTGGGCGGTGCGCTCGCGAGCGACGCGCTCCGGGGATCGGGCGCGCGACCTGACGAAGCTTTCTGGCGAAGTGTTCTGACGAAGCGTCAGGAACGCTTGGTTGCAATAGGAATGGGAGCCCTGCAGTGCTGACCGTCGATTTCTCGCGCTTCCCGCTCGCCCCCGGCGACCGGGTGCTCGACCTGGGCTGCGGCGGGGGCCGGCACGCGTTCGAGTGCTACCGCCGCGGCGCCAACGTGATCGCCCTCGACCAGAACGCCGAGGAGATCGCCGAGGTCAAGAAGTGGTTCGCCGCGATGGAGCTGGCCGGCGAGGCCCCCGAGGGCGCGTCGGCGGTCGCGATGGAGGGCAACGCGCTGGCGCTGCCGTTCGAGGACGACTACTTCGACAAGATCATCATCTCCGAGGTGATGGAGCACATACCCGATGACAAGGGCGTGCTCAACGAGATGTTCCGGGTCCTCAAGCCGGGCGGCCTGCTCGCCGTCACCGTGCCGCGCTGGCTGCCGGAGAAGATCTGCTGGGCGCTGTCCGACGAGTACCACGAGGTCGAGGGCGGCCACATCCGGATCTACCGGGGCGACGAGCTGCTCGGCAAGCTCAAGGACGCCGGTCTGGAGCCGTACGGCACCCACCACGCCCACGCGCTGCACTCGCCGTACTGGTGGATCAAGTGCGCCGTCGGCGTGGACAACGACAAGGCGCTGCCGGTCAAGGCCTACCACCAGCTGCTGGTCTGGGACATCGTCGGCACCCCGGTGATCAGCTCCCTCACCAGGGCCGCAGAGAAGGCACTCAACCCGGTCATCGGCAAGAGCTTCGTCGCCTACGCGTCCAAGCCGAACCGCTCGGAGCCCCGGCGGGCGGGCGCATGACCGCCGCCGTCCCCGAGGTGCTGCTGCTCGACGGGGTGCTGGACGCCGTGCAGGCGGCCGACACCGTCCGCAGCATCCTGGCCGAGCAGCGCCCCGACGGCGCCATCCCGTGGTTCACCGGCCACCACCTCGACCCCTGGGACCACACCGAGGCCGCGATGGCCCTCGACACCGCCGGCGAGCACGCCGCCGCCGAGGCCGCCTACCGCTGGCTCGCCGCGCAGCAGAACCCGGACGGCTCCTGGTACGCCGCGTACACCGACGGCGTGGTCACCGACCGGGCCAAGGAGAGCAACTTCTGCGCGTACATCGCGGTCGGCGTCTGGCACCACCACCTCAGCGCCGGCGACGACGCCTTCCTGGAGTGGATCTGGCCGGTGGTCCGGCGGGCGCTGGACTTCATCGTCCGGCTGCGGCTGCCCGGCGGCCCGATCGCCTGGCGGGTCGACGAGGACGGCACCGCCACCGAGGAGGCGCTGCTCACCGGCTCGTCCAGCGTCCTGCACGCGCTGCGCTGCGGCCTGGCCATCGCCGACTACCTGGAGGAGCCGCAGCCCGACTGGGAGCTCGCGGCCGGCCGGCTGCGGCACGCCATCTCCCACCACCCCGAGCGGTTCCTCGACAAGGGCCGCTACTCGATGGACTGGTACTACCCGGTGCTCGGCACCGGCCTGCGCGGCGAGGCGGCGCTGGCCCGGATCGAGCGGGACTGGGAGCGCTTCGTCGTCCCCGGTCTCGGCGTGCGCTGCGTCAGCGACCGCCCGTGGGTGACCGGCGGCGAGAGCGCCGAACTGGCCCTGGCGCTCTGGGCGATCGGCGAGTCCGACCGCGCGGTGGACATCCTGCGCTGGATCCAGCGGCACCTGCGCCACGAGGACGGCTCGTACTGGACCGGGTACGTCTTCGAGGACGACGCGATCTGGCCCGAGGAGCGCACCACCTGGACGGCCGGGGCGCTGCTGCTCGCGGTGGCCGCGCTCGGCGGGGACCCGGCGACCGTCGCGGTCTTCGGCGGGGACCAGCTGCCCGCCGGTCTGGTGGTCCAGGACTGCTGCTGAGGCGGCTCCACGACGGCGAAGGGGTGGGACCGGTGATCCGGTCCCACCCCTTCCGCGTGCCGTGAGGCAGGCCGCGGCCGGCGTCAGCCGCGCTGGATGCCCGTGGTGTCGGCCAGCACGCCCTGGTTGCCGTCCGGCAGCTGGGCGACCAGGGCCGCGCCGCGCTGCTCGACGGCCAGGTACCAGGTGCCCGGCACGACCTCGCCGACCGGGGCACCGGCCGGGTTGTCCTTCGGGGCCAGCGGGCGTGGCGCCGGGACGGCGAACCAGAACGGCTGGAAGTCCGCCACCGGGGCGGCCGGAGTCGGCTGCGGGGCCGGAGCGCCCGCGTCCTGCGGCTGCACCGGCTGGCCGGGCTGCGGCTGGCCGGCGGCCGGGTAGCCGTAGCCGCCGGCGACCGGCTGGGCGCCGAAGGCCGGGTCGTGGCCCTGGACCGGGTAGCCGTACTGGCCGGGCTGGCCCGAGACACCCGGGTGACCGGGCTGACCGGGCTGACCGGGCGTCGGGTAGCCGCCCTGGTAGGGGACGGCCGGGCGGTCGGAGACCAGCGGGGCCTTCAGCGCGGGCACCAGCGGAGCGGCCGCGGCCGCACCGGCCAGCACGATCAGCGAGATGAGACCGAGCCAGGCGCCGAAGCCGTGGCCGAAGCTGGTGGCCGACGGGCCGCCGCCCAGTGACCAGATCGAGGTCCACAGCGCCGCGACGGCGAACGCGATGCCCCACTGGTCCAGCCGCAGGCCGAGCACCTGGCGGTTGGCGGCGGCGGGGCCCTGGAAGCGCTGCACCAGGATCAGGACGGCGGCGGCGATGCCCAGCAGGAAGACCGAGGGCAGGATGGGGAACAGCTCGGTGCTCCACGCGTTCTGCGAGGTGTCCCCGCAGTACCGGCTGCTGCAGTCCACGGTCCAGTAAGGCAGGAAGGAGGCGATGAACAGCAGGACGGCCGCGCCTGCGACGGCGGCGTCTCCCCTGGTGAGAGCGCGCAGATTCACTTACGTTCCCCTCGTTGACGTGTCGTGGACGGTGCTTCGCGCGGTCGGGCCGACCGGCCGAAACTCCCGAACGGACCAGAAGCCTAGGCCCAACCGTCCTGCCGGTGCACGGCGGGACCGGGAACGGGTCGAAGTCGTTGCAAACCGTGCGGACGCGCCGACGCGGCGTCCGCCGGGCACACTCGTCCCAACTCCCTTGCCGGGCCCGCTCAGTGCGTGGTCAGGAAGGCGGTCAGCGCGTCGGCGATCCCCTGGGCGGCCTGTTGCCGCCACTGAGGGTCCGTCATCCGTCGGGCGTCCGCGGAGTTGCGCATGTTACCGCACTCGATGAACACCTTGGGAACGGCGGAGAGGTTGAGGCCGCCCAGGTCGGAGCGGGTGTCCAGGCCGTCGTGGGCGATGTAGTCGGCGTACGGCTCGCCGGTCGCGGCGTGGAAGCCGTCGCGCAGCAGCAGGCCGAGGCGGTGCGAGGGTTCGACGATCGCGGAGTTGTCAGCCTTACCGGCGACGACCTTGGCGGGCAGGATGACGTGGAAGCCGCTGCCGCTCGCCGGGCCGCCGTCGCCGTGCACCGAGAGCGCGACGTCGGCGTGCGCGTCGGCGCCCGCGCGGGCACGCTCGTCCACGCACGGGCCCCAGGGGCGGTCGCCGTCCTGGGTGAACACCACCTTGGCGCCGCGGGCGGTGAGCAGGGCGCGGGCCCGGCGGGTGACGTCCAGGGTGTAGTCGGCCTCGGTGTAGCCGGCGTCGGTCTCGGTGCCGGTGGTGTCGCACTCCTTGTGGCCGTTGCCGACGTCCACCTGGCGGTTGATCTCGGTGGGGTGCGCGAAGTTGCCGGGGTTGTGGCCGGGGTCGAGCACGATGGTGCGGCCGGTGAGGTCGGCGGCCGCGCTGGGGGCCGGTGTGTCGCCGGGAGCCGCGGCCGTCCCGGTGGGCGTGCCGGTCGGGGCGCCGCCGGTCGGCGTGCTGCCGCTCGGAGCGCTGCTGGTCGGCGGCGACTGCGGGGTGTCCGGCGCCTGGCTGCCGGACTGCACGGCGCCGGACTGGACGGCGCTGGGCGGCGCGGCCGTGGCGGCCGCCGGGTCGGAGTGGTCCAGGGCCCGCCAGCCGAACCAGCCCGCCGTGCAGAGCGGGACGACCGCGGCCACCACGGTGGTGGCGCGCAGCAGGGCGGAACGGCGGGGCGGTCGGGAGGTCGGGCCGGTCACGGGCGGTTCAGATCCTGTCCGAAGTGGGCGCGGTGAGGCCGTAGGCGTTTGCGATCGGCTTCCACTTGGTCAGGAAGTCGTTCTTCGCCTGGGTGGCCTGCGGGTTGAGTTCGTCCGCCTTCTTCTTGTCGGCCGTGGTCGGCGCGGTGCCGGAGCAGCCCTGGGCGGCCACCGCGCGGGCCCAGCTCGCGTACGCCTTGTCGATGTCGGAGGACAACTGCCAGGCGGACTTCAGCGAGTTCACCGCGTCCGCGCCGCCCGGCAGGTCGGTGACGCTCAGCCTGCCGAGCTTGGCCAGCAGGCCGTCGCGCTGCTTGGCGCCGCTGTCGAAGACCTGCGCCGCGCTGTCGATGTCGGCCTTCGAGGGGCAGCTGGTCACCTTGGCCACCGCGTTGCCGATCTGGGTCCGGGCGTTGCCGCCCTCGGTGAGCAGGGCGTCCAGCGACTGGGCCTCGGCCTGGGCCTTGGGGCCGGCGCCGGACGCGGTCGGGGAGGGCGTGTCGGAGGGCGCGGCCGTGGTGCCAGGCGCGGCGTCGGTACCGGTGGGTGCCGGGGCGGGCTGCGGGTTGCCGGAGCCGGTCGCGCCGGCGGCCGAAGGGGCGGGCGCGGCCCGGTCGTTCTCGCCGCCGCTCTTGGCCGCGTACAGCAGGCCGCCGCCGACCGCCACCACCAGCAGCAGCGCGAAGCCGATCAGCAGCGGCGCCCTGCGGTTGGCCGGGCGTTCCCGGTCGTCCTCGTCCTCGAGCGGCCGGTCGGTCGGATGATCCGGCTGGGTCGGGTAGGACTGGGCGCCGTACCCGGGCTGCTGGTGCGGGGCCTGTGCGTACGGGCCCTGCTGGTACGGGCCGACCGTGGGCGGCGGCGGGTAGACGTAGCCGGGGCCGGGCAGCGGCCCGCCCTGCGGGCCGCGGTCCTGCGGGGTCGCGGGGGAGGGGAACGGCGGGGCGCCGGGGGGCGGCGCGGTGACCCGGGGCAGCGCGGTGGTGGGGGCCCCGGGGCCCGGCTCCGGGGCAGCAGCCGTCGGGGCGGGGGCCGGCGCCGGGGCCGGTGCGGGTGCCGACATGTCCGGCGGCGGGCCGAAGCCGGGGGCGGTGGACAGGTACGGGCGGGCGCCCAGCGGCGGGCCCTGGTCGCCGACCGCGCCCGCGGTGGGGGCCTCCTGCGGTGCGGCGGGGGCGGACTCGGCGTCCGGGCGCTGCGGATTGCGGACCCAGCCGCCCGCGCCGCCGCGCGCGGTCGGGTCCCAGACCGCCGGAGCGGTGTTGTGCTGGTCCGTCATGTGCCGCTAGCCCCCACCGTCCGCCGATGCCGTGCCTGGTGCTGCCGCCCGTGCCGCAGCTGCCTGGTGCTGCGCGGACACCGTACCGTTCGAGCACCCGTCGGACAGCCCCGGCACGACGTTAGAGCATCGGGACGGGGCTGTGGGGTCGATCTCGTGTGGCGGTCGGGGCGGTCGGGGGCGGGTGCGGCGCTCAGGAGGTATCGGAAGGCAGGGGAGCGGCGGCTAGGCGGCGGTCCGGCGCAGGACGCGCAGCGAGCCGGTCACCGAGACCTCCTCGAAGCCCTCGGCCAGCGCCCGCAGGTACACCCGGTACGGGGCCTGGCCGCCGTCCGCCGGGTCCGGGAACACGTCGTGCACCACCAGCAGGCCCTCCGGCGCCAGGTGCGGCGCCCAGCCCTCGTAGTCGCCGGTGGCGTGCTCGTCGGTGTGCCCGCCGTCGATGAAGACCAGGGCCAGCGGCCGTCCCCACAGTGCGGCGATCTGCGGCGAGCGGCCGACCAGCGCGACCACGTGGTCCTCCAGCCCGGCGGCGTGCAGGGTGCGGCGGAACCGGGGCAGGGTGTCCATCCGCCCGACCTCCGGGTCCACCAGCGTCGGATCGTGGTACTCCCAGCCGGGCTGCTGCTCCTCCGAGCCGCGGTGGTGGTCCACGGTCAGCGCGACCGTCCCGGTCTCCCGGGCCGCGGCCGCCAGCAGGACCGCCGAGCGGCCGCAGTAGGTGCCGATCTCCAGCACCGGCAGGCCGGTCCGGCGGGCCGCCGCCACCGCCGCCGCGTACAGCGCGAGGCCCTCGTCCACCGGCATGAACCCGGTGGCCGCCTCGAACGCCGCCAGCACCTCCGGCGCCGGGCGGGCGCCCTCCAGCAGGTCGGACATGCGGTGCTCCTCGGGTTCGGGCGGCGGACGGACGTGCTCGGACCCTACTCGAAGGTAGGGAGGGCGGCCGTGGCGGGTGGCCGGGCCGGTTCTGGAACGCGTTCCAGTGGGATCGCGGCGGCCGTGCCAGAATCGGCAGACCCTTGACCCGAGGCACACCGGGAGCAGCCCCATGCGCGCAGCCGTCCTGCACGAGACCGGCCAGGACACCCTCGACGTCCGCGAGGACGTCACGGCGGTCGGCTTCGGACCGGGCACCGTACGGGTCCGGATGCGCGCCGCCGGCCTCTGCCACTCCGACCTCTCCGCGATGAGCGGCGTCCTGCCGCAGCCCGCGCCGTTCGTCCCCGGGCACGAGGGCGCCGGAGACGTCGTCGAGGTCGGCGAGGGCGTGACCGGCGTCGCCCCCGGGGACCGGGTGGTGCTCTGCTGGATGGCCCCCTGCGGCCGCTGCGCCCACTGCGAACGGGGCCGCGGGCACCTGTGCGTCGCCAGTCTGCGGCGCCTCGGCGCGCCCGGCTTCCGGCTGGCCGAGGGCGACACCGAGGCCTCCGGGTTCTACGGCACCGGCGCCTTCGCCGAGGAGGTGGTGGTCGCCGCCGACGCCGTCATCAAGGTGCCCGCCGACCTCCCCTACGAGGCCGCGGCCCTCATCGGCTGCGGGGTGACCACCGGTATCGGCGCCGCCGTCAACACCGCCCGGGTCGAGCCCGGCGCCACGGTCGCGGTGATCGGCGCGGGCGGCGTCGGCATGGCCACCGTCCAGGGCGCCCGGGTCTGCGGCGCGGCCCGGATCACCGTCGTCGACCCGGTGGCCTCGCGCCGCGAGCGGGCGCCGGGCTTCGGCGCCACCGAGGCGATCGCCCCCGAGGAGCTGAAGGCGGCGGCCAAGGGCCTGCCCGGCGGCGGCTTCGACTACGTCTTCGAGGCGGTCGGCCGGGCGGCGACCGTCCGGGCCGGCTACGACGCGGCCCGGCGCGGCGGCGCGGTCGTGGTGATCGGCGCGGGCGCGCAGGACGACCTCGCGCAGTTCACCATGGGGGAGCTGTTCTTCAACGAGAAGCGGCTGCTGCCCTCGCTGTACGGCGGGGCGCCGGTGGCCCGCACCATCGCCATGGTGGTGGACCTGTGGCGGGCCGGGCGGATCGACCTCGACGGGATGATCACCCACCGGGTCGGGCTGGCGGACGTGAACCGGGCGATCGAGCAGATGCGCAGCGGCGAGGCGCTGCGGACGGTGGTCACGCTCGGATAGCAGCGCTCCCCCGGGGCCGGGGAACGCGCGAGGGCCCGCCGGGATGTCCTCGGCGGGCCCTCGCGGGGTTCTGCGGTTCGCTCCCCCGGATCGGTCCTGGCCGGGTCAGCCCCGGGCGCCGGCCGCGCGGTGACGGCCGTGCGGGTCCGCCCCGGGGGTGTCGTCGGACGCGGAGCCACCGCGGTGGCGACCGTGCGACGCGGTGTCCTCGGCCGTCTTCTCGTCGGCGTCGGTCCCGGTCATCGCGGGTCCGGTGGTGTCGGTGAGGGTGTCGGACATGAGAAATCGTCTTCCGTGCGGAGGGTGCGGGTCATCGGCGCCCGTCCGGCGCCTGCGGCACACGGTCGGGTCCCCGATCGGGCGCTCGGTACGCGCCCACAGCCGGTGATCGCGGCCCGTGCCCCGGCCACCATAACGGCCGGGACTGACGAGATCCTATCGACCTCATGGGGCGAGTCCCGCCCCACCCGAGGGCCGCCGGGATCAGCCCGGCCGGCCGGTCCGCAGGAACGCGGCGAGCAGCTCGTGCAGCACGGCGGCGCCCTCCTCGGTGAGCACCTCGTGCCCCGAGCCGGCCGCCTCCACATACCGGAAGTCCGCGCCCTCGACCCGCCCGATCCGCAGCAACTCGTGCCGCAGCGAACGGGACTGGCTCACCGGCACCACCTCGTCCCGGTTGCCGTGCACCACCAGCAGCGGTGCGCTCAGCCGGTGCGCCAGCTGGAGCACGTCGCGCGGGCCGCGGGCGTCCAGGACCGGCTCGCCGCCGCCGAGCCGGGCGGTCAACGCCCGTACGGGCGGCGCCGCTTCGGCGAGCAGCCGGGCGCCGGACAGGAAGGGGGCGACCACCGCGCAGCGGGCGACCTGCTCGGCCGGGGCGTGGGCGGCCGCCAGCAGCGCCAGGAACGCGCCGTAGCTGACCCCGAACAGGGCGGGCGGTTCCAGGCCGAGCGCCGCGCGCTGGCCGGCGATGCCCTCCAGCAGGTACAGCACGTCGTCCAGGTCGGGCCCGCCCCAGGCGCCCCGGATGGCCAGTGCGTGCGGCACCCCGTAGCCGGTGGAGCCGCGCTGGTTGGGCGCGACCACCGCCAGGCCCTCGGCTGCCATCCGCTGCAGCGCCGGGTCGAACTCCAGCCGCCAGGCGTCCGCCGGCCCGCCGTGCAGGGCCAGCACCAGGTGCGGGCTGCTCAGCCAGGCGTCACCGCCGTACACCACTGCCTCCAACGGACCGGCCGGGCCCGCGAGTTCGAGGCTCTGTGCAGGCTGCCAGCGGCCGCCGTCGCCGGGCGGGGTGCTGCCGTCCAGGCGCCAACCGGCGGGCGGGGCGACGGCGCCGCGCGGCCCGCCGGGCTGCCAGGGCGGCACGGTGTCCCGCCACGGGCCGTGCGATCCCGCGCCCAGCGGGGCGAGTTGGAGCGGTAGGGGCATCGGGACGGTTCCGGCCGGGGCCGGTCCGTGGGCCAGCAGGGCGTCCACGTCCAGGGTGGCCAGCGCGGTCGGCTGGTCGGGGGAGGAGTACGGGATCCGCAGGCCGGCCCCGCCCCAGTGGCCGACCGTCCCCAGCCGCCCGGGCGGTACCGGCAGCGGGTCCAGCCGTCCGAGGGCGGGCCGCCACAGGGCGAGCGCCGAGCCGGCGCCGTGGTCGATCTGCACCGCCACCCGGGGGCCGTCCGCGCTCTGCCGCAGCGCGACCGGCCGCAGGGTGGTGCCCGAGACGTGCAGGCACTCCGGGAACCGCAGCGGCTCCCCGCCGCCCAGCACGCCCCAGCCGATCCGGTCGATGCCGGGCGCGTCGCTGCGCACCATGGCGAAGCCGCTGTCCGGGTCGAACAGCACCAGCCGGTCGTTGCTGTGCTCGCCGATCTCCAGCAGCGGGGTGGCGGTGCCGCTGCGCAGGTCCAGCACCACGCTGCGGACCAGCCCGCCGGCCACCCGGTCCAGCGCGAGCAGCGCTCCCGTGCGGTCCAGCCAGGTGCCGCCGCCGTGCAGGCCGGGGATCTCGGCGACCCGCACGGGCTCGCTGCCGTCCGCCCGGACCAGCCAGGCGGTGGTCGCCGGGCGGGTGTCCGTGCCGAGGGCGACCGCCACCGGGGTGCGCGGGCCGGCGCCGGGTGGCACCGGGAGCGGCAGCAGCCGCAGTCCGGGCATCCGCAGCGAGGCCACCGGCTGCTCCACGGTGCCGCCCTCCCCGTAGGAGAGGCGGACCAGGTCGTGCCGCTCGCCGTCGTGCCGGCAGACCAGCACCGAGCCGTCGGGCAGTGCGACCAGCTGCGAGCGCTGGTCCTCCGACCGGTTGCCGGGCAGTGGCAGTGCGGCCGGCGTGGCCGGTGAACCGTCCGGCGGGAGCTGCCAACCCTCCACGTACCAGCCGCTGTCGGCGGCCGCGGCCAGGCAGGCCGCGTGGCTGCCGTCGGCGGCGAAGGCGAAGCCCAGCCGGCGCAGTGCCCGGGTGGTGGTGCGGGTGGCCACGTTCACGCCCCGCTCACCCTCATGTGCCACCACATCCCTTTCGTCCGTTGCCGGGGCAACTCCCGTTCGCAGGACTGAAGTTAGTTTCGACAAAACCGGAGGCCCAGCGCAGAGCCGGTCGCTTCACTCGTAAGGGTGAGCCTGGGGTGGTTTCGAATTCGTGCGAGGGCCCCACTGTGCGCCCGCGCGCCGGGCGTGCGGGCGCACCCGGTCCGCGCGGGCCGGTGCGGACGCTCCTGCTGCGAGGTTGACGCCGGTCCGCAGCGGGTTGACGCGCATCCGTGCGCCCGCGGCACCGGCGTCCGAACGGTCACCGCGCCGGGGCCCGTACGGTCACCGCGCCGGGCCCGTACGGCGGCCGCGCGGGGTCCGGAGGCGCGCCGGGCCCGTCCCCCGATCGGCCGAGGCCCGACCGCCCCCGCGCGCACGGTAGTCTCGACAGGTGCCGAAACTGTCCGACGTCATCACCGCCCTCGAAGAGGTCTACCCCCCGCAGTGGGCGGAGTCCTGGGACGCCGTCGGCCTGGTCTGCGGGGACCCTCAGGCCGAGGTCGGCCGCGTGCTGTTCGCCGTCGACCCCGTCCAGGCCGTCGTCGACGAGGCCGTGGAGTGGGGCGCCGACCTGGTGGTCACCCACCACCCCCTCTATCTGCGCGGCACCACCAGCGTCGCCGCCACCACCTTCAAGGGCCGGGTGGTGCACACGCTGATCACCAACGGCATCGCGCTGCACGTCGCCCACACCAACGCCGACCACGCCGACCCCGGCGTCTCGGACGCGCTGGCCGAGGCGGTCGGCCTGCGGGTCACCGGCCCGCTGGTGCCGGACCCGACGGACCCGCTGGGCCGCCGCGGCACCGGCCGGATCGGCCTGCTGGAGCCCCCGCTGACGCTGTCCGCCTTCGCCGCCCGGGTCGCCGAGGGCCTGCCCGCGACGGCCGCGGGCGTGCGCGTCTCCGGCGACCCCGACCGGCTGATCAGCCGGGTGGCGGTGTGCGGCGGCTCCGGCGACAGCTTCTTCGCCGACGTACGGGCGGCCGGCGTGGACGCCTACGTGACCGCCGACCTGCGCCACCACCCGGCCTCCGAGGCCACCGAGGCCGCGCCGGTCGCACTGGTCGACGCCGCCCACTGGGCCACCGAGTGGCCCTGGCTCGGCCTGGCCGAGCGCGCCCTGCTGGCCGCCGCCGACCAGCGCGGCTGGGCCGTGGAGACCAAGGTCTCCCACCGGGTCACCGACCCGTGGACCGCGCACGCCCCCATGTCCTTCACCGCCTGACCCGATTCACAGGAGCTTTCCCCTTGAACGCCGCGCCCGCCGACCAGATCCGCCTGCTCGACCTCCAGGCCATCGACTCGAAGCTCGACCAGCTGGCCCACCGGCGCCGGGGCCTGCCCGAGCACGCCGAGATCGACAAGGCCACCGCCGACCACACCGCGCTCAAGGACCTCGTCATCGCCGCCGAGGCCCAGAAGGGCGACACCGCCCGCGAGCTGGCCAAGGCCGAGCAGGACGTCGAGCAGGTCCGCGCCCGCGCCGCCCGCAACCAGCAGCGCCTGGACTCCGGTGCGATCACCTCCCCGAAGGACCTGGAGAACCTCCAGCACGAGATCGGCTCGCTCGCCAAGCGCCAGGGCGACCTGGAGGACGTCGTGCTGGAGATCATGGAGCGCCAGGAGAGCGCCCGCACCCGGGTCGAGGAGCTGAGCGCCCGCCTGGAGCACTCCACCGTGGTCCTCAAGGAGGCCGAGGCCCGTCGCGACGCCGCCTTCGCCGAGATCGACGGCGAGGCCGACAAGGTCAGGCGCGACCGCGAGACCGTCGCCGCCGTCATCCCGGCCGACCTGCTGAAGCTGTACGCCAAGCTGCGCGAGACCCAGGGCGGCGTCGGCGCGGCCCGCCTCTACCAGCGCCGCTGCGAGGGCTGCCGCACCGAGTTCTCGATCACCGAGCTGAACGCCATCAAGGCCGAGCCGGCCGACAAGGTCGTCCGCTGCGAGAACTGCTCGCGGATCCTGGTCCGCACGGCCGACTCGGGCGTCTGACCCGGTGGCGGCGCGCTTCATCGTCGAGGCGGACGGCGGGTCCCGGGGCAACCCGGGGCCGGCCGGCTACGGCGCGGTGGTCCGGGACGGCGACACCGGGCAGCTCGTCGCGGAGGCCGCCGAGTTCATCGGCCACGCCACCAACAATGTGGCCGAGTACCGGGGTCTGATCGCCGGACTCAGGGCGGCCCGGGAGCTCGACCCGGACGCCTCGGTGGACGTCCGGATGGACTCCAAGCTGGTCGTCGAGCAGATGTCCGGGCGCTGGAAGATCAAGCACCCCGACATGCAGCCGCTCGCCGCCGAGGCGCGCACGCTCTTCCCGCGCGGCCGGGTCACGTACACCTGGATCCCGCGCGAGCGGAACAAAGACGCCGACCGGCTGGCCAACGAGGCGATGGACGCCGGCCGCGACGGGCGCCAGTGGGAGCCCCGCAAGCCCGCCGCGCCCGTCGACGCCGCCGCGGCCCTCACGGCCGAGCCGCTGGGGAAGAGTGTCTCCAAGGTCGGCTGGGCCGCCCCCGCCGACCTCGGCACCCCGACCACCTTCGTCCTGCTGCGCCACGGCGAGACCCCGCTGACCCCGGAGAAGCGCTTCTCCGGCAGCGGCGGCTCCGACCCGGAGCTGTCCGACAAGGGCCGCTGGCAGGCCGAGCGGGCCGCCGAGGCGCTGGCCGCGCGCGGCAGCATCCAGGCGGTCGTCGCCTCCCCGATGCGCCGCACCCGGCAGACCGCCGAGATCGTCGCCGCCCGGCTCGGCCTGGAGGTCCGGTACGAGGAGGGGCTGCGCGAGGTCGACTTCGGCGCCTGGGAGGGCCTGACCTTCGCCGAGGTGCGGGAACGCTACCCGGACGACCTGACGGCCTGGCTCGGCTCCGCCAAGGCCAGGCCGACCGGCAGCAGCGAGAGCTTCACCACCCTCACCCACCGGGTCGGCGTCGCCCGGGACAAGGTCCTCGCCCGGTACCCGGGCAGGACCGTGCTGGTGGTCTCGCACGTCAGCCCGATCAAGACGCTGGTCCGGCTCGCCCTCGGCGCCCCGCCGGACTCGATGTACCGGATGGAGCTGGCCGCCGCCTCGATCTGCGCCGTCCAGTACTACGCGGACGGCAACGCCTCGCTGCGGCTGCTCAACGACGCCTCGCACCTGCGCTGAACCCGCTCCGGCGGGGCCAGCGCACGGCGCTCAGTGCACCTCGGTGACCACCACGTCCAGCTGCCACGGCCGGCGCGCCGTGCCCTCCGCGGCCAGCTCGACGTGGTGGCCCAGTGCCAGCAGCGCGTCCATCAGCTCGTCGGGCGTCTTCGGCTCGGCCCCGGCGACCAGCAGGTCCCGGACGATCCGCCCCTTGGTCGCCTTGTTGAAGTGGCTGACCACCGTCCGCTTGCCGTCCCGCTCCTGCAGCACCCGGACGGTCGCGGTGCGGGAGGCCACCTCGCCGGCCGGCTTCCAGGCCGCCGCGTACGCCGAGCTGCGCAGGTCCAGCACCAGCCCGTCCGCCACCTCGGGGAGCACGGTGGCCGTCGCGCTCCGCCAGTACGCGCCGAGCGCCCCCAGCGGAGGGAGCTTCACGCCCATCGAGCAGCGGTAGGACGGGATCCGGTCGGAGATCCGCACCGCGCCCCACAGGCCGGAGAACACCAGCAGTGAGCGCTCGGCGCGGTCGTACGCGGCGGCGTCCAGGGTGGCCAGGCCCAGGTTGTCGAACAGCACCCCGGTGTACACCTCGGCGGCCGGGCGGGCCCCGGCGGCGGGCAGGCCCGCGTTCTTGGCGATCTCGCCGCGCAGCCCGGGGGTGAGGCCCAGCACCTCGGCGGCGGTGTCCTCGTCGCCCCGGCACAGCCCGACCAGCGCGTCCAGCACCGCGCCGCGCGCCGCCGTCAGCCCCGGCAGCGACAGCCGGTCGAGCGCGACCGGCTCGCCGTCCCCTGACGCGGCCTTGCCCTCCGAGGGCGGCAACAGCACCAGCACAGCGGACTCCTCAACAGTTCGTGGCGGACGGACCCCGCCACCCTACTGCGGCCGCCCCGACCCCCAGCGCCACGCAGAGGGGCGAGTAGTACCGCACGTTCAGCCGCCGGAACCGCTCCGTGCGCTCACCCACCCGCCCGAACACCACCGGCCCGGCCACCCCGCGCGCCAGCAGCACCCCGGCCGCCGCCCGCACCCCGGACCGCCGGAGCCCCGGCGACCCGACCGCCGGCAGCACCCCCGCCTCCGCCCCCACCAGGTACGAGGCCGCCCCCAGCGCCCCCGCGACCGCCAGGCACGCCCCCGCCGGCGGCACCCCGCGCCCCGTCCCCACCACGGCGTCAGCGAACTCCTCCGGCGTCCGCAACGGCCAGGGCGTCACCGCCCACACCGCGTGCAGCGCCCCGGTCACCGCCAACGCCGCCGACACCGCACCCCCGACGACCCGCACCGCACCAGCCATCGCCCGAACCCCCTCCGCAGCCGTTCACCCCACGCTACGAGCACTTACACCCGGAGCCGCCGGGCGGCGGCAATTCGATGGGCCGGCCGGACCGAGCCGTACACCGACCCGCGTCCGGACGAGGCCGTGGCCTTCGTGCTGCGGCTGGCCACCGGCGGCTACGACGACGCGGTCGCTCTCGCCGCCAAGGACCTCAAGTCCCTCCTGGGGCGCTGAGCCTCCGTCCGGAATCGCCTGATTCCACCCTATTCTGGCGTCCATGCCTCGCCGAAAACTGCGCGTCAAGGCCGCCGACTCCGCCCGGATCAACAGCGAGCTCACCGAACTCCGCACCAGCCTGGAGATCCACACCGAGTGGCCCGAAGCGGTGCTCGCCGAGGCGGAGGAGGCGGCGGAGCGCCCCCGGCTGCCGGAGTACGACGCCACCGACCTGCCGCTGTTCACCGTCGACCCGCCCGACTCCCGCGACCTCGACCAGGCCATGCACCTCAGCCACCGCCCCGGGGGCGGCTACCGGGTGCACTACGCGATCGCCGACGTCGCCGCCTTCGTCCGCCCCGGTGGCGCCATCGACGCCGAGGCCCGCCGCCGGGGCGAGACCCTCTACTTCCCCGACCACCGCGTCCCGCTGCACCCCACCCGGATCTCCGAGGACGCCGCCAGCCTGCTGCCCGGCGAGAGCCGTCCCGCCCTGCTCTGGCAGCTGGACCTGGACGCGGACGGCGCCGTCGTACTGGCGGACCTCCGCCGTGCCCTGGTGCGCTCCCACCGCCGCCTGGACTACGCCGACGTCCAGCGCGCCGTGGACCTCGGCGGCGCCGACGAGCAGCTCGCCCTGCTCGCCACCGTCGGCCGGCTGCGCGAGGAGCAGGAACGCGCCCGGGGCGGGGTCAGCCTGCCGGTGCCCGAGCAGGAGGTCGAGGAGACCCTGCACGGCTACGTCCTCGGCTACCGCGCGCCCGGCCCCGCCGACGGCTGGAACGCCCAGATCTCGCTGCTCACCGGCATGGCCGCGGCCGAGCTGATGCTGGACGCGGGCGTCGGCCTGCTGCGCACCCTGCCCGCCGCACCCGCCGCCGCGTACGAGCGGCTGCGCCGGATCGCCGCCGCGCTGGACGTCGACTGGCCGCAGGCCGTCCCGTACCCGGAGCTGATCCGCTCGCTGGACCCGGAGGTGCCGCTGAACGCCGCCTTCCTCAACGCCTGCACCGGACTGCTCCGCGGCGCCGGCTACCACGCCTTCGACGAGTCCCGCGGCCTGCCCGCCCCCGCCGAGCCGGGGCACGCCGCGCTGGCCGCCCCCTACGCGCACTGCACCGCGCCGCTGCGCCGGCTCGGCGACCGCTTCGCCCAGGAGGTGTGCGCGGCGGTGGCGGCGGGGGAGGAGGTGCCGGACTGGGCCCGCGAGGCGCTGCCGGCCGTGCCGGCGCTGATGGCGAGCGGGGACCGGCGGGCGGGCGAGGTCGAACGGGCCTGCGTGGACCTGGTGGAGGCGGAGCTGCTGGTCGGCCGGGAGGGCGAGGACTTCTCCGCGGTGGTCGTCGAGGTGGACGAGGGGCGCCCCGGTTCGGGCACCGTCCAGCTGCGCGAGCCCGCGGTCCGGGCACGCTGCGACGCCGCGAGCGCGGACGGCTCGCCCGGGGCGGCCCCCGCCCGGCTGCCGCTCGGCCGGGTGATCGACGTCCGGCTGACCAGGGCGGACCCGGCCACCCGGACGGTCCGCTTCGCCACCGTCTGAGGGGCCGTCCGAGGGGCCGTCCGCGGGGCCGTCCGCGGGCCGTCGGAAGGTCAGCTCTTCGACGGCCACCGCCCGAAAGGCCGCCGACCGGCCACCCGTCCGGGCCGCCGTTCCGCACCCCGGCCACCCCGGGAGTGGGAGGATCGGTCCGTGCCCGATCCTCAGCCCCCCGCCCCCGTACCCGCCGCCGCCGGCGTCCCCGACCCCGGGCGGCGCCGCCGACTGCTCGTCCTCGCGATCTGCTGCCTGAGCCTGTTCATCGTCGGCCTGGACAACACCGTGGTGAACATCGCGCTGCCGGTGATCCAGAAGGACCTGGACGCCCCGGCCTCCGGCCTGCAGTGGATCATCGACGCCTACACCCTGGTGCTGGCCTCGCTGCTGATGCTGTTCGGCTCGGTGGCCGACCGCTTCGGCCGCCGCCGGGTGTTCCAGATCGGGCTGACCTGCTTCGCGCTCGGCTCCCTGCTGTGCAGCCTGGCGCCGAGCCTGGAGTGGCTGGTGGCCTTCCGGGCGCTGCAGGCGGTGGGCGGCTCGATGCTCAACCCGGTGGCGATGTCGATCATCACCAACACCTTCACCGACCCGAGGGAGCGGGCCCGGGCGATCGGTGTCTGGGGCGGCGTGGTCGGCATCTCGATGGCGCTCGGCCCGCTGCTCGGCGGCTTCCTGGTGGACGGCGCCGGCTGGCCGTCGATCTTCCTGATCAACGTCCCGGTGGCCCTGTTCGCCATACTGCTGACCGTCCGTTACGTCCCCGAGTCGCGCGCGCCGCGGCCGCGCCGGCTCGATCCGGTGGGGCAGCTGCTCATGATCGTGCTGCTCGGCTGCGGCACCGCCGCGATCATCGAGGGCCCGGGCAACGGCTGGACCTCCCCGCTGATCCTCGCCCTCGCCGCGGCCGCCGTGGCCGCGCTGATCGCCTTCCCGCTCTGGGAGTGGCGGGTCGCCGAGCCGCTGGTGGATCCGCGGTTCTTCGCCAGCGCGCCGTTCACCGGGGCCACCGTCACCGCGGTCTGCGCCTTCGCCGGGCTCGGCGGCTTCCTCTTCCTCAACACCCTCTACCTCCAGGACGTCCGGCACTACGGCCCGGTCGAGGCGGGCCTGTGGACGCTGCCGATGGCCGGGTTGATGCTGGTCTGCGCGCCGCTGTCCGGACGGATCGTCGGCAGCCGGGGCCCGCGTCTGCCACTGGTGGTGGCCGGGCTCGGCATGGCCGCGAGCGGCCTGCTGCTCACCCGGCTGACCGCGGACTCCCCGGCCGCGCTGCTGCTGGTCGCGTACGCGCTGTTCGGCTTCGGCTTCGGCCTGGTCAACGCGCCGATCACCAACGCGGCCGTCTCCGGCATGCCGCGTTCCCAGGCGGGCGTGGCCGCCGCCGTCGCCTCGACCAGCCGCCAGGTCGGCCAGTCCCTGGGCGTCGCGGTGATCGGTACGGTCGTCACCTCGGCCGTGGCCGGCCCGATGGCCACCGGCTTCGCCCCGGCCAGCCACGCCGGCTGGTGGATCCTGGTCGGCCTCGGCGGTGCCGTCCTCGTCCTCGGCCTGCTGACCACCGGCGCCTGGGCCACCGGCACCGCCGCCCGGGTGGCCGCCCGCCTCGGAGCGGAGCCCCCGGTGGCCCGGTCCGGTGTTCGGGAGGCCCCGCCCGAGCGGCTACCATGACCACTACGGCGGAAGAGCCGGCCGGGCGGTCGCGACGGGTCCCTGACCCGCCGAGGAACGTCCGGGCTCCACAGAGCAGGGTGGTGGGTAACGCCCACCCGGGGTGACCCGCGGGACAGTGCCACAGAAAACAGACCGCCCACCGCTTCGGCGCGTGGGTAAGGGTGAAACGGTGGTGTAAGAGACCACCAGCGACCGGGGTGACCCGGCCGGCTAGGTAAACCCCACCTGGAGCAAGGTCAAGATCGGTGCCTCCGGGCGCCGTGCGCGAGTGTTCGAGGGCTGCTCGCCCGAGCTCGCGGGTAGACCGCACGAGGCTGTCGGCAACGGCAGCCCTAGATGGATGGCCGTCTCTCCGGGCCGCGCGAGCAACCCGGATGACAGAACCCGGCGTACAGGCCGACTCTTCCGCCCCCTGATCGTCCGAAGGCCCTCCGACCCGTTTCTGCGGGTCGGAGGGCCTTCGTGCGTCGAGGGGCCTTCGGGTGCCGATGTGCGTCGAGGGCGCCGACGGCCCGGTTCAGGCCGGGCGGGAGCCGACGGCGTCGCGGATCTGTTCGCCGAGGCCGCCGTTGACGCGGGCGCAGTTGGCGCAGCAGAAGAACATGCCGGCCACCTCGACGCCGTGGCCGACGATGCGGACGTGGCACTGTTCGCAGCGGGGGGCGAGCTTCTCCATCGCGCACTCGAAGCTGTCGAAGGTGTAGGTGTCGCCGGTGACCGTCTTGATCTCGAAGGCGAGCCAGTAGTCGTTGCCGCAGGTGACGCAGGTGGCCATGGCAGCCGTCTCCTTCCGGTGGGGGCCGCCGGTGGGTGGGCGGCTGACATTCCCAGTGTCGAAGCGGAGGTCGAGAGCGGCCACCCGGCGCGACCGTCGGACGGATCGGGGGGCGGGACCAGGCGGATCGGGCGGGGTCAGGCGGATCGGGCGGAGAGCTCCTCCAGGGCCCGGACGGCGCGTTCGGCGTCGTCGGCGGCGACGAACAGGTGGTCGTGGTGGAAGCCGGCCACCACGTTGCAGCTGATCCCCTCCTCGGCGAGCCGCCCGGCCACGGCCGCGGTCAGCCCGACGGCCTCCAGCGCGGAGTGGATCTGCAGGGTGATCCAGGCCGCCACGTACTCGTAGCGCAGTCCGAGGGCGTCCGCCTCCTCCTGGGTGACCACCATCGTCACCCCTTCGGGTTCGGCGACGGTCACCACCGGCCGCATCCCGGCGGGCACCTTCGCGGGGAGGGTGCAGTAGACGTACCGCCCCGGGTTGAGCTGCGGGCGCATCCCGCGCAGCAGGGTTGCAAGGTCTCGTTCACCGGCCATGCCCGTCACCGTATCCGCTCCGCTCCCCCCGTGGTCGCGCGCTGCGCCGGAGCCGTGTCGGGATCCGTTGGCGAGCGACAGTCACCGATATATCGTCGAACTATCGAGACAGTGACTCGACTGTTTCGGAGAACCGGATGGAACCTCAAGGAGGTGGGCGCGGTGCGCTCAGGAATGCGATTTCGAGGAGAGGGCCCGCGCGGGGGCGGACGACGCCGCGGACCGGGGCCCGAGTTCCGGGGGATGCCCGGGGAGGACTTCGGGGGGCGGACGGCCTTCGGCGGCTTCGGCCCGCCGTTCGGCGGCGGCGGCCCCGGCCGGCCGATGGGCGGCCCGTTCGGGCACGGCTTCGGCGGGCACGGCGCCCGGCGCGGCGGCCCGCACGGTCGGCGCGGCGGCCGGGCCCGGCGAGGTGACGTCCGGGCCTCGCTGCTGGCGCTGCTGAAGGAGCGGCCGATGCACGGCTACGAGATGATCGCCGAGATCACCGAGCGGACCAACGGGGCCTGGCGGCCCAGCCCGGGCTCGATCTACCCCAACCTCCAGCTGCTGGAGGAGGAGGGGCTGATCACCGCCGAGGAGGTCGGCGGCAAGCGGCTGGTCTCGCTCACCGAGGCGGGCCGGGCCGTGGCCGAGTCCGGGCCCGCGGAGCCGTGGGCCGAGGCCGGCCGGGAGGTCGACTGGGAGGCCGTCCAGGAGGTCGGCCAGGCGCTCGCCGCCGTCGACCAGGCGGTCCAGCAGGTGATGCGGACGGGCACCGAGGCACAGCGCGCCAAGGGCCTGGCGGTGCTGACCGAGGCCCGCAAGAAGCTGTACCTCATCCTCGCCGAGGATGACTGACCGGCCCGGGGGGACCGGTCCCGCCGATGAGCCGGCGGAGAGGGCGGTGCGGCTGCTCAGGGGCGGACCGCGAACAGGGCCGCGCAGGCGAGCAGCAGCACCGCCCAGGCGAACCAGAGCCAGCCGTCCGGGCCGATCGTCACGGAGTAGAGGGACACCACGAGCAGCAGCACCCCGGTAACCCCGGCGACCTGCCGGTTGTGGTGGGCGGCCGCCTGCGCGCGGCTCCTGCGGTGCCGCACCGGGTGCCGAACCGTCCTGGCCATGCCGACCTCCGGGGGAGGCGAAGGGGAACCGGGGAGGCGGAGGGGGAACGGGCGGGCGGACCGTCAGCCGGAGGCC
Source organism: Streptomyces viridifaciens (assembly GCF_001888885.2). NCBI lineage: Bacteria > Bacillati > Actinomycetota > Actinomycetes > Kitasatosporales > Streptomycetaceae > Streptomyces > Streptomyces viridifaciens. The sequence goes on from NZ_CP090841.1 coordinate 5,267,815, forward strand.
GCCTCGTCGTACTCGTACCGCCAGAACCAGCTGAGCCCGCGCACCTGCTTGCTCCGGACGTACACCAGTGTGCGCGCGGGCGAGTCGTCGTGCGCGGGGACCGGGACCTTGTACTTCTTGGGCACGCCGAGCATCGGCCCCAGCGGGATCGGGAGGACCTTCCCGTCCAGGGGGCCGCCGACGAATTCGGTGTCCGCGCTCTTCACCCCTCAAGGGTCTCACCTCCACGCGGTGGCCACGCCGGGAGCACCCGGCGGGGGAGGCCCGGTGAGGGCGGGGTGCCCGGGGTGTGACCGGAGAGGCACCGCCCCCGGTCATCGGGAGGCCTCGCGCACCCTTATCCTTCCTGTTACGCCCTCGGGGTCCACCCCGGGTCAGCGGGCCCCGTACGGGCCGGGCGAGGCGCGAGTCTGCGTGCCCTCCGGCCGTCACCGGCGCGGACAGCGTGCTGCCGCGACATGCGTACCGAGACCCGGGCGTCGGCCGTCCGGTGACCCCGGGACGCGGCCGGCAGGGCGCGGACAGCAGGGCCGAGCACCGCCCCGGGAAGCAGCGGGGGGCGCTGTGCGTTGCGTCGGAGTGGTACGTCGAACGCTGTGTCGCACCAGGCACGGCAGTTGCGCGGAAGGGGCCCGATGGAAGCCGGCAGCAGGTGGACGACCTGGTGGCAGAAGCGTGACCGACAGCGGGCCCGGCCCGACGGCGCGGACCCGGCCGCCAGACTGGACCAGCTGCTCGGCGCCGTGCGCGCCGGATTCCCCCTCGCACCCGCCGCCCATCCGGCCGGCTACCGGTGCTCCTGCGACCGGGTGGCCTGCCCCGCCCCCGCCCAGCACCCGGTCTCCTTCGCCTGGCAGACCCAGGCCACCACCGACCCCGAACAGCTCTCCCGCTGGCTCTCCCGCGACCCCCAGGCCAACTTCGTCACCGCCACCGGGCGGGTGCACGACGTGCTGGACGTCCCGGCCGAGGCCGGGCGGCTGGCACTGGAGCGGCTGACCGCGCAGGGCGTCGAGGGGCCGGTCGCCGCCGTCGGCGAGGACCGCTACCTGTTCTTCACCGCCACCCGCGGCACCCCGCAGGACGAGGACGAGTGGTGGGACAGCGCGCTCGACTCGACCCCGGACACCATGTCCGAGCACCCCGGCCTGCGTTGGCACTGCCGGGGCTCGTACACCCTGCTCCCGCCGGCCGCGCTGCCGGACGGCTCCCAGGTGCGGTGGCTGCGCGGGCCCGACCTGCCGCTGCCGGACCCGCTGCGGGTGCTGGACGTGCTCACCGACGCCTGTACCGAGGTGGGCGCCGTCGCCGAGGAGCAGTGGCTGATCGGCTGACTGCGACTCGCCCGGTGCCGACGGTCGTCGCTCCCTCGCTCCTGCCTTTCGGCACCGGCGCCCCTTCGGCTCGGGGCGGCCGCAGAGGTCACGGCAGGGTGAGGATCTCCGCGCCGTCCGCCGTGACCACCAGGGTGTGCTCGAACTGGGCGGTGCGCTTGCGGTCCTTGGTGACGACCGTCCAGCCGTCCGGCCAGATCTCGTAGTCGTAGGTGCCCAGGGTGAGCATCGGCTCGATGGTGAAGGTCATGCCGGGCTTGATCACCTCGGTGGCCCGCTCGCTGTCGTAGTGCGGGACGATCAGGCCGGAGTGGAACGACGTGTTGATGCCGTGTCCGGTGAAGTCCCGCACGACGCCGTAGTCGAAGCGCTTGGCGTAGGACTCGATGACCCGTCCGATGACGTTGATCTGACGGCCCGGCTTGACCGCCTTGATCGCCCGGTTGAGGGACTCCCGGGTGCGCTCGACCAGCAGCCGGGACTCCTCGTCCACGTCGCCGACCAGGTAGGTGGCGTTGAGGTCGCCGTGCACGCCGTGGATGTACGCGGTCGCGTCGATGTTGACGATGTCGCCGTCCTGAAGCACCGTCGAGTCCGGGATGCCGTGGCAGATCACCTCGTTGATGGAGGTGCAGACGGACTTGGGGAAGCCGCGGTAGCCCAGGTCGGAGGGGTAGGCGCCGTGGTCGCACATGTACGCGTGGGCGACGGCGTCCAGCGCGTCCGTGGTGACGCCGGGGGCGATCAGCTTCGCCGCCTCCTCCATCGCCCGGGCGGCGATCCGGCCCGCGATCCGCATCTTCTCGATCGTCTCGGCGGTCTGCACCTCGGGCCCGGTGTACGGCGTCGGCGCGGGCTTGCCGACGTACTCGGGGCGCGCGATGTGCGCCGGGACCTTGCGGGTGGGGGACTGGATGCCGGGTACGAGAGCCATGGCGGCGAGTCTAGCCGCCGGTTCCCGTCGTCCCCGGGTGGTGTGCGGATCGGCCCTGCCCGGGGAATGATCGGTACCGACCCCAACTCTGGACGGGAGAGCGCCATGCCCCTCGGATTCCACCGCAAGCCGACCGGCCGGCCCGGTGAGTGGTTCTACTGCATCAAGCACGGCAAGGTCGAGGAGGGCCCGGAGTGCCCCGCCAAGGACCGCCTCGGCCCCTACGCCACCCCCGACGAGGCCGCCCACGCCCTCGAGACCGCGGACGAACGCAACCGCGAGTGGCAGAACGACCCCCGCTGGACCGACCAGCCGAAGGACGAGGGGGACGAGTAGCGCCATGACCGTGCGCCGCAGTGAGTGAGACCGCTCGGTCCGGTCACGCCGCGGCGGGTGCCTCCTGTTGGGCGCGTTCGTGGGCGGCGCGGACGGCTGCGGTGTGGGGGTCGGTGCGGTCGTCGTGGGCGAGGAGTCTGGGGAGGGCGGCGGCGACGGTGAGGACGGCGGCGACGCAGGCCAGCCCGCCGGTCCAGACGGCGGCGCGGACTCCGATCAGGCCGGCCATGGTGCCGGCCCGGACCTGGCCGAGCTGGGGGCCGACGGAGTAGCTGAGCAGCTCGACCCCGGCCATCCGGCCGCGGACCTCGTCCGGGATGGACTGGTTCCACATGGTGGAGCGGGCGATCCCGCTGACCTGGTCCGCGCCGCCGGCCAGGGCGAGGCCGAGCAGCACCACCCAGACGTTCCCGGCCAGCCCGGCCAGCGTCATGGCCGCGCCCCAGCCGACCGCGGCCACCACCAGCAGCCGGCCGTGCCGGTGGACCCGGGACGTCCAGCCGCTGGTCGCGCCGACCAGCAGGCCGCCGACCGCGGAGGCCGCGTACATCGGGCCGAGCGCCCAGTTCGCGCCCAACTCCGAGGCCAGGAACGGGAAGACGGCCACCGGGAAGGCGAACAGCATGGCGCAGGTGTCGATCGCGTAGGTGCCGAGCAGGTCCTTGCGGCTCCACGCGTACCGTACGCCGGTGAGCACCGCCCGTACGGACGGGCGCTCGGCGCCGGTGGGCGGCGGCACGGCCCTGATCCGGGCCAGCAGCAGCAGCGAGACGACGAAGGTCAGCACGTCCAGCGCGTACGCGGTCTGCACCCCGGAGAAGGCCACCACGACACCGGCCAGCGCCGGCCCGGCCACCGAAGCGACGTTGTGGTAGAGGGACTTGAGGGCGAAGGCGGCCGTCAGGTGCTGGTGCGCGACGATCCGCGGCAGCAGTGAGTCCAGGGCCGGGCGCTGGAGGCCGTCGCAGGCCGCGACCAGCGCGGCCACCAGGTAGAGCGGCCAGAGCACCGGGCGCGGCAGCAGGGCGTTGAGCAGCAGCAGCCCGGCGAGCAGGCCGAGCGCGGCCTCGGAGCGCAGCACCAGCTTGCGGCGGTCCAGGGCGTCGGCGAGGGCGCCGCCCCAGAGGCCGAAGACGATCAGGGGAACGAGTTCGACGGCGCCGATCAGGCCGACCGCGAAGGAGGAGTCGGTGAGCTCCTTGATCTGCATCGGCAGGGCGACGTACGTCAGGAAGCTGCCGAAGCTGGTGACGCAGCCGCTGGTCCACAGGTAGCGGAAGTCGCGGGAGGCGCGCCAGGGGGCAAGGTCGGGCGCCAGCGAGCGCAGCAGCGCGCGTGGTCGACCGGTATGCGCTGGTTCGTCGTCGTTCACGGAGCACCATCCTGGGACGGCTGCTCGACTCCCCGCAAAGGGTTTTTCACCAGCGGCTGAGCGAGGGCGCCGAGGCGAGCCGGCCGGCGAGCTCGGCCAGCCGGCCCAGGGCCGAGCGGCGGCCGACCGGCTGCCCTGCGGCGGCGCTGACCAGGTGCTGGGCGAGGTCGAAGGGCTCCTCGGCGGCGGTGCCGACGGTGAGGCGCTCGTGCGCGAGGCCGGCGAGATCCGCGAGGCCGGCGAGATCGGCGGGGTCGGTGGGGCCGGCGAGGTCACCGTCGGTCGAGGGGGCGACGGGGCCGGCGCCGTCCAGGGCGAGCACGGTCGCGCCGTGCCGGCGGGCGTCCTGCACCCGCTCCAGCAGCGGGGCACCCACCGCCGCCGGGGCCACCACCAGCACGGTGGCGCCGCGCCCGGCCTCGGTGAGCCGTCGCAGGTCGTGCGCCAGATGGGTCGGGGCGGTGGCGGGCGGGCGGTGCCGCAGCAGGGTGGGGGCCAGCCGGGGGACGGCCGACCAGGCGGCCTCGTCCTCCAGGTGGGCGGCCAGGTGCCAGGGCTCGTACGCCTCGGTGCCGACCAGCAGCAGCTCGCCCGCCCCGCGCCGTTCCACCGAGCGCCGCAGCGAACCGGCGAAGCCGCCGACCGCCTCCAGCCAGCCGGTGCCCGCGAGGCGCTCCCGGAGTGCCGAAACTCTCACAGCGTCCATGCGGGCCAGGATGTCGCGCACGGCCTTCGGTTTGGGAAGATCGGCCCATGACTTCCCTCGATTCAGCGACAAACCCGGCCCATGAGCTGCCGGACGTCTCGCAGTTGGTGGTCGGCGTCCTCGGCGGCACCGGCGACCAGGGGCGCGGACTGGCCCTGCGGCTGGCCAAGGCCGGCCAGCAGGTGATCATCGGCTCCCGCGACGGCGCCCGGGCCGAGGCCTCGGCCGCCGAGCTGGGCGTCGGCGTGCGCGGTGCCGACAACGCCACCGTCGCCCGGGAGAGCGACGTGGTGATCGTCGCGGTGCCGTGGGAGGGCCACGCCGCCACCCTGACCGCGCTGCGCGAGGAACTGGCCGGAAAGATCGTCGTCGACTGCGTCAACCCGCTCGGCTTCGACAAGCAGGGCGCGTACGCGCTGAAGCCGGAGGAGGGCAGCGCCGCCCAGCAGGCCGCCGCCCTGCTGCCGGACTCCCGGGTCACCGCCGCCTTCCACCACCTCTCGGCGGTGCTGCTCCAGGACGAGTCGGTGGAGCGGATCGACACCGACGTCATGGTGCTGGGCGACGACCGGGCCGCCACCGACGTGGTGCGGGCGCTGGCCGGCCTGATCCCCGGCATGCGCGGCATCTACTCCGGCCGGCTCCGCAACGCCCACCAGGTGGAGGCCCTGGTGGCCAACCTGATCTCGGTCAACCGCCGTTACAAGGCCCACGCGGGCCTGCGGATCACCGACGTGTGACCCGGGAGCGCCGCGCCGACCTCACCCCTGGAACCCCTCCCGAGGTGAGGTCGGCGACAATGGGGGGCGGCCGTCACCCGGCCGTCCGTACCCGGTCCTAGGAGCCCCGCGCCATGCCTCGCACGTCCCTCTTCGCCCTGCTCGTCGTCGCCCTCGCGCTGGCGGCCGCCGTGGTCTCGGTGGTCCAGGGCTTCTGGCTCGGGCTGATCTGGCTGCCGCTGGCCGGGGTGGCCAGCAACGTGCTGTGGATGAACCGGCGCCGGGCGAAGCTGGCGGAGGCGGCCGAGCGGGCCTAGTTCCTGCCTAGTTCTTCCAGAAGCTGAACAGGTACCGGCCGACCGTCGCGTAGTCGGTGTCCACGCCGAACAGGCCCATCAGGTCGTGGACGATCCCGAAGAAGAACGAGTTCACCTCGGGCTGCCACAGCAGCGCGAACACCGCGAGCATGCCGTACGGCGCGAACGGCTCGACCGAGCGCCGGGTCTTGGCGGAGAGCCAGGGCTCGATGATCCCGTAGCCGTCCAGGCCGGGCACCGGCAGCAGGTTCAGCAGGGCCGCGCTGAGCTGGAGCAGGCCGAGGAAGCCGAGGGCGCAGGCGAACGGCGAGACGTTCAGCTCGTAGCCGTACCAGGTGGCGTGCACGTCGGAGCCGTCCAGCCAGCCGGCGCCGACCGGGATCAGCAGCGCCGCGGCGAACACCAGGTTCACCAGGGGCCCGGCCGCCGAGATCAGGCTGTGCTTGAGCCGGCCCTGGATCCGGTGGCGCTCGATCCACACCGAGCCGCCGGGCAGGCCGATGCCGCCGAGGATCACGAAGACGATCGGCAGTACGAAGCTGAGCAGCACGTTGGTGTACTTCAGCGGGTTGAGCGTGAGGTACCCCTTGGCGCCGACGGTGATGTCACCGCCGTGCAGCGCGGTGCGCGCATGGGCGTACTCGTGCAGGCAGAGGGAGACCATCCAGCCCGACACCACGAACAAAAACACCCCGAACCGGGCGTTGCCGTAGCCCGAGTACACCGCCCAGGCGGAGGTGCCGAGGGTGGCGAGGAGCACCCAGAACACCGGGCTGATCCGGCGGTCCTCGCTGCGGGAGCGCGGCGTGGCGGCGAAGGTCATCTGTGGGTGCTCCGGGTGCAGAGGGAGGTGGCGGGTACGGGCTGGGGTCGATCATGCCGGGCGGGCCGGTGACCGGACAAGCCGCTCAGGGTGAACGTCCGAGGGGCGCCGCCCGGTTCCGTCGGGCGCGCGGGCGGGGTGCCCGCCGGAACAGCGGGCGAAGTGGCCGCCGGAACAATTGTGCGCCCGGACTCCGGGCGATCGACCAGAATGGACCGGTGCACTACGGCATCCTCGGCACCACCACGGCCCACCACGACGACGGCACGCCGGTCCCGCTCGGCGGTGCCCGGCTGCGGGCGCTGCTCACCGCGCTCGCCCTGCGGCAGGGCCGGCCCGTCCCAGCCGACCTGCTGGTGGACGAGGTGTGGGAGGCCGAGCCGCCGCAGGACTCCTCCGCCGCGCTGCAGACCCTGGTCGGCCGGTTGCGCCGCACCATCGGCCGGGAGCGTATCGGCTCCGGACCGGCCGGGTACTGGCTGACCGGCCCGGCCACCGACCTCGCCGACTTCCAGCGGCTGAGCACCGAGGGCCGCCGTGCCCTCGACACCGGCGACCACGCGCTGGCCGCCGAACGGCTGCGCGCCGCGCTGGCGCTGTGGCGCGGTCCCGCCCTGGCGGACCTGCCCGACCGGGCGGGCCCGGCCGCCCGGCTGGAGGCTCAGCGGGACGAGGTGCGCCGCCACCGGATCACCGCCGATCTCGGACTCGGCCGGGCCGCCGAACTGGTAGCCGAACTCGCCGAGTTGTGCGAACGGCAGCCGCTGGACGAGCCCTTGCAGCTGCTGATGCTGCGGGCCCTGCACGAGAGCGGCCGCACCGCCGAGGCGCTGCGCCACTACGAGCGCACCAGGCGCGCCCTGGCGGACGAGCTCGGCACCGACCCCGGCCGCCAACTCCAGGTGTTCCACGCCGAGTTGCTCAAGTCCACGGAACCGGAACCGGGACCGGGACCGGGACCGGAACCGAAACCCGGGCCGCAGCCGCAGCGCAAGCCCGAGCCACCGGCGCTCCCGGCCGCCCCCGCGCCCCAGCTCCCGCGCGCCGCGGGCAACCTGCGCGGCCGGCTGACCAGCTTCGTCGGCCGGGAGGGCGACCTCGCCGCCCTGCGCCGCCTCCTGACGGCGGATCGCCGACTGGTCACCCTGACCGGCCCGGGCGGCTCCGGCAAGACCCGGCTGTCGGTCGAGGCCGGCCGCGCCGAGCAGTCCGCCGGGCACTGGCCGGACGGCGTCTGGGTGGCCGAACTCGCCCCACTGGAGAGCCCGGAGGCCGTCCCCGCCGCGGTGGTCTCCGCCCTGGGCCTGCGCGAGATCGTGCTGCACAGCAGCAGCGTGGTCGCCGAGGTGATCGAGAAGCGCGCCGAGGATCCGGTGCGCCGACTGGTCGAGTACTGCGGCCACCGCCGGATGCTGCTCGTCCTGGACAACTGCGAGCACCTGATCCAGGCCGCCGCCGACCTCGTCGACACCCTGCTCGCCGAGTGCCCCGGACTGACCGTGCTCGCCACCAGCCGCGAACCGCTCGGCGTGCCCGGCGAGACGGTGTTGCCGGTCGAGCCGCTGCCCGACCCGGTGGCCCTGCGGCTGTTCACCGAGCGCGCCGCCGCCGCCCGTCCCGGCTTCGACCCGCGGAGCGACCCGCAGGCCTGTGCCGAGATCTGCCGCCGCCTGGACGGCCTGCCGCTGGCCATCGAACTGGCCGCCGCCCGGCTGCGGGTGATGACGGCCCGCCAGATCGCCGACCGCCTGGACGGCCGGTTCGCGCTGCTCACCGCCGGCAGCCGCACCCTGCTGCCGCGCCAGCAGACCCTGCGCGCGGTGGTCGACTGGAGCTGGGACCTGCTGGGCAAGCGGGAGCGGGCGGTGCTGCGCCGGCTCTCGGTGTTCGCGGGCGGCTGGCAGCTGGAGGACGCCGAGGCGGTCTGCGCCGACGGCACCGAGGTGGTCGGCCGGGAGGTCGCCGACCTGCTGCTCTCCCTGGTCGACAAGTCCCTGCTGGTGGCCGACCTGGCCGACGACGGCGGCCAGCCGCGCTACCGGATGCTGGAGACCATCCACGAGTACGCCACCGAGCGCCTCGCCGAGTCCGCCGCCGAGCGCGACGCCACCGGGGCCCGCCACCTGGCGCACTTCCGCGCGTTGGTCGCCACCGCCGACCTGAACATCCACGGCCCGCAGCAACTGCACTGGCTGGCCGTGCTGGAGCGGGAGCAGGACAACATCCGGGCCGCGCTGCGCCGCGCGATCGACCTCGCCGACGAGGAACAGGCGCTGGTCCTCGGCCTCGGGATGGGCTGGTACTGGTCGCTGCGCGGCTACAGCATGGAGGCCCGCGGCTGGTACAGCGCGATCGCCGGGCTCGGCCCGGACCCGTTCCGCCCGGACGCCCCGCCGCCGGTGCCGCTGGAGCGCAACGTGCTGGCGTACGGCGTGCCGATGCCCGAGGGGGTGGTCGAGGAGGCCCGCCGGCTGCTCGCGGTATTCGGGCTGATCGGGCTGTTCGAGGGGAACCTGGACGTGCTCGGCAACCCTGAGGCGGTCGAGACCGCCGGGCGGCTGCTGGACGTCTACACCGGGGACCTGCCGCAGTCCTACCGGTTCCCTGCGCTGATGCGGGTGTTCAGCGCCTTCCTGGCCGGCCGCCTGGAGCTGATGAAGGACCTGATGGACGATGCCGTCCGCGGCTGCGAGCGGTACGGCGACGCGAACGACCTGGCGTTCGCCCTGCAGGTCCGGGCCAGGATGCTGAACGACTGGCCGGAGGGCGAGGAGCAGAGCCTGCGGGACGGCCGGCGCTCCCTGGAGCTGTTCGAGCAGGCCGGCGACCTCTGGGGGGCGTCCCAGGCGCTGTCGGCCTGGGGCGAGTCGCTGGCCAACCGGGGCGACACCGAGGGCGCCGCCGCCGCGTACGAGCGGGCGATCGGACTGGCCGAGGAACTGGGCGCGCCGCACGAGGTGCCGATGCTGAAGGTGAACCTGGGCAGCGTCCTGCTGGAGCGGGACATGGAACGCGGTGAGCGGATCGTCCGGGAGGCGCTGGCGGGCATCGACTCCCCGGCGCTGAACCAGTCCACCACCGGCGCCGTGCTGATCGGCTACCTGACGCTCGCCGGCCTCCAGGCCCACCGCGGCGAGTACCAGGAGGCCCTGGCCGCGCTGGACGAGCTCGACCTGATCACCGATGGCGGGTTCGTACCGGGCATCGTGAGCGGGCTGCTGCTCAGCACCCGCGGCTGGGTGACGGCCCGGTCCGGTGAGCCCGAGCTGGGCCTCGCCCAGATGCGGGAGGGCCGACGCCGGCTGCTGGAGATGACGGCCGCGAGCGGTTTCGCCGAGCAGATGACGGTCATGGTGGTGCCCGCCGCGGTCGGGGTGCTGCGCGCCTTCGCGGAGCGGTACGGCGACCTGGAGCGCGCCCGGCAGGCGGTGGTGCTGCTCGGGGCGCACAAGGGGCTGAACGGCCCGAAGGGCGGCTACCTGGAACGGGTGGAGCGCGAGCGGTCGGCCGCCGCGCTGCGGGAGCTGCTGGGGGAGGAGGCCTTCGAGGCGGCCCACGCGGTGGGCGCGGAGATGACCCAGGAGCAGACCCAGGCGGCGCTGTCGGAGTTGCTCGACTGACTACCGGGTACGGCTGCGCCCGCCGGTACGCCCGCGCCCGCGAGCAGGGCTGTTCCCGCCGGTACGGCCGCGCCCGCGGCTACGGCTGCGGGCCGGTCGGCCGGTGCCCGTCCCCTGGTCACCGCCCGCCCGGCCCGCCCACCGGCCGACGTCCTGTCCCTGGCCGTCGGCCCCCCAACCCCGGCTCGCTCAGGTCCGCTTGCGGAAGCGGGCCACCGCGAGCGGGGCGAAGATCGCGGTCGAGACGGCGGACCAGATCAGCACGACCATCACCGGATGGGCCACCGCGCCCTCGCCGTTGAGCAGCGCGCGGGAGGCGTCGGCCAGCTGGGACAGCGGGTTCACCTCGGTGAAGGTCTGCAGCCAGCCGGGCATGGTGTCGGTCGGCGCGAAGATCGAGCTGCCGAACTGCATCGGCATCAGGACCAGCATGGAGACGCCCTGGACCGCCTGGGGGCTGCGCAGCGCCATGCCCAGCAGCATCGAGATCCAGACGATCGACATGCCGAACACCAGTGACAGGCCGACCGTGGCCAGCACTTCCAGTACGCCGGTCTTCACCTCGAAGCCGAGGACGAACGCGAAGCCCAGCAGGATCGCGGAGGAGAGCAGCGCCCGCAGGGACTCCGCCGCGAGCTTGGACAGCAGCACGGAGGCGCGTCCGATCGGCAGGGTGCGGAAACGGTCCATCACCCCGGTCTGGAAGTCGCTGTTCAGGCCGGTGCCGACGGCCAGCGCCAGCGTCATGCCGGTCTGTCCGAGCAGGCCGGGGATCAGCCGCTGGATGTAACTGTCCTGGCCGCCCGCGATCGCGCCGCCGAAGACGTAGACGAACAGCAGGGTGAAGACGATCGGCATCAGCACGGCGTCGAACATCGACTCCGGGTCGGCCTTGATCCGCATCAGGTTGCGGCGGGTCAGCGCGCCGATGTGGCGCAGGGTTCCGGCCGCGCCGATCCGGGTGTCGTCGGCCCCGGTGCCGGCGCGGGCGGGGGTGAGCGTGGCGGTGGTCATGCGACGGGCTCCTTGACGAGGGCGGCGGCGGGCGCGGTGGCCGGGCCGGCGGTGGGCTTGCCGGTGATGGCGAGGAAGACCTCGTCCAGGCTGGGCACCTTGGTGTCGATGCCGGCGATGGCGAAGCCGCGTCCGCCGAGCACCCCGATCACGGCGGTGAGCTGCTCCTCGCCGGCGAGCGGCACCGCGAGCAGGCCGTCGTCGGGGGAGACGGTGGCGGAGGTGATCCCGCTCTCGTGCAGGCAGCGGGCCATCTCCGGCAGTTCGGCCGGGTGGGCCGGGCGGACCTGGAGGATCTGGCCGCCGACCCTGGCCTTGAGCTCGGCGACGCCGCCGTTGGCGATGACCTTGCCCCGGTCGATGACGGTCAGCTCGTCGGCGAGCTGCTCGGCCTCCTCCATGTACTGGGTGGTCAGCAGCACGGTGCTGCCCTCGGAGACCATCCGCTGCACCTCGTCCCAGACCTCGTTGCGGGTGCGCGGGTCCAGGCCGGTGGTGGGCTCGTCCAGGTAGAGCACCCGGGGGCGGCCCATCATGCTGGCGGCCAGGTCGAGGCGGCGGCGCATGCCGCCGGAGTAGGTCTTGGCGGTCCGCTTGGCGGCCTCGGTGAGCGAGAAGCGCTCCAGCAGCTCGGCGGCGCGGGCCTTGGAGTCGCGGCTGGAGAGGTCGAGCAGCCGGCCGATCAGGTAGAGGTTCTCGTAGCCGGACAGCAGCTCGTCCACGGACGCGTACTGGCCGGTCAGGCCGATGGTGCGGCGCAGCTGCTTGGGCTGGCGCACGACGTCGTAGCCGCCGACGAACGCGCTGCCGGCGTCCGGCTTGATCAGCGTGGAGAGGACGCGGACCAGCGTGGTCTTGCCGGCGCCGTTGGGGCCGAGCAGGGCGAGGACGGTTCCTTCGCGGACGGTGAGGTCGACGCCGTCGAGGGCCTTGGTCGAGCCGAAGTGCTTGACGATGCCGTGCACCTCGACGGCGTTCCCGGCTGTTCCCCGCGTGTTCGGGGCGGTGGCGATTCCTGTCATGCCTCCAGGTTGTCCGCCCCGCCTGTCACCCCCCTGTCGCGCGCCCGCCACCGCTGTCAGGCCGCTGTCACCGACCGTCCGGGCATGACAGCGGCCCCACTCCGACCAGGGAGCGGGGCCGTTGTTCGCGCACTCGCCGCCGGGTGTTGACCCGGCGCGGGGTCCGTCAGTGGAAGCTGTGCTCCTCGGCCGGGAAGGCGCCGGTGCGGACGTCGGCGGCGAACTCGCGGGCGGCTTCGCCGAGGACGCCGCGCAGGTCGGCGTACTTCTTGACGAACTTGGGCACCCGGCCCGCCGTCATGCCGGCCATGTCGGTCCAGACCAGCACCTGGGCGTCGGTCTCCGGGCCGCCGCCGATGCCGACGGTCGGGATCGCCAGCTGCTTGGTGACCTGGGCGGCCAGCTCGGCCGGGACGGCCTCCAGCACCACCGAGAAGGCGCCGGCCTGCTGCACGGCCTTGGCGTCGCGCAGCAGCTGGTGGGCCGCCTCGTCGCCGCGGCCCTGGACCGGGTAGCCGCCGAAGGCGTGCACCGACTGCGGGGTGAGGCCGATGTGGGCCATCACCGGGATGCCGGCCTCGACCAGCAGCTCGATCGAACGGGCGCTGCGCTCCCCGCCCTCCAGCTTGACCGCGCCGACCCCGGCCTCCTTCATCAGCCGGGCCGCGTTGTGCATGGCCTGCGCGGGCGACTCCTGGTAGGAGCCGAAGGGCAGGTCGGCGACGATCATGGCGCGCTGGGTGCCGCGGACGACGGCGGCGGAGAGCATCACCATCTGATCCATGGTCACCGGCACGGTGGTCTCGTAGCCGAGGTGGCAGTTGCCGGCCGAGTCGCCGACCAGCAGGACGGGGATCCCGGCCTCGTCGAACACCCCTGCGGTGAGGGCGTCGTAGGCGGTGAGCATGGCCCACTTCTCACCGCGCTGCTTGGCGGCGGCGAGGTCGCGGACGGTGACGCGGCGGTTGGTGACCCCGCCGTAGAGGGTGGCGTTCGCCGGCTGGTTCTGGGCAGGCGAAGGCGAAGAAGCGTTCATCGAACGGACTCCTGAAGGGTTGTCGTCTCGTGGCGCCGTACGGCGTCCCCGGATCACCTCCATGCTTGCACGCCCCGGCGTGAGCGCAAAGAGGGGTGCCGTCGGCGCAGTGCGATCCACGCCACACCGGCCCCTGTGCGCCACCGGGGCTTTGCCGCTTTTTTATGAAACGGACTCGTCTCGTATCGTATTGCGCGCTACTCTGTTCCGGGGGGTTACGAGACGTCCGCGACTCGCAAATGCCCGCCAGTGCCACGCCAACACGGACGGGAAGACCAATGACCACCGCAGCCGCGCCACGCCGTGTGCCGGAAGCCATCCACCGCCGACGCTGGGCGATCCTGTGCACCCTGGTGCTCGCCCTGCTCGTCGTCGTGCTCGACAACTCGATCCTCAACGTCGCGATGAAGACCATCGCGACCCCCGCCCCGGTCGGACTGGGCGCCACCCAGAGCGACCTGGAGTGGTCGATCAACTCCTACACCCTGGTGTTCGCCGGGCTGCTCTTCACCTCGGGCCTGCTCGGCGACCGCTTCGGCCGCAAGCTCGCCCTGCTGACCGGCATGGTGGTCTTCGGCGTAGCCTCGCTGCTGTCCTCGATGTCCGGCTCGCCCGGTGAACTCATCGGTTACCGCGGGCTGATGGGCGTCGGCGCCGCGCTCGCGATGCCCGCCACCCTGGCGATCATCATGAACGTCTTCGAGCGCGAGGAGCAGCCCAAGGCGATCGGCATCTGGGCCGGCGCGGTCGGCCTGGCCATCGCCATCGGCCCGATCACCGGCGGCGTGCTGATCGAGCACTTCTGGTGGGGCTCGGTCTTCCTGATCAACGTCCCGATCGTGATCGTCGCGGTGATCGCGATGGCGATCCTGGTGCCCGAGTCCAAGGACCCCGACCCGGGCGCACTCGACCCGGTCGGCGTGCTGCTGTCGATCGTCGGCCTGGTCGCGCTGATCTACGGCATCATCAAGGGCGGCGAGCTGGCCGACTTCACCGCGTTCGCGGCCTGGGGGCCGACCCTGCTCGGCGTGGTCGCGCTGGCCGCGTTCGTCCTCTACGAGCGCCGCATCCCGTTCCCCGCCCTGGACGTCACCTGGTTCCGCAACAAGGTGTTCAGCGCCTCGGTGGTCGTGGTCGGCGTGATCTTCTTCGCGCTGATGGGCGTCTCCTTCTTCGGCGTCTTCTACATCCAGAGCGTGCGCGGCTACAGCGCGCTCCAGGCCGGTCTGCTGATGCTGCCGCTGGCCGTCGCCCAGCTGCTGTTCGCCCCGCGGGCCCGGCTGGTGGTCGAGCGCCTCGGCGTCGCCGCCACCGCCGCCGGCGGCATGGTCCTGGTCGCGCTCGGCTTCGTCGGCTACACCGTGCTGACCGCGACCACGCCGATCTGGGTGCTGATCGTGCTCGGCCTGGTGATGGGTACGGGCATGGCGCACGTCATGCCGCCGGTCACCGTCGCGATCATGGGCTCGCTGCCCCGCGAGAAGGCGGGCGCAGGCTCGGCCGTCAACAACACCTTCCGCCAGGTCGGCGGCTCGCTCGGGGTCGCGGTGCTCGGCGCGGTGCTCTCCACCGTCTACCGCGACGGGATGTCCGACACCCTCACCCACCTGCCCGAGGGGCTGCGCGACAAGGCGGGCGAGTCGCTTGAGGCCACCCTGGCCATCGCCGACCGGCTCCCGAACGGCGCGGGCAAGGCGCTGATCGCCCCGGCGAACGACGCCTTCATCCACGCCATGCACGTGGTGGCCGCGCTCTCGGTCGGCATCTCGCTGGTCGGCGCGCTGGTCGCCTGGTTCCTGCTGCCGCGCCGCGCCGCGGCTCCGGCCGCCGGCCCGGGCGGCCCCGGTGCCCCCGAGCAGCAGGACCGGGCCCGGGAGGCCGCGGCCGCGGAGGCCTGACCCGCACAGAGGTCCGACCCGCACGAGGTCTGACCCGCGCGGAGCCCCGACCCGCGGATCGACCGACCTGCGAGTCGACTGAGCGACAATGGCCCTGCCGACCGGTGCATCCGGTCGGCAGGGCCTCGGCCCGGGGTGGGGGCGACCCCGCCCGTGGACCCGATCGACCGACACACCACGGCGCCCGCGGGCCCGGGACCCAGCGAGGGAGAGACAGCCGGGATGAGGACGGACACGCCGAGCGCCGACACCGGGCAGCCCTGCGCGGCGGTACGCCGCGGCCGGCCCCGCAGCGAGGCCGCCGAGCAGGCCATCTTCACCGCCGTCGAGGACCTCATGGCGGACGGCAACACGCTGTCCGAACTCACCATCGAGGGCATCGCCACCGCCGCCGGCGTCGGCAAGGCCACCATCTACCGGCGCTGGCCCAACAAGGAGGCCCTGCTGGTCGACGTCGTCAGCCGGCTGGAGGAGCCGATCCCGGCCCCCACCGGCGGTGGCGCCCGCGAGGACCTGATCGCGATGGTCGACTACATCCGCCGCCGCGGCCTCGCCAAGCGCACCCGCTGGGTGCTCAAGGCGGCGCTCGGGCAGATGCAGACCCTGCCCGAGCTCTACACCGCCTACCGGGAGCGGGTGATCAGGCCGCGCCGCGAGGTCGGGCTGCACCTGATCCGGCAAGCCGTCGCCGAGGGCGTGATCCGCGACGACCTCGACGTGGAACTGCTCGGCGACCTGCTGATGGGGCCGATCCTCTACCGCAGCATCCTGTCGGAGGACTCCGACCTGGAGGACCCGGAGCTGTCCCGCAAACTGGTCGACTCCGTCCTCGACGGCGTCGCCCCCCGCTAGAAACGGGTCCTCCGAACCCCCGTCGCGCGTCGGAGCGCATGCTTCGTGCCCGACGTGGCCTGGCTCACCAAACCGGGCCACGCCGGAACCCGGTCCCGTAAGCGCGCGTCTGTCCCGGCATAGGCTGAGCCGGGTATCCGATCAAACCGGCACCAGTCCGGCGCCGCGCCCGTACCCACGGACCGGCAGCCGGACCGGCGACGGCACGAGCGACGGGAGCCACGCATGGCGCAGGCGGACAGCACCGAGCGGACCACCGTCCCCGAGGACGCGGGCACGCCCGCCGACCGGACCGGTGGCTTCCTCGGCCTGCGGCACTGGGGCCCGGACGCCCGGGGCGGCAACACCTGGCGGCGCGGACTGGTGATCGCCCTGCTGGCCCTGCTCACCGCGGTGCTGCTGGCCTTCCACGCCGAGATGCCGAACAGCGTCGGCAACCTCGGCAGCCTGCTGGAGACCTTCCTGCCCTGGGTCGGCCTGGCCGTCCCGGTGCTGCTGGTGCCCGCGCTGCTGCGCCGCTCCGCCACCGCGCTGCTCGCCCTGCTGGTTCCCGCCGTGCTGTGGGCCAACCTGTTCGGCGGGCTGGTGTCCGACAAGAGCGGCGGCACCGGCGACTGGACGGTGGTCACCCACAACGTCGAGGCCGGGAACACCGACGTGCCGGGCACCATCCGCGGCCTGGTCGCCTCGGACGCCCAGATCGTCGCGCTCCAGGAACTGGCCGGCAACCAGCTGCGGTCGTACGAGACCGGGCTCGCCGGGGCGTACCCGCACCACACGGTGGAGGGGACGGTCGGACTCTGGTCGAAGTACCCGATCGGCGAGGTCTCCCCGGTGGACCTGAAGATCGGTTGGACCAGGGCCTTCCGGGCCCGGGTCACCACCCCCCAGGGCCCGGTCGCGGTGTACGTCGCGCACCTGCCGTCCGTCCGGCTCAAGGCCGAGAGCGGCTTCACCGCCCACCAGCGGGACGTCAGCGCCCAGGCGCTCGGCGACGCGATCCAGGCCGAGCCGGTGAAGAAGGTCCTGCTGCTCGGCGACCTCAACGGCACCATGAACGACCGCAGCCTGGCACCGGTCACCTCGCAGATGCGCTCGGCCCAGGGCGCGGCCGGGGACGGCTTCGGCTTCAGCTGGCCCGCGGCGTTCCCGATGGCGCGGATCGACCAGATCATGAGCAAGGGCGGGCTGAAGCCGGTGGACTCCCGCACCCTGCCCCGGGACGGCAGCGACCACCTCGCGGTGGCCGCCACCTACCGGTACCAGTGAGGCTCGGGGCCGGTCCGGCGGGAACCCTCGGACACGCCCGACCCTCCTGCGGCGGATCGTCAGCGTGACGGGCACCCGCAGCTCCGACGGCGCCGTGGTCATGCTCCAGCGGTTCCGAGGGTGCCGGGCTGTCCTTCGCCGTGCCCGGCGCCCCTCCCGTACCGCTCGAACCGCGCTTCAGGACCGGTCGCCATGCTCGGCGGATGTGCGAACCGAACGAACGGCTCCTCGATCTGCTGGCCGTGCTCCTGCGCGGACTGGCGGCGCTGGGGCAGATGGCCGGCTACGTGGCCCCGCCGCCGCAGCCCGGGCCGGTCCGGCGGCCCGGCGAGCCGGGCGGCCCTGTCGGGGGCGGGCCACCGTCGGGGCACCCGGAGCGGCTGCGCCCCGACGTTCCGCTCAGCCCGGTCGAGCGGCGGCTGAGTCGGCGGCTGCGCCGGGTCTCCGGGTGGACGGAGCCGCCGTGAGGGGCACGCCCCCCGGAGGTCGTGGCCGGCCCGCCATCAGGAGGTTGTCCGCGAGGCCTGTGCGGCCTCGGGCGCCGGGTCCGGGAGCGTGGCGGATCCGGCGGAGCCCGCCGTGTGGCGCTCCAGGAGCGGCCCCGTCATCAGCGTCGTGACCAGGGCCATCACCACCATGGCGGTGAACATCCGGGTGTCGATCACCCCGAGCCGGTGGCCCACGTTGAGGATGACCAGCTCGGTCAGGCCCCGGGCGTTGAGCAGGATGCCGAGCACCCGCGCCTCGCGCCGGCTCGAGCCGGTGGCCCGGGCGGCGGCGACCGCACCGACGAACTTGCCGGCGCAGGCCGCCACCAGCACCGCCGCCACGACGGCCAGGCCGCGCAGCCCGAGGCCGGTGAGGTCGACGGCGAGGCCGGTCACCGCGAAGAAGGCCGGCAGCAGCAGGAGACCCGCCCGCTCGATCTGCTCCGGGACGTCGGGCGCGATCGCCTCGATCCGGTCCCGGGGCACCGCCGCACCGAACATGAACGCCCCGAACACCGCGTCCAGGCCGATTTCGGCCGTGACCCAGGCGGTGACCAGGGTGCCGGTGACGAGCACCGCGTGGATCCACGGCCGGGGGAGGGGACGGCGCCGGCCGGGGGCGAGCAGCCGGGAGAGGAGCGGGCGGACGACGCCGACCAGCACCAGGACCACCACCGCCGTGTCGAGCGCCAGCCGTCCCAGCGACCAGAGGCCCTTGGCCTCCACCACCGCCACCACCACCGCCAGCGCGCACCAGGCGAGGAAGTCCTGGAAGGCCGCGCAGGCCAATGACAGGCTGCCGAGCGGGTCGTGCTGCATCCGTCGCTCGGCGATGATCCGGGCGAGGACGGGAAAGGCCGTGATGGACATCGCCGCGCCCAGGAACAGGGCCGGGCCGAGCCTCCCGTCGGTGCTCAACTGGGCCTTGTCGAACCAGGGGTAGAGCAGCACCGCGAGCCCCACGCCGAGCGCGAACGGCAGGGCCACCGAGCTGAGCGACACCGCTGTCACCCGGCGCCCGGCGCCGCGCAGGTGGCCGACGTCGAAGCGCAGGCCGACGGTGAACATGAAGAGCACCAGGCCCAGTTGGGACAGCACCCGCAGGTAGGACTGGACCTCCGCCGGGAACAGTGAGGCGTCCAGGTGCCCCGGCAGCAGCCCGAGCAGGCTGGGGCCGAGGGCCACCCCGCCGACGATCTCCCCCATGACGACGGGCTGGCGCACCCGGGCGGCGAGCCGGCCGCAGACGAACGCGCTGGCGAGGACGACGGCGAGGGCGAGGAGCACCCCGCTCGCCGTCGCCGAGTCGCCGGCGGCGATCGCTGCCCCGCCGCTCACCGCCCCGCCCCGGCGAGCAGATCGGCGCGCAGCCGGACGGGCGCGGTGCCGAAGGCGATCCGGCGCAGCACGGCCCCGTACAGCGGGGTCCTGGACACCAGCGCCGCGGCCCGGGGGCGCACCGTGGAGGAGATGCGCCCGGTGGAGAGCATCATGCGGCTCTGGACCTGCTGGATCCGGGTGATCCGTTCCACTTCGGGGCGGCGTTGCCGTTCGTACGGGGCGAGCCGGGCCGCGCCGGCGTCGCCGCCGCGGACGGCCTCGACCAGCACCGGGTGGGCCGCGACGGCGTCGCGGACGGCCAGGTTGATCCCCTGGGCGCCGATCGGGCTGTGGGTGTGGGCGGCATCGCCGATCAGGAGCAGGCCGTCGCGCACCCAGTGCTCGGCGCTGCCGGAGAAGACGTCCAGCAGGGAGACGTCGCCGAAGCCGGTGATCTCCTGGCGGATCAGGTCGGCGTACTCCGGTGCGGCGTCGACGAGTTGGTCGACGATGTGGCCGATGCCGCGGTCGGCCAGCTTGCGGAAGCCGCCGTGCGGGAGGGTCCAGCCGAGCTGGAGCGCCTCGGGCACCGAGCGGTAGCTGAGTACCGGATTGCCGCCGGCCCGGAAGACCCGGACGTCGCACGGGCGTCGGGTGTCCGTGCGCGGCGGTGCGCTCAGCCGGAACCACAGGACGTCCTGGCTGAACAGCTCCTGGCGCCGGTAGCCGATCCCGGCGAGCGAGCGGACCTTGGAGAAGCGGCCGTCCGCGGCGACGACGCAGCGGGCCCGCACCACCCGGTCGGGGGAGTCGCCCGCGCCGCCCGCGACCACACCGCGGACGAAGCCGCCCTCCTCGATCAGGGCGGTGGCCTTGGCGCCCGCGAACTGGCGGAATCCTTCGTGGCGTTCGCAGGCCGCGAGCAGTTCGGTCAGCAGGTGCCGCTGGGGCAGGCTCAGCAGGCAGTTGTACGGCCCGGGCAGGCGCCGGTAGTCGCCGTCGATGAGGACGCGTCCGTGCTCCTCGAGCAGGAAGCGGTCGTGCTCGACGGCGCCGTGCGCCCGGGCCGGGCCGAGCACGCCCAGCTCGTCCAGCAAGGCCTGGCCGCCGGGTTGGAGGATCTCGCCGCGGTAGGCCCGGTCCAGGGAGCGGCTGCGTTCCAGCACGGTGACGCGCAGGCCCGAGCGGACCAGCAGCAGGGCGAGGGTCAGCCCGGCCGGGCCGCCGCCGACCACGCAGATGTCGGTGTCGATGTCCATGCGGCCAGACGCTAGGGGGCGCCCTTCGACGCCGGTTCGCGTCGTCTTCCCGCCGCCGTGGGTGCGGCGCCGCCGCCGTCGTGCGTGCGGCCCTTCCCGCCGCGGCGGGAGGGCGGGGGCCGGAGGCGCGTGGACGGCGGCTCGAAGCCGCCGCGAACGCCTGCCAGGACGATCTGATCCGGCTCAAGTCCCCGCCCGCCCGAGCCCGCGGACGGGGCGCACGGACAGGAGGTCAGGGCATGACGCCGGACACGCACGGGGAGATCGACAGGGGGAGCAGTGGTGGGAGTTGACGACGGCCGCCGGCGCGTGGTGGTCACCGGGATCGGCGTGGTGGCACCGGGCGAGGTGGGCACCAAGGCGTTCTGGGAGCTGCTGACGGCCGGCCGGACCGCGACCCGGACGATCTCGACCTTCGACCCCTCGCCGTTCCGGTCCAGGGTCGCCGCCGAGTGCGACTTCGACCCGCAGGCCGCAGGGTTGACGCAGCGTCAGATCCGTCAATGGGACCGCACCGCGCAGTTCGCGGTGGTCGCCGCGCGCGAGGCGCTGGACGACTCGGGGGTGTCGGGCGTCAACGACCCGATCCGCACCGGGGTGATGGCCGGCACCGCCTGTGGGATGACGATCAGTCTGGACCGCGAGTTCGCCGTGGTGAGCGACGAGGGCCGCAAGCGGCTGGTCGACGACGCGCACGGCGTCCCGTACCTCTACGACTACTTCGTCCCGTCCTCGATGGCCACCGAACTGGCCTGGCTGGTCGAGGCGGAGGGTCCGGTGGGCGTGGTGTCGACCGGATGCACCTCGGGGATCGACGTGATCGCGCACGCCTGCGACCTGATCCGCGACGACGCGGCCGACGTGATGCTGGCCGGCGCCTCGGACGCGGCGATCTCCCCGATCACGGTGGCCTGCTTCGACGCGATCAAGGCGACCACCCCGCGCAACGACGAACCCGAGAGCGCCTCGCGCCCCTTCGACCTGACCCGCAACGGCTTCGCCCTCGGCGAGGGCGCGGCGATGTTCGTGCTGGAGGAGCGGGAGCACGCGATCCGGCGCGGCGCGCACATCTACGCCGAGGTCACCGGCTACGCCGGGCGCTGCAACTCCTACAGCATGACCGGGCTGCGGGTCGACGGGAACGAGATGGCCGAGGCTATCCGGGTCGCGCTCGACCGCAGCCGGATGAACCCCGAGGACGTCGGCTACGTCAACGCGCACGGCTCGGCGACCAAGCAGAACGACCGGCACGAGACCGCCGCGTTCAAGAAGAGCCTGGGCGACCACGCCTACCGGGTGCCGGTCAGCTCGATCAAGTCGATGATCGGACACTCGCTGGGCGCGGTCTGCGCCCTGGAGTTCGCCGCCAGCGCGCTGGCGATCGAGCACTCGGTGGTGCCGCCCACGGCCAACCTGCACGTGCCCGATCCCGAGTGCGACCTCGACTACGTGCCGCTGGTGGCGCGGGAACAGCGGGTGCGCACGGTGCTCAGCGTGGCGAGCGGCTTCGGCGGCTTCCAGAGCGCGATCGTGCTCGCCGAGCCGGAGTGGAGCCGGGGATGACCGACGTCGTGGTGACCGGGATCGGCGTGGTGGCACCGAACGGCTGGGGCGTTGCGGAGTACTGGGACGCCACACTGGCGGGCCGGTCCGGTCTCGGGCCGCTGACCCGCTTCGACTCCACCGGGTACCGGGCGCACGTGGCCGGCGAGGTGAACTTCACGCCGGAGGAACACCTGCCGGGCCGACTGCTGCCGCAGACCGACCACATGACGCGGCTGGCCCTGGTCGCGGCCGAGGAGGCGCTCGCCGACGCGGGGGCGGACCCGACGACGATGCCGGACTTCTCCGCCGGCGTCGTGACGGCCGCCTCGGCCGGCGGCTTCGAGTTCGGCCAGAAGGAACTCCAGGCGCTGTGGAGCAAGGGCCCGGCCTACGTCAGCGCCTACCAGTCCTTCGCGTGGTTCTACCCGGTCAACACCGGGCAGATCTCGATCCGGCACGGCATGCGCGGCCCCGGTTCGGCCCTGGTGGCCGAGCAGGCGGGCGGCCTGGACGCGCTGGCCAAGGCCCGCCGGCACGTGCGCGAGGGCACCGCGCTGATGCTGGCCGGCGCGGTGGACGGCTCGCTCTGCCCCTGGTCGTGGCTCTGCCTCAGCCGCAGCGGCACGGTCAGCCCCCGGCGGGACCCGCAGCGGGCCTTCCTGCCCTTCGACGCCGACGCCTCCGGCGGGGTGCCGGGCGAGGGCGGCGCACTGCTCGTGCTGGAGACCCCGGACGGCGCCGCCGAGCGCGGGCAGCACCGCCACTACGGGCGGATCGCCGGCTACGCGGCCACCTTCGACCCCCGACCCGGCTCCGGGCGCCCGCCCGGGCTGCGCCGGGCGATCGACACGGCGCTCGCCGACGCCGGGATCGGCCCCTCCGACGTCGACGTGGTCTTCGCCGACGCCAGCGGCGTGGCCGAGCAGGACCGCGCCGAGGCCGAGGTGCTGGGCGCGGTGTTCGGCCCGCGCGGGGTGCCGGTGACGGCGCCCAAGACGATGACCGGCCGGCTGCTGGCCGGTGGCGCCCCGCTGGACGTCGCGGCCGCGCTGCTCTCCCTGCGGGACGGGGTGATCCCGCCGTCCGTGCACATCGGCCAGCCGGCCCACCCGGACCTCGACCTGGTGCGGGACCGGCCGAGGCCGGCCCGGCTGGGCAGCGCGCTGGTCCTCGCCCGCGGCCACGGCGGCTTCAACAGCGCTCTCGTACTGACCAGTTGACCGGGCCGGCCGCCCGCCCGCCTGACCTTCCGGATTCGACAGACCGACCCACCGATGTGAGGAACAGCCATGGCAGAGTTCACCCTTGACGACCTGATCGCCGTGCTGAAGGAGGCTGCCGGAGCCGACGAGGGCGTCGCCCTCGACGACATCCTGGACGTCCCCTTCGCCGACCTCGGCTACGACTCGCTCGCCCTGTTCAACACCCTCAACACCATCGAGCGCGAGCGCGGCATCACCCTGCCCGACGAGACCGTGGTGGAGGCCACCACGCCGCGGATGCTCCTGGACGCGGTCAACCTCGGTCTCGCCACGGCCGGCTGAGCATGTGCGGAATCGTGGGGGTGGTCGACTACGACGCCCCGGCCGAACACCGCCGGGACCTGCTCCAGGCGATGACCGACACCATGGCCTGCCGGGGGCCGGACGCCGAGGGCCTCTGGTTCGGCCGCGCGGCCGGGCTCGGTCACCGGCGCCTGTCGGTGATCGACCCCGAGCACGGCCGGCAGCCGATGACCGCGGAACACGAGGGCCGCGGCGCGGCGATCACCTTCAGCGGCGAGATCTACAACTTCCGTGAGCTGCGCGCCGAACTCACCTCGCACGGCCACCGGTTCAGGACGTCCTGCGATACCGAGGTCGTCCTGCGCGGCTACCTCCAGTGGGGCGCCGCGCTGGTCGAGAGGCTCAACGGGATGTTCGCCTTCGCCGTCTGGGACGAGCACAGCGAGGAACTCCTGCTGGTCCGCGACCGGATGGGCGTCAAGCCGCTCTACTACTGGCCGACCGCCGCCGGCGTGCGCTTCGGCTCGGAGCCCAAGGCCGTCCTGGCGGACCGGACCCTGTCCCGCCGGGTCGGCCCGGACGGGCTGTGCGAGGTGCTGGACATGGTGAAGACGCCCGAGGCGGCCGTCTTCTCCGGGCTCGTCGAGGTCCGTCCGGGTCAGCTCGTCCGGGTGGGGCGCGGCGGGGTGCGCCGGCAGACGTACTGGCGGCTGGAGGCCCGCGAGCACACCGACGACCTGCCGACGACCATCGGCACCGTCCGTGACCTGCTCGCCGACACCGTCACCCGTCAGCTGGTCTCGGACGTCCCGCTGGGCACGCTGCTCTCCGGCGGCCTGGACTCGTCGGCCGTGACGGCGCTGGCCGCCCGCAGCGGGCCGGTGCGCTCCTTCTCGGTGGACTTCCGGGGCGCCGCCGACGCCTTCGCCTCCGACGCCGTCCGGCGGGAGGCGGACGCGCCGTACGTGCGCGAGCTGGCGGGGCACGTCGGAGCGGACCACCTGGAGGTGCTGCTGGACAGCCCCGGCCTGTCGGACCCGGCGGTGCGTTCCGCGGTGCTGCGCGCCACCGACCTGCCGCCCGCGTACTGGGGCGACATGTGGCCCTCGCTCTACCTGTTCTTCCGCGCGGTGCGGGAGAACGTCACGGTGGCGCTGTCCGGCGAGGCCGCGGACGAACTCTTCGGCGGCTACCGGTGGTTCCGCAACCCGTTGGCCCTGCGGGCGGCCACCTTCCCGTGGCTCACCCCGGGTTCGGCGCGCTACTTCGGCGGCAGCTCGCTGTTCCAGGCGGGTCTGCTGGACAAGCTCGACCTGGACGGCTACCGGGCGGCCCGGTACGCCGAGGCGCTCGCCGAAGTGCCGGTGCTGCCGGGTGAGTCGGCGCCCGAGAGGCGGATGCGCGAGATCGGTCACCTGAACCTGACCCGCTTCGTGCAGACCCTGCTCGACCGCAAGGACCGGATGAGCATGGCGGTCGGCCTCGAGGTGCGGGTGCCGTTCTGCGACCACCGGCTCGTGGAGTACGTCTTCAACGTGCCCTGGGAGATGAAGAGTTTCGACGGCCGGGAGAAGAGCCTGCTGCGGGCGGCGGTGGCCGACCTGCTGCCGCGCTCGGTGGTCGAGCGGGTGAAGACCCCGTACCCGGCGACCCAGGATCCGGGCTACGAGGGCGCCCTGCGGGCCGAACTGGCCGGGGTGCTCGCCGATCCGGACGCTCCGGTGCTGCCGCTGCTGGACCGCGAGCGGGCCCTGGCCGCGGCTGCCCGTCCGACCGGGGCGGTGAGCCGGCCCTACGACCGGGGCAGTCTGGAGCTGGTGCTGTGGCTCAACTCCTGGCTCGCCGAGTACGAGGTCACGCTGGACCTGTGACGTCGGCGGCGTCCGCGCCGCCGACCGCCGTCGGGGGCAGCCCCTCGGCCAGGACCGCCCGAAGGCCACGCAGCAGCCGCAGCGTGGCCTTCAGGTCGTCCGGATCCAGGCCGCCCGCGAGGTGCTCCATCCACAGGCGTTCGGCGGGTTCGATCCGGGCGAGGGCGTCGGTGCCCTTGGCGGTCAGCGAGACCAACGGGGCCCGCCGGTCGGCCGGGTTGGGGGAGGTGCTGACCAGGCCCTCCTCGACCAGCTTCACCACGGTCTGCTGGACGGCCTGGCGGCGCAGCCCGCGCTCGCGCGCCAGGTGGGCGGCGCTCTGCGGCCCCTCGGCCAGCAGCCCGAGGACCTGCCAGCGCGCGGAGGTGAGCCCGAAGCGGGCGGACAGCGCGTCGCCCGCGCGCAGCAGGGCTCCGTTGACGGCGAACAGTTCGGTGGTGATGTCACTCAAGGTCTCGGCCGCGGGGGAGAGATCGGTCATGGGGGCAGCCTAATCGCAGGCTCTCCACGGCCAGCCTAGCCTCGTCCGGGCCGGGATTTCGGCAAGAACTTGTCATTCCGCCACGGTAGCCACTACGCTCAGTTCGACAAGACCTTGTCGAATTCGGTGGGAGAAATGGGAATGGCGAACGCCACCTCGCAGACCGGCGAGGCCGTCGCGGACGAGGCCGGCGGCCCCGCCGGCTTCACTCACCGCCAGATCATCACCGCGCTGTCCGGGCTCCTGTTGGCCGTGCTGCTCGCCGCACTCGACCAGACGATCGTCTCCACCGCGCTGCGTACGATCGGCGACCAACTGCACGGCCAGACCGTCCAGGCCTGGGTGATCACCGGCTACCTGGTCAGCTCCACGATCGCGATGCCGTTCTACGGCAAGCTGTCCGACATCTACGGCCGCAAGCCGCTCTATCTGGCGGCGATCGCGGTCTTCATCGTCGGCTCGGCGGCCTGCGCGATGGCGAACTCGATGGAGACGCTGGCGATCGCCCGCGTCCTCCAGGGCTTCGGCGGCGCCGGGCTGATGTCGCTGCCGACGGCCGTCATCGCCGACCTCGCCCCGGTGCGCGAGCGCGGGCGCTACTTCTCGTACCTGATGATGGCCTGGGTGGCGGCCAGTGTGCTCGGCCCGCTCGTCGGGGGCCTGTTCGCGGGCGCCGGCGAGATCCTCGGGGTGACCGGCTGGCGCTGGGCCTTCCTGATCAACGTGCCGCTCGGTCTCGTGGCGCTGCTCAGCGTGCGCAAGGCGCTCAACCTGCCGCACCGCAGGGTGGACCACCCGATCGACTTCCGGGGGGCGCTCACCCTGGCGCTCTGCCTGGTGCCGCTGCTGATCGTGGCGGAGGAGGGCCTCGACTGGGGCTGGGGATCGGCGCGTTCGCTGACGCTGTTCGCCGTCTCGCTGATCGGCCTGGTGCTGTTCGTGCTCGCCGAGCGGGCCCGCGGGCTGGAGGCGATGGTCCCGCTGCGGCTGTTCCGGCGCGGTGGCATCACGATGGCCACGGCCGTCAACTTCACCATCGG
The DNA here is from genome assembly GCF_001888885.2 of Streptomyces viridifaciens. Classification (NCBI taxonomy): domain Bacteria; kingdom Bacillati; phylum Actinomycetota; class Actinomycetes; order Kitasatosporales; family Streptomycetaceae; genus Streptomyces; species Streptomyces viridifaciens. Next base: position 5,294,576 of record NZ_CP090841.1, read on the forward strand.
CGTCGGCATCTTCGGTACGGTCTCCACCCTGCCGCTGTTCCTGCAGCTGGTGCAGGGGCGCAGTGCCACCGTCGCCGGACTGGTGATCATCCCGGTGATGACCGGGGCGATCGTCTCCCAGACGATCTGCGCCAAGATCATCAAGAAGTGGAACCGCTACAAGAAGCCCGCGATCGTGGGCCTCGGCTCGATGGCCGGAGCATTGCTGTCGCTCTCCGCCGCGGGCGCGGACACCCCGCTCGCGGTGATCGTGGTGATCGCGGCCTGGCTGGGCTTCGGCATCGGGCTCTCCCAGACCGTCATCACCCTGGCGATCCAGAGCTCGGCGCCCAAGTCCGAGCTGGGCGTGGCCAACGCCGCCTCCGGTCTGTTCCGCCAGCTCGGCGGCACGAGCGGCGCCGCCGTCTTCATGTCGGTGCTGTTCGGCGTCGCCGCCGGCAGGCTCGACGGGGCCGACCCGGACGAGGCCGTGCGCCGTGCGCTCTCCGACCCGGACTCCACCGGCGGCCTGAGCGCCTCGGCGGTCGACGCCTTCACCTCGGGCTTCGACACGATGTTCCTGGTCGGCGGCCTGATCCTTGCGGTGGGCTTCCTGCTCACCTTCCCGCTGCGGGAACTGCGCGACGAGGAGTGAGCGCGCGCACGCGCACCCCCTGAACCCGCGTACCCCCGGTCACCCCCGTGCCGGGGGTACGCGCTTTTCCGCTCCGGCTCCGTCCGCGTCCGCGCGCCCTCGCGCGCGCCCGTTCGCGTGCGCGGAGGGCCCGACGACGGCCCGGCGCCGGCTCGAAGGCGCCCCGCGAGCATGGGGGCACCGACCCGCCGAGAGTGGAGGACCGATGCCCCCCGAACCCCTGTCCCTGCCGCTGGACCTGGCCCCCGGCCTGGTGGACGGCGACACCTTCCTGTCGATCATGGGCGCCCTGCCGACCGGGGTCACCGTGGTGACGACCCTGGGACCGGACGGGGAGCCGTACGGGTTGACCTGTTCGGCCGCCTGCAGCGTCTCCAAGGCCCCGCCCCTGCTGCTGGTCTGCATCAACCGCGACAGCCGGGTGCTGAAGGCCCTCCTGGAGCGCGGCGAGTTCGCCGTCAACGTGCTGCGCGGCGGAGGGGAGTCCACGTCCGCGCGCTTCGCCGCGCCCGTGGACGACCGCTTCCGGGACGTCCGGTGGGAGCCGGGCAGCGCCGGTGGCGTGCCGGTCATGTCGGCCGACGTCGTCGCGCACGCCGAGTGCCGGGTCGCCGCGGCCCTCGACGCGGGCGACCACACCATCGTGATCGGCGCGGTGGTGGCCGGCGGGCCCCGGCCCGAGGTGCCCAGCCCGCTGATGTACTGGCGCCGCTCCTACGCCCGCTGGCCGGTGGAGGAGGATCCGCGGACGGCCGCCCTGACCCTGGCGGCCGAGGGCTGAGCCCGCCCGCGTGCGGCGAACGGCGAGGGCCGCGTCCGGGAGCACCTCCCCGGACGCGGCCCTCGCCGTTGCCCCTCGTGTTACGGCTTGACCCGCATCGCCGCCCTGACCTCCTCGGCGCTGGCGGCCAGCAGCTCACGGATCTCCGGGCGGTGGTGACCGGTGGCCCACTCCGCGATCCGGATCATCTTGTCCGCCGTCGGGTTGATGTGGTGGGTGTCGGGGTCGTTGAAGCCCAGGGCCGGCAGCATCCAGTCCGACTCGCGGACCCGCTGCTCCAGCACCCGCGCGGCCTCCTCGGCCGTGGTGTGCCCGGCGTCCACGGCCTCGCACAGCTCGGTGAGCTCGTCGAAGGCCTCCTTGTAGAAGTCCAGCGGACACCACAGGCCCGGGTACGGGTTGTCGTCCAGCGCCTGGCAGTGGCTGTCGTCGCCGGTCTCCTTGGTCCTGGTCAGTGCGTTGAGGATGCGCTTGCCGCCGATCACGCTGGCCGAGGCCCAGATCCGGAAGACCGAGTTCCACAGCGGGTAGTGCGAGAAGGAGATGAAGGAGTTGTTGACCAGCTTGTCGTTCCAGTCCAGCAGGCCCTGCTCCAGTTCCTCCACGTAGGCGAAGCGCTCGACCGCGAAGTCGTCCTCGCGCAGCGCGGCCATCAGCCGCCAGGACAGCGCGTTGATGATCTCGCAGGTGTTGGACAGGCCGCGGGAGAAGAGCGGGTCGATGAAGCCGGCCGCGTGCGACATCAGGCACCAGCGCTCGCCGACCGTCCGGCTCGAGGAGTACTGCATGCGGTCCGTTCGCACCCACTCGCGCACGCTGCGGGCGCCCTTCAACTGCCGCTGCACCGCCGGGAAGCGGTCCACGTGGGACCAGAACTCCTCCTCGGGCGTCAGGTCCGGCCGGGCGGGGTAGCGGCGCTCGTCGAGCTGGATGCCGACGCTGCACAGCGGGTTGGTGGCCCCGGGGTGGTTGTTGAACGGGATGATCCACATCCAGCCGCGCTCGAAGATGTGGTGCATCGTCCCGTCGTTCCACGGCACCGGCGGGCGAAGCTCGGCCGGCGTGTCCACGTGGTCGTCGATCGCGTCCACTCCGACCATGTGGGTGAAGATCGAGCGGGCGTGGTGCTTGAGCCGGCTCGGCTCCTCCCGCAGCCCCAACTGCCGTGCCAGCGGCGAGCGGAAGCCGCTGGCGTCGACCAGGTAGCGGGCCCGGACGGTGCTGCCGTCCGCGCCGGAGACGGTCACCCCGCCGTCGTCGAACTCGATGTTCTCCACCCGGTAGTACTGCCGGGCGTCGCAGCCGTAGCGCACCGCGGCGTGGAACATGTAGGAGTCGGTGTCCTGGCGGAAGAAGTGGGCCGCGTTGCCGACGATCGAGGGGATGCGGAACTGGCTGGTCTCGTTCGGGTCCGGCTCCTCGCCGTCCCGGTGGAACATGAAGCCGAAGTTGCTCTTCTGCCCGTGCGAACTGCTGACATTGGCGAGGACGTCCTGGAAGCTCGCCAGGTTGGCGATCTCCGGCACCCCGTACCGGTCCGAGATCAGCCGCAGCACCACCAGCGTCTGCCCGATGGTGGACTCGCCGACGGCGAAGCGGGGGTGGTGGGCACCGTCCAGCAGCATGATCCGGAAGCCGTGCTTGGCGAGGATCGAGCCGAGCATGGTGCCCGACAGCCCGCTGCCGATGATGACGACGTCGTACGGCCGGTCGCCGTGCCGCGTCTGATCCGCGGTTGTGTCGGTCATGTCGAACTCCTTTTCCTTCAGACCGACTTGACGCCGATGGCGAAGTGGTCGCGGGTGATGGTGTCGGAGGCGGCGATCCGGTCGACGGTGAAGCCGGCCTCCTCCAGGTAGGCGCGGGCCTCCTGCAGCGAGTACGCCCCGGCCTCGTCCCGGATCATGGTGTGGTTGATCCGCTGCAGCAGGACCTCCGGGTCGCGCTCCTCCGGGTCGATCATGGCGTCGTACAGCACCACCAGGCCGCCCGGGCGCACCGCCTTGTGGGCGCGGCGCAGCAGCTCCCTGCGGTCCCCGACCGGCCAGTCCGGCAGGACGTGACCGAAGATCACCACGTCCGCCTCCGGCAGGTCGGTGGCGAAGAAGTCACCGCCGTGGAAGTCCACCCGGTCGGCGGTTCCGGCCGAGGCCACCAGCTCCTCGAAGAGCGGGCGCAGCGCCGGCAGGTCGAAGACCCCGCCGCGCAGGTGCGGGTGGGCGGTGACGATCCGGGAGGCGACGTTGCCGCGCCCGCCGCCGACGTCCACGAAGGAGGTGTACCGGCTCCAGTCGATCGCGCGCGCCAACTCGTCGGCCGTGAAACCGTTGTGGGCGTCCATGTGCAGCATGATCTGCCGGGCGCGGTCCAGGTCCTCGTACTGCTTGGGGTAGGCCAGCTGGCCCTGCGCGGCCACGGCCGACTTGGCCTTGCCGTCGCGCAGCGCGTCGGTCAGCTGCGCCCAGGCGTGGTAGTGCAGCCGAGCGTGCTGGCGGGCGGTGCCGCCGAGGTACGTGGGGCCGGGGAGCAGGAACTCCCGGGCGAGCTCGGAGGCCCGGTAGCCGCCGTCCTGCTCGTCCAGCAGGCCGAGGCCGACCAGGGCGTTCAGGAAGTCCTTGAACAGCCGGTGCCGGACGCCCAGTTCGGCGCGGATCTGGTCGAGCCCGGCGGAGCGCTCGGCGAGCAGCTCGAAGAGGCCGAGCTCGACCGCGCTCTGCAGCGCCTTCGCCTGGAAGTAGGCGGTGTTGAGGGCGACGATCCGGCGCGCGCGGGCGGCGGCGCTGTCGGTGGACGAGGTCATCGTGCGTCCTTTCTCAGGGGGAGGGGGATCAGGCCGCCGCGCCGAACCAGGTGGTCGCGGCGTGGTGCAGTTCCTCGGTGCGGGCCGCTTCGCCGGCCCAGGCCACGTAGCCGTCCGGGCGGACGAGGTGGGCGGTGTCCGGGTCCGGGCCGCCCGACTTGACGGTCAGGGTGTCCACGCGGTCCGCCCAGGCGGCCAGCGGCGAGGCGGTCGGGCCCTGTCCGGGGAGCAGCAGCAGACCGCGGGCCCCGGCGAAGCAATCGCTGATCCTCCGCGGCCCGTCCGCGGTGATCAGCTCGGCGTCCGGCATCCGGCGGCCGACCAGAGGGTGGTCGCCGCCGCCGTAGGCGACGTCGAAGCCGGAGAGCATGCCGGCGATGTGGCGGTTGGTGTCGGGCAGCGCCATCAGGTCGCGGAAGGTCTGGCGCAGTGCCTCGTACCGCGGGTCCGGGTCGATCAGGACGGCCTGGGTGCGGGTGTTGCGCACCACGCCGTCGGCGATCGGGCGACGCTCGCGGCCGTAGCTGTCCAGCAGCTCCTCGGTGCCGTGGCCGCGGACCACGGCGGCCAGCTTCCAGCCGAGGTTGACGGCGTCCTGGAAGCCCAGGTTGAGCCCCTGGCCGCCGGCCGGCAGGTGGATGTGCGCGGCGTCGCCGGCCAGCAGCACCCGGCCCAGCCGGTAGGAGTCGGCCAGCCGGGAGACGTCGGTGAGGCGGGACAGCCAGGTGACGTCGTGCATCCCGTGGTCACTGCCGGTGTGCTCGACCAGTGCGGCGCGCATCTCCTCCTCGGTGACCGGGGCGCGGCGGTCGGCGAAGGGCCGGTCGAACCAGGCGACGGTGGCCCGGTAGACGCCCGGCTGGTGCTGGAAGGCGCCGAACCAGGACCGCTTGGCGGGGTTGACCAGGCCCACCGGCCGCATTGGGCCGAGGCCCTCGCCGCGCGGCAGGTCGCCGCTGAAGCGCATGTCGCCGATGAGGGCGTACATGTGCGGGTCCTGTCCGGTGAAGCCGATGCCGGCGGCCTTGCGGACGGTGCTGCCGCCGCCGTCGCAGCCGACCAGGTACCGTGCCCGAAGCAGGCCCGTGTCCGTCTCGACGGTGACCCCGTCGGCGTCCTGGGCGAAGCCGGTGACGCCCGAGCCGCGCACGATCCGCACGCCCAGTTCGCGGGCCCGTTCGGCGAGCAGCTCCTCGGTGCGCAGTTGGGGCACCAGCAGCACGTACGGGTGGCGGGTGTCGAACTCCTCGAAGCGCATCGGCACGCCCAGGCTGGCGAAGTTGCCGCCCTGCAGCACGCCCGCGCCCTCCTTGAAGCGGTCGAGCAGCCCGCGCAGTTCGAGCAGTTCCACGGTGCGGCCCTGCATGCCCATGGCCTTGGAGTGCTTCTCCGGCTCGCGGCGCCGTTCCACCACCACCGCCCGGGCTCCGCCCAGGGCCAGTTCGCAGGCGAGCATCAGGCCCGTCGGCCCCGCTCCCGCCACCACCACATCGCAGTCCAACGCGACCTCCCGTCTCGGTCCGGTACGACGGCCTCACCGTGTCAGCCGGACTTCGAGCCGGAGTCCAGCGCGGGTACGCGAGCAGGCCGAACGGCACCAAGGCCGCTCGAAGCAGGCTGCCTAGCGTGGGCGCCGACCCTGACCCGCAGACACCGAGGACAGCCATGCCATTCACCGCGAAAGAGGCCGCCTACCTGGCCTCGCAGCCGCTCGCCCGCCTGGCCACCGTGGACGGCCGGGGACAGCCGCACGTCGTCCCGCTGGGCTTCCACTACAACGCCGAGCTCGGCACCGTCGACGTGACCGGGCGCGGCATGGCCCGCAGCCTCAAGTACCGCCACGTGCAGGGGCATCCGCGGGTGTCGCTGGTGGTGGACGACATCGTGGACGCGCAGCGCTGGGTCGTCCGCGGGATCGAGATCCGGGGCACCGCCGTCGCGCTGGCGACCGGCGGCAAGGAGATCCTGCCGCACGTCGACGACGAGCTGATCCGGATCACGCCGGAGCGGATCGTCTCCTGGGGCATCGACTCCGACTGCCAGGCTCCGCCGCTGGCCCGCAACGTCGGGGCGGGGGCGCAGGCATGATCGAGCGGCTGCCGAAGTTCCCCTGGGACGTTCTGTTCCCGTACCGCAGGCGCGCGGCCGCCCACCCCGACGGGTTGGTCAACCTGGCGCTCGGTGACCCGGTCGACCCGACCCCGGAGGCCGTGCGCGCGGCCCTGGCCGCCGCGGCCGACGCCCCGGGCTACCCGTCCACCGAGGGCACGCCCGCGCTGCGGGCCGCCGCCGCGGCCTGGCTGCTGCGCCGCGAGGGCGTGAGCGTCGAGCCGGAGGCCGTGATCCCGGCGGTCGGCACCAAGGAGCTGATCGCCTGGCTGCCCACCATGCTGGGCCTGGGCCCGGGGGACGTCGTCCTCGCCCCCCAACTGTCCTTCCCCACCTACGAGGTGAGCGCTCGACTGGCCGGTGCCACCTTCGTCCGGACGGACGACCCGCTGAGCTACGACGGCCCCGCGCCGCGCCTGCTGTGGCTGAACTCCCCGTCCAACCCGGAGGGCCGGGTGCTCGACGCCGCCGAACTGCGCGCGGTCGTCGAGTGGGCGCGCGAGCGCGGCACCCTGGTGGTCAACGACGAGTGCTACCTGGACCACGTGTGGGAGCGCTCGACCCGCTCGGTGCTCCACGCCGAGGTCACCGGCGGCGACCACCACGGCGTACTGGCGGTGCACTCGCTGTCCAAGCGCTTCAACCTGGCCGGCTACCGGGCGGGCTTCGCCGCCGGCGACCCGGCCGTCATCGCGACGCTGCTGGAGGTGCGCAAGCACGCCGGCCACATGGTCCCCGCCCCGGTGCAGGCCGCCATGGTCGCCGCGCTCGGTGACGACGCGCACCTGGCGGCCCAGCGCCAGCGCTACGCCCGGCGGCGCGAGCTGCTGCGCGGGGCGCTGGTGGACGCCGGCTTCCGGATCGAGCACTCGGCCGGTGCGCTGTTCCTCTGGGCGACCAGGGACGAGCCGTGCTGGACGACCGTCGGTGCGCTGGCCGACCGCGGCATCCTGGTGGCGCCCGGTGAGTTCTACGGCGCTGCGGCCGCCCGGCACGTGCGGGTGGCCGTCACCGAGACCGACGAGCGGGTCGAGCAGGCGGTGAAGCGGCTCGCCGAGGGCATCTGACCCCGCTCCCCTTCCCGTTCCGCCCCCGAGCCCCGTCGGCCGTGCCGACGGGGCTCACCGCCGCCCCGGACAGTGCGAGGGCCGCCGCCCCGGACAGCACGGCCGCCGCCCCCGGACGGGTCCGGGGGCGGCGGCCGTGGGCGGGCGGGTCAGCCCCGTTCGGGCACCACGCTCTCCACCAGGTGCAGGTAGGAGTTGACCGGACGGACCTCGGCCCGGGTCAGGCCCGCCTCCTCGATCAGCGAGACCAGGCCGGCCCTGGTGTGCTTGCGGCCGCCGACGTTGAGCAGCAGCAGGAGGTCCATCGCCGTGGTGAACCGCAGCTCGGGGCTGCCGTCCACCAGGTTCTCGACCACGATCACCCGGCTGCCCGGAGCAGCCGCCCGGACGACGTTGCGCAGCGTCAGGACGGTGCTCTCGTCGTCCCACTCCAGGATGTTCTTCAGCAGGTAGACGTCGGCCTGCACCGGGATCTCCCGCCGGCAGTCGCCGCCGAGCAGCGTGGCGCGCCCGGCCAGCGCACCGCCCGGCCGCAGCCGGGCGTCGGCCCCGGAGACGACCTCGGGCAGGTCCAGCAGGGTGCCGCGCAGACCGGGGTTGCGCTCCAGCAGGGTGGCCAGCACGTGCCCCTGGCCACCGGCGATGTCCACCACCGTGCCGACCCCGCCGAGGTCCAGCCGGTCGGCCAACGCGAGCGCGGAGAGCCGGCTGGACTGGGTCATCGCCCGGTCGAACACGGCCGCCGACTCGGGGGAGTGGGCGTGCAGGTGGTCGAAGAAGTCCATGCCGTGCAGCTCGGGGAAGACGGCCTTGCCGGTGCGCACCGCCTCGTCGAGGTGGCCCCACAGCTCCCAGGTCCACGGCTCGGTGCCCCAGAGCACCATGTCCTTCAGGCTGCGCGGGGTGTCCTCGCGCAGCAGCCGGGAGGCGCCGGTGTGCACGTACCGACCGTCCGGCTGCTCGGCGAACACGCCGTAGCAGGCCAGGGCGCGCAGCAGCCGCTGCAGGGTGTCCGGGTCCGCGTTCACGGCCCGGGCCAGCTCGGCCGCGCCGGCGGGCTCCTCGCCCAGGGCGTCAGCCAGGCCCAGCCGGGCCGCGGCCCGCACGGCGGCGGCGCCGGCCGCCGCCAGCCCCAGCTCGCGCAGCTGGATCACCGGCTGCGCAATGATCTCGCCGTTGTCCGTCATGGTGCTCCCCCTCTCAGGCGCCGTGCTGCGCGAGCAGGTCGAACGGGGCCGGCTCGGCCTTGGCCAGGCTCATCACCTTGCCGACCCGGGCGCGGAACTCCGGCGAGCCGGTCGCCGCCCGGTGCGAGGCCGCGTCGTCCCACTCGGCGGTCTCCACGTACACCGAGGCGTCCGTGGCGCAGCGGTACAGCCGGTGCGAGCGGAAGCCGGGCCGGCCGCTCATGAACTCGCTGATCTCGCCGACGAGCGTCTCGAACTCGGCGACGTCCCCGGTGACGGTGAAACGGTTGATGAAGGTGTACACGGTGTTCCTCCTGTGGTGGGTCGGACGGGTGGGGTGGTGCGGGTCAGAGGGAGCCGAACAGCCGGTCACGGAGCTCGCGCCGCTGGACCTTGCCCGTGGCGGAGCGCGGGATGCCCTCCACCAGGCGCAGCTGCTTCAGGTGCTCGTAGTAGGGGAGCCGGGCGTTCGCGAACGCGGCCAGGGCGGCCGGGTCGACGCCCTCGCCGCGCGGCACGACGAGGCCGACGGCGACGGCGCCGCTCAGCTCGTCGGGCTGGTCGAAGACCACACAGTCGGCGACGGCCGGGTGCCGCATCAGCACCCGCTCGATCTCGGTCGGCGACACCAGCCAGTTGTCGCACTTGAAGACGTCCTTGATCCGGTCGACGACGAACAGGCGGCCGGCCTCGTCGATCCGGCCGACGTCACCGGTGCGGAACCAGCCGTCCGCGTCGACGGCGTCGGTGGGCCCGTCGCCCAGGTAGCCCAGCATCAACTGCGGGCCCCGGACCTGGATCTCACCGCGCTCGCCCACCGGCAGCACCGCGCCGGTGCGCACGTCCACGATCCGGCAGGCCGTCCCGGCGACCGGGGGCCCACTGGAGCCGAGGGTGGGCCCCTCGGGCAGGTCGAAGTGCGTCGACGGGGACGTCTCGGCGAGGCCGTAGCCCTGGACGACCGGCACCCCGAAGTGCTCCTGCAGGGCGGTCGTCGTCCGGGGCGGCAGCGCCGATCCACCGGACAGCACCGCCCGTAGCGAGGGGATGCGGAAGCCGGGCAGCCGCTCGTCCCCGGCGAGCCGGGACAACCGCACCGGCAGGCTGTACAGGTGCGAGGCCCGCCAGGTACGGGCCAGTCCCACCAGCGCCGCGCGGTCCTCCTCCGGGCAGAGCACGTGCGTCGCGCCGACCGCGAGCGCGGTGTTCAGGTGCATCAGGTGGAAGGAGGGCAGGTTGTTGAGCGAGACGGCGTCGGCCGTCAGCCGGTGGGCGTGCGCCGACTGCGCCGCGTTCACCAGCAGGTTGCGGTGGCTGAGCCGGACGGTCTTCGGCGCGCCGGTGGTGCCGCTGGTGAACTGCAGGCAGGCGGTCTCCACCACCTCGCCGGCCGGGACGGCGGTGCGCTCCAGGGCGTCCAGGACGGGCGTGCCGTCGAGCGCGTCGGCGGTCACCACCAGTTGCCGCAGCAGCGGCAGCCGGTCCCGCAGGGCCAGGACACGGCGGTGCATCCGGGGCGACAGCACGGCCGCCCGGGCGCCGCAGGAGTTCAGGACGTGCACCAGGGTGTCGTCCGGGACGAGCGGGTTGAACATGGCGCTGGTGTTCCCGGAGCGGGAGATGCCCAGGAAGGTGACGGCGAAGTCGACGGTCAGTTCGGCGGCGATCGCGATGACCGTGCCGGGACCGCCGAACGCGGCGCGCAGCGCCTCGGCGCAGTCGCTCACCCGGGCCTCCAGCGCGGCGTGGTCGAGCACCAGGTCACCGTGCACCAGAGCTACATGACGAGGCGTCAGCTCAGCCGCGCGACGGACGAGGTCGTCGATCCGGGGCCCGCCGATCAGCTCCGCCACCACGTCCAGCGGCGGACCGAAGGTCGTACTGTCCCGTGGGAGGTCCACGGTGGCCTCCTCTCAGGCGGGCAGGTCGTCCCGGTGCACCCGGCGGTGCCGGACCTTCAACTCGCCGTCGACGCGCACCAGCTGGTCCTCACAGCTGCAGCTCAGGTGCACGGCGGCCGGCCCGCCCTTGGGCGTCGCGACGATCAGCGCGTAGGTCTTGGCGAGCACCAGGCCGTCCGGCTGCGCGGCGACCTCCAGCATCCCCAGCCAGTGCCGGTGCCGGATTCCGGCATCGGCCAGGCGCTGCGCGGCTTCCCGGGCGCCCTGCTCGATCGCCGCGCGCCCCTCCTGCGGGTGCGGGCGGGCGTTGGCGGCGAACACGCCGTCCTCGGTGAAGGTCGCGGCCCACTCGGTGACCTCACCCTCGTCCAGGTGGCGCATCTGCCGCCCGTAGAAGTGCTGGACCTCCTCGTAGAGCGAACCGGTCATGCTCCGGGCCTCCTCGTTGCGTCGGTGGTTGGGCAGCGCCGACGCTCCCACCCGCGCTTCGAATCCCGTTGGAGCGGTCGGCGTGTGCGGCGCGCTCGAACCGCAGTCGAAGCCGTCCGGGCAGGGTCGGCCCGGGGCCTGTCCCCCCGGGTTCCCGACGGGGCGCGGGGGCGGGCCCCGACCGGCGGGCCCGCCCGGGCCCGCGATCCGTGAGCGAGACAGGAGATCGATGCGATGAGCACCGTGACGACCGGCGACGTCGCCCTGGTGACCGGGGCGACCAGCGGCATCGGACTGGCCAGCGCCGAGCGGCTGGCCCGGCGCGGGCTGAGCGTCTTCATCTGCGCCCGCACCGCGCAGGGCGTCGCCGAGACGGTCGCCCGCCTGCGCGGCGAGGGCCTGGAGGTGGACGGCCTCGCGGCCGACGTCCGCTCCGCGCCGGACGTGAGCAGGCTCGTCCGGGCGGCGGTGGACCGCTTCGGCGCGATCGGCGTGCTGGTCAACAACGCCGGACGCAACGGCGGTGGCGTCACCTCCACCCTCACCGACGAGCTGTGGCAGGACGTGATCGACACCAACCTCACCAGCGTCTTCCGCGTCACCCGCGAGGTCCTCACCACCGGCGGCATGGAGGCGGCCGGGCACGGGCGGATCATCAGCGTCGCCTCCACCGGCGGCAAGCAGGGTGTCCCGCTGGGCGCCCCCTACTCGGCCTCCAAGGCCGGCGTCATCGGCTTCACCAAGGCGCTGGCCAAGGAACTCGCCCACACCGGCACCACGGTCAACGCCGTCTGCCCCGGCTACGTCGAGACGCCGATGGCCGTGCGGGTCCGCCAGGCGTACGCCGCGACCTGGGCGACCACCGAGGAGGACGTGCTCTCGCGCTTCGAGCAGAAGATCCCGCTCGGCCGCTACTCCACCGCGGAGGAGGTCGCCGGCATGGTCGACTACCTGACCACCCCCGACGCCGCGTCGGTCACCGCGCAGGCGATCAACGTCTGCGGTGGCCTCGGCATCTACTGAGCCGCACCCCACGCACCCCGCCGAACTTCACCCCGCCGACGGAAAGGGCCGGTCCCACCCATGAGCACCATCCAGCACACCACCCACTCGATCGACGTCGACGCCCCCGCCGAGGTCGTCTACACCGTCATCGCCGACGCCCTGGCCTGGCCGCGGCGCTTCGCCCCCACCCTCCACGTCGAGCGCGAGGAGCTGGGGCCGGGCGCCGAGCGCCTGCGGATCTGGGCCCGGGCCAACGGCGAGGTCAAGCACTGGACGTCCCGCCGAGACCTGGACGCCGACCTGCGCCGGATCCGCTTCCGCCAGGAGGCCTCCTCGGCCCCGGTCGCCTCGATGGCGGGGGAGTGGCAGGTCGCCGAGCGCCCCGGCGGCACCACCCTCACCCTCACCCACGAGTTCAGCGCGCTCGACGACGACCCGCAGGGCCTGCGCTGGATCAGCGAGGCGACGGACCGCAACAGCCGCAGCGAGCTCGCCGGCATCAAGGACCTCGCCGAACGCTGGAACCGGCTCGCCGAGTTCGAGTTCGAGTTCGAGGACTCGGTGCTGGTCGACGCCGCCCCGGAGGCCGTCTACGACTTCCTGCGGGACGCCGCCGCCTGGCCCGCCCGGCTGCCCCACGTCGCCCGCCTCGACCTGCGCGAGGAGGCCGGCGGCATCCAGCACATGTCCATGGACACCCGCACCGCCGACGGCTCCGAACACACCACCGAGTCCATCCGGATCTGCTTCCCGGAGTCCGGCATCGCCTACAAGCAGCTGCGCACCCCCTCCATGATGGCCGCCCACACCGGCCGTTGGACCGTCGAGTCGACCGACCGCGGAGTGCGGGTCACCTCCTGGCACGCCGTCGTCCTCAACCCCGAGGCGGTCCCCACCGTCCTCGGCCCGGACGCCACCGCCGCCACCGCCCGCCGCTTCATCCGCGAGGCCGCCGGCGGCAACAGCCGCGCCACGCTCGGCCTGGCCAAGCGCTTCGCCGAGGAACGCCGTGGCTGACCCCGCTCCGGCCGTCCTGATCGCGGGGGCCGGCCCGGTCGGCCTCACCGCGGCCCACGAACTCGCCAGGCGCGGCGTTCCCGTCCGGCTGGTCGACGCCGCGCCCGGCCCGGCCACCAGCAGCCGGGCCCTGGCGGTGCACGCCCGGACCATGGAGGTGCTCGAGCAGATGGGCGCCCTCGACCGGCTGCTGCCGCTCGGCCGGCGGGTCACCCACTTCACCATGCACCGCCGGGGCCGCACCCTCATCCGCTTCGACACCAACTACCGCTCACTGCCGACCCGTTACCCGTTCAGCCTGATGGTCGACCAGGTGGTCACCGAGCAGGTGCTGCGCGAGCGCACCGCCGAACTCGGCGTCCCCGTGGAATGGGGCGTCGAACTCGCCGCGCTGCAGCCCGGGCCCGACTCCGTGCTCGTCACCCTCCGCCACGCCGACGGGCGCACCGAGGAGACCCGGGTGCCCTGGCTGGTCGGCGCCGACGGCGGCCGCAGCACCGTGCGCAAGCAGCTCGGGATGCGCCTGATCGGCGACTCCACCGAGGTCTGGCTCAACGCCGACGTCACCCTCGACGCCGACCTCCCGCCGGACAGCAACCACCTGCTGCACACCGAGCCCGGCACCCTGCTGCTCGTCCCGTTCCCCGAGCCCGGCAAGTGGCGCGTGGTGGACACGGTGGACACCGACGGCGCCGAGGACCGCGAGCTGGTCCGCCGCCGCCTGGCCGACAAGATCGGCCGGGCGCTCGGGCGCCCCGTCCAGGTCGGCACCCCGACCTGGCTCTCCGTCTTCACCGTCCAGCAACGCCAGATCACCCGGATGCGCGAGGGCCGCTGCTTCCTCGCCGGGGATGCCGCCCACGTCCACAGCCCGGCCTCCGGGCAGGGCATGAACAGCGGTATCCAGGACGCCTACAACCTCGCCTGGAAGCTCGCCGACGTGATCCGCGGCCACGCCGGGCCCGCCCTGCTGGACAGCTACGACGCCGAGCGCGTCCCGACCGGGGCCGTGCTGCTGCGCTCCACCCGCACGGCCACCGCCCTGGTGTCGCTGCGCACCGCGCTGGCCCCGGCCCTGCTGACCGTGGGCACCGCGGCGCTGCGCCGGATCACGCCGCTGCGGCGCAAGGTCGAGGGCCGGATGATCCGGGGCTTCTGCGGACTGGCCCTCGGCTACCCGGACAGCCCGCTCACCCGCCCGGCCGGCTCGCGCGCCGGGCGGCCCTCCCCCGGGGACCGGGTGGGCTGCGACGCCCGGACGGCCGCCGGGCACCCCGGCTGGTCCGCGCTCTGCGCCGAACTCGCCGACCCCCGCTGGACCCTGCTCGCCACCCCGGCCGAGGGCGGGAGCACCGGGCACCGGGAGGCGCTCGCCCGGGTGGAGCGGCTGTTCGGCTCCGCCGTCTCCGTCCGTACCGTCGCCGACCCCGGAGCCCCGGGCGAGCTGCCCGACCCCGGGGGTATTCTGCGCCGCGAACTCGGCCTGGCACCAGGGGAGTTCCTGCTGATCCGGCCGGACGGCCACCTCGCCGCGCGGGATCGGGGGCCGGAGCGCTGCCTCGACGTCCTGCGGGACTGCGCCCTGCTGCCGGAAGGAGCCGCGCATGCGCCTCATTGACCTCTCCTCGACGATCGACGCCAACGCCTGGGAGGTGGACGGCATCCGCCACGAGGTGCTGACGCCGGCCGACGGCGCGCGCCACATGGCCGAGGGCATGCTCCGTGACCACGGCCTCGAGTTCGACGTCGCGGACCTGCCGGACGGGGAACTGCTCTCGCTGGACACCCTGACCCTGACCACCCACACCGGCACGCACGTCGACGCACCCTCCCACTACGGCAGCAGGGCCGCCTACGGAGTGCCGCGCCACATCGACGAGTTGCCGCTGGAATGGTTCATCGGGCCGGGCGTCCGGCTGGACCTCACCGACTGCGGGGTCGGGACGGTCGGCGTGGACCGGCTGCGGCGCGCCTTCGACGAGATCGACCACCGGCCGAGCGCCGGGGAGATCGTGCTGCTGCACACCGGTGCCGAACGACTCGCCGGGACTCCCGAGTACTTCACCCGGTTCGCGGGCCTGGACGGGGCGGCGACGAACCTTCTGCTCGACCTCGGCGTGCGGCTCATCGGGACGGACGCCTTCGGGCTGGACGCTCCGTTCACGCACATGCTCGCCGAGTTCCAGCGCACCCGCGACCGTTCCGTGCTGTGGCCCGCGCATTTCGCGGGCCGGCAGCGGGAGTACTGCCAGATCGAGCGTCTGAGCAATCTGGGCGCACTGCCCGCGCCGACCGGGTTCACCGTGCAGGCGTTCCCGGTCAAGATCGCCGGGGCGGGGGCGGGTTGGACGCGAGCGGTGGCACTGCTCGACTGAGGACGGAGTGCGCCACGGCTGAGGGCCCGACCACCGTCACGGTGGTCGGGCCCTCAGCTTTCGCGACGTCCCGTCAGATCCGGCCGAAGGCCCGCAGCATGTACTCCGAGCGGTCCACCGGGTTGAGGTCGGTCCGCCGCCGCCTCGGCGCCGCCCCGACCACCGGCTGGAAGCTGTGGAACCGGGTGACCAGCACGCCCTGGCCCTGGCTCAGGCCCGGCAGCCGCTGCTCGAACTCCTGCACCGTGCGGGCCGGGATCGTCCCCTCCACCAGGCAGCTGCTGCCCAGGCCCCGGGTGCTCTCCGGGGTGGCGCCGCACTCCACCAGGCTCAGCAGGGCGGCGCTGGCGTTCTCACCCGGCACCTCCAGCTCGAAGCGGTTGACCGGTTCGTACACCTGCGTGCCCGCCTGCTTGAGCGCGTTCATCAGCACGAGCGGCGTGAGCTTGCGGAAGTCGCCCGCCGCGCTCACCGGGCTGGCGAACCCGGAACGGGTGAGGGTCACCAGGATGTCCAGCACCTCCCAGCCGTTCAGCCCCTGCTGCAGGGTGGCCCGCACGGCCTCCTCGACGGCCTTGTGGAATGCGTGCGGCAGCGAGCCGAGCTCCACCGAGCGGCGGAACACGACCCCTGATCCCGGCTCCCCGGGTTCCACCCGCAGGCCGATCGTGGCCCAGAAGAAGGTCTTGCTCCGGTAGTCGATCTCCTCCACCGACTCGCCGACCCCGATCGGGCGCTCGACACAGATGATCCGGGTGCCCTCGAAGGCCACGTCCAGCTTGAACTCGTCGGCGAGCGTGGCCGCGATGACCTCCTTCTGCACCTCACCGTAGAGCGAGACGGCGATCTCCTGCTCCTCGTCGTCCTTGCGGACGTTGATGAACGGGTCCTGGTCGGCCAACTGCAGCAGCGCGTCGTACAGTTCGGGCATCGCGCTGGGCCGGGAGGGTCGGATCACGGTCTCCAGGCTCGGCGGCGCGAACAGGTGCTCCCCGTCCAGCCCCTCGGCCGAACCGAGCCGGTCGCCGATCCGGATGCCCTTGAGCCCCCAGACCTTGGCGATGTCCCCGGCCCGGGCCCGCGACTCGACGACGGCCGAGCCCCGGTCGAACACCTCGACCACCGTGGTGCGGCCGGGAATCTCGGTGACGGCTCCGTGCTGGTCGCGCCGGAACACGGACACCTTCTCCCGCGACCCGAGCTCGCCCCCGTGCAACCGGACGTAGGCGACCTTCTCGCCCGCCCACCCGCGCTCGATCTTGAACACGGTACCGCGGAGGGTGCCCCCGGAGCCGCCGTGATTGACCGGAAACAGCCTGGTGATCCCGTCGACCAGGGCATCGATGCCGGCGCCGGCCACGGCCGAGCCGAAGAGCACCGGGTAGAGCTGGGCCCGGGCCGCCTGGCGGGCGAGTTCCGCGCTGTAGTCCTGCGCGGTCAGGGAGGTCTCGTCCTCGAGGTAGCGGGCCAGGAAGTCGTCGCCGTGCTCGGCCAGGACGTCGGCCAGTTCGGCGGCGAAGTCGGGGTCGTCGGTCCCGACGGTCCGGGCGAACGCCCGTGCTCCGGGGGTGCCCGGCCCTTCGACCCGGGTCAGGGCGACGACGGCCGGGGTGAGCTCGGAGCGGATCTCGTCCAGGAGCTCGTGGTAGCGCGCGCCCATCCTGTCGATCTTGTTGACGAAGAGGATGACCGGCATGCGCAGTTTCACCAGCGTGCGCATCAGCAGCCGGGTCTGGGCCTGTACGCCCTCCACGGCGGAGATGACCAGCACCACGCCGTCGAGCACGCCGAGGGCCCGTTCCACCTCGGAGATGAAGTCCGGGTGGCCGGGGGTGTCGATGAGGTTGACCTTGACGTCGCCCACGGTGAAGGACACCACCGCGGACCGGATGGTGATGCCGCGCTGGCGCTCGAGTTCGTGCGAGTCGGTCTGGGTGTCGCCGCGGTCGACGCTGCCGACCCGGTCGATGACGCCGGCGGTGTGCAGCAGTCGCTCGGTCAGGCTGGTCTTACCGGCGTCGACATGGGCCAGGATTCCGATGTTCACGGTTGTCAAGACGTGTGTCCCCTAGTTCTGCGGTCTTCGTACGGATTACCGGAGCAACACGGATCTTTCGGGGCACGTCCTTCTCCTCGTGGCTCTGTCTCGCGGGTATCAGGTGACTGGTGCCGGCCCATGGGGCCAACCGCCCCCACCCTAACAGGACTTGTCGATCCGCCAGCCGATCGGCGGGGGTCGGTCGGCGGGGGTGTTTCCCTCGGGACAGGGAGCCGGACCGCTCTGGAAATGCGTCGGTGCCACCTTGGAATTGCGCGCCTGCCACCTTGTGCGGATTCCTCTTGAGACCCGTCCGCGGACCCGGATATACCTGGGGCCGAGGGAAATCCGAGCGACATCGGAGGCATGGTGAAGTTCAACATTCTGGGTCCGCTGGAAGTCCTCGACAAGGGAATTCCGTGTACCCCGAGCGCGCTGAAGGTCCGCTGGACGCTGGCGGTCCTGCTCATGAACGCGAACCGGATCGTGGACCTCGGCCTCATCATCGAGGAGATCTGGGGCAGCAGCCCGCCACGCACGGTGGTCACCACCGCGCAGACGTACATCTACCAACTGCGCAAGCTCTGCCGTCCGCTGGGCCGCGAGGTCATCCTCACCAAGGCCCCCGGCTACGTGCTGCTGCTGGGGGAGGAGGAGCTGGACGCCCAGGAGTTCGAGCGGCTGCACCACGAGGGGGACCGGCTGCTGGCCGCCGGCCACCCCGAGGCGGCCGCCCAGCGGCTGCGGCAGGCGCTGGACCTGTGGCGGGGCACCGCCCTGGCGGACATCCCGGTGGGTGCTCCGCTCGCCGGTCACGTCGCCGTCCTGGAGGAGATGCGCCTGCGCGCCCTGGAGCACCGCATCCTGGCCGACCGGCAGCTCGGGCGCCACCGGGAACTCATCCCCGAACTCAGACTGTTGACCCTGCACCAGCCGATGAACGAGTGGTACCACGAGCAGCTCATGCTCGCCCTGGACGCCGCCGGGCGGCGGAGCGAGGCCCTGCACGTCTACCGCGTGCTCTACCGCCGGCTCGACGAGGACCTCGGCATCGCCCCCTCCCGACCGCTGCAGGAGCTGCACAACGACCTGCTCAGCGGCACGTCGCCCACTCGGCAGGAGTTCCAGGCGCTTGCCGCGCGGGCGATGGAGCAGGGCCTGCGGGCCCGTTCGGCCTGAGGCCCGTCCCGGCCGAGCCCTGCTCCGCTCCCTGCCGGGCCGTCGTCCCCGCAGGGGTCCGCGCCGGACCGGTCCACCGCGGACGGATCCGCGCCGGACCGGTCCGCGGGGCTCAGGCCCGGCCGGCCGGGACCAGCATGGAAGCGGCCCGGGCCTTGTTCACGGCGTCGATCCGGGAGACGGCGTTGAGCTTGACGAACACGTTCCGGAGATGGCGCTTGACGGTGCCGGGCGAGATGCAGAGCCGGCCCGCGATGGCCGAGTTGCTCAGCCCGTTCGCGACCAGGCCCATGACCTCCCGCTCGCGTCCGGACAGGCGGTTGCCGCGCTGGCCGGCCATCCAGTCGAGGCCGGAGCGCGAGGCCATGATGTAGACCCGCTCCCGGTCCGAGGTCAGGCCCCGGATCACCGAGCCGAGGCACTCCCCGGCCGCGTCCTCTGCCAGGTAGGCGTGCACACCGCTGCTGAGGTACGTCTCCATCTCGCCGGGGTGGTCCCGCCGGCTCAGTACGACCACCCGGGTGCCCCGGTCGAGCAGGCGCTCGAGGCCCCGCTCGGTGTCGGCCACCGACTCGCCCGCTCCGTACACCACGACGTCCACGGGGTGCCCGGCCATGACGGCGAGTGCTTCGTCCACGCCGCCGACGGCGGCGCGGAGGACGAGGTCGGGCTCGGCCGACAGCAGGGCCTGCAGGCCCGTGCGCAGCAGGACGTTGTCCTCGACGACGAGAACCGACGGATGGTTGTTGCCGACTGACACGGTTGACCCCCGATGGCGACAGGCGCGAGTGACCGATGAGTGGAGCGATCCGGGCTGGCCGCGGCGGGCGGTGCGGTGGACGCCCCGGGCCCGGTGACGGGCCCAAGAGAACCGATTCTTCGGAGTGGGGCCCGGAAGGTGTGCGGGCCGGGAGCGGGCCGTGGAGCGGCCGGGCCGGGGTCGCTGCGGGGTGGGCCGTGCCGCGGGGGCCGGGACGGCCCGGGCTGTCCTGGAGCCGTCGGCCGATCGGGCGGCCGCGGCACGGGCCGGTGCGGCCACGCCCGTGAACTGGCGTGAGGCCTCTGGCCGGCCGGGGAAAGCAGCCATGCGAAGTCCTCCGGTGGGTGGCGGTCGGGTAGGTGTACGTGTTCGTTGTCGCGTGTGAGGAAGGCACGGCCGGGCGGCTTCCGGGCCGCCACACACGCGGCCGGCCGGGGTTCACGATCCGGGCCCGCCCGCGGCGGCCGCCGGTCACCCGCCCCGCCGCCCGGGTGGCTCGGTTCGTTCGCGACCCGGGCTGAGGAGAACCTAACCCGATTCTTACTTTCCGCCCAAGGGCGGTTTTTCGCCGCACGAACGACGCTAGATCACGGGACGATCTCGCTCTCCGCGCATGTGACCGGGGTAACGTCGGACAAATCCGGCCGCAGGTGATTGGCGACTTCGGAACCAGGGGAGGGGAGCCGGATGTCGGCCGGGGGTGTCCGGATCCCGCCGGTCGACGGCCGGCTGACCAAACCTGCGGGAATCACGTGAAGGACCGGGTGGTCGATCCCACATCCAGAAGTTCTTCGACACCGTCCGCCGTGACTCCTCGTCAAGATCCGGCGGGGCGACCGGGAATGTGGCGCCGAAGGCAGCCCGACGCGCCCGGGCACGGCGCTGCCGGAGGTGTGATGGTACGCACCACGGTGCGTGCGCCGGGGAACGTGAGCCGTCGTTCCGGCCGGACGACCCCTAGCCGCGCCGCCAGCGGTTGGTGATCGGCAGGCGGCGGTCCCGGCCGAAGTTCTTGACCGAGATCTTCGGGCCCGGCGGGTACTGGCGCCGCTTGTACTCGGCGGTGTCGACCAGCCGGACCACCCGGTCCACCACCGCCGGGTCGAAACCGGCCGCGACGATCGCGTCCCGGCCCTCGTCGCCCTCGATGTAGCGGTCCAGCACGCTGTCCAGCAGGTCGTAGTCCGGCAGCGAGTCGGTGTCCACCTGGTCCGGCCGCAGCTCGGCGGACGGCGGCTTGGTGATGGTGTTCTCCGGGATCGGCGGCACCTCGCCGCGCCGCTCGGCCTCCTCGTTGCGCCAGCGGGCGAGGCGGAAGACGAGCGACTTGTAGACGTCCTTGATCGGGCCGAACGCGCCCACCGAGTCGCCGTACAGGGTCGAGTAGCCGACCGCCAGCTCGCTCTTGTTGCCGGGCGCGAGCACGATGTGCCCCTCCTGGTTGGAGATCGCCATCAGCAGGGTGCCGCGCAGCCGGGACTGCAGGTTCTCCTCGGCCAGGCCGGTCAGTTCGGTGGCGCCCAGGTAGGCGTCGAACATCGGGGCGATGGAGACGGTCCGGAAGTGCAGCCCGGTGCGGCGGGCCAGTTCGGCCGCGTCGTCGCGGGAGTGCTGGGAGGAGTAGCGGCTCGGCATCGAGACGCAGTGCACGTTCCCGGCGCCGATCGCGTCCACCGCGATCGCGGTCACCAGCGCCGAGTCGATGCCGCCGGAGAGGCCGATGAGCACGGATTCGAAGCCGTTCTTGACCACGTACGCCCGGGTGCCGGAGACCAGCGCGGCCCAGATCTCGGCCTCGTCGGACAGCCGCGGCGCGATCCCGGCGGTGAGCCTGTCCGCGGGGGCGGGCGACGGCTCGTCACCCAGCTCGGTGCGGACCAGGTGCAGTCCGTCGCTCAGCAACAGGCCGTCGGTGTGGTCGCTGCTCGCGGCCGGCAGGTCGAGGTCCAGCACCAGCAGGTGCTCCTCGAACTGCGGGGAGCGGGCCAGGACCCGGCCGTCCGCGTCGACCACGATCGAGTCACCGTCGAAGACCAGCTCGTCCTGGCCGCCGACCATGTTGACGTACGCCAGGGCGCAGCCCGCCTCGACCGCTCGGCGGCGCACCAGCTCGAGCCGCAGGTCGTCCTTGTTCCGCTCGTACGGCGAGCCGTTGACCACCAGCAGCAGCCCGGCCCCGGCCTCCCGCGCGGCGGTGACCCGGCCGCCGTCCTGCCAGATGTCCTCGCAGATCGCCAGCGCGACGTCCACCCCGTGCAGCCGCAGCACGGGCAGCTGGTCGCCCGGGACGAACCAGCGGAACTCGTCGAAGACGCCGTAGTTGGGCAGGTGGTGCTTGGCGAAGCGGGTGACCACCTCGCCCCGGTACAGCACCGCGGCGCAGTTCTGCGGCGACCCGGCGGGCCGGCCGAAGCGCGGCGAGGCGTGCTCGGAGCGCCCGAGGTAGCCGACCACCACGGGCACCCCGCCCAGGCCGTCGTCGGCCAGCCGGCCCGCCAGCTCGACCAGGGCGCCGCGCGAGGCCTCGACGAAGGAGTGGCGCAGCGCGAGGTCCTCGACCGGGTACCCGGTCAGGACCATCTCGGGGAACGCGACCAGCTGGGCGCCGGCCTCCACGGCCTGCTTCGTCCAGCGCACCACCTCGTCGCCGTTGCGGGTGAGGTCACCGACCCAGGGGTCGATCTGGCACAGGGCGACACGGAGATTGGGCATGCCTCGAAGTGTAATCGTCTAACTGACGCAATGTGCTGCGGGGGCGACCCCGTGGGGGGTCGGCCCTGCCGCGGAGGCCGGTGATCGGCCATGATGGGGGCAGCCGCTCCGCGGGGTCTCTCGGGGGCCTTCGGGGCGTAACACGAGCGTAAAGAGCAGAGGTGAGACTGTCCCCATGGGCAAGCAGCAGCAGTTCGTGCTTCGCACGCTCGAAGAGCGTGACATCCGGTTCGTCCGGCTGTGGTTCACCGATGTCCTCGGGTTCCTGAAGTCGGTCGCGGTGGCGCCGGCCGAGTTGGAGCAGGCCTTCGAGGAGGGCATAGGGTTCGACGGCTCGGCGATCGAGGGGTTCGCCCGGGTGTACGAGTCCGACATGATCGCCAAGCCGGATCCGACCACCTTCCAGATCCTGCCGTGGCGCTCCGAGACCCCGGGCACCGCGCGGATGTTCTGCGACATCCTGATGCCGGACGGCTCGCCCTCCTACGCCGACCCCAGGTTCGTGCTCAAGCGCACCCTGGAGAAGGCCTCCGACCTGGGCTTCACCTTCTACACCCACCCCGAGATCGAGTTCTTCCTGCTGAAGAACCTGCCCGGCGACGGCACCGCGCCGATCCCCGCCGACCAGTCCGGCTACTTCGACCACACCCCGCGCGGGGTGGGCCACGACTTCCGCCGCCAGGCGATCACCATGCTGGAGTCCATGGGCATCTCGGTCGAGTTCTCGCACCACGAGGGTGCCCCCGGCCAGCAGGAGATCGACCTGCGCTACGCCGACGCGCTGTCCACCGCCGACAACATCATGACCTTCCGGCTGGTCATGAAGGAGGTCGCGCTGGAGCAGGGCGTGCACGCGAGCTTCATGCCCAAGCCCTTCTCCGAGCACCCCGGCAGCGGCATGCACACCCACGTCTCGCTGTTCGAGGGCGACCGCAACGCCTTCCACGAGTCCGGCGCCGAGTACCAGCTCTCCAAGGTCGGCAGATCGTTCATCGCCGGCCTGCTGCGGCACGCCGCCGAGACGGCCGCCGTCACCAACCAGTGGGTGAACTCCTACAAGCGCATCTGGGGCGGCTCCCAGCGCACCGCCGGCGCCGGCGGCGAGGCCCCCTCCTACATCTGCTGGGGCCACAACAACCGCTCCGCGCTGATCCGGGTGCCGATGTACAAGCCGGGCAAGCAGGGCTCCACCCGGATCGAGGTCCGCTCCCTGGACACCGGCTGCAACCCGTACCTCGCCTACGCCGTCACCCTCGCGGCCGGCCTCAAGGGCATCGAGGAGGGCTACGAGCTCCCGCCCGGCGCCGACGACGACGTGTGGGCCCTGACCGACTCCGAGCGCCGCGCCCTCGGCATCCAGCCGATGCCGCAGAACCTCGGCGAGGCCATCGACCTGATGCAGCGCAGCGAACTGGTCGCCGAGACCCTGGGCGAGCACGTCTTCGACTTCTTCCTGCGCAACAAGCGCCAGGAGTGGGAGGAGTACCGCTCCGAGGTCACGCCGTTCGAGCTGCGCAAGAACCTCCAGGTGCTCTGAGGGGCTGCCGCAGGAGGCCCGCCCGGCGACGGCCGTCGGGCGGGCCTCCGCGCGTTCCCGGGGGCGGCCCCGGCGTTACTGCGTCCGGGGGACGGGCGTCGCCCCGGAGTGTGTCCGCTTGCGGTCGGGTGGGGCGGGGCGCTGAAGTGGCGGCCGGTTCGGTGGCGGCGACGGGAGCCCGGGATGGCGCGGCAGCGGGGCGTGGTGGTGCGGGCGGTGGCCCGGTGGACCGGGGACGGGCTGTTGACCCTCGGTCTCCTGGTGCTCCTCTTCGCGGTGTACGTGCTCTGGTGGAGCAACGTGGTGTCGGACCGGGCGGCGGACCGGGCCGCCGGGCGGCTGCGCGACAGCTGGTCGGCCGCCGCGCCGCCTGCGGCGGACGCGGACTCCCCGGTGGCCGGGCTCGGCCGGGGCGACCTCGGCTTCCTGCACGTGCCCGCGATGGGCCGGGACTACGAGGTGCTGATCAGGTCCGGTACGGACGAGGCGACCCTGGCGGATGGCGTGGCCGGCGCGTACACCGTGCCGTACCGCTCGGTTCCGCCGTGGGAGGGCGAGGGCAACTTCGCCCTCGCGGCACATCGCGACGGCCACGGCGCCAAGTTCCACGACCTGGACCAGGTCGGCCCGGGCGCCCCCGTGGTGGTCGAGACCAGGGACCGCTGGTACGTCTACCGGGTCGACGGCGTGCTGCCGGAGACCTCCCCGGACGACGTGGGCGTGATCGCGCCCGTTCCCACCGGTTCGCCGTACCGTTCGCCGGGGCGCTACATCACGCTGACGACCTGCACGCCGGAGTACACCTCGCTGTACCGGCTGGTGGTCTGGGGGAGCCTGGTCCGGGAGGAGGCGATGACGCCCGGGCGGGTACCGCCGGCGGAGCTGCGCTGAGCGGGGCCCGCCCGGACCGTACGGTCGGGGTCCCTAGGGTCGTTCGACGCTCAGCAGGTCGACCTCCATGGTGACCGGGTCGGTGCGGGTCGGCGGGGCGTGGAACGTCCCGTCGCCGATCGAGAGGTTGAGGATCAGGTAGGCGGAGAAGTCCGGCCCGACGCCCGTCCCGTCGGACCACACCGGGTTCAACTGGTCCCGGGAGGATCCGACGTACCAGGTGTCGTTGTCGGTGCCGAGCCTGACGGCCACGTACACCCACCGCTCGGGGCCGATGTCCGGGCCGTAGTAGACGGTGCTGCTCTCCCGCACGTGGTTGACGAACTCGATCCGGTCCGGATGGTCGGCGTACCACTCGAAGAGGTCGAGTTCGTTGCCGCCGTCCCGCCAGGTCCACAGGCAGGGCCAGGCGGCGGTGCCCGCGGCGGGGAGCCGGACGTGCACCACCACCAGGTCGCCGGTGCGGAGCTGGAATCCGCTGCCGCCCGAATCACAGGAGTCGCCGGTGGTCAGCAGCCCGGTGTTCCAGTTTCCGTCCGCGCGGTGCTGGGCGGTGACGGTCAGGTGCCCGTCGGCCGTGCTCAACGCGTCGGTGGTCAGCCGGTCGAGTTTCCAACTGTTGGGGTTGTAGGTGCAGTCGGCGTACGCGGCGGTCTGCCAGCCCCACATCCGGCCCGGTCCCAGGTCCAGGGTGTCGAACCGGTCCAGCAGGACGGTGGTGCGCTGCGTCCGCGGAGCCGCGGCCGCGTCCGCGGCGGGGGCGGGGGCGGGGGCGGGGGCGGCGGCCGACGTCGCGGCGGTCGTCGCCGCCATCGCCAGCGCCACCAGCAATCGGATAGCCATGCCGTTCACGATCCACGCCGGGCCGTCCGGCCGCGCCACGGGCGGAGCCGACCGGATGAATTCAGGGTGGACGCATCGACTGGCGGGGCCCGGAATGGCGTGTTAAGGACTCCGGTCGTGATAGAAGAAAAGCGGGTTATGGCGGTGGCCCGATGTCAGCGAATTCCTTCGAATTCCGCATGAATTCACCGATCGGCAATTCTGACCAGTCAGTGAGGAACAGTTATGTACGGACTCGCTCACACCGGCGTCGCTTCGCTGGCGCTCCTGGCGACCGGCGGCGCCGCCGCCGCGATCGGCGCGGCCGTGAAGTGGCTCGCCCGGCGGTGACCGAATCACTGACCGTGCTGATCCCGGCACACAACGAGGCGGACTTCATCGCTGACGCGGTGAAGTCCGCCTTCGGCCAGACGGTACGGCCGCGCACCGTGCTGGTCCTCGCGGACTCCTGCACGGACGACACGGCGGCGATCGCCCGGCGGTGCGGCGCCGAGGTGCTGGAGGTCGACTGCAGGAGCAAGCCGGAGTCGCTCAACCTCGCACTCGCGGAGGTGACCACCGAATTCGTCGCCCTGCTCGACGCGGACGGCTACTTCGCCTCGGACCGGGCGCTGGAGATGTGCCTGGAGCGGATGCGCGCCAAGGGCTACGGCGGCGTCTGCATGTCGGTCACGCCGCACAGCGCGAAGGGCGTGTTCCAGCGTTCGCGCGTGATCGAGTGGGCCGCGGCCCACCGGATGTCCCGGACGGTCGAGTCGTGGCACGGCTGGGTCGCCGTGCTCTCCGGCTGTGCGGGCGTGTACCGCACGGAGTCGGTCCGGGCGGTCGGCGGCTGGTCCGCCGACAGCCTCTGCGAGGACGTCGAGCTGGCGCTCAAGATGAACCGCGCCGGACACAAGGCGGGCTTCGTGCCCGGCGCGTACGTGTGCGTCCGGGACCCCGGCAGCTGGTCCGTCTACTGGGCGCAGACCCACCGGTGGGCGGCCGGCTGGGCGCAGGCGCTGTACAAGCACCGCAGTCTGTTCCTCCACAGCTGGGGCTTTACCCGGGTATTCGGCGCGATGCTCGTGGACAGCGTCCTGATGGCTTCCGGATACCTCTCGCTGCTTTATCAGCTGGCCACCAGGTTCACCCATTTCGATGCATTCCGGTGGATGGGTCTGTGGTTCCTGATGATGGTGGCGCTGACTTTCGGGACGGCCGCCCTGCAAATCGGTATCCGGCGAACTCTCACCTGTTATCCGGCATATCTCGTCGTGGGTACCATGGGCACCGTCGTCTCCCTCTGGGTGATGTTCCGGGAATGGGTCCTGGGCCGACATCTGATCTCCTGGACGGGCCGTCAGGGACGCCAGGTGGAGATCACCCGGATGTCGGAACGAAGACGGTTCGTACTCGCTCTGACGGGTGCGGGCGCGGGGCTCGTCGGCGCGCTCTCCGGCCGCGTGCTCGACCGGGAGTACCTGTTCCTGACGGGCGCCGCCGCGACCGGTTCGGTGCTGCTGTCGGCCCTGCTCTGGCACCTGGTGAACCGGATGCCGGAACAGGCGTGACGCCGGAACGACCGCCCGCGCCGCGGGCCCCGTGGCGCGGGCGGACCAGCTCCTGGGAAGGTAGGTCCAGGGCCGCGTGACCGCGTGGGCCACTGGGCGTTCCGGGAGAGCGATGGCGGTGGAGGAGCAGCGGGCCGGGAGCCGGGTCAGTCGGCCCGAGATCAGGCTGGTCCGGCGGGGGTTCACCGACCCCGCCAAGGCCGTGCGGCTACTGGACGGGCCCGGCCTGGAGGGCCTGGCCGACGACCCGGTGCTGCTGGACGCGCTCGGCGCCACCGCCGACCCCGACCTCGCGCTGCTGGGCCTGGCCCGGCTGCTGGAGGCCGCCGACGAACCCGAGCGGCACACCCTGCGCGACACCCTCACCACCTCCAAGCCGCTGCGCGACCGGCTGCTCGGGGTGCTCGGCGTCTCCACCGCGCTCGGCGACCACCTGGCCCGGCACCCCCACGACTGGCACGCGCTGGTCACCTTCGAACTGCGCGACATGCACCCCGGCCCGGAGGACTTCCGTCGCGCCCTCGCCGACGGCGTCAAGGAGGACGCCCTCAGCCCGGCGAACGCGTTGCGGGTCGCCTACCGCCGTTGCCTGCTGGCCATCGCCGCCCGCGACCTCACCGGCACCACCGACCTCGCCCAGACCGCCGCCGAGCTGGCCGACCTGGCCGGCGCCACCCTGCAGACCGCCCTGGACCTCGCCGCGGAGCAGGACCCGGAGGCCGCCGCGGCCTGCCGGCTCGCGGTGATCGGCATGGGCAAGTGCGGCGGCCGCGAACTCAACTACGTCTCGGACGTGGACGTCATCTTCGTCGCCGAGCCGCGCGAGGGCGTGGAGGAGCACGAGGCGGTCAAGGCCGCCACCCGGCTGGCCGCCGCGCTCACCCGGCTCTGCTCGGACACCACCGGCGAGGGCACCATCTGGCCGGTGGACGCCAATCTGCGCCCCGAGGGCCGCAACGGCCCGTTGGTGCGCACGCTGGCCAGCCACCTCGCCTACTACCAGCGCTGGGCCAAGACCTGGGAGTTCCAGGCGCTGCTCAAGGCCCGCCCGGTCGCCGGGGACGCCGAACTCGGCGCCGCGTACGTCGAGGCGCTCGCCCCGATGGTCTGGCAGGCCGCCGCCCGGGAGAACTTCGTCGCCGACGTGCAGCAGATGCGCCGCCGGGTGGTCGACTCCATCCCGGCCCCCGAACTGGACCGCCAGCTCAAGCTGGGCCCGGGCGGCCTGCGCGACGTCGAGTTCTCCGTCCAGCTGCTCCAGCTGGTGCACGGCCGCACCGACCCGGCGCTGCGCAGCGGGAACACCCTGGAGGCGTTGGCCGCGCTCTCCCGCGGCGGGTACGTGGGCCGGGCGGACGCCGCCTCGCTGGACGCCGCGTACCGCTTCCTGCGCTCGCTGGAGCACCGCATCCAGCTGCACCGGCTGCGCCGCACCCACCTCATGCCCACCGCCGAGGAGGACCAGCGCCGCCTCGCCCGTTCGCTCGCCGCGCTGATCAACGACGACACCCGCTCCGACCCGGTGGCCGCGCTGCAGCGGGAGTGGAAGCGGCACGCGGTGGAGGTCCGGCGGCTGCACGAGAAGCTGTTCTACCGCCCGCTGCTCGACGCCGTCGCCGAACTTCCGACCGGCGCCGCCGGGTTGACCCCGGACGCGGCCCGGGCCCGGCTGGAGGCGCTCGGCTACGCGGACCCGGCCGCCGCCCTGCGGCACATCAGCGCGCTCGCCTCCGGGGTGAGCCGCAAGGCCGCGATCCAGCGCACCCTGCTGCCCGTGCTGCTCGGCTGGTTCGCCGAGTCCGCCGACCCGGACGCCGGGCTGCTCAACTTCCGCCAGGTCTCCGACGCGCTCGGCCGCACCCCCTGGTACCTGCGGCTGCTGCGGGACGAGAGCGCCGCCGCCGAGCAGTTGGCCCGGGTGCTGTCGGCCGGCCGACTCGCCCCCGACCTGCTGCTGCGCGCCCCCGAGGCGGTGGCCATGCTGGGCGACCCGCAGGGCCTGGTGCCGCGCGGCCGGGCGGCGCTGCAGTCGGAGGTGCTGGCCGCCGTCGGCCGGGCCGGGTCCACTGCCGCCGCCGTGGCCGCCGCCCGCTCGGTGCGCCGCCGGGAGCTGTTCCGCACCGCCGCCGCGGACGTGCTCGGCCGGCTCGGCGAGGACCCGGCCGAGGCGCTGGACATCGCGGGGGAGGCGCTGACCGCGCTCAACGCCGCCACCCTGCAGGGCGCGCTCCGCGCCTGCACGGCCGGCTGGGAGGCCGAGCACGGGGATCTGCCGACCCGGATCGCGGTGATCGCGATGGGCCGCTTCGGCGGCCACGAGCTGGGCTACGGCTCGGACGCCGACGTGCTCTTCGTCCACGAGCCGGTGCTCGGCTCGCTGGAGCAGGAGGCGGCCCGGGCGGCCCAGGCGGTCTGCAACGAGCTGCGCACCCTGCTGGCCGCGCCGTCCACCGAGCCGCCGCTGCTGGTCGACGCCGACCTGCGGCCGGAGGGCCGCAGCGGCCCGCTGGTGCGCACCCTGGCCTCGTACGCGGCGTACTACCGGCGCTGGTCGCACGCCTGGGAGAGCCAGGCGCTGCTGCGGGCCGAACCGGTGGCCGGGGACGAGGAGCTGGGCGCCCGGTTCCGGCAGCTGATCGACCCGCTGCGCTACCCGGGCGCCGGGGTTCCGGAGCGGGACCTGGTGGAGATCCGCCGGATCAAGGCGCGGATCGAGGCGGAGCGGCTGCCGCGCGGCGCCGACCCGACCACCCACACCAAGATCGGCCGGGGCGGGCTGGCGGACGTCGAGTGGACGGTGCAGCTGCTCCAGCTCCGGCACGGGCACGAGGTGCCGGCCCTGCGCACCACCCGGACCAGGGCCGCGCTGGCGGCGGCCGCCGACGCCGGGCTGGTGGAGCCGGCCGACGCGGAGGTGCTGGAGGCGGCCTGGGTGCTGGCCTCCCGGGTGCGCTCGGCGGTGATGCTGGTGCGCGGGCGGCCGGGGGACAGCTTCCCGGGGGACGCCCGGGAGCTGAGCGGGGTGGCCCGCTACCTCGGGTACGGCGTCGGGCACAGCGGGGAGCTGGTGGACGACTACCGGCGCACCACCCGGCGGGCCCGCGCGGTGGTGGACCGGCTGTTCTACGGGGCCGGCTGAGGGCCCGCACGATGTGGAAAGGGGCCCCTCGGGAGGGGCCCCTTTCCACATCGTCCTCGCTTCGGTCAGCGCCGGGCGCTGCTGACCGTCGGTTCGCTCCACTGCTCGGGGACGGTGACCGGCCGGTCGGTCGTCTCCCGGGCGGGCACCTGCGGCAGCTTGTAGACCCACTCGTGGTAGAGCCAGCGGGCGGTGAGGAAGCCCACCGTGAGGCAGATCTCGCCGCCGACGGCGTCCATCCAGAAGTGGTTGGCGGTCGAGATGATGACCGTCAGGGTGGCCAGCGGGTACATCAGGCCGAGCACCCGGACCCAGGTCCGGCGGGCCAGGAAGAAGATCGCCAGCCCGCACCACATCGACCAGCCGATGTGCATCGAGGGCATCGCCGCGTACAGGTTGGAGACGTGCGCGGCGGGCCCCGAGGCGAAGGAGCCCCAGGTGTGGTGGGCCTGGACGGTGTCGATGAAGCCGCCGCCGGTCATCAGCCGGGGCGGGGCCAGCGGGAAGAAGTAGAAGCCGACCAGGGCGATCCCGGTGGTGACGAACAGCACCGTGCGGGCCGCGACGTAGCGGCCCGGGTGGCTGCGGTAGAGCCAGACCAGCACGCCGATGGTGATGATGAAGTGCAGCGTCGCGTAGTAGTAGTTCATCCCGGTGATGAGCCACCCGACGCTGTCCACGGCGTGGTTGATCGAGTGCTCGACGGCGATGCCGAGGTGGTGCTCCAGGTCCCAGATCCAGCGCGCGTTGCGCTGTGCCACCGCCTCCTGCTCGGGGACGGCGTTGCGCACGATCGAGTAGAGCCAGTAGCTGATCCCGATCAGGGCCAGCTCGAACCAGATCCGCGGCCGGGCCGGTGAGCGGCGCTGGTCGCGGACGCGGTTGCGCAGGGCCGCGGTACGGGACTGGGCGGCACGGGTGGCTCCTTCGGGCTGCCGGGCCGTGCTGGCCCGGGCTGCCTCGGAACCGCCGTCGTGGGCCGCGTCGGCGCGTGCGGCGTCGCCTCGCTGGATCTCGGTCGGTTCCCCCATGGACGAGAAGTCTGCCAGACCGCTCGTAGCCGTCTGCTCATCCTCCCGAAGTGGATTCTTCACCGGTTGTCCCCCTCCAGGGGTAGGGGGCGGATCCCACCGGGGTAGGGGGTGCGGTGGGATCTGGTGCTTACCGGAGGGGCGGACATACGTCCCATTGTCACGCCGTACGCCATTGGGACGTAACCGGGGTCGCCGGGAGGGCCGCTGGCCTGGATTTTTCCGGAACGAAACGGTTTCTGCATCTTGCTGAAACATATTGCAGGCCGCTAGCTTCCAGGGCAATCGATCGCCCCTTCCCCTAAGGGAGCCCCTCAGTGGCCGATACGCCGCTCCGCCCCCGATCACGCCGCGGTCCCCGCCCCAGACCGGGCCGCACGGCCGTGCTGCTGGCCGCCGCGCTGACCGCAGCCACCCTCGGCAGCGCCCCCGCGGCGCTCGCCGCCGCCCCGCCGCCCCCGCCCTCCGACACCGCGCTGGCGGCGACCGCCGGGCGGCACGACCTCACCCGCGAGCAGTTCTACTTCGTCCTGCCCGACCGCTTCGCCAACGGCGACACCGCCAACGACACCGGAGGCATCACCGGCGGGCGGCTGGACAACGGCTTCGACCCGAGCGACAAGGGCTTCTACCACGGCGGCGACCTGGCAGGCCTGATCCAGAAGCTCGACTACATCCAGAACCTCGGCACCACCGCGATCTGGATGGCCCCGATCTTCAGGAACAAGCCGGTGCAGGGCAGCGGCGCCGACGCCTCGGCCGGGTACCACGGGTACTGGATCACCGACTTCACCCAGGTCGACCCGCACTTCGGCACCAACGAGCAGCTCAAGGAGCTGATAGCCAAGGCGCACGCGCGCGGCATCAAGGTCTTCTTCGACGTCATCACCAACCACACCGCCGACGTCATCGACGACGCCGAGCAGCAGCACGGCTACCGCACGACCGGCGCGTACCCGACGCTCGACGCGGACGGCAACCCGGTCGACGAGACCGCGCTCGCCGACGCCGGGGCCCCCTGGCCGAGGACCACCAAGGACTCCTTCCCCTACACCCCGGTGTTCCGCACGCCGGCCGACGCCAAGGCCAAGAACCCGTCCTGGCTCAACGACCCGGCGCTGTACCACAACCGGGGCGACTCGACCTTCGTCGGCGAGTCCGCCACCGAGGGCGACTTCAACGGCCTGGACGACCTCGACACCCAGAACCCCCGGGTGGTCAAGGGCTTCGAGCAGGTCTACCAGCAGTGGGTCAAGGACACCGGGGTGGACGGCTTCCGGATCGACACCGTCAAGCACGTCGACATGGCCTTCTGGCAGCAGTGGGCCCCCGCCCTCAAGAACTTCGCCGCCGAGCAGGGCAACAAGAAGTTCTTCATGTTCGGCGAGGTGTACTCCGGGGACCCGGCCGTCACCTCGCCCTACGTCACCAAGGGCAAGCTGCAGGCCGCGCTGGACTTCCCGTTCCAGGGCGCGGCCCGCTCCTACGTCTCCCAGGGCGGCTCGGCGAAGAACCTCGCCGACGTCTACGGCCAGGACTACCGCTACACCAGCGCCGACACCGACGCGTACGAGCTGCCGACCTTCCTCGGCAACCACGACATGGGCCGCTTCGGCTCCTTCCTGCTCGCCGACAACCCGGGCGCCGACGACGCGACCCTGCTGAAGAAGGACCGGCTCGGCACCGAGCTGCAGTTCCTCACCCGCGGCCAGCCCGTTGTCTACTACGGCGACGAGCAGGGCTTCACCGGCGCCGGCGGCGACAAGGACGCCCGGCAGGACATGTTCGCCTCCAGGACCGCCTCGTACAACACCGACCGGGTGCTCGGCGGCCCCTCCGGCGCGGCAGACCGGTACGGGCAGGGCGGCGAGCTCTACCGGGGCATCGAGGGCCTGGCCGAGCTGCGCCGCGACAACCCGGCGCTGGCCGACGGCGCGCAGATCGAGCGCTACGCCGCCGACGGCGCGGGCGTGTACGCCTTCTCCCGGATCGACGCGGGCCAGCAGGTCGAGTACCTGGTGGCGGTCAACAACGCCACCGAGGCGAAGACCGTCACCCTGGAC
The DNA here is from genome assembly GCF_001888885.2 of Streptomyces viridifaciens. NCBI lineage: Bacteria > Bacillati > Actinomycetota > Actinomycetes > Kitasatosporales > Streptomycetaceae > Streptomyces > Streptomyces viridifaciens. The sequence goes on from NZ_CP090841.1 coordinate 5,327,627, forward strand.
ACCTTCTCGGCGGGCATGGGCTTCGACCGGATCTACCCGTCGGCGGGGGAGCGGGTCACCAGCGGCGGCGACCGCAAGGTGACCGTCACCGTCCCGGCGCTGTCCTCCGTGGTGTTCAGGGCCGCCGGAAAGCTCGCCCCGGTCGCGGCCGCGCCGCAGCTCTCGGTGCAGCCGCCCGCCGACGGGTCCACCGGCCCGGTGACGGTCGGCGCCACGACGGACGGCGGCTTCAACCGGGTCAGCTTCGCGGCACAGATCGGCAACGGGCCCTGGCAGACGCTGGGCACCGCCGACACCGGAAAGTACGCGGTCACCCAGGACCTGGGCGCCGTCGCCCCGGGCACGGTGGTCCGCTACAAGGCCGTCGTCCAGGACTCCAGCGGCCACCTGCGCTCCGCCACCGCGAGCTTCACCACCGGCACCCCCGCACCCAAGCCGGTGCCCACCGCGGGCGCCCGTCCGTACGCCGTCGTCCACTACAGCCGGCCGGACGGCGACTACGACGGCTGGAACCTCTACGCCTGGGGCGACCTCGCCGACGGCGAGGGCACCCAGTGGCCCGCCGGGCACCCCTTCACCGGGCGGGACGCGTACGGCGCCTTCGCGTACGTGCGGCTCAAGCCCGGCGCCTCGGACGTCGGCTTCATCGTGGAGAGGAACGGCGTCAAGGACGTGGACGCCGACCGCCACATCGACGTCGGCGCCACCGGTGAGGTCTGGCTGAAGCAGGGCGACGCCACCGTCCGCACCGCGAACCCCGGCCCGGCCGGCACCCCGCCGGCGAACACCGCCGTCATCCACTACAACCGGGCCGACGGCAACTACGACGGCTGGGGGCTGCACGACTGGACCGGCGCGGCCGGTCCCACCGACTGGGGCAAGCCGCTGATGCCGGTGCGCCGCGACGCCTTCGGCGCCGTCTTCGAGGTGCCGCTCGCCCCCGGGGCGACCAGCCTCAGCTACATCCTGCACAACGGCAACGACAAGGACCTGCCCGCCGACCAGTCGCTGGACTTCGCCGTCAACGGCAGGGAGGTGTGGATCCTCGGCGGCCGCGAGGGCTACCTGCTGCCGCAGAACCCAGCCGTCTCCTCCCGGTTGGACCCGGGCAGTGCCAAGGCCCAGTGGATCGACGCGAGGACCGTCGTCGTCCCGGCCGACTACGGCGCCACCGATCAGGCCCTGGCCGGCGGCACCAGCGCCCAGCTGGTCTACGACCCCGAGGGCGGCATCCGCGCCGACAAGGGCGTGCTCACCGGGCCCGGCAAGTGGATCCGGCTCAGCCCCGTCGCGGGCGGGCTGACGGACACCCAGAAGGCCAAGTACCCGCACCTGGCGGGCTACCGGGCCTTCACCGTGGACGCCCGGGACACCGCGCGCGTCCCGGCCGCGCTGCGCAGCCAGCTGCTGTTCACCGAACACCTGCCCAGCGGAGCGGCGCTGGCCGCCACCGGGGTGCAGACCCCGGGCGTGCTGGACGACCTGTACGCCGGCCGCACCGGGAAGGTGGACTTCGGTCCGGCCTACTACGACGGCAAGGTCGCCCTCTCGCTCTGGGCGCCGACCGCGCAGCAGGTGTCCGTCCAGGTCTTCGACAGCGCCACCGGGGGCAACCCGACGACGCTGCCGCTGAAGCTGGACGACGAGACCGGCGTGTGGGAAGTCGTCCGCGACAAGCGGGAGTTGGACGGAAAGTACTACCTGTACCAGGTGAAGGTCTGGGCGCCCTCGGTGCAGCAGCTGGTGGTCAACACCGTCACCGACCCGTACTCGGTGGCGCTGTCCACCGACTCCAGGCGCAGCCTGGTCGCCGACCTGGACGCCAAGGAGCTCAAGCCGGCGGGCTGGGACGACCAACCCCGCCCGGCGGCCGTCCCGCCCGGGAAGGAGCAGATCCAGGAACTGCACGTCCGGGACTTCTCGGTGGAGGACACCAGCGTCCCGGCCGCCGAGCGCGGCACCTACCTGGCGTTCACCGAGTCGAAGTCGGCCGGGATGCAGCATCTGCGGGACCTCGCCAAGGCCGGGATCACCACCGTGCACCTGCTGCCGACCTTCGACATCGCCACCATCCACGAGAACCGGGCGGACCAGAAGCTGCCGTCCTGTGACCTCAAGTCCCTTCCGCCGGAGAGCCCGAAGCAGCAGGAGTGCGTGGCGGCCGTCGCCGCCGACGACGCGTACAACTGGGGCTACGACCCGCTGCACTACAACGTGCCGGAAGGCTCGTACGCCACCGACCCTGGGGGCACCTCCCGGCCGGAGGCCGGGGGAGGGACCGCCCGTACCGTGCAGTTCCGGCAGATGGTCCAGGCGATGCACGCGGCCGGGCTGCGGGTGGTGCTCGACGTGGTCTACAACCACACCGCCGCCAGCGGGCAGGCCGAGCACTCGGTGCTGGACAAGGTGGTGCCCGGCTACTACCAGCGGCTGGACGCCGACGGCAAGGTGACGACGGACAGTTGCTGCGCCGACACCGCGCCCGAGCACGCCATGATGAACCGGCTGGTGGTCGACTCGGTGACGCTGTGGGCCCGGGAGTACCAGGTCGACGGCTTCCGCTTCGACCTGATGGGCCTGGACCCGAAGTCCACCATGCTGGACGTGCGGGCCGCGCTGCGGAAGATGACACCGGACTCCGACGGCGTGGACGGCAAGAACGTCTTCCTCTACGGCGAGGGCTGGAACTTCGGCACCGTCGCGAACAACGCCCGGTTCGTGCAGGCCACCCAGGCCAACATGGCCGGCACCGGCATCGCCACCTTCGACGACCGGCTCCGCGACGCCGCCCGCGGCGGCAACTTCATGCTGAGCTCCGCACCCCAGCAGGGCTTCGCCTCGGGCCTGTACACCGACCCCAACGGCTCGGCGGCGAACGGCAGTCCGCAGGAGCAGAAGGCCCGGCTGCTGCACCAGATGGACCAGCTGAAGGTCGGGCTGACCGGGAACCTGGCCGGCTACTCCTTCACCGACAGCTCGGGGAAGGCCGTCACCGGCGCCCAGGTCGACTACAACGGCTCCCCGACCGGGTACGCGGCCGCGCCGGGCGAGGCGGTGGAGTACGTGGACGCCCACGACAACACCGACCTGTTCGACGCACTCGCGTTCAAGCTGCCCACCGGCACCGCGCCCGCCGACCGGGCCCGGATGCAGGCGCTCGGGCTGTCGCTGACCGCGCTCACCCAGGGCGCGGGCTTCGCCCAGGCCGGCAGCGACCTGCTGCGCTCCAAGTCGCTCGACTCCAACTCCTACGACTCGGGCGACTGGTTCAACGCGATCCACTGGAACCCGTCGGCGGGCAACGGCTGGGGCCGCGGCCTGCCGACGGCGAAGGACAACCAGGAGCTCTGGCCGACCGCCCGATCCCTCCTGGCCAACCCGAAGTTGACCGTGGGCGCGGCCGACATCCGGGCGACGGCCGCGCAGTACCAGGACCTCCTGCGGATCAAGCAGTCCTCGCCGCTGTTCTCGCTGCCCACCCTGGCCGACGTCCAGCGGCGGCTGTCGTACCCGCTCTCCGGCACGCCCGGCGAGACGCCCGGGGTGATCACCCTGCACCTGGACGGCACCGGGCTGGCCGGCGCGGAGAAGGGCATCACCGTGGTCTTCAACGCCACGCCCACCGCGCAGACGCAGACCCTGGCGGCCCTGAAGGGGACGAGCCAGGCGCTGCACCCGGTCCAGGCGGGTGGGGTGGACCAGGTGGTGAAGCAGTCCGGCTTCGACGCCTCGACCGGTAGCTTCACCGTGCCGGGTCGCACCGTGGCGGTGTTCGTGCAGGGCTGATTCCGCCGTTATCCGAGTCCCGGGCCCCGTGCCGCCGTCGAGGCGGTGCGGGGCCCGGTTCCGTTCCGGCCGGGGAATGGCCGGAATCAGGCGGTGGCACGGCCGGAAGTGTGACGTGCCGCCCCGGCGCGGCGCTGCCCGCCGTCCGCCGGGGCGGGCGCCGGGACCGAGCGCTGGTCAGTCACCTCCGGTGGTGATCGAACTTTACCGGCGGGATGAAAACCGTGTTCAAGACTTGGTCATGCCGTAACACAACTGACTAACCGTCGTGCATACGGTTTCGGTAATGAATCGGCCAATCGGTGGCATGCATCTGTCATTAACGGCGCGTTTGCTGCCACGATTCCTCCGGCTGCAGACGAGGGGGCCCCACCTCCCGGTGCAGCTGCCCAAGTTCAGGTGCAGCGCGTCCCGACCTGCAACGAACCCCTGCACGACTTGTGAGCACCGAAACCGCACCCCCGTTGCACCCGGCGGGGGCCCCCACTGCGCCGCAACCCCGCGGCCCAGGTTCTCTCCACCGGGCGTGCCGAGTTGATCCCTCGACGCGCCGGTCGGAAAAGGAGTCCGCATGTCACGTCATGCTCACGTCCGGAAGGCAGCCGTTGTCATGGCCGCCACCACCGCGCTGCTGGTCACCGGCATACCGGTGATCGCCCAGGCCGCCCCGGACGCGCCGGCCGCCGTCGCCAGCCAGCAGGCCAGCCGGGCCGCGCTGATCGCCTCGGCGAACCAGCAGACCGCCTCCCTCGCCCAGGCCCTCGGCCTGGACGGCAAGGAGCGGCTGGTCACCAAGGACGTTGTCCAGGACGCCAACGGCGGTCGCCACCTGCGCTACGAGCGCACCTACGCCGGACTCCCCGTCCTCGGCGGCGACCTGATCGTCCACCAGGACGCGTCCGGTGCCACCAAGAGCGTGACCAAGGCCAGCGAGGCCAGCCTCGCGGGCGTGGACACCACCCCGGCCCTGGCCGCGCCCAAGGCCCAGGAGGCCGCGCTCGCCGCCGAGCAGGGCTCCGTCGACGGCGCGCCCCGCCTGGTCGTCTGGGCCGCCGACGGCACCCCGAAGCTCGCCTACGAGACCGTGGTCAACGGCCGCGAGTCCGACGGCACCCCGAGCAAGCTGCACGTCGTCACCGACGCCAAGACCGGTGCCGTGCTCAGCAAGGCCGACGGCATCAAGCGCGGCAGCGGCAACGGTGTGTTCGTCGGCCAGGTGTCGCTGACCACCACCCAGAGCGGATCGACCTACTCGCTCAAGGACACCACCCGCGGCGGCCAGTACACCACCGACATGAACAACGGCACCTCCGGCAACGGCACGCTGTTCAGCAAGTCGAGCGACACCTGGGGCAACGGCCAGGCCAGCAACCGCGAGTCGGCCGCCGTCGACGCTCAGTACGGCGCCGCCGCCACCTGGGACTTCTACAAGAACACCTTCGGCCGCAGCGGCATCAAGAACGACGGCGTCGGCGCGATGAGCCGGGTGCACTACGACACCGGCTACGTCAACGCGTTCTGGGACGACGGCTGCTTCTGCATGACCTACGGCGACGGCAGCGGCGACACCCACCCGCTCACCGAACTCGACGTCTCCGGCCACGAGATGACCCACGGCGTCACCTCGGCCACCGCCAACCTGAACTACTCGGGCGAGTCTGGCGGCCTCAACGAGGCCACCTCCGACATCATGGGCACGATGGTCGAGTTCTACGCCAACCTGCCCAAGGACGTGCCGGACTACCTGATCGGCGAGCTGATCGACATCAACGGCAACGGCACGCCGCTGCGCTACATGGACAAGCCCTCCAAGGACGGCGGCTCGGCCGACTCCTGGTACTCGGGCGTCGGCAACCTGGACGTGCACTACTCGTCCGGCGTCGCCAACCACTTCTTCTACCTGCTGGCCGAGGGCAGCGGCGCCAAGGTGATCAACGGCGTCAGCTACAACAGCCCGACGGTCAACAACATCACCGTCGCCGGCATCGGCCGGGACAAGGCGGCGCAGGTCTGGTACAAGGCGCTCACCGCCTACATGACCTCCACCACCGACTACGCCGCCGCCCGCACCGCGACCCTCAACGCGGCCACCGACCTGTACGGCGCCAACAGTGCCGAGTACAACGCGGTCGCCACCGCCTGGGCCGCCGTCAACGTCGGCTCGCTGCCCAACCCGGGCGGGGTCACCGTCACCAGCCCGGGCAACCAGTCCACCGCGGTGGGCGGCTCGGTCAACCTGCAGATCAAGGCCTCGGGCGGGACGGCCCCGCTGTCCTACTCGGCCACCGGGCTGCCGGCCGGCCTGGTCATCAACGCCGGCACCGGCGTGATCACCGGCTCCCCGACCACCGCGGGCAGCTCCAACGTGACGGTCACCGTGAAGGACTCGGCCGGCAAGAGCGGCACCACCAGCTTCACCTGGACGGTCACCGGCGGTGGCGGCGGCTCCTGCACCCCGGCCCAGCTGCTCGGCAACCCGGGCTTCGAGACGGGCTCGGCGGCGCCGTGGACGACCAGCTCCGGCGTGGTCGACAACAGCTCCTCGGAGGCGGCGCACGGCGGCAGCTGGAAGGCCTGGCTGGACGGCTACGGCAGCAGCCACACCGACACGCTGTCCCAGACGGTGACCATCCCGGCGGGCTGCAAGGCGACGCTGAGCTTCTGGCTGCACATCGACACCGCCGAGACCGGCTCGACGGCGTACGACAAGCTGACCGTGTCGGTGAACGGCACCACGCTGAAGACCTACTCCAACGCGGACGCCGCGGCCGGCTACCAGCAGCGCACCTTCGACCTCTCGGCCTACGCGGGCCAGACGGTCACCGTGAAGTTCACCGGCACCGAGGACTCCTCGCTGCAGACGAGCTTCGTGATCGACGACACCTCGGTCCAGACCGGCTGAGGTCGCACCGGCTCCTGAGGGACCGGTGAACCAGGACAGGTGAGGGGCCCGGCGGCTACGGCTGCCGGGCCCTTGCCGTGCTCCCTGTTGCAGGACTGTGTTGCAGAAACGTTCAGTCCTGGCCCTTGACGGCCCCTGCTGGTCGCCCTAGGTTCAGCGCTGCAAGTTTCCGGCAAGTTACAGAAACTTCCTGCATGCTTCACCCGGCTGTCCCACCCCAGCCACCCCCCCAGGAGACAACGTGGTCACCACCGCCCCCACCCGCCGGCCCGCCCGGGCGGCCGGCGCACTCGCCGCCTCCGCGGCCCTCGCACTCTCGCTCGCCGGGACCCTCGGCGCCCCCGCCGCCCAGGCCTCCCCGCCCGCGAACAACGGCAAGGACGTCACCGCCACCCTCTTCGAGTGGCGCTTCGACTCGGTCGCCCAGGCCTGCACCACCACCCTCGGCCCCAAGGGCTACGGCTTCGTCGAGGTCTCGCCGCCCCAGGAGCACATCCAGGGCCCGCAGTGGTGGACCTCCTACCAGCCCGTCAGCTACCAGATCGCCGGACGGCTCGGCGACCGAGCCTCCTTCAAGAACATGGTCGACACCTGCCACGCGGCCGGGGTCAAGGTGATCGCCGACGCGGTGATCAACCACATGTCGGCCGGCTCCGGCACCGGAACCGGCGGCACGGTGTACACCAAGTACAACTACCCCGGCACCTACCGGGACGCGGACTTCCACACCTGCCGCCAGCCGATCACCAACTACCAGGACCGCACCAACGTGCAGGACTGCGAGCTGGTCAACCTCGCGGACCTGGACACCGGCAGCGCCTCCGTCCAGACCACCATCGCCCACTACCTGGACGACCTCGGCTCGCTCGGCGTCGACGGCTACCGGATCGACGCCGCCAAGCACATCGCCGCCACCGACCTGGCCGCCATCAAGGCCCGGATGGCCAACCCCAACGCCTACTGGGTGCAGGAGGTCATCTACGGCGCCGGCGAACCGATCCAGCCCACCGAGTACACCGGCAACGGCGACGTCGACGAGTTCCGGGTCGGCACCGACCTCAAGCGCGTCTTCACCAGCGACAAGCTCGCCAACCTCGGCAACTGGGGCGCCTCCTGGGGCTACCTGCCGAGCAACCAGGCGCGCAGCTTCGTCGACAACTGGGACACCGAGCGCAACGGTTCCACCCTCAACTACACCTACGGCAACACCTACACACTGGCCAACGTCTTCCTGCTGGCCTCCACGTACGGCTCGCCCAACATCTACTCCGGCTACAGCTTCAGCAACAACGACGACGGCCCGCCGAACGGCGGCACCGTCAACGCCTGCTACCAGGACGGCTGGAACTGCACCCACGCCTGGCGGCAGATCGCCAACATGGTCGGCTTCCGCAACGCCGTAGCGGGCACCGGGGTGACCGACTGGTGGTCCGACGGAAACAACGCGATCGCCTTCGGCCGGGGCAACCGGGGCTACGTCGCGATCAACCACGAGGGCGGCGCGATCACCCGGACCTTCCAGACCGGGCTGCCGGCCGGGACGTACTGCGACGTCCAGCACGGCGACCCGCAGCCGGGCGGCGGCTGCACCGGCCCGACGTACCAGGTCGGCGCCAACGGGCAGTTCACCGCGACGGTCGGCGCGGGCGACGCGGTCGCGCTGTACGTCCAGCCGGGTACGACGGTCTCCGGCGCCTCGTTCAACGTCAACGCGACCACCGCGTACGGACAGAGCGTCTACGTGGTCGGCGACGTCCCGGCGCTCGGCGGCTGGGACCCGGCCAAGGCGCTGCCGCTCTCCTCGGCCGGCTACCCCGTCTGGTCGCTCGCGCTCTCGCTGCCGGGCGGCACGTCCTTCCAGTACAAGTACGTCATCAAGGACGCGGGCGGGGCGGTGACCTGGGAGTCCGGCGCCAACCGGACGGCGACCGCACCGGGCTCGGGGAACGTCACGCTGAACGACACCTGGCGGCCGTAGGGCCCTCCGCGCCCGGAACCCCCGTCAGCCGTGGACTGACGGGGGTCCCCCGTGGGGATGGCCGCACCGTCGCAAACCCCCCGGAAGAGGGCGGCGCTGCCACCATCGCGGGATGAGAACCACCCCCCTCGTCCTGGACCTCGAACTCTGCGGCGGCCGTTGGGACGGCCACCGCAAGCGCGTCAACGCCGCCGCCCCGCCGCCCGCGCTGCGTATGGTGCTGCGCGCCGAACTGCCCGTCGCCGAGAACGGCGAGTACTGGCCGACCACCAGCGTCTACCGGCTGGACGAGGAGAACGGCGCCGCGCTGCGGTACCGCTACTCCCACGACGAGTGAGCCGGCCCCGTTCCGTCAGCCCCGCCCGATGTACGGCATGGCGGTCGCCATCACCGTGGCGAACTGGACGTTGGCCTCCAGCGGCAGCCCGGCCATGTGCCGGACGGTGCGCGCCACGTCCGCCACGTCCATGGTCGGCTCCGGCACGATTCGGCCGTCCGCCTGCCGCGCCCCCGCGCCCATCGCGGCCGTCATGTCGGTCGCCGCGTTGCCGATGTCGATCTGCCCGCAGGCGATCCGGTACGGGCGGCCGTCCAGCGACAGCGACCTGGTCAGGCCGGTGACCGCGTGCTTGGTCGCGGTGTAGGCGATCGAGTGCGGGCGCGGGACGTGGGCGGAGATCGAGCCGTTGTTGATGATCCGGCCGCCCTGCGGGTCCTGGTCCTTCATCTGCCGGAAGGCGGCGCGGGCGCAGAGGAAGGCGCCGGTCAGGTTGAGGTCGACCACCGCCCGCCAGTCCTCGACCGCCAGCTCCTCCACCGGGACGGCCGGGCCGAAGGTGCCGGCGTTGTTGAACAGCAGGTCCACCCGGCCGTGGCGCTCGGCGGCGGTGGCGAACAGCGCGTCCACCGCGGCCGGGTCGGTGACGTCGGTCGGCACCACCTCGGCGGGCAGGGTGCCCGCCGGGAACGCGTCGGCCGTCTCCCGCAGCCGCTCGGCCCGGCGACCGGCCAGCACCAGCCGCCAGCCGGCCGCGGCCAGTTCGACCGCGACGGCCCTGCCGATGCCGCTGCCGGCTCCGGTGACGACGGCGACCTGCTCGATCATGGCACTCTCCTCGGTGGGCCGGTCCGGTGGCTCGGCACCGGTACGGTCACGCTCCGCTGGTCGGCGCCGGAGGCGTGTTGAGGAGATCGTTCCGGATGTGGGGGCCGCCGTCACTGGTCAAAGCACCCAAAATCCGGACGGCTGGGCAGGCCGGCGCCCGTGGCCCCCGCCGACCGGCCCCCGCCGACCGGCGGGAGCGGTGAAGGGCTTTACCTGATCACGAACAAACATTGGATTCCCGGTGGCCGCCTCGCAACCGGGCGACCCCGGCCCACGTCATAAGATCGCAGGAAGGTGCGCCTCCGCGAGGGACGGCGCTCCAACGCTCCGGGGGACCGCACAGTGCAGCGCCCCCGGGCCTGTCCGGCCCCACCGGGGGGCCGCCGCCCGGTCAGACGTACCGGGCGCGACATCGGTCGGAGAGTCCTCACCGTGCTTAGGCAGTCGTCCCGTTCCCGTGCCGTCCTGACCGGCGCCGCCGTGCTCACCCTGGCCGCCTCGCTCGCGGCCTGCGGGGGTTCCGACGACGGCAAGGGCAAGAGCTCCTCGGCCGACGGCACCCCGGCGGCGACCGCCGGTACGGGCACTCCGGCCGCCACGGGCAGCGCGGCCCCGGGCACGCCCACCGCCGAGCAGCCCACCCCGGCCAACGGGAAGGTGCTGATGCCGACCGGACCGGCCGCCAACCTCAGCAAGGTCCGGGACACCGCCGCCGGCCCGATCATGATGACCAAGGTGACCGGCGCGAAGTCCGGCGTCACCGGCCAGGTCTGGGTCTGGCTGCCGCCCGAGTACAACGACCCCAAGTTCGCCAAGACCGGCTTCCCGGTGCTCACCCTCTACGCGGGCGGCCAGAGCAACGGTTACAACACCTGGACCGACAACCAGCTGCCGATCCAGGAGGTGGACGAGCAGCTGGTCAAGCAGGGCAAGGCCCACCCGTTCATCATGATCATGCCGGTGCAGAACTTCAACAGCGACGAGAAGAACGCGCTGGACTGCTCCGACATCCCGGGCCAGCCGAAGATGGGCACCTGGATGGCCGAGGACATCCCGGCCTGGGTGCGCGCCAACTTCCGCACCCTGCAGGGCCGCGACAGCTGGGGCGTCATGGGCGCCTCCACCGGCGGCTTCTGCAGCGCCAAGCTCGCCCTGCAGTACCCGAACGTCTACAAGGCCGCCGTACCGATCGACGGCTACTTCATCCCCGACTCCGGGCTGTGGAAGGGCCACGACGCCGAGAAGGCCGCCAACAACCCGAACCTGCTGGTCACCCAGGGCAAGGCCGACGTGAAGATGTACGTCACCGCGGGCGGCGCCAACGGCTACGAGAAGGAAGTGGTCAAGAGCTGGGTGGCCAAGGCCGTCGCCCCGGTGTCCATCCAGTACTACGAGCAGCCGGGTGGCAAGCACCTGACCTCGGACTTCAAGAAGATGATCCCGGACACGCTGCAGTGGCTCAGCGCCAACCTGGCGGGCCCGGCCTCCGACTGACCGGAACGGCACCCGGTCCCGCTCCTCCGGCGGGAGCGGCCGGAGCCCGCGCGCAGGCCCGTGACCTGCGCGTCAATCGGACATTGATTCGCTTCTGATCGACTACGAGCACCTTGGATGGGGCGGTTCTCACCGGCCGCCCCGTCCGCCTCGCCACGTCGTGAAGAGAGTGCCATGCCGATCCATCTGCTGCCCCAGCCCGCCCCCTCCGTCCCCGCGCAGGCAGGGTCAGGGGTCGACTCCCGGGGCGCGGACGCGTACGGGCCGGCCACGGACGAGGAGCCGTTCACCGTCCGGTTCGCCGGACTCCGGCTGGTGCACGCCGCGCTGCGCCGGGACCTCGCCCGACTGCCCAACGCGCTGCGGCTGCTCCAGCCCGACGAGGAGGACAAGGGCGAGGCGCTGCTGCGGCACTGGACCTTCATGACCGCGATGCTGACCTGCCACCACGAGCAGCAGGACACCCGGATCTGGCCGATCGTGCGGCGCTTCGCCCCCGAGCTGCGGCTGCTGCTCAACTGGCTGGAGGCCGACCACCACAACCTCGACCACTCCTTCACCCGGGTCACCACCCTGGTCCGGATCGCCAGCCGGGACACCGGCAGCGCCTGGCCGGTCGCGTACGCGATGGAGGACCTGGCGGCCCGGCTGGAGACCCACCTGCGGATCGAGGAGCGGCAGTTGCTGCCCCGAATGGACCGGGTGGTCACCGACAGCTCCCGGCTCGGCGGCCTGGGCGAACTGCTCGACCTGCTGCGCTCGGCGGACGGCCCGGGGACGGCGGACGCGTTGGCCTGGCTGCTGGACGGTGTCGACCCGGCGCAGGTAGAGCGGCTGCTCGCCGAGTGCGACGACGACGTGGCCCGCAACTGGCCGCACTGGCAGGCGACCTACCAGCGCTGCACCGCGCCGCTTTGGGGGCCGGCGGGCGGCGGCGCGACCGACGGCAGCCTGGGGAGCCTCGTCGACTGAGCGCGGTTCTTCGCGGGCCGTCGATCTACGCGCGTGGCACGTGTCGCTGGCATATACCCGCCGGGGAAACGGCGGTGTCGAGGTGACCCCGCGCAAGGGGGACGAGGGCGGACCCTGCGCCGAGCCGCACGTCGACCGCTGACCGCCCGCAGTTCCGCTACTCGGGCAGGCGGTTGAGCCACTCCAGCGGAGCGACCCGGATCGCCGTCCGTGGAGAGCCGTTCCACTCCACCGGCAGGCCGACCGCCTCCAGTGCGGCCACCACCGTCCGGCCGATCTCCGCCGTCCGCCGCCCCGCGGCTTCCTCCGACTCCGCGTCCGACTCCGCGTCCGACTCCCCGTCCGTTTCTCCGCCCGGCGCCTCCCCGGTGCTGAAGGCGCCGTAGCGCAGCATCAGTCCGCGTCCGGCCGCGGCCGCCTCGGTGTCCTGCTGGTGGAAGAAGACGAAGCCCCGCGAGTCCTCGTCGGCCTCGCCGCCGATCTCCGCGTAGCCGCAGCCGGCGCAGCAGGTGAAGTCCATCGCCGCGACGATGCCCTGGTCCTCCAGCAGGTCGAAGGCGTCCATCAGCCGGTCCACGTCGGTGGTCTCCGGCCAGTGGGCCTGCTCGGCCAGCCGCTCGGTCCACAGCGGAGCGACGATCCGCTCCGCCTCCTCCTGGGTCAGTCCCTGGTCGTCGAGGACCTCGACCAGGGACTCGGCTATCTCGTCCGGCTCCTGGAAGCCGCACCGGATCAGCTCGCGAGCCCGCTCCCGGGCTTCGAGCAGCACGTCGGGGGAGAGCGCCGTGTCCGTGTCCTGGGTCATGCCCGGATCCTCGCACCCGCCACTGACAATACCGGGCCGCACGCCCCGCCGGTGCGCTACCGTCCGCCGGTGACCTCTCTGCTGCAACCCCCGCTGATCACCAGGCTCCTGGCCGCCGAGCGCATCCTGGTCGCCGGAGCCGGCGGCGGCTTCGACGTGTACGCCGGACTGCCGATCGCCCTCGCCCTGCGCGCCGCGGGCAAGGAGGTGCACCTGGCCAACCTCTCCTTCACCCACCTCTACGGCCTGCCCGGCGAGGTCTGGCAGGAGCCCGACGTGGCCAGGATCGAACCGGACACCGCCGCCCCCGAGGGCTACTTCCCCGAACGCACCCTGGCCCGCTGGCTTCGGCTGCACGGTATGCCCGACACCGTGTGGGCCTTCCCGACGGTCGGCGTCCGACTGCTGCGCGAGGCCTACCGCAGACTCGTCGCCCACCTGGGCGTGGACGCGGTCCTGCTGGTGGACGGCGGCACCGACATCCTGATGCGCGGCGACGAGGCCGGGCTCGGCACCCCCGAGGAGGACATGGCCAGCCTGGCCGCGGTGGCGGGCCTGACGGAGGTGCCCGAAAGGCTGGTCGCCTGCCTGGGCTTCGGCATCGACGCCCACCACGGCGTCAACCACGCCCTGGTGCTGGAGAACCTCGCCGCGATCGACCGGGCCGGCGGCTACCTCGGCGCCTTCTCCATCCCGCGCGGCAGCCGGGAGGGCGCGCTCTACCTGGACGCCGTCGAACACGCCCGGGCCGCCTTCCCCCAACACCCCAGCATCGTCAACGGCTCGGTGGCGGCGGCGCTGCGCGGCGAGTTCGGCGACGTGCGGTTCACCGAGCGGACCGGGAACGGCGAACTCTTCGTCAATCCGCTGATGACGCTCTACTTCGGCGTCACAGTCGAGGCGCTGGCCGCCGAGAACCGCTACCTGGACCGGCTGGAGCACACGGTGCTGACCCGGCAGATCAGCACCCTGATCGAGGAGTTCCGGGACGAGCTGCCCCGGCAGCGCCCGCCCCGGCAGTTCCCGCACTGAGCCGGACCGGGTGCCCGGGGAGCGGGGTGCTCAGGGAGCGGCGAGCCGGAACTCCAGGTTGCCGAACCGCACCTGGTCGCCCGGCCGCACCGGGATCCCGCCGGCGATCCGCCGCCCGTTCACATGGGTGCCGTTGGTCGACCCGAGGTCGTACAGCACCCAACCGCCGTTCTCGTGCCGCAGTTCGGCGTGGTGCCGGGAGACCGAGGCGTCGTGCAGCCGCAGCCCCGAGCCGGGGATCCGTCCGATGGTCAACAGCCCCGCCCCGGCCTGCGGCAGGCTCAGCCCGGGCAGCCGCTCGCTGCGCCAGGCCCGGTTCAGCCGGTCGCCGAAGGCCGACACCCGGCCGACCGCCCGCAGCACGAACCGCTCGACCGGCCCGCCGGTGGGCAGCCCGGCCACCGCCGCGTCCAACTCGCCGCGGCTGGTGGCCTGCAGGACGATGTCCATCCGGCCGAGGAAGGTGTCGTGCGACAGCCGGCCGCTGCCCGCGCCGTCCCGCAGCACTCCGAGCGCCTGGTCCCGTTCGGCGTCGGAGGGCCGGACGGCGCCGGTCGGGAACTCAGGCTGCGTCATGGCCCGATTGTCGGATCGACCGGCTGGGACTGTCCAGATCACGCCGCGGGCCGGCGCACGGTTCGTACGTCACTGAGCGACAGACGCCCGCTTCACCCGCGCGGTTCCAGCGCGGGTGCCAGCACCGTTCCAGTGCTGCCGGGGCGACGGACGACCCGTCAGGCCTTCCGGGCGGCCGCCAGGATCTTCTCCGTGGTGTGCAGGAACCGCGAGGTCACGGCGCCGCGGTACTGCCGGCCGAACATCTCCTTGGTGACCCACTTGCCGTCCTGGAGGTGGACCACGATGTACGCGGCCCCCGGGTCGGCGCCGAGCACCTCGAAGTCGCCCTTCGCCGAGCGGTGCGGAACGGCGAGTTCGGTCGGAAGCGGCTCGGAGAGGAAGGCGATCACCAGCCGGACGTCCGGTGTCACCTCGACGCCCCGGAACGGTTCGGCGGCGAGCAGCTCGGCCACCTCGTCGACCGTCCGCAGCAGCACCGGCACCGGGTAGCCGAGCGAGCGCTCCAGGTGCTCCTCGATCCGCGCGGTGAGCGCGGCGCGGTCCGGCTCGTCCGTACTGAAGAAGACGTTCCCGCTCTGGATGTACGAGCGGACGTTCCCCAGCCCCAGTTCGGCGAAGAGCGCCCGCAGCCGCTCCATCTTCACCGTCCGGCCGCCGACGTTGATGGCGCGCAGGAACGCGATGTACGTGGTCGTGGTGGTCACCCCGCCAGTCTGGCACCGGCCACCGACAACGCCCGCCCGCCGCTCACCGACGACGCCCGGCGCACGGCGTCGTTCGTGCCCGGCGGTTGTCGGTGCCGGGTGCCAGACTGGCGCCATGGCTACCTGGGAGGATTTCGAGCAGGAGGCACCCGAACTCGCGGCCCTGGTGCGGGCCCGGTTCGAGGCCGAGAAGCACCACGTCCTGGCGACGCTGCGCAAGGACGGTTCACCCCGGGTCAGCGGCACGGAGGTCGACTTCGTCGGCGCCGACGTCTGGCTCGGGTCGATGTACGGCGCGGTCAAGGCGCGCGACCTCCAGCGGGACGGCCGCTTCGCGCTGCACGCGCACCCGGGGGGCGAGGCCATGACGGGCGGGGACTCCAAGCTCTCCGGCCGCGCGGTGGAGGTCACCGACGAGGCCGAGCTCGCCGCCTTCGCGGCGGACCTGCCCGAGCCGCCTCCCAGCCCGTTCCACCTGTTCCGGCTGGACATCCAGCAGGTGGTGCACACCACGCTGGAGGGGGACGCCCTGTGGGTCCTCAACTGGCACCCCGGTCGGCCGGTGGAGAAGATCCAGCTCCACTGACCGCCGGACGGGCCGCAGGGGCCTCACGCGCCTTGCGGCAGAACGGACTTGAGCGCCTCGGGAGTCCGGGCCACGACGGCGTGCCCGTCGTCCGCGGTGATGATCGGGCGCTGGATCAGCACGGGGTGCTCGGCCATCGCCGCGATCCAGCGCGCCCGCTCGCCCGCCTCCCGGGGCCAGTCCTTCATCCCCAGGTCCTTCGCGACCTGCTCGTCGGTGCGGGTGATGTCCCAGGGCTCCAGGCCCAGCCGCTCCAGCACCTGCTCCAGCTCGGCCACGGTCGGCGTGTCCTCCAGGTAGCGCCGCACGGTGTACTCCACCCCGGCGGCGTCCAGCTCGGTGAGCGCCGTCCGGCACTTGCTGCAACGCGGGTTGATCCAGATCTCCATGCCCACCAGCTTATCGAGGCTCCGGCCGACCCCCCGGTAGCGGGAACTCCGCCGGGCCCAACGGTGGTTCACGAACCAGGAGCCGGGACGTCGGAAGTCGGTGCACCAGCAGTCGGTACACCGGACGTCGGCACACCGGACGTCGGCACACCGGACGTCGGCACGTCGGAGGGGAGCACCGCATGGACGGCGCTGCGATCATCGAGCAGCTGATGACCACGGAGGTCAGGAACGACCCGTACCCGCTCTACGCCAGGGCGCACGAGCTCGGCCCGGTGCTTCCGGCCGGGGACGGGATGTTCGTGGTGAGCGGCTACGCGGCGGTCAACAAGGTGCTGCGCACGTCCGCCTTCGGCGTGGCGACCGCCGACATGATGGCCGGCCTCGCCCCCGAGTTCAGCGAGCACTCCTCGCTGGCCCTGTTCGGCCGCTCGATCCTCCAGCGCAACGCCCCCGACCAGCCCCGGGTCCGCTCGCTGATCGCCTCCGTCTTCACCGCGCGCCGGGTCGCCGCACTGCGCCCGGCCGTGGAGGCGGCGGTCGGCCGGCTGCTGGACGGGATGGCCGAGCAGGGCGCCGACGGCTCCCCGGTGGACTTCATGGACGCCTTCGCCTTCCGGCTGCCGGTCGGGGTGATCTGCGAGCTGCTGGGCGTCCCGGAGCGGGACCGCTACCGCTTCCGCGGTCTCGCCTCCGACCTGACCGTCGCCCTGGAGATCGTCCAGGACCTCGACGACCTGGACGAGGCCGACCGGGCCGCCGACGAGCTGTCCGGCTACTTCACCGAGCTGGTCGCCGAGCGGCTGGCCCGTCCGCAGGACGACCTGGTCAGCGACCTGGCACGGATCGCCGCCGACGGCGGCGGGCGGCTCTCCGGCCAGGAACTGCTGGCCAACCTGGTGCTGCTGCTGGTGGCCGGCTTCGAGACCACGACCAACCTGCTCGGCAACGGCCTCGCCCTGCTGTTCCGCCACCCGGAGGCGGCCGCCGGGCTGCGCAGCGGCACCCTCTCCCCGGCCGGGTTCACCGACGAGGTGCTGCGCTTCGACTCCCCGGTCCAGGCCACCGGGCGGGTCGCCCTGGCGGAGGGGCTGTCGATCGAGGGCCTGCCCGTCCCGGCCGACAGCGGGCTGACCCTGCTGATCGGCGCGGCCAACCACGACCCGGCCCGGTACGAGCGGCCCGGGGTGTTCGACCCGACCCGCACCGACAGTCAGCCGCTCAGTTTCGGCGGCGGCACCCACTTCTGTCTGGGCTCGCAGCTGGCCCGGATGGAGGCCGAGGTCGCGGTGCCCGCGCTGCTGGACCGTTTCCCCCGGCTCGCCCGGGGCGGCGTTCCGACCCGCCGCGACCGCCTGGTGCTGCGCGGTTACGAGACGCTCCCGGTGACCGTCCGGTGACCGCTCGCTGACCACCGGCTGAGACCGGCTGGTCTCCTCCCCGGCCGAGGACGTCACCGGTACGCCGGCCTGCAGGCCGACGACCTCGCCGTCCTCTCCCTCACCCCCGAGCCCGGCCGTCCGGAGCAGGGCGCGTCCGCCGGTTCCCGCCCGGCGTGCGTCGTCGGGCCGCCGGGAACCGTCAGACGCGCCCGGGGCCCGGCCACTCCCACAGATTGGCGAACAGCACCGCCTGCTCCCGCGCGTCGTCCAGGGGGTGGTGTGTGTGCGGCAGGTCCGGCAGCAGCTCCGCGGGCATCGACCGCTTCCCGATCCCGGCGAACGGCACCCCCGCCCGGGCCGCGTACAGCGTCTTCAGGTCGAGGCACCCGGAGTGCCCGAACGGGCTGGAGCCGGTGAACCGCATCAGGTACCAGTACAGGAACTGCCAGTCGTACACCGCCGGGTACGCCACCATCACCGGCCGGTACCGCCGCCCCTCCGGCCCGGTCCGCACCCGCTCCACCCATCGCCCGAACTCCTGCAGTGCCACCCCCGGCTCCGCCCCGCCGGCCTCCAGCGCCGCCCGCTCCAGCCCGGACACCGCCAGGGCCTCCGGGACGTACTCCGCACTGATCGGCCGCAGCTCCCGGTAGAACCCCGCCGCCCCCACCTCCGCGCGCCGGAACCCCTCCCCGTCGTCCCACCCGGCCACCACCGCCCCGAAGCTCACCATCGAGTACGGCCCCGGAATCGGCCCGTCGGCCTCCACGTCCACCGACACGTACACCGTCGGCGTCACCCTCCGCTTGTTCCCCATCCCCCCATCCAACCGCCCCCCTCAACCGGTTTTCCCGGCCCGGGACACGGCGGTGCCCCGGCCGGAGGAGGTTCCGGCCGGGGCACGACTCGACGGACTGCGGCCCTTACAGGTCGTAGTAGAGCTCGAACTCGTGCGGGTGGGGGCGGAGGGCGATCGGGGCGATCTCGTTGGTGCGCTTGAAGTCGATCCAGGTCTCGATCAGGTCCGGCGTGAAGACGTTCCCGGCGAGGAGGTACTCGTGGTCGGCTTCGAGGGCCTCCAGGACGGCCGGGAGGGAGGAGGGCACCTGGGGGACGTTGGCGTGCTCCTCGGGCGCGAGCTCGTAGAGGTCCTTGTCGACGGGCTCCAGCGGCTCGATCTTGTTGCGGATGCCGTCGAGGCCGGCCATCAGCATGGCGGAGAAGGCCAGGTACGGGTTGGAGGACGGGTCCGGGGCGCGGAACTCGATGCGCTTGGCCTTGGCGTTGGAGCCGGTGATCGGGATGCGGATGGCGGCCGAGCGGTTGCGCTGGGAGTAGACCAGGTTGACGGGTGCCTCGAAGCCCGGGACGAGGCGGTGGTAGGAGTTCACCGAGGGGTTGGTGAACGCCAGCAGCGAGGGGGCGTGCCGGAGCAGGCCGCCGATGTAGTAGCGGGCGGTGTCGGAGAGGCCGGCGTAGCCCTGCTCGTCGTAGAAGAGGGGGGAGCCCTCGCTCCACAGCGACTGGTGGACGTGCATGCCGGAGCCGTTGTCGCCGAAGATCGGCTTGGGCATGAAGGTGGCCGTCTTGCCGTTCCGCCACGCGACGTTCTTGATGATGTACTTGAACAGCATCAGGTCGTCGGCGGCGTGCAGCAGGGTGTTGAACTTGTAGTTGATCTCGGCCTGGCCGGCCGTGCCGACCTCGTGGTGCTGGCGCTCGACCTCCAGACCGGACTTGGCCAGCTCCAGGGACATCTCGGCGCGCAGGTCGGCGAAGTGGTCGACCGGCGGGGTGGGGAAGTAGCCGCCCTTGTACTTGACCTTGTAGCCGCGCACGTCGCCCTCGGCGGCGCCGGAGTTCCAGGCGCCGGCCTCCGAGTCGATGTGGTAGAAGGACGCGTTGGCGCTGGTCTCGAACCGTGCCGAGTCGAAGACGTAGAACTCGGCCTCGGGCCCGAAGAAGGCGGTGTCGGCGATGCCGGAGGAGGCCAGGTAGGCCTCGGCCTTCTTGGCGACGTTGCGCGGGTCGCGGCTGTAGGCCTCGCCGGTGACCGGGTCCTGGATGAAGAAGTTGATGTTGAGGTGCTTCTCGGCCCGGAAGGGGTCGAGGCGGGCGGTGGCGAGGTCCGGCACGAGGGCCATGTCGGACTCGTGGATGGCCTGGAAGCCGCGGATCGACGAACCGTCGAACATCAGGGTCTCGGACGGATCGAAGGTCGCCGCAGGTACGGAGAAGTGCTGCATGACGCCCGGCAGATCGCAGAAGCGGACGTCGACGAACTTCACGTCGTTGTCCTGGATGTACTGCTTCACTTCGGCGGCGTTGTTGAACATCCATCCTCCTCGGCGTGCGAATTGGGCTCACCCTAGGAATGGGGCGTTTCCGGCCGGTGACCCGCTCGTTTCCTAGATGTTAACCGCGACCGCCGAACGGGCGGCAAAATCGTACGGGCCAGGGCAAATCGACCCGCCGACCTGGGGGTCGTCGCAGAAGTGGTCTGGACCACTTGGTCAGTGCGGCGAGCGGGATTCACCCGGTCGTGGACCGGCCCCCGGCAGGCGGCGGGCGGACCCCGGACGGGCCTCCGGCCGCGCCCCGCCGGGAGGGAGCCGGTGCCGGGGTGCGGCGTGAGCCCGGTTAGTGTGGATTCGTGGACACCAGAGAAGCGTTGGGATCGTGGATCGACGGCCCCAAGGCCGCCGCCGAGAAGATGGGCGCCGACTTCGGCTACCGCGGCGAACGCCTCGGGCTGCCCAAGGAGGGCCCCGGCTCGATCGCCGGCCCCGGCCGACGGATCGGCGCCCTGTTCGTGGACGGCTGGCTGGTCTCGCTGGTCTCCTTCGGCATGCTCGCCAAGGGCGACCCGGCCGAGGCCAACCTGTGGACCCTCCCGCTCTTCTTCCTGGTCGCGGTCCTCCTGCTCTCCACCACCGGCACGACCCTCGGCAAGCGGCTGTTCGGCCTCCGGGTGGTCCGCCTGGACGGCCGCCGCGCGACCATCCCGCAGGTGCTGCTGCGCACCCTGCTGCTCTGCCTGGTGGTGCCGCCGCTGGTCTGGGACCGCGACACCCGCGGGCTGCACGACAAGGCCGTCGGCACCGTCGAGGTCCGGATCTGACACCGATCCAGCACTGATCCAGCACCGGACCCGCTGGCGCAACCGGACCCGGTCCCGGCATCGGACCCGACCCGGTCCCGGAAACGGACCGAGAACGCGTCACCCCTCGCACGACATGGAACGGCCCCGCTCCGGAAGCTTCCGGAGCGGGGCCGTCGTCGTGAACGGGGGAGGGAGGGTCAGCGGGCCTGGCCGCCCTTGGGCATCCGCGCGCCCTTGGGCATCGGGCCCTTGGGGATCGGCGCCTTGGAGAGCAGGTCGCCCAGGGCGCGCAGGCGGTCGTTGGTCTCGGTGACCTGTGCGGCGGTGATGGCGCGGGGCAGGCGCATCAGGTGGATCTGCAGCTTCTTCAGCGGGATCTCGCCCTCGCCGTTGCCCACCACGATGTCGTGCACCGGCACGTCGCCGACCACACGGGCCATCTTCTTCTTCTCGGAGGCCAGCAGCTGGCGCACCCGGTTCGGGTTGCCCTCGCCGATCAGCGCGATACCGGCCCGGCCCACCGCGCGGTAGACCGCGTCCTGGTTGCGGGTGACCGCCACCGGGGTGGAGCTGGAACTCCAGCCGCGCCGGATGTTGTTCAGCACCGCGGCCACGGCACCCGGCTGCCCCTCCATCTGCCCGAACGCGGCGCGCTCGGCCCGGCGCCCGAAGACGATCGCCATGGCCAGGACGGCCACGATGAAGCCCAGGATGCCCAGGTAGACGGGGTGGTCGATTGCGAAGCCGATGGCGAGGAACACGCCGAAGGTCAGCAGGCCGACGCCGGCGATGATCAGGCCGATCTTGGTGTCGACCTTCTTGGTCATGGTGTACGCCAGGCGGATCTGCTTCAGTCGCCCGGGGTTCTCGGATGTTTCCCTCGCCATAACGCTCATGGTACGTGGCGCGGGTACGGGATATCCAAGCCCGGGTACCCGTTCGCCCGAACCGTGACCCGTGTGCCCGTTCACCGTCGCGCACAGCGACGTCAGGACCTCACTGCCGTACGGACCGTGCCCCCGGGGCCGGCGCCGCCCCCGCCGACGCCCTCGAGGACCCGAGGGCGTCGTGCCGCCGGTCCGCCGCGTACTCGCGGTTCTCGCACACCGCCGCCCAGGCGTTGCGGCGCGCGTGCCGCTGGCCGGGCGCCAGCAGGACGCTCTCGGCGAACCGCAGCGCCGCTCCCACCGAGCGGATCCGCACCTGCATCTGCATCCCGAACAGCTCCTTTGCGACTGTCGTGGCTGAGCCGTGGCTGAGAAGAATCGAACGCCTACCGGACGTCCATCGTCCCCACCCCGTGTTACCAGTCCGTGACCAGGCAGTCAAAGCGGGGTGAACGCCGGAAGGGCGGAGCCGCAGCTCCGCCCTTCCAATGGCCGACATGGCGCGAAATCGCTCCAGGGGTCAGACCGCGGCCTGCTCGCGCCGCTCCAGCGCCTGCCGGTACAGCCGGCCGGCCCGGTACGACGAACGCACCAGCGGCCCCGACATGACACCCGCGAAGCCCAGCTCCTCGGCCTCCTCCTGGAGCTCGACGAACTCCTGCGGCTTCACCCAGCGCTCGACCGGGTGGTGGCGCAGCGAGGGCCGCAGGTACTGGGTGATGGTGATCAGCTCGCAGCCGGCCCCGACCAGGTCGGCCAGTGCCTGACTGATCTCCTCGCGGGTCTCGCCCATGCCCAGGATCAGGTTGGACTTGGTGACCAGCCCGGCCGCGCGGGCCTGGGTGATGACGTCCAGCGAGCGCTCGTAGCGGAAGGCCGGACGGATCCGCTTGAAGATGCGCGGGACGGTCTCGACGTTGTGCGCGAGCACCTCGGGGCGGGAGGAGAAGACCTCGGCCAGCTGCTCGGGCACCGCGTTGAAGTCGGGGATGAGCAGCTCGACGCCGGTGCGGCCGCCGGCGCGATCGGCGGTCATCGCGTGCACCTGGCGCACGGTCTCGGCGTACAGCCAGGCGCCGCCGTCCTCCAGGTCGTCGCGGGCGACGCCGGTGATGGTGGCGTAGTTGAGGTCCATGGTGACGATGGACTCGGCGACCCGGCGCGGCTCGTCGCGGTCGAACTCGGCGGGCTTGCCGGTGTCGATCTGGCAGAAGTCGCAGCGGCGGGTGCACTGGTCGCCGCCGATGAGGAAGGTCGCCTCGCGGTCCTCCCAGCACTCGAAGATGTTGGGGCAGCCGGCCTCCTGGCAGACCGTGTGCAGCCCCTCCTTCTTCACCAGCGACTGGAGGGCGTTGTACTCCGGGCCCATCTTCGCGCGGGTCTTGATCCACTCGGGCTTCCGCTCGATGGGGGTCTCGCTGTTGCGGACCTCCAGGCGGAGCAGCTTCCTGCCGTCGGGCGCGACAGCGGACACGTGCGACTCCTAGAACTAGACGGGGTACCCCCAGGGTACGCCTGTGGTTGTGCGGCCTTCGCGGGGCCTGCCGCCCTGCAATCGCAGGGCAACGTGGCTACCGGCGAGTAGATTCCCAGTGGGTCCCGCTCGTTGGACGAACTCGCGGGGGATTCAGCGGCTGAGCGCCGGCTCCGGCAGCTCGGCCAGCACGTCCTTCAGGTGCCGCTCGACCGAGGGCAGCGCCTCGCTCACCGGGACGCCGCGCCCCAGCTCACCGGCCAGCGAGGCGACGCCCGCGTCCCGGATGCCGCACGGCACGATCTTGTCGAAGTACGTCATGTCGGGGTCGCAGTTGAGCGCGAAGCCGTGCATGGTCACCCCGCGGGCGACCCGTACGCCGATCGCCGCGAGCTTGCGGTCGCCGCCGCGCTGTCCGGCGTTGGAGGGCGCGTACTCCGGCCCGGCCAGCCTCGGGTCGATGCCCAGCGGCAGGCCCAGCCGCAGGGTCAGCTTGCCGATGTCCACCACCTCGGACGGGTCCACCACGGCGTCCGGGATGTTCTCGCCGAGCACCCAGACCCCGCTGCGGCCCTCGACCCGGGTGGTTTCGATGCCGAAGTCGGCGGCGGAGCGGATCAGCGCCTCCTCCAGCCGGCGGACGTAGGCGATCACGTCGATCGGGTCGGGCAGCTTGATGATCGGGTAGCCGACCAGCTGGCCGGGGCCGTGCCAGGTGATCTCGCCGCCCCGGTTGACCTCGACCACCGGGGTGCCGTCCAGCGGCAGGTCGGCGGGGTTGGTGCGCTTGCCCATGGTGTAGACGGGCGGGTGCTCCAGCAGCAGCACGGTGTCGGGGATCTCGTCCGCGACCCGCAGGGCGTGCAGGCGCTGCTGCTCCTCCCACGCCTCCTCGTACGGCACGACGTGCTCGCCTATGCCCAAGCGAACGAAACGCACGTTCTCGCTCATGCGCCCACCTCGCTTCGCTCGGCGGTCGCTTCGCGAGACGCGTCCCGGCCGATTGTTCGCTCGCTCCGCTCGTTCACCGCTGCCGCTCCTTGCCAGGCGTTCGAGACCAACCCGGCCACTGTACGCCCACGGCCGTGTCACCCGATCGGCCGTACCGTTCAGCCGGCTCCGCCCCCGTCTCCGCCTCCGCTGAGCAACTGCAGGCGCAGCGCCAACTGCAGCTCCAGCGACCGTTCCGGCTGGTTCCAGTCGTGCCCGAGCAGGGCCTCGACCCGGTCCAGCCGCTGCACCACCGTGTTCACGTGGACGTGCAGCTCGTCCTTGGCCCGGGTGAGGCTGCCGCCGCAGTCGAAGTAGGCGCGCAGGGTGCGCACCAGCTCGGTGCCGCGGCGGGCGTCGTAGGCGAGCAGCGGGCCGAGCGCGGCGCCGACGAAGCCGTCCACGTCGTGGCCGTCGCCGAGCAGCACCCCGAGGAAGCCCAGCGCGCGGGCCGAGGCGCCCTCCCCGGCGCGGCCGAGCACCCGCAGGGCGCGCACGCAGCGCAGGCCCTCGCCGTACGAGGCGGCCAGCGCGGCCGGGCCTGCGGCGCGTCGGCCGGCGCCGACGGTGACCGGGAAGCCCGCCAGCCGGGCCAGTCGCTCGGCGGCGTGCCGGGCGGTCGACTCGGCGGTGTGCTCCGGATCGTCGGTGTCGCCCGGCGCGACGGGCACCAGCAGCACCACCGCCTCGCCGTGCTCGGCGCTGACGCCGCGGGAGCCGAACAGGTAGCGCCGGGCCGCGCCCGCCAGCCGCCCCCGGTCGTCGTCGTCACGATCGGCGGGTTCCGCGACCAGCACCAGGTGCGGCCGGGCGAGGTCGACCCCGAGCCGGCGGCCGCGGGCGGTGAGCCCGGCCGGGTCGCGTTCGGGGGCGGTGAGCAGGTCGGTGAGCAGCTCGCCGCGGACCCGGTTCTCGGTCTCCGCGACCGAGCGGCGCAGCAGCAGGAGCAGCGCGGTGACCACGCCGGCCCGCTCGAACAGCCGCCGGTCGGCGTCGTCGAGGTCGGGCCGGCCGCGCAGCACCAGGGTGCCGAGGGTGTCGTGCCCGGCCAGCACCGCGCACACCCACAGCTCGCCGTGCCGTACGGAGCGGCCCTCGGCCCGGGAGGCGGCCGCCGCCCCGGCCAGTTCGGCGGCGGGTGCGGGCCGCCCGGCCAGCGGCTCGCCCTCGGCGTCCAGGACGGCTATCTCCCCGTCCAGCAGGTGGGCGACGGCGGCGGCCACGTCCGGCACCTCGGCGCCGCGCAGCACCAGGTCGGTGAGCCGGTCGTGCGCCTGCTCGGCGCGCTGGACGGCGGCCGAGTGGGCCCGGACCAGCTCGTTGGCGGTGTTCAGCTCGGCGAGTGCGGCCCGGGTGTCGGCCAGCGACTTGGCGGTGTCCAGGGCGATCGCGGCGTGCGCGGCCAGGGTGCAGAGCAGGGCGACCTCGTCGGGGGAGAAGGCGCGCGGGGAGCGGTCGGCGGCGAACAGGACGCCGATGACCTGCCCGCCGAGCAGCAGCGGCACCCCGATGATCGCGACCAGGCCCTCGTCCAGCACGCCGGCGTCGATCGTGCCGGTGTGGTGGAAGCGTTCGTCGGTGCGGTAGTCGGGGGTCGCGTACGGGCGGGCGGTCTGGGCGACCAGTCCGCCCAGGCCGTCGCCGAGGCTGAGCCGCAGGGTCTGGAACAGGACGGAGACCGAGCCGTCGGTGACCCGCATGTAGGTGTCGCCGGCGGCCTCGTCCGGCAGGGTCAGGTACGCGGTGTCGGTGCCGAGCAGCATCCGGGCCCGGCGGACGATCGCCTGCAGCACGGTGTCCAGGTCCCGGGATGCGGCGAGGTCCCCGGCGGTGTCGAACAGTGCTGTCAACTCGGCTTCGCGACGCCGGTGTTGACGCAGGGTGCGGTGGACCCGCAAGGCCTGCCAGGTGGCGTCGTCGATCTCGGCGAGGACGCCGGCCGACGCCCCGCGGCGGCGGGCGTCGGCCAGCACCTCGGCGAAGTCCTCGGTGGCGGCGCCGGAGGCGAGCAGGTCGAGCAACCGCCGCAGCGCGGGCGCGGCGCTCTCGTCGGGGTGGTTCATGGCGCGTGGTTCATGGTGCGGGCCGCCAATCGGCGTCGGTTCCGTCGGTGCCGAGAACTCGCGATGCTATCGGCTCGACTCTCGGGCCACAGCGGGCCTTTCGACCGTGGCGCCGTCCGCTGCCGGCTTCTCGACCTCGGCGAGGTCCTGCCCCCTGGTCTCCCTCGCGCACAGCACCGCCAGCACGGTGAGCGCCGCCGCGACGGCCACGTACACCGAGATCGGCGTGGCGCTGCCGTAGTCCTTGAGCAGCGCGGTCGCGATCAGCGGGGCGGGCGCGCCCGCCGCCACGGAGGCGAACTGGGCCCCTATGGAGGCCCCCGAGTACCGCAGCCTGGTCGCGAACAGCTCGGAGAAGAAGGCCGCCTGCGGAGCGTACATCGCGCTGTGGAACACCAACCCGACGCTCACCGCTGCCACCAGGGCCCCGAACGACCTGGTGTCCACCATCCCGAAGAACACGAACGCCCACACCCCGACGCCGGCCGCGCCGACCAGGTACACGGGCTTTCGCCCGACCCGGTCCGAGAGCGCCCCGAACAGCGGGATCAGCGCGAACTGGATCGCGGAGGCGATGAGTACGGCGTTCAGCGCGCTCTGCTTGTCGAAGTGCGCGCGGGTGACGGCGTAGGTCAGCACGAAGGTCGTCATCACGTAGTACGAGATGTTCTCCGCCATCCGCGCGCCCATGGCCACCAGCACCTCCCGCCAGTGGTGCCGCAACACCCCCACCAGCGGGGCCCGTTCGGTCTCGGGCCGGTTCGCCACCGCCTGCCGGAACAGCGGGGACTCCTCCACGGCCAGCCGGATCCACATCCCGACCCCGACCAGCACCGCCGACAGCAGGAACGGCACCCGCCACCCCCACGCCAGGAACGCGCTCTCCGACTGCACCGCCGTCATCAGCGACAGCACGCCCGCCGCCAGCAGGTTCCCGGCCGGCGCCCCGCCCTGCGGCCACGAGGCCCAGAACCCCCGCCGCCGCTGGTCCCCGTGCTCCGAGACCAGCAGTACCGCGCCTCCCCATTCGCCGCCGAGCGCGAACCCCTGCACCAGCCGCAGTGCCGTCAGCAGCACCGGCGCCGCCACCCCGACCGAGTCGTACGTCGGCAGCAGCCCGATCGCCGCGGTCGACCCGCCCATCAGCAGCAGGCTCACCACCAGCAGCTTCTTCCGCCCGATCCGGTCCCCGAAGTGCCCGAACACCAGCGCCCCGATCGGCCGCGCCGCGAACCCGATCGCATAGGTCAGGAACGAGAGCAGCGTCCCGGTCAGCGGATCGGTGTTGGGGAAGAACAGCTTCCCGAACACCAGGGCCGCGGCCGTTCCGTACAAGAAGTAGTCGTACCACTCGATCGTCGTGCCGATCAGGCTCGCAGCCACCACTCTCGGGAGTGAACTGCTCGCCGCCGAACCACGTGCGGGGGCTTCCATGGGTCACCACTTCCAGATCCAGGGGGACGGTGTCGCCACAAGGTAGGAACCCCACGCTCCCGGGACTATGTGGTTGACCCACGCAGCCCATGGGCCAGATGTGGTCGCCCACCCCATGACCACCCCTGCCCCCTGCTTCCGGCCGGCCCGTCGCGGCTCCGGCTGCGCCGAAGCCGCGACCTCCTGTTTCAGGTCGAACGCCCCGAGGAGCGGAACGGGCTCAGTGCGCCGTCCAGCCGCCGTCGATGGGGAGGCTGGCGCCGGTGATGTAGGCGGCGGGCGGGGTGCAGAGCCAGAGGGCGAGTTGGGCGACCTCGGCGGGTTCGATGAGGCGCTTGACGGCGGTGCGGTCGAGCATGATCTGTTCGACGACCTCGTCCTCGGGGATGCCGTGGGCCAGGGCCTGGGCGGCGATCTGCTTCTCCACCAAGGGAGTTCGGACGTAGCCCGGGTTGAGGCAGTTGCTGGTCACGCCGTAGGGGGCGCCCTCCAGGGCGACGGTCTTGCTGAGCCCTTCCAGGGCGTGCTTGGCGGTGACGTACGCGGACTTGAAGGCGCTGGCGCGCAGGCCGTGGACCGAGGAGACGTTGACGACCCGGCCCCACCCCCGCCCGTACATGTGCGGGAGCGTGCGGCGCAGGATGCGGAACGGGGCCTCGACCATGACGCGTTGGATGAGGGTGAAGCGGTCGACCGGGAACTCGTGCACGGGCGCGACGTGTTGGAGGCCGGCGTTGTTGACCACGATGTCGGCGTCGGCCGGCAGGGCGTCCACGGCCTCGGGATCGGCGAGGTCCGCGACGATCGCGTGCCCGCCGATCCGGTCCGCGAGCTCCCGGGCCGGAACGGCCGCGAGGTCGACGACGTAGACCCGGGCGCCGGCCCCGGCGAGGGTTTCGGCGCAGGCTCGGCCGATGCCCGAGGCGGCCCCGGTGACCAGGGCCGTGCGGCCGTCGAGCGGGCGGGCAGTAGAGGTGTCCATGGCCCAGAACGGTAGGAATCAGGCGACGTGCCTCCCATGTGGCGGACCGACACAGCAGGCCCGCTGACCATGGCGGCAACCACTACGAGTGTCGATCGACGGTTCGAGGCCGGACAGCCAAACCCATCCTGACCTGGCTTCCCCACAATGGACGCGGTTGCTTCACCCGTTCGGAGGATTGCTCGGTCAGATCCACCCATAGCGCCCGAATGCTCGCTACATTCACGCCGATTCCCGACAGGGGGCGCCGCCCCGGGCGAGCCGAAGTGCTGGTGGAGCCCGGTGCGACGTCCGAGAGGTGTTGACTGACATGCCCCAACGGCCTGCAACCGACAGCCCGGCGTACGGACCGCTCGACCCGCTCGGCCAGCGCCGAGGCCCGGTCGGCCGGGCCCTTCCGGACGCCCCCGACGCCCTGACCGCCGACACGCTGACCGGCGACACGCTGACCGCTGACACGCTGACCGCCGACGCCCCGACCGCCGACGAACTGCGGCTGCCCGCACAGGCCACACCCGCCCGGCACGAAGCCACCGCCGCCCCCGCGACCGGCGGAGGCCACGGCAGTCACACCGGCCACTCCGGCCCGGCGCCGCAGAACGGCCAGCTCGCCGCCCTGATCGAGGAGGCCGGTTTCTCGCACGCCGGCCTGGCCCGCCGGGTCGACCAGCTCGGCCTGGAGCACGGTCTCGACCTGCGCTACGACAAGACCTCGGTCACCCGCTGGCTGCGCGGACAGCAGCCCCGCGGCGCCACCCCGGCCCTGATCGCCGAGGTCTTCACCCGCCGCCTCGGCCGCCGCCTCACCGCCCAGGACCTCGGCCTGGACGCCTGCGCCCCGGTCTACGCGGGCCTGGAGTTCGCCGAGACCCCGCAGGAGGCGGTGGACATCGTGGCGAGCATGTGGCGCAAGGACAACGGCCCGCAGTCCGAGCTGCGCCGGATCGCCTTCACCCCGGCCGGCCTGGTCGTCCCCAGCCGCGACTGGCTGATCGGCCGCACCGACGAACGGGTCGCCCGGGACGGCTCCACCCTGGGCCGCCCGGACGCCGCCGGTGCGCTCGGCGCCGCACCCGGGGCACCGCCGCCCGCCGCCCCGGGCGCGCCCGGCTCACCCGTCCTGAGCCCGGCGCGCACCCAACCCGTCAGCGCCCCGGGAGCCCCGGGCGGCCCCGGCGCCCGCAGCACCTCCGGCACCACCGGCACCGCCGCCCCCATCGGTCGGGTGCCCACCCAGAGCCGACGCCCGCCCACCACCGTCGAACCGCCGTACCCCGACCCGACCCGCGAGGCCCGCCCCGCCCTGCGGGTCGGCCGCGGCGACATCGCCGCCATCCGAGCCGTCGGCGACCTCTTCCGCGCGCTCGACCACGCCTACGGCGGCGGCCACGCCCGTCAGGCGCTGGTCCGCTACCTGGAGAGCGAGGCCGAGCCGATGCTGCGCGGCCGCTACGGCGAGCAGATCGGCCGGGCTCTGTTCGGCGCCGTCGCCGACCTGACCAGGCTGGCCGGCTGGACGTCCTTCGACATCGCCGCGCACGGCCTCGCCCAGCGCTACTTCGTCCAGGCGCTGCGCCTCTCCCAGGCTGCCGGGGACCGCGCGCTCGGCGGCTACGTCCTGGTGACGATGAGCCAGCAGGCCGTCCACCTGGGCCACGGTCGGGAGGCCGTCCAGCTCGCCCGGGTCGCCCAGCAGGGCGTCGGCACGGCCGTCCCGCCGGTGGTCCAGTCGCTGATGCACGCCGCCGAGGCGCGCGGGCACGGCCTGCTGGGCGACGTCCGCTCCTGCACCACGGCACTGGTACGGGCCGAGCGCTCGCTCGCGGCCTCCCGTACGGGCGACGAACTGCCCGCCTGGGCACGGTACTTCGACGAGGCCCAGCTCTCGGACGAGTTCGCCCACTGCTACCGCGACCTCCAGCAGTGGCGCACCTCCGCGCAGCACGCCGAGAAGTCGCTGCGGCTGCGCTCGCCCGCGTACGCGCGCAGCCGGATCTTCTGCCGGCTGGTGCTGGCCACCGCCCGGCTCGGCATGGGGGACCTCGACGAGGCCTGCACCATGGCCACCGACGCGCTGCGGGCGGCGGGGGAGATGCGCTCGGCCCGCTCGCTCGAGTACGTCCGGGACTTCCACCGCCGCCTCACCCCGTACCGGGGCAGCCAGGTGGCCCGAGCCTTCGAGGAGACGGCCCGCCAGGCGGGGGTGATCTGAACCGCCCGCCCGGAACGGCCCCAGGGGCGACCGGGCCGGGAGCTCATCAGCTCTCGGCCCGGAGCCTCGCAGCATCGGAGCCCCAGGGCTTCCGGCCCGGCACACCGTCGGTCTGTCACCCCGGCAGACCGCTCGCGTGCCCGCACCGGCCGGGTCACCGCCCGGAGCACGACAATCCGGGTCACCGCCCCAGGAAGCCACCGGCGCTCAGGCCGCCGCCTCCGCCTCCCGCGAACCGGCCGGCAGGCCCAGGTCGCCCAGCACCGCCTGCGCCGCCCGCCGCCCGGAGACCAGCGCGCCCTGCACGGTGCTGGTGTCCCGGTGGTCCCCGGCGACGTACAGCCCGGCCAGTACCCGCACCGGGCGGCGGGGGTTGTGCGGCGGCGGCATCGCGGGCAGCGCGTCCGGGACGTGCCGCACGCTGAGGAACTGCCAGTCCGCCGTCGAGGTGCCGTACAGCTCCGCGAGCCGGGCTCGAACGGCCGGTTCCAGTCCGGCCGGGCCGCCCGCGTCGAAGGAACGCCGGCCGAGCACGGTGGTGGCGACCAGAGCCTGTCCGGCCGGGGCGTAGGACGGGTGCAGCTCGCTGAGCACCAGCGAGTGCGAGACCAGCGGCGGGTGCCCGTTCGGCCGGTCGGCGTCGAGCAGCAGCACGGCCTCGTTGAGCGGGGCGCGGTCGGCGGCGTGGAAGAAGGTGGTGACGGGGTGGAAGGCCGGCAGCCGCAGCCCGGGCAGCAGTTCGGCGGCGGAGCGGGCGTCGGTGGCCACCACCACGGCCTGGGCGCCGATCCGCCCGTGGGTGAGGGTCTCCACGCCGTCGGCGCCGATCGAGGTGACCTGCACCCCGGTCCGTACGGTGCCGGCGGGCAGCGTGGCGGCCAGCTGGGCCGGCACGGCCGCGATCCCGTCGGCGGGCAGACAGAGCCGGCCGCGCGCGTACGAGCGCAGCACCAGGTCGGCGACCCGGCTGCTGGTGCCGAGGGTCGGGTCGCCGAGCAGGGCGCTCAGCAGCGGGCGCAGGAACCCGTCGATGCTGCGCTGGGCGAGTCCGTGGCCGGTCAGCGCGCGGGCGGCGGTGGTCTCCGGGCGGGCCTGCAGCCGGCCGGCCGGGGTGGTGGCGATCCGGCCGAGCCAGCTGCCGAGGCGGGCCTTGTCCAGCGGGCTGCCGAGCGGGGCCCGGAGCGCGGCCTGCCGGGCGGCGGTGAGCTGCGGATCCCCGGCGCGGTAGCGGCGGCCGCCGCTGTGCACGAGTACGCCGGGCGCGAGCGGGCGCAGGTCCAGGCGGTCGAGGTCGAGCGTCCGGCGCAGCTCGGGGAAGGCGGTGTTCAGCAGGTGGCTGCCGTCGTCGAGGCGGAAGCCGTCCACTGAGCGGGTGGCCATTCGGCCGCCGATCCGGTCGGTGGTCTCCAGGACCTGAACGGTGACGCCGTGGCCGGTGAGTGCGCGGGCGGCGGCCAGGCCCGCGAGTCCGGCGCCGACCACGACGACGTCCGGGTCGGACGGTCGGCGGGCGCGGCGGGTGAAGTCGTACGTGGGCACTGGGGTGCTCCCTCCCTGGTCCCGGGGCTCCGGCCGACGCAGGCAGCGGGGTGCCGGGACACGGTCCGAGGAAGGTGATGCCCAGTCAGTGTGAGCATCAGACAAGTGCGATGAACCGGATGCGGGGGTCGGGAGGGGTTGTGCGGCACCGGGCGGGGGCGTGGTCACGGACAGTGCGCCGTGGCAGCCGCGTTACCGGGCAGACGGGCGCGCACGGTCACCGGGGGCGTGCGACGCGCCCGTCGTGTGCTCCCGTGCGCCCCCTCCCGGAGCCCCTCCCGAGTCTCCTCCCACCCCGCTCGGCATATGCCGATGGCCAGGGCGAATGCCGTAGCGGGACTACGCAGGACGACGCGGCGCCGCGCCAACGCGCGAGCCCGTCACCGCACCGCTCGCGAGCCCGTCAGCGCGCCACCGCCCGAGCGCGTCAGCGCACCGCGCACGAGCCCGTCACAGCGCCGCCCGCACCGCCGAGTCCAGATCCGGGTGCGCGAACCGGAAGCCCGCCTCCAGCAGCCGCCGCGGCACCACCCGGTGGCTGCCCACCACCTCGACCGCCAGCTCCCCGAGCACCACCTTGAGCACGGCCTCCGGCACCGGGAACGGGGTCGGCCGCCGCAGCGCCCGGCCGATCGCCGCGGTCAGCTCCGCGTTGGTGGCCGGCTCGGGCGCGGTGAGGTTGAAGGCGCCGGAGAGGTCCTCCCGGTCGATCAGGAACCGCAGCGCGGCGACCTCGTCGGCCAGCGAGATGTAGCTCCAGTACTGCTGACCGCTGCCGAGCCGCCCGCCCAGACCCAGCTTGAACAGCGGGAACAGCCGGCTGCCGGCCCCGCCCGCGGCGGAGAGCACCATCCCGGTGCGCGGGTGGACGACCCGGATCCCGGCCCGTTCGGCCGGCCGCGCGGCGGCCTCCCACTCCAGGCAGACCTCGGCCAGGAAGTCGTCGCCGGCGGGGGAGTCCTCGTCGATCACCCGGTCGCCGGTCTGCCCGTACCAGCCGACCGCTGAGGCGCTGACCAGGACCCGCGGCGGCTCCTTGAGCGCCGCCAGGGCCACCGCCACGGTCTCGGTGCCGTACACCCGGCTCTCCCGGATGTCCCGCTTGTAGGAGTCCGACCAGCGGCGGTCGCCGACCCCGGCGCCGGCCAGGTGCACCACCGCCTCGACCCCGGCGAGCCCGTCCCGGTCGACCTCGCCGAGCAGCGGGTTCCAGCCGATCGCGGTGCTGCCGTCGGGCTGCGGTCCCGTCCTGGAGCGGTGCCGGACCAGCCGGACCACCTGGTGGCCGTCCGCCAGCAGGGAGCGGACGAGCGCCGAACCGATCAATCCCGTGGAGCCTGTGAGAGCGATGCGCATGGGCCCATCCTCGCAGTTCTTATCACCTGTCACCTTTCGCACGCGCCCCATTAGCATCACGCGGCATGACCCCCCATGACGATCTGACCATCCGCCCGGCCCGCCCCGAGGACGAGCGCGGACTCGCCGAGCTCAACCGCGCCGCCTGGTCGACCCTGTCCGACGTCTCCCCGGAGCCGTCCGCCGAGGACGGGATCTTCGACGAGCGGCACACCCCCGACCAGTACCTGCTCGCCGTCCTGGACGGCCGGATCGTCGGCTACGTCCGCCAGGTCCCGGCGACCCCGCTGGCCGCCAACCGGCACGTCCGGCAGATCCAGGGCCTGGCCGTCGACGACTCGGTGCGCGGCCGGGGCATCGGCCGGCGGCTGGTCGAGGCGGCCTGCGCGGCGGCCAGGGCCGGGGGCGCCCGCAAGCTGGGCCTGCGGGTGCTCGGCTGGAACACCCCGGCCCGACGGCTGTACGAGAGCTGCGGCTTCGTGGTCGAGGGCTCGCTGGCCGAGGAGTTCCTGATCGACGGCCGCTATGTGGACGACATCTGGATGGCCCGCCGACTCACCGACTGAATCCGCGCCGAATCCACCCCGCCTCCGCTCCCGAATCCGCCCGGAATCCGCCCCGAACGACCTGACACCGCATCAGGGCGGGTGCTGCAGAGTCGTGACGTACCCGCCCTGTCTGGAGCGGCACGCCGCCGGGTACCGTACGCCCGTGAGCAACTCGACGCCTCCCGGGTGGTACCCGGTCCCCGGTGCGGACGGCGCGCCCGGTCACGAGCGCTGGTGGGACGGCAACGCCTGGACCAGCGAGGTCCGGCCGCTCCAGGGCGGCGCCGGACAGGTCGCCGACGCGCCGACCCAGACCTGGCAGCCCTCCACCCCGCAGCACCAGCAGCAGCCCGGCTACGGCTACCCGGCGCAGAGCGGCTCACCCGCCCCCGGTTACGGCTACCCCGGCCAGGACGCGGCCCAGGGCCCCGGTTACGGCTACCCCGGCCAGACACCGTACCCGGGCCAGTCGCCGTACCCCGGCCAGGAGGCCTACCCGGGCGCGGCCTACGGCTACCCGCCGCCGGCCGGCCCTGGCCGGAGCAGGACCGGTGTGATCGTCGGCATCGCCGTCGCCGTGCTGGTGGTGGGCGGGATCATCGCCGGGCTGGTGCTCAGCAACGGCGGGGACCCGAAGGCGGGCCCCACCCCGAACCCCACGGTCACCGTCACCCAGAGCGACAGCCCCTCGCCGCGCCCCACCCCGACCCGGCCCAGCCCGACCTCCAAGCCCGTCCCGACCCTCAAGAGCACCGTGCCGGACCCGCAGCACGCGATCACCGTCCCGGTGTTCGACGGCTGGGACGCGGCGGCCAACTCCGCGCACTCCACGGTCTACCTCGGCAGCGGCCGCTACACCTGCGCCGACGGCAACTCCTGCATCCGCGGCCAGTTCTCGATCGAGAAGGACACCGTCCAGGGCGACACCCCCAAGGGCGCCGCCGACGCCGCGATGCCGGCCTACGCCGGGACGATCTTCAGCGGGATCTCCTCCCACACCGACTCCGGCTCCGGCTACGTCAGCGTCGCCGGTGTGCTCGGCTACGCCACCCGCTGGCACGTGCGCACCTCGGACGGCACCCAGGGCTACGTGCTGCTGGCCGCCGTCCCGGCCAAGGGCGGCGGCTACGTGGTCTTCGAGGGCGGCGTGGACGACGACCCGGCCGCGCCGGACGCCTCCGTGCTGGACCAGATCCTCAAGGGCATCAAGCAGGACAGCTCCTCCGGCAGCAGCACCTGACCGCTACTGGTCCCCGTAGCGCTCCCAGAGCTTGGGGAAGCGCTTCGCCATGACGTCCGGGTCCTCGAAGTCCAGCGGGGTCCCGGACGGCCGGCCCGCCTGCCGCCCGCCCACGTCCGGCAGCGGAAGGCCGGTCAGCTGCTCGTACGCCTCGTCGGCGGCGTAGCCGAGGTCCTCGGCCTCGCCGTCCTCCTCCTCGTCGAACTCCGGCAGCAGGTCCGCCAGGTCGTCGGGTTCGGCCAGCCCGCCCTCGAAGACCTCCCGGCCCTGGCCGATCAGCCAGCAGCGGAAGTAGTCGAAGGTCTCCTCGGAGGCGCCGTCCAGCAGCAGGTGGGCCGCCCCCCACAGGTCGTGGCGGTAGGCGCGCTGGAACCTGGCCTCGAACAGCCGGGCGAAGTCGATCACGTCGTCCGGGGTCAGCTGGACGAGGCGCTCCACCAGCCGCTCGGCCTGCTCGTCGGGATCGCCGGCGGCGGCCTCCCAGGTGTCGTCGATGATCTGCCAGAAGTCGGTCTCGTCCATCACCGCTCCAGCATCCCTGTTCCGCCGCCTCCGCGCATGCCATGACCCGGCGGAAAGCGCACCCCGGAACGGCGGAACCCCGCGTCGTCCGGGGACGACGCGGGGTTGCGTACGGCTGTGTTCAGCCGTGCTGCCTCACAGGCCGAGCTCGACCTCGAACTCGCCGGCCTCCAGGATCTCCTTGACCGCGACCAGGTAGCGGGCGGCGTCGGCGCCGTCCACCAGGCGGTGGTCGTAGGAGAGCGACAGGTAGGTCATGTCACGGATGCCGATGGCGGTGCCGCCGTCGGCCTCGATGACCACCGGGCGCTTGACGGTGGCGCCGATGCCCAGGATGGCGGCCTGGTTCGGCGGCACGATCACGGTGTCGAACAGCGCACCGCGCGAGCCGGTGTTGCTGATGGTGAAGGTGGCACCGGACAGCTCGTCCGGGGTGATCTTGCTGTCGCGGACCTTGGCGGCCAGCTCGGCGGTCTTCTTCGAGATGCCGGCGATGTTGAGGTCGCCCGCACCCTTGATGACCGGGGTCATCAGACCCTTCTCGGAGTCCACGGCGATGCCGATGTTCTCGGAGTCGAAGTAGGTGATGGTGCCCTCGGCCTCGTTGATCCGCGCGTTGACGACCGCGTGGACCTTCAGCGCCTGGGCGGCGGCCTTGACGAAGAACGGCATCGGGGAGAGCTTGACGCCCTCGCGGGCGAGGAAGCCGTCCTTGGCCTTGGCGCGCAGCGACATGATCTTGGTGACGTCCACCTCGACCACGCTGGTCAGCTGCGCCTGCTCGTGCAGGGCCTTCATCATGTTGTCGCCGATGACCTTGCGCATGCGGGTCATCTTGACCGTCTGGCCGCGCAGGGCGGACGGCGCGGCGGCGGCCTTCGGCGCAGCGGCCGGGGCGGCAGCGGCGGCCGGGGCCGGGGCGGCCTTGGCGGCCTCCGCGGCGGCGATGACGTCCTGCTTGCGGATGCGGCCGCCGACGCCGGTGCCGGCGACGGAGGACAGCTCGACACCGTGCTCGGCGGCGAGCTTGCGCACCAGCGGGGTGACGTAGGCGTCACCGCTGTCGGCCACCGGGGCGGCCGGGGCGGCGGCGGGGGCCGGGGCCGGGGCCGGGGCGGCGGCCGGAGCCGGAGCAGCGGCAACCGGAGCAGCGGCAACCGGAGCCGGAGCCGGAGCCGGAGCCGGGGCGGCCGGGGCCGGGGCAGCGGCGGGGGCCGGGGCAGCGGCCGGAGCCGGAGCGGCAGCCGGGGCCGGAGCGGCAGCGGCGGCACCCGGGGCACCGATCAGCGCGAGCTGGGCGCCGACCTCGGCGGTCTCGTCCTCGCCGACCAGGATCTTGACGACGACACCGGCGACCGGCGACGGGATCTCGGTGTCGACCTTGTCGGTGGAGACCTCCAGCAGCGGCTCGTCGACCTCGACCGTCTCACCCTCGGCCTTCAGCCAGCGGGTGACGGTGCCCTCGGTGACCGACTCGCCCAGGGCGGGCAGCAGCACCGGGGTGGCGTCGCCGGCCGGAGCGGCCGGAGCAGCAGCCGGCGCGGCCGGGGCGGCAGCCGGAGCAGCCGGGGCCTCGGCGGCGGGGGCCGGAGCGGCAACCGGGGCCGGAGCGGCCTCGGCAGCCGGGGCGGCGGCAGCGGCCGGGGCGCCCGAGCCGTCGTCGATGATCGCCAGCTCGGCGCCGACCTCGACGGTCTCGTCCTCGCCGACCTTGATCGAGGAGAGGATGCCGGAAGCCGGGGCCGGGATCTCGGTGTCGACCTTGTCGGTCGACACCTCGAGCAGCGGCTCGTCGACCTCGACACGCTCACCCTCGGCCTTCAGCCAACGGGTGACAGTGCCCTCGGAAACGCTCTCGCCCAGCGCGGGCAGTGTTACTGAGACCGCCATGGTTTCAGCGACTCCTATCAAGTCTTGCGTACGGGAAGTACTGGAAACGGGGGGTGGTGGGCGCGATCAGTCGTGCGCGTGCAGCGGCTTGCCGGCCAGCGCCAGGTGCGCCTCGCCCAGGGCCTCGGACTGGGTCGGGTGGGCGTGGATGAGCTGCGCGACCTCGGCCGGCAGGGCCTCCCAGTTGTAGATCAGCTGGGCTTCGCCGACCTGCTCGCCCATGCGGGCGCCGACCATGTGGACGCCGACCACGGCGCCGTCCTTGACCTGGACGAGCTTGATCTCGCCGGCGGTCTTCAGGATCTTGCTCTTGCCGTTGCCGGCCAGGTTGT
Source organism: Streptomyces viridifaciens (assembly GCF_001888885.2). Lineage (NCBI taxonomy): Bacteria > Bacillati > Actinomycetota > Actinomycetes > Kitasatosporales > Streptomycetaceae > Streptomyces > Streptomyces viridifaciens. Next base: position 5,365,913 of record NZ_CP090841.1, read on the forward strand.
ACTTCAGGGTGACGACCTTCTCCTTGCCGTACAGCTCGACGGCCTTGGCCTCGGAGATGCCGACGGAGGCGACCTCCGGGTTGGAGTAGGTCACGCGCGGGACGCCGTCGTAGTCGATCGGCACCGGCTTGAGGCCGGCCAGGCGCTCGGCGACCAGGATGCCCTCCGCGAAGCCGACGTGGGCGAGCTGCAGGGTCGGGGCGAGGTCGCCGACGGCCGAGATGGTGGGCACGTTGGTGCGCATGTACTCGTCGACCAGGACGTAGCCGCGGTCCATGGCGACGCCGTTCTCCTCGTAGCCGAGGCCGGCCGAGACCGGGCCGCGGCCGATGGCGACGAGCAGCAGGTCGGCGTCGATCTGCTTGCCGTTCTCGGTGGAGACGCGGACACCGGCCTCGGTGTACTCGACGCCCGAGAAGCGGGCCTTCAGCTCGAACTTGATGCCGCGCTTGCGGAAGGCGCGCTCCAGCAGCTTGGAGGAGTTCTCGTCCTCCAGCGGGACGAGGTGCGGCAGCGCCTCGACGATGGTGACGTCGACGCCGAAGGACTTCCAGACCGAGGCGAACTCGACGCCGATGACGCCGCCGCCCAGGATGACGGCCGACTTCGGGATCCGGTCGAGCTTGAGGGCGTGGTCGGAGGAGATCACACGGTTGCCGTCGATCTCCAGGCCCGGGATCGAGCGCGGCACCGAACCGGTGGCCAGCACGATGTGGCGGCCTTCGATGCGCTGGCCGTTCACGTCCACCGAGGTCTGCGAGGAGAGCTTGCCCTCGCCCTGGACGAAGGTCACCTTGCGGGAGGCCACCAGGCCCTGCAGGCCCTTGTACAGGCCGGCGATCACGTCGTCCTTGTACTTGTGGACGCCGTTGATGTCGATGCCCTGGAAGGTGGCCAGAACGCCGAACTCGGCGGCCTCCTTCGTCTCGTCCGCGATCTCGGCGGCGTGCAGCAGGGCCTTGGTCGGGATGCAGCCGCGGTGCAGGCAGGTGCCGCCCAGCTCACCCTTCTCGACCAGGGCGACGCTCAGACCCAGCTGAGCGGCGCGGAGCGCCGCGGCGTAACCGCCGCTTCCGCCTCCGAGAATGACTACGTCGAAAACGGTGCTGGCGTCGTTCGCCACGTCACGTCCTCCATGCAATGGGGTGGGTCGCCGGGCCGGTCGCGGTCCGGTGGGTCGGAAGCCCTTGTGGGGCGCCCAGTCGTGCCGGAAATACATCTTCGCACTTGTTCGCGGTGGCTGATGTCCGGGTCCACCCCAGGGGCGTCCCGAGGAGTGGTCACGGGGGCGGGAAGACCCCCCACGGAAGGGCATCATCGCAGCTCAATGCGGTGTTGACAGCCGCCGGACGGGCGTCTTCCGCGCGGCTCCCGGCCGCCTCTTCCGCAGTGCGGAACAAAGTTTCGCCCGTGGCGAACAGGCGTGCGGTGGGCCGCTCCTGCCTACTCGCAGGTAACCCGCGCGGGAACGCCGACGGGGGCCCGGCGCGTGGTGCGCCGGGCCCCCGTCGGGGCTTGCGGATCGGGCCTGCGGATCAGGCCTTGCCGTTGGCCGCGGTCTGCTCCGCGAAGCGGACCAGGGTGCGCACCGCGCTCGCGGTGCCGCCCTTCGGGGTGTAACCGAACGGCGCGCTCTCGTGGAACGCCGGGCCGGCGATGTCCAGGTGCGCCCAGTCGATGCCCTCGGCGACGAACTCCTGCAGGAACAGGCCGGCCACCAGGCCGCCGCCCATCCGCTCGCCCATGTTGGCCAGGTCGGCGATGGTCGAGTCGGTCATGCCCTTCTTGAGCTCGGCCGGCAGCGGCATCGGCCAGGACTGCTCGCCGACCTCGCCCGCGAGCGCGTGCAGGTTCTCGCGCAGCTCGTCGCTGTTGGCCATCACGCCGAAGGTGCGGGTGCCCAGGGCCAGCACCATGGCGCCGGTCAGGGTCGCCACATCGACGATGACGTCCGGGTTGTCCTCGCCGGCCTTCACGATCGCGTCGGCCAGCACCAGGCGGCCCTCGGCGTCCGTGTTCAGGACCTCGACGGTCTTGCCGCCGTACATGCGCAGCACGTCACCCGGGCGGGTGGCCGAGCCGGACGGCATGTTCTCGGCCAGCGCCAGCCAGGCGGTCACGTTGACGGCCAGGCCCAGGCGCTTGGCGGCCACCACGGCGGCGAACACGGCGGCGGCACCGGCCATGTCGCACTTCATGGTCTCGTTGTGGCCGGCCGGCTTCAGCGAGATGCCGCCCGAGTCGTAGGTGATGCCCTTGCCGACGAAGGCCAGCGAGGCCTTCGCCTTCGGGTGGGTGTAGGCCACCTTCACCAGCCGCGGCGGGTTGGCCGAGCCGTTGCCGACGCCCAGCAGACCGCCGAAGCCGCCCTTGGTCAGCGCCTTCTCGTCCAGCACCTCGACCTTGAGGCCGTGCTCCTTGCCGGCCGCCTGGGCGATCGCGGCGAAGCTCTTCGGGGTCAGGTCGTTCGGGGCGGTGTTGACCAGGTCGCGGGCGCGGTTCATCTCCTCGCCGATCGCGGCGGCCCGCTCCACGGCGGCCTTGGCGTCCTTGCTGCCCTTGCGGACGGTCAGCACGACCAGCTCGCCGACCGGCTCCTTGCCGTTGCCGTTGCCCTTGTAGGTGCCGAAGACGTACGAGCCGAGCAGGCCGCCCAGCGCGACCGCCTCGACCTCCTCCGCAGACTCGGCCGGCAGGGCCAGCGCGGCCTTCTTGACGCCAGCCAGGGCGCGAGCGGCGACACCGGCGGTGCGGCGCAGCGCCTCCAGCTCGTAACCGGCCTCGGCCGCCTCGCCGAGGCCGACCGCCAGCACGAGCGCGGCCTTCAGGCCGGCGGGGGAGGCCACCTTGACGGTCTCGCCCTCGGCGCCGGTCGCGCCCAGGGTGCCGAGGACCTCGGCCAGCTTGCCGTCGAACGCCTCGTTCACGGCCTCGGCGCCGGGGGCCAGCACGATGCCCTTGGGGCCCTTGGCGACACCGACCACCAGGGCGTCCGCGCGCAGCGAGGCGGCGGAGGAGGTGCTCACAGACAATGCAGTCACGTAATGCGTCCTGTTCTTTCGCGGTCCACGGCCGGTCGCGGCGTGACTGCCGCACCGGCGCAGCCCGCCGTCGCAGGCCGTCCGCCCGGCGGGCCCCCTGCGGTTCCGGGCCCCCTGGCGCGCGCGCCCGCCGACAGCGGCCGCGCACACCAGAGGCCCCGGCTCCTCGGTGCGCGCCGGGCGGGCAGGACCTGCCACGGTGCAGGGCTGCGGTGCTCCAGGCATGGTAGTCCGCATGGTGGGATCACGCGCCGCCCGGTGTCAGCCCAGCAACGCCAGGGCGAACAGCGTCCCCGTCGCGGCGGTCTCCGCCATCGCGCCGAGCACGTCCCCGGTGATCCCGCCGAACCGGCGCTCACACCGTCCGAGCAGCAGTCGAGCGCAGCCGACGCCGAACACAACGGCCAGCGGGAGGCGCAGGACTGACCATCCGTCGAACGATCCGCCCGCGGCCAGGGCGAGCGCCGCGAGGGCCGTCCCCGCGGCGGCCCCGACGGGCGGTACGGTGCCCGCCACCATCGCCCCGAGCCCGCCCGGGCGCGCGGCCGGCACCGACCGCAGACAGCCCCAGGCGAGCGCGCACCGGGCGGCCACCGCCGAGGCGAGCACCGCGAGCGCGCCGCGCGGCACCGAGTGCCCGAACTGCCCGGCCAGCGCGGCGACCTGCGCCAGCAGCACCAGCAGCAGGGTCAGGACACCGAACGGCCCGATGTCGGACTGCTTCATGATCCGCAGCGCGTCCTCGGCCGGCTTGCCGCTGCCCAGCCCGTCGGCGACGTCCGCCAGACCGTCCAGGTGCAGGCCCCTGGTCAGCGCGGCCAGGGCCCCCACCGCCGCCACCGCCGCCAGCAGCCCGCCCGCCCGCCAGGCCACCAACGACCCGACCCCGGACGCGATCCCGCCCAGGACGACCCCGACCACCGGAGCCGCCGTCATCGCCCGGCCCCCCGCCGCCCGGTCCCACCGCTCCACCCGTACCCGCAGCACCGACAGCGTCCCGAACGCGAACCGCAGCCCCTCACCCCACGTCGCCCGCTCGCCGCCGCCGGCCATCACTCCCACTCCTTCACCACACCGAACCCCAGGACCGAGAACCCCGTGCCCCCGACCAAGCAGAACCCCGCACCCTGCACCGACCCTCGGCCCACCCTCCCCGAACAAGCGAAATCCCCGCGCCCCGGAAGGGGCGCGGGGAACTGCGCGGGGCGCAAGTCCACGGGCCGGGGCCGACCGCCCGTACCGGGCTGCCGGACCGTCCGGCCCCCGGCCGCTACAGCCTCCGCAGCAGGTCGGCCGCCGAGGGCAGCTTCGGCTGCTCCTTCGGTGCCGCCGGCACGAACGGCCGCGGCGCCTCCTCCGCGAGCGCGTCGCCCGCCGCCTGGAGCAGCGGCAGCGCGAGCACCGCGCCGACGCCCTCGCCCACGGTGATCCCCTGGTCCTGCAGGGGCGTCAGGGTCAGCCGGTCGTACGCCTTCGCCTGTGCCGGCTCGCCGCTGGACTGCCCGGCCCGCCACCACTCCGGCGCCCGGAAGGCGATCCGCTGGGCGACCAGCGCGCACGCCGAGGAGACCACGCCGTCGAGCACCACCGGCAGCCGTCGGACGGCCGCCTGCAGCAGGAACCCGGTGATGGCGGCGAAGTCCGCTCCGCCGGTCGCGCCGAGCAGCGCCAGCTGGTCGCCGAGCACCGGCCGGGCTCGCCGCAGCGAGTCCCGGATGGTGGCGCACTTGACCATCCACACCCGGTCGTCGATGCCCGAGCCGCGTCCGCAGACCGCGGCGGCGTCCGTTCCGCACAGTGCGCCGACCAGGACGGCGGCGACCGTCGTGGAGCCGACCCCGATGTCGCCGAGCAGCACCAGGTCGGTGCCTGAGTCGGCCTCCTCGTCGGCCACGGCCATGCCGGCCCGGAAGGCCCGTACGGTCTCCTCCGGGGTGAGCGCGTCCTCGATGTCGATCCGGCCGGAGCCGCGCCGGATCCGGTGGGCGACCACCTCGTCCGGGAAGTCCGCGGGGTCGGAGTCCACCGCGACGTCGACCACCCGCAGGTCCGCGCCGTAGCGCGCGGCCAGTCGGGCGACCGGCGCGCTGCCGTCGAGCACCGCCCGCACCCGGGCCGCGGTGCCGCCCTGGGCGGGCAGCCGGGAGACCCCGAGCGCGGCGACACCGTGGTCGGCGGCGAACAGCAGCACCTTGGGCGCCGAGACCGGTCGTACGGGGGATCGCCCCTGCACGGACGAGAGCCAGCTGCCCAACTCCTCCAGCTTGCCGAGGCCGCCGCGCGGCCGCCCGGCCTCCTGCCAGCGTTCGTCGGCGGCGCGCCGGGCGCTGTCGTCGGGGCGCTCGACGAGCGAGGAGAACGTATCGAGATCCACGGTCGTGTCCATCGTTCGGAAGGCTACACGCCGCAGGTGTGCGGGCTGGGCTTGACCGTCAGAACCTGCCCCGCGACGACCAGGAGCACCCGTTCCGAGGCGTCCGCCACGGCCATGTTGAGCCGGCCCAGGGTGTCGCGGAAGCGCCGCCCGGCGGCGGTGGCGGGGACGACGCCCATGCCGACCTCGTTGCTCACCGCGACGACCGTCCGCCCGGTGGCCGCCCACGCCTGCGCCAGCGCCGCGCAGCGCCGCTGCACCGCGGCCTCGGCCCCGTTCGCCCACGCCTCGTCGACCCAGGCACCGCAGTCGTCCATCACGGAGGTCAGCCACAGCGCCAGGCAGTCGATGAGCACCGGCGCCGGGTCGGCGGTGTCGGCGAGCACGGCCTCCAGCTCGCAGGTCTCGACGGTGCGCCAGCTCGCCGGTCGGCGGTCCCGGTGCAGCGCGATCCGCTGGGCCCACTCGGCGTCGCCGTCCCGGGTGCCGCCGGTGGCCACGTACAGGACGTCCGGCCGGTCGGCGAGCAGCTGCTCGGCGCGGGTGGACTTGCCGGAGCGCGCGCCGCCGAGCAGCAGCGTGCGGGGGAGCGGGGGGTGGGTCGCCATGGCGACCATCCTGCCGGACAGGCATACGGAAGATCGGGCGGGGGAAGCTCAGGGTGCGTCTGGCGGGAATCGCCGGACGCACCCTAGGGTGCGCAGCACACAAGGCAGCGTCAGTGCGGGAGGAGCCGGGCATGGTCTGGACGTGGCGGTACGAGAAGGCGGACGGCAGCGCGGTGACGTCGAGCCTCGGCCAGGAGGAGTTCGCCGGCCAGGGCGACGCCGAGACCTGGATCGGGGAGACCTGGAAGCAGCTCGCCGAGGAGGGCGTGGACACCGCGGTCCTGCTGGAGGACGGTGCCAAGGTCTACGCGATGAGCCTGCACGAGGGCTGAGCCCCCGGGCGCCGGGCTCCCGGTGCTACTTCGCGCCGATCACGTGCAGCAGCGCCGCGACCTGCCGGTACGGGTCGGTGCGGCCGGCCCGGTCCTCGGCTTCCAGCAGCTGTGCCAGCTGGCGCCCGTCCACCGGCGGGGCGGCGTCGTCGGGGGCGTTGTCGGTGAAGACCCGGACGCCGAACCAGCGCCGCAGCGGCACCGACACCTCGGAGAGGGTGACGGACAGGTCGGCGAGCCGGTCGGCGCGGGCGGCCAGCCCGAGCCGGTTGTAGTAGCGGTCGCTCTCGAAGGCGTGCAGGGCGGCCCGCCAGTCCCCGGTGGCGGCGGGCCGCAGCGCGAGCGCGTCGCGGTTGCGGACCAGCAGTGAGAGCAGGCCGCCGGGCGCCAGCAGCCGGGCCAGCGAGGCGATCATCGGATCCGGGTCGGGCAGGTACATCAGGACGCCGTGGCAGAGCACCACGTCGAAGCTGCGCGGGCCGAACCAGCGCCCGCACTGGTGGCCGTCGCCGCTGAGCAGTTGCATCCGGCCGCGCACCTCGGGCGGCTCCTCGGCGAGCGCCCCCTGGGCGACGCCGAGCGCGACCGGGTCGGAGTCGATCCCGGTGACGTAGTGCCCGGCCCGGGCCAGCCGCAGGGCCTGGGTGCCCTGCCCGCAGCCGATGTCGAGGACGCGCTGCGCGGTGCGTCCGGCCAGCTGTTCGGCGAGCTGCCGGGAGACGAGCTCCTGCCGGACGAAGTTGCGCAGTCCGCCGAGCCGGTCCAGCCAGGCGCCGGTGCCGCCGGCGAAGGAGCCGCTGCGGGAGGGCAGCCGGCGTTCCTGGCCGAGCCGGTCGTGACCGCCGTCGCCCTGGCCGGGGAGAGTGCCCCCCTGCCCGGGCACGGCGTAGAGGCCGGGCCCCTCCCAGGACGGCGGGGCCCAGCCGGAGTCCACCGGTTCGGCGGTCAGGGCTTCTCCCCGCGCCGCACCTGCGGCTTGGGCAGGCGCAGCCGGCGCATCTGCAGGGTGCGCATGATGCCGTAAGCGACCACACCGCGGGTGTTCTGCCCGGCGAAGCGCTCGCCCAGCTGCTTGCGCAGGCCGAAGCCGAGGCGCACGAAGTCCAGGATCACCAGGACGAAGAACAGCAGGAACAGCAGCGTGGACAGCAGCTGCAGGGTGGGCACCTTGATGATGCTCAGCACCAGGATGACCACGGCGGCCGGCAGGAAGAACTCGGCGAGCGACCAGCGGGAGTCCACGTAGTCGCGGGCGAACTTGCGCACCGGGCCCTTGTCACGGGCCGGCAGGTGGCGCTCGTCGCCGTCGATCAGCGCCTGGCGCTGCTTCTCGCGTTCGGTCCGCATCCGGTCGCGGGCCTGGCGGGAGGCCTCCTTGCGGTCCTTGGGCACCGTGACCCGGGTACGCCGGTTGGCCTCGGCCTCGCTGCGCTTGGGGGTGGGGCGGCCCTTCTTGGCCTGCGGGTGGCGGGCCTGGGGCGTCTCGTCCTGCTTCTCCAGCACGGTGGCGGAGGCAGCGGCATCATCTGAACGGCGTCGGAACACACCCCCAGCGTACGGGGTGCGGCGGGGCGACCACGGGTCCCCTCGGACCCAAACGCATATCGATCCGTCCGACCGGGTCCCGACCCGGGGTTCCCGGCCCCTTCCCGTAGGGGATCAGTCGGATGGACTATGGGGAGGATGAGAGGCGGATCCACCCGGGGGATGAGGATCTGCCGCTGGTCGCTGTAGCAGTCTTGTTGCAGGCAGGTGCACTGCGGCGACGGGCTCGCTGCACATACACTCGTCGTGTCTGGTAACGAGATTAAGACCGCAGGCCGGAGAAGGGGGCACCCGAGGCCCATGAGCGACGGAATCATGAAGCGTATGGGGCTGATCTTCCGCTCCAAGGCGAACAAGGCCTTGGATCGGGCGGAGGATCCGCGTGAGACGCTCGACTACTCCTACCAGAAGCAGCTCGAGCTGCTGCAGAAGGTACGGCGTGGCGTCGCGGACGTCGCGACCTCGCGCAAGCGCCTGGAACTCCAGCTGACCCAGCTCCAGCAGCAGTCCGCGAAGTACGAGGACCAGGGCCGCAAGGCGCTGTCCCTCGGCCGCGAGGACCTCGCGCGCGAGGCGCTGACCCGCAAGGCCAACATGCAGTCCCAGATCAACGATCTGGAGACGCAGTACCAGCAGCTGCAGGCCGAGGAGGAGAAGCTCACCCTCGCCTCCCAGCGCCTCCAGGCCAAGGTGGACGCCTTCCGCACCAAGAAGGAGACCATCAAGGCGACCTACACCGCCGCGCAGGCGCAGACCCGCATCGCCGAGTCCTTCTCCGGCATCTCGGAGGAGATGGGCGACGTCGGCCTGGCCATCCAGCGCGCCGAGGACAAGACGGCGCAGATGCAGGCCCGGGCGGGCGCGATCGACGAGCTGCTGGCCTCCGGCGCGCTCGACGACGCCAGCGGTCTCGGCCGCAAGGACGACATCGAGGCCGAGCTGGAGCGGGTGGCCGGCGGTTCCGACGTCGAGCTGGAGCTGGCCCGGATGAAGGCCGAGCTGTCGGGTGGCCCCGCCGCCGGTCCGGCCGCGATCGAGCAGGGCAAGCCGGCCCAGCAGCCGCAGGACTCGCACTCGCAGGACACCCCGCGCATCAACTACAACAAGTGATCTCAGCTCGACCCCCACGAGGACCAGGGAGACGCACGGCATGATCATGAGGGTCATGGGTGAGGGGCAGTACGAGGTGGGCGAGGACCACCTGAACCTGCTCAACCAGCTCGACGACGAGCTGCTCACCGCGGTGGAGTCGGGCGACGAGGAGAACTTCCGCCAGGCCTACGGGAAGCTGCTGGGCGCCGTGAAGCAGTACGGCACCCTGCTGCCGGACGACTCGCTGGAGCCGTCCGAGCTGATCCTGCCGAGTGCCGACGCGAGCCTCGACGAGGTCCGGGCCCTGCTGCTCTCCGAGGGCGAGGGCGTGATCCCGGGGTTCCCCGAGTACGACTAGGCCCCGCGGCCGCTGCCAGACGAAAGGGCGGGTCCCCTCCGGTGGGAGGGGACCCGCCCTTCGTTCGCGCGGTGCGCGTCCGGCGCGCGGCGCGGACGGACTACGGCAGGGCCAGCATCCGGTCCAGCGCGGCCTTGGCGTACTTCTCGGTCTCCGGGTCGACGGTGATCACGTTCGGCACCCGGCCCTCGACCAGCGACTCCAGCGCCCAGACCAGGTGCGGCAGGTCGATCCGGTTCATGGTCGAGCAGAAGCAGACCGTGCGGTCCAGGAAGACGATCTCCTTGTCCGGGTGGGCCTTGGCCAGCCGGCGGACCAGGTTCAGCTCGGTGCCGATGGCCCACTTGGAGCCGGGCTCGGCGGCGTCCAGGGCCTTGATGATGTACTCGGTCGAGCCCACCATGTCGGCGGCGCTGACGACCTCGTGCTTGCACTCGGGGTGCACCAGGACGGTCACGCCGGGGATCCGCTCGCGGACGTCGTTGACCGAGTCCAGGCTGAACCGGCCGTGCACCGAGCAGTGGCCGCGCCAGAGGATCATCTTGGCGTCCCGCAGCTGCTCGGCGGTCAGGCCGCCGTTGGGCCTGTGCGGGTTGTAGAGGACGCAGTCGTCCAGGGAGAAGCCCATGTCCCGCACGGCGGTGTTGCGGCCGAGGTGCTGGTCGGGCAGGAAGAGCACCTTCTGGCCCTGCTCGAAGGCCCACTCCAGGGCGCGCTGGGCGTTGGAGGAGGTGCAGATGGTGCCGCCGTGCTTGCCGGTGAAGGCCTTGATGTCGGCGGAGGAGTTCATGTACGAGACCGGGACGGTCACGTCGGCTATGCCGGCGTCGGTCAGCACGTCCCAGCACTCGGCGACCTGCTCGGCGGTGGCCATGTCGGCCATCGAACAGCCGGCCGCGAGGTCGGGCAGCACGACCTGCTGCCGCTCGCTGGTGAGGATGTCCGCGGACTCGGCCATGAAGTGCACGCCGCAGAAGACGATGTACTCGGCCTCGGGGCGGGCCGCGGCGTCGCGGGCGAGCTTGAAGGAGTCGCCGGTGACGTCGGCGAACTCGATGACCTCGTCGCGCTGGTAGTGGTGGCCGAGGATGAAGACGCGGTCGCCGAGCGCGGCCTTGGCCGCCCGGGCGCGCTCGACCAGGTCCGGGTCGGAGGCCGGGGGGAGGTCACCCGGGCACTCGACGCCGCGCTCGCTGTTCGGGTCGGCCTCCCGGCCGAGCAGCAGCAGAGCGAGCGGCGTCGGAGCGGGGTCGACGCCGTAGGTCTCGGTGATGGTGGTGGTCACGGGCGGGTGCCCTTCTGTGCGGCCGAGCTAGCGGTGGGGCCTTTTCGTCTATCTGACGCTATCTATTCTAACCGCTTAGCGTCAGAGTGACGATGGCCATCCTGTCGATGTGACGAGAACCGCTCGACGAAACGGACCCCCGGTGGAGCCGGATAGGCCATCTCGGGGGTGCCGCGCGGGGCCGAATCGATGTTTCGAAGCCCCCGGGTATGGCTGAGCCCATGAAAGCAATCGCGATCAACCGCTACGGCGGCCCCGACGTGGTCGAGTACACCGACCTGCCGGACCCCAAGGTCGGGCCCGACTCCGTACTGGTGCAGGTCCGGGCGGCCGGGGTGAACCCGGTGGACTGGAAGATCCGGGACGGCGCCCTGGACGGCCTGCTGGACGCGCACTTCCCCCTGGTCATGGGCTGGGACGTGGCGGGCGTGGTCCGCGCCGTGGGCGGCGGGGTGACGGAGTTCGCCCCCGGCGACGAGGTGTGCGGCTACGTCCGCAAGGACTCCGTCGAGCACGGCACCTACGCCGAACTGGTCTCCGCCCCGGTCCGTACCCTGGCCCGCCGCCCCACCGCGCTGGACTGGGCGCAGTCCGGCGGCCTGCCGCTGGCCGGGCTCACCGCGCTGCAGAGCCTGAACGCCCTGCGGGTCGGGGCGGGGGACACGGTGCTGGTGCACGCCGCGGCCGGCGGGGTCGGTCACCTGGCCGTCCAGATCGCCCGGGCCCGCGGTGCCCGGGTGATCGGCACGGCGGGCGAGCGCAACCACGACTACCTGCGCGGCCTTGGCGCCGAGCCGGTGACGTACGGCGAGGGCCTGGCCGAGCGGGTCCGGGCGCTCGCCCCGGACGGCGTGGACGCGGCCCTCGACCTGGTCGGCCGCGGCGCCGTCCAGGTCTCCGCGGACCTGGTGGCCGACCCGGGCCGGATCGCCTCGATCACCGACTTCGGGGTCAAGGCGCTCGGCGGTCATTACGTCTGGGTCCGCCCGGACGCGGCGGGACTGGCGGAACTCGCCGCCCTCGCCGACGACGGCCGGCTCACCGTCACCGTCGCCTCCACCTTCCCGCTGGCCCAGGCGGCCTCCGCCCAGGCCCTCAGCGCCGAGGGCCGCACGAGGGGGAAGATCGTCCTCCTGGTGGGCTGACCGCTGCCCAGCCGTCATCCGTCGGCGGTGAACTCGTTCAGGTCATCCGCCAGAATGGGTGGCGAACCGTTTCGGCAGCGGCGGTGGCAACACCGGCCGCCGGGACGCCCTCGCCCCCCGCACGACCCGTGGAGCCCCGCACCGATGAGCAGCAGCCGAGCGCACGAGGTGATCGGGGCCGACCTGGACGAGACCGACCGGCAGCTCCTCGCCCGCCTCGGCAGCGACGGCCGCGCCTCCTACGCGGAGATCGGTCTCCAGGTGAACCTCTCCGCCACCGCCGTGCGCCGCCGGATCGACCGGCTCCGGGCGCGCGGCGTGGTGCGGGGCTTCACCGTGGTGCTCGACCCGGCCGTGCTCGGCTGGCAGACCGAGGCGTTCGTCGAGGTCTACTGCCGCGAGCGCACCGCCCCCGAGGAGATCCTCGCCAGTCTGCGCCAGTTCCCCGAGGTGGTCGCAGCCTGGACGGTCACCGGCGACCCGGACGCCCTGGTCCACCTGCGGGCCGCCGACATGCGCCACCTGGAGGCCGTCATCGAGCGCATCCGGCGCGAGCCCGGCGTCCAGCGCAGCCGCTCCTCGGTGGTCCTCTCCCAGCTGATCGGCTGACCCCGCGGAAGAGGGAACGCAGGAATCCTGCGCGGACCCGTCCGAAGACGCCCGAAACCTGCCTGACCAGCCGCGTTCGGACGCGCGGCGGAGCACCGCCGCTGCCTACGCTGATCACGTCCGGTCAGCGCGGTGAGGCGTCCCGCGGACCGGATCCCCCCGACACCCACAGCCGAGAGGGACAGCAGTGTCCGCAGCACCCGACCGCATGCACCGGCCCGACAACGAACTGGTCGACCTGGTTTTCGACTACATGCGGGAGCGGCTGCAGTACGACCCCGTCCCGCTCGACCACCCCGGTGACGGCGAGCACCTGCGCACCCAGCTGTCCGGCCTGCTCAACCAGGACGGCAACGACCCGGCCGACGTGCTCAAGCTGTACGACCACGAGCTGTCCCGCGCGGTCATCTCCGCCGACAGCCCCCGCTACCTGTCCTTCATCCCGTGCGCCCCGACCAAGGCCGCGCTGCTGTTCGACATGGTCGTCTCCTGCGCCTCGCTCCAGGGCATCTCCTGGCTGGAGGCGGCCGGCGCCATCGCCGCGGAGAACCAGGTGCTGCGCCTGATCGCCGACCGGGCCGGACTGCCCGCCTCGGCCGGCGGCTGCTTCGTCTCCGGCGGCTCGGCGGGCAACCTCTCCGCCCTGGTGGTCGCCCGCGACACCGCCCGCCGCCGCCTCGGCGTCGGCCCGGAGGCCCGGCTGCGGATAGCCGTCGCCGACCAGGTGCACTCCTCGGTCAAGAACACCTTCAACATCATCGGCGTCGAGGCCTTCAAGGTCCCGACCGTGAACCGCCGGTTCACCGGCGAGGCGCTGCGCGCCGCCCTGGCCGCCGACCCCCACCCGGAGACGGTGATCGCCGTCGTCGGCACCGCCGGCACCACCAACGAGGGCATCGTCGACGACCTGGCCGGTCTGGCCGAGGTCGCCCGCGAGCGCGACCTGTGGTTCCACGTGGACGGCGCCTACGGCGGCGCGGGCCTGTTCGCCCCCTCGGTGCGCGAGCGCTACAACGGCATCGAGCACGCCGACTCCTTCGTGGTCGACCCGCACAAGTGGCTGTTCGCCCCCTTCGACTGCGCCGCGCTGATCTACCGCAACCCGCAGCTCGCCCGTGCCGTGCACACCCAGGACGCCTCCTACCTGGACGTCCTGCACACCGAGGGCGACGAGTGGAACCCCACCGACTACGCCTACCACCTGACCCGGCGCGCCCGCGGCCTGCCGCTCTGGTTCTCGCTGGCCGTCCACGGCGTCCAGGCCTACACCGACGCCATCGAGACCGGCCTCCAGCTGGCCCGGGACACCGCCCAGCTGATCCGCGACACCGAGCACCTGGAGCTGCTGTTCGACCCGCAGCTCTCCGCCGTCTGCTTCAAGCGCACCGGCTGGACCAACGACGACTACTACCGCTGGTCGCAGCAGCTGCTCGCGGACCAGATCGGCTTCGTCACCCCGACCGGCTGGGACGGCGAGACGGTCGCCCGCTTCGCCTTCCTGCACCCGGGCACGACCATGGAGATGGTCAGGGAGATCCTGGACACCATGGCCTGATCGAGGCCCCGCCGTCCGTACGGCCCCCACCGGTCCTCCGGTCGGGGGCCGTACGCGTTCTCAGCCGTAGGCGTTCTCAGCCGTACGCGCCGGCCGTCCGCGCTACAGGAACGCCCCGCTCGGCAGGTACGGGGCCGGCGGGCGCATCCCGCGCACGCCGACGAAGCCGCTGGTCTCCGGCGTCAGCCCGACCTCCAGCCCGACGTCCAGCGCCCACTCCTGCTCGGCGGTCAGGTACTCCACCCGCGCCTCGGCCCCGTCCGGCACCCGGGCCAGCGCCTCGCGCAGCAGCCGGGCCCCGATCCGCTTGCTGGTCGCCGCCAGCAGCCGCACCGTGGCGCCGTCCCGGTAGCAGTAGCCGCTGCCGGCCAGCGCGTCGGCGACCAGGAGCTCCTCGAAGTGCCCGAGCATCAGCTCGTGGTCGGGCCCGTGCGCGGACCCGCGCAACCGGCGGTCCACCGAGTCCAGCAGGTGCAGGTGGCGGGCGTTGCCCGGGTGCACCGGGATGTCGCCCGGGTCGGTCAGCCCCTCCCGGCCGACCCGGCCGGTCAGCCGCATCGCCGGGTGCAGGGTGAACCCGGCCAGCCGGTAGCGGCGGGCCGCCGCCGGGGAGTCGCCGGCGCAGACCATCCCGCGCAGGCAGCCCCGGGCGTGGGCCAGCGCCCGCTCGAACAGCAGTCGTCCGATCCCCTGGCCCTGTGCGGACGGGCGGACCGCGAACAGCGAGGGCGTCCACAGGCCCTCGCGGCGCATCGACAGCACCACCCCGACCGCGTGCCCGCCGCTCTCCGCCAGCCAGCAGCCGCCGGGATCGGTGCGCGCCAGGTGCCTGGTCCTGGCCAGCTGCAGCGGCGTCGGCGCCGGCGGCCGCGCGGGGTCGTCGGACGGTGCGGCGAACGCGGCGAGGGACAGCTCCGAGACGAGCTCCGCGTCCGCTGCGGTGTCCCTGACCTGGCGAAGGATCATGCCGACCATCCTGGCGTCCGGGGCGCGGCCGCGGGGCCCGTTCACCCGGATCCATGACGTGCGCGGTGACCCGTCCTCCCCGGTTGTGCGAGCATGGGAAGCGTATGGGGACACGGGTGGCACACCCGGCCCACGGAAGATCCGCCGTCGAACAGGCCGAGAATTCCATCGCCGTCCGGGAATTGAAACCGGGCGGCCGTTGGTTGGCACTGGCGGCAGACCGTCGTCAAAGACCGGGAGAAAGCAGATGACCGTCCAGGACGAGACCACCGTCGAGAGTGGCATCCTCCTCACCGATGCCGCCGCGGCAAAGGTCAAGGCCCTGCTGGAGCAGGAAGGCCGCGAGGACCTCGCGCTGCGCGTCGCCGTCCAGCCCGGTGGCTGCTCCGGCCTGCGTTACCAGCTGTTCTTCGACGAGCGCTCGCTCGACGGCGACGTGGTGAAGGACTTCGGCGGCGTCAAGGTCGTCACCGACCGCATGAGCGCCCCTTACCTGGGCGGCGCCACCGTCGACTTCGTCGACACCATCGAGAAGCAGGGCTTCACGATCGACAACCCGAACGCCACCGGCTCCTGCGCCTGCGGCGACTCCTTCAGCTAAGCCCTCGAAGGCCCACTGAGCGAGCAGCGGTGAGGCGGCCCCCGGGACTCCCCGGGGGCCGCCTCTCGCGTTCCAGCGGTACTACTAGCGCGCCGCGCCGTCCGGGGTCACCGGGTCCAGGCCCGCGTGCGGGTCGCCCTCCAGCGGCACCTCCTGGCCGCTCGTCCGGTCCACCACCGTCCGCCCGGCCAGCGGCGAGCGCAGGTCGACGGAGACGGCCTGCCGCTTGGCCATCGCGGTGCAGACGTGTCCGGGCTGGACGGTCGGCGGCCCGGGCACGACCGTGACGCCCACCTGGCCCTGCTGCGACTCGTCCGCCTTCACCGCGTACGTGGTGCAGACCCCGCCGAAGAAGTAGACGGTCAGCTTGTTGCTGCCGTCCAACCGGTAGCTGACCGGCGGCCGCACATTGGGGTTGGCCGTCCCGGTACCGGCCGGATTCGGCTCACCGGGCGCGATCCCGTTGGCCGGGGGAGTGGCCGCCGCAGAGGGCCGCCCGGGAGCGGGCTCGGCCGGGGTCGGGGACCAGCCCGTCGGCGGCTGACCCGACGGGCTCGCCGTCGCGGCCCCCTCGGACGGCGAACCGGAGGCCGTCGGGGCCGGCGAGGAGGTGCCCGCCGGGGCCGAGGAGCTCGCGGAGGCCGACGCGGTGCCCGCCGCCGAGTCCCCGGAACCCTTGCCGCCCCCGTTGCAGCCGGCCAGGGTCACCACCGCCGCCAGTGCGGCGACCGTCAGGGCAACCACCCGCCGACCGCGGCGGGGCATCGTCTCCAGATCCATCTGCACATCCTCCCGAGGGCTCAGCGGCGCCGTCCCGGCCGTTCCGCGCGGATGTGACGTGCCCCGGTCGGATCCGGTTCCCGGTCGCACCCTCACATGCCGTACTCGGCCATCCCGGCAACCAGTCGCTGCGCCCCGGACGGGACCCGGACGCCGACCGACGCGGGCGCGGCCGGCTCCGGCCCGGCCGCCACCTGGGGCCAGAACCGGAGCAGCCGCCGGGAGGAGCTGACCAGCGCCTCGAGGGTCTCGCCGTCCGCGTCGGCCCGGAGGGCGGTCAGCTGGGAGTGCTTGGACATCATCGGGCATCGCTCCGATCCAGAGCCGTGGCGCACCGCCACGGTCGCCGACGGGCCCCGCCCGGTCCGACGGGACCCCTGCGGCCGACCCTAGGCCCGGCTCCGGGGGCCCACCAGTGCTACCCGGAGGTAGTACACGTTCGAGGGGCCGGGGTGCCACCCTGGCCGTGGGACCGGTGCGGCAGCTTTCCGGACTCTTGCTGGCGGGCCGTCCCGGACGGGTACCGTGGGTGGGTTCGTCCGTGCCCGCTGGCCCTGTTGCCATCTTGAGGAGACCCCCGTGCGTATCGCCGTCGCCGGCTCGATCGCCACCGACCACCTGATGACGTTCCCCGGTCGGTTCGCCGACCAGCTCGTAGCCGAGCAGCTGCACACCGTGTCGCTGTCGTTCCTGGTCGACGCCCTGGACATCCGCCGCGGCGGGGTCGCCCCGAACATCGCCTTCGGCATGGGCGTCCTAGGGCTCCGGCCGGTCCTGGTGGGTGCCGCCGGCGCGGACTTCGCCGAGTACCGCAGCTGGCTGGAGCGCAACAACGTGGACTGCGAGTCCGTCCACATCTCCGAGACCCGGCACACCGCCCGCTTCATGTGCACCACGGACCAGGACCACAACCAGATCGCCTCGTTCTACACGGGCGCCATGGCCGAGGCCCGCAACATCGAGCTCAAGCCGATCGCCGACCGCGTCGGCGGCCTCGACCTCGTCCTGGTCGGCGCCGACGACCCCCAGGGCATGGTCCGCCACACCCAGGAGTGCCGCACCCGCGGCTACGCCTTCGCCGCCGACCCGTCCCAGCAGCTGGCCCGCCTGGACGGCGACGACATCCGCGAGCTGGTGGACGGGGCCTCGTACCTGTTCACCAACGAGTACGAGGCGGCGCTGATCGAGACCAAGACCGGCTGGGACGCCGACGAGCTGCTCACCCGCGTCGGCACCCGGGTCACCACCCTGGGCAGCAAGGGCGTCCGGATCGAGCGCAAGGGCGAGGCCCCGATCCTGGTCGGCTGCCCGGTCGAGGACGCCAAGGTCGACCCGACCGGCGTCGGCGACGCCTTCCGGGCCGGCTTCCTGGCCGGTCTGTCCTGGGAGCTCGAACTGGAGCGCGCCGCCCAGCTCGGCTGCATGCTCGCCACCCTGGTGATCGAGACCGTCGGCACCCAGGAGTACGAGCTGCGCCCGACCGCCTTCCTGAAGCGCTTCGAAGCCGCCTACGGCGCCGAGGCCGCCGCGGAGATCCGCGCGCACCTGGCCAAGTAGTCCTCCGCGCGGTCCGCTCCGATCAGGAGCGGCGCAGCACGAGGTAGGCCGAGCCCCGGTCGCCGCCGTAGTCGGCGGCCGGGGCCTCGCCCGCATACTCCTGCCCGCGCATCCCGCACCAGGCCGGGACGTCCAGCCGGGCCGCCTCGTCGTCCGACAGCACGGCGATCGTGCCGCCCACCGGCACCTCCCCGATCCGCTTCGCCAGCTCGATCACCGGCAGCGGACACCGCTTGCCCAAGGCGTCGACAACTGTGACTCCCCCGCTCGCCTCCGGGCGCTCCGACCCGGCGCCGACGCTCTTCGCTCCGGCACTCCCTCCTGCGTCGGTCGCTTGTCGCTCGTCACTTTCGGCACCGGCGCGCCCTTCGGCTCGGGGCGTGGCGGCGACTCCCCCGCTCGCCTTCGGGCGCTCCGACCCGGCGCCGACGCTCTTCGCTCCGGCACTCCCTCCTGCGTCGGTCGCTTGTCGCTCGTCACTTTCGGCACCGGCGCGCCCTTCGGCTCGGGGCGTGGTTTCCGCGGCGCCGACGGGCGCCGGAAGGTCCAGCCCGAGGGGTGCCCGGACGCCGGCCACCAGGTCCGGGAGGACGGCGAGGAAGCGCTCCACGTCCGCCTCGGCCGTCCCGTACGGCAGTGAGACCCGGACGTTGCCCTCGGTGAGGACCCCCATCGCGGCCAGCACATGGCTCGGCGTCAGGGTGGAGGAGGTGCAGGAGGAGCCGGAGGAGACCGCGAAGCCCGCCCGGTCCAGCTCGGTGAGCAGCACCTCGCCGTCCACGTACAGGCAGGAGAAGGTGACGATGTGCGGCAGCCGCCGCACCGGGTCGCCGACCACCTCCACCTCGGGCACCAACTGCGGCACCCGGCCGCGGATCCGCTCCACCAGCGCGTGCAGCCGGGCGTTCTCCCGTTCGGCCTCGGCCCGTACGGCGCGCAGCGAGGCGGCCGCGGCCACGATCGCCGGAACGTTGACGTAGCCGGGCACCCGCCCGCCCTCGCGCTCGTCGGCCGGCAGCGGGGAGGCGTACCGGACGCCCTTGCGCACGGCGAGGACGCCGACGCCGGGCGGGCCGCCCCACTTGTGCGCGCTCGCGGTCAGCAGCGACCAGCCCGTCGGGACGTCCACCCGTCCGGCGCTCTGGGCGGCGTCCACCAGCAGCGGCACCCCGGCCCCGGCGCAGAGCGCGGCGACCTCGCCGACCGGCTGGACGGTCC
The DNA here is from genome assembly GCF_001888885.2 of Streptomyces viridifaciens. NCBI lineage: Bacteria > Bacillati > Actinomycetota > Actinomycetes > Kitasatosporales > Streptomycetaceae > Streptomyces > Streptomyces viridifaciens. The sequence continues at coordinate 5,384,979 of NZ_CP090841.1, forward strand.
CCACCTCGTGGTTGGCGCTCTGCAGTGCGGCCAGTGCGGTGTCGGTGCGCAGCAGGGCGCCGAAGGCCGCCGGGTCGACCCGGCCGGCGCGGTCGACGGGGGCGACCGAGACCTCGCCGCCGCCCGCCTCGTGGCGTTCGGCGACGTGCAGCACGCTGGAGTGCTCCACCGCGGAGTGCACCAGGTGCGCGCCGCGCCGCCGGTTGCCGGCGAGGGCGCCCAGCAGGCCGAGCTGGACGGCCTGTGTCCCGCTGGCGGTGAAGGAGATCTCGTCGGCCCGCGCGCCCAGGACGGCGGCGACCGTCTCGCGGGCGGCGTCCAGCAGCATCCGGGCCTGCCGGCCGGAGCGGTACAGCCGGGCCGGATCGGCCCAGCCCTCGTCCAGGGCGGCGGTCAGGGCCTGCCGCGCGACGGGGTGCAGGGGGGCCGTCGAAGCCACGTCGAAATACACGGTCACATTTAACGGCACGCATCCGCCGACACACCCGGGAGCGCGCTGCTCCGGCCGGATTGCTCACCGGCCGTCAGTCGATCACCCGGAATGTCCGCTTCGTCCGGTACCGACGGGCCGTCACCCACGTTGTTCGAGGTCATCCCCCGATCGGGCGTATGGACCTCGAATGCCTGCGATGACCTGCGACGCAGCCCCTGCCGGGCCTGATCGGGCGACCGGGCGGCGCGTTACCGGGGGCTGCCCGTCAGGAGCGCATAAGGCTGGAGTAGGGTTTGGCCCGCATAAGCATTCAAACCGTGCCCGTGGACGGGTCGCCGGAGGGGCTCACACTCCCCTCCCGGTGCGACGCGAAGGCGGGCGAGACTTCGGGAAGGCGCTACGTGAGTCCCAACGGCTCCGACCGCTCGCCGCGGCGCACGATGCGGCGGAAGCTGCCTCAGGCGCTGGCACTGGGCCTCGTCATCGCGACCGCCACCGGCTGCTCGGCCAACGACCTCCCCAGGCTTGGCCTCCCGAGCCCCGTCACCAAGGAAGGACCCATGGTCCTTCAGATGTGGCAGGGCTCCTGGATCGCGGCGCTGGTGGTCGGCGTACTGATGTGGGGTCTGATCATCTGGAGCGTGATCTTCCACCGGCGCAAGCGCACCGGCGTGGAGATCCCCCCGCAGACCCGGTACAACGTGCCCATCGAGGCGCTCTACACCGCGGTCCCCATCATCATCGTCTCGGTCCTCTTCTACTTCGTCGCCCGCGACGAGGCGAAGCTGACGCAGGTCTCCGCGAAGCCGCAGCACTACGTCAACGTGGTCGGCTTCCAGTGGAGCTGGGCGTTCAACTACGAGAACACCGAGACCCCCGACCCGGCCAACAAGGACGCCGCGTACGACGTCGGTACGCCGAAGGACGCTCCGACGCTCTGGCTGCCGGTCAACGAGACGGTGCAGTTCCGGCTCACCTCTCGTGACGTCATCCACGACTTCTGGCCCGTCAACTTCATGATGAAGATGGACGTCGTGCCGGGCGTGGTGAACAAGTTCGAGGTCACCCCGACCGTCAAGGGCGAGTACAGGGGCAAGTGCGCCGAGCTCTGCGGCGTCGACCACTCGCGCATGCTGTTCAACGTCAAGGTCGTCGATCGCGCCGACTACGACAAGCACCTGGCAGACCTTCGTGCCAAGGGCCAGAACGGCGCGGTGCCCTCCGGCGTCATCACCATGGGAAGTGAAGCGAAGTGACCATCCTCAACGAGCCCGCCGCGGCCGGCGGGGGCGCCGAGGCCGTCACGGTCGGGGCGCAGCGGACCCGGAAGCCGGGTTCGACCATCATCAAGTGGCTGACCACCACTGACCACAAGACGATCGGCACCCTGTACCTGGGCACGTCGTTCGCCTTCTTCCTGATCGGTGGCATCCTCGCCCTGGTCATGCGTGCCGAGCTGGCTCGTCCCGGGACCCAGATCCTGTCGAACGAGCAGTTCAACCAGGCGTTCACGATGCACGGCACGATCATGCTGCTGATGTTCGCGACGCCGCTGTTCGCGGGCTTCGCGAACTGGATCATGCCGCTGCAGATCGGCTCCCCGGACGTGGCCTTCCCGCGTCTGAACATGTTCGCGTACTGGCTGTACCTCTTCGGTTCGAGCATCGCGGTCTGCGGCTTCCTGACCCCGAACGGCGCCGCCGACTTCGGCTGGTTCGCCTACTCCCCGCTGTCGGACGCGGTGCACTCGCCCGGCGTCGGCGGCGACATGTGGATCATGGGTCTGGCCTTCTCCGGCTTCGGCACGATCCTCGGTGCGGTCAACTTCATCACCACGATCATCTGCATGCGCGCCCCGGGCATGACGATGTTCCGGATGTCGATCTTCGTCTGGAACGTCCTGCTGACCTCGGTGCTGGTCCTGCTGGCCTTCCCGGTGCTGGCCGCCGCGCTGTTCGCCCTGGAGGCGGACCGCAAGTTCGGGGCACACGTCTTCGATCCCGCCAACGGCGGGGCGATGCTGTGGCAGCACCTGTTCTGGTTCTTCGGCCACCCCGAGGTGTACATCATCGCGCTGCCGTTCTTCGGCATCGTGTCGGAGATCATCCCGGTCTTCAGCCGCAAGCCGATGTTCGGTTACTCCGGTCTGATCGCGGCCACCATCGCGATCGCCGGTCTGTCCGTGACGGTGTGGGCGCACCACATGTACGTCACCGGACAGGTGCTGCTGCCGTTCTTCTCCTTCATGACCTTCCTGATCGCGGTCCCGACCGGTGTGAAGTTCTTCAACTGGGTCGGCACCATGTGGAAGGGCTCGCTGAGCTTCGAGACGCCGATGCTCTGGACGGTCGGCTTCCTGGTCACCTTCCTCTTCGGTGGTCTGACGGGTGTCCTGCTGGCCTCGCCGCCGATCGACTTCCACGTCTCGGACTCGTACTTCGTCGTCGCGCACTTCCACTACGTGGTCTTCGGCACCGTCGTGTTCGCGATGTTCGCCGGCTTCCACTTCTGGTGGCCGAAGATGACCGGCAAGATGCTGGACGAGCGCCTCGGCAAGATCACCTTCTGGACGCTGTTCTTCGGCTTCCACACCACCTTCCTGGTGCAGCACTGGCTCGGCGCGGAGGGCATGCCCCGCCGTTACGCCGACTACCTGGCCTCGGACGGCTTCACCACCCTGAACACCGTCTCGACCATCGGCTCCTTCGTGCTCGGCCTGTCGATCCTGCCGTTCCTCTACAACGTCTGGAAGACCGCCAAGTACGGCGAGAAGGTCGCCGTGGACGACCCGTGGGGCTTCGGCCGCTCCCTGGAGTGGGCGACCTCCTGCCCGCCGCCGCGGCACAACTTCCTCACCCTGCCCCGGATCCGCTCCGAATCCCCGGCCTTCGACCTCCACCACCCGGAGATCGCCGCGCTGGACTACCTGGAGAACCACGGCGAGCCGGCCAAGCACCTCGCCGGTGTGACCCCGGCGAAGTACGACGCCCCGAAGCTGGGCAAGGGCAAGCAGGAGGGTGACGCCTGATGAAGGAACAGGGAAAGATCTTCCTTGGCCTGTCGGTCTTCGTGCTGGCGATGGCCATCACGTACGGCCTGTGGACCAACAACGCGGGCGGCCCGGGCCTGGAGGCCGCCGGTACCACCGCGCTGTTCCTCGCCTTCGGTCTGTGTGCCTTCATCGGGTACTACCTCGCCTTCACCGCCCGCCGGGTGGACAGCGGCGCGGGTGACAACCCCGAGGCCGAGGTCGCGGACGACGCCGGCGAGCTGGGCTTCTTCGCCCCGCACAGCTGGCAGCCGCTCTCGCTGGCGCTCGGTGGCGCGCTCGCCTTCCTGGGCGTGATCTTCGGCTGGTGGCTGATGTTCTGGGCCGCCCCGATCATCCTGATCGGCATCTTCGGATGGGTCTTCGAGTTCTACCGGGGCGAGAACCAGAACCAGTAGGTTCCCGCTTCCGACCACAGGGCCGGTCCTCCCGCATGGGGGGACCGGCCCTGCTGCGTCTCCGGGGTGACGACCTCACTCACCCGGGTCAACGGAGGGTCGCTCCGATGTCGCTCGATCCGGGCTGTTCCTACGATCTGATCAATCGTTCGAATCGTGCGGACCCCTCGGAGGCGGTCATGGCCGACAGGCGCGGAATCGCAGGAATCGGCAGCATCTCGCTGGCCATGGCAGTGCTGGCCCCGCTGGCCGCCTGCTCGTCCGGGGACGACGAGTCCTCCGGACCGCACCGGATCGACGCGGCCCCGCTCGTCCGCCTCTCGGCCGAGGACAAGGTCGACCCCTCGAAACCGGTCACCGTGACCGCCCTGGAGGGCAGCCGGCTCACCGACGTCACCGTGATCGGCCCGGACGGCCGGGTGGTGGCCGGCAAGCTCGCCGACGACCAGCGCAGCTGGCAGACCACCGGGCGGCTGAAGGCCGGCACCGCGTACGCCGTGCGGATATCCGCCGACGACGGGAAGAACGGCCGCGGCGACACCACCCGGAAATTCCGCACCCTGGCGGCCCAGCGCCTGCTCAACGCCAAGCTCGGCCCGGACTCCTCCGGCAGCGGCGTCTACGGCGTGGGCCAGCCGCTCACCGTCCAGCTGTCCGAGGCGGTGAAGGACCCGCAGGCCCGGCAGGAGGTCGAGCAGGCGCTGACCGTGACCTCCCAGCCGGCCGTCACCGGCGCCTGGTACTGGGTGGACGACAAGAACCTGCACTTCCGCCCGCAGGAGTACTGGCCGGTCGGCACGACCGTGTCGCTGGTCTTCGACGACACCGGCAGCCGGATCGCCGACGGCCTCTACGGCGGCGACCGCAGCTCGCTGCGGCTGCGGATCGGCGCGCGGGTCGAGACGGTGATCGACGCGGCCGCCCACGAGCTCACCCTGAAGCGCGACGGCCAGGTGCTCCGGACCATCCCGGTGACCACCGGCAGGCCCGGCTTCGACACCCGCAACGGCATCAAGGTGGTGCTCGGCCAGGAGCGCTCGGTCCGGATGAACGGCGAGACGATCGGCATCGCCGCCGGCACCTCGGATTCCTACGACCTGAACGTCGAGTGGGCCACCCGGGTGACCTGGAGCGGCGAGTACGTCCACGCGGCGCCCTGGTCGGTCAGCTCGCAGGGCGTCGAGAACGTCAGCCACGGGTGCACCGGCATGAGCACCGACAACGCCAAGTGGTTCTATGACAACACCCGGGTGGGGGACCTGGTCACGGTGGTGAACAGCCGCGGCGCCAAGATGGAGCCCTTCGGCAACGGCTTCGGGGACTGGAACGTCTCGTGGACCGACTGGGTCAAGCACAGCGCGCTCGGAAAGCCGCTCAGCACCACCGCCCCCGCCGCCCAGGCCCCCGCCGCCGGGATGATGCGCCCCGAGATGTAGGCCCGGGGTTCAGGCCCAGGGTACGGCCCGGATGCTCGGGCCCCGGGGTTCAGGCCCCGGGGTAGGCCACGCCCAGGGCGGTGACGACGGCGGCCAGGGCGTCCGCGTGGGACAGGCCCAGTCGGCTCGCCCGCTCGGCGTACTCGGTGGCGGCCTCGGCGGCCAGCCGGTGGGCGGCGTCCCCGGTCGAGGCGATCAGGGTGCCGCGCCGGCCGTGGGTCTCCACCACGCCGTCCGCCTCCAGCTCCTTGTAGGCCCGGGCGACCGTCCCGGCGGCCAGCCCCAGCTCCTCGGCCAGGGCCCGTACGGTGGGCAGCCGCAGCCCGGTGGGCAGCGCGCCGGAGCGGGCCCGCTCGGCGATCTGGGCGCGGATCTGCTCGTACGGGGGAGTGGCGGAGGCGGGGTCGACGGACAGCTGCACGGGTGGCTCCTGGAAGCGGTGCGGGTACGAGAAAGCCCGAGGGCCGCCGACCAGAGTTCATCTGGTCGGCGGCCCTCGGGGTGACGCGGGGTGCGTACGGGATCAGTGGTGGCCGTGGCCGCTGGTGATCTCGTGGTGCTCCTCGGCGGTCGGCTTGGGGATCTGGCTGCCCTCGCCGTAGAAGCCGCGGGAGAGCTTGGCCCGGGTGCGGGTGAGGGCGCCGGCCTTGCGGGCCACGCCGTTCTCGTCCGCCTGGGCCGGCAGCTCGATCGGCTGGTTCTGCTCGTGCGCCGTGAGCGTGTGCAGGTCCTTCTGCGGCAGCTGGGCGTGCACCTCGACGTACTCGCCGTGCGGCAGGCGCTTGATGACGCCGGTCTCGCGGCCGTGCAGCACCTTCTCCTTGTCACGGCGCTGCAGGCCGAGGCACCAGCGCTTGGTGACGATGAAGGTGATGACCGGCACCACGAAGAAGCCGGTGCGCACGAAGTAGGTGATCGAGTTGAGCGACAGGTGGAAGTGCGTGGCGAACAGGTCGTTGCCACCACCGATCAGCAGGACCAGGTACAGGCTGATCCAGGCCGCACCCAGGGCGGTGCGGACCGGGGCGTTGCGCGGGCGGTCCAGGATGTGGTGCTCGCGCTTGTCGCCGGTGATCCAGCCCTCGATGAACGGGTAGACCGCGATCGCGACCAGGACCAGCGGGAAGATCATCAGCGGGATGAAGACACCCAGGTTCAGGGTGTGGCCCCACAGGCTGATCTCCCAGCCCGGCATGACGCGGATCAGGCCCTCGGAGAAGCCCATGTACCAGTCGGGCTGGGCGTCGGTCGACACCTGGTCCGGACGGTACGGGCCGTACGCCCAGATCGGGTTGATCGTGGCGATCGCCGAGATGGCGGCGATGATGCCGAAGACCAGGAAGAAGAAGCCACCCGCCTTGGCCATGTAGACCGGCATCAGCGGCATGCCGACGACGTTCTTCTCGGTCTTGCCCGGGCCCGCCCACTGGGTGTGCTTGTGGTAGAAGACCAGGATCAGGTGCGCGACCAGCAGGCCGAGCATGATGCCCGGGATCAGCAGGACGTGGATGGTGAAGAACCGCGGCACGATGTCGTGGCCGGGGAACTCGCCCCCGAACAGGAACATCTGGATGTAGGTGCCGACCAGCGGGACCGCGAGGATCGCGCCTTCCATGAAGCGGATACCGGTACCCGACAGCAGGTCGTCCGGCAGCGAGTAGCCGAAGAAGCCGTCGAACATGCCCAGGACCAGCAGCAGGAAGCCGAAGACCCAGTTGATCTCACGCGGCTTGCGGAACGCGCCGGTGAAGAACACGCGCATCATGTGCACGAGCATCGCGGCCACGAAGACCAGGGCGGCCCAGTGGTGGATCTGGCGGATCAGCAGACCGCCGCGGATCTCGAAGCTGATGTCCACGGTCGAGGCGTACGCCTCGGACATCCCGATGCCCTTGAGCGGCACGTACGAGCCGTTGTAGACGACCTCGGCCATCGACGGCTTGAAGAACAGCGTCAGGTAGACACCGGTCAGGATGATGATGACGAAGGTGTAGAGGCAGATCTCGCCCAGCATGAAGGACCAGTGGTCCGGGAAGATCTTGCGCAGGTTGGCCTTGGCGAGGGAGTAGATCCCCAGCCGGCCGTCCGTCCAGTCAGCCGCGGCCTCCCACTTGTTGGCGGGGTTGGCGCGCGTGCTGGACGGCTTGGCGGCACCGGTCGTGGTGCTGCTCGCGCTACTCATCGAGCACGCTCCCAGAAGCTCGGGCCGACAGGCTTCTCGAAGTCGCCGGTGGCGACCAGGTTGCCCTTGTCGTCAGTGGTGATCTTCAGCTGCGGCAGCGGGTGGCCGGCCGGGCCGAAGATGACGCGCGCGCCGTCCGCCAGGTCGAAGGTCGACTGGTGGCAGGGGCAGAGCGCGTGGTGGGTCTGCTGCTCGTACAGGCTGATCGGGCAGCCGACGTGGGTGCAGATCTTCGAGTAGGCGAGGATGCCCTCGAAGCCCAGGTCCTTGGACTTGTCGTCCTTGATGTCCTCCGGCGCGATGCGCACCAGCATCAGGGCGTCCTTGGCGATGCGCTGCTGGAAGTCCTCGTCGTGGGTGGTCAGACCCTCCGGCATGGCGAAGGTCAGCGAGCCGACCACGAGGTCCTCGGGCTTCATCGGCTGCATGGTGCTCATGTTGACGAGCGCCAGCGGCTTGGCCGGGGTGGCCTCTCGCCAGCCCGTCTCCTGGAGCTTCTTCTCCGGCAGCGGGCCCAGGTCGCGGAGCAGGACCACGCCGGAGAGCGGCACCAGCGCCATCGACCCGATGAGGGTGTTGCGGATCATCTTGCGACGACCGAAGCCGGACTCGGCGGCACCGGTCTTGAACTGCTCGATGACGTCGTTGCGGACCTCGTCGGAAGCCTCGATCGGGTGACGCTCGGACGGCATCTCGACGTCCGACATCAGGGTGCGGGCCCAGTGGACCGCGCCCGCGCCGATCATGAACAGCGCGACACCCAGGGTCAGGCCGAGCGCGAAGTTCAGCGCGCTGACGTGACCCAGCGGGAAGATGTAGACGATCCGGTCCGGGTCGATGGCCACGTACGAGGCGATGAAGCCGATGGTGGCGATCATCGAGATCACGAACATCAGCGAGACCTGGCGCTCGGCCCGCTTGGCGGCCCGCTCGTCGATGTCGGTGCGGCGGGGCTCGTGGGCCGGAAGGCCCGGGTCGGCGAACGGGTTGCCGTGGTCGGCGACCTCGCCGGCGGAGCCGTGCGGCTCCGGGAGCTTGTCTTCTGACATGTCGTGGCTCATGACTTCTTGGCCTTGGTGGTGTGGGCGGCGACCCAGATCGCGACCGCGATGAGCGTTCCGAGGCCGAAGATCCAGCCGAACAGGCCCTCGGTCACCGGACCGAGGCTGCCCAGGGTGAGACCGCCGGGGTTGGGCTCATCGTTGGTGGTGTGGCGGACGAAGGCCACGATCTGCTTCTTCTGCTCCTCGGGCATGGTGCTGTCCGGGAACGACGGCATGTTCTGCGGGCCGGTCTGCATGGCCTCGTAGATGTGCTTGGCGTCCACGCCCTCCAGCGACGGGGCGTACTTGCCCTTGGTCAGGGCACCGCCCTGGCCCGCGAAGTTGTGGCACTGGGCGCAGTTGGTGCGGAACAGCTCGCCACCCTTGGAGATGTCATCGGGGTTGGTCGAGTTGTACTGCTCCGGCTTCGGCGCGATCGGGCCGGGGCCGAGCGAGCTGATGTACGCGGCGAGCTGGTCGATCTCGCCCTGGGTGTAGATCTTCGGCTTGCGCGGCACCTGGGCGCCGGGCTGCTGGGCCGGCATGCGGCCGGTGCCGACCTGGAAGTCGACGGCAGCCGAGCCCACGCCGACCAGGCTCGGACCCTCGCTGCTGCCCTGGCCGTTGATGCCGTGGCAGGAGGAGCAGCCGACGGCGAAGAGCCTCTTGCCCTCATCGATCGCGAGCGACTGCGCGGCGACGTCGGCCTGCGCCTTGTCGGCGGGCGCGAACGCGGCGTACAGCCCCCCGGTTGCCGCCAGGGCGAGAAGTAGGACGACCAGCGCCGCCAATGGGTGGCGCCGTCGTGCGGAGAGCTTTTTCACGGAATAACCCCGGTGTCAGGATCTGGTCGACTGGTGGGTGCACCCGGCGGCCGGTCTGGCCGGCACGAGGCTGCCTGTCCAAGGCTGCGCGCGCGGTCGGTCGGTGGGAGCGTCGGCACCGGCAGAAGCGGCCCGTCGCCGGTGAGGGCGGGGGCCGCAGCCGGTGGCCAGCGACCTGATCAGCTGGTTACTTGATCAGGTAGATGGTCGCGAACAGGCCGATCCACACGACGTCGACGAAGTGCCAGTAGTAGGACACGACGATCGCGGCGGTGGCCTGCTCGTGCGTGAAGCGCTTGGCTGCGTACGTCCGTCCCAGGACCAGCAGGAAGGCGATCAGACCACCCGTCACGTGCAGACCGTGGAAGCCGGTGGTCAGGTAGAACACCGTGCCGTACGGGTCGGAGGACAGCGAGAGGCCGTCGTTCTTGACCAGCTCGGTGTACTCGTAGACCTGGCCGCCGATGAAGATCGCGCCCATGAAGAACGTGAGGATGAACCACCCGCGGAGCTTCTTCACGTCACCGCGCTCGGCGGCGAACACGCCGAGCTGGCAGGTGAGCGAGGAGAGCACCAGGATGGTGGTGTTGACCGAGGAGAACGTCACGTTGAGCGCGTGCGCCTTCTCGGCCCAGAACTCGGCTCCCTTGACGGAGCGGAGCGTGAAGTACATCGCGAAGAGGGCCGCGAAGAACATCAGCTCGGAACTGAGCCAGACGATCGTTCCGACGCTGACCATGTTCGGTCGATTGACCGATCCGTGCGCGTGCCCGGTTTCTGTTGCTGTTGCTGTCGCCACGACGGACATTATGTCGGTCCCTTATTCCGTCTTCACGTCGGGGGGTGTCCCTCGGAGTGTCCGGTGCGTGCGGTATGCCCGCTTGGGGGGCGACGGAGGGTCCGTGCGGGGACTGAGCAGCGGCGTGTCCCTTTTCTGACGGTTCCTCGGAGGGTCCGCCACCCCCGTGCCCGGCGGGTCGGTGCACGGGCGGCGCAGTGCCGGGTGTAAGGGGAGAGGATGCCGCATCCGCCGTCCGGGTGGACCGGGAGGGCCAGGGTGACGGACCGTCCTCCGGGTGGGTGAGCCGTCGGCGTGGGCGGCTCGGGGAGGAACGTGCGCGAGGGGGACCGGAGACGGGGGAAACGGGGGTAGCATCCGGATCAGGTGAACGTGGTCCGGATCACACTTGAGGGAGCAGGGTCCATGGCGTACACGACCGACGAGACGCTCACCGTCCTCGTCTACAGCGACGACCGCAACACCCGCGAGCAGGTGCTGACGGCACTCGGCCGCCGGCCCGCCGAGGATCTTCCGGAGCTGTCCTACCTGGAGTGCGCGACCACCCCTGCGGTGATCAAGGCACTGGAGAAGGGCGGCATCGACCTCTGCGTGCTGGACGGTGAGGCGGTCCCGGCCGGCGGGCTCGGTCTCGGGCGCCAGCTCAAGGACGAGATCTACGGCTGCCCGCCGGTGCTGGTGCTGATCGGCCGGCCGCAGGACTCCTGGCTCGCCGCCTGGAGCCGGGCCGACGCCGCGATCTCCCACCCGGTCGATCCGGTGGCGCTGGCCGGGGCGGTCGGCACCCTGCTGCGGGCACGGCTGGCGAAGCGGGCCCCGGCCGCGCGCTGAACGATGTCGTCTCAGTAGTAGAGAAGACCGGGGCCCGGGCGCCCCGCCGCTCGATAGGCTGGCTGCATCCGTACGGACGTCCCCCGGCACGGGGGAACCGACAACAGCTGGAGTCAGCCATGGTGAACGTGAACCCTGCGAACGGTGGTACCGACCCCGCGCAGGTGGTCCGCACCTGGCCGGACCTCCTGGCGGCACTGTTGAAGGGGGAGGACCTCGACCGCTCGTCCACCGCGTGGGCGATGGACCGGATCATGAGCGGCGAGGCGTCCCCCGTGCAGGTGGCCGGGTTCATGGTGGCCCTGCGGGCCAAGGGCGAGACGGTCGACGAGATCGCCGGCCTGGTCGACGCGATGTACGAGCACGCCGAGCCGCTGGACATCCCCGGCCCGGCGGTCGACATCGTCGGCACCGGCGGCGACCGGGCGAAGACCGTCAACATCTCCACCATGTCGGCGATCGTCGCGGCGGCGGCCGGGGCCAAGGTGGTCAAGCACGGCAACCGCGCCGCCTCCTCCTCCAGCGGCTCCTCGGACGTGCTGGAGAAGCTCGGCGTGGCGCTGGACCTGTCGGCCCGGCGGGTGGCCGAGGTGGCCGAGGAGGTCGGGCTCACCTTCTGCTTCGCGGCCAAGTTCCACCCCTCGATGCGGCACGCCGCCACCGCGCGGCGCGACCTCGGGGTGCCGACCGCCTTCAACATCCTCGGCCCGCTGACCAATCCGGCGAAGGTCACCTCGCACGCCATCGGCTGCTTCGACACCCGGCTCGCCGGGCTGATCGCGGGCGTGCTGGCCCGGCGCGGGGCGACGGCGCTGGTGTTCCGCGGCGACGACGGGCTGGACGAGCTGACCATCACCACCACCTCGCGGGTGTGGGTGGTGCGCGACGGGGTGGTCACCGAGACCGTCTTCGACCCGCGGGACGTCGGCATCGAGCTGGTCGGCATCGAGGCGCTGCGCGGGGCCGACGCCGCGTACAACGCCGAGGTCGCGCGCCGGATGCTGGCCGGGGAGCGCGGGCCGGTGCGGGACGCCGTCCTGCTGAACACGGCGGCGGCGCTGGTCGCGATGGACCTCGGCGACGCGCCGCTGGCGGAGCAGCTCGCGGCGGGCATGGCCCGGGCGGCCGAGGCGATCGACTCGGGCGCGGCGCAGGAGCTGCTGCGGCGCTGGTCGGAGGCCACCAGCCGGATCTGAGGCGGTGGTTGAGGGCCCGTGCCGATCCGTCGGCACGGGCCCTGGGGCTGCCCGCCCCTGCTCCGCCCGCCCGGAGGCGAGCGGGCGAGGAGACACCGTCCGGATGGTGGATGGCTGTTTGACCGTCCGACGTACCCGACCTAGAGTCTTCGCCAGGTCATGAGCGACAGCGTCAAGCCCCAGCTGGCTGTCCGGCAACCCTCCGTCCGTGGCGGGGTGCCCTGGGTGAGGACCGGGTCGCCGGGCAAGCCGTCCGCGCGACAAGCGCGGACACCGGACGACGAGCACTCCCGGGGTCCCTTACCCCAGAAGGAGTGCATCCCCATGTCCGTCTCCCTCGACCTCCACGCCCCGCTCGCCGTCCTCGGCCACGACGTCCAGGTGCCGCTCGCCAGCGGCGAGAAGGTCGGCTACGCGGCGCTCGACTACGCGGCCAGTGCACCGGCGCTCCAGCGGGTCTGGGACGACGTCGCCGCCTACGCCCCGTACTACGGCAGCGTGCACCGCGGCGCCGGGTACCTGTCGCAGCTGTCCACCGACCTGTTCGAGCAGAGCCGCCGGACCGTCGCCGAGTTCCTCGACCTGCGCGAGGGCGACCAGGTGGTCTTCACCCGCGCCACCACCGACTCGCTCAACCTGCTGGCCACCGCCGTCCCGGCCGGCACCCGGGTGTTCGCCTTCGAGACCGAGCACCACGCCTCGCTGCTGCCCTGGGCGCACGCCGGGCTGGAGGTCGGCTACCTGCGGGCGCCGCGCTCGCGGGCCGAGGCGGTGGCCGCCCTGGAGGCGGCGCTGGCCGCGGCGCCCGAGGGGCCGAAGCTGCTGTGCGTCACCGGTGCCTCCAACGTGACCGGCGAGCTGTGGCCGGTCGCCGAGCTGACCGCGACCGCGCACCGGTACGGCGCCCGGGTGGTGCTGGACGCCGCCCAGCTGGCTCCGCACCACCGCGTCTCGGTGCGCGAGCTGGACGTCGACTGGATCGCCTTCTCCGGCCACAAGCTGTACGCGCCGTTCGGCGCCGGGGTGTTGGCCGGACGGTCGGACTGGCTGGACGCGGCCGAGCCGTACCTGGCCGGCGGCGGGGCGACCCGGACGGTGGCCCGGGAGCAGGACGGCTCGGTGGCGGTGCAGTGGCACACCGGCCCGGCCCGGCACGAGGCCGGCTCGCCGAACGTCATCGGCGCCTACGCGATCGCCTCGGCCTGCCGGGCGCTGACCGAGGCCGGCTTCGACGTGCTGGAGGCCCGAGAACGGCGGTTGGTCGAGCGGCTGACGGCCGGACTGGCGGAGATCCCGCAGGTCAAGGTGCTGAACCTGTTCGGCGAGGGCTCGGCCCGGGTGGGCGTGCTGTCCTTCGTCGTCCGGGGCTGGAACAGCTCGCACTTCTCGGCCGCGCTGTCCGCCGAGTACGGCATCGGGGTGCGCGACGGGCTGTTCTGTGCCCACCCGCTGGTGCGGACGCTGCTGGGGGACGAGGAAGTGGCGCCGTCCGAGTGCGGGGCGCCGGAGCCCTCGCTCCCGGGGGAGCGCAGCCTGAACGCGATCCGGGTGAGCTTCGGGGCCGGCACGCCGGACGAGCACGTCGAGCGCTTCCTGACCGCCGTCCGTGAGCTGGTCACCGACGGCGCGGCGTGGAACTACCGCAACGAGGGCGGCCGTTGCGTCGCCGACAGCCGCCGCGGGAACTGACGGCTACTCGTCCAGGCCGAGGGCGAAGGCCGCCTCCAGGTCGTGCTGGGAGTAGGTGCGGAAGGCGATCTGGGTCTCGGTGTGGGCCACGCCCGGGACCTTGTTCAGCCGGCCCGGGATGACCTCGGCCAGGTCGTCGTGACGGCGCACCCGGACCATCGCCACCAGGTCGTAGCCGCCGGTCACCGAGTACACCTCGCTGACGCCCTCGATCGCGGCGATGGCCTCGGCGATCTCCGGGATGCGGTCGACACTGGTCTTGATCAGGACGATGGCGGTGATCACTGTTCACGGCTCCTTCGTGGGGTGCGGCCAGCGTATCGGGCCTCAGCCGGGTCGTCGCGGGGGGTGTCCGACCACGGTGCAGGCGTACAGGAAGCCGGCCGAGAAGCCGATCACGTGCACCAGGTAGGCCACTCCGGGACCGGCCGAGTGCACCGACCACCACTGCAGGGCGAACCAGAGGCCGAGCACCAGCCAGGCCGGGAAGCGCAGCGGGAGGAAGAGGAGCAGCGGCACCAGGGTGGTCACCCGGGCCCTCGGGTGGAAGCGCAGGTAGGCGCCGAGCACGGCGGAGATCGCGCCCGAGGCGCCGATCAGGACCCGGGTGGAGCCGGGCGAGTGCGCCTCGGCGAGCGCGAAGCCGTACGAGGCGAGGCTGCCGGCGGCCAGGTAGAAGAGGAGGTACCTGGCCCGGCCGAGCCGCCGTTCGACGGTGGGGCCGAAGACGTGGAGGAAGAGCAGGTTGCCCAGCAGGTGCAGCCAGCCCGCGTGCAGGAAGAGTCCGGTGAGGGCGGAGAGCGCCGGGTGCTTGCCCGGGGTGGGGGTGGCGGGGCAGCCGGGGACCGGGTCGGGGCCGGCGGCCAGCTGCTCGGCGGTGAGCGGGTGCCCGGTCAGCAGTTCGGCGGGGACGGCGCCCCAGCGCTGCTCGTACCGCTGCTCGGCGCAGACCCGGGCCTGGCCCTTGCCGTACAGCGGGTTGAGGCCGGCGGCCGGGCAGAGCAGGAAGACCAGGGTGTTGACAGCGATCAGGGCGTAGGTGACCGCCGGTGCGGGCACCGCCGGGCGGTCGCCCCGCGCTTCCGTGTGGTCGGGGGCCGCGAGCGCCATGGGGCCAAGCATCCCTCCGTGCGCGGCAGGTGACACGGCGGTTTACGGCAGGTGGACTAGCCACCGTCTTCCGGCAACCGGTGGTCGGGGTGGTTGCCCCAGGCAATAGGCTTGGGGCGGGCAATCCCGTCTCCCGCCGCCGACGCCGGGGCTCCGGGGGGAGCGCCTAGCCCACCCAGGGACCAGCCGAGAGGATCCCCGATGACCGTCCCCGCACTGACCGCCGAGACGCGCTGGCGCTGCACGCTGTGCGGCAACCTCACCCGCTTCGACGTGACCCGCACCGCGCGGGTGACCGAGTTCCTGCACTTCGACCTGGCTGGCGAGTCCGAGGTCGAGGAGACCGAGGTGCTCAGCGAGACGATCGAGTCGGTGCGCTGCCGCTGGTGCAACGCCGTGGACCAGGTCGAGCTGGTGGCCCGCCCGGGCGCCGAGGGCGCGGAGGCCCCCGCCGAGCAGGGCTGACCCCGCCGGTGCGGTGGACGGTGTGCGCGACGCGGCCGTCCACCGCACGGGACAATACAGACAAGACGCACGGAGCGTGACGACAGGGGCGGCCGCGGGGCCGCACCCGCTGGACCAGGATCGGAGCCGAGGACGTGGTGGACGCAGCGAGGGAGCCCGGCGAAGCGCAGGGGCTTCAGCCCGCTGCGCAGGCACCGGAGCCGGCCGCCGCTGATCCGGATGCAGCCGCTTCCGGTGCCGCCGCGGAGCGGCCGGCCGAGAAGCTGGACCGGCCGCTGCCGGAGGGCGTGCGTCGGCGCGTGGTCGGGCTGGCCTCGGACGCGCTGGGCGGGCTGCCGCCCGCGGAGCTGCCGCAGGGCCTGCGGCAGTACGTGAAGTTCACCCCGGCCCGGCGGGCCAAGTACGCGGCCACCGCGCTGGCGGCGGCGCTGGAGTCCGAGCCGGCCTTCCGGGTTCGGATAGCGGAGCGGCTGCGGCTGGGCCAGCCGGACCTGGTGAAGGCGCTGGAGTCGGGTACCGTCCCGGGCGCCGCCGATCCGATGGACGTCGCGGCCGCCGCCTACCTGGTGCGCTCGGCGGGTTGGAGCCGGCTGGTCACCGAGGCCGGCGAGGAGGCCGAGCGGGCCGGCGCCGAGGACGCCGCGGCGGAGGCCACCCGGTTGGTGGAGAAGCTGCAGGCCGAGCTGGCCGAGGTGCGGGCCGCGGCGCGGGCGGACCTGGAGCGCCAGCGGGCGGAGTTCGAGGGCGTCCGGCGGGAGGCCGAGTCGCTGCGCAAGAAGGTGCGGTCGCTGGAGAGCGACACCCGTCGGGCGCAGGCCGAGACCAGGCGGGTGACCGGGGAGCTGGAGGCCGCGAAGGCGCAGGCCGCGAGCGAGCGAAGTGCGGCCGAGGGCGAGGCGCGACGGCTGCGGCACCGGGTGTCCGAGCTGGAGACCGCCGCCGAGCAGGGCCGCCGGTCGGCCCGCGAGGGGCGCAGCGTCGAGGACATGCGGCTGCGGCTGCTGCTGGACACGGTGCTGCAGTCGGCCCAGGGCCTGCAGCGCGAGCTGGCGCTGCCGGTCTCCCAGATCCGCCCGGCGGACCTGGTGGAGGCGGTGGTGCCGGGGGCGGCCTCGCCGCACGACGTGGCCCGGCGCGGCCTGGCCGATGACGATCCGGCGCTGCTGGACCAGCTGCTGGCGATCCCGCAGGTGCACCTGGTGGTGGACGGCTACAACGTGACCAAGACCGGGTACCCGACGCTGCCGCTGGAGCAGCAGCGGATCCGGCTGCTGGGCGGGCTGGCGATGCTGGCCCAGCGCACCCAGGCGGAGGTCACCTGTGTGTTCGACGGGCAGGACCTGGACGTGCCGGTCATCATGGCGCCACCGCGGGGGGTGCGGGTAC
Source organism: Streptomyces viridifaciens (assembly GCF_001888885.2). NCBI lineage: Bacteria > Bacillati > Actinomycetota > Actinomycetes > Kitasatosporales > Streptomycetaceae > Streptomyces > Streptomyces viridifaciens. The sequence goes on from NZ_CP090841.1 coordinate 5,401,820, forward strand.
GGTTCAGCCGGACCGGGGAGACCGCGGACGAGCTGATCCGCCGTCTGGTCCGGGCCGAGCCGCAGGGCCGTCCGGTGGTGGTGGTGTCCACCGACCGGGAGGTCGCGGAGGGCGTGCGGAAGGCGGGCGCGCGCCCGGTGGCCTCGGTGCTGCTGCTGAACCGGCTGGCCCGGCCCTGATCCGGGCCGGCGGCCGTGACCCCTGGTCAGTGCCCTTTTCGGGCGCTTTGCGCGGGGGTGTGCGGGTCCGGTGAAGCCGGCGTGGGGACCGCAGTTCACGCCTTCGGGGGAGTGGCAAAACGGATAGATCTTCACTAGGGTCTGGCGTCAAACCTATTTTCCGGAATCTCACCTGAACAGGTGAGTCCATTGGAAGAAGGAGCCGGTCCCTTGGCCTCCCACCGCCGTCCCAAGCAGCCGAGCCGCGCGCGGGTGTCCGTGCTCACCGCTGCCGCTGCGACCGCGGTCGCCCTCTCCGCCCAGGTGGCCGCGCACGCCGCGCCGCAGCCGAACACGTCCGACGTCAAGGCGCAGATCGACCAGCTCCAGCAGGAGCAGGAGCAGGCGGCGGAGAAGTACAACGGTGCCAAGGAGCGGGCCGACCAGCTCCGCAAGCAGGCCGACCAGCTGCAGGACCAGGTGGCCCGCAGCCAGGACCAGATGAGCCAGCTGCAGACCGGCCTGGCCCAGGTCGCGGGCGAGCAGTACCGCACCGGCGGCATCGACCCCTCGGTCCAGCTGATGCTCTCCTCCGACCCGACCGGCTACCTGGACAAGGCGTCGAGCGTCCAGCAGGCCAGCGAGACCCAGACCGAGGCGCTCAAGGGCCTGCTCGACCAGCAGCGCCGGCTGGACCAGGAGAAGGCCGAGGCGGCCGCCGTGCTGGCCTCGCTGGACGCCACCACCAAGGACCTCAACCAGGCCAAGGCGGACGTCAACCAGAAGCTGAAGGCCGCGCAGGACCTGCTGAACTCGCTCAGCGCCGCCGAGCGGGCCGCGCTGAAGGCCCAGCAGCAGCAGGACGACCGCGCCTCGCGCGGCGCGGCCCGGGTCGACCTCAGCAGCCTGCCGCCGGCCAGCGGCTACGCGGCCGTGGCCGTGGCCAAGGCGATGAGCAAGCAGGGCTCGCCGTACGTGTGGGGCGCCACCGGGCCGAGCACCTTCGACTGCTCGGGCCTGATGCTCTGGTCGTACGCCCAGGCCGGCGTCTCGCTGCCGCGTACCTCGCAGGAGCAGGGCGACGTCGGCACCCGGGTGCCCTCGCTGGACCAGGCCCAGCCGGGCGACCTGGTGATCTACGGCAGCGACCGGCACCACGTCGGGATGTACATCGGCAACGGCATGGTGGTCCACGCGCCGCACACCGGTGACGTGGTGAAGGTGATGAAGGCCGACGCGATGCCGATCAACACGATCCGCCGGGTCTGACGGCCCGACATGCCCGGGGTTCGACCCCCGGCCCTGTGATCCGCGCCACCTCCCGATCCGGGGGTGGCGCTTCGGGTTTGCCCCGCCATTCGACCGACCGGTGAGCGTCGATCAGCTTTGCGTGCGGCAGTGATCACGATCAGTCATTTTCACAAAGGAACATGGGTAATATTCCGTCTTTTTTCTGACAAGGATTTGAACGGATCACGGTTCAGTTACTAGGGTCGTGCCCCGAACCACCGCACTGTCGATCACCCAGCCTGGGTGGCGGCGGTGGTTTCCGTCGAGTTCGCGAAACAGCGGGGCAGGTCGAAGCGACTGCCCGACAGGGGAGCCCAGTGGTCGGGGGCGCTGCGGAGCGGAGCCGGGGAACCACGTTCCTCCGGGGTGAATCGGCGCCAGGTCGGCCGTTGGTGAGGCCGTGAGGCGTCGTAGGGCATGCTTCCGGCCCGAACCCGTCAGCTCACCCGGTAGGCGGAGGTAGGAAGAAGGAGTCCGCCTTCGTGGCGTCCCATCGTCGTCCCAAGCCCGCCGGCCGCGCTCGCGTCTCGATCCTGACCGGTTTCGCCGCCGCAGCCGTCGCCCTCTCCGCGCAGACCGGCGCGCACGCCGACCCGCAGCCGACCAAGGAGCAGGTCAAGGAGCAGGTCGACCAGCTCAACGAGCAGGCCGAGCAGGCGACCGAGAAGTACAACGCGGCGCAGGAGAAGCAGCAGGAGCTGGAGAAGCAGGTCTCCGGTCTGCAGGACCAGGTGGCCCGTCAGCAGGCGCAGGTGACCGACCTGCAGGGTGGCCTCGCCGAGATCGCGAGCGAGCAGTACCGCAACGGCGGCATATCCCCGACCGTCCAGCTGATGTTCTCCTCCAGCCCGGACAACTTCCTCAACCAGGCCGGGGCGCTGAACCAGGCCGGTGACACCCAGAAGAACCAGCTGAAGCAGCTCCAGGAGCAGCAGCGCAAGCTGGACCAGGACCGTACCGAGGCGCAGGGCAAGCTCGCCGAGCTGGAGTCCACGACCACGCAGCTGAAGGCGTCCAAGGAGGACGTCCAGAACAAGCTGAAGGCCGCCCAGGACCTGCTCAACACGCTGACCGAGCAGGAGCGCCAGGCGATCAAGGCGGCCGAGGAGAAGGCCGCCGCCGACGCCAAGGCCAAGGCGGACGCCGCCGCGCAGGCCTCCCAGTCGGGCTCCTCCGACCGCGCCTCGCGCGACAGCGGCCGCTCCGACCTCGGCTCGGGCTCCTCGTCCGCGCCGGTCAAGATCGCCCCGGGCAGCTCGCACGGTGCGGCCGCGTTGGCCGCCGCCGCCTCCAAGGTCGGCAGCCCGTACGTCTGGGGCGCCACCGGCCCCAGCTCCTTCGACTGCTCCGGCCTGATGGTCTGGGCGTTCAACCAGGCCAACGTGTCGCTGCCGCGCACCTCGCAGGAGCAGGCCGGCGCCGGCACCCGGATCGGCACCGACCTCTCCCAGGCCCAGCCCGGCGACCTGCTGATCTTCTACAGCGACGCCCACCACGTCGGCATCTACGCGGGCAACGGCCAGGTGCTGCACGCGCCCAAGCCGGGCGCCTCGGTCCGCTACGAGGCCGTCTCCAACATGCCGCTGGCTTCCATCGTGCGGGTCTGATCCCCGCCAGGTCCTCAAGGCCCGGTCCTCCACCACGGGGGGCCGGGCCTGCGGCTTTTCCGGCGGCCCGGTCTGGTGTCCGAATAGGGGTCAAATATTCTGGTCCGGAGGGGTTTGGACTCGCTTGCCCGGACTCGCTAACGTCTGCCACCGGACTCCCGCTCGACGGCCGCCCACCGGGGTGCGGCCGCGGGACCGCGCCGCAGGACTGGAGCCGCTGCCGCCATGCCCGTGCACCGCCGTTCCCCACTGCTCGCCCGTGCGCTGGTACTGACCGCGGCCGCCACCACGGTCCTGGGCGTGGCGACCGCCGGCAGCGCCCAGGCCGCCCCCGGGGCGCCGGACAAGCCCGACCACAAGGACGTCAAGGCGCAGGTCGAGCAGCTCTACGACGAGGCCGAGCAGGCGTCGGAGAAGTACAACGCCGCGCAGGAGGCGCAGAAGCGGCTCCTGAACGAGACCGCGAGCCTGCAGGGTGAGGTCGCCACCGCCCAGGACCAGCTCAACCAGCTGCGCGGTGACCTGGCCACGGTGGCCGGGGCCGAGTACCGGGCCGGCGGAATGACCCAGACCGCCCAGCTGATGCTCTCCACCGACCCCGGGGCCTACCTCGCCCGCGCCCGCACCCTCGGCCAGGCCGCCGAGCGGCAGCAGGAGACGCTGCACGAGCTGGTCACCCGTCAGCGCCGGCTCGACCAGCGCCGCGCCGAGACCGCGGCCAAGCTCGCCGAACTGGACCAGACCCGCCGCTCGCTGGCCGAGAACAAGCAGCAGATCCAGCAGCGGCTGGCCGAGGCGCAGAAGCTGCTGAACGGCCTGGGTGCCGCCGAGCGGTCCAGGATGGCCGCCCAGGACGCCCGGGAGGCCGAGCAGCGCGCCACCCGCGGCACCGACCGGCTGGACCTCGGCACCGCCCCGCCCGCCTCCGAGCGCGGGGCGGCCGCGCTGGCCGCCGCGGTGCGGATGATCGGCTCGCCCTACGTCTACGGATCCACCGGACCGCGTGCCTTCGACTGTTCCGGTCTGATGTACTACAGCTGGCGGCAGGCCGGAGTGTCCCTGCCGCGGACCTCGCAGGCCCAGGCGTACGCCGGGCAGCGGATCAGCCTCTCCGAAGCACGGCCGGGAGACCTGGTGATCTTCTACCGGGACATGCACCACGTCGGGATGTACGCCGGCGGCGGGGTGATGGTGCACGCCCCGTACCCGGGCGCCAGGGTCCGGTACGAGAGCGTCAACTCGATGCCGGTCTCGGGGGTGGTCCGGCTCTGAGCGCGACGCCTTCCGGCCCGCCCGACCCACACCCGATAGACGCGGCCGGTCGCGTGCTGTCCCGGCGCGGTGCGCTGCTGCTGGCGGCCGGCGGGCTGGCCCAGCTCTCGCTGCCCCCGGCCGCCCCGGCGGCGTTGCCGGACGAGCGGGCGGCCGACCGGCACGCCGAGGTGGCCGGGCTGCTGGCGGCGCGGGCGCGCTCGCTGCCCGTCCGGTCCGGGCTCACCGGGGCCGAGGCGGCGTACCGCAACCTGGTGCTGTCGCCCGGCCGGGGAGCGCCGACGGCCGACGGACCGGAGCGGCTGACCGCGTCCGTCGAACTGGCGGTGCGGATCGCCGGGTACGACGAGTACCCGGTGGTGTACCCGCGCCGGATCGAGCTGGTCCGGGACCGGGACGGCTGGCGGGTCGAGCACGAGGAGGGCACGGACGGGCCTCCGGCGCTGTGGGACCTCGGCCCCGCCCGGACCGCCCCCGGCGCCCGGTGCCTGGTGCTCGGCCTGGCCGGAGGGCCCGACCCGGCCGGCCTGGTCACCGTCGGGGACCAGGCGGTACCGGCCGTCAGCGCGGTCTGGGGCAGCGGCTGGCCCGGTCGGCTTCTGCTCGAACTGCCCGCCACCGAAGCGCAGTTCGCCCGGCTGCTGGAGGCCGACCCGGCGAGCTGGACGGGCATGGCGGCGGTCACCGTGGCCGCCCCCGGCGCGCCCTGGCACACCCCGGCGGACCGGGTGGTGATCAACCCCGAGGCGTTCGGGCGGCTCAGCGACTTCGGCCGGCAGGTGGTGGTCACCCACGAGGCCACCCATGTCGCGACCCGGGCCGACACCCGGGCCTGGACCCCGCTGTGGCTCTCCGAGGGCGTCGCCGACTGGACCGCCTACCGAGAGTCCGGCCGCCGTCCGCAGCAGATCGCCCCTGAACTCACCCGGGACGTCGTCGCCGGGAGGCTGCCCACCGCCCTGCCCGCCGACGGGGACTTCGCCGCCGGTGCCACCGGCATCGCCCAGGCGTACGAGCAGGCCTGGCTCGCCTGCGCCCTGATCGCCGGCCGGTACGGGACGGACCGGCTGGTCGCCTTCTACCGGGCGGTCGGCGCGGCCGACGGGCAGGGCGAGGACCGGGACCGCCGCACCGACCGGCTGCTGCGCGGCGAACTGGGCGTCGGCCTGACGGAGTTCACCGCGCTCTGGCTGGCCGAGGTGCAGGCCCTCAGGGGCTAGTGTCCTGAGTCTGGAATTTCATTCATAAATATAGACTGGGGCTGTGGCGCGGACGGGTCGGCCGAAGGTCGAGTTGGTGTTGTCGGAGGATGAGCGGGCTGCCCTGGAGGGGTGGGTGCGTCGCCGGTCGACGCCGCAGGCCTGGGCTTTGCGGTGCCGGATCATCCTGGAGTGCGCGAGCGGCGCGTCCAACAAGGACGTCGCGGAGCGGCTGGGATCGACGCCGCATGCGGTCGGCCGGTGGCGGGCCAGGTTCGTCGAGCACCGGATCGCCGGTCTGGGCGACATGCCCAGGCCGGGAGGTCCCCGCACGGTGACCGACGAGCAGGTGGCCGAGCTGGTCGCCAAGACCCTGGAGCGCACCCCGAAGGACGCTACGCACTGGTCGACCCGGTCGATGGCCAGGGAGACCGGTCTGTCCCAGTCCACCGTGTCACGGGTCTGGCGCGCGTTCGGACTGCAGCCGCATCGCGCTGAGACCTTCAAGCTGTCCACCGACCCGTACTTCGTGGACAAGGTCCATGACGTGGTCGGCCTCTACCTCGACCCGCCCGAGCGTGCCCTGGTGTTCTGCGTGGACGAGAAATCCCAGATTCAGGCGCTCGACCGGTCCCAGCCGGTGCTGCCGATGATGCCGGGCGTGCCGCAGCGGATGACCGCCGATTACGTCCGCCACGGCACCACCACCCTGTTCGCCGCACTCGAGGTCGCCACCGGCAAGGTCATCGGCTCGCTTCACCGCCGCCACCGGGCCGAGGAGTTCAAGAAGTTCCTGCTCCGGCTGGACAAGGAGGTCCCCGAGGGGCTGGATGTTCACCTCGTGCTGGACAACTACGCCACCCACAAGACGCCGGCGATCAAGACCTGGCTGGTCTCCCACCCTCGCTTCCACCTGCACTTCACCCCGACCGGCTCGTCATGGCTCAACCTGGTCGAGCGCTGGTTCGCCGAACTGACGAACAAGCAGATACGGCGAGGCGTCCACAAGTCCGTCCAGGCCCTCGAAGCCGATATCCGTGACTGGATCGCCACCTGGAACACCGACCCGAAGCCCTACGTCTGGACCAAGACCGCCGACGAGATCCTCAACCGCCTAGCCGGATATCTGAAGCGAATTCCTGACTCAGAACACTAGGGCGTGTCTCACAATTCGCGTCGGATCGGCGCGCGGCGGGAATTGTGAGACACGGCCTAACGGCCGGCCGGGTGGTCGATGCCGTCCAGCAGGTCCTGCTCGTAGGCGATGCCCGGGCGGACCGGGTAGGACGAGGCGGGCGGCAGCGCGGCGGGCTCGGACAGCACCACGGTGGGCGGCAGGGGCGCCGCGGCGCGGGTGGAGCGCCAGAGCCGGACGGCGGAGAGCACGGTGGCGGTCAGCAGCAGCAGGTTGCGCAGGCCCAGCACGGTGATCGCCAGCGGCTCGCTGTTCAGGACCTGGGTGAACATGGTCGGGAACTCGAGCAGGGTGAGCGGGCAGGCGAGCAGGATCAGCAGCGCCACCGGCCGCTGGCTGGTGCCGCGCACGGTCAGGCAGACCGCCGCCACGCCGATCAGCCAGACCAGGTACTGCGGGCTGATCACCCGGCTGGTCACCACGAAGATCAGCAGGGCGCACAGCGCCGCGTCGTACATGGTGGCCGCGTTGCGGCGGCGGGCGGTGAAGCGCCACAGCAGCAGCCACAGGAAGCCCAGCACGGTGCCGGCCATCATCACCTTGCTGATCACGCCGACCCACGGCCCGAGCATCTCGGGGGAGCCGTAGTTCATGGTGACCTTGCCGTTCCAGCCCCCGGCGATCCGGGCGAGGTGCAGCGGCAGGGCGCCGACCGACTCGACCTCGATGCCGCGGTCCTTCTGGAAGGCCAGGAAGCCGAAGGCGCCGTTCATCCCGGCCGCGAGCAGGAACCCCACCGAGACGGCGGTGGCCGCGGCCAGCGTCCAGGACCGGCGGGTGCGGCGGCCGGACGGGGTGCCGATCAGGCCGAGCAGCGGCCAGACCTTCACGATGCCGCCCAGGCCCAGCAACAGCCCGCCGATCGCCGGGCGGCGGATCAGCGCGAGCAGGCCGGCCAGGGCGAGCGCGGTGACCAGGAGGTCGAAGCGGTTGTAGATCATCGGGCCGAGCAGCGGTACGCCGACCACCCACATCCAGGCGCCGGTCAGCGCCCGGCCCCTGCGCAGGCCGGTGCGGATCAGCAGCGCGGCCGCGGCGGCGTCGGCGATGCCGCAGATCACCCAGAACGAGGTCAGGTACGACCAGGGCAGCAGTCCCGGCAGCAGGATCACCAGGGCGGCGCCGGGCGGGTACTGCCAGGTCACGTCGTCGAACGGGAAGGTGCCGGTCTGCAGCACGCCGTACCAGGCGTGGTAGATCATCCAGACGTCGGCCGTGACGTCGCCGCCGGGCGACTTCAGCACGCCGGTCATCAGCAGCACCAGCACGGTGCGGGTGGCCACCCAGGTCGCCCCGAGGGCGGCGAGCGCCCCGAGCGGGCGGCCGAGGCGGCCGCGCGAAGTACCGGACTCGGTGGCCGGGGCCAACTCCACTGCGCTCCCTCGTTCGTCTCGACGTCCTCACCTGAGGCGTCGTACCGACGGACGCCCGGGCTGCCGCATCCGCGACCCTGGGGCCGGTCTCCGGACCCACGTACTAGGACTGACCCGGGGGTCAAACGGTTGCCGCGTGCGGTTCCGTTCCCGGCGGGTCATGGTGTTGACCTATCGTACGGATCACCCAGCGGTACACCGAGCACCCCCCGACCGAGCGAGCCGTGGCCTGATGCACAGAACCTTGATCGTCACCAATGACTTCCCGCCCCGCCCGGGAGGCATCCAGGCCTTCGTGCACAACATGGCCGTCCGTCAGCCCGCCGGGAGCGTCGTGGTGTACGCCTCGACCTGGCGGGACGGCACCGAGGTGCGGCGCTTCGACGCCGAGCAGCCGTTCCCGGTGATCCGGGACCGTACGAAGGTGATGGTTCCCACACCTCGGGTCACCCGCCGGGCCGCCGAGATCCTGCGGGCGGAGAAGTGCGAATCGGTCTGGTTCGGCGCCGCCGCCCCGCTCGGCCTGATGGCGCCCGCGCTGCGCCGGGCCGGGGCCGGGCGGCTGCTCGGCATGACGCACGGGCACGAGGCCGCCTGGGCCCAGCTGCCGGGCTCCAGGCAGCTGCTGCGCAGGATCGGCGCGGGCACCGACGTGCTGACGTACCTGGGCGAGTACACCCGCTCCCGGATCGCCGCCGCGGTCGGGCCGCGGGCCGCGGGCCGGATGGTGCAGCTGCCGCCGGGCGTGGACGAGTCGACCTTCCACCCGGCTTCGGGGGGCGCCGAGGTGCGGCGGCGGCTGGGGCTGGCGGACCGGCCGGTGGTGGTCTGCGTCTCCCGGCTGGTGCCGCGCAAGGGTCAGGACACCCTGATCGAGGCGATGCCGCAGATCCTGGCGGACGTGCCGGACGCGGTGCTGCTGATCGTCGGCGGCGGACCGTACCGGCCGGACCTGGAGAAGCTGGCGGACGCCAGGGGCGTACGGGCCTCGGTGCGGTTCACCGGCTCGGTGCCCTGGGAGGAGCTGCCCGCCCACTACGGGGCCGGGGACGTCTTCGCGATGCCCTGCCGGACCAGGCGCGGCGGGCTGGACGTGGAGGGCCTGGGGATCGTCTACCTGGAGGCCTCGGCGACCGGCCTGCCGGTGGTCGCGGGGGACTCCGGCGGGGCCCCGGACGCGGTGCTGGAGGGCGAGACCGGGTACGTGGTGCCGGGCGGCTCGGCCGAGGCGGCCGCGGAGCGGATCGTCCGGCTGCTGGGGGACGAGGAGCTGCGGCGGCGGATGGGCGAGGCCGGGCGGCGCTGGGTGGAGCGCTCCTGGCGCTGGGACCTGCTGGCCGGGCGGCTGACCTCGCTGCTGGCGGGCTGAGACGCGGACGGGCCCGTGCACCCCTCCCGGGAGGGGTGCACGGGCCCGTCCGCGCCTCAAGGCTACTTCCGGTAGAGCGCCTCGATCTCGGCGGCGTAGTCCTTGAGCACGACGTTGCGCTTGAGCTTGAGCGAGGGCGTCAGGTGGCCGCTCTCCTCCGAGAACTCGGTGTCCAGCAGGCGGAACTTCTTGACCGCCTCGGCGTGGGAGACGGCCGCGTTGCCGTCGTCCACCGCGGTCTGCAGGGCGGCCAGCAGGTCGGGGTCGTCGGCGAGCTCGGCGACGGTGGCGGCGGCGGGCTTGCCGTTGAGCTCCTTCCACTTCGGGAAGAAGTCCGGGTCGACGGTGATCAGGCAGGCGATGAAGGGCTTGCGGTCGCCGACCACCATGACCTCGCCGACCAGGGCGTGGGCGCGGATCCGGTCCTCGATCACGGCCGGGGCGACGTTCTTGCCGCCGGCGGTGACGATGATCTCCTTCTTGCGGCCGGTGATGGTCAGGTAGCCCTCGGAGTCCAGCGAGCCGAGGTCGCCGGTGGCCATCCAGCCGTCCTTGAGGGTGTCCGCGGTGGCCTGCGGGTTGTTCCAGTAGCCGGTGAAGACGTGCGGGCCCTTGAAGTAGACCTCGCCGTCCTCGGCGATCCGGACGGAGGCGCCGGGGACCGGCTGGCCGACCGTACCGATCTTCGGCTTGTCCCACGGGTTGAAGGCGGTGGCCGCGCAGGTCTCGGTCAGGCCGTAGCCCTCCAGCACGGTGAAGCCGATGCCGCGGTAGAAGTGGCCGAGCCGCTCGCCGAGCGGGGCGCCGCCGGAGATCGCGTGGGTGGCCCGGCCGCCGAGGGCGGCGCGCAGCTTGCTGTAGACCAGCTTGTCGAACACCGCGTGCTTGAGCCGCAGGACCAGGCCCGCGCCGCCGGCGTCCAGCGCCCGGCTGTAGGCGATCGCGGTCTCGGCGGCCTTGTCGAAGATCTTGCCCTTGCCGTCGGCCTGGGCCTTGGCCCGGGCGGTGTTGTAGACCTTCTCGAACACTCTCGGCACGCCCAGGATCAGGCTCGGCTTGAAGGCGGCCAGCTCGGCGGTGACGTCCTTGATGTCGGAGACGTGGCCCAGCTTGATCGGCGCCATCGCCGGGGCGATCTCGGCGATCCGGCCGAGCACGTGGGCCAGCGGCAGGAAGAGCAGGACGGAGCTGTCGCCGGTGCGGAACAGCGGGGCCAGGCGCTCGACCACGTTGCCGCACTCGGCGAGGAAGTTGCCGTGGGTCAGCTGACAGCCCTTCGGGCGGCCGGTGGTGCCCGAGGTGTAGACGATCGTGGCGATGTCGTCGGGCCCGGCGATCGAGCGGCGCTCCTGCACCGTCGCGTCAGGGACGTCCCGGCCGGCCTCGGTCAGCGCGGCGAGCGCGCCGCCCTCGATCTGCCAGGTGTGCTTCAGCCCCGGCAGCCGGTCGCGGACCTCGGCGACCACCTTGACGTGCTGGTCGGTCTCGGTCAGCACGGCGACGGCGCCCGAGTCCCCGAGGATCCACTCGACCTGCTCGGAGGAGGAGGTCTCGTACACCGGCACGGTGATCGCGCCGGCCGTCCAGATCGCGAAGTCCAGCAGCGTCCACTCGTAGCGGGTGCGGGACATGATGCCCACCCGGTCGCCGGGCCCGATGCCCGCGGCGATCAGGCCCTTCGCGGCGGCGTGCACCTCGGCGAGGAACTGGACCGAGGTCAACTCCTGCCAGCGGCCGTCCACCTTCCGGCTGAGCACCGCGACGTCCGGGTGCTCCTCGGCGTTCCGGTGCACAGGGTCGGAGAGGTTACCGCCGCTCGGTACCTGGTAGAGGGCCGGAAGGCTGAAGTCGAGCAAGACTGCTCCTCGTTCGCGACGCTGCGGGACGGCAGGACGTTACTGCCCGGTAGGCAGCTTCGACCAGGGGGGTCGGCCCCGGTGTTCGAAGTGTCACACCCGGCCGGGTCGGACCAGGCCGTGACCGGGTCGTTCGACTGGCACCCTACGGCAGCCCACCGGTGACCGGCCGGTAGCGTGCCCCGCCGCCCGGCCCGCACCGTCCGCGGCCGGTGCCCGCGCGGCCGAGCCGATCGCCGGTCGCGATAGCCTGCTCCGGGCGGACCGGGTCGAGCGCGCCTCGACCGGACCGGCAGGCAGAGGGACGACACGGAGGGTCATTCCATGGCGGAGCACACCAGGTCGAGCATCACCATCGACGCGACCCCGGCCGAGGTCATGGCCGTGATCGCCGACTTCGCCGCCTACCCGGCCTGGACCGGCGAGGTCAAGGAGATCGAGGTCCTGGAGACCGCCGAGGACGGCCGCGCCGCCGAGGTCCGACTGCTGCTGGACGCCGGCGCCATCCGCGACGAGCACACCCTCTCCTACACCTGGGACGGCGACCGCGAGGTCCGCTGGACCCTCGTCCGCAGCCAGATGCTCCGCTCGCTGGACGGCTCCTACAGCCTCGCCCCGCTGGCCGGCGGCCGCACCGAGGTCACCTACCAGCTCGCCGTGGACGTCAAGATCCCGATGCTCGGCATGATCAAGCGCAAGGCCGAGAAGGTCATCATCGACCGCGCCCTGGACGGCCTGAAGAAGCGCGTCGAGGGCTGACGGGAACCGAGGACGGGGGCTGACGGCATGACGGCGACGCGCACCATCCTGGTCAGCGGTGACGCGGGCGCGCCCACCGTGGCCGCCGCCACCGCCCTGCACGCCGCCCGGAGCGGCCACCGCACCTGGCTGCTGGCCGCCGACGACCCGCACCGCACCCTGGACGCCGTCCTCGGCACTCGGCTGGAACCCGAACCGCTCCGCTACGCGCAGGGCCTGACGGTCTCCCGGATCGACGAGCAGGCCGCCTTCCGCTACGCCGTCGGCGAGCTCACCGGCCGGCTCAAGCCCGCTCTCGACCTGCTCGGCGCCGAGCAGCTCGACCCCGAGGAGCTGACCGCCCTCCCCGGCATCGCCCGGCTGGCCCTGCTGCGCGCCCTGCCCGCCGCCGACCAGGACGTCCTGGTGGTGCTCGCCCCGCCGCCCGCCGAGCTGATCGCCACCCTCGCCCTGCCCGAGCAACTGGCCCGCTACCTGGACCGGGTGGTCCCCGAGCAGCGGCAGGCCGCCCGTGCGCTGCGCCCGCTGCTGGCCGGGCTGGCGGGCGTCCCGATGCCCGCCGAGTGGCTGTACGAAGGCCGCACCAAGGCCGCCGCGGTGCTCGCCGAGTCCTGCGCCGCGATCAGCGGCCCGGGCACCAGCGTGCGCCTGGTCGTGCCGGCCGACGGCCACCCGTACGGGGAACTGCGCCGCATCCGGGCCGGGCTGGCGCTGTACGGGCACCGGCCGGACGCCGTCGTCGTGCACGGCGCGCTGCCGCCGGCCGCCCTCGCCTCGCCCGACGCCTGGCTGTCCGCGCTGGCCCGCCGCCGCCAGGAGGAGCTGGACCGGCTCATCGCCGAGACCGACGCCCCGGTGCTGGTCACCGGCCTGGCCGAGGGCACCCTGGAGGCCGTCGCCGACCGCCTGTACGGGGACGGGCCCGGCCCCGAGCGGCTGGACCCGCAGCCCTGGCCGGTCGAGGACCGGCTCGACGAGGACGGCCTGCTGGTCTGGCACCTCGACCTGCCCGGCGCCGACCGCGCCGGACTGGACCTGGTCCGCCGGGGCGACGACCTGGTGGTGGGCCTCGGCGCCCACCGCCGGGTGCTGCCGCTGCCCGCCGCGCTGCGCCGCTGCACCGTCGCCGGGGCGGGGCTGCACGAGGGCGTGCTGTCGGTGCGGTTCGCGCCCGATCCTTCGCTCTGGCCGCAGGGCTGACGGGCTCTCCGGTCTTTTCGGGGCGTGCGGCCGGTCGGGTAGCGTCGGGCCGGAGGGCCGCGGGGTGCGGCCACGGCTGAGGAGGCGCCCGCGATGACCAGCACCGACGACCGTACCGAGCCCGACGCGGAGCAGGGGAGCGGGCCGTCCCACCCGTTCGGGCCGGAGCTGGGCCCGCTGGTCGACGAGGTGCGCCGGTTCGCCACCGTCGTCGGCGAGAAGGCGCAGGAGACCAGCGCAACCACCCTGATCGCCCTCTCCGGGCTGGCCGACCGCCTGCGCACCCAGCAGCCGGAGGTCTACTCCCACCTCGCCGCGGCCGGCTCCGGGCTGGCCGCGGCGGGCGCCGAGCTGCTGGCCGCGTACCGGGCGGCGGTGGCCGGGCACGAGCAGCGCTGGACCGCGGGGGACGGGGCGCCGGTGGAGAAGATCGACCTCGACGAGCCCGGCCGGGCGGAGGACGCCGCAGCGGCGGACGGCGCTGACGGCGAGTCCGCCAAGCAGTGAATCCGTAACCTTCGGAGGGTGATCGCCCTGTTCTCCTACGTCACGAAGGAGGAGATTAGATAAGACTTTTGAAGCGTCACGGACCGGTTTTCCCAGAATTGTCTTCGGTTAATGTATGCGAGGCTGTGTACGGGGGCAGGGTTGGGCGGTACCGTTCCGTCCAGCGGGAACGAGTGAATAGCTGAGGGACACATGGCTCTGACCATCGGCGTCGATGTCGGCGGGACCAAGATCGCGGCAGGCGTGGTCGACGATGCGGGTGCGATCCTGGCGCGGACCCGGGTCCCCACCCCGGCCGACCCCCAGTGGGCGGTCGACGCCATCGCGCAGGCCGTGCGCGAACTCAAGGAGCAGCACCCCGACGTCACCGCGGTCGGCGTCGGCGCCCCCGGCTTCGTCGACAGCAACCGCTCCACGGTGATCTTCGCGCCCAACATCGACTGGGAGAACGAGCCGCTGCGCGGCCGGATCGAAGAGCTCACCGGCCTGTCCACCGTGGTCGAGAACGACGCCAACTGCGCCGCCTGGGCCGAGTTCCGCTTCGGCGCGGCCGCCGACCACCAGGACATGGTGCTGATCACCGTCGGCACCGGCATCGGCGGCGGCATCGTCCTCGACGGGCGGCTGCACCGCGGCCGATTCGGCGTGGCCGGCGAGATCGGCCACCTCAACATGGTCCCGGACGGCCTGCAGTGCGGCTGCGGCGGCAAGGGCTGCTGGGAGCAGTACGGCTCCGGGCGCGCGCTGCGCCGCTACGGCCGGGAGAGGGCCGCGGCCGACCCGGTCCGCGGCCGGCGGATGCTGGAGCTCAACGACGGCGTCGCCGAGACCATCCGCGGCATCCACATCACCGAGGCGGCCGAGGACGGCGACCCGCTCGCCCTGGAGTGCTACGCCGAGCTGTCCGACTGGCTGGGCCGCGGCATGGCCGACCTCGCCGCGCTGTTCGACCCGGGCGTCTTCGTCCTCGGCGGTGGCGTCTCCGACTCCGGCCGACTGCTGCTCGACCCGGTCGCCAAGGCCTTCGAGCACTACCTGACCGGCGGGGTGCACCGTCCGCGCGCCGAGGTCGTGCTCGCCTCGATGGGCTCCGCGGCCGGCATCGTCGGCGCGGCGGACCTCGCCCGCACCTGAGTGTCACCTCCCCCGGTCCTGTGGCCCGGGAGAGGTGTGAGACCCGCCGGCGGTGGTGCGACCGGGCCCCGACCAATCCCGGACGCGCCGCCGCCGTCGCACTACGGTCCTTCCCAGTGACACCGCACAGGGGAGGACCGTGAGATGACCACCGCGCCCATCGCTCCGCCGCCGGGCGGCCCGCGCCGGCTGCGCCTGCTCAGCTACAACATCCGCTCGTTGCGCGACGACCGGCGGGCGCTGGTGCGGGTGATCCGGGCCTGTGCGCCCGACCTGGTCTGCGTCCAGGAGGCGCCGCGCTACTGGCGCCCCGAGGGCCGGGCCGCCTGGTTGGCCCGGAGCACCGGGACGGTGGTGCTGTCCGGGGGCGGCCGCACCGCCGCGGGGCCGCTGCTGCTCGGCCGACCCGGCGCGGTGGAGGTGCTCGGCCGGTACGACCGGCTGCTGCCCAAGACCCGCGGCCTGCACGCGCGCGGCTTCGCCACCGCGCTGCTGCGGGTGCCCGGCGCCGCGCCGTTCACCGTCACCAGCTGCCACCTCAGCCTGGACGCCGAGGAGCGCCACGGGCAGTTCGAGCTGCTGCTCGACCAGCTCGCGATCGCCGAACAGGGCGTCGTGGCAGGGGACTTCAACGAGCACCCGGACGGGCCCGGCTGGCGGCTGCTGGCCTCCCGGATGTGGGACGGGTACCCGACGGCGCCCTGGGGCGGCGAGTTCACGTCCGTCCCCGAGAACCCCTACCAGCGGATCGACGCCGTCTTCGCCACGCCCGGGACCACCGTCCTCGGTTGCGGCGTACCGCACGGCCTGCCCGGCGTCACCGAGGCCGACCTGCGGGCCGCGACCGACCACCTGCCGGTGCTGGCGGTCGTCGAACTGCCCGAGAAGCGGTAGCTCAGACCACCGCGCCGTGGTCCGGGTCCTCCGGTTCGTCCTCGTCGCGGTCCTTCATCCGGGCGACCAGGGTGACGAAGCCGCCGAGGAAGGCGGTGACGCCGACCCAGGCGGGCCACCCGGAGATCTCCCGCCACACCACCGCGTCGATCAGCAGCAGGGCCGGGCCGCCGAGCACCGCCAGCCAGGCGAACTTGGCGGTCACGTCGGCGGGCGGCAGCGGCGGGGGCTCCGGCGGGACGTAGTGGCCCTCGTCGGTGTCCTCGGCCAGTTCGAAGTCGCGCGGGCCCGGGCCGGCGGCCGGGAGCACGGGACGGCCGGAGCGGGAGCGGGGCTGCGGGGCGAGGTCGGAGAGGTCGTCCGGGTCGCCCTGGCCGGCCCGGGGGCCGGCGCCGTCCTTGAAGCCGCCCTTGAGCTCGTTCTGTGCCCGGAGGTTCTCGACCTCCGGCCAGTTGGGGTTGGTGAGGTCGACCGGGTCGTCGAACTGGGCGACCAGGGCGGCGAAGATCGCGTCCTGTTCGGCCTGGCTGCGCTCGGGGGCGCGGCGGCGCGGGCGCGGTTCCACGGGCGCGGCGGCGTCCGCGTCGGCGGTCTCCTCGGCCGGTACGGTCGGCGCGGTGCCGTCGGCCGCCGCACCTGCCGCGGCCGGGCCGCCCTGGACGGTGCCGTCCCCGTGGACGGTGGCGTCGCCCGGGACGGTCGGGTTCCCCGCGATGCCGGCGTCCCCCCGGTCGGTGGCGTCCGTCGGCGCTCCGTCCGTCCGCGCGCCGTCCTCGCGGGGCTTCTCGTCCCCGCTGCCCGCCGTGCTGCTCTCGTGCACTTCCGGCCCTTCAGCCATGGTGATCGTCGGATTCGGCCAAGTCCGCCCCCGCCGCTTGCGCGGGAGCCAGCCGTCGGATGAAGTCCTGGCTCGCCGCGAATATTTCCGCCGCGTCGTGGTCCAGCGTCGCGACGTGGAAGCTGCGTTGGCACAGCCGCTCCGTCACGTCGGTCGAGGATATCCGGGCCAGCACCAGTTCGGAGTTGGCCGGCGAGACGACGTGGTCCTGCGGGCTGTGGAAGAGCAGCACGGGCTGGGTCACCTCGGGCAGCCGCCGCTGGACCTCCTGCCACAGCCGGCCGAGCGACCAGGCGGCGTGCAGCGGCGTCCGGTCGTAACCGAGCTCCCGGGCGCCCGGCTTGTGGATGTCGTTCGCGACTCCCGCGATGCTCGGGACGAGGTGCCGGAGCACCGGGAGCAGCACCCCCGCGGGGTTGTCGGAGCGCACCGACGGGTTGACCAGCACCAGCCCGGACACCGTCGGGCCGTGCAGCGCGGCCAGCCGCAGCGCGAGGGCGCCGCCCATCGACAGCGCGCAGACGAAGACCTGCTCGCACTCCTCGGCGAGGGCCAGCAACTCGCGCTCGACCTCCGCGTACCAGTCCTCCCACCGGGTGACCTGCATGTCCTGCCAACGGGTGCCGTGCCCCGGCAGCAACGGCAGCGAGACGGTGAACCCGGCCGCCGCCAGTTCCTCGGCCCACGGCCGCATGGACTGCGGCGACCCGGTGAAGCCGTGGCAGAGCAGCACCCCGACCGGTCCGCCCTGGTGGCGGTACGGTTCGGCACCGGGCAGCAGCGGCATGGCGGACTCCTTCGCGGGCGGGTGGCGCTGGGGGAGGGACGCTGGGAGGGGAGCTGCAGGAATCCGCATCGTCCCACGCCTCGAGCCGGGACGTACACCCCCTACGGCGGGCCCGGGCACAGTCGACGGCCTCGGGGCATTAGGATCGACCGGTCCGCATAACAGGAGGCCCGGGTTGTTCTACCGACTGATGAAGATGATCGTCGCGCCACTGCTTCGGATCTTCTTCCGGCCGTGGATCGAGGGTGAGGAGAACATCCCCACCGAGGGTGCGGCGATCATCGCGAGCAACCACCTGTCCTTCTCGGACTCGTTCTTCTTCCCCGCGCTGATCAAGCGCCGGGTGACCTTCATCGCGAAGGCCGAGTACTTCAACACCCCGGGCCTCAAGGGCCGGCTGACCGCCGCCTTCTTCAAGGGCGTCGGCCAGCTGCCGGTGGACCGCTCGGGCGTGCGCGGCGCCGGCGAGGCCGCGATCCGCAGCGCCATCGCGGTGCTGGACCGCGGCGAGCTGTTCGGCGTCTACCCGGAGGGCACCCGTTCGCCCGACGGCAAGCTCTACCGCGGCAAGGTCGGCGGCCTCGCCCGCGTGGCGCTGGCCACCGGCGCCCCGGTCATCCCGGTCGCCATGATCGACACCGAGAAGGTGCAGCCGCCCGGCCAGGTGATCCCGAACTTCGGCATCCGCCCGGGCATCCGGATTGGCCGTCCGCTGGACTTCTCCCGCTACCACGGCATGGAGAACGACCGTTTCATCCTCCGTTCGGTGACGGACGAGGTGATGTACGAGATCATGCGGCTCTCCGGCCAGGAGTACGTGGACATCTACGCGACGGCGGCCAAGCGGCAGATCTCGGACGAGAAGAAGAAGGCCGAGGCCGAGCGCCGGGCCGCCGCCAAGGCGGAGAAGGCCGAGGCCGCCGAAGCCGAGAAGGCCGCCGAAGCCGGGAAGGCCGCCGAAGCCGGGAAGGCCGAGCAGCAGGACCAGCAGGAGCAGAAGGGCACCGGGTCGGCCTGACCGACCCGGACGGGTCCAGGGGGAGGGGCCGGAGCATGGCGGGCGGTGCGGGAACGGACGGCGCGAGAGCGGGCGGTGCGGTCGGCGGGACGCTGGCGGCCGGCGGCATGTCCGTCGAACTCCCGCTGTGGAAGGCCATCTCCTACTTCCGGGTGCTGGCCCTGTGCTACGCGCTGCTGCGGTACTTCAACTCCTACCTGCACTTCCTGCACCCGGTCGCCGGCTGGATCTACTTCGGCGCGCTGATCCTCTGGACCCTCGCCAGCACCCGGGCCTTCTCCAACCCGCAGCGCTGCACCTGGTACGTCCTCGGCTTCGACCTCGCGCTGGCCGTGACCGGCATCGTGCTGAGCGGACTGACCGACGCGCCGGCCCGGATCAGCCACGGCGCTCCCACCCTGCCGACCATCTGGGCCGCCGGTACGGTGCTCGGCTTCGCCGCCAAGGGCGGCTGGCGCCCGGCGGCCGCCTCCGGTGCCGTGATCGGGGTGGCCAACATCCTCGGCCACGGCGGGCCCACCGGCGACAACGTCCACAACATCGTGCTGCTGCTGGTGGCCGGTTGCGCGATCGGGTACGTGATCGAGCTGGCCCGCGCGAGCGAGGCCACCCTCACCCGGGCGCTGCAGGTCGAGGCGGCCACCCGGGAGCGCGAGCGGCTCTCCCGGGACATCCACGACGGCGTGCTCCAGGTGCTCGCCCTGGTCCAGCGCCGGGGCGCGGAGCTGGGCAGCGGCGCCAAGGGCAGCGGCGCCAAGGGCAGCGGCGGCACGGGCAGCAGCGTGAACGGCCGCGGCGCCGACGGTACGGACTTCGCCGAGCTGGGCCGCCTCGCCGGTGAACAGGAGCGCGCCCTGAGGGCCCTGATGACGGGTGGTCCGCTCCCGGCGCAGCGACCGCCGGAGGCCGGGGCCGAGGCGCTCGACCCGGCCGGGCCGCGCGACCTCACCGCGCTGCTGCGCCCGTACGCCGGCGAGCGGATCACGCTCTCCGCCCCGGGCACCCCGGTTCTGCTGCCGGGCCCGGCGGCGGGCGAGCTGGCTGCGGCGGTCGGTGCGGCCGTCGACAACGTCCGCCGACACGCCGGGGAGGGCGCCCGGGCCTGGATCCTGGTGGAGGACGAGCCGGAGGCCGTCACGGTCAGCATTCGCGACGACGGCCCGGGCTTCGCGCCGGGGCGGCTCGGTGAGGCGGAGCGGGCCGGGCGGCTGGGCGTCTCCCAGTCCATCCGCGGCCGGGTGGTGGATCTCGGCGGTACGGCCGAGCTGTACTCGGCGCCCGGGGAGGGCGTCGAGGTCGAACTGCGCGTTCCGAGGAAGGCCTCCTGATGACCAACCAGCCGATGACCAACCAGCCGATGACCGATCAGCCGGGCACCGACCGGCCGGTGCGGGTGATGGTGGTGGACGACCACCCGATGTGGCGCGACGCCGTCTCCCGCGACCTCGCCGAGGCGGGCCTGGACGTGGTGGCCACGGCGGGCGACGGCGAGGAGGCGGTGCGCCGCGCCCGGGCCTGCTCGCCGCAGGTCGTCGTGCTGGACCTCAACCTGCCCGGCCTGCCCGGCGCCGAGGTGTGCCGCCAGGTGGTCGCGCACGACCAGGCGGTGAGGGTGCTGGTGCTGTCGGCCAGCGGGGAGCACCAGGACGTGCTGGAGGCGGTGAAGTCCGGCGCCACCGGGTACCTGGTGAAGTCGGCCGGGCGGGAGGAGCTGCTGGACGCGGTGCGCCGTACGGCCGTCGGCGACGCGGTGTTCACCCCGGGCCTGGCCGGGCTGGTGCTGGGCGAGTTCCGCCGGCTGGCCGCCGAGCCGGCCCAGGCCTCAGCGCCGGCCGTGCCGCAGCTGACCGCCCGGGAGACCGAGGTGCTGCGGTTGGTCGCCAAGGGCCTGTCGTACCGGCAGATCGCGGACCGGCTGGTGCTCTCGCACCGGACGGTGCAGAACCACGTGCAGAACACGCTGGGCAAGCTGCAGTTGCACAACCGGGTGGAGCTGGTCCGGTACGCGATCGAGCGGGGGCTGGACGAGGAGCTGTGAGCGGGGCCCGGGCGGTTGCCGCCCGGGCCCGCACGAGTCCTCAGCCCCGTACGGCCGTTGCCTCCCGCAGCAGGGCCGCGACGATGTCGACGCCGTCCCGGGTGAGCACCGACTCCGGGTGGAACTGCAGGCCCGCGAAGCCGGGGCCGCGCAGCGCGTGGACGTCGCCGGTGGCGGCGTCCCGGGAGACGTCGACGCCCGCCTCGGCGAGCCGGGCCGCGTCGGTGTCCGAGCAGCGCGCGGTGAAGGTGTTGTAGAAGCCGACCGTCCGCTTGGTGCCGAACAGGTCGATGCTCTCCTGGGCGCCCTGGTACGGGACGGCCTTGCGGCCCAGCGCGAGCCCGAGTTCGGCGGAGAGCAGCTGGTGGCTGAGGCAGACCGCGAGCAGCGGGGCCGTGCGGTCGCCGGAGCGGAGGGCGGCCAGGGCGTCCGCGACGATCGGCCGCAGCACAGCCATCTTGGGGTCGTCGACGAGCGCCGGGTCGCCCGGGCCGGGGCCGAGCACCAGCGGGCCGCGGTGCGCCGCCACCAGTTCGCGCAGGTCCGGCCGGTCGAAGCGGACCACGGTGACCCGGTGGCCGAGCGAGGTCAGCAGGTGGCTGAGCATCGAGGTGAAGGTGTCCTCGCCGTCCACGACCAGCGTCGGTTCGGCCTCGGTGACCCGGGACGGCGTCTGCATCCGCAGCCAGAACGGCGCGAGGTCGGCCCGGCGGGCGTCCAGGGCGGCCTGCACCCGGTGGTCGTCGGCGAGCCGGGGCCCGCCGGGGTGGGGCACCCGGGCGGGCGCGGGCCGGGCGCCGATCGCGGTGAGCACCCCGGCGGCCTTGGCGTGGGTCTCGGCGACCTCGGACTCCGGGACGGAGTGGCGCACCAGCGTGGCGCCGACCCGGACGACCAGCCGCCCGGTGGCCGGGTCGATGTCGGCGGTGCGGATGCAGATCGGCGAGTCCAGCAGCTGCCCACCGCTCGCGGAGCGGCCGATCAGGGCGAGCGCACCGGAGTAGTAGCCGCGCCCGCCGGGCTCGTAGCGCCGGATCACCCGGGTGGCGTTCTGCACCGGGCTGCCGGTGACGGTGGCGGCGAACATCGTCTCGCGCAGCACCTCGCGGACGTCCAGCGAGGTGCGCCCGCGCAGCTCGTACTCGGTGTGGGCGAGGTGGGACATCTCCTTGAGCCGGGGGCCGAGCACCTGGCCGCCGAGGTCGCCGACGGTGCACATCATCTTCAGCTCCTCGTCGACCACCATGGTCAGCTCCTCCAGCTCCTTGGGGTCGTGGAGGAAGCGGAGCAGCGAGTCGAGGTCGGAGCCGCCGGCCGGGTAGCGGTAGGTGCCGGAGATCGGGTTCATCACGACGGTGCCGCCGCTCTGCCGGACGTGCACCTCGGGGGAGGCGCCGACCAGCACCCGTTCGCCGGTGTGCACCAGGAAGGTCCAGTACGCGCCGCGCTCCTGGTCCAGCAGCCGGCGGAACAGGGTGAGCGCGAGTTCGGGGGCGCAGTGTCCGTTTCCAGCTCCGCCGGGGGCCTCCAGGGTGGCGTGGAAGTCCCGCCGGATCACGAAGTTGGCGCCCTCGCCGTTGCCGATCTCGTCCTCGATCACCCGGCGGACGATCTCCGCGTACGCCTCGTCGTCCACGTCGAACGCGCCGCCGGACAGCGTGACCGGCAGCTGTGGCAGGGCGGCCGTGAATTCGGCCAGCGGCAGGGCGTACTGCTCGGTCACCGCGAGGGCCTGCAGCGGGGTGCCGTCGTCGTGCGCCTCGAAGCCGCGCTCGCGGATCTGCCGGTACGGGACCAGCGCGAGGAGGTCGTGGACCGGCCCGGCGGCCGGGATGCCGGCCCGGACCGGCAGGTCGGCGAGGTGCTCGTAGCTGTCGACGGTGCCCAGCAGCACCTCGACGGTGTCCGGGGCGTGCCGGGGGGTGCGGCGGTGCAGCAGGGCGAAGGCGGGCGCGCCGGGGGAGGTGAGGCGGGCGAGCAGTTCGGCGGGGGTGGTCACGAGTACGGCTTCCTTCCGGGGAGGTGGCGAGGCGGTGCTGTTCCGCTCCCGGAGGGCCGTCTGCTCAGACGCACGACGGCCGCCCCGAGGGGCGGCCGTCGTGTTCGTCTAGGAACGCGCGATCTGTGGGCCACCCATGGGGGAGGCCCACCACCAGGAGTGGGTGTGGGGCGCGTGCATGGGGCGAGCCTAGCCGATTCGGCCGGGCGGGTGAGGCCGATGACGAGCATTGTCCGAGACGTGTCTCATCCCTCGGGCAATGGTCACGGAACGCTCTCGTGACCCCGTAGCCTTGCTGTGTGACCGTGACGACTGAGACAACGAGGACTGGCCACTCCTGGCAGTCCCTGCCCGCGGCGCAGCAGCCTGAATGGCCGGACCAAGAGGCTCTGCGCAAGACCCTTGCCGAGCTCGCCTCGTATCCGCCGCTCGTCTTCGCCGGCGAGTGCGACCAGCTGCGCGCCCGGCTCGGAGCCGTCGCGCGCGGGGAGGCCTTCCTCCTCCAGGGCGGAGACTGCGCCGAGGCCTTCGACGGCGTCTCGGCGGAGCACATCCGCAACAAGCTGAAGACCCTGCTGCAGATGGCGGCCGTGCTGACGTACGCCGCCTCGGTGCCGGTCGTGAAGGTCGGCCGGATCGCCGGCCAGTACTCCAAGCCGCGCTCGAAGTCGACCGAGACCCGGGACGGCGTGACGCTGCCGGTCTACCGCGGCGACTCGGTGAACGGCTTCGAGTTCACCCCGGAGTCCCGCATCCCGGACCCGGAGCGCCTGAAGCGGATGTACAACGCGTCCGCCGCGACGCTGAACCTGGTGCGTGCCTTCACCACCGGTGGTTACGCCGACCTGCGCCAGGTGCACGCCTGGAACCAGGACTTCGTGCGCAACTCGCCGGCCGGCCAGCGCTACGAGCAGCTCGCCCGGGAGATCGACAACGCCCTGGCGTTCATGAACGCCTGCGGCGTGGCGCCGGAGGAGTTCAAGACCGTCGAGTTCTTCTCCTCGCACGAGGCGCTGATCCTCGACTACGAGACCGCGCTGACCCGCGTGGACTCGCGCACCGGCGACCTGTACGACGTCTCGGGCCACATGGTGTGGATCGGTGAGCGCACCCGGCAGCTGGACCACGCGCACATCGAGTTCGCCTCCAAGATCCGCAACCCGATCGGGGTCAAGCTGGGCCCGACCACCTCGGTGGACGAGGCGCTCACCCTGATCGAGAAGCTGGACCCGGAGCGCGAGCCCGGCCGCCTGACCTTCATCACCCGGATGGGCGCGGGCAAGGTCCGCGACCACCTGCCCACCCTGGTGGAGAAGGTCACCGCTTCCGGCGCCAAGCCGGTGTGGATCTGCGACCCGATGCACGGCAACACCTTCGAGGCCTCCAGCGGTCACAAGACCCGCCGCTTCGACGACGTGCTGGACGAGGTCAAGGGCTTCTTCGAGGTGCACCGCGCGCTCGGCACCCACCCGGGCGGAATCCACGTGGAGCTGACCGGCGACGACGTCACCGAGTGCGTCGGCGGCGGCGACGAGGTGATGGTCGACGACCTGCACCAGCGTTACGAGACGGCCTGCGACCCGCGGCTCAACCGCAGCCAGTCGCTGGACCTGGCGTTCCTGGTGGCGGAGATGTACCGCGGCCAGTGATGCACCGGCCCTGATGTGACGAAGGCCCCTCCGGATTCGGGTTTCCCGGGTCCGGAGGGGCTTTTTCGCACCCGGATCGCCGGGTAAGGTGAGGCTCAGTGAACTAAGGCAAGCCTTAGTCAAGATCCATTCTGCGCTTCACCTGCGCTTCACCCCGGGAGAGACCGCGATGTACGTGTGCATGTGCCATGCGGTCACCGAGGACCAGGTGAAGGAGGCGATCGACGGCGGCGCCAGCACCCCGCGCCAGATAGCCAAGGGCTGCAAGGCCGGCACGGACTGCGGGTCCTGCGTCCGCCGGATCCAGGCGCTGCTCGGCGAGCACGGCGCCCGGCCCTGTCCGACCGCCCGGCTGGCCGCGAAGCTCGGCCTCGCCGATCCGCAGGTCCAGGATGTTCCGGCACCGGCCGCTCCGAAGCCCGGCCCGACTGCTCCGCTGGGCCCGGTCGCCCCGGTGGTCCCGCTGCGGGTGGCCTGAGCCGGAAGCCGGAAGCCGGAAGCCGGGAGCGGAACCAGACTGGACTAGGACTCCGGCTGCTCGATCTGCTGGGCGATGTAGAGCGCCTCGCCGAGCTTGTCCAGGAGCTCCAGCTGGGTGTCGAGGTAGTCGATGTGGTGCTCCTCGTCGGCCAGGATGTCCTCGAAGATGTTCGCCGAGGTGACGTCGTTCTTGGCCCGCATCATCACGATCCCGCGCTTGAGCCGGTCGATCGCCTCGACCTCGATCTGGCGGTCCGCCTCGAACATCTCCTTGACCGTCTGGCCGATCCGGACGTGGAACAGCCGCTGGTAGTTGGGCAGCCCCTCCAGGAACAGGATCCGGTCGGTGAGCGTCTCGGCGTGCTTCATCTCGTCGAAGGACTCGTGCCGGGTGTACTTGGCGAGCTTCGTCCAGCCGAAGTTCTCCTGCATCTTGGCGTGCAGGAAGTACTGGTTGATCGCCGTGAGCTCGGCCGTGAGCTGCTCGTTGAGGAACTCGATGACCTCCGGGTCGCCCTGCATGGTGGTGCCTCCCTGCGTTACGTCCTGCGGTGACTGCTGCGCTGGGCATCCTGGCACCGTATCGACAGGAATTTCCAGTAAGTTCACACTCACTGGGATATGTGGCGGAATATCCGGTTTGGGTGTTGTCGGATGGTGTGCGACCGACCGTTGGCCCGTACGGGCTGGGCGTGAAGCGGGGCCAAGGGGCGCGCGCCGGGGCCCGCCCGCCGTCTGTCACCATGGAGCCATGGGTCAGTCCGAACGAGAACCGCTTCCGCCGTCTGACCCGAGGCTCCCCCCGGGTCAGCGCGTGCAGCGCGGCTGGCCCGCCCTGCACTACGGGCCGGTGCCCCGCTTCAAGCCGCTGACCTGGGACCTCCAGGTGTTCGGCGCCACCGCCTCGGCGGAGAAGCACAGCTGGGACTTCGAGGCCTTCAACGCCCTGCCGCGCACCACCGTGGTCGGGGACCTGCACTGCGTCACCAAGTTCTCCGTGCTCGGCAACGAGTGGACGGGCGTGTCCGCGGCCCTCCTGCTCGACCTGGTGCCCCCCGCGCCCGGCGTCACCCACGTCATGGTCTGGGCCGAGTACGGCTACAGCGCCAACCTGCGGCTGGCCGACTTCGCCGACGGGCGCACCCTGCTCGCCACCCACCGCAACGGCGAGGCGCTGACCGCCGAGCACGGCTTCCCGGTGCGGCTGGTGGTGCCGGAGCTGTACGCCTGGAAGGGCCCCAAGTGGGTGCGGGCGGTGGAGTACATGCGGGCCGACCGGCGCGGCTTCTGGGAGGAGCGCGGCTACCACAACCTGGCCGACCCGTGGCGCGAGCAGCGCCACTCCTACCAGGAGGAGCCGGGCGACGGGCCGCTCCGCTGAGCCCCCCGATCCCTCTAGAACAGCGAGAAGTTGACCGTCACCACGGTCTTCTGCGGGCGCCGCTCACCGGCCGCCGGGGACTGGCTGCTCACCTTGCCCATGCCGAGCGTCCAGTCGGTGGACGCCTTCATGGTGAAACCCGCCGCCTGCAGCGCCTTCTGCGCGTCGTCCCGGCCCATCCCGGTGACGTCCGGAACGGGCACCATCCCCTTGCTGACCACCAGCGAGACGGCGGCGTTCTCCTGCAGCATCTGCCCGGCGGCCGGCGAGCTGCTGATCACCGAGCCCTCCGGCACGGTGTCGTTGTAGCTCTGGGTCACCGAGCCCCTGGTCAGCTGGGCCGCGGCCAGCGCGGCGGCCGCGTCGTCCGAGCTCTTGCCGGTCACGTCCGGCACCGCGATCCGCTTGGGGCCCTTGGAGACGGTGACCGTCACCGAGTCGCTCTTGCGGGTGCGCGCGCCGACCCCGGGGTCGGTGGAGATCACCTGGCCGGCCGGGACGGACTCGCTGAAAGCCTCGACGAACCTGCCGTGCATGCCCGCGTCGTCCAGGATCCGCTGCGCCTCGCCCCGGTCCTTGCCGAGCACGCCCGGCACCGAGCCGTACAGACCCTCGGAGATCCCGTAGGTGGCGCCGCCGACCGCCAGCACCAGGGCGGTCAGCGCGGCCGCCCAGATCAGCGCCTTGCGCGGGACGCGGCGCAGCCGGCTCGGCCGCCGCACCCGGACCGGGGTCGGCTCGTCGTACGGGCGGGGCTCGGCGAGCAGCTGGTCCATCACCTCCGCCGGCACGTCCAGCACGCTGGTGCGCTCCGGCGCGGGGGCGTCGGAGGGCCGGGGCAGCGGCTGGATCACCGAGGTCGGCTCGCTGGTCGGGTAGCGCGGGCTGGGCCGGGTGGAGGCCGGCGGTTCGGCGTCCAGCTCGGCCGGGGTGAGGGTGCGGCGGACCCGCTGGAGGGCGGCGAGCAGCTCCACCGCGTCGTACGGGCGGGCGTCGGCGGCCCGGGCGCAGGCGCCGGCCACGATGGCGTCCAGCGCCGGGGCGACGGTGGGGGCGGTCAGCGAGGGGGCGGGGACGTCCTCGTGCAGGTGCTTGTACATGACCTGGACGGGGTTGTCGCCGGTGTGCGGGCGGCGGCCGGTGAGCATCTCGTACAGCAGGATGCCGGCCGCGTAGACGTCGACCCGCTGGTCGGTGGGGGCGTCCGGGAGGATCTGCTCGGGGGCCAGGTAGGAGACCGTGCCCATGACGGTGCCGCCGGTGGCGGTGCTGGTCGAGGTGGGCGCGCCGTCGGCGCTGCCGAGCACCCGGACCAGGCCGAAGTCGGCGACCTTGACCAGGCCGCTCTCGGTGATCAGCACGTTCTCCGGCTTGACGTCCCGGTGGACCAGCCCGGCCCGGTGGGCGGCGCCGAGGGCGGCGAGCACGGGCTCCAGCACGTCCAGTGCGGCCCGCGCCGACAGTGCGCCGCGGTCGCGCAGCAGGTCGCGCAGGGTGCGGCCGGGCACGTACTCCATGGCGAGGAAAACGTTTCCGCCGTCCGCACCCTGGTCGAAGACGTTGACCACGTTGGGGTGGGTGAGCTTGGCGACCGCCTTGGCCTCGCGGATGAAGCGGGCGGTGAATCCCTCGTCCCCGGCCAGTTGGGGGTGCATCACCTTGAGGGCGACCACCCGGTCCAGCCGGGTGTCGGTGCCCTTGTAGACGGTGGACATCCCGCCGGTGGCGATGCGCTGCTCGACCCGGTACCGGTTGTCGAGCAGCGTACCGATCAGCGGGTCGTGCAGTGCCATGTCCACCCGGGGGAGTCTAGTGGGGCGGGCGGACGCCGGCCCCGGAGGACACCGCTCCGGGACCGGCTTGTGACATGCCCTACACGGACCGGAAGGCGGGCCGCTCGCGGCTGTCCAGGTCGGCGCGGCCGGCCATCGCGGAGGAGGCCTCGGCGTGGAAGCGGCGCGGGATGCGGCCGGCCCGGTGGGCGAGCCGGCCGGCCTCGGCGGCGTGCCGCATCGCCTCGGCCATCAGCACCGGGTCCTGAGCCCGGGTCACCGCGGAGGCGAGCATCACCGCGGAGCAGCCGAGCTCCATCGCCAGCGCGACGTCGGAGGCGGTGCCGGCGCCCGCGTCCAGGATCACCGGGACGCCGGCGTCCTCCACGATCAGCTGGAAGTTGTGCGGGTTGCGGATGCCCAGTCCGGAGCCGATCGGCGAGCCCAGCGGCATGATCGCCGCACAACCGACGTCCTCCAGCTTGCGGGCCAGCACCGGGTCGTCGTTGGTGTACGGGAGCACCGTGAAGCCGTCGTCGACCAACGTCTCGGCGGCGTCCAGCAGTTCGATCGGGTCCGGCAGCAGGGTGCGCTCGTCGGCGATCACCTCCAGCTTGACCCAGTCGGTGCCGAGCGCCTCGCGGGCCAGCCGGGCGGTCAGCACGGCCTCCCCGGCGGTGAAGCAGCCCGCCGTGTTGGGCAGGATCCTGATGCCGTTGCGGGTCAGTACGTCCAGGACGGAGCCCTGGGTGGTGGCGTCGACCCGGCGCATGGCCACGGTGGTCAGTTCGGTGCCGGAGGCGAGCAGGGCGCGCTCCAGGACCTCCAGGCTCGGCGCGCCGCCGGTGCCCATGATCAGCCGGGAGGAGAAGGCCGTCCCGGCGATGGTGAGAAGGTCGTCGGCCATGGTTCAGCCTCCCTGGACGGCGGTGAGGATCTCGATCCGGTCGCCGCTGTGCAGTGCCGTCGCGGACCACGAACTGCGCGGCACCACGGCCTCGTTGAGGGCGGCGGCGACACCGGTGTTGGCGGCGCTGACGGTGGCCACCAGTGCGGCGAGGGTGGTGGCGGCGGGCAGCCGTCGGGGCTCGCCGTTGACGGTCAGGGCGATGTCGGTCGGCGCGGTCTCGGCCGGAGTGGTCTCGGTCATGCGGAGGCCTTCGTGGTGGGGGCGTCGGGGGAGAACCGGGTGGGAGTGAACGGCTTTGCCAGGTCCGGGACTTCGCCGGTCGCCAGGTAGTCGGCGAGCAGGTCGGCGGTCACCGGGGTGAGCAGCACGCCGTTGCGGTAGTGGCCGGTGGCGGCGACCAGCCCGGGCAGCGAGGTCGGGCCCAGCAGCGGGGCGTTGTCCGGCGAGCCCGGGCGCAGCCCGGCCGAGGTCTCCCGCAGCGGGAGTTCGGTGATGCCCGGGACCAACTCGTGTGCGTCGCGTAGGAGTTCGTACACACCGCCGGCGGTGACGGTGGTGTCGTAGCCCTGCTCCTCGGTGGTCGCGCCGACGACCAGTTCACCGTTCTCCCGGGGCACCAGGTACAGGTGTTGGCCGCGCACCACCGCGCGGACGTTGCGGGAGAGGAACGGCCGGTAGGCGTCGGGGACCTGGAGCCGCAGCACCTGCCCCTTCACCGGGCGGACCGGGGGCAGCACCCCCTCGGGCAGGCCCGGCAGCCGGTGGCTGTGCGGCCCGGCGGCCAGCACGACCTGGTCGGCTCCCAGGCTCTCCCCGGTGCTCAGCCGGGCGCCGGTGGCGCGGCCGCCGTCGACCAGCAGCTCGGCGGCCTCGGCCCGGTGCAGCAGCACCCCCGCCCGCTCGCAGGCGGCGACCAGGGCGGCGAGCAGCCGTCGCGGATCCACCTGGTGGTCGTCCGCGACGTGCAGGCCGCCGCGCACGCCGGGGGCGAGCATCGGCTCCAGCCTGCGGGCCTCCCGGCCGGTCAGCCAGCTGGATTCCAGGCCCAGCCGCTGGTGGAAGGCGTGCAGTTCGCGCAGTTCCTCGCGGTCGTCGGAGTCCAGTGCGACGGCGATGGTGCCGCAGCGGCGGTAGCCGGTGTCCAGGCCGCCGCTCGCCTCGGTGAGTTCGGCGGCGAAGGTCCCGTACCGCTGGTTGGAGGCCGTCCCGAGGCGCAGCAGCGGCTCCTCGCCGTACTGCAGCTCGGTGACCGGGGCGAGCATCCCGGCCGCGACCCCGGCCGCGCCCCCGCCGTGGCAGGGGTCGACCACGGTCACGTTCCGCAGCCCGCGCTGCGCGGCGCGCCAGGCGACGGCGAGGCCGATGACGCCCCCGCCGATCACCAGCACGCCGGCGCGGCTGCCCGATGACGAGCGTGACAAAGCTGCTTTTCTCCCTTCGCCGGTATGACCCGGATCAGGTTCGGACGGTCGCGGGCCGTGCCAGCCCGCCTCTCAGCCCGGTTCGCCGGGCTCCCGTGTGGTGCCCCCACCTTAACGCCGGGGGGCGGCCCGGCCGAAGGGCCGTACGAGGAGTGGACGAGGGCCGGGACGGCCGCCGGGGCCCGCCCGGGCACTGAGTACAGTGACGGGCGTGGCAGAGCTGAGCGGAACGGACCAGGTGGTCGTCGTCGGAGCCGGGCTGGCCGGGGCGCAGTGCGCCCTGGAGCTGCGGCAGGGCGGGTGGCGGGGGCGGATCGCCGTGGTGGGCGAGGAGCCGCACGCGCCGTACGACCGGCCGCCGCTCTCCAAGGACGTGCTGCTCGGCAAGGCCGACGCCACCACCCTGGACATCGACTACGAGGGGCTCGGCATCGAGCTGCTCACCGGCCGCCGCGCCACCGGCCTCACCCCCGGCGTGCTGCACACCGACGGCGGCGACCTCCCGTACGACTCCCTGGTGATCGCCACCGGTGCCACTCCGCGCGTCCTGCCCGGGGCCGAGCGCGCCCACCTGCTGCACACCCTGGACGACGCCCTGGCGCTGCGCGCGCTGCTGCGTCCCGGCCTGCGGCTGGTGCTGGTCGGGGCGGGCTGGATCGGCGCCGAGGTGGCCACCGCCGCGCGCCAGGCGGGCTGCGAGGTCACCGTGGTCGAGGCCGGTCCGGCGCCGCTGCCGGGCGCGCTGCCGACCGAGATCGGCTCGGCGATGGCCGCCTGGTACGCCGAGGCCGGGGTCGAGCTGCGCTGCGGCGTCGGCGTGGCCGCCGTCGAGCCCGGGGCGGTGCTGCTGGCGGACGGCTCCCGTCTGCCGGCCGACGAGGTGGTGGTCGGCATCGGCGCCCGGCCCGCGACCGGCTGGCTGGCCGGTTCGGGCGTCGAGCTGGACGCCTCCGGCGCGGTCCTGGTGGACGGGCGGCTGCGCACCACCCTGCCCGGGGTGTTCGCGGCCGGGGACTGCGTCAGCTACCCGTCGGCCCGCTCCGGCGCCCGGCTGGCCGTCCAGCACTGGGACCACGCGCTGCAGTCGGGCGGGGCCGCGGCCGCCGCCGTGCTCGGGGCGGACGAGCCGTACGACCCGGTGCCGTACTTCTGGTCCGAGCAGTTCGGGCGGATGGTCCAGTACGCGGGCCGGCACGCCGAGGGCGACGAACTGCTGTGGCGCGGCAGCCCGCAGGACGCCGGCTGGTCGGTGCTGTGGCTGCGCGACGGGGTGCCCGGCGCGCTGCTCGCGGTGGACCGGCCGCGCGACCTCACCCAGGGCCGGAAGCTGATCGAGCGGGGGGCGGCGCTGGACCGGGCCCTGGCGGCGGACCCGTCGGTCGCGCTCAAGTCGGCGCTCAGGGGGGCCACCGCTTAGCGCCGGGCCGCGCCGAGGTGGCAGTCTGGTGGCGTGAGCGAGATCGAAAGCAAGATTGAAGCCCTGGTCCCCGAGTGGATGTACCTCCCCGACATCTCCGAGCAGTGGGGGGTGCTGGTCACCGAGGTCCGGAACATGGTCAAGAAGGGCGAGCTGATCGCCGTCCGGCGGGGGCCGAACAAGTCGCTGCAGGTCCCTGCGGCGTTCATCGACGGCCCGGGCCTGGTCAAGCACCTGCCCGGCACCCTGACCGTGCTGCGCGACTGCGGGTACAACGACGTGGAGATCCTGGAGTGGCTCTTCACCGAGGACCCGTCGCTGCCCGGCAGCCCGATCCAGGCGCTGCGGGAGAACCGTGGCACCGAGGTCAAGCGTCGCGCCCAGGCGATGCTGATCTGATGGCGACGGACCCACTGCGCGCCCGCCTGGCCGACGCCCGGCTCTACCTGTGCACCGACGCCCGCCGCGAGCAGGGCGACCTGGCCGAGTTCCTGGACGCGGCGCTGGCCGGCGGGGTGGACATCGTCCAGCTCCGCGACAAGGGCCTGGAGGCCAAGCAGGAGCTCGCGGCGCTGGAGGTCTTCGCCGACGCCTGCCGCCGCCACGGCAAGCTGCTGTCCGTCAACGACCGGGCCGACGTCGCCCACGCGGCCCGGCCGGACGTGCTGCACCTCGGCCAGGACGACCTGCCGGTGCCGGCCGCCCGGGCGATCCTCGGCGAGGACGTGCTGATCGGACGCTCCTGCCACGCCGAGTCCGAGGTGGACGCGGCGGTCGCCGAGCCGGGCGTGGACTACTTCTGCACCGGCCCGGTCTGGCCGACCCCGACCAAGCCGGGCCGCCCGGCGCCGGGCCTCGGCCTGGTGTCGTACGCGGCGAAGCAGGCCACCGACCGCCCGTGGTTCGCGATCGGCGGGATCGATCTCGGCACCGTGGACGAGGTGCTGGCCGCCGGCGCCCGCCGGATCGTCGTGGTCCGGGCCATCACCGCGGCGGACGACCCGCGGGCCGCCGCCGCCGAGCTCGCCCGCCGGGTGCGCGCGGCTTAGCGCCCTTCGGGGCCGCCGCCGTCAGTACTTGCGGACGGTGGCGGCCTCGGCCAGCGCCAGCAGCACCGTACGGGCCCGCTCGTCGGCGAGCGGCGCCGCCGCCAGCGCGGCCAGCGACTGGCCCATCAGCTCCTCGATCCGCTGCTCCACCAGCTCGGGCGCGCCACTGCGGGCGACCAGCCCGCGCAGCTCGGCGACCTCCTCGGCGGCCAGGTCCGGCGCGCCGAGCCGGGCGTCCAGGTGCCGGGCGTCGGCCTGCGGCAGGGAGCGCATCGCGTGGGCGACCAGCAGGGTGCGCTTGCCCTCGCGCAGGTCGTCCCCGGCGGGCTTGCCGGTGACGGCCGGGTCCCCGAAGACGCCGAGCAGGTCGTCCCGCAGCTGGAAGGCCTCGCCCAGCGGCAGCCCGAACGCCCCGAGCGCCTCGACCAGCTCCGGCCCGGCCCCGGCGAGCAGGGCGCCGACCTGCAGCGGCCGCTCGATGGTGTACTTCGCCGACTTGTAGTGCAGGACGGTCCGCGCCCGCTCCAACGCGCCCTCGTCGGCCGAGTCGCCGGCCACCGGCTCCAGCACGTCCAGGTACTGGCCGAGCATGACCTCGGTGCGCATCAGGTCGAACACCGGCTTGGCGGCCAGCACGGCGGCCGGGTCCAGGCCCGAGCGCAGGAACAGCTCGTCGCACCAGATCAGCAGCAGGTCGCCGAGCAGCACCGCGGCGGAGGCGCCGTACTGCTCGCGGTCGCCGCGCCAGCCGCTGTCCCGGTGCAGCGCCTCGAAGCGGCGGTGGACCGAGGGCAGGCCGCGGCGGGTGTCGCTGCGGTCCATCAGGTCGTCGTGCACCAGGGCGCTGGCCTGCAGCAGCTCCAGTGCGGCCGCCGCGTTGGCGATCCCCTCGCCCCCGGCCGCACCGCCGGCGGCGCGCCAGCCCCAGTAGCAGAAGGCCGGGCGCAGCCGCTTGCCGCCGTCCAGCAGGAAGTCGCGCAGGGCGTCGGCGGCGGGCACCAGCTGCGGCGAGATCTTGCCGAGCAGCGCGGACTGGCCGTCCATGAACGCGGCGAGGGCGGCGTTGACGCGCGTGCGGACGTCCTCCACGTCAATGGGGTTGGCCGGCCGGTTGCTGGACGAGGTCACGATGAGGCTCCGCTGGTTCGCTGGGGGTGCAGCAAGCGTAGCGGGGCGGCCGGGAACGGGCGTGCGAGCGGGCCGGTGGGGCCCGGGAGGCCGGACGGAACGGAACCGGAAGGGCGTCCACTACTTGTCCCGAATCGTGGAATCGAGTTGTCCGGCCCCTTCGGGGGCCGGATAACCTGCCAGCATGGCACTCGGCATCGCTTCCACGAGACCGGACCGCGCACTCACGGTCCGCGAGCTCCTGGCGGCCGGAAAGCGCTCCTTCTCCTTCGAGTTCATGCCGCCCCGCACCGAGGTCGGCGAGCAGAAGCTCTGGGACGCCATCCGTCGACTCGAACCGCTGGACCCGAACTTCGTCTGCATGACGTACGGCGCCGGCGGCTCCTCGCGCGAGCGCACCGTCAACATGGTCGGCCGGATCGCCACCGAGACCACGCTCACCCCGGTCGCCCACCTGACCGCGGTGGACCACTCGATCGCCGAACTGCGCAACATCATCGGCCAGTACGCCGACCAGGGAGTGCGGAACGTCCTGGCGGTCCGGGGCGACCCGCCCGGCGACCCGATGGGCGAGTGGGTCCGTCACCCGGAGGGCGTCACCTACGCGTACGAGCTGGTGGAGCTGATCAAGGGCATCGGCGACTTCTGCGTCGGCGTCGCGGCCTCGCCCAACATGCACCCGCGCTCGACCGACTGGGACGAGGACATCCGGCACTTCACCGCCAAGATCCGCTCCGGCGCCGACTACGCGATCACCCAGATGTTCTTCGAGGTGGACGACTACCTGCGGTTCCGCGACCGGGTCACCGCTGCGGGCTGCGAGACGCCGATCATCCCGGAGATCATGCCGGTCACCAACGCCAAGCAGCTGGAGCGCTTCCCCCAGCTCAGCGGCTCCGCCTTCCCGGCCGACCTGGAGGCCCGGCTGCGGGCCGTCGTCGACGACCCGGCGGCGCTGCGGGCGATCGGCATGGAGCACGCCACCGCGATGGCCGAACGGCTGCTCGCCGAGGGCGCGCCCGGCCTGCACTTCATCACGCTCAACCACTCGACGGCGACGCTGGAGATCTACCAGAACCTGGGGCTGCACCAGCGCCCGTAGGGCCGCGTTCACGAGCCCGTCATCGTTTCGCGGTGGCGGGCTCGGTCGTGTGCGGCCGGTGCCGTCGACGGCGGGAACGCGATGCGGTACCCCGGCCGTTGAACCGGTACAGTCGCCGCACACGCGCGGCGCGCGCGGGCACGCGACTGGAGGTAGCGCGCGGATGGGCATCGGATACCTGCTGCTGTACGTCGCGTTGGCGGTGGTGGCGCTCTGGCTGGTGGCCGAGGTGCTGCTGCAGAACCGGGCGCCGCTGCACTGGCGGGTGCTCGCCCTGGCCGGCTTCCTCGGCGTCGCCGTCGGGATGGGCCTCGGCTCGGTCGTGGTGATCGGCGCCGGAGCGGGCCTGTTCGCGGTCGGCCAGGCCTTCGTCACCCTGTCGGTCAAGAAGGGCTACCAGGCCGGCTGGTCCCTGCGGAAGGCCGACGGCAGCCTGCCCGGGCCGCTCGCCAAGGTGCCCCTGCTCGGCGCCCTGACCGGCGGCGCGGCGGTCGCGGCCACCGCGGCCGCGGAGGAGAAGCGGGTCGGCGAGGTCAGCGCGGTCGAGGAGGCCCCGGCCCCGGTCGCGGCTCCCGTCGAGGAGCCGGAGGCGGGGTCGGTGCCGGGCACCGAGGAGACCCCGGTCGAGCAGACCGCCGCCTTCGAGATGCAGGAGCTGGCCCAGGACGGCATCTACGCCCCCGCCTACTACGAACAGCAGCAGGCCCAGCAGCCGCAGGACCCGTACGCCGCGGCCTACCAGTCCGGCTACGACCAGCAGCAGTGGCAGACCCAGCAGCAGCCCGCCTACGCCTACGACCAGCAGGACCCCTACGGCGGCTACTCGCAGCAGCAGGACCCGTACGGCGGCTACCAGCAGCAGCCCCAGGACCCGTACCAGGGCTACCCGCAGCAGGCCTGGGACCCGAACGCCCAGCAGCACCAGAACCAGCAGCAGAACCAGCAGCACTGGCAGCCCCAGCCGGACCAGCAGGGCCACGGCATCCCGCAGCAGCCGGCCTACGACCGGAGCGGCTACGGCCACCAGCAGCAGAACACCTGGCACCAGGGCTGAGGAGCGCCTCCTACGCCGGGCCGATGAGGTTGGCCGTGATGCAGGCCGACATGCCGACCCGGGCGAGCCCGCCACCGGGGTGGGCGGCGCCGCCGATCAGGTAGTGGCCCGGGTACTCCTCCGTGGCGGCCTGGAGGTAGGCACCGCGGGCGCCGGGCAGGGCCGGGCGGGGGACGGAGCCGAAGAGGGAGCCGTGCTCGCGCCGGGTGTCGGCCGGGGTGCGGACCACCCGCCACAGCACGCGCTCGCCGAGGCCGAGACCGGCCGCGTCCGCGTGGGCGAGCAGCCGGTCGGCGAACCGGTCGGCGGCGCCGGGGGCCGCCCAGTCGTAGGCCCTGGTGGAGGGGACGGTCGCGGTCAGGACGGCGGTGTGGTGGCCCGCCGGGTGCAGCGAGGGGTCGTCCGGTCGGAGCACCTGGACGGTCGGGCGTTCGGCGAGCGGGGCGCCCCGGTCGAAGATCCCGGCCCGTTCGGCGGCCGGATCGGCCGCGTGGACGACGGTGCGGTGCACGGTGCCCGCCGGGCGCTCCCCGCGCAGGGCCAGCAGCACCACGAACCGGCCGGGGATGTCGTCGGCGTGGTGCGCCGAGGCCGGCCGGTCGTCCGGGGTCCCGGCCGTGCCGGTCAGCTCGTGGTGCCGCACGTTGGCGTCCAGTGCGCAGATGACGACGTCCGCCTCGACCGGGCCCGCGGTGGTGTCGATCCCGCGGGCGCGGCCGTCCGCGGTGAGCACCTCCTCGCACCGGGTGTCGAAACGGAACTCGACCTTGCGCTGCTCGCAGCGGCGGTACACCGCGTCCGCCAGCGCGCGCAGGCCCCCCTTGACGTACCAGACGCCGAAGGACTGCTCCATGTACGGGAGCACGGTGGCCGATGCCGGGGTGCTCCGCGGGTCGAAGCCGAAGCGCAGCGCGTGCTCGGCCAGCAGGGCGGTCAGGCCCGGGTGGCCGCCGAGCTCTCGGGCGGCGACGTCGGAGAGCGTCCATCGGCCGGTGGGCCGCAGCCGGGCCAGGCCGCGCCGGGGCGGGACGGGGTACGGGTCGGTGTGCAGCGGCGTGGGGTCGGCCGGGAGCGGCTCCTCCAGCAGGGGGCGGCGGGTGGCCTCCCAGACCGTCCGGCCGCGGTTGATCATCGCGTTCCAGCGCTCGCCCGAGCCGGCCCCGAAGGCGGCGTCCAGGGCCTGGCCCACGCCGCCGCGGGAGGCGTTGGGCAGGGCGAGGTCACTGCCGTCCGGGAACAGATGCCGGCTCTCCGGGTCGACCGGCGCCAGGTCGACCAGGTCCTCCAGCGGCTCCCGGCCGGTCTTCAGTGCGAGGTCGCGGTAGACCGCCGGCAGGGTGAGCAGGCCCGGCCCGGTGTCGAAGGCGAAACCGTCGCGCTCGTACCGGCCGACCATGCCGCCGTACGTGCCGCTCGCCTCGCAGACCGTCACCCGGTGACCGAGGGTCGCCAGCCGGGAGGCCGCCGCGAGCCCGCTCATTCCTGCGCCGATGATGACGATCCGTGCCATGGCACCCGATCCTAGGGCGCCGCTAGCGCCGGCCTGCGAAAGCCCCCTCGGCGGCCGCCTTGGCTGCCCTGCGCTCGCGGCGGCGGGCCCGGAACGCCCGGACCCGGCTGATCGCCAGCCGGACCAGCAACAGGCCGACCGCCAGCAGCACCGCGGCGATCGAGGCGGCCACCCACGGGTGGAAGATCGCCAGGGTGACCAGGCCGGCCACCGAGAGGTCCTCCAGCAGGCTGACCACGATGTTGCTGGCCGGTTCGGGCGAGGTGTTGACGGCCATCCGCAGCGAGGCCTTGACCAGGTGGGTGACCAGGGCCGTGGTGCCGCCCATCGCCCCGGCCGCGACCTCGCTGAGCGAGCCCGGGTCGTTGCCCGCGATCAGCACGCCGACGACGGCGCCGGCGATCGGCCGGATCACGGTGTGCACGGCGTCCCACACAGTGTCCACGTACGGGATCTTGTCGGCGACCGCCTCCAGCAGGAACAGCACGGCCGCCGCGGCCAGCACGTCGGTGCGCTCCAACGCGTGCGGCACCGACTCCGCCCCGGCGAACCGGCCCAGCAGGCCGAGCAGCAGCACCACCGCGTACGCGTTGATGCCGCTGGCCAGACCACTGGTGAAGATCAGCGGCAGGACCGTCATCGCGTCCCCCTCCTCGCTCTCCCGGGTGCTCCGGCCCCGGCCGGGACCGCCCGGCCCCGGCCGTACCGTACCGGGACCCGGGACGCCGCGGACCACCGCCGCGGTTCCGCGCCCGGCGGGAACGGGGCCGACTGAGTACGGGTACTCAGATCCGCGGTTGAGTACGTCAGCGGATGGCCTCCGACCTGCTGGGACGGGAGAGTGGTGGCACCCGGGAGGACGGCGCGTCGGGCGCCGGCCGCCCGGGTGGCGGATCCGTCCGTTCCCCCGGCCGGGAGGGCTCGGGGGGACGGCTGCCGGATCCGCGAACGGGCGCCGGTCTCGGGCCCCGCACCGCCGGCACGGGGCGGCGGAGCGGGCAGGGGGGAGGCCGGTCACCGAACGGGGGAGAACGGGGGGAGTTCGCCACCGCCGCCCGGTGGGAGGTGGGCGGGGCGACGGCAGACGGCGGCGGCGCGGACCGGGGGGACCGCGTCCGCCGCCGGTACGCCCGTTCCCGGGGCCGGATTGTCAGTGGTGCGGTTCACGATGGGAGAGCACGGACCACCCGGTCCGCGCGCTGCCTCGGAACGGGGGAGACCATGACCATCAGCCATCCTGAGCCCGTCACCGCCCGCCTCCACTCCGCCGCCCTCCCGCACGTCCCCGGCCCCGCCGGTGTCCGCCCCGCCGGGCGGGACGTCCACCCGGTGCTGCGCCGGACCGCCGCGCCGCCCGCCGCCCTCGACCTGCTCGCCGACGCGCACCGGACGCTGGCCCGCGCCCGCGCGCTGGAGGACCCGCTGGAGCGCTACGCCACCGCCCACCTGGCCGCGCTGCGCACGGTGGCGGCCGTACTGGCCGTCCGCGGACGGCCGGAGAAGAACCCGCGACGGCGCAAGGCCATCCGCAGCGCCTGGGAGGTGCTGCCCGAGGTGGCCCCCGAACTGTCCGAATGGGCGCTCTACTACGGCGCCGGAGCCCGCCGCCGGGCCGCCGCGGAGGCCGGCATCCGAAGCGCCGCCACCACCCGCGACGCGGACGACCTGATCCGCAACTCGGCCCTGTTCCTGCGCCTGGTCGAGCGCCTGCTCGGCCTGCACCCGGCCCCGCCCGCACCCCGGCTGCCGCTCGACGGCGAGGAGCCGGGCGGGGCGGGCGAAGCCGCCACCCGTCAGGCATAAGGTGGAGACAACCTGATCGATCTGCACGTGCCAAGGAGCCCCACCTTGTACCCGACGCGTCCCCGCAGCGCCCTGCGTACCGCCGTGGTCTGGGAGGTGGTGCGGACAGCCCTGGAGAAGCGGGCGGCCGAGCTGGACCAGCCGGTGCTGGACGTGGTGGACACCGGCGGCGGCACCGGCAACTTCGCCGTGCCGGTGGCCAAGCTCGGCCACCGGGTCACCGTGGTCGACCCGAGCCCGGACGCCCTGTTCGCGCTGGATCGCCGGGCCGCCGAGGCCGGGGTGACGGACCTGGTCCGGGCCGTCCAGGGCGACACCCAGACGCTGCCCGAGCTGGTCGCCCCCGGCACGGTGGACGCGGTGCTCTGCCACGGCGTGCTGGAGGTCGTGGACGACCCGGCCGAGGCGCTGGGCAGCCTGGCCGCCACCCTGCGCAAGGGCGGCCTGGTCAGCCTGCTGGCCGCCAACCGCAACGGCGCGGTGCTGGCCCGAGCGCTGGCCGGCCACTTCACCGAGGCCCGTACGGTGCTCTCCGCCGTCGACGGCCGCTGGGGCGAGCAGGACCCGATGCCGCGCCGCTTCACCGGCGAGGAGCTGGGCCGGCTGGCCGAGGGCGCGGGCCTGCGGGTCGAGTCGGTGCACGGGGTGCGGGTCTTCGCCGACCTGGTGCCCGGGATCCTGGTGGACACCGAGCCGGGTGCCATGGAGGCGCTGCTGAAGCTGGAGGAGGCCGCCGCCGCGCAGCCCGCCTTCCACGCCGTGGCCACCCAGCTGCACCTGCTGGCCACCCTGGCCTGAGCCCCCCTCGCGGAGCGCTCCTGAACACCCTGGGACCCCCGCCCGCCGCCGTACGGTTCGCACCCCGTACGGCGGCGGTTCGCTTCCCGGACGGCCGTCGGACTCCCTCCCCCCGCACGGGCGCGCCCGCGAAGCTCCCCAGCTCCGGACCGATTCCATCGGACCGGGCACTTGTCCGAGTCGTCCGGCGTTCAGCAGGGTGCGGCCCCGCCCGGTCGAAGTGGCCCGGCCCACGCGGCGCAGACCACCCCGTAACGGGCCCACGGACCGTATGATCTGGGTAAAGCCGGAAAGCATGACAGCCGGACGCGTGGGGCATATGGACGACACGGGCCGGGTCCCCCGCACGGGCGTCCCACCGCATGCCCAAGGCTGATTGGACTGGCCTCCCCGACCGGGGTGGCGGACCGGTCGCACCCGCGACCGACGAGTAGGAGGACTCCGTGCCGCTCTCGGAGCACGAGCAGCGACTGCTCGACCAGATGGAGCGAGCGCTGTATGCCGAAGATCCCAAATTCGCGTCGGCGCTCGAGGGAACCGGGCTGCGCACCTACACCCGTCGGCGGGTCTACCTGGCCGTCGCCGGATTCGTGGTGGGGGTCGGCCTGCTGATGGGCGGCATGGTCGTTCCGGACCAAATCTGGGTCAGCGTCGTGGGGTTCCTGGTGATGCTCGGGTGCGCGGTGTTCGCCGTGACCGGCTGGCGCCGCGGGCCCTCGAGCCAGGGCTCCGGCCCCCGCCAGGCCGCCGCCCCGCGCCGCAAGGCCGGGATGATGGACCGGGTGGAGCAGCGCTGGCAGCGCCGCCGGGACGAGCAGACCGGCGGCTTCTGAGCCGTACGAGTCAGGGCGGGGAGAACAGGACCGCGTCAGGGCCACTGAGGACCGTTGCGAACGAGAGCCGGGGCGGGGCAGTCGATCGACTGCCCCGCCCCGGCTCTCGTATGTCCCGTCAGGCCCCGGGACCGGACCGCTTGCGCCGGGTGAACACCCGCCGCACCGGCCCGGTGACCGCCTCCACGGCCCGGCCGGTGCGCGTGGCGACGGCCGTCCGGGCCGCCCGCACCGCGTCGGAGATCCGCCACCACAGCTGGGCCGAGGACGGCGGCAGCAGCAGCGCCCGGATCCGGCCGCGGCGGCCGGCGTCGGCCTGCAGTGCGCGCCGGGCGGTGCGGACGTCGGCGGCCAGCGGCGCCGTGGTGACCTGCCCGGCCGGGGCGTAGAGCACCCGCTCGGTGGCCAGCGCCAGTCGTCCGGCGGCGGCCGCCGCCTCCGCGTCCAGGTGCGCCGTCTCGGTGATCCGCCGGGCGGCCGAGCGCGGAGTGCGTGACTCGTCCGGGGGAATTCCGAGGTCCCAGGCGGAGTCGACCAGCTCGTCCCAGGCGGCCAGCACCTGGGCGTCGGTGAGCTCGGTCGGGCCGTCCCCGCCGGGCCGGCGCCGCCCACCACCGCCGAGCCGGCGACGGCGTACGGCGGTGCGCCAGAACATCGGGATGAGCAGCAGGGCGATCAGTGCCAGCACCACCCCCAGGGTGCCGAGCACCTGCCCGGACAGCAGCCAGGACTCCTCGGCGGCCTGGCTGACGGCCTTGCCCTTGGGGCCGCAGTCGCCCAGCTGGCGCTGCTTGGCGGTGCAGTCCGAGCTGCTGGACGGCGCCGGGGCGGCGGCCGCGCTGGTCGCCGCGACGGTCGGCTGCTGGGTGGGCGCAGTGGTCGGGGCGCTGGACGCCTCGGTGTACCGGGCCGGGACGCCCCGGCTCGGGGTCGGTTCGAAGCGCATCCAGCCGTAGCCGGAGAAGTACAGCTCGGGCCAGGCGTGGTACATCCGGCCGGTGACCGAGTAGTTCTTGCCGTCCTTGGTGTCGCCGGGGGTGAAGCCGACCGCGACCCGGGCCGGGATCTTCAGCACCCGGGCCATCGCCGCCATGGTGGAGGCGAAGTGCACGCAGAAGCCCCGGCGGTCGCGCAGGAAGACGGCGATCGCGTTGCTGCCGGTGCCGCCCTCGACCGAGGTGTCGTACTTGAACTGCGGGCCGGTGAACCAGTTCACCAGGGCCGTCGCCCGGTCGTAGTCGGTGCGGGCGTTGGCGGTGACGGCCCTGGCCTGGTCGGCGACCACCGACGGCAGGTCGGAGGGGAGGGCGGTGTAGTGCTCCCGGACGTCCTGGGGCGCGGGCGGCGCGGCGCGCAGTTCGTCGGCGGTGGGCCGCAGGTCCAGCGCGCTGACCTGGTAGTGCAGCCCGCGGATCGGCTTGTCGTTGGCCGGTACCACGGTGCGGGTCATCGGGTCGAGCTTCCAGTCGTCGCGCTCGGGGACCTTGACCGAGGCGGCCGGGTACGGCATCGGCAGCCAGCTCTTCTCCAGCTGGTCGCTGACCCGGAAGTCGCCCTCGATGTGGGGGACGTTGGGGTCGTGCAGGCCCTCGGGGGCGGGCAGGGTGGCCGGGAGGGCGGTGACCACGGTGCTGCTGAGCTTCCAGTTGGTGCCGTCGAACTGGTCCAGCGAGCCGGTGCGCAGGTAGGTCTGCTCGGCGAGGTCGCTGTCCAGGGTGTAGCTGAGCAGCTCGTTGTTGCTCGGCTTGGTGATCGCGGACTCCAGGCTGACCAGCGGGTCGAGGCTGGTCGCCACGGTGCCCCCGGTGCCGCCGCCGGACGACCCGCCGGAGCCGGAGTCCAGCAGTCCGAGGTCCCAGCGGGGCAGGAAGACCGGCAGCAGCAGCGCCAGCGCCAGCGCCAGGACGCCGACCTGCTGGCCGCCCAGGCTGACCTGGCTGGAGGTCACCGTGCCGCGTGCGCCGCCGCGGAAGACCCGGCCCCAGCGGGAGACCCGGTCCTGGCCCTCGGCGAACAGCAGCGCCAGGTAGCCGGCCGCGGCGAGGCAGAACCAGACCCAGCTGCCGTGCTCCCCGGCCAGGCCGTTGCCGATCGAGAACAGCGCCAGCAGCGGCAGGCCGGCCAGCGCCGCCCGCCGGTAGGTCACCGCGATGGTGTCCACCAGCACGGCGATCAGGCCGACCGCGGAGACCAGGATCAGCCGCAGGCCGGCCGTCGGCGGGGCCGGGATGGCGTACTGCCCGATGTCGTCGACGCCGGAGGAGAACACCCGGCCCAGCACGCGCAGCGCGTCCGCCCCGGGGAGCACACCCGCGGTCATCCCGGAGCCGGCGAAGCCGATCAGCATCAGCAGGAGCAGCACCAGCAGCTGGGCCACCGGCACCGACCAGCGGTACAGCGGGGAGCGGCGCATGCCCACGCCGACCGCCGAGACCACCCCGACGACCAGGACGGCGTGGGTGAGCCAGCTGCGGGTGGTCAGCAGCGGCAGCATGCACAGCGAGGCGAGGGCGGTGGCCAGCGCCGAGTAAACGGTCAGTTTGGCCCGGGTGGTCACGCGCCGGCCTCTTCTCGGTAGGGGGCGGTGGTCTTGGCGCCGTCGGCGGCCCGCCACAGGTCCGGCAGGGAGTCGCCGGCCCGGACCGGCAGGACCGTCCAGCCGGCCGCGCGCAGCTCGCGGACCCGGTCGCGGAACGGGTCGCCGCCGGTGTCGGGGGCGATCATCCGCAGGCCGGCCCAGGTGCCGGTGTCGAGGAGGAAGGCGATGGCCCCGCCGGTGCGGCTGCGCAGCCGGGCCAGCCGGGCGGCCTGCGCCCCGTCCAGGTCGCCGAGGACGGCGACCAGCAGGCCCTCACCGCCGGCCCGCAGCGGCTCCTCGGCGCGGGAGAGCCCGGCGCCGTCGGACAGGTCGGCGACCGCGAGGGCGTCCAGGATCAGCCCGGAGGTGTCGGCGGCGAGGTTCTGGCCGCCGGTGCCCGGCCCGGGCACCCACTGCCCGGTGTCGGTGAGCAGCTGGGTCTGGTAGCCGCGCTCCAGCAGGTGCACGGCGACGGAGGCAGCGCAGCTGACCGCCCACTCGAAGGAGGAGGCCGGGCCGCTGCCCCGGTGGCCCACCTCGCGGGTGTCCAGCAGGACGGTGGCGCGGGCCTTCTGCGGCTGCTCCTCGCGGCGAACCATCAGCTCGCCGTACCGGGCGGTGGAGCGCCAGTGCACCCGGCGCAGGTCGTCGCCGGGACGGTACTCGCGCAGGATCACGTCGTCGTCCCCGGCCAGCGCCAGCGTACGGGCGTGGCTCTCGCCCTGGCCGATCCACTCGCCGGTCAGCCGCACCTGCGGCAGCGCCTGGACCTGCGGGACGACGGTGAGCACGTCGGAGGCGGAGAAGCCGCGGTTGACCTCGCACATCCCGAACGGGTCGGACAGCCGCAGCTGCAGCGGCCCGAGCGGGTAACGGCCGCGCATGTCGGAGCGGACCCGGTAGGAGACCTCGCGGAAGCCGCGCGGCTCCACCCGGTCCAGCACGAAGCGCGGGC
The DNA here is from genome assembly GCF_001888885.2 of Streptomyces viridifaciens. Classification (NCBI taxonomy): domain Bacteria; kingdom Bacillati; phylum Actinomycetota; class Actinomycetes; order Kitasatosporales; family Streptomycetaceae; genus Streptomyces; species Streptomyces viridifaciens. The sequence continues at coordinate 5,446,153 of NZ_CP090841.1, forward strand.
GCGGCCCGAGCACGTACGGCACCTTGTCCTCCAGGAGCAGCAGCCCGGTGGGCACCCGGGAGACGTTGTCCACCCGCAGGTGGACGCGGGCCTCCTGGCCGGCGATCGCCCGGTGCGGGCTGAGCCGGCGTCCGCTGGCCACCCGGTAGCGGGTGTTGGCCACCACCAGGGCGGCGGCCAGCGGCAGCGCGGCGAGCAGCACGCCGACCCGCAGCAGCGCGTCCTGGTCGAGCACGTAGGCGCAGACCACCGCCGTCAGACCGGCCGCCAGGAAGGAGCGGCCCCGGGTGGTGAGGCCGCGCAGCCCGGCCCGCAGTCCGCCGGTCTGATCGGATGAGGCCACCTCAGCCCCTCCGGACGGCCGGGCCGCCCTGGGGACGCGGCAGCGGCAGCCGGGCGACCAGGTCGGTCACGATCTGCTCGGCGCTGCGGCGGCCGAGCTGGGTCTCGGCGGTCGGCATCAGGCGGTGGGCGAGGACCGGGACGGCCAGGCGCTGGATGTCGTCCGGGGTGACGTAGTCGCGCCCGTCCAGCGCGGCGGCGGCGCGGGCGGCCCGGACCAGGTGCAGGGTGGCGCGCGGCGAGGCGCCCAGCCGCAGTTCCGGGCTGGTGCGGGTGGCGCCGACCAGGTCGACGGCGTAGCGGCGGACCGGGTCGGCGATGTGCACGGTGCGGACCAGCTCGACCAGCTTGAGGATGTCGGCGGCGTGCGCGACCGGCTGGAGGTCGTCCAGCGGGTTGGCGCCGCCGTGCACGTCGAGCATCGCGAACTCGGCCTCGGGGCTGGGGTAGCCGATCGAGATCCGGGCCATGAAGCGGTCCCGCTGGGCCTCCGGGAGGGGGTAGGTGCCCTCCATCTCGACCGGGTTCTGGGTGGCCACCACCATGAACGGCGAGGGCAGCTCGTAGCTGGTGCCGTCGATGGTGACCTGGCGCTCCTCCATGGACTCCAGTAGCGCGGACTGGGTCTTGGGCGAGGCGCGGTTGATCTCGTCGCCGACCACGATCTGGGCGAAGATCGCGCCCGGGCGGAACTCGAAGTCGTGCCGCTGCTGGTCGTAGATGTTGGTGCCGGTGACGTCCGAGGGCAGCAGGTCGGGGGTGAACTGGATGCGGCGCACGGTGCAGTCCACGGACCTGGCGAGCGCCTTGGCCAGCATGGTCTTGCCGACGCCGGGTACGTCCTCCAGCAGCAGGTGGCCCTCGGCGAGCAGCACGGTCAGGGCGATCCGGACCGCCTCCGGCTTGCCCTCGATCACGCTCTCGACGTTGGCGCGGACCCGGTCCACGACCGCGGCGAGCTCGGGGAGCCCGATCCGCTGGTGCCCGTTCGCCCTCTGTTCGCCCCCCGCAGGACTGCCGAGACCGGCCTGATCGCTGTAGCTCGTCACCCGTTTACGCTCCCTGGCACGCTGCGCCCGCCCCACCCGAGGCCGGACCCCACCCCATGCTTGACGCGACCGCCCCGGGGGCGGTTCCGATGGAGGATCCGGCGCCGGGTTGGCGGCCTGCGGCCCGGCCGCCCCAGGTGGTTCGGGGTCTGACCGGCAGGCGCATTCTCCCCCGCGCGGCGGCCAGAAGTCACCATTCGGCCGCCGCCGAATGCCGGCGGGCGGAACGCGTCAGCGGATCTCGCGCAGCAGCCCGGTGTGGACGTCGAAGACGAAGCCGCGGACGTCGTCGGTGTGCAGCAGGAAGGGGGAGGTGCGGACCCGCTGCATGGACTGGCGGACGTCGCCGTCCAGGTCGACGAAGGACTCCACCGCCCACTGCGGGCGCTGGCCGACCTCCAGCTCCAGTTCGCGGCGGAAGTCCTCGGTGAGCCCGAGCAGGCCGCAGCCGGTGTGGTGGATCAGCGCGATCGAGCGGGTGCCCAGGGCGCGCTGGCTGATGGTCAGGGACCGGATGGTGTCGTCGGTGACGACCCCGCCGGCGTTGCGGATGACGTGGGCGTCGCCCAGTTCGAGGCCGAGCGCCGCGAACAGGTCGAGGCGGGCGTCCATGCAGGCCACCACGGCGATCTGCTGGACGGGGCGGGCGTCCATGCCGCCGTCCCGGAAGGTCACCGCGTACGCGCGGTTGGCCGTGACGAAGCGGTCGATGATGGTCGGTCTCGGGGAGTCGGCAGCGGCGTTCGGCGTTGGTCCGTCGGGAGTCACTGTCATGGTGGCGACGTTAGTGCGAACCGGGGCCGCACGGTGGGGCTGAGGGCTACAGAACGCGCCGCTGTGATCGAGCGCATAGCGACAACGGCACGGTTTGTCCGGTCTGGTCCCGGAGTGGGTTCGTGCCCGGTCGCTCGACGGGGCGCGCGGCGGTCGCCGGGGGCCCCCGGCCGGCGGCCCCGCCGGGCCGCCCCCATGGCCCGCGACCTGCGGTGATCCGTACCGCCGCCCGGGTGGTGCGCCGGAGCGGACCATTGACTCGAAGGGCCCGCGCGATAGAGTTGCGGCGCGTTGGAGCACACCCGCCGGAACCCGTCAACCGGGCGTCGTCCGTGCGGTGTGGCCCGTCCGATGCGGCCCGTGGCCTCCACCCGCTCCGTGTTCACCTGGCGCACCTTCCCCGGTGCCGGGCGGTCACGACCTTCCCCCTGAGCGGGCGGGGACCACGGGCCGCGTCGTCGTGCCGACGGGCGGTGGGCGAGAATGGTCGGAGCTCCCGGACGACGGGCTGCTCCGCACCGAGGAAGGGCGCCACCGCGCATGACCACCAACGAACCGGGTCCCAAGCACGTTCCGGTGATGCTGCAGCGGTGCATGGACGCGTTGGCCCCGGCGATCTCGCGGCCCGGCGCCGTGGTGGTGGACGCCACCCTCGGCCTCGGCGGTCACAGCGAGGCGCTGCTGACCCAGTTCCCGGAGGTCCGGCTGATCGCGGTGGACCGCGACCCGCAGGCGCTGAAGCTGTCCGGTGAGCGGCTGGCCCCGTTCGGGGACCGGGCGACCCTGGTGCACGCGGTGTACGACGAGATCCCCGAGGTGCTGGAGCGGCTGGGCATCGACCGGGTGGACGGCGTGCTGTTCGACCTCGGCGTCTCCTCGATGCAGCTGGACGAGGCCGACCGCGGCTTCGCCTACGCGCAGGACGCGCCGCTGGACATGCGGATGGACCAGACCCGGGGGATCAGCGCGGCGGAGGTGCTGAACACCTACAGCCACGGCGACCTGGCCCGGATCCTCAAGGTGTACGGCGAGGAGCGGTTCGCCGGGAAGATCGCCTCGGTCATCCTGCGGGAGCGGGCCAAGGAACCGTTCACCAACAGCGCGCGTCTGGTCGAGTTGGTGCGCAACGCCATTCCGGCGGCGACCCGCCGGACCGGCGGGAACCCGGCCAAGCGGACCTTCCAGGCGCTGCGGATCGAGGTCAACGGCGAGTTGGAGGTCCTGGACCGGGCGATCCCGGCCGCGCTGGACGTCCTCGCGCTCGGCGGCCGGATGGTGGTGATGTCGTACCAGTCGCTGGAGGACCGGCTGGTGAAGCAGTACTTCGCGGCCGGGGCGACCAGCACCGCCCCGCCGGGGCTCCCGTTCGTCCCGGAGGAGCATCAGCCCTGGCTCAAACTGATCACCCGCGGTGCCGAGCTGGCCACCGAGGAGGAGATCGAGGAGAACCGGCGCGCCGCGCCCGTGCGGCTGCGGGTGGCGGAGAGGATCAGGGACCGAAGCAAGCGGGGCTGAGGATCGGTTCCGGCGGGGTCCGAAGGGCGGAGGAGAGCAGTGGGGCCGGTGGCCGGTGAGGTCCGGGCGGGGCGGGGAGGACTCCCCGGGCAGGGCAGGGCGCGGATCACGGTCCGGCCGGGGCGGCGCCCGGTGCGGGGGCGCACGCCGTTCGCGGTGCTCGTGGTGGTGCTGCTGGCGGCGGGGCTGCTCGGGCTGCTGGCGCTGAACACGGCTCTCAACGAGGGCTCCTTCGAACTGTCCCGGCTGCAGAAGCAGACCACCAAGGCGACCGACGAGCAGCAGAGCCTCCAGCTCGAGATCGACCAGAGTTCGGCGCCGGACGCGCTGGCCAAGCGGGCCGGCGAGCTGGGCATGGTCCCGGCCGGTGGGATGGCCTTCCTGGACGTGCCGAACGGCGGCAAGGTGGTCGGCACGCCCGGCCCGGCGCAGGACAGCCCGCCGGTGAAGAAGTCGACGGTCGATCCGTGGCCGGTGAAGCCCTCGCCCGGGGCCCAGGGCCCGGCGCAGGCCCAGCCCCCGGCGCAGTCCTCGGCCCAGCCGAGCGGCTCCCCGAGCCCCCAGCCGTCGACGCAGCAGGCGCCCGCGCCGCCGACCCCGGCGGCCTCGGCCGGGGACTCGGTGATCCAGCTCAACCCGGTGTCACCCGCGCCGGCCCAGCACGGGGGTGGTACCCGATGACGACGCCTCGTCAGCCGTCCGGTTCTGGCTCCGGTTCCGGATCGGGCTCCGGCCGTCGGCAGCCGCCGCGCGCCGGTGCGGCCCGGCCCGCCGCCGGGCGCGGCCAGCCCGCGAAGGGCCAGAGCGCCGCCCGCGGCCAGGCCGCCAAGCCTCAGGCCCCGAAGGGTCAGCCGGCGAAACCCCAGCCCGCGAAGGCCCAGCCCGTGCGGAGCCAGTCCGCCAAGGCGCAGCCCGCCAAGTCCGCCGCCGTGGGCCGTACCCCGCGCGCGCCGCAGCAGCGCCGCCCGGAGGGCCGTCCGCCGGCCCGCAGCCAGGCGGCGGTGCGGCCGCGCCCGAAGTCCCGGCTGCCGCAGCGCCCGAGACCGCTGAAGCTGGCCGAGCCGAAGCGCCGGCTGCGGGTGATCACGGTGGCGCTGTCGCTGGTGTTCTCGGTCTTCGCCGGGCGGCTGGTGCAGCTGCAGCTGGTGGACGCCGACGCGCTGGCCGCCGACGCCAACACCAACCGCTACCAGAACATCCCGATCACCGCCGAGCGCGGCTCGATAATGTCCTCCGACGGCGTCGCGCTGGCCGCCACCGTGGACGCGTACGACATCACCGCCGACCCGGCGATGTTCACCCCCGCGGCGACCGGCATCCCGGACGCGCCGGAGCAGGCGGCCGCCCTGCTGTCGCCGATCATCGGCGTCGCCAAGGACCGGATCGCCGCCGACCTCCACACCCCCAAGACCCGCTACAAGCGGCTCGCCTCCCAGCAGACCCCGGCCGCCAAGAACCAGATCAGCGACCTCAAGTCGAGCCTGGAGAAGCAGGCCGGCTCGCGCGCCTGCCAGGCCCAGAAGAAGCTGCTCGGCAAGCCCGCCGACCAGGGCGGGCGCACCCGGGTGGACAACGAGTGCGCCAACCCGCTGGCCGGGGTGTTCAACCGGGAGACCCAGAAGCGGATCTACCCGGCCGACGGGCTGGCCGCCAACCTCGTCGGCTTCGTCAACGGCGAGGGCGAGGGCGCCGGCGGGCTGGAGCTGCAGTACCAGAAGCAGCTGGCCGGCAAGGACGGCCACAGCAGCTACGCCCAGGCGGGCGGCCGGCTGGTGCCCACCGCCGGCGGCTCGATGGACCCGGCCGTGCCCGGCAGCGACGTCAAGCTGACCATCAACCGGGACGTCCAGTGGGCGGCCCAGCGGGCGATCACCGACCAGGTGGCCAACTCCGGCGCGGAGAAGGGCTACGTGGTGGTCCAGGACGTGAAGACCGGCCAGGTCATCGCGATGGCCAGCGCGCCCGGCTTCAACCCCAACGACCTGAGCCTCTCCAAGCAGTCCCAGATGGGCAACCCGGCCCTGGTGGACGCCTACGAGCCGGGCAGCACCGCCAAGCTGATGAGCCTGGCCGCCGTCCTGGACTCGGGGAAGGCCAACTGGGACACCAGGGTCACCGTGCCCAACCGGCTGGTCCGGGCCGGGCAGCAGTTCAAGGACGATGTCGAGCACGGCGACTGGTACCTGACCCTGGCCGGGGTGCTTGCCAAGTCCTCCAACATCGGCACCATCGAGGCGGTCGAGACCCTCGGCGACGGTGACCAGCTGAAGGCCAACCAGATCCTCGACGGCTACATGCGCAAGTTCGGGGTGGCCCGGCCGACCGGCCTGAACTTCCCCGGCGAGACTCCCGGGATGCTCAAGAAACCGGAGGACCTGGTCGCCTCGGAGAAGTACAACATCTCCTTCGGCCAGGGCCCGCTGCAGATGAACGCGTTGCAGGCGACCTCGGTGTACTCGACCATCGCCAACGGCGGGGTCCGGGTCGCGCCCAGCATCGTCCAGGGCATTACCGGGCCGGACGGCAAGTACACCGCGACCCCGCCCGGCGAGCAGACCCGGGTGGTCAGCGAGGAAACCGCGAAGACCCTCACCTCGATGCTGGAGTCGGTCGTCGACGACGAGCAGGGCACCGGCGGCAAGGCCGCCATCCCCGGCTACCGGGTCGCCGGGAAGACCGGCACCGCCAACCGGGGCGCCGCCGACGGCAAGGGCTACGACGGCTACACCGCCTCCTTCATCGGCTTCGCCCCGGCCGACGCCCCCCGCTACACCGTCTCCTGCACCCTCCAGGGGCCGGTCAACGGCCACTTCGGGGGACAGCTGTGCGGCCCGGTGTTCAAGCAGGTGATGGAGTTCACCCTGAAGACCATGCAGGTCCCGCCGAGCGGCAGCCAGGCGCCGAACCTGCCCGTCGAGTGGAAGCCGTGAGCGAGGATGAGCAACCAGCGGGCCGGTCTGGACAGCGGCGCGGAGGAGGCCCGGTTTGGCCCTGGGCACCCTTCGGCGGATAGCCTTCCCGCCGTGCCGAAACCCGATCAAACCACCGTGAGTCCGCCCCGCCCGACCGGGACCGCCGCCCTGCCGCTCGCCGAGCTGGCCGGCCGGCTGGGTCTGCCGCCCGTCGAGGGCGGCGCCGTCACCGGTGTCACCCACGACTCCCGCGCGGTGCGCCCCGGTGACGTGTACGTGGCCTTCCCGGGCGCCAACCACCACGGCGCGGCCTTCGCCGGCAAGGCCGCGGAGGCCGGCGCGGTGGCCGTGCTGACCGATCCGGCGGGCGCCGAGCTGGCCGCCCCGACCGGCCTGCCGCTGCTGGTCGTCGACCGGCCGCGGGCCCGGATGGGCGAGCTGGCCGCGATCGTCTACGGCCACCCGTCCGAGCGGCTGCTGATGATCGGGCTGACCGGCACCAACGGCAAGACCACCACCTCGTACCTGGTCGAGGGCGGTCTGCGTGGCGCCGGGCGCAGCCCGGGCGTGATCGGCACCGTCGAGATGCGGGTCGGCCAGGAGCGGATCAAGAGCGAGCGCACCACCCCCGAGGCCACCGACCTGCACGCGATCCTCGGCGTGATGGCCGAGCGCGGCGCGGACGCGGTGACCATGGAGGTCTCCAGCCACGCCCTGGTCTTCGGCCGCACCGACGGGGTGGCGTACGACGTCGCGCTGTTCAACAACCTCACCCCCGAGCACCTCGACTTCCACCCGGACATGGAGGACTACTTCCAGGCGAAGGCCCGGCTCTTCCAGCCCGGCAAGTCCCGCCACGGCGTGGTCAACCTGGACGACGGGTACGGGCGCCGGCTCGCCGCCGAGGCGAAGATCCCGGTGACCACCTTCTCCGCGACCGGCGACGCCGGTGCGCACTGGCGGGCCCTGGACGTCCAGCTCGGCCCGACCGGCTCCACCTTCCGGGTGGTCGGCCCGGACGGCGCCGGGGCGGATGCCTCCGTCCCGCTGCCCGGCCCGTTCAACGTCGCCAACGCGCTGGCCGCGATCACCGTGCTGGTCACCGCCGGGCTGCCGCTGGAGCGGGCCGTGGCCGGTGTCGCCGCCGTGGCCGGCGTGCCGGGCAGGCTGGAGCGGGTGGACGCCGGACAGCCGTTCGTCGCCGTGGTGGACTACGCCCACAAGCCGGACGCTCTGGAGGCCGTCCTCGGATCGCTGCGCGAGGTCACCAAGGGCCGGCTGCACGTCGTCGTCGGCTGTGGCGGCGACCGTGACCCGCACAAGCGCGGCCCGATGGGCGCCATCGCCGCCCGGCTCGCCGACACCGCCCTGCTGACCAGCGACAACCCGCGCAGCGAGGACCCGCTGACGATCCTCGCCAGCATGCTGACCGGCGCCGCCGCGGTGCCCGAGGCCGAGCGCGGGGACGTCCTGGTCGTGCCCGACCGGGCCGAGGCGATCGAGCACGCGGTGGCCCGCGCCCAGGCGGGGGACACCGTGCTGGTGGCCGGAAAGGGCCACGAGCTCGGCCAGTACGTACGAGACGAGATCCGCCCCTTCGACGACCGGGAGGTGCTGCGCGAATCCATCGCGCGGACCACGGCCGCGCGGGGCGACCGAGGAGTAGAGCAGCAGTGATCGCACTGACCCTCGCCGAGGTGGCCGCCGCCGTCGGAGGCACCCTGGACGGCGCCGACCCGGACACCGTGGTCACCGGCCCGGTCGAGGTCGACTCGCGGAAGGTGAGCCCCGGCGGCCTGTTCGCGGCCTTCGTCGGCGAGAACGTGGACGGCCACGACTACGCCGCCACGGCGGTCGAGGCCGGCGCCGTCGCGGTGCTGGCCTCCCGCCCGGTCGGCGTGCCCGCCGTCCTGGTCGACAGTGTGGTGGAGGCGCTCGGCAGGCTGGCCCGGACCGTGGTCGCCCGCGCCGAGGGCACCGCCGTGGTCGCGCTGACCGGCTCGGCCGGCAAGACCAGCACCAAGGACCTGATCGCCCAGCTGCTCCGGCGCCACGGCGAGACCGTCTTCCCGCCCGGCTCGTTGAACAACGAGATCGGCCACCCGATGACCGCGCTGCGGGTCGAGGAGAGCACCCGGCACCTGGTGATGGAGATGGGCGCCCGGCACAAGGGCGACATCGAGTACCTCACCTCGATCACCCCGCCGCGGATCGGCCTGGTGCTCAACGTCGGCACCGCCCACGTCGGCGAGTTCGGCTCCCAGGAGGCGATCGCCGAGGCCAAGGGCGAGCTGGTCGAGGCGCTGCCCGCCGACGGCGCCGCGATCCTGAACGCGGACGACCGGCTGGTGCGCGCGATGGCCTCGCGCACCAAGGCGAAGGTGGTCCTGTTCGGGGAGTCCCCGGACGCCCACGTCCGGGCGACCGACGTTCGCCTGGACGCCACCGGTCGGCCGTCGTTCACGCTCACCACCCCGGCCGGTTCCGCGCCCGTGCAGCTGCGCCTGTACGGTGAGCACCACGTCTCGAACGCCCTCGCCGCCGCCGCGGTGGCGACGGAGCTCGGGATGACCGTCGACGACACCGCGGCAGCCCTGGGCGAGGCGGGTGCGCTGTCCCGCTGGCGCATGGAGGTCGTCGACCGGGCCGATGGTGTCACCGTCGTCAACGACGCCTACAACGCGAACCCCGACTCGATGCGGGCCGCGCTGCGGGCGCTGGTCTCGATGGGCGGCCGCGGTCCGGAGCGCCGCCGCACCTGGGCGGTGCTCGGCGAGATGCGGGAGCTCGGCGAGGACAGCCTGGCCGAGCACGACGCCATCGGGCGGCTCGCCGTCCGGCTGGACGTCACCAAGCTGGTGGCGGTCGGCGGACGCGAGGCGGCCTGCATGGAACTCGGCGCGAGGAACGAAGGTTCGTGGGGTGAGGAGTCGGTGCTGGTGTCCGACGCGGACGCGGCGGTCGAACTGCTGCGCAGTCAGCTTCGGCCGGGGGATGTGGTCCTGGTGAAGGCGTCCCGTTCGGTGGGGCTGGAGAAGGTGGCCGAGGCCCTCCTGGCGGACGGTGCTGCCCGATGATGAAGCAGATCCTCTTCTCCGGGATGATCGGCCTGATCCTCTCGCTGGTCGGCACGCCCGCCCTGATCAAGCTGCTCGCCCGGCAGGGCTACGGCCAGTACATCCGTGACGACGGCCCCAAGGCGCACCACAGCAAGAAGGGCACGCCCACCATGGGCGGCATCGCCTTCATCCTGGCGACCCTGATCGCGTACTTCGCCACGAAGGCGATAACGGGCGACACCCCGACCGCCTCGGGGCTGCTGGTGCTCTTCCTGACCGCGGGCCTCGGCCTGGTGGGCTTCCTGGACGACTACATCAAGGTCGTCAAGCGCCGCTCGCTCGGCCTGCGGGCCAAGGCGAAGCTGGCCGGCCAGTCGATCGTCGGTCTGGTGTTCGCCGTCCTGGCGCTGCAGTTCCACGACGACCGGGGACTGAGCCCGGCCTCCGAGAAGCTGTCCTTCGTCCGCGACTTCAGCTGGTCGATCGGCCCGGTGCTGTTCGTCATCTTCGCGTACTTCATGATCGCGGCGACCTCCAACGGCGTGAACCTGACGGACGGTCTCGACGGCCTCGCCACCGGCGCCTCGGTGATGGCCTTCGGCGCCTACACCTTCATCGGCGTCTGGGAGTACACCCAGAGCTGCGCCTACTTCATCTCCGCCACCGGCGCCTGCTACGACGTGCGCGACCCACTGGACCTCGCGGTGGTCGCCTCGGCCCTGATGGGCTCCTGCTTCGGCTTCCTGTGGTGGAACACCTCGCCCGCCAAGATCTTCATGGGTGACACCGGCTCGCTCGCCCTCGGCGGCGCCCTGGCCGGCCTCGCGATCTGCTCGCGCACCGAGCTGCTGCTGATCATGCTCGGCGGCCTGTTCATGATCATCACCCTGTCGGTGATCATCCAGGTCGGCTCCTTCCGGATGACCGGCAAGCGCGTCTTCAAGATGGCACCACTGCAGCACCACTTCGAACTCAAGGGCTGGAGCGAGGTCCTGGTCGTGGTCCGCTTCTGGATCATCCAGGGCCTGTGCGTGGCCGTCGGCCTCGGCCTCTTCTACGCGGGATACCGGACCGGATGACGAACCCCCAGATGATCGAGTCACAGCTCAATGACCTGCCCGTGGTGGTCGCGGGCCTCGGCGTCTCGGGCATCAGCGCCGCGCGCGTCCTGAACGGCCTCGGCGCCCGCGTCACCGTGGTGGACGGCGGCGGCGGCGAGGGCCTCAGGGCCCGCGCCGCCGAGCTGGAGGCGCTCGGCGTCGCGGTGCGCCTGGGCGACGGCGCGAGCCTGCCCGAGGGCACCGAACTGGTCGTCACCTCGCCCGGCTGGGCGCCCGACAGCCCGCTGTTCGCCGCCGCCGAGGCGGCCGGGGTGCCGGTCTGGGGCGACGTCGAGCTGGCCTGGCGGCTGCGCAAGCCGCTGCCGGGCACCGGCGAGCCCGCCCCCTGGCTGGCCGTCACCGGCACCAACGGCAAGACCACCACCGTCCAGATGCTCGCCTCGATCCTCACCGCGGCCGGCAAGCGCACCGCCGCCGTCGGCAACGTCGGGGTCTCGGTGCTGGACGCGGTGCTCGCCGAGGAGCCGTACGACGTGCTCGCCGTCGAGCTCTCCAGCTACCAGCTGCACTGGGCGCCCTCGCTGCGCCCGTACTCGGCGGCGGTGCTCAACCTGGCCCCGGACCACCTCGACTGGCACGGCTCGATGGAGGCGTACGCCGCCGACAAGGGCCGGATCTACGAGGGCAACGTGGTGGCCTGCGTGTACAACCTGGCCGACCCGGCCACCGAGGCGCTGGTCCGGGAGGCCGACGTCGAGGAGGGCTGCCGGGCGATCGGTTTCGGCCTCGGCGCGCCCGGCCCGTCGAACTTCGGCGTGGTGGACGGCCTCCTGGTCGACCGCGCCTTCGTCGAGGACCGGGCCAGGAACGCGGCCGAGCTGGGCGCCGTCGAGGACGTCAACCCGCCGGCCCCGCACAACATCGCCAACGCGCTCGCCGCGGCGGCGCTGGCCCGGGCGTACGGGGTCGAGCCGAAGGCCGTCCGGGAGGGCCTGCGGGCCTTCCGCCCGGACGCCCACCGGATCGCCGAGGTCGGTACGGTCCGCGAGGTCACGTACATCGACGACTCCAAGGCCACCAACACCCACGCCGCCGCGGCCTCGCTGGCGGCCTACCGGCCGATCGTCTGGATCGCCGGGGGACTGGCCAAGGGCGCGACCTTCGACGACCTGGTCCAGGGCGCGGCCGAGCGGCTGCGGGCGGTCGTGCTGATCGGGCAGGACCGGGCGCTGATCCGCGAGGCGCTGGAGCGACACGCTCCGGATGTGCCGGTGATCGATGCGGCCGAGGGCCAGACTGGCGCGGTGGCGATGACCGCGGTCGTTCGAACGGCCGCATCGCTCGCCCGATCGGGTGACACGGTGCTGCTGGCTCCGGCCTGCGCGTCGATGGACATGTTCACCAACTACGGCGAGCGCGGCGACCTCTTCGCGGCGGCCGTCCGGGAGCTGGCCGACTCCGGCGAGTGAGCCTGGGCCGAGCCCTGGGCCTCGGCGCGGAGCGGTCCGGAGGCGAACGGGCCTCGGAGAGAAGGAGCGGAGCGCGGTGGCGGGGCAGGGCAGGGCGGATTCCGGCGTGACGAAGCAGGACGCCGCCGAGCCGTGGCGAGTGATCTCCGCCACCACGACCAAGTACAAGTCGGCCGGTCCGCTGGGACGGTTGCGGGCCTTCCGGGCCCGCGTCCGGTACTGGCTGGACCGGCCGCTCACGCCCTACCTGCTGGTGGTCGGGACCACCCTGCTGCTGGTCGTGCTCGGCCTGATGATGGTCTTCTCGGCCTCGCAGATCCTGGCGCTGAACCAGCACCACACCGCGCAGTACTACTTCCTCAAGCAGCTGATCGCGGCCATCCTCGGCCTGGTCCTGCTGATCGGTTTCGCCTCCGTCCCGGTGGCGGTGCTGCGGGTGATCGTCTACCCGGTGATGTTCGGGGTGATCGGCGCGCTGGCGCTGGTCGCCGTGCCCGGTATCGGGGTGCGGATCAACGGCAACCAGAACTGGCTGGATTTCGGCTTCTTCCAGTTCCAGCCGTCCGAGTTCGCCAAGCTCGCACTGGTGCTCTGGGGCGCCGACCTGCTCGCCCGCAAGCAGAAGGCCGGCACCCTCACCTCCTGGAAGCACCTGCTGGTGCCGCTGGTGCCGGGCGCCCTGCTGCTGCTCGCGCTGATCATGATCGGCGGCGACATGGGCACCTCGATGATCCTGGTGGCCATGGTGTTCGCGCTGCTGTGGATGGTCGGCGCACCGCTGCGGCTGTTCGTGGCCACCCTCGGGGTGGCGGTCGTGGTCTGCACCGCCCTGGTGATCACCGTCCCGCACCGGGCCGAGCGGCTGGGCTGCATCGGCGTCACCAAGCTCGATCCGGAGGGCGCCTGCTTCCAGGCCCTGCACGGCGTGTACTCGTTCGCGCTCGGCGGCGGATTCGGCACCGGCCTGGGCGCCGGCGTGGAGAAGTGGGGCCAGCTGCCCGAGGCGCACACCGACTTCATCTTCGCCGCGACCGGCGAGGAACTGGGCCTGGTGGGGACGCTGTCGGTGATCGGTCTCTTTGCGGCACTAGGCTACGCGGGTATCCGTGTGGCCATCGGTACGAAGGATCCCTTCGTCAGGTACGCCGCGGGAGCCGCCACCACCTGGATCATGGCGCAGGCCATGATCAACCTGGGGTCGGCGCTGGGACTGCTGCCCATCGCGGGGGTCCCGCTCCCGCTGTTCTCCTACGGCGGTTCCGCCATGCTGTCGGCCATGTCCGCGATCGGGGTGCTGCTGTGCCTGGCACGCAGCTCCTCGGGCGCGAAGGCGGCCCTGGCCGCCCGGAGCAAGAACTCCCGGATCAGGAAGCGACTGGCCCGGGTGCTGCCACGACGACGAACCACAGCGCGCCCGGCCCCCGGGCCGGCACGCAGGGAGCGGTGAATTTCGGTGCATGTCGTACTCGCCGGCGGGGGGACCGCCGGTCACATCGAGCCGGCCATGGCCCTCGCGGACGCCCTCCGCAGGCACGACCCGTCCATCGGGATCACCGCCCTGGGCACCGAGAAGGGGCTGGAGACCCGCCTGGTACCCGAGCGCGGCTACCAGCTGGAGCTCATTCCGGCCGTCCCGCTGCCCCGCAAGCCCACCCCCGAGCTGATCACCGTCCCCGGCCGGCTGCGCGGCACCGTGCGGGCCGCCCAGGAGATCATCGAGCGGGTCAACGCCGACGCCGTGGTCGGTTTCGGCGGCTACGTCGCGATGCCCGCGTACCTGGCCGCCAAGCGGGCCGGGGTGCCGATCGTGGTGCACGAGGCCAACGCCCGTCCGGGTCTGGCCAACAAGATCGGCGCCCGCTACACCGACTTCGTCGCGGTCTCCACCCCGGACAGCAAGCTGCGCGACTCCCGGTACATCGGCATCCCGCTGCGCCGGACCATCGCCACCCTGGACCGCAACGCCACCCGGCCGGAGGCCCGCCAGTACTTCGGCCTCGACCAGCGGCTGCCCACCCTGCTGGTCTCCGGCGGCTCCCAGGGCGCGCGCCGGCTCAACGAGACCATCACCGCGATCGCCCCGCGACTGCAGCAGTACGGCGTGCAGATCCTGCACGCGGTCGGCCCGAAGAACGAGCTGCCGCAGGTCGCCGACGTCCCCGGGATGCCGCCGTACCGCGCGGTGCCGTACGTCGACCGGATGGACCTCGCCTACGCGGCGGCCGACCTGATGCTCTGCCGGGCCGGTGCCATGACCGTGGCCGAGCTGGCGGCCGTCGGTCTGCCCGCCGCCTTCGTACCGCTGCCGATCGGCAACGGCGAGCAGCGGCTGAACGCCCAGCCGATGGTCAAGGCCGGCGGCGGCCTGCTGGTGGACGACGCCGAGCTGACCCCGGACTGGGTGCTGCAGAACGTGCTGCCGGTGCTCACCGACCCCCAGCGGCTGTGGGACATGAGCCGCGCCGCCGCCGAGTTCGGCCGCCGGGACGCCGACGACCTGCTGGTCGGGATGGTGTACGAGGCGATCCAGGCACACCGCGGCGGTCGCCGCCGTGGCTGACGGCCGGCTCGCCGACCCGTTGGAGGAGGAGCTGGAGGGGGAGGAGTCCGCTCCCCGCCTCCGGCTCTCCCGGCGGGGCATCGTGGTGCTGAGCGTGCTCGGCGCAGCGGTGCTGGGCGTGCTGGCCTGGGTGGTGTTCTTCTCGTCGGTGCTGGACGTGCGCGACGTCGCCGTCCAGGGCTCGACGGACGACAAGCTGACGGCGGACCAGGTCCGCGGCGCGGTCGGCGGGCTGGCCGACGGCCCGCTGGCCCGGGTCGACCTGGACGCCGTCCGGCACCGGGTGGAGGCGATCCCCCGGGTGGCGAAGGCCGAGGTCTGGCGGGGCTGGCCGCACACCCTGCAGGTCAAGGTGGTGCAGCGGACCGCGGTGGCCGCCGTCAAGGGGGACGACGGCCAGTTCACCCAGGTGGATGCCGCCGGCGTGAGCTTCGCCACCGAGGCGACCCCGCCGCAGGGCGTGCCGGTGGTGGAACTGCGCCTCAGCCAGCCCGCGAAGGACGTGGACGGAGTGATCTCCCGGGCGCAGCTGGTGCAGGGCGCGGTGGCGGTGGCCGCCGGGCTCCCGCCGGAGATCGCCAAGCGGGCCGGATCGCTCCTCGTGCATTCCTACGACGACATCGAACTGCAGCTCAGCGGGGGTGCGACGGTGCGTTGGGGGAGTCCCGAACAGACCGACCGGAAGGCCCGGGTGCTGCTGGCGCTGATGAAGCAGAAGGGCACCGTGTTCGACGTGACCGCGCCGGAGGCGCCGGCGGTGTCGGGTTGATCCGCTAGATTCTGTGCCCGAGGGAGGGGTTGACGCCTCGAAGTGTCGGCCCGACCCTTGGTGGTCACCCCGGTTTCCATTGCCGGCCGATGATCACATAGGCTCAAAAGAAAAAGGGAAGCTCGGCGTGTTCGTTGAAACGCGTGCCCGGAGCCACCTAGTGTCCTGTGTCACCAGACTGTGTCCGTTGGTGATGTGACGGAGGCACAGGACTAACCCTAAAGGTCAAGTTTAGGGTTGGGGTCGGCGGTCGGCATTTCGGACATTCAGTCAGAAACCAGGCTCCCTACCCATCGACATCCGTCGGTACGGCCCACCGTCGGGCCGCACCGACCCGGAAATTCGAGGCGAGAGGCCTTCGACGTGGCAGCACCGCAGAACTACCTCGCAGTCATCAAGGTCGTCGGAATCGGCGGCGGTGGTGTCAACGCCATCAACCGGATGATCGAGGTCGGTCTCAAGGGCGTCGAGTTCATCGCGATCAACACCGATGCGCAGGCCCTCCTCATGAGCGACGCCGACGTCAAGCTCGATGTGGGCCGTGAACTCACCCGGGGCCTCGGCGCCGGCGCCAACCCCGAGGTCGGCCGCAAGGCCGCCGAGGACCACCGCGAGGAGATCGAGGAGGTCCTCAAGGGGGCCGACATGGTCTTCGTGACCGCCGGCGAGGGCGGTGGCACGGGCACGGGCGGCGCGCCCGTCGTCGCCAACATCGCCCGCTCGCTGGGCGCCCTGACCATCGGCGTGGTCACCCGCCCCTTCACCTTCGAGGGCCGTCGCCGGGCCAACCAGGCCGAGGACGGCATCGCCGCCCTGCGCGAAGAGGTCGACACCCTCATCGTGATCCCCAACGACCGGCTGCTGTCCATCTCGGACCGCCAGGTCAGTGTGCTCGACGCGTTCCGCTCGGCGGACCAGGTCCTGCTCTCCGGTGTCCAGGGCATCACCGACCTGATCACCACCCCGGGTCTGATCAACCTCGACTTCGCCGACGTCAAGTCCGTCATGTCGGACGCCGGTTCGGCGCTCATGGGCATCGGCTCGGCCCGCGGCGAGGACCGTGCCAAGGCGGCCGCCGTGATGGCGATCTCCTCGCCGCTGCTGGAGGCCTCGATCGACGGCGCCCGCGGCGTGCTGCTGTCCATCTCGGGCGGCTCCGACCTCGGCCTGTTCGAGATCAACGAGTCGGCCCAGCTGGTCAGCGAGGCCGCCCACCCCGAGGCGAACATCATCTTCGGTGCGGTCATCGACGACGCGCTCGGCGACGAGGTGCGGGTCACCGTCATCGCGGCCGGCTTCGACGGCGGTCAGCCGCCGGCGATCGTCCGCGACCCGGTGGTGAAGTCCACCACCCCCGCCGCCCCGGCCACCCCGCCGGCCGCCCCGGAGCGCCCGGCCGGCCGTCCGTCGTACGGGAGCATCGGCTCGGTGACGTCCCGGTCCGAGGGGGAGGCCCAGGCCGCCCCGACGCGTTCGGCCGAGACCCAGGCCGCCACGACCACCGCCGCTTCGGTGCCGCCGCAGGTGCAGCAGTCGACCCGGCAGCCGTTCGTGGAGAGCCCGGCCGAGGAGCTCGACGTCCCGGATTTCCTTAAGTGATCGATCACGCTGTCCGCGCGGGTGCTCACTTCGCCTTCACCGATCGGTGGGGCGGGGTGAGCACTTCGCCGTACGGGGAGCTCAACCTCGGCGGCGCGGTCGGGGACGACCCGGAGGCCGTCCGGGAGAACCGGGAGATCGCGGCCCGGGAGCTGGGGCTGAACCCGGCCGACGTGGTCTGGATGAACCAGGTGCACGGCGCCGAGGTGGCCGTGGTGACCGAGCGCCAGCCGCTGGGCGAGGCCCCGACGGTGGACGCGGTGGTCACCGACCGGCCGCTCGCGCTCGCGGTGCTGACTGCGGACTGCACCCCGGTGCTGCTGGCCGACCCGGTGGCGGGCGTGGTGGGCGCGGCCCACGCGGGCCGGCCCGGACTGGCGGCCGGAGTGGTGGCCGCGGCCGTCAGTGCGATGGTCGAACTGGGGGCCGAGCCGGCGCGGATCACCGCCGCCACCGGCCCCGCGGTCTGCGGTCGGTGCTACGAGGTGCCGGCCCAGCTGCGCGCCGAGGTCGCCGGGGTCGTCCCGGCGGCCTTCGCCGAGACCTCCTGGGGGACCCCGGCGCTGGACGTGCCGGAGGGAGTCGCGGCCCAGCTGGCCGCGGCAGGGGTCACCGAGCTGGTGCGTTCCCCGGTCTGCACCCTCGAATCCGCCGATCACTTCTCCTATCGCCGCGAGCAGCGCACGGGCCGGCTCGCGAGCTACGTCTGGTTGGGCTCTGATCACTGATGACGAACGACATCTACGGACCGTTCCCGGGGAGCGCCGCGTTCTCGCAGGCTCTGACGGAGGGCCAGCTGGCCCGGTACGAGGAACTCGGCACCAACCTCGAAGTGGTCGAGCGGCGGATCGCGGACGCCTGTGCGGCCGCCGGACGTCCGCGCGAGGACGTCACCCTGATCGTCGTCACCAAGACCTACCCGGCCGAGGACACCGCACTGCTGGCCGGACTGGGTGTGACGGACGTCGCGGAGAACCGGGACCAGGACGCCGCGCCCAAGGCCGAGCAGTGCAGAAACCTTCCTCTTGACTGGCACTTCGTCGGACAGCTGCAGACCAACAAGGTCCGCTCGGTCGTCCGGTACGCGAACCACGTGCACTCGGTCGACCGGCTGCGGCTGGTCGAGTCGCTCTCGGCGGCCGTGCTCAAGTCCGGGCGGCCGGAGCTCGGTTGCCTGGTGCAGGTGGCCCTCGACAAGGAAGCGTCGATCAGCGGCGCCGCCGCGGGCGGCGAGAGCGCGCACCGGGCCGGGGTCGCCCCCCAGGACGTCGCGGAACTCGCCGACGCGATCGCCGACACGCCCGGGCTTCGCCTGGACGGTGTGATGACCGTCGCTCCACTGGCCGGTCCGCTGGCCGGGAACCCGGCCCGCGCCTTCGAGCGGCTGGCGGAAATCGCAACCGCCGTACGGGCGGCCCATCCGGCTGCCACCATGGTCTCCGCAGGCATGAGCGGTGACCTTGAGCAGGCGATTGCCGCCGGAGCGACACATGTGCGCGTCGGAACGGCGGTACTCGGAGTGAGGTCACCCCTCGGGTAACGTCACCGGGTAGTAGATCAGACTGCAGGACAAAATAGGACAGAAACTAGCAGCTTTCAGAAGCGCTAGCCAACCGTGGATCGCAGCTCCGCGGCCTCCAGCCCACGGACTCTGACGGCGCGTCGCCTTGACGGGCCGTCGCGGGCCGGCCGGGGAATCCGCAGGCAGGGCCGTGGCCCCGGCCGCGGGGACGGTTCGCACGGAGCGAGCGGAGCGCGCGACCGATGGAAGGTGCGCGGCTTCGCGAAGCAGCCACCGAGCGCCAGCGAGGTGGCCATGAGCGGAGGAGACAGGAGCATGGCCGGCGCAATGCGCAAGATGGCGGTCTACCTCGGCCTCGTGGAGGACGAGACGTACGACGGCCAGGGGTACGACCCCGACGACGACTACGACGCGGACCCCGAGCCGATCCGTACCGGGCAGCGGACCGAGGACATCCCCCGGCCGGCAGCCGCTCCCGCCCCCGCTCCGGTCTCCTCGATC
Organism: Streptomyces viridifaciens; assembly: GCF_001888885.2. Lineage (NCBI taxonomy): Bacteria > Bacillati > Actinomycetota > Actinomycetes > Kitasatosporales > Streptomycetaceae > Streptomyces > Streptomyces viridifaciens. Next base: position 5,465,285 of record NZ_CP090841.1, read on the forward strand.
ACCCCGCAGCCGGTCCCGGCCGCGGTGCCGATCCGGCAGGAGACCCCGAGGATGGCCCCCGTGTCGTCCATCACACCCGAACGCCGCCACAACCTGGAGAAGAGCGCACCGGTGATCATGCCCAAGGTAGTGAACGAACGAGAGCCCTACCGCATCACCACGTTGCACCCCCGGACCTACAACGAGGCCCGTACCATCGGGGAACAGTTCCGCGGCGGTACCCCCGTGATCATGAATCTGACCGAGATGGACGACACGGACGCGAAGCGACTCGTAGACTTCGCCGCTGGACTCGTCTTCGGTCTGCACGGCAGTATCGAGCGCGTGACACAGAAGGTGTTCCTGCTGTCGCCTGCTAACGTCGATGTCACGGCGGAGGACAAGGCTCGGATCGCCGAGGGTGGGTTCTTCAACCAGAGCTGACCCGGCCACGACTTTACGTGTGGATCTGATCAACAGTGGTTGGCGACAGGTGACGAGCGGCAGGCCCTAGGGCCCGGGACCGGGGAGAGGGAAACGCGATGGACATCGTGTGGGCGGTGCTCTACTACGCCCTGACCGTCTTCCTGGTGTTCCTGCTCGTTCGACTGGTCATGGACTGGGTCTTCCAGTTCGCGCGTTCGTGGCGGCCCGGCAAGGCCATGGTCCTGGTCCTGGAGGCCACGTACACTGTCACGGATCCGCCGCTCAAGCTTCTTCGGCGGTTCATTCCGCCGTTGCGTTTCGGGGGCGTGGCGCTCGACCTGTCCTTCTTCGTACTGATGATCATTGTGTATGTCCTGATCTCGCTTGTGCACCCCTAGTCGTAGGTGAGCGATGCGACAGGATGCCGGTGTGCCGACGATCACGTTGAGGTGAAGAGATGCCATTGACCCCCGAGGACGTTCGGAACAAGCAGTTCACGACCGTCCGCCTGCGTGAAGGCTATGACGAGGACGAGGTCGATGCCTTCCTCGACGAGGTCGAGGCGGAGCTGACCCGCCTCCTCCGGGAGAACGAGGACCTGCGCGCCAAGCTGGCCGCCGCGACTCGCGCCGCCGCGCAGAACCAGGCCAACATGCGGAAGGAGCCGCCGCAGGACGCCCAGCGTCCGGCCGCTCCCGTCCCGGCCGCCATATCCGGCCCGCCGGTCCCCGGCCAGCAGGGTCCGGGTGGCCAGCAGCAGATGGGCCCCGGCGGCCCGCAGCAGATGGGCCCCGGTGGTCCCCAGCAGCAGCAGATGGGCAACCAGCCGCTCGGCCTGCCCTCCGGTGCGCCGCAGCTCCCGGCCGGCCAGGGCGGTCCGATGGGCCCCGGTGGCCCGCAGCAGATGAACCAGACCATGGGCGGCCAGCAGCAGCTGGTCCAGCCGATGGGTGGTCAGATGCTCCAGCCCATGGGCGGTCCCGGTGGCCCGCAGCAGATGGGCAACCCGATGGGCCAGGGCATGGGCCAGCAGCAGCAGATGCAGCCGATGGGCGGCCCCATGGGTGGCCCGCCGCAGCAGATGGGCGGCCCGCTCGGCGGCCCGATGCAGCAGCAGGGTCCCGGTGGCGACAGCGCTGCCCGCGTCCTGGCGCTCGCCCAGCAGACCGCCGACCAGGCGATCTCCGAGGCCCGCTCCGAGGCCAACAAGATCGTCGGCGAGGCGCGCAGCCGGGCCGAGGGTCTGGAGCGCGACGCCCGGGCCAAGGCCGACGCCCTGGAGCGGGACGCGCAGGAGAAGCACCGCGTCGCGATGGGGTCGCTGGAGTCCGCGCGGGCCACGCTGGAGCGCAAGGTCGAGGACCTGCGGGCGTTCGAGCGTGAGTACCGGACGCGTCTGAAGTCGTACCTGGAGACCCAGCTGCGTCAGCTGGAGTCGCAGGCCGACGACTCGCTCGCGCCGCCGCGGATCCCCGCCACCGCGTCGCTGCCGCCGGCGGCGTCGTCGATGGCGCCGGCCGGTGGGGGCTCGATGGGCTCCGCGCCTTCCTTCGGTGGGAACCAGCCTTCGTTCGGTGGCAACTCGCCGTCGTTCGGTGGGCAGAGCTCCTTCGGAGGGAACGCGCCGGCGCCGAGCTTCGGCGGGCAGGGCGGTGGCAACAGTGGTGCGCCGCAGATGCAGCCGGCCGGGATGACCCAGCCGATGGCGGCCGTCCGGCCGCAGCCGCCGCAGCCGATGCAGCAGGCTCCGGCGCCGATGCGGGGCTTCCTGATTGACGAGGACGGCGACAACTGAGGTTGTAGCCGGGTTTGTTGAGGGCGTCCCCTGTCCGACCTCCGGGTCGGGGAGGGGGCGCCCTTTTTTGTGTTCCGTGGGGGGCTGGTGGTGGGGGCTCTCGGGAGGGTGGGTGGCGCCGGGGCGGCTCCCTCTCGCCTGGTCGGGCGAGGAGTGCGGCTTCCCGTGGGCGCGCGGGGCGCTGCCTGCGCGCCCACGAGGGGGGGTGGGCGCCGGTGAGGGGGTTGGGGAAAAAAGGAAACCGCCGCCCGGCTCGGGGGAGCTGGGCGGCGGCTTTCGGGGGGTCAGGCCTTGCGGAGTTGGAAGGCGAGGCCGAGGGATTCGTCGGTGAAGGTGTCGGAGGTCCAGTCGGCTTCGCCGGCGGCGAAGTCGGTGGCGAGGACCTCTTCGGCGACGAGGGGGCCGTGTTCGGCGATCGCTTCGGCGGTTTCCTCCGTGGTGGCGCGCCAGCGGAGGATGATGCGGTCGGCTACGTCGAGGCCGGAGTTCTTGCGGGCTTCCTGGATCTGGCGGATCGCGTCGCGGGCGATGCCGAGGCGCTTGAGTTCCGGGGTGATGGTCAGGTCGAGGGCGACGGTGGCACCGGACTCGTTGGCGACGGCCCAGCCCTCGCGCGGGGTTTCGGTGATGATCACCTCGTCGGGGGAGAGGGTGATCGTCTCGCCGTTCAGGTCGATGCTGGTCCGGCCGTCGGCGCGCAGTTCGGTGGCCAGGCGGGCGGCGTCGGTGGCGGCGACGGCCTTGGCGACGTCCTGGACGCCCTTGCCGAAGCGCTTGCCCAGGGCGCGGAAGTTGGCCTTGGCGGTGGTGTCGACGAGCGAGCCCCCGACCTCGGCGAGGGACTCCAGGGTGGAGACGTTGAGCTCCTCGGCGATCTGGGCGCGCAGGTCGGCGGGCAGCTCCTCCCAGCCCTGGGCGGCGACCAGGGCGCGGGAGAGCGGCTGGCGGGTCTTCACGCCGGACTCGGCGCGGGTGGCACGGCCCAGTTCGACCAGGCGGCGGACCAGGGCCATGTGCCGGGAGAGCTCGGTGTCGATCAGGGTCTCGTCGGCCTCGGGCCAGGTGGCCAGGTGCACCGAGGTCGGGGCGTCCGGGGTGACCGGGACGACCAGGTCCTGCCAGACCCGCTCGGTGATGAAGGGGGTGAGCGGGGCCATCAGGCGGGTGACGGTCTCCAGCGCCTCGTGCAGGGTGGCGAGCGCGGCGGCGTCGCCCTGCCAGAAGCGGCGGCGACCGCGGCGGACGTACCAGTTGGAGAGGTCGTCGACGAAGCCGGAGAGCAGCTTGCCGGCGCGCTGGGTGTCGTACGCCTCGAAGGCCGCGTCGACCTCACGGACCAGGGTGTTCAGTTCGGAGAGCACCCAGCGGTCCAGCTGCGGGCGGTCGGCCGGGGCCGGGTCGCTCGCGGAGGGGGCCCACTCGGAGGTGCGGGCGTACAGGGCCTGGAAGGCGACGGTGTTCCAGTAGGTGAGGAGGGTCTTGCGGACCACCTCCTGGATGGTGCCGTGGCCGACCCGGCGGGCCGACCAGGGCGAGCCGCCGGCCGCCATGAACCAGCGGACGGCGTCGGCGCCGTGCTGGTCCATCAGCGGGATCGGCTGGAGGATGTTGCCCAGGTGCTTGGACATCTTGCGGCCGTCCTCGGCCAGGATGTGGCCCAGGCAGACGACGTTCTCGTAGCTGTTCCTGTCGAACACCAGGGTGCCGACGGCCATCAGGGTGTAGAACCAGCCGCGGGTCTGGTCGATCGCCTCGGAGATGAACTGCGCCGGGTAGCGCTTCTCGAACAGCTCCTTGTTCTGGTACGGGTAGCCGTACTGGGCGAAGGGCATCGAGCCCGAGTCGTACCAGGCGTCGATGACCTCGGGCACGCGGGTGGCGGTGCCGCCGCAGTCGCGGCAGGCGAAGGTCACGTCGTCGATGTACGGGCGGTGCGGGTCGAGGGCGCTCTGGTCGGTGCCGGTGAGCTCGGACAGCTCGGCCAGCGAGCCGACGCAGGTGAGGTGGCCCTCCTCGCAGCGCCAGATCGGCAGCGGGGTGCCCCAGTAGCGGTTGCGGCTGAGCGCCCAGTCGATGTTGTTGTTGAGCCAGTCGCCGAAGCGGCCGTGCTTGACCGTGTCCGGGAACCAGTTGGTGGCCTCGTTCTCGCGGATCATCGCGTCCTTGACGGCGGTGGTCCGGATGTACCAGGACGGCTGCGCGTAGTAGAGCAGCGCGGTGTGGCAGCGCCAGCAGTGCGGGTAGCTGTGCTCGTACGGCAGGTGGCGGAAGAGCAGGCCGCGCTCCTTGAGGTCCGCGACCAGGGCCTCGTCGGCCTTCTTGAAGAACTGGCCGCCGACCAGCGGGACCTCGGGGGCGAAGGTGCCGTCGCCGAGCACCGGGTTGACCACCGGCAGGCCGTACTTGCGGCAGGTCGCGAGGTCGTCCGCGCCGAAGGCGGGGGACTGGTGGACGATGCCGGTGCCGTCCTCGGTGGTGACGTAGTCGGCGTTGAGGACGTAGTGGGCGTTCTCGATCTCGACCAGGTCGAAGGGGCGGCGGTAGGCCCAGCGCTCCATCTCGGCGCCGGTGAAGGACTCGCCGGTGGTCTCCCAGCCCTCGCCGAGCGCCTTGGCGACCAGCGGCTCGGCGACGACCAGCTGCTCGTTGCCGTCGGTGGCCACCACGTAGGTGACCTCCGGGTGGACGGCGGCGGCGGTGTTGGAGACCAGGGTCCACGGGGTGGTGGTCCAGACCAGCAGGGCGGCCCGGTCGGCCAGCGGGCCGCTGGTGAGCGGGAAGCGGACGTAGACCGAGGGGTCGACGACGGTCTCGTAGCCCTGGGCCAGCTCGTGGTCGGACAGGCCGGTGCCGCAGCGCGGGCACCAGGGGGCGACCCGGTGGTCCTGGACCAGCAGGCCCTTGTCGAAGATCTGCTTGAGCGACCACCAGACGGACTGGACGTACGACGGGTCCATCGTCCGGTAGGCCTCGTCGAGGTCGACCCAGTACCCCATGCGGGTGGTCAGCTCGGTGAAGGCGTCGGTGTGGCGGGTCACCGACTCGCGGCACTTGGCGTTGAACTCGGCGATGCCGTACGCCTCGATGTCCTGCTTGCCGGAGAAGCCCAGCTCCTTCTCGACGGCGAGCTCGACCGGGAGGCCGTGGCAGTCCCAGCCGGCCTTGCGGGCGACGTGGTAGCCCTTCATCGTCCGGTAGCGCGGGAAGACGTCCTTGAAGACGCGGGCCTCGATGTGGTGGGCGCCGGGCATGCCGTTGGCGGTCGGCGGGCCCTCGTAGAAGACCCACTCGGGGCGGCCCTCGGACTGCTCCAGGCTGCGCTGGAAGACCTTGTTGTCCTGCCAGAAGGAGAGGATCTGGTGTTCGAGTGCGGGGAGGTCCACCTGTGCGGGGACGGGGTTGTAGGTGGTCATCGCGGGCGTCTACCTCCGGCGGATGCTGGGACTGGATCCTCCGGAGGGACGAGACGGACCAGCCGCCCCGCGGTACCACCCTCCTTGGCCGCGGTGCTGCGTTCGCGGCCCTCTTGTTTGGGCTTGCTGCCGGGTCTAGTGGGCCACCGCGGTGGCTGTTCTTCCGGCGGCTCCGGGGTGATCTTCCCGCCGTGCACACCCCCGGGCTCGCACCGTCCCCGGGTCGCTGGTGGCTGCGTACGTCGGTACTCGTCCCATCTGCGCCTTGCAGGGCCAGTGTATCGGCCGGGCCAGACGGTTTGTCCAAGGGGATTCGGGGGAGCGGGTCCGGGGTGCGGTCCGGGCCGGTCGGCGGGGGCGATTAGGCGGGGGCGAGGTGGGCACAAGTCTGTCAGCGCGCGGGGCGTGGCGGTTGGGGCGGCTGCCTGGGTGGGATCATCGTGAGGCATCGGTATGTCATGTTGTGACCGGTTTTGATCGGGATTATCGTTCCGGCACTGGAGGCCGCCGGGAACCGGCGGCTCGATTCGTTCGTAGATGGGGTCGAAGCCATGGCTGAGAAGGCAACCGGCGCGGGTACCGCCACCAAGCGGGCACGCAAGGCCGTGGCGGCCGATCCAGGGGAGGGGACCGTGACCACTACCGCACCTCAGAAGAGCAGCGCCGACACCGTCACCGTGACGCGCGGAGCCGAGTCGGTCGACCCGGCGACACTGCCCGTCCGGCCGGGTGAGGAGGCCTGGACCTCGGACGAGGTCCACGAGTTGCACGACGAGCTGATCAACGACCTGGAGCGGCTGCGCGGCGAGATCGACGCCGCCGACGCCGCGATCGCCGGCCTGATGCGCGACTCCAACGACGGAGCCGGTGACGACCAGGTGGACGCCGGTACGAAGAACATCTCGCGGGAGAGTGAGCTGGCGCTCGCCAACAACGCGCGGGACAGCCTCGCCCAGACGGAACGCGCCCTGGCGCGGCTGGAGGGTGTCGGCTTCGGCACCTGCGAGTCCTGCGGACAGGCCATCGGCAAGGCCCGGATGCAGGCCTTCCCGCGGGCCACGCTCTGCGTGCAGTGCAAGGCCAAGCAGGAACGCCGCTGAACCGGGGCACCGAGCGGCCGACCGGCCGCGCCATCGGGGCGACGCGGGGGGTCGGGCTTGCCGTACGCTCGACCCCGTAACGTCGCCTGACTCGTCGGTACGGACGCGTTCAGGCCCTCACCGGCTCATATCGGCAGCGGAGCGGATCATCAGTACGCAAGGTTCCCCCCAGACCAGGGACGACGCCGTCCCGAACCCCGCCGATGGCGTGGAGGTGGCCGTGGCCGATTCCGTGGAGCCGACCGGGCCCGCGGAGGCGGACTCCGCGTCCGGCGCCGCCGCGGCGGACAAGCCCGCGGGCCGGCGCCGGGTCGGGGTGCTGCTGGTCGTCGCGGTGCTCGCCTTCCTGATCGACCTCGGCAGCAAGCTGCTGGTCGTCGCCAGGCTGGAGAACCATGCGGCGATCAAGGTGATCGGCGACGTCGTCACCCTCCAGGTGATCCGCAACTCCGGCGCCGCCTTCGGAATGGGGCAGGCCCTGACCGTCGTCTTCACGATGATCGCCTCGGCCGTCATCGTGGTGATCTGGCGGATCGCCCGCCGGCTGTACAGCCTCCCGTGGGCGATCGCGCTCGGGCTGCTGCTCGGCGGCGCCCTCGGCAACCTCACCGACCGGCTGTTCCGTGCGCCGGGCGTCTTCCGCGGGCACGTCGTGGACTTCATCTCGGTCCAGCACTTCGCGGTGTTCAACCTCGCGGACTCGGCGATCGTCTGCGGCGGCATCCTCGTCGTGCTGCTCTCCTTCCGGGGCAGCAACCCGGACGGGAGCGTGCACCAGCCGGCGGAGAAGGGCGAGAAGTAGGGCCCGACCCCGGGCCGGGCGGCCGGCGGGCGGGGCGCGGTCGGGTTTCCGGCATACTCGTACGGGTGAGTACCGCAGCGCAGATCCGCAGCCTCCCCGTTCCCGACGGTCTGGAGGGCGAGCGTCTCGACGCCGCCCTCGCCCGGATGTTCGGCTTCTCCCGGACCAAGGCCGCCGAGCTGGCCGCCGAGGGCAAGGTGACGCTCGACGGCGCCGTGGCCGGCAAGTCGGACCGGGTGACCGCCGGGTCCTGGCTGGAGGTCGAGATCCCCGCCCCAGCCGCCCCGGTGCGGATCGTGGCCGAGCCGGTCGACGGCATGCGGATCGTCCACGACGACGAGGACATCGTGCTGATCGACAAGCCGGTCGGCGTCGCGGCGCACCCGAGCCCCGGCTGGACCGGCCCGACCGTCATCGGCGGGCTCGCCGCGGCCGGCTACCGGATCTCGACCTCCGGTGCCGCCGAGCGGCAGGGCATCGTGCACCGGCTGGACGTCGGCACCTCGGGGCTGATGGTCGTCGCCAAGTCCGAGCGGGCCTACACCGACCTCAAGCGGCAGTTCCACGACCGGGTCACGGACAAGCGCTACCACACGCTGGTCCAGGGGCACCCGGACCCGCTGAGCGGCACGGTCGACGCGCCGATCGGCCGGCACCCCAGCTCGGACTGGAAGTGGGCGGTGACCCGCGAGGGCAAGCCGTCCGTCACCCACTACGACCTGATCGAGGCGTACCGGGCGGCCTCGCTCATGGCCATCAAGCTGGAGACCGGCCGCACCCACCAGATCCGCGTCCACATGTCCGCGCTGCGGCACCCCTGCGTGGGCGACCTGACGTACGGCGCCGACCCGACGCTGGCGAAGCGGCTCGGGCTGACCCGGCAGTGGCTGCACGCCGTGTCGCTCGGCTTCGAGCACCCGGCGGACGGGCAGTGGGTCGAGTTCAGCAGCGAGTACCCGGCCGACCTGCAGAAGGCGCTGGACGTCATCGCGTCGGAGAGCTGAGATGACGGTCTCCGTGCGGGTCGCCGAGGGGGAGGCCGACCTGGAGCAGGTGCGGGCGGTGCGGCGTGAGGTGTTCGTCGTCGAGCAGAACGTGCCGGAGGAACTGGAGTACGACGAGTACGACGCCACCTCGGTGCACGTGCTGGCGGTGGGCGCGGACGGCGCCGCGCTGGGGACCGGGCGGCTGATCTTCGGCGAGGAGGCCCTGAAGCTGACCGGAGGCGTCGAGGGGCGGGTGCTGCTCGGGCGGCTCGCGGTCCTGGCGGCGGCCCGGGGGACGGGGCTCGGGGTCGAACTGGTCCGGGCGATCGAGGCGGCCGGGCGGGAGCGCGGCGGAGTCGAGGTCGAGCTGCACGCGCAGGTGCGGGCGCTCGGGTTCTACGAGCGGCTGGGGTACGTGGCGGAGGGGCCGGTGTACGACGACGCCGGGATTCCGCACCGGACGATGACGAGGGTTTTGTAGCGGGTGGGCTCCGGCGCTCCGGCGCCTGCGGCCTCCCCCCGCTTCACACAGCGCCCCGCGCCCCTTCCGGGGCGCGGGGCGCTCGCGTCGTCGGACAGGTGGAAGATCCGCCGGAGGGCCTGGTCGACGATCCGGCCGACCGCCCGGGTGGCGGCGACGGTGACGAGCAGGATGAGCGGCGGCCGGAGCACAGGGGCCTTCTCGGGGTGTCGTCCGGGCCGGGGGAGAGCCGGGTGAGCCGTGCGATACCGGGATTGAACGGGGCGAACCGGGCGGAAAGGGCCGATGGCTTTATCGGACGCCTACCCGGACGACGGATACGATCAGCCCCCATGGAGTTCGGTGGGGCATGGCGCCGGTGGCGCGGCCGGGGTACGTCGGTGCGGCGCAGGGTGCTGGCCGGGGCGGTGGCCCTGGTGGCGGTCGCCGGGGTCGGCACGGCGACGGTGGCGTCCGGCAGTGAACAGGCGGTCCATCAGGAGGACCGGTTCCTCGGCATGCCGGAGACGCCCGGCAGCACCCAGCAGGTCCAGCTGGACACCTCCTTCTTCACCACCGGCACCAGCCCGCGACCGGCCGTCCTGCTCGCGCACGGCTTCGGCGGCTCCAAGGAGGGCGAGCGGGACCGCGCCGAGCAGCTGGCCCGGCAGGGCTACGCGGTGCTGACCTGGTCGGCGCGCGGCTTCGGACACTCCGGCGGGAAGATCGGCCTGAACGCGCCCGACCGCGAGGTCGAGGACGTCAGGCACCTGGTGGACTGGCTGGCCCAGCGCCCCGAGGTGGAGCTCGACGGGCCCGGCGACCCGCGGGTCGGCATCACCGGGGCGTCGTACGGCGGGGCGATCTCGCTGCTGGCCTCGGCGTACGACCGCCGGATCGACGCGGTGGCCACCCAGATCACCTGGTGGAACCTGGCCGACGCGCTGTTCCCGCAGGGGGTGGACGGCTCGGGCGCGGCGGACGGCGTGTTCAAGAAGCTGTGGGCCGGGATCTTCTTCACCACCGGCTCGGCTGCCCCCGGTTCGGCGGGCGGTCTCGGGCCCTCGGGCGGTGCGCCGCGCAGCGGGGCGAACCCGGACGCCGGAAAGCCGGATCCGGCGGTGGCGGACGGGCAGGTCGGGTGCGGGCGGTTCCTGGAGTCGCTGTGCCAGATGTACGACCGGGTCGCGACCGCCGGCCACGCCGACCCGGAGGCCGTGGCACTGCTGGACAGGTCCAGCCCGTCCTCGGTGGCGGCGCAGCTCAAGGCGCCCACCCTGGTGGTGCAGGGGCAGCAGGACTCGCTGTTCCCGCTGGACCAGGGCGACCGGATCGCCCGGGCGGTGGCGGCCAACGGCGCGCCCGTCTCGGTGGACTGGTTCGCGGGCGGGCACGACGGCGGCACGGACACCAGCGCCCGGGTGGACGACCGGGTGACCGCCTGGTTCGACCACTACCTGAAGGGGCTCGGCAACGACACCGGCCCGGGCTTCCGGGTCACCCGGACCGGCGGCGTCGACTCGACCGGCTTCCAGGCCGTGCTGCGTGGCGCCGACGCCGACCGCTACCCGGGGCTCGGCGGCACCGGAACGCGGTCCGTCGAGCTGGCGGGTGGGGAGAGGACCGTCGCCAACCCGCCCGGCGGGGCGCCGCCCGGGATCTCGACGCTGCCGGGGATCGGCGCGCTGAGCCAGGCGGCCGCGCTCGGGGCCGGGCTGTCGCTGGACTTCCCCGGGCAGAACGCCGCCTTCGACTCGGCGCCGCTGGACACCTCGCTGCACCTGACCGGACAGCCGACCGTGCCGGTGCGGGTGAAGGCGGACCGGCCGGACGCGGTGCTGTTCGCGAAGGTGTACGACGTCGGCCCGGACGGCAAGGCGGTGCTGCCGGAGCAGCTCGCGGCTCCGCTGCGGGTGACGGGCGCGGACGAGGGGAAGACGGTGACGGTCCGGCTGCCCGCCGTGGACCACGACTTCCCGGCCGGGCACCGGCTGCGGCTGGTGCTGGCCTCCACCGACCTCGCGTACGCCTCGCCGAACGAGCCGGCCACCTACCGGGTGGCCGTGGCCGGGGCGCTCGCCGCGCCGACGGTGCGGGAGCTGGTCACGGAGGCGGCTCCGCTGCCCGCGCGGACCTGGATGCTGCCGGTGGCGGCCGTGGTGGTGGCCGCGGGGCTGGTGCTGGTGCCGTGGGCGCGGCGGCGGCGTTCGGTGGCCGGTACGTCCTCGGGCCCCGAGTTCGATCCGGAACTGGCCGGGGTGCCGCTGCGGATCAGCGGGCTGAGCAAGCGCTACAAGGGTTCCCAGGACCGTTACGCCGTAAGGGACTTGGGCTTCCGGGTGGAGCAGGGCCAGGTGCTCGGCCTGCTCGGGCCGAACGGCGCGGGCAAGACCACCACGCTGCGGATGCTGATGGGCCTGATCCGGCCGGACGCCGGGGAGATCCGGGTCTTCGGGCACCTGATCCGCCCCGGGGCGCCGGTGCTCTCGCGGGTCGGCGCCTTCGTGGAGGGCGCGGGCTTCCTGCCGCACCTCACCGGGCGGGCCAACCTGCGGCTGTACTGGCAGGCCACCGGGCGCCCGGAGGCCGACGCGCGCTTCGACGAGGCGCTGGCCATCGCCGGGCTCGGCGAGGCGCTGGACCGCGCGGTGCGCACGTACTCCCAGGGCATGCGGCAGCGGCTCGCCATCGCGCAGGCGATGCTCGGGATGCCGGACCTGCTGATCCTGGACGAGCCGACCAACGGACTGGACCCGCCGCAGATCCGCGAGATGCGCGAGGTGATGATCCGGTACGCGGCGGGCGGGCGGACCGTCATCGTCTCCAGCCACCTGCTGGCCGAGGTCGAGCAGAGCTGCACCGACCTGGTGGTGATGGACCGCGGGCAGCTGGTGACGGCCGGGCCGGTCGGTGAGATCGTCGGCGCCGGTGAGCTGCTGATGATCGGGGTGGCCGCGTCCTACGCCCCGGAGTCGGTGGTCGAGAAGGTCGGCGCGCTGGCCGGGGTCGGCTCGGCGGAGGCCGTCGGGGGCGGGCTGCTGGTCCGGCTGGACGGGCTCGCGGCGAGCGAGCTGCTGGCGGAGCTGGTGCGGCTGGGGGTGCCGGTGGAGAGCGCCGGGCCGCAGCGGCGGTTGGAGGACGCGTTCCTGTCATTGATCGGAGGTGCGGCGTGAGCGCTGGTGTTACTACGGATGGGGTCTCCTCGGACCACGCTGGGTCGGACCACGCCGGGGCGGACCATGCCGAGGGGTACCGTCCGGGCCGGACGCTGCCGCTGCGGGTGGAGGCGATGCGTCAGCTGCGCCGTCGCCGCACGCTGGTGATCGGCGGGGTACTGGCCGCGATGCCGTTCGTCATCCTGGCGGCGTTCCAGATCGGCGGCACCCCGGGGCGTCCGGACCGGACCACCTTCATCGACCTGGCCACCGCCTCCGGGGCCAACTTCGCGGTCACCATGCTGTTCGTGGGCACCGGTTTCATGCTGGTGATCCCGGTCGCGCTGTTCTGCGGGGACACGGTGGCCTCGGAGGCCAGCTGGTCCTCGCTGCGCTACCTGCTGGCCGCGCCGGTGCCGCGGGCGCGGCTGCTGGCCCGCAAGTTCGCGGTCGGGCTGGCGTTCTCGGCGGTGGCGATCGTCATGCTGCCCGCGATCGGGCTGGTGGTGGGGACGGTGGCGTACGGCTGGGGTGACCTGAAGCTGCCCGCCGGGGCCAGCCTGCCGGCCGGGGAGGCGCTGCCCCGGATCGCGATCGCGGTGGCGTTCGTGTTCCTGAGCGAGCTGGTGATCGCCGCGCTGGCGTTCTGGCTCTCGACGGCGACGGACGCGCCGCTCGGGGCGGTCGGCGGGGCGGTGTTCCTGTCGATCATCACCGGGGTGCTGGACGCGGTCACCGCACTGGGCGACCTGCGGGAGTGGCTTCCGGCGCACTGGCAGTACGCCTGGGCGGACGCCCTGCAGCCGCAGCTGGAGTGGGGCGGCATGCTGCAGGGGGTCTCGTTGTCGCTGTCGTACGCGGTGGTGCTGCTGGCGCTGGCGTTCCGCGGGTTCGCTCGCAAGGACGTGGTGTCTTAGCGGGGCGCTCCGGTGGGCCCGTCAGGGGAGGGCGGGGGTCGGGGCCGGGTCGGCGGACAGGGCGGTGAAGAGCAGCCGCCACAGGGGCTCACCGCTGCGGGGGGCGGGGCTGGTGTCGGCGGGGCTGTTGGCGGCGACGGTGTTCGCGGTGCCGCCGCAGTCGGCGGTGCTGTTGTCCGGGGTGGTGTTGTCCGCGGTGCGCTCGGCCGTGGTCAGCAGCCCCCGGATCACGGTCAGCAGCAGTTCGGCGACCAGGGGCGGGCAGTGGTCGGGGAAGCCGCTGTCGCGCTGGGCGCGGCGGACCAGGTCGGTCAGGGCGTCGTGCATCTCGGCGAGGACGTCGCAGCGGGCGGGGGCGAGGTCGGGGTGGTCGACCGCGAGCCGGAGCGCGGCCCGTAGCCGCACGTCCGAGCGCAGCCGGTCCGTGAAGCCCACCACGACGCCTTGGAGCACCTCGGCGGCGTCGGCGCCCGGGATGTCGTACGCGGCGTGCAGGCTCGTCCAGGTGTGGCGGGACTCGTCGATCAGGGCCCGGGCCAGCGAGCGCTTCGAGGGGAAGTGGCCGTAGAGCGCGCCCTTGGTCATGCCGATGCGTTCGGCCACGGTGTTCAGCGTGGTGCTGGCGTAGCCCTGAACGGCGAACACCTCGGCCGCGGCCGTCAGGACCTTCTCCCGTGTGCGTCGTGCCCGCTCCTGCTTGGCCATGGCCCTGCCCTCCGTCGTTGCCTGGAACCCATACATACCATCGGGATGGAATGTTGCTGCAAGGCCTTCCTTTGCAGTTTGAATGTCCCTGCTGATGGTTCTGGCATAGGGGGACAAAAAACATACCTATAGGAATCTTGCGAACAGGTGAGCGACGCGGCGGTCCGGGTCTGCGGGCGGCCCGTCAGACGGGGTCCGTCACCGTGCGCCCGGTGGCGAGGACCACCAGGCCGCCGAGGGTGGCGAGGCCCAGCAGGACGGCGGCGAAGACGGTGGCGCCGCTGGTCAGGCCCACCGCGTCGCTGAGGTAGCCGGCCGAGACCGGCAGCAGTCCGGCCGGGACGTAACCGCCCACGTTGAACGCGGCGTTGGCCTCGGCGAGGCGCTGCGGCGGGATGCCGGCGTTGAGCAGCGACAGGCCGCCGAGCTGGTCCATGCCCTGGCCCGCCCCGGCCAGCAGCGCGGCGAGGACGAGCACTGCCACCGCCTCGGTGTGCACGGCCACGGCCAGGGTGACCATGCTCAGCGCGGTGGCCGCTGCGCCGGCGGTCAGGACGGTGCGGCGGCGCAGCCTCTGGACGGCGAACTGCACTCCGGTGGCGGCGAGGAACATCGCGAAGGCCATGGCGCCGGCGACGATCCGGTTGGTGGTGCCGAGCAGACCGGACAGCAGCGAGGGGCCGAGCGAGAGCACGAACGAGGTGGCGGTGATGCCGGGCGCGAACACCGCGATGCCGAGGGCGAGTTGACGGCCGTTGCCGCGCGGGACGCCGGGCACCCGTATCCAGGCGCCCCGGCCGCCGCCCTCGGGCCGGCGCACCGGCATCCGCAGCACGACCAGCACCGCCCCGGCCAGGACCGCGGCCTCGACGACGAAGACGGTGGTGGTCGGCGCGGGCGCCAGCTCGGAGAGCACTCCGGCCAGCAGCGGGCCCAGGCCGGCGCCGAAGACCATCGCACAGGAGGCCAGCAGGGCGGCGGTCCGCTTGCGCTCGGGCCCGGCGACGTCGGTGACCGCGGCCATCCCGGCCGAGACCACGGCGCCGACCGCGATGCCGGTGAACAGCCGCGCCACGATCAGTGCGGCGACGCTGGTGGCGGTCCCGAAGATCAGGCAGGCGGTGAGGCCGAGCGCCAGGGCGGGCAGCAGGACGGGCTTGCGGCCGACCCGGTCGGAGGCCACTCCGGAGACCAGCAGTGAGCCGATCAGGCCGACGATGTAGAAGGCGAACACCACGGTCAGGGTGCCCTTGGAGAAGCCGATGTCGTGCTGCCACAGCACGTACAGAGGGGTGGCGGCGTTGGAGAGCACGAACACGGCGGTGACCGGGTAGGCGGCCAGCCAGATCCACCACAGGGGTGCGGATGCGGTGGGGGGTGCGGGTGCGGTGGGGGCCGGCCGGTGCGGTTCCGTCGGCCGGTCGGGGGTGGTCCGGGTCGCGGGCATGACTGTTCCCTCCCGAGGTGCGCTGCTGGTCCGCAGCAGTACGAGTTGAGTCGAACTTAGCATGCAGTACGATTTGAGTCGTACTGATTGCTGATGCCGAGTCACGGCGCCGCACGCGCCGACGAAGCCTTGGGAACGTGAGGAGTCGAGGAGTTGACCAGGCCCGTGACCACGGCCGGTGCACCCGCCGTCAAGGTGCTCCCCGAGCCGGCCGACCTGCCGGCGCCGCTGCCCGAGCCGGGCATCGACGAACTGCGGCTGGAGACCGTCCTCGGAGCGCTCAGCGACCCGCTGCGGCTGACCATCGTCCGGAAGCTGCTGCTGGAGTCCGAGGACTTCGACCACTCCTGCGGGTGGTTCGGGCTCGACCGGCCCAAGTCCTCGCTCACCCACCACTTCAGGGCGTTGCGCGAGGCCGGGATCACCCGGCAGCGCCAGTACGGGCTGGAGCGGCGCAGCCACGTACGGGTCGAGGACCTCGACGCCCGCTTCCCCGGGCTGCTCGACCTGGTGGCCGCCTGGACCCCGCAGGGCTGACGCGCCGCCTCGGGCGTGGTACCGGGGTGCGGTGCGGGATCATGGGTGGGTATCCCTGACCTCGTTTGCCGAAGGACCCGACCGTGGCCCAGATCGTCCTCTTCCACTCCTCGCACGGCCTGAACCCGGCCGTGCGCGGCGCCGCCGACCGGCTGCGCGCCGCTGGGCACACCGTGCACACGCCGGACCTGTTCGAGGGGCGCACCTTCGACGACTCCGAGGCCTCCCGGACCTACCAGGAGGAGGTCGGCGGCGGGGACGAGCTGCTCCGGCGCGCGGTGACCGCCTCCGCCCCGCTGTCCGAGGGCGGGCTGGTGTACGCCGGGATCGGGCTCGGCGGCGCGATCGCGCAGAACCTGGCGCTGGCGGACGAGAAGGCGCGCGGACTGCTGCTCCTGCACGGCACCTCGGACCTGCGTGAGGACGCGGTGACCGGCGTCCCGGTGCAGCTGCACATGGCGGAGCCGGACCCGCACGAGCCGGAGGACTGGCTGAACGCCTGGTACCTGCGGATGCGGCGGGCGGGCGCGGAGGTCGAGGTGCACCGCTACCAGGGCGCCGGGCACCTGTTCACCGACCCGGACCTGGACGACTACGACGCGGAGGCGGCGGAGCGGGCCTGGGCGGCGGCGCTGGACTTCCTCGTGGACCTGGAGGAGTAGCGGCCCGCCGGCTCCCGCCGCGGCCCCGGAGGGAATGGGCGGTCTACGGCCGGACCGGGCCGCGGCGGGGGAGGGTCTGGCTGTAGACGACGCTGGTGGTGGTGGAGCCGAAGCCGGCGAGGGAGTCCACCAGGGTCTCCAGGTGCTCCATGGAGGTCGCGGCGATCTTGAGGGTGTAGCAGTCGTCGCCGGTGGTGCGCAGGCACTCCAGGATCTCGCGGCGCCGGGCGAGCAGCTCGTGCAGCGGCTGGTGGCGGTTGCCCGGGTACTTCAGCCGGACGACGGCGAGCACCGGGTAGCCGACCTTGGCCAGGTCGACGGTGGCGTGGTAGCCGGTGATGACGCCCAGCGACTCCAGGTTCCGCACCCGCTCGGTGGTGGCGGACGCGCTCAGGTTGACGCGTCGGCCCAGCTCGCTGAGGGAGATCCGGCCCTCCTGCTGGAGCTGTTCGATGATCGCCCAGTCGGTCTCGTCGAGATTCGCGGCCATCCGGCGATATTACCGGGACATTCGCGGCGGGAAGCCGTCTCTGCCGGGAGGATCGGGTTCCCCGCGCGATGTGCCCGGGAATAGCCTCGTGGCATGCAACTTGGCGTCAACGTACCGAACTTCGGGCCCGGAACCGACCCCGGACTGTTGCGCGACTGGGCGCGGGTCGTCGAGGGGCTCGGGTTCGACCTGGTGATGGTGTCCGACCACGTCGCCGTGACGGCGGACGTGGCCGAGCGCTACCCGGAACCCTTCTACGACCCCTTCGCGACGCTGTCCTGGCTGGCCGGAGTGACCGACGGACGGCTGCGGCTGGGCACGACCGTCCTGGTGCTGCCGTACCGCAACCCGCTGCTGGTGGCGCGGATGTCCAGCAGCCTGCACCGGCTCAGCGGCGGCCAGTTCGTGCTCGGCGTCGGCCTCGGCTGGGCGCGGCAGGAGTTCGAGGCGCTCGGGGTGCCGTTCGGCGCGCGGGGCCGGCTGACGGACGAGTACCTGTGGGCCGTGCGGGAGTCCTGGGTGAAGCAGGGCGACGGCGCCGCCGCTCCCGTGTGGGTCGGGGGCCACAGCGAGGCGGCGATCCGACGGGCGGCGGAGCTCGGCGACGCCTGGCACCCGCTGCGGCTGCCCGTGGAGCGGATGCGGTCGGTGCTGGAGCGGCACGAGCTGCCCGGCTTCGCGCCGCGGGTCGCCCTGCGGCTGACGGACGAACCGGTGCCCGGCCCGGACCGGCCCGCCGGGGTCGGCGACCTGGAACAGGTGGTGGCCGACTTGCGGGAACTGCAAGGACTCGGGGCCGAGGCCGTGGTGCTGGACCCGTACCACGGCGACCCGGAGGAGACCCGGCGGCCCGAGACCGCCTGGCGGGCGCTGACGGCGGTGTCCGAGGCGTGGAGGAGGAGTTCGTGATCACGACGGCTGACGAGGCGCTGCTGCGGCGCGCGATCGGGATCGCCGCGAGGGCCGTGGAACTCGGGGACGCGCCGTACGGCTCGCTGCTGGCCGGACCGGACGGGACGGTGCTGGCCGAGGCGCACAACACCGTCCGGCGGGACGACGACATCACGGCGCACCCGGAACTCAAGCTCGCCCGCTGGGCCGCCCGGGTGCTCGACGAGGAGGCGGCCGCGCGTGCCACCCTGTACACCAGCTGCCAGCCGTGCGGCATGTGCGCGGGGGCACTGGTCCGCTCGGGCATCGGGCGGGTCGTGTACGCGCTGGCGACCGAGCAACTGGTCGAGCTCAACCCGGCCTCGGGGGCCTGGCCGGTGGTGGCGCACGACGGGCCGGCGCTGTTCGACGAGGCGCGGGGGCCGATCGAGGCGTACTACCGGGAGGGCTGAACGCGGGGGCGGGAGTTGACCCTCACGTGACGTGAGGTCCTACGGTCTCGGGGCATGGAGATCGTGGTTCATGACACGGCGAGCGCGATGCTCGAACTGCTGCGGCGACCGGTCGGCGAGCGGGCCGGCGCATTGCGGGAGATGTACCGGCCGCTGGAGGGCGCGATGTCCCGGGTGATGGGGCCGGTGGATCTGGTGGGGCTGCACCAGGCGATGGGGAGCGGGTTCCGGCTCGACCGGGACGACGAGCGGTACCTGCCCGCGGTGCGGCGGATGCGGGAGGAGGGGGTGTGGAGCAGGGTCGAGGAGTCGGTCCGGGCCGCGTGGCAGCGGATCGACGCCGCGGTGCCGGGTGTGCGGCACGCCGAGACGGTGCACGTGGTGCTGGTGCTCGGCAACCCGGACGACGAGCACCTGACCGTCCGCAGCGGCGGCTACTTCGGGATGGGCGGGATCCCCGGGGCGATCCAGCTGGTGATATGGCCGACCGAGACGAGCCTGGCGAAGATCGGTCACGCCGCGGCGCACGAGGTCCACCACAACGTCCGGTACGCCAACGTGGTGTGGGACCCGGCGACGGTCACCGTCGGCGAGCAGGTCGTGGCGGAGGGCCTGGCCGAGGCCTTCGTACGGGAGTTGGCGGGGGAGGACGCCCTGGGCCCGTGGTCGACGGCGCTCACCGGCCCCGAGTTGGACGGCGCGTACGAGCGGATCACGGCCGCGATCGACGTGACGGGGATGGGGAACCTGCCGCCGTACGTCTTCGGGGACGCGACCGCGCTGCGGCTGGGGCACGAGCCGGTCGGGCTGCCGGACTTCGCCGGGTACGGTGCCGGGCTGCGGATCGCCGACGCGCACCTGGCGGCCTCGGGGCTGTCCGCCGCGCAGAGCGTGGCGCTGCCGGTGGGCGAGGTACTGGCCAACGCGGGGGTGCGGACCGGGGCGTGAGGGGGGAGACGGGTCGGTCGGCGGGGCGCGCGAGGGGACGCCCCGGCGGCTGCGCCGCCCTGGTCCCGGATGCTTCACCGGTGCTCCACCCCGCCGAGCCGGTGCTCGGCGGGGTGAAGTGCCGTGGGGGTGGGGCCGGTCAGTGCTGGGAGCCGGAGGGGGTGGTGCTCGGGGCGTCGGTGCTTCCGGTGGGGCTTCCGGTGGTGCTCGGGTCGGGCTTGGTGACCGGGTCGGGGATGTCGGCCATCGGCAGGGACTGCTTGGGCGTGCCGCGCAGGGCGTCGTTCATGGCGACCCGCCAGATCGGGCCGGGGCCGTCGGCGCCGAACACCTCGGTGTGGTAGTCCCCGTTGATGGTGATGTCGCGCATCTCGACGCCGCCCGCCGGGCCGCCGAGCCAGACGGCGGTGGCCAGCTGCGGGGTGTAGCCGTCGAACCAGGCGGCCCTCTTGTGGTCGGAGGTGCCGGTCTTGCCCGCGATCTGCCGGTTGTCCTCCAGGTGGAGCTCCGAGCCGGTGCCGCCGTCCTTGGTCACGCCGTTCAGGACGGTGTTCATCTCCTGTGCCGTCGTCTCGGAGAAGGCCCGCTCGCAGTGGCCGGCCGGGACGGGGACGTCCTTGCCGTCCACGGTGGTGATCTTGGTGATGGCGATCGGGTCGCAGTGGGTGCCTTCGGCGGCGAAGGTGGCGTACACGCCCGCCATGGTCAGCGGGCTCATCTCCTCCACGCCCAGGGCCATCGCGGGGACCTCCTCCAGTGGCTTGCCGCTGGCCTTGGCGGTGATGCCGAGCTTGTTGGCCATCTGCTTGACCGCGCAGAGGCCGATCTCCTGCTCCATCAGCACGAAGTAGGTGTTGACCGACCGGGCCATCGCCTCCTTCAGCTGGTACGTGCCCTTCTCGCTCGCGGACTCGTTGGGCACCACTGTCCTGGGCCTGGTCTCGTTGCGCCAAGTCCCCTCGCAGGTCTTCATGGTCGGGTACTCGATCTTGTTCGGGGTCGTGTACTCCTGGACCGGCGGCAGTCCCGCCTCCAGCGCCGCGGCCGCGACGACCGGCTTGAACGTGGAGCCGGGCTGGAAGCCGTTGCCGCCGCCCATCGCGGCGTCGACGTTGAGGTTGACGACGGTCTGGTTCTTGGTCGTGTCCAGGCCGTACGGGCGGGTCTGGGCCATGGCGAGGATCTTGCCGGTGCCCGGCTCGACCATGCTGGCGGCGGCGGAGACGGTGTCGGTGACGGCCACCTTGCTGCTCACCGCGTTCTGGGCGGCGGCCTGCTTGTCCGGGTCGAGGGTGGTGTGGATGTTCAGGCCGCCGGTGTCCCAGAGCTTCTTGCGGTCCTCGGCGCTCTTGCCGAAGGCCGGGTCCTGCTTGACGACGTTGCGGACGTAGTCGCAGAAGAAGCCCATGCCTGCCTTGGCGGTGATGCAACCGTTGTGCGGCTCCTTGTACTTGAGGCCCAGTGGGGCGGCCTTGGCCTCCTTCGCCTGGCCGGCGGTGATGTGCCTGTTCTCCAGCATCTTGTCGATGACGGTGTCCCGGCGCTTCTGCGCGGCCTGAGGGTGCAGCTTCGGGTCGTACT
Organism: Streptomyces viridifaciens; assembly: GCF_001888885.2. Taxonomy (NCBI): domain Bacteria; kingdom Bacillati; phylum Actinomycetota; class Actinomycetes; order Kitasatosporales; family Streptomycetaceae; genus Streptomyces; species Streptomyces viridifaciens. The sequence goes on from NZ_CP090841.1 coordinate 5,486,031, forward strand.
GCGACGGGTTCTGGACGAGGCCGGCGAGGGTGGCGGCCTCGGCGATGGTCAGGTCCTTGTTGTCCTTGCTGAAGTAGCGCTGGGAGGCGGCCTCCACGCCGTAGGCGCCGTTCCCGTAGTACGTGATGTTGAGGTAGTTGGTGAGGATCTGGTCCTTGGGCAGGTCCTCCTCCAGCTTGATCGCGATCTTGAGCTCCTGGATCTTGCGGCCCAGGGTCTTGCGCTGGGCCTCCAGGACGGCGCCCTTGTTGTCGCCGGCCTTCTCCACGTTGACGTTCTTCACGTACTGCTGGGTGAGGGTGGAGGCGCCCTGGGAGGCGGTGCCGCTCTCCGCGTTCTTGCTCAGTGCGCGGAGGACGCCCTTGAGGTCGACGGCGCCGTGCTCGTAGAAGCGGGCGTCCTCGATGTCGACCTGGGCCTGGCGCATGTACGGCGACATCTGGTCGGGGGGCAGGACGGTGCGGTCGCGCTCGTAGACCTTCGCGATCAGGCCGCCCTTGGCGTCGAAGATCTGGGTGGCCTGGGTGAGCGGCGGGGTCTTGAAGTCGTCGGGAATGTCGTCGAAGCCCTCCGCCGTGCTCTTGGCGGTCAGTCCGATGCCACCGGCGACCGGTAGGGCGAGGCCCGCCAGCAGCACGCCTGACACGACGCTCACCCCTACGAAGGTCGCACCGGAGCGGGCCAGCCGGAGCGGCGTCCTGCGGGGCGGGCGGGGGTCGGCGGCGTGGTCGTCGGAGGAATTCCGTATCGGAGAGGGATTCGATTCCATTCCGGAATGCTAACTCCCGGTCCTTGTGGGGCGAACGATTTTCCGGGGGCAAGTGTCACGGGTTTGCAACAGGGGTGGAATTCGGCTTCGAGGAAATTGTCCGTGTGCGAACTCAATGAATGCGGAAGAATTCGGAGCTCTGCTGAATGCGCACTCGCTGAGGCCCCCTGGAGTGCGTCGCCCCTCCCCCTTCCGTGGTCCGTCATCACTTTGATGCGGTGAGTGGGGCGAAACGTTGCACCCATCCGCGCGGCGGCGTGTCCATCGGGCCGGCGGGGTGCCCGGAAAGCCCTGGCCTGGGGGCAATTGGAATGCGGGGACGTGGGATTGCTGGTTGGGTGCAGCGCATGAGCGACGAGAGCGGGGCGCCCGCGCGGTTCAAGGATCTGGCACTGGACGCACGGGACCACGAGGGGTTGGCGGACTGGTGGTGCGCGGCGATCGGGTACGTGCGCAGGCAGTCGATCGACGGGGTGGAACTGCCGGACGGATGGGGTGTTCCGATCGTGGATCCGGGCGGGAATGGACCGCTGATCTGGATCAATCCGGTGGCGGAGGCGAAAACGGTCAAGAACCGGATGCACCTGGACGTGTGGGGTGATGCGGCCCGATTGGTGACGCTCGGGGCGACGGTGGTGCGGGGGCCCAGCGGTGAGGTGCACTGGCATGTGCTGGCGGATCCCGAGGGGAACGAGTTCTGCGTGTTCGCTCCACGGGACGGCGAGGTCGGCTGACCGGGGCCGTACAGGAAGTCGGGCGGGCCGACTTCCTGTGCGGCGGCCTTTTGTCGCCGGCGAAGGGGGCTGGGGCACGATGGGGGCGTGGCAGAGCGGAGATACGAGTACGCGCCGGCGGGGACGCTGCCGGGGTTGTTGCAGCGGGGGCGGGGCCTGGGTGCGCTGATGGCGGCGGAGGATCCGGGGGCGGCTGCGGAGCTGGTGTACGGGTGCATCCGGTGGGAGTGGTGCTGGGATCCGCGCGTCGACGAGCGGGGGCGCTACCTCGCGCGGTTGATCCGGGATCTGGAGTTGCCGCTCGGGCCGGTGGTCGAGGTGTTGTCCGGGGCCGAAGAGGCCCGTGCGCGGGCTGTCCGGGTTCTGGGGCTGCTGGCGCTCGGCGGCTCGGCGGAGGCCCGGGAGGCGCTGGGAGCCCGCGGGGCGCTGGGGGCGCTGGGGGCGTCCGCGTCCGCGTGGCGGGAGCGCGCAGGGGCTGGGGCGGGTTCGGCGGTGGGGCACGGTGAGGAGCGGGACGTTCCGGCCCTCGTCGCCGAGTTGGAGCGGGCCTGGGTGGATCGTGCCTGGTGCGGTCCGATGCGCCTGGCACGCGGGCTGGCACGGTTCGGTCCCGAGGCGGCGGACGCCGTGTCGCTGCTGCGCCGGTTCTGGCTGCAGACGCCGCACTCGTCCGAGCGGGCCGCGTACCTGGAAGCGCTGGCGGCCCTGGGCTCGGCCGGGATGGCGGAGGCGTACACCGAGTCGCTCTGGGACTGCGAGGCGGACGCGCGCCTGCTGGGGGCGGAACACGCCCCGGACACGCCACAGGTGCGGGCCCGGCTGGCGTTCCTCCGGGACGACCCGATCGAGGAACCGGAGGTCAGTAACACGGCCGGAGCGCGGCTGGCCGGGCTCGCTCCGGCCGGAGGGTTGCGGGGGTGCGTCTCCCCGGGAGGGGCGGGCTAGAGTGGACGCGTGAACGTGTGAGTGATGGTCCGGACCCCGAGAGGTGTTCCGGGCCACCGCCATTTCCAGGGGAAACTCCTGTGACCTGCACGTTCGCCGGCCCACCAGATCAGCACCAGAGCCTCCGGAGGCCCCGCCTTGAGCGACCAGCCGTTCGCGCACCTGCACGTCCACACCGAGTACTCGATGCTGGACGGTGCCGCCCGGCTGAAGCAGATGTTCAAGGAGGTCGAGCGGCTGGGGCAGACCCATGTCGCGATGACCGACCACGGGAACATGTACGGCGCCGCCGAGTTCCACAAGCAGGCGACCGACGCGGGGATCACTCCGGTGATCGGCATCGAGGCGTACGTCGCGCCCGAGTCCCGGTCGAACACCAAGCGCGTCCTGTGGGGCCAGCCGCACCAGAAGAAGGACGACGTCTCGGCGTCCGGCGCGTACACCCACAAGACCATCTGGGCCCGGAACAAGGAGGGCCTGCACAACCTCTTCAAGCTGACCTCGCGCTCGTACGCCGAGGGCTGGCTGGTGAAGTGGCCCCGGATGGACAAGGAGCTGATCTCCGAACTGTCCGGCGGGCTGATGGCCACCACCGGCTGCCCCTCCGGTGAGGTGCAGACCCGGCTGCGGCTCGGGCAGTTCGACGAGGCCGTGAAGGCCGCCGCCGACTACCAGGACATCTTCGGCAAGGAGAACTACTTCCTGGAGCTCATGGACCACGGCCTGGAGATCGAGAAGCGGGTCCGCGACGGGCTGCTGGAGATCAGCAGGAAGCTGAACATCCCCCCGGTGGTCACCAACGACTCGCACTACACCACCGAGGCCGACGCCGCTGCCCACGACCTGCTGCTCTGCGTGCAGACCGGCAAGAACCTCTCGGACCCGGACCGCTTCCGCTTCGACGGGACCGGCTACTACATCAAGTCCGCCGCCGAGATGTACGCGCTGGACTCCTCGGACGCCTGGCAGGAGGGCTGCCGCAACAGCCAGCTGCTGGTCGCCTCCCGGGTCGACACCGAGGGCATGTTCAAGTTCAAGAACCTGATGCCCCGCTTCCCGATCCCGGAGGGCTTCGAGTCCGAGGCGGAGTTCTTCCGGTCCAAGGTCTGGGAGGGCATGGACTGGCGCTTCCCGAACGGGTACGACGAGGAGCACAGGAAGCTCGCCGAGTACGAGATGGACACCATCATCCAGATGGGGTTCCCGGCGTACTTCCTCGTGGTCGCGGACTTCATCATGTGGGCCAAGAGCCAGGGCATCGCGGTGGGCCCGGGCCGTGGTTCGGCGGCCGGTTCGCTGGTCGCGTACGCGATGGGCATCACCGACCTCGACCCCATCCCGCACGGCCTGATCTTCGAGCGCTTCCTCAACCCCGAGCGCATCTCCATGCCCGACGTCGACATCGACTTCGACGAGCGCCGGCGCGGTGACGTGATCCGCTACGTGACGGAGAAGTGGGGGTCCGACAAGGTCGCCATGATCGTCACGTACGGCACCATCAAGGCGAAGGCCGCCATCAAGGACTCCTCCCGGGTCCTCGGCTACCCCTACGCGATGGGCGACCGGATCACCAAGGCGATGCCGCCGGACGTCATGGGCAAGGGCATCCCGCTGTCCGGCATCACCGACCCGACGCACCCCCGCTACAGCGAGGCGGGCGAGATCCGGGGGCTGTACGAGAACGACCCGGACGTGCGGAAGGTCATCGACACCGCACGCGGCATCGAGGGCCTGATCCGTCAGCCCGGCGTGCACGCGGCCGGCGTGATCATGTCCGCGGAGCCGCTGACCGACCACATCCCGGTCTGGACCCGGCACACCGACGGCGTCACCATCACGCAGTTCGACTACCCCACCTGTGAGGGCCTCGGCCTTCTGAAGATGGACTTCCTCGGCCTGCGCAACCTGACGATCATGGACGACGCCGTCAAGGCGATCGAGAAGAACAAGGGCATCAAGATCAACCTTCTTGAGCTGCCCCTCGACGACAAGCCCACCTACGAACTCCTCGCCCGCGGCGACACGCTGGGCGTCTTCCAGCTCGACGGCGGGCCGATGCGCTCGCTGCTGCGGCTGATGAAGCCCGACAACTTCGAGGACATCTCGGCCGTCCTCGCGCTGTACCGCCCGGGCCCGATGGGCGTCAACTCCCACACGAACTACGCGCTGCGCAAGAACGGCCAGCAGGAGATCACCCCGATCCACCCGGAGCTGGAGAAGCCCCTGGAGGAGGTGCTCCGGCCCACCTACGGCCTGATCGTCTACCAGGAGCAGGTGCAGAAGGCCGCGCAGATCCTGGCCGGCTACTCGCTCGGCCAGGCCGACCTGCTGCGCCGCGCGATGGGCAAGAAGAAGAAGGAGATCCTGGAGGCGGAGTTCGTCCCCTTCCAGAAGGGCTGCCGCGAGCGCGGCTACTCCGACGCGGCCATCCAGGCGGTGTGGGACGTCCTGGTCCCCTTCTCCGGCTACGCGTTCAACAAGGCGCACACCGCCGGGTACGGGCTGGTCTCGTACTGGACGGCGTACCTCAAGGCCAACTACCCGGCCGAGTACATGTCCGGCCTGCTCACCTCCGTCAAGGACGACAAGGACAAGTCGGCGGTCTACCTCAACGAGTGCCGCAAGATGGGCATCCAGGTGCTGCCGCCGGACGTCAACGAGTCGGACTCCGACTTCACGCCGCACGGCAGCGACACCGTCCGGTTCGGCCTGACCGCCATCCGCAACGTCGGCGGGCCGGTGGTCGAGTCGATGATCCGCACCCGGAAGGCCAAGGGGAAGTTCAGCTCCTTCCCGGACTTCCTGGAGAAGGTGGAGTCGGTGGTCTGCAACAAGCGGACCGTCGAATCGCTGATCAAGGCCGGGGCGTTCGACTCGCTCGGGCACACCCGCAAGGGCCTGAGCGCGCAGTTCGAGCCGATGATCGACAACGTCGTCGGGGTCAAGCGCAAGGAGGCCGAGGGGCAGTTCGACCTCTTCGGCGGCGACGCCACCTCGGACGAGCCCGGCTTCGGGCTGGACGTCGTCTTCTCCGAGGAGGAGTGGGACAAGTCCTTCCTGCTCACCCAGGAGCGGGAGATGCTCGGCCTGTACGTCTCCTCGCACCCGCTGCACGGCATCGAGCACGTGCTCGCCGACAAGTCGGACTGCGCGGTCGCCGACCTCGCCGAGCGGCCGGACGGCTCGATCGTCACCATCGGCGGCATCATCTCGGGCCTCCAGCGGAAGATGACCAAGCAGGGCAACGCCTGGGCGATCGCCACCGTCGAGGACCTGGCGGGCTCCATCGACTGCATGTTCTTCCCGGCCAGCTACCAGCTGGTCTCCTCCCAACTGGTCGAGGACGCCGTGGTGTTCGTGCGCGGCAAGCTCGACAAGCGGGAGGACGTGCCGCGGCTGATGGGCATGGAGCTGTCCGTCCCGGACCTGTCGAACGCCCACGCCGAGGCGCCGATCACCATCAACATCCCGAGCGGGAAGGTCACCCCGCCGCTGATCGCCCGGCTCAGCGAGGTGCTGACCCACCACAAGGGCACCACCGAGGTGCGGGTACGGCTGGAGGGCCGCGCCAAGACGACGGTGCTCCGGCTGGACCGGCACCGGGTGAAGTCGGACCCGGCCCTGTTCGGCGACCTGAAGCAGCTGCTCGGGCCGAGCTGCCTGGCCGGCTAGCCGGAGCGCGGGAGGCCCGGGGTGGCCGTGCCGGCGCCCCGGGCCTCGTGCGTTCTCAGGCGCCGCTGCCGAGCCCCGGCGGGACGGCCGTGTGCAGGGCGGAGACGAAGGCGGAGATGGCCGGGTGGGAGCCCGCCCCGGCCCGGAAGGCGGCGCGGGTGCGGCGGTACATCGGCAGGCGGGTGAGGACGACGCCGGGCGGGGGCTGGGCGGTGCCGAGGTGGGGGACCAGGGCGACGCCCTGACCGGCGGCGACCAGGGCGAGCACGGTGGTGAAGTCGTCGATCTGGTGCCGGATCCGGGGAGCGAAGCCCGCAGCCTCGCAGGCCCGGACGGCCATGGTGTGGCAGAGGGTGCCGGGCGGGGACAGGATCCACGGCGCCCCGCGCTGCTCGGCGACCGTCCCCGGCGCACGGGCGGCCAGGTACATCGGCTCGGTGAAGACCGGGCGGGTCACCGCGAGGCCCGGTTCCGGGTCGGCCGGGACGAGGTCGTACTCGTGGACCAGTGCCACGTCCAGTTCCCCCGCGCGCAGCGCCGCCCCGACGGCCGCCGGGTCCACCTCGGTGACCATCGGCTCCAGCCCAGGGTGCCAGGCGGCCAGGCCGCCGAGCACCGCCGGGATGATCGCGCGGGCCGCCGAGGGGTAGGTGCCGATCCGCAGCGGTCCGGCCAACCCCCGCTTGGCGTGGGCGAGTTCCGCGCCCGCCTGCTCCAGCAGGGCGAGCACGGACTCGGCGTGGCGGACCAGGCCCCGTCCGGCCGGGGTGAGGGCGACCCGCCGCCCGGTCCGCTCGAGCAGCGGGACGCCGGCCTCCTTCTCCAGGACGGACAGCTGCTGGGACACCGCCGAAGGACTGAAGGACAGCGCCTCGGCGACGGCCGCGATGGTGCCGAGGTGGGCGAGTTCGCGCAGCAGGCGCAGGCGTCGGACGTCGAGCATCGGTTCAGCTTACGAGAAGCGTCGGAAATGTGAACTGGACCTGGGTGATCGGCGGGCCGCAGGATCATGGGCATGGAACTCAAGGGCATCCACATCCCGCTGATCACCCCCTTCGCCGCCGACGGCAGCGTCGCCCTCGACGCGCTGGAGAAGCTCGCGCACGAGGTCCTGGACGCCGGGGCGGCCGGCCTGGTCGCGCTCGGCACCACCGGCGAGCCCGCCGCGCTGACCGCCGAGGAGCGGGACGCGGTGGTGGACGTCGCCGCGGCCGTCTGCGCCGGCCGCGGGGCGCAGCTGACGGTGGGCGCCTCCGGCGGAGACACCCGGGCCGTCGGCGAGGCGCTGGCCGCGCTCGGCGCGCGGGTGCCGCGGGCGGCGGCGCTGGTCACCACGCCGGCCTTCGTCCGGGCGGGGGAGGCCGGGACGGTCGCCCACTTCAGGGCGCTGGCCGCGAGCAGCCCGCTGCCGCTGGTCGTCTACCACATCCCGTACCGCACCGGGCAGCAGCTCTCCACCGCCGCGATGCGCGAACTGGCCGCGATCGACGGCGTGGTGGGCGTCAAGTACGCGACCGGCGGACTGGACCGGTCGGCCGTCGAACTGCTCGCCGACACCCCGGCCGGGTTCGCGCTGATGACCGGCGAGGACGCGTTCCTGGCGCCGATGCTGGCGCTCGGCGCGGCGGGCGGCATCCTGGCCTCCGCGCACCTGGCGACCCGCCGGTTCGTCGAGCTGTACGAGGCCTGGCAGGCCGGGGATGTCGAGCGGGCCCGGGCGCTCGGGCACCGGCTGACCGCGCTCGCGCTGTCCGCGTTCACGGCGCCCAACCCGACGGTGACCAAGGGCGTGCTGCACGCCCAGGGGCGGATCCCCACCCCGAACGTACGGCTGCCGCTGCTTCCGGCGGGGGAGACGGAGGTGGCAGCCGCGCTCGCCCTCGCAAGTGGTCTGGACCAGTAGCGGCGTCCGGAGTCCCTCTCACACCCTGGAACACCAGCTCGTACGGCGCCCGTGACAAGGCATGATGGGCAGTGTGCGGCTGTAGACAGCACCATTCAGAGGAGTAGTCGGAATGAAGATCGGCATTGTCGGGGCCACCGGCCAGGTCGGCGGCGTGGTCCGCGAGATCCTGGCCGAGCGCAACTTTCCGGTGGCGCAGCTGCGGCTGTTCGCCTCGGCCCGTTCGGCCGGGCGCACGCTGCCCTGGCAGGGCACCGAGATCACCGTCGAGGACGCGGCCACGGCCGACTACACCGGCCTGGACATCGTGATCTTCTCGGCCGGCGGCTCCACCTCCAAGGCCCTGGCCCCCAAGGTCGCCGCGGCCGGTGCCGTCGTCATCGACAACTCCTCCGCCTGGCGCCGCGACCCCGAGGTCCCGCTGGTCGTCTCCGAGGTCAACCCGGAGGCCGTCGCGGACCGCCCCAAGGGCATCATCGCCAACCCCAACTGCACCACCATGGCCGCCATGCCCGTGCTGCGCCCGCTGCACGAGGAGGCGGGGCTCGCCGCCCTGGTCGTCTCCACCTACCAGGCCGTCTCCGGCAGCGGCGTGGCCGGGGTGGCCGAGCTGCAGGACCAGGCCGCCAAGGTCGTGGACGGCGCCTCCGCGCTCGCTCACGACGGCTCCGCCGTCGAGTTCCCCGAGCCCAGGGTCTACCGGCGCCCGATCGCCTTCAACGTGGTGCCGCTGGCCGGCGCCATCGTCGAGGACGGCTCCAACGAGACCGACGAGGAGCAGAAGCTGCGCCACGAGAGCCGCAAGATCCTCGGGATCCCCGCGCTCAAGGTCGCCGGCACCTGCGTGCGCGTCCCGGTCTTCTCCGGCCACTCGCTGCAGATCAACGCCCGCTTCGAGCGCCCGATCAGTCCCGAGCGGGCCGTCGAGCTGCTCACCGGCGCCCCCGGCGTCGAGCTGTCCGACATCCCCACCCCGCTGCAGGCGGCCGGCCGGGACCCGAGCTACGTCGGCCGCATCCGGGCCGACGAGACCGTGGAGAACGGCCTGTCGCTGTTCGTCTCCAACGACAACCTGCGCAAGGGCGCCGCCCTCAACGCCGTCCAGCTGGCCGAGCTGGTGGCGAAGGAGCTCAAGGGCTGACGAGGGCCGACCCGGGACCCTGGTCCGCCACGCGTGACGTTTGGCGGGCCCCGTCGTTGAACGGGGCCCGCCTTCGTGTTTCTTTGCGACTCGTTGGGGCGGCTGTTGCGGGACCGGGACATCCCCCGAGGTTCGGCGCTCGAACCGTGGGGAAAAGGTGACCCAACGATCGGGCGGTCACGGGGGCCCCTCACCCCACACGTTCGGACGACGGGCGGACCGCCCACCCAGACCGACCTTCGAGGGCGAGCGAAAAGAGGTGCGCAGATGGACCGCTGTGTCGTCCTGGTGGATGCCGGATACCTGTTGGGCGCCGCTGCCAGTCTGCTCGCCGGTGACCCCTCCCGCTCCAAGGTCACCGTCAACCACACCGCGCTGATCAGCGCCCTGCGGGAACGCGCCGAGGCCGAGACCGGATTGCCCCTGCTGCGGATCTACTGGTTCGACGCGGCCCCCGACCGCCGCCCGATGCCCGAACACCGACGGCTGCGCGTGCTGCCCCGGGTCACCGTACGGCTGGGCGCCCTCACCCGGGCCGAGGGGCGCTGGGTGCAGAAGGGCGTGGACGCCGCGATGCACGCCGAACTCTCCGAACTCGCCCGCAACCGGGCCTGCGCCGACGTCGTGCTGATCACCGGCGACGGCGACCTGCTGCCCGGGATGATGACCGCCAAGGAACACGGCGTGGCCGTGCACCTGTGGGCGCTGCAGGCCGCCGACGGCGACTTCAACCAGTCCGAGGACCTGGTCGGCGAGGCCGACGAACGGCGGGTGCTGGACCGCGAGTGGATCGAGGCGTCCTTCTCGCTGCGCGACCACTCCACCGTGTTCCCCGCCCCCGGAACGGGCGGCGCCCGGCAGGAGATCGCCAAGATCCTCGCCGCCCCGCCCGCCTCCCTCCCCAGCGTGGTGCCCCCGGTCGTCCGGCCGGCCGCCGCGGCGGCGCCCGAGGAGCCCGCCGCCAACGGGCGGCCGCAGCCGGCCGCGGCGCTGCGGGTGGTGCCCACCCCGAAGGACCTCGCCGGGCGGGTCTCGGCCGTCACCCCGATCAACCCGGCGGCGGGCCTGCCGGTCAACGGCCAGGCCAACGGGCACGCGGCCGGGCACGCGGCGGTCGGACAGCCGGCCAACGGGCACGCCGCGGGCGGGCCGGTGCTGCGCTGGTCCTCCGACCGGGGCTGGGTCGACCGGCCCGCGCCCGAGCCCTCCGTCACCGCCGGCGACGGCCTGCCGACGCTGGCCCAGCTGACCACCGCCGAACAGCGCTGGGCCGACCGGGAGGAGGACATCACCACCATCGGCGGTGACGCCCACGAGGTCGGCCAGGTCTTCGCCCGGCGCTGGAGCGACCGGCTCGGCGACCCCGAACGGCTCACCGTGCTCTGGCCCGACTACCCCCGCATCCCGCACCGGGTCGACGGAGAGCTGCTGCGCTACGCGGCCCGCTTCGGTCTGCTCGCGCACAAGGACGACCAGATCGACGAACACGACCGCTACGCCATCCGGGCGGGCTTCTGGAAGGAACTCGCACTCCGGGTGCCGGGCGGGTCGATGGTGGTGGACGACTGACCACCGTCGGCGCCGCACCGCTCGGTCAGGGGGCCGGTGATCAGCCCCCGTTGTCCGGTTCCCCCGTGTGAGCGCGTAAAGTCTCCGGTCGTGAACGAGACGGCCGGGAGGGCACCCCACGACACCCCGCCGTGCGTCGCCGTACGCGAGCTGGTCAGGACCTACCGCAGCGGGCGCGGCGCCGCCGCCACCGTGATCCGGGCCAACGACGGGATCAGTCTGACCGTCCGGCAGGGCGAGATCTTCGGGCTGCTCGGGCCGAACGGCGCCGGGAAGTCCACCCTGGTCCGCCAGCTCACCGGCCTGCTGCGGCCGGACTCCGGCACGGTCGAACTGCTCGGGCACGACATCGTCCGCCACCCGGAGCGGGCCGCCCGGCTGCTCGGCTACCTCGGGCAGGAATCCACCGCCCTGGACGAGCTGACCGTCGCCCTGGCCGCCGAGACCACCGGGCGACTGCGCGGGCTCAGCCGGTCCGCGGCCCGGGCCGCCGCGGCGGACGTCCTCACCGAACTCGGGCTGGAGGCGATCGCCGCGCGGCCGCTCGCCAAGCTCTCCGGCGGACAGCGGCGGCTCGCCTGCTTCGCCGCCGCCCTGGTCGGGGACCGGCCGCTGCTCGTCCTGGACGAACCGACCACCGGCATGGACCCGGTGGCCCGGCGGGCCGTCTGGTCGGCCGTCGACCGGCGGCGGGCCGAGCACGGCACGACGGTACTGCTGGTCACCCACAACGTGATCGAGGCCGAGACCGTGCTCGACCGGGTCGCCGTGGTGGACGAGGGCCGGGTCATCGCCTGCGACACGCCCGGCGGCCTCAAGGCGCTGGTCGACGGCGACGTCCGGCTGGACCTGGTGTGGCGGGACGAGGCGCCGATCGGCGTGCCCGCCGTCGCCGAGCTGGCCGACCGGGCCGAGCGCACCGGGCGCCGCTGGACCGTCCGCACCACCCCGGAGCAGGCCCGCGAACTGGTCGCCGCCGTCACCACCGGCCCGGCCTTCGCCGCCCTCGACGACTTCACCCTCGCCACCCCGAGCCTTGAGGACGCCTACCTCAAGCTGGGCGGCCGCCACGGAGGACTGGCCAAGTGACGCTGCTCTCTGTGCCCCCGCAGGCCCGCCGGTCCGCCGTCTCCCCGGCGCCGCTCGCCCCCGCGGCGCGGCTGCTGCCCGCGCTCGCCGCCGTGTACCGGGCGCAGTTCGCCCGTGCCAAGGTGGCGCGCATCCCGCTGCTGTTCGTGGCGACCTTCCAGTCCGTCGGCATCCTGGTCATGATGCGGGGCGTCGTGGACGCCGGGCAGACCTCGGCCGCGCGGTCCGTGGTCGCCGGGTCCAGCGTGCTGGTGGTGGCCTTCGTCGCACTGAACCTGCTGGCGCAGTACTTCGGGAAGCTGCGGGCCACCGGGGGCCTCGACCACTACGCGACCCTGCCGGTGCCCGCCGCCTCGGTGGTGCTCGGCGCGGCCGCCGCGTACGCCTCCTTCACCCTGCCCGGGACGCTCGTCACGGCCGGCATCGGCGCGGTGATGTTCGGGCTGCCGCTCGGCCAGCTGTGGGTGCTGCTCGCCGTCGTACCGCTGGCCGGGGCCGCGCTGTCCGGGCTCGGCGCCGCCTGCGGGCTGCTGGCGCCGCGGCAGGAGATCGCGACCATGCTCGGGCAGCTCGGCATGTCGGCGGCCCTGCTGCTCGGCGTCCTGCCCGTCGACCACCTGCCGCAGCCGGTGGTGTGGCTGCGCGACCTGCTGCCCTCGACGTACGGCGTCGAGGCCTTCGCCCGGACCTTCGCGCCGCGCCCGGACTGGGGGATGGTGCTCGCCGACCTCGGGGTCTGCGCGGCGGTCGGCGTGGCGTCGCTGGCCCTGGCCACCTGGGCCTACCGGCGGGCCGTCGCCCGGTAGGGCGTGCCCGGGGGCCCGCCCGGCGGCCGCTCGGGTGGGTGGGCCGTTCGGACGGCCGTCGTGAAACGATGGGGCGCGTGACCGTACCGAACACACCTCCGGAACCCGCCCGCGCCGACGCGGCGGCCGAGCCGGGCGCCGCACCCGACCCGTTCGCACCGCCGCCGGTCTCCGACGGGGAACCGCCCGCCGGCCTGCCGGCCGCCCCGCCCGCCGCGCAGCACCCGCTGCCGGCCGAGCTGCGGATCGGCTCCGGGGTCGTGCTCGCCTGCCTGCTGCTCGGACTGGTGATGGCCGGGCTGTGGGCCTGGCTCGCGCCCAAGGTGCCGCTGGTCGTGGACGGGGACCGGATCCTCTACGTCGACCCCGAGGGCGAACAGCGGGCCGGCGCCGACGCCGTGTTCGTGCTGATCGGGCTGGGCGCGGGCATCCTCACGGCGCTCGGCGCCTTCCTGCTGACCCGCAAGCGCGGCGGCGGGATCTCGGTCGCGCTGGGGCTGGCGATCGGCGGACTGCTCGGCTCGATCGGCGCCTGGAAGCTCGGGCGGTGGCTCGGGCCCAGCGACAACCTGATCGCGGAGGCCCGGCGGGTCGGCAACGGCGGGCACTTCGACGCCGGCATCGACCTGGGGGCGCTGGGAGCGCTGCTGGTGTGGCCGATGGCGGCGATGGTGGTGCTGCTCGCGCTGTCGGCGGCGTTCGGGAAGCGGGAGGAGGACCCGCCGCCGTACTGGGGGGTGCCGGCGGGGACGTACGGGCCTCCTGCGGAGGGGGCTCCGGCTCCGGGTCTGGATCCCGCTACAGGTCCGGCTCCGGTGGACGTGCGGCCGGGGGCGGAGGAGCAGGGCAAGGGCTGAGTCGGGCGGTAGCGCGGTGGGGCGGAGGGTCGGCGGTCGGGTACAGGCCGCCGACCCTCCGCCCCTTGTGCTTCCCGGTGCTCTCCCGTGCCCCCGGCGCGTCAGCGGGCGATGGTGGCGGTGCGGGCCCGGGTGAGGGCGATCAGGTCGGCGGGGGTCAGCTCCACCTCCAGGCCGCGGCGGCCCGCCGAGACGTAGACGGTGGGGTGGGTGAGGGCGCTGGCGTCGATCACGGTCCGTAGCGGACGGCGCTGGCCCAGCGGGGAGATCCCGCCGAGGACGTAGCCGCTGCTGCGTTCGGCGGCGGCCGGGTCGGCCATGGCGGCCCGCTTGCCGCCGACCGCGGCCGCCAGGGCCTTGAGGTCGAGCTGCCCGGCGACCGGGACCACGCCGACGGTCAGGGTGCCGTCCACGTCGGCCACCAGGGTCTTGAAGACGCGCTCGGCGGCCACCCCGAGGGCCTCCGCTGCCTCGCCGCCGTAGGAGGCGGCGGCCGGGTCGTGCTCGTAGGCGTGGACGGTGAAGGGGACGGCGGCGGTCTCCAGGGCGACGGTGGCGGGGGTGCCCTGGCCGCCCTTCTTCGGCTTCTTGGCCATGCGGCGGTTCCTGGATCGGTCGGGCTTCGGGCTTCGGTTCCGGGCTTCGGTCCCGGGCTTCAGTTGGGGCTGAACGACTGGCGGGTGAGGTCGACCGCGGGCAACGAGGGCAGCCAGCTGAGGACGGCGCTCTCGCGGCGCAGCAGGTCGAGTTCGGCACGCAGCCGCCGGGCGGTGTCCGGGCAGGCGAGCAGCTGCTGCTTGACCGGGGTCTCGAACACCGAGGCGGCGGCGACCAGGTAGGAGAGCACCTGGGGGTCGTCGGGGAGCTGCTGGCGGCCGTGGGTGGTGGCCTCGCGGGCGCCGGCCAGGCGCTTCTGGTAGACCCGGAAGGCCCGCTCGACCTCGGAGGCGAGGGCGCCGGAGCCCTCGCCGGGGCGTTCCTCGATCGGCTCGATCTCACCGGTCAGGTACGGCCCGCTGACGTCCACCGAGCGCAGCCGGAACCGGGTGGTGCCGGTGACCAGCAGCTCGTACCGGCCGTCGGGCTGGGGCTGGGCCGAGGAGACGTCGGCGACGCAGCCGACGTGGTAGATCGCCTCCAGCGGGTCCCCGGTGGCGGTGCCGAGGCCGTCGAGCGGTCCGGCCGGGCCGTCCTCGGGCCGGACCGGTGCGACCTCGCGGCCGTCCTTGATGGCGAGCACGCCGAACCGGCGCGGCTCGTCCTCGGGCTGTTCGAGCAGGTCGGCGACGAGACGGCGGTAGCGCTCCTCGAAGACGTTCAGGGGCAGCACGAGGCCCGGGTAGAGCACGGTGTTCAGCGGGAAGAGCGGCAGCCGTTCTGTCACGGCCGACAGCGTAGTTCTTCGGGGCCGCACCTTGTCGCCCGGTTGACGTGGTGGACGGCCTCAGCCGCGCTGGAGAGCGGTCCGGTCTCGCCGCTCGACGGTTGCACGGACCGTGTCCAAGGGGCTCCCTGGACACGGGCCCGGGTTCAGCGGGAGAGCGGCCGGTCTGAGGACTCCTCAGACCGGCCGCTCTCCCGCTGATCAGCGTTTTAGGGAATCCGATGTGTGGGTGGGCCCGTGTGCTTGGGCACGGGCCCACCCGAAGAAGGATCTGTTCACCGTGAATGTGGGAATTCACTTGGCCCGCAACCGGTGTCCCTGAGAGACCACTCAGCAGATTCGTTTCGACCGAAGTTCTCATCAGCCGCGCTGGAGGAGGCGGGTGGCGCCGGCGACGACGGTGGAGGCGAGCAGCCAGCCGACCACGACCAGGCCGGCGGCGATCCACTGGCCGGCCCCGCCGGGGTTCCAGGCGCCCTGGTTGAGGTCGATGATCGGCAGCAGCTGGTTGAGGGTGTAGAGCACCGCGTTCCAGTGCGGCTTCTCGTCGGGCTTGAGCGGGTCCGGGCGGTGGGTGTCGAACCAGATGCTGCCGAGCGCCCAGGCCAGCAGGAGCCACAGGCCGGCGCGCCCGGGGCGGTAGCCGTAACCGACGGTGACGTCCTGGACCAGGCCCCAGATCCGGGCGGGCAGTGGAAGGGTCTCCCGGCGGCGGCGCTGCTTGGCGTAGAGCACCTCGCGGGCGTCGTCGTCGGCGCCGTCACGGCGAAGGGCGGCGGCGAGCTGCTCGTAGGACTCCGGCTGGAACTCCACCGCGGAGCCCTCCAGCCAGGCGATCCGCTGCTGGACGGTGAACTGTTCGACCGGGCGGAGGTTCTCGTAGACGAAGCCGGTCAGGCCCAGGTGTTTCCCGAGCGGCCAGGACTCCGGGTGGTCGACCAGGTTGCCGACCCGGGCGCGGGAGAGCGAGACGGTGCCGGTGGGCCGGAAGCCGCAGGTGAAGCGGAGCTCGGGGGTGTGGATGCGGCGCAGCGAGAGCTCGTCGTCACCCTCCAGGTGGAATTCTCCGGAGATCAGGCAGGCGGCGTCGAAGCGGGCGTCGGAGAGCCGTACCTGGCCGAAGGCGCGGAAGGGGGTGCTGGTGGAGCCGGGCTGGGGGTTCTCGCCGTAGCCGGAGCCGTAGTAGCTGCGGGAGCCGGCCCAGCCGTCGTCGGAGGAGCTGGTCAGGTAGAGCGTGTGGCCGACGACGATCCGGACGGCGTTGAGGCAGACCCGGTTCTGCGGGTCGGCGTGCAGCTGGGCGCCGCGGAGCGAGAAGCGGCCGCCTATTCGGGCGGTGCGGACGCTCAACTCGCCGTGCACCTCGACGCGTTCGGCCTCGAAGTCCTGGTGGACGGTCATCCCGTCGGCGGACACCGCGCGGCCGTAGCGGTCGGCGCCGATGTGGGCGAGGTTGAGCAGCAGATCGGTGCCGATCTTGGCGTCGGTGAGCCGGATGCCCTCGGGGATCCGGCAACGGGCCAGGTGGAGGTCGCCGGTGGTGGAGAGCCGGGAGGCCTCGAGCCGGGGGAACAGGCAGTCGACCATGCGCACGGTGGTGGCGGAGGCCTCCGAGAGGAGGATCTTGTGCTCGAAGCGGCAGCCGCGCAGTTCGACGTACCGCTCGATGTGGCCGCCGGCCAGGTTGAGCGAGCCGGTGATGTTCACCCCGCTCATCCGCAGCGAGGCGACACGCCCGGCGGTGGGCTGCGGGCCGGCCAGCAGCAGGTGGGCGAGCACCTCGGCGCCGACAGTCCGGCCGGGCCCCCAGGGGGCGTCCCCGAAGGGGTCGTCGATGTCGTCCTGGCCACAGCGACGGTCGAAGACCTCGCCCTCGCGGAAGGCCGCCCAGAGCGCCCGTTCCGTGTCGGTCCAGCTTTCTGGAGCGCTTTCCGCCATGTTTTCCCGTCCCCCCGGTCGTCTCGCCTTTCGTATCACGGACTGAAATGTGCGACCACCCGTTCCGGCCACTCCTTACACTGGGTGGCGTGATCTCTCGAATCGACCTCCGCGGCTCGCTCGACGACCCGCGTGACCTGCTGCCCCGTGCCGAGTTCGACGTGGCGGCCGCCCTGGAGAAGGTGCGGCCGATCGCCGAGGACGTACGCCATCGCGGGGTCGCGGCGCTGATCGAGATCACCGAGCGCTTCGACGGCGTCCGGCTGGAGTCCACCCGCGTCCCGGCCGAGCAGCTGACCGCCGCCCTGGAGACGCTGGACCCGCGGGTGCGGGCCGCGCTGGAGGAGTCGATCCGCCGGGCCCGGGCCGTGCACGCCGACCAGCGCCGCACCGGGCACACCACCCAGGTGGTGCCGGGCGGCACGGTCACCCAGCGCTGGGTGCCGGTCGAGCGGGTCGGCCTGTACGTGCCGGGCGGCCTGGCGGTCTACCCGTCCTCCGTGGTGATGAACGTGGTGCCGGCCCAGGAGGCGGGCGTCAAGGGCATCGCGGTCACCTCCCCGCCGCAGAAGGAGTTCGGCGGCCGGGTCCACCCGACGATCCTGGCGGCCTGCGCCCTGCTCGGCGTGGACGAGGTCTACTCCGTCGGCGGCGCCCAGGCGGTGGCGATGTTCGCCCTCGGCACCGAGGAGTGCGCGCCGGTCAACATGGTCACCGGCCCCGGCAACATCTACGTGGCCGCCGCCAAGCGGCTGTTCGCCGGCCGGATCGGCATCGACTCCGAGGCCGGCCCGACCGAGATCGCCGTCCTCGCCGACGACAGCGCGCTGCCCAGCGACGTCGCCGCCGACCTGATCAGCCAGGCCGAGCACGGCCCGACCTCCGGCTCGGTGCTGGTCACCGACTCCCCGGAGCTGGCCGACGCGGTCGAGGCCGAGCTGGCCGTGCAGGTCGCGCGGACCAAGCACACCGAGCGGGTCGCCGAGGCGCTGGGCGGCCGGCAGTCCGGCATCATCCTGGTCGACGACCTGACCCAGGGCCTCGCCGTGGTCAACGCGTACGCGGCCGAGCACCTGGAGATCCAGACCCGCGACCCGCACGCGGTGGCGGCCCGGGTCGTCAACGCCGGCGCGATCTTCATCGGCCGCTGGACCCCGGTCTCGCTGGGCGACTACGCGGCCGGCTCCAACCACGTGCTGCCGACCGGCGGCTGCGCCTGCCACTCCTCCGGGCTGTCGGTGCAGACCTTCCTGCGCGGCGTCCAGGTCGTCGAGTACGACCGGGACGCCCTGGCGGAGGTCGCCGCGCACGTGGTCACCCTGGCCGACGCCGAGGACCTCCCCGGACACGGGGACGCCATCAAGGCGCGCTTCGACTGGACGGTTCCCGGCTCGTGACCATTCGTACGACTCGCATCGACGACCTGCCCATCCGGGACGAGCTGCGCGGCCAGTCCCCGTACGGCGCACCGCAGTTGGACGTCCCCGTCCAGCTGAACACCAACGAGAACCCGTACCCGCTGCCCGAGGAGCTGGTCGCCCGGATCGCCGAGCGCGTCGCCGAGGCCGCCCGCGGCCTCAACCGCTACCCCGACCGGGACGCGGTCGAGCTGCGCGAAGGCCTCGCCGCCTACCTGACCCGCACCACCGGCTTCCCGGTCGCGCGCGAGCAGGTGTGGGCCGCCAACGGCTCCAACGAAGTCCTCCAGCAGCTGCTGCAGACCTTCGGCGGCCCCGGCCGCAGCGCCCTCGGCTTCGAGCCCTCGTACTCGATGCACGCGCTGATCTCCCGGGGCACCGGCACCGCCTGGATCTCCGGCCCGCGCCACGACGACTTCACCATCGACGTCGACGCGGCGCTCGCCGCCATCGCCGAGCACCGGCCGAACGTGGTCTTCATCTGCTCGCCGAACAACCCGACCGGGACGGCGGTGTCCGCCGACACCGTGCTGCGGCTGTACGAGGCCGCGCAGGCCGCCCGGCCCAGCCTGGTGGTGGTGGACGAGGCGTACGTCGAGTTCTCGCACCGCGCCTCCCTGCTGCCGCTGGTCGAGGGCCGCCCCAACCTGGTCGTCAGCCGCACCATGTCCAAGGCTTTCGGCGCCGCCGGCCTGCGCCTGGGCTACCTGGCCGCCGACCCGGCCGTCGTCGACGCCGTCCAGCTGGTGCGCCTGCCGTACCACCTGTCGGCCGTCACCCAGGCCACCGCGCTGGCCTGCCTGGAGCACACCGACACCCTGCTCGGGTACGTCGGCCGACTCAAGCAGGAGCGCGACCGGCTGGTGGACGCGCTGCGCGCGATGGGCCTGGAGGTGACCGACTCGGACGCCAACTTCGTCCAGTTCGGCCGCTTCGCCGACACCCACGCCGTCTGGCAGGCCATCCTCGACCAGGGTGTCCTTGTCCGTGACAACGGCGTCCCCGGGTGGCTGCGCGTCACCGCCGGCACGCCCGCCGAGAACGACGCCTTCCTGGACGCCGTCCGAACCGCCCTCCCTCCCTCCTTGCCCGCCATCGGACAGGAGGGGCCCAGGCCCACCCCCACCCTTGATCGAGCTCGCTCCGCGCGCGCTGCCAGTCAGGAGCTGTAACCACCCCATGTCCCGCATCGGACGCGTCGAGCGCACCACCAAGGAGACCTCCGTCCTGGTCGAGATGGACCTCGACGGCACCGGCAAGACCGACATCTCCACCGGCGTCGGCTTCTACGACCACATGCTCGACCAGCTCGGCCGCCACGGTCTGTTCGACCTCACCGTCAAGACCGACGGCGACCTGCACATCGACACCCACCACACCATCGAGGACACCGCCCTCGCGCTCGGCGCCGCCTTCAAGCAGGCGCTCGGCGACAAGGTCGGCATCTACCGCTTCGGCAACTGCACGGTGCCGCTGGACGAGTCGCTCGCCCAGGTCACCGTCGACCTCTCCGGCCGGCCCTACCTGGTGCACACCGAGCCCGAGGGCATGGCGCCGATGATCGGCAGCTACGACACCACGATGACCCGGCACATCCTGGAGTCGTTCGTGGCCCAGGCCCAGGTCGCCCTGCACGTGCACGTCCCGTACGGGCGCAACGCCCACCACATCGTGGAGTGCCAGTTCAAGGCGCTGGCCCGGGCGCTGCGCTACGCCGCCGAGCGCGACCCGCGCGCGGCCGGAATCCTCCCCTCGACCAAGGGTGCGCTGTGAGCAAGTCCGCCACGATCCTCCTCTTCGTCGGCCTCTTCCTGGCCGGCGGAGTGATCTCCTTCTGGAAGCAGAAGCTGCCGAAGGGCGTCATCCTGGTGCTGGCCATCGGCGCAGTGATGTGCCTGGGCTCCGGCCTCATGCGCCTGTAGAACCGCCCGGCCCTGTAGAGAGACTGGACACCTGAACATGGGCAAGAACGTCGTCGTCCTCGACTACGGCTCCGGCAACCTCCGCTCCGCGCAGCGCGCCCTGGAACGGACCGGGGCGAACGTCACGGTCAGTTCCGACTACGACACCGCGATGGCCGCGGACGGCCTGCTCGTCCCCGGAGTGGGCGCCTTCGAGGCCTGCATGCGCGGGCTGAAGTCGGTCCGCGGGGACTGGATCATCGGCCGCCGACTGGCCGGGGGCCGCCCGGTCATGGGCATCTGCGTCGGCATGCAGATCCTCTTCGAGAAGGGCGTCGAGCACGGCGTCGAGACGCCCGGCTGCGACGAGTGGCCCGGCACCGTCGAGCCGCTGGACGCCCCGGTCGTCCCGCACATGGGCTGGAACACGGTGGACGTGCCCGAGGGCAGCCGGATGTTCGCCGGCCTGGACCCGGAGACCCGCTTCTACTTCGTGCACTCCTACGGGGTGCGGCACTGGGAGCTGGAGACCCACAGCGCGCGGATCAACCCGCCGCTGGTCACCTGGGCCACCCACGGGCAGCCGTTCGTCGCCGCCGTCGAGAACGGCCCGCTGTGGGCCACCCAGTTCCACCCCGAGAAGTCCGGCGACGCCGGTGCCGCCCTGCTGACCAACTGGGTCAACACCCTCTGACCGTCTGAGAGTTGCAACTGATGAGCCTGAACAGCCGCCTGGAACTGCTGCCTGCCGTCGACGTCCGGGACGGCCAGGCCGTCCGCCTGGTCAAGGGCGCCTCCGGCACCGAGACCTCCTTCGGCGAGCCGCTCGCCGCCGCCCTCGCCTGGCAGAACGCCGGCGCCGAGTGGCTGCACCTGGTCGACCTGGACGCCGCCTTCGGCACCGGCAGCAACTACGAGCTGCTGCGCGAGGTCACCGGTCAGCTGGACATCAAGGTCGAGCTGTCCGGCGGCATCCGCGACGACGAGTCGCTCGCCCGCGCGCTCGCCACCGGCTGCACCCGGGTCAACCTCGGCACCGCCGCCCTGGAGGCCCCCGAGTGGGTCGCCAAGGCCATCGCCGAGCACGGCGACAAGATCGCCGTCGGCCTGGACGTGGTCGGCACCACCCTGCGCGGCCGCGGCTGGACCCGCGACGGCGGCCAGCTCTTCGACGTGCTGGAGCGGCTGAACCAGGAGGGCTGCGCCCGCTACGTCGTCACCGACGTCAACCGCGACGGCACCCTGACCGGCCCCAACCTGCAGCTGCTGCGCGACGTCTGCGGCGCCACCGACCGCCCGGTGGTCGCCTCCGGGGGCGTCTCCTCGCTGGACGACCTGCGCGCCATCGCCACTCTCGTCGGCGAGGGTGTCGAGGGCGCCATCGTGGGCAAGGCACTCTACGAGCAGAAGTTCACCCTCGAAGAGGCCCTGGAGGCGGTTTCCGGATGACCGATGGTCGGATCGTACGCGGCCGGATCACCGGGTTCTCCCCCTGGGAGGAGGAGTTCGGCTACTCCCGGGCGGTCGCCGCGGGCGACCACGTGCACGTGGCCGGCTCCACCGCCTGGGTGGACGGCCGGATCGAGCACGAGGGCGACCCGTACCGGCAGACCCTCGCCGCGTTCGGCGTGGGGCTCCGGGCCCTGGCCGCGTACGGTCTGACCGCGGACGACGTGGTCCGCACCCGGATGTACATCACCCACGCCCGCGACGCCGAGGAGGTGGGCCGCGCCCACCGCGAACTCTTCGTCGCCGCACGCCCGGTGACCACCATGGTGGTGGTCGACGGGCTGATCGACTCCCGGATGATGGTCGAGGTCGAGATCGACGCGTACCGCACCGGGCTGGCAAAGACCCTGGAAGCCCCGGAAGGCAATCAGCCGTGACCCTTGCAGTACGTGTCATCCCCTGCCTGGACGTCGACGCGGGGCGGGTGGTCAAGGGCGTCAACTTCCAGAACCTGCGCGACGCCGGCGACCCGGTCGAGATGGCCAAGCTCTACGACGCCGAGGGCGCCGACGAGCTGACCTTCCTCGACATCACCGCCTCCTCCGGCGACCGCGAGACCACCTACGACGTGGTGCGGCGCACCGCCGAGCAGGTGTTCATCCCGCTCACCGTCGGCGGCGGCATCCGGGCCGTCGAGGACGTGAACAAGCTGCTGCGGGCCGGCGCGGACAAGGTCGGCGTCAACACCGCGGCCATCGCCCGGCCCGAGCTGATCCGCGAGATCGCCCAGCGGTTCGGGCGGCAGGTGCTGGTGCTGTCGGTGGACGCCCGGCGCTGCCCCGAGGGCACCGAGACCGCCTCGGGCTACGAGGTCACCACCCACGGCGGGCGGCAGGGCACCGGCCTGGACGCCGTCGAATGGGCGGGCCGCGCAGCCGAGTTGGGGGCGGGCGAGATCCTGCTCAACTCGATGGACGCGGACGGCACCAAGGACGGCTACGACCTGGAGATGATTCGGGCCGTCCGCAAGGCCGTCTCGGTGCCGGTGATCGCCTCCGGAGGGGCGGGCAAGCTCGGTGACTTCGCGCCGGCCGTCGAGGCGGGTGCGGACGCGGTGCTGGCGGCCAGCGTCTTCCACTTCGGGGACCTGCGGATCGGCGAGGTCAAGGACGCGCTGCGGGAGGCCGGGCACCCGGTCCGGTGACCCGGTTCCTGATCCGGCGCCGGTGATCCGGTGCCGGTGATTCGTGCCGGTGATCACGTCCTGCACCGAGGGCCCGCCGCTGCCGCAGCGGGCCCTGTTCCTGCTCAGGACTCCTGCGGTTCGCCCTTGATCAGGGCGAACGGGGCGCCGTTCGGGTCGGCCAGCCAGGCGATCCGGCCGACGTTCTCCACGTCCTCGGCCGGCATCAGCACCGAGCCGCCGGCCGCCGTCGCCCTGCCGACCAGCGCGTCCACGTCCGCGGCGGCGAAGTACGGCGTCCAGGAGGGGGGCTGGCCCTCGCCCATCGTCGGGGCGATGCCGCCGAAGCTGGTCTGCTGCTGGTCGCCCTCGGACGTGGAGACCACCCGGTAGCTCATGCCCGGGGTCGGCTCGAAGACCTCGACCCGCCAGTTGAACAGCCCCTGGTAGAAGGCGAAGGCGCCCTCCAGGTCGGAGGTGTGCAGCTCGGCCCAGACCAGGGTGTTCGGCTCGGAGACGGAGTCCAGCCCCCGGGTGTTCCCAGCCTGCCACAGGGCGAACTCGGCGCCCTGGGGGTCGGTGAGTGCCGCGAACCGGCCCTCCTGCATGACGTCCATCGGCGGCACGCGGACCGTGGCGCCGGACTGCTCGGCGGCCTTGACGGTGGTGTCCACGTCGGCGGTGCGGAAGTACGTCGTCCAGGCGGGCCGCGCGTCGGTGTCGAGGTTGCCGAGCGCCGCGACCCGCTTCCCGGCCAGCTGCAGGAAGCCGTAGCCGCCGGCCTCGGGGACGGGCTGGAACGTCCAGCCGAAGACCTGGCCGTAGAAGTCGGCGGTGGCGGAGACGTTCGGGCTGCCCAGGTCGATCCAGCAGGGCGAGCCGACGGGGAAGTCGGTGGTGAGCATGAGCTGGTGCTCCTTCGACGGAGAGTGACCGGGGCAGTCCCGTCGGGCGCGCACACGCCCCTCCCCGGCCATCTGCGAGTCTGCACCCGGGCACTGACATCCGCACGTCCTGCGCGGGGTGGCTGGGACCCGTCGGGACCAGGGACGACCTGGACCCGGAGGGCGAGCGCGCGGTCTCGGCCCACATCAGGGAGGCCGCCGGGCACCAGGCCGTACGGCGGCCTCGGCACGGGCCTCGGCCGGGTCCTGACGGCCCTGCCCGGCCTCGGCTCCACCCGCGAGGCCACCTTCCTCTTCCGCGGCCCGAACCGGCTCGCCCCCAGGCGGGTTGGGACGTTCCGCGCAGGAAGTCGGCCAGGCCGGCTTCCTGCGCAGGGGGCTACGGCAGCGGCAGGACGTGGCGGAGGGCCTCGACGGCGTCCGGGGGGCCGTCGACGGTGAGGGTGGTGCGGGCGCCGCGGCCGTAGGCGAAGAGGACGAGTTCGGCCGGTTCGCCGGTGAGGTGGACGGTGGGGGCGCCGGCGGGGCCGACGGTGAGGGACCGGCCGTCGGGGCGGGCGAGGGTGAGGCGGACGGGGGAGTGGCGGCCGGCCTCGAAGCGGGCGAGGAGGGGCAGCCGGCGCCAGAGGGCCTCGGAGCGGCCGGGCGGGACGGGCCGGGCGGTCCAGTCGTCGCCGGCCCGGGCGACGTCCTCGGCGTGGACGAAGTACTCGACGGTGTTGGCGGCCTCGTCGGCGCCGGGGAGGGCGAACAGGGAGTAGACCGGGGGCCCGGCGCGGAACAGCCGGACCAGGTCCTCGTACGGCCGCTCGGCGTAGCCGTCCTGCACGCGCCGGGTCCAGCCGGCCAGGGCACCGATCCGGATGCCGGGCGCCGCGTCGGCGCGGCGCTCGCGGATCACCAGGTGGGCGGCGAGGTCCCGGGTGGTCCATCCGGCACACAGGGTGGGGGCGTCCGGCCCGGCGGCGGTGAGGAGTTCGGCGAGACGGTGGCGTTCGGCGAGGGCGTGGTTCGACATGTCGTCAGCCTAGGGTCGGATGAGGGATGAGGGGGAACAGGAGCAGGTTCTACGGGTGCAACGGGCCGGTGAGCTTGGGCGCGCCCTGCTTGCTGCCCGCGGTGAGGGTGCAGGTGTAGTCGCGCCAGCCCTGCTGGTAGTTGGCCGTGGCGGGGCCGAACTGGCGGGGGTAGTAGGACTTTCCGTCGCCCTGGTGGGCCTTGGCGGTGGCCTCGGCGTCCTTGCAGCCGTCGCGCATGGCGAGGGCGATGGGGATCTCGCCGCTGAGCCCGTCGGGGAGTTTGAGGTCGGCGATGACCTCGCCGTCGTGGGGGGTGGTGCAGGGGCGTTCCTCGGCCTTGGTGATCACCGGGCTGAGCTGGGGGTGGTCGAAGCAGGTGCCCACGGGGAAGAAGGCGTAAGGGGGTTGCGGCCTCGTGGGGGTGGGCGTGGGGGTCGGGGTCGGCGTCGGGGTGGCCGTGGGGGAGGGCGGGGGCGGGGCGGCTGCCGGCCCGGGGGCGTCCTCGGGCCAGAGCAGCGCGGTGGCCACCACCGCGAGCAGCACGGCCAGGACGGCGGCGACGGCGATCGCCAGGCCCCGGGACGGACGGGAGGCGGCGGCTTCGGGCGGCTGCTGCTCGGAGGTCATGGGCCGAGGATGGCCCAGCCGGGCCCCACCCGGCAGGCGGTTGGCGGAAAGTCCCTCCGTACGGGCCGTCCGCGAACCGGTCGCGCCGTCCGGCGGCCGTGGCCGGACTGACACAATGGCCCCATGTCCACCACACCCGCCGCTCCCGGCACCACCGCCCTCGACCCGGCGATCGCCGCCCGCCTCAAGCGCACCGAGGACGGCCTGCTCCCGGCCATCGCGCAGCAGTACGACACCGGTGAGGTGCTGATGCTGGGCTGGATGGACGACGAGGCGCTGCACCGCACGCTCACCACCGGCCGCTGCACCTACTGGAGCCGCAGCCGCCGCGAGTACTGGGTGAAGGGGGACACCTCCGGTCACGCCCAGGCGGTCAAGTCGGTGGCCCTCGACTGCGACGGCGACACCCTGCTGGTCAAGGTCGACCAGACCGGCGCGGCCTGCCACACCGGCGACCGCACCTGCTTCGACGCCGACGTGCTCCCGCTCGGCTGATCCCCGAACCCGCCCGAACTCCAGAAGGTGCCGCCCCGCATGGACCTCGAAGCCTTCCGCAAGCTCGCCGTCGACACCCGGGTCATCCCCGTCACCCGCAGGCTCCTCGCGGACGGCCTCACCCCGATCGGCCTCTACCGCAGTCTCGCCGAGGAGCGGCCCGGCACCTTCCTGCTGGAGTCCGCCGAGCAGGGCGTCTGGTCGCGCTACTCCTTCGTGGGCGTGCGCAGCGCCGCCGTGCTGACGGCCGGCCCGGACGGCGGCGCCCGCTGGCTCGGCACCCCGCCGGTGGGCATCCCCACCGACGGCGACCCGCTGGAGGTGCTGCGCGCCGCGCTGGCGGCACTGCACACCCCGCGCCGCGCCGACGACGGCCTGCCACCGCTGACCGGCGGCCTGGTCGGCTACCTCGGCTACGACATCGTCCGCCGCCTGGAGAAGCTGCCCGACCTCAATCCGGACGACCTCCGGCTGCCCGAGCTGACCATGCTGCTCGCCACCGACCTCGCGGTGCTCGACCACCTGGACGGCACGGTGCTGCTGATCGCCAACGCCGTCAACCACAACGACCTGGCCAGCGGCGTGGACGAGGCCTACGCGGACGCGGTGGCCCGGCTGGACGCGATGGAGGCCGATCTGCTGAAGCCGGTCGACCCGGGCCTGGCGACCTTCACCCCGGCCGGCCCCGGCGAGGTGCGTTCGCCGTTCGGCGGGGCGCCGTACCGGGCCGCCGTCGAGGAGGTCAAGGAGCGGATCCGGGCCGGCGAGGCCTTCCAGGTGGTGCCCTCGCAGCGCTTCGAGGCGCCCTGCCCGGCCTCCGCGCTGGACGTCTACCGCGTGCTGCGCACCACCAACCCCAGCCCGTACATGTACCTGTTCCGCTTCCCCGGCCCGGACGGCGGCGCCGAGGGCGGCTTCGACGTGGTCGGCTCCAGCCCGGAGGCGCTGGTCAAGGTCGCCGACGGCGAGGCGATGCTGCATCCGATCGCCGGGACCCGGCACCGCGGCGCGACCCCGCACGAGGACGCGGCGCTGGCCGCCGAGCTGCTCGCCGACCCCAAGGAGCGGGCGGAGCACCTGATGCTGGTCGACCTCGGCCGCAACGACCTGGGGCGGGTCTGCGAGCCGGGCAGCGTCGAGGTGGTCGACTTCATGCAGATCGAGCGCTACAGCCACGTGATGCACATCGTCTCGACGGTGACCGGCAGGGTCGCCCCCGGGCGGAGCGCCTTCGACGTGCTGACCGCCTGCTTCCCGGCCGGCACCCTCTCCGGCGCGCCCAAGCCCCGGGCGATGCGGATCATCGAGGAGCTGGAGCCGACCCGGCGCGGACTCTACGGCGGCTGCGTGGGCTACCTGGACTTCGCAGGGGACTCGGACACCGCGATCGCGATCCGCACCGCGGTGCTGCGCGACGGCACCGCGTACGTACAGGCGGGCGCGGGTGTGGTCGCCGACTCCGACCCGCACGGCGAGGACACCGAGTGCCGCAACAAGGCGGCCGCCGTGCTGCGGGCCGTCGCCACCGCCAATACGCTGCGGAGGCCGGAACTGTCCTGAGGCGTGAGGAGGCGGCCGGGATGGCCGAGGTGCCGTACGACGAGCTGCGCTGGGAGGTCGTGCTCGCCGCCGCCGTGCGGATCAGGGACGAACTCGCGGGCCGGGGGCGGGTGTTGTCCCAGGTCCTGGTCGACTTCCCGGCCGCGCACGGCCCGCTCGCCCCGGACCTCACGGTGATCGCCCCGGACGCCGTCCACCACGCCCGGGGCCGGTACGCCGCCTCCGACGTGGAGGCGGTGCTGGAGGTGTCGCACCCGGGCCGTGACCACGCCTGGGCCCGGGCCTGCGCGGAGAGCGGCGTGCCGCTGTACGTGGTGGTCGACCCGGCGGCCGCCGTCTGCACCGTGCACACCGCGCCCTCCCCCGGCGGGGTGTACCGGGAGGCCGAGCGGGTGCCCTTCGGCAACGACCTGTTCCTGCCGCTGGGCGGGCGCACGGTGGTGCTGCGGACGGACGAGTTCCCCACCCCGGGTACGGCGTAGCGCGCGGCCCGGGGGATAGTGGACGGGTGACCGCTGCAGACCCCACCCCCGCGCCCGCCGCCACCGCTCCCGCCACGCCCGCGGCCGGCCGCCGCACCCTCGGCGTGATGCTGCTGCTGACCGTGCTGAGCGCCGTGCTGGTGCTGACCGCGGTCGGGCGGGTCTGGGCCGAGGGCCGGGCCGGCACCCTGGACGTGTCCGTCACCGGCGGCAGGATCTCCGAACTGCCCGGCGGACTGGCCCTGGTGGGCCTGGCCGCGGCCGTCGCGGTGTTCGCGGTGCGCGGCGTCGGGCGGCTCGCGGTCGGCGCGCTGACCCTGCTGGCCGGGCTGGGCGCGGCCGCCGCCTCGGTGGCCGGGGCCTCGGACACCTCCGCGCTGGACTCCGCCGCCTCCGGCAAGCTGGCGCTGGCCGGCACGACCGCCAGCGAGGTGTCGCACACCGCCTGGCCCTGGGTCGCCCTGGCCGGCGGGCTGCTGCTGGCCGCGGCGGGCCTGATCACCCTGCGCTTCGGCCGCGGCTGGCCGGCCATGGGCAGCCGCTACGAGGCGCCGACCCGCAAGGCGCCGGCGAAGGCCGACACCCCCGGTGACCTGTGGAAGGCCCTGGACCGCGGCGAGGACCCGACCGCGGTCTGAGACCCCCGCACCCCGCCGCCCCGACCGACGGGGTGTGACGCGATAGACGGGCCACCCGCTTTGGGCCGCCCGTGTGTGGCCCGGCACAATGGAACCCGTCAACCCGCCGGCGGCCCCGCAGGCCCGGCCGGGCCCCGAGAGCCTAGGAGCACCATCGATGTCAGCAGCTGCACACGGTCACAACCCCGCCGCCTGGACCGGCGTCGTCATCTCCTTCGCCGGCTTCGGCATCGCGGGTGTCGCGATGATCCTGCCGTCGCCGCTGCTGGTCTGGGCCGGTCTGGCGGTCGTCCTCGTGGGCGGCATCGTCGGCAAGGCCATGTCGATGGCGGGCATGGGCAAGCAGCCCAGCGCCAACGTCTACAAGTCGATCGAGGAGCAGACCGCGGCGCGCAAGGCGGCCGTGGAGTCCCGCGCGACCGTCGCCGCCTGACGACGGCCGGTACTCCCGGTCCTCCCGTACGGGCTCCGCGCGGACTCCGTGCACCTGAGGATTCGTACATCCGAACGGCGGGCGCGCCACGCCCGCCGTTTCGTTCTGTCCGGGCCCGGCACGGGCACAATCGGGGCGTGAACGCCGCTCCCACCGCCTCCGCCCCGCCGCCCGTGCTGCGCCGGATGGGCCCGCCGCTGGCCGCGCTGGCGGCGGTGGCCGTCCCCGCCGGGTACGTCGCGGTGGTGGACCCGAACGCCCCCGGGCACTACCCCGACTGCCCCTTCCTGACCGCCACCGGCTGGTGGTGCCCCGGCTGCGGGGGCCTGCGCTGCGTCCACGCGCTGGCCCACGGGGACCTCACCGGCGCGCTGCACGACAACGCGGTGGCCGTCCTGCTGTTCGGTGTGCTGGGGGTGCTGTGGCTGCGCTGGAGCTGGGCGGCGCTGACCCTCGGCCCGCCGGTCCGGGTCTCGGTCGGGGCCCGGCGCTGGGCACTGATCGGCCTGCTGGTGCTGGTGTTCGAGGTGGTGCGCAACCTGTCGATCGGGGCGGGGCTGGCACCGCCGGTGGTCTGAACGCCCCGGTCGGTGGCCCCCTGGACCGGCGGGAAGCCGGTGGAGGGCCGGTGAAGCCGCAGCTGGGAGCCCTCGAACGGAACGTCCCGTTCCGCGAGACGCGTACCGGGCGGATGCGCTGCGCGTGCCGGGTGCCGATACCATCGAAGTGCCGACGGGCCCCCGCCCGTCCGGCTCGCGCTGGCGAACCAGCAGAAATGATGGGGGCTCCTGAGTGAGTGTGCTCGACTCGATCATCGAAGGGGTCCGCGAGGACCTCGCCGAGCGGCAGGCGCGCGTCTCCCTTGACGAGCTCAAGGCGCTCGCGGCCAAGGCCCCGGAGGCCAAGGACGGCGTCGCCGCCCTCAGGGGCGACGGGGTCCGGGTGATCTGCGAGGTGAAGCGCTCCAGCCCGTCCAAGGGTGCGTTGGCCTCGATCGCCGACCCGGCCGCCCTGGCCCGCGACTACGCGGCCGGCGGTGCCGCCGCGATCAGCGTGCTGACCGAGCAGCGCCGTTTCGGCGGGTCGCTCGCCGACCTGGACGCGGTCCGCGCCGCGGTGGACACCCCGGTGCTGCGCAAGGACTTCATCGTCACCGCCTACCAGCTGTGGGAGGCCCGCGCCCACGGCGCCGACCTCGCGCTGCTGATCGTCGCCGCCCTGGAGCAGCCGGCCCTGGTGTCGCTGATCGAGCGCGCCGAGTCGATCGGCCTCACCCCGCTGGTCGAGGTGCACGACGAGGACGAGATCAAGCGTGCGGTGGACGCCGGGGCGCGGATCATCGGCGTCAACGCCCGCAACCTGAAGACTCTGGAGGTCGACCGCAGCACGTTCGAGAACGTGGTGCACGCCATCCCGGACGGCGTCGTCAAGGTCGCCGAGTCCGGTGTGCGCGGCCCGCTGGACGTGATCAACTACGCCAACCTCGGCGCCGACGCGGTGCTGGTCGGCGAGTCGCTGGTGACCGGCAAGGACCCGCGGGCCGCGGTCGCCGACCTGGTCGCGGCCGGCGCCCACCCCGCCCTCCGGCACAAGGACTGACGCGGCCCGGATGAAGATCGCCACCCGACTCGCCCCCGGCTGCCGCCCGCGCGGCTGCCGCGCGCCCGCACGCCGGGTGCTGGGGCGCCGGGTGCGGTACGTGATCGGCTGCGAACCGGGCCAGGTGCCGGGGCGGCGATGGCGCGTGACGCACGGCTGAACCCAGCCGATCAGACGTCACCGTCATCCATCTCCGCAAGGGAAACCACCATGTCCGAGAAGGACTACCTGCCCGGCGCCCAGGTGCCGGACGCCCGCGGCTACTTCGGCGCGTACGGCGGCCGCTTCATCCCCGAGGCGCTGGTCGCCGCGGTCGAACAGGTCGCCGAGGAGTACGAGAAGGCCAAGGCCGACCCGGCCTTCGCCGCCGAGCTCGACGGGCTGCTGAAGGACTACACCGGCCGCCCGAGCCCGCTGACCGACGTGCACCGCTTCTCCGCCGAGGCGGGCGGCGCGCGGATCCTGCTCAAGCGCGAGGACCTCAACCACACCGGCTCGCACAAGATCAACAACGTGCTGGGCCAGGCCCTGCTCACCAGGCGGATGGGCAAGACCCGGATCATCGCCGAGACCGGTGCCGGTCAGCACGGCGTGGCCACCGCCACCGCCTGCGCCCTGTTCGGCTTCGACTGCACCATCTACATGGGCGAGGTCGACACCGAGCGCCAGGCGCTCAACGTCGCCCGGATGCGGATGCTCGGCGCCGAGGTGATCGCCGTCAAGTCCGGCAGCCGGACGCTCAAGGACGCCATCAACGAGGCCTTCCGCGACTGGGTCGCCAACGTCGACTCCACCCACTACCTGTTCGGGACCGTCGCCGGTCCGCACCCCTTCCCGATGATGGTCCGCGACTTCCACCGGATCATCGGCGTCGAGGCCCGGCAGCAGGTGCTCGACCGCACCGGGCGGCTGCCCGACGCGGTCGTCGCGTGCGTCGGCGGCGGCTCCAACGCGATGGGCATCTTCCACGAGTTCATCCCGGACGCCGGGGTGCGACTGATCGGCTGCGAGGCGGCCGGCGAGGGCGCCGACACCCCCAAGCACGCCGCCACCCTGACCAAGGGCGACCCGGGGGTGCTGCACGGCTCCCGCACGTACGTCCTGCAGGACGAGGACGGGCAGACCGTCGAGTCGCACTCCATCTCGGCCGGGCTCGACTACCCGGGCGTCGGCCCGGAGCACGCCTGGCTGAAGGACACCGGACGGGCCGAGTACCGGCCGGTGACGGACGACGCGGCCATGCGGGCGCTGCGGCTGCTGTCCCGCACCGAGGGCATCATCCCGGCCATCGAGAGCGCCCACGCCCTCGCCGGGGCCCTGGACCTGGGCCGCGAGCTCGGGCCGGAGGCGACCATCCTGGTCTCGCTCTCCGGGCGCGGCGACAAGGACATGCACACCGCGGCCCAGTACTTCGGGCTGTACGACGAGCCGGCCGGCGACCGGGCCGAGGGGGGCAAGTGATCATGGCTTCGAAGCCGAGTGCCAGCAAGCTGAGCGGAGTCCTGGCCGGCGCCAAGGCCGACGGCCGGGCCGCGCTGATCGGCTACCTCCCGGCCGGGTTCCCCACCGTCGAGGGCGGGATCCGGGCGGTCGACGCACTGATCGAGGGCGGCTGCGACGTCGTCGAGATCGGACTGCCGCACTCCGACCCGGTCCTGGACGGCGCCGTCATCCAGACCGCCGACGACATCGCGCTGCGGGGCGGGGTGCGGATCAAGGACGTGCTGCGCACCGTCCAGGAGGTCGCCGCCGCGCACCCCGGGACGGCGGTGCTGGTGATGACGTACTGGAACCCGGTCGACCGCTACGGGGTGGCGCGCTTCGCGGCCGACCTCGCCGCGGCGGGCGGGGCGGGCTGCATCCTGCCGGACCTGCCGGTGGAGGAGTCCGAGGAGTGGCGCAAGGCGGCGGACGCGCACGGGCTGGACACCGTGTTCGTGGTCGCCCCCAGCAGCAAGGACGCACGGCTGGCCGAGGTCACGGCCGCGGGCAGCGGCTTCGTGTACGCGGCCGCGGTGATGGGCGTGACCGGCACCCGGTCGGCGGTCGGATCGCTGGCCGAGGACCTCGTCGCCCGCACCCGGGCCACCACGGACCTGCCGGTGTGCGTCGGTCTCGGGGTCTCGAACGCGGAGCAGGCGGCGGAGGTCGCCCGGTTCGCGGACGGGGTGATCGTGGGGTCGGCGTTCGTGAAGCGGATCCTGGAGGCCGGCGAGGACGAGGCCGCGGCGCTGGACGGTGTCCGGGCGCTCGCCGGTGAGCTCGCCGCGGGAGTGCGCAGGCGCTGACGCACGGTCCGGTCGACGGCCCGCCACCCCTGCGAGGGGTGGCGGGCCGTTCCGCTGCGCGGGCCCGGTTCGCCGCCGTCAGCTTCGGGGCGGCCCCGAACGGGTGAACACTGACGGCGACACGCATCAGGCGGGATTGACCGGCGTTGACTGGAGGGACGAGTGCACCGGACAACGTGCACGGGGGTAGCCGAGCGAGCGGAAGGGGTGAGCGCCGGTGGCGGGTCTTCATCGGGCCGTGCTGCTGCGGGCGGCGGCTGCCGCCCTGGCCCTGGGCGCCGCGGTCGGCGCGCACACCGAGGTGGGGCAGGCGCTGGCCAAGCGGGGGGCCGAGCGGGCGGAGCGGGACGCGGTGGCCTGCGCGGAGGCGGCGCGCTGGGACGCGGTCGAGCGGGCGGCCCGGGCACAGCACGAGGGACGTCCGGAGCTGTTCGATCCGGGGCGGGTGCCGGGCTGCCGGTGACGCAGGTGTGTTCGAGGAGAATCGGACACAACGTCACTCGTCCGGCTTAATTCCTGAATCCGGAGGAACCGGCCTTCGCCCCTTACGGTTCGTCAGGAAGTGAACGAGTTTCCCGAGGGGGGTTCCCTGATGGCCGGCGCCGCAGTGCAGCCCCGTGACTCCGCACCGGCGCGGCGGCCGCTGCCGGCCTGGAGCGAGTGGGCGGGCACGGCCGTGCGGCTCGGCCTGGCGGTGGTCTGGGGGTGGGCCGGGCTGGCCAAGATCGCCGATCCGGCCGAGGCCGCCCAGGCCGTCCGGGCGTACGAGATCCTGCCCGAGGGCCTGGTCAAGCCGATCGGCTACGGGCTGCCCTTCCTGGAGCTGGCGCTCGCCCTGCTGCTGGTGATCGGGCTCGGGGTCCGGCTGGTGGCCGGGGCCTCCGCGCTGCTGCTGCTCACCTTCGTCGCCGGGATCGCCTCGGCCTGGGCGCGCGGCATCTCGATCGACTGCGGCTGCTTCGGCGGCGGCGGGCACGTCGACGCCTCGCAGACCGAGTACCTCCAGGAGGTCCTGCGCGACACCGGGTTCCTGCTCCTGGCCGGATGGCTGTTGTGGCGGCCCCGCACCCGGCTCTCGGCCGACGGCTGGCTGGCGAGCTGAACCGTTCGGCCACTCCCATTCCCGCACCCGACGGAGGCCCCCGACCGTGGATGTCAACGCAATGAGCGAGAAGAACCGAGAAGGCAAGCGCACCGCCCGCGAGCGGATGCTGGAGCAGCGGGCGGTCGAGGAGGCCACCTCCCGGCGCAGGAAGAAGCTGATCGTCGGCGGGGCCGTGCTCGCGGTGATCGTCGCCGCGGTGGCCACCGGCGTCGTGGTGCAGAACCAGCGCTCCAAGCCGGAGACCCCGACCGCCGCCCCTGCCGGGACGATCGGTGACAAGAACCTGGTGGTCCCGGTCGGCGCGAGCAACGCGCCGTCGGTCCTCACGGTGTACGAGGACCCGCGCTGTCCGGCCTGCGGCATTTTCGAGCGCGAGTTCTCGGCGACCATCGACCAGCTGGAGGACGCCGGGAAGATCTACACCAACGCCCACGTCGTGTCCTTCATCGACCGGTCGCTGCAGGGCAAGGGCTCCAAGAACGGGGCCAACGCGCTGGGGTGCGCCCAGGACGCCGGGCACTTCCGGGACTTCCACGACGTGCTGTACCGCAACCAGCCGGACGAGACCAACGACGCCTTCGGCAACAAGGCGGTCCTGCTCAACCTGGCGAAGCAGGTGAACGGGCTGGACACGCCCGAATTCCGGGCCTGCGTCAACGACAACAAGTACGGCGGATGGGTGTCGGCGGTGCAGCAGGACTTCGACAGGTCCAGCTACAAGTCGACCCCGACCGTGCTGCTCAACGGCAAGCCGATCTACCCGAAGAACGGCGACGAGGACAT
Source organism: Streptomyces viridifaciens (assembly GCF_001888885.2). Taxonomy (NCBI): domain Bacteria; kingdom Bacillati; phylum Actinomycetota; class Actinomycetes; order Kitasatosporales; family Streptomycetaceae; genus Streptomyces; species Streptomyces viridifaciens. The sequence goes on from NZ_CP090841.1 coordinate 5,520,723, forward strand.
CACCCCGGCGAACCTGGTGAAGTGGGTGGACGCCGCCAACCAGGGCAAGCCGTTGGGCACGGCGGGCTCGAACGGGCAGACCCCGGCGCCCACCGCGGCCGCTTCGGAGGCCAACAACCCGTCACCGGCGGCGGGCTGAGCCGCCGCTCCGCCGTCGCCCCCTCCCCGCCGGGAGGGGGCGACGGCGTCCGTTGTTCGGTTTCTGTGACCCCGGGGGTGCCCGACGGGGACGTCGGACCCTGTAGCGTCGGAACTGCCATGGATATCGCCTACATTCCCAGCCCGTCGCGGGGCGTCCTCCACCTCGGACCGATCCCGCTGCGCGCCTACGCCTTCTGCATCATCCTCGGGGTCGTCGCAGCCGTCTGGCTCGGCAGCAAGCGCTGGGTCGCCCGGGGCGGTGCCAAGCACACCGTCGGTGACATCGCCGTCTGGGCCGTGCCGTTCGGCCTGGTCGGCGGCCGGCTGTACCACGTGATCACCGACCACCAGCTGTACTTCGGCGAGGGGAAGAACCCCTGGAACGCCTTCAAGATCTGGGAGGGCGGCCTCGGCATCTGGGGCGCGGTCGCGCTGGGCGCGGTCGGCGCCTGGATCGGCTGCCGCCGCCGGGGCGTGCCGCTGCCCGCGTACGCCGACGCCATCGCGCCGGGCATCGTGCTCGCGCAGGCGATGGGCCGCTGGGGCAACTACTTCAACCAGGAGCTGTACGGACGGGCGACCACGCTGCCGTGGGGCCTGGAGATCCACAAGACGCTGCCCGACGGCGAGGTCGTGAACGGGGTCTTCCACCCGACCTTCCTGTACGAGTCGATCTGGGACGTGGCGGTCGTGCTGCTGGTGATCTGGGCCGACCGGCGCTGGAAGCTGGGGCACGGCCGGGCGTTCGCCCTGTACGTGGCCGCGTACACGGTGGGCCGGTTCTGGACCGAGTGGCTGCGGATCGACGAGGCGCACGTCTACTTCGGCCTGCGGCTCAACGACTGGACGTCGATCGTGGTGTTCATCGGCGCCGTGGCGTACCTCGTGATCGTCGGGAAGAAGCGGCCCGGGCGCGAGGACCCGGCGAGCATCGACCCGGCGGCGCACGCCGAGGCGGAGGCTGCCGGGGAGAAGGCGGCCGGGGACAGGGCGGCCGACGAGAAGGCCGTCGCGGGGAAGGCGCTCGCGGGGAAGGCTGCCGCGGCGAAGGCGAAGGGCGAGGGGCCGAGCGAGACGGTGGCCGGGGACAAGCCCTCCCGCATCGTGGACGGCGACGGGCGCGCGGAAGCGGACCCGCAGCCGGCCGCCGCGGCCTCCGCGGCCGCCGAGAAGACCGGCAAGGACGCCGAGAACCCCATCTGAGCAGGCACTTCCACTGACTGAGGCTGCCCTTCGCAAGCGCTGCGAAGGGCAGCCTCAGCATCGTTCGGGAAGCCTTATCTTGCTGGAAATGCCCAGGTCAAGCGGGCTACGGTCGGGGGGACGAACGAAGACGAGGGGAAGAACCGTGACTGCGAGCACCCTGGAAGCCGAGCCGGCCCAGCACCCGCGGATACCCGCGGCCGACCACCACCGGGACGTCAACGGCGGCTGGCTGCGGCCCGCGGTGTTCGGCGCGGTGGACGGCCTGGTGTCCAACTTCGCGCTGATGACCGGCGTGGTCGGCGGGGCGGCGTCCAACGGCACGGTGATCCTGACCGGGCTGGCGGGCCTGGCGGCCGGCGCCTGCTCGATGGCGGCGGGGGAGTACACCTCGGTGGCCTCGCAGCGGGAGCTGGTGCAGGCCGAGATCGAGGCCGAGCGGCTGGAGCTGAGCCGCAACCCGCACGGCGAGCTGGCCGAGCTGGCGCAGCTGTACGTCTCGCGCGGGGTCGACCCGGAGCTCGCCCACGAGGTGGCCCGGCAGCTGTCCCGGGACCCGGAGCTGGCGCTGGAGATCCACGCGCGGGAGGAGCTGGGGATCGACCCCACCGACCTGCCCTCGCCGCTGGTCGCGGCCGGTTCGTCCTTCCTGTGCTTCGCGCTCGGCGCGCTGCTGCCGCTGCTGCCGTACCTGCTGGGGGCCACCTCGCTGCTGCCCGCGGTGGTGCTCGCGGCGCTCGGCCTGTTCGGCTGCGGCGCGGTGGTGGCCCGGGTGACGGCGCGCAGCTGGTGGTTCAGCGGGCTGCGGCAGCTGGTGCTGGGCGGGGCCGCGGCCGGGGTGACGTACCTGCTCGGGGTGCTGATCGGCGGACACGTCGGGTAGGCGGCGGGGCCGACGGGCGGTCGACGAGCACTGCATGGTTATGCCGGGCAGTGCGTGACGTTTCACACATGGACGTCGCGCGCTGCCCGGCATCGTCTCATCATCCGGCGTTCCCGGCCGCGGATTCGCATCCGGCGGACCCGGTCCCGGAATGGATTCCCAGGCGCCCATGATCGGCTCGTGTGGCGATCCGGTTTCGCCCCTGTTTCGGGCCGGGGGTCGTTGGGCACAATCGTCGGGACGTGCACCGCTGCGCGTCCTCTTCCTCCAGCCCCCTGACCTGCGTGTCCGTCCGCCATGTGGACGGGATATTCCGCTTCTCGGGATCCTGGGCAACCATGTAACTTGCACGACACACCGCACCATCGCATCAGGGCCAACGTCGTCCCTACTTGCACCAACTTGCCGAAAGACGACGACGGGAGAGCCGATGCTGTCTGCATCCATGCACTCCGCCAACGAGCCTCAGGCCGGCGCCGCCCGCCAGCCGTACGCGCTCGTGCCGGATGCGCGACCTGCTGCTCAGGGCCTGTACGACCCGCGAAACGAGCACGACGCCTGTGGCGTCGGTTTCGTCGCCACGCTGACCGGCATCGCCGACCACACGATCGTCGAGCAGGCGCTGAACGTCCTGCGCAACCTGGAGCACCGCGGCGCCACCGGCGCCGAGCCGGACTCCGGTGACGGCGCGGGCATCCTGACCCAGATCCCGGACGCCTTCCTGCGCGGGCAGGTCTCCTTCGAGCTCCCGGCCGCCGGCTCCTACGCCGTCGGCATCGCCTTCCTGCCGGACGAGGACGGCGCCGACGCCGCCGCCGTCGCGCAGATCGAGGCGATCGCCGCGGAGGAGGACCTGACCGTCCTCGGCTGGCGCGACGTGCCGGTCACCCCGGACCTCCTCGGCGCCACCGCGCGCAGCGTGATGCCCCGGTTCCGGCAGCTCTTCCTCGCGTCAGCGCCTGTCGGGCAGAGCCCCGGCGCGGACGGGCGGGCCGGCATCGAGCTCGACCGCATCGCCTTCGTCGTCCGCAAGCGGGCCGAGCGCGAGGCCGGGGTGTACTTCCCGTCGCTGTCCGCCCGCACCATCGTCTACAAGGGCATGCTGACCACCGGCCAGCTGGAGCCCTTCTTCCCCGACCTGTCGGACCGCACCTACGCGTCCGCCCTCGGTCTGGTGCACTCGCGGTTCTCCACCAACACCTTCCCGAGCTGGCCGCTCGCCCACCCGTACCGCTTCGTCGCCCACAACGGCGAGATCAACACGGTCAAGGGCAACCGCAACTGGATGCGCGCCCGGGAGTCCCAGCTCGCGACCGACCTGATCCCGGCCAACAAGAACGGGCGGGGACTGGAGCGGATCTTCCCGATCTGCACCCCGGACCACTCCGACTCGGCCTCCTTCGACGAGGTCCTGGAGCTGCTCCACCTCGGCGGCCGCTCGCTGCCCCACTCGGTGCTGATGATGATCCCGGAGGCGTGGGAGAACCACGCCACCATGGACCCGGCCCGCCGCGCGTTCTACCAGTACCACTCCAACCTGATGGAGCCCTGGGACGGCCCGGCCTGCGTCACCTTCACCGACGGCACCCGGATCGGCGCCGTGCTCGACCGCAACGGCCTGCGCCCGGCCCGCTACTGGGTCACCGAGGACGGCCTGGTCGTGCTCTCCTCCGAGGTCGGCGTCCTGGACATCGACCAGCAGAAGGTCGTCCAGAAGGGCCGCCTGCAGCCCGGCAAGATGTTCCTGGTCTGCCTCAACGAGAAGCGGATCGTCCCGGACGAGGAGATCAAGGCCGACCTGGCCGCCGAGCACCCCTACGAGGAGTGGGTCACCGGCGGGCAGATCCAGCTCGCCAAGCTCCCCGAGCGCGAGCACATCGCCCACACCCACGCCTCCGTCACCCGCCGCCAGCAGACCTTCGGCTACACCGAGGAGGAGCTGCGCGTCATCCTCGCGCCGATGGCCCGCACCGGCGCCGAGGCCCTCGGCTCGATGGGCACCGACTCGCCGATCGCCGCCCTGAGCGAAAAGCCCCGGCTGCTGTTCGACTACTTCGTGCAGCTCTTCGCGCAGGTCACCAACCCGCCGCTGGACGCCATCCGCGAGGAGCTCGTCACCTCGCTGCTGTCCAACCTCGGCCCCGAGGGCAACCTGCTGACCGCCGAGGCCGCCTCCTGCCGCTCGGTCGGCATCACCTTCCCGGTGATCGACAACGACGAGCTGGCCAAGCTCGTCCACATCAACGCCGACGGCGACCAGCCCGGGCTGAAGGCCGTCACGCTGTCCGGCCTCTACAAGGTCGCCAGCGGCGGCGAGGGCCTGGCCGCGCGCCTGGCCGCGATCGCCGCCGAGGCCGACGCCGCGATCGCCGACGGCGCCCGGATCATCGTGCTCTCCGACCGGCACTCCGACGCCGAGCACGCCCCGATCCCCTCGCTGCTGCTCACCTCCGCCATCCACCACCACCTGATCCGCACCAAGCAGCGCACCCAGGTGTCGCTGCTGGTCGAGGCCGGCGACGTCCGCGAGGTGCACCACGTCGCGCTGCTGATCGGCTTCGGCGCCGGCGCGGTCAACCCGTACCTGGCGATGGAGTCCGTCGAGGACCTCGTCGCGCAGGGCACGTTCATGAATGAGGGGGGCATCGAGGGCGTCGAGGCCGAGAAGGCGATCAAGAACCTGATCAAGGCGCTCGGCAAGGGCGTGCTCAAGGTGATGTCCAAGATGGGCATCTCCACCGTCGCCTCCTACCGCGGCGCCCAGGTCTTCGAGGCCATCGGCCTCTCCCAGGAGCTGGTCGACGGCTACTTCGCCGGCACCACCACCAAGCTCGGCGGCATCGGCCTGGAGGAGATCGCCCGCGAGACCGCCGCCCGGCACGCCAAGGCGTACCCGGCCTCCGGCATCCCGGCCGCCCACCGCGCCCTGGAGATCGGCGGGGAGTACCAGTGGCGCCGCGAGGGCGAGCCGCACCTGTTCGACCCGGACACCGTCTTCCGGCTCCAGCACTCCACCCGCAACCGCCGGTACGACATCTTCAAGCAGTACACGGACCGGGTGAACGAGCAGTCCGAGCGCCTGATGACGCTGCGCGGCCTGTTCCAGCTGGACGGCCTCGGCCGCGAGCCGATCCCGGTCGAGGAGGTCGAGCCGGTCTCCGAGATCGTCAAGCGCTTCTCCACCGGCGCCATGTCCTACGGCTCGATCTCCCGAGAGGCCCACGAGACCCTCGCCATCGCGATGAACCGCCTCGGCGGCAAGTCCAACACCGGTGAGGGCGGCGAGGACCCGGACCGCCTGTACGACCCCGAGCGCCGCTCGGCGATCAAGCAGGTCGCCTCCGGCCGGTTCGGCGTCACCTCCGAGTACCTGGTCAACGCCGACGACATCCAGATCAAGATGGCCCAGGGCGCCAAGCCCGGCGAGGGCGGCCAGCTGCCCGGCCACAAGGTGTACCCGTGGGTCGCCCGGACCAGGCACTCCACCCCGGGCGTCGGCCTGATCTCCCCGCCGCCGCACCACGACATCTACTCGATCGAGGACCTGGCCCAGCTGATCCACGACCTCAAGAACGCCAACCCGGCCGCCCGCATCCACGTGAAGCTGGTGTCCGAGGTCGGCGTCGGGACGGTCGCGGCCGGCGTGTCCAAGGCACACGCCGACGTCGTCCTCGTCTCCGGGCACGACGGCGGCACCGGCGCCTCGCCGCTCACCTCGCTCAAGCACGCGGGCGGCCCCTGGGAGCTCGGCCTCGCCGAGACCCAGCAGACCCTGCTGCTCAACGGGTTGCGCGACCGCATCGTGGTCCAGACCGACGGCCAGCTGAAGACCGGCCGTGACGTCGTCATCGCCGCGCTGCTCGGCGCCGAGGAGTTCGGCTTCGCCACCGCCCCGCTGGTCGTCTCCGGCTGCATCATGATGCGCGTCTGCCACCTGGACACCTGCCCGGTCGGCGTCGCCACCCAGAACCCGGTGCTGCGCGAGCGCTTCTCCGGCAAGCCCGAATTCGTCGTCAACTTCTTCGAGTTCATCGCCGAGGAGGTCCGGGAGATCCTGGCCTCGCTGGGCTTCCGCTCGATCGAGGAGGCCGTCGGCCACGCCGAGCACATCGACGCCCGGGCCGCCATCGACCACTGGAAGGCCGCCGGGCTCGACCTGGCCCCGCTGTTCCACGTGCCCGAACTGCCCGAGGGCGCAGCCCGCCACCGCACCACCGACCAGGACCACGCCCTGGACAAGGCCCTCGACAACCAGCTGATCGAGCTGGCCCAGGACGCCCTGGAGCGCGGCGAGTCGGTCCGGCTGGAGCTGCCGATCCGCAACGTCAACCGCACCGTCGGCACCATGCTCGGCCACGAGGTCACCAAGCGGTACCGCGGCGAGGGCCTGCCGGAGGGGACGATCGACGTCACCTTCACCGGCTCGGCCGGGCAGTCCTTCGGCGCCTTCCTGCCCAAGGGGATCACCCTGCGCCTCGAGGGCGACGCCAACGACTACGTCGGCAAGGGACTCTCCGGCGGCGTGGTCGTGGTGCGCCCGGCGCGCGAGGCCGCGGCCATCGGCAACGACGCCCAGAACCACGTGATCGCCGGAAACACCATCGGCTACGGCGCCACCTCCGGCCGGATCCACCTGCGCGGCAAGGCCGGTGAGCGCTTCGCCGTCCGCAACTCCGGCGCGACGCTGGTCGTCGAGGGCGTCGGCGACCACGCCCTGGAGTACATGACCGGCGGCCGGGTCGTCATCCTCGGCGAGACCGGACGCAACCTCGCGGCCGGCATGTCCGGCGGCATCGCGTACGTCCTGGACCTGCGCCCCGCCAACGTCAACGACGGCATGGTGGGCATCGAGGCCCCCACCGCCGCCGACCGCGACTGGCTGCGCGAGACCGTGCAGCAGCACTACGAGGAGACCGGCTCCACCGTCGCCGCCGAACTCCTGGCCGACTGGGGCAGCGGGGTCTCCCGCTTCTCCAAGATCATGCCGACCGACTACAAGGCAGTGCTCGCCGCCAAGGACGCCGCTGAGCGCGATGGCCTCTCCGAGGCCGAGACCACTCGCAAGATGATGGAGGCGGCACATGGCTGACCCCAAGGGCTTCCTGACCACGCCCAAGCAGCTGGCCGAGCGCCGGCCCGTGGACGTTCGCATCCGGGACTGGAACGAGGTCTACGTCGAGCGCAGCCTCCTGCCGATCATCAGCAAGCAGGCCGGCCGCTGCATGGACTGCGGCATCCCGTTCTGCCACAACGGCTGCCCGCTCGGGAACCTCATCCCCGAGTGGAACGACCTCGCCTACCGCGACGACTTCACCGGCGCCATCGAGCGGCTGCACGCCACCAACAACTTCCCGGAGTTCACCGGGCGGCTGTGCCCGGCGCCCTGCGAGTCGGCCTGCGTGCTCGGCATCAACCAGGACGCGGTGACCATCAAGAACGTCGAGGTCACCATCATCGACAAGGCCTGGGACCGCGGCGGGGTCACCCCGCAGATCCCCGAGCGGCTCTCCGGCAAGACCGTCGCCGTCGTCGGGTCCGGCCCGGCCGGCCTGGCCGCCGCCCAGCAGCTCACCCGGGCCGGCCACACCGTGGTGGTGTACGAGCGCGCCGACCGCATCGGCGGACTGCTGCGCTACGGCATCCCCGAGTTCAAGATGGAGAAGCGCCACATCAACCGCCGCATCGAGCAGATGCGCGCGGAGGGCACCCGGTTCCGCACCGGAGTGCACGTCGGCGAGGACATCACCGGGCAGCAGCTGCGCGAGCGTTTCGACGCCGTCGTGGTCGCCGCCGGCGCCACCACCGCCCGTGACCTGCCGGTGCCCGGGCGCGAGCTCAAGGGCGTCCACCAGGCCATGGAGTACCTGCCGCTGGCCAACAAGGTGCAGGAGGGCGACCTCGTCGACTCGCCCATCAGCGCCAAGGGCAAGCACGTCGTCGTGATCGGCGGCGGCGACACCGGCGCGGACTGCGTCGGTACCGCCCACCGCCAGGGCGCCCTGTCGGTCACCCAGCTGGAGATCATGCCCCGCCCCGGCGAGGAGCGCCCCGGGCACCAGCCGTGGCCCACCACGCCGATGACCTACAAGGTCACCTCCGCGCACGAGGAGGGCGGCGAGCGGGTCTACTCCGTCAACACCACCCACCTCACCGGCGACGAGGACGGCAACGTCCAGGAACTGCACCTCGTCGAGGTCGAGTTCAAGGACGGCCGGTTCGAGCCCGTCCCGGGCACCGAGCGGACCATCCCCGCCCAGCTGGTCACCCTGGCCATGGGCTTCACCGGGACGGACGTCAGGAACGGCCTGGTCGAGCAGCTGGGAGTGGACCTCGACGCGCGCGGTAACATTGCCCGCGACGGCCGGTTCGCCACCAATGTCGATGGCGTGTACGTCTGCGGAGACGCCGGCCGAGGCCAGTCGCTGATCGTCTGGGCCATCGCGGAAGGCCGTTCGGCCGCCGCCGCGGTGGACAGGTACCTGGGCGGCAAGACCCCGCTTCCCGCCCCGATCCGGCCCACGGACCGCCCGCTGGTGGTCTGACGGGCCCTGACGGTCCGACCGGCCCCACCCCGAACCCCCGGCGCCGCATCGCCGGGAGCTCAACCCGCTGCCCCCGCCAGCGTCGCCGGGCCAACGCGGTCTCCTGGCGCCTGCCCTCTTCCCCGACCAGTTGGAGGGCGGGCGCCGTCGCGTTTCCGCCGAGTGTTCGCGCGGGCTTCGCGGGCCCTTCGGGCGGCGTTCCCAGGCGCTTCTCACCTGCGCTCTCACCCGCCTCTTACCGGCGCTCCCACCTGCGCCTTCACCACCGGGCCGCCAACCGCCTCACAGCTTCCTCCCAGGCTTCGCACAGCCGCCGGAACGCGCACCGGGACGGACTGTTGTTCGTCGGTGCCAGGTGGCAGACTGCCGCCGACGGCCGGGGGGCTGCGCGAGTGCGGAGGTTGACTTCTCATGGGCACGACTCAGGCAGGCGGAGGCGCCACCGTAAGGCGCCTGCTGCTCGGCAGCCAGCTGCGCAAGCTCCGCGAGTCCAGAGGCGTCAGCCGCGAGGAGGCCGGGTACTCGATCCGTGCCTCCGAGTCCAAGATCAGCCGGATGGAACTCGGCCGGGTCGGCTTCAAGGAACGCGACGTCGCCGACCTCCTCACCCTCTACGGCGTCGACGCCGAACAGGAACGGGCCAACGTGCTCGGACTCGTCCGCGAGGCCAACGCCACCTCCTGGTGGCACGACTACGGCGACGTGCTGCCCGCCTGGTTCCAGAACTACCTCGGACTGGAGGAGGCCGCCGCCGAGATCCTCAGCTACGAGGTCCAGTTCGTCCACGGGCTGCTGCAGACCGCCGACTACGCCCGCGCCGTCATCGCAGCCGGCTGCCACGGCCTCCAGGACGAGGAGATCGAACGCCGCGTCGAGGTCCGCCGCAAGCGCCAGGACCTGCTCACCGCCGAACACCCGCCCGAGCTGCTCGCCGTCCTCGACGAGGCCGCGCTGCGCCGCCCCTGGGGCGGACCGGAGCTGATGCGCGGCCAGCTCGACCGGCTGCTCGAACTCGCCGAACTGCCCAACGTGCGGCTGCAGGTGCGCCCGCTCGGCGGCGCGGCGCTGGGCGCCGAGAGCGGCGCGTTCAGCGTGCTGGGCTTCAGTGAGGCCGAACTCGCCGACGTGGTCTACCTGGAGCAGTTCACCACCGCGCTGTACGTGGACAAGCCCGCCGAGGTCGCCTCCTACCGGCAGGCGATGGACGGGCTGCTCGCCGAGAGCCTCGAACCCGGACCGACCCGCGATCTTCTGCGCTCGGTACGCCAAGAGCTTTGACACGTCAGTACGATGAGCTCCCATCAGGTCGGGCACGAGAGGGATCAGATGTCGTACTTCTCCGAGTTGGCGCTGCAGTACATCGACGGCGAATGGTGCGGCGGCAGCGGCTCCTGGGACATCGTCGACGTCGACCCGTACACCGGTGACAAGCTGGCCACCATCACCGTGGCCACCGTCGCCGAGGTCGACCGGGCCTACCGTGCCGCCGAGCGCGCCCAGCGCGGCTGGGCCGCCACCAACCCGTACCAGCGCCGGCTGGTCTTCGAGCGCGCGCTGCGGCTGGTCGAGGAGCGCCAGGACGAGATCGCCCGGGCGATCACGGCCGAGCTCGGCGGCACCGCGCTCAAGGCCGGCTTCGAGCTGTCCCTGGTCAAGGACATGCTGCGGGAGTGCCTGCACCTGTCGGTGGCCTCCGAGGGGCGGCTGCTGCCCTCCACCGCGCCCGGCAAGGAGAACCGCCTGCACCGGCTGCCGGTCGGCGTGGTCGGCGTGATCAGCCCGTTCAACTTCCCGCTGTTCCTGGCCCTCAAGGCCGTCGCCCCGGCGCTCGCGCTCGGCAACGGCGTCGTGCTCAAGCCGCACCAGGAGACCCCGGTCGTCGGCGGCAGCCTGATCGCCAAGCTCTTCGAGGACGCCGGACTGCCGCCCGGCCTGCTGAACGTGGTCATCACCGACATCGCGGAGATCGGGGACAGCTTCCTGGAGCACCCGGTGCCCAAGGTGATCTCCTTCACCGGCTCCGACCAGGTCGGCCGACACGTCGCCACCGTCGCCGCCGCCCACTTCAAGCGGACGGTGCTGGAACTCGGCGGCAACAGTGCGCTGATCGTGCTGGACGACGCCGACCTCGACTACGCCGTGGACGCGGCCGTGTTCAGCCGCTTCGTCCACCAGGGCCAGGTCTGCATGGCCGCCAACCGGGTGCTGGTCGACCGCAGCGTGCTCGCCGAGTTCACCGAGAAGTTCGTCGCCAAGACCGCCTCGCTGACCGTCGGCGACCCGAAGGACCCGGCCACCCACATCGGCCCGCTGATCAACTCCGTCCAGGCCGACGCGATCAACGCCCAGGTCGACCAGGCGATCGCGGCCGGCGCCACCGCGCTGCTGCGCGGCGACACGACCGGCAGCCTCATGGCGCCCACCGTGCTCACCGACCTGGCCGAGGACGCGCCCATCCTGCAGCGCGAACTCTTCGGCCCGGTGGCCCTCCTGGTGCCCTTCGACGGCGAGGACGAGGCCGTCCGGATCGCCAACGACACGCCCTTCGGACTCAGCGGCGCGGTGCACACCGCGGACGTCGAGCGCGGGGTCCGGATCGCCCAGCGGATCGAGACCGGCATGATCCACGTCAACGGCGGGACGATCGCGGACGAGCCCGGTGTGCCGTTCGGCGGGGAGAAGCACTCCGGGGTCGGCCGCCTCAACGGAGAGTCCACGGTGGACGCCTTCACCACGGTGAAGTGGATCTCGGTGCAGCACGGGCGGGCGCCGTTCCCGTTCTAGGGGTTCGACGCTCTGGGGCCCTGACGGCCTCAGGCGGCGCGGGCCTCCCGGCGGAAGCCGCCGGGGGCCTGGCCGAACTCCCGCTTGAACGCCTTCGCGAAGGCGTACTCCGAGCCGTACCCGGTCTGCGCGGCCACCGCCGTCAGCGGCGCCTCCGACTCGCGCAGCAGCCGGGCGGCGGTGGTCATCCGCCAGCGGGTCAGGTACGCCATCGGCGGCTCGCCCACCATCGAGGTGAAGCGGCGGGCGAACGCGGCCCGGGACAGGCCCGCCCGGTCCGCCAGGGACTCCACCGTCCAGGCGGTCGCCGGGGCCTCGTGGATGGCGTTCAGGGCGGGCGCCACGGCGCTGTCCCGCAGGGCCGCCGCCCAGCCCGCGGCGGCCGCGGGGGGCTGGTCCTCGAACCAGGCCCGTAGGACGTACAGCAGCAGCGAGTCGATCAGTGCCGGGACGATCCCGCTCGAGCCGATCCGGGGGTTCTCCAGCTCGGTGCCCAACAGCTGTACGGCGGCGGCCAGTTCGGGGTGGCGGCCGTGCCTGGTCGGCAGGTGGATCACGGCCGGCAGCTGGCGGACCATCGGGTGCGGACGGCCCTGGTCCAGGTGGTAGTTGCCGCACAGCAGACTGGTGCGGGCGCCGTCGCCGCCGATCGTCAGGGTGCCGATCGGCGAGCCGTGGTCGATCCGGCAGGCCTCGGCGTCCACCGGCGGGGTGTCCGGGGTGTCGGCCAGGACGTGGCCCCGGCCGTCCCGCAGGAAGATGACGTCCCCGGGACTGAGGGGAACGGGCCCGCCGCCGGCGGCCGGGTCGGCGGGGACCAGCCAGCAGGTGCCGTACAGCACCACGTGGAAGCCCGCCCCGGCCACCGGGGGCAGCCGGAGGGCCCACGGCGCGCGGCCCTCGGTGCGCACCGACGCGGGGTGCGCCGTGCGCATCGAGGCCAGCGCCTCGGTCAGGATGTCCATCGTCGGCCCCCGGGGTTCTCGTCGCTCGACGGTCAGTCCGTGGTGAGGACGACCTTGCCCTGGACGGTACCGGAGGCGACCAGCTCGTGGGCCCGGCCGGCCTCGGCGAGCGGGAACACCGCGGCGACGTGCGGGCGGATCCGGCCCTCGTCGACCAGGGCGGCGATCGCCTCCAGGCCGGCGTAGTCGGGTTCCACCGAGACGCCCGCGAAGCGCCGCCCGGCGGCCTCGATCTCGGCGGCCAGCTCATGGTTCCAGTGCTCCATGATGCTGACCAGGGTGCCGCCCGGCTTGAGCACCTCGAGGGCGCGGGTGCCCTCGGAGGAGGAGTCGAAGACGACGTCGACGTCCTGGACCGCCTCGGTGTAGTCGGTGGTCCGGTAGTCGAGCACCTCATCGGCGCCGATCTCCTTGAGGAAGGTGTGCTTGGGCTCGCTGGCGAGGGCGATCACGTACGCGCCGCGGGCCTTGGCGATGTGCACCGCGAGGTGGCCGACGCCGCCGGCCGCACGGTGGACCAGCACCCGGTCGCCCTCGCCGACCTTCGCCAGGTCCACCAGGCCCTGCCAGGCGGTCAGCGCGGCCAGCGGCAGCGCGGCGGCCTCGGTGTGGTCCAGCGAAGCGGGCTTGCGGGCCAGTTGGCGGGACGGCGCGGCCACGTACTCGGCGTAGGCGCCGGCCGCGCGGGGGAAGAACGGCATCCCGTACACCTCCTCGCCCACCCGGTAGCGGGCGCCCGGGCCGGCCTCCTCGACCACCCCGGAGACGTCCCAGCCCACCGTGAACGGAGGCTCGCCCAGCAGCGGGAACGCCCCCGCCCGCACCGCCACGTCCACCGGGTTCACCCCGGCGGCCTTCACCCGCACCAGCACCTCGCCGCTCAACGGCTTCGGGCGCTCCACCTCGGCCACCTTCATGACCTCGGGGCCGCCGAACTCCTGCTGCACGATTGCGCGCATCGAACTCTCCCTCATCCGGTTCAACACCGGCCCCCGTGGGGCCGTTCTCGACGTGCTCAACAGTAGGGAGGCCGGAAGAGCGGATGAATATCCTTCAGTCTCGGCTGGATGTCCGATCGTCTCGTGGGGAGAGTGGTTCAGGCCGAGTAGCGGACGAGGCGGTCGGTAACGAGCTCGAAGTCGAAGGGGGCCGGGACCGGCACGCGGTCGCCGAACTTGCCGTGCCACTGCTGGTGGTAGCCGCCAGCGGAGGGCTCGGAGTAGAGCGTGATGTCGCCCTCGCGCGGGTCGATCAGGAGATAGAGCGGGATGCCCATCAGTGGGTAGTCGCGCACCTTGCCGACCAGGTCGTTCTCCGGGTTCGACGGCGAGACGATCTCGACCGCGATGGGCGCTTGTTCGGCCGGGATCTGGTTGCCGCTCGATTCCAGGGGGATGTAAGTGAGGTCGGGGTTGCGCAGCTTTCCCACGTTGGGGGAGGCGAGGTCGGAGTTCTCGCTCGGCATCATGTCGGACGGGCGGTGTGCGTCGAACTGCTCGCGGATCTGCAGGAGGTTGCGCTGAGGGATCGCGGACGGTCCGGCCATCATGATGATCTCGTCGCCGGAGATCTCGAGCTTCCATCCGGCCGGGGGCGTCAGGCTCTGCGCGTACGCGAGCAGTTGGGCGTGGCGGTCGGGAATCTGGAACTCGCTCATGGCTCCATTCTTCCACCGGGAGAGGCACGAAGGCCGTCCGCGCGGGGGCGGACGGCCTTCGTGGAAAGCTGCGACTAGAACACCGGCTGGCCGGCGCGGACGAGGCGCCAGGAGTCGGTGAAGAAGTCGGCGGGGTCGATGACGCCCTTGGCCTTGACCCAGGCGATCATGGTGTTGCGGATCTCGTCGGAGTTCGACCAGACCGCCTTGGCGGTGGCGACGTGCGGGAAGTTGCCGCCGCCGTTGGCGCGGTAGTTGTTGACCGCGAGGACGAACTGGGCGTTCGGGTCGATCGGCTTGCCCTGGAAGCTGAGGTTGACGATCCGGCTGCCCTTGGGCTGGGCGATGTCGATGTCGTAGCTCAGGCCGTAGAGCGAGTCGTAGTTGTAGTCCGGGGTGTCCTCGGCGTTGGTCAGGGTGTCCTTGTTGACCGGGGCGCCCGCGGCGAGCTGGTTGTAGTACTTAGCCGAGAACTCCAGGTAGTCCTTGAGCTGGGCGCCCGTCAGGATGCGGGCCTCCAGGGTGTTCTCGTAGATGTACAGGCCGGCCGCGTCGCGCAGCTTGACCTGGCCGGACGGGATCAGCGCGGTGCGGTTGAACGGGGCGGCCTGGGCCAGGACCGGGAGGTTGGCGTACTGCCCGCCCGCCAGCGCGGCCTTGACGGCGTCGGCCTGGACCTTGCCGATCAGGTCGATGATCGGGGTGGCCTTGAACCGGGCGTCGGCGATGGACAGCTCGATCTTGCTGGTGCCGATGTTCTGGTTGACGTACGCCACGACCTTCTTGTGCTGGCCGAGGATGGCGTTGCTGATCTCCGGGTTCTCCGGCGCGGTGTTGGAGTTCAGCACCCGGGAGGAGACCGAGGCGACCTTCCAGTGGCCGTCGGCGAACTCGACCTCGAAGTCGAAGCAGCTCAGGCGCTGGCCCCAGCACAGCGGCTCGGAGAGCACGACCGTCTTGCCGGTCTTCTTGTTGACGATGAGGCGCTGGGCGACCTCCTTGTGGGTGTGGCCCACCAGTACCGCGTCGATGTCCGGGACGGTCGCGGCCATCTCGCCGGAGGCGTCCTCGGGCCAGGGGAGCTGGTCGCCGTAGGTGGTGGCCTCGTCGATGCCGGAGTGGGCGGAGACCACGATGACGTCCGCGCCGGCGGCCTTCATCCGGGGCACGTACTTGGCGGCGGTTTCCACGATGCCCGGGAAGACCATCTTGCCGGCGACGTTGGCCTTGTCCCAGATCGCGATGCCCGGGTTGGTGAGGCCGAGGATGCCGACCTTGATCGGGGTGTCCTCGTCCAGCCACACCTCCTTGATCACGTACGGCTTGAAGGCGGGCTTCTCGTTCTTCGCGTGCAGCGCGTTGGCGCCCAGCAGCGGGAACTCCAGCTGGTCCTCGAAGGCCTTCACGGTGGGGATGCCGTAGTTGAACTCGTGGTTGCCGAGCGCGGCGGCGTCGTAGCCCATGAGGTTCATGGCGACGGCCATCGGGTGGTCCGGCACGTTGTCGCCGTCGGTGGCGATCGGCTCGATCCGGGCGTAGTAGTAGGTCAGCTGGGTGCCCTGGATGATGTCGCCCGAGTCGATCAGCAGGCAGCGGTCCCAGCCCTTGTCCTCGCGGACCTGGTTGGCCAGGGTGGAGATCTTGGCGAGGCCGACCGCGTTGTGGGCCTTGTCGACGTACTCGGCGTCGGTGAAGTAGTCCCAGTTGAGCACCCGGCCGTGGAGGTCGGTGGTGCCCATGACGGTGAAGGCCTGGCGGCGCGGCTTGCGCTTGTTGCCCTTGGCGGCCGCCGTGTCCGGCTCGGCGGCCGCGGCGGCGGGGGCGGCGGCGACGACGGCTCCGCCGGTCAGGGCGGCGCCGGCGGCGGTGGCGGCGGACCGGGTGACGAAGTCACGGCGGTTCAGGGGCATGGACGACTCTCCCGAGTGGGAACGACGGCCGATGGGCCGTCAACTTGTGGACGTACGAAGTGCGTGGCGCGTCCGCTACTGCGGTGACGCGCGTAGAGGGACGCGCGTAGAAGTGTGCCGTGCGGGCCGGGCCGCTGGATAGCCCCCGGACGTTTCCAACAGGTGAGATCTTGGCGACTCGTTCGTGACCGGCATGGGCGGGGGAGGAGGTGGTACGGACCGGGACGGTCGGCTTCCGGCCGGTCGGGGGCCTTTCCGGAAAGCTGCTCAGCCGAGCTCGGCCGCCAGCTGCTTCACCTCCCGGCCCAGCTCCGCCGCGGGGTCCGGCGTGTCCGGGCCCGCCCACGGCAGCCAGGTCCGGGCCCGCAGATAGCCGTCCACCGCCACCGGCAGCCGGTGCCGGACGATCCGGTCGGCCGCCGGACCGGGCCCGGTCTCGCGCAGCGCCGCCAGCAGCGCGTCCACCCCGGCCGAGGCGGGCAGCGGGACGGTGTCCAGGTAGACGGTGAGCGCCTCCAGTTCGGGGTCGGGCGGGGGCTCGGCCGTCTCGCGTGGCGCTGACACAGACACGGACACAGGCGCAGGCGCAGGCGTCGGGACCGGCGGCGGTGCGGGCTGCGGGGGCGTGGGCTTCGGGCCGGGCGTCAGCAGCGCCCCGGCCCCGTACAACCCCGCCACCACCCCCGGCCACCACGCCCCGCCAAGCCCGGCGAAGTGCAGCCCCAGCCCGAGGGCGCCACCCCCGCAGCCGACCAGGTTCCTGGTCGACTCCAGGTACCGCAGCGCCCTCCGGCCGTACCCGTCACTGGTAGCCACGGATCTCCTCGAACACCCCGTCCAGCGAACCGCCGCCGTCGAACAGCTTGCCGCCGCTCACGTCCGCGATCCCCTGCAACTGGCCCACCGCCGCCTCACCGAACTTGATCGGGAACACCGGGATCGCCTTCTCGGCGGGCGACAGCGCATCGTGGAAGCTCCTGAAGTCGCCGTCCGTGGCACCCTCGTTGCTCTCCCCGTCCGTCATCAGCACGATCGAGGTGAAACGGTCGTCGTTCGCCGCCTTCTGCTGGCCCTCGATCACCCGGTACGCCTGCTCCAGCGAGTCGTACAGCGCCGTACCGCCCTCGGCCCGCAGCGACTGGACGTCGGCGTTGATCGACGCCAGCTCCGCCTCCGGACCGGGCGTCCCGCCGGAGGGCGGCACCACGTGGGTCTTCGTCCACTTCACCTGCGAGGCGAAGGAGATCAGCGTCACCTCCTCGCGGTCCCGGAACCGCCGCACCCCGCGGGTGTCGTCCGTGCCCGTCAGCCGGCCCAGCGCCGTCTTCAGAGAGCTCAGCCGCGCACCCTCCATCGAACCCGAGGTGTCCAGCACGTACACCGTCCTCGACGGGCGGCGCAGCTCGTTCTGGTACGAGCCCAGCAGGCCGTCCGCCACCGCCCGCGTCCCCGGGAACGGCAGCTCGCGGCGGCGGTCGGTCGGCAGCCCCGCCGCCGGGGCCGCGCCCGCCGTCACCGGGCGGCGCAGCGTCAGCTCCGAGATGCGCTGCTGCACGTCCTGCTTCAACAGGTAGGCGGCCAGCCGCTGGAAGGACTCCCGCTCGCCCGGCCCCGAGGAGGACAGCAGCGACAGCGGGTAGTCCGCCGAGACCACGCCGTCCACCGGGCGCACCACCGTCAGCCGCTGCTCCGGCGGCAGGGTCCTGTTCATCGACAGCAGCACCGACTCGTAGTTCACCAGCGCCCCCACCCTGCCCGGCTCGGCCCGGGTGTACGCCTGCGCCAGCCAGCCCGAGGAACCGGAGGTGAGCTTCTGGCCGGTGAAGAACTGCTTCAGCTGCGGCGTCGCCTTCTGCACGTCCGCCTCGCTCAGCGCCGCCCCCGCGCCCGAGAACGCCGAGGCCACCGCCACCAGGGTGGAGAAACCGGAGTTGGAACGCGACGGGTCGGACATCCCGTACGACAGCTTCCCCGCGGCGGCCGCGTCGCCGATCTGCGCCCAGGTGACCTTCGAGCCGTCGCCCCAGCCGAGGTCGGCGAGCACCGAGGAGCGCACCCCGACCGCCACCGGGGAGACCATCACCGGGGTCTCCGACAGCACCTTGGACCTGCCGGTCGGATCCAGGCGCAGATACTGGTTGGACGGGAACCAGACCGCGTCGTACTTGCCGTCCGCCCGGCCCGAGGACACCGTGTCCGCGCCGTCCAGCGTGCCGGTGAAGGCCAGCTGCACCGTCACCCCGGTCGCCTTGCGGGCATCGTCCAGGACCGGCTGGAGGTCCTGGAGCTCACTGCCGGCCAGGACGCGCAGCACCCCGGGGCGCGCGGTCTCCGCGAGCGAGCCGGTCGGGTTCGGCTGCGGTGCCGGGGCGGGGGAGGAGGTGCAGGCGGTCGCCGCGGCGAGCACCGCCGCCAGCGCGGCGATCAGCCAACTGCGGCTCTTGATCGGGTGGTTCACTTCGGGCTCCCCTTGGCCGCCGCGGTCAGTTTGAGCAGGTTGTCCAGGGACGGCACGGGCGACTGCTTCACCCTCGCCGCGTTCAGGTCCTGGGCGAAGGCCGGCTGCCTGCTGCCCTTCACCAGTTCGGCGAAGGCGCCCGGACGCGCCTGCGGGCGGAAGCCGAACCGGGCCTCCAGGGTGCGCAGCGCGTCGTCGTCCTGGAGCAGGGCGGCCAGCTTCCTGCCGTTCTCCGTGCGGGCGATGATGGTGTGGTCGGAGTAGACCGTGGTGTCCGGGTACATCACCACCGTGTCGCCGGCCGACTGGCCCTGGGCCGTCAGCGAGGCGACCTGGGACTCGTACCCGAACAACAACGGATTGCCGACCCCCGCCTGGAAGTCCCGGAACGGCTCGTCGCTGCTGCTCTTCTGGCCGCCCTGCATCGCCGTCGCCTGGTGCAGCACCGGCCGGGCGGCCTCCACCCCCGCGTCGTCGGACACCACCTGGTGGTTGTTGAGGACGTACGACAGCAGCGCGACGTACAGCGCGCCGGAGGACGAACTCTCCGGATCGGTGGTGGTGACGTAGATCGGCCCGGCCAGATCACCGTGGCCCTCCGCGTTCGTCAGATCCTGCCACCTGCGGTTCGCCCTGAGGACGTTGACGTACTCGTCCATCCTGAACGTCCAGACGCCCGAATCGGCGTCCTGCGCCGCCAGCTTGTTGTCCTTGAGGACCTGCGCGACCGGCGCGTGCGCCACCACCACCAGCGGTGAGTAGAACGGCACCAACGGCGAGTCCTGCTGCCCCCAGTTGCGCTGGATCTCGCGGGCCGGTGCGGTGCTCGCGGGGAACGCGAAGTCCAGCCCGGAGTTGCTCTTCGCCTGCTCGCTCATCGTCCAGGAACCGGTCGAGTCGGAGTGGACCTCCAGGCCCTGCTTCGCCAACTCCGCCTTCACCTCAGGACTTTCGAAGAACGCCCGCTTCTCCGAACCGATCAGCCCGGTGACCGTGACCGTCTTCCGCGGGTCCGGGCCGTCGTCCGGGACCAGCGCGTACGTCACCCCGCCCAACAGGGCCAGGGCGGCGACCACCCCCAGAGCGCGTCTCATTCCGAGCGCCTCCCCCTCGTCGCTCCACACCCGGGCGCGGTCACCCGGGGGTGACGAGCGTCCCGCCGGGCGGGGAGCACGGACGGAAGGGGCGGTGAACCGGGGGTGAACACCGTTTCACGGAATCGCATCGGCCGGGGGCCCCGGGGGCCTCCGCAGGCCGCTTCAGCACGACTGCGGGGAGGGCCCTCGCACAACGGTCCGAGGAAGTGTCAGATTGTTCAACTCCCCTTACCCCAAAGGTCATCCCGCGGTCCGTACCCACGTCGAGGTTACGCGCCGGTAATGCCTACCCTCAGCAGTATGCGCCGAGCAAAAATCGTCTGCACCCTCGGGCCGGCCACCGACTCGTACGACCAGATCAAAACCCTGGTCGACGCCGGTATGGACATCGCCCGACTCAACCTCAGCCACGGCTCGCACGCCGAGCACGAGGAACGCTACCGCCGCGTCCGCAAGGCCGTCGACGAAACCGGCCGCAGCGTCGGCATCCTCGCCGACCTCCAAGGCCCGAAGATCCGGCTCGACACCTTCGCCCACGGACCCGTACTCCTCGAACGCGGCGACGAGTTCACCATCTCCACCGACAAGGGCGTCGTGGGGGACAACACCATCTGCGGCACCACCTACGCCGGCCTCGCCGGCGACGTCGGCCGCGGCGAACGCATCCTCGTCGACGACGGACGGGTGACCCTGGAAGTCGTCGAGGTCGACGGCCCCCGAGTGCGATGTCTCGTCATCGAAGGCGGACTCGTCTCCGACCACAAGGGCCTCAACCTCCCCGGCGTCGCCGTCTCCGTCCCCGCACTCAGCGACAAGGACGTCGCCGACCTGCGGTGGGCGCTGCGCACCGGGGCCGACCTGGTCGCGCTCTCCTTCGTCCGCAGCGGGCGCGACATCGAGGACGTGCACCGGGTGATGGACGAGGAGGGGCGGCGCGTTCCGGTCATCGCCAAGATCGAGAAGCCGCAGGCGGTCGAGAACCTGGACTCCATCGTGGACGCCTTCGACGGCATCATGGTGGCCCGCGGTGACCTGGGCGTGGAGATGCCCCTCGAACAGGTCCCGCTCGTCCAGAAGCGCGCCATCAAGCTTGCCAAGCGCAACGCCAAGCCGGTCATCGTCGCGACCCAGATGCTCGACTCGATGATCAACGCCTCCCGGCCGACCCGCGCCGAGGCCTCCGACGTCGCCAACGCGGTGCTCGACGGCACGGACGCGGTCATGCTCTCCGGGGAGACCTCCGTCGGCAAGTACCCCGTCGAGACGGTCAGGACCATGGGCCGGATCATCGAGGCTGCCGAGAACGACATCCTGGCCGCGGGGCTGCCTCCGCTGACCACCGGCACCAAGCCGCGGACCCAGGGCGGCGCCGTCGCCCGCGCGGCGGCCGAGATCGGCGACTTCCTCCACGCCAAGTACCTGGTCGCCTTCACCCAGTCCGGCGACACCGCCCGCCGCCTCACCCGCTACCGCTCACCCATCCCCGTGCTCGCCTTCACCTACGAACCGGCCGTGCGCAGCCAACTCGCCCTCACCTGGGGCGTGGAGACCTTCCTCGGCCCGTTCGCCCCGACCACCGACCAGATGGTCGAACAGGTCGACGCTGCCCTGCTCTCCCTCGGCCGCTGCCAGAAGGGCGACATCGTCATCATCACCGCCGGCTCCCCTCCGGGGTTGGCGGGCTCCACCAACCTCGTCCGCGTCCACCACGTGGGGACCCTGGACGTCTGAGGGGCGTTTCCTCGGGCGGCATCCCTCGTGTGAGGGATGCCGCCCGTGCGCCGGGTCGGGTGAGAATCGGAGAGATGCGCGATCACGGGCGCACCCTCTGGCGCGACCTCCACGAGGAGGTTATGAACCGCCCCGGCGCAGGCGCGGCCTACGAGGCCGCCCGGGCCGAGTGCGAGCGAACCGCTGTGCGGGGGTCAGTACTTGGGGCCGATGTGGGCGTCCATGAGGGCGACGGAGTCCTTTCGGGCGATGGAGATGTTGACCTGCCCGGTGAGGCGGGGGATCGAGGCCTTCCACTGGACGCCGACGGCGTCGAGGGTGGCGGTGAAGAGGCCGATGATGTCGGTCGAGGTGTTGGTAAAGAAGTACCTCGGGTACTCGTAGCGACGGACCACGCCGTCGACGGTCTTGGTGGCCCAGTTGGTGATGCGGCAACCGTCGGAGTGGATGAGACCGCGTAGGAACTGCCACGGGTGCGTATCGACGATCTCCTGCTGCCAGGGCTCCAAGGCTATGCTGCGCTCGTGCTTCTTTCCGGGGCCGTGCTGGGGGAAGTGGCAGGTCAAGTGGTTCGAATAGACTTTGACGTCATGGCATCCGGTGCGCCGCACCCGGCAAGGCTTGTTGTTGGGGAGGACCTCGCGCATGGCCTGTTCGACGGAATCCATGATGCCCGGCCACTTGTCGTCGCAGGTGATCTGGAGGCTCTGGGTCCTCCGGTACTCGTTGGGCAGCAGGATGTGGCCGTCGCCGAGGTAGAGGCCGAGTAGGTAGGAGTAGGCGGGGCGGTTCAGCTCGTCGCCGTAGCAGTGCATACAGGCAGAGCGCTTACGGCCGGGGAGCTTGTTGCGCTTGGCGAGGTCCTGGTGCTTCCACCAGGAAACCGTGCCTTGCGGGACACGGAGCCGACGGGCCACTTCGGCATTGCTGATGCCGCGACGGAGGAGGTGGACAGCCTGTTCGCGCACGGAGAGAGCGGTCATGTGCGTCACATTGCGACGTGCGCAGCCGAATGCTGGATGCTTTGACGGCGTTCCACTAGATGAGGTGAATTTCCTGCAACCTGGGAATACCAGGGAAATTCTGGTGCCGAGTGTGGGATTCGAACCCACACGCCCTTTCAGGCAATCGCTTTTGAGGCGATCGTGTCTGCCCTTCCACCAACCCGGCTGGTTCGCGCCCACGAAGGATACCCTGTGGGCACCGTCGAGCGCAGCTAGGTACCCTCGTGCATGCAGTACCCCGCCGGAACTAGGAGCGCAGTGAGCACCGCCGACGAGCAGGCACAGCCGCTTGAGACCGATTCGCCCCAGATCACCCGGATCGTGATCGCCGAGGACGAGGCGCTGATCCGCCTCGACCTCAAGGAGATGCTGGAGGAGGAGGGGTACACCGTCGTCGGCGAAGCGGGGGACGGGGAGACGGCGGTACGGCTGGTGAAGGAGCTGAAGCCGGACCTGGCGATCTTCGACGTGAAGATGCCGGTGCTGGACGGGCTCTCGGCCGCTGAGCAGATCCATGAGGAGCACCTGGCGCCCGTCCTGATGCTGACCGCGTTCTCGCAGCGGGAGCTGGTGGACCGGGCGCGGGACGCCGGGGCGATGGCGTACATCGTGAAGCCGTTCTCGAAGTCGGACCTGGTGCCGGCGATCGAGATGGCGGTGTCGCGGTACACCGAGATGCGGGCGCTGGAGAAGGAGATCGGGGATCTCACCCAGCGGCTGGAGACCCGGAAGCTGGTGGACCGCGCCAAGGGTGTGCTGCAGACGAAGTTCGGGCTGAACGAGCCGGCGGCGTTCCGGTGGATCCAGAAGACGTCGATGGACCGCCGGATGACGATGGCGGCGGTGGCCGAGGCGGTCATCGAGGAGGGCGAGGCCCAGGACCGCAAGAAGGCGGAAGAGGGTAAGCCCGAGTAGGGCGGTACGCAGGAGGGCCCGGCAGAACGTTTCTGCCGGGCCCTCCTTGCGTTTGGCGGGGTCAGTCCTCGCCGAGGTACGCCTTGCGGACGGACTCGTCGTGGAGGAGGTCGGCGCCCGTCCCGGAGAGGACGACGCGGCCGGTCTCCATGACGTAGCCGCGGTCGGACAGCGACAGGGCGGCCTGGGCGTTCTGCTCGACCAGCAGGATGGTCGTGCCGCTCGCCTTGAGCTCGACGATGGTGGACATGATCTTCTGCATCATCAGCGGGGAGAGGCCCATCGAGGGCTCGTCCAGCATGAGCAGCTTGGGCTGGGACATCAGCGCCCGGCCCATGGCGAGCATCTGCTGTTCGCCGCCGGAGAGCGTCCCGGCGGCCTGGCGGCGGCGCTCCCCGAGGATGGGGAACAACGAGTAGGCGCGTTCCACGTCGGCCGCGATGCCGGCCGCGTCGGTGCGCAGGAAGGCGCCGAGGAGGAGGTTCTCCTCGATGGTCATGCGGGGGAAGATGTGCCGGCCTTCGGGGGAGTGGGCGAGTCCGAGGGCGACGATCTTGTGGGCGGGGACGGTGGCGAGGTCCTGGCCGTCGAAGGTGATCCGGCCGGCGGTGGGTCTGAGGAGGCCGGAGAGGGTGCGCAGGGTGGTGGTCTTGCCGGCGCCGTTGGTGCCGATGAGGGTGGTGACCTCGCCCTGGTGGACGGTGAAGCTGATGCCCTTGACGGCTTCGATCTTGCCGTAGGCGACGCGGAGGTCCTCGACCTCGAGGAGTGCGGTCACTGGGTGTCCTCCGGTGCGGCGGGGGTGGTGCTTTCGAGCGGGGCGCCGAGGTAGGCGCTGATGACGCGTTCGTCGTTCTGGACGGTCGCGCGGTCGCCTTCGACGATCTTCTGGCCCTGGACGAGCACGGCGGTGCGGTCGCAGAGGTTGAAGATGAACCGCATGTCGTGCTCGATGACGAGGACGGAGACGCCCTGGTCGCGGATGGCGAAGACGAGTTCCTCGGCGGCCCGGGTCTCCTGGGGGTTCATGCCGGCGGTGGGTTCGTCGAGGAGCAGCAGGCCGGGGTCGGAGGCGAGGGCGCGGGCGATTTCGAGCTTGCGCTGTTCGCCGTAGGGGAGGTTGCGGGCGAGGTGGTCGGCCTTGTGGGCGAGGCCGGTGAAGGCGAGGAGTTCCATGGCCTTCTCGCGGCTCTCGGCCTCGGCGTGGTGGTAGCGGGGGAGGCGGAGGATGGCGGAGAAGATGCCTTCCCTGGTGCGGGTGTGGCGGCCGACGAGGACGTTCTCCAGGACGGTCATGTTGGCGAAGAGCCGGATGTTCTGGAAGGTGCGGGCGATGCCGGCCTGGGTGACGAGGTGGGGTTTGGGGGGTAGGACGGTGCCGCGGTAGCGGACGGCGCCTTCGGTGGGGACGTACAGGCCGGTGAGGCAGTTGAAGAAGGTGGTCTTGCCGGCGCCGTTGGGGCCGATGAGGCCGATGATCTCGCCTTCGCCGACGGTGAGGGAGACGTCGTTGACGGCGGTGAGGCCGCCGAACCGCATGGTGACGCCGGTGACGTCGAGCAGGGGCGCAGTTGTGGTGGTCATGTGGCGGGTCACGCCCCTGCCTTGGTGAGTGCGGTGGTGTCGTCGTCGGCGGCGGGTGGGGCCGGTTCGTCGGCTTCGTGGAATTCCAGTTGCCGGCGCCGGTTGGGGATGAGGCCTTCGGGGCGGACGCGCATCAGGACGATGAGGGCGGCGCCGAAGACGAGGAGCTGGTAGTCGGAGAGGAATTCGAGTTTCTTGGGGATGAGGAAGAGGAGGGTGGCGCCGGCGAGTGGGCCGCTGATGGTGCCCATGCCGCCGAGGATGACGGCGGCGAGGAGGAAGGCGGAGTTGGGGGGCAGGGCGTCGGCGAAGGTGTACTGGTCGGGGGTGACGGTGTAGGTGACGTGGGCCTGGACGGTGCCGGCGACGCCGGCGAGGCAGGCGCCGAGGGCGAAGGCGAGGAGTTTGAGGCGGAAGCCGTTGATGCCCATGGCTTCGGCGGCGGTCTCGTCCTCGCGGATGGCGATCCAGGCGCGGCCGATGCGGGAGTTGCCGACTCGTGCGAAGACCAGGACGACGAGGGCGGTGACGAGCAGCATCAGCAGGTAGTAGTTGCCGAAGCGGCCGATCTGGATGCCGCCGAGGGCGTGGGTCTGGCTGAAGTCGAAGCCGAGGATGTTCAGTTCGGGGATGCGGGGGATGCCGTTGGAGCCGTTGGTGACGTTGGGTCCGGTGGTGCCGTTGAGGTTCTGCATGGTGATGCGGAAGATCTCGCCGAAGCCGAGGGTGACGATGGCGAGGTAGTCGCCGCGCAGGCGCAGGGTGGGGGCGCCGATCACGACGCCGAAGACCATGGAGACGGCGGCGCCGACGATCACGGCGGCCCAGAACGGCAGCTGGACGTGGATGGGTGAGGCGGGGGAGCCGGAGACCAGGGCGGCGGCGTAGGCGCCGACGCCGAGGAAGGCGACGTATCCGAGGTCGAGCAGGCCGGCGAGGCCGACGACGATGTTGAGGCCGAGGGCGACGGTGGCGAAGATCAGGATGTTGGTGGCGACGGAGGCGTACTGCTCGCCGGTCTGGAACGGGAAGCTGGCGGCGGCGGCGAAGGCGGCGCCGGTGGTGACCGGGCGGTACTTGAGGGTCAGTGCGCGCAGCCTGCCCAGCAGGCCGGAGCCGGCGAGCGCGGCGATCATGAAGGCGATGAGCAGCAGGTAGCCGATGAAGAGCTCGCCGTAGTCGGTGTCGATGCCGAAGGTGATCGCGTAGGAGCCGACGCCGAAGGCGGCGACGATGAGCAGGACCTCGACCCAGGAGGGGAGTTCGCGGGGCGCGGGGAGGGGGCGGTCGACCTTGCCGAGGCGCAGCCGGCTGTTGGCGAGGTGGCCGAGTTGGAGGAGGAGGACGGCGCCGGCGGCGATGGCGAGGGCGCCGGAGAGGGCGGTCATCACGGGGGCGACGGGCTTGTCGCCGGGGATGGCGTGGGCGGCGATCCAGCCGACGGGGGCGGCGGGCAGGAGGAGGAAGAGCCGCTTGTCGAGGATGCGGAGCGGTACGTGGGTGCGCCGGTCGAGGGGGAGGCCGAGGGCGCCGAGGACGCCGAGGAGGCCGCCGGCGGCGAGGACCCAGCCGCCGGGTTCGAGGTTGGCGAGGCCGCCGAGTTCGGTGGAGATGGAGGTGACGGAGTAGGCGGCGACGGCGAGGGCGCCGGTGGCGGCGTACAGGACGGCGTTGTTGCTGCGGGTGGGGGCGGCCCAGCGCAGGCCGGGGGTGCCGAGGGTGGCGAGCAGCAGGGCGAGGGTGAGGACGCCGGCGGCGACGGCGAGCCACTGGAGGCCGGCGGGGGAGCCGTAGTAGGTGAGGTCGCCGGGGAAGTCGCTGGTCCAGGTCCAGGACATGGCGGCGGAGGCGGCGACGGCGAGGGCGCCGAGTCCGGTGAGGGTGGTGGCGGCGGTGGCGGGCAGCGGGATGACCGGGGTGGTCTCGGTTCTGGTGGTCATGGTGGTCACGCCCTGTCCGCGACGCGCTCGCCGAGCAGGCCCTGGGGCCGGACGAGGAGCACGAGGATGAGGAGTACGAAGGCCCAGACGTCCTTCCAGGCGCCGCCTCCGAAGAGGTGCATGCCGGGCAGGTGCTGGATGTAGCCGGTGGCGAGGGCTTCGGCGAGGCCGAGGGCGAGGCCGCCGAGCATGGCTCCGTAGATGTTGCCGATGCCGCCGAGGACGGCGGCGGTGAAGGCCTTGAGGCCGAGGATGAAGCCCATCCGGAAGTCGACCTGGCCGCTGCGCAGTCCGTAGGCGACGGCGGCGACGGCGGCGAACGCGGCGCCGATGGCGAAGGCCATGACGATGATGCGGTCGGTGTCGATGCCCATGAGCTTGGCGGTGTCGGGGTCCTGGCTGGTGGCCTGCATGGCACGGCCGGAGCGGGTGCGGGTGACGAACCAGCCGAGGGCGAGCATGCACAGGGGGGCGGCGATGATCAGGAAGAGGTCGCTGCGCTGGACGGTGACGGAGCCGAGGCTGAAGGGGTCGCCGGGGATCTTGGGGAAGACCCGGGCCTTCTTGGCGTCGGGGTAGAAGGAGAAGACGAGTTGCTGGAGGAAGATGGACAGCCCGATCGCGGTGATCAGCGGGGCGAGCCGGGGGGCGTTGCGCAGTGGCCGGTAGGCGAAGCGTTCGGCGGCGACGGCGGTGAGGGTGGAGACCAGGATGCCGGCGATCAGCATGAGTGGCAGGGCCAGCCACAGGGTGGTGCCGCCGGGGAGGGCGAGGTAGGCGGTCAGGGCGCCGAAGCCGCCGACCATGACGATCTCGCCGTGGGCGAAGTTGATGAGCTGGACGATGCCGTAGACCATCGTGTAGCCGATCGCGACGAGTCCGTAGAGGGCGCCGAGGATCAGGCCGTTGGCCAGCTGCTGCGGTAGGTCGTGCACCGCTGGGCCTCCGTAGTGCGTTCTGGGGTGTCCGCGTGGGTGGTGGATGTGGGGGCGCGCGGGGGCACTCGTGGCGCCCCCGCGCGCTGGTGGTGCTGGTGGTGACGGGTTGCGGAGGGGCGGTCAGCCGTTGAAGGTGCCGGACTTCTCGACGGCCCACTTGCCGTCCTTGACGGTGTAGACGGTGAGCTGCTTGTTGGTGGTGTCACCGAACTCGTCGAAGGAGACCTTGCCGGTGACGCCGTTGAAGGAGACCTTCTGGACGGCGTCGCGGACGGCCTTGCGGGCGTCGCCGCTGGGCAGCTTGCCGTTGTTGGCGGCGACGACGTTCTTGACGCCTTCGATGATGGCCCAGGCGCTGTCGTAGGAGTAGCCGCCGTAGGTCTCGTAGGCGTCCTTGTAGTTGGCGGCCTTGTAGTCGGCGATGAACTTCTTGGCGGTGTCGAGGGTTTCGACGGGCAGGCCGACGGCGGTGGCGAAGTCGCCCTGGCTCTTGGGGTTGAGCTTGATGAACTCGTCGCTCTGGATGCCGTCGCCGCCCATCAGGGGGATGTTGACGCCGGCGTCCTTGAGCTGGAGGGAGAGCGGGCCGGCGGCGGGGTACTCGCCGCCGTAGTAGACGGCGTCGGCGCCGGAGGCCTTGACCTTGGTGACGATGGCGGAGAAGTCGCGGTCGTCGGGGTTGACGTGCTCCTCGCCGGCGAGGGTGCCGCCGAGCTTGGTGAACTGGCCCTTGAAGGTGGCGGCGAGGCCGGCGCCGTAGGTCTTCTGGTCGTCGATCAGGAAGACCTTGGTCTTCTTGGCGTCGTTGTAGAGGAACTGGGCGGCGAAGGGGCCCTGGACGGCGTCGGTGGTGGCGGTGCGGAAGTAGGACTTGAAGGGGCGCTTCTTGTCGCCGGTGGCCCACTTCTCGCCCTGGCTGAGGGCGACGCCGGTGTTGGCGGGGGAGATCTCGGTGAGGCCGGCGTCGTCGAAGATCTGCTGCATCGACTGCGCCACGCTGGAGTTGAGCGGGCCGACGACGCCGAGGACCTTGGAGTCGCTGACCAGCTGGGTGGCGTTCTGCTGGCCGGGGGCGGGCTTGGCGGTGTCGTCCAGGGCCTTGACCTCGAACTTGACGCCGGGGACCTCGTTGGTGGCGTTGGCGGTCTTGACGGCGAGGTCGACGGAGTTGCGGATGCCGAGGCCGAGGGCGGAGAGGTCGCCGGTGAGCGGGGCGTCGACGCCGATCACGACGGTGGTGGTGGCGGCGTTGTTGTCCTTGCTGCCGGCGTTGTCGCCGGACTTGCCGCCGCGGGAGCCGCAGGCGCTGAGGCTGAGGGCGCCGATCACGGCAATGCTCACGACAATTGCTGAACGATGACGCACGAGGGTCCCCTTCGGTTCAGGAGGCGCCGCGCCGAGTGGCGGGAGCCGGGATGCGCGGAGGGCCGGGCCCATTCCGGATGGCGCGGTGACTGGCCGTGACTCTAGATGTCGGGGGGCGGCTCGGGCAGTGGTGTGAGCAGGCTGTGATTCTCTTGTTATGAGCACACGGAGCATTTGTCTCAGCATGTGGTCGTTCCGGCTCGACCGACCCTGAACTGCCGGGCGTTTACCCGCTGGTGGCGGGATGTAAGGGCCAGAAATGGGGGTTGCCGCTGGCGCTGTCGATAATCGGACGCAGGTGTCCGATGTGCTGCATTCGACCGTGCACGTCCGCATTGCGGACAAGGGGGGCGCGGTGAAGGGGCTTCGGGGTCTCGGAACCGCCGCTTGCGCGGATTTCCTACTTATTACGCTGCGTTACAGGAGTGGGAGGAAGGGTGGGAGACGCGTCGATCGCATCCGGACATGCCGACGCCCCCTCGCTCAGACCAACGCCTGCCCACGGGGGCGGACGGTCAAACGAGGGGGCGGGAAGGGGACTTGCTGCTCTCCGGGCCGAACCGGCCGTACCCGCAGGCCCGTTACAGGTCGCGCAGCATGCAGGTCAGCCGGCAGCTGGTGACCCGCTTGCCGGTGTCGTCGGTGATCGCGATCTCGTACGTGGCGGCCGTACGACCCTTGAACACCGCCGTCGCCACCCCGGTGACCAGACCGGAGGTGGCCGAGCGATGGTGGGTCGCGTTGAGGTCCACGCCCACCGCGTACCGGCCCGGACCGGCGTGCAGCATCGCGCCGATCGAGCCGAGCGTCTCGGCCAGCGCCGCGGAGGCGCCGCCGTGCAGCAGCCCGTACGGCTGCTGGTTGCCCTCCACCGGCATGGTGCCGACCACCCGGTCGCCGGAGGCCTCGACGATCCGGATGCCGAGCTTCTCGCCGAGGTGGCCGCCGGAGAAGGTCTCCGGGCTCACGCCGAGCTTGGCGAAGTGGTCGAGCACGTCCTGCGGGACCTTCAGGACGGGGGCGGTGTCGGGAGCCGCGTCGGTCATGGGGGTACTCCTTCGGGGGTGTCGCGTCGTCGTGCTGCCTGTGATCGTACGACCGTCCTACTCGCCGGTAGTGGCGGTGCCGCCCTGGCGCGGCGCCCCTTTTGTCGGTGCCGGGCCATAGGATCGGTGACCGGTAGTGGAATCGGCAGGAACGGACGTTGACGTGGCTACGCAGAGTACGGACAAGGGCGCGACGGGTGACGGCGGGGCCGGCGCGCGGCCCCGGCTGATGCTGCTCGACGGGCACTCGATGGCCTACCGGGCCTTCTACGCCCTGCCCGTGGAGAACTTCAACACCTCCACCGGCCAGCCCACCAACGCGGTCTACGGCTTCGCCTCGATGCTCGCCAACACCGTCCGCGACGAACAGCCCACCCACCTCGCCGTCGCCTTCGACCTCTCCCGGCAGACCTTCCGCTCCGCCGAGTTCCCCGACTACAAGGCCAACCGCGCCAAGACGCCGGACGAGTTCCGCAGCCAGGTCGGCCTGATCGGCGAACTCCTCGACGCCATGAACATCCCCCGGATGACGGTCGAGGGCTTCGAGGCCGACGACATCATCGCCACCCTGGCCACCGCCGCCGAGGCGGCCGGCTACGACGTCGACATCGTCACCGGCGACCGCGACTCCCTCCAACTGGTCACCGACCACGTCACCGTGCTCTACCCCACCAAGGGCGTCTCCGAGCTCACCCGCTTCACCCCGGAGAAGGTCGCCGAGAAGTACGGCGTCGCCCCGCGCCAGTACCCCGACCTCGCGGCCCTGCGCGGCGACCCGTCCGACAACCTGCCCGGCATCCCCGGCGTCGGCGAGAAGACCGCCGCCAAGTGGGTCAACCAGTTCGGCTCCTTCGACGAACTCGTCGCCCGCGCCGACGAGGTGAAGGGCAAGATCGGCGAGAAGCTGCGCGACAACCTCGACTCGGTCAAGCGCAACCGGGTGCTCACCGAGCTGGTCCGCGACGTCGAACTCCCGCTGGGCGTCGCCGACCTGGCCCGCCGGCCGTTCGACAAGGCCGCCGTCGGCACCCTGATGGAGTCGCTGGAGTTCCGCAACGCCAACTTCCGCGACCGGGTCTTCGGCATCGACCCGGCCGTCGGCGAGGCCGCGGTGGAGGCCGAGCTCGCCCCCGGCGTCGAGGTCGACGGCGAACTGCTCACCGACCCCGGAACGCTCGCCGCCTGGCTGCGCGAGCACGCCTCCGACGGCAAGACCACCGTCGCCCTCGCCGCCGTCTACCAGTGGGCGCTCGGCACCGGCGAGGTCAGCGAAGTCGCCCTCGCCGCAGGGGAGTCGGCCGCCTGGTTCGACCCGGCGCTGCTCGCCGAGGAGGACGAGCAGGCCTTCGCCGGCTGGCTCGCAGACGCGGCCGCCCCCAAGGCCCTGCACATCGCCAAGCAGGTCATGCGCGCCTTCGCCGAGCGCGGCTGGACCATCGCCGGGGTCGTCGCCGACACCGCGCTCGCCGCCTACCTGGAGAAGCCCGGCCGCCGCACCTTCACCCTGGAGGTCCTCGCCGAGGAGTACCTGGCCCGCTCCCTCACCCCCGCCCCGGCGGCCGAGAGCGGCCAACTCGCCTTCGACGCACCGGAGGAGGACCCGACCGCGCACGCCCAGGCCCTCATGCTCCAGGCCCGCGCCGTGCTCGACCTCGCCGCTCTCTTCGACACCCGCCTCGCCGAGGTCGGCGCCGCCGGGCTGCTGCACGACATGGAACTGCCCATCGCCGCGCTGCTCGCCCGCATGGAGCGCCACGGCATCGCCGCCGACCGCGACTGGCTCACCCGGCTGGAGACCCAGTTCGCCGCCGAGATCCAGCGCTGCGTCGAGGAGGCCCACGCCGCCGCCGGGCGCGAGTTCAACCTCGGCTCGCCCAAGCAGCTCCAGGAGATCCTCTTCGGCGAACTCGCCCTCCCCAAGACCAAGAAGATCAAGACCGGCTACACCACCGATGCCGACGCGCTCACCTGGCTGGCCACCCAGACCGACAACGAGCTGCCCGTCATCCTGCTGCGCCACCGCGACCAGGCCAAGCTGCGCACCACCGTCGAGGGCCTGCTCAAGACGGTCTCGCCCAAGGGCCGGATCCACACCACCTTCAACCAGATGGTCGCCGCCACCGGCCGGCTCTCCTCGCAGGACCCGAACCTGCAGAACATCCCGGTCCGGACGGAGGAGGGGCGCGCCATCCGCCGCGCCTTCGTCGTCGGGGCCGGGTACGAGTCGCTGCTCACCGCCGACTACTCGCAGATCGAGCTGCGGATCATGGCCCACCTCTCCGAGGACGAGGCGCTGATCGAGGCCTTCGCCACCGGCGAGGACCTCCACACCACCGTCGCCTCCCAGGTCTTCGAGGTCCCCGGCGCGGCGGTGGACGCCGAGATGCGCCGCAAGATCAAGGCGATGTCCTACGGCCTCGCGTACGGGCTGTCCGCATACGGGCTCTCCCAGCAGCTCGGCATCAAGCCGGCCGAGGCCCAAGGCCTGATGGACACCTACTTCGAGCGCTTCGGCGGCGTGCGCGACTACCTGCACCGGGTCGTCGACGAGGCCCGCGCCACCGGCTACACCGAGACCCTGCTCGGCCGCCGCCGCTACCTGCCCGACCTCAACAGCGACAACCGCCAGCGCCGCGAGATGGCCGAGCGGATGGCCCTCAACGCCCCCATCCAGGGCTCGGCCGCCGACATCGTCAAGATCGCCATGCTGCGGGTCGACGAGGCGCTGCGCGAGGCCGGGCTCGCCTCCCGGATGCTGCTCCAGGTGCACGACGAAATCGTGCTGGAGCTCGCCCCGGGCGAGCGCGACCGGGTCGAGGCCGTCGTCCGCGAGCAGATGGCCGGCGCCTACCCGCTGCGCGCCCCGCTGGACGTCTCCGTCGGTGTCGGCGCCAACTGGGAGGCCGCCGCGCACTGACCCGGAGCGGTAGTCGGCCGCCGGCGGCGGGCCCGGGCGCACGAAGTGCCCGGGCCCGCCGACGTGTTCGCTCGGTTCGGCCCGTTCGTTTAGTTGGGCCTGCTGCCCCTGGTGCTGGACGACCGTTCAGACCTGCTCGAAGTGGAAGGCCTTGATGAAGCAGTCGCGGGGCTGGGACACCGCGAAGAGGACGCACTCGACGAGGGATTGGGCGGCGAGGGGGGCCCGGGCGTGGCGCGGGGTGGTCTCCCACTCCTCGGCGAGGGGGTCGGGGTTGTCGAAGTCGGGCGGGTAGAGGGAGATCACCCGGACTCCCCGGGGCCGCAGGCGCTTGGAGAGGATGTCGACGAAACCGGCCTGGGCGTTCTTGGCCGCGTAGAAGGAGTCATGGGCGTCCGAGCGGTGATGGCCCGGGGTTCCGCAGGCGGAGACCATGGTCACCACGTCCGGTTTGACCGAGTTGAGCAGGAGGGGGAGGAAGTTCTTCACGGTCAGGACGGTGCCGGTGGCGCCGGAGGCGATCGTGTCGACGACGTCGGCGTCGGAGGCCGACAGGAGGTCCGGGCCTGCGAGGTAGCGGGAGCCGTTGTTGATCAGCACGTCGATGTGGTCGGTCTGCCCGCCCACTCGGGCAGCGAAGTCGCGGATCGAGGCGGGGTCCGTCAGGTCGCAGGCGAAGGCGTGGACGCGCTGCTTTCCCCGGTCGCGTATCTCGTCCCGGACCCGCTCGGCAGCGGCGAGGGTGCGGGCGGAGAGGAAGACCTCGGCGCCGAGGTCCGCCAGGCGGATGGCCAGTGTGCGCCCGAAGTCGCGGCCGGCAGCGGTGATGACCACCCTGTGGTCGTCGAATCTCATGTGCCCAGCTTGGCCGACGGCAAGGCGGCGCCACATCCTCCCCGTGTTCGCCCGGCGCAGGGAGTCGGCCCGTCCGACTTCCTGCGCGGCAGGCCTCGTCCGGGCCCGGACGGAGGAGTGTCCGCGCCCGCCGCTACGATCTGCCCGGCCGCCGCGCAGTGGGCGCGGCGCGGATCCGGGGGAGCGGCGATGACGGAACAGGGCGCGGAGGAGCGGCGGGGGTTGCTGCGGCCGCGGCTGGCGGTCCCGGCCGGGCTGGCGGCGCTGCTGTTGGTGGGCGGCTCGGTGTGGGCGCTGTCCGGTGGCGGGGGTGGTGCGGCCGCGCCGGTGGGGGCGGGTACGGCGAGCGCGGCGGTGAGCCCCACTGCGGAGCCCTCGCCGACCGCTGCGCCGTCGTTGCCATGACAGGGACGGCCATGCAACTGCCCGATGAGGTCCATGCCGAGATCACCGACCTGTGTCAGGAGGGTGATGCCCTGGCCGGAATGGGAGAGTTCGACGAGGCCAGGCTGCGCTACATCGAAGCCCTCCGGCTGCTGCCGGGCGATCCCCGTGGGTGGGCGGCCTCGACCTGGATCTACGTAGCGATCGGAGACGTGCACTTCCGACGCGGTGTTCACGACAAGGCCTACAAGTGCTTCCACAACGCCGTTCAGTGTCCTGACGGACTCGGCAATCCGTACATCCACCTTCGATTGGGCCAGACCGCCTTCGAGCTGGGCGACCACGACCGAGCTGCGGATGAGCTGATCAGGGCCCACATGGGTGGCGGACCCGAAATCTTCGAAGAGGACGACCCCAGGTATCTCAAGTTCCTGCGGGCCCGTGCGGACCTGAACCACTCCGGCAGTGCGGGCTCCTGACGGCTCACCGTTGGCGAATCGCCCGGGGCCAACGCGGGCCACCCGGTGGCAACCATGAGGGACGCCCGGAATTCGGCCTCCACCCCGACGACCTGCCGGCCTGACCCCTCCACGAACTCCTGCAGCGCAGCACTGGCTGCCGGCGGCCCACGTAGTGTCAAATACATTGGCAGCGCCCCGGGATGCGCCGTGAGCGGGGTACGGTGCGGGCGGACGGGAACGGGGAGGGAGATCGACAGTGAAGCGGCCGGGGTACGCAATTGCGGTGGTGCTCGACATCGTCTTGCTGGTCGGGTTGGTCCAGGGGTGGCTGCCCACCAGCTCCGAGGGGTTCCGCGAGTTCCTGGTCATCCTCACCACCGTGATCCTGTCGTTCGTCCTCTTCTCGGCGATCCGGCCGAACCGACGCGACTGACCCACCTGCCGGGGGCGCGCTGCTTCCCAAGTGCGCCTGCCACAGCCCGACATGCGCCTTCTGGCCAGGCGAGATGCCGCCCAGTCCCTACGCTGGATGCCGGCCCGCCAGCTCCGTCGAAGGACCGCTCATGCGCCGCTCCCGTCTCCTGCTGTCCCTGGCCCTGTCCGCCGTGACCGCCTCCGCTCTCGTTGCCGCCGATGCCGCGCCGGACGAACCGATCCGCTCCGTCCGCCTGCCGGTGCTCCGTGACCCGCAGGCGCAGCAGACGCTCCACCGCATGACGGACCCGGTGCAGGACTGGGTGGAGTCCGGCGATCAGGCGGCGGACGGCTACGCCGGGACCGTGATCGACGCCTGGAACCAGCACGCCGACCTCTACTGGAAGGGCGAGGCCCCGACCAAGGTGCAGGCGCTGCTCGGCGCGAACGCCAGCCCCGGCTTCACCGTCGACGTTCACCGCAGCCCGTACTCCCGTGCGGAGATGCGTGCCGCGATCGAGCGGTTCACCGCCGCGGTGGCGCCCGGGGCCTGGACGTCGATCGGCCCGCAGGAGGACGGCGCCGCCATCTCGATCACGTACGTGCCTTCGAAGGCGACGCGGCTGACCGGTGGCGCCACGACCGAGCAGGCGTACTCCCGGAGGGCCGCCGAGATCGCCGGGATGCCGGTGACGGCCACCGTCGAGGGCATCCCGGCAGCGCTGTCCGGCAGTCGGCACTCCGACAGCGCGCCGTACTACGCGGGCGCCGAGGTCAACACCGGCAAGGCCGCGTTCTGCTCGACCGCGTTCAGCGGGTGGAAGGACAGGACGAAGGTGCTGCTGACCGCCGCGCACTGCGGCGGCGGCCGGTACTACAACGGCACCGGCGGCTACATCGGCGACCTGTACGCGATCGGCGACGGCTTGGACGTCGGCATGATCGCGATCAACGGCAATGGCGCCGACCGGTTCTACGACGGCGCCTGGTCGGACCGGAGCGGCTCGTCACGACACACGTACGGGGCCGGACGCAACAACGTGGGGGACCTGGTCTGCCTCAGCGGTGCCCAGTCGGGGTGGAAGTGCGATGTGGAGGTCAAGAAGGTCGACGTGGAGACGACGAACGACGAGGGGACGAGGATCCGGCCGGTGGACATCGCGGAGTCGAAGGGCGGTGACCGACGGGCGGTCGGCGCGAAGGGCGACAGCGGTGGCCCGGCGCTGGCGAACCCGTCCGGCGCCAGCGGCGACATGGAGGCTCGCGGCGTGATCGTGGCCGGAAGGTCGGAGGTCAGCTGCCCGGCCGGGTCGACGGCGCACTCGACGACCTGCTACGCGCAGGTCATGTACGTGCCGATGACGCCGGTGGTGAACCAGATGGGCTTCTCGATCTCCTGACGGCGTCACTTCCGGGCGTTGGTACGGCGGGTCGGCTCCGCCGTCGTCGGGTCTTCGGGCCAGGGGTGGCGGGGGTAGCGGCCCCTGAGGTCGGCACGGACGGCCGGGTAGCCGTTCTGCCAGAAGGACGCCAGGTCTCCCGTGACGGCGGCGGGCCGGCCGGCCGGGGAGAGCAGGTGGATGGTCAGCGGGACGCGGCCGCCGGCCAGGGCGGGGGTGACGGTCCAGCCGAAGAGCTCTTGCAGCTTGACTGCCAGGAACGGGCGTTCGGTGCTGTAGTCGACTCGTATCCTCGAGCCGGACGGCACGGTGATCCGCTCCGGCGCGAGTTCGTCCAGGCGGCCCGCTTCGCCGGTGGCCCAGGGGAGCAGACGCTGCAACGCGGCCGTGGTATCGATCCTCGCGAGGTCGGCGCGGCGGCGGGCGCGGGAGAGTTCGGGCTCGAGCCACTCGTCGGCGCGTTCGAGCAGCGCCCCGTCGGAGACGTCGGGCCAGGGGTCGCCGAGAGCGGTGCGGAGGAAGGCGAGGCGTTCGCGCAGGCCCGGGGAGGGCCAGGTCAGCACGGTGCTGATGCCCTCGCGGGCCAGGCCTTCGAGGAGGGCGGCGCGGACGAGTGCGGGGTCGGGGCGGCTGAGGGGCTTCTCGGTGAGTTCGATGGCGCCGAGGGACTCGACCCGGCGGGAGACGACCTCACCTCGTCGGGTGTCCCAGTGGACTTCCTCGCGGGCGGTGAGCAGAGCGGCTCCGGCCTGATGGGCGGTGTCCTCGTCCAGTGCCG
Source organism: Streptomyces viridifaciens (assembly GCF_001888885.2). Classification (NCBI taxonomy): domain Bacteria; kingdom Bacillati; phylum Actinomycetota; class Actinomycetes; order Kitasatosporales; family Streptomycetaceae; genus Streptomyces; species Streptomyces viridifaciens. Next base: position 5,558,095 of record NZ_CP090841.1, read on the forward strand.
CAGCGTGCAGGATGCGGGCGGAGTGCGAGCCGGCCGGGCGGTCGGCGACCGCGACGGCGAGCCAGGGGAGGGCGCCGAGCCGGGTGTCGCGGGCGGGTTCGGCAGCCGTCCCGGAGGCCATCAGGTACGGGCTGCGCTCGCCGGGGGCGGGGCGCTCCACCCGGGCGCGGGCGATGCGTTCGGGGAAGGCGAGGGCGACGACGAGTCCGACGGCGGTCGCGTCGGGGAGTGGGGTGGTCGGTTCGTCGGAGGCGGAGCGCTGGAGGCGGCGGACTTCGTCGCGCCAGCGGGCGGCGTACGGATCGCCGGCGGAACGGACCGTCCGCCACACCGCGCCGAGGTCGTCGCCCAGCGCACGCGGCGGCTCCTCGGAGAGCAGGGCGACCACCTCGGCCGCGCGCCTGGCGCCGACGGCGGGGGCGCCGTCGATCAGGGCGCGGGCGAGTCGGGGGTGCAGCCCGGTGCGGGCGAGGCGGGTACCCCGTGGGGTGGCACGGCCGTCGGAGGAGACGGCGCCCAGGGCGATGAGGGTCTGCCGGGCGGCGGCCATCGCCCCGGCGGGCGGGGCGTCGGGCAGGGCGAGGCCGGTGGCGTCCGGGTCGCCCCAGCAGGCGGCCTGGAGGGCGAACGAGGTGAGGTCGGCGAGGGCGATCTCGGGGGTGGGGAACCGTGCGGCGCGGGCGTCCTCGGCCTCGTGCCAGCAGCGGTAGACGGTCCCCGGGGCCTCGCGCCCGGCACGCCCCGCGCGCTGGCGGGCGGCGGCGAGCGAAGCCCGTACGGTGACCAGCCCGGCCAGCCCCCGGGCGTGGTCGGTGCGGGGTTCGCGGGCGAGCCCGGCGTCGACCACGATCCGAACCCCGGGCACGGTGAGCGAGGACTCGGCGACGGCGGTGGTCAGGACGACGCGGCGTCCCTGCCCGGCAGAGAGCGCGGCGTCCTGGACGGCTTGCGGGGCGCGGCCGTGGAGTTGCAGCACTTCGGCCGAAACGCCGCCCAGCTGCCCCGCGACGCGGGCGATCTCGCCGACGCCGGGGAGGAAGCAGAGCACGTCCCCGTCGCGCTCACCCAACGCCCGCCGCACGACGGCCGCGACGTGGTCGAGCAGCGCCGGGTCGACCCGGGTCCCGTGCGCGGGCCGGACGGCGCGCGGCGGCGGTGCCCAGACCACGTCCACCGGGTGGGACACCCCGTGCGCCTCCACCACCGGTGCGCCGCCGAGGAGTTCGGCCCAGGCCTCGGTGTCGGAGGTGGCCGAGGCGCAGACCAGCCGCAGTTCGGGCCGCAGCGCCGCCCGTACGTCCAGCAGGAAGGCGAGCGCGGTGTCCGCGTCCAGGTGCCGTTCGTGGCACTCGTCGAGGACGACGACATCGACGCCCGGCAACTCCTGGTCGCGCTGCAGCCGCTGCAGCAGCACGCCGGTGGTGACCACCTCGACGACGGTCTCGGGCCCGGCGCGACGCTCCCCGCGCACCGTGTAGCCGACCCGGCTTCCGACGGCCTCGCCGAGCAGCCAGGCCATCCGCCGGGCGGCGGCCCGTACGGCGAGGCGGCGCGGTTCGGCGACCAGCACCCGCCGCACGGGCCGGCCGTCGGAGAGCAGCCCCGCGAGGGCGAGCGGCACCAGCGTCGTCTTGCCGGTCCCGGGCGGGGCCGCGAGGACGGCGGTGCCGTCCTGCTCCAGTGCCTCGTGCAGGGCGGGCAGGGCGGTGCGGACGGGAAGTTCGCGCCAGGCGGGGTTCATGGAGGGGCTCAGCCCCGCTCGGTGACGAAGATCGCCGTGCCGGGGATCAGCCGCCCGCGCAGCGGGGACCAGCCGCCCCACTCCTGTTCCAGGTCGGCCGGCCACTCGGGCTCGACCAGGTCGATCAGCCGGAAGCCGGCGGCGACGAGTTCGCGGACCCGGTCGCCGAGGGTGCGGTGGTGTTCGACGTAGGTGGCGTTGCCGTTCTCGTCCTGCTCGACGTACGGGGTGCGGTCGAAGTAGGAGGACGTCGCGGTGAGCCCCTCGACGCCGGGCTCGTCGGGGAAGGCCCATCGGATCGGGTGGGTGACCGAGAACACCCAGCGCCCCCCGGGCCGCAGCACCCGGTGCACCTCGCGCATCAGACGCTCGGTGTCGGCGCTGAACGGGACGGCTCCGTAGGCGGAGCAGGCGAGGTCGAAGGAGGCGTCGGCGAAGGGCAGGACGGCGGCGTCGGCCTGGACGACGGGGACGGGCGCGGTGCCGCGGCCGAGGTCGATCCGGCGGGAGTGCTGGAGCTGGCGGTAGGAGATGTCGAGGGCGACGGGGCGGGCGCCGCGGGCTGCGAGCCAGCGGGAGCACTGGGCGGCGCCGGCGCCGATCTCCAGGACGTCGCGGCCGGAGACGTCGCCGAGCAGGCGGGCGTCGGCCTCGTCCAGTCCCTCGGGGCACCAGGTGAAGCGGTCGTCGCCGAGGAACTCGCCGTGCTCGTCCTGGTACTCGTCGGCGTTGCGGTCCCACCAGTGCCGACTGGCCCGGCTGCTCTCCCCGACGCCCGCCGAGCGCCGCACCGCGTCGTCGCCGGTGTCGTCCTCGTCGACGGATGAGTCAAGATCGTGAAGAGGGGACTGGGGGGTGGTGGCCACGGTGACAATGCCCATCGCGTAGGGTATGAAGTGCGGAAGCGCCGCTGCCGCGAACCGGCCCGTCAGGGTCCGGCTCCTGGTGGTGGCATCCGGGGAAGGGCCCCTGCGAGCGCCACCGCGAGGTGCGCAATCGGAGGATATGGCCTGATCCGTACCGGGCTCCACCGTCTTGCCTCTCTTGGCGTTGACCGTGCCTGGCCGTCCCCGTATGCTACAAGTTGCGCTGCGGGCCTGCGCGCCTCGGACGGAGCAGGTCGCGCTCGCATCTGTCGAAGACCCCACGGTCGCAAGACGGACGCCGGTTCTCGTTGTTCACGGGATCACCGGTGCGCCGTGTTCTTGGCTGTCCGGCTTTCGGTGGGAGCGATACGGGCCCTCCGCGTGGCATTACCTACGACTTTCATGTCCGTACCGGAGCCCTTTTCCTAATGACGAGCCCCACCGACTCCTCCCTCAGCACCACCCCGCAGGTCGCGGTCAACGACATCGGCGACGCGGACGCGTTCCTCGCCGCGATCGACGAGACCATCAAGTACTTCAACGATGGCGACATCGTCGAGGGCGTCATCGTGAAGGTCGACCGTGACGAGGTCCTCCTCGACATCGGTTACAAGACCGAGGGCGTCATCCCGTCCCGCGAGCTCTCGATCAAGCACGACGTTGACCCGCACGAGGTCGTCGCCGTCGGTGACAACATCGAGGCCCTGGTTCTCCAGAAGGAGGACAAGGAGGGTCGTCTCATCCTGTCCAAGAAGCGCGCTCAGTACGAGCGTGCCTGGGGCACGATCGAGAAGATCAAGGAAGAGGACGGCATCGTCACCGGTACCGTCATCGAGGTCGTCAAGGGTGGTCTCATCCTCGACATCGGCCTCCGCGGCTTCCTCCCGGCCTCGCTCGTCGAGATGCGTCGCGTCCGCGACCTCCAGCCCTACGTGGGCAAGGAGCTCGAGGCCAAGATCATCGAGCTGGACAAGAACCGCAACAACGTGGTCCTGTCCCGCCGTGCCTGGCTGGAGCAGACCCAGAGCGAGGTCCGCCAGACCTTCCTCACCACCCTGCAGAAGGGCCAGGTGCGCTCCGGCGTCGTCTCCTCGATCGTCAACTTCGGTGCCTTCGTGGACCTGGGTGGCGTCGACGGCCTGGTGCACGTCTCCGAGCTGTCCTGGAAGCACATCGACCACCCGTCCGAGGTCGTCGAGGTCGGCCAGGAGGTCACCGTCGAGGTTCTCGACGTTGACATGGACCGCGAGCGCGTCTCCCTGTCGCTGAAGGCGACCCAGGAGGACCCGTGGCAGCAGTTCGCCCGTACCCACCAGATCGGCCAGGTCGTTCCGGGTAAGGTCACCAAGCTGGTTCCGTTCGGTGCGTTCGTCCGCGTGGACGAGGGCATCGAGGGTCTGGTCCACATCTCCGAGCTGGCCGAGCGCCACGTCGAGATCCCGGAGCAGGTCGTCCAGGTCGGCGACGAGATCTTCGTCAAGGTCATCGACATCGACCTCGAGCGTCGTCGCATCAGCCTGTCGCTGAAGCAGGCCAACGAGGCCCTGGGTGCCAACCCGGCCGAGGTCGAGTTCGACCCGACCCTGTACGGCATGGCCGCCTCGTACGACGACCAGGGCAACTACATCTACCCGGAGGGCTTCGACCCCGAGGCGAACGACTGGCTGCCCGGCTTCGAGAAGCAGCGTGAGGAGTGGGAGCGCCAGTACGCCGAGGCGCAGTCCCGCTTCGAGCAGCACCAGGCCCAGGTCATCAAGAGCCGCGAGGCCGACGCCGAGGCCGCTGCCGAGGGTGGCGACGCCGTCGCCGCTGCCGCCGGTGGCTCCTACTCGTCCAGCAGCGACGAGGGCTCGGGCGCCCTGGCCTCCGACGAGGCCCTGGCCGCCCTGCGCGAGAAGCTGGCCGGCGGCCAGAGCTGAGGCTCTCGCCCCCCGCTAGCTGACAGCTAGGGAACGGGCCCCATCCGGATTCGTCCGGGTGGGGCCCGTTCCGCGTTTTTCCCGGGGTCGGCTCGCGCCCTTCGTTTTCTGGTTTGACTTATGTGTGGTTTATGTGTAGGGAAATGTGAGATGAGGCTCATCGCCCTGCTATAGGCCGGAGTTCGGGTTGCACCTACATTGAGTGGAACTGCCCGAAAGGCTCCTCCATGCGCAACCCCACCACCGCCGCCACCACCGCTGTGGTCGGCGGCCGGCTCGCCGCGATAGGCCGGTTCTGCTTCCGCCACCGCCGCTGGGTGCTCGGCTTCTGGTCCGTCGTCCTGGTCGCCGGGGTGCTGATCGGCGGTCGGGTCTTCGAGGGTTCGGTGGCCGGAGCCTCCTCCGCCACCGCCGAGGCCGACCGGGGCAGCGCGGTGGTCGCCGCGGCCGATCCGGTCAAGGGCACGGTGACCGCCGTGGTGGACGGCAAGCCGGTGGACGATCCTGCCGTGCGCGCGGCCGTCCAGAAGGCCACCGCCGGGATCGCCGCCCTGCCCGGGGTCTCCGGCGTCCAGGACGCGTACGGCCCGGGCCCCGGTCCGGCCGCGCTGCGGGCCGCCGACGGGACGGCGAGCCTGGTCACCGTACGGATGGCCGCCGCCGCGACCTCGGCCCAGACCGACACGGTCACCCACCGGCTCGCCGCGCTGGACGGCGCGGGCGGTGCGCACGTGACCGTCGGCGGGGACCTGGTGCTCCAGCAGGAGGTCAAGAAGCAGACCGAGCAGGACACCCGCTTCGGCGAGATGGTGACCCTGCCGCTCACCCTGGTCGTGATGGTGCTGGTCTTCGGCGGCCTGGCCGCCGCCTCACTGCCGGTGATCGGCGCCGTGGCTTCGGTGGGCGGGGCACTTCTGGCCATGTTCGGGTTCAGCCGGATCATGGACATCGACACCAGTGTGCTGCCGATCGCCACCGTGCTGGGGCTCGGGCTGTCGATCGACTACGCGCTGCTGATGGTGAACCGTTTCCGCGAGGAACGCGGCCACGGCGCGGGCATCGCCGCCGCCGTCGAGCGGACCGCCGCGACCGCCGGGCGCACCGTCGCCTTCTCCGGACTGACCGTGGCCGTCGCGCTGTCCGGCCTGTTCGTCTTCACCAGTCCGGTGCTGGGCGCCGTCGCCGCGGCCGGGGTGAGCGTGGTGGTGATCGCGGTCGCCGCGGCACTGACCCTGATCCCCGCGCTGCTCGGCTTCGCGGGCTCGCGGATCAGGACGCCGACCGCACCCGTCCCGGACGAGGGCTTCTTCAGCCGGACCGTACGGCGGGTCCGCAAGCGGGCGGTGGCGGTGACCCTCGCCTCGGTGGCGCTGCTGATGGCGGCCGGGGCCCCCTTCCTGCACGCCGAGATGCGCAGCTCCGGCGCCGCCGTGCTGCCCACCTCCTCGGCCGGGCGGCAGGTCGCCGAGACCGTCGACCACCGCTTCCCGCAGGTCGCGGCCGCGCCGATCACCGTGGTGGTCGAGGGCGGGGGGCCGGTGGCGCAGGCGTACGCGGACGACGTGGTCGCCAAGCTGCCCGGGGTGAGCGGGGTGCGGGCGGTGACGCCGGTCGGCGACGAGGTGTCGACGGTGGACGTGCTCGTGCACGGGGACCCGCAGGGCGACACGGCCAAGCGGGTGGTGGACGAGCTGCGGGCCGACCGGGGCGGGCTGCGGACGTACGTCACCGGCGGCGCGGCCTCGGTGGTGGACTTCAAGGACGAGTTGCTGTCGCGCGGGCCGTGGGCGCTCGGCCTGGTCGCGGCCGGGACGCTGGTGCTGCTGTTCCTGATGACCGGCTCGGTGGTGATGCCGGTCAAGGCGCTGCTGATGAACCTGTTGTCGCTGGGCGCCTCGCTCGGAGCGCTGACCCTGGTGTTCCAGGACGGCTGGCTCAGCGGACTGCTCGGGTTCAGCCCGACCGGCGGGTTGGAGACCTTCATCCCGGTGCTGGTCTTCGCCTTCGCCTTCGGGCTGTCGATGGACTACGAGGTGTTCCTGCTCTCCCGGATCAAGGAGCTGACCCAGCGCGGGCACGGCTGTGTCCGGGCGGTGGAGCTGGGCGTCCAGCGCAGCGGTCGGATCATCACCTCGGCGGCGATGCTGATGGTGATCGTCTTCGCGGGCTTCGCGCTCGGGGACATGCTCATGGTCAAGCAGATGGGCATCGCACTGGCCGTGGCCGTCGCGGTGGACGCCACCCTGGTGCGCTGCCTGCTGGTGCCCGCGGCGATGAGCCTGTTCGGCGAGTTCAACTGGTGGGCGCCCGCCCCGCTGCGGCGGCTGCACCGCAGGTTCGGGCTGAGTGAGCACGTCGACCTGCCGGAGATCGAGCAGTCGGCGATCCCGGTGCAGGCGCAGGCGCCTGCTCCGGAGCTGGTTGCGTCGGGGCAGGCGCGGTAGCGGCCGACTCCGGCGGGTCTTCAGCTGAGGCGCTGCAGCAGTTCGACGCTCGCGCGCAGCTGGGCCCGTTCCTCGGTGCTGAGGCGGGTCTCGATGGCGGTGGCGATGTGGTGCTCGCGGCGGGCGCGCTGGTCGAGCAGGGCGGCGCGGCCGGCGTTGGTGGGGGCGATCAGCTGCTTGCGGCCGTCGGTGGGGTGGGGCTGCTGGGCGACCAGACCGGCCTCGGCCATGAGTGCGACGGTGCGGGCCATCGACTGGTGGCGCACGCGTCGGCGGTCGGCGAGTTCGGCGACGGTGCAGGAGCGTTCGTCGCGGATCAGCAGGCCGAGCACGGCGGCCTGGTTCGGCGGCAGGTCGTCGCTGTCGCGCAGAGTCCGGACCAGGTTGCCGAGGGCGGCGCGCAGGTCGGCGGCGAGGTCCAGGGTGTCCGGGTGCGGGGTGTCGCTGGTCATGGGAGAAGTCTATCCGGAAGATATGCAGCAAGACTGTACAGCCATGCTGTATGGTTTTGGGCATGCGAATCACCAAGTTCGGACACGCCTGCGTACGCGTCCAGCACGACGACACCACCCTGATCGTCGACCCCGGCGCCTTCACCGACCCCGCCGCACTCGCCGGGGCGGACGCCGTCCTCATCACCCACGAGCACATGGACCACTTCGAGGAGTCCCGGCTGCGCGCCGCGATGGAGGCCGACCCGGCCCTGCGGGTGTGGACCAACGGCGCCGTCGCCGCCCAGCTGGAGGGCCTCGGGCAGCGGGTCACCGAGGTCGGCGAGGGCGACGCCTTCGAGATCGGCGGGGTCGGCGTCTCGGTGCACGGCGAGTGGCACGCGGTGATCCACCCGGACGTCCCGCGGGTGAAGAACATCGGCTTCCTCTTCGACGGCCGGTTGTTCCACCCCGGCGACGCCTTCACCGTGCCGCCGCACGCGGTGGACACCCTGCTGCTGCCGCTCGCGGGGCCGTGGAGCAAGGCCTCCGAAGTGGTCGACTATGTCCGCGAGTCGGGCCCGCGCCAGGCCGTCCCGGTGCACGAGGCCACGCTCAGCCCGATCGGGCACATGGTCGCCACCCGGCTGCTCGGGCCGGACGGGCCGGGCACCGGCGGCGCGGAGCTGGTCGTGCTCGGCGAGAGTGAGAGCCTCGACCTGGACTGACGGTCCCGGCGCCGCGCCGGTAGCCTGACGCCATGCTGAAGATCGGACTGACGGGTGGCATCGGCGCGGGCAAGAGCGAGGTGTCCCGGCTGTTCGCCGCGCACGGCGCGGTGATCGTGGACTCCGACCTGATCGCCCGCGAGGTGGTCGCGCCGGGGACGGACGGCCTGGCGGCCGTGCTCGCCGAGTTCGGCCCGCAGGTGCTGCGGGAGGACGGCACGCTGGACCGCCCGGCCCTCGGGGCGATCGTGTTCGCCGACCCGGAGAAGCTGCGGGCGCTGAACGCGATCGTCCACCCGCTGGTGCGGGCCCGCTCCGCCGAACTGGAGGCGGCGGCCGCACCGGACGCGGTCGTGGTGCACGACGTGCCGCTGCTCACCGAGAACGGGCTGGCCCCGCTGTTCGACCTGGTCGTGGTCGTCGACGCCGACGACGAGGTGCGGGTGGAGCGGCTGGTGCGGCTGCGCGGGATGGCCGAGGAGGAGGCCCGGGCCCGGATGGCCGCGCAGGCCTCGCGGGCGGACCGGCTGGCGATCGCCGACCTGGTGATCGACAACGGCGGGCCGCTGGAGGCGCTGACGGCGCGGGTCGACGAGGTGTGGGCGGAGCTGGTGAAGCGGGCCGCCGCGTAGCGGCCACCGCCGCACCGGGCCGCCGCGTGGCGGCCGCCGCCGTACCGGTCTCAGACCACCCTGAGCGGCAGTCGGGCCCGGACGGCGAAACCGCCCTCGGGGGTCGGGCCGGCGTGCAGGGTGCCGCCGAGGTCGTCGGCGCGGGTGCGCATTCCGTGCAGGCCGTGGCCGCCCGAGGGCAGGCCGGGGCCGGCACCTTCCGAAGCCACCGGCCCAGCGAGATCGGTGGGCTGGGCGGGCTGGGCAGGCTCGGCGGGGGAATTGACCACCGCCAGGCGCAGCCCGTCCGGTTCGACCGCGACCGTGACGGCGACCTCGGCGGCCGGGGCGTGCTTGTGGGCGTTGGTCAGTGCCTCCTGGACGATCCGGTAGGCCGCGTACTGCACCTTGGGCCCGGGTGCGGGCAGCCCGTCGTCCGGGCCGGTGACGGTCAGGCCCACGGCCAGCCCCGCCCGCCGGGACTCCTCGACCAGAGTGGGCAGGCCGCGCAGCGAGGGCGCCTGGTCGGAGGCCGGGGTCAGCACCCCGAGCAGGCCGCGCAGTTCGGTGAGCGCCTGAAGGCCCAGGCCGCGGATCAGGCCGAGGGTCTCCCGGACGGCGGCCGGGTCGTCGGCCCGGGCGACCTGTCCGGCGCCCGCGTGCAGGGTGATCAGCGAGACGCGGTTGCACACCATGGGCTGGCGCATGAGGGGCATGCTGTCACACCCGGGGCGTGCCGGGATGGGGCTCGTGTTCAAGTGGCCGGCATCACCGGCATCCGGTGGTCGGGACGGGACTTGGGGGCCGCTCCGAGGGGAATGGAGCATGGAGTGATAAGTGATCGTTTCTCTGCAGAACCGCTGGCCGTCGAGCGGCTGGAGGAGTACACCCGCGCCGGTCAGGAGGAGATCCTCGGCCCGGGCGAGGACCCGTACGGCGTCGCCTACACCGGGTTGACCTTCCGGCCCAAGGAGATCCACTTCGGCATCCGGGCCGCCGGCGGCCGGCTGATCGCCCACACCGGGCTGCTCCCCGTCCCGCTCACCGTCGGCGGCACCGACCTGGAGGCGGTGGGCGTCGGCGGGGTGTGCGTCGCGGCCGAGCGGCGGGGCGAGGGCCTGGCGCACGCCGTGGTCGGGGCCGCCGTGGACCACGGGCGCGCGCTCGGCTTCCGGTACGCGCTGCTGTTCTGCCGTCCGCCGCTGGCGGTGTTCTACCGGGGGCTCGGCTTCCGCGAGGTGGCCGAGGAGGTGACGGTCGAACAGCCGGAGGGGCGGCTCGCGGTGATGCCGCTGAGCACCATGTGGCGTCCGCTGGCGGCGGACGCCGGGTGGCCGGAGGGGCCGGTGCGGCTGCGGTCACTGCCGATGTGACGGGGTCGGCGCCCGGTCAGACGGGCGTCGCCTCGCCGAGCGCCGCGTGGGCGACGGCGGCCTCGGCCAGGGCGCGGATCATCGGGTGGGCCCGGGTGCCGTCGCCGGACAGCTCGGGCTGGAACAGCGAGGCGAGGAAGAACGGGTGGCCGGGCAGTTCCAGGACCCGGACCTGCCCGGACTCGTCCGCCCCGCTGAAGCGCAGCCCGTGGGCGCGCAGCCGGTCCAGGTAGTCGGCGTTGAGGCCGTAGTTGCAGTGGTAGCGCTCCAGGCTGCCGGTGGCGCCGAGGGCGCGTTCGGCGAGAGTGCCGGGGGTGATCACGACGGCGCCCTCGTGGCCGACCAGGGAGCAGGCGAGCGGCACGATCACCTGCTCCTCGCGGTCGGGGTCCTGCTCGCCGTGGACGGCCCCGCCGAGGTCGCAGACGTTGCGGGCGTACTCCAGCACCGCGTGCTGGAACCCGGCGCAGGTGCCGAGGAAGGGGATGCCGCCCTCGCGGGCGGTCCGGATCGCGGCCAGGGCGCCCGCCTCGCTGCGGTACGGGCTGCCGGGGAGCAGCCAGATCGCGTCGAAGCCGTCGAGCGCGCCCGGCGCCCCGGCGTCCTCGGTGGGGATCCAGTAGGCGTCCAGGACGAGCTGGTCGCGCTCGGCGAGGGCGTCGAGCAGGCCGGGGATGCGGGCGTGCGAGCGGACGGCGGGGGAGCGGTCGCCGACCAGGGCGATCCGTGGGGTCAGGTAGGTCATGCGGCTATCCTGACGCGGCACCCGATATCAGCGCCAACGATGATTTCTTACCCGTCGATCAGATCGGTTGATGACCACCGTGGATCCGCAGCAGCTGCGCACCTTCGCCACCGTCACCCGGCTGGCCTCCTTCTCCGAGGCGGCCCGGGAACTCGGCTACACCCAGTCCGCGGTGTCCCAGCAGATCGCCGCGCTGGAGGCGGACCTCGGCACCGCCCTGCTGGTGCGCCGACCGGTCGGCCCCACCGTGGCCGGGCGGCGGTTGCTGGAGCACGCCGTCCCGCTGCTCGTCCGGCTGGAGGCGGCGCGCGCCGACGTCGCGCGCCTGGCCGGTTCCCCGAGTGCCCGACTGGTGCTCGGTGCCACCCCGCTGGCGGTCGGAGCGGCACTGGGGCGCGCGCTCGGCGAGGTGCGCCGGGCGTACCCGCAGGTGGAGCCGGTCGTCCGGGTGCTCGCCCAGGACGTGCTGGCGGCCCGGGTCGCCACCGGCGAGGTCGACCTCGCGCTGATCGACGGGCTGGCCGCGCCCAGCGATCCGCTGCCGCTGCCCGAGGTCGGCCCGCTGACCACCGTCGCGGTGGACGAGCGGCCCGTCGCCGTCGCCCTGCCCGCCGGGCACCCGCTGGCCGGCCGCGCCGGGCTCGCCCTCTCCGACCTGTCGGCCGCGCGCTGGCTGGACGCCCCCGACCTCACCCCGACCGCAGACCGGCTGCGCGCCGCCGCCGGCACCGACGGCTTCCGGCCCGCCACCCGGTACCGCGGCACCGATCTGCACGGGCTGCTCGCGCTGGTCGCCACCGGGCACGGGCTCACCCTGCTGCCCGAGCCGGTGGTGGCCGGGGCGCCCGGAGTCGACCACGCGCCGGTCGCCGCGCCCCGGCTGGTGCACCGCACCGAACTCGTCCACGGCAGCCTGCCGGAGGGGCCGGCGGCGCTGCTGGCACGGCTGTTGGTCGACTGAGGCGCGGGCGGATGTGGAGGGGCGGTCACCACTCGTTCACGTCCCGGGGCTGACGGCGGTCGGCATACCGGTGCTGTCATGGGCACAGTCGCCCGGCGATCGGCCGGGCCGGCCCTGGAGAGCGCCCCATGATGTTCCGTCAGCGTCTCACCGTCGTCGCCGCGGCGGCCGCCCTCGCCGCCGCCGGGCTCGCCACCGGCACCGCACAGGCCGCCGCCCCCGCCCCGCAGGGGAAGGCCAAGTCCGGCACTCTCACGGCGAGTTGCTCGCAGGCGTACCTGCCGCTGCCCGACCCGTCCTGCACCCCCGGCGCGTACAACCCGGACGTCACCCAGGCCACCATCGGCCAGACCATCTGCGTCTCCGGCTGGACCGCCACCGTGCGCCCGCCGACGAGCTACACCAACGCGCTGAAGGTCCAGCAGATAGCCCGGTACGGGTACGCGGACACCAACCCGTCGGACTACGAGGAGGACCACTTCGTCCCGCTCGAACTCGGCGGCGCGCCGCGCGACCCGCGCAACCTGTGGCCCGAGCCGCGCTACGGCAACGAGCCCGCGCAGAGCAAGGACTCGGTCGAGACCAGACTCAAGAACGCGGTGTGCGCCCGCAAGGTGACCCTGGCGGCCGCCCGCAGCGCGATCGCCGGCGACTGGACCACGGCGCTCAGCCGCCTGGGGCTCTGACCCGGCGGCAGAGTGATGCCGCCCGGCCCGTCCGGTCCCCTGTGCCGGACGGACCGGGCGGCCGTCTGTGTGGGTGGTGCGGGCCTGCTGGGATCAGCAGCCCGTCGTGCGGATCTAGTAGCAGCCGGGAAGGGCCTCGCAGAGCGCGGAGGTCATGCCGGTGCCGACGTACTTGTCGTCGGGCGCCTTCCAGGCGTCCTTGGGCTGGGCGCCGCCCTTGGTGGTGGCCCAGACGGACAGCTCGCTGACCGTTCCGCCCGCGTTGACCACGTACTCGTGCAGGGTGGCGGTGGAGCCGTCGGCCTGCGGGACCGTCAGGGTGGCGGCGAAATACGGCGCGTCGTCCGCGCTGTTGACCTTCACGGTGGCGCCCGGCGCGGTCTTGGCGCAGTCCTTGACGGCCGTGGCGAGGCGGTCCTTGATGACGCCCACGCTCTGGCCGTTTCCGCTGCTGTGGGTCGGGTCGCCCCAGAAGAAGAGGGTCTGCTGGGCCGTCCAGCGGTCGCCGCCGAAGCCCACCGAGGCCTTGGCCTTGGCGGTGCCCTCGGTGAACAGGTACTCCTCTCCCTTGGGGAGCGGGGAGTGGCACAGCTCCATGCCCTTGAAGCCGACCGCTCCGGTGACCGGCTTGGCGTTGGCGGCCAGCGGGGCGTAGTGGTAGGTCTCGTCCATCGGGATGTTCTTGGTGTCCATCCAGGCCTTGGCCGGGATGCCCTTGCCGTCGGGCTTGGACGTGCTCCCCGTGCTTCCCGCGCTCGGTGCCGTGGTGCCGGTCGCCGTGGTGCCGGTCGGTGCGGGGGCGGCGGTCTTGCCGCCGTCCTGGCCGCTGTTGTCCGGGCCGCAGGCACTCAGGGCGCCCACGCAGAGCAGGGCGGCGGCGGTGGCGGTGACCAGTCGGGTGCTGCTGCGCAACTGACGATTCCTCGCGTGTCCGGTGTCGTGGTTCGGGGCTGGGACCGGGGCCGGCGGCGCTTCGGCCGCCCGTCCTCGCCGCCCGGCCGACCCGTGGCTGCGGGCACTCGACATGGCTGTTCCTCCCCCGTTTCGTGCTGCCGTCAGGCCCCCTGGCTCCGCAGCTCACCGCAGGTCTGAGCGTTGGTCAGACCGGTTACTGCGTCGACGGCGGAGGAAACTTATGCCACGGGGGCGCCGGGAGCAAAGCGGGATTCCTGCCGGGCGCCGGGCGAGTGCGGCAGTTGCAGCGGACCGGTGGGGAACATGTGTGCGGACGCGGCGGAAGCGATGGGCAGGGCGCGGCCGCAGCAGGCGGATCCGCCCGCTCCCGGACACCGCCGGGCCCGGCGCATCCCTTGCCGGGCACGCGCTCCGGCGCTGGATCGTGCCCGTCCGTCACGAGGCCCGCCCGGCCGACCCGGCGGCCGACACCAAGGCTTCCCCTCCGGCCGCAATGCCCGTGTGATCCCACCCACGGTCCGGGTCGGCGTGTCCGCTCGGGGTGGCGGTTCCGGTGCGGCTGGTACCGAATCCGGACGGAATCCGTACCGGGCCGTTACGACCGGAGCGGTGTGCCGGCCGTTACGGCTGGGGGTGGGTGCCCGGGACGCCGAGTTGGGCGGCGAGCCAGGGGAGGGCCTGGGTGAAGGTGGCGGCGCCGGTCTGCCAGGTGTGCTTGCCGGAGCCGACGGTGGAGGTGGTGCGGATGCCGTCCCGCTTGGCGGCCGCCTCCAGGGCCTTGGCGGCCTCGATCTGGCCGTGTTCCTCGTCGCCCTGGCCGAAGTAGCCGGAAACGCCCTGGTACTTGGGGTGGTGGGCGAGCACGGTCAGCGGGTCGTGGGCGGCCCAGGCCGCGGCGTCGCCGCCGTACAGCTCCTGGATGGTGTGGTCCTTGTCGCCGATGTACGGGCCCTTGTCGCCGGAGAAGTCGCCGAAGTGGGTGAAGCGGTTGGGGTGTTCGACGACGAGGTCGACGGCACAGGTGCCGCCCATCGACCAGCCGGCCACGCCCCACTTGTGCGGGTCGGTGGCGGCGTTGAAGGTCTTCTGGATGTACGGAGGGACGTCCTTGAGCAGGTGGCTCTCGGAGTTGCCGTGCGGCCCGTCCACGCACTCGGTGTCCACCCGGAAGCCGCCGGTCGCGTCGACGAAGACCAGGATCGGGGCGAAGCCGTTGTGCTTGGCGGCGAACTCGTCGGCGGTCCTGACCGCGTTGCCGGAGCGGATCCAGTTGTCGGGCGCCGCGAACTCGCCGCCGATCATCTCCAGCACCGGCAGCTTGGGCCGGCTCTGGCTGCGGAACCAGGCGGGCGGCAGGTAGACCAGTTCCTGGCGGTGGGCGAAGCCGCTGGCGGTGTCCGGGATGTCGACCTGCACGATGCGGCCGGTCCTGGTCTTGCCGTGGATCGAGCCGAGTTCGGCCAGGGTGATCTGGTCCGGCAGCGGCTGCCCGCTGAGCTCGCCGATCGCGTCGTCGATCGTCGGGTAGTAGCCGGTGGCGATGTTCACGCTGTTCGCGGCGCAGAACAGCGCCAGCAGTACGGTCGGTGCCACCAGCGCCCGCCGCCACCACTTCGCGCCGCGCCAGCCGAAGCCCAGCACGGAGAGCGCCGCGATCGCCACGCCGCTCCACAGCCACACCCCGAACGGGATCGGGTCGGTGATCCCGCCCAGGGTGAGCACGCCGAGGGCGACGACCGCGGTGACCGCCAGCGCCGTCCCGAGCGCGATCGGTCCCCACTTGCGCTGCCAGTTCCGGTCCCGCCGAGCCGCCGTCGTCACGAACAGGGCGAGGGCGGCGGCCTGGACCGTCCAGGGGAACCAGCCGTCGAGCAGGGAGACGTTCATGCGCGGAGGCTAGGCGCGGCGGATGAGAAGGGGGTGAGAAGGCTGACCGTCCGCTGACCGGCTGCTGGGAGTCGGCTGGGAGGGGGTCCGGGGGGGCGCGGTTCAGACGGAGTAGCGGTCGTGCGGGGTCCCGCGCTCCCAGACGGCCTCGAAGGCGGTGGAGGCCGCCCTCACCACGGCGGGATCCTCGGTGAACTCGTGGCCGGCCCAGGCGCCGTCGCCGGTGAACCAGTGGAAGAGGACCAGGCGGTCGTCGATCAGCCAGAGATCGTTGCCGGGCAGGGCCAGGTCGGAGGCCAGGCGCCGGGGGAGCCAGCGGACCTGCTCCCCGGCCGCGATGTTGGCGGGGGTGAGGGCGTGCTCCCAGCGGATGTAGTCCGTCACGGGCTCGGAGACGATCCGGGCCCGGCGCAGGACGACGCCCCGGGCGACGGTCTCCCGCACGAGGGGCAGCCAGCCGGCCCAGAAGGCGGAGTCGGGATCGAGGTCGACCGCGCCGGAGCGGCTGAACTCCTCGAAGGCGGCTTCCTCGTCGGCGACGCCGTAGACGTCACGCATCTCCAGGTGGAAGGCCGTTCGCCGGGCGCCCCTCAGCAGGGCGGAGAAGTCCGGCACGTTCTGCGTCATCGCACACCTCTCACGGGGTGGTGGGCTCGGGATCGTTGCGGCGGACGGAGGCGAGCAGGGCGGCGCGGTCCCGCCACCAGGGCAGGAGCTGCACGACGCCGAACGTCGCCTCCAGGACGAAGAAGAACCACAGCACCCGGGTGGCGCCGTGGGCCAGCGCGTACGCCTGCCACGAGGCGAACAGCGTACGCGCGATTCCGTCCAACAGGCCGTGCAGCGGCAGAGGTTGGATGATCCGAAGGAGCGCCCAGACGATCACGACCGAGCCCATCAGGTTCGCGTAAAGGGTCTGGAACGGGTTCAGGGCGGGGAGGGTGCCCAGCCCGAACCGGGCACTGAGGGAGGACAGCGCGCCGTGCAGCAGCGCGTACGTCCACGGGGTCGCGAATCCCGCCGTGACGACGAGGTCGTACCAGGCGCTGGAACGTACGAGACGGATGTAGGCGGCCGTGCGGGGCGGGGTGAGCGGGTCGGGTTGGCGGGTCATGAGGGAGGCTCCTGCCGGTTTCCGGTGGACGACGGCCTCACGGTAGACAGTGGAGTACTGTCCAAGGTCAAGCCACGGCTCGGCGGGGAGCGGGGCGGCGGATCGTTCGGCGGAGGATCATGAGGATCGGGGAGCTGGCCGCGCAGGCGGGCGTCAGCAGGGACACCGTTCGGTTCTACGAGAGGATCGGCCTGCTCGAAGGGCGTCGGCAGGCCAACGGCTACCGCGACTTCCCGCCGGAGACGGTGACCTGGCTGCACTACGTCCGCACCGCGCAGACGCTCGGCTTCACGCTGGCCGAGATCGCCCAGCACGGCGCGCAGCTGCGCGACGCTCCCGATGGCGCGGAGGCGCTGTCCGCGCTGCTGCGGGACAAGATCCGGATCATCGACGAGCGGATGGCCGAGCTGGCCTCGCTGCGGGCGGACCTGGACGCGCGCGTGGGCACCGGGTGCCCGCTGCGCGGCTGAGCCGGTCGGGTCAGCGGGTGGGGATCCCGGGCGCGGTCCAGCTGGCCAGCACCAGGAGGGACTGGGCGGTTTCGGAGCCCGGTTCGACGTTGTAGACGCACAGGGTCTGCTCCGCGTCGCCGGGGACCTGGAAGGACTCGTAGGAGAAGTGCAGGTCCCCGACGAGCGGGTGGTGGTAGTGCTTGGCGCCGTGGGTGCGGCGCAGTACCCGGTGGTCGTTCCACCATCCGGTGAACTCCGGTGACTTCAGGGTGAGTTCGCCGACGAGGTCGGCGAGCCGGCGGTCGTCCGGGTAGCGGCCCGCTTCGAGTCGGAGCATGGCCACGGTTTCGGCGGCGATCCGTGCCCAGTCGCCCACCCGCTCGCGGGCCCGGGGGTCGAGGAGGTAGTAGCGGGCCAGGTTGCGGTGGGTGGCGGGCAGGGCGTCGAAGTCCGTGAGGACCTCCCGGGCGAGCCGGTTGGAGGCCAGTACGTCGGTGCGGCGGCCCAGGATGAACGCCGGTACGTGGTCGAGGGTTTCGAGCATCAGGTACAGGCCGGGCCGGACCCGCTGGGCCTTGGTGGCGGGGGCGGCGCGGCGAGGGCGCTGGGTGCCGGAGTGCAGGAGGTCGGTGAGGTGTTCGCGCTCGGTGTCGTCCAGGCGTAGCGCGCGGGTGATCGCGTCGACGACCTCGGCGGAGGGGTTGAGGGCGCGGCCCTGCTCCAGGCGCGTGTAGTACTCGGTGCTGACACCGGCCAGGCGGGCCACCTCGTCCCTGCGCAGGCCGGGAACGCGGCGGACGCGCCCGTCGGCGGGCAGCCCGGCCTCCTCGGGGGTGACGCGTGCGCGGCGGGAGCGCAGGAAGCCGGCGATCTCCTTGGTGCGGTCCATGGGTCCATTGTCGGTGTGGTGGGTGGGGGTGTGGGCGCTCTTGGGTGGCCCTGGTGGTACCTGCCTGGGCAGGGCCAGTTATGGCGGTCCAGGGGGATGGTCCGGGGGTTGTACTGGACCTGCGGCCGACGGGGATCGGCCGAAAGCCCCCTGGAAGGAAAGTGCCATGCTTACGAACACTCTGTCCCGGCCGCTGACCGGCCGTGTCGCCGTCGTCACCGGGGCCTCCAGCGGCATCGGCGAGGCGTCCGCCGAGAAGCTGGCGTCGCTGGGTGCCCGCGTCGTCGTCCTGGCGCGGCGGGCCGAGCGGCTGGCGGAGCTGGTCGGGCGGATCGAGGAGAACGGCGGCGCCGCGTCGGCGATCGCCGTCGATGTCACCGAGGCGGCGGCTGTGCAGGCGGCCGCCGAGCGGGTGGAGGCCGAGTTCGGCGGGGCCGACCTGCTGCTGAACAACGCCGGTGTGATGCTGCCCGCTCCGATCGAGGAGCTGGCGACCGGGCAGTGGAGGCAGCAGATCGACCTGAACATCACCGGGCTGATGAACGCGATCGGCGCCTTCACCCCGCAGCTGGTGAAGGCTGCGGCGGAGCGCGGGGTGGCGGACCTGATCAACACGTCGTCCATTGCGGCGCAGAACATCTTCCCGAACTTCGCGGTGTACTCGGGGACCAAGGCGTACGTCAGCCACCTGTCGCGCCACCTGCGGGCGGAGCTGGGCGCGAAGAAGGTGCGGGTGTCGGCGGTCGAGCCGGGGATCGTCGGCACCGAGTTGCAGAGCCACGTGACGGATCAGGGTGCGCTGGAGTGGCTGGAGGGGTCGAAGGAGACCGTGGAGTGGCTCACGCCGGAGGACGTCGCGGAGATGGTCGGTGTGATCGCGACGCTGCCGGCCCGGGTGAACCTGCAACAGGTCACCATCATGCCGACGGGGCAGGCCAGTTGAGCGGTGGCGCTGCGGACGTCTCACGGGTGGTGCCGACGAGGCGGCGCAGGGCGGCCTGAGCGGGCGGGCCCCAGGTGGCCTTGCCGCCGGGGCGGTTGTGGCGGCCGGCCTCGCCGACGAAGATGCCGCCGAGGGCCCGGATGAGGGCCCAGCCGCGGGCGCGGCGCACGGTGGCGGGGTCGGCGGCCGGTTCGTAGGCCTGGTGGAAGAGCTCGGCGGCGCCGTCCGGGAGCAGGTTCCAGGCGGCGGCGAGGTCGCAGGCCGGATCGCCCGCGCAGAGTTCGCCGAAGTCGATCACGCCGCAGAGGGCGCCGTCGGCGGTGAGGACGTTGGCGGGGTGGAGGTCGCCGTGGATCCAGAGGGCCGGCCCGGTCCAGGGCGGGGCGGTGACGGCGTCCTCCCAGAGGGTGCGGACGGCGTCCGGGTCGGGGATCAGGCCCAGATCGGTGGCGGTGGCGAGGCCCCCTGTGAACTGCTCGGCGTGCAGGGCCAGTGGACCCCCGCGGTCGTCGCGCCCGGTGGGGGCCGAGGCGGGGGCGGGCCGGTGGAGGGCGGTCAGGAAGGCGGCCAGGCTGCGGGCGGAGGAGGCGGCGCGGGTGACGGGGGCCAGGTCGGCGGGGGTGCCGGGGACCCAGGTGGTGACCAGCCAGGGGTGGGGGAAGCGCTCGGAGGGCTCGCCGAGGCGCTGCGGAACCGGGATTGCGAGGGACAGACCGGCCGGGAGGGTCGGCAGCCAGGTGTGCTCCTTGCGCAGAATGTCCGCTGCCGACTCCGTCGCCCAGGGAACCCGGACGGCGAGGTCGTCCCCGAGCCGCCACATCTGGTTGTCCCAGCCACGCGCCCCGAGGCGGAGGGGGAGGTGGGCGAGGTCGGGATGCTGGTCGAGGAGGAGGCGGCGGATGAGGTCCGCGGTGATCTCGTTCGGCGTGTGGGGCATGGGCGAACGGTAGTTGAGGCAGACGGTCGGGCGTACGGAAACGGGCGGCCCCGCGCGATGCGCGGGGCCGCCCGCAACTACGGTCCAGATCGGCGCATCCCCGTAAGGTGATCTCCTCACGGATAGACCGTGATCACTCCCCGAGAACGCCGACCGGGTTGCCGGGGTCGTCCAGCCAGACCGTGTTCGCCTCCGAGGTCACCGTGAGTCCGTAACGCTCAAGCCCAGGACGTCCGTTGGACAACCACGTAGAGGCGGCGGACTCCAGCTCGGTCCAGAGGTCGCGTGGGCCGTCCTGGAAGGCGCGTGTGGTGCCGTCGTTCCACCTCTCCAGTACGGCCCACGATCCGTCGGTGTGGAGGAACCACTGGCCCGCGACGCGGTCGGTTGCCAGGCGCAGCCGGGTCGTGCCCGGCATGGCGAGTTGGGCGCTCCACAGGAACGTCGGGTCGACCAGGACGTCGGGGCGGATGGCAGTGTCGAGGCCGACGGTGGCGTCGCGAGCCTGAAGGGCGGCGCTCATGAGGGGCCCGATCGCGGGCCGGAGGGTCTCTCGGGAGAGCATGAACGAGACGTCCGAGCCGAGGAATCGGCCCTGCGCTGCGCCGTCGCCGACGTGCAGTTTCACGTAGCCGTAGGCGTCGAAGCTGCCGACCAGGGACACCAGGATTACCGCGCCGGGGAGCGACTGGGCCAGCCATGCGGACGGGACGCGGCTGGGCGAGTACGTTGCGATGATGCGGCCGTACGGTCCGCCGTCCGGGCTGCCCTTGCCGCCGTCGCCGACGACCAGGCGGGGCCGGTAGCCGATGGAGGCGAGCCGTTCGGCGTCTGCGGCGGACAGGACGGCGTCGTGCTCAACACTGGTCACGTGCTGGTCGCCGAGCCGGGCGCACAGGAGCGCGGTGGAGTAGCCGGTGCCGGTCCCGACTTCGAGCACGTTCGTGCCGTCCGGAACGTCGAGGTCTTCGAGCATCCGTACCACGACGCCGGGCAGCGTCGAGGAACTGGTGGGTGTCCCGATGCAGGATCCGCTGTTCGGCAGGGTCGCACCCCGGTCGAGTTGGGTGACCCACGTCGTGTTCTGGTAGGTGAGTCGTAGCCACTTCTGCGCGTCGGCTTCCCGGCTGACCAGGGTGTATCGGGTCATGCCGTCCGGGGCGTCCACGGTGGTGTAGAAGGTTGGCAGGAAGACATGGCGGGGCACTGCCAGTACAGCGTCCCGCCACTGCGGGCTGCGGAGTGAGCCGGCGCGCTCCAGCTCGTCTGCCAGGGCGAGGCGCAGAACGCGCGCCGCTTCTTCGGTCCCGGCCACGCTGTCACTCACCTGTGTTGCCCTTCTCCAGAAGATCTGCGATGGCGCGCGAGATGGGCACGCCGGTCCTGTGTTCGATCCACGACCATTGGCCGTTGGGGTTCACTTCGAGGAAGCGCCATTCCCCGGCCGGCGTCACGATGAAGTCGAATGCCCCGAAGACGAGTCCGAATTCGCGCATGAACGTGGAAACGCGCTCGCGCACCGGGCCGGGTACGGCCGTCGGCCGGTAGGTGAGGCTCTGGTAGTCGGTACGCCAGTCGATGTGGGCGGCCTCCGATCCGGCGTGGATCTCGACGGGGAAGAAGCGGTCGCCGACCACGGTCAGCCGGACCTCGTGGGCCTTGTCGATCCACTCCTGGAAGAGGTGGGCGCACAGGCGTACGGAGTCGTCCAGGTCGGCGGGGTCGATGACGACCGTGTCCACGGGCGAGCCGAGGCTCTTGGTGATGACCGGGGCGTCGAGGTCGGCGGCGAACTTCAGGGCCGCCTCGGGGTCGTTGGTAATGATGCTGCGTGGTGGATCCAGCCCCAGGCGACGGGCGACGGTGAGTTGCCACGGCTTGTGGTTGGCATCCAATTCCCGCGCAGGGTGGTTGATCCATAGGCAGGGAAGGGCGACGGCGACACCGACGAAGCCGGCCCGGGACTGGGCGGCGGCGAACCGCCGCCCGGCCTCGGACAAGCCGTCTGGCAGCCGGAACTCTTCTGGCCTGCGGAAGTACACCGACCGGACACGGGCCAGGTCGAGCGTGCGGTGCCCGTTGTCGAGCAGACCGGCCCACCTGTCCTCCAACGTTGCGGTCAGGATGAGTTCGGTGGGGAACTCGGCGGTGTCGCATCGGAACACGGGGACACCCCGGCTGTTCAGATGCTCAACCACGAGATCCGCAGTGGAGTCGAGCTGGTTCGTGAGAACCAGTACCGCCTCGCCGTCAGGTTCCGTCACCTGGCTCTCCTAGTAGAAGTCGGTGCCTTCGTCGTTCCTGCTGTCGGAGTTGGTGTTGCTGCTGGTCTCGCCGAGGGCGGTGTGTGCCCAGGGATTGCCGTCGGATGTGACGGCGATCTGCAGCCCCTGGTCGTAGGTGACGCTGGTGGTGTCGGCCGGCTCGCTGGTCTGGCGTGCGGCGTAGCGCATGGCGAAGGGCTGCCGTTCCGCGGAGGCGGTGGTCATGGTGCTCTCCTCTCGTGGGTCGAATCCGGTGGTGCTGCCCGCTCGGAGTAGCCGCAGGTGGCGTTTGCGGCCTCTCACTGGGAGACGGTAGGGAGAGAGCGCGCCTGCGGTCGACCAACTTGCTTCAGCTTGCTTGTAATCACCCAAGCGCGTTGATGGCGCTGGTGATGAGCGACCTCGCTTCGGCTCCGTGGACAGCGATGCCGGCCAGTTCGGAGAACGTTCGACTGTACTCGGCGATCTCGGCCGGCTGGGTGATGGTGAGGTGGGCGGAGACGAGCTCGACGTTCACCTGCGCGTCGTCGTACATCGTGAAGGACTCAACCGGCCAGCCGGAGCCTCGGGGTGATCCGAGCGGAATCACCCCGAGGCTGACTGACGGCAGGGCGCTGACGGTGCTCAGATGGCCGAGCTGGCCGATGAGGACGTCCGGGGTGCCGATGACTGTCCGAAGCACCCACTCCTCGACCAGGATGGCGAAGCGGTGATCTCCGCTGTGCAGGACCTTCTGCCGCTCGATCCGGACTGCGACGGCGTCGTCGACGTCGTCGGGAGCGCTGCGCAGTGACACGATCGTATTGAGCACGGCGCGCGTGTATGCGGGTGTTTGGAGCAGCCCCGGGACGACCCAGGATTGGTACATGCGGAATCGACGGGTTCGTTGAAAGAGGGGGCGTACGGACTCCTGGGCCCGTTTGAGACCTGACCGTTCGAGGCGGAGCCATTCGATGTACATGCCCTCGATGTTGCGGGCAGTCGCGATGAGGTCCGCTGCTTGACCGGGGGCGCCGCAGATGGCGGTCCAGGTCCTTATGTCGGCTTCCGAGGGCATCACGCGACCGCTCTGGATCTTGGAGCACTTGGATTCGTGCCACCCAGCAGCTTCGGCCAGCGCTCGCGCGCTGAGTCCGGAATCCCGTCGGATATCGCGCAGACGCTGGCCCAGGGCTTGCCTGGCTTGCTGGACGCTGGATGACGCGGACACGGCTCAGGTCAGCCGGAAGTCCTGGTGAGGTACCGCGCGCGCCCAGACAGCCTCGAACGCCGAGGCGCAGAGACTCACCGTCTGAGGGGCGGCGTTGAATTCGTGTTCCACGAAGTCGCCCTCGCCGCTGAAGTGGTGGATCAGAAGATGCTGCCCGTCGATGAGCCAGAAGTCGTTGCCGGGGAGAGCCAGATCGGTCGCCTGTCGGCGGGGGAGCCATCTGACCTGCTCACCGGAGGCGATGTTGCGGAACGTGATCTCGTGCTCGAACCGGATGTACTCGCTGGGCGGTTCGGAGATGATGCGAGCCCGTCGCACGTCGACTCCGCGGGCGGTGGTTTCCTTGATCAGCTGCAACCAAGGGCTCCACCACGACGAACGGTCCGTCGGATCGTCCCGCCGCCCGCTGAGCCAACGGAGGAACAACGGGTCGTCGCGCATGTATCCGTCGCGCATCTCCAGGTGGAGCGCCGAGCGGGTGCAGCCTCGCAGCAGCTCCTCAAGCGTGGGTGCCGCCGCCACCGTTCACCTCCGGGAAGAACTGCATCATGCGCCTGGGGAATTCGATCACGGTCTCGTGCTCGGGGACGTCCATGTGCGCGAGACGTGCCGGGTCGAGCACCCTCCAGCCCTGGAGGATGTAGTTGCCCGTCACGTCGTCGAAGTAGACGGTCGGGGACTTGCCTTCGGGACTGTCGGGGTCTTGCCCGAGCTTGTGCAGTGCCATGGTGGGCCTCCTAGCGGCCGGAGCCGATTGCCTTGGGCGATCGTTTCGTACGGAGGGCTTCCCGTGCCACGAACTTGCTCGAACTTGCCCGCTCGTAGCCGCGCATCGGTTGTCCTCTCGAGCCGCTTGGACAAGTTCGTTGAACGGGCGGCTCCGCGTGTGACGCGGAGCCGCCCGTGAGAGCGGAGGTCAGAGGGAGCTGGGGAAGTCACCGGCCCGGATGCCGGCCACGAACGCTCGCCAGGCCGCAGGGGAGAAGCCGAGGGCCGGGCCGTGGGGATCCTTGCTGTCGCGGACCGGGATGAGACCGGTGATGCCGTCGGCTACTTCGACGCAGTTGCCGCCTTCGCCGCCGCTGTAGCTGCTCTTGCGCCACGCCAGGTCAGCTGTCATTTCGATATCTCTCCTTCAGTAGCTGATTCATCCACGCAGCGGAATCCTGGGGAGTCATCGCGGTCTTGGCCAGTTGCTCGAAGACGAACTCGTGGCGCGCGATGTCGGATTCCCGCTCCAAGTAGAGGCTGCTGGTCAGTGCTTCGACA
Source organism: Streptomyces viridifaciens (assembly GCF_001888885.2). Classification (NCBI taxonomy): domain Bacteria; kingdom Bacillati; phylum Actinomycetota; class Actinomycetes; order Kitasatosporales; family Streptomycetaceae; genus Streptomyces; species Streptomyces viridifaciens. Next base: position 5,582,480 of record NZ_CP090841.1, read on the forward strand.
TAGACGATCTGACCCGGCACGTCCGCGAAGGAGAGAAGGTGGAACGGCATGCTCATCGCTGCGTGAGCACCAGCGCTGAATGGCAGTACCTGGATGGAGATGCTGGGCTCTGCTGCGAGCTTCAACAGATGCAGGATCTGCTCGTGCATGACGCCGTGGCTTCCGACCGGGCGGCTCAAAGCGGCCTCGTTGAGAACCGCATGGATCTCGGGTGGGTTCGGTCGGCGGAGAATCTCCTGGCGCTGCATCCTGAGCCGCGACCGTCGACCGATCGTGCCCTCTATGTCGCCGTCCTGTCCGGCGAGGGAGGCACGGAAGATTGCACGAGAGTAGTCGGGCGTCTGAAACAGTCCGGGAATCAACTCTGTCTCGTGGGACCGGATTCGTGCAGCGTCAGCCTCCAGACCGACGTAGGTCTGGAACCAATCCGGCAGTGTGTCGCCGTAGTCGTGCCACCAGCCGCGTTGCGTACTGCGGCGGGTCAGAGAGATGAACTGGCGCAGTTCGGCCTCGTCGCTGACGCCGTACAGTTCGAGCATCGCGCGAACGTCGGATTCCTTCAGCGTCGTCTGACCGGACTCGATCCGCGACACCTTTGTCGCGCTGAACCCGAGCTCGTCCGCAACGGCCGTGGCCTGAAGCCCAGCCCGATCGCGCAATCGTCGCAGCTCGGAGCCAAGCCTACGGCGCAGCACGGTTGGACTGTCCATGCTCGTCGCTCCCTCTTGGTTGACGTCGAGTCACAGTCTGCCACCTCCCCAATTGATCACAAGAGTCTTGCGGCTCTGCGCAATTGCGCGACGATGCGCTTGCGTAACGAAGCCATCGCAGCGCATGCTACAGCGAGTAGCCCTTCGGGTTTCCTGAGTGACCGGAACGGACCTACTGCCGGGCATTCCCTTGCCTTCGCCCGGTCGTCGCATGGCTTCAACCCCTCTCCCTGGAAGGTGACTTCGCCATGTCTCGAAACTCCTCCACCATCTGGCTCCCGCGCAGCCGCCGCTCGCCCGCCATCGCGCGTCAGCGGCTTTCCGTCCTCCTCTCCTCCACCCCGAACGGGGACCGCTTCCTCGACTCCGGGCTCGTCGTCACCACCGAGTTCGTCACCAACGCCGTCCTCCACGGCACCCCGATCGGCCACCTCATCTACTTCGCCCTCGACGTCGACCCCACCCGCCTCCGCATCGAGGTCCACGACGCCCGGGGTGACCGCCTCCCCGCCCTGTCCTCGCCCGGTCTCGACGGCGAGACCGGGCGAGGGCTCCACCTCGTCGACTCCCTCACCAAGCGCTGGGGCTGCTGCCCGCGCCGACCCGTGGGCAAGATCGTCTGGGGCGAGGTGGCCGCGTGAGGGCCGACCACGAGATCCGCGTCGAAGTCCCCGGCGTGAGGCCCCCGTCGGTCCGCACCCTCAGCCCCGACGGCCTCGAATCCCTCTGGAACTCGATCTGCTTCCGCCCGATGTCCCCGCTCCAGCGCGAGATCCTGGAGCGCGCCCTCGCCGGCCCCTGCGCCGAACGCAACGTCATTCGCCACCTCGCCGCGAACCCGTACCTCGCCCTCCCCTTCGGCGACTGCGAGTTGCGCATCAGCTGGGCGAACACTGCCGAAGGGGAGCCGGCGTGATCTACCGCTTCCGCGACTGGTGGTTCCGGCACTGTTCCCGCGCGCCGGTCGGCCGCCTCCTGCGTGCCGAACGGCGGCGCCTGGAAGCGGAGTTGGCGCGTCGGCCGCCCGGCGCCTCCGCTGCGGTCCGCCAACGTGTGCTCGCCGCCGTCCGCGAGTCCGGATCCACCTGATCGCACCGCCTCAGCGTGCTACCTGTGAACGCGTTCACAGGAGGTGGCGGGTGGCCGCGGTTCCCGCAAGTGCGCGGTGGTCGGCCGGGATGGCGTGTGCGGTGTTCGTGGTGCCGCTGGTGCTCATCGCCGGGGCGTACGGGGTCAGTTTCGCGCTCTTCCTGTCCGCGGTCGGGCTGCTGACCGCCGTCGTCTGTACGGTGCCCGTCTTCTGCCGCCGCGAGGACCGCTTCCGGGTCGCCTGTGCGGCAGCGGGTTTCACCGTCGCCGCCGTATGGGTGCCGCTACTGATCATCGGATTCCTTGCGGTGCTGCCCTTGTGCGGCTGGGCCTGGTGCCTCGCCTACCTCTTCATGCCGGTCGCGGCGGTCACCACCCTGATCGCCGCGTTCCAGCGGGCCCGGGGGCCTGAGTGCGGCCGGACGGCGGTCGCTCCCGGGTGGCTGGCCGCGGTGGCCTCGGCGGCGGGCTGGTTCCCGCTGGTCGAGGCGGCCCATTAAGGGTCGGGAAAACGGCGCGGCGGGCAGTTTTCAGCCGGTTAACGGTGGAGCAAAAATGGTCCGACCGTGATGGACAAACTCTTTTGTGGATTGTCGGCCGATCCTGAAATTATCGCGACAGTGAAAATCATTGCAGATAAGCCATTTTCAACACGTAGGCGTGACGTGCGCAAATCATTGGCTCGCGGGAGTAATCTGCGTCCGACCGGATCTCGGGCTCCATGCGCAGGTTTTTCGGATCGCGCCGATCGTTCATGGGTTCGAGATGTTCAGAATCTCTGAAATGAGGACCCCTATGTCCATTCCCAATGACGACAACATCACCGCCTTCCAGGACAACTGGCGGTTCTGCAACAACTGCTGTTCCCTGTGGTGGAACGGCCGTTCGGACAACGGGGCCTGCCCCTCTCCCAACTCCCCGGACGGGCAGCACCACGGTCAGGGCAGCTGGAACTTCTACCTGCCGGCCAACCCCGACCAGAGCATCTGATCGAACCGGTGGCGGGCGCCGGGTCCGTCGAAATGGAGTGGATCCCCTCGGCCGAATGCGGCCGAGGGGATCCACTCCATTTGCGTGGCCGATCGGATCGAACTCGCGGCACGCGAACGGCGGGGGAGACCCTTCTCGCCGTCGTGGGTATCTGCTCCGCCACGATTCGCCGATTGCTCAGCGGGTGGCCTCCTGGGCCGGCTGGCGGAGGAGGGCGAGGCGGCTGGCGGTGCGGTCGAGGTCGCGCATGAGGGTCGAGTCGGTGGGGAGGCGGCGAGGGGGGCGGCGCCGATGAGGATCAGGCGGATGTCGCGGTCGCAGCAGACGTCGACCAGATTGGCGAAGCGGCGCCGGCCGTCGGGGGACGCGTCGGTGAGCGGTGGGACGGCGTCCAGGGCGATGGTGGGGAAGCGGTCGGCGACCGCCAGGTAGTCCGTGACGGAGGTGCCGCCCTCGCACAACTCCTGGAAGCCGAACCACACGTGGTCGTCGCGGACGGCCCGGGCCGGCAGCTCACGGTGGTGGGCGACGACCGCACCCGCTTCCGACGGCCGGGGCGGGGTGAGACCGGCCGGGGTTTCGTCGCCGGGGTGGAGGCGGGAGCCGAGGGCGAACCCGTGGGCGTCGTCCGGCCGGGACTGCTGCCGGAAGTCGACCGGCCCGGAGATGTCGAGCACGTCCATCCGCTCCTCGATCAGCCTGATCGGCGGCCCGTCGAGGAAGGTGTTCACCAGCCAGCTCTTGCCGCGGCCGACCGGGCCCCAGAGGTAGAGGCGACGCGGCGTGCGGCGCAGCCGCCAGGCCGGGTGGGCCAGTTCGCCGGCCAGTCGGCTGAGTCGCTCGACCGGGAGTTCCTGGGCGGGGTCGAGCGTGAATCCGTGCTGTTCGGCGGTCCGGTGGAAGTGTCCACGCATCGCCTCGTACTGCTTCCGGGCCCTGTCCGCCACGGGTCCGGACCCTGGCAGGGCGTCGGACCTTCAAGATCAACAGGTGTTCGTCGACGACGATGGGAACGCCGAGCGGGTCCGGCGGGGCGAGCACCCGTCGGACGCGCTCGGCTCGCCGACCCGCTCGGCCCGCTCAGCTCGCGAAGCGCTCGCGCAGGCCGGCGAGGCCGGTGGTGAAGACGCCGTGGACGCGTTCGGTGGAGTCCTTGCGGTGTTCGGCCTCGATGTCGTACCGGACGCTCCACTCCACGAAGCTGGCGGCCAGTTCGGTCACCGGGGTGACCCGCAGGGTGGCGCGGTAGCCGTCGAAGTGGAAGGTGCCGTCGGGGAAGCTGTAGGTGTAGCTGCGGGCCTCGTCGTCGTAGGCGAGCAGCGTCTCGTGCAGGACGACGCCGTCGGGCAGCTCGAAGACCCGGACCGAACCGATCGCGTTGCCCGCCAGGCCGTTGCCGAGCCGGCTGGGCGGCAGGTGGGGGTGCCAGTCGCCGAGGGCGTGGAAGTCCCCGACCAGCTCCCACACCCGCTCCGCGGGAGCCTCCACCACTGTGCTGACTGTCAGGACCGCCATGGTCGTTGCCGCCTTCCGTCCGTTGGCCAAAGCCACTCATTCTGATGTGACATCAGATCACCGCGCCAGGGGACAGGCCGATCGGGGCGGCCCGTAGGATCGTCGATCATGGAACCGAGTACCGGACTGATCGCCGTGCCGCCCGGCCGCGTCATGCTCTCCGACCGCCGTACCCAGCGGACCTGGGGCGTGGAGGTGGCCCCGTTCGAGCTGGCGGTCTGTCCGGTCACCCGTGAGCAGTACGAGGGCGTCGCGGGCGACCGTCGCCCCGCGCACAGCGTGTCCTGGCTGGACGCCGTCCGCTACTGCAACGAGCTGTCCCGGCGCGAGGGGCTGGCGCCCGCCTACCGGGTGGACGGCGAGGACGTCTCCTGGGACCGCAGCGCCGACGGCTACCGGCTGCCGACCGAGGCCGAGTGGGAGCACGCCTGCCGGGCCGGGACGGACGGGCCGCGCTACGGTCCGCTGGACGAGATCGCCTGGTACCGCGGCAACTCGGGCGAGCGCCCGCACTCCGTCGGAGAGCTGCGGCCCAACGCCTACGGGCTGTACGACCTGCTCGGCAACGTGTGGGAGTGGTGCTGGGAGCTGTACGACCCCGAGGTGTACGGCAGTTACCGCGTCCTGCGCGGCGGCGGCTGGTTCGACGAGCACTGGAGCTGCCGCGCCTCCGTCCGCCGCCGCAGCCACCCGACCCTGCGGATCGACGACGTGGGCTTCCGGCTCGCGCGGTCGGCAGGGGCGTAGAACCAGGCGGACACCCGGCGGAACCCCCTCGGCGGTCCGCGCGTTGGCGCCTGCGTGAACGATGAAGCGGTATCCCTGCGTCCGATAGCCGAAGCCGACCTCCCCGCCTTCGGTCGGCTGGTCAACGACCCCGAGGTGGTGGGCGAGTTCCAGTGGTTCGGCTGGCGGGACCCGGAGCGCTTCCGGCGCCGGTGGGCGGAGCACGGGCTGCTCGGCGACGACCAGTGGATCTTCGCGGTCGTGGCCGGCGAAGAGTTCTGCGGCTTCGTCGCCGCCAGGCGGAAGGGGATGCTGCCGACGGCGCCGTACTGGAGCATCGGTATCCAGCTGATGCCGCAGGCACGCGGACGGGGGATCGGCACCGAGGCCCAACGGCTCCTGGTGGACTACCTGTTCGCACACACGCCGACGATGCGGGTGGAGGCGGACACGGACGTCGACAACATCGCGGAGCAGCGCGCCCTGGAGAAGGTCGGCTTCACCCGGGAGGGTGTCCACCGTGCGGTGAACTTCCGGGCCGGGCAGTGGCGCGACGGGGTGTACTACGGGCTGCTGCGCACCGACCCGAGGCCCTGAACCCGAGGTCCTGAACCCGAGGTCCTGAGTCAGAGGTCCTGGCTCAAGGCTCTCAGGCGACCCCGAACCACTCTTCGGCGAGGCCGTCCAGGGTCCGCGCCGAGGGCCTCAACTCCCGCAGGTACCACGGCAGGTTGCTGTACACGTGCAGCAGCGTGTACGCCATCAGCAGCCGGGGCTCGAACGGGCGGCCGTAGGCGGTGAGCAGCTGTCCGAGCAGCTGCGGGTCGGCGCGGGTCGTGAAGAGGCCGACGGCGACCAGGTCGTAGGCCGGATCGCCGATCATCGCGGGCTCGAAGTCGATCAGCCCGGTGAGCCGCCAGTGGGCGGTCGGGTCGGCGATCAGGTGCTCGCGCATGAACTCGGTGTGCAACAGGGACCGTTGTGGCGCGGTCGGCAGCGGGGTGGCGGCGAGGAACCCGGGGATCTGCTCCAACCACGCCGCCGGCAGCCCGCGTTCGCGCTGCCGGTCGACGGCGCCCGCGCGCTGCCGGGCCAGGAAGGCGGGCCAGTCGCCGGGGGCGAGGGCGCCGGCGAGCGGCGCGGCGTCGAGGGAGTGCAGGGCGGCGAGCGCCTCGCCGCAGTCGCGGGCGATCCGCTCGCGGCCGGCCCGGGGGATGCGCGGCCAGGCGGGGGCGAGGCCCTCGCCGTGGAGGCGGGACATCAGGACGTAGCGCCAGCCGTTGACGTACTCGCCCGCCGCCCGGACGGCGGGGGTGGGGATCGGCAGGGCGCCTTCCAGGAAGGTCAGGACGCGCTGCTCGGCCAGGCCGTCCCCGGCGCTGGCCGCCGGGAACAGCTTGAGCACGTGTTCCTCGCCGACCGCGTAGACCGGGACGGACCCCTCCGCGAAGCGGGTCAACGGCCGCCCGCCGAGGCCCAGTCGCGCGCAGAGCGCCTCGGCGCCCGGGCGCATCACCGACTCGTCGGGGACGACCGCGTCCCACTGCTCGTCCGTCTCGACCGGGGGCAGCACGGCGCCACGGTACGCACGCCGACCGCCCTGCGGCAAAGGCTTTTCAGGGCGTGTCGTCACGGCGGCCGCCGCCGCCCGGGACGTCCGCCGGGGCGGGTTCCGGACCGGTGGCCGGGTCGCGGGTGAGCAGGTAGCGGGCGCCGGGGCCGGCCTGGGCGGCCCGGTCGTCGGCGTTGTAGAGGGCGCAGCGGGTGAGCGAGAGGCAGCCGCAGCCGATGCAGCCGGTCAGTTTGGCCTTGAGCAGTTCGAGTTCGGCGATCTGTTCGTCGATCCGGCCCTGCCAGGACGCGGCGACGGCGGTCCACTCGGCGCCGCTGGGAGCGGGGCGCTCGGGCAGCCGGTCGAGGGCGACCCGGGCCTCGTCCAGGGAGAGTCCGACCCGCTGGGCGGCCCGGACGAAGGCGATCCGGCGCAGCGTGCCGCGCAGGTAGCGGCGCTGGCCGCCGGAGGTGCGGGTGGCGTGGATCAGGCCGAGGCTCTCGTAGTAGCGCAGCGCGGAGGCGGCCAGGCCGCTGCGCGCGGCCAGCTGGCCGATGGTGAGCAGGTCGCCGGAGCGCGGGCCGGTGGTGCGGCCGCCGTCGGGAATCGCGGTCATGGGGGCTCACTGTAGCCGCTTGACCTCAAGCTCGCTTTAAGTTGCACGATCGGTTCATGACGACGAAGACAGAGACGGCGGCCCCGGCCCGCTTCGAGGACCTCCAGCCGCTGATGGCCCTGATGACCGGCGACGAGAAGCACGACGTCGCGGCCACCTCCACGCTGGACGCGCTCTGGGTGCTGTACGACCGGGTGCTGCGGGTCACCCCGGACACCGCCGCGGAGCAGGACCGCGACCGGTTCCTGCTCTCCAAGGGGCACGGCCCGATGGCCTACTACGCCGTACTGGCCGCCAAGGGCTTCATCGACCCGGCCGTGCTGCCGGGCTTCGGCGGCTACGACTCGCCGCTGGGCTACCACCCGGACCGCACCCTGCTGCCCGGCGTGGAGATCTCCTCCGGTTCGCTCGGGCACGGCCTGCCGCTGGCCGTCGGCACCGCGCTCGGCCTGCGGGCGCAGGGGCTGACCGACCCGGCGGTGTGGGTGCTGCTCGGCGACGCCGAGTTCGACGAGGGCTCCAACCACGAGGCGATGGCCTTCGCCGGCGCCTACGGGCTGGACCGGCTGCACGCGGTGGTGATCGACAACTCCTCGGCCACCCACGGCTGGCAGGGCGGGATCGCCCAGCGGTTCGCCGCCGAGGGCTGGTCGACCGCGACGGTGGACGGCCGGGACCACGAGGCGCTGCACCGGGCCTACACCACCGCGCACCCGGGCCGCCCGCACGTGGTGGTCGCCCGGGTCGAGCCGAAGTACTCCTGATCCCCGAAAGCCCCTGATCCAGCCAGCACCACGAAAGTGAAAGGCACGTCACCGATGGACACCATGCGCGAGCGCTTCGTCGACGTCACCACCCGTCTCCTGGACGAGGACCCCCGGCTGGCCGTGGTGCTCGCCGACATCACCGCCGCCGCCTTCGAGCCCGCCCGCGAGCGCCACCCCGACCGGGTGGTCAACGTCGGCATCCGCGAGCAGCTGCTGATCGGCGCGGCCGGTGGCCTGGCGCTCAGCGGCATGCGTCCGATCGCCCACACCTTCGCCAGCTTCCTCGTCGAACGGCCCTTCGAGCAGCTGAAGTTGAGCCTGGTCCACCAGGGTGTCGGCGCCGTCCTGGTCAGCGCGGGCGGCTCCTACGACAACCCGGCCGCCGGTCGCACCCACATGTCCCCGGGCGACGTCGCCCTGCTGGACACCCTCCCGGACTGGACGGTGCACGTTCCCGGCCACCCGGAGGAGGCCGAGCAGCTGCTGCGCCACGCCGTCGCCGACGGCGACCGCAACGTGTACGTCCGGCTCTCCAACCACCAGAACGCCGCGCCCGTCCCGGTCGAGCCCGGCCGCTTCGCCACCGTGCGCACCGGCTCGCGCGGTGTGGTGCTGGCCGTCGGCCCGATGCTGGACGCGGTGCTGGCGGCCACCGAGGGCCTGGACGTCACCGTGCTGTACGCGGCGACGGTGCGCCCCTTCGACACCGCCGGGCTGCGCGCCGCACTGGGCGAACGGACGGACGTGGTGCTGGTGGAGCCGTACCTGGAGGGCACCTCGGCGAACGAGGCGCACGCCGCGCTGGCCGACCACCCGCACCGGGTGCTGGCCCTGGGCGTGCCGCGGGGCGAGCACCGGCACTACGGTTCGATGGCCGAGCACCTGGCCGCGTACGGCCTGGACGCCGCCTCGCTCAAGGAGCGGATCGCCACCTTCCTCTGGTGAGCGGTCAGGTGCTCACGACGGCGACGGAGCCGGCGTCCAGCCGCACCGCCCCGCCCTCCAGGGCGGCCGCCCCGAAGGCCGCCACCACCTCCCGCCCGGCGGCCGCCAGTGGCAGCACCGCCCCGCCCCGGCCGAGGTTGACCGCCACCCGGTACGGCCCCCGGTGCACCACCAGCCAGCCCGCCGCCTCGTCGAAGTCGACCCGCACCGCGCCGAGGTCCGGGTCGGCCAGCTCGGGGCGTTCGCGCCGCAGCCGGATCAAGGTCCGGTACCAGCCGAGGAGTTCGGCGTGCGGGGCGCGCCGGACCTCGGTCCAGTCGAGGACCGAGCGCAGTACGGTGGCCGGCTCCTGCGGGTCCGGGACGGCCTCGGCGGCCCAGCCGTGCTCGGCGAACTCCCGGCGCCGGCCCTGCCGGACGGCCTCCGCGAGGTCCGGGTCGGTGTGGTCGGTGAAGTACTGCCAGGGGGTGGCGGCGCCCCACTCCTCGCCCATGAACAGCATCGGGGTGAACGGCGAGGTGAGCACCAGCGCGGCCCCGCAGGCCAGCCGCCCGGCGGGCAGTGAGGTGGAGATCCGGTCGCCGAGTGCCCGGTTGCCGACCTGGTCGTGGGTCTGGAGGTAGCCGAGCAGCCGGTGGCCGCCGCCGGGGCCGAACGGCCGTCCGTGGGTGCGCTCGCGGAAGGAGGACCAGGTGCCGTCGTGGAAGAACCCGCGCCGCAGGGTCTTGGCCAGCGCGGCGAGCGGTCGGCGGGCGAAGTCCCCGTAGTAGCCCTGGGATTCGCCGGTGAGCGCGCAGTGCAGGGCGTGGTGGAAGTCGTCGCTCCACTGGGCGGTGAGGCCCTGGCCGCCGGCCTCGCGGGCGTCGGTGGTGCGCGGGGAGTTGAGGTCGGACTCGGCGATCAGGAACAGCGGCCGGTTGCTCGCGACCGCCAGTCTCTCGACCGCGTGGGAGAGTTCCTCCAGGAAGTGGACGGCCCGGTCGTCCGCCAGGGCGTGCACGGCGTCCAGCCGCAGGCCGTCGATCCGGTAGTCGCGCAGCCAGGCCAGTGCGCTGCCGATCAGGTAGGCACGCACCTCGTCCGAGCCGGGCGCGTCCAGGTTGACCGCCGAGCCCCACGGGGTGTGGTGCCGGTCGGTGAAGTACGGGCCGTACGCCGGAAGGTGGTTGCCGGACGGGCCGAGGTGGTTGTGCACGACGTCGAGCACCACCCCGAGGCCCTTGCGGTGCGCGGCGTCCACGAAGCGCTTGAGGCCCTCCGGCCCGCCGTAGGGCTCGTGCACGGCCCACAGCGACACTCCGTCGTAGCCCCAGCCGTGCCTGCCGGGGAACGGGCAGACCGGCATCAGCTCGACGAAGTCCACGCCCAACTCGACCAGGTGGTCGAGCTGTTCGGCGGCCGCGTCGAAGGTGCCGCGCGCGGTGAAGGTGCCGACGTGCAGCTCGTACAGCACGGCGCCGGGCAGCGCGCGGCCGTGCCAGCCGGTCCGCGACCAGCGGAAGGCGGCGTGGTCCACCGCCCGGCTGGGCCCGTCCGGGCCGTGCGGCTGCCGGGGCGAGCGCGGGTCGGGCAGCGGTGGGCCGCCGTCCAGCCGGAAGGAGTAGTCGCCCTCGGGGGCCTCGCCCGTCCACCAGCCGTCCCGGTCCGGGCAGCGGGCCAACTCGTGGATGGCTTCACCCACTTGGACGTCGACGCGGTGAGTCGCGTACGGCGCCCACACCTCGTAGCGCGACATCCTCAGCCCCTCCTGCTCAGCAGTGCCACCGGGTACGTCGTCAGCAGCTCCGCCACCGGCACCGGCCCGGCCGGGAAGCTGCGCAGCGACAGCTGGTCCGTCCAGGGGGCGCCGCCCGGCAGCTCCAGCACCTCGTCGCGCCAGCCGCCGGCCCGGGCCAGCCCGTAGGGCAGCCGGGTGACCGCGGTGACCACGTCCTCGCCCCGGGCGAAGGCCAGCAGGTGGTCACCGGCCGGGCCCGCCGCGGCCAGTGGCCGGTAGGCGCCGAGCGGGCCGGAGCGGCGCAGGTGCAGGGCGGTGGCGGTCAGGTGCAGCTTCTCCCGGGCGAGGTCGCCGGGGCGCGGGGCGGCCGCGTCGGTGAGCCGTACGGCCAGCGCGCCGAGGTCCACCACGCCGCGGTTGTCCGGGTCCACCAGGGTGTACAGCGGCTCCTCGCTGCCCTGGTAGAGGTCCGGCACGCCCGGGACGGTCAGGTGCAGCAGGGCGGCGGCCAGCGTGTTGGAGCGGGCGTACGGGGCGAGGGAGTGGACCAGGCCCTCGATCCGGGGCAGCAGTCCGGCGTTGCCGAAGACGGCACGCGCCCGCTGCTCCAGGGCCTGCTCGTACCCGGTGTCGGGGGCCGTCCAGGAGGTGTGCAGCTTGGCCTCGCGGGCGGCCTTGAGCAGGGCGGCGACCAGCCGGTCCGGGGTGATCGGCCAGGCGGCGACCAGGGTGTGCCAGAGCACCCAGTCGGCGTCACGGTCGAAGCCCGGCCCGGCGGCGGTGGACCAGGCGGCGGCCTCGGCGGCCCAGGCATCGGGCTGCTCGGCGAGGACGGCGAGCCGGGCCCGGGCGTCGGCGCTGCGCTTGGTGTCGTGGGTGGAGAGCACCGTCATGCTGTGGGGCCAGGTGCGCTCCAGGTACCGGCACCAGTCGTGGAACTCGACCGGGTGCACCCCGGGCCTGGCCGGCTCGCCGCCGACCTCGTTGAGGCCGGGCAGGGCGTTCCAGCGGTAGAAGGCGGTGTCCTCGACGCCCTTGGCGGCCACGGCGGCGGCGGTCTGGGCGAAGCGCACGCAGAACTCGTCCTTGTCGGCGCTGCGGCCCAGCTCGCCGAGGGCGAGCGCGGCGACCAGGCGCTCGGTCGGGTCCGCGGAGCCGTCCGGGCCGTCCGCGGGGCCGTCCGGGCCGAGCGAGCGGGTGGCCTGCAGCGGGTCGTCGAAGGCGGGCTCCCCGGGCCGCGCGTACGGCCGGTACGTCGGGTAGTCGGTGAGCAGCCGCCGCAGCGCCGCCCGCAGCTGCCCGGGCGCGTGGTCGGCGTGGGCCGGCTCGGCGGCGCCGATCCGCAGCGCGATCCGGACCAGCCGCTCGACCTCGGAGGTCAGCTCGCCGCCGGGCCCGGTCATGTCGGCCCGGCCGCGCCGGGCGGCGGCGACGGCCGGGTGCGGGTCCTGGCACAGGTCGCGGACCGGCCCGCCGTGCAGGAAGGACTCGTAGGCCCCGGCCAGCCGGCAGGCGCCGGTGCGGTCGGTGAGCACGCCGTCGATCCGGCGCAGTGCGTCGTAGCCGGTGGTGCCCGCGACAGGCCAGTCCTGGGGCAGCCGCTCCTCGCCGGTGAGGATCTTCTCGACCACGACGTAGGCGCCGCCGGTGGCGTCGGCGAGGTGCCGCAGGTAGCCGCGCGGGTCGGCCAGCCCGTCCGGGTGGTCGATCCGGAAGCCGTCCAGGACGCCGTCGGCGTGCAGCCCCAGCAGCACGGCGTGGGTGGCGGCGAAGACCTCCGGCTCCTCGACCCGGACGGCGATCAGCTCGTTGACGGTGAAGAAGCGCCGGTAGTTGAGCTCGGTGCGGGCCAGGCGCCACCAGGCCAGCCGGTACCACTGGCGGGCGAGCAGCTCGGGCAGCGGCAGCTGCTCGGTGCCCGGGCGCAGCGGCAGCTCGTGCCGGTGGTAGCGCAGCCGATCACCGTCCACCGTCAGCTGGTCCAGGACGGCGCCGAGCCGGTCACCGAGCAGCGGCAGCAGCACCCGCCCGCGCCCGGGGGCGTCGGCGGGCCCGGGCTGGGCGGTCCAGTCGATGTCGAACCAGCGCGCGTACGGCGAGTCGGGGCCGTCCCGCAGCACCTGCCAGAGCGGCTGGTTGAGGCGCTCGGGGACGGGCACGGCCATGTGGTTGGGCACCACGTCGGCGACAAGCCGCAGGCCGTGCCGGTGCGCCTCGGCGGCCAGGGCGCGCAGCGCGGTCTCGCCGCCGAGCTGCTCGCTGATCCTGGTGTGGTCGACGGTGTCGTAGCCGTGGGTGGAGCCGGGGGCGGCCTCCAGCAGGGGGGAGAGGTGCAGGTGGGAGACGCCGAGGGCGGCCAGGTAGGGGACGGCGGCGGTGGCGTCGTGGAGGGTGAAGCCGGGCTGGAGCTGGAGGCGGTAGGAGGCGGTGGGGGGCGGGGTCGGCGGTGACCAGGGGCGGGTAGCGGCCGGGCGGGGCTGCGCGGGCTCGGCGGCGGAGGTCATAGCTCCATAGGTACCCGGCCGGGGCCGCCGCCAAGACCCGCTGTTGACCCGAACAGGTGAGCGCACGCGGGATCAGGCCGGTCGCTGCAGCACCATGAGCGAGCGGTCGGTGAGCCACAGGGCGTCCCCCGCCTTGACCCGCGGGCCGGTCCCCGGGGCGGGCAGTTCGGGCTGGGCGGTGTCGACCACGATCTGCCACTCCTGTCCGTGGTCGGCGGGCACGGTGAACTCCAGTGGCTCGAAGTGGGCGTTGAACATCAGCAGGAAGGAGTCGTCGACGATCCGCCCGCCGCGCCGGTCCGGCTCGGAGATGGCGTAGCCGTTCAGGAAGACGGTCAGCGACTTGGCGTAGCTGGCGCCCCAGTTGCGCTTGGTCATCTCCTCCCCGGCGGGGGTGAACCAGGCGATGTCGGTGAGGTCGTCGTAGCCGTTCGGGGCGGGGGCCCCGGCGCCGTGCCCCCCGGGTACCGGCCGCCCGTGGAAGAAGCGCCGGCGCCGGAACACCGGGTGGTCGCGGCGCAGCCAGATCATCCCCTGGGTGAACTCCAGCAGCCGGGCCTCCGGCCCCTCGCCCTCGGGCCAGTGCACCCAGGTGAGCTCGTTGTCCTGGCAGTACGCGTTGTTGTTGCCCTGCTGGGTGCGGCCGAGTTCGTCGCCGTGGGAGAGCATCGGCACGCCCTGGGAGAGCATCAGGGTGGCGATGAAGTTGCGTTGCTGGCGGGCCCGCAGCTCCTCGACGGCCGGGTCGGTGGTCGGGCCCTCGGCGCCGCAGTTCCAGGAGCGGTTGAAGGATTCGCCGTCCCGGTTGTCCTCGCCGTTGGCCTCGTTGTGCTTGTCGTTGTAGGAGACCAGGTCGCGCAGGGTGAAGCCGTCGTGGCAGGTGACGAAGTTGATGGAGGCGATCGGGCGGCGGCCGTCGTCCTGGTAGAGGTCGGAGGAGCCGGTGAGCCGGGAGCCGAACTCGGCCAGGGTGGCGTTCTCGCCGCGCCACAGGTCGCGCACGGTGTCCCGGTACATGCCGTTCCACTCCGTCCACAGCGGGGGGAAGTTGCCGACCTGGTAGCCGCCCTCGCCGAGGTCCCAGGGTTCGGCGATCAGCTTGGCCTGGGAGACCACCGGGTCCTGCTGGACCAGGTCGAAGAACGAGGACAGCCGGTCGACCTCGTGGAACTGCCGGGCCAGGGTGGCGGCGAGGTCGAAGCGGAAGCCGTCCACGTGCATCTCGGTGACCCAGTAGCGCAGCGAGTCCATGATCAGCTGGAGCACGTGCGGGCTGCGCATCAGCAGGCTGTTGCCGGTGCCGGTGGTGTCCTCGTAGAAGCGCTGGTCCTGGGCGAGGCGGTAGTAGGAGACGTTGTCCAGGCCGCGCAGCGACAGCGTAGGCCCGAGGTGGTTGCCCTCGGCGGTGTGGTTGTAGACGACGTCGAGGATCACCTCGATCCCGGCCGCGTGCAGCGCCTTGACCATCGACTTGAACTCCTGCACCTGCTGGCCGCGGTCGCCGCCCGAGGAGTAGGAGGAGTGCGGGGCGAAGAAGCCGATGGTGTTGTAGCCCCAGTAGTTGGCCAGGCCGAGGTCGCGCAGCCGGTGGTCGCGGACGAACTGGTGCACCGGCATCAGCTCGATCGCGGTGACGCCGAGCTTGGCCAGGTGTTCGATGACGGCCGGGTGGGCCAGGCCCGCGTAGGTGCCGCGGATCTCCTCGGGGATGCCCGGGTGCAGCTGGGTGAGGCCCTTGACGTGGGCCTCGTAGATCACGGTGCGGTGGTAGTCGGTGCGCGGCGGGTGGTCGGTGCCCCAGTCGAAGTACGGGTTGATCACCACCGAGTGCATGGTGTGGGGGGCCGAGTCGAGGTCGTTGCGGCGCTCGGGTGCGCCGAAGTGGTAGCCGTAGACGGACTCGTCCCAGTCGATGTGGCCGCTCATCGCCTTGGCGTAGGGGTCCAGCAGCAGTTTGGCGCTGTTGTGCCGCTGGCCCAGGCCCGGGTTGTACGGGCCGTGCACGCGGAAGCCGTAGCGCTGGCCGGGCTGGACGCCCGGGAGGTAGGCGTGCCGGACGAAGGCGTCCGTCTCGCGCAGTTCGACGGCGGTCTCCGAGCCGTCCTCGTCGAGCAGGCACAACTCGATCCGGTCGGCACTCTCCGAGAACACCGCGAAGTTGGTGCCGGCCCCGTCGTAGGTGGCGCCGAGGGGGTAGGGCTTACCGGGCCAGACCTGCATGACGTCCTCAACTTCCCTATGCTGTACGGAAACTGGCTTATAGTCCGACGATCTGCCCGGACCCGTGCGCTCTCTTCCCGGCCGGGTGGTCGGGCATGTGCGACGCTCGCGCGCCGTGACGCACGGCACAGCCCGCAATACTCCCCGAGCCCTTCCCCGACGGCCGGGAGATAGTGCCGGGGTTAGTCCGAACGGGTGTCCAGCGGCGAATCCTGTGAAGAATGGGGCGGGTGGTGCGCGCGAGCCCCTCGGCCAACCGGCTGCGGGCGGCTCTCGGCGGGCAGTACCCTTGATCGTCCGGCCGCCCCGGCCGACCGGTGCTTGTCAACGGCCCGTCAACGGACCCCGCGCCCGCGGGGGTCAGCCGCAGATGAGGTGGCGCATGGTGTTCCCCGCTGGCGGGCGAGGCTCCGGGCCCGACGGCCCCGACCGGGGCGGTGCCCGCAGCGAGGCGCCCACGGTCGTCATGCGCCCCACCATGACCGGCCGCGCCCTGGTGCCGGCCCAGGGCGGCCCCGTCGAGGTCCCCGCGCTCGCCTGGTCGGCCGGCGAGTGGGAGGACGCCTACCAGCGGGTCCGGCTCTCCGGTCGCGCCTACGTCTGGCTCAACCTGGTCGAACAGCGGCTGCGCTCCCTCGTCGACGAGGTGCTGCACCCCATCTACGCCCCCGCCCACGGCGAGGACTGGGTCACCGCCGCCGCCGGACCGGCCGGGGAGGAATGGGCCCACCGGGCCGGCGCGGTGCGCGAGGTCAGCCGCCGCAAGGGCTACCTGCTCGACCCGGCCGACGACGACCCGCTGGTCTTCCTCACCCTGCCCCAGCTGCGCGAACTGATGGTGCAGCACTGGCCCTGCTTCGAGCCCTACCTCGCCGACCGGCGCGAGATCGAACTCGCCCTGGACGAGCTGGAAGTGGCCCGGCACGTGGTCTCCCGCAACCGGGTGCTCACCCAGACCGTGCTGGCCCAGACCGAACGCGCCGCCGCCCGGCTGCTCGCCGTCCTCGACGGCGGGGCGGGCGGGGTGCCCGCCGACGTGGTGGAGTCGCTCGTCGCCGGGCGCTACGCGGACGTGGTCGCGGTGCACGCCGACCGGGTCCGGCTGCAGCGCGACCTGCCCGTCGAGGACCTGCTCGACGGCGCCCGCCGCCTGGACGCCCTCGGCATCGGCCTCGGCATGCTCTGCCAGAACTACACCGGCAAGCGGCTCGTCCGCCTGGCCGGCGAGGGCTGCCGGGTGCGGCTGCTGTTCCTCAACCCGGCGAGCAGCGCCGTACGCCGCCGCGAGCGGGAACTCGGCCTGTCCCGCGGCGAGTTGTCCCGATCCATCGAGATGAACATCATGCACGTGCGCAGGGTCCGGGCCCGGCTGCGGGACCAGGGCGGCTTCGAGATCCGGGTCTTCGACGAGACCCCGCGCTTCACCGCCTACCTGGTCGAGGGCCCCCGCCCCACCGGCCCGGTCGCCGGCCGCCGGCAGAGCCGCGACCTCGGCGTCATCCAGCCCTACCTGCGCCGCTCCCGCGGCATGGAGTCCCCGGCCCTGATCCTGCGCGGCGGAGCCGGCCAGCAGCCGGGCGGCACCGAACCGGGGCTGCTGGAGGTCTACCGCGAGGAGTTCGAGGGGATCTGGGCGGACTCCCGCAACGTATCGTGAGACATCCCGTGGTCGGCGGGCCGCCGCCGGTGGAACACTGCGGGCCGTGAACAGCCTCCCCGTCTGGACGCACGGCACGGCTTCGAGGTCGTCCACGAGGACCCGATCGACGTCACCATGCACCGGGAGCCGGCCCGACCCCCGCGGGCCCGGCGAGTTGACGGGTGGAGGGTGTGCGACGTCCGGACAGCCATCGGGCGGCAGGCGCCCGAGGCCCGGGAGACCGAGTCGGCCGGGAACCGGGGCGCGGTAGGAACGCGCCCCGAACTCCGGCCCCTCGAACGGCGTCGACAGCAGGAAGTCGGGGAAGCCGTCGGTGCCCGGCGTCGCCCAGCGGTGCAGGACCGCCGGAGCCCGCCGACGGCGGTTCAAGGCCGCGGAGCAGCCGGGACGCCTCCCCGGGCGGTCGGGTTGTCGGTGGGGCGGGTGATGATGGGGGCTGTTTCGCTGGAGGACGGAAGGACACACCTGATGAGCTGGTGGCAGCAGCCACTGGTCGGCTTCGACCTGGAGACCACGGGCACCGACCCGGCCGTGGACCGCATCGTCACGGCCGCGCTCGTGGACACGGTCGGCGCCGTCCGGGTGGAGGCCGCCAACTGGCTGCTCGATCCCGGGGTGCCGATCCCCGCCGAGGCGGAGGCGATCCACGGGATCGGGGACGCGCTGGCGCGCAGCAGGGGGCGGCAGGCCAAGGAGGCGGTGGAGGAGATAGCCGCGGCGCTGTGCGCGCGGATCGCGGACGGGCGGCCGGTGGTGGCCTTCAACGCGCCGTTCGACCTCTCGCTCCTCGACGCCGAGCTGCGCCGGTACGGGCTGCCGACGCTCGCCGAGCGCCTCGGCCGGCCGGTCGGGCCGGTGCTGGACGCGCTGGTGATCGACCGGGCCGTGGACAGGTACCGCAAGGGCTCCCGCACCCTGCAGCGGGTGTGCGAGGTGTACGGGGTGGAGCTGACGGACGCCCACGAGGCGGGCAGTGACGCGCTGGCCGCCGTACGGGTCGCCGTCGCGCTGGCCGGGCGCTACCCGGCCGAGGTGGGGGAGGTGGCGCCGGCCGAACTGCACGCCCGGCAGATCGGCTGGTACCGGGAGTGGGCCGAGGGCCTCCAGGCCTGGCTGCGCCGCGGCAAGGACCCGCTGGCGGTGGTGGATCCGCGCTGGCCGTCCAGAGTGTCCGAGCAGCAGCTGCCGGGGCCGACCGGATGACCGCGGCCGTACGCCCGGCCCGGCCCGGGGACCTGCCCGGCTTCCTCGCCCTCGCCGCCGAGGTCGAGCACTGGTTCGGGCCGATGGTGGCCGAACCCGGCTTCCACCGCGCGGTGGAGAGGTCCGTCGGCCGGGGGAGCGCGACCGTCGTGGCGGACGACCGGGGCCTGCTCGGCGGCCTGCTGTTCGGCGGCGGGCCCCCGCTGCACCACCTGCACTGGCTGGTGGTGGCCGAGCGCGCCCGCGGTACGGGCATCGGCCGGGCGCTGGTGGAGGACGCGCTGCGCAGGCACGTCCGCGCCCCGGCCGCGGTCGAGGTGGTCACCTTCGGCCCCGACCACCCCGGCGCGGTGACCAGCGGCGCCCGGGTGTTCTACGAGCGGCTGGGCTTCACGCCCGCCGAGGCCGCCGAGCCCGGACCGGAGGGCGGCTCGCGCCAGGTCTACCGGCTGCGCCTGCCCTGACCGCTACTGAAGGTCCAGCCCCACCGGGTGCGCCACGTCCACCGGGCAGACGAACACTTGCAGTTCGCCGTGCCGCCCGACGCACAGACCAGGGTCGCCGCCGCTCTCCACCGTCAGCAGGTGGTTCATCCGCTCGCCGCAGCGGCCGCAGTCGATCGGGACGAGGTCGGTGGAGTGCCAGGACGGCCAGCCGCCCAGCTTCCAGCCGTCCGCGCGGCCGTGGTCGCGCTGGTACTCGATGCCCTGCCGCGCCGCGAACTCCCTGACGGCGTGGGCGAGTTCCTCTTGCAGCTCGTCCCGGTCGGGCAGGTCGAGGACCTGCTCGGGGCGCAGCGCGCACGGCTGCGGCAGGTAGTAATCCTCCTGGCTGCACCGGGGCGGCGGAGGAGTGGCCGGGGCGAGGTCGGCGGCTCGGTGCCAGTGCAGTTCGACGGCGGGGCCGTAGTAGAACCGCTCGCCCTGGATGTCGTCGTGGTCGTTGGGGCACCAGAGCACCTGGAGGAGGTCGGTGCCCTCCGGCCACGGCAGGTGCGGCGCGTCCTCGGCCCGCAGGTGCGCGAGCGTGATCAGAGCCGTTGGGACGGTGGGGGGTACCGGGGCACTGCGGGGGATCAGGTACTCGTCCTCCGGGTGCCTGGCGGTGCAGTGCGGCCAGGGTGCGCCCACCGCCCACAGCGCCGGGCCGCCGATGCCGCTCGCCCCCGGCACGGGCTGCGCGGCGTACGGGTTGAGCAGGGTGGCGGGCCGCAGGTACTCGGCGAGGCCGGGGACGGCGGCCGCGAGTTCGGCAGGGCTGGGCGCGGGCGCGGTGTGGGTCACGGCGCCCAAGCCTAGGCCCGTCGTCGAACTCCCTTACGCGGCGGGGAGGTCGAAGGTGTACCCCTGGGCGACGAGCCAGGGCAGCAGTTGCTTCAGTGCGGCGACGGTCTGGCTGCGGTCGCCGCCGCCGTCGTGCATGAGGATCACGCCGCCGGGCTTGAGCTGCTGCTGCACGGTGGAGACGATCGCGGGCGCGCCGGGGCGGGCCCAGTCGCGCGGGTCCACGGACCAGCCGAGGGAGGACATCCCGAGCCCGGCCGCGATGTGTTCGTTGTCGGCGTCGAAGCCGCCGCCGGGCGCGCGGAACCAGCTGACCTCGGTGCCGGGCCCGCCGGCCTTGACGATCATGTCGTGGGCGGCGCCGATCTCGTACACCGCCTTGTCGTGGGAGAGCTTCTCGAACGGCTGGGGGTGGTGGACGCTGTGGTCGCAGAGCCGGTGGCCCTCCGCCACCACCCGCTTGACCAGGGCCGGGTTGGCGGCGGCGTTCTGGCCGATCTCGCAGAAGGTGGCCTTGACGTGGTACTGGGCGAGCAGATCGAGGATCTGGCCGGTGGCCGGGCCGGGGCCGTCGTCGAAGGTGAGCGCGACGGTGCGGCCGCCGGAGGCGGTGGAGCCGATCACCTTGGTCGCCGTCCCGGGGTGGGCGGGCGGCGGGGCGGGCGTGCCGGTGGCCGGGGTGGCGGCCGGGGAGGTGGTCCGGGCGGTGGCCGCGGGCTGGGCCGGCGCGCTGGGCGTGCCGGACGCGCCGGGCGTGCCGGACGCGCTGGGCGTGCCGGACACACCGGACGTGCCGGGCTTCGCGGCGGCCGACGGGGCGGCCGACGGGGCGGCCGGGCCGGAGCCGGTGGCACCGTCCGAGCCGGTGGCGGGCGCGGTGGTGGAGGCCGCGGTGCCGGTCGGCTGCTGCTGGGGAGAGGCGGAGCCGGGGGTGGCCGCGGCGGTGGTCGGCTGCAGCGCCCCGCTGGCGGTGCCGCACGCGGACAGGCCCAGGACGGCGGCCACCGCGATGCAGCCCGCGACCAGCCGACTGCGGCCGGCGGCCGGGCGCGCCGGACGGACCGGACGGGCTGGACGGGCTGGACGTATCGGGTGGGCGGGGCGGCGGCGGGCGGCGTTCCGGTGCATGGCGGCGGCTCCTGAGGGGCGGGAAGGGTGCCGATCCATCGGTCCATCGGTCAGGACGACTGGGTGACAGGACGCCGATCGTACGTGCCCCGGTTGCGCGCCGGACCGGTCCGGCCTAAGAGGCTTCTCACACCGGGCCGGGTTTGCGTCCACCGCTCGGAAGGAGTAGCGGTGCGCCCCGTGGAAGGAGCAGCGGTGCGCCCGCTCAGAACGGGTACCACCGCACCTCGGTGGCCCCCTCGCGGAGCGAGGCGACCCGGCGGCCGAACTCGGCGAGCGCCGCCGGGTTCCCGGCCGCCTGCTGGGCGACCCAGGAGGCACTGGCGGTCTCCCGGGCCCCGCGCAGCACCGCGAAGCCGGGCCAGTCCCGTACGTCCCAGCCGTAGGCCTCGGTGAACGCCCGGTACTCCTCGCCCGGCACGCCGTAGCGGTCGTGGCTGAGCGCGAGGACCACCAGGTCGTGCTCGCGCAGGTCGCGCGAGACGTTCTCCAGGTCGAGCAGCACCGGCCCGTCCGGGCCGACGTGGACGTTGCGGGGCAGCGCGTCACCGTGGATCACTCCGGGGTGCAGTCGCGGCACGAGGTCGGGCAGGGCGGCCTCGAAGGCGTCCCGACGGTGGCGCAGGAAGGCGACGTCCGCAGGGTCGACGTGCCCCTCGGCGGAGGCCAGCCAACGCTCGACCGGCGCCAGCAGGTCGCGGCGGCCGAGCGGGAAGGGCGGCAGCGGCAGCCGGTGCAGGGCGCGCAGCAGCGGGGCGAGGTCGGCCGGGCGGGCCGGACGGACGGCGGGGGCGAGCCGGTGCCAGAAGGTGACCGGGTGACCGTCGGCCGACTGCGGTTCGGGCACCACCGCCTCGTACGGGCGGACCACCGGCACGTCCTGCCCGGCCAGCCAGTGCGCGACGGTCAGCTCGCGGTGCGCCCGGTCGTACAGTTCGGGGCCGCGGCCGACCTTGGCGACCACGGCCGGGTCGCCGAGGTCGAAGACGGCGTTCTCGCCGAGCGCGAGCAGCCGGGCGTCGCCCGGGGCGGGGAGTCCGGCGGACTCGCAGGCGTGGGCGAGCAGCAGCCGGGCGCGGCCCTCGTCGAAGGGGATCATGGCTGGGCTCCGTTCCGCCGTCGTCCGTCCGGAGGGCTCCGGACGGAGATCATCATGGCGCACGGGGCGGGGCCGGGACCTTGGTCCCGGGGGGCGGGGTGGGGTTTTCCCTACCCGGGGACCCTGATGCCTCCTCCTCGGAGGTAGGGGGCGGGCTCCACCCTGAGGGGGAGAAGACTCCACCCGGAGCACGAGGTCAAGGGAACTGCGGCCGGGAGAGAATGGGTCGGGGCCGTTCGGGGCGGCCCGCAACGGGGGTTGGACGACGGGGGCTTCCTTGCCGCGCGGCAAGCACGTACTCGTAGGATGACGCCCAGACCTACTTACCTGCCGACCGGCTAGGGAACGCCAGCGTGCGTGGCCCGCCCGGTCCTGCCGTCGCCCAGCGTCCCGTCCCCCAAGGGCTGCGGTGAACCATGCCCAGGAGGCATCGAGCATGTTCCACCGACTAGGACACTTCGTCGTCCGCCGCGCCTGGTGGGTGATCGCGGCGTGGGTCGTCGCGATGATCGCCATCTTCATCTCGGCGCCCAAGGTCAGTTCCCAGGCGGACGAGGCGTCGTTCCTGCCCAGGCACTACGAGTCCATCCAGGCCGCGGAGGTGCAGGCACGGGCCTTCCCGTCCGCCTTCACGCCGGACGCCCTCGCCCTGTTCGAGCGCAACGACGGCGCCGCCTTCACCGACGGTGACAAGACCGCGATCGGCAAGCTCGTCCAGGACCTGACGGACAAGAAGATCGACGGCGTGGTGAAGATCATCCCGCCGACCAAGGACATGGGCTACTCGCAGGACCAGAAGTACGCGATGGCCCTGGTCTCCATCGACAAGGCCAAGCAGCAGGACCAGAACCTGATATCGGACGTCGCCAAGGCACTGCGCGACGACGGCAAGGCACTGGCCACCGGCACCGACCTGAAGTTCCAGCTGGGCGGATCCGCCGCACAGGCCCTGGACCAGAAGGACGCCTCCGGTTCGGCCGAGGGCATCATCACCATGGCCACCCTGCTGCTGGTCATCGTGATCGTCGGCATCATCTTCCGCAGCATCCTGGCCGGCCTGCTGCCGATCGTGGTCTCGCTGATCATCGGACTTCCCACCTCGATGGGGCTGATCAACTACGCCACCAAGGCCTTCGACCTCAAGAGCACGCCGATCCTGATGGCGATCCTCATCGTCGTCGTGCTCGGCGTCGGCACCGACTACTTCCTCTTCCTCGCCTTCCGCTACCGCGAGCGGCTGCGGGCCGGTGACGACCGCAAGGAGGCCGTGGCCAACGCCGTCGGCCGGGTCGGCGAGGCGATCGCCTCCGCGGCCGGCGCCGTCACCATCGCCTTCGCCGCGCTGATCCTCTCCAGCCTCGGCATGTTCCAGGCCCTCGGCCCGGCGCTGGCCATCGCCGTCGTCGTGACCGCCCTGGCCTCCGTCACCCTGGCCCCGGCCCTGCTCGCCGTCATCCCGGCCCGGGCCGTCTTCTGGCCCGGCAAGAAGTGGATGCGCGAGCCCAGCGACGCGCGCTTCACCGCGATCGGCCGGGTCGTCGAGAAGCGCCCGGCACTCACCGCCATCGCCTCCGGCGGCGTGCTGGTCGCCCTGACCTTCGGCGCCCTCAGCTACAACGGCCTGTTCGACATGGCCGGCAGCTCGATGCCCAAGACCGCGGAGTCGATGGTCGTCCAGGACACGATGTCCACCGCCTTCTCCAAGGGCGCGGCCGACCCGAGCCAGGTCTACCTCAGCAGCACCGACGGCAAGAAGCTCGACCCGGCCTCCTTCAAGGCCTACGGGGACAAGCTCCAGGGCGTCCCCGGCGTCGCCCAGGTGATCCTGCCCAGCACCGCCTCCGACGGCCAGAGCAAGACCGTCAGCGCCGACGGCACCACCGCGCAGTTCACCGTGATGCTCAAGGACGAACCCTCCAGCAACGCGGCCATCGACACCGTCACCGAGCTGCGCACCGTCGCCCACGCGCAGGCCCCGGCCGGCACCGAGGCCAAGGTCGCCGGCCTGACCTCGGTGTTCAAGGACATCAACCTGGCGATGACCCACGACTACAAGCTGGTCTTCCCGATCGCCGGGCTGCTCATCCTGCTCATCCTGGCGCTCCAGCTGCGCAGCGTGGTCGCCCCCTGGTACCTGATGGCCTCGGTCGGCCTCGGCTTCGGCGCCACCCTCGGTGCCACCACGCTGCTCTTCCAGAAGATCGGCCACGAGACCGGCCTGATGTTCATGATGCCGATCCTGATCTACCTCTTCGTGGTGGCGATCGGGACGGACTACAACATCCTGATCATCGCCCGGCTGCGCGAGGAGGCCCGCGAGGGCCGCTCCCCGCGCGAGGCGGCCCGCGAGGCGCTGCGCCACGGCGGCCCGACCGTCGCGGCGGCCGGCTTCATCCTGGCGGCCTCGTTCGGGACCTTCATGCTCGCGGGCAACACCTTCATGCTGGAGTTCGGCTTCGCGATGGCCTTCGGCATCGTGCTGGCGGCCTTCGTGATGGCGATGTTCTTCACGCCGGCGCTCACCGCGCTGATCGGCAACAAGGCCTGGTGGCCCGGACACGGTGCGGACGCCCGCCCGGGCCACGGCGGGGGCCCGGCCCCGCGGGTCGGCACCACCGTGCCGGCGGAGCCGGTCGGCCGGCGATGACCGACGTGCGGCCGTTTCCGATCAAGGTCTGAACGGCGGCCGAACACCAGGCGGCGCCCCGCTCCGGCGGGGCGCCGCTCCCCGTTTTCCGGCAGCGTCAAACGTGATCTGTCGGGCACAAAAGTCCCCGGTCAATCGGGGTGCGACCGTGCTACAGTCGAAGCAGTTGCAGTTTTGGTTCCCATGAACGTGTGTGTGCGCCTGCTGGTACCAACCAACAGGCGCATTTGTTTTGTCCGGTGTTTCAGTCTCCGGATGGGGATCGCGGCTACTTGGGGATTCACGAGGTGTGGATCCCTGATGCCCCAATAGGAGGAGACGGTTATGGCTACCGGCACCGTGAAGTGGTTCAACAGCGAAAAGGGCTTCGGCTTCATCGAGCAGGACGGCGGCGGCCCGGACGTCTTCGCCCACTACTCGAACATCGTCGCCCAGGGCTTCCGTGAGCTCGTCGAGGGTCAGCGCGTCGAGTTCGACGTCACCCAGGGCCAGAAGGGCCCGCAGGGCGAGAACATCCAGGTCATCGCCTGACGTCAGCTTCACGCTGATGCGCGATCCCCTGTGATCCCGTGAAGCGGGGGCCCGCACCGCTCGACGGTGCGGGCCCCCGTTCATGCCGCCGTACGGCCGGGGCGGCACACTCCCAGACGACGGCCGACCAGTCCGCGACCGCGGGCTGACGACCGACGGACGGAGACCCCGTGACCACCCCTGCCCGCACGCCCCGCGACCGCGGCGACCGCACCACCGACCGCACCGCGGACCGTTCCGCCGCCCGCTCGGGCGAGCAGGGCCGCACCGGCCGCCCGCGCCGCGGCGCGGACACCCCGGACCGCACCCGCAGCAGCGGAGAGGGTGCCGACCGCGCCCCCCGCAAGCCGCGCAACCGCGCCGGCGCCCCCAGGACCGGCCGCACCGCCGTCCCGGAGCCCGCCGACTTCACCGTCGTCGAGGGCACCCCGGCCCGGCCGCCGGCGGCCTCCTTCGCCGAGCTGGACCTGCCCAAGGCGATCCTCTCCGCGCTCACCCGCGAGGGCGTCACCGAGCCGTTCCCGATCCAGGCCGCCACCCTGCCCGACTCGATCGCCGGGCGCGACGTCCTCGGGCGCGGCCGCACCGGCTCCGGCAAGACCCTGGCCTTCGGCCTGCCGCTGCTCGCCCGCACCGCCGGTCGCCGCGCCGACTCCCGCCACCCGCTGGCGCTCGTCCTGGTGCCCACCCGCGAGCTCGCCCAGCAGGTCACCGAGGCGCTCACCCCGTACGCCACCGCCGTCAACCTGCGGATCACCACCGTCGTCGGCGGCATGGGCATCAGCCGGCAGGCCAACGCGGTGCGCCGCGGCACCGAGGTGCTGGTCGCCACCCCCGGCCGCCTGGACGACCTGATCGGGCGCGGTGACGTCAACCTGTCCGACGTCGCCATCACGGTCCTCGACGAGGCCGACCAGATGGCCGACATGGGCTTCCTCCCGCAGGTCAGCAAGCTGCTGGAGCAGGTCGCCGAGGGCGGGCAGCGGATGCTGTTCTCCGCCACCCTGGACCGCAACGTCGACCGGCTGGTCAAGCGCTTCCTGACCGACCCGGTCACCCACTCGGTCGACCCCTCGGCCGGCGCGGTCACCACCATGGACCACCACGTCCTGCAGCTGGAGCCCACCGACAAGGCCTCCGCCACCGCCCACATCGCCTCCCGCGACGGGCGCGTGATCATGTTCGTGCACACCAAGCACGGCGCCGACCGGCTCGCCAAGCAGCTGCGCGCCACCGGCGTGATGGCCGCCGCGCTGCACGGCGGCAAGTCCCAGCCGCAGCGCAACCGGGTCCTCGACCAGTTCCGCGACGGCGAGGTCACCGCGCTGATCGCCACCAACGTCGCCGCCCGCGGCATCCACATCGACGGCCTCGACCTGGTCGTCAACGTCGACCCGCCGATCGACCACAAGGACTACCTGCACCGCGGCGGCCGCACCGCCCGGGCCGGCGAGTCCGGCACGGTCGTCACCCTCGTGCTGCCCGAGCAGCGCCGCGAGGTCAACCGGCTGATGACGGTCGCCGGGATCCGCCCCACCGTGACCAGGATCCGCCCCGGCGACGCCGACCTGGCCCGGATCACCGGCGCCCGCACCCCCAGCGGCGTTCCGGTCGCACTGGCCGTCCCGGCCGCCGCCCAGCCCGCGGCCCAGGCCGCCTCCGCCGACGGCAAGGGCGCGGACGGCAAGTCGGGCAGCCCGCGCCGCCGCCCCGGCAAGCGCTCCGGACTGCCCACCGACGTCGACATGAACGGCAACCCGCGCCGCCCGCGCCCCAAGCAGCGCCTGGGCGCCGCCGGCCAGGGCGAGCGGCCGCAGGCCGCCGGGTTCATCGGGCGCTCCTCCGGCCGGGCCCGGCCGGGCAGCGGCTCCAAGTCCGGTGGCAACTACGGCACCGGGCGCCAGCGCCGCAAGTTCGACTGACGGTCGTCCCCGGACCGAATCCTGCCGAACGGGCTCCGCTTCTTCCCCGCCACGGGGGAGCACGGGGCCCGTTCCGCGTTTTCCGGGCAGGCTCGCCCCGGCCGGGGCCGGCAGCTGAGATGAACCCGTCGCAGTTCGCCTTGAACCAACGCTTGACGGAGGACCGTCCAGCCCGGATTCTTTTACCCGGCCCACACATCTGTCGCACAGTCACCACGGTTGTGCAGATGTTGAGTTGACGTGATTCGCCGACCCCGGAAGGACCACCGTCCCGATGCGCCGAACCTCC
Source organism: Streptomyces viridifaciens (assembly GCF_001888885.2). Lineage (NCBI taxonomy): Bacteria > Bacillati > Actinomycetota > Actinomycetes > Kitasatosporales > Streptomycetaceae > Streptomyces > Streptomyces viridifaciens. The sequence continues at coordinate 5,609,593 of NZ_CP090841.1, forward strand.
GCCCTGCTGTCCACCGCCCTGCTCGCGGGGGCCGCCGCCCTGGCCGCACCGGCCACCGCCGCCCAGGCCGCGCCCGCCTGCAGCGCCTTCGTCGCGGGCTGGAGCGCCGTCGGCAGCTGCAGTGGCCTCGACCCGATGCAGACCTGGTCCGTGGGCGCCACCTGTTACTACTGGAACTCCACCCACACCGTGCAGTTCAGCCGGCCCGCCATCGGCGGCGTGGCCGTCGGCGACGGCAGCCTCTCCGCGGCCTGCGGCGTCGGCGACAGCGTGATGTTCCCGCACATCATCATGGGCGCCACCCCGCCGGCCGGCCCCACCGGCCAGATCACCGGCTACGTCGGCAAGTGCGTGGACGTGCGGGGCGCCAACCTCGGCAACGGCACCCCCGTCCAGATCTACGACTGCAACGGCACGATCGCGCAGAAGTGGCGGACAGGCGTCGACGGCACCGTCCGCGCCCTCGGCAAGTGCATGGACGTCTCGGGCGGCGGCACCGCCAACCACACCATGGTCCAGCTCTACGACTGCAACGGCACCGGCGCCCAGCAGTGGCAGTACCGCGCCGACGGCTCGCTGCTCAACCCGCAGTCCGGCCGCTGCCTGGACGACCTCGGCTTCTCCACCGCGAACGGCAACCAGCTCGGCATCTGGGACTGCAACGGCGCCGCCAACCAGAAGTGGAACCTGCCAACCTGATTTTCCGACAAATTCGCTCCGCCGCCTGGTGGTTCGCGCCGGGCGGCGGGCCTCTGCCCGATGGCTACACCGTGACGGGCATGGGAGCCAGTCGGCGCAACCGCTCCGCCGTCTCCGCGTCACGCGGCGACATCACGATCAGCTGCAGCCCCTCCGCCGCCAGCAGCACGTGCTGGTCGATCCGCAACACGCCCAACTCCTCGTGCCGGAGCACCTTCTCGGCCCCCGAGCGCTCCGCGACCTGGTGCTCGTCCAGCCAGCGGTCCGCCTCCGGGTGCTCGCCCCGCACGTGCTGGATCATCCGGCCCAGGTGCCGGCCCACCGCCGTCGCCTCCCCACCGCGCTCCGCGTACGCCGCCCGCAGCTGGGCCAGGAAACGGCGGGCGTGCTGCTCCCAGTGCTCCACCCGCCGGCGGTGCACCGCGTTGCCGAACACCACCCAGGCCAGGTTGCACTCCTGCGGCGGCCGACCGGACAGCTCGAACAGCGCGTCCGCGCCCGGATTCCAGGCCCGCAGGTCCCAGTTGGCGTCCATCACCCAGGCCGGCGCCGGCCACTGGGCGTGCATCAGCCGCAGCAGCGACGCCGGCACCTCCGCGGGCGCGCCCACCTCCCCGTCCAGCGGATGGCTGCCCGCCAGCCGGAACAGGTACGCCGTCTCCGCCCGGTCCAGCCGCAGCGTCCGGGCCAGGCTCGCCAGCACCTCCGGCGAGGGATGGATGTCCCGGCCCTGCTCCAGCCACGTGTACCAGGTCACCCCCACCCCGGCCAGCAGCGCCAGCTCCTCTCGCCGCAGCCCCGGCGTCCGCCGCCGGCCCCCCGGCGCCAGCCCCACCTCCTGCGGCGTCAACCGGGCCCGGCGGCTGCGCAGGAAGCCCGACAGCTCGGTGCGGCGCTCCTCCGACTCGGCCATGTCCCCCGTCCTTCCTGGTGGTCGAACTACCAGTATCCCCACGCACTGCCGCGGCCCCGGCCCGAGCGGCAGGCTTGATCGCGACAGCGCAAGCCAGCTCCGAGGGATCCGTGATGAACCGTCAGAATCCAACCATCCGCCGCACTGTGGTCGCGATCGCGGCCGCCGCCCTGCTCGGCACCGCCGGTACGCTACCCGCCGCCGCGGCCGCCCACCGCCCGACCCCGGCCGTGATCGTCGGCCACGCTCCCACCCTGGTCCCCGAGGCGGGCGTCTGGGACGCCTCCCACCACCGCTTCCTGCTCGGCTCGCTGCGCCACGGCACCGTCTCCGCCGTCGCCCTCGACGGCAGCGTCCGCACCCTGGTGCAGGACCCCGCGCTGACCGAGATCGCCGGTCTGCGGATCGACCCCGTCCACCGCCGCGTGCTGGTCACCGACCTCGACAACGGCATCGGCGAGCGCAGCACCGCCGCGACGCTGGGGAAGATCGCCGGGATCGGGGCGTACGACCTGGACACCGGCCGCCGCCTCTTCTACACCGACCTCGCCACCGTCGCCGGCGACGGCGGCAGCCACCTCGCCAACGACATCGCCGTCGCCCCCGACGGCACCGCCTACGTCACCGACTCCTTCGCCCCCGTCGTCTACCGGGTGACGCCGGACGGGACCGCCTCCGTCCTGCTGCGCGACCCGCGCCTGACCCCCGCCCCCGGAACGTACGGCCTCAACGGCATCGTCTACCGGGAGGGCCACCTGATCCTCGGCAAGTGGGACGACGGCACCCTGTGGCGGGTCCCGTTGGGGAACCCGGCCGCCCTGCGACGCGTCGAGGTGGCCGGTGGCGCGTCCCTGCTCCACCTGGACGGCCTGCTCGGCCGCCCGGACGGCACCATCGCCGGCGTCACCAACGCCCTCTTCGGGGCCGGCCGCGATGCCGAGCTCGAACTGCGCTCCGACGACCACTGGCGCACCGCCCGGCTCACCGCCGTCCACCCCTCCCCGGACGCCACCCCCACGGCCCCCGTCGCCGGGCCGGCCGGCAGCCTCTACCTGCTCTCCGGCGGCCTCGCCGCCGCCGCCTCGGGCCACCCGACGGACGCCTTCACCCTGCGCCGGATCTGAGCGGCTCCGGCCCGGGCTACTCCACCGCCGACGGCAACCAGCCGGGTGTCCGGGACCGCGACCGCGCCGCCAGACAGAAGTGGAACCCCCGCCTGATCCCAACCGGCCGGCACCTTCACCTGGCGTTGGTCCGATCCATCCGGCGTGCGCGGCCCCGGCCGCGCGCCGTCGACGCCTCCGCGTGCCGCGCTCCCGGGAAGCTGGATCCTCGCCTCGCCATTGTTGGTGACATACAATTCCATGTACATCACCAACATCGGTCGACGGAGGTGCTGGATGTCCGTGACACAGATCGACATCGATGAAGAGGCGCTGGAGCGGGCGATGGCCCTCGCAGGCGTGCGGACCAAGAAGGAAGCCGTCAACCTCGCGCTGCGCTTCTATGCGGAGCAGCAGGAACGGGCCGCCCGCATCAGTAGGCATTTCGAGCGCGCCCGGCATTGGGGCGCAGTCGAGGACGCCGAGCGGCTGCACCGAGCCGAGAAGGACACCCGGTGATCTATCTGCTCGACACCTCCGCGCTGGTCCGGCTGCTGCGCGAGCCGAAGCTTCAGGCGGCCTGGTACGACGCGATCGACGCGGAGTCGATCGCGTCGTGCTATCCGCAGCGTGCCGAGTTTCTCTACAGCGCGCGCGACGGCCGGGAGTACGACGAGATCTCCGAGATGTTCGCCGACCTCTACCCGGACGTCTCAGTGCCCAAGAACGCAGGGCGCTGGATCGACACGGTGCAACGGCGGATGGCGCTCGCCGGGCAACATCGCAGTGCTTCCGCAGTTGACCTCATGATCGCGGCGACTGCTGCGCACCACGGACTCACGGTCCTCCACGACGATGCGGACTACCGCACCGTGGCGCGTTGTGCCCCGGATCTCAGTGAGCACAGCATCCTGGACTGCGCCTGAGGCTCGTGACCCTCAGGCGGTAAGGGCAGGAACCACGGGAGCCGTCAGGCGTGCCCGGTCGTAGCGTTGCAGCAGCAGGGCCGCCAGTTCGGGGGCGGGGCCGAGGGGGTCGGCCACGGTGTCCGCGTCGGTCGAGGCCGCTGCGATGCGGTCCGGCAGCAGGCCCGGGGCGAGCAGGTAGGGGGCCACGGCGGTGTGGGTGGCGCCGGCGGCGCGCAGGGCGGCGAGGGCGTCCGGGACGCGTGGGCCGGCGGCGGAAGCGTAGGCGACCTCGGCGGCGGCCCAGCCGCGGGTGCGGCGCCACTCGGCGGCGACGGCGCGGGTGGCGGCGTCGGCGGCCGGGTCGGAGGAGCCGGCCGCGGCCAGCACCACGCCGGTGCGGGAACGCACTGCCGCCGAGCCGACGTCGAGTCCGGCCTCGGCCAGGCGGCGGTCCAGGGCCGCGAGCAGCAGCGGGGAAGGCCCCAGGACATCGGCGAGGGGCAGCGAGGAGCCCGCGGCGCGCAGGGCGGCGGGGATGTCTTGCTTGGCGTGGAAGGCCCGGTTCAGCAGCAGCGGGACGGCCACCGCGTCCGCCAGCCGGCCGACCACCTGGGGGATCCGCGGGGCGCAGTGGTCCAGGTAGGCGGTGGCTACCTCCAGGGCGGGCCGCTGGGCCCGCACCTGCCCGACCAGGGCGGCGACGGTCGCGGCGTGCCGCGGGTCGCGGCTGCCGTGGGCGATGAGCAGCAGGGCGGGCATCAGCGGGGCCTCACTTGGTGGAGGCCAGCAGGCCGCGGTCGCGCAGCACCCGGCGCTCGACCGGGGTGAACACCAGCAGCTCGATGGCGATGCCGACGAACAGGATGAGGACGATGCCGAGCAGCACTCCGGACATGTCGGAGAACTCGCGCTGGTCCTCCAGGAACCGGCCGAGGCCCCGGCCGAGGTCGGGGGAGGAGGCGACGAGTTCCGCCGCCATCAGCGAGCGCCAGGAGAACGCCCAGCCCTGCTTGAGTCCGGCCAGGTAACCGGGCAGCGCGGCGGGGATGAGCACGTGTCGGGCCCCGGTCAGCCCGGTGGCGCCGAGGGTGCGTCCGGCCCGCAGGAACAGCGGCGGCACCTGGTCGATGCCGGCCACCAGGCCGTTGGCGATGGAGGGGACGGCGCCCAGCAGGATCACCGCGTACATCATCGAGTCGTTGATGCCGAGCCAGATGACGGCGGCCGGCACCCAGGCGACCGAGGGCAGCGACTGCAGGCCCTGGAGCACCGGGCCGATGGCGGTGCGCACCGGCCCGACCCGGGCGACGACCAGGCCGATCGGGGTGCCGATGACGACGGCGAGCAGGAAGCCGGACAGGCCGCGCCACACGCTGGTCCAGATGATCGAGAACAGCGTGCCCTGGTACCAGAGGTCCTGGAGGGAGCGCCAGACGTCGGCGGGGCTGGGCAGCTTGTACGAGGAGGTGAGGTGGAGGCTGTACGCGCCCTGCCACAGCGCCAGCACCACCAGCACGCCGATCAGCGGCGGCAGCGCCTTGGTCCGCAGCACCTCGCCGAGCGAGCTGCGCTGGGCGGCGACGGAGTCGAGGGCGTCCAGGCCCGCACCGACCTCGGCGGTGTCGCCGTCGTTCCTGGCGGGGGCGGTGTCAGTGCTGGACATGGCGACGGATCTCCCCACGCAGTTCTTCGGTGATCTCGATGGACAGGTCGGCGACGCCGGAGGACTCGATGCGGCGCGGCTGCGGCAGGTCGATCCGCCACTCGCGGGCGACCCGGCCGGGCCGGGAGGAGAGCAGGACGACGCGCTGGGCCAGGCGCACGGCCTCGCGCACATTGTGGGTGACGAACAGGACGGACAGCTGCCGCTCGGCCCAGATCCGGGTGATCTCGTCGTGCAGCACGTCGCGGGTGATGGCGTCGAGCGCGGCGAACGGCTCGTCCATCAGCAGCACCTTGCTGCCCTGGGCGAGGGCGCGGGCCATCGCCACGCGCTGGCGCATGCCGCCGGACAGCTCGTGCACCCGCTTTCCGTAGGCGCCGCCCAGGCGGACCAGTTCGAGCAGCCGCTCGGCCTCGGCGCGGCGCTCGGGGCGGGGGACACCGGCCAGCTTGAGGGCCAGCTCGATGTTCTTCCCGGCGGTGAGCCAGGGGAACAGGGCGTGCTCCTGGAACATCAGGGCGGGCCGGCCGCCGGGGACCTCGATGCTGCCGCGGCTGGGCTTGTCGAGGCCGGCGACCAGGTTGAGCAGGGTGGACTTGCCGCAGCCCGAGGCGCCGAGCAGGGTGACGAACTCGCCGGGCGCGACGTCGAGGGTGATGTCGTCCAGCACGTGGGTCTGGGCGCCCGGGCGGCCGAAGGACTTGTGCACGTGCGAGATCCGGACGGCGGGCGCGCCGCCGTCGCTGTCGAGGACGGGGGCGTCGGCCTCGGTGGTCAGTGCCGGGGTCATCGGGGACCTCCTGCTGAGTGATCTGGCAAAGGGCTGCGAAGCGGGGGCCGGGGTCCGGCCCCGGCCCGTCCCGGTGGGCATCGATCGGGGATCGACCGGGCGGGCGGGGACCGGACCGCGGATTCTGGGGCGGACTTCCGTACGGCTGGCGCTACTCGCGCTACTCGCGCCGGTCGGCGCTACTTGGCGCCGAGTCCGGCGTCCGCCACGGGCGCCTGGCCCTTGGCCGCGAGGACCTTGTTCAGCAGGGTGAGGTCGTAGATGCCGTTGAGGTTGGGCTTCTTGAGGAGCCCGGCGGTCACGGCGTGGTCGGCCTCGGCCTGCAGGGTGCCGGCCAGCGGGTCGTCCAGGAAGTCGATGTCGGCCCAGGCCGGGTCGAGGACGGCCGGCTCCAGGGCGTTGCCGGCCTCCTTCTTGATCGCCTCGTTGGCGTCGGCCTTGGCCTTGTCGGGGTTGGCCTTGATGAAGGCGTTGGTGTTCACCGAGCCGCGCAGCACGGCCTCGACCACGTCCGGGTGCTCCTTGAGGAACTTCTGCGAGACGATGAGGTTGGTGATCACGAACTTCTTGTCCGGCCAGACGTCCTTCTCGTTGAGCAGGACCTTCGCGCCGAGGGTGACCAGCTTGGAGGCGGTGGGCTCGGGCACCCAGGCGCCGTCGACGGAGCCCTGCCGGTAGGCGTCGGGGGTGACCTTGTTGTCGGTGCGCACCACCGAGACGTCGCCCGCGCCGGACGCCGCGTCCACCTTGAAGCCCTTGCCCGCCAGGTAGTTGAGCAGGGCCACGTCCTGGGTGTTGCCCAGCTGCGGGGTGGCGATCTTCTTGCCCCTGAGGTCGTCCAGCGAGGAGATCTTCTCCGGGTTGACCACCAGCTTGACCCCGCCGGAGGCCGAACCGCCGATGATCTTGAGGGACTTGCCGTCGGACTTGGTGTAGCCGTTGATCGCGGGGGAGGGGCCGATCCAGCCGATGTCGATGGAGCCGGCGTTGAGCGCCTCGATCTCGGCCGGGCCCGCGTTGAAGACCTGGGTCTTGATCTGGGTGGCGCCCAACTCCTTCTGGAGGATGCCCTCCTGGAGGCCGACCAGGGCGGTGCCGTGGGTCAGGTTGGCGAAGTAGCCGATCTTCACCGTGGGGGAGGACAGCTTGGCGCCCGAGGCGCCGGTCGCGGCGGCGGTGTCGGCCGAGCCGCCGGAGCCGCTGTCGGCGGCCTTGGAGCCGTAGCTGCAGGCCGACAGCAGGGCGACGGCGGTCAGGCCGGCGAGGGCGGCCGCGGCGGAGCGTCTGATCCGCCCGGCGTTGGGGCGGACGAAGGCATGGGAGGAGGCCGGGCTGGGTGCCATGGTGGTGGGTCCTGTTCGCGGACGGACCGTCGGAAAGCGGTCCCGGGTGGTCTGTTGGAAGTGGTGTGCGCGGCACGTCGGTGCCGGGGCAGGCCGGGCTGCGGTGGGGACGCGGCCCGGTGACGGGGCGTGCTCAGCCCCGTCGGCCCACACATCGGGTCAGGCCGCCCTGGCCGCTGCCGAGGACGCCGCTGCCGATGCGGCCGCCTTCCTTGTCCATGCCCGAGAACGCCTCGCTGGGCATCAGACCCAGTCCTCCTCTTCGGATGCGCCGGGAGCGTCGTCGCCGTGTACGGCCTCGAAGGCCTCGCCCGCCATGCCGGCGGTGAGGGTGGTGCCGTCGGCCGGGTCGATCAGCAGGAACGAGCCGGTGCGGCGGTTGTCGGTGTAGTCGTCGAGGGCCAGCGGTTCGGCGGTGCGCAGCTTCACGTGGCCGATGTCGTTGACGTTCAGCCCCTCGGCGCCGGAACGCCGCTGGAGCGTGTCGATGTCGATCCGGTAGGAGATCTCCTTGACCAGCGCGCGCACGGTGCGGGTGGTGTGCTTGAGCAGCACCTTGTCCCCGGCGCGCAGCGGCCGCTCGTTGAGGTGGCTGACGGTCGCCACGATGTCCTTGGTGGGGACGGGCGCGGCCCCGGCGGCGATCAGGTCGCCGCGGGAGATGTCGAGGTCGTCGGCGAGCCGGACGGTGACCGACTGCGGCGCCCAGGCGATGTCGCTCTCGCGGCCGAGGGCGTCGATCCCGGCGACGGTGGTGGTCAGGCCGGAGGGCAGCACGGTGACGGCGTCGCCGACCCGCAGCACCCCGGAGGCCAACTGGCCCGCGTAGCCGCGGTAGTCGGGGTGCTCCTCGGTCTGCGGGCGGATCACGTACTGGACGGGGAAGCGGGCGGGCTCCCGGCTCGGGTCGCTGCCGACCGGGACGGTCTCCAGGTGCTCCAGCAGGGTCGGGCCGCCGTACCAGTCCATGTGGGCGGACGGTTCGACGACGTTGTCCCCGGCGAGGGCCGAGATCGGGACGGCGAGGACGTCCTTGACGCCGAGGGAGGCGGCGTAGGCGCTGAACTCCTCGGCGATGGCGGCGAAGACGGGCTCGGCGTAGTCGACCAGGTCCATCTTGTTGACGGCCAGCACGACGTGCGGCACCCGCAGCAGGGCGGCGACGGCCGCGTGCCGGCGGGTCTGCTCGACCACGCCGTTGCGGGCGTCGACCAGGACGACGGCGAGCTCGGCGGTGGAGGCGCCGGTCACCATGTTGCGGGTGTACTGCACGTGCCCGGGGGTGTCGGCGAGGATGAACCGCCGCCGGGGGGTGGCGAAGTAGCGGTAGGCGACGTCGATGGTGATGCCCTGCTCGCGCTCGGCGCGCAGGCCGTCGGTGAGCAGCGCGAGGTCGGGCGCCTCCTGGCCGCGGCCCAGGGAGACGCGCTCGACGGCCTCCAGCTGGTCGGCGAGCACCGACTTGGAGTCGTGCAGCAGCCGGCCGACCAGGGTGGACTTGCCGTCGTCGACGGAGCCGGCGGTGGCGAAGCGCAGCAGGGAGGTGGCGCTGGTCTCGATGGTCGTGCTCATTAGAAGTACCCCTCGCGCTTGCGGTCTTCCATCGCGGCCTCGGACAGCTTGTCGTCGGCGCGGGTGGCGCCGCGCTCGGTGAGGCGGCTGGCGGCGATCTCGGCGATCACGGCCTCGATGGTGGTGGCGTCGGAGTCGACAGCGCCGGTGCAGGACATGTCGCCGACGGTGCGGTAGCGGACCAGCCGCCGCTCGACGGGCTCGCTGTCCTTGGGGCCGCCCCACTCGCCGGCGGTCAGCCACATGCCGCCCCGGGAGAAGACGTCCCGCTCGTGCGCGTAGTAGATCTCCGGCAGCTCGATGCCCTCGCGCTCGATGTACTGCCAGACGTCCAGCTCGGTCCAGTTGGACAGCGGGAAGACCCGCACGTGCTCGCCGACCGCGTGCCGGCCGTTGTACAGCGACCACAGCTCGGGGCGCTGGCGACGCGGGTCCCAGGCGCCGAACTCGTCGCGCAGCGAGAAGACGCGCTCCTTGGCGCGGGCCTTCTCCTCGTCCCGGCGGCCGCCGCCGAACACGGCGTCGAAGCGGTTCTGCTCGATGGCGTCGAGCAGCGGGACGGTCTGCAGCGGGTTGCGGGTGCCGTCGGGGCGCTCGCGCAGCACGCCGCGGTCGATGAAGTCCTGGACGTGGGCGACGTGCAGGCGCAGGTTGTGCTCGGCCACGACGCGGTCGCGGTAGGCGAGCACCTCGGGGAAGTTGTGCCCGGTGTCGACGTGCAGCAGCGAGAAGGGGACGGCGGCGGGCGCGAAGGCCTTGAGCGCCAGGTGCAGCATCAGGATGGAGTCCTTGCCGCCGGAGAACAGGATCACCGGGCGCTCGAACTCCCCCGCGACCTCGCGGAAGATGTGCACCGACTCGGCCTCCAGCGCGTCCAGGTGGGACAACGCGTACGGAGTGTCGTCGGTGCGGACCGGACTGTCGGTCGCGGTGGTCATGCCAGGCCCCTCTCGGTCAGGAAGGCGTGCAGCTCGGCGGCGGAGTCGGCCACCTCGCGGCCCTGCGTCTGGATCCGCAGCTCCGGGTTCTCCGGAGCCTCGTACGGGTCGTCGACGCCGGTCAGGCCCGAGATCTCACCGGCGGCCTGCTTGGCGTACAGGCCCTTGACGTCCCGTTCGGCGCACAGCTCGACCGGGGTGGCGACGTGGATCTCCAGGAACTCGGTGCCCGCCGCCGCGTGCCGCTCGCGCACGGCGGCGCGGGAGCCGGCGAACGGGGCGATCACCGGGGCGAGCACCTTGACGCCGTTGGCGGCGAGCTTCTCGGCGACGAAGCCGATCCGGGTGACGTTGGTGTGCCGGTCCTCGCGGGAGAAGCCGAGGCCCTTGGAGAGGAACTCGCGGATCTCGTCGCCGTCCAGGACCTCGACCTTGTGGCCCTCGGCGCGCAGCCGCTCGGCCAGTGCGAAGGCCAGGGTGGTCTTGCCCGCGCTCGGCAGCCCGGTCAGCCACACGGTGGCGCCGCGCTCGCAGGGGGCGGCCGCGCGGGCCGCCTCTGCGGCTCCGTCGGCTACCGAAGTGTCAGCTGTCACGGTTCTTTCCTAACGCGAGAGTGGTGATGGAATCGTCAGAGGTGGATGCCGCACTCTGTCTTGCCGGAACCGGACCAGCGGCCGGCCCGGGCGTCCTCACCCTCGCCCGGCTTACGGGTGCAGGACAGCGGCGAGCAGCCGATCGAGGTGTAGCCCTCCCACAGCAGCGGGTTGAGCAGCACGCCGTTGGCGGCGACGTAGGCGTCCACGTCCTCCTGCGTCCACCGGGCGATCGGGGCGATCTTGACCTTGCGGCGCTTCGGGTCCCAGGCGACCACCGGGGTGTTCGCCCGGGTCGGGGACTCGTCGCGGCGCAGCCCGGTGGCCCAGGCGTCGTAGCCGCCGAGGCCGCGGTCCAGCGGCTCGACCTTGCGCAGCGAGCAGCACAGGTCCGGGTCGCGGTCGTGCAGGTTCGGGCCGTACTCGGCGTCCTGCTCTGCGACGGTCCTCAGCGGGGTGAGCGTGATGACGTTGACCGGCATGGTCGCCGCCACCGCGTCCCGGGTGCCGATGGTCTCCGCGAAGTGGTAGCCGGTGTCCAGGAACACCACGTCCACGCCGGGGAACACCGACGCGGCGAGGTGGGCGACCACCGCGTCCTCCATCGAGGAGGTGACGCAGAACCGCTTGCCGAAGGTGTCGGCGGCCCAGCGCAGGACCTCCTGCGGCGTGGCCTCCTCCAGGTCGCGGCCGGCCCGGACGGCGATCGCCTCGTAGTCAGTCGCGGTGCTGCTCATGGGACGTACCCCCGTTGGTCGGTGACAGCAGGCCGAGGAACTTCAGCTGGAAGGCGCGGCGGCACCCGTGGCACTCCCAGGCGCCGTGGCCGGCCTCGGACGGGCGCAGGTCCTCGTCCCCGCAGTACGGGCAGAAGAACGGCGCCGCTCGCTCACTCATCGCCCACCTCGCTCCGCTCGGCGTTCGCTTCGCGAACACGCCCTGCCCTTTCGGTTCGCTCGCTCCGCTCGCTCACGACAACTGTTCCTCGGTGGCGCGGGCCGTCCACTGGGCGAAGCGCTCGCCCTCGGTGCGGTCGGCCTGGTAGCGGGTCAGCAGGCGCTCGACGTAGTCGGGCAGGCCGGCGCTGGTGACCTTGAGGCCGCGGACCTTGCGGCCGAAGCCGGCCTCCAGGCCGAGCGCGCCGCCCAGGTGCACCTGGTAGCCCTCGACCTGGTTGCCGTGCTCGTCGGTGACGAGCTGGCCCTTGAGGCCGATGTCGGCGACCTGGATGCGGGCGCAGGCGTTCGGGCAGCCGTTGATGTTGATGGTCAGCGGTTCGGCGAAGTCCGGGAGGCGCTGTTCGAGTTCGTCGATCAGGGAGCGGCCGCGCTCCTTGGTCTCGACGATGGCGAGCTTGCAGTACTCGATGCCGGTGCAGGCCATGGTGCCGCGGCGGAACGGCGAGGGGCTGACCCGCAGGTCGAGCGACTCCAGGCCGGCCACCACCGACTCGACGTGCTCCTCGGCGACGTCGAGGATCAGCATCTTCTGCTCGGTGGTGGTGCGCACCCGGTCGCTGCCGTGGGCGGCGGCGAGGTCGGCGATCCGGCCGAGCAGCTTGCCGTCGACCCGGCCGACGCGCGGGGCGAAGCCGATGTAGTAGCGGCCGTCCTGCTGCTGGTGGACACCGACGTGGTCGCGCCAGCGGGCGACGGGCTCGGCTGGCGCCGGGCCGTCGATCAGGCGGGCCTTCAGGTACTCGTCCTCCAGCACCTGGCGGAACTTCTCCACGCCCCAGTCCGCGACCAGGAACTTCAGCCGGGCGCGGTTGCGCAGGCGCCGGTAGCCGTAGTCGCGGAAGATGCTGATCACACCGCCGAAGACGTCCGGCACCTGCTCCAGCGGGACCCAGGCGCCCAGCCGCACGCCCAGCTTGGGGTTGGTGGACAGGCCGCCGCCGACCCAGAGGTCGAAGCCCGGGCCGTGCTCGGGGTGGACCACACCGACGAAGGAGACGTCGTTGATCTCGTGCGCGACGTCCAGCAGCGGGGAGCCGGAGATGGCGGCCTTGAACTTGCGCGGCAGGTTGGAGAACTCCGGGTTGCCGATGAAGCGGCGCTGGATCTCCTCGATCGCCGGGGTGCCGTCGATGATCTCGTCCCGGGCGACGCCGGCCACCGGGGAGCCCAGGATGGCGCGCGGGGTGTCGCCGCAGGCCTCGGTGGTGGACAGGCCGACGGCCTCCAGCTTCTGCCAGATCGCCGGGACGTCCTCGATCCGGATCCAGTGGAACTGGATGTTCTGCCGGTCGGTCAGGTCGGCGGTGCCCCGGGCGTACTGCTCGGAGACCTCGGCGACGGCGCGCAGCTGGGGGACCGTCAGCCGTCCGCCGTCGATGCGCACGCGCATCATGAAGTACTCGGCGTCCAGCTCGTGCGGGTCCAGGATCGCGGTCTTGCCGCCGTCGATGCCCTCCTTGCGCTGGGTGTAGAGCCCCCACCAGCGCATCCGGCCGCGCAGGTCGGCCGGGTCGATCGAGTCGAAGCCGCGGTGCGCGTAGATCGTCTCAATGCGTGTCCGCACATTGAGACCGTCGTCGTCCTTCTTGATCTGCTCGTTGGCGTTCAGGGGGGTGTAGTGGCCCATGCCCCACTGGCCCTCGCCGCGATGGCGGGTCACCTTGCGCGCTGCGGCGGGGCGGCGCGCGGCGGTGCGGTCGGCCGTGGGCTCGACGGTCTCGGGAGAGGTGGCCATGCTGAAGTCCTTCGGGGCAGGTGGCGCTGACGCAGGGTGGGTCGCGGAGCGTGCTCGGCCCTGCGGCGCTGCTGTGACCTGCGGGTTTCTCAGGTTCCGGGAGAGCAGTGGCCGGGCCGGGCGGGCGCCTGCGCATCCGTTGGTGCGGGGATGGCGGTGGGTCGGCGCCGGGTGCGGTGGTGCGGCGGGGTGGCGGCTCAGGTCACCGGACAGATGGCGCTGGACACGCGAAGGAGATCGACGTGGAGTCGACCTACTAGGGTGGTTCCGGCGCTAGGCATGGCAAGAGATTCGCACGGCCCGGGACTCCCGGTCCACTAACATCCGGATGCTGGACGCTGTGGTTTCGAGATGTGGGACGGTCGGGCGTTCCCGCCGCTCCCCGCCGGGCGCCCATACCTGCGGTGCGCACGCGCCCGTACCCCTGGGGGAGATCAACCGGAGCGTCCCGGCCCGATACCGTTAGCGCTGTGCAAGCAGCAGGCGATACGAGCAGACCGAACCCCGAGCGGCCGTCCCGGCGTCGGGGCAAGGGCTCCCGGCGCGCGGCCAAACGGGCCACCTGGCGCCGTACGGCGTGGGACTTGGTCAAGGACACCACCAACACCTGCGTCGAGTACCGGGTCACCGGCCTCGCCGCGGAGGCGGCCTTCTTCACCCTGCTGTCGATCCCGCCGCTGCTGCTCGGCCTGGCGGCCACCCTCGGCTACCTCGACAAGTTCCTCGGCGCCGGCACCATCGAACGGCTCAAGCACGACATCGTCTCGGCCTCCGGGACGGTGCTCTCGGAGTCCTCCGTCAACGAGGTCGTCAAACCGCTGCTCAGCCAGGTCTTCGACCACGTCCGGCCCGACCTGATCTCGATCGGCTTCCTCTTCTCGCTGTGGTCCGGATCCCGGGCGCTCTACATCTTCATCGACACCATCACCGTCATGTACGGGCTGGACGGCAAGCGGGGCATCGTCAAGACCCGGCTGATGTCGCTCGGCCTCTACCTCGGTGCCCTCGTCATCGGGTCCCTGGTGCTGCCGCTGATGATGGCCGGGCCCGGACTGGTCGAGAACGCCGTGTCAGGTCTCACGGGGGTGGTCAGCGCCGCCTACTGGCCGGTCGCGATCCTGCTGCTGATCGTCTCCCTGACCACCCTCTACCACCTGGCCGTACCGGTCTCCACACCCTGGCGCGAGGACATCCCCGGCGCGCTGGTCGCCCTGGTGGTGCTGGTCTTCTGCAGCGTCGGCCTGCGGATCTACCTGGTCAGCTCGATCGAGGGCCCCTCGGTGTACAGCTCGCTGGCCGCGCCGGTGGCCGTGCTGCTGTGGATCTTCGTGGTGGCCCTCGCGGTGCTCATCGGCGCGGCCATGAACGCCGCGATAGACCGCCGCTGGCCCACCCTGGAGACCGCCGACGCGCGTGCCGAGAACGAGCGTGCCCACGAGGAGGCCGCCGCCGCCGTGGTCCGCGAGGTCGCCGCCCGGCGGGCCGTCGAACGGGCCCGGCGCGCCCGCGAACTGGGGCTGGCCGAGGGCGTCGAGGAGGAGTGGGGCGAGGAAGAGGCGGACGACGTCGACGCGCCCGCCGAGTACCCCGAGCGGTGGGCCGACGTGCTGGCGGCCGACAACGTGCGCGGGCGCCTCACCGCCCGGCCCGGGCCGCACCACCGGCCCGCTCCGCCGCCGCCGGACAGCGACCGGCCGGTGGGGCCGTCGCCGGGGGCACCGCCGGGGGCGTCGGGGGAGCAGCCGGGGTCGGGGCGGCCCGGGCCGGGAGCGCAGGGGCCGCAGGGGCCTGGGCTGCCGCCGGAGCGGCCGGGGTCGGGGCCGGGCTACCCGTCCAGGCCGCCGCGGCCGCCGTGGGAGCAGCGGTAGCTGGTTCTCCGTCGGCAGGTACGGGACAGGGCCTCCCTCGCGGGTCGCGGGGGAGGCCCTGTGCGTTCGTCCCGGGTGTCCCGGGTGTCCCGGGTGTCCGAGGTGTCCGGGGTGTCCGGGGTGTCCTCAGGCGGACGGGTTCGAGGGGAACGGGGACTGCGGCGGCAGACCGTAGCCCTGGGTGTGCTGCTCGTTGACCGGCGGGTAGCCGTACGAGGCCTGCGGGGCGGGCGGCTGGGGCCCGGCGGGGTGCGGTGCGGCGGGCGGGCGACCGAACGCGGGCCGCAGCTCGGTGGCGGCGCCCGGGTCCGCGCCGGGGCCAGCGGTGGTCTGTGCGCTCGGGTCGGATTCCGGGGCCAGGGGTCGGCCCGCGCCGCCCAGGGTGTGGCCCGGGCCGGGGTTCGGGCCCCGGCCCTGGCTCCCGCCGGGCGGGGCCGGGTCGGTGGCGGCGGGGCGGTCACCCGGGCCGGTCTGTGCGGGGAGCGGCTCGGGGGAGGTCTGGACCGGGTCGAGGGCGGTGCGTCCCGAGGAGTCGCTGAGCTTGATCAGCAGCGCGACCATCAGCCAGTTCGCCAGCAGTGAGGACCCACCGGCCGCCAGGAACGGCAGCGCCTTCCCGGTCAGCGGGACCAGCCCGCTCACGCCGCCGACCACCACGAAGATCTGCAGCGCGAGCGCCGCCGACAGCCCGGCCGCGAGCAGCTTGCCGAAGGGGTCGGTCAGGCCGATCGCGGTGCGCAGGCCGCGCTGGATCAGCAGCACGTACACCAGCAGGACGGCCGTCACCCCGGCCAGGCCCAGCTCCTCGCCGATGGTGGTGAAGATGAAGTCGCTGCGTCCGGCGAAGCCGATCAGCCACGGCCGGCCCGATCCCAGGCCCGTCCCGGTGATGTGGCCGGTGCCCAGGCTGAACAGCGCCTCGGCGGGCTGCTCGGAGATCGCCGGGTCGTGCACCGGCTTGTAGTAGTCGAGCGGGTGCAGCCAGGCCTCGACGCGGCCGTGCACGTGGGGTTCCAGGGTGCCGACCACCGTCGCGCCGCCGACCGCCATCAGCAGGCCGAGCACCACCCAGCTGGTGCGCTCGGTCGCCACGTACAGCATCACGATGAAGAGGCCGAAGAAGATCAGCGAGGTGCCGAGGTCGCGCTCGAAGATCAGCACCAGCAGGCTGACCGCCCAGATCGCCAGCACCGGGCCGGCGTGCCGGCCGCGCGGCAGGGTCATCCCCCAGACCTTCCGCCCGGCCAGCGCCAGGGCGTCCCGGTTGGCCATCAGGTAGCCCGCGAAGAAGATCGTGATCGCGACCTTCACGAACTCGTCCGGCTCGAAGGACGGCAGCCCGGGGAGCTTGATCCACCGCTTGGCGCCGAAGCTGTCGGTCGGCGAGAACACCGGTGCGGTCAGCAGGACCAGGGCGCCCGCCATCATCACGTAGACGTACCGCTGGAAGAAGCGGTGGTGCTTGACGAAGACGATCAGCGCGATCGCCGCCGCCACCGAGATGAACACCCACATCATCTGCGAGGGCGCGGCGGGGAGCTTCTGGTAGTCGCCCTTGCCGGGGTGCGCGGCCTTGTAGCTGAAGTCCAGCCGGTCCAGCAGCATCAGCCCGAAGCCGGTCAGGAAGACGCCCAGTGGCAGGATCAGCGGGTCCGCGTACGGCGCGAACCGGCGCACCGCCAGGTGCGCGACCGCGACCAGCGCCCCCAGGGACAGGCCGTGGACCAGCAGCCCGGACGGCAGCTTGCCGGTCAGTGCCAGCGAGGCGTCGATGTGTCCGGCCAGACAGACGGCCACCGCGAGCGCCAACAGGCCCAGCTCGATGTTGCGGTGGCGCGCGGCCAGCCGGCGGCCCTCGCCGCGTGCAGTGCTTTGCACCTCTTGTCGTCCCCTTGTTGTCACCCACGTGGCCGGTATCGCGCCGACGGTGCATCCTGCCAGACGAACGCGGCCCCGCGCCGGTTGCGCCTGCGGGCCCGGCAAGGGCAGAACTTTGCCTTGGCAAAGCTTTGCCGGGCTTCGGTAAAGCTTTGTTCAGGGCCGGGTATAGAGGTGGGCCCCGGCTGCGGCGGGGCGGGTCGGAAGGGACATCATGGCCGGGCGCCGCGGCCCCTGCCCGGCGACTCCCGGCGCCCTCCCCGGCGACCCCGGGGAGCGGGTGCGGACGAGGTGGGCGGACGGATGAACGGCGCGGTGGATGTCGCGGTCCAGGCGCTCGGCCACGGTGGCGCGGCCCGGGCGCTCGCGTACAGCGGACCGCCCGCGTGGCAGTGGTCCGACCTGGCCACCTCCTGGACGCTCGAACCGCTCGTACCCGCCCTGTCGGTGCTCCTCGGCGGCTGGTACCTGACCGCGGTGCGCACCGTCCACCGCGGCGACGGCCAGCGCTGGCAACCCACCCGCACCGCGGCCTTCCTCGGCGGGCTGCTGCTGTGGATCTGGTGCACCTGCTCCGGGCTCGGGGTGTACGAGCGCATCCTCTTCACCGACCGGGCCGTGCAGGTCGTGCTGCTGCTCATGGTCGTCCCGCTGCTGCTCGCGCTGGGCGCGCCCGTCTCGCTGCTGGTCGAGTCCTCGCCGGAGCACCGGCGGGAGCGGATCCTGCGGGTGCTGCGCAGCAGGCCGTCCAAGGTGCTGATGTTCCCGGCGGTCTCCACGGCGCTGCTGATGGCGCCGCCGTGGCTCCTCTACTTCACGCCCTGGTACGAGTGGTCGCTCTCCAGCGGGGTCGGGAACGTGGTGCTGCACCTGGCACTGGTGCTGCTGGGCCTCGCCTACTTCTGGCCGCGGCTGCAGCTCGACCCGGTCGGGCACGAGTACCCGCACCTGGTCGGGCTGTTCATCACCTTCGCCGAGGTGATCTTCGACGCCGGGCTCGGGATCGTGCTGATCTACGGCGGCCACCTCGTCGCCGAGCACTACTACGTCGCGCTCGGGCGGCCCTGGGGGCCGAGCCTGGCCCAGGACCAGACCTGGGGCGGCAACGCCTTCTGGGTGCTGGGTGACTTCGTCGGGCTGCCGTTCGTGGCCGCGCTGGTGCGGCGGATGGTGGTACAGGGGCGCGAGGAGATCAAGGCCGTGGACGCCGAGCTCGACGCCCGCTTCGAGGCGCAGGCCGCGCAGGCCCGGGCGGCGGGGCTGCCGGAGGAGGAGGAAACGGGCATGCGGCCGTGGTGGCTGGACGACCCGAACCTCAAGCACCGGTACGGCGGGTAGTCCTCGTTCCCCGACCCGGCGACCCCGGCCTGGTTCCATCAGCCGGTAGGCCTCGTACCGGAGCTTGTTGGTCTGCAGCGGCCTGCCCAGCTCGTCCAGGATCACGTACCCGGAGTCCCGGTGGGCATCGCATGCTGCGAGCTTTTCGCGGACGCGGGTAGCCTTCAGTGCCCGGAACACCGGATACGGAAGCGGAAGCACTCGCCCACCGGCATCCGTCTTGGGCCCCTTCTCCACGACCTTGGTCCTACTTCCCCGCTCCCGGTCCTTGTCGTAGACCAGCGTCCGGGTCTTCCGCAACAGCAGGTGTTGTGAGTACCGGGGCTTCCCCACCACGTGGATGGGCAAGCATCTCGACTGCCTGGACTGGCTGCGCATCGACCGGGCGCGTCGGCTGCGGCGGCGGTGTGGCGAACGGGGTCCGGGCGGGCTTCGGCTTCTTGTCCGCGGCCGGCGCCATCACGGTGTCCTCGGCGGGAATGCTCTCCAGGGCCTGCTTCGCAGGTGGGGTCTCCTCGACCA
Source organism: Streptomyces viridifaciens (assembly GCF_001888885.2). NCBI lineage: Bacteria > Bacillati > Actinomycetota > Actinomycetes > Kitasatosporales > Streptomycetaceae > Streptomyces > Streptomyces viridifaciens. The sequence continues at coordinate 5,628,415 of NZ_CP090841.1, forward strand.
CCAGGACCGGGGTCACCGGTCCCCTGAAATGCAGGGTGACGGATAGTGCCACTCCTTGCCAAAAGCCGGATCGGCGACCGGGAGGGATTCTGCTCCTAAGGTCTTGACGATTGCCGCCCCGGTCTAATGTGCGTGGCTCTCGTTCTGCCACATGAGGACGGATTGTGCGGCGCAGGGGCGCAAAAAGCTGTAAGGCATCTTACAAACATAGCCGCCATTGACAATGGCGGGATGGGTGTGAGATTGCAGAAAAGGGCGTACCAGCAGAACGGAACGAAAATTATTGTCATTGACGCGACACTAATTTGGCTCCTCATGATCTATCCCCGCAGGCAGCCGTGATCGAAGAGATGCCCCCTCCTGGGCGGCATGAGAGATCACCACCCAAGAGAGGGCATCAGCTTCCACATGAAGGAAGGCGGGTCAGCGCCTCGTCTGCTGCGAAGACGAACCAGCGCCAACCTGGGAGCCGCTCCTGACCTTCGGCGTCCCGTTCGGAAGGGCCTGGATGCGAACCGGGTGCTGCATCTGCCGAAGCGGCGGCTGCACAGCATCAATCTTCTGGCGAATCCGCTTGCTCATGCGGGTGATCTGGTCGCCAGTGACCTCTTGCCAACCAGTTGAAGCCGTGACCTGGTCCACGCTGATGTAGTCACCGGACTGCAGCTGAAGCGGGCCGGGCACCGCGCCCATGAAGTCGACCTGGCCCGTATAGCCGGGGATGAACCAGCCGCGCAGGGCGAAGTCGGAGACCGGGGTGCCACCCTTCTGGTAGTAGAGCTGCTGCTCGGTGGGGTCGCACACCTCCTGGATGATGATGTAGCCGGTGCCGTCGCCGTTGTCGATGAAGCACGTTGAGTTGGTCAACGGATCACCGAGCATCTCCAGCAGCTCGTGGCTGGCAACGCCAGTCCAGGGCACGTTGTTGTCGTTCGAGAGCTGGGCGAAGATGACCCCGTAGGGGTTGTAGTTGGTGTCAAGGGAGTGGTACCCAAGAGCACCCTGGGGGTCGTTCGGTCCGGGGTTGTCCACGATGGTGATCGGCCAGCCAGTGCCGCCGATGTCGATGGTGGCGTCAACTCCCCACGCCGGAGCGAAGTCCTCACTGACTTGAAGCTGGAGGTCGTTGACCGCCGACTCAAGATCGGCGTCGGAGACGACCGAGCTCATGTTGAAGAAACTGACGTAGTACGCCACTGTGCCTCCACAAGCGTGTGTCTGGGGTCGGTGAGTGACCAACCGCGAGCTGCGGAGAAGATTCCGCGAACAGAAGGGAAGGTTCATAGACTCACCGAGATCATCCAGCCACGTACCATGAGACCCTGCCACTGGGTAGAGCCGTTCGCAGGAATGGCCATCATGTGTCCACGTAGATCCAGTAAGCAGGCGCTTCGCGCCTTCATGGACATTCGGGGTTATTGCCAAGCTGTCGCCCCTCCTGGGGCTCCTGATGGCCTCACAGCCCCGTCGTGGAAGGCGCCCGGCGGACAAGCCGACCCTCCTGCCGCAGCTTGGCCCCTGTATATCCGCATCCCGCACGTAACGCCCGGGCCGTGTCACACCCGTGTCACAGACCCCGTTTGGACTCCCTGGACGTCCCGAACCGGCGGTTCATCCGCAGGTCAAAAATGTGTTGGCTGTCGCCGCGGCCCCCGCTAGCGTGTGACGCGTCAGGTTCGGGGGCCGTTGGGCCGCCCGAGGAGTAGAGAGCAGGAGGTGAACCCCGTGGTCGTTGTCGCCCCGATAGCTGCCCTGGGCAGCACTCGCGTTCACCTCCTCTTCCCGGCCGCCGGCTGAGCCCTCCGCGCCAGCCGTAGCCCGCCGGGACCATCTCCTCCCGAAGGGCCACTGCGTTGTTCAACGCTGCCTCCGTTCCGTCGTTCTCTTCCTCCTCCTTCTCCGGCGACACCTTCGCCGACAACCTCGCCGACCCCGCAGTCGCGGGCTCCCCGCTGGCCGGCTACGGCTGGACGCCCGAGCTCGACGAGCTCTTCGCCCCGCTCGCCGAAGCCGGGCTGCTCCCGGCCCGGATCGTCCGGGTCGACCGCGGCCAGTGCGACGCCGTGCTCGCCGACCCGGAGACGGGCGCGCTGCGCACCGTCCGGTTCGACACCCGGCGGGTGGGCGACGCCGACATGATCAACTGCCCGTGCACCGGCGACTGGGCCGCCGTCGACCTGCACGCCCAACCGATGGCCGCCGTCACCGCGCTGCTGCCGCGCTCCACCGCGATCATCCGCAAGGTGGCCGGCAAGCGTTCCGACGGCCAGGTGCTGGCGGCCAACGTCGACACCGTCCTGATCGCCGCCTCCCTTGCGGCCGATCCCGATCTCGGGCGGATCGAGCGCTTCCTCGCCCTGGCCTGGGAGTCCGGCGCCGAACCCCTGGTCGTCCTCACCAAGGCCGACCTGGTGGACGACGCGGACTTCATCCGGGCCGACGTCGAAGCGGTCGCCCCCGGCGTCACCGTGCTGGTGGTCAGCGCCGAGACGGGCGAGGGCATCGACGTGCTCCGCGCCTGCGCTCCCGGCACCACCGTGCTGATCGGCCAGTCCGGCGTGGGCAAGTCCACCCTCACCAACGCGCTGGTCGGAGCCGAGGTGATGACCGTCCAGCAGGCCCGAGAGGTCGACCAGAAGGGCCGCCACACCACGACCACCCGCGAACTGATGGCACTGCCCGGCGGGGGCGTGCTGATCGACACCCCCGGGCTGCGCGAGGTCGGCCTCTACGGTGGCGAGGGGGTGGACCTGGCCTTCGCCGACATAGCCGAGCTGGCCGAGGGATGCCGCTTCCACGACTGCAACCACCACACCGAGCCCGGCTGCGCGGTGCGGGCGGCGCTGGCCGACGGCACCCTGCCGCAGCGCCGGATGGACAGCTACCTCAAGCTCCAGCGCGAGAACGAGTGGATTGCCTCCCGCTCGGACGCCCGGGTGGCCAAGGCCCGGCTGAACAAGTGGAAGGCGATCACCAAGTCGATGCGTGCGGCGGGAGGTCCGGTGAAGCGTTGAGCGGACGGGTTCCCGGCTCAGGGGACGGGCGTCAGCCGGGCCCGGCTGGTGCTGGACAGTTGCGCTGACCACCTGGCTGTTGCGGCCACCTGTAGTGCCACCTGTTCTGGCCGGCCGCCAGCGGCCGGCCAGAACAGGTGGGGCTGGGGCGCGTGGGTGTGGTGGGCACGGCGGGCGCGGTAGATGGACGCGCGGTGGTGGCGGCGGGTGGGCGGGGGAAGGGGGAGGGGCCCAGAGAACCAGGTGGCCGATTCCCACCTGATCGTTCCGTCGCCGCTCCGGCGCTGCCGGAGCGGCGACGGGCAAACAGCCGATGGGCAACCCCTGAACGGTGATGTCCGATTCCCGCCAGTCACCCCCTCGTCGGTGCCGCAGACTGGACAGCGTGATCGACGACGACATCCGGTACCGAGCCGTGGACAGCCGGGACTCCCGCTTCGACGGGGTCTTCTTCACGGCCGTCACCTCCACCGGCATCTACTGCCGACCGAGTTGCCCCGCCGTGACCCCGAAGCGTGCCAACTGCCGCTTCTACCCCAGTGCCGCGGCCGCTCAAGGCGCCGGGTTCCGGGCCTGCCGCCGTTGCCGACCGGATTCCGTGCCCGGCTCCCCGGAGTGGAACCACCGCGCCGACCTGGTCGGCCGCGCGATGCGCCTGATCGGCGACGGCGTGGTGGACCGCGAGGGCGTCGCGGGCCTGGCCGGTCGGCTCGGCTACAGCGCGCGGCAGCTGCAGCGCCAGCTCATCGCCGAGCTCGGCGCCGGCCCGATCGCGTTGGCCCGCGCCCGCCGCGCCCAGACCGCCCGGCTGCTCCTGCAGACCACCGAGCTGCCCGTCACGGACATCGCGTTCGCGGCCGGGTTCGCCTCCGTCCGCCAGTTCAACGACACCGTCCGGGAGGTCTACGACCGCACCCCCAGCGGCCTGCGCGCCGAGGTCGTGGCGGGCCGCCGCACCGCGACCCCGGCCGGCGGCCTCACCCTGCGCCTGGCCTACCGCGGCGCGATCGACAGCGACCACCTGATCGACTTCCTCGGACTGCGCGCCGTCCCCGGGGTGGAGGAGGTCGTGCCCGGCGCGCGCCCCGGCGTGCGCACCTACCGGCGCACCCTCGCGCTCCCGTACGGTCACGGCATCGCCGAGGTGGACGGCCTGGCTCCGGACGAGCCGCGCACCCGCGGCTGGCTCGACTGCCGCCTGTTGCTCGCCGACCTGCGCGACCTGCCGACCGCCGTCCAGCGCCTGCGCATCCTGTTCGACCTGGACGCCGACCCCGACGCCGTCGACGACCAGCTCGGCGCCGACCCGGTGCTCGGCCCGCTGGTCCGGGAGCGCCCCGGTCTGCGCTCGCCCGGACATGTGGATCCGCACGAGCTGGCCGTCCGCGCCGTGCTCGGCCAGCAGATCACCGTCGGCGCCGCCCGTACTCTGGCGGGCCGGCTCGCGGAGAGGTACGGCGCCGCGCTGCCCGAACCGAGCGGTGGCCTGCGGCTGCTCTTCCCCACGTCGGCGGCGCTGGCGACCGCCGACCCCGAGGACTTCGCGATGCCTGCGGCCCGTCGCCGCGCGCTCACCGGCCTGTGCGCGGCGCTGGCCGAGGGCGTGGTGCGGCTGGACGGCGGGGTGGACCGGGAGGCAGCCGCCGCCCAGCTGCTGGCGTTGCCCGGCATCGGCCCGTGGACGGTCGGCTACCTGCGGATGCGCGCCCTCGCCGACCCCGACGTCTTCCTCCCGAGCGACATCGGCGTCAAGCACGGCCTGATCCGGCTCGGTGCCCCCGGTGACCCGAAGGCCGCCGCCCTCGCCGCCGAGGCCTGGGCCCCGTGGCGCTCCTACGCCGTCCACCGGCTGTGGGCCGGGCCCGTGAGCGCCGCCCCGGGCGGCGTCGGAACGGGAACCGGCACCGGCACCGGAGCCGACACAGGCACTGGCACCTAAACCGGACCCAGCACCAGCTTCAGCACCAGCACCGGAACGGAGAACGACCCGGCATGAGCACCACCGTCTACACCACCATGGAGAGCCCCCTCGGCCGTCTGCTGCTCAGCGGCGTGCTTCCCGAGGGCGGTGGCGCGGCGGCCCTCGCCACCGTCACCGCGCCCGGGCAGAAGTACGCGCTGGCCGAGCCCGCCGACGGCTGGGAGTTCGACCCCGAGGCCCTCGCCGAACCGGTCGCCCAGCTGACCGCCTACTTCAGCGGCGAGCGCACCACCTTCGACCTGCCGCTCGCTCCCGAGGGCACCGAGTTCCGCCGGCGGATCTGGGCCGCGCTGGACGAGGTCCCGTACGGCACGACCGTCACCTACGGCCGACTCGCCGAGCTGGCGGGCGAGTCGCCGCGGATGGTCCGGGCGGTCGGCGGCGCGGTGGGCGCCAACCCGCTGCTGATCGTGCGCCCCTGCCACCGGGTGCTCGGCGCCAACGGCTCGCTCACCGGCTTCGCGGCGGGCGTGGACCGCAAGCGCCGGCTGCTGGAGCTGGAGAGCGGCACCCTCTTCTGACCCGGCGCGTGCGGCGCGCGAAGCCTGCGGGGTGAAGGGCGTCAGTCCCGCAGGTCCACCCGCCAGTTGTTGCTGCGCATGAACCGGCCGGGCGGGAACTCGAACTCCGTCTCGCCGAGCAGCGTGAACCCGGCCTTCGCGCACACCGCGTTGGAGGCGGGGTTGTCCACCGAGGGGAAGGCGTGCAGGAAGCGGTGCGCGGCCTCGCGCCGGGCGGCCGCGACGGCGGCCCGGGTGGCGGTCACGGCGATGCCCTTCCCCTGGTGCCCGGGCAGGACGTTCCACCCCATCTCGTGGACGGTCCCGCCCGCCCAGGTGCGGGTGCCGTAGCCGACCGTGCCGACGGCCTCGCCGCCGGGCAGCAGCACGATCCGGTACATGCAGCCCAGGCCGGAGGGGACGAAGTCCAGGTAGCGCCCGTGCCGGACGAGCAGCTGCTCCTCCGTCTCCGGTCCGCCGACGTGCTTCTTCATCTCCGGGGTGTTCACCCGGCGCAGCAGCGCGAGGTCGGCGTCCGTCCAGGGCTCGATCCGTACCGCGATCTCGGTCATGACGGGGACGGTAGTGGCCTCCGGATCCCGGCGGCCACCCGATTTCGACCGGCCGCTTCCACTGTCCGCTTCGACCGTCCGCCTCGGACGTCCGCGTTCAGCTGCTCCCGGGCCCCTCGGTGAGAGCGCCCGGCTGCGCCAGGGCGCGGGCGAGCTTTTCGAGCGCGGGCAGCGCCTGGACGACGGCCTCGCGGTCGGCCGGGGCGAGGGTGCCGAGCGCGGTGGCGATCCGGCGTTCGTGGGCGTGCTGCCAGTCGTCCAGCTGGCGGCGTCCGGCCGGGGTGAGGGCGATCCGGGCGGTGCGCCGGTCGCCGGGGTCGGCCTGGCGGTCGACGAATCCGGCTTCCAGCAGCTTGCCGACCAGTCCGCTGACGGTGTTGGGGGCGAGCCGCTGGCGGGCGGCGAGCTCGCCGACCCGCAGCGGGGCGGCGGCGAGGGTCTGGAGGAGTTCGACCTGCGCCATCGGCAGGGACTCCCACGGGTAGTCGGTGCGGATGCTGCTGCGCAGTGCGCGGCGCAGCCGGGTGACGGTGTCGGTCAGCCGCCGGGCGTGCTCGACCGCCGGGTCGTGGCTTTCGGCGGCGGAGTCGGGAACGAGCGGTGACGACGGCATGGCGGACAGCGTATCGCCTGGTACGGGGCGTTCCGGGGGCGCTGTCCGCTGCTCGGACGCGGGGTGGACGCACCGCGAGATCCTTCGTATCGCAGCACGAGCAACTCGTAGAGAGAACATATCTGCATCCGATATATTTGTGGCATGAACGCCACCGCTCTTGTCGCGCGCCTGCTCACCGAGCGGCCCCGGCCCCGCGGCATAGCCGGCTGGCGCCACGCCCACTGGCTGGCCGTCGGCACCGTCTGTCTCGGAGCCTTCCTGGGCCAGCTCGACGCCAGCGTCATCGCCCTGGTCTTCCCCGCCCTCGGCCGCCACTTCGGCGCGGGCTTCGCCGCCGTCGAGTGGGTCGCCCTCGCCTACCTGCTCGTCCTGGTCGCCCTGCTGGCCCCGATCGGCTGGCTATCCGACCTGGTAGGCCGCAAGACCATGTACATCGGCGGCTTCGCCGTCTTCGGCCTCTCCTCGCTCGGCGCCGGGTTCGCCGAGAGCCTGTGGATCCTGGTCGGCTGCCGCGCCGTGCAGGCCGTCGGCGCCGCGATGATGCAGGCCAACAGCGTCGCCCTGGTCGCACGCGGCGTCCCCGAGCACGCGATGCGGCGCGCCCTCGGCATCCAGGCCGCCGCCCAGGGCCTCGGGCTGGCGCTCGGGCCCAGCCTCGGCGGGCTGCTGGTGGAGCACGCCTCGTGGCAGTGGGTGTTCTGGGTGAACGTGCCGATCGCCGTGTTCGGCATCGTGGCCGGCTGGTACCTGCTGCCCCGCACCCGGACCTGCCCGCCGGCGGCGGTCCCGACGACGGTCCCGCAGCCGCGTGGCCGGGCGCCGCGTGGCCGGGGACCGCGTGCCCGGAGCCCGCGCGAGCCCCGCTTCGACCTGCCCGGCATGCTGCTGCTCACCGGCGCGACCACCGCGCTGCTGCTCGCCCTGTCCACCGCCTCCGGCCTGCCGCTGCCCGGCTGGGCGGTCGCGGCCCTGCTGCTGGCCGCCGCCGTCCTCGCCGTGGCGCTGGTGCGCCAGGAGCGGCGAGCGGCCCGGCCGATCCTGGCGCCGGGGCTGGTCAACACCCCGGGAGTGCGGTCCGGGCTGGTGGTGGCGCTGATCGGCTACCTGCTGCTGTTCTGCCCGTTGGTGCTGGGCCCGGTGCGGCTCACCGGCGCGGGCGTGTCGACGGCCGCCGCCGGGCTGGTGGTCACGCTGCTTCCCGCCGCGTTCGCCGTCGCGGCGACGGTCGGCGGCGGACTGCTGCCCCGGGGCTGGTCGGACGTCACCCGGTGCCGCTTCGGCGCCGGCCTGGCCGCCGCCGGACTGCTGCTGTTCGCCGCACTGCCGGCCTCGGCCGCGGCCGTCGCGGCCCCGCTGCTGGTCGCCGGGTACGGGCTGGGCCTGCTGCTGCCCGCCAACAACGCCCTGGTGATGCGGGCGATCCCGGCGGAGTGCTCGGCCGTCGGTGGCGGCATGGTGAACATGGCGCGCAGCCTGGGCACCGCGCTCGGCATGGCGCTGTCCGTCCTCGGTGTCCACCTGGCGGGCGCGGCGTCCGGTGGGCGGACGGTGCTGGCCGTCCTGGCGGCGGTCGCGGTGGCGGCGGTCGCGCTGACCCGGCCCGCCGCCCCTCGGAGCCGTCCGGCGGCTACGCGCTGACGTTCAGGGCGTCCTGGGCCCGGTTCAGCCCGAGCCGCACCAGCGTCTCCAGGGCGTCCGCGCAGCGGTCCGTCACCTGCGGCATCGCGGCGAGTTCCTCGTCCGAGAACTTCTTCAGCACGTAGTCGCCGACGCTCTGCCCCTTCGGCGGGCGCCCGATGCCGAAGCGCAGCCGGACGAAGTCCCGGGTGCCGAGCACCTCGCCCACCGACCGCACCCCGTTGTGCCCGCCCGGGCCGCCGCCGCGCTTCAACTTGCCGGTGCCGTAGGCGAAGTCCAGGTCGTCCTGGACGACCACCAGGCGCTCGACCGGCACCCCGTAGCGGCGCAGCAGGGCGGCCACCGGCCGGCCGGACAGGTTGATGGACCACCACAGCGGCTTGGCCAGCAGCACCTGCCGGCCGTCCACCTCGATCTCCGCGACCACGGCGCCGATCCCGCGCCGGCGGAACCGCGCGCCGTACCGCTCGGCCAGCCGGTCCACGGCCAGGAAGCCGGCGTTGTGCCGGGTCAGCCGGAACCAGGGGCCGGGATTGCCCAGTCCGGCGATCAGCCAGGGCGCATCGGTGGTCATGCGGGAGTGCTCCAGGAGGGGGTGCGGACAGCGGAGGGGTGCGGACGGCGGACGGCCGGGGCGCGGTACGGGCGGTCGCGGGACCGTCGTCGCGCCCCGGCCGTCCGGGGGAACGAGGGGCTTGCGGGAGTCAGGACGCGGGCACGCCGGGGGCGGCGCCGCGCTCCTTGAGCATGCCGGTCATCAGCTCCAGCTCGGACGTCTGGGCGACCACCATCGACTGGGCGAGCCGCTTCTCGACGTCGTTCTTCGCCATGTCGACGTAGCCCTGGGCCATCTCCACGCCGCCCTTGTGGTGCTCGATCATCAGCTGGAGGTAGTACACCTCGGCGTCCCGCCCGCTGAGCGTGCGCAGCTTCGCCATCTGGGCGTTGGTGGCCATGCCCGGCATCAGCGAACCGTCGTGCGCCTGGTAGTCGTGGTCCATCTTCATCCACGTCATCGGCTTGGCGGTCGAGTGCTGCGACAGCCCCCACTGGTCGAGCCAGCCCGTCATCATCCCGCGCTGGTTGGCCTGGGTGTTGATGATGTCGAAGGCGAGGGTGCGGGTCGGCTCGTCGCTCGTGCGGTCCCGGACGATGAACGACAGGTCCACCGCCTGCTGGTGGTGGGTCGCCATGTCGCGGGCGAAACCGGCCTCGGGCGAGTCGTCCGCGGGGACGGCGATCGAGGACGAACCGGAGGCCGAGGTCCCGCCGGCCACCAGGGCCGGCACCCCGAGCGCCAGCGCCACCACGGCGGCCAGCACGGCCGGCCACCACATCCGGCGACGGCCGGGTCGCTCCGCGGTCTGCTCCTCCGGCTCGCCCGCTGCGTCCGTTGCGCCCGCTGCCGAGGTCTCCTCGGGGCGGGTCCCGTCGGCGGTCACATCTCCCCCATGGTGCAGGAGGCGCCCGGCTCCTGGGTCTGCTTGCCCTGGACGTACTTGGTGAAGAACTGGTTGACCCGCGGGTCACTCGCGCTGTCCACGATCAGCTGGGTGCTCCAGGCGTTCAGGGTGATGGTGCCCTGCTCGTCCGGGTACGGGCTCATCAGCGAGTACGGGGTGGCCTTGACCTTGTCGGTGAGGATCTTGATGTCGTCCGCGGTGGCCTTGCCGTTGTACGTCACCCAGACCGCGCCGTGCTCCAGCGAGTGGACGGCGCGCTCGTTCTCGACCGGCTTGTCGTAGACGTGGCCCATGCAGTCCAGCCAGACCGCGTTGTGGTCACCGCCGACCGGCGGGGTCATCGGGTAGTTGACCTTGTCCTTGACGTGGTTGCGGCTCAGGTCGCCGAAGGTCTTCACGCCCGGGATGTCCGCGTTGGCGGCGGCCTCGCGGTCCTTCTTCTTCTGGTTCTGGTCCATGACGAACCAGGTGCCGGTCGCGATCGCGCCGATCACCAGCACACCGGCGGCCACCGAGGCGATCACCTTGTTGCGGCGGTCGCGGCGCTGCTCGGCGGCGCGCAGCTCGGCTATCCGGGTGCGGCGGTCGACGCCGCCCTTGCCGCCGGGCTTGTTGGACTGCTTAGAGGCGGAACCCATGATGGTTGTCCTTGTCCCCGCCGCGCACGGCTTGTGGCGGCGGTCGGCTGAAGAGGGGGGAGTGGCGGACCCGCCGAAGGGAAAGCGTCGGCGGTGGGTTCCGCTCAGGACCGGTGGACCTGGAGCTCGTGCAGATCAGGGGCCGGGTGCGGGCCGTCCAGCAGTCCCGCGGGCACCACCCGGGGCAGCGCCTCGGGTGCCGGGGAGACGAGTGGCCATGCGGCGGGCTGCGGATGCGGCGGCGGGTTCGGCAGCTGGGCGTCCTGCGGGCAGAACGGGTGGCTGGAGCAGCCGTTGTTGTGCGGCGGCTGGCCGTCGGCGGTGCACAGGATCCAGTGATCCTGCTGCTCCGCGATGCGGTGGTGGCCGTCGGAGGCCCGGGCGGCGTCGCGCGCGGCGTCACGGGCGGTGTCCCGTGCCGCCTCACGCGCGAGCGGGGTCTGCGCGGTGGCCTCAGCCGCGGTGACCACCGAGACGGCGCTCACCGGGCCCGGCCCCGGACGGGCGGACGCGTCCGCCTTCGCCAGGCCCGTACACGGCAGCACGGTCAACAGGGCGACCAGCAGCAGGCCCAACAGCGCACCCGCCGGGCGGCCCGCCGATGCGGCCCTCCCCGGTCGGGGTGAGCTCGGGGCCGACGCGGTCATGCGCACATTTAATCAGCCGAACGGGTGAAGCGATGCCCCTCATCGGCCCTCATTTTCGGCCGCCAACACCCCGCAATCTCCAGGAAACGCCCTGCTCGGGGCACATCCGGCAAGCGCGGACGGAACGGAAACGCACGCCGTGACGACGGCCGTACCGTCTTGCCGCCGCCCTGCCGCCCCGCCGCCGGCTAAGCACCAGGTGAACGCGGTGGCCGGGATGATCCGGTCGGTGACCGGTTGTCGCCGAAACCCGGACAGCGTCGTTGCACTTGGAGACAATGACGCCAGTCCGGCCCCGCCGGGGGCGGCGCGACCACGGACCGACCAGGAGCCGCCAGATGAGCAAGCAGGGTGCACCCGCACAGCCGCCCCGGCCCGACGACGGCTGGTGGGACACCGTCTACGACGGGCCGGCGGGCACCCTCCCCGACACCCCGCACGCCGACCCGGGCGACGGCAGCGTCGACGACTGGTTCGACACGGCGGCGGGACTGATCGGGCAGCAGCGGACGGCGGTGCCGGAGGTGGCTGCGGAGCCGGTCACGGAGCCGGTGGTGGCGCCTGCTGCCGAACCGGCTGCGGAGCCGGTCACGGAGCCGGTGGTGGCGCCTGCTGCCGAACCGGTGGTGGCGCGGGACGGCCTCGACGACTGGTTCGACACCGCCCTCGGCGTGATCGGGGGGACCGGCGGCATCGGACGCCAGCGCCGCTCGACCGAGACCGCCGCCGACGCGCCGGAGCCAGAGGCCCCGCCCACCCCGGTCTCCCTGGAAAAGCCCGCCCCGGCCCCCGAACCCGAACCCGAACCTGCACCGTCCGTGGAACCGGAATCCTCTGCGGAACCGGAACCGGAACCGGAACCGGAACCGGAGCCGGAACCGGAACCGGAGCCGGAACCGGAACCGGAGCCGGAGCCGGAACCGGAGGCCGCTCCTGCCCCGGCACCGGAGCCGGAGGTCGCCCCTGCCACCGAACCGGAGGTCGCTCCTGCCCCGGAACCCGTCGCCGTCAAGGAACCGGCCCCCGAACCCGAACCCGACCATGCGCCGCAGCCCGACCCGGAGCGCTCCGCCCCCATCCCCGACCCGCGCCTGGCCATCCGCGCCCCGCTCACCGACAGCGGCCCCGCCGTCCCGCACGTCGGCGAGCGGCCCCCGACGTACGGGCCCGAGCCGACGGCCGTACCCGAGGCCGACCCGGGCACGCTGAACGCCGTCGTACCGGACACCGCGCTGGAAGGCGCCCAGTACGGGACGACCGTGCTGCGCGCCGTCTCCGTCCGGGGTGACTCCGCCCGCTACCGGGGTGAGCCGCGCCGGGACAGCCTGCTCGTCACCAGGTTCGGCGACGGCCCCGACGGGCTGCTGCTCGCCGTCCTCGCGGGCTACGACCGCACCGACGGCGCCGAGGACGAGTCGTTCACCGCGCAGGCCGTCGCCGCCGCTACCGGCGAGGCCTGCCGCCAGCTCGCCGCCGCGATCGGACGCAGCCGGGCCGGCCTGGCCGCCGACCTGCGCGAGGGCGCCAGGGACCGCCTGCGCTACGGCCTCCAGCGCCTGGCCACCGGCGCCGCCGCCCCGCTGCGTGCGCTGGCACCCCGGAAGGAGGGGGACGACTCCCCGTTCCCGGCCTCGCTGCACTGCCTGCTCGTGTCGCTCGACCCGGCGGCGGGCTACCGCGCCGCCTTCGGCGTCGGCCCCGGCGGGCTCTACCTGCTGCGCTCCGGCCACTGGATCGACGCCTACGCGGCCCGGCTGCTCCACCACCCGGACGGCCAACCGCCCGTTCCGGAAGCCCCGGTACCGGACCCGCGCCCGTTCCGCTTCCGCCTCGTCCCGGCCACCCCGGGCGACATCCTCCTGCTGTGCACCCCGGGCCTGTCCCACCCGATCGCCGACGAGCCCGCCGTCGCCCACTTCCTCTCCGCCCATTGGGCCCACCCCCACCCCCCGGGCACCGTCTACTTCCTCCGCCAGGTCCAAGTCCGCGCCAAGGGCTACGCCGACGACCGCACCGCCGCCGCCATCTGGACCGAGTAGACACGGCCCCGCACCAGAAGTCGGCCCACCCGACTTCTGGTGCGTCCGGTCCCGCTCCGGGCCCACACCCGCGGGCCCGGGAACCGGGTTTGCCGCTTGGGGTGATCGGCCTGCGGCCACCGGTGCGTGGATGCGGTGTCGCTGTTGCCCGCGCCCGGCCGGGCCTGTCTGTCTGCCGGTCAGTCGCCCGGGGCCGTTGCGCCGGAAGTCGGCCTGGTCGACTTCGCCTGCGGGCCCCGGCTGCCTCCTCGCGTGGGCGCCCCAGCGCCCCAGCGCCCCCGCGGTGTCGCGGGGCGCGCAGGTGTGCGGCGATACGGCATCAGCGGCCTCGCCGCGGGAGTGAGCCCCGTCAAGGCGCCTCGGGTTTGCGGGCCAGCAGGCAGGCGCGCGGTCTGTTCGCCCGCCCGCCGGGTTCCTGTTCCAGCTTCGCGGTGACCACGAGTCCGGCCTGCTCCAGCAGGTCGACCATGCGGTTCAGGGGCAGGAGGTATGACTCGTAGGACACCGGTTGGCCGTAGCCCCGGGTCGGCTGCAGCCGTTCGTCGCCGACGTAGTCCCCCCAGAGGAGGTAGCCGCCGGGCGCGAGCGTGCGGTGGAACTCGGCGAACACCGCCGGCAGCCACTGAGGGGGCGTGTGGTGTGTGGAGTACCAGGCCAGGATGCCACCGAGCTCGTCGTCCTCCATCTCCAGCGCGGTCATCGATCCCACGGTGAACCGCAGGTTCGGGTGGGCGTGCCGGGCCAGCTCGATCATGTTCGGTGACAGATCGACGCCGAAGGCGGACACTCCCAGCTCGGCCAGGTGCGCCGTCACGCGGCCGGGGCCGCATCCCAGGTCCGCGACGAGACCGGGACCGGCCGTCCGCACGAGCTCGGCGAGCCCCGCCAGCATCGCGCGTGACAGCGGATCCATCGCGGCTGGAGGCGGAACGCGTTCGACGTAAGCGGCGGCGACGGTGTCGTACGACTCGCGGACGGCGGTCAGGAAGGAGGGCTCAGCCATGCGGGCGACCCTAGACCAGGGGAACGACGACCCTTGTCACGCCCTTGAGTTGACGGATGGGGGCCGCAGGGGTTCAGGTGCGGAGGAGGGTGGTGGCGACGGAGGTGGCGTGGGTGAGGGCGGTGGGCGGGTGGGCGTCGGGGAGACCGATGGCGATGGGGACGGCCAGGCCGTCGAGGAGGGCGCGGAGTTGGGCGGCGCGGGCGGGGGCGGGGCCGGGGGTGAAGTGGCCGGTGGTGGTGCCCTGTTCGATGAGGGTGACCAGGTCGGCCTGCCAGGGGGTTTCGATCTCCTGTTGGCCCCGGCGGAGCTCGTCGCTGGCGGGGGAGCGGCCCCAGACCTCGACCCAGAGGATCCAGCGCGGGTCGCCGGGGCCTTCGGGCAGGTAGAGGCGCAGGTAGGCGTCGAGGCGCTGCCAGGGGTCGAGGGTGGGGTCGGTGAGGGCTTCGCGGCGGCGGGCGCCGAGTTGGTCCTCGCTCCAGCGGAGGGTTTCCAGCAGGAGCTGGTCCTTGGTGCCGAAGTAGTAGAGCAGGTGTCCGGCGCTCATCTGGAGCTGTTTGCCGAGGCCGGCCATGGTGAGTTTGGCGAGCCCGTGTTCGGCGATGGCGGCCCGGGCGGTGGCGAAGACCTCCTCGCGGGGGCGCGCCGGTCGGCGCGGGCGGGGGTCGGCCATGGTGGGGCTGCTTCCTGGGAGGAGGTGGGCAGGACCGGAGGGTACCGGGGTGGGGGCGGGTGCCCCCACCCCGGTGGCCGGGGGCGTCAGGCCTTGGGCTGCTGCTGGGTGATGCAGTGGATGCCGCCGCCGTTGGCGAAGATCTCGCGGGCGTCGACGAGTTCGACGGTGCGGCCGGGGTAGGCCTCGGCGAGGATGTCGGCGGCCTGCTGGTCGCGCGGGTCGTCGAAGGCGCACAGCACGACGGCGCCGTTGGCGACGTAGTGGTTGATGTAGGAGTAGTCGACCGGCTCGCCGTCCTCGTCGAACAGGACGGTGGGGGCGGGCAGTTCGATGACCTCCAGCTGCCGGCCCCGGGCGTCGGTGGAGGCGCGCAGGAGGGTGACCAGTTCCTGGCAGACGGCGTGGTCCGGGTGGGAGGGGTCGGGCTGGACGTGGGCGACGACGACGCCGGGGCGGACGAAGGAGGCGACGATGTCGATGTGGCCGCGGGTGCCGAACTCGTCGTAGTCGCGGGTGAGTCCGCGCGGCAGCCAGATGGCCTTGGTGGTGCCGAGGAAGGCGTGCAGCTCGGCCTCGACCTGCTCCTTGGTCCAGTCGGCGTTGCGGCCCTCGCCGAGCTGGACGGTCTCGGTGACGAGCACGGTGCCGTCGCCGTCGACGTGGATGCCGCCGCCCTCGTTGATCAGCCGGGAGGCGAAGCGCTGGACGTCCGCGAGTTCGCTGATGTGTTCGGCGATGTGCTGGTCCTTGTCCCAGCGGGCCCAGGACTGGGCACCCCACCCGTTGAAGATCCAGTCGGCGGCGGCGAGCGAGCCCTTGCCGTCGATCAGGAAGGACGGGCCGATGTCGCGCATCCAGGCGTCGTTGAGCGGGCGCTCGACGATCTCGACCTGCTCGGAGACGTACTTGCGGGCCTCGGCGGTCTCACCGGTGTTGACGATCAGCGTGACCGGCTCGTACCGGACGACGGTGTCGGCGACGGCGGCCCAGGCCTGGCGGCCGGCGTGCAGTGCCTCGGGGCTGTCGAAGGTGGGGTTGGCGGTCGGGAAGGCCATCCAGGTGCGGTCGTGGGGGTGCCATTCGGCGGGCATCCGGTAGCCGAGGGAGGCGGGCGTGGGGGTGGTCATCGTGGGAGTCCTCAACAAGGGGGGATCAGAGGAAGTAGAGGCGGCTGAGGGAGACGCTGTCGGCGGGTTCGGAGCGCAGCGGCGAGCCGTCGAGGGAGACCAGCCCGGTCTCGGTGACGTCGACCTGGCCGACCCGGGCGTTGCGCACCATGTCGCGCGGCCCGATGCCGCGGGTGCCGCGGACGCCGACGCGGCGGCGGCGGGTGGGCAGGCCGTCGGCGGGGCGGTCGAGGTAGGCGGCGTCGGCGGCGGCCTGGGCGACGAAGGCCACCGAGATGTCGGCGGCGGTCGCGCCGTGGGCGCCGAACTGGGGGCCGAGGACGAGCGGTTCGCAGCGGTCGGTGGAGGCGTTGGGGTCTCCGACGACGCCGTACGCGGGGAAGCCGGACTTGAGGACGAGCTGCGGCTTGGCGCCGAAGTGGTCCGCGCGCCACAGCACGATGTCGGCGAGCTTGCCGACCTCGATCGAGCCGACCTCGTGGGAGAGGCCGTGGGCGATGGCCGGGTTGATGGTGAGCTTGGCGATGTAGCGCAGCACGCGCTCGTTGTCGTCGCCGCTCTCGGTGGTCCCGTAGGAGCCGGTGCCGTCGAGCGGGCCGAGTTCGGCCTTCATCTTGCCGGCCATGGCGAAGGTGCGGCGCACGGTCTCGCCCGCGCGGCCCATGCCCTGGGCGTCGGAGGAGGTGATGCCGATGACCCCGAGGTCGTGCAGCACGTCCTCGGCGCCCATCGTCCCGGCCCGGATGCGGTCGCGGGCCATGGCGGCGTCGCCGGGCAGGTCGACCTTGAGGTCGTGCGCGGAGACGATCATGCCGAAGTGCTCGCCGAGGGCGTCGCGGCCGAACGGCAGGGTGGGGTTGGTGGAGGAGCCGATGACGTTCGGCACGCCCGCCATCTTGAGCACGTTGGGGACGTGACCGCCGCCGCAGCCCTCGATGTGGAAGGCGTGGATGGTCCGGCCCTCCAGCACCTTCAGGGTGTCCTCGACCGACAGGCACTCGTTCAGCCCGTCGGTGTGCAGCGCGACCTGGACGTCGTACTCCTCGGCGACCCGCAGCGCGGTGTCCAGCGCACGGGTGTGGGCGCCCATGTCCTCGTGCACCTTGAAGCCGGAGGCGCCGCCCTCGGCCAGTGCCTCGATCAGCGGGGCCTCGTCGGAGGACGAACCGCGGCCCAGGAAGCCGATGTTGACGGGCCAGGCGTCGAAGGCGTTGAAGGCGTGCCGCAGCGCCCAGGGCGAGTTGACGCCGACGCCCCAGACCGGGCCGAACTCCTGGCCGATGATCGTGGTGACGCCGGAGGCGAGCGAGGCCTCCATGATCCGCGGCGAGAGCAGGTGCACGTGGGTGTCGATGGCGCCGGCGGTGGCGATCAGGCCCTCGCCGGAGACGATCGTGGTGCCGGTGCCGACGACCACGTCCACGCCGTCCAGGGTGTCCGGGTTCCCGGCCCGGCCGATCGAGGCGATCCGGCCGCCGATCAGGCCGATGGACGTCTTGCGGATGCCCTGGATCGCGTCGATGACCAGGACGTTGCTGATCACCACGTCGCAGGTGTCGCGGACGGCGGCGGGCTTGAGGTGGAGGCCGTCGCGGGCGGTCTTGCCGAAGCCGGCCAGGAACTCGTCGCCGGGCGCCTGGGAGTCGGACTCGACGCGGACGATGAGTCCGCTGTCGCCGAGGCGGATCCGGTCGCCGGCGCGCGGGCCGTGGACGGAGATGTAGTCGTGCGGGGTGATGGAGCTCACGAAGGCACCTCCGAGTCGTCGAAGTTGGTCAGGTAGCCGGTCGCGCGGGCCTTCTCCAGGGCGGCCTCCTTCGCGCCGGGCGCGTCCAGGGGGCCGTCCACCAGTCCGGCGAAGCCGATCGCGACCCGGTCACCGCCGATCGGGACGAGGCCGACCTCGACGGTGCTGCCGGGGTCGAAGCGCACCGAGGAGCCGGCCGGGACGGCCAGGTGGGTGCCGTAGGCGGCGGCGCGGTCGAAGGCCAGGCGCGGGTTGGCCTCGAAGAAGTGGAAGTGCGAGGTGACCGAGATCGGCACCGCGGACGTGTTGTGGACGGGGAGGAGCAGCGTCTCCTCGATCGGGTCGTAGCCGGCGCCGTCGCCGACCAGCGCGCCACCGGGGGCCTCGTCGCCGAGCGAGCCGGCGCCCTTGAAGGGGTCGTTGACGACGGCGAGGCGGGTGCCGTCGTCGAAGACGGCCTCGACCTGGACGACGGTGACGACGTCCGGCACGCCGGGCAGCACGTCGTCGGCGGTCAGCACGGAGCGGCCGGCCTCGATGGCCTCGGCCAGGCGCCGGCCGTCGCGGGCGGCCTCGCAGACGGTGTCCGCGATCAGGGCGGTGGCCTCGGGGATGTTGAGGCGTACGCCCCGGGCTCGGCGGGCGCGGGCCAGTTCGGCTGCTGTGAAGATCAGCAGTCGGTCCCGCTCGGTGGGGGTCAGTCGCACGGTTCCTCGCTCGCGGTCGCCGGGGAGGGGGGTCGGCTCGGGGGGCCGGGGCTTCCGGGGTGATGTTAGAACGGCGTTCAAACATCTCGGGTCATTGAACCCGCGCAGGGGCGTCGTGTCCAGCGTTGCCGCTCCGCGGAGGTTCGGCTTGTCGGGCGCGCGGCGGGGGTGAGGGGCGTGGAGGACGGAGTGCGCGGGGGTCCTGGCGCGGTGGTGGCGGAGACGGGGCGCGCGGCCCGCGCGCGGTCCGTACGGGCGCCGGGTGTGCGCGGGATCGAGGGGGAGCGGGCTCGAAAGCAGCCTCTGCGCTTCGCAAACCTGTCCGGCGCGGGCAGTTGGATCACGTGAACCTCCCCGTGCCCCTTTCACCCCACGTGATCGGACGCACACTGTTGCAAACGCCGTCAACTGGGCATGAGGATGGGTGGTCAGAACGAGGGGGCCACCCGGCCGGCGGGGGATCCGGAGGCGGGGGCCCGGATTCGAGGGCGGGGGCATGTGGTGATGGACGGTCAGTCGCGATTCCCGCGGCAGCGGACGAGTTCGGGCGACGCCTACCGGTCCGGGACGGCCCAGGGCCCGGTCAACGGCACCGGCACCGGCGTCGGCATGGGAACCGGCACCGGGACGACCCTGCCGGGTGCGCCGGCCCCGGGGTGCGCGCTGCACCGCCGGCTGCACCTGACGCTCGACCCCGCCGACCTGGTCGCGGTGGGCGCGGTACGGCACCGGCTGCGCACGGCACTGAGCCACTGGGGGGTGCCGGAGCTGTCCGACACCGCCGAGCTGCTCACCTCCGAGCTGGTCACCAACGCGCTGCTGCACACCGCCAAGGGCGCGGTCTTCGACGCGGCGCTCGGCTCGGACAGCCGGCTGCGGGTCGAGGTGCAGGACGGCACGAGCCGGCTGCCCGGGCGTCGGCGCGATCCGGAGGCCGAGTACGCGACCTCGGGCAGGGGACTGCTCCTGGTGGAGGCGCTCGCGGACTCCTGGGGCGTGCAGCTGCTGGGCGACGGCAAGGTCACCTGGTTCGAACTCGCCCTGCCGTAGCCCCGCCTCCGCCCCGCACGACCCACGGCGCGAACCGCACCGCACGCCCCGCACGAACCGCACAGCGCGCCCGCAGGATTGTTCGCCGTCGATTGATCCGTTATCGAAGCACGCCCTGAACGCAAGGCGGGGCGCAAGATTTCCGGCCCGTTGCCATTGCCGCTCGGCCGAACATTGGCCAGGATGGTGGGAATGTGTGTCCACGTGCGGGAAGCAGCGGGGAGACCGAACCTCGACTGACCACCGTCCGTCGGCACCGTCCGATCCAGCACGACCCATCACACCGCCACGCGGCCCGTCCGGACGGTCGGCGCGGTCCGCCACGGCAGCGGCAGGAGCAGCATGCCCACTGAGCCCGAGTCGCAGGGGCCGTCCCTTCCTCCCGGCGCGCCCGCCGTGCAGCCGCCGCCAGCCGTCCGGCCGCCCGCCCAGGCCACCCGCCGTAACTCCGTGCGCACGCCCCCCGCGCTCGCCTCCGGGCGACTGGCGCCCGTGCTGTCCGGCGGACTGCCGCCCTCCTCCGGCGACTCCATGCCGGACTGGCTGGAGCCCGCGATGGCCGCCAACGGCATCGGCTCCTTCGACTGGGACATCCGCCGCGACGTCCTGGAGGGCGACCAGCGGGCCTGCACGATCCTCGGCCTGGACTCCGTCGAGCGGGACCGCTTCGACCGCACCGCCGCCTCCTTCCTGTCCCTGCTGCACCCCGAGGACGCGCCCGTGGTGCGCCGCCGGGTCGAGCGCGCGGTCGCCGAACTGGGCCAGTGCGGCGCCTACTACCGCACCGTCGGGCCGAACGGGACGATGCGCGCGGTGCGCTTCCGGGGCCGGGTGCTCGCGGACGCCTTCGGCCGCGCCTCCCGGATGGTGGGCTTCGTCTGGGACGCCACCGTCGAGCTGCACAAGCGTGACCGGGCCGACCGGCTCGCCCAGCTGCGCGAGGAGCGTTCCCGGTTCATCAAGGAGGCCGCGCGCGCCCTTTCCGAAGCGGTCACCGTCCGTGACGTGGCCCGGGTGTTCACCGAGCTGCCGCTGCCCGGACTGCCGCCGGACGGCCTGGTGCTCGCCGCCTTCGAGGCCGGACGGGCCCGGATCCTCGGCGCCTCCGGTTACCGCTCCC
The DNA here is from genome assembly GCF_001888885.2 of Streptomyces viridifaciens. Lineage (NCBI taxonomy): Bacteria > Bacillati > Actinomycetota > Actinomycetes > Kitasatosporales > Streptomycetaceae > Streptomyces > Streptomyces viridifaciens. The sequence continues at coordinate 5,648,953 of NZ_CP090841.1, forward strand.
AGGCGCTCGCCGTCTGGGACCGCGCCGTGCTGCCCGCCGGCCACCCGGCCGCCGAGGCGCTCAGGAACCGCGCCCCGGTCTTCATCTCCAGCCGCGAGGACTTCCGCGACCGCCACCCCGACGTCTGGGAGCAGACCAGCAGCACCGGCCGCGGCTCCTGGGCGTACCTGCCGCTGGTGGCCAGCGGCCGGGCGATCGGCGTGTGCGTGGTCAGCTTCGACGACGAGCGCGAACTGGACGCGGACGAGCGCACCCTGCTGTCCACCCTGGGCGGACTGGTCGCCCAGTCACTGGCCCGGGCCCGGCTGCACGACGCCGAGCACGAGCTGGCGGCCGGCCTGCAACGGGTGATGCTGCCGCGCACCGTCCCGTCCATCTCCGGCGTGACCACCGCGGTGCGCTACCTCGCGGCCGGCTCCGGGCTGCAGATCGGCGGAGACTGGTACGACGTGGTGCCGCTGCCCGGTGGGCACGTCGGCCTGGTGATCGGCGACGTCCAGGGCCACGACGTGCACGCCGCCGGGATCATGGGCCAGCTGCGGATCGCGCTGCGCGCCTACGCCGCCGAGGGCCACCCGCCGGCCGCGGTGATGGCCCGGGCCTCCCGCTTCCTGGCCGACCTGGACACCGACCACTTCGCGACCTGCACCTACGCCGAGGTCAACGTGGACTACGGCGTGGTCTACGCGGTGCGGGCCGGTCACCTCGACCCGGTGGTGCGCCGTGCCGACGGCACCGCCGCCGTGGTGCCGGTGGCCGGCGGGCTGCCGCTGGGCATCGACCCGGACCAGGAGTACCGGGTCACCCGGTTCAGCCTGGACCCGGGCGAGACGGTGGTGCTGTGCACCGACGGCCTGGTCGAGGCACGCGGCATGGACCTGGACGAGGGCATCGGCCGGCTGACCGGCACCCTGGCCCGCCCGCTGCCGGTCGCCGACGAGGCGGCCCGCGACCCGCTGGAGGAGCTGGCCGACCGGATCGCCTCCCAGGCCGCCGACTCCAACGAGCGTGAGGACGACATAGCGCTGCTGCTCCTGCGCTGGGACGGCCCGGCGGGCGGGCTCGCCGCCCAGCAGCTGCGCCGCCGGATCGGCCAGGCCGACCTGGCGCGGGTCGCCGAGGTCCGCGCCGAACTGCGTGACGCGCTGCGCCGCTGGGGCGTCGCCGAGTTCATCGACACCGCCGAACTGCTCTCCTCCGAGCTGGTCACCAACGCGATCCGGCACACCGACCGGGACGCCATGTTCACCGCCCGGCTCTACCGGGAGCCGGCCTCGGACGGCGGCCGGGCCCGGCTGCGGGTCGAGGTGGAGGACGAGTCGGACCTGTGGCCGACCCGCCGGACGCCGGGGGAGCAGGCCTCCTCCGGGCGCGGGCTGATGCTGGTCGAGGCGCTGGCGGACGCCTGGGGCGTGGAGCCGCGCGGGTCCGGCAAGCGGATGTGGTTCGAGCTCAGCGGGGCGAGCGCGGCCTGACCGTTCCGGGCCGGGGCCGGCCCGGAACGGATCAGCCGAACTGCTGCTCCAGGTCCTTCAGTTTGCGCTCCAGCGAGTCCAGCCGGGGCAGCGTGACGGTGTCCTCGTCGACGGTGAGGTCGATGGTGCGCCGCTCCGGACGGGCCGGCAGCCCGGGCTGGACGACGGTGCCCTCGGCCGCCTCGACCTCGCGCGCACCCGGCTCGGCAGCGGCCGGCGCCCCGACCTCCCGCGCGCCCGCCGGCAGTTCCGCCCCGGGCCCGCCGGCTATCGCGGGCTCCGAGCCGGCCGGCTCCAACTGCCGTGCGGCACCGCCGCGTCCGCGCCAGTGGCTGCTGCCGCGGTTGATCGCCCGGATCTCGGCCCGCTCCCGGCGGCCGGCCAGCTTGCGGCGCTCCTTCTCCAGTGCGCGCTCCCGCTTCTCGTCGCGGACCTCGTCCACCGCCTCGTCCAGGCTGCGCACGCCCTCCAGGAGCATCAGCGACCAGGCCGCGTAGGTCTCGCGCGGGGCGCGCAGCCAGCGGACGATGCGGATCTGCGGCAGTGGGCGGGGCACCAGGCCCTGTTCGCGCAGTGCGGCCCGGCGGGTCTGCTTGAGCGCCCGGTCGAACAGGACGGCGGCGGACAGCGACATGCCGGAGAAGAACTGCGGGGCGCCGGCGTGGCCGAAGCCGCGAGGGGCGTGCACCCAGTTGAACCAGGCGGAGGCGCCGGCGAAGAGCCAGACCAGCAGCCGGGATCCGAGTGCCGCGTCGCCGTGGCTGGCCTCGCGGACGGCGAGCACCGAGCAGAACATCGCGGCGCCGTCGAGCCCGAACGGGACGAGGTACTCCCAGCCGCCGGAGAGGCCGAGGTTCTGCACGCCGAAGCCGACCAGTCCGTGGAAGGAGAGCGCGGCCGCGACCCCGGCGCAGCAGAACAGCAGCGTGTAGGAGGCGGCGCCGTACAGGGATTCCTTGTTGCGGCGCCGTTCCTCGGAACGCTCCCAGGAATCCCCGCCGGCGGCGGATCCCCGGCTTCGGGCCAGGGCCACCAGGAGTGCGCTGACCAGCAGCCCCACTACCCCGGTGACGGCCCAGCCGAGCGGTATGTCGGACAATTTCATCGCCGGAACCAGCCTCGCTTTCTGCGTCGCGCGTCGCGTTCCTGCGCCGCCCACTGCGCTCCAGCGGCGCGGCGGGGACCATCATGACGGATGCCCGACGGGCGAAAGGCGGATTCGCCGTCAATGCGCTGGGGAGAGGGATTTCTGACCCGTCGCCAATCGCATGGTCATATGAATTCGACGTGGGAGGTTCCCGGAATTGCGGGCTTTTCGAATCCTGAATCGTACGGACTTTCGTCAACGCCGCGTGACGCGGGGGCAGCCGCCGCACATCTCCCCGGGTTCCACGGTGTAGACGAGGCAACAGCTGGCCCGGGACCGGTCGGTGCCCGAAGCGCCGGTGCGGCCGGGCGCCGGGGGCGCGAAACCGGCGCCGGGGGTGAAGGGGGCCGGGGCGGGAGCGGGGGTCGGGCCCGCGCCGGGCGCGCACGCCGACCGCTCCCCGGGCACCAGCAGCGCGGACAGTTCGGCACGCGCCCGCTCCCGTTCCCCGAGCAGCCCGCCCGCGTACCAGAGCCCCTCGACCACCGCGTCGGTGGCCATCGCCCACAGCACCCGCGGCCCGCGCCGCACCTCCGGCCGGAAGGCGGTCAGCACCGGGGCGAGGAACTCGCCGAGCGAGCACCGCAGTCGGGCCGCCAGCGCGTTCTCGTCCGGCGCCGTACGGGCCCCGGGCGAGCCGGCCGCCGGGTCGTCCGGCAGGCAGACGAAGGCCTCCGGGCGCACCGTCAGCTCCGCGGAGGCGGGGCCGCGGCGCAGCGAGACGTCGTCGGGGCCGAGCAGCGGGACGCGCCGCTCCAGGAACCACGGCACGGTGAACAGCAGCGAGACCGGCCAGACCAGGCGGTGCAGCCCGAAGCCGGCCGCCACGTCGGGGCGCAGCGGCCGCCCGTAGCGGGCGAGGCCCTGCCGGGCGTCGTGGGCGACCAGCTCGCGCACGGCTCCCGGGTCGGCGGTGAGGTCGGCGACGGGCAGCCAGCCGCCGCCCCGGCGGGGTGGGGCGCAGCGCACGTCCAGGATCGGGGTGAGCGCGGTCAGCCGGTGGTACGAGGGCGCGCAGGGGGTCGGGGTGTCCGGCGCGTGGGCCGGGGTGTGCGCCTCGGTGGTGCGGGGGGCGCACGGCGCGGGGCCGGGCCGGGTGCTGCTCGCGGTCATGGCGGGCCCCATCGGGTCGACCGGGGCGCCGGTGGTCCGGCCGGTGGCCGCCCGGCCGCGAGGCGCCGGGCCCGGCCGGACCGGGGCACGGCGGTGCCCGGGGGACAGCAAGGCGACCTGCCCGGGGCGCTGCTCACCCCAGGCAGGTTAGGCTCACCTTAGCTGATTGCCCCTCGGGTCTCGCCGGTGATGCGCCCGTCCGGGGGAGGCCCCGGCGTGGGGACACCGTCCGGGGGAGACCCCGGCGTACGGACACCGCCCGGGGGCGTGCTGGACAACTGGCGTGCCAGCCAGACCGGCACCCCGCCCAGGGCGTGCACCAGACGGGCGGCCTCGGCGCGCAGCCGCACGGCCTCGGTGGGCTCGGACACCTCGGCGAGCGCCGCGAGCGCCGGCGCCACCCCCACCGTGAAGCCGAGTTGCTCGCGCAGCCGCAGGGAGGCGTCGAAGCCCTCCCGGGCGTTGCCGCGCTCCCCCCGGGAGAGCGCCAGTGCGGCGAGGTGCCGCCAGGTGTAGGAGCGCAGCAGTTCGTCCCCGCGCTCGCCGGCGCCCTCGTGCGCCCGGCGGTAGGCGATCCAGGCGGCGCCGCGGTCGCGCAGCAGGTTCTCGGCGACCAGTCCGCGCCGGAAGTCCAGCAGCGGGCGGCCCGGGGCGTCCGGCGGCAGCAGGGCCGAGGTGCGGCCGAGTGCGGCCTGCGCCTCGTCCAGCCGGTCGCGCGGGCCGAGCACGCTGGCCAGGTAGGCGAGGAAGCCACGGGCGCAGGCGGCGGCCGCCCGCTGCTCGGTGCCCTCCGCCAGGGCCTCGGCCAGTCGTAACGCCTGTTCCGCCTGGGGCCACTGCGAGGCGGTGAACAGGCACTGTTCGATGAGGAGTTCGGCCCGTGCGAGGGCCGCGGCCGGGTCGTGTTCGGCGGCCGGTCGCAGCAGTTCGGCGGCCTCCTGCCAGCACCCCCGGGACCGCAGCCGCCACACGGTGTCGCCCGGTTCCTCCGCTGCCGCCCGCCCCCGTCCGTCCGGGCCGTTCGGGCTCCATCCGTGCTCCGACAACGCCACCTCCTTGTGTGCGCCATCCAGCAGGGCACGGACCTGCCCCTGGGGCCCTGCCGCCACGACCGTGCGCATGGCGACGGCAGGGCGAAAGGCCCGCGCTGTGGCGGCAATTCAACACGGGGGCGAGCTTGTGCACCAGATCACGAGCGGAGGTTGTTGCTTTTGCCGGGGAAATGATCTAGAGGGGTAGGCGGTCGGGGCAGGAGGTCTCGGCGGTCGGGTCAGGAGGTCCAGCCGGTCTCCATCAGGGCCTCGGCGGCGCCGTTGGCGGGCTGCGGCACGCCGGCCAGGTCCAGGCTGAACAGGGCGACCAGCAGTTGTTCGCCGCGCACGGTGGCCTGGTGGGAGTAGCCGGCCAGGGTGAACATGGCAGCGGCCATCTCCTCGGCGTGCAGGGTCTGCAGCCACAGGCACTCGACGGACTTCACGTCGGCGGGCTCGGTCCAGGTGTCGACCTGGGCGACCATCCGGCTGCCCAGCAGGGTGACCCCGTCGCGCTCCTGGGCCTCGGTCAGCTCCAGGTCGTCGAAGCCGAGCCACTCCAGGTAGCGGGCGGCGGTGAACACCGCGTCCTGCGAGGTGCGCACCGGGTGGGGGCGGAACGGGGCGCGGTGGCGGAACGGGCGGGAGCGGCCGGCCGAGCCGCCGGGGACGGCGGGCGGGGCGGGCGCCGGGGTGTTCACCGGGTGCGCCGGGTACGGGCGGGAGGCCTGCGGGCCGGGGGCGGCGAGCGGGCCGGCCGTGCCGCTGCCCAGCCGGGTGGTGCGGTCCACCGGGAGTCGGACGGTGGCACCGCAGTTGCAGGTGAACTCGGGCTGCGGCCACTGGTCGGAGCGGCCGCAGTGCGGGCAGCGCATGCTCAGCCAGGAGTCCTCCCAGGAGCGGAACCGCACCTGCACCGGCACCCCGCCGCGCAGCAGCGGCACCTTCAGCGAGGCGCCGCACGGGCAGGGCAGCGACGGCGGTTCGTACAGGTGCTCGCGGCGGCAGGCGGGGCAGCGGATCGCCCGGGCGGCACCGCCCGCCCCGGGCCCTGGCCGCGCGGGGTCGTGTCCGGTGAAGTCGTCGGGCAGTCCTGCCATCGCGGGCTCCGTCCGTCGGGGTCGGGTGGGTGGGTGCCTCCCATGCTCCCCGAAACCTCCGGCGCTGGGCGCGGAATGGCGCAATCCTCAGGGACAGATCAGGGCAGGCCGCTCGGCCGCACCCTTCGCAGGGAGGAGGCGCCGTCGGCGTGCGGAGGAGATCAGCGGGCCGACCAGCGGGCCAGGTCGGCGGGGGTGTCGAGGTCGTCCGGGACGGCGACGTCCGCGCACTCGACCAGGACGAGCTCCGCGGCGTGCGCCGCCAGCAGGGCGCGGGCCCCGGCGTCGCCGGCGGCACCCTCGGCCGCCTCGGCGAAGTGCCGCGCGCCGATCAGCACCGGGTGCCCGCGCCGCCCGCCGTACGCCGCCGCGGCCAGGTCGGCGCCGGCCCGGTGCGCGGCCAGCAGCCGGGCCACCGCGGCCGGGGTGACGCCCGGGGTGTCGACCAGCATCACCAGCACCGCGGCGGCGTCCGGCGCCAGCGCGGCCAGCCCGGCCCGCAGAGAGGAGCCCATGCCCTGGGCCCAGTCCGGGTTGGCCACCAGCCGGCAGCCCGGCAGGTGCGCGGTGGAGCGGACCCGGTCGCGCTCCGCGCCCAGCACCACCGTGACGTCCGGGCAGCCGCCGGCCCGTACGGTGGCCACCGCGTGCTCCACCAGCGGCCGGCCCGCGTACCGGACCAGCGCCTTGGGCCGTCCGCCGAGCCGGCGTCCGCCCCCGGCGGCGAGGACGAGGGCCGGTACGGCGGCGGGCGGTGTGCTCTGCATGCGCCCAGCCTGCCCGTTCCGGGGGCGCCCGCGCAGCGGTTCGCGGCTTGTACGAATCCACAGGACGAAGACGCGGCGCGGCGGCGTTCCCCGGCGGTTCGGCCGCTGGTCCGGCGGCGCGCTTGCCCCTGTACTGGGGCGATGAACACCGCACCGCACCCGCTGGTGGACCGCTTCGGACGGGTCCACACCGATCTGCGGGTCTCGCTGACCGACCGCTGCAACCTGCGCTGCACCTACTGCATGCCGGCGGAGGGGCTGGACTGGCTGCCCCGGGCGGAAGTGCTCGGCGACGACGAGGTGGTGCGGCTGGTGCGGATCGCGGTGCAGCGGCTGGGGGTGCGCTCGGTGCGGCTGACCGGCGGGGAGCCGCTGCTGCGCCGGGGACTGCCCGGGCTGGTCGCACGGCTGGCGGCGCTGGGCGTGGAGCTTTCGCTCACCACCAACGGGATCGGCCTGGCGCGTACCGCCGTCGAACTCCGGGAAGCGGGGCTGGATCGGGTCAACGTCAGCCTGGACACGCTGCGCGCGGACCGGTTCGCGGCGCTCACCCGGCGGGACCGGATCGGCGACGTGTTCGCCGGACTGGCGGCGGCGAAGGCGGCCGGACTGGACCCGGTGAAGGTCAACGCCGTGCCGGTGCGCGGGGTCAACGAGGACGAGATCGCGGAGCTGGCGTCCTTCGCCGTCGAGCACGGCTACCGGATGCGCTTCATCGAGTCCATGCCGCTTGACGCGCAGGGGAGTTGGGACCGGGCCGCGATGGTGACGGCCGACGAGGTCCTGGCCCGCCTCGGCGAGCGCTTCGAGCTCGTCCCGGTCGGGCGCAGCGGCAACGCCCCGGCGGAGGAGTGGCGGATCGCCGGGACGGACACGGTGATCGGGGTCATCGCCTCCGTCACCCGCCCGTTCTGCGGCGGCTGCGACCGGGTCCGGCTGACCGCCGACGGGCAGCTGCGCAACTGCCTGTTCGCCACCGAGGAGTCGGACCTGCGCGCGCTGCTGCGCGGCGGCGCGGACGACGGGCGGATCGAGGAGGCCTGGCGGGCCTCGGTGGCCGGCAAGGGGCCCGGCCACGCCATCGGCAGCGCCGACTTCGTCCGGCCCGAGCGGCCGATGTCGGCGATCGGCGGCTGAGGCAACCGGCACGTCGGGGAACGGGGTTCGTCGGCGACCTGGCGGGGGTGGTATTCGTGGGCGGTGTCCCCGATGACCCCCCGCCTCCCGCGGCGCGCCCTGCCCGCCCTCGCCGCCCTCCTCCTCGCCCTGCCCGTCGGCTGCTCCGGCCCCGGCGGCGCACGCGAGGCGGGCGCGCCGGCGAGTCGCCCACCACTCGCCGAGCGGGTCTCCGCCGACACCTCCCCGGCCCTGCGGGCCTTCTACGACCAGCGGCTCGACTGGACCCCCTGCGACGCCGTCGCGGACCCCGCGGACCAGGACGAACCCGACCTGCAGTGCGCCACCCTGAAGGTCCCGCTGGACTACGCCGACCCCGGCGGCCGCACCACCGACGTCCCCGTCGCCCGGGTGCCCGCCGCCGACCCCGGCCACCGCACCGGCGCCCTGCTGCTCAACCCCGGCGGCCCCGGCATCTCCGGCGTCACCCTGGCCCGGCGCTGGAAGGGCAACCAGGGCCCGCTGCGCGACCACTTCGACCTGATCGGCTTCGACCCGCGCGCGGCGGGCGGCACCCTGCCCGTCCACTGCCTGGACGACCGCACCCGCGACCAGTGGACCAGCACCGACGACCCGGCCTACGACCACGGCCAGGTCCTCGCCGACGCCTGCCGGGCCAAGTACGCCGACCTGCTCCCCCACCTCGGCACCCGCGACACCGCCCGCGACATGGACGTGCTGCGCGGCGCCCTCGGCGAACGCGAACTCGACTTCTTCGGCCTCTCCTACGGCACCTACCTCGGCGCCCTCTACGCCGAGGAGTTCCCCGACCGCACCGGCCGGCTCGTCCTCGACGGCGCCGTCGAACGCAGCACCGACCTGATGCACCTCAACGGCGAACAGGCCGTCGCCACCGAGGCCGCCTTCCGCGCCTACGCCGCCGGCTGCGCCGCCGACGGGGACACCTGCCCGCTCGGCAGCGACCCGGCCGCCGCCGCCCAGCGCCTCGCCGGCTTCCTCGACGGCCTCAAGGACCACCCGCTGCCCGCCCACGACGGCCGCACCCTCACCGCCGCCCTCGCCTGGACCGGTGTCCTCGACGCCCTCGCCGACGGCCACCGCAACTGGCCCCGGCTGCGCGCCGCCCTCGACCCGGCCCTCGCCCAGGGCGAGGCCGACGAACTGCTCGAGCTCGCCGACGGAACCACCGGCCGCGACGAGGGCGGCCACTACGACACCGCCGCGGACGCCTACGCGGCCATCCACTGCGCCGACGCCCCGCTCGCCCCCACCGACGCGGACCTGCGCGCCGCCCTCGCCGACCTCGCCGCCCGGGCCCCGCTCACCAGCCGGCACGACACCCGGGTCACCCTGCTCGACCCCGACTGCCGCCGCTGGCCGTACCGCTCCACCGAGCGGCCCCACACCGTGACGGCGGCCGGCAGCGCGCCGATCCTGGTCATCGGCGGGACGGAGGACCCGGTCACCCCCTACGCGTGGGCGCAGCGGATGGCGGCCGGGCTGCAGCACGGCGTGCTGCTCACCCGCGAGGGCGACGGGCACATGTCCTGGGACCGCAGCGGGTGCGTGCGCGACGCCGTCGCCGCCTTCCTGGTGGACGGGGTGCTGCCGGCCGCCGGGACGCGCTGCGCCTCGGACTGAGCCGGGGAACGCGAAGAGGGGGCGCGCCGCGCGAACGCGGCACGCCCCCTGGGGAGTTCGGGCCCCGGGTCAGGGTTCCCGGGGCCCGGCTCCCGGCTCGGGAGGTCGGTCGGTCAGGACTTCGGGGCCGTGAGGTCGTAGAAGGTGGCCCCGCCGACCGTCCTGGCGGTGAAGTGGCCGGTCACCCAGGCCTCGATCTGGGCGGCCTCGGTCTGCTGACCTCCTTCGCCGCCCTCACCGCCCGCGCCGCCGCCGAAGCCGCGGTGCGAGCCACCGGCGATGAACCAGTGCACCTTGCCCTGCTGGACGTACTTCTGGAAGCCCTCCAGGCTGAGCGAGGGGTCCGTGCCGTTGAAGCCGCCGAGGGCCATGACCGGCTTGCCGGTGGCGAGTTGGTAGCTCGCGGCGTTCTGCGAACCGGTGGTGGCGGCTGCCCAGGTGTAGTGGCCGGCGTCCTGCGAGAGCAGCGCCGCGGCCTCGTCGCTGACCTTGGTGCCGCCGAGCAGGCCGCCCATGCCGCCGCCGGGGCCGCCGGGGCCGCCGGGGCCGCCGGGGCCACCGAAGTTGCCGGCACTCTCGGGGTCCTGGCCGCCGGGGAAGCCGCCCGGGAAGCCCGTGGCACCGCCGTTGCCGCCGGCACCGCGCTCGTGGTGGCCGCCGGGGGCGGTGCCGCCTCCGGCGCCCCGGCCGGAGCCGCCGGGGAAGCCGCCCTGGCCGTTCTGACCACCCTGGCCGCCCGGGAAACCGCCCCAGCCGCCCTGGCCGTTCTGACCACCCTGGCCGCCCTGACCACCCTGGCCGCCCTGACCGAACATCCGGCCGTTGCCCATCGCGCCCTTGCCGCCCTTGCGGCCGAACGACCCCGGCCCGAACGCGCCCTTCACGGACGGCCCGGCGGTGATGATCGAGCCGTTGTGCGCGGTGCCCACGGTGTCCACCGCGTAAGCGGCCGGACCGCCGAGCGCCGCCGCCACGCCCACCAGGCCCGCCACCGAGGCGATCCGCGCGCCGGTCCGTCCGGAGACGCCGCCGAGGTGCTGCCCGGCGACCAGCCCGACCGCCGCCGCCAGTCCGCCGACCAGCACCGCCCAGCGCAGCCAGGGCAGGAAGTCGGCGCTGCGGCCGAGCAGGACGAACGCCCACACCGCCGTGACCGCGAGCACGCCCGCCAGCAGCAGCGCGTACGGCAGCCGGTGCCGCGCCCGCCACAGGCCGTCCACGCCCATGCCGACCAGGGCCGCGACGGCCGGCGCCAGCGCCACCGTGTAGTACTGGTGGAAGATCCCGGACATGAAGCTGAAGATCAGTGCGGTGGAGACCAGCCAGCCGCCCCAGACCAGGAACGCCGCGCGGGCGGTGTCCGGACGGCCGTAACGGCGGGTCGCCCACAGGCCGACCACCAGCAGGATCAGCGCGGCCGGCATCAGCCAGGCGATCTGCCCGCCGATGTCGCTGCCGAACAGCCGGGTGATGCCGGTCTGTCCCCAGCCCCGGTTGTGCATCGCGCCGGCCGGCAGGTCGAGCCCTGCCGGGAGGTGGCCGCCGCCGCCCACGCTCCCGCGCTCGTTGCCGTCGACGCGGCCGAGGCCGTTGTAGCCGAAGGTCAGCGACAGGAAGCTGTCGTCCTGCGAGCCGCCGACGTAGGGGCGGTCCGAGGCGGGCAGCAGCTGGACGATCGCCACCCACCAGCCGGCGGACAGCACCAGGGCCAGGCCCGAGAGCAGGGTCTGCCGCAGCCGCCGCCAGAAGCCGGTCGGCGCCACGACCAGGTAGATCACCGCGAAGGCGGGCAGGATCAGGAACGCCGCGAGGGTCTTGGTGAGGAAGGCGAAGCCGAACATCACCCCGGTGAACAGCAGCCACCGGGTGCTCGCCGTCTCGACCGCCCGCACCATCCCGTACGCGGCCAGGGTGAGCAGCAGCACCAGCATGGCGTCCGGGTTGTTGAAGCGGAACATCAGCGTCGCGACGGGGGTGAGCGCCAGCGCGGCGCCCGCCAGCAGGCCGCCGAGCGGGGAGAAGCGGCGGCGCACCGTGGCGTACAGCACGCCGACGGTGGCCGAGCCCATCAGTGCCTGCGGGGCCAGGATCGACCACGAGGAGAGGCCGAAGATCCGCACCGACAGCGCCATCGGCCACAGCGACGCCGGCGGCTTGTCGACGGTGATGAAGTTGCCGGCGTCGGAGGAGCCGAAGAAGAAGGCCTTCCAGCTCTGGCTGCCGGCCTGGACCGCGGCCGAGTAGAAGGCGTTGGCCCAGCCGGAGGCGCCGAGGCCCCACAGGTAGAGGACGACGGTCGCGGCCATCAGCGCCAGCAGGGCGGGGCGCACCCAGCGCGGGTCGTCCGCGCGGCCGCGCCAGGCGCGGGCCGGGAGGGTGCGCAGCCGTCCGGACCAGGAGGCGGGGCCCTTGGGGCCGATGGGCGGCAGGGGCTGCTCGGGGAAGAGCGGCGCCGGACCCGGCCGACCGGCGCCCGGCTGCGGCACCTCCGGCGGCGGATAGTTCGCGGCCTCGGGCCACGGATCGCCGGCCGGAGGGGAGTAGCTGCTCGTGGTCATGCGCCATACCGTGCGTGGCGAGGCTGAGAGAACCGTGAGACGAGGCTGTGAGCCGGGTGTGATCTGTCCCGTTTCACCCGTGCGGCCGGGCACTCAGGGCGTTCAGGGAGTGCTCATCCGGGCTTCGAGCCGGCTTCCCGGTTCAGGCCGTGGCGGCCGGCATGGTGAGGTGCTTGCCCAGCCACTCCAGGGCCGGGGGGATCTCCCGGGTCCAGGTGTGGAAGTTGTGGCCGGCGGTGTCCAGGGTGATGGTCGACATCTTGGTGGGGGCCTTGAAGGCGGCGACCATGGCCTTGGTCTCGTCGTAGTTGTTCTCGTCGTAGGCGGTGGTCAGCAGCAGCGAGACGGGGGCGGCGGGCTGGTTCTTCAGCCGCCACAGCAGGTCGTTCTCCTGCTTGAGCTTGTCGTTGCCGCCGAACAGGTCGCCGGTGGTCGGGTCGTGGGCCGCGCTGTAGTAGCCGGAGAGGGCGACCGCCGCCGGGTAGGAGTCGGGCTTGCGCAGCGCGAACTTGAGCGCGCAGTAGCCGCCGGTGGAGTTGCCGATCACGGCCCGGTTGGCCGGGTCGGTGCCGATCCGGTAGGTGGTGGCGAGGGCCTTGGGCAGGTCGCTGGTGAAGAAGGTCTCGACCTGGGGGCCGTTCGGCACGTCGACGCACTCGGTGTCCCGGTCGCCGACCAGCGTGGGCCGGGTCATCACCAGAATGGTCGGCGGCAGCTTCTTCTGCTCGATGGCGTCGAGGGTGGACGCCGGGTACTGCATCAGCGAGATCAGCTTCTCCGGGGTGCCCGGGTAGCCGGTGAGCACCACGGCCATCGGGAAGCGCTGCTTGGCGAAGCCCGGCTGGAAGTACTGCGGCGGGAGGTAGACGTACGCCTCGGTGCTCAGGCCGCTGCCGGCTCCTTTGACGTCGACCTTCTGGATCAGCCCGGAGCGGTCCGGCTCCGAACCCTGGGCCGAGTAGAACTTCTGCTCACCGGTGACGGACACCCCGGAGGCGTTCGGCTGGTGGTCGACGACGGTGCCGAGCCCGCCGCTGGTGCCGAGCAGGTCGGTCCAGGAGCTGTAGAAGCCGAAGTAGCTGTTGGCGATCAGGCCCATGGCGGCCAGCACCGAGAGCTGGGTGGCCAGGAAGGCGCCGATCCGGCCCAGCCAGGACTTCCAGCCCTTCCCGCCGAACTTCGGCCAGAGCCACATGGTGGCGGCGAAGACGACGATCGCGAAGACCGAGGCGATGATCTGGAGGGGGAGGCCGGTGAGACTGAGCACGTGCCCGATCGTAGAGGACCCTGGTGGACGGCTCGGGACGGCCCCTGGGGGTGGTCGTTCGAAACCGCTTGACCGGGGCGGTTCATGATCGGCACGATGTCGCCCGCATGTGCACGGCGTGTGCGCACGGTGTCATCGGGGTGGGGTTGTGAAGTTCTCGGGGTCCACGGGCAGGTCCGTTATGGCCGTCGGCGCGGCGCTGCTGCTCGCGGCGTGCTCGGGCGGGGGCGGTACGGCCGCGCCGAGTGCGACGCCGACGGCCGGCGCGACGCCGTTCGGTCCGGTGCTCAGCAAGAACATCGATCCGGTCAATGCCGCGCTCGCCCAGATCTCAGGGGTCAAGAGCCTGGGCGAGTTCGATGGCGTGCTCAGCACCCTCGACACCGCCGCGCACGAGGCTTCCAGGGCTCTGAACGTGGCGGACGCCCCGGCTGCGGCCGCGGAGGACAGGCATGACCTGGCGAACGTGTTGAGCGTGCTCCAGGAAGATGTTGCGAACGTCCGTGGCGCGATCAAGGCGAGGGACGTCTGCGCCCTGAGCTCGGCCGAGGCGAAACTCGGTGACTCGCAGGGGCTGGCGTCGGTCTCGACACTCCTCACCAAACTGTCGGCGGTCGGCTACTCGGCGAGCCTCAGCGTCCCGCCGCTGCCCAAGCAGCAATCCCGTTCGCTGGACAACGGCACGATGGTCAGCAAGGGCAAGCTGCGCGGCGAGGGGGTGTTCAAGGTGGACAACGGCGGCAAGGTGGACGCGGTCGTCTCGCTCGTGCTGAACGGCAAGGCGGTGCACTCGGTGTTCGTGGCCAAGGGACAGAAGGCCAGCGTCGAGGGCGTGGAGGACGGGACGTATGACGTCTATGTCTCCGAGGGTGCGGACTGGGACTCCGCGACCAAGGCCTTCACGCAGAACTGCGCCTTCACCAAGTTCGAGGACATCTTCCCGTACGAGACCGGCAGCACCTCGACCTCCTGGGAGATCACCCTGCAGCCGGTGGCCGACGGCAACGCCAAGACCAACGACGTGGATCCGAACTCCTTCCCGCAGCCGTAGCGTTCACCGCAGCTGCCCGTAACGGGCATACCAGGACGGGTCGTTGCCATTTGGTGGCACAACCCATCCTGTGCAGTGGCGAGTTGTGCGGGAACTGTTGACCACTTGAAGTGACCATGGCACTTTCGTGCGCGCGGGCCTCGGCGACCAGCCGGGCACCCCGCGATCCCCCACAAGGAGAGCCATGTTCAAGAGACTTGTCGCGGTGGCCGGTACGAGCGCCGTCGTCGCGGGCGGGCTGGCCTTAGCCGCCGTCCCCGCGCACGCCGCCCAGGCGGCCGACCTGACGTCCACCATCGCCCTGGACGACTGCTCGGCCTCGCTGGTCCGGTTCCCGGCCTCGGTGGCCGGCGACCGGGCCATGATGCTCACCAACGGGCACTGCCTGCCCACCATGCCCCCGTACGGCCAGGTCATCCAGAACGTCAGCGCCAGCCGCAGCGGCACCCTGCTGGACGGTGCCGGCAACAGCCTCGGCACCGTCCAGGCCGACAAGGTGATCTACGCGACGATGACCGGTACCGACGTCGCGCTCTACGAACTCACCGACACCTACGGCTCGATCAGTTCCAAGTACGGCGCCACCGCGCTGACCGTCAACGACGCCCACCCCACCGACGGCGCCTCGATGTACATCCCGTCCTCGTACTGGAAGCAGGTCTGGAACTGCTCCGTCAACGGGTTCGTGCCCACCCTGCGCGAGGACCAGTGGACCTGGCACGACTCGCTGCGCTACAGCTCCGGCTGCAACACCACGCACGGCACGTCCGGTTCGCCGATCATCGACTCCGCGAGCGGGCGGATCGTCGGCATCAACAACACCGGCAACGACGACGGTGAGATGTGCACCCTCAACAACCCCTGTGAGGTCGCCGCCGACGGGTCCACCACGGCCACCAAGGGCCAGAGCTACGGCGAGGAGACCTACTGGTTCACCACCTGCCTGAACTCCAGCCGCGCCATCGACCTCACCGTGCCCGGCTGCCTGCTCACCAAGCCGGCCGGCGCCGCCGTGTCGGTGGCCAGCCCCGGTGACCAGTCCACCGCGGTCGGCGGTGCGGTGAGCCTCCAGATCAACGCCTCCGGCGGCACCGCCCCGCTGTCCTACCGCGCGACCGGCCTGCCCGCCGGGCTGTCGATCAACTCCTCGACCGGCCTGATCTCCGGCACCGTCTCCACCGCCGGCAGCTCCACCGTCACCGTCACCGTCACCGACGCGGCCGGCAAGTCGGCCACCACCAGCTTCGGCTGGACGGTCGCCGGCAGCGGCGGCGGCTCCTGCACCCCGGCCCAGCTGCTCGGCAACCCGGGCTTCGAGACGGGCTCGGCGGCGCCGTGGACGGCTTCGAGCGGCGTGGTCGACAACAGCTCCTCGGAGGCGGCCCACGGCGGAAGCTGGAAGGCCTACCTGGACGGCTACGGCAGCAGCCACACCGACACGCTGTCCCAGACGGTCACCGTCCCGGCGGGCTGCAAGGCGACGCTGAGCTTCTGGCTGCACATCGACACCGCCGAGACCGGCTCGACGGCGTACGACAAGCTGACCGTCTCGGTGAACGGCACCACGCTGAAGACCTACTCCAACGCGGACGCCGCGGCCGGCTACCAGCAGCGCACCTTCGACCTGTCCGCCTACGCGGGCAAGAGCGTCACCCTGAAGTTCACCGGCACCGAGGACTCCTCGCTGCAGACCAGCTTCGTGATCGACGACGCCTCGATCCAGACCAGCTGACGCCACATCGGTAGGGGCCCGGCGGCTTCGGCCGCCGGGCCCTGCTGTTTGCTCCGGCTTCGTTCAACTCCCTGCACCTGCCGGACAGCGTTCCGCAGTCGGCGGCGAACTTCCCGCCGCCGGGGCCCTGACCGGATCGGGGGCGTCCTATGCTCATCGGATGATCGAGCCGATAGAACTGGTGATATTCGACTGCGACGGCGTCCTGGTGGACAGCGAGGTGATCGCCGTGCGCGTCCTGGTGCAGCTGGGGGAGGAGTTCGGCTGGCCGCTCACCGAGGCCGAGGCGATCGAGCGGTTCGTCGGGCGGTCCGAGGCGGCCAACCACGCGATGGTCGCCGAGCGGTTCGACGAGGAGACCGCGACGCTGTTCGACAAGCGCTTCCGCGAACTGCACGCCGAGGCCGTGGACGCAGGGCTGACTCCGGTGGACGGCCTGCCGGAGGCGCTGGACGCGTTGGAGACGTTGGCGCTGCCGACCTGTGTGGCGTCCAGCGGGACGCACGAGAAGATGCGCCACACCCTGGGCCGCACCGGGCTGTACGGCCGGTTCGAGGGCCGGATCTTCAGCGCCACCGAGGTCGGGCGCGGCAAGCCCGCGCCCGACCTCTTCCTGCACGCCGCCCGCCGCATGGGCGTCGATCCGGCCCGCTGCCTGGTGGTCGAGGACAGCGGGCCCGGCGTGCAGGCCGCCCGCGCCGCCGGGATGCGCGCCCTCGGCTACGCGGGCGGCGTGACGGCGGCGGAGCGGCTGGCCGGGCCGGGCACGGTCGTGTTCGACGACATGCGCGAGCTGCCCGGCCTCATCGCCGCCTACCAGGGGTAGTTGCCGCCCTCCGGGTGGAAGAACTGGCCGCTCGGCCCCGCCAGCGCCTCGCCCAGCTGGCGGGCGATCCGGCGGCCGCCCTCCTCGACGCTGGACGGCCCGGAGTGGTGGTTGAGGTCGGTCGCGCAGTGGCCCGGCTCCAGCGAGCTGACCTTGATGCCGGCGTCCCGCAGACTGCGGGCGTAGACCAGGGTGACGGCGTTGAGCGCGGCCTTGGAGGTGTTGTAGCCGAGCAGCATGGCGTGCTCCCCGGCCGGGTGGTCGAGGTCGGTGAGGACGGCGGAGCTGCCGAGGCCGCTGGAGACGTTGCCGATCAGGCCGGCCGGGGACCTGCGCAGCAGCGGCAGCATGGCGTTGGTGACGGCGACGACGCCGAACACGTTGGTCTCGTACGTCTCGCGCAGGTCGTCGAGGGGCAGGGTCTCCGGGGTGGTGCCGAAGTCCCGGGTGATGCCCGCGTTGTTGACCAGGGTGTCCAGCCGGCCGTACTCGGCGGCGATCAGTTCGGCCGCGGCGGCGATGGTCGCCGGGTCGGTCACGTCCAGGCGGACGGAGCGGGCGTCCAGGCCCTGCTCGGCCAGCCCGGTGGCGGCCGCGGCGCCGCGCTCGGGGTCGCGGGCGCCGATCAGCACGGTGTGTCCGGCGCGGGCGAGTTCGCCGGCGGTGGCCAGGCCGATGCCCTTGTTGGCGCCGGTGATCAGGACGATGCGGTGGTTGCCGTGGTTGTCGTTCATGTGCACCACCTTGGCCGGGCCGTACGAAGCGCGGGAGAGCACTGCCGAGGGTGGTACCGGCGGTCCCATGGTCGGCGCGCGGCGGCAGGGCCAGACTTGGGGTGTGGAACACGTGGACCGGGCGGAGCTGGCCGCCTTCCTGCGGCGCTGGCGCGCCCGCATCCAGCCCGCCGACGTCGGCCTGCCGGCCGGGGGCCGGCGCCGCACCCCGGGCCTGCGCCGCCAGGAGGTCGCTCAGCTCGCCGGGATGTCGGTGGAGTACTACATCCGGCTCGAACAGGGCCGTGGCCCGCGCCCGTCCCGGCAGATGATCGGGGCGATCAGCCGGGCCCTGCGGCTGTCCGAGGACGAGACCGCCCACCTGCACCACCTGGTCGGCGAGCCGCCGCTGCCCCCGAGCGCCATGCCCCGCGACGTAAGGCCCGGCATCCTGCACCTGCTCGACCGGCTGGACGACACCCCGGCCATGGTCTGCAGCGCCGCCCGCGACGTCCTCGCCTGGAACGCCATGGCAGCCGCCCTGCTCGGCGACTTCTCCGCCCTGCCGCCCGGCGAGCGCAACCTGATCTGGCGCTTCTTCACCGACCCGGACGCCCGCGCCCTCCACGACCCCGCCGGGCAGGCCGACTTCGCCCGCCGCGCGGTCGCCGACCTTCGCTCCGCCGCCGCCCGCTACCCCGCCGACAGCGACCTGCGCCGCCTGGTCGACCGGCTGCTCGCGGGCAGCGCCGAGTTCCGCGACCTGTGGGCCCGTCAGGACGTCGAAGTGCGCCGCTCGACCAGCAAGCGCATCGTGCACCCGGTGGTCGGCCCACTCGACCTCGACTGCGAGGCACTCCACGACCCGCACCGGGACCAGTGGACGATCTTCTACACGGCCGCCCCCGGCACCCCCTCGCACTCCGCGCTGCGGCTACTGAAGGTGGTGGGGAGTCAGGACCTCGCGGTGCGGGACTGAGCCGCCTGCCGCAGCGCGGGGACGGCGAGGTCGAGGAACTCGCGTACGGGGCCCGGACCGTCGCCGCCCGCCGGGACGGCGAGGCAGGTTTCCACGGGTGGGAAGTCGGTGACCGGGAGATAGACCAGGTCGGGGCGGGAGTAGGAGCCCGTGATGCTCACCGGGACGAGGGCGACACCCTGCCCGGCGGCGATGAGCTCGAACTTCTCGTCCAGGGTGTAGGTCCGCCGGGCCCGGGTGTCGAGGACCGGCTCGCCGTCGAGGTCGGCCGTGGTGAGGCTCGAGCGGGCGGCCAGCGGGTGGGTCACGGGCAGGCACGCGACCTTGGTCTCCCGGCCGATCGGGACGGTGCGCAGGCCGGCGTCGTCGAAGCGCCGCCGCAGGTAGCCGACGTGGGCGCGGCCGTCGCGCAGCGGCGCGTCCTGCTCCCACCAGCGCAGCGGCAGCACGTCGACCGTGACGTGGGGGTGGCGGGCCGTGAACGCCCGGATCGCCTCCGACACGCGCAGGCCGGGGGAGAAGGCGACCACCAGTCGCTGCTCGCCCCGCGCGGCCTCGCGCACCCGCTCCAGGGCGGTGCCCACGGTGGCGGTGATCCGCTCCGCCTCCTCGTACAACTGCTCTCCGGCGGCGGTCGGAATGGGGCCGCACGCGGTGGGAAACCGTTGGCGGCACCCGTACGGCGGATGGCAACGTGCGGTGCATGACGCCGCAGCATCAGATCCGTGCCGACTACGATGCCCGTACCATCGTTGTCTACCAGGCATACTCATCCACGATCGCCGACGCCGCACTGCGGGCGGGACGCTTCGTCACCCCGTTCTCGTTCCAGCGAATGACGTGGATCAAGCCCTCGTTCCTGTGGCTGATGCACCGCAGCAACTGGGCCCGCAAGCCAGGGCAGGAGCGCGTCCTCGCAGTGCGGATGACACGGGAAGGCTGGGAGCAGGCCCTGTCCCAGGCCGTACATACGACCGCGGATCCAAAGGCAGTGGCTCAAGCTGCCGTGCACCTGCAGTGGGACCCCGAGCGCTCGCTGCGTGGAGCGGCTCTGAACCACTACAGCATCCAGGTCGGAATCGGTCGCCACCTGATCCGCACGTTCGCCGAAGAATGGGTCGTCGGCCTCACTGACCTCACCCCGCAGGTCCACAAGGCCGCAGCGCTCGTCCGGAACGGACGCGCCGCCCAGGCGCAGCGACTCCTGCCCGCAGAGCGCGTCTACCCGATGAGCCGGACCATGGAAGCGCACCTATCGCCGATGTAGATCCCAGTCGACCAGCAAAGACAGCTCCTCGTCCCCGATTCCCGGCCCCATGACGTAGACGAGAAACGGCCGGCGGTCGTCGACTTCACCGGAGTCCTTGATACCGAGCCGGTGGGCGAGCACGTTGAGGTCGTAGCCGCCAGTGCGCCTCCAGCTCATTATTCAATGCCGGCGGGCAGGCGCCACTCGAAGGGGAAGAGGTCTGCGGCCCAGGCAGGGTCGGAAGAGGCGGCGGGGGTGCGCAGGAAGGTGCGGTGGCGGAGGAGTTCGCGGCGTTCGGCGGGGGTGAGGAGGCGCTCGTCGGGCCCGAGGTTGTGAGGAGCGTCGGGGTGGAGGTCGGGGCGGCCGTCGATCGGGGCGTCCTCGGCGACGTTCAGCAGGTCGCCGTCGGGGGTGCGGTAGTCGAGGCGGAAGTCGGTGCGCCACTGGGAGTTGCTGCCCCAGCCCTGGGAGAGGTCGCGGGTGGGGCGGTGGGCGCGGCGGTGGGTCCAGTAGAGCGGCCAGCGGTCGGCCACCCCGCGCTCGGCGTGGGCGGCGCCGGCCCTGACTCGGACGCCGGCGCGGCTGAACAGCAGCTCGCCGAGCATCAGGCCGGGCCAGCGGGCGCCGAGGATCTCGATGGGGGTGTCAGGGTCGTCGGCCTGTTCGACCTCGGTGATCTCGTGCAGGAAGGGGTCGAAGGGGGAGAGGGTGTCGAAGGGGGTCATGCCGAGGGCGGTGAAGAGGAGGAGGTAGGGCGGGAGCTGGGGGTCGAGGAGGAGGAAGTCGCTGACGCGGCTGAGGGCGTAGAGCTCTTCGAGGAGGTCCCCGTTGTCGGCCCACCAGCGGTCGTGAGGGGTGGCGGTGATGCGGAGACGGGCCCGGTAGTCGTCGGTGGCGGCCTGGGCGAGCCAGGGGGCGATGACGTCCTCGTAGGGGCCTTCGGTGTCGAGTAGCGCCTCGTACAGCGCGCGAGCGTTCACCCTGGTGATCCTGGCAGGTTTTGCCAAACGGTCGACCAACTCGGTGGCTGGCGCGGGTAGCGTCCCTGGCCATGAGCTTGGTGGACCTGAGGGAATGTGCGGCCCAACTGCCCGACGCCTGGCGCTCGGTGGTGCTGGGACGGGTCGGGACGACGGCGGTGAAGGTGCTGCGGATGGACGGCCGGGAACTGGAGCAGGAGGTGCACGGGACGGCCGAGGTGCTGTTCGTTGCTGATGGCGTCCTGGAACTGGACGTGGAGGGGGAGGCGCTGACGGTCGGCGCCGGTGAACTGTGCCAGGTGCCGGCCGGTGCTCGGCACGCGGTGCGGCCGGGCAGCCGGGGGACCCTGCTGATCGTGGAGGTCCCCGAGGGGGAGTGATGGACGGCGGCGCCTCGCCCGGGATCGGGCGAGGCGCCGCGAAATGGTACTCAGACGAGCCCGAAGTCGAATTCCCCGGCGGCGACGGCCTGGATGAACGCAGTGTGTGCCGCGCGGTCGATGGCGAGAGCGGGACCGGAAGGGTTCTTGCTGTCTCGAATGAGTGTGACCGGACCACTGCTGATCGCGAACTCGACACAGTTGGTCGACTCGTTGCTATGGGATGACTTCTGCCAGACCGTGGTGACGGCGGCTGCATTCGGGATGGACGTCATGTGAGCTTGTCTCTCTGTTCGATGATCAGGGCGAGGGAGTCGTCGAGGCCCAGAGCGTCCGCTCGAATGGCGTCGAACTTCGCCGCGTAGAGCGCCACAGCCGCAGCATCCTCGACCCAGAGGTCGTTCAACGCTCCTTCTACGAGGACGACATCGAGATCCTGCCGTTGCGGAAATCCGAGGATGGAGAAGGCGCCGCCCATGCCATGGTGAGCAGGCGCGCCGATGGGCATCACCTGGACATTGATGTTGGGCTGACTGGCGCGGTCAGCGATCCTCGCAAGTTGCTCCGCCATGACCTTCGGTCCGCCTACTCCGGACCGGATCGCTGCCTCGTGGATCACGGCCCACAGTGTGAGCGGCTCTGTCCTCGTCAAGGCACTCTGGCGTGCCATGCGAACGTCGACGAGCGCCTCGACATTGACTTCGGGGCGAAGAGTGAGTTTCTTGATGATCTCGCGTGCGTAGGCGGGCGTCTGAAGAAGACCGGGGATGAAGAAGCCCTCGTAGGACCGCATGGATGCAGCGCTTGACTCCAGCGAGATGAGGTTGCCGAGCGGCTCGCCGATGTCAGCGCTGTAGCTCTGCCACCATGTTCCGCGCTGAGAACCTCGTTTGGCCAACTCCACGAGGGCAGCGACCAGCTCGTTGTCCTCGCATTTGTACAGCGCAAGGAGTCGCCGGACGTCGTCCACCTTGATGGCACCACGGCCGTTCTCGATGCGGGACAGCTTCGGCTGACTCATGCCGCTCAGGGCTTCGCCGACTTCCTCGTGCGAGAGGCCGGCTTCCTCTCTCCTGCGGCGCAGCTCGGCTCCGAGTTGCCTCCGTCGAACCGTTGGACCCGTTGTTCCGGCCATCCCCGCCCTTCCTGAGCCTTGCCGACCAGTCTGCCTTCCCGGCGGTCACGTTCGCCACCGGCAACTTCCACTCTAGGGGCCGGGGTTGGCGTTCGAATTGGATATATCCAAAATTCTGAGACGAGTTGCCAAGAGCAAGCTCTTGGCCCCATGCTGACTGTGACGAGCCGCACACAGACGGCAATCGCCAGGTGTCTCGCTGTGCGCTCGCATCACGATCACGCTTCGAGCGATCTCTCCTGAGTGACCATCAATCGCTCTGAGGCGTCTCTCGACTCCCACGGAGGTTCCTTCGTGTTCTCCCTCGAACTCCCCCCTGACTGGTCGGTCCCGCGCGAGGAGTTGCGCGAGGCCACCTCGCGCGCCGGGTGGAAGCCCGACCTGGTCGCCGACGCCGAGGTCGCGCTCCTCGAACTCTTCGTCAACGCCTGGCGCCACGGCGGCAGTGCGGCGCCCTTGGTGGTCGTCCTCATCATCGGCAGCGTCCTGCGCGTCTCCGTCAGCGACCAGAACCCGCTGTTCCCCGCCCAGCGCGACGACCCCGACCCCTACGCCGTCTCCGGCCGGGGCTTGCACCTCGTCCGCTCGCTCACCCACCGCTTCGGCACGGAGCCCCGCAAGGCCGGCAAGTCCGTCTGGTTCGAGCTGGACGCCGCCGCGTGAGCGCCGCCCCCGCCTCCGCCTCCGCCGCCGACGACCGCGGCAGCCGTCCGATCGAACCGGACGACCCGCTGATGCGCACCTACACCGAGATCGAAGTCGCCTACCTGCTCGCCGAACTCGCCGAGCGCGGCCGCAAGTTCGGCCTCCTCTGGCCCTCCGCCGCCACCGACAGCGTCGTGGACGGCCGCGTCCTCGTCCGTTTCGGCAACGCCCCGGCCAGCACCGTCCTCAACCTCCTCTCCCTCCTCCGCTCCCACGACCACGACAAGACCGAGGACGACACCCCGTGCGACTCCTGATCGGCCTCGCCCTCCTCTCCCCCCTGATCCTCGCCATCGCCGTCGTCGGCCTCGGCGCGATCGCCGTCCTGCGGATGCCCCACCGCCCGGACGACGTCACCGCGACCACGGCCGCCCCGGCCCGCGACCGCCAACCGGTGGCCTGACCCCCTCACCCCGCCCACGCCGCCCGGCCAGACCACCGGGCGGCTACTGAGGGTCTCTCACGCAGGTCAACGGGCCGGACTGTCCGACGTCGAGCGTGCGAAGGTGCGGCGGTAGGCGGTGGGGGTGGTGTCCAGTGCGCGCCGGAAGTGCAGCCGCAGGTTGGCTGCCGTGCCCAGCCCGCAGTCCCGCGCCACCTGATCCACCGAGAGCTCCGTGGTTTCCAGCATTTCCCGTGCCCTTCCGAGCCGGGCGTTGAGCAGCCACTGCAACGGGGTCGTGCCCGTCTCCTCGGTGAACCGGCGCATGAAGGTGCGCTGCGAGAGGCCCGCGTGGCGGGCGAGCACGCGCAGCGTGAGTGGCTCGCCGAGCCGTTGCAGGGCCCATCCCCGGGTACTGGAGAGCGACGCCTCACCGGCCACCGCGACAGGGGCCGGCACGTACTGGGCCTGTCCACCGTCGCGATGCGGGGCGGCGACCAGACCGCGGGCGAGCTGGTTGGCCACCTCCGCGCCCAGGTCGCGGCGCACGATGTGCAGGCACAGGTCGATGCCGCAGCACACTCCGGCCGAGGTGAGCACGTCGCCCTCGTCGACGTAGAGCACGTCGCGGTCGACCGTGACGGTCGGGAAGCCCCGCTCGAACTCGTCGATGTGCTTCCAGTGGGTCGTGGCGTGCAGCCCGTCCAGTACGCCCGCCGCGGCCAGCGCGAAGGCGCCCGTGCAGATCGACACCACACGCCTGCCCCCGTCGCGGGCTTCGGCCAACGCGTCGAGTACGGCGTCCGGCAAGGGGAGGAGCGGTTCGAATCCCGGCACGATCACGGTGTCGGCGGCGCGCACCTGCTCCAGGCCCCCGTCGGCGACCAGGGCGAAGCCCGCGCTGGTGGCCACCTTCGCGTCCAGCGCGCACAGGGTCATCTCGTAGGGGGTCTCCGGCCGGGCGGTGAAGATCTGGGCCGGGATCGCCAGGTCGAGCGGGGTGACCCCGTCCAGCGCCAGGACCGCGACTCGATGCACTGCCATGGCAAGATTCTATCGAAGTATGGAAATTTTGCCTCTCACCAGGTCAGAGGGGTCGCGGCCAGGCTGAAGACATGACCGGACCTACCCACGAGGCGACCGCCGACCTGATCACGCTGCCCGGCACACCGCTTGCCGACGCCGTCGTGAACCTCATCCGGCCGGTGGAAACGCCGTCCGTCTTCAACCACAGCATCCGCAGCTACCTGTTCGCCCGGCTGGTGGCCGGCCGGCTCGGCCTGGCCGCCGGCCACGACTACCAGGACGACCTGTTGTTCGCCGCGTGCGCGATGCACGACCTCGGCCTGGCGTCGGACGGCCCGCACAGCCAGCGGTTCGAGGTCGAGGGCGCCGACCGGGCCGCCTCGTTCCTGACCGACCGCGGAGTATCCGCAGCCGACGCCGACCAGGTCTGGCAGGCCATCGCCCTGCACACCTCCTCGGGCATCGCGGAACGCCGCGGCACGCTGTGCGTGCTCGTCCGCGAGGGCGTCACCCTCGACTTCGGCGGTCGAGTGGGCGCCAACCACGTCGACGCCGTCACCGACGAGCAGGCCGACGCCGTGCACGCCGCCTATCCACGGCTGGACATGATCCGCTCACTCACCGACGCGATCGTCGCGCAGGCCGCGAAGGACCCGAAGAACGCACCCCGGTACACGACCCCCGGCGAACTCCTCCGCGAACGCGAGACCTTCGGCCGGACCCGGCTGGAGCACTTCTACCGTTCGTCCCGCTGGGGCAGCTGACTCCACGGAGCCGACGGCCCGTCAACAAGGAAAGAGGAGAACCGCAATGACCGCCCACACCGTCGAGGTTCCCGAGGACAACGCAGTCTTCGGGCAAACCACCAGCGCCTTCGCGAGCTTCGGCTATTCCGCCGCGGTCCGCGCGCACGGCCTCCTGTTCATCGCCGGAACGATCGGCCGCCGTGCCGACGGAACCATTCCGGACGCCATCGAGGAGCAGACCGAGATCGCCCTCCGGAAGATCGAGGAGATCCTTCGGCTGGAGAACCTCGATACGTCCGCCCTCGTCGACGTCACCAGCTACCACGTCGACATCCGCCGGCACCTGCCCGGCTTCATCGAGGCCAAGAAGCGCCTCGTCCGAGCCCCCTACCCGACCTGGACGATCATCGGGGTCAGCGGCCTCGCCAGCCCGGGACTCCTCGTCGAGATCCGCGCGACCGCCGCGTACCCCGACGCACCCCGGTAGACCGCCGTTCCCGGGTCCGGGCTCTCTCCTGGGCTGGGCCCAGGAGAGATCACCGTCCGGATCCGGGCCGGCGTTTGCGGACTCGCCTCGGCCGCGCAGGCACGCGGGCTGACCCCGGAGGAGCAGCGCGACCGGCTCCACACAGACCTGGCGGCCGCCGGCGAACAGGGCACTTTCCACCTGTCGGTGACGATCTTCGCAGCCGTCGCACACCGGCCCGGCTGACCGACTGCTTCAGCCCAACGAGCGGGCCCACTCCGCAAGTCGTGTGAAGTCGCCCGCCGTCAGCCCGACCTTCGGGTCGACGCGGTGGAGCAGCGCCGGGCCGTCGTGACGGGCCCGGACCCAGGAGCGGTCCGCGTCCGTGATGTGGTCGTCGACCCAGGCGAAGGGGCGGCCCCGGGCCCAGGCGACGATCTCCGGCGTCTTCCAGAACACCCCGCCCTCCGGTTCGGGCCGCGGCTCGGACCAGGTGATGAACGGCAGTTCGGGCAGCCCGAGGACCGGCGCGATGAAGGCGTTGGCCTCCTCCTCCCAGGTCGTCGCCCACACCAGGTCGTAGGGCAGCGCGGTGAGCGCGGGCCCGTGCTCCGGGTTGAGCCAGACCCGCAGCGGCTTCGGCCGCTTGTGGGGCGTGCCCCACCAGGCGAGCCGGCGGCGCTCGGCGGCCGCCCAGCGCGGCGTCACCAGCCGGTGGGTGCCGTACCCCTCGGGCCGCCGGTGGGGCTTCCCCGCATCGGGGTTCAGCGGCCCGTCCACGTCCAGCAGCAGCACCGGCCGCACCATGGCCCACCTCCCTCGATCGCCCCCGCACGTCAGCGGCCGGGGCGGCCTGCGCCCCACGCCATGACGGCAGTCTTCTGACCAGCTGTCACGAACTCAACAGCATTTCGCAGGAAGTCGGCCCGTCCGACTTCCTGTTCCTGCTGGGCCCTGCCTCGGACGGGTGAGCAACGAGCCATGGTGCCCAGCTGGTTGGTGGGACTACGTTGGCGCGGTGAGTGCTTCGACTGGCGCCGTACGAAGACGGCGCGTGTTCTTCTCCGTCGGCTGGGCCGTACTCCTGGCGGCGGTCGTGGTGCCGCCGTTGGTGGTCGGGCCGGCGTTCGCGCGTTCGGGGGCGTTGATCGCGTCCGGGCTGGTGGCGGCGCTCGGGCCCGCCGTCCTGCTGGAGGCCGCGACGGCGCGGCGCAGGAGCGTGCGGGTGGCCGGCGGGGTGGTGCGGGCGCGCACCTGGTCGGGCGAGCGGGAGGTGGACCTGCGGGACCTCGCAATCGTGCGCGCCTGGGAGGCTATTTCGAGGGACGGTGCGCGGACCTTCGTCTCGCTGGCGGACCGCTCCGGCGGCTGGGTGGTCCTGCTCGCCGACGGCGGGCGCCGGCAGCTGATCGCCGACGCGGTGCGCAGGCACGGCGCGGGCTACGTCTCGCCGTGGGCCCTGGGCCTGCTGGGCCTCGAGCCCACCCGGTGGTACGCCGCGGGCGGTCGGGTACTCGGGCTCCTCTTCGTGTTCGTCGCGCTGCTCCCGGCCGGAATGCTGCTCGCCGCGGCCGTCGCCCAGCGCTGAGCGGCCGGCCTCAGCAGTAACCGTGCAGCGCGGCGGGGGATGCGGGGGCGAGACTCGGCCAGGGGCGTCCCGGGATCTGGTCGCCCTCGACGAGGACGAGGACCAGGAAGGGGTTGGCGGGCGCGTGCCCGGCGGCCGGGAGGACTGCCCGTACGGCCGCGGCACCGGCCGCCAATCAATGCGGGGAACGCGGAGACCAGCGGGTCGGCGTGGTTCGGGGGCAGCCGCACAGGCCGAGCACGGGCAGCGCCCGGGGTGTTCAGGGCTTCCGCCAGGTCAGCGAGTATCGCCGTAGCAGGTGCCACCGGTAGCGCACGCCGGGCAGCACCTGCTCGGCCGCCTCCCGCACCTGCCGGTAGCCCATCCCCGGCGCGGCCTCCGGCATGCCCGTCGGGCCCCCGGCCCGCCGGAGCACCTTCACCGTCCGCACCAGCGGCGCGGCCGCCACCCGCCGGGCCCAGTCCGCCGCCGTCTCCTCCCGCGCCAGGCCGACCACCACCAACACCCCACCGGGGCAGAGCAGTTCTCTCATCCGGGTCAGCGCGGCCGTGAAGTCCATGTGGTGGACGGCCGTCACCGAGCAGACGAAGTCGAAGCCCTCGGCGGGCAGGTCGACCGTCAGGAAGTCCCCCTCCAGGAAGGTGGGTTCGGCGTGCAGCGCCCGGGCCCGGGCGACCATCCCGGCCGAGCTGTCCACCCCGACCACCCGGCCGCACCGCCGCGCCAGCTTCGCCGCCAGCAGCCCGTCCCCGCACCCCACGTCCAGCGCCGCCCCGCACTCCGGCGGCACCGCCCGCAGGATCCCGGCGTGCCGCGCCACATTGGTGTTCCAGTACGGCTGTTCCTCGCGCATCCCCCCACGGTAGGGGTCGGCAGGCCCCGCCGTGCGAGCATGGGCGACATGTGGGACGTCGAGGGCGTACGCGCACGACTGCGGGAGCTGGCAGAGGCGGATCCGCGGTACCGGCGTTTCGGCGCGAACCGGCACCGGTACCGGTTGGATCCGCCGGTGCCGGAGCCGGAGATCGCCCGCTTCGAGGCGGCGCACGGTTTCGAACTTCCGTCTTCGTACCGGGCGTTCATCACCACCGTCGGAGGCGGCGGCGCCGGTCCGAACTACGGGTTGTACCGCTGGGGCAGTACCACCTGGGCTCGCCTGCAGACCGACCTGGGCCCCGACTGGGCCGATCACTTCGCCGTCCCCTTCCCGCACACCGAACGGTTCCAGCCCTGGCCCGAGTTGGAGATCTGCGCCCGGCACACCCCGGACGACGAGTCCTTCGACCCCTGCTGGTTCACCGGATCGATGGTGCTGTCCGAGCTCGGTTGCGGTGGGTTCCTGCGGCTGGTGGTGACCGGCGAGGCCCGTGGCCAGGTGTGGTCGGACGACCTCGCGTACGACAAGGGCCTGAATCCCGGGCCGCAGTTCCGGGACTGGTACCTGGACTGGTTGGCGAGGGAAGTGTCGACCCCGGGAGGGTAGGTCAGTCCTCCGCCAGGGCGGCCGACACGGCGGCCTCGGCGTGCAGGCGGGCGGTGGGGAAGACCGGGACGGGGCTGTCCCCGGGCCCGACGAGGAGTTCGATCTCGGTGCAGCCGAGGACGATGCCTTCGGCGCCCGCCGCGACCAGTTCCTGGATGACCTGCCGGTACGCCGTCCGCGCCTCCTCGCGGACCACCCCGACGCACAGTTCCTCGTAGATCACCCGGTGCACCAGGGCGCGGGACTCGGCGTCGGGGACGAGGACGTCCAGGCCGCCGGAGGCCAACCGGCCCCGGTAGAAGTCCTGTTCCATGGTGAACGCCGTCCCCAGCAGCCCGATCCGCCGCAAGCCCGCCGCCCGGACCGCGTCCGCCGTGGCGTCGGCCAGGTGCAGCAGCGGGACGGTCACCGCGGCCGCGACCTGGTCGGCGACCTTGTGCATGGTGTTGGTGCAGATCAGCAGCAGTTCCGCGCCCGCGGCCTCCAGTGAGCGGGCCGCGTCCGCGAGGACGGCGCCGGCCTCCTCCCACCGCCCCGCCGCCTGCAGCTGCTCGATGTCGGCGAAGTCGACCGAGTGGAGCACGAGTCGGGCGGAGTGCAGGCCGCCGAGCCGGGCGCGGGTGAGTTCGTTCAGGGTGCGGTAGTACTCGGCGGTGGATTCCCAGCTCATTCCGCCGATCAGGCCGAGGGTTTTCATGCGGCCATTTATAAGCCAAGCGGGAAAATCAAGGCAAGTGCATAAGGATATCTTTGATCAACTCTCTCGTTCCACCCGGTGCTGCCATTCCCGGGTGAACACCACCGACCCCGCCTCCAGCGCCCGCAGCTGCACCACGCTGATGAAGTGCCCGGCGTCGCAGCGCAGTTGCGTCCGGGTCTGGACGGTCACGTCCCAGCCGAGGTCCGGCCGCTCCAGCCGCACGGTGCGGTCGGTGCGGGCCTGGGCGCTGAGCGGGGCGCCGGTGAGGATGCGGTAGGCGGTGACGGTGTGCTCGTCGCGGACCAGGCCGTCGGGGTGGGTGCGGGTGCCGTCGGTGGCGGGGGAGAGTTCGGTGCGCCATTCGTGGCGGCCGATGTCGTGCACGGTGAGGTGTTCGGGCCGGGCGGTGAGCGGTTCGGTGAGGTGGACGGCCAGTGGGTCGGGCAGCGAGGGGGTCTCGAAGGTGACGGGCGGGGCGCCGACGTCGGCCGCCAGGTGGCGGACCGGCAGGCTGAGGGTGGAGCGGGACGGGTCGAGGGCGTACCCGGTGTCGTCGGCGGGCGGCCACACCCAGGGCCAGTAGACGGAGGAGAACGCGAGCCGGAGCCGGTGTCCGGCCGGGACGGTCGCGGCGCAGGCGGCGAGCTCGACCTCGGCGTCCGGGCCGGCGGCGGTCAGCACGCCGCGGGTGAGCAGGGTGGAATCGCCGTCGGGGCCGACCGCGCACAGTCGCGCCACCACCTGGACGGGCCTGCTGTCGGAGCGCAGCCGCAGTCGCGCGACGGGGATGCCCAGCAGTTCGACGGGCTCGGGCAGCGGCTGGGAGTCGAAGCAGACCGAGCGCCCGTCCTCCTCGCGCTGGTCCGGCGGCTGTTCGGCGGCGCGACCGTGCGAGACGTACGCGCCGGCGTTGAGGCCGGTGTGCTGGGGGGAGCGGACGTGGACGTAGCGGTCGTCGGAGGCGGTGCCGGCGGTGCGCAGCTGCCCGTCGAGGTTCCAGTGGATCTCCCGGACGTCGGGCGAGGGCCAGGCCTCGTCGCCGGTCCAGCGGGTGCTGATCCAGCTGCGCAGGGCCGGTTCCTTGGCGACGCCGGTGTCGACGCCCCGCAGCCAGTGGTCCCACCAGCGCAGGGTCTCGGGCAGGGCGGCCTCGGGCAGGCCGTGCGGCCAGGGGCCGATCAGGGCGCGGGCGGTGGGGGACTCGGAGAGCAGGCGCAGCACGAAGGAGCAGGACGGGTCGCCCCAGCCGGCCACTGCGAGGACCGGGACGGACACCGGCACGGTGGTGTCCCCGGCGGCGAGCCAGGCGTCGACCGGGGGTTCCAGCGATTCGAGCCGGGCCAGCCAGCCGGGCCGCCAGGCGTCGCCGAGCCGGAGCGGGTCCGGGGGCAGGGCGGCGTCGGCGACCAGCGCGGTGAGCCGGGTGTGCAGGTCGGCGGCGAGGAGGGCGCCGCCGAGGCGGTGGCCGCCCTGGGGGCAGGCGGTGACCGCCGCGCCGACGGTGTCCGGCACCCGGGCGGCGAGCCGCAGCGCGGTGGTCCCGGCGGCGCCGACGCCGAGCAGGCCGACCCGGCCGCTGCACCAGGGGCGGCGGGCGATCCAGTCGATGACGGCGGTGCCGTCGGCGAGTTCCTGTTCGTCGCCGGGTTCGCCGGGCAGGCCGCCGGAGTTGCCGTGGCCGCGGGTGTCGACCCGGACGGCGGCGTACCCGTGGCCGGCGTACCAGGGGTGGCGGCGGGCGTCCTCGGCGGCGGTGCGGTCGCCGAGGCGGTCGGCCGAGTACTCCAGCAGGGCGGGGACGGGCTCGCCGCCGACCGGGCGCCACACACGGGCGGCGAGCTCCGTGCCGTCGGGCAGCGGGATGCGGACGTCCTCGCGGGTGGTGTGGAAGGGGTACGACGGCATGGCCGCTCCCATCGAATCCCGGGCCGGTGAGCGCCGAGCGGCCGGGGGCGCGGAGGGGATCGCGCCGTGGGCGTCGGCATTCCGACCCTGGGTGAGGAGGTCGGCATTCCGACCCTAGGGGAGGAAGCGCCCGATTTCCTGACGAAGGCCCCGCGGCGGTGATGCCCCGGAAGCGCGCGGCGGTGGGTCGCGCGCCCCCGGCCTGCGCCGTCGTGGATCGGTTCGCCGCCGTCCGGCATTTGCGCATGACTTGCAACTGCTCGCCCGAGCGGGGAAAGATGGCCCAGCTCCGCCCGGATCACCCGAAAGGACCACAGGATGCCCAGCACCGCCCCGGGTGCCCCGGCAGGCGCCGCACCCGTCAGATGGCGCGACCGGCTCACCCGTGAGGAGTGGATCCGGCTGGCCGGGATGGGCGGCTTCATCCTCGCGCTGCACGTCATCGGCTGGTTCACCCTGCTCGCCCTGGTCGCGCCCGAGCACTACGACGTCGGTGGCCAGGTGTTCGGCGCGGGCATGGGCCTGACCGCCTACACCCTCGGGATGCGGCACGCCTTCGACGCGGACCACATCGCGGCGATCGACAACACCACCCGCAAGCTGATGGGCCAGGGGAAGCGGCCGCTGTCGGTCGGCTTCTGGTTCTCGCTCGGGCACTCCTCGATCGTCTTCGGCCTGTGCGCGCTGCTGGCCTTCGGCATCCGCACGCTCGCCGACCAGGTGGAGGCGGACGACTCGACCCTGCACCGGATGACCGGCCTGATCGGCACCACCGTCTCCGGCTCGTTCCTGCTGCTGCTCGGTCTGATCAACCTGGGCGCCTTCAACGGGATCCTGCGGGTGTTCCGCCGGATGCGCCTGGGCGAGTACGACGAGGCCGAGCTGGAGCGCCAGTTGGAGCGGCGCGGGCTGATGAACCGGATCCTCGGCAAGGTCACCCGGGCGGTGAGCAAGTCCTGGCACATGTACCCGGTGGGCCTGCTGTTCGGCCTGGGCTTCGACACCGCCACCGAGGTGTCCCTGCTGGTGCTGGCGGGCGGCGCGGCGGCCTTCTCGCTGCCCTGGTACGCGCTGCTGACGCTGCCGATCCTGTTCGCGGCGGGGATGAGCCTGCTGGACACCATCGACGGCTCGTTCATGAACTTCGCCTACGAGTGGGCGTTCTCCAAGCCGGTCCGCAAGATCTACTACAACCTGACCGTCACCGGGCTGTCGGTGCTGGTCGCGCTGGTCATCGGCCTGGTCGAGCTGATCGGCCTGCTCGGCGAGAAGCTGGACATCACCAGCGGGCCGATCGCCTGGATCGGCGACCTGGACCTGAACTTCGTCGGCTACGCGATCGTCGGCCTGTTCGTGCTGACCTGGATCGGGGCGATCGCGTTCTGGAAGTTCGGCAAGGTCGAGGAGAAGTGGTCGGCCGGGCTGGCGGCCGCCTCCGCCGCAGAGGCGGAATAGCCGCGGAAAAGCGCCGAACGCAACCGAGGGGCCGGTGACCGGGGTCTGGTCATCGGCCCCTCGGGGTCTTTCCGGAGCCCCGTGCCGTCGTTCGGGACCTTCCGGAGCCCGTTGCCGCCGTGGTTACCTCAGCGCGGCGAGGACCGCGTTCGCCATCACCTGCTCGCCGGTCGCGTTCGGGTGGAACGGCACGGCGGGCGAGCCGGGCAGCGCGCCCTCGATCCAGCGGTCGTCGGAGCAGACGTCGTGTCCGCGGGTCGGCGTCGCGGTGTCCACGTACGTCGCGCCGTTGGCGGCCGCGGTGGACTTCAGGGCGGCGTTCAGCTTGTTGAGCACCCCGTACATGTACTCGACGTCGCCCGGCGTCACCGGCTGGCGCAGGATGCACGCGGAGCCGTCGGCGGGCAGCACGGACGGGTAACCGACCAGCAGCACCCGGGCCCTGGGCGCCTTGGCGTGGATCTGCTGGAGGGTGGTGGCGATCTGCGGGGCGATGGTGGTGGTGACCCGCTCGGCCAGGTCGTCGTTGCCGTACTGCCAGGACCAGGTGTTCCAGTCCCAGTAGCCGTGGTGGTAGACGTCCTTGCAGGGCGTGCCGAGCGGGTTGACGGTCGCGCCGGCGATGCAGGTGGCGACCAGCTCGCCGAGGCCGAGGTCGCTGGCGGCGAGGTCGTTGCCGCCGATCCCGAGGGTGACCAGGTCGGTGTCGGCGGTCACCGAGTCCAGCTGCGGGTCGTTGACCCGGATGAAGGCGTCGTACTGCGGCTGGGTCATGGCCTTGACCTTGGCGGCCGCGCAGGTGACGTCGGTG